>VOPW01000001.1 GCA_007994965.1 Piscinibacter aquaticus | reverse complement strand
CAGAGCATCGCGGCCGGCGTGAACATCACCTACAAGATCCTCTACAACGACGCCGTCGCAATGACCGGCGGCCAGCAGGTCGGCGAGCGCCCCGAGGGCCACTCGGTGCTGCAGATCCAGAAGAGCCTGACCGCCGAAGGCGTGAAGAGGATCGTGATCGTGAGCGACGAGCCCGAGTATTCGGGCGCCTCGCTCGAGGCCGGCATCACGGTGCACCACCGCGACGAGCTCGATGCGATCCAGCGCCAGTTCCGCGAGATCCCCGGCACCACGGCGATCATCTACGACCAGACCTGCGCCACCGAGAAGCGCCGCCGCCGCAAGCGCGGCAAGCTGGCCACGCCGGCCAAGACCGTGGTCGTCAACGAGCTGGTGTGCGAAGGCTGTGGTGACTGCTCGGTGCAGAGCAACTGCCTGAGCGTCGAGCCGGTGGAGACGGAGTTCGGCCGCAAGCGCCGCATCAACCAGAACACCTGCAACAAGGACTTCTCCTGCGTGAAGGGCTTCTGCCCGAGCTTCGTGACGGTCGAGGGCGGGGCACTGAAGCGCGCGAAGAAGAGGAGCAGCGCGGCGACCTGTCGTCGATGCCGCCGCTGCCCGAGCCCAGCCTGCCGCTGACCGAGAAGCCCTGGGGCATCGTGGTCGGCGGCGTCGGCGGCACCGGCGTCATCACCATCGGCCAGCTGCTCGGCGTGGCCGCCCACCTCGAGGGCCGCGGTGTGGTCACGCAGGATGCGGGCGGCTGGCGCAGAAGGGCGGCGCCACCTGGAGCCACATCCAGATCGCCAACCGGCCCGACGCCATCCACACCACCAAGGTCGACACGGCGAAGGCCGACACGGTGATCGCCTGCGATGCGATCGTCGGCGCGAACAAGTACACGATGAGCGTGATGCGCGAGGGCCGCACCTTCGTCGCGCTGAACACCCACGGCACGCCGACTGCCGCCTTCGTGCGCAACCCGAACTGGCAGTTTCCGGGCGGCAGCTGCGAGGCCGCGCTGGCCGCGGCGGTGGGCGCCGAGATGGTCGGCGGTTTCGACGCCGAGCAGGCGGCGGTGCAGTTGGTCGGCGATTCGATCTACACCAACCCGCTGCTGCTGGGCTACGCACGGCAGAAGGGCCGCGTGCCGCTGAGCCACGCCGCGCTGATGCGCGCCTTCGAGCTCAACGGCGTGCAGGTGGACAACAACAAGGCCGCCTTCGAATGGGGCCGCCATTGCGCGCACGACCTCGCGGCGGTGCAGTCGCTGTTCGCCGCGGCAGCGGTGATCGAGTTCGTCAAGAAGCCGTCGGTGGACGAAGTCGTCGCCAAGCGCGTGGAGTTCCTCACCGGCTACCAGGACAGCGACTACGCCGCGCAGTACAAGGCCTTCGTCGAGAAGGTGCGCCAGGCCGAGGCGCCGCTGGGCAGCACCAAGCTCACCGAGGCGGTGGCGCGCTACCTCTTCAAGCTGATGGCCTACAAGGACGAGTACGAGGTGGCGCGACTGCACACCGATGCCGCCTTCACGCAGAAGATCGCCGGCATGTTCGAGGGCGACATCAAGATCACGCACCACCTTGCGCCGCCGCTGTTCGCGAAGACCAACGACAAGGGCGAGCTGCAGAAGAAGCCCTACGGCTCGTGGATGCGCACGGCCTTTGGCGTGCTGGCGAAGCTCAAGGGCCTGCGCGGCAGCGCACTCGATCCGTTCGCCCGCACCGAGGAGCGCAGGACAGAGCGCGCGCTGATCGGCGAATACCGCGAGTGCATCGAGGAACTGCTGCGCACGCTGTCGGCGGCCAACCTCTCCCAGGCGGTGGAGATCGCGCGCATTCCGGAAGACATCCGCGGCTACGGCCACGTGAAGGCGCGGCACCTCGCCGCGGCACGCGGCAAGTGGGCCTCGCTGATGGCGCAGTGGCGCAGCGGCGAAACCGCAGTGAAGCAGGCCGCCTGAGCGGCGGCCCGCACCGGATCAGAAGAGATCCGACCAGCTCACCGTCTTGCTCGCCTCGAACGTGCCGTTGCCATCGGCATCGAGTTCGATCTGCACGACGCTGGTGGACTGCACGGTCGCGCGGATCGCACCGGTCTTGCCGAAGACCTCGAACTGGCCGGAGCGCGGGTAGGGATCGATGTCGTACTGATCGAAGGGCTGCCGCGTGGAGACGCTCACCGTGCCGGCAGCCACCGTGGAATCGACCAGCCCATTGGCCGTGGTGCTGGTCAGGCCGCCGATGCTGCCGCCCGGCGGCAGGGCCGTGCCGTCGTAGCTCGATTGCAGCAGGTAGCCCGCGCGCAGCGTCACCGTGTCGGTGTACATCGGCGTGGTGATGGCCAGCGCCAGCGCCTCGGGAACGCCGACGCGCAGGGTGCTCGATGTCGCCAGGAGACTCGGCGCGCTGATCAGGAAGTCGAATCCGCCGCGCGCCGCGACGCGGTGGGTGGCCGTCTGCGTGACCAGATCGTTCGTCGTGATGCGGGCGCCGATGCTGAACGGCGTTCCCAGCTGGATCTGCGAATAGACGGCAACCGCCGTGCCGTTCATCACCTCGCCCGGCACCTCGACGCAGTCGTCGTAGGTGATCGTGGCGGTATCGCCCAGGGTCGCGGTGCCGCTGTTGTCGCGGTCGTCGTAGACGGTGGTCGTGCTGCCCGACACGGTGCAGTTCTCCACCTCCGGCGGCTGCACCGCGGCGGCGCGCTTGCGGCCTGCCGCGGCGGCAGCCAGCGCGGTGGGGCTGCCGCCGCCGGCCACGCCGAGCGAGGCGCCGAGCACGCCCGCCTGCAAGGCCACCATGCCGGCGCGGGCCACCGTGTCCTGGTTGGTTGTGCTGACGGTAACCGTCGGCGCAGCCGGCGTGCTGCCGCCACCGCCGCCTCCACATCCGGCCAGGGCCAGGGAGATCGATGCGCAGAGCGCCATCGGACGGACGGCGGGAACTCGGATCGAGGTTTGCATGCGGGCCTCCTGCGGGAAGAACGGAACGGAAGTGCGATGACTGTAGACAAAGGTGGCCCCGGCGCAATGAGCCGCCGCAACCGGCGCATTTTTGAACGCTCACGTCAAGGACCATGAAGCGCCATTGAACGGTGCACTCCTACAGTTCTGCTCATCCGCTGACCCGAACTTGCCATGAGCACCTCCACTTCGACGCGCTATTCCGGCCCCGCCATCGCGCTGCACTGGCTGCTCGGGCTGGCCATCGTCGGCTCGTTCATCGTCGGTGTCTACATGACCGATCTGCCGATGTCGCCGCAGCGGCTGAAGCTCTACAACTGGCACAAGTGGGCCGGCGTCTGCATCCTCGCCTTCTCGGCGATCCGCCTGCTCTGGCGCCTGACGCACCGCCCGCCGGAAGACGTGCCGATGCCGGCACAGCAGCGCCGCGCCTCGCATGGCGTGCACATCGCCCTGTACGTGCTCTTCTTCGCCGTGCCGCTGGCCGGCTGGGCCTACAGCTCCGCCGCGGGCTTTCCGATCGTGTTGTTCGGCGTGCTGCCGCTGCCCGATTTCGTGAGCGCGAACAAGGAACTCGCCGAAGCGATCAAGCCGCTGCACAAGATCCTCGCCTTCACGCTCGCCGCGCTGGTGCTGGCCCATGTGGCCGCGGCGCTCAAGCACCACTTCATCGACCGCGACGGGCTGCTCAACCGCATGCGCCCGGGCCGCGCCTGACAGGAAACGAACCATGAAGACCTACCTCGCCATCAGCGTGCTCGCCCTCGGTGCCGCGTTTGCCGCGCCGCCGGCCTGCGCGCAGCAGCTCGTGCCCGCGGGCAGCGAGATCGCCTTCACCAGCAAGCAGATGGGCGTGCCGGTGGACGGCAAGTTCCGCAAGTTCGAGGCGAAGGTGGCCTTCGATCCGAAGAAGCCGGAGGCGGCGAGCATCGGCTTCAGCGTCGACACGGCCAGCGTGTCGCTCGGCGTGGCCGAGACCGAAGCCGAGATCGCCAAGCCGGACTGGTTCGACACCAAGAAGTTTCCGCAGGCCGTCTTCAGAGCACGGCCGTGAAGGCCACGGGCGCCGGCAAGTACGAAGTGGCCGGCAGGCTGACGATCAAGGGCACGGCGCAGAACGTCGTCGTGCCGGTCACGCTGGCGCAGGCCGGCGGCACCACCACCGCGACCGGCGCCTTCGTGCTCAAGCGCACGGCCTTTCGCATCGGCGACGGCGACTGGAAGGACACCTCCATGGTCGCCGACGATGTGCAGGTGCGCTTCAAGCTGGCGCTGACCGGCGTCGGCGCCCTCTGATTTCCAACCCCACCATCCTCAGGAGGCTTTCCATGACCAAGACCCTGCTCGCCACCGCCCTGCTGGCCGCCGCCGGCTTCGCCCAGGCGCAGAGCGCCACCTACGCGATCGACCCGACGCACACCTTCGTCAACTTCGAGGCCAAGCACTTCGGCACCTCGACGCTGCGCGGCCGCTTCGACAAGAAGGAAGGCACCGTGCAGTTCGACCGCGCCGGCAAGAGCGGCAAGGCCGACATCACGATCGACATCGGCTCGGTGAGCACCGGCGTCGGCCCGCTCGACGGCCACCTGAAGAGCAAGGACTTCTTCAACGCCGCCGAGTTCGCCACGGCGAAGTTCGTCAGCGACAAGTTCGTCTTCGACGGCGACAAGGTCACCGAGGTGAGCGGCTCGCTGACGATGCTGGGCAAGAGCAACCCGGTGACGCTGAAGGCCACCAACTTCAACTGCTACCAGAACCCGATGCTCAAGCGCGAGGTGTGTGGCGGCGACTTCGAGACCACGATCACGCGCACCCAGTGGGGCATGGCCTACGGCGTGCCGGGCATTCCGGACAACATCCGCCTGCTGATCCAGATCGAAGCCGTCAGGCAGTAACCGGCACCGCTGCATGGAGCGCGCCCTGCTCGCGAAGCTCGCGGCCGGGGCCGCGCTCGTCGCACCTTGCCTCGCCGGCGCCCAACCGGCGACCTACCGCCTCGATCCCTCGCACAGCTTCGTGCACTTCGAGGTGATGCACTTCGGCACCGCCACGCTGCGCGGCCGCTTCGGCCCGCTCGAAGGCGTGGCCGAGCTGGATCGCACGGCGCGGCGCGGCGAGGTCTCGCTGACCATTCCGACGCGCATCGTCAGCACCGGCCTGCCGGTGCTCGACACCCGCTTGCGGCAGGCCGACCTGCTGTCCAGCAGCGAACACCCCGATGCTTATTTCGTCGCCCGCCAGTTCGTCTTCGACGGCGATGTGCTGCGCGAGGTGCGCGGCGAGATCACGCTGCGCGGCATCAGCCGCCCGCTGGCCTTGCGCAGCCTGGGCTTTTCCTGCGGCATCCACCCGATGATCCAACGCGAGTGGTGCGGCGGCGACTTCGAGGCCGAGTTGCGCCGCAGCGACTTCGGCATGAGCTTCGGCCTGCCGCTGGTGGCCGACCGCGTGCGCCTGCAGGTGCAGGTGGAAGCGATCCGCGACTAGCGCGGGCCTAGGCGGCAGCGCGCCCAGGCCGCTGCGAACGCGACGGCCCGCGCGGCGATGTCCGTCAGCGCAAGACCCGGCGCGAACAGCTGGCTGCCGATGCCCGCCCCCGCGGCGCCGGCCTGTCGCCACGCCGCGAGGCTGTCTGGCGTGATGCCGCCCACCGGCCACAGGCTCGCTTCTGGGGCAGCACCGATGAGAAGGCCTTCAGGCCCGTGGGGCCGATCACCTCGGCCGGGAACAGCTTCATGGCGTGAGCGCCGCTGCGCAGCGCGAGGAAGGCCTCGGTCGGCGTCGCAACGCCGGGCATCGCCACCATGCCGAGTTCGCGCGCGCGCGCCACCACCGCGGTGTCGATGTTCGGCGCCACCATCAGTCGGCCGCCGGCCGCATGCACGGCATCGACATCGGCCACCGAGAGCATCGTGCCGCCGCCGATCAGCGCATCCGAAGGCGCCATGGCCACGATCCGCTCGATGGCCTGCAACGCGCCAGCCGGTTCAGCGGTACTTCGAGGATGCGCCAGCCGGCGTCGAACAGGACGCCGGCCACGTCGGCCGCACGCGCGGGTTCGAGGCCGCGCAGGATGGCCACCAGCGGCAGCGTGTCGGCGGGAAGCGGCAGGGTCATGGGGGTGGCGGTGTAGCGCCGCGCACGATAGCGCAGGTATCCATCTTTGCATTCAGGTCGAAACTGAATCGACTGCACCGCAGCAATGCGCCCGACTCCCACGGGGGCTCGCCTGCATGCTGCGCTGCGACAACTTGTCGGAGGGTTTTACCCACTTGCTGCAACCTAGGGGTGACCGGAGAGTTCGTGCTCCGCGATCACGGCCGCCTCGGCGTGACGCGTCTCGCTCCCTCAGCATTTCCACCGATCACAACGGAGACCTCTCGATGAGCAAGTCCTCGCCTGCCCAGCGCCGTCGCTTCCTGAAGTCCGCAGCCACCAGCACCGTGGCCGCCGGCGCGATGGCCGCACCGATGGTGTCCAACGCCCAGACCACCACGCTGCGCTTCCAGAGCACCCGGCCCGCCAAGGACATCTTCCACGAGTACGCCACCGACTTCGCCAAGAAGGTCAACGACATGGCGGGCAACCGCCTGAAGATCGAGGTGCTGCCGTCCGGTTCGGTGGTGCCCGCGTTCCAGTTGCTCGAGGCCGTGGCCAAGGGCACGCTCGACGGCGGCCATGGCGTCGTGGCCTATCACTACGGCAAGAACTCGGCGCTGGCCCTGTGGGGTTCCGGCCCGGCCTTCGGCATGGACCCGAACATGGTGCTGGCCTGGCACTACTACGGCGGCGGCGAAGCCCTGCTGCAGGAGATCTACAAGGGCCTGAACCTCGACGTGAAGTCGTTCCTGTACGGCCCGATGCCGACCCAGCCGCTGGGCTGGTTCAAGAAGCCGATCGCGCGCGTCGAGGATCTCAAGGGCCTGAAGTACCGCACGGTGGGCACGGCGGTCGACGTGTTCACCGAACTCGGCGCCGCCGTGAACCCGCTGCCCGGCGGCGAGATCGTGCCGGCGCTGGACCGCGGCCTGATCGACGCGGCCGAGTTCAACAACGCCAGCTCCGACCGACTCCTCGGCTTCGCCGACGTGGCCAAGAACTGCATGCTGCAGAGCTTCCACCAGTCCGGCGAGCAGTTCGAGATCCTGTTCAACGGCCCGAAGTACAACGGCCTGCCGGCGGAGCTGAAGAAGGCCATCGACGTGGCGGTGGAGGCGTCCAGCGCCGACATGAGCTGGAAGGCCATCGAGCGCAACTCGAGGGACTACCAGGAGCTGAAGAAGGCCGGCGTGAACTTCTACAAGACGCCCGACGCCATCCTGCGCGCGCAGCTCGACGCCTGGGACAAGGTCATCGCCAAGAAGTCCGGCGAGAACCCGATCTTCAAGAAGGTGCTCGATTCGCAGAAGGCCTACGCCCAGCGCGTGATCCCCTGGCAGAACGACTACATGGTCGACTTCAAGATGGCCTACAACCACTACTTCGGCAAGAAGTAAGCCTCCCGGCCTCGCCTCTTGCAGGGCTGCCCGGCCGACAAGCCCGGCAGCCCTTCTCTCGTTATCGACGACCGATAAAAGCGCGACATGCAGAAACTACTACTCGCGGTCGACCGACTCTCCACCAGCTCGGGCAGGCGTTCGCCTGGGCCATCGTCGGGCTGACACTGATGATCACCTGGGAGGTCTTCTCCCGCTACGCCCTGAACGACCCGCACGACTGGGCGCTGAACGTCCAGATCATGCTTTACGGCACGCTGTTCATGATGGCCGGCGCCTACACGCTGGCGAAGAACGGCCACGTGCGCGGCGACGTGCTCTACGGCTTCTTCCGCCCGCGCACGCAGGCCTTCTTCGACCTGATCCTGTACATCGTGTTCTTCCTGCCCGGCATCGTCGCGCTGACCTGGGCGGGCTGGAACTACGCCAACGAGGCGCTGGCGATCCGCGAGAAGACCTTCTCCGCGACGCCGCTGCCGCTGTACCCCTTCAAGTTCGTCATCCCGATCGCCGGCGGCATGCTGCTGCTGCAGGGGTTCGTGGAGATCGTGCGCTGCATCCAGTGCCTTCGTGACGGCGAGTGGCCGTCGCGCGAGGAGGACGTCGAGGAGGTCGACGTCGACAAGCTCAAGGAAATGGTGCACGTGAAGGACGAGGACATCGCCGCGCTGGACAAGTTCGTCGCGTCGCACGCGGAGGGGCGCAAGTGAAGATTCGCAAGGAACTCTGGTTCGGGCTGTCGCTGATGGCCCTGATCCTGGCCGGCAATGCGGTGATGCTGCTGTCGGCCGACCAACTGACCAACGGCCACCTCGGCCTGACGATGCTCGCGCTCGTGGTCGTGGCGATCATGCTCGGCTTCCCGACGGCGTTCACGCTGATGGGCATGGGCATGCTGTTCACTGGCTCGCCTACGAGCGCGACACCACGAAGGCGCTGGACCTGATGGTGCAGTCGGCTTTCAAGGTGATGAGCAACGACGTGCTCATCTCGATCCCGTTGTTCGTGTTCATGGGCTACCTCGTCGAACGCGCCAACCTGATCGACAAGCTGTTCCGCAGCCTGCACCTCGCGCTGGCCCGGCTGCCCGGTTCGCTGGCGGTCGCGACGATCTTCACCTGCGCGGTGTTCGCCACCGCCACCGGCATCGTCGGTGCGGTGGTCACGCTGATGGGCCTGCTGGCGCTGCCGCAGATGCTCAAGGGCGGCTACGACGTGAAGATCTCGGCCGGCGCGATCACCGCCGGCGGCTGCCTGGGCATCCTGATCCCGCCCTCGGTGATGCTGATCGTCTACGGGGCCACGGCCGGCGTCTCGGTGGTGCAGCTCTATGCCGGTGCGTTCTTCCCCGGCCTGATGCTGGCGGGCCTGTACATCGTCTACGTCGTCGTGCTCGCCAAGCTCAAGCCCTCGCTGATGCCGCCGCTGACGGCCGAGCAGCGATTCGTGCCGCTGCCGGCGCCGATCCAGGCGCTGCGCGATGCCGGCGCGAAGCTCGCGCTGCCCGGCCTGCTGCGTGCCGCCGGCGGCGGCGCGCCCGGCATCGGTGCCGACTATGCGCGCCGCCAGCTCTTCGTGACGCTGCTGCCGGCGCTGGCCTTCGCGCTGATCGCCTTCACCGCCCGGCACCTGAATACGCGTCCCGGCGACAACGCCAATGCACCGGCCGTGGTCAGCCAGGGCGGCGGCGTCGCCGAGCCCCGGGTGCGCTGCGCGAACCGGGCGGCGCGGGCGGCGGCCCGCCGAACCGCCGGGGGCTTCCAGTGGCCTCGCGGAGCCACCGGGCGCGAGTGGCCTGAAGGAGCCGCCGGGAGCCGGTGGCGGGCTGTCCGAGCCGCCGGGATCGGGTGGCGGCCTCGCCGAGCCCCGGGCGCCAGCGGCGGCGTCAAGGAGCCCCGGGTGCGGCCACCGACGGCGTGCGCGAGCCGCCCAGTGCCGGTGGCGGCGCGCCGGCCACCACAGCAGCGGCAGAACGCACGGCCCCCACCAAGGGACTGTGGATCACGCTGGGCATCCTGGTCGCGGCGCTGGCCTTCTTCTATGCCGTGCTGAGCTTCGAGCGGCTGGAGATCTTCAAGATGCTGCTCGGCAGCTTCTTCCCGCTGGTCGTGCTGATCCTCGCGGTGCTCGGCTCGATCGTGCTCGGCCCGGCCACGCCCACCGAGGCGGCGGCGGTCGGCGCCTTCGGCGGCTACCTGCTGGCCTCCATCTACGCCGTGCTGTCCGGCCGCGGTGCCACCCAGGACCGCGCCGCCAAGCAGCGCGTGTTCGGGCTGTGGCTGCTGCTGTGGCTGCCGGCGCTGGTGGTGCTCGGCTGGTTCCTCGCCCACGAGGAGGGCTTCGGCGCGCCTTCGGTGCCGATCTGGGCCGGCGGCGTGGCCGCAGTGGGTGTGGCGCTCTGGACGATCGTCGCCTATCTCCAGGCCGGCCTGAAGACCGAGGTGAAGGAGTCGGTGCTGCTGACCGCCAAGACCAGCGCGATGGTGTGCTGGCTGTTCGTCGGCTCGGCGATCTTCTCCGCGGCCTTCGCGCTGCTCGGCGGCCAGGAGCTGGTGGAGCACTGGGTGATGTCGATGAACCTGACGAAGACGCAGTTCCTGCTGCTCAGCCAGGTGATCATCTTCATCCTCGGCTGGCCGCTGGAGTGGACGGAGATCATCGTGATCTTCATGCCGATCTTCATCCCGCTGCTGGACAACTTCGGCGTCGACCCGCTGTTCTTCGGCCTGCTGGTGGCGCTGAACCTGCAGACGGCCTTCCTGAGCCCGCCGGTGGCGATGGCGGCCTTCTACCTGAAGGGCGTCAGTCCGCCGCACGTCACGCTGAACCAGATCTTCGCGGGGATGCTGCCGTTCATGGGTATCCAGGTGCTGGCGATCTTCCTGCTGTACATGTTCCCTGGCATCGGCCTGTGGCTGCCGGAGGTGCTCTACAAGTGACGGTCTGAACCTGCGTCAAGTCGGGCGGGGCGGATCGCGCCAGAATGCGCGCATGAACGCTGCCCCTGCCGACCCCGCGCGGCTCGCCGCCCGGGTGGCCCGGCTCGAAGCCGGGCTGCTCGAGCGCGACACCGCCGTTCGGCTGGCGCTGCTGGCCGCGCTGACCGGCGAGCATGTCCTGCTCATCGGCCCGCCCGGCACCGCCAAGAGCGAGCTGGCGCGTCGGCTGCACCGCGCCTTCGACGGCGCGCGCTACTTCGAGCGGCTGCTCACCCGCTTCTCCACCCCCGAGGAACTGTTCGGCCCGCTGTCGCTGAAGGCGCTCGAGCACGACCGCTACGAGCGGCTGGTCGACGGCTACCTGCCCACGGCCAGCATCGCCTTCCTCGACGAGGTGTTCAAGGCCAATTCGGCCATCCTGAACGCGCTGCTCACGCTGCTCAACGAGCGCGAGTTCGACAACGGCAGCGCGCGCCTGCGCGTGCCGCTGATCAGTGTGGTCGGCGCCACCAACGAGGTACCGGCGGAAGAGGCCTTGATGGCCTTCTACGACCGCTTCCTGCTGCGCGTGCCGGTGGCTTCGGTGAGCGATGCGTCGTTTGCTGCGCTGCTCGCGCTGCCCGCGGAGGCCGCGGCCGATACCGGCGTGGTCGAGCCGATCACGGCCGACGAACTGCAGCGGCTGCTCGCGGAGCGCGAGCGGGTGGCACTGCCGGCCGACGTGACCGGCGCGCTCGCCGCGCTGCGCGGCTTCGCGCAGTCGCAGGGCATCGCGGTGTCGGACCGGCGCTGGCGGCAGCTCGTCGGGCTGCTGCGCAGCGCCGCGCTGAGCGAAGGCCGCATGGCCGTCGATGCGCTCGACCTCTGGCTGGTGCCCTACGTGGTCGCGGCGCAGCCGGCGCAGATCGAAGCCTTGCAGGCCTGGTTCGTGCGCGAGGTGGCCCGGGCCGAGCCGCAGGAGGCGCCGTGGCTCACGCGCGCCGTCGAGGCCTTCGAGAAACAGCTCGAGATCGAGCTCGATGCCGGCCGAAGATGGCGACGACAACGCCGGCAAGCTGGCGCTGGCCCGATCGATCGGCGGCGCCAGCGAAGGCGGCATGCTGCGCATCGTCTCGGCCTCGCTGGAACACGCGATGCGCCGGCGCTGGAGCCCGGTTCACGTGGCCGCGCGCGTGGCGCAGGTCGATGAGGTCATCGCGCGTGCCAGCGAGCCGCTGCCCGCGCTGCGCGAAGCGCTCGCCGCGCTGGAAGCAGCGCTCGACGGGCGCGTCTGGCTGCCACCGTCGCTGGCGGCCACGCGCTGCGGGCCAATCGCCAGCACACCATCGACCTGCTCGAGTCCCTGGTCACGCGGCTTGCCGCGGTGCGCGAAGGCTTCGCCGCGCTGCCGGTGGACGAGTCGCTGCCGGCCATCACGCCCGAGCCGATCGCGCTCGGCGCCTGAGCCCGGCGGCCCCATGCAGCCGCTGGACGCGCCCTACGACCGCCTCGCCGCGCTGCCGCGTGAGCTGTGGCTGCCCGGGCTGACCACGGCCTGCGGCGACAGCGCGGCTCGCCCGGCCGATCTGCGCGCCTGGCTCGATGCGCTCGACGAAGGTCGCCTGCCCGACGTCGAACACGACTTCGGCGATGGAGAGGCGCTGGCCCCGATGCGCCGCGCGATTGGCGAGCTCGAGCTGCCCTCGCTCACGCGCGGCGTGCCGGCATTGGCCGAGCAGGTGCTGCGCACGATGTGCTGGCACCTCGACCGCATCGTCGACCTGCAGCCCCGCCGCAGCCGCGCGCAGGCCATCGACGAATGCGCCGAGGGCTTCCGCGGCGAATGGGAACTCGAGAAGAGCGGCTGGGAAGAAGCGCTCGCGCTGATGCAGGGACTGGGAGACCTCGCCCACCTGCGCTGGGACGAACTGCGCGGCCGGCTGACCGCGCGCGAATGGCGCGAGGCGCAGCGGCTGTCGGCGCTGCTGGCGCATCTGCAACCACTGGCCGAGCTGATCCGCGCGCTCGGCCGTGCGCACCACCACCCGGCACGCCCGCCGGCGCCGCTGGCGCAGCTCGTCCCCGACGACACGCCGCTGCCGCTGATCGAGCGCGAGACGCGCCTGCCCGATGCGCCGGGCGAGCTGATGGGCATCCGCCACTCCGACCGGCTCGAGCGCATGCTCGGCAGCGAGGCGATGCAGATCCGCCACCCGGTGCTGCACAAGCTGTGGCGCGCCCGGCTCGCCGAGAGCCGACTGCTCACCTACCAGAGCGAAGCGGTGCTGATCGACCTGGTGCCCGATCCGCAGGGCCGCGCCCGCCAGCGCAGCGCGCCGCGGCCCGAGCGGCTGGAGCGCGGCCCGATCATCCTCGCCGTCGACACCTCCGGCTCGATGCAGGGCGCGCCGGAGAACATCGCCAAGGCGGTGGTGCTGGAGGCGCTGCGCACCGCCCATCGCGAGCAGCGCGGCTGCCTGCTGATCGCCTTCGGCGGGCCCGACGAGATCGTCGAGCGCGACCTCCGGCCCAGCGAACGGCCGCACGAAGGCATCGATGCGCTGTTCGCGCTGCTCGGCCAGAGCTTCGACGGCGGCACCGACGTGCAGGCGCCGATCGAGCGCGCGGTGCAGCGCGTGCGCGAGGCGCGCTGGAGCGGCGCCGACCTGCTGATCGTCAGCGACGGAGAATTCGGCTGCACGCCGGCCACGCTGGAGCATCTGGAGGAGGCACGCACGGAACTCGGTCTGCGCGTGCAGGGCGTGCTGGTCGGCGACCGCGAGACGCTCGGCCTGCTGCAGACCTGCGACGACATCTTCTGGCTGCGCGACTGGCGCCGCTTTGCCGGCGACACGCCGCAGCGCGAGGCCTTCGTGCCGGTGCACACCGCGAGCCTGACCGCGCTGTACTTCCCCAATGCGCTGAATGCACGCGCGGCGGCCACCGCGGCGAAGCGGCCGGCGCCGCGACAGAACAACGAGCTGTGACAAGCTGATGCCGGCGCCGGCCGGCGTCACGTTTGGACACCGGCCGCCCCCGACGCTGCGGCATCGTCCGCGGCGCAGGCCGCGATCACGACGGCCAAGGGAGTGTCATGCGCCAGTCCATCGAGGCCGCGGCAACGCTGCGGGCCCTGTTCGCCGCGGCCGGTGCCGCCGCATTGCTGACTGCCTGCGGCGGCGGCAGCAACGAGACCTCGGCGCCGCCCTCGGCCGGAACGCCCACCCCTGCCCCGGCGCCGGGCCCCAACCCTCCGCGCCGCCGCCCCCACCTCCCCCTCCTGCACCCCCTCCGCCCGCACCCGCCACGGTCACCGTGCGCGACGCCCGGCGCCTGGCCGATCAGTCCACCTTCGGCGCCACCGAGGCGCTGGTCGGCGAGATCCGCACCCAGGGCCGCGCCGCCTGGATCGCCGGGCAGATGGCGCGCTCGGCCTCTCGGTACACCTCGGGCAACGGCGACGCGATCCACAAGAACACCAGCAACACCGGCTTCTGCGACCAGGCCGCCTATTCCGGCCCGAACTGCTGGCGCGACTGGTATTCGAGCCAGCCGCTGGTGTGGGACTTCTACCGCAATGCCACGCAGAACGCCGACCAGCTGCGCCAGCGCGTGGCCTTCGCGCTGCAGCAGATCCTCGTCGTCAACAACCTCGACGTCGAGGGCACCTACGGGCTGCGCAACTATCACAACGCGCTGCTCGACAACGCCTTCGGCAACTACCGCCAGCTGCTGAAGAAGGTGACGGTGTCGCCGGTGATGGGCGACTTCCTGAACAACGCCAACAACGACAAGGCGGCGCCGAACGAGAACTACGCGCGCGAGCTGCTGCAGCTGTTCTCGATCGGCACCTGCGAGCTCAATGCCGACGGCACGCTCAAGGGCGGCGCCTGCGCGCCGACCTACAGCAACGAGACGGTGCGCAACTACGCCTATGCGCTGACCGGCTGGACCTACCCGGCCGGCGGCGCCACGCCCTACGGCTGCTGGCCCACCGGCGCCAACTGCCAGTACTACGGCGGCGACATGGTGCCGGTGGCGCGCTACCACGATGCCGAGAACCGGCCGCTGCTGATGGGCTGGCCAAGCCGGCCGGCAGCACGCCGGCGAGTGCGCTGGAGACGGTGCTCGACAGCGTGATGACGCACCCGAATACCGCGCCCTTCATCGCCAAGCAGCTGATCCAGCACCGGTCAGCAGCAACCCGAGCCCGGCCTACGTGCAGCGGGTGGCCAATGCCTTCATCGCCGGTACCTACAGCGCCGAGGGCCGCAGCTTCGGCGCCGGCCAGCGCGGCGATCTGGCGGCCACCGTGGCGGCGATCCTGCTCGATGCCGAAGCGCGCAGCGAAACGCCCGCTCGCTCGGCCGGCAAGCTGCGCGAGCCAACGCTGATGTTCACCGCCACGCTGCGCGCGCTCAACGGCCGCAGCGATGGCGAGGCGCTGGCCAGTGGTGGGGCGAGACGCTGCGCCAGCATGTCTTCCGCCCGCCCTCGGTGTTCAATTTCTATCCGCCCGACTACCCGGTGCCGGGCAAGCCGGCGATGGTCGGCCCGCAGTTCGGCATCCACAACGCGAACTCGGCGCTGGAGCGGCTGAACTTCCTGACCTACCTGCTGTACTGGGGTGGCTCGACGCCGGCCGCGAACGTACCCGGCGCCTTCGGCACGCGCATCGACACCACGCCCTTCGAGGCCGACGCAACCGATGCCGGAAGGCTGGTCGACCGGATGTCGGTGCTGGCCACCGGTGGCGTGCTGCCGGCGGGCACGCGCGGGCGCATCGTCACCGCGGTGGAAGCCTTCAACGCGTCGAGCAGCAGCAGCTGGCAGAGCGAGCGCGTCAAGCAGGCCGCCTACCTCGTGTTCGCGACCCCCGCCTTCCAGGTGCAGCGATGAAGGACCACCGCATGAACCCCTCCGCCGTCACTGGCTCAAGGCCGCCGGCCTCGTCGGCGCCAGCGCCGGCCTCGGCACGCTGGGCAACCTGCTGCTGCCGGCCGCGCCGGCGCGCGCCGCCGACTACAAGGCGCTGGTCTGCATCTTCCTGTACGGCGGCAACGACGGCCTGAACACCATCGTGCCGACCGACGCCACGCGCTACGGCCAGTACGCCGCGGTGCGCAAGGCGCTGGCGCTGCCGCAGGCCAGCCTGGTACCGATGGGCACCAGCGGCTACGGCCTGCACCCGGCGCTGTCGGCCCTCGCGCCGGCCTGGGCCGAGGGCCGGCTGGCACCGGTCTTCAACGTCGGCCCCTTGTTCCAGCCGATCACGAAAGCACAGTTCCGCGCCGCGCCACAGAGCTCCGACCACGGTGCCCGACAGCCTCTTCTCGCACAGCGACCAGCAGGTGCTGTGGGAGACCGGCAGCACCGACGCGCTGACGCGCACCGGCTGGGGCGGCCGTGCCACCCAGGTGCTGGCCACGACCAACCCGGTGATCTCGGTCGGTGGCAACGGTCGCTTCGGCCTGTCGTCGCTGTCGGCGCCGCTGGTGCTGCCCGACCCCGGCGCCACCTTCGGCGCCTACGAGCTGGGCACCGAGAGCTGGCGCACCGGCTATGCGCCGCTGGTGGCGCGCGCCGATGCGCTGCGCGGCATCTATGCCGAGGCGCAGGACACCGACCGCCGATGTCTATGCGCAGATGCAGCGCGATGCCTTCGCCGTCTCGGACCGGCTGGCCGCGCTGATCAAGGTCACACCCGGCCAGCCGGGCTCGATCGCCGCGATCGACAACGCCTTCGCGCCGCTGATCAGCAACGGCACGGTGGCCAACGGCCTGCCGCGGCAGCTGTACCAGATCGCCAAGCTGATCGCCGGCAACGCCACCGTGCAGGGCAACCGGCAGATCTTCTTCGCCCAGCTCGGCGGCTTCGACACCCACGGCAACCAGATCGGCGCCGATGCGCTGACCGGCAACCACGCCACGCTGCTCAAGCAGGTGGGCGATTCGCTGGCCTGCTTCCACAACGCGATGAAGGCGCTGGCGCTGGCCGATGCGGTGACCGCCTTCACGCAGAGCGATTTCGGCCGCACCTTCACGCCGAACAACAGCAGCGGCACCGACCACGCCTGGGGCAACCACCACCCTGGTGATCGGCGGTGCGGTGCGCGGCGGCACCACCTACGGCAGCTACCCCACGCTGGTGCTCGGCGGGCCGGACGACGTCGGCGTGGACAGCTGGGAGCTGCAGGGCCGCTGGATCCCGACGCTGTCGGTCGACCAGTACGCCGCCACGCTGCTCGGCTGGTTCGGCGCCAGCGCGACGCAGCTCGACGCGGTGCTGCCCAACCTGAAGAACTTCGGCAGCGCACGCTCGATCGGCTTCCTGTAGCCGGAAGGCTTCCGGGCTGTCGGCCGCCGGCGCAGCCTGTCGCGCCGGCGTGCGCGGCCGTCGCATGGCACTCGCGGCCGGCTCGGGCGGCCCGTACAGTCGCGGCCAGTTCCCACCGGACCGCGCCCCATGTCCCCGTCCATACCCCCGCCCCGCCGATGCCCCCGCTGCCGCCTGTGCCGCCGCGACCGAGCCGCTGGTCCGAATTCGGCGACGCCGTCGTCCGCGGCTACCACGCCTACGGCAGCTGGCTGGTCGGCATCGGCTGGGCGAAGTTCTTCGCGCTGTCGCTGCTGCTGCTGATCATCAGCGGCGTGCTGCAGAACGTGCCGCCGTTCAGCCTGAGCTGGTCGACCTGGGAGCCGGTGCCGGTCAAGCGCAAGGAGCCGGTGGTGAAGATCGAGACGGCCAAGCCGCCCAAGCCCGGCGCCAGCGCGCCGCATGCGGGCGTGGAGATCAGCGTGACGGAGAACGGCATCCGCATCGTGCGCGGCGCCACGCCGGCCGCCGCGGCGAGCGCGCCGGGCACGGCAGCCTCCGGCGCGCCCGAACAGATCGAGATCGGCCCCGAGGGCATCCAGATCAAGGTGCCGCCCGGCGCCGACAACGAGACCGTGCGCGAAGCCGTGCGCGAGGCGCGCGACCAGATCAAGCAGGCGATCGAGGAGGCGCGCGATGCCGCCCAGGAGGCTGCGGCCGAAGCCAAGGAGCACATCCCGGAGATCCAGCCGCCGGACGGCGGCCCGCCGATGCGCCTGCGCCGCACCAGCCTCGGCGACGGCCTGCCGGAGCTGGCCTTCCTGTGGATCGCGATGTCGGCGATCCTGAAGATCACCTACAAGGGCCGCATGCAGGCCGAGGTGAAGGCCGCGCAGGCCACCGAGACGGCCGAGGCCGAGCAGCTCAAGCGCCAGTGGTGGAAGCGCGCATGGCGGCGATGCAGGCGCAGGTGGAGCCGCACTTCCTGTTCAACACGCTGGCCTCGATCGACCACCTGATCGAGACCGACCCGAAGCGCGCCTCGGCGATGCAGAAGAATCTGATCGCGCTGCTGCGCGCCAGCATGCCGACGATGCGCGAGGCCAACGGCCACGGCAACGGCGTGCGCGACCTCGGCCGCGAGATGGGCGTGATCCAGCCCTACCTCGAGATCCTCAAGGTGCGCATGGAAGACCGGCTGATGACCGAGATCGACGTGCCCGAAGGCCTGCGCTCGGCGGAGTTCCCGCCGATGATGATCCAGAGTCTGGTCGAGAACGCGATCAAGCACGGCCTGGAGCCCAAGCCGGAAGGCGGCCTGCTGTCGGTGAAGGCGCAGATCGTGCACGGCAAGCTGGCGGTGACGGTGGCCGACACCGGCGTCGGCTTCGGCAAGGCCGCTACTGCCGGCACCGGCATCGGGCTGAACAACATCCGCGAGCGCCTGAAGCTGCTGTACGGCAACAAGGCCGCGCTCACCGTTGCCGAGAACCCGCCCGGCGGCACCAGGGTGACGATCACCGTGCCCTACGTCGCGCAGGCGGGTGACGACGCTACGATGCCGGCATGAACGACAGCACGCGGACCCTTCGCGCCGTGATCGCCGACGACGAGCGGCTGATGCGCGACCAGCTGCGCACGCGGCTGGCCGAAGCCTGGCCCACGCTGGAGATCGTCGCCGAGGCGAAGAACGGCGCCGAGGCGGTGCAGCTCGTCGAGCAGCACCACCCCGACGTCGCCTTCCTCGACATCCGCATGCCCGGCATGACCGGCGTCGAGGCGGCGCGTGCGATCGCGCAGCTGCCCTGCGGCGACGAGACGAGCGACGGCTGGCCCGGCTGCGAAGTGGTCTTCATCACCGCCTACGACGAATATGCGGTCGAGGCCTTCGAGCAAGGCGCCGCCGACTACGTGCTCAAGCCCGCCGAGCGCGAGCGCCCGGCCCGCACCGCCGAGCGCATCGGCAAGCGTATCGCCCACCGCGCACAAGGCGAAGGGCCGGCGCTCGGCGGCATGCAGCAGCTGCTGCAGAAGCTCTCGGCACACATGAACCCGGCCGGGGCGGCGAAGCTGAAGTGGATCCAGGCCACCGTGGGCCAGAGCATCCAGATGATCCCGGTGGAAGACGTGCTCTTCTTCATCTCCGACGAGAAGTACACCCGCGTGCAGACCGCCAGCACCGAGGCGCTGATCCGCAAGCCGATCAAGGAACTGGTCGACGAACTCGACGCCGAGCTGTTCTGGCAGATCCACCGCTCGACGCTGGTCAACGTGAAGGCCATCGCCGGCGTCAGCCGCGACCTGCGCGGCCGGCAGCTGGTCAGCGTGAAGGGTCACCCGGAGAAGCTGGAGGTCTCGCGCAGCTTCACCGGGCTCTTCAAGGGCATGTGATCGTCAGCCCGACTCGCGCAGCGAGCCGGCAATGAACCACTGCGCGGCCCAGTAGCTGGCCAGCACGAGCAGCGACGCAGCGGGCAGCGGCGCGGCAAACTTGTTGAAGGCCAGCAGCGCATCCGACAGCATGAACAGCGCGCCGCCGACGGCGCCGCTGCGGGCGAGCGCCTCGCCGGCGGTGCCGCGCGCCGCCAGCCACACGACGGCCGATTGCGCCGCCATCGAGCCGAGGCAGGCGACGTAGAGCAGCACCGGCACCAAGAGCGCCGCCGGAATGCCGGGCCAGAGCACGAGCAGCACGCCCGCCGCGATCAGCGCATAGACCGCGAAGGGCTGCCAGCGTGCCGCGAAGCGCATGCGGTGATGGAAGGCCGCGATGTAGGCCAGTGGGCGAGCAGGAAGGCGATCAGCCCGGGCAGGAAGCCCTGCTTCGGCCACAGCAGCGCGATGTCGCCGGCCAGCGAGAGCACCAGCCCGACGAGGATCCAGCGGCGCGCCACCGGCTCGTCGGCGCCGCGCCGAGCCGCATGCACGATCAGCAGCACGGTGGTCAGCGGCTTGGCGACAAACAGTGCAGCCGCCGGCAGGAGGCCGAGGCCCGCGGCAATTGCGACAGTCGCCGTCAGCGCGATCGCGAGCGGCAGCATGATCAGGGCTCGACCTTTGCCGCCGCCGCACCGGCGCGCGCCGCCGCGGCCTCTCGCAGCGCCTTGAGCTTCGCGCGCGGATCGACCTTCTCCTGCACCTCGTGCAGCTTCATCTCGGCGATGAAGCGGCTGGGCACGCCGGCCACCGTGTCGCGGCCGCGCTTGCGCCGGCGCAGCGTGCTGATCGCCAGCGTGGTGCGCGCGCGTGATGCCCACGTACATCAGCCGGCGTTCTTCCTCGAGGCGCTGCGGCGTCATCTCGTCGTCTTCGCTTCGGAAGGGCAGCAAGCCTTCGTTGACACCCGCCAGCACCACGTGCGGCCACTCCAGGCCCTTGGCGGCGTGAAGGGTCGAGAGCGTCACCACGTCCTGCTCGTCGCCGCGTTCGGCCAGGCTGATGATCACCGAGATGGTCTGCGCCACGTCGAGCACGCTCTTCCTTTCGGTCTCGACCGAGAGGCCGCCATCGTTCTCGATCTCGCCGCCGCAGCGCTTGGCGATCCAGTCGACGAAGTCCATCACGTTCGACCAGCGTGCCGCGGCGAGCTTCTCGCTCTCCTCGCCCTCGTAGAGGTGCTTCTCGTAGCCGATGTCCTTCAGCCAGCCCGTCAGCAATGCCTTGGCATCTTCGGCGCCGACGGTGTGGCGCGCGCGGTACTCGAGGTCGCTCACGTATCGGCCGAACTCGTGCAGCGAGCCGATCGCCCGCGCATTGACCGCGGTGCCCAGGCTCGGCGAACAGCGCCTCGTACAGGCTGGTCTTCCACTTGGCGGCGAATTCGCCCAGGCTGGCCAGCGTCTGGTGGCCGATGCCTCGCTTGGGCGTGGTCACCGCGCGCAGGAAGGCTGGATCGTCGTCGTTGTTGACGAGCAGGCGCAGCCAGGCGCAAAGGTCCTTGATCTCGGCGCGGTCGAAGAAACTCTGCCCGCCGGAGACCTTGTAGGGAATGTTCGCGCGGCGCAGCGCCTTCTCGAACACCTTGGCCTGGTGGTTGGCGCGGTACAGCACGGCGAAGTCCTTGAACGCCACCGCCGCCACCGGCCGTGGAAACGGCCGTTCCGCCGTTCGCGCGCTGCGCCTGGATGAAGGCCACGGCGCGTTCGGCCTCGTGCTCCTCGCCGTCACACTCGACCACGCGCACCGGCTCGCCATCACCGAAGGCGCTCCACAGCTTCTTCTCGAACAGCTTGGGGTTGTGGCCGATCACCGCATTGGCCGCGCGCAGGATGTGGCCGGTGGATCGGTAGTTCTGCTCCAGCGGGATCACCTTGAGCTGCGGATACTCCGCCGGCAACCGGCGCAGGTTCTCGATGGTGGCGCCGCGCCAGCCGTAGATGCTCTGGTCGTCGTCGCCCACCGCGGTGAACATCGCGCGCTCGCCGGCCAGCAGCTTGAGCAGTTCGTACTGCACGGCGTTGGTGTCCTGGTATTCGTCGACCAGCAGGTAGCGCAGCGCGTTCTGCCACTTCGTGCGCGCCTCGTCGTCGCGGCGCAGCAGCGCGACCGGCAGGCCGATCAGGTCGTCGAAGTCGACCGCCTGGAAGGCCGCGAGGCGCTCCTCGTAGCGCTGCATCACCGCTGCGCGACACGCTCGTCGTCGTTGCCGGGTTCGACCTCGCTGCTGTTCAGCCCCTGGTTCTTCCACAGGCTGATCGCCCATTGCCAGCGGCGCGCCAGCGCGTTGTCGTTGCTGCCGCCGGCGTCCTTCAGGATCGACAGCACGTCGTCGCTGTCGAGGATGCTGAACTGCGGCTTGAGGCCCACACGCTGGCCGTCCTCGCGCAGCATGCGCACCCCCAGCGAGTGAAAGGTGCTGACCACCAGCGGCTTGGCGGCGCGCGCACCGATCAGCGCCTTGGCGCGCTCGCGCATCTCGGCGGCGGCCTTGTTGGTGAAGGTGATCGCGGCGATCTGCGCGGGCGCATAGCCCGCCTGCAGCAGGCGCGCGATCTTGTGCGTGATCACCCGCGTCTTGCCCGAGCCGGCACCGGCCAGCACCGCACGGGCCGCCCAGGTGATGCACCGCCTCCATCTGGGCCGGGTTGAGCGAGGCGGGTTCGGACACGGGAAGCGGGCGAGGGGAACGCTGCGGGGCGCGTCATGATAGCGGCGGGCATGGCCGGGTCGACGGCCTCTGGCGGTCCGGGCAAATGTCACACGGGCGTGGCTGGCGGCACGATGCCGGGAGCCGATGTGGCAACGTTTTCGAGGGCTTCGCGGTTCGCTTCGTCACTGCCTATTTTCGTTTCGCGCGGCCCCGGGCACAGTCCGCTTCGCCTCATCGGCCCTTGCTGAGCACGCGCCGCCCCACGAAGACGGCAGCGAACCCGACATGACCCGAACCGCCATGCCCTCGTCCTCCGACACCCGCTGGAAGCGGGCTCGACAGCGTCCTGCGCCTTGCCCGGGTCGACAAGCCGGTGCCGGCCAGCGACCCGGCCGAGTTGCTCTTCCTGCGCCGCCTGATCAGTTCACTCGTCCAGGATCTGCCCGTCGATTCGCGCTGCGCGCTGGACGTGCGCATCCTCCAGGCGCGCAGCCGCGACGAGTTGTGGCACGTCCGCTCGCAGCTGTTCGGCGCCATCTCGCTGCAGTTCGGCGAGCACGAGGCGCGCCAACGCCTGCAGCAGCTCGACGCGCACTGGCACTGAGCCACGCCGCGTCGCCCGCGCTGCGATACTCGCGGCCATGCAGGCGATCCTGGCGGTCACGTTTCCCTTCTTCGCGCTGGTTCTCCTCGGCTACCTCGCTGTCCAGCGCGGCTACCTTCCCGAATCGGCGATCCCCGGCCTGAACGGCTTCGTGCTGTTCTTCGCGCTGCCGTGCATGCTGTTCCGCTTCGGCTCGAGCATGCCCTTCGCCCAGCTGATCGACCCGGTGCTGATCGCGATCTGGGGCGGCAGCGCGCTGCTGATGGTGGTGTTCACGCTGGCCTTGTCGCTGCGCCGCACGCCCGAGGGGCCCGGTGTCTCCATGAAGGACGCGGCCTTCGGCGCGCTGGTGGCGGCCTTCCCGAACTCCGGCTTCATGGGCTTCCCGCTGCTGATCGGCCTGCTCGGCGACAAGAGCGCCGGCCCGCTGATCGGCTGCATCCTGATCGACATCGTCTTCACCAGTTCGTTGTGCCCGGCGCTGGCGCAGCTGCGCCCGGCCAGCGAAACGGCGACCAAGCACGGCCTGCTCGCGCCCTTCGGACGCGCACTGCGCGGCGCCATCAGCAACCCGTTGCCCTGGGCGATCGCGCTCGGCGCGCTGGTGGCGGCCGTCGGCCTGCCGCTGCCCGGCCCGGTCAACGACATCGTGCGCATGCTCGGCGATGCCGCCACGCCGGTGGCGCTTTTCACCATCGGCGCGGTGCTCTGGCGCGCGCAGCAGCACGTGCACACCCGCACGCCGGTGCGCGATTACCTGCCGGTGGCGCTGGTCAAGCTGTTCGTGCACCCGCTGCTGGTGCTCAGCGGCGGCGTGGTCGCCAACGCGGCCGGCGCCAACGTCTCGCACTTCGCGCTGCTGGTGCTGGTGCTCAACGCGGCGCTGCCCAGCGCCAGCAACGTGGCGATCCTCGCCGAGCGCTACGGCGCCGACAACGGGCGCATCACGCGCATCATCATGGTCAGCACCGCGCTGGCCTTCGTCAGCTTCTCCGCCATTGCCTGGGTGTTCGGCGTCCGCAAGGACTGAAGCCTGAAGAAGCGCGGCAAAGAAAACCCCGCCGGGCGTGGCCGCCGGGCGGGTCGTTCGTGAAGCGGTCGCGGCTTACTTGCGGCGCAGCTTCTGGATCGCGGCGAGCTGCGCGGCCATGGTCGCGAACTCGCTCTGCGCAGCGGCGAAGTCGATGTCGCTCTTGGCGTTCTTCATCGCTTCCTCGGCCAGCTTCTTCGCTTCCGTGGCCTTGGCCTCGTCGAGGTCGTGGCCGCGGATGGCGGTGTCGGCGAGCACGGTCACCGTGCCCGGCTGCACCTCAAGAATGCCGCCGGCGACGAAGACGAACTCCTCCTCGCCGTTGTCGGCACGCTCGATGCGCACGGCGCCGGGCTTGATGCGGGTGATCAGCGGCGTGTGGCGCGGCAGGATGCCGAGCTCGCCGCCTTCACCCGGCAGCGCGACGAACTTCGCCTCGCCCGAGAAGATGCTCTCTTCCGCGGAGACGACGTCGACGTGGATGGTGGCCATCGTGGCTCCTTATTGGATCTTCTTGGCCTTCTCGAAGGCCTCGTCGATCGTGCCGACCATGTAGAAGGCCTGCTCGGGCAGCGAGTCGCACTCGCCGTTGACGATCATCTTGAAGCCGCGGATGGTTTCCTTCAGCGGCACGTACTTGCCCGGCGTGCCGGTGAACACCTCGGCGACGTGGAACGGCTGCGACAGGAAACGCTGGATCTTGCGCGCGCGGGCCACGGCCAGCTTGTCTTCCGGCGACAGCTCGTCCATGCCCAGGATCGCGATGATGTCGCGCAGTTCCTTGTAGCGCTGCAGGATGGCCTGCACCGCACGCGTCGTCGTGTAGTGCTCTTCGCCGACGACGTTCGGGTCGATCTGGCGGCTGGTGGAGTCCAGCGGGTCCACGGCGGGATAGATGCCCAGCGCGGCGATGTCACGCGACAGCACGACGGTGGCGTCCAGGTGGGCGAAGGTGGTCGCCGGCGACGGGTCGGTCAGGTCGTCCGCGGGCACGTACACGGCCTGGATCGAGGTGATCGAGCCGACCTTCGTCGAGGTGATGCGCTCCTGCAGGCGGCCCATTTCCTCGGCCAGCGTCGGCTGGTAGCCCACCGCGGACGGCATGCGACCCAGCAGCGCCGACACTTCGGTACCGGCCAGCGTGTAGCGGTAGATGTTGTCGACGAAGAACAGCACGTCACGGCCTTCGTCACGGAACGACTCGGCGATCGTCAGGCCGGTCAGCGCGACGCGCAGACGGTTGCCCGGCGGCTCGTTCATCTGGCCGTACACCATCGCCACCTTCGACTCCGACAGGTTGTCCTGCTTCACGACGCCCGAATCGGACATCTCGTGATAGAAGTCGTTGCCCTCGCGGGTGCGCTCACCCACGCCGGCGAACACCGACAGGCCCGAGTGCGCCTTGGCGATGTTGTTGATGAGCTCCATCATGTTCACGGTCTTGCCGACGCCGGCACCACCGAACAGACCCACCTTGCCGCCCTTGGCGAACGGGCAGATCAGGTCGATCACCTTGATGCCGGTCTCGAGCAGCTCCTGCGACGGCGACAGCTCGTCGTAGGTCGGGGCCTTGCGGTGGATCGAGGCCGACAGCTCGGCGCTGACCGGGCCGCGCTCGTCGATCGGGTTGCCCAGCACGTCCATGATGCGGCCGAGCGTGGCCTTGCCGACCGGCACGGTGATCGCCGCGCCGGTGTTGGTGACCATCAGGCCGCGGCGGATGCCGTCGGACGAACCGAGGGCAATCGTGCGCACCACGCCGTCGCCGAGCTGCTGCTGCACTTCCAGCGTCAGCGCCGAGCCTTCGAGTTTCAGCGCGTCGTAGACCTTGGGCATGCGGTCACGCGGGAACTCCACGTCCACGACGGCGCCGATGCACTGGACGATCTTGCCCTGGGCTTGAGTGTTGGCCATTTGTCTTTCCTTCAATCGGTATTCGTGTGCGTGATCAGACGGCGGCAGCGCCACCAACGATCTCGGAGAGTTCCTTCGTGATCGCGGCCTGGCGGGTCTTGTTGTAGACCAGCTTCAGTTCGGCGATCAGGTTGCCGGCGTTGTCGGTCGCGGCCTTCATCGCGACCATGCGCGCCGACTGCTCCGATGCCATGTTGTCGGCCACCGCCTGGTAAACCAGTGCCTCGATGTAGCGCGTCAGCAGCTCGTCGATGACAGTGGGTGCATCCGGCTCGTACAGGTAGTCCCAGCCGTACTGCGCCTTCTCCGCCGCGGTCTGCTGCAGGTGGTCGGCCGACAGCGGCAGCAGCTTCTGCACCTGCGGCTCCTGCTTCATCGTGTTGATGAACTGCGTGTAGCAGAGGTAGACCGCATCGAGCTGGCCGGCGACGAAGGCATCGAGCATCACCTTGACCGGGCCGATCAGCTTCTCGAGCTGCGGCGCGTCGCCGAGCTGGATGGCGTGCGACACGACCTTGGCGCCGATGCGATTCAGGAAGCCGAAGCCCTTGTTGCCGATCGCCACCGCCTCCACCGCGACGCCTTCGCCCTGTAGCTCGCGCATCTTGTTGGTGACGGCGCGCAGGATGTTGGTGTTCAGGCCGCCGCACAGACCCTTGTCGGTCGTGACGACGATGATGCCCACCTTCTTCGCGTTGCCGCCCTGGCGCATGTACGGCGACTGGTACTCGGGGTTCGCCTGCGACAGGTTGGCCGTGATGTTGCGGATCTTGTCGCTGTACGGACGCGCGGCGCGCATCCGGTCCTGCGCCTTGCGCATCTTCGAGGCGGCGACCATTTCCATGGCCTTGGTGATCTTCTTGGTGTTCTCCACCGATTTGATCTTGCCGCGAATCTCTTTGCCGACCGCCATGGTCTAGCTCCTTGTGCGGGTCAGGCGAACGACTTCTTGAACGCCGCGATCGCGTTGTTCAGCTCGGCCTCGGCGTCCTTGTCCATGGCCTTGTCCTTCTCGAGCTTGGCGAGCAGGCCGGCGTGGCTGGACTTCAGGTGCTGGTGCAGGCCGTGTTCGAAGGCGAGCACCTTCTTGACGTCGATGTCGTCCATGAAGCCCTTGTTCACCGCGAACACCGAGGCCGCCATCAGGCTGATCGGCAGCGGCGAGTACTGCGGCTGCTTCAGCAGTTCGGTCACGCGGGCACCGCGGTCGAGCTGCTTGCGGGTGGCGGCGTCGAGGTCGGAGGCGAACTGCGCGAACGCGGCCAGCTCGCGGTACTGCGCCAGTCGGTACGGATACCGCCGGACAGGCTCTTGATCAGCTTGGTCTGGGCGGCACCACCGACGCGCGACACCGAGATACCGGCGTTGATCGCGGGGCGGATGCCGGCGTTGAACAGCGAGGTCTCCAGGAAGATCTGGCCGTCGGTGATCGAGATCACGTTGGTCGGCACGAACGCGGACACGTCGCCGGCCTGCGTCTCGATGACGGGCAGCGCGGTCAGCGAGCCGGTCTTGCCCTTGACTTCGCCCTTGGTGAAGGCCTCGACGTAGTCGGCGTTCACGCGGGCCGCACGCTCGAGCAGGCGGCTGTGGAGATAGAACACGTCGCCGGGGAACGCTTCGCGGCCCGGCGGGCGGCGCAGCAGCAGCGAGACCTCGGCGGTAGGCAACGGCCTGCTTGGACAGGTCGTCGTAGATGATCAGGGCGTCCTGCCCGCGGTCGCGGAAGTACTCGCCCATCGTGCAGCCGGAATAGGCCGACACGTACTGCATCGCGGCGGACTCGGAGGCCGAGGCGGCGACGACGATGGTGTACTCCATCGCGCCGTTCTGCTCGAGTGCGCGCACCACGTTCTTGATCGACGACGCCTTCTGGCCGATCGCGACGTAGATGCAGGTCATGTTCTGACCCTTCTGGTTGATGATCGTGTCGATCGCCACCGCGGTCTTGCCGGTCTGGCGGTCGCCGATGATCAGCTCGCGCTGGCCGCGGCCGATCGGCACCATCGTGTCGATCGACTTCAGGCCGGTCTGCACCGGCTGGTCCACCGACTTCCGTGCGATCACGCCCGGGGCGACCTTCTCGATGACGTCGGTCATCTTGGCGTTGATCGGGCCCTTGCCGTCGATCGGCTGACCCAGCGCGTTGACGACGCGGCCGATCAGCTCGGGGCCGACCGGCACTTCCAGGATGCGGCCCGTGCACTTGACGGTGTCGCCCTCGGAGATGTGCTCGTACTCGCCCAGGATCACCGCGCCGACCGAGTCGCGCTCCAGGTTCAGCGCCAGGCCGTAGGTCGGCTGGCCGTCCTTGGTGGCGGGGAACTCGAGCATTTCGCCGGCCATCACGTCGGACAGGCCGTGCACGCGCACGATGCCGTCGGTCACCGACACGACCGTGCCCTGGTTCTTGATGTCCGCCGAGGCGCCGAGGCCCTCGATGCGGCTCTTGATCAGTTCGGAAATCTCTGCGGGATTCAGATTCATGTCTTTCTCCGGGACGACTTGGCCACGCTCACGCGGACAGAGCCACCTTCATTTGTTCGAGTCGGGCCTGGACCGAGGTGTCGAGCACCTCGTCGCCGACGACCACGCGCACACCGCCGATCAGCGACGCGTCGACCACCACGCTCACGTTGAGCTTGCGGCCGAAGCGCTTCTCCAGCGAGGCCACCACCTGCGGAGCTGCGTCGCGTCGATCGGGAAGGCGCTGTACACCGTGGCGTCGGAGACGCCGGAGCGCGCATTGACCAGCGCATGGAACTGCGCGGCGATCTCGGGCAGTGCCGCGAGGCGACCGTTGTCGATCACCGTGCGCAGCAGGTTCTTCGCCGCATCGCCGAGCGGGAGCTTGGCCACCGTCGCGATCAGGTCGAAGACCTGTTGCGCGCCGACCTTCGGGTTGTCGGCGAACTGCCGCACCTGCTCGTGCCCGGCGACCTGGGCGATCACGCCCACCTGCGCGGCCACGTCGGCGGCCGCCTGTGCAGGCACCGCCTTGAACAGCGCCTCGGCGTACGGCCGTGCGATGGTTGCCAGCTCGGCCATGCTCAGAGCTCCGTCTTCAGGCGGTTGAGCAGGTCGGCGTGCACGGAGGCATTGACCTCCTTGCGCAGGATCTGCTCGGCACCCTTGACCGCCAGCGCGGCGACCTGGTCGCGCAGCGCCTCGCGGGCCTTCACGGCTTCCTGCTCGGCCTCGGCCTTGGCCGCGGCGATGATCTTGGCGCCCTCGTCGGACGCGCGGCCCTTGGCCTCCTCGATCATCTGCTGCGCCAGGCGCTCGGCGTCGGCCAGGCGCTGGGCGGCGTCGGTGCGGGCAGCGGCGAGCTGCTCCTCGACACGCTTGTTGGCGCTGGCGAGGTCGGCCTTCGCCTTGTCGGCGGCCGACAGGCCGTCGGCGATCTTCTGCGCACGCTCGTCGAGCGCCTTCGTGATCGGCGGCCACACGAACTTCATCGTGAACCACACCAGGATCAGGAAGACGATCAACTGCGCAATCAGCGTAGCGTTGATGCTCACGTTGTTGCCTCTGGAACGTCTGTGGAATGTCGCGCGCGGGCGGCGACGACTTACTTCGGCAGGTTGGCGATCTGGGCCAGGAACGGGTTGGCCGTGGCGAACCACAGGGCGATACCGGTGCCGATGATGAACGCCGCGTCGATCAGGCCAGCCAGCAGGAACATCTTGGTCTGCAGCTCGTTCATCAGCTCGGGCTGGCGGGCGGCCGACTCGAGGTACTTGCTGCCCATGATGCCGATGCCGATACACGCGCCGATGGCGCCCAGACCGATGATCAGGCCGGCGGCGAGGGCAACAAAGCTAATGACTTCCATGGTGGCTCCTTGATGGATTGAGAAAGAAAAAGGGACGGGAAAACCGAGGTGCGCGGATCAGTGCGCGTCGTGGGCCTGACCGACGTAGACCAGCGTGAGCATCATGAACACGAAGGCCTGCAGGGTGATGATCAGGATGTGGAAGATCGCCCACACCGAACCCGCGATGATGTGGCCGAGGAACAGCGCGATGCCGGTGCCCGACAGGGCCCAGGCGCCGCCCATCAGCGCGATCAGCATGAAGATCAGTTCGCCGGCGTACATGTTGCCGAACAGTCGCATGCCGTGCGAGACGGTCTTGGCGACGAACTCGATGATCTGCATCAGGAAGTTGATCGGGTAGAGGAACCACTTGTCGCCGAACGGCGCGGCGAACAGTTCGTGGATCCAGCCGCCGGCGCCCTTGATCTTGACGTTGTAGACCAGGCAGACGATCAGCACGCCCAGCGACAGGCCCATCGTGATCGACAGGTCGGCGGTCGGCACGACGCGCATGTAGTCCTTGAAGCCCAGCGCCGGGCCGACGGAATGCCAGATGGCCGGGATCAGATCGACCGGCAGCAGGTCCATCGCGTTCATCAGGAAGATCCAGACGAACACCGTCAGGGCCAGCGGCGCGACCAGCTTGCGGCTGGTGGCGTTGTGCACGATGCCCTTGGCCTGCGAGTCGACCATCTCGACCAGCACCTCGACGGCGGCCTGGAAGCGGCCCGGCACGCCAGAGGTCGCCTTGCGCGCGGCCAGCCACAGCAGCCAGCAGCCGAGCACGCCCAGCGTGACCGAGAAGAACAGGGAATCGAGGTTGATGATGGAGAAATCCACCACCGCGGTCTGCTTGCCCGTCTGCAGATGCTGCAGGTGGTGAACGATGTATTCACCGGCGGTGGGCGCGTGCGCTGTGCCTTCTGCTGCCATGTTCGTCTTCTCGAGCTCGTTGTCGCTTCAGCGGGCGCGCCACAGCAGCGCCACCCAGTTCACCTTCATGCACACCACCATCGTGAGCAGCAGGATGGGCCAGCTCAAGCCGGGCACCACCTTGGCCGCGATCACGAGCATGGCGATGGCCACCCCGATCTTCAGCATCTCCCAGAACAGGAACCCCGCGGCCGCAGCCACCGGAGAACCGGTCCCTCGCGTCATGCCGCGCGCCAGCAAGGCACCCGGCAACACCACGGCCAGCGCGCCGTACAGCGCCGACCGGCAGCCCTGCTGCGCTGCGTGAGCAGCCGGTGATGGCCGCACACAACAACCCCGCCACGGCCTGGGCCGCGACGACCCGCCAGGGCGAGACCTGCGGGAGTTGGGCCTTCAAGGCCTGTGCTTCTTCGCGAGACAGTGTCTTGAAAGGCGGTTCCTGCGCCTCATCTGCAAAACCGGCGTGTCGTGCACCGTGGTCGATCGTGTCGGTCATGGTGCGCGGTCACGTCTGCAAGCAGCAAAGCCTCGGAATTATACGTGGTTACCCGGTCATTTCGACCGACCCCCGGTTCCGACGGGTCTTCGCCCCTGCCGAGCCCCCCGGCGGTGTACGGGAGCTGAGATGATCGGCGCGCATGTTCAGCCGCTTGCCTTACGTCACGCTTTTCGGTCCGGCCGGCTCGACAATCGCGCCTCGTTCCGTCTGATTGCCACCACCATGCGCCTGCTGCGTGCGCTCCTCGCCGCCCTTTTCTCCGCCCTGACGCTGCCCGCCCTTGCACTGCCCGGCGGCTCGGCGATCGTCACCACCGAGCAGGTGCGCGCCGAGCTGGTGGCCCATGCGCCCCAGGGTGTGGTGGCGGGGCAAGCGCTGTGGCTGGGCCTGGCGATCGAGCACAAGCCGCACTGGCACACCTACTGGAAGAACCCCGGCGATTCGGGCCTGCCGACCACGCTGCAGTGGACGCTGCCCGAAGGCTTCAAGGCAGGCGAGATCGAGTGGCCCACGCCGGCGCGGCTGCCGATCGGGCCGCTGATGAACTACGGCTACGAAGGCCGCCTGCTGCTGCCGGTGAAGGTCAAGGTACCGGCGGGTTACGGCGCCGACACGCTGAAGGTGAAGCTGCGCGCCGACTGGCTGGTGTGCAAGGACGTCTGCATTCCAGAAGGCGGCGACTTCGCGCTCGACATTCCGGTGGCCTCTGCCTTCGCGGCACGTTCGGCCGACTTCGAAACGGCGGCCGCAGCCCGGCCGCTCGCGCTCGCCGAAGCCAAGGCCAGCGCCACGGTCACGGCCCAGGGGCTGTCGCTGACGGTCGACGGCCTGCCTGCCGCCTGGGCGGGCAAGGCCATCGAATTCTTCCCCGAAACCCCGGCGTGCTCGACAACGCCCTGCCGCGCCCGGCCCGCTGGGACGGCCAGCGCTGGAACGTCACCGTGCCGCTGTCCGACCAGCGCCTCGACGCGCCGGCACGCATGGACGCAGTGCTCGCCGCACCCGGCGAGAAGGCCGGCGTGCGCGTCGGCTTCGACATCGCCGGCACCGCCCGCGGTCGGGTCGCTGCCCAAGCCGGCTGCCACGCCGGCGCCCGCGCCGGCCGCGCCGCCGCTCGGTCTGGGCCTCGCGCTGCTGTTCGCGCTGATCGGCGGCGCCATTCTCAACTTGATGCCCTGCGTCTTTCCGGTGCTGTCGCTGAAGGTGCTGGGCTTCGCATCGCATGCGGACGACCGCCGTGCGCTGGCCCTCGGCGGCGCGGCCTACACGGCCGGCGTGGTGCTCTCTTTCGTCGCGCTGGCCGGGGCGCTGCTGGCCTTGCGCGCCGGCGGCGAGCAGCTCGGCTGGGGCTTCCAGCTGCAGTCGCCGGCGGTCATCGCGGTGCTGGCCGCACTGTTCACGCTGATCGGGTTGAACCCGGCCGGCGTGTTCGAGTTCGGCTCGGTGCTGCCCAGCAGCCTCGCCTCGCTGCAGGCGCGGCACCCGATCGTCGACTCGTTCCTCACCGGCGTGCTCGCGGTGGCGGTGGCCTCGCCCTGCACCGCGCCGTTCATGGGTGCCTCGCTCGGCTTTGCGGTCACCCTGCCGGCGGTGCAAGCGCTGGCGGTCTTTGCCGCGTTGGGGATGGGCATGGCGCTGCCTTACCTCGCGGCCAGCCTGTGGCCGGGCCTGGCGAAGTTGCTGCCGCGCCCGGGCGCCTGGATGGCGCGCTTCAAGGTGCTGATGGCCTTCCCGATGTTTGCCACGGTGATCTGGCTGGTCTGGGTGATCGGGCAGCAGATCGGCATCGATGGCGCCTCGGCGCTGCTGGCCGTGCTGCTGGCGCTGGCCTTCGTCGCCTGGGCGCTGGGCACGCCGGGCATCGGCGTCATCGGGCGCGCCGCCTTCGGAGCGGTCGGCGTGCTGGTGTTGGCCGCGGCGCTGTCATGGATGCTGCCGACGCTGCACGCCACGGCCGCCACGGCGCCGGCACGCAGCGGCGAAGCCGGGTCCGTCTGGGAGCCCTGGAGCGAGCAGCGCGTGGCCGAACTGCGCGCCGCCGGCAAGCCGGTGTTCGTCGACTTCACCGCCGCCTGGTGCGTGACCTGCCAGTACAACAAGCGCACGACGCTGGCCGATGCCGAGGTGATGGCCGATTTCGCGGCGCGCGGCGTGGTGCTGATGCGCGCCGACTGGACGCGCCGCGACCCCGCCATCACCGCCGCACTGGCCGGCTTCGGTCGCAACGGCGTGCCGGTCTACGCGCTGTACGGCCGCGACGGCTCGCCGCAGATCCTCAGCGAGATCCTCAGCGTGCGCGAGGTGCGCGACGCGCTGGCCAAGCTCTAGACCTTCCCCTCCCCTTGTCCGTACGAAAGGAGTCCTCCATGAACCACGCCTTCCGACTCGCGGCCATCGCCGCCGCACTCGGCGCCTCGGCCTCCGTATTCGCTGCCGCGGCGGTCGGCCAGCCTGCCCCGGCCTTCAGCGCCGTCGACACCAGCGGCAAGACCGTCTCGCTGGCCGACTTCAAGGGCAAGACGGTGGTGCTGGAGTGGGTCAATCCCGGCTGCCCGTTCGTCAAGAAGCACTACGACAGCGCCAACATGCCGGCCGCGCAGAAGAACGCCGTGGCCAAGGGCGCGGTGTGGCTGGCGATCAACTCCACGCACACCGGCGCGAGCGACTACACCGCCCCGGCGGCACTGGCCGGCTGGATGAAGGACAAGGGCGCCGCCCCCACCGCGACGCTGATGGACGCCGACGGCAAGGTCGGCCGCGCCTACGGCGCGCGCACCACGCCGCACATGTACGTGATCGACCCGAAGGGCACGCTGGCCTATGCGGGTGCGATCGACAGCAAGCCGACCGCCAACCCGGCCGATATCAAGACGGCCACCAACTATGTCAACCGTGCGGTGGCCGAGGTCGTGGCCGGCAAGCCGGTCAGCCAGCCGGTCACTCAGGCCTACGGCTGCTCGGTGAAATACGGCGACTGATCTTCACACCGCCCCTCAGACGGCGAAGTTGACTGGCAGCCCCGGCACGTCGACCTCGAAGGCGAGCACGCAGCCGGCCCAGGGTTGCGCGGCCAGTTCCGCGGGCGGACGTTTCTCGCGCGAGGTGGTCACGTAGACCGTCTTCAGGTCGGCGCCGCCGAAGCACGGCATCGTCGCGCAGCGCACCGGCAGGCGCACTTCCCTCAGCACCTCGCCGGTGGGCGCCGGCGCAGCAGGCGCTGGCCCTCGAACATCGCCACCCAGTAGCAGCCTTCGGCATCGACGGCGGCGCCGTCGGGTCGGCCGCCGTAGTGCTCCAGCGGCTGCCCCTCCTGCTTGACCGGAAAGCGCGCGAAGACACGCTGCCGGCTGATCTCGCCGCTGGCCGGGTCGCAATCGAAGGCGTAGATGGTGTGGGCCTTGGTGTCGGTCCAGTACATCGTGCGGCCATCGGGGCTCCAGGCCAAGCCGTTGGCCACGGTGGCGCCGCCGGCGCGCTGCTTCAGCTGGCCGTTGGCGTAGCAGTGCAGCGTCGCCTTCGCGGCATCGCGCGGCTCGTAGATCGTGCCCACCCAGAATCGCCCCTGCGGATCGCACTTGCCGTCGTTGAAGCGTTCGGTGGCCGGGTCGTAGGGCGGCGCGGCCAGCGATTGGCGCGCGCCGGTGGCCGGGTCGAAGCGCCACAGCCCGTCGCGCATCGCCAGCAGCAGGGTACCGTCGAGGCAGGGCGCGCAGCTGCACGGCTCGCACTCGAACTCCCAGTGCACCAGCTCGCCACGCGCCGGGTCGAATCGATTCAGGCGGCGGCCGGGAATGTCGCAGTAGTACAGCGAACGCTCGCCCGGATGCCAGAACGGCGATTCGCCGAGCAGCGCGGCCGAGGCGACGGCCACGCGGACATCGGCCCCGTTCATACGACGGCGATGTCCAGCTGCATCCAGCCGCGCGTGCTCCCACCGGGTGCCACGCTGACCAGCCCGTGCGCCAGCGGATCGGCCATGTGGATCGCATTGCTGACGTGGCTGACCGGCTCGACGCAGAAATAGTCCTTGGTCTGCGGCGTGTAGATGACGAGGCGCTGCATCGAGGAAGTGAGCTGCAGCGAGAAGCGTTCGTCGCGGATGCGCGCGGCACCGCGCCAGCCGTCGAAGCAGTGGTCGAAGTCGAGGTGGATCACGTCGCTGTCGATGCCCGGCTGCGCCACCTTGCGCACCGGCAGGCCGGCGGCGTCGCTGTCCCAGCGCTCGGCACACTCGATGTGCAAACGGCTGCGGGCGCGCTTCGGGAAGTAGGGGTGCCAGCCCAGGCCGATCGGCTGCGCCACGTCGGCGAGGTTGGTGACGATCATCTCGACGTGCATCGCCTGCGGCGTCAGCGTCACGTACTGCGTGGCCTCGAAGGCGAAGGGCCAGTCGGCGTCGGCGGCATGGCGAAGCCGCATCACCAGTTCGGTGGCGCTGGACGACACCGTCTCCCACGGCCGCTGCCAGCCGAGGCCGTGCACCGAGTGCGGGACGCCGTCGAAGTTGGGTCGTGTGCTGTGGTCGTGGCCCTTCCAGCGGAAGCGCGCATAGCCGATGCGGTTGGAGTACGGCACCAGCGGATAGCTGGCCGAAGCACGCGACGAGGCCAGCGCCACCGGCTCGGTGCTGCGCAGGATGGGCGTGTCGCGATGCCAAAGCCCGGCGATGCAGCCGCCCAGATCGGGGCGCAGCGCCAGGCGCAGCGCGCCGGCATGGAGTTCGAAGCTGTGGGCGGTGGAGGCGTGCGCGGTCATGGGCCGATGCTACGCCGGTACCGGCGCGAAACCGGCCGGCGCGCGCCCTCAGTAACCCTGGGTGCCCGACGACACCGAGTGCACGTGCTCGCCGCTGGGCGTGCGCAGCGCGGCGATGGCCGAACGCGCGCCTTGCATGAACAGGCCGAGGTCCGAGCCCACGGCCACATAGTCGAAGCCGGCGGCGCGGTACTGCGCCACCGATTCCGGATCGCCGCCGATCGTGCCCACCGGCTTGCCGAGCGCCTTGCAGCGCAGCACCGCCTGCGCCATGCGATCCATCACCGCCGGGTGCGTCAGCTGGCCGACGTGGCCCATCGAGGCCGAGAGGTCGGCCGGGCCGATGAACAGGCCGTCGACCCCGTCGACATCGGCGATCGCGTCGATGCGCTCGATCGCGTGGGCCGTCTCGAGCTGCACGATCACGCCCATCTGCTTGTTGGCGGTGGTCAGGTAGTTCGCCTGCGTGCCGAAGCGGCTGGCGCGGCTCATGCCCGCCATGCCGCGGATGCCCTGCGGCGGATAGCGCGTCGCGGCCACCGCGCGCGCGGCTTCCTCGGCGGTCTGCACGAAGGGGAACATCACCGTCGTGGCGCCGGCGTCGAGCACGCGCTTGACCAGCACCGGATCGTTCCAGGCCACCCGCACGATCGGGACCATCTTCGTGCACGACAGCGCCTGCAGCATGTGCAGCACGTCCATCGTGTCCAGCGGCGAATGCTCCATGTCGATCACCGCCCAGTCGAAGCCGGCATGGCCGGTGGCCTCGGCCACCAGCGGGCTGGCCGACATGATCCAGGTGCCCACCGGCGGATGGGCGCCGGCGGACTTGAGCAGTTGCCTGAAGGGGTTCATGGCGCGCTCCTTTGCGCAGAGGTGTCAGTAGCGGCTCGGGCTGTCCGCCCGTCGGCGCGCAGGTAGTGCGCGCCGGGAATCGGGTTGAAGTAGTACGGCGCCGTCTCCACGAAACCGAGCGAGGCGTAGAGCTCGCGCGCGGCCTCCATGTCGTCGAGGGTGTCCAGCAGCATCACCGAATAGCCGCAGCGGCGCGCCTCGTCCATCAGCGCCTCGGCCAGGCGCCGCCCGAGGCCGAAGCGGCGGAAGGCCGGGCGCACGTACAGGCGCTTCATCTCGCAGGCGTTGACGTGGTCGACATCGTGCAGCGCGCGGAAACCGCCGCAGCCGGCCACCTCGCCGTCGACCAGTGCCAGCAGCAGGTGCCCGGCCGGCCCGGCATAGTCGCCGGGCAGGCCGGCCAGCTCGTCCTCGAAATTCTGGAAGCACAGGTCGACGCCGAGGCCGGCGGCGTACTCGCGGAAGATCGCGCGCGTGGCGTCGATCGCCTCGGCGCCCTCGGGCACGACGAGGCGGATCTCCGGGCCGATATCGGTGGCCATCGCGCTCAGCCCCCGAGGCTGGCAACCCAGGCGGCCAGCGCAGCGCACATGCCCAGCAGCAGCAGCGCCAGGGCGCGCGTGGCCAGCGTGTCGCGCGCGGCCGGCTCGCCGGCGGGCAGCAGCTTGTCGCCGACGATCATCGGCGTGACCAGGTCACGGCCGCGCTTGACGCGGTAGAGCACGATGGCCAGCACGTGCAGCGCCACCATCGCGAGGATCAGCCACTGGCCCCAGTTCTTGTGCCAGCCGGTGGCCGGGCTGCTGGTGGCGCCTGAGACGAAGCGCACCAGCGGCCCGCTGCTGGCAATCTCGTCGTCGGCGAAGAGGCCCGAGCCCACCTGCGCCGCCAGCAGGGCCAGCAGCGCGAAGACCGACAGCGCGCCCAGAGGGCTGTGGCCGACCTCGTGGTGATCGTCCGGCCGGCTCGCGCCTTGCAGGTAGCGCTTCAGCGAACCGGGCCCATAGACGAAGCTGGCAAAGCGCGACCAGTGCCCGCCGACCAGCCCCACAGCAGGCGGAAGGCCAGCAGCGCCAGCACCACGTAGCCGAGCCGGAAGTGCCACACCATCGCATTGCCGCCGATCTTGGCGCTGACCACCGAGCCGATCACGCACAGCATCAGCGTCCAGTGGAACAGTCGCGTCGGCAGGTCCCACACCCGTACGCGCACCGTCTGCAGATTCATGCCTTGGCGTCTCCTCGTCTTTCGCGCAGGGCCGACGATAACGCCTGCGGGCTTGCCGCAGCAATCCACGCGGTCTTGCCGGACTGCGGGATGCAAACGGCCCCGAGCCGCGTATACGCTGCAACCGGCCCGGCATCTGGCCCGTCCGCCGGCCTCACAACCTTCCACGCAGGAGAAACCGCATGAACCGTTCGCTCTCGTCGATCTTGATCGCTGCCGCCACGCTGGTCACGGCCCTGCCGGCCGCCGCGCAGTTCGCCAAGCCGGAAGACGCGATCAAGTATCGCAAGGGCGCCTTCACCGTGATGGCCGCGCACTTCGGTCGCGTCGCCGGCATGGCCCAGGGCAAGATCCCGTTCGATGCCAAGGTCGCGGCGCAGAACGCCGAAGTGGCCACCTTCATGTCCACGCTGCCCTTCGCCGGATTCGGCCCGGGCACCGACAAGGGCGAGACCCGCGCGAAGCCGGAGATCTGGGCCGAGATGGACAAGTTCAACGCCGGCGCGAAGAAGATGCAGGACGAGATGGCCAAGCTCAACGCCGCGGCGAAGAGCGGCAATCTGGATGCCATCAAGGCGGCGGCGGGCGAAGTGGGCAAGACCTGCAAGGGCTGCCACGACGACTATCGGAAAGAGTGACGTGAGCCCCTCGGCCGACGGGTACGTCGGCCGATCCCCGAGGGGAGCGAGTGCGGACGTATCGCGTCCAGTGGACGCGATACTCGAGCGAGCGGCCGGCTTGGGAGCGGCCCGGCGCTCGGCCCGCTCAGCCCGAGGCGAGCACCTTCGCGAACACGGCGCTGTCGACGTTGCCGCCGCTGAGCGCGAGGCCGACACGCCGGCCGGCCCAGCGCTCGCGCTGCTGAAGCAGCGCGGCAAGGGCGGCCGCGCCGGCGCCTTCGGCAACGTTGTGGGTGTCGGCGAAGAGTGCGCGCATCGCAAAGGCCACCTCGTCGTCGGTCACGGCGACGATCTCGTCCACCTCGCGGCGGATGATCGCCAGCGCTGCCGGCTCCGGCACACGGCAGGCCATGCCGTCGGCGAGCTGCGTGCTCACCGGCTCCGCGATCGGCCGGCCCGCTTCGAACGACAGCCGGTAAGCCGGTGCGTGCGCGGAGACCACGCCGATGATCTTCGTCGTCGCGCCGCTCGCCGCGCGCGCCGCGGCGCAGGCGCAGATGCCGGAGCCCAGGCCGATCGGCACGAACACCACTTCCGGCGCTTCGCCCGGCGCGAAGTGCCGGAAGAATTCCATCCAGTAGCTGGCCACCCCGCGCACCAGTCGTCGTGGAACGAGGGCACCATGTGCGCGCCGCGCTCGGCAGCCAACGCCACCGCGTGCTCGCGCGCCGCCTGGAAATCCTCGCCGTGCTCGATCAGCTCGGCACCGAGCGCGCGCATCGCTGCATTCTTCTCGACCGAGTTGCCGCGGGGCACGACGATGGTCGCGGTCAGCCCATGGCGCGCCGCCGCGAAGGCAATCGACTGGCCATGGTTGCCGCGCGTGGCGCTCATCACCGCGCCCACGGCCGGCTCGCGGCGGCGCAGCGCGTCCATGTAGACCAGCCCGCCGCGGATCTTGAAGGCGCCCACCGGCGTGTGGTTCTCGTGCTTGACCCACAGCTGCGCGCCGCAGCGCGCATCGAGCAGCGGCCAGCGCTGCTGCGGTGTCGGCGGCATGGCCTCGCGGACGACGGCCAGGGCCGACAGCAGCGAGGCGCGATCAGGCAGGCTCATACCGCGCCCTCCAGCCGCACGGTGCCAGCGGGTGTGGACAGCGTCACGGCAAAGGCCTGCTGCGTCGACACACCCGCGGGCAAGCGCCGCGCTGCGGCGTGCGGCAACGCGCCCACGTTCAAGCCGATGAGCTGCACGCCGCTGGCCGGCATCGCATCGGCCGGGTGAACCTCGCCCCACTGGATCAGCGTCGGCAGCGCACCGCCGAACAGCCGCTGCCCGTCCGGCCGCACCGCTATCTGCCAGCGCAGCAGGCCACGCGGCGTGTCGCGCTCGGCCTGCAGCACCTCGCCGCGGTCGACTCCCGCCTCGGCCAGTGCCGCGCATTCGGCGGCCGGTCGTCGCAGCGCGCCACCCAGTGGATCAGCCGTGGCCCGGCGGCGAGCGTGGCGCGCAGGGCCGGGTCGTCCAGATCGAACCAGCGCCGCCGTGCCGGCGCGGCGGCCTGCGGGTCGATCGCGATGATCTCGAGGTAGGCGCGCGGGTAGGCCTCGGAGCCGATCGCCAGCAGCCGGTTGTGGGTGCCCATCAGCGGGTGCTTGCCACCCGGGCCGGGCAGCACGCCGAGCGTGGCGGCGCACCGTGCCGCGCCCTGCTCCAGCGTGGCCGCGCCGATCACGAGGTGGTCGACTTGCCAACTCACAACGTGACCTCGCCGCGCACGACGATCACGCTGTCGCCGCCGATCCAGGTGTCCTCGCCGATCCGCTCGACGAACACGCGCCCGGCGCGACCCATTGCCGTGCCCTGCGCGGCCACATAGCGCGCCGGAGCGAGGCCGGCGCCGATCAGCCATTGCGCCAGGCCGGCGTTGAGGCTGCCGGTCACCGGGTCTTCCTGCACGCCCAGCGTCGGCACGAAGGCTCGCACCTCGAACTGCGCATCGTGCCCCGCATCGCAGGGCGCGACGACGCCGAGTTCGAGTTCGCCCATCGCCGCGAAGTCGGGCTTGAGCGCCAGCACCTCGTCGCGCGAGCCGAGCAGCGCGGCGACCCAGTGCGGGCCGTTGCTGACCCAGTGGGCGGCGCGGATCGCGCTGCGCGGCACGCGCAGGCTGCGGGCGATGTGATCGAGCATGGCCTCGTCGACCGGCCCGCTGCGGCGCAGCGGCGGCGCGGCGAAGGCCAGCCGCGAGCCGTCGCGGCGAATGCGCACGAGGCCGACGCCGCACTCCTGCACGACCTCGCCGTCGCGCTTCGGCGCGCCGCCCGCGGCGAGCCACGCATGGCAGGAGCCCAGCGTGGGGTGGCCGGCAAACGGCAGCTCGCGATCGGGCGTGAAGATGCGCACCTGGTAGTCCGCCGACGGGTCGGTGGGCGGCAGCAGGAAGGTGGTCTCGCTGAGGTTGGTCCAGCGCGCGAAGGCGGCCATCTGCGCATCGGAGAGGCCCTGCGCATCGTGCACGACGGCCAGCGGGTTGCCCTGCAGCGGCGTGGCGGTGAAGACGTCGAGTTGCGTGAAGCGGCGAGCCGTGCTCATGCGGCCTCCTTCAGGGTCTGGGCCAGCGTCTGTGCGAGCAGCATCACGCCGCGTTCGATCTCCTCCGGCGGCACCGTCACGAAGCTCAGCCGCAGCGTGTTCGCCTTGGCGTGGTCGGCGAAGAACGCGGCGCCGGGCACGTAGGCCATGCCGCGCTCCACGGCCTTCGGCAGCATCGCCGTCGCGTCGATGCCTTCGGGCAGTTCCAGCCAGAAGAACATGCCGCCGCTGGGCACCCTCCAGCGGCAGCCCGCGCTCAGGTGCTTCTGCAGCGCATCGCGCATCGCATCGCGGTGGCGCTGATAGCGCGCCCGCACCGTCGGCACGTGTTCGCGCAGGAAGCCGTCGCGGATCACCTCGTGCACCACGCGCTGGTTGAAGCCGGGCGTGTGCAGGTCGGCCGCCTGCTTGGCCTGCAGCAGCTTCGGGAAGATCGCCTTCGGCGCCACCACGTAGCCCAGGCGCAGGCCGGGCGCGAGCACCTTCGAGAAGGAGCCGAGGTAGACGGTGTTCGCGGGCGCGCGCGCGGCCAGCGGCGGCGGCGGCGGCTCGGCATCGAACCAGAGATCGCCGTAAGGGTTGTCCTCGACGATCGGCAGGCCCATCGCCTGGGCCGCCTCGGCCAGCACCGTGCGCCGTTTGTCGCTCATGCAGCGGCCGCTCGGATTCTGGAAGTTCGGCAGCAGGTAGAGGAAGCGCGCGCCGCGGCCGCAGCCAGCGCCTCGGGCAACGGTCCGTCGTCGTCGCATTCGAGCGTGACCACCTCGGGCTCGTAGGGCGCGAAGGCCTGCAGCGCGCCGAGGTAGGTGGGCCGCTCCACCGCCACGCCGCTACCGGGATCGATCAGCACCTTGCCGACCAGATCCAGCCCCTGCTGCGAGCCGGTGGTGATGAGCACCTGCGAGGCGTCCACCGTCATGCCGCGCTCGGCCAGCTGCGCTGCAACCCATTCGCGCAGCGGGCCGAAGCCTTCGCTGGCGGCGTACTGCAGCGCCTCGCGCGGCGTGTCGCGCAGCACGCGCTCGCAGGCCGCGCGCATCGCCTCGACCGGGAAGCTGTCCGGCGAGGGCAGGCCGCCGGCCAGCGAGACGATGCCGGGGCGCTCGGTCACTTTCAGGATCTCGCGGATCACCGAGGGGTTCATGCGCTCGGCGCGACGGGCGAGGACGAAGCTCATGGCGGGCCTTTCGTGGTCAGCAATTCAGGCGGGGCGATGCGCAGGCATTCGCTTGCCGACGAAGACGGTGGCGATCACCGCGAGCGCGAAGGCCACGGTGGCAGGGTCGAGCCGTTCGCCGAGCACCGGCACGGCGAACAGCAGCGAGAGGAAGGGCTGCACCAGTTGCACCGGCTGACGCGCACCGTGCCGCCGAGCGCCGTGCCGCGGTACCAGGCGAAGAAGCCCAGCCACATCGAGAACAGCGTGACGTAGCCGAAGGCGCCCCAGGCCGCGGCGCGCACCGGCTGGGCGGGCCAGGGCGGCGAAGGTCAACGGCAACGTCACCGGCAGGCTGAGCACCAGCACCCAGCAGATCACCTGCTCGGCGCGCATCTGGGCTGCCAGCCGCGCTCCGGCCACGTAGCCGGTGGCGGCGCTGGCCACCGCGCCGAGCAGCAGCGCATCGGCCATCACCAGCCGGCCGCTGCCCTGCACCAGCGCAAACGCCACCACCAGTGCACAGCCGCCGGCCGCGCAGGCCCAGAAGCCGACGGAGGGCCGCTGGCGGAACCACAGTGCTGCGGCCAGCGCGGTGGCCAGCGGCAGCAGGCCGGTCACCACCGCGGCGTGCATCGATTCGACGTGCCGCAGCGCCAGCGCCAGGAAGAGCGGAAAGCCCACCACCGTGCCCAGCGCGGAAACGGCGAACGCCGGCAGCTGCGCGACCGTCGGCCGTGGCGCGCGCACCGCGAGCAGGTAGACGATGCTGAGCAGCGCGGCGAACGCGGCACGGCCCGCGGTGACGAACAGCGGCGGCAGTTGAGGATCGTTCGCCGGCCCGACGGCCAGCCGCGTCATCGGCAGCGTCAGCGCGAAGATCACCACGCCGAGCAGGCCGAGCCACAGGCCGCGCTGCTCGTCGTGGCGCGAAGGCATCGCGTTCATGCGGTCACCAGCCGCGCGGCGGTCGCCAGCAGCACCGCCGCCATCACGCGGTTGAAGACGATCAGCCGCCGGCCCTGCGCCAGCCAGCCGCGCAGCATCGAACCGACCAGCGCATAAGCGAGGTTGCTCGTCAGCGCGAACACCACCATCACGGCGCAGACGATCGCCAGCCGCTCGCCGGGGTTCGGCGCCGGCAGCGCGCCGGCACTGGTCACCCAGCCGGCGGCCAGCGCCAGCGCCAGCATCCAGGCCTTGATGTTGAGGAACTGCAGGCCCACGCCCTGCCAGAAGCCGACCCGCAGCTGCGCCGGATCGGCCTCGCCGAGGCGGCTGGCGCGCGCGAGCTTCCAGGCCAGCCAGACGAGGTAGGCAATGCCGCCGAACTTCACCGCCAGCCGCAGCGGCGGCGCGGCAAGCACCAGTGCAGCCAGGCCGAGGCCACACATCAGCATCATCAGCGTCCAGCCGGTGGGCACGGCCAGGATGAAGGGCAGCGCGCGCTTCAGCCCGAGGTTGGCGCCGAGTGCCGTCGACAGCGTCGTGTTCGGCCCCGGGGTGAAGCTCATCGCGGTGGCGAAGCTCAGCAGGGCGGCGAGTTCTTCGGCAGTCATGAAGCCAGTCTAGGGGCCGACACCAGCACAGCGGCAGTACACTGGACCGCATCTGACTGCTGACTGTACTGGTGCGCCTGCCAGCACACACCATGCTCGACATCACCCGCCAGACTCCGCCCCTGCCCGGTGCCGCGCCGCTGTCGCGCGAGGCCGATGCCACGTTGACCGAACAGCTGGCAGCGCGCTTTGCCGAGCGCATCCGGGCGCGACTGCTTGCCCCCGGAGCGCGGCTGCCATCGGTGCGCGAATGCGCCCGCCGGCACGAGGTGAGCCCGACGACCGTGGTGGCCGCCTATGACCAGCTGCTCGCGCAGGGTCTCGTCGAGGCCCGCGCGCAGCGTGGCTTCTTCGTGCGCGGGCCGGTGGCCGAGATCCGCGCGCCGCACTTCCCGCCCGCGCCGCGTTCGCCGGTGCCCATCAGCGCCACGACGCTGATCCGCGGCATGTTCCAGCCGCCCGGCGCGCAGCCGATGCCGGGGCTCGGCACCCTGCCGGCCGATTGGCTCGACGCGCCGCTGCTGGCCAGCGCGATGCGCAAAGTGAGCACTCAGCTCGGCAATAGCGCGCTGCAATACGGCGAGCCCGCAGGCGAAGCTCGCCTGCGCCGGGCGCTGGCGGCGCGCCTGGCCGAGCACGGCATCACGGCGCGGGCGGACCAGATCGTCACCACCGTGGGCGCGACGCATGCGCTCGATGTCGTCACCCGCACGCTGCTCAAGCCCGGCGATTCGGTGCTGGTCGACGAGCCGGGCTGGTCGGTGGAATACGCCCGGCTGGCGGCCCTGGGTCTGCGCGTGCTGCCGGTACCTCGCGGGCCCGAAGGGCCGGACCTGGCGGTGATGGAGCGGCTGATCGAGGCACAGACCGAGGCGACCCGACCGCGGCTGTACGTGACCGTCTCGGTGCTCCACAACCCGACCGGCGCTTCGCTGAGCCTGCAGTCGGCGCACAAGGTGCTGCAGTTGGCGGCGCGGCACGACTTCGCGATCGTCGAGGACGACACCTATGCCCATCTCGCGCCGGCGCACCTGCCGCGGCTGGCCGCGCTCGATGCGCTGGAGCGCACCGTCTACATCTCCGGCTTCTCGAAGATCCTCACGCCGAGCTGGCGGGTCGGCTTCCTGGCCGCGCCCAGCCGCTGGGTCGATCGCCTGATCGACACCAAGCTGCTCACCACGCTGACCACGCCATCGCTCACGGAGTTGGCGCTGGCTCACTGCCTGGAGCACGGCTTGCTTCGCCGCCATGCTGAACGCATCCAGCGCCTGCTGAATGCGGCACGCACCCGCTCGGTGGAACTCGCCCGCGCCCACGGGTGTCGATTCATGGCCGAGCCGCGCGGCCTGTTCGGCTGGGTGGACACCGGCGTGGATACCGAGCGCCTCGCCCAGCGCATGCACGACGACGGCTGGCTGATTGCCCCGGGGGCCCTCTTCCATGCGACGCACCGTCCGACGACACTCATGCGCATCAACTTCGCCACCACGCAGGACGCCCGCTTCTGGCAGGCGCTGCAGGCCGCCCGCGAGGCGCAGCCTCTTTCGTGACCAAGCGTAACGGGGGACAATACCATGGTCATGAACAGTGAACTGTTCCAGCCCACCTTGCCGCTCGGCGAGCCCGAGCTGATGCGCGCGAGCGCCTACCAGCGCTACCTCGACGAGATGCGCACCGAGGCGGGCGGCATCAGCACCCGGATCTCGCAGCTCAGCCCCTCGCTGAGGGCCGACCTGCTGCGCTTCGGCGACGACGGCGGCGCCTCGGAAGTCGTCGAGGTGATGGCCGCCTGCGTGCGCCACGGCAAGCGGGTGACGATCCACATCCAGAGCGGCGAGCGGGTCGTGCCGCTGACCGTCTTCGCGCAGGAGCGTCTGGTGCACTGCCCGGTGTCGCCGGAAGAGCTGGTCGGCAAGCCGCTGCTCGACCTGAAGGTGATGCACGTGGAGCCGGCGCTGCTGCAGCCGCCCGGCGAAGGCAACCCGACGCTGGTGGGCGCTGAGCAGGCCCACTACCCGCTCGCGCCGCTGCTGTGGGAGCTGGCGATGCGCGGCCTGCGTCGCGAACTGCTGCCCGAGATCGCCGGCCCGGCGGTCTACCGCGTGGCCCCGGGCTCGACACGAGCTCGCTGCCGGCCAGCGGCGCCGTCATGGCGGCCATCCAGCGGCTGGCGCGGCAGGGGCCTCGCTGCGCGAGCTGTCCGACTGGCCGGGCATGGACCGCGAGCGCGCCACGCGGCTGCTCAATGCGCTGTACCTGCAGAGCGGGCTGATCGTCAGCCGCTCGCACCCGGATGCGGTGCGGGATACCGGTTTTGAACTGAGCCCCCAGTCGCTCCGCTCCTGCCCCCGAGGGGCGCCGCCCGGCTTGGGGCGGCCCGGCGCCGGGCTCATCGCGATCCGAGTGCCTCCCAGCGCTCCAGCGCCGCCATCAGTTCGTCGTCGATCTCGCCCACGCGCTTGTGGGCGGCCGTCGTGCGCTGCGGATCCTTCACGTAGCTCTGCGGGTCGGCGAGCAGTTCGTTGAGCGCCTTCTGCTCCGCCTCCAGCGCCTCGATGCGCGCCGGCAGTTCGTCGAGCTCGCGCTGCTCCTTGTAGCTGAGCTTGCGCGGCTTGCCGGCGGGTGCGGCAGCCGGCGGCGGCGCGCTGGCCGGCTTCTCCGCCGCAGCCGGCGCCTCTCGTGCCTGCTCGCGCGCGCGGATCGCTCGCGAGCGCTCGCGCTGCACGCGCCACTCCTCGTAGCCGCCTTCGTACTCGCCACAGGCCGGGTGACTCGTCGCCCTCCCAGGCGATCGTGCTGGTGACCACGTTGTCGAGGAAGCGCCGGTCGTGGCTGACGAGAAACACCGTGCCGGGATAGTTCTGCAGCAGTTCCTCGAGCAGCTCCAGCGTGTCGATGTCCAGGTCGTTGGTCGGCTCGTCGAGCACCAGCACGTTGGCAGGCAGCGCGAACAGCCGCGCCAGCAGCACGCGGTTGCGTTCGCCACCGGAGAGCGTGCGCACCGGCGAATTGGCGCGCTCGGGCGAGAACAGGAAGTCGTTCAGGTAGCTCATCACGTGCTTGCGCGCGCCGCCCACCTCGATCCATTCGCTGCCCGGGCTGATGGTGTCGGCCAGCGTCGCATCCAGATCGAGCACGCTGCGCATCTGGTCGAAGTAGGCCACCTCGATGCGCGTGCCCTGGCGCACCGTGCCCGAGGTCGGCTGCAGCTCGCCGAGGATGAGCTTGAGCAGCGTGGTCTTGCCGGCACCGTTCGGGCCGATCAGGCCGACCTTGTCGCCGCGCAGGATCGTGGCGCTGAAGTGGTCGACGATGACCTTGTCGCCGAAGCGCATCGACACGTCCTTCAGCTCCGCGACGATCTTGCCGCTGGGCACGCCGCTGTCCACTTCGAGCCGCACTGCCGAGGGATTCGCGCCGCGCCTGCCGCTTGGCGCGCAGCACCTCGAGGCGCTGGATGCGCGCCACGCTGCGCGTGCGCCGCGCTTCCACGCCCTTGCGGATCCACACCTCCTCCTGCGCGAGCAGCTTGTCGGCGCGCGTTCGTCAGGGCCTCGGCGGCGAGCTGCTCCTCCTTCATGCGCTCGTAGGCGCTGAAGTTGCCGGGAAAGCTGCGGATCGCCCCGCGGTCGAGCTCGACGATCCGCGTAGCCACGTTGTCGAGGAAGGCACGGTCGTGGGTGATCAGCATCACCGCGCCCTTGAAGTCGCGCAGCAGCTCTTCCAGCCACGCGATCGAATCGAGGTCGAGGTGGTTGGTGGGTTCGTCGAGCAGCAGCACATCGGGCACGGCCACCAGTGCCTGGGCGAGCGCCACGCGCTTCTTCATGCCGCCGCTGAGCTCGCCGACGACGCGGCTGCCGTCCAGGTGCAGCTGGTGCAGCGTGGTGTCGACGCGCTGCTCCCAGTTCCAGGCATCGAGCGCCTCGATGCGCGTCTGCAGCGCATCCAGATCGACACCCGGCGCATGTTCCTCGTAGGCGGCGCGCACCGCCTTCGCTTCGGCCACGCCGTCGCTGACCACCTCGAACACGCTGGCGCGCTCGTCGAAGGCCGGCTCCTGCGGCACGTAGCGGATGCGCAGGCCCTGCGTGACCTGCAGCAGTCCGTCGTCGGGCTTCTCCAGCCCGGCGACGATCTTCAGCAGCGACGATTTGCCGGCGCCGTTGCGGCCGATCAGGCCGAGGCGCTCGCCGGACTCGAGCGAGAACGAGGCGCCATCGAGCAGGGCGACGTGGCCGAAGGCGAGGTGGGCATTGGACAGGGACAGGACGGCCATCTCGCGATTGTCGCCGGGCGTACGATGGCCCCATCGCCCCACCACCTCGAACGACCATGCTCGAACGCCGCCCCTGGGTGCCTGCCGCCTGCGAAGACCTGGTGCAATCGATCGCGACGCAAACCGCCGCGCAGGACAGCGAGGGCATCTTCCACGAGATCGCCCGCCTCGTCGCCGAGAACCGCCGCATCCATGACCAGCACGGCATCAACCTCAACCCGGCGAGCAACGTGATGAACCCGAAGGCCGAGGCCATGATGGCTTCGGGGCTCGGCTCGCGGGCCTCGCTCGGTTACCCCGGCGGCAAGTACGAGATGGGCCTGGAGGCGATCGAGCGCATCGAGGTGATCTGCGCCGAACTCGCGGCGGAGATCTTCGAGGCAAGGTTCGCCGAGGTGCGCGTGGCCTCCGGCGCGCTGGCCAATCTCTACGTCTTCATGGCCACCTGCCAGCCCGGCGACACGATCATCGCGCCGCCGGCGGAGATCGGCGGGCACGTGACCCACCACGGCGCCGGGGCGGCGGGCCTGTACGGCCTGAAGACCGTGCCCGCGCCGGTGCTGGCCGATGGCTACACCGTCGACGTGGCGGCGCTGCGCGCCCTCGCACGAGAGGTGAAGCCGAAACTGATCACCGCCGGCGGCAGCCTCAACCTCTTCCCGCACCCGGTCAGTGCGATGCGCGAGGTGGCCGACGAGGTCGGCGCCAAGCTGCTCTTCGACGCCGCGCATCTGTCGGGCATGGTGGCAGGGCGCACCTGGGCCAACCCGCTCGCGCAAGGCGCGCACGTGATGACGATGAGCACCTACAAGAGCCTGGGAGGGCCGCCGGGTGGGCTCGTCGTCGGCCACGACGCGGGAATCGCCGAGCGCATCGATGCGATCGCCTACCCGGGACTCACCGCGAACTTCGACGCCGGCAAGGTGGCGGCACTCGCCGTGACGCTGGCCGACTGGAAGACGCATGGCTCGGCCTACGCGCATGCGATGTGCGACACCGCCCGCGCGCTCGCACAGGCGCTGCAGCGCGAGGGCCTGCCGGTGTATGCGATGGCGCGCGGCGCGACCACCTCGCACCAGTTCGCTGTCGAGGCGGCACGCTGGGGTGGTGGGCAGGCGGCCGCGAAGCGCATGGCGCGCGCGGGTCTGCTGGCCTGCGGCATCGGGCTGCCGATCGCGCCGGTGGAAGGCGACGTCAACGGCCTGCGCCTGGGCGTGCCGGAGATCGTGCGGCTGGGCATGGCGGCCGAGCACATGGGCGAGCTCGGAGCGCTGATCGCCCGCGCGCTCGGTGATCGGCCGGAGGCGGTAGCGCGAGAGGTGGCAGCCTTCCGCCAGCGCTTCCGCGAGCTGCACTACATCAACTGAACCTCAGCCGAGGCGCTGCATCACCCATTGCGCCGCCGCCATCAGGCGGTGGTCGTCGCCGAGGCGGCCAACCAACTGCAGCCCGACTGGCAGGCCGCTCGAGCCCGTGCCCATCGGCAGGTGCACGCAGGGCAGGCCGAGCAGGCTCCAGGGCCGGCAGAAGACAGGGTCGCCGGTGAACTGCAAGCCCTCGGGCGCTTCGTCGACCGCGCTCGGCGCGAGCAGCACGTCGTGCCGCTCGAACAGCCCATCGATCTCGCGGCGCCAGCGCTCGGTGCGGGCGCGAAGGGCGGCGAGCGTCAGCGCATCGACGTTTCGCCCGCGGTCCAGCAATGCCACCAGCGCCTCGCTGAGCCGGGCGCGGTGCCAAAGGTGTTCGAAGGCCAGCGCCTGCGCGGTCTCGGCGGCCTGGATCGCCGACTGCACCGCAGCCACGTCGGCGAAGTCGGACGGAAGCGCCGCGTCTTCGCAGCGCACGGCGACCGCGGCCAGCGCACGCGCGGTGCGCTCCCAGCAGTCCGTCACGTCGTCCTCGGCCTGCGCCCAGTCCGGCCCGGGCGCGAGACCGATGCGCAGCGACTCGGGCAACGGCGTCTCGCGCAGCCGCGCATCGCCGGTCAGCACCGACGCCAGCAGCGCCGCGTCGGCCACCGTGCGGCCGAAGCCGCCCACCGTGTCCATCGAATCGGCGTTCGGCTTGACGCCGGCGCGCGGCACACGGCCGAAGCTCGGCTTGATGCCGACGATGCCGCAGCAGGCCGCCGGCCGGATGATCGAGCCCGCTGTCTGAGTGCCCAGCGACAGCGGAACCATGAAGTCGGCCACGGCGGCGGCCGAGCCGCTGGACGAACCTCCGGGCGAGTGCGCCGGGTTGAAGGGGTTGCGCGTGATGCCGGCCGTCATGTTGGCCAGTTCGGTGGTGACCGTCTTGCCGACAACGATTGCCCCGGCCTCGCGGCACAGCGCCACCGCCGCCGCATCGACGCGCGGCCGGTTCCCCGCGAAGATCGGCGAGCCGCACTCGGTGGGCAGGTCGGCGGTGTCGAAGATGTCCTTCACCGCCAGCGGCAGGCCATGCAGCGGCCCGCGCACGGGGCCGGCATCGAGCGCCCGGGCCTGTGCGAGCGCCGACGCCGCGTCGAGTTGCACGAAGGCCCGCACCTCCGGCTCGCGGGCCTCGATGTGCGCGAGGCAATCGCGCATCAGCTGCTCGGCGCTGAGCTCACGGCGCTGCAGCAGCCGCGCGGCCTCGGAGGCCGACAGGCGGTTGGCGGCTCTCATCGATGGCGCAGCGCCGACTCGAGCGCATCGACGAAGACCTTGGCCACGTCGAAACCGGTCTGGTCGGTGATCTCGCGGAAGCAGGTCGGGCTGGTCACGTTGATCTCGGTGAGGCTGTCACCGATCACGTCGAGGCCGGCGAGCAGCAGGCCACGCGCGGCGAGGATCGGCCCGAGCGTCGAGGCGATCTCGCGGTCGCGTGCCGACAGCGGCTGCGCCACGCCCTTGCCGCCCGCGGCGAGGTTGCCGCGGATCTCGCTGCCCTGCGGAATGCGCGCGAGGCAGAACGGCACCGGCTCGCCGCCGATCACCAGGATGCGCTTGTCGCCCTGCACGATCTCCGGCAGGTAGCGCTGCACCATCACCGTCTGCGCGCCGTCCTTGTTGAGGGTCTCGATGATGCTGCCGAGGTTCAGGCCGTCGGGGCCGACGCGGAAGATGCCCATGCCGCCCATGCCGTCCAGCGGCTTGAGAATCACGTCGCGGTGTTCGGCATGGAAACGCTTGATCGCCTCGGCCTCGCGCGTCACCAGCGTGGGCCCGATGAACTGCGGGAATTCGAGAATCGCCAGCTTCTCCGGATGGTCGCGCAGCGCCGCCGGCTTGTTGAACACCCGCGCGCCGTCGCGCTCGGCCTGCTGCAGCAGGTGCGTGGCGTAGAAATACTCGCTGTCGAAGGGCGGATCCTTGCGCATCAGTACGGCATCGAGATCGGCCAGCGCGATCTCGGGCGTGTCCTGCTCGGTGAACCAGTAGACCGGGTCGCCGCTGAGCGCGATCTGCCGCAGCTTGGCCACGACGCGGCCGCCGCGCTGCCAGACCAATTGCTTCGGCTCGCAGGCGAACAGCTCGTGGCCGCGCCCGGCGGCCTCGCGCATCATGGCGTAGGTGCTGTCCTTCTTGATGTTGAACTGTTCCAGCGGATCGGCGACGAACAGGAGGCGCATGGCGGTGGCGGAATCGGAGAAGCGGTCGAGCCTCACTGTGGCACAACTGGGGCTATCGCGCGCAGCACGTCGTAGCAGGCGCCCATCGTGTGGTAATCGGTCTTGCCGGCCGGGCTCTTCTCGTCGGTGAGCTTGCGGTTGTCCGGCGCGAGGATGCGGTACCGGCGCCGTGCGTATGGTCGACGAAATGCTGCCGCGTAGGCCCAGATGCGCTCGTACCACTGCCAGTAGGCGCCGTCGCCGGTGCGCACGGCCAGCAGCGCCGCGGCGGCGAAGCTCTCGGCCTGCACCCAGAAGTACTTGTCGGCGTCGCACACCGCGCCGTCCGGGTCGAAGCCGTAGACGAGGCCGCCATGCACCGCATCCCAGCCGTGCGCCATCGCGGTGTCGAAGAAGTGGCGGGCGCGCGGCACGATCCACGCCGGCCGCTCGGCCTCGGGCAAGGCGCGCTCGAGCTGCATCAGCAGCTTGGCCCACTCGGTGAGGTGGCCGGTCTGGAATCCCCAGGGGCGGAAGATGTTGGTCCTGTCGCCGCGGTTGTAGTCCCAGTCGACCGCCCAACTGCCGTCGGGTTGCACGCGGTAGTGCTCCCACACGAGCCCGTCGGCCAGCGCGGCGAGGCGGCCGGTCACCGACTCGGCCAGCGTCAGCGCGCGCTGCAGGTGCCTGGCATCGCGCGTGGCTTCGAAGGCGGCGAGGTTCGCCTCGCAGGCATGCATGTTGGCGTTCTGGCCGCGGTAGGGCGAGAGCTGCCAGCCGGGCGTCGCTTCGTCGGCATAGAGGCCGTTGGCCGGCTCCCAGAAGCGTTGCTCCATCAGATCGAAGGCGGCGTCGAGCCCGGCGCGCGCCTCGCTCACGCCGGCCATCAACGCATGCGCATGCGCCAGCAGCACGAAGGCCGGGCCGTAGCAGTGATTCGTGCCGTCCTGCACCGTGGCGCGCTGGCCGTCCCAATCGATCTGCCGGGCGTAGCCACCCTGCGGCTGAAAGTGGGCGGCCTGCAGGAAGGCGAGGCCGTGCCGCGAGCGATCCTGGTACCCCGGCAGGCCGAAGTGCCGCCACGCCATCGCGTGGTTGAACACGAAGCGCGTGCTGCTGACCGTGCCGCGTGCGCCGGTCGTAGACCGTGCCGTCGTCCTTGAAGAAATGAAAGAAGCCGCCGGAAGGGTCGACGCAGCGTGCGTCGTAGAAGGCCAGCGTGTGGCGGATGTGGCCGCGCAGGAAGTCGGGCGATCGGAAGTCGGGCATGGGTCTCTCCGCTCAGGCACGGCGCCACGACTGCACCGCCAGCGCCAGCGCACCGGCCACCACGCCCCAGAAGGCGGAGCCGATGCCCCAGAGCGTGAGCCCCGACAGCGTGACCAGGAAGGTGATCAGCGCCGCCTCGCGGTGCTGCTCGTCCTTCACCGCCACCGCCGCCGCCGCCGATGCTGCCCAGCAGCGCCGGGCCGGCCACCGCCACCACCAGCTCGCGCGGGAAGGCGGTGAGCACGCCGGTGACGGCCGCGCCGAACAGGCCGATCACCACGTAGATCAGGCCGCAGCTCACCGCGGCGGTGTAGCGCTTGCCGGGATCCTCGTGCGCCTCCGGCCCCATGCAGATCGCCGCGGTGATGGCCGAGAGGTTGAGCGCATAGCCGCCGAAGGGCGCGAGCAGCAGCGTGGCCACGCCGGTCATCGTGATCAGCTTGGAGATCGGCATGCGGTAGCCGGCCGCGCGGATCGCCGCCACGCCGGGCAGGTTCTGCGAGGCCATCGTCACGACGAAGAGCGGCAGCGCCAGGCTCACCGCCGCGGCCAGCGTGAATTCGGGCATCACGAACACCGGCGTGGTCAGCGTCAAGGCCACGCCGCCGAGATGCAGCTGGCCCTGGGCTGCGGCAAAGGCAGTGCCCGCGGCGAGCACGCCCGGCACGGCATACCGCGGCCAGCGCGCCGGCCGACGAGATAGGCCCCGAGCATCACCAGCACCAGCGGCAGCGCCGACTTCGCGGCGAGGAAGGCCTCCATGCCGAAGCGCGCCAGCACGCCGGCCAGCAAGGCGCTGGCGATCGGCATCGGGATACGGTCCATCACGCGCTCGAAGGCGCCGGTGGCGCCCGCTGCGATCATCAGCAGCGCGCAGACGATGAAGGCGCCGGTGGCCTGCGCGAGCGTGAAGCCGCCGGCCACCGCGGCCGTGGCCAGCACGGCGGCACCGGGCGTGCTCCAGGCCACCATCACCGGCTTCTTCAGCAGCAGCGAAGGCAGCGCCGAGCACAGGCCCATGCCCAGGCCGAGCGCCCACATCCACGAGCTGATCTGCGCCGGCGTGGCACCCAGCGCGGTGGCGGCCTGGAAGACGATCGCCACCGAGCTGGTGAAGCCGACCAGCACGGCGACGAAGCCGGCGGTCGCCGCTGGAAGAGAGACGTCCCGGAAGAAACTCAAATCTGGACCTTGGCGCCGAGCTCGACCACCCGGTTGGCGGGCAGATTCAGGAAGTCGGCCGCGGCGGCCGCGTTGCGGTGCATGCTCGCGAACAGCTTCTCGCGCCACAGCGCCATCCCGCCGTCGAGCGTGGGGATCACGATGTCGCGCGAGAGGAAGTAGCTGGTCTCCATGTCGTCGAGCAGCACGCCGCGCTCGCGCAGCAGCGCCAGCGCCTCGGGCACGTCGGGCTCGTTCTTGAAGCCGAAGTGCAGCGTCACCTGCCAGCAGTCGTTGCCCAGCGATTCCAGCTCCACGCGCTTGTCGAAGCCGATCCACGGCACCTCGTGGTGGCGCACCGTCACGAACAGGTTGGTCTCGTGCAGCACCTTGTTGTGCTTCAGGTTGTGCAGCAGCGCATTCGGCGTGCTGCCCTGGTCGCTGACGAGGAACACCGCCGTGCCGCTCACACGCACCGGCGGCGCGACGAACACCGCCTCGAGGAAGCTCTTCAGGTCGATCGCGTCGTCGCGCATGCGCTCGGCCATCAGCCGGCGGCCCTGCTTCCAGGTCATCAGCAGCAGGAACATCGCCGCGCCGATCACCACCGGGAACCAGCCGCCGTCGATCACCTTGACGATGTTGGCCGCGAAGTAGGTGAAGTCGACCAGGAAGAAGAAGCCGGTGGCCGCCGCGCACAGCCACCACGGGTACTTCCAGCCATAACGGATCACGAAGAAGGTCATCGTGGTGGTGATCAGCATGTCGATCGTCACGGCGATGCCGTAGGCCGCCGCGAGGTTGCTCGACGAGCGGAACAGCACCACCGCCAGCACGATGCAGACGAACAGCCCCCAGTTCACGAAGGGCAGGTAGATCTGCCCGGTGTCGCGCACGGAGGTGTGCAGCACGCGCAGCCGCGGCAGGTAGCCGAGCTGGATGGCCCGGCGCGTCACCGAGAAGGCGGCCGTGATCAGCGCCTGCGAGGCGATCACCGTGGCCGCGGTGGCGAGGCCGATCAGCGGGTACAGCGCCCACTGCGGCGCCATCTCGTAGAACGGGTTGTTGGCGTTCTCCGGATGCGCCAGCAGCATCGCGCCCTGGCCGAAGTAGTTGATCACCAGCGAAGGCATCACCAGACTGAACCAGGCGATGCGGATCGGCCCCTTGCCGAAGTGGCCCATGTCCGCATACAGCGCCTCCCGCACCGGTGACGCACAGCACCACCGAGCCGAGTGCGACGAAGGCGACAGCGGGATGCCCGGTCAGGAACTCCAGCGCGTAGTACGGATTCAGCGCCACCAGGATCGCCGGGTTGCGCACGATGTGCGTCATCCCGAGCACCGCCAGCACGACGAACCAGACCGCCGTGATCGGCCCGAAGAAGCGGCCCACGCTGGCGGTGCCCAGCCGCTGCACCATGAACAGCGCGGTGAGCACGAGCAGCGTGATCGGCACGATCCACGGGTGCAGCGCCGGTGCGGCCACTTCCAGGCCTTCCACCGCCGAGAGCACCGAGATCGCCGGCGTGATCACACCGTCGCCGAAGAAGATCGCCGTGCCGAAGATGCCGATCAGCATCAGCCGTGCATGCAGTGCCGGCTTGTGCTTCACCGCCTGCGAGGCCAGCGCCAGCATCGCGATCAGACCGCCTTCACCGTTGTTGTCGGCGCGCAGGATCAGCAGCACGTACTTCAGCGAGACGACGACGGTGAGCGTCCAGAACATCAGCGACAGCACGCCGTGGATGTTCGCCGCGCTCATCGGCACATGGCCGTGCGCGAACACCTCCTTGAAGGCGTACAGCGGGCTGGTGCCGATGTCGCCGTAGACGACGCCGATGGCGCCCAGCGTCAGCGCGGCGAGGCTGGACTTCGTGCTGTGCTGGCTCACGGGCGCAAGTGTAGGGGCGCCGAAGGCCGCCCCCGCCCGCTCACTCGTAGATTTCCGCGTCCGGGTCGGTCGCTTCGAGCTCGTAGCTGGCCGCCACCATGGCCGGCGCGCGATCACGCCGTACATGTAGAAGCGGTTCGGCGCGCTGGCGCCCGGCTTGGCACCGGGCTTGGGCAGGTGGCCGCTATCGGCGAAGGCCAGCGGCACGAAGCTGGCCCCCGGCGAATTGAGGTTCTCGTCGATGCCGCGCTCGGCATTGACGCGGTAGAAGCCGCCGACCACGTAGCGGTCGATCATGTAGACCACCGGCTCCGCCACGGCGTCGTTGACGCGCTCGTAGGTCGGCACGCCTTCCTGCAGGATGACCTCGCTGACCTCCTGGCCGTCCTTGATGACGCTCATCTTGTTGCGCGTGCGGCGGTTCAGGTCGGCGAGGTCCTTCGGGTCGCGCACGGTCATGATGCCCATGCCGTAGGTGCCCGCGTCGGCCTTGACGATGATGAACGGCTTCTCGTTGATGCCGTATTCCTTGTACTTGCGGCGGATCTTGGCCAGCAGCGCCTCGGCGTTGCTCATCAGGCAGTCGCTGCCGGTGCCGTCGCTGAAGTTGACCTCGCCGCAGCGCGCGAACATCGGGTTGATCAGCCACGGGTCCATGCCCAGCAGCTTGGCGAACTTCTTCGCCACTTCCTCGTAGGCCTGGAAGTGGTTGGTCTTGCGCCGCACCGCCCAGCCGGCGTGCAGCGGCGGCAGCAGGTACTGCTCGTGCAGGTTCTCGAGCACCTTGGGGATGCCGGCCGACAGATCGTTGTTCAGCAGGATCGTGCAGGGGTCGAAGTCCTTCAGGCCCAGGCGTCCGCGGTTGCGCACCAGTGGCTCGAGCTTGAGCCTGCTGCCGTCGGGCAGTTCGATCTCGGTGGGCGACGTGATCTGGTCGTCCAGCGTGCCCAGGCGCACGTTCAGGCCGGCCTGCGTGAAGATCTGCATCAGCCGCTGCACGTTGGTCAGGTAGAACGTGTTGCGCGTGTGCTTCTCGGGGATCAGCAGCAGGTTCTTCGCCTCGGGGCAGATCTTCTCGATCGCCGCCATCGCCGCCTGCACCGCCAGCGGCAGCATCTCTTCGGTCAGGTTGTTGAAGCCGCCGGGGAAGAGATTGGTGTCCACCGGCGCCAGCTTGAAGCCGGCGTTGCGCACGTCCACCGAGGTGTAGAACGGCGGCGTGTGCTCCATCCACTCGAGGCGGAACCAGCGCTCGATGGCCGGCAGCGATTCGAGGATGCGCTGCTCCAGTTCGTTGATCGGGCCGGTCAGGGCGGTGATGAGGTGAGGAACCATGGGTCGGCCCGGGAGTGGCGCTGCGGAAGGCGAATTCTAGGCATCTGGGGCCGAAGCCGCCGGCGCGCAAGGCCGGCGCGGCCATGAAAAGGGCCACCTCGCGGTGGCCCTCGAAACGCCGCCCCGGGCAGGCGGCGGTGGCGTCGCAATGTCAGACGGCTCAGTTGTGATAGGCCGTCTCGCCGTGCGAGGTGATGTCCAGACCCTCGCGCTCCTCGTCTTCCGGCACGCGCAGGCCGATGACCGTGTCGACGATCTTGTAGGCGATCAGCGAGACCACGCCCGACCAGACGATGGTCAGCAGGACGCCCTTGAGCTGGATCCACACCTGGGCGCCGATGCCGTTGGAGCCGACCGTGGCGGTGACCCAGTCGGTCACCGGCCGGGGCCGCCGAGCGCCCGGTTGTTGAACACGCCGGTCAGCAGCGCGCCGACGATGCCACCCACGCCGTGCACGCCGAACACGTCCAGCGAGTCGTCGGCACCGAGCATCTTCTTCAGGCCGTTGACACCCCACAGGCAGGCGAAGCCGGCGACGAAGCCGATCACGATCGCGCCCATCAGGCCGACGTTGCCGGCCGCCGGGGTGATCGCCACCAGGCCCGCCACCGCGCCGGACGCAGCGCCCAGCATCGAGGCCTTGCCCTTCATCAGCGCTTCACCGATGCACCAGGCCAGCACCGCACCGGCCGTGGCCGAGAAGGTGTTGGCGAAGGCGAGCACGGCGCTGTTGTTGGCTTCGAGCGCCGAGCCGGCGTTGAAGCCGAACCAGCCCACCCACAGCAGCGAGGCACCGACCATCGTCAGCGTCAGCGAGTGCGGCGTGAACGCTTCCTTGCCGTAGCCGACGCGCTTGCCGATCATGTAGGCACCCACCAGGCCGGCAACCGCGGCGTTGATGTGCACCACCGTGCCGCCGGCGAAGTCCAGCGCGCCCCACTGCCAGATCAGGCCGGCCTTGGCGTTCAGACCATCGACCACCTCGGCGCTGGCGTACGCATCCGGGCCCATCCAGAACCAGACCATGTGGGCGATCGGCGCATAGCTGAAGGTGAACCACAGCACCATGAACATCAGCACCGCCGAGAACTTGATGCGCTCGGCGAAGGCGCCGACGATCAGGCAGCAGGTGATGCCGGCGAAGGTCGCCTGGAAGGCGGCGAACAGCAGCTCGGGGATGTAGACGCCCTTGCTGAAGGTCGCGCCCATTGCGAACGTGCCGGTGGCAGGATCGAACAGGCCCTTCATGAACAGCCGGTCGAAGCCACCGATGAACGAGTTGCCCTCGGTGAAGGCCGGGCTGTAGCCGTAGATGAACCACAGCACGACGATCAGCGAGAAGGTGACCATCACCTGCATCAGCACCGACAGCATGTTCTTGCTGCGCACCAGCCACCGTAGAACAGCGCGAGGCCGGGCACGGTCATCATGATCACCAGCAGCGTGGCGACGGTGATCCAGGCCACGTCGCCCTTGTTGGCCACCGGGGCGGCCGGCGCGGCCGCGGAGGCCGCTTCCGACGCCGCGGGTGCCGCCGCGGAAGCCGCTTCGGCGACGGCCGCCACCGAGGCAGCCGCCTCGGGCGCCGACGCCGCCTGGGCCCACACGGCCCCGGAGAAGCCCAGGACCGCGAGGCCCAGGGCGAGAGTCGCAAAGAGTTTCTTCATGGTTGTCTCTTGTGTTGGGACGTCGCTGGGGCGCCGCTTACAGGGCGTCCTTGCCGGTCTCGCCGGTGCGGATGCGAACCACCTGCTCGAGCGGCGAGACGAACACCTTGCCGTCGCCGATCTTTCCGGTGCGCGCAGCGCCTTCGATGGCCTCGATCACGCGGTCGACGATGGCGTCGTCCACGGCCGCCTCGATCTTCACCTTGGGCAGGAAGTCGACGACGTACTCCGCACCGCGGTACAGCTCGGTGTGGCCCTTCTGGCGGCCGAAGCCCTTCACTTCGGTCACCGTGATGCCCTGCACGCCGATGGCGCTCAGGGCTTCACGCACTTCGTCGAGCTTGAACGGCTTGACGATCGCGGTCACCATCTTCATGGGATTCCCCTCTTTCTGCAGTTGAGTGCGGCACCCGCGCAGCGGGCGCCGCGCCGATCACATCGCCTTGGACAGCGCCACGACCAGGGCGGCCCTTGTTGATGTCGCCCCAGACGTTCTTCTTGTTCGCGCCGACGTAGGCGCCCGACAGCGTCAGGCCATCGCCGAAGTCGTAGGTGGCGCCGAGCTTGTAGTCGGTGTAGTTGACGAGGCCGGTGAGGCTCTTCGAATCGCTGGTCAGGCGGGTCAGGCCGACGTGCGCATTCAGCGTCACGCCCTTCATCACCTCGTAGTTGGCCGAGAGGTCGAGGTAGCCCGTGCCCTTGCCTTCGGGGATGCCGAAGTACTTGTCGGAGACGGTGTGCGAATACTTCAGCGACAGGATGCTGTAGCTGACCGCGCCGTAGAGCTCGGTGGTGTTGAACACGCCGGCGCCGGTGCCCGGGTAGTAGTACTTCAGCACGCCGACGTCGTAGCCGAGGCCGGCGGCCTCGCCCTTGTAGCCGCCGTAGAAGTCCATCTCGGTGCCGCCGCCGAAGCCGACCGACGAGTTCCAGTTGCCGGCGTAGAAGCCGCTGTTGGCGTAGTCGAAACCGCCCTGGATGGCAGGCACGGCGCTCTTGAGCGGATCGCTCTGGTCCTGGCCGCGGTACTTGTACTTGCTGACCACGCTGACGTTGGCCGAGAGGCCGTCGGCGAAGGCTGCGCCCGTGAAGACGGCGAGGGCGGCAAAGGCGAGGATCGATTTCTTCATGTGATGGCTCCGGTGGGTGGGGTTCGAGGTTCCGAACCCTGGTCTGCAGCTTCCGTGCCACGAGCAGGCGCCATCTCGCAGCCCCAGGACGGCGCGGCAGGCACGGCCGAACCGTCCCCGCGCGCACGGATTCCGTGCGAAGGGCCTTTGATCCCGCTTTTGGTGCAAAGCCCCGCCTCCCGGCGCGGCCGCGGGCTCAGCCGAGCGGCTGGTTGTCGAGCAGCAGCAAGCCGGCCGCGGTGTTCGAGATGGGGATGTGGTAGTTCGCGTGCAGCCGGCTCACCCGCCCGGTGAGTGATGCCCGCGTGACGAGCCACATCAGAAGTTCGATGCCCTGCGTGCCCGCCTTCTCCACCAGTTCGGCATTGGTGTAGCGCGTGGCCCAGCGCGGGTCGGCCACCGTGCTGTCCATGAAGCGCTGGTCGAAGGCCTTGTTGATGAAGCCGGCACGCTCGCCGTCGAGCTGGTGCGAGAGGCCGCCGGTGCCGACCACGACCACCTTCGCATCGGCCGGCCACGATTCGACCGCGCGGCCGATCGCCTCACCCAGCTTCCAGCAGCGCGCCGCACTGGGCAGCGGGTACTGCACGGTGTTCACGCACACCGGCACCGTGCGCACCGGCCAGGCGCCCCCGTCCGGGCCACAGCATCGCCATCGGCAGCGTGAAGGCATGGTCGACCAGCATCTCCTGGCAGCTGGTGATGTCGAACTCCTCGCGCACCAGCGATTCGATCAGGTGCCAGGAGAGATCGAGGTCGCCGGCGAACGGCGGCATCACCGGAATGCCCCAGCCTTCGTCGGCATTGCGGTACTCGGGCGCCGCGCCGACCGCGAAGGTGGGCATCTTGTCGAGGAAGAAGTTGAGGCCATGGTCGTTGTAGACCACCACCGCCACGTCGGGCTTCACCTCGGCCAGCCAGCGCTGCACCGGCGGAAAGCCGTCGAACCAGGGCTTGAAATAGGCGTCGCCCTGCAGGTTGCGCGCGATGGCACGGCCGAGCGCAGGCACGTGCGAGGTCATGATGCCGCCGACGATGCGTGCCATGCTCAGGCCCTCCCTGCGTCGACGAGCCTGGCCTTGAAGGCTTCCTTCGTCATGCCGGTCTGCTGCGCGCCGAGATCCTGCACGTCCAGCCCGAAGATGCCGGCCAGCTTGGCGAGGTAGTAGACGTTGCCGCCGGCGGCGATCATCGCCAGCACGTTGCGCGCGCGCACGGCCTCGCGCTGCTCGGGCGTGAGCCGGTAGCGCGCGCAGTAGCCGTCTTCGTCGCGCAGGAAGGCGTCGCGGTTGGCGGCCTCGTTGAACGAGAAGCACATCTTGTTCAACGCATAGCCCTTGCGGGCCATCGCGCCGTCGAACAGCGTGGTGCCGGGGATGGGTTGGCTCATGATCGTCTCCTCCGCGTTGGCGGAGGTCGATTGAGCCGCGCGGCGTCTCAGCGCGTCTTGACCTGACTCAACCCCGCACGGGCCGTGCCAGCCAGTCGCGCAGCGCCGCGGTCACGGCCGCGGGTTCTTCCATCGGGCTCATGTGGCCGCAACGCTCGATCACCGCGAGTGACGAGCCCGCGATGCGCTCGTGCATGAATTCATGGCGCGACGGCGGACTCCAGGCATCGTCGCGCCCGCACAGCACCAGCGTCGGCACGCTGACGGTGGCCAGCAGCGGCTCGGCATCGCGCCGCGCCAGCAGCGCCTCGATCTGCGCGGCGAAGGCCGCCACGCTGCTGCGCTCGAACATGTCGAGCACCGCCTCGAAGAGCGGCGTGCCGAGGTGATCCGCGTGCACCATGCCGAGTGCCCATTCGCGCGCCATCGTGCGCAGACCCTGCGAGCGTGCGATCTCCAGCAGGGCGTAGCGGCCGGCGCGTTCGCGCTCGCCCTCCGCACCCGCCGGCAGCGGGTGGTACGAGGTGTCGAGCAGCGCGAGCCGCTCGATGCGCTGCGGCGCGCGCGCCCACATCTCGAAGGCGATGCGCCCGCCCATCGAGTGCCCGGCCACCGCCAGCGGCCCGGGCGGCGCTTCGCGCAGCACCCGCTCGGCCATGCCGGCCAGCGAATCGAGCGTGCCGTAGTGCGGCACGACCACCTCGTGCGTGGCCGACAGCGCCTCAATCTGCGCCGCCCACACGGCGCGGTCGCACATCAGGCCGGGCAGGAGCAGCAGCGTCGCTCGCGTGGCCACCGCTTCAGAACTCCTCGGTGTCGACACCTGCCTGCGCGGCGGCGTCGTAACGGCCGCCCGTCACCGTGCGCACATTGATCAGCGCCTCGAGCCGCGCCAGCGTCGAGGCCGACAGGCCGATGTCCGCTGCCGCGACGTTGTCGCGCAGGTGCGCAATCTTCGACGTGCCGGGAATCGCCAGCACATGTTCGCCGCGCGACAACACCCAGGCCAGCGCCAGCTGCGCCGGCGTGCACTGCAGTTCGGCCGCGATCGCCACGTAGCCATCGAGCAGCTTCAGGTTGACGGCGTAGTTGGCCGGCTCGAAGCGCGGCATGCTGCGGCGCAGGTCCTTCGCTTCGAGCGTCGAGACGTCACGCAGCTCGCCGCCGAGGAAGCCGCGCGCCACCGGGCTGAAGGCGACGAAGGCCGTGCCGAGTTCGCGGCAGGCCTGGAGCACCGCGATCTCCGGGTTGCGCGTCCAGAGTGAATATTCGGTCTGCAGCGCGGCGATCGGGTGCACGGCGTGCGCACGCCTCAGCGTCGCGGCCGACACCTCCGACAGGCCGATCGCACGCACCTTGCCCTCGCGCACCGGGTCGGCCAGCGCGCCGACGCTGTCCTCGATCGGCACGTTGCGATCCCAGCGGTGCAGGTAGAACAGATCGATGCGGTCGGTGCGCAGCCGTTTCAGGCTCTGCTCGCAGCTCCACTTCAGCGTGGCGGGGCGGCCATCGACGACACGCTGGCCATCCACGCCGTGCAGCCCGCACTTGCTGGCCAGTACGAACTTCTCGCGATCGGCGGCCAGCGTGCGGCCGACCAGTTCCTCGTTGGCGCCGAAGCCGTACAGCGCGGCGGTGTCGAAGAAGGTGATGCCGAGGTCCAGCGCCTCGCGCAGCAGCGCCTGCGCAGCCTCCTCCGGCGGCGGCGTGCCGTAGGCGTGGCTGAGGTTCATGCAGCCCAGCCCGATGGCCGAGGCCTCGAACGGTCCGACGCGACGCGTCTTCATGGCCTCAGCCCTGCGACAGCTGGCGCTCCAGGTCGTGCAGCACCTCGTAGCACGGCAGCACCTGCGCCGCGCTGGCGTTCGGTTCGCGGCCTTCGCGGATGGCGGCGAAGAACTCGCGGTCCTGCAGCTCGATGCCGTTCATCGAGACGTCGACCTTGCTCACGTCGATCTTCTCGTCCTTGCCGTTGACCAGATCGTCGTAGCGCGCGATGTAGGTGCCGCTGTCGCCGATGTAGCGGAAGAAGGTGCCGAGCGGGCCATCGTTGTTGAACGACAGGCTCAGCGTGCAGATCGCGCCGCTGGCGGCCTTGAGCTGGATGCTCATGTCCATCGCGATGCCGAGGTTCGGATGGATCGGGCCCTGGACGGCGTTCGCCTTCACGATCGGGCTGCGCGCCGGTACGCGAACAGGTCGACGGTGTGCGCAGCGTGGTGCCACAGCAAATGGTCGGTCCAGCTGCGCGGCTGGCCGAGCGCATTCATGTTCGTGCGCCGGAAGAAATAGGTCTGCACATCCATCTGCTGGATGTTGAATTCGCCGGCGACGATCTTCCTGCGCACCCACTGGTGGCTGGGGTTGAAGCGCCGCGTGTGGCCGCACATCGCCACCAGGCCGGTCTGCTTCTGCATCTCGACCACCGCATACGCATCGCGCAGCGAATCCGCCAGCGGAATCTCCGCCTGCACATGCTTGCCGGCCTTCATGCAGGCGATGGCCTGCGAGGCGTGCATCTGCGTGGGCGTGCACAGGATCACCGCATCGACATCGGGGCGTGCCAGCGAGTCGGCCAGGTCGGTGGTGCAGTGGCCGATGCCGTACTTGGCCGCCACTTCCTTGGTCTTGTCGAGGTCGCGGCTGATCAGCGAGGTGACCTGCACGCCGTCGATCAGCTTGATCGCATCGAGGTGCTTGATGCCGAAGGCGCCGGCGCCGGCCAGCGCCACACGAATCGTCTTGTTGCTCATTGGTTCTCCAGGATCAGGTGGCCCACGGCCGTGTTCGAGGCCGGCACGTGGAAGAAGCGGTGCGCGACCTTCGGCGCCTTGCCGCTGCCGGCGACGTCACTCATCGCGCCGCGGGCGATCAGCCACATCACGAGTTCGATGCCTTCGCTGCCGGCCTCGGTCACGTATTCGAGGTGCGGTACCTTGGCGAGTTCGGCCGGCTCGGCGATCAGGCGGTCGAGGAAGCGGTTGTCCCACGCCTTGTTGATCAGGCCGGCACGCGGGCCCTGCAGCTGGTGGCTCATGCCGCCGGTGCCCCAGATCTGCACCTTCAGCGGCTCGTCGTAGCTCTCCACCGCGCGGCGAATCGCCTGCCGAGCTGGAAGCAACGCTTGCCCGAGGGCACCGGGTACTGCACCACGTTGACGGCGAACGGGATCACCGGGCACGGCCAGCCTGCGGCTGCCCGCACATCAGGCTCAGCGGCACCGTCAGGCCGTGGTCCACGTCCATCCTGTTCACGATGGTCAGGTCGAAGTCGTCCTGGATCACGCTGTGTGCGATGTGCGAGGCGAGCTCCGGGTGGCCGATCACCTTGGGCACCGGCCGCGCGCCGTAGCCTTCGTCGGCCGGCTGGAACTCCGCCGCGCAGCCGATCGCGAAGGTCGGGATCATCTCCAGGCTGAAGGCCGTGGCGTGGTCGTTGTAGACGAGGAAGATCACGTCGGGCGTGTTCTCCTTCATCCACTGCTTGGAGACCTCGTAGCCCTTGAAGAGGGGTTGCCAGTAGGGCTCGCCGGTCTTGCCCTGGTCGATGGCCACGCCGATGGCCGGCACGTGGCTGGTGTACACGGAAGCGGTGATGCGCGCCATGTTCAGGTCCTTCCCCACTTCGGGTCGCGCCCGCCGTTGATCATCATGTTGCGGTATTCCTCTTCGCTCATGCCGGTCATGCTGCCGGCCATCTGCTGGAAGCTCTTGCCGTCAGTGGCGCCGATCTTGGCCAGGAAGTAGATGTTGCCGCCGAGCGCGATGCAGCGGTTCAGGTCGCGTGCGAGCACGGCCTCTTTTTGCTCCTCGGTCATCGGCCACTCGTCGAGGTAGGCGCGTTCGTTCGCCTTGAAGCGCGCGCGGTTCTCCGCCTTCATCAGCGACATGCAGAACTGGTTCAGGTGGTAGCCGCGGCGCGACTGCTCGGCATCGAAGATGGTCGTGCCGGGGATGTTCTTGTAGGGCTTGTCCAGTGCCATGGTTCAGACCTCTTCGGGCCAGTACAGCCGCATCGGGTTGTCGACCAGCAGCTTGCGCTGCAACTCGGGCGTGGGTGCGATGTGCGGGATGAAGTCGACCAGCAATCCGTCGTCGGGCATGTGGTTCTTCAGGTTCGGATGCGGCCAGTCGGTTCCCCACAGCACACGGTCGGGGAAAGTCTCGACGATGCGGCGCGCGAAGGGGATCACGTCACGGTAGGCGTTGCGTTCGCCATTCACCGCCGGCGGGCCGGAAACGGACAGCCGCTCCGGGCAGCTGACCTTGCTCCAGACGTTCGGGTACTCGCGCATGAACTTGACGAACAGCTCGAACTCGGGGCCGTCCACCGGCTTGCTCACGTCCGGCCGGCCCATGTGGTCGACCACCACGGTGGTCGGCAGGCTGGTGAAGAAGTCCCACAGCTCGGGCAGGTCGACCGCCTCGAAGTAGATCACCACGTGCCAGCCCAGCTTCGCGATCCGGCCGGCGATCTCCATCAGCTCGTCTTTCGGCGTGAAGTCCACCAGCCGCTTGACGAAGTTGAAGCGCACGCCGCGCACGCCGGCGGCGTGCAGCGCCTGCAGTTCCTCGTCGGTCACGCTGCGCTTGACGGTGGCCACGCCACGCGCCTTGCCGTTGCTGGCGATGCAGGCATCGGCCATCGCGCGGTTGTCAGCGCCGTGGCAGGTGGCCTGCACGATCACGTTGCGTGCGAATCCGAGGTGGTCGCGCAGCGCGAAGAGCTGCGCCTTGCTGGCATCGCAGGGTGTGTATTTGCGCTCGGGGGCGTAGGGAAACTCGGCGCCGGGCCCGAACACATGGCAATGCGCATCGACGCTGCCGGGCGGCAGCTGGAAGCGAGGCTTCGAAGGGCCGGCATACCAGTTGAGCCAGCCGGGGTCTTGGTGAATTCCATCAGTCGCTCTTCTTCTTCACGTGATCGAGGATGCGGTCGGCTTCCGTTCGCCAATCGGCGCTGCGGGCAAAGCCGGTCGTGCCGCGCTCGCCGAACAGCCCACCGTCGGCCAGATCGGCAACCCAGGCACGGCGCTCGGCGGTGCCGGCGGCGCTCCAGGGCTCGAGGCCGGCTTCGCGCACGGTCTGCGCCACCTCGCGCACTTCCTCGCTGCGCCGGCGGCCATGTTCGATGACGCGCTGGAAGAAGTAGGCGGCCTGCTTCTCCCAGTCGATGGCGGGAAAGGTCTCCTTCAGCGAGGCGATCACCGCGTCTTCCACGCCGTAGTGGCGCGCCGCGGTGAAGCTCTCGATGACCATCGCCTCCAGGCCCTTGATCATCACGCTGCGGCACATCTTGGTGGCGCTGGCGACGCCGAGCTGCTCGCTCGCCACCTTCGGTGCAAAGCCGAGCGACGACAGCATCGGTTCGAGCGCCGCGGCATCCGGCCCGCCGAGCAGCAGCGGCACCTGGATGCGATAGGGCGGCACCGAGGTCATCACCGCGCCCTCGACATAGCGGCCACCCGCCGCATTGACGATCTCCGCCGCACGGCACTTGGCGCCCGGCGAGGCGGAGTTGAAATCGAGGAAGAAGGCGCCGCGCTTCAGGCCCGGCGCACAGGCCTGCGCCACCGGCACGGCCTGGCTGGCGGTGACGGCGGAGACGATCAGGTCGGCCCCGCGAATGGCCTGCCCGTGCGCCGCGGCCAGCGTGATGCCGTGCGTGGCGGCGTGGTCGCGTAGCGCTTGCGCGCGCTCGTCGTTCAGCTTGAGGTCGAAAGCGACGACCGTCTCGCCGCGTGCGCGCAGATCCTCGCCGAGGATGCGGCCGACCTCGCCATAACCGATGAGCGCAATGGTGGCCATGTCAGTCGATGTACTTCAGGCCGGCCTTTTCCAAGGGCTCGCGCATCTTGTACATGTCGAGGCCGAGCACGCCCGACGCCAGCTTGGCGCGCTTCTCGCCCTCGTTGGCTTCGCGCGCGGCGGCGGCTTCGAGCGTCTTGGCGGCGATCGCTCGCGGCACGCAGACCACGCCATCGTCGTCGGCCACGATCACGTCGCCTGGCGTCACGTAGGCGCCGGCGCACACCACCGGAATGTTCACCGAGCCGAGCGTCGCCTTGATCGTGCCCTTGCTGCTGATCGCCTTGCTCCACACCGGGAAGCCCATCTCGGTCAGCGTCTTCACGTCGCGCACGCCGGCGTCGATGATCAGCGCACGGGCGCCGCGCGCCTGGAACGAGGTGGCGAGCAGGTCGCCGAAATAACCGTCGGTGCACTCGGCGGTGATCGCCGCCACGACGATGTCGCCGGGGCGGATCTGCTCGGCCACCACGTGCATCATCCAGTTGTCGCCGGGGTGCAGCAGCACCGTCACGGCCGTGCCGGAGACCTGCGCGCCGGCATAGATCGGCCGCATGTAAGGCTTCATCAGGCCGACGCGGCCCATCGCCTCGTGCACCGTGGCGCTGCCGAACTTCGCCAGGCCGTCGGCGACCGACGCCTCGGTGCGCTGGATGTTGCGGTAGACGACTCCCAACTCGTACATCTCACTTCCCCTTTCGCTTCAGCGCCGCGTCGAGGCGCGGATAGACGCGCCGCGCATTGCCTTCGTAGATCTGCTGCTTCTGTGCCGGGGTCAGCAGCGTGCTGGCCTCGATGTAGCGCTTGGTGTCGTCGAAATAGTTGCCGGTCTCCGGATCGACGCCGCGCACCGCGCCGATCATCTCGCTGGCGAAGAGGATGTTGTCGACCGGGATCACCTTGGTGAGCAGATCGATGCCCGGCTGGTGGTAGACGCAGGTGTCGAAGAAGATGTTCTTCAGCAGGTGCTCCGACAGCAGCGGCTTCTTCAGCTCCTGCGCCAGGCCGCGGTAGCGGCCCCAGTGGTAGGGCGCGGCGCCGCCGCCGTGCGGGATCACGAACTTCAGCGTCGGGAAATCCTTGAACAGGTCGCCCTGGATCAGCTGCATCACCGCGGTGGTGTCGGCATTGATGTAATGCGCGCCGGTGGTGTGGAAGCAGGCGTTGCACGAGGTGCTGACGTGGATCATTGCCGGAATGTCGTACTCGACCATCTTCTCGTAGATGGGGTACCAGTGGCGGTCGGTCAGCGGCGGCTCCTTCCAGTGGCCACCCGACGGATCGGGGTTCAGGTTGATCGCCACGTTGCCGTACTGCTCGACGCACTTCACGAGTTCCGGGATGCAGGTCTTCGGGTCGACACCCGGGCTCTGCGGCAGCATGGCCGCGGGGATGAAGTGGTCGGGGAACAGCTGCGCGACGCGGAAGCAGAGCTCGTTGCAGATCGCCGCCCAGGTGCTCGACACCTCGAAGTCGCCGATGTGGTGGGCCATGAAGCTGGCGCGCGGGCTGAAGACCGTGAGGTCGCTGCCGCGCTCGCGCATCTTGGCGAGCTGGTTGGTCTCGATGGTCTCGCGGATCTCGTCGTCGGAGATCTTCAGGTCGGCGACCTTGGGCTTGGCCGCCGGATCCTTGATGCCGGCGATCTGCTGGTTGCGCCACGCCTCCAGCGCCTTGGGCGCGGTGGTGTAGTGGCCGTGGATGTCGATGATCATCGAGGGTCTCCTGGGAATCTCAGGCCGGCGTCATGCCCTGGCGGCGCTTGGCGCCGGCGGTGTCGGGCGAGGCGAAGAACGCAATGACCGCCGCGGCCGCCTCGGGCTGCGCGCAGGCCGTGCACACGCCGGCGGAAAAGACGGTGTCGATCTGGATCGCCTCGGGCAGATCGCCGACCAAGTCGATGCCTTGCAGATGGATCAGCTCCGAGCGCTGCTGGAAGCCGAGCTCGACCTCGCCGCTGGCGACCATCGACCCCACCGGCACGCCGGCGCGCGCCTGCACGAGCCGGCCTTCGAGCTGCGCCTTCATGCCCCAGCGCTCGAAGAGCTGCAGCAGCGCGGTGCCGCTGGGGCCGGTGGAATAGCCGATCGAGCGGGCGGCGAGCACGGCGCGCTTCACCGACTCTTCGCTGGCCAGATCAGGACGCGGCGCGCCAGCCTTCACCGCCACGGCCACGCCCGAGTGCACGAGCGCGGCCACGCTGCCCGGCACGACGTGGCCCGAGGCGGCCAGCTTCGCCAGCGCATCCGAGGCGAGCACGACGAGGTCGAAGGCTTCGCCGGCCTGCACGCGCCGGGCGGCATCGACGCCGCCCACCGATTCGATCGCCACCGCGAGGCCGCTGCGCTGCTCGTAGGCCGCAGACAGCTCGGCCAGCAGCGCACGGGTGGCCATCGACGAGATGCCGGTGAGACGGGAAGGCATGGGTGTCGCACACGCGAGGGAGGGAGGCCGATTCTGCGTCCGCCCCTCGGTGGCTCCAAGTGGCCACCCTGCTAGCAGCTATCGCATCCTGTTATGGACGGCCGGCCGCGCCACGCTGGCCTGCACCAGTTCGCTGAGCAACCGCGTCGCCTGGCGCAGCAGCGGCGTCGCCGGCTTGTGCGCCGACACCGCCGGGCACAGCGTGCTGCTCAGCACCGCTTCGGCCAGCGGCCGCATGGCGAAGGCCGCCGCCGGCCCGATGCCGCGATCGCGCTCGGCGCCAGCACGGCATGGCCATGGCCGCTGCGCACCAGCTCGAGGATGGCGCTGACGCTCGACACCTCGCAGGCGATGTTCAGCTTCAGCCCGGCCAGCGCCGCCTGCGTCTCGAGCAGCTTGCGGATGGCGTGGCTGGGCTCGGGCAGCACCAGCGGCAGTGCCGCCAGCTCGGCCAGCGTCAGCGGCGGCTGCTTGCGCGCCGGCCCGCGGGTTCTTGCCGCGGCGCTGATCAGGCACAGCGGTTCGTCGAGCACGTGCACGGTCTCGATCGCCGGGTTCGCATCCGGGTTGTGGATCAGGCCGAGATCGACACGGCCGGTGGAGATCCACTCGACGATGTGCGCCGACAGGCCCTCGACGATCGCCAGCCGCGCCTTCGGCAGGTGCTGCTTGAAGGTGTCGACCAGCGGCAGCGTCAGCATGCGGCCCATGCTTGGCGGCAGGCCGATGACGATGCGGCCGGTGGCTTCGCCGCGGCTGGCGCTGATGTCTTCGCGCGCATGCGCCACCAGCTGCAGGATGCTCACCGCATGGTCGAACAGGCGCTTTCCCGCCTCGGTGAGCAGCACGCCGCGGCCGGTGCGCTGCAGCAGCGTCACGCGGAGATCCGTTTCGAGCAGGCGCACCTGGCGGCTGAGCGCGGGCTGCGCCACATCGAGCTCGATGGCGGCCTTGCTGAAGCTGCCCATCTCGGCAACGCGGACGAAGTAGCGCAGCTGGGTGAGGTTCATGCGTCGTGGAGGGGCTCTCTCTGACTGTAGCGCACCCCCTTCCTGGGGCCCCCGCACGGCGCCCGCGCGGGGAAGGACAGCGCTGCGGCCGGCGCGAAGAATGCGCCGCATGTCGCTCGCCGTCGTCCACAGCCGCGCCCTCGATGCGCTGCGCTCGCCGCCCGTCACCGTGGAGGTTCACCTCGCCAACGGATTGCCGAGCGTCACGTTGGTCGGGCTGGCCGATACCGAAGTGAAGGAGGCCCGCGAGCGCGTGCGCGCCGCGCTGCAGACCAGCGGGCTGGAGTGGCCGGCCAACAAGCGCATCACCGTCAACCTCGCACCGGCCGATCTGCCCAAGGAGTCCGGCCGCTTCGACCTGCCGATCGCGGTGGGCATCCTCGCGGCCAGCGGGCAGATCGATCTCGCCAAGCTCGCCGATTTCGAGTTTGCCGGCGAGCTCTCGCTGGCCGGCGAGCTGCGCCCGGTGCGCGGCGCGCTGGCGATGGCGCTGGCCGCAGCCCACGACGACAGCACGCCGCGGCGCGCGATGGTGCTGCCGGCCGAGAGTGCGCAGCAGGCCGCTCGCGTGGAGGGCCAGCGCGTTCATGCAGCGCGCCACCTGCTGGACGTCGTTCGCGCGCTGCAGCCCGGCGAATCCGCCGAGCCCTTGCCGCTCGCGCAGCCGCAGCCCGAACCCTCGCCCGCGGCCTGGCCGGACCTGCTCGACGTGAAGGGCCAGGCCGGCGCCAAGCGCGCGCTGGAGATTGCCGCGGCCGGCGGCCACGGTCTGCTGATGATCGGCCCGCCGGGCAGCGGGAAGTCGATGCTGGCGCAGCGCTTCGGCTCGCTGCTGCCGCCGCTGACGCCGCAGGAAGCGATCGAATCGGCGGCACTGCTCAGCCTGCATGCGCAGGGCAGCACGCACCGCTGGGGCGAGCGGCCGTTCCGCGCGCCGCACCACAGCGCCTCGGCGGCAGCGCTGGTGGGCGGCGGCTCGCCGCCGCGGCCCGGCGAGATCTCGCTGGCCCACCACGGCGTGCTCTTCCTCGACGAACTGCCCGAGTATCCGCGCCCCGCGCTCGAGGCGCTTCGCGAGCCGCTCGAGACGGGCAAGGTGACGATCTCGCGCGCCGCGCGGCAGGCCGACTTCCCGGCCCGCTTCCAGCTCATCGCCGCGATGAACCCTTGCCCGTGCGGGCAGCTGGGAAGCCCGCTGCAGGCCTGCCGCTGCAGCCCCGACGAAGCCGCGCGCTACCAGAGCCGCCTGAGCGGCCCGCTCCTCGACCGCATCGACCTGCAGGTGGAAGTGCCGGCGGTGCCGCTGGCCACGCTGGCGCAATCACCCGACGGCGAACCGAGCGAGCGCATCGCGGCGCGCGTGGCCCTGTCGCGGGAGCGCGCGCTGCAGCGCCAGGGCGTGCTCAACCACGCGCTGGCCGGCGACGCGCTGGAGCGGCATGCCGCGCTCGACGCGGCGGCTGCGGCGTTTCTGCAGAGTGCCGCGCAGCGCCTGGGCTGGTCGGCGCGCGGCTACCACCGGGTGCTGCGCGTGGCGCGCAGCATCGCCGACCGGGCCGGCAACGAGGCGATCGCGTTACCGCAGATCGCCGAGGCCATCCAGTACCGGCGTGTCCTGGTTCTTCGCTGAGATCGGTGCCGACTCAGCCCTGGCCGGCCGGCATCGGGCGCATCTTGTTGCCCTCGACGATCACACGCTCGCCGGTGCGCGCCGCGGCGGCCTGCTCGATGGTGCGCAGCGAGCCGTCGTCCATGCGCACCTTGACAACGTGCACCGTGGTGCTCTTGGCGCGCTTCTCGATCTCGTGGCCGGCCACGCCGCCGCCGACGGCGCCGAGCACCGTCATCGCCTTGCGGCCGTCGCCCTTGCCCATCTGGTTGCCCACCACCGCGCCGAGCACGCCGCCGACCACCGCCCCGGTGCCGTTGGCCTCGCCCTTGCGCGTGACCGCCTGCACCGACTCGACGACGCCGCAATCGCGGCACAGCTCGGCGGGCGCCGCGGCGCGCGGTGCGGCGGCGAGCTTCTGCGCGGGCTTGTCGGCCGGGCGCGTCTCGGCGGCCACGTTCTTCTCAGGCACCGGCTGGCCTGCGGGCGGCGGCAGGCCGTTGCGCGCCAGCATGCCGGCGCCGGCGGCCAGCGAGGCGGCGCCGAGCACGCCGGCGATCAACCAGACGGTTCGCGAGGGGGCGCCGCCCTGGGGAACGGCGCCGGGAGAGAGTTCGTTGCTCATTTACGCAGGGTTCATGAACCCGAGGTCACGACCGCTGAAGTTTCGGAGATTCGGGAACACATCAAGCAACTGAGTGTCACTGAGCCCGAACCACTTGCCGAGCGTGGCACCGAGCTGGTCGACCGAGGTCGTGGGCAGCAGCGCCCCGTTGCCGATCTGGTCGGGGCTGCTGTCGAAGTTGTTGTTGTTGGCATTCTTCGCGCCGTAGACCGGGAAGGTGCCGTACAGGTCGCCGCCGCGCACCGCACCGCCGGCCACGAAGTGGTGGGCTCCCCAGCCGTGGTCGGTGCCGTCACCGTTGCTCGTGAAGGTGCGGCCGAAGTCGCTGGCGGTGAAGGTGGTGACCTGGTTGCGCGCGCCCATCGCGCCGAGCGTGTCGTCGAAATAGCGCAGCGCATGGGCCAGCCGCGCCATCAGCTGCGCGTGGTTGTTGTTCTGCGCATCGTGGGTGTCGAAGCCGCCCATGCTGACGAAGAACACCTGCCGCTTCGCGCCGATCTCGGCCGTGCCCGCGGCATCGATCATGCGCGCCACGATCTGCAGCTGCTGGGCCAGCGGGTTGGCCACCGTCGTGCCCGGGTTGTTCGGATCGGCGTAGCGCAGCTTGGGGTCGTTGGTGGCGTTGTAGTTGCCGCTCGCGGGGGCCGTGCCGAACAGCGGGTCGCTCGCCGGCTTGAGGGCGTTGCGCAGCAGCGATTCGGCCTGCATCGAGCGCGCCGCCACCGCCGAGAGATCGGCCTCGAGCAGGTGGCCGCCCCGCGTGGTCATCACGATGCGCTCCATCGCCCGGCCCACGGCCGCGGAGCCGTAGACCGGCCGGCGGCGTTGGTGCCCAGACGGATCGCACCGCTGTTGGTCACCCGGTACTGGCGCACCTCGTTGCCCGACAGCCAGACGGCGTTGCCGCCGGCGGTGATGGAGGTGAACACGGTGCGGCTGTTCATCGAGGCGAGCAGGTCGCCCATGCGCCCTCCCCAGCCGACGGTCGCGCCTTCCGGCTCGAACGACTGCCGTGTGTTCTGCTGGTCGTTGTGCGAGAACAGGCTGACCGGCTTCGGATGGTTCGACTGGTTGTACTGCGTCTTGTTGGTCGGCAGGATCAGCGGGCCGACGTTCGGCAGGATGGCCGGCGGCGGTCGGTGTTGAACATTGCCTGCAGCGTGCCCATCGCCGGGTGCAGCGCAAAGCTGCGGCCCTGCGCATTGGTCGGCGTGATCGGCAGCACACCACCCAGCCGCGCCGGCGAGCCGATGGCCGCGCCGGCATTGGCCACGGTGCCCGGGGCGAGCAGCGCGATCGAATCCGGCGCCTGGTTGCGCAGCGTCGTGTAGTTGGCGAACGAGGCCGTGTCGGTCGGCAGCACCATGTTGACGCTGTCGTTGCCGCCGAACAGGAAGATGCAGACGATCGCCTTGTAGTCGGAGGCGGCCTGCGCCGAAGCGGTGCCGATCGCCGAGAGGTTCAGGGCCAGCGGCCCGCCGGCCGCGCCCAGCGCGGACATCACGCCCGCATGACGCAGGAACAGGCGGCGCGAAGCATTCATCGTGGTCATGGTCTTGTTCTCCCTGGTCACTTCTGCACCTGGAACTCGGGCGACACCATCGTGAGGAACACGGCGGCGTTGACCCGCGTGCGCTTGGCCGTGTCGATCTGGTTCTGGTTGCTGCCGGTGCTGTTCAGCGCCGGGATCGCGATCGCGCCCACGGCGTTGACGATCTCGGTCTTCAGCAGATCGGGCATGCCGCCGGGCATCAGCTTGTCGGCCACCTGCTGCACCAGGTCGGCGGGCTTGTCGGCCAGCGCGATCTCGGCGGTGAAGGCAGGCTGGAGGTCGCGCCGCGAGACCTGTGCGCCGTTGACGGTGACGGTCGCGCTCGCGCCGAAACCGGAGTTGATGCCGTCGCGGATGTAGTTCACGTAGCCGGCCGCCGAGGTCTCGTGGGCCAGCGCCATCTCGGGCGCCACCGGGCCGGCCGCAGCCGCACGGCTGCCCGGCGCCACATAGCCCGGGCGGTAGAAGTTGAACACCGTCGGCGAGCGCATCGCCGTCTGGCCGAGCGAACCGCCGGCGTTGTCGGTGTTGCCGATGCGGAAGTTGCCGGAGTCCGAGGCGTAGCCGAAGGCGCGCAGCAGCGCCGACAGGCGCAGGATGGGCTCGCGCACCTTGCCGGCGCGGTCCGAGGTGGCGCGCGCCTCGGGGTGCAGCAGCACCGCGCGGATCACCGCCTTCATGTCGCCGCGCACGCCAGCGCCGTTGTTGTCGAAGGCCGCCGCGACGGCCTGCACGTAGGCCGGGCTCGGGTTGCTGGTCACCGTGCGCTGGATCAGCTGCTTGCCGATGAAGGGGCCGACGTTCGGGTGCGCATGCAGCGCATCGAGTGCCGCCTTCAGGCTGGCATTCGGATCGGCCGTGCCCTGCGCGGCGATGGTGGTGCCGAGGAAGCTCTTCTCCTCGGTGGCGTGGAACTGCGGGTAGCCGACCATCGGCTTGGTCCAGCGCTCGGGGTCGGTCACACCGTTCAGCGAGCCGTTGCCGAAGCAGGTGTTCGACAGGTCGGCGCAGGCCCAGCTCCAGCCGGTGAAGACGCGGGCCAGGCCGGCGATGTCGTTCGGGCCGTAGGTCTCGAGCGGCACGCCGCCGGACTGCTTCACCGAGCCGTCGGCATTGAGCTGCTGCAGGCCGATCGAGAACAGCTGCATCACCTCGCGGGCGTAGTTCTCGTCGGGCACGCGGCCGGTGCGCGGGTCGGCCTTGCGGTTGCGGATGCTGGTCAGGTAGGTGCCCATCATCGGGTGCAGCGACACCGATTCGAGCAGGCTGCGGTAGTTGCCGAAGCCCTGCTCGCCGAGCATGTCCATGTAGTGCGCCACGGCGCGGGGCTGGTCGCCGACGCCGCCGTCCTGCAGCGAGATCACGAAGATCTGCGACAGCGCGAAGGCGGTGCGCTGGCGCAGCTGATCGTCGGCGGTCAGCGCATGGCGCCAGAACGAGTTGTAGATGCCGTCAGCGCCGACGGTGGCGCTGGTGTTGGTCGGGTTGGCCGCCTTGACGGCAGCGTCCTGCACCTCCCAGAAGGCGCGGTGCGAACCCGCCGGCCGCGCGAACTGGTCTTCGATCCAGCCGCGGTATCCCAGGGCCATCACCCGGTCGATCTCGGTGGGCGTCGGCCCGAACGTGGCCTGGGTGAGGAAGCGTGCGGCCTCGGCGCGCGAGGGTGGCACGTCGGTCACCGGCTCCTCGTCCTTCGAGCCGCCGCACGCGGCCAGCGCAAGGGCCAGTGCGGCGATGAGGCCATGCGCAGCACGGCGCATGCGCGGCGCCGCCATCGGCGCGACAGTCGATTGCTGGATCGTCACCATCTTCTCCCTGAGCATCGGTTCTGAGCCGTGGACATGCAGCGGGCATGCCATGCGGAAAACCGCGCGATTCTTCGCGGAGAGTGACAGTGCTTGTCGCCAATTCCTTGGCAGACCGCGAGGCTCTTACACGCTGATGCAACATCGCCGCGTCGTGTCGCGGCGATGCGCTTCAGCGCCGCGCCGTCGTGTGCGCCTGCAACCAGCGCTAACGCGCCATCAGAGCAGCGAAGCGAGCGAGCGCTTCACTTGCGCCACGTCGAGCGCGCTGCGCGCCGCCCAGTCGGCCAGCTGGTCTTCGCCCACTTTTCCGACGTTGAAATACGCCGCTTCCGGGTGGGCGGGTAGAAGCCGCTGACGCTGGCCGCCGGCGTCATCGCCGGAGCTCTCGGTCAGCGCCATGCCGATCTCGTCGCAGCGCAGCACGCGGAACATGTCCCGCTTGACGGTGTGGTCGGGGCAGGCCGGATAGCCCGGCGCCGGGCGGATGCCACGGTAGCGCTCGGCGATCAGCTCGGTGTTGTCGAGCCGCTCGTCGGCCGCGTAGCCCCAGAACTCGGTGCGCACGCGCTGGTGCATGCGCTCGGCGAAGGCTTCGGCCAGCCGGTCGGCCAGCGCCTTGAGCATGATCGCGCTGTAGTCGTCGTGGTCGTCGAGGAACTGCTTTTCCTTCTTGTCGACGCCGAGGCCCGCCGTCACCGCGAACAGGCCCACATAGTCGGCGCGGCCACTGCCCTTGGGCGCGACAAAATCTGCCAGGCAGCGGTTCGGCCGCCGCACGCCGTCGACCACCGGGCGCTCGCTTTGCATGCGCAGGCCGCGCCGGTCATCAGCACCTGCTCGCGCGATTCGTCGGCGTAGATCTCGATGTCGTCGTCGTTGACGGTGTTGGCCGGGAACAGCCCGATCACGCCGTTGGCCGTGAGCCAGCGGCCCTCGATCAGCCGGCGCAGCATGCGCTGGCCATCGGAGAGCACGCGCCGCGCCGATTCGCCGACGATCTCGTCGGTGAGGATGGCCGGGTACGGCCCGGCCAGTCCCAGGTCTGGAAGAACGGGCCCCAGTCGATGTACTGCGCGATCTCGGCGGGTCCTGGTTGCGGAAGATGCGCCGGCCGGTGAATTTCGGCTTCGGCGGCTCGTAGCCGGCCCAGTCGATCGGCGTCTTGTTCTCGCGCGCCTGCGCCAGCGTGACCAGCGGTGTGGCCTTCTTGTTGGCATGCTGCGCCCGCACGCGCTGGTAGTCCGACTTCAGTTCCTCGATGAAGGCGGTGGCGCGGCCGTCCGACAGCAGGTCGGAGCAGACGCTCACCGAGCGGCTCGCGTCGGGCACGTAGACCACCGGGCCGTCGTAATGCGGCGAGATCTTCACCGCGGTGTGCACGCGGCTGGTGGTGGCGCCGCCGATCAGCAGCGGGATCTTCTTCATGCGGAACCACTCGTCGCGCTGCATCTCGGCGGCGACGTGCTGCATCTCCTCGAGGCTGGGCGTGATCAGGCCGGACAGGCCGATGATGTCGGCGCCCTCGACCTTGGCACGCGCCAGGATGTCCTGGCACGGCACCATCACGCCCATGTTCACCACCTCGAAGTTGTTGCACTGGAGCACGACCGTGACGATGTTCTTGCCGATGTCGTGCACGTCGCCCTTGACGGTGGCGATGACGATCTTGCCCTTGGCCTTGGCCTCGCCGCCGGCCTCGACCATCGCCGCCTTCTCGGCCTCGATGTAGGGCAGCAGGTGGGCCACCGCCTGCTTCATCACCCGCGCGCTCTTGACCACCTGCGGCAGGAACATCTTGCCCTGGCCGAACAGGTCGCCGACCACGTTCATGCCGGCCATCAGCGGGCCTTCGATCACGTGCAGGGGGCGTCCGCCGGTGGCTTCGATGCCGCGCCAGGCTTCTTCGGTGTCGGCCACGATGAACTCGGTGATGCCGTGCACCAGTGCATGCGACAGCCGCTCGTTCACGTTGCCGGCGCGCCAGGCCAGCCGCGCCGAGTCGTCCTTGGCCGCGCCCTTGGCGCGCTCGGCGATCTCGACCAGCCGCTCGCCCGCATCCTTGCGGCGGTTCAGCACCACGTCTTCGACACGCTCGCGCAGCTCGGCGTCGAGGTCGTCGTAGACGCCGATCATCCCGGCGTTGACGATGCCCATGTCCATGCCGGCGCGGATCGCGTGGTAGAGGAACACGGTGTGGATCGCCTCGCGCACCGGATCGTTGCCGCGGAAGCTGAAGCTCACGTTGCTGACGCCGCCGCTGACCTTCGCGCCGGGCAGGTTCTGCTTGATCCAGCGCGTCGCCTCGATGAAGTCGACCGCGTAGTTGTCGTGCTCCTCGATGCCGGTGGCGATCGCGAAGATGTTCGGGTCGAAGATGATGTCCTCGGGCGCGAAGCCGACCTCTTCGACGAGGATGCGGTAGGCGCGCTCGCAGATCTCGATCTTGCGGGCGTAGGTGTCGGCCCGGCCTTTCTCGTCGAAGGCCATCACCACCGCGGCCGCGCCGTAGCGGCGCACGAGCGTCGCCCCGGCGCTTGAAGATCTCGACGCCTTCCTTCAGCGAGATCGAGTTGACGATGCCCTTGCCCTGGATGCACTGCAGGCCGGCCTCGATCACCTCCCACTTGGAGCTGTCGACCATGATCGGCACGCGCGCGATCTCGGGCTCGCCGGCGATCAGGTTGAGGAAGCGCACCATCGCGGCCTTGCTGTCGAGCATGGCCTCGTCCATGTTGATGTCGATGACCTGCGCGCCGTTCTCCACCTGCTGGCGCGCCACCGACAGCGCCTCCTCGAACTGGCCGGCGAGGATCATCCGCGCGAAGGCCTTCGAGCCGGTCACGTTGGTGCGTTCGCCGATGTTGACGAAGAGCGAGCCGGTGCCGATCTCCACCGGCTCCAGGCCGGCCAGCTTCATCGGGGGAACGGGGGTGGGGGTGGCAGTCATCGCGGCACTTCCATCGGGGCCGCGGCTCACCGCGACCGTCTGTCGGGTGAGCGCCGTTGACAGCGGCACGCCCGAAACCTCGCTGGCCTCGTCGGCGCGCCGCCTCGCCCGAGCCTGGCGACCATGGCGGTCGTCGCAACGCTCCTCGGGCGAGGCCGGATTGTAGGGAGCCCCGCCGCCAGACCAGGCCTTGTCCCGGCGTCGGCTATGGGCTGCAATCGGTGCATGTGCTGCCGCTCACGTTCGTCCGTCGCCTGCGCGCTGGCCTCTGCGCTCGCCCTCGCCGGGTGCGCGCTGCCCAAGGCAGACGCGCCGCCGGTGCCGCCGCCGGTCAGCGCCGCCCCGCTGCCCGCCGCACCAGCGGCCCCCTGGATCTGGTCACCCGAACTCGACGACGCCGGCAGCCGCCTGCGCGCGCCCTGGCCGGCAGCGGCGCCGAGGTCTCGCAGACCCGCGACCAGCGGTTGTGGATCAGCCTGCCGGCCACCAGCAGCTTCTCCACCGGGCGCGCGGCACTGGGCCCGGCGGTCACGCCGGCGATCGATCGTGTCGCCGCGGCGGTTCGGGCGCTGCCTCGCCCAGGTGCAGATCGTCGGCCCGGCCGATGCCCGCGGCGGCGCCGCCCTGGCGATCGACCGCGCAGCGAGCGTGCGCGACTGGATGGTGATGCGCGGCGTGCCCGCCTTCCGCATCGTCGTGACCGGCGAGGACCCGCGCGGCCGTTCGCCGGCCGCCGAAGCCCGTCTTCACATCTTCGTCGGCGAGCGCAGCCCGCGCTGACTCAAGTCGGCACCCCGGTTGGCCGAAAGACAGCCGAGACTCCGCCCGACCATGGCTTACCAGTTGCTCCCTCCCGACGTGCTGCGCGTCGGCTGCCCGACGCTCTTCGCGCTGCGCGACAAGACCGGCTGCCTGCTCGTGCCCAAGGGCACGATGGTGGCGGACAACGAACAGCTCCAGCAGCTGGTCTCGCGCGAGCTCTACGTCGACGAGCAGGACGGCGACGCGCTGCGACGCGCGATGGCTGGCAAGGTGCACGAACTGCTGCGCGGCAACGAGCTGCTCGGCCGCATCGCGCAGGCCACGCCCGATGCGTCCGACCTGCTGCCGCCGCCGGCGGCTGGCCGCCGGCGGCTCGACGATGCGCCCACCGACTGGTCGAACCTGCAGGTGCGGCTGGGCGCAGTGCTGCGCGACCCCGGCCAGCCGGACTTCGCCAACCGGCTGATGGCCCTGCAGAAGACGATGTTCGACCAGCTCAACAGCGACCCCGACGATGCGCTGCTCGTGCTGGTCCATGCCGCCACGCAGGACTACCGCGACTACAGCGCTCACCACGCCCTGCTGGTCGCGGTGGTGGCCGAACTCGCCTCGCGCCACGTGGCCGGCATCACGCCGGCGCAGCGGCAGTCGCTGCGCCTGGCGGCGCTGAGCATGAACGTGGCGATGAGCGCGCTGCAGAACCAGCTGGCGCAGCAGAGCGCTCCGCTGACGCCGGCGCAGCGGGCCGAAGTCGACTCGCATCCGGCGCGCGGCGTGCAGGCCCTGCGCGCCGCCGGGGTGGCCGACACGCTCTGGCTCGACGCCGTCGCGCGCCACCACGACGCCCCGCCCGGCCCGCTCGCGGCGCTGGAGCCGGCTGCCCGCACGGCCCGCCTGATCCGCCGCGCCGACGTCTTCGCCGCGCGCATGAGCCCGCGCCGCGGCCGGCTGGCGATGTCGGCCACCGCCGCCGCCAAGGCCGCCTACCTCGACGAGAACAACCGGCCCGACGAGGCCGGCTCGGCGATCATCAAGGCGGTCGGCCTGTACCCGCCGGGCTCGCTGGTGAAGCTGGCCAACGGCGAGACGGGCGTCGTGATTCGCCGCGGCCGCCGCGCCAACGCACCGACGGTGGCCTGCATCGTCAACCCGGCCGGCACCGTGCTGGCCGCGCCGGCGCTGCGCCAGACGCACCTGCCCGCGCAGGCCGTGACCGGTGGCGTGGCGCCGCACGAGGTGAAGGTGCGCCTGAACCTGCAGCGGCTGCTGCAGATGACCTGATTCAGGCGGCCTGCAGGGCGCCGAACAGGCTGCCGGCGCAGCAGCGCGGCTGGTAGCGGCCGACCCGCTGCGCGATCTCCGCGATGTGCTCCGGCGTCGTGCCGCAGCAGCCGCCGGCGATGTTCAGGAAGCCCGCCCTGGCGAATTCCTCGAGCAGCCCGCCAGTGATCTCCGGCGTCTCGTCGAAGCCGGTCTCGCTCATCGGGTTGGGCAGGCCGGCGTTCGGGTAGCAGCTGATGAAGGTGTCGCCGGCCACGCGCGACAGCTCCTCGATGTACGGCCGCATCAGCGTCGCACCGAGCGCGCAATTCAGGCCCACGGCGATCGGCTTCGCGTGGCGCACGCTGTGCCAGAAGGCGGTGACCGTCTGGCCCGAGAGGATGCGGCCGGAGGCGTCGGTCACCGTGCCCGAGATGATCACCGGCAGCCGCTCGCCGCTGTCTTCCATCAGCTCGTCGAGCGCGAAGATCGCCGCCTTGGCGTTGAGCGTGTCGAAGATGGTCTCGACGAGGAACAGGTCGGCCCCGCCTTCGAGCAGGCCCTCGGCCTGCTCGCGGTAGGCCGCGCGCAGTTCGTCGAAGGTGATGTTGCGTGCGGCCGGGTCGTTCACGTCGGGGCTGATGCTGGCCGTGCGCGGCGTGGGGCCGAGCGCGCCGGCGACGAAGCGCGGCTTGTCGGGCGTGGAGAACTTGTCGCAGGCGGCGCGCGCCAGCTGCGCCGCAGCCACGTTCATCTCGCGCGCCAGCGGCGCCAGGCCGTAGTCCTCCTGCGCCACGCTGGTGGCGCCGAAGGTGTTGGTCTCGATGATGTCGGCGCCGGCGGCGAGGTACTTCTCGTGGATCTCGCGGATCACGTCGGGGCGGGTGAACTGCAGCAGCTCGTTGTTGCCCTTCAGGTCCTTCGGATGGTCCTGGAAGCGCTCGCCGCGGTAATCGGCCTCGACCAGCTTGTAGCGCTGGATCATCGTGCCCATCGCGCCGTCGAGGATGGCGATGCGCTGCGCGAGGATCGCGGGCAGCGCGGCGGCGCGGGTGTAGGCGGGCGTCTTCATCCCGGCATTCTACGAAGCCACCCTCGGCCCCGGTCAGTGCACGGAGACCGGCTGCGTCTCCTGGAACAGCGAAGCGCTGAACTCCATCGCGCGCGGGCCGACGTCGTTCATCGCCCACAGCGCCAGCGCCTTGGCCGCCATCGGCTTGGCATAGAGGTAGCCCTGCAGCACGTCGCAGCCGAGTGCGCGCAGCACCTGCGCACGGCCTTCGGTCTCCACGCCCTCGGCCACCACCTTGCGGCCCAGCGCACGGCCGAGCTTGACCACTGCGTCGACCACCGCGCGCGCATCGGCGCTGGTCTCCAGGTCGAGCACGAAACTGCGGTCGATCTTCAGCTCCTCCGCCGGCAGCCGGCGCAGCATCGCGAAGTTGCAGTAGCCGGTGCCGAAGTCGTCGATCGACAGGTGCACGCCCACCGCCGACAGCTTCTCGAAGATCGCCCGCGTGCCCTCGGCATCCTCCATCGCGGCCGATTCGGTGATCTCGCAGGTCAGCAGGTTGGGCTTGACCTGATGCCGCTGCAGCGCGGCGGCGATGCGCTCGGCGAGGTCGGGCTGGCGCAGCTGGTGCACCGAGAGGTTGATCGCCACACGCATGCGCAGGCCTTCGTCGCGCCAGGCGCGCGCCTGCCGGCAGGCTTCGTCGATCACCCACTGGCCGATCGAGACGATCAGGCCGTGCCGCTCGGCCAGCGGCACGAAGACCATCGGGCTGACCATGCCGCGCTGCGGGTGGTGCCAGCGCAGCAGCGCCTCGGCCCCGGTGATCTCGCCGCTGGGCGCGTGCACCTTGGGCTGGTAGACGAGCTCGAGTTGCCCGCCGGCCACGGCGTGGCGCAGGTCGCGCAGCAGCTCGGCCTGCTCGCGCGCATCGCCGAGCATGCGCGGCTCGAAGAAGGCGAAGGTGGCGCCGCCGTTGCGCTTGGCGTAACGTGCCGCCGCCTCGGCATGCGCCATCGCCGAGGTCAGCGAACCGTCGCGCGGATAGAGCGTCACGCCGATCGAGGCGCTCACCGACAGCACGCGCTGTTCCAGCTCGAAGGGCTGCAGCAGCGCCTCGAGGAGCTGCTGCGCCATCGCCGCCGACTGCGTGCGGCCATGCCCCGGGCCGAGCAGCAGCACGAACTCGTCGCCGCCGACGCGCGCCAGCACGCCGCGCGTGCCGACGAGTTCGCGCAGCCGCCGGGCGATGGCCTGCAGCAGCAGATCGCCGACGGCACGGCCGAACGATTCGTTGACGGGCGTGAAATGGTCGATGCCGATGAACAGCACGGCCGTCGCCAGCTGTCCCTCGGCGGCATGGCGTTCGGCGGCATCGAGCCGTGCCTCGAACGCGCGCCGGTTCGGCAGCCGCGTCAGCGAATCGGTGCGCGCGGCTTCCTCGACGCGCTCGATCGCCTCGCGCAGCGCACGGCGCATGCGCGCTTCCATGATCGACAAGGCCAGCAGCGCACCCGACAGCGTGAGCGTGAGCATGCCGGCCAGCAGGGCCATGGTCGCGTCGCCCAGCCAGCCGCCGGCGTGACGCGACACCGCAGCCGCCGGCACCTGCAGCGACGCCGCCACGGCGTGGTGCGCGCCGACCAGCCCGGCGCCGGCCAGCAGGGCGGCGCTCAGCTGCCACCGCGGCTCGACGCCGCGCTCGCCCGCCAGCAGCCAGCCGCAGCCACCGAGCAGCAACGCGAGCGCCGCCGCCGCCGCGGTCACGACCAGCGGCCGCGCGGCCGGCACGGGTGTCAGGCCCATGCCATGCAGGCTGGCGCCGGTGACCGCCACCGCCACCAGCGCGAGCAGCACCACGGCGGCCACGCGCCGCCAGCGGCCGGCCGCGAGCAGGAGAGCCCCACGCCGGCGAGCAGCACGGTTGTCAGCCAGTGGCCAGGACCGCGAAGCCGTTGTAGGCCACCGGCAGCCGCAGGGGCTGCAGGCCCGCCGTGACGAAGTGCACGCTCCACAGCCCGGTGCCCAGCGCCAGCGCGCCACCGGCCAGCCACGGCATCGCGCCGCGGCGCGAGGCGCCCGGCACGCGGCGGTTCAGGGCCAGCCCCACGTGGCAGGCCAGCGCCGCCAGCAGCGCCGCGGCGGCATCCAGGGCGATGTGGAACTGCCGGGCGAGGAAGGAATCGGGGGCCACGACGCGTGCGGAGAGGTCCAGTCCGCCCTTATCGGCCGGGCCCGCCGCCGCTGGAGGGCCGCCCCGGCGCGCCGCGTGCGGCGCATCACGCTCGGCGCGGTTTCAGGCGGGCGCGTCGATCAGTGCACGAAGCCGATGCCGCGCTGCTGCTGCACCTCGGGCTTCACGCGGTGCTCGGCCTCGAGCTGCGACAGGAATTCGTCCGGCTCGAAGGCCTCGCCGAGCACGTCGACCTGCCGCTTCACCGCCGCGAAGTCGCCCGGCGCGAGCTGCTCCAGCGCGCGCAGGCGGCGCCGCTGCTCGTCGGTGAGGGCCTGCGCGTCGCCGCCGAGCGCCTCGGCGACGAACATGCGCTCGCGCTGCGCGGGCGTCAGCGGCTTGAACTGGATCTTGAAGGTGAAGCGGCGCAGCGCCGCCTCGTCCAGTTCGTGGAACAGGTTGGTCGTGCAGATGAAGATGCCGGCGTAGCGCTCCATGCCCTGCAGCATCTCGTTGACTTCGCTGACCTCGTAGTTGCGCTCGGCCAGCTTGCGGCTGCGCAGGAAGCTGTCGGCCTCGTCGAGCAGCAGCACGGCCTGCTCCGCCTCGGCCTCCTCGAACATCTTCGCCATGTTCTGCTCGGTCTCGCCGACGAACTTGCTGACCAGTCGCTCGCCTGCCGGATCATCAGCGGCCGGCGCAGCTCGGCGGCGATGTGTTCGGCCAGCGCCGTCTTGCCGGTGCCCGGCGGGCCGTAGAAGCACAGCGTGCCGAAGCCCTTGCGGCGCAGCGCCTCGACGATCTTCGGCAGTTCGAAGCGCGATTCGGTATTCACCAGCGTGAGGTCGTAGCGCGTCACCACACGCCGCGCGCCGCGCTCGGGCCCGGCTCGGCCGAGCGCCTTGTCGGCGTTGAGCAGCTGGCGCTCGATCAGCGCCTCGGTGTCGCCTCTGGCGCCTTCACCCGCCAGCCGGGCGAACTTCACCGCGGTGCGGATCTGCGCCGGCGTCAGCCCCTTGCGCTCGGCCAGCCGCGCCGCGAATCCCTCGCCCACCGCCACGCCTTCGAGCGCGCGCGAGACCAGCGCTTCGCGCGCACCCGGCGGCGGGCTCTTGAGCTCCAGGTGGTACTGGAAGCGGCGGCGGAAGGCCACGTCGATCTGCTCGATGCGGTTGGTCACCCAGATCACCGGCACCGGATTGGTTTCGAGGATCTGGTTGACCCAGGCCTTGCCGCTCACGCTGCCGGTCGGCGCGGCGTCGCTGCTGTCCAGCCGTGCCATCAGCTGCGCGGCATCGGTGGAGATGGGCGGGAAGACGTCTTCCACCTCGTCGAACAACAGCGCCACGCTGGCGCTGCCCTTGAGGAACACCGGCTGATCTGCAGCGAGCGGTAGCGGTCGCGGCCGGAGAGCGAATTGCCGTCGCGGTCGGCGTACTCGACTTCGTAGAGCTCCAGCCCGGCCGCCTGCGCGGCCACCTTGGCGAGTTCGGTCTTGCCGGTGCCCGGCGGACCGTAGAGCAGGATGTTGACGCCCGGCTCCTTGCGCGCCACCGCGTTCTTCAGCAGCGCGGTCATCATGCGGCAGTCGTCGCCGACGTAATGGAAGTCGCCCGCCGTGAGCTCGCTGCGCGCGGCCGGCCGCGTGAACACCGCCATCAGGTCGGACGGGCCCTGGTATTCGCGCATCAGCACCGGCGGCAGCTGCTCGCTGACCTTCATCAGGTCGGCCAGGTCGGTGATGTTGTGCTCGGAGATCAGGTTCTCGACCATGCCGATGCGCTCCAGGCGCGAACCGGCGCGCAGCGCTTCGGCGACATCGGCCTCGTTGACGCCAGCCACGCGGGCAATCGCCGCATAGGCCTCCTGCGCGTTGCTGACCTTGAACTCGACGAGCAGCCCGCGCAGATCCCGCTGGTAGCGCGCCAGCGTGCCGTACAGCAGCAGCGCGCGCTCGGCGGCGTTGAGCTGCAGCAACCCGGCCAGCGCGTCGATGTTCTTCTCGACGAGGGTGGATTCCTTCTTCAGGCTGCGCTCCAGCCACTCGGCGGTGGCGCCGAGCACGAGCAGCAGATCCTTCGGCGCATCCTTGACGTATTCGTCGAGGTAGAAGAACAGCGTGCCCTCTTCATACGGCCCGCGCCAGGCGCCGTGGCGCTCGATGAAGGCGGCGTCGGAGAGTGCTTCCTGGCCGCGCCACTGGTCATTGTTGCGGCAGCGGTGGTCGAGAAAATCGCGCAGCCGGCGCAGCACGGCCGGCGGCCAGACGAGATGGCGGCCCGTCAGCGACAGCAGGCTGTTCCAGTCGCGCCGGGGGTTGAAGCGCCCGGCCTGGCTCATCGTCAGCGCGAGCACGAAGTGCGAGCACATGCGATCAAGCACCGGGGCCTCGGACAGGCCCGGCGACAGGACGGCACGCCCTTCACCGGCGCTGCGGCTGTGCTTCACCATCGGTCACCTCCCGGGTGGCGCCCCATCGGCGCACGGGGACCATAACGCAGAAGGCGCCCCGGCGTCGACCGCTTTCGGCACCGCCGGCGTGGTGAAGCGCACGCCCGCGCCGGCGGGCGGCTGCCTCAGTGCAGCACCAGGGGCTGCTGCGAGAGCGACGCGAAGCGCTCGATGAACGAATCCATGTCCTCCTCCGAGGGCCCGGTTTCGATCAGCGCCTGCACGCCCTGCTTGAAGCTCTCGGCCAACGCGCCCTGGATGAAGATCTCCTTGCGGGCGAACTTGTCAACGATTTCATAGCCGCCACGGTTCAGCGGCCCCTCGCCCTGGGCGTCGGGAACGTCGAACGACACCACCGCAAAGCTGTCGGAGTTGTAGAGCATCTGCATGAGGAACTCTCCTGAACCCGAACGTGGGCCGCCCGCGCGGGTTTCAAGGGCGGGCCGCGCCGGACGGCGTGACTGCCCCGGCTCGCCTCAGGGCAGCAGTTCGCGCAGGCGCAGTTCGAGCCGGTCGTCGTCGCCGCTGCCCATCACGGCGCGCACTGGCAGGTGGTGGCGCGCCGGATCGAGCCAGACCTCCACGCGTGTCGTACGGGTGGCGCGGCTCGCGCAGCAGGTGCACGGTTTCCAGGGGCGCGGTGAACAATGTCAGGATCTCGGGGCCCGCGCTGCGGAACGCCCAGGTGGACGCATCGCCGCGCGCGCCGACCACCATCATCACGATGCGCTCTCCAGCTGCGAGCCGCTGCGGCTCGGCCTGCGCCACCGCAGCGAGCTGCACCATCCAGCTCAGGCGGTCCTGCACGCCGGGCTGCCACGGCACCTCGTTCGACGGGCCGGAGAAACGGATGCGGCCGCCCTCGCGCTCGAAGTTCGCCGCCACCATCGGCCGGCGCGCGCGCTGGTCGGTGAAACGTTCCGGGACGACACCGTGGGCGTCCAGCGTGCCGCGGCTGTCCTGAGTCAGCACGCTCAGGCCCATCACCGAGCCTTCCAGGCGAAGGCTGTAGCGGCCGGCCTCGGGGCGCCAGTGCAGGTCACCGCTGCCGGTCAGGCGGCCGCGGCGCAGTTCGTAGCGCAGCGTCAGCGGCGGCGGCAGCTGCGTGGCGTACAGCGGCGGCGGCGCGCCCTCGGCCTCGCCGGCCGCGGCCGATGCCGCCGGTGCTGCAGCCGCCGCCTCGGCACGCAGCGGCCCGGAGGCGGCCGGCTCGGGTGGCGGCGTGGCCTGCGCCAGCGGCGGCACGTCAGGTACCGGCTCCGCAGGCGGCGCTGGCCGATCCGCCGGATCGACCACGGGCTGAGCTGCAGCCACCGGCGGCGGCGCCTCGCGGCGCGGCCGCAGGGCCGGATTCGGTCGGGCAGGCCGATCGGCCAGCGCTGCCGCGGGCGCCGGCGCCGGCGGCGCTCCGGGCTGCGGCGCACCCGGCGCCGGCAGGGTGCGCACCACCACGGCAGTCGGCGCGGGCGGCGGGGTGAGAGGCGCGGAGAACTCCGCGCCCCGATCAGCAGCAGGTGAGCGGCCAGCGTCAGCCCGCCCAGCCCGGCCAGGGTGCGGCGGCGGCGCGGCTCAAGCCCGGCCGACAGCATCGACAATCGCCCCTTTACCGCTTCCCGTTTCCGCCCACCGCATGAAACTCGCCACCTACAAGGACGGATCGCGCGACGGCCAGCTCGTCGTGGTCTCGCGCGATCTCTCGACCGCGCACTATGCCAGCGGCATCGCCACCCGGTTGCAGCAGGTGCTGGACGACTGGAACTTCCTCAGCCCGCAGCTGGAGGATCTGTACCAGACGCTCAACCACGGCAAGGCGCGCCACGCCTTCGCCTTCGAGCCGCAGAAGTGCATGGCACCGCTGCCGCGCGCCTTCCAGTGGGCCGACGGCTCGGCGTTCATCAACCACGTGGAGCTGGTGCGCAAGGCCCGCGGCGCCGAGGTGCCCGAGAGCTTCTACACCGACCCGCTGATGTACCAGGGCGGCAGCGATGACTTCCTCGGCCCCACGGACGACATCGTCGTGCCCAGCGAGGACTTCGGCATCGACTTCGAGGCCGAGGTGGCGGTGATCACCGGCGACGTGCCGATGGGCTGCACACCCGATGCCGCGCTGGAAGGCATCCGCCTGGTGACGATCGCCAACGACGTGTCCCTGCGCAACCTGATCCCCGCCGAGCTGGCCAAGGGTTTCGGCTTCTTCCAGAGCAAGCCGGCCACGGCCTTCGGCCCGGTGGCCTGCACGCCCGACGAGCTGGGCGCCGCCCGGCAGGGCGGGCGCGTGCACCTGAACCTGGAATCGGTGTGGAACGGCAAGCGCGTCGGCCTGTGCAGCGCCGGCGAGGAAATGACCTTCCACTTCGGCCAGCTGATCGCGCACATCGGCAAGACGCGCAACGTGCGCGCCGGCAGCATCGTCGGCAGCGGCACGGTGAGCAACAAGGACTGGTCGCGCGGCTACAGCTGCATCGCCGAGAAACGCGCGATCGAGACCATCGAGTCGGGCGAGCCGAAGACCGAGTTCATGCGCTACGGCGACACCATCCGCATCGAGATGAAGGGCGCCGACGGGCAGAGCCTGTTCGGCGCGATCGAGCAGAAAGTGGCGCCGCTGGCGGCCTGACGCTCAGGTGTCGTAGATCTCGTCCAGCGACTCGAAGCCCTTGACCTCGATCGGGTTGCCGCTGGGGTCACGGAAGAACATCGTCCACTGCTCGCCGGGTTGGCCCTTGAAGCGCAGCTGCGGCTCCAGCACGAAGTCGGTGCCGGCCGCGCGCAGCCTCTCGGCCAGCGCCTGCCAGTCGGCGCGCTGCAGCACGAGGCCGAGGTGCGGCATGGGCACGAGCTTGTCGCCGACGCGGCCGGTGTCCGACGTCTTGAACGGCTCGCCCAGGTGCAGCGAGATCTGGTGGCCGAAGAAGTCGAAGTCGACCCAGGTCTCGGTGCTGCGGCCTTCGCGGCAGCCGAGCACGCCGCCGTAGAAGCGGCGCGCGGCGTCGAGATCGGTCACGTGGTAGGCGAGGTGGAACAGGGCTTTCATGGCCGTGGCATCGTAGCGGGATGAGCGCGCCGGGCCGCTCCCAAGCGCGAATACCGGAGCGCGCAGCGCGAAGGATTGTCAATGAGTTCAGAGCTGCCGAGCACCTTCAAGATCGCCACCATCTGGCTGCTGATCGGACTGTCGCTGTTCCTTGGCGTGCAGTGGTGGCAGCACCGCGCGCAGCAGCTGCGCTTCACGGTGGCCGACCGGGTGATCGAGATCCGCCGCGGCCCCGACGGCCACTATCACTGGCCCGGCTCCATCGAGGGGCGCCCGGTCGACTTTCTCGTCGACACCGGCGCCACCGGCACGGCCATCCCGGCCTCCCTGGCGCGCGAACTGCGGCTGGAGGCCATTGGCACGGTGCAATCGAGCACGGCCGGCGGCATCGTCACCGGCGAGGTCATGCGTGCCGATGTGGAGCTGCGCGGCGGCGTGCGGGCCGAGCGGCTGCGCGTGGTGGCGCTGGCCGGGCTGGACGACCGCCCGCTGCTCGGCATGGACGTGCTCGGCCGCCTGCGCTGGACGCAGGTGGACGGCGTGCTGCGCATCGAACCGCACGCGGCCCGCTAAGCTGCTGCGGCATGAGCGTGCTGACCCTCCGCCTGCGCCGTGCCCTGGCCGCCACGGCACTGGCCGTGGCCCTGCCCGCGCTGGCGCAGGACGATTGCCCGCCGCCGCTCGCGCCGCCCACGCCGCAGGCCCTGGCCGAGGCGCAGCGCCGTGCGCGCGACCGCGGCTTCCTGTGGAAGCTGGAGAAGGACGGCCGCAGCTCCTGGCTCTACGGCACCGTGCACCTCGGGCGGCTGGAGTGGGCCTTCCCGGCCCGCGCGTGGCGCAGGCGCTGGCGCAGAGCCAGTGCTGGCGCTCGAGCTCGACCTGCTCGATCCCGACACGCAGCGCCGCCCGGCCGCCGGCAGCGGGCGCGGCCCGGCGAGACCTTGCCCCTCGCGCTGCAGCAGCGCCTCGAGCGCCGCGCCCGCGCCGAATGTGCGCCGCCCGAGCAGCTGGCTGCGCTGCGCCCCGAGCTGCAGCTGGCCACGCTCGGCATGCTCGCGGGGCGGCGCCTGGGGCTGGAGCCGGGGGTACGGCATCGATGCCTCGCTGTCGGCGCTGGCGCGGCGCGACGGCAAGACCGTGGCCGCGCTGGAGACCGTCGACGAACAGCTGCGCACGATCAGCGCCGCGTCGCCCAAGGACCTGCTCGAACTCGCGCGCAGCACGCTCGACGAGCTCGACAGCGGCCGCGCGCAGAAGATGCTCGAGCAGATCGCCCGGATCTGGGCGCTCGGCGACCATGCGCGGCTGGCCCGCTATGCCGAGTGGTGCGATTGCCAGCGCACGCCGGCCGAGGCGGCGGCAATGCGGCGCCTGCTCGACGAACGCCACCCGGCGATGGCCGCGCGGCTCGACGCGCTGCACCGCAGCGGCAGAACGGTGTTCGCCGCGGTCGGGAGCCTGCATCTCACAGGCTCACGCAGCCTGCCCGCGCTGATGGCGCAGCGCGGCTACCGCGTCGAGCGCATGGCCCTGGAGGCCCCGATGCCCGACATCCACGCGCTGTGGGACTTCGACGACCCCGCGGCGAGCGAAGCCCGCTTTCGTGCGGCGATGGCCGATGCCACGCACGACGCTGCACTGTCGCTGCGCACGCAGATCGCCCGCACGCACAGCCTGCGGCGGCAGTTCGATGCGGCACACCGCGAGCTCGATGCGGTGGACGCCGAGCTGGCCGGTGCCGGCACCGAGCCGCGCGTGCGCACGCTGCTCGAGCGCGGCCGCACCGGCGCTCGGCCGGCGAGCCGGCGCGGGCCCGGCCGCTGTTCCTGCAGGCGGAGCAGCTGGCGCGCACGGCCAGGCTCGAAGACCTGCATGTCGATGCGCTGCACATGGTCGCCCTGGTGCAGCACGACCCCGAGGAGCAGATGGCCTGGACGCGCCGGGCGCTGGCGGCTGCGCTGAGCGCGAAGGACCCTCAGGCGCGGCGCTGGGAAGCCTCGCTGACCAGCAACCTCGGCTGGGGTCTGCACGAGATCGGGCGCCACGACGAGGCGCTGCAACAGTTCCGGGCGGCGCTGGCCGCGCGCGAGCGCGATGGCGCGAAGCCGCAGCGCATCCGCGAGGCACACTGGGCGGTGGCCCGCCAGCTGCGCGCCCTGGCCCGCCACGACGAGGCGCTGGCCCTGCTGCGCCGGCTCGAGGCGGAGCTGGCCGCGGCCGGCGAGACCGACGGCTTCGTGCCCGAGGAGATCGGCGAGAACCTGCTGGCGTTGGGCCGCGCCGATGACGCGCGCATCTTCTTCGCGCAGGCGCACGCGCAGCTGTCGCAGATCAATACCGTCGAGCGGCCGGACGACGCACGATTGGCACGGCTAATGGCGCTGTCGCGCTGAGCGGCGCTTACCATCGTCGACACCCAGAACAACCACGCGAGGAGACCCCCATGGCCGACGCCGCCGCTTTCGCCAAGCTCGTTCCCGGTTTCGATTTCCTGCAGGGCCTGGTGAAGAACGCCGGCTCCGCGCTGCCCAACATCGGCCAGTGGGTGGCGCCGACGCTGAACCCGGAAGAGCTGGAGAAGCGCATCGAGGAGCTGCGCACGGTGCAGTTCTGGCTGGAGCAGAACGCGCGCATGCTCGGCGCCACGATCCAGGCGCTGGAGGTGCAGCGCATGACGCTGTCGACGCTGAAGACGATGAACGTGCAGATGGACGACCTGCGCGACGCGATGACGCTGCGCGTGCCGGAGGGGCTACGCCGGCCGCTGCTGCCGCGGCCGAGACGTCGACGAAGACCGCCCCGGCCAGGAAGAAGCCGGCCGCGAAGAAGAGTGCCGGCGCGGCGGCCGCCGCGCAGCCGGTCGACCCGATGCAGTGGTGGGGCGCGCTGACCAAGCAGTTCACCGAGCTGGCCGCCAGCGCGATGAAGGACGGCGCCACCGACGCGGCCAAGAACCTCGCCGGCACGATGGTCAAGCAGAGCTTCGACGCCGCCGGCCAGACGCTGAAGAAGGCCGCCTCGGTGCCCGGCGCGGTGGCACGCGGCGCCGGTGCCGCGGCGCGCACCGCCACGCGCAAGTCGATCTCGAAGAAGAAGGGCGCGCCGTGAAGCGATTCCTGCAGGCCCACGCCACCCACCCCGACTGGCGCTATGCGCTGGCGATGGTGCAGCCGCAGCTGGAGGCGCAGCGCCGCGAGCGCGCGCCCTTCGCGCCGACACTGGGCTGGGTCTACCTGACCGACCACTATGCCGGCCGGCCGAGGCGCTGCTGGCCGAGCTGCAGCGGCAGTGGCCCGGTGTCGCCTGGGTCGGCTGCGATGGCATCGGCGTGGCCGCCAGCGGCGTCGAATACTTCGACGAACCGGCGCTCAGCGTGATGCTCGCCGAACTGCCGCGCAGCGAGTTCCGGGTCTTCCCGGCGCCCAGCCGCTGGGCGACTTCGCCGCCCACGTGGCACAGGTGCATGCCGACCCGGCGACCGCCGATCTGGCCGAGCTGATCGCCGACATGAGCGACCGCACCGCCACCGGCTACCTCTTCGGCGGCCTCGCCTCGGCGCGCAACCGCACGCTGCATATTGCCGATGCGGTGCTCGGCGGCGGGCTGTCGGGAGTGGCCTTCACGAGCAGCGTGGGCCTGGTGTCTCGGGTCACGCAGGGTTGCCAGCCGGTGGGCCGCACGCGCAAGGTCACCGAATCGGCCGGCAACGTGGTCACGAAGCTCGATGGCGAACCGGCCCTCGAGTGCCTGCTGGCCGACCTCGGCGTGGCCGGCCGCGAGCCGCGCGAGGTGCTGCCGCAGATCCGCCAGACGCTGGTCGGCCTGTCCGATCCGGCCGATCGCAGCGCCGATGCGAGCAGCGCCCGCCGCGGCGCGTTCGGGCCCGACGCCCGCGTGCGCCACCTGATCGGCCTGGACCCCGGCCGCGGTGGCATCGCGATCGGCGACCAGTCCCCGGAAGGCCTGGAGCTCGCCTTCTGCCAGCGCCACACCGAGGCCGCACGGCGGGACCCGGTGCGCATCTGCGCCGAGATCCGTGAAGAACTCACGCCCGAAGACCTGCCGCTGGCCGCCACGCTGCCCGGCGGCGGCATCGCGGAAGCCGCCGAGCCCGCCATCGCCGGCGCCGTCTATGTGAGCTGCTCGGGCCGAGGCGGCCCGCACTTCGGCGGCGCCTCGGCGGAACTGCAGATCGTGCGCCGCGCGCTGGGCGACGTGCCGCTGGTCGGCTTCTTCGCCGCCGGCGAGATCGCCCGCCACCACCTGTACGGCTACACCGGCGTGCTGACGGTGTTTCGCGCCTGAGTCCAGTCGCGGCAGTTTCACCCGGATCGCAAAGAAGCTTCGATCCGGCGTCACCCTCGCGGAGTTACAGTGCGCGGCCAGCCGAACGAACATCGCCGGAGTCCGCCCGTGAACGCCCCTTCCACGCTCGAGATGGCCACCGTGCCGGGCGAGGCCGCCCGCACCGACCGCGCCGCGCGCCGCGCCGAGGTGGTGGCCGAGCTGTCTGCCGTGCTGCCCGCGCATGCGCTGCTGTGGCACAGCGAAGACACCACGCCCTACGAGTGCGACGGCCTCACCGCCTACCGCGAGCAACCGCTGGCGGCGCTGCCCGAGACCGAGGAACAGGTGGCCGCGGTGCTGCGCACCTGCCACCGCCTGAACGTGCCCGTCGTGGCCCGCGGTGCCGGCACGGGGCTGTCGGGCGGCGCACTGCCGCACAAGCTGGGCGTGACGATGAGCTCCGGCCAAGTTCAACCGCATCCTCTCGATCGATGCGCTCTCGCGCACGGCACGCGTGCAATGCGGCGTGCGCAACCTCGCGATCAGCGAGGCCGCGGCGCCCTACGGCCTGTACTACGCGCCCGATCCGTCGAGCCAGATCGCCTGCACGATCGGCGGCAACGTGGCCGAGAACTCCGGCGGCGTGCACTGCCTGAAATACGGCCTGACGGTGCACAACGTGCTGCGCGTGCGCGGCTTCACCGTCGAGGGCGAGGCGGTGGAGTTCGGCGCCGAGGCGCTCGACGCCGCCGGCCTGGACCTGATGGGCGTGCTGGTCGGCAGCGAAGGCATGCTGGCCGTCACCACCGAAGTCACCGTGAAGCTGGTGCCCAAGCCGCAGCTGGCCCGCTGCATCATGGCCAGCTTCGACGACATGAAGAAGGCCGGCGATGCGGTGGCCAGCGTGATCGCCGCCGGCATCATCCCGGCCGGCCTGGAGATGATGGACAAGCCGATGACGGCGGCCGTCGAGGATTTCGTGCACGCCGGCTACGACCTGGACGCCGAAGCCATCCTGCTGTGCGAGAGAGCGACGGCACGCCGGAAGAGGTGGAAGAGGAGATCTGCCGCATGGTGGAAGTGCTGCAGCGCTGCGGCGCCACCGCGATCTCGGTCAGCGAGAACGAGGCCCAGCGGCTGAAGTTCTGGAGCGGCCGCAAGAACGCCTTCCCCGCCTCGGGCCGCATCAGCCCCGACTACATGTGCATGGACTCGACGATCCCGCGCAAGCGCCCGCCGACATCCTGCTGGCCATCCAGGAGATGGAGCAGAAGTACGGCCTGCGCTGTGCCAACGTCTTCCACGCCGGCGACGGCAACCTGCACCCGCTGATCCTGTTCGATGCCAACGACCCCGACCAGATGCACCGCTGCGAGCTGTTCGGCGCCGACATCCTCGAGACCAGCGTGCGCATGGGCGGCACCGTGACCGGCGAGCACGGCGTGGGCGTGGAGAAGCTCAGTTCGATGTGCGTTCAGTTCGCGCCGGCCGAGCGCGAGCAGATGTTTGCGCTCAAGCGCGCCTTCGATGCGAAGGAACTGCTCAACCCCGGCAAGGTGATCCCGACGCTGCACCGCTGCGCCGAGTACGGAAAGATGCACGTCTCGCGCGGGCTGCTGCCGTTTGCCGACATTCCCCGTTTCTGAATCCATGTCGATCAAAGATCCCGCGTTGCAGATGCTCATCGACCGCGTGCAGAGCGCGCAGTCGGCCGGCGCGCAGCTGTGCATCCAGGGCGGCGGCACCAAGGCCTTCTACGGCGAGGCGCCCGCCGGCGAGCTGCTCGACACCCGCGTGCTCGAAGGCATCTCCAGCTACGAGCCCACCGAGCTGGTGGTGACCGCGCGCTGCGGCACCTCGCTGGCCGAGCTGGAGGCCACGCTCGCCGAGCAGGGCCAGTGCCTGCCCTTCGAGCCGCCGCACTTCGGGCCCGGTGCCACGGTGGGCGGCATGGTGGCGGCGGGGCTGTCCGGCCCCTCGCGCGCGGCGGTGGGCGCGGTGCGCGACTACGTGCTCGGCGCCACGCTGCTCAACGGCCGTGGCGAGGTGCTCAGTTTCGGCGGCCGAAGTCGATGAAGAACGTGGCCGGCTACGACGTCTCGCGCCTGCTGGCGGGCTCGATGGGCACGCTGGGCGTGATCCTCGAGGTGTCGCTGAAGGTGCTGCCGGTCGCGCCGGCCACCGCGACGCTGCGCTTCTCGATGGACGAGGCCGCGGCCATCCGCCAGCTCAACGAATGGGGCGGCCAGCCGCTGCCGATCAATGCCAGCGCCTGGTGGGACGGCACGCTGGTGCTGCGCCTGCGCGGTGCGCTCGCGGCGGTGAACTCGGCGATCACCCGGCTCGGCGGCGAGCTGATCGACCCGGCCCACGCCACGCCGTTCTGGAGCGGCCTGCGCCACCAGCAGGACGAGTTCTTCGCCAAGGCCGCCGCGGCGGTCGAGGGCGGCGCGCGGCTGTGGCGCCTGTCGGTGCCGCCGACCACGCCGCCGCTCTCCCTGCCCGGCGAGCAGCTGATCGAGTGGGGCGGTGCGCAGCGCTGGGTGTGCAGTGCTGCACCCGCCTCGATGGTGCGCGACACCGCCTCGCGTGCCGGCGGCCATGCCACGCTGTTCCGCGGCGACAAGGGCGCTGGCGCGTTCGCGCCGCTGAAGGCGCCGCTGGACCGCATCCACCGCGAACTGAAGAAGGCCTTCGACCCGAGCGGCGTGTTCAATCCCGGCCGCCTGTATCCCGGCCTGTGATCTCCGGCCTGTGAACCCCGGCCACTGACCCCATGCAGACCCAGCTATCCGACGAGTTCAAGGGCACCCGCGAGGGCGACGCCGCCGAGGCCATCCTGCGCAAGTGCGTGCACTGCGGCTTCTGCACCGCCACCTGCCCGACCTACCAGCTGCTCGGCGACGAGCTCGACGGCCCGCGCGGCCGCATCTACCTGATCAAGCAGGTGCTGGAAGGCAAGCCGGTCACGCGCGCCACGCAGCAGCACCTCGACCGCTGCCTGACCTGCCGCAACTGCGAGAGCACCTGCCCCTCGGGCGTGCAGTACGGGCATCTGGTGGAGATCGGCCGCAAGGTGGTGGAAGAGCGCGTCGAGCGCCCCGCCGGCGAGAAGGCAGTGCGCTGGCTGCTCAAGGAGGGCCTGACCTCGCCGCTCTTCGCTCCGGCGATGAAGCTCGGCCAGCTCGCGCGGCCGCTGCTGCCCGACGCGTTGAAGAACAAGGTGCCCGGCAAGATGCCGGCGCAGGCGCACCGCTGGCCGACCCGCGAGCACGAGCGCAAGGTGCTCATGCTGATGGGCTGCGTGCAGCCGGCGATGATGCCCAACGTCAACAGCGCCACCGCGCGCGTGCTCGATGCCGCCGGCATCCAGACCCTGGTGGCCGACGAGGCCGGCTGCTGCGGTGCGCTGCGCACGCACCTGGGCGACGTCGACGGCGGGCTGGCCGACATGCGCCGCAACGTCGATGCCGTGGTGGCCGCTGGTGGCTGCCGACAAGGTCGAGGCCATCGTGATGAACGCGTCGGGCTGCGGCGCGCAGGTGAAGGACTACGCCCATGCGCTGGCCCACGACCCGGCCTATGCCGAGCGGGCGCGGCGCATCGTCGCGCTGACCCGGGACATCAGCGAGCTGCTGCCCGACCTGGTGCCGCGCCTGAAGCCGAAGATGCGCGCCCGCGGCGCGCGCAAGTTGGCCTACCACCCGCCGTGCACGCTGCAGCACGGCCAGCAGCTGCGCGGCGGCGTCGAGACGCACCTGGGTGCGCTCGGCTTCGACGTGCAGCTCGCGAAGAGCGAATCGCACCTGTGCTGCGGCTCGGCCGGCACCTACTCGGTGCTGCAGCCGGAGCTGTCGTACCAGCTGCGCGACCGCAAGCTCGGCCACCTCGCGCCGCTGCAGGCCGAGGTGATCGTCTCGGCCAACATCGGCTGCATCCAGCACCTCGGCACCGGCACGAATACGCCGGTGAAGCACTGGATCGAGGTGCTCGACGAGGCATTGGCCTAGGGCCTGCGCCGGGCCGGAGCACCGCGCTTAAGGGCCCACTAATCGCGGGCGGCGAGCATCCGCCCGTGAGATTTCCGTCCCTGGCACTGCTGGCCGTGCTGGCCCTGTCGCCGCCTGCGCGCGGCGGCACGCTGGACGACGAGCTGGTGCAGCTGCAGCAGGACTGGGAAGTGATCCGCTACCAGACGCCGGCACACGACCGCGAGAAGCGCTTCGCGGCGCTCGCCGCGCGAGCGCACCGCGTGGTCGAAGCCCAGCCGCAGCGCGCCGAGCCGCGCGTCTGGGAAGGGATCATCGTCAGCTCCTGGGCCGACGAGAAGGGCAGCTGGAGCGGCCTGCGCCCCGGTCCAGCGGGCGCGGGCGATGTACGAATCGGCGCTGCGCATCGACGACCATGCGCTCGACGGCACGGCCTACAGCGGCCTGGGTTCGCTGTACTACAAGGCACCGGGCTGGCCGGTGGGGTTCGGCGACAAGCAGCGCGCCAGGGAGCTTCTGGAGCACGCCCTGGCGCTGAACCCGCAGGGCATCGACCCGAACTACTGTTACGGCGAGTTCCTCGTCGAGACCGGCCACCCGGCCGAGGCCGTGCCCTACCTCGAACGCGCACTGCAAGCCGCGCCGCGCCCGGGGCGCCACGTGGCCGACACCGGCCGGCGCGAGGAGGCGCGGGTGCTGCTCGAGAAGGCCCGCGCCGCGCACTGAGCGCGGTTCACGTGCCGACGGTCACGCGCAGTCCGCGGCCGTCATCGCGCCGGGCGAAGCGCACCGTCATGCCGTGCAGCGCGGCGATGCGCTGCACGATCGACAGGCCGAGGCCGCTGCCGATCTCATCCTGCCCCTCGAGGCGATAGAAGCGCTCGCCCAGCCGGGCCAGCTGCGCGTCGCTCAGCGGCGCGGCGTCGTTCTCCACCTCCAGCGATCGTTCGCCGAAGCGAAGCAGCACGGTGCTCCCGGCCGGCGCATAGCGCACCGCGTTGTCGATCAGGTTGCGCAGCAGCACCGTGAGCAGATCGGCATCGCCCTGCAAGGGCAGCGGCGCCTGCGGGCCGCCGTCCAGCCCCTCGCAGGCCAGCTCGATGCGGCGGCGCGCGGCCAGCGGCAGGCAGTCGCCCATCGCCTGCTCGACGACGGCCGGCCAGGACACCGGCTGCCGCTGGATCGCCGCGCTGCCGTCCTCCAGGCGCGACAGCGCGAGCAGCTGCGTGACCAGCCGGTCGAGCCGCTCCATGCCCAGGCCGAGCTTGGCCTCGGCCGCGTCGCGCGCCGCGCCCGCTTCGGCGCGCCGCACCACGTCCCACTGGGCGCGCAGCACGGCCAGCGGCGTGCGCAGTTCGTGGGCCGCGTCGGCGGTGAAGCGGCGCTCGCGCGCCAGCGTCGCCTCGATGCGCGAGAACAGGCCGTTCATCGCCGCCACCAGCGGCCGCAGCTCGCCCGGCGCCTGGGCCGCGGCCACCGGGCGAAGTTCGTCGGCGCCGCGCGCGGCGATCTCTTCGCTCAAGGCCCGCACTGGCAGCAGTGCGCGGCGCACCGCCCAGGTCATCGCCGCCAGCAGCAGGGGCAGCATGGCCAGCCAGGGCAGCACTGGCCCATCGTGATGTCGCGTGCCAGCTCCTCGCGCTCGTAGGCCTTCTGGCCGGCAGCGACGAGCCAGCCGCCGTCGAAGGACTGCAGGTAGTACACGCGCCAGTTCTCGCCGGCCAGCGGCATGTCGACGAATCCGGCGGCCTCGGGGCGATAGGGCAGGTGCACGCCCTCGCGGTCGGAGAGCAGCAGGCGGCCGTCGCGGGCCCAGACGGCGATCGCCAGATCGCCGAGATCGGCCTCGCCGCTCGGGCTGCTCGCGCCGGCGGCGGGCAGCGACGGCTCGACGCCGGCCGCCGGCGCGGCCAGCGTCACCTGCACTGGCGCGCCCTGCGGATCAGCTCGGTGTCGAACAGTTCATCGACCTCGTGCCGTGCCAGTGCATCGATGCGAAGCCGGCCGCCAGCCAGACCAGCGGCGCGCTGATCAGCAGGTAGACCAGCAGCCGCCGCTGCAAACTCACGGCGCACTCCCTCGCCGTCGGCCGCGCCGAGCGCATAGCCCACGCCGCGGATCGTGCGGATCACGTCGCGGCCGAGCTTGCGGCGCAGGTGATGCACATGGACCTCGAGCGTGTTGCTCTCCAGCGATTCGCCCCAGTCGTAGAGCTTTTCCTGCAGCTGCGTCTTCGACAGGATGCGCCCGGGGTGCGCCATCAGGGCCTCGAGCAGCATCAGTTCGCGGGCGGTCAGCTCCACCGGCGTGCCGTTCCATTGCACGGTGCGGCCGGCCGGGTCGTAGCTGAGCAGGCCGTGCGTCCACACGCTGCGCGCGCGGCCGGTGCTGCGGCGGGTCATCGCGCGCAGCCGCGCGGCGAGCTCGTCGAGCGTGATCGGCTTGACGAGGTAGTCGTCGGCCCCGGCGTCCAGCCCGGCGATGCGGTCGCTGACGCCGTCGCGCGCGGTCAGGATGAGCACCGGCAGCTCGCGGCCTTCGGCGCGCCAGCGTCGAAGCCAGCGCATGCCGTCGCCGCCGGGCAGGCCGAGATCGAGCACGACGGCGTCGTAGGGCACGGCCTGCAGCGCGGCGTTCGCCTGCTCGCCGTCGCGGAACCAGTCGACCACGTGCTGCCGCTGGCGCAGCCCGGTGGCCAGCGCATCGCCGAGCTGCGCATCGTCCTCGACGACGAGGATCTTCATCCGGCCTCGGCGGCGATCTCGCGCAGCGACTGCTCGAAGATCTCCGGCGGCTGCCCGCCCTGGATCAGGTAGCGCTCGTTGACGATCACCGACGGCACCGAGGTGATGCCGGCCTGCGCGTACAGGCTCTCCTGGTCGCGCACGGCCTGGGCGTAGTCGTCGCCGTCGATCACCGCCGCGGCGCGCTGACCATCGAGCCCGGCGCGTTCGGCGCAGCGCAGCAGCACCTCGCGCGCGCCCGGGTTCTCGCCGTCGGTGAAATGCGCCGACAGCAGCGCATGCTTGAGCGCACGCTGCTGCGACGGGCCGACCTCGCCGGCCCAGTGCAGCAGGCGGTGCGCGTCGAAGGTGTTCCAGGTGCGGCTGCGCCGCTCCATGCGGAACTCGAAGCCCACCGCGGCACCGCGCTCGGCGATGGCCTGCTGGTTGCGCTCGACCTGCTCGGCCGTCATGCCGTACTTCTTCGAGAGGTAGGGCACCACCTCGGCGCCTTCCGGCCCCATGTCGGGATGCAGCTCGAATGGCTGGAAGTGAACCTCGGCCGCCACCTCGCCGCCGAGCCGCGCCAGCGCGATCTCCAGCGACGACAGGCCGATGGCACACCAGGGACAGACGACATCGGACACGAAGTCGATCTTCAGGGTCTTGGCGGCGGGTGCGTTCATGGCGGCAGTCTATCGGCTCGGGCGATGCCCCTACGTTTGCTTACGGCCACCGGGGCCTGCGCGTCAGACTGCGTCGACTTTTCCGACGTACCTCTGATGAAGCGACTCCATTCCCCTGGCCGCGCGCTCCCGACGGGCGCGATGGCGCTCATGGCCCTCCTGCTGGTGGCCTGCGGCGGCTCCGACGGTGCCGCCGAGCCCGTGGCCGGCGCACCCGCACCCGCACCCGCTCCCGCTCCCGCTCCCGCTCCCGCTCCCGCTCCCGCTCCCGCACCTGCACCTGCGCCTGCGCCCGCCCCTGCGCCGGCTCCCTCACCCGGCGGTGCCAATGCCACGGCCGCCGGCACGGTGACCCTGCCCTCGCCCACGATCGAGAATCTCTCGGTGCAATGGGCCTTCAGCGGCGACGCCAATGGCAATGGCCAGGTATCGGTTCGTTACCGAGCGCAAGGCAGCGCAACCTGGTCGGCCGGAATGCCGCTGCGCCGGACTGCCGCCGGGTCGACGTCGGGCTTCAGCTGGACGAGCCGCCATACCGGCAGCGTCTTCAACCTGCAGCCGGCCACCACCTACGAGATCGAGCTCAGCCTGGTCGATCCTGACGGCGGTTCGGAGCAGCGCGTGGTGACCGCCCGGACGCGCGCCGTGCCGGCTGCGATGCCCGGCGCTCCGGTGCGTGCCGCCACGCCGTCGACGCTGACGGCGGTGATGAATGCAGCGCAGCCCGGTGACATCGTCGAGCTGGCCGCCGGCAACTATGCCGGTTTCACCGGCTCCGCGACGGCAGCGATGGCCGCCCGATCGTGATCCGCGCCGCCGCGCCGGGCGCCGTGGTAGTCAACGGCGAGATCGGCCTGTTCAACCGCCAGCACGTTCACCTGGACGGACTGACGGTCAACGGCCGCATCCGGTTCAACGGCACGAACCACATGGCGATCACGCGCTGCACCGTCAATGCGACGGCCGCGCTGGGTGGCGACGGCATCGTCACCTACCTGCGCGCCGAGAACGCGTACATCGCCGACAACGTGGTCAACGGCACCACCGTCTGGGCCGACAGCTCGCTGGGCGTGAACGGCAACAACCTCGGCGAAGGCATCGCCGTGACCGGGCCCGGCCACGTGATCCAGAACAACCGCGTGACCGGCTTCCGCGACGGCGTGTCCTTCCTCGAAGGCAGCGAGGCCGTCGACCAGCACAGCATCGACGTGCTCAACAACGACATCGAGGTGGCGGCCGACGACGGCGTGGAGGCTGACTTCTGCCAGCACAACTGCCGGATCATGCGCAACCGCATCACCAACGCTTTCGTCGGCCTGTCGTCGCAGCCGGGCCTGGGCGGCCCCACCTACTTCGTCCGCAACGTGCTCTACAACGTGGCCCACGTGGCGTTCAGCTCTACCGCGAGAGCTATGGCGACGTGCTGCTGCACAACACGGTGGTCAAGTCGGGCGATGCGCTGGGCGTCTACGCCGGCGTGCCGGTGGTGGCGCTGTACAGCCGCAACAACCTGCTGATCGGCGGGCCGGGCGGCACCTATGGCGGCTACTCGAACGGCAGCGGCCAGGTGATCGACGTCTCCACGCTGAACGTGGGCAGCTCCGACCTGAACCACGATGCGCTCGGCTCCACCGCGGGCAGCTTCTCCGGCCGGATCGGCAGCCTGTCGTTCACCAGCCCGGCGCAGCTGCGCTCGGCCACCAGCGAGAAGCGCGCGGTGCAGGTCGGGCTGGACAGCTTTGCCGCACAGGTGGCCTTTCCCTCGGCGCCGATGACGCGCTACGCGGCACCCGATCTGCGCCTTGCGGGCAGCAGCGCGGCCGTCGATGCCGGCATCGCGATTCCCGGCATCAACGACGGCTTTGCCGGCGCTGCGCCGGACGCCGGCGCCTACGAGGTCGGCGCCGCCCCGCCCGTCTACGGCCCGCGCTGAGCGAGCTGCACGGCGGGCCTAGACGCAGCGCCCGCCATCGACCTCCATCGCGACGCCGGTGATCATCGAGGCCTCGTCGCTGCACAGGAAGCAGGCGGCGTTGCCCAGGTCTTCCGGCGTCGAGAAGCGGCCGATCGGGATGGTGGCGAGAAACTTCGCGCGCGTCTCGGGCGTGTCGCCGCCCATGAAGGTGGCCAGCAGCGGCGTCTCGCCGGCCACCGGGTTCAGCGCGACGACGCGGATGCCGAAGGGCGCGAGTTCCACCGCCATCGAGCGCGTCGCGGTGATCACCCAGCCCTTGCTGGCGTTGTACCGCCACCCCCAGCCGCGGCCGCGGGCTGACGCCGGCGGTGCTGGCCATGTTGAGGATCACGCCGCGGCCGGCGGCCTTCATGCGCGGCACCGCCTCGCGCGCGGCGAGGTAGATCGCCTTCATGTTGACCGCGACGATGCGGTCGAACTCGTCTTCCGCGAGGCCCTCCAGCGGCTGCGGCAGATGGCCCACGCCGGCGTTGTTGACCAAGATGTCGAGCGCGCCGAAGTGTTCGTAGGCGGCCTCGACCATGCGCTTCGCGTCGTCGGCGCGCGCCACGTCGACCGCCAGCGCGACCGCGCCGTTGGACTGCGCCACGCGCCGCGCAGCGGCCTCGTCACGGTCTGCGACGATCACGCGCGCCCCTTCGGCAACGAACTTGCGAACGATGCCTTCGCCGAAGCCGGAGCCGCCGCCGGTGACTATCGCGGCCTTGCCTTGCAGTCTCATGAGGTCTCCTCCGACGCGATCGTCGGGCGAATCACGGTCACCCGTGCAGGATAGCCACCGTCTTCAGCGCCGAGAAGCCGTACAGCGCCTCGAAGCCCTTCTCTCGCCCGTGGCCGGAAGCACCAACGCCGCCGAAGGGCAGCTCGACCCGCCGCCGGCGCCGTAGTTGTTGATGAACACCTGCCCGCACTTCAGCGCACGCGCCGGGCGCAGCGCGCGCGAGCCGTCGCGCGTCCACACGCCCGCCACCAGGCCGTAGGGCGTGCCGTTGGCGATGCGCACCGCATCGGCTTCGTCGTCGAAGGCCGTCACCACCGTCACCGGGCCGAAGATCTCCTCCTGCGCGAGCGCGTGGTCGGCGGGCACCGCCGCGACCAGCGTGGGGCGCACGTAGAAGCCGCCGACGGGCGCATCGGCCACGATCTCGCCTTTCGCCGCGATGCTCAGGCCACCCGCGCGCGCAAGATCGAGGTAGCGCGAGACGATCTGGTGCTGGCGCTTCGAGATCAGCGGGCCGAGTTCCAGATCGGCCAGCGCCGGCCCGGCGCGCAGCGTGCGATAGCGCTGCGCGAGGCGCTCCACCACCTCGTCGGCGATGCGCCGATCGACGAGGATGCGTGAGCCGGCCGAGCAGGTCTGCCCGGCGTTCTGGATGCCGGCGTTGACGAGAAAGGGCAGCGCCGCGTCGAGATCGGCATCGGCGAAGACGAGCTGCGGGCTCTTGCCGCCGAGTTCGAGCGTCACCGGCACGGTATTCAGCGCCGCGGCGGCCTGCACCTTGCGCCCCGTCGCCACCGAGCCGGTGAACGACAGGTGCCTGACACCCGGATGCGCGGTGAGTGCCGCGCCGGCTTCGTCGCCCAGCCCGGGCACGATGTTCAGCGCGCCGGCCGGCAGCCCGCACTGCTGCGCGATGCGGCCGATGGCCAGCGCGGTGAGGCAGGCTTCCTCGGCCGGCTTGAGCACGCAGGCGTTGCCCATCGTCAGCGCCGCGCCGACGCTGCGGCCGATGATCTGCATCGGGTAGTTCCAGGGCACCACGTGGCCGGTCACGCCGTGCGGCTCGCGCCAGGTGAACGCGGTGTAGCCGTTCAGGTACGGAATCGTCTCGCCCATCACCTTGTCGGCCGCGCCGCCGTAGAACTCCAGGTAGCGCGCCAGCGCGACGGCATCGGCGCGGCCCTGCTTCAGCGGCTTGCCGACGTCGAGCGCTTCCAGCCGTGCGAGTTCATCCACCTGCGCCAGCACCGCGCGGCCCATCACCATCAGCAGCCGGCCACGTTCGGCCGCGGTCAGGCGGCCCCACTCGCCGTCGAGCGCCGCCTGCGCGGCGGCCACCGCCGCATCGATGTCGGCCGCGTTGCCGCGGGCGATCTCGCACAGCATGCTGCCGTCCGACGGGTTCAGCAGTGGCAGCCGCTCGCCCGAGGCACCATCGCGCCAGCGGCCGGCGATGAACACCTCGTGCGTCGCGAAAGGCAAGGCCTCGCCCATGGTCTGTCTCCGTCGTGTTTTCGGCCATCATAGGCAGACGACCATTCCGTGGGCACCGGCCATCACCCTCTTCCTGCTCCGCCGCTTCGCGACCTTCCTGCTCACGCTGGCCGTGGCCTCGGTGGTGGTGTTCGCGGTGCTCGACGTGCTGCCGGGCAACGTCGCGCAGGTGATGCTCGGCGAGAGCGCCACGCCGCAGGCGGTGGCGGCGCTGGAGAAGAAGCTCGGCCTCGATCGCCCGGCTCTGGAGCGCTACGCGAGCTGGGTGCAGGGCCTCGTCACGCTGCAGCCCGGCAACAGCCACGCCTACGACACGCCGATCACCGAGCTGGTGGCCGAGCGGCTGGTGGTCACCGTGCCACTGGCGCTGCTGGCGATGGCGCTCACCGTGGTGCTCGCGCTCGCCGCGGGCCTGTACGCCGCGTCGCACCACAACCGCGCCGGCGATCTGGGTGTGATGGCGGTGAGCCAGCTCGGCATCGCGATCCCGAGCTTCTGGTTCGGCATCCTGCTGGTGATGCTGTTCGCGGTGAAACTGCCGTGGTTTCCCTCCGGCGGCTTCCCCGGCTGGACGGAAGACGAAGGCGGCGGGCTGTGGGATGGGCTTCAGGCGCTGGTGCTGCCGGCGGTGGCGCTGGCCGTGGTGCAGGCGGCCATCCTCGCGCGCTTCGTGCGCTCGGCGGTGCTGGAGGTGCTGCGGGAGGATTTCGTGCGCACCGCGCGCGCCAAGGGCCTGAGCCGGCGCGCCGTGCTGTGGGGCCATGTGCTGCGCAATGCGATGGTGCCGGTGGTCACGGTGATGGGGCTGCAGTTCGCGGGTCTCGTCACCGGCACGGTGGTGATCGAAAACGTGTTCTCGCTGCCCGGCCTCGGCCGGCTGATCTTCCAGGCGATCAGCAACCGCGACATCCCGCTGGTGCAGGCGATGGTGATGCTGCTGGCCGCCACGGTGATCGTGATCAACTTCGTGGTCGACGTGCTGTATGCGTTGATCGACCCCCGGCTCAAGATCGCGCATCGATGAGCTTCTGGCAACGGGCATGGCGCCACAAGAGCTTCGTCGCCGGCGGCGTGCTGGTGGGGCTGCTGGCCGCGCTGGCGCTGCTGTCCTTCGTCTGGACACCCCACCCGGCCACCGAGATCAACGTGCCGAACAAGCTGCAGCCGCCGTCCGCGACACACTGGCTGGGCACCGACAGCCTGGGGCGCGACATCGTCTCGCAGCTGATCGTCGGCGCACGCGCCTCGATCGCCGTCGGCGTGATCGCGGTGGGCATCGGCATCGTCGCCGGCGTGGCGCTGGGGCTGGTCGCGGCCGCGCGGCGCGGCTGGGTCGAGGAAGCGGTGATGCGGCTGTCCGACTTCGGCTTGGCCTTCCCGGCGCTGCTCACCGCGATCATGCTCGCGGCGATCTACGGCCCCGGGCTGCTGACCTCCATCGTCGCCATCGGCATCTTCAACATCCCCGAGTTCGCGCGCATCACGCGCGCCTCGGCCAACAGCGTCTGGTCGCGCGAGTTCGTGCTGGCCGCGCGCGCCTGCGGCAAGGGCGCACTGCGCATCACGCTGGAGCACGTGCTGCCGAACATCGCCTCGGTGCTGGTGGTGCAGGCGACGATCCGCTTCGCGATCGCGATCCTCGCCGAGGCCGGCCTCAGCTACCTCGGCCTGGGCACGCAGCCGCCGACGCCGAGCTGGGGCCGCATGCTCGGCGAGGGCCAGAGCATGATGTACCGTGCGCCGATGCTGGCGGTGTGGCCGGGGCTGGCGATCGTGCTCTCGGTGCTGGGCCTGAACCTGATGGGCGACGGGCTGCGCGACCTGCTCGACCCCAAGCTGGCAAGGAAGCGATGACGGCGACGAGCCCCCGCTGCTCGAGGTGCGCGACCTGCGCGTGGTGCTGCCCACCGCACGCGGCCCGGCCGCGGCGCTGCGCGGCGTGTCGTTCGAGATGGCGCGCGGCGACAAGCTCGGGCTGATCGGCGAGAGCGGCTGTGGCAAGTCGCTCACCGCGCTGGCGATCATGGGCCTGCTGCCCGAAGGCGCGGTGGTCGAGGGCAGCATCCGACTGAACGGGCAGGAGCTGGTCGGCTTGAGCGACGACGCGCTGGCCGCGCTGCGCGGCGACCGCATCGGCATGATCTTCCAGGAGCCGATGACCGCGCTGAACCCTCTGCACACCATCGGCGCGCAAGTGGCCGAGCCGCTGCGGCTGCATCGCGGCCTGGATCGCCGCGCCGCGCGCGCCGAAGCGCTGCGCCTGCTCGACCGCGTGCAGTTGCCGAATGCGGCTCAGCGGCTCGATGCCTACCCGCACCAGCTCAGTGGTGGCCAGCGGCAGCGGGTGATGATCGCGATGGCGCTGGCCTGCGGGCCCGACCTGCTGATCGCCGACGAGCCGACCACGGCGCTGGACGTGACGCTGCAGCACGAGGTGCTGATGCTGATCGACGAGCTGGTGCGCGGCAGCGGCATGGCGCTGCTGCTGATCAGCCACGACCTCGGCGTGATGGCGCGCCACGTGCAGCGCGTGATGGTGATGTACGGCGGCACGGTGGTCGAGGCGGGGCCGACCGAGGGGTCTTCGCGCGCCCCGCACACCCCTACACGCGCGGACTGCAGGCGGCACGGCCACGGCTGGGCGCCACGCGGGGTACGCGGTTGGCCACCATTCCCGGCCGCGTGCCGGAACTGGCCGATCTGGGTGCGGGCTGCGCGTTTGCCGATCGCTGCGCGTATGCGGTCGACGACTGCCGGCGTGCGAGCCCGCCGGCGGTCGATCTCGGTGCTGGTCACGTGGCTCGCTGCATCCGCATCGAGGAGGCCCTGCCATGACCCACGACACCGACTTCTCCGCCCGCCGCGCCGCGATGGTGCGCGACCAGATCGAAGACCGCGGCGTGCACGATCCCCGCGTGCTGCAGGCGATGCGCGAGGTGCCGCGCGAGCGCTTCGTTCGCCCCGGCTGGCAGGCGCAGGCCTGCGACGACAACCCGTTGCCGATCGAGGCCGGGCAGACGATCTCGCAGCCGTACATCGTCGCCTTCATGGCCGAGGCGCTGCAGCTGCAGGGCGGCGAGCGGGTGCTCGAGATCGGCACCGGCTCGGGTTATGCCGCCGCCGTGCTCGCCCGGTTGGCCGGCGAGGTGCACACGGTCGAGCGCATCGCGCTGCTGGCCGAGCACGCAGCGGCGACGCTGCGCGAGCTCGGCGTGACCACCGTGCAGGTGCACTGTGCCGATGGCACGCTCGGCTGGCCGGAGGCGGCGCCCTACGACGCCATCGTCGTCACCGCCGCCGGCCCGGAAGTGCCCGCGGCGCTGAAGGCGCAGCTGGCCGTGGGCGGCCGGCTGGTGATGCCGGTGGGCGAACTCGACGGCCATCAGGAGCTGCTGCGCCTGACGCGCACCGGCGAACACAGCGAGCACCGCGAGGTGCTGATGGGCGTGCGCTTCGTGCCGCTGACCGGCGCGCAAGGGTGGCCGCAGTGAAGGCTCCGCTGCTCGCGCTGCACGGCGTCGGCAAGCGCTACCTGCTGCCGCGCGAGCGTCTCTTCGCCGCGGCGCCTGTGGTGGATGCACTGGCCGGCATCGATCTCGTCGTGCATGCCGGCCGCAGCCTCGGCGTGGTCGGCGAATCGGGCTCGGGCAAATCGACGCTGGCGCGCCTCGTGATGGCGCTGGAGCCGCCGACGGTCGGGCGCGTGGAGTTCCTCGGCCGCGACCTGAATGCGCTCGGCGCCGCCGAACTGCGCGAGGCGCGTCGTGATTTCCAGATGGTCTTCCAGGATCCGTACGGCTCGCTCGACCCGCGCCTGACGGTGGGCCGCATCGTCGCCGAGCCGCTGTGGCAGGGCAATCGCGCCGAGCGCGAGCGCGCGGTGGCCGAGGTGCTCGACGCGGTAGGCCTGCGCCCGAGCGACGCCGCGAAGTATCCGCATGAATTCTCCGGCGGGCAGCGCCAGCGCATCGCCATCGCCCGCGCGCTGATCACCAAGCCGAAGCTGATCGTCGCCGACGAGCCGGTCAGCGCGCTCGACGTGTCGGTACAGGCGCAGGTGCTCAACCTGCTGATCGACCTGCAGCAGCGCTACGGCGTCACCTACCTGCTGATCAGCCACGACCTCGCGGTGGTCGACCACGTCTGCGACGAGGTGGTGGTGATGCAGCACGGCCGCATCGTCGAGCGCGGCGAGACGGCGCGCATCTTCCGCGACCCGCAGCATCCGTACACGCGCGCGCTGATGGCCGCGCACGAGCCCGACTTTGCGCCCTCCGCTACAGTGGCGCCCGTCGCCGAGGAGCCGTGATGAACCGTCCGCTTCGTTTCCTGTTCGCCGCATTGATCGCATCGCTGGCCGTGGCCGCTTCGGCGCAGGGCCGCAAGGACAGCGTCGTGCTGGGCATGGTGCTGGAGCCCGCGCCGGGGCTGGACCCGACCATGGCCTCGGCCGCCGCCATCGGCGAGGTCGTGCACATGAGCGTGCTGGAAGGCCTGACGAAGATCGGCATGGACGGCTCGGTGAGCCCGCTGCTGGCCGAGAGCTGGACGGTCGACCCCGACGGCAAGGTCTACACGTTCAAGCTGAAGCGCGGCGTGAAGTTCCACGATGGCGAGGCCTTCGACGCCAGCGACGTCAAGTTCAGCTTCGAGCGTGCGAAGGCCGAAGGCTCGACCAACAAGGCGAAGAAATCGGTCTTCGACAACATCAGCCGCATCGAGACGCCCGATGCGCACACGGTGATCGTGCTGCTCGAGCGTGCCGACGGCAACTTCCTCTTCCGCATGGGCGAGGCCACCGCGGCCATCCTCGACCCGAAGAGCGCAGCGACCACGGCGACGAAACCGGTGGGCACCGGCCCCTTCGCCTTCGCCGACTGGAAGAAGGGCGCCTCGATCACGCTGGTGAAGAACAACGACTACCGCAATGCCGCGGCGGTGAAGATGAAGCGCGTGACCTACCGCTTCATCAGCGACCCGGCGGCGCAGGTGTCGGCGCTGTTGGCCGGCGACATCGACGGCATGCCGCGTTTCGGCGCGCCGCAGAACCTGCCGCAGTTCCAGGCCGACAAGCGCTTCACGGTGGCCATCGGCGGCACCGGAGGCAAGACCATCGTCGCGATCAACAACAAGCGCAAGCCCTTCGACGACGTGCGCGTGCGCCGCGCCATCGCCGCGGCGGTGGATCGCAAGGCGATCATCGACGGCGCGATGGAAGGCCACGGCGCGCCGATCGGCAGCCACCTCGTGCCCAGCGACGCCGGCTACGTCGACCTCACCGCGATGAGCCCGCACGACCCGGAGAAGGCGAAGCGGCTGCTGAAGGAGGCCGGCGTGGCCACGCCGCTGAACGTGACGCTGACGCTGCCCCCGCCCCAGTACGCGCGCAAGGGCGGCGAGATCGTCGCGGCGCAGCTGGCCAAGGTGGGCATCAACGCGAAGATCGAGAACGTCGAGTGGGCGCAGTGGCTGTCGGGCGCCTTCAAGGGCAACTACGACCTGACGATCATCAGCCACGTCGAGCCGCTGGACTTCGACCGCTACGCCGACCCGAACTACTACTGGGGCTACGACAGCAAGGCCTTCCGCGACCTGCTGGCCCAGTACAACGCCACCACCGATGCGAAGGCGCGGCTGAAGATCGTCGGCGACATCCAGCGCCGGCTGGCCGAGGACCAGGTCAATGCCTACCTGTTCCAGCTGCCGCAGTTCGCGGTGGCGCGCAAGCCGCTGAAGGGCCTGTGGAGCAGCTCGCCGATCTTCGCCAACGACCTCGCGGCACTGAGCTGGTGAAACACGCCCTGACTGTTCTCGCCGCAGTGACTGCGGCCCCCTGGGCCTTTGCACAGACCACCGCACCCGCCGCCGCGCCGGCGTCGGCCGCCGCCTCGGCACCGCAGGCGACGCTGGAATCGGTGGAGATCCGTGCGCGCCGCAACGATCCGACCGAGATGCGCCGCAATGCCAGCGCGGCCAAGATCGTCATCGGCCGCGAGGAGATCGAGCAGTACGGCGACAGCAACGTCGGCGAGGTGATCCGCCGCCTGCCCGGCGTCACGCAGGGCGGCCGGCCCGGCCGCGGTGGCGACCTGCGCATGCGCGGCATGGGCAGCGGCTACACGCAGATCCTGATCGACGGCGAGCGGCCGCCGCCGGGCTTCTCGGTCGAGCAGCTGTCGCCCGACATCGTCGAGCGCATCGAGCTGATCCGCGCCCCGACGGCCGAGACCGGCACCCGCGCGATCGCCGGCACGATCAACATCGTGCTGCGCGAGCCGCTGCGCCAGCGCAATACCGATGTGCGGCTGGCGGTCACCGTCGATCGCGGGCGCGTCTCGCCGCAGCTCTCGGTCTCGCGCGACGGCGTGTTCGACGACGACGGCAGCTTCAACGTCACCGTCAACGGCAGCGAAAACCGCGAGCGCACCGACACCCACATCCGCACGACCTTCACCGACCAGGCCAGCGGCGCGGTGGCACTCGACCAGCTCGACGACGACGTGCAGTTCGGCCTGCGGCGGCGGCTGAATGCATCGTCGCGCATCCAGTGGCGGCTCGGCGCGGGCGAGCAGTTCGTGCTGCAGCCCTTCGTGATGCGCGGCACCTCGCGCAACGAGAGCGCCAATGCGCTCGAAGCGATTGGCGCGGCGCCGGCCACGCCCTATGCCAGCAGCACGGGCGAAGGATCGTCCGACTTCGACATCGTGCGCCTGGGCGGGCAGCTCACGCGCCGCATCGGGCCGGACACGCGCATCGAGCTGCGCGGCGGCGCCGGGCGCTTCGCGCTGGACAGCGGCTCGACGCTCGACCAGCGCGCCAGCGACGGCTCGCCGGTGCGGCTGATCCGCATCGCCACCTCGTTCGAGGACACCTCCTGGTCGCTGTCGGGCAAGCTGATGCACAGCCTCGGCGGCGGGCACAGCCTGGTCGGCGGCTGGGAGAGCGAAGGCACCCGGCGCATCGAGACCTCCGCCACGGCTCGACGGCCAGCTTCAGGAAGGCGCGGCCGGCACCGACGTCACCGCGCGCACGCTGCGCCGGCCGTCTACCTGCAGGACGAATGGGACCCGGCGCCGGACTGGTCGGCCTATGCCGGCCTGCGCGTCGAGACCATCCACACCCGCAGCGACAGCGGCGCCACGCCGACCGACAACCGCAGCACGGTGGTCTCGCCGCTCGCGCACCCGGTGTGGCGCTTCAATGCGCCGCAGCGCGACCAGATCCGTCTCTCGCTCACGCAGAGCTACCGCGCGCCGACCTTGCGCAACCTGATCGGCGTGCCGACGCTGAGCACGCTCTACCCGGCGCCCGGCGGCAACGTCGCCTCGTCGCCCGACCGCGCCGGCAACCCGGCGCTGGAGCCGGAGCAGTCGCACGGCATCGACCTCGCCTTCGAACGCTATCTCGCCAAGGGCGGCGTGCTGTCGGTCAACCTCTTCCACCGCCGCATCCGCGACCTGATCCGCAACGTCACCGCGCTGGAAGACGTGGCCTGGGCCGACGTGCCGCGCTGGGTCTCGCGGCCGCGCAACCTCGGCCGCGCCACCGCGCAGGGCATCGAGTTCGACGCCAAGTTCCGCCTCAGCGAAGTGCGCGCCGAGGCGCCGCCGCTGGATCTGCGCATGAACCTGAGCCTGTTCCGCTCGCGCGTCGAGTCGGTGCCCGGCCCCGACAACCGCATCGACCAGCAGCCGCACGCGGTGGGCAACCTCGGCGCCGACTACAAGCTGCCGAAGACCGCCTGGACGGTGGGCGGCTCGCTCGGCCTCACCCCCGGCTACCGCACGCAGCTGACCGAATTCCAGAGCCAGGAGACCGGCCTGCGCCGCGTGCTCGATGCCTACGTGCTGTGGCAGATCGACGGCACGACGCGGCTGCGCCTGTCGCTGACCAACCTGACGCCGATCGGCAGCGCCGGCACCGCCAGCGTGCTGCAGGGCAACCAGTGGCAGCAGGTGGCCAGCACCGGCCGCACCGACACCAGCGCCACGCTGCGCCTCGAGATGCGGCTCTGAGGGCCATCGCGCTACAGTGGTCGCATGGCCGATCTGCATGAACTGAGCGCCGTCGAGCTGCTCGACCTGTACCAGCGCAAGGCGGCGTCGCCGGTCGAAGTGACGCGCGAGGTGCTGCGCCACATCGCGCGCTGGGAACCGCTGCTGCACGCCACCTACGCGCTCGATGCCGAGGCCGCGATGGCGCAGGCCGAGGCCTCGCAGGCGCGCTGGCTGCGCGGCGAGCCGGCCGGCGCGCTCGACGGCGTGCCGACGACGATCAAGGAGAACATCGCGACGCAAGGCGTGCCGGTGCCGCTGGGCACCGCCGCGACCGAGCTGGTGCCGGCCGCGCAGGATGCGCCGCCCGCCGCGCGTCTGCGCGAGGCCGGCGCGGTGATCCTCGGCAAGACGACGATGCCCGACTACGGCATGTTGTCGTCGGGGCTGTCCAGCTTCCACCCGCTGACGCGCAACCCGTGGGACCTCACGAAGAACCCCCGGCGGCAGCAGCGCCGGCGCCGGTGCGGCGGCCGCAGCCGGCTACGGCCCGCTGCACATCGGCACCGACATCGGCGGTTCGGTGCGCCTGCCGGCGGCCTGGTGCGGCATCTTCGCGCTCAAGCCCAGCCTGGGCCGCATCCCGATCTTCCCGCCTTATGCGGGCCGCGTGGCCGGGCCGATGACACGCACGGTGGCCGATGCGGCGCTGATGATGGGCGTGCTCAGCGGCCCCGATGCGCGCGACACGATGAGTCTGCCCTGGCAGGACATCGCCCGGCAGCAGCTGCACCGCGAGGCGGAGGGTCTGCGCATCGGGCTGCAGCTCGATGCCGGCTGGGGCCTGCCGGTGGAGCCCGAGACGCGCGCGGCGGTGGAGGCGGCGGCCCAACGCTTCCAGGACGCCGGCGCGATCGTCGAGCCCATCACCCCCTTCATGACGCGCGCGATGATCGACGGCATGGATGCCTTCTGGCGCTGCCGCGGCTGGCTCGACATCTCCGCGCTGCCCGAAGAACGGCGCGCCAAGGTGCTGCCCTTCATCCTGGAGTGGGCGCGCGGTGGCGCGAACCTCAGCGGCGAGCAGGTCTTCCGCGGCTACAGCCAGATGGGCGCGATGCGCGAGGCCGCGGTGGCCGCCTGCGCGCCCTTCGACGTGGTGATCAGCCCGACCTCACCGGTGGTGGCCTATGCCGCCGAGTGGCCTTCGCCGACCAACGACCCGGCACGGCCGCTGGAGCACATCGGCTTCACGCTGCCCTTCAACATGAGCGAGCAGCCTTCGGCGAGCATCAACTGCGGCTACACCGCGGCCGGGCTGCCGATCGGGTTGCAGATCACCGGGCATCGGCACGATGACCTGGGGTGCTGCAGGTGTGTCGTCTCTGGGAACGGATCCGGCCGGCGCAGCGGGCGTGGCCTGTCCCTCCTGCGTCATGACTTGTTTGGCAATCGCAGCGCTGGAGCGCGGTGCCGGCCGGGCGGGCCGGGCTGTGCGCGGCCCGATATCCGTGCTCGCCCGGCCCGCCCGGCCGACACCGTGTCACGAGGGCTCTGCGTGCCGCGCGCGGGTCGATGCCGATTCGGCGAGGGCCGGGGCTGCCGGTCGAGCACGCATATCGGGCGGCGCGCAGACCGGCAGCCCCGGCCCTCGCCGCGCTCGGTGAAGGCGAGCACCATGAACGACGCCAGACAAAACCCCGTCGGCACGCGCTCGCACGAAGCGTTGCAGCACGCCGAAACCGCGCTGTGGCGGATGTGCTCGTTCTTCGACGCACCCATCGCCGACATCGATGCCGCCATCGCCGCCGACCCCGGCTGGATGCTGCCGCACGTGATGCGCGCGAGCTTCCTGCTCACGCTCACCGAACCTTCGCTGCTGGCCGATGCGCGGGCCGCCCTCGATCAGGCCGATCTGCTCGCCGCGAATGCGCCCGAGCGCGAGCGCGCCCACTGGGCCGCGGCGAGCCGCTGCGCGGCGGGCGACTGGCACGGCGCCTGCGCGGCCTGGGAGCAGATCCTGATCGACCACCCGCGTGACCTCTTCGCGCTGCAGTGGGCGCACCTGTTCGACTTCTACCGTGGCGATGCGCGCAACCTGCGCGGCCGCGTCGCACGCGTGCTGCCCGAGTGGCCGGCCGACGATCCGCTGCGCCCCTACCTGCTGGGCATGCACGCCTTCGGGCTGGAGGAGTGCGGCCACTTCGCGCAGGCCGAGGCGGTGGGCCGCGAGGCGGCCAGCGGTGACGCGAAGGTGCCCTGGGCCACGCATGCCGTCGCGCACGTGATGGAGATGCAGGGCCGCTATGCCGAGGGCCGGGCCCGGCTGCGCGGGCAGCGGCCGCGCTGGGCCGAGGGCAACGGCTTCGCCGGCCACCTCTGGTGGCACCGGCGCTGTTCCACCTCGAGGCGATGGACCTCGATGGCGCGCTGCAGCTGCACGACGAGCACCAGGGCAGCGCCCACGCCGTGCTGACGCTGCAGCGACTGGACGGCGCCGCGCTGCTGTGGCGGCTGAAGCTGCTCGGCGCCGAGGTCGGTGCGCGCTGGGCCGATCTTGCGCAAGGCTGGGACCTGACGCCGCGCGACGCCGGCCACTCCGCCTTCAACGATGCCCATGCGCTGATGACGCTGATCGGCACCGGCGATGCCGCCGCCGCCCAGGCGCTGCTGGCCGCGGTGCAGCGCCGGGCCGAGCGCGGCAACGAGAGCAATGCCGCGATGGCGCGCGAGATCGGCCTGCCCTTGATGCGCGGCCTGCTCGCCTTCGAGGCTGGCGACGCGGCCGGCGCCATCGCCCTGCTCGCACCGCTGCGCGAGACGGCGCATCGGTTCGGCGGCAGCCATGCGCAGCGTGATGTGATCGACCTGACGCTGCTCGCCGCCTGCGCGCGGCCCGGCGGAAACCGCGCGCTCGGCCGCGCGCTGCTCAACGAGCGCGTGCTGGCGCGCGGCGAGACGCCGCAGGTCGATCACTGGCGCCAGCAACTCGGCCTGCCCGCGCGCGCTTGACGCCACGCAATGCGGCCGCTGCGCTGCGGCCTACGCTGGCGGCATGAACACCTGACCAAGCTCGCCCTCGGCCTGATGGGCCAGTTGAAGCCCCAACCCGCTGCCGGCGATGCCCCGAGACCGTGCCGCTGCCCTCGGCGCAACGCCGCGGCGGCCGGCCGCTGTTCGAGGCGCTGATGCACCGCCAGTCGCAGCGCGAGTTCTCGCCGCAGGCGCTGACGCCGCAGCAGCTCGCCGATGTGCTGTGGGCCGCGGCCGGCATCAACCGGCTCGATCTCGGCGGCCGCACCGCGCCGAGCGCGATGAACTCGCAGGAAGTGGAGGTGTACGCCGCCATGGCCACCGGCCTGTACCGCTACGACCCGGCCGCGCATGCCCTGCTGCGCGTGGCGGCGGCGGATGTGCGCCGCGTCACCGGTTACCAGGATTTCGTCGACACCGCGCCGCTGGACCTCGTCTACGTGGCCGACCATGCGCGCATGAAGCTGGTGCCGGCGGCGCAGCGCGAGGCGTTCGCCTTCGCGGCCGCCGGTGCGATGGCGCAGAACGTCTACCTGTGCGGCGCCTCGCAGGGCCCGGCGGCGGTGATCCGCGCCTGGTTCGACCACCGCGCGCTGGCCGACGCCATGGGCCTGGGCGCCGACCACCAGCTGCTGCTGGCGCAGACGGTGGGCCTGCCGGCAGCGCCGACCTGATCAGACGAAGGGCTGCGCCGGGCCTTCGCTCGCGAACACGCGCTGCACCGCCGGCCGCGCCAGCATGCGCTGCAGGTAGGCCGCGAGGTGCGGCAGCGTGCGCGCCGGCCGCTGCATGCCGCGCGTCCAGCGGCACAGCATGAAGACATAGGGGTCGAGTGCGCTGAAGCGCTCGCCGGCAAACCACGGCCCGCCATGGCGCGCGAGTTCAGCTTCGATCTGGTCGATCATGCCGGCGATATGCGCCTCGGCATGCCGCTTCACCTGCGCCGCGCCGGCCGCATCGTCGGCCCAGCGATCGCTGTAGAAGTACAGCGGCATCTCGGCCTGCAGCGTGTCGGCCAGCCACAGCAGCCACTTGTAGAACACCGCGCGCTCGGCCGTGCCCACCGCCGGCGCGAGGCCGGCTTGCGGGTGGGTGTCGACCCGGTGCAGCACGATGGCCGCGGTTTCGTAGAGCACCAGATCGCCGTCGACCAGCACCGGGATCTTGCCGTTCGGGTTGAGCTTCAGGTACGCAGGCGAGCGGTGCGCGTTGGTGGTGCGGTCGACCAGCACGCGTTCGTAGGGCACGCCGAGTTCTTCCAGCAGCATGTGCGGCGTCATGCTGGCGTTGCTGGGGAAATAGTGCAGTTGCATCATGCGGCGGCATTCTGCAGCAGCGCGCCGTGTTGCAGCACCGCATCGACCAGCAGGTCGAGATCGGCGCGGCGCGTGCGGTGGTTGGCGATCGCCACCCGCAGCGCATGGCGCCCGGCCAGCGTGGTGTCGGTGGGCACGGCCAGTCCCGATTCCTGAATGCGCAGCAGGATCTCGGTGTTCAGCCGCTTGTGGGCCGCTTCGTCGCCGCCCGGCACCCGGTGGCGGAAGCAGACGATGGTGGTGGACACAGGCGCCATGAGTTCGAGCTTCGGCTCGCGCTCGATGCGCTGCGCCCGGTGCTTCGCCTGCGCGATGTTCTGGTCGATCAGCCGGCCGAAGCGTTCGATGCCCTGCTCCTTGAGCATCATCCACACCTTCAGCGCACGGAAGCTGCGGCTGAGCTCGATGCCGTAGTCGAACAGATGCGGTGCGCCGGCGATGCCGCGCGGGTGTTCTTCGAGGTACTCCGGATGGAGGGCGAAGCTGGCGTGGTGCGCCTGCGCATCGCGCACCAGCACGCAGCCGACGTCGAAGGGGGCGTGCAGCCACTTGTGCGGATCGAGCGCCACCGAATCGGCCGTCTCGATGCCGTCGACCAGCTGCCGATGCGCGGGTGCGATGCGCAGCAGCGCGCCGATGCAGCCGTCGACGTGGAACCACATGCCCTCGCGGCGACAGAAGGCGCCGACGGCGCGCAGGTCATCCACCGCGCCGGTATTGACGGTGCCGGCATTGGCGATCACCGCCGCGGGCTGCGCTCCGGCGGCGCGGTCCTGCTCGACCGCGGCCTGCAGCGCAGCGAGATCGATGCGCTGCGCCGCGTCCGTCGCAACGAGGTGCAGCGCCCGTCGGCCCAGGCCCAGCACCTCCAGCGCCTTCTGGTGGCAGCTGTGGACTGGTCCGACGCATAGAAGCGCAGCGGCTTCGGCATCGCGGTGACGCCGGCCTCGCGAACGTCGACCCCCACGAGGCCGGCCTTGGCATTGCGCGCCACCGTGAGCGCGACGAGATTGGCCGCCGAGCCGCCGTTGGTCAGCGTGCCGCTGGCGCCTTCGGGAAGCCCACCGCCTCGCGCAGCCAGCGCACCACCTGCCGGTCGACCAGCGCCGGTGCGGTATTGCCTCCGCCGAGGTTGCTGCCGTCCACCGCGGCGAGGAAATCGGCCAACGCGCCGGTGAAGTTGCTCGCGCCCATGAACCAGCCCAGAAGCGCGGGTGGACGTTGCCCATCGGGTACGGGCGCACGGTCTCGGCGAATGCGCGATAGACCTCGTCCAGCGGCGTCGGGCCCTGCGGCAGCGGCACATCGAGCGCGCGGCGCACGTCGGCCGGCGGCTCCCGCCAGACCGCGCGCTCGCGCACGGTGGCGAGATGATCGATGGCCTCGTCGACGGCGCGGTGTGCCAGCGCTCGCGCTGCGCCCCAGTCACGCGGGTCCAGGGTGGCTTCGTCGTCGTCTCGGTTCATGGCCTGCCTCGCCGCGCAAGTCGCGCGGGGCACCATGATGCGCCTTCGCTCAGGCGCGGGCCAGCAGCGTGAAGCCGACGCGCGTGCGCCCGGCCGTCGATTCCGCCAGCGGCCGGCCGGCGTGCATGCGTGCGATGGCGGCCACGATGGCCGGCCCAGCCCGTGGTGCGACTGGCCGTCGTGCCGCGCCGCGTCGGCGCGGAAGAAGCGGTCGAACAGCCGCGGCAGGTGCTGCGGCGCGATCGTCTCGCCGGCGTTCTCCACCTCGACGCGCAGTTGCGCATCGGCCTCCGGCGCGATGCGCACGACCACCGTCGAGCCATGCGGCGCAAAACGGATCGCATTGGACAGCAGGTTCGACAGCGCGCGCTTGAGCAGCGGCTCGTCGACCGCGGCCGGCGCGTCGCCCTCGATGCGCGCCGTGAGGCCGGCCTCCTCGAGCATCGCCTCGTGAAACTCGATCACCTGCGAGGCCAGCGCGGCCAGGCTCGCCGCCGCGCCGCGCCGCGCGGTAGCGCCGCGGTCGGCCTGCGACAGGAACAGCATGTCGTTGACCATCGCCGACAGGCGCTGCGCCTCCTCGAGGTTGGACAGCAGCGTGTCGCGCAGCTCGTCGGTGGCGCGTTCGCGCGACAGCGCCACCTCGGTGTGGCCGATCAGCGCGGCCAGCGGCGTGCGCAGCTCGTGGGCCACGTCGGCATTGAAGCCCTCGAGCTGCACCACCGCCTGTTCCAGGCGCGCCATCAGGTCGTTGAACTGCTCGATCCAGGGCAGCAGTTCCTCGGCGGGATCGTCGAGGTGCAGGCGCCGCTCGAGCCGGCTCGGCGAGATGGCGCGCGTCTGCGCCGCCAGATCGCGCAGCGGCCGCAGCGCTCGCCGCACGTGCCAGTAGCTGCCCGCCGCCACCAGGGCGCCGGCGAGCAGCGTGACGACGACGAAGACGATCAGCCACTGGCGGCCGAACTTGGCGTCGCTGGCGAAATCCATCGTGTAGCGGGCCTTCAGCAGGCCGCCGGCGAGCTGCGGCGCGGCGATGTCGAAGTCGACCGCATGGATGTGATCCGACGACATCGCATGCGCACCGCTGCGGTCGTCGGCATAGAACACGCTGCCGTCGGCGCGCCAGAGTTCGAGCCGGGTACTCGCGCGCATCGCCGCATCGGCACGCACGCGCGCCAGGCAGGCCTGCTCGCCACCGCTCTTCAGCTCCTGCGCGAGGATCTGGGCGATCACGGTGCTGCGGAACTCCGCTTCCTCGCGGTTCTTCTCCTTGATCAGCATCTTCACCGACAGCCGGGCGCCGGTGAACAGCAAGGCCAGCATCACCATCGTGACGAGTGCGAGCTTGCGCGACAGGCGCAGGCCGATCGAATGGCTGCAGCGCGTGTTCATGCCCCTCGGTCCTCGAGCACGTAGCCCATGCCGCGCACGGTGTGCAGCAGCTTGTGGTCGAAGGGGTCGTCGAGCTTGGCGCGCAGCCGGCGCACCGCCACCTCGACGACGTTGGTGTCGGAGTCGAAATTCATGTCCCACACCTGCTCGGCCAGCGTGGTGCGCGACAGCACTGGCCGCGCCGGCGCAGCAGCAGTGTCAGCAGCGTGAACTCCTTGGCGGTGAGATCCAGCCGCGTGCCGCCGCGGTGCGCCTTGCGGCTGGCGAGATCGAGCTCCAGGTCGGCCAGGCGCAGTTGCGTGCCCGAGCCTGCGCCGTGGCCGTTGCCGTTGGAGCCGCCACGGCGCAGCAGCGCGGCCACGCGGGCGAGCAGTTCCGAGAAGGCGAAGGGCTTGACGAGGTAGTCGTCGGCGCCTTCCTGCAGGCCGCGCACGCGGTCTTCCACCTTGTCGCGGGCGGTCAGCATCAGCACCGGCCGCTGGCCGCGCTCGCGCATCGCCTTGAGCACGCCGAAGCCATCCACGCCGGGCAGCATCAGGTCGAGCAGCACCAGTCGTAGTCGCCGTCGCAGGCGAGCATCCGGCCCTGGATGCCATCGCGCGCCACGTCGACGACGTAGCCGTTCTCCGACAGGCCCTTGTGCAGGTAGTCGGCGAGCTTGGGTTCGTCTTCGATGACGAGCAGACGCATGGGAAATGAATCGGGTTCGGCGGCAACGGCACGAATGTTCTCACCGATGCCGCCTGCACTGGATTACGAATTTGTCATCTGGCTGTTCGGGAAAGCACGAGGGTCGGTTCCTAGAGTTCACCCCATGCCGACGACGCCGTCGCCGACAGCGAACCGAAACCCAAATCCATCCCCAAGGAGCCTTTCATGAATGCCAAGACCCTGATCGCCACCGCCCTCGTCCTGTCCTTCGCCGGTGCCGGCGCCGCCTTCGCCCAGGAAGGCACGCAGGACTTCCCGGTGCCCCAGTGGAAGTCGTCCGTCACCCGCTCGGAAGTGGTCGCCACGCTGAAGGCCACGCCGGCCGCGCAGGTTCAGGCCGGTGAAGCTTCCGCCGCGCCGAAGGCCGCCTCGACGCTGACCCGCGCGCAAGTGCAGGCCGAGACCCGCGAGGCGCTGCGCCTGGGCGTGATCGGCAGCGACGAAGGCACGGTGCGCGTGGCCACGCCGGCGCAGGCCGAGCAGATCCGCGCCGCGGGCCTGCGTGCGCTGGACGGCAACGTCGCCCGCGCCGAATAAGCGACAGGCCCGGCGCTGGGCCGCCCCGAGCCGGGCGGCGCCCCTTGGGGGCAGGAGCGCAGCGACTGGGGGCGCAGCTAGAGCGTTGCTTGCGCCACGGCGTGCTCCCAGCGCTGCATCAGCGCCTTGGCACGCTCGCGCGGCATGGTCGGCAGGAAGCGCCGCTCCACCTGCCACTGCGCGCTGAGCTCGTCGAGATTGCGCCACACGCCGCTGGACAGGCCTGCGAGGTAGGCCGCGCCCAGCGCGGTGGTCTCGATCACCTGCGGGCGCACCACCGGGATGCCGAGCAGATCGGCCTGGAACTGCATCAGCAGGTCGTTCACGCAGGCGCCGCCATCGACGCGCAATTCGGCCACCGGCGCGCCGCCGTTGGCCACCGCATCGCGGCTCATCGCGCTGAGCAGGGCCGCGCTCTGGAAGGCGATGCTCTCCAGCGCCGCGCGGGCGATGTGCGCCACGGTGCTGCCGCGCGTCAGGCCGACGATGGCGCCGCGCGCCTCGGCCTTCCAGTAAGGCGCGCCCAGGCCGGTGAAGGCCGGCACGAACATCACGCCGCCCGAGTCGGGCACGCTCTGCGCGAGCTGCTGCACCTCGCTCGATCCCTTGATCGCCTGCAGCCCGTCGCGCAGCCACTGCACCACCGCACCGCCGATGAAGACGCTGCCCTCGAAGGCGAACTCCGGCGTGCCGGTGGGCTGGGCCGCGCTGGTCGTGATCAATCCGTTCGACGAGGTCTGGAACTGGCTGCCGGTGTGCATCAGCATGAAGCAGCCGGTGCCGTAGGTGTTCTTCGCCGTGCCCGCCTTGAAGCAGGCCTGGCCGAACAGCGCACTCTGCTGGTCGCCGGCCACGCCGCCGATCGGCAGCGAAGCTCCGAGCAGCTCGGCGCGGGTGTGGCCGAACACGTGCGACGACGGCCACACCGACGGCAGCACCTCCACCGGCACGTCGAGGAGGTTCAGCAGCTCTTCGTCCCAGGTGTTGGTGTGCACGTTGAGCATCAGCGTGCGGGCGGCATTGCTCACGTCCGTGGCATGCACCGTACCGCCCGTGAGCTGCCACATCAGCCGGTGTCCACCGTGCCGAAGGCCAGCTCGCCGGCCTGCGCGGCGGCGCGCGCCGGGCACCGTGTCGAGGATCCATTTCAGCTTGGTGCCGGAGAAATAGGCATCGATGATCAGCCCGGTCTTGCGCCGGAAGGTGTCTTCCAGCCCGCGCTCGCGCAGCGCCGCGCAGGTGGGCTCGGCGCGGCGGTCCTGCCAGACGATGGCGTTGTAGACCGGCTCGCCGGTGCGGCGATTCCACAGCAGCGTGGTCTCGCGCTGGTTGGTGATGCCGATCGAGGCGATGTCGCCCGCCTTCAGATTCGCCTTGGCCAGCGCCTCCTGCGCGGTGGCCAGCTGCGTGGCCCAGATCTCCTTCGGATCGTGCTCCACCCAGCCGGGCTGCGGATAGATCTGGCGGAACTCGCGCTGCGCCATCGCGACGATGCGGCCGGCGGCATCGAAGACGATGCTGCGCGACGACGAGGTGCCCTGGTCGAGGGCGAGAAGGTATTGGCTCATGGTTCGGCAATGTGCAGCGTGACGCCGGCCTCGGCCAGCAGCGCCGGGAAGGGCGCGGGCGGCTCGGCATCGGTGAACAGCGAGTCGATCTGGTCCAGCCGCGCCAGCTCCACCATCGCCGGGCGGTTGAACTTGCTGACGTCGGCAGCCAGCCAGACCTCGCGCGAGTGCTCGATGATCGCGCGCGCCACCTTGACCTCGCGGTAGTCGAAGTCGCGCAGCGTGCCGTCGGCCTCGATCGCCGAGATGCCGATCAGTGCGATGTCGACCTTGAACTGCGCGATGAAATCCACCGCGGCCTCGCCGACGATGCCGCGGTCGCGCGAGCGCACCACGCCGCCGGCGACGATCACCTCGCAATCGGGGTTGTCGGTCAGGATCGCCGCCACGTTCAGGTTGTTGGTGATCACGCGCAGGCCCTTGTGGCGCAGCAGCTCGCGGGCGATTGCCTCGGTGGTGGTGCCGATGTTCAGGATCAGCGAGCAGTTCTCCGGCACGGCCTTCGCCACCGCCTTCGCGATGCGCTGCTTGGCCTGTTCGTTGAGTTTCTGCCGCTGGCGGTAGGCGATGTTCTCGGTGGTCGAGGCCGGAACGCGCACGCCGCCGTGGAAGCGCGCGAGCAGGCCTTCGTCGGCGAGCAGCTTCACGTCGCGGCGCACGGTCTGCAGCGTCACGCCGAAGCGCTCGGCCAGCGCTTCGACGGACACCGAACCGCGCGCGCGCACCTCGTCGAGCAGCTCGGCCTGGCGGGGATTGGGCGTCATGGCTGCCGAGCGTAGCCCGCTCTTCCGGGAAAACCACAGGGCTTACCCAGCTTGCCGGGGGCGCGTTTGTCGGCTAAAAAGAAAAAGAAGTTCAAAAACGAACGAAAACGAACATCCTCAGCGACATGGCGGCCTCCCCTACTCCGATGGACTGCGACGTGCTCGTGGTCGGCGGCGGCATCAATGGCGCCGGCATCGCGCGCGATCTCGCCGGCCGCGGCCTGAGCGTCGTGCTCGCCGAGAAGGACGACCTCGCCGCGCACACCTCGTCCTCGTCGACCAAGCTGATCCACGGCGGGCTGCGCTATCTCGAGTACTACGAGTTCTCGCTGGTGAAGAAGGCGCTGGCCGAGCGCGAGGTGCTGCTCAGGAGCGCGCCGCACATCATGTGGCCGCTGCGCTTCGTGATGCCGCACGACCCCGGCATGCGGCCGGTGTGGATGATCCGCGCCGGGCTGTTCCTCTACGACCACCTCGCCCGCCGCGAGGTGCTGCCCGATCGACCACCGTCGACCTGCGCTCGCACCCGGCCGGCGTGCCACTGAAGAAGGACTTCCGCAAGGGCTTCGTCTACTCGGACGGCTGGGTCGACGATGCGCGGCTGGTGATCCTCAACGCGCTGGGCGCGCGCGAGCGCGGCGCCACGGTGCTCACGCGCACCGCCTGCATCGACGCGCGCCGCAGCGCCAGCCAGTGGCAGGCCACGCTCGCCAGCGACGACGGCAGCCGCCGCACCGTGACGGCACGCGCGCTGGTCAATGCCGCCGGCCCGTGGGCGGCGCAGTTTCTCGCCGAGCACGCCCATGCGCCACGGGCGCGGGCGCTGCGGCTGATCAAGGGCAGCCACATCGTCGTGCCGAAGATGTTCGAGCACGATCACGCCTACATCTTCCAGAATCCCGACAAGCGCATCATCTTCGCGATCCCGTACGAAGACGACTTCACGCTGATCGGCACCACCGACGTCGAGCACCAGGGCGCCATCGGCGCGGCGCGCATCGACGCCAGCGAGATCGCCTACCTGTGCGAGCAGGCCAGCCGTTATTTCGCGAAGCCGGTGCGCCCGGCCGACGTGGTGTGGAGCTACTCCGGCGTGCGCCCGCTGCTCGATGACGAATCGGGCGACCCCTCCGCGGTGACGCGCGACTATTCGCTCGAACTCAGCCTGACGATGCAGGCGCCCGACGACCCGGCTGCCGGGCCGCCCCAAGGCCGGGTCGCGCCCCTCGGGGGCGGGCGCGGAGCGACCGGGGCACCATTGCTCAACGTGTGGGGCGGCAAGATCACCACCTTCCGCAAGCTGGCGGAGGAGGCAGCCGATCTGCTCGCCGCGCCGCTCGGCGCGCGCGGCGCCTGGACCGAGGGCGCCTTCCTGCCCGGCGGCGACCTGAGCGCCACCATCGGCACGCCGCAGCGCCCCGACACCGACTTCAGCCGCTTCGTGCAGGCGCTGGCGCTGGCCCATCCTGAACTGCCGACACCGCTGGTGCGCCGGCTGGCGCGGGCCTACGGCTCGCGGGCCGTGGCGCTGCTGAAGAAGCCGCTGGGCGCCGAGGTGGCGCCGGGGCTGTACGAGTCCGAGCTGCAGTTCCTGCACGACGAGGAGTGGGCCCGCAGCGCCGACGACGTGCTGTGGCGGCGCAGCAAGCTGGGCCTGCATTACGACGAACGCCACCGCGCCGCGGTGGCCGACTGGTGCCGCGCGCATTGGGGCGCGACGGCCGAGGCGACGGAGACCGCATGGAACTGACGCTCGAACGCATCGAGCAGAAGGTGGGCGCACAGACCCACCTCTACCCGCTCGACCTGCGCCTCGTGCCGCGTGCGGTGACGGTGCTGCTCGGCGCCACGCAGGCCGGCAAGACCACGCTGATGCGCGTGATGGCCGGGCTCGACAAGCCGCATGCCGGCCGCGTGCTGGCCGATGGCGCCGACGTGACCGGCGTGCCGGTGCGCGAGCGCAACGTCGCGATGGTCTACCAGCAGTTCATCAACTATCCGTCGATGACGGTGGCCGACAACATCGCCTCGCCGCTGAAGCTGCGCGGCGAAGGCAACATCGCCCAGCGTGTGCAGGAACTGGCCGCCAAGCTGCACATCGAGCCCTTCCTGCAGCGGCTGCCTGCCGAACTCTCCGGCGGCCAGCAGCAGCGCGTGGCGCTGGCCCGCGCGCTGGCCAAGAAGGCGCCGCTGATGCTGCTCGACGAGCCGCTGGTCAACCTCGATTACAAGCTGCGCGAGGAACTGCGCGAGGAGTTGACGCAGCTCTTCGCCGCCGGCGAATCGACCGTGGTCTACGCCACCACGGAGCCCACCGAGGCGCTGCTGCTCGGCGGCTACACCGCGGTGATGGATGCCGGCGAGCTGCTGCAGTACGGGCCCACCGCGGAAGTGTTCCGCCGCCCGAAGTCGATCCGCGTCGCGCGCGCCTTCAGCGACCCGCCGATGAACCTGATGCCGGCCAGCGCCGCCTCGATCGGCGTCACGCTGGCCGCCGGCGTCAACCTCTCCGTGCCGCTGCCCGCCGCTGCCGGCGGCGCGCTGACCATCGGCGTGCGCGCCAGCGCGCTGCGCGTGCAGCAGCGGCCGGGCGACGTGGCGCTGCCCGGCACGGTGGAGCTCGCCGAGATCTCCGGCTCCGACACCTTCGTGCATGCCGCCACGTCCGTCGGCGAGGTGGTCGCGCAACTCACCGGCGTGCACCAGTTCGAGCTCGGCTCGTCGATCACGCTCTACCTCCACCCTGCGCAGGTCTACGTGTTCGATGCGAACGGCGACCTGCTCGTCGCGCCGGAGGCCCACTGACATGGCCCGCATCGATCTCGACCGGCGCACAGCTACCGCCCCAACCCGCAGCGCGACGAAGACTATGCGCTGCTGCCGCTGAGGATGAGCTTCGAGGACGGCGGCGCCTATGCGCTGCTCGGCCCCTCGGGCTGCGGCAAGACGACGATGCTGAACATCATCTCCGGGTTGGTGGTGCCGTCGCACGGCACGGTGAAGTTCGGCGATCGCGACGTCACGAAGCTGTCGCCGCAGGCGCGCAACATCGCGCAGGTGTTCCAGTTCCCGGTGATCTACGACACGATGACGGTCGCCGAGAACCTCGCCTTCCCGCTGCGCAACCGCGGCGTGGCGCCGGAGCGCATCAGGCAGCGCGTCGGCCGCATCGCCGAGATGCTCGAGCTCTCCGGCCAGCTCGACAAGCGCGCCGCCGGCGGCTGGCGGCCGATGCCAAGCAGAAGATCTCGCTCGGCCGCGGCCTGGTGCGCGAGGACGTGAGCGCCGTGCTCTTCGACGAGCCGCTGACGGTGATCGACCCGCACCTGAAGTGGCAGCTGCGCCGCAAGCTCAAGCAGATCCACCACGAACTGAAGCTCACGCTCGTCTACGTCACGCACGACCGTGTCGAGGCCCTCACCTTCGCCGACCAGGTGGTGGTGATGACGCGCGGCCGAGCGGTGCAGGTGGGCACGGCCAGCGAACTCTTCGAGCGGCCGCGCCACACCTTCGTCGGCCACTTCATCGGCTCGCCGGGCATGAACTTCCTGCCGGCCGACGTGCTGCCCGGCGCACCGAGCGGCGCCGCGCGGCTGGGCGTGCGGCCGGAATACGTGACGCTGGCCGCGCCGCATGCCGCGGGCGCGGTGCAAGGCACGGTGACACAGGCGCAGGACATCGGCACCTACTGGCTGCTGACCACCACGCTGGCCGACGGCAGCGTGGTGCGCGCACGGCTCAGCGGCGAAGAGGCGGTGCCCAAGCTCGGCGAGACCGCGTGGCTGACCATCGCCGGCACGCACACCTGCTGGTACGACGACAAAGAGGAGCTGGTGGCATGAGCACAAAGCGGATCGCAGGCGGGCCGAGCGCCGGGCCGCTCCCAAGCCGGACCGCCATCCCCTCGGGGGATCGACCGACGTACCCGGCGGGCGGGGGGCAGACATGAAACCAGTCAACCAGAAGGCCTGGCTGCTCATCCTGCCGGTGGTGATCTGCGTCGCCTTCTCGGCCATCCTGCCGCTGATGACGGTGGTGAACTACTCGGTGCAGGACATCATCTCGCCCGAGCGGCGCGTGTTCGTCGGCACCGAGTGGTTCAAGTCGGTGATGCGCGACGAGGAACTGCTCGATGCGCTGCTGCGCCAGATCGGCTTCTCGCTGGCGGTGCTGGCGGTGGAGATCCGCTGGGCATCGCGCTGGCGCTGTCGATGCCGGCCAAGGGCTGGAAGGCCTCGGCGGTGCTGGTGATCGTGGCGATCTCGCTGCTGATCCCGTGGAACGTGGTCGGCACGATCTGGCAGATCTACGGCCGCACCGACATCGGTCTGCTCGGCGCCGCGCTGGCCGCGCTCGGCGTCGACTACAGCTATACCGGCAACGCGCGCGATGCCCGGCTGACCGTGCTGGTGATGGACGTGTGGCACTGGACGCCGCTGGTCGCGCTGCTGTGCTACGCCGGGTTGCGCGCGATCCCCGATGCCTACTACCGGGCCGCGCGCATCGACGGCGCCAGCAAGCTCGCGGTGTTCCGCTACATCCAGCTGCCCAAGCTGCGCGGCGTGCTGATGATCGCCGTGCTGCTGCGCTTCATGGACAGCTTCATGATCTACACGGAGCCCTTCGTGCTGACCGGCGGCGGGCCGGCAATGCGACGACCTTCCTCAGCCAGTACCTGACGCAGAAGGCGGTCGGCCAATTCGACCTCGGCCCCGCGGCGGCCTTCTCGCTGATCTATTTCCTGATCATCCTGCTGCTGTGCTTCATCCTCTACAACTGGATGCAGCGCGTGGGCACGGCCGACAAGACCGCGGAGGCCGGCCATGCATGAGAACCGCTTCCACAAGCGGGTGATCTTCCTGATCGCCTACCTGCTGTTCGCCATCCTGCCGGTGTACTGGATGGTCAACATGAGCTTCAAGACCAACGAGGAGATCCTCGGCACCTTCTCGCTGTGGCCGCAGGCCTTCACCTGGGACAACTACAAGGTGATCTTCACCGATGCGTCCTGGTACTCGGGCTACATCAACTCGATGATCTACGTGGCGATCAACACGGTCGTCTCGCTGCTCGTCGCGCTGCCGGCGGCCTATGCGTTCAGCCGCTACTCCTTCCTCGGCGACAAGCACGTCTTCTTCTGGCTGCTGACCAACCGCATGACGCCGCCCGCGGTGTTCCTGCTGCCCTTCTTCCAGCTCTACACCACGCTCGGCCTGATGGACACGCACATCGCCGTGGCGATGGCGCACTGTGTTCAACGTGCCGCTGGCGGTGTGGATCCTCGAGGGCTTCATGAGCGGCGTGCCGCGCGAGATCGACGAGACGGCCTACATCGACGGCTATTCGTTCCCGCGCTTCTTCCTGACCATCTTCCTGCCGCTGATCAAGGCGGGCGTCGGCGTCGCGGCCTTCTTCTGCTTCATGTTCAGCTGGGTGGAGCTGCTGATGGCCCGCACGCTGACCAGCGTGAACGCCAAGCCCATCGTCGCGACGATGACGCGCACGGTGTCGGCCTCGGGCATGGACTGGGGCGTGCTCGCCGCTGCCGGCGTGCTGACCATCGTGCCGGGCGCGATCGTGATCTGGTTCGTGCGCAACTACATCGCGAAGGGTTTCGCGATGGGCCGCGTCTGAGGAGTTCGAGATGTTCGAGTGGATGGCCTGGACGCTGCCCGTGGCCGTGTTCTTCGGCTGCATCGTGCTGATGCTGGTGGGCATGACGGTGTGGGAGCTCAAGTCGCCGACGATCGAGCGCAAGGGCTTCCTGCCGATCCGCACGACGCGCGGCGACCGCCTGTTCATCGGCCTGCTGAGCGCGGCCTACGTCAACCTGCTGTTCGTCGCCTTCAGCGAGAAGCTGATGACGGCGATGTCACTGGAGGAAGAGCCGTCGATCTGGATCAGCTTCGTGATCTCGATGGCACTGCTGGCGCTGATCATGCGAAAGGGCTGATCGATCCAGAGGAATGGATAGGGTGCCGGCCCATGCTTCCCAGCCGGCACCTTGTGAGACCGAGGGAAGCACTACTGAGGAGACCCGAATGAAGTTGCGCTTGAACGCCGTGGCCTTTGCCGCCATCGCCCTGAGCCTCGGCCAGGGCGCATGGGCCGGCGAGGCCGAAGCCAAGAAGTGGATCGACAGCGAGTTCCAGCCGTCCACGCTGAACAAGGACCAGCAGATGGCCGAGATGAAGTGGTTCATCGAAGCCGCCAAGAAGCTGCAGGCCAAGGGCGTGAAGGAGATCTCGGTGGTCTCCGAAACCATCACCACGCACGAGTACGAGAGCAAGACGCTGGCCAAGGCCTTCAGCGAGATCACCGGCATCAAGGTCAAGCACGACCTGATCCAGGAAGGCGACGTGGTCGAGAAGCTGCAGACCTCGATGCAGTCGGGCAAGTCGATCTACGACGGCTGGATCTCCGACTCCGACCTGATCGGCACGCACTACCGCTACGGGAAGATCATGAATCTGACCGACTACATGGCGGGCAAGGGCAAGGAGTGGACGAACCCCGGCCTCGACCTGAAGGACTTCATCGGCACCAGCTTCACCACCGCGCCGGACGGCAAGCTCTACCAGCTGCCCGACCAGCAGTTCGCCAACCTGTACTGGTTCCGCGCCGACCTGTTCGCGCGCCAGGACCTGAAGGACAAGTTCAAGGCCAAGTACGGCTATGACCTCGGCGTGCCGCTGAACTGGAGCGCCTACGAGGACATCGCCGAGTTCTTCACCAACGACGTGAAGACCATCGACGGCAAGCCGATCTACGGCCACATGGACTACGGCAAGAAGGATCCGTCGCTGGGCTGGCGCTTCACCGACGCCTGGCTGTCGATGGCCGGCACCGCCGACATCGGCATCCCCAACGGCAAGCCGGTCGACGAATGGGGCATCCGCGCCTCGGCCGACGGCTGCACGCCGCTGGGGGCCTCCGTCTCGCGCGGCGGCGCCACCAACTCGCCGGCGGCGGTCTACGCGCTGACGAAGTACGTCGACTGGATGAAGAAGTACGCACCGAAGGAAGCCACCGGCATGACCTTCGGCGAGGCCGGCCCGGTGCCCGCGCAGGGCCAGATCGCGCAGCAGATCTTCTGGTACACCGCCTTCACCGCCGACATGACCAAGCCGGGCCTGCCGGTGGTCAATGCCGACGGCACGCCGAAGTGGCGCATGGCGCCCGGCCCGAACGGCCCGTACTGGAAGCAGGGCATGCAGAACGGCTACCAGGACGTCGGCAGCTGGACCTTCTTCGACAAGCACGACGAGAACAAGACCGCCGCGGCCTGGCTGTACGCCCAGTTCGTGACGGCCAAGAGCGTCTCGCTGAAGAAGACCATCGTCGGCCTGACGCCGATCCGCGAGAGCGACATCCAGAGCAAGGCGATGACCGACATGGCGCCCAAGCTCGGCGGCTGGTCGAGTTCTACCGCTCGCCGGCGCGCGTGGCCTGGACGCCGACCGGCACCAACGTGCCCGACTACCCGAAGCTCGCGCAGCTGTGGTGGAAGAACGTGGCCGTGGCCGTGACCGGCGAGAAGACGCCGCAGCAGGCGATGGACAACCCGGCCGAGGAGATGGACGGTGATGGCCCGCCTCGAGCGCGCCGGCATGGCACGCTGCGCGCCGAAGCTCAACAAGAAGGAGAGCAACGACAAGTGGCTGTCCGACAAGGGCGCGCCGTGGAAGAAGCTGGCCAACGAGAAGCCGAAGGGCGAGACGATCGCCTACGACACGCTGCTCAACGCGTGGAAGAACGGCAAGGTGCGCTGATGCCCGCCGGGGCGCCTAGACGGCGCTCCGGTAGGGCTCGCCGGCCCGCTTGGCCGCGTACATCGCGCGGTCGGCGGCGCCGAGCATCGCGGATTCGGTGTCGCCGTGCGTCGGGTACGCGGCGCCACCGATGTTGACACCGAGCACGACCGTCACGCCGTCCAGGCGCAGCGGTCGCGCGAGGCTTTCGGCCACGCCGAGGGCCCGATCTTCCAGCGCGTCGAGGCCGGACAGGCCGTCGAGCAGCAGCACGAATTCGTCGCCGCCCAGGCGCGCCGCCACGTCGGATTCGCGCACCACGCTCAGCAGCCGCTGACCGACCACACGCAGCGCCTCGTCGCCGGCCGCGTGGCCGTAGCGGTCGTTCAGCGCCTTGAAGCCGGTCAGGTCCATCAGCAGCAGGGAAAACGGCCGACCGTTCTCCAGGTTGGCCTGCATCTGGCGCGACAGCATCAGGCGATTGCCCAGCCCGGTCAGGGCATCGGTCTGCGCCTGCAAGGTGGCGCGGTCGAGGTGGGTGTGCAGCAGCGAGATGTCGTGCACCACCGCCACGGAGACGACGTCGCCCCTGCCAAGGGCAGGTTGCACAGCGAGATCGATACCGGCACCAGTCGACCGCTGCGATGCACGGCGCGCAGCACCGGCCGCGAGCCCATCATCGTCGGCGCGCCCGACTGCAGGTAGGCGCCGACCAGTGCCTCGTGGCGCTCGCGCGCCGCCGGGGGGCACCAGCGCCGACAGCGGCTGGCCGATCAGTTCGTCGCGCAGGTAGCCGAGCAGGTTGCGGATCGCCGGATTGACGTAGGCAATGCGGCCGCAGGCATCGACCGCGACGACTGCGTCCGGCAGGATGTCGAGCAGATCGGCGATCGCGGAGGGGAGTTCGGGGAGTGCGGGCAGCGCGGCCATGGTCCGCGATTAGGGACCGTGGCGACCGGCCCGGCGTTGCGTGGGCTCAAGCCGCGCGACCCATCGGCAGCGATTCGCACAGCGCGGCCAGGGCTTGCGCTTCGGGCGCCGGCAGATCGCCGGCCTTGATCGTCACGGCACGCTGCACGGCGCGAAGGCGGAAGAAGAGCTCGTCTTCCATCGCCTCCACCTCGGCCGCATCGGCGCCGGTGGCCGCGTCGGCATGCCACAGGCCGCTCTCGTTCCAGCCGATGCGCAGCCGGGCGACGAGGAACGAGGCGAGTTCCAGCGCCTGCATCATCGCCGCCGAGCGCTCGCCCACGGCGAGCAGCGCGATGCCGTCTTCGGCGGCCTGCAGCACCTCGCCGAGCGCCGCGCGGCGTGCGCGGATCTCGGCTGGCGCCGTCACCGGCACCAGCAGGGGCTCGCTGCGCGCGGCACGCGACAGGTGGCCGACCCACGCCAGTCGAACTCGCCCGGCACGGCGCGCAGCGCGACGCTGGCCCGTGCCAGCGGATCGTCGGCGCTGCGCAGCGCGGACAGCGCCGCATCGGCCACGGCGACGAGCCGGCCCAGCACCGAGATGCGGTCACCCGAGAGGCGATGCGGGTAGCCGGAGCCGTCGAGCCGTTCGTGGTGCTCGGCCACCGCCCGCGCCACCGCGCCGGGATAGTTGGTCAACTGCGCCAGCAGCAGCAGGCCGACGTGCGGGTGCACCACCAGCTGCCGGTAGCTCAGCGTGTCGAGCTCGCGGTCGGCATCGGCCTCGCCGAACTCCGGCGCGATGTACATCTCGCCGAGGTCGTGCAGCAGCCCGCACAGCATCGCCAGGCGGATGTCCGGCGTCTGCCCGCCGTGCTGGGCCATCAGCGCGCCGGCCACTGCCCATGGCTGCCACGGCGTGATCGAACGCGGCCGGTCGCGCAGCCTGCGCGGTGGACAGCAGGAGCTGGGCCACCGGGTGCAGATGCAGGTGGGTGACCTCGCGCAGCAGCTTCGCGGCCTGCGGCCGCAACAGCGGCGCCAGGGCGGCCGTCGCGCTCGATCCGCTCGGAGAGCGCTTCGGCCAGCGAGGCCGGCGTGACACCGTCTTCGGCGAGCAGGCAGGTCTCCAGCGGCTCGCGCAGCTTTGCGGTCGAGCAGCTTGCGCTGCAGTTCGGCCGAGACCGGCTGGTTCCGCGCCCACAGCTTGGTGCCGGCAAGGTCGAAGATGTCGGTGGCCGCGATGATGCGGCGCGTCTCGCTGGCCTCCAGGATCGCGGCCAGCGCGTGCGGGTTGGCGGTGCTGAAGGCCGATGCGCTGCGGGTCGGGGTGGACATGGGATGTTCCCTTCTCGTGTCCATCGACGTATCGGCGCGCCGCGGCGCGGCTGAAGCGCCGCCGCCGTCCCGCGCGTTTCCGGTTGCAACCGCGGCGGATCGGCGGACTACGGCACCGGCCGGCCCGGCGGCTGCGTGCCCTGGGCGCGCGCCGACAACCAGGCATACAGGTCGGCGATGTGCGCCTGCACGCGCGGCTCGCCCTGCCAGGCCGGCATCTGCAGGGTGCCCTGGCGGCGCTGCAGGATCTCGTCGACCAGTGCCTCGCGGGCCGCGCTCTCGCCGGCCGCCTGCGCCGCGGGCAGTCCCCAGTCGTAGCGGTAGAGCACGCGGCTGACGAAGCTGCGTGCGCCCATGGTCTGCACGCGCGGCAGCAGGTCGGGCGCCTTGTCGCTGCCGGTGCCGGCCGCGCCATGGCAGCCGGCGCAGCGGTCCTGGAAGACCCGCCAGCCGGTGTAGACCGAGCCGGGCGGCTTCGCGGCCTGCGCGATCTCCTGGGCCGGCTGGCGGTTCTGGACTTCCACGGCACAGCCGGCTGAAATCGCCGCAGCCGTGGTCAGGAGCAGCAGGGGACGGAAGCGGAGGGCCATGGCAGTGGGGTGCGGAGTGCGGGCGTGGAGCCCATTCTGGACAGCCGCAGCGCGCTGGAACTTGCCGAATGTCAGCCCGGCGGAACGTTGCGCCGGCGCCGCAGCCGGCGGTTGCGGTTACTTGCAGCTTCCCCCGCGGCGGCGGGCGGTTCCGGGCGCATGTCACGGCCGGCGGCGAACAACTGTTTCCGGCGCTGCAGCGACCGTGGCGCGCGCCGTTCACTGGCGGCATGCGACTTTCACCGCTCATCGGGCGCGGGTGGCGCACCGCCGCGCTGCTGCTGGCGGCCCTGCTGCTGGGCGGCTGCAGCAGCCTGCGCCTGCCCAGCCTGCCGTGGCCGGACAGCGCCCCCGCCCCGGCCGAGACACCGCCGGTCGCCGCAAAGCCGCCGGCGATGGCGGCGCCGCGTCCGCCTCCGCCCGATGCGGTGCCGCGTGTCGTGGCCATCCCGCAAGGCGCGCCGAACCTGCCCTACGAGATCCGGGGCGAGGTCTACGCGCCCGGGACCGACGACGTGCCGCTGGTCGAGACTGGCATCGCCTCGTGGTACGGCCATCCCTTCCACGGCCGACGCACCGCCACCGGCGAGGTCTACGACATGCACGCGATGACGGCGGCCCACAAGACCATGCCGCTGCCGAGCTATGCGCTGGTGCGCAACCCGAAGAACCGCCGCGAGGTGGTGGTTCGCGTCAATGACCGCGGGCCGTTCAAGCCCGGGCGGGTCATCGACCTCAGCCACGCCGCGGCGCGCAAGCTGGGCATCTCCGGCGTGGCCCCGGTGGAGGTGCGAAGGCTCACGCATGCGGAGATCCGCAGCGGCAGCTGGAAGCTGCCCGCGCAGCGCTCGGCCGGCGATCCGGCGACCGCCGCTGACAGCGGGGTCGCGCAGAGAACCGTTCCGTCTCAACCATAAATGATCAGTCACGCCTCAAGTCGGCGTCACTGATGTCGAAAGATGACGAACGATCCGTCGAAGGCTCGCGCAACCAAGCGTCACCATGTCAGTCCTCGCTTCACTGGGCATCACCCGACGCCTTGCCCTCGTCTCCCTCGTGCTCTCGCTGGCGCTGTCCGCCCTCGCGGTCCTCGCCTGGGTCAACCTCGGAGACATCGCCGCAGCGGCCGACCGCACCGAGAAGCTGCGCGTGCCGCAGATGCGGCGCATGGCCTCGCTGGAGCTGCAGATCACCCGCGTCTCGCTGCAGCTGCGCCACATGATGCTGTCGCGCACCCTGCAGGAGCAGGCCGACGCGCTGGCCGACATCGGCAGGAAGCGCGAGGAGATCACCCGGCTGCTGGCCGAGTACGAGCGTGACCTCTACACGCCGCAGGGCAAGGAGCGCTTCAAGGCGCTGCCGCCCAAGGTGGCGCGCTTCTGGGAAACCGGCGGCGAGAACATCCGCCTGATCCAGTCCGGCCAGCGCGAGACCGCCTTCGCCTTCCTGGTCGACACGATGATCCCGGTGCGCAACGAACTGCTGGTCGCCATCGAGGAGACGGTCGACTACCAGCAGGAGTCGATGGCCAAGGACATCGACGCCATCGAGAAGGAGGCGGCATCGACGCTGCACACGCTGGTGGCGCTGGTGGCGGCCACCATCGTCTGCCTCGGCCTGTTCTCCTGGTCGATCGCCGGCGTGCTGCGCCGCCGCGTGGCCGCCTCGCAGTCGGTGGCCGAGCGGGTGCGCGACGGCGACCTGACACAGGCGGTGCACGACGACGCCCGCGACGAATTCTCGCCACTGCTCGCGGCCCTGGCCGACATGCAGGCATCGCTGACCCGCGTGGTCTCCGGCGTGCGCCGCAATTCCGACAGCGTGGCCACCGCCAGCGCGCAGATCGCGCAGGGCAACCAGGACCTCAGCCAGCGCACCGAGCAGCAGGCCAGCGCGCTGCAGCAGACCGCCGCGACGATGGACCAGCTCGGCGCCACCGTGCGCAACAACGCCGACAACGCCCGCCAGGCCAATCAGCTCGCCAGCGGCGCCAGCGACGTGGCCCAGCGCGGCGGCGAGGTGGTCGGCCGCGTCGTCGAGACCATGCGCGGCATCGACGCCAGCAGCAAGAAGATCGCAGACATCATCGGCGTGATCGACGGTATCGCCTTCCAGACCAACATCCTGGCGCTCAACGCGGCCGTGGAAGCCGCCCGTGCCGGCGAGCAGGGCCGCGGCTTCGCGGTGGTGGCCGGCGAGGTGCGCACGCTGGCGCAGCGCAGCGCCGAGGCGGCGCGCGAGATCAAGGCGCTGATCGGCAACAGCGTGGAGCAGGTCGAGCAGGGCACTGCGCTGGTCGGCCCAGCCGGCCGCACGATGGACGACATCGTCGCCGCGATCCGCCGCGTCAGCGACATCGTGGCCGAGATCAGCGCCGCCAGCCAGGAGCAGAGCAGCGGGGTCGGCCCGAGGTCGGCCAGGCGGTCACGCAGATGGACCAGGCCACGCAACAGAACGCCGCGCTGGTCGAGCAGAGTGCCGCCGCGGCCGAAAGCCTGAAGCAGCAGGCCGACCAGCTGGTGCGGGCAGTCGCGGCCTTCCGGCTGGCTGCCGCCTGAGCCGGCGGCAAGCTGCCGGCCACGCCGCTCAGCGCTGGCTGCGGCCCTTCTTCGCGTCGACCTCGGCGAGCTGCTGCTTGAGCAGCAGGTAGAGCACGCGCGCGTTCTCCACGCTCAGCGCCAGCACGCTGCTGGGCTCGCCCTCGTCGCGCGCCGGCTGCGGCTGCACCAGCGCATCGACGCGCGCGCGCAGCATGCCGTGGCTCTGGCTCATCGCCTTGATGCGCTGCAGTTCGATCGAGTGGGTCTTCATGCGGCTAGGTAGCGCAAGGGCGGACAATCCCGGCTCGCCGATGCAAGCCGTTCCCGAGAACTTCGAGCACCCGCTCGACGCCGCCGAGTTCAAGCGCCCCGCGCACCGCGAGGGCGTGGAGCTGTACCGCGCCCACATCGTGCGCCACGCCTTCGAGCCGCACACCCACGAAGCCTTCGGCCTGGGCGCGATCGAATCGGGCGTCGAGCGCTTCCGCTACCGCGGCGAGGAGCACCTCGCGCCGGCCGACACGCTGGTGCTGATGAACCCCGACGAGCTGCACACCGGCCGCGCCGAGACGAACGCCGGCTGGCGCTACCGCATGGCCTACCTCGACGCGCCGGTGCTCGAGGAACTCAGCGGCGAGCGCGGCTGGTGGTTCGCCGAGGCCGTGGGCCGCGATGCACCGCGCGCGCAGCGCGTCAGCCACCTGCTGCGCCAGCTCTGGCATGCGCATGAGCCGCTGGCCTTCGACGCGCTGCTGCAGGACCTGGTCGACGAACTGCGCCCGGCCGCCCGCCGCGCAGCGCCCGCGCGCGACGGCGCGCTGCCGCGCTTCGCGCCGGTGATCGAGTTGCTGCGCGAGCGGCTGGCCGACCGGCTGACGCTGGAGGAGCTGGCGGCGGTGGCGGGCCTGAGCCCGTTCCACTTCCAGCGCCAGTTCAAGCGCGCCCACCACGCCACGCCGCAGCAGATGCTGATGGCGCTGCGCCTGTTCGAGGCCAAGCGGCGGCTGGCGGCCGGCGAGGCACCGGCCGACGTGGCCGCGGCCTGCGGCCTCACGGACCAGTGCGCACCTGACCCGCGCCTTCGCGCGCCGCTACGGCGTGACGCCGGCGCGCTACCAGCAGCAAGTCGGTACAAGACCGCGACGCTGACGCGCGGCGACACTCGCAGCCTGATGTTTGCCGCACCCCTGTTCACCGGAACCCTCTTCGCGCTGGCCGCCGGCCTGCTCTGGGGTCTGGTCTTCGTCGGCCCGCTGCTGGTGCCGGAGTACCCGGCCGTGCTGCAGAGCTTCGGCCGCTACCTCGCCTTCGGGCTGATCGCCTTGCCGCTGGCCTGGTTCGACCGCGCCACGCTGCGCCAGCTCACCCGCGCCGACTGGCGCGAGGCGCTGCGCCCGGCGCTCGTCGGCAACATCGTCTACTACCTGTTCCTGGCCAGCGCGATCCAGCGCGCCGGCGGGCCGTTGCCGACAATGATCATCGGCACGCTGCCGGTGGTGATCGCCATCACTGCCAAGGCGCGCGGCCACCGCGCGGGCACGCGGCGCGAGGCACCGCTGCGCTGGTCGCGCCTGGCGCCCTCGCTGCTGCTGATCGGCCTGGGCATCGCACTGGTCAACCAGTCGAGCTGGCGCGGCTGCGCGCCGAGCCCGAGGCCGACCTGGGCCGTTATGCCCTCGGCGCGCTGCTGGCCGTCGGCGCCGTGGCCTGCTGGACCTGGTACCCGATCCGCAATGCCGAATGGCTGCGCGCCCACCCCGACCGCAGCCCGCGCGGCTGGGCCACCGCGCAGGGTCTCGCAACGCTGCCACTGGCCCTGATCGGCTACGCGCTCACCTGGACTGGTTCGCGGCGAGCGGCGCGCCCTTCGCGATGCCTTTCGGCCCGCGGCCGGGCGACTTCCTGCTGCTGATGTTCGCCATCGGCCTGCTCGCCTCGTGGCTGGGCACGCTGTGCTGGAACGAGGCCAGCCAGCGCCTGCCGCCCACCATCGCCGGGCAGCTGATCGTCTTCGAGACGCTGTCGGCGCTGGCCTATGCCTTCGTGCTGCGCGGCGAATGGCCCGGCGCGGGCACGCTGGCCGGCATCGCGCTGCTGATCGCCGGCGTGCTGTGGGCGCTGCGCTCGGGCCCCGAGCCCGAGGCCGCCGAGGCACATCCCAACTGAATGAAACATTGATACAAAAGCGGGCGAACGCGGCGTAGTCTTCGCGGTCGATCCCTCGTCGAGGGAACACACGGAGGCCACGCATGCAACGACGCCACCTGGCCCTGATCGCCGGTCTGCTGGTCGCGATCGCCGGTGCCGGCACCACGCTGTGGTGGATGTATCGCGGCAAGGTGGTGCCGCCCCCGCCCGTGGCGCAGGCGCCGGCCGAGACGGTGCCTGCGCCAGCGGCAGCGCCGGTCGACAGCGGCCCGAAGCATCCGCTGGAGCCGATGGCCGGCGCTTCCGAGCCGCAGCCGCTGCCGGGCCTCGCCGACGCCGAGGCGGTGGTGCACGAGGCACTCGCCAGCCTCGCCGGCCGCACCGCGGTGATGACCTTCCTGCAGGCCGATGGCTTCGTGCGACGCGTGGTCGTCACGGTCGACAACCCGGCGCGGCCGATGGCGGCCTCGCGGCTGTGGCCGGTGCAGCCGACGCCGGGCCGGTTCCAGCCCCTGGCCGCTGGCGACGGTGAACTGATCGCGGCCGACAACGCACGCCGCTACGCGCCCTTCGTGGCCTTCGTCGCCTCGGTCGAGCCCTCGCGCGCCGCGGCCGTGTACCGACGGCTCTATCCGCTGTTCCAGCAGGCCTATGCGGAGCTGGGCTATCGAAGGGGCACTTCAACGACCGCCTCGTCGAGGTGATCGACCACCTGATGGCCGCGCCCGAGCCCAGCGCGCCACCGGCGGTGCGGCTGATCGAGGTGAAGGGCGAGGTGCCGTCGACGCGGCCCTGGGTGCGCTACGAGTACGTCGACGAGAAGCTCGAGACGATGTCGTCCGGGCAGAAGATCATGGTGCGCCTCGGGCGCGACCACGAGCGCCGCCTGAAGGGCTGGCTGGCGGGCTTCCGGCAGGCGATCGCCAAGCCGCGCTGAGCGGCAGCGCAGGTCTCAGCGGTAGAAGGCCTCGACGCGGCCCTTGAGCTTGAGCATCACCGGGTTGCCCTTGCGGTCGACGGTGCGGCCGTGCGGCACCTTCACCCAGCCTTCGCTGATGCAGTATTCCTCGACGTCGTGGCGCTCGACGCCGTTGAAGCGGATGCCGACATCGCGCTCGAACACCGCGGCCACGTAGTGCGGGCTGCGCGGGTCGATCGAGAGGCGGTCGGGCAGGGACGCCGGTGCGGGCGTCGGGGCGGCAGCAGATTCGGTCATGGCCGGGATTCTCGCCTGCTCAGACGCCGGCCAGCGAGGCCAGCGTGGCGGTGTCGACCGCGCCGGCGTGCATGCCGTGCTGGCCGCTCTGCGCGTTGCGGTAGACGATCAGCGGCACGCTCTCGGCCTGCAGCTGGCGGAACAGCTCGGTGTTGTCCTTGACCTTCTGCAGCACGTCGTCGGGCAGGTTCGAGGGCACGCTGATGCCGCCGCCGCGCTGCAGCACGCTGGCCTCGTGCTCGCTCATCGCCTTGGCCGGATCGGGCGCCGACAGGATGGCCGCGCCCTGGGGGCCGGACTGCGGGCGCAGCAGGCCGATCGGCATCCACACCATCTTCAGCTTGCCCAGCAGCGGCTGCGCCGACTGCCACAGCTCGGCGCAGTGCGGGCAGGTGGAATCGAAGAACACGTAGACCGTGTTGGCGGCCATCAGCGCGCCGACCGTGAAGCCGGTGCCGCGCTGCGCGATCGCATAGGCCTCGATGCCGTTGGGCTTGCGGCCCGAGGGCGCGGCGGCGGCGGCGGGGCTGGCAGCCTCTTCGTTCTTCGAGCAGGCGCTCAGCGTGGCCAGCGGCGCGATCGCGAGGGCGCCGAGCGTGAGGTTGAAGGTGCGGCGTGAGGTCATGGTCATTCGGTCGTCAGGGGTTGGCACGCAGCCGCCGCGGCCTGGCCGCGCGACTGCAGCGCGAGCTTGTCGAGGATGTTGGCCACGTGGCGCTTCACCGTGTGCGGGCTGATGTCGAGCACGCGGGCGATCACCTTGTTGCTGTCGCCCGCGGCGATGCGCTCGAGCACCTCGCGTTCGCGGCTGCTCAGCGCGCTGGCGGATTCTGCCGCGGCGACCGTGGCCGACGGCGGCAGCGGGGTACTGGCTGCCGCGGCCGGCACGCCGCCGCCGCGCCATGCGGCCGCCCGGTTGGCCAGCCCGGCCAGCGCCTCGCGCGCGGTCCCATCGAGCGCCGGCCGCCACGCGCGAGCCGCCAGCTCGGCGAGCACCGCCGGGCCGGCCATCAGCGCATGGCCGTGCGCGCCCACTCGACCACGCGCGCCAGCGCGCGGGCCAGCGGCGCGCCGGCCTCGTCGGAACGGCCCGCCTTCAGCAGCGCATGGCTGGCGCGCAGGTGCAGCTCGATGCCCTGCCCCGCGAGCCCGACCGAGGGCACGTGCGGCAGCAAGGCCGCGAAGGCTTCGGCAGCCTCGGGCCAGCGGGCCTCGGCCGCGAGCAGGCGTGCCGCCAGCGGATCGGGCTCGCCGGGCCGCGGCGTCGGCAGCCGTGCCTGCCAGTGGCGCAGCGCATCGGCACCGACACCCAGCAGGTCGAGCGCACGCACGGCCAGCTGCGCCACATGGGCACGCCAGAAGCGCAGGCGATCTGGCGCAGCGGTCGCATCCTCATGGTGGAAGAGGCGGTCGAGGCGGCGGCGCACGCCGTCGGCATCGCCACGCAGCGCATCGACGAACAGGCGCACGCTGTCCAGCGACACCGCGATTTCCGGTGCACGGGCCAGCCAGCGTGCATCGGCCTCGGCCTCGGCGGCGCGGCGTGCGGCCTCGTCGATGCGGCCGCTCCACAGCAGCGTGGCCGCCTGCAGCGCATGCAGCGTGGCGCGCATCGGCAGCTCGCGATCGCCGCAGCGATGCAGCGCCTCGCTGCAGAAGCGCTCGACCAGCGCGCCCAACCCGGGAATGGCCGCCCAGGCGGTCGGCGGCGACACCATCCACCAGGCCAGCAGCGAGGCCTGCGCCAGCAGCCGCTGCATCACCTGATCGAACAGCGTGCGCAGCTCGGCGAACTCGCCGCGCTCGAAATGCAGCGAGCACCGCGCATCGATCACCAGCATCTCGGCCAGCGGCGGCAGGGCTTCGCCGCGCAGCTGCTCGAGCAACGCAGCACTGCGCTCACCCTGGCCGATCGCGTTCCAGGCGGCCAGCAGCATCGATTGCGACAGCTGCTGCTCGGCCCGGTCGCCACGCAACTCGGCGGCGGCCACCGATGCTTCGAGCAGCGTGGCCATGCGGTTCCAGTGCCAGCGCATGCACTCGGCCACCGCCTCGATGCGCAGCAGCCGCGGCGATTGCTCGCGCCAGGCCGGGAAACTGCGCGATCACCCGCAGCAGTTCCACCGCCAGACCCTGCAGCAGCAACTCGTCGGCCTCGCCGGCCAGCGTGGCCTCGGCGGCGACCCAGTCGCCGGCGCGCAGCTGCAGCGACGCGCGGCGCAGCGGATCGCGCTCGACCGCGGCCGCGCGGCGCAGCAGCTGCGGCAGCTCGTCGGGGAAGCGCCTGCGCAGCCGGTCCTCGAGCGCATCGCGGAACAGGTCGTGCAGCACCAGCGTGCGCTCCTGCGCATCCAGCGCCGTGACGAACAGGCCGCGGCGCTCGATCTCGTCGAGGCGCTGCGCGGCGCGGGCATCACCGGTCACCGCCTGCGCCGCCTCGGCGGTGAGCACCGGCAGCACCGAGGATCGCACCATGAAATCGTGCAGGCCGATCGGCATCTCGTCGATGATCTCGCTGGCCGTGTAGTCGAACAGGCTGCGGTCCACCGCGGCCGGCCGCGCGCTGGCGGCCAGCGGTCCCGTACCGGCCTTGCCGCGCAACGCGGCAAAGCACAGCCGCAACCCGGCCGGCCAGCCCTGGGTGCGCGCCATCAGCTCGGGCAAACGCTCCTCCAGCCCCGGCAGCTTCTCCAGCGCGGCCAGTTCGTGCGCCTCGTCCCGCGTGAAGCGCAGCGCTTCCTGCGTGAACTCGGCCAGTTCGTCGGCGGCCCGCCAGCGTGCCAGCGCCAGGCGCGGCGCGATGCGGCTGGAGATCACCACCGTCCACTGCGGCGGCAGGCGCTCGATCAGCGCATCGAGGAAGGCGTGCACCTCGGGCGACTGCACGCGGTGCAGGTCGTCGAAGACGATCACGCCGTGCGAGGCTTCGCTGGCAGCCAGCGCATTGACGAGTTCCGCCACCGCCGCGCGCGTGCCGCCGGCCTCGTCGTCGGCGATCTGGCCGGCCAGGGCGGTCGGCGCGCTGCGCCACGGCAGGTCGTGCGGTTCCAGCGCGGCGCTGAGCGCGGTGAATACGCGCACCGGATCGTCGTCCTCGTCGAGCGAGACCCACGCCAGCGCGGTGCGCGCCTCGAGCGCGGCGATCTGCGCCGCCAGGGCCGAGGTCTTGCCGAAGCCGGCCGGCGCCACCAGCAGCACGAGGCGCTTGGTGCGCATCGCCTCGCGCAGCGCTTCGTCGAGCGCCCGCCGCGCGATGCGCGCACCGCGCGCGCGCGGCGGCTGGATCTTGGTGGTGGCCGGGCCGGAGAGGTCCATCGCCGCGTGATTGTGCGGCGTGGCGGCGCGTTTTTATGCGCGCAGGTGCGGCCTGTCGCTGAGTTCGTTCGGGTTGGCCTCGCCCGGCGCGAGTGGAAAGTGCCGGGCGAGCAGCGCATCGACCGCATCGATCGCCTCGTTGAGGCCGGCTTCGAACTGGCCCTGGCGGAACGAGGCGCGCATGCGCTGCATCACTTCTTGCCATTGTGATGGCGACACATGCAGGTTGAGCCCGCGGTCGGCCACGATCTCGATGCGGTGCTCGGCCAGCAGCAGGTAGATCAGCACGCCGTTGTTGTGCGCGGTGTCCCACACGCGCAGCTTGCCGAACATCGTCACCGCGCGTTCACGCGCCGAGGCGCCGCGCCACAGGTAGCTCAGCGGCAGCCCGGCTTCGGCGCAGACGCGGATCTCGCCGCTGTGCCGCTTCTCGCTGGCGGCCACGCGCGCCTCGATGCGCGCGAGCGTGGCGTCGTCGAGCGCACGGGCGAGGTCGCGCTCGTCGAGCCAGCGGTGCTTGAGGATGCGCATGAAGCGATTCATCACCAGTCTCCCGACGCGCCGCCGCCGCCGAAGTCGCCACCGCCGCCGGAACTGAAGCCGCCGCCATCTCCGCCGCCCCAGCCGCCACCACTGCTGCCGCCGCCCCAGATGACCGGGCCGCCGTGGCCGCTGCTGCGCGAGACGCCGCGGCGCGCCGCACCGACACCCATCACGAGGATCAGGAACAGCGCCACCACGCCGGCGCCCACCGCCACCAGCACGCTGGCGCTGAGCCACCAGCCCATGCCGCCGGCAGCCAGCGAGGTGGCCAGCGAGCCGAGCTTGCGGCCGAAGATGCCGGTGAGCACGGCGCCGATCACCGGCACGGCGACAAACAGGAAGATCGCCAGGTCCTGCAGGTTGAAGCCCTGGCCCGACGGCGGCAGCGGGCCCTTGTTCGCACTCGACGGCTCGGGCAGGCCCTCGTTGCCGATGCGGGCATCGAGGCGGTCGATCGCGGCATTGAGCCCGCCGGCGAAATCGTTCTTGCGGAAGGCCGGCGTGATGACCTCGCTGATGATCTGCTTCGCCGCCAGATCGGGCACCGCGCCTTCGAGCGCCTTGGCCACCTCGATGCGCACGCGCCGGTCGTCCTGGCGACGACGACCAGGATGCCGTCGCCCACCGCGAGGCGGCCGATCTTCCACTGGTCGGCCACCCGCTGGCCGTAGGCGGCGATGTCTTCCGGCTGCGTGCTGGCGACCATCAGCACGACGATCTGCGAGCCGCGCTTCGTTTCCACCGCGGCCAGCTTGTCGCTCATCGCCTGCTGCTGCGCGGCATTGAGCGTGCCGGTCTGGTCGATCACGCGGCCGCTCAGCGGCGGTACCGGCAGCACCGACTGCGCCAGCGCGAGGCCGGCCGCCGCCCACAGGGCGACGGCCGCGAGGAGCCGCACGAGCCCCTTCACGATGCGCTTACTTCGAGGCCGGCTTGTCGAAGCTCACCGCCGGCGGCTGCGAGATCTGCGCCTCGTTCTGCACGCTGAAGTTTTCCTTGGTCTTGTAGCCGAAGGCCATGGCGGTGAGGTTGGTCGGGAAGCTGCGCGCGAGCACGTTGTAGTCCTGCACCGCCTTCACGTAGCGGCCGCGGGCGACGGTGATGCGGTTCTCGGTGCCTTCGAGCTGCACGCGCAGATCCTGGAAGCCCTGGTTGGCCTTCAGGTTCGGGTAGTTCTCGGTCACCACCAGCAGGCGCGACAGCGCGCTCGACAGCTCGCCCTGCGCGGCCTGGAATTTCTGGAAGGCCGCCGGGTCGTTGATCAGCTCCGGCGTGGCCTGGATGGACGTGGCCTTGGCGCGCGCCTCCACCACCTTGGTCAGCGTCTCCTGCTCGAAGTTGGCCTCGCCCTTGACGGTGGCGACGATGTTCGGGATCAGGTCGGCGCGGCGCTGGTATTGGTTCAGCACCTCCGACCAGGCCGACTTGGTCTGCTCGTCCAGGCGCTGGAAGTCGTTGTAGCCGCAGCCGCTGAGGGCCAGCGCCGAGGCCAGCGCGGCGATGGCGGTGAGCAGGCGGCGCGAGAGCGTGAAGGTCATGTCCGGTTCTCCCTTGCGTGTGGCGCGGGGATGGTACCCCCGCGCCCCCGATATGGGCCCCCGCGGACTGATTTCAATCAGGCCTGGGCCAATGCGGCGTCGAGATCGGCCCTCAGGTCGTCGATGTGCTCGATGCCCACGCACAGCCGCACCGTCTCTTCGCTGACGCCGGCCTTCTTCAGCTCCTCCGGCGAGAGCTGGCGGTGCGTGGTCGAGGCCGGGTGCGTGGCCAGCGACTTGCAGTCGCCGATGTTCACCGGCGCGTGAACAGCTGCAGCCCGTCGAGGAAACGCTCGCCGCCGGCGCGACCCGACTTCACGCCGAAGGTCAGCAGCCCGGAAGCGCGGCCACCCATCTGCTTCTTCACGAGGTGGTGGTCGGGGTGGTCTTCCAGGCCGGCATAGTTGACCCAGGCCACCTTCGGGTGCGCCTTCAGGTGGCGGGCGACGGCCAGCGTGTTCTCGCAGATGCGGTCCATGCGCAGCGCGAGTGTCTCCACGCCCTGCAGGATCTGCCAGGCGTTGAATGGCGAGATCGCCGCGCCCATGTTGCGCAGCGGCACCACGCGCGCCCGGCCGATGTAGGCGGCCGGCCCCAGCGCCTCGGTGTAGACCACACCGTGATAGCTGACGTCGGGCTCGTTCAGGCGCTTGAAGCGTTCCTTGTGCTGCGCCCAGGGGAACTTGCCGGAATCGACGATCGCGCCGCCGATGCTGGTGCCGTGGCCGCCGAGGTATTTGGTCAGCGAGTGCACGACGATGTCGGCACCGTGTTCGAACGGGCGGCACAGGTACGGGCTCGGCACCGTGTTGTCGACGATCAGCGGCACGCCGTGCTGGTGCGCGATCGCGGCGATGGCCGCGATGTCGGTGATGTTGCCTTGCGGGTTGCCCAGCGATTCGACGAAGACCGCCTTGGTGCGCGCATCGATCAGCGGCTCGAAGCTCTTCGGGTCGCGGTAATCGGCGAAGCGCGACTCGATACCGTACTGCGGCAGCGTGTGCGCGAACAGGTTGTAGGTGCCGCCGTACAGCGCGCTGCTGGCGACGATGTTGTCGCCCGCCTCGGTGATGGTCTGGATCGCATAGGTGATCGCCGCCCGGCCGGAGGCCAATGCCAGCGCCGCGATGCCGCCTTCGAGCGCGGCCACGCGCTCCTCCAGCACCGCCTGCGTCGGGTTCATGATCCGCGTGTAGATGTTGCCGGCCACCTTCAGGTCGAACAGGTCGGCGCCGTGCTGCGCGCTGTCGAACGAATAGGCCACGGTCTGGTACAGCGGCACGGCCACCGCGTGGGTGGTCGGCTCCGGCACGTAGCCGGCGTGGACGGACTTGGTCTCGAAACGCCACTGGCTGGTGTCGCGGGTCATGCGGGTCTCCTTGTTCTGACGCAGGGGCAACGAGTCTATGCCGCCGTGGCCTGCAGAATCCGCATATGGATCTGCTGCACCAGCCTTGCGCGCCGGCCATGGCGACGCGAAGACCCCACCGCACGGCGCCACGGCACCTGGGTGGCCGGCGGTGGTGGCGCGCTCGGCTCGGCCGTGCTGGAAGCCCTGATGGGCGCGCGAGTACTCGCGCCGCTGCGCGTGCTGGTGACGCAGGATTTCCACGCCACCGCGCAAGGCCTGCAGACGCAGGACGTGGCGACGCTGGCGCAAACCGACGGCACCGCGCTGCCGCTGGCGGTGGTGGTGTTCGACAAGTCGCGCCACGTCAACGGCCGCGAGGCCGCCTTCTGGCAGCCGCAGCCGGCCGATCTGCTGCCGCTGGCGACCTCGCTGCAGGCGCTCGGCGTGCGCCACATCATCGTCGTGCAGCCGCACACCAGTGCGTCGCTTCCGCAGGCCTTAAAGGCGGGGCTGGCCTCGCTCGACGAACAGGCCGTGGCCTCGCTCGGCTTCGATCACGTGGTGGTGGTGCGCACCGCACAGCGCCCCGGCGATGCGCCGAGCGCAGGCCTGCAGCGCCCGGCCGATGCGGTGCTGGCGCAGCTGCGCATCATGGTGCCGCAGCGCGAGCAACCCGTGCGGCCGGCCAAGGTGGCCTCGCTCGTCGCTGCGCTGGCCCGCGCGCTGCCCGGCAGCCCGCCCGGCACGCGGGTGATGGCGCCGGAGTGGGTGTGGCACGCGGCGCAGGGGGCGGATGCGCGGGCGCTGGTGGAGGATTGGCTCGGCGGCGCGGCGCTGCCGAGCTCGCCGCTGCCGCGGCAGCGGATGTGAACCGAACCCGTGCCATCAAGCGGACGCCGCGGAACCGGCTTCGCCGGGCCGCTGGCGGCGCCCCCTGGGGGAGCGCCGCAGGCGCTACGGGGGGTTGTCATCCTGCCCACCGGCGGCCGCCAGCTGACCAGCGCATCCAGCTCCGCCTCGCGCCGCTCGCGCGGCAGCCGCTTGATGCCTCGCAGCACCGCCGCGGCGCGCTCGCGGGCCGCGGCCTCGTCGCGCGCCCAGCGTTGCAGCTGCTGGTCGGGGTTGACGATCAGGCTGGCCAACCAGGCCGCTTCGCGCGGCTTCAACTGGTTCGCGCTCTTGCCGAGGTGATGGCGCGCGGCAGCCTCGGCGCCGCAGATGCCGTCGCCCCAGGGCAGGATCGCGAGGTACAGCTGCAGGATGCGGCCCTTGCCGAGCGTGCGTTCCATCTCCACCGCATAGAGCCACTCGCGAAGCTTGCGCGCCGGGTCGCGGGCATCGCCGGTGTACAGCAGCTTGGCGAGCTGCTGGGTGATGGTGCTGGCGCCCTGCAGCGCCTCGCCCTCGCGCTGGTTGGCCATGAAGACCGCCAGCCACGCGTCCATCTCGTAGCCGGGGTGCTCGAAGAAGCGCGCATCCTCGGCCGCGATCACGGCGTTCTGGATCCAGCCTTCGATGCGCCCGCCCGCCGGTTGCGGCCGGCAGCGCTGCGCCACGTCGACATCGCGCAGCGTCTCGGTGCCCAGGCCGTCGACCGAGACGTCGGCCAGCTTCGGCACCAGCTTCGTCACCTGCAACCCCTGCGCGCCGAGCGTGGCGGTGACGCGCAGCGAGACGCTGCCGTCGATGCGCGCCCGGCGCGCTTCCGGCACGGCCTCGCCGAAGACGGCCACGACGCGCGCCAGCGGTGTCGCCGTCATCTCGGCCTGCAGCGCGAGGCCGTCGCGCTTCAGCTCGGCGCGCCAGCGCAGCGTCACCGGCGTCTCGGCGGCGCCCAGGCGCAGCGTGCCGTCGAAACGATCGGCGCCACGCATGTCGGCGATCAGCCGTGCCTGTCGATGCGCAGCGGCTGCGGGCCAAGAGCATCGAGCTGCACGCGGCAGGGTGCGCATCGTGCTTCGAGGCGATGGCCGCCGGCCGACTCCACCTGCCAGCCGGCGAGTCGGCGCCCGGCCAGATGCGGCATCACCGCGGGATGCGTGGCCCAGCGCAGCAGCGTCGGCACGCTGGCCGGCTGCTCGAAGCGCCACCACGCAAGCCGCACGGACCATTCGCCCGGCTGCGGCGCAATCGCGTTCAGCGCCAGCGCGATCAGCGCCGCGAGCACCAGGACCAGCGCCAGCAGCACGCCGGCGACAAACTTCAGCACCCGCTTCATCACATCGCCTCCACCACGGTGACGGCCTGCCAGGGGCCGCGCGAGCGGCCGGTCACGGCCGCCCAAAACCACGACGACGCATCGACGAAAGCTTCGCCCTCGCTGGCGTCGCTCCCCTCGACCGGCGCGATGCGCTCGCACACGCGCAGCCGCTCGCCGCTGCGCCCCTCGGCCTCGAAGCAGCGCCACAGCCGCTGCTGCGCGTCGTGCCCAGCCGCGCGGCCTCGATGCGGTAGCCCAGGCCACGAAAGCAGTCGGCGGCGGGGTGCAGCATGCGTGTCGGCTCGGACACACGGCGCAGCACCAGCACGCGCTCGCCATCGGAGAAGCGCGCGATCGCACCGGGGAAACGTGCGGCGAAGCGCTGCTCGACCTCGGTGATGCCGAGCGGCGCAGCGCGCGGCCCTCCCACTCGTGCGGCCACTCGGTGTGGTGCGCCGCCGGCTCGGCGCGCGGCGCGCTCTGCAGCGGCAGCGCGGCGGCCAGCGCCAGCAGCACCACCGCGAGTGCGGGCCAGTGGCGCTGCCAGGGTTCAGACCATCGTTTCACGCCGGCCTCCTTTCGCCTGCGGCCCGGCCATCACGCCCACCACCGCCGCACACACCAGCGCCAGCGCCGCCAAGCCGATGCCTTCGTGCAGCGCCGCGGCCAGCCCCTGCGGGCGCGACTCCAGCGCCACCAGCACGGTGTTGCGCAGCACGTTGCCCGCGAGCACGATCGCCCCGATCCAAGGCAGGCGGCGAAGAAAGTCGCGATCGCGCAGCGACACCAGCGCCGCCACCGCGCAGGCGCAGAACCAGGCCATCCACGCCATCTGCACGCCGGAGCACGGCGCATCGACGATCACCAGCCGCCCCTGCACCAGCATCGCCGTGCCGCTGCGCTCGGCGGCGATGCCCATGCCTTGCAGCAGCCCAGCACTCGCCTGCGCGGTGATCACGCGCAGCGGAAAGCCGCCGTAGTACTGCAGCGAGGCGATCCACGGCAGCGCGAGCAGCACCAGCCCGGCCAGCGGCGCGCGCGCGCGCATTGGCCGGCAACCAGCCATCAGCGCCGCGGCCAGCGCCAGCGCGGCGAGCAGCGCGCAGGCCAGCGGCGGTGCGATCCACAGCGCGGCGTTGGCCGCCACGGTGAGCACCACGCCGGCCGCGAGCCAGCCGGTGTGCGGCGCGATGCGCAGCGTGTGCACCCGCGTGGCCAGCATCATCAGCAGCACGGCGAGTGCGGCCAGCCCAGCGGTTCGTCGGAGCCGTCGCGCACGCGCGCCAGCATCCAGGCGCCGTGCGGCCACAGCGCAGCGGCCTGCAGCGCCAGCCAGCCGGCGCTGGAGAGATGGGTCGGCCGGCAGGCCACCGGCTCGGCAAGGATCGCGCTCACCAGTTGCTCCGCTTGGCCAGCGCCACGCCCACGAGGCCCACCACCACCAGCAGCGAGAGCAGCGCGCCCGGCTCCGGCGTGCTCGGCACCGCCGCGCCCACCTCGCCCACGGCCAGTTGCTCACGCCCTGCGGCAGCGGCAGCGGCTGGTCCACCGGCACGGCGGCCTCGCTGGTACGCACGATCTCGTCCACCGCGATGAAGCTGGTGTACTGCGTCAGCAGGCTGTAGCGCAGGCCGAGCGACGTGATCGCCTCGCGCTGGCCGCTGCCGCCTTCCAGCGCCTCCTGGTCGGAGAGCTGCTGGATGCGGCTGCGCGCCCAGAGGTGGCGCAGCGCCGTGGCTTCCGGCTGCGGCGCGCCCACCGGCACCACATCGATGTGCGAGCCAGTGGCGGCGCTGCCTTCGAGCACCAGCTGCCCGCGCGGCTCGCCGCGCCACTTGCCCTGGATGACCACCGGGCGGCCACCGAGCACATCGGGCAGCGAACTCAGCGACGCGGGTTCGACGTCGTAGACCTCCAGGCCGTCGAACCGTGCGCGCAGGCTGGTCAGCACCGGCGAATCGATCATCCTGCGCAGCCGCTCGGCCTGCGCCGCGGCCATCTCCGGCTTGGTCACGATGAACGGCTCGCCCTGGCCGGCGCGCGCGATGCCTTCGATCAGGTGGCGGTTCACCGAGCTGCCGATGCCGAAGGCGAACACGTTGCTGTTGCCGAGGTTCCTGCGGATCAGCGCGAAGACCTCGTTCTCCACCGTCACGTAGCCGTCGGTGACGACGATCACGCTGCGCGCCACGTCGCCCGACTTGGGCAGCGCGGCGATGCGCTTGAGCGCCGGCACGATCTCGGTGCTGCCGCCGCCGCGCGCCTGATCGATGGTGGCCACGGCGCGTTCGATGTTGGCGCGCGTGGCGGGCACCGGCGTGGCATTGAGCATCTGGCTGCTGCCGGAGAACAGCAGCACGTTGAAGGTGTCGGTCGGGCGCAGGTTGCCGATCAGGTTGCGCAGCAGCACCTTGGCGGTGTTCAGCGGCTGGCCGTGCATCGAGCCGGAGATGTCGACCACGAAGACGTACTCGCGCGGGTTGATCTGCGCCGGGGCGATCGCCTTCGGCGGCTCGACCACGGCGAGGAAGAAGTTCTCGTCGGCACCCTGGTGCAGCAGCAGCCCGGTGGCGGTGCGCTCGCCGGCGAGGCGGTAGCCGAGGATGAAGTCGCGGTCGTTGCGTGCGCCGAGATCGTTCAGTTCCACCTCGGCCTGCGCCGTGCCTTCGCCGCTGACCTCGATGCCGTGCGAGGGCGAACGCAGCTCGCTGACCGGCAGCGGCGACGCGAAGCGCACGTGCAGCTCGAAGCTGGAGCGCGAGGCCTCGCCTTCCTTCAGGTGAGCCGTGGCCGGGAAACTGCTCGTTCCGCCGTCGCCGGCGGGGCGGTGGTAGCGCGGACCGACCACCGTCGGGAAGACGAACTCGTAGCGCCCTTCGGTGGGCACCACCAGTTCGGTGTAGCGCAGCTCCACCTGCACGTCGTCGCCGGGCAGGATGTTGGCCACGCTCATCTGGAAGACGTTGGGCCGCTCCTGCTCGAGCAGTGCGCTGGTCTTGCCTTCGCGCTTCGCCGCTTCGTGGCGGATCCGCGCGCGCTGCTTCTCGTCGATCTTCGCGTGCAGCACGCGGCCGGCCAGCACCTGCATCGCATGCACCGCGGCCTGCGTCGAGCCCGGAAGACGTAGCGCGCCTCGATCGGCCGCTGGCCCTCGTTGCGATAGCGCTGCGTGACGGTCACGTCGGCGATCACGCCGGCGATGCGCACGTCGACCTTCGTCGATTTCAGCGGCAGCGCATCGACCGACGGATCGCCGGCCACGGCGAAGTAGGGCCCTCGGCGCGCGGCGCCTGCGCGTCGTCGGCGAAGGCGGGCGACCGTGCCACGCTGATCGCGAAGGCCCAGATCGCGAACAGCACGGCGATGACCACCCGGCCGGTGCGCGACAGCGGCGGCAGCGGGTGGCGGAACAGCGGAAATACGGGACCTCGAACGCGGCGCATGCGGCTTCTCCTGATGGCGTGCCGCACGGGGCGGCGGCACGGGGCTCAGGATGGAAGCCGAAGGCGAAGGCGGTACGAAGCGAAACGGGCTTGTGTGAAGCCCATGTGAAGTCAGGCAGGCAGGGGTTGGGGCTGTAGCGCCCGGGAGGCCTCGAGCAGGGCGCGCAGATGTCGCTCGCTGTCGAAGTCGCGCTGCATGGTCAGGCGGGCGCTTTGGCCGAGCTGAACGGCCAGTGCCGGGGATTCGATCAGCTGCTGCAGGGCATCGGCGAGTGCGGCCGGATCTTCCGCCGCGACCAGCATCCCGTTCACCCGATGGCGCACGAGTTCCGGAATGCCGGAGACCCGCGAGGCCACCACCGGCAAGCCCAGCGCCATCGCCTCGAGCAGCACCCGGGGCAGGCCGTCGCGGTCACCGTCGGCGGCCACGCGACTCGGCAGCACGAAGGCGGTGGCCTGCGAGAACTGCTCACGCAACCGTTCGCGTTCCAGCGTGCCCAGCAGTCGTACCCACTCGCCGAGCGCATGCTGCTCGATCTGCGCCGCGAGGCGGTCACGCTCCGGCCCCTCGCCGACGATGCGGCAGTGCACGGCCACCCCGCGGCCTCTGAGCAGCCGGCAGGCATCGATCAGGGTGTCCAGCCCCTTCTTCTCGACCAGGCGGCCGACCGCCAGCAGCGTCGGCGGCGCGCCGGCCGCGATCGGCGGCCTCGGCCGGTACGCGGCGAGATCGACGCCTCGGTACAGGCGCAGGACGGTGGCGCTGGGCGCCGTGCGGCGCAGCACGCGCAGGTTGAAGTCGCTGCCGGTGACGGTGAAACGGGCGGCGTGCAGCTTGCGGTTCAGGTCGGCGGGCCGGGAGAGGTAGATGTCGCTGTCGCGCGTCGCGATCGAGAAGGCGAGGCCGCCGAACACCGAGGCCAGCTCGGCGACGTCGGCCGGCGCGGCAATGCCGTGGGCGTGCAGGTGGGAGACGTCCTCGCGCTGCAGCTGGGCGGCCAGCCAGCCGGTCCGCCCGACCTGACGCCAGCCGCGCCGTCCGCGAGCCGCCGCCAGCGAGATCGCACGCAGGTAGCGCCACGGCGACGAGTCCAGCAGCTGCAGGTGGCTCGCTGCCAGCACCAGCGGTTGGCGCAGCCAGGACTGCGGCAGCGATGCCACCGCGTAGGTGGACAAAGGCACGCCGAGCCGTTGCAGGCCAGCGAGTTCTTCGCTGATGGCGGTATCGAAGAGGCCGGGCGGCGTCTCCAGCAGCACGCCGAGGCGGCGTGGCGGGAAGCCACCGGCAGGCTCATGCCGCGAGCTCCAGGGCAACGGGTGGTTGGAGAAGCTCGAGGATGGCGCCCGCGGCGCGGCGCAGCCCCGGGGCACCGGGCAGCGCGGCCGGCTGATGCTGCGCGCTCCAGGCGGTGAGCTCCGCCTGCAGCGCCGCCGCCATCGTCGCCGGCCCGAGCAGGCGAGGGTCGAGCATGCGCACCAGGCCCGCGGCGGCCAGCCGCTCGGCGCGCAGGCCCTGGGCGGTGCCGGCGCCGGCGCGCGGCACGAGCAGGGCGCGCTTGCGCGCCGCGCGAGCAGCTCGCAGACGACGTGGTAGCCCGCAGTAGCGAGCACCACGTCGGCGGCATCGATCAGCGCCTCCAGCCCTTCGTCGTCGTCCAGCAGGCCGAGGCCGTCGACCCGGGCCACCAGCTGCCGCAGCTCGGCCCGGCGGTCAGGCGGCAGCGATGCGGCGCCCGCGAGGATCGCGCGCGGCCGCTGCGCGGCCGGCATGCGCGCCACGGCGGCCAGCGCGAGTGCGGCGCGCTCGCCGCCGTCTGCGCAGCAGCCGGGGTGATCAGCAGCAGCGGCTGGTCGTCTGCGAGCGCCAGCGCGCGGCGCACCACATGCCGTGGGCTGACTGGCGGCGCATCGGCGGCGTAGCCGCAGAACTGCCACGCCGGGGCGGCCGAGGCCGACACCGTCAGCGCTCGACGCGGATCGTGGATCTCGGCACAGCCGGCCACGAGGATGCGGTCGTAGCGGCTGCAGGCGGCGGCGAGTGCGCGCGGTTCGGCCGGGCCGTTGGGCTCGGGCAGGTCGCGCAGCAGCAGCACCAGGCGCGGACGATGCCCAGGCGGCAGCGCTCGCAGGGCCGCCTCGAGCTCGGCGTCGGCGCCCAGTGTCGCGCGATCGACGACGATCAGTTCCGGCGCCAGCCGGGCCAGCGCCGGGCGGATGCGCGCCGGAGCGAGCGGCGGCGTTGCGATGTGCAGGCTCACCGCCAGATCGTCCCGGCCGCGTGCAACCTCCCGCGCCAGCGCCTGCAGGCGGCGAGAGGCGGCCGGACCACGGGCCTCGGGGGCGTAGAACAGGACGCGCTGCATGCCGATGCTCTTGCCGGATTCTCTGAGATGTGGGAAATTTATCCCAACTTGACTCAAGAACCGGGCCATCCATGAGCGCATCGCAAGCCCTTGATTCTTCGAAGCGCACCGGCAGCAAGGTGGGTGCGATGGGTCAAGCGCCCCATCTCCGGGTGGGCGAAGAGCCCCAGGGTCGCGGCGAGCGGGCCTTCCGCCTGACGCGCTGGTTCGGCGGCGTGGCCCTGCTGGCCATCGCGGTGATCGCCGCAGCGAGCGTGTGGCTGCTCGGCTGGTTCGTCACCCAGCGCATGCTGCTGCAGGAGGCCACGCTGACGCGCGATTTCGTGCAGAGCCCGGTCGCGGTGGAGACGCCGCTTCAGGAGGTGCTGGCCCACCCCGAGCTCGGCATCCCGCCCGGGGCGGAAGAGCCGTTCCAGCACATCGCGCGCATGCCCGAGGTGCTGCGCGCCAACCTCTACGACCGGCAGCGCACCGTGGTGTGGTCGAGCGACAGCGCGCTGCGCGGCCGCCGCTTCGGGCCCAACGAGGAGCTCGACCTCGCGCTGACGGGCTCGGTCGTGGTCGAGAAGAAAACGCGAGGCGAGCGCAGCAGCGGCAAAGCCGAATACGAGTCGCTCGCCCAACCGCAGGACCTGTTCGTCGAGATCTACGTGCCGGTGCGCGACGTGAAGACCGGCGCAGTGGTCGGCGCGCTGGAGTTCTACAAGAACCCGCGCGGCCTGATGCGCAGCCTCGCCGAGCTGCGCCGCTACATGCTGGCCGGTGCGGTGGTGTTCGGAGCCCTGCTGTTCGTGGCGCTGTTCGGGCTGGTGCGCCGTGCCGACCGGCTGATCCAAGCGCAGCAGCGGCGGCTGGTGGAAAGCGAGACCTATGCGGCGCTCGGGGAGATGAGTTCGGCGGTCGCCCACGGCATCCGCAACCCGCTGGCGGCGATGCGCAGTTCCGCCGAGCTGATCGCCGAGACCGCCCGCGGTCCGGCACGGCCTGGCGACGGCGCCACGACACAGGAGGCGGCGCGCGACATCGTCGCGCAGGCCGACCGACTCGGCGCCCGCTGCGCGAGCTGCTGACGTACACGCGGCCTGGCGACGGCGAAGGCCAGCCGCTGGCGCTGCGCCCGCTGGTCGGCAGCTGCCTGCAGGAGTTCGAACGCGAGATCGATCGGCGCGGCGTGAAAGCCCGCGCCGAGCTGCCCGATTCGCTGCCGGCGGTGCAGGCCGATGCCCTGTGCGTCGGCCGGTGCTGCGCAGCGTGCTGGCCAACGCGCTGGAGGCCGTGCCCGACGGCGGCCGCATCACCGTGAGCGCACAGCCCGATGGGGCGCGCGGGCAGATGCTGCTGCAGGTGCGCGACAACGGCAGCGGCATCACGAAGGCGGAGCGCCAGCGCATCGGCCAGCCCTTCTTCACCACCAAGGCGCACGGCATGGGCGTCGGTCTCTCCCTCGCCCGCCGCGTGCTGGAACGCCAGGGCGGCCGGCTGCACATCGCCAGCGAGCCGGGTCGCGGCACGGTGGTATCGATCAGCCTGCGCCCGGCGGCGCCATCGGCCTGAGGCCGCGGAGAAGACCATGAACGGCGCGATCCTGATCATCGAGGACGAGGCGATCCTCGCGAAGAACATGCGCACCTACCTCGAACGCCACGAGTACGAGGTGGAGTGCGCCGATTCGGCGGAGGACGGCGTCGCCCGGCCTCGATCGCTTCGCGCCCGATGCGGTGGTGCTCGACTTCAACCTGCCCGGCATGGATGGCCTGCAGGCGCTGGAGCGGATCCGCGCCCAGAGCCCGAGTACGGCGGTGATCATGGTCACCGGCCACGGCAGCGTGGAGACGGCGGTCGAGGCGATGAAGGCCGGCGCGCTGGACTTCCTGACCAAGCCGGTGCCGCTGGCCAAGCTGGGCATGCTGCTGCAGCGCGCCACCTCCGAGCGGCGCAAGGACAGCGCCCTGGCCTACTACCGCCAGCGCGACGGCGAAGGCGTCGATCTGCCGACACTGCGCGGCGAGTCGCCGGGCATGCTGCGGCTGCAGGCGCTGCTGCGCCAGCTGCTGCGCTCCGAGGAACAGTTGCGCGACGGCGAGGCACCAGCCGTGCTGGTGCGCGGCGAGACGGGCACCGGCAAGGAACTGGTGGCGCGTGCGCTGCACTTCAACGGCCCCCGCCGCGAGAAGCCCTTCGTCGAGCTGAACTGCGCGGCCCTCCCGGCGCAGCTGCTCGAGTCGGAATTGTTCGGGCACGAGCGCGGCGCCTTCACCGATGCGCGCGAGCGCAAGCTGGGCTGGTCGAGACCGCCGAGGGCGGCACGCTGTTCCTCGACGAGATCGGCGACATGGAACCCGCGCTGCAGGCCAAGCTGCTCAAGCTGCTCGAGGAACGCACCGTGCGGCGCCTGGGCAGCGTGCGCGAGCAGCGCGTGGACGTGCGCATCGTCGCCGCCACCCACCGGCCGCTCGACCAGCTGGTGCGCGAGGGCCGATTCCGTGCCGACCTCTACTTCCGGCTCCGCGTCGTGCAGCTCGACGTGCCGCCGCTGCGCGAGCGCGGCAACGACGTGCTGCTGCTCGCGCGCCATTTCGTCGCCCACCACGCGGCGCGCTACGGCAGGCCGGTGCCGGGCTTCACGGCGGCCGCCGAGCAGGCGCTGATGCGCCACGCCCGGCCGGGCAACGTGCGCGAGCTGCGCAACCTGCTCGAGCAGGCCGTGCTGCTGGCGCGCGCAGACATCCTCGACGCCGAGGATCTCGGCCTGCGCATCGAGCCGGTCGCCCTCGACGCGTTGCCGGGCACCGAGCCTGCCGGCGCGCCGGCCGCCCGCACGCTGCCCGAACTCGAGCGCGAGGCGCTGACCCGGGCGCTGGCGCGCTCCGGCTGGAACGTCAGCCGGGCCGCGCGCGATCTCGGCATCAGCCGCGACACGCTGCGCTACCGCATCGACAAGCACGGCCTGGCGGCCGCGATGCCGCAGGACTTCCGCGAAACACGCTGAAGCGACTTTCGATCGCCGAGCGATCGAAAGTCCTTGACGACGCCCATAGTTGGGAAAATAATCCCAAACATGGACGCCGAAAACCGCACCCAAGTCGCCTTGAACGCCGCCGTGCTCAAGCTGCTGCGGCCGCTGTGCCGGCTGCTGCTGCGCCATCACGTGCCGTTCGCGGCCTTCGAGGAACTGGCCAAGCACACCTACGTGCAGGTGGCGCTGGAGGACTTCGGCATCCCGGGCAGGAAGCCGACGCTGTCGCGCGCCTCGATTCTGACCGGGCTGACCCGCAAGGACGTCACCCGGCTCGCCGCCGACACGGCGCCCGAGCGCGCCGCCAGCGACGAAGGCTACAACCGAGCCGCCCGCGTGCTGACCGGCTGGGCACGCGACCCCGAGTTCCACGACGCCGACGGTCAACCCAAGGTGCTCGCGCCTCTGGAAGGGCCGGACAGCTTCGCCGCGCTGGTCAAGCGCTACAGCGGCGACATGCCGGCCCGCGCCGTGCTCGACGAACTGCTGCGCGTGGGCGCCGTGGCCGAGCGCGACGACGGCCGGCTGCAACTGCTCACCGCCGGCTACGTGCCGCGCGGCAGCGAGGTCGAGAAGCTCGGCATCCTCGGCAGCGACGTGGCCGACCTGATCGCCACCATCGACCACAACCTGCAGCACGCCGACACCGACCCGCGCTTCCAGCGCAAGGTGATGTACACGGAATTCCCGGCGTCGCAGCTGCCGGCCTTCCGCAAGCTCAGCGCTGCGCAGGCGCAGGCCTTGCTGGAGAAGTTCGACCGCTGGCTCTCCGAACACGCCGACAGCGACAAACCCGACGAAGACACCCTGCCTGCGATGCGCGTGGGCATGGGCATTTACTACTTCGAGGAACCGATGGTTCCCAATTCCTGGAAGGGGCAGTGAGATGAAGCTGAGCAGACTCGTGACATGGATCGCCGCGAGCGCCACGCTCGCGATCGCCGCCTGCGGCGGCGGGGGCTCCTCCGGCGGCATCGGCGGCACCGGTGGCGGTGGTGGCGGCATCGGCGGCACCGGCGTGGCCTACGGCACGATCACGGGCTTCGGCAGCGTGTGGGTCAACGGTGTCGAGTACCAGACCGCCAACACCACCTTCAAGACCGACGACAACCCCAATGGCGGCGGCCGCCAGGACGATCTGCGCGTCGGCATGGTGGTGCGCGTGGATGGCTCCATCTCCGGCCGGCGGGCCGACACCATCACCGAAGACGAATCGGTCAAGGGCTTGGTCGAGCAGGTGATCGATGCCAACCGCATGGTGGTGATGGGCCAGACGATCCAGATCGACAACACCACCCGCTTCGAGAACGGCGTCGTGCCGTCGGCGGGCGACCGCGTCGAGGTGCACGGCCAGATCGCCGGCGACGGCGTGATCGCCGGCGGCTACATCGAGAAGAAGACCACCGCGCCGACGCCGCCCTATGCGGTCAAGGGCATCGTGAAGAACCAGAACGCGGCCAACCTGACCTTCCAGGTCGGCACGCTGACGGTGCAGTACGCCAGCGCCACGGTGGGCGACATGCCGGCCGGGTCGTGGAACGGCCTGCAGGTCAACGTCAAGGGCACTGCGTGTGGCGGTGTGGCGCCGGTGTGCGGCAACCTCGTGGCCACCAAGGTCGAGCCGGCTGGCGCCCGCGTAGCCAGCGCGCCGCAGGCCGAGATCGAAGGCGTGGTCGTCGCGGTCACCGCCAACGGCTTCACCATCGGCAACCAGCAGGTGGTGACCACCACCAGCACCCGCTACGAAGGCGGCGTGGCGGCCGATCTGATCGTCGGCACCAAGGTCGAGGCCGAGGGTTCGATCAGCAACGGCGTGCTGACCGCCACCAAGGTGTCGTTCCGCGACGCGGTGAAGATCGAAGGTGACGTGGCGTCGATCAGCGGCAACACGCTGACGATTTCCGGCCTGCCGGGTGTCAGCGTCGACGTGACCTCCATCACCGAATTCAAGGACGTCACGCTCGGCACGCTGGCCGTCGGCAACCACCTGCGCATCCGCGGCAAGCTCGGCAACGGCAACAGCATGGTCGCCACGCGGCTGGAACTGCGCAGCGCGCGCAGCGACGTCGAGCTGCAGGCGCCGGCCCAGGCCCTCACGCCGGAGACCAGCCTGCGCCTGCTCGGCATCGACATCTCGACCGCCAGCGTCTCGCAGTACCGCGACGTCACCGATGCCGCGATCACCCGCTCGGCCTTCTTCACCGCCGCACGCGTCGGCGGGCTGATCAAGGCCAACGGCAGCCGCTCGGGCGGCACGGTGAGCTGGACCGAGCTGGAGCTGGAGGACTGATCCGGCGCAGGACGGGTCGAATCCGCGTCATCGAAGGGCCCTGCGGGGCCCTTCTTCATGGGCGCTTAAGCGGAGCCGGCAAGACTGGCCGGCTCATGGAACAGACCTTGATGCTGGATGCGGAACGCCCGCTGGCCCTCGTGCATGGCAGGCCGGTCGGGCTGACGCCGCTCGAATGGCGCGTGGCGCGCCGGCTCGCCGACGAGGACGGCCGCGCCGTGACCCGCGCCGAGATCGCCCGGCTGATCGGCGGCGAGGCCGGCGACGCCAGCGACAACGCGGTGGCCGTGCACCTGTACAACCTGCGCCGCAAGCTCGGCCGCGACGTGATCGAGACGATTCGCGGCCGCGGCTTCCGGCTCAAGCGCTGAGCGGCGCTCACACGTCGCGCAGTTGCCGCCGCCGCGAGGGCGCCGGCGAGAACCAGCCGGTCAGTCGCCGCCACCAGGGCGACGCCGGATCGTGGCGCTCGAGCACGTCCAGCGGCACCTGCGCGGTGGACGGCGAGAACCGCGGGCGGTTCGGCGATTCGCGGCGCGCGGTGTGCGCCGCCATCGCTTCCGGCTCGTCGGGTTGCGCGCGGGTGGCTGGCAGCGCCATCACCGGGCGCAGCCAGTCGAGGATCGGCTGCCACTGGTCGACATCGGCCTGCGTCTTGGCGGGCGGCATGTCGAAGATCGTCAGGCCCTGCTCGGCGCAGCGCACGTAGGCCTGCGTCTCGCGCAGCGCGCCGACGAAGGGCAGGCCCTGCTCCTCGGCCCAGGCGCGCAGCACGGACTCGCCGCGCGTGCGCGCATCGATGCGCATGCCGACCACGCCGATGCGGCAGCGGCCGCTGGCCACGCGCGGCAACTGGCGCAGTTCGGCGACGCAATCGGTGGCCGATTCACGATCGAACACCGAGTGGCACACCGGGATCAGCAGCGCATCGGCCGTCATCACCACCTTGGCGAGGTCGAGACCGCGAAGGCCCCCGGCGTATCGAGCACCACGTGGGTGACGCCGGCCGGCGGCCGCATCACGCGGCGCGGATCGGCCGACCATCCGACGATCGCCCGTCCCTGCGCCACCGGGTGCGCGTTGCGCCGCTTGAGCCAGGCCGCCGCGGAACCCTGGAAGTCGACGTCGCCCAGCATGGTCGAGCGCCCGGTGACGGCGCACCAGGGCGGCCAGATGCGTGGCCAGCGTCGACTTGCCGCTGCCACCCTTGCGATTGAGGACTGCGATGACGGGCATGGGCGCTCGGGTGGCCGGATTAGACCACCGAGCGCCGCGCCGCGGCATCAATTGCCGGGCGTCTCGAGCTCGATCTTGCGCGCCTGCAACACCCCGTCGACCAGCCGGCCCTCGACTTCCACCCGTTGGCCGGCCAGGGTCGCCGCGCTGACGCCCTCGAAATAAGTGATGTCGCTCCAGCTCACCGCCACGCTGCCGCCACCCGGAACGGCCAGCACGAAGCGCCGCGCCGCGGCGTCGACGCTGCCGGCGCTGCCTTCGCGCTCGATCACCGCGTCGGCCGGGGCGTCCTCGCAGTGCACCGACTTCGCGATCACGCCGGTCGGGCCGAGGCGACCTTCGATCTTGACGTAGTCGCCTTCGGCGAGCGGGCGGCCGGCGCAGCCCTCGATCTCGGCGGTGCGGGCGTCCACCGGCACGCCGCGCACGTGGAAGCTCAGGGTGGCGGGATCGAGGCCGATCACCGTGCCCTTCAGCTCGGTCTCGGTCTCGCTGCGGCCGTCGCGCAGGCGCACCGTGGCGGCGCGCACCGAGCCATCGGCCTGCAGCGTGCCGCGGGCCAGCACGTAGAGCCCGTCGGCGAGTGTCGTCCCCTCGGGCCGCAGCGTTGCCGCCGAGGCATCGATCAGCGTGCCGCCCAGGTCGAAGCGCCCGGTGGCGCCGTCGAACAGGCCGATCACGCCGCTGATCGCCACCTCGTCGCCGGCGCGGCCGAGCACTGCGACGCGCAGCTGCGCCGCGCGCAGCACCGGCGCTGCGCCCGGCTCCACCACCAGCGAGGCGGCCGGCGCAAGCACCGACACGCGCTGCCCGTCGGTCAGCACGGCACCGGCGGGCAGCACGGTCGCCCCACCGGTCAGCACGCGCAGGCCGCCGAGCTGGAAGCCCGCGGCATCGCGGCCGCTGATCAGGCCGCTGACCTTGACGAAGGCGGGCGCCGCATCGCGACGCTCGATGCGGGTGGCCTGCAGCTGGTAGCCGCCGGCCAGACGCCGCACGAAGGCATGCACTTCGACGACATCGCCCGCGCGCACCGAGGCGAGGCCCAGATAACCGCCGGCAAACTGCGTCACCGGGCCACGCGCGGCATCGGCGTTGATGCGCACGTTCTGCCCGAGCAGCGCAAAACCATCGGCCGACACCGTCTCGACCGCGCCGAGCACCGCCGCATCGACGCGCAGGCGCCGCGCCTGGCCCAGCTCGGCCTCCACTTCGACGCGCTCGCCGAGCCGGGCGACCGTCTGCACCTGCTGGCCCGGGGCCGTCTCGGCATACGTCGCGATGGCGCTGTCGTCGTAGCGATCGCCGTCGACGAGCACGCTGCCGAAGCCGCTGACCGTGCCCTGCGCCAGCCCGCTGGCCATGCCCGTGCCGCCCGAGCCCACGCCGCCGCCGCAGCCCGCGAGCACCCACCCCACCAACGCGGCGCCGGCCAGGGCCTGCACCAGCCACTTGACGGCCTTCATGTTGCCTTCCCCTCGCGCGTTGCCGCTGCGGCATCCGCCTGCGGCTCGCTGTAGAAATAGACGCCGAAGCGAATGCGCTGCGCCTCGGCCAGAGGTACGGCATCGTCGGCCGCGACACGCACGCGCGCCGCCTGGACCATCTCCTCGAAGGCGCGTTGCCGGGCTTCCCGGGCCAGCGCGTGCAGCTGCGCCACCGACTCGCTGGCCAGACCATCGGCGAAGACGCTCTGCTCCAGGTAACGAGGCGCATCGAGCGTCAGGTTGTGAACGGCGGCGGCGATGTGGTCGGCCGCGTTGGCGGCGAAGATCGCGGTGAGCTCGTCACGCTGCTGGCTCGGCGTGAAGCTGGCCTGCACCGGCACGACCAGGTCGCCCTCGAGCACCACCAGGCCGAGGCGCAGCAGCTCCTCCATCACCGTGCGCGGATGCACGTCGACCGACACCTCGCGGGACAGCGATTCGAAGGTGATGCCCGCGCCGCTGCGCGGCAGGGCGCGCGGCAGGCCGTCGCGGCCACGGTAACGCCGGGCCGACAGCCAGCGGGTGTAGACCTGAGACGCCAGCGGCACGCCCTTGACGGGCACGCCAGCATCGCCCTCGCCCTCGGCAGCCGCCTCGGCGAGCGCGCGCACGTCCTTGCGATGCACGCCCGACAGGACGCTGAGCGCCGAATGCGTGGCGTTCTTGCCGGCCCGCTCGAGCTCGGCCCGCGCGGCCTCCACGAACACCGGCTTGAGCGCCGCCGCCAGCGCGCCGTACGAGACCCCGCTGCGCAGCAGCCCGGGTGGCCAGCGGCGCCATCACCACGGCCGCCTCGCGCAGGGCCAGGGCGGCCGATTGCTCGCTGGGCACCAGCGGCTCGGCTTCGGCGGCGACGGAGCGGCGGGGGGACTTCATGTCGGGCGGATCCGGAATGGGATGCTATCCCACGGCCGCCGGAAAACGCTCATCCGTCACGCAGGGCACACGGTTTACACCGAATGTTGCGAATCTGTGGGAATCGTTCCCATGGCTTCTCATACCATGCCCGGGATCACATCACGGTCTTTCGATCCGACCCCGAGTTCCCCATGAGTTCCACCCTGGAAGCCACCCCCGCGCCCCCGTGCGCGAAGCCGCCAGCGCCCCCGAGCGCCGCCGCGCGTCGGGCGACCTGTGGGTCTACCTGTCGATCGGGCTGGTCGTCGGCCTCACCTGGTGGGTGACGCAGCAGGGCTGGTTCCAGGCCGGCGACGACGTCGGCTACTGGCTCGGCGTGGCCGGCGGCACGATGATGCTGTTGCTGCTGAGCTATCCGCTGCGCAAGTACGTGCGCGCGCTGCATCGGCTCGGCAAGGTGAAGTGGTGGTTCCTGGCCCACATGCTGCTCGGCGTCGGCGGGCCGACGCTGATCCTGCTGCACTCCACCTACCGCATCGGCTCGCTGAACGCGGCCGTGGCGATGTACAGCATGCTGCTGGTGGCCGGCAGCGGCGTGGTCGGCCGCTTCATCTACCTGCGCGTGCACCGCAGCCTGTCGGGCGAGAAGGCCGGCCTCGAGCAGCTGCGCGCCCGTGCCGGGCTGGACGAGTCCGAGACGCGCTCGCGGCTGCATTTCGCGCCCGAGGTCGAAGACCGGCTGCTCGCCTTCGGCGACCGCCAGCTCAGCGCCAAGCCCGGCTGGCCGACCGGCTGCGCCAGGTGTTCCTGCTGCCGGCCCACGCGGGGTGGGTGTACCTGCGCTGCGCCGCCGGCCTGCATCGGCCGCTGCGCAAGATCGCCCGGCAGCGCAAGTGGGGCCGTGCCGATCTCGCCCGCCGCGAATACCGGCGCGCAAGCTCGTGCGCCGCTACCTGACCAGCGTGGTCCGCGTCGCGCAGTTCACGGCCTGGGAGCGGCTGTTCGCGCTCTGGCACGTGCTGCACACGCCGTTCGTCTACATCCTCGCGCTCAGCGCCGTGGTGCACGTCATCGCGGTCCACATGTATTGAGCACGGGGCGATGGGGCCATGGACACACCCGCTGCACCGGCTCGCGCTCGTCGCGCTGGCGTGGCTGCTCGCCGCGCTGGTGGCGCCCGCGTGGGCGCAGTCGATCGAATCGGTGCTGTCGCCCGGCAAGCTGATCCAGGGCCATGCGAAGTGGGACGAGGACTGCAAGGCCTGCCACGTCAAGTTCGACCGGGCCGCGCAGGACCGGCTGTGCATGGACTGCCATAAGGACATCGGCGCCGACGTGCGCGCCAAGGCCGGCTACCACGGCCGGCTGAAGCCGCAGGCCTGCAACGAGTGCCACACCGACCACAAGGGGCGCTCGGCGAAGATCGGCGCCTTCGACGCCAAGCGCTTCGACCACGCGCAGACCGACTACCTGCTGCGCGGCAAGCACGTGCAGACCGACTGCGCCAAGTGCCACGACGCCGGCAAGAAGTGGCGCGAGGCGCCCAGCGAGTGCAACGCCTGCCACCGCAAGGACGACGTGCACAAGGGTTCGCTGGGCCCCAAGTGCGCCGACTGCCACACCGAGAACAACTGGAAGGAAGCCAAGTTCGACCACTCGAAGACGCGCTTCGCGCTCGAGGGCAAGCACGTCGACACCAAGTGCGGCGACTGCCACCGGAACAAGGCCGACTACAAGGACACGCCGCGTACCTGCATCGGCTGCCACAGGAAGGACGACGACGGCGCCAAGGGCCACAAGGGACAGTTCGGCGAGAAGTGCGAGAGCTGCCACAACGCCAAGGCCTGGAAGCCCGCGACCTTCAACCACGACATCGACACCCGGTACGTCCTGAAGGGCAAGCACCGCAGCGCCAAGTGCGGCGACTGCCACACCGGGCCGCTGTACAAGACGAAGACGGCCACCGACTGCTTCAGCTGCCACAAGAAGGACGACAAGCACGAGGGATCGCTGGGTAAGGACTGCGGGGCCTGCCACACCGAGCGCGACTGGAAGGAGAAGGCGAAGTTCGACCACGACAAGACGGACTTCCCGCTCAAGGGCAAGCACGACGAGATCAAGTGCGACGCCTGCCACAAGAGCAAGCTGTTCAAGGAAGCGCCCAAGACCTGCATCGGCTGCCACAAGAAGGACGACAAGCACGAGGCCACGCTGGGCGAGGCCTGCGGCGACTGCCACGGCGAGCGCGACTGGAAGACGACCAAGGGCCGCTTCGACCACGACAAGACGAAGTTCCAGCTGCGCAACGCGCACGCGGCGCCCAAGGTGAAGTGCGATGCCTGCCACAAGGACCTGAAGAGCTTCCGCAAGACCGCCACCGAGTGCGTCGCCTGCCATCTCAAGGACGACAAGCACGAGGCGCAGCTCGGCCGGCAGTGCGAGAGCTGCCATACCGACCGCGACTGGAAGGTGCCGGGCTACGACCACAACAAGACGCGCTACCCGCTGCTGGGCAAGCACATGAAGGTGGCGTGCAAGGACTGCCACGCCACGCCGCGCTACCGTGATGCGCCGCGCGACTGCTACGCGTGCCACAAGAAGGAGGACAAGCACAAGCTCGTCTTCGGCACGACCTGCGACAGCTGCCACAACGCGCGCGGCTGGGTGATCTGGGATTTCGACCACGACAAGCGAAGCCGCTACCGGCTCGAAGGCAAGCACCGCAAGGTGGCCTGCGAGGCCTGCCACGTCAAGCCGGCGCCGGCCGGCAAGGCCTTCGCGGCGCTGCCCTCGGACTGCCTGTCGTGCCACCGCAAGGACGACGTGCACGACGGCAGCTTCGGCATGCGCTGCGAGCAGTGCCACGTCGCCGACGACTGGAAGAAGGTTTCCACGCGCGGGCTGCGCAGCAGCGCCCCGCCCGACCGATCACGCTGGCTGGGATGGCTGCAATGAAGACGTTCGCCTGGATGCGCCACCTGCTGGCGCTGCTGTTGCTCTCCGCGAGCTCGCTCGCGATGGCGCAAGGCGCGCCCGCGTCGCGCAACTTCGACCACATCACGACGGGCTTCCCGCTGACGGGCCAGCACCTCAACGAGCGCTGCGAGTCCTGCCACATCAACGGCATCTTCAAGGGCACGCCGCGCGACTGCGCGAGCTGCCATACCGCCGGCACGCGCTGGTCGCGCAGCAACGTCGTCAAGACGCAGAACCACTTCCCGACCCAGCTCGCCTGCGACAGCTGCCACAACACGCGCACCTACAGCGGCGCCCGCTTCAACCACGTCGGCGTGGCCGCGGGCACCTGCGCGAGCTGCCACACCGGCGCGATGGCGTCGGGCAAGCCGAGCAACCACATCCAGACGACGGCCTCCTGCGACACCTGCCACAAGACCAGCGGCTGGACGCCGGCCTCCGGCTTCGACCACAGCGGCGTCGTGCCGGGCAGCTGCGCCACCTGCCACAACGGTTCGCGCGCCACCGGCAAGAGCGCCACCCACGTGCCGGTGGGCGCAGCGAGCTGTGACAGCTGCCACCGCACCGGCGGCTCGTGGAAGCCGTCGAGCTTCAACCACACCCAGGTGGTCGTGGCCAACCAGTGCGCGAGCTGCCACACCGGCGGCTTCCCGCCGGCCGACGGGCGCAAGGCGAACCACATCCCTTACCAGACCCTGGCCGGCGTGGCGGTCGCCAACTGCGACACCTGCCACAAGGCCGGCTTCGCCTCCTGGACGCCCGCGAGGTTCCATGCCTCGGTGTCGGTCAGCAACCAGTGCGCCAGCTGCCACACCGGCAACTTCCGCCGGCCGCCGGCAAGCCCAACACGCCGATCCACAGCGGACAGACGGTGTGCGAGAACTGCCACAAGTCGACGACCAGCTGGGCCTCGGCGAAGGTCGACCACAGCACCTTCACCGCCGCCACCAACTGCACCACGTGCCACAACGGCAGCACCGCCACCGGCAAGAGCGCCACCCACGTGCCGGTGGGCGCCACCAACTGCGCCAGCTGCCACAGCACGTCGACCTGGAAGCCGACCAGCTTCAACCACACCCAGGTCACGGCAGCCGGCCAGTGCGCCAGCTGCCACAGCGGTGCCTACCCGCCGGCCGACGGCCGCACCGCGACCCACATCCCGTATCAGACGCTCAGCGGCGTGGCGATCACCAACTGCGACACCTGCCACAAGCAGGGCTACGTGGCCTGGAGCGGCGCGCGCTTCCACAGCTCGGTGACGGTCAGCACGCAGTGCGCCAGCTGCCACACCGGCAGCTATCCGCCGGCGGTGGGCAAGCCCAACACCGCCATCCACCAGGGCGTGACGGTGTGCGAGAGCTGCCACAAGTCGACCACCAGCTGGGCCTCGGCGAAGGTCGACCACAGCACCTTCACCACCGCCACCAACTGCACCACCTGCCACAACGGCAGCACCGCCACCGGCAAGCCGGCGACGCACGTGCCGGTGGGCGCCACCAACTGCGTGAACTGCCACAGCACGACCACCTGGAAGCCGACCAAGTTCAACCACACCCAGGTGGTGGTGGCGAACCAGTGCTCGAGCTGCCACAGCGGCGCCTACCCGCCGGCCGACGGCCGCACCGCAACCCACATCCCGTACCAGACGCTCAGCGGCGTGGCGATCACCAACTGCGACACCTGCCACAAGCAGGGCTACGTGGCCTGGAGCGGCGCACGTTTCCACAGCTCGGTGTCGGTCAGCACGCAGTGCGCCAGCTGCCACACCGGCAGCTACCCGCCGGCGGTGGGCAAGCCGGCCAACACGACCCACGCCGGCGTGACCGGCAACTGCGAGAGCTGCCACAAGTCGACGGCCTCCTGGGCCTCGGCCACCTTTGCGCACTCGGCGGCCAACGCGGTCGGCACCGGCACCTGCGACACCTGCCACAACGGCACCGCTGCCAAGGGCAAGTCGGCCACGCACATCCCGGTGACCACCGGGCCGACCAAGTGCGACTCCTGCCACAAGTCGCAGACCAGCTTCGCCACCTCGGTGACGATGAACCACAGCGTGGTCACGGCGACCACCTGCAAGACCTGCCACAACGGCGCCTACACCGCCGAGGGCACGGTCGGGGCGCTGGCCAAGCCGACCAACCACGTCCCCGAGGCGACGCAGCTGCTCAACGGCGCGGCGATGGACTGCAACGCCTGCCACAAGAGCACCACGACCTGGGGCTCGATGACGATGAACCACAACGGCAGCCAAGGCAACGGGGCCGGCTGGTGCAAGGGCTGCCACCAGAGCGGCACCGCCTACCTGGGCAGCATGGAACGCATGCAGCTGAACCATCGCAACAGGACGCCTGCCCCGACCGACTGCTCCCAGTCCGGCTGCCACCGGCCGCTGGGAAACACCGGCGCGGCCTACACGAAATGGGACTGACGCTTGAAGCCTGAACTCGCCCTGCGGCGCCCGGTCGCACCCCTCGCGCTGCTGGCCTCGGCCACCGCGCACGCCCAGCTGATCGACGACGTCGAGTTCCGCCGCGACGGCGCAGACGCGATCGTGCAGGTGCGCTTCGTCACGCCGGTGGTGTTCCGCCGCGCGCTGCTGGCCGCCAGCGGCGATTCCGTGCAGGTCCTGTACGACTGGTCGACGCCCGCGAGGCGGTCAACGTCGTGCCGTCGGAGCGCCGCCTGAAGGGCGGCGGCGACATGCCGGATTTCATCGTCAGCGACGAGAGCCCGGCGCGCACCGGCCTCGGGCGGCGACTCGCCGTGCGGCTGAGCAAGCCGGCCACGCTGCGCGCGCGCGCCGGCAGCGGCAACCGCACCATCGAGCTGGTGCTGCCGGGTCTGGGCGCATCGATCCCGGTGGCGGTGACGACACCCGCCGCGCCCGCGCGGACCTCGGGCTTCCAGATCACGCTGCAGCAGTCCGACAACCCCAACCTGCAGCTCGACACGCCGATCCCGGCCGCGCTGCAGCGCTACCGTATTCACCGGCACGCGCCCAGGTCGACGGCCGCACGGTGCACGAGGTCAGCCTCGGCTACTTCGACTCGCTGGTCGAGGCGGAGAACGCGCGCCAGTTGCTGCTGCGCCGATTCCCTGCTGCCGCGCTGGTGGCGCTGGCGCTGGCGCCGGCACCCGCACCCGCACCCGCACCCGCGCCTGCGCCTGCACCCGCGGCGCCGCCAGCACCTGCTGCGGCAACCGCTGCGGCCCCGGCCAGCGCGCCCGTCGCGGCACCACCTGCCGCCGAGCCCGTGGCCGCGCCGGCCCCGGTGGTGGCACCGGCCGAAGTCGAAGCGCAGGCCACCGCGCTGCTGGCCGCCGCCAAGGCGGCCGATGCCGCCGGCGACAACGCCGCCGCGCTGGACAAGCTCAACACGCTGCTGAACCTGCCGGCCAACGCGACCACGCGCGAGGCCCAGGCGCTGGCCGGCGACATCCGGGCCAAGACCGGCGACACGGTGCGCGCGCGCCCGAGTACGAGACCTTCCTGCAGCTGTACCCGACCGGGCCGGACGCCGATCGCGTGCGCCAGGCCCTGGCGCGGCTGCCCGCGGCCCCCCCGCGCCGAAGCCCGAGGCGCAGGCCGCGGCGCGCGCAGCGGCCGAGCCCACGTCGACGATCGCCGGCTCGGCAGGCGTCTTCTACTACGGCGGCGCGTCGCGCGTGCGCAGCGTGGACTTCCAAGATTCGCAGTTTGGCGGAACACCCACGACACCGACCGAGAATGTGCTCTCTGGCGTCGACCAGAGCCTGCTGCTGACCAACGTCGATCTCAACTGGCGCTACCGCGATGCCGACACCGACATGCGCTTCGTCTTCCGCGACGCCTATTCGGCCGACCTGAAGAACAGCGACAAGAGCAAGAACCGCCTGTCGGCGTTGTACTACGAGCACCGCGCGCTGAAGGCCGGCACGCAGGTGCGACTGGGACGCCAGTCACCCACCGGCGGCGGCATCCTCAACCGTTACGACGGCATCCAAGCCGGCTACACCTTCGCGCCGAAGTGGCGGATCAACGCCGCCGCCGGCATTCCGACCGAGAAGCTGCTCGACAGCAAGCGCAGCTTCTGGGGCCTGTGGGTCGATGCCGATGCGCTGACGCCGCAGATTGGCGGCAACCTGTACTTCAACCGCCAGCTGATCGACAACCAGATCGACCGCAGCGCGGTGGGCAGCGAGATGCGCTTCTTCAGCGGCGGGGTCTCGGCCTTCGGCATCATTGACTACGACACCGAGATCCGCGGCCTGAACATCGCCTCGCTGCAAGGCACTGGCAGTGGCAGGACAACACGGTGATCAACGTGCTGGCCGACCGACGCAAGACGCCACTGCTGGCGATTGCCAACGCGCTCTTCTCTGGGCTGACCGTGCCCAGCCCGACAAGCCTCGAACCTGCAAGGACGGTGCCCGCACAGAGCATTCGCGAGTTGCTGGCTTCGGGCTTGTACTCGCTCGAGGATCTTCGCAACGTGGTCTCGGGCACCACATCCAACACCATTCAGGGCCTCGTGGGCTTCACCACGCCAATCACTCCCCACTGGCAGGCCGGCGCCGACATCCGACTGACCGATGTCGGCGAGATCCCGCGGCTGGATTCACTGGGCTTCCCGGGCCAGGGCCGCAATCGCAGTACCGCGCTTGGCGGTCAGCTGATCGGCACAAACTTCTACTCAATCGCGACACCCATGTGATCTCGGTGTCGGTGCTTCGTGGCACCAGCTACAGCCTGAACAACGTGCTGCCGCCGTCGAGCTACAACGGCTTTCTGGTGAGCTACAACAATTCGTCGCAGATCACCGAGTTGTTGCTGATGGAACCCTCACTGCGCTTCTACCGGCAGAGCAACAACGCCGGCGAGCGCCAGACACGCTGGAGCCCAGGCCTGCGCGTCACGTACCGGGTGCGGAAGCAGCTCTCGCTCGAGTCGGAGCTTAGCGGCGAGTACGGCAAGACCACCCGCCCGACCACCGACGAAACCGCCAGCCGTCTCTTCTACTACCTCGGCGGCCGCTACGATTTCTGAGTGGACTACTCGTACCTCTACATTGCCGCGATCGGCCTCGCGGTGGCGCTGTACTGGCGGCGCCACCGGCGCGCGCACGAGCAGCACGCCCAGGAGCTGAAGCAGACGCTGGAAGCCGGCCTGGGCGAGCCGCCCTCGCTGCACCCGGTGATCGATCCCTCGCGCTGCATCGGCTCGGGCTCCTGCGTGCGCGCCTGCCCCGAGGAGGCCCTGGGCATCGTCGGCGGCAAGGCGGTGCTGAAGAACGGCTCGGCCTGCATCGGCCACGGGGCCTGCCTGTCGGCCTGCCCGGTCGAGGGCATCACGCTGGTGTTCGGCACCGAGAAGCGCGGCATCGACATCCCGCACGTCAGCCCCGAGTTCGAGACCAACGTGCCGGGCATCTTCATCGCCGGAGAACTCGGCGGCATGGGGCTGATCCGCAAGGCGGCCGAACAGGGCCGGCAGGCGATGGACGCGGTGCGCCGTCGTGCCGACGGCAGCCACGACCTCGACGTGCTCATCGTCGGCTGCGGCCCGGCGGGCCTGTCGGCCGGCCTCGCCGCGATCCAGCACCAGCTGCGCTACCGCGTGATCGAGCAGGAGGAGTCGCTCGGCGGCGCCGTCTACCACTACCCGCGCAACAAGATCGCGATGACGGCACCGGTCCAGCTGGCACTGGTGGGCAAGGTCAGGTTCGGCGAGATCAGCAAGGAGCAACTGCTCGAGTTCTGGCAGGACGTGGTCCGGCGCACCGGCCTGAAGGTGTCGTTCCGCGAGCGCCTGACCGGCATCGAGCGGCGCGGCGAAGGCTTCGTGGTGCAGACCTCCGCCGGCACCTTCTCGGCCCGCTCGGTGCTGCTGGCCATGGGCCGGCGCGGCACGCCACGCAAGCTCGACGTGCCGGGTGAGGAATCCTCCAAGGTGGTCTACCGGCTGGTCGATGCCGAGCAGTACCGCGGCCGCCACGTGCTGGTGGTGGGCGGTGGCGACAGCGCCCTGGAGGCGGCCATTGCGCTGGCCGAGCAGCCCGGCACGACGGTGACGCTGTCGTACCGCAGCGAGGCGTTCTCTCGGGTGAAGGCGAAGAACCGCGAGCGGCTCGGCGTGCTGGCCGACGCCGGCCGCCTGAAGGTGCTGCTGCGCTCGACGGTGCAATCGATCGAGCAGCGTGCGGTGAACCTCGAGCACGAGGGCCGCAAGCTCAGCCTGCCCAACGAGGCGGTGATCGTCTGCGCCGGCGGCGAACTGCCGACGCCACTGCTACGACAGGTCGGCATCCGTTTCGAGACGAAGTTCGGCACGCGCTGAGCGCGCCGCGCGCAGCTACTCGAGGCTATCCCAGAACTGGTCGTCGGCGAGCGCCTGCGCCTCGTCGCGCGAGTCGCAGGCCGACGAGGCCCAGTCCCATTCCGGACCGATGGATTCGATGTCCGCCTCGCTGACGACGCGGTACTCGAACTTGTCAATCGCTTCACCGCGCTCGACGATCGCGCGCTTGGCCACGAACCATGGCATGCCGGCCTCCCGTGTGGTCTCCCGGCAGGTCTACGACCGGCGATGCCGGCCTATTCCGGCGCCGCTCAGAGGCCCAGCAGTTCCGGCGTGGGCAGCAATTCGAAATCGGTCGCTTCGCGCAGGCGGCGGCGCGCCTGGACGCGGCCGGTGGCACGAACCAGCAGCAGGACCTGCTCGGCGAGCACGCCGTCGCAGCGCGTATTCGGCAGAAGCCGGCCGAGCAGGGCGGCCAGCGTGGCGCGCGCCTCGTCCTCGCCGAGGCTGAGCACGAGCATGTGGGCCAGGCTGGCTGCCAGCGCGTCTTCGCTGCACAGCGCGTCGAGCTGCTGCGTGGCGATCGCAAGCTGCGGCCCCTCGATGCCGTTGTCGCGCAGCAGCGCGATGGCGGTGCCGAGGCCGGCAGAGCCGCGCCGCGCATCGGGCGCATGGCGCAGCAGTTCGGCCACCACGCGCACGAAGCGCGAGCGGGTGTCCAGCGGCAGGTCACGGCGCATCGCCGGGCAGGGGCCGGAGAAGTTGTCCTCGGTGCGGCCGTGTTCGCCGAGGCGAAGCACGTCGAGGTAGAGGTGGTCGGTGGCCGGCCGGGCAGGTCGGCGAGCTTCACGATCACCGCGCCGGCGCGATAGCCGGGCAGCTCACGGGTGCCGATCCAGCCGTCTTCCGAGTCGAAACCCGAGGCGCTCCACGGCGCGGCGCGAGCCGCGTCGTGGGGCCGGATGGCCGAGGGAGCTCATGGGGGAGCTCCGTCGATGCCGGCGCGCCTCAGGCGGCGCGGCGGGCCTTGGCCGCGGGCTTGGTCGCGGCGGTGAACTTGACGATGTTGGCCTCGGCCACTTCGGCAGCCTGCTTGGCGGCCTTCTGGGCGTTGCCGAAGGCGTCGTTGGCGGCGGCGAAGGCAGCCTTGGCCATCGCGACGGCCTGCTCCGAACCGGCCGGCGCGCTCTTGGCGGCCGACTCGACCAGCGCGGCGAACTTCTTCTGCGCGTCGGCGGCGCCGGCTTCGGCGACTGGCTCAGCTCGGCCTGCACGCCGGCGACGATGTCGTACAGCTTGCGACCGTAGGCGCCGGTCTTCTCGGCGGACGGCTGCAGCAGTTCGGACTGCAGCGCGAACATCGACTGCACGTCCTTGGCGGACAGCAGCGACTGGGCTTGCGCGTCGGCATCGGCCAGCGCGGCGCGGGCGGTCTCGAGGTTCAGCGCGACGATCTTCTCGGCGGCATCGAGGCCGGTGGCGGCCGGCCCATCAGCGTGGCGAGCTGGGCCTTCTGGGCGGCGGCGAATTGTTCGTTGTTCAGCATGACGGACTCCGGTTCAGGTTGAGGATTCAGCTTTGCTGCAGTGCAGCATGAGTGAATCATAGAGCCCGCCGCCGCGAATGCAAGCGGAAAAGCAGTCGGAATGCTGCGCTGCAGCAATCTTAGGTGGGAACCTCTAGCGGGCGACGACCAGGCGGTTGCGGCCGCCGCGCTTGGCGGCCATCACCGCCTCGCTGGCGCGCTGAACGAGCGACAGCGGGCTGTCGGCCGGCGCCGCCAGCGCGGCGACGCCGATGCTGACGGTCAGTGCCACCCGGCGCTGGTCGAGCGCGCGGATGTCGGCCACCGCCACCTGCGAGCGCACCCGCTCGGCCACGCGCGCCGCGGTGTCGAGGTCGGTGTCGGGCATCACCGGGCAGAACTCCTCGCCGCCGTAGCGTGCCAGCCAGTCGGTCAGGCGCACGCCGTGGCGGGCGATCTCGGCGAAGCGGCGCAGCACCGGTCGCCGCTCGGGTAGCCGAAGCCGGCGTTGACGTCGTGGAAGTGGTCGAGGTCGACCAGCGCGATGGCCAGCGCTCGGCCGTGCTTGTGCGCGGTCTCGACCTCGCGCGACAGGCGTGCGTCGAAGTAGCGGCGGTTGTGCAGCTGCGTCAGGGCATCCTGGTTGGCCTCGCGCCGCGCCGCCTCGACGAGACTGCGGCCCATGTTCGTCACCAGCGTGGTCATGCGCTCGGTCAGCACGCGGGTGACGTTCTCGAAGTGGCGCACGTACAGATCGCGGTCGTCGCCGCCGGCGTTCTCCTGCAGCGACTCGTAGGACACCAGCCGGTTGCGCCCGCGGCCCTTGGCCTCGTACAGCGCCACGTCGGCCTGGCTCATCGCGTCGGCGAAGGTCGAGCGCTCGTCGACGAAGGCCAGGGCCCGCGCTGGCCGTCACCGCCATGCGCTGCACCGGCTCGCCGTCCAGCGGCGCCGCCGCGGTGTCGTCGAAGCGGTTGACCAGCCGCTCGAAGCCGCTGCCGGCGGCGGCCGGCGCGTGGAACGGGTGCTCGGCCAGACGCTGCAGCATGCGCTGCGTGTCGGCCTCGACGGTGGCGCGGTCGTAGCGCACGAGCAGGGCCGCGAACTCCTCGCCGCCCCAGCGCGCCGGGCGGTCACCCGGGGCCATCTGCGCCTGCAGCAGCGCGGCGGTCTCGCGCAGCACTGGTCGCCGGCACGGTGGCCGAAGCGGTCGTTGATCTGCTTGAAGTGGTCGAGGTCGAACAGCACCACCGCGCGGCATTCCGTCGCGTCGGGCTGGGCGAGCTCCTGCGCGAGCAGCGCCTGCCAGCGCTTGCGGTTGGGCAGGCCGGTGAGCTCGTCGGTGAACTGCAGCGAGTGCAGCCGTGCCTCGCCGCCGGCATTCTTCAGCAGCCGCGCGCGGGGCGCAGCAGCAGCAGCTCGGTCGGGCGCAGGCCGCGCACCACGTCGTCGCGCGGCGAGAGGAACTCGAGCGCGTCGGCCTCCTGCTCGGCGGTGGCGGCGACGATCAGCGTCGGCCGCGCATCGAGCACGTATTCGCGGCGCAGCCGCCGCGCGTCGGCGAAGTGCGCCGACTGCAGCACGCGCAGCTCGGCGTCGTCCGGCAGCGCCCGGCCTGCCACGCAGCGGAGCACGCGCACGCCCTGCGCGCTCAACAGCGCGATGGTGGCTTCGTCGTCATGGCCCTCGAGGGGCAGCACCCAGGCGATCGTCGTCGCTTCCACCGGTGCGGCCCTCCCCCGGCCGCAACTGTGCAGCATAGCGGTTGCCGCGACGCGGGCCGCTCAGGCCGGCGGCGCCTCGATGCGCGGCAGCGAGGCGTGGCCAGCGCGCCGCCGCCGTCGGCATTGCGCAGCGTCACGCGGCCGTGGTGCAGCTCCGCGATCTCCTTCACGAACGCGAGGCCGAGGCCGGTGCTGCGCTTGCCGGTGGCCGGGCGGGCGAGAGAATAGAACTTCTCGAAGACGCGCTCGTCGGCGTAGTCGGGGATGCCGGGGCCGTGGTCGCGCACGCTCACGTCGATGCTGCGCGGCCGAGCCGTCAGCGCGATGTGGATGCGCCCGCCAGCCGGCGAGAACTCCACCGCATTGGCCAGCAGGTTGCCGATCGCGCGGCGCAGCAGGAAGGCCTCGCCCTCGACCCAGGCGTCGTCGCTGGCCGCGAGTTCCACCTGCAGCCCTCGGGAGGCTCCGCTGGCCTCGGTGCTCGCTGCCAGCTCCTCCAGCAGCGGGCGCAGCGCCACCGGTTCGGCCTTGGGCAGCCGGCGCTGCTGCTCGAGCGCCGCGAGCTCCATCATGCGATCGACCAGCTCCTGGATGCGCTGCGTCTCGCGGCCGATGTTGGCGACGAAGCGCTGCCGGTCGGCCTCGGGCATGGCCGGCTCCTGCATCAGCTCGGCCGCACCCTTGATCGCCGACAGCGGGCTCTTCAGCTCGTGGGTCAGCGTCTGCACGTAGTCGGCGACGTAGTGGCGGCCGGCCAGCGCATCGCGCATCTCGTCGTAGGCCGCGCCCAGCGTGCCGAGCGCGCGGCGGCCGAGCCGCGGCAGGCTGAACGAGCGCTGGGAGCGCACGTAGCGCGCGTAGTCGGCGATCAGCCCGAAAGGCCGCACCAGCCACATCGACAGGATGGCCGCCAGCACCAGCACCGCCGCCACCGACGTGGCGCCCACCAGCATGGTCTTGCGCCGCGCCGCGGCGACGAACTGGTTCAGGCTCTGGACCGGCTTGCCGACACTGACGACGCCGACGATCTCGCCCCCGGAGCGCACCGGGGCCGAGACGTACATCACCGAACTCAGCTCGTCGCCGGCAATGCGCGGCGTGGTGCGGGCGCGGTATTCGCCGGACAGCGCGGCCCGCACGTCGCGCCACTGCGAAAAATCCTCGCCTTCGCGCTGGCCGATGGAATCGAAGCGCACGATGCCGTCGCGGCCGATCACCAGCGCCTGCAGCTCGACGCCGGTCTTCTCGAAATCGAAGATGCGCGCCGAGAAGTTGCGCGCGTAGACGCTGCGAAACACCGGGCGCAGCTGTTCCGCATCGAGCTGGCCATCGACGCTGTGCTGCTCGACGAGTGCGGCCAGCAGGTGCGCCGTCTCGACCAGCGATTCCTCGGCCGATTCGCGGTAGCGCGGGTCGATGTCGGCGAGCAGCCGGTACATCAACAGCCCGACGCCGAGGGCATACACGAGCAGGATGCCGACGAAGATGCGGGTGCGCTTGGTCATGACCGGCGCTCGGCCCGCTTCACTTCAGGCTCGCCGGCAGGTCCTCGGCCAGCGCGTAGCCACTGCCGCGGTGTGTGCGGATCGGCTCCAGGCCCGGCGCGACGGCCTTGAGCTTGGCGCGCAGCGTCTTCACGTGCGCATCCACCGTGCGGTCGAGGCTCTCGCTGCTGGTGTCCCACACCTTGTCGAGCAGCACGTCGCGGCTGTAGACATGGCCGGGCCGCTCGACCAGCGTCTTCAGCAGGCCGTATTCGTAGCGCGAGAGTTCCAGCGGCCGGCCGTAGAAGCGGATCTGCCGCCGGCCTTCATCGACCACGAAGGGCAGGGGCAGCGCGCTCGGCGGAGCGGCCTTCGTGGCGCGGCGCAGGATGGTCCGGATGCGCGCCACCAGTTCGCGCGGCGAGAAGGGCTTGGCCACGTAGTCGTCGGCGCCGAGCTCCAGCCCGACGACACGGTCGATCTCGTCGGCGCGCGCGGTGAGGAAGACCACCGGCACTTCGCTGCTGGCGCGGATGCGCTTGAACACCTCGAAGCCGTTCAGATCGGGCAGCCCGACATCGAGGATCACCAGCGCCGGCGGCGCCTCGCGCAGACGCGCCAGTGCGGCCTCGCCGGTGGCAACCCAGTGCGGCTCGAAGCCGTCGGTGGACAGCGCGTACTGCAGCGTGTCGGCGATGCCGGGCTCGTCCTCGACGATGAGGATGGAGGGCTTCACTCGGTGGGCAGGAAGCCTTCGATCGACAGGTAGCGCTCGCCGGTGTCGTAGTTGAAGCCGAGCACGCGCGCGCCGGCCGGCAAGTCCGGCAGCTTCTGCGCGATGGCTGCGAGCGTGGCGCCCGAGGAGATGCCCACCAGCAGACCCTCCTCGCGCGCGCTGCGCCGCGCCATCTCGCGTGCCGCCTCGGCCTCGACCTGGATCGCGCCGTCGAGCACGTCGGTGTGCAGGTTGGCCGGAATGAAGCCGGCGCCGATGCCCTGGATCGGGTGCGGGCTGGGCTTGCCGCCGCTGATCACCGGCGAGGCGGCCGGCTCCACCGCGAACACCTTCAGCTTCGGCCACTTCGCCTTCAGCACCTTGGCGCAGCCGGTCAGGTGGCCACCGGTGCCCACGCCGGTGATCAGCGCATCGAGGCCTTCGGGGAAGTCCGCCACGATCTCCGCAGCCGTGGTGCGCACATGCACGTCGATGTTGGCCGGGTTCTCGAACTGCTGCGGCATCCACGAGTTCGGCGTGCTGGCCAGCAGTTCCTTCGCGCGGGCGATCGAGCCGTTCATGCCCTTCTCGCGCGGCGTCAGCTCGAAGGTCGCGCCGTAGGCGAGCATCAGCCGGCGGCGCTCGATGCTCATGCTGTCGGGCATCACCAGGACCAGCTTGTAGCCCTTGACCGCCGCCACCATCGCCGGCCGACGCCGGTGTTGCCCGAGGTCGGCTCGATGATCGTCGAGACACCCGGCTTGAGCTGCCCGGCGGCCTCGGCCGCCTCGACCATCGCCAGCGCGATGCGGTCCTGATCGAGCCGCCGGGGTTGGCGCGCTCGCTCTTGATCCACACCTCGTGCGAGGCACCGAACAGGCGGTTGATGCGGATGTGCGGCGTGTGGCCGATGGTCTGCAGGACGTTGCTGGCACGCATGGGCTTCTCCTCAGGGGTTCGAAAGATTATGGGCGTGATAATCCGGCCATGTTTGCCCCTCTCCAGAACGACAGCTTCCTGCGCGCCTGTCTGCGCCAACCCACCGAGCACACGCCCGTCTGGCTGATGCGCCGGGCGGGGCGCTACCTCGCCGAATACCGCGAGACGCGCGCTCGGGCAGGCAGCTTCATGGGGCTGGCCACCAACACGCAGTTCGCCACCGACGTGACACTGCAGCCACTGGACCGCTACGCGCTGGACGCGGCGATCCTGTTCAGCGACATCCTGACGGTGCCCGACGCGATGGGCCTGGGCCTGAGCTTCGCGATCGGCGAGGGCCCGCGCTTCGCCCACGCGGTGCGCGACGAGGCCGCGGTGGCGAAGCTGGCCGTGCCGGACATGGACAAGCTGCGCTACGTGTTCGATGCGGTCACCTCGATCCGCAAGGCGCTGAAGGGCCGCGTGCCGCTGATCGGCTTCTCGGGCAGCCCCTGGACGCTGGCCTGCTACATGGTCGAGGGCGCGGGCTCGGACGACTACCGGCTGGTCAAGTCGATGATGTACCGCCGGCCCGACCTGATGCACCGCATCCTCGAGATCAACGCCGAGGCGGTGGCGCTGTACCTGAACACGCAGATCGAGGCCGGCGCGCAGGCGGTGATGGTGTTCGACAGCTGGGGCGGCGTCCTGGCCGACGGCGCCTTCCAGGAATTCAGCCTCGCCTACAACCGCAAGGTGCTCGCCGGGCTCAAGCGCGAGCATGGCGGCGCACGGATTCCCCACATCGTCTTCACGAAGGGCGGCGGCCTGTGGATCGAGCAGATCGCCGAATCGATCAACGGCGTCGGCCCCGATGTGGTCGGCCTCGACTGGACGATGAACCTGGGCCGCGCCCGCCAGATCACCGGCGACCGCGTCGCGCTGCAGGGCAACCTCGACCCGAACGTGCTGTTCGCCGACGACGCGCAGATTCGCGCCGAGGCGACCAAGGTGCTGGAGAGCTTCGGTGCGCCGCGCAATGCGCAAGGGAGCTACGGTGGCCATGTCTTCAACCTGGGTCACGGCATCAGCCAGCACACGCCGCCGGAAGCCGTGACGGTGCTCGTCGACACCGTGCACGAAGTCTCTCGCCGCATTCGCGCCGCCGGCTGAGCGTTTCGCCCGCTGCACGGCCGCCGCGGGTGAGTGAGCGCTCAGGGCTTGACTTATCCCCAAAAATGGCTCCACGGCCGGAACGTTCAAGCCGGCCGGAGACGTGCCATGGAAATCGTGCGTCCTCCGTGCAAGTGTTTGATTTGATTGACGCTTTCCGGATGCCACGAAAGTGGGCAGAGAACCCCGGTACACGGCGCATCAATCAGTTAGCGCGTCTTTTGGCAGGTTCCCCACAAAGTTATCCACAGCCTGAGTGGAGAATGGCGAAAGTCGATTCAAATCAGGGACTTGGCGGCGAACTTTCAGCTCTGGCTGAGGATTCCCGGCTAACTGCCTGCATGACGGTCCGCTGACCGCGATGGTCCGCCTCCAGGTTGCCGTCGACACGCCGCAGCATGCCGGCCTGGACACCACGCTCGACTATTTGAGCGAGCGACCACTTGCACCGGGAACCCTGGTGCGCGCGCCGCTCGGCAAGCGCGAGGTGCTCGGTATCGTGTGGCTGGGGCATGCGGGCGAGGTGCCTGACGAGGAGCTCAAGCCGATCGCGGCCGTGCTCGACACCCTGGCGCCGCTGGATGCCGCGTGGCAGTCATTGGTGACATTTTCATCTGGTTACTATCAACGCGGCCTGGGCGAGCTCGCCCTGGGCGTCCTGCCGCCGGAGCTGCACAAGCTCGACGCCGCGCAACTGTCACTGCGGCTGCGCAAGCTGCACAAGGCCATGGCCCCGGCGGCCGACGCTGCGCCGGCCGAAGCCCCTCCGGAGCCCAGTGCAGAGCAGTCGGCGGTGCTCGCGGCACTCGATACCACCCCCTGGCGACGCCGGTGCTGCTGCACGGCGTCACCGGCAGCGGCAAGACCGAGGTCTACCTGCACGCCGCCGCGCAGACGCTGGCCGCGGGGCGGCAGGCCCTGGTGCTGGTGCCGGAGATCAACCTGACGCCGCAGCTCGAAGCGCGATTCGCGGCGCGCTTTGCCGGTCGGCGCATCGTCTCGCTGCACAGCGGGCTCACGCCGGCACAACGGCTGCGCAGCTGGCTGGCGGCCCACCTGGGCCTCGCCGACCTGGTGCTCGGCACGCGGCTGGCGATCTTCACGCCGATGCCGCGGCTCGGGCTGATCGTCGTCGACGAGGAGCACGACCCGTCGTACAAGCAGCAGGAAGGTGCGCGCTACTCGGCGCGCGATCTGGCTGTCTACCGCGCGCGGCTGCAGGGTGCGCGGGTGCTGCTCGGCTCGGCCACGCCCTCGCTGGAGAGCTGGCAGCGCGCCCACGAGGGCCGCTACCTCCGTCTGGCACTGCCCTCGCGCATCGGCGGCGCGCTGCTGCCGCGCGTGCGGCTGGTCGACATGAACCAGCAGCCGAAGGAGCGTGGAGGCGCCGCCCTGTCGCCGCCGCTGATCGACGCGATCCGGAGCCGCATCGCCCGCGGCGAGCAGAGCTGGTGTTTCTCAACCGGCGCGGCTACGCACCGGTGCTGCACTGCGCCGATTGCGGCTGGAAGAGCGGCTGCCCGCACTGCAGCGCCGGCGGGTGTTCCACAAGCTCGACCGCACGCTGCGCTGCCATCACTGCGGCTTCACCGAGCGGGTGCCGCGGGCCTGCCCGGACTGCGGCAACCTCGACATCGCGCCGATCGGCCGCGGTACCGAGCGGCTGGAAGAGCAGATCGGCCTGCTGCTCGCCGATGCGAACGGCGCGGTGCCGCGCATCGCTCGCATCGACGCCGACAGCACGCGGCTCAAGGGCTCGCTGGAGGCGCAGCTGGGTGCCGTGCATGCGGGCGAAGTCGATGTGCTGGTGGGCACGCAGATGGTCACCAAGGGCCACGACTTCCGCCGCATCACGTTGGTGGCGGCGGTGAACCCGGACAGCGCGCTGTTCAGCAGTGACTTCCGCGCGCCGGAGCGTCTGTTTGCGCTGCTGATGCAGGCCGCAGGCCGCGCCGGACGCTCGGCGGAGCACGCACAAGCCGCCGAAATGTGGGTGCAGACCGGCATCCCACGCATCCGCTCTACGCGGCGCTGCGCCAGCACGACTTCGCCGCGTTCGCCGAAAGCCAGCTGAAGGAGCGCGAGTCGGCAGGCCTGCCGCCGTTTGCCCATCTGGCCATGCTGCGGGCGGATGCCAAGCAGGCCGAGGTGGCGCAGGGCTTCCTGCAGGCCGCGTCCGACCTGGCGCCGACGCTGCCGGGCGCGGAGTTGGTCAGCGTCTATGCGCCGGTGCCGCTGCCGGTGGCGCGCGTGGCCGGCGTCGAGCGCATGCAGATGCTGGTGGAGTCGGCCTCGCGGCCCGCGCTGCAGCACTTCCTCGCCGCCTGGGTGCCGGCGCTGCATGGCCTGCGCCGCAGCGGGGCGCACAAGGTGCTGCGCTGGGCGATCGACGTCGATCCCTTGGCGATATGACGCAGCGGCCGCTGGATCAGCGGCGCAGCGGGCGCGACACGTCTGCCAGGAGCAGCGTCGCCTTGACCAGATCCTCCACCGCTTCGGCCAGCTCCGTCGGCGGCTCGAGCGACTCGATCTCCTCCAACAGATCGTCGGCGTCTTCCAGGTCTTCGGGGTCGAGGTGGCGGTACAGCAGCGCCAGCGGCTCGCGCAGCCGGGCCGCATCGAGCGCCATCAGCGCGGGGAAGAATTCCATCGCGGTGGCGAAGCCCGCCACCCAGCCGACCACGGCCTCGCTGGGCGACGCATCGTCGCCTTCGAGCTCGAAGACCCAGGGGTCGAACCACTGTCGCGCCTGGATGGCCGCATCGAGCTCGGCATGGCGCCGCCTCGCCAGCGCCTGCAGCGGCCGGGCGTCGAATCCGGCCGGCAGCGGCCGGCCATCGGCATCGGTGACGTGCGGCAGCCACGTGGCTTCGGCGACACGCTTGGGCTGCAGCAGCACCCCGCAGAGAAAGCCGTCCAGTGCGCTGACCTCCAGCGGTTCGAGCGGCGCCGGCACACGATCCAGCGCTGCTTCGAGCGCCTCCAGATCACGTTCCGTGAGTGCTTGCTGCGCGGCGGCAGGGCGCGCTGGGCGCGGGGAGCTTCGATGCGTGGCCATGTGCGATTGTGCGGTGGCGACTCCCCGGTTTGCGGTATGTGCACGTCACCCATTTCGTGCTTCATCATCTTCCCACATCTTGGGGATGGCCCGGCCGGAGGTGCCCCCCCAGAGTCCGCCGCATAGCTGTCACACGGGGTCTGTCACAGACCACGCGCTCAAGGTCCGCAACGCCCGCCGCTTCGCACTCCGCTGCGTCGCATGAACAGGGCGAGAGACTGGCACCGCACCCAACGACGTCCTTACTTGAGGACTTGACACAGCCCACCAGTACCCACTGGTGGGCTCTTTGGCCATGGCGGACAATCACGGCCCCGACCGAGAGGAGACACGCATGGGCGCCCCCGAAGCCTTCACCGCCACCACCGAAGTGGGCCACTTCATCGCCGGCCGCGCCGTGGCCGGCACCAGCGGCCGCAAGCAGGCCGTCTACAACCCCGCCACTGGCGCCGTGGCTCGCAAGGTCGCGCTGGCCAGCGAGGCCGAGGTCAACGCGGCCATCGCCGCCGCGAAGGCCGCCTTCCCGGCCTGGGCCGACACGCCGCCGATCCGCCGCGCGCGGGTGATGAACAAGTTCCTCGAGCTGATGAACCAGCACCGCGACACGCTCGCCGCGATGATCACCGCCGAGCACGGCAAGGTGTTCACCGATGCGCAGGGCGAAGTCACGCGCGGCATCGACATCATCGAGTTCGCCTGCGGCATCCCGCAATTGCTCAAGGGCGACTACACCGACCAGTCTCCACCGGCATCGACAACTGGACGCTGCGCCAGCCGCTGGGCGTGGTGGCCGGCATCACGCCGTTCAACTTCCCGTGCATGGTGCCGTGCTGGATGTTCCCGGTGGCGATCGCCTGCGGCAACGCCTTCATCCTCAAGCCCAGCGAGCGCGATCCGTCGCCGTCGCTCTTCATGGCCGAGCTGCTGCAGCAGGCCGGGCTGCCCGACGGCATCTTCAACGTCGTGCAGGGCGACAAGGTGGCGGTCGACACGCTGCTGCACCATGACGACGTCAAGGCGCTGAGCTTCGTCGGCTCGACGCCGATCGCGCAGTACATCTACGAGACCGGCGCGCACCACGGCAAGCGCGTGCAGGCGCTGGGCGGCGCGAAGAACCACATGGTGGTGATGCCCGACGCCGATCTCGACCAGGCCGTCGATGCGCTGATCGGCAGCGCTTACGGCTCGGCCGGCGAGCGCTGCATGGCGATCAGCGTGGCGGTGCTGGTGGGCGACGTGGCCGACCGCATCGTGCCGAAGCTCGCCGAGCGCGCGAAGACGCTGAAGGTCAAGAACGGGATGGAGCTCGATGCCGAGATGGGCCCGATCGTCACGCAGCAGGCGAAGGAGCGCATCGAGGGTTACATCGACATCGGCGTCAAGGAAGGCGCGAAGCTCGTCGTCGACGGCCGCGGCTTCAAGGTGCCGGGCTTCGAGGCCGGCTTCTTCACCGGCGGCACGCTGTTCGACCACGTGACGCCTTCGATGCGCATCTACAAGGAAGAGATCTTCGGCCCGGTGCTCGCCTGCGTGCGGGCGAAGGACTTCACCGAAGCGCTGGCGCTGGTCAACGACCACGAATACGGCAACGGCGTGGCCTGCTTCACCAGCGACGGCAACGTGGCACGCGAGTTCGCGCGCCACGTGCAGGTCGGCATGGTCGGCATCAACGTGCCGATCCCGGTGCCGATGGCCTGGCACGGCTTCGGCGGCTGCAAGAAGAGCCTGTTCGGCGACATGCACGCCTACGGCGAAGAAGGCGTGCGCTTCTACACCAAGCAGAAGAGCGTGATGCAGCGCTGGGCGTCGTCGATCGGCAAGGGTGCCGAGTTCGTGATGCCGACATCGAAGTAAATCGAGGTCTTGTCCGGCGCCGGGCCGCCCCAAGCCGGACGGCGCCCCTCGGGGGCAGGAGCGAAGCGACTGGGGGGCTCTGTCAGTCGCCTTTGAAGCCCGTCGCCTTGACCACGGCCGCCCACCGGGCGGCTTCCGCCTTCAGCATCTTCTCGGTCTCGGCGCGCGAGGTGCCGAGCACGCTGAAGCCGGCTTCCTGCAGCTTGGCCTTGGTCTCCGGCGATTGCACCGCGGCGACGACCGGCGGTTGAGCAGGTCGAGCGCCGCGGCCGGCGTGCCGGCCGGTGCGAACACCACGAACCAGGCCGCGAAGTCGATCTTCGGATAGCCGGCCTCGGCGAAGGTCGGCACGTCGGGCAACTGCGTCGAGCGGGTGGCGGCAGTGGTGGCCAGCGCGCGCATCTTGCCGCCCTTGATCTGCGCCGCGCCGAGCGCGGTCGAGACGAAGGCGCCGGCCACGTCGCCCGCGACGATGGCCGTCACCGCATCGCCGGTGGCGCGATAGTGGATCGGCTCGGTCTTGAAGCCTGCTGCTTCTGCGAACAGCTCCGCGCCGAAGTGGCCCGGCGTGCCGGCACCGAAGGTGCCGAAGTTGGTCTTGTCGGCTTTCGCCTTCGCCGCCTTCACGAAATCGGCCACCGTCTGGTGCGGCGAGTTGGCCGGCACGACGAGCAGGAAGTCGGAGCGCACCACCTCCGAGATCCCCACCAGTTCCTTGGCCGGGTCGTAGGGCAGCTTGCTGAAGGCCGGCGGCGCGATGGCGATCGAGCCGACCTCGCCGAGCAGCAGGCCGTAGCCATCGGCCGGGCTCTTGGCCACACCCTGCGCGGCGATCTGCCCGCCGGCGCCGGCCTTGTTGTCGACCACCACCTGCTGCTTGAGCAAATCACCGAGCTTCTGCCCAGCAGCCGCGCCACCACGTCGGGGCCGCTGCCGGGCGGGAAGCCGACGGTCAGGCGCAGCGCGCGATCGGGAAAGGTCTGGGCCTGTGCGGGCACGGCACTGCCGAGCGCGAGGGCGCCGGCGGCGATCAGCAGTTCACGGCGGGTGGGTCGGGTCATGTCGGTCTCCTCGCTGGGCATTCGCGATGGGCGCGAGTCTGGCCTGCGCCGCCGCGGCGCGGTGTCATCCGAAAGGCCGACAGCGCGGCTCAGCCCGCGGCGCCGATGCCGCCGAAGCGCGCGAACAGCTCGCTGCGGAAGTGCAGCCCGAGCCGCTCGAAGGCGCGCGCCCGGTAGGTCTTCACCGTGGCCACCGACAGGCCCAGATCGGCGGCGATGCCGTCGTGGCTCCAGCCGCGCAAGAGCCGCTCGCAGACGTCGAGCTCACGCGCGGTCAGTGCCGGGCAGGCGCGCTGCAGGCCCTCGCGCGGGTCGGCCGGCGCCTTGCGCTCGGCCAGCGCGAGGTGGCGCTTGACGGTGGCCATCAGCAGCGGCGCAATCGCCTCGAAGCGCTCGCGTTCGACGCCGCTGAACGGCCCCTGGTGCTCGTGGTGGTAGAGGTTGACGGCCAGCAGCGAGCCGTCGTCGTCGCGCGCTGCCGCCGACAGGCGCTCGAGCACGCGGTGGCGGCGGTAGATGCGTTCGCGGTGGTCGCTGTTCGGCGCATCCTCCGCCCGCATGTGCAGCACCGCCACGTGGCCCGGCGCGCCGGCGGCATCGACGCGGTCGAAGCTGCGGTCGCGACGGTACAGGCCATCCTGGTAGGCGCGGAAGCAGTCGCCGGTGGTGTCGGCCACGCCGCGGCTGGCCGAGCAGTGCAGCACCGGCGTGCGGTCACGCCAGACGCGGTAGACCGACCAGGACGCGGCCTGCAACGGCGCATTGAGCGCCTCCAGCGCACCGCCGGCGAAGCCGGCGTCGCCGATGGCGCCGATCAGGCCGGCGAGTGCGCGCTGCGTGGCGGCATCGCCGCGGTCGAGTTCGAGCTGGGACATCTGCGTCATCCTCTCGGCCGACGTGCATTCGCCGTCCGTCTTGCGGATGATCGGCAGCTGCATCCGACTGTCCATTGGGGAATCAGCCACCATGCCCGCCTTTCCACCCGCGCCCGAACTGGTGCCGATGACGCAGATCCGCTGCGAGGTCGGCGCGCTGGTCAGCCTGGGTGCGGCGCCGACGGGCGAGCGCCGCTACGTGCCGCTGGGCAGCGGCTGGGCGCGCGGCCCGGAGCTCGACGGCGAGCTGGTCGAAGGCGGCATCGACTGGCAGCTCGCCCGCGCCGACGGCGTGCTCGAGATCGCCGCGCACTATGTGATCCGCACGCGCGACGGCGCGCTGATCGAGGTGCGCAGCGAGGGCCTGCGCCACGGTACGCCCGAGGTGATGGCACGCCTTGCGCAGGGCGAGACGCTGCCGCGCGACGCCTACTTCTTCCGCACGCTGATGCGCTTCACCACCGGCGCGCCGGCCCGGCAGCACCTGCACAAGGTGATGGCGATCGCCGTCGGGCAGCGCGAGGCGCGCACCGTGCTGCTCGACGTCTACCGCCTGACCTGATCAAGCGCCGATCAGGCCGCCATCGCGGCGGCGGATCACCACCGTGGCCGAGCGTGGCCGGCCGCCGAAGGGCCAGTCGAAAACTTGTTCGGCTCGGCCGGGTCGCTGCGGTCGCTCGGCGTCTCGCCGGGGTGCTGGATGTTGATGAACATCGTGCGGCCGTCGGGCGTCATCGTCGCGCCGGTGATTTCGCAGTTGACCGGGCCGGTGAGGAAACGGCGGATCTCGCCGGTGCCGCGGTCGCAGGCCAGCATCTGGTTGTTGCCGATGCGCGCGAGTTCGCCCTTGTTCATCTGCGAGGCGTGCGCGTCGGTCTGGATCCACAGCACGCCGCGCGCATCGAGCATCAGGCCGTCGGGGCAGGCGAAGATGTCGCCCTTGATGTTGCCCTTGGCCTCGGCGCGCTCGTTGGCCGGATCGCCGGCGAGCACGAGGTGGTTCCAGCGCATCGTGGTGCCGTCGAAATCGCCGTCTTCGGTCCAGCGGATGATCTGGCCCATCACGTTGTTGGTGCGCGGGTTGGCGGCGTCCACGCCGGGCATGTCCTTGGCCCCGCGCGCTGTTGTTGGTCAGCGTGCAGTAGACCTCGCGCCGGTTCTGGTCGATGGCCAGCCACTCGGGGCGGTCCATCTTCGTCGCGCCGAGCAGGTCGCTGGCCTGCCGCGCCTTGATCACCACCTCGCCCTGGTCGGCGAAGCCGTTGGCCGCCGTCAGCGGGCCCTGGCCGTGCACCAGCGGCAGCCAGCGGCCGGTGCCGTCGGCATCGAAGCGGGCCACGTACAGCGTGCCATGGTCTAGCAGTTCGCGGTTGGCCTTGCCCCCGGGCGCAATGCGGTCGCGGCTGACGAACTTGTAGATGTATTCGAAGCGCGCATCCTCGCCCGAATAGACGACCGCGCGGCCATCCTTCGTGACCGCGACCCAGGCGCCCTCGTGCGCGGCACGGCCGAGCGCGGTGCGCTTGACGGGTGTGCTCGCCGGGTCCATCGGGTCGATCTCGACCACCCAGCCGAAGCGGTGGAACTCGTTCGGATGGCGACGCAGGTCGAAGCGTTCGTCGTGCTCGGCCCAGCGGTAGAAGCCGGTCTTGCGCGCACCCCAGCGCTGCTGGTCGGGCGTCGGCGTGTCGCCACCGTCGAAATAGAAGGCCCAGTTCTCCTCGCCGGAGAGGTAGGTGCCCCAGGGCGTCTTGCCGCTGGCGCAGTTGTTCAGCGTGCCGAGCACCGTGCGGCCCGTCGCGTCGGCCGCGGTCTTCATCAGTGCGTGGCCGGCCGCCGGGCCCTGCACGGTGAACGGCGTGGCCGATGTGAAGCGGCGCGCATAGCGCGAGGGCCGCACCATCTGCCAGCGGCCGTCCTTCAGCTCCACCTCGATCACCGCCACACCATGCGCGGCCTGCGCCTTCTTCACCTTCTCGGCGCTCCAGGTCTTCAGGCCGTCGGGGTGCAGCAGGCCGTCGTCGATGTACTCGTGGTTCATCGCGAGCAGCCCGCGCGTGCTGCTGCCCTCCAGCGGGTAGAAGTGGATGCCGTCGTGGTGCATGCCCATCTGGAGCGCCCGGTCGGCGGCGCTGTTCGAGGCGTCTTCGCGCCACGCCGGCATCGCCCCGGCCACGCCCACCGGCTCGCCCCAGGGCGCGATCACCTCGGCGACATAGCCCTCGGGCACGACCACGGCATCGGCCGCACTGGCCGGGATGCCCTTGAAGCCCAGCAACGGGCCGCCGCCCGCGGGGCCGCTCGCGCAGCCGGCGAGCCAGGGCGCGAGCACGCCGCCAGCCAGCGCCGCCAGCCGCCGCCCACCCACAGCCGCCGCGCCGGATCCGACACCTCGTGGATGCTCGGGTTGCGCGAGCGGTTGCTGTCTTCCATCGCGTCGAAGTCCTTGGCCATGTGCTCCTCCGTCAGAGTTTTTCGGTTTCGCCGCTCTTCGGCTGCCACTTCATCAGCCGGCGCTCGATGCGACCCACCGCCGCGTCGAGCACCAGCGCGAAGGCCGTCAGCACCAGGATGCCGGCCATCACGGTGTTGATGTCGAAGGCGCCCTCGGCCTGCAGGATCAGGTAGCCCACGCCGCGCGAGGAGCCGAGGTATTCGCCGACCACCGCGCCGACGAAGGCCGTGCCCACGCTGGTGTGCAGCGAGCTGAAGACCCAGCTGGTGGCGCTCGGCAGGTAGACGTGGCGCAGCAGCTGCCGCGAATTCGCGCCGAGCATGCGCGCATTGGCGAGCACCACCGGGCTGACCTCCTTCACGCCCTGGTAGACGTTGAAGAAGACGATGAAGAACACCAGCGTGACGCCCAGCGCCACCTTGCTCGCGATGCCGAGGCCGAACCACACGGCGAAGATCGGCGCGAGGATGACCCGCGGCATGCTGTTCAGCGCCTTGATGTAGGGGTCGAGGATGGCCGCGGCCATCGGGCTCAGCGCGAGCCACAGCCCGGCGACGAGGCCCAGCGCCGTGCCGATGCCGAAGGCGAGCACCGTCTCGACCAGCGTGACCCACAGGTGCTCGTAGATGTCGGCGCTGGTCACGAACCGTGCCCAGATGCGGCCGAAGATCACCACCGGCTCGCCGAAGAAGAAGGCGGCCCGGCGGTCGTTCTCGAAGACGAAGGGCGGGATCAGCCCGGGCTTGGTGAGCACGTGCCAGGGCGCCGAACACGGCGAGCAGCACGGCCAGTTGCCACAGGCGCAGGTTGCCGGGCCGCGGCTTGATGAACTTCCACATGGTCAGGCGGCGAGCTGCTGCTGGTAGCCCTTGAGCACCTCGTCGCGCAGCACCGACCAGATGGCCAGGTGCAGCGCGATGAAGCGCGGCGTCGTGCGCACCTCGGCCACGTCGCGCGGGCGCTCGAGGTCGACGAGGAATTCGCCGATCGGCCGCGAGGCGGGGCCGGCCGAGAGCACGACGACGCGGTCGCTCATCGCGATCGCTTCATCGAGATCGTGGGTGATGAAGAGAACGGCCTTCTTCTTCGCCGCCCACAAGGCCAGCACCTCGTTCTCCATCAACTGCCGCGTCTGGATGTCGAGCGCCGAGAAGGGCTCGTCCATCAGGATGATGTCGGGGTCGAGCGCGAGCGTCTGCGCGAGCGAGGTGCGCTTGCGCATCCCACCGGAGAGCTGGTGCGGATAACGATCCCCGAAGCCGCCGAGGCCGACGCGCTTCAACCACTCGTTCGCCCGCTCGCGCGCATCGGCCACGCCGCGGAACTCCAGGCCCGCCATCACATTGCCGAGCGCCGTGCGCCAGGGCATCAGGCTCTCGGCCTGGAACATGTAGCCGGCGCGGGCGTTGATGCCTTGCAGCGGCGCACCGAACACCTTCACGCTGCCGCTGCTCGGCGCGAGCAGGCCGGCCGCCACGTTCAGCAGCGTGCTCTTGCCACAGCCGGTGGGCCCGACCACGCTGACGAACTCGCCGGCGCCCACCGTCAGCGTCACGTCGCGCACGGCGGTGTAGCGCTGGCTCGCATCGTGGCGGTCGACGAAGGTGCAGCTGATGCCCTGCAGGTCGAGGGCGGGTGGCGCAGTCATGGTCATGTCGTGCAAAGGCCTTTGCAGTGTAGGGACGCTGTCGGCGGCGCGGAACTTCGGCGCAGCGGCCGCGCTCCATGCCCGCGCAGCGCAAGCTGCTTCATTTCCACTTCACACGGAGACATGACGATGAAGACCCGCCACTGGGCCCCGCTGGCCCTGTTTGCCGTCGCTGGTGCTGCCTTCGCCGCCGAACCCGCGAAGAAGCCCGCCAACACGCCGCAGCAGGCCGCGGCGACCAAGCCCACCGCCGCGTCGCCGGCGACGAACCCCGGCGCCACGCGCGACTGGAGCCGCATCGACACCAACAAGGACGGCCACGTCTCGCCCGAAGAGATGGAGAAATACCGGCCGAGAACCCCGGCCCGCTGCGCAAGTAATCAGCCCTTCGCGGCCCTGGCCAGCGCCTTGCGGACGAATTCGTTCGTGTAGGCGCCGGCCAGGTCGAACTTGGTGTCCTTCAGCGTCGGATCGATGCTCTGCAGCGCCCGCGCCGCGGTAGCCGCACCGGCTTCGGGGAAGAGCCCGTCCGGCGACAGCGCGCCCTTGGCCGCCATGAAGGCATCGATGTAGACCGCGCGGTCGCCGAGCAGGTAGTTCTCGGGCACGGCCTTGATGATCTCGCCGGGGCCGGCGGCCTGGATCCACCGGTTGGCGCGCACCATCGCATTCGACAAGGCCTGCAGCGTGGCGGGGTGCTTCTCGACGAAACCCTGCGGCGCATACAGACAGCCGGCCGGCATCGGCCCGCCGAACACCTTGTCGGCCTCGGCGACGATGCGCGTGTCGGAGATCACCTTCAGGTCACCCGAGCGCTGCAGCAGCGTGATCACCGGGTCGAGGTTGCTGATCGCATCGATCTGCCCGGCGCGCATCGCGGCCACTGCGCCGTTGCCCGCGCCCACGCCGACGATGGACACCTCGCCGGGCTTGATGCCCGCCTTGGCGAGCACGAAGTTCGCCATCACGTTGGTCGACGAGCCCGGCGCGGTGACGCCGATCTTCTTGCCCTTGAGGTCGGCCAGCGTCTTGTAGCCCGGCATCGCCTTCGGGTTGATGCCCATCACGATCTGCGGCGCGCGGCCCTGCAGCACGAAGGCGCGCATCGGCTGGCCCTTGGCCTGCATGTTCAGCGTGTGCTCGAAGGCACCGGAGACGACATCGGCACTGCCGCCCACCACCGCGCGCAGGGCCTGCGAGCCGCCGGCGAAATCGGCGATCGTCACGTCCAGCCCCTCGGCCTTGAAGAAGCCCTGCGTCTCGGCGATGGTCAGCGGCAGGTAGTACAGCAGGTTCTTGCCGCCGACCGCGATCGTGAGCTTGGGCTTTTCCAGCGACTGCGCGCACCAGCGCGGGGGCGGCAATCAGCGAAGAGGTGGCGATCAGCAGGCTGCGGCGTTGCATGGCGTCGTCTCGTCAAGAAAGGTCGATTCATTCTGGCGCGTGGCCGGCGACGGCACACCGGGACAAACGCCGGCCCGTAGAATGGATTTCGATGAAGTCCGCCCGATCCCGCGGCTGCAGCCGCCTCGTTCGGGCCGGCGTGGCGAGCCTCGCGCTCGCCTTGTCATCCGCCCTCTCGCTCGGCGTTCAGGCGCAGCAGAGCAGCACCGAGGCCGCCGATGGGGCCACGCCCTCCCTCTCGCTGTCGGCCCGCAAGGTCTACGAGCAGGCCCGCTCGCAGCTGGTGCAGATCCGCACCGTGCTCAAGGGCCGCGCCAGCCAGACCTCGGTCGGCTCCGGCTTCTTCGTCACCGCCGACGGCCACATCGTCACCAACTTCCACGTCGTCAGCCAGGCGGCGCTGAAGCCCGAGCGGCACGACCTCGTCTACGTGACCGCCGACGGCCGCGAGGCGCCGGCCACCATCCTGCAGATCGACGTGCGCCATGACCTTGCGCTGCTCAAGGCCGGCGATGCCGCCACCCGCCGCTTCGATGCGCTGCCGCTGCGCCCGGCCAGCCGCGCGCTGGCCCAGGGCGAGCGCATCTACTCGCTGGGCAATCCGCTGGATGTCGGCTTCGCGGTGATGGAAGGCAACTACAACGGCCTGGTCAAGCGCAGCTTCTATCCGCAGATCTTCTTCGGCGGCGCGCTCTCGGGCGGCATGAGCGGCGGCCCGGCACTCGACCAGGACGGCCGTGATCGGCGTCAACGTCGCGCGGCGTGTCGACGGCGAGCAGGTGAGCTTTCTCGTGCCGGCGAACTTTGTCGCCGCGTTGCTGGCGCGCGGCCGCGACAGCGCACCGCTGAAGACGCCGGCCTACGGCGAACTCGGCGCGCAGCTGCAGGCGCACCAGCCGAGCTGACCGACCGCTTCATGGCCCAGGGCTGGAAGCCCGACACCCACCCGCGCTACCGCGTGCCGGTGCCGCAGGACGGCTTCATGCGCTGCTGGGGCGGCAGCGAGGCCTCGCGCACCGGTGGCATGGACCTCGAGCGCTCCGATTGCGTGATGGACACCCACATCTTCGCCGGCGAGTTCAACACCGGTTCGATCTCGGTGCGCCACGAGAGCTACGACGGCAGCAAGCTCGGCGCGCTGCGCTTCGCGGCGCAGCACGGCCAGAGCTTCCGCAACGAAGGCTTCACCCGGCTGCGGCCCGATCTGCAGACGCGGCCGCAGTGCCGCGAGAACTTCATCGACCGCGACGGCCTGACGCTGCGCGCCGTGGTGTGCATGCGCGCCTACAAGAAGCTGCCGCAGCTGTACGACGTGTCGGTGCTGGTGGCCACGCTCGACCAGCCGGCCGCTGGCGTGCAAGGGCGCTTCGACGTGCAGGGCGTGAGCTTCGCCAATGCGCAGCGCCCGGCCGGCCACTACCTGCAGGCCTACCAGAAGGTGGCGCCGCGATGAACGAACCCGGCACGCTGGCGATCCTCGAGGTGCTCGACCGCGACGGCCAGTGCGCCAGCAGCGCGTGGCCGCCTGGCCGCTGCGCATCGGCCGCGCGCTCGACAACGACCTGTCGCTGGCCGATCCGCACCGCGCCGCACCACTGCGTGATCGACACGGTGAGCGACGCCGACGAGCCCGGCCTCGCGCTGCACGTGCTGCAGACCGAGAACGGCGTGCAGCTCGGCAGCCGCCGCCTGCGCGACGGCGAGCGCACGCCGCTGCGCGACGACGGCCAGCCGCTCGAATTCATGGCCGGCCGCACGCGGCTGCGCCTGCGCCGCGCCGGCGATGTGCTGGCCCCGGAGTTGCCGCTCGGCGCCGGCACCTCGCTGGTCCGCCGTCTCGGCCCGACGCTCGCCGCCGCGCTGGTGCTGGCCGCGCTGATGGCCTTCAACACCGGGCTGGACAGCGACCCGGAAGTCTTCCTGCGTGCGCTCGGCAGCACCGCGCTGGCCACGCTGATGGGCTCGGCGATCTGGATCGGCCTGTGGTCGCTGCTGTCCAAGCTGTTCACGCGGCAGACGCATGCCGGCTGGCACCTGCGTGTGTTCGTGCTGTCGTCGCTGGCCTGGCTGGTGGTGGGCGCGCTGCCCGGGCTGATCGCCTTCGCTCTGAACTGGCCCTGGCTGGCCGATTTCGGTTTCGTCGCCGGCTATGCCATCGCTGCCGCGGCGCTGTACTTCCACCTGCTCGGCGTCGAGCCGGCGCGGCCCGCATTGATGCGCGGCGTGGCGCTGGCGGCGTTCGTGGCCGGCACCGGGCTGACGCTGTGGAACCAGCAGCAGCGCAGTGACCGGCTCGGCAGCGATCTCTACCTCAGCAGCTTCTACCCGCCGGCACTGCGGCTGGCCAAGCCGGTGAGCGCCGAGCAGTTCGTCGACGACCTCGCCGCGCTGCAGCCGCTGCTGGACCGAAAAGCGAAAGAAGAGCCGTCGGGCGACAGCGGAGCCAGCGATGACGAATGAGACCACCACCGTGCTCGTGACCGGCGGCAGCCGCGGCATCGGCGCCGCGGCCTGCCGGCTGCTGGCGGCCCAGGGCCACGCCATGGCGGTCAACTACACGCGCGATGCCGCTGCAGCCGAGGCGCTGGTGGCGCGCATCCACGCCGACGGCGGGCAGGCCCTGGCCATCCAGGCCGACGTGGCCGAGGCCGACCAGTGGCGGCGATGTTCGCGCGCATCGACCGCGAGCTGCCGCGGCTGTCGGGCCTGGTCAACAACGCCGGCGTGGTCGACCTGCCGGCGCGCGTCGACGAGATGGATGCGGCGCGGCTGCAGCGCATGTTCGCGATCAACGTCTTCGGCAGCTTCTTCTGCGCGCGCGAGGCGCTGCGCCGGATGTCGACGAAACACGGCGGCCGCGGCGGCGCGATCGTCAACATCAGCTCCGCGGCAGCGCGGCTGGGTTCGCCGAACCAGTATGTCGACTATGCCGCCGCCAAGGGCGCGATCGACACCTTCACGGTCGGCCTGGCGCGCGAAGTGGCCACCGAGGGCGTGCGCGTCAACGCCATCCGCCCCGGCATCATCGAGACCGGGATCCATGCCTCGGGCGGCCTGCCCGACCGCGTGAAGCAGATGGCACCGCTGGTGCCGATGCAGCGCGCCGGCAGCGCCGACGAGGTGGCGCAGGCGATCGTCTGGCTGCTGTCCGACGCGGCCAGCTACACCACCGGGGCGATCCTCGACGTCAGCGGCGGGCGCTGAGGCGGCCCTCGGGAACAAAGCGGCGCGGGTGGGCGTATACCGGCACCACCACCCGAGGAGACCCCGATGCACCGCACGTCCGCCCTGATCACCCTCACCGCCGCCGCCTTGCTGGCCGCCTGCGCCAGCGCGCCGACCAACCCGATGAGCTTCTTCATCACCAGCAACGGCAGCGGCCAGGGCGCCAACCTCGGCGGCCTCGCCGGAGCCGACGCCCACTGCGAGAAGCTGGCCGAGGCCGTCGGCGCGGGCGGCAAGGGCTGGCGCGCCTACCTCAGCACCACCGGCGCGGCCGGCGTGAATGCACGCGAGCGCATCGGCAGCGGGCCGTGGGTGAACGCCAAGGGCGTGACGATCGCGGCCGACGTGGCCCAGCTGCACGGCAACAACAACCTGACCAAGCAGACCGCACTCACCGAGAAGGGCGAGCTCATCAACGGCCGCGGCGACACGCCGAATACGCACGACATCCTGACCGGCTCCACCGCCGATGGCCGCGCCGTGGCCGGCGACGGCGACAGCACCTGCGGCAACTGGACGAAGAGCGGCGAAGGCTCGGCCTGGGTCGGCCACCACGACCGCATCGGCCTGCGCGACGACGAACCCTCGCGCTCGTGGAATGCCTCGCACCCAGTCGCGCGGCTGCAGCCAGGACGCGCTCAAGGCGACCGGCGGCGCCGGGCTGTTCTACTGTTTCGCGACCCGCTGACGCGGCGCGGGCTCAGGCCAGGGTCGGCTGCAGCCCGCTCACGTAGACCAGCCGGCCACTGGCTGCATCGACCACGTAGCTGAGCACTGGCGCCGGTTGCGGCCGGCGCCCGGCGGCAGCACGGAGATGTGCACCCAGCCGGAGTTCGGGCCTTTGCGCGGGTCGTAGCACTCGCAGATGATCTGGTCGAAATCGGCCAGCGTCGTGCTCGCCCATTTCGCCAGCTCCAGCGTTGGCTTGGCGACGATCTCGACATCGCAGGCGCGGCCTTCGGTGTGCTGGCTGGTCGAGATCCAGCTCGCCGGCTTGCCCTGAGCGAGCGCTCCAGCGCCTGCGAGCGGAACACGCTGTTCGGCGTGAAGCAGCCGAAGGCCTCGCGGACCGGGTCGAGCACCGTGCGCGCCAGATGCACCGCGCTGCGCAGCACGCGGTCGTCGGGGATTCGGTTGTCGATGCGCTGGCGGTCGGCGGTCTCGCTGACGCTCAGCTCGTAGAGACGGAAGTACTTCGCGATGCGGTCCTGCGGATCGAGCGCGGCGATGCGCAGCTGATCGAGCGGCGTGCTGGAAAGGTCTCGGCCTGCCATGGATGCCTCCTGCGCCGTTGTCAGATCGAGCGCCGCAGCGCGGCCAGGGCCTCGCGCACCGGGGCGGGCCAGGGCGCGGCCGGGTCGGCCGTCAGTTCGACGAGAAAGTCGAAGTGCTCCTGGATCGACGCCACCTCGCGCAGGCTGGCCCCGCGCGCGAAGGCGGCGGCGTACTGCGCGGCGGCTTCCTGGCCGAGCGCCTCGTGCCCCGCCCCCGGCTCGTCGGCGGCCAGCAGCAGGCGCAGCATCTGCAGGTCGGCCAGCCGGTGGCCAGCCACAGGCTCGGCGATTCGGCCAGCGCCGCGCGGGTGGCGGCCACATGGCGCTCGCACATCGCCGCCAGCGCGCCCAGCCAGTCGCCGGCGGCGCGCTCGGGGTCGAGCCGGCGCAGCAACAGGCAGGCCATCGCCCAGTTGACGAAGGCATAGACGTCGTCGTCGGGGTCGATGTCGTGCGCCTGTCGGTAGTACTGCGCCATGTTGAGCAGCGCCTCCACACGCGGCCGCCCCTGCTGCACCCAGGCCAGCCGCTTGCACGCGCCGCCGAGCAGCACCAGGCGCTCGTAGGTGGGCGCACGGGTGTTGATGGCGTCGAGCTGGAACAGCGCCGCCTCGATGCGCTCGGCCAGTTCGGCGCGGCGCGCCTCGCGCTGCGTGGAGGCCGCCGTGCCGCTGCGGAGCGGCAGCGCGGCCCAGGCCTGCGCCGCCAGACGCACCTGGAAATTGGCATGCTGCTCGGCGGCGCGCACCGGGCAATCGCCGCTGCCCGAGCGCAGCGCGCGGTCCAGCCATTCGCAGGCCGGCTCGTACAGCCGCACCTCGCCATAGGCGAAGCCGATCGCGGCGCAGACGTCGGCGCGGGCCAGCCACGCCGCGCGCGAGACCTCGGGCACGCGCGCGAGCAGCGCGTCGACGCGCTGGCGCAGGTCGGCCGCCAGCGCGTCGTCGTCGCGCTCGCGGCGCTGGCTGATCATGCGCACCGACTCGGTCAGATTGTTCACTTCGGTGACCAGCTCCGACGGCGCGAAGAACGCCGGCGGCGCCGGCCGCTCGACGCCGATGTCGTCGCGCACGAGGCGGAAGCCCGGGTCGCCATAACACTGGTAGGCGCCCCAGGTGTTGACGCCGGGATGCGCGCTCCAGGTGGTGGCGCGCGCGCGGTGCACCGCATCGCCGAAGGTGGCGCCGGCCAGCATGCGCTCGTAGAACACCTGCGCGAAGGTCAGCGCCGCGGCATCGTCCACCGCCCAGCCCGCGCACACCACCGCGCGCACGCCCATGCGGATGAACTCGACGCCGAGGTTGGCGGCCAGCCGGTTGTATGTCGCCGAGCCGCCACCGGTATTGCCGAGGTGGCAGCAGTTGATGAACACCAGCTCGGGCACGTGGCGCATCTGGGCCACGTCGCCCGGCGTCAGGAAGGTCTCGCGGCCGATCACCATGCCCGAGACGCGCTTGGGCGGCGCATCCGGCCCCTGCGCCGCCAGCTCGAATTCATGCTCGCCGTGCCCGGCCAGTGCAGCACGCGCCAGGCGCGCGAATGCAGGCCGTCGACGATCTCCGAGGCCTGTGCGTCGATCGCCTCGCCGGTGACGTAGCCGGCCCGCCCGAAGACCTCGCGCACGCGCTCGGCCTCGCGGCGCGCGCCGGGCAGGTCGGCAAAGGCATTCCAGCCGGCCAGATCCGGGTTGCCGACGACGTAGACGGTGTTGTCGAAGGCATGCAGCGGATCGATGCGGAACTCCACCGTCTTGAGCTGCCGCACCATGCCGCCGACCACCGCCGGCGGCCGGCCCTGGTGGCTCCAGCGGTCCTCGAGCAGTTCCCAGGGGAAACGCGCCGACGCTTCGTCGAGCAGGATGACGATGTCGCGCTGGTCGGGCGAGCTCTGCTTCAGGCGCTGCGGCAGCAGCATTTCGAACAGCGTCTTGGAGATCTCGCCGCTGGCGGTGGCGCTGCCGCAGGCCTGGGCGATGAAGCGGTCGGCCGCGCAGCTGGCCTTCGGCGAGCGTCTCCTCGGCGCGCGCGCGGTCGGCGGTGGTGACGAAACGCAGGCTGTCGCTGGCGCGGTCTTCGGTCACCTCGATGCGCTGCCACCACGACTGGTCGGCATCGAAGCGGCTGCGCTGGCGGCGGCCGGCGCCCGCGATCACCGCGCATTCGTTCCAGGCGATGCGCGGGCCGAGATCGGCGCTGTCGACCAGCACCGCGAGCTCCTTCGCCGCGGCGATGGCCGTGTCTTCGTACAGCTCGATGAACTCGATGTGCTCGATCAGCACCTGCTGGTCGAGCTGCGCATCCTCGAGCTTGCGATTGGCCGCGAGCGCCGCGCGCAGCAGCGCCTCGATCGAATCGCGCAGCTGCAGGCTGCCCGCGCCGGTGCCCACCAGCAGACAGCTGACGCCGGCGCTGAGCCGAGCGGTACCCGCGCCGGCCGCGCTGCCACGCTGCGTGGCGGTGCGCGTCTGCAGCCGCAGTGCATATTCGAGCAGCGCGTCGCGCGCGCCGGTCTCGAGCCGGCCGGGCGACAGTTCGCCCACTGCCAAGGCCGACGACCAGCGCGCCTTCGGGCAGTCGGTTCGGGTCGTCGTTGAAGAACACCGCATGTGTGCCGTGCGGGCCAGGGTACAGGCCGAGATCGCGGCGGCGCGACAGCGGGCCCTGCGGCTGGTCGCCCTTCATCTGCCAGTCGAGCGCGGCTTCGGCGCTGACGATGGTGTCGCCGGCATAGTGGCCGACCATCACCGGGAATCGCGCATAACGCAGATCGCCGTGGCGGATGCTGACGCGCAACGTGGCCGAGCGAACGGCCACGGCGGCACGTCGGCGCGGCATGCCGCCGCCGAAGCCGAGGCTGCGCACGGCGGCGGCATCGGGCAGATCGTCGGTGACGGGCAGCGGCGGCAGCACGAAGCGGTCGCTCTCGCCAGCGGCGCGGGCGCGGCCGGGCGGCGTGCTCGGCAGCTGGTCGGTCTTGCCGGTCAGCAGCAGGTCGACATAGCCGCGGAAGATGCGCCGGTCATCGGTGTTGCTGCACAGCGCATCGTGGCCGGTGTCGGGTGCGTAGTAGGTCGGCACGCCGGGAAGGCGGCCGGAAGCCCAGCTGACCGTGCCATCGCCCTCGCGCGTTGCGATGAAGCGCAGCTGCCGCCGCATGGAACCGAACTCTTCGTCGACCACCTCGTGATCGATCACCGTCGCGTTCTGGCAACCGGCGACGTAGACCATGCGCCCGGGCTCGGGCGCGGCGGCGCGCAGCAGCTTCCAGGTGGTCGCGGCCTCGCGCAGCACGGCCTCGTCGGCGAGCGGGAAGCCGGCGCCCAGCGCCGTCTTCAGCTGCTTCCAGGTGGCGGCCTGTGCCCACGGGCTGGGCTCCTGGTCGAAGGGCAGCAGCTCGGCGAGGCCGGGGTAACGCCGCACGATGTCGATCACGCCGTTCGTGCCGCGGGTGAAGTCGAGCAGCGCGAGCTTGGCCTCGGTCGGGTTGGTGCCGGTGAGCCAGCGCACCGCCTCGTGCGAGCCGAGGTTGGGCGTGCCCAGCATCAGCAGCCGGCTGCCGGGCAGCGCACTCATGCGCCGCCACACCTGCGCGCCGGCGCCGCCGTCGGCGATCATCGCGCGCGCCACCAGGCCGCCCATCGAGTGGGCGACGATGTGCACCGGCTGCCGCGTGCGCTCGGCCTCGGGCAGCAGGCCTTCGAGGCGCTGCGCGAGTTGCTGCGCGGCCTCGCGCACCGAGCGCCGCCAGTCGTAGGGATGGATCTCGACGCGGTGGGTGCGCGTCAGGTGCTCGAGCAGCGGGCCGTAGAAGTCGTCGAGCAGGTCGGTCGGGCGCACGTCGGGCTGGTCGATCGCGATGTCGCCCAGGCCGCCCTTGAGCAGCGCGAAGTAGGCCAGCCACACGGCGCGGTCGCGCGACGACAGCGCGCTGCCCATCGTACCGGGCACCACCACCGCGATCGGCCGCGGCGTGCTGCCGGCGCGGCTGGCGCGCACCGCGGAGCGCCACTTCGGCTCCTCGTGCGGCGCCGCGGCCAGTGACGCGAAGCCCGCATCGCTGCCGTCCTCGCGCGCCAGCGCGTCCGCCAGCCAGTCGATCGACTTGCGGTTGCTGAAGTAGCGGAAGTGGTTGACCAGCTCGCCCTCGTCGCGCCGGTAGCGCGCCGCGCCGCCGGCACGCGCCACGCCGCCGAGCATCGAGCCGGTGTTGACGACGAGGTCGTGGTCGCTGCCGTAGAACCAGTCGAGCGCCAGGATCTTCAGCTGCCCGAACAGGCCCTTGCCCTGCACGTCGCCGCAGATCACGCTGAGGTCGGCGGTGGTGGTGAGCTGCGGCAGGTGCAGCAGCCGCGTCAGCGCCGAGCCGGGCATCATCGCCTCGATGCCGGGCAGCGTGCGCGGGTCGGTGCGCTGCTTGATCACCGCGAGCAGGAAGTCGGCCGTGCCGCCGATCAGGCCGTCGCCGGTGAGGAAGTTGACCACCGACAGCCAGCGGTCGAGCCGGCCCGAGGCCAGCGTGGTGCCGCGCGCCGGACAGGCCACACGCACGAAACGCTGCACCTGGATGCGCCGCTCGTCGAGCGTCTTGACGAGTTCGGCGAGCAGCTGGCGGTCTTCGGCATAGGCGGCATCGCGCGCCTTCGCTTCGTCGCCTTCCAGTTCGCCGAGGCCGAGCTGCTCGGCCACCGTGCGGTCGGCGGCGAAGAGCGTGCCCAGCAGCTCGCCGCGCAGCGGATCGTCGGCCTTGTTGCGGCCGCCCAGGCCCATCAGCTCGCCGACCAGGCCACCTCGCGAATGCGAGACCAGTGCAGCTGCGCGCCCACCGGCAGCTCGCGCGCGAGTTCCAGCGCATTGCGGATCGGGCTGTGCGTCAGCGTGCGGTGCTCGAAGGCGTAGACCTCGCCGCCGTAGCGGCGCTGCATCGCGCCGCGCAGCGCGGCGGCGGCCTGCGCGGCCTCGTCGCTGCCCGCGGCCCACAGCGCGCTGAAGCTGCCCTTCAGGCTCGACATCGTGCCGTGCAGGAACACCAGCACCGGCTTGCCGGCGGCCACGGTCTTCGGCCCAGCGCCATCGGGCACACGCTCCATCGCCGGCTCGGCGCCGAGCGCCACGCGGAAGAGGCCGGGCGCCGCGCCCTCGGGCAGCTGCAGCTGCTTCAGCTCGAACTTGCTGCCGATCACCCGCGCCGACTTCGCCGCGACGTCGACACCGAAGAACTCCAGCACCTTGATGCCCAGGCCGACGATGCCGCGGTCGACCGCCGCATCGCCGCGAACGCTGCTCACGCGGGGCGCGGTGTCGATCTCCCAGGCCGGCGGCTCGTTGCCGCGCGTGGCGGCGGGCCGGCCGCGCTCGCGCAGCAGGTCGTCGGCGCGCATCCACAGCCGGATGCCGTTCTCGTACTCGACGCAGACGGCATCGTCGGGCTGCACGTCGACCAGCGAGACGCCACCGCCCGCATCGCGCGAGGCCGCGCCCACGCGCACGCGGCGCGCCGAGCGCAGCACCACGTCCTGCCCCGAGGCGACCAGCGGCTGCGCGCTGCCTTCTTCGACCGCACGCAGCGTCAGACGTGAACCTGCCTTGTTGTTCTTCGTGGTGCTCGTGGCCATGGCTGCTCCTTCGGCGGGAGCCGATGACAGCACCGTTGCCGGCGATGGGTCAACCCCTACGCGGCGGCGTCGGCGTCACAGCTCGTGGGTGTCGATGCGCAGCACGCGGCCGTGGGCGCGGCGCACCGCCTCGACCATGTGGCGCGTGCCGCCCGGGCCGTCGGCGCCGCCGCCATCCCACAGCGTGATGAAGCGCAAGCGCTTCGCGCCATGGGCGAGCGCGCTGTCGAGCAGCCAGCGATTGCCGCGTTCCCAGGCGTCTTCGCCGGCGGCCAGCGGGCCGAGTTCGGCATCGGCCATGTGCGGCGGCTCGGCGAGCTGCGCACGCACGGCGAGGTAACGATCGCGCCAGCCGGCCCCTGCTCGCAGGGCAGGATGGAGCGCGCGATGAACTCCGGCTCGGGCAGCGGCAGCAGCAGTTGCAGCGGCACGCCGCGCGCGAGGCAGGCTTCGGCGAAGAGCAGATCGCCGCCGGCTGCACCCTGCGTCAGAGCGAGGTCACCCGGGCCGGCCTGCAGCCGCGCGAGCAGATCGGCGATGCGCTGCGCCGCGGCCGGCGCCTTGGCCGCCGGGAAGCGCGGCTGCGCCCGCTGCGGCTCGTCGACCCGGTGGCCGGAGAAGAGCAGCACCTGGCGCGGGGGCGGAGGTCGTTGCCATCGGTGCCGGCGAGCATAGCCGGCGCGGCGCGGCACGCTGGGGGTTGCGGCCGCCCGTGTGCTGCGGCGAGACTCCGGCCTGCGGTTGACCTTCGTCAATCGTTCAGACCTGGAGGAGACCCCGATGGCCCGATCCCTGTTTGCCCCGCTGCTGCTGGCCACTGCGCTGGCGGGCTGTGCGCTGACCCCGGCGCACCGAAGGACGGCGAGCTCGCCGTGCCGGCCGACTACAAGAGCTGGCCGAAGTTCCTCTCGGCCATCCAGCGCCCGGATGCCAAGCAGGTGCGTGAGATCTACATGAACCCGGAAGCCGCCAAGGCCACGGCGAGCAGCGGCTTTGCCAACGGCACGATGTTCGTGATGGAGAACTACGCCGCGCTCGAGACCACCGATGGCAAGCTCGCCACCGACGACAAGGGCAAGCTGATCAAGGCCGATCTGCTGCGCGTATTCGTGATGGGCAAGAACGCCGGCTGGGGCCAGGACGTGCCGGAAGCGCTGCGCAACGGCAACTGGGTCTATGCCAGCTACCTCGGTGACGGCCGCAGCAAGGGCCCCGAGGACACCGCCACCTGCCGCACCTGCCACCTGCCGTTGGCGAACAAGGATTTCGTGCACCGCTACGACGAGCACTTCGCGTCCCGCAAATGACAGCCCCCGGCTGCGGAGTTCCGCAGCCACCCCCCGCGGGGGTCGGCCGGCCGCTTGGGAGCGGCCCGGCGCTGGCCGGCCGCGCTGAGCGCGTTCAGCGCCGCTCGACGATCACCGGCACCAGCTGCAGCGCATCGCGCACGCGGTCGGCGCCCTCGCGCGCCTCGTCGCGCGTCGCGTAAGGCCCGGCCTGCAGGCGGAACAGCGGCGTGTCGACGAAGACCGCCAGCTTGGGCGACAGCCACTCGAGTTCGTCGGCCACGCGGCGCTGGAAACTCTCGGCACCGTCACGCTGTCGGAAGGCGCCGAGCTGGATCCAGAAGCCGCGCGGCGCGGTGGCCAGCGGGCGCAGCGGCAGCGCATCGGCATCGGCCGCGGTGGAGGGCGACGCGGTCTCCAGCGGCAGCGGCACCGCCACCGGCGCAATGGCCACCGTGTCGTCGCGGGCGTCGGGCGCATTGCGCTCGTCGCGCTCGGGCGCATCGGCCGGCTGCCCGCCGCGCCGCCACGCACCGCTGCGGATCTCGGCGAAGGTGATGCGCTCCAGTTCCACCGGCGCCACGCCACGCAGCAGGTCGAGCTTCAGCGCTGCGGTATAGCTGAGGTCGACGATGCGGCCCTTGTGGAACGGCCCCCGGTCGTTGACGCGCACGATCACCTCGCGGCCGTTGGCCGGGTTGCGGATGCGCGCATAACTCGGCAGCGGCAGCGTCGGGTGCGCGGCCGTCATCGCATACATGTCGTAGACCTCGCCGTTGGCGGTGCGTCGGCCGTGGAACTTCTTGCCGTACCAGGAGGCGAGGCCGCGCTCCTTGAACGCGCGGTCCTGCGTGATCGGCACGTAGTTCTGGCCGAGCACCTCGTAGGGCCGGTTCGGCCCGCCGCTGCGGATCGGCTCGATGCGCGGCACGGCATCGGGCACCTCGTGCAGGCCGCCGGGCGGGCGCGCCTCCGGCCATCGCGGCCGGACAGCGGGGCGCGGCTGCCGCAACCGGCCAGCAGGGCCAGGCAGGCGACAAGGGCGAGCCCGTGCAGGGCACGCCGGTTCCGGGCGAGGGCATCGGACATCACGGCGCCGCGATGCTATGCCAAGCCTCCGCGCCGCGAGCGCGCGAGGTGACACAACCCGCAACGGCACAGAAACATCCGCACGTTACGATCACGCACGTATCCGAACCGAAGGAGCAGCACCATGGCCCACTCCCTGCATCGCGTCGCGCTCGCGGCCCTCGTCGCCGCCGGCTTCGCGGCCCCGGCCTGGGCCGATCCGGCCTCGTCCGCATCCTCGGCATCGTCCGCCGGCTCGCAGAGCTCGGCGAGCATCTCCAACTCGATCCAGGGATCGAGCAACAGCTCCTCGGGCAAGACCAACGTCGCCGAGGGCGAGTACCGCATCATGGAGGTGGCCAACGTCGCCGAGCAGCCCGGCACGCAGCGCCTGAAGCTGCAGGCGCTGAAGCCCGCCGGCACCCCCGACGACGAGTTCTACCTGTACCTGCCGCAGCAGGTGGTCGACCAGGGCAAGCTCGCCAGCGGCGGCACCGTGTTCGCGAAGCACAAGCCCTACGGCCTGGCCTTCGCGCACGGCCAGACGCTCAAGGGCTTCTTCATGGCGCTGAAGGACGAGTGGTACCGCGAACTGCAGACGCGCCCCGTCTCACTCTGACCCCGCTGCGCACCCTGGCCGCTGCGGCCGCCGCGTTCTGCGCGGGCCTCGCGGCCGCCCCCGCCCAGGCCGGCACGCTGCGCTACTGCGACCAGCCGGCCGAGATGTCGCACGAGCAGCGCGACCGGCTGCTGCGTTTCGCGGAGATCGTCCGCAACGAGCTGCAGGCCTCCGGCCAGCGCGTGGCGCTGGTCTCGCGCGCCGGGCTCGATCTCTCCCGCTTCGCGCAGCGCTACTGCACGCCGGGCTCAGCCTGCAGGGCAATGCGGTGGCGCCGTGGTCGGTGCGCCAGCTGTACTACGAGTGCGACGAGAAGCGCCCGCGGCTGTTCGACCAAGGCCTGTCAGCCTTCCTGTTCGGCATGAGCAGCCCGGACGGCGGTTATGTCTCGGCCGTGTTCCTGCCCGACGAGGCCTCGGCCCCGCTGGAGCGCGCCGCGCTCGACGACCGCCGCGCGCTCGCGCTGCTGGCACCGGTCTACAGCGCGAACGCCTACGCCTGGAGCCAGCGCTACCAGAACTGCAACCAGTGGGTGGCCGAGACCATGGCGATGGCCTGGGGCGGAACGCCGGCCGGTGCGGACGCCCGAGCGCGCGCGCAGGGCTGGCTGCGCGACCAGGCTTACGCCGCCCACGAATTTCGCATCGCCTTCCCGCCGACGATGTGGCTGGCCGCTGTGATCCCCTGGGTGCACCACGACGACCATCCGCCTGAAGACCTGGCCGAAGGGGTCTACCGCGTCAGCATGCCCTCGTCGCTGGAGGCCTTTGCGCGGCAGCGCTGGCCGGCCGCGCGCCGGGTGGAGTTCTGCCGTGCCGGCGAGCGGGTGGTGGTGCGCCAGGGCTGGGCACCGATCGCCGAAGGCTGCCGGCCGGAGCCGGGTGATCGCGTCGTGATCCTCGACTGAGCGGCGGGCCCGGCCGGCGGCCGGGATGCAGCTTGCCGGCTCGTCGCCCCGGCCGGTCCCGATAGTCAGGCCTTATGGCGGGGATTTCTTCAATCAAACCCGCAAATGCTGCGCCGCAACCAGAATGGCGGCTGTTCGATCCGTTCCCTCACTCCAACCCCTCCAAGGAAACACCATGTCGATCATCAACACGCAAGTCCCCGAGTTCAAGGCCAACGCCTTCCACAACGGCAAGTTCATCGAGGTCAGCAACGAGTCGATGAAGGGCAAGTGGTCCGTGCTGATCTTCATGCCGGCCGCCTTCACCTTCAACTGCCCGACCGAAGTCGAAGACGCGGCCGACAACTACGCCGCCTTCAAGGATGCCGGCGCCGAGGTCTACATCGTCACCACCGACACGCACTTCTCGCACAAGGTGTGGCACGAGACCAGCCCGGCCGTGGGCAAGGCCAAGTTCCCGCTGGTTGGCGACCCGACCCACAAGCTGACCCGCGCCTTCGGCGTGCACATCGAGGAAGAAGGCCTGGCCCTGCGCGGCACCTTCATCATCAACCCGGAAGGCGTGGTCAAGACCGCCGAGATCCACGACAACGCGATCGCGCGTGACGTCAAGGAAACGCTGCGCAAGCTGACCGCGGCCCAGTACGTGGCCAAGAACCCCGGCCAGTGTGCCCGGCCAAGTGGCAGCAGGGCGCGAAGACGCTGACGCCGTCGCTGGACCTCGTCGGAAAAATCTAACCCCCGGAGCGCTCCCGCGCTCCCCCAGGGGGCACCGCCAGCGGACCGGCGAAGCCGGATCCGCGGCGGTTGCTTGACTACGCCTGATCACATCGGAGCATTGCTGCCATGTTGGACGACACCCTCAAGACTCAACTCGCTTCCTACCTCGAGCGCCTGCGCGAACCGGTGCAGTTGATCGCGTCGCTCGACGAGCGAGAGGCTTCGGCCGAGATGCGCGAGCTGATCGAGGAGATCGCGGCGCTGCATCCGATGGTGCAGGCGCGCTTCGACGGCAACGATGCGCGCAAGCCGTCGTTCCAGATCACCCGTGCCGGATCGGACATGGGCGTGCGCTTCGCGGCGATCCCGATGGGCCACGAGTTCACCTCGCTGGTGCTGGCGCTGCTGCAGGCGGGCGGTCATCCGCCGAAGCTGGAAGCCGAGGTGATCGAGCAGATCCAGAGCCTCGAGGGCGACTTCGCCTTCGAGACCTACATGTCGCTGACCTGCCACAACTGCCCGGACGTGGTGCAGGCGCTGAACCTGATGGCGGTGCTCAACCCGCGCATCCGCCACGTGGCGATCGACGGCGGCCTGTTCGAGGCTGAGGTCACCGAGCGCAAGATCATGGCGGTGCCGACGATCTACCTGAACGGCCAGCCTTTCGGCTCGGGCCGCATGGAGATCGGCGAGATCCTCGCCAAGATCGACACCGGTGCGGCCGCGCGCGATGCCGCCAAGCTGGCGAAGAAGGACGTGTTCGACGTGCTGATCGTCGGTGGCGGCCCGGCGGGCGCGGCCGCAGCCGTGTATGCCGCGCGCAAGGGCATCAAGACCGGCATCGTCGCCGAGCGCTTCGGCGGCCAGACGCTCGACACGCTGGGCATCGAGAACTACATCTCGGTGCTCGAGACGCAGGGCCCGAAGTTCGCCGCGGCGCTGGAGGCGCACGCGCGCCACTACGACGTCGACATCATGAACGGCCAGCGCGTCGAGAAGCTCGAACCTTCGCTGCAGCCCGGCGGCACCACCACGCTGACGCTGGCCAATGGCGCGCAGCTGAAGGGCAAGACGGTGATCCTGTCGACCGGCGCGCGCTGGCGCAACGTCAACGTGCCCGGCGAAGCCGAGTACCGGAACAAGGGCGTGGCCTACTGCCCGCACTGCGACGGCCCGCTGTTCAAGGGCAAGAAGGTGGCCGTGATCGGCGGCGGCAACTCCGGCGTCGAAGCGGCGATCGACCGGCGGGCGTGGTCGACCACGTCACGCTGATCGAATTCGCCGACGCGCTGAAGGCCGATGCCGTGCTCGTGAACAAGCTCAAGAGCCTGCCGAACGTGAGCATCCACGTGAATGCGCAGACCACCGAGATCACCGGCGACGGCGAGAAGGTCAACGGCCTGCGCTACAAGGACCGCGCCACCGGCGCCGAGCACGCGATCGAGCTCGCCGGCGTGTTCGTGCAGATCGGCCTCGGTGCCCAACACCGAGTGGCTCAAGGGTACGGTGGAGCTGTCGCGCTACGGCGAGATCGTGGTGGATGCGAAGGGTGCGACCAGCGTGCCGGGCGTCTTCGCCGCCGGCGATGCGACGACCACGCCCTACAAGCAGATCATCATCGCCGCTGGCGAGGGTGCGAAGGCGGCGCTGTCGGCCTTCGACCACCTGATCCGCCACGGCGTGAACGGCTGAACCGCGCGGCACTCGCCAAAGACAACGGCTCCGGGTCGCAAGACACGGAGCCGTTGTTCATTCAGTTGGCGCGACCGGCAGGAATCGAACCTGCGACGTAGCCTTCGGAGGGCTGCATGATATCCACTTCACCACGGTCGCATGCGCGGGGGCCGATTCTACGTCGTCCCCCCGAGCCAGTCGGCCGCCGGACCCAGGGTGTCCCGGCAACAGGTCCTGACATTCGTCACACGAGCGCCGCATACGGGCGACACCCATGTTGCGCCGCCGTCGGGGCTCGGGGAAGATGCGCCGAGGAGACATGGAGCCGCAGTCCGGAACCGGGCCGTTCCCGGAAAAGCACCGCCCCGCGCGCCGAGCCGGCCTGCGAGGTCTGGCTGCAGGCATGGTGCTGGCGGCATTGCTGGGCGCACCTGTGGCTCGATCGCAGCCCACGACTGAGCCGCTGTCGCTGGGCGTCGCCCCTACTTCTCGCCGAGCCGGCTGGAAGAGATCTACGCGCCAGCGGCCGCGGAGCTGAGCCAGTCCCTCAAGCGCAGCGTGGCCTTCCGCACCGCCAGCAGCTGGGACCGTTTTTTCGCGCAGCTCAAGGCACAGCAGCACGACATCGCGCTGGTGCATGCCTTCTTCTACGTTGCGGCCGCCGACGAGTTCGGCTACGTGCCGTTGGCCCGCATGCGCGAGCCGTTCACGGCCGTGGTCGTCGTGCCCCAGGACAGCCCGATCCGCAGCACGGACGAACTACGCGGAAAGGTGATCGCCACGCCGCCGCCGTACTTGCCTGCGGTGCATCTGGGCAAGAAGGCGCTGCGGGACCGCGGACTGGTGCGTGGACGCACCGTCACGTTCGACGAAACGCGTACGGTCGATGCCTGCCTGCAGCAGGCGTTGATCGGGGCAGCCCAGGCCTGCATCGCACCACCCTTCGCCGTCGGCGCGTTCCAGGCCAGCTATGGCGTGCGCTTGCGGATCTTGCTGGAAACGGAACCATTGCCCAGCCCGGTGTTCATCGTGCACCGGCGGGTGCCCGAGCCCGAGCGCGAGCGCCTCCGCGCGGCGCTGCTCGATTGGAACCGCACCGCAGCAGGCCGGCGGTGCTGAAGAGCATCAACACCCAGGCGCTCGTCCCGGCGCGCGACGAGGACTACCAGCCCGTGCGCATCTTCGTTCGCGGACTCGACGAGCCATGGCTCCCTTCCGTTCCCTGAAGTACCGCATCGCGCTGACCGTCTTCGCGCTCGAGTGCGTGGTGATGGGTGTCGCGCTGTGGCAAACCTCGAGCGCGCAGACCGAGGCCCTGCGGATCCAGCAGAAGGCGGCCCAGAACGCCGTGCTCGACCTGGCATCGCGCATCAGCCGCACGGCCCTGCTGACCGATGAGCTCGGCGAGCTCCAGACGTACTTCGCTTCGCTGCAGAAAGACCCGTCGGTCGAACGCGTTCTGCTGGGCAACGGCAGGGGCATCATTGTCGCCAGTTCCCAGCTTCGCGAGCTCGGCCAGCCGATGCCGTCACTGGAGGATTCCCCCAGCTGGAGTGGCGCAGCCTTCCGATCGAGAACGCGGCCGGCACGCTGGGCTTGATCGCGGTGCAGTTCTCGTCGCGCGAACTGCTGCAGGCGCAGGCGGCGGCACGCCGGCTCGGCGGCGCGATTGCCGTCATCGGCATGACGCTGATCGCCCTGGTCGGCCTCGCGCTGGGCGTGCTGCTGACCCGAAGGCTGGGCCAGCTCACCGAGGTCGCATCGCGCATGACACTGGGTGACCGAAGCGCGCGGGCGCGACTGACGGGGAGCGACGAGGTGGCGTCGCTCGGCCGTGCCTTCGACACGATGGCCGATGCCGTCGCGCGCCAGGAGCAACAGCTGCGAGAGCAGCGGCAGGCGACCGAACTGCTGCTCACCTCGACGGCCGAAGCGATCTTCGGCATCGACCCGGAGGGCCGCTGCACCTTCGCCAATCCGGCCTGTGCGCGCCTGCTCGGCGTTCGCAGCGAGCAGGATCTGCTCGGACGCGACATGCAGTCGCTGATCGGCCTTGCGGGCCGTCATGAAGCACCTTCGCACCGTGACGACGTGACGCTGCGGCGCGCCGACGGCAGCAGCTTTCCGGTGGAGATGTGGTCGCACCCGATGCAGCGCGACGACCGGGTCGTCGGTACGGTGGTCACCTTCGTCGACATCTCCATGCGCAAGGCCGCCGAGGGTGCGCTGCTCGAGGAGCGAAACTTCAGCAGCGCGGTGCTCGGCAACGCAGGTGCGTTGATCGTCGTGCTGGATCGCGAAGGACGCATTCGCCGCTTCAATCGTGCCGCCGAGCGGCTCAGCGGCCGCAGCTTCGCCGAAGTCGAGGGCGTTTCCCCTGGGACACCGTGCTGCCGCCGGAGGAGGCCGAAGCGATCCGCCGCAGCGCCTTCGACCCGGCGCTGACCGACCCGGCGCCGGGTGTGAGCCACTACACGAACGAGTGGATCGACACCTCCGGCAAGCGCTACTGGATCGAGTGGACCAACAGCGTGCTGCACGACACGGAGGGCCGCATGGCCTACATGGTGTCGATCGGCGTCGACATCAGCGAGCGCCGCGCCGCGGCCGAGAAGATCCGCGTCGCACTCCACGAGAAGGAGCTGCTGCTGCAGGAGATCTACCACCGGGTCAAGAACAATCTGCAGATGGTGGTGAGCCTGCTGACGCTTCAGGCGCGCAACACCGACCATCCCCAGGCGCGCGCGGCCTTGGGCGACAGCGCCCGGCGCATTCGATCGATGGCGCTCGTCCACGAGCAGCTGTACCAGTCGGGCGACCTGAGCGAAATCAACTTCGGCAGCTACATCGGCCAGCTGATCCACCAGATCGAGTCGTCGCATGAAGATGCCGCACCACGCGTTCGCATCCGCACCGAGGTGGCTCCGGTGCGCCTCGGGATCGAGACCGCGGTGCCCCTGGGTCTGATCGTCAACGAGCTGGTGACCAACGCGTACAAGCACGCCTTCCCCGACGGGCGAGGCGGCACCATCGGCCTGTGCCTGCAGCCGCTGCCGGGCGGCGAACTCGAGCTCAGCGTCAGCGACGACGGCATCGGCCTGCCCCCGGGCATCGATCCGGCGCAGTTCCGCTCCCTCGGGCTGCGCCTCGTCTCGATGCTGGCAGCGCAGCTCGGCGGCGAGCTGACGCTGTCGCGCCCGCCCGAGGGCGGCAGCCGGTTCACGCTGCGATTCGTTCCAGAACGGCCCGAGGACAAGCGCCTGCCTGCCTCCGACGGCTCCCACGCGACACGAAAGCCCGTGCAGAGCGCGCCATGAACACGACCACGACGCCGCCGTCGACCGCCACCCGCAAGCGCATCCTGATCGTGGAGGACGAGGCCGTCATCGCGATGGACATGGCACAGCAGCTGCGGGACTTCGGCTACGAGGTCGTCGGCATCGCAGCCAGCGGAGAGCGGGCGCGCCGCCGGGTGCAGGACGCCGCCCCTGATCTGGTCATGATGGACATCATGATCAAGGGGGCAGCGACGGCATCGAGACGGCACGCTCGATCCGCGCGGAGCACAACATCCCGGTGGTCTTCCTTACCGCCTACGGCGACAGTTCGACGCTCGAGCGCGCCAAGGTCGCCAGCCCGCACGGCTACCTGGTCAAGCCCTTCCGGCCGCAGGACCTGCGCACCACGATCGAGATCGCGCTGCACCGGCAAGCTCTCGACGACCGCGTGCGCCGCAGCGAGCACTGGCTGCGCAAGACGCTGCAGTGCCTGGGCGACGGCGTGATCGCTGCCGACGCGCAGGGCGACATCCAGCTGATGAACACCGCAGCCGAGTCGCTCCTGGGCTGCCGGCTCGGCGACGTCGCGGGGCGGCGACCCCTCGAGATCATGCGCCTGTACGACCCGGACACCGAGGCCGAGCTGCCTGACCTGATGGTCTCGGCGCTGCTCGGGCACGAGGCGATCGCCCCGCGCCGCGGGCTGCTGCGTGCCGGCGACGGCACGCCGCGGCTTTACGTCGACGCCGGCGCGGCACCGATCCGCGACGACGACGGCACGCTGCTCGGCGGCGTCCTCGTGATGCGCGATGTCACGCAGCGCCGGCTCGACGAGCAGGAGCTATTGCGCCATCGCGAACATCTCGAGGCGCTCGTGCGCGAGCGCACCCGCGAGCTCGAAGCCGCAAAGCTGGCCGCCGAGCGGGCCAGCGATGAACGCCTGATGTTCATGTCGACCGTCTCGCACGAACTGCGCACGCCGCTCAACGCCGTACTGGGTTTCAGCCAGTTGCTCGGCCGAGAGATCCTGGCCGAACGCCCGAGCGGCTATCTCCGCCACGTGCAGGTGGCCGGCTCCCACTTGCTGCGCATGGTCGAGGACGTGCTCGACCTCGCGCGCATCGATGCCGGGCGGATGACGGTCCAGATGCAGACGACCGACGTGGCGGCGACGGTCGACAAGGCGGTGCCGATGGTGATGCCCCAGGCGGCCGAGCACGACATCAGGCTCGTCGTCGAGCCGCCCGCAGAACCGCTGCAGGTCAGCGCCGACCCGACGCGACTGCTGCAGGTGCTCGTCAACCTGCTGTCCAACAGCATCAAGTACAACCGGCGCGGCGGCGAGGTGCGCCTGGTTTGCCACCGGCGCGGCGGCGGCCGGGTACGGATCAGCGTCGCCGACACCGGCCGAGGCATCGCGCCGGACCAGCGCGAGCGCCTCTTCCGCGCCTTCGAGCGTCTCGGCGCAGAGTCCGGCGACATCGAGGGCGCGGGCATCGGGCTGGCGTTTTCGCACCGCATGGCCGCGCTGATGGGCGGCGAGCTCGGGTTCGAGAGCGAGGTCGGGCGCGGCTCGACCTTCTGGATCGAGCTGCCCGAGGTGCCGTCGCAGACCCTGGCCACCTGATCGGCGCAGCCTTCGATGCGCCCGGCACGGACGGCCTGAGACCACGCCCGAACCCGGGCCGGCGGCTGACGCCCCATATAATTCCGCGGTTTTTGCCCTCCCTGGCCGATGCCGGGCTGAGCAGCGCCCGAGACCCACTCCAGCACCGATACCGAGGATCCCATGAGCGACTCCCACGACCACAGCGGCCCGCACGAAGGCCCGATCAAGACGCCCAAGCAGCTCGTCGTGGCGGTGCTGTTCTCCTTTATCATCCCGATCGCGCTGATCGTGCTGCTGGTGAAGTACGTCGCATCCGACGCGAAGCCGGCGGCCGGCAGCAGCGGCCTCGGCGCCGAAGCCGTGGCCCAGCGCATCCAGCCGATCGGCGGCATCCAGGTCAAGGATGCCTCCGACGTCGCCTCCCTGAAGACCGGCGAGCAGGTCTACGCCGCCCAGTGCACCGCCTGCCACGCCAGCGGTGCCGCCGGCGCCCCGAAGACCGGCGACACCGCCGCCTGGGCGCCGCGCATCGCCACCGGCTACGAAACGCTTCTGAATTCGGCCCTGAAGGGCAAGGGTGCGATGGGCGCGCAGGGTGGCGGCGACTTCAGCGACTACGAAGTGGCTCGCGCCGTGGTCTACCTGGCCAACAAGGGCGGCGCGAACTTCGCCGAGCCCAAGGCGCCCGCGCCGGCGGCCTCCGCGGCCAACTGATCGGCGCACGCCACCGACGAAGCCGGCCTGCGGGCCGGCTTTTTTTTTTGGTCGTGCCGCATCCGATCGGCACCGAGGCGCGTATCCGGAAGTCGGGGTCACTTCGGCCCCCTCGTCCAGAACACTTTCCGGAGCACCTCATGACCCGAACCCTTCCGCTGCTGGGCCTCGCCGCCCTGATCTCCGCCTGCGCCTCGCAACCGACGATGAAGCCGGTGGACAACACGATGCTGCCCGAGGCCGTGCGCGTGCCGGCCGGCCTGAAGCAGACGATGAGCACCACTGGCGTCGGCGAGATCACCTACGAGTGCCGCGAGAAGAAAGACATGGCCGGTGCCCATGAGTGGGCATTCGTCGCGCCGGTGGCCACGCTGTATTCGGCGGACCGCAAGACGGTCGGCAAGTACTACGCCGGCCCGACCTGGGAGGCCGCCGACGGCTCCAAGGTCACCGGCAAGCAGGTCGCGGTGGCGCCGGCGGCGCCGGGCAACATCCCGCTGCAGCTGGTCAAGGCCGAGCCGGCGATGGGCGCCGGCGCGATGCAGGGCGTGGCCTATATCCAGCGCCTGAACACCAAGGGCGGCGTGGCGCCGTCGGCCGCCTGCACCGCGGCCAACAAGGGCCAGCGCCAGCAGGTGGCGTACGAAGCCGACTACGTGTTCTACGGCAGCTGAGCAGCGCGGTCGCCGGCCGGGCTGAGCCGGTAGCGAAAGCGCGCCGGCAGCTCGGCGGCGGTGATCGCCTCGGGCGTCCACAGGCCGCGCTCGACGGCATCGGCCGCGGTCTCCATGTCGAGCGTGTGCACGATGCCGAGGCCGAGGTCGGTGGCGAGAAACAGCCGGCCCTGCTCATCGAGCCAGTCGATTGCGCCGTGGCCGGCAGCCCGGTGTGGCTGGTGACGGCCGGCTCATGGCCGCCGGCCTGCAGCCGCCACACCCAAGGCGCCGCCTCGAGCTCGACGTACACGCGCTGCGGCCCGTTCTGGAAGAACCAGGGCGCCGTGCTCGTCGGCCGCATAGTTGCGGTGGATGAATTCGCGCAGCTTGTCGTGCAGGATGCGGCTACCCTTGACCTGCGGGAACGGCCCGGCGTGCTGCACGCGCTCGTCGCGCATGTACCAGTCGCCGCGCGCATCGAGCGCGAGCCAGCCCCAGCAGTGCGGCACGTTCGGCCACTTCTTCAGTGCGGCCTTGACGATCTCGTCCATCGGCCGATGCTGCGTCAAATGCGCGAGGCGAGCCAGCGCATCACTGCATCCGGCAGGGTCATCACGTGGCCCGGCCTGCGCCCGCCGGGGAATCCGACATGGCCGCCGTGCTCGGGCTGCCACAGCGTCACGTGTGCGCCGACCTCGTGCGGCGCAGGCAGCGAGGCGCCCGGCACGAACGGATCGTTGCGCGCGTTGAGCACCAGCGCCGGGATGCGGATGCGGTGCAGGTGCGGCTTGGCCGAGCCGCGCGCCCAGTAGTCGTCGGTGTCGCGAAAGCCGTGCAGCGGCGCGGTGAAGACGTTGTCGAAGTCGTAGAGGTCGCGCGCGGCCAGCAGCTTCTCGCGGCTGAACAGTCCCGGGTGCTGCGCCAGCTTGGCCAGCGCCTTGGGCTTCATCGTGCGCAGGAACATGCGGGTGTAGACGAGCCGGTTGAAGCCACGGCCGATCGCGCGGCCGCCGGCGGCCGCAGTCGATCGGCGAACTGATCGCCACCACCGCCTTGGCCGTGCGTGCCGCCGAGTCGCCGGCCTCCTCGGCCCAGCGCAGCAGTGCATTGCCGCCGAGCGAGACACCCACCGCGACGACCGGCCCCGCGTGGCGCGACTTCGCCTGCGACAGCATCCAGCCGATCTCCTCGAAGTCACCCGAGTGGTAAGCGCGCGGCGCGAGGTTCAGCTCGCCCGAGCAGCCGCGGAAGTGCGGCATCACGAAACGCCAGCCGTGGCGGCGCGCCCAGTCGGCGAAGGCCTGCGCGTAGTGGCTCTGCGTCGAGCCTTCGAGGCCGTGGAACATCACCAACAGCGGCGCATTCACCTGATCACCGAGCCAGTCGGCATCGATGAAATCGCCGTCCGGCGTGGTCCAGCGCTCGCGCCGGAACTGGATTACCGAGCCGTGGTGGCGCCGTCCGAACAGCGCCGGCCAGATCGTCTGTGCGTTGCCACCGGGCAGCCAGCCCGGGCTGCGGTAGTGCTGCACCGTCAGTGGAGCGTCGAGGCGGCCTCGACGATGTCCTGCACCTCGCGCGGCGAGCCGGGGCTCGCGTGGTGCGCCGCCATCGCCCAGCCGGCGCCGGACTTCACGTAGACGTTGGTCGCCACCACCCAGGCCGTCTGCGGGCCTTCGTCGGTGGGGATCTCGATGCGCTCGAGCACGCTGTGCACGGCGCAGTTCATCGTCTGCAGCCGGCGCACCTTCTCCGGCCGCGCGGCGATCGCGCCATTGGCGAAGATCGCTTCGAAGGCCGCGCGGATCGCCGCGGCGCCGACCACGCGCGGGCCGCCCGGGTGCACGCAGACGACCTCGTCGTCGTCGGACCACACCGCCATCAGCGCCTCGATGTCGGCGCGCTGCAGCGCCTCGTAGAACTGCTGCTCGATCTCGTCGGGTGTCGACGGCGGCGGTGGCGGCTTGGCACGCGGCATAGGCGGGATGCGCTTCAGCGGAAGACGACGGTCTTGCGCCCGTTGAGCAGCACGCGGTGCTCGACGTGCCAGCGCACCGCGCGCGCCAGCACGACGCACTCGACGTCGCGACCGACGGCGGTGAAATCCTCCGGGCTGAGCGTGTGGTCCACGCGCTCGACGTTCTGCTCGATGATCGGGCCCTCGTCGAGCTCGGCAGTCACGTAGTGGGCCGTCGCGCCGATCAGCTTCACGCCACGCTCGTGCGCCTGGTAGTAGGGCTTCGCGCCCTTGAAGCTGGGCAGGAAGCTGTGGTGGATGTTGATCGCGCGGCCCTTGAGGAACCGGCAGAACTCGCTGGAGAGGATCTGCATGTAGCGCGCCAGCACCACCAGATCGATCTGCTCCTTCTCGACCAGCGCCTCCACCTGCTTCTCCTGCGCGCGCTTGGCCTCGGCCGGCGCGCCGGTGGGCAGCGGCAGGTGGTGGAAGGGAATGCCGTAGCTGGCAGCGAGGTCGGCGTAGTCGGGGTGGTTGGAGACGATCGCCGGGATGTCGACCTCGAGCTGGCCCGAGCGCCAGCGGAACAGCAGGTCGTTCAGGCAGTGGCCGTGCTTGCTGACCATCATCAGCACGCGCGGCTTGCGCGCCAGCGAATACAGCTTGGCATCCATGCCGAACTGCTCGCGCAGGTGGGTGAACAGCGGGTCGAGCGTGGCCACGTCGGCCGTGGTGCGGCGGCGCCTCGAAGTGCACGCGCAGGAAGAACAGACCGGTGGCGTCGCTGGCCAGCACGTCGCCGTACTGCTGCGAATCGATGATGTTGCAGCCCGCCTGGAACAGCAGGCCGGAGACCGCATGCACGATGCCCTTGGCATCGCGGCACGACAGGGTGAGGACGAACTCGTTGCGGCTGGGCATGGTGCTTTCCTGGAGGAGCACGGATTGTACGGAGCACGATCGGCCGGACGCCCCTAGACTCGCGCCCATGCCCGCCGCCACCGACTGGACCGAACGCAGCCGAGAGCTCGCCCAACTGCTGGCACGCGCCGGGCTCGGCGATCGTGCGGCATTTGCCACGCTCTACGAGCGCACCAGCGCGCATCTGTTTGCCGTGGTTCTGCGCATCCAGAGAGACCGGGCCCAGGCCGAAGACATCCTCCAGGAGGTGTATGTCAACGTCTGGCGCTCGGCGCAGAGCTTCGATGCGGCGCAGAGCCAGCCCCTGACCTGGCTGACCAGCATCGCGCGCAACCGCGCCATCGACAGCCTGCGCCGCGCGCAGACCCAGCCGCAGATCCAGGCCGCTCCCACCTCCGGCGGCGATGATGAACAGGATGCCGACGTGTACGAGCAGGTGGCCGACGAAAGCGATGGGCCGCTCGAGTTGCTGAGCCGCGCCAGCGACGCCCGCGCGCTGGGGCGCTGCATGGAGGGCCTGAGCGCCGTGCAGCGGCAGAGCGTGGCGCTGGCCTTCTTCGACGGGCTCAGCCACGCCGAGGTGGCCGAGCAGATGCGCCAGCCGCTGGGCACGGTGAAATCGTGGGTGCGCCGCGCGCTGATGGCGCTCAAGGGCTGCCTCGACGCTGCCGTGCATCGCGACATGGCGGGGAGCGCCTGATGGACTACTCCCGGATCGAACTCGCCGACCGCCTCGCCGCCGCCTACGTGGCCGGCACGCTGCGTGGCGCCGCGCGGCGCCGCTTCGAGGCGCTGCTGCCGGCCCACCCGGCACTGCGCGCGGCCGTGCGCGCTGGCAGGAACGGCTGATGCCACTGACCGCCAGCGTGGCGCCGGTGGCGCCGCCGCCGCGCGTGTGGGCGCGCATCGAACAGCGCCTCGGCGGCAGCACGCCCGCGCCGGCCACCGCGAACATCACGCGGTGGTGGGCCCGCCCGGCGTTCTGGCGCGGCTTCGCGGCGCTGGCCAGTGTCGCCACCGTCAGCCTCGCCGTGCTGCTGGCCAACCCCGGGCCGGTGCAGCCGCCGATCGTCGTCGTGCTCAATGCCACCGCACCCAGCAGCCAGGGTGGGGTGATCCCGGCGTCCTTCGTGGCCAGCATCAGCGGCGACGGCCGCGCGGTGGTAACCAAGCCGCTGATGAACGTCGCGATGGCAGACGACCGCGTGCTCGAACTGTGGGCCGCGGCCGGCAAGAACCCGCCGCGCTCGCTGGGACTGATCTCGGCGCAGGGCGCCACGGTGGTGCGGCGCGCCTCGCTGCCGGCCGGGACCGACCACCTCGCGGTCAGCCTCGAGCCGCCGGGCGGCTCGCCCACCGGCGCGCCGACCGGGCCGGTGCTGGCGGTGGGCAACCTGTAGCGGCGCGCGCTCAGTCGGCGCGGCGCAGCGTCACGCTGAAGGTCGAGCCGGCGCCCGGCACGCTGCGCGCGGTCACCGTACCGCCCATCAATTCGACGAGCGCCCGCGTCACCGCCGTGCCGATGCCCACGCCTTCGATCGGGCCGCGGGCCTGCGCGCCGCGCTGGAACGGCTGGAACAGGCTCGCCATGTGCTCGGCCGCGATGCCGACGCCGGTGTCGCTCACGTCGATGCGCAGCTCGCTGCCGGAGGCGGCCACCGCCACCTCGACGCGACCGCCTCGGCGGTTGTACTTGATCGCATTGCCGAGCAGGTTGAGCAGCACCTGCCGGAGCCGGGTGGCATCGGCCAGCACGCGCACCGTGGCCGGCCCTGCGGCCCCGTGCAGGCTCACGCCGCCGGCATCGGCCTGCGGGCGCACCAGTTCCACGCAGTCGGCGATCAGCGGCTCCAGCGCCAGCGGCGCCACCTCCACCGCCATCTGGCCCGACTCGATGCGCGTCAGGTCGAGCAGCTCGCCGATCATCTCCAGCAGGTGCGCCCCGGCCTCGCGGATCAGCACGACACGGCGGCGCTGCTGTTCGCTCAGCGGCTCGTGCTCGTCGATCTCGAGCAGCTGCGCGAAGCCCAGCACGGCATTCAGCGGCGTTCGCAGCTCGTGGCTCATGCGCGAGAGAAACTCGGTCTTGGCGCGGTTGGCCGCCTGTGCCGCCGCGGCCTCGGCACGGGCCTGCTGCAGCTCGCGCAGGTCCGTCACGTCCTGGATGTAGCCGTGCCACAGCAGCGTGCCTTCGGGTTCGCGCTGGGGCGTGGCCAGCACGTTCACCCAGCGCGGCTGGGCATCGCGGTCGAACAGCCGGAACTCGCAGCGCCAGGGCCGCAGCGTGCGGGCCGCTTCCACCACACCGAGGCGCACGCGCTCGAGGTCGTCGCGGTGGATCAGCCGGAACACCGCCGTGGCGTCGCGCATCAGCTCGGCCGGCGGCAGGCCCAGCAGGTCGATCACGCTGTCGCTGATGAACGGGAAGTTGCCACGCAGCGGGTCGTTGGCGACGCTGCGGTACTGGTACAGCAGCCCCGGAACATGGCGGGCCAGCTTGCCCAGCCGCGCGGCCAGCTCCAGCGCCGCGCCCTGCGCCTCGCGCCGCTGGGTGATGTCGGACAGCGTGCCGACCGCCCGCAACGGCTCGCCGTGGGCATCGCGCTCGATCACCCGCCCGCGCTCGGCCAGCCAGCGCCACGAGCCGTCCTTGCAGCGCGCGCGCGGTACTCGTGCTCGTAGATCGGCGCCCCCGCCGCGCGCGTGGTGCAGATAGGCCTCGTGATTGGCCTGGAGATCGTCCGGGTGGATCAGCGCGTTCCAGGCGATCTGCGTGTCGGCGATCTCGCCCGGCGCATACCCGAGCAGCGCCGCGCTGTCGTCGGTGCTCGACAGGCAGTCGTTGCGCACGTCCCACTCCCACACGGCGGTGCCGGCGCCGAGCAGCGCCTCGCGCATCAGGGCCTCGGTGATGCGCCCGCCCCGTGCCATCAGTCGGCCAGCGCCTGCCGCAGCGCCAGTTCCACCCGCTGCGGCGCCACGTCGGTCAGGCAGCGGTAGTGGCCGAAGCGGCACTGCCGCTCGAAGCAGGGCATGCAGTCGAGCTTCAGCTCGTCCTTCAGCCACAGCACGCGCGCCTTCGGGTTCAGCGGCGGCGTGTGCTCCGGGCTGGTCGAACCGAACACCGCCACCTGCGGCAGGCCGAAGGCCGCGGCCACGTGCATCAGGCCCGAGTCGTTGCTGACCGGCCGCGCGCCCCGGCGATCAGGGCCATCGCATCGAGCAGCGAAGTCTCGCCGGCCATCACGCGGCAGGCGCCCGGTGCGGCCTCGGCGATCTCGCGGGCCAGTGCGGCTTCCTTGCCGGAGCCGAGCAGCAGCACCGGCAGGCCATCGCGCGCGTGCAGTCGGCGGGCGAGCTCGGCATAGTGGCCAGCCGGCCAGCATTTGGCCGGGCCGTATTCGGCGCCGGGCGCGAAGGCCCAGTAGCCGCCGGGCTCGACACCCGCGCGGCGCGCCGCCGCACTGACCACCGCCGGCTCGAAGGCGAGCCGGGGCCGCTCGTCGCCGCGCAGCGGCTCATCGGCCAGGGCCGCGTAGAAGGCCACCATCGGCGGGCGGCCCGCCGGGTTCGGCAGCCGCCGGTTCAGCAGCCCCCAGCGGCTTTCGCCGCGGTAGCCGATGCGCTTCGGGATGCCGGCGAACCAGGGGATCAGCGCGGCCTTGATCGAATTGGGCAGCACATAGGCCGCGTCGAAGCGGTCGCGCAGCGTGGCGGCGATGCGCCGCCGTGCCGCCCAGTCGAGCCGGCCATGGGCGAACGGCAGCTCGATCACCTCGCGCACCTGCGGCATGGCGCGGTAGACCGGCGCCACCCAGGGCAGCGCGGCGACGCTGAGCTGCTCGCCGCGCGCGGCCAGCCGCGCCAGCAGCGGTTCGCTCATCACCGCGTCGCCGATCCACTGCGGCGCGATGACCAGCGAGCGGTTCATGGACGACGCGCGTCAGTGCGCGTGGAGCTTTTCACCGGCCTTGAGGCGGTAGACGGTGCCGCAGTACGGGCACTTGCCCTCGCCGGTGGTGGCCACGTCGATGAACACGCGCGGATGGCCGCTCCACAGCGTCATCTTCGGGTTCGGGCAGAAGACCACGCCCTCGCCGTGCAGATCCTTCGCGGTCACCTCGACCACGGCCTTGGCTTCGCTGCTCATGATGTTCAGACCTTCGTCAGCCACTCGGCGTACTTGGGGTTGCGTCCGTTGACGATGTCGAAGAACGCGCTCTGGATCTTCTCGGTGATCGGCCCGCGCGAGCCACGGCCGATCTCGATGCGGTCGAGCTCGCGGATCGGCGTGACTTCAGCGGCGGTGCCGGTGAAGAAGGCCTCGTCGCAGATGTAGACCTCGTCGCGGGTGATGCGCTTCTCGACCAGCTTCAGGCCCAGGTCCTGGCAGATCGCGAAGATGGTGTCGCGGGTGATGCCGTTGAGCGCACCGGCGGACAGGTCGGGCGTATAGACCACGCCCTTCTTGATGACGAACAGGTTCTCGCCCGCACCTTCGGAGACGAATCCGGCCGAGTCGAGCAGCAGCGCCTCGTCGTAGCCCTCGTCGGTGGCTTCCATGTTGGCCAGGATCGAGTTGGTGTAGTTGCTCACCGCCTTGGCCTGCGTCATCGTGATGTTGACGTGGTGGCGCGTGTAGCTGCTGGTCTTCACGCGGATACCGCGCTTGAGGCCCTCTTCGCCGAGGTAGGCGCCCCAGGCCCAGGCGGCGACCATCAGGTGGATGGTGTTGCCCTTGGGGCTGACGCCGAGCTTCTGGTCGCCGATCCAGGTCAGCGGGCGGATGTAGCAGCTCTCCAGCTTGTTGGCACGAACGACCTCGCGCTGGGCCTCCATCACCTGCTCGACGGTGAAGGGGATCTTCATGCGCAGGATCTTGGCGCTGTTGAACAGGCGCTCGGTGTGCTCGCGCAGGCGGAAGATGGCCGTGCCGCCGGCAGTGTTGTAGGCGCGCACGCCCTCGAAGGCGCCGCAGCCGTAGTGCAGCGTGTGGCTCAGCACGTGGATCTTGGCGTCGCGCCACTCCACCAGCTGGCCATCCATCCAGATCTTTCCGTCGCGGTCGGCCATCGACATGGCTGCTCTCCTGTTTTGCCCGAACCCGCGATTTTACGGCGCGGGTCGTTCGAGCTCGAAGCGCGCCAGCTTGCCATTCGTGAAGTGCAGCGTGACGCGGCTGCCGCCTTCGTCGGCCCAGGCCCAGTCGTCTTCGCCATCGCCGAGCTTGCGGCCCAGGCTGCCGGTCAGCGCGATCACCTGCAGCAGCGTCATGCCCGGCTTCAGTTTCGCGTTGAGCATCACCGCGCTGTCGACCGTGCCCACCGGGCGCTGCCCGGCGGCGCGCATCACGCGCAGCGTGCGGCTGAGCTGCAGCAACAGCCAGAACACCACCACCGAGAAGGCCAGCAGCAGGCCCTGCCAGCCGTACTGCACCCAGGCGATGGCGACGAAGAGGGCGGCCAGCGCCCAGCCGATCCATGGATTCATGGCCGCGATTCTCGCCGCGCGCCGGCGGCGGCCGGGTCAGCGCTGCGGCTTGACGGCGCCGCAACTGGCGGCGAGCCAACGGCCCCGCGTCTCGACGCGCATGTCCATCGGCCGGCCCTGCGACTGGCCCTTGCCGGTGTACAGCGCCGTCCACTCGCGCGGGCCCTTCATCGTCATCGTGCCGGTGACGTCGCCGGTGAAGCCCTCCGGGTCGGTGCAGCGGCCCTTGAACTGCAGCGTCGCGCCGCCGGCGGCGGTCTGGTCGAACTTGCAGCCCGGCGCGTCCTTCTCCATCTCGCGCAGGCGCGCCTTCGGGTCGGCCCAGTCGGCGAGGCTCTTGGCGTCCAGGCACTCCTGATCGGTCTCCGAGGGCGCGCCCGCACCCTGCGCCTTCATCGCCTCGGCCATCTGCGCACGCTGCTCCGGCGGCAGCGACTTCATCATCGCTTCCTGCGCGGTGCGCATGTCGGCGAGCATGTCGCGGCCGTTGACGGTCATCTTGGTGCGCGTCTCCCACAGGCCGAGTTCGGGCTTGGGGCTGAGCTGGGCCAGCGCGGGCAAGCAGCAGGCGCACAGCGCGAGCGTGGCGAGGAGGTGGCGGCGAATGGTCATGTCGGGCTCCCTGTAGTGTCGCAGCGCGGCGCAGAATATCAGCCGGCCGCCTCAGAGCGAACGCACGAGCTCGATGGCCTGCTCGATGCGCTCGACGGCGTGGATCGTCAGCCCCTCGATCGGCTTCTTCGGCACGTTGGCCTTGGGCACCACCGCCACCGAGAAGCCGAGCTTGGCGGCTTCCTTCAACCGCTCCTGGCCGCGCGGCGCCGGCCGCACCTCGCCGGCCAGCCCACCTCGCCGAAGGCGAAGAAGCCACGCGGCAGCGGCCGCGCCCGCAGCGAGCCCTGGATCGCCAGCATCACCGCCAGATCCGCCGCCGGCTCGCTGATGCGCACGCCGCCGACCGCATTGACGAACACGTCCTGGTCGAAGGCGGCGATGCCGGCATGGCGGTGCAGCACCGCGAGCATCATCGCCAGGCGATCGCGCTCCAGGCCCACGCTGAGCCGCCGCGGGCTCGGCCCGCCGGTGTCGACCAGCGCCTGGATCTCCACCAGCAGCGGCCTCGTGCCTTCCAGCGTGACCAGCACGCAGGAGCCCGGCACCGGCTCGCTCGTTTGCGTGGAGAGAAAGATCGCGCTCGGGTTGGCCACGCCCTTCAGGCCGCGCTCGGTCATCGCGAAGACGCCGATCTCGTTGACGGCGCCGAAGCGGTTCTTGATCGCCCGCACGAGGCGGAAGCTCGAATGCGTGTCGCCCTCGAAGTACAGCACCGTGTCGACGATGTGCTCGAGCACGCGCGGTCCGGCGAGCTGGCCGTCCTTCGTCACGTGGCCGACCAGGATCACCGTCGTCCCCGTGGCCTTGGCGGTTCGCGTCAGGTGCGCCGCGCACTCGCGCACCTGGGCCACCGAGCCGGGCGCCGAACTGAGCTGGTCGGAATACAGCGTCTGGATCGAATCGATCACGCACACCGCCGGCTGCTCCGTCTCCAGCGTGGCGAGGATGCGCTCGAGCTGGATCTCGGCGAGCACGCGCACCTGCGAGCCGTCCAGCCCCAGCCGGCGCGAGCGCAGCGCCACCTGTGCGCCGCTCTCTTCGCCGGTCACGTACAGCGTCTTCATGTCGCGCGAGAGGGCATCGAGCGCCTGCAGCAGCAGCGTGCTCTTGCCGATGCCCGGGTCGCCGCCGATCAGCACCACGCCGCCTTCCACGATGCCGCCGCCGAGCACGCGGTCGAGTTCGTCCAGCCCGGTGGGCGTGCGCTCGACGTCGCTGGCCTCGATCTCCGACAGCGTGGCCACCGGCTGGCTGCGGGCGAGCGACTGGAAGCGGTTCTTGCCGCCGCCGGCGGGTTCGGCCGCCGACTCGACCAGCGTGTTCCACGCGCCGCAGCCCGGGCACTTGCCCAGCCACTTCGGGCTGCTGGCGCCGCACTCGTTGCAGGTGTAGATCGACTTGTCCTGGCCATGCGGCATTCTCGCCGGGCGGCGAGAATCGCCCGATGGAACTCTCCACCGCTTGCCTTCTTCGCCGCCGCCTGGGCGATCAGCCTCGCCCGGCGCCGGTGCCGTCGCCGCGATGAGTGCAGGGCTCAACCACGGCTTTCGCCGCGGCTACACGATGACCTTCGGCCTGGTCACCGGCATCTGGACGCAGGTGCTGGTGGTGGGCATCGGCCTCGGCGCGCTGATCGCGGCCTCCAGCCTGGCGTTCATGATCGTCAAGTGGGCCGGCGTGGCCTACCTCGTGTGGCTGGGCATCAGGCAGTGGCGGGCGCCGGCCACCCCACTGGCCGCCGAAGGCGCCGCCTCGCCGGTGGTCTCTCGCCGCGAGTTGTTCGTGCGCGGCTGGATCGTCAATGCGCTGAACCCGAAGGGCACCGTCTTCCTGCTGGCCGTGGTGCCGCAGTTTCTCGATCTCGAAGCCGCTGCTGCCGCAGTATGCGGTGATCGCGCTGACGCTCGCCTTCACCGACCTCGTCGTGATGGCCGGCTACACCGCGCTGGCCGCGCGCGTGCTGCGGACACTGAAGTCACCCGCGCACCTGAAGGCGATGAACCGCAGCTTCGGCGCACTGTTCGTCGCCGCGGGCACGCTGCTGGCGTTCTTCAAGCGCGCCTGATCCGGCGCACGCTCGGCATCACTGGCCGAGCGGCACCTTCGCGCCCTGGGCGTCGACACCGAGCACGGCGATCACCTGCGCCAGATCGGCATCGAGCCGCGCCAGCGTCTGCGCATCGAGGCTGGCCAGCGCCTGCGGCAGCACGCCGGAGAACGGGCCGGGCGCTTCGCGCAGCACCTTGCGGCCGGCAGGCCGCACGCGAAGCTGCACGGCGCGGCGGTCGGCCGCCTCGCGCGCCACCTCGACCAGCTCGCGCTCCGCGAGTGCCCGCACGAGGTTGCTCGCCGTCGATTGCTTCACGTCCATCGCCCGCGCCAGCTCGCTGACGCCGAGCCCGGGCCGTGCATGGATGATGCTCAGCGCCCACAGCTGCGCGCCTCCCAGGCCGGCGGTGCGTTCGACCTGCTGGAAATGCGTCTTCACCGCGTTGAAGACGAGGCGGAAGCGGCGCAGCACGCGCGTCGCCGGCTCGCCGATGTCGCCGCCGAGCCCGGCATCGCGCGGGCTCACGCTTCGGCGGCGCGAACGGGTACTGCTCATCATTCGATGATAGAGGCCGGCCATGTTCTGCGCGGCAGGGTCGACCCGGTGACACCCGCGAATCAGGGACGCCTTACACGATCACCTTGCCGCGGCCGGCCTTGACGCCGCCGCGCAGGGCCTTTCCTTCGAGCCGGCGTCGTTGCGAGGCGCGGGTCGGCTTCGTCGGCCGGCGCACTGCGGGGATGTCGGCCGCGGCCTCGATCAGCTCGGTCAGCCGGGCCAGCGCCTCCTCGCGGTTCTTCTCCAGGCTGCGGTGCTGCTGGGCCTTGATGACCACCACGCCGTCGTCGCTGATGCGCTGGTCGCGCAGCGCCAGCAGGCGCTCCTTCAGCGACTCCGGCAGCGACGAGGCGCGCACGTCGAAGCGCAGGTGCACGGCGTTGGAGACCTTGTTGACGTTCTGGCCGCCGGCACCCTGCGCGCGGATGGCGCTGAACGACACCTCGGCCGGGTCGAGCACGAAGGCGATGCGCATGGCGGGGGCGACGTGCTAGCCGCGCAGCAGCCGGATGGCCTGCGGCAGAGCCGGCCTGCGGCAGCCAATGGTCGATGACGGTCCCGAGCAGCGCCGCCACCACGATCAGCGCCAGCATCGGCCGCCGGTACGGCCGGTGGCGTGCAGCAGCCAGCCCTCGCGCCGTGCGCGGAAGGCCAGCGCGCCGCCGGCCGCGGCGAAGGCGATCTCCACCGCCACGCCGAGCAGCACCTCGACGCCGAACAGGCCGAAGACCGCCACGCTCAGGCCGGTGGCGATGAGCATCGCGATGCCGACCACCACCATCAGCGGGACGGCCACCAGCGCGCCTTCGTCGGCCGCGCCAGCCACCTCGAGCGCGCCCTCGGCGATGTCGCCGGCCTCCAGGCCGCTGTCGCCGCACTCGACGCCGCCGCCGCCGCGCCGCGAAGGCAGCAGCGCGTCGAGGTCGTCCAGCGGCAGGTCACCGTCGGCCTCGGCGCGCGACAGCAGCCAGCGGCACCACAGCCACAGCAGCCCGAGGAAGACCAGTAGCCGCCGGCCAGCGCCAGCGACCAGCGCAGCGCCGGGCTGTTCAGGCCGGCCCGCCACAGCCAGCCGAGATGGCCCAGCAGGCGAGGAAGCACAGCAGCCCGAGCAGGAAGGAATGAACGCGCAGCCAGCGGCGGCGCTGCAGATCGGCGCGCACATGGCGCTCGAAACGATCGGCGTCGGCGCGCGCCCGGCTCACGCCACGCTCACCGGCACCCGCGGCGCCAGCGCACACATCAATTCGTAGCCGACGGTGCCGGCCGAGCGCGCCACCTCGTCGATCGCCAGCACGCTGCCGTTCGGACCGCAGCCCCACAGCGTGACCTCCGACCCGAGCGCGGCCGAGGGCACCGGCGTCAGGTCGACGGTGATCATGTCCATCGACACCCGACCGACGGTGCGCGTGCGCACGCCATCGACCAGCACCGGCGTGCCGGTCGGCGCCACGCGCGGATAGCCGTCGGCATAACCGCAGGCCACCACGCCAATGCGCATCGGCTCGCTGGCGGTGAAGCTGCCGCCGTAGCCGACGCGGTCGCCCGGCTGCAGCGGCTGGATCGCGATCAGCTTCGCCGCCAGCGTCATCGCCGGCTGCAGACCCCAGCCGGCGGCATCGTGCGCGGGAAAATCGGGCGCCGAGCCATAGACCATGATGCCGGGGCGCACCCAGTCGGCGGCGAGTTGTGCAGCGTCGCCCTCGCCGCCGCAGAAGCGCAATGTCGCGGCGCTGTTGCTGAGCGAGCGCTCGCCCGGCAGTTCGCGCGTGGCCGCCTCGAAGGCCTCGACCTGCGCCGCCACGCCGCCTTCGCCGTCGGCATCGGCGAAATGCGTCATCAGCGTGATCTCGTCGACCTGCGTCAGGCCCGACAACCGCTGCCACGCGGCGCGGTAGTGCTGCGGCCGGAAGCCGAGCCGGTTCATGCCGCTGTTCATCTTCAGGAAGACGCGGTGCGGCGCCTGCGTCTTGTGCGCGGCCAGCATGTCGATCTGCGCCTCGTGGTGCACCACGTGCCACAGGTCGAGCCGGGAGCACAGCTCGAGGTCGCGCGATTCGAAGCAGCCCTCGAGCAGCAGGATCGGCCCGCGCCAGCCGAGATCGCGCACACGCTGCGCCTCGTCGAGGTCGAGCAGCGCGAAGCCGTCGGCGCCGGACAGACCGGCATACGCCCGCTCGATGCCGTGGCCGTAGGCATTCGCCTTGACCACCGCCCACACGCGCGCATTCGGCGCCGCCTGCCGCGCACGGCGCAGGTTATGGGCCAGCGCGTCGGTGTGGATGGTGGCGGCGATCGGGCGGGGCATGGTGGAAACGATTCTGCCAGCCGCGTCACGCCCGGCCGATGCCTCGGGCCTGCCCCACGGTGAGCGCTGGTAACCGCATGCTATAAACCGGCGCCGCCGACTTCTCCCCGCATTCCCGGGCATCGCGCAGGCGATACGGAGCGAATGAAAAAGGGCTTCTACACCATCATGTCGGCGCAGTTCTTCAGCTCGCTGGCCGACAACGCATTGCTGGTGGCGGCCGTCGAGCTGTTGCGCCTGTCCAAGGCGCCGTCGTGGCAGGTACCGGCACTGGCGCCGATGTTCGCGCTCTTCTACGTCCTGCTCGCGCCCTTCGTCGGTGCCTTCGCCGACGCGATCCCCAAGGGCCGGGTGATGTTCGTCTCCAACGCCATCAAGGTGGCGGGCTGCCTGCTGATGCTGTTCGGCGGCCACCCGCTGCTGGCGTATGCGGTGGTGGGCCTGGGCGCGGCGGCCTATTCGCCGGCCAAGTACGGCATCCTGACCGAACTGCTGCCGCCCTCGCAGCTGGTCAAGGGCAATGGCTGGATCGAAGGCCTGACGGTGGCCTCGATCATCCTCGGCATCCTGGCCGGGGGCAGCTGGTCGGCCAGCGGCTGTCCACCGAGTTGCTGTCGTTCGACCTGCCGCTGCTCGACACCGGCATCGACACCGCGCCCGAGGCGGCGATCTCGGTGATCGTCTTCTTCTACGTGATCGCGGCGCTGTTCAACCTGCGCATTCCGCGCACCGACGCACCGCTGCAGCCGATGAGCGGCCTCGTGCCGCTGGTGCGCGACTTCTCCAACTGCAACTCGCGGCTGTGGGGCGACAAGCTCGGCCAGATCTCGCTGGCCACGACCACGCTGCTGTGGGGCATCTTCGGCAACCTGCGCGTGATCGTGTTCGCCTGGGCCGCCGCGGCGCTGGGCTACGGCACCGCGCAGGCCTCGAACCTCGCCGGCGTGGTGGTGATCGGCTCGATCGCCGGCGCGGTGATCGCCTCGCTGACGATGAAGCTCGACCGCGCGACCTCGGTGATCCCGCTGGCGATCGTGGTGGGTTTCCTGATGATCGGGCTGGTGTTCATCAACACGCTGTGGACGGCCGTGCCCTTCCTGATCGTGATGGGCGCGATCTGCGGCTTCCTGATCGTGCCGATGAATGCGCTGCTGCAGCACCGCGGCCACAACCTGATGGGCGCCGGCCGCTCGATCGCGGTGCAGAACTTCAACGAGCAGGCCTGCATCCTCGGCCTCGGCGCCTTCTACGCCGGCATGACCAAGTTCGGCCTGTCGGCCTTCGGCGCGATCACCATCTTCGGCCTGGTGGTGGCCGGCACGATGTGGCTGATCCGCGGCTGGCACCGCTCGAACTGCGTGAAGCACCGCGAGGAAGTGGAGCACCTGCTGGCGATTGCCAGAACCGACAAACACTGACCGGTCGTCAGCCCCGCTGCCCGACGATCACCGCCTCGATCGCCTTCGCCCACGGCACCGCCAGCTTGCGGCAGCCGCTGCGGTTGAGGTGGATCTCGTTGATCCAGTCGCCGCTCTCGCCGCTGCTGCCGGGCGCGGCGGGCTCGACCGGGATCAGCGTGGTGTCGAAGAAGTGCAGGTTCGGGAATCGAGCCGCATCGGCCGCACAGTCCGACAGCAGCTTGGCCAGCCGGCCGATCAGCAGCTCGGCCACCGCCTCGTAGTCGTCCACCGGAATGCCGTAGGCCTGCACCGCCGGCAGCAGCCAGGGCCCGAGGCCCATCCCGGCCGGCGCCGGCCGCGGCATCGGCACCGCGTAGCCGTGCAGGAAGATCGGCGCGCCCTTCGAAGGGCCACGGTCGCGCAGCGCGACGATCGCATCGAGGTTGGCCTCGAAATAGGTGCAGAAGGTCTGCCATCCGGCATCGCTGAGATAGCGCGCCGCCCCTTCGGCCACCGGCCCCCATTCAGCCGCCTCGCGCAGCAGCCGCAGGGCCAGCGGCACGCCGGCGCCGCGCACGCCGAGCGCATCGATCAGGTCGTTGCCGCCGCAGGACATCAGGATGCCGTCCCAGGCGCGGCGGCGCCGGCCGGCGAGCAGGTCGACGAACTCCGGATCGCTGCGCAGCGCCGCCATGCGGCGCAGCGTGTCGCCCGGCGTGGCGCAGTTGATCGCCACCGCGGTCTGCTCGAAGCGCATCTCGAACAGCAGGTTGGCATTCTTCAGCGGGTTGAGCGCGCCGACGGTGAACCACGAGTCGCCCTCGGCGAGAAAGCGCATGCCGTAGCCGCCCAGGTTGGGCGCGAGGGTCGGGTCGTTCAGGCTGGAAGGGGCAAAGATCTGCAGCGGGTTCATCGGTGTCCTCCTCGAGGCCGATGACGGTATCGCCGCCGCCGCGCCCGGGCAATCCGACAAGCTGGGGAGGCTGAGCCGGATCAACGGCGAGAATCGCCCCGATGTCCCTGGTTTCCGCGCGCACGCCCTTCCTCTGGCCGGCCCTGGCCCTCGTGATCAACGCCTTCGTTTGGGGCACCTCGTGGTGGCCGTTCCGCCAGTTCGAGGCACGCGGGCTGCATCCGCTGTGGGCCACGGTGCTGATCTATGCGCTGGCGGTGAGCGTCATCGTCGCGCTGCGGCCGAAGGCGGTGGGCCAGCTGCTGCGCGCGCCGGTGCTGTGGGTGCTGGTACTCGCCGCCGGCTCGACCAACGCCGCCTTCAATTGGGCGGTGACCATCGGCGACGTGGTGCGCGTGGTGCTGCTGTTCTACCTGATGCCCTTGTGGGCGGTGCTGCTCGCGCGGCTGCTGCTCGGCGAACGCTTCACGCACCATGCGCTGCTGCGCGTGGCGCTGGCGCTGGCCGGCGCGGCGATCGTGCTGTGGCCGGCCGAGCGCAGCGGCTGGGAGGCGCTGCCACTGCCGCGCTCGCTGCCCGACTGGCTGGCCGTCTTCGGCGGATTCAGCTTCGCGCTGAACAACGTGATGCTGCGCCGCGAGGCACACCGGCCCGAGGAAGCGCGCGCGCTGGCTATGTTCTTCGGCGGCATGGCGGTGGCCGGCGTGCTGGCGCTGTCGCTCACCGGCACCGGCGCGATCGGTGCGCCGCCGGCACCGGCCACGGGTTGGGTCGTCGGCGTGGGCGTGATGGCGCTGCTCTTCCTCGTAGCCAACATCGCGCTGCAGTACGGCGCGGCGCGTCTGCCGGCCAACGTGACCTCGGTGGTGATGCTGACCGAGATCCTGTTCGCCTCGCTGTCGGCACTCGCACTCGGCGGCGGCACGCTCGATGCGCAGTTGCTGGCCGGCGGCGGGTTGATCCTGCTGGCGGCGCTGCTGTCGACGCTGCAGCGCGCGGACGCGCATTGATCGGCGTTCAGGCCGCGGCCGACGAGGCGTCGGCCGACCACTCGAACGCCGGGTCGACCTGCAACAGCGTGGCGATGAATTCGCTCTCGTGCAGCGGCTTGGTCAGGTAGGCATCGCAGCCGGCCAGCGAGCCGCGCACGCGGTCGGTGGCGCCATCCAGCCCGGTGACGATGACCACCACGGTGCGCAGGCCACCGCCCTGCGCCCCGCGCTGCTTCAGGCGCTGGCACAGCTGCAGGCCGTCGACGCTGCCCGGCGGGCCGAGCACCACGTCGAGGAACACCATGCCGAAGGTGCGCTTGGAGAGGATCTCCAGCGCCGCCTCTCCGGAGGCGCAGTCGAGCACGCGGTAGCCCAGGTGCTGCAGGCGCTGCTTGAGAAACTGGCGCGCGATCGGGCTGTCCTCGACCAGCAGCACCTCACGCCCGCCGCCGCCGCGCGGCCGTGACGGCGCCGCCGGCGCCTCTGCCGCACGCGGCGAATCGTCGATGTCTCCGCGTTGGGTATCGGCCTCGAGCGGATCGAGGTCCATCATCGCACTGGGCGGCTCGGGGGCGCTCAGGCGCAACTCCACCAGCTCGTCGAGCGCGCGCAGCACGTGCACCGGTTCGATCGGCCGCGGCAGCCAAGCCGCGGCGCCCTCCGCGCGCGCGCGCCGATGAAGACGGAATCCTCGACCCGCTGGCTGCGGCGAACTGCGGCCACCGAGGCGGCATGGTCGGCATCGGCGATCAGGAAATCGGCCATGCCCACCTCGTCCACCTGCCGGAAGGCCGGTGACCGCTGCGCGGCCAGGCGGAAGAAGGAGGTCAGCGCCTGGCGTTCGAAGGCCGAGAAGCCCTCGATGGCAACGGTGAAGGTGTCGACGTACTGCGGCGCGCCCATGTCGGCAGATCATCGCGCGCCGCCGCGTGCCATCCAATGATGGTCTTCGGGATTGCCGGATCTTCCCGGTGATTCCTCACGCCGCCCGGCGGCTCGCCGTACCATCGCGGCTCCACCCGCGGAGAACCTCCATGGCCCAGACCAGCGTCTACGACTTCGAGGCCCTGTCGATCGACGGCAAGCCGGCGCACCTGTCCACCCAGCGCGGCAAGGTGCTGCTGATCGTCAACACCGCCAGCCAGTGCGGCTTCACGCCGCAGTTTCGAGGCCTCGAACAGCTGTGGAAGGACTACCGCGACCGCGGCCTGGTGGTGATCGGCTTCCCGAGCAACGAGTTCGGCGGCCAGGATCCGGGCGACAACGGCGAGATCGCCTCGTTCTGCGAGATGAACTATGGCGTGAGCTTCCCGATGATGGGCAAGGTCGAGGTCAATGGCGGCAATGCCCACCCCTGTGGAAGTACCTGACGAGCGAAGCGCGCGGCGTGCTCGGCTCGCAGGCGGTGAAGTGGAATTTCACCAAGTTCCTGATCGGCCGCGATGGCACCGTGCTCAAGCGCTACGCGCCGACCGACACGCCCGAGTCGCTGCGCAAGGACATCGAAGCCGCGCTCGCCGCCTGACCTCTCTCGAACCTTTCCCCGACCATGTTTGCCCACGTCGAACCGTTTGCCGGCGATCCGATCCTCAGCCTCAACGAGGACTTCCAGAAGGACCCGCGGCCGCACAAGATCAACCTGTCGATCGGCATCTACTTCGACGACGCCGGCCGCATCCCGGTGCTCGAGTCGGTGCAGCGCGCCGAGGCGCAGTTGCTCGCCGAAGGCGGCGCCAAGCCCTACCTGCCGATCGAAGGCGCGGTCAACTTCCGCGCTGCCGTGCAGGCGCTGCTGTTTGGCGCCGATCACGAGGCGGTGAAGAGCGGCCGTGTGGCCACGATCCAGTCGGTGGGTTCGTCGGGCGGGCTGAAGGTCGGCGCCGATTTCATCGCGCGCTGGTTCCCCGGCAGCGGCGTGTGGGTGAGCGACCCGACCTGGGACAACCACCGCTCGATGTTCGAAGGTGCCGGCATCACGGTGAACAGCTACCCCTACTACGACGCCGCGACGGGCGGCGTGCGCTTCGCCGACATGCTGGCCACGCTCGACAAGCTGCCCGCGCGCAGCATCGTGCTGCTGCACGCCTGCTGCCACAACCCGACCGGCGTCGACCTCACGCGCGCAATGGGACGAGCTGATCCCGCTGCTCAAGCGGCGCAACCTGATCCCTTATCTCGACCTCGCCTACCAGGGCTTCGGCGACGGCATCGCGGAAGACGCGTATGCGATCCGCGCCATCGCCGCGGCCGGGCTGCCGGCCTTCGTGGCCAACAGCTTCTCGAAGAGCATGAGCGTCTACGGCGAGCGCGCCGGCGCGCTCAGCGTGGTCTGCCCCGATGCGGCGCAGGCGGCGCTGGTGCTCGGCCAGCTCAAGTTCACCGTGCGGCGCAACTACTCCAGCCCGCCGATCCACGGCGGCCAGATCGTCGCCAAGGTTCTCACCGACCCGGCGCTGCGCGCGCTCTGGGAAGGCGAGCTCGCCGCGATGCGCACGCGCATGCTGGCGATGCGCCAGCAGCTGCATGCGGTGCTCAGCGCCAAGCTGCCCGGCCGCGACTTCGGCTACTTCCTCAGCCAGCGTGGCATGTTCAGCTACACCGGCCTGTCCGCTGCGCAGGTCGACCGGCTGCGCGAGGAGTTCGCGGTCTACCTGATCCGCTCCGGCCGGCTGTGCATCGCCGGGCTGAATACCGGCAACGTCGAAGCCACCGCGCAGGCCATGGCCGCCGTGATCTGACGCAGATCAAGCGCCAAGGGGCGCTAAGAGTTCCTTAAAGCGCGGCCTCGACCATGGCGACACCGAAAAGGAGTCGCCATGAAGAAAGCCACCTCGTTGTTCTTCGCCCTCGTGCTGGCCGCGGCCGGCGCCATGGCCGCCACGCCGGCCGAGCAGCTCGCCGGCTACAGCGCCGCCGCCAAGACCGCGGCCGACCCGGCGCGCGGGCAGAAGTTCTTCACCACGCAAGGCGGCAAGGAGTGGAGCTGCTCCTCCTGCCATGGCAGCACGCCCACCGGCATGGGCAAGCACGCCTCCACCGGCAAGGCCATCCAGCCGCTGGCGCCCGCCGCCAACGCCGAACGCTTCGCCGACGCCGCCAAGACCGAGAAGTGGTTCCGCCGCAACTGCAACGACGTGCTCGGCCGCGAGTGCTCGCCCGGCGAGAAGGCCGACGTGCTGGCCTGGCTGATGACGCTGAAGTGAGGAGCCGCACGATGACCACGCTCCGAATCGCGCTGCTGGCGCCCCTCGCCCTCGTCGCCACGCTCGCACAGGCCGGCGACGACCGCTTCACGCTGTCGCCCGCCTACGTGCAGGAGTGCGGCGCCTGCCATACGCCCTATCCGCCGGCGCTGCTGCCGAAGGAATCGTGGCAGCGCCTGATGGGCAGCCTCGACAAGCACTACGGCACCGATGCCACGCTCGATGCCGCCGCGCAGAAGTCCATCGGCGACTGGCTGCTCGCCCATGCCGGCAGCGGCAAGCGCGTGCGCGGCGTGCCGCCGGACGACCGCATCACCCGCGGCGACTGGTTCGTCCGCGAGCACCGCGAGGTGCCCAAGGCGGCGTGGAGCCGCCCGGCGATCAAGAGTGCCTCGAACTGCAGCGCCTGCCACCGCGGCGCCAACGAGGGCGATTACGACGAAGACCGCGTGAGCATCCCGCGCTGAGGCCGGGGCACGACGCCAAGGAGAGATCACGATGAACACCGACACCCGAACCCCGTCGACCCTGGTGTGGGACGTGCCCGTGCGCGTCTTCCACTGGCTGCTGGTGCTGTGCTTTGCCGGCGCCTGGATCACCGCCGAGAGCGAACACTGGCGCCTCGTGCACGTGACGCTGGGCTACACCATGGCCGGCCTGCTGGCCTTCCGCGTGCTGTGGGGCTGGTCGGCACACGCCATGCGCGCTTCGCCAGCTTCGTGCGCGGGCCGCGTGCCGTGATCGGCTACCTGAAGTCGCTGGTCGGTCGGCACCCCGAGCACCACACCGGCCACAACCCGGCCGGCGCGCTGGCGATCATCGGGCTGCTCACGCTCATTGCCGTCACCGCGGCGAGCGGCTTCGCCACCTACAACGAACTCGGCGGCGAGTGGCTGGAAGAGCTGCACGAGGGCGCGGCCAACGGCATGATGCTGCTGGTGATCGTGCACGTGCTCGGCGTCGTGGTGAGCAGCTTCGTGCACAAGGAGAACCTGGTGCGCTCGATGTTCACCGGCCGCAAGCCGGTTCCGGCGAGCGAAGGCATCCGCCGCGCCTGGGCGCCGCTGGCCGCCGCGCTGCTGGCCGCCGTGCTCGGCTTCTGGTGGCTGCAGTACGAAGCGGCGCCCTCCGGCACGCTGGCGCAGGCCGCAGCACTGAGCCACGACAAGTCGGCAGACCGCGACGACGACTGACAATCCGGCCATGCGCATCCTGCTCGTCGAAGACGATCCGCTGCTCGGCGACGGGCTGCGCGCCGGGCTGCGCCAGCTCGGCTTCCAGGTCGACTGGGTGCGCGACGGCCGGACCGCCGAGCGCGAGCTGCGCAGCGCCAGCCACGATGCGGCCGTGCTCGATCTCGGCCTGCCGATGAAGGACGGCATGGACGTGCTGCAGGCCGTGCGCGCCGAGGGTGTGAAGCTGCCGGTGCTGGTGCTCACCGCGCGCGATGCGGTCAGCGAGCGCATCCGCGGCCTGGACCTCGGTGCCGACGACTACGTGCTCAAGCCGGTCGACCTGCACGAGCTCGCCGCGCGGCTGCGCGCCCTGGTGCGCCGCGCCCACGGCGTGGCCGAGCAGCAGCTCGCGCTCGACGGCGTGGTGCTCGATGCGGCCAAGCGGCTGGTGACGATGGACGGCGAACCGGTCACGCTCTCGGCCCGCGAGTTCGACGTGCTGCACGCGCTGATGCTCGCCGACGGCCGCGTGCTCGCGCGAGCAGCTCGAGCAGCGCATCTACGGCTGGGGCCAGGAGGTGGAGAGCAATGCCGTCGAGGTGCACATCCACCATCTGCGCCGCAAGCTGAAGCCCTCGCTGATCCAGACCGTGCGCGGCATCGGCTACGCCATCGCACGCTCGCCCTCGTGAAGCTGCCTCGTTCGCTGCAGGCCCGCGTGCTGGTGCTGGTGCTGGCCAGCATGCTGGTCGTCTGGCTGGCGGCGGCCGCCTTCACCGGCGCGAGGCGCAGCACGAGCTCGACGAGCTGCTCGACGGCCACCTCGCGCAGGCCGCGGCGCTGCTGATCGTGCGCCAGGTCGACGAGATCGAGGCGCCGGACGACGACGAAGGCATCGATGCCCCGCGCTGCACCGCTATGCGCCGAAGGTGGCGTTCCAGGTGTGGCGCAAGGGCGAGCTGGTGGCGCGCTCGGCCAATGCGCCGGCCACGCCGATGGCGGAGATCCGGCGCGGCTTCGCGACCACGCAGATTGCCGGCGAGCCCTGGCGGGTGTTCGCGGCGCAGGGCCGTGACCGCCGCATGCAGGTCTACGTCGGCGAAGAACTCGATTCGCGCCAGTCCATCCTCGAAGGCCTGCTGCAGGGGCTGATCGCGCCCATGCTGGTGGCGTTGCCGCTGCTGGCGCTGCTGCTGTGGTGGGCGGTGCGCCAGGGCCTCTTGCCGCTGCGCCGCCTCGGCCGCGCCATCGCCGAACGCGAGCCGCGCGCGCTGCAGCCGATCGCGGCGGATGCCGCCGGCGATGCGCTGCCCAGCGAGATCGCCCCGCTGGTGCAGGCGCTGAACGACCTGTTCGCACGGATCGCCTCGCTGCTCGACAGCGAGCGCCGCTTCACCGCCGATGCCGCTCACGAGCTGCGCACGCCGATCGCCGCCATCCGCGCGCAGGCGCAGGTGGCGCAGGTGGCCGGCAACGACGACGCCGCGCGCGCGCAGGCACTGGCCGCCACGCTGGCCGGCTGCGACCGGGCAACGCGGCTGGTGGAACAGCTGCTGACCCTGGCGCGGCTGGAGTCCACCGACCAGGGCCCGCGAGAGACGGTCGACCTCGCGTCGATCGCACGCGAGGTGCTGGCGGAACTGGCGCCGGCGGCGCTGGCGCGCGGCCAGCGGCTCGAACTGGAGGCGGAAGGCGCTTGGCCCGTGCGCGGCAGCGCCACCTTGCTCGGCGTGCTGCTTCGCAACCTGGCCGACAACGCGCTGCGCTACGGCGGGGATGGCGTGCGCGTGGTGGTCTCGCTGGGGCGCGAAGGCGAGAGCACGGTGCTGCGGGTCGACGACAGCGGCCCGGGCCTGAGCGACGAGCAGCGCGCGCGCCTCGGCGAGCGCTTCTACCGCGTGCTCGGCACGGCGGCGCCGCAGCGGCCTCGGCTGGTCGATCGTGCGGCGCATCGCGGCCGTGCATGGCGCGCAGATCGAGGCCGCGCATTCGGCGGCGCTTGGCGGGCTCGCGGTTCGCGTAGCCTTCGCGGCCTGAGATCGGCCGCATCGGGGCCAGCGAGCTCAGCCCCTCGCCCCCTCCTGGCGATCGCGGCCTGCCGGCGGTTCGGGCGCGGGGTCGGCCTGGCCTCGCAAGGGGCGCGATGGCTCCGACGGGCCGGCATGCATCAGGCCCAGCAGTTCCGCGTCGTTCGCGAAGGCCAGGAGCAGCGGCCGGGCGTCCCCGTGGGGCGTGTCCACCGGCTCGAGCGTGCCGCTGAGTTCACGGCTGCCTCGACGCCGGTAGATCCGCACGATGAAGCTGCGTACGGCGCTCATGGCCGCTCACGGTGCGGTCGGCAGGCGCACGGCACGCACCGGTAGCCCAGCTCGTAGGTCTGCGTCCACACCAGCCGGCCCAGCCCGCGTCGACCGCCACCGGCGGCCCGTAGCTGCCCGTGACGAGACTGCCGGCCGCCAGGGCGGCCGTGGTGCGCCAGGCGCCGGTGGCCGGGTCGCGCAGGTCCACGAAGAGGTGCGTGCCCGCCGCGGTGGACGACTGGCCTTGCGACACGACCACGGCGGAACCCTCGCCGGCCGTGGCCAGTTCCACACGGTCGTGGTCGACGGCGAGGCCGCATTGCCGGCCAGGGCCTGCGGCGCCGTCCAGCCGGAGGCACTGCTGTACTCGCGCAGGCGCGGGCCGTTGCCGGGATCGTTCCAGACCACCGCGAAGCGCCCTGCGCCGAGCCAGCCGACCTTCGGATGGCCGAGACCGCCATTGGGCGAGTCACCCAGCAGCACGCGCGCCGACCGGGCCCGCCCGCAGGCCTGACCGCGGCATACACCAGCGAACCGTTCGTCGGCCCTGCGCCGCTGCTTCGCCAGGTCAGGACCAGGCTGCCGTCGGCCGCTGCGGCCAGCGCATTCCAGCTCGCGCCGGTGGGCAGGGGGTCGTTCGCGGTCGGGTCCCGTTCTTCGGGCGATGTCCAGGCACGGTCGGCCGCCGCCTGCTGCGCCACCACCGGCACCGAGATGCCGTTCTTGTTCCACGCCGCCACGGCCGGCCGGCGTCCGTCAGCACCAGTTGCAGCGAACTGCTCGCGAAGTTGTGGCCGGCGGCCGGGCCGAGCACCTGTTCGGCACCCCAGGCACCGCCTTCGAAACGCCTCGTGCACCAGCCATAGTTCAGGCCCGCCGTCGACCCGGCGCGTTGCCACATGGCCACCGCTCGGCCCTGCGCGTTGACGGCCAGACGCTGGACGCCCGTGCCCCGGCAGGTCTCCGAGGCCAGGGCCAGCGGTTCCGCCCACGCGGTGTCGGCGCCCAATGCGCCACGGCTGACCATCGGCACCTTGTTGGTGGCGTCGAACCACAACACCCAGGCCGTGCCGGTGCCATCGGCCAGCGCATGCGGTGGCGGCATCGCGAAGGCGCTGAAGCCCAGGGCCGGCGCCAGCCGTCGGGGAGCCGTCCAGGTCGAACTGGCGGCGGGGCTGCGCATGCCCACCAGCTGCGGGTTGCCGGCGCCGTCGGGCGCGACCCACATCGCCAGCAGGTTGCCCTGGTGGGCGACCACCATCGGCGCGCGGGATGTCGGGGCCTTCGACGCCGACGGGCCCGGTCTGCACCACGGCGAAGGCGGCCTGGAGCCGGTAGGCCCCCGGCGCGCCGCTGCCCGGCTCCACCTCGATGCGGTACTCGCCCGCCGCGGGCAGGCGAACCAGCAGACGGCCACCCGTGGTGCCGAAGCTGGCCGCGTCCAGCAGGTCGCCGGCGGCGTTGCGCAGCCGCATGCGTCCAGTCAGGCTGGAGTTGCTGGCCGCGATGGCGAGGTCCACGTCCTGTCCGGCCTCGGCGGTGAAGCGGTAGGTGTCGATGCGGAACATCGCCGCGGCCACGCGTACGTCGTCGAAAGGCAGCGTGATCAGCTCCGAGCGGCCGCCGCCGGTCACCGGGCGCAAGGGCACGCTGACCTCCGCCGTGGCGGCCTCGGCGCCGCGGATCCTGACCGCCGCGCCAGTGCCGTTGAGTGCCGTGCCGGTGAGCACCACGTCCTGGTCGGGCGGGATGTCGATCGCGGTGCCTCCGGCCATGGGCAGGTCGGCCTCGATGCGCACCGCCGGGAACGGGAATCGGGGGGCCGAGGCAGCCGCCGCCGCTCTCACGGCCAGGGTCTGCCCGCGGTCCCGGGGGCTGCACTGCCCTGCGCCGGGATGGGCCTGTCCATTTCCGCGAGCATCTTGCACAGCGTGGCCTGCTCGAAGATGCTGTCGTACTGCCCCGGCACGTCGTTGATGCACTTCGGTTTGGGACGGTAGGGCGTGTAGCCCTTGTCGGCGTTCCACCAGCTGAAGTGGCCGACCTCGGCCTGCATCACCAGCCCCGTGGGCGAAGCGGCATCGGCCACCAGCGCGCCCTGGCCCTCGTTGATCCACTGCGCGCTGCGCTCGTCGAGCGACCACAGCGGCAGCTTGCCGCCCACGGCCAGTGCGGCGCCACCCAGCTCCAGGCTGGCATACAGCGGCAAGCGGATCGTGGCCCGCGCCCCGGGCTTCAGCTGCAGCGGCCGGCCGCCCTGCGAGAACAGGAACTCGGTGGTGCCGAAGCTGACGATGGGTGTCGTGCTGCCGTCGCCGTTGACGCCCTCGAAGCGGCCGGGAAAGGCCGCAACGGCGGCGGCGTTCACGTCGACGGGCGTCAGCGTCACCTGCACCGGGCCGGTCACTGCGGCACCGGTGGCGGCATCGACCAGCGCCGCCGGCGGCAGCACCACGCCGGCCCCGTCGCTCCTGCCGAGCGTGCCGCCGGCGGCGGCGTCGGCCAGCGTCTGCGGCGCGGCGCGCGGCATCAGGCTGGCCTGGAAGCTGGCGTCGCTGCCCGCGGCGCCGGGCAATGACAGACGCTTGACCTGGTCGGTGTAGCCCGGCTTGGACAGGCGCAGCACCACGTCCACGCCGACGCCGGCGGTGAGCGCCACGCGGCCGTCGGCGTCGGTGATCGCGCTGCTGCCGCTGTCGCTGCGGCCCTGCACCGCCACCGTCACCCCGGCCAGAGGCATGCCGTCGATTCCGTGACCGGGCCGGCCACCGGCACCGAGCGCGCCGCGGCGGCGGCGGCGCGGACGGTGATGCTGCGGGTGAGCTCGGCGGTGGCGCCATCGGCGTCCTGCACGATGAGACGGGCGCTGTAGCTGCCCGCCGCCGGATAGAGGTGCGCCACCTGCGCGGTGCCGGCGGCCGTGCCATCCCCGAACTGCCATGTGAAGCGCAGCGTGCTGCCTTCGGGGTCCGACGACGCACGCCCGTCGAAGGACACGGGCTGCCCGGCCACGGCGTCGGTCGGTGCGTCGAAGCGGGCCGTCGGGGCACCGGTTCGTGGACGGCGGCGGCTCCACCGATCCGCCGCCTCCGCCGCCGCAGGCCATCAGCGCGCCCAGGAGTCCCAGCGCCGCGGCTGCGGGGAGCCGGCGCGCCGCGGCGGTGGCGGGTGTCGAGGCGGAGGCAGGGACGGTCGTCGCGGTGCGCATGGTCTGGTTCCCGGAGGCCCGAGCGGGCGGTCGGTGCAGCATCCGGCGCAGCCACTCACGGCTCGCTCACCGCAGCGACCGTCGTGCGTTCGCGATCTCCCTCGAACGCGGGGTTCAGCGAGGCCGCGGGGCGCCGGCCACAGCGCCCGGGCCGGCCAGCAAGGCCTGGGTGGCTGCGGCCGGCGCCACCCCCAGCCCGGCACGCAGCTGCTCGCGGCAGCGTTCGAAGGCGCGCTGCGCGGCGGCTGTCTCGCCCAGGCAGAGCAGGCAGCGGATGGCGCCGCGGTGCTGCGCCTCGTCCAGCGGGTCCTGCACCAGCGCGGCTTCGTACACGGACAGCGCTTCGCGCGGGCGCCCGGCGCTCTCGAGTCGCTCGCCCTCGGCATGGCAACGGCGCAGGAACAGCAGGTGCAATGCCTCGCGCTGGGCGGCCCATGCCAGCTCCGGCGGCGCATCGCCGAACAACGGGCCGCCGTACGGCAGCGGCTGCCCGGCCGCCCAGGCCCAGCTGTCGACCCACACCAGGGCTGCGGTTCAGGCCCAGGCGGCCCTGGTCCAGGCGCAGCGCATCGTCGTGGCCCAGCAGCTTGCGCAGGCGCAGCACCGCCATGTCCAGCGAGGCTTTCGCGCGGTCGCCTTCGGCCTCGGGCCACAGGGCGTCCAGCACGGTCGCCGTGTCCAGCGGCACCGGCCCGCGCGCCACCAGCAGGCGCAGCAGGTCCAGTGGCTTCTTCTGCGGCCGAGCACCGAAGTCGAGCGCCCGGTCATCGGCCAGGACATCGAAGCTCCCCAGTGCGCGGATGCGCAAGGGCCACGGCCAGTCGGCCACCTCGGGGTTCGGTGCCCGCAAGCGGCGCTGCCGGATCATCTGCAACACGAAGCCGCGCTCCACCCCAGCCCCAGTGCCGCGGCCGCCAGTTGCGCCACCCGGTGGTGAAAGAAATTGCCGACGGCGAACCAGCCGTGCCGGGCTGCGAGCTCGACGCAAGCCCGGACGTGGGCGGGCTCGGGCGCCCGCCCTTCGCGCCAGCCTGGGCGCATCGCGCCAGCCAGGACAACGCCCTCAGGTAGTCGCTGCGCAGGCCTTCGTAAGCGCCGGCCCGTTCCTCGGCCAGCGCCACGGCCTCGGGCTCGCGGCCCAGCGCCGTCAGCACCTGGACATGGCCCAGGTGGTAGATCCAGGTCTCGCTGAGCGGGAACTCCGATGCTCGCGCGATCTCCAGCGCGCGCTCCATGCGCACCATGGCCGTGGCCGCGTCGCCGCGCAGGGTCAGCCAGCGTGCGGCCAGCACGTGCATCGTGGCCTGCTGGGTGGGCTGCTCGGGAGCGCCGGTGCGTTGCGCGGCGGCCTCCTGCATCAGCCGCAGGCGGGCTTCCGCCCTGGTCCAGATCGTGCCGCGACAGCGCCGCGGCCACCAAAGGTTGGTCAGGCCGTAGAAGGTGATGTCGGGCGCACCGCAGTCCTGGGCCACCTTCACGCCGTGCTCGACGGCCGCCTCGCCTTCCGGGATGTCGCTGCGACCCAGGACCAGGCGCACGCTGACCCATCCGTAGGTGATCCACCAGGACGCGTGAGTCGCGCCTGCCAGCCCAGGTGCGGCGAGCCACGGCACGGTCAGGTCGGCCAGACGCGCCAGCAGGGCGCGGTCGCCGCGGTAATTGCACCACTCCACCAAAGCTGCTCGAGGCCGACACGGCCGAGGTTGGGATCGATGCCCGCCGCGTCAGGCGCCGCTGCCTGCGGCGGCCGCTGATCGATCGCTGACAGAACGCGCTCGATCAGGCGCTGCTGGTCGTCCTCGGGCAGCGTGGCCATGCGATGGGTGACGAAGACCAGCAGCGCAGACTTGTCGACGCGCAGACCCTCGTCCAGGTTCACCAGCGCGTCTCGGACACACCACGCAGCCAGGAAGCGCTGCAGCCAGTCTTCGCGCCCGGCATAGCTGCGCCAGCCGGTGAACCGGGCGTTCAAGGCCGCCGAGGCAAGCACCAGCCGCGCCGCCGAGGCGGCCGGCTCGCGTGCATCGTCGAGCGCGCCCCATGCGCGGTCGAACCACACCGCGGTGTCCGCGTCCTGTGCCAGCCGGGCGGCCAGCCGCGCAGGGTCAGCGCCGTGGCATCCGCAGCCGCCTGTGCGGGGTGCAGGGCGGAGAAGGCCCCCTTCAACTCCTGAGCCCGGCCCAGGCGCATCAGCACGGGCGCCTCCGCGCGCCACAGCGTCCGGGCCTGCTCGGCCTCGCCGGCGCGCATCAGCAGCCCGACTGCCGATTGCAGGCGTCCCTGGTTCGCATGCACGGCGGCAGCGGCCCGCAGCGTGGCCAGCCGCCACGATGCGCTGCCCATCTCGTCCCAATGCGCCTGCACCGACTCGGTCAGCAAGTCGTGCAGACGCCAGCAGCGCCGGCCGCGTCCCAGCCGCTGAACGAACCCGAGTTGTCCGCACAGCGCGTCCAACTGGTCGGCCGAGTTCGCGTCCAGGCCCAGGGCCTGCAAGGTGTCGTCGTCGACTTCAGGCAGCAGACTCGCGGCGGCCAGCAACTGGCGCTGGGCCGGGTCGAGCACGCCCAGCACACGCTGACCGAAGAAGTCGGCGACCAGTTGTTCCGCGTCGAGCGGGCTCGCGGCGCGAGCTGACAGGAGGGTCAGGCCTGCGGCCCACCCCCCGTGCGCGCCTGGAGCAGCCGCGCGCCTTCGATACCCAGCCGTGGTGCCAGCAAGGACACGGCCTCATCGGCCGTGAAGTTCAAGGCCTGGCCGTCGATCATCCACAGGTCGCCGCGAGCCACCGACTCGAGCAGCACGCCGCGCGGCGGATGGCGGCTGGTCATCAACACGGTGCTGGAGTCCGGCGCTTCGTCCAGCGCAGCCTGCAGCAGGCCTTCGAAGTCGGTCGATGGCGCGGCATGCACGTCGTCGAACACCAGCACCAGCGCCCCGGCCAGCGCGTGGAACGCGCGGAAGAAGTGGCGCGCGTGCGCCTGACGTGCTGCCTCGTCGCCCCGAGGGGGAGCTTGCAGCAGTGCCGGAGGCAGACGGCGACGCGTGCAGGTCGTCAGCAGCGAGGCCAGTGCGGCACAGGCACTGCCGAGGTCCAGGTCCGTTGCATCGACGCGATACCACGCCAGCGTCCGCCCGCTGTTGCCCCCCACGCTGCGGCCAGCGTCGACTTGCCGGCGCCCGGCTGACCCGGCAACCAGATCGCACGCGCAGGCGCGGCAGCGTCCAGCAGCGCATGCAACCGCGGCCGCAGCAGTGCGTGTCGCGGGCGAGGTGCGAGAAACTTGGCCTGCCTCGGATGGGGCACGCCGGCAGGCCGGGGGATCGAACCGAGGGTTGCATGCAGCGGCGGTCGGTCAAGGAGCTCGACTCTAGCCCCCCATCCCAACAGCCCGAACCGCACGAACAGCCCGCACAGGGCCGTGTCGCGACGAGCCCGTCTTGGCGTCTGGACGCTGCGTCGGTTCAGACGCCGAGGTACCCTGCCAGCGCCGGGTTCGCGGCCACCGCCTCGCTCGCGCCCTCCAGCACCACCTGTCCCTTCTGCAGCACCAGCGCGCGGTCGCTGCGCGCCAGCACCTTCCGGTAGTCGCGGTCGACGATCAGCGTGGCGATGCCGCTGGCGCGGATCTCGCCGATCACGCGCCAGATGTCGGCCACGATCAGCGGCGCCAGGCCCTCGGTGGCCTCGTCGAGGATGATCAGTTCGGGGTGCGTCATCAGCGCGCGGCCGATCGACAGCATCTGCTGCTCGCCGCCGGAGAGCTGCGAGCCCAGGTTGCTCAGGCGCTCCTTCAGCCGCGGGAAGGTGTCGAGCACGCGCTCGTAGCCCCAGTCGTTGCGGCCTTCGCGGCCCGCTCGCGCGGCCATCACCGTGTTCTCGCGCACCGTGAGGTTGCCGAACACGCCGCGGCCTTCCGGCACGTAGGCCACGCCCAGGCGCGCCACGGTGCGGCTTCGCCTTCGACGCGTCCTGGCCGAAGACGCTGATCTGCCCTTCGCGCTGCGCGACGTGGCCGAGCAGCGAGCGGATCAGCGTGCTCTTGCCCATGCCGTTGCGGCCGAGCAGGCCGAGCGTCTGGCCGCGCGCGATCGCGAGGTCGATGCCGTGCAGCACGTGGCTGGAGCCGTACCAGGCGTGCAGTCCCCTGGCTTCGAGCAGGTAGTCGTGGTTCATCTCAATGCCCCAGATACGCGGATTGCACCTGCGGATTGGTGCGGATCGCATCCGGCGTGTCGGAGGCGATCACGCAGCCGTTGACCATCACCGTGATGCGATCGGCGATGCGGAACACCGCGTCCATGTCGTGCTCCACCAGCAGGATGGCGTGCTCGGCGCGCAGCTCGGCCAGCAGCGCGAGCATGCGCTCGGTCTCCCTCCGCGCCCATGCCGGCCAGCGGCTCGTCGAGCAGCAGCACCTCGGGCGCGGTGGCCGCACATCGCGATCTCCAGCTGGCGCTTCTGTCCATGGCTGAGCAGCCCGGCCGGGCGCTCCAGCAGCGCGTCGAGCCCGGCCTTCGCGGCCGCTTCGTGCGCGGCCTGCGTGCTCGAGCTGCAACGCTGCGCGTTCTGCCACCAGGCCCAGGGCTTCTGCACCGCGGCCTGCGCGGCGAGGCGGCAGTTCTCGAACACCGAGAACTCCGGGTAGATGGTGTTGCGCTGGTAGCTGCGGCCGAGGCCGGCGCGGGCGCGCTTCGGTTGCGTCCAGCGCGTGACGTCCTGGCCCAGCAGCTCGACGCTGCCGCCCGAGGGCGGGATCTCGCCGGAGAGGATGTTGATCAGCGTGCTCTTGCCGGCGCCGTTGGTGCCGATCACCGCGTGCACGCTGCCGCGCTCGAGCTCGATCGACACCTTGTCGACCGCGACGAGACCGCCCCAGCGGCGCGTGATCTCGCGGCCGCGCAGCAGCACGGCGTTGTTCACATCAGGCTTCACCGAGCACCTCCCTGTTCGCAGACGGCACGCGGTTGCGGCCCACCAGCCGTTCGCGCCATTGCCCCGGCAGGCCCACCAGCCCGCGCGGCAGCAGCGCCACGCTGGCGATGATGGTCAGGCCCAGGCCCAGGTGCCAGTGCTTGGCGAAGGCGCCGAAGATCGCCTCGCTCTTGAAGAACTCCTGCAGCAGCGCGAAGGCGAAGGCGCCGATCAGTGCACCACGCAGATGGCCGATGCCACCGAGGATGATCATGATCAGCACCGCGCCGCTCAAGTGCCAGCTCATCATCTCCGGGTTGACGAAGCCGTCCTTCACCGCGAACAGGAAGCCGGCCAGCCCGGCGATGCCGCCGGAGATCGTGAAGGCCGCGAGCTTGTACGGGTAGGTGGAGAAGCCGGTGGCGCGCATGCGCTGCTCGTTGACGCGGATGCCGGCCAGCGCACGGCCGAAGCGCGAGCGCAGCAGCACGGCGAGGAAGGCGAACACCGCCACCAGCGCGCCGAGCGTGAAGAAGTAGAGCGTCAGCGCGCCGTCGAGATCGATCAGCGTGCCCAGCGCCGGCTTCACATAGAGGTAGATGCCGTCGGTGCCGCCGCCCAGCGGCGTGTCGTGCACGACGTAGTAGGCCATCTGCGCAAAGGCCAGCGTGACCATGATGAAGTACACGCCCTTGGTGCGCAGGCTGAGCGCGCCCCGCCAGCGCATAAAGCGCCGCCGCGAGCACGCTGACCGGCAGCAGCCACCACAGGCCCGCCGCCTCGCTGGCCGGCGACAGCAGCACCGCCGCATAGGCGCCGATGCCGAAGAAGGCCGCCCGGCCGAAGCACACCAGCCCGGTGGCGCCGACCAGCAGCTCCAGGCTCAGCGCGAAGATCGCGTAGACCATGATCTTGGTGACCGTGTCGACGCCATAGCTGCCGGCCAAGAGCGGCAGCGCGGCGAGGGCGAGGAAGCAGGCGGCGACGAAGGCCGCCTTCGAGCGATCGATGTCGTTCATGTCAGGCGGCCTTGAAGAGCCCGTCGGGCTTCCACAGAAGAATGAGCGCCATCAGCACGTAGACCAGCACGCCGGCCGCCTGCGGCAGCAGCACCTTGCCGAAGGTGTCGACCGCGCCGATCAGCAGCGCCGCGAGCAGCGCGCCGCGGATCGAGCCGATGCCGCCGATCACCACCACCACGAAGCAGATGATCAGCACCGAGTTGCCCATGCCGGGGTACACGCTGGACACCGGCGCGGCCACCATGCCGGCCAGCACCGCGATCGCGACGCCGGCGGCAAACACCACGCGGTAGAGAAACTTGATGTCGATGCCCAGGCTTTGCACCATCTCGCGGTTGGCGCTGCCGGCGCGGATCATCATGCCCAGCCGCGTGCGCGTGAACACGAACCACATGCCGATGGCCAGCGCCAGGCACACGCCGGAGACGAACAGGCGATAGACCGGGTAGGTCATCATCTCGCCCAGCGGCAGCGTGCCCGAGAGCCACTCGGGCGGCTGCACGCCGTGCACGTCGTCACCGACCATCAGGCTGCGCAGTTCCTCGAAGACGAGGATCAGGCCGTAGGTCATCAGCACCTGCTGCAGGTGCTCGCGCTCGTAGAGGAAGCTGAAGAAGGCCCACTCGAGCACGTAGCCCAGCGCCACCGCCAGCACCGTGCCCACCGCCAGCGTGGCGAAGAAGCCGCCGCCGAAGGTGGAAGACACGATCGGCGCCAGCGCGAAGGCCATGTAGGCGCCGATCATGTAGAAGCTGCCGTGGGCGAGGTTGATCACGCCCATGATCCCGAAGATCAGCGTCAGCCCGCTGGCCACGAGGAACAGCAGCAGCCCGTACTGCAGGCTGTTCAGGCACTGGATGAGGAAGGTGGCGAGATCCACGGCATCACATCCGGCAGCCGCGGCCCGGGTCGGCGAGGGACTTCGAAGCCACACCGACCAGCTTGTTCTCCTTGCCACTCACCGGCGCAGGTAGATGTCCTGCACCGGGTTGTGCGCCTTCGAGACGCTGAAGGCGCCGCGCGGGCTGTCGATCTTCGCCTTGCGCACGGCGTCGGCGAACTCGGCCTTCTTGCTCACGTCGCCCTTCACCGCGGTCAGGCCGATGCCGAGCATCTGCGCGGCGTCGTAGCCCTGCACCGCATACACGTCGGGCTGCAGCTTGTAGGTCTTCGCGTAGGCGAGGCGGAAGCTGTTGTCGCGCGGCGTATTCAGGCTGTCGGCGTAGTGCAGCGTGGTCAGCAAGCCGTCGGCATCGGCGCCCTGCGCCTCCAGCGTGCCGTCGGTCAGGAAGCCGGCGCCATACAGCGGGATGTTCTTCTTCAGGCCCGCCGCGGCATAGTCCTTGACGAACTTGACCGCGCCGCCACCGGCGAAGAAGGTGTAGACCGCATCCGGCTTGGTGGCCGCGATCTCGGTCAGCAGCGCCTGGAACTCGACGTTGGGGAAGGGCAGCGAGAGCTCCTTCACCACCTTGCCGCCGGCCTTCTCGAAGGCCTCCTTGAAGCCCTTCACCGATTCGTCGCCGGCGGCGTACTTCCAGGTGATCGTGACGACATTCTTGTGGCCCTTCTTGGCCATCACCTCGCCCATCGCATAACCCGGCTGCCAGTTGCTGAAGCTGGAGCGGAAGATGTTGGGCGCGCACATCGGGCCGGTCACCGCGTCGGCGCCGGCATTCGGCACGAACAGCAGCGTGCCGGTGTCCTTGGCGACCTTGGCCATCGCCATCGCGACGCCGGAGTGCACGGTGCCCACCAGCACGTCGACGTTGTCGCGCTTGATCAGCTTGTTGACGTTGTCGGTGGCCTTGGCCGGGTCGCTCTCGTCGTCCACCTTGACGAACTCGATCTCGCGGCCGCCGAGCTTGCCGCCCTGCTCGGCGACGTAGAGCTTGAAGCCGTTCTCGATGGCCGTGCCCAGCGCCGCGAAGGTGCCGGTGGCCGGCAGCATCAGGCCGACCTTGAGCTTGGCGCCTTGCGCCTGTGCGGCGGAGGTGGCAGCGACGAGTGCGGCGGCGAAGGCAATGTTCTTCAGCTTCATGGGCATTTGTCTCCGGTGGTTCACGAACGTGTGTTCGCCTTGATGAATCGGGTGGCAGCCTCGATCAGCGCCTGCGGCTGATCCTTGTGCGGCGAGTGGCCGCAGTCGGGCAGTTCGAGCAGCTCGGTCTGCGGCACGCGCCGCGCGATGCCGCGGATCTGCTCCAGCGTGCCGTATTCGTCGTCCAGGCCCTGCACCGCGAGCAGCGGGCAGGCGATGCTGCGGATCTCGTCCTCGATCGACCACTGCTTGAAGGGCGGGTGCAGCCAGATGCGGTTCCAGCCCCAGAAGGCGGAATCGGGGTCGTCGTGGTACTGGCCGGCGCTGCTTCAGGTCGGTGGTCTCGTAGGCCGTCTTCGCCTTGGCGATGCTCGCCACCGACAGGTCTTCGACGAGGATGTGCGGCGCCAGCACGATCGCACCGGCGATCGCCTCGCGGTATTTCGCCGCGTACAGCAGCGTGATCGAGCCGCCATCGCTGTGGCCGAACAGCCAGGGCTTGTCGTGCGTCGTATCGATGTCGAGCGCGCGCAGCAGCGCCGGCAGCACCTCGTGCGCCTGGCGGTGCATGAAGTCGAGGTCCCAGGCCTCTTCGGGATCGCGCGGCGTCGAGCGGCCATAGCCGGGGCGCGAGTAGACCAGCCGCGCACGCCGGCGGCATCGCACAGTGCCTTCGGGAAATCACGCCACATCGAGAGCGAGCCCAGGCCTTCGTGCAGGAACACGACCAGCGGCGCGCCTTGGCGCTCCGGCGCGATGAAGGCGTGCTCGATGCGGACGGTGCGGCCGCGCCAGTCGATCTCGACGAAGGCCGAGCTCACGACTGCGCCTTCTCCATGTCACGAAGCTTGAAGCGCTGGATCTTGCCGGTGGCCGTCTTCGGCAGGTCCGGCACGAAGACGATCTGGCGCGGGTATTTGTAGGGCGCGAGCTTGTCCTTCACGAAGGCCTTGAGCTCGGCGTCGCTGGCCTCGCTGCCGGCCTTCAGCACCACGTAGGCCTTGGTCTTGGTCAGGCCTTCGGCATCGGGCACACCGATCACCGCGGCTTCGAGCACCGCCGGGTGCTGCACCAGCGTGGCTTCCACCTCGAAGGGCGAGACGTAGATGCCGCTGACCTTGAGCATGTCGTCGCTGCGGCCGCCGTAGGTGTAGCTGCCGTCGGCGTTGCGGATGTACTTGTCGCCGCTCTTGGTCCAGCCACCCTGGAAGGTCTCGCGCGTCTTGGCGCGGTTGCCCCAGTACATCATTGCGGCGCTGGGGCCGTGGATGTAGAGGTCGCCCGGCTCGCCATCGGGCACCGGGTTGCCGTCGTCGCCGCGCAGCTCGATCTGATAGCCCGGCACCGGCCAGCCGGTGCTGCCGTAGCGCACCTGATCGGGCCGGTTGCTGATGAAGATGTGCAGCATCTCGGTGGAGCCGATGCCGTCGACGATGTCCACGCCGAAGTGCGCCTTGAAGCGCTCGCCGAGTTCGGCCGGCAGCGCCTCGCCGGCGGAAGAGACGAGGCGCATCGCCACCTCACTCTTCTTCGGCAGGTTCGGGCTGGCCAGCATGCCGGCGAAGCCGGTGGGGGCGCCGAAGAAGACCGTCGGCTTGGCACCACCCACGCCGCCGGTCCAGCGCTTGAAGGTGGCATCGGGCGTCGGCCGCTCGGCCATTAGGATGGTGGTGGCGCCCACGCTCATCGGGAAGGTCAGGCCGTTGCCCAGGCCGTAGGCGAAGAACAGCTTGGCCGCGGAGAAGCAGACGTCGCGCTCGGTCAGGCCGAGCACGTTGCGACCGTACAGCTCGGAAGTCCAGTACGGGTTGGCGTGCGAATGCACCGTGCCCTTGGGTCGGCCGGTGGAGCCGGAGGAATAGAGCCAGAAGCCCGGATCGTCCGGCCCCGTGCCGGCCGGTTTGACCATCGGCGTCTGCGCGGCGAGGAAGGCTTCGAACTCCACCTCCGCGGGGTGCAGCGGCGCCACCGGGCGCGAGACGATCACCTTGCCGACCTCGTGGTCCGACTTCACCAGCGCGGCGGTCAGCGTGGGCAGCAGCGCGCCCGACACCAGCACCGCCTGCGCGCGGCTGTGCTCGAGCATGTAGGCGTAGTCGTCGGCGGTGAGCAGGGTGTTGACGGCCACCGGCACCACGCCGGCGTACATCGCGCCGAGAAAGCTCACCGGCCAGTCGTTGGTGTCCTGCATCAGCAGCAGCACACGCTCCTCCCGCTTGAGGCCCAGGCCGCGCAGACCGGCGGCCGGCGCTTCACGCGGTCGGCCAGCTCGCCGTAGGTGACGGTGCCGGCATCGTCGATGAAGGCCGCCTTGCTCGCGCGGGCGGCATTCAGGCCGAGCAGGTGCTGGGCGAAGTTGAACGATTCGGGGGTGCGACGACGTTGGCGCGATCCTTTGAATCTTGGGTCTGGGTCATGTTTGTCTCCTCCAGCTCAGGCCAGATGGTTCAGCGAGGCGGTGCTCGCCTGGATGGCGGCACGGCGGTGATAGAAGTTCAGCGCGCGCAGACCGCCGAGCTCTTCGCCGCCGCCGGCGCGGCCAGGGCCGCCGTGCAGCGATTGCGGCATCACGTTGCCGTGGCCGCTGTGCAGCGCGGCGACGTCCGGGCTGATCACGTGCACGCGCCCGTGCAGCGGCGCGAGTTCGATCGCCGCATCGGCCAGCGCCTCGGCATCGCTGCCGTAGAGCGAGGCCACCAGCGAACCCTGGCCGCGCGCGATCAGCTGCAGCGCGTGCGCGGTATCGCGGTACGGCACCAGCGTGGCGACGGGGCCGAACACCTCGGTGTCGTGGATGCGGTCGCTGGCATCGCTGCCGGCGGCGTTGCGCGTGCCCAGCAGCGTCGGGCCGACGCAGCAGGCCACGGCCGGGTCGGCATCGACCAGCGCGTGCTTGGCGCCATCGTGCAGCGTCTCGGCCTGCGCCTGCAGATGCGCGAGGCCTTCGCGCACGGCGTTCAGCTGCGCGCGGCTCACCAGCGCGCCCATGCGCACGCTCTCGTTGCGCGGGTTGCCCACGGTGGTCTTGGCCGCGCGCAGCGATCGCCTCGGCGGCGCTGGCATACATCGTCTCGGGCACGAGGACGCGGCGGATCGCGGTGCACTTCTGGCCCGACTTCTGCGTCATCTCGCGCGCCACTTCCTTGGCGAGCAGCTCGAAGGCCTCGCTGCCCGGCGCATCGCCGGGCAAGAGCAGCGCGCTGTTGACGCTGTCGGCCTCGATGTTGACGCGCACCGAACGCTGCGTCACCGCAGCATGCGAGCGGATCAGCGCAGCGGTGTCGGCCGAGCCGGTGAACGAGACGACATCGAAGGGCTCCAGCGCATCCATCAGGCCGGCCGAGCTGCCGCACACGACGGACAGCGCGCCGGCCGGCAGGACGCCGGCCTCGACCACGTCCTGCACCATGCGCTGGGTGAGCCACGCGGTGGCGGTGGCGGGCTTGACCACCACCGGCACGCCGGACAGCAGCGCCGGCGCCGCCTTCTCCCACAGGCCCCAGCTCGGGAAGTTGAAGGCGTTGATGAACAGCGCCGCCGCGCGTGGGCACCAGCACATGCTGGCTCTGGAACAGCGGCTCCTTGGCCAGGCGTGCCGCCTCGCCGTCGAGCAGGAAGCGGCGGTCGCCGAGCGAATCACCGAGCTTGGCGTAGGTGGAGAGCGTGTAGATGCCGCCGTCGATGTCCACCGCCGAGTCGTTCTTCACCGTGCCGCTGTTGGCGGTGGCGATGACGTAGTACTCGTCGCGCTTGCTCTGCAGCACCTTGACGGCGGCGGCCAGCATCGCGGCGCGCTCGCGGTAGCTCATGGCCCGCAGCGCGGCGCCGCCGGTCTGGCGGGCGAAAGCGAAGCCGGCACGCAGGTCCAGCCCCGTGGCGTCGACACGCGCGACTTCGGTGCCGAGCACCGGGTCGAACAGCGCGGTGCCGGCGCCCGTGCCGGCGACCCAGCGGCCGCCGAGAAAGTTCTTCAGGAGTTCGCTCATGGATTACTTCGTGAATTCGATGGCGCCTTGCGGCAGCAGGTAGAGCACGAGGGCGCGGCCCTGGCTCACGGTCGGGCGGTGGGCGCTGCCGGGCGGCATCACCACCCAGCCGGCCGGCCGGCCGTCGAAGGTGGCGTCGCCGCCTTGCGGCATCACCGTGTCGATCTCGCCGTTGGGGTGCACGTGGTGCGGCCCGGCGATGTCGGTCATGTCGACCACATCGACCGAGAAACCGTAGAGTTCGTCGGCCGGCTTGAAGATGCGGCCGTACTTGATGCCGCCGCCTTCGCGGTTGCACAGCCAGCCTTCGGCCACGCCTGCTTCGCAGCTGGCCTTCAGCTCGGCGTAGGTCGCGCTGCCGGCGCCGTGTTCGGCGTTCAGCCAGCATCGAGCGAGTCATTCAGCGGCCGGCCGGCGATCTGGGCGGCGAGGGCGGCGATCTGTGCGCGGAACTTGTCGGGGGTCATGGTCCGGTCTCCGGAACGCGCATCCGCCTTGCCTTGGCGATGGGGATGCAGTATTGTGCGTGCAGGCACTTTAGGGTTCGATCCCGACCATGTCAAGCACTATATTGCAAGCACCGGGGAATCCCCCTATCGATGCGGACGTCGCCGACGACGCCGAAGAGGCCAAGAACCCCTTCCTGGTGGCGCTGGGCGAACGCGCCCGCGCACTGCGCTCGCGCCGCGGCATGACACGCAAGGCGCTGGCGGTGGCGGCGGACGTCTCCGAGCGCCACCGCCAATCTGGAGTACGGTGTCGGCAATGTCTCGGTGCTCGTATTGCTCGATGTCGCCCGCGCCCTGCAGTGTTCTCTGGCCGAGCTTCGGGGATGTGACCACCAGCTCACCCGAATGGCTGATGCTGCGCGAGCTGCTCGAAAACCGCGACGAAGCGACGCTGCACCGGGTGCGCGTGGCGGTGGGCGAATTGCTCGGCACCGGCGGCGCCAATGCCAGCCACGGCCGCAAGCGCAGCCAGCAGGTGGCGCTGATCGGCCTTCGCGGCGCGGGCAAGTCCACCCTGGGCGCGATGCTGGCGGAGGACTTGGGCTATCCCTTCGTCGAGCTCAGCCGCGAGATCGAGAAGTTTGCCGGCTGCAGCATCAGCGAGATCCAGGCGCTCTACGGCCAGAACGCCTACCGCCGCTACGAGCGCCGCGCGCTCGAGGAATCGATCCAGATCTATCCGGAAGCGGTGATCGCCACGCCCGGCGGCATCGTCTCCGACCCGGCCAACTTCAACCTGCTGCTGGCCCACTGCACGACGGTATGGCTTCAGGCCGATCCTGAAGATCACATGAAGCGAGTGCTTGCTCAGGGCGACACCCGCCCGATGGCGGCCAGCCGCGAGGCGATGGAGGACCTGAAGTCCATCCTGGCCGGGCGCGCCGCCTTCTATTCGAAAGCCGAGTTCCAGCTCAACACCAGCGCGCAGCCGCTGGAACCAACTTTCGCCGCGCTGCGCACACTGGTACGCGAAGCCCTCGAGTTGCCCGTCTGATCCCAGGTCAAAGCGGAGGCATGCAAAAACTGCATCTTTCGCTTGACGTTGAAAAACTCATGCACTATGCTGCCAGTCATTCGCTGGTCAATGGATTGACCAGTCACCTGCAGCCTCTTGCATCCTGACCGGGAGACACCCATGACCACTGACCGCGTCGACTACCAGACCGCCCCCGCCCAGTACAAGCACTGGAAACTGAAGTTCGAAGGCCCGGTGGCCACGCTCGCCGCCGACTTCGACGAGAACGGCGGCCTGCGCCCCGGCTACAAGCTGAAGCTGAACAGCTACGACCTCGGCGTCGACATCGAGCTGAACGACGCGATCAACCGCATCCGCTTCGAGCACCCCGAGGTGCGCACGGTGGTGATGACCAGCGCCAAGGAGAAGGTGTTCTGCTCCGGCGCCAACATCTTCATGCTCGGCGTCTCCAGCCACGCCTGGAAGGTGAACTTCTGCAAGTTCACCAACGAGACGCGCAACGGCCTGGAAGACTCCTCCAGGAACAGCGGCCTGAAGTTCCTGGCCGCCGTCAACGGCGCCTGCGCCGGCGGCGGCTACGAGCTGGCCCTGGCCTGCGACGAGATCATCCTGGTCGACGACCGCAGCAGCGCGGTGAGCCTGCCGGAAGTGCCGCTGCTGGGCGTGCTGCCCGGCACCGGCGGCCTGACCCGCGTGACCGACAAGCGCAAGGTGCGCCACGACCTGCCGACATCTTCTGCACGACCAACGAAGGCGTGCGCGGCCAGAAGGCCAAGGAGTGGCGCCTGGTCGACGACATCGCCAAGCCGGCGCAGTTCGCCGCCAAGGTGCAGGAGCGCGCGCTCGAGCTGGCCAAGGGCAGCGACCGTCCCGCCGCTGGCAAGGGCGTGGCGCTGACGCCGCTGACCCGCAGCATCGAAGCCAACGCGCTGCGTTATCCGTTCGTCACCGTCGAGATCGACCGCGCCAAGCGCACCGCCGTCTTCACCGTGAAGGCGCCCACTGGCGCGCAGCCGACCGACGTGGCCGGCATCGAGGCCGCCGGCTCGAACTGGTATCCGCTGCAGCTGGCCCGCCAGCTGGAAGACGCGATCCTCGAGATGCGCACCAACGAGCTCGACATCGGCCTGTGGCTGATGAAGACCGAAGGCGATGCCGCCGCCGTGCTGGCGATGGACGCGACGCTCGCCGCCAACGCCAACCACTGGCTGGTGCGCGAGACGGTGGGCTACCTGCGCCGCACCTTCAGCCGCATCGACCTCAGCTCGCGCAGCCTCTATGCGCTGATCGAGCCGGGTTCGTGCTTCGCCGGCAGCTTCCTCGAGCTGGCGCTGGCCTGCGACCGCAGCTACATGCTGATGCTGCCGGACGATGCCGCGAAGACGCCCAAGCTCACCGTCGGCGAGGCCAACTTCGGCCTCTACCCGATGATCACCGGCCAGAGCCGCCTGCAGCGCCGCTTCTACGACGAGGCGCCGGCCCTCGAGGCCGTGCGCGCCGCAGCGGGCCAGGGCGCTCGACGCCGATGCCGCGATGAAGCTCGGCCCGGTCACCAGCAACCCGGACGACATCGACTGGGCCGACGAGACCCGCATCGCCATCGAGGAGCGCGTGGCCATGAGCCCCGATGCGCTGACCGGCATGGAAGCCAACCTGCGCTTCAACGGCCCCGAGAACATGTTCACCCGCGTCTTCGGCCGCCTGACCGCCTGGCAGAACTGGATCTTCCAGCGCCCCAACGCCGTCGGCGACAAGGGCGCCCTGAAGGTCTACGGCAAGGGCGACAAGGCCGCCTTCGACTGGAACAGAGTTTGACGGACACCCCGGAGCGGCTCACGCCGCTCCCCCTCAAGGGGCGGCGCCAACGGCCCGGCAAAGCCGGTTCCGTGGCGCCCGCTTGATCGAGACATCACACGGCAACGAATGGAGCAGCGATGAGCAGCATCAACTACAGCGAGAAGATCCCCAACAACGTCAACCTCAGCGAAGACCGCACGCTGCAGCGCGCGCTCGAGCAGTGGCAGCCCAACTACCTGAGCTGGTGGCAGGACATGGGCCCGGACGGCTCGCAGGACTTCGATGTCTATCTGCGAACGGCGGTGAGCGTCGATCCGCAGGGCTGGGCGCAGTTCGGCCACGTGAAGATGCCCGATTACCGCTGGGGCATCTTCCTGAACCCGGCCGAGAAGGACCGCAAGATCCATTTCGGTGACCACAAGGGCGAAGACGCCCGGCAGGACGTGCCCGGCGAATACCGCGCCAACCTGCGCCGCATCATCGTGACGCAGGGCGACACCGAGCCGGCCTCGGTGGAACAGCAGCGCCACCTCGGCCTGACCGCACCGAGCCAGTACGACCTGCGCAACCTCTTCCAGGTGAACGTCGAGGAAGGCCGCCACCTGTGGGCGATGGTCTACCTGCTGCACAAGTATTTCGGCCGCGACGGCCGCGAGGAAGGCGAAGCGCTGCTCGAGCGCCGCTCCGGCCAGGAAGACAACCCGCGCATCCTGCAGGCGTTCAACGAGCAGACGCCCGACTGGCTGTCGTTCTTCATGTTCACCTACTTCACCGACCGCGACGGCAAGTTCCAGCTGTGCGCGCTGGCCGAGTCGAGCTTCGACCCGCTGGCCCGCACGACCAAGTTCATGCTGACGGAAGAAGCGCACCACATGTTCGTCGGCGAGTCGGGCATCAGCCGCGTCGTGCAGCGCACCTGCGCAGCGATGAACGAGCTGAAGACGGACGACCCGGAAGAAGCTGCGCGAAGCCGGCGTGATCGACCTGCCGACGCTGCAGCGCTACCTGAACTTCCACTTCTCGGTGACGATCGACCTGTTCGGCGCCGACGAATCGAGCAACGCCGCGACCTTCTACTCGACCGGCCTGAAGGGCCGCTTCGAGGAAGGCAAGCGGGCCGATGACCACATCCTCCAGGGCCAGACCTACCGCGTGCTGAACGTCGTCAACGGCCAGCTCGTCGAGAAGGAAGTGCCGATGCTCAACGCGCTGAACGAGGTGCTGCGCGACGACTACATCAAGGATTCGATCGCCGGCGTGGAGCGCTGGAACAAGGTGATCGAGAAGGCCGGCATTCCGTTCCGCCTGAAGACGCCGCACAAGGCCTTCCACCGCAACATCGGCGCGCTGTCCGGCGTGAAGGTGAGCCCGGACGGCCGCGTGGTCAGCGAGGCCGAGTGGAACGCCAAGGTCGACGAGTGGCTGCCCTCGGGCGCCGACCGCGCCTTCGTCGCCAGCCTGATGGGCCGCGTCGTCGAGCCGGGCAAGTTTGCCAACTGGATCGCGCCGCCGGTGATGGGCATCAACCGCCAGCCGGTGGACTTCGAATACGTGCGCTTCAACTGATTTCGCGCATCATCGAGGCAGCTGCAAGGGGCCTGCGGGCCCCTTGCGTCTAGAGGAGACTTTGGCGATGGACATGGCCGTCAATGCCGCGGTGATCAGGCAACACCTGATCGACCCGGAGATCTGCATCCGCTGCAACACCTGCGAAGCCACCTGCCCGGTGGGCGCGATCACGCACGACTCGCGCAACTACGTGGTCGATGCGGACAAGTGCAACTTCTGCATGGCCTGCGTTCCGCCCTGCCCGACCGGCAGCATCGACAACTGGCGCACGATGCCCAAGGTGCGTGCCTATGGCGTGGACGAGCAGCTGAGCTGGGACGTGCTGCCCGCCGAACTGACGCCCGAGGAACTGGCCGAATCCGGCGTGGCCGCCGACGCGGCCGTGGCCGAAGCGCCGGCAGCCGCGGCCACCGCGGTGGCCACCACCGGCACCGAGGCCGCCTTCAACAGCGCGCAGTACAACGCCACGCTGCCGCCCTGGTCGGCGGCGCATGCGTATACGAATCTCTACGGCCCGAAAGCCGCGGAGAAGAGCGTCACCGCCACGGTGGTGGGCAACGTGCGCGTCACCGAGGTGGGCAAGGAGTACGACACCCACCACATCGTGCTCGACTTCGGCGCCATGCCCTTCCCGGTGCTGGAAGGCCAGAGCATCGGCATCGTGCCGCCGGGCGTCGATGCCAACGGCCGCGCGCACCACGCGCGCCAGTATTCGATCGCCAGCCCGCGCAACGGCGAGCGCCCGGGCTACAACAACGTCTCGCTGACCATCAAGCGCGTGCTCGAAGACCACCAGGGCCAACCGGTGCGCGGCGTGGCGAGCAACTACATGTGCGATCTGAAGGTGGGCGACACGGTGCAGGTGATCGGCCCGTTCGGCACCACCTTCCTGATGCCCAACCACCCGAAGAGCCACATCGTGATGATCTGCACCGGCACCGGCAGCGCGCCGATGCGGGCGATGACCGAGTGGCGGCGCCGCCTGCGCAGCAGCGGCAAGTTCGAGGGCGGCAAGCTGATGCTCTTCTTCGGCGCCCGCACCAAGGAAGAACTGCCCTACTTCGGCCCGCTGCAGAACCTGCCGAAGGATTTCATCGACATCAACTTCGCCTTCAGCCGCACCGCCGGGGCGCCCAAGCGCTACGTGCAGGATGCGATGCGCGAGCGCGCCGCCGATCTGGCGCCGCTGCTGGCCGACCCGAACGCCTACTTCTATGTGTGCGGCCTGAAGGCGATGGAAGAAGGCGTGGTGGCCACGTTGCGCGACGTGGCGCGCGGCGCCGGGCTGGACTGGGACACGGTCGGCGCGGCGATGAAGCGCGAAGGCCGCCTGCACCTCGAAACCTACTGAGGCACCCGCCGATGGAAACGCTGCGCATCGAACACCGCGCTCCGGGCGTGGCCCAGGTGACGATGGCCCGCGAGGCCGTGTTCAACGCCTTCGACGAAGCGATGATCGGCGAACTCGATGCCGCCTTCGCGCAGCTGGAGGCCGACGACACGGTGCGCGTGATCGTGCTGGCCGGCGCCGGCAAGCACTTCAGCGCCGGCGCCGACCTGCAGTGGATGCAGCGCGCCAGCACGGCGAGCATCGAATGGAACCTCGACGACGCGCGCCGGTTCGCCGCGATGCTCGCGCGCATCGAGGCCTGCGCGAAGCCCACGGTGGCGCGCGTGCAAGGCGCCGCGCTCGGCGGCGGCGTGGGCGGCCTGCGCCTGCGACATCGCGATCGCCGCCGACGACGCGAGCTTCTCGGTCAGCGAAGCGAAGTTCGGCATCCTGCCGGCGGTGATCGGGCCCTACGTGGTCAATGCGGTCGGCAAGCGGCAGGCGAAGCGCCCGGCGCTCACCACCGAGCGCATCCGCGCCGGCGAGGCGATGGCGCTCGGGCTGGTGCAGCAGGTGGTGGCCAAGGATCAGCTCGATTCCGCCGTCGACGCCGCGATCCAGAACCTGCTGGCCGGCGGCCCGGCTGCGCAGCGCGAGATCAAGCAGTTGTTTGCGCAGCTCGAAGTCGGGCCGATCACGGCTGACGTGCGCGAACTCACCGCCGCCACCATCGCGCGCGTGCGCGGCACCGACGAGGCCCGCGAGGGCTTCGCCGCCTTTCTGGCCAAGCGGCCGGCGAACTGGATCCCCGATGAGCATCGATCTTCGCAACACGCCCGTGCTGGTGGTGGGCGCCGGCATCATGGGTGCCGGCATCGTGCAGGTGGCGGCGCTGGCCGGCCACCCGGTCAAGCTGTTCGACATGCGCGAAGGCGCGGCGGCGCAGGCGATCGACAAGCTCGTCGGCACGCTGAAGACGCTGGTCGACAAGGGCAAGCTCACGGCCGACGCGGCGCAGGCGGCGGTGTCGCGCATGGTGGCGATCAACTCGCTGGCGCAGGCGCGCGAGTCCGGCCTCGTCGTCGAGGCGATCGTCGAGAACCTCGATGCCAAGCGCGCGCTGTTCCGCGAGCTCGAAGGGTTGCTCGCGCCCGAAGCGGTGCTGGCCACCAACACCTCGTCGATCAGCGTGACGGCGATCGCCAACGGCCTGCAGCATCCGCGGCGCTGGTCGGTATGCACTTCTTCAACCCGGTGCCGCTGATGAAGCTGGTGGAGGTGGTGCACGGCCTGCAGACCGATGCCGCGGTGGCCGACGCGATCTTCGAGCTGAGCAAGACCTGGGGCAAGGTGCCGGTCCATGCGAAGAGCACGCCGGGCTTCATCGTCAACCGCATCGCGCGGCCGTTCTACGCCGAGACGCTGGCGCTGCTGCAGGAGCAGGCCGCGCCGCCGCAGGTGCTCGATGTCTGCCTGAAGGCAGCGGGCTTTCATGGGGCCGTGCGAGCTGATGGATCTCATCGGCCACGACACCAACTTCGCGGTGACGAACTCGGTCTATGCCGCCAACTTCTTCGACAAGCGCTACGTGCCCTCGCTGGTGCAGGGCGAGATGGTCGCGGGCGGGCTGCTCGGCCGAAAGAGCGGCCGCGGCTTCTACGCCTATGGCGACGGCGGCGGCGTGCCGCCGCTGCCGGTGGCGGTGCACGAGGCGCCGGCCACAGCGCGCGAGGTGACGGTGCATGGCATCGGGCCGATCGCCGATCACCTCGAACACGCCGCGATCGCGGCCCTCGCGCCCAGGGCTGGGGCCCGGCGCGCGACACGGCCAGCGACTGGATCGGCCTGACGGTCGACGGCGCCCGCCTCGCACTCACCGATGGCCGCAGCGCTCAGCAGCTGGCGCGCGATCTGCACGCGGCCGACGTGGCGGTCTTCGATCGCCCGGTGGCGCTGCCGATCGCCCCCGGCACGGCACTCGCGTATGCGGTGGCGCCCGGCGCGAGCGCGGCACGGCAGACGCAAGCCGGCGCTGGCTGGCCGCGCTCGGCTTCACGCCGCTGCCGCTGGCCGATGCGCCGGGCCCGGTGGTGGCCCGCACGGTCGCGATGCTGATCAACGAAGCCGCCGATGCGGTGCTGCAGGGCGTGTGCGACGAAGCCGGCGCCGATGCGGCGATGAAGCTCGGCGTCAACTATCCGGCCGGGCCGTTCGAGTGGCTGAAGGGCTGGAGCGTCGATGGCGTGGCCGCCGTGATCCATGCGCTCGATGCCGAATACCGCGGCGAGCGCTACCGCCTGAGCCCGTGGCTGCGCCGCCGGGCGCATCGCTCCGCGTGAGCCACGCATGAGATTCAACGAGTTCAGCGTCGGGCAAGTGATCGAGGCGGGGCCGTATGCAGTCAGCGAAGAAGAGATCGTCCGCTTCGCGACGCAGTACGACCCGCAGTGGTTCCACACCGACGCGGTCGCCGCCGCGAAGGGCCGCTTCGAAGGCCTGATCGCCAGCGGCTGGCACACCTGCGGCATCGCGATGCGCCCGGTGGCCGATGCGGCGCTGGCCGGCAGCGAATCGTTCGCATCGCCCGGCCTCGCCTACGTGAAGTGGCCGCATCCGGTGCGCCCCGGCGATGTGCTCAGCGTGCGCGCCACCGTGGTCGAAACCCGACGCTCCAAGGGCAACGCCGGCCTGGGCATCCTGCGCTGGCGCTGGCAGCTCTTCAACCAGCGCGGCACCGAGGTGCTGGATCTGGAGGCGACCAGCCTCTTCGATCTGTCGAAAGCGTCGGGCTGATCAGCCGCGCTCGAACCAGCGCTGTGCAAACACGGCCAGCCCGCTGGCGACCGACGCGAAGCGATCACCCCGCACCTGCCGCGCGGCGGGGAAGGCCGACGCGATGCGCTGTGCCAGCAGCCGCAGGCCGGTGGAGCCGCCGGTGAAATAGAGCGCGTCGATCCCTTCGGGCTTCAGTCCCGCCTGCCGCACCGTCTCGCGTCCGGCCTCGACGATGCGCTCGATGTCGGCGTCGAGCGCAGCCACTGCCTGCGGCTCCGTCAGCTCGACGGCGAGGCGCCGCTCGACGTGCGAGAGATCGATCGTCGTGCGGCCGCCTTCGGCCACGGCGATCTTGCCGTCCTCGGCCCGCGCCGCGAGTTCGTGGCCGAGGCGTTCATCGACGACGATCATCAGCCGGTCGTGGTGGCGCAGGTCCGCATAGAAGCCGCGCATCGAGCGCAGTTCGGCCACGCGTGCCGGGTTGTAGACGGTGTTGATCAGGTGCCGGTGGCGGTCGAAATAGACGCCGCTGGGCACCTCGCGCGGCGGCGCGCCGCCGATGCTCGGCCCGAAGGCGCCGTAGCCGAACTCCGGCAGGATGGCCGCGAGCTCGACGCGGCGGTCGAAATCGGTGCCGGCGATGTGCACACCATGGTTGGCGAGGATGTCGCTCTTGCGCTCGAGCCGCTTCGCGCGCTCGGGGCCGACGCGCACCACAGAGAAGTCCGACGTGCCGCCGCCGATGTCGGCCACCAGCACCACCTCTTCATGGTCGATGCGGCGCTCGTGGTCGAAGGCGGCAGCGATCGGTTCGTACTGGAAGTGGATGTCGCGGAAGCCCACCTGCCGCGCTGCCGCTTCGAGTGCCGCCTGCGCCTGCGCATCGCGCGCCGGGTCGTCGTCGACGAAGAAGACCGGCCGGCCGAGCACCGCGCGCTCGATCGGCGCCTTGGCATCGGCCTCGGCGCAGCGCTTCAGGTGGCGCAGGTAGCCGGCGACGATGTCCAGGTACTTCACGCCGCGGCCGCCGCCGACATCGGTGGTCTGCTCGATCAGGCTGCTGCCGAGGATGCTCTTCATCGAGCGCATCAGGCGGCCGTCGAGCCCGTCCACATAGGCCGACACCGCGGCGCGGCCGAAGGCTCGCGGCGGGCCGTCGTGCTCGGGGCCGTCGACGAAGTAGAAGACCGCGGTGGGCATCGTCGTGTGGCCGGGCTCGAGTTCGACGAGGCGCATGCCGCGCGTGGCATCGGGCACCGCCACGGCGGAGTTGGAGGTGCCGAAATCGATGGCGCAGTAGGGGGGACATGGCGTTTTCCGCGTTCGGTGCGTTTCGCGAGGGGCGCGATTGTAGAGGCGTCACCCGCCGGGCCCACAATGCGCGCCGACATGCACCGCCGCCACGCCCTCGCCCACCTCGGCCGTCAGGCCGCCGCGCTCGCGCTGTGGCAGCTGTTCGGGCCGGCGAAGGCACAGGCCCCGTCGCCGGCACGCTGGCCGGCAGGTAGCGGTGACCCGTTCACGCTCGGCGTGGCCAGTGGCATGCCGCGACCCGATTCGGTGGTGATCTGGACGCGGCTCGCGCCGCAGCCGCATGCGCGGGCGGCGGGCTCCGCCGCAGGCCTTTGCCGTGCGCTGGGAGCTCGCCGAAGACGAGCGTTTCGCCACCGGCGTGCGCCGCGGCGAGTTTGTCGCGCGGCCGGAGCGCGGCCATGCGGTGCACGTCGAGGTCGACGGCCTCGCCAGCGGCCGCCGCTATTTCTACCGCTTCATCGCCGGTGATGCCGTCAGCCCCGTGGGCCGCACCCGCACGGCCCCGGCGGACGACGAGCCGGTGCGCCGGCTGCGCCCGGCACTCGCCTCCTGCCAGCACTACGAGCAAGGCTGGTATGCCGCGCATGCCGAGATTGCCGCGCGCGATCTGGATGTCGTTCTGTTCGTTGGCGACTACATCTACGAATCGGCCACCAGCGCCAGCCGCCGCGTGCGCGAGCACGAGGGCCCGGTGCCGCGCGAGCTCGACGCCTACCGCGCGCGCCACGCCACCTACAAGCTCGATGCCGACCTGCGCGCGGCGCACGCCGCCCACCCCTGGGTGCTGACCTGGGACGACCACGAGGTCGAGAACGACTACGCCGGCGAGGCCAGCCCGAGCGGGCTGGATGCGGCCGCGTTCCTGCGCCGACGGGCGGCGGCCTACCAGGCCTACTTCGAGCACCTGCCGGTGTCGCCGGCGATGGCGCCGCGCGGGCCCTCGATGCGCATCCGCGACCAGTACCGCTGGGGCCGCCCGGCCGAGCTGTGGACGCTGGACGTGCGCCAGTTCCGCAGCGTGCAGGCCTGCGGCGACGGCAAGGCCGGCGGCCGGGTGATGTCGGGCTGCGACGAGCTCGCCGACCCGGCGCGCACGATGCTCGGCGCTGCGCAGGAGCGTTGGCTCGCGCAGGGCGGCGGCCAGCCAGCGGCCGTGGAAGCTGATCGCCCAGGCCACGCAGATGAGCAGCAGCGCCATCGCCACGCCGATCGGCCGGCGCCTGTACAGCGACGGTTGGGACGGCTACCCGCTCGCGCGCGACCGGCTGCTCGATGCCGTGGCCGCGGCCGCGGCCGGCGGATCCGGCAATGCGCTGGTGCTCGGTGGCGACGTTCACCGCCACGTCGCAGCGCAGCTGCGCCAGCGCATCGACGACCCGCGCTCGCCGGTGGTGGCGGCCGAATTCGTCTGTTCGTCGGTCACCAGCCGCGGCCTGGCCGAACCGCTGATGGCCGCCATCCGTGCGAGCAGCCCTGATCTGCTGCACGCGCGATCCGACGAGCGCGGCTATGCCTGGATCGAGCTGACGCCGGACGCCGCGCAGTGCGACTTCCGCGCCACGGCCCACCCGGCGCAGCCGGGCGCGTCGCTGCATTCGCAGGCCCGCTTCGTCGTCGAGGCCGGGCGGCCCGGCGTGGCGCGCGACTGACGATCCGTTCGCGGCGTGGATCACGCCGGACGCCGATTCGTATCGAAATGCACGCGCAAGCGGCGCTTGTTCGCGGCATCCCGCTGGCGCCCCGTTCAGCACACTGGAAACATTCCGATATCGGAACGGTGTGACGCCAACGGAGGTGCGGAATGAGCAAGTCGAATTCAGGTTCCTGGTGGTCCAGCCTGGGCTTCGGCAAGGCCGCGCCCGCGCCGACTCCGACTACGCCGACATGGGCACGGCCTTCGGCCTCGATGCCAGCCTCGACACGCTGCCGATGCCCGAGCCGGGCACCGACGCGCGAAACGACAAGGGCCGGCCACCGTCCAGCGGCGCCGGCCTTCAAGAAGCGCTGAGCGCGCTTCTGCCGCGATCAGGCGGCGCTCACTTCGGCAGCACCACGCTGTCGATCACGTGGATCACGCCGTTGTCGGCAGCGATGTCGGCCTGAACCACCTTGGCCGCATCGACGGTCACGCCGCCGGTGGTGCCCAGGGTCAGCTCGCTGCCCTGCACGGTCTTCACCTTGCCGGCCTTGACGTCCTTGGCCATCACCTTGCCGGGCACGACGTGGTAGGTCAGCACCGCGGTCAGCTTGGCCTTGTCCTTCAGCAATGCATCGAGGTCGGCCTTCGGGATCTTCGCGAAGGCCTCGTCGGTCGGCGCGAAGACGGTGAACGGGCCGGGGCCCTTGAGGGTGTCGACGAGGCCAGCGGCCTTCAGCGCGGTGGCCAGCGTGTTGAACTTGCCGGCGGCCACGGCCGTGTCGACGATGTCCTTGGCCTGTGCCGTGAAGGCGGTGCCCAGGCCGAGCGTCAGCGCGAGGAGGGTCTTCTTCATGGTGAGTCCTTCCAGGTGGAGTGAGGGTTCAGTTCGCAAGCGACGGGATCAGCACCTTGCCGATCACGTGGATGACGCCGTTGCTGGCGCGCACGTCGGTGGCGACGATCGACGCCGGCGTGGCGGTGGTGTCGGTGATGGTCGGCGGTGTGCCGGCATTGATCGTGATCTGCTGGGTGGACAAGGTCGTGATCGGCGTGCCGAACGGGATGTTGGCGGCGAGCACTGGCTGCCCACCACGTGGTAGGTGAGCACCGTCGACAGCTGCGTCGGCGTCAGGCTGGCCACCGTGCTGGCGATCGCGGCGAAGGCGTCGTTGGTCGGCGCGAAGACGGTCAGCTGCGCGGCCGGATCGGACAGGGCACCCTGCAGGTTGGCCGACACCACCGCGCCGACCAGCGTGCTGAAGGCCGGGTTGAGCTGGGCCATTTGCACGACGTTGAGTACGCCGGGCGGCACGAGCACCTTGTCGATCACGTGGATCACGCCGTTGCTGGCCGGCACGTTGGCGCTGGTCACCGTGGCCTGGGTGAGCACGGCGTCCGTGATCTTCACGCCAGCGCTGGTGTTCAGCGCCAGCGTCGAGGCCGAGCCTTCGAAGGTGTACAGCGTGGCTTGCGTGGGGCCGCCGCTGGCGGGTCGGCCGCCAGCTTCTTCGACGGCAGCACGTGGTATTGCAGGATCTTCGCCAGCGTCGGGCCGTCGAGCGCGGTAACCATCGCGTTGGCGCTGGCAAAGCCGAGGCTGGTGGCCAGTTCGTGAACGCCGCGTCGGTGGGCGCAAAGACCGTCAGGTTGGCGTTGGCGCCGCTGAGCGCCGACACCAGGCCGGCCTTGTCGGCCGCGGCGACCAGCGCGTTGAAGCCACCGGCGGTGGCCACCTGTGCCAGCGTGCCGGGCGGCGGATGGTCGTCATCACCGCCACCGCAGGCGGCCACGAGGGCGAGGGCGGACACGGCCGCCAGTCTCTTGATCAATCGAACATGTGTACTGCTCCAGTCGAGGTTGCGAAGAGGCCGGCGTCGTGGCCGGGGAAGCACGGTTCTCGTGATCCAGATCACGCGACCGATCGGGCGCAATTTAAACTGATCAGTATTCACTGAAGACTTTATGGTCTTTTGATGAGACCAACGGGTCGGATCAAGACCCTCGCGTCCGCAAGCAGCCGGCGGTGACTAGAATCCAGTGATGGCCAAGGTTTCGTTTCGAGAGCAGGTGCTGCGTGCCCGGGAGGACGCGATCGTGTCGTCCGTCAACCGCCTGCTGGCGGAAAAGGGCTTCGACCTGATGACGGTCGACGAGGTGGCCGCCGACGTCGGCATCGCCAAGGCCAGCCTGTACAAGCACTTCACCTCGAAGGAAGAACTGGCCGCAGCGGCGATGATCCGCATCCTCGAACGGGCGCTGGCCTTCCTCGAGGAGCGGGCAACGCAGTCGGCCGAGGCGCCCGCGATCGAGCAGCTCAAGGCCGTGGCCCGCTGGACCATGCAGGTGCAGCTGGCCGGCGAGATGCCCTCGCTGCCGGCGCAGAACTCGAGCCTGCGCGCGGCGCTGACCACCAACAAGGCCTACATCGACCGGTTGATGGAAGTGAGCGACCGGCTCGGCAGCTGGATCACCGCGGCACAGGAGGCCGGCGCGTTGAACCCGGCGCTGCCGCCCGAGGTGATCCTCTACACGCTCTTCGCCCGCGCCTGCGACCCGGTGCTGGGCCTTCTCAAGCTCACCGGGCAGTACAGCGACGAACAGATCATCGATCTGCTGCTGGGCACCTGCTTCGACGGGCTGGCGAAGCGCTGAACGAACCCGGCAGGGCGCCGGGCATCGCGGTTCAGCGGATGATGAGCACCGGCGTCTTGCACGCCGACAGGACCTTGGTGGCCACCGAGCCCATCACGAGGTTGCCCAGCGCGCCGTGGCCGTGCGAGCCCATCATCAGCAGGTCGAAATCGCCGGCATCGGCGGTCTTCGCGATCAGCTCCGGCGCATGCCCGACCTTGCCGACGAACGTGGCCTCGATGCCCTGTTTCTTGAAGAAGCTGCGGATGGGCTTGAAGACGGCCTCGCTGGTGTCGGCGTAGTAGGCCTTCAGCGTCTCGCGGTCGATCACGGCCGCCGCGCGGGCCGGCACCGGCGCCACCGAGTTCAGCACGGTGTACTCGTGGCGGCCGCCGCCGAGCCATTCGTCGTGCGCGGCCAGATAGGCCAGCATGCGCTTCGTGAAAGGGCTGCCATCGACGGCGAGGAGGATCTTCATCGGGTCTCGTCTCCAGGGAACATGTTCGAAACAATTCAAGTCTCGCACACGGACCGCCCCGCTTCTTGACAACCCGCAACGCCGGCGGGCCTTACCATCCACGCCCCATGAACCCTCGCATCGACGAACTCAAGCGCCAGATTCGCCAACTCGACGAACTGGCCGCTGCCGGCACGCTGCCGGCCGAACAGGCGGCCGCCTCGCGCGCCACGCTCGAGAAAGAACTGCTCGCGCTGGTGATGCAATCCGAGGCCGCGCCGGCTGCACCGGCCGCGCCGCGTGCCTCACGCAAGCTGGTGTGGGGGATGGCGGCCTTCGTCGTCGTCGTCGCCGCGGCGGGCTACGCGCGCTATGGCACGCCGAGCGCCGTCAAGGGCGTGCCGGTGGCCGGCAGCGACGGCCGTGCCGGCCACGGCAATGCGATGGGGCAGATCGAGGCGATGGTCGGGCAGCTCGAGCAGCGCCTGAAGGACAAGCCCGACGATGCCGACGGCTGGAGCATGCTCGGCCGCAGCTACAGCGCGATGAGCCGCTACGCCGATGCGGTCGCCGCCTTCCAGCGGGTGATCGACATGAAGCCGCAGGACGCCCAGGCCTATGCCGACATCGCCGACGCCAAGGCCATGGCCGCCGGCCGCAACCTCGCCGGCGAGCCGGCGGCGCTGATCGCCAAGGCGCTGCAACTCGATCCGAAGAACCTGAAGGCGCTGGCACTGGCCGGCACGATCGCCTTCGACAGCCAGGATTTCGCCAAGGCCGCGATGCTGTGGGAGGCCGCGGTGGCGGTGGCCGAACCGGGCAGCGAACTCGCGCGCAACCTGCAAGGCGGCGTGGAAGAGGCGCGTTCGCGTGCCGGACAGGGCGCCGCGCCCGCCGCGAAGGCGCCCACCGCGCCGGCCACCGCCGGCAACGGCAAGGTGGCCGGCGAGGTGCAGCTCGCGGCGAACCTGAAGGGCCGCGTCTCGCCGGAAGACACGGTCTTCGTCTTCGCCCGCGCCGCCGAAGGCCCGAAGATGCCGCTGGCCATCCTGCGCAAGCAGGTGAAGGACCTGCCGCTGAACTTCACGCTCGACGACTCCACCGCGATGAGCCCGGCCACGCGGCTGTCGTCGGCCAAGCAGGTGATCGTCGGCGCACGCATCAGCAAGAGCGGCAATGCGACGCCGCAGCCGGGCGACCTGCAGGGCTTCTCGCAGCCCGTCGCCGTGGGCGCCAGCGGGCTGAAGATCGAGATCGGCGAAGAAGTGAAGTGAGCGCCGCTGCGGCGTCTCAGACGTCGTAGATGCGCAGCGGGTCGTGGCCCTCGGCCTCGCCCTTGCGCCCATGGCCGCGCGCATTGCAGACGACGCGCGTGCGCCCGCCCTCGTGCTCGGCGAGATAGTCGTGCCGGCAATGCAGGTGGCCGTGGATCCAGGTGGATGCATGCCGCAGCAGCGCATCGTCGGCATTGCAGAAGCTCGCGGTGCCGGGCTGCGCGCCGTAGCGCGGATCGGCACTGCGCAGCGAGGGCGCGAAATGCGTGAGCACGACGGTGCGGTCCCAGTCGCCGGTGCGTGGGAGCTCGTCGGCGAGCCACTCCCGGCAGGCCAGCGCCTCCTCGCGCACGCCGTCCGGATCGAACGGCACGCCGTGGCGCGTGCTGCGCATGATGCGCATGTAGTAGGCCGCGGCGCGCATCGCGCCGGCACGGCCGGCGTCCCCGAAGAGATCGAAGTCGCACCAGCGCACGGTGGCGCTGAAGCGGATGCGCGCGCCGTCGCGGTCGGTCAGCACGAGGCTCTCGCGCTCCAGCAAGCGGATGCCGAGCGCGTTGCAGCGCTCGCGCAACGCGGGCCGGGCGGCGTCGACCTCGCGGCCGTCGAATTCGTGGTTGCCGGCCACCATCAGCACCGGCACGGGCCAGCCGCGGAACTGCTCCAGCGCCGTCCAGCTGCTGTCGATGTCACCGCCGAGCACCAGCAGTTCGGCCGCCGGGTTCGGCTCGGGCGCGAAGGCTTCGGTCTCGCAGTGCAGGTCCGACAGCAGCTGGATGCGCATCAGCGGTGAGGACTCAGGTCTTGCCGTGGCACTGCTTGAACTTCTTGCCGCTGCCGCAGGGGCAAGGGTCGTTCCGGCCCACCTTGGGTGCGTCGCGCTTGACCGTCTCGACCTTGTAGCGGCGGTCGCGCGTCAGGTCTTCCAGGTCGGCGACGATGACGATCAGGTCCTCGATCGCCTCGTCGAGGTTGGCCAGCGGGTGCTCCTTGTCGAGCGTGGCCACGACCTCGCGTTCCTCGTCGGTCTGCGCCGGCAGGTGCCGGTACAGGCGGGCGAGGGCGACATCGATCGCCGGGTCGGGCAGCTCGAGAAGATCGGGGAAGCTCTCCATCGCATGCTGGAAGCCGGCCACCCACGGGAACAGCGCCTGCGACACCGGGTTCAGGCTGGCCGCCGGGTCGTCGGTGCGCGGCGGGTTGAAGTCGTCGAGCTCGAGGATCAGCGGGTCGAACCAGCCGTCTTCGGCGATCGCGCGGTTCAGCGCCGCATGGCGGCGCAGGATCAGCGCGGTGACCCGCTCGCGCCAGGCCGGGTCGGCATCGTCGGGCAGCGGCTGGCCGTCGAAGTCGAACACGTGCGGCAGCCAGGCCTCGGTCTCCAGCAGCACCGGCTGCACGATCACGCCGCACAGGAAGCCGTCGAGCATCACCGCATCGAGGGGCTCGAAGGGCTCGGGGGTCTTGGTCAGCAGCTCGTCGAGTTCCTCGAACTCGGCATCGGTCAGGTCGGCGGTCATGGCAGCGATCAGACCGAGAAGTGTCCGATCAGGCGATAGCGGGAGCCGGGATGGTACAGGCGCGCCACCGAGGCCACGGCGCCCTGCGACACCGTGCGGCGCGAGACCATCAGCAGTGCCGATCCTGCCGGCACGTCGAGTGCACGCGCCTGCTCGGCATCGGCCAGCACCGCCTCGACCACCTGTTCGGCCTCGGTCAGCGGCGCATGCTCGAACAGCACCGCCGAGGGCGTGACCTGCGAGAAGTCGCGCGTCATGAAGTCAGCGGCCAGCGCGGGGTTCACGTGCCGGTCTTCCAGCTGGATCGGCACGCCGTTCTCGACATGCACCAGCCGCACGTGGAACACCGTGCTGCCCTTGCGCAGCCGCATCGCGGCGGCGATCTCGGGCGTGGCCTTGAGCTTCTCCACCGCCAGCACGCGCGTGACGTGCACATGGCCGCGCTCGGCGATCTCCTCGTGGATGTCGCGCACCTGCAGCACGTTGGAGATCGGGTGCAGCTGCGCCACGTAGGAGCCCGAGCCCTGGCGGCGCTCGATCAGGCCCTCGTCCTCCAGCTCGCGCAGCGCGTGGTGCACCGTCATGCGCGCACAGCCGAACTGCTGCACCAGCTCGCGCTCGGACGGCAGCTTCATGCCGGGCTGCCAGCCGCCCTCGGCGATGCGCTGTCGGATCGAGGCCTTGATGTCTTCGGAAGGCAGGCGGCGGTGCGCTGCGGTCGTCATGGATTGATTCTTTCCCTGGGCGTGCTAAAGTTGTCTAGACCACTTTGCGGAGCGCGACGATGGACAGCACCTTCATCACCCCCGGCGGGCTCGACCAGCCGCTGCTGGCGCGCACCGCGGCCGGGTCGCTGAAGCTGGCCATCGCTGAATCTGCCAAGGCCGGCATCCAGGCCAGCGTCGACTGCGTGCGGGCGCTGGTCGCGCGCCACGAGCCCGTGTACGGCATCAACACCGGCTTCGGCAAGCTGGCGCAGACCCGCATCGCCGACGACCAGCTCGTGCAACTGCAGAAGAACCTGGTGCTGTCGCACAGCGCCGGCATCGGCGCCCCGATGAGCGCGCCGGTGGTGCGGCTGATGCTGCTGCTGAAGGCGGCGAGCCCGGCGCACGGCGTCTCGGGCGTGCGGCTGGAAGTGATCGAGGCGCTGCTCGCGCTGCTCGCGCACGACGTGCTGCCGGTGGTGCCCGAGAAGGGCTCGGTCGGCGCCTCGGGCGACCTGGCGCCGCTGTCGCACCTGGCTGGCGTGCTGATTGGCGTCGGCGAAGCCTTCGTGAACGGCCGGCGCGTGAGCGCGCTCGACGCGCTGCCGCATGCCGGCCTGAAGCCGCTGACGCTCGGGCCGAAGGAAGGCCTGGCGCTGCTCAACGGCACGCAGGCCTCGACCGCGCTGGCGATCCACGCCGCGCTGCGCCTGCAGCGTGTGTTCGATGCGGCGCTGGCCGTCGGCGCGATGACGGTCGACGCCGCCAAGGGCTCGGACACACCCTTCGACGACCGCATCCACGCGGTGCGCGGCCAGAAGGGCCAGCGTGCGGTGGCCGCGCGCTACCGCGACTGGCTGGCCGGCAGCGCGCTGCGCGCCTCGCACATCGATTGCGAGAAGGTGCAGGATCCGTACTGCCTGCGCTGCCAGCCGCAGGTGATGGGCGCCTGCCTCGACCAGATGGCGCACGCCTGGAGCATCCTGCTGACCGAGGCCAATGGCGTGTCGGACAACCCGCTGGTCTTCGCCGATGCGATGGAGGCGCTGTCGGGCGGCAATTTCCACGCCGAGCCGGTGGCCTTCGCGGCCGACAACCTCGCGCTGGCCATCGCCGAGATCGGCGCACTGTCCGAGCGCCGCACCGCGATGTTGATGGACCCGGTGCTCTCGAACCTGCCGGCCTTCCTCGTCGAGAACGGCGGGCTGAACTCGGGCTTCATGATCGCGCAGGTGACCTCGGCCGCGCTGGCCTCGGAGAACAAGTCGCTCGCGCATCCGGCCAGCGTCGATTCGCTGCCCACCTCGGCCAACCAGGAAGACCACGTCTCGATGGCCACCTACGCGGCACGGCGGCTGCACCAGATGCTCGACAACACCGCCGGCATCGTCGGCATCGAGTGGCTGGCCGCGGCCCAGGCGCTGGATTTCCACCGCCCGCTGCGCTCCTCGCCGGCGATCGAGGCGCTTCATGCGCGGCTGCGCGCGCAGGTGCCGCGACTGGTGGAAGACCGCCTGATGGCGCCGGACATCGCGGCGGCGACAGCGCTGGTGGAAGAAGGTGCCACGCTCTGATCAGTGCTCCATCTGGGCGGTCTTGAGGCTCTCTGCCCGGATGTCCTCGGTGACCACCGCCTTCAGCTCCGAGAAGCGCGGCGTCGTCTTCACCGTGTAGTGGCGCGGGTAGGGCAGGTCGATCGTCAGTTCGTTCTTGATGCGCCCGGGGCGTGCGCTGAACACCACGCAGCGGTTGGCCATGAAGATCGCCTCGTCGACGTCGTGCGTGACGAACAGCACCGTCTTCTTGTGCTGCTCCCAGATCGACAGCAGCAGCTCCTGCATCAGCGCGCGGGTCTGGTTGTCGAGCGCACCGAAGGGCTCGTCGAGCAGCAGGATCTTCGGGTCGTTGGCCAGCGCTCGGGCCAGCGCCACGCGCTGCTGCATGCCGCCGGAAAGCTGCTTGGGAAAGTGGTTCTCGAATCCCTTCAGGCCGACCTCGGCGATGAAGCGCGCGGCGACCTCCGCCTGCTGGGCGGCCGGCAGGCCCTTCTCGCGCAGGCCGAAGCAGATGTTCTCGCGCACCGTGAGCCACGGGAACAGCGTGTAGCTCTGGAACACCATGCCGCGCTCGGCGCCGGGGCCGCGCACCGGCTCGCCATCGAGCCGCACTTCGCCCTGCGTGGGTTCGTCCAGGCCCGCGACGATCCGCAGCAGCGTCGACTTGCCGCAGCCCGACGGCCCGAGCACGGTGATGAAGTCGTTGTCGGCGACTTCGAGATCGGTGGGCTGCAGCGCCAGCGTCGGCGCGCCGCCGTTGACGCCGGGAAAGGTGCGGCCGACGCCGCGGATGCTCAAGCGGCTCATGGTCGACTCACAGCGAAGCCCAGCGGAACAGCGCCCGGTTGGCGCGCTTGAAGGCGAGGTCGGAGACGAGCCCGATCACGCCGATGGTGATGATGCCGAAGATGATCTGGTCGGTGGCCAGCAGCGCCGGCTGTCGGTGATCATGTGGCCGATGCCGTGCGAGGCGCCGATCAGCTCGGCGACGATCACGTAGGTCCAGGCCCAGCCCAGCACGAGGCGCAGCGTCTCAGCCACCTGCGGCGCGGCGGCCGGGATCAGCACGCGGCGCACGATGCCCCAGTCGTTCGCACCCAACGTGTAGGCGGCTTCCACCAGATCGCGCCGCGTGCCGCCGACCGTCACCGCGATCATCAGCACCAGCTGGAAAAACGAGCCGATGAAGATCACCGCCAGCTTCTGCGCTTCGCCGATGCCGGCCCACAGGATCAAGAGCGGGATGAAGGCCGAGGCCGGCAGGTAGCGCGCGAACGAGACGAAGGGCTCGAAGAAGGCCTCGATCGGCTTGTAGGCGCCCATCGTCACGCCCAGCGGCACGGCGACGATGGCCGCCAGCACGAAGCCGCCGACCACGCGCCAGACCGTATAGCCGATGTCGGTGAGGAAGCCCTGCTCGGTCAGCAGCGTCCAGCCCGACTTCAGCATCGTCAGCGGGTCGGCGAGGAAGGTTTTCGACACGTAGCCGCCGAAGGTGGCGGCGGCCCAGGCGGCGAAGAACAGCACGAAGAAGCTGATGCCCAGGGCGCTGCGCGCCCCGGGGAGACATCGCGAAGCGGCTTCAAGGCGTGCCGCTGCTCACTTGATGAACGAGGTGTCGGCGAGCGACTTCAGATCGGGGATCTGCTTGATGATGCCGATCTCCAGCAGCAGATCGGCCGCCTCCTTGCTGAACTGCGCATGCTCGCCGGCGAAGAACTTCTGGTTGGCCGCGCGGTCCTGCCAGCGCAGGTAGGCTGGCTCTTCTCGAAGGCCTCGCCGCTCTGCTTCACGTCGGCACCCATGATCTCGAAGCTCTTCTTCGGATCGGCCTTGATCATGTCCAGCGCAGCGAAGTAGCCGTCGGCCAGGGCTTTGGCGGCCTTCGGGTTCTCCTTCAGAAACTTGGGCGTGCAGCCGAAGGTGTCCATCACCATCGGGTAGTCGAGCGTGGTGGCGATGATCTTGCCGGCCTCGGGCTTGGCGCGCACCGCGCTGAGGTAGGGCTCGTAGGTCATCGCGGCGTCGAGGTCGGCGTTGCCCGCGATCATCGCGTTGGCGGCGCCCTGCGGCTCCAGCGTCACCACCTTCACGTCCTTCACCGACAGGCCGTTCTTCTTCAGCATCCAGGCCAGCGTGAAGTAGGGCGCCGTGCCGGGCGCCGAAGCCGCCACCGTCTTGCCCTTCAGGTCGGTGATCTTGCCGATGGTCGGCTTGACCACCATGCCGTCGGCGCCATAGCTCTTGTCGAGCTGGAAGATCTGCGTGGTGGCCACGCCGTTGGCGTTCCAGACCACCCAGGTCTCGACGGTGGTGGCGGCGCACTGGATGTCGCCCGAGGCGATGGCGAGGTGGCGGTCCTTCTGCGGGATCTTCTTGATCGAGACATCGAGCCCGAACTTCTTGAACAGGCCGGCCTCCTTGGCCAGCGTCAAGGGCGCGAAGCCCGTCCAGCCTGATATGCCGATCGCCACAGGGGTTTCCTGGGCGGCCGCCGGGCCGGCGGCGGCGAGAATGGCGGCTGCGGCGGCAAGGCCGCCCAAGGAAGCGGCAAGAGAGCGCTGGTTCATCGTCTCGACTCCTGAAGGATGTGATCGTCGGCCTTGCAAGGCGCGTGCCGCAGTCTACACAGCCACCTCGACTTGTCTAGGCCACTTGACCCAGGGTTGTCACGCATGCAGCAGGACGTCTTCGCACTGACACGGGGCACGGCGCCGCTGCTCGTCTCGATCCCGCACGCCGGCACGCTGATCCCCACGAACTGGAGCGGCGCATGACGCCGGCGGCGCTGCAGCGCGCCGACGTCGACTGGCACCTGCCGCACCTCTACGAATTCGTGCACGCCATGGGCGCCACGGTGATCGCCGCCAACTACGCCCGCCACGTGATCGACCTGAACCGCCCGCCGCAGGACGAGAGCCTCTACCCCGGGCAGGACGTGACCGGACTGCTGCCGACGGACACCTTCCGCAAGGAGCCGCTGTACCTGCCCGGCGAGGCGCCGGGCGAGGCCGAGCGCGACGAACGCCGCGAGCGATACTGGCGGCCGTACCACGACGCGCTTCGTGAAGAGCTGGCCCGGCTGCGCGCGCGCCACGGCCAGGTTCTGCTGTGGGATGCGCACTCGATCTGCAGCGTGCTGCCGCGCTTCTTCGAGGGCCGCCTGCCGGACCTGAACCTGGGCACCGCCGATGGGCGCGCCTGCGCGGCCGCGGTGCAGGCCGCCGCCGAAGCGCCGATGGCAGCGCAGGGCGGCTACACGCACGTGAGCAACGGCCGCTTCAAGGGCGGCTGGATCACGCGCCACTACGGCGCGCCGCAGCAGGGCGTGCACGCGATCCAGCTCGAGCTGTGCCAGTGCACCTACATGGACGAGATCGCGCCCTTCGCCTACCGCACCGATCTGGCGGCGCGCATCCAGCCTCTGCTAGAGCGGATGGTCGCGTCCGCCGTGAAGGCGCTGCCGTAAGGGGCTCGCGCCGATCGCATAGGCCAGCTCGGCCGGGTGGTCGACGTTCCACAGGCAGAGATCGGCCACCTTGCCGAGCTCGACGGTGCCATGCGTATCGGCCAGGCCCAGCGCCCGGGCCGCATGGCGCGTGACGCCGAGCAGCGCCTCCGCCGGCGTCATGCGGAACAGCGTGGAGGCCATGTTCATCATCAGCGGCAGGTGCGTGGTCGGGCTGCTGCCGGGGTTGCAGTCGGTGGCCACCGCCATCGGCACGCCATGGCGGCGGAACAGGTTGATCGGCGGCACGTGCGTGTCGCGCAGGAAGTAGAAAGCGCCGGGCAGCATCACCGCCACCGTGCCGGCGCGCGCCATGGCCATCACGCCGGCTTCGTCGACATGCTCGAGGTGATCGGCCGACAGCGCGCCGAACTCGGCGGCCAGCTCGGCGCCGCGCATGTTCGACAACTGCTCCGCGTGAAGCTTCACCGGCAGCCCGGCGCGTCGCGCGGCCTCGAACACCGGGCGCGTCTGCGCAAGGTCGAAACCGATGGTTTCGCAGAAGGCGTCGACCGCGTCGGCCGGCGCAGCCGCGCGGCCTCGGGCACGATGTGCCCGGCCACGTGGGCAATGTACTCGTCGGCACGGCCGGCATATTCCGGGGAACCGCGTGGGCGGCGAGCAGCGTGGTGCGCACCGTCACCGCATGGCGCTGGCCGAGCTCGCGCGCGACGCGCAGGCACTTCAGCTCGTCCTTCAGCGACAGGCCGTAGCCCGACTTGATCTCGACGGTGGTGACGCCATGCGCCATCAACGATTGCAGCCGGCGCGCCGATTGCGCGTGCAGATCAGCCGGCACGGCCTCGCGCGTCTGCTTCACCGTCGAGACGATTCCGCCGCCGGCGCGCGCGATCTCCTCGTAGCTCGCGCCCTGCAGACGCATCTCGAATTCACGCGCGCGCTGGCCGGCATGCACGAGGTGCGTATGGCAATCGATCAGGCCGGGCGTGAGCAGGGCGCCTTCGGCGTCGATCTCGCGCAGCACCGGCGCCTCGGGGTCGAGGTGCGTCATCGGCCCGAGGCCGGCGATCAGCCCGCCGAAGATCGCGACGAAGGCCGGCGGCGTGACCGAGCAGGCATCGTCGGTGCAAGTGACGATGCGCACGTTGCGCAGCAGCAGGTCGATCGTCGGGCTCATCGCAGGGCTTCCAGCAGGCGGGCGCGGGCGGCGAGAAAGCCGCGTTCGGCCGCCTCGGCTTCGGCGTGGCGGCCATTGTCGACCACGCAGCGGCCGGCGACCCACACCTGCGCCACGGCATCGCGGCGGTGGCTGGCGAAGAGGTGGGTGGCGAGTTGCTGCGCCGGCGTGAGGCCCTCGAACATCGCATCGGCGAGCACGACCCAATCGGCTTGCTGGCCGGCTTCGAGGCCTGCGACGTTTCGACCGGCGGCCTGCGCACCACCGGCGACGGCGCAGCGCCACAGGTCTTCGGCCACCATGACGTTGCGCTGCTGGCGCGCGAGGCGCTGGCCGTATTCGAGCCAGCGCAGTTCCTCGGCGGCATCGACGCTCGCATGGCTGTCGGAGCCAATGCCCCAGGCGCCTTGCCACGCGGGCAGATCGAACAGGCCGTCGCCGAGGTTCGCCTCGGTGGTGGGGCACAGGCCGATCACCGCGCCTCGGTGAGCCGCACCCTCGCGTTCGACATCGTCGAGGTGTGTGGCATGCACGAGGCACCAGCGCGTATCGACCGGCGCATGGTCGAGCAACCATTGCAGCGGCCGCGCGCCGGTGTGCGCGAGGCTGTCGCGCACCTCCTGCATCTGCTCGGCGATGTGGATGTGGACCGGCGCGCTGGCGTCGATCGCATCCAGCCCGGCGAGCAGTTCCGCGAGCGCTTCCGGCGGCACCGCGCGCAGCGAGTGCGGCGCGACGCCGGTGCGCACGCCGTTCGCGCGCACGGCCTCGACGATGCGCAGCAGGCCGTCGACGCCGTTGAGGAAGCGCTTCTGGTCCTCGCGCGGCGGCTTCGCGCCGAAACCGCTCGTCTGGTAGAGCACCGGCAGCATCGTCAGGCCGATGCCGGCGCGCCGCGCCGCGGCCACGAGGCGCAGCGACATCTCGGCGCGATCGGCGTAGGGCCGGCCGGCAGGGTCGTGGTGAACATAGTGGAACTCGCACACCGAGGTGAAGCCGGCGCGCAGCATCTCGATGTAAAGCTGCGTGGCGATCGCCTCCAGATCGTCGGGCGTGATCGCGCCAGCGAAGCGGTACATCAAGTCGCGCCAGCTCCAGAAGCTGTCCTGTGCGATCGCGCGGTATTCGGTCAGGCCGGCGAAGGCGCGCTGGAAGGCGTGTGAATGCAGGTTGGGCAGGCCGGGCACGACGAGGCCCCCGGCGCGCGGCACATCGGGAGGGCACTCGGCGCCCGATTGCACGGCGGTCAGGGCACCGGCGGTGTCCCACGACAGCAGCACGCGTTCGGCGAAGCCGGCGGGCAACAGCGCGTGCTCGGCAAAGAGGCGGTTCATGGCCGGTGATCGTGGCACAGGCGCGCGTGCAGCAGTGCGCCATCTGCATCGAGCGCTTCGACGTCGACCGGGCCATGGGCCGTGTCCCACAGCAGCCCCTGCATCCGATCCAGCGCCTGACCTTCGCTGCGCCAGCGCCCTCGCACGGCCAAGAGCAAGGTTGCATCGGCGGCGTCGATCTCGGCGCCCGAGCGCAGCACACGCAGCGTCGCACGCCAGCGGCCGCGGCGGGTCATCACGTTGAAGTCTCGGCACGGACCGTGCGGCAATTCGGCCTGCAGCTCACGCCCGCCGTCGAACGACCACGTCGCGAGCGGCTGCAGAGGCTGCACGAGCGCGCCGCTCCCGTCGACCAGCCGCATGCCCGGGCCATCGAGCACGACGATGGCGCGGTCCACGCCCGGGAAGGCCGAGAACGGCGCACCGCGCTCCAGTTCGGCGACGCTCAGTCGCCAGTCGAAAGCCTTCACCGACGCGCCCGCCGGCGACATGGCGATCTCGCGTGTCATCCCCGCGCCGTTCTTCCAGGGCGTCGGCGCGATCGCCTCGATGTCGATGCGCCGGGGCGCGCTCATCCGCGCAGCATCGGCAGGTTCAGGCCCTGCTCGCGCGCGGTCTTCACGGCCAGCTCGTAGCCGGCGTCGGCATGGCGCATCACGCCGCTGCCGCAGTCGTTGACGAGCACACGCGCCAGCGCTTCGCCGCCGCATCGGTGCCGTCGGCCACGATCACCATGCCCGAGTGCTGCGAATAGCCCATGCCGACACCGCCGCCGTGGTGCAGCGACACCCAGGTCGCGCCGCCCGAGGCGTTGAGCAGCGCATTGAGCAGCGGCCAGTCGGAAACGGCATCGGTGCCGTCCTTCATGCCCTCGGTCTCGCGGTTGGGGCTGGCCACCGAGCCGGTGTCGAGGTGATCTCGGCCGATCACGATCGGCGCCTTCAGCTCGCCCGTCTTCACCATCTCGTTGAAGGCCGGCCCGCGACATGGCGTTCACCCAGCCCGAGCCAGCAGATGCGCGCCGGCAGGCCCTGGAAGGCGATGCGCGCGCCGGCCATGTCGAGCCAGCGGTGCACGTGGGCGTTGTGCGGGAACAGTTGCTTGATCTTCGCGTCGGTCTTGCGGATGTCTTCCGGGTCGCCCGACAGCGCCACCCATCGGAACGGCCCCTTGCCCTCGCAGAAGAGCGGGCGGATATAGGCCGGCACGAAGCCGGGGAAGTCGAAGGCGTTTCTCACGCCCTGGTCGAAGGCGACCGGCGGATGTTGTTGCCATAGTCGACGGTGGGCACGCCCATCGCGTGGAAGTCGAGCATGGCCTGCACGTGCACGGCGCAGGAGCGCGCCGCCTCTTCCTTCAGCCGCGCATGCTGCGACGGATCGGCCTGGGCGGCGCGCCATTGCGCCACCGTCCAGCCGGCGGGCAGGTAGCCGTTGATCAGGTCGTGCGCCGAGGTCTGGTCGGTGACGAGGTCGGGCTTGAGGCCGCCGGCGCGCGCGCGCTTGACCAGTTCGGGCAGGATCTCCGCCGCATTGCCGAGCAGGCCGATCGACACCGCTTCGCCCTTGGCCGTGTGTTCCTGCACCAGGCGCAGCGCGTCGTCGAGATCCTTCGCCTGCTTGTCGAGATAGCGGGTGCGCAGCCGGAAATCGATGCTCGACTGCTGGCATTCGATGTTCAGCGAGACGGCGCCGGCGAAGCTCGCCGCCAGCGGCTGCGCACCGCCCATGCCACCCAGGCCGGCGGTGAGGATCCAGCGCCCCGCCAGCTGCCGCCGTAGTGCTGGCGGCCGGCCTCGGCGAAGGTCTCGTAGGTGCCCTGCACGATGCCCTGGGTGCCGATGTAGATCCACGAGCCGGCGGTCATCTGGCCATACATGAACAGGCCCTGGCGATCGAGTTCGTGGAAGTGCTCCCACGTCGCCCACTTCGGCACCAGGTTGGAGTTGGCCAGCAGGACACGCGGCGCATCGGCGTGCGTCTTGAACACGCCGACCGGCTTGCCCGACTGGACCAGCAGCGACTCGTCGTCGTTCAGTTCCTGCAGGCACTCGAGGATGCGGTCGAACGAGGCCCAGTCACGTGCGGCGCGGCCGATGCCGCCGTAGACCACCAGTTCCTCGGGGCGCTCGGCCACTTCCGGGTCGAGGTTGTTCTGGATCATCCGGAAGGCCGCCTCGGCCAGCCACGACTTGCAGCTGAGCTGGCTGCCGCGCGGCGCGCGCACCACGCGCCCCGGGGCGCTGCGGGCGGCCTGTGCGGCGGCATGGGCGACGCGGTTCTGGTCGGCAGGAGAGTTCATGGCGGCGGCTTCCGTCGGAGGGTTTCGCAGGCGATCGGTCAAAGTGGCCTAGACCACTTTGCGGAGAATGGCGCGAATCGCCGCCGCCGTCAAGCGGGCTCGCCCGGCGCCTGCAGGGGCATCACCACCTCGGCCAGCCGGGCCAGCAGCCACTGGTGCGCGGCCGACCGGTCGTGCCGCACGTGCCACAGCGCATCGGTGTAGACGGCGCCCGGCTCCACCGGCAGCTCGCGCACCACCAGCCGGTCTTCCAGCCCGGTCAGCGGCAGGAAGCGCTCGGGCAGCACGGTGAGCAGATCGCACTGCGCGACCACATGGGCGGCGGTGAAGAACTGGTTGACGGTCAGCGCGACGTGCCGGCTGCGCTGCTGGCTGGCCAGCGCCTGGTCGACGAAGCCGTGCGGCCGGCCGCTGTAGTTCACCAGGGCGTGGCCCGCGGCGCAGAAGGCATCGAGCGTCAGCGGGGCCTGCGCCAGCGGATGCCCACGGCGCATCGCGCAGACGTAGCGCCCTTCGGCCAACCGGCGATGGCGCAGCGGCGCCAGCCGCCCTGCGCCACCAGCGCCGCGACCACTTCCGGAAAGTGGCCGAGCGCGAAGTCGATGTCGGCATGGGCCAGCGCTTCGCGCGGATCGCGGTCGATCAGCGGGCGCACCTCGATCTGGCAGCGCGCCGACAACGCCTCGAAGCGCGCCATCAGAGCCGGCAGCAGGGTCGCCGCGAGCGCGTCGGCCATGGTCAGGCGGAATACGCGCGCGTCGAGCTGAGGATCGAAGTCGCCCGGCTCCAGCGCGCTGCGCAACTGGCCCAGCGCCGCGCGCACCTGGGGCCACAGCGCTTCGCCGAAGGCCGTGGGTGCCACGCCACGGGCGGCGCGCGTGAGCAAGTCGTCACCTATGGAATCGCGCAGGCGCTTCAAGGCATTGCTGACGGCAGGCTGCGTCATCGCCAGCCGCTCGGCGGCCCGCGTGATGCTGCCTTCGGCCATCACCGTGTCGAAGACGCGAAGCAGGTTGAGGTCCAGCGTGCGGAAGTTCACGGTTCAGCATCCATTCATTCAGTGAATGCTGAGTATTCATAACATTCACTGCAAGGTCTAAGTGTTTACCCTATAGTGCGATGCAGCATCAAACAGATGTCAATCGGAGTACATGCCATGAGCAGCCACATCCTGCCTTCCCAATCCTTCCGTCCGGCGCGCGGCGCCGGCGTCGGCCGTGCGGTCGCCGACCCGCACTGGCCGCTGCCCGCCTGACCTCGGCCCTGCTGTCGTCCCTGCGTCGCCCAGTGCGTGGCCATCGCCGCCTGAGCGTGGTCGAAGAAGCCAATGAGCTGCGCGAGTTCGCCGCTGCCTACCGCCGCACCGACCCTGGCTTCGCGTCCGACCTGATGGCCGCGGCCGATCGCCACGAACTGCGCAACGAGAAGGCCTGAGCCTTCGCTGAACAAAAACGGAGGTCCTCGTGACCACCCTGAACGTGAACATTCCTGTCTACGCCGCCGCCTTCGGACTCGAAGGCCCGGCCCCGCGCCCGCCGACTGGCTGGCGCGTGTCATCCTCCACGTGCAGTCGGGCGACTGGCTGCGCATGCCGGCGCCGGGCGTGCCCGAGGCCACCGCCCAACTGCTGCGCCTGGCCGAAGCCTACGAGGCCACGCAACCGAGCTATGCCGCCGACCTGCGCGCGGCCGCCAGCATGGCCCAGCGCGACTGATTCGCTTCGCGCCCCAACGACAAAGGCCGGCTTTCGCCGGCCTTTTGCCGTGACGGAACGGATCAGGCCGCCGCGTGCCTCGATCTTCGCCTTGGTCTGCTTCAGCGCCTCGGGCAGGTGGTAGGCCAGCTGCTGGAACAGCTCGCCATGCAGCGCCATCTCGGTCTTCCACTCGGCGTGGTCGATGCGGGTGACCCGGTCGAACTGCTCGCGGGTGAAGTTCAGGCCGCTCCAGTTCAGGTGCTCGTAGTTCGGCGTGACGCCGAAGACATGCTCCTCGCCGCCGCCCGTGCCTTCGATGCGCTCGACCATCCACTCGAGCACGCGCATGTTCTCGCCGTAGCCCGGCCAGACGAACTTGCCGTCGGCGCCCTTGCGGAACCAGTTGACGCAGTAGATCTTCGGCAGCTTCGTGCCGGCGGCCTGCAGCTTGGCGCCCAGGTCGAGCCAGTGCTGGAAATAGTCGCTCATGTTGTAGCCCATGAAGGGCAGCATCGCGAACGGGTCGCGGCGCACCACGCCCTGCGCGCCCGCAGCGGCGGCGGTGGTCTCCGAGCCCATGGTCGCGGCCATGTAGACGCCCTCGGTCCAGTCGCGCGCCTCGGTGACCAGCGGCACGGTGGTCGAGCGGCGGCCGCCGAAGATGAAGGCATCGATCGCCACGCCGTTGGGGTTGTCCCACTCGGCGTCGAGCGCCGGGTTGTTGGTCGCGGCCACGGTGAAGCGGGCGTTCGGGTGCGCGGCCTTGGCGCCGGTCTCCTTGGCGATGGCCGGCGTCCAGTCCTTGCCCTGCCAGTCGATCAGGTGCGCCGGCGGCTCGTCGCTCATGCCTTCCCACCAGACGTCGCCGTCGTCCGTCATCGCGACGTTCGTGAAGATCACGTCGCGCTTCAGGCTGGCCATGCAGTTTTCGTTGGTCTTGTGGTTGGTGCCCGGCGCCACGCCGAAATAGCCCGCCTCGGGGTTGATGGCGTAAAGGCGCCCGTCGGCGTGCGGCTTGATCCAGGCGATGTCGTCGCCGATGGTGGTGACCTTCCAGCCGTTCAGTCCGGCCGGCGGGATCAGCATCGCGAAGTTGGTCTTGCCGCAGGCGCTCGGGAAGGCGGCGGCCACGTGGTACTTCTTGCCCTTGGGCGAGGTGACGCCGAGGATCAGCATGTGCTCGGCCAGCCAGCCCTGGTCACGCCCCATGGTGGAGGCGATGCGCAGCGCGAAGCACTTCTTGCCCAGCAGCGCGTTGCCGCCGTAGCCGGAGCCGTAGCTCCAGATCTCCTGCGTCTCGGGGTAGTGGACGATGTACTTGGTCTTGTTGCACGGCCGGCCACGTCCTTCTGGCCCGGCTCCAGCGGCGCGCCGACGGTGTGCACGGCCGGCACGAAGAAGCCGTCTTCGCCGAGCACGTCGAGCACGGCGCGGCCCATGCGCGTCATGATCTTCATGTTCACCGCGACGTACGGGCTGTCGGACAGCTCGACACCGATGTGCGCGATCGGCGAGCCGATCGGGCCCATGCTGAACGGCACCACGTACATCGTGCGGCCGCGCATCGCACCGCGGAACAGCGCCTTGTCACCGGTCTGCAGCAGCGCGCGCATCTCGGCCGGAGCCATCCAGTTGTTCGTGGGGCCGGCGTCTTCCTTGCGCTCGCAGCAGATGAAGGTGCGGTCTTCGACGCGCGCCACGTCGGTCGGGTCGCTGCAGGCGAGGTAGCTGTTCGGGCGCAGCGCCGGGTTCAGGCGCTTCATCGTGCCGGCCTCGACGAGCTGGCCACAGAGGCGGTCGTACTCCTCCTGCGAGCCGTCGCACCAGTAGACGTCCTTGGCTTCGGTCAGCGCCGCCATCTCGGCGACCCAGGCCAGCAGGCGGGCATGGCGGACATAGGCGGGCGCGTTCAGGCGCACCCCTTCGAGCACGGGACGGTTCATGTCGCTTCCAATCTTCAAAGTCAAAAAGGCGGGATTGGGGAAGCCGGCGGGGCCCGGGTGAGAAGGTCCGGAGGGCTTGCCCAATGCCGTCGGTCGCGGGCCGGGGTTACGGCGGGTTTCGTGGCGGGGCCGGGTCTCGGCGGCAAGCCACGGGTGCGACGGTATGGAAGGATTGTGAAATCAGTGTACCGGCCCGGTAACCACCGGAGCCCGGGGGCGGTCATGCGTAAGCGGCATAGTTCTATGCACGCTGCCGACGCCGGGCTGACCTGGATCATGATGGCGGGGCCCGCAATCACCCGCCTTCCCGGCCGCCGAACCGATGCGACCCGCCCTCCCGCTCCTCGTCGTGCTGGCCGCGACGCTGCTGGCCGGCTGCCGGCCGTTCCCGCGACCGCCACCAATGCGCTGGGCATGCAGATGGTCCTGATCCCGGCGGGCGAGTTCCTGATGGGCGGCGATGCGAGCGAGGCCGAGCTGGCGCGGCACTTTCCGGGCTACGGATCGAAGCGGCTGCGCGATCTCGCCGATGAAGCGCCGGTGCACCGCGTGCGACTGACGCAGCCGTTCTACATGGCGCGATACGAGCTGACGGTCGGGCAGTTCCGCCGCTTCCTCGAGGCCTCGGGCCACGTGCCGGAATCGATCGCCGACGGCACCGGCGGCTACGGCTACAACGCGCGCTACGACCCGGCCACGACGCGGCGCGGCGACGCCTTCGAGGGGCGCGACCCGCGCTACTCGTGGCGCAACCCGGGCTTCGCGCAGGGAGACGACCATCCGGTGGTCAACGTGACCTGGAACGACGCGCAGGCGCTGGCCGCCCTGGCTCAGCCGCACCGAGCAGCGTCGCTACCGGCTGCCCACCGAGGCGGAGTGGGAGTACGCCTGCCGCGCCGGCACCCGCAGCCACTTCCACAGCGGCGACGATCCTCCTCGCTGGGCGCGGTGGCCAACGTCTTCGATGCCGACGCCGCGGTGAACTGGCCGGCGTGGAAGGGCTTCGCGCTGGCCTCGAACGACGGTTTCCGTTCACCGCGCCGGTCGGCAGCTTCGCGCCGAATGCCTTCGGCCTGCACGACATGCACGGCAACGTCTGGGAGTGGACGGCCGACTGGCACGACGAGCACTACTACGCGCACTCACCGCAGGACGATCCGCAGGGGCCGGCCGACGGCACGGTGAAGGTGCGCCGCGGCGGCTCCTGGCACACCGGCCGCTCTATGCCCGCTGCGGCTACCGCAACTGGAATGCGCCGGACACGCGCTACACGCTGGTCGGCATCCGGCTGGTGATGGAGGTGACGCCGTAAGCTACGCGATTCGAACCGAGGATCTCCCGTGCGCTTCCTGACCTTTCCCCTGGCCGCAGCCGCGCTGGCTCTGGCAGCGCCGGCCGCTCACGCGACGCCGGCCGAATACGGCGAGGCGATGTACCGCCCGGCCACCGAGCGCGGCTGCCTGGCCTGCCATGCGCTGCAGCCCGGCGCCAAGCGCGCCGACGGCCTGCCGCCGATCGCCCCGGCCTGGGTCGACATCGCCAAACGCTATCGCGACGACCCGCAGGCCTACGAGCGCCTGACACGCGCCGTGATGAGCGGCACCAGCCCGGAGTCGCGCCACTGGGCGGGCAAGGTCAGCGAGGCCAACATGCCGCCGAATGCCGGCGTCGTGACGCAGCGCGAGGCCCGCGCACTCGTGAACTGGATCCTGGTTCTGGTGCCCTGAGGCCTCGGCCGCGGACGGTCGGCGCTCAAACGCCAGCAGAATCGGAGCATGACCACCCGCCGCCGCCTCGTCCTCGGCACTTGTGCCGTCTTGTCCTTTCCCGCACTCGCCCAGCAGCGCGCCTCGCTGGCAGATCCTCTGCGACTGGGCGCCGACACCGCGCTGGTCGAATCGGGCCTCGCGGCCGCCTTGCAGACCGCCTTCGGCCGCGCCACCGGCGTGGCGGTGAAGCTGCAGGCCGGTCCCTCGCTGCCGCTGCTCGAGGCGCTGGAACGCGGCGAGCTCGATGCAACGCTGACCAACGCCCCCGAAGCCGAGACCCGGCTGGAGTCACAGGGCCTGGCGCACGACCGCCGCCGCGTGGCCGACAGCGCGCTGGTGCTGGTGGGCCCGGCGCCGAAGAAGAAGCAGCCCGATCCGGCCGGCATCGCGAAGATGAGCGACGTGGCGGCGGCTCTTGTGCAGCTGCGCGACGCGGCGCTCGACCAGCCCTCGATCAGCTTCCTGTCGGCCGGCGACGGCTCGGGCGCCCATGCGGCCGAGCAGGCACTGTGGCGCGCGGCCAAGGTGGCGCCCGCTGCACCCTGGTACGCCAAGGCGGCGCCCGGCGGACTGGCCACGCAGGCCCGGCAGCAGGGCGCCTATGCGCTGGTCGAGCGCGGCGTCTGGGCCGACCGCGGCGGCGCGCCACTCGCCGTGCTGGTGGAGGGCGATCCGCGCATGGCTTTGCCGGTTCACGTGATGCGCTCGTTCCGCGTCAGCCATCCGGCCGGCAAGCTGTTCGTGGCGTGGATCACCGGCCCCAAGGGCCGGGCGGTGGTGGCGGCGCAGCGGGGCTACCGCGCGCCATGAAGCTGCTCAGCCTGAACGTCTCGCTGGCCCGGGCAGTGCAGATCCGGGGCCGGAGCGTGATGACCGGCATCGGCAAGCGTGCCGTCGAGGGGCCGGTGAACGTGAACGCGCTGGGCCTGGAGGGCGACGAACAGGCCGACCTGTCGGTGCACGGCGGCCTGAGCAAGGCGGTGTACGCCTACCCGTCGGAGCACTACCCGTTCTGGCAGACAGTGCGTGCGCAGGCCCGGGTGTCGCTGTGGGACGAGCCTCTGCCGCCGGGCATGATGGGCGAGAACCTCACGCTCGAAGGCCTGCTCGAGAAGGACGTCTGCGTCGGCGACGTGCTGCGCTTTCCGGACTGCGAGCTGGCCGTCAGCGAGCCGCGCTTTCCGTGCTTCAAGTTCAACGCCGCGATGGGCTTCGAGCAGGCCAGCAAGCTGATGTTTGCCAACGGCTGGTGTGGCTTCTACCTCTCGGTGCGCGTGGCCGGCACGCTGCGTGCCGGCCACGCCTTCGAGGTCATTGCAGGTCCGCGCGAAGTGGGTATCGTCGAGCTGTTCCGCTCGCGGGCATCGTCGCTCAAGCGCAGTTGAGCGCGCGCGGACGCCAACCCACAACGAAGGGAGCCAGCATGGGCATCGTGAGTTTCTTCAAGGAAGCCGGCGAGAAGCTGTTCGGCCACAAGGACGCCGAGGCCGCGGCAACGGCAGCGGCCAGCGCGCCGAGCCAGCCGATCTGCAGGAGCGCGCCCCGCGCCGCCAACCAGTGCCGCGGCGCAGGCGATCGAAAAATACATCGCCGCGCAGAACCTGTCGGCCGACGGGCTCACGGTCGAGTTCGACGGCGCCACCAGCACGGTCGCGGTCTCCGGGCAGGCGGCCGACCAGGCCACCAAGGAGAAGATCCTGCTGTGCTGCGGCAACGTGCAGGGCGTGGCCTCGGTGTCCGACCTGATGACCGTGGCGCAGCCAGCCGACGAGTCGCAGTACCACCACGGTGGCCAAGGGCGACACGCTGTCGGCCATCGCCAAGAAGTTTTACGGCAACGCGAACCTGTACCCGAAGATCTTCGAGGCGAACAAGCCGATGCTCAGCCACCCGGACAAGATCTATCCGGGGCAGCTTCTCCGAATCCCGAAGAACTGAGCTTCAGGCGAGCGCGGGGTAGTCGGTGTAGCCCGCCGCCCCGCCGCCGTAGAAGGTCTCGCGCTTCGGCTCGTTCAGCGGCGCGTTCTCGCGCAGCCGGCGAACGAGATCCGGGTTCGAGATGAACGGCTTGCCAAAGGCGACCAGGTCGGCGCGGCCGCTGGCGACCACGTCGAGCGCCATCTGGCGGTCGTAGCCGTTGTTGACCATCCACGCGCCGCCGGGATGCGCGGCCTTGTAGACGCGGCGCAGTGCCTCGTAGTCGAACGGCGCCACGTCGCGCGGTCCACCCGTGGCACCTTCGATCAGGTGCAGGTAGGCCAGCTTCATCGGCGCCAGGCGCTCGACCACGTAGCCATACATCGCCTGCGCGTCGCTGTCCTGCGCCGCGTCGTTGGCCGGCGTCACCGGCGACAGGCGCAGCCCGGTGCGGCCGGCGCCGATCTCGGCCGTGACGGCCTCCATCACCTCGAGCAGCAGCCGCGCGCGGTTGGCGATCGAGCCGCCATAGGCGTCGGTGCGGTCATTGACGCTGTCACGGAGGAACTGCTCCAACAGGTAGCCGTTGGCGCCATGCACCTCGACGCCGTCGAAGCCGGCGGCGATGGCATGGCGGGCGGCGGCGCGGTAGTCGGCCACGATGCGCGGCATCTCGTCGGTGCGCAGCGCGCGCGGCTGCGACACGGCCTCGAAGCCGTTGCGCGTGAAGGTCTTGGTGTTGGCCGCCTTCGAGGTCGATGACACCGGCACCATGCCCTCGGGCAGCAGCGAGACGTGCGAGATGCGGCCCACGTGCCAGAGCTGGATCACGATCCTGCCGCCGGCGGCATGCACGGCGTCGGTGACGCGGCGCCAGCCGGCCACCTGCTCGGCGCTGTAGATGCCCGGCGTGTCGAGGTAACCCTGGCCCTCGGGCGAGATCTGCGAGGCCTCGGTGACGATCAGACCGGCGCTGGCGCGCTGCCGGTAGTACTCGACCTGCAGCTCGCCGGGCACACGGCCGGGCAACGCGCGGTTGCGCGTCAGCGGGGCCATCACGATGCGGTTGGCCAGTGACAGGTCGCCGGCCTGGAAGGGGGTGAAGAGAGTGTTCATGGCCCGGGACGATACAGTCGGGCCCGGATCCTTGCAGACACCAGCCCATGCTCGCCTACCGACACGCCTTCCATGCGGGCAACCATGCCGATGTGCTCAAGCACATCGTGCTCGTGCAGGTGCTGCGTTACATGAACGGCAAGGACAAGCCTTACCGCTTCGTCGACACCCATGCCGGCGCCGGCGGCTATTCGCTGGAAGGCCGCTATGCGCAGAAGAAGGGCGAATACGAGCAGGGCATCGGCCGGCTCTGGGGCCGAGACGACCTGCCCGAGCCGGTGGCCGACTACGTCGAGCGCGTGCGCGCCTTCAACCCGGGTGGCGCGCTGGAGCAGTACCCCGGCTCGCCGGCGATCGCCCACATGCTGCTGCGCCCGACCGACCAGATGCGCCTGTTCGAGCTGCACCCCACCGAGCACCGCATCCTCGAGTCCTACCTCGGCAGCCAGCGCGGCGTGGAGGTGAAGCACGCCGACGGCTTCGACAGCCTGAAGAGCCAGCTGCCGCCGAGCACACGCCGTGGCGTGGTGCTGATCGACCCCAGCTACGAGGGCCATGGCGACTACGGCCGCGTGGTCGCCACGCTGCGCGACGCGGTGCAGCGCTTTGCCGAGGGCGTCTACCTCGTCTGGTATCCGCAGGTGCAGAAGGTCGAGGCCGCGGAGCTGCCGCGGCGGCTGGAAGCCCTGGCCCCCAAGGGCTGGCTGCACGCCCGGCTGACCGTGGCCAAGCCCGACGCGATGGGTTTCGGACTGGCAGGAAGCGGCATGTTCGTGCTCAATCCGCCCTACACGCTGCACGACACGCTGGCCGGCGTGCTGCCCTGGCTGGTCGAGACGCTGGGCCGTGGCGGGCGCCAACTTCCTGCTCGACCAGAAGTCGGTCTAAGCGCAGCAGCGAAGCAAGCACCAACCACCGGCCGCAGCGGCCGGCCCGCGCCGGCAACAGGCGTTTACGAAGTACCGACCGGCCTGGTCACTTCCAGGCGGGGCATGGTTCTTGTACGTGGGGAAGCTCCACCGGGCCTTCACCATGACACGACTGCACCGACTCGCCGCCGCCCTCAGCCTGGCCGCCGGCTCGCTGCTGCTCGGCGGCTGCACCACCTCACTGGTGGTGGCCCACCTCTACGACAAGTTCACCGAGGGCGACCCAGCGTCGTGCTTCCGGCTGAACAGCGTCGACCGCGCGCTGCAGCCGCGCTGCGGCCCCTACAAGCCCGGCAGCCTGAAGGCCGAGGACCTGCGCGTCTCCGGCCTGCCGGTGTGCCCGCTGACGCTGGCTGCGCGCGACCCGGCGCAGTGGAAGCTGCTGCCCGAGATGATCGACAAGGGCGCGCTGCCCGAAGCCTGCATCACGCCGCCGCTGGTGGCGCTGGCGCAGGAGCACCCCTGCCCGAACTTCGCCGCCGCCACGCCGGCCGAGCGCGCCGCGCTGCGCTGGCTGGGCGAGGCCGATGCCCGCGCCATCCAGCACGACGCCGTGCGCATGCTCAGCTGCCCCGGCGCACGCGCCGCCGGCCTGGATGCCGTGCTCGACCAGTGGCTTGCCAACGACCAGCTGCGCGCCGACACGCTGCCCTTCGGTGTGCTGGGCGCGCTGCACCCCTCGCACCTGAACTCGACGCTGTCGCGCACGCTGGAGGCCCGCGGCCACACGGCGCGCGCCTCGCTGGCCGCGCACAACGGCCGGCTCTCGGGCGGCTACGAAGAGGCGCTGCGCCTCGCCGATTTCGACGCGCTCGACTGGTGGATCCAGCGGGTGCCGACGCTGGTCGACCGCGTGCCGGCCACCGAAGCGCGCCAGTTGCCCTGGGTGCCGCTGGCTCGCGTGATCACGCCGGCCTTCGTCAGCGACCCGGCGCGCCAGCGCGAACTGGTCGACTACCTGCTGGCCCACGGCGCGCAGCCGTGGCGCTCGCTGCCGCACGATCCGAATCTCACGCCGGCCACGCTGGCGGTGAAGCTGCACAGCCCGCTGGCCGACACGCTGGCCGGCCCGCGTGTGGCGGGCTCGCGCGGCGGCGCCACCGCGGCCGCCGCGGCAGCCGCGGCCGCCTTGCCGGCGCGCTGAGCAGTCAAGGAATCCGGTCGGGCTCGCGCTTCAGATCCCTGAAGGCGCCGAACAGCCACGAGCGCATGCCCACCACCAGCGTGTAGGGCCGCTTCTGCTCGGGCGGGAGCTTCTGGTCGGCCGTGTGCTGCTGCGCAAAATCCTGGCCCACGCGCTGCAGCCGCTCCATGAAGGTGGCGGCGAGGCTGCGGCCGATCTGGCCGTGCACCAGCATCAGCATCTCGCCCTCGCCGTCGAAGCCGCCGCTGAAGTAGTCGTCGACGACGTGCTCGCGGAAATACTTCATCGCCGGGCCGTCGGGCCGCCAGCGGAATCCCTTGGCCACCTTCAGCCGATAGCGGTTCAAGGGCCGCAGCTCGATGAAGCCGAGCTTGTCGAGCTGCACCAGCACTTCACGCACTCCGCCTCGGTGAGCGTGTAGGTCGCGACGATCTGCTCGAAGGTCCACTGGCTCAGCGCACAGATCGCCACCAGCAGCAGCTTGCGGTCGGCGATCAGCGCCGCCTCCTGCTCGTGCGTCAGCTCGCGGCGCAGCGGCTGGGCATCGGCCACCTTGCGCGCGAGGTCGGCGAAATCCATCTTCAGCACACGCAGCACCTCGTCGATGCGCGACAGCGGCATGTCGGCCTTCGCGAAGATGCGCTTGATGCTCGATTCGGCCATGCCCAGCTGCTGCGCCAGATCGGCGTAGGTGATGCCGGCGGCCTTCAGCTCGGCCTTCAGCGCGGTGACCAGGTCCTGCGTCGTGCTCATCGTCGGCACCCCTCGAAAAGTATTGCTCAACGATACTCCAGGAATGCTGGAATGCGACCCTCCTTGGGGTGATGGATACCCGCGGCGCCGCACGCCACCATGCGCTCACCTTCAACCACCCGACAGGGATGACCGCATGAACCGCCCCGCGATCCACCACGACACCAAGGCCTGGAAGGCCCAGGTCTGGATCTCCTTTGCCGTTGCCGCCAGCCTGTGCGCGATCGGCCTGGCCTATCTGCCGGGCCAGGACCTCGACCGCGCCTTCATGTTCATGGGCTACGGCTTCTGCCTCTCGGCGGCATTCATGGTCGCCAAGTACGTGCGCGACAACCAGCACCAGCGCGTCGACACGCCGATGTGGGGCAGCGTGGTCTGGGGCGGCTTCGCGCTGGCGATGGCGCTGACCGGCTGGGGCCTGTGGCGCATGGACGTGAACCCGACCTACAAGGCCTTCCTCGGCGTGTGCTGGCTGTTCCTGATCTCCAGCGTCTTCACGCTGGCCAAGACCCTGCGCGATGCCCACGAGGCCCGCGTGGCCGAGATCCGCGCCGAAGCGCGCCGCATGGCCAACGAACAGTGAACCCGACCGTGAGAACGATCATGACGACCCGATTCCTTCGCTCCTTCATCGCCGCGCTCGCGGTGTCTGCGGCGCTGACCGCGCCCGCCCGCGCCCACGTCAATGCGTCGGACGCCAGCGCGCTGTCGGCCCTGCCGATCGCCGTGTCGGTGGCGGCGCCGGCGATGATCCTCTCCGGCGGCGCGATGCTGACCGTCGTTGCCGTCGAAGCCTCGGCCGAGGGCACGGTGTGGGTGCTGGAGCGCGCCTCCGATGGCGCGCGGGCCAGCGTCACGCTGTCGGCCGCGGCGGCCGGCGGGCTGTCGGTGGCCGCGGGCACGGCCATCGCCGTGACCGCCTTCAGCGCCGGCTGGGTGCTGTCGGCCGCGGGCAAGGCGCTGGCCTACATCCCCAACGAGATCGGCTCGGCGCTGCTCTACAACGAGCGGATCAGCCGATGAAGGCCGCGCTCGTTCTCACGCTGGCGCTGGTGGCCGGCGTCGCCCAGGCCGGGCGCAGCTGCGAGCAGAAGGCGCCCGAGGCGATCAACGTGCAACGCGCGATGACGCTGGCCCAGCACACCGCCGCCGCGCTCGATGCCAGTGGCGCACAGGTGGTGGTGCTGGCGCGCGCGGGGCAGGACCTCTCGAAGTACGGCCTGACTGGTCGCACCTCGGCCTGGCCTACAAGGACGGCCCCCGCTGGCGCGTGGTGCACAAGCTCAATGCCTGCGGCAGCGCACGCGCCGATGTCTTCCGCCAGGGCCTGGGTGAGTTCTTCCTCGACGACCTGTACCGCTACCGGGCCGGCATCGTCGTGCCCGACCCGGCGCTGCAGGCGAAGCTGCTGACGGTGCTGCGCGACAACACGCAGGCGCTGCGGCTGCACACCAGCGCCTACAGCATGGTCGCCTACCCGTGGGCGCAGCGCTACCAGCAGAGCAACCAGTGGGCGATCGAGACGCTGGCGATGGCGCAGGCGCCGGAGGCCACCACGCGCGAACGCGCGCAGGCCTGGCTGAAGTTCAGCGGCTACGAGCCGACCACGCTGCGCCTGGGCGCCTTCACGCGCCTCGGCGCGCGCGCTACCGCCGCCAACATCGCCTTCGACGATCATCCGAACGAGAAGCGCTTCTCGGATCGCATCGAGACGGTCACGGTGGATTCCGTCTTCGCGTGGTTGAATCGCAGCGGGCTCGGCGGGCCGGTGCAGGTGATCCGCTGAAGTCGAGACACGAACGAAGACCAAGAACGGATCAGGAGGACACGGTGAGCACACCGCAAGCACCACACGAAGCGCACCCGAACCAGTTTGCGCTGCTCGGCCAGCGCCGCTTCGCGCCCTTCTTCTGGGCGCAGTTTCTCGGCGCCGGCAACGACAACCTGTTCAAGTTCGCCTTCACGGTGATGGTGACCTACGGCGCGGCGAATGCGAGCAGCCTCGCGCCGGCACTCGTCGTGCAGCTGATTGCGGCGCTGTTCATCCTGCCCTTCCTGCTCTTCTCCGCCACCTCGGGGCAGCTGGCCGACAAGTTCGACAAGGCGACGCTGATCCGCTTCGTCAAGAGCCTGGAGATCGCGATCATGGCGATCGCGCTGTACGGCTTCACCGCGAAGAACGTGCCGGTGCTGCTGGGCTGCACCTTCCTGCTCGGCGTGCACTCCACGCTGTTCGGCCCGGTGAAGTACGCCTATCTGCCGCAGCACCTGAACGAACGCGAGCTCACCGGCGGCAACGGCATGGTGGAGATGGGCACCTTCGTGGCCATCCTGCTCGGCAACGTGGTCGGCGGGCTGCTGATCGCCATTCCGGAGATGGGCCCGAGCTACGTGGCCTGGAGCTGCCTCGCGCTCGCGGTGCTCGGCCGCGTCAGCGCGCAGTTCGTGCCCAGCGCCGCGCCCACCGATGCCACGCTGACCATCAACTGGAACCCCGTCACCGAGACCTGGCGCAACCTGAAACTGGCGCACGAGAACATCGTCGTCTTCCGCTCGCTGCTGGGCATCTCGTGGATGTGGTTCTTCGGCGCGGTCTTCCTGACGCAGTTCCCCTCCTTCGCGAAGGACGTGCTCGGCGGCAACGAGCAGGTGGCCTCGCTGCTGCTGGTGGTGTTCTCGATCGGCATCGCGATCGGCTCGTTGCTGTGCGAGACGCTCTCGCGCCGCCACGTCGAGATCGGCCTCGTGCCCTTCGGCGCCTTCGGCATGAGCGTCTTCTCGATCGACCTCTTCTTCGCCTCGCGCGGCATCGTGCACCCCGAGACCGCGCTGACGCTCGGCCAGTTTCTGGCGCTCGGCGCCAACTGGCGCGTGATGGCCGACCTGGCGCTGCTGGCCCTGTTCGCCGGCCTGTACAGCGTGCCGATGTATGCGCTGATCCAGATGCGCGCGCAGCCCAGCCACCGCTCGCGCATCATCGCGGCCAACAACATCCTCAATGCCCTCTTCATGATCGCCAGCGCCGCGATGGCCGCGCTGCTGCTCAAGGCGGGCGTGACCGTGCCGCAGCTGTTCCTGATCACCGGGCTGCTCAACCTGCTGGTGGCAGGCTACATCTTCCTGCTGGTGCCGGAGTACCTGCTGCGCTTCATCGCCTGGGTGGCCACACGGTTCGTCTACCGCTTCAAGGTGCGCGGCGACGAGCACATCCCCACCGAGGGCGCGGCCATCCTGGTGTGCAACCACGTCAGCTTCGTCGACGCGATCCTGCTGATGGCGGCGAGCCCGCGGCCCATCGTGTTCATCATGGACCACCGCATCTTCGCGACACCGGTGCTGGGCACGCTGTTCCGCCCGGCCAAGGCGATCCCGATCGCGCCGCAGAAGGAAGATGCGCAGGCCTACGAGCAGGCGTTCCTGCGTGCGAAGCAGGTGCTCGACGGCGGCGACCTGCTGGCGATCTTCCCCGAGGGCGGCATCACGCGCGACGGCACGCTCGGCGAGTTCAAGGGCGGCGTGATGAAGCTGCTCGAGGCCAACCCGGTGCCGGTGGTGCCGCTGGCGCTGCAAAACCTGTGGGGCTCGTTCTTCTCGCGCATCGACGGCAACGCGATGAGCAAGCCCTTCCGCCGCGGCTTCTTCAGCCCGGTCGGGCTGGTGGCCGGCGAGCCGGTGCCGCCCGAGCAGGTGACGCCGGCCGGTCTGCGCGAACGCGTCAGCGTGCTGCTGGCGTCCTGATCAGCGACACCTCAGCCGCGCCACAGCGCCGCCAGCGTCGACGGCAGCGGCGGCAGCTTGGGCAGCGAGGGCAGGGGCGGCAGCGGCGGCCAGGGCGTGGCGGTGCTGCGCGTCAGGCGGCTCGTGATCGCGTGCTTCAGTGGCGGCAGGTGCTCGGCCACGCGCACCACCGCCCGGCGCAGCAGCCGCGCCGCCTCGCCGTCGTCGGTGAACAGCCCGACGATCGCATTGGTGCCGTGGAAGATCGGCCGGTCTCGCGGCGGTGCCGCGTCTCGTAGGGCTGCAGCACCTCGAGGCGGCCGAGGTCGCGGCCGGCGCGGTGCGCGGCGGCCAGCAGCGCACTCAGCACGTCGACGCCATACAGGCCGAAGTTGTAGCCATGCGCGGTGACCGGGTGCATGCCCACCGCCGCATCGCCGATCAGCGCGAAACGCTCGGCGACGAAGCGCTGCGCATACACCGCCACCAGCGGGTAGAGGTGGCGCGCGCCGCGCATCGACATCTCGCCGAGGCGGCGCCCGAGCTGCTGCTGCACCCAGGCGGTGAACTGCTCGTCGCTCCAGCGCTGCATCGCCAGCGCCTGGTCGGACGCAACGGTGACCACGATCGAGCTCTCGCCGCCGTTCATCGGCAGCACCGCCAGCGTGTGGCCGCGGTGGAAGCACTCCTGCGCCACCGCGCGGTTCGATTCGGTGTGGGCCATGCGGCAGACGATCACGCTGCGGCCGAAGTCGCGCATCTGCGCGCCGATGCCGGCCTGGCGGCGCGATTCGGAGAAGCGGCTGTCGGCGGCGACGATCAGCGGCGCGCGCAGCGTGGCCTCGCTGCCATCGGCCGCGCGGCAGCGCAGCGTGGCGCCCTGTGCATCGAGCGTGTGGCCGAGCACGCGCGTGGCCGGGCGCAGATCGATGGCCTCGCGGCCTTGCACCGCCTGCCAGCTGGCGCGGCGGATCACGTGGTTGGCCACCAGCCAGCCGAGTTCGTTCTCGCCCGAGCCCTGCGGGCCGAAGTGCAGCGGCCGCGGGTCGCTGCCGTTGTAGACCTCGGCCTCGCGCAGCGGCGCCACTTCGGCCTCGGGCAGCCGCTCCCACAGGCCGAGCCGGCGCATCACCACCGCGGCGCGGTGCGTCAGCGCGATGTCGCGGCCGTCGGGGCTCGGATCGGCCAGCGTGGCGGCATCCTGCGCATCGAGCACGACGCTGCGGATGGAGGCATCGGCCAGCGCACGAGCCAGGGCCAGGCCGCTGGGGCCGGCGCCGATGATCAGCACGTCGGTGTCGAAGGGCGTGGCCTGGGCGGCCGGAAGGCGGCGGGGCATGTCAGGTGCGGCGCTGGAAAGGGACGACGATCTTCCGCGCCGCCTTCCGCCGCGGGCCTGACCCGCATCAACGTCTGTCGAGACTCACACGCCGCGCGCGCGGTCCTGCGCGAACTTCGCCGCGAAGGCCGTGAAGGCGCCCGCATCCAGCGCCTCGCGCACCTCGCGCATCAGGTTCACGTAGTAGTGCAGGTTGTGGATGCTGGCCAGCATCGGCCCGAGCATCTCGTTGCAGCGGTCGAGGTGGTGCAGGTAGGCGCGGCTGAAGCTGCCGCAGGTCGGGCAGCTGCAGGTCTCGTCGACCGGGCGCTCGTCGGTCTTGTAGCGGGCGTTGCGCAGCCGCAGATCGCCGAAGCGGGTGAACAGGTGGCCGTTGCGCGCATTGCGCGTGGGCATCACGCAGTCGAACATGTCGACGCCATTGGCCACGCCTTCGACCAGATCCTCCGGCGTCCCCACGCCCATCAGGTAACGCGGCTTGTGGTCGGGCAGGCGGTGCGGCGTGTGCGCCATGATGCGCTGCATGTCTTCCTTGGGCTCGCCGACGCTGACGCCGCCGATCGCATAGCCGGGCAGGTCGAGCTCGACGAGCGCGGCGAGTGACTCCTCGCGCAGGTGCTCGAACATGCCGCCCTGCACGATGCCGAAGAGCGCGTTGGGGTTCTCGAGACGCCTGAACTCGGCCAGCAGCGCTTGGCCCAGCGCAGGCTCAGTTCCATCGAGACGCGCGCTTCCTTCTCGGTGGTGATGTGGCCCTTGGTCTCGTAGGGCGTGCACTCGTCGAACTGCATGACGATGTCGCTGTTGAGCACACGCTGGATCTGCATGCTCACCTCGGGCGTGAGGAAGAGCTTGTCGCCATTGACCGGCGACGCGAACCTCACGCCTTCCTCGCTGATCTTGCGCATGTCGCCGAGCGACCAGACCTGGAAGCCGCCGCTGTCGGTGAGGATGGGCTTGTGCCAGGCCTCGAAGCGGTGCAGCCCGCCGAACTGGCGCAGGATGTCCAGCCCCGGGCGCAGCCAGAGGTGGAAGGTGTTGCCGAGGATGATCTGCGCGCCCATCGCCTCCAGCGACGAGGGCATCACGCCCTTGACCGTGCCGTAGGTGCCCACCGGCATGAAGATCGGCGTCTCGACGACACCGTGGTTGAGCGTCAGCCGGCCGCGGCGGGCTCGGCCTTCGGTGCGCAGGAGTTCGAACTGGAGCATGCGTCGATTGTCGCAGCGGGCGCGGCGCGGCGGGCCTGCGCGGCGGGCTGCGTCCAGCGGCCGACGGTGGCTTCCAGGCTGGCGGCGAGCACGGGCTTGGTGAGGAAGTCATTCATGCCCGAGGCCGCAGGCGTTGCGGTCCTCGACGAAGGCATTGGCGGTCAGCGCCACGATGGGCACCACGCGGCCGCGCGGTCCGGCCGCGCCGATGCGCAGGCGCCGCGTCACTTCGAGCCCGTCCATGTCCGGCATCTGCCAGTCCATCAGCACCAGGTCGTAGTCGTTGCAGGACAGCAGCGCCAGCGCCTGCGCGCCGTCGTCGGCGGTGGTAGTGCGGTAGCCGGCGTTGCGCAGCATCGCGCAGACGATCTCCTGGTTGACGCGGTCGTCCTCGACGACGAGCACATGGCGCTCGCCCTCCGCTGCCGGAGCCCGCTCCGCCACGGGCGAGCGGGCGTCTCGCGCCGCGCTGCCGAGCCGGCTGACCAGCGACGAGCGCAGCACCGGCTTGATCAGGCCGCGCGGCATCGTCAGGCGCTGCCGCATCGCCTCGGTGCGCAGCGATTCGCCGCTCGACATGCCGATCACGTGGCACGAGTCGAGTCGCGCCACGCCGAGTTCCAGCAGGGCGTCGGCTTCCGGGCCGTCGAGCGCCACCATCAGCCAGGCCGATGCCGCATCGGCGCCGGCCGAGGGCAGCGCATCGAGCCACTCGCGCAGTTCGGCCACGCCCTCGCAGCGCCGCGCGCGGCAGCCGAGCCGGCGCAGCTGCGTCTGCAGCGCCTCGGCGCTGGCATCGTGCGGTTCGTGGAAGGCCACGTCCAGGCCGAGCCGCACCGCATCGCCCGCGGCCTCGCGCAGCACCGGCAGGGCCAGCTCCGCTTCGAAGACCGTGCCCGCGCCGAGCCGGCTGGTCACGCCGATGCGGCCGCCCATGGCCTCGACGATCTGCCGTGCGATCGCCAGCCCCAGGCCGCTGCCGCCGAAGCGCCGGTTGGCGGCGTCGTCGGCCTGCCGGAAGGGCTCGAACACATGCGCCAGCGAGGCCTCGTCGATGCCGATGCCGGTGTCGCTGACGCTCAGGCGCAGTGCCTCCGGCGTCGGCCCCGGCTGCACGCGCAGCACCACCTCACCCTGCAGCGTGAACTTGACGGCATTGCCGAGCAGGTTGAGCAGCACCGCGCGCAGGCGCAGCGGGTCGCCGTGGCGCCACAGCGGCACGCGCGGGTCGACGATGCAGGCCATGGCCGCCTTGACCCGCGCCGGCACGGCGGCGGTGGCCAGCGCAGCTTCCGCGCAGTCGAGCAGGTTGAAGTCTTCCGGCGACAGCTCCAGCGTGCCGGTCTCGATGCGCGAGAGGTCGAGCACGTTCTCGATCAGGCCGAGCAGGTTCAGGCCGCTCTGCCGGATCACCTCGACCGAGTGCAGCTGCGACCCGGCATCGGCCCCGTCCATGGCTGCGGGCTGCTCTTCGCGCGCCTGCAGCAGCTGCGCGGCGCCGATCACCGCGTTCAGCGGCGTGCGCAGCTCGTGGCTCATGTTGGCGAGGAAGCGCGTCTTGGCGACCGATGCCGCCTCGGCGCGCTCCTTCTCGCGGCGCAGCGCCGCGGTGCGGTCGGCCACGCGCTGCTCGAGGTCGCGGTTGGCGGCCAGCAGCGCGGCATCGCGCGCGGCCAGCTCGCCGCGCATGCGATTGAAGGCATCGATCGCGGCGGCTACCTCGCTGCCGCCGCCGTGGTGGTGCAGCGGCGGTGCCGCCGCCGGATCGGCGGCCAGCGCCCGCGCCGCCTCGGCCAGCTCGCTCATCGGCCGCGACAAAGTGCCGGCCAGGCGCCGTGCCAGCGTCAACGTCGCCACGAAACCGAGCAGGCTGGCCACGCTCACCGCAGCCAGCGTGGTCAGCAGCCCGCTCCACAGCCGGGTGAGATCCAGGCTCAGCACCAGAGCGCCGACCGGTGCGCCTTCGAGCGTCACCGGCTGGCGCACGACCAGCCGCCCCTGCAGGAGCCCGCCGCCGGTCCGCGCCGGCAGCGCCACGTCGGCGCCGTGGCGACCGACCGTGCGGCCGCGGGCGTCGAGCACCCAGGCCCCATCGACCGATGGTCGGAGCTTCAGCACGGCCAGTGCGTCGGCGATCCCCTTGGGGTCCTCGAAGGCCAGCGGTGCCTGCAGCGTGAAGGCCAGCGTCTGGAGCAGCTCGTCGGTGTCCTCGCGGGCGCGCTCCTGCTGAAGCCACCAGCCGGTGCCGGCCACCGCGATCATGCCCAGCATCGCGGCCATCCCGGCGCACAGCGCCACCAGCCAGTCAGGCGGCGGCGCAGGGAGTCGTGGCGGGTCGCGCGCATCGGTTCACTCCTGGATGCGCCGCGCCAGCTTGAGCGCCTGCGACGACAGCCCGAGGTGCGCCGCACGCATCGGCTTCAGGGCCACATCGAAGCGAAACGTGTCATCGACGTTGACCAGCTCCACCATGCCGCCACGCGACAGAAATCCGTCGATCGTGCCCAGCGTCAGCACCGGTTTCCCGGCGAAGGCGACCAGCGCCTCGCTGGCGCCGCTGCCGGCGCTGGCGTCGATGAACAGCACGTCGCAGGCTGCCGGCCGGACGGCATCGCCGGAGACCAGCTCCAGCGGGCGGCCGGTCACGGGCGCACCCTCGCGGCTCGCGAAGGCGGCGGCCAGCGCAGGGCTGCGATGGACCACGCACAGGCGCATCGCAGCCCGTTCGGCCGCCGGGCTGGCCGGCCACTGGGCGAAACGCACCAGGGTGACGACGAATCGTGCCTTGGCCTCGGCCTCCGCGCTCGGCGCCTGGGCCTGCACCGGCGCGCCGGCCGCCACCGGCCAGCAGGAGCGGCGCGAGCCAGCCCGCACCGGCCGGGCGCGGCACGATCGCGGAACGGTGCCAGCCATGCTCAGAAACTCCAGCCGAACTGAACGCGCCACTGGCGTCCATCCTGTGCGAGCGTGTCCTGAACGTGCTCGGGGCCGGCAGGATCGGCATAGCGCGCGCCACCGAGGTTGTAGACCGCCGCGCCGAGCGACCAGCGTTCGGCGGCCGGCGCATAGCCGAGCTGCGCATTGACCCGCACGTAGGGCGCGAGGCGCTCGCCGGCGATGCTGCGCCGCTCGCCGATGCGCACGAGGTTGACGCCGACCGTGGCACCGGGCCGGGGGCCGGCGGCCGTGAGCATCAGCTTGGCCACCGAGCGCGGTGCGTCGCTCAGCGGCGCGCCGCTCAGGCGGTCCTGTGCGAGCTGCCGTGCCCAGCTGCCGCGCAGGCGCAGCCGGTCGCTGGCCTGCCGTCAGCTCGGTCTCCAGCCCTTCGGAGCGTGCGCTGCCGGCGTTGGCGTAGGTCTGCTGGCCGTCGGGCAGATCGACGAAATCGATGATGTCGCGCAGGTCGAAGCGATAGGCCGAGACGCTGGCATCCAGGCCCGGCGCCGGCCGCCACAGCGCCGCCAGCTCCAGCGAGCGCAGCGATTCGGCGAGCAGGGCGCCGCCAGCGGCCTGCGCGGAATCACGGTAGTCGGTCTCCGATGCGTTGGGCTCGCGGAAGGCGCGCCCGCCCTGCAGCTTGAACGTCCACTGCGCATGCGGCGACCACAGCGCCGCCAGCCGCGGCGACGTGGCGCTGCGGCCGTCGAGCTGCCGGTCGGCGCGCACGCCGAGGTTCAGGCGCAGCGTGCGGTGCAGCTCCCACTCGTCGTTGGCGAACAGCGAGGCGCGCGAGGTGTTGAAGCGGTTGTCGGTGTAGACCTGAGGCGCCGGCTCCAGATCGGCGCTGAACAGGTGCTGGCGCCAGTTGTCCTGGAACTCCGCCCCGACGAGCACGCGATGGCCCTGCCAGCCGCTCCACACGTAGCGCAGTTCGCCGGACAGCCACTGTGCATGCGCGCGCGTCAGCGCCGGCACCGGCTGTTGCGCGCTGCCGTAGATGCCGCGGCCCACGTAGGTGTAGCCGGTCACGCCGAGCCGGGCGTGCAGCTCGCGGTCGGCATCGAAGCGGGTGCCATAGTTCAGGCCGGCCGACGCGAAGCGATCAACCGAACTGCTGGCCGTGTCGAACAGCACGCCGAAGCCGCCGGTCGGATCGTCCTTGCGGCGGTCGGACAGCACGGCCGTCAGGCCGAGGTCGCCCCAGCGCGCCTTGGCGAAGAGCTTGTCGCTGCGTTCACCATCGCGGCCGACGGCGCGGCCGCCGTTCGTCTCGGGCGCGTCGTACTCCGCGAAGTAGAGGCTGGCGTGGCCGCGGCTGCGCAGGCGCGACACGCCGAGCAGCACCCGCGCCGTGCCGAGGTCGCCGCCCCAGGTGGCGCCGAGCTTGTGCCGCCCTTGGGAACCCCACTCGGCGCCGAGCATGGTGCCCGGTCGCTGCGAGGGCGAGCGCGTGACCACGTTGACCACGCCGAGCAGCGCATTGGAGCCGTACAGCGCCGAGCCCGGCCCGGGGATGTACTCGACGCGGTCGATCAGCTCGACGTCGATCGGGAATTCGTTGCCCGCGGTGGCCGAGTCGTAGATGGCCTCGTTGAGCCGCACGCCGTCAAGCAGCAGCAGCACGCGCGAGGAGTAGTCGCCCGGGCGCTCGAATCCGCGCACGCCGGTGTAGGTGTAGGAGCGATCCTGTCGCAGATGCACGCCCGGCAGGCTCTCCAGCACCTCGGCCAGCGTGCGGTAGCCCTGGGCGCGGATCTCGCCGCCGGTGCGCACGTAAACCAGGCTCGGCGCCTCCGCCGCGTCCTGCTCGTACTTCGAGGCCGCGGCCGCGCGAGCCGCCGGGCACCGGCTGGGCCAGCAGTGCGGCCGTCGTCGCCGCTGTCGATGGGCGCGGCCTGCGCGGGCGCCAGCGCGACGACCGCCAGGGTCAGGGTCGCAGCGGGGTGCGCCCGGCGCGCCGCGTGGCGGCGCCGGCGGAAGACGTGAAAGGTGAACATGCCACCCACGGTATCGGCCCGCGGACCCCGAACTGAAGCGGAAAGGCCGGCTGCGTCGTGGGGACGGCGATGCCGACGGCCTGCGCGATCACTTCTTCGTCTCGAGCGCCAGGATCCAGCCGACCAGCTTCTTGGCGTCGGCTTCCTTGATCGCCACCGCATTCGGCGGCATCGACAGGCCGCTGACCTGGCCCTTCCAGTGGCTCTCGTAGGGGCTGGAGCCCTTCATCACCGTGGCGGTGAGCTGCGCCTGGGCGCCCTTCACGCCCTTGTACTTGGCGGCCACGTCTCGCCAGGCCGGGCCGATCGGCGCCATGCCGTCCGGGCCCTTGGCGCCGGGCTCGATGTGGTGGCAGGTCAGGCAGCCGGCATTCTTCGCCAGCGCGGTCATCGCCTCGTCCTGATTGGCGGCGAATGCCGGCGCGACGGCCAGCGCGAGCACGAGCAGCGGGGTCTTCTTCATGGGGTCCTCCTCGAAGGATCGTTGTGACTGCGATCCATCGTAGAAATCGACCCTGTGCGCTGATTGATGCGCGTCAACAGGCCGCCGCGTTTTGCCAGCCTGGAACAGTGTGCCGACGCAGGCACGCCACGGCTGCTTCAGCGCGGAGCAGCGCCTGTCTCACGCGCGAGCAGCATCGCGTCGCCGTAGCTGAAGAAGCGGTAGCGCTCGCGCACCGCATGCGCATACAGCACCATCACGTGCGCGTGCCCGGCGAAGGCGCTGACCAGCATCATCAGCGTGCTCCTGGGCAGGTGGAAATTGGTGATCAGGCGGTCGACCACGCGGAAGGTGAAGCCCGGCGTGATGAAGATGTCGGTGTCGCGCGCACCGGCCGCGAGCGTGCCGCCGACCGCCGCCGATTCGAGCGCGCGCAGCGTCGTGGTGCCGACCGCGACCACGCGCCGCCCGGCGGCCCGCGTGGCCGCCACCGCATCGACGGTGGCCTGCGGTACCTCGAACCACTCGCTGTGCATGCGGTGCTCGGCGAGGTTCTCGCTGCGCACCGGCTGGAAGGTGCCGGCGCCCACGTGCAGCGTCACGCTGGCGAGCTTCACCCCGCGCTCGCGCAGCGCGGCGAGCACCGCTTCGTCGAAATGCAGCGCCGCGGTGGGTGCGGCCACCGCACCGGGGTTCTTCGCGAACACGGTCTGGTAGCGGCGCTCGTCTTCGGCCGTGTCGGCGTGGGTGATGTACGGGGCAGCGGCACGTGGCCGTGGCGCTCGAGCAGCGCCAGCGGCTCACCGGGGAAGCGCAGGTGGAACAGCGAGCCATCCGGCCCGCTGCGGCCGAGCACCTCCGCATCGAAGTGCGAGGCCGCATCGGCGCTGGCGAAGCGCACCGTGCTGCCGGGCTTGGGCGACTTGCTGGCGCGCAGGTGGGCCAGCACCTCGTGCCCCGGCAGCAGCCGCTCGATCAGCGCCTCCACCGCACCTCCGCTGGCCTTGGCGCCGAGCAGCCGCGCCTTGATCACGCGGGTGTCGTTGAAGATCAGCAGGTCGCCGGCATCGAGCAGGGCGGGCAGCCCGCGGAAGACGCGATCGACGGGCTGCGGGCCGCTCGCATCGAGCAGCCGCGAGGCGGAACGTTCAGGGGCGGGATGCTGGGCGATCAGCTCGGCCGGCAGTTCGAAGTCGAAATCGGCGAGCGTGTAGGTGCGTGCAGGGGTCGTGTCGGGCATGGAGGCTGTACCGGCCTGTGATGCGAGGCCGCGATGGTGCCATGCCTTGGCGCGGCCGTCGTCAGTGCGGGCCGACCTTCACGTCGGATTGCGCGGCGGCCCGCTCGGATCGATCCCAGGCCAGCGCGGCCAGGGCGCTGACGGCGGCAACGACGACGAGGACGAGGGCAACGCGGGCAACGAAGCGCATGGCGGCAGGCGGCAAGGGGGACAGCGACGGCCGCGATGCTAAGGCCGGCGCCGCCACCGACTTCTAGAGCCGGCTCCCGAGCGCGGCATCGTCGCGCGGGGCGGCATCGCGGCGCCACAGCGGCCGGGCAGAAGTCACGCTCGCACGCGCAGCGGCGAGAATGCCCGCCCATGGCCGAGGCCGCGCCCCCGTCGAACGAGAAGAAGCCGAAGTCGGCGCCGCAGCGCGCGATGGACAAGCTCGGCCTCGTGCGCGACATCGATCTCGCGCTGCACCTGCCGCTGCGCTACGAGGACGAGACCACGCTGGTGTCGATCGCCTCGCTGCGCGACGGCGACACTGCGCAGGTCGAAGGCGTGGTGGTGCGCAGCGAGGTGCAGTTCCGCCCGCGGCGGCAACTGGTCGTGCGGCTGCGCGACGACGCGGGCGACGAGCTGGTGCTGCGCTTCCTGAACTTCTATCCCTCGCACCAGAAGACGCTGGCCGAAGGGGCCCGCGTGCGCGTGCGCGGCGAGGCCCGCGGCGGCTTCTTCGGGCTGGAGATGGTGCACCCCAGCTTCAAGGCCGTGGGCGAGGGCGCGCCGCTGGCCCGTGCGCTGACGCCGATCTACCCGACCAGCGCGCAGCTGCCGCAGGCCTATCTGCGCAAGGCAGTGGCCTCGGGGCTGATGCGCGCCGATCTCTCCGAGCAGCTGCCGCCGGGCACCGTGCCGCCCGGCCTGCCACCGCTGCGCGAGGCGCTGGCCTACCTGCACCACCCGGCGCCCGACGTCAGCGTGGCGGCGCTGGAAGACCGCAGCCACCCGGCCTGGCAGCGGCTGAAGTTCGACGAGCTGCTCGCGCAGCAGCTCTCGCAGCTCAAGGCCAAGCAGGAGCGCGAGCTGCAGCGCGCGCCGGCCTTCGCGGTGCGGCCCGGCGGCTTGCAGGAGAAGCTGCTCGCCGCGCTGCCCTTCTCGCTGACCGAGGCGCAGCGCCGCGTGGTCGAGGAGATCGCCCGCGATCTCGGGCGCGAGACGCCGATGCACCGCCTGCTGCAGGGCGACGTCGGCTCCGGCAAGACCGTGGTGGCAGCACTCGCCGCCGCGATCGCCATCGAGCAGGGCTGGCAGTGCGCGCTGATGGCGCCCACCGAGATCCTCGCCGAGCAGCACCTGCGCAAGCTGGTCGGCTGGCTGGAGCCGCTGGGCATCCGCGTCGCCCGGCTCACCGGCAGCCGCAAGGGCAAGGCGCGGCGCGAGATGCTGGCGCAGGTGGCCTCGGGCGAAGCAGCGCTGGTGGTCGGCACGCACGCGGTGATCCAGGACCAGGTGGAGTTCGCGAAGCTGGGCCTGGCGATCATCGACGAGCAGCATCGATTCGGTGTGCAGCAGCGCCCGGCGCTGCGTTCCAAGCTGCAGGACGGGCCGCTGGAGCCGCACACGCTGATGATGAGCGCCACGCCGATCCCGCGGACGCTGGCGATGACGCTGTTCGCCGACCTCGACATCAGCACCATCGACGAATTGCCGCCCGGCCGCACGCCGGTGGTCACCAAGCTGTTCGCCGACGACAAGCGCGAGGCGGTGGTCGCGCGCATCCGCGACGAAGTGGCCGCCGGCCGGCAGGTCTACTGGGTCTGCCCGCTGATCGAGGAGAGCGAATCGCTCGATCTGCAGAACGCCACCGCCACCCACCAGCAGCTGTGCGAAGCGCTGCCGGGGCAGATGGTCGGGCTGCTGCACGGCCGCATGCCGGCGGCGGAGAAGGCGGCGGTGATGTCGCTCTTCTCCGGTGGGCAGATGGGCGTGCTGGTGTCGACTACGGTGATCGAGGTCGGCGTCGACGTGCCCAATGCCTCGCTGATGGTGATCGAGCATGCCGAGCGCTTCGGCCTCTCGCAGCTGCACCAGTTGCGCGGGCGGGTGGGCCGCGGCGCGGTGGCGAGCGTGTGCGTGCTGATCTACACGACGCCGCTGTCGGACACCGCCAAGTCGCGGCTGAAGGCGATGATCGAGACGAACGACGGCTTCGAGATCGCCCGGCGCGACCTGGAGATCCGCGGCCCGGGCGAGTTCTTCGGTGCGCGGCAGTCGGGCGCGCCGCTGCTGCGCTTCGCCGATCTGGCCGAGGACGAGCCGCTGGTGCGGCTGGCGCGCAGCGCCGCGCTGAAGCTGCTGGCCCAGCATCCGCAGGCCGCGGAGCGCCACGTGGCGCGTTGGCTCGGATCGAAGACCGACTACCTGAAAGCCTGATCCTCAGAGCGGCGGCTCGCTGCGATACTCGACGGCCATGACGCTCACCGAACTCCGCTACATCGTCGCCGTCGCCCGCGAGAAGCACTTCGGCCGCGCCGCCGAGGCCTGCTTCGTCTCGCAGCCCACGCTCAGCGTGGCGATCAAGAAGCTGGAGGAAGAGCTCGACGTGAAGATCTTCGAGCGCGGCGCCAGCGAGGTCAGCGTCACGCCGCTGGGCGAGGAGATCGTGCGCCGCGCGCAGTCGGTCATCGAGCAGGCCGCGGCGATCAAGGAGATCGCCAAGCGCGGCAAGGATCCGATTTCGGGCCCCTTGCGCCTGGGCGTGATCTACACGATCGGGCCCTACCTGCTGCCCGATCTGGTCAAGCAGGCCATCGAGCGTGTGCCGCAGATGCCGCTGATCATCCAGGAGAACTTCACCGCCAAGCTGCTGGAAATGCTGCGCACCGGCGATCTCGATGCCGCGATCATGGCCGAACCCTTTCCCGACACCGGCCTCGCGGTGGCGCCGCTGTACGACGAGCCCTTCCTCGCCGCAGTGCCGAAATCGCACCCGCTGGCCGTGCGCAAGAGCCTGACCGCCGAGGAGCTGAAGAACGAGACCATGCTGCTGCTGGGCACCGGCCACTGCTTTCGCGACCACGTGCTCGAGGTCTGCCCGGAGTACGCGCGCTTCTCCAGCGATGCCGAGGGCATCCGCAAGAGCTTCGAGGGCTCGTCGCTGGAGACCATCAAGTACATGGTCGCGTCAGGCATGGGCGTCACGGTGGTGCCGCAGCTCAGCGTGCCGAAGGAGCCGCAAACGCACGTCACCTACATCAAGTTCTCCGCGCCGGTGCCCACGCGCCGTGTGGTGCTGGCGGCGGCGCACCTTCACGCGGTATGAAGCCATCGCGGCGCTGCGCAATGCCATCTATGCCTGCGAACTGCCGGGCGTGAAGCGCCTGACCGACTGACCGGCGCGGCGCCTATCGCCGCGATTGGTGCGCGCGGCTATCGCGGCCTTCGAGGTTTTTGCTTTGACCGGCATCGGCCGGATTCCTAGAGTGCGGACGTTACGTTCACTGTCAGGAGTCCCCGATGTCGCAGTCCCCGCCTCCACCGCCTCCGGTTGCCCCTTCGGGCACGGCGCCCCGAAGAACACGACCGCCGGCGCCCCGTCGAACGCCAACTGGTGGCCGAACCAGCTTCGCCTGGAGATCCTCCACCAGCATTCGCCGGCCTCCGACCCGATGGGTGAGGACTTTGACTATGCAAAGGAATTCAAGACGCTCGATCTCGACGCGGTGGTCAAGGACCTGCACGCGCTGATGACCGATTCGCAGGATTGGTGGCCGGCCGACTGGGGCCACTACGGCGGCCTGATGATCCGCATGGCCTGGCACAGCGCCGGCACCTACCGCATCGCCGATGGCCGCGGCGGCGCGGGCACCGGCAACCAGCGCTTCGCGCCGCTGAACAGCTGGCCCGACAACGGCAACCTCGACAAGGCGCGCCGCCTGCTCTGGCCGATCAAGCAGAAATACGGCCGCAAGCTGTCGTGGGCCGACCTGATGATCCTGGCCGGCAACGTCGCACTCGAGTCGATGGGCTTCAAGACCTTCGGCTTCGCCGGCGGCCGCCCCGACATATGGGAGCCCGAGAAGGACATCGACTGGGGCCCGGAGAGCACTGGCTGGGCGACCAGCGCTACAGCGGCGATCGCCAGCTCGCCCAGCCGCTGGCCGCGGTGCAGATGGGCCTGATCTACGTGAACCCGGAAGGCCCGAACGGCCACCCCGATCCGGTGGCCTCGGGCCGCGATGTGCGCGAGACCTTCGCCCGCATGGCGATGGACGACGAGGAGACCGTCGCGCTGGTGGCCGGCGGCCACACCTTCGGCAAGGCGCATGGCGCCGGCGATCCGAAGCTGGTCGGCGCCGAGCCGGAAGGTGCCTCGATCGAGGAGCAGGGCCTGGGCTGGAAGAACGCCTTCGCCAGCGGCCGCGGCGTGCACACCACCACCAGCGGCATCGAGGGCGCCTGGAAGCCCAACCCGACGCGCTGGGACAACGGCTACTTCGACATGCTGTTCGGCTACGAGTGGGAGCTGACCAAGAGCCCGGCCGGCGCGCACCAGTGGACGCCGAAGCACTGCAAGCCGGAGCACCTGATCCCCGACGCGCACGACCCGGCGAAGAAGCACCCGCCGATGATGACCACGGCCGACCTCTCGCTGCGCTTCGACCCGGCCTACGAGAAGATCTCCCGCCGCTTCCACCAGGATCCGCAGGCCTTCGCCGATGCCTTCGCCCGCGCCCGGTTCAAGCTGACCCATCGCGACATGGGCCCGCGCGCCCGCTACCTCGGCAAGCTGGTGCCCCAGGAAGAACTGATCTGGCAGGACCCGGTGCCGGCCGTCGATCACCCGCTGGTCGATGCGAACGACATCGCCGCGCTGAAGCAGAAGGTGCTGGCCTCGGGCCTGACGATCGCGCAGCTGGTGCGCACCGCCTGGGCCTCGGCCTCGACCTTCCGCGGCAGCGACAAGCGCGGCGGCGCCAACGGCGCGCGCATCCGCCTCGCGCCGCAGAAGGAGTGGGCGGCCAACGACCCGGCCGACCTGTCGCGCGTGCTGGCCGCGCTCGAGCGCATCCAGAGCGAGTTCAATGCGTCCGCCACCGGCGGCAAGAAGGTCTCGCTGGCCGACCTGATCGTGCTGGCCGGCAGCGCGGCGGTCGAAGCCGCGGCGAAGTCCGCGGGCGTCGACGTGGCCGTGCCCTTCGCACCGGGCCGCACCGATGCCTCGCAGGCGCAGACCGATGTGGCCTCGTTCGCGGTGCTGGAGCCGCAGACCGACGGCTTCCGCAACTACGCGAAGCCCGGGCTGGAAGGCGCGGCGGCGCATGCGCTGATCGACAAGGCGCAACTGCTGACGCTCTGGGCGCCGGAGATGACGGTGCTGGTCGGCGGCCTGCGCGTGCTCGGCGCCAATGCCGGCGGCACCGCGCATGGCGTCTTCACGCAGCGCCCGGGCACGCTGAGCAACGACTTCTTCGTCCACCTGCTGGACATGCGCACCGCCCGGCGGCCCACCGCCCAGGCCGGCGTGCTCGAAGGGCGTGACCGCGCCAGCGGGGCGGTGAAGTGGACCGGCACGGTGGTCGATCTGGTGTTCGGCTCGAATTCGCAGCTGCGCGCCATCGCCGAGGTCTACGGCAGCGCCGACGCGCACGCCAAGTTCGTGCACGACTTCGTCGCCGCCTGGACCAAGGTGATGAACCTCGACCGCTTCGACCTCGCCTGACCGTTGCCCTCGGTCATTGGCCTGTCCCTGCCACTTCGCTACAGTGGCAGGGACTTTTCCCCTTTCCGTCTCAAGGAGTTGCGCGCATGGCAAAGAAGAGCAAGGCCCCGGCGAAGTCTTCCGGACCTGCCATCAACATCGGCATCAGCGAGAAGGACCGCATGGCCATCGCCGGCGGCCTGTCGCGCCTGCTGGCCGACACCTACACGCTGTACCTGACCACGCACAACTTCCACTGGAACGTGACCGGGCCGATGTTCAACACGCTGCATGCGATGTTCATGACCCAGTACACCGAGCTGTGGAATGCCGTCGACCCGATCGCCGAACGCATCCGCTCGCTGGGCTCGCCGGCGCCGGGCTCCTACGCGCAGTTCGGCGCGCTGGCCTCGATCAAGGACGCGCCTTCGAAGCCGCCGAAGGCGATGGAGATGGTGAAGATCCTCGTCGATGGCCACGAGGCCGTGGCGCGCACCGCGCGCAGCATCTTCCCGCTGGCCGACGCCGCCGGCGACGAGCCCACGGCCGACCTGCTCACCCAGCGTCTGACGGTGCACGAACAGACGGCGTGGATGCTGCGCTCCTTGCTCGAAGACTGAGCGCGGGGCCCGCATCGTGCGCATTGCCATCCTCACGTTCGACGGCTTCAACGAGCTCGATTCCTTCATCGCGCTGGGCCTGCTCAACCGGCTCGGCGCGCACGGATGGAAGGCCGAGATCGCCAGCCCGACCTCGCACGTCACCTCGATGAACGGCGTGACGGTGCAGGCGCAGCGGCCGCTGGAGTTCGCCAACGAGGCCGACGCGGTGATCTTCGGCAGCGGCATCTACACCCGTGCGATCGCCGAGAACAGCAAGTTGCTCGACCGCCTGCAGCTCGACCCGGTGCGCCAGCTGATCGGCGGCCAGTGCTCGGGCGTGCTGCTGATGGCGCGCCTCGGGCTGATCGCCGACGTGCCCGCCTGCACCGACCTGACCACCAAGCCCTGGGTCGTCGAGGCCGGCGTGCGCGTGGTCGACGCGCCCTTCCATGCGCGCGGGCCGATCGCCACCGCCGGCGGCTGCCTCGCCTCGCAGTACCTCGCCGCCTGGATGATGGCCAAGCGCGCCGGCTTCGAGGCGGCGGCGCAGGCGCTGCACTATGCGGCGCCGGTGGGCGAGAAGGACGACTACGTCGAGCGGCTGCTGAAGGGCGTGCGGCCGTTCGTGGATGCGCCAGCGGCCTGAGCCCGGCCCGGCACGGGCGCGCGGCGCCTCGCGCTGATTCCGCATTGGTGGAGCTTGCCGGCGAGCGAGCTGCTCGCCGCGCTGCAATCCTCCACCGAGGGTCTGAGCCCCCGGGAGGCCACCCGCCGTCTTCGCGCGCATGGCCGCAATGCCGTGCGTGCCGACGACACGCCGGCCTGCCGCGGCTGCTGCTGCGCCAGTTCACCAGCCCGCTGGTACTCATCCTGCTGTTCGGCGCCGCGGTCTCGCTGGCGCTGCGCGACTGGACCGAGGCGGGCATCATCCTGGCCATCGTCACCGGCAGCGCGCTGCTCGGCTTCGCACAGGAGGCCCGCGCCTCTGCGGCGATCACCCGGCTGCGCCGCCGCCTCGCGCTGCGGGCGCAGGTGCGCCGTGGCGGCACGCTGCACACCGTGCCGACCGCGCAGCTGGTGCCCGGCGACATCGTCGAGCTCGCCGCCGGCCACCGGGTGCCGGCCGATGCGCTGGTGCTGGAAGCGCGCGACTTCCTCGTCACCGAGGCGGCGCTGACCGGCGAATCGATGCCGGTGGAAAAGCGCCCCGGCCTCAGCGCCGCCGAGGCGCCGATCGCACGACGCGAGAACTGCGTCTTCCTCGGCTCCTCGGTGCGCAGTGGCACGGCGACCGTGCTGGTGGCGGCCACCGGTCCGGACACCGCTTTCGGCGACGTGGCCGCACGGCTGGCGCAGCGCGAACCCGAGACCGACTTCGCGCGCGGCGTGCGCCGCTTCGGCGAGCTGCTGCTGCGCGTGATGATCGTGATGGTGCTGTTCGTGCTGCTGGTCAACCAGTGGCTCGGCCGGCCGATGGTCGACTCACTCATGTTCGCGGTGGCGCTGGCCGTGGGCCTCTCGCCCGAGCTGCTGCCGGCGATCGTCAGCGTCACCGTCGCACGCGGCGCGCATGCGATGGCGCAGCGCGGCGTGGTGGTGCGCCGCCTGGAAGCGATCGAGAACCTCGGCAGCATCGACGTGCTCTGCACCGACAAGACCGGCACGCTGACCGTGGGCGACATGGCGCTGCACGGCGCGCTCGCGCCCGACGGCCAGCCTTCGGCCGCGGTGCTGCGCTGGGCCCATGCCAACGCGGCGCTGGAGACCGGCATCGCCAATGCGCTCGATGCCGCGCTGGTGGCGGCCGGCCGCGCGCAGGGGCTGAGCGTCGAAGGGCTGCACAAGGTCGACGAGATCCCTTACGACTTCCAGCGCCGGCGGCTGACCATCGTGGTGGCCGAGGGCGAGGCCACGCACCGCATCGTCACCAAGGGCGCCTTCGACAACGTGCTCGCGGTGTGCGCGCAGTGGCGCGACGGCGACGCGGCGCAGCCGCTGGACGACGGCGCGCGCCGGCGCCTCGCGGACTTCTTCCGCGCCCGCAGCGAGGAGGGCTTCCGCGTGCTGGCGCTGGCGACCCGGCAGCTGCCCGCGCAGCCACGCTACACGCTGGCCGACGAGGCGGCGATGTGCTTCGAGGGCTTCCTGCTCTTCCTCGACCCGGTCAAGCCCGGTGCGGCGCAGACGCTGCGCGAGCTGGCGGCGCTCGGCATCCGCGTCAAGGTGATCACCGGCGACAACCGCCACGTGGCGGCGCACGTGGCCGGCGCGCTGGGGCTGTCCACCGACACGCTGCTGACCGGCGAGCAGCTCGCCGCGATGCGCGACGAGGCGCTGTGGGAACAGGCCCGCCGCGCCGACGTCTTCGCCGAGATCGACCCGCAGCAGAAGGAGCGCATCGTGCGCGCACTGCAGCGTACCGGCCATGCAGTGGGCTACCTCGGCGACGGCATCAACGACGCGCCGGCGCTGCATGCCGCCGACGTGGGCATCTCGGTGGACCAGGCGGTGGACGTGGCGCGCGAGAGCGCCGACATCGTGCTGCTGCGCCCCGACCTCGACGTGCTGCGCCACGGCGTCGAGGACGGCCGGCGCACCTTCGCCAATACGCTGAAGTACATCGGCATCACCACCAGCGCCAACTTCGGCAACATGGTCAGCATGGCGCTGGGCACGCTGTTCCTGCCCTTCCTGCCGCTGGCGGCCAAGCAGATCCTGCTCAACAACTTCCTCTCCGACCTGCCCTCGATCGCCATCTCCACCGACCGCGTCGATGCCGAGCGCACGGCCACGCCGCAGCGCTGGCAGGTGGGCGAGCTGCGCCGCTTCATGATCGTCTTCGGACTGGTGTCGACGGTGTTCGACCTGCTCACCTTCTGGCTGCTGCACCGCGGGTTCGATGCCGATGAAGCCACCTTCCAGACCGCGTGGTTCAGCGTCTCGCTGTTGACCGAGCTGGCGGTGGTGCTGGTGCTGCGCACGCGTGGCGCGTTCTGGCGCAGCGCACCGAGTCGGCTGCTGTGGCTCACCACGCTGGCCGTGGGCATGGCCGCACTGCTGCTGCCGCTGCCCGCCGGTGCGGGCGCTGTTCGGCTTCGTGGCGCTCCCGCCTGCGCTGCTGGCGGCGCTCGGCGGCGTGGTGCTGGCCTACCTCGCGGCCACCGAGCTGCTCAAGCGGCGCATCGGCGCGGCCTGAAAGCCGGTCGGGATCGGTGGCCCGGGGATAATCGCGGGCTCATGTCCGATCTCAGCCCCCAGGTCCGGCGCCGCCGCACCTTCGCCATCATCTCCCACCCCGACGCCGGCAAGACCACGCTGACGGAGAAGCTGCTGCTGTTCTCCGGCGCGATCCAGATCGCCGGCTCGGTGAAGGCGCGCAAGGCCTCGCGCCACGCCACCTCCGACTGGATGGAGATCGAGAAGCAGCGCGGCATCTCGGTGGCGTCTTCGGTCATGCAGATGGAATACCGCGACTGCGTGATCAACCTGCTGGACACGCCGGGCCACCAGGACTTCTCGGAAGACACCTACCGCGTGCTGACGGCGGTGGACGCCGCGCTGATGGTGATCGACGCGGCCAACGGCGTGGAGCCGCAGACGCGGCGGCTGCTGCAGGTCTGCCGCGCACGCAACACGCCCATCCTCACCTTCGTCAACAAGATGGACCGCGAGGTGCAGGAACCGCTGGCGCTGATGGACGAGATCGAGCGCGAGCTCGGCATGAGCGTCGTGCCCTTCACCGCCGGTGGGCATGGGCAAGCTGTTCGGCGGCGTGCTCGACCTGCGCAAGGACCAGATGCGCGTCTTCTCGCCCGGCGAAGACCGCGTGAAGGAAGGCGGCGACGAGATCGTCGACGGCATCGCCAACCCGGTGCTGGGCGAGCGCTTCGGCGCCGCCTACGAGCAGGCGGCCAACGAGGTGGAGCTGGTGCGCGAGGCGGCGCCGGCCTTCGACGAGACGCAGTTTCTCGAGGGCCACCAGACGCCGATGTTCTTCGGTTCGGCGATCAACAACTTCGGCGTGCAGGAGGTGCTGGACGCGCTGGTCGACCTGGCGCCCAGCCCGGGTTCGCGCCACGCCATCCAGCGCGAGGTGCAGCCCGACGAAGTCAAGTTCACCGGCGTGGTGTTCAAGATCCAGGCCAACATGGACCCGGCGCACCGCGACCGCATCGCCTTCGTGCGCGTGGCCAGCGGCAAGTTCACCCGCGGCATGAACCTGAAGGTGGTGCGCTCGGGCAAGACGCTGCGGCCGAACACCGTCGTCACCTTCATGAGCCAGAAGCGCGAGCTGCTGGACGAAGCTTTCGCCGGCGACATCATCGGCATCCCCAACCACGGCGTGCTGCAACTCGGCGACACGCTCACCGAAGGCGAGGCGCTGCAGTTCACCGGGCTGCCCTTCTTCGCGCCGGAGATGTTCCGCACCGTCGAGGTGGCCGACCCGCTGAAGACCAAGCAGCTGCGGGCGGGCCTGACGCAGCTCGGCGAGGAGGGCGCGATCCAGGTGTTCCGCCCGGTGGGCGGCTCGATGCTGCTGCTCGGTGCGGTCGGCCAGCTGCAGTTCGAGGTGGTGGCGCACCGGCTGGAGCACGAGTACGGCTGCAAGGCGCGCATCACGCCGGCGCGCTACAACGTGGCGCGCTGGGTGACCTGCGACGACGCCGATGGCGGCGAGCGCGAGCTCAAGCGCTTCATCGACGGCAACTCGCACCGCGTGGCCCACGATGCGGTCGATGCGCCCTGCGTGCTGCTGGAATACGCCGGCGAACTGCGCGCGATGCAGGAGAACTGGCCGAAGATCAAGTTCCACGCGCTGCGCGAGCACGCGGGGCTGGTCTTCCACAAGCAGATGGATTGAGCCCCGGCGCGCGGTGTACCGCGCTCCACCCCCGCGGGGTTGGGCCGGCCGCTCGGGAGCGGCCCAGCGCTGGCCGGCCTACGCGTCGATCGGGATCGTGAGCCGATCCTCGTCGTGCAGCATCAGCGCCTGCGTCGCCGTGACCTTGCACACCCAGGTCTGCACCCGATGCGTCTCGGGCAGCGACAGCGCCTGCGGCGCCAGCACCGCACCGCAGCTGCCGCCGGGCCGGCGCACCGACGCATAGCGGATCCACTGCGCCTTGCCATGCGCGCGCGCCGCGCGGGCCAGCGCCCAGCAGGGGGCGTAATCGTCGCGGCGCGTCCAGGCTTCGGCGGCGGCCGACCAGGGCTCGCGCTTCAGGTCGAGCACTGCGCCCTTCACCTGCGCCTGGAAGAAGGTGTGCTCGGTCACCAGTTCGCCGCCGCGCAGGCCTTCGCTGTCCATCAGGAAACGCCAGCGCCAGTAGCCAACCTCGGTGCAGGCGGTCTCGCGTTCCTTCGCGCCGTACCAGACGCCTGGGTCGGTGCCGGCGCGGAAGCGCGAACCGTAGGGCGAGCGGTAACGGAACGGCGTGGCCAGCAGGTAGTGCAGGCCCTCGGCGGCCGGCGGCAGCGGCGGCTTGCTGGCTTCGAGCAGGCGCTCCAGCGTGGCCTCGGTCGTCGAGGCTGTCGACCAGCCGCATCGTCGCCACCCGGTGCTGCGCCTCGACGCCGCGCCACAGCAGCGCGGTGGCGCTGCGCAGCGGCGTGGCGAACCACTCGTCGCGCCAGGCTTGCATGCGGATCGCGGAAGGCGTCAGACGGGCGCGCGCATCGCGTCGAGGTAGGCGACCGCCGCCACCAGCCCCTGCGCGGAGAGGATCAGCGTGGCCGGCACGCCGCCAAGCGCGTCGTTCGAGCTGCGCATCCAGGCCGAAGTGCGGCGCGATTCGTCGTTGCCCACCAGCGCGTCGAGCGAGCGGTACAGGCGCACCAGCAGCAGCGCCAGCTCGCCTTCCTTGGAATCGGGCGGCAGGCCGCGCTCGCCGCGCAGCACGCGCGACACCGTGGCCTCGCTGACGCCGAGGATGCGCGCGAGCGCCGCACCGTTCAGGCCCAGCAGTGCGGCAGCGCGTTCGGTGGCGGTGGCCAGCACGGCGGCATCGCTGGCGGCTTCAGTGGCGGATTTGCGGGCCGGCTGGCGGCGTGCGGAGAAGGATACGGCGCTCATTTCAGGTGAAAGACTAGTGCATCTTTCCTTCATTGGCAAGGCGAGGCCCGCACCGCCTCGTCGCTGGCGGTGGCATCGCACAATCTCGCCATGAACACGCTCGCCGCACCGTCGCGCCTGGCGCTCTACCTGAACCTGATCCGCTGGGACCGCCCGGCCGGCAGCTACCTGCTGCTGTGGCCGACGCTCTCGGCGCTGTGGATCGCCGCGCAGGGCTTTCCCGGCTGGCACCTGCTGGCGGTGTTCGTGCTCGGCACCTTCCTGATGCGCAGCGCCGGCTGCGCCGTCAACGACGTGGCCGACCGCGAGTTCGACCGCCACGTCAAGCGCACCGCGCAGCGGCCGGTCACCAGCGGCGCGCTGCCCGCCTCGGAAGCGCTGGCGCTCGGCGCGGCGCTGGCGCTGGTGGCCTTCCTGCTGGTGCTGACGACCAACGTCGCGACCATCCTGTGGAGCGTGGCGGCGCTGGCCGTGACCATCTTCTACCCCTTCACCAAGCGCTTCTTCTCCATGCCGCAGGCGGTGCTGGGCGTGGCCTTCAGCTTCGGCATCCCGATGGCCTTTGCGGCGGTGACCGGCGACACACCGGCGCTGGCCTGGGTGGCTGCTGCTGGGCAACCTGTTCTGGGTGCTGGCCTACGACACCGAGTACGCGATGGTCGACCGCGACGACGACCTGAAGATCGGCATCCTCACCTCGGCGATCACGCTCGGCCGCTTCGACGTGGCCGGCGTGATGCTCTTCTACGCGGCCTTCCTCGCGATCTGGGCCTCGGCTGGGCGTCGGGCTCGGCGCCGGCTGGCCGTATTTCGCCGGCCTCGCGGCAGCCGGCGCGATCGCCGGCTGGCACTTCACGCTGATCCGCACGCGCACGCGCGACGGCTGCTTCCGCGCCTTCCGGCTGAACCACTGGCTGGGCTTCGCGGTCTTCGCCGGCGTGGTGGCGGACTTTGCGTTGCGCTGAGCGGCCGGTGACTCAGGGATAGAGCCCGCGCTCCTCGCGTGCGATCAGGATGCGCTCGCAGGCCACCGCGAAGGTGGCGGTGCGCAGCGTGACCTTGTGCTTGTCGGCGGTGTCCCAGATGCGCTTGAGCGCGCCGACCATGATCTTGTCCAGCCGCAGGTTGATCTCGTCCTCCGTCCAGAAGAACGAGCTGAAGTCCTGCACCCACTCGAAATAGCTGACCGTCACGCCGCCGGCGTTGCAGATCACGTCGGGCACGACGAGCACGCCACGGTCGGCGAGGATGTCGTCGGCGGAGGGCAGCGTCGGGCCGTTGGCGCCTTCGAGCACCAGCTTCGCGCTGGTGCGCTTCGCGCGCTCGGGCGTGATCTGGCTTTCCAGCGCGGCGGGGATCAGGATGTCGCACTTCACGTCCCAGAACGACTCGTCGTCGATCTTGTCCGCGCCCTTGAAGTCGCCGACGCCGCCGTACTGCTTGAGCGTGGGCATCAGCTCGGCCATGTCGATGCCGCGGTCGTTGAAGATCGTGCCGGTGTGGTCCTGGATCGCGACGATCTTCGCGCCGGCCTGCGCGAACAGCTCGGCCGCGGCGGAGCCCACGTTGCCGAAGCCCTGCACCGCCACACGCGCGCCGTCGAGCTCGAGGTTGATGCGCCGCGCCGCCTCGCGGCCGGTGACGAACACGCCGCGGCCGGTGGCCTTGACGCGGCCGAGCGAGCCGCCGAGGTGGATGGGCTTGCCGGTGACCACGCCGGTGGCGGTGGTGCCGGTGTTCATCGAATACGTGTCCATCATCCACGCCATGATCTGCGGGTTGGTGTTCACGTCCGGCGCCGGGATGTCCTGGTGCGGGCCGATGATGATGCCGATCTCGCTGGTGTATCGGCGCGTCATGCGCTCGAGCTCCTTGTGCGAGAGCTTCTTCGGATCGACGCGGATGCCGCCCTTGGCGCCGCCGTAGGGCAGGTTCACCGCGGCGTTCTTGATCGACATCCACGCGGCCAGCGCCATCACCTCTTCCAGCGTCACGTCGGGGTGGTAGCGCACGCCGCCCTTGCCGGGGCCGCGGCTGAGGTTGTGCTGCACGCGAAAGCCTTCGAAGTGGGCCACGCTGCCGTCGTCGAGTTCGATCGGCACGTCGACGATCAGCGTGCGCTTCGGGCGCTTGAGCGTCTCGCCCCAGCGGGCCATGGCCGAGGTAGGGCAGCACGCGGTCGACCTGCGAGGTAGGTCTGCCAGGGGCCGTTCGGATGCGGGGTGACGTAGGACAGCGGGCTCGGGGTCATGGTGTCTCCGTGTGGGGTTCATGCCCGCCGAACCGCGCTCGTGACGCGGCCAGCGGCATGGGGCGAGACTGTAGGCCCGGGGGCGCCGAGTTTTTCACCATGCGCCATGCGACCTTTGCATGGCTTGTGCTGCGCGCGGCATGCGCGCCGCGGGTTCACCCGAACTGGTCGCCCAGTTCCTTCGCACGATGCTGCGCGGCCTTGAGCGCCTTCACGAATGCGGCCTTCATGCCGCTCGCTTCCATGGACGTCAGCGCGGCATGTGTCGTGCCACCCTTGGAGGTGACGCGCTCGCGCAGCACTTCGGGCGGCTCGGTGGAGCGCTGCGCCAGCGCGGTGGCGCCGGCGAAGGTGGCCAGTGCCAGCTGTTTCCCCTGTTCGGCGGAGAGGCCCATCTCCTGCGCCGCCTGCACCATCGCCTCGACGAAATAGAAGACATAGGCCGGCCCGGAGCCCGACAGCGCCGTCACCGCATCGAGATCCTCCTCGCGCGCCACCCACAGCGTGCGGCCGGTCGGCGCGAGCAGCGCCTCGGCGGTGGCGCGCTCCGCCGCGCTGACGGCATCGCGTGCAAAGAGCCCGGCGATGCCCTGGCCGATCAGCGCCGGCGTGTTGGGCATGCTGCGCACCACGCGTTCGCTGCCGGTGGCGCGCACGATGGCCTCGCTGCGGATGCCTGCCATCACGCTGAACTGCAGCGCGCCGCGCACATGCGCCGAGCAGGGCGCCGCCGCTTCGCCGAAGAGTTGCGGCTTGACGGCCCACACCACCACCGCGGCCTGTGCCAGCGAGGCATCGGCGGCGGCCTGCGTGCGCACACCGTGTTCTGCGGCGAGCTTCGCGCGCTGCGCCTCGCCCGGGTCGATCACGAGGATGCTCTGGCCCGGCCGGCCGGCGGCGACCGAGGCCGCCGATGATGGCGGCGGCCATGTTGCCGCCACCGATGAATGCGAGCGTCTCGTGGCTCATCAGGTTCTCACTTCGATGCCGCCGAGGCCGGCACCGCCACGGCCGTCGGCAGCGACACGCCCGGGCCGAGCGGAATGTCCGGCGTCTCGGTCACGCCGGTCACGAAGTGGCGCGTGTCGCCGAAGCACGTGGTCGGCAGGCCGATCTTCTCTTCGTAGTGCAGGTTGACGCGCTTGCCCATCACGGCATTGATCTTCTGCGCGACCGCTTCGTCGTGCACGGTGAAGAGAAATTTCTCGACCGTGCTGCCGGGCAGCGAGACGAGCGCGAGCTCGCCCTCCCAGGTCTTGCAGACCCAGCCCTTGTGGGAGAACTTCTGCACCCAGCCGGCGCGCTCGCCGCTGGAGTAGCTCCAGTTCAGCGCGAAGGCGAACCAGCCCGCAACGACGATGACGAGAGCGATGACGGCGGTGATAACGACTTTCATGGGCGTGATCGTCGCATACCGGCTGCGTCATCCGCGCGACAACCCGGCCAGCAGTTCGACGTTGCCGCCGGCGGCGGCCGTATTCACGGTGAGTGTCTGCTCGGCGCAGAAGCGGTACAGGTAGTGCGGCCCGCCGGCCTTCGGCCCGGTGCCCGACAGGCCCTCGCCGCCGAACGGCTGCACGCCCACCACCGCGCCGATCATGTTGCGGTTGACGTAGACGTTGCCGATGCGTGCCGCCTCGGCGATGCGCAGCGCGCGGCCGTCGATGCGCGTCTGCACGCCCAGCGTGAGGCCGTAGCCGAGCGCGTTGACCTGCGCCACCACCGCCTCGATGTCGCCGCGCCAGCGCACGACGTGCAGCACCGGGCCGAAGATCTCCTGCTTCAGTTCGCTCACGGACTCCAGCTCGAAGGCGACCGGCCCGATCAGCCGATCGAAGGTGGCGCTCACCGGCGTCTCGCCGACCGAGCGCTGCGCCGGCGCAGCCGCTCGACGTGCGCGCGCAGGCCGGCTTGCGCCTCGGCATCGATCACCGGCCCGACATCGGTGGCGAAGCGTGCCGGGTCGCCCACCGCCAGCTCGGCCATCGCGCCGCGGATCATCTCGATCACCGCATCGGCCACGCCCTCGTGCACCAGCAGCAGCCGCAGCGCCGAGCAGCGCTGGCCAGCCGAGCGGAAGGCGCTGGTGATCACCGCATCGACCACCTGCTCGGGCAGCGCGGTGCTGTCGACGACCATCGCGTTGATGCCGCCGGTCTCGGCGATCAGCGGCACGATCGCGCCGTCCTTCGCAGCGAGCGCGCGGTTGATTCGCCGCGCCACCGCCGTCGAGCCGGTGAAGCACACGCCGGCGCAGCGTGCATCCGCCACCAGCGCCGCGCCGACCGTCTCGCCCGCGCCGTGCAGCAGCACCAGCGCATCGGCCGGCACGCCGGCCTCGTGCAGCAGCGCCACCATGCGCTGCGCGACCAGCGGCGTCTGCTCGGCCGGCTTGGCCGCCACGGTATTGCCGGCCACCAGCGCCGCGGCCACGAGCCGCCGAAGATCGCCAGCGGGAAGTTCCACGGGCTGATGCACACGAAGACGCCGCGGCCGTGCAGTCGCAGCTCGTTGTGCTCGCCGGTCGGGCCGGGCAGCGGCTGCACGGCCGAGCGCTGCTCGGCCCGGTCGGCGTAGTAGCGTAGGAAGTCGACGGCTTCGCGCACCTCGGCCACGCAGTCGGCCAGCGTCTTGTGCGCCTCCTTCACCAGCAGGCCGCAGAACTCGGGCAGGCGCGCTTCGAGCACGTCGGCGGCGCGGCGCAGCGTGGCGGCGCGCGCGGCCAGCGGCTGCGCATTCCAGCGCGGGAAGGCGGCATGCAGCCGCTGCATTGCGGCCTCGATGTCCTGGGGCGAGGCCTCGCCGACCGGCTCCAGCCGCGTCGCTTGCACGGCGGCCAGCAACGGAGCGCGCTGCGACGGCACGGCGAGGTCGACACCCCTCGAGTTCCGCCGCGCGCCGTAGAGCTCGGCAGGCATCGGCAGCCCGGACGCGGCGGCCGGCACCAGCGGCGAGGCGAGCAGCACCTCCACGTCCACCTGCGGATCGGCCAGCTGGTGCACGAAGGAGGTATTGGCGCCGTTCTCCAGCAGCCGGCGTACGAGATAGGCGAGCAGGTCGCGGTGCTCACCCACCGGCGCATAGATGCGCACCGGCACCTTCGCATCGCCCATCACCTCGCGGTACACGCCTTCGCCCATGCCGTGCAGGCGCTGCATCTCGAAGCCGGCGCCGCGGCCTTCGGCCATCTGCAGGATGGCGGCGATGGTGCCGGCGTTGTGCGTGGCGAACTGGGGGTAGATGACCTCGGCGTGCGACAGCAGCGCGCGCGCGCAGGCGAGGTAGGAGATGTCGGTGTGGTGCTTGTGCGTGAACACCGGGTAGCCGGCCGTGCCCAGCTCCTGCGCCCGCTTGACCTCGCCATCCCAGTAGGCGCCCTTGACCGGGCGCACCATGAAGCGCAGACCGCCGTGGCTGCGCGCGATGCGCGCCACCTCGTCGATCACCGCGAGTGCGCGCGTCTGGTAGGCCTGCACCGCCGGGGCCGAAGCCGCGCCAAGCCGGATGGGACTGCGCAATGCGTGCGGCCAGCGCCTCGAAGACGTCGAGCGAGAGTTCGAGGCGGTCGCTCTCTTCGGCATCGATGGTGAGGTTCATGTCGGCACGCGCGGCCGCGTCGACCAGCGTCCACACCCGCGGCAGCAGTTCGTCGAAGACACGCTCGCGCTGCGCCACCTCGTAGCGCGAGAACAGCGCACTGAGCTTGATCGAGATGCCGTCGGACGACTCGGGCCCCTCGCCGCGCCGGGATTGCGCGATGCGCGTGATCGCCTGCGCATAGGCGTCGAGGTAGCGCTGCGCATCGGCCTCGGTGCGCGCGCCTTCTCCGAGCATGTCGTAGCTGAAGCGCAACGCGGGCTGGCTGCGCCGCTGGGCATCGGCCTCACCCATCGCCTCGCCGATGTGGCGGCCGAGCACGAACTGCCGCCCGAGCAGCTGGATGGCGCGCACGGTGGCCGCCACCACGGTCTGCGCACCGAGGCGCTTGAGCAAGCCGGTCTCCTGCTCCGCATCGGGCAGGAAGCGCTTGGACATCGCGATCGCGCTGGCCGAGAGACTGGCCAGCATGCGGTGCGGGCCGTCGTCCGCATGCGCCTCGAAGCTTGCCTTGCCGAGCTGGTCGGCGGTCAGTGCAATCGCGGTCTCGGCATCGGGCACGCGCAGCAGCGCCTCGGCGAGGCGCATCAGCGCGAGACCTTCGGCGCTGGAGATCGGGTACTCGCGCAGCAGTGACTCCATCGCCCAGAACGGCGCCGGCGTGTCGCGCACGGCGACCACCCAGGGCGCGGCGCGGGCGGCGGCGCGGGGCCAATCGAGGCGGCCGGCGAGGCTGTTCAGCGCAGCGGCGAGCATCTCGGCTTCAGGGCGGCACGGCTCGGGCAGGCGGGCGGTTTCGGGCGAGGCAACGAACATGGCAGGGCTCCGTAGCGGCGGTGTGCGGCGAGAACGTCGCAGAAGTTGCTAGGTTATGGCGCTGCCGCTAGCATTAATCTCCAAAGTACAACCCTCCAGCCGAACGAAGCTCGGCCACCTCATGATCAACGACGACAGCGCGCGCACCCTCTCGCTCGACAAGATCGACATCCGCATCCTGCGCGTGCTGCAGAAGGATGGCCGCATCTCCAACCTCAAGCTCGCCGAGGAGGTGCACCTGTCGCCCACCGCGGTGCTGGAGCGCGTGAAACGGCTGACGCGTGACGGCTTCATCCTCGGCTACGAGGCGCGCCTGAACCCGGACAAGCTCGGCGCCGGCATGCTCGTCTTCATCGAGGTGGTGCTCGACCGCACCACGCACGACGCGATGAATGCCTTCAAGGCCGCGGTGCAGGTGCGCGCGGAGATCCAGGAGTGCCACCCCGGTGGCCGGCGGATTCGACTACCTGATCAAGACACGCGTGGCCAACATGCAGGCCTACCGCGAGCTGGTCGGCTCGGTGATCTGGGCGCTGCCCGGCGTGCGCGAGACGCGCACCTATGCGGTGATGGAAGAGGTGAAGAACACCGCGCTGCTGGCCATCTGAGCGCGGCGGCTGGCCGCGCGATACGCCTTACTTCTTGGTCGCGGCGGCGCTGGTCTTCACCGGCTCGGGCAGCGGCTTGGCCGCGAGCACGCGCACCTGTTCGACGAGGTGATTGTGCGCATCGAGGAAGGCCGCGGCGATCACCTTGCCCTCGTTGGTATTGCTCCAGCCCAGGCCGCCGAGCCCGCCGCCCTTGCCGGCGACCGGGCCGCCGAGACCCAGGTCCGTCGTGCGCGCCGCGCCGGTGGCGGCAGACAACTGCTCGGTGGTCTCGTTGTCGGTCATCAGCAGCACCACCTGCGCCTCCTTGAACTTGACCTGCTCGGCCGCGCCGGCCAGCTTGTCGAGGTAGGGAATGTGGGCCAGGATGCCGCCGATCTGTCGGCCGGCATCCTGTTCGCTGAACGTCAGGCTGGGCACGACGCTGTACTGCGCGACGATGCCGCGGCCCTTGCGCACCGTGGTGTCGTCCTGGCGCAGCACGCCCTGGTCCTTGAGCTCCTGCTCGCGCACCGTGGCATCGAGGCCGCTGTGCCGGTCGACGATGCGGAAGCAGCCACTTTGCTGCATCAGCACGCGCACCAGCGGCAGCGGCGACTCGGGCAGGCCGCCGCGGCCGATGCCGACGTAGCCGCGCTGGTTCTCGACCAGCGACACCACGGCCACCGGCGCGTCGCAGCGCACCAGTTCCTTGGCGGCACCCTGGGCGCCGGCGGAGCCGCCCGAACCGGTCACCACCGAGCCGCCCTGGCCCAGTTCCACGCCCTGCTTGCCGCAACCGGCGAGCAGGGTCACGGCGGCGACTGCCACCACGCTGCATGCACGCTTCATGTTCTCGATCTCCCTGGCGGCGGATTGTGGATCAGCCGCGGGCGCCGAAGATCGCGCTGCCCACGCGCACCAACGTCGAGCCTTCGAGGATCGCCGCCTCCAGATCGGCGCTCATGCCCATCGAGAGGGTGTCCAGCGCAAGGCCTTGCGCACGCAAGGCGTCGAACAGTTCGCGCAGCGCGCGGTGCGGCGCGCGTTGCGCCGCCAGCTCACCCGCCGGCTCGGGAATGGCCATCAGGCCACGCAGCCGCACGCGCGGCAGCGCCGCCACCGCCTGAGCCACCACCGGCACCTCGGCCGGCGCAAGGCCGCTCTTGCTCGCCTCGCCGCTGATGTTGACCTGCAGGCACAGCTGCAGCGGCGGCAGCCGCGGGCCGCTGCTCCGACAGGCGCTGCGCGATCTTCAGCCGGTCGACCGAATGCACCCAGTCGAACTGCTCGGCCACCGCACGCGTCTTGTTGCTCTGCAGCGGGCCGATCAGGTGCCACTCGATCGCCTCGCGCAGATCACCCAGCGCAGCGATCTTGTCGAGCGCCTCCTGCACGTAGTTCTCGCCGAAGCAGCGCTCGCCCGCCGCGTGTGCTGCGCGCACCGCCTCGGGCCCGAAAGTTTTGCTCACACACAGCAGCGTGACGCTTTGCACGGGGCGCTGTGCGTCGTCGCAGGCCCGGGCAATGCGAGCACGCACTTGTTGTATGTTGCCGAGGATCGTCGCCATAATCGTTCGAGAGTATCCACGCGGCGATCCCTGCCCCGCGCCGTGCCTCCGCACGAACAACTCGTTACTCCATGGACATCACCCAGCTGCTCGCGTTCTCGGTCAAGAACAAGGCGTCCGACCTGCACCTGTCGTCAGGCCTGCCGCCGATGATCCGCGTGCACGGCGACGTGCGCCGCATCAACGTCGACCCGCTCGAGCACAAGCAGGTGCACGACATGGTGTACGACATCATGAACGACGCCCAGCGCAAGGCGTACGAAGAGACGCTGGAGTGCGACTTCTCGTTCGAGATCCAAGGGCTGGCGCGCTTTCGCGTCAACGCCTTCAACCAGAACCGCGGCGCCGGCGCCGTGTTCCGGACGATTCCGAGCAAGATCCTGACGCTCGAGCAGCTCAATGCGCCGAAGGTCTTCGCCGAGCTGGCACTCAAGCCGCGCGGCCCGGTGCTGGTGACCGGCCCGACGGGCTCGGGCAAGTCCACCACGCTGGCGGCGATGGTCAACCACCTCAACGAGAACGAGTTCGGCCACGTGCTGACGGTGGAAGACCCGATCGAGTTCGTGCACGAGTCGAAGAAGTGCTGGTCAACCAGCGCGAGGTCGGCCCGCACACGCTGAGCTTCGCCAATGCGCTGCGCTCGGCGCTGCGCGAAGACCCGGACGCGATCCTCGTTGGCGAAATGCGTGACCTGGAGACCATCCGCCTCGCGCTGACCGCCGCCGAAACCGGCCACCGGGTGTTCGGCACGCTGCACACCTCGAGCGCCGCGAAGACGGTGGACCGCGTCGTCGACGTGTTCCCCGCGGCCGAGAAGGAGATGGTGCGCGCGATGCTGTCGGAATCGCTGATCGGCGTGATCTCGCAGACGCTGTGCAAGACCAAGGACGGCTCGGGCCGCGTGGCGGCACACGAGATCATGCTGGGCACCGCGGCCATCCGCAACCTGATCCGCGAGAACAAGATCGCCCAGATGTATTCGGCGATCCAGACCGGCAACAGCATCGGCATGACCACGCTCGACCAGTGCCTGGCCGACCTGGTGCGCCGCAACGTCATCTCGCCGGCCGAAGCGCGCGCGAAGGCGAAATTCCCGAGAACTTCCCGGGCTGAACGAGGAAACGAAGTCATGGAACGCGACCAGGCCTCCAAGTTCGTCAACGACCTGCTGCGGCTGATGGTCAGCCGCAACGGCTCGGACCTCTTCCTCACCGCCGACTTCCCGCCCGCGATCAAGGTCGACGGCAAGGTCACCAAGGTGTCGCCGCAGCCGCTGACCGGCGCGCACACGCTGGCGCTGACGCGCGCGGTGATGAACGACAAGCAGGCCGCCGAGTTCGAGAAGACCAAGGAGTGCAACTTCGCAATCTCGCCGCAGGGCATCGGCCGTTTCCGCGTCAACGCCTTCGTGCAGCAGGGCAACGTGGGCCTGGTGATGCGGACGATCCCGCAGACGCTGCCGACCATCGACAGCCTGAACCTGCCGCAGGTGCTCAAGGACGTGGCGATGACCAAGCGCGGCCTGGTCATCTTCGTCGGCGCCACCGGCTCGGGCAAGAGCACCTCGCTGGCGGCGATGGTCGACTTCCGCAACGAGAACTCGCACGGCCACATCATCACGATCGAGGATCCGGTCGAGTTCGTGCACCCGCACAAGAACTGCATCGTGACGCAGCGCGAGGTCGGCATCGACACCGACGGCTGGGAGCAGGCGCTGAAGAACACGCTGCGCCAAGCGCCGGACGTGATCCTGATGGGCGAGATCCGCGACCGCGAGACGATGGAGCACGCGGTGGCCTTCGCCGAGACCGGCCATCTGTGCATGGCCACGCTTCACGCCAACAGCGCCAACCGGGCGCTGGACCGCATCATCAACTTCTTCCCCGAAGAGCGCCGCGCCCAGCTGCTGATGGACCTGTCGCTGAACCTGCGCGGCCGGTCTCGCAGCGGCTGCTGCCGCGCCAGGAAGGCAAGGGGGCGCGTGGCCGCGGTGGAGATCCTGCTGAATACGCCGCTGATCGCCGACATGATCTTCAAGGGCGAGGTCGCCGACATCAAGGACCTGATGAAGCGCTCGCGCGAGCTCGGCATGCAGACTTTCGACCGGGCGCTGTTCGACCTCTACGAGAGCAACCTCGTGACCTACGAAGATGCGCTGCGCAACGCCGACTCGGTGAACGACCTGCGCCTGCAGATCAAGCTGCACAGCCAGCGCGCGCGCAGCGCCGATCTCTCCGCCGGCACGGAACACCTGACGATCGTGTAATCTGGTGCTTCGCTGACACAACACGGCCTCTGACGAGGCCGTGATCATTTTCCGGAGCCGCGATGAGCACGAAGACCTACGATCCGACCCCGGCGCGCGACGTCGCCTTCCTCGGCCTCGGCGTGATGGGCCATCCGATGGCCGGCCACCGGCGCGCGCCGGCCACCGCACCACCGTCTACAACCGCACCGCGGCGAAGTCGGCCGCCTGGGCCGCGGAGTACGGCGGCTGCCACGCGGCGACGCCGCGCGAGGCGGCCAAAGGCGCCGACATCGTCTTCGCCTGTGTCGGCAACGACGACGACCTGCGCTCGGTGGTGCTCGGCCCCGACGGCGCCTTCGCCGGCATGAAGCCCGGCGCGATCTTCGTCGACCACACCACGGCCTCGGCCGAGGTCGCGCGCGAACTCGGCGCGGAGGCCGACCGGCGCGGCCTGAAGTTCATCGATGCGCCGGTCTCGGGCGGCAACCTCGGCGCGATCAACGGTGCGCTGACGGTGATGTGCGGCGGCGACGCCCAGGCCTTCGAGGCGATCAAGCCGGTGGCGATGGCCTTCTCGAAGGCGGTCACGCTGCTGGGGCCCAACGGTGCCGGTCAGCTGGCCAAGATGGTGAACCAGATCGCGATCGCCGGCCTGGTGCAGGGCCTGTCCGAAGCCATCGCCTTCGGCGAACGCGCCGGGCTGGACATGAAGGCCGTGCTCGGCGTGATCGGCAAGGGCGCCGCGCAGAGCTGGCAGATGGACAACCGCGGCCCGACGATGGTCGACGGCAAGTTCGACTTCGGTTTCGCGGTCGACTGGATGCGCAAGGACCTCGGCCTGTGCCTCGAGGAAGCCAAGCGCAACGGCGCCCGGCTGCCGGTGACGGCGCTGGTCGACCAGTTCTATGCCGACGTGCAGGCCCTGGGCGGCAACCGGCTCGACACCTCGAGCCTGATCAAGCGGCTGCGCTGAAAGGGCCGCGCGAAGCGCCGGGGGCCCTGTCGGGCGCTGGGCCGCCCGAAGCCCGACCGCCCCTCGGGGGCAGGAGCGCAGCGACTGGGGGCCCTATTTCTGCGCCTGCTTGGGCTGGATCTCCGCCAGCTCGGCCTCGGTGATCACCTCGAAGACCTTGACCACCTTCTGCACACCCGACACGCCGCGGGCGATGTCGGAGGCGCGGTTGGCCTCGCGCTCGGTGACGCGGCCCATCAGATACACCGTGCCGCGCTCGGTCACGACCTTGATCGCATTGGCGAACACGTCCTTGGCGTCGATGTAGCTCGCCTTGACCTTGCTGGTCAGCACGGCGTCGTTCGAGCGGCTGGCGATCGACGACGAGCCCATCACGGCGAGTTCGTTGACGACGGTGCGCACGCCTTCGATCTTCGCCACGGCCTGCTCGACCGCGACCTTGTCGACATCGGCCGCCACCTCGCCGGTCAGCAGCACGGTGCGGTTGAAGCTGGTGATGTTGACGTGGCCGCGCTCGCCGACGGCCTCGCGAACGCGCGTCTTGGCCTTCAGCTCGATCGACTGGTCTTCAAGCTGGGTGCCCGAGGTGCGGCGATCGGTCACCACCATCGAGGTGCCGACCACGGCGCCGCCGACCAGCAGCGGCGCGCAGGCCGACATCAGCGTGGCGGCAGCCAGGGCGCCCAGCAGCAGGGCCGGGCGAGAGAGGGTGGAGCGTTGCGTCGTCGTCATGTGTTTTCCTGTTCTCCGAGCAGCTGCAGGTCGACCGCATCGCACAGGCAGTGCAGCGCGAGGATGTGGACTTCCTGGATGCGCGCCGTGCGCTCGTGCGGCACGCAGATGTGCACGTCGGTCTCGCCCAGGCGCTCGCGCATCTTGCCGCCGCCGCGCCCGGTGAGCGCGATGACGGTCATGTCCTTGGCCTTGGCGGCATCGACAGCGGCCAGCACGTTGGCGGAGTTGCCGCTGGTGGTGATGGCCAGCAGCACGTCGCCGGGCGAGCCCAGCGCCTGCACCTGCTTGGAGAAGATCGAGTTGAAGTCGTAGTCGTTGCCGACCGCGGTGAGGATGGAGGTGTCGGTGGTCAGCGCGATCGCCGCGAGGCCGGGGCGCTCGCGCTCGAAACGGCCGACGAACTCGGCCGCAAAGTGCTGCGCATCGCTGGCCGAGCCGCCATTGCCACAGGCCAGCACCTTGCCGCCGGCCGTGATGCAACCGACCACGGCATTGACCGCGTCGGCGATGGGCTTGGCGAGGATTTCAGCAGCGGCGTACTTCAGGTCCGCGCTGTCGAAGAACTGCTGCTGGATGCGTTGTTCGAGCATGGTGGGCGATCATAAGACACGGCCTTGCGCGGCCGGTTCCATCATCGATGTGTCGCCTCGTCACTGCGCCTCGAAGGCGCCGCGCAGCCACTCGACGCGGCCCGCATCGATGGCCACCACGTCGAAGCGGCAGGGCGGCGGGCTGGACCAGCGCATCAGGTAGTGGCGCGCCGCCAGCACGAGGCGCTGCCGCTTGGCGGCACCGATGCTGGCCGCTGCGCCGCCGTGATCGGTCGATGCGCGGCTGCGTACCTCGACGAAGACCAGCGTGCCGTCCCGATCGCGAAGGATCAGGTCGACCTCGCCGCCGCGCGCGTTCGGCCCGCGTGCCACCCGATAATTGCGCTCCACGAGCGTGAGCCCGGCGCGCTGCAGGTGCGCAAGGGCCACTGCCTCGGCCTCGTCACCGATCGCCTTCGTCTTCCGCCTGCCCGTGAACTCCATCGACGCCTCGCTGTTGCGGCAGGCCGCCGCAGCGGCGGCCGGTGGCCAGAGTTTTCCGGCCGGCGCACTCTACGTCGTCGCCACGCCGATCGGCAACCTCGCCGATCTGAGCCTGCGCGCGATCCACGTGCTCGGCCTCGTCGATGCGATCGCCTGCGAGGACACGCGCCACAGCGCGCCGCTGCTGCGAACGCTGGGCATAGCCGGGAAGCCGCTGCTGGCGGTGCACGAGCACAACGAGCGCGAAGCGGCGGCCGGCGTGATCGATCGGCTCGCGCGCGGTGAACGTGTGGCCTTCGTCAGCGATGCCGGCACGCCGGCGGTCAGCGACCCCGGCGCCGCGCTCGTGGCCGCGGTGACCGCTGCCGGATACCGCTGCCTGCCCGTGCCCGGCGCCAGCGCTGCGGCAGCGGCACTCAGCGTGGCCGGCGATGCGCAAGGCCAGGGTTTCGTCTTCCGCGGCTTTCTGCCAGCCAAGGGCAACGAACGCGCGCAGGCACTGAAGCAGCTGGCCGCCGGCGGCGACACCACCGTGCTGTTCGAGGCGCCGCACCGCATCGAATCACTGGCGCGCGAGCTCGCTGCGGACTGCGGCGAGCGCCGTCTCACGTTCTGCCGCGAACTGACCAAGCAGTTCGAGTCGGTGCACACGCTGGCCTGCAGCGAAGCACCGGCTTGGCTCGCCGCCGATGCCAACCGGCTGCGCGGCGAGTTCGTGCTGGTGCTGCACGCGCGGGCGGCCACATCGGCAGACGAGTCCGGCGGGGCCGGCGCGCACGACCGCATCCTCGACCCGCTGCTGGCTGCGCTGCCGCTGAAGCAGGCGGTGGCGCTGGCGGTGGAACTCACCGGCGCGCCACGCAACGCGCTGTACGAGCGCGCCCTGGCGCGAAAGCGCGCGGCCGAGGGCACGCCCGAAGGCGACTGACCGGGGCCGCGGTGCGGCCCGGCGGCTTTACGGCTTGGCCGTCTGCGCGTCGTGCTTCTGGTGGCGGATGTCGTGGCTGGCGTGGTTCTGCATCTTGTGCAGGCGGCGGCGCTCGGCCTTGGTCACCGTGCCGTCGGCCTTGGCCTTGTCCTCGGCGCGATTGATCGCGACCTGCTCCTTCTCCAGGCGGCGGGTCTCGCGCTTGGTCAGTTCGCCGGAGGCGATGCCCTGGTCGATGCGCTTTTCCTGGTTGGCCTGGCGCTGGTCGACGCGGGGCGTGGCCGCGGGCGACGAAGCGGCCTGGGCGAAGGCGCCGGCGGCAGCGAAGGCGAGCACGGCAGCGGTCAGGGCGCGAAGCTTGAACATGGGTGACTCCTTGGTGGGTGGGGACGCCCGTTCAACGAGGGCGTCAGCACCGGCGTGCACCGCCGCTTCGGTAAACCCGCGTAAAGGTCTGCAAAGCGGGCCGGCTCCTAGAATGGCCCGAACCCTGCCGAGGACGCCGCCATGATCTCCCGCGAACCGACCATCGAACGCCCGGCCATCGCCCGCTCGCTGCTGCTCGAGCCCTTCGGGCTGACCGAGGCGACGCTGGCCAAGGCGATGGCGGCGATCGCCACGCACCGCATCGACGACGCCGACCTCTACTTCCAGTACACGCGCAGCGAGGGCTGGAGCCTGGAGGAGGGCATCGTCAAGAGCGGCAGCTTCGGCATCGACCAGGGCGTGGGCGTGCGCGCGGTGGCCGGCGAGAAGACGGCCTTCGCCTATTCCGACGACATCTCCGAAGCCGCGCTGCTCGATGCCGCGGCCACGGTGCGCACGATCGCCGCGGCCGGCCAGAGCCGGCGCGTGAAGGTCGATGCGCCGCCGAAGATTGCTGCCAGCCGCATCCTCTATGCGCCGATGGACCCGATCGCCACGCTCGACAGCACGCAGAAGGTGGCGCTGCTCGAGCGCGTCGAGAAACTGGCCCGCGCGAAGGACCCGCGCATCGTGCAGGTGATGGCCGGTCTGGCCGGCGAGTACGACGTGGTGCTGGTGGCGCGCGCCGACGGCACGCTGGCCGCCGATGTACGGCCGCTGGTGCGCCTGTCGGTGACGGTGATCGCCGAGCAGACGATCAACGGCGAGGTGCGCCGCGAGGTGGGCAGCTCCGGCGGCGGCGGGCGCTTCGGCTTCGGCTACTTCCACGACGGCGTGATCGAAGGCTATGTCGACCGTGCCGTGAAGGCGGCGCTGACCAACCTCGAATCGCGCCCGGCCAAGGCCGGCGAGATGAGCGTGGTGCTCGGCCCCGGCTGGCCCGGCGTGCTGCTGCACGAGGCGGTGGGCCACGGCCTGGAAGGCGACTTCAACCGCAAGGGCTCGAGCGCCTTCTCCGGCCGCATCGGCCAGCGCGTGGCGGCCAAGGGCGTGACGGTGCTCGACGACGGCACCTTGCCCGACCGGCGCGGCTCGCTGAACGTCGACGACGAGGGCCATGCCTCGCAGCGCAACGTGCTGATCGAGGACGGCATCCTCAAGGGCTACATCCAGGACGCGATGAATGCGCGGCTGATGAAAGTGAAGCCCACCGGCAACGGCCGGCGCGAGAGCTATGCGGCCGTGCCGATGCCGCGCATGACCAACACCTACATGCTCGGCGGCGACAAGGCGCCGGAGGAAATCATCGCCGGCCTCAAGCGCGGTCTGTATGCCACCAACTTCGGCGGCGGGCAGGTCGACATCACCAGCGGCAAGTTCGTCTTCTCGGCCAGCGAGGCCTACTGGGTGGAGAACGGCAAGATCCAGTACCCGGTCAAGGGTGCGACCATCATCGGCAACGGCCCCGACGCGCTGACCCGCGTGAGCGCGATCGGCAACGACATGGCGCTGGACAGCGGCGTGGGCGTGTGCGGCAAGGACGGCCAGAGCGTGCCGGTGGGCGTGGGCCAGCCGACGCTGCGCATCGACCGCCTGACGGTGGGAGGCACCGCGTGATGACAGCCCCTCGGCCGACGAATACGTCGGCCGGTCCCCGCGGGGGACGCGGGCCGGCTTGGGAGTGGCCCGGCGCTCGTCCCGCGCGCCGTGCTACATTCGCGGCCATGTCTTCGCGCAACTTCTTTTTGCGTACTTTTGGTTCTCGCACCGCCCGGCGGATGGAGAGGCAAGCGCATAAGCGAAGACAGCGCAGCGAATCCAGACAAACCGCCGGGCCGACAGCCCGGCGGTTTTTTTTCCTGCGCATCGAACCACCACACACCTGAGGAGCCGCCGTCATGTCCACCAAGTCCGCCGCCGAGGGTTGGTATGCGCACACCGAACGCACCAGCCAGACCGACGACCAACGCATCAAGGACGTGACGCCCTTGCCGCCGCCCGAACACCTGATCCGCTTCTTCCCGATCGCCGGCACCGCGATCGAGAAGCTGATCGGCAACACCCGCAGCGCGATCCGCCAGATCATGCAGGGCAAGGACGACCGGCTGCTCGTGGTGATGGGCCCGTGCTCGATCCACGACCCGGCCGCAGCGCTGGACTACGCGCGCAAGCTGAAGGCGCAGCGCGAGAAATACGCCGACCGGCTCGAGATCGTGATGCGCGTCTACTTCGAGAAGCCGCGAACCACGGTGGGCTGGAAGGGCCTGATCAACGACCCCTACCTCGACGAAAGCTACCGCATCGACGAGGGCCTGCGCATCGCCCGCCAGCTGCTGGTGGAGATCAACCGCCTGGGCGTGCCGGCCGGCAGCGAGTTCCTCGACGTGATCTCGCCGCAGTACATCGGCGACCTGATCGCCTGGGGCGCGATCGGCGCGCGTACCACCGAGAGCCGTGCACCGCGAGCTGGCCTCGGGACTGTCGGCGCCGATCGGCTTCAAGAACGGCACCGACGGCAACCTGAAGATCGCCATCGACGCCATCCAGGCCGCCAGTCGACCGCACCACTTCCTGTCGGTGCACAAGAACGGCCAGTGGCGATCGTCGAGACCAAGGGCAACAAGGACTGCCACGTGATCCTGCGCGGCGGCAAGGCACCGAACTACGACGCCGCGAGCGTCGCCGCGGCCTGCAAGGAGATCGAGGCCGCCAAGCTCGACTGCACGCTGATGGTCGACTGCAGCCACGCCAACAGCAGCAAGCAGCACGAGAAGCAGGTCGACGTGGCCCGCGACATCGCGCAGCAGATGAAGGGCGGCAACCGCTGCATCTTCGGCGTGATGGTCGAGAGCCACCTCAACGCCGGCGCGCAGAAGTTCAGCCCGGGCAAGGACGACCCGGCCAAGCTCGCCTACGGCCAGAGCATCACCGACGCCTGCATCGGCTGGGACGATTCGCTGCAGGTGCTGGAGGTGCTGGCCGACGCCGTCAAACAGCGCCGCAAAGGCTGAGCCCTCAGGGATTCAGCGTCAGCTCGATCCAGCGCGTCCCCGGCTCGTGCCGGTGCGGCGCCTCGTGGAAGCCGAGGTCGCGGGCGAGCTGCAGCATGCGGGTGTTCTCCGACAGCACGGTGGCCACCAGCCGCTGCGTGCCGTGCTGGCGCAGGTAGTCGATCATCTGCGTCATCAGCAGCTCGCCCAGGCCCTCGCCCTTCATCTCGCTGCGCACGATGATGCCGAACTCGGCCTCGACGTTGTCGGGGTCGGCGATCGCCCGCACCACGCCGAGCGTGCGCTCGATGCCTTCGGCGTCGGGCGCGGTGGCGACGAAGGCCATCTCCGCGCGTAGTCGATCTGCGTCAGTCGCGCGAGCTCGGTGCGCTCGATGCTGCGCCGGCTGTAGAAGACGCGCAGCCGCACGTCCTCCGGATCGAGGTGCTGAAGGAATTCCAGGTGCTGCGCTTCGTCCTCCGGTCGGATCGGCCGCACCGTCAACCGGCGCCCGCGCCAATCCTGCGTGTGCACCAGCTGCGAAGGGTAAGGGCGGATCGCGAAGTTGAGCGCGCCGCCCGGCGCTGCCATGCTGACGCGGATGCGCGCATCGAGCGCCACCGCACCCTTTGCATCGACGATGAGCGGGTTGATGTCGAGTTCGGCGATCTGCGGAATGTCGGCCAGCAGTTGCGACACGGCGATCAGCACGCGGTGCACCGCGGCTTCGTCGGCCGGCGGCGTGTCGCGGAAACCGCGCAGCAGCCCGGCCACGCGCGTGCGCGCCACCAGCGCCCGCGCCAGCGGCTCGTTCAGCGGCGGCAGCGCCACGGCGCGGTCGGCCAGCACCTCCACCGCCGTGCCGCCCTGGCCGAACAGGATCACCGGGCCGAAGACCGAATCGATGCTCGCGCCGACGATCAGCTCCTGGGCCGACGCGCGGCGCACCATCGCCTGCACGGTGAAGCCTTCGATCCGCGCGGCGGGTCGCTGCGCCCGCACGCGGGCGAGCATGTCGGCCGCCGCGGCGCGCACCTGCTCGGGCCCCTCGAGACCGAGCACCACGCCGCCGACGTCGGACTTGTGCGAGATGTCGGGGCTGAGGATCTTCAGCGCCACCGGGAAGCCCATCGCCGCCGCGGTTTCGGCCGCCACGGCCGGATCGGCGCGCACGCGCGTCGTCGCCACCACCGGGATGCCGTAGGCGGCGAGCACGGTCTTGGCCTCCAGCTCGTCGAGCATCTCGCGGCCGCTGCCGAGCACACGCTGCACCAGCGCACGCACGCCCTTGATATCGGGCTCGACGGCATCGACCGGCCGCGCCGGCGCGGCCTCGATCAGCTGCGCCTGGTTGCGCCGGTAGGTGACCAGCATCGCGAAGGCGCGCACCGCTTCCTCGGGCGTCTCGAAGCCGGCGATGCCGGCCTCGCGGAAGATCGAGCGCGCCTCCTCCACCGAGCTACCGCCCAGCCAGCAGCCGAGTACGCGCGGCGGGTTCTGGCTGGCCAGCGGCACCAGGGCCCGCGCGATCTCGGCGCTGGGCACGATGGCGGTGGGCGCATGGATGAACAGCACGGCACCGGCCTCGGGGTCGGCATTGATCGCCTCCAACGCCTGCACATAGCGCGGCGCCGGCGCGTCGCCGATGATGTCCACCGGGTTGCCGCGCGACCAGTTGGCCGGCATCTGCGCATCGAGCCGAGCGATCGTCTCGGCACCGAGGTCGGCCAGTTCGACGCCCGAGTGCGCAGCGCAATCGGCCGCCATCACGCCGGCGCCGCCGCCGTTGGTCAGGATCACCAGCTTCTCGCCGCGGTTGGCGCGGAAGCGCGCCAGCGTCTCGGCGGCGAGGAAGAGCTGCTGCATCGTGTCCACGCGCAGCATGCCGGCGCGGGCGATGGCGGCGTCGTAGACGATGTCGGAGCCGGCCAGCGCGCCGGTGTGCGAGGCCGCGGCGCGCTGGCCCTGCGCCGAGCGGCCCGACTTCACGACGATCACCGGCTTGTTGCGCGCCGCGCGCGCGGCCGACATGAACTTGCGCGGCGCCTCGATCGATTCGATGTAGAGCAGGATGGCGCGCGTCTTCGGATCGCTGCCGAGGAAGTCGAGCATGTCGCCGAAGTCGACATCGGCGTGCTCGCCGAGCGAGACGAGGTGGCTGAAGCCGATGCGCCGCGAGCGCGCCCAGTCGAGCATGGCGGTCATCAGCGCGCCAGATTGCGTGACGAAGGCCAGCTCGCCCGGCAGTGCGTCGACATGCGCGAAGCTGGCATTCAGGCCCGTGTGCGGCACCAGCATGCCGATGCAGTTCGGCCCGAGGATGCGCAGCACGTGCGGCCGGGCCGCATCGAGCATGGCCCTGGCGCTGCGCCTTGTCGAGGCCTGCGGTGAGCACCACAGCAGCGCGCGTTCCTGCGGCGCCGAGTTCGGCGATCACGCCCGGCACGGCGGCCGGCGGCGTGCAGACCACCGCGAGTTCGGGCACCTCGGGCAGCGCGGCGACGTTCGGATAGACCGGTACACCGTCGAAGCTCGAGTGCTTCGGATTCACCGCGAAGCGGCGTCCCTGGAAGCCATCGGCATTCAGATTCCGCCACACGGTGGCGCCGACACTGCCGGGGCGCTGCGAGGCGCCGATCACCGCCACGCAGGCCGGGTCGAAGAGGTGGTCGAGGTGGCGGATGCTCATGCCCGGATGATGACGCGGCTTCGTGACGGCGCGGCGCAGCAGGCGTTGATGGCCGTCAAGGGCCACGGCGATCGTCGCGGGCCATCGGCGACATCTGCAGTCACGCAGTGAGCAAGCGCTTGCAACCGGGCGAAAGCAAGCTGGCTGCAGCCGTAAGCCGGGAAAGGTGCAGCAAGAACACTGGCTTCGGAGGAGGGGCCCGTTTCAATGAAGGTCCTCTCAACCCACCAGGAGGTCCATCATGACCCTGCGCTCATCGCTGATCCGCTTCACCCTGGCCACCGCCTGTACCGGCTTTGCCGCTGCCACGCTGGCCCAGACCGCCGCGGCGCCGGCGCCCGACGCCAAGACCCGCATGGCCGTGGAGGCGGCATTCGCCAAGGCCGACGCCAACGGCGACGGCAAGATCACCAAGGTCGAGGCGGCCAAGATGCCGGAAATCGCCGCCAAGTTCGACGCGCTCGACAAGGACAAGGACGGCAGCTTGTCGCTGGCGGAGTTTGCCGCCGGCTACCCGGCGGGCTGATCACTCGGCCCCGCGTGCCAGCCTCTCGCTCTTCCAGTAGACGTCGTCGCCGCCGCGGCCGTCGAGGTTGGCGCGGTTGAGCACGCGGGCCAGCACGAAGAGCAGGTCCGACAGGCGGTTCAGGTATTGCCGCGGCGCGGGGCGCAGCGGTTCCACGTGGTTGAGCGCCGCCACCGCGCGCTCGGCACGGCGTGCGACCGTGCGGCACACGTGCGCGATCGCCGCGCTGCGCGAGCCTGCCGGCAGGATGAATTCCTGCAGCTTGGGCAGCGTGGCGTTGTAGTCGGCCAGCGCCTCGTCCAGGCGCAGCACGGCCTCGGCCTTGAGCAGCTCGAAGCCGGGAATCGACAGCTCGCCGCCGAGGTTGAACAGCTCGTGCTGGATCACCACCAGCAGCTCGCGCACGTCGTCGGGCAGCGGCTCGGCGAGCAGCACGCCGATGTTGGAGTTGAGCTCGTCGACATCGCCCATCGCCTGCACGCGGAGATGGTCCTTGGCCACGCGCGTGCCGTCTCCCAGCCCGGTGGTGCCATCGTCGCCAGTGCGCGTGGCGATCTGCGTCAGTCGTTGTCCCATGGGCGGAATGGTACTGGCTGCCTAGAATCCATCGCATGAACGCCCCCACCGAACTGCCTTTCCGCGTCGAGCCCCGCGAGGTACCGGCAGCGATGATCGACGCCCTCAAGACGCGCTTCGGCGATCGCTGCAGCACCGCGGTATCGGTGCGCGAGCAGCACGGCCGCGACGAATCGCCCTTCGACGTTCGCCCGCCCGATGCGGTGGTGTTCTGCGAGAGCACCGAGGAGGTGGCCGCGGTCGTTTCGCTGGCCGACCGGCATGCGGTACCGGTGATTCCGTTCGGCGTCGGCTCCTCGCTCGAAGGCCACCTGCTGGCCGTGCAGGGCGGCATCAGCATCGATCTCTCGCGCATGAACCGCGTGCTGCGCATCAACCCGGAAGACCTCACCGCGACGGTGGAGCCCGGCGTCACGCGCGAGCAGCTCAACCGCGAGATCCGCGACACCGGCCTGTTCTTCCCATCGACCCCGGCGCCAACGCCTCGCTCGGCGGCATGGCCGCCACGCGGGCCAGCGGCACGAACGCGGTGCGCTACGGCACGATGCGCGAGAACGTTCTGGGCCTGACGGTGGTGACCGCCAGCGGCGAGGTGATCCGCACCGGAACGCGCGCCAAGAAGAGCAGCGCCGGCTACGACCTCACGCGCCTGATGGTGGGCAGCGAAGGCACGCTGGGCGTGATGACCGAGATCACGCTGAAGCTGTACCCGATTCCCGAGGCGATCTCGGCGGCGGTGGTGGGCTTCGACCGCATCGAGTCGGCGGTGAACACGACCATCCAGATGATCCAGCTCGGCCTGCCGATCGCACGCTGCGAGCTGCTCGATGCGAACGCCGTGCGCGCGGTAAACCGCCACGACAAGCTCAGCCTGCGCGAGGGGCCGATGCTGCTGATGGAGTTCCACGGCAGCGAGGCGGGCGTGAAGGAGCAGGCCGAGATGGCGCAGCAGATCGCGCGAGACAACGGCGGCGAAGACTTCCAGTGGGCCACCACGCCGGAAGAGCGCACGAAGCTCTGGACGGCGCGCCATCGCGCCTATTTCGCCGGCCTGCAGATGAAGCCCGGCTGCCGCACCGTTACCACCGACACCTGCGTGCCGATCTCGCGGCTGACCGAATGCATCAGCCAGCCGTGGCCGATGCGGAAGCGGCCGGGCTGCAGTACTACATCGTCGGCCACGTGGGCGACGGCAACTTCCACATCGCCTACCTGATCGACCCGGCGAAGCCGGAAGAGCGCGAGACCGCCGAGCGCCTGAACGATCAGCTGGTGCACCGCGCGCTGGCGATGGAAGGGACCTGCACCGGCGAGCACGGCATCGGCCTGCACAAGCAGGGCTTCCTCGTCGACGAGGCGGGCGCGGGCAGCGTCGAGCTGATGCGCACGCTCAAGCGCGCGCTCGACCCGAAGAACATCCTCAACCCCGGGAAGATCTTCAGCTTGTGATGGAGCCCCGGTCTCGGAGTACCGAGCCCACCCCCGCGGGGGTTCGCCGGCAGCTTGGGAGCGGCCCGGCGCTGGCCGGCGCGCTGACCTAACCGTGGTGGGCCGGTGCCGGCACGCTCCAGTGCTTGGTGACCGTGCCCTGGCTGTTCACGCTGTCGAGGTGGACGCCGAAGCCCCACAGCCGCGCCACGTGCTTGAGCACCTCGTGAGCGGTGTCGTGCAGCGGGCGGTCGTTGTGCTGCGTGTGGCGCAGGGTGAGCGACCGGTCGCCACGCAGGTTCACGCTCCACACCTGGATGTTGGGCTCGCGGCTGCCCAGGTCGTACTGGTGCGACAGCGCCTCGCGCACCGCGCGATAGCCCGATTCGTCGTGGATGGCCGAGACCTCGAGCTCGCTGTCGCGCTCGTCGTCGACGATGGCAAAGAGGCGGAAGTCGCGCATCAGCTTCGGGCTGAGGTACTGCCCGACGAAGCTCTCGTCCTTGAAGTTGCGCATCGCGTGGTCCAGCGTCTCCAGCCAGTCGCTGCCGGCGATCGCGGGGAACCGTGCGCGGTCCTCGTCGGTGGGCTCCTCGCAGATACGCTTGATGTCGGTGTACATCGCGAAGCCCAGCGCATACGGGTTGATGCCGCTGTAGTGCTTGTGGCCCACCGGCGGCTGGTACACCACGTTGGTGTGCGACTTCAGCCACTCGATCATCATGCCGTCGGTCATGTGGCCGTCGTCGTACATGGTGTTGAGCAGTTTGTGGTGCCAGAAGGTGGCCCAGCCCTCGTTCATCACCTGCGTCTGGCGCTGCGGGTAGAAATACTGCGCCACCTTGCGCACGATGCGCACGATCTCGCGCTGCCAGGGCTCGAGCAGCGGCGCATTCTTCTCGATGAAGTACAGCAGGTTCTCCTGCGGCTCTTCCGGGAAGCGGCGCGCCTCCCTCTCTTCCGACGCCTTCTCGGCCCTGCGCGGCAGCGTGCGCCACAGGTCGTTGATCTGCTGCTGCGCATAGGCCTCGCGGTCCTTCTGGCGCGCCTGCTCCTGCGCCGTGCTCAGCTTGCTCGGCCGGCGGTAGCGATCAACGCCATGGTTCATCAGCGCATGGCAGCTGTCGAGCAGCTCTTCCACCGCATCGAGGCCGTGGCGCTCTTCGCAGGCGGCGACGTAGTTCTTCGCGTAGACCAGGTAGTCGATGATCGACGACGCATCGGTCCACATGCGGAAGAGATAGTTGCCCTTGAAGAAGCTGTTATGGCCGTAGGCCGCATGCGCGATCACCAGCGCCTGCATCGCCATCGTGTTCTCCTCCATCAGGTAGCTGATGCAGGGGTTGCTGTTGATGACGATCTCGTAGGCGAGGCCCATGTGGCCGCGGCGGTAGTTCTTCTCGGTGGCGATGAATTCCTTGCCGTAGCTCCAGTGCCGGTAGTTCACCGGCATGCCCACGCTGGCGTAGGCATCCATCATCTGCTCCGCGGTGATGACCTCGAGCTGGTTCGGGTAGGTGTCCAGGCCGAAGCGCTCGGCGGTGTCGCGGATCACCGCGTGGTACTGCTCGATGAGCTCGAAGGACCAGTCGCTCGGCGCCGGCAGCGGTTCGGCCGCACGCCTCGGCGTGACGATCTCGGCCGCGCGCCGGGTGCGCCCCTTCAGCGCACCGGCGAGCGCCGGCTCGAACAGATCGGCCGTGCCGTCGGGGACGAACTTGCCCTTGCGCGTCATGCAGCGGCCCCTTCCTTCTTGAACAGGTCGCGGAACACCGGGTAGATCTGGTTGGCCTCGGTCACCTTGCGGATCGCGAAGGCCTTGGATTCCGCCGCCAGCGCGGCGTATTCATCCCACAGGTTCTGCTCTTCCTCGGCCACCTGCACGTAGGCGAAGTAGCGGCACAGCGGCAGGATCTTGTCGGCCAGCAGCTCGCGGCATCGGCCGCTGTCGTGGTGCCAGTTGTCGCCGTCGCTCGCCTGCGCGCCGTAGATGTTCCACTCGCTGGTCGGGTAGCGCGCCCGCGCGATCTCTTCCATCAGCACCAGCGCACTCGACACCACGGTGCCGCCGGTCTCGGTGGCGTGGAAGAAGTTGTGCTCGTCGACTTCCTGCGCCTGCGTGTGGTGGCGGATGAAGACGATGTCGATCTTCTCGTAGTGCCGCGTCAGGAACAGGTACAGCAGGATGAAGAAGCGCTTGGCCGGTCCTTGCGCGACTCGTCCATCGAACCCGACACGTCCATCAGGCAGAACATCACCGCCTTGCTCGTGGGCACCGGCACGCGCACGCGACTGCGGTAGCGCAGGTCGATCGGGTCGAGGTAGGGAATGCGGTCGAGCCGCGCGCGCAGCTCGGCGATCTCGCGCTCCAGGCCGGGGATCTCGTGCGCGAAGGGGTTGGGTTCGGGGTGCGCACGCAGCGCCTCTAGCTTTTCTTCGAGCGTGCGCAGCTCGCGGCGGCTCTCGCTGCCCAGCGCGATGCGCCGGCCGATCGCACCGCGCATCGAGCGCACCACGTGCAGGTTGTTCGGCGTGCCGTCACTGGAAAAAGCCGGCACGGTGCGTCTTGAACTCCGGCGTTTCGGCCAGCGTGGTGCGCGCCAGTTGGGCAGGGCCAGTCGTCGAAGAAGACCTGCATGAATTCTTCCTTGCTGAGGTGGAAGACGAAGTCGTCCTCGCCCTCGCCGGAATCGCTGGCCGGCCGCCGCCGCTGCCGCCCCGCCGCCACCCTTGGGGCGCTCGATGCGGTCGCCGCGCATGTAGTCCTGGTTGCCCGGGTGCACCATCTCGCGCTTGCCGCCCTGGCCATGGCCGAAGACGGGCTCGCTGATGTCGCGGCGCGGGATGTGGATGTCCTCGCCCTTCTCGATGTCACGGATGCCGCGGCCATCGACCGCGCGCTTGACCGCCTCGCGGATCTGGTCCTTGTGGCGGCGCAGGAAGCGCTCGCGGTTGCCGATGGACTTGTTCTTGCCCGCCAGCCGACGATCGATGATGCTCTGGACAGCCATGAAACCTCAGGAGCTCTTGCGAACCCGCAGGTACCACTCGCACAGCAGCCGCACCTGCTTGGCCGTGTAGCCCTTGTCGACCATGCGGGTGACGAAGTCTTCGTGCTTCTTCGCCTCGTCGGCGCTGGCCTTGGCGTTGAAGCTGATCACCGGCAGCAGCTCCTCGGTGTTCGAGAACATCTTCTTCTCGATCACCGTGCGCAGCTTCTCGTAGCTGGTCCACAGCGGATTCTTGCCGGCGTTGCTGGCACGCGCCCGCAGCACGAAGTTGACGATCTCGTTGCGGAAATCCTTCGGGTTGGCGATGCCGGCCGGCTTCTCGATCTTCTCCAGCTCCGCATTCAGCGAGGCGCGGTCGAACACCTCGCCGGTGTCGGTGTCGCGGTACTCGTGATCCTGGATCCAGTAGTCGGCGTAGGTCACGTAGCGGTCGAAGATGTTCTGGCCGTATTCGCTGTAGCTCTCGAGGTAGGCGGTCTGGATCTCCTTGCCGATGAACTCGGCATAACGCGTGGCCAGTGCTCCTTGATGAAGGCGAGGTACTTCTGCTCGGTCTCGGCGGGGAACTGCTCGCGCTCAATCTGCTGCTCGAGCACGTACATCAAATGCACCGGGTTGGCGGCGACCTCCGTGCTGTCGAAGTTGAAGACCTTGAGAGGATCTTGAACGCGAAGCGCGTCGAGATGCCGCTCATGCCCTCGTCGACACCGGCATAGTCGCGGTACTCCTGGATCGACTTGGCGCGCGGGTCGGTGTCCTTCAGGTTGTCACCGTCGTACACCAGCATCTTGCTGAAGATGCTCGAGTTCTCCGGCTCCTTCAGCCGCGTGAGCACCGAGAACTGCGCCATCATCTTCAGTGTGCCGGGCGCGCACACCGCCTGCGAGAGCGACGAGCCCTTGATCAGCTTCTCGTAGATCTTGACCTCTTCGGTCACGCGCAGACAGTAGGGCACCTTGACGATGTAGATGCGGTCGAGGAACGCCTCGTTGTTCTTGTTGTTGCGGAAGGCCTTCCACTCGCTCTCGTTGCTGTGCGCCAGCACCACGCCGTCGAACGGGATGGCGCCGAAACCTTCCGTGCCCTTGAAGTTGCCTTCCTGCGTGGCGGTCAGCAGCGGGTGCAGCACCTTGATCGGCGCCTTGAACATCTCGACGAACTCGAGCAGGCCCTGGTTGGCCGGGCACAGGCCGCCGGAGAAGCTGTAGGCGTCGGGGTCGTCCTGCGCATAGGTCTCGAGCTTGCGGATGTCGACCTTGCCGACCAGTGCTAGAGATGTCCTGGTTGTTTTCGTCGCCCGGCTCGGTCTTGGCGATGCCGACCTGCTTGAGCACCGACGGATAGCGCTTGACGACGCGGAACTTGCGGATGTCGCCACCGTACTCCTCCAGACGTTTTACGGCCCAGGGTGACAGGATCCGGTTCAGGTAGCGACGCGGAATGCCATATTCCTTCTCGAGGATGGGACCATCCTCGTTGACGTCGAACAGGCCCAGCGGCGATTCGTTCACCGGCGAGCCCTTGATCGCGTAGAACGGCACTTCCTGCATCAGCTGCTTGAGGCGCTCGGCGATCGAGCTCTTGCCGCCGCCCACCGGGCCGAGCAGGTAGAGGATCTGCTTCTTTTCCTCCAGCCCCTGCGCGGCATGGCGGAAGTAGGAAACGACCTGCTCGATCGAATCCTCCATGCCGTAGAACTCGGCGAAGGCGGGGTAGATCTTGATGATCTTGTTGGCAAAGATGCGCGACAGCCGCGGATCGTTGCGCGTGTCGATCGTCTGCGGCTCGCCGATCGCCTTGAGCATGCGCTCGGCGGCAGTGGCATAGGCCACCGGGTTGCGCTTGCACTCTGCGAGGTATTCCTCGAGCGAGAGCTCCTCTTCGCGCGTGCGCTCGTATCGCGCTGCAAAGCTGCTGATCACGTCCATGCCGATCTCCTGTGCGTCAGGCCTGCGGCACTCCGGCGTGTGTCCGGGGTGCCGCGAGAGGGGGAAGTTCTGATGAAGTCCCATGGGCTCCATCAGAGCTTTCCACGTCGATCGGGCAGATCTTCGGGCTGTGGTCGCGCTTCTAGCTTGCTGCAATTCGCTCCTGCCGTAAAGCCGATTAAACCGGGCTTCTCACGGCCGTTTCTCACGAGGGACTTGTTCCCGTGAGTTCAGCAAGTAACGTGCCTCGGCACCGTTCGGTTGATTCCCATCATTCGATGGAGCGGGCGCTCGCGTGCAAAGTTCCGCAAAGCGCGCTTCGTGCGACGCACGCGATCAGCGCGCGCCGAGGCCGAGTTTGTCGAGCAGGCCGTTGAGCTCTTCGAGCGAACCGAAGGCGATCGCGACTTCGCCCTGTTCGCCGCGCTTGGTGCGCTTCTTGATGCGGATCTCGACCTTCGCGGTCAGCGCATCGGAGAGTTCTTCCTCGATGCGCGCCACGTCACGCGGCTTCTCCTTGGCCACGCGCAGCAGCGGCTGCTGGCGCTGATGCTGCAGCTTGGCCACCAGCTTCGGCTTCGCGCACGCTGAGCTTGCGCGCCACCACATCGCCGGCGGCAAGGATCTGCTGCGCGCCCTCCAGCGGCAGCAGCGCGCGCATGGCCCATGTCGAGGTCGCCGGCCATCAGCATCTGCTGCACCGGATCGCTCAGGTTGAGCAGGCGCAGCAGGTTGCTCGCGGCGCTGCGCGAACGGCCGACGGCTTGTGCCGCCTGCTCATGCGTCAAACCGAATTCATCGGTCAGGCGCTTGAGGCCCTGGGCTTCTTCGAGCGGGTTGAGGTCCTCGCGCTGGATGTTCTCGATCAGCGACATCGCCGCCGCGGCCTCGTCGGGCACGTCCTTGACGAGCACCGGCACCTCGTCGAGCCCGGCGAGCTTCGCGGCACGGGTGCGCCGTTCCCCGGCGATGATCTCGTAGCGACCAGCGCCAATCGGACGCACCAGCACCGGCTGCATGACGCCTTGCGCCTTGATGCTCTCGGCCAGCTCGTAGAGCGAGCCTTCGTCCATGCGCGTGCGCGGCTGGTACTTGCCGGGCTGCAGCACCTGGAGCTTCAACGTGGAGGGCGGGGCGTCGCCGGCCGGGCGCGGCGTGTCGCTGACCTTGGGGCCGAGCAATGCTTCGAGGCCGAGCCCGAGGCCCTTGGGTTTCTTCGTGACCATGGGCGGGGATTGTGCGCGATCAGCCCGGGCGGCCCGCGAGGCGGGACAGCAGCGCCAACCCGTCCGGCCAGTCGCCGAGCCCGGAGTCGCCATTGATGTGGCCACGCGCGCCGATCAGCACGAGCTCCGCTCCCCAGTCCTGCGCCATCGACTCGGCACGCGGCAATGCGCAGTAGGGATCGTCGCTGCTGACCACCGCCACGCTGGCGAAGGGGAGCCGAGCGCGAGCAATGGGGCGCCAATTGAACAGGTTGGGCGGCATGTCCTCGCGCTCGGTATCGGGCGGCGCCACCAGCAGGGACGCCGCGACGCGGTGCGCGTGATTCGTGTGTGCCGCCCACGCTGCCACCAGCTGGCAGCCCAGGCTGTGCGCCACCAGCAGCACTGGCCGGGCTTGTTCCAGCAGCACCTCGTCGAGGCGCGCCATCCAGTCGCCACGGCGCGGCCATTCCCAGTCGTCCTGCTCGACACGGTGAAACCCGTGCAGCGCTTCCCATCGGCTCTGCCAGTGCTGCGGACCGGAGTTCAACCATCCTGGCAGCAGGAGCGCGCCGAGGCCGTTCAGATCAGGGTTTGCCTTATCCTTGCCGTTCATCGTTGGGGAAGAAGCCATGAAGACTCGCGTGTTCGTCGACGGCCAGGAGGGCACCACCGGCCTGCGCATCCACGAGTATCTCGCGCAGCGCGCGGACATCGAGGTGCTACGCATCGATGCCGACAAGCGCAAGGACAGCGCCGAGCGCGCCCGCCTGCTCAACGCTGCCGACGTGGCCTTCCTGTGCCTTCCCGATGCCGCCTCGCGCGAGGCGGCGGGGATGGTCAGCAACCCGAAGACCTGCCTGATCGACGCCAGCACCGCGCATCGCACCGTGCCGGGCTGGGCCTATGGCCTGCCCGAACTCGCGCCCGGCCAGCGCGAGGCGCTGCGCGCGAGCAAGCGCATCGCCAACCCGGGCTGCCATGCGTCCGCCTTCATCCTGCTGGTTCGCCCGCTGGTCGATGCGGGTCTGGTGCCTGCCGATCTGCCGATCAGCGCGACCTCGATCACCGGCTACTCCGGCGGCGGCAAGAAGATGATCGAGCAGTACGAGGCGGGGGCGATCCGAAGCTCAGCTCGCCGCGGCCCTACGCGCTGAAGCTCGCGCACAAGCACCTGCCCGAGATGACCGCCCACGCACGGCTGGCGCTGACGCCGAACTTCATGCCGATTGTCGCGAGTTTCTACAAGGGTTTGGCGGTGAGTGTGCCCTTGCATTTGGCCCAGTTGCCAGCCGGGACGGACGGCGCGAAGCTGCAGGCCGCCTACGCGAAGCACTATGCTGGTGAGCGCTTCGTTCGCGTGATGCCACTGTCCGACCCCGCGACGCTGGAGGACGGCTTCTTCGACGTGCAGGCGTGCAACGACACCAACCGCGTCGACATCTTCGTTCGCCAGCGAAACGCAGGCGCTGCTGATGGCCCGTCTCGACAACCTCGGCAAGGGCGCCAGCGGCGCGGCGGTGCAGGCGATGAACGTGCACCTCGGCGTCGAGGAGAGCCTCGGCCTCTGAGGCCGCGGATCAGGCGGCGGCGGGATTGCGCGCGCGGTAGTGATACGCGTAGGCGTCGGCAAAGCCCAGCCGGTGGTAGATGGTCCGTGCCGGCAGGTTGTCACCCTCGACCTGCAGATAGCCGTGGCGCGCACCACGGCGGTGCGCTTCGGCCAGCAAGTGGGTACAGAGGCGGCTGGCATGACCCAGGCCTCGTGCCGATTCCGCCGTGAAGATGTCGTAGAGGCCGACCAGATCGGCCTCGAGGGCGAACTGACCGCAGGCCACGACGTCGCCATCGAGCCGCATCTCGTAAGCCTGGAAGGGGACCGGCGACTGGGACAGGCGCTGGCCATGCGCCACACGCTGCGAGAGCGGTGAGCCGCGCAGCGCACCGACACGCTGGGCGAACGCTTCCAGGCCCACCGGCTGCACGGTGATGCCGGGCGGCAGCACTGGCGCCACGATGTTCGAGACCTCTTCCAGCACCATCACCCGGGTGTCGTCGATGCGCGCAAAGCCCATGCCCTCCAGCGACGCGTCCAGCCCGGCGGGTTCGCTGAAGGGCGTGATGCGCACCAGCAGCGGCAGGCCGGCCTGCTCGAACACCGGCTCGCACAAGGCCAGCTTGTGGGCAACCGACATGCGCCCCGGTGCGACGGCGTTGATGCAGCGCGCGCGCTTGGCCTTGCCCGGGGAGAAGCGCACGAGCCAACCGTCAAGCCAGCGCTGCTGTGGCGGTGCACTGGCATTCAAGCCGGCGTCCTCGACGCGGGGCAACAGATACGGGTCGAAGCTGCGCGCGATGACGGGGTTCATGCGCATGGCGCGGTCAGCGCATGGATTCGATGCGCCGGACCATCTCGCCGGCGAACTCCACGAACGCCTGCGCGCCGCGCGAGCTCGGATCGAACACCACGCCCGGCAGGCCGTAGCTCGGCGCCTCCGCCAGCGCACGTTGCGCGGGATCACGCTGTCGAAGACCTTGTCGCCGAAGTGCGCCTTGAGCTGTTCGCTGACCTGCTGCTGCAGCGTGATGCGCGGATCGAACATCACCCGCAGCAGGCCGATGATCTGCAGATCGGGGTTCAGGTTGGCATGCACCTGCTTGATCGTATTGACCAGTCGGACAAGCCCTCGAGCGCGAAATACTCGCACTGCATCGGCACGACCACCCCATGCGCTGCGCACAGGCCGTTGAGCGTGAGCAGGCTGAGCGATGGTGGGCAATCGATCAGAACGAAGTCATAGTCAGCGTCGACCGCCAGCAGGGCTGTCTTCAGGCGCTTGTCGCGCCGCTCCAGCTCGACCAGTTCCACCTCGGCACCCGCGAGTTCGCGGTTGGCACCGAGCACGTCATAGCCGGTCTTTTCGTTGCGCTGGCGCGCCTCGGCAACCGTGGCACTCTCGAGCAGCACGTCGTAGACCGACAGTGGCAGGGCGCGCTTGTCCACGCCCGAACCCATCGTGGCATTGCCCTGCGGATCCAGATCGACCACCAGCACGCGCTGTCCGATGCGCGCCGGCCAGCGGCCGGGTTGACGGTGGTGGTGGTCTTGCCAACGCCGCCTTTCTGGTTGGCGATGCAGAAGATTCGGGCCATGAGCTCGCAGGGGAGAGGGCGGGCCGGAGCCCAGGAACGACACGGTCCGGATGACCCGGACCGAGAGTCAGGAATGTACCAGCCCGGGCGCGCCGCCGGCCGACGAGCGCATCCAGATCAGGCATCGCTCGGCATCCAGGCCCGGGACCATCAGCGGTTCCACGTGAAACACGTCGATGCCCGACGGCAGCGCTGCGAGCTCTTCGCTCGGATGACGCCCCTTCATGGCCGCCCAGACTCCGCCCGGCGCGAGCAGGCTATGCGTCAGACGAACGAAATCGGCCAGCGACGCGAAGGCCCGCGACGTGATCAGGTCAAAGGGAAGCGCCTTCAACACTTCGACCCGAGCGTGTTCGGCACGCAAGTTTCGCAAACCAAGCTCCACGGCGGCTTGCCGGATGAATGCGGCCTTCTTGCCAACGGTGTCGACACAGGTCACCGACCAAAGCCGGCTCGAGTACAGCCAGGACGATGCCGGGCAGACCACCGCCGCTCCCGACGTCGAGCACGCGGCGAGGTACGCCGGCTCCGAGCTGGCGCCGAAGCGGGGCAACCACCGCCAGGCAGTCGGCCAGATGCTGCACCAGCATCTCCTGCGGATCGCGCACCGCCGTGAGGTTGTAGGTCGCATTCCAACGCTGCAGCAGCGCCAGATAGGCCAGCAGGCGATCGATCTCTGCCGGCGATGGCTCCAACCGGAGCTCGGCGCAGACCGCCGTCAGGGCTGGCTTCAGCCCTTCAGGCGACATCGCTCACCGAATCGGTATTTGCAGCGAAGCCCTTGAAACGGCCCTTGCGCAGGTGGATCAGCAGCAGCGAGATCGCCGCCGGTGTCACGCCCGAGATGCGCGAGGCCTGCCCGAGCGTCTCCGGCTTGTAGCGGGCAAGCTTCTGGCGAACCTCGAAGGAGAGGGCGGTCACCTGCCCGTAATCCAGGTCGACCGGCAACTTCAGGTGCTCGAAGCCGGCCGCCCGCTGCACTTCCTCGTTCTGCTTGTCGATGTAGCCGGCGTACTTGATGCCGATCTGGACCTGCTCCACCACCGCATCCGCGAGGCGCTCACCGAGTTCCACGCGCAAGGTTTCACGTGAAACGCCCGCCTCCGGCTTCGCCAGCGCCGCCAGCTCGGCGACCGGTCAAACTCCACGGCAGGTCTGCGCAGCAAATCGGCCAGGTTGTATTCGTGCTCCAGCGCTTTGCCGATGAGCCGCTCCGCGTCGACCGCAGACACCAGCCCGGGGTGCACCCAGGTCGACTTAAGCCGTTCGGTCTCGCGCGCCACCGCATCGCGCTTGCGACTGAAGGCGTCCCAGCGTTCGTCGTCGACCAGACCCATCTTCCGGCCAACTTCGGTCAGGCGCAGGTCTGCATTGTCCTCGCGAAGCTGTAGCCGGAACTCGGCGCGGCTGGTGAACATCCGGTAGGGCTCGGTCACACCCTTGGTGATCAGGTCGTCGACCAGAACGCCGAGATAGGCACCAGTCACGGCCCGGCAGCCAGGGCGCATCGCCGCGAACCTGCCGCGCCGCATTCAGGCCGGCGAACAGGCCCTGGGCCGCCGCCTCTTCATACCCCGTGGTGCCATTGATCTGGCCGGCGAAGAACAGACCGCCGATCGAGCGGGTCTCGAAGCTCGACTTCAACTCGCGCGGGTCGAAGTAGTCGTACTCGATCGCGTAGCCCGGCCGAAGGATGTGCGCATCCTCCAGGCCCACCATCGAGCGTACCGCGGCGATCTGGATGTCGAACGGCAGCGAGGTCGAGATGCCGTTGGGGTAGTACTCGTGCGTCGTCAGCCCCTCGGGCTCGAGGAAGATCTGGTGGCTGGCCTTGTCGGCAAACCGATTGATCTTGTCCTCGATGCTCGGGCAGTAGCGCGGGCCCACGCCCTCGATCACGCCGGTGAACATCGGGCTGCGGTCGAAGCCCGAGCGGATGATCTCGTGCGTGCGCTCGTTGGTGTGCGTGATCCAGCAGGGCAGCTGCCGCGGGTGCATCGCCACATCGCCCAGGAAGCTGAACACAGGCATCGGCGCATCGCTGCCCGGCATGCCATCGCCCGGTTGCTCGGTCAGCCGCGAGAAGTCGATCGAGCGGCCATCGATGCGCGGCGGAGTGCCCGTCTTCAAGCGCCCCTGCGGCAGCTTCAGCTCCTTGAGCCGAGCCGACAAGGAGATGGCCGGCGGGTCGCCGGCGCGCCCCGCCGAATGGTTCCGCAGCCCGACATGGATGCGGCCATCGAGGAAGGTCCCGGCTGTCAGCACCACCGCGCGACCATTGAAGCGGACACCCACTTGCGTGACAACCCCGGCCACTCTGTCGCCCCGCAGGATCAGGTCGTCGCAGGCGCCCTGGAACAGCCACAAGTTTGGCTGGTTCTCGAGGCGGCGGCGGATGGCCGCCTTGTAGAGGATGCGATCGGCCTGCGCCCGGGTGGCGCGCACCGCCGGGCCCTTCGAGCCATTGAGGATGCGGAACTGGATGCCTGCCTCGTCGGTGGCCAGCGCCATTGCACCGCCGAGTGCGTCCACTTCCTTGACCAGATGCCCCTTGCCGATGCCGCCGATCGACGGGTTGCAGCTCATCTGGCCGAGCGTCTCGATGTTGTGCGTGAGCAGCAGCGTGGCCGCACCCATGCGCGCTGCGGCCAGCGCGGCCTCGGTGCCGGCATGACCACCACCGACCACGATCACGTCGAACTCTTTCGGAAACAGCATGGCTGCCTCAATTTTGGGCAATCCGCCATTGTAGGGATCGCCCTGAACGAAGTCATCCGCGGGGCCGCTCGCGCGGCGCATCGGCTATCGTCCGGCGCAGCGAATCTCACACGCATGGACTGTCGCCCGCACTGCGCCGCCTGCTGCATCGCGCCATCGATCAGCAGCGCCATCCCCGGGATGCCCGACGGCAAGCCGGCCGGCGTGCCCTGCGCGCAGCTCACCGACGACCTGCGCTGCGCCATCTTCGGCCAGCCCGATCGCCCTGCGGTGTGTGCCTCGCTGCAACCCTCTGCCGCCATGTGCGGCGACAGCCGCGAGCAGGCGATGCGCTGGCTCGGCCACCTGGAACACGCGACGCAGCCTCGATGAGCACACCCACCGCAGCCGATCTGCAGCGCCTCGCCGAGCTCTACCCGGCCGTGGCCGACCTGCCTCCGGCACTGCGCGACGACGTGCTGGCGCGCCAGACCATCTGGCTGGAGGTCCCGGCCGGCACCACGCTCTTCGAGGAGCAGTCGCCCTGCCAGGGCTTTCCGATGGTGCTGGGGGGCGAGGTGCGCGTCGCGCGCGGCTCGGTGCAGGGCCGCTCGCTGGAGCTCTACCGCATCGGCCCGGGCGAACTGTGCGTGGTGTCGGCCTCCTGCCTGTTCGGGCACAGCCTGCTCAGCGCCCACGGCGAGACCACCGCCCCGACACGGCTGGCGGTGATGTCGCCCGCCGCGCTGGACGCCTGCTGCGCGCACGAGCCCTTCCGCCGCTTCGTCTTCGGCGTCTTTGCCGATCGCCTCGCCGACCTGATGGCGCTGGCCGAGGCCGTGGCGTTCCAGCGGCTGGACCAGCGACTGGCCGCCGCGCTGCTCGGCCACGGGGAGGTGCTGCACACCAGCCACCAGACGCTGGCCGACGAACTCGGCACCGTGCGCGAGATGGTCACGCGGCTGCTGCGCCGCTTCGAACGCTCCGGCTGGCTGGTGCTCGGCCGCGAGCGCATCGAGATCCGCGACGCGTCCGCGCTGCGCCGCCTGTCTGCCGGTGACGCCGGCACTGTGTGACTGCAGTCACAGACGCAAGCGTCCCTCGCAAAGACACTGCCTTCACCCGGCGATGCTGGCCGGAGATCAAGGAGCAGACATGAAGACGAACGAAGGAACCATCGACCGCGCGCTGCGCATCCTCGCCGGGCTGGTGCTGATCGCGCTGGCCGCCACCGGCACGGTGGGCGTGTGGGGCTGGATCGGCATCGTGCCGCTGGCCACCGGCCTGATCGGCTGGTGCCCGGCCTACACGCTGCTGGGCATCAACACCTGCCCGATGAAGACGCAAGTCAAGTGACGCCCGGAGGACGCACCATCTCGATGTGCGGGATGCCGTCCTCCAGATACTCCTCGCCCACCGGCACGAAGCCGAACGATCCGTAGAAGCGGGCCGTGCGCCTGCGCCGAGATCCGGATGCCGCGGCCGGGGAAGATCGCCTCGGCCTGTTCCACGGCCCGCCGCACGAGTTCGCGGCCGAGGCCGGTGCCGCGCGCTGGGGCCGTCGTGATCACGCGGCCGATCGACGCCTCGGCGTACTTCACGCCGGGCGAGACGATGCGTGCATACGCCAGCGGTTGCGGCTCACCCTCGCACCACGCCGCGAGGTGCCAGGAACGCTCATCGACGTCGTCGGCGTCGAGGTAGGCGCAGTTCTGCTCGATCACGAACACCTGCTGCCGCGCGGAGTGGATGCGCTGCAGCTGTCGCACGCCCAGTTCGTCGAACGGGCAGCAGCGCCAGCGGATCAGCGAAGAAGACTCGTTCATGCGCCGATGATGCCCTCGCCGCTCAACGCACGGCCGCGCGGCGAAGCACGCCGGCGACAAAGGCGACGCCCACGACCGCCAGCACAGCGCACATCGCCAGCGACGCGAGCAGAGGCTCCGCGCCCAGCGCCTCGCCCTTGAGCACGCGCGTCATGAGCGTGTTCTGCGCCAGCGCCGGCACCCAGAAGTGCCAGCCCTCCTCGGCGCCGGGGTTGAGCAGGCCAAACAGCGGCAACAGCGAGACGCCGAGCACCACCCCGGCCGTGCTCGCCTGCGCTTCCTTCACGCTCTTGCAGCGGATGGCCACAGCCATCAGCACGGCCGACAGCGCCGTGGCGAAGGGCGCGATCACCGCGATGAAGGCGAGTGCCTCGCCGACGCCGAACTGGAACAGCGCGGCCAGCGAATCGCTGCGCAGCAGCCACTGCGCCGGGATGAAGCTGAAGCAACTGAGCACCGCGATCAGCAGCGCCACCGCCGACACCGCCGCCCACTTGCCGAGCACGATCGCCAGCGGCGAGGCCGGGTTCATCAGCAGGGGCTCGAGCGAGCCGCGCTCGCGCTCGCCGGCGGTGGTGTCCAGCGCAGCGTTGAGCGCGCCGTACAGCACCGCCATCAGCACGAAGAAGGGCAGCATGCCGGTGATCTGCGTGCCGCGCGTCTGCGGGCTGGCGAGATCGCGCTCGTCGAGCCGCACGGGCTCCAGCACTTCGGCCGAGACGCCACGCATCGCCAGCGCCAGCGTGGCGCGCTCGCGGTTGAAGCCGGCCACCAGCCGCTGCAGGCGCCCGGTGCCGGCCTCGGCGCGCTTGTTGGCGCTGTCGCTCACCACCACCAGCCGCGGCGCGTCGCCCTGGCGCAGCGCCACCTCGAAACCGGCGGGAATCACCAGCACCGGATCGCCGAGTTCGGCGCGGCGCAGCCGGGCTTCGTAGTCCGCCGGTGCGTCCTTCACGCTGAAGCCCTGGCGGGCGATGTAGTTGACCAGCGTCGGCGCCTGGTCGGCCCCGGCCAGCACCACCTCGCGCTGCTCGGCGCGCGATTCGAACGAGGCCATCAAGCCGGACAGCGCGACCAGCACCAGCGGCCCCATCAGCACGCTGGACAGCAGCACGACGAGCAGCGTGCGGCGGTCGCGCAGCGCGTCGATCCACTCCTTCACGAAGACGGTCCAGGCCCCGCTCATGCCACCATCTCCGCGCCGTACGCCAGCTTCACGAAGGCTTCCTCGAAATCGCGCGTGCCGCAGCGCGCGCGCAGTTCGGGCACCGTGCCCTGCGCCACCGTGCGGCCGTGCGCGACGACGACCACCTCGTCGCACAGCCGCTCCACCTCCTGCATGATGTGCGTGGAGAAGACGATGCACTTGCCGCCACCGGCCGGCGAGGCTAGCCACTGAAGCGTCTCGCGCAGCGCGCGCGTGGCGACGACGTCCAGGCCATTGGTGGGCTCGTCCAGCACGATGTGCGAGGGGTCGTGCACCAGCGCGCGCGCCAGCGCCACCTTCATGCGCTCGCCCTGGCTGAAGCCCTCGGTGCGGCGGTCGAGCAGCGGCGTGCACTCGAGCATCTGCGCCAGCGCCTCGGCGCGGGCGAGTGCCTCCTCGCGCGGCATGCCCTGCAGCGCCGAGAAGTAGACGATGTTCTCGCGCGCCGTCAGGCGCGGGTAGAGGCCGCGCGCATCGCTGAGCACGCCCATCCGCGCCAGCGCCTCGCGCGGGCGCTGCGCCACCGCGATGCCGTCGACTTCGAGCGTACCGGCATCGGGCGCGATCAGCCCGGCGAGCATGCGCAGCGTGGTGGTCTTGCCGGCACCGTTCGGGCCGAGCAGGCCGGTGATGCGGCCATTGGCCGCCGTGAAGCTCACGTCGCGCACCGCCTGCACCGGCGCCGCGCGCGCGCCGAACAGGCGCTGCCGCGGCGGCGCGAACGTCTTGGCAAGACCTTCGATGCGGATCATCGCGCCGCCTCCGCCGCCAGCGGCACGAAGGCTGGCGGTCGCGGCATGGACGTCGCGCAGCCCGCATCGACAGCGAGCGCCGCGGCCTCGTCGGCTGCGTCGATGAAGCGGAACAGCACATCGGGCACGCAGCCGGCGCCCAGCAGCCCGTGGCCGGCATTTGGCACGATCACGTGTTTCGCCTTCGCGCCGAGCGACTCGGCCACGCGGCGCGCATGGCGCGGCGGCGTGGCCGGGTCGGCGCCACCGCTGAGCAGCAGCACCGGCGTGCTCGCCGGGCCGACCTTGTAGAAGGCTTCAGGCACCGCGCCGCGGGGCCAGTTCGCGCAGGCCTGTTCGTACAGCGGTGCCGTGCCGGTGCCGAAATCGCGGGACGCGGCCGCTGGCGCCGAGGCCAGCCGCGGCATGTCTTCCGAGCAGATCACCGAGAAATGCATGCCGGTGGCCATGCCGGGCGAAGTGCGCCTCGACAGCGCCGTGCCCAGCGCCACCAGCGGCTCGTAGCGCCCCTGCGCGGCCGCCGTGATCGCGGCCGGCAGCCCGGCAGCGAGCGAGGGCACGTACAGAGGCGCGCGCACCGCCGCGAGCACGAGGTCGCGCGTCAACGTCACGGTCTCCGCGACGCCGGTGAACGGATCGGCGACGCTGACTTGGCGCGGCAGCGAGGCCAGCAAGCCGTCCCAGGCGGCGCAGCGCCGGCCACTGCCGGGTGCAGCCGGAGTCGGTGCTGCAGGCCGCGAAGAGGGCGTCGAGCGCGGCCTGCGCATCGGTGCCCGCGCTGGCCGGCAGCACCATGTCGGGCGGTGCCACGCCGTCGAGCACGCTGCGCCGCACCGCCTGCGGAAACTGCCGCTGGTATTCGAGGGCCGCGCGTGTGCCGTAGGACGCACCGACGAGGTTGATGCGCTCGGCGCCCAGCGCCCGGCGCACCGCATCGAGATCCTGCATCGCCAGCGTCGTCGTGAAGAAGCCCAGCCCGGCGGCGTCCTTCACGTACGGCCGCTTGACGAGCCGCTCGCGGCACCCGGCCAGCCGCTGCAGCTGCTTCGCGGTATCGGCGGCCTCGGCCAGCGGCATCGCGCGCGACTCGTCGCAATCGAGCGGCGCCGAGCGGCCGGTGCCGCGCTGGTCGACGAAGACGATGTCGCGCCGGTTGTTCAGCCGCGCGAACACCGGCATCACCTGCGCGGCCAGCGAGATCGCACTCTGCCCCGGCCCGCCGGCGAGCAGGAAGACGGGGTCGGGCAGCTTGCGTCGCGCCAGCGCGGGCACGACCACGTAGTGCAGCTCGAAGCGTACGGCCTCGGGCCGCGCCGGATCGAGCGGCCGCGTGATCGAGCCGCACAGCACCTCATGGGGCAGGCCGTCGATACGGCAGGGCTGGGCCGGGGCGGCGCCGGCCGCGCCGGCGAGCCCCGCCAGCACGAGCGTTGCGGCCAGCAGGCGAGCCCGGCTCACGGCTCGCCGAGGAAGCGCACCAGCTCGCCGCTGGCGAGCAGCCGCTGCAGGTCCTGCGCGCCGCCGATCAGCACGCCCTTGGCGAACACCATCGGAAAGGTCGGCCAGCCGCTCCACATCTTCAGCGCATTGCGGCGGCGCCACTGGCTGAGGTAGCTGCCGAACTCGAGGTACTGGTGCGCGAGGCCGGCACCATCGAGCAGCCTGCGCGCCTTGCGACAGAACGGATTGCCGGCCATGCCGACGACGAGGATGCGGTTCGAGGCGGCCGCCGCCTGCACGTTGTGCACGATGTCGGCGTGCTGGTTGGCGACGCGGTCGCGGATGGCCGGGTGGATCCGGCTCTCCTCCAGGATGCTGCGGGGCATGGGGCGGTGGTCCTCGGGCTTCGTCGAACGTGTCGGGAAGCCCGAGGTTAGCCCAGAGCCGGGCTCAGGTTGCCAGCACCCCGCGCTGGAAGTCGGCCACCGCCTGATGCAGCTCGGGCACGGTGTTCATCACGAAGGGGCCGTATTGCGCGATCGGCTCGCGCAGCGGCGCCCCGGCCACGAAGAGGATCTGCGCGGCGGCGTCCGGCCGGCGCGCTGAAGCGCACGCCGTCGGCCTCGGCCTCGTTGCGCAGGATCGCCATGTGCTCGCTGGCCACCGGCGATCCGCCGACCTCCACCGTGACGCCGCCGTACACGTAGGCAAAGGCGTTGTGGCCGGCCGGCACCGGCAGCTCGAAGCTGGCGCCGGCGGGCAGCACGATGTCGAGCACCAGCGGCTCGGTGGTCGGGCGGGTGACCGCGCCGGTGATGCCGTGCGTGCGGCCGGCGATCACGCGCACCGCGGTGCCGTCGGCCAGCGTGAAGGCCGGCACCCTGGACGGCGGCACGTCGCGGTAGGCGGGCGGCTGCATCTTGTCCTTGGCGGCAAGGTTGACCCACAGCTGGAAGCCGGCCATGCGGCCTTCCTCCTGCTCGGGCATCTCGGAGTGGATGATCCCGCGCCCGGCGGTCATCCACTGCACGCTGCCGGGCTCCAGCAGGCCGGTGTTGCCGACGCTGTCGCCATGGCGCATGCGGCCGGCCTTCATGATCGTCACCGTCTCGAAGCCGCGGTGCGGATGGTCGGGAAAGCCGCCGATGTAGTCGCTCGCGGCGTCGCTGCCGAAGGCATCGAGCATCAGGAAGGGATCGAGCCGGTGCTGCAGCGGCTGCGTGAGCACGCGCGTGAGCTTGACGCCGGCGCCATCCGACGTGGGCTGGCCGCGCACCGGGCGCTCGACGCCGCGCGAACGGGCGATGGTCAGGGCGGTGGGGTGGGCAGAGGTAGTCATGACGTCAATGTAGTGGGGCGCGCGGCGCCTTTCGAGTCAGCGGATTTGCACGTCGCGCTGAATCCCCTTGCACGACGCGGCGCGGCCGGATCGCTGTAATGGCTTCCGTCATCCACCGTCCACGAGGCAACTCCATGAAGCTCTACTACAGCCCCGGCGCCTGCTCGCTCTCGCCCCACATCGTGCTGCGCGAGGCCGGCCTCGCCTTCGAGCCCGTGCTGGCCAGCACCAAGACCCACAAGCTGCAGGACGGCACCGACTACTACGGCATCAACCCCAAGGGCTACGTGCCGCTGCTCGAGCTCGACAGCGGCGAGCGCTTGTCCGAAGGCCCGGTGATCGTGCAATACATCGCCGACCAGTGCCGGCGAAGAAGCTCGCCCCGGCCGCCGGCACGATGGCCCGCTACCGGCTGCAGGAGTGGCTGAACTTCATCACCAGCGAACTGCACAAGAGCTTCTCGCCGCTGTTCAACCCGGCCGTGCCGGAAGACGCGAAAGCCGGTCTTCCGCAACAAGCTGGTCGACCGCTTCAAGTGGGTCGACAGCCAGCTCGCCGGCAAGCAATACCTGATGGGCGACGAGTTCAGCGTCGCCGACGCCTACCTCTTCACCGTGGCCAGCTGGAGCGGCTATGTGGGCGTCGACATCGGCGGCCTGCCAACCTCGGCGCTTTCATGGAGCGCATGAAGGCGCGCCCCGCGGTGCAGGAAGCGCTGAAGGCCGAAGGCCTGCTGAAGTAAGCTGCGCCGGATGAAACGCCTCGCCCTGACGACGCTCGTCGCTGCCGCGCTGCCGCTGGGTGCGGCCGCAGCCGAACCGCCGCTCGGCCGCTACGAGGGCCGCTGGTGCGTCAGCGTGGGCGAGGCGGCTCCCGATTGCGGGCCGGCGCAGGTCGACGTGCTGCGCCAGCGGCGGGTCGACGTTCGCATCGCCGACATCGTCTACCAGTTGCAGCTCAACAGCAGCCAGGTCGACGTGGTGCTGATGCACGGCACGATGCAGATCGACGGCTTCTTCGCACCCTACGAGTGGGTTGGCAGCTCGCTGCAGTTTCTCGACATCGACAAGCGCACACGCTACGAGCTGCGACTCCAGCCCAGCGTTATCGGCCGCTGAACTGGCCCGCCGTGCCAACTGCGGCACGCGTGATCCGGGTTAACCCTGGGGCCTGGCAGGCCACGGTGGAGAGACTTCGCGTCAATCCCACTCTGGTCGATCATCAGATGATTCAGCGTCGCCATTTTGCGGCTGCCCTCGGGGCGGCTGCCTTCGCCCAGCAGCTGCGCGCCGCCGCCGAGCCCGGCGTCACCGACAACGAGGTGCTCTTCGGCCACACCGGCATCCTCAACGGCCCGCTCGGCGGCCAGATCAAGGTGATGCTGGCCGGCGCCGAGCTGGCCTTCGCCGAATCGAGGGCACAAGGCGGCGCGGCCGGCCGGCGCGTGCGCATCGTCTCACTCGACGACGAGCTCAAGCCCGACCGCGCCATCGCCAACTACGAGAAGCTGCTCGGCGATGGCGTCTTCGGCTTCTTCGGCTGCGTCGGCTCGGCCACCACGGCCGCTGCCGCGCCGATGCTGCAGAAGTCCGGCGCCCCGTGGCTGGCCGGCTATGCGGTGGCCGACACCGCCCGCGAGCGGCTCAAGGGCAACGGCTTCTTCGTGCGTGCCACCACCGGCCGCGAGGCGCAGTCGCTGGTGCAGCACCTGACCACCATCGGCGTCACCAAGATCGGCGTCGCCATGCTCGACAACCCCGGCGGCAAGGAAGCCGCCGCGCTGGTGGATGCGGCGCTGGCCAGCCACAAGCCGCAGGCGGCGGCCTCGGTCTTCCTCAAGGGCGATGCCAGCAACGTCAAGGAATCGGCCGACACGCTGGCCAAGGCCGCGCCGCAGACGGTGATCATGTACCTCGGCGGCGCTCTGCCCGGCGAGCTGATGAAGGCCGGCTGGGCGCAGGGCTTCAGCCCGATGTACTACGGCATGTCGATCGTCGCCGGCGAGGTCACCGTCAAGGTGGCAGGCGAGAAGGCGCGCGGCCCGGCGATCTCGCAGGTGATGCCTTACCCCTGGAGCGAGAGCGACCCGCTGACGCGTGAATACCGCCGGCTGGCCGAGGCCGCCAAGGTGCCGGTGGGTTACTACAGCTTCGAGGGCTACCTCAATGCGCTGGTGCTGCTGGAGGGGCTGCGCCGCAGCGGCCGGGAGCTGACCCGATCGCGCCTGATCGCCACGATGCGCAACCTCAAGATGCGCACCGCCGGGATGGACCTGGACTACGCCACCAACGGCATCACCGGCTCACGCTTCGTCGAGCTGGTGCAGGTAACGCACGACGGGCGCTTCGTGCGCTGACCGCGGCGCCGCAGGCGCCTTCAGGTCGAGGCCGCCGGGCGCAGCGCAGCGTCGCAGGTGCGGCGGGCATCGCCGGCCGGCAACTTCGCGCAGACCACATCGAGCCGCTTCTGCAGCCGCTGCTGCACGGCGGCTTGTTCGCCGACCGGATCCCACTGGCGCAGCAACTGGCCGATGCGCTGCATCGAGCGGCCGCTGCGCGCCTCGAAGGCATCGGGCTGCGTCGCTGCCTCGTCGATCAGCGCGGCGGCCGTGGCTTCGATGCGCGCGGCATCCTTCGGCGCCAGCTCGACCAGCATGCGCAGATAGCTTGCGCCCCACTGCAGCCGCGTCGCCGCGCCTTCGCTCTTGGCGAAGGCCTGGGCCGACCAGTCGAGCGCCGCAGCGGTGTCGCCGCGCTTCTTCGCCGTGCCGGCCAGCTGCGACATCAGGTAGTAGGGCGAGTGGCTCTTCCCGAGGTTGGCCTTCAGCAGCGCGTCGGATTCCGCCGGCAGGCCGGCTTCCTCCAGCGCCCAGGCCGCGGTGGTGATCACCGCCCGGCGCTCATAGCCGTCGGTGATGTCGCGATCGAAGGCCGCGGCCATCTCGCGCAATTCAGCCTGCAGCGCGGGCAGCTTCGCCGGCGCCGCCAGCTTCACGCGGGCCACCAGCGCCATCACGCGGTCGGCGCGCGACAGCGTGGCATCGGCCTGCAGCCGCGCGCCAACGCCGCGTCGTAGGCCACGACCAATGGCGCCCGCTCCGGCGCATCGGCCGCCGCGAGCGCGCCAACGATCTCCTTGGCGTTGCCGGCGAGCACATCGACATGCCGGCGCGACTGCGCCGCATCGCCGAGCACCGCCGCGACGGCGGCGCGCTGCGCAGCCGCATCGGCCACCGGCGCGGCCTTGGCGTCCTGCGCAGCCAGTGCCTTCAGGCGCAGCCGAGTGGCCGCATCGGCCGACGACGGCGGGCAGGCGCGGGCCAGCTCGGCCAGCAGCGGCGCGGGCCCTTCCTTGCCGACGAGCTGCTGCTGATCGGTCTCCCACGAGTACCACGCGAGCAGACGCCAGTCGGTATCGGCGAGGCCCTGGCCGCCGGCACGCGCAGCTGCGAGCAGCTCTTTCGCCGGCCGCTGCGCGCTCAGCGCCAGCGCCAGCACTTCGTTGTACTGCTGCGCATCGACCTCGCCGGGCAAGCGCGTCAGCTCGCGGCCATCGCGGCCGAACACCACCGTGGTCGGGTAACCGCGCACCGCGAAACGCGAGCCGAGCTTCTGCGCGCCGGGCTTGTCGCCGTCGACATACACCGCGACGAAGGCGCGCGAGCGTTCGATGAAATCCTGCCGGTTGAACAGCGTGGCCTGCAGCTGGTTGCACGGCGGACACCACTTGGCGCCCCAGTAGACGAACACCGGCTTGCCTTCGGCCTGGGCTCGCGCGAAGGCGGCATCGACCTCGGCATCGGTGGCGCTGCGGACCCAGTCGATGCCGGCGTCGGCGGGGCCGGCTTCGCAGCCGCGGTCGTTGCAGCTGGCGCTGCCGGTGGCGCCTCGTTCTTCGAGCACGCGGCCAGCGCCGCGGCGGCGATCAGGGCAAGGGCGAACGAAGCGGCGCGGTCCATGGTCGGCACTCCCGGAAAGAGCGACGAGTGTGCCGCATCAACGCGCGGCGCGCAGGGTGTCCAGCTTCGTGCAGAGCCCGTCGAGACCCTCGACGATGCGGTCCGACGAGCGATGCAGCGTGTCGGGGTCGATGACGATCAGCGCGCCGCGGCGCACGGCCTTCATCTGGCCCAGCCGGCGCCAGCCATCCAGGCCGTCGGGAGCGTCGCGGCCGCTGCGACCGGTGACGATGGCGTCGGGGTCGGCCGCCACCACGGCCTCCTCGCTCACCGCTGGCGTCAGCGGCGCGAGCGTGCCGAACACGTTGCTCGCGCCGCACAGCGCCAGCCCTGCATCACGAGGTGGCGGTCGTTGAAGGTCAGCAGCGGGCGCTGCCACACACGGTAGAAGATCCGCAGCGGTGTGCGTCCAGCGTAGCGTTCGCGCAGGGTCTGCAGCCGCTGCTCGAAGGCCAGCGCGCGCTCCTCGGCCGCAGGCTCGGTTCCGGCGAGGCGGCCGAGGCGGCGCAGCGTCTGCGCGATGTCGGCGAGCGTGCCCATTTCGCTGGCGTACACCGGGATGCCAAGCGTGGCCAGCCGCTGCAACTGCTGCGGCGAATTGCCATCGCGCCAGACCACCAGCAGATCGGGCTTGAGCGCGACGATGCGCTCCAGGTCGAGCATCGCGCTGTCGCCCACCTTCGGCAGCTTCTTCGCCGCCTCGGGGTAATCGGCGAACGCGCCGACACCGACCACGCGACCGCCCGCACCGGCGGCGAACAGCAGCTCAGTCAGGTGCGGCGCGAGGCTGACGATGCGCTGCGCCGGGCGGGGCAGGGTGATCGTCGCGCCGGCGTCGTCCGTGACGGTGAGCGCAAAGCCCGGGGGCACCAGGCACAGCGCCAGCAGCAGGGCGGCGGCAAGTCGAATCATCTCAATCGGCGACAAAGACGTTGCGATTGCCGAAGCGCTCCGCCGCCACGGGATGGCCGAAGGCGGCGCTGAGCACCACCTCGTTCATGGTCGACTCGGCCGGCCCCTGGTGCAGATGCTTGCCGGGGCCGATCACCAGCACGTGGGTGGCGAAGCGTGCGGCCAGATTCAGATCGTGGATCGACATCACGACGGCCCGGCCGCGCTCGCGAGCGAGGCGGCGAAGATGGTCGAGCGCGGTCATCTGGTGGTGCAGGTCGAGGTGCGCCACGGGCTCGTCGAGCAGCAGCAGCGGCGGATCCTGCGCCAGCAGCGCCGCGAGGCCGACGCGCTGGCGCTCGCCGCCGGAGAGCGTGGTGACGTCGTGGTCTGCCAGCGCGGTGAGATCCATCGCCTGCAGCGCCGCGTGCGCCACGCGTCGATCGTGTTCGCTCTCCCAGGCCCAGCGGCCGAGGTGCGGATGGCGGCCGAGCAGCACCACGTCGGTGACCGAGGCGCTGAAGGCATCGTGCTGCGCCTGCGGCAGCAGGCCGCGCTGGCGGGCCATGTCGCCGGGCGGCCAATCGGCCAGCGGCTTGCCCTTCAGCGTGATCGCGCCGGCCGCCGGTGCACGCAGCCCGGCCAGCGTGTGCAGCAGCGTGGTCTTGCCGCAGCCGTTGGGCCCGAGCACGCACCACAGCTCGCCGCGCTGCACCGTCAGGTCGAGCGACTCGATCAGCGTCCGCGGACCGGCCATCACCTTCAGGCCTCTGGCTTCAAGCAGCAGCTTGAGGCCGTCATCGCCGCCCCCCGCGATGCAGCAGCAGCGCGATGAAGGTCGGCACGCCCAGCAGCGCGGTGATCACGCCCACCGGCAGCTGCTGCGGCGCCACGACGGTGCGTGCGATCGTGTCGGCCAGCAGCAGCAGCGTGCCGCCGGCCAACGCACAGGCCGGCAGCAGCACGCGCTGGTCGTTGCCGAGCAGCAGGCGCAGCGCATGCGGCACCACCAGGCCGACGAAGCCGATCGCGCCGCCGCTGGTCACTGCCACCGCAGTGGCGAGCGAGGCCAGCGCATAGACGTAGCGCCGCAGCCGCACCACCGGCACACCCAGCGCCTGCGCCGCCGCGGTGCCGCGCAGCAGCACGTTGAGCTCGCGCGCCATTGGCCGTGCCAGCAGCAGCACGAGGGCGAGCAGCAGCAGCGGCCAGTAGCCCGCGTCGCTGCCGCCGAGGTCACCTGCGAGCCAGAACAGCATGCCGCGAAGCCGGGCCTCGGGCGCGAGCATCAGCATCACCGTGATCACCGCCGACCACAGCGCGGCCAGCATCACGCCGGTGAGCAAGAGGCGCGGCGCGCTGTCGAGCCGCGCCGTGGTGTCCAGCCGGGAGAGATCGCGCTGCGCCAGCGCGAAGACGAGCACGATGGTGGCGAGCGCACCGGCGAAGGCGCCGGCCTGCATCGCCAGCGCGCTGCCCACCAGCAGCATCGCCAGCAGCGCCCCCACCGAAGCGCCGCCGGAGACGCCGAGCACGTAGGGATCGGCCAGCGGGTTGCGCAGCAGCACCTGCATCAGCGCACCGGCCACGGCCAGCAGCCCGCCAACGCCGAAGGCGGCGAGAGCGCGCGGCACACGCAGCGCGTGCAGCACCTGCGCATCGCTGCTCGCATCCGGCTGAAGCAGCAGGCGCAGCACGTCGGCCGGCTGCAGCAGCACGCTGCCGCTGGACAGCGCGAGCAACCCCGTCACCGCGGCCGCGAGGGCCAGCAGCAGCCAGAGTCGCAGCGCGCGGCCCATCGTGCGTGCCTCGGCTTACAAGGCCGAGTACGACAGCGACACGAACAGGTTGCTGCCGGGCGTGTTGTAGCCCTGCACCAGCTCGTAGCGCTTGTCGGTGAGGTTGTTCAGCCGCGCGGCCAGCGTCCACTGCGGCGTCACTGCCCAGGAGGCGTTCAGGTTGACGAGCGAATAGCCGCCCATGCGCGAGGCCTCGCTGTTGCTCGCCGCGCCGAAGCGATCGCCGCTGACCACCCACTCGAGCCCGCCGCGCCAGTGCCGAGCGTGACACCGACGCTCGCGCTGCCGTACTGGCGGGCACGGCGCACGAGGCGCTGGCCGGTGTCGGCATCCTCGGCATCCTGGTGCGTGAACTCGCCGCGCAGCGTCCAGATGTCGGCGCGCCGGGCGGCGTCCAGCGTGGCGCCGCGGATGCGCGCGCGGTTGACGTTGATCACCGTGCTGAAGCTCGGGTCGATGGCGATCAGGTCCTTCACGCGGCTGTCGAAGACGGTCAGGCCGCCCTGCAGCGCGCCGCCGTCGTGGCGCAGCGCGAGTTCGGTGCTGCGCGCGCGCTCGGGCTTCAGGTCGGGGTTGCCGGAAAAGCCGAAGCTCAGCGGGTAGTACAGGTCGTTGAAGCTCGGCGCCTTGAACGCCGTGCCCACGCTCGCGGAGGCGCGCCACTGCGGCGTGAACTTGACCCCCACGCCAGCTTGCCCGTGCCGTGCGCGCCGAACTGCGAATCGTCGTCGCGCCGCGCCGAGGCTTCGACGAGGTGGTCGCCGAAGCGCGCCGTGTAGCCGGCGAACACGCCGTTGAAGCGCCGCGTGGTCTGCGTGAAGGCGGTGTCGCTGTCGACCTTCTCGCGCCGCCACTCCACGCCCGCGGCCCACTGGCCGCCGAGCGCCGCCACGTCGTTCTGCCAGGTGAACTGGTCCTGGTCGGTGTCGAAGTAACCGGGAAGGCACCTTCGGTGCGGATGTGGTCGGCACCGCGCGCCGGCGCAGGAGGCTGCGCCAGTTCGCGCTGATCTGGTTGCGACTCTCCAGCGCCACGGTGGCCGTGCGCTGGCGGTTGACGTCATCGGTGCCCGGGCCGGCGTCGAACTCGGTGCGCCCGCGGCTGGCAAGCGCGCGCAGCGCCAGCGTGTGGCCGGCGGCGATCGTGTGCTCGGCGTTCAGGCCGAGGTTGGTGTTGCGGTAGCCGTCGGCATCGGGATCGAACGAGAAGGTGTTCTTCTCGTTGGTGGCCGAGAAGGCATGGCTGTCGCGCCAGCCGGCCTGCAGCGACAGCTTCGTGGCGCCGAAGCGCCGCGCGAGGCCGACGCTGGCCTCGGTGGTGTCCCACTGGCCGAGGCCGATGCTGGCCTCGGTGCGCTCGGCCTCGGCGTTCTTGGTGAACACCTGGATCACGCCGCCGATCGCGTCGGCCCCGTACAGGCTGCTGCCCACGCCGCGCAGGATCTCGATGCGCTCGATCTGCGCCAGCGGGATGTGCTCGAAGGCGTTGGTGCCAGCGGTGGCCGAGTTGACGCGCACGCCGTCGACCAGCAGCACCACGTGGCTGGCATTGCTGCCGCGGATGAACAGGCCCGAGACCTGGCCGGGCCCGCCGTTGGCGCTGATCTCGACGCCGCCGCGGATGCGCAGCAGTTCGGTCAGCGACATCGGCCCGGCATTGGCGATCGCATCGGCATCGATCACGCGCAGGTCGGCCAGCACGGTGTCGATCGGCTGCGGCAGCCGCGTAGCCGTGACGACCACCGGCTGCAGCGACTGCGGCTCGGCGGCGAAGGACGAGAAAGAAGCGAAGGGAAGGGTGGAAGCGACGAGCAGGCCCAGGCCGCGCAAGGCGGACGGCCGACGAGAGGAACGGATCATCGAGAAGGCTCCAAGCAGCCAGCGTCCCCGCAGGCTGCGTTGTTGGCATGTGCCGGACTCGGTGAGGAGACCGGCGGCTGCGCTTGGCAGGCCGGTATCCGGGCTCGCGGGCCGCTGCAAGGGGCTTGCAGCGCGGCCATCGCCTTCCCACGGGCGCGAACCCGCAGTGGCACTGAGATGGCCGTATACCCGCTTACCGGTGCGGGGGCAGCGCAGGCTTTCGATCCGTCATGGCATCGGCACCTGCTTCCCGTTTAACGACCGGCCGAGGGTCGACCGGAAGCACCTGAAGCCCGCGCATCATAGCGGGGCAATCCCAGGTCAATCGACCGGCGGCACCGAATCGCGCACCGCATCGGCGCGGGATCTCGACGCGAATTGCGCCAGCGCAACCCCGCCCAGCGTGATGGCCGCGCCGATCAGCTTGATCGCGGTGTAGCGCTCGCCGGTGACGATCCACGCGACGAGCGCAGCCACCGGCGGCATCAGGTACATCAGCGGTGCGGTCCGCGCCACGCCGCGCACGGCATTGACCCAGCCCCACACCATCCAGCCGAGGAAGGCCGCCACCAGCACGGCGTACAGCGTGCCGAGCCAGATCATCGGGCTCACCGAAGCCCAGTCGACCTTCAGCCCCGCCGCGGCGCTCACCGCCACCACCGGTGCGCTGCCGAGCAGGGTGCCGTAGGTCATCACCACCACCCCGCCGTGGCGCTCGATCAGCGGCTTGGCTGCGACCGTGTAGTACGAGAAGAAGGCCGCGGCCACCAGCAGCGTCAGGTCGCCGCCGCTGGCCTGCCACTGCGCGCCGAGCAGCTTGTCGGACAGGAACACCAGCACGCCGCCGACCGCCAGCGCCACGCCGGCCACCGCCGCGCGTCATGCGCTCGGTGCCGTGCCAGCGCAGGATCAGCAGCGTGAAGACCGGGCCGATGGCCAGGATCAGCGAGCTCGAGAACGCCGTCGACCAGTGGATGCCGTAGGTCACCAGCCCCACGTGCAGCAGGTGGCCGGTCAGGCCGAGCTTGAGCAACTGCAGCAACTCGCCGCGCGGCAGCCGCGGCCAGTGCGTGCCGAAGTGCGCCAGCAGCAGCAGCGCCGCCGCCACTGGCATGATCAGGTAGCGCACGAAGAGGAAGCCGCCGGGCGTGAGCGCCGCGAACACTTCCTTCTGCACGCTGAAGTTGGCGCCCCAGCACAGGATCAGCGCGAGCGCCGCCCACAACGCGAGACGCTCGCGGCGCGACTGCGCCGTCATGCCGGCGCCGCCTGCGCGCGACAGCTCGGCCGACCAGCCCAGGCCTGCTCGGCCTTCGCGAGCACGGCCTCCAGCCCGCCGTGCGCCGCCGCCAGCGGCTCGGCCACGGCGAGGTCGTGGCGCTCGACGGCGATCGCCAGCTGCAGCAGCGGCCACCATGGCCCGGCGCGGTCGACGATGGCCTCGCGTGCGGCATCGGCAATCTGCAGCGGCGCCAGCGCCTCGGCCAGCGGCACCTGAAGCAAGGCATCCAGCATCGACAGCAGCCCGACGGTGAAAAGTGCCGGCGGCGGCGTGTCTTCCCGTTCGGCGGCGAGCAGCTCCAGCAGCCGCGCGCGCGCCATCGCCACCTCCTGCAGCGCGCGCGAGGCCTTGCGGCCCGAGCCCGACGCGGTGAGCAGCACGCTGAGCCAGCGGTACAGCTCGGCGCGGCCGAGCACCATCACCGCCTGCTCGACCGATTCGACCGGCTGCGCCAGCCCCACCGCCGGGCTGTTGACGAAGCGCAACAGGCGGTAGCTCAGCGCCGAGTCGGCGCGCAGCGCGGCGCCGATCTGCGCGGTATCGCGGTCGGCCACCACGTCGTTGAGCAGCTGGCAGAGGCGCTGCGTGGCCGGCTGCACGATGCGGCGCTGCGCCATCGCGCCGGCGCCGGGCTCGACACGGCCGGCGGCCAGCGAAGCGCCGCGTTCCAGCGCCTGCTCGATGGCCTCGACGCCGGGCAGATCGAGTGCGACACGCGCAAGCAGCGGTTGCTCCTGCGCGCAGCGGTCGAGCGCGGCGAGCAGGCCGTCGACGCTGCTGTCGCCCGCCTGCAGCAGCACGAAGCCGGCGCCCGGCGGCATCGGCCCGCCCAGCGCCGCACCGAGCTTCACGCCGCGCGTGCGCCACGACGTCAACGCACCGGCCAGGCTGTCGTCCGGCTCGAAGGCGCCACGCACGGCGATCCAGGCGCCGTCGGGCACCTGTTCGGCCACGGCCGAGCGGCACAGCAGCGAAGCCGGCAGCTCACCCAGCGCGATGCGGCCGCCTTCGAGCGTGGAACGCATCGCGGCCAGCAGCGAGATCGCATGCGCTGCCGCGGCCGGGCCCTCGGCCCCGGCCTGCATGCGCCGCTGTGTGGAAGGGGAAAGACGGAACTCGAAGCCGGCCACCTCGCCGTGGATGCCCACCAACGGACGGCGGGCGCCGAACGTCGGGGCCGCGACGGCGGGCGCGGCGGCTGTTGTGGGCGGCGCCGCTTGCGGTGCCGCTGCAGCAGCGGGAGCCGCCGCGGGCTTGCCACCGAACAGCCTGGACCAGAACGAGCTCACGTGTCGGCCCCTTCCGGCGGCGCGCCCAGCCAGCCTGGGATTCGGCATCGAGCGCCGGTTCGGCCTGGGCACGGGCCAGCGCCATCCAGGTGGCCAGCGGCACGCGCAGCGCACGCCGCGGCGCCGAGCGCGCCACGTCCAGCGCCCCGGTCTCGCTCGCGAACATCACGCCGAACTCCATCGGGATCTCTTCGGCATCGGCGATGCCTTGCTTGAGCACATACCAGCACTGGCTGGACAGCGCCGTAGGCCAGCCGCTTGTGCGGATGGCGCAGATCCGACAGCAGATCGGCACGCGCCACCTTGATCTCGTGCGCCGCCGGCTCGACGAAGTCTTCTCGCGTGGTGTGACGGATCGAGTAGACGTCGGGCATCGCCATCACCCAGCGGCCTTCGTCGCCCTCGCCGACGTGCGCGCGCAGCGACAGCCCGCGCCAGGCGATGCGGCCTGCACGCGTCATCTCGCGGGCCACGCGCTCGACCAGCGCCTCGTGGGCACTGAGCCGGGCGCGGTTGCGCTGCAGCGAGCCGGCCAGCACCTGCACGCCGGCGTCGGTCACGCGCAGCGTCTCGCGGCCGACGTCGTCGCGCACGCGCTCGAGCAGGCCGGCGGCCAGCAGCTCCGCTTCGACCGGTCCTGGCAAGGCCAGCCGGCCGACCGCCAGACCTCGCGCAGGCGGCGCTGGTGCACGGCTTTGATCGATGTCGTCGACGGCGTCACGCCCCGAGCGTAGCGTCATCATCATCGCCTCGCTTGCTTTCTTACCCTATGGGGTATATACTCCACCCCGTATCAAGCCTGCCTGCCATGAAACCGATCCTCGCCCTGCTCGTCGCCTCGATGCTCGCCGCCGGATTCGCCCGCGCCGCCGAGCCTGCCGCCGTGCCGACCGTGACTGTGGCTGCATCGGCCAGCGGCGGCATCGCCGACTTCGATGCCGTGCTGCAGCCGGTGCGCCAGCCACGATCACCGCGCAGGTGGGCGGCAACGTGCTGGCGCTGCGCGTCAAGGCGGGCGACACCGTCAAGCGCGGCCAGCCGCTGGTGCGCATCGATGCCCGCGAGCGCCGCCGCCGTCGCGCGCAGCGATGCGGCGGTGACGCAGGCCGAAGCCGAGGCTCGCAACGCCGAGGTCGCCTTCAACCGCAACCGCGACCTGCTCAAGAGCGGCTTCGTCAGCCGGGCGGCGGTCGATACCGCCGAGACGCAATTCAAGGCGGCCCGCGCGGGTCTCGAACAGGCGCGCGCCGCGCGCAGCCAGTGGCCGTCGCCCAGGGCAATGCCGACGTGGTGGCGCCCTACGACGCGGTGGTCAGCGCCACCCACGTCGAGACGGGCGACCTGGCGCTGCCGGGCCGCCCGCTGGTCACGCTCTACGAACCCGGCCGCCTTCGCGCCGTGGTGCAGGTGCCGGCCTCGCGCGCCGCGGCCGTGGCAGCCGCCAAGGACGTGAGCGTGCAGCTGCCCGACGGCCGTACGTTCAAGCCCACCGCGCGCGAGTTGCTGCCCGCCGCCGACCCGGTGTCGCAGACGGTCGAATGGCGTCTCGATCTGCCGGCCGAAGCCAATACCGCCCGCCCCGGGCAGACGCTGCGCGTGATGGCCGCCGGCCTGCCGGCGCAGGACGCCGCCGCTGCCCGCCCCAGCCTGCCCGCCGAAGCCGTGCTGCGCCGCGGCGAGCTGACGGCGGTCTACGTGGCCACCCCCAGGGCTTTGCGCTGCGCGCGGTGCGCGTCGGCCCGGCCGCTGCCGGCCGCGTCGAAGTGTTCGCCGGACTGAACGCGGGCGAGCGCGTGGCCACCGATCCGATCCGCGCCGGGCTGCAAGGCGCCCGCGCCGCGCAGTGAGGACGCGACGATGACGACGCTCCCGCTCGGCATGTCAGGCCGCCTCGCCCGGACCTTCCAGCGCCATGCGCTGACGCCGCTGCTGGCCCTGGTCGCGCTGCTGCTCGGCGCCTTCGCCGTGCTCGTCACGCCGCGCGAGGAAGAGCCGCAGATCAACGTGACCATGGCCAACGTGCTGATCGCCTTCCCCGGCGCCTCCAGCGCGGACGTGCAGAACATGGTCGCGCGCCCGGCCGAGCAGGCGCTCGGGCAGATCGCCGGCATCGAGCACACCTACTCGGTCTCGCGGCCGGGCATGGCGGTGCTGACGGTGCAGTTCCAGGTCGGCGTGCCGCGCACCGAGGCGCTGGTGCGCCTGTACGACGTGCTCAACGCCAACCAGGACTGGCTGCCCGCCAACCTGGGCGTGCTGCCGCCGGTGGTCAAGCCCAAGGGCATCGACGACGTACCGGTGCTGGCCGTGACGCTGTGGAGCCGCGACGGCACGAGCGCCGCCGAGCTGGAGCGCGTCGCCCACACGATGGAGGCCGAGCTCAAGCGCGTGGCCGGCGTGCGCGAGGTCGCGACGATCGGCGGCCCCGGCCGCGCGGTCAACATCTGGCTCGATCCTGGCCGGCTGCGCGAACGCGGCATCGACATCGCGCGGCTGCAGGCCACGCTCTCCGCCGCCAACCAGGCGATGCCGGCCGGCGCGGTGCTCGATGCGCAATCGGCCGCGCGCCGCGGCTGCTGACGGTGGAAACCGGCGACTTCCTGCGCTCGGCCGCCGAAGTGGGCGAGCTGATCGTGGGTGTCGCCAACGGCAAGCCGGTGCGGCTGTCGGAAGTGGCCCGCATCGAGGATGGCGCGAAGCAGGCAGCCCGCTATGTGTGGTTCACGCCGGGTGCCGCGGCGTCGGATGCGTCGGCCGGCGCGGTGCTGCCGGCCGTGACGCTGACGATCACCAAGAAGCCCGGCCAGAACGCCGTGGACGTCGCCCGCGCCGCCCGCGAGCGGCTCGACAGCCTGCGCAACACCGTGCTGCCGCAGGGCGTCGACGCCACGATCACGCGAGACTACGGCGAGACGGCGGCCGAGAAGGCCAACAAGCTGATCCAGAAGCTGGCCTTCGCCACCGGCTCGGTGATCCTGCTGGTGGGCCTGGCGCTGGGCCGGCGCGAGGCGGTGATCGTCGGTGCGGCGGTGATTCTCACGCTCACCGCCACGCTGTTCGCCTCCTGGGCCTGGGGCTTCACGCTCAACCGCGTGAGCCTGTTCGCGCTGATCTTCTCGATCGGCATCCTGGTCGACGATGCGATCGTGGTGGTGGAGAACATCCACCGCCACCAGCAGCTCGAACAGGGCAAGCCACTGGCCGAGATCATTCCGGCGGCGGTGGATGAAGTCGGCGGACCGACCATCCTGGCCACGCTGACCGTCATCGCCGCGCTGCTGCCGATGGCCTTCGTCAGCGGGCTGATGGGCCCGTACATGAGCCCCATCCCGATCAACTCCAGCCTGGGCATGGCGCTGTCGCTGGCGATTGCCTTCACAGTAACGCCTTGGCTGGCGCTGAAGCTGATGAAGTCGCATGGCAGCGGCCATGCCGCGCCGGCCGCAACGAGCGCCCCGTCGAAGCTGCAGCGCGTGGCCGACAAGGTGCTGCGCCCCTTCCTCGACAGCGCGCGCAAGCGCTGGCTGCTGCTGGGCGGCATCCTCGCCGCGCTGATGCTGTCGGTCGGCCTCGCGGTGGTGCAGTGGGTGGTGCTGAAGATGCTGCCCTTCGACAACAAGAGCGAGTTCCAGGTGGTGGTCGAGATGCCCGCCGGCACGCCGCTGGAGCAGACCGCCGCGACGCTGCAGCAGATGGGCGAGTACCTTGCGAAGCAGCCCGAGGTGCGCGACCTGCAGGGCTACGCGGGCACCGCCAGCCCGATCACGTTCAATGGCCCGGTGCGCCAGTACTACCTGCGCGCCGATGCCGAGCAAGGCGACCTCCAGATCAACCCGGTCGACAAGAAGCACCGCCACGAGCAGAGCCACGCGATCGCGCAGCGGCTGCGCCCGGCGCTGGATCAGATCGGCGCGAAAGCGGGTGCCCGCGTGAAGGTCGTGGAGGTGCCGCCAGCCCGCCGGTGCTCGCGCCGCTGGTGGCCGAGGTCTACGGCCCCGATGAAGCCGGCCGCATCCGCGTGGCCGAGCAGGTGGTGAAGGCCTTCGCCGGCACCGCGCACATCGTCGGCATCGACAGCACGCTGGCGGCCGATGCGCCGCGCGCCCGGCTGCGCATCAACCGCCAGCGCGCCGAGACGCTGGGCATCCCGGTGGCCGTGGTGGCGCAGACGGTGCACGCCGCGCTCTCCGGCGCCGATGCCGGCTATCTGCACGACGGCCAGAGCAAATACCCCGTGCCGCTGCGCCTGCAGCTGCCAGCCGAGCAGCAGATCGGGCTCGATGCGCTGCTGGCGTTGCCGCTGCGCGCGGGCAACGGTCAGCTCGTGCCCTTGTCGGAGCTGGTGCGCGTGGAGCGTGGCGTGATCGACAAGCCGCGCTACACCAAGGACCTGCAGCCGGTCAGCTACGTGATGGGCGATGTCGGCGAGCGCAACGTCGCCGGCGCCGAGCGCAAGCTCGTCGACTCGCCGCTGTATGGCCTCTTCGCCATCCGCAGCCAGCTCGCCGGCCTGGCCGATGGCAGCCTCGGCGAATACTGGATCCGCCAGCCGGCCGACCCGTTCCGCCAGTACGCGATCAAGTGGGACGGCGAATCGCAGATCACCTACGAGACCTTCCGCGACATGGGCGCGGCCTATGGCGTCGGCCTGATCCTGATCTACCTGCTGGTGGTGGCGCAGTTCCGCAGCTACCTGACGCCGCTGGTGATCATGGCGCCGATCCCGCTGACCATCATCGGCGTGATGCCCGGCCACGCGCTGCTCGGCGCGCAGTTCACCGCCACCTCGATGATCGGCATGATCGCGCTGGCCGGCATCATCGTGCGCAACTCCATCCTGCTGGTCGACTTCATCGAGCTGCAGGTGGCGCAGGGCCTCGCCTTCAAGGACGCGGTGGTCAACTCCGCCGCGGTGCGCGCGCAGCCGATCGCGCTGACCGGCCCGGCCGCCATGATCGGCGCCTTCTTCATCCTCGACGATCCGATCTTCAACGGCCCGCCGTCTCGCTGATCTTCGGCATCTTCGTCTCGACGCTGCTCACGCTCGTCGTCATTCCGGTGCTGTACTACGCGCTGTACCGGCGGCGCCTCGAAACTTCTCCCACCTGAACCGCAAGGAGTTCACTCATGACCATCGAACGTGCCATCCGCATCATGGCGGGCTTCTTCGTGATGCTCTCGCTGGCGCTCGGCGTCGAAGCCAGCCCGATCTTCGTCAGCCCCTGGTTCCTCGCCTTCACCGCCTTCGTCGGCTTCAACCTGTTCCAGTCCGGCTTCACCGGCTTTCGCCCGCCGAGCTTCCTGCTGAAGAAGCTCGGCTTCAAGGAAGAAGGTACCGTCTGCACCCGTTGAAGGGAGACCCCATGGCCAGCGACAACGTCACCGTCCGCCTCGTCCAGCAGAAGGACTACCAGTTCGAGGTGAGCTTCGGCCCCGGCATCCCGGCGCTGCGCGCCGACGAACCGCCGCCGTTGGGCGCGGGCCTCGGGCCGTCGCCGATGCAGCTGCTCGCCGCAGCGGTGGGCAACTGCCTGTCGGATTCGCTGCTCTTCGCGCTGCGCAAGTTCAAGCAGCAGCCCGAGCCGATCCAGTGCGAGGTGACCTGCGAGGTCGGCCGCAACGAACAACGCCGGCTGCGCGTGCTGGCCATCCGCGCCACGCTCACGCTGGGCGTGCCGGCCGAGGCGCTGGAGCACCTCGAGCGCGTGCTGACCAACTTCGAGGCCTACTGCACCGTCACGCAGAGCATCGCGCAGGGCATTCCGGTCAGCGTCTCGGTGCTCGACGCACAAGGTGCCGTGCTCAAGTAGTCTCTCTCGCGCCATGAACCACGACAACACCCCGCTCAAGCACCTGTTCCCCGGCTGGTTTGCCATCGTGATGGGCTGGTCGGGCTCGGCGCTGGCCCGGCACCGCGCGTCGCCGGCGATGGGCGAGATGGCGCAAGGCCTGGCGCTGGTGGCCGCCGGTGTGGCCGCGCTGGTCTTCGTGGTGCTCGGCATCGCGATGCTGCTGCGCTGGCAGCGCCACGGCGAGGCGCTGCGCGAAGACCGCCCACCCGGTGCGCCACACTTTCTTCGCCGCCATCCCGATCTCGGGGCTGCTGCTGGCCACGATCGCCGTCGCGCTGTTCGGCCCCGCCGCGCCGGGCGCCGAGGCGCTGTGGTGGGTGTCGGCCCTCGGCCAGTTCGGCGTCACGCTGTGGGTGCTGTCGAAGTGGGTGGCCGGCCCGGCCGGCGGCGCGAACCACAAGCCGAGCTGGGGCGCGGTGACGCCGGCGCTGTTCATCCCCATCGTCGGCAACGTGCTCGCGCCGCTGGCCGGTGTGCCGCTGGGCCACACCGCCTGGGCCTCGGCGCAGCTCGGCCTCGGGCTGCTGTTCTGGCCGGTGGTGCTGGTGCTCAACTTCGTGCGCATCGCGCAGGCCGGCATGCCGCCCGACCGCATGCTGCCCACCTATTTCATCTTCGTCGCCCCGGCGGCGGTGGTCGGCGCCGCGGCGCTGCAGTTCGGCGCGAGCCCGATGCTGGTGTGGATGCTCTGGGGCATGGCGATCTTCCAGGCCGCGTGGGCGGCCACGCTGGCCCGGCGCATCGCCGCGCTGCCCTTCGGCATCCCGCACTGGGGCATGAGCTTCCCGCTGGCGGCACTGGCCGTGCTGTCGCTGCGCCTCGGCCGACACGGCCGAGGGCCGATGGCTTCAGGTGCCGGCGGTGGCGTTGCTCGCCCTCGCGTCGCTGGTGATCCTCGGCCTGAGCTTTGCCACCGTGCGCGGCCTGCGTGCCGGCACGCTGCTCGTGCCCGAAGGCCCGCCGGTCATCCCCATCCAGCCTCAGGCCGGCGCTGCGTGAACGGCGCCGCTATCGCACAATGGCCACCCATCGCACGACTGCTGCCCCGCCACCCGCGGGGCCCTGCACCATGGCCGTTCTCCACGACGAGAAATCCCGCACCGACCTGCTGCACCGCCTGAAGCGCGCCGAAGGCCAGCTGCGCGGCATCCAGCGCATGATCGAGGAGGGCGAGGAGTGCCTCGCCATCGCCGGGCAGATGTCGGCCGTGCGCAAGGCGCTGGACAGCGCCTACGTGCGCATGACGGTGTGCTTCATGGAACAGGAGCTCTCGTCGCGACTCGGCGACAAACCCGCGTCAAAGGCCGATCTCGGCCACATGCTCGACAACGTCGAGACGCTGCTCGGCAAGATCCGCTGAGCGACAGCGCCGCCCCTCTGCCGCCGGCAGGGATTCGGGCCCCTGGACAGAATCCGCGCGCGGCCCATCCTGGCCGCGACGTGAAGCAGGAGTTCCCGATGAAACAAGTCCTTCTCGCCTCCGCGCTGGTGTTGGCCGCCGGCACCGCGTTCGCCCACAACTGCCCGAACGAGATGAAGGCGATCGACGCCAAGCTCGCCACCAACCCCAAGCTCGCCGATGCCGACGCCGCCAAGGTCAAGCAGCTGCGCGCCGATGGCGAGGCCGCGCACAAGGCCGGCAAGCACGACGATTCGATGAAGGCCCTGGGCGAGGCCAAGAAGATCCTGGGCATCTGACGCCCCGTGCGCGGCTACGATGCCGCGCATGACCGCCTACCCCCACCTCCTCGCCCCGCTCGACCTCGGTTTCACCACGCTGCCCAACCGCGTGCTGATGGGCAGCATGCACACCGGGCTGGAAGACGGGCGCAAGCACTTCCCGGCCATGGCCGCTTTCTTGGCCGAGCGGGCGCGCGGCGGCGTAGGGCTGATGGTCACCGGCGGCTTCGCGCCGAACATCGAGGGCTGGGCCAAGCCCTTTGCCGGCACGCTCGCGACGAGCGGTGCCGCGCGGCGGCACAAGATCGTCACCGACGCGGTGCATGCCGAAGGCGGCCGCATCGCGCTGCAGATCCTGCACACCGGCCGCTACGGCTACCACCCGCTGTGCGTGGCGCCGTCACGCATCCAGTCGCCGATCTCGCCCTTCACGCCGCGCGAGCTGAGTGCGCGCGGCATCGAGCGGCAGATCCGCGCCTTCGTGCGCTGCGCGAAGCTGGCGCGCGAGGCCGGCTACGACGGCGTCGAGGTGATGGGCAGCGAGGGCTACTTCATCAACCAGTTTCTCGTCACGCACACCAACCAGCGCACGGACGAGTGGGGCGGCCCCTACGCCAACCGCATGCGCCTCGCGGTGGAGATCGTTCAGCGCGTGCGCGAGGCGGTGGGGCCGGACTTCATCCTGATCTACCGCCTCTCGATGCTCGACCTGATCCCCGATGGCAGCAGCTGGGAGGAAGCGGTGACGCTGGCCCGCGCCATCGCCCAGGCGGGCGCGACGATCATCAACACCGGCATCGGCTGGCACGAGGCGCGCATCCCGACCATCGCCACCAGCGTGCCGCGCGGCGCCTTCGCCTGGGTGACGAAGAAGATGCGCGAGACACTGCGCGCCGAGGGCATCACCGTGCCGATGGTCACCAGCAACCGCATCAACATGCCCGAGGTGGGCGAGCAGATCCTCGCCGACGGCTGCGCCGACATGGTCAGCCCGGCGCGCCCGCTGCTGGCCGACCCCGACTTCGTGCGCAAGGCGCAGGAGAACCGCAGCGCCGACATCAACACCTGCATCGCCTGCAACCAGGCCTGCCTGGACCACACCTTCCAGCTCAAGCTCGCGAGCTGCCTCGTCAACCCGCGCGCCGGACACGAAACCGAGCTGGTGCTGCACCGCGCACCGGCGAAGAAGCGCTTTGCGGTCGTCGGTGCCGGCCCGGCCGGCCTGGCCGCGGCCACCACGCTGGCCGAGCGCGGCCACGAGGTGCAGCTGTACGAAGCCGGCGATCGCATCGGCGGCCAGTTCAACATGGCCAAGCGCATTCCTGGCAAGGAGGAGTTCCACGAGACGCTGCGCTACTTCGAGCGTCGCATCGCCGCCACCGGCGTGCAGCTGCACCTGCGCACCCGTGCCGATGCGGCAGCACTCGCCGCGCAGAAGTTCGACGCCGTGCTGCTGGCCACCGGCGTGAGCGCACGCGACCCGAAGATCCCCGGCCAGGACGGCCCGAACGTGCTGAGCTACATCGACGTGCTGCTGCACGGCAAGCCGGTGGGCGAGCGCGTGGCCATCGTCGGCGCCGGCGGCATCGGCTTCGACGTGGCGGAGTTTCTCGTCACGCCCGAAGGCCACTCGCCGACGCTGAACCTGCACGAGTGGCTGGCCGAATGGGGCGTGGCCGATCCGGCGCAGGTGCGCGGCGGCGTCACGCGCGCGCAGCCGGCACCGCCGGCGCGCAAGGTCACGCTGCTGCAGCGCAAGGCCGGCAAGCTCGGCAAGGGCCTGGGCAAGACCACCGGCTGGATCCACCGCGCCGCGCTGCAGATGAAGCAGGTGGAGATGATCGGCGGCGTGAACTACGAGCGCATCACGCCGCAGGGCCTGTTCGTCACCTACGGCGAGAAGCGGCAGGACGGCCAGCTGATCGAGTGCGACACCGTCGTGCTGTGCGCCGGGCAGGAGCCGCTGCGCGAACTCGAAGCGCCGCTTCGCGCGGCCGGCGTGCCGGTCCATCTGATCGGCGGCGCCCACGAGGCGGGCGAGCTCGATGCCAAGCGCGCGATCGACCAGGGCACGCGGCTCGCGCTGAACCTGTGATCAGCCCGACCCTTCGATCAAGGGCAATCGCATGATCCAGAAATCGCGGCCCTTGGCGAGGTGCTTCACGGCGCCGAGCCGCTCGTAGAAGCCCGGGCCGTCGGTGCCGAACCAGAGCTGCTCGAAGCCCATCGCCTTCGCCTCGCGCATCAGCGCGCGCACCAGCATCGAGCCGATGCCCTGGCCGCGGCGCCCGGGCACCACGACCATCGCCGCCATCCACGGGTAGAGCTCGGTCAGCGATCGGTCGTCGTTGTCGATCAGGTGGACGCAGCCCAGCGGCACGTCGCCGTCGAGCGCAATCAGGCTGGCCAGGACGCGCCCCGGTTCGGCGCGCCCGCCGAAGGCCTCGGCGAGCTCGGCCTCGGTCATGCCGTCGTCGACGTCTGCCCAGAACTCGCGCCACACGAGCTGCGCCACGAAACCGACGTGGCGCGGGTGGCGCGAGAGGGGCTCGACGACGATCAAGGCGTCAGGTCGCCGGCTTGTCGGACAGGGCCTTCAGGTTGTCCTTCAGCTCCTGGCTCATCGGCGCCTGCAGGTTGATGCCCTTGGGCGGGATCGGCGACATGAACCACTTGTTGTAGAGCTTCTCGAACTCGCCGCTCTTCATCAGGCCGGCCAGCGTGTCGTCGACCAGCTTCTTGAAGGCGGGGTCGTCCTTGCGCAGCATGATCGCGTAGGGCTCGACCTGGATCGCATCGCCCACCACGGCGAGTTCCGCCGGGTTGGCCGAACTCGCCTTCAGGCCGTAGAGCAGGATGTCGTCCATCGCGAAGGCCACGGCGCGGCCGGTCTGCACCATCAGCGCCGATTCGGCGTGATCCTTCGCGCCGAGCAGGTCGATGCCGAGCTTCTGCTCCTCGTTGAGGTTGCGGATGATCTTGAAGTTGGTCGTGCCGGTGGTCGAGACCACCTGCTTGCCCTTCAGATCGGCCGGGCTCTTCACCGGCGTGCCCGCCTTCACGAGGAAGCGCGTGCCGGTGTAGAAGTAGTTGGTCGCGAAGGCGACCTGCTTGCCACGCTCGCTGTTGTTGGTGGTGGAGCCGCACTCGATGTCGATCGTGCCGTTCATCAGCAGCGGAATGCGGTTGGCCGAGGTCACCGCCTGGGTGTTGACCTTCAGGTCGGCGCGGCCGGTGGCCTTCTTCACCTCGTCGACGATCTTGCCGCAGATCTCCCAGCCAAAGCCGGTGGGCTGGGCCTTGTCGTCGAGGTAGCTGAAGGGGATCGACGACTCGCGGTAGGCCACGGTGATGGCACCGCTGGCCTTGACCTTGTCGAGCGTGGACTGGGCCTGGGCGGCGAGCGGCAGCGCGCAGGTCGCGGCGATCAGGCTGAGAGCGAGCTTCTTCATCGGTTGGTTCCTTCGTGAGGGAGGGATTCGGCCGCCGAGCGGATGACATGGCGCCGCAAGAACCATGCTAACGAGGCGCACCGATTTGTCACTCGGTGACTTTCACACCCTTCCAGAAGGCCACGCGGCCCTTGGTCTCCTTCGCCGCCTCGCTCGGCTCCGGGTAGTACCAGACCGCATCCGGGTTCATCTCGCCGTTGACCAGCAGGCTGAGGTAATGCGCCTGCCCTTTCCAGGCGCAGCTCGTGCGGTGGTTGCTGAAGGTGGTGTACTCGCGCTTCAGGCTCGTCTCGGGGAAGTAGTGGTTGCCCTCCACCACCACGGTGTCGTCGCTCTCGGCGATCACCACGCCGTTCCAGATGGCCTTCATGCCACGCTCCTGAGGGGGAAAGGGCTCAAGCGTACTGCGCAGCGGCGCTGCGCAGGCGCTGTGCGATCGCCGCCGCCAGGGTCTTGTCCCCGCTCACCTGCACGCTGTCGCCGTGGCGCAGGATGTCCATCACCAGCTCGGTGGCGTCGGCGTAGGGCACCTGCAGCTCGTAGCGGCCATCGGCGAGGTGGCGCGCCTTCTGCTGAGGATGCCACTCCTCGTTGGCCACCCACTGCGCGGCCTCGGCGGTGAACAGCAGCGTGGCCCACTTCACCTGGCATCGCCCCCGCCGTAGATGCCGTAGCCGGCATCGAGCGCGGCCTCCAGCTCCTTCACCGGCACGTTCTTCGCCTTCGTCTCCAGCACCTCGGCACCGCGCACCGCATCGAGCGCAAAGCGGCGCAGGCCGTCGCTGGCGTGGCACCGGCATCGAGGTACCGGTGGCGCGGTAGTGCACCAGTGCGCTGCGGCGAGACCTCGCGCTCGCTCTCGCGGCGCTCGCTGCGCTTGAAATAGCGCAGCGCCACGCGCCTGCGCTGCACCAGCGCGCTGCCGAGCCGCTCGAACCAGCGGCTGGGCACGCGCCGCCGCGCGGTGCCGATCACCTTGATGCGGCGCATCAGCTCGCGCGATTCCGCCGCATCGTGGCCCAGCATGCCCTGCAGCCGCTCGAGCATCGGCTGCAGGTGGCGCGACAGCACGCCGTCGTCGTCCAGCCCGGCCAGCAGCTGGTGCATCGTCAACAGCGCGTGGATCTCGTGCTCGCTGAACCACAGGCCGGGCAGCTCATGGCGGCTGCCCGCCTGTGCGCCCTGCTCGAAGCGGTAGCCGTTGTCGAAGGCGTCGTAGACGATCGGCGCATGCAGCCGGTCGCGCAGGTACTGCAGGTCGCGCTTGAGCGTGGCCGGCGACACGCCCAGCTCCTCGCGCAGCGCCGCGAAGCTGACGCTGCCGCGGCTCCTGAGCAGCATCTCGATCTTGTAGAAGCGTTCGGTGCGGTCCATGAAGGTCGTGTAGCGAATGGGTGGCTCACCACATGAGCCAGCGCGCCCGAGCTTATCCCAAGCATGAGGCCGGAGGGTGGCTCACGCGTTGAGCCACCCGGCCACGAGACTGCCTTCCATGCCGCAGCCCGCGGCGCCCACCGAGGAACGCAGAGGAACACACCATGGCCACCGCCTTCTCCACCACCAGCAACCAGGAACTCTTCCCCGCCACCACGCTGACCACGCACGAGCACATCGGCTTCGAGCTCGGCTGGGATTACGCCCACCACGGCATGACGCCGCAGGCGCCGTATGACCTGCAGCCGTCCAGCCTGCGCCACGGCCTGCTCGCCGGCCGATGCCGCCTTCGGCAACCGCACGATGCTGCCCAACCGCCACGTGCGCAAGTGGCTGCAGCTGCGGCTGCACGCCCAGCGCTGCGCGGCCGCAGTGTCGAGCTGGTGCAGGTCACGCCCAACCACCTGCAGCAGATCGAGGTGAGCCACTGCCCGATCACCCGCATGGCGTTGTCGACCGCCACGCTGGAAGCCAGCGACGCCTCGGTCGACCGGGTGCGCAACGACGCCGGCTATGCCGCCGGCAACCTGGCGATGATGTCCACCAAGGCCAACCACGCGAAGGCGGCCAACGGCTTCCGCGATGCGCTGCGCATCGTGCGCGACCTCGAAGCGGCCGGCTCGCCGGCCGGCGGCGGGCTGACCGTGCCGCAGTGGGCGCGCGTGGCCGTGCTGTGCAGCTTCGTCGAGCCGCTGACGCACGAGGAGGCCAGCGCGCTGCCGATGCTGGTGCTGCCGCCGAACCGGCTGCGCCTGTTCAACCCGGTGCAGGCACTGCAGGCCTTCGTCAGCCGCCAGCTGCTCACCCCGGGCTGGAGCCAGCGCATCGCCCGCTTCGATGCGCTGCTGCCGGGCAAGCCGGTGCGCCGGGCCTTCCAGATGTTCTTCCACGCCCTGCTGCCGCGCGTGCTCGAAGCCGGCCGCACCGACGAGCCCATGCGCGCCCGCTGGGCGGTGGAAGACGCCCGGCGCAATCCGCTGGTGATGAAGCGCTGGACGGCCTTCGCCCGCATGCTGACGCCCACTCAATGTGAGGACCTGCTTTCGCGCGCCGCTGCGAAGCACCGCCACGCAGCGCATCGAGCAGATCGCCACCGACAGCGCCACCGAAGGCTGGAACCTCGAATCGCGCGGCTATGTGCCCCACGCGGTGCTGATGCGCCGCACGCCGGCGAGCCGCCAGGTGGCCTTGCCGCTCTGACGCGGCGGCGGGCCCTTCCCGCGGTTGCCCCCGGACACCCCCGGGGAACCTAAGCCCCTGCTGACCAGTCGGTCATTAATTGGAATTTCAATCAATCGTTTGATTGGCCGGATAGCATCGCCGGCATGACTGAAATCAACCCCGCCCGCACGCCCGGCGCCGCCCGCCCGGATGGCGAGGCGTCGCGCGAACGGCTGCTGCATGCGGCGCTGAACCTGTTCGCCCACCAGGGCTTCGCCAAGACCTCCACCCGCGAAATCGCCGAAGCCGCCGGCACCAACCTCGCGTCGATCAAGTACTACTTCGGCGACAAGGCCGGCCTGTACCGCGCCGTCTTCTTCGACCTGCAGTCGAAACCGGAAGACGAGATTCGTCGCTATGGCAGCGAGGCGATCGGCCTGCACGAGGCCTTGCGCGGCTTCTACCTCGGCTTCCTCGAACCGCTCAAGCAAGGAGAACTGACCACGCTGTGCATGAAGCTGCACATGCGCGAGATGCTCGAGCCCACCGGCCTGTGGGCCGAGGAAATCGACCAGGGCATCCGGCCGATGCACGAGGCGCTGGTCAAGGTGCTGTGCCGGCATGTCGGCGTGGCCCAACCTGACGACGAGATCCAGCGGCTGGCGGTGTGCGTCTCGGCGCTGGGCGTGCACCTGCACGTCGGCCGAGACGTGACCGACGCGCTCGCGCCGTCCCTCAACAGCAGCCCCGATGCGCTCGACCGCTGGCTCGACACGCTGGTGATGTACGCCGAGGCGATGGTCGCTGCCGAAATGAAACGCCGCGGCGGCGGCTGATCCGAACCACCAGGGAGAACAAGAAGCATGAACCGCACGAATCCCCGAACCCACCGCCGCGCCGGGCCGCTCGGCACCCTGGCGGCAGCCCTGCTGCTGGCCGGCTGCGCCAGCCTCGACGCATCCAAGCCCTCCGCGCCACTCGCGGCGCCCGCCCCGCAGTGGCAGGCACCGCTGCCCGCCGCCGACCCCGGCGCCGAACTGCGCCAGTGGTGGCAGCAGTTCGACGACCCGCTGCTGCCGCGGCTGATCGACGCCGCGCAGGCCGCCAGCCCGACGCTGGCCGAGGCCCGCGCGCGCATCGAGCAGGCCCGCGCCGCGCGCGTGGCCGGCGGTGCCGCCCTCGGGCCGACGCTCGATGCCAACGCGCAGGCCGCGCGCGGCCGCTTCGACCTCGCCTCGCCGGCTGGCACCAGCGCCGGTGCCAGCCTGCAGGCGGCCTGGGAGATCGACCTCTTCGGCGGCGTGCGCGCCGGCCGCGATGCGGCGCAGGCGCGGCTCGAAGGCGCGCAGGCCGCGTGGCACGACGCGCGCATCTCGGTGGCCGCCGAGACCGCCTCGTCCTACCTCGCGCTGCGCGCCTGCGAGGCGCAGCTCGCGCAGACCGAACTCGATGCCGCCTCACGCGCCGAAACCGCGCGGCTGACCGAGCTCTCCGCCAAGGCCGGTTTCCAGGCCCCGGCCAGTGCCGATCTGGCCCGCGCCAGCGCCGCGCAGGGCAACGCCACGCTGACCCAGCAGCGTGCCGCCTGTGACCGGGCGGTGAAGTCGCTGGTCGCACTGACTGCGCTGACCGAGCCTGATCTGCGCGCGCAGCTGCAGCCGCGCAAGGCTTCGCTGCCGAAGCCGGCCCAGCTCGGCGTCGGTTCCGTGCCGGCGCAGGTGCTAGCGCAGCGGCCCGATCTCGCTGCCGCCGAGCGTGAACTCGCTGCCGCACTCGCCGATGTGAGCCAGGCGCGCGCGCAGCGTTATCCGCGCATCGCACTGGCCGGCAGCATCGGCCCGTCGCGCTTCGAGACCGGCGGCGTCAGCAGCAGCGGCACGCTGTGGAGCGTCGGACCGGTCAGCGTGACCCTCCCGATCTTCGATGGCGGCGTGCGCCGCGCCAATGCCGCCGCCGCGCAGGCCGCCTACGAAGCCGCCGCGGTGCGCTACGCGGCGCGACTGCGCGTGGCGGTGCGTGAAGTCGAGGAAGCGCTGATCGCGCTGCAGAGTACCGCCGCTCGCGGCGAAGACGCCCGCACCGCCGCCGAAGGCTTCGAGCGCAGCTACCGCGCCGTCGAATCGCGCTACCGCGGCGGACTGGCCAGCCTGTTCGAGCTGGAAGACGCGCGCCGCAGCGCCGTGGCCGCGCAGGCCGCGCTGATCGAGCTGCAGCGTGAACGCGTCGCCGCCTGGATCACCTTGTACCGCTCGCTCGGTGGTGGATGGAACGCCGCCGACGCGCAAGCCCAGGCCCCCGAATCCCCCGCCGCCCCCGCAGCTGAACGACCACGGCCGAACGCCCACGAAGCCCCCGGCCACCACTGGACCCACCACCATGCCCAGCGCACAACGCCTCCTGCTCGTCGCCACGCCGATCGCCGTGGCCCTCACCGCCCTCGTCGTCACGCTCGCCGTTCACGCGGCCGACAAGCCCGCCGACAAGAATGCCGCCGCGCCGGCCAAGCCGGCCCTCACCGTCACCGTCACCACGCCGCAGGCCTCCAGCGTGCCGCTGAAGATCGCGGCCAACGGTAACGTCGCCGCCGGCAGGAAGCCAGCATCGGGACCGAAGCCAACGGCCTGCGCCTGGCCGAGGTGCGCGTCAACGTCGGCGACGTCGTCAAGCGCGGCCGTGCTGGCCACCTTCGCGTCGGACACCATCGCCGCCGAACTCGCGCAGACCCGCGCTGCCGTCGCCGAGGCCGAGGCGACGCTGGCCGAGGCCGCCGCCAACGCGCAGCGCGCCCGCGAGCTGCAGGCCACCGGCGCCCTTTCGGCGCAGGCGATCAACCAGTACCTCACCGCCGAGCGCACCGCGCAGGCGCGGCTCGAAGCCCAGCGCGCCGCCGCGAAGACTCAGCAGCTGCGCCTCGCGCAGACGCAGGTGCTCGCGCCCGACAACGGCGTGATCTCGGCGCGCAGCGCCACGGTCGGCGCGGTGCTGCCGGCCGGCCAGGAGCTGTTCCGCCTGATCCGCGGCGGCCGGCTGGAGTGGCGCGCTGAAGTCGCGGCGGCCGACCTCGCGCAGCTCAAGCCCGGCCTGAATGCCGCGATCTCGCCGGCCGGCGGCACGCCCATCGTCGGCAAGATCCGCATGGTCGCGCCGACGGTCGACCCGGCCACGCGCAACGGCATCGTCTATGTCGACCTGCCGCAACCGGGCACCGCGCGGGCCGGCATGTTCGCGCGCGGCGAATTCGAGATCGGCCAGGCGCAGGGCCTGTCGCTGCCGCAGAGCGCGGTGCTGCTGCGCGAGGGCTTCAGCTACGTGCTCAAGGTCGGGCCGGATTCCAGGTGCAGCAGGTCAAAGTGGCCACTGGTCGGCGCTGGGGTGACCGGGTCGAGATCACCAGCGGCGTGGACAAGAACGTGCGCGTGGTCGCTTCCGGCGGTGGCTTCCTCGGCGATGGCGATCTGGTGCGCGTCGTCGACGCCGCGCCCGCCACGCCGCAGCAGACGGCCTCGAAGTAAGGAGCGCTCGCCATGGCGATCAACGTCTCGGCCTGGTCGATCCGCAATCCGACCCCGTCCATCCTGCTGTTCCTGATGCTCACGCTGGCGGGCCTGATCGGCTTCCAGTCGATGAAGATCCAGAACTTCCCCGACATCGACCTCCCGATGGTCTCCATCACCGCCTCGCTGCCCGGCGCCTCGCCGGGCCAGCTCGAGACGGAGGTGGCCCGCAAGATCGAGAACTCGCTGGCCACGGTGCAGGGCCTCAAGCACCAGTACACGACGATCCAGGACGGCACCGTCTCGATCACCGCCGAATTCCGACTCGAGAAGCCGCCGCAGGAAGCGGTGGACGACGTGCGCGATGCCGTCTCGCGCGTGCGCTCCGACCTGCCGGCCGAGCTGCGCGACCCGGTGATCAAGAAGGTCGATCTCGCCGGCACGCCCATCCTCACCTACACCGTGGCCTCGGGCCAGATGGACGACGAGGCGCTGTCGTGGTTCGTCGACAACCAGGTCACCAAGGCGATGCTGGCGGTGCGCGGCGTGGGTGCGGTGTCGCGGGTGGGCGGCGTCTCGCGCGAGGTGCGGGTGGAGCTCGATCCGGCGCGGCTGCTGGCGCTGAATGCCACGGCCGCCGACATCTCCCGTCAGCTCAAGAGCGTGCAGCAGGAAGCTTCCGGTGGGCGTGCCGATCTGGGCGGCGCCGAACAATCCGTGCGCACCATCGCCACCGTGCAATCGGCCGAGCAGCTCGCGGCGATGGAAGTGGCGCTGTCCGACGGCCGCCGCATCCGCCTCGACCAGTGGCCAAGGTGCACGACACCGTGGCCGAGCCGCGCTCGGCCGCGCTGCTCAACGGCAAGCCGGTGGTCGGCTTCGAGATCGTGCGCTCGCGCGGCGCCGGCGAGATCGAGGTCACGAGCGGCGTGCGCGCTTCGCTCGAGAAGCTCAAGGCCGAGCACCCCGACATCACGATCACCGAGGCCTTCAACTTCGTCGATCCGGTGCAAGAGAACTACGACGGCTCGATGAAGCTGCTGTACGAAGGCGCGCTGCTCGCGGTGCTGGTGGTGTGGCTGTTCCTGCGCGACTGGCGGGCCACCTTCGTCTCCGCGGTGGCGCTGCCGCTGTCGGCCATCCCCACCTTCTTCGTGATGTGGCTGATGGGCTTCTCGATCAATGTGGTGACGCTGCTCAGCCTCTCGCTCGTGGTCGGCATCCTGGTCGACGACGCGATCGTCGAGATCGAGAACATCATGCGCCACCTGCGCATGGGCAAGACGCCCTACCAGGCGGCGATGGAAGCGGCCGACGAGATCGGCCTGGCGGTGATCGCCACCACCTTCACGCTGATCGCGGTCTTCCTGCCGACAGCCTTCATGAGCGGCGTGGCCGGCAAGTTCTTCGTGCAGTTCGGCTGGACGGCGGCGATCGCGGTGTTCTTCTCGCTGGTGGTGGCGCGCATGCTGACGCCGATGATGGCGGCCTACATCCTCAAGCCGCCGAAGCACGCGGAAAAGGAGCCGCGCTGGATCACGATGTACCTCGGCTGGGCGAAGTGGTGCCTGAAACATCGCTTCGTGACACTGCTGGGCGCCGGGGTCTTCTTCGTCGGCTCCTTCGCGCTGGTGCCGCTGCTGCCCACCGGCTTCATCCCGCCGGACGACCTCTCGCAGACGCAGGTGACGGTGACGCTGCCGCCGGGCAGCACGCTGAAGGAAACCTACGCGGCCGCCGAACAGGCGCGCGCGCTGGTGCAGAAGAACGAACACGTGAAGCTGGTCTACACCGCCATCGGCGGCGGCGCGGCGGGCTCCGACCCGTTTGCCGCCGGCGGCGTGCCCGAGGTGCGCAAGGCGGTGCTGACGATCAACATGACGCACCGCAACGATCGCTCGGGCATCTCGAAGCAGGACATCGAGGGCCAGCTGCGCGAGGCGCTGGCCGTGCTGCCCGGCGCGCGCGTGAAGGTGGGCCTGGGGGCATCGAGCGAGAAATACGTGCTGGTGCTCGCGGGTGAAGACGGCCGGGTACTCGCCGAGCATGCCGCTCAGGTCGAGCGCGAGCTGCGCACCATCCCCGGCATCGGCGCGGTGACATCGACGGCCAGCCTGGTGCGGCCCGAGCTGATCGTGCGGCCCGACTTCCCGCGCGCCGCCGACCTCGGCGTCACCTCGCAATCCATCGCCGACACGCTGCGCATCGCCACCAACGGCGACTACGACCAGGGCCTGCCCAAGCTCAACCTGGCCCAGCGCCGGTGCCGGTGGTGGTGAAACTGGCCGAAGACGCGCGCGCCGACATCGACCTGCTCTCGCGCCTGCCGGTGCCCGGCGCGCGCGGGCCGGTGCCGCTGTCCAACGTGGCCACGCTGGCGATGGATTCCGGCCCGGCCGAGATCGCGCGCTACGACCGCATGCGCAACATCAACTTCGAGATCGAGCTCAATGGTCAGGCACTCGGCGAGGTCGAGAAGCACGCGCTCGAACTGCCCTCGCTGAAGAACCTGCCGCCCGGCGTGATGCAGACCTCGGTGGGCGACGCTGAGGCGATGGCCGAGCTGTTCGCCAGCTTCGGCACGGCCATGGCCACCGGCGTGCTCTGCATCTACGTGGTGCTGGTGCTGCTGTTCAAGGACTTCGTGCAGCCGGTGACCATCCTCGCCGCACTGGTGCTGTCGATCCCGGGCGCGTTCCTCGCGCTGTTCGTCACGCAGTCGTCGCTGTCGATGCCGTCGATGATCGGCCTGATCATGCTGATGGGCATCGCGACGAAGAACTCCATCCTGCTGATCGACTACGTGGTGCTGGCGCGGCGCGAGCACGGCCTGTCGCGCTGGGAGGCGCTGCTCGATGCCTGCCGCAAGCGCGCCCGGCCGATCGTGATGACCACCATCGCGATGGGCGCCGGCATGATGCCGATCGCGCTGGGCATCGGCGTCGACCCGAGCTTCCGCGCGCCGATGGCCATCGTCGTGATCGGCGGGCTGATCACCAGCACCTTCCTGAGCCTGCTGGTGATCCCGGTGGTTTTCACCTTCGTCGACGACCTCGTGCAGTGGATGGGCCGTCACCTGCACCGCAAGCGCCCGGCGGCGCCGGCGCTGCCGGCCGAAGGAGCGGCCTCGTGAGGCGGCGTCACTGCCTCGGCCTGCTGGCCGCCGCCGCGCTGGCGCCCGCCTTCGCGCCATCCGCCTGGGCCGAAGCGGCGAGCTTCCAGACGCTCGATCTCGATTGGCACGACGCCGCGCGCGGCCGTGCGGTGCCGGCACGGCTGTACCTGCCCGTGCAGGCCGACGCGGCGCACCCGGTGCCGCTGGTGGTGTTCTCGCACGGCATCGGCGGCTCGCGCCTGGGCTACCGCTACCTCGGCGAGCACTGGGCGGCGCAGGGCTTCGCCAGCCTGCACGTGCAGCACGTGGGCAGCGATCGCAGCCTGTGGGGCGGCAACCCCTTCGCGCTGGTCGAGCGGCTGCAGGGCGCGGCGCAGGATGGCGAGGCGATCGCCCGCGTGCTCGACGTTCGCTTCGCGCTCGACACGCTGCTGGCCAGCCCGCTGGCGCCGCGCCTCGATGCCACGCGCATCGCCGCGGCGGGCCATTCCTACGGCGCCAACACCACGCTGCTGGCCGCCGGCGCACGGCTCGATCGCCAGGGCCGCGTGGTCGACTTCCGCGACGAACGCATCCGCGCCGCCATCCTGCTGTCCGCACCGCCCTTCTACGGCGAGGCCGATCCCCGGACCATCCTCGCCCACGTCACGGTGCCGACGCTGCACGTGACCGCCACCGAAGACGTGATCCGCATTCCCGGCTACTACTCCGGCGCCGAGGACCGCGTCAGCGTCTTCGAGGCCACCGGCAGCGAGGCCAAGGCGCTGGCGGTGTTCCAGGGCGGCTCGCACAGCATCTTCACCGACCGCCGCGGCACTGGCGGCGCCACGCTCAACCCGCAGGTGAAGGAAGCGACGCGGGCGCTCTCGGTGGCCTTCCTCAAGCGTGTGTTCGACGGCGACGAGGCTGCGCTGCGTCAATGGCCGGGCGCCTTCGCCGGCATCGTCGCGCGCTTCAGCCGCGCCGGGCTGTAACCTCGCGCGGGTGGACGACACCCGCGCCGACCTGACGCCCGAACAGCACCGCACGATGGTCGCGGCGCTGCAGGCCGCGTTCGGGGCTTCCGGCGAAGGTGTCGAGCGCATCGAGACGCACATCTCGACGCTGCTGCTGCACGGCGCCTTCGCCGACAAGCTGCGCAAGCCGCTCGCGCTGCCCTTCCTCGACTTCTCCACCGCTGCCGCGCGCCGCCACGACTGCGAGGAGGAGTTGCGGCTGAACCGGCGCACCGCGCCCGAGCTCTACCTCGACGTGCGTCCGGTGCTCGGCACGCCCGGGCAACCGCGCATCGGCGAACCGGGCGACGACGCCGGCGCGATCGACTGGCTGCTTCGCATGCGCCGCTTCGACAACGAGCAATTGCTGGCCCGGCTTGCCGCGCGCGGTGCACTGACCGATGCGCACATCGACGCGCTGGCCCGCCGCGTGGCGGACTTCCATGCCGCGCTGCCAGCCTCGCCCGCCGCCTGGGGCGACCCGGCCGAGGTGCTGCGTTGGGCGCGCGCCAACTTCGCCGCGCTGCCCGCACTTGCGGATCTGCACGACTGGACCGAGCGCGAGTTCGAGCGCATCGCGCCGCGGCTCGCGCTGCGCCGCGCGCAGGGCTTCGTGCGCGAAGGCCACGGCGACCTGCACCTCGGCAATATCGTGGTGGTCGACGGCGAGCCGCTGCCCTTCGACGCGATCGAGTTCAACCCGGCGCTGCGCCACGCCGACACAATGGCCGATGCGGCCTTCGTCTTCATGGACCTGTGGCGCCACGGCCTGACGCGCCCGGCCCGGCGATTCGCCAGTGGCTACGCCGAGCACGGCGGCGACTACGGCGGCGTGCCGCTGCTGCCCTTCTTCGCCGTCTACCGGGCGCTGGTGCGCGCGCAGGTGGCGGCGATCCGCAACGACGAGACCGCGCTGCAGCGCGATCTGCGCTGCGCGGCGTCGCTGGCCGCCATGCGCCGCGCACGACCGCTGCTGGTGCTCGTCAGCGGCGTGTCGGGCTCAGGCAAGAGCACGGTGACGCTCGAGTTGCTGCAGTCGCTCGGCGCGATCCGCGTGCGCTCGGATGTCGAACGCAAGCGTCTTGCCGGCGTGGCCGTCACCGAGCGGCCGACCGCGGAGCAGGCGCAGGCGCTCTACGGCGCGGCGATGACGCGGCGCACCTACGCGCAGCTCAACGGCATCGCCGCCAACCTGCTGCGCGCCGGGCTGAACGTGATCGTCGACGCAGCGGCGCTGCGCCGTGATGAACGCGACGCACTGCGCTCGGTGGCCGAGGCGGCCGGCGCAGACTTCCACATCGTCGAGTGCACCGCGCCCGACGCGGTGCTGCGCGAGCGCATCACGAAGCGCCTTGCCGAAAACCGCGATGCCTCGGACGCCACGCTCGCCGTGCTGGACCTGCAGCTGCGCGTGCGCGAGGCCATTGCGCCGGACGAGAACGCGCTGGTGCTGGACACGCATGCCGACCGCGCCACCGTGGCGCAGCGCTGCGAAGCGATGGCGGCGACGATCGCCGCTCAGTGATCCTCGAGCCGCATGCCGGTTGCTTCGGCGAGTTCGCCGGTGTCGGCATCCACCCAGTCCGCCAAGCCGAGCTCCTGCTCGGCTTCCTGCAGCGTCTCGCCGGGTTCGGGCGTTTCGTCGCCGCCGGCATTCATGTCGGCCAGCGCCTCGGCGGCGGTGGCGAACGGGCCGAATTCGTTGTGGCCGTCGGGCGCGATCCAGTAGTAGCCATCCGGGTGGCGCACCGGGCTGGCGGCATCGGGCAGCGAGGCATCGGCCAGCGACGCCTCGTCGAAGCCGGGCTCCGGCGGGGTGTTCAGCGTGACTTTCAGCGACTTCATGGCAGGCCCTCGGCAGTCAACGGCCCCATCGTAGGCCGCTGGCCACGCCGCGTGTTGAACTGAATCAATCGGTCACCCGCGGTCGATCGGCGGCGGCGCATACTTGTGCGCATGCGCGTCATCACCTTCGCTCTTGCGGCCCTGTTGTCCTTCGTGCTGGCTGGTTGTGCCGGATTCCCCGGGCGCGACCCGCTGCGCGTGGAGCTGGTCGGCATCGAACCGATCGAGGGTCAGGGGCTGGAGCTGCGTCTCGCGGTGAAGCTGCGCGTGCAGAACCCGAACGACGGCGCGGTGGAGTACGACGGCACCGCGCTCGAACTCGAGGTGAATGGCAAGACGCTGGCCACCGGCGTCAGCGACCAGCGCGGCAGCGTGCCGCGCTTCGGCGAAACGGTGCTGGTGGTGCCGGTCAGCATCTCGGCGATGAACGCCGTGCGCCGGCGCTCGTCTTCACCGACGGCACGACGCGCGAGGCCGTGCCCTACGTGCTGCGCGGCAAGCTCGCCGGCGGCGGTTTCGGCGCGGTGCGATTCACCAAGGAAGGCTCGATCTCGATCAGCGCGCTGACGCGGCCGGCGCGCTGAAGGCTGCGCGGCGCCGCGCGATCTCGCGCCGCGACAGCCGCTGCACCGCGCACAGCGCATCGTGATCGGGCTCGCCGCCACAGTCTTCCAGCAGCGCCGCGTGCTGCTCGCGCAGATCGGCCTGCAGCCGCAGCAGCAGGTGCGCCGTCACCTCCGCATCGGCCAGCGCGCGGTGCGCGCGGCCATTCTTCGGCAGGCCATGCCAGTCGGCCAGCGTGCCCAGGCGGTGGTTCGGCACCTGCGGATAGAGGCGGCGCGACAGCAGCATCGTGCAGGCGAAGCGGTGCGCCGGGTCAGGCTCGCACTCCGCGCGCGCGGCTTCTGCCGCCCAGAAGCCGCGGTCGAACGCGGCGTTGTGCGCCACCAGCGGCACGCCGCGGGTGAAGCGCATCACCTCGCGGATCACCACGCGCGCTGGGGGCGCCTCGGCCAGCATCGCGTTGCTGATCCCGGTGAGCTGCTCGATGAAGGGCGGGATCCACGCGCCGCTGTTCATCAGGCTCTGGAAGCGGCCGACGATGCGGCCGTCCTCCACCAGCACCGCGGCCACCTCGGTGGCGCGCGAGCCCATCGACGGCGACATGCCGGTGGTCTCGAAGTCGATGACGGCAATCGCGCCCATTCGCAGCCTCAGAGGGCGCCCACGCAACCCGGTGCGCCGCAGCGGCAGGCGAGCCGGCCCTCGTGGTGCGTCTCGCCGTAGTTCACGGTGATCTCCTCGCCCGGCGCGATCTCGCGCATCGCATAGAACTCGACGCGCCCCTGGCGAATGCGCAGCACCGCATTCGGCCGGCACGAGTGGTTGGTATAGCGCAGCGGGTCGGCGGAGTGGGTGGCGTCGATCGCGCGGGTCTCGCTGAGCTCGACGATCATGATGCGCTGCTGCCCCTTCGCACGGCGGCGCGCCTCGCGCACGCTGATCGACTCGCCGCGGATCTCGCCGATCTTGCGTCGCGCCGGCACGGCCTCGGCGGCAAAGGCGCCCTGGCCATCGATCGCGCTCGGCGCCACGCGCACGGCGAACTTCTGCGGATCGGCGGGCACGCCGCGCACGCGTGGACCGGGGGCCGGCGCCGGAGCGGCCGGCAGGGTGTCGAGGAAGGCATGACCCGGATTGTCGCGTCAAGCCCCGGCTCGAGGTTCCGGGCGGCCGACGCGCGCACTTTCTCACGCCGAAGGCGAGCCGATGTCGAAATGGCGGCGCACGTCACGCCTTTTCGAGTTCATGGCTCATGACGTCGGTCGATAAGCTTCCCATCACCAACGCATCACCGGCAGGACCTTCATGAACCGCTTCATTCACCGCATGCCGCACCGCCCCAGCGCCTTCGGCGCGCTGATCGAGTGGGAAGAGCTGCCCTCGCTGAGCGAGCGGCTGGTCAATGTCGACGCGCCGCGCCGGCGCCTTCCAGAACCCCGCCGCGATCTCGCACACCTGGGACGTGACGATGCCCGCCGCGCTCGATCCGCTCACCGAAAGCGGACCGTTCCAGGAGACCCTGACCGGGCTCGTGACCCGCGAACTGCGCGAACCTGACGTCTTCCGCCACTTCTTCTCCTGAGCGGCGCGTGAGGTTCGATCCGCCGCGCGCGGCGCCGCCGGCGCAGCGCATTGCACCGATACTTCCGGAGCGCCCTTCGCGCCCCGGACCGTGCTCCACCTCGACGCCGACGCCACCGCCGCCCGTCTCGGCTTCGCCGAACTGATCCCCGCGCTGCGCCGCGCCTTCGTCGCCGGCGCGCAGGTGCCGCTGCGTCACACGCACCGCATCGACGATCCCGCCGGTGCCGGCGGCACGGTGCTGCTGATGCCGGCATGGACACCGGCCGCCATCTCGGCATCAAGACGGTCACCATCTTTCCCGACAACAGCGCGCGCGGGCTGCCCGGCCTGCATTCGCTGTACACGCTGTTCGACGCGACCACCGGCGTGCCGCTCGCGCAGCTCGACGGCAACCAGATCACCTCGCGGCGCACCGCCGCAGCCGCGGCGCTGGCCGCTTCCTTCCTTGCCCGCGACGATGCGGCGACGCTGCTCGTGCTCGGCACCGGCCGCGTGGCGCAGCTGCTGCCCGACGCGATGCGCGGCGTGCGACCGATCGCGCGCATCGAGGTGTGGAACCACCGGCCCGAAGGCGCCGAAGCGCTGGCGCGGCATTGGCGCGAGCAGGGCCTGCAGGCCCGCGCGGCGACCGACCTCGAAGCCGCCGTCGCGCGCGCCGACATCGTCAGCTGTGCGACGCTCGCCACCGCGCCGCTGGTGCAGGGCGCACGGCTGCGCGACGGCGCGCACCTCGACCTGATCGGCAGCTTCACGCCGCAGATGCGCGAGTGCGATGCGGCCTGCTTCGCGCGCAGCCGCGTCTGGGTGGACACCGAGGAGGCGCTGGCCAAGTCGGGCGACGTGCTCGGCGCGATCGCCGAAGGCGGCTTCGAGGCCGCGCGTCTGCAGGGCACGCTCGCGCAGCTGTGCCGCGGCGAACGCACGGGTCGAACGAGCGATGGCGAGATCACGCTCTTCAAGGCCGTGGGCAATGCGCTCGAAGACCCGGCCGCCGCCGAGCTGGTGGCCGCCGCTATGCTCGGCCGATGAGCACGACAGCCCGCACCATCCGCTTCTGGTGGGAAGACTTCCCCGCCGGCAGCGTGCGCGAGTTCGGCGCCAAGCAGGTCACTCGCGATGCGGTGATCGCCTTCGCCGCCGAATTCGATCCGCAGCCCTTCCACCTCGACGACGAAGCCGCCGAGGCCTCGCTGTTCGGCCGTCTCTCCGCGAGCGGCTGGCACACCTGCGCGATGACCATGCGAATGATCTGCGACGACCACTTGCTCGACGCCGCCAGCCTCGGCTCGCCAGGCATCGACAGCCTGCGCTGGACCAAGCCGGTCTATCCCGGCGACACGCTCAGCGTGCGCCTCGAGGTGCTCGAAGCCCGGCCGATGGGCAGCCGGCCCGAGGTCGGCCTGTTGCGCCAGCGCTGGCAGGTACTCAACCAGCAGCGCGAGGTGGTGATGACGATGGAAGGCTGGGGCATGATCCGCCGCCGCCCGACCGGAGAGGCCGCATGAGCCGCGCCGGCATCGAGGCCGTCACGACCGCGCTGCTGCGCTCGCGCGAGCGCGGCGTGCCGGCCGACGCCACGCCGCTGGCCGATGCGCTGGCGCATGCCGACGAGGCCTACGAAGTGCAGCAGCGCGTGGCCGACGCGCTCGGCTGGTTTGCCGACGGGGCGCCACGCTTCTGGAAATCCGGCGGCCCCGGCCGCACGCAGCCGCTGACCCACGCGCCGCTGCCGCCGGCCGGCGTGTGGGCGAGCCCGGCCGATGCGTCGCGCTGGCCGATGCACCTGCGGCTGGTCGAATCCGAGATCGCGCTGCGCCTGGGACGCGATGTCGATGCCGCGATGGCCGCCACGCTCGATCTCGAACGCGCCCGCGCGCTGGTCGATGCGATGGCGGTGGCCATCGAGATCGTCGATTCACGCTGGCAGCAGAGCTCGGCCGCGCCGGCCCTGCTGCGCCTGGCCGATCTGGCGTCGCACGCCGCGCTGGTGCTCGGCGAGTGGCAGCCCTTCGTGGCGTGCGACTGGCCGCAACAGACCTGCCGCCTCGTCATCGGCACGCAGCCGGCGGTCGAGGCCCGCGGCTCGCACTCCTGCGGCGACCCGGCCTGGGTGCTGGCCGACTGGCTGCGTCACGCCACCGCGCGCCACGGGACCCTACCCGCCGGCAGCGTGGTCACCACCGGCACCTGGGCCGGGGCGCCGGCGGCGGCCATCGGCGATGCGGTGTCGCTGCACTTCGACGGGATCGGCCACGCGTCGGCTCACTTCTGAGAATTCTTCGCATGGATGGCTCACAATCGCCGCCGAGTCCCGACGTTCCGCCCGGATCGGACGACAGGCCCGAGGACGACATGCATTACCCGGACACCAGGACCGCTCCGCCGAACTGCTGCGCCCCGCCATTCCGATGATGGCCCAGCAGCCGGCGCCGCTGCACCCGATCACCTACGCGGTCTGGTACGACTACCTCGCCGGGCGCAATGCCGACCTGCGCGCCGAGATCGATTCGGCCCGCCAGAACAACGTGCCGCTCGGCGACGAGCTGGTCTATACGCTGTACCGCCGCCACATCCTCGATGCCGCCGCCGCTGCGGCGCACAAGGTGTCCGACGGACTGCGGGCGGTGATCGACGACGTCGGCCAGACCGCCACCGCCACCGGCGACCGCGTCAGCGAATTCACCGCCTCGCTGCAGGAGAAGAGCGGCCGCATCGCCAGCCTCGGGCTGCCGGCCAGCCTGGGCCCGGAGATCGAGGCGCTGCTCAGCGACTCGCGCGATGCCGGCGCCAGCCTGGCGGTGCTCGCGCAGCGCCTGCAGGCGGCCACCAGCGAACTGGAGAGCCTGCGCGCCGAGCTCGATCTGGCCAAGGTGCAGGCGACGATGGATTCGCTGACCGGCGTGACCAACCGGCGCGGCTTCGACGAGTCGATCGAGAAGCTGCTTCGCGAGCGCGTCGAGGGCGACACCGGGCCGAGCGTGGTGCTGATCGACCTCGACCACTTCAAGCAGATCAACGACCAGTACGGCCACGTCTTCGGCGACACCGTGCTGAAGAGCGTGGCGCTGGCCATCCGCTCGTGCGTGAAGGGGCGTGACACGGTGGCGCGCTACGGCGGCGAGGAGTTCGTCGTGCTGCTGCCCGGCACGACGCTGGCCGGCGCCGTGGCGCTGGCCGAGCAGATCCGCACCACCATCGCGGCAGCGCGCGTGCGCCGCGGGAAGAGCCAGGAGAGCGTCGGCACGATCACCGTCTCGCTCGGCGTGGCCGCCTGGCAGCCCGGCGAGTCGATGGATGCGCTGATCGATCGCGCCGACAAGGCGCTGTACCGCTCAAGCGCGAGGGGCGCAACCGCGTCACCGCAGGAAGCTGAGTCGGCTCTGCGGCGGGCCGAGCGCCGGGCCGCTCCCAAGCCGGCCGAGGGCTCACACCGCTACCAGTCGTCGTCGTCCAGCCGCCCCGGCGTGCTGTCTTCGTCGACCAGCGTGTTGCCCAGGCCCAGCAACTCCCGCGCGCTGCTGCAGCGATGATGAGCCCGCGGTGCGTGCGCTGGTGGTGGTGCAGGCCGCGCTCCATGGTCCACACCGCCTCGATCAGCTGGGCGGGGTTCTGTGCGGCACGCACGCGTTCGACCAGCCGGCCGCCGTTGGGCTGCGGATCGCTGCGCAGGCACTCGAGCAGCTGCGCGCGCGCCTGCTCCAGCAGCGGCTGGTCCTCGGCCAGCACCACCACCGGCGGCGCAGGGGGCGGTGGCGGCGGCGGCATCGCGCGCCCGGGGGCAGGAAGGGCCGGCGCGGCAGCTCCTCGGCGGCCGGCTCGGCCGCAGGGGCCACGGCGAGCGGGGCCGCGGGCGGCGGCTCGGCGACGGGCGCCGGCTCGGCCGTCACCTCGACCGCCAGCTCGGTGATCTCCGCCGGCGGCGGTGCCTCCAGCGGCGCCTCGGCGGGCGGCGGCGCGGGCGGCTCCTCCGGCGGCAGCTCCACGTAGCCCATGCGCACCAGATCCTCGAAGTGGCTGGTGGCCCCCCCCCCGTGGGGGCGGGCTCAGCACTTCCGACAAGGGCCGGCGGCCATCGACGAGAAACAGCACGGTGCGGTGCCGTTGCGTGACCTCGCTGGTGCGCCTGCGCACGGCCTCCTGACCGAGGGCGGTCTTGGTGGGAACGGGCGGGGCGGACATCGGCGGCCAGGGGTCGGTGGGTGTGACGCCGGATGATTGTCGCAGTTCGAACCGCGGCGCACGAAGCGAGCACCCGCCCGCGTTGCGCGCACGTTGCGAATTCGCGCTTGATGTTGCGCAGTTGCCGCCGCCTCCCGCTGGACAGAATGGGGGTTCCGATGGCCACCGCCTCCACGATCTTCCGCGCCCAGGGCCTGGGCAAGACCTACCGCACCGGCGAAGTCGAGGTGCGCGCGCTGCATGGCGTGGACCTGCAGATCGCCGCCGGCGAATTCGTCGTGCTGCTCGGGCCCTCGGGCAGCGGCAAGTCGACGCTCTTGAACATCCTCGGCGGGCTCGACGTGCCCAGCGGCGGCGAAGTCTGGTTTGCCGACCACCGCCTGACGGGCGCCAGCGAGGCCGAGCTCACCACCTACCGGCGCGAGCATGTCGGCTTCGTCTTCCAGTTCTACAACCTGATCCCGAGCCTGACGGTGCGCGAGAACGTCGCGCTGGTGACCGACATCGCCGAGAACCCGATGCCGGTGGACGAGGCGATCGACCTCGTCGGCCTGACGCCGCGGCGCGACCACTTCCCCGCCCAGCTCTCCGGCGGCGAGCAGCAGCGGGTGGCGATCGCCCGCGCCATCGCCAAGCGGCCGCAGGTGCTGCTGTGCGACGAGCCGACCGGCGCGCTCGACTACCAGACCGGCAAGCTGGTGCTCGAGGTGATCGCGCGCATCAACCGCGAACTCGGCACCACGGCGGTGGTGATCACGCACAACGCGGCGATCGCCGGCATGGCCGATACCGTGATCCACCTCGGCGACGGCACGGTGCAGCGCATCGAGCGCAACGCGCACAAGATTTCGCCCTCCGAGCTCTCCTGGTGAACGCGCGATGAAGGCGCTCGACCGCAAGCTGCTGCGCGATCTGCGCCTGATGTGGAGCCGGCGTTGACCATTGCGCTGGTGGTGGCCAGCGGGATCGGCGGCTTCATCACCAGCCTGTCGGCGGTGGATTCGCTGGCGCTGGCCCGCGACGGCTTCTATGCCGACGCCCGCTTCGCCGACCTGTTCGCCAGCGTCAAGCGCGCGCCGCAGGCGCTGGCCGAACAGCTGGCCGCGCAGCCCGGCGTGGCCGAGGTGCAGACCACCGTCGAGCAGATGGTGCGCATCGAGCTGCCGGGCGTCTCCGACCCCATCCTCGGCCAGCTGATCGGGCTCGATCCGCGCCGGCCGCATTCGCTCAATCGCATCACGCTGGCCAGCGGCCGCGCGCTCGACGGCGCCGGGCTGCGCCGCGGCGACGGCGCGCTGGAGGTGCTGGTCTCGGAAGGCTTCGCGCAGGCCCGCGGCCTCAAGCCCGGTGCCACGCTGAGCGCGCTGGTCAACGGCCGGCAGCGCACGCTGGTGATCGTCGGCACCGCGCTGTCGCCGGAATTCGTGTTCGCCGGCCTGTGGGGCATGCCCGACCTGCGCGGCTTCGGCATCTTCTGGATGGACCGCGAGGCGCTGGCCTCGGCCTACGACATGAACGGTGCCTTCAACCGCATCGCCATCCGGCTCGCGCCGGGGGCCTCCGAAGACGCGGTGATCGACACCCTCTCGCGCACGCTCGAACCCTGGGGCGGCCGCGAAGTGATCGGTCGGGCCGACCAGACCTCGCACGCCATGCTCGACAACGAGATCAAGGAGCAGCGTGTGCTCGGCACCGTGCTGCCGGCGATCTTCCTCGGCGTGGCGGCCTTCCTGCTCAACGTGGTGGTCTCGCGCCTGGTGGCCACGCAGCGCGAGCAGATCGCTGCGCTGAAGGCGCTGGGCTACGCCAACCGCGACATCGCCGCGCATTACCTGAAGCTGGTGCTGCTGATCGTCCTGGCGGGACTGGCGCTGGGCGTGGTGGTGGGCGACCGGCTGGGCACGATGTTCACGGGGCTCTACGCCGAGTTCTTCTACTTCCCGCGCTTCGACCACCGCATCGCGCCGTGGCTGTTGCTGGTCAGCATGGGCATCACGGTGGCGACCGCGGTGCTGGGCACGCTCAACGCCATCCTCGCCACCGTGCGCCTCGCGCCCGCACAGGCCATGCGGCCGCCCGCACCCGGCCACTACCGGCGCACGCTGCTCGAGCGGCTGGGCATCCAGGCCATCGGCCCGGCGTTGCGCATGATCGTGCGCAACATGGAGCGGCGGCCGCTGCGCACCGGGCTGTCGATCGCCGGCGTGGCGGCGGCGGTGGCCATCGTCGTGCTCGGCAACTTCTTCCGCGACGCGATCGAGACCATCGTCGATGCGCAGTTCAACGTGGCGATGCGCAGCGACGTCGCGGTGTGGCTGGCCGAACCCGGCGACGATGCGATGCGGCTCGATCTGGCGCGCCTGCCGGCAGTGACGCAGGTGGAATCGACCCGCTTCGTGCCGGTGATCCTGCACCGCGGCCACCGCAGCGAGCGCAGTCTGATCCGCGGCTACGACGGTCGCGCGGTGCTCTACCGCGTGGTCGATGCCGACAACCGCGCCACCGTGCTGGAGGGCCGCGGCACGGTGATCACCGACCGCCCGGCCGACAAGCTCGGCGTTCGCGTCGGGAGTCGCTCGAAGTGGAGGTGCTAGAAGGCCGCCCGCGCCGCATCGTGCTGACGGTCGGCGCCACGGTGCGCGAGATGATGGGCCTGAATGCCTACATCGACCGCACGGCGCTCAACCGTGCGCTCGGCGATGGCGATCTGTCCAGCGGCTTCGTGCTGGCCACCGAACGCGGCCGCGAGGAACAACTGCTGGAAGCCATCAAGGCGGTGCCGCGCGTGGCCGGCGCCTTCAGCAAGGCGACGATGCTGCGCAACATGGAAGAGATCAGCGCGCGCAACGTGCGCATCATGAGCACCATCCTGACCGCCTTCGCCGCGGTGATCGCCGTCGGCGTGGTCTACAACAACGCGCGCATCGCGCTGGCCGAGCGCGGCTGGGAGCTCGCCTCGCTGCGGGTGCTCGGCTTCACGCGGGCCGAGGTGTCGGCGCTGCTGCTGGGCGAACTGGCCATCGTGATCGGCATCGCGTTGCCGCTGGGCATGGGGCTCGGCTATGCGCTGGTGCACCTGATCTCGGTGCTGCTGGCCTCCGACCAGTTCTACTTTCCGGTGGTGATCCTGCCGCGCACCTATGCCTGGGCCGCCGTGTGCGTGCTCGCGGCCGGGGTGGTCAGCGCGCTGGTGGTGCGCCGGCGCATCGACCGCCTCGACATGGTGGCGGTGCTCAAGACGAGGGAGTGAGATGAAGAAGAAGACCTGGATCATCGCCATCGCCGCCGGCGCGGCCCCGTCGCGCTGCTGGCCTGGGCGTTCGCGCCGCGGCCGCTGGGCGTGGAGGTGGCGGCCGTCACCGAGGGACCGTTCGAGACCTCGATCGAGGAAGACGGCAAGACCCGGCTGCGCGACCGCTACGTCGTCGCCGCGCCGCTGGCCGGCACGCTGGCGCGCATCGCGCTGCGCGAGGGCGATGCGGTGGAGGCGGGTGCCGCGCTGGCCAGCATCACGCCGGTGCTGCCGGCGATGCTCGACGAACGCACACGGCGCGAGCAGCAGCTGCGCGTGGAGATCGCGCAGGCGCAAGTGCAGCGCGTCGCCGCGCGCATCGAGGGCGCCAAGGTGGCGCTGGCGCAGGCGCGCAACGAGCAGCAGCGCAGCGAGCAGCTGGCGAAGCAGGGCTTTGTCGCGCCGACGCGGCTCGAGACCGAGCGGCTGGCCGTGCAGGCCGCGCAGAAGGACCTGGAGGCCGCCACCGAGGAAGGCCACATCGCCGCCCACGAGGTGGAGCAGGCGCGCGCTGCGCTGCTGGCGCTGACGCAGCCCGGTGGCCGCGGCTTCGCCGTGCGCGCGCCGGTGGCCGGCCGCGTGCTGAAGGTGGCGCAGGCCAGCGAAGGCCCGGTGAGCCTGGGCACACCCTTGCTCGAACTCGGCGATACCGCGAGGCTGGAAGTGGTGGCCGAGCTGCTCACCGCCGATGCGCTGCGCGCCCGCCCGGGCAGCGCGGTGCGCATCGAGCGCTGGGGTGGCGACGGCACGCTCGAAGGCCGCGTGCGCGCCGTCGAGCCGGCGGCGTTCACCAAGATCTCGGCGCTCGGCGTCGAGGAGCAGCGCGTGCGCGTGCTGATCGACCTGACCAGCCCGGCGGAACAGTGGAGGGCGCTGGGCGACGGCTTCCGCGTCGGCGTGCGCATCGTCACCCGCTCGCTGCCCAAGGTGGTGAAGGCGCCGGTGAGTGCGGTGTTCCCGCGGCCGGAGGGCGGCAGCGCGGTCTTCGTCGTCGAGGGTGGCCGGGCGCGCCTCGTGCCGGTGCAGGTCGGGGCGCGCAACGGCCAGGAAGCCTGGATCGAGTCGGGCGTCGCGCCAGGGGCGCAGGTGATCGTCTACCCGCCGGCGGCCACCCGCGACGGTCTGCGCGTCAAGCCGCGGCAGGTGTAAGCGAGCGCGCGCTGCGGCGTGCGCGCCACAAGCGTGTAGGTGTTCACACCGAGTCGTCCCGGCGGGCAAGCCAGGCGTCAGAAAGTGACGCAGCATCGCTGCCGATGCCTGTCCGCGCCAGTCCGTTCCGCTGCCTCCGCCTTGCTTTCGCCCTGGCCCTGGCCCCCTTGCTCGCCGCGGCCGCCGTGCTGCTCGCGCCCGCCGCGCAGGCCGCCGGGCACACGGCGGACGGCGGCCTGATCGAGCTCGCGCCGCACTCGCGCACGATCGTGCAGGGCCCGCAGGACGAGGCCGCCACGCAGGCGACGGCGCGCGCCCTGCTGGCCGGGCCGATGCAGCGTGGCGAAGCGCTGGCGTCCGAGCAGCGCCAGGAGGGCGGCGACCGCATCCTGTGGGTGCGCACCGAGCTGCCGGCGCTGGGCGAAGGCCGCGTGTGGCACCTGCGGCTGCCCGAGGTGCGGCTGGACCGCATCACGCTGTACCGGATGGACGCCGACGGCGCGCTGGTCGTCGAACAGGCCGGCGAGGCCGTTCCCGCCTCACAGTGGGCCGAGCGCTCGCGCATGCCGCGCTTCCGGCTCGGCACCGCCGATGCGGCCCCGGCGGCGGTGGTGCTGCGGGTTCAGCACAGCGGCTCCTTCTGGCTCGATCTGGCCGCCGTCGACGACGAGCGGCTGCTGCACGACGAACAGCAGGCGATGCTGGTGATCGCGCTGTACCTCGGCGTGATGGGCTTCGCGATCGTCTACAGCTGGTGCAGTTCGCCATCACGCGCGACCGGCTCTACGGACTGTATGCGCCCTACCCGGCGGTGATGACGGTGCGCCAGGATCTGCGCAGCGGCCTGTCGCGCAGCCTGTGGCTGCCCGATGCGCCGGAATGGTGGATGGCCCTGCGGCATCTCAGCCTGCTGGCCGCCTTCCTGCTCGGCGTGCTGCTGGTGCGGGCGCTGCTGCCGCCGCAGCTGGTCGGCCAGCGGCTGCACCGCGTCGGCACCGTGGCGATCGTGCTCGCGCTGCTGCTCGCACTGGCCTACCCGGCCCTGCCGCCGGCCATCGCCTGGGAGCTGTACAACATCTACGGGCTGGCCACGCTGCTGCTGCTGGCGGTGCTGCTGGCGCGGGCGTGGCAGCCCGGGCTGCGCCAACTGATGGGCATCGCGCTCGGCTTCGCGGTGATCGCGCTGTCGGCGCTGGCGCCGATGCTGGTCAACCTGTCGGTGCTGCCGCCGAGCGGCTGGAGCGCCAGTGCGCTGCTCAGCGGCGGCATCGTGCAGGCGTTGATCCTGGCGGTGGCGCTGAGCATGGGCCTGAGCGACGACGTCGCCGTCGAGCTCGAGCGGCGCTACCGCGGCCTGCGCGACCCGGCCACCGGCCTGCACGGGCCGGCGCTGCTGCCGCGGCTGGTCCACGCGCTGATGCTGCGCCACCGGCGCGCCGGCGGCCGGGCGGCGGTGATCGCCCTCGAGGTGGCCAACGCGCAGGACCCGGTGCTGCACCATGGCAAGGACAGCTTCGAGGCGATGCTCGCCGTGACGCGCCGTCTGCTCGCCGAACACGCCCGCGAATCGGACGTGGCGCTGCGCCTCGGGCGCACGCGCTTTGCGCTGCTGGTCACGCGCACCGCAGGCACGCACCAGTGCTGGCGCTGGCGCAGCGCATCCTCGACCAGGGCCTGCGCCAGTCGCCCGAGCTGCCGCCCTCGGCGCACCTGCGCCTGCACGCGGTGGTGGCAATGCTGCCCGAGCACGTCAACGGCCGCGGCCAGGGCCTGTGCAGTCGCTCAATGCCGCGCTCGACCAGATCCGGCCGGGCAGCGGCACGGTGCTGCGCGAACTCGCGCAGCCGTGACATCCGTCGCCCCCGCGTCGCCGCCCGGCGACTGCGGCTGCGCGCTGCGTGCAGCGTGACGGCGATTCCACGACTGCGGAGATGACGCGGCGCGGCACGGTCCTTAAGGTCCGCATCCGCATGTCGCACCGCACCGTCTCGCCTGGAGTGAACCCCTCATGCATGCCGTCCTGAAGCTGCTCTCGCTGGGCGCCCGGCCGCCCGTCCGTGCCGCGCAGCCGCCGCGCGGACGGCCCGCGCCACGCCGCGTGTGGCGCATCACCGCCGAGCATCCGGCCGGCGCGTGGATCGACCCCGATGCACCGCCGCCGGCGCCGGTGGCGGCCACCGAGCCGCTGCGGCTGGACAGCTGGACCACCTCGACCATGGACCTGCTCGACGGCGTGCAGGTGGTCGAGCTCGACGACGCGCCGGCCGGCGAGACAAAGCCTCACTGAGGCACGCCGGCGGGCGCGCTGGCGACAATCGCGCCATGAAATACCTGCACACCATGGTCCGCGTGACCGACCCCGAGGCCTCGCTGCGCTTCTATCGCGACGCCCTCGGCCTCGAAGTGCTGCGCCAGCGCGACGTGCCCGCCGGCCGCTTCACGCTGTACTTCCTCGCCGCGCCGGGCCAGCCCGACGCTCAGGTCGAGCTGACGCACAACTGGGACCCGGAGGTCTACACCGGCGGCCGAAACTTCGGCCACCTCGCCTACGAGGTGGACGACATCTACGCCGCCTGCACGCGGCTGCAGCAGCACGGCGTGACGATCAACCGCCCGCCGCGCGACGGCCGCATGGCCTTCGTGCGCTCGCCCGACGGCATCTCGATCGAGCTGCTGCAGGCCGGCGACGCGCTGCCGCCGGCCGAGCCCTGGGCCTCGATGCCCAACACCGGCAGCTGGTGAGGCGCGCGCGGCCTCAGCGGCCGCGCACCATCGCCATCACCTTGCCCGCATCGAGCGTGCGCGCCTGCTCTCGCATCTGCGGCAGGTAGCGCTGCTGCAGGCCCTTCGCTTGCTGCGTCATGTCGGCAAAGGCGTCCTTCAGCATCTGAGCCGAGAGCGTGCGGCCGCCGGCGTAATAGCGCTTGGCGACATGGCCCAGCGCATAGGTCGTCGCGAAGCTCATGCCCGAGCTGACCGCCTGCTTCCCGATGCCACCGAGCACACCCCCCAGCGCACCGCCGCCCACGCGCCCGAGCAAGCCGCCGAGCAGCTTGCGCCCGGCCTGCTCGAGGTACTGAGAGGTCAGGCCGACGCCGACCGTGGCGAGGAAGTCCTTCACGTGGCCGCTGTCGAGCTGGTAGCCGTAGGCTGGCCGATGCGATACACGAGCCGCATCTGCAGCGGGATGATCGCCATCGTCGACAGCGACTCGGGCAGCAGCTCGATCGCGCCGTTGAGGATCGCGGCATTGAGGATGGCCTGGTCGAGCGCGGCTTCGTCGACCGCGGCCTTCGTCACCGCGGCTGCGGCTGCGCCCGCCGCGGCGGCAGGTCGCAGCACCTCGTCGGCCAGCGGGGCCGACGCCACGGCCTCGGCATCGTGGCGGAACTGCTCGGCGCGGCCGGCGTCGAGCTGCAGCGCGCTGGCCAGTTGTGCGAGGAAGCTGCGTTCAGCCTCCGACTGCGCGCCATCCGCATCGCACACGCACACCGCCATCTCGTAGGCCAGCTGGCGTGACTCCGCGCTGCCGAGCTGCGGCAGCACGCCGGCGAGCGTCACGCGCTTCATCAGCACGTCCTGGTAGAGCGTCGGCAGATGCACCGCGTCGTGCTGCGCCAGGCCCTCGGCGATGCGCTTGATCTCGGCCCGCTCGCGCTCGTGCTTGGCGCCGTCGGCAAAGGCGGCGAGCAGGCTGACGGTGAGGACGGCGCGGGTTTCCTGGTCGGTCATCGTGATCTCCCTCAGGCCGCCTGCGGCTGCGGCGAACTCATGCGCCCGGCCAGCCAGTGGCCCACGCCCGCCAGGAGCAGCAGCAGCGTCAGGCCCAGCGCCCACAGCACCCAGATCACCGGCACCAGCCAACCCACCAGCGAGCCGATGCTCGGCCACAGGTCGCGCAGCCGGTCAGCGCCGCCACGAAGAACTCCTGCATCGCCTTGATGCCGGCCACGTCGACCCAAGGCGCGAGCGAGCCGGCACCGGCCATTCGGCCACCGCACGGCCCATGTCGACCGCCGCGCCGGAGGCGATCAGCCCCGAGGCCCATTCCGTCAGCGCAGCGGCTGCGAAGGCACCGCCGGTCCACAGCGCGGCGAGCAGGCCGCACACGATCCAGATCGCGATCTTCATCGTTGTCCACCCTTGAACGAGGAACGCATCGGAGGCAGGGACAACCCAAAAGGTTCCGGGCGGGAATGACTGCGAAGATATGCGGCCCATGAGCATCGACCACTTTCCCCCGCGCGGCGGCTGGCCCGAGCGCATCGCCGCTGCGCTGCTGCGCGGCTCGCTGCAGCTGCTGCTCAAGCCGGTGTTTTCGCCGCGCGTGCCGATTCCCTTCCAGCGCCTGTGGTTGAAAGGCGGCCCGCACCACGCTGCCGCTGCGCGGCACGCGCTTCGAGGCCGATCGCCTGGGCGGCGTGCCGGGTGAATGGGTTCGCCCCGCGGAGGGCACCGCGCCGCGCCGGCACCGTGCTCTACCTGCACGGCGGCGCCTATTGCGTCGGCGCACCGTCCACCCACCGCGCGCTCACCGCACGGCTGGCGCGCGCCACCGGCATGGCGCTGTTCGCCGCCGACTACCGCCTCGCGCCCGAACATCCGTTCCCGGCCGCGGTGGAGGATGCGCTGGCCGCCTACCGCGCGCTGCGCGAGCGCGGCCCGGTGGTGGTGGCTGGCGACTCCGCCGGCGGCGGCCCGGCGCTCGCGCTGGCGATCGCGCTGCGCGATGCCGGCGAGCCGCTTCCCGACTCGCTGCTGCTGCTGTCGCCCTGGGCGCAGATGACGGCCGAGCGCGTGCCGGCCACACCGCCGCGCGGCGAGGCGATGCTCAGCGTGGCCTGGGCGCAGGCCTGCGCGGCAGTCTGCCTTCGAGACACGCCGCCCGCGCATCCATGGGCGTCGCCGCTGACCGCCGACCTGCGCGGCCTGCCGCCGGTGCTGATCCAGGCCGGCACCGACGAGCTGCTGCACGACCGGGCGCTGACCCTGCACGCTGCCCTGCAGGCGGCCGGCGTGGCCGTGCGCTGCGAGATCACGCCGCAGCGCTGGCATGTGTTCCAGCTGCACGGCGGCGCGCTGAAGAGCGCCGACGATGCGATCGACCGCCTCGCGCTGTTCGCCACCAGCGCCCACACGCCGGATCAGGTGGAGGAACGCGAGGTGGTGATCCTCGGCGCCGGCATGTCGGGCCTGTGCATGGCCGTGGCCTTGCGCCGCGCGCGGCGCGACGACTTCATCGTCATCGAGCAGAGCGAAGGCCTGGGCGGCACCTGGTGGGACAACCGCTATCCGGGCGCGCACGTCGACGTGCCGGCGCCGCTGTACTCGTTCTCCTTCGCGCCCAACCCGCACTGGCGCCGCCGTTTCGCGGCCGCCCCGGAGATCCAGGCCTACATGCGCAGCGTGGCCGAGCGCTTCGGCCTCGGGCCGCACCTGCGCTTCGGCCCGCGCATCGAACGCGCCGAGTTCGACGATGACGCGGGCCGCTGGACGATCCAACTCGCCGACGGTCGAACCCTGCGAGCGCGCCACTTCGTCTGCAGCACCGGCCCGCTGTCGCGGCCGCGCCTGCCCGACATCCCGGGCATCGAGCGCTTCGCCGGCCGCATCCTGCATTCGGCGCGCTGGGATGCATCCTTCGATGCCGCCGGCCAGCGCATCGCGGTGATCGGCACCGGCTCCACCGCGTCGCAGCTGATTCCGCCGCTGGCCGAACGCGCGGCACGGCTCACCGTCTTCCAGCGCACCGCCAACTGGGTGCTGCCGCGGCTCGATCGCCCGTACCACGCGCTCGACCGCTGGCTCGCCCGGGTGCCGCCCTACGCAATGGCGGTGCGGCGCTTCTGGTATCTGGCGCTCGAGTGGGGCCGCCGCGGCTTCGACGACGGCACGCTCGCGCGCCGCGGCATGCTCAAGAGCGCCGAGCTGCTGCTGTCGCGGCAGATCCCTGATGAATCGCTGCGCGCCCGGCTGCGCCCGCCCTACCCGCTGGGTTGCAAGCGCATCATCTACTCGAACGACTACTACCGCGCGCTGGCGCGGCCGAACGTCGCGCTGGTCACCGAGCCGATCGAGCGCATCACGCCGCACGGCATCGTCACCGCCGGCGGCCAAGAACACCCGATCGACGTGCTGGTGTGCGCCACCGGCTTCGACGTCGAGCACTCGCTGGCCCACCTCGACATCCGCGGCATCGGCGGGCAGCGCCTGCCGATGCGTGGCACGACGGGCCGCAGGCGCACCTCGGCCTCACCGTGGCCGGCTTCCCCAACCTCTGGCTGATGCTCGGCCCCAACACCGCCACCGGCCACACCTCGACGCTGCTGTTCATCGAACCCGGAGTGCAGTGGGTGCTGAAGGCGATGGGCGAACTGCGACACCGGGGCTCACGCTGGATCGCCGTCAAGCCGGCCGTGATGGCGGCCTCGAACGAGGCGCTTCGCGAACGGCTCGGCGGCTCGGTCTGGGCCGGCTGCCGCAGCTGGTACCGCGCCGCCGACGGGCGCATCTTCGCGCTGTGGCCTGGCTTCACGCGCGAGTACGTGCAGGCGGTGCGTGGGCAGCATTTCGCACAGTTCGACTTCGGCTGAACCCGCCTGCGGCCGATGATCGGGGCAGCGCCCGGCGCGACGGTCCCCAACGATGTTCCCCGAGATCACCCTGCTGACGGCCATCGTCTGGCTGGTGGCGCTGCAGTTCATGCTGTACGCCACCGGCTGGCTGCTCAACAGCGTGATGCTGCGCGAGGAACGCGTTGCCGTTCTCTGCTGGGGCGGCTTCATGGCCTGCATCGGCACCGGCTTCCTGCTCACCGCGCTGCGCGGCGAGCCGCGCACCGGCTGGCCTTCAACGGCAGCGGCATCGCCTTCCTCGCCGGCCTGATGCTGCTGTGGGCCGGGCTGGTGGCGTTCTACCGGCGCCCGGGCATGAAGCGCGAGATGCTGGCCACGGCGCAGGCGCTGCTCGCGCCGCAAGGCGAGCTCGCATCGTGGCGCGTGCTGGTGGCCTATGCCAGCAACATGTGGGTCACGCTGCGCATCGTCGCGTCGCTGCACGGCGCGGTGCGCGCCGACTACGGCACGCGCCCGGGCGTGGACCATCTCCAGCCCCGGCATTCTCACGGCCAGCGCCTTCGCAGTGCCCATCGCCCGGCAGCTGCTGAACATGGACGTGCCGCAGGAACTGCAGCGCCTCGACGGCAGCGCGCTGCGCTCGCTGTTCGTCTTCATCATCGCCGCGGCGATCTTCAACTTCGCCTTCATGGCGATGGTCACGCACCGGCTGCTCGGCCGCCTGCGCAATCTCAGCGAGCGCGATGCGCTGACCAACCTGTTCAACCGCCGCGCCATCGAGCGCGACCTGCAGCGCGAATGGCACCGCTGGCAGCGGCGGCGCGAGCGCTTTGCCGTGTTGATCGTCGACCTCGATCACTTCAAGCAGGTCAACGACACCCTCGGCCACCCTGTCGGTGACGAGGTGCTGCGCCAGACGGCCGAACGGCTGGCCGCCCACGCCCGGGAAACCGACGAAGTGGCGCGCATCGGCGGAGAGGAGTTTCTCGTGCTGCTGCCGGCCACCAGCCGCGAAGGCGCGCTGCGCGTGGCCGAGCGCCTGCTCGTGCAGCTTCGCGCCCAACCGCTCGGGCCCGCTGCCGGCGGCGTGCGCATGACCGCCAGCATCGGCGCCGCACTCGTCGAGGCCGGCGACACCGACGTGGCCGCGGTGCTGGCGCGCGCCGACCGGGCGCTGTACGGCGCCAAGTCGCAGGGGCGCGACCGGGTGGTCTTCCTGCCCTGAGCCACGCAGTCCGCCGGGCAGACCGCTGGGCTTCGACTCAGACGTCGATGTTCGCCGCCCGCAGCGCGTTGGTCTCGATGAAGTCGCGGCGCGGCTCGACCTCGTCGCCCATCAGCATCGTGAAGACGCGGTCGGCCTCGATCGCGTCGTCGATCTGCACCTTCAGCAGCCGGCGCACGTTCGGGTCCATCGTGGTCTCCCACAGCTGCTCGGGGTTCATCTCGCCGAGACCCTTGTAGCGCTGGCGGCCCACCGCGTTCTCGGCACGGCCGATCAGCCACGCCATGGCCTGGCGGAAGTCGCCCACCTTGGCGTCCTTCATCTTCTCGCCTTCGCCGCGGCTGACCGTGGCTTCGCCGCTGACCAAGCCCTTGAAGGTCTTGCCGGCGGTGGCCAGCGCCTCGTAATCGGCGCCGTGCAGGAAGTCGGCGGTGATGACACTGCTTTTCACGTTGCCGTGCTGGATGCGGCTGATGCGCAGGTGGTGCTTGTCGGTGCGCGCATCGAACTCGGCGACCACGTCGGCAGCGTGCAATGCGCCCTTGAGCGCCAGCGCCGAGGCTTCGGCGGCTTCCAGCGTGTCGAGGTTCAGCTCGAGGCCATTGGCCATCGCCCGCAGCGCCTCGACGTCCATCCAGTTCGACAGCCGCTCGACCACGTTGTTGGCCAGCACGTATTGCCGCGCCAGCGCCTCCAACGCCTCGCCCTGCAGCACGGCCGCACCGGGGATGCCGGTGTCGAGCTTCGCATCCTTCAGCGCCACGCGGAGCAGGTAGGCGTCGAGCTCGTGGCCGTCCTTCAGGTACTGCTCGTCCTTGCCGAGCTTGACCTTGTACAGCGGCGGCTGGGCGATGTAGATGTGGCCGCGCTCCACCAGCACCGGCATCTGCCGGTAGAAGAAGGTCAGCAGCAGCGTGCGGATGTGGGCGCCGTCCACGTCCGCGTCGGTCATGATGATGATGCGGTGGTAGCGCAGCTTGTCGGGGTTGAAGTCGTCGCTGCCGATGCCGGTGCCGAGTGCCGTGATCAGCGTGAGGATCGCATCGCTGGACAGCAGCTTCTCGTAGCGTGCCTTCTCGACGTTGAGGATCTTGCCGCGCAACGGCAGGATCGCCTGGAACTTGCGATCGCGGCCCTGCTTGGCCGAGCCGCCGGCGGAGTCACCCTCGACGATGTAGATCTCGCACAGCGCCGGATCCTTCTCCTGGCAATCGGCCAGCTTGCCGGGCAGGCCCATGCCGTCGAGCACGCCCTTGCGGCGCGTCATCTCGCGGGCCTTGCGGGCAGCCTCCCGGGCACGCGCGGCCTCGACGATCTTGCCGCAGATGATCTTCGCGTCGTTCGGGTTCTCGAGCAGGTAATCGGTCAGCGCCTTGCTCACCACGTCCTCCACCGGCCCGCGAACTTCGCTGGACACCAGCTTGTCCTGGTCTGGCTGCTGAACTTCGGCTCGGGCACCTTCACGCTCAGCACGCAGCACAGGCCCTCGCGCATGTCGTCGCCGCTGACCTCGACCTTGGCCTTCTTCGCCAGTTCGTTGTCCTCGATGTACTTGTTGATCACACGCGTCATCGCGGCACGCAGGCCGGTCAGGTGGGTGCCGCCATCGCGCTGCGGGATGTTGTTGGTGAAGCAGAGCACCGACTCGCTGTAGCCGTCGTTCCACTGCATTGCCACCTCGGTGGTGATGGTCGTGCCCTGGTCGCTGTTCTTCTCGCCGGTGGCATGGAAGACGTTGCCGTGCAGCACCTTCTTGCCGGTGTTGATGAAGTCGACGAAGCCCTTCACGCCGCCGGCGAAGGCGAAGTTGTCTTCCTTGTTGTTGCGCTCGTCGACGAGGCGGATCTTCACGCCGTTGTTCAGGAACGAGTTCGCGCAGCCGCTTGCTGAGAATCTCGTAGTGGAAGTCGACGTTGGTGAAGATCTCCTCGTCGGGCAGGAAATGCACCTCGGTGCCACGCTTCTCGGTGTCGCCGGTGATCTTCATCGGCGAGGTCTCGAAGCCATCGCGCATCTCGATCACCCGGTCCTGCGGCACGCCCTTGCGGAACTCGATGAAGTGCATCTTGCCCTCGCGGCGCACCGTCAGGCGCAGCCACTTGGACAGCGCATTCACGCAGCTCACGCCCACGCCGTGCAGGCCGCCCGAGACCTTGTAGCTGTTCTGGTTGAACTTGCCGCCGGCGTGCAGCTCGGTCAGCGCGATCTCGGCCGCACTGCGCTTGGGCTCGTGCTTGTCGTCCATCTTCACGCCGGTCGGGATGCCGCGGCCGTTGTCGATGACCGAGATCGAGTTGTCGGTGTGGATGGTGACGACGATGTCGTCGCAATAGCCGGCCAAGGCCTCGTCGATCGAGTTGTCGACCACCTCGAACACGAGGTGATGCAGACCGGTGCCGTCGGAGGTGTCGCCGATGTACATGCCCGGCCGCTTGCGCACCGCCTCCAGGCCTTCGAGGATCTGGATGCTGCCTTCGCCATAGGCGTCGACGGGCTTCGGCGCGTTCTCGGGGGTGTTCGGGGTGTCGCTCATGGCAGCTTTCGGAAGGCGATTCGCATGCTGAAGAAATGCGCAAGCGGGCCGCAGCCCGCTCGCTGGTGTCGGCTGTCGCGCGGGCTCAGATCCGCATCGGCATCACGACGTACTTGAAGCCGGCCTGCTCGGGCACGGTGATCAGCGCGCTGGAGTTGGTGTCCTGCAGCTCGATCTTGACCATCTCCTGGCTCATGTTGGTCAGCGCATCGATCAGGTAGGTCACGTTGAAGCCGATCTCGATCGTGTCGCCACCGTAGTCGATCTCGAGCTCTTCCTTGGCCTCTTCCTGCTCGGCATTGCTCGACGCGATGCGCAGGGTGCCCGGCTCGATGTTGACGCGCACGCCCTTGAACTTCTCGCTGGTCAGGATGGCAGCGCGCTGCAGGCTGGCCAGCAGCGGCGCACGGCCGAGCGTGACGGCGTTCTTGTGGTTCTTCGGGATCACGCGGTTGTAGTCGGGGAACTTGCCCTCGACCAGCTTGGTGACGAACTCCATGCCGCTGAAGGCGAACTTGGCCTGGTTGCCGGCGAAGCGCATCTCGATGGCGGTGTCCTCGTCCTTCAGCAGCCGCTGCAGCTCGAGCACGGTCTTGCGTGGCAGGATGACTTCCTGCTTCGGGATCTCGACGTCGAGCGTGGCCTGCGCCAGCGCGAGGCGGTGGCCGTCGGTGGCCACCAGCGTCAGGCTCTTGCCTTCGGCGACGAACAGGATGCCGTTGAGGTAGTAGCGGATGTCGTGCACCGCCATCGCGAAGTGCACCTGGTTGATCAGCAGCTTCAGCGTCTTCTGCGGCACGCTGAACATCGGGCCGAAGTCGGCCGCCTCCTGCACCAGCGGGAAGTCGTCGGCCGGCAGCGTCTGCAGCGTGAAGCGGCTCTTGCCGCCCTGCAGCGTCAGCTTGTTCTGCGTGGCCGAAAGGCTCACGGTCTGATCGGCCGGCATCGAACGCAGGATGTCGATCAGCTTGCGCGCACCGACGGTGGTCGCGAAGCTGCCGCTGTCGCCGTCGAGCTCGGCGGTGGTGCGCACCTGGATCTCCAGGTCGCTGGTGGTCAGCTCGACACGGCTGCCGTTCTTGCGGATCAGCACGTTGGCCAGGATTGGCAGCGTGTGGCGCCGCTCCACGATCCCCGCCACGGCCTGCAGGGCCGACAGAACTTTTCCTGCGTTGCCTTCAAGACAATCATGTGAACCTCTGAATATGGTCGTTCTAGTAGAGGACCGTGTTCTCTGTGGAGAACGCTATTTTCGCCTTTTCCTTCAAGCCTTTACGCACCGCGAAACCCTGTGTGCCGGCCGCCTCGAACTGTCGGCGCCGGCATGAACAACTTCGCCGCACTGCCCCGGGCTGTGGACAGCTCGTGAGTTGTCCCGGATCCGTCCACAGGCTTGTGCCTTGACATTGGCGCTCAACCCTTGAGCGTCTGCTCCAGCACGTGCAGCTGCTGGTTCAGTTCGCTGTTCTTCTGCCGCTCGCCGGCGATCTTGCGCACGGCGTGCAGCACGGTCGTGTGGTCGCGGCCACCGAAGAGTTCGCCGATCTCCGGCAGGCTCTTCTGCGTCATCTCCTTCGCCGGGTACATCGCGATCTGGCGCGGCCGGGCGATCGAGGCCGGGCGCTTCTTGCTGTACATGTCGGCGACCTTGATCTTGTAGAAGTCGGCCACCGTCTTCTGGATGTTCTCCACGCCGATCTGCCGGTTCTGGATCGACAGCAGGTCCTTCAGCGCCTCGCGCGCCAGGCCGATGTTGATTTCCTTCTGGCTGAAGCGCGAATAGGCCAGGATCTTGCGCAGCGCGCCTTCGAGCTCGCGCACGTTGGCGCGCACGTTCTTGGCGACGAAGAAGGCCACGTCCTCCGGCATCGGCGAGCCTTCCTGCTCGGCCTTGCGCATCAGGATGGCCACGCGCATCTCCAGCTCGGGCGGCTCAATGGCCACCGTCAGGCCGGCGTCGAAGCGGCTGGTCAGGCGCTCGTCGATGTCCACCAGCCCTTTCGGGTAGGTGTCGCTGGTCATGATGATGTGCGCCTTCTTGGCCAGCAGCGCCTCGAAGGCGTTGAAGAACTCTTCCTGCGTGCGCTCCTTGCCGGCGAAGAACTGCACGTCGTCGATCAGCAGCAGATCGAGGTTGTGGTACTTGGCCTTGAGCTCGTCGAAGGTCTTGCGCTGGTAGTTGCGCACGACGTCGGTGATGAACTGCTCGGCGTGCAGGTAGAGGATGCGGGCGTCGGGCTTGTCGGCCAGCAGCGCATTGCCCACGGCGTGGATCAGGTGCGTCTTGCCCAGGCCCACGCCGCCGTAGATGAACAGCGGGTTGTACATCTGGCCCGGCGCGCCGGCGACGTGCAATGCCGCGGTGCGGGCCATCTGGTTGGCCCGGCCGGGCACCAGGGTGTCGAAGGTGAGCAGCGGATTGAGGCGGCCGCGTGGCGAAGGCGACGCCGCAGCCGCGGGCCGTGCTGCCGCTGCCCCGTGGGCCGCGTTCGCGGTGGGTGCCGGGCCGCCGGTCAGCGCCTGCGCGATGTGCTGCGGCGCGGCGACGGGCCGCGGCCCGGGGCCGCCACTGGCCGCTTCGCGCGGCGCGAGCGTGATGTCGAGGCGTACCGGCTTGCCCGCCAGTTCGCTGAGCACGGTCTCGATCCGCCCGGCGTACTGGTTTCGGATCCAGTCGAGCTTGAAGCGGTTCGGCACGCGCAGGGTCACGACTGCACTGCCGCCGTCGTCGTCATTGATGACATCAGCGGCGGGCAGGGGGCGGATCCAGGTGTTGAACTGCTGCTCAGGCAGTTCGGCGGCGAGTTTTTCGCAGCCACGCTGCCACAGGTCGGCGGCCATGTTGTGGAAAAGTCTTCTTCTAAGCGCGCGGATTCTACCCGCGAGCGGCCGTTGCGCCAGTGGTTATCCACAGATGATTGAGGTGGCCCGATCGAGCTTTCCAATCGCGGTTCAAGGCCAAGTCATTGACCGGAAAGCACTTTCTTGCTGTAATCGCGGGTTCGCCAACGCGTGCCCCGGGTTCGCCCCAAGGCGCGCGGTGCAAGGCGGCTCTAAGCGTCAGGCCCCGCGGAACGCAGCCGCCGTGGGCACCACCCCGAAACTGCACACTCGCTGGACCCATCATGAAGCGTACCTACCAAGCCTCCAAAGTCCGCCGCGCCCGCACGCACGGTTTTCTCGTGCGCATGAAGACGCGCGGCGGCCGCGCGGTGATCAACGCCCGCCGCGCCAAGGGCCGCAAGCGCACGGCCGTCTGAGGCCGGCGGCCGCTGCCGCCCGCTGACACCGGCCCGCGCGCGCACTCCTTCCGCCGTGTTCGGCCGCATCGTGCGCTCCGTCGATTTCGAACGCGTGCTGCGCTGCCCGCCGCGGGCGCGCACGGCCCACTTCGCCCTGCACCACCTGCAGGGCCGCCCGACGCCGGCCGCCAAGCCGGCGCCAAGGTCAGGAAGTGGCGAGTTGTCAACAGGCGAAGTCCCTGTTGCCGTCGTCCCTGTGGATGACTCGCTTGCCAAAGGCTCCGATGACGGTTCGGCGCACTGGCTTGGGCTGGTGATTCCCAAGCGGCATGCGCGCCGCTCCGTGACCCGGTCGCTGCTGAAGCGGCAGATTCGCGTCGCCGCCAGCTCGCACGAACCGTCGCTGCCGGGCGGGCTGTGGGTGGTTCGGCTGCGGGCGGGATTCGATCGGCAGGCGTTTCCGTCTGCGGCGTCTACCGCCCTGTCGGCGGCCGCGCGTGCGGAGCTGGTCACGCTGTTCCAGCGGGCCAGCCGCTGAGCCTGCCGTGATGGATCGCCCCTTGTCCTGGAGCCGGTTGCCGCAACGCGGTCTGATGGCGCTCGTGCGCGCTTACCGGCTGCTGCTCAGCCCTGGCTCGGCACCAGCTGCCGCTTCGAGCCCACCTGTTCCGCCTACTCGCTCGAGGCGCTCGATCGCCATGGTGCTGCCGCGGGCACCTACCTGACGGCCGCGCGCATCGTACGCTGTCACCCGTGGTGCGAGGGCGGATTCGATCCTGTGCCCGAGCGCGCCCCATCCTTGTTCCGCCGTCTTGTCGATGACGACGGCGCCCCGGTTTCTCCCTTGTCCGACAAGACCTCCCCATGACCGACTTCCGTCGCACCCTGCTGTGGGTGGTGTTCTCGATGTCCCTGGTGCTGATCTGGGACGCCCGGCAACGGCACAACGGCCAGCCGTCGATGTTCGGCCCGGCACCGGCCGCCAAGCCGGTGGCTGCCGGCGCCTCCGCGGCGCCCGGCGCGGTGCCCACGCCGTCGCTGCCGGCTACCACCGCCGCCGCTCCCGGGGCCACGGCGGCGCCCGCTGCTCCGGCGGCCGCGGCTTCCGCGCCGGTGGCCAAACAGGTGACCATCAGCACCGATCTGGTCAAGGCCACGCTCGATAGCAAGGGCGGTTCGATCGTGCGGCTCGAGCTGCTCAAGCAGGTCGACCAGAACGACCGCAGCCGCAACGTCGTGCTGTTCGACCAATCGGCCAAGCGCCTGTACAAGGCCGAGACGGGGCTGATCCCGCCCGCCGGCGGCGTCGGCCTGCCCAATCACCACACGGTGATGGAACTGGTGTCGGGCGATCTGGAGCTGAAGGAAGGCAGCAACGAGCTGCAGGTGCGCTTCGAGTCGCCGGACGTCGGCGGCATCAAGCTCGCCAAGATCTACACCTTCCGCCGCGGCGACTATGTGATCGGCGTGCGCCACGAGGTGGTCAACAACAGCGGCGCGGCGATCAGCCCGCGGCTGTATCTGCAGCTGGTGCGCGACGGCAATCCGCCGGAAGGCGAGTCGAGCTTCTACTTCACCTTCACCGGCCCGGCCGTCTACACCGACGCGACCAAGTTCCAGAAGGTCGACTTCAAGACCATCGAAAAGCACAAGGCCGGTGACAAGCCGGACCACGCCACCACCGGCGAAAACGGCTGGGTGGCGATGGTGCAGCACTATTTCGCCTCGGCACGGCTGCCCGACAACGGCAGCGGCGCCAAGCTGCCTCGCGAGTTCTACACCGGCAAGGTCGACACCAACACCTACTCCGTCGGCATGTTCCTGCCGGTGGGCGAAGTGAGCGCGGGCTCGACCAAGGCCTTCGATGCCCAGCTGTTCGCCGGCCCGCAGGAAGAGAACAAGCTCGCTGCGCTCGCCCCGGGCCTCGAGCTGGTGAAGGACTACGGCTGGTTCACCATCCTCGCCAAGCCGCTGTTCTGGCTGCTGACCCAGCTGCACAACATCCTCGGCAACTGGGGCTGGGCCATCGTCGCGCTGGTGGTGCTGCTGAAGATCGCCTTCTACTGGCTCAATGCCAGCGCCTACCGCTCGATGGCCAAGATGAAGGCCATCAACCCGCGCGTGATGGAGCTGCGCGAGCGGCTGAAGGACAAGCCGCAGCAGATGCAGCAGGAGATGATGCGCATCTACCGCGAAGAGAAGGTCAACCCGCTCGGCGGCTGCCTGCCGATCGTGGCGCAGATGCCGTTCTTCATTGCGCTGTACTGGGTGCTGCTGTCCAGCGTCGAGATGCGCAACGCGCCGTGGATCGGCTGGATCAAGGACCTGTCGGCGATCGACCCCTTCTACATCCTGCCTCTGCTGATGACCGGCACCAGCCTGCTGCAGACCTGGCTGAACCCGACGCCGCCGGACCCGGTGCAGGCCAAGATGATGTGGATCATGCCGCTCATCTTCTCGGTGATGTTCTTCTTCTTCCCGGCCGGCCTGGTGCTGTACTGGCTGACGAACAACATCCTTTCCATCGCCCAGCAGTACCTGATCAACAAGCAGCTTGGCGTCCTTGGGAAGTGATGGAAGGTTCATTTTCGTGAACCATTGAAGCTAGGGGCGAACGACCCTCGCATGGGGGCTGTTCGCCGCGGCCCGATCGGCCGAACATGGCTTCCACGGGAGCGATTCCCACCGATTCCATGCGGGGCAGACCCGGTACAGCACGACGCGTGCACCGGCCGGCTCGGGCAGTGCAACGGACCGGCGCCTTCAGGCCGGACGCCGCTACCCCCGCGCCAATCGAGGGCGGTGCGATGTCTCGAGGACAGCGCACCGCCCTTCGCCGTTCGGGCCCATCCGCTGAGCCAGAATCGCCCGATGCTGCCGCGCCACCACGACCCGATCGTCGCCGTCGCCACTGCACCCGGGCGCGGCGCGGTGGGCATCGTGCGGGTGTCGGGCCGCGCGCTCGAACCGCTGATCGACGCGATCTGCGGGCGCACCCTGGCGCCGCGTGTCGCCACCTTCGGGCCCTTCCTCGCGGCCGATGGCTCGACGCTCGACCAGGGCCTGGCCATCCACTTTCCGGCGCCGAACTCCTACACCGGCGAATCGGTGCTGGAGCTGCAGGCCCACGGCGGGCCGGTGCTGCTGCAGCTGCTGCTGGCGCGCTGCCTGGAGGCGATGCCCGCGCTGCGCCGGCCGGGCCGGGCGAATTCACCGAGCGCGCCTTTCTGAACGGAAAGCTCGATCTGGCGCAGGCCGAGGCCGTCAGCGATCTGATCGAGGCGAGCACCGAGTCGGCCGCGCGGTCGGCCGGCCGATCGCTCAGTGGCGCCTTCTCCAAGCAGGTCAATGCGCTGCGCGATCGCCTGATCGAGCTGCGCATGCTCGTGGAGGCCACGCTCGACTTCCCGGAAGAGGAGGTCGATTTCCTCGAGAAGGCCGATGCCCGCGGCCGGCTCGCGCGCATCACCGCCGAACTCGATGAAGTGCTCGATCGCGCCCGCAGCGGCGCGCTGCTGCGCGAAGGCATCCGCGTCGTGCTGGCGGGGCAGCCGAACGTCGGCAAGAGTTCGCTGCTCAATGCGCTGGCCGGCGCCGAGCTGGCGATCGTCACGCCGATCGCCGGCACCACGCGCGACAAGGTCAGCGAGACCATCCAGATCCACGGCGTGCCGGTGCACGTGACCGACACGGCCGGCCTGCGCGACCCGGAAGCTTCGGCCGACGAGGTCGAGCGCATCGGCATCGCACGCAGCTGGGCAGAGATCGCTGGCGCCGACGCGGTGGTCTTCCTGCGCGACCTCACGCGCCTGGGCGAGCCCGACTACGACGACGGCGACCGCAGCATCGCGCAGGCCTGGCCGCAGGGGCTTGCCGGCTCCGGGCGCCTGATCGAGGTCTTCAACAAGGCCGACGCCAGCATGCAGCGGCCCGAGGGCGATGCGATCGTGATCTCGGCGCGCAGTGGCGACGGCCTCGAGCGCCTGCGCGAGCGGCTGCTCGAACTGGCGGGCTGGCATGCGCAACCCGAAGGCGTCTATATCGCCCGCACGCGCCACGTGCAGGCGCTGCGGCGCACGCGCGACCACCTCGAGCGCGCAGCCGGTCTCGCGGCACAACGCGATGCCGCGCTCGACCTCTTCGCTGAGGAGCTTCGCCTCGCGCACGATGCGCTCGGCGAGATCACCGGAGCCTTCACCGCCGACGACCTGCTCGGCGAGATCTTCGGCCGCTTCTGTATCGGGAAGTAAGGCACTGCTCTACCGCTTGCCTGCGGGTTGAGAGGCCTGTTACACAGGCCGATAATGCGCCGACAACAAGCGCACACGCGCGAGACTTCCCAAGGACGACGATGGACATTGCCCCGCTGGTTCAGGCCATGCAGACGCTCAATGCCGAGGACGCGTTCCGCGCGCGCCTGACGCTGGACCAGTGGCGCGTCATCGCCCCCTACCTCACGCGCCACGAGATCCGCTCGGGCGACCTGCTGATCAAGCAGGGCGACGCCGACCGCTCGATGTACTTTCTCGCCCAGGGTTCGTTGCAGGTGTTCGTCACCGGCGGGCCGCCGGGCAGCAGCCGCATCGCGATCCTGCGCGCCGGCTCGGTGGTCGGCGAGCCCGGGCTCTTCAACGACGGTCCGCGCATGGCCAACGTCGAGGCGATGACGGCCTGCGAAGTGTGGGCACTGCGCGGCCCGCGCCTGGAAGAACTGGCTCAGCGCAACCCGGCGCTGGCACTGGAACTGCTGCGCGCCGCCGGCAACGTGATGGCCGTGCGCATGCGCGCCAACCTGGCCAAGCAGACGCCGTTCACCTGACGGCGCCCCGCGCGCGCCTCAGTGTCCTTCGAAGGACACCAGCGTGTGCACCCGCAGGCCCCCGGCGCGCAGGCGCTGCGAGCCGCCGAGCTCCGGCAGATCGACGATCGCCGCGCCCTCGATCACCTGCGCACCCAGCCGCTCGAGCAGCCGCATGCCGGCCATCATCGTGCCGCCGGTGGCGATCAGGTCGTCGATCAGCAGCACGCGGTCACCCGGCTTCACCGCATCGGTGTGCATCTCGACCGTGGCCGAGCCGTACTCCAGCTCGTAGGTCTCTTCCACCGTCGTGAAGGGCAGCTTGCCCTTCTTGCGGATCGGCACGAAGCCGACGTTGAGCTCGTAGGCGAGCACCGAGCCGATGATGAAGCCGCGCGCATCCAGGCCGGCAATGGCGCTCGGCCGCAGGTCGAAATAGCGGTGCACGAACTGGTCGATCAGCACGCGGAAGACGCGCGGGTTCGACAGCAGCGGCGTGATGTCGCGGAACTGGATGCCCGGCGACGGCCAGTCCGGCACGGTGCGGATGTGCTGCTTGATGTACTCGGCCGGGGACTGGCCGGGGAGATCGGTGTCGCTGGCGGACTGGCTCATGGCGGCGGATTGTGAACCGAAGGCCAGCGTCTCTGGCGCCTCAGGCCCGACCGAGCAGCTTGCCTTCGGCCAGCGCCAGCGGCTCGGGCAGGCCTGAGAGCACCAGCGTGTCGCCGGCGCCGAGCACCAGCGCCTCGTCGGGCTGAGTGACGGCACCGGTCGCGCGGCGCACCGACACCACCGACACGCCTACCGCATGCAGCGCCTGGTCGGCCAGCGTCTGCCCGATGCTCGCCGCGGCCGCGGGCAGCGTCACGCTGAGCAGCCGCGCGGTCTGCAGGTCGTCCGCCGTGTCGTCGTCGGCGCCGTGGAAGTAGCCGCGCAGCAGGCCGTAGCGCGCGTCGCGCTGGTCCTGCACGACGCGGATCACGCGGCGCATCGGCACGCCCACCAGTGCCAGTGCATGGCTGGCGAGCATCAGGGAGCCCTCGATCGCTTCGGGCACCACCTCGGTGGCGCCGGCGGCGCGCAGCTTCTCCATCTCGCTGTCGTCGATGGTGCGCACGATCACCGGCACCTTGGGCGCATGCTCCTGCACCAGACGCAGGATCTTCAGCGCCGAGGCAGTGTCCTGGTAGCTCACCACCACCGCGCTCGCGCGCGCGCCGACCGGCGGCCATCAGGCTCTGCAGTCGCGCCGCGTCGCCGAAGACCACGCTCTGGCCGGCGGCGGCGGCCCGGCGCACGCGGTCGGGGTCGAGGTCCAGCGCCATGTACGGGATGCGCTCGCCTTCGAGGATGCGCGCCAGATTCTGGCCGCTGCGACCGTAGCCGGCGATGATCACGTGCGCCGCGGTATTGATCGAGCGCTTGGCGATCGTGGTCATCGCCACCGACTGCATCAGCCAGTCGGTCGCCGACAGCTTCATCACGATGCGGTTGCTGTAGAGGATCAGCAGCGGCGTGGCCATCATCGACAGCACCATGCTGGCCAGCACCGGGCTCAGCCACTGCGGATCGATCAGCCGGTTGGCCGCGCCCAGCGTCAGCAGCACGAAGCCGAATTCGCCGGCCTGCGCGAGATACAGGCCGGTGCGCAGCGCGGTGCCGGGGTTGGCGCCGAACAGCCGCGCGAGTGCCGCGACCAGCACGAACTTGGCGAGCACCGGCATCAGCGTCAGCAGCAGCACCAGCGCCCACTGGTCGAGCACCGGTCGCCAGTCGAGCTTCATGCCGATGGTGATGAAGAACAGGCCGAGCAGCACGTCGTGGAACGGCCGGATGTCGGTCTCCACCGTGCTTGTATTCGGTCTCGGCGACCAGCATGCCGGCCACGAACGCACCGAGCGCGAGCGACAGCCCGAAGTGTTCCGTCAGCCACGCCAGGCCGAGCGTGATCAGCAGCAGGTTGAGGATGAACAGTTCCTCGCTCTTGCGCCGCGCCACCAGCGTCAGCCACCAGCGCATCACCTTCTGACCGCCGACCAGCAGCAGGGCCAGCAGCACCGCCGCCTTCAGGCCGGCCAGGCCGAGCGAGACGGCCATGTCCTTGCCGCTCGAGTTCAGCGCCGGGATCAGCACCAGCAACGGCACCACGGCCAGATCCTGGAACAGCAGCACGCCCATCACGCGGCGGCCGTGCTCGCTCTCGAGCTCGAGACGGTCGGCCATCAGCTTGACGACGATCGCCGTGCTCGACATCGCCATCGCCGAGCCGAGCACGATCGCGCCCTGCCACGACAGCTCCCAGGGCCGGTCCGTGAAGGAATAGATCCAGGTCAGCAGGACATGGCCGGCCACCGAGCCGAGGATGGTCAGGAGCACCTGTGCAAGGCCGAGGCCGAAGACCATCTTGCGCATGCTCTTCAGCTTGGGCAGGTTGAACTCCAGCCCGATGACGAACATGAGGAAGACGACACCGAACTCGGCGAGGTACTGCACCGCGGCCGAGTCCTTGGCCAGCGCGGTGGCGTTCGGGCCGATCAGCACGCCCACCACGAGGTAGCCCAGCATCGGCGGCAGCCGCGCGAGGCGGCAGGCCACCACGCCGGTGACGGCGGCCACCAGATAGAGCAGGACGAGTTCGAGCGTGGTGGCCATGCGCCGATGCTACTGGAGGCGCAACGCTGGGCTAGACTGCGCCGGCCATGCCGCTGACCGCCATCGATCCCGTGCTGTCCTTCGCGCCCGAGCTGCTGCTCGCGGCCCAAGGCGTGCGCGTGGCGATCTTCGATGTCGACGGCGTGCTCACCGACGGGCGCATCTACATCGGCGAGCAGGGCGAAGCCTTCAAGGCCTTCAGCACGCTCGATGGCCATGGCCTGAAGCTGCTGGCGCGCGGCGGCATCGAGCCGGTGGTGATCACCGGCCGTGATTCGCCGGCGGTGCGCCGGCGCGTCGCCGACCTCGGCATCACGCATGCCGTCTACGGTGCCGGCGACAAGCTCGCTGCTGCCGCGCCCGTGCTGGCCGCGCTGGGCGTCGATTGGCCGCAAGTGGCCGCCATGGGCGATGACTGGCCCGATCTGCCGCTGATGACACGCGCTGCCTTCGCCTGCGCGCCCGCGAATGCACATGCCGAGGTGCGCGCCATCGCCCATCACGTCACGCAGGCCGAGGGCGGCCACGGCGCAGCGCGCGAGTGCTGCGACCTGCTGCTCACCGCCGCCGGCCGCTATGCCGATCTGCTGCGCGGCCACCTCGTCACGCTGGACGGTGGCCGGTGAACAGCCCGCTGGACAACACCCTCGACGACTGGCGGTGCTGGCACCGGCGCCAGCCACCGACCGGCGCCGTCTGCGCCTGCCCTGGCACCTGCGCGTGCTGGAGGCGGCCACCGCCTACCTGCCGGTGCTGCTGATGGGCGCGCTCGCGCTGGGCACCTGGTGGCTGGTGAACGTGTCGCCCGCGCCCGACGCGCAGCGCGAGCCCGCCCCGCCGCGCCACGAGCCCGACTACACGATGCAGCGCTTCACGGTGCAGCGCTTCGCCGCCGATGGCCGCCTGCGGGTGCAGATCGAAGGCGCCGAGATGCGCCACTACCCGGACACCGACACGCTGGAGATCGAGAACCCGCGCATCCGCGCGTTCTCGCCCGACGGCCGTGTGACGGTGGCCTCGGCGATCCGCGCGCTGGCCAACGGCGACGGCAGCGAGATCCAGCTGTTCGGCTCGGCCCAGGTGGTGCGCGAGGCGCCGCAGCCGCAGGACGCGGTCGAGTTCCGCAGCGAGTTCCTGCATGCCTTCCTCGACACCGAGCGCGTGCGTTCGCACCTGCCGGTGGTGGTGCGTCAGCGCGGCAGCGAGCTGCGCGCCGACGGCATGGACTACGACAACGTGGCCCGCACGGTGGAGCTCAAGGGGCGCCAGCGCGCCACCTTCGAGCCGCGCGTGCGCGCACCGTCACCGTGAGACTCGAGCCATGAGCCAAGGTCCGCTCGTCTTCATCACCGGTGCCTCCAGCGGCATCGGGCAGGCGCTGGCGGCGCGCTTCCGGCGCGCCGGCTACCGGCTGGCGCTGGTGGCGCGGCGCGAGGCCGAGGTGCGCGAGTGGGTGCGCGCGCAGGGCTGCAGCGAGGCGGACGCCGGCGTCTATGCCGCCGACGTGCGCGACCTCGCCGCCATCGAGGCCGCCGGCCGCGCCTGTATCGCCGCGCAGGGCGTGCCCGACGTGGTGATCGCCAACGCCGGCATCAGCGTCGGCATGGACACCGAGGTGTTCGATGACCTCGAGCTGATGCGCTCGACCTTCGAGACCAACGTGATCGGCGTGGCCGCAACCTTCCATCCGTTCGCGCGGGAGATGCGCCGGCGCGGCAGCGGCACGCTGGTGGGCATCGCCAGCGTCGCGGGCATCCGCGGCCTTCCCGGCCACGGCGCGTACTGTTCGAGCAAGGCGGCGGTGATCAGCTACTGCGAGAGCCTGCGCGGCGAGCTGCGCGGCAGCGGCGTGCAGGTGGTGACGCTGCTGCCCGGCTACATCGACACGCCGCTGACGCGCAAGAACCGCTACAGCATGCCCTTCCTGCTCGGCGCCGACGAGTTTGCCGAACGCGCCTTCCGGGCCATCGAGGCCGGCACCAGCTACCGCGTGATCCCGTGGCAGATGGGCGTGGTCGGCAAGCTGCTGCGCCTGCTGCCCAACCCGCTGTTCGACCGCGCGCTGGCTGGCCGGCCGCGCAAGCGCCGCCAGGGCGAGTGAAGCGCGCGCTGGCGGTCGCGGCGCTCGCCGCACTGATGGGAGGCGAGGCTCTGGCACAGCCGCGCGCACGGCCGCTGGGCGCCGAGGCCGAGGCGCTGCGCATCGATGGCCGGCTCGATGAGGGCGCCCGGCAGCAGGCGCCGGTGCACGATGCCTTCGTGCAGTACCTGCCGCTCGATCGCCAGCCGCCGCCCGAGGGCTACCGCACGACCCTGCAGCTGATCGTCGAGGAGCACGCGCTGGTGGTCGGCATCCGCGCCTGGGATCCGCGGCCACAGGAGATCCGCGCGCCGCTGATGCGCCGCGACAAGGTCGCGCGCGACCAGGATTTCGTCTCGGTGCTGATCGACCCGGTGGGCTCGCGCCGCGCGGCGCAGTTCATCCGCGTCAGCGCGGCCGGTGTGCTGACCGACGGCATGTTCATGGCGTCGACCAACAAGGAAGACTTCGCGCCCGACTTCGACGTCGAAGCCGCCGTGCAGCGACTGGACGACGGCTACAGCGTCGAGTTGCGTTTGCCGCTGATGACGCTGCGCTATCCCTACGAAGGCGGCGCGCCATGGCGGCTGATGGCCACGCGCAGCATCCCGCGCGAGCAGAGCACCCTGCTGGTCAGCGCGCCGCTGACCAAGGACGCGCTCAACTTCATCGCCGAGCTGCAGCCGATCGAGGGCCTGGAAGACGTCGCCGAGCGGGCCCGCACGCACAGCCTGCTATCGGTGCGGCCGGAGCTGACGGTGCGCCGCGCCGAGAGCGGCGAAGGCGGCGAGCGTTCGCGGCGCACGCGCGGATCGCTGGGCGCCGAGATCAAGTGGCGGCCGCGCGCCGACTGGGTGTTCGACGCGACGCTGAACCCCGATTTCTCGCAGGTCGAGCTCGACGTGCCGCAGCTCGCGAGCAAGACGCGTTTCGAGCGTGCCGTGATCGAGAAGCGGCCCTTCTTCCTCGAGAGCACCGACGTGATCGATCTCCCGTGCCCGCGTTCTATTCGCGCTCGATCACCGATCCGGCCTGGGGGCTGCGCGCCACCGGCGCGGCAACCGCGCCGATGCAACGGCGCTGGCGCTGATGGACGACGGCGGTGGCCCGGCGCTGCGGCCGGGCCCGTTCGGCAATACCGCGGTGCTGCAGGAGCGGCGCGCGCAGGTGCAGCTGCTGCGCACTGGCTCGGCGAGTCGCTCAGCGTCGGCGCGCTGGCCACGCAGCGCGAGGAGACCGGCGGCGGTGCGAGCAACCGCGTGGCCGGTGTCGACATGGTCTGGCGCCCGAGCGAAGACCAGCAGTGGCGTGCCCGCGCGATGGGCTCGCGCAGCCGTGACGGCGACGGGCTTCCTGCGGCCAGCGGCCACCACCTCAACGCCGGCTGGCTGATGCGCAGCGCCGACTGGGCCCTCAGCGCCGAGGCCACCGAGGTCAGCCCGCGCTTTCGCAACGACAACGGCTACCTCGAGCAGGCCGGTGCGCGCGTGCTGCAGACCGAGCTGATCCGCCGCTGGGGTGAGGTCGAGGTGCCCGGCCCGCTCGGCTTCGAAGCCCACGAGTTCGAGACCTATCTCTGGGTGCAGCACCGCGGCACGCTGGCCGATGGCGCGGCGGTGCCCGGCGGGCTGACCGTGCTGCGCCAGTGCACCCGGGCATCTGGCTGATCGCCGCGCGCAACACCGAGGCCTGGGTGCAGCTGCAGTTCGATGCCGAGCGGGCCCGCGCCGACAGCGCACTGCGCTCCGTGCCCGGGCTGGGCGCCGGCTACAGCGTCAACCCGGCGCCGTGGCTGACGCGGCTGAACATCGAGGGCAGCATCGGCCGCAAGCTCGACGTCGAGGCCGATCGCGTCGGCCGCGGCCACCAGCTGCTGGTGGAGCTCAACCTGCGCGCGCCGCTCGGCCGCTTCGGGCTGGAGACGGAGCAGCGCCTGGAGCGCAACGTGGTCGCCGCGCCCGATGGCCGCCGTGCGCTGGCCGACACCGCGCTGCAATGGCTCGGCGTGCTGCACTTCGACGCGCGCGATTCGCTGCGCGCGGTCTGGCAGTCGACGCGCTTCGTGCGCTACGGCAGCGGCGAGGCCCTCGCGCCGTCCGACGGGCGCGGGCGCATCGCCTCGCTGGTCTTCATGCGGCGGGTCGGCCCCGGCCGCAGCTTTGCGATGGGCCTGAGCCGGCGCAGCGAGCGCCCGGCGCCGGGCGCCGCGGTGCAGTGGGAGCGCGAGGCCTTCGCCAAGCTCTCGTTCGAACTCGGGTCCTGATCGGCTTCCGAGCGCGCCAATGACAACGGGCGCCGAAGCGCCCGTCGTGTCGTTCAAGGCCGTGAAGGCTCAGTAGCCGCCGCGGCCGCCGCCGCCACCGCCGTAGCCGCCGCCACCACCGGAGCGGCCGCCACCACCGCCGTAGCCGCCACCGCCGGAGCGGCCACCGCCACCACCGCCGTAGCCGCCACCGCCACCGCCACCACCGTAGCCGCCGCCACCGCCGGAGCGGCCGCCGCCACCGTAGCCGCCGCCGCCGCCGTAGCCGCCGCGGCCACCGCCGCCGAAGCCACCCGGACGCTCTTCACGAGGACGCGCCTCGTTGACGACGACCGCGCGGCCGGCCAGGGCCTGGCCGTTCATGCCATTGATGGCCGATTGCGCTTCGGCATCGGAGCCCATCTCGACGAAACCGAAGCCCTTCGAGCGGCCGGTTTCGCGGTCCATCATGACCTTGGCGGACGTGACGGTGCCGAACTGCGAGAACGACTGTTGAAGGTCTTCGTCGCGAATGGAGTAGGCAAGGTTGCCGACGTAGAGTTTGTTGCCCATGGGAGAGCCCCTTTCAATGACCTGCAGAACATGTGGAGCTTCTACCCATCGTGAACCATTCAAGCGAAGGCGCCGCGTCCATGCACAGGCTGACGAATATAAGTGAACTGCGCAAAAGTACGTACGGTGTCAAGCGAGAAAGTGTTGTTTTCGGGCTGACGACCGGTGTGAGCGCACGATCGCCCGCCGGCCGCGCCGCGCCTAGGATCGGGGCATGGATCTGTACAAGCCGTTGATTGCCTTGCTGGCGATCGTCAACCCGATTGGGGTTATCCCTTTCTTCATCCATTTCACCCAGGGTTTCAGCCGCGAACAGCGGCAACGCACCATCCGGGTGTCCGCTTTCAGTGCGTTCTGCGTGATCGCGGTGAGCGCCCTGGCCGGCATCAAGATCATCGAGTTCTTCGGCATCTCGCTGGCCTCGTTCCAGGTCGGCGGCGGCATGCTGCTGCTGATCTCGTCGCTGCAGATGCTCAATGCCCAGCCGGCCGAGGGCCGCAAGGAAGACGTCACCGCCGGCGACACCAAGGTCGATGCCGGCGACAGCATCGCCGTGGTGCCGCTGACCATCCCGCTGCTGACCGGCCCGGCCACGATCTCGACGATGGTCATCTATGCCGACAAGACCCGGCACTGGTGGGAGCTCGGCGTGCTGGTCGGCTACGGCGTGGTGATCGGGCTGGCGGTGTGGGCGGCGTTCAGCCTGTCCGGCCGCATCGCCCGCGTGCTCGGCCAGACCGGCATCAACGTGATGACGCGGCTGATGGGCCTGATCCTCGCGGCGCTGGCCGTCGAGGTGATGAGCGACGGCCTGGTCAAGCTGTTCCCGGTGCTGGTGGCGACGCTGCGCTGAGCCCGGCGCCGCTGCTCCTATCATCGCGGCCACGAATCGAGGGCCGGGACGAGCGACGGATGAGCAACAGCAGCTACGACTACATCGTCTGTGGCGCCGGCACGGCCGGCTGCCTGCTGGCCAACCGGCTGAGTGCGGACAAGACCAAGCGCGTGCTGCTGGTCGAGGCGGGGGGCAACGACGACTATGTGTGGGTGCACGTGCCGGTCGGGTATCTGTACTGCATCGGCAACCCGCGCACCGACTGGCTCTACGCCACCGACCCCGACCCGGGCCTGAACGGCCGCTCGCTGCGCTACCCGCGCGGCAAGGTGCTGGGCGGCTGCTCGAGCATCAACGGCATGATCTACATGCGCGGCCGGGCGCGCGACTACGACCACTGGGGCGCGCTCGGCAACGAAGGCTGGAGCTGGGCCGAGTGCCTGCCCTACTTCCTGAAGCACGAGGACTTCCACAAGGGTGCCGACGCCTTCCACGCCGCGCCGGGCTTCGACCCCAGCGGCGCACGCCAGGGCGGCGAATGGCGCGTGGAGAAGCAGCGGTTGCGCTGGGAGATCCTCGATGCCTTCGCGCAGGCCGCGCAGCAGGCCGGCATCCCGGCCACCGACGATTTCAACCGCGGCGACAACGAAGGCGTGGGCTACTTCGAGGTCAACCAGCGCGCCGGAATCCGCTGGAACGCCACCAAGGCCTTCCTGCGCCCGGTGCAGGAGCGCGACAACCTGCAGGTCTGGACCGGCGCGCAGGTGCGCCGGGTGCTGCTCGATCGCGCCGACGGCCTGCGCGCGGTCGGCATCGAGGTGCTGCCGCACGGCGGCGGCGCGCCGATCGAGGCGCGGCTGAAGGACGGCGGCGAACTGGTGCTGGCCACCGGCGCGATCGGCACGCCGCAGATCCTGCAGCTCTCCGGCATCGGCCCGGCGCCGCTGCTGCAGCAGCACGGCATCGCGGTCGAGCATGCGCTGCCCGGCGTCGGCGAGAACCTGCAGGACCACCTGCAGATCCGCGCAGTGTTCCAGGTCGACGGCGTGAAGACGCTCAATACGCTGGCGAACTCCTGGTGGGGCAAGGCGGGCATCGGCCTCGAATATCTCTTCAAGCGCAGCGGGCCGATGAGCATGGCGCCGTCGCAGCTCGGTGCCTTCACGAAGAGCGATCCGGCGCAGCCGCACGCCAACCTCGAGTACCACGTGCAGCCGCTCTCGCTCGACGCTTTCGGCCAGCCGCTGCACCGCTTCCCGGCCTTCACCGCCAGCGTGTGCAACCTCAACCCGGCCAGCCGCGGCGCGGTGCGCATCCGTTCGCCGCAGGCCAGCGACGCGCCGAGCATCGCGCCGAACTACCTCTCCACCGAGGAGGACCGTCGCATCGCCGCCGAGTCGCTGCGCCTGACGCGGCGCATCGTCGCGCAGCCGGCGCTGGCGAAATACAACCCGCGCGAGTACAAGCCCGGCGTGCAGTTCCAGAGCGACGAAGAACTGGCGCGCACGGCCGGCGACATCGGCACGACGATCTTCCATCCGGTCGGCACGGCCAAGATGGGCCCGGCACGCGATGCGGCCGCGGTGGTCGATGCACGCTTGCGCGTGCATGGCATCGCCGGCCTGCGCGTGGCCGATGCCAGCGTGATGCCGACCATCACCAGCGGCAACACCAACTCGCCGACGCTGATGATCGCCGAGCGCGCCGCGCAGTGGATTGCCGAGGACGGCCGTTGACGGCCCCGCCGTGAACTTCGACTGGGTCTACCCCGCCAACACGGCGCTGTGCACGGCCTGCGGCGCCGCGCTGCTGCTGGCGTGGCGGCGCGATCACGAGCAGGCCTTCCTGCGCATGATGGGCACGGCCTTCGTGCTGCATGCAGCGCTGGCGCCGGCCTACGCGCTGCTGCCGTCCGCCGATCCGCTGGTTCGCTTCACCGGCCTCGCGGTGCTGGTGGGCGTGGCCATGGTCTCGGCCGGGCTGATCCTGATGGGCGTGGGCTATCTGGCCGATCGGCCGTTGACGCGGCGCGAGCAGCGCATCGCGGCACTGGTGCTGGCCGTCGGCGCGCTGGCATTGCTGCCGCTGGGCCTGCCGCAGGCGGCCGTCACGCCGGTGCTGCTCAACGGGCTGCTCGCGGCCGCGGCGCTGGTCTGGCTGTGGCCGCGCGGTGGTGCCGAGCGGTTGTCGGGCGTGCTGCTGGTGCTGCTGGCCCTCAATGCGCTGCAGGTCTTCGCGCTCGGCCCCGGCGTGGCCGAGCGGCAACTGGCCACCGGCATGCTGCTGCGCGCGGGCATCACGCTGGCGCTGCTGCACGCCGCGGGCCGCCGATCCGCCGAGGCCTCGCGGCTGGCGCGCCTGCGCTTCGAACGCCTGACCGAACACTCCCACCAGGGCGTGGCGGTGATCCGCGGCGAGCAGATGCTCTACGCCAACCCGGCGCTGCTGCGCATCTACGGGTTGAAGTCGCTCGACGAGGTGCGCACGCTGTGGCGCGAGGCCACCATGCCCGAGGCCGAACGAGCGGCCGGCCGTGAGCGCCACCGGCGATTGCTGAGCGGCGAAGCCGAGCGCGAGGACTGGTCGGGCCTGCGCTACCGCTTCGACGGCACGCCGATCCGGCTGCGCTTCTCGGCACGGCGGGTCGACTGGGACGGCGATCCGGCCGAGCAGGTGGTGGTCAGCGACGAGACCGCCGAGCACGATGCCACCGCCGCGCTGCTGCACCGGGCCACGCACGATGAACTGACCGGCCTGCCCAACCGCAGCGCACTGCTGGCCCGGCTGCGCGAGCTGTGCGCGGCCGATGCCGGCTTCGCGCTGCTGCTGCTCGACGTCGATCGCTTCAAGCTGTTCAACGAGGCGCATGGTCCTTCGGTGGGCGACGCCGTGCTGCGCGCGCTGGCCGGCGAGCTGTCGCGCAGCCAGCAGGGCCACGCCGAGACCATGCGCCTGGGCGAGGACGAATTCGCGCTGCTCGCGCCGGCCGACGACCCCGAGCGCGCCGCGCACGAACTCGCCCGCCGCGTGCGCGAGCTGCTCGCGCAACCGCTGCGGCTGCCCGGGCACGAGTTCTTCCTCGACATGTCGATGGGGTGGCGCTGCATCCGGCCCATGCCCGCGATGCCGAGGCGCTGCTGCGCGCGGCCCATGCCGCGATGCACGAGGCCAGAGCGTGCCGGGCACCTCGCTGCAGTTCGCCGAGGAACGCTTCGAGCGCGGCTCGGGCGTCACGCTGCTGGCCGAGCAGGCGCTGCGCGCCGGGCTGAAGAACGAGGAGTTCAGCCTCGTCTACCAGCCCAAGGTGGAGGTGCGCAGTGCGGCGCGTCCGCCGGTGCTGGTCGGCTTCGAGGCGCTGGTGCGCTGGGATCCGCCCGGCCGCGGCCGCATCTCGCCGCTGGAGTTCGTGCCGGCGTCCGAGCGCACCGGCATGGTCCGCGCGCTCGGCACGCTCATCCTCGAGCGCGCCTGCGCGCAGCTGGCGCAGTGGCGGCGCGACTATGGCCATGGCGTGCCGGTGGCGGTGAACGTGTCGCCGCTGCAGCTGCTCGACCCGGGCTTCGCCGACGAGGTGCTGGGCGTGCTGGAACGCCACGGCGTGCCGCCTGCGCTGCTGACGCTGGAGATCACCGAGCGTGGCGGTGGCGCACATGGAGCAGGCGCGCGGGCGCATCGCCCGGCTGCGTGCGCACGGCATCGAGGTGGCGCTGGACGACTTCGGCACCGGCTTCTCGTCGCTGAACATGCTGCGCAGCCTGCCGCTTCACACGGTGAAGATCGACCGCAGCCCGGTCGAGCCCTTGCCGGCGCCCGACGCCACCGCGGTGGTCAAGGCGATCTGCGACCGGCCAGCACGCTCGAGCTCGACGTCATCGCCGAGGGAGTGGAAACCGCGGCGCAGTCGGAGGCGCTGCGCGCCGCCGGCTGCCGCGTGATGCAGGGCTATCTCTACGCGCGGCCCCTGGCGCCGGCCGAGGCGGCACGCTGGCTCGACCGCGCCGGGCCCGGACCGGCCGGCGTGCTGAAGCTGCGCGGTTGATGGGCATGCCGGCGCCGCAATCGCTCACCACTGTCCTGCTGCCGGGCCCGGCTTGCGATGCCGAGCTGTGGCGCGACCAGCTCGCCGCGCTGCGGCCCCGCCGGTTCCGCGTGTGGCCGACGTGCATCAGCGCGCCGCCACGCTGCCCGAGATGGCCGCGCTGCTGCTGGCCGAGCAACCGGGCGAGCTGCTGCTGGTCGGCGCCTCGATGGGCGGCCGCATCGCGGAGGCCGCGCGGCAGGCGCCGCATCGCGTGCGTGGCCTGGCGCTGCTGGGCAGCACCGCGCGCGCCGATACCGAGGAGCTGCGGGCATTGCGCAGCGAGGCCGTGACGCAGTTCGAATCCGGCCGCGGCGAAGACCTGCTCGAGGCCAACGTCTGGTTCGTGTTTCATCGCAGCGCCTGGGACGACGACGCGCTGCTCGACCGCTACCGCGCGATGCTGCGCCGCACAGGCTTCGCCCAGCTGGTGCGGCAGAACCGCGCCATGATGGCCGCGCACGATCTCCGTCCGTGGCTGGCCGGGATCGGCTGCCCGACGCTGGTGGTCTGCGGCGAAAACGACGGCGTGACGCCGCCCGAGTGCTCGCGCGAACTCGCGCAGGGCATTCCCGGCGCGCGGCTGTCCCTGCTGCCCGAGTGCGGGCACATGCTCACCATGGAGAAGCCCGTCGCCGTCAACGCGCTGCTGCAGGAGTGGCTGGCGGCGACCGGGGCAGGGTAATTCCTGCTGCGGCTGGCGACAACGCCCCCTACAGTTCGCCCACTGCGCGGCGGCACCCTGGGTGCCGGACTGGGCGCGGGGACTGAGGAGACGCAACAAGGCGCGCCGCGGCCACGCGGACGACGCCAGCACGCAGGCCGCCGCGGCGGCCGATGCAAAAAATCGAGGGGCGCCGGGCCAACACCCGGCGCCCCTTTTCACTTCCATGACCGAACTGGCCCTCGTCGCACTGGCGTCGCTGTTCGCCGGCTGCGTCGACGCCATCGTCGGCGGCGGCGGGCTGATCCTCGTGCCGGCGCTGTTCGGCATGTACCCGGGCGCGCCACCGGCCACGCTGCTGGGCACCAACAAGGGTTCGGGCATCTGGGGCACGGCCTGGGCCAGCTGGCAGTTCTCGCGCCGCGTGCAGATGGCCTGGAGTGCGATGCTGCCGGCCGCGGCGGCGGCCTTTGCCGGCAGCTTCACCGGCGCGTGGGCGCTGACGCTGGCCAGCCCCGAGCTGCTGCGCAAGGCGCTGCCCTTCGTGCTGCTGGCGGTGCTGGCCTACACGCTGGCCAGAAAGGATCTCGGCCGCGAGCACGCACCAAAGCTGACCGGCCGCGCGCAGGTGCTGGTGGCCTGCACGATCGGCGCCGGCATCGGCTTCTACGACGGCTTCTTCGGCCCGGGCACCGGCAGCTTCTTCGTCTTCCTGTTCGTGCGCCTGCTCGGCTTCGATTTCCTCAACGCCTCGGCCAGCGCCAAGCTGCTCAACACCGCCACCAACGCCGCGGCGCTGCTGTTGCTGGCCAGCCGCGGGCATGTGTGGTGGCACGTGGCCGCGGTGCTGGCGGTGGCCAACGTCGCCGGCAGCCTGATCGGCACGCGGCTCGCGCTGCGCCACGGCGCCGGTTTCGTGCGCGCGGCATTCATCCTCGTGGTGACAGCGCTGATCGCCAAGACCGGCTGGGATGCCTTTCTGCGCTGAGGGCAGCGTCGGGGCGCAGACGAGGTGCGGACGAATTGCGTGACGAAGTCGGGCCAGTTCGGGGCATCGTCGGGCCGGGGGCCGACTAGCATGCCTGCAGGAGCCCGAGCCCGTGAGCGCGCCATGCCTGTCGACCCGAGACTGCGATCCCTGAACATCGATGTGCCGGCCCAGCCGGAGTCGCTGGTGAAGCTGTCGCTGCTGCTGGCCGACGAGGACGTCAACCTGCAGGCGCTGTCGTCGCTCGTCACCTCCGACATGGCGCTCGCCGCCGCGGTGCTGAAGGCGGTCAATTCGTCGCTGTACGGCCTGTCCGGCCGCGTGCAGAGCGTGCAGCAGGCCATCACCTACCTGGGCACGCGCGAGGTCGCGGCCGTCACCTTCGAGATGGGCCTGAAGGCCGTCTTCCCGACTGCGCCCGAGCTCGATCCGCTGTGGGAGCGCGCCAGCGTGCGCGGCCTGCTGATGGGCCGCATTGGCCGGGCGATCGGCGTCGACCCCTGGGCCTCGCATTCGGCGGGGCTGTTCGAGGAATGCGGCAAGGCGGTGCTGTTCCGCCATGCGCCGCAGCGCTACAAGCCGCTGCTGCGCCGCCGCCGAGAACGACGAAGACCTGCTGCTGCTCGAGCACGACGAATTCGGCGTCAGCCACGATGCGCTCGGCGCGGCGCTGTGCGAGACCTGGGGCCTCGCGCCGGCAGCGGTGCACAGCGTGCGCTTCCACGTGATGGTCAATGCCACGCTGCAGCTGCCGATGCAGGTGCAGCGCCGGGCGATCTGCGCGATCTCGGCGATCGCCAACGCGATGATGCGCGACCCCGACACGCTCGATGCCGTGGCCGCCAAGGTGGCGCCGCAGGCCGAGCTCGATGCGACGCTGGTGATCCGCGGCGCGCGCAAGGTGCAGGAGCAGATCGAACAGGCCGTCGCGCGCGAACGCGCCTGACCCTTCCTTCAGATCCTTCGCGTCGTCTCGCGCACCACCAGCTCCAGCGGCGGCACCGCCACGTCGGGCACCGGGTGGCCGAGCAAGGTGAGCAGCGCATTCGCTGCCGCCGTGCCGATCTCGTAGATCGGTTGGCGCACCGTCGTCATCGGCGGCGTGGCGTAGGCGGCCCCTGGCAGGTCGTCCACGCCGACGATCGACACGTCGTCGGGCACCCGCACGCCGCGCCGGTACATCGCCATGCGAGCACCGAACGCCGTCTGGTCGTTGGCGGCAAACACCGCGGTGAAGGGCTGGCCGCTGTCGAGCAGCCGGTTCATCGCCAGCAGGCCGCCGCTTTCCATGAAGTCACCTTGCACCACCAGCTCGGGCAGCAGCGGCGCGCCGGCCTCGCGCAGCGCGCGCTCGTAGCCGGCGCGGCGCTCGGTGGCATCGGTGTGGTCGGCCGGGCCGGCGATGTGCGCGATGCGGCGGTGGCCGAGGCTGAGCAGGTGGCGCGTGGCGAGGTGGCCGCCGGCCTCCTGGTCGAGCGCGAAGGCGCGAACCTGGGGTGCGTCGAGCTGCCGGCCGGTCACGACGATCGGCTGGTGGCGTGCGAAGTCGGCGATCTGGCGGTCGTCGAGGTGGCCGGTGAGGATCACCAGCCCGTCGATGCGCCGCGCCATCAGCAGGCGCACGCGTTCGGCTTCCTCGGCGGCATTCCAGTGGCCGCTGACGATGATCGGCGCGTAGCCGGTGCCGGCCAGGCCCGCCTCGATGCCCTTCATCGCGCGGCCGTAGAACGGGCTCTCGACGTCCTGCGTCAGGATGCCCACCGTCATCGTCGTGCCGGTCTTGAGGCTGCGCGCGAACAGGTTGGGCTTGAAGTCGAGCTTGCGGATCGCCTCCTCCACCGCCTGCCGCTTGTCGGAGGTGACCCGCGCCGTGCCGTTGAGGATGCGCGACACCGTGCTGGGTGACACGCCGGCTTCGCGGGCGACGTCCAGCACGGTGATCGTCGAAGGAGGGGCGTCGATGTCGGAAGTGGCGGCCACGGGGCGGATCGGCGGGGTGTCGCCGGATTGTGCATGTCGTCCAGACCATGATAACGTTTTCACGACAAGTTCGCAGAACCTGCCCAGGAGGCACGATGGCCGTTCGTCAATTCCTCACCCGCCTGTTGGCCGCTGCCATCACGCTGGCCGCCGTGCCGGCGGCATTCGCCTGCAGCTTCGAGCAGCCGCCGGCCGAACGCGCCGCCAGCTGCAACCGGTTGCTGGCGCGCAGCATCAACTTCGGCAACATGCTCGACCACGCGCGCGAAGGCATGGCCGGGCCGATGCTGCGCGACGAGTTCATCGTGCTCACTGCGCAGGCCGGCTTCACCGCGATCCGCCTGCCGATCCGCTGGGATGCGCGGGCCGGCGTGCAGCCGCCCTACCGCATCGCGCCGGACTTCTTCGAGCGCGTCGACGGCGTGGTGAAACTGGCGCTGCAGCATCGCCCGGCCGTCATCCTGGACATGCACCACTACGCCAACATGATGCTGGAGCCCGAGGCCGAGCGAGAGCGCTTCGTGGCCGTCTGGCGCCAGGTGGCGGAGCATTACCGCGACGCGCCGGCCACGGTGATGTTCGAGCTGCTCAACGAGCCGAACCGCGAGCTGACGCGCTCGCGCTGGAACGACGCGCTGGCCGCGGTGCTGCCGGTGGTGCGGCAGAGCAACCCGCAGCGCACGCTGATCATCGGCGGCGGCGACTGGAACAGCGGCCCGGCGCTCGAAGACTGGCGTTGCCGGCCGACGACCGCAACCTCATCGCCACCTTCCACTACTACTCGCCAATGGAGGTGACGCACCAGGGCGCCGAGTGGGTCAGCGGCGCGGGTGCGTGGGTCGGCACCACCTGGAGCGGCACGGCGGCCCAGCGCCAGCGCCTGCGCGACGACTTCGACCGCGTGGCGCGCTGGGCGGCGCGCGAGAAGCGGCCGGTGCTGCTCGGCGAATTCGGCGCCTACTCGCGCGCGCCCGAGCCCACCCGCCCGGCCTGGACGCGCGCCGTGCGCGAGGAGGCCGAGTCGCGCGGATTCTCCTGGGCGTACTGGGAGCTCGCCTCGAGCTTCGGCGTGCTGGAGCCGCTGTCGCTGCAGTGGCGCCGGCCGCTGCTCGAGACGCTGCTGCCCGTCGCGCGCTGACCCTGGGACTTTCCCGAAGCCATGTTGACAACGTTTTCAAGCGCTGCTGCAATGGCGTCGTTCTGAAAACAATTTCACGAGACGCCTGGTGAGCCGAGCTGCGACCCAGGCGATTTCTCCCCAGAAATGAAAACGTTGCCAGACCACTGGCATCACAATCACGCCCCGCGAGGGCATGGAGACAAGCGGATGAAACCCTTCCTGAAGCCGGTGATCGGCGTGCTGGCGGCTGGCCTGTCGGCCGCGGCGATGGCCCAGACGGTGACGATCACCGTCGCCTCCTTCCCTGATCTGGACCGCGGCATCAAGCTGGCCATCCCGCTGTACAAGAAGATCAATCCGAACGTCGAGATCAAGCTGACCAGCCTGGCCTACGCCGACCACCACACCGCGATGACCACCGCGCTGGCCACCGGCGCGAACCTGCCCGACGTGATGGCGGTGGACATGGGCTTCATCGGCAAGTTCGCCGAGAGCGGCGGCATGGAAGATCTCTCCAAGGCGCCGTACAACGCGCTGCAGTACCGCGACAAGGTGGCTCGCTTCACCTACCCGCTGGCGATGAGCGGCCAGGGCGTGATGGTCGGCATGCCGGTGGACATCGGCCCCGGCGCGCTCTTCTACCGCAAGGACCTGCTCGACAAGGCCGGCGTCAGCGAAGCCGACCTGACCAAGAGCTGGGAGTCCTACATCGAGTCGGGCAAGAAACTCAAGGCCGCCACCGGCGCCTGGCTGCTGGCCAGCGCGGTCGACATCAAGGACATCTACATCCGCTCCAACCTGAAGGACGGCGAGGGCATCTACTTCGACAAGTCGGGCAAGCCGACGATCGACAACGCCCGCTTCCAGAAGGCCTTCGAGCTGGCCAAGGCAGCGCGCGAAGCCGGCATCGACGGCAAGATCGGCGCGTGGTCCAACGAGTGGAGCGAAGGCTTCAAGCGCGACAAGATCGCCTCGCAGATGATGGGCGCGTGGCTCGCCGGCCACCTCAACAACTGGCTGGCGCCCGAGTCCAGGGCAAGTGGCGCTCGGCGCAGCTGCCCGGCGGCGCGTTCGGCTCCTGGGGCGGCTCGTTCTACGGCGTGCCGAAGAAGGCGCAGAACAAGGCGGCGGCCTGGGACTTCATCAAGTTCCTGACCACCACCAAGGACATGCAGATCGAGGCCTTCCGCGGCTACGACGCCTTCCCCTCGCTGATCGAGGCGCAGAACGACGCCTTCATCGACCAGCCGATCGAGTACCTCGGCGGCCAGAAGGCGCGCCAGCAGTGGAAGCTCGCGGCCAGCAAGATCCCGGCGATGGCGGTCGACAAGTTCGACCCGGTGGCCACCGAGGTGGTCAACGCCGAACTCGAGAACGTGCTCGAGAAGAACAAGGACATCAAGGCCGCGCTCGCCGATGCGCAGGCCGCGGTGGCCAAGCGGGTGCGCCGCTGAGCGGCCGCCTGATCCTGCACTGAAGCTGCGTGCGGCCCCCGGGCCGCACCCCACGACAAACCCGGATTCCCCCGGCGCCGGCCCCGGGCAGCCTCGCTGCCCATGCCCAAGCACCGTCCGACCATGCACGCCCGCACTGCCGACCCTGCTGCCCAGACGCCCGCCGCCGCGCCCGCACCGCGCGCGCCGCGGCCGCCCGTGGCTCAGCAAGCGCTGGGCGCCGTACCTGTTCATCAGCCCGTTCTTCATCCTCTTCGCGGTCTTCGGGCTGTTCCCGCTGCTGTTCTCCGTCTACCTGTCGTTCCACCGCTGGGATCCGGCCGCGGGCCTCGAGGCGATGCGCTTCGTCGGACTGGAGAACTACCTGTACGTGCTGCAGGACGACGAGTGGTTCCACAAGTCGATCTACAACACCGTCTGGCTGGCGGTGGTCTCCGGCCTGCCGCAGCACACAGGTGGCGCTGCCGCTGGCCTTCTTCTTCCACCGCGCCCTCGGGCGCTGGCGCAATGCCATCGTCGGCGTCTACTTCCTGCCGTTCATCACCTCGACGGTGGCGATCTCGCTGGTCTTCTCGTCGCTGTTCTCGCGCGACTTCGGCGTCGTCAATGCCACGCTGACCTCGCTGCACCACGTGCCGCTGCTCGGCTGGCTGTTCCCCGAGACGAACATCGACTGGGGCCAGCCCGGATACACGAAGTGGATGATCGCCTTCGTGGTCTGGTGGCGCTACGTGGGCTGGAACGCGGTGCTGTACCTGTCGGCGATGCAGACCATCCCGCGCGACCTCTACGAGGCCGCGACGATCGACGGCGCCAAGCCCTGGCAGCAGTTCCGCTGGATCACGCTGCCGCTGCTCAAGCCGATGATCTTCTTCGCGGTGACGCTCACCATCATCGGCAACCTGCAGCTGTTCGAGGAGCCGTTCATCCTCACCGGCGGCACCGGCGGCATCGGCCGGCCGGCAAGACGGCGGCGATGCACATGTACGGCACCGCCTTCGTCGACGGCGACTTCGGCACCGCCTCCGCGATCGCCTGGCTGCTGTTCCTGCTGATCGGCGCGGCCACCTGGGCCAACAACCGCCTGCTCGGCCAGCGCGACTGAGGCGCACGATGAAGCGACCCCGCCTCAACCCACAGCTGCTCGGCGCCTATGCCATCGTGGCCCTCGGGGCGCTGATGATGCTCGGCCCCTTCTGGTTCATGTTCGTGTTCGCCACGCACACGAACCGCGAGATCCTCTCGCTGCCGCCGCCGATCTGGTTCGGCGACGCCTTCCTCGACAACCTGCGCCAGCTGCTGACCAGCCTGCCGCACTTCTGGAAGAACGTCGGCTGGAGCTTCTACATCGCGCTGATGTCGACGGCGCTGAACCTGTTCTTCTGCTCGCTGGCGGGCTACGCCTTCGCGCTGTACGACTTCAAGTACCGCGACGCGCTTTTCGGCTTCGTGATGGCGACGATGCTGCTGCCCAGCTTCGTCGGCATGATCCCGACCGCGCTGACGATGAGCTGGCTCGAGTGGATGAACCAGCCGCGCGCGCTGTACGTGCCGGGTGCCGTCGGCGCCCTGGGCATCTTCATGATGCGCCAGTACATCGCCTCGGCCATCCCGCGCGAGCTGATCGATGCCGCACGCATCGATGGCTGCGGCGAATTCACCATCTACTGGCGCATCGTGCTGCCGCTGATCGGCCCCGCGCTCGGCACGCTCGGCCTGATCACCTTCATCGGCTCGTGGAACAACTTCATCGGGCCGCTGATCGTCATCCGCGACATGGAGATGTACACCGTGCCGCTGGCGCTGCGCTCGCTGCAGGGCACCGGGCAGATCCCGTGGGGCCCCATCTCGGCCGGCTCCGCGATCGCCGTGCTGCCGCTGCTCGTCCTGTTCATGCTGGCCTCGCGCCGGCTCATCGAAGGGCTGACTGCCGGGGCCGTGAAGTCCTGAGCGCGCCCACCCAAGGAAAACGAACCGTGACCGATCCGAGATTCCCTGCCGACTTTCTCTGGGGCGTGGCCACCAGCGCCTACCAGATCGAAGGCGCCGCCGCCGAAGATGGCCGCGGCCCGTCGATCTGGGACACTTTCTCGCACACGCCGGGCAAGACCGTCAACGGCGACACCGGCGACGTCGCCTGCGACCACTACCACCGCTACGAGCAGGACATCGCGCTGATCGCCGGCATGGGCCTGGGGGCTACCGCTTCTCGATCGCGTGGCCGCGCGTGCAGCCGCAGGGCAAGGGCGCCTGGAATGCCAAGGGCCTGGCCTTCTACGACCGGCTGGTGGACGCGCTGCTCGAGCGCGGCATCACACCGCACGCCACGCTCTACCACTGGGACCTGCCGCAGGCGCTGCAGGATGAAGGCGGCTGGCTGAACCGCGACACCGCGCTGCGCTTCACCGACTACGCAGTGACGATGGGCCAGCGCCTGGGCGATCGTGTGGCCGCGATCGCCACGCACAACGAGCCGTGGTGCACCGCGCACCTGGGCCACCACAGCGGCAAGTTCGCGCCCGGGATGAAGGACCCGCAGGCGGCGGTGCAGGTGGCGCACCACCTGCTGCTGTCGCACGGCCTGGCGCTGCAGGCGATGCGTGCGGCCGGAGTGAAGGCGCCGCTGGGCATCGTGCTGAACCAGTCGCCGGCGGTGCCGGCCACCGACCGCGCCACCGACCGCGCACTCGCCGAGCGTGAGTACGCCCTCTTCGTGCGCTGGTTCATGGACCCGATCTTCCACAAGCGCTATCCGACGGCCAGCGGCGTGCATCTTTATCCGCAGATTCGTGAAAACGATTTCGATGCGATCGCCCAGCCGCTCGATTTCCTCGGCATCAACTACTACACGCGCATCTGGGTCTCCAGCGACGAGCCGCCGCAGCCCGCACCCAAGCTGCAGGGCGAGACCGACATGGGCTGGGAGGTCTATCCGCAAGGCCTGACCGACCTGCTCACCGGCATCCACCGCGAGTACCGCCTGCCGCCGGTCTACATCACCGAGAACGGCATGGCCAATGCCGACCGGCTGGTGAACGGCCGCGTCAACGACACGCCGCGCATCGAGTACCTGCGAGGCCACCTCGACGCGCTGGCCCAGGCGATCCAAGCCGGTGTGGACGTGCGCGGCTTCTTCTACTGGAGCCTGCTCGACAACTACGAGTGGGACTCCGGCTACGACAAGCGCTTCGGCCTGGTCCACGTGGACTATGCGACGCAGCAGCGCACGCTGAAGGACAGCGCGCACTGGTACCGCGATTTCGTCGCCCGGCAGCGCGCCGCGGCGCTGGGGGTCTGAGATGGCGGCGCTGGCGCTGCGCGGCGTGCGCAAGTCCTTCGGCCCGGTCGAGGTGCTCAGCGGCATCGATCTGGACATCGCCGAGGGTGAGTTCACCGTCTTCGTCGGCCCCTCGGGCTGCGGCAAGAGCACGCTGCTGCGCATGATCGCCGGGCTCGAGGACATCGACGAAGGCGAAGTGGCCATCGCCGGCGAGCGCATCAACGAGGTGGCGCCGGCCGAACGCGGCATCGCGATGGTGTTCCAGAGCTATGCGCTGTACCCGCACATGACGGTGGCGCAGAACATGGGCTTCGCGCTGAAGATGGCCGGCCAGCCGGCCAAGGCGGTCGAGGCCGCCGTCGCGCGCGCCGCAGCCATCCTGCAGATCGAGCCGCTGCTCTCGCGCAAGCCGCGCGAACTCTCCGGCGGCCAGCGGCAGCGCGTGGCGATCGGCCGCGCGATCGTGCGCAAGCCGGCGGTCTTCCTGTTCGACGAGCCGCTGTCCAATCTCGACGCCGCGCTGCGCGTGCAGATGCGCATCGAGCTGTCGAAGCTGCACCAGGAGCTCGGCAGCACGATGGTCTACGTCACCCACGACCAGGTCGAGGCGATGACGCTGGGCGACCGCATCGCCGTCTTCAACGGCGGGCGCATCGAGCAGGTGGGCGCGCCGCTGGAGCTCTACACGCGGCCGGCCAACCAGTTCGTCGCCGGCTTCCTCGGCTCGCCGCGCATGAACTTCATCCGCGGCCGGGCGCTGGCGGGCGGGCCGTCGTCGATGAAGTTCGAAGCCCAAGGCGCCGGCCTCGTCGAGCTGCCGCTGCCGGCCGCCGGCCGGCCCAGCGGCGGCGAGCTGGTGCTGGGCATCCGCCCCGAGCACCTGAGCATCGGCCGCGTCGACGAAGGGCTCGCCGCCCGCGTCGAACTGCTCGAGCACCTCGGCGACTCGCTGATCGTGCACGCCAGCCTCGAGGGCTCGCAGGAGCCGCTGTCGCTGCGGCTGCCGGCCGACCACGCCGGCCGGCCGTGGGCCAGCGCATCGGCCTGATTCCGCAATCCGCGCACGCGCTGCTGTTCGATGCCAGCGGCCGGGCCATCGCGCTGCACTGAGATGGCCACCCCCTTTCCCCGCGTCAGCCGACCCACGCCGATGGTGAAAACGATTTCCCCATGGCGGAGGCCGGGAACGCACCCCCGACTGCCGACCCGGCAATTCCAACCACCCCCAAGGAGACGAGGAGACCCCATGAAGAACAAGACCCCGCTGATCGCCGCACTCGCACTGGCCGGCACGGCCGGCAGCGTGCAGGCCGTGGAGCTGAGCTATTCCGGCTACATGCGTGCCGGCACCGGCGTGAACGCCCGAGGCGGCACGCAGGTGTGCTACCAGCTTGCCGGCGCCGACACCAAGTGGCGCCTGGGCAACGAGTGCGACTACGTGATCGAGCCGACCTTCAACGCCAAGCTGGCCGAGTACGAGGGTTCGACCTGGAACGTGCTCGTGATGCCCAGCGTCTACCACGCCTGGGGCCCGGCGGGCAGCAACGAGCCCGACACGCTGACCACCCGCTTCGGCCAGATCTACGCCTACGGCGACAAGATCTCGCAGCTGGCCGGCGGCAAGGTCTGGGCCGGCCGCCGCTTCTACAACCGCCTGCAGCTCGGCATCAACGACCAGTTCCTCGAGAACAACGACGGCAACGGCGCCGGCATCGAGGACATGGACCTCGGCGCGGCCAAGGTCAGCGTCGCGTTCATGATGGACCCGAACAACTCGGCCAACGAAAACCGCTTCGCTCTGCCGATCCGCGCCACCGGCATCAAGACGCTGCCCAATGGCGATCTGTCGATCTACGTCACGCCCTCGGCGCAACTCAAGAGCAAGAACCAGGTCACCGGCATCGAGCCGGCCAAGCAGCCCAACGGCATCGCGCTGGGCCTGTACCAGACGCTCAACGGCGCGCTCGGCGGCAACTGGATCTTCGGCTTCAAGCACGACAAGACCGGCGACGTGAAGAACACCCGCATCGTCGGCCAGTACGGCACCACCATCGGCGCGGGCACCGGCCTGGATGTGATCGCGCAGTACCGCGTCAACGATGCGCCGGCCAACGGCGGCAACAAGTGGACGTCGATCGGCGCGCGCACCGACACGCACCTGAGCGGCCCGTTCCGCTTCCTGTTCGAGGCCGGCCACGACCAGATCAAGCCCGACGCGGGCGACACCCGCAACATGACCAAGTTCACCGCCGCGCTGGCCGCCTCCGCCGGCAAGGAGCCGGGCTCGCGCCCGACCGTGCGCCTGTTCGTGACGCACGCCATCTGGAACGAGGCCGCCCGGCTGACGCTGGGCGGGCGCACCCAGGAAGTGTTCGGCGACAAGAAGGCCGGCACCTCGCTGGGCATCCAGGCCGAAACCTGGTGGTGACAAGTTCGGGAGGCGGCCTGACGAAGAGGTTGTGCTGCGGTTGGGGGATCGCGAATATCCGACTCCGACGGCCTGCCTCCCGATCCTGTACGGCGGGCGCACGCGCGCCCGCCGCTTCTCGAGAGAGCGTTCGCCCGGCCCGACCCGCCGGGCGTTTTTTCGTCACGACCGGAGTGGAGACATCACCCTACTGGCGGGTCAACCCGGATGGCGGCGCGAGGGCCTTGAACTAGCGTGGCGCCCGCAAAGGAGTCACCGCCACCATGAGCGTCACCATCGCCCCCGAACAGCTGGCCCTGCAGCGCCTGTACCACTGGGAGAAGACCCAGGCCGACCGCACCGTCTTCACGCAGCCGATGGGCGGCGGCGTGGTGCGCCAGATGAGCTGGCGCGAGGTGATGGACGAGACGCGGCGCATGGCCGCGCACTTGCAGTCGTTCGGCTTCCCGAAGGGCAGCCGCATCGCCATCCTGTCGAAGAACTGCGCCCACTGGCTGATGAGCGATTGGGCGATCTGGATGGCCGGGCATGTGTCGGTGCCGCTGTACCCCACGCTCGCACCCGACACCATCCGCCAGATCCTGACGCACAGCGAATCGAAGCTGGTCTTCGTCGGCAAGCTCGACGGCTGGGAGGCGATGAAGCCCGGCGTGCCGGCCGATCTGCCGTGCATCAGCTATCCGCTGTCGCCGAAGAACGACTACCCGAGCTGGGACGACATCATCCGCCGCACGCCGCCGCTGCAGGGATCGCCGGTGCGCGACGGCGACGAGCTGTCGACCATCATGTACACCTCGGGCACCACCGGCAATCCGAAGGGCGTGATGCACAGCTTCGCGACCTTCGCCTGGTCCATTCATGCGGGCCTCAAGCGCGTGCCGATCGACAGCAGCGCGCGCATGCTCAGCTACCTGCCGCTGGCCCACGTGGCCGAGCGCACGCTGGTCGAGCACGGCCTGCTGGCCACCGGCATGAGCGTGTTCTTCGCCGAGAGCCTGGACACCTTCACCGCCGACCTGCAGCGCGCGCGCCGACGGTGTTCTTCTCGGTGCCGCGGCTGTGGGTCAAGTTCCAGCAGGGCGTCAACGCCAAGATGCCGCCGGCCAAGCTGGAGCGGCTGCTGAAGATCCCCATCCTGCGCGGCATCGTGAAGAAGAAGATCCTCTCGGCGCTCGGCCTCGACCAGTGCACCTTCGCCGCCGGCGGCGCCGCACCGATGCCGCCCGAGCTGCTGGCCTGGTACGCCAGGCTGGGCCTGCCGATCATCGAGGTGTACGGCATGACGGAGAACTGCGGCGTCTCGCACGCCACCGTGCCCGGCGTGCAGCGCCCCGGCACCGTCGGCCTGCCCTACGACGGCGTGCTGAGCCGGCTCGACCCGGCCAACGGCGAGATCCAGGTGAAGAGCCCTGGGCTGATGCTCGGCTACTACAAGGAAGAGGCGCTGACGCGCGAGACCTTCACGCCCGACGGCTGGCTGCACACTGGCGACAAGGGCCAGATGGAGAGCGACGGCTACCTGCGCATCACCGGCCGCGTGAAAGACCTGTTCAAGACCAGCAAGGGCAAATACGTGGCGCCGGCGCCGATCGAGGATCGCCTGGTGATGCACGCCACCGTGGAGGCCTGCGTGGTGACGGGCGCCAACCTCGGCCAGCCGCTGGGCATCGTGATGCTCAATGCCGATGCCGCGCAGCGCGCCCGCGATGCCGCCGCCCGCAGCGCGATGGAAGCGTCGCTGGCCGAGCACCTCGCCGCGGTGAACGGCCCGCTCGATCCCCACGAGCAGCTCGACTGCCTGGTGGTGGTGACCGAGCCCTGGACGGTGGACAACGGCTTCATCACGCCGACCTTCAAGGTCAAGCGCAACCGGATCGAGGAGGTCTATGCCGCCAAGTACGACGGCTGGGTGGCCTCGCGGCGCAAGGTGGTGTGGGAGACGGTCTGACCGCGCGCTGAACCTCAAGGGCCGCGGCCCGATTCGTCCAGCATGCCCTGGTGGTGGCTGAGGAAGACGCGGCCGCGGAACCATTGCGCCCAGCCGCCGGCGCGCAGCCGGTCGAGCACCGGGCCCTTCACCTCGGTGAGATCGAGCCGGATGCCGCGCCCGGCGAGCACGTCGTGCAACGCCCGCAGCGCCTCCAGCGCGCTGTAGTCGATCGCGTTGACCGGTGACATCAGCAGCACCACGCGGCGCGTGTCGGGCAGTGCGGCGAGGTGGCGGTCGACCACGTTGACCAGCCGGCGCGCGTTGGTGAAGACCAGGCTTTCGTCGATGCGCAGCGCCAGCACCCCCGGCGTGCACTGCACCGCGTGGCGCTCGACGTTGCGGTAATGCTCGGTGTCGCCGACGCGGCCGATGCGTGCCACGTGAGGGTTGGCACTGCGCTGCAGCAGCAGCCCGATCGACAGCGCCACGCCGGTGGCCAGCGCCGCCTCCGAGCCCACGAACAGCGTCAGCGCGCCGACGATCACCATCAGCACGAACTCCGGCGGCGCATAACGCCGCGCCTCCGAGAAGGCGCGCCACTCGACCACACCGAGCACGGCGATCACGATGCTGGCCGCCAGTACCGCGCGCGGCAGCCAGGGCGAGCGGCACGGCCAGCAGCAGCGTGGCCAGCGCCATCAGCAGCGCGGCCCAGGCACCGGCCATGCGTGTGCGCGCACCCGCCTCGGCATTGAGCGCGCCGCGCGAGAAGCTGCCGCCGATCGGCATGCCGGCCGAGAAGGCCGAGACCAGATCGGCTGCGGCGAGGCCGGCGAGTTCGCGCCGCGCATCGACCTGCTCGCGGCGGCGCAGTGCCAGCCTTCGGCCACCGCGAGGCTGCTGACGAAGGTCACCAGCGCCAGCGGCACGGCGCTGGGCAGCAGCCGCCACCACAGCGCGGCGTCCAGCGGCGGCAGCGCCAGCGGCAGCGCGAGTGTGGGCAGGGCGCCAACGAGCGAGACGCCGCGTGCATCGGCCTGCAGCGTCCACGCCAGCGCGATGGACAGTGCCACCACCCCCAGCGGCGCACAGCGGGCCAGCAGCGAGGCCGTGGCCGGCGTCAGCCAGCGCGCCAGCAGTGCGCGCGCGTGGCCGCGTGCCCACCACAGCAGCGCCAGCGCCCCGAGGCCGAAGGCCGCGGTGGCCGCATGGCCCGCCACGCCGCCGGCCCACCAGGAGCCGATCAGCTCGGGCGCGGTGAAGCCCTTGGCCGGGCTACCCAGCAGCGCGGGCAACTGCGACAGCGTGATCGCCAGTGCCGCGCCGGTGGAAAAGCCGTGCAGCACCGGCGTGGACAGCAGCGCCGCCAGCGCATCGAGGCGGAACAGCGCCGCGGCGCCGAGCAGCAGCCCGGCCTCGGCGGCCAGCACCAGCGCGGCCGCGGTGGCCGGCGTGCCCTCGGCCACCACCGGCGCGATCGCCTGCGCGGTGAGCAGTGCCACCACCGCCACCGGGCCGACCGAGTTGACGCTCGACGAGCCGAGCGCCGCATAGGCGAGCATCGGCAGGATCGTCGCGTAGACGCCCACCTGCGGCGGCAACCCGGCGAGGATCGCGTAGGCCGGGCTCTGCGGGATCAGCAGGATGGCGACGATGAATGCGGCGACGAGGTCGTCGCGCAGCGCGTCACGGCGGTAGGACCGCCATCGTTCAGTCATGAGGGCCGCCGGCGCCGGGCCGCTCCCAAGCCGGCGGCGCGCCCGGGGGCCGCGAGCGTAGCGAGCTGGGGGTCGTCATCAATCGACTTTGGCGCCGGAGGCCTTCACGACCGCCGCCCACTTCTTCGTCTCGGCGGCGATCAGCGCCGCGAAGTCCGCGGGGCTCATGCCGCTGGGGATCGCGCCCTGCGCGAGCAGCCGCTCCTTCATCGCCGGCGTGGCCAGCGCCTTCGCGGTTTCCTGCTGCAGCCGGTTGACCACGTCGGCCGGCGTGCTGGCGGGCGCGAGCAGGCCGAACCAGGAACTCGCCTCGAAGCCCTTCAGCGGCCCGGCCTCGGCAATGGTCGGCAGATCTGGCAGCGCGGCGCTGCGCTCGGCGCTGGTCACCGCCAGCGCCTTGAGCTTGCCGGCCTTGATGTGCGGCATCGCCGAGGGCAGGTTGTCGAACATCAGGTCCATGTTGCCGCCGATCAGGTCCATCAGCGCCGGCCCCGAGCCGCGGTAGGGGAAGTGGACCATGTAGGTGCCGGTCATGCTCTTGAAGAGTTCACCGGCGAGGTGGATGGAGGTGCCGTTGCCGCTGCTGGCCATGTTGAGCCTCCGGGGCTCGCCTTCGCGACGCGGATCAGGTCGGGCACGCCCTGGATGCCCAGCGCCTCGGCCTTGGCGGGGTTCATCACCAGCACGTTGGGCACGCCGGCCACCAGCGTGACGGGCACGAAGTCCTTCACGTGGTCGTAGGGCATCTTCGCGTACAGCGTCGGGTTGATGGCGTGCGTGCCCACCGTGCCCATCAGCAGCGTGTGGCCGTCGTTCGATTTCGCGACCGGTCGGCGCCGAGGTTGCCGCCGGCGCCGGGCTTGTTCTCGATCACGAAGGGCTGGCCGAAGGCGCGGGTCAGCTCCGGTGCGAGCGCGCGGGCGAGGATGTCGGTGGTGCCGGCCGGCGCAAAGGGCACGACGATCTTCACCGGCTTGGTCGGCCAGGCGGTCTGGGCCAGCAGCGGCAGCGGAAGCAGGGTGGCGGCGGCAGCGGCCAGCCAGCGGCGGCGGGGGGAGGGAGCGCATCGCGTGATCCTCGCGGGTTCTCGGTGGAACCGGCAGTGTCACGCGCGGGGAGGGTGTCTTGAAGAGGTCGAACCCGGGAGGCGGACCACCCAAAAAAGAGAGGGAAGCGGGACGATGTTTCCGGGGCTCGCTCTCAACCTCCCCGGATCCGCCCGCTTCCCTTGGTGGACAGGTGTCAGTCCGCTAAAAACTCTCACTCCCCTCGAACACTTCCTCTCAGAACAAACTCAGCGTGCGCCGCTCGGGCGCGGAAACAAGGACAGTTGAGCCCACTCGCGGCTCGACTTCAGAACCTGGGTCTGGCGCGGTGCAACCACCGGCCGGATGGTGGTGGGACGCACCGGCTGCGCCGTGCTCAGCCGCGGCGCGGGGGTCAGGGCGATCGGGGGCATGGTCGGCGCTCCTCGATTCAACGGAATTCGCTGGCCGCGAACGCCGGGCCTTCGTGCTTCAGGCCGAGCACGCCGGCCGCGCGCTGCACCCAGTCGGCCAGCGCCGGGGCCTTGGGCAGGCGCGGCGCGGCGGCATTGGACAGGCGCAGCAGCGACGACGCGCCGCCCTGGCCGTGCGGGCCGGCCGCACGCAGGCGGCGGGTGGCGGGGGCGAAAGGCGTGCGAGCGTTCGGCATGGTGTCAACGGCGTCCGGTAGGTCTCGTGATCCCCGTCTGGCGTTCGTGTCGCATTCGGGGGTGTGCGCTTGCCAACGCATCAGCCGTGCCATGCCGGCGCGGAAGAAATGCCGTGCGGAAAGTCACGAAAAGAGACCCGTTTTCGCTGGGGCGCCACAGGCACCCCGGCAAAAACGGGCCGAAATGTAAGTGCTCAGATACAAGGCCGACCAAACGGGTCGAGCCTTGTGGATTTCAGGCGGCCGCCTTGTAACCGCGGGGCACCGCGCCGAGCAGTCGGCGGGTGTAGTCCTCGCGCGGCGACTCGAGGATCTGCTCGACGCCGGCCTGCTCGACCACTGGCCATCCTTCATCACCAGCACCTCGTCGGCCATGAAGCGAACCACGGCCAGATCGTGGCTGATGAAGATGTAGGCGAGCCCGAGTTCGTCCTGCAGGTCCTTGAGCAGGTTGAGCACCTGCGCCTGCACCGACACGTCGAGCGCGCTGACGGCCTCGTCGAGCACCAGCACTTCCGGGTCCAGCGTCAGGCAGCGCGCGATCGCGATGCGCTGGCGCTGGCCGCCGGAGAACTCGTGCGGATACTTGTTGAGCGCGGAGTCGTCCAGTCCCACCTTGGCCAGCAGCGCGCTGGCGCGGGCCTGGCGGTCGGCATCGCTCGTGCCCACGCCGTGGATGGCCATCGGCTCGGTGAGCGTCTGGGCCACCGTGAAGCGCGGGTTCAGCGAGGCATAGGGGTTCTGGAACACCACCTGGATGCGCCGGCGCACCGGCAGCATCTCCTGGCGCGACAGCGCCAGCAGGTCGCGCCCGTCGAACATGGCCTTGCCGCCCACCGGCCCGCCGGCCTGCTCGTGCAGGCGCAGCAGCGTGAGGCCGAGCGTGGTCTTGCCCGAGCCCGATTCGCCGACGATGCCCAGCGTGTGGCCGCGGCGCAGCGTGAAGCTCGCGCCCTTGACGGCCTGGAACTCGCGCCGGCCGAAGACACCCTGGCGGATCCAGAAGCTCTTGGTGATGCCGGTGGCCTCGAGCACCACCGGTGCCTGCGGATCCTTCGGCTTGGCCACGCGCTCGGCGGCCTTGCCGTCGCCGGCGATGTGGTCGTCGATCACCATCAGCCGCGGGCTGCGCTGGTCGAGCGTCGGCCGGCAGGCGAGCAGCGCCCGGGTGTACGGATCCTGCGGGCGGGCGAAGATGTCGGCCACCGCGCCTTGCTCGCGCACCGTGCCCTGGCGCATCACCACCACACGGTCGGCGATCTCGCCCACGAGGCCGAGGTCGTGGCTGATGAACAGCATGCTCATGCGGTGCTTGTCCTTCAGCCGCGCGAGCAGTTCGATGATCTGGCGCTGGATGGTCACGTCGAGTGCCGTCGTCGGCTCGTCGGCGATCAAGAGCTTCGGCTCGCACGACAGCGCCATCGCGATCATCACGCGCTGCTGCTGGCCGCCCGAGAGCTCGTGCGGATGCGCCGCGAGGCGCCGCTTCGGCTCGGGCAGACCCACCTCGGCGAGCAGCGCCTCGGCCTTCTCCATCGCCTGGCGCCGGTTCAGGCCGAGGTGGCGCTCCATCGGCTCGCACAGCTGCTGGCCGATGGTGAACACCGGGTTCAGCGAGGTCATCGGGTCCTGGAAGACACACGCGATGTCCTTGCCGCGCATCGCCTGCAGCTCGCTCAGCGAGGCGGCGAGCAGGTCGCGGCCCTGGAAGCTGATCGCGCCCTGCCGCTCGGCGTTCTCCGGCAGCAGGTTGAGGATGGACATGGCCGTCACGCTCTTGCCGGAACCGGATTCGCCCACCAATGCGACGGTGGTGTTCTCCGGCACCTCGAAGCTCACGCCCTGGGTGCCGCGGCCCACGGCCTCGGCGTAGCTGACCTTGTGGCCGCGGCCCATGCGGAAGCGCACCCGCAGATCGTTGATCGTCAACAGCATGTCTTACTCCGCGCCGCGCAGCTTGGGATCGAGCGCATCGCGCAGCGCGTCGGTCATCAGCGAGAAGGCGGTCACGAACACCGCCATGAAAGCCGTCGCCGCGGCCAGCTGCCACCAGTGGCCGAGGATCAGCTCGCTCTGCGCTTCGGCGAGCATCGTGCCCCACGACACCGGGTCGACGCTCACGCCGAGGCCGAGGTAGGACAGGATCACCTCCGCCTTGATGAAGCCGACGACGAGGATCGACAGCTGCACCAGGATCACATGGCTGACGTTCGGCAGGATGTGGCGGAAGATGCGCGAGGCGGCGCTCGCCCCGATCGCTTCGGCGGCACGCACGTATTCGCGCACCGAGTGCTTCAGGAACTCGGCGCGCACCAGGCGGTAGATGCCCGTCCAGCCCGTCAGGCCGAGGATCAGCACCACCGACTGCACGCCGCGCCCGGCCACCGCCGCGAAGGCGAAGATCAGCAGGATGCCGGGGATCGAGGTGAAGACGTTGTAGAGCCACTCGAGGAAGTCGCCGACGCGGCCGCCGAAGAAGCCGGCCAGCGCGCCCAGCACCGTGCCGATCAGCGTGGCGACGATGGCCGCGGCCACGCCGACGAAGACCGAGATCTCCGCACCCTTGATCGCCTTGGCCAGCACGTCGCGGCCAAGGCGGTCGCCGCCGAAGGGCAGGGTCTCGCGCTTGATCGTGTCGGTGGTCTGGTATTTCTTCGCCAGCTCGGCCCACTCGGCATACTTTGGTGCCAGAGGATCCACGGCCGAGATATCGACGTTCGGGCCGCTGGGCACCGGAATGGCCGTCGCGGTTTCCTTGGCCGCCGGGCCCATGAAGGTGGGCGGGGCATTGGGCACGCCGATCTCGCGCTGCCAGTCGGCGGCCACCGGGTTCAGCGCCGCGGCGATCATCAGCAGCGCGAAGCCGGCGACGATCACCATCGAGGCCATGCCGACGCGGTCACCCTTGAAGCGGCGCCGGCTGCGGCCCACACGCCCTCGGAACGGCTCGGCGCCGCATTCATCGTCATCACCGCGCTCATTTCAGCACCACCCGCGGATCGACCAGCTTGTAGAGCACGTCGGTGAGCAGATTGACCACCATCGTGATGACGGCAAGGTAGACGGTCACCGCCTGGATGACGGGATAGTCGCTGCGGTTGACCGCCAGCAGCACCTCGCGGCCCAGGCCGGGGATCGAGAAGAACACCTCGATCAGGAAGGAGCCGACGAAGATGCCCGGCAGCGACACCGCCACGTTGGTGAGGATCGGGATCATCGCGTTGCGCATCACGTGCGTCAGCAGGATGCGCGGCTCGGTCAGGCCCTTGGCGCGCGCGGTGCGCACGTAGTCCTGGCCGATCTCGTCGAGGAAGAAGGTGCGGTACAGCCGCGTCTGCGGCGCCAGGCCCACCATCACCGCCAGCAGCACCGGCAGCGGCGTGTAGACGAGCAGGTTGGTCGCCACGCTGTCGGTCCAGCCCTGCACCGGGAACCAGCCGAGCTGGAAGGCGAAGACGTACTGGCCGACGATCACGTAGACGAGGAAGGAGATCGACAGCGCGATGGTGGTGGCCACCATGATCGAGCGGTCGGTCAGCGAGCCGCGCACATAGGCCACCAGCAGCGCGATCGGAATCGCCAGCAGCGTATCGAGCAGCAGGATCGGCACCATCACCGTCAGCGTGGCCGGCAGGCGCGTGGCGAACAGGTTGGCCACCGATTCGTTGGTGGCCCAGCTGCGGCCCCAGTCGAAGGTGACGATCTGCTTGAGGAAGATGCCCAGCTGCACCCACCACGGCTCGTTCAGGCCGAGCTGCTGGCGGATGGCATCGATCTGTTCGGGCGAGGCGGACAGGCCGCCGAGGATCTCGGCGGGATCGCCGCCGAAGGCCTTGAAGAGGAAGAACACCAGCAGCACGACACCGAGCAGGGTCGGGATCATCTGCCACAGGCGTCGGATCAGATAAGCGGCCATGGGCCTGGGATCTCCTTGTGGGAAACCTTGTTGTAAAACGCAGGCGCGAGTCTAGGGCGGCGCCGAAGGCCCCTCGCCCCGGTGTTTGCCCTGTGCCCCCGGACGCAACTCGCGTGCCATCCGCCGATAGACTTCGCGCGATCCGAATCCAGGAGTTCCAGCGATGTCCATCCGCGGCCTCATCCAGGCCCTGATCTTCGCGCTCGCCTGCGGCAACGCGCTGGCCCAGAAGGCCGGCGCGAACGAGCCGCAGCGGGTGCTGCGCTATGCCTTCCCGATCGCCGAGACCGGCTTCGACCCGGTGCAGATCTCCGACCTGTACTCGCGCACCGTGGCCGCCGGCATCTTCGATGCGCCGCTGGCCTTCGACTTCCTCGCGCGGCCGTTCCGCATGAAGCCGAACACGATCGCGGCGATGCCGGAGATCAGCGAGGACTTCCGCACCTTCACCTTCCGCATCAAGCCGGGCATCTACTTCGCCGACGACCCGGCCTTCAAGGGTCAGAAGCGAGAGCTGGTCGCCGAGGACTACGTCTACACGCTCAAGCGCCACTACGACCCGCGCTGGAACAGCCCGAACCTCTATCGCCTCGAGGCCGCGAAGATCGTCGGCCTGTCGGAGCTGCGCAAGCAGGTGATCAAGGACAAGAAGCCCTTCCCCTACGACCAGCCGGTCGAGGGCCTGCGAGCGCTCGACCGCTACACGCTGCAGGTGAAGCTGGCCGACCCCTCGCCGCGCTTCCACCAGGAGGTGATGACCGACCACTCCAGCTTCGGCGCGATGGCGCGCGAGGTGGTCGAGGCGTACGGCGACAAGATCATGGAGCACCCGGTGGGCACCGGCGCCTTCCGGCTGGCCGAGTGGCGGCGCAGCTCGCGCATCGTGCTCGAGCGCAACCCCGGCTACCGCGAGCACCTCTACGACGAGCAGGCGCCGGCCGACGACGCCCGCTCGCAGGCCATCGCCGCGCAGCTCAAGGGCCGCCGCATGCCGATGCTCGACCGCGTCGAGATCGTCATCATCGAGGAGTCGCAGCCGCGCTGGCTGTCCTTCCTCAACGCGCAGACCGACCTGATGGAGCGGCTGCCCAACGAGTTCGCCCCGGTGGCGGTGCCCAACGACAAGCTGGCGCCCAACCCGCCAAGCGCGGCATCACGATGGACCGCGCGCCGCTGGTGGACATCACGCTGGCCGCGCTGTTCAACCAGGACAACCCGGTGGTCGGCGGCTACACGCCGGAGAAGGTGGCGCTGCGCCGCGCGATCGCGCTGGCCTACGACGTCGACCAGGAGATCCGCCTGGTGCGCAAGTCGCAGTCGATCCCCGCGCAGACGGCGATCGCGCCGCTGACCTTCGGCTACAACCCGTCGATCAAGACGACGATGAGTGACCACGATCCGGCGCGGGCGCGGGCGTTGCTCGATCTGTATGGCTACGTCGACCGCGATGGCGACGGCTGGCGCGAACAGCCCGACGGCTCGCCGCTGGTGCTGGAGTATTCGACGCAGCCCGACCAGGCCAGCCGCCAGCTCGCCGAGCTGTGGCAGAAGAACATGAAGGCGATCGGCCTGAAGATTGTCTTCAAGGTGGCCAAGTGGCCGGAGAACCTGAAGGCTTCGCGCGCCGGCAAGCTGATGATGTGGGGCGTGGGCTGGTCGGCCACGACACCCGACGGTGATACCTTCCTTGCGCTGGCCTACGGGCCGAACAAGGGTGGCGCCAACCACTCGCGCTTCGCGCTGCCGGCCTTCGATGCCCTCTACGAGAAGCAGAAGGCGCTGCCCGACGGCCCCGAGCGCCAGCGGGTGATGGAAGAGGCGAGCAAGCTGATGGTGGCCTACGTGCCCTACAAGCTCAGCGGCCACCGCATCGCCACCGACCTGATGCAGCCCTGGGTGATCGGCTTCCGCCGCAACCCCTTCGTGCGCGAGTTCTTCAAGTACGTCGACGTCGATCCGGCGATCCGCGCGAAGGAGGCGGCGCAGTGAAGGTGCTGCACTCGCTCGTGGCCGCCCTCGCGGCCGGCGTCGTCGCTCTTGCCGCGCACGCGCAGGCGCCCTCGGCCGCACCGGTGCAGAAGGTCTTCCGCTACTCGTTCCCGGCCGCCGAGACCGGCTTCGATCCGGCGCGCATCAACGACCTGTACTCGCGCGTCGTCACCTCGCACATCTTCGACGGCCTGTACCAGTTCGATCCGCTGACGCGGCCTTTCCTGGTGCGGCCCAACGTGGCCGAGGGCATGCCGCAGCACTCGGACGACTACCGCACCTGGACCGTGCGCATCAAGCCCGGCATCCACTTCGCCGACGACCCGGTGTTCAAGGGCAAGAAGCGCGAGCTGGTGGCGCAGGACTTCGTCTACTCGTACAAGCGCTTCTTCGATCCGGAGACGAAGAGCCCGATCTATTCGGGCCTGGCCGAGCAGGGCATGCTGGGGCTGGACGAGCTGCGCGAGAAGGCGCTGAAGGAGAAGAAGCCCTTCGACTACGACACCGAGGTCGAGGGCCTGCGCGCGATCGACCGCTACACGATCCAGTTCAAGCTGAAGGAGCCGCGCCCGCGCTTCATCTACACGCTGGCCGCCGGCGACCTGTTCGGCGCCGTGGCGCGCGAGGTGATCGAGGGCTATGCCGGCAAGACGATGGAGCACCCGGTGGGCACCGGGCCCTTCCGCCTCGCGCAATGGCGGCGCAGCTCGCAGATCGTGCTGGAACGAAACCCCGGCTTCCGCGAGCTGACCTACGACGCCCAGCCGGCCGCCGACGACGCCGAAGGGCAGGCGATTCTCGCGAAGCTCAAGGGCCGGCGCCTGCCGATGATCGATCGTGTCGAGATCAGCATCATCGAGGTGCAGCAGCCGCGCTGGCTGGCCTTCCTCAACGAGCAGTTCGACCTGCTGGCGGTGCCCTCGGAATTCATCGCGATGGCTGCGCCCAACGGCAAGCTCGCGCCCAACCTCGCCAAGCGTGGCGTCGGGCTGCACCGCGTGGTCAACCCCGACCGCACGCTCTTCTACTTCAACATGGAGGACCCGCTGGTCGGCGGCGTGGAGCCGGCCAAGGTGGCGCTGCGCCGTGCGATCAGCCTTACCAACACCGGGCGCGAGATCACCAGCGTGTGGCGCGGGCAGGCCATTCCGGCGCAGTCGGTGGTGGCGCCGGGCACGTGGGGCTACGACGCGGCCTACAAGACCGAGAACAGCGACTACGACCCGGCGCGCGCCAAGGCGCTGCTCGACCTCTACGGCTACGTCGACCGCGACGGCGACGGCTGGCGCGAGCAGCCCGACGGCTCTCCGCTGACGCTGCGCTACGCCTCGCAGCCCGACGAGTTCACGCGCCTTCGACGAGCTGTGGAAGAAGAACATGGATGCGATCGGCCTGCGCCTGGAGTTCGAGAAGGGCCAGTGGCCGGAGCAGCTGAAGAAGGCGCGCGGCGGCCAGCTGATGATCTGGCAGCTTGGCTACTCGGCCGCCAACCCCGACGTGCAGGACGGCCTGGGCATCCTCTACGGCCCGGCGGCGGGCGGGCAGAACCTGCCGCGCTTCCGCAACGAGCGCTTCGACCAGATCTACCGCCAGATGGACGGCCTGCCCGACGGGCCCGAGCGCCTCGCGCTGCTGCGCGAGAGCCAGGCCATCGTGACCGCGCTGGCGCCGATGAAATACAAGGTGCACCGCGTGCTGACCGACCTCACGCAGCCGTGGATCGTCGGCTTCCGCCGCCCGCTCTACGGCAACCAGTTCTGGCAGTACATCGACATCGACACGGCGCGCCAGCCGCCGCGCCGCTGAGACGATGCAGCGCCGCCAGTGGCTCGGCGCATCGGCCGCGTGCCCCGGCGGCGCCGGCGCTGGCGCAGCTGCGCACCGCGCACGACAACACGCTGCGCGTGGCCTTTCGCGTGGCCGAGACCGGCTTCGATCCGGTGGCCATCGGCGACGAGAACTCCAACCGCGTTGCCGCCTGCATCTTCGAATCGCCGCTGACCTACGACCACCTCGCGCGGCCGGTGAAGCTGCGGCCGCTCACCGCCGAGGCGCTGCCGCTGATCGAGGACGACTTCCGCAGCTTCACCTTCCGCATCAAGCCGGGCATCTTCTTCGCCGACGACCCGGCCTTCGGCGGCAAGCCGCGCGAGTTGGTGGCGCAGGACTACGTCTATGCCGTCAAGCGCTACTACGATCCGCGCATCAACAGCGAGCTGCTCTACCTCTGGGAGAACGCCGGGCTGATCGGCCTCACGGAACTGCGCGAGCAGGCGCTGAAGACGAAGCGGCCGTTCGACTACGACCGCGAGGTCGAAGGCATCCGCGCGCTCGACCGCTACACCTTCCGCGTGCGGCTCTCACGGCCCGGCCCACGCTTCACGTATCTCTTCGCGCAGACCGGGCTGGCCGGCGCGCTGGCGCGCGAGGTGGTCGAGCGCTACGGCGCCGACATCGCCGCGCACCCGGTGGGCACCGGGCCCTTCATGCTCGGCGCCTGGCGGCGCGGCTCGCGCATCGAGCTGCTGCGCCACCCCGCGCTACCGCGAGCGCTTCTTCGAGGCCGAGCCGGCCGAGGGTGACGCGCAGGCGCAGGCGATCGCGAAGCAGCTCGCCGGGCGGCGCCTGCCGCTGGTCGATCGCGTGGAGATCGCCGTGATCGAGGAATCTCAGCCGCGCTGGCTGGCCTTTCTCGACGGCTCGCTCGACCACGTCGAGGTGCCGATCGATTTTGCGCCGGTGGCCGTGCCCGGCGGCGAGCTCGCACCGCACCTCGCGAAACGCGGCGTGCGGCTGCAGCGCCAGCCGCAGCCGGACATGGTGATGACCTACTTCAACATGCTGAATCCCGTGGTGGGCGGCTACACGCCGGAGAAGGTGGCCCTGCGCCGCGCCATCGCGCTGGCCTACGACAACGGCGAGGAGCTGCGCGCGCTGCGCCACGGCCAGGGCATCCTGGCGCAATCCACCGTGCCGCCGTTCACCTCGGGCTACGAGGCCGACTACCGCAGCGAGATGAGCGCGCACGATCCGGCGCGGGCGATGGCCTTGCTCGACCTGTACGGCTACGTCGACCGCAATCGCGACGGCTGGCGCGAGATGCCGGACGGCTCGCCGCTGGTGCTGCGGCTGTCGTCCACCAGCAGCCAGCTTTCGCGCCGCGGCAACGAGCTGTGGCGCAAGCACCTCGCGCGTGTCGGCCTGCGCATCGAGTTCGACGTCGCCACCGCCCGATCTGCTCAAGCGCAGCCGCGCCGCCACGCTGATGATGTGGGGCTACAGCTGGGTGGCGCAGTCGCCCGACGGCGGCTTCTTCCTCGGCATCGCCTACGGGCCCAATGCCAACGAATCGAACGACGCACGCTTCGCGCTGCCCGCCTTCGACCGCCTCTTCGAGCGCCGTGCCGTGCTGCCCGACGGGCCCGAGCGCGAGGCGCTGATGCGCGAAGGCAAGAACCTGCTGGTGGCGCACATGCCCTACAAGGTGCACGTGCACACCATCCTCAACGACCTGCTGCAGCCGCGTGTGCGCGGCTGGTGGCGGCATCCCTTCGGCCGCGACACCTGGGTCTACACCGGGGTCGACCTGGAGACATCCGCATGAGCGCGCTTCCCGAGCCGCAGATCCTGAAGTTCACGCGTTGGCTGGCGCAGCAGCGCGGCCCTGCATTTCGATGCGACCACGATCGAGGGCTACGACACGATGTGGCGCTGGTCGGTGTCAGACCTCGAGGCCTTCTGGGGCGCGGTGTGGGACTACTTCGGCATCGACTCGCCGACGCCGTTCGCGCGCGTGCTCGCCGAGCCGGTGATGCCGGGTGCGCGCTGGTTCGAGGGCGCGCAGGTGAACTATGCGCGGCAGGTGCTGCGCCACACCGATGCCGCGCATGCGGCGGGCCACCCGGCGATCGTGTTCCAGAACGAACGCCTGCGCGAGCTGGGGCAGATGCAGGAACTCAGCTGGCCCGAGCTGCGCCGCCAGGGCGTCGCTCGCCACGGCGCTGCGCGGCATGGGCGTGCAGCGTGGCGATCGCGTCTGCGCCTTCCTGCCCAATACGCCGCACGCGGTGATCGCCTTCCTCGCCACCGCGAGCCTGGGCGCGATCTGGTCGGTGTGCTCGCCCGACATGGGCCCGCTCGCGGTGCTCGACCGCTTCCGCCAGATCGAGCCGAAGGTGCTGATCGGCGTCGACGGCTATGTCTACGGCGGTGTCGAGCACGACCGGCTGCCGGTGCTGCGCCAGCTGCTGGCCGACCTGCCGAGCGTGCAGCACGCGGTGCTGCTGCGCTATCGCGACGAGGCGGCCGATGCGTCGGTGCTTGCCGGTCCCGGCCGCACGCTGCACGACTTCGCCACGCTGGTGGCCGACGACGTCGCCTTCGAGCCCGAGTGGCTGCCCTTCGACCATCCGCTGTGGGTGGTGTATTCCAGCGGCACCACCGGCCTGCCCAAGCCCATCGTGCACGGCCACGGCGGCGTGATGCTCGAGGCGCTGAAGATGGGGGCGCTGCACAACAACGTCGGCGCCAGCGTCGAGACCGGCGACCGCTACCACTGGTACAGCTCCACCGGCTGGATCATGTGGAACACCCAGCCCGGCGCGCTGCTCGGCGGAACCACGGTCTGCACCTTCGACGGCAACCCGGGCGGGCCGAGCGCGAAGACGGGCCGGGTCGACCTGAACACCATCTGGCAGTTCGCCGCCGAGGCCGGTGCCACCTTCTTCGGCGCCGGCGCGGCCTTCTATGCCAACTGCCTGAAGGCCGGGTTGGAGCCGGCGAAGGCGGCCGATCTGTCCAGGCTGCGCGCGATCGGCTCCACCGGCTCGCCGCTGGCCACCGACGCCTACCACTGGATCTGGCAGCAGATGCCGAAGGTCGACGGCCAGCGCATCTGGCTCACGCCGATCAGCGGCGGCACCGATTTCGCCGGTGCCTTCGTCGGCGGGTTGATCACGCTGCCGGTGGGCGAGGGCGAGATGCAATGCCGGTGCCTGGGCGCGGCGGTGGAGGCGTGGAGCGAGCCGGATGCGGCGGGCCGCGGCCGCGCGCTGGTCGACGAGGTGGGCGAGCTGGTCTGCGTGACGCCGATGCCTTCGATGCCCTTGCGCTTCTGGAACGACGAAGGCAACAAGCGGTACCTCGACAGCTACTTCGACATGTACCCCGGCATCTGGCGCCACGGCGACTGGATCCGCATCACGCCGCGCGGCGGCGCCATCATCTACGGCCGCAGCGACGCGACGATCAACCGTCACGGCATCCGCATGGGCACCGCCGAGCTCTACCGGGCGGTGGAAGCGCAGCCGGAGGTGCTCGACAGCTCCGGTGGTCGACCTCGAATACCTCGGCCGCGAGAGCTACATGCCGCTGTTCGTGGTGCTGCGCGAGGGCGCGGTGCTCGACGAGGCGCTGACGAAGCGCCTGAAGCAGGCGATCCGCGAGGCGCTGTCGGCGCGGCATGTGCCCAACGACATCTTCCAGGTCAGCGGCATCCCGCGCACGCTGTCGGGCAAGAAGATGGAGCTGCCGGTGAAGAAGCTGCTGATGGGCACGCCGGCCGAGCAGGTGTTCAAGCTCGACGCGATGGCCAATGCCGATTGCGTGCCCTGGTTCGTCGACTTTGCCGCGAGGCGGGCTGCGGCGCAGCCTGCCGGCTAGGGCCGGCGCCGGGCCGTCCCAAGCCGGCCGGCGCCCCTCGGGGGCAGGAGCGGAGCGACTGGGGGCCCTACCCTATCCAGTTGACGATCTGAGCGGCCTGCATGGCGCCGGCCGTGCGCTGCACCTCGCGGCCGCCTTGCAGCTTGACCATCGTCGGGATGCTGCGGATTCCGAAGCGCGAGGCCACCTGCGGGTTGGCGTCGGTGTCGACCTTCGCCAGCAGCGCACGGCCCTTCAGCGCCTTCGCGGCCTGTTCGAACTGCGGCGCCATCATCCGGCAGGGGCCACACCAGGCGGCCCAGAAGTCCACCACCACCGGCAGATCGGTGCGCGAGGTCACGGCGTCGAAATTGTCATCGGTCAACTCCACCGGCTCGCCGGCGAGCAGCTCGGCGCCGCAGCGGCCGCAGACCGGATCCTGCGCCAGGCGCTCGTCGGGGACGCGGTTGGTGGTGCCGCAACGGCTGCAGGCGACGTGCATGGTGAATTTCCCTCGGGAAGCTGAGACTTCGTGGCAGGTGGCGGCGGCACGGACGAATTCAAGCCGGCACCATAGGGGGTATCCCATCTCCCGCCGCATGAACCTCGATCCCCGCTTCTTCCACGGCCGCGCCGACCCGGCCCTGAGCACCGAACCTGGCGAACTGCCCACCCACCCGATCCCGCTCGACGAGCCAACTCGGCCCGGCCCGCAGCCACTGCGCCCGCCGAGCTGCGCGGCGCTGCGCGAGGCCCTGCGCGACGAGCCCTCCGGGGAGGCCGCCGCGCCGCATCTCGGCCAGGCGCTGCTGCGCGCCGGGATGATCGATGCCGCCACCTTGCAGCGTGCGCTGGCGATGCAAGCACGGTCGGGCCCGCACCGCACGCTCGGCCGCATCCTCGTCGATCTCGGCGCGCTCTCCGAACTGCGCCTGCGCATGGCGATGGCCGAGTGGCAGGGCGTGCGCGTGGTCGATCCGCAGTCCTTGCTGCCGGAGGCCGATGTGCTGGCGCTGCTGCCGCGGGCCGTGGCCGAGCGCGACGGCGTACTGCCGCTGCTCGTCGATGGCGACACGCTGACCGTGCTGGTGGCCGACCCTGGGACCATGCGCTGCTCGACCAGCTGCGCTTCGCGACGCAGCGGCGCATCCGGCCGCTGATGGCGCTGCCCGGCAGCCTGATGCCGGCGGTGCACCGCGCCTATGCCGCGCTCCAGACGCGCGGCACGGACGCCGCACCGGCCCGCACCAGCCTGCACGATCTCGCCGAGCAGCTGCGCAGCGCGCCGGAAGCCGCTTTGCCGGCCGATGCCGAGGTGTTCTCCGAGTCCGACAACACGCTGGTGCGGCTGGTCAACTCGCTGGTCGAGGAGGCGGTGCGCCGGCGTGCTTCCGACATCCACATCGAGACCGCCGACGAGCCCCGCCCGGTGCGCGTGCGGCTGCGTGTCGACGGCGAGCTGGTGCCGGTGCTGGAGCTGCCGGCGCGGCTGCGCTTCGCCATCGTGGCGCGCATCAAGATCATGGCCGAGCTCGACATCTCCGAGCACCGCAAGCCGCAGGACGGCAAGATCGACTTCGCGCGCTTCGGCGGCGCGCATGTCGAGTTGCGCGTGGTCACCGTGCCCACCCACCGCGGCCTGGAGGACGTGGTGCTGCGCCTGCTCGGCGGCCGCAAGCCGATGCCGCTGGAGGAGATCGGCCTGGCGCCACGCACCCTGCAGGCGCTGCGCGCGGCAGCCGCCAAGCCCTATGGACTGGTGCTGATCTGCGGGCCCACCGGCTGCGGCAAGACCACCACGCTGCATTCGGTGCTGCGCGACATCAATACCGACGGCCGCAAGATCTGGACGGCCGAAGACCCGGTGGAGATCACCCAGGAAGGGCTTCGCCAGGTGCAGATCAATGCGCGCATCGGCTGGACCTTCGCATCGGCGATGCGCACCTTCCTGCGTGCCGACCCCGACGTGATCATGATCGGCGAGATGCGCGACGAAGAGACTGCGCGCATCGCCGTCGAGGCCTCGCTCACCGGCCACCGTGCTCTCGACGCTGCACACCAATTCGGCGCCGGAGAGCATCGCACGGTTGCTGGAGATCGGCCTCGATCCCTACAACTTCTCCGATTCGCTGCTGGCCATCCTCGCGCAGCGGCTGGTGCGCACGCTGTGCACGCATTGCAGCGACGCCGAGATCGCCGGTGAGGATGAGCTCGACGCATTGGCCGCGCAGTATCTCGGCACGCACGACGCGGCGCACGCTGGCGACGCGCATGCCGCGCTGCGCCGCCACTGGCAGGCCGAGCACGGCGACGCCACGGGCCGCATCCGGCTGCGCCGCCGGCGCGGATGCGACCACTGCGGCGGCACTGGCTACCACGGCCGCATGGGCATCCACGAGCTGATGCTGGCCGACGACGAGGTGCGCCGGCTGATCCGCCACCGTGGCGATGCGGCCTCGCTGCAGGCCGCGGCCCGGTCTGGCGGCATGGCCACGCTGCGGCAGGACGGCATCGCCAAGGTGCTGGCCGGCCTGACCGACCTGCCCGAGGTGCTGGCAGCCACCAACGCCTGAGAGGGACCGTGCGATGAACATCGTGAACATTCCGCCCGAGCTGCTCGGCCAGTGGGCCAGGCCTTCGCGGTCTCGCTCGATGCGCTGCAGCGGCGCATGGCGCCCGGCGCAACCGTTGCGGCACGGCCCGAGGACATCGACGCCGCCGTCGAGCGCCTGCGCCATCTGGCGATCCAGCTGCAGGAGATCGCCCGCATGCTCGGGGGCGAAGGCTCGCGTTGCATCGAGACGATCGATCTGCGCACGGCGCTGGTCGGCGCCTGCGCGGCTTGGCAGCCGGCCGCCCGGCGCCGCGGCGTGCGCCTCGTGGCACCGCCGGCGCAGGGCGAAGCCTTCGCGGTGCGCGCGGTGGCCGGCGTGCTCGACTAGCTGCTCGAGCTGCTGCTGGACCACGCGACACGGCTCGGCGAGGAGGTGCACTGCGAGCTCGAACGCCGCGCAGACCCGGTGCGCCCGCTGGTGGTGGTGCGTGTGCGGCGCAAGGGCGGCAGCCCTGCCGACGGCATCGACGAGGTGCACTGGCTGCTGCTCGATGTGCTCGCGCGTGCGCGCGGCCTGCAACCGCACCGCCCGGCGACCGGCGAGGGTGTGACGCTGGTGATCGATCTCGGTGGTCGAGCGGCGGATGAGGATCAGCGGTTCGCGCCGGAGGGGCTGCCGCGCTCGCACCTCGACGCGCGCCGGCAGCTGCTGCTGATCGAGCCGCTGGAGCGCTCGCGGGTGCTGGCGGCCGATCTGCTGCGCGGCGCCGGCTGGCGGGTCGACGTGGCCGCCTCGCTGGAGCAGGCACGCAGCGCCTTGCACGACCGCACGCCCGATCTGATCGTCAGTGGCGCGGCCGGCGCCGAGTGGGATACGCTGGTGGGTGAAGTGCGGGCGGTGCAACCGCGGCTTCGCGTGGTCGAACTGGTCGATGACGACAGCGCCTTCACGCTCTCGCTGCCCGACAGCGGCCGGCCCGCGCGTGTGGGCCGGCACGATCTGGCGCGCACGCTGGTGGCGGCCGTCACGCAGGAGCTCGAAGCCGCCTATGCCGGCCTGGCCGGCTGAGCGTTGCGGCCCGCGCTACAGCGGCAGCTCGGTGTAGTAGCGCCCGCCGTGGAAGATCAGCGGCTGCGCGCCGGCGCGGTGCGCGCAGCGCTCGACCTCGCCGACGAAGATGACGTGGTCGCCTTCGTCGTAGCGGCTGCGGTTGAAGCACTCGAACACCGCCACCGCGCCGTCGATCACCGGCGCGCCGGCCGTGCCTTCGTGCCAGGCCACGCCGGCGAAGCGGTCGACCGCCTTGCTGGCGAAGCGCTCGGCCAGCGCATGCTGGTCGGCGGCGAGGATGTTGATGGCGTAATGCGAACCGGCGCTGAAGGCCGCCATCGAACCGGCGCGGCGTGACAGGCTCCACAGCACCAGCGGCGGCGTCAGCGACACCGAGTTGAACGAATTGGCCGTCAGGCCCACCGGCGCACCGTCAGGCCCGCGCGCCGTGACGATCGTCACGCCAGTGGCGAACATGCCCAGCGCCGCGCGGAACTCCAGCGACGAGAAGGTGGGCGTTCTCGCCTGGGCAGGCGCGGGCGTCATCGGCGTCATGCGTGAGATTGTCTCGCAGCGCCCCGCGGCGGGTCGGGCGCGGGGGAATAATTCACCACCCCCTGCCGTATGCCCGCTGTGGACGCACCGACCGCCTTCCGTCAGCAGCTGCTGGGCACCATCCCGCGGCTGCGCCGCTATGCGCGCTCGCTGGTGTTCGACGCCAGCGCCGCCGACGACCTTTGGTGCAGACCACGCTGGAGCGGGCGCTCGCCCACTGGCACCAGTTCGACCAGCGGCGCGACATCCTCGTCTGGACGCTGTCGATCGCGCACAACGCCTTCATGGACGAGCGGCGCCGCGACAAGCGCGCCAGCTGGGTCGACGGCGATGCGGTGATCGATGCGCTGCCCGCCGTGGGCAACGACCTCGGCCTGCGCCTGGACCTGCTGGCCGCGCTGGCCGGGTTGCCGGTCGAGCAGCGCCAGCCGCTGCTGCTCGTCACCCTCGAACAGCTCACCTACGCCGAATGTGCCGACGTGCTGCACATCCCGGTGGGCACGGTGATGTCGCGCATCTCGCGCGCCCGCACGGCGCTGCGCGATCTGCTCGACGGCCGCTCGCCCGCCAATGCCCGCGGCCTGCGCCGCGTGGTGTGAGCGTGACTACCGAACGACCATGAACGCCCCGATCGACGACACCCTGTTCAGCGCCTGGCTCGATGGCCAGCTCGATGCCACCGAGGCGGCACGCGTCGAAGCCTGGCTGCGCGACCATCCGGAAGACGCGGCGCGTGTGCGCCTGTGGGCCGCCGATGGCGAAGCGCTGCGCGCGCGGCTCGATGCGGTGCTGGCCGAGCCGGTGCCGCAGCGGCTGGAGCAGATCGTCTGGCGGCGCGGCCCGGCGCGGGCCGCGAGCGCCTTCGAAGGCTGGCAGCGCTGGGCGGCGGCGCTGGCGGTGTTCGTGCTCGGCGGGGCGGTCGGCGCCGCGCTGGTGTGGCGGATGGAACGCCCGGCAGCCGCGCTGGCTTCGTCTCCCCGCTGGCGTGCTCGCCGCGACCAATGGCCACGCCTGGGTGCAGCGCGCCGCGGTGGCGCACAGCGTCTATGTGCCGGAAGTGCGCCACCCGGTGGAAGTGAAGGCGCAGGAGGAACACCTCGCGCGCTGGCTCACACGCCGGCTGGAGATGCCGGTCAAGCTCTACGACCTGCGTGCCCAGGGCTTCGAGCTGGTCGGCGGCCGGCTGCTGCCCGATGCGCAGGGCCCGAGCGCGCAGCTGATGTACCAGGCCATCGGCGAGGTGCCGGCCGGCCAGACACCGCTGCGCGTGACGGTCTACCTGCGCAAGCCGGAAGACGGCACGCCGGCCGCCTTCCGTTACGAGCAGCAGGGCAAGACCGGCCTGTTCTACTGGGTCGAGGGCGCAAGCCCCGGCCACCCCGCTTGCGGCTATGCGATCGTCGGCGAGCTGCCGAAGGAGCGGCTGCTGGCGCTGGCGCAGGCGATCGACGGCCGGTCGAAGGCGAACCGCGGCCGAAGCCGGCCTCCTGAGCGGCGCGCAAGCCCGTCAGGGGTGGACCAGCGCGAAGGCCTCGAGCTGGTCGATGCACAGGTTCCAGCCTTCGTGGAAGCCCATCTGCGCATGGCGATCGCGCGTGGCCGCATCCGGGTGCATCACGGTGGCGGTATAGCGCGTGCCGCCGGCTTCGTCGGCGAAGGCGATCGCCGCGGTCATCGGCAGCCAGGGCGTGGCGGGGCGCCAATCGGCCAGCAGCAACGTGGTGAAGACGATGCGCTCGCCGGGCACGATCTCGAGGAAGCACCCGGGGTTGTCGCTGGTTCCGCCGTCCGGGCCGGACATGAAAGTGTGGAAGGCACCGCCCGGGCGCAGATCGAAGGCGCGCACCTCGGTCACCCAGGGTCTGGGGCACCACCATTCCTTCAAGCGCTCCGGCTCGGTCCAGGCGCGCCACAGCGACGCGCGCGGCGCCTTCAGCAGGCGCGAGATGACGAGGTCGTGGTCGGGCATGGCGGGTCTCCTTCGAGGCGGTGCGTGGCGGTCAGGATAATCGGCGCGTGCCTTCCTCACACCGCACCGCCGCGCAGCGCCGGCCGCCCGGGCACCGCCTCCTCGTCGTCACCGTGCTGGGCTTCGCCTCCGGGCTGCCGCTGGCGTTGACCGGCCGGGCCATGCAGGCCCGGCTGAGCATGGAGGGCCTGGACGTGGCCACCATCGGTTTCCTCAGCCTCGTGGGCCTGCCCTACACCTTCAAGTTCCTCTGGGCGCCGCTGATGGACCGCTTCGAGCTGCCCTGGCTCGGTCGGCGCCGCGGCTGGCTGGTGATCACGCAGCTCGCGCTGGCCGGCGTGCTGATGCTGATGGCGGCCACCTCGCCCGCCGACGCGACGCGCGCCTTTGCGCTGCTGGCCGTGCTGGTGGCGTTCGTCTCGGCCTCGCAGGACGTGGTGATCGATGCCTACCGCACCGATCTGCTGCCGGCCGCCGAGCGCGGCCTCGGTTCCTCGCTGAACGTGCTCGGCTATCGCCTTGCGATGATCGTCTCCGGCGGCCCGGCGCTGATCTGGACCGATCCCAACCAGGGCGGCGGCTGGACCTCGCCCGAGGTCTACCGCTTCATGGCCGGTGTGATGGTGGCCGCGGCGGTGGTCTCGGCGCTGCTGCTGCCGCGCTCGGCGAATGCCGCCGCACCGAAGACCGCGGCGCGCCACGACCTGATCGGCTTCTTCGCGCTGGTCGTGGCGGTGGCGATCGGCTTTGGGCTCACCGACCGCGTCTTCAACCCGCTCGCCCGCGCGCTGCTGCCTTCCGCGCCGAAGTGGGCCGACCTGCTCGCGCTGCTCGCCGGCATTGCGGTGACGCTGCCGCTGGCGGCCTTCGCCGCCCGCAAGGCGCGCTTCGAGACGCTGCTGTCGGGCCTGTCGAACTATTTCGCGCAGCCGGGCGCCGCGGCCTTCCTCGCCTTCATCGTGCTCTACAAGCTCGGCGATGCCTTCGCCGGCTCGCTGATGACGCCCTTCCTGCTCAAGAGCATGGCTTATGCGCCGGCGGAGGTGGGCGTGGTCAACAAGGTGATCGGCCTGTGGCTGACCATCGGCGGCGCGCTGCTCGGCGGCGCGCTGATGCTCAAGCTCGGCCTGTGGCGCTCGCTGTTCCTCTTCGGGCTGCTGCAGATGGCCAGCAACCTCGGCTTCTGGTGGCTGGCGGTCAACGGCAAGGGCGTGATGCCGGGGCTGACGATCCCCGCCTTCGACTGGGGCTTCGTCAAGCTCGCCGCGGCCACGCCGGTGGACGGCGGCCTGCTGATGGTGATCGCCTTCGAGAACCTCTCCGGCGGCATGGGCACGGCGGCCTTCGTCGCCTTCCTGATGAGCCTGTGCAACCAGCGCTTCACCGCCACTCAGTTCGCGCTGCTGTCGGCCTTCGCCTCGGTGGGCCGCGTGTGGGTGGGGCCCCTGGCCGGCGTGCTGGCCGAGTCGATCGGCTGGCCGGTGTTCTTCCTCGTGTCGACGCTGGCCGCGCTGCCGGCGTTGTGGATGCTCTGGTGGCTGCGCGGCCCCGTGCGCGCCCTTGAAAGCGACCCGGCGGCCGCGAAATCCGCACCCGGCGCCGATGATTGAACTTGCCGTAGATTGCATGCCATGAACGACTGCTTCCGCACCGATGCCCAGGTCGAACTGCCCGCGATGGTGCATGCGCGCGGCTGCCGCTGCGCGCTGCACTCGCGGCGGCTGTTCACCGGCGGGCTGATCGCCGCCGCCTCGCTGCCGGCGCTGGCCCGCGAGGGCGTGGACGTCGGCAAGCAGTCGAGCTTCACCAAGCTGGTGTCGGCCGACCAGATCGAGCAGGCCGCCGCCGCGCAGTACGGCCAGATGCGCCAGGAGGCTGCGTCGAAGAAGGCGCTGGCGCCCGACAACCACCCGCAACTGATCCGCCTGCGCGCCATCGCGCAGCGCATCATCCCGCACACCTACGAGTGGAACGAGCGCGCCCGCAACTGGAAGTGGGAAGTCAATCTGATCGGCAGCAAGGAGATCAATGCCTTCTGCATGCCGGGCGGCAAGATCGCCTTCTACTACGGCATCCTGCAGCAGCTGCAGCTCAACGACGACGAAGTGGCCATGATCATGGGCCACGAGGCGGCGCACGCGCTGCGCGAGCACGCCCGCGAGCGCATGGGCAAGACGGCGGCCACGCGCATCGGCGCCGGCGTGGTCTCGGCGCTGCTCGGCCTGGGCAGCACCGGCGATTCGCTGCTCAACATGGGCGGCCAGCTGCTGACGCTGAAGTTCAGCCGCGAGGACGAATCCGAGGCCGACCTGATCGGCATCGAGCTCGCCGCGCGCGCCGGCTACGACCCGGCCGCCGGCGTGACGCTGTGGCAGAAGATGGCCGAAGCCTCCAAGGGCGCGCCGCCGCAGTTCATCAGCACCCACCCCTCGGGCCCGACGCGCATCAAGGACATCCAGGACAACCTTCCCAAGGTGCAGCCGCTGTACCAGCGCGCGCCCCGGCCAACGCAGCGCTTCGAGCCGCCGAAGAAGGCCTGAGCGCAGCCGGCGCGGCGGCCCTCAGGTGCCGCCGACGAAGGGGTTGCTGCGCCGCTCCTGCCCGAAGCTGCTCTGCGGCCCGTGGCCGGGGGTGAAGCGCACATCGTCGCCCAGCGGCCACAGCCGCGAGGTGATGGAGTCCACCAGCGTGTCGAAATCGCCCTGCGGAAAGTCGGTGCGGCCGATGCTCCCGGCGAACAGCACGTCGCCCACGAACGCGTGCTTCGTCGTCGGCTCGTAGAACACCACGTGGCCCGGCGTGTGCCCGGGGCAGTGGCGCACCTGCAGCTCGCACTGGCCGATGCGCACCGTGTCGCCGTCGTGCAGCCAGCGCGTCGGCGTGAAGGCTTCGGCGGGCGGGAAGCCGAACATCTGGCTCTGCTGCGGCAGCGCATCGATCCAGAACTGGTCGCCCTCGTGCGGGCCGATGATCGGCAGGCCGAGCGTGCGCGCCAGCGTGCCGGTGGCGCCGGCATGGTCGATGTGGGCATGGGTGAGCCAGATCTGCTCGAGCGTCAGGCCGAGTTGCTTCACTGCGCCGAGCAGCACGTCGATGTCGCCGCCCGGATCGATCAGCGCGGCCTGTTTCGTGGTGTCGTCCCACACCAGGGAGCAGTTCTGCTGGAAGGCGGTGACGGGCAGGGTGCGGTGCTGGAAGGGCATGGTGCTGGTCTATCTGGACTCTGTGTCGACTCCGGCGCTCGCTGCCTCATTCGCAGCCGGGAGTTCTGGAGCACGCATGATCCGAGCGCGTGGATCGGAGGATAAGTCAGCGATCTGATCGGGGAGGCTGTCGACACGGAGCTTCAGCGGCCCGAAGCCAAGCTGGTGGCGCAAGACGGACGCCTGTGCCGCGAGGGCGATGCGGCGCACGGCGGGCCGGCCCGTCTGGCCCGCCACTGCAGGCGCAGCGGTTCGGCAGCGGCGAGCGCTGCGACGACAAGGGGCGCGTGATGCGCAACGTCGCCGCGCGGCTTTCGCCCGAGGACATGGCGGCCCTGGCCGAATCCCTGGCCGCCCCCTGAACCCCCGGCACTGCCCGGATGTGTCGCGCCGAATGCTCAATACAGGTACACCGCGCCGCCGGAGCCGGCGGTGTTGTCGGACTGGTTGCCGCCGATGCCGGTGGCACTGCTGCTTTCGTAGATCGCACTCACGGCCAGCGTGCTGCCGTCGCCGTTCAGCGCCAGGGCCACCCCGAACCGGTCGTTGCCGTTGGTGTTGCTGGCCTTCAAGTAGGCTCGCTGCGACCAGCTGGCGCCGTTGCGCGTGAACAGATAGACCGCGCCGCTGCCCGGCGCCGAGTCGTCGCCCTGGTTGCCGCCGATGCCCACGGCGCTGCTGTCCTCCTGATCGGCGCCCACGGCCAGCGTGTTGCCGTCCGCCGACAAGGCCAGGGCGATGCCGAAGTCGTCGCCGGCTGCGGTGTTGCTGGCCTTCACGTAGGCCTGCTGGGACCAGTGGCGCCGCTGCGCGTGAAGACGTAGACCGCGCCGCTCAGCGCCGCCGAGTTTTCGCTCTGGTCGCCGCCGACGCCAGTGGCGTTGCTCGACTCGCGGAAGGCGCCCACCGCCAGCGTGTTGCCGTCGGCCGACAGCGCGAGGCTGCCGCCGAAGGTGTCGTTGGCGTTGGTGTTGCTGGCCTTCAGGTAGGCCTGCTGCGACCAGTGCTGCGCTGCGCGTGAAGACGTAAGGGCCGCGCCGCTGCCCGACGCCGAGTTGGAGGCCCGGTCGCCGTCGATGCCCGTGGCGCTGCTGCTCTCGAAGGCCGCGCCCACGGCCAGCGTGCTGCCGTCGGCGGACAGGCTCAGCGAGCGCCCGAAGTCGTCGCCGGCACCGGTGTTGCTGGCCTTCACGTAGGCCTGCTGCGACCAGCGGTGCCGCTGCGCGTGAAGACGTACACCGCGCCGCTCATGGCAGCCGAGTTGTCGGCCCCGGTTGCCGTCGATGCCGGTGGCGGCGCTGCCCTCCCTATACGCGCCCACCGCCAGCGTGCTGCCGTCACCGGACAATGCCAAGCTGAAGCCGAAGCCGTCGCCGGCCTCGGCGTTGCTGGCCTTCACGTAGGCTTGCTGCGACCACACCTGCGCGCTGCGCGTGAAGACATAGACCGCGCCGCTGCGCAAGGCGAGATTGTTGCTCTGGTCGCCGTCGATGCCGGTGGCATTGCTGGCTTCCCAGAAGGCGCCCACGGCCAGCGTGCTGCCGTCGGCGGACAAGGCCGGCTGTTGCCGAAGGTGTCGCTGGCGTCGGTGTTGCTGGCCTTCAGGTAGGCCTGCTGCGCCCAGTTCGATCCCTGGCGGCGGAAGACGTAGACCGCACCGCTGCCGCGCATCGAGTCGTCGGCCTGCGCGCCGTCGACGCCGGTGGCGCTGCTCGACTCGCCCATTGCACCCACGGCCAGCGTCATGCCGTCGGCGGACAGGGCCACGGGCGTGGCGGAGAAGTTGATGGGTCCGCCGAAGAAGTCGCTCTCGCCCGCGTTGCTGGCCTTGACGTAGCCCACCCCGGCCTCGAGCGTGCCCGACACCGCCACCGGGGCCGAGTCGGTGCAGCCGGCGGTGTTGCAGGCCTGCAGGAGGTAGCGGGCATTGATGCGCTGGGGCAGCGACACCGTTAGCTCGTGCTGCCCCACCCGGGGGCGATGATGGCCACCCGGCCGTACGCCGCGGTGGCATCGGGCGCCTCGAGCAGCCGGTACTCGGTCGCGCCGGATACGTCGGCCCAGCTGAACTGGAACAGCTTGACCGGCTGCACGCGCAAGGTCATGGCCGGCGCCGCCGGCGCCGGCGTGGCGCCACCGCCCCCGCCGCCGCAGGCCGTGATGCCGAGGCACACCACCACGGCAAGGTGGGACAGGCCCCGAAGAAGTCTGGCGTTCATGATCCGTGCGCTCCTTTCGCACGATGCTAGTGGGGGCTGCAGCGCGTGCGTTGCGTTGCGGCAATCGCGCCCTGCCGAGCCGCCGCGCCAGACGGCCGACCCGGAGCGCACCGTGTCGCTGCTCGGCCAGTGCGCCGGGCACGGCCTGAAGCGCCTCAGGGCTGCTGCGCGATTGCCTCCACCTGGATGCGCAGGTCGACATTCATCTTGAAGCCGTAGTCCTTGCCCGCGCTCAGGCCGAACTCGTCGCGGTTGAAGCTGCCGCTGGCATCGGCGCCGCAGTAGTCGCGCTTGAGCATCGGGTGCTGGATGCACCTGAGCGAATGCACGGTCAGCGTCAGCGGCCGCGTCACGCCGTGCAGGGTGAGCTCGCCGGCCAGCTGCGTCGGCACGCCGTTCACCGGTGACTGCAGGGTGCCCTTGAAGACCGCGCGTGGGTGCTTCTTCACGTCGAAGAAGTCCTTGCCGCGTGCCCAGGTGGCCAGCGCGTCCATGCCGAAGTCGACGCTCGCCAGCTCCGTCACGATTTCCACCGTGCCGGTGCCGGCGGCCTTGTCGTACAGAACCTTGCCGCTGCTCTTGTTGAACTTGCCGCGCCACACCGAGATGCCCATGTGGTCGGCCTCGAAGCTCGGGTAGGTGTGCGTCGGGTCGATCGTGTAGGCAGTGGGTGCGGCGGTGGCGGTCGAGGCGGCGAGCAGCAGCGCGAGCGCGGTCGGTCGGGTCTTCATGCGGTTCTCCGGGGTGATGCCACACGACGATCGGCGCCGCGCCGTATCGACGCTCGGGCCCGGCGCCGCGCACACCGGGCCGGCTGCGCCCATTCTCCCGATTTGCGCCCCATCGGGTGGGTGAAGTCACCCACCTGCAGCGGCGGCCCGGGCGTTCGACGCGCCAAGTGCTTGATTTGCCTGGACTTCGCCGCTGGCACGCGAGTGGCTATCCCTTGGTCGTCCCGGCCTTCGATCGGGGCCTGACCGCCGTGTGCGGTCAGCGTGATCGTCCAACCATCCGACAGGAGAGTTCCCATGTCCAAGCTCATGATCGCCATCACCGCCACCATGCTGACCGCCGCCTTCGCCGGCCACGCTTCCGCCCGCGCCGAGCGCACGGAGAAGGTCGAGAAGGTGGAAAAGGTCGAGAAGGTGGAGAAGGTCGGTGCGGCCGCCGCGGCCATCGTGCTGGCCCGCGCCGAGCGCACCGAGAAGGCCGAGCGGCCGGAGAAGGCCGAGAAGGTCGAGAAGGTGGAAAAGGTCGAGAAGGTCGAGAAGGTCGAGAAGGTCGGCTGAGGGGTCGCGTGGTCCTGCAACGACACCGCGGTCTGGCGCGGGCGAGCATCCTGCTCGCCGCCGCGTCGGCCCTCGCCGGGCCTTGCCGGGCCTTCGACGTCGACGAGCCGAGCCGCACCGACGTGCAGCTGACCGCGGAATTCACCCGCGGCCGGTACGGCGAAGCCGCCGACACGCGCATCCTGACCATGCCGCTGGTGCTGCGGCACCGCAGCGGTCCACTCACCGCGCAGCTGGAGGTGCCGTACGTGCGCATCGAGTCGCCGGCGCAGGTGGTGCCCGGTGTCGGCACGGTGGGCGGCGCCATGCTGCGCGAGAGCGGCCTGGGCGACATCTGGCTGAAGCTCACCGGCGAGCTCAACGAGTTCACGCGCGACGGCGTGGGCATCGACCTGACGCTGAAGTTCAAGTCGCACACCGGCCGGCTGGAGAAGGGTCTCGGCACCGGAGCGAACGATGTCGCCGTGCAGCTGGAGCTGTACAAGGCGCTGGCAGGGCTGACGGCCTTCGGCCACCTGGGGTGGCGAAAGACCGGCGACGTGCCCGGCTACGTGCCCTACCGAGACCCGTGGTACGGCGAGATCGGCGTGTTCGGCAAGGTCAGCGACGCCTGCCAGCTCGGGGGCTACCACGATCGACGCCGTGCGATCGGCCGGCTCGGGCCGCTCAGCGAGCTGACGGTGTACGGTGCCTGCAGCAGCGGGCCGCAGCGCCTGCAGCTGTACGTGACCCGGGGCTTCGAGCCGGCCAGCCCCGATCTCGGCCTCGGTCTGACCTACCGCTATCGCTTCTAGCTGTGATGTTCCGATAGGTTGTTCATCCGTTCCTGATTTGGGAAGCTGGGGTTGTCGAGACCTCCCGCAACCTGGACAGGAGAACGGATGAACAGCCACAAGCATGCGAGATTGACGGCCAAAGGTCGAGCCCTGCTGGTCAGCAGAGTGCTGAACGAGGGTTGGACGATGTCCGCCGCGAGTGAGGCGGCAGGCGTGAGCAAGCGCACCGGCTTCAAGTGGCTGGCCCGCTTCAAGGCGGAAGGTGCGGCAGGCCGCCGATCGCAGTTCTCGTCCGAAGCGCAGCCCACGAGCGCTGACGGCCCAAAAGCAAGCGCAGCTGGAGGATCTACGGCGCCGCCGCTGGCCGCTATGGCGAATCGCCGAGCAGGCCGGCTGCGGTGTGGCGACGGTCAGCCGTTGCATGAAACGATTGGGACTGTCCCGACTGAAGTCGCTGGAGCCGCCGCAGCCCGTGGTGCGCTACGAGCGCGCAGCTGCAGGCGAGCTGCTGCACCTGGATACCAAGAAGCTCATGCACATCGATGGCATCGGCCACCGCATCACCGGCGACAGACGCACGACCAAGCGCGGCATCGGCTGGCAGATGGTTCACCCGGCGATCGATGACCACTCGCGTGTGTCGTTCGCGCAGGTGCTGCCCGACGAGACGACCGATAGCTGCGTGCAGTTCCTGCGCCAAGCGGTGGCCTACTACGCCAGCCTGGGCGTGCGCATCGAGCGCGTGATGACAGACAACGGCACGGGCTACAAGAACACCTTCAAGGCTGCCTGCGACGAACTCGGCATCCGGCACATCAAGACTCGGCCCTACACCCCCAAGACCAACGGCAAGGCCGAGCGCTTCGTCCAGACCAGCTTGCGCGAGTGGGCCTATGCCCAGCCCTACGTCAGCTCAGCGCAGCGCGAGGCCGCTCTGCAGCCCTTCCTGCACCGCTACAACTGGCATCGGCCACACTCCGCCCTGAACCGCCAGCCGCCCATGACCCGCATCCCGGCCGTGAGCAACCTCTTGAACTCAACATCTAGCGCGCCGCGCCGCGCCTGCGCAGAATGCCCGCGAAGTGGTCTCCCAGGGCGGCGCGTGCCGACAGCGGCAGCACGTGGCCGACGTGCTGGTCCGGGCGCACCACCACCATGCAGCCGCGCTCGCGGTCGATGCCGCGCATGGCAAAGATGTCCTCGCCGCGCGTCAGGTCGGCGCAGAACAGCTTCTCGTAATCGCACAGGCCGAGGCGGCCGACGCGCGGGCGCAGCAGCGCCGGCATCGCGGCGAAGTCCAGTGCGCGGAAGCCCTGCTGGAACACCGCGCGCGTGTCGATCACCGCATCGACGTCTTCGCCGGTCGCGGTGTGGCGGCGCAGCGGCGAGGCGGCGTCGTGCTCGAGCCAGTCGCACAGCGAGGCGATCGCCCCGCCGGCCTGGCCCGCATCACCAGCGGGCGCGAAGAGAAAGAGGCGAAAGCGCGCATCCGCCTCGATGCAGTGGCCCAGGTGCATCGGCTTCGCGTCGGCGAGGCGGATCACCGGCGCGGAGTGGAAGCGCTTGCCGATCTCGAAGCCGGAAGCCAGCGCCTGATGGGTGGTCTCGCCGGTGAGCGCACTGCGCTCGTACTGGATCGTCAGCCCGCAGGTGAAGGGCAGGTTGTTGATGAAGGCGCGCGCCACCACCGGCAGGCCGGCGGTGGCCGGATCGAACTGCAGCCCGCTGCCGGCGCTGCCGCCGACCACGCGCGCCCACTGGTGGTCGAAGTCCACCAGGGCCTTGGCGGCGGCGCGGCGCTCGCCGGAGTAGCTGTGCAGCAGCGCGGCGTCGGCGCGGCCGGTCAGCACCGCGATCAGCTTCCAGCCGAGGTTGAAGGTGTCGCCCATCGACACGTTCATGCCCTGGCCGGCCTTCGGGCTGTGGGTGGGCAGGCGTCGCCGGCGAGCATCACGCGCGGCGAGCGGCTGGCCACCCGGTCGGCGGGCACGTCGTCGAACTTGTCGGTCAGGCGATGGCCGATCTCGTAGATCGACCACCAGACCACTTCCTTCACCTCGAGCGTGAACGGGCGGAAGATGCGCTGCGCCTTGGCGATGATGTCGTCGGCGTTCATGCCGCGGTCGGCGGCTCGCTCGTGCTCGCCGAGCGCATCGAGCTCCACGTACAGGCGCACGAGGTGCCCGCCTTCGCGCGGCAGCACCATCAGGATGCCTTCGTCGTGCGAGCGCACGAAGGACTTCATGCGCCAGTCGGGGAAGTCGGTCACCGCCAGCAGGTCGATCACGCCCCAGGCCTGATGAGCGGCATCGCCATGCAGCGCGCCGCCGATCGCGCTGCGTACGCTGGAGCGCGCACCGTCGCAGCCGATCACGTAGTTGGCGCGCACGGTGCTGCGCCGGCCTTCCTGGCCGGGCGCGGTGTGTTCGAGCGCCACCGTCACCGGGTACTGGGCTGCAGCCGGGTCGATGCGCAGGTCGGCCACTTTCAGGCCGTAGTCGGGCACAAGCCGCGTCGGTGCGTTGCGCATCACGTCGAGGAACATGTCGTGCACACGGGCCCGGTTGATCAGCACGTGCGGCATCTCGGAGATGCCGTCGGGCACGTCCTGCACGCGGGCCACGCGCGACAAAGGCGGCGCCGTGCCGTCCGGCGCCCAGAAGGTGGTCTCGTTGATCCACACCGATTCGCGCGCCACCTTCTCTGCGAATCCGAAGGCCTGGAACATCTCCATCGAGCGCACGCTGATGCCGTCGGCCCGGCCCTTCTCCATCGGTGCGAGCTTGGGCTCGACCAGCATCGTGCGGATCTGCGGCCAGCGCGCCAGCTGCGCCGCCAGCACAGGCCCGCCGGCCCGGAGCCGGCGATCAGCACGTCGACCGTCTCCGGCAGCGGATCGCCGGCACGCCGGTGGCCGGGGGGCGGGCGGCTGCACATCGGGGTCGCCGGGCCGGAAGCCGTCGCGGTGGAATTGCATGGGGTCTCCTTCGGGCGGCGAGAGCCGGCAAGCGATAAGTTCGCATATGATATGCATACATATCAATTGGGGTCAACCGACCCGATGGAGTGCGGCATGGACAGAACCGAGATGGCCGGCCACCTGATACGGCGCCTGCACCAGCAATCGACGCAGGTCTACCCGTGGTCACGCAGGCCGCCGGCTTCGACCTGACCTCGGTGCAGTTCGCGGCGCTCGATGCGATCGCCGAGCGGCCGGGCATCGACCAGCGAGAGCCGGCGGCGGCCATCAGCTTCGACCGCGCGACGATCGGCGGCGTGGTCGACCGACTCGAGCAGAAGGGCCTGATCGAACGCGAGGTCAGCCCCGACGACCGGCGTGCCCGGCTGCTGCGGCTCACCGCCGCCGGACGCCGCCAGCTGGCCGCCGCGCGGCCGGTGGTGGAAGCGCTGCAGGCCGAGATCCTGGCGCCGTTGACGGCCAAGGAGCGCGCCAGCTTTCTCGCGCTGGCGCGCAAGGCGCTTGGCCTGGACTGAGGGGGAGCAGCGTCCTCAGGTCTGGCCGACTACCACCTCGCTGATCTGCATCACCGGCGCGAGATCGGTGTAGTTGGCGATGTCGGCGAGGATCTCCTTCGCATGCGGCCCGAAGCCGGCCTGGAACGACTCCACCGAGTCGGCGTAGATGTGGCACATCGCCACGTAGGTCGGCCCTTCGCCCGGCGCGCCGCCGGCCGTGCCCCCTGTCCACCGTGTAGAACAGGCAGGCCGCGCCCATGCGCGACTTCACCAGCGGCATGTGCTTGTCGCGGTAATAGGCGTGGTCGAAGCGGGCGCCGTTTGTTCGGGTACATCACGCTGACCTTGATCATGGCTGTCTCCTCGGTCTTCTGGGAATGGGGCTGCCACCTTAGCCCAGCGCAGGCCCCGGCGCGAGGGCCCAGAATGCCGCCATGAGCACCCCTGTCGAACTCGAATGCCTGGAAGGCGCCACCGGCGAACACCCGGTGGCCACGATCATCGTGCTGCACGGCCTGGGCGCCGATGGCAGCGACTTCGTGCCGGTGGCGGAGGCGCTCGATCTGTCGGCGGTGGGTGCGGTGCGCTTCGTTTTCCCGCATGCGCCGGTGCGGCCGGTGACGATCAATGGCGGCTACCGCATGCGCGCGTGGTACGACATCCTCGGCGCCGATCTGCAGCGGCGCGAAGACGAAGCCGGGCTGCGCGAATCCCAGGCCGCGATCGCCGCCCTGATCGACCGCGAGCGTGAGCGAGGCATCGCGGCGAACCGCATCGTGCTGGCCGGCTTCTCGCAGGGCTGCGCGATGACGCTGATGACCGGGCTGCGTTACCCCGAGCGGCTGGCGGGCCTGGTCGGGATGTCGGGTTACCTGCCGCTGGCGGCCAGCACCGCCGCCGAACGCAGCGACGCCAATCGGGGCGTGCCGATCTTCCTGGCGCACGGCAGCGAGGATTCGATCGTCGTGCCGCAGCGCGGCCAGCTTCGCGCGATGCGCTGCTGGCGCTGGGCCACGAGGTGGAGTGGCACGAATACCCGATGGAGCACTCGGTGTGCCCCGAGGAGATCGGCCACCTCAACGCGTGGCTGCTGCGGGTGTTCGACGCTACAGGCTGAAGTCGTAGTCGATCACCAGCGGCGCATGGTCGGAGAAGCGCTGCTCCAGGTAGATGTGCTCGTGCCGCGCGGTGGCGGCGATCTTCGGCGTGGCCAGTGTGGTAGTCGAGCCGCCAGCCGACGTTCTTCGCCCACGCCTGACCGCGGTTGCTCCACCACGTGTACTGCTCGGGGTGCGGGTTCAGGGTGCGGAAGACGTCGACCAGACCGATGCTGTCGAGCAGTTCGGTCATCCAGGCGCGTTCTTCCGGCAGGAAGCCGCTGTTCTTCTGGTTGCCCTTCCAGTTCTTCAGGTCGATCTCCTTGTGGGCGATGTTCACGTCGCCCACGAGGATGAACTCGCGCTCGGCCTTGAGCTGCTTCAGGTGCGGGGCCATCAAGGCCAGGAAGCGGAACTTGGCCTGCTGGCGCTCCTCGCCGCTGGAGCCGCTCGGGAAGTAGCAGCTGATGATGGACAGCTTGCGCCGGGCGTTGTCGAAACGCGCCTCGACGTAGCGGCCCTCCGCGTCGAATTCAGGGTTGCCGATGCCGGTGATCACTGCGCTCGGCTTCTTGCGCGTGTACAGACCGACGCCGGAATAGCCCTTCTTGTCGGCGAAGTGGAAGTGGCCGGTCAGCCCGGCCACCACCTCGAAGCGATCCTTCACATCCGCGGCCTGGGCCTTGACTTCCTGCACCCCATACAATCGGCCGCCACGCCTTCGGCCCAGGCTTCGAAGCCTTTCGTCGCTGCCGAGCGGATGCCGTTCAGATTGAGCGTGACGAGACGGAACACGAGGAAGCCTCCGATGACGACGAGCCCCGCCACCGATGCCCTGGCGCAAGACTTCGTGAGGTTTGCGGTCGACGCCGGCGTGTTGCGCTTCGGCGAGTTCAAGACCAAGGCGGGCCGGCTGTCGCCCTACTTCTTCAACGCCGGCCTGTTCGACGATGGCGCCAAGCTCGGCCGCCTCGCCGAATTCTATGCACGCCGCCTGCTCGCCTCGGGCATCGAGTTCGACATGCTGTTCGGTCCGGCCTACAAGGGCATCACGCTGGCGGCGGCGGTGGCCATCGAACTGGCACGGCTGGGCCGCAACGTGCCTTTCGCCTACAACCGCAAGGAGGCCAAGGACCACGGCGAGGGTGGCACGCTGGTCGGCGCGCCGGTGGCCGGGCGCGTTCTCATCATCGACGACGTCATCTCTGCCGGAACCTCGGTGCGCGAATCCATCTCGATGATCCAGGCCGCCGGCGCCACGCCCTGCGGCGTGGCCATCGCGCTGGACCGCCAGGAGAAGGCGGCCGAGAAGGGCGTCGACATGCCGTGGTCGGCCGTGCAGTATGTCCAGCAGGAGCTCGGATTGAAGGTGGCGGCGATTGCGACGCTTTCCGACTTGCTGCAATACTTGAACCCGACTGCCGCTCCCGGACTGACCACCCATTACCAGGCCGTGGCCGCCTACCGCGAGCGCTACGGAATCTGACGTGCCCACTTCCCTGCCCCGACTCTGCGTGACGAGTGCTGCCGGCCTGCCGGCTGCGCTGGCCGTGGTGCTGCTGAGCGCGGTGGCGCACTCCCAGGTCCAGGCCGCAGGCATCTATAGCTGCGAGATCAACGGCAGGAAGTACACCTCGGATCGGCCGATTCGCGAGTGCAATGAACTGGAGCAGCGCGAGCACAACCGAGACGGATCCGTGCGCGCGGTCCGGCCGCCACCACCCACGGCCGACGAGCGCGCCGAGATGGAGGCGCGCGAGCAGCAGGCCGCACTGGCCCGCGCCCAGCAGCGTGAAGCGGTACGCCGCGACCGCAATCTGCTGCAGCGCTTCCCGAACGAGGCGGCGCACAAGAAGGCCCGCGAAGCCGCGCTCGACGATGTGCGCAAGAGCCTGAAGATCTCCGAATCGCGCCCGGCGGCGCTCGAGAAGGAACGCAAGCCGCTGCAGGACGAGACCGAGTTCTACGTCGGCAAGCAGCTGCCGCTCAAGCTCAAGCAGGCGATCGACGCCAATGACGCCGCCGCCGAGGCGCAGCGCAATCTGGTGACGAACCAGAAGGCCGAGATCGTGCGCATCGACAAGCTGTACGACGACGAACTCGAGCGCCTGCGCAAGCTGTGGGGCGGCGCGCAGCCGGGCTCGATGGGCATCATCGCCTCGTCCGAGGCTGCGGCTTCGGCGCCGGGCAAGCCGAAGACGGCCAAGCCCTGAGGCCGGTGCGGCGGGCGCCGATCAGCCCGCCAGCTTCTTCTTCAGCAGCTCGTTCACCTGGGCCGGGTTGGCCTTGCCCTTGCTCGCCTTCATCGCCCGGCCGACCAGCGCATTGAAGGCCTTGTCCTTGCCGGCGCGGGAATTCCTCGACCGACTTCGGATTGGCGGCCAGCACCTCGTCGAGGATGCGCTCCAGCTCGCCGGTATCCGACATCTGCTTCAGGCCCTTGGCCTCGATGACCGCATCGACGTTGCTGCCGGCGCCGGTCCACAGCGCGTCGAAGACCTGCTTCGCGCCGTTGTTCGAGATCGTGCCATCGGCGATGCGGCCGATCATCGCGGCCAGCTGCGCCGCGCTTACCGGGCTGGCTTCGATGCCGCGGTCTTCGGCATTGAGCCGCCGCGACACCTCACCCATCAGCCAGTTGGCCACCAGCTTGGGCTGGCCGCAGGCCTTCGCCGCCGCCTCGAAGAAGTCGCCCATTGCCTTGCCCTGCGTCATCATCGCCGCGTCGTAGGCGGGCAGGCCGTAGTCGGCCTGGAAGCGCTGCGCCATCACGCGCGGCAGCTCGGGCATCTCGGCCTTTACGCGCGCCACCCACTCCGGCGCGATCACCAGCGGCGGCAGGTCGGGGTCGGGGAAGTAGCGGTAGTCGTGCGCGTCTTCCTTGGTGCGCATCGCGCGCGTCTCGCCGGTGTCGGGGTCGAACAGCACGGTGGCCTGCTCGACGCGGCCGCCGTCCTCGATGAGGTCGATCTGCCACTGCACCTCGAAGTCGATCGCCTGCTGCAGGAACTTGAAGCTGTTGAGGTTCTTGATCTCGCGCCGCGTGCCGAAGGGCGCGCCCGGCCGGCGCACCGACACGTTGGCATCGCAGCGGAACGAGCCCTCCTGCATGTTGCCGTCGCAGATGTCCAGCCAGTCACGAGCGTGTGCAGGGCTTTCGCGTAGGCGGCGGCCTCGGCGCTGCTGCGCATGTCGGGCTCGGTGACGATCTCCAGCAGCGGCGTGCCGGCGCGGTTCAGGTCGATGCCCGTCTGGCCGTGGTAATCCTCGTGCAGCGATTTGCCGGCGTCCTCCTCGAGGTGGGCGCGGGTCAGGTGCACCACGTGCCGCTTCTCGCCGATGAAGAATTCCACCTCGCCGCCTTGCACGACCGGAATCTCGTACTGGCTGATCTGGTAGCCCTTGGGCAGGTCGGGGTAGAAGTAGTTCTTGCGCGCGAAGATCGACAGCGGCGCCACCGTGGCGCCCACCGCGAGGCCGAAGCGGATGGCGCGCTCGACGGCGCCGCGGTTGAGTACCGGCAGCGTGCCCGGCAGGGCGAGATCGACCGGCGAGGCCTGCGTATTCGGCGCGGCGCCGAACTGCGTGCTCGAGCCGCTGAAGATCTTCGAGCGGGTGGACAGCTGCGCGTGCGTCTCCAGGCCGATGACGACCTCGTAGCCGCGGATGAGTTGGGGGCTGCTCATGGTTCAGAACCCGCTGGGCGTGCGGGCGTGCCAGTCGGTCGCCTGCTGGAAGGCGTGCGCCGCGTGCAGCAGCGTGCCTTCCTGGAAATAGTTGCCGATCAGCTGCAGGCCGACGGGCATGCCACCCTCGCCGAAGCCGGCGGGCACGCTCATGCCGGGCAGACCGGCCAGCTGGCTGGCAGCGTGAAGATGTCGGCGAGGTAGGCGGCCACCGGGTCGTCGCCCTGCGCGCCGATCTTCCACGCCACGCTGGGCGCCACCGGGCCGGCGATCACGTCGCACTGGGTGAAGCAGCGCTGGAAGTCGTCGGCAATCATGCGGCGCAGCTTCTGCGCCTGCAGGTAGTAGGCGTCGTAGTAGCCGTGGCTGAGCACGTAGGTGCCGATCATGATGCGCCGCTTGACCTCGGGGCCGAAGCCCTCGCTGCGGCTCTTCTTGTACATGTCGAGCAGGTCGGTGTACTTCCCGGCGCGGTGGCCGTAGCGCACGCCGTCGAAGCGCGACAGGTTCGAGCTCGCCTCCGCCGGCGCAATGATGTAGTAGACGGGAATCGAGAGTTCGGTGCGGGGCAGGCTGACGTCGACCAGCGTCGCGCCGAGCTTCTCGAGCTCGGCCAGCGCGCCGCGCACGGCGCCGTTCACATCCGCGGCCAGCGCGGCGGGGAAGAACTCCTTCGGCAGTCCGATCCGCAGCCCGGCCAGCGGCCCGGCAGCCGTGGCGCCGTCGCGTGGTGCGAGCATCTGGGCGTGAAGATCCTGCGGCGGGCGCTGCGCGCTGGTGGAATCACGCTCGTCGAAGCCGCTCATCGCGCCTAGCAGCAGCGCGCAGTCTTCGGCGGAACGCGCCATCGGGCCGGCCTGGTCGAGGCTGGAGGCGAAGGCGACCAGCCCAAAGCGCGAGCAGGTGCCGTAGGTCGGCTTGATGCCGGTGATGCCGGAGAAGCTCGCCGGCTGGCGGATCGAGCCGCCGGTGTCGGTGCCGGTGGCCGCGGGTACCGGTGCGCGCCGCCACCGCGGCGGCCGAGCCGCCGGAGGAGCCGCCGGGCACGCGGCTGGTGTCCCAGGGGTTCTTCGCCGGGCCGTAGGCCGAGTTCTCGTTGGCCGAACCCATCGCGAACTCGTCGCAGTTGAGCTTGGCCAGCGTCACCGTGCCGGCCTGCGCGAGGCGAGCCACCACGGTGGCGTCGAAGGGGCTGCGGTAGCCCTCGAGCATCTTCGATCCGGCGGTGGTGGGCAGCTCGGCGGTGGTGAAGATGTCCTTGTGGGCGATCGGAACGCCCAGCAGCGGCGAATTTTCGCCCGCCGCCCGGCGGGCATCGGCGGCGGCGGCGGCTGCCAGCGCGCCGTCGCGGTCGCTGGCCAGCACGGCGCCGAGGGCGACATGCTGCGCCATGCGGTCGAGCAGCGCAGTGGTGGCCTCCAGGCTGGTGACCTCATGCGCGGCCAGCGCGCGGCCCAGCTCGGCCACGCCCATTTCGTGGATCTGTTTCATTCGATGACCTTGGGCACCAGGAACAGCCCGTCTTCCACCGCCGGCGCGCTGCGCTGGTTGAGCGCGCGCTGGTCGGTCTCGGTGACGGCGTCGTCGCGCAGGCGGGCCTGCACCTGCTGAACCGCCGACAGCGGCGTGTACAGCGGCTCGACGCCGGTGGTGTCGACCGCGCCCATCTGCTCGACGATGCCGAAGAAGCCGTTCAACTGGGCGAGCAGCGAGGCCTGCTCGGCGGCGGACAGCTCCAGCCGGGCGAGGTGGGCGATGCGGCTGACGTCTTGCGGGGTGAGGGCCATGGAATGTCAGGCGGAAACAGGGTGAAAACACGCGGCCTGCACCCCGGTGGAGGCAGGCCGATGGGGTATTATCCCCGGTTATCCACAAGCCCTTGCGCAGCGCGCCGCGCCTCGCGTTGCGGGGCCCCAGGAACCACACAGCCAACCCCAACGACCGCCGCGCCGGCCCGACCCGATGGTCCGCCGGCGAAAGCGCCTGAGAGCTTTCCACACCCATGTTCGAATCCTTTCGTCGCTACTTCTCGACGGACCTCGCCATCGACCTGGGCACGGCCAACACGCTGATCTACGTGCGTGGCAAGGGCATCGTGCTCGACGAGCCCTCGGTCGTCGCCATCCGCCACGAGGGCGGGCCCAACGGCAAGAAGACCATCCAGGCGGTCGGCGCCGAGGCCAAGGCGATGCTCGGCAAGGTGCCGGGCAACATCGAGGCGATCCGCCCGATGAAGGACGGCGTGATCGCCGACTTCACCGTCACCGAGCAGATGCTCAAGCAGTTCATCAAGATGGTCCACCCGCGGTCCGTCCTGAAGCCGAGCCCGCGGATCATCATCTGCGTGCCCTGCGGGTCGACCCAGGTCGAGCGCCGCGCGATCCGCGAATCGGCGCTGGGTGCCGGCGCGCTTCCGAGGTCTACCTGATCGAGGAGCCGATGGCCGCCGCGATCGGCGCCGGCCTGCCGGTGTCGGAGGCCTCCGGCTCGATGGTGGTCGACATCGGCGGCGGCACCACCGAGGTCGGCGTGATCTCGCTGGGCGGCATGGTCTACAAGGGTTCGGTGCGCGTCGGCGGCGACAAGTTCGACGAAGCCATCATCAACTACATCCGCCGCAACTACGGCATGCTGATCGGCGAGCCCACGGCCGAGGCGATCAAGAAGCAGATCGGCTCCGCCTTCCCCGGCAGCGAGGTGAAGGAGATGGAGGTCAAGGGCCGCAACCTCTCCGAAGGCGTGCCGCGCAGCTTCACGATCTCGTCCAACGAGATCCTGGAGGCGCTGACCGACCCGCTGAACCAGATCGTCTCCAGCGTCAAGAACGCGCTCGAGCAGACGCCGCCGGAGCTCGGTGCCGACATCGCCGAGCGCGGCATGATGCTCACCGGCGGCGGCGCGCGCTGCTGCGCGACCTGGATCGCCTGCTCGCCGAAGAGACCGGCCTGCCGGTGCTGGTGGCCGAAGACCCGCTGACCTGCGTGGTGCGCGGCTGCGGCATGGCGCTGGAGCGCATGGAGCGCCTGGGCGCGATCTTCACCTCGGAATGACGCCGGCTGTCGCCGCGCGCTGACGCGGCCCCACGCGCACTGCGGCCATGCCCCTCGGTACCCTCGACCGCACGCCGCCCCCGTTCTTCCGCCAGGGCCCCTCGGCCCTGACGCGGCTGACCTTCTTCTCGGCGCTGGCCATCTTCCTGATGGTGGCCGACACCCGCTTCGAGCTCACCCGGCCGCTGCGCGCGGCGATCGCCACCGCGCTGCACCCGGTCGAACGGATGCTGCTGGTGCCGGTGGCGGCCTGGGAGGGCGGCAGCGACTACCTGCTCGGCCTGCAGGGTGCGCTGGCCAAGGAAGAGGCCGCCCGGCGCGACCTCGCCCGCCGGGCCGAGCGGGCCTCGCGCGTCGAGCAGCTGACGGCGGAGAACCAGCGGCTGCGCGCGTTGCTGGAGCTGCGCCCGGCGCTGACGGTCAAGTCGATGGCCGCCGAGGTGCTCTACGACGCGCCGGATCCGTTCTCGCGCAAGGTGATCATCGACCGCGGCGCGACGCACGGCGTCGTGATCGCGTCGCCGGTGATCAACGATGCCGGCGTGCTCGGGCAGGTCACGCGGGTGTATCCGCTGTCGTCGGAAGTCACGCTGCTGGCCGACAAGGACGCCGCCATTCCCGTGCTGAACACCCGCAACCAGCTGCGCAGCGCCGCCTTCGGCATCCGCAACGGCATGGAGCTGCGCTTCATGGCCGGCAATGCCGACGTGCAGGCGGGCGACCTTCTGACGACCTCCCGGCGTCGACGGCATCTACCCGCCGGGCCTGCCGGTGGCCAAGGTCACGCTGGTCGATCGCAAGATCGACACCAGCTTCGCGCGCATCCTGCTGGAGCCGGTGGCCTCGCCCGACGCCGTCAGGCCGGCATGTGCTGGTGCTGGAGCCGTTGACCGCGCAGCTGCCGGCCAAGCCGGAGCCGGTGGAATCCGCCGCCAGCGCGCCGGCGAAGCGAGGGGGCCGGCGATGATCATGCGGCGAGACCGGGAGTACGCGTCATGATCATGCCGCGTGGCGATACGCTGCTGCTGCCGGCCAACCCGCTGTTCGTCTGGCTGACGCTGGTCTTCGCCTTCCTGCTCAACCCGGTGCCGCTCGGCCGCGTGCCGGCGATGCCCGACTTCCTCGCGGTGGTGCTGGTGTTCTGGAACGTGCACCAGACCCGCCGCGTCGGCATCGGCGCCGCCTTCGTGTTCGGCCCGGCGATGGACGTGCACGACGGCGCGGTGCTCGGCCAGCATGCGCTGGCCTATACGCTGCTGAGCTTCTTCGCCACCACCATCCACCGCCGGCTGCTGTGGTTCACGGTGCCCTCGCAGGCGGTGCAGATCCTGCCGCTGTTCTTCGCCGCTCATCTGGTCTCGCTGGTGGTGCGCCTGATCGCGGGCGGCATGTTCCCCGGCTGGGAATTGCTGCTCGCGCCGGTGTTCGAGGCATTGTTGTGGCCTCTGGTCACATGGGTGCTGCTCGCGCCGCAGCGCAGGCCGCCCGATCCGGACGAGAATCGTCCCCTCTAGCAGGATCGGGTCGCCGTGACCGAAATCAGGAACGTCGAGCAGGAGCTGTCGCGCTTCAACACGCGGCTGCTGGCCGCGGGCGCCTTCGTGCTGTTCGGCTTCGGGCTGCTCGGCGCGCGCCCGGTGCACCTGCAGGTGGTCAAGCACGAGGAACTGGCCACGCAGGCGGAGAACAACCGCATCGCGGTGGTGCCGATCGTGCCCAACCGCGGACTGATCGTCGACCGCAACGGCGTCGTGCTGGCCAACAACTATTCGGCCTACACGCTGGAGATCTCGCCGTCGCGGGCCGGCGCGCTCGAGCCGCTGATCGAGCAGCTCACCGAGGTGGTCGACATCCAGCCGCGCGACCGCAAGCGCTTCAAGCGGCTGATGGAAGAGAGCAAGAGCTTCGAGTCGCTGCCGATCCGCACCAAGCTGACCGACGAGGAGGTGGCCCGCTTCACCGCGCAGCGCTTCCGCTTCCCCGGCGTCGACATCAAGGCGCGGCTGTTCCGCAACTATCCGCTCGGCGAGACCGGCAGCCACCTGATCGGCTACATCGGCCGCATCAACCAAAGCCGAGAAGGAAGCCATCGACGAGACGGAGGACGCTGCCAACTACCGCGGCACCGAGTACATCGGCAAGCTCGGCGTCGAGCAGAGCTACGAGGCCGAGCTGCACGGCACCACCGGCTTCGAGGAAGTCGAGACCAGCGCCGGCGGCCGGCCGGTCCGGCGTCTGAAGAGCAACCCGGCCACGCCCGGCCACAAGGTGGTGCTGTCGATCGACATCAAGCTGCAGGCGCTGGTCGAGCAGCTGTTCGGCGACCGTCGCGGCGCGCTGGTGGCGCTCGATCCGCGCAGCGGCGAGGTGCTGGCCTTCGTCAGCAAGCCGACCTTCGACCCCAACCTGTTCGTCGACGGCATCGACCACGAGAGCTGGAAGGAGCTCAACGAGTCGATCGACAAGCCGCTGCTGAACCGCGCTGCGCGGCACCTACCCGCCGGGCTCGACCTTCAAGCCGTTCATGGCGATGGCGGCACTGAACACCGGCAAGCGCAGCGCCAGCCGTGATCTTCGATGGCGGCACCTTCCAGTTCGGCAACCATACCTTCCGCAGCCACGGCGACCACGGCCTCGGCCCGGTGGACATGGCGCGCAGCATCATCAAGTCGAGCAACGTCTACTACTACTCGCTGGCCAACGAGATGGGCGTCGACCTGATGCACGAGCAGCTCGAGCCCTTCGGCTTCGGCCGCAAGACGGGCATCGACGTCGAGGGCGAGGTCACCGGCCTGCTGCCGTCGACGGCCTGGAAGCGCAAGGCCTACAAGAAGCCGGAGCTGCAGAAGTGGTATGCCGGCGAGACCATCTCGCTGGGCATCGGCCAGGGCTACAACAACTTCACGATGCTGCAGCTGGCCAGCGCCACCGCCACGCTGGTCTCCGGCGGCCAGCGCTACAAGCCGCGGCTGGTACGCGAGGTCGAGGACGTGGCCACCGGCGAGCGCCGGCCGACCTCCAGCGTCGCGTTGCCGCCGCTGCCGCTCAAGCCCGAGCACGTGGAACTCATCAACCGCGCGCTGTACGGCGTGACGCAGGAAGGCACCTCGGTCCGCTCCTACCTCGGCGCGCCGTACAAGACCGGCGGCAAGACCGGCACCGCGCAGGCGGTGGGCATCCGCCAGAACGAGAAGTACAACGCCGCCAAGCTCGAGGAGCACAAGCGCGACCACTCGCTGTACATGGCCTTCGCGCCGCTGGAGGCGCCGACCATCGCGCTGGCCATCGTCGTCGAGAACGCCGGCTTCGGCTCCGAGGCGGCGGCGCCGATCTCGCGGCGCGTGTTCGACTACGCGCTGTCCGGCCTGTGGCCGAGCGACGAGGACATCGCGCTGACGCGCGAGGGCAAGTCGGGCCCGCCGGTGGGCAAGCAGCGGCCGGCCGCCGAGGTGACCTTGCCCGGTGCCACGACGGTGCTGCCGGCGCTGGCCGCGGCCAGCGCGCCGTCGGTGCAGAAGGTGGCGCAGGGCAGCGCCGAGACGGGCGGCGCACGATGAACCTCGGCACCCGCCCCGCGCCAATGAATGTCGCCTTCGAGCGGCCCTCGATCCTGCAGCGCATCCTGCCGGTCTTCACCGGCTTCGACGGACCGCTGTCGCTGGCCATCCTGCTGCTGGCGGCCGCCGGCATGCTGACGATGTACTCGGCCGGCTTCGACCACGGCACGCGCTTCGTCGACCACGGCCGCAACATGCTGATCGGGCTGGCCGTGCTGTTCGTCGTCGCGCAGATCCCGCCGCAGCGGCTGATGCGCCTGGCCGTGCCGCTCTACGTGCTCGGCGTGATCCTGCTGCTCGCGGTGGAGTTCTTCGGCATCACGAAGAAGGGCGCGACGCGCTGGCTCAACGTCGGCATCGTCATCCAGCCCAGCGAGATGCTGAAGATCGCCGTGCCGCTGACGCTGGCCTGGTGGTTCCAGCGCCGCGAGGGGCAGCTGCGCACGCCGGACTTCATCGCCGCCGCGCTGCTGCTGGCGATTCCCGTCGGGCTGATCATGAAGCAGCCCGACCTCGGCACCGCGATCCTCGTCGCCTCGGCCGGCCTGTTCGTGATCTTCTTCGCCGGCCTGTCGTGGAAGCTGATCATCCCGATCATGATCACCGGCGCGGTGGCGATCACCGCACTGGTCATGTCCGGCGACGCGATCTGCGAACCCGACGTCAAGTGGCCGGTGCTGCGCGACTACCAGAAGCAGCGTGTCTGCACGCTGCTCGACCCGACCAAGGATCCGCTCGGCAAGGGCTTTCACACGCTGCAGGGCATGATCGCCATCGGCTCCGGCGGCATCGAGGGCAAGGGCTTCATGAAGGGCACGCAGACCCACCTCGAGTTCATTCCCGAGCGCACTACCGACTTCATCTTCGCGGCCTTCTCCGAGGAGTTCGGGCTGATCGGCTGCGGGCTGCTGCTGCTCGGCTTCGTGTTCCTGATCTTTCGCGGCCTGATGATCGCCGCCGAGGCGCCCACCGTCTTCAGCCGGCTGCTGGCCGGCGCGATCACGCTGAGCTTCTTCACCTATGCCTTCGTCAACATGGGCATGGTCAGCGGCATCCTGCCGGTGGTGGGCGTGCCGCTGCCCTTCATCAGCTACGGCGGCACGGCGATGGTGACGCTCGGGCTGGGGCTCGGCATCCTGATGTCGATCTCGAAGAGCCGCCGACTCGTCCAGACATGAACGACCGGGTTGCCGTCGTCGGCATCGGCAACATGGGCCTGGGCATGGCGCTGCGGCTGCGCGACCGCGGCTTCGCGGTGCAGGTGCGCGACATCGATCCGGCCCGCGAGGCGCTGGCCCGCAGCGAGCGGCTGGTGGTGTGCGCCTCACCCGCCGAAGCGGCCAGCGGCGCGCGCTGCGCGATCGTGGCCGTGGTCGATGCGGCGCAGACCGAGGCCGTGCTCTTCGGTGCGGAGGGTCTTGCCGCGGCCCTGCCCGCCGGCGCCGCGGTGATGCTGTGCCCGACCATCGCGCCGCACGACACCGAGTCGTTCGCCGTGCGCCTGCCGATGCCGGCCTCGCGCCGATCGATGCGCCGATGTCCGGCGGCCCGCTGCGTGCGCGCGAGGGCACGATGAGCCTGATGGTCGCCTGCGCGGGCGAGACCTTCGAGCGCCAGCGCGCGGTGTTCGAGGCCCTGTCGGGGGCGGTCTTCCGGCTCGGTGAGAGGCCGGGCGATGGCGCCCGCATGAAGCTCGTCAACAACCTGCTGGCCGGCATCAACCTCGCCGGTGCCGCCGAAGTGCTGGCGCTGGCCGAGCGCGCGGGGCTCGATGCCGGCCCGGCGCTGGACGTGATCGAGCGCTCCAGCGGCCAGAGCTGGATCGGCTCGGACCGCATGCGCCGCGCCATCGCCGGCGATCTCGCGCCGCGTGCCCACACCACACTGCTGAACAAGGACACCCACCTCGCGCTCGACATGGCGCGGCGCGCCGGGCTGGCCACGCCGGTGGGCGAGAGCGCGGCGGCGCTGTTCGCGCGCGCGTGCGACAGCGGTTTCGCGTCGCTCGACGACGCCAGCCTGCTCGCGCTGCTACGCCGGCGTTGAGCCCGCCGGTGCCGGCTCGGCATCGGGGCGGGCGTTGGCGGCCGGGAAGCGCAGCGTGAAGCGCGCGCCGGGGCCGAAGGCCGCGCCGCCCTGGTCGCTGAGCCCCGGGCGGTAGCGCAGGTTGGCGTCCTCGAGCTGGATCTGCGCGCCGTGCTGCACGGCGATCTCGCGCACGATCGCCGTGCCCAGGCCGCTGCCGTCCACGTCGGTGCCGAGGGTCCGGTAGAAGGGCTGGAACACACGCTCGCGCTCGGCCACCGGGATGCCGGGGCCTGAGTCCTCGACCTGCAGCACCACCACCGGCCGAACGGATCGTCGACGATGCGCACGGTCGCGGTGCCGCCGGCCGGCGTGTACTGCAGCGCGTTGTCGACCAGGTTGCGGATCAGCTCGCGCAGCAGCAGCGGGTTGCCGCTGACCAGGGCACCTTGGCCGCTGCTCGCACCCCGCCCGGTCTCGGGCCCCTCGTAGCCGAGGTCGATGCGCTTCTCCAGCGCGCGCGGCACGAAGTCGCGCACCGTCTCCGTGGCCAGCCGCGCCAGGTTGACGGTCTGGCGCTGGACCTGCTGCTCGCGGTTCTCGGCGCGCGCCATCGCCAGCAGCTGGTTGACCATGTGCGCCGCGCTCTGGCTGGAGTGGGAGATCTGCTGCAGCGACTTCTTCAGCTCCTTCGGGTCGCGCTGGCCGGCATCGATCTCGCGCTGCGCCAGCTCGGCCTGGGTGCGCAGGCCCGCCAGCGGCGTCTTCAGCTGGTGGGCTGCGTCGGCGAGGAAGTGCTTCTGCGTGGCGATCGACTGGTCGAGCCGCGCGAGCAGGTCGTTGATCGCGCGCACCAGCGGCGAGACTTCCTCCGGTGCATCGCGCTCGTCGATCGGCGAGAGGTCGCTGCTGTCGCGGCGGCGGATTCGCTGCTGCAGCTCGTTGAGCGGCGCGATGCCGCGCACCAGCGCCAGCCACACCAGCAGCACCGCCAGCGGCAGGATCACGAACTGCGGCAGGATCACGCCCTTGATGATCTCGGTGGCCAGCCGCGAGCGCTTGCCCAGCGTCTCGGCCACCTGCACGAGCGCCATGCTCGGCTCGGCCGCGCCGCCCGCAGCGTGACCCAGACGTAGGCGATGCGCAGGTCGTCGCTGTTCATCTCGCCGTCGCGAAAGCGCACTTCGCCCGGCACCTTGGGCTCGTCTTCCGGCGGCAGCGGCAGGCTCAGTTCACCGCTGAGCAGTTCCCCGCGCAGCCCGAGCACTGGTAGTGGATGTCGTCGTCCTGGTCGGTGTGCAGGATCTCCGAGGCGCCGCTGGGCAGCGTGAATTCGGCCGTGAGCCGGTCGTCGACCGTCTTCAGCACCATCACCTGCTTGGCGAGCACGCGGGTCATCTCGCCGAGTTCGCGGTCGAAGGGCTTGTTGGCGATGCCCTGCGCCACCAGCCGTGTCAGCGCCACGCTCATCGGCCACAGCAGCAGCAGCGGCGCGAGCATCCAGTCGAGGATCTCGCCGAAGAGGGAGCGTTGTTCCTTCCGGGTGTTGGGCATCGGCGCTCAGGATAGCGGCGCCGCGCGCAGCCGGCCGCGGCTCAGGCCGCGATCTTCTCCAGGCAGTAGCCGAGGCCGCGAACGGTGGCGATGCGCACCGGTCCCTGCTCGATCTTCTTGCGCAGGCGGTGGATGTAGACCTCGATCGCGTTGTTGCTGACCTCTTCGCCCCACTCGCACAGCCGCTCGACCAGCTGATCCTTGCTGACCAGGCGCCCGGCGCGCTGCAGCAGCACCTCGAGGAGCGACAGCTCGCGCGCCGAGAGTTCGATCATCTGGTCGTTGATGTACGCCACGCGGCCGGTGGCGTCGAAGGTCAGCGGGCCGTGCTTGATCACGGTGGACGCGGTGCCGAGGCCGCGGCGAGTGAGGGCCCGCACGCGCGCTTCCAGCTCCTGCAGCGAGAACGGCTTGGCCATGTAGTCGTCGGCGCCAAGATCGAGGCCCTTGACGCGCTGCTCGACGCTGTCGGCGGCGGTCAGGATCAGCACCGGCATCGACGAGCCGCGCGCGCAGCTTGCGCAGCACCTCGAGCCCGTGCAGCTTGGGCAGGCCGAGGTCGAGGATGAGCAGGTCGAACTCGTGGGAGGCCAGCGCGGCATCGGCTTCGGTGCCGCTGCTGACGCGGTCGACCGCGTAGCCGCCGTTGCGCAGCGAGCGCAGCAGCCCGTCGGCCAGGACCTGATCGTCTTCGGCGACAAGAATGCGCATCGGTGTCTCCTCATCGGCTCTCGCAGGGCCGTCACCCCCATTGTAGGGAGCCCCGAAAGACGATGCCGGCGCTACTGTACAAACATCCAGCTTTTGCGCTACAGTCCCGCCAACTTCCCCAGGAGAACGCCGCATGGATGCATCGACCAAAGCCCTCAACACCGAAAAAGCCAAGGCCTTGCAGGCAGCGCTGGCCCAGATCGAGAAGCAGTTCGGCAAGGGCTCGATCATGCGGCTGGGCGAGGGCGAGAAGATCGAGGACATCGAGGTCGTCTCCACCGGCTCGCTGGGGCTGGACATCGCGCTGGGCGTCGGCGGCCTGCCGCGCGGCCGGGTGGTCGAGATCTACGGCCCGGAGTCGTCCGGCAAGACCACGCTGACGCTGCAGGTCATCGCCGAGATGCAGAAGCAGGGCGGCACCTGCGCCTTCATCGACGCCGAGCACGCGCTCGACACGTCCTATGCCCAGAAGCTCGGCGTGAACCTGCAGGAGTTGCTGATCTCCCAGCCCGACACCGGCGAGCAGGCGCTCGAGATCGTCGATGCGCTGGTGCGCTCCGGTTCGGTCGACCTGGTGGTCATCGACTCGGTGGCCGCGCTGACGCCCAAGGCCGAGATCGAAGGCGAGATGGGCGACGCGCTGCCCGGCCTGCAGGCCCGCCTGATGAGCCAGGCGCTGCGCAAGCTCACCGCCACGATCAAGAAGACCAACACGATGGTCATCTTCATCAACCAGATCCGCATGAAGATCGGCGTGATGTTCGGCAGTCCCGAGACCACCACCGGCGGCAACGCGCTGAAGTTCTACGCCTCGGTGCGCCTGGACATCCGCCGCATCGGCTCGATCAAGAAGGGTGAAGAGGTCATCGGCAACGAGACCAAGGTCAAGGTCGTCAAGAACAAGGTCTCGCCGCCGTTCAAGACCGCCGAGTTCGACATCCTCTACGGCCAGGGCATCAGCCGCGAGGGCGAGGTGATCGACATGGGCGTGGCGCAGAAGGTGCTCGAGAAGAGCGGCGCCTGGTATGCCTACAACGGCGAGAAGATCGGCCAGGGCAAGGACAACGCCCGCGAGTTCCTGCGCGAGAACCCCGAGCTGGCCCGCGAGATCGAGAACAAGGTGCGCGACGCCGTCGGCATTCCGCAGCTGCCCACGGGCGACGCCGCCGCCGAGTGAAGCCGCGGGGCGCGCCCGTGCCGCGCTCGCTGAAGGCGCGGGCGATGCAGTGGCTCGCGCAACGCGAGCACAGCCGCGCGGAGCTGCAGCGCAAGCTGCTGCCGCACGCTCGCGCGCTGGTGGCCCAGGCCCAGGCCGGCGCTTCGCCGGAGTCGGTGGAGGCGCCGCCTCCCGGCGAGGTGATGGCGCGCGTGACCGAGGTGCTCGACTGGCTCGAGGCCAACCGCTACCTGAGCGAACAGCGCTTCGCCGAATCGCGCATCCACGCGCGGGCGGCGCGCCACGGCAACCTGCGCATCCGGCAGGAACTGGCCCAGCACGGCATCGCGCTCGATCCCGACGCCGCCCAGGCGCTGAAAGCCAGCGAATTCGACCGCGCCCGCGAGGTCTGGTCGCGCAAGTTCGAGTCGTCAGCCACCGATGCGGCGGCACGTGCCCGGCAGGCGCGTTTTCTTTCCAGCCGCGGTTTTTCGCCGGAAACGGTGCGCCGCGTGCTGCGTGCGGCGGGTTCTCCCCTCGACGAAGACTGAGCCGGGCGCCACGCCGCTGCCAGCCAGCCGTCAGCTTTGACGCAGCGCAGCATGCTACATTGCGCGCCGTTCGCGCTGGTGACGGTGGAGTGACAGCCCCGCTGCGTGCCGCGCTCACCGACACAGCACCCACCGGTCCGTTTCCATGGCTCTGCCGCCTGCCGCGCCCGAGCGAAAGCTCAAGCACCGCCGCAGCATCGACGTCCACGTCTATGCGCGCGGCAACGGGCTGTGGGAGGTCGATGCCGAGATCCGCGACACCAAGACGCGTGACGCCAAGCTGGCCGGCGGCCTGCGCAAGGCCGGCGACCCGATCCACGACATGCTGCTGCGCCTCGTCGTCGACGAGCAGCTCAATATCGTGGAGGCCGGCTCCGAAACCCGCTGGATGCCCTACCCGGGCCAATGCGACGACCACGGTGACGCCTATCGCGCGCTGGCCGGGTTGAACCTGCTCAAGGGCTTCCGCGCCGCGGTCAAGGAGCGCCTGGGCGGCAGCCTCGGCTGCACGCACCTGACCGAGCTGACCCAGGTGCTGCCGACCGCAGTGATCCAGGCGTTCGCCGGCGAGGTGATCGACACCCGCGAAGACAGCGAGCACCGGCCCTTCCAGATCGACCGCTGCCACGCCTTGCGCTCCGACGGCGAGGCCGTGAAACTCTTTTATCCGCGCTGGTACCGGGGCAAGCAAGACTCCGCGACCACTTCTCTTCCCTCTGCAACCCGAGCAAGCGAGACACTCCCATGAAGATCCACGAGTACCAGGGCAAGGAAATCCTGCGCCAGTTTTCCGTGCCGGTGCCGCGCGGCTATCCAGCCTTCAGCGTGCTGGAAGCCACCGAAGCGGCGCAGAAGCTCGGCGGCCCGGTCTGGGTGGTGAAGGCGCAGATCCACGCCGGCGGCCGCGGCAAGGGCGGCGGCGTGAAGGTCGCCAAGACGCTGGACGACGTGAAGGCGCTGGCCGGCCAGATCCTCGGCATGCAGCTCAAGACGCACCAGACCGGCCCCGAGGGCCAGAAGGTGCGCCGCCTGTACATCGAGGAAGGCGCGGACATCAAGAAGGAGTACTACGTCTCGCTGGTCACCGATCGCGCGTCGCAGAAGGTGGCGTTCATCGCCTCCAGCGAAGGCGGCATGGACATCGAGGAAGTCGCCCACAGCACGCCGGAGAAGATCATCACCGAGGTGATCGATCCGCTGACCGGGCTGGGTGATGCGCAGGCCAAGAAGATTGCCGCGGCCATCGGCCTGCCCGAAGGCTCGCATGCGCAGGCGATCGAGCTGTTCAAGAACCTGTACCGCTGCTACATGGAGACGGATGCCTCGCTGGTCGAGATCAATCCGCTCAACTGCGACAGCAAGGGCAACCTGATCGCGCTCGACGCGAAGTTCAACTTCGACTCCAACGCGCTGTTCCGCCACCCGGAGATCGTCGCCTACCGCGACCTCGACGAGGAGGATCCGGCCGAGATCGAGGCCAGCAAGTTCGACCTCGCCTACATCCAGCTCGACGGCAACATCGGCTGCCTGGTCAACGGCGCCGGCCTGGCGATGGCGACGATGGACACGATCAAGCTGTTCGGCGGCGAGCCGGCCAACTTCCTCGATGTCGGCGGCGGCGCCACAGCGGAGAAGGTCACCGAGGCCTTCAAGATCATGCTGTCTTCGCCCAAGGTGAAGGCCATCCTGGTGAACATCTTCGGCGGCATCATGCGCTGCGACACCATCGCCGAGGGCGTGATCGCCGCCTGCAAGGCGGTCAACCTGAAGGTGCCGCTGGTGGTGCGCATGAAGGGCACGAACGAGGAGCTGGGCAAGAAGATGCTCGCCGAATCGGGCCTGCCGATCATCAGCGCCGACACCATGGCCGAAGCCGCGACGAAGATCGTCGCCGCCGTCAAGTAACGCACCCGTCTGCCAGAGAGAACCGACATGAGCATCCTCATCAACAAGGACACCAAGGTCATCACCCAGGGCATCACGGGCAAGACCGGCCAGTTCCACACCAAGGGCTGCCGTGCCTACGCCAACGGCAAGAACTGCTTCGTCGCCGGCGTCAACCCGAAGAAGGCCGGCGAGAGCTTCGAGGGCATTCCCATCCACGCCAGCGTGAAGGACGCCAAGCAGGCGACCGGCGCCACCGTCAGCGTGATCTACGTGCCGCCGGCCGGCGCGGCCGATGCCATCTGGGAGGCCGTCGAGGCCGATCTCGACCTCGTGATCTGCATCACCGAAGGCATTCCCATCAAGGACATGCTGATCGTGCGCAACAAGATGAAGGCCAAGGAAGCCGCCGGCGGCAAGAAGACGCTGCTGCTGGGGCCCAACTGCCCCGGCCTGATCACGCCCGACGAGATCAAGATCGGCATCATGCCCGGCCACATCCACAGGAAGGGCCGCATCGGCGTGGTCTCGCGCTCGGGCACGCTGACCTATGAAGCGGTGGCGCAGCTCACCGAGATCGGCCTCGGCCAGAGCAGCGCGGTCGGCATCGGCGGCGACCCGATCAACGGCCTCAAGCACATCGACGTGATGAAGGCCTTCAACGACGATCCGGACACCGATGCCGTGATCATGATCGGCGAGATCGGCGGCCCCGACGAAGCGGATGCCGCCCGGTGGTGCAAGGCCAACATGAAGAAGCCGATCGTCGGCTTCATCGCCGGCGTCACCGCGCCCCCGGGCAAGCGCATGGGCCACGCCGGCGCGCTGATCTCCGGCGGCGCCGACACCGCCGATGCCAAGCTCGCCATCATGGAAGAGTGCGGCTTCAAGGTGACGCGCAACCCGTCGGAGATGGGGCGCCTGCTGAAGGCCATGCTCTGAGCGGCGCCGCGCGTTCGTAGTAGTACGAACGCACCCGGTCGGAGCGCTGCCTAGAATTCGGGCAGCTCGCTACAAAAAGGAGGGCCCTCGCGGCCCTCCACTTCATTCCGACAAAACGGGCCTCGTCATGGACCTCACCTCCGGCGCCTTCTGGGCCGCTCTCGGATCGATCATCCTCGCCAACGTGGTGCTGTCCGGCGACAACGCCGTCGTCATCGCGCTGGCCGCCCGCTCGCTGCCGCCCGAGCAGCAGAAGAAGGCGATCTTCTGGGGCAGCGGCGCCGCGATCGTGATGCGCATCGTGCTCACGCTGATCGCGGTCGAGATGCTGAAGTGGCCGTGGCTGAAGGTCGCCGGGGCGCTGCTGCTGGTCTACATCGGCGTGTCGCTGCTGCTGGAGGACGACGGTGGCGAGGGCGAGAGCCACGAGACCGGCGGCATGCTGGCGGCCATCCGCACCATCCTGATCGCCGATCTGGTGATGAGCCTGGACAACGTGCTGGCGGTGGCCGCCGCCGCCAAGGGCGACACCGCGCTGCTGGTGATCGGCACGGCGGTCAGCATCCCGCTGATCATCTTCGGCAGCACGCTGCTGCTGCGGGTGATGGAGCGCTTCCCGATCATCATCACGCTGGGCGCGGCGCTGCTGGGCTTCCTGGCCGGCGAGATGATGTTCACCGACCCGGCCGTGACGGAGCGCTTCGGCGAACTCCCGCACGACGTGGTCAATGCCGCAGGCGCCGTCGGTGCCGTGCTGGTGGTGGGCCTGGGCCTGTGGCTGCAGCGCCGCGGACGGGAGCGTGGCGCCGAGGCGCCGGACGCCTGAAGACCCGCCGCGGGGGTCGGTTACTACCAATGGCGGCCTGCCGCGGCCGCCGCCTATACTGACCTCCAGAAGGGGAGTAGCTCAACTCCACCGCACGCGCTCCCGGAGACGTGCGCCAAAGTTTCGGCAGGTCGTCAATACGGAGCTTCGGCTCCCGGTCTGTCGGGCAACAACAAATCACTTCAGCCGAGCAAGACCTTCGATGCAAGCCGCATGCGCGGCAGGATCGAAAGCCGTCTGACCCGCACTTCCACGGGGCCCGCCCCTCGTCCTTGCGCCCATGCGACTTGCACCGCCCTTCGTGCAACTCGCTTCTGGAGCCGTCATGGAACTCTTCTCCGCCGCATGGTGGTCAGCGCTGCTGGCCATCGTGCTGATCGACCCGGTGCTCGCCGGGGACAACGCCATCGTCATCGCGCTGGCCGCGCGCAACCTGCCAGCCCACCTGCAAAAGCGCGCCATCGTCTGGGGCACGGTCGGTGCTGTCGTGGTCCGCAGCAGCATGACGATCGGCGTCGTCTGGCTGCTGCGCATTCCCGGGCTGATGCTGGTCGGCGGCCTCGGGCTGGTGTGGATCGCCTACAAGCTGCTGGCGCCGGGCGAGGGTGGCGACGAACACGGGCCGCAGGCCAGCACCTTCTGGGGCGCGATGAAGACCATCATCGTGGCCGACGCGCTGATGGGCATCGACAACGTGCTGGGCGTGGCCGGTGCGGCCAAGGGCAGCATGGAACTCGTCGTGCTCGGCCTGCTGATCAGCATCCCCATCGTCGTGTGGGGCAGCACGCTGGTGCTGAAGCTGGTCGATCGTTTCCCGGCGATCATGTACATCGGGGCGGCGGTCCTGGCCTACACCGCCGGCCACATGATCGTCAGCGAGCCGCTGCTCGACGACATCTACGATCCGCACCTCGCCAGCCGCATCGCGACCTACGTGGTGATCATCGGCGGCGTGCTCGCCGCAGGGTGGTGGTCGTCGCGCCGTGCCGCGGAGCGCACCGAAGCCTCTGCCATCTGATCGTCCCCCGCCCTTCCCTGCCGAGGAGAACCCGAGATGGAAAAGATCGCCGTGTTCGTCAACGATGCGGAACATGCCCTGCGCATCATCCAGCCCATGCTCCAGGGCGCGGCGCCGACCCACTGGATCATCGTCGCGGCGCCGCCGACGCTGACGCGCCACATCGGCCGCTGGGTCTCGCACGCGGCGCGCCAGCAGTGGCTGGAACGCTGGAGCACCGAGCTGTTCGGGCGGCTCGAGCCGGTGCTGCGCGGGGTGCCGGGCAGCAAGGTCGAGAAGATGCTCGTCAAGCGGCCGCTGAACGAGGTCAGTGAGCGGCTTCAGGCGCGGCTCGGCACCGTGCGCCTGCTCGATGCGCGCCAGCCGCGCGTGGGCAAGACGGATGAGCCGGTGTCGGCCGCACAGCCGCCGCAAGGCAAGGGAGCCTGGGCCTACCCGGTGGCCGCCACCGCCGGCCTCAGCGCCGTGCTGACGCTGGCCGACTGACGCCCTCGCGCGCCGCGGGGCCCCCGTGGCCCTGTGCTATGGTCAATCCACCATGGACGCGCCGCTGCGACAGCCATCGCCCCTGTCCGGCCCGGACTGCGGATGAATCCGTCGGCCGCGCTTGCCGTCGCCGGCCTGGTGGTCGCCGCCGCGTGGGTTGCATTCGGCGTCACGAGGCTGCCAGCGCGCCGCGGCGTGGATCGTCACGGCGCTCGTGGCCGCAGCCGCGCTGCTGTCGGCCGCCATCTGGAACGCGACGTGGACCTTGCCCGGCCTGATCGGCTGGCTGTTCGGCCATGCCGGACGCGCGCTCGGGCCCACCCCGCGACGGGTCGCGCTGCCGCCCGCGGCGGTAGACGCCTCGTCACCCGCCGTCACGGCTGCGAAGGTCACCCCCGCTGCCGGCGAGGGGCGCCCGTCGACGCTTGGCCGCTACCGCATCGACAGCGAGATCGGCCGAGGTTCGATGGGGGCGGTTTACCTCGGCCATGACCCGCAGATCGGCCGGAGCGTGGCGATCAAGACCCTCGCGCTTTCACGCAGCTTCGGCCGCGAGCAGATCGGTGAAGCCCGCGAGCGCTTCTTCCGCGAGGCCGAGACCGCCGGTCGGCTGCACCATCCCGACATCGTCACCGTCTTCGACGCGGGCGAGACGGGCGAGCTGGCCTGGATCGCGATGGAGCATGTGAAGGGCGAAGACCTGCAGCGCCACACCGCCGCCGGACGGCTGCTGCCGGTGACGCAGGTGCTGGAGATCACCGCGCGGGTGGCCGAAGCGCTCTCTTATGCGCACGCGCAGGGCGTGGTCCACCGCGACATCAAGCCCGCCAACGTGATGGTCGGCCTCGACAGCGGCCTCGTGAAGGTGATGGACTTCGGCGTGGCGCGCGTCGACGACGCCAGCCGCACCCGTACCGGCATCGTGCTGGGCACGCCCTCGTACATGTCGCCCGAGCAGATGGCGGGCCGGCGCACCGACGGCCGCAGCGACCTCTACTCGCTCGGCGTGATGCTGTTCCAGCTGCTCACCGGCCAGCTGCCTCACGAGGGTGGCAGCATGGCCGAGCTGATGCGGCGGATCGTCAACGAGCCGGCCCCGGCGCTTCGCGACCTGCGCCCCGATCTTCCCCAGGAATTGGCCGATGTCGTGGCACTGGCGCTGGAGAAGCGCCCCGAGGTGCGCTATGCCGACGGGCTGCAGATGGCGCAGGATCTGCGCGCCGTGGCGGCCGCCATGGCCGCGCCGGCCCTGCCATCTGCCACGCCAAATGACGAGTTCGAGAAAACCGTGACGTTCAGCCGCGACGAACCAAGGCACAATTCCGCCTCGTGAGAGCCAGCGCCGGGGCGCCAGAAACCCGGCCCTCCTGCCCATGACCTTGCCCGACGCCGCTTCCACCATGACCCTGGAGTTCTTCAGCGCAACCGACACGGGCCGGGCGCGCAACAACAACGAAGACTCGGTGGCGGTCGACGAGGAGTCGCGGCTGATCGTGCTGGCCGACGGCATGGGCGGCTACAACGCCGGTGAAGTGGCCAGCGGCATGGCCACCTCGTTCATCAAGAGCGAGCTGGGCCGCTGGCTGTCGGAAGCCTCCGACAACGCCTCCGACACCGACGTGCGGCGTGCGATGGACATCTGCGTCGACAACGCCAACCGCGCGATCTTCAACGCCGCCAACTCCAACCCGCAGTACGCCGGCATGGGCACGACGCTGGTGGTAGGCGTGTTCCGCGAGGGCCGCCTGCTGATGGGTCACGTGGGCGATTCACGCGGCTACCGGCTACGTGGCGGGCGCCCGGCGCAGATCACGCACGATCATTCGCTGCTGCAGGAGCAGATCGATTCCGGCCTGATCACGGCCGAGCAGGCTGCGTTCTCGGCGAACAAGAATCTGGTCACGCGCGCCGTGGGCGTCGAAGACACCGTGCTGCTCGAGACCCACCTGCACGACGTGATGCCCGGCGATCTCTACCTGCTGTGCTCGGATGGACTTTCGGACATGCTCGACGACGAAAGCATCGCGCAGCTGTTGCAAGGCAGCGACTCGCTCGCCGAAGTAGGGGCCGCCCTGGTAGACGCCGCCAATGACGCAGGCGGAAAGGATAATATCTCGGTGGTACTCGCCAGAGTACGCGGCCCGGCGGGACCGGCGCGATCGTGGTGGCCCTTCCGGCGCTGAGACCGCACCCGGGTCGGACAGAAAACAGAACAGAGATCACGAGGACAACGAGCATGGGCAAGCTGGTCGTATCGCTGGACGGAGTGGTGATCAAGGAAGTGCAGATCACGAAGGACAAGACCACCCTCGGTCGCCGTCCGTACAACGACATCGTGATCGACAACCTCGCCGTCAGCGGCGAGCACGCCGTCCTGCAGATGGTGGGTGCCGACGTCTTCATCGAAGACTTGAACAGCACCAACGGCACCTACATCAACGGCAAGGCGATCAAGAAGCAGCTGCTCAGCCACAACGATACGGTCGAGATCGGCAAGTACAAGATCAAGTACCTCGTCGAGGACGGTACCGACTACGAGAAGACGATGATCATGAAGCCGGGCGCCGCGGCGCCGGCGGCCGGGCCCGCGGCCTACCAGCCGACTCAGGGCTTCGGGGCCTCGGGCTTCGGCTCGCTCGGCGGCGGTTCCGGCCCGGCCTCGATCAAGGTGCTCAACGGTGCGGCGGCCGGCCGCGAAGTCATGCTCACCAAGGTCGTCACCACCGTCGGCAAGCCGGGCGTGCAGGTCGCCTCGATCACCAAGCGCCCGGGCGGCTACGTGCTGGCCCACGTCGAAGGGGCGCTGCGGCCACCATCAACGGATCGCCGGTGACCAGCGAAACCGTGCAGCTGAAGAACGGCGACGTCGTCGAACTCGCCGGCACGCAGATGCAGTTCGTCCAGGCCTGATCCGGGCGGTCCGGGCCCCGGCCGCCGCGCCGTGAGTCCCCGCGCGCTGCGTGTGCTGCGCTGGGCCCTGCTGGGCTTTGCGCTGACCTTCACCCTGTTGCATGCCAGCGGCATCGCGCCGCTGCGCTTCCTCCAGCAGCTCGACCTCGCCATCGACGACGCGCGCCTGCGGGCGGCCTTGCCGGGCACCAAGGATCCGCGCATCGTCATCGTCGACATCGACGACGCCAGCCCCGCCCGCATCGGCCGCTGGCCCTGGCCGCGCGAGCGTATCGCCGCGCTGGCCGACGAGTTGTTCGGCCGCCAGCAGGCGGCCACCGTTGGCTTCGACCTCGCGTTCGCCGAACCAGAGCATGGCGACGAGGTGCTCGCGCGGGCGCTCGCCGGGCGGCCGGCGGTGCTGGGCTACATCGTCTCGAACGGCCCTGCCGCGCAGCGCACCGGTGTGTTGCCGCCGCCCGTCATCCCGCCTGAAGCGCTCGGTGCGGATCGTCCTGCGGTCGCGCGCTGGAGCGGCCACGCCGCCAGTGTCGAGACGCTGGCGACGGCGGCGCCGGTGGCGGGCTTCTTCAACGCCCTGCCCGATGTCGACGGCGTCGTGCGCAGCCTGCCGCTGCTGGCCGAAGTCGATGGCGCGCTGCGCGAATCGCTGGCGTTGGCGATGCTGCGCCTGCATGCCGGCTCGCCGCGCGTGCAGCCGGTGCTGGCCGGCCCGGTGCTCGCGGCGATCGAGCTCGAGCAGGGCAACGACCGGCTGCGCATCCCGCTCGACGCGCGTGGCGCGGTGAAGGTGCCGTTTCGCGGCGCGGGCGGGCCGGCCGGAGGCTCCTTCGACTACGTGTCCGCGGCCGACCTGATCGAAGGCAGGCTGCCCGCCGCCACGCTCGCCGGCAAGCTGGTGCTGGTTGGCTCCAGCGCGCCCGGGGTGTTCGACCTGCGCAGCACACCGGTGGCCGCGGTGTACCCCGGTGTGGAGGTGCACGCCAGCGTGCTCTCGGGGCTGCTCGACGGCCGCGGGCCGCTGGCGCCCGACTGGTCGCGCGGCTACGAGGTGGCGCAGCTGCTGGCCGTGACCGCGCTGCTCGCGCTGCTGCTGCCGCGCCTGCGCCCGGCGGCAGCGGCATTCGCCACGCTCGGCCTGGCGGCAGCGCTCATCGCCATCGATCAGTGGCTGTACCGCCGCCACGGCCCGGCGCTGCCGCTGGCCTCCGCGCTGCTGCTCACCGCCCTGGTCTACGCTGGCATCACCGGCTGGGGCGTGGTGGTGGAAGGCGCGCGGCGCCGGCAGCTCGCGCGCTTGTTCGGTACCTACGTGCCGCCGGAGCTGGTGGCGCAGATGGCGCGCGATCCGCAGCGCTACGGCATGCAGGCCGAGAACCGCGTCCTGACCATCATGTTCTGCGACATGCGCAACTTCACGCGCATCTCCGAGGCGTTGCCGCCGGAAGAACTGCGCGCGCTGATCAACCGCTTCTTCTCGGCGATGACCGAAGAGATCCGCGCCCACCGCGGCACGCTCGACAAATACATCGGCGACGCGATCATGGCCTTCTGGGGCGCGCCGGTGGCCGACGACGACCACGCGCTGCATGCCGTGCAGGCGGCGCTGGCGATGATCGGCCGGCTCGATGGGCTCAATCGCGAGTTGCGCGAACGCGGCCTGCCGGAGATCGGCCTGGGCATCGGCGTCAACACCGGGCTGGTGTGCGTCGGCGACATGGGTTCGGACATCCGCCGCAGCTACACGGTGATGGGCGATGCGGTGAACCTCGCCTCGCGCATCGAGGCGCTGACGCGCATCTACGAGGTCGACATCGTGCTCGGCCAAGCCACGAAGGAGGCCGTCCGCGAAGCGCTGCCGCTCATCGAAGTCGACCGCGTTCGCGTCAAGGGCAAGCAGCAGGCCGTGACGCTTTTCACGCCCGTTTCGCGGGTTCATGCGAACGATTCGCGCTTTGCCGAAGAAGTGCGACTTTGGAACCTTGCGCTCGTCCACTACCGCCGGCAGGATGCCAAGCAGGCGCTGACTTCGCTGGCTGCCCTGCGTGACGGCTTCGGCAGCTCGGCGCTGGCGGGCCTGTATCGTCAGCTCGGCGAGCGCATCGAGCGCTGGTCCCTGCAACCCGAGCCGCCCGAATGGGACGGCACCCGCACCTTCGACAGCAAATGATCGTCAAAGTCCTCGGCTGCTCAGGCGCCATCGCGGCTGGCTGCAGGACCACGTCCTTCCTGATCGACGACGACGTGCTCGTCGATGCCGGCACCGGCGTGGGCGATCTCTCGCTCGAGGCGCTGGCGCGCATCGACCACATCCTGATCAGCCACTCGCACCTCGACCATGTGCTGGCCATCGGCCTGCTGGCCGACAGCGTGATGCGCGCCCGCCGCGCGGCCGGCCGCGGGCCGATCAAGGTGCATGCGCTTCCCGAGACGCTCGCGGCACTGCGCGCACACATCTTCAATGGCGTGATCTGGCCCGATTTCACGCGGCTGCCCAGTGCGGAGCAGCCGGTACTGCAACTCGTGCCCTTCGCGGTGGGCAACCAGTTCGAGGTCGGCGGCAAGCGCGTCGAGGTGATCACCGCCTTGCACACCGTGCCGGCCTGCGGCTTCGCGATCGATGGCGGCCAGGGCGACGAGAAGGGCTGGTGGGTCTATACGGGCGACACCGGGCCGAACCCGGCGCTGTGGATCCGCCTGCGCCACATGAAGGTGGCGCACCTCGTCATCGAGACGGCCTTCAGCGACGAGGAGCGGCAGCTCGCCTACATCAGCCGGCACCTGTGCCCGGCCGCGCTGGGCCATGAACTGGCGCAGCTGCCCGGCAGCGTGGAAGTGCACGTCACGCACATCAAGCCCGGCGAGACCGAGGCGGTGATGAGCGAGGTCGGCAAGCTGGCCAGCAGCCACCGCATCCGTGCGCTTTCGGCGGGGCAGGTGATGCGCATCGGCGAGGCGTGACGCGCTTCTCGAAGCGGCGAAAGCGAGCACTGAACAACGGGCCTTCGGGCCCGTTTTTCGTTGGATCACAAGCACTTGGGTCGGGTGACCATTTGCGTCAGTCGAGACCGGACGCGTCCGGAGCCCCGGACCGACTGTGACCCTTTGCGTCAGGCCCGCGGGTGCATTTCACGGAAATTCGGGCCGATTTCGATGGCACGCCCTTCGCAACGAAGCAGGCCGTGTCCCTCCCCAACCTCTCAGGAGTCCTCATGAAGCGTCGTTTCCAACAAGGCTTTACCCTCATCGAACTGATGATCGTCGTGGCGATCATCGGCATTCTGGCGGCCGTTGCGCTGCCGGCCTACCAGGACTACACGGTCCGTGCCCGCGTGTCTGAAGGCCTGGTCGGCGCTTCGGCCGCCAAGGTCAACGTGCAGGACGTGCTGTCGTCGGGCAATCCGTCGCTTAACGGCTCCGGCTACGCGCTCGGCTATACCAGCCCCGCCCCTACGCGTAACGTTCAGAGCATCCTGATTGATGGCGACACTGGCGTCATTGAAGTCTCGACTACGGCGGCGGCAGGTGGCGGTACGCTGTACCTGACCCCGAATGCCCCGGTCGGTTCGGCACTCCCGCCCGCTGCCGGTGCGACGTTCACGCCCCCGGCCCAGTCTGTGGCTTGGCGCTGCATGGCCGCCGGCGCGAGCCCTGGCAGCTTTACCGGCACCACGACCGGCACGCTTGCCGCCCGCTTCGCTCCGGCCGAGTGCAAGTAAGATCCTCGGGTCGCATTTTCCACAGACAGGAGGAGCGCGTGAGCGCTCCTCTTTCGTTTCCGGCTCATGGTTTTTCGGCAACGAACGCGCTCTGCCCTGAAGGCGGGCGCCACGCATCTCGTGTTCAGCGCGCTGGTCGCCGCGGCAAGCGCGTGGCTGGTGTTTGGCGTGCTCTACCCGGCACCGCTGGACCGTCTCGTCGGTGGTCGCGAGATTTTCTACATCCTGGTGGCGGTGGACGTGATCTGCGGCCCGCTGCTGACCACCGTCGTCTTCGACCGGGCCAAGGGGGTCCGCAAGCTGGCGCTCGATCTCGGCACCATCGTGCTGGTGCAATGTGCTGCGCTGGCTTACGGCCTCTACACCGTGATCGAGGCGCGTCCGGTGTTCGTCGCCTTCGAGGGCGACCGGTTCCGCGTCGTCCGGCTGCCCGACGTGGACACGACCCAGCTCGACAAGGCTCCGCCCGCCTTGCAGCACTTCGGGTTGAGCGGGCCCCAGCTGATCGGCGCGCGCCGGCGCGGCCCACCGACAAGGACTATCCGCTGAGTGTCCAGCTCTCGCTGCAGGGCCTGCATCCCTCGTTCCGGCCCGAGCGCTGGGTGGCATTCGAGGCACAACGCGAAGAGGCCATCCGTGCGGCGCGGCCGTTGACGGTGCTGTCGAGCCACTACGCCGATCGTCGTGAACTCATCGACGAGGCGGTGATGCGGGTCGGCCTGCCTGCAGATCAACTCGGCTTCATGCCAATGATCGGGCCCGTCTCGGACCAATGGGTGGCGCTGGTCTCTCTGAGCGACGGCGAGCCGCGTGGCTACCTGCCGCTGGACGGGTTCATCAAGTGACGCCCATCGAGCCTGCCGCCCGCCCTGCCCTGGTCCTGGCTGGGGCGCTGCTGGCCGTGGCGCTGCCGCAGGTCATTGGCCTTGGCTTGCCCCCGTCCCCAGCTTCTTCAACGAGGCCACTGCGCTGATCGGCTGGTCGCTCTGGCTGCTGCTGCTGCTGTTCAGCCTGCCGCCCGGCCGCTCGGTGAAGCGCGGCAGCGCCGAGTGGCCCGGCATGGCGCTGCTGGCCGTCCTGGCGCTGCTGGTCGCGTGTGCGCTCACGAGTCCGCTGTGGACGGGCCGGCCCTGGTCGATGGCGCTGTCGAGCGGTGGCGGCCTGGTCGCGGCGCTGCTCGTTGCCTGGGCCGCCATGTGCCTGCAGCGCGGCGGTGCCGGGCGCGTGGCCTTCGACGCCTTTTGCCGTGCGCTGCTGGTCGCCGGCGTGCTCAATACGGTGATCGGGCTGATGCAGCTCTATGCGCCCGCCTGGACCGGCAATGACTGGATCGCCGCGAGCCTCTCGGGCGACCGCGCGGTCGGCAACCTCCGGCAGGCGAACCACCTGTGTGCCCTGCTGCTGTGGGCGATCGCAGGCGCCGTCTGGCTGGACAGCCAGGGCCGACTGTCCCGCCGCACGAGCGGTGCCCTGATCGCTTTCCTGCTGCTCGGCGTCGTGATCACGGCCTCGCGCAGCGGCACGATGGGGGTGCTGTTGTTCGCGCTATGGGGCGCGCTCGACCGTGGCCTGCCGCGGCGTCTGCGTGGGTGGCTGATCGCCTCACCTGTCCTCTACGGACTGCTGTTCGGTCTGGTGTCGTCGGTGTCCGGTCTGTTGGGCGTCGCGTTCTGGGGTCAGGCAAGGCTGCAGGAGAATGACGTCTCGAACTCACGAGGCAGTCTGTGGGCGGAAGCGCTTGCGCTGGTCCGCGAGAATCCCTGGACAGGCGTCGGCTTCGGCGAGTTCAACTTCGCCTGGACGCTGCACGAGTTCCCGAACCGATCGCCGGATTACTTCAGCGTCGCGCACAACCTGCCGCTGCACTTTGCCGCGGAGCTGGGTATCCCTCTGGCTCTTGTGCTGGTGGCCCTGCTCGGCTGGGCACTGTGGCGCGCCGTCGGCCTGGCGCGCGGCGGCGAGCCGTCGCAGCTCGGCGCACGCCGAGCCGGGCTCGTCATGCTGCTGCTCATGGCGGTGTTCAGCCTGATCGAGATCCACCTCTGGTTTGCGCACCTGCTGCTGCCGACGGTATTCCTCTTCGGCCTGCTCGTGACGCCCGACGGTGCGCCGGCAGACGCCGCTGCGCCGCGTCCCGAGCCGCCACCGCTGCTGCCGGTCGGGTTGGTGGCCACCCTGGTGCTCTCGGTGGCGTCTCTGTACCAGTTCTCCAGGGTGTTGCCGATCTTCGGGATGATCCGCGAGGTGGAGCTGGCGCAACGCATCGAGACCGCCTCACGCAGCTGGTTCTTCTCTCATTGGGCCGACTTTGCGCGCGTCAATACAGCGCCCGACTCGCGGCGGCTTGCGCCGACGGCCTCGGCGCACGCGGTGCTCGAGGCGCGCCTGCTGCACGCCTGGGCCATCGCGCTGGCGCAGCGCGGCGAGACGGACAAGGCGCGCTTCATCGCTGCGCGACTGAAGGAGTTCCGCAAGCCCGAGTACGAGGCGTTCTTCGCGGTCTGCGCGCAGCCGCCGGCGGCGGACGGCGGGCGGCCCTTCCAGTGCGAGGCGCCGCAGCGTCGCTACAGCTACCGGGACTTCCGTTGACAGCCATGGGCGCACCCGCCGGTGCGCCGGAACCTCCAGCGTCGATGGGCAGCGCAGACAACCTTCCGCGCGATGGCCGCGTCGAGCCGCCGGTCCCGTGGACCTTCGGCTTCTTCGCGGCCGCTGCGGCGGTGGCTGCGCCAACGCTGATCGCCTTCAACGTCTCGCCGTCGGCGACCTTCCTCAACCAGGCTGCCTCGATGGTTGGCTGGGGCGCGTGGGCGATGCTGCTGGCGGCCGCCCTGCCTGCTGCCGCGGGCCGGGCGCTACACGGCCCGGGACCAGCCGCACTGCTGGCGGCACTGCTGCTGGTTGCGGCGGGCGCCTTCGCAGCGCCGTTCTGGGCCGCGTTGCCCTGGAGCCCGGCGCTGCCAGCGCTGGGCATGATCGCTGCGGCCATGCTGGTCGCCGCGCTCGCGGCCGCGCTGCAGCGCCACGGGCTGGGCGACAGCGCCTTCGCTGCGTTCTGCATCGGTCTGATGGTCGCCGGCGTGGCCAGCACGCTGATCGGCTTCGTGCAGGTCTACCTGCCGCAGTGGGCCGACGGCACGTGGATCGCGGTGAGCGGTCTCGGCGATCGAGCGGTCGGCAATCTGCGCCAGCCCAACCACCAGAGCAGCCTGCTGCTGTGGGCCATGATCGCCACGCTGTGGCTGGCCGAGAGCGGCCGCTTGCCCCGCCGCCTTGCACCAGTTCTGCTGCTCCTGCTGCTGGCCGGGGTGACGCTCACCGCCTCGCGCACGGGCATGGTCGGCGCCGCGCTGCTGGCGTTGTGGGGGCTGGTCGATCGCCGCCTGTCGCGCGCAGCGCGCGTCCAGCTGTGGCTGGCGCCGCTGGCGTACTTCGCCTTCTACGAGCTGTACTCGGCCATCGCCCACCAGCAGGCGGCGGTGTTCGGCGGCGAGGTGCAGCTGCAGAAGTCCGACATCTCCAGTTCACGCTTCGCCATCTGGTCGAACGCGTTGTCGCTGATCGCGGCGCACCCGTGGGTGGGCGTGGGCTTCGGCGAGTTCAACTTCGCCTGGTCGCTCACCGTCTTCCCCGGCCGCCCCATCGCCTTCTTCGACCACACGCACAACCTGCCGCTCCAGCTCGCCGCCGAGCTCGGCGTGCCGCTGGCCGCGCTGATTGTCGCGCTGCTGCTGTTTGCGCTGTGGCGAGCCCGGCGCGATTCACTCGATGGCGCACCGCATGACATGGCGCTGCGCCGCGCCGCGCTGGCGATGGTGGTGATGATCTCGCTGCACAGCCTGCTCGAATATCCGCTGTGGTACGCCTACTTCCTGCTGCCGGCCGCGTTCGCCTTCGGCATCGCGCTGGGGGGCCGGCCACCGATCGTGCGCCGGCATCGATCCGGCCGCGCTTCAGCCTCTGGCTGCTGGTGGCCACGCTGCTGACCTTCGGCAGCGCTGCTTCGGTGATCGACTACCGCCGCGTCTCGGTGATCTTCGCGCCGCCGGCCAACGCCACGCCGCTGGCCCAGCGCATCGCCGAGGGTCAGCGCAGCTGGTTCTTCGCGCACCATGCCGATTACGCGGCGGCCACGACGGCGCAGCATCCGTCGCAGCAGATGGCCGCGTTCGAGCGTGCACCGCACTACCTTCTCGACACGCGCATCATGATGGCGTGGGCGACCGCGCTCGACGAGATCGGCGAAACCGACAAGGCGCGCCACCTCGCCGATCGGCTGCGCGAATTCCGCAATGCCTTGTCGGTCGACTTCTTCGCCGAGTGCGACAAGCCGGTGCCCGAGGGCGCGAAGAAGCCGTTCCAGTGCGAGCCGGCGAAGCAACGCTACGACTATCGCGACTTCCGCTAGCGGGAGTGCCGATGCGCGCGGACAGCGCTCAGCCAGGAGCCACCCAGTCGCCGCTCTTGCCGCCGTGCTTCTCGAGCACGCGGATGCCGTCCATCACCATGCCGCGGTCGGCGGCCTTGCACATGTCGTAGACGGTCAGCAGGCCGACCTGCACGGCGGTCAGCGCCTCCATCTCGACACCGGTGCGGCCGAGCGTTTCCACCTGCGCGGTGCAGCGCACGCTGCTGGCGGCTTCGTCGATCTCGAACTCCACCGCCACGCGCGTGATCGGCAGCGGGTGGCACAGCGGGATCAGATCGGCTGTGCGCTTGGCCGCCTGGATCGCGGCGATGCGCGCCACGCCGATCACGTCGCCCTTCTTCGCCGTGCCCGCGGTGATCAGGGCCAGCGTGGCCGGCTGCATGCGGATCGTGCCGGTGGCCCGGGCGACGCGGTGCGTCTCGCGCTTTGGCCGACACGTCGACCATGTGCGCCCGGCCTTGCGCGTCGAAGTGGGTGAGGGGTGAAGACATGGCAGGAAACACTCGGGAAACGATTCGGGGGCATGATAGCGACGCACCGGGCGCCGCTGCGGCGCGCGCTCCCATCCCCGTGACGACGACTCCTCCTCGCTCCCGCCGCTGGCTTGCCGCACTGCTGGCCGCCAGCCTGCTCGCCCCGGCCGCGCCGCTGCGCGCGCAGAACAACCTGCCGGCGCTCGGCGACGCGGCGACGGAAGATTTCGGCGTCAACACCGAGCGCCGCGTCGGCGAGCAGATCATGCGCGAGATCCGCCGCGATCCGGCCTATCTCGACGACCCACTGCTGCTCGAATACGTGCAGTCGCTGTGGGCGCCGCTGGTTGCGCAATCGCGTCGCGACGGCCACATCACCCCCGAGATCGACACCCGCTTCGCGTGGGAGACCTTCCTCGTGCGCGATCGCAGCGTCAACGCCTTTGCGCTGCCCGGCGGCTACATCGGCGTTCACCTCGGGCTGATCGCCATCACCGCCTCGCGCGACGAACTCGCCTCGGTGCTCGCGCACGAACTCACCCACGTCACGCAACGCCACATCGCGCGGGGCATCGCCAGCAGCAAGCGGCAATCGATGATCGGCCCGGCGGCGATGCTGATCGGCATCATCGCGGCCAGCCGTTCGAGCAGCGTCGATGCGGCCAATGCGGTGATCGCCGGCAGCCGTGCCGGCATGATCCAGGGTCAGCTCAACTTCTCGCGCGACATGGAGCGCGAGGCCGACCGCATCGGCTTCCAGCTGATGACCGGTGCCGGCTTCGCGCCTTCGGGCATGGCCGGGATGTTCGAGAAGCTCGACCAGGCCTCGCGGCTGAACGACAGCGGCGGCTATCCCTACCTGCGCTCGCACCCGCTGACCAGCGAGCGCATCGGCGAGGCGCGCTCGCGTCTCGGCACCGAGCAGGCGCGGCCCGCGCCCGGCCCGGTGGGTGCCGGCCTCGAGCACACCTTCGCGCAGGCTCGCGCGCGGGTGCTGATGGACACGCGCGTCGATGCGCTGCGCCGCTGGCAGGCGCTCGATGCGCCGCGCAGCGATCTCACCGCGCAGCAGAAGCTGGCCGACCTGTACAGCAGCGCGCTGGCCTCGGCGCTGCTGCGCGATGCCGATCGGGCCGACGGCGCACTGGCGCGGCTGCAGTCGTTGCTCGCCGAGAGCTCGCGTGCCGATGCGCAAGGCCAGCGCTGGGCGACGATGCTCAAGGGCGGTGCTGCTCGCGCGGAGCGACGCTTCCGGTGCGGCGGCGGCGCTCAAGCCGCTGGCCGGCGACACCAGCCGCCCCGCGCTGCTGATGAATGCCGAGCTGGCGCTCACCGGTGCGGGCGGTGACGCCGCCGTGCCGCAGCGCCGACGAACTGCAGACGCGCGTGGCCATGCACGGCGCCGACGCCACCGCCTGGGCGATGCTGGGGCGGCTGTGGGCGAAGGCCGGCGAGCCGCTGCGCTCGCGCCGCGCCGAAGGCGAAGCGGCCTATGCGCTGGGTGATCTGCGCGGTGCGATCGATCGCTTCCGCGCCGGCCGTGCGCAGGTGCGCCAGGGCAACTCGGCGGATTTCATCGAGGCTTCGGTGATCGACTCGCGGCTCCGGTCGGTGCAGGCCGAGCTGCGTGCGCTGATCGCCGAGCAGCAGGAACAGCAGCAACGCTGACCCCACCGCGGCGCGCGTAGACTGCCCCGCGGATCGCGATCCAGGGGGCACGATGAACAACAACACGAGGCGCGGCGCGGCCGCGCTGGGGTGGGTGGCCGCGATGGTCACGGTGAGCGCGGCCCACGCGGCGAGCATCACCGGCATGACGCCGCGCGGTGAAGTGGCGCAGGTGCGGCAGGTGACGCTGCGCTTCAACGAGGCCGTGGTCGCCTTCGGCGACCCGCGCCTGCCCGACCCGGCCGCCGTGGCCTGCGAAGGCGCCGCCCCCGCCGGCAGCGGCCGCTGGTCGACCGACCGCGTCTGGCTCTACGACTTCGAGGCGCCGCTACCACCGGGCGTACGTTGCACGGTGAAGGTCCGGCCCGACTGGAAGCCGCTGAACGGAACGCTGACCGGCGGCACCGAGTTCGACTTCCGCACCGGCGGGCCCGCGGTGGTCACGGCGCAGCCCTGGAGTGGCAGCAGCATCGAGGAAGACCAGCACTTCCTGCTGCGCTTGAGCGGTGCGGCCACCGCCGCGAGCGTGTCTGCCAACACCGGTGCGAGATCGAAGGCATCGGCGAACGGGTGCCGGTGCGCATCGTCGGCGGCGCCGAGCGCGATGCGGTGCTGAAGGCGCGCCGCCTGCAGAAGGAAGCCGATCGTGCGCTGCTGCTGGCCTGTCAGCGCCCGCTGCCCAACGAGGCGCGGGTGCGCGTGGTGTGGGGCCGCGGCATCGCGGCGCAGGCCAACCCGAAGGTCGTCACCAGCGTCGAGCAGCATTTCGACTACCGCGTGCGCAGCGCCTTCCTCGCGGAATTCAGCTGCGAACGCGAGCGTGCCAGCGCGCCGTGCCTGCCGATCCGGCCGATGTCGCTGAGCTTCTCGGCGCCGATTCCTCGCGCGCTGGCCGAGCAGGTGAAGCTCAAGCCCGCGACCGGCGGCAACGCGCTGGCGCCGAAATTCGACCGCGACGACAAGGCGGCCGAGACCACGCGCATCGAGTTTCCGATTCCGCTGGCCGAGAACGCCGCCTACACGATCGAACTGCCCGCCGGCCTGAAGGACAACGCCGGTCGTTCGTTGGCCAATGCCACGAGCTTTCCGCTGAAGGTGGCCACCGGCGATGCGCCGCCCATCGCCAAGTTTGCCGCCGCGCCCTTCGGCATCGTCGAGCGCGAAGGCGCCGGCGCGGTGCTGCCGGTGACGCTGCGCCACGTTCAGGGCGATCTGCGCCCGGCGGCTTCCGGCGGCGTCGTGCGCACGCGCTTGCTCACCCGCGATGCCGACGTGCTCGCCTGGTACGCAAAGCTGCAGCAGCACCACGAGACGCAGCGCAGTGCCAAGGAGCTCGGCCGCCCCGAGCGCGAGTGGTTCGACACCGTCGAGGAGCGTGATGCGAAGGGGCGCGTGGTCAAGCGCCGCGTCGAGCGTTACATCGCCACGCGCGAGGTGTCGCTACTCGCCGCCGATGCGCAGGCGCAGCGCCTCGCGCTGCCGCAGCTCGCCGGTGGCGATCCGCGGCCCTTCGAGGTGGTGGGCATCCCGCTCGCGCAGCCGGGCTTCCATGTCGTCGAGATCGAGTCGCAGCGGCTCGGTGCTTCGCTGCTCGACCGCCGCGCCGATGTTCGTGCGCACCGGCGTGCTCGCGACCAACCTCGGCGTGCACGTGAAGATCGGCCGCGAGAACGCGCTGGTGTGGGTGACCACGCTCGACCGCGCCCGGCCGGTGCAAGGCGCCGAGGTCACGGTCAACGACTGCCGCGGCCAGCCGCTGTGGAAGGGCAGCAGCGATGCCAGCGGCATCGCCCGCATCGAGCAGGCGCTGGTGGAGCAGGGCGAGTGCCCGGCCGACAGCGGCTTCTTCGTCACCGCGCGCCACACCGATGCCAAGGGCGTCGCCGACATGGCCTTCGTCTTCAGCGGCTGGCAGAAGGGCATCGAGCCTTGGCGCTTCGGCGTGCCCACCGACGCCGGACCCGAGCCGAGCTGCGCGCGCACACGGTGTTCGACCGCACGCTGCTGCGCGCCGGCGAGACGGTGTCGATGAAGCATTTCGTACGCAGCGAAACACGTTCGGGCCTCGCATCGATGGCGAAAGAGGCGCTGCCCGACCGCGCGATCGCGGTCCACGAAGGCAGCGGCGAGGAGTCTGAGCTGCCGCTGGCCTGGAATGGCACACGCAGCGCCACCTCGCGCTGGAACATCCCCGCGGCGGCCAAGCTCGGCCTCTACCGCGTCGTGCTGCAGCGCTCACGGCGACGAAGCGCGCCAGCGACGCTGGGACAGCGGCGACTTCCGCGTCGAGGAGTTCCGCGTGCCGCTGGTCGATGCACGGCTGAGCGGGCCGAAGCAGATCCCGGTCGCGCCGACCGCGCTCGATCTGGCCGTGCAGCTCAACTTCATGTCCGGCGGCGCGATGGGCAACGCGCCGATCAAGGCCACGGCCTTGCTGCGCGAACGCGGTGTGGCCATGCCCGGCTTCGAGGAATTCAGCTTCCAGCCGCCGCGCGGCGTGGCCGCGAGCGAGCCCGACGACGAGGACGCGCCGCGCAGCGATGGCCGCCTCGTCGTCGACAAGCTCGCGCTGGCGACCGACAGGCAGGGCGCGGCCACGGTCGCGGTCAAGCCGCTGCCGGCCATCACCCGGCCGAGCGAGCTGCTCGCCGAGGTGACCTACAACGATCCGAACGGCGAGGCGCAGACGGTGGCGACCACGCTGCGCCTGTGGCCCAGCGCCGTGGTGCCGGGCATCCGCACCGGCTCCTGGGCCAGCGCACGCGGCAAGGTGAGCTTCACCGCGCTGGCGCTGGACACCACCGGCAAGCCGCTGAAGGGCCAGGGCGCTGGAAGTGCGTGCGCGGCTCGCGCAGGTGATCAGCACGCGCAAGCGCATCGTCGGTGGCTTCTACGCCTACGACAACCGCACGGACGTGAAGGAACTCAGCACGCTGTGCCGGGGCGACAGCGACGACCGTGGCCAGCTCGCCTGCGAGGCCACGCTCGACAGCGCCGGCCAGGTGGAGCTGATCGTCTCGGCGAAGGATGGCGCCGGCCATGTGGCCGAGGCCGCGGCCAGCGTCTGGGTCACGCGCCAGGGCGAACTCTGGTTCGCGCAGGACAACGACGACCGCGTCGACCTGCTGCCCGAGAAGAAGCGCTACGAGCCCGGCGAGACGGCGAAGCTGCAGCTGCGCATGCCGTTCCGCGCGGCGACGGCGCTGGTGGCCATCGAGCGTGAGGGCGTGATCGACACGCGCGTGGTCACGCTGCGCGGCGACGACCCGACGATCAGCGTGAAGATCGAGAAAGGCTGGGCGCCGAACGTCTACGTCAGCGTGCTCGCGCTGCGCGGGCGCGTGCGCGAGGTGCCGTGGTATTCGCTCTTCCAGTGGGGCTGGAAGCAGCCGCTGGAGTGGTGGCGCGCATGGCGCGACGAGGGGCCCGATCACCAGCCGCCGACCGCGATGGTCGATCTGGCCAAGCCGGCCTTCAAGCTCGGCGTGGCGGCGCTGAAGGTCGGCCTGCCGAGCACGAGCTGCAGGTGAAGGTCACGGCCGATCAGCCGCAGTACGCGGTGCGCCAGACCGCGAAGGCGCGCGTGCAGGTGCTGCATGCCGGCGCGCCGCTGGCCGGCACCGAGGTCGCATTCGCCGCGGTGGACGAAGGCCTGCTCGCGCTGCGCGGCAACGACTCCTGGGATCTTCTTCAGGCGATGCTGCGCGAGCGCGCCTGGGGCGTGGCCACCGCCACCGGCCAGAGCGAGATCGTCGGCCGTCGTCACTATGGCCGCAAGGCTGTGGCTGCCGGCGGCGGCGGCGGTCGCGGCGGCGCGCGTGAGCTGTTCGACACGCTGCTGGTGTGGAAGGAACGCGTCGTGCTCGATGCCAAGGGCGAAGCGCTGATCGAGGTGCCGCTGAACGATTCGCTGACCAGCTTCCGCCTCGTGGCGATCGCCGACGACGGCGGCCAGCGCTTCGGCAGCGGCGCCACCAGCATCCGCGTGACGCAGGACCTGCAGCTGCTCTCCGGCCTGCCGCCGCTGGTGCGCGAGGGCGACCGCTTCGTCGCGATGATGACGGTCCGCAACACCACCGCGCGGCCGATGAAGATCCGCGCCACGCTGACGGGCACGGTGAACAGCGGCAGCGGCGAGATCGTGCGCACGCCGCTGAACCTGCCGGCGCAGGAGCTGACGCTCGCCGCCGGCGCGGCGCAGGAGATCGGCTGGCCGGTCGACGCCGCCGGCCGGCCTTCAGTATCGCGTGGGAAGGCAGCGTCGACGAGCAGGGCGGTGCGGCGAAGGACCGCCTGAAGCTCACGCAGCTGGTCAGCGCCGCCGTGCCGCTGCGCGTGCTGCAGGCCACGCTGGTGCCGCTCGAAGGCCGCTTCACGCTGCCGGTGACGGCGCCGGCCGATGCGCTGAAGGTCAATGCGATCCCGCGCGGCGGCCTCACGATCGGCCTGCAGCCCAAGCTGAGCAGTGCGTTGCCGGGCATGCGCCGCTTCTTCGAGACCTATCCCTTCATCTGTCTCGAGCAGAAGGTGGCCAAGGCGGTGGGTCTGCGCGATGCGGCGCTGTGGGCGGAGGTGAGCAATGCGCTGCCGACCTACCTCGACGCCGAAGGCCTGGCGAACTACTTCCCGCCGCGCGCCGAAGACGGCGCGCGTGGCAGCGACCGGCTCACCGCGCATGTGCTCGCCGCTGCGCACGAGGCCGGCTTCGCGCTGCCCGACGCACCGCGCGCGGCGATGCTCGATGGCCTGACCGCCTTTGTCGAAGGCCGCATCGAGCGCAGGTTCTGGTCGCCGCGCGCCGACCTCGACGTGCGCAAGATCGCCGCGATCGAAGCGCTGTCGCGCCACGGCCGCGCGCAACCGAAGATGCTCGGCTCGGTCAACCTGACGCCGAACCTCTGGCCGACCGCGGCGGTGATCGACTGGCTGGCGATCCTGCGCCGCGTCGAGGGCATCCCCGAACGCGCCAGGCGCATCGAGGAGGCCCAGCAGATCGTGCGTGCGCGCCTGACCTTCGCCGGCACCACGCTGCGCTTTTCGAACGAGGACGACGACTTCTGGTGGTGGCTGATGGACAGCGCCGATGCCAACGCCGCCAAGCTGATCCTCGCCACGCTCGACGATCCGCAGTGGAAGGAGGATCTGTCGCGCCTGGTGGTCGGCAGCCTCGCGCGGCAGAAGCGCGGCGCCCTGGCTCACCACCACGGCGAACCTCTGGGGCTCGCTCGCGCTCGACAAATTCGCCGCCAGTTCGAGAGCGTGCCGGTGGCGGGCCGCAGCGTGGCGGAATCGGGCGGCGCGCCGCAGACGCTCGACTGGTCGGCGCGGCCGCAAGGCGGTTCACTCGCTGCCTTGGCCTGCCGCCGCCGGCACGCTGAACGTGGCGCACGAAGGCGCCGGCCGACCCTGGCTCACGGTGCAGAGCGTGGCGGCGATTCCGCTGAAGGCGCCGCTGCGCGCGGGCTATGCGATCACGCGCAGCGTCAGTGGCATCGAGCAGAAGGAGAAGGGCCGCTGGTCGCGCGGCGACGTGATGCGTGTGCGGCTGGAGATCGAGGCGCAGTCCGACATGACCTGGGTGGTGGTCAGCGATCCGGTGCCCGGCGGCGCGACGCTGCTCGGCTCGGGCCTCGGCCGCGATTCGGCCATCGCGACGCGCGGCGAGAAGCGCGAGGGCCACGCGTGGCCGGCTTACGAGGAGCGCAGCTTCGAGGCCTTCCGCAGCTATTACGAGTATTTGCCGCGCGGTCGTCACGTGGTCGAGTACACGCTGCGGCTGAACAACCCCGGCCGCTTCGCGCTGCCGCCGACGCGTGTCGAGGCGATGTATGCGCCGGAGAGCTTCGGCGAACTGCCCAATGCGGCGGTGGAGGTGGCGCCGTGAGATCGGTGCGAGCGGCGCTCGCGGCCTTGACGCTGGCGCTGCCGCTGGCCGCGCAAGCGCTGCCGAGCTTCGACGAGGTGCGCGCCGCGCATCGGCCGTCGGACGTCGTGCTGCTCGACCGCCACGGCGTGCCGGTGCAGACGCTGCGCGTCGACAAGGCGGTGCGCCGCCTGCCCTGGGTGCCGCTCGACGAGATGTCGCCGGCGCTGCTGCGCGCCATCGTGCTCAGCGAAGACAAGCGCTTCCACGAGCACAGCGGCATCGACTGGCGCGCCGTGGCGGCCAGCGCCTGGGGCAACCTGTGGAATACGCGCACCCGCGGCGCGTCGACGCTGACGATGCAGCTCGCCGGCCTGCTCGACGACGGCCTCGCGCGGCCCGCGGGCGGTCGCAGCCCCACACAGAAGCTCGGCCAGGCGCTGACCGCGGTGCAGCTCGAGCGGCAATGGCGCAAGAGCCAGATCCTCGAGGCGTACCTCAACTCGGTGCGCTGCGCGGGGAACTGGTCGGCGTGAGCGCGATCGCGCAGACGCTGTTCGGCAAGCATGCGAGCGGCCTGGACGACACCGAGGCGGCGATCGTCGCGGCGCTGGTGCGCGCGCCGAATGCGGCGCCGTCGCGCGTGGCGCAGCGCGCCTGCGAGGTGCTGCAGCAGCAGTCCCTCGGCTGCGAGGGCCTCCTCGTGATCACCGAGGCGGCCCTGTCGCGACGCGGCGGCATGCCGCTCGGCGAACAGCTCGCGCCGCACTTCGCGCGGCAGCTGATCGATCCGGCCGGGGTGCCGCGGCAATCGAGCACGCTCGATGCACGTGTCCAGCGCCCGGCCATTGCCGCGCTGCGCCGCCAGCTTGCCGAGCTCTCCGGCCGCAACGTCGAAGACGGCGCGATCGTCGTGCTCGACAACGCCAGCGGCGAGGTGCTCGCATGGGTCGGCGCGAACGGCGCGACCTCGGCCGCGGCGCAGGTCGACGGCGTGCTGGCGCGGCGGCAGCCCGGCTCGACGATCAAGCCCTTCGTCTACCAGCTCGCCTTCGAGCGCCGGCTGCTCACCCCGGCCAGCCTGCTCGACGATTCGCCAGCGCAGATCGCCACCGCCGCGGGCCTGTACCTGCCGCAGAACTACGACCGCGACTTCAAGGGCTGGGTGAGCGTGCGCACCGCGCTGGGCAACAGCCTGAACGTGCCGGCGGTGCGCGCCGGTGCGATGCTCGGGCCGGATGCACTGTTCGCCCGGCTGGCGGCCTTCGGCCCGGCGCCGAGCGAGAGTGGCGGCTTCCACGGCCATGCACTCGCGCTGGGCAGCGCCGACGTGACGCTGCTCGCGTTGACCAACGCCTACCGCACGCTGGCGCGCGGCGGCCTGTACAGCGCGCCGTCGCTGCGTGGCAGCTCGGCCGCGACCGAGCGCCGCGTCGCCGAGGCGGCGTCGGTGCACCGGGTCGTCGACGTCCTCGCCGACAACGCCGCGCGTGCGCGCACCTTCGGCCTGGCGAGTTCACTCGCCATGCGCGGTTTTGCCGCCGTGAAGACCGGCACCAGCAAGGATCTGCGCGACAACTGGTGCATCGGCTTCACGGACCGCTACACCGTCGGTGTGTGGGTGGGCAACGCCAGCGGCGAGGCGATGCACGAGGTGTCGGGTGTCAGCGGTGCGGCGCCGATCTGGCACGAGCTCGTCGCGGCGCTGCACGCCGGCCGGCCTTCTCGCGCACCGGCGCCACCGCCCGGCGTGGTGAGCCAGCGTGTGAGCTTCGACGCCGATCGCGAGCCGCCGCGGGACGAACTCTTCCTCGCCGGCACGGAGCAGGGCCGGCAGCGAGACACGGCTCAGCTGGCGCCGCAGCGCGTGCACGGTGCTGGTGCCACGCTGCCGCGCGGCTGGGGCATCAGCAGCCCGCGCGACGGCAGCCGCTTCGCGCTCGACCCCGACATCCCGCCGGCCGCGCAGCAGATCGTCTTCGAAGGCGAGCGCGGCGTCTGGTGGCTCAACGGCCGGCGCATCGGGCAGGGCAGTGCGCTGCGCTGGGCGCCGTGGCCGGGCCGGCACGAGCTGGAGCTGCGCGACGCGCGTGGGCGCGTGCTGCAGAGCGTGCGGTTCGAGGTGCGCGGTGCGACGCTGAAGAGCGCCTCGGCCGCAGCGCGATCAGGCGGCTGAGGAGGCGCTCGAGAACAGGCGTTCCATTGCGGCGTCGATGACGATGCCGCAGACGCTGTAGATCAGCGAGCCGATCAGCGCGGCCGTGAAGCCGGCCACCGCAAAACCGTCGAGCACCTGCGCGGCCGCCCAGAACATCAGCGCGTTGATGACGAACAGGAACAGCCCGAGCGTCAGCAGCGTGACCGGCAGCGTCAGCAGCACCAGCAGCGGGCGCAGCAGCGTGTTGAGCACGCCGATGACGAAGGCGGCGATCATGGCCGAAGCAAAGCTCGTGACCGTGACGCCGGGGTAGAGATAGGCCACCAGCAGCAGCGCCGATGCGAGCAGCAGCCAACGGACGATGATCTTCATGCGAGAAGAATAACCGCATATCCCCGGATCTTCTGGGGAGAAGTGATGGGCAGGCACAATCCACGCCGCTGAAGGGGGAGTAGCGAACGGTGCAATGCCGTCGCGCAGCCCGTCAATCCGTCGGTGGCCGCCAGGCCGCCGGCCGGGCTCGCAGTCCGATGCGGTGGAAACCGCCGCACGGACCCCGCAAGACTCTTCGGCACCCTTCGCGGCGGCTCGTCCGTCGCCCTGTGTGCTCGAACAACTCAAGGGAGTCTTGCCATGAATACTGTGGCGCCGGATTGGCTGTGGGCGTTTTTCATCGTGTCGGTGCTGGTGGCACTGTTCGTCGACTTCGTCGTGCTCAAGAAGCAGGGCGCGCACGAGGTGACCGTGCCTGAGGCGGTGCGCTGGTCGATCATCTGGGTGGCGTTGAGCCTCGCCTTCAACGCGCTCTTCTGGTGGGCGCTGAAGACGCATGAGGATCCGGCCGTCGCCGCCGAGGCGAATACCCGCGCCTTCGAGTTCCTCACCGGCTACCTGATCGAGAAGTCGCTGGCCGTCGACAACATCTTCGTCTTCCTGATGATCTTCACCTACTTCTCGGTGCCGCCGGCGTACCAGAAGCGGGTGCTGATGATCGGCATCATCGGCGCGATCGTGCTGCGCACGGTCATGATCCTGGTCGGTGGCATCCTGATCGCCAAGTTCCACTGGATCCTCTACGTGTTCGGTGCCTTCCTGCTGCTCACCGGCATCAAGATGTGGTGGGCCGCCGGCAAGGAGCAGGACCTGGAAGACAACCCCGCGTTGAAGCTGCTGCGCCGCTTCATGCCGGTGTCGAAGGAGTTCGACGGCGAGAAGTTCTGGACGGTCGAGAACGGCAAGCGCATCGCCACGCCGCTGCTGATGGTGGTGGTGCTGGTCGGCATCACCGACGTGATCTTCGCGGTCGATTCGATCCCGGCGATCTTCGCGATCACGGACGACCCGTTCATCGTGCTGACCTCCAACATCTTCGCCATCCTCGGCCTGCGCGCGATGTTCTTCCTGCTCGCGGCGATGGCGGCGAAGTTCCACCTGCTCAGCTACGGCCTGGCGGTGATCCTGGTCTTCATCGGCACCAAGATGCTGCTGATCGACATCTACAAGATCCCGGTGCTGGTGTCGCTCGGCGTGGTCGTGGGCATCCTCGCGATCACGATGGTGTGGAGCGTGCGCACCGCGCCGAAGCTGCCCGAGGCCAAGCCGAAGGCGCTGCCGCAGGGCAACTGACCCGCGCGCGGCTCGTATGCCGAGCTGAATCTCCTCCTTCGACAGGGCCCGCTTCGGCGGGCCCTTCTTCTTGCGCCACCTGTGCCCGACAGCCACAGTTCTTCAATCGCAGGCACAAATGAGAATGATTCGTGTTAAGCTAGTTGGGCTGCTGGCAAACACGAGTCCGCCTTGAACCGCTTTCCTGCTTCGAACCGCGACGATCTGTCGACTGCACAGCGCCGCGCTGCCGTTGCCGCCATCGTCACGTTGCATGGGGCTGCAGCATGGGGCCTGCTGCAGGTCGATGCGGTGCGCAGTGCGGTGACCGACGCCGCGCCGATCTTCGTCGAGCTGCTTGCGCCGCCAGCGCCGCCGCAGCCCGAGCCACCCGCACCGCCGCCGCCCACCGTGACGCCGAAGTCACCGCCGCCCCCGGCGCCGGTGATCGCCGCCGCGCCGCGTGCCGAGCAGCCGGCGGCCTTCGTCGTGCCCGAGCCTCCGCCGCCGCAGCCGGCACCGGTGGCGCCACCGACACCGCCGGTGGTCGTGGTGGCAGCACCCACGCCGCCCGCTCCGCCGCCACCGCCCGTCGCACCGCGCGAGCTGCCGGCCTCGGCGATCCAGTACCTCGAGCCGCCCCCGAGCCCGTCTATCCGCGCGCTTCGCGTCGCCAGGGCGAAGCCGGGCTCGTCGTGGTCCGCGTCTTCGTCGGCACCGACGGCCTGCCGAAACATTTGCAGGTGCTGCAGTCCAGCGGCTTCGTGCGCCTGGACGAGGCCGCGCTCGAAGGCGTGCGCCGCGCGCGCTTCAAGCCGCCCACCGAAGGCGGCCAGCCCACCGCGGGCTGGGCGCGCATCCCGATTCCCTTCGAACTGGAGAAATGAACGTGAACGCCGAATCGTCCCTGGGCTTCGGCCACTTCATCGCGCAAAGCGATGCAGTGGGCAAGACGCTGCTGGCCGTGCTGCTGCTGATGTCGCTGCTGTCGTGGGTGATCATCGCCCTCAAGGGCCTGACGCTGGTGGCGCGCCGCCGCCGCAGCCACGCCTTCCTGAACTTCTTCTGGAACGCCACCTCGCTCGAGGCGGTGCAGCACGAGATCGCGACGCACGGCTCGCACGACCCGTTCTCGCACTGGCCAGCCACGCGATGCAGGCGCAGACGCACCACGCCCGCTACGGCGCGGCCAAGCTGGAAGAAGCCGGCACCGCCAGCGACTTCGTCACCCGCACCATCAAGAAGGTGCTCGACGAGGAGACCACGCGGCTGGAAAACGGCCTGGCGGTGCTGGCCACCGTCGGCGCCACGGCGCCCTTCGTCGGCCTGTTCGGCACGGTCTGGGGCGTCTACCACGCGCTGGTGGCGATCGGCATGAGCGGCGCCGGCACGTTGGACAAGGTCGCCGGCCCGGTGGGCGAGGCGCTGATCATGACCGGCCTCGGCACGGCGGTCGCGATCCCCGCGGTGGTGGGCTACAACTGGCTGACGCGCGCCAACCGCGTGATGCTGTCGCACCTCGACGCCTTCGCCTACGAGGTGCATACCTTCGTCGCGATGGGCCAGCCGCTGGCGGCGGCCGACGCGCCTGCGGCATCGACGGTGCGCGCCATCACGCCGCGCGCCGCGGCTTGAGCGGAGGCAGACCATGGCCTTCGCCAGCTTCGATTCGCAGCGCGCCGGTGCGCCGATGTCCGACATCAACATGGTGCCGCTCATCGACGTGATGCTGGTGCTGCTGGTGATCTTCATCGTCACCGCGCCGCTGCTCACCCACGCCGTCAAGCTCGAACTGCCGCGCGCCAGCGCGCAGGTCAACCGAGCCAAGGCCGACAAGGTCGACTTCGCCATCGATGGCAGCGGCGCGCTGTTCTGGAACGGCGAAGCGGTCACCCGCGCGGAAGCCAACACCCGATTCGCGGCGGCCGGAACGCTGCAGCCGCAGCCGGAGATCCATCTGCGCGCCGACCGGGCAGTCCCCTACCGCCATGTGGCCCGCACGCTGGCCGACGCCTCGCGCGCCGGACTGACCAAGGTCGGATTCGTCAGCGACCCTGAGAACCCCTGAGGAGGACCATGAAGAAGAACCGCCTGCCGGCCTGGGCCGGCACCCTCGCGCTCGCCCTCGGCAGCGCCCACGCCCAGAACGCCGCGCCCGAGGAGGGCAAGGACACCACGCTGGCGCCGATCAAGGTCAAGGCGCAGGCCGAGGCCACCGGCAAGGACAGCGTGCGCGCCACCGAGTCGCGCATCGGCAAGGGCCAGCAGGAGCTGCGCGACATCCCGCAGTCGATCACGGTCGTCACCGAACGGCTGATCGACGACCGCAACCTCGACACGATGAAGGATGCGCTGCGCAACACCGCCGGCATCACCTTCCAGGCCGCCGAGGGCGCCGAGGAAGACGTGCGCCTGCGCGGCTTCTCGCTGCAGGCCACCGGCGACATCTTCCTCGACGGCATGCGCGACCCGGGCTTCTACGAGCGCGACAGCTTCAACTGGGATCGCCTCGAGGTGCTGCGCGGCTCGGCCTCGATGCTGTTCGGCCGCGGCTCCACCGGCGGCGCGGTCAACCCGGTGAGCAAGCAGCCGCTGCTGCTGAACCAGAACGAGGTCACGGCCACGCTCGGCAACGGCAGCTACCTGCGCACCACCGGCGACTTCAACCTGAAGACGGGCGAAAACGCCGCGGTGCGCCTCAATGCCATGGTCAACCAGGGCCGACAACGGCGGCAACCAGATCGACCGGATCGGCATCGCGCCGACCTTCCGCTGGGGCATCGGCACGCGCGACGAATTCAGCGTGGGTGTCTACCGCAGCCAGTACAAGAACGGCATCCACTACGGCCTGCCGTGGCTGCAGGGCCAGTCAGCGAGGCCTTCGAGCCGGCTGCCTACTACGGCGCGGCCAGTGACTACATGGCCGGCAGCGCGAGCTCCGGCACCGCCAGCCACGTGCACCGCTTCGATGCGCGCAACGAGCTGCGCACCACCGTGCGCGTGGCTCGCTATGCGCGCGACCAGCGCGCCAGCGCGATCCGCTTTGCGGCGGCGGCCTTGCAGCCAGGCGGCCTCGCCGTCACGCCCGCGACGATCGGCCCGGACACCGTGCTGACCCGCGGCTCGCAGAACAAGATCCAGGACATGGACAGCGTCTACCTGCAAAGCGACTACAGCGGCCGCTTCGAGGCGCTGGGCGTCAAGCATTCGGTGCTGTCCGGCGTCGACCTGGCGATCGACGACTTTACGCGTTACGCCGCCGTGCTGCCCACCGGCACGACGATCACCAAGCCGACCACCACCATCGGCACGCCCGACGACGGCGGTGCGGTCAACGAGGCGCTGCGCGAGATCCGCCGCAGCCAGAGCTTCGACGCCAAGGCGATCGGCGTCTATGCGCAGGACATGATCGAAGTCGCACCGGCCTGGAAGCTGCTCGCCGGCCTGCGCTGGGACCGCTTCGAAGGCACCTACCGCACCTATGCCACCGCGAACCTCGGCGGCACCAACACCACGCCGCCGGGCACGCAGACCGCCGAGCGCGGCCGCACCGATTCGTTGTGGAGCAAGCGCTTCGGGGTGCTGTTCCAGCCGACCGACGACCAGTCCTACCACCTGTCGTACGGGACGTCCTTCAACACCTTCGGCGATGCCTATTCGTTCGATCCGCAGGGCTCGAACACGGCGCCCGAGGCCAGCCGCAACATCGAGCTCGGCGGCAGCATCGACTGGGCCAAGGGGCGCTTCACGACGCGCTTCGCGCTCTTCCACGCCACCAAGTACAACGAGCGCAACACCGACCTCGACAGCGTCAGCCCCGACAACTACGTGCTGTCCGGCCAGCGCCACGCGGCGGGTCTCGACCTCGACTTCGCCGGCCGCATCACGCCGGCCTGGGAGCTGTTCGCCGCCTACGAGTGGATCCCGTCGGCGAAGGTCGACAAGGGCACGCTGATCGGCGGCGAGACCGTCGGCAGCCGCCCGGCGATGACGCCGCGCCACTCCGGCACCGTCTGGACCACCTACCGCCTCTCGCCGCAGTGGCGCATCGGCGGCGGCCTGAATGCGCGCAGTGGCACGCGCCCCTACCTTGCCAGCTTCTATGCGCCGAAGTTCGTCACCGGCGACCTGATGGCCGAATACACGGCGGGCGACGTGGCCCTCAAGCTCAACGTCACCAACGTCGCCGACACGCTCTACGCCGATCAGCTCTACCGTGGCCACTATGTGCCGGGGAAGGCGCGCACGGTGCAGCTGACCACCAGCGTGAAGTTCTGAAGCCTCACGAAGCGCTCCTCGGCGCTCCCTGGGAACGCCCTGGGAGCGCCCTAGAGCGCCCCAGGTGACGCTTGAGCGCGACAAAAGCGCGTTTTCCCTCGACAAGATCAACGCTGCACGAGTGAAAACTGCTTCTCAATGCAGCAGTGACGCTATACCATTCGCTCCGCACGGTGCTATGGAGAAATGAGGTTCCACGCGAGCCTCGCCCATCCCGGGCACATCAACAGAACTTTGATGGAGAGAATCAACATGGCAACTGCGAAGAAGGCTCCCGCGAAGAAGGCGGCAGCGAAGAAGGCCCCGGCCAAGAAGGCGGCACCGGCGAAGAAGGCTCCCGCCAAGAAGGCGGCCCCGGCCAGAAGGCGCCCGCCAAGAAGGCGGCACCGGCGAAGAAGGCGGCTGCGAAGAAGGCTCCGGCCAAGAAGCGCACCCCGAACGCGGCGTTCCTGAAGCCGATGACCCCGAGTGCCGCCCTGGCAGCGATCATCGGCGACAAGCCGCTGCCGCGCACCGAGGTGACGAAGAAGGTCTGGGAGTACATCAAGAAGCATGGCCTGCAGGACAAGATCAAGCGCACGCTGATCAACGCCGACGCCAAGCTGAAGGAAGTCACCAAGCAGGCTCAGGTCTCGATGTTCGAGCTGACCAAGTACGTCAACGCCCACCTCAAGTGAGCGTCGCCGCCGTGGCCCCTCGGGGCTGCGCGGACTGGAAGCCGGCCCCCGTGGCCGGCTTTTCGTGGGTGGGTTGCGCGACTAGGGCGCGAGCGGCAGGCCGAACAGGCGCGCGCCGTTCTCCCAGGCGATCCGCTTCGCAGCGGTCTCCGGAAGATCGGCCAGCCAGCGCCGCGCATCGCTCATCAGGCCCTCGTAGCCGGCCCAGCGCGCGTTGATCCAGGTGTCGGAGCCGACCAGGAAGCGGTCGCTGTGATCGCTCAGCAGCGCTTTCCACTCGGGGCTCAGCCCACCGCCCGATTCGGTCAGGCCGGGCCGGTACGAGAGCTCGCCCATCAGCTTCGGGTACTTCTTCAGCAGCGCACGCACGCGCTCCGCGGGCGCTCCACCGATGCCGGTGTGGGCCCAGATCAGCCGCGCGCCGGGCGCGTGGGCCATCAGCAGATCGATCGCGCTGTCGTCCACGTGCGCGAGCACCGCCGGTCCTTCGCCTGCGCGAGCTGCATCAGCTTCTTCGCCACCGGGCCGTTGGCGTTCGCGCTGTCGTAGAGGTGGAACTCGCCCAGGCCACGGTACGGCCCGGCCGCGGTGCCGGCGGCCAGTTCCTTGAGCACCATCTCGTGGATGCTCTCGTCCTGGAACCAGCCGGTGTAGTCGGCGCGGTTGCGATAGAGGCGGATGAAGGGCACCACCGTGATGCCGGCGGCGGCCGTCTTGTCGCGTGCGCTGGCCAGCGACTTGGTGCCGTCGTTCGGCCGGCTGTTGGCGATGATCGCGCGCACGCCGCTGCGTTGCATGCGGCCGAGCGCATCGTCGACCGGATGCGCCGACATCCACGCCTCGTCGTTGTAGTGAAGGTGCGCGTCGAAGATCGGGCCGGTGTAGGACTGCGCACGTGCCGCACCGGCGGCCACGAGCATCGATGCAGCGCAGGCCACAACGCAGCCAAGCAGCCGCCGCGGAGCCGGCTTCGCCGGTCCGCTGGCGGCGCCCCCCTGGGGAGCGCCGAAGGCGCTACGGGGGAATCATTTCGCGAGCCGGCGCTGCAGGAAATCCAGCCGGTCCTGCCCCCAGAAGATCTCGCCGTCGACCACGTAGCTCGGCGCACCGAACACGCCGGCGTCGATGGCGCGCTGCGTGTCGCGCTCGTAGCGCACGTGCACGGCCTGGCTCATCGAGTCATCCAGGCGCCGCGCCGGCAGGCCTTCCTCGGCCAGCATCGCCGCGAGGTCGCGTGCATCGGCGATGTTGCGCTCCTCCACCCACACGCCGCGCAGGATGCGGCCGGTCAGGCGCATCGCGGCCTCGCTGCCGTCATGCATGTCGACCGCGATGATCAGCTTGGCGGCGTCGTCCGGGTTGACCGGGAAGAACTTCGGCTGCAGCACGATCGGCGCGCCGAGGTACTCGCTGAAGCGCTTCAGTTCGACGAGCCGGTAGGCTGGCGCTGCGGCGCGCGCTTGGCCAGCGGCAGGCCACCGGAGACGGGGAAGACCTTGCCGCCCAGATCGACCGGCAGCACGTTGATGCTGGCGCCGGCCGCCTTCGCAATCTGCGCGAAGCGCTCATGGCCGAGGTAGGTCCAGGGCGAGTTGGGGGCGAAGTAGTAGTCCACCGTCAGGGCCATGGCCGTCTCCTCGGGCGTGATCGATGCGGCGCAGTCTAGCCACGCTCGCCAAGACCCTGCGCGGTGCTCAGTCGCGCAGCAGCGGCGCGAGGTAGCGGCCGGTGTGGCTGGCCGGGTTCGCGGCCACCTCTTCGGGCGTGCCCTGCGCCACCACCGTGCCGCCGCCGGCGCCGCCTTCCGGGCCCATGTCGATCAGCCAGTCGGCCGTCTTGATGACGTCGAGGTTGTGTTCGATCACGACGATGGTGTTGCCGGCATCGCGCAGCTGGTGCAGCACCCTCATCAAGAGGTCGATGTCGGCGAAGTGCAGGCCGGTGGTCGGCTCGTCGAGGATGTACAGCGTGCGGCCGGTGTCGCGCTTGGAGAGCTCGAGCGCCAGCTTGACGCGCTGCGCCTCGCCGCCGGACAGCGTGGTGGCGCTCTGGCCGAGGCGGATGTAGCCCAGGCCCACGTCGAGCAGCGTCTGCAGCTTGCGCGCGATGTTCGGCACCGCAGCGAAGAAGCCGAGGGCGTCTTCCACCGTCAGGTTCAGCACCTCGGTGATGTTCTTGCCCTTGTAGAGCACCTCCAGCGTCTCGCGGTTGTAGCGGCGGCCGTGGCAGACGTCGCAGGGCACGTAGACATCGGGCAGGAAGTGCATCTCCACCTTGATCACGCCGTCGCCCTGGCAGGCCTCGCAGCGGCCGCCGGCGACATTGAAGCTGAAGCGCCCCGGGCCGTAGCCGCGCTCGCGCGCCGCCGGCACCTCGGCAAACAGCTCGCGGATCGGCGTGAAGAGGCCGGTGTAGGTGGCGGGGTTGGAGCGCGGCGTGCGGCCGATCGGGCTCTGGTCGACATTGATGACCTTGTCGAACGCTTCCAGCCCTTCGATCGCGTCGTGCGGCTCGGCCTCGGTATGCGCGTTGTAGAGCTTGCGCGCCACCGCGGCATACAGCGTGTCGTTGACCAGCGTGCTCTTGCCCGAGCCGGACACGCCGGTCACGCAGGTGAACAGGCCCACCGGGATCTCGACGCTGACGTTCTTCAGGTTGTTGCCGCGCGCGCCGGTGATCTTCAGCCGCTGCGGGTCGGTGCCGTCGGCCAGCGTGTGGCGGCGCTTCGGCACCGGAATGCGCAGCGTGCGGGCGAGGTAGCGGCCGGTCAGCGAGTCGGGGTTCTCGGCCACTTCGTCGGCCGTGCCCTGCGCGATGACCCGCCCGCCGTGCACGCCCGCGCCCGGGCCGAGATCGATCACGTGGTCGGCAGCGCGGATGGCGTCTTCGTCGTGCTCGACCACCAGCACGCTGTTGCCGAGGTCGCGCAGGTGGCGCAGCGTGCCGATCAGGCGCTCGTTGTCGCGCTGGTGCAGGCCGATGCTGGGTTCGTCGAGCACGTACATCACGCCGGTCAGGCCGGAGCCAATCTGCGAGGCGAGGCGGATGCGCTGCGCCTCGCCGCCGGAGAGCGTGTCGGCCGAGCGGTCCAGGCTCAGGTAATTCAGGCCGACGTCGTTGAGGAACTTCAGCCGCGAGCGGATCTCGCGCACCACCTTGTCGGCGATCTCCGCCTTGGCGCCTTCGAGCGTGAGCGACTCGAAATAGGCGAGGCACTCGCGCAGCGTGAAGTGCTCCACGCGGTAGATCGGCTCCTTCGGCGCATCCTTGTGCTCGTGGCCATTGACGAGGAACACATGCCGCGCCTCGCGACGCAGCCGCGTGCCGTCGCACTCGGGGCAAGGCTTGGCGCTCTGGTAGCGAGCCGGGTCCTCGCGCACCGCCGGCGAATCCGTCTCGCGGAAGCGCCGCTCGAAGTTCGGGATGATTCCCTCGAAGGGATGCCAGCGCTTGACCACCCGCGCCTTGCCCTTGGCGCCCTCGGCACGGTAGATGAACTCGACGTCTTCGCCGCCCGAGCCGTACAGCAGCACCTGCCTGGCCTTCTTCGGCAGGTCTTCGAAGGGCGTGTCGATGTCGAACTGATAGTGGCGCGCCACGCTCTCGAGCAGCGAGAAGGTGTAGGCGTTGCGCCGGTCCCAGCCCTTGACCGCACCGCTGGCCAGCGACAGCGACGGGAAGGCCACCACACGCTCGGCGTCGAACACCGTCACCTGGCCGAGACCGTCGCAGCTCGGGCAGGCGCCCACCGGCGAGTTGAAGGAGAAGAGGCGCGGCTCCAGCTCCGGCAGCGAATAGCTGCACACCGGGCAGGCAAACTTGCTGGAGAAGAGATGCTCCTTCGCGGAATCCATCTCCAGCGCGATCGCGCGGCCTTCGGCGATGCGCATCGCCGCCTCGAAGCTCTCGGCCAGGCGCTGCTGCAGGCCGGCGGTGACCTTGACGCGGTCGATCACGACGTCGATGTCGTGCTTCTCGGCCTTCTTCAGCTTGGGCACGTCGGCCGCTTCGTAGGCCGTGCCGTCGACGCGGAAGCGCACGTAGCCCTGCGCCTGCATGTCCTGGAACAGCTCGGCGAATTCGCCCTTGCGGTCACGCACCACCGGCGCAAGCACCATCAGCTTCGTGCCCTCGGGCAGCGCCAGGGCCGCATCGACCATCTGGCTCACGCTCTGCGCCTGCAGTGGCAGGCCGTGTTCCGGGCAGAAGGGCGTGCCGGCGCGGGCATAGAGCAGGCGCAGGTAGTCGTGGATCTCGGTGACGGTGCCCACCGTCGAGCGCGGGTTGTGGCTGGTCGCCTTCTGCTCGATGCTGATCGCGGGCGAGAGGCCCTCGATCACGTCGACGTCGGGCTTGTCCATCAGCTGCAGGAACTGCCGCGCATAGGCCGACAGGCTCTCGACGTAGCGGCGCTGGCCCTCGGCGTAGAGTGTGTCGAAGGCGAGGCTGGACTTGCCCGAGCCCGACAGCCCGGTGATCACCACCAACTGGTGGCGCGGGATGTCGAGGTCGATGTTCTTCAGGTTGTGCGTGCGTGCACCGCGGACCCGAATGACCGGGGATTCCGGAACGAAGGATGCGGGGGTTTTCGGCATCGACGGCGCGGCGTGGCAAACCGCCCATGATAGCGAGCGCGCCCCGGGGCGTTCAGGGGCCCAGGGCGTCGAGCGAGGCCTGCAGCGCGGCGAGCTGGCCACGCGAGAGTTCCACCGATTCCGTCTTGCCGCCGCGCGTGAGCTGCAGGCCCGTGGGGCCGATGCGCAGCACCGCGCGCAGCGTGCCGTCGCGGGTGAATCGCAAGGTGGTGGTCACGCTGGCGCCGGCGGCCGCGCCGTGCTGCCACGCGGGGCGCGCCGTGCGGTCGGCCTGGGCGATCCACTCCTGCATCGCATCGTTCATCGGGCGGACCTCACCCTCGTCGCGTTGCCAGCTCCAGGCCTCGGCCTTGCGGCGGATCTCGAAGCGCAGGTTGCTCAGGCTGGGTGTCTCGATCGCCGAGGCCGGGGCCGCCGGCGCCGCGGACTGCAGCGGTGCGGGCACGGCGGCCGCCATGCGTGCCGCGCCGGCCTCGCGGCGTTCGGCGGAGGCGGCTTCGCGGGCCATGTCTTGGGTGGCGGCCGGTGGCGGGGGCGGTGCCGTGGCCACCAGGGGCGGCGCGACAGGTGTCGCGGCGGCGGGTGCGGGCGCCGGGGCCGCGGCCGATGCCGGCTTGGGCGTCGGGTTGGCCGCAGCCGGCGGCGCCGCCCGTTTGGCCACCTCGGGCATCTGCGCGACCTCGCGCTGGCGTTCGGCGGGCGTGTCGGCGGTCGGCGGGGCGGGCGGCGGCGCGGCGGCCACCGTCTCTTCGCGCGGCGGCATGGCTTCCTCGATCGGCCGGCCGAGCCACATCACGCCGACCACGGTCGACAGGAAGACGACGGCGAATCCTGCCGCCACCGGCGGGCGCGCCAGCCACGCCCACAACGAGGCGAGCATGCCGCCGCCGGCCACGGTGCCCGAAGGCAGCGACGGTGCGCCCTGCGGCAAGCCCGAGGGCTTGCGTTCCTCGCGCGGGGCCACCGCGGCGCGGCCCATGCGCAGGATGGTTTCGTTGAGCTTGGGCGGCGGCGCCGCCTCGGCATCGGGCGCGTGGCGCAGCGCCTCGCGCAGCCGGGCGTCGTGCGGCAGGTCGTCGCCCTCGTCTCGTGGCTCGCTCATCGCGAAGACTCCGGCGCGAGGTAGGCGCCCATGCAGGCGCGCAGCTTGCCATCGCATAGCGCAGCCGCGTCTTGGCGGTCTCGAAGCCGACCTCGAGGGCGTTGGCCACGTCGGCAAGTGCCGGCCATCGTCGTGGTGCAGAAGGAAAGCGCTGCGCTGGGCCAGCGGCAGCTCGTCGAGGCAAGCCAGCAGCTTCTCGCCGGCACGGCGCCAGAAGGCGAGCTCGTCGCCACCGAGCGTGGCCGAGGCCGGCGCGGGCCAGTGCTGCCAGGCCTCGGCCTCGGGTTGCCAGGGCTCGCCGTCGTCGTCCTCGTGCGCATCGATCGCCACTTCGCGGCCCGTCTTGCGCAGCAGGTCGACCGCGCGGTGGTGCGCCAGCGTGAACAGCCAGTGCGGAAGCTCGCGCCCTGCGGTTGCCAGCGCGCGCGTGCCTGCACCACGCGCAGCCCGGTGTCTTGGAACACCTCGTCGGCCTGCCCCGCATTCGCGCTGCCGAGCAGCCGGCGCACGAAGCGGTACAGCGCCAGGCGGTGCCGTTCGTAGAGCTGCTCGAACGCCGCCGCCTCGCCGCGTGCATAGGCGGCCATCAGCGTGTCGTCGTCGGGGCTGGCGTTCATCGGTTCGGGAGTCTGCCTCATCCGCGGCTGATACGGCCGCGAGTCGGGCGCGGGGTGATCTCGATTTGTAGTCACCCCGTCTGGCCGCCTTGTCCGTATCAGCCTCAGCCCACTCATGAACAGGAGCGACACGATGGGAGCCTCGCGATTCTTCTTCTCCACGCTGGCGCCGGCCACCGCCGCGCTGGCCCTGCTGGCCGCCTGTGCGCTGGCCGATGCGCCGACGGCGAACGCCGCCTCCGGTACTGGCCGCCGCCCTGGTCCGGCGATGCGCCACCCGAGCAGGACTTCACGTTGCCGCGCTTCGAACCTCCTTCGGCCAGCCACTGCCGCCGCGCGCCGACCACGCGCGAGGTGCCGGGCGGTGGCGGCTGGAACGAAGGCCGCGCACGCCGCGGCGCGATCGAGGAGCGCAGCGAGGTTGCGCGCGAGGCGCTGGCCGATCGCCGCGTCGAATCGGCCAAGGGCATCGCGCCCGCCGCCCCGCCGGCCGCGGTGGTGCAGTCTCTGCCCGCACCGATGCCGCAGCCGATGCCGCAGCGTCTGGCGCCGCCCCAGCCGGTGGTGACCGCCGGCATGGTCGACGACAACGCCGACTTCGGCGAATACCTCGCCTATCGCCAGCGCAGCGCCGCACTGCCGGTGCGCGATCGCGACGTGACCGAGCGCTACCTGCTCGAAGTGACCGATGCCGCCGGCCGCCCGGTGCACGACGCCGAGGTGGCGGTGCAGCGCGCCGGCCAGCACGAGCCGGTGGCCTGGGCGCGCACCGACACGGCCGGGCGCGCCGGCTGCATCCGCGCGCCTTTCTCCTGGCGCAACCCAACGACCGCGCCCTCGGCATCGCGGTGCGCAAGGGCTCGGCCTGGGCGCGCACGACGCTGGTCCGCGGCGAGCAGCGCGCGGCGCTGCAGGTGCGCCTGGGCGAGACCAGCCTCGTGCAGCGGCCGCGGCTGGACCTCGTCTTCCTCGTCGATGCCACCGGCTCGATGGGCGACGAGATCGCCAAGCTGAAGGCCTCGATGCTGGCGATGTCGCAGCAGATCGCGCGGCTGCCGGGCCAGCCCGATGTCTGCTGGGGCACGGTGGCCTACCGCGACCGCGGCGATGCCTTTCTGACCCGCACGCACGACTTCACCGACGACCTCGGCGCCTTCCAGGGCGTGCTCGGCCGCGTGCAGGCCGGCGGCGGCGGCGACACGCCCGAGGCGCTCAACGAAGCGCTGCACGAGACGGTGCATCGCCTCAGCTGGCGCAAGCAGGCGGCGCGCATGGTGGTGCTCGTGGCCGATGCCCCGCCGCACCTCGACTACGGTGGCCCGCAGTACGACGTCGACATGCAGGCCGCACTCGCCAAGGGCATCAAGCTGTTCGCCGTCGGCGCGAGCGGGCTCGATCCGGTCGGCGAATATGTCTTCCGCCAGATGGCGCAGTACACCGCCGGGCGCTTCGTCTTCCTGACCTACAAGGACGCCGACGACCCCGGCAGCGGCCCGGGCATGCAGACCCCGCACGACGTGCGCGGCTACTCGGTGCAGACGCTGGACCGGCTGATCGTCAAGCTGGTGGGCGACGAACTCGCGCGCCTGCCGCGGGGGGGTAGCATGGCGGCATGAAGCGCTTCGCTCCTCTTGCTGCCGCGCTGCTGCTCGCCGGCTGCGGCGGCGGCATCTACCTCGGCTGGGGCGGCGGCTACGACGATGGCGCGCCGTCGGTGAGCATCACCACCGCGCAGACCAGCGTGGCCGCCGGCGGCGTGCTGCGCGTCGTTGCAGCAGCGTCGGATGACGACAGCGGCATCGACGAGGTGGCCTTCTACCGCGTCGACGGATCGATCGACACGCGACTGGGCAGCGACGGCAGCGCGCCGTACGAGTGGAACGTGCTGGTGCCGGCCGACGGGCGCACGACGGTCAGCGTCTTTGCCCAGGCCCGCGATGGAGCCGGCAACAGCGCCAGCAGCACGCTGCTGACAGTGGCCGTCACGCCCTGATGCTGGTGGCTCAGGCGGCTTCGCCGAGCACGCGCAGGATCTCGCGGCCGTAGGCCTCGAGCTTCTTCGCGCCCACGCCGCTGATGCTGCCGAGTTCGCCCAGCGAGGCGGGCCGGCCGCGCGCCATCTCGGCCAGCGTGGCGTCATGGAAGACGACATAGGCCGGCAGGTTGTGCTCGCGCGCCACCTCGGCGCGCCGGGCCTTCAGCGCGGCATAGCGGCGCTGGCCCTCGTCGTCGAGCGCGATCGGTGCCGCCTTCTCCTTGCCAGCGCCGCTGCGGGTGACGCGCCCGCGCTTCGGCGTCTCCGCCGGCACGCGCAGCAGCAGCTGCACTTCGCCGCGCAGCACCTCGCGGGCGCTGTCCATCAGCTCCAGCGTGTTGTAGTCGCCTTCGGCGCGCAGATGGCCGAGCGCGATCAGCTGGCGCAGCACACCGCGCCACTGCTGCTCGGAGATCGGCACCGATGCCGAAGGTGGAGAGCGACTCGTGGCCGTATTGCGCCACCTTGTCGGTGCGCTTGCCACGCAGCACGTCGATCAGGTGGCCGGCGCCGAAGCGCTGCCCGCGGTTCTGGTGGAAGCGGTAGACGCAGGACAGCGCCTTGCGCGCCGCCTCGGTGGCGTCCCAGGTGGCCGGCGGGTTCAGGCAGTTGTCGCAGTTGCCGCAGGGGCGGCTGTCTTCGCCGAAGTAGGCCAGCAGCCGCACGCGCCGGCAGTCGTGCGCCTCGGCCAGCGACAGCAGCGCGTCGAGCTTGGCGCGCTGGCCGCGCTTGAACTCCTCGTCGGCCGGGCTCTCGTCGATCATGCGCCGCTGGTTCACCACGTCGGCCGTGCCGTAGGCCATCCACGCATCGGCCGGCTCGCCGTCGCGGCCGGCGCGGCCGGTCTCCTGGTAGTAGCTCTCGATGTTCTTCGGCAGGTCGAGGTGGGCGACGAAGCGCACGTCGGGCTTGTCGATGCCCATGCCGAAGGCGATGGTCGCGACCATCACCACGCCTTCGTCGCGCAGGAACTTGTCCTGGTGGCGGCGGCGCACCTCGGCGTCCAGCCCCGCGTGATAGGGCAGGGCCGCGATGCCTTCGTCGTTGAGCCGGGCCGCCGTCTCTTCCACCTTCTTGCGCGACAGGCAGTAGACGATGCCGGCATCGCCCTCGTGCTCGTCGCGGATGAAGCGCAGCAGCTGGCGGCGCGGGTCGTCCTTCTCGACGATCGCATAGCGGATGTTCGGCCGGTCGAAGCTGCTGATGAAGACCTGCGCCGACTGCAGCTGCAGCCGCTCGATGATGTCGGCGCGGGTCAGGTCGTCGGCGGTGGCGGTCAGCGCGATGCGCGGCACGTCGGCATAACGCTCGTGCAGCACCGACAGGCCGAGGTAGTCTTCGCGGAAGTCGTGGCCCCACTGGCTGACGCAGTGCGCCTCGTCGATCGCGAACAGGCTGAGCAGGCCGCGCTCGTGCAGCGAATCGAGCTGGGCCAGGAAGCGTGGCGTGGTCACCCGCTCCGGCGCGGCATATAGCAGCACCAGGCGGCCGGACATCATCTCGCGCTCGATCTTCTGCGTTTCCTCGAGCGTCAGCGTGGAGTTGAGGAAGGCGGCATGCACGCCGGCCTCCTCCAGCGCGCCGACCTGGTCGTGCATCAGCGCGATCAGCGGGCTGACGACGATCGCCACGCCCTGCTCGCGGCGGTGGCGCACGATCGCCGGCACCTGGTAGCACAGGCTCTTGCCGCCGCCGGTGGGCATCAGCACCAGCGCGTCGCCGCCGGCGCTCACGTGATCGACGATGGCCGCCTGCTGGCCGCGAAAGGCCGCGTAGCCGAAGACCTCGTTGAGGACGGCGAGCGGGGCGGAGGCAGCGGCAGGCATCGTGGTGCGGAAGCGACGGAGCGCCGATGTTACGGGAGCGGGGCACACGGATCGGGCACAGGCCGGGCCTAGACTTCCGCCTCAAAAGAGAAGAGGGAGGGAGTCGATGCGAACCACGGTTGTCCTGAGCGCCTGGGCCTGTGTGCTTGTGCTGGTGAGCGCGGGTTGCGCCAGCGAGGTACGGCGCGAAGCCGTCGAGTTGGCGCCTGTGGCTGCCGAGCAGGGCCGGCGCTACGTGAGCACGAGCGATGCGGAGGCCGTTCCGGAGTCGCGCTATGCGCGGCGCATCGCCCGCGGAACCGAATTCCTGGCGATCGGCCGCATTGCCCAGGGATTGGTGCTCAAGCCCACGACGACCGTGCTGACGGTCGAAGGCGCCCACATGCACGAAGCCTATGCCGTCTGCCGCGACGGCCAGATCGTCGGTTTCTATCTGCCGGTGGAGCGTGCGTTCACGCCGCTCGTGAAGCCGGCGCCCATGCCACTCCAGGAGAAGACCTCGCCATGAAGCGTTCCATCACCCGTCGCCTCGCCATCGTTGCCGCCGCCGCCCTGCTGAGCGCGTGCGCCAGTGGCCCCAAGCATGCCGAAGTGCAATCCAGCATCCCGGCGCTCAAGGCCAGCGAAGGGCGCCTCTACGTCTACCGCAGCGGCAGCATGCTGGGGGCGGCCATCCAGCCCAACGTGGTCATCAATGGCAAGGTGGCTGGCGAGTCCAAGCCCGGCGGCTTCTTCTTCGTCGACCTGCCGCCCGGCACGGTGGAGGTCAGCACCTCGACCGAAGTCGAGAAGAAGCTCAGCCTGACGCTTGATGCCGGCCAGACGCGCTACGTCCGCACCTCGGTTGGCTTCGGGCTGATGGTCGGTCGTGTGTATCCCGAACTCGTCGACAACGCGCAGGGCGCCAAGGAAATCGCCGAAACCAGCTACATCGGCAAGCCGCTGGCCAAGCCCTGATCGGCCGGCTGGCGCGCTGGCCGGCGCGCCAGCGCCTTTCCCCTGAACGGGGCCCCTCCGGTTTCTCCAGGCCGGGCGGGGCGCCGCCCGCGGCCGGCGGCGGATAATCCGCTCCAACCCCACCCGTCCCCCAGATTCGAGAAGCGGAGAGCGCCATGGCCTCGTTGAACAAAGTCCAGATCATCGGCAACCTCGGCCGCGACCCCGAGGTGCGCTACACGCCCAACGGCAACGCGGTCTGCAACGTCAGCGTGGCCACCACGCGGCAATGGAAGAACAAGGATTCCGGCGATCGCCAGGAAGAGACCGAATGGCACCGCGTGGTCTTCTACGACCGCCTGGCCGAGATTGCCGGCGAGTACCTGAAGAAGGGCCGCTCGGTGTACGTGGAAGGCCGCCTGAAGACCCGCAAGTGGCAGGACAAGGAAGGCAAGGACCAGTACACCACCGAGATCATCGCCACCGAGATGCAGATGCTCGGCGGCCGTGAAGGCATGGGTGGCGGCGCCGGCGACGACCGCGGCGGCGACGACTATTCCGAGCGCCCGCAGCGCGCGGCAGCCCCGGCCGCCCGCCCGGCGGCGAGCAAGCCCGCGTCAAGCCGGCCACCGGCTTCGACGCGATGGACGACGACATTCCCTTCTGACCGGTCCGCGGCCGGCGCACGCTCAGCGAAGCGCCGGCGCGTACTGCGCGTGGCAGCCGTCGCAGGCCACCTGCAGGCGCTGCGCGGCACGGGCGAGCTGGCGTGCATCGCGCTGGCGCGCCGCCTGCACCCCGGCGCGGGTGCCCTCGCGAAGCTCGGCCACCGAGCGCAGCCACTCGGCCCGGCCGAGTGACCAGCCCGGCTGCTCCAGCACCGCAGCCGTTCTCTCCAGCTCCGACGCGGCATCGGCCACCGCCTGCCAGGCCTGCGCGGCCTTCGGCTCGCGCTGCGGGTCGCGCTGGAAGGCCGGCCCGAAGACGCCGGCGGCCGGGTCGACCACCAGCGCCATCAGGTCGGGCATGGCCAGCGACGCTTCGTCGGCCGGCATCGGGGCGGCCGGCTGCAGCGGCGCCGCCGCCGGCCGTGCGCCGCGGTCCTCGTCGGCCGGCGCGCAGCCGGCCAGCAGTGCCGCCAGCAGCATCGCGTGCAGTCGCCGTGTCCTTGCCGCCATCTCGAGCCTCGTCGTCCGCGGCAGGGTACTTCCGCGCTGCGCTGCCCGGTCTCAGGGCTTGCGAGGGGATGCCGGCTCAAGTTCACGGCCGGGCGGCCGAAGACGATCGAACGCCCACTCCGTCTGCCGCGCGATGCCTGCCCCTGCCGCCTCCCGTCAAGTCGCCGCCATCGAACGCGAGATCGACGCCGCCCGGCGCAGCGGCCCGCTGCGGGAGATCGTCGTGCCGCCCTGCCCGGAACTGCTGACGCGGCTGCAGATGGCGCTGGCAAGTGGCGAACCCGATCTGAACGAGGTCGCGCGCATCGCCAATGCCGACGTGGCCATGGCCGCCACGCTGATCCGCAACGCCAACGGTGCCGCTTTCGCGGCCAGCTCGCCGGTGGCTTCCGCCGGCCAGGCGATGAACCGGCTGGGGCTGAAGCAGTCGGTCGCGCTGATGAACGCGTTCCTCGTGCGCCATGCGATTCCGTCAACCACCCGCTGCTCGGCGGCTTCTGGGATCAGTCGGCGCGCCGCGCCAGCACGCTCGCCTGGATCGCCACGCAGCTGCCCGGTCTGGAGGTCGACCGCGCACAGCTACGGCCTGTTCTGCCACGTCGGCCTGCCGGTGCTGATGCAGAGCGTGCGAGGCTATGCCGGCACGCTCGTGGAAGCACGCGCGCGCAAGGACCGCAGCCACATCGAGACCGAGAACGCCAATCACCGCACCGATCACGCCGTGGTGGGCGCGCTCACCGCCCGCGCCTGGCGGCTCGCGCCCAGCGTGATGGCGGCGATCCGCCTGCACCACAGCCTGGAGTCGCTGGGCAGCAGCGATACCGAGCCCGAGGTGCACACGCTGGTGGCGGCCGGCCCGGTGGCCGATTACCTGCTGGCGCACCGCGCCGGCCTGTCGCCGGGCACCGAATGGGAACAGCATGGCGCGGACGCCTGCGCGTGGCTGGCGATCAGCGGCGACGACCTCCACCACTGGCAGGAGACGCTCGCCGACATCGACGGCGAGGTGCTGACCCCCGCCTGAACACTGCGCTCAGTTCGCGACGGCCGTCACCCAGGCCTTGCGGATCAGGCGCCCGCAGTTCGCCGACGCTTCGCCGCTGCCGCCGGCCGCCTCGCGGGCCACGATGCCGTAGTGCGTGCGTGCTGCATCGATCCACGGATAGAAGCCGAACGCGCCGGCGCTGCTGAAGGTGCCGTCGCCGACGCGCGGATCGTCCTCCACCCAGTGGCCGAGCGAGTAGTGCCAGCTCTCGGTGGTGGGCACCGGCGTGCCGTCGGCCGTGGGGCAGGTCAGCGGGTTGGTGCAGACCGCCCGGCTGCCGAGCCGGCTACCCAGGATCAGTGAGCCATCGAGCAGCTTGCGCAGGAAGCGCGCGTAGTCGACGGGCGTGCTGACGATGCCGCCGGCCGGCTGCGGCTGCGAGAACGCCAGTGCGATGTCGGTGCCGAGCTGGCTGCGCAGTTCCGCCGCGAGCGCGGCGTTGTTCATGCCGCCCAGGCCGATCAGGCTGGCGTGCTTCTGCATGTGGCCGCCGCCGTAGTCGAAGCGGCCGACCGAGGCGGGCACCAGCACGCCGTTGTTGAGGTAGTTCAGGCAGCCATCGACCGTCTGCCCCTGCAGGCAGATCGCGAAGCGCGTGTAGCCGCTGCGGAAGGTCAGGTGCTGGATGTCCTCGGCCGTCAGCACGCCGGCACGCCGCTGCACCACATAGGCGCCGTAGAGCCACTTCGACGACGAGGCGATGTTCATCACCGTGCCCGGGCCGTACGCGCTGCCGCCGACGGCGCCCGAGGCGAGCGCCGCGCTGCGGTCGCCGATTTCCCAGTAGAACGGCCGGATCGCGTTGCAGGCATTGCTGGTGCTCTGGGCCGTGGCCGTGGCCGCGGCGGTGCGTGCGGCATTGCCGGGCGGCGAAGGTGGCGGCGGCGCACCCGGCGAACCGGCATCGGGGCCGCCGCCGCCACAGGCGGCCAGCAGCAGTGCGCAGCCGCTCATCAGCAGGCGCAGGCGGGCGGCTGTTCGGGTGTCGCTCATGGGCAGAGCCTCAAGCAGATGCCGCGCCAGGGTTGCGCACCTGCGCCGCCATCGCCGCGCCGCCCGGCTCCTGGTCGAGCATGCGCGCCACGCCCTCGCGGTCGGCGGCCGAGCGGTTCTGGCTGACCTTCCACTTGCCGGCGAGCGACTCGATCGGGATCTCGATGCCGACGATGCCGCGCAGGGTGGCCGCGATGTAGTCGGCCGGCGCATCGCTCACGGCCCACGGCGCGGCGCGCGTGCGCTCATGGGTATCGGTCAGCCGCGAGACGAGCGCGTGCAGCTCCTGCGGATCCTCGATGGCGCGCAGCCGGCCGCGCGCCTGCACCATCACGTAGTTCCAGGTCGGCACCACCTTGCCGTGCTCGGCCTTGGAAGCATAGCCGCTCGGGCTCACGTAGGCCTGCGGGCCCTGGAAGACGGCCAGCACCGGGGTCAGCGCCGCCTCGCGCCACAGCGGGTTGGCGCGCGCCACGTGCGCCACCAGCGTGCCGTGCGGGCCGCGCTGCGCATCGAGCATGAACGGGATGCTGTTGGCCTGCAGCTCGCCGCCCGACAGCGTGACCAGCAGGCCGAGCGGATGCGTACGCAGCAGCGTGTGCATGACCTCGGTGCGCGTTTCCTCGAAGTGCTTCGGCAGGTACACGGGCGATCCTCCTGGAGCGCCCGATTCTGCCCTGTGGGCGCGCTCAGTGGAGCAGGCCGGCGGTGCCCGCGGTACCCGGCACGCGGCTCTTCTCGACCCAGCGCGCCGACCAGGCGACGAACTCTTCCAGCGCCATCGGCTTGCCCATGTGGTAGCCCTGCGCCGGTCGCAATGGAGTTCGCGCAGCTGGTCCCAGATCTTCGCGTTCTCCACGCCTTCGGCGACCACCGAGAGGCCGAGGTTGTGCGCCAGCTCGATCATCGAGCGCACCAGCTTCACGTCGACCGGGTCGCGGTCCATGTTGCGCACGAAGACCATGTCGATCTTCAGCTCGTCGACCGGCAGCAGCTTCAGGTAGCCGTACGACGACATGCCCGAGCCGAAGTCGTCGATCGACAGCTTGAAGCCCATCAGCGCGAGGCGCTTGAGCGTGCCAGTGCGCGTTCGGGGTCGTCCATGATCGCGCTCTCGGTGATCTCCAGGCAGAAGGCCTCGGCCGGCACGCGGTGCTGCAGCAGCAATGCCTCGAGCTTGGCGGGCAGATCGCTGTCGAACAGGTCGCGTGCCGAGAGGTTGACCGACAGCACCATGTCGGCACCCTCGGCATGCAGCTCGCGCCGGCCTTGGCGCAGGCCTCGAAGACCCACAGCGTGAGCTGGCGGATGAAGCCGGTCTGCTCGGCGAACGGGATGAACTGCCCCGGCGGGATCATGCCGCGCACCGGATGCTGCCAGCGCACCAGCGCCTCCGCGCCGGACACGGTGCCGGTGGCCAGCGCCAGCTTGGGCTGCAGGTGCAGGCGCAGCTCATCGCGCACGATGGCCTCTCGCAGATCGGACAGCAGCGACAGTGACTGCGCGCTGCTGTCGTCCATCGCGGGCTCGTACATCTGCGGGCCGGCATGGCGCTTCTTCGCGGCGTGCATCGCCATCTCGGCGCGGTTGATCAGCGTGTCGGCCGCATCCGCATGCAGCGGCCAGCAGGCAATGCCCACGCCCACCGTCAGGTCGAGGCGGTTGTCGTCGAGCGACAGCGGCTGCTCGAAGGCTCGCGCGATGCGCTGCGCGACGCTGGCGGCCAGCTCCGGCGTGGCGTCGCGCAGCAGCACCGCGAATTCGTCGCCGGAGCGCCGCGCCACCAGTCGCCCTCGCGCAGCACCTGGCGCGAGAGACGTTCGGCGGCGGCCTGCAGCAGCCGGTCGCCGACGGCATAGCCGAGCTTGGCGTTGATGTTCTTGAAGCGGTCGAGGTCGAGCATCAGCACCGCCAGGGGCTTGCGCTGCGGGCCGGCCGACGCGATCGCCTGCTGCACCGCATCGCCGAACTGCACGCGGTTGGGCAGGCCGGTGAGGGCATCCCAGTAGGCGAGCCTGAGGATCTGCGCCTGCTTCTCGGCCACGCTCACGCGCATGCGCTCGAAGGACTGCGCGAGTTCACCGAGCTCGTCGCTGCGTTCGGCGCCGCGCACCGGCGTGTCGTAGTCGCCATTGCCGAGCTGCTCGGCGGCACCGGCGAGTTCGCGCAGCGGTGTGGTCACGCGGTTGGCCGTGTACAGGCTGCCGACGGCGAAGATGCCCACTGCCAGCAGCGTGATCAGCAGCAGCGCCAGCTGCAGGCGTTGCGGCGTGCGCGCGGCCTCGTCGATGGACAGCGACACGAGCGCGAGCACGGCCGCGCCGCCGTCACCGTCGCCGAGGCTGCGCAGCCAGCGCGGGCGCACGCCGAGTTCTTCGTCGCCGGCCCGTACCTCGGACATCGCCGGCGGCAGGCTGCCCCAGGTCTGCGCAGCGAGCCGCCGTGCGGCGTCGTCGCCGAGCGTCGACTGCACGACGCTCCACGTGCCCTGGCCTCCGGCACGCGCGAGCAGCGTCAGGTTCAGTGCCGACAGCGCCTTCAGGTCGCTGCCGAGCTGCGCGTCGATCGGGAAGCCCATCGCCACCCAGCCCACCAGCACGGGCGCGTTCATCGGCACCAGCACGATCTGGTGCGGGCGGCCCTGCACCAGCATCAGGCCGCTGGCGCTGCCGGCGCGGGTGGCGGTGCCGGCGAGCGCCGCCGCCGCGGGGCCGAACTGCGCCGCATTGACGCCGTTGCCGGCCGAGGCGCGCAGGTTGAAGTCGGTGCCCAGCCAGACCACCTCGGTGGCGCCGATGCGCCCGCCGTGGTTCTCCAGCACCGAGCCGATCGTCTCGCGGTCTTCCGACAGCACGGCGTCGCGGAAGCCGTAGTCGGCGGCGAGCAGCTTGGCGGCTTCGGCCAGTGTCTGCGCGCGCTGGTCGAGCAGTGTCTTGAGCACCCGTTCGCCGGCCGCCGGGCGCTCGGGCAGCGTGCTGCGCGCCTGCGCGCCGAGGCTGGCGCTGATCGCCGTGAAGCTGGCGATCTGCACCAGCGCCAGCAGGCCGAGGAACAGCGCTGCCACGCGCATCGCGAAGGAACTGCGCAGGCGCTGGGCGAGCGTCACGGCAGCGTCTCCACGGCCAGCTGGAACGACTCGCGCAGTTCGGCGCTGCCGACCTGCACCCTGCGCGTCACCGGCGGGCTGTTGGCAGCCAGGCCGGCATGCCAGACGCTGATCTGGTACGTCCCCGGCGGCGCATCGGCGATGCGCGCCACGCCGTCGGCGCCGCTCATCGCGTGCCAGGGTGTGTCGGCCACCACCACCCAGGCGGCCATGCGGTCGTGGATGTTGCAGCCGAGCACGGCGATGCCCGGCTTGTCGAACACCACGGGCTGGCTCGGCACGCCGGCATACAGCTTGATCTCGAAGGTCTTGGCCTTGGAGAACGAATAGACGTGGTGGCGCACGGTGTCGAAGTTCGGAAAGTTGACGGCCGTGCCCACCGTGATCAGCGTGACACGCGGCTTGAACTGGCGCTTCTCCTGCGCGAGCTGGGCGTCGGGCATCGGCTTGACCGGCGGCTTGCCCGACAGCGGCTCGAGCAGCACCACCGCCTCCGGCAGGGCGCGCCCGGCGCTGTCGGCCACCTGCACCGACACGGGCGACGCCACCGCCGACAGCGAGGTGAAGGCAGGTACCACGAAGATCAGAGCGGACAGGAACGGGCGCATGAACGAGCCTGCGGGCACCACGGCCCGCCATGGTGGTGTATCGGCTTCCAGGTGGGGGTCCTGAACGGCGAAGCGGCGTGAGACATCTCACGGCCCCCGCGGACTTGCAGCCTTTCCTTACGGTTGTTCACCGCGTTCGCCGGCATGGGCCGCTAGCCTTGGCCGGATGTCGAAGTCTTCGTGGTCCGCCCGGTGGGGCAGTCTGTGGCTGGCGGCCGTGGTGGCCGCCTGTGGTGGGGGCGGCGGCAATGCGCCCAATGAAGCGCCGGCCGGCGGGAGCGCACCGCCGCCTCCCGCTCCGGCACCGGCACCCGCACCTGCACCTGCACCTGCACCTGCACCTGCACCTGCACCGGCCGGTGTCGATGCCACCTGCGCACTGCCCGACTTCGTCGACAGCGTGATCGCCCGCGTCAATCAGCTGCGCGCGGCCGGTGCCAGCTGCGGCACCAAGGGCAGCTTTGCGCCCGCCGGCCCGCTGACCTGGAGCACGCAACTCACCCAGGCCGCCACCGTGCATTCGCAGGACATGGTGACCAACAACTTCTTCTCGCACACCGGCTCGAACGGCAGCACGATGGGCTCGCGCGTCGCGGCCACCGGCTACGCCTATGCGGCTCTCGGCGAAAACATCGCCGCCGGCTACGGCACGGTGAACAATGTGATGGCCGGCTGGATGGGCAGCGACGGCCACTGCGCCAACATCATGAACCCGAACTTCACGCAGATCGGCGTGGCCTGCATCAAGGGCACCAGCACGAACCGCTACGGTGACTACTGGACGATGGACTGGCGCGGCCGCGCTGAAGATCAGTCCATCGCCTGCGCGATCACGCCGCCGCCCAGGCACACCTCGCCGTCGTACAGCACCGCCGATTGCCCCGGCGTGACGGCCCATTGCGGCTCGTCGAAGCGCAGCACGAAGTCACCGGCCGCGACGGCCTCGAAGCGGCACGCCGCATCGGCACCTGGCGGTAGCGCGCCTTCGCGCCGTAGCCGCCGGCCGCCGGCGGCACACCGGCCACCCAGCTGGCATCGTCGGCCCGCAGCGCGTGCGACAGCAGCCACGGGTGGTCGTGCCCCTGCACCGCATACAGCGTGTTGGCCGCCATGTCCTTGCGCGCCACGAACCACGGTTCGTGTTCGCTGCCGCCCTTGGCCGCGCCGCGCTCCTTGAGCCCGCCGATGCCGATGCCCTTGCGCTGGCCGAGCGTGTAGAAGCTCAGGCCCACGTGCTCGCCGATCGTGCGGCCGCGGTCGTCCTTGATCGGCCCCGGCTGGTTCGCGAGGTAGCGGTTGAGGAACTCTCGGAACGGCCGCTCGCCAATGAAGCAGATGCCGGTCGAATCCTTCTTCTTCGCATTCGGCAGGCCGATCTCCGCCGCAATGCGACGCACCTCGGTCTTGGGCAGTTCACCCACCGGGAACATCGTCTTCGCGAGCTGCGCCTGGTTCAGCCGGTGCAGGAAGTAGCTCTGGTCCTTCAGCGGGTCGAGCCCCTTGAGCAGCTCGAAGCGGCCCTCGCGCTCGCGCACCCGCGCATAGTGGCCGGTGGCGATCTTCTCGGCGCCCACGCGCATCGCATGGTCGAGAAAGGCCTTGAACTTGATCTCGGCGTTGCACAGCACGTCGGGGTTGGGCGTGCGGCCGGCCCGGTACTCGCGCAGGAACTCGGCAAAGACGCGGTCCTTGTAGTCGGCGGCGAAGTTGACGTGCTCGATCTCGATCCCGATCACGTCGGCCACCGCGGCCGCATCGACGAAGTCGACGTTGCTCGAGCAGTACTCGGAATCGTCGTCGTCATCCCAGTTCTTCATGAAGATGCCGACGACCTCGTGGCCCTGCTGTTTCAGCAGCCACGCGCTCACGGCGGAATCGACACCGCCGGACAGACCGACGACGACCCGCAGTTTCTTGCCCATGGCCGCGATTATCCCGCCCGGCCCGGCGGCGGCCGTCGTGCGCTCAACGCTTGATCTCCGGCGCGTAGACGGTCGGATCGGTGGTGATGGCCGCGAGCGGCAGGCGCACGCCGGCCGCATGGTCCTCGATGCAGCGCAGCACCAGGCCGCTGCGGTGGCGCTCGCGGCTGGCGCGCACCTCGTCCAGCGTCATCCACAGCGTGCGCACGATGCCGTCGTCGAGCGGGCGCGCCGGATCGGGCTCGCCCACCGTGCCGCCGAAGGCGAAGCGCACGTAGGTCACGTCCTCGCCGCTGGCCGGGCGCTGGAAGCGCGAGAGGTAGACGCCCACCAATCGGTCAGGGGTGAATGCGCACGCCGTCTCCTCCAGCGCCTCGCGCTCCACACCCTGCTGCGGGCTTTCCCCGGGGTCGAGGTGGCCGGCCGGGTTGTTCAGCTTCAGGCCCTCGGGCGTGTGTTCCTCGACGAGCAGGTAGCGGCCGTCGCGCTCGATGATCGCGGCGACGGTGACGCTCGGTTTCCAGCGTTCAGGCATGAGAGATATGCGCCCAGGGCGAAGGTCGCGGGGCCGGCATTGTGTAAGCTCCGGCCCATTTCACCAAAAACCAGTGCCTGAGGAGGCCTCCATGTTGATCGGCGTTCCGCTCGAGACAGCGGCTGGAGAAAAGCGCGTCGCCACCGTGCCCGAGGTGGTCGAGAAACTGATCAAGCTGGGCTTCGGCGTGGCCGTGCAGAGCGGCGCCGGCGCGGCCGCCAACATCGACGACGAGGCCTACCGCGCCGCCGGCGCGGAGATCGTCGGCACGGCCGCCGAGCTCTGGGCCAAGGGCGACATCGTCTTCAAGGTGCGCCCGCCCAGCCTCGACGAGGTGGCGCTGATGCGCGAAGGCGGCACGCTGATCGGCTTCGTCTGGCCGGCGCAGAACCCGCCGCTGATGGAAGCGCTGGCCGCCAGGAAGACCACCGTGCTGGCCATCGACTGCCTGCCGCGACAGCTCTCGCGCGCGCAGAAGATGGATGCGCTCACCTCGATGGCCGGCGTCAGCGGCTACCGCGCGGTGATCGAGGCGGCCAACGCCTTCGGCCGCTATTTCAACGGCCAGATCACCGCCGCCGGCAAGATCCCGCCGGCCAAGGTGTTCATCGCCGGTGCCGGCGTCGCGGGCCTCGCGGCCATCGGCACCGCGGCCGGCCTGGGCGCGATCGTGCGCGCCAACGACACCCGAGCCGAGGTGGCCGACCCGGTGGTCTCGCTCGGTGGCGAATTCGTCAAGGTCGACTACGAGGAAGAAGGCTCGGGCGGCGGCGGCTACGCCAAGGTGATGAGCGAAGGCTTCCAGGCCGCACAGCGCGCGATGTATGCGCAGCAGGCCAAGGAGTGCGACATCATCATCACGACCGCGCTGATCCCGGGCAAGCCGGCGCCGAAGCTGATCACCGCCGAGATGGTGAAGAGCATGAAGCCCGGCAGCGTGATCGTCGACATGGCCGCCGAGCAGGGCGGCAACTGCGAGCTCACCGAGCCGGGGCAGGCCGTCGTCAAGCACGGCGTGACGATCATCGGCTACACCGATCTGGCCAGCCGCCTTGCGCGCCAGTCGTCGACGCTGTATTCGACCAACCTGCTGCGCCTGACCGAAGAGCTGTGCAAGACCAAGGATGGCGTGGTCAATGTCAACATGGAAGACGACGCGATCCGCGGCCTCACGGTGATCAAGGACGGCGAGGTCACCGCCCGCGCCGCCGCTGAAGCTGCCGGCGCCCGCGCCGAAGCCGAAGCCCGCCGTGGCTGCGCCTGCCGCCAAGGGCCATGGCCATGGCAGCAGCGAGCCGATGTCGGCCAAGTCGCTGGCGATCACCTTCGCGATCGGCGCCGTGGCGCTGTTCGTCGTCGGCGCCTTCGCGCCGGCCTCGTTCCTGTCGCACTTCACCGTCTTCGTGCTGGCCTGCTTCATCGGCTACATGGTGATCTGGAACGTGACGCCCTCGCTGCACACGCCGCTGATGAGCGTAACCAACGCGATCTCCTCGATCATCGCGATCGGCGCGCTGATCCAGATCGCGCCGCCGCTCGTGGGCGGCGGCGGCGACCGGCCGAACGGCCTGATCCTCGGCATGGCCGTGGTCGCGCTGGTGCTCACCGCGATCAACATGTTCGGCGGCTTCGCGGTCACGCGGCGCATGCTGGCGATGTTCCGCAAGTAAAGAGAACGAGAAGAACATGACCGAGAGTCTTGCCACCGTCGCCTACATCGGCGCCACCGTCCTCTTCATCCTCAGCCTCGGCGGCCTCGCCAAACCCGAGACTGCCCGCCGCGGCAACCTGTTCGGCATGATCGGCATGACGATCGCCGTGCTGGCCACCGTGCTCGGCCCGCGCGTCACCGCGGCCGGCGTGCCGTGGATCGTCGGCTCGCTCGTCGTCGGCGGCGCCATCGGCCTCTTCGCCGCGAAGAAGGTGCAGATGACGCAGATGCCGGAGCTCGTCGCGCTGATGCACAGCCTTGTGGGTCTCGCGGCCTGCCCGGTCGGCTTCGCGAGCTACGTGGACACGTCCACGGTGTTCCCGACGCCGGCCGAGAAGGTGATCCACGAGGTCGAGGTCTACATCGGCATCCTGATCGGCGCCGTGACCTTCTCCGGCTCGGTGATCGCCTTCGGCAAGCTCTCCGGCAAGATCGGCGGCAAGCCTCTGCTGCTGCCGGCGCGCCATTGGCTCAACCTCGCCGCGCTGCTGGTGGTGCTGTGGCTCGGCCGAGTGTTCCTCAACGCGCACGATGTCGCCTCGGGCATGACGCCGCTGCTGATCATGACCGTGATCGCGCTGCTGTTCGGCATCCACATGGTGATGGCCATCGGCGGCGCCGACATGCCGGTGGTCGTCTCGATGCTCAACAGCTACTCGGGCTGGGCGGCGGCCGCCACCGGCTTCATGCTGAGCAACGACCTGCTGATCGTCACCGGCGCGCTGGTCGGTTCGTCGGGCGCGATCCTCAGCTACATCATGTGCCGCGCGATGAACCGCAACTTCATCAGCGTGATCGCCGGCGGCTTCGGCGGCGGTGCGCCGGCGCCGGCTGCGGCCGGTGGCGCCGCGCAGCCGCAGGGCGAGGTGACGCCGGTCAGCGCGGTCGAGACGGCCGAGCTGCTGAAGGAGGCCAAGAACGTCGTCATCGTGCCGGGCTACGGCATGGCGGTGGCGCAGGCGCAGCACGTGGTCAACGAGATCACCAAGATCCTGCGCGCCAAGGGCGTCAACGTGCGCTTCGGCATCCACCCGGTGGCCGGCCGCATGCCGGGCCACATGAACGTGCTGCTCGCCGAGGCCAAGGTGCCCTACGACATCGTGCTCGAGATGGACGAGATCAACGAGGACTTCCCGGAGACCGATGTGTCCATGGTGATCGGCGCCAACGACATCGTGAACCCGGCCGCGCAGGAGGATCCTTCCAGCCCGATCGCCGGCATGCCGGTGCTCGAGGTGTGGAAGGCCAAGACCTCGATCGTGATGAAGCGCAGCATGGCCTCGGGCTATGCCGGCGTCGACAACCCGCTGTTCTACAAGGAGAACAACCGGATGCTGTTCGGCGACGCGAAGAAGATGCTCGACGAGGTGCTGGCGGCGCTGAACGCCGGCTGATTCCTGCAGCGCCCACTGGGCCTCAGAGCCCGGCGGGCAGCTGTTCGCGGCGCGGCAGCCCGTCCATGTCGCCCACGACCTGGATCGCCTGCGCGCCGACCCAATTGGCGCGCGCCAGTGCAGCCGGCCAGTCCTGGCCCTCGAGCCGCGCGCTGATCAGGCCGGCCGCGAAGGCGTCTCCTGCGCCCACCGTGTCGACCACGCGCTCGACACGGACGCCGGCCACCATGCCGCCACCGTCGGCCGTGCGCCACATCGATCCCTCGGCGCCGAGCTTGATCACCACCGCCTTCGCGCCGCGCGCGAGGTAGAAATCGGCGATGGCCTCGGGCGCCTGCAGCCCGGTGAGCGTCTGCCCTTCGGCGAGACCGGGCAGCACCCAGTCGGCGAGGCCCGCGAGGCGGTTGAGGTGCTCGGCCATCGCCTCGCGGCTCGGCCAGAGCTTCGGGCGAAGGTTGGGATCGAACGACACCGTGCGGCCCGCCGCGCGCATGAAGCGCATCGCATGCTCGACCAGCGCTGCGCAGTTGGCCGACAGTGCCGGCGTGATGCCGGTGACGTGCAGGTGCCGCGCGGCAAGAAAACGCGCCTCGTCGAAATCGGTCAGCGACAGCATGCTCGCCGCCGAGCCGCGGCGGTGGTACTCCACCACCGGGTCGGCGCCCTCGGCCGCGCGCGACTTGAGCATGAAGCCGGTGCGCTGCGCGGGATCGATGGTGATGCTGCGGCCATCCACGCCCTCGGCCTCGAGCGAAGCGCGGATGTAGCGGCCGAAGGAGTCGTTGCCCAGCCGGCTGAGCCACGCCACCTTCAGGCCGAGCCGCGCCAGCCGACCGCGACATTCGATTCGGCACCGGCGACGATCTTCGCGAAGGTCTCGGCCTGCTCCAGCGGCCCGACCTCGTGCGCCGCGAAGCAGACCATGGTTTCGCCAAAGGTGATGACGTCGAGATTCATGTTGGCCCCTCGTCCGACGGGTACGTCGGCCGATCCCCCAGGGGGATGCGGGCCGGCTTGGGAGCGGCCCGGCGCTCGGCCCGCGCGTTCGCGTTCATGCCGGAAAGGCTACACCGAGCCGCGCGCTCCACGAGCGCATCTCCATGGCGAGACCGGGTTCGATCGGGATCCCTTCGATGCGGCGACGTGCCTGCGCTTCCAGTTCGGGGTCGCCGGGCATCTTCGGTGCGCCGGGCTCGGCGGCGAGCGTGCGGGCGATCGTCTCCACCGTCGCGGCGAAGGCCGCTCCGCCGGCAAAGCGCATCGGATCGAGCGCGACGAAGAAGGCGCCGAGATGCCGCGGCCGTTCCAGTTCGGCATACATCGGCCCGATCAGCGGCCCCCAGGGGTTGCCGTGCAGCGGGCCGCACAACAGCTCGACCGCGAGCGCGAGGCCGTAGCCCTTGTGGCCGTAGTCCAGCCCGCCGAGCGGACGTAGCGCGTTGGCGGTGTGCGCATCGGTGGTGTCGGCGCCGTCCTGGTCGATCGCCACGCCCGGCGCGATCGCCGCGCCTTCGCGGCGCGCATTCATCACGCGGTTCCAGGGGATCGAGGTGGTCGCCATGTCCAGGCACACCGGCTCGCCGCCTTCGCGAGGAAAGGCCATCGAGATCGGGTTGGTGCCGAGGAAGGGCCGATGCCCGCCGTGCGGCGCGGCGATCTTGTCGGAGTGCGTGAAGGCGAAGCCGATCAGCCCTTCGCGCGCCGCGGCGCGGGCTGTACAGGCCCACCGCACCGCAGTGCGACGAGTCCGTCACGCCGACCGCACCGATGCCGTGCTCGCGCGCGATTTCCATCGCCACCGCATTGGCGCGGTGCGCGACGACGATGCCCAGGCCGCGATCGCCGTGCACCTGCGCGGTGGCGGTGCCGCTTCGCGTGACCGTGATCGCTGGCGACGGGTTGACCGAGCCATGCGCGAGCCGGTTGAGGTAATGCGTCAGCCGCGCGATGCCGTGCGAATCGATGCCCCACAGGCTGGTCTGCACGAGGCTCTCGGCGAGGCAGCGGGCGTCGGGCTCGGGCACGTGCGAGCGTTGCAGGCACTCCACGGCCCAGGCGGTCAGCGGCGCGGCGGCGAGATGCAGCAGGGCATCGTTCATTCCGCGGCCTCCAGCGTGGCGCGCACGCCGTTCGCGCGCAGTGACTGCAGCGCCTTCGTCACTGGCACGACGAAGCGCGGCTCACGGCCCAGATCGCCGAACACCGGCGCGAAGGAGCACAGCGCGTGGACCTCGTCGCCGAGCGCCGCCAGCGTGCCGGCCAGCGGGTCATCGATCGCATAGCGCTGCCCGGCTTCATCCACGCCACGCAGGAAGTGCAGCCACGCGGCCACGGCCAGCGCGAGGCGGTCGATCGAAGCACCTCCCGCGAGTCGCTCGCGCACCGTGCCCAGCCAGCGCTGCGGAATCTTCTGCGAACCGTCCATCGCGATCTGCAGCGTGCGGTGCGCCAGCGCCGGGTTGGCGAAACGTTCGATCAGGCGGGCGCGGTAAGTGGCGAGGTCGGCGTCGACACGTCCGGCGAGCGTCGACTCGATCTCCTCGCGCATCAGCGCCTCGATGAAGCGGCGCAGCGCCGGCTCGCGGATCGCGCGGTCGACTGTCGGCCAGCCGGCCGTCACACCGAGGTAGGCGATCGCCGAATGGCTGCCGTTGACCATGCGCAGCTTGAGCCGTTCGTAGGGCGCGGCCTCGGCGACGAAGCGTGCGCCGTAGGCCGTCCAGTCGGGGCGGCCGGCGGCGAAGCGGTCTTCGATCGCCCAGTCGAAGAAGGGCTCGGCGGTGACGACGTCGAGATCTTCGTTCTTCGGCACGATGCGATCGACCATCGAATTCGGAAAGCGGCATCCGGCGCCGATCCAGTCGGCCAGTGCGCCATCGAGTTCGTGCGCGGTGCCGAGCACCGGCCCGCAGCGTGTCGCCGTTGCTCGCGAGGTTGTCGCACGACAGCAGCGTGATCGGCGCCAGCCCGCGTGCGCGGCGCCGCGCGAGGCCATGCACGAGGAAGCCCAGCGTCGAGCGTGGCGAGTCGGGCCGCGTGAGATCGGCCGGCTCGGGGTGGTAGCCCTTCTCGGTGACGGTGAGGCTGACGATGCGCGTGGTCGGCGCGGCGATGGCGTCGAGCACCGCGCCCGGGTTCTCCGGGGCGACGAGCATGCCGAGCAGCGCGCGCAGCGTCTCGCGCCGCTCACGCGCCGTGCCGGTCGCATCGGCATCGCGCAACGCGAGCGTGTAGTCGAAGCCCTTCGGTGCGAGCGCATCGCGCATGTCCGGGTGTCTCAAGGAGACGCCGAGCACGCCCCAGCAGCGTTCGCCGCTTGCGGCCATCGCCGCCGCGGTGGCCGGGATCAGGTGCGCGCGCGCAAAGGCGCCGAGCCCCAGGTGAACGATGCCGGCGCTCAGGCCGGCCTTGTCGACCGATGCACTCACCAATGCATTCACCAATGCCAGAGCGTGCCGTCGTGCTGCTGCCGGTTTACCGGCAGGTAGGCGCGCTGGTAGGGGTACTTCGCGGCCAGCGCCTCGTCGATGTCGACGCCGTGGCCCGTCGCCTCGCCCGGGTGCAGGAAGCCGTCACTGAACGTGTACGCGTGCGGGAAGACCGCATCCGTCTCGTCGGTGTGGCGCATGTATTCCTGGATGCCGAAGTTGGGCACCCACAGGTCGAAGTGCAGCGCCGCGCCCATGCACACCGGCGAGAGGTCCGTCGCTCCGTGGCTGCCGGTGCGCACCGGGTAGAGCGCGGCCAGATCGGCGATGCGCCGCAGGTGCGTGATGCCGCCGGCATGCACGACGGTCGTGCGGATGTAGTCGATCAGCTGGTTCTGGATCAGGTCCTTGCAGTCCCAGACCGTGTTGAACACCTCGCCCACCGCCAGCGGCGTCGTCGTGTGCTGGCGGATCAGCCGGAACGCCTCCTGGTTCTCGGCCGGCGTCGCGTCTTCCATCCAGAAGAGGCGGTAGGGCTCCAGGTCCTTGCCCAGGCGCGCCGCTTCGATCGGCGTGAGGCGGTGGTGCACGTCGTGCAGCAAATGGATGTCGGGGCCGACCGCCCGGCGCACCGCGTCGAACAGTTGCGGCGTGTGGCGCAGGTATTTTTCGGTCGACCAGTCGTGCTCGCTGGGCAGGTCGGCATCGGCCGGCTCGTAGAACATCGTGCCGCGGCCGACGCCGTAGACCTTCTCCAGCCCCGGCACGCCACTCTGCGCGCGGATCGCCTTGTAGCCCTGCGCTTGGTAGCGCAGCACCTCGTCCACCGTCTGCGCGATGTCGCGGCCGTTGGCGTGGCCGTAGACCATCACGCCGGTGCGGCTGGCGCCGCCGAGCAGCTGGTAGAGCGGCATGCCGGCCGCCTTGGCCTTCAGATCCCACAGTGCGGTGTCGACGGCGGCGATGGCGCTCATCGTCACCGGCCCGCGCCGCCAGTAGGCGCCGCGGTAGAGGTACTGCCAGATGTCCTCGATCTGGTGCGCATCGCGGCCGATCAGGCAGGGGATCACGTGGTCCGTCAGGTAGCTCGCCACCGCCAGCTCGCGGCCGTTGAGCGTGGCGTCGCCGAGGCCGGTCAGGCCCTGGTCGGTCTCGATCTTCAGGGTGACGAAGTTGCGCCCGGGGCAGCAGACGATGACACGCGCGGCGGTGATCTTCATCGCAGGAGGGTGGTCAAGTGGTCAGGCCAATTCTGGCGAGCCACCCTGTCTCGACCATCCTCGTTTACCTGGGTGGCGCGTTCAGCGCAGCGGGATCGGCGTGGCGCGGTCCACCGGCACGGCGGTGACGCTGTTCTGCGGCGAGCCTTCGATCACGCGGTCGGAGTAGGTCAGGTAGACCAGCGTATTGCGCGTCTTGTCGACCATGCGCACCACGCGCAGCTTCTTGAAGACCAGCGAGATGCGCTCGCTGAACATCTCTTCCTGCTGGCGCAGCGGCTTGGGGAAGGAGATCGGGCCGGTCTGCCGGCAGGCGATCGAGGCCTCGGCCTTGTCTTCGGCCGTGCCCAGGCCGCCCTTGATGCCGCCGGTCTTGGCGCGCGAGACGTAGCAGGTGACGCCGGCGACGCCGGGGTCGTCGTAGGCATCGACCACGATCTTGTGGTCGGGGCCGATCAGCTTGAAGACGGTGTCGACCTCGCCGATCTCCTCGGCGTGGGAAGCGCCCGCGCAGATGGCGAGTGCGGCGAGTGCCAGCGCGGCAAGGGCTTGGTTCATGTCGGCCTCCGGGGTGGGGAGGCCGAGCGTAGCGCAGCGGGCGTCAGCCGATGCTGCGCGCCAGTGCCACCAGCGCAAAGCCGCTGGCCGGGCACAGCACCAGGGCCCAATTGGGCATGTGGCCCTTGGGGGGTGGGCATCGGGCGGTGACGATTCTTGTCGGTCATGCAACTTCCGGTCGGCGGCGAGGGCCCGGAATGGGCCATTCGGCGCGCGATCCGCTCCTGCGGCGTTCGGTCCAGCCACAACGAGCGAGGATCGTGCCAGTTGACCGGGCAAACCGCACACCCGGCCCCAAGTCACATCACGGCGCCGAGTTGCCAGGGCACGAACTCGTTCTGGCCATAGCCGTGCAGCTCGCTCTTGGTCTTTCGGCCGGAGGCCGTCTCCAGCATCAGCCGGAAGATGCGCTCGCCGAGTTCGTCGATGCTCGCCGTGCCGTCGATGACCTCGCCGCAGTTGATGTCGATGTCGTCTTCCTGCTTCAGCCAGAGCGCCGTGTTGGTGCTCAACTTGAGCGAGGGCGAGGGCGCGCAGCCGTAGGCCGAACCGCGGCCGGTGGTGAAGCAGATCAGGTTGGCGCCGCCGGCCACCTGACCGGTGGCGGAGACGGGGTCGTAGCCGGGCGTGTCCATGAACACCAGGGCCCTTGGCCGTCACGGCCTGGGCATATTCGTAGACCTCGACGAGGTTGGTGGTGCCGCTCTTGGCGATCGCGCCCAGGCTCTTTTCCAGGATGGTGGTCAGCCCGCCGGCCTTGTTGCCGGCCGAGGGGTTGTTGTCCATCTCGCCACCGTTGCGGGCGGTGTAGTCCTCCCACCACTTGAGGCGAGCGATCAGCTTGTCGGCCACCTGCTGGCTCACCGCGCGGCGCGTCAGCAGGTGTTCGCCGCCGTAGACCTCGGGCGATTCACTGAGGATCGCGGTGCCCCCATGGCGCACCGTGCGGTCCACCGCCGCGCCCAGCGCCGGGTTGGCGCTGATGCCGGAGTAGCCGTCCGAGCCGCCGCACTGCAGGCCGACCGTGATGTGGCGGGCCGGCACCGGCACCCGCTGCACGCGGTTGGCTTCCTCCAGCATCCACTCGACCAGCTCGATGCCCTTGGCCACCGTCTTCTTCGTGCCGCCCGAATCCTGGATGCTGAAGGTCTGCAGGTGGGAGCCTTCCTGCAGCCCTTCCTGCTCGAGCAGCCCGGAAATCTGGTTGGTCTCGCAGCCCAGGCCGACCATCAGCACGCCGGCGAAGTTGGCGTGGCGGGCGTAGCCGCCCAGCGTGCGGCGCAGGATCTGCAGCGGCTCGCCGTCGCTGGCCGTGGCGCAGCCGGCGCCATGGGTCAGCGCGACCACGCCGTCGACGTTCGGGAAGGCCTCGAGTGCCTTCGGGTTGATGTCGCGCCGGAAGTGGTCGGCGATCGCCCGTGCCGCCGTGGCCGAGCAGTTCACCGAGGTCAGGACGCCGAGGTAGTTGCGCGTGGCCACTCGTCCATCCGGACGCACGATGCCCATGAAGGTGGCCGGCTCGGAGGCGTACTCGGTCGGCTGCGTGCCGGTGCCCACGGCGTCGCGCGCGAAGCTGGCGAATTCCAGGTTGTGCGTGTGCACGTGCTGGCCGGGGCGATGTCGACCTTGGCGGTGCCGATGATCTGGTTGTAGCGCCGCACCGGCTGCCCGGCGCGGATCGCCTTGACGGCGACCTTGTGGCCGGGCGGGATGAGCCCGGCCACGGTGACGCCTTCGCCCTCCAGCCGCGTGCCGCCCACCAGCTGCACCTTGGCGATGACGACGTCGTCGGCCGGGTGGATGCGGATCACCGGGTTCATTGCATCACCCGTCGATGATCGCCGGATCCCAGGCGTAGACCTTCTGGTTCTGCTCGCCCAGCTTCTCGATGCCCAGCCGGATGGTGTCGCCGGCCTTCAGGTAGACCGGGTTCGGCTTCACGCCCATGCCCACGCCCGGCGGCGTGCCGGTGCTGATCAGGTCTCCAGGGTACAGCGTCATGAAGCGGCTGACGTAGCTGACCAGCTGCGCCACGCCGAAGATCATCGTCTTCGTGCTGCCGTTCTGCCAGCGGTGGCCGTTGACCTCGAGGAACATCGACAGGGCCTGCGGGTCGCCGACTTCGTCGGACGTCACCAGCCACGGGCCCACCGGTCCGAAGGTGTCGCAGCCTTTGCCTTTGTCCCAGGTGCCGCCGCGCTCGATCTGGTACTCGCGCTCCGACACGTCGTTGACCACGCAGTAGCCCGCCACGTGGTTCAGCGCCTCGGCCTCCGACACGTAGCGCGCCTTGCTGCCGATCACCACGCCGAGTTCCACCTCCCAGTCGGTCTTCACCGAGCCCTGCGGCAGCACCACCGGGTCGTTCGGCCCGGTGCGCGCGCTGATGGGCTTCATGAAGAGGATGGGCTCCTTCGGGATCGGCAGGTTCGACTCGGCCGCATGGTCGGCGTAGTTCAGGCCGATGCACAGGAACTTCTCGCAACCGCTCCACGGCGGCGCGATGCGGCCGGGGTTCTCGACGATGGGCAGCGTGGTCGGATCGAGCGAGCGCAGCTTGTCCAGGCTCTTGGGCGTGAGCGTCGCGGCGTTGATGTCGGCGAGCACGCCGGAGAGGTCGCGCACGCGGCCCTGCGCATCGACGAGGGCGGGTTTCTCGGCGCCTTTCGCGCCATATCGCATCAGCTTCATGTCTCAGTGGTTCCTATCGGGTAAGTGTCCGGCGCCGGGCCGTCCCAAGCCGGACGGCGCCCCTCGGGGGCAGGAGCGTAGCGACTGGGGGCTCCATCAATTCGACCAGCCGCCGTCGATGACTTGCGTGGTGCCGGTGGTGAACGAGGATTCGTCGCTCGCAAGATACACGGCCAGCGCCGCAATCTCCTCGACGCGACCGAGCCGCCCCATCGGCTGCCGCGCGATGAAGGCGGCCTCGACCTGCTCCAGCGTCTGCCCGCTGGCCTGGGCCTGCGCCGCGATGCGGTCGCGCAAGGAGGGCGACTCCACGGTGCCGGGGCAGATCGCATTGCAGCGGATGCCCTTGGTGATGAAGTCCGCCGCCACCGCCTTGGTCAGCCCGATCACCGCCGCCTTGGTGCTGCCGTAGACGAAGCGGTTCGGCGCACCCTTGATGCTGCCGGCGACAGACGCCACGTTGATGATCGAGCCGCCGCCGCTGGCGAGCATGCCCGGCACGAAGGCCTTGATGGTGCGGAATTGCGATCGCACGTTGAGGTCGAAGGCGAAGCTCCAGTCTTCCTCGGTGCACTCGAGCACGCTGCCCGCGTGCACGTAGCCGGCGGCATTGACCAGCACGTTGACGCTGCCGGCTTCCTTCGCCGCGGCGGCGATGGCTGCCGGGTCGAGCACGTCGAGCCTGCGTGTGGTGATCGACGGCGACTTCAGCGAAGCGAGCAGGGATTCGTTGAGGTCCGTGGCGATCACCCGCGCGCCCTCGCGCGCGAAGGCCTCGGCAATGGCTCGGCCGATGCCTTGCCCTGCTGCGGTGACGAAGGCCGTCTTGCCGGCCAGTCTCTGGGTCATGGGGTGGTTCTCCGGAAGGCTTGGGGGATTCAGAGGCCCATCGCGCGCGGCAGCCACAGCGAGATGGCCGGCACATAGGTCAGCAGGATCAGGCTGCCCAGCAGGGGCAGCAGCCAGGGCAGGATGGCCATCGTCGTGCGCTCGACGCTCAGCTTGGCCACCCGCGCCAGCACGAACAGCACCATGCCCATCGGCGGGTGCAGCAGGCCGATCATCAGGTTCAGCACCATCACCAGGCCGAAGTGCACCGGGTCGATGCCGAGCTGCCGCGCGATCGGCAGCAGGATGGGCACGAGGATGGTGATCGCGGCGGTGGGCTCGAGGAAGCAGCCGACGAACAGCATCAGAAGGTTGGCCATCAGCAGGAACAGCCACGGCTCCTTCGTGACGCCGAGTACCCACTCGGCGATCTGCGAGGTGACGCCGGTGGCGGTGAGCATCCAGCCGAAGATCGAGGCGGCGGCGACGATGAACATCACCGTCGCGGTGGTCTCCACCGTGTCGAGGCAGACCTTGACGAACATCTTCCAGCTCAGCGTGCGATACCACGCCAGCCCCAGCACCATCGCCCACACGCAGGCGGCGATGGCGCCTTCGGTGGGCGTGAAGATGCCGGTGGTCATGCCGCCGATCAGCAGCACCGGCGTCATGATCGGCAGCACCGCCTGGAAGCGGAAAAAGCGGTCGGCGGCGAAGAGCACCACCAGTGCCACCGCCACCGTGAGCTGCGGCTGCGCACCGGCCTGCACGAGGCCGTAGACCGCCAGCGGCCAGCCGGCCACCACCGCCATCTCGATCATCGCCTTGCCGAAGCGCGAGCTGGAAAACCTGATGTCGCCGCCCCAGCCGTTCTTGTGCGCGAAGTAGGCCACCGTGATCATCATCAGGATGGCGAGAAGCACGCCGGGCAGGATGCCGGCGAGGAACAGCGCACCCACCGAGACGTTGGCCATCATCGCGTAGATCACGAAGGGCAGCGAGGGCGGGATGATCGGTCCGAGCGTGGCCGAGGCCGCCGTGACGCCGACCGCGAACTCGGTGTCGTAGCCGTGGTCCTTCATCGCCTTGATCTCGATCGTGCCCAGACCCGCCGCATCGGCGATGGCCGTGCCGCTCATGCCGGCGAAGATCACCGAGCCGACCACGTTGACGTGGCCCAGCCCGCCCTTGAGCCAGCCGACCAGCGCCAGCGCGAAGTTGTAGATGCGGTTGGTGATGCCGGCGTTGTTCATCAGGTTGCCGGCGAGGATGAAGAAGGGCACCGCCAGCAGCGGGAAGCTGTCGATGCCGCCGATCATGCGGTGCACCACCGCGAACGGCGGCATCGTGCCGCTGGCCAGGATGTAGATCAGCGAGGCGCCCGCCATCGCGATGGCCACCGGGATGCCGCCGGCCATCAGGAACAGAAAGACGATCTTCAGCATGGGGCGTTGGCCTCAACGGTCTTCCATCGTGGACTCGGGTCGCTCCAGCACGCTGTAGCCGCGCTGCACGTGCACCTTCATCACCCACACCGAGCGCAGCGCCATCATCGCGAAGCCGAACAGGCACACGCCGTAGACGATGTTCATCGGCAGGTCGATGATGGTCATCTGGTAGCTGTCCATCTTCTGCATCATCTGCGCGGTCAGCACCACCATCGCGGCGAAGAAGGCGATGCGGATCACATCCACCGCCAGCGCCATCGCCCGGCCGAGCTTCGCCGGCAGCCAGCGGTACAGCAGGTCGACCTGGATGTGGTTGTTCTTCGCCACCCCGATCGCCGCGCCGACGAAGACCGTGCCGATCAGCAGGTAGCGCGCGATCTCCTCGGTCCACGACGCCGAGTCATTGAAGACATAGCGCGTGATGAACTGGTAGAAGACCACGCCGCCGAGCGCCCAGAACAGCGCCAGCGCTGCCCAGGCCTCGAACGTGGTGTGCGAGAGATCGACGGCTTCGTCCTGGGCGTGGAACTCGCCGTCGTCGCCCATCACCCTGGGCGCGTCGTCGATCGTGTTCACTTGATCGACACGATGCGGTCGTAGTCCTTGCGCTCGTAGCCCAGCGACTCGACCGGCTTGTTCTTCAGCACCGCTTCGACGAAGCTCTGGCGGTTGATCTGGTGCACGCCCAGGCCCTTCTTCTTGAACTCGTCCACGAGTTCGGCCTCGCGCTTCTTGATCTGCGCGGTGGCGCGCGCCGCGGCCTCCTGCGTGACCTCGGTGAACAACTTCTTCTCGGTGTCCGTCAGCGTGTTCCACACGTGCGGCGCGATCTGCGTGGTCAGGCCATCGACGATGTGGCCGGTCAGCATGATGTGCTTCTGCACCTCGAAGAACTTCTTCGCCTCGATGGTCGGCAGCGGGTTCTCCTGCGCATCGACCGTGCCGTTCTGCAGCGCGAGGTAGACCTCGGCGAAAGCGATCGGCGTCGGGTTGGCGCCGCAGGCCTCCGGCGTGGCGCGGTAGGCCGGCACGTCGGGCACGCGGATCTTCAGGCCCTTCATGCCCGCGCAGTCGGTGAACGGCTTCTGGCTGGTGGTGTGGCGCGCGCCGTAGTAGGTGTAGGCGGTGATCTGGATGCCGGTCTTGGCGCGGTAGCCCTCGACCATCTCCTTGAACACGTCGCTCTTGCTGTAGGCGATCAGGTGGTCGCCATCGCGGAAGATGAACGGGTAGTAGGCGATGCCCAGGCGCGGGTAGCTGCGCGCGGCGAACGAGGTGCCGCTGATGATCATGTCGACCGTGCCCAGCGTCATGCCCTGGTTGATGTCGGTCTCCTTGCCCAGCGACGAGGCGGGGAAGACCTTGATGTCGAACTTGCCGTTGCTGCGCTTCTTGATCTCCTCGGCGGCCCACACCGATTCGGTGTGGTACGGCTCGCTGGTCTCGTAGACATGCGCCCACTTCAGCTGCTTCGCCTGCGCGAACGCGCCGCTGGCGGCGGCGAAGGCGACGGTGGCGATCAGGCCCTTCAGGATCTGCTTCATCTCGGCGGTCTCCTCTCGTTGGTGTCGGTGTCGGGGTGGTCTGGTCAGTCGCTGATCAGCTGCACCTTGGTGCTGCGGCTGCGGTCGGCGGCGAGTTCGAAGGCTTCGAGCGCACGCGAGATCGGCAGCTGCGCGGTCAGCAGCGGGCGCACGTCGACGCGGCGCGTGCGCAGCGCCTGCACCGCCCAGTCGAAGGCATGGGCGGCGCGGAAGGCGCCGACGTATTCGAGCTCGCGGGCCATGATGCTGTTGGCCGGGAAGTGGATGCCCTCGGCGGGCAGCGTGCCCACCTGCACGATGCGCCCGCCGCGGCGCGTGGCCGCGAGGCAGGTGGCGAGTGCGGCCGGGCTGCCGGCGGCTTCGATTGCGATGTCGGCGATGTCGGCGAGCGTGGCCGCATCCACCTGATCGCTGCGGATCGTGCGGTCGGCGCCGACCTGCTTCGCGATCGCCAGCGGCCGCTCGGCGATGTCGCAGACGATCACCTCGGCGGCACCGGCCAGCCGCGCGGCGATCACGCTCATGCAGCCGATCGTGCCGCCGCCGGTGACCAGTACCGTCTTGCCCAGCAGCGTGCCCGCGCGGTGCACGGCATGCAGACCGATCGACAGCGGCTCGGCGCAGGCGATCTCGCCGAGCGAGATGTCTTCCGTCACCGGCGTGAGCTGCGCCTCGCCGAGCACGAACTGCTGGCGGAACAGGCCCTGCGCATGCGGATAGACGCTGGCGCTGCCGAGGAAGAACATCCTGCGGCACAGGTTGAAGCGCCCGCCCAGGCAGTAGTCGCAGCGGCCGCAGGCGTGCGAAGGTTCACCGCGACGCGGTCGCCGGGTTTGACGCGCGTGACCGCGCTGCCGATGCGCTCGACGATGCCCGAGGCCTCGTGCCCCGGCACCAGCGGCTCGCGGATCACGAAGGCGCCGACGCGGCCATGGCCGAAATAGTGCAGGTCGGAGCCGCAGATGCCGCCGGCGCCGAGCCTCATCTGCACGTCGTGCGGGCCGAGTTCGGGCATCGGCATCGCGTCCAGCCGCAGATCGCGCGCGGCATGGATGCGGCAGGCCAAGGTCGTGGTCGTCATGCGGCGGCCTTTCGCTTGCGGGCCGTCGCCTTGGCGGCGGCCTTGGCCGGTGCTTCAGACTCCGCCGGCCAGCTGGCCATGAATCGCTCGTGCGAGTTGGCGAGGTGGCGCACCATCGCCTCGCGCGCCGCGGCGGCATCCTGGCGGGCGATCGCCTCGACCACCGCCTTGTGTTCCTCGATCGCGATCGCCCAGCTGCGCGCATTCTCGAAGTGGCTGCCGAGCTGCTCGAACAGCGGGTTGTGGCGCTCGTCGAAGAGATCGCTGACCACGCGCAGCAGCACCGAGTTCTCGCTCGCCGCGGCGATGCGGGTGTGGAAGAGGCGGTCGCCCTGCGTCGGCGTCTGGCCGGCGGCGGATTCCTGCGCCATCAGCGTCAGCGCCTCGCGCAGCCCGGCCACCTGGGCGCGCTTCATGCGCAGTGCGGCTTGCGCCGCCAGCTCGCCTTCGATCAGCGCGCGGGCCTGGATCGTCTCGAGCGGACTCTCCGCCTCGGGCACGGCCACGGCGCGTGGGCCCGGCTCGCGCACGTAGATCCCCGAGCCCATGCGCACCTCGACGCGGCCCTCGACCTCCAGCGCGATCAGCGCCTCGCGCACCGACGGTCGCGAGACGCCGAGCTGCGTGGCCAGATCGCGCTCCGGCGGCAGGCGCGAGCCGGCCGGGAACTCGCCGCGTTCGATCAGGCTGCGTAGCTGATCGGCGATCTGGCGGTACAGGCGTTGCGGGGCAAGGGGTTGCAGCGGCATGAAGGGGCGCGGGAGACAACGAGGCGGTCAAGTGGCCTGACCAATTGACCGAGGATAGGCGCTGCACCGCCCACGCTCAACGCCGGGATTACCCGGGTCGCGAGCGCGACCGCATCGCTATCGAAACACCTGAGGAGGCGCTTCGAGCCGGTCGGAGAGAATCGAAGACGGTCCAAGGAGAGGAACCCAATGGAAAAGACCTGGCTGAAGCAGTACCCCGCAGGCGTGCCGGCGAACATCGATGTCGCGCAGTACCCGTCGCTGGTGGCGCTGCTCGAAGAGAGTCTGAAGAAGTACGCCTCGCTGCCGGCCTACAAGTTCATGGGCAAGGCGATCAGCTTCGCGCAGGTGGACCAGGCCTCGCGCGCGATGGCCGCCTACCTGCAGTCGCTCGGCCGGCCAAGGGCGACCGCGTGGCCATCATGCTGCCCAACATCCCGCAGTACCCGATCGCGGTGGCCGCCGTGCTGCGCGCCGGCTACGTGGTGGTCAACGTCAACCCGCTGTACACGCCGCGCGAGCTGGAGCACCAGCTGAAGGACTCGGGCGCCAAGGCGATCATCATCGTCGAGAACTTCGCGCACGTGCTGCAGCAGGTGATGAGCGCGGTGCCGACCAAGAAGGTCATCCTCACCGCACTCGGCGACATGCTCGGCTTCCCGAAGTCGATGATCGTCAACTACGTGGTGCGCAAGGTGAAGAAGATGGTGCCGGCCTACGAGCTGCCCGGCGCGGTGCGCTTTGCCGACGCGCTCTCGCAGGGCGCGGGCAAGACCTTCACGCCGGCGCAGGTGGGCCCCGACGACATCGCGGTGCTGCAGTACACCGGCGGCACCACCGGCGTCAGCAAGGGCGCAGTGCTGCTGCATCGCAACACGGTGGCCAACATCCTGCAGTCCGAGGCCCTGTACCAGCCGGCGCTGAAGAAGATTCCGAAGGGCGAGCAGATCTTCACCGTCTGCGCGCTGCCGCTGTACCACATCTTCGGCTTCAACACGAACATGATGCTGTCCATGCGCATGGGCGGCTGCAACATCCTGATCGCCAACCCGCGCGACCTGCCGGCGATGTTCAAGGACCTCTCGCGCGAGAAGTTCCACAGCTTCCCGGCGGTCAACACGCTGTTCAACGCGATGGCCAACCATGCCGACTTCAACACGGTCGACTGGAGCAGCCTGGTGATCTCGGTGGGTGGCGGCATGGCGGTGCAGAGCGCCACCGCCAAGCTGTGGCTGGAGAAGACCGGCTGCCCGATCGTCGAGGGCTACGGCCTGTCGGAGACCTCGCCCTCGGCCACCTGCAACCCGGTGGACAGCACCGCCTTCAGCGGCAACATCGGCCTGCCGATGCCCAACACCGAACTCACGCTGCTCGACGACGACGGCCGCGAGGTCGGCCCGGGCCAGCCGGCGAGATCGCGATCCGCGGCCCGCAGGTGATGGCCGGCTACTGGCAGCGCCCCGACGAGACCGCCAAGGTGATGACCGCCGACGGCTTCTTCCGCACTGGCGACATCGGCATGGTCGACGAGCGCGGCTACTTCCGCATCGTCGACCGCAAGAAGGACATGATCCTGGTCAGCGGCTTCAACGTCTACCCGAACGAGGTGGAAGACGTGGTCGCCAACATGGACGGCATCCTCGAATGTGCGGCGGTGGGCATCCCCGACGAGAAGGCCGGCGAGGCCGTCAAGCTGGTGATCGTGAAGAAGAACCCGGCCGTCACCGAGGCCGACGTGCGCGCCTACTGCGAGGCCAACCTCACCGGCTACAAGCGGCCGAAGGTGGTGGAGTTCCGCACCGAACTGCCGAAGACGCCGGTGGGCAAGATCCTGCGCCGCGAGCTGCGCGGCAAGTGACGCCGGCGCGATGAAGCGCGCGACTCATGCGAGACTGAGCGCATGAGCCGTATCGCGATCGTCAGCGCCATGCACCAGGAGTTGCGGGCGCTGCTGCCAGCCCTCGACCGGCACCAGAGTGCTACCGTCGCCGGCCGCACCTTCCACATCGGCACCATGGAAGGCCAACCGGTGGTGATGGCGCTGTCGGGCATCGGCAAGGTGGCCGCGGCCACCACCGCCACGCTGCTGCTGCAGGAGATCGACGTGCAGCGCATCGTCTTCACCGGGGCGGCCGGCGGCCTGGGTACCGGCGTGCGCGTGGGCGACGTGGTGGTGGCGCGCGAGCTGCTGCAGCACGACATGGATGCCTCGCCGCTGTTCCCGCGCTACGAGGTGCCGCTGACCGGCCGCTCGCGCTTTCCCACCGACCCCGACCTGAGCGACGCGCTCGCCAGCGCCGCGCTGCACTGCCTGCAGCGCGCCGCCGAGCGCATCGGCGAGGCCCACCGGCCGACTTCGGCATCGACAGCCCGCTGCTGCACCAGGGCACTGGTGGTCAGCGGCGATCGTTTCGTCGCCACCGCGGCGGAGAGCAACGCGCTGCGCGGCGCGCTGCCCGATGCGCTGGCCGTCGAGATGGAGGGCGCTGCCCTCGCGCAGGTGTGCGCCGATTTCGGCCGCCCCTTCGCGGTGATCCGCACGATCTCCGACCGCGCGGACGACAGCGCGCACGTCGACTTCAACCGCTTCATCGCCGAGGTGGCCAGCGTCTACACGCGCGAGATCCTCAGCACCTGGATGTCGGGCGCGGTCGAATGAAGCTGCTGCGGCCGCTGGCTCGCGCCGCCCGCGGCGTGCTGCTGGCGCTGGCTGCGGCGGTGCTGTTCCTCGAGGAGGGGGCTGGCGGCCGCTGACCGCGTGGGCGGCGCGGCTGGCGCAGTGGCCGCCGCTGGCGCGGCTGGAGGCGCGCATCCGCCGCGCCTCGCCGGCTGCGGCCCTGGCGCTGTTTCTCGTGCCGGCGGTGGCGCTGTTTCCCGTCAAGCTGCTCGCGCTGTGGGCCATCCACCAGGGGCAGACGCTGCCCGGCGTGCTGGTGATCGTGGCGGCCAAGCTGCTCGGCACCGCCTTCGTCGGGCGGCTGTTCATCCTCACCGAGCCGCAGCTCACGCAGTTCGCCCTGGTTTGCCGCCGCGCTGGGCTGGTGGCGGCGCACCAAGCAGCGCGTGCACGAGGCGCTGGCAGCGTGGGCGCCGTGGCGGCGCGTGCGGGCTCTCTCGCGCCGCTGGCGGCGGGTGTGGTCGCGGGCGGGGCGCTGAGACTCGGCGCGGAGTCGGGGCGGCGCTGCGGCACACTTCGGCCTCCTACTCACGACCTGATGCCGTGCCGCCCCGCTTCCACGTTGACCTGCCGCTGGCCGGCGCCGCCGAGATCACGCTGCCCGAGGGCGCTGCGCGCCATGTGCAGGTGCTGCGCCTGCAGCCCGGCGATGCGCTGACCCTCTTCGACGGTCGCGGCGGCGAGTGGATGGCCGAAGTCACGGCGATGGGCCGCCGCGAGGTGAGCGTGCGGATCGGCGCGCACGCGAACGTCTCGCGCGAGCTGCCGCTGGCGGTGACGCTGGCCGTCGGCATGCCGGCCAACGAGCGCATGGATGCGCTGGTCGAGAAGGCCTGCGAGCTCGGCGTGGCCGCGATCCAGCCGCTGCTGTGCGAACGCTCGGTGCTGCGCACGGCCGGCGAGCGCGCGCAGAAGAAGGTGGCGCACTGGCAAGGCGTGGCGGTGGCCGCCTGCGAGCAGAGCGGCCGCACCCGCGTGCCGACGGTGGCGCCGGTGATGGCGCTGCCGCAGTGGCTCGCCTCGCTCGGGCCGCGAGGTGACGCCGTGCGCATCGTGCTCAGCCTGCGCGATGCACATCCGCTGCCGGCGTTGCGGCAGCTGCGAGAAATGATCTCGCTCAGCGGCCCCGAGGGCGGGCTGAGTGCAGCCGAGGAAGACTCGGCGCGCCGCTGCGGCTTCCAGGCGGCTTCGCTCGGGGCACGCACGCTGCGCGCCGACACCGCGCCGCTGGCGCTGCTGGCGCACGTGGGCCTCACCACCGAAGGGCTCGCTTGAACGTTCAACTGCTGCTGCTGACGCTGTGCCAGGGGCTCTTCCTGACCAACAACGTCACCTTCATCGCAATCAACGGCACGGTCGGCCTCGCGCTCGCGCCGGTGCCGTGGATGGCGACGCTGCCGGTGGCCGGCTACGTGGCAGGTGGCTCGCTGTGCGCGCCGCTGGTGGCCAGCCATCAGCGCCGCTTCGGCCGCCGCCGCGCGTTCCAGTTCGGCCTGCTGGTGGCGATCGCATCGACCGCACTGTGTGCCTGGGCCGCCTCGTCGCACCAGTTCTGGTGGCTGGTGGCCGCCACGGTGGTCGCCGGCTACTACAACGCCAATGCGGCGCTGTACCGCTTCGCCGCCACCGAGCTCGTCGCGCCGGCCTACAAGGAGCGTGCGATCTCCTGGGTACTGGCCGGCGGCATCCTCGGCGCGGTGGTCGGACCGAACCTCGCCAGCGCCACGCGCGATGCGCTGCCGGTGGCCTTCGCCGGCGCCTATGCCGCGCTGGTGGCGGTGGCGCTGCTCGCGCTGCTGACGATGTCGTTCATCCGCTTCCCGCCGCTGCCGGTGCCCAATGCCGCGCACCCCGGCCGGCCGCTGCGCGAGATCGCGCGCCAGCCGGTCTTCATCGTCGCGGTGGCCGGCTGCGCGCTGGGCTACGGCGTGATGAACCTCTTGATGGCCGCCACGCCGATCGCGATGTCGCAATGCGCGCATCCGTTCTCCAGCGCGGCGCTGGTGCTCGAGTGGCACGTGCTGGGCATGTTCGTGCCCAGCTTCTTCACCGGCTCGCTGATCCGCCGCGTCGGTGTGCTGCCGGTGATGGCCGCGGGCGTGGTGCTCAACATGGTCTGCATCGCGGTGGCGCTGTCGGGCGTCGATCTGATGCAGTTTCTCGTCGCGCTGTTTGCGCTCGGCGTGGGCTGGAACTTCCTCTACGTCGGCGGCACGACCCTGCTGACCGAAGCCTACCGCCCCGAAGAGAGACGACCGCGCAGGCGGCGATGGACAGCACGGTGATGGCGACGATGACGCTCACCGCGCTGGGCTCCGGCGCGCTGGTGACCACGCAGGGCTGGACCTGGCTGAACCTCGGCTCGATCGCGCCGGTGCTGCTGGCCGGCGCGGCGATCGGCTGGCTGGCGCTGCGCCGGCGTGGGATGGCGGCGGCCTGAGCGGCGCGGCCAGAATCGGCCTCCCCAACGGATACACAAAGGAGGTTCAGATGGGTCTGCTCGATTCGGTCATCGGCGCGCTCGGCCAGGGCGGCCCGGGCGGCCAGGGTGGTGGCCAGGAGGCTCTCATCCAGGCGGTGCTGGGCATGCTCGCCGGGCAGGGCGGGCAGGGTGGCGGTCTCGCCGATCTGGTCGCGCGCTTCCAGCAGGGCGGCCTCGGCGACGTGATGGGTTCCTGGGTGGGCACCGGGCAGAACCTGCCGGTCTCGCCCGATCAGCTCGGCAGCGTGCTCGGCGATGACCTGATCGGCCAGCTGTCGCAGAGCACCGGCATGAACGGCAGCGATCTGCTCGGTTCGCTCGCAGGTGCTGCCGCAGCTGGTCGACCCGGTCACGCCGGGCGGCCAGTTGCCGCAGGGCGGACTGGACATCGGCAACGTGCTCGGGCAGTTGCTGCGCCGATGAAGTGGCCCCGCTTCGCCGCCGCGCTGGCGGCCATCGCACTGGGTTCGGCCGCCGCGGCGGCCGAACCGAACCATCCCTGGGTGACGCTGCCGGCCCCGTTGCCGCAGCCCGAAACCTACTTCACCAACCTGCAGGACGGCGCGCGCATCGAGACGCCCTTCCGCCTGAAGTTCGGGCTGTCGCGCTCCGGGCTGGCGGCGATCACGAAGGACGTGCGCGACACCGGCCACCACCACCTGCTGGTCAACCGCGACCTGCCGCTGGATTTCACGAAACCGCTGCCCTTCAACGACCAGTACCGCCACTTCGGCAAGGGTCAGATGGAAGCGGTGCTCGATTTCCCGCCAGGCACCTACACGCTGCGCCTGCTGCTGGCCGACCACAAGCACATCCCGTTCTTCATCTACAGCAAGCCGATGACCATCACCGTCACGGCGAAAAACGACAAGGTCGACCCCAAGTCGCTGGCCAAGCCCGGCGTCGAGCTGCTCGCGCCGCGCGACGGCGAACTGCTGACGCCGCCGTTTCGCGTGCAGTTCCACGCCTCCGGGCTGAACGTCAGCCACACCGCGATCACCGAAGCGGGCGTGGGCCACTTCCGCCTCGTCGCGCAAGCGCGCAGCGGCGCCACCGAGCGCATCGCCTTCACCAACGGCGTCACCGAGGCTGGCTCAAGCCGCCGGCCGGCGAGTACACGCTGAAGCTCGAGCTGGTGGCGAACGCCGGTGGCGCGGTGATGGCCAGCAGCGCGCCGGTGGCGGTCAAGGTGTCGCGCTGATCTGCGGGCCCGCGTCGGTCTTCGACGCGCGTGCCGAGCCGGCCACCAGTCGAAGCGGTAGAGACGACACTCGATCGGCCCGTTCCACATCGGGATGCGGCGGCTCTCCTTCAGCCGCATGGCCGACGGCAGCTTCATGTCGGGGCTGAGCACCCACGCCGTCCAGCCGGCGGCGTGGCGGGTGTACGCCTGCTTCCAGTGCGAGGCCAGGCGCGCGAAGAAGTCGGTCGGCGTGTCGCGGTCCTGGGCCGACGGGCGCGCCGCCTTGCCGCCCACCTCGATGCGCTCGCCATACGGCGGGTTGAGCACGATGCAGCCGCGCATCCCTTCAGGCAGCACAGGCGCCGGCCGTTCCAGCGCATCGCCGCCGTGGAATTCGATCGCATCGACCACGCCGGCGCGCTCGGCATTGCGGCGTGCGAAGTCGACCATGCGGAAGGACACGTCGCTGGCGTGGATCGGGACCGCGCTGGCATGGATGCGCGCCTTCGCCTCGGCCTTGAGCTGCTGCCACAGCGCACGTTCATCAGGCCCGTTGAAGGGCAGCTGGCGCTCGAAGGCGAAGCGGCGTTGCAGCCCCGGCGCGATGCCGCAGGCGATCTGCGCCGCCTCGATCGCGATCGTGCCGGAGCCGCAGCACGGGTCGTGCAGCGCACCGCCGGCCTCGGGCGTGCCGCGCCAGCCGGCGGCGGCGAGCATCGCGGCGGCAAGCGTCTCCTTCAGCGGCGCATCGCCCTTGTCCTCGCGCCAGCCGCGCTTGAAAAGCGGCTCGCCCGAGCTGTCGACGTAGATCAGCGCACGCTCGGGCCCGACGTGCAGTGCAATCGGCAGATCGGGCCGGCGCGTATCGACGCTGGGCCGCTCGCCGGTGGCGTCGCGCAGCTGGTCGCACACCGCATCCTTGATGCGCAGCGCGGCGAAGTTCAGGCTCTTCAGCGGGCTCTTCTGCGCGGTGGTGTCCACGCGCAGCGTCTGCCGCGGCGTGAGCCACTGCTGCCAGTCGACGCTCTGCGCGAGTGCGTAGAGATCGTGCTCGTCGTGGTACGGGCCTTCGGCCACCTCGATCAGCACGCGCTGCGCGAGGCGGCTCTCGAGGTTCAGCAGCATCACCTCGCGCGGATCGCCTTCGAGCGCCACGCCGCCGCGGCGCTTGTGCACCTGCGCGGCGGGCAGCACGCGCGCGACTTCCTCGGCGAGCCAGTCCTCGACGCCGGCGGCGCAGGGCAGGAACAAGGGCAGAGGCATCGTCGGCCTCGACCTACATGGCTTTGCGCAGATTCGCCGGCGCGATCTTCAGCGCCTCGCGGTATTTCGCCACGGTGCGCCGCGCCACCTGGATGCCCTGCTCCTCCAGCATCTGCGAGATCTGGCTGTCGGACAGCGGCTTGTTCGGATCCTCCGCTGCCACCAGCTGCTTGATCAGCGCGCGCACCGCGGTGCTCGACGCGTTGCCGCCGGCATCGGTATTCAGCGACGAGCCGAAGAAATACTTCAGCTCGAAGGTGCCGAAAGGCGTGGACATGTACTTCGCCGTGGTCACCCGCGAGATGGTCGATTCGTGCAGGCCCAGTTCGTCGGCGATCTCGCGCAGCACCAGCGGCTTCATCGCGATCTCGCCGTGCGTGAAGAAGGCCTTCTGGCGCTCGACGATGGCCTGCGAGACGCGCTGGATGGTGTCGAAGCGCTGCAGGATGTTCTTCATGAACCAGCGCGCTTCCTGCAGCCGCGCATTCAGCCCGGCGCCGGCGCCGTTCAGGCTGGCGTTGCCGCGCCCCTGGCGGATCGCGTTGGCGTACAGGTCGTTGATGCGCAGCCTTGGCATCACGTCGGGGTTGAGCACCACCTTCCAGCCGCGGCCGGCCTTCTGCACGATCACGTCGGGCACGATGATGTTGGCCTCGGCGCGCGCGAACGGCCGGCCGGGCTTGGGCTCGCACGCCACGATCAGGGCCTGCGCCTGCTTGAGCAGGTCTTCGTCGGCGCCGGTGGCGGCGATGAGCTTCTTCAGGTCGCGCCGCGCCAGCAGCTCGAGGTGGCTCTTGCACACGATGATCGCCACCATCTGCGCCTCGCTGCGCGGCAGCGTGCGCAGCTGCAGGATCAGGCACTCCGAGAGATTGGCCGCGCCGACGCCGGTGGGCTCCATGCTCTGCAGGAAGCGCAGGCCGCAGCGCAGCCGGTCGACCATCTCCTCGCGCTGCTCGTCGTCGGCTTCCTCGTCGACGAGGCGCGCGGCAATCTCCTCGACCGGGTCGGCGAGGTAGCCGTCGTCATCCAGCGACTCGATCAGCACCATCACCGCGGCAGCGTCTTCGTCGCAAAGCCGCATGCCGGAGAGCTGCTCGCGCAGATGGTCTTGCAGCGTCGGCAGCGCGGCGTCGCGCTCGGCGCCGTCGAAGTCGTCGCTGTCGCCGGTCGCCGAGGATTTGCTCGGCGTCTCGCCGATGCCGTCGAAGTCGTCGCGCTCGGTGCCGTTCTCCCAGTCGTCGCGTTCGGTGGTGCCGAGCTCGGCGCTGTCCAGCCCCGGTGCGTCGTCGCCCCCTTCGCTGGCCGATTCGGCGGCGCGCTCGGTCTCGCGCTCGCCGGCCCGCTCGGCGGCGCTGGTGCGCTCGACCATCGGCTCGAAGGCCGAGGGCGCATCGTCGTCGGGCTCGAGGAAGGGGTTCTGCTCCAGCATCTGCTCGACTTCCTGGTGGAGTTCGAGCGTGGAGAGCTGCAGCAGGCGGATCGACTGCTGCAGCTGGGGCGTGAGCGCCAGTGCTGCGAGCCGGACTTGCAATGAAGGCTTCATTGCGGGATCACATTCTGAAGTGCTCGCCGAGATAGACCTTGCGCACGTCCGCGTTCTCGACGATCTCGGAGGGCGTGCCTTCGGCCAGCACGGCGCCCTCGCTGATGATGTAGGCGCGGTCGCAGATGCCCAGCGTCTCGCGCACGTTGTGGTCGGTGATCAGCACGCCGATGCCGCGTGCCTTGAGGAAGCTGATGATGCGCTGGATCTCCAGCACGGCGATCGGGTCGACGCCGGCAAACGGTTCGTCGAGCAGGATGAAGCGCGGCTGTGTGGCCAGCGCGCGGGCGATCTCCACGCGGCGCCGCTCGCCGCCCGACAACGCCGGTGCGGGCACGCTGCGCAGCTTCTCGATCGAGAGGTCGTGCAGCAGGCCGTCGAGCATCTGGTCGATCTGCGCCTCGCGCAGCGGCCGGCCTTCCTTGTCGAGCTGCAGCTCGAGCACGGCGCGGATGTTCTCCTCCACCGTGAGCTTGCGGAAGATCGAGGCCTCCTGCGGCAGGTACGACAGCCCGAGCCGCGAGCGCAGGTGGATCGGCAGCCGCTCGACGCGCTGGCCCTCGATGCTGATCTCGCCGGCATCGGCCCGCACCAGACCGACGATCATGTAGAAGCTGGTCGTCTTGCCCGCGCCGTTGGGGCCGAGCAGGCCGACGACCTCGCCGCTGTCCACCGCCGGGCGCACGTCCTGACGACCTTGCGCACGCCGTAGGACTTCTGCAGCCCGCGCGCTTCGAGTCGATGCACGCGCGGCGCTGCGGCCGCGGCGTTCTGCGTCACTTGCCACCCCCGAGCGACGGCGCCAGCTTGAGCGGCGGCGCCGGCTGCGAGGCCGCGGCGGCGGCTTCAGCGGCGGCGGCGCTGCCCTCGCGCGGCGTCAGCACCGCGCGCACGCGGCCGCCGGGGTTGGTGGGTGTGGCTGCTGCGCCGCCGGAAACGCTGAACACCTCGCCGATGCTGTCGTAGCTGACCACGTTGCCGGCAATCTCGTCGGCCACCGTGCTGCCGCGCAGGCGCCGCACCGCGGCGTTGGTGACGAAGCGGATGGTGTCGGTCTTGCCGTCGTACTCCAGCCGTTCGGCCTCGCCCTCGATCCACTCGTCCACGCCGTCGCGCTTCTGGCGGAAGGTGGCAGGCTTGTTGGGGGAGCCGGTCGCAACGGCGCTGTGATAGCCCTCGGGCGTCTCGCGCACCTCGATGCGGCCGGCACGGATGGTCATCGTGCCCTTGGTGACGACGACATTGCCGTTGAACACGACGTGCTGGTTGAGCAGGTCGATGCGGCCCGGCTGGTCGGCCTCGACATTCAGCGGCTTGAAACGGTCCGCCTTTTCGGCGAACGCGGGGCCGCCGGCCAAGGCGGCGAGAAGGGCGAGGAGCGGGAGGTTTCTCATCGAGGGCATGAAACTTGCAGGCCATTCTAGCCACAAGCCATGCGCGTGCGACCGCAAATCGAAACATGCGGCCGCCGCGGAGCCGGCTTCGCCGGGCCGCTGGCGGCGCCCCCTGGGGGAGCGCCGTGAGGCGCTACCGGGGGTCAAGACTTCCGGGACGCCTGGATGAGAAAGTCGGCGACGACCAGCATCCGATCCTGCCCGCCGGCCGGGCTGCCAGAGGTGAAGAAGCGGCCCTGGACGCCCAGTGCCGGCACGCCGTCGATGCGGTAGGCCTCGGCCAGCTGCTTGGCACGGCGGGCCTTGGTCTGTACCGCGAACGAGCCCATCAGCTCGACGACCTTGGCGCCATCGACGCCGTTCTTGGTCATGAAGGCAGCGACGTCGGCGGGCTTGTCGAGCTTCTGCCGGTCGTTGTGGATGGCATAGAAGACCTTGCGGTGCATGGCCTCGAGCTGGCCCATGGTCTCGAGTGCGTAGTAGATGCGCTGGTGGGTGCCGAAGGGCTCCTCGCGGAACTGCACCGGCACGCGGCGGAAGGCCACGAAGTCGGGCAGCTTCTTCACCCAGGCCTCGAGCGCGGGCTCGAAGGCGTTGCAGTGCGGGCAGCCGTACCAGAAGAACTCGACCACCTCCACCTTGCCGGTGGCCACCGACACCGGCACGGGCTGGCCCAGGCGCACGTAGTGGGTGCCCTCGACGATGCCGCCCTGCGCGGCGGCGGGCAGGCCCAGCGCCAGGGCGCCGGCGCCGACCAAGGTGGCGGAAAACTCGCGACGTTGCAACTTCTTCATGGGATCCTCGACACGCGGAAAGGCGATTCTGTCGGCAGATCGCATCCGCTGCAGGAAAGTTCTACGGCAGGCTTGACCGGCGTCATTCACTTCTGGACGCGCACCAGCGCCGAATCGACGCCGGCGGCTGCCAGCTTGTCCTTCGCGCCATCGGCGGCGTCCTTGGCCGGGAAGGGGCCGATACGCACGCGGTAGACGGTGCGGCCGGACTGCTCGCGCTCGGTGACCTTGGCCTCGTAGCCCATCATCGCCAGCCGGGCGCGCTGCTGCTCGGCGTCTTCCGGCTTGGCGAAGGCGCCGGCCTGCACGAAATAGTTGAACGGGTCGGCGGCAGGCGTCGGCTTCACGGTGGCCGTCTCGCGTGCGGCGAGGATGGCTGCGGGATCACGCGCTGCGGAGGCCGGCGTCGCGGCGGCCACCGGCGGTGTGGCCACGGGGGCGGCGCAGCCGCCGTCGGCGCGCTGGTGGGCGCAGCCGGCTTGGCGCCGGGCTTGTGTGCCGTGCCGGCATTCGGATCCCAGTTGCGGTTCTTCTCCTGCTCGGCCGCGTCTTGCTCGGCCGTGCGCTGCGGCACCTTGTTGACGAACGGCACCGGCACCTTGGTGACATACAGCGCCACGGCCAGCGCCAGCGCCAGGCCGATCAGCAGCCCGACGATCAGGCCCATGGCGAATCCGCCGCGTTGCGATTTCATGCAGTCTCCAGCGCGGGTTGTTCCCGGTCCATGCGTTGCGGGGCCGACACGCCCAGCACCGCCAGCGCATTGCGCAGCACCGGCGGGTGGCCGCCAGCAGCGCGATGCGCGCGCGCGAGTGCGGGTCGTCGACGAGGAAGCGCTCGTTGGCGTAGTAGCTGTGGAAGGCGCCGGCCACGTCGCGCAGGTAGAAGGCAACGTCATGCGGCGCGAAGTCGGCCGCGGCGCCGGCCAGCACGCTCGGGAACTCGGCGAGCTTGAGCATCAGCGCAGCTTCGCTCGGCGCCGTCAGCAGCGAATGGTCGGCGTGGTTGAGCGAGGCGGTGTCGCCGCCTTGTTCGACGAACTGCTGGATCACCGAGCAGATGCGCGCATGCGCGTACTGCACGTAGAACACCGGGTTCTCGTCGTTGCGCTTGAGGGCCAGGTCGACGTCGAAGACGAACTCGGTGTCGGCCTTGCGGCTGAGCATGAAGAAGCGCACCGCATCGCGGCCGGTCCAGTCGACCCGGGTCGCGCAGCGTCACGTAGCTGCCGGCACGCTTGGAGATCTTCACCTCCTGGCCGCCCTTCATCACGGTGACCATCTTGTGCAGCACGTAGTCGGGGTAGCCCGCGGGCACGCCCTGGCCCGCCGCCTGGATGCCGGCGCGCACGCGCGCCGTGGTGCCATGGTGGTCACCGCCCTGGATGTTGATGGCCTTGGTGAAGCCGCGCTCGAACTTGGCGAGGTGGTAGGCGACGTCCGGCACGAAGTAGGTGTACGTTCCGTCGGACTTCCGCATCACGCGGTCCTTGTCGTCGCCGTATTCGGTGGTGCGCAGCCACAGCGCGCCGCCTTCCTCGTATGTCTTGCCGGCGGCGATCAGGCGCTGCACGGTCTCCTCGACGCGGCCACTGCTGTACAGGCTCGATTCCAGGTAGTAGTGGTCGAAGCGCACGCCCAGCGCCTTCAGGTCGAGATCCTGTTCGTGGCGCAGGTAGGCCACGGCAAACTGGCGGATGCTGTCCAGGTCGTCCGTCAGGCCGGAGGCGGTGAACTCGCGGTCGTCGGCATGCACCGTCTTCTTCGCCGCGAAATCGGCCGCGACGTCGGCGATGTAGTCGCCGTTGTAGGCGGCCTCGGGCCAGTCGGTATCGCCGGGCTTCGCGCCTTTCAGGCGCGCCTGCACCGAGGTGGCCAGCGTCGCGATCTGCACGCCGGCGTCGTTGTAATAGAACTCGCGCGTGACCTGCCAGCCCTGCCAGTCGAGCAGGTTGCAGATCGCATCGCCCAGGCAAGCCTGGCGCGTGTGGCCGGTGTGCAGCGGGCCGGTCGGGTTGGCGGAGACGAACTCCACCAGCACCGGCCGGCCATTCGGCGCGGCGCGGCCGAAGTCGTCGCCGGCGTGCAGGATCTCGGCGACGATGGCCTGCCGGGCGGCATCGCGCAGCCGGAAGTTGACGAAGCCCGGGCCGGCGATCTCCATGGCCGCCACCCAGCGCTCCACGGCCGGCTGGCGGTTCAGCGACTCGATCAGTGCCGTGGCCACTTCGCGCGGGTTCTTCTTCAGCGGGCGCGCGAGCTGCATGGCGGCCGTGCAGGCCAGGTCGCCGTGGGCGGCCTGCTTGGGCAGCTCGAAGGCCGCGCCCACGTTCGCACCGGGGCTGACCTCGGCGATCGCTGCCGACAGCGCGGCCAGCAGCTCCTTCTTGGCTTGGATCATGGGCGGATTCTACGGGTGGCCCCTCGGCTGCCCGGGCCCTGGGAGAAGGCCGGGAATGGGCCGTTTTCCTGCGCCAGATCGGGTGTGCCGGATGCCCGCCGGTGTGGAATCATCCACATGCCGCGCACCCGTGCCATGCCTTCGACTTCCACCACCCGCCCCCAGAGTGCGCCGAGCGACGCGATGGCCGAGCTGCCGCTGCTGATCGGCAAGTACCGCGTGCTGCGCAAGCTCGGCGAAGGCGCCACCAGCGAGGTCTTCCTCTGCCACGACGACTTCCAGGACATGGATGTCGCGATCAAGCGGGTGCGCCCGCTGGTGATGGGCGATGCGCACGACAACCGCTTCTTCGAGCGCTTCTTCGCCGCCGAGGCTGCGCTGGTGGGGCGCCTGAAGCACCCGAACGTGGTGCAGATCTACGACGCCGTGCCCGACCCGGTGGAGCCCTACCTCAGTGATGGAGTACGTGCCGGGCAGCACGCTGCGCCCGTTCTGCCGGGCCGACCAGCTGCTGCCGCTGGAGCTCATCGTCGAGCTCGGCTTCAAGTGCGCGATGGCGCTGGGCTATGTGTACCGCCAGGGCCTGATCCACCGCGACGTGAAGCCGGCCAACCTGCTGGTGACGCAGTCCAACGGCGCGATCACCGACGTCAAGGTCACCGACTTCGGCAGCGTGCTGAATCTCGCCTCCGACGTGACGCAGGTCTATCGCGTCGGCTCGCTGGCCTACATGTCGCCCGAGCAGCTCGACGGCGCCGCGCTCGATTGCCGCGCCGACATCTACTCGCTCGGCGCCGTGCTGTACCACCTGATCGCCGGGCGGCCGCCCTTCGATGCGCAGGTGCAGTCGGCCATGATGCACCAGATCTACCACCAGACGCCGCCGCCGCTCACCCGTCTGCGCGCCGGCGTGGCGCCGACGGTGGACGCAGTGATCCAGCGCGCGCTCGCCAAGGACGTGGGCCAGCGCTATCGCGACTGGGACGAGTTCGCGCAGGCGCTGTCGGCACTGATCTCGCAGCAGCACGTGCCGCGCGGCCACCTGCAGGGCGTGCTCGATTCCGAGCGCTTCACGCTGCTGCGTTCGCTGGACTTCTTCGCCAACTTCGGCGACGTCGAGCTGTGGGAAGTGGTGCACCGCGCGAAGTGGCAGCGCCATGACTTCGGCCGTGCGTTGTACCGCAAGGGCGAGGAGGGCAACACCTTCCACATCATCGCCAAGGGCGAGCTCGAGGTGTTCCGCGACGGCCAGAAGGTGGCGCAGCTCGGCGCCGGCACCAGCGTCGGCGAGATGGCCTACCTCGCGCCCAGCCCCGACCTGCGCCGCCACAGCACCGACGTGATCGTCACCGAGACGGCCACGACGATCTCCTTCACGCCCGACACGCTGGCGCAGCTCAGCCCGGGCTGCCGGCACCTGTTCGACGAGGGCTTCATCCGCGTGCTGGTGCGGCGGCTGCATGCCGCGCACGAGGCGCTGGCCCATCCGCGGCGCATCCTCTGATACGAATCTGTGGGCGCGGCGCGGGCAACTGACGCGTGAGCGTGTCGGCCGCGCGACGCTGCGGTGCGTTCCTTCCATTGCCGCCGCGAGGGCTCGGTGCTTCAATGCGCAGCGGCAATCGTGCCCACGTCAGGAGAAGGAGACCCCATGAAGAAGATCATCACCATCGTGGCCCTGGCCACCTCGGCGTTCGCCACCTCGTCCTTTGCCGCCGACGCCGCCAGCGCGCCGAAGACGGCCCAGCAGACCAAGATGGCGACCTGCAACAAGGACGCCGGTGACATGAAGGGCGACGAGCGCAAGGCGTTCATGTCCAAGTGCCTGTCGGCCAAGAAGCAGACGCAGCAGGACAAGATGAAGGTCTGCAACAAGGACGCCGGTGCCAAGAAGGGCGACGAGCGCAAGGCGTTCATGAAGGAATGCTTGAGCAAGTAACCCCCGGAGCGCCTCACGGCGCTCCCCCAGGGGCGCCGCCAGCGGCCCGGCCAAGCCGGTTCCGCGGCGGCCGCTGGGCACGCTTGCGGCGTCAGCGCCAGTAGCTTGGATCGCCGTACGTGTGTTTCAGGAAGTCGATCCACAGGCGCACGCGCAGCGGCAGGTGCTTGGCGTGCGGAAGACCGCATAGATGCCGTTCGGCGGCGCGGCGTAGTCGTCGAGAACACTGACGAGCTGCCCGCTCTGCACTTCGTGCTCGACCTCCCAGGTGGAGCGCCACGCCGTGCCCAGGCCGGCCACGCACCAGTCGTGCAACACACGGCCGTCGCTGCAATCGAGACGGCCGCTCGGGCGCAGGTGCGTCACCGCGCCATCCACCACGAAAGCCCAGCCGCGGGTCTGGCTGGCGTCCGAGCTCAGCGTCAGGCACTGGTGGCGCAGCAGATCGTTCGGGTGCTTGGGCGTGCCGGCGCGCTTCAGATAGGCCGGCGTCGCCACGCACAGGCGGCGGTTGTCGGCCATGCGCACGCTGATCAGGCTGGAGTCGGGCAGGTCGCCGACCCGCACCGCGCAGTCGTAGCTCTCGTTGACGATGTCCACCACACGGTCGCTGAGGTTCAACGAGACGTTCACGTCCGGGTGCTGTTCGAGAAACCGGGGCACCAGCGGTGCCACGTGGCGACGGCCGAAGCCGGCCGGCGCTGTAATGCGCAAGTAGCCACTCGCTTTCACGCCGCCCGCGCTGACGCTGGCCTCGGCATTGGCCAGATCGGCCAGCAGGCGCTGGCAGTCCTCGAGGAAGGCGCTGCCTTCATGCGTCAGCGTGATCTTGCGCGTGGTGCGCACCAGCAGCTTCACGCCCAGCCGCTCCTCCAGCGCGTCGATGCGCCGGCCGATCACCGCCGGCGCCACGCCCTCGGCATTGGCCGCGGCGGTGAGGCTGCCGCGCGCGGCCACGGAGACGAAGGATTCGATCTGCTTGAGCCGGTCCATGGTGGCGAATTATGCGCGGGGGCAACTGATTCCGCCGCTGGCATCACAAATCCAAGACTTTTGGCGCTATTAATGTTGCCGCCAGCATGAAATAGATTCGTCGCATGGAATCCCGGCCCGGAAGTCCCTCGCATGTGCCGCGCGCGGTGCTGTTCGACGCGTACGGCACCTTGTTCGACGTCTACAGCGTCGGGCTGCTGGCCGAGCAGCTGTTTCCGGGCCAGGGCGAGAAACTCGGCGTGCTCTGGCGCGACAAGCAGATCGAATACACCCGACTGTGCTCGATGAGCGGCCAGTACCGGCCCTTCTGGGACCTGACCCGCGCCGGCCTGCGCTTTGCCGCACAACGCCTCGGCCTGGCGATGGATGCCACCGCCGAAGAGCGGCTGATGAACCAGTACCGCCACCTCAGCGCCTTCCCCGAGAACCTCGATGTGCTTCGTGCGCTGCAATCGCGCGGCATCAAGGCCGGCATCCTCTCCAACGGCGACCCGGAGATGCTCGGTGTCGCCGTGAAGAGCGCGGGCTTCAGCGGCCTGCTCGACCCGGTGCTCAGCGTGCACGGCATCCGCAAGTACAAGACCGACCCGGCCGCCTATGCGCTCGGGCCGCAGGCGCTGGGGCTGCCCGCGCGCGACATCCTCTTCGTCTCCAGCAATGGCTGGGATGCGATCGGCGCCACCGGTACGGCTACACCACGCTGTGGGTGAACCGCGCCGGCCTGCCGCTCGAACAGCTCGACACCGCCCCGACGCGCATCGGCAGCAGCCTGCGCGACGTGCTCGACTTCTTTCCGACTCCCTGACCTCTCGAGGATCACCATGACCGACCGCACCACCTGCCACCGCCTGCACGTGGCCACGCCGCTGTACCGCTTCATCGAAGACCGCGTGCTGCCCGGCACCGGCGTGACGAGCGAAGCCTTCTGGGCCGGCTTCGACGCCATCGTCGCCGACCTCGCGCCGAAGAATGCCGCGCTGCTGGCAGAGCGCGACCGGCTGCAGTCCGAGCTCGACGCCCGGCACCAGGCCAACCCCGGCCCGATCACCGTGCCCAAGGCCTACCGCAAGTTCCTCGAGCAGATCGGCTACCTCGTGCCCGAGCCGAAGAAGGTCAAGGCGACGACCAAGAACGTCGACGCCGAGCTGGCCCCTGCAGGCCGGCCCGCAGCTGGTGGTGCCGATCACCAACGCGCGCTATGCGCTGAATGCCGCCAACGCGCGCTGGGGCTCGCTGTACGACGCGCTCTACGGTACCGACGTGATCAGCGAGGCCGACGGCTGCGAGAAGGGCAGCGGCTACAACCCCAGGCGCGGCGCCAAGGTCATCGAGTACGCGCGATACGTGCTGGATCGCTGCGCGCCGCTGAAAAAGGGTTCGCACATCGATTCCACCGCCTACCGCGTGGTCGACAACAACCTGCTCGTCACGCTGAAGGACGGCAAGAGCGTCGGCCTGAAGAACCCGGCGCAGTTCGTCGGCTTCCAGGGCGAGATGGACGCGCCGAAGTCGGTGCTGCTGTCGCACCACGGCCTGCACATGGACATCCGCATCGACCGCGCCCACCCGATCGGCGCGACCGACGCGGCCGGCGTGGCCGACCTGGTGCTGGAATCGGCGCTGTCGACCATCCTCGATCTGGAAGACTCGGTCGCTGTGGTCGACGCCGAGGACAAGGTGCTCGCCTACGGCAACTGGCTGGGCATCATCGAAGGCACGCTCACCGAGGAAGTGAGCAAGGGCGGCAAGAGCTTCACCCGCGGCCTCAACCCCGACCGCCGCTATACCGGCCCGCGCGGCGAGGATGTGCTGCTGCACGGCCGCTCGCTGCTGTTCGTGCGCAACGTCGGCCACCTGATGACCAACCCGGCCATCCTGTGGGGGACGACGACCGCGCGAGATCCCGGAAGGGATCATGGATGCGGTGATCACCACCACCATCGCGCTGCACGACCTGCAGCGCCATGGCCGCAACGGCATCACCAACTCGCGCACCGGCTCGGTCTACATCGTCAAGCCGAAGATGCACGGCCCGGCCGAGGTGGCTTTCGCCAGCGAACTGTTCGGCCGCGTCGAGCAGATGCTCGGCCTGCCCGACAGCACGGTGAAGCTGGGCATCATGGACGAGGAGCGCCGCACCAGCGTCAACCTGAAGGCCTGCATCGCCGCGGCCGCCTCACGCGTGGCGTTCATCAACACCGGCTTCCTCGACCGCACCGGCGACGAGATGCACACCGCGATGCTGGCCGGCCCGATGCTGCGCAAGGGAGACATGAAGACCAGCGCCTGGATCCAGGCCTACGAGCGCAACAACGTGCTGGTGGGTCTGTCGTGCGGCCTGCGCGGCAAGGCGCAGATCGGCAAGGGCATGTGGGCCATGCCCGACCTGATGGCGGCGATGCTGCAGCAGAAGATCGTGCACCCGAAGGCCGGCGCCAATACCGCCTGGGTGCCCAGCCCGACGGCGGCGACGCTGCATGCGCTGCACTACCACCCGGTCGACGTCTTCAAGGTGCAGAAGGAACTGGAGAAGGTCGACGCCGATGCCGAGCGCGAGACGCTGCTGGCCGGCCTGCTGACCGTGCCGGTGGTGAAGAAGGCCGACTGGACCGACGAGCAGAAGCAGCAGGAGCTGGACAACAACGCCCAGGGCATCCTCGGCTACGTCGTGCGCTGGGTCGACCAGGGCGTGGGCTGCTCCAAGGTGCCCGACATCCACAACGTCGGCCTGATGGAAGACCGCGCGACGCTGCGCATCAGCAGCCAGCACATCGCCAACTGGCTGCACCACGGCGTGGTGACCAAGGCGCAGGTCAACGCCACCTTCCGCCGCATGGCCAAGGTGGTGGACAAGCAGAACGCCGGCGATGCGCTGTACCAGCCGATGGCCGGGAACTGGGACACGAGCCGCGCCTACAAGGCGGCGATCGACCTCGTGTTCAAGGGCAAGGAGCAGCCCAGCGGCTACACCGAGCCGCTGCTGCACGCGGCCCGGCTGGAAGTGAAGTCGGTGACGCCGCAGGCGACCGCGATGGCCGCCTGATCGGAACGGCCGGTCAGGTGGGAGTGGGAGTTCCGCCATCCGGTCGTACTTCAGGAAGTACTTGCGGGCCAGCGCGACCAGCTGTGCCTCGCTCGGGTGATCCACCGTCTCGTAGCCGACGATCTGCTTCGCGGCTGCGGGGCGATGCTTCTCGGCGTAGTGCTTGAAGTCCGCCGTGCTGGTGCGCGAGCCCGTCACCAGCACCTCGGTGATGCCCTTGAGCGCGTCGCAGACCTCGCCGAAGAATTCGTGCCCGGTGCGCACGCCGCTGCCGTGGTACGCGGTGTGGTGGGTGTGCGCCTTGACCTTCTGCGACTGCACGTGCTCGGCGTCGAACTGCAGGATCTGCGCTTTCTCGTGATCGATCCAGACCACGGCATGGAACAGGCTCATCGTGTCGTCCTCTCTCGTTGATTGACCTGGGTTCATGGTCGCGCCGCGGCGGCCGATGGGCCTTGAGCGCCGTCAACGCGGGCGCCAACCGCGCGCACAATGGCGGCCATGGCCGATGCGACGCACTTCGCGTGGTTCGAGACACCGCTCGGCGACGGCGCCATCGCCTGGGGCGAGGCCGGCGTGCGCGGCCTGTTGCTGCCCGGCGCGAGCCGTGAGCACACGTTGGCCAGCCTTCTCAGGCGGCACCCGCAAGCGCGGGAGAGCGCGCCGACGCCCGCGATCGCCGAGGCCGTTGCGGCCGTGCAGTCGCTGCTGGCTGGCCAGCGCACGGCGCTGGAGTTCATCGTGCTGGACATGCGTGGGTGCCCGGCTTCCACCGCCTCGTCTACGAGGCGGCGCGCGGCATCGCCGCCGGCCACACCTGCACCTACGGCGAACTCGCCAAGGCGCTCGGCGACCCGGGCGCAGCGCGCCCGTGGGGCAGGCGCTGGGCGCCAATCCGTTCGCGATCATCGTGCCCTGCCATCGTGTGCTGGCCGCTGGCGGCGCGGGCGGCGGCTTCTCGGCGCCGGGTGGCGTGAGCACCAAGCTGCGGCTGCTGGAGATCGAGCGTGCGAGCTTCGGCGCGCAACCGTCGCTGTTCGATGCAGGCTCCTAGAATCCGCCGCCAATCCGCTGCCCTTGCGACGCGTCTGCGCATGAACCTTCCCCTCGATCAGCTTCCAGACCGCTGCGACGTGCTGATCGTCGGCGCCGGCCCGGCCGGCAGTGCCGCAGCCACCGTGCTCGCGCGCGGTGGCGCCGGCGTGGTGCTGATCGACCAGCACGCCTTTCCGCGCGACAAGGTCTGCGGCGACGGCCTGATCCCCGATGCCCACCGGGCGCTGCGCCGCCTCGGCGTGCTCGAAGAAGTGATGACCCAGGCGCAGCCGGTCACGCATGCCGGGTTGATTTCGCCGCGCGGCATTCGCGTCGACGTGCCGGGCACGCTGGCGGTGCTGCCGCGCCGCGAGCTCGACGACATCATCTGCCGCGGCGCGGCGCGCGCCGGCGCGCGCATGTTCGCACCGCTGCGCTTCGTCGCGCCGATCGAGGAGGGCGGCATGGTGATCGGCGCGCGGGTGGCGCAGGGCAGCGCGCTGCGCGAGATCCGCTGCCGCTGGCTGGTGCTGGCCAGCGGCGCCGGCCCGCAGGCGCTGATCGCTGCGGGCATGGCGTCGCGCCAGACGCCCAGCGGCGTGGCGCTGCGCGGCTACCTGAAGAACGAGGCGATGCGCGGCCGCATCGACAAGCTCGAGGTGGTGTGGCACCGCGCGGTGTCGCCGGGGTACGGCTGGATCTTTCCGTGCCGCGATGGCGTCTTCAACGTCGGCGTCGGCCTCAGCGAGTTCCGCCGCGGCGGCGGCGACGGCAACCTGCGCGCTCTCTTCGACGCCTTCACGCGCATCTATGCGCCGGCCCGAGAGCTCGTGGCCGGCGGCGAGTGGCTCGCGCCGCTGAAGGGTGCGCCGCTGCGCTGCTCGCTGCAGGGGGCGCGCTTCTCGCGGCCGGGCCTGCTGGTCACCGGCGAGGCGGCCGGCAGCACCTACGCCTTCACCGGCGAGGGCATCGGCAAGGCGCTGGAGACGGGCATGCTGGCGGCCGAGTCGCTGCTGGCCGGCCTGTCGCGCAGCGAAGCCGACGAGACCGTGCGGCGCGACTACGAGGCGCGGATCGCCGCGCTGCAGCCGCGTTTCGCGCTGTACGAGCGCGCCAACTGGGTCAACCGCCACCCCTGGCTGGCCGATCTGGTGCTGTGGCGTGCGCAGCGCAGCGAGCGCATCGGCCGACGCCTCGCCGGCGTGCTCGACGAGACCAGCAACCCCGGCCAGCTGCTCACGGCCAAAGGCTTCTACCGGCTCTTCACGGAATAGGCCCATGTGCCAGCTGCTCGGCCTGAACGCCAACACGCCGACCGACGTGGTGTTCAGCTTCACCGGCTTCTCCACGCGCGCCGAGGAGCACAAGGACGGCTTCGGCATCGCCTTCTTCGAGGGTCCGGCGCGCGGGTGTTCGTCGATGCGCAGAGCGCACGCCACTCGCCGGTGGCCGAGATGGTGCGGCGCTATCCGATCAAGAGCTGCCACGTCATCGCGCACATCCGCAAGGCCACGCAGGGCCGCGTGGCGCTGGAGAACACCCACCCCTTCCAGCGCGAACTGTGGGGCCGCTACTGGGTGTTCGCGCACAACGGCGACCTGAAGCATTTCGCGCCGCGCCTGCACGCCGGCTTCCGGCCGGTGGGCGACACCGACAGCGAGCGCGCCTTCTGCTGGCTGATGCAGGAGCTGGCCAAGGCGCATGCCTGCGTGCCCAGCGTGGCCGAGCTGAGCGCCACGCTGCGCGAGCTGGTGCCCGCCATCGCCGCGCACGGCACCTTCAACTTCATGCTCAGCAACGGCCAGGCACTGTGGGTGCACTGCTCGACGAAGCTGCACTGGCTGGTGCGCGAGCACCTTCCGCGCCGCGCGGCTGGCCGACGAGGACCTGAGCGTCGATTTCTCCGCCGTGACCACGCCCAGCGATCGCGTGGCCGTGATCGTCACCGAGCCGCTGACCACCGACGAACGCTGGACGCCGCTGGCGCCCGGCGAACTGGCCGTCTTCCAGGACGGCGCCCGCATCCTCTGATGTCCTCCCGCCCCATCGTCCATGACCCTGCCCGCCACGCCCACGCCCCGCTTCGACACCTTCTACAAGTACGACGCCCTGACCCGGCTGCTGTTCGACTATGCCGATGCGCACCCTGGCCTGGTGGCGGTCGAGTCGATCGGCAAGAGCCACGAGGGCCGCGACATCTGGGTCGTCACGGTCACCAACACCGCCACCGGCGCGGCGATCGACAAGCCGGCCTTCTGGTGCGACGGCAACATCCACGCCGCCGAGCTGACCGCCAGCACCGCGGTGCTGTACTACCTGCACCAGCTGGTGAACGGCCACGGCCACGATCCGAAGGTCACCCAGCTGCTCGACACCCGCGCGCTGTACCTGTGCCCGCGCCTGAACCCCGACGGCGCCGAGCTTGCGCTGGCCGACAAGCCGCGGCACATCCGCTCGTCGACGCGCCACTATCCCTTCGACGAGCCGCCGGTCGAGGGCCTGACGATGGAAGACGTCGACGGCGACGGCCGCATCCTGACGATGCGCATTCCCGATCCGCATGGCGCCTACAAGAAGTGCGCCGCCGACCCGCGGCTGATGGTGCCGCGCGAGCCCGGAGAATTCGGCGGCGAGTACTACCGCCTCATTCCGGAAGGCACGCTGAAGAACTGGGATGGCCTGACCGTCAAGGTCAACAAGGACCTCGAAGGGCTCGACCTCAACCGCAACTTCCCGGCCTTCTGGCGCCAGGAGTTCGAGCAGGTCGGCGCCGGGCCCTACCCGACCAGCGAGCCCGAGGTGCGGGCGATGGTCGACTTCGTCATCCAGCACCCGAACATCGGCGCCGGCATCAGCTACCACACGCACAGCGGCGTGATCCTGCGGCCGATGGGCACCTGCAGCGACGACGACATGATCCCCGAGGATCTGTGGGCCTACCAGCGCTTCAGCAAGCTCGGCACCGAGCTCACCGGCTACCCGGCGGTGAGCATCTGGCACGAGTTCAAGTACCACCCGAAGGAAGTGATCGGCGGCACGCAGGACTGGCTCTACGAGCACCTCGGCGCGCTGTTCTGGGTGGTGGAGATCTGGTCGCCCAACCAGGGCCGCCGACATCCAGGGCTACAAGTGGATCGACTGGTTCCGCGAGCACCCGGTGGACGACGAGCTCAAGCTGCTGAAGTGGAGCGACGAGCAGTGCGGCGGCCAGGCCCACGTCGACTGGAAGCCCTTCATGCACCCGCAGCTCGGCGCGGTGGAGATCGGCGGCTGGGACAAGATGAACTTCTGGCGCAACCCGCCGCCGCACCTGCGCGAGCGCGAGGCGGCGCGCTTCCCGGCCTGGATGACGCAGCTGGCGCTGAGCCTGCCCAGGCTGGAGCTGCTGCGCACCGAGGTGCGCGCGCTCGGCCCCGACACCGGCGCGTGCGCATGGCGGTGGCCAACAGCGGCTGGTTGCCGGCCTACGTGAGCCAGCGGGCGCTGCAGCGCAAGGTGGTGCGTGGCGTGATGTTCGAGATCGTGCTGCCGCAGGGCGACCCGGCCGTGTCGCTGGTCTCCGGCAAGGAACGCATGGAGGGCCCGCAGCTCGAGGGCCATGCGCCCAAGCAGTCGCAGATCGCCTTCCTGCCCTCGCGCGAGGTCACCGCCGACCGGGCGGTGGCCGAGTGGGTGGTGCGTGCCCCGCAGGGCACGCGGCTGGCGCTGGTGGCGCGTGCCGATCGCGCGGGGACGGTACGCACGGAAGTCAGCCTTGACTGACCACTAAATGGGCAAAAGTCCCGAAGGCGAAGTGGACGCTCTTCGTTGAGTGCGAATTTGTTCCGCCACGCCTCACTTCTGGCTCCCTAGGATGACGTCCAAGAAACAGATGGATACGCGCTGTATCCGCTGAAGGACGTCAACAAGGGGCAGGCCCAAGCAGCCTGCGGGAGCCGAAGATGGGCCATCTGCTGCCATTCATCGTCATCATCGAACGCCGCGTGCGTCAGTTGCGCGGCGCGCTGGCGATGCTGGCCATCGCGCTGCCCGCCGCCCTGCTGGCGATGCCGGTGCAGGCCCAACCGGTCGGCGAGAAGCTGCGCGCCAAGGTGGCGCGCGACATGGACGACGAGCTGCGCACCGACCGCAAGCCGCGCGAGCGCTGGGCCCGCGACGTCAAGGGCGTGCGCCACGTGCAGGCCATCGTGGTCGCCGATTCGGCCGACCCGGAACTGCGTGATCTGCGCGCCGCCGTGCTGCGCCTGGGCGGCTCGGTGCACGCCTTCCACCGTTCGATGAATGCGCTGACGATCCAGATCCCGGCGCAGAAGGTGCATGCGCTGGCCCAGCGCGACGACGTCGCCAGCGTCACGCCCAACCGCACCGTGCAGCGCACGCTGAGCACGCTCGAGTACGTCTCGGGCACGCTGACCTCGCGCGGCCGCAGCTATTCCAGCCCGACCTGGTACAGCGGCGTGGATGGCAGCGGCGTCGGCATCGCCGTGCTCGACTCCGGCGTGATGACGTCGCACCGCGCCTTCGACGCCGTGCTCGGCAAGCGCGTGAAGCGCAACGTCAGCATGCTCAACAGCAGCCTGGCGAACTGGACCACGGGCGTGGACGCCTCGACCTCGCTGCAGCCAGGCAGCCTGGCGCTGACGAACTACGAGAACAGCGTCGCCAACGACTACGCTGCCACGCACGACGGATTCGGCCACGGCACGCACGTCGCCTCGGTGGCCGCCGGCCGCGGCTTCGGCTTCTATGCCGCGCCCGACAACACCGGCGTCGCCCCGGGCGCCGACGTCTACGACGTCAAGGTGCTCAACGACGTGGGCCTGGGCACGCTCAGCGATGCGATCGAAGGCATCAACTGGGTGATCTACCACGCCCGTGAATACAACATCCGCGTGATGAACCTGAGCCTGGCGGCGCAGTCCACGCAGAGCTGGCTGTACGACCCGCTGTGCATCGCGGTGCGCAGCGCCACCGCGGCCGGCATCACGGTCGTCGTGGCCGCCGGCAACTTCGGCAAGTCGGCGGCCGGCAAGGAAGTCTTCGGAGCGATCAGCTCGCCGGGCAACGATCCGTCGGTGATCACCGTCGGCGCGACCAACTTCAAGGGCACCAACGCCCGCAGCGACGACACCGTCACGACCTTCAGCTCGCGCGGCCCGACCCGCGGCAGCTACGTCGACGCCGGCGGTGTGCGCCGCGTCGACAACGGTCAAGCCCGACCTCGTGGCGCCGGGCAACAAGGTGCTGGGTGCCGCGTCGACCACCGGCGCGGGCTACTGGAACTACCTCGCGAGCAACAACTACAACGATCTCGTCGCGCCGGCCAACACGGCGCAGTACTACAACGAGACGGTGATGGTGATGAGCGGCACCTCGATCGCCGCGCCTGCCGTCGCCGGTGCCGCAGCGCTGCTGCTGCAGGCCAACCCGGGGCTCACGCCGCCGCTGGTCAAGGCCATCCTGCAGTACACGGCGCAGCCGCTGCCGGGCGCGAGCCCGCCCACCAGGGCGCGGGGCAGCTCAACGTCGACGGCGCGCTGGCGCTGGCACGCGTGCTGCGCACCGACATCGCCACCGTCGTCGCCAACGGCAGCATCGCCACCGGCGCCAGCCTGCTGGCCTCGGGCCAGACGCTGCCGGCGCGCAGCTCGACGGTCAACGGCCAGACCTTCAACTGGTCGCGCATCGTCTTCGCCGGCGGCAACCGCGTGCTCAGCGGCGATGCGCTGTTCACCAAATACCAGCCGATCTGGGACCCGCGCATCACCTGGGCCGGCAGCCGTGCGCCTGCGCAAGCCTACCTACTGGGGCGCGACGCTGCTCACGCCGGGCAACACCTTCGTGCGTTCGTTCAGCGACACCGTGGCGCCGAACCAGACGCTCGTCACGGCCGGTGTCGTCAATGCCACCCCGCTCGCGGGCACCACCTCGTTCAACGGCAGGACCGGCCTGTTCATCCCGACGCCCACGCTGGCCGGCTGGCTGACCAGCGGCAGCGGCATCGTGATCAGCGAGGGCATCGTGATCAGCGAGGGCCCGGTGATCAGCGAGGGCATCGTGATCAGCGAGGGCCTGGTGATCAGCGAGGGCATCGTGATCAGCGAGGGCCTGGTGATCAGCGAAGGCCTGGTGATCAGCGAGGGCATCGTGATCAGCGAGACCGGCGTGCCGCTGATGCAGTACGACACGCGCTCGGCCACCTCCGGCGAGAACTGATCCGATGGACGCCCTGGCCGCTGGCCGCACGACCCCCTGGGGGCGCCTGCACGGGGCGCTGATGCCCGACTACAACCGCCGTGCCACCGTCTACTGGTGGACCATGGTGACGATCGGCGCCCTGGTGCTGGCCTACTGCGCGGCCGAGGTGCTCAAGCTGCCGCGCCGGGCGCTGCTGCAGATCGTCGCCGGCGCGGCGATCGCCACGCTGGCCGGCTTCTTCCCGGTGCGCATCCCGCGCTCGACCAACTCGTTCGCGGCCGGCGAGATCTTCATCTTCCTCGTGCTGCTGCTGCACGGCGCGCCGGCTGCGTCGCTGGCCGCTGCCGGCGAGGCGCTGGTCGGCTCCTGGCGCACCTCAAGCGCTGGACCAGCCGCATCGCCAGCCCGGCGATGGCGATCGTCTCGATGTTCATCGCCGGCTCGCTGCTCGATCTCGCGCTCGACGCGATGCGCACCCACGGCGCCTACAACGACGGCTGGCTGATGATGGCCGCGATGGCCTTCTCGATCGTCTACTTCGTGCTCAACACGGTGCTGGCGACGATGGTCATCCACCTCAAGCGCAACCAGCCGATGGTGCTGCGCGAGATGCTGGCCAACTTCGGCTGGGTGGCGCTGGCCTATGCCGGCAGCGCATCGATCGCCGGGCTGCTGTTCCTCACCGTGGGCCAGTCGGGCCCCGGCGTGCTGATGGCGGTGGTGCCGATCGTCGGCATGCTGCTGGCCACGCTGCACTTCTTCTTTCGCCAGCAGGAGGCCGACGAGGCGATGCGCAAGAGCCGCGTCGAGGCCGCCGAGCGCGAGGCCGCGCAGGCCGCGCTGCACGTGCAGGCGCTGGCGCTGAGCGAGCAGCGCTTCCACAGCGCCTTCACGCACGCCGCGATCGGCATGGCGCTGGTGTCCACCGAAGGCGAGATCCGCCAGGTCAACCGCGCGCTGTGCGCGCTGCTCGGCCAGGCCGAAGAGGCGCTGGTCGGGCGCAGCATCGGCTCGCTGGTGCACGACGAAGACGCGCCCGCGCTGGCCGGCCAGCTCGGCCGCGTGCACCAGCGCCAGAGCGATGCCTTCGCCAACGAACTGCGCTGCCGCCACCACGACGGCAGCGACGTGTGGGTGGCGCTCGATGCCAGCTTCTTCGACGATCCAGGCAGCGAGGCGTCCAGCCTCATCGTGCAGATGCAGGACATCAGCGCGCGCCGCAGCGCCGAGGCGCGGCTGCACCACATCGCCTTCCACGACAGCCTGACCGGCCTGCCCAACCGCTCGCGCTTCCACGAGCACCTCGCGCAGGCGATCGAGGCCTCGCGCCTCGACCCGGACCGCCGCTTCGCGGTGATGTTCCTCGACTTCGACCGCTTCAAGCTGATCAACGACAGCATGGGCCACAGCGCCGGCGACGCCTTCCTCGTGCAGGTGGCGCGGCGCATCCGCGAGCACGTGCGCCCCGGCGACGTGGTCGCGCGGCTCGGCGGCGACGAGTTCGCCGTGCTGTGCGTGAACCTCGAGCGCGAGGCCCATGCGGTGACGCTGGCCGAGCGGTTGCAGCTGATCCTCGGCGAGCCGATGCTGGTCAATGGCACGGAGATCGCCACCAGTGCCAGCATCGGCATCACCTTCAGCACCTTCGGCTACACGCTGCCGGAAGAAGTGCTGCGCGACGCCGACATCGCGATGTACCGCGCCAAGGCCGCCGGCAAGGCGCGCCACGCGCTGTTCGACGCCGGACTGCACCAGCAGGTGACCGACCGCGTGCGGCTCGAGGGCGACCTGCGCCGCGCGATCGAGCAGGGCCAGCTGACCGTGGCCTACCAGCCGCTGTTCAACCTCGGCACCGGCCGCCTCACCGGCTTCGAGGCACTGGCGCGCTGGCAGCACCCGGTGCAGGGGCTGATCAGCCCGGCCACCTTCATCCCGATCGCCGAGGAGTCGGCGCTGATCGGCCCGCTGACCGACTTCGTGCTCGACACCGCCTGCCGCCAGCTCAAGCTCTGGCAGGCCCGCGGCGAGACCTTTGCGGACCTGGGCATGCAGGTCAACGTGTCGGGCAACGACATCGCCCACAGCGGCTTCGCGCAGCGCGTGACGCGCGCGATCGTCGCGGCGCGGCTGAACCCGAGCCAGCTGACGCTGGAGCTGACCGAGAACGTGCTGATGGACCGCGTCGACGGCGCGATGGAGACGCTGTCGCGCCTGCGCGAACTCGGCGTCGGCCTGTCGATCGACGACTTCGGCACCGGCTATTCGTCGCTGAGCTATCTCTCGTCGCTGCCGATCGACAGCCTGAAGATCGATGCCTCGTTCGTGCGCGGCATGCGCAGCGGCTCGAAGGAGGCCGAGGTGGTGCGCGCGATCGTCACGCTCGGCGCCTCGCTGGGCAAGGCGGTGATCGCCGAGGGCATCGAGACCGAGTCGCAGTACGACCAGCTGCGCGGCATGGGCTGCGAATCCGGCCAGGGCTTCCACCTCTCGCGGCCGCTGGTCGCGGAGAACGTCGAGTTGCTGCTCGATCGGCTGGAGGTCGAGCGCTGGAGCGGCCAGCACGGGCAGCTTTCGCGCCCCATGCTGCACCACTGAGGCCGCGGCCTCAGCGGCCGAGGTCCTTGCTCGACGCCTGCGTCGATTGCACCGGCGCGGCCTCGTAGGCCGCCCGCCGGTGCGTTGCGGCAGGAAGGTGCGCAGCTGGTCGATCGCCCGCTCGATCAGGCGCGGGTCGAGTTCGTGACCGATGTCGGGCAGCACGTCGGCCGTCACGTCGGCGCCCAGCGCCACCAGCTGGCGCGCTGCCGCGACGGCGGGCCCATGCGGCACCACCGCGTCGTCCAGGCCGTGCAGCAGGTGCACGCAGGTGTCGCGCGGCGCATGCTGCGGCAGCGTGGCATAGCGGCCGGAGAAGGCGATCACGCGGCCGGCGAGTTCCGGCTCGGCCTGCGCCGCCTCCAGCGCCATGATCGCGCCCTGCGAGAAGCCGAACAGCGCGGTGCGCGGCCACTCCATCGCGAAGCGCATCTGCAGCGCGCGCACCGTCGCGATGAAACGCGGCAGCGCCGCGGCCACCCGCGCCGGGCGGTTGTCGTCGGCCACGCCCTGGATCGAGAACCACTGCTTGCCGCCGCGGCCCGGCGCGGCGTCGAAGTCGTCGGGCGCATCCACGCACAGCACCGCGGCCTGCGGATACTCCTGCGCGAGGCGTTGCGCCAGCGTGGCCATCGCCTCGGCGCGTGCGCCCACGCCGTGGAAGAGCAGGAAGAGCAGATCGGGGGCGCCTTCTTCGGGCAATCGGGCCAGGACGTTCATGCAGCCAGTGTGCGCCGATTCGGCGCGGCCGTCGCACAGTGCCGCTGAAGGCAACAGACGCAACGGTTGAATGCCGTGCCGGAGCCCCGCCAGCACGGCCTGCGGCCTGCCGCACAATCCGCGCTCCCGGTCTTTCGCCTGCAGCGCGATGAAGCTCACGATCAACGGCACGCTCGAGACCTGCCCGACGACGCGATCGATCCCGACATGCCGCTGCTGTGGGCGCTGCGCGACGTGCTGCAGCTCACCGGCACCAAGTTCGGCTGCGGCGTGGCCGCCTGCGGCGCCTGCGCGGTGCACGTCGACGGCCGTGCGCAGCGTTCCTGCGTGACGATGCTGTCGTCGGTGGCGGGCCGCGACATCCGCACCATCGAGGGCCGGCCGAAGGCGGTGCGCCGCACGTGCTGCAGAAGGCCTGGCAGGCGCAGCAGGTGCCGCAGTGCGGCTACTGCCAGAGCGGCATGCTGATGGCCGCTGCCGCGCTGCTCGCGCGCAATGCGAAGCCCAGCGATGCCGACATCGACGCGGCCATCACCAACCTGTGCCGATGCGGCACCTACCCGCGCGTGCGCGCCGCTATCCACGCCGCGGCCGCCGAGCTGCGCGCCACGCGGGGCCGCGCGTGAGGCGGCGCAGCCTGCTGCTGTCGGCTGCCGTGGCGGGCGGCGCGCTGCTGGTGGGCTGGGCCGCGCTGCCGCCGCGCAGCCGCCTCGGTCGCGCCGCCATGCAGCCCGATGCCGACGGGCGCATCGCGCTGAACGGCTGGATCCGCATCGCCGCCGATGGCGCGGTGGTGCTGGCGATGAACCGCAGCGAGATGGGCCAGGGCGTGCACACCGCGCTGGCGATGCTGGTGGCCGAGGAGCTCGACGTGCCGCTGGCGCACATCACGCTCGCCGACGCCGGCGCCGAATCGATCTACGGCAACGTGGCCGCCACGATGGCGGCATTGCCCGAGCATCCGCGCGATGCCGAGCCGGGCCAGGAGACGCGCGGCGTGCGGCTGGGCCGCTGGATCGTCGCCAAGCTGGCGCGCGAGCTCGGCCTGTCGCTGACCGGCGGCTCGGCCAGCGTGGCCGATGCCCGGCAGCCGCTGCGCCTTGCGGCGGCGACCGCGCGTGCGCAGCTGCTGGGCGCCGCGTCGATCGGCTGGAAGCTTCCGGTCGACGAACTGATGGTCGAGCAGGGCGTGGTCTCGCATGCCGGCAGCGGCCAGCGTGCGCACTACGGTGAACTGGCCCGCGTCGCCGCATTGACGCCGCCGGGCAGCGTGACGCTCAAGAGCCCCGAGCAGTGGCGGCTGATCGGCCGCGCCGCACCGCGCATCGACCTGCCGGCCAAGCTCGACGGCAGCGCGCGCTTCGGCCTCGACGTGCGGCTGCCCGGCATGGCCTACGCGGTCGTGCGCCATGCGCCGGCGCTCGGCGGCAGCCCGGGGCGCGTCGATGTCGAGCCGGCGATGCGCCAGCCGGGGTGGAGCGCGTGGTGCGGCTCGGGCCCATCGCCGGCTCGACGGCCGCGCTGGCGGTGGTGGGCCGCAGCACCGGCATGCGAAGCGTGGCGCGCAGGCGCTGGCGGTCGACTGGCAAGGCCCGCCGGCCGTGGTGCCGGACAGCGCGCGCATCCTCGACATGCTCGCGGCCACTGCGCGCGAGGCGGCCGCGCGTGACGAGGGTTTCGCCTTCACCGAGCAGGGCGAGCCTGCCTCGGCATTGTCGGGCGCTGACGTCAAGGTGGAGGCCCTGTACCGCGCGCCCTATCTCGCCCATGCGGCGATGGAGCCGATCAACTGCACCGCGCAGGTGGCCGACGGCCACGTGAGGCTGTGGGCGGCGACGCAGTCGCCGAGCTTCGCGCGCGCCATCGCGGCGCGCGTGGCCGGTGTCGACGAATCGCAGGTCGAGCTGAACGTCACCTATCTCGGCGGCGGCTTCGGCCGGCGGCTGGAAGTGGACGTGATCGGCCGTGCGGTGCGCGTGGCGCTGGAGACCGGCGGCCGGCCGGTGCAGCTGGTCTGGCCGCGCGAGGAAGATCTCACGCACGACTTCTACCGCCCCGCCGGCGCCGCCTTCCTGCAGGCCGGCCTCGACGACGGCGGCCGCCCGGTCGCGCTGAAGATCACCAGCGCCGGCGATGCGGTGACGCCGCGCTTCCTCGAGCGCAACGCGCCCGCGCTCGCCGGCCCGGTCGAGCTGCCCGACAAGACCAGCAGCGAAGGCCTGTTCGACCATCCCTACGGTGCCGCACCAGCGCATCGCGCACGTGGCCACGCGAAGCGGCGTGCCGGTCGGCAACTGGCGCTCGGTCGGCCACTCGCACAACGCCTTCTTTATCGAGAGCTTCGTCGACGAGCTGGCGCATGCCGCCGGCCGCGACCCGCTGGCCTTCCGCCTCGCGCTGCTCGAGGGCCTGCCGCGCCATGCCGCGGTGCTGCGCCTGGCCGCCGAGCGCGCTGGCTGGGGCGCGCCGCTGCCGGCCGGCACGGCGCGCGGCGGCGCTGCACGAGCTTCGGCAGCATCGTCGCGCAGGTGGTCGAGCTGCGCCTGGCCGACGGCAAGCCGGCGGTGCAGCGCGTGGTCTGCGCGGCCGACGTGGGCACGGTGGTCAACCCCGGCATCGTCGCGCAGCAGATGGAGAGCGCGATCGTCTTTGGCCTGAGCGCGGCGCTGCACGGCCGCATCGACATCGTCGATGGCGTCGTGCAGCAGACCAACTTCCCCAACCACCCGCTGCTGACGCTGGCGCAGACGCCGCGCATCGAGACGCACCTGGTGGCCAGCACGCGCGAGCCCGGCGGCGTCGGCGAGCCCGGCACGCCGCCGGTGGCACCGGCGCTGGCCAATGCGTGGTTCGCGCTGACCGGCCGGCGTGTGCGCGAGTTGCCGCTGCTCGCCTGAGCCGGTCGCGGCGTCAGGCCGCGGCCGTGCGGCGCAGGTAGCGCGCCAGCGTCTCGCGCAGTTTCGCCACGTCGATCGGTTTGGTGAGGAAGTCGTTCATTCCGGCGGCCAGCGCCTCGTCGCGCTCGGAGGTCAGCGCGGCGGCGGTCAGCGCCACCACCGGCAGCGATTGCGCGTCGTGCCGCTCGCGCAGCGCTCGCACGGCGGCATGGCCGCTCATCACCGGCATGTGCACGTCCATCAGCACCACGTCGAAGGGCCGGCCGGCGGCCACCGCCTGCTCGACCGCCTCGATCGCGCTGGCGCCGTCGCTGGCCTGCGTCACGTCCAGCCCCCATTGCTCGAGCATCGCCACCGCGATCAGCATGTTGACCGGGTTGTCCTCGGCGATCAGCACGCGGCCGCCTTGCAGCGGCTCGAGCACATCGCCGCCGCCGGCCGGCGGCGCCGCCTTCGCTTCGGGCAGCGGCAGGTCGGCCCAGAAGGCACTGCCGTAGCCCGGTGCGCTGTTGACGCCGACGCTGCCGCCCATCAGCGACGCGAGCTCGCGGCAGATCGACAGGCCCAGGCCGGTGCCGCCGTAGCGGCGCGTGATCGAGTCGTCGGCCTGCGAGAAGGGCGTGAACAGCCGCTGCTGCGTGTCGACGTCGATGCCGGGGCCGGTGTCGTGCACCGCCAGCCGCAGCGCGTCGCCGCGCGGGCCGACCTCGATGCGCACGCTGCCGCGCTCGGTGAACTTGATCGCATTGGCGACGAAGTTGGTGAGGATCTGCCGCACGCGCAGCGGATCGCCGCGCACCGTGGCCGGCACCTCGTCGGCGATCGACAGCACCAGCGCCGTGCCCTTGGCCTCGGCCAGCGGCAGGTAGGCGTGGTGCACGGCGGCGATGGTCTCGCGCAGGCCGAAGGGCACGTCTTCGAGCGTGATGCGGCCGGCCTCCACCTTCGACAGGTCGAGGATGTCGGAGATGATGCCGGTCAGGCTCTGCGTGCTGTCGATCATCTGCGACAGGTATTGCTGGCGGCGTGCCTCGTTCAGCCCCGGCTGCATCGCCAGCCGCGCCAGGCCGAGCAGGCCGTTGAGCGGCGTGCGGATCTCGTGGCTGGTGTTGGCGAGGAAGGCGCTCTTGGCGCGGCTGGCGGCCTCGGCGGCATCGCGCGCATCGGCCAGCGCCTGCTGTGTCTGGCGGCGCTCGGTGATGTCCTCGGCGCTCCAGATCGTGCCGCCGCCGATCGGGTTGCTCGGGTCGACCGACTGCGCCTGCAGCCGCACCCAGAACAGGCTGCCGTCGCGCCGCTTGAGCCGCGTCTCGCACTCGTAGCCGTGGCGGTGGCGCAGCCGCGTGATGGCCTGCCGGCGCATGCGCTGGAACTCCGCCGGATCGGGCCACAGCGCGCTCAGCGTGGCGTGGCGCAGTTCGTCCTCGCCCCAGCCGAACATCTCGCGGTGGCGCGCGTTGATGCGCACGATGCGCTGCTCGCGCACGAAGGCGATGGCCAGCGACACGGTGTTGAGGATCGCCTCCACTTCCAGCCGTGTCTGTTCGCTGGTGCTGACGTCGCGCGAGGCCAGCACGAGGAAGCGCTGGCCGTCGAAGTCGAAGCGTGCGCCCGACACCAGCATCGGGATGCGGCGGCCCTCGCGGTGGCGGAAGGTGATCGGCATCGCCTGCACGCTGCCCTGGCGGCGGATCGCCGCGACCAGCGCGTCGCGTTCCTCGGGGCGGTGCCACAGGCCCAGCTCGACCGAGGTGCGGCCGATCACCTCGTCACGGGCGAAGCCGCTGACCTGCAGGAAGCTGTCGTTGACCAGCGCATAGCGGCCGGTCTCCAGGTCGGTCAGCGTGAGGCAGTCGGGGCTGGTGGCGAACAGGTGCGACAGCAGCGCTTCGGATCGGCGCAGCGCCGCCTCCGCGGCCTTGCGCGCCGTGATGTCGACATAGATCGTGAGCAGCGCCGGCCCGGCCACGCTGTCGACGCACACCGCGGTGGCCTCGACGTCGATCGGGCGCCCGTCGAGCGCCTGCATGCGGTACTCCATCGCCGGCATCGCGTCGCCGACCTGCAGCCGCTCGGATTGCGCGGCCCGCTCGCGCACCGTCTGGCGCTGTTCGGGCGAGCCGAAGTGGTCGAGCAGGTTGCTGCCCTTCATCGCCTCCGCATCGCGATAGCCGAACAGCCTGGCGGCGGCGGCGTTCGCATCCAGCACCGCGCCGCGGCGATGCAGCACCAGCGCCGAGGGCGAGCGCGTGAACAGCGAGCGGTAGCGCGTCTCGCTGGCCGAGACGGCCTGCTGCGCGCGCATCTGCGCGGTGACGTCGCGGCCCACGCCCCAGTAGCCGCGGAAGACGCCGGCGGCGTCGAACTGCGGCTCGCCGGACAGCGCGAGGTGGCGAAGCCGGCCCTGCGCGTCGACCGTGGTGGTGAGCAGGTTCGTGAAGGGGCGGTGCGCCTCGAGGTCGGCGCGGTGGGCATCGAGCGTCTCGTCGTCCAGGCCGAGCCCGGCGTGTTCCCAGGGTGTGCGGCCGAGCGCGCGCTGCGGCGAGCGCCGCAGCGCCGGCGCGGCTCTCGGTGACGCGGGTGAAGCGGAAGTCCTCGTCCTGCTCCCAGTACCAGTCGACCGCGATGCCCAGCAGCTCGCGGAAACGCCGCTCGCGGGCCGCGCTCTCGGCGAGGTAGTGGTCGATCACGCGGGCGATCAGCGCGCCGCCGGCCACGCCGCAGCCGATCTGCAGCCAGTGCAGCGCCACCAGCAGCGGCACCGGTGTCGTGCTGGGCAGCGTGCTGACGTGGCCGCTGAGCTGCAGCGCCGCCAGCGCCGCCACGCTCAGCGCCGCGGCGGCGGCAGCCACCGGAGCCGTGGCGCAGGCCGGCCACCGCGCCGAGCATGCACACCACCAGGCCGAGGAAGCCCATGCCGGCGTGGCGCAGGCCGTCGTCGAACAGGATGGCCGCGACCAGCACCAGGGCGATCGAGCCGAGCGACACCATCAGCAGGCCGGGGTTCACGGCCTCGAAGGCCTCGCGGCGGCTGAGCTGCCACAGCCGGGCCGACAGCGCCGCATAGGCCAGGAAGACGGCCACGGCCGCCCAGCGCAGCGCATCGGGCACGGCCGCCGGAATCGTCGCGAACAGCACGCAGGCGCCCGACGCGGTGACGGCGGCCGTGCCGAAGAACAGCGTGCCGATCAGCCGGCGGATGGCATCGGGCGCTTCGAGCGACGGCGGGCGGGGGCGTGAACTCATCCGGTCTCGCCCGCAAGGGGCGGGGCTGCGATGCAGGGCGGGCGCGGCGGCAGGGGCCGCCTCCCGGTGCGAGGGTTGGCCCGGATGTTACGCCGCCCGGGCCAGCGCGGCCACCAGCGCGTCGTGCAGCTTCTGCATGTCGATCGGCTTGGTCAGGAAGCCGTCCATGCCCGCCGCCAGCGCCTGCTCGCGCTCGGAGGTCAGCGCCGCTGCGGTCAGCGCGATGATCGGCAGCCGCCGCGTGCCGGGGCGCGCACGCAGCGCGCGCGTGGCCTCGTAGCCGCTCATCACCGGCATCTGCACGTCCATCAGCACGGCGTCCAGCGGCTGCCCGCTGCGCTCGGCCTGCTCCACGGCGACGAGCGCCTGTGCGCCGTCGCCGGCCTGCGAGACCTGCACGCCCCACTGCTCGAGCATCGCCACCGCGATGGTCATGTTGACGGCGTTGTCCTCGACCATCAGCACGCGCGCGCCGGCCAGCGGCGAGGGCCCGAGCGAGCCGAAGCCGGAATCGCGCGCCGGCGGTTCGGTGGCCGGCAGCGGCAGTTCGGCCCAGAAGCAGCTGCCGCAGCCCGGCTCGCTGTCGACCCCGACCGACCCGCCCATCAGGCCGGCCAGCTCGTGGCAGATCGACAACCCGAGGCCGCTGCCGCCGAAGCGCCGCGTGGTCGACTGATCGGCCTGCGTGAAGGGGCGGAACAGGCGTTCGCGCACGTCGGGCGTGATGCCCGGGCCGGTGTCGCGCACCTCGAAGCGCACGGCGCCGGCGGGGCTGCGGTGCACTGCAAGCGCCACCGAACCACGCTCGGTGAACTTCAGCGCGTTGTTCAGGTAGTTGCCCAGCACCGGGCGCACCCGCACCGGGTCGCCCCACACCCAGCCCGGCACGTCGGCCGCCACCGCCAGCGTGAAGGCCAGCCCGCGGGCGTCGGCCAGCGTGCCGTAGACCGGCGCAGCGACTCGAGCAGCGCGTGCAGGTCGAAGGCGACGTGTTCCACATCGAGCTTGCCGGCCTCGATCTTCGACAGGTCGAGCACGTCGGAGATGATCGCCGACAGGATCTCGGCGCTCTCGGCGATCTGCTCGAGGTACTGCACCCGGCGGCCTTCGTCGAGATCGGGCCGGCGCGCCAGCCGCGCGAGGCCGACCGGGCCGTTGAGCGGCGTGCGGATCTCGTGGCTGGTGTTGGCGAGGAACGCGCTCTTCGCGCGGTTGGCGGCCTCGGCATCGTCGCGGGCCTTGGCCAGCGCCTGCTCGGTGCGGCGCCGTTCGGTGATGTCCTCGACGATCCAGATCGTGCCGCCGCGCATCGGGTGGGTCGGGTCGACGGCCTTGGCGAGCATGCGGCACCAGAAACCCGTGCCGTCGCGGCGGAACAGCTCGCGCACGAATTCCACCGGCTCGCCCACCGACAGCGGCGGGCCGATCAGCGCGCCGATCTCCGCGTACTCCTCGTCGCTGGCCCAGACCACGCGGCCGGGCTGGCCGGCCAGCGTGCCGCGTTCCCAGCCGAGCATCTTCTCCAGCGCCGGGTTGGCCTGCACGAAGCGGCCCTCGCGGGTGAAGGCGATGCCCAGCGAGGCGTTGGCCAGCACCGCCTCGTGGGCCAGCCGCGTCCGCTCGCTCTCGGTCACGTCGCGGCCGTTGAGCACCGGTACTTGCGGCCCTCGAGCTCGAACACCGCCGCCGACACCAGCAGCGTGAACGGGCGTCCCCACTTGTCGACAAAGCTGCAGGGCAGGTCCTGCACGCGGCTGTCGGTCGCCACGCGGCGGATGAACTCCTCCCGGCTCTCGGTCGAGCCCCACACGCCCAGCTCCAGCGAGGTGCGGCCGATCGCCTCCTCGCGGGTGAAGCCGGAGACGCGCGTGAAGGTGTCGTTGACCATCACGTAGCGCGCGGTGGCCATGTCGGTCAGCGTGATCATGTCCGGGCTGGTGGCCACCAGGGTGGACAGCGTCGTCTCCGAGCGGCGCAGCGCCTCCTGCGCGGCGACCAGCTCGTCGATGTTGCGCGTCACGCCCCAGTAGCCGCGGAAGCGGCCGCCGCCGTCGAAGCGTGGCTCGCCGCTGACCAGCAGGTGGTGCACGTGGCCGTCGGGGCGGCGCCAGCGCACGCGCAGGTCGCGGAACGGCACGTGCGCGCGCAGGTCGGCGTAGTGCTGCTGATCGCGGCCAGGTTCGTACTCCCACTCGGTCTGGTCCCACGGCGCCTTCAGGCTGCGCGCGCTGGGCACGAAGCGGTTGTCGCGCGAGCGGTACCAGATCTGCGTCCGCGTGAAGTGCTCGTCGAGCTCCCAGTAGGTGTCGACCGCGATGCCGAGCAGCCCCTGGAAGCGCGCCTCGCGCTCGCGGCTGGCGCCGAGGTAGTGGTCGAAGACGCGGCGCACCATCAGTCCGCTGACCAGGCCGACGCCGACCAGCACCAGCAGGTTGACCAGCCGCCGCGGCAGCGACATGTTGGGCAGCGCCGTCACGCCGCCGATCCAGCCGGCGTATTCGGCCCAGGCCAGGACCAGCAGCACCAGCACGCCCGCAGCGCTCAGCGAGATGCCGAGTGCGGCGCTGACCGTCGCGGCGGTCAGGAAGGTCAGGATCGCAATGAAGCCGATGGCGGGCCCGTTCAGGCCCCAGCCCAGGGCCAGCGCCGCGGCGGCGATCAGCACCATGCCGCCGGCGCACACGCCGACCATGGCCGATTCGGTGCGCAGCCGCGGCAACCGCCGGCCGCCGCGCTGTAGAGGAACAAGGCCGCGGAAAAACTCGACAGCAAGGCCTTTCCGACTGTCGACAGGGCGGGATTGGTCGCGAGCAGGATCGCGTTGATCCCGAAGACGCCGGCGAAGATGCCGAACAGCGAGCGGCGCACGAGTTCGCGCGCATCCAGCAGCGGATCGGGAAGGACGGTCGGGTTCAAGGCAGGTGCTGCTCCGGACGAGCAGCGGCTAGTCTGCCGTGATCTGCCGATACGTGGGCAGGTTTAACCCGCAGCGCTGCGGCCGGCTGCCAAGGATGCACGCGTCGCCTCGGCCGCGGCGCGGGCTGCGGCGGCAAATTCGTTGCCCCGGCTGGCATAGAGGATGGCCCGCGAGGAGTTCACCACCACCGGCCCGCTGGTGCGGCCGTCGCGCGAGCGCCAGCCGGCGCGCACCGTGGCCAGCGCGTCGCCGCCCTGGGCACCGACGCCGGGAATCAGCAACGGCAGCGTCGGCGCGAGCTCGCGCACGCGCTCGATCTCGGCCGGGAAGGTTGCGCCGACCACCGTGCCGAGCTGGCCCGTGCGGTTCCAGGGGCCCTGGGCGAGCCGGGCGATGTGCTCGTAGAGCAGGTCGCCGGTGACCAGGCGCTGCGCCTGCAGGTCGGAGCCGCCGGGGTTGGAGGTACGGCACAGCAGGAACAGGCCCTTGTCCTCGTACTTGAGCCAGGGCTCCACCGAATCGAAGCCCATGAAGGGCGACAGCGTTACCGCGTCGGCCTGGTAGCGCTCGAAGGCTTCCAGCGCGTACTGCTCGGCGGTGCTGCCGATGTCGCCGCGCTTGGCGTCGAGGATCACCGGCACGCCGGGTGCCGCCTTGCGGATGTGCGCCATCAGACGCTCGAGCTGGTCTTCGGCGCGCTGGGCGGCGAAATAGGCCACCTGCGGCTTGTAGGCCAGCACCGGGTCCTTCGTCGCATCGACGATGGTGGCGCAGAAGTCGAAGATGCGCGACGGATCGTGCTGCCAGGCGCCGGGAAACTTCGAGGGCTCCGGATCGAGCCCCACGCACAGCAGCGAATCGTTGGTGCGTTCGGCGGCGGCGAGCTTGTCGGTGAACTTCATCGCGGCGCTCCGTCGCTCAGCGGCCCAGCCGCTTGGCCAGCGCCGCCGCGGCGCCGGTGTAGCGGCCCGGCGTCATCGCCTTCAGGCGCGTGCGCTCGGCTTCGGGCAGCTCCAGCGTGTCGATGAAGGCGCGCATCGCCTCTCCGGTGATGGCCTTTCCGCGCGTCAATTCCTTCAGCCGCTCGTAGGGGTTGGGCAGGCCGTAGCGGCGCATCACGGTCTGGATCGGCTCGGCGAGCACCTCCCACGCCGCGTCGAGGTCGGCGGCCAGCGCCTCGTGGTTGACCTCGAGCTTGTCCAGCCCGCGCAGCAGCGAGTCGTAGCCGAGCACCGCGTAGCCCAGCGCCACGCCCATGTTGCGCAGCACCGTGCTGTCCGTCAGGTCACGCTGCCAGCGGCTGATCGGCAGCTTCTGCGAGAGGTGCGCGAGCAGCGCATTGGCCAGCCGAAATTGCCCTCGGCATTCTCGAAGTCGATCGGGTTGACCTTGTGCGGCATCGTCGACGATCCGATCTCGCCGGCCTTGGTGCGCTGCTTGAAGTAGCCCAGGCTCACGTAGCCCCAGACATCGCGCGACCAGTCGATCAGGATGGTGTTGGTGCGGGTGACGGCGTCGAACAGCTCGGCCATCCAGTCGTGCGGCTCGATCTGGATGGTGTACGGGTTGAAGGTGAGGCCGAGCTGCTGCTCGACCACCTTGCGGCTGAAGGCCTCCCAGTCGAACTCCGGCCGGGCCGCGAGGTGCGCGTTGTAGTTGCCCACTGCGCCGTTCATCTTGGCCAGCAGCTTCACCTCGGCGATGCGGCTGCGTGCATGGGCCGCGCGCCACCACGTTGGCGATCTCCTTGCCCACCGTCGTCGGGCTCGCCGTCTGGCCGTGCGTGCGGCTGAGCATCGGCACCTCGGCCAGCTCGTGGGCCATCGTGCTCAGCTTCTCGACGATCCTGTCCAGCGAGGGCAGCAGCACCTCGGCGCGCGCCGCCTTCAGCATCAGCGCATGGCTGGTGTTGTTGATGTCCTCGCTGGTGCAGGCGAAGTGCACGAACTCGCTGGCGGCCTTCAGCTCGGCGCTGTTCTCGCAGCGGCTCTTCAGCCAGTACTCCACCGCCTTGACGTCGTGGTTGGTGGTGCGCTCGATGTCCTTGATGGCCTGCGCATCGGCCTCGGAGAAGCGCGCCACCGTGCCGCGCAGCAGGCCACGCGAGGCCTCGGTCAGCGGCTTGAATTCGGCGAAGCCCGCATCCGACAGCGCGATGAACCACTCCACCTCGACCTGCACGCGGCGGTGCATCAGGCCGTATTCGGAGAGCAGCGGGCGCAGCGGGGCGACCTTGGCGGCATAGCGGCCGTCGAGCGGCGACAGGGCGGTGAGGGCGGACAGGTTCATGGCGCCCCGATTCTAGGTGGCGCCCCTGACGTGGCCGTGACCGGCCGGACGCCGTGCTACCAGCGCAGCTCGAAGCGGCAGGCGTCGTCGCCGCGCGCCTCGCAGTGCGTCTCTGTCACGCGCGTATCGCGGTGCACCAGCACGCGGAAGAGGTGCTCGAAGGTGGCGGCATAGTAGTCGCACACGGGGTGCTCGCTGGCCTGGCCGCGGCACAGCGGGTTGTCGCGGATCGTCAGCACGCAGGGCCGGCCCGGAATCGCCTCGAAGCGGCCGCTGCCGGCGAAGGTCCAGGCGTGGCGGGAGATCGCGGTGAGCAGCACGCGGCTGGCGAGTGATGCCGGCAGCACCTTCAGCACCGCCTGCACCGGCTTCGGGATGCGGTGCGCGAGCAGGTACTCGGCGGTGGCGATGCCGGCCTCGCGCGAGACCTCGGCGGCGAGCCGGTCGCCGAGCGCGCTGCGCAGCTGCACGTGCAGCCGGCGCGCCTCCGCTTCGTCGACCATCGCGCTCGGGGGTTGGGCGAAGTAGCCGGCCAGCCGGCCGCCGCATACAGCCGCGCGGCGGTCGCGGCACCGAGCCGCCGCTGCAAGACCTCCCCACGCGGATGATCGCGTTCGGCCCGATGCGGCCGGCGCTGTGAACCGTCGCACTCACACCCGCGCCGCTGCGTCGTCGGTCAGCTGCTCGGTGCCGCCGCCGCAGGCCATTGCCGCCTGCGCGATCTCGATGTTCTCCTCGCCCTTGCGCCGGCGCATGTCGATCTTCGGCCCGTGCATCGTCACCCAGCCGTCGTCGACCCGGCTCAGCGCATCGGCGGTGTCGGGTTCGATGCGACGCGTCTGGTCGAAGCCGAACTGCACCGTCTTCTTGGTCTGCGGGCCCCAGTAGCCGACGCGGCCGAGGTCGTAGAACTTGCGCTCGAAGCCGCTCTTGGCGAAGGCCTTCAGGCAGCCCATCAAGTATTTGCGGCGCTGCTTGTCCTTCGTGAATGGGTACTGGAAGAAGGCCTTGTTGAAGAAGAAGCGGCGGTAGTTGTTCATGACGCGGTCGAGCAGCTCGCCGCGGTCCATCGCGTCGGGCTTCATGATCGGCGTCACGAAGTTGTACTTCTCGAAGTCGAACACCTCGACCTTGTCGCCGAGTTCCTGGAACAGGTCGCTGAACGGCCAGGGCGTGTACATCGCCCAGTTGGCCATGTCGGGATTCCAGTCGCGCGCCATGCGGTAGGTTTCCTCCAGCGTCTCGGCGGTCTCGTTCTCCAGGCCGACGATGAACTGCGCCTCGGTGACGATGCCGGCATCCTTGAGCAGCTGGATCGCCTTCTTGTTCTGCGCGATCGTCGTCTCCTTGTTGAAGCGGTCGAGCTTGAGCTGCGCCGCCGCCTCGGTGCCGAGCGACACGTGGATCAGCCCGGCCTGCCGGAACAGCGGCAGCAGCTTCTCGTCGCGCAGGATGTCGGTCACGCGGGTGTTGATGCCCCACAGCACGTCGAGCTTGCGGCGGATGAGCTCCTCGCAGAACTGGATGAACTTCTTGCGGTGGATGGTCGGTTCCTCGTCGGCGAGGATGAAGAAGCCGACGTCGTGGTTCTTCACCAGGGTTCTCGATCTCGTCGACCACCTTGATCGGATCGCGCACGCGGTAGTCGCGCCAGAATTTCCACTGGCTGCAGAAGCTGCAGGTGAACGGGCAGCCGCGCGCGAAGTTCGGGATCGCCACGCGCCGGTTCATCGGGATGTAGATGTACTTGCCCCAGTCGAGGATCGACCAGTCGGGCGCGACGCGGTCGAGGTCCTCGATCGTCGGCTCGGCCGGCGTGGCGATCACCTTGCCGGAACCGTCGGCGAAGGCGATGCCGCGCACGCTGTTGCGGTCGCGCGCGAACGAGCCGTCGTCCACCGCGCGCACGAGGTTGAGGAACACCTGCTCGCCCTCGCCGCGCACCACGGCGTCGATCCACGGCGCCTCCTTGAGCACCTGCGGGTACATGAAGGTGCCGTGGATGCCGCCGAGCACCGTCACGGTGTCGGGCTTCACTTCCTTGGCGATCTGCAGCAGCCGCTCGGCCTTGTAGATCGCCGGCGTGATCGCCGTGCAGCCGACCACGTCGGGCTGCAGCTCGACGATCTTCGCGCGCACCTGTTCCTCGTCGAGGTGGTGCGTCATCGCATCGACGAAGGTGATGTCGGTGTAGCCGCCGTTCTTCAGGTAGCCGGTCAGGTAGGCCACCCAGGCCGGCGGCCAGTTGCCGGCGATCTCGGCCCCGCCCGAGTGGTAGTTGGGGTGCAACAGAAGAATGCGCATGGCGGCTCCGCGAGCGGTGACAGGTGCTGCCAACGTACGCCCGCGGGCGTGCAGCCCGGTTGCGTTGTGTCAATGTAAGTTGACACAGGCCGTGTCGGGAAATCCCGACGCGGGGCGCTCGGCTCAGCCGCCGCGCCCCGGCCGCCCGACCACGCCGCGCAGCACCGGCGGGTTGGGCACCGCCGGCCCGTCGTGGATCTGCACCGCGTCGCGCAGCGTGAGCAGTGCCGCCTCGGCAGCGGCGGCGCTGCCGGCATGCACGCGCAGCAGCGCATCGCCGGCCTTCACCGCCGTGCCCAGCGGCAGCAGCCGGGTGATGCCCACGCGCGGGTCGACGGCATCGCCGGTGCGCCGCCTGCCGCCGCCCAGCGCCACGATCACCGTGCCGATGAGCCGCGTGTCCATCGCGCCGAAGACGCCGCTGCGCGGCGCCGCGAGCACGCGCTGCACCGGCGCGCTCGGCAGCTGCGCGCCGCCGCGTGCGAGCGCGTTGGAGGGGCCGCCGAGGCCGGCCACCATGCGGGCGAAGCGCTCGGCGGCGCTGCCGTCGTCGAGCGCGCGCAGCGCCTGCTGCTCGCCCTTGGCCGGCGAGGTGGCCGCCGCCGAGCCACAGCATGCGCCCGGCCAGCGCCAGGGTCAGCTGCAGCAGCCGCGGCTCGCGCGCCGCGCCGGTGAGGAAGTCGATCGCCTCGCGCACCTCCACCGCATTGCCGGCGGTGGTGCCGAGCACCGGTTCATGTCGGTCACCAGCGCCTGCGTCGGCAGGCCCGATCCCACGGCCACCTCGACCAGGGCTGCGCGCCAGCGTGTCGGCGGTGTGCGCGTCGGTGCAGAAGGCGCCGTTGCCGAGCTTGACGTCCATCACCAGGGCGTCGAGCCCGGCGGCCAGCTTCTTCGACAGGATGCTGGCGGTGATCAGCGGCACCGATTCGACGGTGGCCGTGACGTCGCGGATTGCGTAGAGCCGCCGGTCGGCCGGTGCGATGCGCGCACTGGCACCGACGATCGCACAGCCGGCCTCGCGCAGCACGCGCACGAGCGTCGTGCGCCGCGGCGTCACGGTGTAGCCGGGCAGCGCCTCGAGCTTGTCGAGCGTGCCGCCGGTGTGGCCGAGGCCGCGGCCCGAGACCATCGGCACCACGCCGCCGCAGGCGGCCACCAGAGGCGCGAGCACCCGGGCTGGTCTTGTCGCCGACGCCGCCGGTGGAGTGCTTGTCGAGCAACGGGCCGTGCAGCTTCGCGCGCGACCAGTCGAGCCGGTCGCCCGAATCGGCCATCGCCTGGGTGAGCGCCACGCACTCCTCGCGGCTCATGCCGCGCAGGCACACCGCCATCGCGAAGGCGGCGATCTGGCCTTCACTCCACGAGCGATCGACGAGGCCACGCACGAAGGCCTGCACCTCGGCGGTGTCGAGCCGCTGCGCGCGGCCCTTGCGGCGGATGATTTCCTGCGGAAGCATGGGGTTGCGGTGCACGCGCCGGGAGTCGAGCGGCCCGGGCGTCGCCTGCGGGTTCTGGGCTGCCGGCCCATTCTGGCCCGATCGAGCCGCTGTGTCGCCCCCGGAGTCGTGGTGTGGGATCGCCACGCCCCGTCTAGCGGCTACGATGCAGTGCGCGCTTGCAGCGCACGCCACAAGCCTGATGTCCCCACGTCCCGAGCAAGCACCCGCCGGATTCCGGCTGATGCGCTACTTCACGCTGGCCACCGCGGTGGCCTTCATCGCTGCGGGCGTGGCGCTGTATTTCCTGCAGCGCGGCGAGGAAACCTTCTTCGCCGACGTGCAGCGCGAGCAGTCGCGTTTCTTCCGCCGTGGCGCAGGAGGAACTGGCCCGCCAGCACGAGGAAGCCGCGCGCGCGACGCTGCTGGCGGTGCACGAGGCGAATCACGTCAACCTGACGCGCGTGGTGGCCAACCTGATGTGGGACAGCGACATCTCGCCCTACATGGCTTCGGCACAGGGCGTGCGCATCGACGCATGCCTCGCGCTGCCGGCCGAGCCGCTGCCGCCGCGGCGCCGCTGCTGGGGCGAGGTGGGCCGGCGCATCACGGCGCTGCCGGCCTTCCGCGCCCTCGATGCCAAGGCCTACGACGCGATGCGCAGCACCGCCGTCTTCAAGATCAAGGTGTTCGACCTGCGCGGCGTCACCGTGTACTCGTCGGAGCATGCGCAGATCGGCGAGTACGCCGGAGCCAATGCCGGCTGGCGCGCCGCCAGCGAGGGGCGGCCGGCCAGCGAGCTGACGCACCGCGACCGCTTCAGCGCCTTCGAGCGCGTGGTCGAGAACCGCGACCTGATCTCCACCTACGTGCCGGTGCGCGGCGGCCGCGACGATGCGGTGCTCGGCGTCGTCGAGCTCTACTCCGACGCCACGCCCTTCCTCGACCAGATCCGCACCGCCTCGCGCAAGTTTGCGGAGATCACCGCCGGCAACCAGGCCCGCGTCGACGAGGCCGGTCGGGCCAACCAGTGCCAAGGTGGAGAGCAGCTCCGACAACTTCATCCTCATCGTCGGCGGGCTGATCGCGTTGCTGTACGTGACCTCGCTGGTGATCGTGCGCATCGGCCAGCGCTTCATCGACCGGCAGGCGCTGGCGCAGGCGGAGGCGGCGCGGCGCGAGCAGCTGTGGCATCGCGAGAAGATGGCGGCGCTGTCGACCATGGCGGCCAACGTGGCGCACGAGGTCGGCAACCCGCTGGCGGTGATCCAGGGCGTGGCGGCCGAGCTGCCCGAGGCCGAGCGCGGCGCGGCACGGCAGATCCGTGCGCAGGGCGAGCGCATCGCGCGGATGATGCGGCAGATCGCCGATTTCGCCGCAGCGCGCAGCGAGGCGCCGGAGTGGGTCGACGTCAATGCGCTTGTCAAGGCGATCTGCGATTTCCTCGCCTTCGACCGTCGCTTCCGCGGCCTGCCGATCGAGTTCCAGCCGGGCGAGGGCCTGCCGGCCTGCGAGCTGGTGCCCGATCACCTCAACGAGGTGCTGATGAACCTGCTGCAGGCCTGTGCCGACGAGGAGCCGCGCCGCTTCGCGCAGCTGCGCGTGGAGACGCGCAGCCTCGGCGGTGGCGTGCAGCTGCGCATTGGCGGCGCCGGCGGCGCGCTCGGCGAATGGTGGGCCCAGCCGCGGCTGGCCGCCGTTCGCCGCCGCATCGCGGAGATGGGCGCCAACGCCCGCGTCAGCGCGGACGCCATCGAGATCGACCTTCTTTCACCCACTGCACCATGACCGACCTGACCCGCTTTCCGATCACCCGCAAGTGGCCCGCGCGGCACCCCGAGCGGCTGCAGCTGTACTCGCTGCCCACGCCCAACGGCGTGAAGGTGTCGATCCTGCTCGAGGAGCTCGGCCTGCCCTACGAGCCGCACTGGTGAGCTTCGAGACGAACGACCAGCTCAGCCCGGAGTTCCTCTCGCTCAACCCGAACAACAAGATTCCGGCGATCCTCGATCCGCAGGGCCCTGGTGGCCAGCCGCTGGCATTGTTCGAATCCGGCGCGATCCTGGTCTATCTCGCCGAGAAGACCGGCCGCTTGCTGCCGAAGGATCCGGCCGCGCGCTACGAGACGCTGCAGTGGGTGATGTTCCAGATGGGCGGCGTCGGGCCGATGTTCGGCCAGCTCGGCTTCTTCCACAAGTTCGCCGGCAAGGACTACGAGGACAAGCGCCCGCGTGACCGCTACGTGGCCGAGTCGCGCCGGCTGCTCAAGGTGCTCGACCAGCACCGGCCGGCCGCGAGTGGATGATGGGCGATCAGTACACGATCGCCGACATCGCGATCTGGCCCTGGGTGAACAACCTGGTGGGCTTCTACGGCGCCGGCGAGCTGGTGGGCTTCGCCGACTTCGCGAACGTGAAGCGCGTGCTCGACGCGTTCCTCGCGCGGCCGGCGGTGCAGCGCGGGCTGAAGATCCCGGCGCGGCCGGTCGCCTGAACCTTCAGTAGCCGCTGCCCTGGGCGGTGGCACGGCCGCCCAGCACCGCCTCGATGTCGTCGAGCAGGGCGCTGGCGCCGATGCGAAAGCGCTGCGGCGCCAGCGCTTGCGCGCCCAGCACCGCTTCGACGAGCCCTGCGTAGACCGCCACGTCGGCGACGCTGCGCACGCCGCCGGAGGCCTTGAAGCCGACGCGTGCGGAGGCTGCGGCATCCGCCGCGATCGCCGCGAGCATCGCCTGCGCCGCTGCCGGCGTCGCGCCGGTGGCGGTCTTGCCGGTGCTGGTCTTGAGGAAGTCGGCGCCTTCGGCGATCGCCGCGCGAGGCGCGCTCGATCAGCGCCGCATCGCGCAGTTCGCCGCTCTCGAGGATCACCTTCAGCCGCAGCCCGTCGCACTCGCGCCGCACGGCGCGCAGCAGCGCCGCTGCCGCCGCCTCGTCGCCCGCTGCGAGTGCGCGCCAGGGCAGCACCACGTCGACCTCCTGCGCCCCGGCCGCGGCGATCTGCTCGGTGTCGCGCAGCGCGCGCTCGATGTCGGTGCCGCCCTCGGGAAAGTTGGCCACCGCGGCCACCGCCACGCCGGCCGGCGCGTGAGCGACGGCGTTGCGCGCCGTGTGGCCACACGCACAGCGCCGCCACGCGGCCGGGCGCGGTGGCGGCGCGTTCGGCGAGGCGGATCACGTCGGCTTCGGTGTCGCCGTCGTTCAGCCGCGTGAGATCGAGGCAGACCAGCGCCAGGCGTGCGGTGTCGTGCAGCGAGCGGGTCATCACAGTTCCAGCGAGGCGATCGCGGCCTCGAGCAGGCTCACCGCGCGCGGCGCCGCCGCCTCGGCCACGCCGAGCGTGTTGGCGTGGCTCAGCGCCTCGGCCTGCAGGCCGCAGCCCATGTTGGTGATCAGCGAGAAGGCCAGCACGCGCAGGCCGGCATGCCGCGCGAGGATGGTTTCGGGCACCGTGCTCATGCCCACCGCCTGCGCGCCCAGTCGCTGCAGCATTCGGATCTCCGCCGGCGTCTCGAACTGCGGGCCGAGCACCCAGGCGTAGATGCCTTCGTGCAGCGTCGTGCCTTCGCGCTGCGCGATGGCGCGCACCTGGGCCCGCAACGCCGGATCGTAGGCATCGCGCAGGTCGACGAAGCGCGAGGCACCGACCTCGCCGACCAGCGGCGAGCGCTGCGCGAGGTTGAGATGGTCGGCCACCAGCATCAGCTCGCCGGGGCGCATCGCCTCGTCGAGGCTGCCGGCGGCATTGGTCTGGATCAGCAGCTCGACGCCGGCGGCGGCCAGCGCATCGACCGCCCCCTTCATCGCCGCCGCATCGCCGCCTTCGTAGGCATGGCGCCGGCCGCTGAGCACCGCCACATCGTGCGCGCCGATGCGGCCGAGCACCACCTCGCCGGCGTGGCCGGCCACGGCGGGCGCGGGGAAGCCGGGCAGCGCGGTATAGGGCAGCGTCACCGGGTTCATCACACGCTGCGCCAGCGAGCCCCAGCCGGAGCCGAGCAGCACGGCGATGCGGGGCCGGCGGTGGTGAGCCAGCAGCAGCGCGGCGCAGCGATCGGCCTGCTCGTCGTTGAGCCGGCTCATCGCGGCCCCAGGTGATCCGGTCCGAAGCTGGCCGGGAGCAATTCGCCGAGCGAATGCCGTGCGATCACGCCATGCGCGTCGGCCGACCACACCGGCGTGCTGCCTTCGGCGAACTCGCGCAGCTTCTGGCGGCAGCCGCCGCAGGGCGTCACGCCGCCTGCCGTATCGGCCGCCACGATCGCGGCGCGCACCCGCGTGCCGCCGGCCATCACCAGCGCGCCGAGCGCCACCGCTTCGGCGCACTGGCCTTCGGGATACGCGGCGTTCTCGACGTTGCAGCCGGCGTGGATGCGGCCGTGCTCGTCGAGCAGCGCCGCGCCGACGGCGAAGTTGGAATAGGGCGCATAGGCGCGAGCGCGGGCCGCGAGCGCGGCAGCGAGCAGTTCGGGCAACTGCCGATCGAGCGAGGTGTCGTCCAAGGCCAGTATCGGGGTCGGAGGGGGCCGGCCATTCTGCGCCATGCCCCGGCGCGACGACCGCGTCGACCGCTCGCGGTGCGCCGCGCCTCGCGATGGTGCGTTCCGGCGTGCACCGCTTCGGCACGGGCCTTGCACTCCGGTGCGGCGCATGAGCACCGCCACCGCACCGGAGCAGGGCCGCGTCGCCGATGTCTGGCGCGACCGGCTCGCGCTGCTGCTCGAGTCCACCGGCGAGGGCATCTTCGGCATCGACATGGCCGGCGGCTGCGTCTTCGTCAACCGCAGCGCGGCGCAGCAGCTGGGCTGGCCGGCCGAGCACATCCTCGGCCGCAACATGCACGAGCTGATCCACCACACGCATGCCGACGGCCGCCACTATCCGGAGTGCGACTGCCCGATCTTCAACGCCTTCCGGCGCGGCCTGCCCTGCCGCATCGACGACGAGGTGCTGTGGCGCGCCGATGGCTCGAGCTTCTATGCCGAGTACTCCAGCCACCCGATCGTCGAGAACGGCGTGGTGCAGGGTGCGGTGGTCACCTTTGCCGACATCACCGAGCGGCGCCGCGCGCAGGAGCTCGCGGGTGCGCGAGCTGGCGCGCCACCAGGAGGCCGTGCGCGAGGCCGAGCGCACGCGCATCGCGCGCGAGATCCACGACGAGCTCGGCTCGCTGCTGGTGGCGCTGAAGATGGACGTCAACTGGCTCGGCAAGCGCGTGGCCGAGCGCGACGAGCTCGCCGCCAAGTGCCGCGGCATGGGGCGGATGATCGACACCGCGGTCGACAACGTCGGCCGCATCATCACCGACCTGCGCCCGAGCATCCTCGACCACCAGGGCCTGTGGGCCGCGCTGGAGTGGCAGGCGCAGGAGTTCGTCGACACCACCGAGCTCGACAGCGAGCTGCAGGTGCACGTGGCCGCCGGCGTGCCGCCGCCGCAGGGCGCGCTGGCCATCGCGGTGTTCCGCATCTTCCAGGAGGTGCTGTCGAACATCGCGCGGCACGCGCAGGCGCAGCGCGTGCGCATCCGCATCGCGGTGGACGACCCGCCCGGCCCGGTGCTCTACCTCGACGTGCGCGACGACGGCGTGGGCGCCACACCCGCCTCGCTCGACGACCCGCGCAGCTACGGCGTGATGGGCATGCGCGAGCGCGCCGCGCAGTTCGGCGGCACGCTGACGATCGACAGTGCGCCGGGGCTGGGCACGCGGGTGCGGCTGGTGATGCCCTTGCCGGAAGGGGCGCCAGCGTGATCCGGGTGCTGATCTGCGACGACCACCAGATCGTGCGCCAGGGCATCAAGCAGATGCTCGCCGATGCCAACGATCTGGCGCTGGCCGGCGAGGCCGCCAGCGGCCCCGAGGCAGTGGCGCGCGTTCGCGAGGGCGGCATCGACGTGGTGCTGCTGGACATCGCGATGCCGCAGCGCGACGGCCTGATGTGCTGCGCCAGCTCAAGGGCGAATACCCCAAGCTGCCGGTGCTGATGCTCTCCACCTATCCGGATCGCCAGTACGCGGTGCGCAGCCTCAAGCTCGGCGCCTCGGGCTACCTCAACAAGAGTGCCGATTCCGAGCAGCTGTGCGAGGCGATCCGCCGCGTGGCGGCCGGGCGGCTCTTCATCACGCCGCACGTGGCCGAGCAGCTCGCCGGCGCCGTGGGCGCCGGGCGGGAAGACGACGCGCCGTTGCACGAACGCCTGTCGCACCGCGAGTACCAGTGTTCCGGCTGCTCGCCGAGGGCCGCAGCGTGAGCGAGATCGCCGAGCAACTGGTGCTCGCACCGAATACCGTGAGCACCTACCGCGCCCGCGTGCTGGAGAAGACCGGCGTGCGCAACGACGTCGAGCTCGCGCTCTATGCGGTGCGACAGGAGATCGTGCGGGCCGAGTGAGGCGATGCACCAATCTTGATCGTGCGCAGGCGAGCCACGCCGCTCTCGCCCGATGCTGGAGGCTCCCATCCCCTGGAGTCTCTCGATGAAGCCGAACAAGATCCTCGCGGCGCTGGCCGTGGCGCTGCTGATCCCCGCCAGTCAGGGCGCCGAACTCGCCTGGGCAGCCACCAGCGTCATCACGAAGATGGACCCGGCCACGGGCCAGTTTGCCCGCCGCGGCCTGGCGATGTTCCCGGGCGAGATCGTGCCGTTCACGATCGAGGGCCAGATCCTCACCAGCGAAGGCCCGGCGCAGACCTTCCGCACGAAGATCGTCTACACCTTCGAGGACGGGTCCACGCTGGTGCAGGAGGGGAGGGCCGCGCCGAGCGGCAGTCACCCAGCCGCAACGTGCAGAGCGGCAGCGGGCGTTTCACCGCCGGCACTGGCCGCTGGGCCGGGGTGAGCGGCACCACCACCTCCACGGGCAAGGGCTTCAACACCACCGGCGACAGCTACACCGAATTCAAAGCCGACTACACCGTGCCGTCGAAGTGAGCTGAACCGTCGCGCGCGCGGCGCCTGTAGGGCCAGCCCTACAGGCGAATCCCGCTGGCCCCGATGTTGCGGTGCGCCTCTCGTTCCTAGCATTCCCCTATGCACAGACGAGAGGTTGCACCATGAGCGAGCACTTCGATCCGTACGACGCCGACCGCCCCCTGATGATGGGTTGCCGCTGCGGCCAGCACCGCAGCGAAGCCGAGCACGCCGCGGCCGAGGCCGTGGCCACGCTGCGGGCGCGCAGCGAAACATCGGCCTTCGAGCAGTACTCCAATCAGTTCGTCGAAGCGGCGCTCGTCAAGGCGCTGTTCCCGCAGGACGCGGTGCGCCGCCAGTTCCTGCGCGCGGTCGGCCGCCGCTCGGCGATGGCGGCGATCGCCAGCGTACTGCCGGTGGCCAGCCTGCAGGCCATGGCGCAAGAGAAGGGCGCCCTGGAGAAGAAGGACCTCAAGGTCGGCTTCATCCCCATCACCTGCGCCACGCCGCTGATCATGGCGCACCCGCTGGGCTTCTATTCGAAGCAGGGCCTGAACGTCGAGGTGGTCAAGACCGCCGGCTGGGCGCTGATCCGCGACAAGATGCTCAACAAGGAGTACGACGCCACGCACTTCCTGAGCCCGATGCCGCTGGCCATCTCGCTGGGCCTGGGCTCCACCGCCACGCCGATGAACGTGGCCACCATCCAGAACACCAACGGCCAGGCGATCACGCTGTCCGTCAAGCACAAGGACAAGCGCGACCCGAAGGACTGGAAGGGCTTCAAGTTTGCCGTGCCCTTCGAGTATTCGATGCACAACTTCCTGCTGCGCTACTACGTGGCGGAAGCGGGGCTCGATCCGGACCGCGACATCCAGATCCGCGTCGTGCCACCGCCGGAGATGGTGGCCAACCTGCGCGCCGGCAACATCGACGGCTTCCTCGGCCCCGACCCCTTCAACCAGCGCGCGGTGTTCGAGGAGGTCGGCTTCATCCACCTGCTCACCAAGGAGCTGTGGAACGGCCACCCCTGCTGTGCCTTCGGCACCAGCACCGAGTTCATCCAGAAGAACCCGAACACCTTCGCGGCGCTGTACCGCGCGGTGCTCAATGCCGCGGCGATGGCCCGCGAGGCGAAGAACCGCGAGCTGATCGCCAAGGTGATCGCGCCGCAGCAGTATCTCAACCAGCCGGAGACGGTGATCGCGCAGGTGCTCACCGGCAAGTTTGCTGACGGCCTGGGCAACGTGAAGAACGTGCCCGACCGCGCCGACTTCGACCCGATGCCGTGGCAGAGCATGGCGGTGTGGATGCTCACGCAGATGAAGCGCTGGGGCTACCTGAAGGGCGACGTGAACTACAAGCAGATCGCCGAGAAGGTGTTCCTGCTCACCGACGCGAAGAAGACCATGAAGTCGCTGGACATGAAGGTGCCGGAGGGCGCCTATCCGAAGTTCACGATCATGGGCAAGGTCTTCGACCCGGAGAAGGCCGACGCCTACGCCGGCAGCTTCGCGATCAAGCGCAGCTGAGGAGCCGACCATGGGCTTCATGCGCAGCCTGGGCTTCCGCTCGGGGATGCTGTCGGTGCTGATCCTGCTCGTCGTGCTGGCGATCTGGCACGTGGCCACGCTGGCGCCCGCGCCGGTGACGGCGCCCGTGCAACAGCTCACCGCCGAGCAGCTCGAGTACGCCAAGCTGATGGGCAAGGACCCGGCGACCCTCGCCGCGCCCGCCGCGGCACCGGCGCGCTCGGGCTTCCCGACGCTCGGCCAGATGGGCGAGGTGGTGGTGAAGAACCTCGCCAGCCCCTTCTACGACAACGGTCCGAACGACAAGGGCGTGGGCCTGCAGCTGGCGCACTCGCTGGCGCGCGTGGGCCTGGGCTACCTGCTCGCGGCACTCGTCGCGATCCCGCTTGGCTTCGTGATCGGTATGAGCCCGCTGGTCTACCGCGCGCTCGACCCGTTCATCCAGGTGCTGAAACCCATCTCGCCGCTGGCCTGGATGCCGCTGGCGCTCTACACGATCAAGGACAGCAGCATCAGCGGCATCTTCGTGATCTTCATCTGCTCGGTGTGGCCGATGCTGATCAACACCGCCTTCGGCGTGGCCAGCGTGCGGCGCGAGTGGCTCAACGTGGCCAAGACGCTGGAGGTGAGCCCGATCCGCAAGGCCTTCGAGGTGATCCTGCCCGCCGCGGCGCCGACCATCCTCACCGGCATGCGCATCAGCATGGGTATCGCCCTGGCTGGTGATCGTGGCCGCCGAGATGCTGGTCGGCGGCACCGGCATCGGCTACTTCGTGTGGAACGAGTGGAACAACCTCTCGCTGCCCAACGTGATCTTCGCGATCCTGGTGATCGGCATCGTCGGGATGCTGCTCGACCTGATGTTTGCCCGGCTGCAGAAGGTGGTGACCTATGTCGACTGAACAAGAGCGCCCGTTCCTGCAGGTCGAGGGGCTGACGAAGCGCTACGGCGAGTCGGTCGTCTTCGACAGCGTCAACTTCGGCATCCGCCAGGGCGAGTTCGTCTGCATCATCGGCCACAGCGGCTGCGGCAAGACGACCATTCTCAACGTGCTCGCCGGCCTGGAGACGGCCAGCGACGGCCATGTGTTCATGGACAACCGCGAGGTCGCCGGGCCGAGCCTGGAGCGCGGCGTCGTCTTCCAGGGCCATGCGCTGATGCCGTGGCTGACGGTGCGCAAGAACATCGCGTTCGCGGTGCGCAGCAAGTGGCCGGCCTGGAGTGCCGCGCAGGTCAACGAGCACGTCGAGAAATACGTAGCGCTGGTCGGCCTCGCGCATGCGATCGACAAGAAGCCGAGCCAGCTCTCCGGCGGCATGAAGCAGCGCGTGGGCATCGCGCGCGTTCGCCATCCAGCCGCGCATGCTGCTGCTCGACGAGCCCTTCGGCGCGCTCGATGCGCTGACGCGCGGCACCATCCAGGACGAATTGCTGCGCATCTGTTCGGAGACGCACCAGACCGTCTTCATGATCACGCACGACGTCGACGAGGCCATCCTGCTCGCCGACCGCATCCTCTTGATGAGCAATGGCCCGCAGGCGCGCGTGGCCGAGATCGTGAAGAACACGATGCCGCGTGACCGCCAGCGCGCCACGCTGCACCACGACCCGCAGTACTACCGCATCCGCAACCACCGGTCGACTTCCTCGTCGCGCGCAGCAAGGAGCTGTCGCACGGCCGCGCCCCGGCGCAGCCGCCCGAGGTGAGCCCCGGTCTCGAAGCAGAACCCGAAGGGGCCGCGGCCGCGGCGCCTGTCACCCACCCCGCTGAGGAGAATCGCATGAGCAGACTAGCCGTCACCGAGAAGATCGTCGCCACCAAGGTGGCCAAGGGCCTGAAGTGGTCCGACGTGGCCGCCAAGGTCGGCCTGAGCAAGGAATGGGTCACCGCGGCCTGCCTCGGCCAGATGACGCTGACCGCCGAGCAGGCCGGCGTGGTGGCCGAGATCTTCGGCCTCACGGCGGACGAGAAGAAGTGGCTGATGGTCGTGCCCTACAAGGGCTCGCTGCCGACCTCGGTGCCGACCGATCCGCTGATCTACCGCTTCTACGAGCTGGTGAGCGTGTACGGCACCACCTTCAAGGAACTGATCCACGAGGAGTTCGGCGACGGGATCATGTCCGCCATCGACTTCAAGATGGACCTGCAGCGCGAGCCCGATCCGAAGGGCGATCGTGTGTCGATCACCATGTCGGGCAAGTTCCTTCCCTACAAGACCTACTAAGCCGGACACGCTTCGCGCGCCGTCTTAGTCCTCCTCGTTGGAACGGACACGTCTGCGACGTGCCGCTCAACTCGTCGCGCGATGGCTGGCACGGTGCTGGCTAGGGCCAGTCATCCCCCACCCCTGGAGTTCGCATGAAAGCGGTCTCTCGTCGCTCCGCCCTGAAGGCCGGCTTTGCCGGCGCTGCGCTCGCCGCACCGGCGCTCGCCGCCGCGCAGCAGTCCTTCAACTGGAAGATGACCTCGGCCTACCCGAAGGGCTCGCCCTTCTACATGGACGGCCCCGGCTCGGCCACCGACTCGCCAAGCGCATCGCCGACATGTCGGGCGGGCGGCTGCGCATCCAGGTCTTCGGCGCCGGCGAGCTCGTGCCGGCCTTCGAGGGCTTCGATGCGGTGCGTGCCGGCACCGTGGAGATGAACCACGCCAACTCGTACTTCTGGACCGGCAAGACCGCCGCGGCGCAGTACTTCACGGCCGTGCCCTTCGGCATGAACTTCCAGGGCATGAACGGCTGGTTCTACGACGGCGGCGGCCTGGAGCTGTGGAACGAGGTCTACGCACCCTTCGGCATGGTGGCACTGCCCTGCGGCAACACCGGCGTGCAGATGACCGGTTGGTTCAAGAAGGAGATCAACTCGGTCGCCGACCTCAAGGGCCTGAAGATGCGCATCCCGGGCCTGGCCGGCAAGGTCTATGCAAGCCTGGGTGTCGACGTGAAGGTGCTGCCCGGCGGCGAGATCTTCCCGGCGCTGGAGCGCGGCGTGATCGACGCGGCGGAATTCGTCGGCCCCTTCCAGGATCGGCGCCTGGGCCTGCACAAGGCGGCGAAGTACTACTACACCACCGGCTGGCACGAGTCGGCCACGGTGTCGGAACTGCTGATCAACAAGGCCGCCTGGGACAAGCTGCCTGCCGACCTGAAGGCCATCGTCACCAACGCCGCGGCGGCGTGCAACGTCATCAGCGAAGCCTGGTGCCAGAAGCACAACTCCGAGGCGATGGACGACCTGATCAAGAACCAGGGCGTGATCGCCAGCCGCTGCCCGATGCGGTGATCAAGGCGCTGAAGACCGAGACCGACAAGGTGCTCGCCGAGGCCACCGCCAAGGATCCGCTGACCAGGAAGGTGCACGACTCCTACATGGCCTTCAAGGCCAAGTACGACCGCTGGAGCGAGGTCAGCGAAGAGGCGTACCACATCAAGGTGCGCGGCTGAGCCAAAGCCATGTCCGACGCTCCCGCCATGGCAGGCGCGGTCCGCCGCATCGAGGCATTGATCGATGCGGCAGGCCGCGCCACGCTGTACCTCACGCTCTTCATGATCGGCCCGGTGGCCGTCAACGTGCTGCTGCGCTACGCCTTCAGCTTCGGCTCGGTGTGGTCGCAGGAGCTCGAATGGCACTTGCTGGCGGCGGTGATCCTGCTCGGCATGAGCTACGCCATCCAGCGTGGCGACAACGTGCGCGTCGACGTGTTCTATGCCAACTTCTCGCCGCGCGCGAAGTTTCGTCAACATCGTCTCGGGCATGCTGACGCTGGTGATCGCGCTGCTGTTCATCAAGCTGTCGTGGGCCTACGTGGGCCAGTCGTACGCGATCGCCGAGACCTCGCCCGACCCGGGCGGCATCCCGATGCGGTGGGCGGTCAAAGGACTGATCCCGCTGGGCTTCGGCCTGCTCGCGCTGCAGACGGTGGGTGCGCTGATGCGGCTGGTGCTGCAGGAGAAGCAGCGACGGGAGGCCGGCCATGTTTGAGCCGCAGACCTACGCGGTGCTGATGCTGATCGGCTTCTTCGTGATGCTGATGATCGGCGTGCCGGTGGCGATCTCGCTGGCGACGGTGGGCTTCGTCTTCGGCTGGCTGGGCTTCGGCGACGGGCTGTTCAACCTGCTTCCCGCGCGCCTGTACGGCGTGGTGGCGGGCTACAAGTGGATGGCGATCCCGCTGTTCGTCTTCATGGGCGTCATGCTGGAGAAGTCGCGCCCGGCCGACGACCTGCTCGACGTGATGGGGCACCTCGCCGGCGGCGTGCGAGGCGGCATGGGCGTGGGCATCATCCTGTTCGGCGTGCTGATGGGCGCGACCACCGGCATCGTCGGCGCCACCATCATCACCCTCGGCCTGCTGACGCTGCCGACGCTGATCCGCCGCGGCTACGACAAGCGCATCGCCTGCGGTGCGATCTGCGCTTCCGGCACGCTGGGCCAGATCATCCCGCCCAGCCTGATCCTGATCCTGCTGTCGGACATCATGCAGCTGTCGGTGGGCACGCTGTTCGCTGCCGCGGTGGGGCCGGGGCTGCTGCTGGCCGCGGTCTACATCGTCTTCCTGCTCGTGCTCGGCTGGCCTGGCCCGAGCTGATGCCGCCGCTGCCGCAGGCCGCGCGACGCGGTCAGCCGCCGCGAGCTGTGGGTGCGGTTCTGGAAGGTGGTGGTGCCGCCCATCCTGCTGGTGGTCTCGGTGCTCGGCTCCATCGTCGGCGGCATCGCCGCGCCGACCGAGGCCGCATCGATGGGCGCGGTGGGGCGGTGCTCATCACCATGGGCGCGGGCCGCTTCAGGTGGCAGGTGCTCAGGGACGTGGCGCTGGAGACCGCCAAGATCACCGCCATCATGATGTTCATCCTGATGATGGCGCAGGTGTTCGCGCTCGCCTTCCGCGGCCTGCACGGCGAAGACCTGATCGTGAAGATGTTCGACTGGCTGCCCGGCGGCGTGAACAGCGACATCTGGTTCATGATGGCGCTGATCTTCGTGCTCGGCTTCTTCATCGAGTGGATCGAGATCAGCTACATCGCGGTGCCGCTGTTCCTGCCAGTGCTGATCGCGCAGGGCGTCGATCCGGTCTGGCTGGCGATGCTGATCACGGTGAACCTGCAGTCCTCGTTTCTCACGCCGCCGTTCGGCTGGGCGCTGTTCTACCTGAAGGGCGTGGCGCCGCCGGAGGTGGGCATCAAGGACATCTACCAGGGCGTGGTGCCGTTCATCGTGCTGCAGGGCGCCACGCTCGCGCTGGTGTTCTTCTACCCGCAGATCGCGCTGTGGTTGCCCAAGGCGATTGGTTGGTGACCGGAGCTCTGCCATGGAAACACGTCCACCCCTGCCGCCCTTCACCGAAGAAACCGCCATCCGCAAGGTGCGCCGCATGCCGAAGACGCCTGGAACACGCGCGACCCCGAGGTCTGCGCCCGCGTCTACACGGAAGACACCCGCTGGCGCAACCGCGCCGAGTTCCCGGTCGGGCGCGAGGAGGTCAAGGCCTTCCTGCGCCGCAAGTGGGCGCGCGAGCTCGACTACCGGCTGATCAAGGAACTGTGGGCCTTCGGCGGGAACCGCATCGCGGTGCGCTTCGCCTACGAGTGGCACGACGACTCCGGCCACTGGTACCGCAGCTACGGCAACGAGAACTGGGAGTTCAACGACCAGGGCTTCATGACGCGGCGCTTCGCCAGCATCAACGACCTGCCGATCACCGAGGCCGAGCGCAAGTTCCACTGGCCGCTGGGCCGGCGGCCGGACGACCACCCGGGCTGTCCGATCTCGGCCTCTGAGGGCCGATGCGTGCGCGGCTAGCCGACCCAGGCGGGAGCCATCGCTGCCGCCGGGGCAGCCGCTGCCCGCCATCACGAACAGGTGCCACACGAGGTGGCCGAAGCGCAGCGCCGAATCGAACACGAAGAAGGCGGTGCCGACGAGGTAGGCCACGCCACCGGCGATCAGCCAGCCAGCGCCACGGCGTCGATCGAGGCCATGCCCGGCAGCGCGGCCAGCAGTGCCGCCCAGCCCAACAACAGGTACAGGCCGGTGGACAGCCGCCGTTGGGTGAGGCGGCGCATCAGCTTGAGCGCCGCGCCGCACAGTGCCAGCACCCACAGCAGCGCGCACGTGGTGGCGCCGGCCCAGCCCGGCATCGCCCCCAGCGTGAACGGCGTGGCGCTGCCGGCGATGAAGACGAAGATCGCCGCATGGTCGACCGAGCGCGCCCACAGCTTGGCCCGCCCCGGCGGCAACGCGTGGTACACGGCCGAGGCGAGGAACACCAGCACCATGGTGGCGCAGAACACGGCCACCGAGGCGCGCCCCAGCGGGCCGCCGGCCGGGCGGCGCGGCCGCCTGAGCAGCGGCCGTGCCAGCACCGGCAGCAGGCAGGCCAGGGCGTGGCTGGCTGCGTTGGCGATCTCCTCGGCGCGTGTCTGCAGCCGCGGCGTGGGTGCGGTGCGCAGGGCCGAGGGCAGGTGCAGGCGCATGTCGGCAGTGAACGCCTGCCGCCAGCGTTGCGCACCCCCGAAAGCGTCAGTCCCCGCGTTCGCGCGCCTTCGAACTGGGGAGGAACTAGCGGAACGGGTTCGCCGTGGCGAACCACAGCCCGATGCCGGTGGCGATGATGAAGGCGCCGTCGAGCACGCCGACCAGCAGGAACACCTTGTTCTGCAGGCTCTCCATCAGCTCGGGCTGGCGTGCCGAGGACTCCAGGTACTTCGCGCCGAGCAGGCCCACGCCGAGGCAGGAGCCGATGGCGCCCAGGCCGATCATGTGGCCCACGGCGAGAGGGAGGATGTCGAAGCCGTTCATGCTGTGCGTCCTTCTTGCTTGCTGTCCTGGACCGTATGCTCGTCCCCATCGTGCACCGCGTCGATGACCTCGGAGGTCAAGTCCTGACATGCTGATCCGCAACGCCACCCTTCCCGACGGCCGCACCGGCATCGATGTGCTGGTGCGCGACGGCCGCATCGCCGCGCTCGGGCCCGGCCTGCCCGCCCCGACGGCGCGCAGGTGATCGAGGCCGCGGGGCAGCTGCTCAGCCCGCCTTTCGTCGACGCACACTTCCACATGGATGCCACGCTCAGCCACGGGCTGCCGCGCGTGAATGCCAGCGGCACGCTGCTCGAAGGCATCGCGCTGTGGGGCGAGCTCAAGCCACGGCTCACCCAGGAGGCGCTGGTCGAGCGCGCGCTGCGGTACTGCGACTGGGCGGTGGCCAAGGGCCTGCTGGCGATCCGCTCGCACGTCGACGTGCGACGACCGGTTGCTGGCTGTCGAGGCGCTGCTGCATGTGCGCGAGCGGGTGAAGCCGTACCTCGATCTGCAGCTCGTGGCCTTCCCGCAGGACGGGCTGCTGCGCTCGCCCAACGCGCTGGCCAACCTGAAGCGCGCGCTGGACAGGGAGTCGACGTGGTCGGCGGCATCCCGCACTTCGAGCGCACTTCCGAGCAGGGCGCCGAGAGCGTGAAGATCCTCTGCGAGCTGGCCGCCGAGCGCGGCCTGCGCGTCGACATGCACTGCGACGAGAGCGACGACCCGGCCAGCCGCCACATCGAGACGCTGGCCTTCCACACCCAGCGCCTCGGCCTGCACGGCCGCGTCACGGGATCGCACCTGACGTCGATGCACTCGATGGACAACTACTACGTCAGCAAGCTGCTGCCGCTGATGCGCGAGGCCGGCGTGCACGCGGTGGCCAATCCGCTGATCAACATCACGCTGCAGGGCCGCCACGACGGCTACCCGAAGCGTCGCGGCATGACGCGTGTGCCGGAACTGCTCGCGGCCGGCATCAACGTCGGCTTCGGCCACGACTGCGTGATGGACCCGTGGTACTCGCTCGGCAGTGCCGACATGCTGGAGGTGGCGGCGATGGGCCTGCACGTGGCGCAGATGACCTCGCGCACGCAGATGCTGCAGTGCTTCGAGGCGGTGACGGTCAACGGCGCGCGCATCCTCGGCCTGGATGAATACGGCCTCGACGTCGGCAAGCCGGCCGACTTCGTGCTGCTGCAGGCCAGCGATCCGATCGAGGCGATCCGGCTGCGCGCGACCGTGCTGCTGGTGGTGCGACGTGGCCAGGTGCTTGCGTGCGCGGCGCCGGCTCAGGCAGTGATGTCGCTGCCCGGCCGGCCGGTGACGGTGGACTGGCGATTGCAGCGCTGACGGGCGCTGATCCGTGCCGATCAGCGCTGGCGCTGCGCTGCCGCTTCGCGGAAGAAACGGATGCGCTCCTCGTCGGCCGGGTGCGAGGCGATCGCGATGCCCAGGCGGTGCTCGCCCTGCTCCTTCGCGATCTTCTCGAAGAAGGTCACCATCACCGCCGGCGAGAGGCCGGCATCGCGCAGCAGCCGCACCGATTCGGCATCGGCGCGCCGCTCGGCATCGCGCGAGTAGGCCGACTGGCCGAGCACCACCGGCACGGTGGCCAGCAGGCTGTTGAAATCGCCGACCACCACGCTGGCCAGCACGCCCACTGCACTGGCCTGGATCAGCATGCGCATGCCGTCGCGGTGGCGCACGTGGCCCAGCTCGTGGGCGAGCACGCCGGCGATCACTGCCGCATCGCCATCGACGAGCGTCACCAGCTCGTCGGTCATCACGATGGTGCCGCCGGGCAGCGCGAAGGCATTCGGGCCGATGCGGCTCTTGCGGAATTCGAGGCGGTGTGCCGGCACGCTGCCCGGCGGCTGCGCCGCCAGCACCTGCTCGAAGGCGGCGCGCAGGCGCTGCTGCTGCGCGGCGTCGAGCGCGCTGGGCTTCATCCACTCCTCGTCGATCGAGCGCAGCGCCACCTCGCCCACCGCGTCGTCGACGCTGGCCGGGATCACGCCGAGCGCCGCGCGCCGCGGCCGGAATGCCCCAGACGTACAGGCCCGCCAGCAGCGCGACCAGCGCCACCAGGCTCGCGAGCACCGCGCGCCAGCTCTGCTGCGCGCGTACCACCGCGCCATCACCGCGGCCGCATGCGCGCGCGAAGGCATCCCAGGCCGCCGTGTCCGCACATTGCAGCGAGGCGCCGCCGGGCAGCTCGGCGACGCGCACGCCGTGGCGCGTGCGCTCCGGCCAGCGCACCTGCGCCAGCGGCACGCGGACGTTGACGCCGTCGCCCTCGATCGCCAGTGCATCGCCGTCGCGGCGCAGCGTCACCGCATGCGCGCGCGCGCTGCGGCCGTCGAAGTATTCGGCGCGAAGCGGCTCGCTCATCCGTGCGGTGTCACAGGCCGATGTCCATGCCGAACAGGTCGCCAGCGGCATCGCCGGCCGCCTCGCCCTCGATCGCCGCCGCGCGCCGACGAGGCGGTCGGGATCGACCGACAGCAGCAGCGTCACGGCCTCGACGCGCATGCGCTGCGTCGCCACCGCGGCGAAGGGCCAGTACAGGCCCAGCGTCAGCACGATCAGCAGCCAGTTCTTCAGCGTCAGCCCGAACAGCGGCCAGAAGCGCAGCCGGCTCTCGAAGCGACTGCGCGGCTGCTCGTGCGCGACCACACCAGGTTCTGCATGCGCGCGGTGAAGTAGGGCCGCGGCACGAGCTGCACCGCCAGCAGACCGACGAAGAACAGCAGCACGGCGATCACCGCCGCCAGTGCCACGCCGCCGGCTGAGCCGCTGCGCAGGCCGCCGAGACCGGCGAAGACGCCGAAGGCCACCGCCAGCAGCGCGAAGACGATGCCGATGGCCAGCGAGCCGGCGATGCCGATGCCCCCGTCTCGGCAAACACGCGGTAGAACGACCCGACGCCGGTGTTCAGCGTGGTCTGCTCGCCGGCGTAGGCGTAATGGTCGTGCTGGTATTTCTTCAGCCGCCACCACACCCACGGCACGGTGACGAGAAAGCCCAGCATCACCGCGACGGTGAGCAGGCCGTACCAGTCCGGCGGCCGCGCCCGGTCGGGCACCGCGAGCAGTGCGCCGACGATGATCAGGCCCGGCACGAAGAACGGCAGCCAGCCCCGTACGCGCCGCGCAGCGTGCCACGGAAGCGAAAGCGCAGGCCGCGCCAGCTGGTGTTGGCCGTGCGGAACTGCATCGACGACTTCAGCAGCGCCGGCCACACGGCGGCGAGGATCACGAAGGCGATGAAGCCGGCCGTCGGCGAGAAGTGGCCGGCCGCCGAGTACAGCACCAGCAGCAGCGCGACGAGCAGGTAGCCGCGCAGCATCTTGCGTGGATCGGCATGGAAGCCGAACGGGTTCTCGCCGACCAGCGTGTTGCCGTGGAAGTAGCGCAGCCGCCGCACCTTGGCCCAGGGGTAGTACAGGCCGAGGGTGAGCAGCGTGAGCAGCAGGTTGACGCATCCAGATGCGGAAGTATTCGCTGCCCGATCCGCTGAAGCGCAGCGGCAGCCGCTGCGCCTCGCCCATCGGTTGCGTGTCGGGCCATTCGCCGCCCGGCAGGCCCCTGCGGTCTTCGAGTTCCTTCATTCGTTCTTCGGCCCGCGGCTTGCTTGCGCCACGGGCGCCGCTCCCTTTGGCGAATGACTCTATCACCGGCCTCGCGCGAGTTCCGTGGCTAGAATGAATCGAACCCTCCGGACGCAACGGCACGCACCAGCATGATGAAACTCATCGGCGCTCTCACCAGCCCTTACGTGCGCAAGGTGCGCATCGTGATGGCCGAGAAGAGGCTCGACTACCAGTTCGAACTCGAGGACGTCTGGAATGCCGACACCATCCTCAAGGCCAACCCGCTGGGCAAGGTGCCCTGCCCGGTGCTGGAAGGTGGCGAGGCGGTATTCGATTCGCGGGTGATCGTCGAATACCTCGACACGCGCTCGCCGGTGAACCGACTCATTCCCGAGTCAGGCCGCGAGCGCACCGAAGTGCGCACCTGGGAAGCGCTGGCCGACGGCGTGCTCGACGCCGCCATCCTCGCGCGGCTGGAAGCCACCGCCGGGCCGCAGCGCCGAGCAGCGCTCGCAGGCCTGGATCGACCGCCAGCTCAGCCGTGTCGACGGCGCGCTGGTGGCGATGAGCACCGGCCTGGGCGACAAGCCCTGGTGCTCGGGCATCCACATGTCGCTGGCCGACATCGCGGTGGGTTGTGCGCTGGGCTACCTCGACTTCCGCTTTCCGCAGATCGACTGGCGCTCGCGCCATGCCAATCTGGCCAAGCTGGCGGAGAAGCTCGAGGCGCGGCAGAGCTTCCAGGACACGCGTCCGCCGAAGGCCTGAGCGGCTGCGCTCAGAGCAACTTCAGCGACAGCGACGAGGTCCGCCGGTCGAGTTGCAGCTTGCGGTACAGCGTGCGCACGCGATGTGCCACTTCCCGGGTGCTGATGCGCAGGTCGCGCGCGATCTCGTGCGGCAGGAAGCCGTCGCAGGTCCACTGCAGCACCTGGCGCTCGAGCTGATCGGGGTGCAGCGGGTTGTCGTCGTCGCCCGCCGAGCCGCTGCGGTTCCAGGCCACGGCGTCGAAGTGCGCCTTGATCTGGCGCGCGATGGTTGGTGACATCTCGGCGCCGCCGGAGAGCGACTGCTCGATCGCCGCGATCAGCATCTGCGGCGATTGGCCCTGCACGAAGTAGCCGTCGGCGCCGCGCGAGAGGCCCTCGAGCAGCTGCGTGTCGTCGAGCGAGAGCGTGATCAGCAGCGTCTTCGGCCGGCCGAAGCGGCCGCTGGTCGACAGTTCCTCGAGGAAGGCCGACACCCAGCCGTCGGAGAGCTGCAGGTCGGCCAACACGATGTCCGCCGCGGCGGCGGGGAGCTGGGCGCGCGCCTGCTCGATCGAGGTGACCCAGCCGATCGTGCGCAGCCCCGGCGTGGCGTCGATGAACCCGCGCATGCGACCGGCCACCAGCGGGTCGTTGATGAGCAGGAAGACGCGGGACATGGGAATGGGTGACGAATCGATGACATAGGGATTGTCAGATTCGACCGAACTCGTGGCATCCCCGCGACCCGGTGGAGGAGGACCCCTCGCACCGGGCGGGGTGTGTGCTCACCCTGCGCTCGCAGGCGCGAAGCTGCCGGCGCGCGAGGCTCAGGAAGCACGCGCGAACGTGTCCGCGCGTGCCAGGGGCCAGAACGTGCGGAACACCTGGTGCGGCATTTCGCCGGCGAGCAGCGCACCGGGCGGCACGAAGGGCAGCAGGTTGGCCAGCAGCTTCACGCCCTGCTCGGGTGGCGACGCACGATGTGCGCCGCGGTGATCTCGTTCGGGTGGTTCAGGCCGGCGGCCTGCACCAGCTCCTTCAGCGCATGCAGCGTCTGCTGGTGGTAGTTGAAGACCCGCTGCGACTTGGTCGGCACGTCGAGCGCGCGCTGGCGCAGCGGATCCTGCGTGGTCACGCCGGTCGGGCAGTTGCCGGTGTGGCAGCTGTGCGCCTGGATGCAGCCGAGCGCGAACATGAAGCCGCGCGCCGAGTTGCACCAGTCGGCGCCCAGCGCCATCGCGCGGGCGATGTCGAAGGCGCTGATCACCTTGCCGGCGCAGCCGATGCGCACGCGCTCGCGCAGGTTGAGCCCGACCAGCGTGTTGTGCACCAGCAGCAGCCCTTCCTGCAGCGGCGCGCCGACATGGTCGGTGAACTCCAGCGGCGCCGCGCCGGTGCCGCCTTCGGCACCGTCGACGACGATGAAGTCCGGCACGATGCCGGTCTCGAGCATGGCCTTGGCGATGGCGAACCACTCCCAGGGGTGGCCGATGCACAGCTTGAAGCCGGTGGGTTTGCCGCCGGAGAGTTCGCGCAGCCGCTCGATGAAGCGCAGCAGCTCGATCGGTGTCGAGAAGGCGCTGTGCGAGGCCGGCGAGACGCAGTCCACGCCCACCGGCACGCCACGCGCCTCGGCGATCTCGGGCGTCACCTTCGGGCCGGGCAGCACGCCGCCGTGGCCGGGCTTGGCGCCCTGGCTGAGCTTGAGCTCCACCATCTTCACCTGCGGCAGCCGGGCGTTCTCGGCGAAGCGGGCTTCGCTGAAGGAGCCATCGGCCTCGCGGCAGCCGAAGTAGCCCGAGCCGATCTCCCAGATCAGGTCGCCGCCGTGCACGCGGTGGTGGCGGCTGATCGAGCCCTCGCCGGTGTCGTGCGCGAAGCCGCCGCGGCGCGCGCCTTCGTTCAGCGCCAGCACCGCATTGGCCGACAGCGCGCCGAAGCTCATCGCCGAGATGTTGAAGATGCTGGCGCTGTACGGCTGCGCACGATCGGCGCCGACGGTGATGCGGAAGTCGTGCGAGGGCAGCGTGGTTGGGTGCATCGAGTGGTTGATCCACTCGTAGCCGATGGCCTGCACGTCGATCTGCGTGCCGAAGGGGCGCTTGTCGGGCTCGCCCTTGGCGCGCTGGTAGACCAGCGAGCGCTGCTGGCGCGAGAAGGGCGCGGCCTCGTTGTCGCCCTCGATGAAATATTGGCGCATCTCGGGCCGGATGTATTCCAGCAGGAAGCGCAGGTGGCCGATCACCGGGTAGTTGCGCAGCACCGAATGGCGCGACTGACGGGTGTCGCGCACGCCCAGCAGCGTGAGGCCGAGGAAGACCAGCGCCAGTACGCCGCCGCGGTCGAAGGCCACCCAGGAGAAGGCGGCGAGCATCATGCCTACCGCGCAGGCCAGCCAGGGCGCTGTAGCGCACCGGAAAGTGCTGGTCGAGCCGGTTCAGCCAAGGGAACATCCTGCACGCTCCTTGCCGAGATTCGCACCATGCTAGCGGCGCGTCGGTGCGGCCAGCGCGAAGAAAGCGCGGCGAATGCCGCGCAGTTCAGGAGAAGAAACCCTGCAGCGCAGCGGCTGTCTCGTCGGGGAGTTCCTCGGCGAGGAAGTGGCCGGCGGCCATCGCCTGCCCGCTGACCGTGGCGCTGCACTGCGCGCGCCACAGTGCCAGCGGATCGAACAGCGCCTGCACCACGCCGCGCTCGCCCCACAGCACCAGCGTGTCGCATCCGATCTTCTCGCCCGCCTCGCGCGAGGCGCGGTCGTGCTCGAGGTCGATGCCGGCGGCAGCGCGGTAGTCCTCGCACACGGCATGGATGGTGTCAGCGCGGCAGAAGCAGCGCTCGTACTCGGCCAGCGCCTGCGGCTCGATGAAGGCGGTGCCGCGCGAGCCCCAGCCGCCGAGCTTCCAGTGCAGGTAGAAGCGCGGGTTGCCGCCGATCATCGTCTCCGGCAGCGGGCTGGGCTGGATCAGGTGGAACCAGTGGTAGTAGGCGCTCGCGAAGCGCATGTCGGTCGCGTCGTACATGTCCAGCGTGGGCGCGATGTCCAGCAACGCGAGCTTCGTCACCGCAGCCGCGTGGTCGAGCGCGAGGCGGTGCGCCACGCGCGCGCCGCGGTCGTGGCCGCACACCGCGTAGCGCTCGTGGCCGAGCGCGCGCATCAGCGCCGCCATGTCGGCGGCCATCGCCCGCTTGCTGTAGTTGGCGTGGGCCGGCGCACCGCGCGGCTTGTCGGAATCGCCATAGCCGCGCAGGTCGGGCATCACGAGACGGAAGTGCGGCGCGAGGATGCGGGCCACGCGGTGCCACATCGCATGCGTCTGCGGAAAGCCGTGCAGCAGCAACAGCGGCGGTGCATCGGGCCGGCCGCCGATGCGGGCGTTCAGGAACACCTCGCCGGTGGCGTGCACGTCTTCCTCGAATCCCTCGAACCAGCCGTTCATCGCTGCTCCCGCCGTGGTGGCGATCGCCGACGATAGCGCGCCCGGCGACGATGCGCAGCCGGGAAAGTCAGCGCAGAGCCGGCGCGCCGAAGATGCGACGTGCCGGGGCGCTGGCAGCGTCGAGCGCGAGCCAGCGCACGGTCAGGCCCTGGCGGCGCGCGCTGCGCACCGCCTGACGCGCATCCTCGACGAGGTAGCGCGGGTCGTGCACGTCGATGTCGTGCGGCTGGCCATCGCTGATCACCAGCAGCACGCGTTCGCCGTCGGGTCGACGCGCCAGCTCGCGTGCGCCGTGGCGGATCGCCGCCCCCAGCCGCGTCGAGCCGCCGCTGCGCAGCCCGGCCAGCCGTGCTTGGCAGGGCGCGGAGAGGGGCTCGCCGAAACGCTGCACGGCGCGCCAGTCACCGCATGGCGACCGTTCGAGCTGAAGGCCGCGATCGCGGTGACCAGCCCCGCACCGCGCAGCGCCTGCGCCGCCTGCCACGCCATCGTGCGCGCTGCCTGCAGCTGGCTGGCGTCGCCACCCTGCCAGGGCGCCGCGGTGGAGGCCGACTGGTCGATCAGCAGCAGCGCACTGCCGATGCGCTGACGGCGCGAGCGGGTGCGGTGGATGCGGTCGTCGCCCTCACGGCCGCCGCGGTGCGACACGCGCAGGCGCAACAGCGCATCGAGGTCGAGCAGCGGGCCCTCGTGGCTGGTCTGCCAGGGCCCGCTGGCGCGATCGCCCATCAGGGCACGGCGCCGCGCCGGGCGCGACGGTGCCACCGGCGACGGCACCACGCGCTCGTCGGACGGCGATGCAGACTCCTCGACGACGCGGCACCGTGCCGGGCGCAGGCGAGCGATCAGGCGATCCCACTCCGGGTGGCGCGGCGCATCGTCGTCGATGCGCTCGGGCGGCGCCGTGCGGCCCGGCGGTGGTGGCGCCGGGCGCATCGTCTCGGTGTCCGACGCGGGCTCCGGCCACATCCAGCGGTGGTCGTCGCGGTAGTCGGGGCCGGGCCGGTAGCCCTTGGCGTTGAACTGCAGCCGCATCTGCCCGAGGTCGTGGCCCAGCCGCGAGGCCATCTCGCGCAGCCGCTCGGCGCGTGGCTCGGCCAGCACGCTGCCCGCGGCATCGAGGTAGAAGAGCGCGCGGCCCTTGCGCACCAGGGGTGCGGATCCTCGTAGCCGGGATCCGCGAGCGCACGCGCCGCGCGGAGCAGCGCCTCGACGCCTTCGCCATTGTCCGGCGTCACGGTGTGCCGCGCGCGCCACCAGCGCCGCAGCCCCGGCAGCTCGCGCACCGCCAGTGCTTCGACGCGTGCGTCTTCCAGCACGCCGACGATTGCCCGCACGATCGGCCGCAGTCCACGGCCGTCGAGCACCGGCGGCGAGTAGACCCGGTGCGCCGCTGCATGCGCTGCGGCAGCGCGGCGCCGCCAGCGCATCGGCGCCCTCCGGCGCGTGGCGCGGCAGGTGGATGCGTCGCTCGCTCAGGTGCGGCAGCTCCGCGTCGATCAGCACCTCGGTCTCGAGACCCCACAGCGCGCGCAGCGTCTGCTGCAGCGGTTCGTGCGCGGCCAGTTCCATCGCGCCAAGTTCAGTAGGAGGCATCGAGCGCTCCGAGCAGCGCCTCGTGCACGCCGGGTTCGTCGCTCAGCGCATCGACCACCGCCATCTTGCAGGCACGCCGCGGCGGGATGCCCTGCACCGCGAGCACCGCGGCATGCACCAGCATGCGCGTCGACGCGCCTTCGTCCAGCCCGTGGCCCTGCAGCCGCCGCGTGCGTACACCGAAGGCGACGATGGCCGCCGCTGCATCGAGCGCGAGGCCCGATTCGCGCGCGACGATGGCCGCTTCGATCTCCGGCGCCGGATAGCGGAACTCCAGCGCGCAGAAGCGCTGCCGCGTCGACGGCTTCAGCTCGCGCGCCAGCGGCCCGGGGTTGTACGACACCACCAGGGCGAAGTCGGGGTGGGCGGCGAGCAGTTCGTCGTGCGCGGCCAGCGGCAGCGTGCGGCGCGTGTCGGCCAGCGGATGGATCACCACCGTGGTGTCGGCGCGTGCCTCCACCATCTCGTCGAGGTAGCAGATCGCGCCGTGGCGGGCGGCACGGGCCAGCGGGCCGTCCTGCCAGCGCGTGCCGTCGCCGTCGAGCAGCCAGCGGCCGGTGAGATCGGCAGCGCTCAGTTCGTCGTGGCAGGCCACGGTGACCAGCGGCTTGCCCAGCCGCCAGCCATGTGCTCGACGAAGCGTGTCTTGCCGCAGCCCGTCGGGCCCTTCAGCAGCAGCGGCAGGCGCTTCGCGTAGGCCGCCTCGAACAGCGCGATCTCGTCGCCGGTGCTTTGGTAGAAGGGCTCGCTGCGGATGCGGTAGGCATCCATTGCGCGGGCCTCAGCGATGTCCCGTGGTCGCCGGGTTGGGGATGCCCTCGATCGGCGCTTCCTCGGTGCCCACCATCGGCCGGGTGATCGCCTCCACACGCTTGCGCGTGCCCTCGGGATCGTTGATCCACTGGCCGTAGAACTCGTAGGGGCAGGCCGCCACGCCGCGGTCGCCCTCGCGCGAGTTGGTCAGGCCGGTGTAGCCGCGGTGCAGCAGCTTGAAGAGGTGGTTCTCGCTCTGCGCGTTCTTGCGGAAGTCGCGGATCAGGCTCTTGGACAGCGCCGCGTACTGGATGCCCATCTCCTCCTCGCCGCATTCGCCGAGCGTGCGGCCGTCGAAGCCGACGATCGCGCTGTGGCCGAAGTAGGAGTACACGCCGTCGAAGCCGGCCGCGTTGGCCACCGCCACGTAGGTGTTGTTGGCCCAGGCCATCGCCTTGGCCATCAGCACCTGCTGCTCCTTGGCCGGGTACATGTAGCCTTGGCAGCGCACGATCAGCTCGGCACCCTTCATCGCGCAGTCGCGCCAGATCTCGGGGTAGTTGCCGTCGTCGCAGATGATCAGGCTGATCTTCAGGCCCTTGGGGCCGTCGCTCACGTAGGTGCAGTTGCCCGGGTACCAGCCCTCGATCGGCACCCACGGCATGATCTTGCGGTACTTCTGGACGATCTCGCCCTGGTCGTTCATCAGGATCAGCGTGTTGTACGGCGCCTTGTGCGGATGCTCCTCGTGGCGCTCGCCGGTCAGCGAGAACACGCCCCACACCTTGGCCTTGCGGCACGCCGCGGCGAAGATCGCCGTCTCGTCGCCGGGCACGGTGCTGGCCGTCTCGTACATCTCGGCCGAGTCGTACATGATCCCGTGCGTGCTGTACTCGGGGAAGATGACGAGGTCCAGCCCGGGCAGACCGAGCTTCATGCCCTCGATCATCTGCGCGATGTTGCGCGCATTGGCCAGCACCTCCGCCTTGGTGTGCAGGCGCGGCATCTTGTAGTTGACGACCGCGACGCCGACCGCGTCCTTGCTGCTCGAGATGTCGCCGTGATGCATCGTGCTCTCCGCTGCTGTGAACGATGCGTCCATTGCAGCGGAGCGCGCGCGCGCCCGGAATACGTCGAACGACGTAGCGGGCGGCGGGTCAGTGCAGGATCAGGCCGCGGCGCGCTGGCCGGCGGCGGCGATGCGGTCGAGCGCAGCCTCGAGGTTGGCCACCGTGCGGTCGACGTGCTGCAGCTTCTCGAGGCCGAACAGGCCGATGCGGAAGGTCTTGAAGTCGGCCGGCTCGTCGCACTGCAGCGGCACGCCCGAGGCGCTCTGCAGGCCTTCCGCGATGAAGGCCTTGCCGGTGTGCAGGCCGTCGTCGTCGGTGTAGCTGACCACCACGCCGGCGGCCTGGAAGCCCTCGGCCGCCACGCTCGGGAAGCCGCGGCGCACCATCAGCGAACGCACCTTGCGGCCCAGCTCCAGCTGCGCGGCGCGCAGCTTCTCGAAGCCGAGTGCACGGGTCTCCACCATCACGTCGCGCGTGACGGTCAGCGCATCGGTGGGCATCGTCGTGTGATAGACGTGCGCGCCCTTCTCGTAGGTCTCCATCACGGAGAGCCACTTCTTCAGGTCCATCGCGAAGCTGGTGCTGGTGGTGCCGTCGATCGCGGCGCGGGCGCGCTCGGAGAGCATCACGAAGGCGCAGCAGGGCGAGCCGGTCCAGCCCTTCTGCGGCGCGCTCACCAGCACGTCGACGCCGGTGGCCTTCATGTCCACCCACAGCGCACCGGAGGCGATGCAGTCCAGCACGAACAGGCCGCCCACCTCGTGAGCGGCATCGGCCACCGCCTTCAGGTAGTCGTCGGGCAGCACCATGCCGGCGGAGGTCTCGACGTGCGGCGCGAACACCACCGCCGGCTTCTCGCGGCGGATCGCGGCGACCACCTCGCCGATCGGTGCCGGGGCAAACGGCTGCTGGCGGCCGCTGCCCTGCAGCCTGGCCTTCATCACCGTGCATGAGGAGGGGATGCGGCCCATCTCGAAGATCTGCGTCCAGCGGAAGCTGAACCAGCCGTTGCGGATCACCAGCACCGGCTTGTCGGTGGCGAACTGGCGCGCCACCGCTTCCATGCCGTAGCTGCCGCTGCCGGGCACGACGATCGCCGATTGCGCCTGGTAGGCGTCCTTCAGCACCGACGAGATGTCGCGCATCACGCCCTGGAACTTGCGCGACATGTGGTTCAGCGCGCGGTCGGTGTAGACCACCGAGTATTCGAGCAGGCCGTCGGGATCGACGTTGGGCAGCAATCCGGGCATGAGCGTCTCCGTGCGCAGGGCGCTTTTCGCTTTTGGGGCGGAAAGCTTAGCACCCTGCGGCGGAAGACGCTTCAGTGGCTGATCATCCAGGGCCGCTTGCTCGGGAAGGCCTTGGCGCCGTTGGCCGCTGTGACCGTGGCGCCGCGCTTGCCCGGCGAACAGCAGCCGCAGCCCGCCGGGTGGCGCATGCGCTGGTACGCGCCCGAGGTCTTCGGCTCGTGACGCGCGCGCTCGTTGGTCTCCATCGCGCGCCGCGTCTCGCTGCTGACGCAGGCGAGGCGCGGCATCGCGGCGAACACGCGCGGCGAGGGCGTGGCGCAGTCCGGGCAGGCCGCCGGCTCGTCGCGCTGCGCGAAGGCGCGCAGCGCGTCGAAGCCGCCGCAGGACGGACAGGCGTAGTCGTAGGTCGGCATGGCAGCGCGTCTACTTCAGGTCCGGCGACAGCGGCATCTGCACCGAGCCATCGATGAACTTCGTCGGCCCCGCCGCGCTCGGGTTGATGTCGAAGTCGAAGATCGCCGTCGGCAGCCACAGCGTCGCGCAGGCGTTCGGCACGTCGACCACGCCGCTGATGTGGCCCTGCACCGGCGCCGTGCCGAGGATCGAGTAGGCCTGCGCGCCGGAGTAGCCGAACTTCTTCAGGTACTCGATCGCATTCAGGCAGGCCTGGCGGTAGGCGACGTTGACGTCGAGGTAGTACTGCTTGCCCGCCTCGTCGACGCTGATGCCCTCGAAGATCACGTAGTCGTCGTAGACCGGCTTGATCGGGCTGGGCTTGAAGATCGGGTTCTTGATGCCGTACTTGGCCATGCCGCCCTTGATCAGCTGCACCTTCATGTGCACCCAGCCGGCCATCTCGATCGCGCCGCAGAAGGTGATCTCGCCGTCGCCCTGGCTGAAGTGCAGGTCGCCCACGCTCAGGCCCGCGCCATCCACGTAGACCGGAAAGAAGATCTTCGAGCCGCGCGAGAGATCCTTGATGTCGCAGTTGCCGCCGTGCTCGCGCGGCGGCACGGTGCGCGCGCCGGCGGCGGCGGCCTTGGCCTTCGCGTCGCCGGTGAGCTTGCCCATGTGGGCGGTGCCGGCGAAGGGCGGGTTGGCCAGGCCGCTGGTGGCCGGGTCGGAATCGATCAGCGCCTGCTCGCGCGCGTTCCACATCTCCAGCATCTTCGGGTCGGGCAGGCAGCCGATCAGGCCGGGGTGGATCAGGCCGGCGTACTTCACGCCCGGCACGTGCCGGCTGGTGGTGAACATGCCGTGGAAGTCCCAGATCGACTTCTGCGCCTGCGGGAAGTGCTCGGTCAGGAAGCCGCCGCCGTTCTTCTTGCTGAAGAAGCCGTTGAAGCCCCACAGCGAATCGTCCTTCGCGCCGATGTCCAGCAGGTCGACGACCAGCAGGTCGCCCGGTTCCGCGCCCTTCACGCCCACCGGGCCGCTGAGGTAGTGCACCGTCGACAGGTCGATGTCGCGCACGTCGTCGGCGCTGTCGTTGTTCTTGATGAAGCCGCCGGTCCAGTCGTAGGTCTCGAGCACGAACTCGTCACCGGGCTTGACCCAGCAGGCCATCGGGATGTCGGGGTGCCAGCGGTTGTGCACCATCTCGTTGGTGGGTGCGGGCTTGGAAAGGTCGACCTTGATCAGGGTTTCGGGCATGGCTCGGCTCCTTCGTGGGTGAAGTCTTGGTGGGTCAGACAGACAGGTATTGCTTGATGTGGGCGGCGTCGGTGTCAGCGCGCCGGTCTCGTGCACGAGCCGGCCACCTTCGATCACGAACAGGCGGTCGGCGACATCCATCGCGAAGCTCAGCACCTGCTCGGACACGACGATCGAGATCTCGCGCAGCTTGCGGATCTCGTTCAAGGCTTTCGCGATGTCCTTGATGATCGACGGCTGGATGCCTTCGGTCGGCTCGTCGAGCAGCAGCACCTTCGGGTTGGTGACCAGCGCGCGGGCGATGGCCAGCTGCTGCTGCTGACCGCCGGAGAGGTTGCCGCCCTTGCGCCGGCGCATCTCCCACAGCACCGGGAAGAGGGCGTAGATCTCGTCGGGGATGCGCTTGTCGGTCGCGTTCTCGAGGCCCGTCTGGATGTTCTCCTCGACGGTCAGCGTCGGGAAGATCATGCGGCCCTGCGGCACGTAGGCGATGCCCTTGGCGACGCGGCGGTAGCTCTCGTCCTTGGTGATGTCCTGGCCGGCCACGCTCACCGTGCCGGCCTTGGCGGGCAGCACGCCCATCAGGCTCTTGAACAGCGTGGTCTTGCCCATGCCGTTGCGGCCCATGATGGCCACGGTTTCCTTCGGTGCCGCCTCGAACGAGATGCCGTGCAGCGCCTCGCTTTGCCCGTAGGCGACGAACAGGTCCTTCACGCTCAGCATGGCGATGCTCCTTGGGGCCCTCAATGGCCCAGATACACGTCGATGACCTTCGGGTCGTTCTGCACCTTCTCCATCGAGCCCTCGGCGAGGATCTTTCCCTGGTGCATCACGGTGACCTTGTGGGCGATCTGCTTGACGAAATCCATGTCGTGCTCGATCACGATCACCGAGCGGTTCCTGCAGATGCGCTGCAGCAGCTCGGCAGTGAGCTCGCGTTCGCGGGCGCTCATGCCGGCAATGGGCTCGTCGAGCATCAAGAGCTCGGGCTCCTGCATCAGCAGCATCCCGATCTCCAGCCACTGCTTCTGGCCGTGGCTGAGCAGCCCGGCTTCCATCGGCAGCGCATCGGCCAGACCCACTTCCTCGGCCACCACCTGCACGCGCGCCTTGACCTCGTCGTCGCACTTGAAGAAGAGCGCCCCAGCACCGAGCGACCCTTGGGGAACGAGACCTCCAGGTTCTGGAAGACGGTGAGGTTTTCGTAGATCGACGGCGTCTGGAACTTGCGGCCGATGCCCTTGCGCACGCGGGTGTGCTCGGAGAGCTTGGTCAGCTCCTCGTTGCGGAACTTGATGCTGCCGGCGCTGGCCTTGGTCTTGCCGCAGATGAGGTCCAGCAGCGTGGTCTTGCCGGCACCGTTCGGGCCGATGATCACGCGCAGCTCGTTCTTGTCGATGTACAGGGTGAGGCTGTCGATCGCCTTGAAGCCGTCGAAGGAGACGGTCAGGTCCTCGACCGCCAGGGCGAAATCGGTGCTGCTGCTCATGGGCTTCTCCGGGTCAGGCCTGCTGGCCGCTCACGCCGGCGGGCAGGGTGGGCGTGGCGGGGGCGCGGCGGGCTTGGGCGGTGCGTCGGGGTAGGCGGCATGCGCGGCGGCCAGCGCGGCCTTCTGCTGCGCACGATCGGCTGGCGGCGCTTCCACCACGGCTTCAGGTGGCTGTCCACCAGCCCGGCCAGCCGTTGGGGAAGGCCATGGTCACGCCGATGAAGAGCGCGGCCATCAGGAAGAGCCACAGATCGGGAAGCTCTCCGAGAAGAAGGTCTTGCCGGCGTTGACCAGCAGCGCGCCGTAGACCGCGCCGACCAGGCTCATGCGGCCGCCGACCGCGGCGTAGATCACCATCTCGATCGACGGGACGATGCCGACGAACGAAGGCGACATGAAGCCGACCTGCAGCGCGAACATCGCGCCGCCGATGCCGGACAGTGCCGCCCCCAGGCAAAACACTGCTACCTTGAACATCGCCACGTCGTAGCCGGAGAAGCGCACGCGATCCTCCTTGTCGCGCATCGCCAGCAGCAGCGTGCCGAGCTTGCTGCGCTGGATCCAGGCACAGAGAACGATGCTGCCGAGAAGAAGCCCCGAACAGACGTAGTAAAGAATGAGCCGGGCCGAGTCGGTGCGGATGTCCCAGCCCAGCAGCGTCTTCAGGTCGGTCATGCCGTTGACACCGCCGGTGTAGCCCTGCTGGCCGATGATCAGCACGGTGAGGATCAGCGCCACGGCCTGCGTGATGATCGCGAAGTACACGCCGCCGACGCGCCGCTTGAACATCGCGTAGCTGATGATGAAGGCCAGCAGCGTGGGCACCGCGATCACCGCGATCAGCGTGAAGGGCAGGCTCTTGAACGGCACCCAGAACCACGGCAGTTCGGTGAGCTGGTTCCAGTCCATGAAGTCGGGGATGCCCGGCGTGCTCTGGATCTTGGTGCTCTCCGGGTCGCTGGCCTCGAGCTTGAGGAACATCGCCATCGCGTAGCCGCCCAGGCCGAAGAACACGCCCTGGCCGAGGCTGAGCACGCCGCCGTAGCCCCACACCATCACCAGGCCGACGGCGACGAAGGCGTAGGTGAGGTACTTGCCGACGAGGTTGAGGCGGAAGGCATCGAGCGACAGCGGCAGGATCACCAGCAGCAGCAGCGCGAGGATCAGCACGCTGCCGGTGCCGGGGCGGGTGAGCCAGGTCTTGAGGGAGTTCATGCAGGGTCTCCGGAATCGATCGGGATGGGGCTCAGCGGCGCACCTTCGATGCGAACAGACCCTGCGGCCGCATCATCAGGATCAGCACGATCAGCGACAGCGTCAGCACCTTGGCCATCGAGCCGCTCATGAAGAATTCGCTGATCGACTGCGTCTGCGCGATGCCGAAGGCCGAGGCCACGGTGCCCAGCAGGCTGGCCGCGCCGCCGAAGGTGACGACGAGGAAGGCGTCGACGATGTAGAGCGAGCCGGAGGTCGGCCCCGTCGAGCCGATGGTGGTGAAGGCCGCGCCGGCCACGCCGGCGATGCCGCAGCCGATCGCGAAGGTCAGGCGGTCGGTCTTCTTGGTGTTGATGCCGATCGCATTGGCCATCTGGCGGTTGCTCACCGTGGCGCGCACGCGCAGGCCCCAGCGGCTCTTGTAGAGGGCCAGCATCACGCCACCGGTCACGATCGCGGTGAGTGCGAGCACGAACAGGCCGTTGATCGGGATGTCCAGGCCCTCGGCCGGTGCCCAGGAGCCGAGCAGCCAGTCGGGCAGCGTGGGGCTCACCTCCTTCGGCCCGATGCCCGAGCGGAAGGCCTGCTGGATCGCGAGGCTCAGGCCCCACGTGGCCAGGAGCGTGTCGAGCGGGCGCTTGTAGAGGTGCCGGATCAGCGCCCACTCCACCAGCCAGCCGGCGGCGAAGGCCAGCACGAAGGCGACGCAGATCGCGATCGGGAAGTAGTAGGCGACGAAGCCGGGTGCGAACTTCTCGGTCAGTGTCGAGCCGAGAAAGATCGTGTAGGCGCCGATGGTCATGAACTCGCCATGCGCCATGTTGATCACGCCCATCTGGCCGAAGATGATCGCCAGCCCCAGTCCCATCAGCAGCAGCACCGAGAACAGGCTCAGCCCCGCGAAGCCCTGCATCAGGCCGATGTTCAGCATCTCCGAAAACGTCATCGCACGACTCCAGTCAAGGCACGTGAATCAAGCGACCGCCGCGGATCCGGCTCTGCCGGTCCGCTGGCGGTGCCCCTGAGGGGGAGCGCCGTCAGGCGCTACGGGGGTGGGTCAATGACCGGGGTGGGTCACTGATATCCCTTGGGGGAAGGGGTCGGGCTTGATCAGGTCCGCCGACTCCGCGACCACCTTGAACGTGCCGTCCGGCAGCCCCTGGCCGATGCGCGCCTTGCTCCACAGGTGGTGGTTGGCGTCGAGCTTCACATAGCCCTCGGGCGCGGTCTTCAGCTCGATGCCGGGCGAGGCCGCCACCACCTTGTCGACGTCGAAGCTGCCGGCCTTCTCGACCGCCGCCTTCCACAGCCAGGGGCCGAGGTAGGCCGCCTGCGTCACGTCGCCGATCACCGCGTCCTTGCCGTACTTGGCCTTGAAGGCGGCGACAAACTTCTTGTTGTTCTCGTTGTCGAGCGACTGGAAGTACTTCATCGACGAGTAGAAGCCGGCGAAGTTCTCGCCGCCCACGCCGGTCATCTCGTCTTCCGTCACCGACAGCGTCAGCAGGAACTGCTTGTCGCCGGTGATGCCGGCGGCCTTGAGCTGCTTGTAGAACGCGACGTTGGAGCCGCCCACCACCGCGCAGAAGATGCAGTCGGGCTTGGCGACCTTGATCTTGTTGATCAGCGAGTTGAAGTTGGTGTTGCCCAGCGGGTAGTACTCCTCGCCGACCACCTTGCCGAGCTTGCCGACCGACTCGATGTGCTTGCGCGCGATCTTCATCGAGGTGCGCGGCCAGATGTAGTCGGAGCCGACCAGGAAGAAGGTCTTGGCCTTCTTCTCCTTCGCACCCCAGTCCAGGCCCCAGATGATCTGCTGGGTGGCTTCCTGGCCGGTGTAGATGACGTTCTTGCTCTGCTCCAGGCCTTCGTAGAAGGTCGGGTAGTACAGCAGGCCGTTCTCCTTCTCGAACACCGGCAGCACCGCCTTGCGCGAGGCGCTGGTCCAGCAGCCGAACACGGTGGCCACGCGGTCGTTGACGAGCAGCTTCTTGCTCTTCTCGGCGAAGGTCGGCCAGTCGCTCGCGCCGTCTTCCTTGATGACCTTGATCTTGCGGCCGAGGATGCCGCCCATCGCGTTGATCTGGTCGATCGCCAGCTGCTCGGCCTGGATCGAGCCGGTCTCGCTGATCGCCATCGTGCCGGTGGCGCTGTGCAGCTGGCCCACCGTCACCTCCGTGTCGGTGATCGCCAGCTTGGTGGTGTTCACCTTGGCGGTCGGGAACTGCTGGGCCAACGCCCAGGCGGGCAGCCCCGCCAGCGGCAGCGCGGCGGCGCCTTGCAGCAGGCGGCGACGCTGCAGCGATTTCGGATCGAGGTCGTGGTCTTGTGACATTCAGCTCTCCTGGCGGGTTGAGGACAAATCCGTGCGCCGGGCACCAACGCTGTGCGTCGGCGGCCGTGGCATGGCGTCTAAGGTAGGAGAGGGCGTACGCATCACGAATACGTCATTCGACGTAGCCGGTGTTCTGGTCGCCGCGGGACCGCTTCTTGCAGACTTCGGCGCCACCATGGCGCTCGCACCCCAGAAGATCTTCCGCATCCGCCGCGACTACAACAGCTGGGTCGCGAACGAGACGCTGGAGGACTACGCGCTGCGCTACACGCCGCGCCACTTCCGCAAGTGGAGCGAGTTCCGCGTCGCCAATACCGCCTTCGGCGCCACCTCGTTCCTCGCGCTGGAGGCGATCGGCGGCGCGATCGCGCTGAGCTACGGTTTCGCCAATGCGGTGGCGGCGATCCTGGTGGTCGGGCTGATCGTCTTCCTGACCGGGCTGCCGATCAGCTACTACGCGGCCAAGTACGGCCTCGACATGGACCTGCTGACCCGCGGCGCCGGATTCGGCTACCTCGGCTCGACGCTGACCTCGTTGATCTACGCCAGCTTCACCTTCATCTTCTTCGCGCTCGAGGCGGCCATCCTCGCGCTGGCGCTGCAGATGTACACCGACTGGCCGATGTGGATCTGCTACCTCGTCGCCTCGCTCGGCGTGATCCCGCTGGTGATGCACGGCATCACGCTGATCTCGCGGCTGCAGCTGTGGACGCAGCCGCTGTGGATCGTGCTGTGCCTCTTGCCCTACGCGGCGGTGGCGCTGCAGGACCCGGGCAAGTTCAGCGAGTTCTCGACGCTGGCCGGCCGCATCTCCGGTAGTGCCGAGTTCGATGCGCTGATGTTCGGCGCGGCATCGACGGTCGCGTTCTCGCTGGTGGTGCAGATCGGCGAGCAGGTCGACTACCTGCGCTTCCTGCCCGAGAAGACGCGCGAGAACCGCTGGCGCTGGTGGGGCGCGGTGCTGGTCGCCGGCCCGGGCTGGATCGTGCCGGGCATGCTGAAGATGCTCGGCGGCGCCTTCCTCGCCTTTCTCGTGCTGCAGCAGCAGCTGCCCACCGACAAGGCGATCGAGCCGACGCACATGTACACGGCCGGCTACGCCTACGTCTTCGACGACGCCCGCTGGGTGCTGGCGGCCACGGTGCTGTTCGTGATCGTCTCGCAGGTGAAGATCAACCTCACCAACGCCTACGCCGGCTCGCTGGCACGGTCCAACTTCTTCGCGCGGCTCACGCACAGCCACCCGGGCCGCGTGGTCTGGCTGGTGTTCAACGTGCTGATCGCGGTGCTGCTGATGACGCTGGGCGTCTTCGGCGCGCTGGAGAGCGTGCTCGGGCTGTACAGCAACGTGGCGATCGCCTGGGTGGGTGCGCTCGTGGCCGACCTCGTCATCAACAAGCCGCTGGGCTGGAGCCCGAAGCAGGTGGAGTTCAAGCGCGCCCACCTGTACGACATCAACCCGGTGGGCATGGGCGCGATGCTGGTGGCCACGGGGTCTCGGTGATCGCCTACGCCGGCGCCTTCGGGCCGGTGGCGCGCGCCTATGCGCCCTTCATCGCGCTGGCCGTGGCGATGGCCACTGCGCCGCTGCTGGCACGGTGGACGCGCGGCCGCTACTACGTGGCCCGCCCGGCCGAGCGCTTGTGGCGGCCCGGCCAGCGGGTGCGCTGCTCGGTGTGCGAGAACGACTTCGAGTCCGACGACATGGCGCAGTGCCCGGCCTACGGTGCGCCGATCTGCTCGCTGTGCTGCACGCTGGAGTCGCGCTGCCACGACCGCTGCAAGCCCGAGGGCCGCGCCGCCGACCGGTGCGCGCCGCTCTCGCCGCGATGCTGCCGCGGCGCTTCAGCGAGGCGGTGAACTTCCGCGTCGCCCACTACCTCGTCGTGCTGGTCTCGCTGCTGGTGCTGCTGGCGGTGGTGCTGGGCGTGGTCTACGAGCAGCAGAACGCGCTGCACGCGGGCGCGGCGAAGCAGCTGGCCGAGCCCTTCCTGCAGGCCTTCGCGCTGCTGTCGCTGGCCGCAGCCGTGGGCGCACGGTGGATCGTGCTGGGCAGCGAGAGCCGGCAGATGGCCGAGGATGAATCGAACCGCCAGAACCAGCTGCTCACGCGCGAGATAGAGGCCCACGGCCGCACCGACGCCGCGCTGCAGCGCGCGAAGGATCTCGCCGAAGCCGCCAACCAGGGCCAAGACACGCTACGTGACCGGCATGACGCACGAGCTGCGCACGCCGCTGAACAGCATCCTCGGCTACACGCAGATCCTGCTGAAGGACGAACGGCTGCACGGCCAGCCGCGCCACGGCGGTCGACACCATCCGGCGCAGCGGCGAGCACCTGCACGGGCTGATCGACGGCCTGCTCGACCTCGCGCGCATCGAGGCCGGCAAGCTGCGCCTGGATATCGCGCCGATGTCGATGCGCGAATTCCTCGACGACATTGTCGGCATGGTGGCGCCGCAGGCGGCCGCCAAGGGACTGGCCTTCGAGCTGCAGACCGAAGGGCGCGTGCCGGCCTTCGTACGCGCCGATGCGCGGCGGCTGCGCCAGATCCTCGTCAACCTGCTCGGCAACGCGGTGCGCTTCACCGACCGCGGCCGCATCGTGCTGCGGCTGGACCACAGCCGCGAGGTGGTGCGCTTCGAGGTCATCGACACCGGCATCGGCATCGCGGAGCAGGACCTCGAGCGCATCTTCCTGCCCTTCGAGCGCGGCAGCGCCGGCCGGCGCAGCGGCGAGCCCGGCACCGGCCTGGGCCTGACGATCACCCATCTGCTGACACAGCTGATGGGCGGCGAGCTCAGCGTGAAGAGCACGCCCGGCCAGGGCAGCACCTTCACCGTGCGCCTGTACCTGAGCGAAACCTCGGAGGCGCCGGCCGATCGCGGCGTGCCGCAGCGGCCGGTGACCGGCTACATCGGGCAGCGGCGCGCTGCTGGTGGTGGACGACCAGCCGACGCAGCGGCAGATGCTCGCCGGCCTGCTGCTGCCGCTGGGCTTCCGGCTGCGCGAGGCGGCCAGCGGCACCGAGTGCCTGCAGAGCGTGGCCGAGCAGTGCCCCGATGCCGTGCTGCTGGACATCACGATGGACGACCTCGACGGCTGGCAGACCGCGCGGCGCATCCGCGAGGCCGGCTTCACCGAGGTGCCGATCCTGATGGTCTCGGCCAACGCCTTCGAGAACCAGGCCGACAAGCTGGCCGCGGCCGGCGTGCAGGGCTTCGTCGACAAGCCGGTGATCGAATCGGAGCTGCTCGCCGCGCTGCAGCGCGTGCTGCAGCTGGAGTGGGTGGCCGAGCTCGCCGTGCCGAGCTGGACGCCGCCCGCGTCCGGCGGCTTCGAGCTGCCCGAGGAGCATGCCCGCACGCTGGTGCGGCTGGCGCGGCTCGGCCACCGCCAGGGCACGGTGCTGGCGCTCGAGCGGCTGGTGCACGAGCACCCGGACTGCGCCGCCACGGCCGGCGAGGCGCGCGCGCTGGTCGAGCGCTTTGCCTGGAACGAGCTGATCGAGCGGCTGCAGCGCTCGCTGCCGCGGCGCGACGAGGAAGCGGCATGAGCGAAGCAGCGGCCTCGCGCGATGTCGTGCTCGTCGTCGACGACGTGCCCTCGTCGCTGGGCGCGCTGTGCAGCGAGCTGGAGGCCGAGGGCTATACCGTGCTCGTCGCGCCCGACGGCGAGGCCGCGCTGGCGCAGATCGACTGGCCGTGCCCGATGCGATCCTGCTCGATGCGCTGATGCCCGGCCTCGACGGCTTCGAGACCTGCCGGCGCATCAAGGCGCAGCCGGCCTTCGCGCACGTGCCGGTGATCTTCATGACCGGGCTGGCCGAGACCGAGCACATCGTCGCCGGCTTCGCCGCCGGCGGTGTCGATTACGTGGTCAAGCCGGTGCGGGCTCAGGAAGTGCTGGCGCGGCTGGCCACCCACGTGCGCAACGCCCGCGCGGTGCGGCTGGCGCGCGAGGCGGTCGACGTCGGCGGCCTGGGCGTGCTGGTGCTCGATGCCCGCGGCCGCATCGCTGGCGCTCGCCGCAGGCGCACGCGCGCATCGCCGAGTGCTTCGCCGATGCGGCCGACGCCGAGGCCGCCTGCATCGCACGGCTGATGGCCGCGGGCGACGAAGCGCAGCACGCCGCGCCCGAGGGGCGTGTGCTCGGCGCGCGCCGCCTCGGCGAGGTGGGGCTGGGCGAGACGATGTGGCTGCTGCGGCTGCGCGAGGCCGGCGAGGCGCCGGCCTCGCGGCTGACCACCGCGGCGCTGACGCCGCGCGAGACCGAGGTGCTGTCGTGGATCGCCAAGGGCAAGACCAACCGCGATGTCGCGGAGATCCTCGGCATGAGCCCGCGCACCGTCAACAAGCACCTCGAGCACGTGTTCGAGAAGCTCGGTGTCGAGACGCGCGCCGCCGCGGCGGCGCTGGCCAGCCGGGAGTTGCGCTGACGGTCGGCTTCAAATGATACAAACGCTGTGGCGCCACGTATCAAATGGGTGAATCGTTCGTGCAGCCGTCGCTCAGATCGTGGGTGATTTCAGCGCTGTGACGCCGGTGATCGCGCAGGCTCTGCCAGAGCGGGAACGCAGTCGGGTGCGGCGAATCGGCCGGCAGCGTCCTCCAGCTGGCGTGCGACTTCGCTGCCACCCTCCTCGCCGAGGGTCGCCAGCACGCTCTTGAGGCTGTGCGCGAGGCGGCGCAGCGTGGGCATGTCGCCCTGGGCGAGGGCGGCATCGCCGGCGCGGATGTCGGCCTCGAACTGGGCGATGCAACTGGTCCGATAGGCCACGAAGAGCGCCCGATCGCCCGCAAAGTGGCGCATGACCGCCGCTTCGGCCGCAGCCCCGAGGTCGCTGCGCGGCGGCGCGGTGGCGGTCAGGGCGATCGCGGCGGCCCCGGTCGCCGTTGCCGCCCCGAGCGCCTCGCGCACGCAGTCCTCGAGTTCGAGCACCGAGATCGGTTTGGAGAGCTGCCGCCAGACGTCGAAGCCCGCCAGTCGCGCCTGCATGGCCGCATTGAGGCCGGCGCTGAAGACCGCGAGCCTCGCACTGCCGCGCTGCGCCGGCTGCTCGGCCAGGTGCTGCAGCAGGTCGAGCCCGGTCTCCCGGGCATCATCAGGTCGGTGACGATCAGCGCGTAGCCCGCGCCCTCGGCCAGCCGTTCGCGCGCCTGCGCGACGCTGCCGGCCTCGACCAGCTCGAGGTCGAGGTCTTCCAGCGCCAGCGCGACGAAGCGGCGGATCGACGGGTCATCGTCGACCAGCAGCACGCGCGGACGGTTCATGGGGCGGGGAAGGCGCCGGTGCCGCCGAGGCGCCGAGGGCGTCGGCCAGCAGGCACGGCAGTTCGGCCACCAGATTGGGCTTGTGCACCACCGGCACGCCGGCCAGCGCGAAGGCATAGGGCTCGCGCTGCGATTCGTCGAGCGAGGTGATGACGATCAGGCGGCTCTGGCGGAACTGCGGGTGGGAGCGCAGGCTGGTGATCAGCGTGGCGCCATCGATGCCCGGCAGCAGGATGTCGACGATCAGCACGTCGGGCTGCAGTTGCCCGGCCATGGCCAGGGCCGACGAAGCCCTCGTCGGCCACGTGCAGCTCGACCTGCGGAAACTTCTGGCCGGCCAGCAGGCGCACCAGGTTCTGGAAGTGCACCGAGTCCTCGATCAGCAGCACGCGCTGCGCGCGCCGTGCGGGGCTGCGGGCGGCAGCGTCGGCCGGCCGGGTGCCGCCGCGGCGCTCGGCCAGCCAGCGCTCCACCGAGGCGCGCGAGATGCGCCGGTGGCCGCCGGGGGTCTTCCAGGCGTCGAGTTCGCCACGGTCGACCATCAGTTGCACCGATCGCACGGCCAGCCCGAGCAGGCTGGCCACCTCGATGGTGGTGTAGGGCTCGGACGAGGATGAAGGGTCGGAGGCGGCCATTGCCTAATTTTGCCGGATCGGGCGGTCCATGGCGAGCGAAATCGAAATGATAGAAGTGTTTTGCCCGACAATCCACCCCACGAACCCACGGAGCTCCGCGATGAAGACCTTCCCAGCCCTGCGCGCGCTGTGTGCCGCCGCGCTGCCGATCCTCGCCGCCGGCGCCGCGCAGGCCGGGCCAGTGCTCGAGCGCGTCAAGGCCGCGCAGACCGTGCGCGTGTGCATCTGGCCGGATTACTACGGCATCACCTTCCGCAACCCGCGCACGCAGCAGCTCGGCGGCATCGACATCGACCTCTCGGCCGAGTTCGGCCGCGACGGCAAGTGGAAGGTCGAGTACGTGGAGAGCTCGTTCCAGAAGCTGATCGACGACCTCAAGGGCGACCGCTGCGACGTGGCGATGTTCGCCGTCGGCGTGCTGCCGGCGCGCGCCGCGCAGCTGGCTTTCACCGAGGCCCTACCTGCAGAGCGACATCTATGCGATCACCACGCGCAGCAACCGGGTGGTGCGCGAGTGGGCCGACATCGACAAGCCCGGCGTGCAGGTGGCGGTGCAGGCCGGCACCTTCATGGAGCCAGTGATGGCCGCGGCGCTGAAGCAGGCGACCATGGTGGTGGTCAAGCCGCCGGCCACGCGCGAGCGCGAGCTCGAGGCGGGCCGCGTCGACGTGTTCATGACCGACTACCCCTACAGCCGGCGCCTGCTCGACAACGCCGACTGGGCCATGCTGATCTCCCCCCAAACCCTTCCATGTGCTGCCCTACGCCTACGCGGTAAAGCAGGGCGACGACGCCTGGCTCGCCACCGTCGACGAATTCGTCGCGCGGATCAAGCGCGATGGCCGGCTCGAAGCGGCGGCCAAGCGGCATGGCCTCGGCGCCATCGCCGTGCTGCAGCCCTGAGGGGACGCCAGGGCGTGTCGTCGACCGCAGCGCGCCCGCAGCGCGCCACCCCGACGCGGCTGAGCCGTGCCGTGCCCTGGGCCGGCGCGGCGCTCGCGCTCGCGGTGGCCGCGGTGGTGGCCTGGCTCGGCTGGTCCGAGCACGAGGAGAAGCTGGAGAACCAGCGCGCGCGCAACGAGCTGCTGGCGCGCGTGCTCGAGGAGCAGGCCACGCGCACCGTCGAGACCACGGCCATCGCGATGGCCTCGCTCGGTGAACTGCTCGGCACGCAGACGCCGGCGCAGATCGGCGAGGTGACGCCGGTGCTCAACCAGGCGATGGTCGGTCTTCCGTTCCTGCGCAGCCTCGCGGTGCTGGATGCTCGAGGCCGCGTGCTGACCAGCACGGTGCCGCGCGACGCCGGCGTGACGATCGATCCGCGGCGGCTCGGCGCTTGGCCGGCGGTCGACCGGGACCGACTCGGCCCCTTCGTGGCCGGCCGCACGCTGGCCGATCTCTCGCAGCGTGGCGCGGCCGTGCCCGCGACGGTGGGCTTCATACCGCTGCTGCGCGGCATGGAGTTGCGCAACGGCGAGCCGGCCCTGCTGGTGGCGCTGCTCAACGCCGATGCGTTCGCCAACCAGCTCGAGCTCACCGTGGCCGACCGGCTCGGCGGCGCGGTGCTGACCGGCTACGACGGGGCCCTGCTGGCCGCCACCGCCTCGGTGCCGGTGCCCGCCGGCACGACGCTCGCGAGCCACCCCGTGTTCCGCGACTACCTGCCGGCACGCGAGCATGCCACCTACCTTGGCACCGGTGTGCGCAGCGAGGAGCAGCTGGTCGCCTTCCGGGTCTCGCGCTCGCGGCCGCTGGTGGTGCTGGTCGAGTACCCGCATGCGGCGGTCGATGTGGCTGGTGGCAGGGCTTCCGGCCGTTTGCCGCCATCGGCACCGTGGTCGTGCTGGCGGTGCTGGTGATGACGCTGCTGGCCACGCGCAGCCTGCGTGCCCGCGAAGCGGCGCGTGCCCAGCTCGACGAGGCCCAGGCGGAAGTGGCGCGGCGCGAGCGCGAACTCAGCGTGACCATCCGCAGCGTGCAGGATCTGATCTTCCGCACCGATGAACGCGGCGCGATCACCTTCGTCAACGAGCGCTGGCAGGCCATCGGCGGCGATGCCGCGCGGCAGGCCATGGGCCGGCAGCTGCACGAACTCGTGCTGCCCGAGCAGCGCGCTGCGGTGCAGTCGCTGTTCTCGCCGGACAGCCGTGTCGCGGTGCGGCAGGCACAGCTCACCGTTCCCGGAGCCGGCGCCGAGCGCACCCGCCATTTCGACGTGGCGGTGGTGCCGCTGGTGCAGGGCGGGCGCATCGTCGGCTTCGCCGGCAGCGCGGCCGACGTGACCGACCGTGTGGTCGCCCAGCAGAAGCTGCAGACGCAGCTGAAGGTCTCGGCGCTGATGCTCGAGATCAGCCCGCTGCCGCTGTCGATGCTCGACACGCTGGGCCGCTATGTCAGCGTCAACCCAGGCCTGGGAGGAATTCACCGGCCGCCGGCGCGACGACGTGATCGGCCGGGCGGCGTCCAGCTACCTCAGCGCCGAGGAGGCTGTGCTGCACAGCGAACGCGACCGCGAGCTGCTGCGCAACGGCGGCCGCACCAGCTACGAGAGCAGCGTGATGCACCGCGACGGCACGCGCCGCGACGCGGTGCTGATCAAGGTGGCCGTGCACGGCGACGACGGCACGCCGGCCGGCATCCTCGTCGTGCTGATGGACGTGAGCGAATTCCGCGCGGCCGAGCGCGCCACCCGCGATGCGCGCGACGCCGCCGAGGAAGCCTCGCGCGCGAAGAGCGAGTTCATCGCCAACATCAGCCACGAGCTGCGCACGCCGCTTCAGTCGATCCTCGGCTTCTCGGAGCTGGGCATGGTGCGCGGCCGCCAGCACGAGAAGCTGGCGTCGATGTTCGCCGACATCCATGCCTCGGGCCAGCGCATGCTCGCGCTCGTGAACGACCTGCTCGACGTCTCCAAGATCGAGAGCACGGTGGGCACCTTCCACCTCGAACGCGCCGACCTGCGCACGCTGGTGCGCGAGGTGGCGCGCGAGATCGACCCGCTGCTCGCCGGCCGGCAGCTGCGGCTCGATCTGAAGCTCTCCGATCTGCCGCTGGTGGCCAAGGTCGACCCGATGCGCTTCCAGCAGGTGGTGCGCAACGTGCTGGCCAATGCGATCAAGTTCTCGCCCTTCCACGGCGTCATCGCGCTGAGCGGCGAGACCACGCCGGCCGGCGAGATCCGCATCGGCATCGCCGACCAGGGCCCCGGCATCCCGCCCGACGAGATCGAGCATGTGTTCGAGGCCTTCGTGCAGTCGAGCCTCACGAAGGACGGCTCGGGCGGCACCGGTCTCGGCCTGGCGATCTGCCGCAAGATCATCGAGGCGCACGGCGGGCGCATCCATGCGGAGAACCGCAGCGAGGGCGGCGCGCTGTTCCTGATCCACCTGCCGGCGCGCGGCGCGACCGAGACCGCGCCGATTCCGCTGTGAAGGTGCGCAGGAGGCGCCGCTATACTTGCCGCCAGCGCTGATTTGTTCCGGCTTGCGAGCGCTTTATAAGTTCAGCTAAAGAAGGACGCACACCCGGCGTTCCGCTTTGGCGGCCGCCGGGTTTTTCATGTCGAGGCCCCCATGGGATCGCTGGGACAGGTCGAAGCGAAATCGATGGCGTTCGCCGAGCCGCTGCCGCTGAAAAGCGGCGCGACGCTCGCCGACTACACGCTCGTCTACGAAACCTACGGCACGCTCAACGCCGACAAGAGCAATGCGGTGCTGGTGTGCCACGCACTGAACGCGTCGCACCACGTGGCCGGCAGTTATGCGGGCCAGCCGAAGAGCGAAGGCTGGTGGGACAACCTCGTCGGCCCCGGCAAGCCGCTGGACACCGACCGCTTCTTCGTCATCGGCGTCAACAACCCCGGCTCCTGCTTCGGCTCGACGGGGCCGATGCACGAACCCCGCCACCGGCCGCATCTACGGCGCCGACTTCCCGGTGGTCACGGTGGAAGACTGGGTCGATGCGCAGGCGCGCCTGCTCGACCGGCTGGGCATCACGAGGCTCGCCGCGGTGCTCGGCGGCAGCCTCGGCGGCATGCAGGCGCTGAGCTGGTCGCTGCGTTACCCGGATCGCCTTCGCCAGTGCATCGCGGTGGCCACCGCGCCGAACCTCTCGGCACAGAACATCGCCTTCAACGAGGTGGCGCGGCGCGCGATCGTGACCGACCCCGAGTTCCACGGCGGCCACTTCTACGCTCACGGCGTGGTGCCCAAGCGCGGCCTGCGCGTGGCGCGCATGATCGGCCACATCACCTACCTCTCCGACGATGCGATGGAGAAGAAGTTCGGCCGCGCGATGCGTGCCGCCGAGCTCGGCTACTCCACGCAGGAGATCGAGTTCGAGATCGAGAGCTACCTGCGCCACCAGGGCGACAAGTTCAGCGAGTATTTCGACGCCAACACCTACCTGCTGATCACCCGCGCGCTCGACTATTTCGATCCGGCGCGCGAGCATGGCGGCGATCTCACGCGCGCCTTCGCGGCGGCGAAGTGCCGCTTCCAGATCGTCAGCTTCACCACCGACTGGCGCTTCTCGCCGGCGCGCTCGCGCGAGATCGTCAAGGCGCTGCTCGACAACCGGCATCGCGTCAGCTACGCCGAGATCGACGCGCCCCACGGCCACGATGCCTTCCTGCTCGACGACCCGCGCTACCACGGCGTGCTGCGCGCGGGCTTCGACAACCTTCTGCCAAGGAGGTGGGCGCATGAGTCCGCGCAGAGACCTCGAAATCATCGCCGAGCTGGTGCCGCGCGGCTCGCGTGTGCTCGACCTTGGTTGCGGCAACGGCGAGCTGCTCGCCTACCTGCAGGCGCAGCGCGGCTGCACCGGCTACGGCATCGAGATCGACGATGCCAACGTGCTCGAGTGCACGCGCCGCGGCGTCGACGTCATCCAGCTCAACCTCGAAGAAGGCCCCTGGCGATCTTCGGCGACCGCAGCTTCGACGTCGTCCTGCAGCTCGAGACGCTGCAGCACCTGCGCAATACCGAGAAGATGCTGCGCGAGACGGCGCGCGTCGGCCGCATCGGCATCGTCAGCTTCCCGAACTTTGCGCACTGGCCGAACCGGCTGCGCGTGGCCAGCGGCCGCATGCCGGTGACCAAGGCACTGCCCTACGAGTGGTACGACACGCCCAACATCCGCGTCGGCACCTATGCCGATTTCGAGGTGCTGGCGCGCAAGGACGGCCTGCGCATCCTCGACTCCTTCGGCATCCAGGATGGCGAAGCGGTGCGCAGCTGGCCGAACCTGCTGGCCAGCGTGGCGGTGTTCAAGTTCGAACGGGGTTGAGCCAGCCGCTAGAGGAGTTGGCCGCAATATTTCTGTATTGACAGAAACTTTCGAAGTAGTATCGTTGCGCCATGGACGCTCGCAACGACTCGCCTGCCGAAAGCGCGCCGCCGGCCCCGGCTCCCAGCCGTGACGGAGCGCTTCGTGCTGCACTGGGGCGAGATGGGTTCGCGCTGGGGTGTGAACCGCACCATGTCGCAGATCCACGCGTTGCTCTTCGTCACCGGGCGGCCGATGAACGCCGACGAGCTGTGCGAGCAGTTGGGCGTGGCACGATCCAACGTCAGCACCTCGCTGCGCGAACTGCAGGGCTGGGGCCCGGTCAAGGTGGTGCACCTGCTCGGAGATCGCCGAGACCACTTCGAGACTTCCGGCGACGTGTGGGAGCTGCTGCGCGTCATCGTCCGTGGGCGCAAGCAGCGGGAGTTCGACCCGACCATCCAGGCGCTGCGCGACTGCCTCACGCACCCCGAACTTGGCCGCGAGAGCCCCGTGACCCGGCAGCGCATCAACGAGACGCTGGTGCTGATGGAGACCACCTCGGTCTGGGTGGACGAGATGCTGCGCCTGCCGCCGGAGACGCTGGTCAGGATCATGAAGCTGGGCGCGAAGATTCAGGGGCTGCTGCGCGGCAAGGGCAGCTCTTGAATCCCCTTTTTTGCCGCACTATTTCTGTCTATACAGAAATTATGGAAGGACAAGAAGCATGAACACCCGCACTACACCGCTGCTGACCGCCTATTACGACGGCCAGTGCAGCCTGTGCCTCGCCGAGATGCGCGAAATCCATGCCCTGGACCGGGAGGGTGACATTGCACTGGTGGATTGCTCCGCTTCGGACTTCGCCGACGAGGCCGTCCGCAGCGCCGGACTGGCGCGCGAAGACCTGCTGGGCGCCCTGCACGTGCGCGACGTGCTGGGCGACTGGCACCGCGGCGTGGATGCCATCGCGCTGCTGTATGCCACCGTCGGCGCGCCCTGGCTGGCACGCGCCTGGGCGCACCCTCTCACCCGGCCCATCACCCGGCGGGTCTACCCGTGGGTGGTGGCGCATCGCCACACCCTCGGCCGGATGGGCCTGGACCGTGGCGCCCCGCGTGCTGCGCCTGTTCGCCCGGCGCCATCAGCAGCGCCACGTGCCGCATTGCGTCCACGGCAGCTGCGCGCTGGAGCGCCCTGGGCCGCGGGCCTGAGGACACGCCCTCTTCATCTACTGATCCAAGGAGAACTGCATGAGCCTCGATCTATTCTTCGTGAGCCCCGGTCGTGACGCTGGGCACCGTGGGTGCCGCATTGCTCTATCTGCGCGACATCACCCGGCGGGTGCTGATGGCGCAGTGCGGCACTGACTTCGGCGCAGAGTTCTGGTTGCGATCAGCCGACGTGCTGGCCCTGGCCGGTTCGCTGATGCTGGTGCTGGTGTTCGGCGGCGCCTTGCCCGGGGCCGACTGGGTGCAGCAATTGCGCCTCGTGCTGGGCCTCGCCCTGGCCGGCATCTTCGTCACCGTGGTCCTGGTAGCCAGCAGTGTCTGGCGCGCCGTTCCCGCCCAGCCAGACGGACGCTCGTCGTGAACGCCCTGCACGGCCTCCGGGCACCGGGCCTGGGCTGGCTGCCCGCGGTGCTGCGCCAGCGCACGACCGGCGCACGGTGTGGCGCTTCGTCTGGCTGGGCCCTCTGGTGGGCGTGCTGCCCTGGGCGTGGCTGGTGGTCAGCGTGCCGTTGGCGTATGTCGTGGGCGCGCCGGCCGCGCTCATTGCCGGGCTGCTCTTTGCCGCGTGGTACCACGGCGCCGGGCGCACGCCCACCGGGCCGTGGCGCGCGGCGGTGGGCGCTCTCGCCGGGCTGGGGGCCGCTACCGCCTTGGCCGTGTGCCGGTGTTGAGCGGCTCGGTCAGCTGGCCCTACGTGGCCGTGGTGGCCGTCCACGGCATCCCGGCCTCGGTGGTGCTCGCGCTGCTGCAAAAGCCCGATCGGGCCGGTGCGCCCGGCTCTCGTGCAGCCTCTCAGCCGGCGGGCGCCCACCCCCGCCCAGCGCACGGTACACCGCCACCAGCGAGCTCAGTGTGCCCTGCTGCGACTGCACCAGCGCATCGCGCGCCGAGAGTGCGGTGCGCTCGGCGTCGAGCACGGTCAGCAGATCGGTCGCGCCGGCTTCGTAGCGCACGCGTGCCGGGCGCGCGGCCTCGGCCGATTCGCGCGCCGCGTTCTCCAGCCGCGCGGCCTGCTGCACGCTGCGCGTGTAAGCCGAAAGCGCGCCTTCGGTCTCCTCGAGGGCGAGCTGCACCGTCTGCTCCCACTGCACCAGCGCGGCTTGCGCTCGCGCTTCGCTCGCGCCGATGCGGTTGCGCACGCGGCCGAAGTCGAGCGCGCTCCAGCTCAGGCTGGCGCCAAGGTTGGTGTTGCGGCCGGCGGCCTCGAACAGATCGGCCGCGCGTGTGCTGGTGAAGCCGAGCAGACCGACGAGGCTGATACGCGGGTAGAGATCGGCCCTCGCAACCCCGATGGCGGCGGTGGCGGCGGCCAGCTGTCGCTCGGCGAGGCGGATGTCGGGCCGGCGCTCGAGCAGGCCTTGCGGCGTGCCGGCGGCCAGGGCCTCGGCATTCGCAGCCGGCAGGCTGGGCAGCGGCACGGCCTCGGCCAGCAGCGCCAGCGTCGCGCGCGGCGCACGACCGCTGAGCGTGGCGATGCGCAGCGCGGTGCGTTCGATCGCGCCCTGCAACGCCGGCAGCGAGGCCTCGGTGGTCTCGACCAGCGCGTTGGCGCGCGCCACGTCCAGCGGCGTGCCGCGGCCGAGGTCGGCGCGGGCCTTCACGATGCGCTGCGTCTCGCGCTGGTTGGCGAGCGACTCCTGCGCCACCGCCAGGCGCTGCTGCAGCGCGCGCAGCGCGAGGTACTGCGTCGCGATCTCGGCGCCGACCAGCCGCTGCGCTGCGAGCACGCCCGCTTCGCCGGCCTGCACCTGCGCCGCCGCCGATTCACTGGCGCGGCGCGTGCGGCCGAAGAAGTCGAGCTCCCAGTTGAAGGCGGCCGAGGCGCTCAGGTAGTTGTCGATCGGAAAGCCGAGCTGATTGCCGCGGCCGGCGCCCGCGCCGAGCGAGAGGCTCGGCAGGCGGTTGGCATCGGTCTCGCCGGCCAGCGATCGAACCTCCTGCAGCCGGGCCTGGGCGAGGCGCACGTCAGCATTGGCTTTCACCGCATCGGCGATCAGCGCATCGAGCACCGGATCGGAAAAGCCGCGCCAGAAGGCGGCGGCAGGCTCACCCGCCGCGGCGGGCATCACGAAGGCCGGTTCGGCGGGAGACGCCGGCGCGCGGTAATCGGGGCCGGCAGCGCAGCCGGCGAGCATCGCGGCGATGGCCACCGCCATCGAGGTCTTACGCATGGTCGCCTCCGTGCTGCAGCGCCACGGCCTTGGCGTGCGCGGCATCGGCCCGCCGCTTCTCGGTGAACCGCCTCAGCACCACGTAGAACACCGGCGTCAGGAAGAGGCCGAAGAAGGTCACGCCGAGCATGCCGGAGAACACCGCGATGCCCATCGCGCGGCGCATCTCCGCGCCGGCGCCGGTGGACAGCACCAGCGGGATCACGCCGGCGATGAAGGCGATCGAGGTCATCAGGATGGGGCGCAGCCGCATGCGCGTGGCGTGCACGATCGCATGCATCAGCTTCTCGCCCTTCTCCTCCAGGTCCTTGGCGAACTCGACGATCAGGATCGCGTTCTTGCACGCCGGGCCGACGAGCACGACGAGCGCCACCTTGGTGAAGATGTTGTTGTCGCCCGGCGCACCGAGCAGCCCGCTGATCCAGACGCCGGCCATCGCGGAGAGAATGCACATCGGCACGATCAGGATGATCGCCAGCGGCAGCGTCCAGCTCGTAGGTGGCCGCCAGCACCAGGAACACCAGCAGCACGCACAGCGGGAAGATGAACACCATCGTGTTGCCGGCGATCTTCTCCTGGTAGACCAGCTCGGTCCACTCGTAGCCCAGGCCGCGCGGCAGGGTCTGCGCGAGGATCTTCTCCATCTCGGCCTGCGCCCGGCCCGAGCTGATGCCGGGCTTGGGCGCGCCGTTGATGTCGGCGGCGAAGAAGCCGTTGTAGCGGGTCACCGCGCCGGGGCCGAAGGTCGGCTGCACGGTCATGATGGCCGACAGCGGCACCATCTGCCCTTTGTTGTTGCGCACCTTCAGCCGGCCGATGTCCTCCGCCTTCGCGCGGTGGTCGGCATCGGCCTGCACGATGACCTGGAAGGTGCGGCCGAAGCGGTTGAAGTCGTTGACGTACAGCGAGCCCAGGTAGGTCTGCATGGTCTCGTAGACGTCGGTCAGGCTCACGCCCATCTGCTTGGCCTTGGTGCGGTCGACGTCGGCGAACAGCTGCGGCACGTTGATCTGGTAGTTGCTGAAGAACTGCGTGATGCCGCTGTTCGGGTCGCCGTAGACGCGGCCCATCAACTGCTGCACGGTGCCCTGCAGTGCCGCCTCGCCGAGACCGGCGCGGTCCTGGATCTGCAGCTTGAAGCCGCTGGCGTTGCCCAGGCCGTTGACCGGCGGCGGCGACAGCACGAACAGGAACGCATCCTGGATCGCGCCCAGACGCATGTTGACTGGCCGACGATGGCATCGGCACTCAGTTCGGGTGTCTTGCGCTTGTCGAACTCGTCGAGGCCGAAGAACACGATGCCGGCGTTCGGCGCGGCGGTGAAGCCGTTGATCGACAGGCCGGGGAAGGCCACCGAGTCCTTGATGCCCGGCACGCCCTGGGCGATGTCGGACAGGCGGCGCAGCACCTCGGTCGTGCGCTGCAGGCTGGCGCCCTCGGGCAGCTGCGCGATGCCGATCAGGTACTGCTTGTCCTGCTGCGGCACGAAGCCGGGCGGCACGCGCGTGAACAGCAGCACCGTGGCGCCCAGCAGCAGCGCGTAGATGACCAGCGCGAGCCCCTTGCGCCCGGCCACCACCTTGGTGACGCTGCCGGCATAGCCTTCCGAACTGCGCTTGAAGACGCGGTTGAACCAGCGGAAGAAGCCGCCGAAGACCGCATCCATCCCGCGCGTGAGCCAGTCCTTGGGCACGTCGTGCGGGCGCAGCAGGATCGCGGCCATCGCCGGCGACAGGGTCAGCGAGTTGAAAGCCGAGATCACCGTCGAGATCGCGATCGTCACCGCGAACTGGCGGTAGAACTGGCCTTCCAGGCCGGCGACGAAGGCCAGCGGCACGAACACCGCGCACAGCACCGGGCCGATCGCGATGATGGGCCCGCTGACCTCGTGCATCGCCTTGACCGCCGCGTCGCGCGGGTTCAGGCCCTCCTCGATGTTGCGCTCGACGTTCTCGACCACCACGATCGCGTCGTCGACGACGATGCCGATGGACAGCACCAGCCCGAAGAGCGTGAGCGTGTTGATCGAGAAGCCCAGCGCCAGCAGCACCGCGAAGGTGCCGACGATGGACACCGGCACCGCCAGCAGCGGGATGATGGACGCCCGCCAGGTCTGCAGGAACACCACCACCACCAGCACCACCAGCAGGATCGCCTCGACCAGCGTGCTGACCACCTTCTCGATCGAGGTGCGCACGAAGCGCGTCGGGTCGTAGACGATGTCGTAGTCGACGCCGGGCGGGAAGTCCTTCTTCAGCTCGTCCATCGTCGCGCGCACCGCGCTCGACAAGGCCAGCGCGTTCGAGTTGGGCGCCTGGAAGATGCCCAGCGCCGCGGCCTCCTTGTTGTTCAGCAGCGAGCCGAGCGCATAGGTGTTCGGCCCCATCTCGACGCGGCCGATGTCCTTCACGCGCACCAGCGAGCCGTCGGCGGTGTCGGCGCTGACGATGACGTCGGCGAACTCGGCCTCGGTGGTCAATCGACCCTGCGTGTTGACGGCGAGCTGGAACTCGGTGCGGTTCGGCGCCGGCGGCGCGCCGACCACGCCGGCGGCCACCTGCGCGTTCTGCTCGCGCAGCGCCTTGACCACGTCGGCCGAGGTCAGGTTGCGCGCGGCGAGCTTGTCGGGGTCGAGCCAGATGCGCATCGCATAGTCGCCCGAGCCGAAGGTCAGCACGGTGCCGATGCCGGGGATGCGCAGCAGCTGGTCGCGCACGTTCAGCGCCGCATAGTTGCGCAGGTACAGCGCGTCGTAGCGGTTGTCCGGCGACACCATGTGCACGACCATGATGAAGTTCGGCGAACTCTTCTCGGTGGTCACGCCGATCTGCCGCACGATCTCGGGCAGGCGCGGCAGCGCGCGGTTGACGCGGTTCTGCACCTCGGTGGCCGCGACCTCGGGGTTGGTGCCGATCTTGAAGCTGATCGACAGCGTCATCGAACCGTCCGCCGAGGCACGGCTGTTCATGTACAGCATGTTCTCGACGCCGTTGATCTGCTCTTCGAGCGGCGTGGCGACGGTCTCGGCGATCACGCGCGGGTTGGCGCCGGGGAATTGCGCGCGCACCACCACCTGCGGCGGCGTGACCTCGGGGTACTCGGAGATCGGCAGCCGCTGCAGAGCGATCAGGCCGACCAGGAAGATCATGATCGACAGCACCGCCGCGAAGCGCGGCCGGTCGATGAAGAAGCGCGAGATGTTCATCGTGCGCGCCTCAGGACTTGGTCGGCGACGATGCGGCCGGGGCTGCCGGTGCGCCCGGCGGCGGCGGCTCGACCGGCACGCCCTGCGCGTCAACCGCCAGCACCTGCGCGTTGAGCGGCGCGCCGGGGCGCACGCGCTGCAGGCCGTTGACGACGACGAGCTCGCCGGCCTTCAGGCCGCCGGTGATCACGCGCATGCCGTTGCCGGCCAGCGCGCCGAGCTGCACCTCGCGGAACTGCGCGGTCTTGTCGGGGCCGACGACGAACACGTAGCGCTTGGTCTGGTCGGTGCCGATGGCGCGCTCGGGCGTCAGCACGGCCTGCGTGGCGGTGCCGCCGGCCAGCCGCACGCGCGCATAGAGGCCGGGCACGAAGCGGCGGTCGGGGTTGTCGAACACCGCGCGCACGCGGATCGCACCGGTGGCGGGGTTCAGCCGGTTGTCGACGAAATCGACGCTGCCGGTGTGCGGGAAGCCGCGCTCGTCGGCCAGCGCCATCTGCACCTTCGGCGCGGCATTGCCCTTGAACTGGCTGCGCACGCGCAGCCGGGGCCTGGCTCGCTGACGTCGAACCAGGGCATGGACCTTGTTCTGCGCGACGATGCTGGTCAGCACTGGGTCGCCAGCGGCCACGAGGTTGCCGGCCGTCACGTTGGCGCGCGAAGCCGGGCCGCTGATCGGCGCGCGGATCTGCGTGTACTCGACATTGAGCTTTGCAGCGGCCACGCCGGCCTCCGCGGCGCGCACGGCCGAGGCCGCGTTGCGCGCCGCGGCCTCGGCCTTCTCGGCGGCCTCCTGCTGCGACACCGCCTTCTGCTCGAGCAGCTTGCGCGTGCGCGCCAGCTCGGTGTCGGAGAGCGCCGCCGCATTGCGTGCGGCCACCAGCTGCGCCTCCAGGCGTGCCAGCTCGGCCTGGAACGGCCGCGGGTCGATGCTGAACATCAGCTCGCCGCGCCTGACCTCCTGGCCATCGCGGAAGTGCACGCGCTGCAGCGTGCCGGCCACCTGCGAGCGCAGCTCGACGGTCTCGACCGCTTCGAGCCGGCCACTGAATTCGTCGTAGAGCGGGACATCGCGGGCCACCGCCGGCGCCGCAGACACCGGCGGTGCCATCGGCGGACCGCCCTGGGCTTCGCTGCGGCCGCAGCCGTGGAGGGAGAGAGCGCTGGCAATGGCCAGCGACAGCGCGAGCGCGCGGACGCCAACGGTCATGGCTTGTCCTCGAAAAGCAGACCGCCGGCCTCTTGGGCCAGCGGCGGGGTCAGGGGAGTGCACGCGGGGGCGGGCCGGTGGGCTCGGCGTGCGCGGTACTGCTTGATCCATGCTAACCAAGAATGCGAGCGCTTGCAGGAGACGCCCGCGCGCACCGCGCCGGTGCGTCAGATTCGTGCAATCGGCGTCAACGGCGCGAACTCGCCGTCACGCTTGTCCTTCCACGCGGCGATGGCCTCGGCCATTTCGGTGGTGTCAAAGATCGCGCTCTGCAGCAGCGTGAGTTGCTGCAGCGACGCTGCGGTGCCGTGATCGCGCGCGTGGTTCAGCGCGAGCTTGCTGCCGGCCACCGCCAGCGGCGACTTGGCGGCGATCTGCCGCGCCAGTTCCATCGCGTGCGCCAGCAGCGCATCGGCATCGGCCAGCACGGCATTGACGAGGCCGGTCTCGAGGGCGCGGCGTGCATCGATGCGCTCGCCGGTGTAGGCCATCTGCCGCGCGACGCCGGGCGGCACGATCTTGGCCGGGCGCTGCAGCACGCCGAGGTCGGCCATCATGCCGATGTGGATCTCCTGCACGGTGAAGAAGGCATCGGCGCTGCACACGCGGATGTCGCACGCGGTGGCCAGATCGAGCGCGCCGCCGATGCAGCCGCCCTGCACGGCGCAGATGACCGGAAAGCGCGCTTCGTCGAGCGCGGTGAAGCAATCGATCAGCCGGCGCAACGATTCCTGGAAGCTCAGCCGCGCGCGCGGGCTGCGCGTGTCGAGCATCTGCATCAGTGCGCCGACGGCCTGGCGCTGCGAATCGGCATTCGGGTCGCGGCGCTCGCGCGCCGGTGCGATGTCGGCCGACGCATTCCCAGCGAAGACATCGAGGGCCATGCCGGCGCTGAAGTGCTTGCCGGTCGACGAGATCACCAGCACGCGCGTTGCCGCATCGTCCTGCAGGCCGCGCACCGCATCGCGCAGCGCCGGAAAGAAGGCCGGCGACATGGTGTTCATGCGCTCGGGGCGGCTGAGCTGCAGGTGGGCGATGGCGCCGTCCTGGCGCAGCGTGAAGAACTCGTTCATGGGAACTCCGGCAAGAGCCCGTCAGGCTAGCGCGGCAAGGAGCCTTGTCAATCCCGGCCTCGACATGGGCTGCCTACACTCGCAACCATGCCACCGACCCTCACCACCGCCGACGGCCTCGCGCTGCATCTCCATCACTGGCCCTGCGCCACGCCGCGCGGCACCGTGCTGCTCGTGCACGGCCTCGGCGAGCACGCCGGCCGCTACGCGCACGTGGCCGCGGCGCTCAACGGCTGGGGCTGGAACGTGGTGGCCCCCGACCACCGCGGCCACGGCCGCAGCGGCGGTGGGCGCGGCTGCATCGACCGCGACGACGCACTGCTCGAAGACCTCGCGGTCGTGATCGACAGCGTGCGCGCCGCGCAGCCCGGCCGGCTCGTGCTGCTCGGCCACAGCATGGGCGGGCTGATCGCTTCGCGCTTCGTCGCCGAAGCGCTGCGGCCGCAGCCGGCCGCGTGGTCGCGCGCGGTCGATGCGCTGGTGCTCTCGTCGCCGGCGCTGGCCGCCGACATGAACGCCGTGCAGACGCTGCTGCTGGCCACGCTGGGCCGGCTCGCGCCCGATCTTGCGGTGGGCAACGGCCTGAAGCCGGAGTGGGTGTCGCGCGATGCCGCGGTCGTGAAGGCCTACGTGGCCGATCCGCTGGTGCACGACCGCATCTCGCCCCGGCTGGCGCGCTTCATCCTCGAGGGCGGCGAGCTCGTGCGTTCGCTGGCACCGGCCTGGCGTGTTCCGACGCTGCTGATGTGGGCCGGCGCGGATCGCTGCGTGGCACCGCGCGGCAGTGCCGCGTTCGCGGCGGCAGCGCCGAAGGCGGTGGTGCAGGCCCAGGTCTTCGAGGGCACGGCGCACGAGATCTTTAACGAGCCCGAACGCGAACAGGTGATGGCCCGCCTGGGCGAATGGATCCGGCAGCTCGGCTGAGCCGGTTCTACACTGGGCGACTCGAGCCGATACCGGAGCCGAACCATGAATGCCCGCGACCCGCTGCTGCCGTTGCAGCCCGACGAATCGTCCGCCATCGCTGCCTTCGCCGAACAGGTGTGGGACGAGCAGATCGTGCCCGCGCTGACCGACTACATCGCGATCCCCGCCAAGAGTCCGATGTTCGACGCCGACTGGGCGCAGCACGGCCACATCGAGCGTGTGGTGCGCAACGCGGCGAGCTGGGTCGAAGGCCGCAGGATCGCCGGGCTGAAGCTCGAAGTGATCCGCATCGAAGGCCGCACGCCGGTGATCTTCTTCGAGGTGCCGGCCACCAAGGCGGGCAGCACCGACACCATCTGCCTGTACGGCCACCTCGACAAGCAGCCGGAGTTCAACGGCTGGCGCAACGATCTCGGCCCGTGGACGCCGAAGTACGAGAACGGCCTGCTCTACGGCCGCGGCGGCGCCGACGACGGTTATGCGATCTACGCCAGCATCACCGCGATCGAGGCGCTCGACCGGCAGGGCATTCCGCGCCGCGCTGCGTGGGCCTGATCGAGACCTGCGAAGAGAGTGGTTCGTTCGACCTGCCGGCCTACATCGACGTGCTCAAGCCGCGGCTGGGCAACGTGGCGCTGGTGGTGTGCCTGGACAGCGGCGCCGGCAACTACGACCAGCTTTGGCTCACCACCAGCCTGCGTGGCAACGTCACCGGCACGTTGAAGGTGGAGATCCTCACCGAGGGCGTGCACTCGGGCGATTCGAGCGGCCTGGTGCCGTCGAGCTTCCGCATCCTGCGCGGTGCTCGACCGCCTCGAGGATTCGAAGACCGGCGAGCTGCTGCCGCGCAGTTTCCATTGCGAGATCCCGGCCGACCGCCTGGAGCAGGCGCGCGCCACCGCGGCCATCCTCGGCGACGAGGTGTGGAAGCGCTTCCCCTGGGCCTGCGGGGCCGATGGCGGCCCGACGCTGCCGACCACCACCGACCCGACGCAGGCGCTGATCAACCGCACCTGGAAGCCGACGCTGTCGGTCACCGGCGCCGACGGCTTCCCGGAACTGCGCAATGCCGGCAACGTGCTGCGGCCCTACACCGCCTTCAAGTTGTCGCTGCGGCTGCCGCCGCTGGTCGACGGCAATCGCGCCGCGGCCGAGCTGAAGACGCTGCTGGAAGACAACGCGCCGTACAACGCGCGCGCGTGACCTTCCATGCCGATGGCCGTGTCGGCGCGCAGGGCGCCTCGGGCTGGAATGCGCCAAGCCCGGCGTCGTGGATGGAAGACGCGCTGCACGCCGCCTCGCGCACGCACTTCGGCGCGCCGTGCGGCTTCATCGGGCAGGGCGGCACGATCCCGCTGATGGGCATGCTGCAGCAGGGCTTCCCGCAGGCGCAGATGATGGTCTGCGGCGTGCTCGGTCCGAAGAGCAACGCACACGGCCCGAACGAGTTCCTGCATGTGCCCTACGGCAAGAAGTTGACGGCGGCGGTGGCACAAGTGATGGCGGCCTGCCCCTGATCGGCGCTTCCGTGAAACGCGCCACAACTGCGGGGAAGAGGGCGCGCTGATCCGGCGTTCGGGACCGGCCGGTCGCCCCTCTAATCGGGGCTCCGTTCTGCCCGCTCCGACCGATGGCCAAGCTTTCGCCCGCTCCCGCTCAGACCGACACCGCTGGCGCCGGCGCCGACACGCGCCGCACGCTGCTGGTGGTCGCCGTCGTGACGGCGCTGATCTCGGTGCCGGTGGGTGTGTCGGTGGGCATGTCGTGGGTCGACATGCCGTGGTCCGATGCGCCGCGCAGCCGCGCCGTGCCCGATTGGGTGACGCTGCCGACGGTGCGCGCCACCACCTCGGACGGCACGGTGGTCAAGGCGCGTGTCGCACTCGACGTGCCCGACAGCGGCGCGAAGTCGACCATCCAGCGCAACGTCCAGCAGGTCGGCCTGCTGCTCGAGGTGAGCATCGCGCAGCAGACGCGCGCGCAGATCGGCTCGGCCCAGGGCATTCCGCGCACGGCCGACGACATGCGCGACCGCTTGAATGCCTACCTCGAGTCCGACGAGGAAGATCCGCTGGTGAAGTCGGTGGCGATCCAGGACCTGCTGGTCAAGCCGCAGTAGTCAGGCCTGCGCAGCCACGCCCAGCAGCGAGCGCGCCACCGCCTCGGCGGTCTCGATGCCATCGACACCGGCCGACATGATCCCGCCCGCATAACCGGCGCCCTCGCCGGCCGGGTACAGGCCCTTCACGTTCAGGCTCTGTCCGTCGCGCCCGCGCGTGATGCGCAGCGGCGACGAGGTGCGCGTCTCGACGCCGGTGAGCACCGCATCGGGCATCGCGAAGCCGCGGATCTGCCGCTCGAAGGCGGGCAGCGCCTCGCGGATCGCCTCGATCGCATAAGGCGGCAGGCTCTCGTTGCCGCGCTCGCCGAGATTCGTCGGCCGCACGCCCGGCTTGTACGAGGGCTCGACCGACTCGAAGGCACGTGACGGCCGGTTGGCCAGGAAGTCGGCCGGGCGCTGGCCCGGGGCGTCGTAGTTCTCGCCGCCGAGCATGAAGGCGCGCGACTCCAGCGCGCGCTGGAAGGCGATGCCGTCCAGCGGATTCACCGGCCCTTCGCTGCGGCCGTCCTGCCGATAGTCCTGCGGTGCGATGCCGACGACGATGCCGGCATTCGCATTGCGCTCGTTGCGCGAATACTGGCTCATGCCGTTGGTGACCACGCGGCCCGGCTCCGACGTGGCCGCCACCACCGTGCCGCCCGGGCACATGCAGAAGCTGTAGACCGAGCGGCCGTTCTTCGCGTGGTGCACCAGCTTGTAGTCCGCCGCGCCGAGCAGCGGATGGCCGGCATTCGGCCCGAAGCGCGCACGGTCGATCACCGACTGCGGATGCTCGATGCGAAAGCCCACCGAGAACGGCTTGGGCTCCATGAAGACGCCACGCTCGTGCAGCATCGCGAAGGTGTCGCGTGCGCTGTGGCCGAGCGCGAAGATCACATGGTCGGCGTCGATCTGCGTGCCGTCGTCGAGCTGCACGCCGCGGATGCGCCCGGCCTCGATGCGCACGTCGGTCACGTGGGCCTTGAAGCGGATCTCCCCGCCCAGCGCCTCGATCTCGGCGCGCATCTTCTCGATCATCGAGACCAGCCGGAAGGTGCCGATGTGCGGCTTGCTGACGTAGAGGATCTCCTCCGGCGCGCCCGCCTTGACGAACTCGGTGAGCACCTTGCGCGTGAGTGGCGCGGATCGCTGATCTGGCTCCACAGCTTTCCGTCGGAGAAGGTGCCGGCGCCGCCTTCGCCGAACTGCACGTTCGATTCGGGGTTCAGCTCGCGGCGCCGCCACAGGCCCCAGGTGTCCTGCGTCCGCTCGCGCACCGCCTTGCCGCGCTCCAGCACGATCGGCCGCAGGCCCATCTGCGCGAGGATCAATGCGGCGAACAGGCCGCAGGGCCCGAAGCCGATCACCACAGGGCGCAGCGGCTGCCGCGCGGCGTAGTCGGCCGGCACCTCGGACACGAAGCGGTAGCGCGTGTCAGGCGCCGGGCGGATGTGCGGATCGCCGGCATGGCGCGCCAGCACGGCGGCTTCGTCGTCGACCTCGCAGTCCAGCGTGTAGACCAGCACGATGTCGCTCTTGCGGCGTGCGTCGTAGCCGCGGCGAAACATCTCCATGTGCCGGAGTGCCGCATCGGCGATGCCCAGCCGCGCCAGCGCGCTTCGCGCAGCGCGGGCTCGGGGTGGTTCAGTGGCAGTCGCAGTTCGGTGATTCGCAGCATGGGCGCGTATTGTCGGGCCGACCATGAGAAAGGCCGCCCGGAGGCGGCTGGTCGGTCGATGCGGAAGGAGCGTTCGAAGCTCAGCCGCCGACGTAATCCGTGTTGATCTTGCCGGCGCGGGCGGCGGCGCGGCCTTCGGCGCGCACCTCGTCGCGGTCACGCGAGGCGCTGCGCTCGATCGCACCGCCGCGGGCTGCGAAGCTGCGCTCCTTCACGCCGCCGTAGCTTTCGTTGGCGTAGGCCAGTTCGCCGGCAGCCCGGGCGCGGGCGAATTCGGCCTGCACTTCAGCGCGGGTCAGCTGGCCCTTGGGGGCGACGACCTGCTCGGCCTCGACGGCGAAGGCGGAGGTGCCGATGGCGGCGAAGAGGGCGGCGACGATGGCTTGCTTGCGGTTCATGGTGTTGTCCTTTCGGGTTGAGCGTTTCGGTGAGGTGAACTGTAGGCATTGCGGATGGATCAATAAACCGCATACCATCGAACACGCCATTGCTGAAATGGAAACAATCCATGGATCGACTGCACTCCATGCGCACCTTTGCGCGCGTCATCGACGCCGGAAGCTTCGCCGGCGCGGCCCGCGAGCTGAACCTGTCGCCCGCGGTGGTCACGCGCACGGTGGCCGATCTCGAGGAGCACCTCGGCGCGCGGCTCATCAACCGCACGACGCGGCGCCTCGCGCTCACCGACATCGGAGAGGCCTACCTCGAGCGGGTGCGCGCCATCCTCACCGAGGTGGAGGCCGAGGCGCTGGCCAGCGCCGCGGCCAGCGAACCGCGCGGCCATCTTCGTGTGCTGGCGCCGCCGGCATGCCGCGGTGCACCAGCTGGCCAAGCACCTGCCGGCCTTCCATGCGCAGTACCCGAAGGTGACGATCGAGCTGGTGGCGCCGGGCCCGGTTGAAAGCCTCGACGAGGCTTTCGACGTGACGATCCTGTCGGTGGCGCGGCGTCCGCTGGACGGTGACTTCGTCGCGCGCCGCCTCGCCAAGAGCGAGGTGATCACCTGCGCGTCGCCGGCCTACCTCGACCGCCGCGGACGGCCCGAACACCCCGACGAACTGGCGGGGCACGATGCGATGATGCCGGCCTTCCTGCGCGAGCTGAGCTTCACGCGCGGCGTCGTCGGCGACGACGAGCCCGTCGGCGACATCGTCACGCTCGTGCCGCCGCGGCCGGTGCTCGGCACCACGCACATCGACATGCTGTATGCGGCGGCGCTGCACGGCCTGGGCATCGCCGGCCTGCCCTCGTTCGTGGCCGAGGATGCGCTGCGCGAGGGCGCGCTGGAGCGTGTGCTGCCGCAGTGGCGGCTGTTCGAGGCGCGGCTGTATGCGGCGATGCCCACGCGCAAGCATGTGCCGGCGCGCACGCGCGCCTTCGTCGATTTCCTCGTTCAGGCCTTCGGCGGCGAAGACCGCGATCCCTGGCTGATCGCGGCCGGCTGCGAGACGCGGCCGGCGGCTCAGTAGAAAGCGTCGACGCGGTCGGTGCCCATCAAGGGCTCGAGCAGGCGCGCCAGCGCACCGAGCCCGTTGTAGCGCGTCGCCACCTTGTGGGCATAGGTGAAGAAGCGCGGCAGATCTTCGCTGTACTTCGGTTTGCCGTCGCGGTGCTTCAGCCGGCAGAAGATGCCGAGCACCTTCAGGTGCCGCTGCAGGCCCATCCACTCGAGCTGGCGCCAGAACTCGCCGAAGTCGCCCTCCACTGGCAGGCTGGCCTTGCGCGCGGCCTCCCAGTAGCGCACCGCCCAGTCGATCTCCTGCTCCTCGTCCCAGGAGATGAAGGCATCGCGCAGCAGCGAGGCCACGTCGTAGCAGATCGGGCCGCGCACCGCGTCCTGGAAGTCGAGGATGCCCGGGTTCGGCTCCGCCACCATCAGGTTGCGCGGCATGTAGTCGCGGTGCACCGCCACCGTCGGCTGGGCCAGCGCGCTGCGCACGAGCAGATCGCAGGCGGCCTGCCACTGCTGCTGCTGCGCGTCGCTCCACGTCACGCCGTACTGCTTCGTCACGCACCAGTCGGGGAAGAGCGCGAGCTCGCGGCGCAGCAGCGCGTCGTCGTAGGGCGGCAGTCCGCTCGCATCGGCGCGCGCTTGCCACTGCACCAGCGCCGCGATCGCGTCGCGCATCAGTGTGTCGACCCGCTTGCCGTCGCCCCGCGCCACCGCCTCGTTCAGCTCGGCGAGGTACAGCCGCGAGCCGAGATCGGTGAGCAGCAGGAAGCCCTGGGCCACGTCCTGCTCGAGCACCTGCGGCCCGTGCAGCCCGGCCGATTGCAGCAGGCCGGCCACGGCCACGAAGGGCGCACGTCTTCCTGCGGCGGGGGCGCGTCCATCACGATGAAGCTGGCGGCTTCACCATCGATGCGGAAATAGCGGCGGAAGCTGGCGTCGCTGGAGGCGCTGCGCAGGCTCGCGGCGACGAGGCCGCGGCGCGAGGCCACCGCCGGCCAGCCACTGCTCGAAGGTGTCGCGGCGCGACGCGTCATGCCAGGTGATCGATGCGGGAGTGTCGGGGTGGTCAAGGCAGTGCGGGCGCAGGGCCCTCGTGGATAATTCATTCTACAAACCACCCCGCCGTCCCGCGGCCGCGCGGCACTCCCACCGCTCGCGCCGGCGAAGTTGCACGGTGCCTCGCTCTCCTCGCTGCACGTGCCGTCTGCCTCCCGTCTGAACCTGCCTCGCCGCTGGCGGCTTGCCCCGCTGGCGCTGGCCATGGCCACGGCCGGCGCCGCACGCGCGCAGGACAGCCCCGAGCCGGCACTGGCCCTGCAGCCGGCGACCGCGCTGAAGCCGCTGCCGCGCGGCGAGGGCGCGAAGGCGCTGCCGATCATCCTGCGCGCGCGCGAGCTGCGCGGCCGGCCCGATCTGGAGACGGTGGCCGAGGGCGAGGCGGAGTTCCGCCGCGGCGGCACGGTGCTCAGCGCCGACAGCCTGCGCTACGACCATCCGGACGACCTCGCGCTGGCGCGCGGCAACGTGCGCATCAGCCGCGAGGGCAATGTCTACAGCGGGCCCGAGCTGCAGCTGCACGTGCAGCGCTTCGAGGGCTTCTTCCTCGAGCCGAGCTACCGCTTCGGGCGCACCGGCGCGGGCGGCACGGCGCGACGCATCGACTTCCTCGACGAGCAGCGCGCCATCGCCACCGGCGCCACCTACACCAGCTGCCCGAGCGACGGCAGCGGCGGGCCGGCCCGGCTGCTGTCGACCGACCGCGTGAAGATGGACTTCGAGGCCAACGAGGGCATCGCCGAGAACGCCGTGCTGCGCTTCTACGGCGTGCCCATCCTCGGCGCGCCGGTGCTGAGCTTCCCGCTCACCGACGAGCGCAAGTCGGGCTGGCTGCCGCCGTCGATCAACCTCGACAGCAAGAGCGGCCTGCAGTTCTCGATCCCCTGGTACTGGAACATCGCGCCGAACCGCGACGCGACGCTGACGCCGATGGTCTCGGCCAAGCGCGGCGTGGGCGGCGAGGCCGAGTTCCGCTACCTCGAGCCGGGCTTCCAGGGCAAGGCGCAGGTGCATCTGCTGCCCAACGACCGCCTGACCGGCGAGGCGCGCCATGCGCTGAACCTGTCGCACGAAGGAGCGCTGCCGCTGGGCGCGAGCTTCAGCTTCAACGGCCTGCGCGTGTCGGACGACGCCTACTGGAAGGACTTCCGCGCGCGCGGTGCCGAGCATCACGCCGCGCCTGCTGCTGGCCGACCTGACCGCGCGCCGCGACTTCGATGGCTGGAGCAGCTACGCCCGCGTGCACCGCTGGCAGGTGCTGCAGGACGATGCCAGCCGCATCGAGGCCCCGTACGACCGTGCGCCGCAGCTGGGCGTGCGCGGCGTGCAGCGCTTCGGCGGCTTCGAGTTCGCGCTGGAGACCGAGCTGAACCGCTTCGCCGAGCCGGAGAACGGCCGCGCCGATCTGCTGGCCGCGGCGCGGCCCACCGGCGTGCGCTGGCATGCCCTGGGCAGCCTCGCGCGGCCCTTCGGTTCGTCGGGCTGGACGGTCACGCCGCGCGCCTCGTTCAATGCGGCCTCCTACTCGCTCGACCAGCCGCTGGACGGCCGGCGCGGCCTCTCGCGGGTGATCCCGACGCTGAGCCTGGACAGCCACTGGCAGCTCGAGCGTGATGCCCACTGGTTCGGTCGCGACGTGCGCCAGACGCTCGAGCCGCGGCTGATGCTGGTCAGCACGCCGTACCGCGAGCAGGATGCGCGGCTGGCTTTTGACGCGGCGCCGCGTGACTTCAACTTCGAATCGCTGTATGCGGAGAACGCCTTCTCCGGCGTCGACCGCGTATCGGACGCGCAGCAGCTCACGGCCGGCGTGACCACGCGCTTCCTCGATCCGGCCAATGGTGCCGAGGCGCTGCGCCTCGGTGTCGTGCAGCGTTACCTGTTCCGCGACCAGCGCATCACCGGCGACTGCACCGCATCGACCAACCCGCTGCTCGCGCCCGAGTGCACGCCACTGACGCAGCGCTTCTCCGACGTGCTGATCTTCGGCTCGACGAACATCGCCGGCGCTGGACCTTCGACGGCGCGCTGCAGTACAGCCCCGATTCGAAGCGCACGGTGCGCTCGATCCTCGGAGCGCGCTATTCGCCCGGCCCCTACCGCACCTTCGGACTGACCTATCGCCTGGCGCGTGGCCTCTCCGAGCAGGTCGAGCTGGGCTGGCAGTGGCCGATCTATGGCCGCACGCCGGCCGAGTCCGCCGCGTCGGGCAGCGCCGGCGGCGCCGATTGCAAGGGCAGCTGGTACAGCGTGGGCCGCGTCAACTACAGCATGCGAGACAGCCGCATCACCGACTCGGTGCTCGGCTTCGAGTACGACGCCGGCTGCTGGATCGGCCGCGTCGTCGCCGAGCGGCTGTCCACCGGCCGCAGCGAAGCCACCACGCGGCTGCTGCTGCAACTCGAGCTCGTCGGCCTGTCGCGGCTGGGTTCCAACCCGCTGCAGGTCTTGAAGGACAATATCCCCGGTTACCGGCTGCTGCGCGACGAGCGCAGCGCACCCGCCGCCGCCCTGCCTATGACTGATGCCCTGTCCGCCCTGCGCCCCGCGCTGCTGGCCCTCCTGATCGCCGCCGCGGTGCCTGCCGTCCAGGCGCAGAGCCGTTCCAACCCGGTGCGCACCGGCGACTACATCGTCGCCGTCGTCAACCAGGAGCTGGTGACGGCCTCCGAGCTGCAGGCGCGCATCAGCCGCGTGCGCGACGATGCGGCGCGGCAGCGCGCCTCGCTGCCGCCGGAAGACCAGCTGCGCCGCGAGGTGCTCGATGCGCTGATCGACGAGCGCGTGCAGCTCACGCACGCGCGCGACAGCGGCACGCGCATCGACGATGCCGAGCTCGACCGCGCCGTGAACAACGTGGCGGTGCAGAACCAGATCACGATGGCGCAGCTGCGCGAGCGGCTGCGCCGGGAGGGCATCGAGTACGCGCGCTTCCGCAACAACGTGCGCGACCAGATGCTCACCGAGCGTGTGCGCGAGCGCGAAGTGCAGGCCCGCATCCGCGTCACCGACGCCGAGATCGACGCCTACCTCGACCAGCGCCGCGCCGCGGCCAGCGCCACCTCGGAATACAACATCGCCCAGATCCTCGTGACGGTGCCGGAGGGTGCGAGCGCCGAGGAGATCACCCGTCGCCGCGAGCGTGCCGAGGCGGCGAGGAAGCGTGTCGCCGCCGGCGAGGCCTTCGAGGCGGTGGCGCGCGAACTGTCGGAAGACGCGAACCGCGCGGCCGGCGGCGTGATCGGCATGCGCAGCGCCGATCGCCTGCCGGATGTCTTCGTCGATGTCGTGAAGAAGCTGAAGTCCGGCGAGGTGGCCCCGGATCTGCTGCGCACCGGCGCCGGCTTCCACGTGCTCAAGCTGGTCGACAAGAAGGAGGGCGACGCCTTCCGCATCACGCAGACCCGCGCACGGCACATCCTGCTGCGCCCGTCGGCGCAGCTGACGGCCGACGCGGCGCAGCGGCGCCGGCCGGTTTCCGCCAGCAGATCGAGAGCGGCCGCGCCCACCTTCGAGGTGCTGGCGCGCGAGAATTCGGAAGACGGAAGCGCCTCGGCGGGCGGCGACCTTGGCTGGACCAGCCCTGGCAACTTCGTCCCCGAGTTCGAGGAGGCGATGAACAAGCTGGCGATCAACGGGCTGTCGGATCCGGTGGTCTCGCGCTTCGGCGTGCACCTGATCCAGGTGATGGATCGCCGTGACATGACGCTGGACGTCAAGCAGCAGCGCGAGCAGGCCCGCAACGTGCTGCGCGAGCGCAAGTTCGACGAGGCGTTCGACGAGTGGCTGCGCGAGCTGCGCGCCCGCGCCTACATCGAGATGCGCGAGGCGCCGCTGTAGGCGGCGCGCGGGGCATGGTCCACCAGGCGCGCAAGCGCTTCGGGCAGCATTTCCTGGCCGACAGCGCGGTCATCGATGCGATCGTCTCGGCGATCGATCCGCGGCCCGGGCAGGCGCTGATCGAGATCGGTCCGGGCCTCGGCGCGATGACGCTGCCGCTGCTGGAGCGCTGCGAGCGTCTGACCGTCATCGAGCTCGACCGCGATCTCGCTGCACGGCTGCGCCGCAACGAGCGCCTCGAGGTGATCGAGGCCGACGTTCTCACGGTCGACTTCGCGGCGCTGGCCGAACGCGCCGGGCAGAAGCTGCGCGTGGTCGGCAACCTGCCGTACAACATCTCCACGCCCATCCTGTTCCACCTGCTGGCCGTGGCCGATCGCGTGGTCGACCAGACCTTCATGCTGCAGAAGGAGGTGGTCGAGCGCATGGCCGCCGGCCCGGGCAGCAAGGACTACGGGCGACTGAGCGTGATGCTGCAGTGGCGCTACGACATCGAGTCGCTGCTCGACGTGCCGCCCGAGGCCTTCGAGCCGCCGCCACGGGTGGATTCGGCGGTGGTGCGCATGCAGCCGCTGCCCGGTACGGAAGCCGTCGATGCCGCGCTGCTCGGCGAGCTGGTCACGGTGGCCTTCTCGCAGCGCCGCAAGCTGCTGCGCCACACGCTCGGGCGCTGGCTCGAGGCGCGCGGCGCGGCCGGCGGCTTCGACCTGCAGCGCCGCGCGGAGGAAGTGCCGGTGGCCGAGTACCTTGCGCTGGCCCGGCACGTCGCCACCCTGAAATGACGACGGCGGCCCGCAGGCCGCCGTCTTCTCGAACGTTGCTGCGTTTCAGCGCGACATCACGCGGCGTTCAGCCACATCGCAGTGTCGAAGGCGCTGCTCATCATCGGCATGTTCATGCCGAAGCTGGCATTGGCCGCGCTCTTGGCGGCCGGCTTGCCGGCGGCGACGTTCTGGGTCGTTTCCGTCGCCCGCTCCCATGACCCTTGTTCCTGGGAGCGGGCTACTGAAAAGAATAGAAGCACCTGAAGGGTATTCGTCGTTCCCCAGTAATCCGCGGCATCGCGGAAGACGTCGAGCAGCTGCTCGCGGGCTTCGCGGTCGAAGCGCGGGTTGTCGGGCAGCTGCTCCAGTACCACCACGAAGCCCGGCTGCGTGCCGGCCTTGTGGACCAGTCGGTCATGCAGTCGTACAGCGCGTCGAGGTTCTTGCCGAAGTGGGCGGGGAACATGAACGCCTGGGCGATGGTCTCCAGCACTTCCTGCTTCGACTGCGCGGCAGACAGGTTGGCGTAGAGGAAATGCTGGCCGGCGCCTTCGGCGGCCGCCATCAGATCCTCCACGCGGTAGGCGCGGATGGCCTGGACAATGTTCGGACGGACGGTCTGCAAGAGCATGGTCGCGTTCCTCCTCGTTTCACTCGATCCGGTTGCCGCTCACTGCACGATGCGTCGGAAGCTCGCGTAGTGGTCGGCGGTGTAGTAGCAGGCTTCAGGGGCGGTGGGCTGTGTTCCACCGCAAACGATCCGCCGGGCGCCTCGATTCCGCGCGCCCGGTGTCTTGACGGTGTATTCGCGATAGAAGCCGCGCTTGTTCAGCGGCAGCAGTCGTTCGCGGTTGCCGAACACCGAGCCATCCTTGGAGTACGGGAACGGCCCGCCGGACAGGATCAGCCCATGGGTCTTCACGGCCTCGGGGGCAGTTCGGCCAGCGCCACCACGGGCATCGGAACCGACTCCCTGGCCTGTGCAGCTCCATTCGGAACCATTGCACCGGCCAGGCCTGCCGCCGCCACCACGATCGCCAGCCCCGCCTGACGAAGCCCACGCCACCGCAGTGACAGACCGGAGGAAGACACGGGTAATCCCTGAATCCAGAAGCCGGAATGGTACCGAAATGGGCGGGAAATCTCAAGCCGCTGCCTCATATTAGGGCAGGACGATCGGTGAAGTAGCGTGCGCTAACTACCAGAAAATGGCTTGTGATTCCCGGGCCTGGCGGACAAGAGAGCCCGCCCAGGTCCGATGCTGCCCTACTGCGCTGCAGCAATGCCCCCGCGCCGCCGTGGTGCTCTTCACGGGGCGCTGGACATTCAAGCGGACTGCATGTCCGTGCGATGTCACCGCGCGGCGTTGGCGTCAGCCACCGTCAGCGCGGTCATGTTCACGATGCGCCGGACCGTGGCCGAGGGCGTCAGCACATGCACCGGCTTGGCGGCGCCGAGCAGCACCGGGCCGATGGCGATGCCGCCGCCGGCGGCGGTCTTCAGCAGGTTGTAGGAGATGTTGGCGGCGTCGATGTCCGGCAGCACCAGCAGGTTGGCATCGCCCTTGAGCGTGCTGTTGGGCATCAGGCCCTGGCGCAGCTTGCCGTCCAGCGCCACGTCGCCATGCATCTCGCCATCGACCTGCAGCCAGGGTGCCTGCTCGCGCAGCAGTGCCAGCGTGCGGCGCATCTTGACGGCGCTGCCGTGATCGCTGGTGCCGAAGTTCGAGTGCGACAGCAGCGCGGCCTTGGGCTCGACGCCGAAACGCAGCATCTCCTCGGCGGCCATCACGGTGATCTCGGCCAGCTCTTCGGGGTCGGGTCGGCATTGACGTGGGTGTCGACGAGGAAGACCTGCCGGCCGGGCAGCATCAGCCCGTTCATGCAGGCGTACACCCGCACGTCCTGTGCGGTGCTCGGGCTGCCGCCATGGCGCTTGCCGATCACCTGGTCGATGTAGTGCAGGTGCGAGGCGGTGGTGCCCCAGGTGCCGCACAGCATGCCGTCGACCTCGCCCTTGTGCAGCAGCATCGAGCCGATCAGCGTCAGGCGGCGGCGCATCTCGATCTTGGCCACCTGCACCGTCACGCCCTTGCGCTCGGTCATCTGGTGGTAGGTCTGCCAGAAGTCGCGGTAGCGGTGGTCCTGCTCGACGTTGACGACGTCGTAGTCGACGCCCGCCTTCAGGCGCAGGCCGAAGCGCTCGATGCGCTGCGCGATCACCGCCGGGCGGCCGATCAGCGTGGGCCGCGCCAGGGTTCTCGTCGACCACCACCTGCACCGCGCGCAGCACGCGCTCGTCCTCGCCTTCCGCGTAGGCCACGCGCTTGGCCGCCGCGCGCTTGGCCAGCGCGAAGATCGGCTTCATCGTCTGGCCGGAGGCATAGACGAAGGCGTGCAGCTTCTCGCGGTAGGCGTCGTAGTCCTTGATCGGTCGCAGCGCCACGCCGCCCTCGGCCGCAGCCTTGGCCACCGCCGGCGCGATCTTCATCATCAGCCGCGGGTCGAAGGGCTTGGGGATCAGGTACTCGGGGCCAAAGCTCAGGTTCGCGCCGGCGTAGGCGGCGGCGACCACCTCGCTCTGCTCGGCCTGCGCCAGCTCGGCGATCGCATGCACCGCGGCGATCTCCATCTCGTCGGTCACCGTCGTCGCGCCGCAGTCCAGCGCGCCGCGGAAGATGTACGGGAAGCAGAGGACGTTGTTGACCTGGTTCGGATAGTCGGTGCGGCCGGTGGCGATGATGGCGTCGTCGCGCACCGCCTTGACCTCCTCGGGCAGGATCTCCGGCGTCGGGTTGGCCAGCGCGAAGATCACCGGGCTCGCCGCCATCTTCGCGACCATCTCCTTCTTCAGCACGCCGCCGGCCGACAGGCCCAGGAAGATGTCGGCGCCGGCGATCGCCTCGGCCAGCGTGCGCTGCGAGGTCTTCTGCGCGAACTGCGCCTTGTCGGCATCCATCAGCTCGGTGCGGCCCTCGTAGACGACGCCGGCCAGGTCGGTCACCCAGATGTTCTCGCGCGGCAGGCCGAGCTTGACCAGCAGCCCCAGGCAGGCGAGCGCGGCAGCGCCCGCCCCCGAGGACACCAGCTTGACCTCCTTGATGTCCTTGCCCGCCACCTTCAGCGCATTGAGCAGGGCCGCGCCGACCACGATCGCCGTGCCGTGCTGGTCGTCGTGGAAGACCGGGATCTTCATGCGCTCGCGCAGCTTGCGCTCGACGTAGAAGCAGTCCGGCGCCTTGATGTCTTCGAGGTTGATGCCGCCGAAGGTGGGCTCCAGCGCCGCGATGATGTCGACCAGCTTGTCGAGGTCCTTCTCGTTGACCTCGATGTCGAAGACGTCGATGCCGGCGAACTTCTTGAACAGCACGCCCTTGCCTTCCATCACCGGCTTGGCGGCCAGCGGCCCGATGTCGCCCAGGCCCAGCACCGCGGTGCCGTTGGTGATCACCGCGACGAGGTTGCCGCGCGAGGTGTAGCGGAACGCGTTGGCTGGATCGGCGACGATCTCCTCGCAGGCCGCCGCCACGCCCGGCGAATAGGCCAGCGCCGTGGTCGCGCTGGTTGACCAGCTGCTTGGTTGCCGCGATGGCCACCTTGCCCGGCGTCGGGAACTCGTGGTACTCGAGGGCGGCTCGGCGCAGCTCGGCGCGCTTGTCTTCGGCGTTGGTCATGGCAGGTCTCGCGGATGATCCGGATGCAGCCCCGCGGTGCGAGGGGGATGGCATTGTAGGAGGGGGTCACACCCCCGGCCGCGCAGTGTGGATCGATGTTCGGCATGAACCCATGCGCGAAAGTGCGTATCTCTTTTGACCGGGCGGAATGAATACTGAGGCCATGAACGAGCCCTTGCCCCATGCCCCGGTGCGTTCGCCTGCGCGCCGGCTGGCGCTGTGGGGCGCACTGGTGGCGCTGCTGATCGTGGCGCAGTCGCTGCTCGTCTACCTGACCGCCAACTACGAGAAGGTGCGCGCGCAGGAGCAGGTCGATGCGGCGGCCACCACCGCTGCCGCCGATGTGCGCCTGCCCCCTGTCGCGTCAGCTGCAGAGCCTGCAGGCGCTGCAATGGAACGACCCCGGGCCCAGCAGTGGCGTGCCGAGGCCGCCGGGCTGCTGCATGCGCGGCGCGCGAGCTGGTCCGGGTCGAGCGGCGCGACGAATCGATGCAGCTCACCGAGGCCGTCGACTCGCCTTACCAGAGCCCCGTCTTCGGCCGCATCGGCCGCGATGCGATGGAGCTCGAGACGCAGCTCGCCTGTGCGTCGGCGAAGCGGCTGGCGGCGCCGGTCTTCTCGCGCAGCTATTTCGTGCCGACCGGCGAAGGCCTCGGCCTCGAGCTGATGGACCTGTGCATCCCGCTGCAGCGCGCCGGCCAGCCCGATGGCGCCGTGACGGCGACGCTCGCGCTGGGCCGCCTGCTGGAGGAGTCGGTCGGCGCCGAGATGGCGCGCACGCACGAGCTGTCGTTCGTCGAGGGCGACGGCACGCGGCTGGCGCGCGCCGGCGTGCGCCGCGGCGGCGGCGTGTTCGTTGCCGAGCGCATCGTCGACCTGCCCGGCCTGTCGCTGATGCTGCGGGTGGACAGTACGCGCGGCACGCCGAGCCTGATTCCCAACTGGCGGTGGCGCTGGTGCTCGGCCTGTCGCTCGCGCTGGCGGTGGTGGTGGCGCTGCTCGCGCGCGACGTGCGCCGCCGTGCCGCCGCCGAGGCACGGCTGGCCGAGGCGCTGTCGTTCCGCAAGGCGATGGAGGATTCGCTGGTCACCGGGCTGCGTGCGCGCGATCTCGACGGCCGCATCACCCACGTCAACCCGGCCTTCTGCGAGATGGTCGGCTTCAGCGAGGCCGAGCTGCTCGCGCCAGCCACGCCACCCTACTGGCCGCCGGAACTGGCCGCCGACTATGCGCGTCGGCAGAGCGTGCGCCTGGGCGGCCTGCCGATGCAACCCGGGCGCAGCACGCAGGAGGCGCGCGCCGGTTTCGAGACCATCTTCATGCGCCGCAACGGCGAGCGCTTTCCGGTGCTGATCTTCGAGGCACCGCTGGTCGACGGCCAGGGCCGCCATACCGGCTGGATGAGCAGCGTGCTCGACGTCAGCGCGCAGCGCCGCATCGAGGAACTTTCGCGCCAGCAGCAGGAACGGCTGCAGGCGACGGCACGGCTGGCCACCGTCGGCGAGATGGCCTCGCTGCTCAGTCACGAGCTCAACCAGCCGCTCGCGGCGATCGCCAGCTACGCCGCCGGTTCGCTCAACCTGCTCGAGACCGGTGCGCAGGCTGACGGCGAGACGATGGCGATGCTGCGCCGGGCCTCGCAGCGCATCGCCGAGCAGGCCGAGCGTGCCGGCCGCGTGATCAAGAGCGTGCATGACTTCGTGCGCCGCCGCGAGCAGGCGCGCGAGCCGGTGCGCGCCGACGTGCTGTTCGAGTCGGTGATGCCGCTGGTGCGGCTGCAGGCGCGCAAGAGCGGCGCGCGCATCGAGCTCGAACTGCCCGACCCGCTGCCGCGCGTGATGTGCGATCGCACGATGGTCGAACAGGTGCTGCTCAACCTCACGCGCAACGGCATCCAGGCGATGGAGGCGGTGGCGGACCCCGCACAACGTGTGCTGACGCTGAAGGCGCAGCAGACGCATCCGCGCTGGGTGACCTTCAGCGTCGTCGACCGCGGGCCGGGTATCCCGCCGGAAGTGGCGGCGCGCCTGTTCACGCCCTTCTTCACCACCCGCAGCGAGGGCATGGGCCTCGGCCTCAGCTTGTGCCGCACGGTGATCGAGCAGCACGGCGGCGCGCTCGATTTCGTGAATCTGCCCGGCCACGGCGCTGGCGCCGGCACCGAGTTTCGGTTTACCCTGCCGGCCGACGTCGAACGGCCGGCGCGGGCGACCGGGCGGGCCAGCGAAACCTCCGCATGAATACTCCAGCGTCGCTCGGGCTGCCGATCGTCTACCTCGTGGACGACGAAGACGTCGTCCGCGATGCACTGGGCTGGCTGCTGCGCTCGCGGCGGCTGCTTTCCGAGGGCTTCGCCAGCGCCGAGGCCTTCGAGGCGATGCTCGCGGCCAAGTCGCCCGCCGCGCTGGCCGAGTGGCCGCTGGCGCCGAGCTGCCTGCTGCTCGATGTGCGCATGCCCGGCATGAGCGGCCTGTCGCTGTTCGACAGGCTCATCGAGCGCGGGGTGATCGAGGCGCTGCCGGTGATCTTCCTCACCGGCCACGGCGACGTGCCCACCGCGGTGGCGGCCGTCAAGCGCGGCGCCTTCGACTTCGTCGAGAAGCCGTTCTCCGACAACGCACTGGTCGATCGCATCGAGCAGGCGCTGGCGCGCAGCGAGGCGGCCATCCGTGCGCGCCTGACGCGCGAGTCGGTGCGCAAGCGGCTGGCGGAATTGACCGAGCGCGAACGCGACGTGATGCGGCTGGTGATCGAAGGCCGGCCGAACAAGCTGATCGCCGACGAGCTCGACATCAGCGTGCGCACGGTGGAAGTGCACCGAGCGCGCGTCTTCGAGAAGATGGACGTGCGCTCCGCGGTGGAACTGGCCAACCTCCTTCGCGAGGAGTGAGGGGCCAAGGGCGGCGACAATCGCCGCATGCCCCTCGGCGAATTCGACCTCATCGCCCGCTATTTCACCCGCCCCGTGCGCCGCGCTGCGCTCGGCATCGGCGACGACTGTGCGCTGCTCTCTCGAGCCGGGCATGCAGCTGGCGGTCTCCAGCGACATGCTGGTGGAAGGGCGGCATTTCCTGTCCACCGTCGCGCCGGATCGCCTCGGCCACAAGGCGCTGGCGGTCAACCTCAGCGACTGGCCGCCTGCGGCGCAAAGCCGCTGGGCTTCACGCTGGCACTCGCCCTGCCGCGGGCCGATGAAGTCTTTCTCGAGGGCTTCGCGCGCGGCCTGTTCGCGCTGGCCGACGAACACGGCATCGAACTCGTCGGCGGCGACACCACCCAGGGCCCGCTGAACCTCTGCATCACCGCGGTGGGCGAGGTGCCTGCCGGGGCGCGCTTCTGCGTTCGGGTGCTCAGGCTGGCGACGACCTGTACGTCAGCGGAAGCGTCGGCGATGCGCGGCTGGCGCTGGAAGTGTTCCGCGGCACGCATCGACTCGCGGGCCACGACTTCGACGCCGTGCGCGAGGCGATGGAGCGTCCGCAGCCGCGCGTCGCGCTCGGTCTTGCGCTGCGCGGCATTGCCAGCAGCGCGATCGATGTCTCCGATGGGTTGCTCGGCGACCTCGGCCACATCCTGCGCTGCTCGGGCGTGGCGGCCGTGGTGGAGGCCGATGCGGTGCCGCGCAGTGCAGTGCTCGCCGCTCAGCCGCTGCCGCTGCAACGCACCTGCACGCTGGCCGGCGGCGACGACTACGAGCTGGTCTTCACCGCACCGCGCCGGGTGGCCGATCGTGTGCAGGCCGCGGCCCGCGAAGCGCGCACCGCCGTCACCTGCATCGGCCGCATCGAAGCCGGGCAGGGTCTGCGCCTCGGCCGATCGCGACGGGCGCGAGCTGGCGAACACCTTCGGCTCCTTCGACCACTTCAAGGGCTGAGCCGATGAGCGACAGCCCGCAGACGAACCCGCCGCTGAACCCGCCGCTGTCGGTGCCGGTGCGCCGCGCCAGCTGGCGCTTCATGCTCGCCCACCCGGCGCGGTGGGTCGCACTCGGCTTTGGCGCCGGCCTCGCGCCCTGGGCGCCGGGCACGATCGGCACGCTGTGGGCCTGGGCGGCCTACCTGCTGCTGCGCCCCGGCCTGAGCGATACCGAATGGGCCGTCGTGATGCTGCTCGGCTTCCTCGCCGGCTGGTGGGCCTGCACGGCCACCGCGCGCCACATGGGCACGGCGGACCCTGGTTCGATCGTGTGGGACGAGGTGATTGCCTTCTGGCTGGTGCTGTGGCTGGTGATGCCGACCGGGTTGATGGGCCGCGGTGGCCTTCGTGCTGTTCCGCTTCTTCGATGCGGCCAAGCCCGGCCCGGTGGCCTGGGCCGACAAGCTGTTCAAGATCCGGCGCAGCCAGCCGATCGGCTGGGCGCAGGGCTTCGGCATCCTGTTCGACGACCTGGTGGCGGCGCTGTGCACGCTGCTGGTGATCGCACTGTGGAGGTGGTGGTGAAGCAGTTCGAGGCCGAGGTGCTGGCGCTGGGCGAGGCGCTGCGCGCCCGCGGCGAGAGCTGGTGGCCGCCGAATCCTGCACCGGCGGGCTGATCGCCGCCGCGTGCACGTCGGTGGCCGGGTCGAGCGACTGGTTCGAGCGCGGCTTCGTCACCTACTCCAACGAAGCGAAGAACGAATGCCTCGGCGTGCCGGCCACCACGCTGCAGCGCCACGGCGCGGTCAGCGAGCCGGTGGCGCGCGCGATGGCCGAGGGCGCGCTGAAGGTGTCCTACGCGCAGTGGGCCGTGGCCGTGACCGGCATCGCGGGGCCGGGCGGTGCGGTGCCGGGCAAGCCGGTCGGCACGGTGTGGCTGGCGATCGCGCATGCCGGCGAGGTGCGGATGGCCGAACGCCTGCAGCTCGATGGCGACCGCAGCGCGGTGCGTGAGCAGACGGTGCAGCGCGCGCTGCAGCAGCTCTTGGCTGCGGTGAAGGCGGCATGAGCCTCTTCCTCACCGGCCGCTTCGATGCCGGCGAGCGCGACGAGTGGCTCGCGCTGCTGCGCGCCGAGCTGCCGGGCGAGGAGATCGTGATCGATCGCGAGACCGCTGCAGACGCCGACGTCGCGATCGTCGCCAATCCGCCCTCAGGCGCCTTGCAGGGCCTGCCGAAGCTGCAGCTGATCCAGTCGCTGTGGGCCGGCGTCGAGAAGCTGCTCGCTGACGAGACCATTCCCGGTGACGTGCCGATCGCCCGCATGGTCGACCCGGCCATGAATGAAGCGATGGCCGAGACCGCGCTGTGGGCGGTGCTGGCGCTGCAGCGCGACTTCTTCGACTACCAGCGCCAGCAGGCGAGAGCGCAATGGTTGCCGCATCCGCAACGCCGTGCCGACGAGTTTCCGGTGCTGGTGCTGGGTCGCGGCCAGATGGGCTCGGCGGTGGCGCGGCGGCTGGCGGCCAACGGTTATCCGGTGGCCAGCTGGGGCTCGCGCGATGGCGCGCTGCTGCCGCGGCTCGCTGGCGCGGCCGTGGTGATCAACCTGCTGCCGCTGACGCCGGCCACGCGCGGGATCTTCAATGCCTCGACGCTGGCGGCGATGCGCGCCGGCGCCAGCCTCGTCAACCTCGCCCGCGGCGGCCATGTCGTCGATGCCGACTTGCTCGCCGCGCTCGATGGCGGCCACCTGCGCCATGCGGTGCTCGATGTCTTCCACGAAGAGCCCTTGCCGGCGGTGCATCGCTACTGGACGCACCCGAAGGTCACCGTGCTGCCGCATGTGGCCGCGGCGACCGATCCACGCAGTGCGGCGGCGGTGGTGGCATCAACATCCGGCGCTTTCGCGCCGGCGAAGCGGTCGAGCACCGCGTCGATCGCGGGCGCGGCTACTGAGCGGCGTCGTCAGGCGCGCAGTGCGAGGCGTGTGACCGAGGCGCCGCGCGCCTTCGCGCCGGCTGGCGCATTGCTCGACAGCTGCTCGATCAGCATCAGCACCGGGCGGCGCAGCGACTCCCAGGCGTCGAGCGGCCAGTCGGGATGGCGCAGGCCCTTGACCAGCCCATCGCAGACCTGCGCGGCCTCCAGCAGCGCGGCCACGCCGTTGTCGGTGAGCAGCGGCACGGCGCGCTCGAACAGCCGCTCCTTCACGCCCCAGACGCGGTTCTCGCGCAGCGCCATCGGCAGTGGCTTGCCGCCTTGCACCGCATCGCGCACGCGCTTGAGGGCGCGGATGTCTTCGGCCAGCGTCCAGTGCACCAGCACCGCGGCCTCGCCTTCGGCCTGCAGTCCTTCGAGCATGCGCAGCGCCCGCGCCACGCGGCCGGCGAGCACCGCCTCGCCGAGCTTGAAGACGTCGTAGCGGGCCACGTTGAGCACCGCCGCCTCGATCTGCTCGAAGCTGAGTTCGCCGGCCGGATACAGCAGGCCGAGCTTCTGGATCTCCTGATGGGCGGCGAGCAGATTGCCCTCGACCCGATCGGCGAAGAAGGCGAGCGTGCGCTGGCCATCCTCGCCACCTTGCACGCGCTGGCCCTGCTGGTTCAGCCTCTGGGCGATCCACTGCGGCAGCGCCTTGCGCTCCACCGGATCGACACGCACCATGACGCCGGCCGCATCGAGTGCCGTGAACCAGCCGCTGCTCTGCTGCGACTTGTCGAGCCGCGGCAGCTGCACCAGCGTGACGATGTCGTCGCTGAGCTGCTCGCAGTAGCGCTGCAGCGCTTCCGAGCCGTCCTTGCCCGGCTTGCCGCCGGGAATGCGGATCTCGATCAGCTGGCGCTCCGCAAACAGGCTCATCGCCTGCGAGGCGCCGAGCAGGCTGCTCCAGTCGAAGTGCGCGCCGCTGACGGTGTGCACCTGCCGCTCGGTGCAACCGGCCGCGCGCGCCGCGGCGCGGATCGCATCGCCGGCCTCCTGCGCGAGCAGCGGCTCGTCGCCCCACACGGTGTAGAGCGAGCGCATGCCGCGGGCGAGGTGCTGGGCGAGCTGATCGGCGCGGACCTGCATCGTCGTCGTCTCAGAGTGCCGGCACCGAGGCCAGGCGGCGCATCACCTGCGCGGCGATGTCGTTCTGCATCGCGCGGTAGAGCGATTCCTCCTCCAGCTCCTTGGCCAGGGCGGCGCTCTCGCGGTAGCTCATGTCACGCGACAGCATGATCTCGGTGGCCGGGATCAGCTCGCGGCCCTGCGGCGTGCGCAGGCGGAAGGTGAAGCGCGAGCGCAGCTGCAGCTCGCGCACCTCGCCGAAGGCGGTGCTGGCGACCACGCTCTTCTCGCGCCCATCGGCCAGCGATTCGAGCACCACCTGCGCCTGCAGCGGCGATTCGACCACCAGCGTCGTCGGGCTGGTGCCGAGTTGCGCGCGCAGCTCGGCGGCCAGCGGCGACTTCGGCCCGAAGCCCGTCAGCGCGATGGTGCGAAAGCGCAGCTCGGGCGCGCGGCGCAACTCGAAGCCGCAGCCGGCGAGGGCGGCGGTGCCCAGCGCGCCGAGCGCGAGCCGCCGATTCATCCGACGACCACGTTGACGAGGCGGCCGGCGATCACGATCACCTTCTTGATCGCCGGGCCCTGCGAGAACTTCTGGCAATCCGGGCTGGCGATCGCCGCGGCCTCGATGGCCGCCTTGTCGGCATCGGCCGGCACCTGGATGGAACCGCGCAGCTTGCCGTTGACCTGCAGCATCAGCTCGATGCGGTCCTGCACGAGCGCGCCTTCGTCGACCTGCGGCCACGGTGCATCGAGCAGGTCGCCGAGCGGCTTCGCGTAGCCGAGCTCGTTCCACAGCACCCAGGTGGTGTGCGGGCAGGCCGGGTACAGCGCGCGCAGCAGGATGCCGAAGCCCTCGCGCAGAACGGCCGGTGCGCTGCCCTTGAAGCCCTCGAGCGCGTTGAGGAGCTTCATCGCACCGGAGACCACGGTGTTGTACTGCATGCGCTCGTAGTCGTAGCTCACCCCGGCGCAGCACGGTGTGCACCTCGCGGCGCAGCGCCTTCGCGGTGTCGTCCAGCGCGCCGGGATCGACCGCACCGGCGGCGGCGATCGCCCCGGCGTTCTTCGCGCCGAAGATCCACAGCCGGCGCAGGAAGCGGTTCGCGCCCTCGACGCCGGCATCGTTCCACTCCAGCGTCTGCTCGGGCGGCGAGGCGAACATCACGAACAGCCGCGCGGTGTCGGCGCCGTAGCGGTCGATCAGCTCCTGCGGGTCGACGCCGTTGTTCTTCGACTTCGACATCGTGCCCACGCCTTCGTAGGTCACGGCCGAGCCGTCGCTCTTGAGCTTCGCGCCGGTGATGCGGCCGCCTTCGTCGAAGGTGTTCTCCACCTCGTGCGGCCAGAAGTACTCGATGCCGCCCTTCTCGCCCTTGCGCGAGTAGATGTGGTTCAGCACCATGCCCTGCGTCAGCAGCTTCGTGAAACGGCTCGTCGACCTTCACGAGGTGCAGGTCGCGCATCACCTTGGTCCAGAAGCGCGCGTACAGCAGGTGCAGGATGGCGTGCTCGATGCCGCCGATGTACTGGTCCATCGGCATCCAGTACTGCGTGCCGGCACCGACCATCGCCAGTCGTTCTTCGGGTCGCAGTAGCGCATGAAGTACCACGACGAATCCACGAAGGTGTCCATCGTGTCCGTCTCGCGCCGCGCCGGCTTGCCGCATTTCGGGCAGGCCACCTTCAGGAAGGCCTCGCACTTGTTCAGCGGGTTGCCCGAGCCGTCGGGGATCAGGTCTTCCGGCAGCACGACCGGCAGATCCTTCTCGGGTACGGGCACCGGACCACAGTCATCGCAGTGGATGATCGGGATCGGCGTGCCCCAGTAGCGCTGGCGGCTGATGCCCCAGTCGCGCAGGCGCCGGTGGTCTTCTTCTCGCCCAGGCCCTTGGCCGACAGCGCCTTGGCCACGGCGTCGACCGCCTGCGTGTACGTCAGGCCGCTGTACAGGTCGGAGTTGACCGTCACGCCGCGCGTCTTGTCGGCATACCACTCCTGCCAGTGGTCGTAGCTGAAGTGCGGCTCGCCGTCGACATGCACCACCTGCAGGATGTCGATGCCGTACTTCTTCGCGAACGCGAAGTCGCGCTCGTCGTGGCCGGGCACGCCCATCACCGCGCCGTCGCCGTAGCTCATCAGCACGTAGTTGCCGACCCACACCGGGATCTTCTCGTGCGTCAGCGGATGCTCGACCATCAGGCCGGTGGGCACGCCCTTCTTGTCCTGCGTGGCCAGCTCGGCCTCGGTGGTGCCGCCGGCCTTGCACTCCTCGAGGAACGCGGTGACGGCGGGATTCGACGCGGCGGCGTGCAGCGCCAGCGGATGCTCGGGCGCGACGGCGCAGAAGGTCACGCCCATGATGGTGTCGGCGCGCGTCGTGAACACGTACAGGCGCCCGTCGCCGATCAGTGCGCCATCGGCGCCGCGGATTTCGTGCGGGAAGGCGAAGCGCACGCCCTCGCTCTTGCCGATCCAGTTCTCTTGCATCAGCTTCACGCGCTCGGGCCAGCCCGGCAGGTGCTGCTGCACGTGCGCGAGCAGTTCCTCGGCGTACTGCGTGATCTTCAGGTAGTAGCCGGGGATCTCGCGCTTTTTCCACCGGCGCGCCGGAGCGCCAGCCGCGGCCGTCGATCACCTGCTCGTTGGCCAGCACCGTCTGGTCGACCGGATCCCAGTTGACCACCTGCGTGCGGCGCTCGGCGATGCCGGCCTCCAGCATCTTCAGGAACAGCCACTGGTTCCACTTGTAGTACTCGGGCGAGCAGGTGGCGACCTCGCGGCTCCAGTCGATGGCCGTGCCCATCGCCTGCATCTGGCCCTTCATGTGGGCGATGTTGTCGTAGGTCCACTTCGCCGGCGGCACGCGGTTCTTCATCGCCGCGTTCTCGGCCGGCAGGCCGAAGGCGTCCCAGCCCATCGGCATCAGCACGTTCATGCCCTTCATGCGCAGCTGGCGCGTGAGCATGTCGTTGATGGTGTAGTTGCGCACATGCCCCATGTGCAGCTTGCCGCTCGGGTACGGCAGCATCGAGCAGGCGTAGAACTTCGGCTTGCGCGGATCCTCGGTGACGCGGTAGGCGTCGGCGGCGGTCCACGCGGCCTGGGCGGCGCGCTCGATCTCGGAGGGCTTGAAGTCGGGGCTCATGGGCGGGCGCTTCGGCGCGTCTGCAAAGGCGACCGATTATAGGAAGCACCCCCTCGTGCGCGCCCTCCCCAGGCGCGCGCGCCCGCTCAGCGCGCCGGGGCTTCGGCGACGAAACCGATGCGGCTCAGGCCGCCTTGCTGCACCAGCCGATCAGCTCGGCCACGCGGCCGTAGGGCACGCTGCGATCGGCGCGCAGCTGCACCTCGGTGCCGGGGTTCAGGCGTGCGGCATCGGCCACGCGCGCCCGCAGCTTGGCCTCGTCGACCGGCGCGCCGGCCACGAACAGCTGGCCCTGCGCGTCGATCGCCAGCTCGATGGATTGGGGCGCATCGCTGGGCTGTGCACACTCGGCGCGGGGCAGATCGAGGCGCAGCGCCGAGCTCATCAGCGGCGCGGTGATCATGAAGATCACCAGCAGCACCAGCATCACGTCGATCAGCGGCGTCATGTTGATGTCGCTCATCGGCTGCGGGCCGGTGGTGCGCTCGAGCCGCCCGAACGCCATCTCAGGACTCCTCGGCGACGGCGGTGAACATCTCGCGCAGGTCGTGCGCGAAGCCTTCGAGTTCCGCTTCGCAGGCACCGACGATCTTGCCGAAGACGTTGTAGGCCAGCACGGCCGGGATCGCGACCGCCGCCGGCGGCCGTCATCACGAGCGCCTCGCCGACCGGGCCGGAAACCTTCTCGATCGTGATCGTGCCGGCGGCCGAGATCGCGACGAGGGCGTGGTAGATGCCCCAGACCGTGCCGAACAGGCCGATGAAGGGCGCCGTGCTGCCGATCGAGGCCATCAGCACCGGGCCGTATTGCAGCTGCGCGAGCACCGCGTGCAGCGCATCGCGCAGTCGCCGCGTGAGCTGCGAGGCCAGCTGCCCGCGCGATTCCAGCGTGCCGGCGCGTGCGCTGGCGGTGGCGGCGGCCAGCAGCGGCTGCAGCACCGCCTCGCGGTCGAAGGCAGCGAGCTGTCGCTGGCCGTCTTCGAGCGTCGGCGCGGCCCAGAAGGCCGGCACGGCGCGGGCGACGTCCTGGCGCACGCGGCGCAGCAGCCGCCTTCCAGAAGATCAGCACCCAGGCAGCCACCGACATCAGCAGCAGCAGCACGGCCACGCCGCGCGTGATGAGGTCGCCCTGGTCCCAGAAGTGCGCGAAGCCGCCCATGCTCAGTTCAAGCCGAGCACGGCATCCATGCCGTACAGGCCGGTGGCACGGCCGGCCAGGAAGCGCGCGGCACGCAGGCTCCCCTGCGCGAAGTTGGCGCGGCTGGTGGCCTGGTGCCGGATCTCGACCCGCTCGCCCGTGCCGGCGAACAGCACGGTGTGGTCGCCGACGATGTCGCCGCCGCGCACGGTGGCAAAGCCGATCGACGACGGATCGCGCTCGCCGGTGATGCCTTCGCGGGCGTAGACGGCGCAGTCCTTCAGGTCGCGGCCGACCGCCGCGGCCACCACCTCGCCCATCTTCAGCGCGGTGCCGCTGGGCGCATCGACCTTGTGGCGGTGGTGGGCCTCGATGATCTCGATGTCGTAGCCTTCCTTCAGCGCCTTGGCCGCGACTTCCAGCACCTTGAGCACGACGTTCACGCCGACGCTCATGTTCGGCGCGAGCACGATGGCATTCGAGGCGGCGAACGTCGCGATCTGTGCCTTCTGCTCGTCGGACAGACCGGTGGTGCCGATCACCGCCTTCACGCCCAGTTCGCGGCAGGCGGCGAGGTGGGCCATCGTGCCCTCGGGGCGGGTGAAGTCGATCAGCACCTGGGCATGGGCCAGTCCTTCGCGCAGATCGGCGGTGATCTTCACGCCGCTCGTGGCGCCGAGAAAGGCCGCGGCGTCCTGCCCGATCGCCGGGCTCGCGGCGATGTCGAGCGCGCCGGCGAGCACCATGTCGTCGGCGCCGCGCACGGCTTCGATGAGCATGCGGCCCATGCGGCCGGACGCGCCGGCCACCGCGATGCGCAGCGCGCTCATCGCGTGGCCTCCAGCGGCGGATAGCTGCGCGTTGCGCCGACCGGCTCCGAGGCCGGCGCGGCGGGCTTCTCGGGCACCGGCAGCGCCTTGATCTGTTCGTCGGTGAGCGCGAGGTTCGGCGCCTTGCGCGAGGTCTTGAAGGTGTCGATCGAGGCGACGAACTCGCGCTCCTCCGGCAGCTCGCCGCTGGTGTCCAGCGTCTTCAGCGCATCACCCTCGAACTTTGCGACGATGCGGCGCAGCTGCGGCTCGGCGCCCTGGCGGCGGATCGTGAAGACGTAATCCCAGCGGTCGGCGTGGAAGGCGTCGGTCAGCAGCGGCGAGCCGAGGATGTCGCGCACCTGCGCGCGCGTCATGCCGGGCTTGACCAGCGCGACCTGCTCCTTGGTGACGACATTGCCCTGAACCACCTCGACGCGGTACGGCGTGATCATGCCGAGGAAGTTGTCGGAGGACTGCAGCGAGGCGCAGCCCGAGGTGGCGAGCGCGGTGGCCAGCAGGCACGCGGCGCGGCGGAGGGCGATGGGCATGGTGACTTCAGGGCCGCGCGCCGGGGGCACGGCAACCTCGATATGATCGCTGGATTCTAGCGTTCGGCATCGTCCGGGCCGACCCCACCGCGTGCTGCCATGACCCATGCCGACGAGCTGAAGAACAGCGGCCTGAAGGCCACCCTGCCGCGCATCAAGGTGCTGGAAGTCTTCCAGAAGGGCCTGCAGCGCCACATGAGCGCCGAAGACGTCTACAAGCACCTGCTCGCCGAAGGTGCCGACGTCGGGCTCGCCACGGTGTACCGCGTGCTGATGCAGTTCGAGCAGGCCGGCATCCTCTCGCGCAACCACTTCGAGGCCGGCAAGGCGGTGTTCGAGCTCAACGAGGGCAAGCACCACGACCACCTCGTGTGCATGGACTGCGGCCGCGTCGAGGAATTCTTCGATGCCGAGATCGAGAAGCGGCAGAAGGCGGTGGCAGTGGCGCGCGGCTTCGAGCTGCAGGACCACTCGCTGGCGCTGTACGCCGCCTGCACGAAGAAGAACTGCGTGCACCGCGGCAAGTAGAAGCTACTCTGAAGCCTTGAGCATCGCCTTCTGGTGGCGCTCGATGAATTCCTGGTAGGTGTCGATGCCGCGCAGCTGCAGGATGGTGTTGCGCACCGCGGCCTCCACCAGCACGGCGAGGTTGCGGCCGGCATCCACCGCGATCACCGCCTTGCGCACCTGGACTCCGAGGATCTCCTCGTACAGCGGCTCGTAGGGCAGGCGCTCGAACTCGCGGTCCATCGTCTCCTTGCGCACGAGGTGGACGATCAGCTTCAGGCGCATCTTCCGCCGCACCGCGGTCTCGCCGAAGATGGCCTTGATGTCCAGCAGGCCGATGCCGCGCACCTCGAGCAGGTTGAGCAGCAGCTCGGGGCAGCGCCCTCGAGTGCGGTCTGCGAGACGCGGAACAGGTCGACCGCGTCGTCGGCCACCGTGCCATGGCCGCGCGAGATCAGCTCCAGCCCGAGCTCGCTCTTTGCCCAGGCCCGATTCGCCGGTCAGCAGCACGCCCAGGCCGAGGATGTCCATGAAGACGCCGTGGCGCGTGGTGCGCTCGGCAAAGTGCTGGCTGAGGTAGCCGCGCACCACGTCGATCACGTGGCCGGCCGATTCGGCGGTGGAGAACAGCGGGATCTCGGCGCGGTCGCACATCGCCACCAGCTTGTCGGGGGCGACCGGTCGTCGGCGACGATCAGCACCGGCGGCTCGAGCGTGACGATGCGCGAGATGCGGCGCTCGGCCACGTCGGGCGTCGCGTCGTTCAGGTAGGGCCACCTCGCGGCGGCCGACGATCTGCACGCGGTACGGGTGGATGTAGTTCAGGTAGCCGACGAGGTCGGCCGCCGACTGCGCATTGCGCACCGCGGCCTCGTCGAAGCGCCGCTCGGGGTGGGCGTGGCCGGCGATCCACTCCCACTGCAACGCCTGCCTGTGCTCCTCGAAGAGCGCCTCGGCGCTGATGACGCTGGGCTTCACGTCGGCGGGCTGCGCAGCGGAGCCGTCAGGCCACCGACTTCAGCGGTTCCCAGTTGAGATCAGCTCGTGGACCTTGGCCGCCTCGGGCTCGGTCTTCAGGCGCTCGCGCAGCTCGCGGTCGGACAGCATCTCGGCGATCTCGGAGAGGATCTCGAGGTGGCGCTGCGTGGCCGCTTCCGGCACGAGCAGGAAGATCAGCAGCAGCACCGGTTCGTCGTCCGGCGCGTCGAACGGAATCGGTTGGCGCACGCGGATCACCGCCGCGAGCGGATTCTTCAGGCCCTTGATGCGGCCGTGCGGAATGGCGACTGCGTGGCCCAGGCCGGTGGAGCCCAGCCGTTCGCGGGCGAACAGGTTGTCGGCGACGATGGCGCGGGCGATGGCGTGCTGGTTCTCGAACAGCAGGCCGGCCTGCTCGAACACGCGCTTCTTGCTGGTGGCGTCCACATCCACGAGCACGTTGCTGGCGGGCAGGATGGCGGCGAGGCGGTTCATCGGTGATTCATGTGACCCCGGAGGCTCGTGGCCTCGGCAGCCGCTGTGCAAGTGGCAGGTGACGGAATTATGAAGTCGTGTGCCGAGCCCGGCTCCGACCGTGACGCGACAAGGGCGACATTGTGCGCTTGCTGCTGCGTCGCAGCAACGCAGGGCGCCCCCGGTTCACGGGCAGCGCGGCTCGAACGGGCATGAAAAAGCGGCCCCGCAGGGCCGCCTTGTGCGCCGAGGCAGGGCCTCAGGACGCCGGCTGTTCGATGCGCTTGGCCGACACGTGGTGGTGGTCCTGCACCTTGTCCTTGTGGCGGCAGACCTGTCGATCGAGCTTGTCCATCAGCATGTCGATGGCGGCGTACAGGTCTTCGTGGGACTGCTCCACGAAGATGTCCTTGCCCTTCACATGAACGGTCACTTCGGCCTTCTGGCGGCGCTCCTTCTCCTTCAGCTTCTCCACTGACAGCAGCACGTTGATGTCCACCACCTGGTCGAAATGGCGGGTGACGCGATCCAGCTTTGTGAGCACGTACTCGGAGAGCCGGCGTCACTTCGAGGTGGTGACCGCTGATCGTCAGGTTCATGTGTACTCCTTTCACGAAGGGTGGGAAGGCGCGGAAGCAGCATTCCGGCAAACCCAGTGTGCTCCCGTTCCCGGGGCTGACAAGCCGAGCCCCTGACCCTGCGTTCACCTCGGAAAACCTCCCTCGCATGGTTCCTGACCGGGGTTTCCCTGTGCAGGCAGGGGCCGGCGGCGTGATGCGCGACACGAAAGTCGCGTCCAGGAGTTCTGGACACAAATGCTAGTAATGATTAAAGTGCAATCACGGAGTCATCAAAATGCACGCAACACTGTCGGAACTGCTGGAAAACCTACAACCGGGCATGCTCTGGTTGTCGCGAGACGGTCTGGTCCGCTTCGCGAACACCCAGGCCGCCGCCAAGCTGCGCCTGAATACCGGTTCGCGGGTGCAGGAGCCCACGCTGATCAATGCGGTCAACGGCGCGGTGATCGAGCAGAGCGCCCGTGTCGTGACGATCAGCGGCCAGCCGGCCGGCCCCGGCGAGCCGGCGCCGGAGCTGCGCTGCAAGGTGCTGCCCGGCCTGCCCGCGACGACGCGATGGTGTTGGTCACCGACAGCGCCGACGAGCACGCCGCGGTCGGCTTCGACAACCTGATGATGGTGATCCGCTCCGACCTGCGCGACCCGCTGCGCGAGCTGAACAACGCGCTGGTGATGGCGCGCAACGACCGCGACGTGCACGCCCTCGACGCGCTGTGCGACCAGGTCGACGAAGTCACCCACGTGCTCAACAAGCTGATCGACCTGGCTGCGGTGTGGGGCAGCGAGTCGCTGATGGCCAACGACCGCATCGAGCTGTGGCCGCTGCTGCAGCAGGCCTGGGCCAAGGTCGAGCCGCTGGCGCGCTCGCGCAACCTGAAGGCACGCTTCACCGCGCAAGGCCCGAAGACGCAGCTGGCCGCGATCTACGGCAGCGAACACTGGCTGCTGCGCGTGTTCGTCGAATGCCTGGAGGCGGCCGTCCGCGTTGCGCGCCCGGGCGGGATGCTCGACATCGAGCACCGCCAGATGGGCCCGCGAGCGCTGATCGTGCTGCGCGACAGCGGCGCGTTCGTCGCCGCCAAGGCCGAATCCACGCCGATGGAAGTCGGCTCGCGCGCCGCCACGGCGGCTGCCGCGGCGCGGCTGGCCTCGCGCGACATGATCGGCCTGAAGCTGTGCCAGCACATCGTGGCCCAGCACGGCGGGCAACTGCGCGAGGAGCACGACGACGGCCAGCGCAACTTCCTGATCGACCTGCCCACCGGCGCGCCGTTCCGCAACGAGGCCACCGCCATGGACATCGCCCAGGCGCAGGTCTATGCGCGCGACCGCCGCGCTGATGGCCCGCCGCCGCGACAGCCGCACCACCAAGGCTTCCTGATTTGCCCCGAGAGGACCCCACCATGAAGAAGATCCTGATCGTCGAAGACCAGCCCGACATCCGCAAGCTGATCCGCATGACGCTGGAGTTCGAGGACTACGAGATCCACGAGGCGGCCGATGGCGCGTTCGGCCTGCGCATGGCCTCGGCCGTGGCCCCCGACCTGATGCTGCTGGACGTGATGATGCCCGGCGAGCTCGACGGCCTGCAGGTGTGCCAGCGCATCAAGGCCGACCCCAAGCTCAAGCACATCAAGGTCGTGCTGCTGACCGCGCGTGGCCGGCGCGCGACCGCGAGGCCGGCCAGCAGGCCGGTGCCGACGACTACCTCGTCAAGCCCTTCAGCCCGCTGCAGCTGATCGAGACCATCGATCGCCTGGTGGCCACGGCCTGAGCGCGAGCCCGCAGTAGCGGAACACAGACATGCTCGCCAGCCATTTCGCCGACGCCGACAGCGCCTATGCGCCCCTGGGCCCGGCCGATCCGGCCATGGCGCAGGCCCAGCTCGAGCGCGTGACCGCCGACCTCGGCCGCATGTACCGCGAGCGCAACGAGGCGCTGCGCGCGCTGGCCCGCGCCCATCACGAGGCCCTGCTGCGCCTGTCGATCGCCGCCGAATACCGCGATGACGACACCGGCGTGCACATCGTTCGCATGGGCTTCCTGGCCGAAGCGCTGGCGCTGGCGCTCGGGCAGCAGCGCTCCTGGGCGCGGCTGCTGCGCATGGCCGCACCGATGCACGACATCGGCAAGATCGGCATCCCCGACAACGTGCTGAAGAAGCCCGGGCCGCTGACGCCGGAGGAGCGCGCGGTGATGAACCGGCATGCGCAGATGGGCGCCGAGATCCTCGGCACCTCCGATGTGCCGCTGTTCCGCCTGGCCAGCGAGGTGGCGTTGTCGCACCACGAGCGCTTCGACGGCGGCGGCTACCCGCAGGGCCTGGCCGGCACGGACATCCCGCTGTCCGGCCGCATCGTCTCAGTGGTGGACTATTTCGACGCACTGACGATGGACCGCTGCTACCGCCCGGCGATTGCCGACGACACCGCGCTGGAGATGCTGCGCCGCGAGCGCGGCAGGCTGTTCGATCCGGTGGTCGCCGATGCCTTCCTGAACAACGCCGCCCACATGGTCGCGCTGCGCGACCGCATCAACGAGCACCGCCCGCAGTTCTCCGCGCTGCTCGACGACGAAGCGCTCCCGCTGATCGGCGCGTGAGCCCGTGACAGACCCCGAGGCGCCGCCATGGACCATCTTCGCATTCCCCCTCTGATTGCCGCGGCACGCCGCGCCGCCTGCGCCACCAGATGCTGGCGCTGCTCGCGGCGGTGATGCTGGCCGCGATGGCGGCGCTGTACTTCGTCTCCACCCAGCGTGCGGCGGCCGCCGCTCTGCAGTCGTCGTCGCAGTGGGCGGGTGCGCTTGCGCGAACGGCGGCCGGCGCCGCCGCGCCGTTGATGGTGCGCTCCGACCAGGTCGCGCTCGAGAAGGCGCTTCGCGACATCGCCCGGCTGCCCGGCGTGCTGCGCATCGACGTGCGCGACAGCGCCGGCGTCGGCCTGATGTCCGTGCGCGCTGTCCGATGGCAGCGTGGTGGCGCTCAACCTCCCGCCGGACATGCCCCGCCCGCCGGCCGGTGTGCAGCACAGCGCCGAGCCGGTGCAGGTGGGCGGCATCGACGCACTGCAGGTGTGGACGCCGGTCGACCCGATCATGCCGCTCGGCCACATCGGCGTGCTGTTCAGCCAGGACGGCGAGCGCGCGCAGCTGATCAGCCTGCAGCGCGAGCTGATCGGCTCGATCGCGCTGGTCGGCCTGTTGACGATCGCCGCGGTGTACGCCTTCCTGGTGCGTTCGCTCGCGCCGCTGCAGCGCCTGGTGCGCTTCTCGCGTGGCCTCGGCGAAGGGCTGGGCCGCACGCTCGAGGAGCGTGGCGGCAGCCGCGAGGTGGAAGAACTCACCGACGCCCTGAACCACACCTCGCAGACGCTGCAGCAGCAGCTGCTGTCGATCCGCGCCAGCGAGACGCGCGTGCACTCGCTGCTCGACGCCACGCCCGACGCTATCCTCGGCCTGACCGCGAGGCGCGCGTGGCGATGATCAACCCGGCGGCCACCAGCATCTTCGGCGTCGAGCCGGAGCAGGTGCTCGGCAAGCCGGTCGAGCAACTGCTGCCGCAGCTGAGCTTCGACGAGGTCGACCGCATCACCCGCGAGGGCATGCTGATCCGCGCCAGCCGCATGGCGCGCCTCGAATCGTCGGCGCTGCGCCGCGACGGCACGCAGTTCCCGGTGGAGGTGGCGATCTCGCGCGTCGGCGAGGGCGAGGACACGCGATTCACCTGCGTCGTGCGCGACGTCACCGACCAGCGCTGGATCGATTCGATGCTGCGCCTGTACAACCGCGCACTGGAGTGCGCGACCAACGGCGTGGTCATCAGCGACCTTCGCACGCCGGGCCATCCGATCTTCTATGCCAACCCGGCCTTCGAGAAGATCACCGGCTACGAGGTGAGCGATGCGATCGGCCGGCCGTTCGACTTCCTGCTCGGCGAGGACCGCGACCAGCCCGAGGTGGAGGTGCTGCGCCGGGCGGTGCGCGAGGGCCAGCCCACCACGGTGGTGCTGCGCAACTACCGCAAGGACGGCACGCTCTTCTTCAACGAGCTGTCGATCGCGCCGGTGGCCACGCCCGAAGGCGAGGTCACGCACTATGTGGGCGTGCAGTCGGACGTCACCGAGCGCGAGCGCGCCCGCTTCGCGCTGGCCGAGCGCAGTGCGCGGCTCAACGCGGTGTTCGATCTGAGCCCGGATGGCTTCGTGGTGTTCGACCGCGAGGGCCAGATGGTCTACTGCAACCCGGCCTTCGTGCAGATGACCGGCTGGGATGCCAGCCTGCCGTGCGACCTGGAGTCGTTCGACCGCCGCTTCGGCACGCTGTGCAACCCGGCGCAGGACTACGCGCCGGTGGCCGCCGCCGCCGGCGAGGCCGGCACGCATGCCGACACGATCGAGCTGATCCGCCCCGAGCGCCGCGTGCTGGCGCGGCTGGCGCGCCTGAACCTGGGCGGGCACGGCGAATCGATCCTGTACTTCCGTGACGTGACGCACGAGACCGAGGTCGACCGCATGAAGAGCGAGTTCCTGACCACCGCAGCGCACGAACTGCGCACGCCGATGGCGAGCATCTTCGGCTTCGCCGAACTGATGCTCAAGCGCCCGGTGCCGCCGGAGCGGCAGCGTGACGTGCTCGAGACCATCCACCGCCGCCTCGCTGCTGATCAACATGGTCAACGAGCTGCTCGACCTCGCGCGCATCGAAGCGCGCCAGGGCAAGGACTTCCGCATCACCGAGCATGCGCTGGGCGGACTGGTGCAGGAGACGGTGGAAGGGCTGATGATCCACGGCGATCCGCGCAAGGTGGAGGTGCGCATCGAGCACGGCGAGCTGCGCCTGATGGTCGACTGGGACAAGACACGCCAGGCCATCACCAACGTGCTGTCCAACGCCTACAAGTATTCGCCGGCGGCGGCCCGATCCGGCTGCACACGCTGACCGCCGAGTTCGACGGCCGGCCGCACGTGGGCGTGGCCGTCACCGACTCCGGCATCGGCATGACGCCGGCGCAGAAGGCGCGGCTGTTCGAGCGCTTCTACCGGGCCGACCCGTCGGGCAACATCCCGGGGACCGGGCTGGGCATGAGCCTCGTGCAGGAGATCATGGAACTGCAGGACGGTCGCATCGACGTCGACAGCGAGCCGGGCATCGGCACCCGCGTGACGCTCTGGTTCCCCTGGGCCGAGGTGGCGCGCCCGACCGCGGCCGCGACGGCCTGATGCCATAATTTCAGCAACGCACTTTCGCGAGGTTCCCATTGGACGTGCCCCCTTCTCGGTGACCGTCCGCTCCACGCAGGCCCGGCGCTGACACGCCGGGTGCGCCAGGGGCGAGGCGGTCACGAGTTCCACCCCTGACGCTTGCCCCGGCCATGCTGGAGCCCCCATGCTGAACGTGTTCTCGCTGGCCAACGGCCGGCTGTTCCAGGAAGAGATCGAGAGCCTCGACGCGCTGGCGCGCGTCAAGCCGATCTGGGTCGACCTCGACGCGCCCACGCCCGAGGAGAAGGGCTGGATCGCCCAGCACTACGGCCTGACCATCCCGCAGGACGTGGTCGACGAAGACCTCGAGGAATCGGCCCGCTTCTACGAGGAAGACAACGGCGAGCTGCACATCCGCTCCGACTTCCTGATCGACGACGACGAGCGCTCGCGCAACGTGCGCGTCGCCTTCATCCTCTACAAGAACGTGCTGTTCTCGGTGCACGCCGAGGAACTGCCGGTGTTCCGGCTGCTGCGCCTGCGCGCGCGGCGCATCCCGGCGCTGATCGAGGATGCCAAGGACGTGCTGCTCAAGCTCTACGACGCCGATGCCGAGTACAGCGCCGATGCGCTGGAAGGCATCTACGACAGCCTGAGGCGGCAGGCGCACGCGTGCTCAAGCAGGACGTCAACGACCGGTGGCCGCCGAGGTGCTGGCCGCGATCGCGCGCGAGGAAGACCTGAACGGCCGCATCCGCCGCAACGTGATGGACACGCGGCGCGCCGTCAGCTTCATGATGCGCAGCCGGCTGCTCAATGCCGAGCAGTTCGAGGAAGCGCGGCAGATCCTGCGCGACATCGATTCGCTCGATTCGCACACCACGTTCCTGTTCGACAAGATCAACTTCCTGATGAACGCCACGGTCGGCTTCATCAACATCAACCAGAACAAGATCATCAAGATCTTCTCGGTGGCCAGCGTCGCGCTGCTGCCGCCGACGCTGATCGCCAGCATCTACGGCATGAACTTCCAGGCCATGCCGGAGCTGAACTGGCGCTACGGCTATCCGTTCGCGATCGCGCTGATGGTGGCCTCGGTGGCGGCGCCGTTCATCTACTTCCGTCGCAAGGGCTGGCTGCGCTGAGCGGCGGCGCTCAGCTGTTCGCGCGCGCCTTCAACCAGCGCATCAGCGTGCCGACCAATGGCAGCTTCTCGTACAGCTCCTCGGCGGCATCCCAGTAGTCGCGGTGCAGCGCCACGCGGCCGTCGGCCGCGAAGCGCAGGTGCGAGCCGCCGTGGATCACCTGCGGCGCGCGCGAGAAGCGTTTCATGCGGAAGTGCATTTCCCAGGTCAGGAAGCACTGCTCGCCTTCGGCAACGACGTCGCGCACGACGAAGCGCGGCGCCTCCAGCGCCGTGAACATGTGCTCGAAGATGTGGCGGATCGCGGGCACGCCGGTCACGTCGTTGAAGGGGTCCTTGAAGCGCGCGTCGGCGGTGTAGAACTCCGACAGGCGCGCCGGTGTCGGCCGGCGCGAGCGACTCGAACATCGCCACCACGCGGGCCACGCGCGCATCGGCATGGCGCGATGTCATAGGCCCGTCGCGCGGCGCACGGCCTTGAAATAAAGCGCGTCGCCGAGATGGCTGAGCAGCTTCAGCCACAGCGTGAAACGCTTCGGGAAGTGGATCTCGAAGCGCCCCGCCTCCCAGCCGGCGACGATCTCCTGCGCGGCCTCGGCGGGCGTCAGCAGCGCCGGCATGGTGAACTCGTTCTGCGAGGTCAGCGGCGTCTCGACGAAGCCGGGGTTCACCACCGACACTCCCAGGCCTTGCGGCTGAAGGTCGAGGTAGAGCGTCTGCGCGAGGTTGATCAGTGCCGCCTTGGTCGGGCCATAGGCCAGCGAGTTCGGCAGGCCGCGGTAGCCGGCCACGCTCGCCACGAGGCTGAGGTGGCCGGCCTTCTGCGCCAGCAGCGTCGGCAGCACCGCGTCGAGCATGTTCAGCGCGCCGACGTAGTTCACCTCCTGGTGGCGCAGCATCTCGCCGAGGTCGAAGCGCGTCGCGCGCATCGCCTTGTAGTAGCCGGCGCAGTACATGGCCAGATCGATGCGGCCGAAGCGCTCGACGATCTGCCGTGCCGCGGCGCCGAGCGCCCGCGGTCGGTCGCGTCCAGCGGCAGCGCGAGGCTGCCCGGGTGCTGCTGCGCGAAGGACTCGATCGCCTGCGCGTTGCGGGCCGAGACGATCACCGTGGCGCCCCGCGCGTGCAGCAGTTCGGCGGTGGCGCGGCCGATGCCGGTGGAGGCACCGACCAGCCAGACCACTTGTCCGGGCCAGCGTTGAAAGCGGGGATTGAGGGGCATGCGCAGACCGTTCATCACTTCTTGGTGAAGGCGAGCGTCACTTCGCCGAGACGGATGCCGAATTTGCTCATCACGGCCTTGTTGAGCATCACGCGCTCGTCGACGAGGTACATCCAGTCGTCGAACTGCACCTCGTAGACCTTGTCGTCCACCGGCAGACGCAGCGTGTAGGCCCACTGGAAGGCGTTGCCGGCGGCCTGGCCCTGCGCGGTGCCGACCACGTCGTCGGCGGTGCCGGTGTAGCGGCCGTTGCCCAGCTTCTTCAGCCGCCACACGCGCCGTTCCTTCTTGCCGTCGCTGTAGGTGAAGTCCTCGTCGAGCACGCCGTCGTTGCCGTTCCAGCTGCACTTCATCAGCACGGTGAAGCGGCGCACCACCTTGCCCGAGCGGTCGGTGAAGATGCCGTGGGCGACGAGTTCGCCGTTGAAATACTGCTCGAGCGCGAGCACCGGCTTCTCGGCGGCGTAGTCGGCCGGTGTCGGGGGCGAGGCGCAGCCGAGCAGCAGGGCGCCGGCGGCGAGTGCGGCGAGGAGGGATCGTCTGATCATGCGAGTGATTCCGAAGGTCGGATCCAGAGGACATACAGCAGCGCCACGGCGCCGAGCTTCAGCGCACAGGGCAGCACGCAGTAGGCGAGGGTGAGGGCGGTCAGCGCGTCATCGCCGCGCGCGCCGGGGCGTAGCCGAACCACTGCAGCGCCGGCAGCGCAAGGCCGGCGGCCAGCGCGAGGTTCAGCTTGGTGGCGAAGTTCCACCAGCCGAAGTAGGCGCCTTCGCCGCGGCCGGCATGGCCGGCACGCTGGATCACGCCGGCCAGCAGCGCGCCGGGCAGCGTCAGGTCGGCGCCGAGCGCGATGCCGCTGGCCACGCACACGGCGGTGTAGGCGGCCACATCACCGGCGCCGAGCAACGCAGCCCAGGCAAACACGGCGATCGCCAGCAGCATGCCCGCCAGCCAGCAGCGCGCCAGCCGAAGCGCGCCACGGCCTTGACCCACAGCGGAATCGACAACGCGCCGGCGGCGAAATAGCTGGCGAGGAACAAGGGTTCGTAGCTCGGCGCCTGCAGGCGGTCGCGGATGAAGAACAGCACCAGCGTGGCGGGGATGGCGCTGGCAATGCCGTTGACGAGGTAGATCGCGAGCAACGAGCGGAACTCGCGCGTGGCCAGCGGCAGCGTCATCGGCACCGGCGCGAAAGCGGCGCGGTCGGCGTCGGGCCGCGGCGCGGCATACAGCGCCGCCACGCCGGCCAGCAGCAGGGCGGCAAAAGCCAGTGTCGTGACCGAGAGTCCTGCCAGCGACGGCAGCACGCTGGCGGCCAGCACGCCCACCAGCGCGAGGCCCTCGCGCCAGCCACGATGCGGGCGCGCTGTGGTTCGTCGCCGCCCAGGCGCGCGCCCCAGGCCTGATGGATCACGCTGATCACGCTGTAGGCGAGGTAAGCCACGGCCAGTGCGCCCGCGCACCAGGCAAGCAGCGACGCCGTGCCCTGAACGATCGGGAAGAACAGCGCCCGGAACCCGAGCGCCAGAATGACTGCGGCGATCGCCACGGCCGTCCAGGCGGCCACCGACGAGCGCGCAAACAGGCCGTCGGTCCAGCGGCCGATCAGCGGATCGGCCACCGCATCGAGCAGCCGTGCGCCGAGCAGCACCGCGCCGAGCGCGGCCAGCGGCACGCCGAACTCGCTGGCGTAATGGTTGGGCAGGATCACGTAGAGCGGCAGCGCGACGAAGGCCAGCGGCAGGCCGAGCGCGCCGTAGGACACGCCGGCGCGCACGCCGGCGGCCCGGGCCGCAGAGCGGTGGGGCAGCGTCAAGGTCGTCCCGCTCATGAGCGTGCCAGCGCCGGCCCGAGCAGCGACTGGCGCAGCTTCGGCTCCGAGGTCTGCGGCGCCAGCCAGATGCCGAAGAAGCGGCGGGTGAATTCGGCGTCGCGCAGTTCTCCGCGCAGCGTGCCGTTGACGAAGATGCGCGTCGATTCGCCGGGGCGCTGCACGCCGGTGATGCGATCGCCCTTGTTGACGTCGGGGAAGGTCTGTTTCATCGACGCCAGCCAGCGTTCCCCTGCTCCTCGCTGAGGGCGCCCTGGCGCTTCATCTCTTCCAGGCTGCGCTCGGCGATCAGGCGACCGTAGAGCGTGCGGCCGTACTGCAGCTCCAGCGCGAGGGCGTGGCGGTCGAAGCGCTCCGCGGCGAATTCGTCGGCCGTCCACAGCCGCGCGTCGTAGATGTGCAGGCCCAGGAAGGTCAGTCGCCCGCTGCCGAGCAGCCGTGCCCCCGGCAGTTCGCTGCCCACCTCGGCGGGCAGCGCTAGGTTGGCCCGCACGGCCAGCGGCGCGGCAACGAGGGCGGCGAGCAGGGTGCGGCGCTGTGAGTCCATGGGGCTCAGTCGCGCTGCAGCGTGAACTGCATGACGCTGGTGTTGCCGGTGGCGAAGGCCGCCTCGCAGTAGGCGAGGTAGAACTCCCAGATGCGCATGAAGCGCGTGTCGAAGCCCAGGCGCCGAACGCGCTGCTCTTCCGACAGGAAGGTCTCGCGCCAGCGGCGCAGCGTCTCGGCATAGTCGACGCCGAAGTCGAGCTCGCCCACCACGCGCAGCCCGGCCTTCGCCGCGGCCTCGCGGAAGGCCCCCGGGCTGGGCAGCAGGCCGCCGGGGAAGATGTACTGCTGGATGAAGTCGGTCGACTTCACGTAGCGCTCGAAATATTTCTCGGCGATCGTGATGCTCTGGATGCAGGCCTTGCCGCCCGGCTTGAGCTGGTCGTGCACGGTAGCGAAGAAGCTCGGCCAGTATTCGCGGCCGACCGCCTCGAACATCTCGATCGAGGCGATGGCGTCGAACGGCCGTCGGCGATGTCACGGTAGTCCTGGAAGCGCAGCTCGCCGGCGAGGCCGGCGTCGGCCGTGCGCTTCTGGCCCCAGGCGAGCTGCTCGCTGGACAGCGTCACGCCGGTGACGGTGGCGCCAAACTCGCGCGCCGCGCACTCGGCCAGCGCGCCCCAGCCGCAGCCGATCTCAAGCACGCGGTCGCCGGCCTTCACGCCGGCCTCGCGCAGCGCGCGGCGCACCTTGGCGTGCTGCGCATCGGGCATCGGCTTGGCGAAGTCGCCCTCGAACCAGGCGCTGCTGTAGTTCATCGTCGGGTCGAGCCACAGCCGATAGAACTCGTTGCCCAGGTCGTAGTGCGCGTGGATGTTCTTCTTGCTGCCGCTCTTCGAGTTGCGGTTGAACAGGTGCTTCACGCGATACAGCAGCGAACCCCACCAGCTGCCGTAGACGATCGACTCCACGTCGTCGCGGTTGGCGATGAACAGCTTGAGCAGCGCGGTCAGGTCGGGCGTGGTCCAGTCGCCGGCGATGTAGCTCTCGGCAAAGCCGATGTCGCCCGAGCGCAGTGCCGCGGCACAGACGTTCCAGTTGCGCAGGCGGATGGCGGCGCGCGGGCCGTCTTCGGATCGCATGCCGAAGTGCGCGCTGCTGCCGTCGGGCATCTGCACGTCGAGCGAGCCGTGCTTCAGGCTCTGCAGCAGGCGGAACACCGCACGGGCGGCGGCGGGCGCCGATGCCGGCAGGCTGGCGGGGGCGAAGGTGGTGGTGCTGCTGCTCATCGATGAAAACGGATCAGCGGGTGATGAATTCGCCCGGCGGGGCGGGCTTGTGGAAGAACGGCACGCGCTTGGCCCACAGCTTGGCGGCCTGCCAGTGGATGCGCGCAATCACGCCGAGCGTCATCAGCGGCATGCCGAAGAAGGCGCGGCGGGTGCTCGCCGCATCGAGCGGCTCGAGCCGGCCGGAGACGCTGGTCTCGATCAGCGGGCCGTTCGCGTCGTGGTGATCGATGCGCGCCACCGTGCGGTCGGCGGTGCGCATGAAGCGGAAGCGGTAGTCGCCCTCGATCGCGCAGAACGGCGAGACGTGGAAAACCTTGGTGGCGCGCAGTTCCTGGCCGAAGCGCAGCGTGTCGCCGCGCAACAGGTAGCAGTGGCGTTCGCCGAAGGTGTTGTTGACCTCGACGAGGATCGCCGCGAGCGAGCCGTCGGTTCGATGGCAGTACCAGAAGCTCACCGGCTTGAAGGTGAAGCCGAGCACGCGCGGGTAGGTGTGCAGCCAGACTTCGCCATCGGCATCGCGCACGCCTTCGCGGGCCAGCGTGTCGTCCAGCCGTGCCGGGCTGTCGGCGCGGCCGTCGCCGTGGTCCCGATCGTGGAAGCTGATCAGGCCGAAGCGGTTGCGGCACAGGTTCGCAGTCGCCGAATCGCGCAGGCTGCGCATCGGCAGCATCAGAAAGTACGTGGGGTAGGCGAAGGCGTTGCGCGCCGGGCGCAGCCGGTGTGACGCACCGCCGAGGCCGATCAGCGGCAGCGCCCGTTCGCTCATGCGGCCTCCGGCCGTTGCCCTGCGCGGCCCAGGCATCGAGCAGGCCGCGCACCACGGCCTCGCCGGACATCAACCCGTCTTCGTGGAAGCCGTAGCGCGTCCAGGCGCCGGCGAACTGTGTATGGGCCACGCCCTGCAGATCGGGCACGCGCTTCTGCGCCGCGATGGCGGCGAGGTCGAAGATCGGGTGGTCGTATTCGTACTCGCCGACGATGCTGTCGGCGCGCGGATCGTTCACCGGGTTCAGCGACACCAGCACCGGCGTCGTGAAGGGCAGCGGCTGCAGCTTGTTGAGCAGGTAGTGCAGGCAGACGCGAGCCTGCTCGCGGTCGCCCTCGGCGGCGCGCTCGTAGTTCCACGACGCCCAGGCCAGGGGCCGCTTCGGCAGCACGCTGGCATCGGTGTGCAGCACGGCCCGGTTGGGCTGGTAGCGGATGGCGCCGAGCACGCTGCGCTCGGCCTCGCTGGCGTCGGAGAGCAGGCGCAGCGCCTGGTCGGTGTGGCAGGCGAACACCACTTCGTCGAAGCGCTCGCTGCCGGCATCGGTGACCACCCAGACGCCGGCGCTGCCGCTGTCCGGCGGCACGCGGCGGACGCTGCGCACCGGCGTATTCAGCCGCGCGTCGCGCACGCGCGAGACGATCTTCTGAACGTAGTTGCGCGCACCACCGCGCACTGTGTACCACTGCGGCCGGTTGGCCACCTGGATCAGGCCGTGGTTGTGGCAGAAGCGGATCAGCGTGGCCACCGGGAAGCGCAGCATCTGGTCGGTCGGGCAGGACCAGATGCAGCCGATCATCGGCAGGAGATACCAGTCGCGGAATTCGTCACTGAAGCGATGGCGCTTCAGGAATTCGCCGATCGGCTCGACCATCTGCGCTTCCTGCCCGCTCGCGGCGATCGCCGTGGTCAGCTTGTTGAAGCGCAGGATGTCGCGCAGCATGCGCCAGAAGCGCGGCTTGAACAGGTTGCTGCGCTGGGCGAAGACGGTCGACAGATCCGAGCCGCTCCACTCCAGGCCGATGTCCGGCACCTGGACCGAGAACGACATGTCGGAGGGCGCGATCTCCACGCCGAGTTCGGCGAACAGCGCGAGCAGCCGCGGGTAGGTGCGCTCGTTGAGCACCAGGAAGCCGGTGTCCACACCGTGGGTGCGGCCGTCGAGCGTGACGTCGACGGTGTGGGTGTGGCCGCCGAAGTAGTGGCCGGCCTCGAACAGCGTGATGTCGGCGCGGCCGTGCAGGCCGTGCGCGACGCCGAGACCGGAGATGCCCGAGCCGATGATCGCGACGCGACGCATGGCCAGGCCCCCAGCGGGAAGAAGATGGTTGCGAAGCGCCCCCGGGCGAAGGAGGGAGGAGGGAGGGAGGAGGAGAACCGCCCGGAGATTTCATCCAGACATGCTGGAAGGCTCCGCAACTGAAAACCGTTCGGGCGCGTTGCACGCTGCCCTGCGCTTGAGACGCGTCCAGCGCGGCCGAGTTCCATCGACTTGCAGGCTGCCTGCAGACGGATGCAACGCGGGATGACGAGGTCGGGATGGAGCGTCATGGGTGTCGTGAACTGGTCAGTATGAAATATAACTCAACGGTTCTCACTTTGCAGCGAGCAGTTTCTCGGTGGCTGCAATGAAGCTCTTGTCCAGCGGATCGACCTCGCTGGCGAAGCTGCTCACCGCGATGCCGTCGCGACCGACGAGGTATTTGTGGAAGTTCCACCGCGGCCACTGGCCGGTGCGCCGAGCGAGGTCGGCGAACAGCGGGTTGGCCGCCGGACCCGCCGACGCGGCGACTCGGGACTTGGTGAACATCGGAAACTTCACACCGAAGGTGCTTTCGCAGAAGTCGGCAATTTCCTTACTGCTGCCCGGTTCCTGCTGGCCGAAATCGTTCGACGGGAAGCCGAGCACGACCAGCCCCGCTCCCGATAGCGGTCGTGCAGCGCCTCGAGCGACTTGTACTGGGGCGTGAAGCCGCAGAAGCTGGCCGTGTTCACCACCACCAATACCTTGCCGGCGTATTGGCAGAGATCCTGGGGCTTCTCGTCCTGCAGGCGGAGGAACTGGCGGGCCAGCAAGGCCGGGCAGGCGGGCGCGGCCGCGCGGGCCGGTACGACACCCGCCGCCAGCAGGCTGGCCGCGGCGAGCCAGCGGCGACGGGACGAGCAGAAGATCGCGTTCATGGCCAAGATACTAAGCGGTATACTTTCAGACTGCAAGGTTTCGTCCAGGACGATTTCGTCTCCGAGGCCCTGTTGTCCAGCCGTTTGCCCCCGATCCCATGACCGTTCCCGCGCCCCGCGATTCCTCGACCGACGTCAACATCGCCGGCGCCGAACGCGCGACCGGGCTGAGCAAGGACACCTTGCGTGTCTGGGAGCGGCGCTATGGCTTTCCGACCCCGCACCGCGATGCGGCGGGCGAGCGGCTCTACCCCTTGGCTCAGATCGAGAGGCTGCGCCTGCTCAAGCGCCTCGTCGATGCCGGCGAGCGGCCCGGCCGCCTGATGGCGCTGGCGCACGCGGAACTCGAGGCGCGTCTGCGCGCCCTGCCCCAGGCGGCGGCCGAGGCCGAGTCCGCGCAGGCGGCGGTGGACGAATACATCGACATCCTGAAATCGCATGACGTGGACCGGTTGCGCCGCCAGCTCGGCCGCGCCCGCGAGCAGCTCGGCCTGGCGCGCTTCGTCACCGAGGTGGTGGCCCCACTGAATACGCGCGTTGGCGACGCCTGGATGCGCGGCCAGCTGCAGGTCTTCGAGGAGCACCTGTATACCGAGTCGATCCAGGTGCTGCTGCGCGAGGCCATCGCCCGGCTGCCGGTGCATGCCGATGCCCACCCGCGCGTGCTGCTGACCACGTTCACGCAGGAGCCGCACGGCCTGGGCCTGCTGATGGCCGAGGGCTTGCTGTCGCTCGAAGGGGCGCGCTGTGTCTCGCTGGGCACGGCCACGCCGATCTGGGACATCGTGCTGGCCGCCGCGGCGCAGCGCGCCGACGTGGTGGCGCTGAGCTTCAGCGGCTGCATGAACCCCAACCAGATCGTCGACGGGTTGACCGAACTGCGCGCCAAGCTCCCAGCGTCGGTGGAACTCTGGGCCGGCGGCGCGGCGCCGGCGCTGCACCGCCGGCCGGTGGCCGGTGTGCGGCCGATCGTGATGATCGACCGCGTGCGCGAAGAACTGGCGGCGGCGCGGCGGCAGCGCAGCGCAAAGCCCTGAGGGCGATGCCCCGCCGATCGCCCGGCGAGGGGGTGGCGACTTAGAATCCGGCGCTCTGCCGAGGCCCGCGATGATCTACCCCGAACTCTTCAAGCAGCTCGAAGCCGTGCGCTGGAACATGGACAAGGACATTCCTTGGGACCAGTTCGATGCCAGCAAGCTCAGCGACGAGCAGGCGCAGACCATCAAGATGAACGCCATCACCGAGTGGGCGGCGCTGCCGGCCACCGAGATGTTCCTGCGCGACAACCGCGACGACAGCGACTTCTCCGCGTTCATGAGCGTGTGGTTCTTCGAGGAGCAGAAGCACTCGCTGGTGCTGATGGAGTATCTGCGCCGCTTCCGCCCGGATCTCGTGCCCACCGAGGCCGAGCTGCACGAGGTGCGCTTCGAGTTCGACCCGGCCCCGGCGCTCGAAACCCTGATGCTGCACTTCTGCGGCGAGATCCGCCTGAACCACTGGTATCGCCGCGCGGCCGAGTGGCACACCGAGCCGGTGATCAAGGCCATCTACGAAACGCTGGCGCGCGACGAAGCCCGCCACGGCGGTGCCTACCTGCGCTACATGAAGCGCGCGCTGCAGAACTTCGGTGACGAGGCCCGTGCCGCCTTCGCGAAAGTGGGCGTGCTGATGGCCAGCGCGCGCCGCACGGCGCAGGCGCTGCATCCGACCAACCTCCACGTCAACGTGAAGCTGTTCCCGCGCGACACGGTTCAGAGCCGCCTGCCCAATCCCGAGTGGCTCGAGCAGTGGCTGGACAAGCAGATCCAGTTCGACGCCGTGTGGGAGACCAAGGTCGTCGAGCGCATCCTGCACAACATGAGCCTGCTGATGGAGCGCAGCTTCGCCAGCGTGCAGGAGCTCAATCGCTTCCGCAAGGAAGTGACTGCCAAGCTGTCGGCCGGCACGGCGCCGACCCCGGCGCGGCCCCGGCCTGAACAAGCGCCTCAGGCCTTCTTCGCGGCGGCCAGTCGTTCCTGCTCGGCCTTGCGGTCGGCCGTGATGCGCTGGGCGCTGGGCCGTTCGCCGATGAACTTCGCGTAGGCCTTCCAGTCGACGCCGGCAGAGGCCAGCAGGTCGTCGCCGAGCACCATGCGCGAGGCCATGCCCACCAGCGGCAGGCTGACCCAGGCCGAGCAGTCGGCCTGCGTGAACTGGTCGCCGGCGACATAGGGCGAGAACTTCGCCAGCCGCCGGAACGCGGCGATGTTCTTCACCAGCTGCTTGCGCACGCGCTCGGCGTTGCTTTCGCTGATCTCGCCGCCGAAGAAGGCCTTGCCGTAGAGCTCGCGCGCCACCAGCTCGAGATGAAGGTCGATGAAGGTGGTCAGCTCGCGCACCTTCGCCGCGGCCCAGGGGTCGGCCGGCAGCAGGCGAGGTTCGGGCTGCAGCGCCTCGAGGTAGTCGACGATCGCCCTGGCTCTCGCACAAGGCGCCGTGCTCGGTTCGGATGAACGGCACCTTGCCCAGTGGCGAGCAGGACAGCACGGCCTCGTCCTTGCTGCCGGTGGCGACGAACTGCTCGTCGACGGGGATGCCCTTCTCGAGCATCACCATCTTGGCCTTGTTGTAGTAGTTCGACAGGCACATGCCGCACAGCGTGATCATCGGTGTCTCCTCGGTTGGAACGCCAGCAGTCTACGGGCGGCGTGCTCCGCGGTGCTGACCCGCAGGTGACAATCGCCGCATGAGCGAATTCCTCGACAAGCTCTGCCCGCGCGATCAGCTCGCAGCGCGCGTGGCGGCGCTGCCCCGGCCCGTCGTGTTCACCAACGGCGTGTTCGACATCCTCCACCGCGGCCATGTCAGCTACCTCGCGCAGGCACGTGCGCTCGGTGCCAGCCTGGTGATCGGGCTGAACAGCGACGCCTCGGCGCGCGGCCTGGGCAAAGGGCCCGATCGGCCGCTGAATGCCGAGGCCGACCGCGCCTGCGTGCTGGCCGCGCTGGAAAGCGTGAGCCTGGTGACGCTGTTCGACGAACCCACCCCCGTGGAGCTGCTCAAGCTCGTGCGCCCGCAGCTCTACGTGAAGGGCGGCGACTACGACATCGAGACGCTCGAGGAGACGAAGTGGGTGCGCAGCTGGGGCGGCGAGGCGCGCGCGCTGCCCTTTGTCGACGGCTACTCGACCACGTCGCTGGTCAAGCGCATCCGCGGCTGAGCCGGCTCAGCCTCTCGGTGGCGGCACGCGGATGCCCAGCCGCTCGCGCTGGCGCCGTGCCGGGAAAGCCACCTCCCGCTCGATCCACTGCGCGAGACGCTGCGCCGATGCGCCGGGATCCCGCCGAAGATGGACGATCGCCGCTTCAGCCTCCAGCCAGCCGTTGCCGCGGCCATCGTTCTCCCAATGCTGCGGATGGCTCAGTGCCAGCGCGCCGTCGCTGGCGGTGAAGCCGGCGATGCGGCGCAGCTCCGTCGCGCGAAGCCAGCGGCGGTGGTCGATGTCTTCGCGCACCGTGAGCGGCGTTCCGCGATACACGAAGTGCTGGCCTTCCTTCGGGGTCCACACGGCCGCGCGCATTTGGCGGCGCAGATCGCCGGCGAGGTCGAGCAATGGCCGGGCCAGCAGCGGCCCCGACAGCGCCGCTGCGAAGACGAACAGGAACGACGGGCCGTCGAGCCACCAGCCCCGCCCGCCAGCGCCGCGGCGATCGCCGCGCAGCGCGAGCGTGACGAGCGTCGAACTCACCGCCGGTTGACGAGCAAGATGCCTGCCGCCACGGCGACGAGTGCGATCACCAGCCGCGTGGTGATCGGCTCGCCGAGCAGCAGCGCCCCGAGCAGCAGGCCGAACACCGGCGTCAGCAGCGTGAACGAGGCCAGCCGCGTGGCCGGGTAATGACGTACCAGCCAGAACCACAGCAGGTAGCTCGCGAAGGTGACGATCACCACCTGGAAGAGCATCGACGCCCAGGTGAGTGCCGACAGCGTCGGTGCCCAGGGCTGCCCGACCACGGCGGCGGCCAGCGCCAGCGCCACGCCCGAGATGCCAAGCTGGTAGAGCAGTGTCTTCTCGGCCGAGGCGCTCGACAGCCGGCTGCCGCGGATTGCCAGCGTCGTCGCGCCCCACAGCATGCCGGCGGCCACGCCCAGCGCATCGCCGAGCCATTGCAGGTCTCCGGCAGCGGGCTTCGTGAAGCCCTCGGCGAAGCCCCAGGCCACGCCGGCGAAGGCCAGCAGCAGGCCGCCCATCTGCGCCGGCCTGAGCTTCTCGGACTTCGCGATGAAGGGCATGCCCAGCGCCACGACGAAGGGCGAGATGTAGATGAACACCGCCATGCGCGAGGCGGTGGTGTATTGCAGGCCGAGGAAGATGCAGCCGAACTCGGCAGCGAAGAGCAGGCCGGCGGTCAGGCCACCGGACAGCGAGCCGTCGCGCTCGAACAGGCGGATGCCGCGCCACCACGCCCAGGCCAGCACCAGCGCCGCGCCGCCGAGCGATCGGATCGCCGCCTGGGCCAGCGGCGGCACCTCGGCGATGGCCACCTTGGCGGCCACCTGATTCAGCCCCACAAGAAGCAGCACAGCACCAGCGAGGTGACGGCCAGGGTGTCGAGGCGGTCCTTGCGTTCAGTCGTCATGGCGGGAAGCGTTCGGGAGCAGCAAGGCCAGTCGCGCGCACAACAACCCGCACAGCGCGCCACTGGCATGGGCGAAGGGCGCGACGGCGATGTCCCAGCCGTCGCGGATCTGGATGGCAGGCCCCCACGGGGCCTCGCCAAGGATCTTGACCAGCAGCACGGCGAGGATCGCCGCGCCGATCAGCTGCCGGCGGCCGCGGTCGCGCGCCACCAGCCACAGCGCGGCCGCTGCCACGCCGGCGTGCAGCACGCCCGACAGGCCGCCGTAGTGCAGCAGCTCGGGCCGCAGCAGCAGGCCGAGGTGGGTCAGCGGCCATGCCACGGCCCAGGCCAGCACGATCGACCCTGGCACACGTGCCACCACGCCGAGCGCGCCGACCAGCGCCGCACCGGCCAGGTTGGCGCCCAGGTGCAGCGGGCTGTAGTGCACGGCCGCAGCGCTCAGCGCGCGCCACGGCTCGCGGGCGGCGAGCGCCGGCTGCCAGTCGAGTGCCGCGCGCGGCAGCCACCAGCCGCCGATCGCCATCAGCACGAGCAGCAGCGTCAGCGCGATCCAGGCGCGAGGGGCCGGGGCAGTGTTCAACCGAACACCGTGCGCCACAACGCGAGGACCGCGTCGCGGTGCCCGGCGAGCGTGGCGGGATCGACCTGCGTCGGCTGTTCATCGAGCCGCGCGCGGTGCTGCGCGCGGCGCAGCTCGCGGTAGGCATCGGCCGCGCGCGCGCCGACATGGTCGGGCAGCAGCCCGGCCTCCTGCGCGCGCTGCAACAGGGCGATGTTGCCCTTGTTGTCGAGCAGTTCGGGGTGCGCGGCGCTGTGCGCCAGCACGAGGTACTGCACCGCGAACTCCACGTCGACCATGCCGCCCGGGCTGTGCTTGACGTCGAACAGGCCCTCGCGCACCGGCCGCGCGGCGGCGGCGAGCTCGCGCATCGCCCGCACCTCGTCGCGCAGCGCGGCGTGGTCGCGCGGTGCGGCGAGCACGGCGCGGCGCACGGCCTCGAAGCGTGGCTCGAGTTCGCCGAGGCCGGCACACCAGCGGGCGCGCGTGAGGGCCTGGTGTTCCCAGGTCCACGCGGTGTTGCTGCCGCGGCCGGTCTGGTATTTCTCGAACGAGGCCATCGAGGTGACCAGCATCCCCGAGTTGCCGTTGGGCCGCAGCGCGGTGTCGATCTCGAACAGCTCGCCCGCCGCGGTGCGCAGCGTCAGCCAGCCGATCAGCTTGCGGGTGAAGGCGCCGTACACCTCCGGCGCGCGTTCATCGTCGTCGTCGTAAAGGAAGACCACGTCGAGGTCGCTGCCGTAGCCGAGTTCCTTGCCGCCGAGCTTGCCGTAGGCGATCACCGCGAAGCGCGGTTCGGGGCGATGCGCCTGCTTCAGGTGCTTCCAGGCCCAGGCCAGCGTGCGGGCGAGCGTCGCATCGGCGAGCGCCGACAACTCGTCAGCCACTTGCTCGACGGTGATGTGCGATTCGACGTCGCGCACCAGCGTGCGAAAGACCTCTGCGTGGTGGGCGCGGCGCAGCGTGTCGAGCAGCGCCTCGGGGTCGGCCTGGCCGGAGCGTTCCCAGGCCTCGTGGCGGGCTTCCAGCTCGGCGGCGAATTCGGCGGGGTCGAAGCGGCCGTGCAGCAAGCGCTCGTCGGCCAGCTCGTCGATCACGCCGGGGTGGCGCATCAGGTAGCGCATCGGCCAGCGCGCCAGCCCGAGCAGGCGCAGCAGCCGGTTCTGCACTTCGGGGCGCTCGACCAGCAGCGCGAGGTAGCTCTCGCGGCGCAGCAGCGGCTCGACCCAGTCGACGAAACGCTGCGCCGCTTCCATCGTGCAGTCGCCGCTGCGCGCGGCCATTGCGGCGCGGGCGATCAGCCGGCCAAGCCGCGCCTTGCTTTCCTCGCGCAGGGCCTGGATCTTCGGCAGCGCGCACAGCCGGCGCACCCGTTCGCCCAGCTCGGGCGGCAGCTTCTCGGCGAAGGCTTCGCTGTCCAGCGGCGGCGGCGGGTTGCCGCAGGTTTTGCAGCTGCCACTGCCCTTGCTGGCGGTGCTGTCGCGGCCATCGTGCAGCAGCGCGTCGAATTCCAGCGCCACGAACTCGCGCACCTCGCCGAGCTTGTCGAGCAGCTCGCAGGCATCGGCATTGCAGGCCGGCCGAGGCTGCGCGCGATCCAGTTCAGGTCGCCGTCGCCGGTGGGCAGCAGGTGCGTCTGCTGGTCGTCGAGATACTGGATGCGGTGCTCGACGCGGCGCAGGAAGACATAGGCGTCGGCCAGCCGGTTGGCGCTCTCCGGCTTCATCAGGCCGGCGGCGGCCAGCCGCGACAGCGCCTTCAGCGTCGAGCGCGTGCGCATCTCGGGGAACTGCCCGCCGCGCACCACCAGCAGCAGCTGCACGATGAACTCGATCTCGCGGATGCCGCCGCGCGAGAGCTTGACGTCGTTGGCGCGCTCGGGCCGGCCGGCGGCGCGGCGCTGCGCCTCGTCGCGCACCTTGCGGTGCAGCTGGCGCAGGCCCTCGAAGACGCCGTAGTCGAGGTATTTGCGGTAGACGAAGCTGTTGACGATCGAGCGCAGCGCCAGCGCACGGCCGTTGCTGACGCTGGCGCGGGGTGCGACGACGCGGCTCTTCAGCCAGGCGAAGCGCTCCCACTCGCGGCCCTGCACCTGCAGGTATTCCTCCAGCATCGACAGGCTGACCACCGGCGGGCCGGAATTGCCGTTCGGGCGCAGGGCCAGTCGACGCGGAAGACGAAGCCGTCGTCCGTGGTGTCGCCGATCAGCGCATACAGGCCGCGCGCCACCTGCGAGAAGAACTCGTGCGCGCTGATCGGCACGCTGCCGTCGGTCTGCCCGTCGTCTTCGTAGACGTAGACCAGGTCGATGTCCGACGACACGTTGAGCTCGCGGGCGCCGAGCTTGCCCATGCCGACCACCCAGAACTCGATGTCGCCGCCGGCTTCGGTGCGCGGCTGGCCGTGGCGCACGGACTGGTCGGCGATGGCCTGGGCCAGGGCCAGATCGAGCGTGGCCTCGGCGAGCTCGCTCATCGCCAGCGTCACGTCGTCCATCACGCAACCCTGCTCGACGTCGAGCACGGCCAGCGTTCGAGCACCAGATGCCGCGCCACGCGCAGCGCGCTGGCCGCCGCGGCCGCCTTCGCGCAGCGTGGACACCAGCTCGGTGACGGTCTTGCGGCGTGGCAGCCCGGGCGGCAGCAGCGGCAGTTCGGCGGCGTAGCGCCGGCGGATGCGCTGCACGAAGCGGCTGTGCTCCGCCAGGGCCGGCGGTGTCACAGCATGTTGCGATGGCGTGGCGGGGTGCGAGTCGGAACCCATCGTGTCGGTAGGGGTCAGTGTGCTAGATTGGTTTCAGCGCTGTGGCCGCGGGCCAGACGAAGAAGAAACGGCGCTGCGCGGCTCCCTGCGCAAGCGCGAACCTCGTGCCCTGATCCCTCGCTGGCATAGCGTTGTTTTCATGCCCCTGACCCCGCCCGTCGCCGGTGCTGCCACTGCGCCGCACCGCTTGCCTGCCGCACCGCGGCGGCCGCTGCGATTCGTGCTGCGCTTCGCCTTCGGCCTCATCTTTGCGGCGGCAAGCTTATTTCTGACGCTCTGGTTGACTCTTCATTGGGGGATTCTGCCGCGGATCGAACAGTGGCGCCCGCAACTGGAAACCCAGGCGAGCCGCGCGCTGGGGTTCCGGTGCGCATCGGCGGCATCACCGCCACCAGCCACGGCTGGGTGCCGAGCGTGGAGCTGCGCGACGTGACCCTGCTCGATGCGCAGGGCCGTCCGGCGCTGCAGCTGCCGCGCGTGCTGGCGGCGCTGTCCGCGCGCTCGCTGCCGGCGCTGGAGTTGCGCTTCGAGCAGCTGCTGATCGAAGGGCCGCAGCTGGAGATCCGCCGCGACAGCGCCGGCCGCATCTTCGTCGCCGGGCTGGAGATGAGCGCCAGCGAGGGCAGTGACGGCGCGCTGGGCGATTGGTTCTTCCGCCAGACCGAATTCATCATCCGCGACGGCAGCCTGTACTGGACGGACGAACAGCGCGATGCGCCGACGCTGGCGCTGACGCAGGTGCAGCTGGCGGTGCGCAACGGCCTGCTGCACCATGACCTGCGGCTGGATGCGACGCCCGACGACCCCTGGGGCGAGCGCTTCAGCCTGCGCGGCCGCTTCACCCGGCCGCTGCTGTCGCGGCCGGGCGACTGGCAGCGCTGGAGCGGTACCGCGTTCGTCAGCCTGCCGCGCGCCGACGTGAAGGAGCTGCGCCGCTACGTCACGCTGCCCTTCGAGCTCGACGAGGGCGACGGCGCCGTGCGCGCCTGGATCGACCTGAAGGAAGGCCGCCCGACCGCCGTCACGGCCGACGTCGCGCTGCGCGCGGTGTCGATGCGGCTGGCGGCCAACGTCGAGCCGCTGGTCGTCGAGCAGGTGCAGGGGCGGCTGTCGGTGCGCCGCGACGAGCAGGGCGTGTCGATCGCGCTGCAGGACTTCGGCTTCCTCACCGGCGACGGCGTGCGCTGGCCGCAGGGCGACCTCGCGCTGGCCTGGAAGCAGCGCGACGGCGAGGCGGTCACCGGTGGCGAGTTCAGCGCGCAGCGCCTCGATCTGGACGTGATGGCGCAGATCGCCGGCCGGCTGCCGCTGGGCGAGGCGCTGCGCCGGCTGCTGGCCGAGCTGGCGCCGCAGGGCGTGGTGACCGGCCTGGCGGCCCAACTGGTCCGGCCCGCTCGATGCCCCGACCAAATACCGCGCCAAGGCTCAGTTCACCGGCCTGTCGCTGGCCGCACGGCCGGCGGCGGAAGGCGGCGTCGGCCGGCCCGGGCTGCGCAATGCGACCGTGCAGGTCAGTGCCACCGAGGCCGGCGGGCAGGCGCGGCTGGACATCGCCGACGGCGAGCTCGACTTCCCGGCGTCTTCGACGAACCGCGCGTGCCCTTCAAGGCGCTGGGCGCGCAGCTGGCCTGGACCATCGCACCGCGCGCCGCCGGTCAGCCGCCCCAGGTGAGCGTGACGGTGAAGGAAGGCCGCTTCACCAATGCCGATGCACAGGGCGAGCTCAGCGCGCGCTGGTCCACCGGCGCCGGCGAGGGCTTCCGCAAGGGCGGCCGGCTGCCCGGGCTGATCGAACTCGATGGGCGCATCGTACAGGGCGACGCCACGCAGGTCGCGCGCTACCTGCCGGTGCACTGGTCGACACGCGCCGCTACCTCGGCCGTGCGATCCGCGGCGGCACGGTGCGCGACGCGAGCTTTCGCGTCAAGGGCGATCTCTGGGACTTCCGTACCACGGCACCCGCGATCCGAAGGACGGCGAGTTCCGCATCGCCGCGCGGATCGAAGGCGCGACCTTCGACTACGTGCCGAGCCTGCCGGCGATCGAGAACCAGCCGGCCTGGACCTCGCCCTGGCCGGCGTTCACGCAGGTCAGCGGCGACCGGTGATCGACCGCGCGGTGCTGGAGATCCGCAACGCCCGCGCGCAGCTCGCCGGTGTGGCGATCAGCCAGTCAACGGCGGCTTCCGCAACCTCGCCAGCCAGCCGGTGCTGGCGCTGGACGGCGTGGCCCGCGGCCCGCTGGCCGACATGCTGCGCTTCGTCAATGCCACGCCGGTCGGGCAGTGGACGGGCGGCGCCTTGTCGCGCGCCACCGCCAGCGGCAATGCGGAGCTGAAGCTGGGCTGGCGTTGCCGCTGGCCGATCTGCCGGCCAGCACGGTCAAGGGCAGCCTGGCACTGGCCGGCAACGACGTGCGCATGACGCCGGACACGCCGTTGATGGCTGGGGCGCGCGCTCGCATCGACTTCACGCAGAAGGGCTTGACGATCACGGGCGCCACCGCGCGCATGCTGGGCGGCGAGGCGAGCTTCGATGGCTCGACGCAGCCCGACGGCTCGCTGCGTTTCAGCGGCCAGGGCACGGCCACCGCCGAGGGCCTGCGCCGCGCCAGCGAGCTCGGGGTGCTGTCGCGCACGGCCAGCCACTTCAGCGGCCGACCGCCTACCGCGCCAGCCTGGGCTTCGTGAAAGGCTTTCCGGAGCTCAACGTGACGAGCAACCTCACCGGACTGGCCTCGGACCTGCCCGCGCCGCTGCGCAAGGCGGCCGAGTCGCCGCTGCCGCTGCGCTACCAGACCGCGCTCGCCGGCGAGCCGGTGGCTGGGCAGGCGCCGCGCGACACGCTGCGGATCGACCTCGGCCCGCTGCTGCAGGTGCAGTACGAACGCGAGCTCGCCGAAGCCGGCCCGCGCGTGCTGCGCGGCGGCATCGGCATCAACGAACCGGCGCCCACGCCATCGTCCGGCGTCTGGGTCCATGCGAGCCCTGGCGTCCTTGCCGCTCGATGCCTGGGACGGCGTCGCCTCACGGCTCTTTCCGGGTGCCACCGCCAGCCCTGCGTCAGGCAGCGGCAGCGCAGCGGCGGGTGAGACCGGCGGCTACCTGCCGACGCAGATCGCGCTGCGAGCGCAGACGCTCGACACCTCCGCGCGCCAGTTCAACCGCGTGGTCGTCGGCGCCACCCGCGACGACAACCGCTGGAAGGCGAATATCGAAGCCGACCAGGTCAGCGGCTACGTCGAGTACCGCGCTGCCACCGCGGCGCAATCCGCCGGGCGGGTGCATGCGCGGCTGGCGCGCCTGTCGCTGCCCAAGGGTGACGACGCCCAGGTCGAGACGCTGCTCGACCAGCAGGCGCCCACCACCGTGCCGTCGCTGGACATCGTCGTCGAGGACTTCGAGCTGCGCGGCAAGCGGCTCGGCCGCGTCGAGGTCGATGCCGTCAACCGCGTGGTCGGCGAGGGCCGCGATGCGCGGCGCGAATGGCGGCTGAACCGCCTGGCGCTGACCACGCCGGACGCGCAGCTGGTCGGCAGCGGCCAGTGGTCCGAGATCGGCGGCACCTACCTGACCGCGCCGGGCGCCGCCTCCAGCGTGCGCCGCCGCGCGGTGCTCGACTTCAAGCTCGACATCGCCGATGCCGGCACGCTGCTCGAGCGGCTGGGCACCGGCAAGGCCGTGCGCGGTGGCAAGGGCCAGCTCGCCGGCCGTGTCGTGGCTGGGCTCGCCGCTGTCGCTGGACTACCCGACGCTGTCTGGCAACGTGGCGGTATCGGTCGACAACGGTCAGTTTCTGAAGGCCGACCCGGCGCCGCGCGGCTGCTGGGCGTGCTCAGCCTGCAGGCGCTGCCGCGGCGGCTGGTGCTCGACTTCCGCGACGTGTTTCAGGAAGGCTTTGCCTTCGATGCGCTGACCGGCGACCTGAAGATCGCCCAGGGGTGGCCAGCACCAACAACCTGCGCATGCGCGGCGTGCAGGCAGCCGTGCTGATGGAAGGCCGGCCGACATCGCCCGCGAGACGCAGGACCTGCGCGTGGTCGTCGTGCCCGAGATCAATGCCGGCACCGCGTCGCTGGCCTATGCGGCGATCAACCCGGCGGTCGGCCTGGGCACCTTCCTCGCGCAGATGTTCCTGCGCCGCCCGCTGACCGAGGCGGGCACGCGCGAATTCCACGTCAGCGGCCCGTGGTCCGACCCGAAGGTGGAACGCATCGAGCGCAAGGTGGCCGAGCCCGCGCCGCCGCTCGATGCCCCGGCCGCACCGCCGCGGCCGGCAGCCCAGTGAACGCGAGGACGCATGCCATGAAGATCGCCGCGATCCAGATGGTGTCGGGAATCGACCTGCAGGCCAACCTCGCGACGGCGCGGCGCCTGATCGGGGAGGCGGCGGGCGAAGGCGCACGGCTCGTCGCGCTGCCGGAGTACTTCTGCTTCATGGGCCGCGCCGATACCGACAAGCTGGCGATCGCCGAGACGCCGGGCGCCGGGCCGATCCAGCAGATGCTGGCCGAAGCGGCCGCAGCGCACGGTGTGTGGGTCATCGGCGGTACCTTGCCGCTCGTCAGCCCCGACCCGCAGCGGGTGCTCAACAGCTGCTGCGTGTACGGGCCGGATGGCGCGCTGGCGGTGCGCTACGACAAGATCCACCTGTTCCGCTTCGAGCGCGAGGCCGGCGGCGTGCGCGAGAGCTACGACGAGGGTCGTGCCATCCACGCGGGCGACGCGGCGGCCGCTTTCGTGGCCGAAGGCTCGCGCGTCGGGCTGAGCGTCTGCTACGACCTGCGCTTCCCCGAGCTGTACCGTGCGCTGATGGCGCCGCCCTGCGATCTGCTCAGCGTGCCGGCCGCCTTCACCTACACCACCGGGCAGGCGCACTGGGAACTGCTGCTGCGCGCCCGCGCGGTGGAGAACCAGTGCTACGTGATCGCGCCGGCGCAGGGCGGGCGCCACGAGAACGGCCGGCGCACCTGGGGCCACAGCATGATCGTCGACCCGTGGGGCGAGGTGCTGGCGGTGCGGCCGGAGGGCGAGGGCGTGGTGATTGCCGAGCTCGACGCGGCGCGCATCGCCGACGTGCGCAGCCAGCTGCCGGCGCTGACGCACCGGCGGCTCTGATCGCGCTCGGCCCCGAGCGCCGGGTGTGCCATTCAATCAGGATCGATTTCGGCGTACTGGCGTCCGAGATCGGGCGGCATCGGCGAATCGAGCAGCAGCGAGCTCAGCCGCAGCGCATCGGCCGCGCCGGGTTCGAGCAGGCCACCGCCTTGCACCTGCAGCGCCGCCGCGACCCAGGTGCGCACCACCTGCGGCCGCTGCATCCACGACATGCCCTGCAAGCCGTTGAGCGCATGCACCAGCGCATCGACGTCGGGGCGCTGCCACGGCGGCGTCTCGGCCGGCTTGAGCCAGCGGTTCATCACCACCGTACCAGGCCGGCCCTGCGCAGCGTCTTCGCTCGGCACCATGCGCGCCGGTGGGCGCTGAAGTGCGCCACGTGCAGCACGTCGGCGATCGACAGCCGCGAGATCTCCGGGTCGTTGGCACCGTGGGCACGCGTGCTCGGGTGCTCGCCGAAGTGCCGGCGCATGGCGAGCCACATCAGCCTGTCGATCGGCAGCCCCGGCGGGCCGAGCACGCGGCGCGCCGAACGCAGCAGTGCCTGGCGGTCGGGCAGGGGCGAAGCGCCCATGCGGGCCAGAAGCAGTTCGAAGCAGGGCAGCCGCGTGCTCGGGCCGAGCGCATTGACGTCGGCGCGCAGCGTCTCGGCCTCGGGCACGGTGGCGGTTTCCTCGCGCCACACCGTCAGCCGGCCCGGCAGCTTCGGCGACAGCATCAGCGCGAGCAGCGCCGCCTTCATGCCGCCGTTGCCGCGCACGCGGTCGAGCCGGCCCAGCGCCTCGACTTCTGCGTCGGTGAGCGAGGGGCCGGACAGGGCGGGTGTGACCTTGCCGGTCATGACGCGTGCCTCGGGCATCTTCAGAGTGTGCCCGCCTTTCGGAAGCCGAACAGGCCGGACAACACCCAGGTGGGGAACTGCGACACGGCACGGTTGTACGCCTGCGCCGCTTCGTTGAACTGCCGGCGCGCAAAGGCCAGCGTGGTGTCGGCCTCGGCCACGGCCGCGGCGAGGCTCTCGTCGGCGGCCGCGGGCAGCTTCGCGCGCGCCTGCATCAGGATCTCGTCGGCCAGCCGCAGGCTGGTCATCGCGCCGGCGCGGGATGGGTTGGCGCGCGCATGTGCGCCGGCGCCCTCGACCTGCTGGCAGGCGGCGCGGAAGCTCTGCAGCGCGGCCTCATCGGCGTCATCGAGGCCCTCGGCCCAGCGCTGCAGCAAGGCCTGGCGCGCGCGCAACTGCTCGTCCACCGGTGCGAAGCAGCGCAGCAGTTCGTTGCGCAGGCCGACCAGCCGGTTGTAGGCGCCGACCGACCAGAAGACCCACACCGCCGCGGCGGTGATCGAAAGCAGGGTCGTCGTGTCCATTGCCGCGGTGTCGTCGGCCGCCGCGCGTGTCAGGCGTGGACCCAGGCGTTGTAGCCGGCGCGGCGCAGGTCGCAGGCCGGGCACAGCCCGCAGCCGTAGCCCCACTCGTGGCGGCGCGAGCGGTCGCCCATGTAGCAGGTGTGCGTGTGCTCGGCGACCGGGTCGATCAGCGCTTCGCCGCCGAGCCGCTCGGTGAGCGCCCAGGTCTGCGCCTTGTCGTACCACATCAGCGGCGTCTCGATCGACATCGGCGCATCCAGCCCCAGGCTCAGCGCCACCTGCAGCGCCTTGAGCGTGTTGTCGCGGCAGTCGGGATAGCCGGAGAAATCGGTCTCGCACATGCCGCCCACCAGCACGTTCAGGCCACGGCGGTAGGCCACCGTCGCCGCGAAGGTGAGGAACAGCAGGTTGCGCCCGGGCACGAAGGTGTTGGGCAGGCCGCTCTCGTTCATCTCGATCTCGCGCTGCTGCGTGAGCGCGGTGTCGGAGATCTGGCCGAGCAGCGCCAGGTCGAGCACGTGGTCCTCGCCGAGGCGCTTGGCCCACTTCGGGAAGTTCAGCGCGATCTGCTCGCGCACCTTCTGCCGGCACTGCAGTTCGACCTCGTGGCGCTGGCCGTAGTCGAAGCCGATCGTCTCGACGACGCGGAAGCGGTTGAGCGCCCAGGCCGCAGACGGTGGAGTCCTGCCCACCGGAAAACAGCACGAGGGCGCGGCGTTCGTCCTTCATGTGCGGACTTCGCCCTGCCCCAGCACCACCCACTTCATCGAGGTGAGGCCTTCCAGGCCGACCGGGCCACGCGCATGGAACTTGTCGGTGCTGATGCCGATTTCTGCGCCCAGGCCGTACTCGAAGCCGTCGGCGAAGCGCGTGCTGGCATTGACCATCACGCTGGCCGAATCGACCTCGCGCAGGAAGCGCATCGCATGGGCGTGGCTGTCGGTCAGGATCGCGTCGGTGTGGTGCGAGCCGTAGCGGTTGATGTGCGCGATGGCCTCGTCGAGCGAAGCCACCACCTTCACGCTGATGATCGGCGCGAGGTACTCCTCGCTCCAGTCGGCGTCGCTGGCCTCGGCGAGCTTCGCGCCGGCCACCGCGGCGAGCACCGCGCGGGCCTTCGGTTCGCAGCGCATCTCCACGCCCTTGGCGGCGAAGATCGCGCCGATGCGCGGCAGGAAGGCGCCGGCGATCGCCTCGTGCACGAGCAGCGACTCGGCCGCATTGCAGGGGCTGTACTTTTGCGTCTTGGCGTTGTCGGTGACCTTCACCGCCAGTTCGAGATCGGCGGTCGCGTCCACGTAGACGTGGCAGTTGCCATCGAGGTGCTTGATCACCGGCACGCGCGCCTCGCGGCTGATGCGCTCGATCAGGCCCTTGCCGCCGCGCGGGATGATCACGTCCACCGCCTCCGGCGAGGCGATCAGGTGGCCGACCGCGGCGCGATCGGTCGTCTGCACCAGCTGCACCGCTTCGGGCGGCAGACCGGCTTCGCCGAGCGCGGCCTGCACCAGCTTCCACAGCGCGAGGTTGGAATGGATGGCCTCGGAGCCGCCGCGCAGGATGCAGGCATTGCCGCTCTTGATGGCCAGCGAGGCGGCCTCGATCGTCACGTTCGGCCGGCTCTCGTAGATCATGCCGAAGACGCCCAGCGGCACGCGCATCTGGCCGACGCTGATGCCGCTCGGGCGGCGGCGCACGTTGGTGATCTCGCCGATCGGGTCGGGCATCGCGGCGATCTGCTCGCAGCCCTCGGCCACGGTGGCGATCACCTTCTCGGTGAGTTTGAGGCGGTCGACCATCGGCTCGGCCAGGCGGCGCTGCGCGCGGCTTCGAGATCGTGATGGTTGGCCTGCTGCAGTTCGGCCACGCCGTCGCGCAGGCGGCGCGCGAGCGCCAGCAACGCGGCGTTCTTGGCGGCCGTGGAGGCGCGCGCCATGGCCGTGGCGGCCGCGCGCGCGGCCACGCCCATGTGCGCGATGGTGGCTTGCAGGTCGGCGGAGGTCATGGTGCCGATTATCCGGGAAGCGCCTGCCCCAGCCAGGCCAGCACGGCAAGCCAGAACGAGGCACTGGCCACGAAGCCGAGCGTCGAGATCACGATCGCTGCAGTGGCCTCCGCTTCGAGCGCCGCATAGCGCTGCGAGAAGATCAGCGCGTTGCTGCCCACCGGCAGAGCCGCCATCATCACCACCACCGCCAGCGGCAGGCCCGTGAGGCCGAAGCCCCAGCGCGCGGTGGTCAGCACCAGGGCCGGCAGCACGAACAGCTTGAGCAGCGTGACCAGCACCGCGCCGCGCACCGCGCCCTTCACGCCGTAGTAGGCCAGCGACATGCCGATCAGCACGAGGCACAGCGGCACCACCGCCTGGCCGAGCGTGGCCAGGATCTCGTCGGCGATCGCCGGCAGCGGCAGCCCGCCGAGGTTCCAGGCCAGGCCGGCGAGCACCGGCAGCACCACCGGGTGGATGATGGTGTTGCGCGCGGTGCGGCCGAGCGTGCGCAGCAGATGGGCATTGAGTGTCCGAGCGTGCGGCGCTCGCGCGCCAGGTCGAGCTCGACCAGCGCCGTGAGCACGGTCAGCAGCGTCAGCGCATGCAGGCTGACCAGCGCCACGTGGATCGCCAGCCCCGCCTCGCCGAACAGCGCGGCGGCGAACGGAATGCCCACCTGGACCGAATTGCCGAACGTGGCCGAGATGGCGCGCACGCTCGGTGCCGCCACCGGCAGGCCGCGCTCGCGGTGGCTGCGCCGCTCCCAGGCGTAGACGACCAGCAGCAGCGCCAGCACCGGCACGAAGAAGGCGATCACGGTGCCCCAGGGCATCGTCGCCAGGTCGATGCGCGCGGTGGTCCGGAACAACAGCGCCGGCACGAAGATGTAGTAGGCCGCGTTTGCGAGCACACGCGCCGGATCGCCTTCGCCGAGCCAGCGCGCCTTGCCGGCCACCCAACCCAGCGCCACCACCACGAAGATGGCCAGCAGCTTGAGGAAGACGAGCGTCGACATGCCCCGCGAGTATGGGCCGCGCGAGGGCGGCGATTGATGCGAGGCGGAGCGCTAGAGCTCTGACCGGCGCGGCATGTCGGCGCCTCGGCGCGAGCAGGTGATCGCCGCGGCGCGGGCGGCAAATCCGAGCGCGTCGGCCAGCGTCGCGGCGCCGAGCGAGGCGAGCGCCTCGGCGTTCAGCGCCTCGTGCTCGGCCAGCCAGGTCAGCAGTGCCGCCTGGAAGGTGTCGCCGGCGCCCACGGTGTCTGCGACCGTCACGCGCACGGGCGGCACGGCCACCTGTGCGGCGGTGCTCCAGCCGAGCGCCCCTTCGCCGCCGCGGGTGACGACCACCGCCTTCACGCCCTGCGCCAGCGCGCGCGGCGAAGTCGCCTGGGGCGAGCCCCGGCCAGACGAGGCCGAGGTCTTCGTCGCTGACCTTGAGCAGCTGCGTGCGCGGCAGCATCCACTCGATCTGTTCGCGCCAGACCGCCAGCCGCGGCTCCACGTTCAAGCGGATGTTCGGGTCGTAGGCGATCAGCGCGCGGCCCTGCATGCGCTCGACGAGCCGGCGCTGCGTGGCGGCGGTCGAGCCGACGACGGTGGCATAGGAACCCAGGGTGATCGCACGGATGCCGGCCGGCAGGGCCTCGAGCGAGGATTCGTCGAGCAGTCTGTCGGCGCAGCCCTCGCCGTAGAAGGCGTAGGCCGGCACGCCGCGCGCGTCGACACCGACCAGGCTCAGCGTGGTCGGCGCGTCGGAGCGCTGCACGGTCGAGGTGTCGACACCCTCGGCGGCGAGCGCGCGCATCAGCCGTTCGCCGAGAAAGCCGCGAGACACCTGCGACAGGAAGGCGACCTGCCGACCCAGCCGCGCCAGGCCGACCGCCACGTTGAACGGCGAACCGCCGATGCGCGCGTCCATCGACAGGCCGGTCGGCGTCTCGCCGGTGGCAAACACGTCGAACAGCGCCTCGCCACAGACCAGGAACATCGTCGCCTCCTTCGGGATTCCGGGCGCGAGCATCCCGCGGCCGGAGGTCCGGCGCATCCGGGTTTTCCATTAATCAATCAACTTGATTTATTAATTGGCGTCGCCGAGACTGGAGTCATACCGACATCCCATCCACCGAGGAGACATCCATGCGCTTCACCCGTACCGCCCTGACCGTCGCCGTCCTGTTGGCCGCTGCCGGCGCCGCCCAGGCCCAGTCGCAGCCGGTGATCGGCCTGATCACCAAGACCGAGACCAACCCCTTCTTCGTGAAGATGAAGGAAGGCGCCGCCGAGGCGGCCAAGGCCAAGGGTGCCAAGCTGCTCAGCGGCGCCGGCAAGGCCGACGGCGACAACGCCGGCCAGGTGACCGCGATGGAAAACATGATCGCCGCCGGCGCCAAGACCATCCTGATCACCCCGAGCGACTCCAAGGCCATCATCCCGGCCATCAAGAAGGCGCGCGACAAGGGCGTGCTGGTGATCGCGCTGGACAGCCCGACCGACCCGGCCGACGCCACCGACGCGCTGTTCGCCACCGACAACTACAAGGCCGGTGTGCTGATCGGCCAGTACGCGAAGGCGGCACTGGCCGGCAAGCCGGCGAAGATCGTCACGCTCGACCTCTTCCCCGGCCACCCGGTGGGCGCCCAGCGCCACAACGGCTTCCTCAAGGGTTTCGGCCCCGGCCGCGCCCGACGCGAAGAGCAACGAACTCGGCAAGGCGGCCGAGGTGGTGTGCATGGCCGACAGCTTCGGCGATCGCGCCAAGGGCCAGACGGCGATGGAGAACTGCCTGCAGAAGGCGCCCGACGTGAACCTGGTCTACACGATCAACGAGCCCGCGGCGGCCGGCGCCTACAACGCGCTGAAGAAGGCCGGCAAGGAGAAGAACGTGGTCATCGTCTCGGTCGACGGCGGCTGCCAGGGCATCAAGGACGTCGGGGCCGGCGTCATTGCTGCCACCTCGCAGCAATATCCGCTGAAGATGGCGGCCATGGGTGTCGAGGCCGGCGTCGAGTACGCCAAGACCGGCAAGAAGCCCAGCGGCTACACCGACACCGGCGTCACGCTGATCGCGGCCAAGCCGATGCCCGGCGTCGACAGCAAGGACGTCAAGACCGGCACCGAGTTGTGCTGGGGCGGCAAGTAAGGGCCCTGCGCGTCGCGCTGGACACCATGAAACTGCCACCCATCGGCCAGCTCGGCCCGTTCATGGCGCTGCTGATCGCCTGCGCGATCTTCGGCGCGACGACCGAGCGCTTCCTCACCGGCGAGAACTTCTCGCTGATCCTGCAGCAGGTGATGGTGGTCGGCGTCATTGCCATCGGCCAGACGCTGATCATCCTGACCGCCGGCATCGACCTGTCCTGCGGCATGGTGATGGCGCTGGGCAGCATCGTGATGACCAAGTTCGCCGCCGACCTCGGCCTGCCCGCGCCGCTGGCCATCCTCGCCGGCATCGGCGTGACGGCGCTCTTCGGGCTGGCCAACGGCCTGCTGGTCACGCGCATCAAGCTGCCGCCGTTCATCGTCACGCTGGGCACGCTGAACATCGCCTTCGCCATCACCCAGCTGTACTCGAACGCGCAGACTGTCACCGAGGTGCCGGCCATGATGACCGGGCTGGGCAACACCTTCTCGCTGGCCGGCACCAACGTCGCCTACGGCACGGTGCTGATGATCGGCCTGTACCTGGGCACTGGTTCTGGCTGCGCGAGACCGCCGCCGGCCGCCATGTCTACGCGGTGGGCAACAACCCGGAGGCCACGCGCCTGGTCGGCATCCCCACCGACCGCGTGCTGCTCGGCGTGTACGTGCTGGCCGGCGTGTTCTACGGCATTGCCTCGCTGCTGGCGGTCTCGCGCACCGGCGTGGGCGACCCGAACGCCGGCCAGACCGAAAACCTCGACGCGATCACGGCGGTGGTGCTCGGCGGCACCAGCCTGTTCGGCGGTCGCGGCGTGATCCTCGGCACCCTGATCGGCGCGGTGGTCGTTGGCGTGCTGCGCAACGGCCTGACGCTGATGGGTGTGTCGTCGGTGTACCAGTGCTGATCACCGGCATCCTCGTCATCCTCGCGGTGGCGATCGACCAGCTCTCACGCAAGGGAGGCCGCTGACATGAACAGCCCCAAGCTCGTGCTGCAGGCCCGCGGCCTGGTCAAGCGCTACGGCCAGGTGACGGCCCTGGACGGCGCCGACTTCGAGCTGCGCGCCGGCGAGATCCTCGCCGTGATCGGCGACAACGGCGCCGGCAAGTCCTCGCTGATCAAGGCGTTGTCGGGCGCGACCGTGCCCGACGAAGGCGAGATCCTGCTCGACGGCAAACCGGTGCACTTCCGCACGCCGATGGACGCCCGCCGCGCCGGCATCGAGTGCTGCTACCAGGATCTGGCCGTTGCCCCGGCGATGACCATCGCCGAGAACCTCTTCCTCGGCCGCGAGCTGCGCCGCCCGGGCCTGGCCGGCAGAGCGCTGCGCATGCTCGACAAGAAGCAGATGCTGGAGATCGCCGTCCAGCGCATGGCCGACCTCAAGGTGGGCATCCGCTCGATGACGCAGGCGGTGGAGACGCTCTCCGGCGGGCAGCGCCAGTGCGTGGCGGTGGCGCGAGCGGCGGCCTTCGCCGAGCACGTGGTGATCCTCGACGAGCCCACCGCCGCGCTCGGCGTGAAGGAGGGCAACATGGTGCTCGAGCTGATCCGCCGCGTGCGCGACAAGGGCCTGCCGGTGATCCTCATCAGCCACAACATGCCGCACGTGTTCGAGATTGCCGACCGCATCCACGTGGCCAGGCTCGGACGCCGCCGCGCGGCGATACTCGACCCGAAGAAGATCAGCATGAGCGACACGGTGGCCGTGATGACCGGCGCGATGCCGCCCGAACGGATTCCCGCCGAGTGCCCGGCTCACTGATGGACGACACCCTGACCCCGCGCCGCGAAGCCGCCGAAGACGACGAGCGGCTGCGCCCGCGCGGCTCAACTCCGCCGGCATGCGCCAGTTCAACGAGCGTGTGGTGCTGCAGGCCATCCGCCTGCACGGCAGCCTGCCCAAGGCGGAGATCGCGCGCGTCACACGGCTGACCGCGCAGACCGTGCAGGTGATCATCGCCCGGCTGGAGGCCGACGGCCCGGTGCGCAAGCTCGCGCCGGTCCGCGGCAAGGTGGGGCAGCCGTCGGTGCCGATGGCGCTCAACCCCGACGGCGCCTTCTCCATCGGCATCAAGATCGGCCGGCGAAGCATGGACATGCTGCTGGTGGACTTCGCCGGCCAGTGCGCCAGCGCCTGTCGCTGGACTACGCCTTTCCGACGCCGATTCCCTGTTCGGCGAGATCGAGGCGCGGCTGAAGCAGCTGCGCCGCGGCCTGCCGGCAGCGCTGCGCGAGCGGCTGCACGGCGTGGGCATCGCCGCGCCGCTGTCGCTCGGCGGCTGGCAGGAACTGCTCGGCATCGAGCCGGCGCGCGCGGCGAAGTGGGCCGAGATCGACATCCGCGCGCGTGTCGCGGCGATGACCGATCTGCCGGTGCAGTTCGTGAAGGACACGGCCGCCGCCTGCGTGGCCGAACTGGTGGCCGGGAGGGGACGCAGCATCCGCAGCTTCCTGTATGTGTTCGTCGACACCTTCATCGGCGGCGGCCTCGTGCTCGACAGCCACCTGCGCGCCGGCGTGCACGGCAACGCCGGCGCGATCGGCTCGCTGCCGCTCGGCCTGGCGCAGGGCGACGGCCGCCGGGCACCGGCGCAGCTGCTCAGCGTGGCCTCGCTGTTCAACCTCGAGTCGCTGTACCTCGCCCGCGGGCTCGATGCCGGCGCGGCCACCGATGCCCGTGCACTGCAGCCGCCCTGGCTGGAGGCCACCGAGGCCCGGCTGCGCGATGCGGCGCCGGCGGTGGCACTGGCGGTCAACAGCGCGGCCTGTCTGCTTGACCTCGAAGGCGTGATCATCGACGGCTCGTTCGACGGCACGCTGCTGCAGCGGCTGATCACACGTGCCGATGCGGCACTGGACGCCTACAGCTGGGAGGGCGTGACGCGGCCGGCCTTGCTGGCCGGCACGATCGGCTCGGACGCGCGGGCGATCGGCGGCGCGCTGCTGCCGCTGTATGCGCACTTCGCGCCGGACCGCGACCTGTTCCTGAAGCTGGAGGCCTGAGCGGCTGCTTGGCGCCTCAGCGCCGGCCGAACATCATCTGCCGCGCGAGCAGCGACTTCAGTGGCGGCAGCGCCTGCAGCGCCGCGAGGCCGAGGCCGCGTGCCGCGCCGGCGCCGGGCAATGCCCAGGTGAAGCTGCGCGCGAGGAAATCGGTGGTGGCGATCAGCGCCCAGCGATCCGGGCCGCGTTGCCATTCGAGCCGACGCAGCGCCGCGTCGATGTCGCCACCGCCGCGCAGCAGGTTCACCAGTTCGGCGGCATCGCGCAGGCCGAGGTTCAGGCCCTGCCCGGCCACCGGGTGCAGGGTCTGCGCCGCGTTGCCGATGCGCACCGTGCGGCCGTGCGTGAGGGTGCGCTCGGCATTGAGCCCGAGCGGGAAGCGCTTCAGCGGCGTGATCGAGCGCAGCGGCGTCACGTCGGCCGGGAAGATGGTGTTCAGCACCGCAAGGCGCTGTGCGTCGTCGAGCTCCGCCACCGGGTCGTCGTCGCTGTCGACGCACCACACCAGTGAGGCGCGCTGCCCTGGCAGCGGCAGCAGCGCTGCCGGGCCGTGTCGCGTGAAGCGTTCGTACGCCACGCCGGCGGGCGCGTGTTCCGGCAGGTCCACTGTGCCCACCCAGGCGGCCTGCCGGTAGTCGCGCGAGATTGCCTTGCGCGCCTGGTCGGCGAAGACGCCGCCTTCGGCGACCACGGCCGTCGAAGCGCTCGGCAATGCCGGCATCGATCTCCACGCCACCGGCCAGCGGCTTGACGGCCTTCACCGGCGTGCCGAAGCGGGTATGCAGGCGCTGCGGCCGTGCGACCTGCAGCGCCAGCCATGCCTGCTGCAGGGTCGCGACGATGTTGCCGTAGCTGAGCACCGCACCGAGCATCGGTACGGCTTCGTCGTGCGCGGCGATGCGCACCTGCGGCTCGCCGAACAGCGACGCGAAGACCGGCGGCGCTGACGGCGGCTGCTGCGAGACGTTGACTTCGAGAATCGGCTGTACGCCTTCCGCCGGCCAGCCGCCCAGGCGCTGCAGCCACTGCACGCTGCCGAGCGAGAGAGCAAGGGTGCGCGGGTCGGCGCGAACGTCGCGCTCGATCGGCCGCGCGTCGAAGACGGTGATGTCGGCGTGGGGCAGGCGTCGTGCGGCGTCGAGGCCGAGCGCGAGTCCGACCGGGCCGGCGCCGATGACCGCCAGCCGGGCAGGGTCATCGGACTGTTTTGTGAGCGTCTGTCCCATTTGGCGCGTGATCTTTTCTCCGATTGCCCCTGCGCCCCGTGGGCGCGGGGTGGTGCACGGACAAGCGACATTGGAACATCGCCCGGCATTTCGTGCGGCGTGTCATCGGCCGCTGTGTCCACCCAAGGGAAGAGAAGATATGAAACTCAAGTCTGTCGTGGCGGTTGCGGCGCTGGTGGCCTCCGCCCCCAGCATGGCCGCCGTCTGTACCGGTGGCTACGGCCTCGGCACGCTGGGGCCGCCCGGCGCGTCGTGGTTCGGCGAATCCTTCAGCAGCCGCGGTTCCTACCTCGACTGCTACAGCTTCTCGCTGAGCGGCACGGCCGATTCGTTCGGCGGCACGATCGAACTCGATCCGATGCTCAACCGCCTGGACATCGACCTGACGAGCATCCAGCTCTACTCGGGCGCGCTGATGGGCAACACCGGCAACGGTACGCTGCTGGCCACCGACAATACACCGGGCCTGTTCAGCTTCGGCGCGCTGGCGGCCGGCACCTACACCTTGGCGGTGGCCTCGAAAGTCACGGCCGATTGGGGCCTCTGGAATGCGCCGGTCGGCTATGTCGGTCTGCTCGTCACCGATCGTGCTTCGGTGGCCTCGCCGGCGCCGGAGCCCGGTGCGATGGCATTGATGCTGGCCGGTCTGGTGGGCGTCGGCGCGGCGGCTCGACGTCGCCGCAAGGACTGACTGCCGTCCGCGCAAGCCACGGAGGCGGGCCGCGAGCCCGCCTTCGTCAATCTGGAGAGACGTTCTTGTTCCTGCCGCGAGTCCCGACCATGCCTCACCTCCGAGCTGCCGCGCGCACCGCTGCTGCAGCGATCGCCGCGGCCCTGACCCTGACCCTGGCCGCCTGCGGCGGCGAGGCGCAGCGCAAGGCCGATTCCCAGGTGGCAGCGACGGTGAACGATGGTGAACTCACCGTGCACCAGATCGAGACCGTGCTGGAGCGCCAGCCCCGTCTGGCGGCGGGCGACGGCGGGGGAGCCGCGCGGGTGCTCGAGGGCCTGATCGACCAGGAACTGGCCGCGCAGGCCGCGAAGTCCGCGAAGCTCGACAAGGATCCGCGCGTGGTGCAGCGGCTCGAGGCGGCGCGCCGCGAGATCCTCGCGCAGGCCTGGCAGGAATCGGTGGCCGCCAAGGCGCGTGGATCGAGTTCCGAGGAGATCGATCGCTACTACGACGCCCAGCCGGCGCTGTTCGCGCAGCGGCGCATCTACGTGCTGCGCGAGACCGGCCTGCAGGCCGATGCCTCCGAACTGAAGACCTTCGTCGGCAAGGTGGCCGCCGTGCGGACGCCCGAAGAGCTGGTCACGCTGATGCAGCGTGCCGGGCTCAGCGGCCCCTCGCGCGTCGTCGCGCAGGCGGCAGAGGATCTGCCACTGAACCTTCTGGCGCAGATTGCCGCGCTGGAGCCCGGCCGGTCGATCGCCTTCGCGCAGGGTGGCCAGGGGCGCGTCTACACGCTGCTGCAAGCAGTACAGGCCCCCGTCGATCGCCGACAGGCCCAGGGCGCCATCTCTTCCTATCTCGTGAACCTGCGCAAGACCGAGGCGATCGGCGAGGCGATGAAGAAGCTGCGCTCGGAGGCGCGCATCGCCTACCAGGGCAGCTTCGCGGCGTCGGCGCCCGGCGCCGCCGCCTCTGCGGCGCGCTGACGGACATGGAACACGCGGCCGTGCGGCGCGATCCGGCCCTGTCGGCCGGCGCTCTGGATCTGCGGGTCGTGGCGATGCTGCTGGCCGGCTTCGCCGCCATGGCGTTGCCCGTGATCTGGGACTGGTCGCGCGGCGCCCGGCTGCGCGAGACGCAAGGCCACGAACCGCTGATCCTGGGCATCTCCGCCCGGCTGGTCTGGCGCCGGCGCGAGGCACTGGCCGCCCTGCCCGCATCGGCCGCCCGGTGGCCCGGCCTGCTGCTGATGGCGTTCGCGCTGCTCGTCTACTTCTCCGGGCGCTGGCTGGGTGTGTTCCGCCTCGAGCTGATCGCGCTGATGCTGGTGCCGATGGCCCTGCTGCTGTACTTCAAGGGCGCCGCCGCGCTGCGGCTGACGTGGTTCCCCTTCTTCTTCCTGCTCTTCGCCATTCCGCTGCCGTTCTCGCTCGTGCTGGCGGTGACCGGGCCGTTGAAGGCCGCCGTGTCCTACGTTGCAGCGCATGCGCTGTCGGCCGTGGGTTACCCGGTCGGGTTGTCTGGCGTCGTCATCACGGTCGGCCAGTACCAGCTGCTCGTGAACGAGGCCTGCGCGGGCCTGCAGACGATGTTCACGCTGGAGGCGATGGGCCTGCTCTATGCCAGCCTGATGAACCACAGCTCGGTGCTGCGCAACACGCTGCTGGCGATCGCGGTGGTGCCGATCGCCTTCTGCGCCAACGTCGTGCGCGTGATGGTGCTGGCGCTGGTGACCTTCCACTTCGGCGACGCCGCCGGGCAGGGCTTCCTGCACGGCTTTGCCGGCATGGTGCTGTTCCTGGTGGCGCTCGTCCTGGTCATCATGGTCGATGCGCTGCTCGGCCGGCTGCTGAAGGGGGCGGGGCGATGAGCCGCCCCGTCAGCCGCCGGGAGGCGCTGCGCCTGGCCGCGGTGATGGCGGGGTCCGCGGCCGTCGGTTGGGGGCTGCGGCCCTCGGCGCCGAAGGCCGGCGAGCAGCCGCGCGTCGATCTCGACGCCTTGCTGCCCAGCCAGTTCGGCGAGTGGATCCTCGATCGCGAAGCCGCGGCCTTCGTGCGTGCAGCCGATGCGCGCGGACGTCAGGTCGGTTTCTATGACCAGTGCTCGAGCGCACGTTCGTGCACACGAGCGGCGCACGCGTGATGCTGTCGGTGGCGTACCTCGGCACGCAATCCTCCGACATGCAACTGCACCGGCCAGAGGTCTGCTACCGCGCCGGCGGCTTTCGCATCGGCGATCTGGTCGACGATCGTCTCGAGCTGGCAGGCCGCAGCGTGCCGGTGACGCGGCTGGTGGCACAGATGCCCGGGCGCCCCGAGCCGATCACCTACTGGACCGTCCTCGACGGGCAGGCCGTCTCGGCGCGTGCGCAGGGCTGGCTCGAGCGGTTGCAGCGCATGGGGCAGCGACGAGCCGCTGCCGGGTTGCTGGTGCGCGTCTCCAGCATCGATGCCGACAGCGCAGCCGCCTTCCGACTGCACGCCCGCTTTGCCGCCGGCATGGCCGAGGCGCTGGCGCCGGCGCAACGCGATTTCGTGACCGGTTCGCCACGTGCGGCCTGAAACCCTTGCGTCGCAGGGGCCGCGCACTATGATCCGCGGGCTCCGGCGCCAAGCGCCGGCTTTCATCGACCGTCGACCTGGGAGGGCCACATGGCGCTGATGGATTTCGTCAAGAAGCAGTTCATCGACATCATCGAATGGACGGAGGCCGGCGATGGCACGCTGGCCTGGCGCTTCCCGATGGCCGACCGCGAGATCCAGAACGGCGCCTCGCTGACCGTTCGCGAATCGCAGATGGCGGTGTTCGTCAACGAAGGCAAGGTGGCCGACGTGTTCGGCCCCGGCATGTACAAGCTGACGACGCAGACGCTGCCGGTGCTGACCTACCTGAAGAACTGGGACAAGCTGTTCCAGAGCCCGTTCAAGAGCGACGTCTACTTCTTCAGCACGCGCCAGCAGGTCGACCAGCGCTGGGGCACGACCCAGCCGGTGACGATCCGCGACAAGGATTTCGGGGCCGTGCGACTGCGCGCCTTCGGCAACTATGCGTACCGCATCGCCGACCCGAAGACCTTCCACACCGAGATCTCCGGCACGCGTGACACCTACACGGTGGCCGAGCTCGACGGCCAGCTGCGTGCGCTGATGCTGCAGCACATCTCCGATGCGGTGGCCTCCAGCGGCATCGCCTTCCTCGACCTCGCGGCCAACCAGATCGAGTTCGCCAGCCAGCTGCAGCAGGCCACCGCGCCGGCCTTCGAGAAGCTCGGCCTGAAGCTCGAGGCGGTGACGGTGCAGAACGTCTCGCTGCCCGAGGAACTGCAGAAGATCCTCGACCAGAAGATCGGCATGGGCATGGTCGGCGGCGACATGGGCAAGTTCATGCAGTACCAGACCGCGCAGGCGATCCCGAAGTTCGCCGAAGGCGCGGCCGGTGCCGGCGGTGGTGGCGGCGTGGTCGGCGACGCGATGGGCCTGGGCGCCGGCGTCGCGCTGGGCCGGTGATGGCCCAGCAGCTGCAGCAGGGACTGCAGGGCGGCGCCGCGCAGGCGGCGGGCGCGGCGGCGCAGGCCGTCGGCGTGCGGCCCGACGAGGTGATGGCCACGATCGAGAAGCTCGCCGAGCTGAAGACCAAGGGCATCCTGACGGCCGAGGAATTCGACGCCAAGAAGGCCGAGCTGCTGAAGAAGCTCATCTAGCCCCTCCGGCGTCTTGGCCACCGAGCAAAGCCCGCAGCGCGGCTACAAGGCCGCCTGCCCGAACTGCGGCGCGCCGGTCGAGTTCCGCTCGGCCGCGTCGGCGTTTGCCGTCTGCAGCTACTGCCGCAGCAGCATCGTCCGCGACGGCGAGGCGCTCAAGCGCATCGGCCGGGCGGCCGAACTGTTCGACGACCACTCGCCGCTGCAGCTCGGCGCCGCCGGCCGCCACCAGGGCGCGCCCTTCGTGCTGGTGGGCCGGCTGCAGTACCGCTATGCCGAAGGCACCTGGAACGAGTGGCATGCGCTGTTCGACAACGGCCGCTCAGGGTGGCTGAGCGAGGACAACGGCCGCTACGTCTTCGCCTTCGATGCGCCGCTGGACGGGCCGGCGCCGGCGGCTGAATCGCTGCGCGCAGGGCAGTCGCTCGTCGTCGCTGGCCAGGGCTGGTCGGTGGCCTCGGTGGCCGCCGCGAAGCTGATCACCGCACAGGGCGAACTGCCCTTCAAGCCCAACCTCGAACGCGGCTTCGTCGTGGCCGATCTGCGCAATACGCGCGGCGAGGTCGGCACGCTCGACTATGGCGACCCGGCCGCGCCGAAGTGGGCCATCGGCCGCTCGGTGGCGATCAGCGAACTCGCGATGACCGGCCCGGCCGAGGCGAGCGAGAAGACGCTGAAGGCGCGTGGCGTCGAATGCCCGAGCTGCGGCACGGCGCTGGAGGTCAAGCTGTCGACCACGCAGTCGATCGTCTGCCCCAACTGCCATGCGGTGGTCGATGTCTCGCAGGGCGTGGGCGGCGACCTGAAGCACTACGCGCAGGCCAACGGCAGCGAGCCGCAGATTCCGCTGGGCAGCATCGGCACGCTGGCGCTGTCGACGACGCCGGGCGACAAGAAGGCGCTGCCCTGGCAGGTGGTGGGTTATGCCGAGCGCTGCGAAGTCGACACAGGAGAAGACGACCAGTCCTTCTGGCGCGAATACCTGCTATACCACCGCACCGAGGGCTTCGCCTTCCTCGTCGATGCGGAAGACGGCTGGAGCTGGACGGCGCCGATCACCGGCGTGCCCGAGCGCGCCGGCGACGGCGTGAAGTACCAGGGCGTGGTCTACCGCAAGCTGTACGACTACACCGGCATGGCCACCTACGTGCTCGGCGAGTTCTACTGGAAGCTCGAGCGCGACGCACGCACCTACAACACCGACTACGTCGGCACCGGCGCCTTCTCCGCGCGGCGCATCAACCGCGAGCGCACGGGCTCCGGCGAGAACCAGGAGATCACCTGGTCGGCCGGCGAGACGCTCAGCGCCGACGCCGTGCTCAAGGCCTTCAAGCTGGCGCCCGAGAAGAGCGCCGCGCTGCAACGCGACGCCACGCCGTCGTCGGGCAATGCCGCCGGGCTGCTGGCGAAGATCTTCTTCTGGGTCTTCGTCGTGGTCGTGCTGCTGATGATGTTCCGCTGCGACGGCGACCGGCGCGACTGCGAGCAGGTACGCGCCACGTACGGCGAAGCCTCGGCGGAGTACCAGAATTGCCTGCGCAGCGCGCAGCAGCGGCGGGCGCATCGGTGGCGGTTCGTGGGGCGGCGGCTCCTTCGGCGGCCACAAGTGAAATCACACTGAACGAGGAGCATTCCCATGATGGGCATCGAGTGGCTCAAACCTGCGGTCTTCTTCGGCTCCATGCTCTACGCCTTCATCGGCGTGGCGATCTTCTGGATCTGCTTCGTGATCGTCGACAAGCTCACCCCGTACAACCTGTGGGAGGAGATCGTCGAGAAGAAGAACCTGGCGCTGGCGATCGTCGTCGGCGCCACCGCGATCTCGATCGGACAGGTCGTCGCCGCCGCCATCCATGGCTGAGGTCGGGCCCGCCGCTGCGGCGGCGGACCCTCTCGCACCAGCGGCGTCCGCGGCCGCGCCGATCCGCCCGGCCGAGGTGGCGCTGCTCGCCTCGGTGTTCGTGGTCGCGGCCTGCGGGCTGCTGTACGAGCTGGCCGCCGGCGCGCTGGCCAGCTACCTGCTGGGCGACTCCGTCCTGCAGTTCTCCACCATCATCGGCACCTACCTCTTCGCGATGGGAGTGGGCTCGTACCTGTCGCGCTTCCTCGAGCGGCAGCTGGTTGCCCACTTCCTGCGCATCGAGCTGCTCGTCGGGCTGATCGGCGGGCTGATGCCGGCGATGCTGTTCGCGCTGCACAGCGTGGCGGCCGGCTCGTTCCGCTTCGCGCTGTATGCGCTCGTGCTGCTGGTGGGCACGCTGGTGGGTCTGGAGATCCCGCTGGTGATGCGCATCCTCAAGCGCCACTTCCGCGAGCGCTATGCGCTGAAGGACTGGTCTCGCAGGTGCTCACCTTCGATTACCTCGGCGCGCTGGTCGTGGCCATCGCCTTCCCGCTGGTGCTGGTGCCGCAGCTCGGGTTGATCCGCACGGGCCTCTTCTTCGGATTGCTGAACGCCGGCGTGGCGCTGTGGGCGCTGTGGCTGTTCCGCGCCGAGCTGCGCGCGCTGGCAGCGCACGTGCTCGCCTGCGTGGCGGTGGTGGGCGTGCTGGCCAGCGCCTTTGCCGGCGCGGACGCGATCACCCGCTGGGCCGAGGACCGCTTCTACGGCGAGGCCATCGTCTTCGCCGAAAGCAGTGCCTACCAGCGTGTGGTGGTCACGGCCGGCCACGGCCACGTGAAGCTCTTCCTCAACGGCAACCTGCAGTTCCATTCGCGCGACGAGCACCGCTACCACGAGGCGCTGGTGCACCCGGCGATGGCGGCGCACGGCGCGCCGAAGCGCGTGCTGGTGCTCGGTGGCGGCGACGGCATGGCGGTGCGCGAGGTGCTGAAGTACCCGAGCGTCGAGGCGGTGACGCTGGTCGAGCTCGATCCGCAGATGACGCGGCTGTTCTCCACCTCGCCGATGCTCACGGCGCTCAATGGCAACGCGCTGAACTCGCCGAAGGTGCGCATCGTCAACGAAGACGCCTTTGGCTGGCTGGAAAAGAACCCAGGCCACTTCGACGTGATCGTGGTCGACTTCCCCGACCCGACCAACTTCTCGATCGGCAAGCTCTACACCACCACCTTCTACCAGCGCGTCGACGATCACCTCGCCGCCGGCGGCTACGCGGTGGTTCAGACCACCTCGCCGCTGATCGCGCGGGGCAGCTACTGGACCGTGGCGACGACGATCGAGGCGACGGGGCTGACCGCCACGCCGTACCACGCTCATGTGCCCAGCTTCGGCGAGTGGGGCTTCATCCTCGCCAGCCGCCGGCCCTGGCGGCAGCCCGAGGCGCTGCCCGAAGGCCTGCGCTTTCTCGATCTCGCCGGGCTGCCGGCACTGTTCCACTTCCCGCCCGACATGGCGCGCGTGCCGGCCGAGCCGAACCAGCTCTCCAACCAGCGCCTCGTGCACCTGTTCGAGCAAGAGTGGGGCAAGGTGCAGCAGTGAGCGGCGGACTCACGCGGCGCGCGTGGCTCGGCGCCGCGGCGTCGTCGGCCGCGATGGGCCTGATCGCGTGCGCGCGCGACGGCGACGCACGCTGGACGGCGCGCTGGGTCGGCGCCTCGCACGAGCGCGGCCACCGGCTGCGCGACGCGAAGAGCGGCTCGCTGCCCGCGCCCGCCGTGACCCAGCGCGCCGGCGTGCTGATCGCCGGCGGCGGCATTGCGGGCCTCGCCGCGGCGCGCGAACTGAGGCGCGCCGGCATCGACGACATCCATCTCTTCGAACTCGAAGACGCACCCGGCGGCAACAGCCGCGGCCATGCGATGGGCGGCATCGGCTGCCCGCTCGGTGCGCATTACCTGCCGACGCCCGGCGAGGCGGCGCACGAGGTGGCCGAGTGGCTGGAGGAACTCGGCCTTCGCCGCACAGAGCCCGGCCGCGTGGTCTATGACGAGCGGCATCTCTGCCACGCGCCGCAGGAGCGCCTCTTCATCGACGGCGCCTGGCACGACGGCTTGCTGCCGCCGGTCGAGGCGCTGACCGCCGGCGAGCGCGAGCCCACGCTGGCGCAGTACCGCCGCTTCTCGGCAGCGGTGCAGCGCTGGGTCGATACCCGGGCCTTCAGCATCCCGACTGCGCGCGCGGCGTGGACGGCCGAGCTGGCAGCGCTGGATGCACTGACGTTCGGCGACTGGCTGGCCCGCGAAGGCTTCGATGCCCCGGCGCTGCGCTGGTACCTCGACTACTGCTGCCGCGACGACTACGGCGCTGGCAGCGCACAGGTCTCGGCCTGGGCCGGGCTTCACTACTTCGCCAGCCGGCATGGCTTTCACGCGCCCGGCGATGACGCCGGCGAGCGCGACGGCGTCACACCGCCCGAGGGCAATGGCTGGCTCGCCGCGCGGCTGGCCGCGCCGCTCGGCGAGCGGCTGCACGGCGGCTGCGCGGTGCTTCGCGTGAGCGAGGGTCGCGGCGAGGTCGAGCTCGAGCTGTGGAACGAGCGCGAGCAGCGCGTGGAGCGCTGGGTCGCGCCGCAGCTCGTGCTGGCGCTGCCGCTCTTCGTGGCCGCGCGCGTGATCGAATCACCGTCGGGCGCGCTGGTGGCCGCTGCCACCGCAATGCGCCATGCGCCCTGGCTGGTGGCCAACCTGCATTGCGATCGTCCGCCGATCGACCGCGGCGGCGCGCCGCCTTCGTGGGACAACGTGCTCTACCGCAGCCCGGCGCTCGGTTATGTCGACGCGATGCACCAGAGCCTGCGGCCGCACCCCGGCGAGACCGTGTTCACCGCCTATTGGGCACTCGGCGGCGACGATGCGGCACAGGCCGCGAGCGCGCGCCGTGCACTGATCGGCGACAGCGCCGAGGCCTGGGCCACGCGCGTGCTGGCCGATCTGGTGCGCGCCCACCCCGATCTGCCGCGCCACCTGAAGCAGGTCGACCTGATGCGCTACGGCCATGCGATGAGCATCCCGGTGCCGGGGCTGCGCGGCCATGCGGCGCTGCGCGAGTTGCAGCAGCCGCAGCGGCGCATCCACTTCGCGCATGCCGATCTGTCGGGCTATTCGGTTTTCGAGGAGGCCTTCTTCCACGGCCACCGCGCGGCGGCGCAGCTGCGCGCCGCCTTCACGAGCGCATCAGTCGCTCGATCTCGCGCGGATCCACCGGCACCTCGCGGCTGATCAGCTCGCAGCCCGCAGGCGTGATCACCGCGTCGTCCTCGATGCGGATGCCGATGTGCCAGAAGCGCTCCGGCACGCCCTCGGCCGGCCGCACGTAGATTCCCGGCTCGATCGTGATCACCATGCCCGGCTGCAGCACCCGCGAGGGCTTCTTCACGACACGCGCACCGTAGCCGTCGAGCTGGTCGACCGGTTCTTCGTCGAGCGCGAGGTATTCGCCGACGTCGTGCACGTCGCGGCCCAGCCAGTGGCCGGTGCCGTGCATGTAGAAGGCGCGGTAGGCGGCGCTCTCGATCACCGCATCCACGTCGCCCACGGTGTCGCGCTTGAGCAAGCCGGTGTCAAGCATGCCCTGCGCGAGCACGCGCACCGCGGCCCAGTGCGCATCCTGCTTGCGCGCGCCGGGGCGCGTGGCGGCCACCGCGGCCTGCTGCGCCTCCAGCACGATGTCGTAGAGCTCGCGCTGCGCGGGCGTGAAGCGGCCGTCGGCGGGGAAGGTGCGGGTGATGTCGCTGGCGTAGCCGTCGAGCTCGCAGCCGGCGTCGATCAGGCACAGCTCGCGGGCGCGCAGCTCGGTGTCGCCGGCGGCGTAGTGCAGCACGCAGGCATTGCGGCCGGCGGCGACGATCGAGCCGTAGGCCGGCGACTGCGCGCCGTGGCGGCGGAACTCGTGCAGCAGCTCGGCCTCGATCGCATATTCCGGCAGGCCGGCCTCGGGATGCTCGCGAAAGTGCTGCGCCGAGAAGCGCATGGCGCGCGCATGCGCGCCAGCCGAAATCTGCGCAGCACGGCGCATCGTGGCGAGTTCGGCCTCGTCCTTGAAGAGGCGCATCTCGGCCAGCAGCGGCGTCAGGTCGCGCTGCGCCTGCGGCGTGCGCACGCCCAGGTGGCTGCGCCCGCGCAGCGTGGCCAGCCAGCCCTCCACACGCGACAGCAAGCCGTCGTGAACGCCGAAGGGCAGCCACACGGCTGCCGCATTGGCGAGCTTGTCGAGCGCGACCTTGTCGAGCGCATCCAGTGCATGCGCCTCGTCCACACCCAATGCGGCAGGTGCGGCCTCGGGGCCGAGCCGATGACCGTCCCAGATCTCGCGCTCGACATTCTTCTCGCGGCACAGCAGCGTGCTGTGGCCGCTGGCGTCGAGCAGCAGCCAGGCCTGCGGCTCGTCGAAGCCGGTCAGGTAGTGGAAGTGGCTGCAGTGGCGAAACGGATGATCGTTGTCGCCGTTGCGCTGCCGCTCGGCGGCGGTGGGCAGCACCGCCACGCCGCCGCCTTGTGCAGCCATCGCCTGCGCGAGCCGGGCCCGGCGCTGCGCACACCGCGCCGGCTCGGCCGCCAGATGGCGCTTCACGATTCGCGGCGCAGCTTGACGGCTGGCGGAACGTTGGGCGCGAGCGCGCCGGCGCGCAGCTTGCGCAGGGCGCGGTGCAATTCGTCGTCGCCGCCGGTGGGTGTCTCGGCCGCGCGCTTGGCAGCCTCGTGCGCGGCGGCTTCCGAGCGCTTCACCGCCTCGCGGTCCTCGAGGTGGCGCAGGCGCTGGCGCAGCTGGTTGGCCACCTCTTCCACGTCACCGAGCCCGGCGTAGGCGTCGGTCTTGGGCAGCGCGACGATGCGCTTGTCCTTCATGCGCACCTGCAGCCGGCAGACGCGGTTGTGGCGGCCGCGGCGCAGTGTGAAACCGCCGGCGTCCTTCTCCTCGATGTGCGCATCGCGGATGTTCTCGTAGGCGACCCGGTGCACCTTCTGCCAGTAGCCGCGCTGAAACCACAGGTTGTTGGCGCTGACCGCCACGCGCTCCCAGCGCTGCAGGTCGAACAGCAGCGCGCCGATCCATGCCAGCACGCCCAGCCCGCTGACCCAGCTCTGCGCGATCACGGCGCCGAACCACACCAGCACGCCGGAGGCCAGCACGGCGATCAGCACCTGCATCGTCGCCGGCTCGGCGGTTCGCCAGACGTCGCGCTCGTAGGTGAAGGCCTGCGGTTCGCCGGTGGACAGCGGCGACACCGACCACAGCACCGCCTTGACCGCCTTGGCGCCCAGGTAATGCGCCGCACCGGCCGCCGCCACGGCCATCGGCAAGGTGATCACGGAGGACAGCAGATCCATGCCCGCACATTAGCCCGTTCGCGCGGCAAATCAACGCCTTGCGGTCTGCTGACGTGAAAATGCACGACCCGGCGGGCAAACGGGCGATTGCGCTGGCCGAACGGTCAGCCGGCGGCGTCGAGCGCGCGCAGCCGCTCGGGCGTGCCGACATCGGCCCAGGCGCCGAGCCAGGGCGGTGGCGCCGAGCCGGCGCTGCGCGATGGCGGCGTCGAGATAGGGCCGCAGGCGCGCCTTCGCGCCGAGCTCGAAGTCGCCCATCAGTTCGGTGACGAAGCCAGGGCGGAAGACGCCGATGCCCGACCAGGTGAAGCTCGCGCCCGGAGCCCCGGCAACGGCCGCCCTCGTCGATGCCGAAATCGCCGCCGGGATGCTGCGGCGGGTTGGGCACCATCCAGAGGTGGCCGAGCTGGCCCGGGCGGATCGCTGCGGCGCTGGCCGGGCCGAAGTCGAAGCCCGGGGCGAAGACATCGGCGGCGACGTACCAGAACGGCTCGTCGGCGCCGAGGGCGAGCAGCGGCAGCGCCTTCTTGAGCCCGCCGGCCGTCTCCAGCGCACCGCCGTGATCGCGACCCTCGAGCGAATAGCGGATCGACAGCCCGAAGCGCGCACCGTCGCCGAGCGTCTCGACGATCTGCGCTTCCAGCCACGCGGTGTTGACCACCACCTCGCGCACCCCGCCGCACGCCAGCCCTCCAGATGCCACTCGATCAGCGGTTTGCCGCGCACGCGCAGCAGCGGCTTCGGCGTCGTGTCCGTCAACGGCCGCATGCGTTCGCCGCGGCCGGCGGCGAGGATGATCGCTTTCATGCAAGCGAGTCTAGACGGCGCTCGGCCCGATCAAGCAGCCGCCGCGGACCCGGCTTCGCCGGTCCGCTGGCGGCGCCCCCTGGGGAGCGCCGAAGGCGCTACGGGGTCAATTCAGCGCCGGACCCAGGCCGATCGGCGCCGGCGCGCTCTGCACGATCTTGCTGAAGAGCGGCCGGTAGAGGTCGGTCGGCTCATGGCCGGTCAGCGGGTCGCGGTTGGCGAGGAAGGCCTCGTCGAGCTCCTTCCAGTCGTCGGCGTTCAGATGCTTCATCGCCAGCGGCAGCACCTGCTCTTCCTCGATGCGCATGTGGCTGAGGTAGAAGTCGATGTAGCGCTCCACCGCCTGCTCGAAGGCGGCGCGGCGCGGCTCGCCGAGCACCTCGAAGGCGAGCAGGTCGTGCTCGAGGTCGCGGATCGCCTTCTCGCCGCGGGCATGGTCGCGGTCGAGCTTGTCGAGGATCGCCGCCACCTCGGGGCAGCGCGCGCAGCTTCGGAAACAGCAGTTCGGTTTCCTTCGTGTGGTGCAGCTGCTCGGGGAATTCGTCGACGTAGAACAGCATCGCGCGCAGCACGCTGAAATCGGGCAGCGAGCCATGCCGGCGGTGCTCGGCCAGCAGCATGGACAGCGAGCGCAGCATTGCCGAGAGGGCGCCGTGTTCGTCGCGGATGATGGTGAGGGACGGGTGGGACATGACGGAAGCTCCAGGCCGTTGGCGGCAGGGCTCCAGCGTCTCACCGCGGTGTCGAGGTCGTCTTGAGCCCCGTCAAGCCGGCGCCACCGGCGTGCGCGCGCCGCGCGCGAGGGCGTGTCGCTCCGCGTGCGCCGGTGCGAAGGCGGCGACCAGCGCGTCGAGCAGCGCATGGGCCCGCGTCGAGTTGTCGGCGCCGAAGTTGCACACGTACACGTCGAGCGTCACCGCGCCGAGCTCGGGCGGTGTGCACCGCGAGGTGCGATTCGGCCAGCAGCACGACGCCGGTGATGCCCGGGGGCTGCTCGGCAGCATCGGCGGCCGGCGCGAAGCGATGGAACAGCTCGCCCACCGGCGAGAGGCCACAGCCGCGCACGCTGTCCAGGCACAGCAGGCGCAGCACGGCGGTGTCGGTCATCGCCGCCCGGGTCGGATCGCAGCCGTGCAAGTCGGCGGTGAGGTGCAGTCCCTGCATGCGGCGGATCATACGGACGGCCGGGGGCGGGAGCCTAAAATGCCCGTTCCCCGCCCGTCTTCCCCCCGCCACTTCCCTCCAGCGTCACACCATGGCCGACCTTGCCGTTTCCACCGCCTCCGCTTCGTCCACCTCGGCCTTGATGGCCAATGCGATCCGCGCGCTGGCGATGGATGCCGTGCAGCAGGCCAATTCCGGCCACCCCGGCGCGCCGATGGGCATGGCCGAGATCGCCGTGGCGCTGTGGGGCCCGCAGCACGGCCACCTGCGCCACAACCCGGCCAACCCGCACTGGGCCGACCGCGATCGCTTCGTGCTGAGCAACGGCCACGGCTCGATGCTGATCTATGCGCTGCTGCACCGGCCGGCTACGACCTGCCGATGAGCGAGCTGCGCAACTTCCGCCAGATGCACAGCAAGACCCCGGGCCACCCCGAGGTCGGCATCACGCCGGGCGTCGAGACCACCACCGGCCCGCTGGGCCAGGGCATCACCAACGCGGTGGGCATGGCACTGGCCGAGAAGCTGCTCGCCGGCGAGTTCAACCGCCCGGGCCACTCGGTGGTCGACCACCACACCTACGTCTTCCTCGGCGACGGCTGCCTGATGGAGGGCATCAGCCACGAGGCCTGCGCCCTGGCCGGGGCCTGGAAGCTCTCGAAGCTGATTGCGCTGTACGACGACAACGGCATCTCGATCGACGGCCGGTCACGCCCTGGTTCATCGACGACACGCCCAAGCGTTTCGAGGCGTACGGGTGGAACGTGATCCGTGCGGTCGACGGCCACGATGCCGAGGCGGTCAGCGCCGCGATCGCTCGGGCCAAGACGGCCGACAAGCCGACGCTGATCTGCTGCAAGACCACCATCGGCAAGGGCTCGCCGAACCGCGCCGGCACCGCCAAGGCGCACGGCGAGGCGCTCGGCGGCGAAGAGATCAAGCTCACGCGCGCCGCGCTGGGCTGGAGCCACGAGCCCTTCGTGATCCCCGAGCCGGCCTATGCGGCCTGGGATGCCAAGGCCCGTGGCGCGCAGCTCGAAGCGGATTGGGATGCGCGCTTCGCCGCCTACCGTGCCGCGCACCCCGATCTGGCCGCCGAATACGTGCGTCGCATCCGCGGCGAGCTGCCGGCGAACTGGGCGCAATCGGCCGCCGAGGCGCTGGCCGCCGCGCACGCCAAGGCCGAGACGGTGGCCAGCCGCAAGGCCAGCCAGATCGCGCTGGAGGCCTTCACCAAGGCACTCCCCGAACTGCTCGGCGGCAGCGCCGACCTGACCGGCTCCAACCTGACCAACACCAGCAGCACGCCGGCGCTGCGCTTCGGTGCCGATGGCGCCGGCAACGGCGGCCGCCACGTCAACTACGGCGTGCGCGAGTTCGGCATGGCCGCGATCATGAACGGCGTCGGCCTGCACGGCGGCTTCATCCCCTACGGCGGCACCTTCCTGACCTTCAGCGACTACAGCCGCAACGCGATCCGCATGGCCGCGCTGATGAAGCAGCGCGTGGTGCATGTGTTCACGCACGACTCCATCGGCCTGGGCGAAGACGGCCCGACGCACCAGAGCGTCGAGCATGCCGCCGCGCTGCGCGTGATCCCGGGGCTGGACGTCTGGCGCCCGGCCGACACCGCCGAGACGGTGGTGGCACGGCGCGCAGCGATCGAGAGCCGCCATCGCCCGAGCGCGCTGCTGCTGTCGCGACAGAATCTTCCCTACCTGCCCAAGGGCAGGCTCGACGACATCGCCAAAGGCGCCTACGTGCTGGCTGAGCCGGCCGAAGTCGGGTTGAAGAAGAAGGCCCAGGCGGTGATCGTCGCCACGGGCTCCAAGTACAACTCGCGCTGCATGCCCAGGCAGCGCTCGCCAAGGACGGCATCGCGGTACGTGTCGTCTCGATGCCCTCGACCAGCGTCTTCGACCGCCGTGGCCACGGCCTACAAGCGCTCGGTGCTGCCCGAGGGCCTGCCGCGCATCGCGGTGGAGGCGGGCGTCACCGACGGCTGGTGGAAGTACGGCTGCGCCGCGGTGGTCGGCATCGACACCTACGGCGAGTCGGCACCGGCCGGCGTGCTGTTCAAGCATTTCGGCTTCACCGCGGAGAACGTGGCCGACACCGTGCGTGCCGTGCTCGCCCGCCGCTGAAGCCTCACGCTTTCAAACTGGAGGAAATCACATGACCATCAAGATCGGCATCAACGGCTTCGGCCGCATCGGGCGCATGGTGTTCCGCGCCGCCATCCAGAACTTCAAGGACGTCGAGGTCGTCGCGATCAACGACCTGCTCGAGCCCGACTACCTCGCCTACATGCTGAAGTACGACAGCGTGCACGGTCGCTTCAAGGGTGACGTGGCGGTCGACGGCAACACGCTGATCGTCAACGGCAAGAAGATCCGCCTGACCGCGCTGAAGGATCCGGCCGAGCTGAAGTGGGGCGAGGTCGGAGCCGACATCGTCGTCGAGTCCACCGGCCTGTTCCTGACCAAGGAAACCTGCCAGAAGCACCTCGCCGCCGGCGCCAAGAAGGTGATCCAGAGCGCGCCCAGCAAGGACGACACGCCGATGTTCGTCTTCGGCGTCAACGACAAGACCTACAAGGGCGAGGCGATCATCTCCAACGCCTCGTGCACGACCAATTGCCCGGCGCCCGTGGCCAAGGTGCTCAACGACACCTTCGGCATCAAGCGCGGCCTGATGACCACGGTGCACGCCACCACCGCCACGCAGAAAACGGTGGACGGCCCGAGCAACAAGGACTGGCGCGGCGGCCGCGGCATCCTCGAGAACATCATCCCGTCGAGCACTGGCGCGGCCAAGGCGGTCGGCGTGGTGATCCCCGAGCTGAACAAGAAGCTGACCGGCATGTCGTTCCGCGTGCCGACCTCCGATGTGTCGGTGGTCGACCTCACCGTCGAGCTGAACAAGGAAGCCAGCTACGAGGACATCTGCAAGGCCATGAAGGCCGCGAGCGAAGGCGCGATGAAGGGCGTGCTCGGCTACACCGAGGACAAGGTGGTCGCCACCGACTTCCGCGGCGAGCCCTGCACCTCGGTGTTCGACGCCGATGCCGGCATCGCACTCGACAAGACCTTCGTCAAGGTCGTGGCCTGGTACGACAACGAGTGGGGCTACTCGAACAAGGTGCTGGAGATGGTGCGCGTGATGGCGCGCTGAGCCGGAGATCTTCGATGCTTGTGATGAAGGCCCCTGCGGGGGCCTTCGTCGTTTCAGCTGTTCACGCCTTGACGCCGAAAGGCAACAGATGCTTACCTCGGCGCGTCGAATCCGCACGCGGCGCCCCGCGGTGTGGAACCTACACTGGCGGAGACCCCGTCAGCGTGTGCGCCAGCCGCCGCGTTGCGGTAGCACCCCGATTCCGGAGATCGACTTGAAGTCCTCGCCCCGCACCCTGCTCGGCGCCCTCGCGCTGGCGCTCATGACCCCGTTGATCGCGCAGGCCGCGCCGGCCCGCGGGTGCGCAGAACGCGCGGGTGATCGTCAAGTTCAAGGCCGATTCGGCCCTGCTTCGCAAGAGCGCGGCCGGTGCCGACCAGGCCCAGCGCGACCGGGCGCTCGCGCTCGGCGCCCGCGTCGGCCTGCCGATGCGTGCCGGCTTCGGCATCGGCGAGCGCACGCAGGTGGTGTTCGTGCCGGGCATGAGCTCCGAGGCGCTGGCCCAGCGGCTCGCCGCCGAGAAGGACATCGAGTACGCCGTGCCCGACCGGCGCAAGAGCCGCGCGGCCGTGCCCAACGATCCGCTGTACGCCAGCGGCGGCACGCCCAACGCCAACAACTTCACCGGCGGCCCGGTCGTCGGCCAGTGGTACCTGAAGCCGCCGAGTGCCTCGGCGCTCGCCAGCATCAATGCGCAGTCGGCGTGGGACGTGCCCGCGGCCTCGGCCGCACCGGTGGTGGTGGCCGTGCTCGACACCGGCATCCGCGCCGACCATCCCGACCTGGCTGGCAAGCTGCTGCCGGGTTACGACTTCGTCGGGCCGGACCGCAACGACGACGGCTCGGTGAGGGTGCCCAACACCTTCTTGAGCGCGAAGGACACCAACGGGTGGGATGCTGATCCCAGCGACGAAGGGGATGGCATCACCACGGCCGAGACCAATGACTCGACCAGCATCTTCTATCACTGCACGGCGCCCGATGATCAAGGCAACTACACCGGTGAATTCAGCTCCTGGCACGGCACGCAGGTCAGCGGCATCATCGGCGCGGCAACGAACAATGGCGCGGGCATGGCCAGCGTGGGCCGCGAGCGCGTGCGCGTGCTGCCGGTGCGCGTGCTGGCCAAGTGCGGCGGATGGGACTCCGAGATCGTCGCTGGCATGAAGTGGGCCGCCGGCATTGCCGTGCCGGCGGTTCCGGCGAATCCGAATCCGGCGCGGGGTGCTGAACATGAGCCTGGGCGGCTCCGGCAGCTGCAATGCACTCTATCGAGACGCGATCACGCAGATCAACGCGCTCGGCGTCACGATCGTCGCATCGGCCGGCAACGGTCGTGGGCAGGCGGTCTCCGAGCCGGCCAATTGCCCGGGCGTGATCGGCGTCGGCGGTGTGCGCCATGAAGGCGACAAGGTCGGTTACTCCGACATCGGGCCAGAACTAAGCCTCAGTGCACCGGCCGGCAACTGTGTCAATACCGGGGCATCCGATCCCTGCCTGTACCCGATCCTGACGACGGCGAACGCCGGCTCGTTCGATCCGGTGACCAACGCCGCCGGCGGCTCGATCTACACCGACGCGTTCTTCGCCACCATCGGCACCAGCTTTTCCGCGCCGCTCGTGGCCGGCACCGCGGCGCTGATGCTGTCGGTGAATCCCAACCTCTCGCCGGCGCAGGTGCGCCAGCTGTTGATGAGCACTTCGAGCGCCTTCCCCGTCTACAACGACATCCCGAACTGCCGGGCGCCGAACGGCAGCTTCCAGGACCAGTGCAACTGCACCACCAGCACCTGCGGCGCCGGCATGCTCGATGCCTCGGCGGCGGTGCTGGCCGCCGCGGGCGGCTCGGGCGGTGGTGGCGGCGGCGGGGGTGGCGGCAATTCCGGCGGTGGCGGCGGAGGTGGCGCGCTGGGCCTGGGCTGGCTGGCCGCTCTCGCAGTCGCTGTGTTCGCGTTGCGGCGCCCGCGCCGCGGCGCGCCTTCGGCGTGAGGGGCGCCGCAGCGCGCGCGCTTGCGTCCCGGTTTGCAAGCCTGCTCGTCATTGGCGCGCTCGGATGCGCAGCGTCGGCCTGGGCCGACAAACCTGCCGCGTCGGCCAATGGCCTGATCGTCAAGTTCAGCGAGGTCATCGAGGCTTCGCCGGAGGGCCGCAGCCGGCTCGACCAGGAGCTCGAACGTGCCGGCTGGAAGTCGCGCCGCGTCGGCGCCCTCGTGCGTCACCTCGATCCCGGCCGGCGGATGCGCGCCGGGGAGGCCGAGGCGATCCTGCGCGAGCTCGCTGCGTCGCCACATGTCGAATGGGCGGTGCCCAATGAGCGCGAGCAGCGGCTGAACGTGCCGCAGGATCCGCTGTTCGCCGCCAGCTTCGGGGGCAGCGGCCAATGGTGGCTCTTCCCCGCTGGCGGCAGCAATGCCAACGACATCGAAGACCGGCGCCGTGGCGTGCCCGGCGTGCAGAGCGCACGGCTGACCACGCTGGGCAGCCCGAGCGCGGTGATCGCGGTGCTCGATACCGGCATCACCGCCCATCCCGACCTGGGCACCGGCGTACTGCCCGGCCGCGACTTCGTCTCGACCCTCGAGAACGCCAACGATGGCGATGGCTGGGATGCCGATCCGTCCGACCCGGGCGACTGGGTCAGCGCCGCGGACCGCAGCGGCAACGCTGCAGTGTTCGGCGATTGCGAAGAGACCGAGAGCTCCTGGCACGGCACGGCGATTGCCGGCATGCTCGCTGCCGACACCAGCAATGGCAAGGGTGTGGCGGCGATCAGCTGGAACGGGCGCGTCGTGCCGGTACGGGTGGCCGGCAAGTGCGGCGCCGATGTGGCCGACATCATCGTCGGCATGCGCTGGGCGGCCGGCCCGGCGGTGCAGGACAGCCGCGGCCGCACGCTTGCGCTGAACCCCAATCCCGCGCGCGTGCTCAACATCAGCTTCGGCGGCAGCGCCGCCTGCAATGCGGCCTACCAGGACGTGATCGACGAGCTGGCCGCGCGCGGCGTGGTGGTGGTGGCCGCTGCCGGCAACAAGAACGGCGCCGTCTCCCGCCCGGCCAACTGCCGCGGTGTCGTCGGCGTGGCGGCGCTCAACCGCGATGGCTTCAAGGCCAGCTACTCCAATTTCGGGCCCGGGCTGACCATCGCCACGGCCGGTGGCGATCCGCGCATTCTGGGCAACTGGGGCATGGTGCTCGGCGACGACGCGTTGCTGACCGTCTCCAACGCCGGCACCACCTCGCCCGGCGCCGCCATCTATGCCCGCGAGGCCGGCACGAGCTTCGCGACGCCGGTGACGGCCGGTGTGATCGGCCTGATGCTGAGCGTGAACCCTTCGCTGACGGTCACGGAGATCATCGCCGGGCTGCAGCGCAGTGCGCGGCCGCACGTGGTGTCGCAGCGCATCGGCACCTGCTCCGACGCCAACCCGGGCCGCTGCATCTGCACCACGCTGACCTGCGGTGCCGGCATCCTCGATGCGGAGGCCGCGCTGCAATACGCGGCCGACCCGGCCGGCTACGTGGCACCGGCCCGCCAGCCGGAGGTGATCGACAACATCGATGTCAACGATGCGGTGGCGCTCGGCCTCGATCGCCCTGCGAATGCCGGTTCGGCGGTGCCCGCCTCCGGCGGAGGCGGTGGCGCGCTCGGGCCCGCCGGCTGCTGGCGCTGGCCGCAGCCGTCGTGCTGCTCAGCTGCCGCAGGCCACGAAGCCGCGGCCCAGCGCCGGCGAACGCAGCGCGCTGAGCCGCTCGGCCAGCGCCGCATCGGCATTCTCCGCGCGCAGCATGTGCAGCGTCGCGGGTGCGGCGAGTTCCACGACCTTCGCGCTGCGAACGCCGCGCTGGCTGGCCTGCTCCAGCGCGCGCTCGGCCGCGGCGCGGTCGTCGAAGCGGCCGAGCGACAGGCCCATGGTCCATTCGGCCGGCTCGGTCACCTCCTCGAAGCCGACGCGCGTGCGGCGCAGTTCCTCTTCCTTCTTCGCCATCGCCTCGCGGTTCGGATAACGGCCCATGTAGACCATCCAGCGGCCCGGGCGCTCGACGGTCACGTCGGCCCAGCTGCCCAGCGGCAGCGGCGGCTGCAGCGCCTGCAGGACTGCCACGGCCGAGACCGACGCGCCGGTGGCAAACGGGCCGGCCTCGAGGCAGGCGCTGCGTTGCGGCGCGCTCGGCGCCGGCTCCGCGGGGCGGGCCGCCGCGGCCGCGCTGGCCGCACCGGGCGGCAGTACCACCACCTTGTCGGCATTGATCTGTCGGGCCAGCCGTTCGGGCTCGCGCTCCGGATGCGGGCGCAATCCAGCCACGCCTTCGAGCCAGCCGTGCGTGAAGGCGAAGAAGAGCAGGTTGGCCAGCAGCAGCAGCAGGACGACGACGCGAAGCATGGAGCGGGCTCAGGCCGCGTCGGCGTCCGGCGCCAGCCGCACGCTGACCTCGCCGCTGTGGATCGCGACAACGCCGGCGCCCGTCTGCAACTGCAGCGCGCCGTGTGCATCGACGCCGCGCGCGATGCCGTCCTCGACGCCGGGCTGCGTGGTGCGCACCGGGTGGCCGGCGAGCAGATCACGCCGCGCGTAGCCGGCGCGGAAGCCATCGAAGCCTTCGGCCTCGAAGCGGCGCAGCGCCTGCACCAGCGGCAAGGCGATGCGATGCAGCGTCTGCTGCGCCGTGGCCGCCGCATCGAGTTCCTGCAGGCAGGCAAAGCCGGTGCTGGCCTCGACGTTGCCGATGGGCAGCACGTTCAGGCCGATGCCGATCACCGCCAGGCGCACGCGCCCTGCAGAAACGGTCTCGATCAGCACGCCACCGAGCTTGCGCCCGCGCGCCGGGCCGTCCATCAGCCAGAGGTCGTTGGGCCACTTCAGGCCGATGCGCGGCGGAGCGCCTTCGGCCAGCGGGTCGAGCGCATCGGCCAGCGCCAGCCCGACGGCCAGCGACAAGCCCGACCAGTCGGCCCGCGAAATCGGCAACGAGAGTGAGAAGGTGAGCGAGGCACCCGGCGCCGAGCTCCAGCCGCGGCCCAGCCGGCCCCGTCCGCCGCTCTGGTGCTCTGCGACCAGCAGGCAGGGCTGGATGTCGGCGGCGCGGCGGCCGAAGGCCTTGCTCTCGACACTGCGCTGCACCAGCACGTCGCTGTGGTCGGCCTCGGGGCGCACGTCGACGCGGGCGCGCTCGAGCAGCGTCGTGTTGGTGGAGGAGCAGCGCTCCACCACTTCCACGCTCAGGCCGGGCAGCAGCTCACGCAGCTGCAGCCACAGCGCCTCGGCTCCCCAGCTGCCTTGTGACACGGTCACGTCCGGTTCTTTCCTTCAGCGCTTGGGCGACAGCATCGTCCCGCGGCACCTGGGCGAGCCGCAGTGGCAGGCGAACTGCTTCTTCAGCTTGGGCGTGTACTTCTCGTCGATGATCAGCCCGTAGTCGTAGAACAACTCCTCGCCCGGCTTGATCGCGCGCAGCGCCTTGATGAAGATGCGGCCGTCGACCTCGTCGGCCTCGCAGTTCGGCGCGCAGGCATGGTTGATCCAGCGCGCGGCGTTGCCGCCGTACTTCGCATCGATGACGTTGTTCTCGTCGATGTGGAAGTAGAAGGTGTGGTCGGATCCTTCGGGTCGTGCGGGTGGCGGCGCAGCGCCTCGGGCCAGTCGATCACCTCGCCCTTGTACTCGATCACCACCTCGCCCTTCTTCAGCGGCTTGAGCGCGAAGACGCCCTTGCCGTGCACGCCGGAGCGGCGCACCTGGATGCGGCGGCCGCCCGCGGTGCCGGCGGCGGCGGAATGGGGCTTGCCGTTGGTTGCTTGCGCCTTCATCGTCTTTATGTACATTGAATTCATGGGCGCGCGCGCGTATGCGTGCGTGCGCGCGAAGCCCGGATTGTATTGACGCGGCCGCAGGCCGCCCCTTTTCACGCACCGCCTGGATGCCATGACCAAGTCGCTCATCATTGCCGAGAAGCCCTCCGTCGCGCAGGACATCGTCCGCGCGCTGACGCCGACCGCGGGCAAGTTCGACAAGCACGACGAATATTTCGAGAACGACCAGTACCTCGTCACCTCGGCCGTCGGCCACCTGCTGGAGATCAAGGCGCCGGAGGAATTCGACGTCAAGCGCGGCAAGTGGAGCTTCGCCAACCTGCCGGTGATCCCGCCGCACTTCGAGCTCAACCCGATCGACAAGAGCAAGGGCCGGCTCAATGCGATCGTCAAGCTGGTCAAGCGCAAGGACGTGGGCGAACTGATCAACGCCTGCGACGCGGGCCGCGAGGGCGAACTGATCTTCCGGCTGATCCAGCAGCACGCCAAGTCAAGCACCCGGTGCGGCGCCTGTGGCTGCAGAGCATGACGCCGGCGGCGATCCGCGAAGGCTTCGAGAAGCTGCGCAGCGACGAGGAACTGCGCGGCCCGGCCGAGGCGGCGCGCAGCCGCAGCGAGGCCGACTGGCTGGTGGGCATCAACGGCACGCGCGCAATGACGGCCTTCAACTCGCGCGATGGCGGCTTCTTCCTGACCACCGTGGGCCGCGTGCAGACGCCGACGCTGTCGATCGTCGTCGAGCGCGAGGAGAAGATCCGCAAGCACGTCTCGCGCGACTACTGGGAGATCAAGGCCAGCTTCGCCGCCGAGGCCGGCGAGTACGAGGGCAAGTGGTTCGACCCGAAGTGGAAGAAGAACCCGGACGATGCCGAGCAACGTGCCGACCGCGTGTGGAACGAGGCCGATGCCCAGGCGATCGCGCAGGCCTGCCGCGGCGAGCCGGCGCACGTCACCGAAGAGGCCAAGCCCAGCACGCAGGCCAGCCCGCTGCTGTACGACCTGACCACGCTGCAGCGCGAGGCCAACTCGCGCTTCGGCTTCTCGGCCAAGACCACGCTGTCGATCGCCCAGGCGCTGTACGAGAAGCACAAGGTGCTGACCTACCCGCGTACCGATTCGCGCGCGCTGCCGGAGGACTACCTGCCGGTGGTCAAGAAGACGATGGAGATGCTCGCCGACGAGGATCTGCCCGGCCCGCTGCGCGAACTCTCGGCGCACGCGCGCAAGGCGCTCAACGAGCAGTACGTGAAGCCGGCCAAGCGGGTGTTCGACAACGCCAAGGTGTCGGACCACTTCGCGATCATCCCGACGCTGCAGGCGCCAAAGAGCCTGACCGAGGTCGAGGCCAAGCTCTACGACATGGTGGTCAAGCGCTTCCTCGCGGTGTTCTACCCGAGCGCGGAGTTCATGGTCACCACGCGCATCTCCACCGTGAAGAAGGCCGGCAAGGAGTACAGCTTCCAGACCAACGGCAAGGTGCTGGTCAAGCCGGGCTGGCTGGCGGTGTATGGCCGCGAGGCGCAGGAGGACGACGCCACGCTGGTGCCGGTGAAGACCGGCGAGGTGGTGCGCACCGAGAGCGTGGCCGTCAACGCGCTGAAGACCAAGCCGCCGGCGCGTTACACCGAGGCGACGCTGCTGTCGGCGATGGAAGGCGCAGGCAAGCTGATCGACGACGACGAGCTGCGCGAGGCCATGGCCGAGAAGGGCCTGGGCACGCCGGCCACGCGCGCGGCCATCATCGAAGGGCTGATCCTCGAGAAGTACATGCACCGCGAGGGCCGCGAGCTGGTGCCCTCGGCCAAGGCCTTCCAGCTGATGACGCTGCTGCGCGGCCTCGGCGTGGAAGACTTGACCAAGCCCGAGCTGACCGGCAACTGGGAGCACCAACTGGCCGAGATGGAGAAGGGCCGGCTGCAGCGCGAGGCCTTCATGGCCGAGATCGCGGCGATGGCCGAGCGCATCGTCAAGAAGGCCAAGGAATACGACCGCGACACGATTCCCGGCGACTACGCGACGCTGAAGGTGCCGTGCCCCAAGTGCGGCGGCGTGATCAAGGAGAACTACCGCCGCTTCAGCTGCGCCGGCAAGGACGGCAACAGCGAGGGCTGCGGCTTCTCGATCAGCAAGATCCCGGGCGGGCGCAGCTTCGAGCTCGACGAGGTCGAGCAGTTCATCGCCCACAAGAAGATCGGCCCGCTGGAAGGCTTCCGCTCCAAGGCCGGCTGGCCGTTCACCGCCGAGCTCAAGCTCGCCTTTGACGACGAGATCGGCAACTGGAAGCTGGAGTTCGATTTCGGCGAGGACGCCAGGAAGGCCGAGGGCGACGGCGAGCCGGTGGACTTCGGCGAGCAGGAATCGCTCGGACACTGCCCGAAGTGCCAGGGCAAGGTGTTCGAGCATGGCACGAGCTATGTCTGCGAGCACGCGGTGGGCGCGCACGTGACCTGCGACTTCAAGAGCGGCAAGATCATCCTGCAGCAGCCGGTGGCGCGCGAGCAGATGACCAAGCTGCTGGCCACCGGCAAGACCGACCTGCTGGAGAACTTCGTCTCCAACAAGACGCGGCGCAAGTTCAAGGCCTTCCTCGCCTACGACAAGAAGGAAGGCAAGGTGATCTTCGAGTTCGAGCCGCGCGCGGCGAAGAAGGCGCCGGCGAAGAAGGCCGCCGCGAAGAAGGCGGCCTGAGCGCCCGTCCACGGCCTTGGCGGACGACCCGCTGCCGAGCTGCCTGTCGCGCCACGGCGACGCGTTGTGGCTCGCCGTCAGTGTGGTGCCCAACGCCGGGCGCACCGGCGCCGACGGCTTGCACGATGGCGCGCTGCGCGTGCGCCCGGCGGCGCCGCCGGTGGACGGCAAGGCCAACGAGACGCTGATCGCCTTGGCTCTCCGACGAGCTCGACGTGCCCAGGCGCAGCGTCACGCTGGTGCGCGGCCAGACGGCGCGGCGCAAGTGGATCGAGCTTGATGTGAGCCAAGCCGAGCTGGCCGCCCGGCTGGCGCGCGTGCTCGATCCGGCCGCAACTTGACCCGTCAACGCTTGCAGTTCCCATCGAGGCCGCTGACGCGTAATCTGCGCGCATGAAACTCCACGCCACCCTTGTTCGTCATCTGTGCGTCCTGCCCTTGCTGATCGGCATGGGAGGCGCGCAGGCGCTTACCTTTGCGGTCAACGAAGGCGTGACCTACCGCGTGCCGCTCGAAGAGGTGCGAGGGCGCTATGCGGCCATCGCGGCGGATCTGTCGAAGATCCTCAAGCAGCCGGTGACGATCGAGCCAATCGGCGACTACAACCAGCTGCGCCGCGGCCCTGCAGGCGAAGACCTACGACACGGCCATGATTCACCCGGCCCACGTGTCGATCCAGGCGATCAAGGGCAGTGGCTACAAGCTGGTGGCCGTGACCAAGGGGTTCCAGAAGTACACGGCGAGCTTCCTGGTCGCCGCCGACACGCCGCTGACCTCGCTGGCCGACTTGAAGGGCCGCAAACTCGGTGCGCCTGACGAGGACTCGATCACCTCGTGGATGGTGCGCGCCACGCTGCGCGATGCAAAGGTGGAGCCGGCGCAGATCAACATCACCTACACGCGCTACCAGGACGCCGTGCCGTTCTTCGTCGAGAACAAGCTCACCGACTCGGGCGCCACCGCGGCCAATGCGCTGGTCAAGGCCGGCAGGGCAAGGGGGCAAGATCCTGGCGCAATCGAAGCCGGTGCCGATCAAGCACATCGTGGCCAGCCCCAACCTCACGTCGGCCGACATCGAGAAGGTGCGCGAATACCTGATCGGCCTGGACGGCAGTGACGAGGGCAAGAAGAAACTCGAGCCGACGAAGTACAGCGGCTTCGAGAAGTTCGACGAGGCGAAGATGCTGGAGATCGGGGCCGGCTCGGACTCTGACCCGGCGGCCCGGCGGCCCGGCGACCGACCAGCCTAGCCCTGGCCGACGATCGAGGCCGTGGCGACCAGCTCTTCGAACAGCGCCATCGAGACCTGACCCGACACCGCATAGGGGTCGAGCACGGCGGTCTCGGAATACTTCAGCAGCAGCGCCGGGTTCAGCCGCGCGAGGTTGACTGGCCCATCGACCAGCCGGCGAAGCGGCGTTCGCCGATTTCCTCGTAGCTCAGCAGCACCACGTCGCGGTGGCGCGTGTCGGCGGCGATGCGGTTGTACAGCGCGTTGACCGGCATGCGCCCGCCCTCGAGCACCTGCAGGAAGATGCCGCCGGAAAAGCACAGCACGCCGGTGATGCCCGACGTGGCGTTGCCCGACTTCGATTGCTTGAGGATCGCGAGCAGCTCGTCCTGGTCGACCGAATCCGCCGCGCGGCTGGCGTACATGAGGCGCACGAGCATGGTCAGTTTCCGTTTTTCTTGGACAGCAGCGAGAGGAATTCGCGCCGCAGGTTGGCATCCTTCAGGAAGGCGCCGCGCATCACCGAGTTGGTCATCATCGATTCGTCGTCCTTGACGCCGCGCCAGTGCATGCAGAAATGGTCGGCTTCCATCACGATGGCCAGGCCGTCGGGCTTGACGCGGTCCTGCAGCTCGTTGGCCAGCATGGTCACGGCCTCTTCCTGGATCTGCGGCCGGCTCATGATCCAGTCGCAGATGCGGGCGTACTTCGACAGCCCGATCAGGTTGCTGAACTCGTTGGGCAGCACGCCGATCCACACCTTGCCGAGGATGGGGCAGAGGTGGTGCGAGCAGGCGCTGCGCACCTTGATCGGGCCGACGATCATCAGCTCGTTCAGGCGCGAGAAGTTCGGGAATTCGGTCACCGAGGGCGCGGCGGTATAGCGGCCGACGAACACCTCGGTGAGGAACATCTTGGCCACGCGCTTGGCGGTTTCCTGCGTGTTGTGGTCGCTCTCGGTGTCGATCACCAGGGCGCGCAGTACCTCGTGCATCTTGGCCTCGACCTCGGCCTTGAGCTCCTCGAGCTCGCCCTCGGCGATGAAGGCGGAGATGTTGTCGTTGGCGTGATAGCGGCACTCCGCGCCGACGAGGCGATAGCGGATGCGCTCCGAGGCCGGCAGGCGCGCGAGCTCCTCCTCAGTGCGGAAGATCGGGGTGGCTTGTTCGGCGGGCATGGTCCGGTCATCAATCGTCGGGGGACAGAGGGTAACGCAGGCCCGCCGGCCGCGCAGCCGGGTCGCGCCCTGCCCGTAGACTGCGCGCGGTGAACGCCCCCCGCCTCGCTCCCGCTCGCCCAGTTGCTGACCCATGCCGCCGCGGCGGTGCAGGCGGTGCGCGCCGGGCAGAGCCTGACCGAGGCGCTGGAGCGCTGCCCGCCGGCCGCGCGCCCCGGTGCGCAAGCGCTGAGCTTCCACGCGCTGCGCTGGCTGGGGGGCGCGCAGGCCGTGCGTTCCCGGCTGGTGCCCAAGACGCCACCGGCCGCGCTCGATGCGCTGCTGCTGGCCGCCATCGCGCTGCTGTGGCCCGACTCCGGCCCGCCTTATGCCGAGCACACGCTGGTCGATCAGGCGGTGGCGGCGGCGAAGCAGCGCGGCGGCTTCGTCAACGCGGTGCTGCGCCGCTTCCTGCGCGAGCGCGAGGCGCTGATCGCCGGCATCGCGGCCGACCCGGTGGCGCGGTTCAACCATCCGCGCTGGTGGATCGATCGGCTGCAGCGCGACTGGCCCGAGCATTGGCAGTCCGTGCTGGCCGCCGACCAGCAGCGCGCACCGATGACCTTGCGCGTGAACCTGCGGCACGGCAGTGTCGAGGCCTACCTCGCGCGCTGGTCGAGGCGGGGCTGCCCGCCACGGCGCTGCACGGCACGCAGGCCGTGGTGCTGGCCCAGCCGGTGCCGGTGACGCAACTGCCGGGGTTTGCCCAGGGCGACGTCTCGGTGCAGGACGCCGCTGCGCAGCTCGCCGCGCCGCTGCTGATCGGCGCCGGGCTGCCGGCGCGCGCGCGGGTGCTGGACGCCTGCGCAGCGCCAGGGGGCAAGACGGCACACCTGCTCGAGCTCGCCGAGCTGGACGTGCTGGCCCTGGACAGCGATCCGGCCCGCCTCGCGCGCATCGAGGACACCCTGGGTCGTCTCAAGCTGAGCGCGCGGACCGTGGCGGCCGACGCCGGCGACCCGTCGGCGTGGTGGGATGGCCAGCCGTTCGACGCCATCCTGCTCGACGCGCCGTGCAGCGCCTCGGGCGTCGTGCGTCGCCACCCGATGTGCGCTGGCTGCGCCGCTCGAGCGACATCGCCGCGCTGGCGCGCACCCAGGCGCGTCTGCTCGATGCCCTCTGGCCCACGCTGAAGCCCGGTGGTCGGCTGCTGTACTGCACCTGCTCGGTCTTCAAGGCCGAAGGGCAGGACCAGATCGACGCTTTTTGCAACGCCACGGCGACGCCAGCCCTGCGGCCAACCCGCAGTCTCCCGGCCACCTGCTGCCGCTGCCCGACAATCGGGCCGACCACCTGTCGCCCGTTTCCGGTGCATCGGCCGACGGGTTCTTCTACAGCCTGATCCACAAGACCTGACCCGGCCCACACCCCATGCGCAGCGCGGCACGCACGACTGGCAGTCAGCGCCCCCGCGCCGAGGGGCTCGCGCACCGCATCGTCTCGGGCTGGATGGCGCTGGTGGTGGCACAGTGGGCGGCCTGCGTGCCGGCGGTTGCCGTGGCGGCCAGCGCGGAACTGGCGGCCTTCGCGGTGCAGCGCAACGAAGACGGCGTGAGCATCGACTACAGCATCAACTTCGACCTGCCGCGCGGTGCCGAGGAGGCGCTGAACAAGGCCGTGCCGCTGTATTTCGTCGCCGAGGCCGAGGTGTTCCGTGACCGCTGGTACTGGCGCGACAAGCGCATCGCCAGCGCCTCGCGCGTCTGGCGCGTCGTCTACCAGCCGCTGACGGCCAACTACCGTGTCACCTTCGGCGGCCTGAGCCAGAGCTATCCGAACCGGGCCGAGGCCTTCGCAGTCATCCGCCGCGGCGCCAACTGGAAGGTGGCCGAGGCGGCGCAGATCGAGGACGGCTCCCGCCACTACGTCGAGTTCAGCTTCCGGCTCGATACCTCGCTGCTGCCCCGGCCGATGCAGATCGGCATTGGCACGCAGCCCGACTGGGCGCTGTCGGTCGAGCGCATGCAGCGCTTCGATTGACATGAACCCCCAAGACGCTTCGCGTCGCCCCCGAGGGGGAGCGTTCGGCTTGGGGCGGCCCGGCGCCGAACCGTCCGGCCATCCCGGCGGTGTCATGACGAAGGCGAAGCGCTGGGCCTGGATCGTTGCCCTGGTCGCGGGCACGGGCGCCGGCCTGGTGCTGGCCTTCCTGCTCTCGGTGGCCACCAACAGCCCGGCGCTGTACGAGCGCCACTATGTGTGGCTGTTCTGGGTGAACGTGACGGTGGCGGCGCTGCTGCTGCTGGTGGTGGGCATCGCCTCGGTGCGGCTGGTGATCCGGGTGCGGCGGCGCAAGTTCGGCAGCCGATTGCTGCTCAAGCTGGCGGCGATCTTCGCGCTGGTCGGCGTGGTGCCCGGCGTTCTCATCTACACCGTGAGCTACCAGTTCGTCTCTCGCAGCATCGAGCTGGTTCGACGTGAAGGTGGAGAGCGCGCTCGACGCCGGCCTGAACCTCGGCCGCGGCACGCTCGACGCCCTGGTCAACGAACTGGCGCAGCGCAGCCGCGTGGCCGCCGAGAAGGCCGAGAGTGGCGCCGGCAGCACGGCCGCGGCGGTGATCGAGGGCCGGCCCGGCAGCGCGACCTCGCTGGCCCTGGAGCGCATCCGCGAGCAGCTGGCCGCGCAGGAAGTGGCGATCGTCAACGCCGCCGGGCAGACCTTGCTCTCGGCCAGCAGCACTTCCGACCTGATGCCCGACCGGCCGAGCGCCGCGATGCTGCGGCAGGCGCAACTGCAGCGCGTGGTCGGCCAGCTCGAGGGCCTGGACGAGGACGCCGGCAATGCCGCGCAGGGCCGCATCCGCGTGCTGGCGCTGGTGCCGAGCGCCAACTTCGCGCTGACCGAACGCGAGCGCTACCTGATGGTTCGCCAGTTGCTGCCGGCGGCGCTCAGCGCGAATGCGCTGGCGGTGCAGACGGCCTATCGCGAATACCAGCAGCGGGCGCTGGCACGTGACGGCCTGCGACGCATGTACATCGGCACGCTGACGCTGGCGCTGGTGCTGGCGGTGTTCGGTGCCGTGCTGCTTGCGGCGCTGCTGGGCAACCAGCTCGCCAAGCCGCTGCTGCTGCTGGCCGAGGGCGTCGACCGGTGGCGCACGGCGACCTGAGCAAGAAGCCGGTGTTCGCCTCGGGCGACGAGCTTGGCGGCCTCACGCGTTCGTTCGCCGACATGACCGAGCAGCTCTCCGAAGCGCGCTCGCTGGTGCAGCGCAGCGTGCGGCAGGTGGAGGGCGCGCGCGCCAACCTGCAGACCATCCTCGACAACCTGACCGCTGGCGTGATCGTGTTCGACCGCGAGGGCCGCATCGACACCGTGAATCCGGGCGCCACGCGAATCGTCAAGCTGCCGCTGTCGGCCTACCGCGGCCGCCGGCTCGAGGAGGTGCAGGGGCTGGAGGCCTTCGCCAAGGCCGTGTGGCAGCGCTTCGAACTGCATGCGAGCAGCCCCGAGGCTGGCGAGCGCGACCACTGGCAGGACAGCTTCGAGCTGCAGACGCAGGATGCGCAGGGCCGCGACCGCGACACGCTGACCCTGCTGGTGCGCGGCGCCGCGATGCCGCAGGGCGCGCGGCTGATGGTGTTCGACGACATCACCGAGGTCGTCTCGGCGCAGCGCACCGAGGCCTGGGGCGAGGTGGCGCGGCGGCTCGCGCACGAGATCAAGAACCCGCTGACGCCGATCCAGCTCTCCGCCGAGCGGCTGCAGCACAAGCTCGAGGCCAAGCTCGAAGGCGCCGACCAGACCATGCTCGCCAAGTCGGTGGCGACCATCGTCAACCAGGTTCAGGCGATGAAGACGCTGGTCAACGAGTTCCGCGACTATGCGCGCCTGCCGGCCGCGCAGCTGAAGGCGCTCGACCTCAATGCGCTGGTCTCCGAGGTGCTCGGCCTGTACGTGACGGCGCAGGAGGCCGGGCGGCTGCATGCCGAGCTGGGCGCTGGCCTGCCGATGATCATCGGCGACTCGACCCAGCTGCGCCAGGTGATCCACAACCTCGTGCAGAACGCGCTCGACGCCGTGGCCGAGCGGCCCGATGGCCGGGTGCTGGTGCGCACCGAGGTGGCCCGAACCGAGCAGGGCGAACTGCGCGCCGTTCGCCTGCAGGTGATCGACAACGGCCACGGCTTCCCGGACAAGGTGCTCAAGCGTGCCTTCGAGCCCTACGTCACCACCAAGAGCAAGGGCACCGGCCTCGGCCTGGCGGTGGTCAAGAAGATCGCCGACGAGCACGGCGCGCGCGTGCGCATCGCGAACCTGGGGGTGGCCCGGGAGGCCAGCCCGGGCGACACTGCGGCCCCCCAGCGACAGGCGCGCAAGTTTCGCTATCATTTTCGAAGTTCGCTCCGGCCGATGGCCCCCGGCCGTCGCGGCGGCCACCGAGAGCCGGACGCACTGACCCATCCATGGCGATCATTCTTGTTGTAGACGACGAGCTCGGCATCCGCGCGCTGCTGTCGGAGATCCTGGCCGACGAGGGCCACACCGTCGAGGTGGCGGAGAACGCGGCCGAGGCCCGTTCGGTTCGCGAGCGCCTGCGCCCGGATCTCGTCTTGCTCGACATCTGGATGCCCGACGTCGACGGCATCACGCTGCTCAAGGAGTGGGGAGCCACCGGCATGCTGACGATGCCGGTGATCATGATGAGCGGCCACGGCACGATCGACACGGCGGTGGAGGCCACCAAGTTCGGCGCCATCGCCTTCCTCGAGAAGCCGGTGACGCTGCAGAAGCTGTTGCGTGCCGTCGAGCAGGGCTGGCCAAGCCGAGCGCCGCCGCCAAGCCGGCGACACCGGTGCACCACCCGCACCACAACCACCACCTCGGCGACACGACGCTGACCGTCGAGGCCGCGATGACCGGCGGCCAGGGACTGCCCACCGCGCCGCTGATGCTCGGACCGCAGGCCGAGCAGAGCTTCGACCTCGACCGCCCGCTGCGCGAGGCGCGAGACGCCTTCGAGAAGAGCTACTTCGAGTTCCACCGGCGCAGGAAAACGGCAGCATGACGCGCGTGGCCGAGAAGACCGGCCTGGAGCGCACGCACCTGTATCGCAAGCTCAAGCAACTGGGCGTGGACCTCTCGCGCAACAAGCGCGGCGGTTCGCTCTGAACCGCCCGGCCGGCAACCCCGCCGGCGTGGTCTATAATCGTCGGCTCACGGCCAAGTAGCTCAGTTGGTAGAGCAGCGGATTGAAAATCCGCGTGTCGGTGGTTCGATTCCGCCCTTGGCCACAAGTTACTGTTCCCTGGGAATCCAAAGACGTCCCGGGAAGTGCCAGAAGCCCTAGAGAATCAATGCCCTAGGGCTTTTTCATGTCCCGCCAAGTTCCTGCAGGTCGCTTGAAATCCGGCCGGTCGTGCAGTAACTTGGGCAGTAACTCGGCTGCGGATGCTGCGAAAAGCAGCAGTTACTGCAATGGCCCGTCACCTCATCCCTTCCGACGCCACCATCAAGGCCGTGCGGCCAGTGATCCGCGCAAGCGACTCAACGACGGGGACGGGCTCTACCTGCTGTTGTTTGTGAAGGGCGGCGCGCACGCCCTGGCGCTTCGACTACAGCTTCCACGGACGGCGCAAGACGATCTCGCTCGGCACGTATCCCGACACGTCGCTCGCGTTGGCGCGACGCAAGGCGGACCAGGGCGCGGCAACTCGTGGCGGAGGACATCGACCCGAGCCAGAAGCGCAAGGCAGAGAAGGAGTCCTGGGCGCAGGAGCGGATCGCGGACGAGCGTGAAGCGCAGGGCTTGCCGCCGATCGATTCGTTCGAGGCTGTCGCGCGCGAGTGGTACGCGGTAAAGAAGGATGGCTGGTCGCCGAGCTATGGCGAGAGGATCATCGCGCGGCTCGAGAACGACGTCTTCCCGTACATCGGCAAGGTGCCGGTTGCAGAGATCACCCCGCCTCAGCTGCTGGAGGTGATGCGCCGGATCGAGGCCCGAGGAGTGCTCGAAACCGCGCACCGGGCGTTGCAGGACTGCAGCCAGGCACTGCGCTACGCGGTCGCGATCGGTAAGGCACCGAGCAACCCTGCGCGCGACCTGAAGGGTGCGCTGCGGCGGCCGATGGCCAAGCACTTCCCCGCCATCACCGAGCCCAAACGTCTGGGCGAGCTGCTGCGCGCGATCGACAGCTATGCGGCGACACCCGTGGTGCGTGCCGCGTTGAAGCTGGCACCGATGGTCCTGCTGCGACTGGTGAACTGCGCTTCGCGGAGTGGCCGGAGATCGACCTCGATGCGGCGATGTGGACCGTACCGGCGATCCGCATGAAGCGGGAACTGCGGCAGAAGCTCCATGGCGCGCCGCACTGGTGCCGTTGCCTCGTCAGGCAGTGGAGGTGCTGCGTGAGCTGCATCCGCTCACCGGCCACGCGAAGATGGTGTTCCGCGGTGAGCGGCACCACGACCGCGCCATGAGCGAGAACACGATCAACGCCGCGCTGCGGGCGATGGGCTTCTCGGCCGACGAGGTGACCGGCCACGGCTTCCGGGCGACTGCCCGGACGATGCTGCAGGAGAACCTGGGCTTCGACCCGGACGTCATCGAGGCGCAACTCGCACACGCGGTACGCGACCCGCTTGGCCGCGCCTACAACCGGACCGAGTTTCTCGAGCAGCGGCGGAAGATGCTGCAGGCGTGGGCGAACTACCTGGACAAGCTTCGGCAGGGCGCGCCCGTGGTCCGCTTGAGTCCCAAGGCATAGCGACAGATTTCTGTCGAAATCGTGCGGCTCAGGGCGTGTCGTGAGCGACTAGATTGTCCAGAGCCACATCACCGAGGGATGCTGCATGCAGCACGTGCAACTCACCACGGAAGCCGTCAGACCCGCCATCCTCCGCCTGCCGGAGGTGATGCGCCTGACCGGGCTCGGTCGATCGACGATCTACCGGCTGCTCGCGGCCGGGCAGTTCCGTCGCCGGTCCAGCTGTCGGTACGTGCCGTTGGCTGGCGGCGAAGCGACGTTGACAACTGGACTGCAGAGCGACCGCAGGTGTCGCACTAGATGTTGAGTTCCAAGAGGTTGCTCACGGCCGGGATGCGGGTCATGGGCGGCTGGCGGTTCAGGGCGGAGTGTGGCCGATGCCAGTTGTAGCGGTGCAGGAAGGGCTGCAGAGCGGCCTCGCGCTGCGCTGAGCTGACGTAGGGCTGGGCATAGGCCCACTCGCGCAAGCTGGTCTGGACGAAGCGCTCGGCCTTGCCGTTGGTCTTGGGGGTGTAGGGCCGAGTCTTGATGTGCCGGATGCCGAGTTCGTCGCAGGCAGCCTTGAAGGTGTTCTTGTAGCCCGTGCCGTTGTCTGTCATCACGCGCTCGATGCGCACGCCCAGGCTGGCGTAGTAGGCCACCGCTTGGCGCAGGAACTGCACGCAGCTATCGGTCGTCTCGTCGGGCAGCACCTGCGCGAACGACACACGCGAGTGGTCATCGATCGCCGGGTGAACCATCTGCCAGCCGATGCCGCGCTTGGTCGTGCGTCTGTCGCCGGTGATGCGGTGGCCGATGCCATCGATGTGCATGAGCTTCTTGGTATCCAGGTGCAGCAGCTCGCCTGCAGCTGCGCGCTCGTAGCGCACCACGGGCTGCGGCGGCTCCAGCGACTTCAGTCGGGACAGTCCCAATCGTTTCATGCAACGGCTGACCGTCGCCACACCGCAGCCGGCCTGCTCGGCGATTCGCCATAGCGGCCAGCGGCGGCGCCGTAGATCCTCCAGCTGCGCTTGCTTTTGGGCCGTCAGCGCTCGTGGGCTGCGCTTCGGACGAGAACTGCGATCGGCCAGGCCTGCCGCACCTTCCGCCTTGAAGCGGGCCAGCCACTTGAAGCCGGTGCGCTTGCTCACGCCTGCCGCCTCACTCGCGGCGGACATCGTCCAACCCTCGTTCAGCACTCTGCTGACCAGCAGGGCTCGACCTTTGGCAGTCAATCTCGCATGCTTGTGGCTGTTCATCCGTTCTCCTGTCCAGGTTGCGGGAGGTCTCGACAACCCCAGCTTCCCAAATCAGGAACGGATGAACAACCTATCGGAACATCACAACTAGAGCAGCCCAGCTTCCCTCAGGAACCGCGTTGCCTCGCTCTTCATGCCGGTCGAGATGCTTTCCCAGGTGTGGGCCGGGAAGTCCTTGGGCAGGCGTTGTTCCACTCGCGCGAGCGCGTGCTCGACGCTGCTGACGAGCTCGATCATCGCGGCCCACACTGCGTCGCCACCGTGCCTGGACGCCAGTTGCTGCCAGTGGCGTGCCTGGATCGTATGGAACAGGTAGTGCGCGTTCTTCGAGCGCACGGCCATCGCCGAGCCCGCCTTTCGCGGCCTGAACTGGTTGGCACCGTCACCGTAGTAGGGCCACATCGACAGAACGTCGTAGAGCGGCGTCATGCGATAGGCGTCGCCCCGATCGAGGTAGATCGAGAAGTTCTTGGCGTGGCCGTCGGTGGCCGCCATCAGCACGAACGCAAGCTGGGTGAGCAGGAAAAGGTCGTGTCCTCACGGTCGGCACTGCCCTGCAGCAGCTGCAGGCACTTCTGCATGCCGGGGCCGCCGCCTTGCTCGTACTTCTGGTCCGGCCCGACGCCCAGCGCCCGGCAGAAGTCTTCCTGGGGCAATCTTGCGATCCACTTCCCCTTGTCCATCCACTCGCGGTCGAACCGCTCGACGACCAGCACGGTCTGCTCGCCGAAGGTCTCCATCGAAGTGGAGGCGACCGGCAGGCCGAGTTCCGCGACGATCTGCGCGCACAGCCACTCGTTCTGAACCGAGTCCGACGCGTCGACCCGCTTCGAGCCACCGATGAGACCCAGCGGCAGCTTGATGATGTGGGTGGTGGGTGTGGCGCCATGGGGCCGGCACCATCTGCCTTTCCACCGGGTGAGGGCGGTCTTCTCCTGAGCGCCGGCGATGGAGATGCGGAACAGGTCGTCGTCATGGATCGAGCCGGGGTCGGTGTCCGACGGTACTGCCTGTAGCAGGTCTACGATCTGCGCCTCGGTCAGCGGCTCGCAGTCGATCCGGTCCCAACCCTCGGGGTGACGCCTTCGGGCAGGAGCTGTACGGCGCCGACGCAGTCCCGGCCGATGGCCTCCAGCAGATCGAAGATCTCGCCCGAGCGCAGGCCGAAGCGCCGGCGCAGCCGCGAGCGGATCCGTTCGTTGTCCGGCAGGAGGTTGTCGAAGTAGTTACGGACCTGCTGGCCCTGGACCTCCAACGATCCGCTGATGAGCAGGGAGAGCGAGAGCGATCGCCGGCGGGGCGACTCCAGCCAGGACGGGTCGTAGCGGAAGGCGTGCGAGTTCCGGTCGACGAGCCAGTGCCGACCAGCTCACCGTTCATCCAGGCGTTGAGCGACTGGGTCACCACGAGCCCTTCTTGGGGCGAGTCACGAGGGTCCGACGTGATGCGGGCTTGACCTCAGGCGGTCTGCTTGATGGCTTGGGCTGTGGCTTTGCGGCCTTCGGCTTCGAGGCCTTGGCCGCAGGGACGCGGGTGGCGGCCGGAGCTGCCTCCTCCTCATGCAGGGTCAGGGAGACGCCCAGCACGGACAGCAGCTTCATCAACTGCTCGAAGTTGACGAGGCCCGGGTTCGCTTCGATCTCCGCGATCCGTGCCCGGGCTGACACCGATGAGTGCGCCGAGCTGGGCCTGAGTCAGGCCATGCCGCTTCCTCAACGCCCGCAGATGCTGGCGAAGTTGATCAGGGAAGCGAACGGAGAAGGCTGCGACCATGGCACATCTTATAAGCCAAAGCCTGTAATCGCAATAAACAAGCTACAGCAAGTTCCGTGAAACTATCGGCCTTGGCAAGTACTGCGACTGCATCACCTGCAGGCGATGCGAGAAGCACCGAAGTTGTGGCGAGTCCTCCGCGAGCCGTCCGTCCTCAAAGTTGAAACGATGCGTGAACGGATCTCGGCGCTCCTGGGATCTCATGGTCGTTCGTGGGCCCACACGAGACGTCCGGAGACCAAAGCACTCGCCGATGCCGGTACTTGGAAGAACCGAAGCACGCGCGCACGATTGGCGCATGCGCTTGCCCTGGGACCGTTCCAAGCCGCCGCAGCTCGATCTGCTAGGCCCCGAAGAGCCGGCTCCGATAGGGGAGGCCCCGGCGCTGACCACCGCATCTGACGCACCACCTCAGGAGGTGCCCCCACGCCCCTCGCAGAGCCGTTGCCAACGCCCACCGGCGAGCCGCTTCTCATCCCGCTGTCTGCGCTCTGCGAAGACCCCGACAACCCGCGCACCGAGTTTCCGCTGACCGAGCTGCAGGAGCTGGCCGAGGACATCCGCCAGCACGGCATCCTGCAGCCGATCGTCGTGCAGCCCGCAGACGCCGAAGGGCGCTACCGCATCCACTTCGGCGCCAAGCGCTTTCGCGCGGCAGGTCTTGCAGGGCTGACGCGGGTGCCAGTCACGGTGAGGCCGACAGCGGCCGATCCCTACGCCCAGGTCGCCGAGAACCAGAAGCGCCACGGGCTGTCGCCGCTGGACCTGGCGCGCTTCATCCGCTCGCGCGTGGACCTCGGCGAATCCAACGCAATGATCGCGAAACGGCTCGGTATCGATCTGACGACGGTGGCGCATCACCTCGCGCTGCTGGAGTTGCCACCTCCGCTCGAAGCCGCGCTTCGCACGGGCCGCTGTGCCGCGCCGCGTACGCTGTACGAGCTGAACAAGGTTCATGCACAACGACCCGAAGCTGTCGTCAAGCTCCTGAAGAGCGACGCGCCGATCACGCGCGAAGCGGTCGCTGCGCTGCGCCAACCGACGCGCAAGCCCAAAACCAAGAAGCAGACCGCGCCTACGAGCAAGGCGCCCGCGACTCCCGCTCAGCCCGGTGAGCTCGCCAAACGTGCCGACCGCCTGTGCACGCAGCTCGCGGCGGCCTGCTCGCAGCTGCGCGGCGCTGGCTTCGACCAAGTGCCCGACGAGCAACTCGCAGCGCTGCGCGAGCGTGTGAGCGGCCTGAAGGTCTTGCTGGAGCCTTGAGCTCACTGGCCGCGACGGAGGGCTTGGATGGCAGCAGGCAGCCGCGACCGTGTCACCGTCGATCTGCGCGGTGCGGGACCCGTGGTGCAGGCAAGGGCCATGGCACAAGGGCTCACCGTGGCGGCGTTCATTCGCCGCGCGGTGATGACCATTGCCGAGGCGCCGGTCGACTCAACCGAGACATGCTCGATCGCGCCCAGCGACACCGAGCAGCGCCTGATCAAGGTGACGCTCCGGCTCACTGCTGACCACGCCCTGCTGCTCGCGACTCGAGCACGTTCTGCAGAGGTCTCGCAGGGAAGCTACGTGGCTAGGCTACTTGAGGGGCAGCCACCGCCGCGCCCGGCCTCGGACCGCCGGGAAGCAATCGTCGCACTGGCGAAGTCGACGGATCAGTTGGCGGTGATGAGTACAGATCTGCAGACGGTTCTGCGCCTGATACGGACAGCCTCACCGGAGCGGGCCGAGCCGTTCCGAGGAAACGTGAGAACGCTGCTGGAGGACGTCCGCGCGCACCTCGACATGGCCTGCAGCTATCTCGCCGATCTGCCGCGAACGGCACCGCCGAGATCGCGCCGAAGATCACTCCGCGGGAGCGATTGATGTCCGCGGGCCTGACCGTCGACGGTGCATTGGTGCAGTGGGGAGAGCGGCTGTTCTACCCGCCCAACCGGATCGTCAGGAGCCCGCCGACGCCACGGCTCGACACGCTGATGCGCCGCAAGGCCTCCGTGATCCGTGGGCGGATCGTTGCCACTGTCTCGCGGCGCGCGCCGCAGGTGATGGTCAAGGTGACCGGCGGCGGGCGCGGCATGGCAGCCATCACTGCGCACTTCCGCTACATCAGCAAGAACGGCCGGCTGGAGATCGAAGACGATCGCGGCGTCTCGCACCGAGGCAAGGAGGCGCTGCATGATCTCGTCGATCAGTGGCGGTACGGTGGTGCCCTGATCCCCGACGACGGCCATCGGCGCGAGGCGTTCAACATCATGCTGTCGATGCCGCAGGGCACCGATCCTGTCATCGTGCACCGCGCCGCCCGTGAGTTCGCCAAGGCCGAGCTCGCTGGGCATCGCTACGTGATGGTGCTCCACGAGCACCAAGCCAACCCTCATGTGCATCTGAGCGTGCGAGCCACCGCACGCGATGGTTGCAGACTCAATCCTCGCAAGGCCGATCTGCACCGATGGCGCGAGACGTTTGCCGAAAAACTGCGCGGCTGGGGCGTGGAAGCCGAAGCGACACGCCGAGCCACGCGAGGCGAAAACCGGCGGTTCGATCCGATCTGGCGTTTGAAGGCTGGGGCCGAGGGTCGCCTTTCAGTCGCAGCTCCGCCGACTGCCAAGTCGGGTCAAGCCTACAAAGACAACCGACTCCGAGCCCTGGAGGCCTGGGTGCGGATCGGCGAAGCGCTGAAGCTCTCGGACCGCGCCGACGACCGTGCGCTGGCCCGCGACATCGTCCACTTCCTGCGCCAGATGCCATACGCGAAGGAGTTGGCGCGCGAACGTCAGCGAGATCTCGGCAAACCGACGCGTACCGACGTCGTGCGGCCGACGCAGACCGTGCAGCGTCCTGGTCCGGATATCGAGCGCTGAACCCCACCCCGCGCCCCGCCCCGAGGCGGGGCCGTCCTCGCCGCCGGACGGGCTCGGGGGCCGGCCGCACGAGCAACCGGCCCGCGAGCGGAGCGTGGGGCGCCGGTAGCGCATCAAGGGTGCGCTGCGCCGGGCTGTGCCCGCCCTTGACGCGTCACCTGGCGCCAATGGGAGGTTCGACGCTCGGCCGAAACCTCTGCCGACTTGACCAGTCCATCAAAAGTCGAGTGCTATCAGTGCTGCTTTGGCGCGCTGCGCGGGATGGACCTGATCCCAAGCAAGGGACGGCCTGGATCACGGTCCTCGGCGGGGCGCCAGTCGCCTCTGTCGGTTCTCCAGCGCTCCTGCCGATGCGGCCCTGAGCAGCCGCTGGAACGAAGGGCATTCTGCATGACTCGACGCAGGACATGCCGCCGCGTGCCGCAGGCCCTCGATCATCGCCTTCAGCCGCTTGACCATGCGTTCGAGTTCGTCGGCCTTCGCGGAAAGCATGGCCCGGTCGATGTTGGGCTCACCGCCAGGAGTGAACATCACGCGGATCTCGTCCAGCGAGAACCCGGCCGCCTGCCCGAGGGAGATCAGCGCCAGCTGATCCAGCACCGCCGGCGCGAACTTGCGCCTGCTGCCCTCTGACGAGAGCGAGCGGATCAGGCCCTTGCGCTCGTAGAAGCGCAGCGCCGAGGCCGCCACGCCTGACTTCCGGGCGACTTCCGAGATGTCCATCGAGACCGCTTGACTTGAAGTTGACTTCAACTTCTATAGTGCCTTCAACACACCCCCACGTCAACGAGTCCAGGAGGTCTTCATGTCCATGCTTACTGCCCCGACCCACGTCGCGCTGGTCGGCATCGGTGCCACGGCGCTGATGGATCTCTGGCTGTTGCTGCTCATGCGCCTCGGGGCGCCCACGACCAGTTTCGCGCTGCTGGGTCGCTGGGTCGGGCACTTCTCGCGGGGCCGGTTCGCCCACGCTGCCATGTCGAAAGCCGACCCAATTCCGTTCGAGCTTGGCATCGGCTGGCTGACCCACTACGTGATCGGAATCGCGTATGCGGCGCTGCTGGTGGCGCTGCTGGGCACGGCTTGCTCGAGCGACCGACCGCTCTTCCGGCACTCGCGTTCGGCGCACTCAGCGTGGCCGCTCCATGGTTCGTGATGCAGCCGGCCATGGGCGCCGGCGTCCTGGCGCGGAAGACGCCGACGCCACTGAAGAACTGTCTGCGCAATCTGGCCAACCACCTCGTCTTCGGCGCCGGCCTGTACGCGGCGGCGGCCCTCGCGGCGCGAGTCGCCATCTGATCCAACCCCAATGAGACTTCTCATGAGCAAGGTTGCCATCGTCTACCACAGCGCCCACGGGCACACCGAGTTCATCGCCCGCGAGGTGCAGGCCGGTGCTTCGGACGTCGACGGCGTCGAGGCGGACCTGATCAAGGCCGAAGAGATCACCCGCACGCCGGACGAACTCGTCAGCTACGACGGCTTCATCTTCGGTTCGCCGACCTACCTGGGCGGCGTCAGCGGCCCGTTCAAGAGCTTCATGGACGCCACGGGCCGGCTCTGGCGAACCCAGCAGCTCAAGGGCAGACTCGCCGCCGGTTTCACCGTCTCGTCGCTGCCGTCCGGCGACAAGCAGTCGACCCTGTTGTCGATGTTCGTCTTCAGCATGCAGCACGGCATGCTGTGGGTGGGCAACCCGATCCTGCCGGAGCAGTACAGCGGTGTGCCCTACGACGAAGCCGCGAATCGCCTCGGCTCGTGGTCGGGGCTGATGGCCCAGGCCGGGCATTCGGCACCGGCGGATTCGTTCGTTCCGGGCGACGTCAAGACCGCGCGCCTGTTCGGCCGGCACTTCGCGCACAGCCTCAACCGTGTGATGGTGCCGGCGTGAGCCTTGCCCTTGTCAGGAGACTTTTCATGTTCCCCACGAAGTTCGCACCGAGCCTGTTCGGCCTCATCCTGTCGGGACTGATGTCCCTGCTGGTTTCCGGCATCTCGACTGGCGGGCCGTCGGCCTTGCCGATGGCTTCGCCGGCCTGTGGATCGGGGCCTGGCTGACCGCATGGCTGGTGGCCTTCCCGGTGGTGCTGGTCGTCGCGCCGCTTGCGCGACGGGCGGTGTCGCTGCTCGTGTCGCCGAGCGCGTGAGTCAAGAAGGCGCAGTGCGCTGGACGAACCCCAGTCGGCTGCCCCCACAGTCCCCGCATGCCGCCTCAGCGGCCCCTGAAGGTCCACCATGAGCCTATTCCGCACCGGCCTGCAGCCTGCAGCACTCGTCACCGCCGCGTTGCTGTTCCTCTCGGGCCCGACGCACGCGCAGCACGCGGGCTACCGCACGCTCACGATCGCCGGCGACACGCCAACGACCGTCGCCCTGTTCTACCCCGCGGCTTCGCAGGATCGCATCGTGCCGATGGGTCCCTGGCAGCCCGTCGTTGCCCCGGGTGCTCCGGCCTCCGACATCAGGCTCAAGGGACTGATCCTGATCTCGCACGGCACGGGTGGCACGGAACTGAACCACCACAACCTCGGCACGCGACTGGCCCGTGATGGCTATCTGGTGGCCGCGGTGCGCCACGCCGGCGACAACTGGCAGGACCGATCCCTGGTCACCTCGGGCCGCTACTTCGGCGAACGCCCGCGCCAGCTCAGCCGCGTCCTCGACGCGTTGCTGGCGAGTCCGGAGTGGGGGCCGCGCATCCCGGCGGACCGGATCGGCGCGGTCGGACACTCCGCGGGCGGCTACAGCGTGCTGGCGCTGGCGGGCGCGCAGGCCGAGCCTGCGCGCGCCGCGCAGCACTGCCGCACTGCGCAGGACGATCCCGGTTTCTGCGCCCTGGCGAAGAGCACTTCGGCCGGTGCGGCCAGCAACCCGGCAGGCGCGTCGCAGCCGGGTCTGTCCGCCAGTGCCGTGGCGCCCGATGGGGTGTTGGTCTCGGTGCCCGACCGCCGCGTCCGCGCCTTGGTCGTGCTCGCGCCGATGGCCGTCGTTCTGACACCGGAAAGCCCGGCCACCATCCGGGTGCCGGTGCGCGTGCTGATCGCCGAGAAGGACGCCGTGCTGAATCGGGCCTACCACGGTGAGCTCGTGATGGCCCACGTGCCTGCTGCCCGGGCCACGACCGTGGCCGGTGCGGGACACTTCGCGTTCATGGCGCAATCGACCATTCCGCTGCCGTCGGCCGCAGGCGACGCGGCATCCAATCCGCCGGGTTTCGACCGGGCGGCCTTCCTCGTCGAGCTGGAGGACCGGTGGCAGCGTTCTTCGCCGAGCAGTGGCGCTGAGCCCTGCCTGCGTGCGATCCAGGCTGCCTACCGCGACGGCCCGAGACGTTGCACGAAGAACTCGGCGATGGCCGCATGCAAGGGCGGCAGCGCGGTGCTGCGATCGAACGCCGGTGGATCGCCGAGCAGACGCTCGCCGACACTGCCGCTCGAGTGGCGGCAGCGGCGAGAGCATGGCCCCGTGCCCGGCCTCGGCCACCCGTGCCAACACCTGGCATCGGGGCTCGCAGGCGGACCGAACCGCTTCGACGTGAAAGCGGGGCACCGGTTGATGTCCTGGTCTGCGATCACCAGCCCCAGCGGCACGACCGGCCGGCGCAAGGACTCGGGATCGAAATCGGCGGCGAAGGGCACCATCGCCACGACGGCACCGATGCGCGGGTCGGTGTGCCGCTGCGGCGTGGTGTCGGAAAAGCGAGCGCGGATGACCAGCCTGGCCGCCCAGTCCTTGAGTGCGTCGAGCCCGTCGCCTCGCCGCAGGGTGACGAAGCCCACGCAGGAAGAGAAGTCCTCATCGATATGCTGCAGGCAATGATCACGGAATCGGCTGGGCGACCACTGGCCGCCCGCCAGCGACAGCGCGGTGTGGCCACCCGCAGATCCGCCGAAGACGCCCACCGCATCGAATCGCAGCAGCGGCGCCAGCCGGTTGTCGGCGGCCACCCGGTCGATGGCCTGACTCACCTCGACCGGGCGCCGCGCCCAACTCGCGGGGCCGGGCTCCGACGGGTCCTGGAAGTTGTCGCCGGCATGCTGCGGCAGCACCACCGTGAAACCGCGCTCGACGAGAACGCGCGCCAAGTCGACATGCACCCAGGGCGATCCGCCCGAACCGTGCGAGACCACCACGAGCCGACCGTTGCCGCGGCGGGGCGCCGCCTCCTCGGCCCAGGAAAGTCGGAACGGATCCTTATGCACTGGCGACTCGGCAGCGTCCGTGGGGTAGAACACCGTCGTCGTGCCTCCGTCGCTTTGGGGCAGTTCCAGGTGGCCCATGGGCCGGCCGGCGCCGTTGATCGCTGTGCGCTGAGCGCGTCCAGGAAGCTCACCAGGTCGGCGATCTCGGCCTCGTTCAACTCGATCGGCGATCGCTCGTCATGCTTCGCACCAGCAGCCGCGGTCGCGGTGCCGGCGTGACGGTGTGTCAACTCCGAATGGCCCACCGCCGCATGGGGCGCGGCCACGTAGTGCCGCACCACCTGCTCCAGCGTGGCGAGCTGCCCGGCGTGCATGTAAGGCGCCCGTTCGGCCACACCGCGCAGCCCCGGCGTCTTGAATGCGCCTTCGAGTGCGGGGTCGTCGGTCACCATGAACCGCAGTTCCTGGCACTGCTCGGGCCGGGCGTCGCTGAACGGCCCCAGGCAGTTGAACTCGTCGGCGCGCACGGCGGCCGTGGCAGCGGCGCGCCCACGGTCGGGGCGGGCGGCATCCCGTGGCGGCACGCCGGTGTTGTGGAACTGCTGGTCGGTCATCAGCGGCCCGTTGTGGCAGCTCACGCACTGCGCCTTGCCGATGAACAGGCGCAGGCCGCGCACCTCGTCGGCACGCAGCAGGCCTGCGCCGGAGCGTTCTCCGCGCAGCACGGCATCGATGTATCCGTCCAGGCGCGTGGGTTCGTGCTGCAAGGACTTCTCGTAGGCGGCGATGGCCTTGCCGACGTTCGCGAACACCTTCGACACCTCGTCGCGGCGGCGTGGCTCGATCGCCTGCCACGCGGCCTGCTCGGCGGCGTCGCCCTTGGGACTGGCGTCGCCAGGCAGGCCCTCGAGGCGCGGCAGCGTACCGAAGATCGCCTCGTAGGCGCGTCGATGGTCCTGCGCCATCCGGTGCGCTACGCGCGTGCGGTTGGTGCCGTGCTCCACGGCATCTTCCAGCGGACCGAGCGCCTGCGCCCACAGGCTGTCCTTGCGGCCATCCCAGAACAGCCGGTGGCGTGGCCAGCACCGACGATGGGCATCGCGCGCCGCGAACCCGTTCCCACGCCCTGGCTCACCGGCCGTCCGTCCTGGAACTGCTTCGCCGGGTCGTGGCAGGTGGCGCACGCCACGGCGCCGTTGCGGCTGAGGCGGGTGTCCTCGAAGAGTCGTCGGCCGAGTTCGATGGCGGCCGGCTGGCGCTCCACCGCGTTCGACGGGTCGGCCGGCACCGGCGGCAGCCGCTTCAGGCTCAGCGAGGCCAGCACGGCCTTCTCTTCGGCGCTCCAGCGTACCGGGCCGGCCGGCGGCTGCGTGTCACCGGCCTCGGCCAGCGTCACGGTCAGTGCCCCGCTCAGGGCGATGACGGTCGTGACGAGCATCCACGTCAACGAAGGGAGTCTGCGCATCGTGGTCTCCTGCGGGTGGGCTGTCGAAGCGGCGGCGGGTTCAGCGGCCCGCGCCACGCTCGGCCACCACGGTGTTGAAGGTCACCCGGTCGGCACCCGCGGGGCCGTCGATGGCCAGCTTGATCTCCCACCAGCCGGTCATGCTGAACTTCATCCCTTCGATCAGGTAGCCGCCTTCGGGCAGTTCCCGCGTCACCTGGGGCTTCGTCGGCAGGCCGTGGCCGTGCTGCGGCATGCCGCCGTCGATCCGGATGCGGGCCGCGGTCACCGGCGTGCCCGCGGGCGTGCTCAGCTTGACCTGCCACGCATGCAGCTGGTTGATGGCTGCAGGCTGGGCGGGCGGCTGCAGCGTGACGACGTACTTGTTCTCGGCGCTCGGGCGCGTGAGTGCCAGATCCAGATCATTCGGCGGCGACATGCAGCCGGTGGTGGCGGCCAGGGCCGCGAGCGAGAGCAGGGGAGCGATGAGTCGGTTCATGGTCGAGATCCTGTCGAGGTGATGGGTTGCGAGGCGCCCGCGTGCCGGACAGGGCCGTGACGGGCTGGCGTCACTGTCGCGTCGGGCCTGCTGGGGCGACACCACCAGGCGATCAGCGGTGCGCGGGCGTCCGGCAACGGTCGATGGGCTCGACCGAGCGGTGGGCAACCCGCAGACGGGCGCGGGCGAGCTGCGCTGGTTCAGCCAGTGCGCATGGGCTGCGCATGCAGGGTCTGCGGGTCCGGCTTATCGCGCTCGAGCGCGCACGACCCTGCGCGCCGTGCCTCCGGCCGAGTGGCCGATGGGGCTACATCGGCCGGAAGAGATGCCCGAATGCGCGGCTGACCTTCAAGGGCCGCTGCAGGCCGCGAACGGCCAGGCTGTAATGCCCGTTCTCGTCGCGCGTCGCGCTCAGGATGGCGTTCGAGTTGACCATCACGCTGCGATGCACCTGGATGAAGTCCGTCGAGTCGATGCGTGCCATCAGCTCGCGCAGGCTCATGCGCACCAGCGCTTCGCCGCTGGGCGTCACGACGTTCACGTACTTCTCGGTCGCCTCGAAGCACACCACATCGGCGACCGGGATCATGCGCACCGTGTTGCCCACGCCGGCGCGGATGACCTTGATGCGCTCGCCCGCCTCAGCCGGTGCCGTGGTGATCGACTGCATGCGCTGCATCAGCGCGGCGCGCTCGCCGCCCTCGGGCGTGGCCGTGCGGCCGGCCAGTCTGGCCTTCAGCCGCACCACGGTCTGCTGCAGCCGCTCGGCCGTGGCGGGCTTGAGCAGGTAGTCCACCGCTGCGCGCTCGAAGGCGGACACCGCGAATTCGTCGAAGGCGGTGACGAACACGAACAGTGGCTCGGCACGCCCGTCGGGCCAGTCATCGGCCACGGCTTCGGCCACCTCGATGCCGCTGCGGCCGGGCATCTGGATGTCGAGGAACACGACGTCCGGGGCCTCGGCCAGTGCCAGTTCGGTCGCCCGCAGGCCGTCCTCGGCGATACCGGCGATGCGCAGCTCGGGCCAGTCTGCTCGAGCAGCCTCGCCAGCGTCCGCGCGAGCACCGGTTCGTCTTCGGCGATGACGGCAGTGGGGCGGCGGTCGGTGGTCATGGAGATCCTCCTGTTTGCACGGTGCGATCAGCGGGGCAGGAACACGGCGGAGCGCGCGCCGGTGGGCTGTCGCTGCTCGAGCTCGAGGCGTGCCGCCGGACCGTAGACTGCCTGCAATCGTTCGCGGACATGCCGCAAACCGTAGCTCGGACTTTCGGGACGAGCCGGGCTGTCGTCCTGCGGTGGGTCGTGCGCAGGCAGCGGCAGGCCCAGGCCGTCGTCGTCGACGTGGATCTCGATGCCTGCCTCGGTGGCTCGCGCGATCACCTCGATGCGACCCGGTCCGACCTTGGGTTCGAGCCCGTGCTTGATGGCGTTCTCCACCAGCGGTTGCAGCAGCATCGGCGGCACCGGAACGCCCTCCAGTGCGACGGGGAGGTCCAGCCGATAGCTCAGCCGCGGACCCATGCGAAAGGACATGATTTCCAGGTAGGCCCGCAACTGCGCGAACTCGCGGCTCAGCGGCACCGACTCGGTGTCCGAGGCCGCCAGCGTGCCACGCAGGTAGACGATGAGCCGGTCGATCATGGCCTCGGCGCGGTCGGCGTCCTCGCGCACCAGCCCTCGCAGGTTGGCCAGGGTGTTGAACAGCATGTGCGGCTCGAGTTGCGTGCGCAGAAGACGCAACTGTGCCTCGATCGCCGTGCGCTGCGCTTCGGCGCGCTCGGCGGCTTCGCGGGCCAGCTGTTCACGGGTGGCGAAGTGGCGCAAGCCCAGGCCGCCCACCAGCACGGTGAAGAGGATCGGGACCAGGCTGATGGGCTGGTGGCCGACGAGGCGCATCGGCTCGCCGAGCACCAGGAATGCGATCTGGTGACCGAGCAGATAGCCGGTTGGAATGGCGATCACGCCGGTCAGCAGCCAGCGGGTGCCGGCGGCCAGCCGCTCGAGGCGGCGCTGCCGCTGCAAGACCATCACGCAGGCGACCATCGTCAGCCCCACCGATTCGGCGAAGACGAGCAGACGGGCGAAGGTGTCGAGACCGGGAACGAGGATGTACAGCACGCTCGCCGCGACGGCCCACACCACCACCGACGCAGCCACGACCTGCGCGGCGCCCTTGGGCGTGCGGTGCCAGGGCTCGGCACGGGTTGTGGAAGACAGGTACATGGGGACAGTGTGGACGCTTGTGGGGCTACTGGGCAGATCGACTGTAGGGTCGGCGCGGGAGCGCGCCAAGCGGCCAGGGCTAGAGGCCGGCGCCGAGTGCCATGACGGCGCCGACGCCGAGCCCGTACGGCAGGTGCGACAGCGTGCTGGCCAGGAGCGCGTTCGCCCCCTTCGGCCCACGCCGCCCGAACCAGCCCCAGCCAAAGGCCGGCAGCAGCAGCAACCAGGGCAGCAGCGAGGTCGCCGCGCCGAAGGCCGCCACCCCACAGGCGCTGCGAGGGCAGCGTCCAGCCGGTGAACTGCAGCCACACGGCGTAGAGCAGCGCCACGCCGCCACCACCGACCAGGACATGGAACGCCCAGCCTGCACCCACCTCGCCCGGCCGGACCGGAGAGCGGGCGATGTCGTCATGCGCCCATTGCCCGCGCAGCAGGCCCAGCGCCCAGCGCCCGACCAGCGCGACGCTCACCCCGCTGGTCAGACCTGCGCGGGAAGCCAGCGTCTCGGCGATGTCCATCAGAACGGCACCGACGATGCCGCCGGCGTAGGCCAGAAGGTAGTCATTCACGGGTGAACTCCTGGAGTGCCATCGGGGCAGGGTCAGACAGCGAAGTCAGGACTGTGTGCAGCTGACGCTGGCGCCGCATTGGCACTGTGCGCCGCAGGCGCATTGCGCACCGCACGCGCATTGCGGGCCGCAGGCGCAGGGGGTGGAGGCGGCCGATGGCTGGCAGCCGCAGCGGCAGCCGGTGCCGGGGCAGGCGGTGCAGGTGCAGGAGATTTGCTGGGTGGCGTTCATGGAGGGTTCCTCGGGTTTGCATCGACAACACCCTGTCGTCGATGGCTGCACTTTCGGCGGACGGCCACCTGCCGGACAGGCGGATGAGACGAGCGGTCGGAATGCGTGCGGGAGTGGTCTGGCCGAGCGACCGACTGGTTGCAGCCTCGCCGCCACTGCACGCCTGCGACAGTTCCGCGCAGCGCCCGGCGGCATGCCCGTTCATGGTGCATGTCGTGAGACCTGCGGAGCATCAAGGCCGCGTGGACGCCGCAACCTACGATGCTCGCCACCAGCGCGAGGCAATCTGCCGCGCGCGGAACCTGGATTCGACCGAGGCTCTCGACATGGTCACAAGAAGGCAGTTCGGCTCGGCATCGCTGGCTTTGGGTGCGCCCGCGCTGTTTCAGGGCTGCACCCCGCAGGCCGGTGTGAAAACCTACGAGGAAGCCGCGCGGGAGCTGTGGCGCCACGGCGAGGTCGATCGCGGCGATGCGGCAGCTCTCCGCCGTGAACTGGTGCGCTACGCGACCCTCGCGCCGTCGAGCCACAACACGCAGTGCTGGAAGTTCGGCATCGAGCCGGACGCGATCACGATCCTGCCCGACCTGTCCCGGCGTTGCCCGGCGGTCGATCCCGACGACCATCACCTGTTCGTCTCGCTCGGCTGCGCGGCCGAGAACCCGGTCCAGGCGGCGCGCGCCCATGGCCTCGCGGCGCTGGCGCGTCCCGAGGGCGCGCACGGTGCGCTGCGCATCGAGCTCGAGCCGGCCGCTGCGCAGGCCTCGCCCCTGTTCCAGGCGATTCCGCAGCGGCAGTCCACGCGCGCCGAGTACGACGGTCGGCCCCTGTTGAACGACGATCTGCGTGCGCTCGAGCGAGCGGCCGCCGGCGACGGCGTGCAGCTGATTCTGCTCACCGACAAGCCGGTGCTCGAGAAGACCCTGGAGTTCGTCGTGCAGGGCAACAGCGCGCAGATGCGCGACCCGGCCTTCGTCGACGAGCTCAAGGCCTGGATCCGGTTCTCCGCCGGCGATGCGGTGCGGCTCGGCGACGGCCTGTATGCGGCGTCGTCCGGCAATCCGTCCGTGCCGGCCTGGCTCGGCCGGCTGATGTTCGGCGCCTTCTTCACCGAGCGAGGCGAGAACGACAAGTACGCCGGCAGGTGCGCAGCTCGGCCGGCATCGCCGTCTTCGTCGGCCCGGCCGACGACAAGGCAGGCTGGATCGCGGTGGGCCGCGCCTACGAGCGATTCGCGCTGCAGGCAACGGCCCTGGGCGTGCGCACCGCGCACCTGAACCAGCCGGTCGAAGTGGCCTCGCTGAGACCAGCCTTCGCCAGCTTCCTGGGTGTGGCCGGCAAGCGGCCCGATCTGGTGCTGCGCTTCGGCCGCGGACCGGCGCTGCCGGCGTCGCTGCGGCGGCCGCTGCAGGCGGTACTGGCGTAGGCGGAGCGTGATGACGCGATCGCGCCGGCTGCTCTGGGCGGGCCTGCTCCTGGCGGCGGTCGGCATGCTCGCCGTGCGCTGGCAGTTCGGCCGCGACCGGCGGCGGCCGGTGCACGCGCCGCGCGGGGCAGCGCGGTGGCGACGACGCGCTGCGGACCGATCGAAGTCCAGCAGACCGGTGAAGGCACTCCGCTGCTGATGGTCCATGGCAGCGGCGGTGGCCACGACCATGGCATGGACTGGGCTCGGCCCCTGACACAGCAGGGCATCCGCGTGATCGCGATGTCGCGCTTCGGCTACCTGCGCACGCCACGGCCGGCCGACGCCTCGCCCGAGGCGCAGGCCGATGCGCACCTGTGCCTGCTCGATGCGCTGGGGATCGATCGCGCCGCAGTGGTGGGTGTCTCGGCGGGCGCGGCCTCCGCATTGCAGATGGCGCTGCGCCATCCCGATCGGGTCGACGCGCTGGTGCTGGTCGTGCCGATCGTCTGGAAGCCGGGAAGCGTCGCCGACTCGGCGCCGCAGGTCTCCGACGAGAAGGACGCGTGGCTGCTGCGCCTGCTTGGCTCCGACTTGCTCTACTGGGGCGGTCTTCAAGTGGCGCGCGATCAGGTGTTCCGCCACGTGCTCGCCACGCCCCCGACCTCATCCACGCCGCCAGCGTGCAGGAGCAGGCGCGCGTCAACGCCATGGCCGAGCGCGTGTTGCCGGTGTCGCAGCGTGCCGCGGGTCTGCGCGACGACACGCGACTGGGCAAGAGCCTGCGGCCCGTGGCGCTGGAGTCGATCCGTGCGCCGACGCTGGTCATCAGTGCGCGCGACGACGGCTTCGGCACCTACGCCGGGGCCGAGTACACCGCCAGCCGCATCCCAGGCGCGCGGTTTGTCGGCTACGACAGCGGCGGGCATCTGCTGGTAGGCCGAGATGAGGCCGTGCGCGAGGCGATCGTCGGCTTGCTGCGCCGGACAAGCACGCGATGAGGAGCAAGCGGTGGTGACGTGGATGAAGTGGATCGCCGTGGTGGTCGCCGCGCTGCTGGCCGGGTTCGCGCTGCTGGCCGCGTTCGGTGCCTGGCGCTGGAGCGCCAGCACGCGCGCCCTGATCGAGCGGCTCGAGGCGGCGCGTCGGCCCGTGCCGCCGTCCCGCTTCGACGCGGCGCGCGATCTCGACGGCCTGCCGCCGCCGGTGCAGCGCTTCTTCCGGGCCGCGCTGGCCGACGGAACACCCCTGGTGGCATCGGTGGACCTGGAGCATCGCGGCACGTTCAATCTGGCGGCCGAAGGGCCGGACCGCTGGATCCCCTTCACCTCCACGCAGCGAGTGATCACGCGGCGCCCGGGATTCGTCTGGGATGCGCGCATGGCGATGGCGCCGGGTCTCGCCGTGCGCGTGCATGACGCCTACGTGGCCGGCGAGGGCATCCTGCACCCGGCCGTGCTGGGCCTCGTCTCGCTGACCGAGCTGCGCGGCGTGAGCCCGGAGCCCGGCGGCGTCGCGCACGGCGAGTTCATGCGCTTCGTGGCCGAGGCCGCACGGTATCCGACGGCCCTGCTGCCCAGCCAGGGCGCCCGCTGGACGGCCGTCGACGAACACGCCGCGCAGGTGGAACTCGCCGATGGCGACGTCGGTGTCTCGCTGCTGCTGCGCTTCGATCCGGGCACCGGTCTGATCGACTCCGTGCTTGCGCAGGCACGTGGCCGCACTGTCGGATCGAACGTCGTGATGACGCCCTGGGAGGGGCGCTGGTGGGACTATGCGGAGCACGCCGGCATGAAGGTGCCGATGAGCGGCGAGGTGGCGTGGCTGACACCCGAAGGAAGGCGCACGTACTGGCGCGGCACCGTGACCTCGCTGAGCCACGACGTCTGGCGCTGAACCGTGTGCGGAGGGCCTCCGTGGCCCCCAGTCGGCCGCGCCAGCCCCACGTGGCGCCTGCGGTCAATAGGGCGGCGTCTGCGGTCATCGCGGCGAGCCCGTGGGTGCGGCACAGTGCCTGTGCTGATCCACTCTTGCGTGAGCCGAACCGATGAACGGACTGACCGCGATCCCGAATGCTGCCGCTGTCGCTGCCGCAGCCCAGCCCGCCGAGATGACAGACTCGCCGGCGGCGCCAGCCGCGACTCGCTTCCTCGCGGTCGGCGAGGGCCGCATCGCCTACGACGACACCGGGGGCAGCGGCTCGCTGGTCATTGCCATCCGGGCATGGGCGACCTGCGCTCGGAGTACCGCGCGCTGCGGCCGCAGCTGCAGCAGGCGGGATACCGCGTCGTGACGATGGACGTCCGCGGGCACGGCGAGACGTCGGCCCGCTGGAGCGACTATTCGGCCCGTGCGGTCGGCCGCGACGTCTTGGCGCTGATCGAGCACCTGGGCGCCGGCCCGGCGGTCATTCTCGGCAACTCGTTCGCCGCCGGCTCGGCGCTGTGGGCTGCGCACGACGCGCCCGCGCAGGTGCGCGGCGTCGTGCTGCTCGGCCCGATCGTGCGCGATGGCCTGCCATCGTGGTTCGCGAAGACCGCCATCGCGCTGGGGTTCGGCGGCCCCTGGCGCGTGGCATTCTGGACGGCCTACTGGAACAGCCTGTTCCCCTCGCGCAAGCCAGCTGACCATGCGCAGGCCAAGGCGGCGCTGGTGGCCAACCTGCGAGAGCCGGGCCGAATGGAGGCGCTGCGGACGATGGTCGGCCTGTCCAAGGCCGACACCGAAGCGCTGGTGGCGCGCAGCCGCGTGCCGGCCCTGGTGGTCATGGGCACGCGCGACCCTGATTTCGCAGACGCTGCCGCCGAAGCGCGCTGGCTCGGCCAGGGCGCTGGGCAGCGAGCCGCTGGTCGTCGACGGCGCGGGTCACTACCCGCATCTGGAGACGCCCGAGCAAGTAGCACCGGCCGTGCTCAGCTTTCTTGCACGCCTCGGTGAACCCTGAGCCGCCGCGCCGCCGCTGGCGTGGTGCCGGTCCAGCGCTTGAACGCGCGATGGAACGGGCTGGGCTCGGCGAAGCCCAGCAGGTAGGCCACCTCGCCCAGCGCCAGTCGCTCGTCGGCGATATAGCGCAGCGCCAGCTCGCGGCGCACCTCGTCCACCAGCTCGGCGAAGCGCGTGCCTTCGTCGTCCAGCCGGCGCTGTAGGCTGCGCTCGCTGAGGTGCAGGCGATGAGCGATCTGCTGGAGTGTCATCGGGCCGTGGGCCATGCCCTCGGCGAGCCGGCGCCGCACCTGCGCGGCGACGCTCTCGTGCACCGGCGCATGGGCGGCGAGCAGCTGCTCGGCATGGGCGGTGACGATGCGCGACAGGGCCGGGTCGGCCGCCGGCACCGGGAGGTCCAGCACGTCACCAGCCAGCGTCAGGCAGGACACCGGCGCCTCGAATCGTGGCGCCACGCCGAAGACCACGCGGAAGGCTTCGGCATCTCCGGCGGCTGGATGCGCGAACTCCACCGCCAGCGCCTGCACCGGCTGGGCACTGATCTGCGCGGCCACCACCATCAGCGAGGCCAGCGTGAACTCGGCGGCCTGCCGGCAAGGCCGCTGCCCGATGCCATCGAAGCGGTGCACGATGCGCACCGCCGAGCCTTCAGGAATCACCTCGAAGGTCGCGAGGTCGTGGACCAGCCGGTTGTAGCGCGCCAGCCGCTGCAGCGCGCTGCGCAGGTCGGGTGCGGTGCGCACGGCGTAGTCCAGCACGTCGAAGGCGCCGGGGCGGATGGCCGCCGCCGCGTGCAGGCCGAACAGCGGGTCGCCCGTCAGTTCGGCGGCGCGATCCCACATCCGCTCCTCCACGGCCAACGGCATGCGCGCCTCGGCATCGCCGAGCCAGCTCGCCTGGAAGCCGGCCTCGGTCATCAGCTGCTGCGCATCGACGTCGCGAGCCCCCGCGACCTGGACGATCAGCGCGCCGATGCGGGCGGAGACCTGCGGGGTGCGATGGCGGGCGGGCATCGTCGGTTGCTGCGGACGCGGAGTGATCGAGGCAAGATGATCGCATTGCAACCCACCCTGCCCAGGAGACCGAGCGCATGAGCTCATCCGAACATCCGTGGCCGTCCGTGCAGCGGCCGTTGTGCCGCGCACCACGCCGTCGAACTACCCGGAGCCCTTCGCGTCGCGCATGACCGGCCGCACCAAGCGTGCCCTGGGGGCGGTGTTCGGCCTGTCCAACTTCGGCGTCAACCTCACCGAGATGGCGCCCGGTGCGGTGTCGGCGCTGCGGCACGCCCACACCCGGCAGGACGAGTTCGTTTACATCCTCCAGGGCCACCCGGTGCTGCGCACGGAGGCCGGCGACACGCCGCTGTCACCCGGCATGTGCGCCGGCTTCCGCGCCGGCAGCGGAGATGCCCACCAGCTGCTGAACCCGACCGACGCGCCGGTGGTCTATCTCGAGATCGGCGATCGCAGCGCGGGCGACGACGTCACCTACCCCGACGACGACCTGAAGGCCACGCTGATCGACGGGCGCTGGATGTTCACGCACAAGGACGGCTCGCCCTATTGAATCCGCACCCTGTGCCGGGCGCGAGCCATCCGCAGGAATCTTCCCCGCACACCTCGAGAACCCCTCCATGAAGATTGTTCGCAGCAAGGCCTTCCGTGCCGATCGCCCCTGGGGCGCGCTGGACATCGCGAAGATGAACGGCATCACGACCCGGCTGCACTGGACCGACCAACCCTACCGCTGGCACGTCAACGATGGCGAAGAGGTCTTCGCCGTGCTCGACGGCCGGTGGAAATGCGCTATCGCGAAGCGGGCGAGGAGCGTCGCGTTCTGCTGGACGCCGGCGACGTCTTCTTCGCCGGCGTGGGCTGCGAGCACGTGGCCCACCCGCAGGGCGAGGCACGCATCCTCGTCGTCGAGCACGAGGGGTCGGTGTGACGATCGCGGGGCCGGCGCTGCCGACCTCATGCACCTCGTGATCCGCGAGGAGTCCCGCGGCGATGAATCGGCCATCGACCAAGTCACGCGGGATGCCTTTCGCGATCATCCCTTCAGCCAGCAGACCGAGCATCGGATCGTCCAATCCTTGCGGGAGTCTGGCGCGCTGCGACTCTCGCTGGTGGCCTCGCTGGAAAACCGTGTCGTGGGACATGTTGCGTTCTCGTCGGTGACGATCGGCGGCGTCGACCAGGGATGGTGGGGAATGGGGCCGCTGTCCGTCACGCCGCAGCGGCAGCGCTGCGGCATCGGCAGCGCACTCGTCCGCAGTGGTTTGCGCCGTCTCCGCGAGCGCGATGTACCCGGCTGCGTGGTGCTCGGCGATCCCGCCTTCTACGCGCGCTTCGGCTTCGCGCCGCAATCCGGACTGGTGTTCCCGGGCCCGCCGGCGGATCACTTCATGGCCTGGGCGATCGAGCGGCCGGCTCCCGCAGGCGAGGTGGCCTACCACCCTGCGTTCGCTGCCCAGCCCTAGCCCGTATCCTCAGATCACACGCTGTGCGCCGGGGATCCGGCGCAGGGCTCCGGCCAGCACGAAGGACAGCACCGTGCCCCTGTGGCCACGACGATGAACTTCACCAGCGGCGGTGCGTCCCATGCGCGCAAGGCCACCGAGAGCGCCACGATCACGGGTGCATGCACGATGAAGGCACCGTACGCGCGGTCGGCCCAGCCTTGCCAGCGATCGCTCGCATGGTTGAAGCGCGTGCGGAACTGCCACAGCAGCATGGCGATCACGCCCCAGGCGATGAACGGCTCCCAGAACGCATAGACCACCGCGGGCAGGGACCAGCCGCCGTTGAAGTCGACCGGCCGACCGGACAGGCCACCGGCCATGGCCGCCGCGATGAAGAGCAGGGGCAGCACGGCAAGGCTGACCCATGCCCAGGGCTGAGCGTTCCGGCGTTCGACTCGCTCCAGCCAGCGGTGCGGCCAGGCCGCGCAGCCCACGGCGAACAGGAACACGTAGCTGGCGAAGTAGCCCAGCTGCAACCCCAGTACGTTGGTACCCACCGGGACGAGCTGCCGCATCAGCAGCGCCGCCGCACCCACCGCGAGTGCAGCACCCAGCCAACTGACATGGCCCGGCACGGGTTGCGCGGAGGCGCCTTGATCGCTGCGCGCCCGACGCCAGCCACATAGCCCAGCGCGAAGATCAGCAAGGCGAAGGCGAACCACAGCGGGCCGATCACGAAGCGCCCCTGCGACAGGGCTCCCAACCAGCCATCGAGAATCGCACGGCCTTTTGCGGCACCGGCCAGCGCCTCCGTCAGCGGCCCCAACACGAAACCGAAGACCAGCAGCGGCACGCCAAGGCGCAACAGCCGATCGTGCAGGAAGTGGAGCGTTCCTTTGCGCGCCAGAGAGGTCGGCGTGAAGTAGCCAGCGATCAGGAAGAACATGCCCATGAAGAAGGCCTGGTTCACGGCGCACAGCAGCGTCAGCATCAGGCTCGACGCTGTCGAACCGTCAGTGACCTCGCGGTAGAACCAGCCGCCGGAGCCTCCGTAGGTGATCGCGGTGTGGTGGACGATCACCAGGGCGGTCAGGACGACACGCAATCGATCGATGAAGTAGGTCCGCTGACTCATGGGGTGGATCTTGCCTCGTCGCATGGGCAGGAGTCGGTCGGCGGTCGTGCGCCGGATTCGGTACCGCACACCTTCCGAGCCGCGGCGCTCGCCGGCGCAGGCAGCAGGGCGCCGAGGAGGTCTAGGTTTCCCTCTCCAAACAAATGCTAGGGGTTCAGAATTGAATGTAATACATTCAACTTTGAATGAACAGCGAGTTGCCATGCACCTTCCTGCCCATGTGATCGTGAATGTCCGCCGGCTTCGTTCGCTGGCAACGCTGGCGCTGGTCCTGATGCCGGTGCTGTTCCTGCTCTACTGGCTTTCGCCGCAGAGCCTGGGCTTCGTCGCGCCGACGGTTCCCGGTGGTGTGGCCTGGGGCAGCCTGAGCGCCGGCCAGCAGTGGATGGCGCGACTGTTGAGCCTGATTCCGCTGGCCGTGGCGGCCTGGGCCGTCTGGCGGCTGCGCACGTTGCTCGACTGCTATGCCCGCGGCGAGATCTTCAGCCTGGCCGCGATCGGCCATGTGGCGGGCGTCGGCAAGGCGTGGCTGGTCTGGGTGGGAGTGAACATGGTGCTGGAGCCGATCACGTCCGTGCTCATGACCTGGCACCTCCCTCAGGGCGAGCGAATGCTTGCCGTGCGACTGGACAGCGACGCGCTGATCGCTGCGCTGCTGGGCAGCACCCTGTGGGTCATGTCCTGGGTGATGAAGGCCGGCCGCCGGGCTGTCCGCGAGAACGAACAGTTCATCTGAGGCCGACGTCATGCCCATTGCGATCCGGCTCGATGTGATGCTCGCCCGCCGCAAGGTCACCGGCCGGGAACTGGCGCACGCCATCGGGCTCAGCGAGCAGAACCTGTCCGCGCTGCGCTCGGGGCGCGTCAAGGGGATCCGGTTCGGCACCCTGGCGGCGATCTGCCGCCACCTGAACTGCCAACCCGGCGATCTGCTGGAGTACCTGCCCGGGCACGAGCCCGAAACGATGGATTCCGATGATGAGTAGTCTTCGATCGACCCTGGCGCTGGTCCTGCTCCTTGGCGCCGTCGCTCACCCCCTTGCGCAGGCCCGATGCGTGCAGGACCGCCACGGCAATACGCTGTGCCCGCCCGCGGACAGCCGTTGCGTGGCAGACCGCTATGGGGACTGGCACTGCTCGCCCCCGGAGGAGACGCGGTGCTGAACCGCCACGGCAATCCCGTGTGCGGCACGGGCCGTTGCGTGATCGACATCCACGGCGAGGTGATGTGCTCCGCCTCGCCGCGCGGAAGCGCGGCGCTGGATCGCTACTCGAAGGCCGTCTGCACGGCGGGCTGCGCTACCGCCACAGCGAATGCCTGCACCCCATTGAAGTGACGCCTTGCCTGTTCCAGTGCCTCTCATGCCCCCCGACAGTCCGAGCACGCAGGACATGGAGCCCCATGCTTCGGTCGCGGCGTTCCTGTTCATCACGCTTGCCGCGCTCCTGCAACTGCCGTGGGAGGATCCGTTGGCGCAGCGGTGGACCGGAACGGCGGCCTGGGCCGTTCTGACGGCCTGGAGCATCGGGGCAAGCTTCGCGCTGACACCGCGCCACCGAGGGCCGGCCGCGGCCATCGCCCTCGGAACGGCGGCGGGGATCGGTCTGGTTCAGTGGGTTGGTGTGGCTACTTTGCTGCTGGCCCTGCTCAGCACCGCTGCCTGTGCCATCGCGGGTCTGCTCGTCATCGCGGGCCTGGGTCGAACTCGCAGCCTTGCCGCTCGTGGCTTGACACTCGGCGCGCCATTGCTGGGGCTGGCGTGCGCGGCCTTCGCGCCGACCGTCCTCCGATGCGGCGAAGCGGTGTCGGTCGAGGGCTCTCGCCCCTGGGTGTCGCTCCAGGCGCTGGCGGCCGAGGATCAGCAGGATCGCCGCAACGGCTGTTTTGTCCTCAATCCCACCCGCGATGTGCAACGGCGCACCAGCGTGCTGCGCATCCTGGCAGCGCATCCATCGCCGCCTCCACAGGCTGCGGCAGATGCCGCCATCGTGCTGTTGCACGCCTTCACCGTTGCCGAGCTACGCCTTTCCCACCAGCTTTTCCGCCTCGCGGCCGCGAGCGGGCATGTGCCCGCCTACGAGCTGGAGAAGGCGGCCCTTGATCGCCTGCAACTCGCCCTCGGTCGTCCGCAGGTCCACGGGACGCAGAGGTTTCACCACCTGTAATCCGCCATGAGCATGTCCACTCAGATCTCGCATGCCGGGCCCGCCGACATCGCGGACCTCGCCCCCTGTTCGACGCCTATCGCATGTTCTACGGGCAGCCGGCCGATCCGACCACGGCGAGCGCGTTCGTCAGGGATCGGCTGATCCAGGGCGATTCCGTGTTTCTGCTGGCCAGGGGTCAGGACGGATCGGCACTCGGGTTCACGCAGCTCTATCCAACGTTCTCGTCGATCGCCTGCCGCCGGGCATTCGTCCTCAATGACCTGTACATCGTGGAGGCTGCGCGCGGGCAAGGTGTGGCCCGGGCTCTGCTCGACGCAGCCCGGACGCATGCCATGGGCGCCGGCGCCGCCTACATCAGCCTCGAGACTGCCATCGACAACACCCGTGCCCAGGCCCTGTACGAGTCGTTCGGGTTCGAGCGCGATGTGCAGTTCCTCACCTACGCCCTGTCGCTGTCATGAGCCTGCGCACGCATGCTGTCGTCCTGCTGGCCGTCGCTGTGCAGGCGGGGTGCAGTTCGGGGCCCCGTCCGGCGACGCCTGAAGAACGCCGTCTCCACGCGCGCTTTCAGGCAGACCGGGACCGCTGCCGGGAAGTGGCGGAGCGCTCGATCGCGTACGTCGAAGCCAAGGACGCGCCAGCCGTGGCGCAGCGGTCGCAGCGGGTCGAGGCAGACACCCAGCGATGCATGCTCTCGCGCGGATGGAACGACCCTCGGTTCGACGGCTGGAAACAAGGACGGCTCTGAGATGACGACGTCGACGGCGAGCTACTTGAAACGCCTCCTGCCGGTCTGGGCCGTGGGCGCTCTGGGCGTGCTGGCCCTGTGGCTCCAGGAGCCGCCCGCCGCGCTGCTCGAGCAAGCTCCGCAACTGCGCGATCTGCCCGTGGCCGGTGTCAAGGCCCTGCTGCTGCTCAATCCACTGCTGATCATGACGGCCCTGGCGGCCATCGGCGCCGCCCTGGCGCACCGCGTTGGACTTCGCAGCCGCCCGGGCAGGCGACCCGCTCGCCGAAATCGCGCCGGTGCAGGCACTGCTGGCGGGCCTTGGCGTCGCCGCCATACTGGCCGGCGCCGACGCCGCCCTGGCCGACTCGCTCGGAGAGGAATGGAGGCGTGTCATGGCCCAGGCCCAGGCCGCACCCCATGGCCAGCGCTCGCGATCGGCATGCTCTACGGCGGACTCGCCGAGGAGGTCATGATGCGCTGGGGTGTGATGAGCCTGCTGGCCTGGGCCCTGTGGCGTGCGGGTCGGCGATCGTCCGCGTCGGAAACGCAGCCGTCGCGACGCGTGGTGTGGGCGGCGATCGGTGCATCCGCCCTCGTCTTCGCGTTGGCTCATCTGCCAGCGGTCGCGCAAAGTGCCCCGCTGAGCCCGGCCCTGGTGGCGCGAACCCTGGCCCTGAACGCACTGGGTGGCATCGTCTATGGCTGGCTCTACTGGCGGCGCGGTCTTGAAAGCGCCATGCTCGCGCACGCCTCGACCCATGCGGGGCTGGCGCTGGTCCGCGCCGTGGCGTGACACATGCCGCCCTGTCTTCGCCACCGGAGGATGTTCCGCTGATGCCGCACATCACCGTCGAGTTCAGCCCGGCGTTGTGGCTGCTGGCTGAAAGCCTCCATCGAATTCGAGCCCCATGGCGACAGCCGGCTAGGGTCCGTCGTGACGAACTCGGGTTTCTCTGATTGGGCGACGCAGAACGTTCCGAGCACGCTGACTACCGTGGCCTGGAAGGTCCGCCGTCGCGGCAGCGACTTCTTCATCGACTGGCGGCCGATCGGCGGAGCCGAATGGCGGCAGATGCGGATCGCCACGCTCACCGAAGCTGCCGCTGGCGCGGAGGTGCTGGTGGGTGCCTATGCCTGCGCGCCGCAAGGTCCTGGATTCGTTGCGCGCTTTCGTGACATCAAGTTCGAGTGCCTGTGACAGGCAGTCAGGCTTCGCAGCGAAGCAGAAGCTCGACATAGGCGTGTTCGACCAGTCGCGCAGGGGACACCCCAGAACCTGCATCAGCCGCACCGCCTCGTCTTGGCCTGCGCTCGTCGCCTCGGAGTCCCGCAGGACGACTTCCAGTTCCATGAACTGCCCCAGGCCTTCAACCCGGTCGAGATGAACTCGTGTGCGCCCGACGACGTAGAGCGTCCTCTGCTTTCTCACCCGTCCTGCTGAACCGTAGGCCGCGCAGAGCGCTTCTCGAAGCGAGTCGGGCGTCGAGGTGGCGGACCGGAGATAGAAGGACTCTTTGGGGCCGGGCAGGTCGGGCCTGCGGTAGAAGATCAGCTCTCCTTCGTGAACCGAGAACGCGCGCAGCTTCAGCCGGCCGCTCGGGCATACGAAGAACGTGTCATCTTGTTCGATCGCGATCGGTCCCTGGTCAGCGACGGGCGCCAGCTTCGAGGCGAGCGCCTCCAGGTCCTCGACCCGCGCCTTGATTTCGATGTTGCGTGGCATGGTGGGGTGATGTCGGAGCGGACGCAGGACATGCGGCGAACCGCACTGCCCGCAGAAGTATCTCGAGGCGGGCGAGACGCGGAGTTGATCAAGAGGCGACAGGAGACCGTGAACGCTGCGTCCTATTGCACTCGTAGGCCGACCGGGTGGGGTCGAACGACATCACCTTCGAAGCTCTAGGTTGCTCTGCCGAAGCGCCTGCGGCGGTTTGCGAGTCCCAGGGGTCGGACTGTCCGACCTTCCCCCTCCGCTGGAGATCAGGGAAGCTTGGTTGGGTTCAACTCGCCATCTCTTGGTTGAGTGCAGGATAGGCTGGGCGCCAGCTTTTGGCTGCCACGCAGCTTCCTGCGCCTCGTCACGGCCCCTGCACCAGCTGGCTGTTTGATGTCCCGCGAGGGCTCGACGCGGCTAGTTTGCGAGCTTCGGCGCCCGACTACTCTTGCCGAGGCCAATGGCTGTTCCAGACTGGTTGGAGTCCCTCGCGCCGAAGTCGCGACTGTCTGCTCTGGCCGACAGCAGAAGTTCGACGGCCCTGCGGCGGACTACCCCGCTACGTGACTCTCGGTCGAGCGGCCTGACGTTCATTGCGCGTCGTGCGCTTGGTGCGCTCGATGCCGCCTGTTCCCGGCGCGGACTCGCGGCAAACTCTCAACCTGTGCGTAGCGGCTTGTTGCGGGTCAGCGGGTGAAATGACTTGGCGGCACATCACCCTGGTTGCGGAGAAAATCTGCCTCCACGCAAGCGGAGCGTTCTGTGCCCAAGACTCAAACGTGCTATTGGTGTGGTGCCCCTGCGGACAGCCGCGAGCATGTCCCGCCCCGGAGCCTCTTCCCGACCGCAGGCGACACGCCCGATGGTAGGGACTATCGCTCGCAGTTGGTGACTGTGCCGTCCTGCTACCAGCACAACGGCGCGAAGTCCTCAGATGATGAGTACTTGCTCTGTGTGATCGCGAACAGCATTCTCGGAAACGGCGTCGGGCAGGATCACGCGAAGACGAAGGTCATTCGCGCCATGCTGAAATCCGCCGGACTCGCGGACAGGATGCTGAACGGCGTCTTGCAGGTTGACGTTGAGGATACAAGTACAGGCGAAAGGGCGCCGACGCTCGCTTTGAAGATCAATGCTCGTCGTGTTGCGGCGTCGATTGAGCACATCGCCCGCGGTCTGTACTTCTCGGAGTACCAGCACCCCTGGCCCGGCAAGGTTCAGATCGTGATCGAGTTTCTCGTCGTGATCAACGATAGCGATGCGGCCCAGAGGAATTCAACCTACGAGGATCTGAGGCAGCATGCAGACGCCCTGTTTGCCGACTCACCTCGGCGCGGCCAAACGCCTGAGGTCTTCTTCTACCAGGTCCACGTCGAGAACGGGAGCCCACAGATCATGCGCTTGACGTTCTATGGTGGGACGCGTGCGTTGGCGATCTTCATAGAAGATCAACGCTAGCCTCTACGCTTTCATGCAGGCCATGGGACTCGTCAACGAGTACGTCCAGGGTTGCAGCGTCCGCGAGGCTGCCCTCTGCGCACGCTTCAAGCTTGTCGTTCCTGGACCATGAGCAACCAGCCCGGCCCGGGCAAGAGCGGCGTCTCCCCGTCCGAGTTCATGCGGAACCTGCGGCCGGAGCTCTATTCGGATTCGATCGAGAGCCCGCGATACGAGCTTGACCGTGGAACCCTGGAGTACCACCTCGAGACGATCACCTCGCGCAATCAGACCCACGCGTTCGAGACTTTTTGCAGGAAGCTGTGCGAACGGACGGTGTGCCCCAACCTCAGGCCCGCAACCGGGCCCGAAGGGGGCGGCGACAGCAAGGCGGATTCCGAGACGCTGCCCTTAGCCGACGAATTGGCGGACCTCCTCTTCTTCGGAGAACCCAACGCCGGTCGGGAGCGATGGGCGTTCGCCTTCAGTGCCAAGAAGCGCTGGACCGACAAGGCTCGCACGGATGTGGCGGCCGCGATCGGAACCGGCCGTGGCTATCAGAAGATCTTCTTCGTCACGTCGCAGTTCACTCGGTCCAAGGACAGAGCTCACGTCGAGGATGAACTGACGCGCGAGCATGGCGCGCAGGTGACCATCCTGGACAGATCGTGGATCGTCGAGCAGGTCATCGACCGGGACCACCGCGACACGGCCGTCAACTACCTGAGTGTCGGCACGGAAGTCAGGAACGGTGGCCGCCTCGGTCCGAGCGACTACTCCCGCGCGCAGCAACTCGAAGACCTGGAGCGCGCCCTCGCCGACCCCAACGCCTTCGAGGGCATGGCTCTTCAGCGGGTCTCCGAGGCGCTGGTTGCCGCGAAGCTCTCAAGATCTCTCGAGCGTCCCCGCATTGAGACCGAAGGTCGATTCGCAAGAGCGATTCGCCTTGCCCGGTCCGAAGGCAGCCAGTACCAGCAGTTGGAGGCGCAGTACGAGTCCCTGTGGACTGCGTTCTGGTGGTTTGATGACATCGCGCTCGTCAATCGCGAGTACGCCGACTTCGAAGGACGGTGCTCCCGAGCGACCACGCGAAGTTTCTGGAGATGCTCTGCAATCTGCTGCAGCTTCTCTTCAACGCCACGCTGCACAGACAACTGACCAGCGAGGAGACCGATGTGGCGGCCCGAGCTTCCCGCCTTCGGTCGCGCCTGCCACCGTGGCTGAAGACGCCACGCGTCCGAACAACGCGCTCGAAGCCGCCACTTCGGTCCTGTTGATCGATGTGAACAACGCCATGCTGGCAGGGAACTCGGAGGAACTCTCGAGTCTCTGGCCGCAGTTCTCCGCAGTTCTGGACAAGGCCGATGGTCTTGGAGAGTTCGATGCCACCCGGGCCATCAATCTGATCAAGGTGTTCGGTCAAATTGCGGGCGCCGACCCGGCCTACATCAAGCTCTACGACCAACTGGTCGACTTCGTCTCTCAGCGGAAGAGCGAGGCCGAAGGGGCAATGCTGTTGCTGGAGCGAGCGAGGCAGTTCGACTTCGACCGCAACTTCGAGATGATCCGCCTGCTGGGCAGGGCCGTCCGTCAGTTGAACAAGCGGGAGCACTCCGACAGCTTGGCCGAAGCAACGCAGTTGCTGGCGCTGGCCTACCGAAGCGCTGGCCTCCTTTGGGCCGCCCGAGCGATCTGCCTACTCGCCGTGGCCACGATGTTCATCGATGCCGAGGAAGGGGGCGACCTTCCTGCATCGGTGGTTCCAACCGTCATGATGCTGGCTTGGATCGCGGTCGAGCTGCATGACATCCCCGAGGCTCTGCAAGCCGTTCGGCTGGCCAGGGCTGCGCAAACGGTCTGCCCTTGTCGGAGGACTCCCAGGCCCACTTTGCCAAGCGCCTGGAAGAGTTCGACCTCGTCTTCAGCTGCCTCGCCGTCAATCTGCCCGTGGAGACGCTCCAGCGCCTTGAGTCCATACCGGATGTCCTGCTGGGCCTGGGACTGCCCAACAGCCGCACGTGGCTGCTTTACGCCCTGGGTCACGAGCCCGCAATGCGGGCGGAAGGCTCCATACCGGAAGAGGAATCAGCCAGCGCAGTGCTCGACCTTGCGTGCCGGCTGGCGGCGCAGATGCCGCCGGATCAACGCCTGCGACCCTTCCTACTCAACGAGCGCGCCCGGCGAGTGCGTCACCCTCGTCTCCGGGGTGCGCATCGCCATCAAGCACTGCGGCTCACTGTCGTCCATGCTTGCAGCACAAGCCATCGCTGCGGCACTCGAAGTCATCTTCGCCACCCTGCCCGAGCGCGACGTTTTCGGGCATGTGCAGAGCTTCGAACTGAAGGTTCTGGAGATCAGCGGCATCTCCGAGCCAGAATTCAGCCTCGCAGGGGATCAGCTGTCCGCAACGGTTTCCTGGCCCGTTGCAATCGAGCCCGCGACGCTGGCGCAGGACGGGAGCCTGCAGCGAGTGCTCATCGAAATCGCCATACGCGTGGTCGCTGCCACCTGCGTCATGCGAAACACAGGCGATACGCTGAGGGCGCTGTTTGAGACCGACGCCGCAGCACAGCGCGTGTCTTCCATCACGATCGCCGGCAACAGCCGAAACCGAGTCTTCGGCGACAAGGTCGCCGGGCTGGACGAGTGGACCACCCTGGCCTCGACGTCGTACCCACTGCAAACGGTGCGGCCCCGGATCGTGCCTACGAGCAGTGCTGAACGGCGTCCAAGCACACCTGCGAGGATCGACACCCCCAAAAAGAAGAGCAACAGCCGCCTCGCCCCACCGACCACCGGCTTCTCACTACGCTCTCGGTGATCGACACCGCGCTCTGGAATGAAGCTCGGTGGCGAGGTGTCGCGTTCTTCGATTTCGGACCGGGACGGCCGCCCGCCATTGGTCTGATGTTCGACAACGGGGGCGCGGCACGTGCCATCTTCGAACGATGGCGCGGTCGTTTCGGCCAGCGTGACTCGAATGACAGCATCTTCGTCGGCATCGTGCGAGGGATCAGCAAGAGCAATCCCACGCACTACCGGGTTCTGATCACTTCGGCATTGCCGAACTCGGACGAGTCGGAGCCGGATTCGAGGCGATTGACGACAGTGGCATCTCGGATCCAAACGATGGAGCCGGAGACAAGCGAGAACCTGGAGAGGTTCCTCAGCGCGTACCGAAGGACCGGCGCATACTGGCTGGCCCCTGTGGTGCTTCAGCCAGTCGGGAAACCGGATCTGCTGGCGGACGTGGCGATCTTCAAGCGGACCGTGAGCATTAAAGCCGCCGATGAGGTCGGGCGCCACGACATCGAGATCATGGCGGTGCATACCGTTCACGACGAAGAGGCTGACGGGACGCAAGGGAGTCGACCTAGCTGCGTCCGACCCGCGCGGTCTGTCGCGGCCCAAGCTCACGTGACGTGAAGCCCGCCGCAACAGACACAAGTGAGTCAGGAAAGTGCAGCGCTTAGGAAGCGCGCCGACGCTCTGGCGGAGCGCAACCTCGAACTCGAGCGCCTGCTGGCCGCCGCCACCGCGACAGCGGCAGTGAAGCCGCAGCCTGTCGAACGGTGGCTAGTTCACAGGTACGCATGTGACGGGTCTGGGGCTGATAACGGACGTACGGCAGCAACGGACCAATGACTGCATACGCTGCTTAGCAGTCTGTCACCCGATTGCCTTGGCGCGTGCCCGCCCGACCCGCACGGACGAGCCTAGATATCGGCCCGGCTGTCGGGCTGTCGAAGACGCTGAAGTCGAAGCCGGTCGAGTATGCAAGGCTCCGCGCATCCGCACGGCACTATGCGGGACTTCGCGAAACGCTGCGAGACATCAAGCGCGAGTTGAGAGAAGATCTGGGCGCTGCGACATGCGATTCGGGTGCTGCAAATCTAGGCAGCGAGACCACCGAACCATGTGCTCGGCGATGGGTGTCAGCAACTAATGCAGCACCATCGAGGCTCGAGCAATCCTGTTTCGCGAAGGCGTCAGATCTCGTGCTGATCCTTCGATCGAGCCCTTGGCCACCAAACGCGACGCCCAGCCCACCGGCTGGGCGTTTTGCTTTCCCGTCGCGATTGGCCCTCGCAGCAAACAATTGGCGCTAGCCCGCGCCCACCGCCCCCAGCAACCGCGGCAGGTTCGCCGCGGCCGCCTGCGCCTGTGCCTTCAGCCGCGCCAGCACCGCCTGTTTCTCGGCGTCCGCCTTGTCGACGCTGCCGACGAGGCGGCCGAAGGCATCGAGTCGGCAGTGGCGGATCCACTGGCGCAACGCGGCATCCTGGCTCCACAGGAACTGGTTGCTCATGTTCACCGCCATCGTGCGCACGTACTCGGCCGTGGTGTGCGGGAAGGGCACCGGCGTGCACAGCCGGTTCTTGTGCGCCTCGTCGTCGTAGTGCGCTTCCACGTAGGCCGTGAGCGCGGCGCTGAACGTCACCAACGGGGCGCGCAGCAGCTGCACGACGATCCTGTTGCCGTGGAACACCGGTGCGGGCGGCTTAAATCGCACCGCGGATGCCGTGCAGTCGATGTAGAGCGCCCCGGGCTCGACGGCCACGCGGCCTTGCTGCAGCTGCATGCCGCCGGCATCGATGGCCGTCACGCGGCCCAGCCTCACCACGTCGCGGATGCGGCGCAGCACCTCCACCTCCGCTTCCGACAGCGTGGCCAGGTGGAACATCGTCGGCACGCGCTCGCGGTCGATGCGCAGCAGCGCGCCGCAGGCTTCGAGACGCAGGTAGAGATCATCGATCGATCGCGCCTCGGCGAAGGCCTGCATCTGGTCGGCCTGGCTGCCGATCGCCTCGTGGAAGAACTCCGGCCCGTTCTGCGTGCTCAACCGGTTGACCACCCATGAGTCGCGCGGCACCACCCAGGTGATCGCATCGGCCGGCGTGCCCGATTCCATCAGCCAGATGCAGGCATCCATCGCCGTCTTGCCGGCGCCGAGCACGACGAAGCGCCGCGGCATCGGTGCGCCCTGCGCCAGCTGCCACAGGCCCGGCAACGCGTTCGGTGCCACCACGCGCACGCCCTCGCCGATGCTGAAGGCAGGCGTGTGCGTCGAGGGCACGGTGGGGCTGAAATAGGTGGCGTCGACGACCTTGCGGCGCACCGTGAGCTGCGTGCGCTCGCCGGACAGCAGCGATTCGAAGACACCGCCACCCTCGGTCTCGCCCAGGTAGTTGCTCAGCGGGTGGTAGCTCACCTGCCCGCTGGCCAGCAGCCGGTGGTTCATCACCCGCTCGAAATAGCCGCTCACCTCCGGGCCGCTGGCCAGTTCGGCCATGCCGCGGTTCAGGCCGACCGGATCCTTCAGCCCGCTGCCCAGCTCCATCGACGCCACGCCGTAGAAGGCCGAGGGCTGGTGCAATGTCACGAAAGCGTAGGCATCGTTCCAGTGGCCGCCGGGCTTGCCGTGGCGATCGACGAACGTGACGTGCGCGCCCGTCTCGGCGATCAGCGTGTCGGCAAAGGCGAGGCCCGTGGCCCCCGCACCGATGATCAGGTAGTCGGTCTCTGCATGGCGCATGCTGTCCTCGCGGGCCCGCCTTCGGGCTGCGAGGCAGTCTAGGGCGCGGGCCGTGGCCGGCAGCGCCTGCTTACCCTAGGGCCGCGGGGTCAGCGCGCGCCCGGCGCCTGCGTGAACAGCTTCGCCGCCCGGCCCTTGAGCTCGAGCAGTTCGCTCGGCGTCACCGAATACTTGCCGCCCAGCGCATCGGCCTCGACGCGAAACTCCACCTCGCGCTGGCCGTTGCGCAGGATGCCGACGCTGAACTCGTAGTCCTTGCGCGAGGCGGGCACGCCCTCGGTGGCGACGTCGTAGTCCTCGTAGCGCACGTTGCGGATCTCGCCGCTGGCCAGGTCGAGCTCGCCCTGCGCGTGGATCTCGTCGTCGCTGAGCTCGTCGATGATGGTGATGGGCAGTCTGAGGTCCATGGCCGGATCCGCGAAAAGGTGAGGCCCCGAATCGGGCAGGCGCCGATTGTCCCTTGAACCGGCGCTGCCGCGTCAGCCGCCGCTGAGCGCGAGCACGATGGCCACGTCGTCGTCGGGGCGCAGCGCGTGCCCGAGATCGCGCACGCAGCGGCCGTTGACGAACACGCGCATGTTCGGGCGCAGCACATTGCGCTCGTCGACCACGCGAAAGCGCAGCCCCGGGTGGCGCCGCTCGAGGTCGTCGAACAGCGTGGTCAGCGTGTCACCGGCCGCCTCGACCCGCGAGGCGCCGGTGTACGAACGCAGCGCGCCGGGCACCAGCACCTTCATGGCAGCGCCGCCACTTCCACCGCGTAGATCTCGGGCAGGTGGCGCGCCGGTTCTCCCAGCGCTGCCCGCCGTCGTGGCCGATCCACAGCTCGCCGCTGCTGGTGCCGAGGTACAACGCCGGCGAGGCCAGGGCATCGGCCGTCATCGCCCGGCGTTTGATCGTCCACCAGGCCTGCTCGCGCGGCAGGCCCTGGTCGAGCCGCTGCCAGCGCTCGCCACCATTGCGCGTGACGTAGGCGGCCGGCCGACCGCCCGGGCTGGTGCGCGGCCAGACGTCGTTGCCGTCCATCGGGAAGACCCAGGCGGTGTCGGCATCGTGCGGGTGCACGACCATCGGGAAGCCGATGTCGCCCACCTCGACCGGCATGCTGCGGCCGACGCGCTGCGGTGGTGCCGGGCCGGTCGAGCCGGTAGATGCCGCAGTGGTTCTGCTGGTACAGCCGGTCGGGGTTCGACGGGCACAGGCGCACGCAGTGCGGGTCGTGGAACGTCACGGTGGCCGCATCGAAGCCCTCGACCACCTGCATGCCTTCGACCAGCGTGTGCCAGCTGCGGCCAGCGTCGTGCGATTCGTGCACGCCGCCGCCGGACATGCCGAACAGCAGGTGCGCCGGGTCGCGCGGGTCGACGACGATCGAGTGCAGCTTCGGCCCGTCGGGCGTGCCGTCCTGCACCGTGCCCATCCACTCGCGGAACTGCGCGTCGTCGTTGACCGAGGGCAGCGGCGCCCAGTGCGCGCCGCCGTCGTCGGAGCGGAAGAGGCCCTGCGGCGAGGTGCCGGCATACCAGCTGCCGGGCTGGCTGGCATGGCCGGGCGTCAGCCAGAAGGTGTGGTCGACGGCGCGTGCCGGCAGGCCGTTGGTCGGCGCGGCGAAGGCCGGCGGCTGGCTCGCTTCCTTCCAGCTGCGGCCGAGATCGGTGGAGCGGAACACCGTCGGGCCGAGGTGGCCGGTGCGGGCGGCCGCCAGCAGCGTGCGGCCGTCGCGTGGGTCGAGCACCGGTGGCTGACGGTGTGGCCGAGGAAGTGCGGGCCGTCGACGCTCCAGCGCTGCCGGGCGGCATCGCCGTGGAAGAGCCAGGCGCCCTTGCGGGTGGCCACCAGCAGCACGAGCTTGCGGGCTGCAGGGATGGAAGAGGTCATGGTCGTCGCTCCGTGAGGGCTGCCAGCGTGCAGCGCGCCGAGGCGAGAGTGTTCGCCTCGGCGTCACGACGATCAAGCCCCCGGAATTCGACAGCTCAGTAGGCTGGCCGCGTCAGCTTGATCTCGTCGAAGTAGCCGCCCACGAAACCGAGCGGGATCGGGCTCGCCGAGTCGACGTAGCTGGGGCAGGGGCGTGCCGGCCGGCAGCGGATCGACGGAGCACACCGGCAGCGTGGCATAGACCGGGTAACTCGCGCGGATGCGGAACTCCTTCAGGTCCCCCAGCACGTACTGGATCTCGCCCTCGGTGGCGATGCGGTCCTCCACCATCCAGCAGCCGCGCGGGTCGTCGTCCGCGCACAGCCGCGCACCCGCGCTGTCGTCGTTGGACAGGCTCAGCACCAGCTTCTGCCAGCCATGCGACATGCGGCGCTCGGTCTGCTTCGGGTTGTAGGTCAGCGTGAGCAGCGTGCCCGCGGCGTCGGTGCCGCCGCCGCGCAGCACGATCTGGTCGGCGGTGGTCTGGTCGTCGTAGATGTAGACCCGGTCCGTCGGCTTCAGCGGCACGTCGGCGGGGATGGCCGTCTGCAGCGTCGCGCAGCGCGTCTCCCAGATCGGCGGGAAGTACAGGATCCAGTGCGTCCAGCAGTACTGCGTGCTCGAGGCCGCCTGCCCGTGCATCTGCTCGTCGGGCTTGTACCAGAACGACAGCTCGCCGCGGTAGTACGGCCGCATGTCGCCGAGGAAGCGCGACGGCGCGGTGATGTAGCCGACGTCGAAGTTCCAGTAGGTGTCAGTCAGCGGCTTGTTGGTGTGCGTCACGGCCTCGTAGCCGTAGAAGATGCTCTGCGGCGTGGCCGCCGGTCGCCAGTTCACCGCCACCGGTGACGTCGCGCCGGCCGGCGGCGCGGTGACCTGCCAGAGCGTGTCGGCCGAATCGACCTCGAAGCTGTCGAGCACGAAGCCGCCGCCGCCGGCGGGCACGCACTCCTTGACCTTGTACTCGGTGCCCTCGGACACCTTCGCGATCGAGCCGTCGCCGAGGTTGCGGAAGGTGTACGACAGCGGATACGCGCTGGTCAGCGGGGCCGGCTGGCCGGGGTTGAAGTAGCTGTGCCAGTCGCCCGAGGCGATCATGTCGACCGTCGCCGCCGAGGGCCCGCCCAGCGAGGTGATGCTGATCCGGGCCTCCGACAGCGTCTTCTTGTAGGCCGCCTGCGCCTCCGCGCTGAAGCTGCCCATGCCCTTGTAGGCGGCGTTCAGGGCGGCCTTGATCTCCGACGACGAGGCCGTCGACGTAAACGTGAAGGCCATCATGCGGCCGTAGACCACGTTCGACACGTATACCGGCAGGTTGTTCGGGCCGATGCGGCCCATGGCGATCTGCTCGTCGAGCTTGTCCTGCGTGAACGCGGGGCTGAAGAACGCGAGCGGCGTGCTCGGCGGCTCGACGACCACCTCGAACATCTTCTCGACGAAGTACACCATCACGGTACGCTCGTTGGCCTGCGTGTCCACCGAGCCGGAAGCGCTGGCGCTGAAGCCCATGTACTTGCCCGACATGCCCGCCTTCAGCGCGAACGACTTGTCGGAGGTGTAGTCGTGCATGGTGAACTGGATCGAGCTCGGCGTGGCCATCGCCGCGCCGGCCACCAGCGCCCGATGGCCCGGCTCACCTCGGCCTGGTCGGGCGACGCGACGACGCGGAAGTTGTCGCCGGAGGCCAGCGAGGGGATCGACACCTTGATTGGTGCGCGCTCGCGGATCGGCAGGCCCACCAGCGAGCCGATGCCGTCGCGATGGCTGCGGCCCTGGATGAGCGCACCCGGCCACAGCAGTTCGCGGTCCGGGCTGAACATGACGATCTTCTCCGGCGTGGCCGTCATGCTGAAGGTCGTGGTCAGGCAGGCGTACTGCTGTGACTCGATCACGCCGCCGGGCAGCAGCTTGTCGATGCGCTCGGTGGAGCGCTGCGGGCTGGCGCTGACCACCGTGGGCGGCTGGTCGGGCAGCGGCGGGCTGAACGCCTCCCATTTCGGGAGTTCCTCGAGGTAGGCGGCAACGCGCGCCTGCGAAGGGGGCGGCGCGCTGCCGTCGCCTCCGCCGCCGCAGGCGGCCAGGATGCCGAGGCCTGCGCTCGCCAGCGCGCGTTGCAGGGATCGTGGAATCGTCATGGTGTCCTCCTTCGGCCCTTGTCTGCGGGCAGTGCTTGTCTGCCATTCACTGTGGGCAGGGGCAGCGTGGCCGCGATTGCGTGTGCGCAACGCGGCTCGGCTCTGGGGATGTGCGTCGACGGCAGCTGTTGATGCGGATCAGTAGGGAGCGCAGCCCAGGCTTTCGCGGCAAGATCGCGCCACGCCCGATCCGGGCTGCCTGCCGCACGACGCCATGTGCAACGCCCAAGACCGCGAGACCTCGCCCGCCGTCATCGATGCCCTGTTTGCCGGCCAGGCGGCCCGCGCACTGGCGCTGCGTCGCAGCACGGCTGCCGAACGGCGCGCTTCGCTCGGCCGGCTGCTCGACGCGCTGATGGCGCGCCGCGAGGCCTTCATCGACGCCTTCGCGAAGGATCTCGGTAAGCCGGCCGTGGAGGTGGATCTCACCGAGCTGCTGCCGGTGGTCGACGAGATCCGCCACGCGCAGCGCCACCTGAAGCGCTGGATGCGGCCGCAGCGCGCCGCCCACGCTGATGACGCTGGGCACGAGTGCGCGCATCGTCTGCCAGCCGCGCGGCCGCTGCCTGATCATCGGGCCGTGGAACTACCCGGTCTCGACGCTGGTCGGGCCGCTGGTCTCGGCGGTGGCGGCCGGCAACACCGCGATCCTCAAGCCCTCCGAGTTCACGCCGAACGTCAACGCGGTGATCGGCCAGGTGATCGCCGAGGTCTTCGAGCCGGCCGAAGTGGCGATGGTCGAAGGCGCGGTCGAGACCTCCACCCACCTGCTCTCGCTGCCCTTCGACCATGTCTTCTTCACCGGCTCGCCGGCGGTGGGCCGTGGTGATGGCTGCCGCGGCGAAGCACCTGAGCTCGGTGACGCTGGAGCTCGGTGGCAAGTCACCCGTGGTGATCGATGCCGGCGCCGACCTGCGCCATGCCGCCGAGCATGTGATGTGGGGCAAGTTCGTCAACGCCGGGCAGACCTGCGTGGCGCCGGATCACCTCTACGTGCACCGCTCGGTGATGAACGCCTTCGTGGCGCAGTGCCGCGCCGTGCTGGCCGAGCGCTTCGGCGCCGACGATGCCGCGGTGGCCGCCAGCCCGTCGCTCGGCCGCATGATCCATGCGCGCCATGCGCAGCGTGTCGGCGCGCTGGTCGACGATGCGGTGGTGCGGGGCGCGCGCGTGCTCGCAGGCGGTGCCCACGATGGCGAGAAGCGCTACGTCGCGCCGACGCTGCTGGCCGACGTGCCCGACGCTGCCCGCATCGCGCAGGAGGAGATCTTCGGCCCGGTGCTGCCGATTGCGCCCTTCGATTCGCTCGACGAGGTGATCGCGCGCATCAACGCCGCGCCCAAGCCGCTGGCGCTGTACCTGTGGAGCCGCGACGGCGGCACCGCCGAGAAGCTGCGCACCGAAACCAGCTCCGGCAGCTTCTGCGTCAACCTGTGCGTGATGCAGTTTGCCCACGGCAACCTGCCCTTCGGCGGCGTCAACCACTCGGGCATCGGCAATGCGCACGGCGTGTTCGGCTTCAAGGCCTTCTCGCACGAACGCGCCGAGCTGCACGGCGGCCCGCTGTCGGCGCTGAAGCTGCTGTTCCCGCCCTACACCGAGGGCAAGGCGAAGCTCAGCCGGATGCTGCTGACGATGCTGCGCCGGCTCTGATCGGCAGCGCCCAGGCGGCACAGAAACGCTGCGTGATCTCGCGCAGCGGCGCGTCGAGCACGGCCCACACCGGCTCGGCGATATGCGCCGGCACGCCGCCCCAATGCGCCTCGGCGATGGCGCCGGCGATCGCGGCCAGCGTGTCGGAGTCGCCGCCGATCGAGATCGCATTGCGCAGCGCATCCTCGAAGTCGTGCGCTTCCAGGAAGGCGCGGATCGCATGCGGCACCGTGCCCGCGCACGACAGGTCGAACGCATAGCCGGGGCGCACGGCGTCGAGCGGCACCGAGAGGTCGTAGCCGAACGCGCGCTCGACGTGATCGCAGATCGCGTCCTTGCTCGCGCCCTGTCGAGCCAGGAAGACCGACACGGCCACCGCCTGCGCGCCGGCCACGGCTTCGGGGTGGTCGTGCGTCAGCACGGTGAAGCGCCGGGCCGTGGCCATCACCTCGTCGAGTGTCGTGCCGGCCCAGCCCACCGGGCTGATGCGCATCGCCGCGCCGTTGCTGGCGCTCTTCGGTGGCGCGGCCTCGTCGCCGGCGGCGATCCAGGCGCGGAAGGTCGGGCCGAAGCCGGCCTCCGGGTAGCGGCCGTGCAGTTCGCGCATGGCCCGCGCCGGTGACTCGCCGTGCAGCAGTGCGCGCGCGACCGCCACCGTGAGCACCGTGTCGTCGGTGAAGCGGCTGGCGGCGTCGAACAGCGGAAAGGTCTTGGACTTGACGTTGTTCCGTTCGAACACGGAACCGATCACGTCGCCCGCAATGGCACCGAACATGGATTCATCATAGGCGGCATACTCGCGCCGCTTCGAACCACCCACGCAGGAGACGACCATGGCACAGACCATCGAATTCATGCGCCCCGACGGACAGACCGTCAAAGGCCACCTCGCCGAAGCCGCCCAGCCGATCGGCGCGGTGGTGGTCATCCAGGAATGGTGGGGCTGAACGACCAGATCCGCGGCGTGGCCGAGCGCTTCGCCGAGGCCGGGTTCACCGCGCTGGTGCCCGACCTCTACCGCGGCAGGAGCACCGTCGAGGCCGAGGAGGCGCACCACCTGATGAGCGGGCTGAACTTCGGCGAGGCCGCGCAGCAGGACATCCGCGGTGCGGTCCAGTACCTCAAGGGGCGAAACATCGGCCGCGGCAAGGTCGGCGTGACCGGCTACTGCATGGGCGGCGCGCTGACCGTGCTGAGCTCGACCATGGTCCCCGAGATGGACGCCGGCGTGATCTGGTACGGCCTGCCGCCGCTGGAGTACGTGGACGCCAGCAAGATCAAGGTGCCGCTGCAGGCGCACTGGGCCACGCAGGATGGCGCCTTCCCGATCGCCAATGTCGATTGCCTGGAGGCGAAGTTCAAGGAGGCGAACGTCTGCTACGAAGGCTTCCGCTACCTCGCGCACCATGCCTTCGCCAACGAGACGGCGCAAGGCCGCAACCGCATCGCGATCACCCAGTACGACGCCGCCTGGGCGCAGATGGCGTGGGATCGGACGATGCGCTTCTTCGGGACAACCCTCGGCTGAGCGGACGGGGCGCCATCGCCGCGGGCGTAAGGGCGTGTTTTCTAGGGGGTGCGGGAGGGTTCGGTACAAGGCGCTGCCGGGGCGTCTTCCCTAGACTGGCTGGCCCGGTCGCGATGCGCGCCGGGGCCACACCCACTCGAGGAGACACCGAATGACCCACTTCGATACCCCGCGCCGCGCGGTGCGGGCCGCCGTGCCGGCCCTGGCTCTGATGCTCGCCGGCGCCGCGTCGGCGCAGATCGGTCCGGACCCGACCTCTGCCGGCCTGAACGCCACCGCCGGTGCGTTTGCCATCTCCAGCGCGGGCGTCTCGCTGCCGCGCGGTTTCGGTGGCGGCACGATCTACTACCCCACGGCCAGCGGACGCTACGGCGTGGTGGCCATCAGCCAGGCTTCACGGCCACGCAATCGAGCATCGCGTGGCTCGGCCGCCGCCCGGCTTCTCACGGGCTGGTGGTGATCACCATCGACACGAACACCACGCTCGATCAGCCGCCCAGCCGCGCCACCCAGCTGATGGCTGCGCTCAACCATGTGGTGAACAACGCCAGCAGCACGGTGCGCAGCCGCGTGGACAGCACCCGCCTGGCCGTGGCGGGCCACTCGATGGGCGGCGGTGGCGCGCTGATCGCCGCCGAGGACAACCCGAACCTGAAGGCCTCGTTGCCGCTGACGCCGTGGAACCTCACGTCGAGCTTCACGAGGGTGCGCGTTCCGACGCTCATCGTGGGTGCCGACGGCGACAGCATTGCCTCGGTGAGCGTGCATGCTCGCCCGTTCTACGCCAGCCTGCCGGCGACCACGCCCAAGGCCTATGCCGAGCTCAACCTCGCCAGCCACTTCACGCCGAACAGCACGAATACGCCGATCGGCCGCTACGGCGTGGCCTGGATGAAGCGTTTCGTCGACGCCGACACGCGCTACTCTCCCTTCCTGTGCGGCGCGCCGCACGATGCCTACGCCACGGCGCTGGTGTTCGATCGGTACAGCAAGAACTGTCCCTACTGACGAAGGCGGACTCGATGCGCAGTCTGTCTCCCCGAGCGCGCCGCTGGGCGCTGGCCCTGTCGGCAGCGAGCGCTTCGGCCTTGCTGGCTGGTGGGCATGGCGGCCGGTGGCCCTGCCTGTGGCGCCAGCGGCCGACGTGGCCTTCCGTGGTCAAGCACGCCGCGCGATGTGGAAGCGCCGGCGCCGGTGGAGCCTGCGCGCGCCGAGGCGCCCGTTCCGGCCTCCGCGCCCCAGCCGCCCGTGCTGCGCGGCGAAGGCGTGTTCCGCTTCGACGCGCAGGGCCGGCTGGTCCTGGATCCAGGCACGCGCCAGCGCCTGGAGTCCTTGCTGGCCCTGCACGCCGGCGATGCGCTGGATCGCCGGGTCGAGAGCGAACTCGCTTCGCTGCCGGCGGCTGCCGCGGCCCGGGCGCGCGAGCTCGTCGCACAGTTCGAGGCTTATGGCACTGCCCAGCGTGCCGCCTATCCGCCGGGGCAGGCGCCGCTGGTACCCGAGGAGGGCCTCGCCCAACTGGCCGGGCTGCAGGCGCTGCGCGCCAGCCACTTCGGTGCCGAGGCGGCGCGGCAGATGTTCGAGCAGGACGATGCCGTCGCGCGCCGCCTGCTGGAGCTGATGCGCGACGACGCCGCCGCGACGTTGAGCATGGAGGAGAAGGCGGTGCGGGCGCTGGGCCGCTTCGACATCGAGCGCGGGGCTGTGCGTCCTTGACGGGCCTGGCCGGCGTGTGCAGCATCGCCGCGCCATGCTCGACCACACCATGCCGCCGCGTCTCGGCTTGATGGGCGACAGCTTCGCCTACGCCTGCGCCGCTTCCCGTTCGCGGGCATGCCGCCATGCGGCGACGCTGGCGTGTGCACTGACGCCGGTGCCGCTGGTGCTCAGCAGCGGGGGCGGCAGTGGTCGGGGCAGGTGCTGGTGGTGCGGCCCTTCACGCCCAGGCTGCTGGATTCGGGCGGGGCGCCCGTGGTGCTGGTCGACATCGAACCGACCCACCTTCGCTACAACACCTTCGCGCGGCGGATCGGCCCGGATCCCGTGCGCGTGCTCGGCGCGCAATGTGCCGGCGCGTTGCTGAGCACGGCGCGCGAGTTCGCCGGCGGGGAACTGCGCGCCCAGCAACTGCAGGCGGCCATGCAGCTGGCCGTGGCCGAGGTGGCCGACCAGATCGCGCCGGCCGATCCGTTGCCGCCGCGCGTGCTGAGCATGATGGCGGCGATCCGCCTCGACCCCGGGATTGCCTCGGCGGCACTGGCCACCGTGGCGGAGTGCTCCGCCGCTCGCGCTTCGCGCCTGTTCGTCGACCATCTCGGCATCTCGCCGCGGCAGTACGCGCTGGCCGTGAAGATCCAGCGGGCGGCCCTGTTCTTCGGCAGCGGCCGGCCGCTGACGCAGGTGGCCCAGGCGTCGGGCTTCGCCGACTCGGCCCATCTGGCCAAGGTATGGCAGCGCTGCTACGGGGCTCCGCCGTCGCGCTACTTCCTCGAACTGGCCTCCGTGCAGGGCGGCAGCATCGAACAGGCATGGCGAAGACGCGTGCGCCTCGCGCACACCGCCTGACCGGCCCCGCGGCTACATCGCCTTGAAGAGGTGGACGTAGGCGCGGCTCACCGGCAGCTCGTCCGCATGCCCGCGGATGCGCAGGAAGAGCCGGCTCGCCTCGTCGCGCCGCGTGCCGGCCAGTGATCGAGGTTGACGATGATGCTGCGGTGAACCTGCCAGAACCGCTGCGCATCGAGCTGTTGCGCCAGCTCCTGGATCGGCGTGCGGATCAGGTGCTCGGCGGTGGCCGTTCGTGCGCAGGTGTACTTCTCGTCGCTGCGGAAGAACAGCACCTCCTCCACGGCCACCTGGTGGGTGAAGTCTCCGGCGCTGGCGCGGATCCAGCGCAGCGGAGCGTTCACGGCCGCTGGGGCGGCGGGTGACAGACGCGCCAGCAGCGCGGCCAGCCGGGCGTCGTCGGATTGCGGCTGCGCCAGCGCACGCTGCAGGCGCGCGACGCACTGCGCCAGCCGCTCGGCTTTCACCGGCTTGAGCAGGTAGTCGACCGCCTCGTGTTCGAAGGCCTCCACGGCATAGCGATCGAAGGCCGTCACGAACACCACGCGCGTGCGTCCCTCGAGGCCCTGCGCCACCTGCAGGCCGCCGAGCCCGGGCATCTGGATGTCGAGGAAGGCCACGTCCGGCTCCAGTGAGGCCAGCCGTTCGGCAGCCTCCACGCCATGTCGCGCGGTGGCCAGCACCTGCAACTCGGGCCATGCACGTGCCAGCTGGGTGCGCAAGGCCTCCGCCGGTGCGGCTCGTCGTCGGCGATCAGTGCGGTGGGCATGGCGGCGGCGACCGTCGTCATGCGGCTGCCGGCAGCGGCAGCCGCAGCGCCACGCGCGTGCCGCGCAGCCGGCCGGATTCGACCTGGAGTTGCGCGCGGTCGCCATAGGCCCGGGCCGGCGTTCGCGCAGCGTCGCCAGCGCGGTGCCGTTGCCCTGCCGCGCCCCTGGCGGCGCAGCGCCGTGCAGGCCCAGGCCGTCGTCCTCGACGGTCAAGAGCAGGTCGTGGCCGTCGGCCCGCACGCGCAGCTGCAGGTGTCCGCCGTCGATCGACGGCTCCAGCCCGTGCTGGATGGCGTTCTCCACCAGCGGCTGCAGCAGCAGCGAAGGCAGCGGCAGCTTGCGAAGCTCGTCGGGCACCTCCAGCGTCACGCGCAGCCGGCCCTCCATGCGCACGCCGGCGATGCCCAGGTAGGCCTGCACGAGATCGATCTCGTCGCCCAGCGTGCGCCGCGCGCCGCGCAGGCCGTCGAGGCTGGCGCGCAGGTAGTCGACGAAGCTCTCCAGCATGCCGCGCGCCCGGGCTGGATCGGTCTCCATCAGGCTCAGCACGTTGGCCAGCGTATTGAAGAGGAAGTGCGGCTCCATCTGCCCTTGGAGCAGCTTGAGCTGCGCCTGCGAGGCGCGGCGCTCGGCCTCGATCTGGCGCGTCTTCAGGTCGAAGAAGACGTAGAACAGCACGCACAGCAGCAGCGACAGCAGCAGGCTGCCGGCCAGCATGCGCGGATTGGCCGGCACCCATTCGCGCAGGTCGACCCCGAGGGCCCACATGACCCCCAGCGGCCAGCCGATCGCGGTGCCGGCCAGGGGGAATGCCGACGTTGAGCAAGACCGCGCGCCAGCCGGTCAGCGCCCCGAGCCGCTCGCGCCCGGCCAGGGCCGCCGCGGCGATGAACAGCAGGTGGATGCTGTAGCCCACGCACAGCGTGATGACGAGGTTCGACACGTACCACTGCAGCAGCGGCTGCGGTGCCCACCAGCGGGTGCCGGCCGGGCTGACGATGGCCAGCCCGAGCACTGCAAAGCCCAGCGCCACCGCGAGGCAGAACAACCCTGTCCAGATGAAATGCAGCCAGACCGGCCCGGCCATCGGCTCGTTGAACGAGTACCATGGCGCGCCACGACTGGCGCAAGGTGGAGCGTGAGAGCATGGGCAGGAGTCTAGAAGCCGGTGCGACGCTCGCGACAGGCCTTGCGACGGATCGACAGCCGATGCGACGAATGGCCAGCGCCGCGCGCGGGCATCACCGGCCGGACGGGCGCGTGCGTGCAGATGGCGCGATCGAGGACAGCGCCTCGCGCCGCCGCGCCAGCAGCCGGGCGTCGGCTGGGTGCGGCGCGCAGGCTTCGGCCTGCGTCAGCCGGGCCGTGGCGCTGTCGATGTCGCCCAGCCGCTCGTCGGCGCGCGCCAGCGCCGCCAGCGTATGCGCGCGCAAGGACGGTGGCACCTCGGGAAGCAGCGCTGCCAGCCGCGCGCGAGCCGCAGCCGGTTCGCCCGCCTCGGCCAGCGCGATCGCCTGCCCGAGCCGTGGTGCGGCGGAAGCGTCCAGCGCGAGCAGCTTGTCGTAGTAGCGCACGATCGCGGCCCAGTCGGTGCGGTCATGGTCGGGTGCGACGGCGTGTTCGGCCGCGATGCCGGCCAGCAGGTGCCAGCGCGAGGGCGCCTCGGCGCGCTGCGAGGCCTTCAGGTGCGCGAAGCCCATGCGGATCATGCCCGCGTCCCAGCGGTCGCGAGGCTGGCCCGGCAGGGGCACGATGTTGCCTGCGTCGTCGATGGCGCCGGAGAGCCTTGCACCGTGCAGCAGCAGCGTGGCCGCGAGCGCGTCGGCATCACCGTGGGCCGTGGCCGGGTGCGCGGCCAGCGCGCGCGCCGTGCGGATGGCTTCCCAGCACGGCAAGTGCGCCGCTCGCGCTGCATCGGCGCTGCCGGCATGTGCGGCGGCGCGCTGGCCGGTGTGGAACATCAGCGCAAGCGTAGTGGCCACCGCCTCGCGCCGCGCGGGCAGCTCATGCCCGGCCGGCACGGCCAACCGCTGCCCGGCCAGGGATTCGCGGGCACGCGCCAGTCGCTGGGCGAGCGCCGCTTCGCTCGCGAACACCAGCGGCGCGATCGCCTTCAGCTCCAGCCCGGCCAGCGTGCGCAGCGCCAGCGCCAGCGCCACCTGCGTGGCTGGCGGCAGCAGCGGATGGCAGGCAGCGAACACCAGCGCGAGCTCCTCGTCGTCGAGCTCGCCCGCAAAGCGGCCGGCCGGCGCTGCGTGCGCGGGCAGCAGCGCATCGTCGTCGGGCAGAGGTGTCGCCCGCTCGTCGTGGCGCAGTGCATCGATGGCCTCGTGGCGCGCCACGCGGTACAGCCAGCCGGCCGGGTTGTCGGGCACGCCATCGCCGGGCCAGCGCTCCAGCGCGCGCAGCGCGGCCACCCTGCACCGCGTCCTCGGCCAGCCCCAGCCGTGGCAGGCCGAGCGAGCGGGCCAGATGCGCCACCACGCGGCGCCGCTCGCGCGCAAGCAGCGCCGCCAGCGCCTGCGCCGCGTCGTTCATGCCATCGCGTCGATCTTGCGCAGCTCGATCCACCGCCCACCGCCCTGGTGCGGGCACTCGCAGGCGATGGCCTCGGCCTGCGCATCGCTGTCGGCGGTGATCACGTAGTAGCCGCCGATCACGTCATGCGCCTCGGCGTACGGGCCATCGGTGGCCAGCGGGCGGCCATCGCGCAGGCGGATGTGGCGCCCGCCGTCGTCGCACTTCTCGCCGCCGGCGAGCTGGCCGCGGCCGGCCGGCGCTCGGCGAAGGCACGATGCGACTCGATGATCTCCTGCATCGCCGACGGGCTGAGCTGGGCGAAGTCGGCGGGGGTCTCGTGCAGCAGCAGAAGGTACTGGCTCATGGGGTTCTCCGGTGCGGCGCCCGCGGGATTGTGGGCGCTCCCGGACAAGACGGGCGAGACGGCCCCTTCATGACGGTGTCTTGCTGCGGCCGGTCGCATCGGCTACGTTGTGTACTAAGATACACAACGATTGTCTTCTCTCCCGGACTGCCGATGCGATCCCTGCTGCCCCTGGTACTCGCGTGGGTGTTCGCGCTGCCCGCACGCGCCGGCGAGGTCCAGGTGGCGGTGGCCGCCAACTTCGCCGGCCCGTTCGCGAGGATTGCCGAGCAATTCAGCGCCGCCACCGGCCACACGCTGAAGGTGTCCAGCGGCGCGACTGGCAAGTTCTATGCGCAGATCGTGCACGGCGCGCCGTTCGAGGTGCTGCTGGCTGCCGACGACGAAACGCCGCGCAAGCTCGTCGCCGAGGGCCACGCCATCGCCGGCACGGGCTTCACCTACGCGCTGGGGCGGCTGGCGCTGTGGAGCGCGCAGCCCGGCTTCGTCGATGCGCAGGGGGCCGTGCTTGGCTCGGACAAGGTGAAGCACGTCGCCATCGCCAACCCGAAGGTGGCGCCGTACGGTGCGGCGGCGATGGCGGTGATTCGCGCGCGCGGCCTCGCCGACGCGGTGGCCCTGAAGCTGGTGACGGGCGAGAGCATCGCGCAGACCTTCCAGTTCGTCGCCACCGGCAATGCCGAGATCGGCTTCGTCGCGCTGTCGCAGGTGATGGCGCCGGGCCGTGCGGCGGCCGGTTCGTACTGGCTGGTGCCCGCGGCGATGCACGGCGAGATCCGCCAGGATGCCGTGCTGCTGAAGACGGGCGAGAAGAACCCGGCGGCGCGTGCGCTGCTCGAATTTCTGAAGAGCGACGCGGCACGCGCGGTGATCCGCGAGCACGGCTACGGGCTCTGATGCCAACGCGATGCTGAGCCCCGCCGATTGGAGCGCCGTGCGCCTGACCGCCGAACTGGCGGCGGTGACCACCGTGCTGCTGCTCATCGCCGGCACGCCGCTGGCCTGGTGGCTGGCGCACACGCGCTCGGCCACCAAGCCGCTGTGGGCGGCCCTGGTGGCAATGCCGCTGGTGCTGCCGCCGACGGTGATCGGCTTCTACCTGCTGCTGCTGATGGGGCCGCAGGGGCCGGTGGGCCAGTTCACGCAGTGGCTGGGCCTCGGTCGCCTGCCGTTCACCTTTGCCGGGCTGGTGGTGGCCTCGGTGATCTACTCGCTGCCCTTCGTCGTGCAGCCGCTGCAGCAGGCCTTCGAGGCGATTCCCGAGCGCACGCTGGAAGCCGCCGCGACGCTGCGCGCCAGCCCGATCGATCGCTTCTTCACCGTGGCCCTGCCGCTGGCGCGGCCGGGCTTCGTGACGGCCAGCGTGCTTGGCTTCGCGCACACCGTCGGCGAGTTCGGCGTGGTGCTGATGATCGGCGGCAACATCCCGGGCCAGACGCGCGTGCTCTCGGTGGCGCTGTACGACCACGTCGAGGCGCTCGAGTACGAGCAGGCGCACCGCCCCGCCGCCGGCATGGTGGCGTTCGCCCTCGTCGTGCTGGTGACGCTGTACGTCGTCAACCGGCCGCGGCGCCGGGAGCAGCGCGCGTGATCGAGGCGACTCTCGCTGCCGCGCGGCGGCTTCACGCTCGACGTGGCGCTGCGACTGACGGCGCGCGGCGTCACCGCGCTGTTCGGCCCCTCGGGCTGCGGCAAGACCACGCTGCTGCGCGCACTCGCCGGGCTGGAGCGCGCTGCCGGCCGCGTCGCGCTGGGCGATGAGGTGTGGCAGGACGACGCGGCCGGCGTCTTCGTGCCGCCGCACCGCCGCGCCATCGGCTACGTGATCCAGGAAGCGGCGCTGTTCCCGCACCTCGACGTGCGCGCTAACCCGGCCTACGGCCTGAAGCGCATCGAGCCGGCGGCGCGCCGCATCGCGCTCGATCAGGTGGTGGCGCTGCTCGGCATCGGCCACCTGCTCGGCCGGCAGCCCGACACCCTCTCCGGCGGCGAGCGGCAGCGCGTGGCCATCGCGCGGGCACTGGCCACCAGCCCGACGCTGCTGCTGATGGACGAGCCGCTCGCCGCGCTCGACGTGCAGCGCAAGGCCGAGGTGCTGCCCTACCTCGATGCACTGCACGAGGAACTGGGCATCCTGATCGTCTACGTGAGCCATGCCATCGACGAAGTCGCGCGGCTGGCCGACGAACTGGTGCTGATGCACGAGGGCAGTGTGCGTGCGCAGGGGCCGGTGGCCGATCTGCTGGCGCGGCTCGACCTGCCGGTGGCCCTGGCCGACGACGCCGGCGTGGTGCTCGATGCCGTGGTGGCCGAGCGCGATGCGCGCTGGCAACTCGTGGCGCTGGAGGCCGACGGCGGCGCCTGCCGCCTGTGGGCGCGCGACGACGGGTTGCCGCTCGGCCGGCGGGTGCGCCTGCGCGTGCTCGCGCGCGACGTCAGCCTCGCCCGCACGCCGCAGGCCGGCAGCAGCATCGGCAACCAGCTGCACGGCACGATCGAGGCGATCGCCGACGATGCGCATCCCGCGCTGGCGCTGGTGCGCGTGCGCATCGGCAGCGTGCCGGTGGTGGCGCGGTTGACGAAGCGCTCGGCGGCGTCTCTCGAGCTCGCCGTGGGCCTGCCGGTGTGGGCGCAGGTGAAGACCGTGGCGCTGATGGAGTGAGGCGGCGGTGAGCGGCAACCTGATCAGCGCCGAACTCAGGCTCGCCGGCCGGCTCGACGCGCGTTTTTCGCGCTGCTCGAGGCGATCGACGCCACCGGCTCGATCAACAAGGCCGCGCACCGCGGGCCTGAGCTACAAGGGCGCCCGGCTGATGCTGGAGGGCGCCGGCAACCTCGCGCACCTGCCGCTGCTCGAGACCGCCACCGGCGGCGCCGGCGGCGGCGGCACGCGCCTCACCGAGGCGGCGCGCGGCCTGCTCGAGGCCCTGGCGCACGCTGCAGCACGAACAACGCGAGTTCCTGCGCGCCCAGGAGGCGCGGCTCGCCCAATTGCCGGCGCTGGCCGGCCTGCTTCGGAGGATGTCGATGAAGACCACGGCACGCAACCAGTTCGCCGGCGTCGTGACGGCGCTCGATCTCGGCCCGGTGTCGGCCACGGTGACGATCGCGCTGAAGAGCGGCGATCAGATCGTCGCGACGATGACGGCCGAGGCCGCGAAGCGCCTGAAGCTGCAGAAGGCAAGGAGGCGTTGGCCTTGATCAAGGCCTCCGCCGTGGTGCTCGTGACAGACTTTGCCGGCTGGCAGCTTTCGGCGCGCAACCAGCTGGCCGGCACCGTCTCGCGCATCGAGCGCGGCGCGGTGTCGTCGCTGGTGGTGCTGACGCTGCCGGGCGGCATGACGCTGAGCGCCAGCGTCACGAACGAGGGCGTCGAGGCGCTCGATCTGAAGGTCGGCAGCGCCGCCACCGCCGTTTTCAAGGCCTACGCCGTGATGGTCGCGGCGCAACCCTGAGCCCCTGCCCATGAGCACGATCGCAACCGACCTGCTGGCGCTGCTGGAGCGCCTGGCCACCACTCGGCCCGCTGCCGCGTATCCAGCGGCTGCACCTGCCGCCGCCCGCGGCCGACGGCACGCGCGACGGCGAGTTCTGCGCGATCGAGCTGGACGACGGCTCGCTCGGCCTGAGCTTCGTGCTGCTTGGCGACACGCTGGCACAGCTGCGCAACCGCGCGGCCGACGGCGTCACCGGCCTGCCGGCTCTGGAGCTGGCGCGCCGCTATGCCGGTGCGCCGGGCCTGCAGCGCACGCTCGGCTTCGCCGCCGTCAATGCGCTGACGCGCCACCTCTTCGACCGCGCCGGGTATCAGCCGCCAGCGGCGCAGGGGTCGATCGGCGATCTCGAACTCGCCCCGGGCGATCACGTCGGCATGGTCGGCCTGTTCCGCCGCTGGTGAAGCAGGTGCTGGAAACCGGTGCTCGACTGACGGTGATCGAGCTGCGGAAGGACTGGCCGGCCTGCACGACGGCTGGCGCGTCTCGCTCGACCCGGCCGACCTTGGCGCGTGCAACAAGGTGCTGTCGACCAGCACCGTGCTGCTCAACGACACGCTGGAGCGCATCCTCTCGCACTGCCGCGCCGCGCAGCGCGTCTCGCTGATCGGACCCGGCGCTGGTTGCCTGCCCGATCCGTTGTTCGCGCGCGGCGTCACGCTGCTGGGCGGCAGCTGGATCGTCGATGCGCAGGGCTTCAAGGACGCGCTCGCCGCAGGCACCTCGTGGAGCCCGTTCGCGCGCAAGGTGGCGATCACCCGGGAAGGCTACCCGGGCGCGCAGGCGCTGCTGGCGCGGCGGTCAGTGCAAGGCTGAATCGGCCGGCCGGTCGTCGTCCGCGCAGCGGCAGGAGACGATCAGCGCGTCGAAGGCGACGACACTGCCGCAGCCATTGCAGCGGCAGACGAGTTGCGGGGCTTCCGATTCGGCGGCCGGCGCGATGATCGCGGCCGGCGCGGTTGAGACGACCGGCGCGACATCCGTCGATGGCATGTGCATGGCATCTCTCCTTGGTCCGTGTGAGACCCAGTGTGAGCGCGTCGACGCTGCGGCGCATCCCCGATTGCAGGCCCTAGTTTGGGGCCGTGGCCCGAAGCAGCGTGCGAGCCTCTCGCGCCTCGGGATGGCCCGGCCCTGCCGCGGCTTCCAGGTGTTCCACGGCCTGTTGCAGGGCCGCGTGAGCCTCGCGGATGCGGCCGGCGGCTTGCTCGGCGCGGCCAAGCAGCAGCCGTGCCGACCCGGCGGAGTCGGAGCGCGGCTTGCCGCCCTGGAGGCGCTGCGCAATGACCAGGGCCTCCCGGGCATCGCCAATCGCGCCGGGCACGTCTCCCAGCGCCAGCGAAGTTTCACCTCGAGCGCGCAGGATGAGTCCGAGGTATGACGGGTTGCCGCCCAACTTGCGCAGGTACGCCAGCTGGCGATCCAGCGCGGCGTGGGCCTGCGCCGCCCGCCCACGCAGCAGCAGCAGGCGCGCGCGCATCCACTCGGCGCGGATCACGGCGGGATGACTCGACTCGTCCGAGCCGGGCAGGGCGGCAGCCTGTTCGAGAACGTCCTCGGCCTCGCCGAGACGGCCCGTCGAGGCCAGCACACTGGCGCGGCCGACGAGTCCGTATCGGCTGCCCTGCGCATGCGCCGCCGACTCGCTGGCGCGCAACGTGTCGGCATACGCTGCGAGTGCTTCGTCGTGGCGCCCGATGCGCTCCAGCGCCAGTGCCCGGTTGCCCAGGACCCAGCTCGGCGGATCGCGCCGTGCCATCAGGCGGCGGTGGCTGTCGAGGAGTTCGTCGTAGCGGGCCAGCGCGCGGCGCACGTCACCGGTGGCCAGTTCGGCCACCCCCAGTTGCTGAGCATCACGCGTGCGTGCAGGCCGTTCTGCCGGTTCAGCGCCCGAAAGCGCTGCTGCGACTGCTCGAACTGGCCTCGGCCTCGGCGCTGCGACCGCTGGCATGCAGCGCGAAGGCGATGTCGCCGAGCAGGTCGGCCTCCATGTCGCCGCCGGCCAGACCGGCCGCGCGCAGGCGCTCGAGCGCGTCCTGTGAGGCGCTCAGCGCCACGGCTGCCTCGCCGCGGTTGGCCGCGATGGCGCCTCGCATCTGCAGGCAGTGCACCGCGGCCAGCTTCGGGTGTGCGCGGGTCGGCGATCCAGCGTTCGAGCATCGCCACGGCGTCGGACGCGCGGCCCAGCGACTCGAGCAGCTGGCCACGGTCGCAGTCGATCTGCGCGCGCAGCGTGCGGTCGGCGGAGTTCTTCGTGATCTCGGCCGCGCGCGCGAGCATGGCCTCGCTGCGCGCTGGATCGTCGTAGTACTCGGCGAGGATGCGCAGGATCGCCGCTTCGTTCTCCGGCACGCCGCCGAAGGCCGGCGCCACCATGTGCCAGCCGTGGTCGAGCATGGCGCGAACCGCTGAGGCCTGGTCCGGTGCCACCGCTTCGCTGAACAGCAGCGTGAAGAATTCGTTGATGGCCTCGTTGCGCGCCAGCAGCGCATGCGCCTGGTCGCGCTCGCGCTGCGCCTCGAAGGCCTGCCAGGTGGCCAGGGCGGTTCCGGCGAGCAGCGCGGCGACGACCGCGGCGCCGGCGGCCAGCGGCCGGCGGTGCCGCCGCACCGCCCTGCGCAGGCGTTGCGCCAGGCTGTAGGGCCGCGCGAGCACCGGTTCGCCGGCCCGGTGCCGCTCGATGTCGGTCGCGAAGGCCTCGACGCTGCGGTAGCGCTCGGCCGCCTCCTTGCGCATCGCCTTGGCGAGGATGGTGTCGAGGTCGCCGCGCAAGGCGCGCGCAGCGCGTCGGTCGGTCGCGCGGCTGCTCGCCGGTGGCACGTCGGCGGCGAGCACGGCTTCTTCGAGTGCCGCCGGCGTTTCGCGCGGCAGCCGGTACGGCCGCACGCCGGCGAGCAGTTCGTACAGCACCACGCCGAGGGAGTAGACGTCGGTGGCCACGCCCACCGGTCGGGCGCCCACCTGCTCCGGCGAGGCGTAGTCGGGCGTCACCGCACGGCCGATCAGGCGGGTGATCTGCGCGCCACCGGGCCCGTCGTCGCCGAGCAGCTTGGCCACGCCGAAGTCGAGCAGCCGCACTTCGCCCGTCTCGGTGACGAGGATGTTGCTCGGCTTGAGGTCGCGATGCACCACCAGGCGACCATGCGCGTGCGACACCGCGTCGGCCACCTGCAGGAAGAGGCGCAGGCGCGAGTCGATCGAGAGCCCGCGCTCGCGGCAGTGCACATCGATGGGCGTGCCGTCGACGAATTCCATCGCCAGCCACGGCCGGCCCTCGGTCGTCACGCCGGCGTCGTACAGGCGGGCGATGCGCGGATGTTCGAGCGAGGCGAGGATGTCGCGCTCGCGGGCCATGCGCTGCGCCAGGCCGGCGGCCCAGCCGGCGTGCGGCAGCTTCAATGCCTCCTGCCGCTGCAGGCTGCCATCGATGCGCTCGGCCAGCCAGACCGTGGCCATGCCGCCGCAGCCCAGTTCCCGCAGCAGCCGGTAAGGGCCGATGTGGTCGCCAGCCGCGTCGGGCGCGAGCGTGGCCGCGTCGAGACTCTCCAGGGTCAGCGGCTCGCGCAAGAAGTCGTCGCCGGCATCGGTTCCGGCGCGGGCGAGCAGTGCGCGCAGCAGAGGCAGCAGGTCGAGTTCGGTGTCCGGCAAAGACTGCAGCCACGCGTCACGCTGCGCCGGCGCCAGGGCCAGCGCCGCCTCGAGCAGCGTATTGATGCGCCGCAGTTCGCCGGGGTCGCGAGGCGGCGGCTTCATCGGCTCAGCGGCCGAGCATCTGCGCGAGCAGAAGCCTTGCGCGCTCCCAGTCGCGCCGCACGGTGCGGTCGGTCACGCCCAGCGCGGCGGCGATCTCGGCATCGGTCAGACCGGCGAAGTAGCGCATCTCGACCACGCGCACCAGCCGCTCGTCGACCTGGGCAAGCAGCTGCAGCGCCTCGTGGACCTCGAGAATCTCGTCGTCGCGCGCGCCGAGCACTTCGCCGGCGCGGGTGTCCAGCGTCACGTGTTCGATCTCGCCGCCGCGCCGTGCCGCCTGGCGCCGCCGGACGAAATCGATCACCACCGAGCGCATCGTCGTGGCCGCATAGGCGAGGAAATGCTCGCGGTCCTTCAGTGCGACGAGCCCGCCGCGCTGCATGCGCATGAACGCTTCGTGCACCAGCGCCGAGGTGTCGAGCAGCGTGTGGCGTCCGCCGCCTGCCGCGCGCGAGCGGGCCAGTGCGGCGCAGCTCGTGGTACAGCTGGGCGAACAGAAGATCGGCACAGGGCGCCGCAGGCTCGTCCGGCGGAGCGGCAGTGAGAGCAGTGGCCATGGCAAGGGATCGCGGCAGGAAGCCCGTGCGAGACGGGCGGGCAACGATCCTGCGCGCCGTCAGCCGCCATCGCAATCCTCCAAAGAGCCACGCCGGCGCTCAGGCCGCTGCGGCGCGCGCGCTCGCGTCGAGCGCAGCGCGGATCTCGCGCAGCTGCGCCTCGGCGGCGCTGCCCGGCCCGGAACAGGTCCGGCAGCGCATCGGTCTGCCACAGCCCCACCTCGCGGTCGAGCTGCAGCGTGATCGGCAGCAGCCGCTGGCCGCGTGCCGCTGCCGCCTCCAGCCGCGCCCGCATCAGGTTGTTGAGCAGGGCCGTGCTGACGTTGGCCACCAGCCGCGAGGGCCGGTTGATGCGACGCGGCATGCGTCCTCGAAACCCAGCGTGACCAGCACATCGGCATCGAGCGCAGCGGACACCGGCAGCGGATCGGACACCACGCCGTCGACCAGCCGCTGGCCGTCGATGCGCACCGGCGGAAAGAGAAACGGCACCGCCATGCTGGCGCACAGCGCGGCGGCCAGCGGGCCGCGCGTGAGCAGCACCGGCTCGCCGGTGGCCGCGTCGGTGGCGGCGATGCGCAGCGGCAGCGGCAGCGTCTCGATGCGCCGGTCGCCGAAGGCGGCGTTGATCCGCTCGGCGATCAGGGTGCCGCGGCGCAGTGCGAAGTCGGCATCGAAACCCGCCCAGCGCGGCACCAGCAGCTGCGCGTAGGCGCGCCAGTTGCGCTGGCCCGTCAGTTCGGCCGACCACAGCCGGCGGGCCTGGGCCAGCCCTTCGGCTGGCGGCGTCCGCGCGGCGATGAGCGCGCCGAACAGTGCGCCGGAACTGCAGCCGACCACCAGATCGGGCTGGATGCCATGGCGTGCGAGGACATCGGTGACACCCAGTGCGGCGATGCTGCGCACGCCGCCGCTGCCGAGCACCAGCGCCAGCGCGGAGGGTGCAGCCGTGTCGCGGTGAGGTTCGCCATGCTCAGGCCCTCCCCAGCGAAGCGGCGGCGCGGGCGGGCTGCGGCAGCCGGGTCGGCGGCAACGGCGCGGTCGGTCGCACGCAGCGCGCTTCGGCCACCACGAGGCCGGCGTCACCGCGGTGCGCACTCAGCGCAAAACCGCAACGGCGCAGCAGCGCCAGCATCGGCAGGTTGTCGGCCTGCACGTGGCCGTACAGCCAGTGCAGGCCTTCTTCGGCTGCGGCGCGGCGCAGCGCCGCGAGGCAGCGCCGCGCGATGCCGCGGCCGCGCCAGCCCTCGGCGACGACGAGCGCAAATTCGGCGGCACTGTCGCTGGCGTCGGTCACGCAGCGAGCGTCGGCCACCAGGCGCAGCGCGCCGTCGTGCTCGACCGCCGCCACGAGGCCGATCTGCCGGTGGCCGTCGAGGTGTGTCATGTCGTGCAGGCGCGCCGCGCTCAGACCGGTGACGGCGCCGTGAAAGCGGCGACGTCGCGCCAGCGGAGACAGGCCGTCGATCATCTCGGCCAGCGCCGGCGCGTCGCCGGCCTTCACCGGGCGCAGGCGTACGCGTTGCCCGGTGCGGATGGTGAAACCTTCGTCGATCAGGGGTGTCATGGGATCCTCCTGACCGGTACCACGCGGAACGCGCGCCGATCCGACATCCCCCGGCCTGCGGCGTCGCGATGAAGGGACTAGGATCGCGATCAACCCTGACGAGGCGACCCCATGACGACATTGCGCATCACGGTCAACGGCCATCCGGTCCAGACCGACGTGGCCCCGACGACGCTGCTGGTGGAACTGCTGCGCGGCCCGCTGGCACTGACCGGCACGCACCAGGGCTGCGACACCGCGCAGTGCGGCGCCTGCACGGTGCTGGTCGACGGCGAGGCGGTGAAGAGCTGCAGCATCCTCGCGCTGCAGGCGCAGGGCCGCGAGGTGACCACCGTGGAGGCCCTCGCGAAGGGCGATCAGCCCCATGCCCTGCAGGAGGCCTTCATGGCCTGCCACGGCCTGCAATGCGGCTTCTGCACGCCGGGCATGCTGATGTCGGCCTGCGCGCTGCTGCGCCAGGAGCCGAACCCGAGCGAGGCGCAGATCGCCGACGCGCTCGAAGGCAACCTGTGCCGCTGCACCGGCTACGTCAACATCGTCGCGTCGGTCCGGCAGGCCGCGCAGACGCTGGCCGCGAAGGGAGAGCGCGCATGAGTGGCACCACCACCGTCGAAGCCGCGCGCTACGGCAGCGGCAGGACGTTCGCCGCATCGAGGATCCGGCGCTGCTGCGCGGCGAAGGCCGCTTCACCGACGACCTGACGCGCGCCGGCCAGACGCACCTCGTCTTCCTGCGCTCGCCCTATGCGCATGCGCGCATCCTCGGCGTGGGTGCCGCGGCGGCACGAGAGATGCCCGGCGTGCTCGCCGTCATCAGCGGCGCCGATCTGCAGGCCGCCGGCGTCAAGCCGATCGGCCCGGCCGTGCCCTTTCCGCGGCCCGACGGCAAAGCCGGGCGCCTCGGCGCCGCGCCACCCGCTGGCCGTCGACCGCGTGCGCTACGTCGGCGAGGCGGTGGCCGCGGTGGTGGCCGAATCGCGCGAGGCGGCGCTCAATGCCGCCGAGGCGATCATGGTCGACTACGAAGACCTGCCGGCCGTCACCGACCCGCTGGCCGCGATGCGCCCGGGCGCGCCGGTGCTGTGCGACGCCGCGCCCGACAACATCGCGGCCGAGATGCGCCATGGCGATGCTGCGGCCGCCGAGGCCGCGTTCGCCAAGGCCGCGCACCGCGTCAGCCTCGACCTCGTCAACCAGCGCCTCGCGCCGGCCTCGATGGAGCCGCGCGTCGTGCTCGCCGAGCCGGAAGGCAGCGGTGGCCGCCTGCTGATCACGCTGTCCAGCCAGATGCCCACGGCCGTGCGCGATGGCGTGGCCGGTTCGCTCGGCCTGGCCAAGGAGCAGATCCGCGTGACGGTGGGCGACGTCGGCGGCGGCTTCGGGATGAAGACCGGGCTGTACCCGGAAGACATCGTCGTCGCGCATGCCGCGCGCACGGTCGGCCGGCCGGTGAAGTGGTGCGCCCAGCGGCTGGAGGAATTCAGCGCCTCGGTGCATGGCCGTGACCTGATCACCCGCGCCGAACTCGCGCTCTACGCGAACGGCAAGGTGCTGGCGCTTCGCACGCGCTCGGTGGCCAATGTCGGCGGTTATGCGATGACGGTCGGCGTGGCCATCCAGCTGCTGATCGGGCCGTGGGTGTCGACCAGCATCTACGACATCCCGACGATCTCGCTGCACCTCACGGCGGTGATGACCAACACCACGCCCACCGGCGCCTACCGCGGCGCCGGGCGGCCGGAGGCGATCTACATCATCGAGCGGCTGATGGACGCCGCGGCGCGCGAGATGAAGATCGACGGCGCCGAGCTGCGCCGCCGCAACATGATCCGCCCCGAGCAGATGCCCTACAAGAACCCGATGGGGCAGACCTACGACGTCGGGCAGTTCGAGAAGATGCTCGACCAGGGGTTGCAGCTCTCCGACTGGAACGGATTCGACGCGCGCCGCGCGCAGTCGAATGCCAGAGGCCGGCTGCGCGGCCGCGGCATCGCCACCTTCCTCGAGTGGACTGGTGGCAATGCGCTGTCGGAGCAGGTGACGGTCAACGTGCTGCCCGAGGGCATCGTCGAGCTGACGGTGGCGACCATGCCGATGGGCCAGGGCATCAACACCAGCCTCGCACAGCTGGCGGTCGACACCTTCGGCGTGCCGCTGGCGCAGATCCGCATCGTGCATGGTGACACCGACCGCGCCAACGGCTTCGGCAGCGCCGGCTCGCGCTCGCTCTTCACCGGCGGCGCCGCGGTGCAGGTGGCTTCGAAAACACCATCAAGCACGCGACCGATCTCGCCGGCGAAGCGCTCGAAGCCGCCGCGCGATATCGAGTACCGTGCCGGCCGCTTCACCATCGCCGGCACCGACCGCGGCATCGGCCTGTTCGAGCTGGCCGCGAAACAGCCCGCCGCGCGCATCACCGCGGAAGGCGGCGCCACCGCCGGCGCGCCGAGCTGGCCGAATGCCATGTGTGCGAGGTCGAGATCGACCCCGACACCGGCGCGGTGGAGATCGCGGCGTATGCGTCGGTGAACGACATCGGCCGCGTGGTCAGCCCCACCATCGTGCGCGGCCAGATCGAAGGCGGCGCGGTGCAGGGCATCGGCCAGGCGCTCAGCGAAGCGGTGCGCTACGACGCCGACAGCGGCCAGCTGCTCACTGCCAGCTTCATGGACTATGCGCTGCCGCACGCCGACATCTTCCGCGGCTTCAAGACGGTGTTCGACACCTCGGTGCCCTGCACGACCAACGTGCTCGGCGTGAAGGGCGTCGGCGAGCTCGGCACCATCGGCGCCACGCCGGCGGTGGTCAATGCGGTGGTCGATGCGCTGGCGAGTGCCGGCCTGGGCCGCGACGCCGAGCGCGTGCAGATGCCGCTGACCGCGCCGACGGTGTGGCGCGCGCTGCAGCGCGACTTCGACGCGGTGGCCTGGGGCGGCTGATCAGCGCCGCGCCACCATGTCGATCTCGATCAGCGCGCCCTTGGCCGTGCCGCTGACGCCGACGCAGGTGCGCGCGGGTCGTCGCCCGGCCGGGAACCAGCTCGCGTAGGCGGCGTTCATCGCGGCGTAGTCCTGCTCGAAGCGCGTGAGGTAGACGCGCACCTGCAGCACGTTCGCGAGCGTGAGGCCGATGCCCTGCAGCACCGTCTGCAGGTTCTTCATCACCGGTGCGTCTGCGCCTCGATGCCTTCGGGATAGGGCTCGTCGATGGACGTGCCCGAGAAGGGCATCTGGCCGGTGACGAACACCCAGCCGTCGGCCTCGACGGCATGGCTGAAGGGCGCGACCGGATCGGGTGCGCCGTTGATCATGTGGAAGATCGGGTCCATGGCGTGGCAGCAGTGTCGGGAACCTGCAGTGTTCCACGACACCGCCCCGTTCAGCTTGCCAGCAAGGTCCAGCCCAGGCTGCGCTCCAGCACCCAGACCAGCGCCAGCAGCGCCACCGCGGCCGACGCGCCGGGCACCAGCGCATGCCGGTAGATCGGCGCCCGGCGCAGCGCAATGGCCACTGGCAGCAGCAGCGCCACCAGCACCAGCTGCCCGAGCTCGACGCCGAGGTTGAAGCCGAGCAGCGGCAACGCCAGCTGGCCTTGCGTGAGGCCGAGATCCTGCAGCGGCCCGGCGAAGCCGAAACCGTGCACCGGCCGAACAGCGAGACCATCACCCAGCGCGGCAGCCGCAGGAAGGGGCGCAGGTTGTCCAGCGCCGCGATGAGCACGCTGGCGGCGATCAGCGACTCGACCCAGCGTGACGGCGGCGCCAGCACGCCGGTGGCGGCCGTGCCCAGGGTGATCGAGTGCGCCACGGTGAAGGCTGTCACCAGCCGCAGCGTCTCGGCCCAGGCCGAGCGGGCGGTCTCGCGCGGCACCCAGCTGCGGCCGTCGCGCCGCCACACCGCGACGATCAGCAGCGTGACGAGGAAGAGGACGTGGTCCAGGCCGATGGCGATGTGGTGCATGCCTTCGGCGACGAAGCCGGCGAACGAACGCGGGCGGTGTTCGCCGCCCAACGTGAAGCGCTGCACCTGCGCGCCGGGCACCAGCACGGCCTGCTGTGTGGCGCCGCCGCCGTCGAGGCGGGCGATGCCACGGTGGTCGGCATCGCTGTCGGCGAACAAGCGGTAGTTCACCGTCAGTTCGCCCACCGCGGCGGCGCATTCGCGCTGCAGCTGCAGTACTGCATAGTGGCCATCGGTGTGTTCGTCGAGCTGTGGTGCGCCGCGCTGCGTCACCGGGCAGTCGCGCTCGTCGGCGCGCAGCGTGATCGCGGCCTCGGCCGCGTTCGATGTCGCTCCAGCGTGAGCGCACCTCCCCAGCGCAGCTGGCCGTCGCCATCGGCATCGAGCTCGAGCTCGCGGTCGAGGTCGCGCAGCGCAATGTCCACGCGCTGCTCGATGCGCGCGCCGTCGACCTGCCAGCGCAGGTAAGCATCGCTGGACTTGTGCGCCTGCGCCGCGCCGGCGACGAGCGCCAGCGCGAGAGTGAACAGCTGGCGAAGTGTCATGAGCGCGCCTCCCTGGCGGCCGTGGCGATGCGCACGTCGATGGCCGCCCAGTCGCGCAGCGTCTGCGCCGCCTCGGGCCGGCCGGCAGCCCGCGCCGCGCGCGCCAGCAGCAAGGCATCGGCCGGCTCCTTCTGCCGCGCCCAGTTCTGCTCGGCCAGTGCCAGCGCCTTTCGCGGGGTCGCCTTGCAGTTCCAGCGCGAGCAGCGCCTCCTCGCGCAGGTGCAGGTTCTCGCCACGCTGCCGCGCCGCATCGAAGCGCGCCTGCAACGTGGCGGCATCGGCGGCCGCGCGGGCGTCGCCGAGCCGGCGCCGGGCGATCGCGCGGCGCAGCAGCAGGGCATCGGCGTCGACGCCCTGCGGTTCGATCAGCGCCAACGCCTCGGCGGCACGGCCGCGCTCGATCAGCCAATCGGCCCGTGCGGCGATGGCATAGACGCCGGGCGTGCCCGCCGTGGCCTCGCGGAACAACGCCTCTGCCCTGACGTGGTCGCCAAGCCGCTGCGCCAGCTCGGCACGCACCAGCGCCAGCCAGCCGTCGGCCGGTGCCTCGCGCGCCAGGGCGGTAAGGGCGATGGCCGCCTCGCGCGGCTGGCCGCGCAGGCTGCGCAGCTCGGCGAGGCAGGCGCGTGCGGGAACGGACAGGGCTGCGCCCAGCGAGGCGAAATCCGGGCCGGCAAGCGCACGGCAGTCGTCCTCGGCCGGCTCCAGCCGGCCGGTCACCCGGCGCACCGTCGCGCGGGTCAGCCGCGCCTGCGCGCGCAGCGGCAGCGGCGCGGTGGCATCGACCGCCAGCGCATCGAGGTCGGCCAGCGCGCCGTCGAAGTCGTGCTGGCTCTGCCGGATCGTCGCGCGCAGCAGCCGCACCGCCGCGGGCGGTGCGGGCTGCGCCCACCAGGGCTTCAGCGCGGCCTGGGCCAGCCCCAGCTCACGCGGATCGCCGTGCTGCCGAGCGCGCTCGATCGCTGCGCGCGCCGTGGCCAGCGCCAGGGGCAGCTGCGCCGGGTCGCGCGCCAGCGCGGCGCGCTGGCGGCGGGTCTCGGCGCTCTCCCTGGCGGGCAGCCGCTCGACGATCACCTCGTCGCCGCGCGGCGTGAAGGGGGCCGCCGTCGCCACGAGCCCGATCGCGGCACAGAGCCATCCCGCCGCGAGGCGGATGAAGGTCGGCGGCGCCATCGCGGCCTCAGCGCAGCGGTGCGGGTTCGTCGGTGTCCGACGCCGGCGGCAGCACGCCGTCGAGCTTGAGCGGCTCGCCGGAGTCGTCCGCCGGCAGCGAGCCGACGTAGCCCGTGTAGGCCTGCGGCGAGGCCGTCGCCGCGGGGGCACGGTGTCGGTCACCGCCGGGGTGTTGTCGCCGCCACCGCCGCCGCAGCCTGCGAGGGCCGCCGACGCGGCGAGCATGATCAAGAGTTGCTTGTGCATGCTGCCTCCGCTCAACGCGTGCCGCCGATCGGCGTGTTCAGGTACGGGAAACCGGCGAGCAGCGGCACCGTGGCTTGGTCGACCGCGTCGTGCAGCTTGAAGGCGGTCGCGCCCAGCGGCACCGCCGACGGCTTGCACGCGGCACCCAGGCCGAGCGCATTGGTGTCGCCGTTGGCCACGCACAGCCCGCCCATCACCGCCACCAGCGAGATGTCGACCACGTCGTCCTTCGGGCGACGGCCGTTCGGGAAGCCGGCGTTGTCGTTGCCGCCCGCGAGCAGGTTGCCGACCACGCCGAGCCGGTTCTGCTGCGCGAAGGGCACCGGCGCGATGGCGGTGTTCAGGCGCAGCATCTCGGAGGCCTGCACCGAGCGCGGCTGGTTCAGCCCGGGGATGCCGGTGAGGAAGGTCGTGACGAGGTCGGTGCGCGGAAAGTTGGTCGGCGCCGTGCCCGGAATGGCCAGCGCGATCTCCAGCAGCGCGGGCAGCGTCGGGTTGGTCACGTAGTCGGCGAACTGCGCGTCGTCGGCCGGCTTGAGGCGTTGAAGCGGTCCTTGTCCTTCAGGCCGATGACCACCTCGTTGACCAGCGGCATGCCCAGGCGCGACACCTGAACCCAGGCCCCGCCGGTCTTCTCGCTGGCCGGTGGCCGGCGAGCGGCTTGCCGTCGAGCAGGCGCGCCTGGCGCAGGCTGGCGGTGGTCCAGCCGCCGATCGTGTCGTCGCCGTTGACGAGGCAGCTGCGGTGCACTTCCACCGCCAGCGTGGTGACGTTCTTGTCGGCAATCGTGTTCGGCGCCGCGCCGATCAGCGTCGGGTCGGTGATCACCGAGACCGGCGCATTGACGAGGTCGAAGATCGTGCCGAGGTTGACGGCGAAGGGATCCTGGCGCTGGCCGACGAAGACGCGGCCCGGCGTGCCGCAGCCGGGGATGTTGACCGTGTAGACATGCTGGCCGGCATAGGCCGCGTAGTCGGCGATGGTCTTGCGGCCGATGTTGTCGACCGGCTTGTCGAAGGTGGCGCTGCCGTTGGCGGCGTTGGTCACCGGCTGCACGGTGCCGCGCCGGCGGTCGCCGCGCACCACGTTGACGGTGAAGCTCTCGCCGAGCTGCAGGTTGGCATCCTTGACGTTGGCCACGGTGCCGGCCTGGATCAGCGGGATGCCGACCGACTTGCCGCCCACGTTCAGGCTGACGCCCGCGCCGTTGTTGGCCAGCTTGTTCTGGAAGCGGAACTGGAAGCTCAGGTCTTCCTTCGCGTCGCCGGTGTTGTCGATGTGGATCTCGTACAGCGCGTTCGGATCCATCGAGAAATAGTTCGGGCCGCCGTAGGCGTCCTGCAGCGGCTGGTAGTTCGCGAGCAGCGTCACGTAGCCGTCACGGCCGGCCTCGTAGCTGCGGAACATGTAGAAGTCGGTCGCATCGACCTTGGGCGCCGTGGTGATGAACGGCGCCTCGCGGTGGCTGGAGGCGTGGGCATTGCCGGCCAGCATGGCCACGGCGAGGGGGACGGCGGCAAGCGCGCCGCCGAAGCGGGAAGCATTCTTCACGGGGTCTCCTGGTCAGACGGTGGTGACGCCGTCCTTCGGCGTCTGCAGCGTCTTACGCAGGGTCCCCGGAATCGGATGCAGGTGGAGTCAGTCCGACTTGCCGACCAGCTCGAAATGCTCCACGACCGGCGGCTGCGCGAAGAACGGGCCGACGATGGCGCGCCACTGCGGGAACAGCGGGCCGCCGCGGAAGTGCACGGTGTGGTCCTCCAGCGTGTCCCAGAAGATCTGCAGGATGTAGCGCTCCGGCGACTCGATCCCCTTGTTCACCTTCCAGCCGCGAAAGCCCTGTGCCCGGCTGATCACGGTGGTGACGCCGCGCACGATGGCTTCGTCGAAGGCGGCCTGCTGGCCGGGCTGGATGCGGATGTCGGCGAGTTCGAGGATCATGGTCTTCTCTGGAGGAACGGCGTTCACACGCCGAGGTATTGGGCGAGCGCGGAGGTGTCGGCGGCCAGCGTGTCGCTCGCGCCGGCGATCACGATGCGGCCCTTTTCCATCACCGCGGCACGGTCGGTGTGGGCGAGCACCTTGCGGTAGTCGCGGTCGACGATCAGCGTGCTGATGCCGGTGGCGCGGATCTGCCCGATCACGCGCCAGATCTCGGCGACGATCAGCGGCGCCAGGCCTTCGGTGGCCTCGTCGAGGATCATCAGCTTCGGATTGGTCATCAGCGCGCGGCCGATGGACAGCATCTGCTGCTCCCCGCCGGAGAGCTGGCCGCCGCCATGCCCGAGCCGCTCGGCCGGGCGCGGGAAGGTGGCGAGCACGCGCTCTTCCGTCCATTCCTTTCGGCCATCGACGCCGGCGCGCGCGCTCATCAGCAGGTTCTCGCGCACGCTGAGGTTGGGGAAGATGCCGCGGCCCTCGGGCACATAGCCGATGCCGCGCCGCGCCATGCGCTCGGGCGGCGAGCCGGTCACGTCCGCGCCTTCCCAGACGATGCGGCCGGAGGCGGGGCGCACGTAACCCATCAACGTGCGGATCAGCGTGGTCTTGCCCATGCCGTTGCGGCCGAGCAGGCCGAGTGCGGTGCCGGCGGGCAGCTCCAGGCTGGCGCCGCGCAGGATGTGGGCTTCGCCGTAGTAGGTGTTGAGGTCGGTGAGGGAGAGCATGCTGTTCACCGCTTGCTCACTGCAAAGCACCGAGCGCGGCGAGTCCGCGGCCTGCCGGTCTGCGCGCCGCCCGATATCGGGGCTCGACCGGCAGGCCCCGGCCTCGCCGTGCCACGACCGAGCGCGAACCACGAAGACGAGAACCACCAGCGGTGCCACGTCGCGCGGGACGGGCAGGCCGGGCGAGCACGGATATCGGGCCGCGCACAGCCCGGCCTGCCCGTCCCGCGACGCGCCCAGGGATGCGGGGGCGTGCGCAACGGACTCATCTCAGTGCCCCTCGCCGAGATACGCCGTCTGCACATCACGGTTCGAGCGGATCGCCGCCGGAACATCGCTGGCGATCACCTCGCCGTTGACCATCACCGTGATGCGGTCGGCGATGCGGAACACCGCATCCATGTCGTGCTCTACCAGCAGCACGGCGTGCGTGGCCTTCAGCGAGGCCAGCAGCGCGAGCATGCGGTCGGTCTCTTCGGCGCCCATGCCGGCCAGCGGCTCGTCGAGCAGCAGCACGCGCGGCTTGGTTGCCGTGCACATCGCGATCTCCAGCTGCCGCTTGCCGCCGTGGCTGAGCGTGCCGGCGTGGCGCTGCGCCACATCGGCGAGGCCCGCGGCGGCCAGCGCCTCGCGCGCCACGGCAAGGCTTTGCGCGCAGCGCTGCGCAGACTCCCACACCGCCCAGGCGCGCGGCAGCGCGGCCTGTGCGCACAGCCGGCAGTTCTCCAGCACCGTGAACTCGGGAAAGATCGTCGTGCGCTGGTAGCTGCGGCCGATGCCGGCGCGGGCGCGCTTCGGTTGCGGCCAGTCGGTGATGTCGTGATCTTCGAAGTGGATGCTGCCGGACGAAGCGGGGATCTCGCCCGAGAGCATGTTGATCAGCGTCGACTTGCCCGCGCCGTTGGTGCCGATCACGGCATGCACTTCACCCACGTGAAGTTCGAGCGACACGCCGTTGACGGCGGTGAGCCCGCCGAAGCGGCGTGTCAGCAGGTTGGAGCGAAGCAGGGCTTCAGCCATGCGACGCTCCCGACAAACGCTGCTTCAACCCGATCAGCCCCTTGGGCAGCAGCGCCACGAAGGCGATGATCGTCAGGCCCAGCGTCAACTGCCAGTGCCCGGCCAGCGGGCCCAGCAGCGCCTCGCTCTGGAACAGCTCCTTGAGCAGCGTGAAGGCCACCGCGCCGATCACCGCGCCGCGCAGGCTGCCGATGCCGCCGAGGATGATCATCAGCAGCACCGCGCCCGATTCGTGCCACGACAGCAGCTCGGGGTTCACCGCGCCGTCCTTCACGCCGACGAGAAAGCCCGCCAGCCCGGCGAGCGCGCCGGCGATCACGAAGGCGGCGAGCTTGTAGCCATAGGTGCGGAAGCCCGCGGCGCGCATGCGCTGCTCGTTCACGCGGATGCCGGCCAGCGCATGCCCCAGGCGCGAGCGGATGATCAGCGCCAGCACGCCGTAGGTGAAGGCGAGCGCGCCGAGCGTGAAGTAGTAGAAGTGCGCCTTCTTGTCGAGATCGACCAGCGTCTGCCCGCCGATCTCCAGCACCGGCTTGGCGTAGAGGAAGATGCCGTCGCTGCCGCCGCCGACCTTGGTGTCGTGGAAGACGAAATAGGCCATCTGCGCGAAGGCCAGCGTGACCATGATGAAGTAGACGCCGGTGGTGCGCAGGCTCAAGGCGCCGACGAAGAGGGCATACAGCGCCGCGAATCCGAGGGACAGCGCGAGCAGCTTCAGAAGCGGCGCCGCGCCGCCATCGCCGGCCAGCCAGCCAGCGCCGCGGGCAGCGAACCGACGCCGCCGGTGAACAGCACCGCCGCATAGGCGCCGATGCCGAAGAAGGCCGCGTGGCCCAGGCTCACCGGCCGGTCGTTCCGACCAGCAGTTCGAGGCTGAGCGCGAAGATCGCGAAGACGGCGATCTTCAGCACCGGTCCTGCGTGTAGGGCGTCAGCACCGCGGGCAGTGCGGCCAGCACGGCCAGGCCGATCACCGGCAGCAGCCAGCCGAAGCGGGGGGCGGCAGGCGCGTCGATCTCAGCGCCCATGCTGCTTCATCAGCCCCTCGGGCTTCCAGATCAGGATGATGGCCATCAGCAGGTAGACGCCGATGCCGCTGAACTCGGCAAAGAACACCTTGCCGAAGGTGTCGACGAAGCCGACCAGCAGCGAGGCGATCAGCGCGCCGGTGATCGAGCCGATGCCGCCGATCACCACCACCACGAAGCAGATGATCAGCACGCTGCCGCCCATGTTCGGATAGACCGACGACAGCGGCGCGGCGATCATGCCGGCCAGCGCGGCCAGCGCCACCCCGCCGGCGAACACGATGCGGTACAGGCGCTGGATGTCGATGCCCAGGCCGCGCACCATGTCGCGGTTGCTCGCGCCGGCACGGATCATCATGCCGAGCTTCGTGCGGTTGACCACCCAGTACAACGCCACCGCGAGCACGATGCACGCCACCGAGGCGAACACCCGGTACCACGGGTAGCTCATCAATTCGCCGAGCCTGAAGCCGCCGGCCAGCCACGAGGGCGCCTGCACGCCGTGCACGTCGTTGCCGACGGTGATCGAGCGCAGTTCCTCGAAGACGAGGATCAGCGCATAGGTCATCAGCACCTGCTGCAGGTGGTCACGCTGGTAGAGGAAGCTGAAGAAGGCCCACTCGAGCAGGTAGCCGAAGACCGCCGCGAGGATCACGCCGGCCACCAGCTTGGTCAGGTACCAGTCGCCGAACCACGGCGCCAGCACGAAGGCCATGTAGGCGCCGATCATGTAGAAGCTGCCATGGGCGAGATTGATCACGCCCATGATCCCGAAGATCAGCGTCAGTCCGCTGGCGACGAGAAACAGCAGCAGGCCGTACTGGACGGCATTGAGGCACTGGACGAGGAAGGTGGCGAGATCCACCCGTCAGAGCTTACAGCCCCGCGCGGGATCCGCGAGAGCCTTCACTGCGACCGTGCGGAACTCGTTGTTCTCGCCCTTGGCCTCGCGCAGGTACATGTCCTGCACCGGGTTGCCGGCCGGCGAGAGGGTGAACTTGCCGCGCGGGCTGTCCACCGTGGCCTTGCGCATCGCGGCCAGCATCGCATCGCGCTTGCCCATGTCGCCCTTCACCGCATTCAGGCCGGCGGCGAGGATCTGCGCCGCGTCGTAGCCCTGCACCGCATAGACGTCGGCGTTCTGCTTGTAGGTCAGCGCAAAGTTCTTGCGGAAGCTGTTGTTCTTCGGGATGTCCAGGCTGTCGGCATAGTGCAGCGTGGTGAACAGGCCCTGCGCCGAAGCGCCCTGAGCCTGCAGCGTGCCGTCGGTCAGGAAGCCCGAGCCGAACAGCGGCACAGTCTTCTTCAGGCCCGCGGCGTCGTAATCCTTGACGAACTTCACCGCGCCGCCGCCGGCGAAGAAGGCAAAGACCACATCGGGCTTCTGCGCCGCGATCTCGGTCAGCAGCGCCTGGAACTCGACGTTGGGGAAGGGCAGGTTGAGGTCCTTGATGACTGGCCGCCGCCCTTCTCGAAGGCCTCGCGGAAGCCCTTCACCGTCTCGGCGCCGGCGGCGTAGTTCCAGGTGATGGTCATCGCGCGCTTGTAGCCCTTCTGCGCGGCGACCACGCCGGTGGAGTAGCCCGGCTGCCAGTTGGAAAAGCTCGAGCGGATGATGTTCGCGCCGCACATCGGGCCGGTGATCGCATCGGCGCCGGCATTGGGCACGATCAGCAGCGTGTTGCTCTCCTTGGCGGCCTTGGCCATGGCCAGCGCCACGCCCGAGTGCACGGTGCCGACCAGCACGTCGACCGGTCGCGCTTGATCAGCTTGTTGACGTTGTCGGTGGCCTTGGACGGATCGCTCTCGTCGTCGACGCGGAAATACTGGATCTCGCGGCCGGCCAGCTTCCCGCCCTGTTCCTGCACGTGCAGCTTGAAGCCCTTCTCGATCATGTCGCCGAGCGCGGCGAAGGTGCCGGTGGCCGGCAGCATCAGGCCGACCTTGATCGGGCCGCTGCCCTGGGCGTGCGCGGAGGTGGCGAAGGCGGCGGCGCAGGCGGCGGCCAGGGCGAGGCGGGCGAGGGCGGTCATGTCGGGCTCCGAGGCTGGGTGGGCCGGATGCTATCGGCGCGTGCGCAGCCGGCCATCGGGGTTTGACAGAAGTCGCCCCGGCCTGGGCGGGCGCTGGGGGATACTGGGCCTCAGCCTCGGAGTACGCCCATGAAAATCCTCGTTCCCGTCGATGGTTCAGCCGAATCGCTGGCCGCCGTCCGCCACGCGCTGCAGCTCATCCGCAGCGGCCTGAAGAGCAGCCTGCTGCTGGCCAACGTGCAGGAGCCGGCCGGCCTCTACGAACTGCTGCGCGTGCACGACGCCGAGGCGATAGCGCGGATCGCCCGCGAGGCCGGCGAGCACCTGCTGGCCGATGCCGCCGCGATGTGCGTCGCCGCCGGCGTGGACCACGAGATCGAGGTCGCGCGCGGCGAGCCCATCCACGCGCTGCTCGACATCGCCGAGGACGAGGGCTGCACGATGATCGTCGTCGGCGCCCATGGCAAGGGCGAGAGCGAAGGGCGCCGCCTCGGCTCGGTGGCCCATGCCCTGCTGCACGATGCCGCGCTGCCGGTGACGGTGGTGCGCGTCGCTCAGTGACGTTTCAGTGAGCCCTCAGTGACACATCAGCACGGGGATCGTCATCGAGGTGATCACCGTGCGCGAGACGCCGCCGAGCACCCACTCGCGCGCGCGGCCGTGGCCGTAGCAGCCCATCACCAGCAGGTTCGACTGCTCGTCGGCGGCCAGCGAGAGCAGCTGGTCACCGACGCTCGTCTCCGAGGCCACCTCGCGCCTGAACGCGGCCTGCACGCCGTGCTGGCGCAGGTAGCCGACGATGCCGGTCTCCTCGGCCGGTGAATCGCCCTCGTCGAAGGCGACCACGGTGACCGACGCGGCCTGCTGCAGCAGCGGCAGCGCGGCCGTGACGGCGCGGGCCGATTCGCGCGTCGGCTTCCAGGCCACCAGCACACGATCGAGCTTCAGCGGCGCGCGCGCGATGTGCGGCACCACGATGGCCGGGCGGCCGCTGGCGATCAGCACCGACGACACGAAGTCGGCCGGCACGTCGATGTCGCGCGTCTCGTCGGCGGCGCGCTGGCCCAGCACGAGCAGGTCGCTGCAGAAGGCCTGCTGCGTGATGTCGGCGATCGGCGCGCCGGTGCATTCCTGCCAGCGCACCTGCGCCGGCTGCACGCTGGCGGCGTAGAGCTTGCGTGCGGATTCGAGCCGCTGCGCGTCGACCTCGGCGAGCATCGGCGCCATGTCGGCGCCGGCGGCCATCGCCATCGGGTAGCGCAGCAGCGCCGAGGTCACGGCGTACACGGCCGTGGCCTGCGCGCCGTGCGCCAGGGCCAGCTGTTCGGCGAGCTTCAGCCGCACTGCGGCCTGCGGTGAGGCATCGACGTGGACGAGAAGGGATTTCAGCGTGCTCATCGGCGGTCTCCGGGAGTCGAGCCGGCACGCTAAGCCGCGCGCCGCAGGGCACCGTTGACGACCGTCAATCGAGCCGCGTGCTCACGAGGCGCTGCAGCAGCGCGCTGCGCTCCTTCTTCTGCGCCGCCGTGCCCTGGTGCGACAGGATCGACTCCGCCACCTCGTAGGCATAGAGGATGAAGGCCCGCGCCCGCGCCTCGGCAATCGAGAAACCCAGGGCCGAGAAGCACTGCGCGATGTAGGACAGCCGCCGCTCGTCGACTTCGTCGACGGCCCGCCGCGCCAGCGCATCGCGGCGCGCCCAGGCGCGGATGGCCAGCTCGACGCGCGCCGCCCGCTCGGCCGCGCGGCCGCGGAAGGGCAGCGAGATCAGTTCGCCCAGCAGTGCCTTCGGGTCGGCCGTCCGGCCTTCGAAGCGGCGGATCACCTGTTCGGTGGCGCCATCGCGCCAGGGCATTGAGCACGGCCACCAGCAGCGCCTCGCGGTCCTTGAAGTGCCAGTAGAAGCTGCCGCGCGTGACCTCCATCGCCTTGGCCAGCACGTCGACGCGCACGGCGTCGATGCCGCGGTCGACCAGCACGTCGGTGGCGGCGGCGATCCAGGCCTCCGGGGTCAGCGTGCTGCGTGCGGTCATGCACGGATGATGCCATACAGCGCTGTATGGAACTCAGGGCATTCCCCATGTGCAATATCGTGCAGTCGACCTAGGATCGCTCCATACACAACTGTATGGAGCGAGCCATGGTCAGCGAGACGGCGCGCGGTTTCTTCGACGATCCGGCGATGCTCGCGCCGCCGCGCGCGGTGCGCCTGCACTTCGACGGCGGCGCCTTCGTGCTGCGCTCGCCCGAGCCGCTGAAGCCCTATGCGCGCTGCATCGGCGAGTGGCTGGAGCGCTGGGCGCAGGCCACGCCCGACGCACCCTTCCTCGCCGAGCGCGATGCCAGCGGCGGCTGGCGCCGGCTGAGCTACGCGCAGGCTCGCAAGGCAGTCGGCTCGATCGCCCAAAGCCTGATCGGCCTCCACCTGCCGCCAGGGCGGCCGGTCGTGGTGCTGTCGGACAACTCGGTGGACCATGCGCTGCTGATGCTGGCGTCGATGCACGTCGGCCGGCCGGTGTGCACCGTCTCCAGCGCCTACTGCCGGCTCACGAAGGACTACACCAAGATCCAGGGCATCCTGAACACGCTCGGGCCGGCGCTGGTCTATGCGTCGGATGCGGCGGTCTACGGCCCGGCGATCGCCAGTGCGGCGCTCGGTGTCGTCACGGTCTTCAGCCAGGGCGCCGAGGGCTTCCCCGGCGCGCTGAGCTTCGACAGCCTCATGCGCACCGCCGAGAGCCCGGCGGTGATGGCGGCCTTCGAGGCGATCCAGCCCGACGACCACGCCAAATACCTGCTGACCTCGGGCTCCACCGGGCACCCGAAGGTGGTGATCAACACCCACCGCATGCTGTGCGCCAACCAGCAGATGATCGCGCAGGCCTGGCGCTTCCTCGAGCGCGAGAAGCCGGTGGTGCTCGACTGGCTGCCGTGGAGCCACACCTTCGGCGGCAACCACAACTTCAACCTCGTGCTGCGCAACGGCGGCGCGCTCTTCATCGACGAAGGCCGGCCCGCGCCGGGCCCGTGGTGGAGAAGTCTGTGAAGAACCTGCTCGAGGTGAAGCCGACGCTGTATTTCAACGTGCCGCGTGGCTTCGACATGCTGCTGCCCTTCCTCGAGCAGGACGAAGCCCTGGCCCGCGAGTTCTTCGCCCGGCTGCGCATGGTCTTCTATGCCGGGGCGGCGCTGGCGCAGTCGAGCTGGGAGCGGCTGGAAGCCGTGGCGCGCCGCGTGCGCAGCGAGCCGGTGTGGTTCACCACCTCCTGGGGCTCGACCGAGACCTCGCCGGCGATCACCTCGGCGCACTGGAAGCTGGAGCGCGCCGGCTGCATCGGCGCGCCGCTGCCCGGCATGGAGCTGAAGTTCGTGCCCAACGGCGAGAAGCTGGAGATGCGCGTGCGTGGCGTGTCGGTCTTTCCCGGCTACCGCAACGCGCCGGCGCTGACCACCCAGGCCTTCGACGAGGAGGGCTACTACCGCATCGGCGATGCCGGTTTCCTGGTCGACGAGGAGCGGCCCGAGCGCGGCGTGGCCTTCAACGGCCGCGTGGCGGAGGACTTCAAGTTGTCGTCGGGCACCTGGGTGTCGGTGGGCACGCTGCGGCTGAAGGTGGTGTCGGCGCTGGCGCCGCTGGCGCAGGATGCGGTGATCGCCGGGCACGACCGCGGCGACGTCGGCGTGCTGCTGTTCCCGAGCCCGGCGGCGAAGGAGGTGCCGCCCGCCGAACTCGCCGAGCGCACGCGCGCCGCGCTGGCTGCGCTGCGCGCGGAAGGCGGCGGTTCGTCGCAGACGCCGGTGCGTGCGCTGTGGCTCACCGAGCCGCCGAGTGCCGATGCCGGCGAGATCACCGACAAGGGCTACATCAACCAGGGCGCCGTGCTGCGCCGCCGTGCGGCGGAGGTCGAGGCGCTGTATGCAGGCGCGCCCGACTCACGCGTCATTCGCGCCTGATCCCCGCCTGAACTCCAAGGAGTCGACCATGTCCCGCGGCCTCTTCCAAACCTTCTCCGACACCTGGATCCTCGACGGCGTGCGCACGCCGATGGTCGACCATTGCGGCGCCTTCGCCGATGCCAACCCGATCGACCTCGGCATCAAGGTGGCGCGCGAGATCTTCCAGCGCACCGGCGTCGCCCCGGCGCAGGTCGACTCCGTGATCGCCGGCAACATGGCGCCGGGCGGCTTCGACCAGTTCTACGTGCCGCGCCACATCGGCCTGTATGCCGGCGTGCCCTGCGAGGTGCCGGCGATCATGGTGCAGCGCATCTGCGGCACCGGCTTCGAGCTGTTCCGCCGGGCCGGCGAGCAGATCGCCACCGGCGCGGCGAGCCTCGCGCTGGTCGTCGGCACCGAGTCGATGACGCGCAACCCGATTGCCGCCTTCGAGCACCGTCAGGGCTTCAAGCTCGGCATGGCGCCGCAGTTCCGCGACTACATGTGGGAGGCGCTGACCGACCCCGCGCCGGCAATCTCGATGATCCAGACCGCCGAGAACCTCGCGAAGCAGTACGGCATCACGCGCGAGGCGGTGGATGCCTTCGCCAGCGAATCCTTCGCGCGGGCCGTGGCCGCGCAGGAGGCCGGTTTCTTCGCCGGCGAGATCGTGCCGATCTCGAGCGAGGTGTTCGAGCTCGACGGCTACAAGCCGCGTGGCATTCGCACGGCGGGCAAGGCGGGCGTGGCCGACCGCGACACGCATCCGCGACTGTCGCCGCCCGAGGTGCTGGCCCGGCTGCGGCCGGTGTTCAAGGAGGGCGTGCAGACCGGCGGCAACAGCTCGGCATTGACGGATGCCGCGGCGGCTGCGCTGGTGGCTTCGGGCGCAGCACTGCGCGGCTGGGGTGGAAAGCCGCTGGCGCGGCTGGCAGCCGCCGCCGCGGTGGGCGTGCCGCCCGAGATCATGGGCATCGGCCCGGCGCCGGCGATCCGGTTGCTGCTCGAGCGTTCGGGACTGAAGCTCGACGACATCGCCCGCTTCGAGATCAACGAAGCGCAGGGCGCGCAGACGCTGGCCGTGCAGCGCGAACTGGGGCTCGATCCGGCCAAGCTCAACGCCAAGGGCGGCGCCATCGCGCTCGGCCACCCGCTGGCGGCGACCGGCGTGCGGCTGACCCTCACGGTGGCCCGCCAGCTGAAGGAGATCGGCGCACGCTGGGGCGTCGCCTCGGCCTGCGTCGGCGGCGGGCAGGGCATCGCCCTGCTCGTCGAGAACCTCAAGCCGTGGCTTGAACCTCGCCCAGCCCCAGCAGGCGCATCGCGTTCTTCTTCAGGATCAGCTCGTGCACCGCCGGCTTGAACCCCGCCTCGCCGAAGTCCTTCATCCAGCGCTCCGGCGTGATCAGCGGGTAGTCGCTGCCGAACAGCATGCGGTCCTTCAGCAGCGTGTTGGCGTACTGCACCAGCTGGGGCGGAAAGTATTTCGGGCTCCAGCCCGACAGGTCGATCCACACGTTCGGCTTGTGCAGCGCCCGGGCTGAGCGCCTCGTCCTGCCACGGCCAGCTCGGGTGGGCGATGACGATCTGGATGTCGGGCCAGTCGATCGCCACGTCTTCCAGCAGCATCGGGTTGCTGTTCTGCAGGCGAAGGCCGCCGCCGCAGCGCATGCCCGAGCCGATGCCCGAGTGGCCGCTGTGGAAGATCGCCGGCAGCTTGTACTCGGCGATCACCTCGTAGATCGGCCACGCCATGCGGTCGTAGGGCAGGAAGCCCTGCACCGTCGGGTGGAACTTGAAGCCCTTGACGCCATGTTCCTCGATGAGCTTGCGCGCCTCTCGGGCGCCCATCTTTCCCTTGTGCGGATCGATGCTGCCGAAGCAGATCATCATGTCGCTGTTCTTCTTCGCCGCTTCCGCGATCTCCTCGTTCGGAATGCGGCGCCGGCCCAGCTGCGCCTCGCTGTCGACGGTGAACATCACCAGGCCGATCTTCTTCTCGCGGTAGTAGGCGACGGTCTCGTCGATGGTCGGCCGGCGGTTGCTGCCGAAGTACTTGTCGGCGGCGCGGTCGTACTCCTCGCCGTAGTTGTCGAAGGGGTTCCAGCAGGACACCTCGGCGTGCGTGTGCACGTCGATGGCAATCAACTCGGCGGTATTCATGGTCACTCCAGGGTGCGGTCCAGTTGCTTCCGGAAGATAACTAAACGCCGTCCAGAGCACAAGGTTATTCCAGGGTTTACCCGATGGATGCTGGCGGAGAACTAGTTAAGACTTCTAACTAAATTCGCGAGACCCCCATGAGCCTGAACTTCGTTCCCGCCACCGGCGCCCTGGCCGCGCTCGACCTGCTGCGCATCGAGATGGCCGACGCCGTCGCGCACATCCGGCTGAACCGCCCCGCCAAGCGCAACGCCATCAACGACACGCTGATCGCACAGCTGCACAGCGCCTTCGTCTCGCTGCCCGAGGCGGTCAAGGCGGTGGTGCTGACCGGCGAGGGCGACCACTTCTGCGCCGGCCTGGATCTGTCCGAACTGAGCGAGCGCAGCGTCGCCGAGGGCGTGATCCATTCGCGCACCGGCATGCGGCGATGGACGCCATCCAGTTCGGCCGCGTGCCGGTGGTGGCGGTGTTGCACGGCGCGGTGGTCGGCGGCGGGCTGGAGCTGGCCAGCAGCTGCCACATCCGCGTGGCCGACGAAAGCGCCTATTACGGCCTGCCGGAAGGCCAGCGCGGCATCTTCGTCGGCGGCGGCGGTTCGGCGCGCGTGCCACGCCCTGGCCGGCGTGCACACGATGACCGACATGATGCTCACCGGCCGCGTGCTCGATGCGCACGAGGGCGAGCGCCGCGGCCTGTCGCAGTACGTGGTGCCGCAGGGCAGCGGCTTCGCCAAGGGCTGCGAGCTGGCGGCGAAGATCGCCGGCAATGCGCCGCTGTCGAACTTCTCGGTGATGCAGGCGCTGCCGCGCATCGCCGATCTCTCGCAGCCCGACGGCCTGTTCGTCGAATCGCTGATGGCCGCCATCGCGCAGGGCGACGACGCCGCCAAGCAGCGCGTGCGCGCCTTCCTCGAGAAGCGCGCCGGCAAGGTGGAGAAGAAGTGATGGCGCCCCCGAGCTCACTTCGTTCGCTGCCCCCGCGGGGCGTCCGGCCTCCTTGGGGCGGCCCGGCGGAGGCCGGCGTGAGCACGGCACCCGCCCGCTACCGCGCGTTGCCGCTCGGCGGCTCGCTCTCGGCGCATTTCGAGCATCGCGCCGACGGCTGCACGATCGTCACCTCCACCGAGCCGCTGGGCGACTACCCGCAGCGCCTGACCGACCGCCTGCTGCACTGGGCGCAGGTCTCGCCCGACCACACGCTGGCGGCCAAGCGCGTGCACGGCGGCGACTGGCGGCGCATCAGCTACGCCGAGGCGGTGGAGAGCGCGAAGCGCATCGCCCAGCGCCTGCTCGACATGGGCCTGAGCGCGCAGCACCCGGTGGCCATCCTGTCGGACAACGACCTCGAGCACCTGCTGCTCGGCCTCGGTGCGATGTTCGCCGGCGTGCCCTTCGCACCGGTGTCGCCGGCCTATTCCACCGTCTCGCAGGACTACGGCAAGCTGCGCCACATCCTCGGCGTGCTGACGCCCGGGCTGGTGTTCGCCTCCTCGGCCAGCGGCTACGGCCGCGCGATCCAGGCGGTGGTGCCGGCCTCCACGCCGGTGGTGCTGACGCAGGGCACGATCGAGGGCCGCCAGACGCTGTCGTTCGACGACCTGCTCGCCGCGCCGGCCACGGCGGCGGTGGACGCGGCACACGCGAAGGTCGGCCCCGACACCATCGCCAAGTTCCTCTTCACCTCGGGCTCGACCAAGCTGCCCAAGGGCGTGATCAACACGCAGCGCATGATCTGCGCCAACCAGCAGCAGATCCTGCAGTGCTTCCCCGGCCTCGGCCAGTGCGGCCGGTGCTGGTGGACTGGCTGCCGTGGAACCACACCTTCGGCGGCAACCACAACGTCGGCCTGACGATCTACAACGGCGGCACGCTCTACATCGACGAAGGCAAGCCCACGCCGGCGCTGATCCACGAGACGCTGCGCAACCTGCGCGAGATCTCGCCCACGGTGTACTTCAACGTGCCCAAGGGCTTCGAGGAGATCGCCAACGCGATGGAGAGCGACGCCAAGCTGCGCGATTCGCTGTTCGCCCGCGTCAACATGTTCTTCTTCGCGGGCGCCGGACTTTCGCAGCCGGTGTGGGACAAGCTCGACCGCATCGCCGAGCAGACCTGCGGCGAGCGCATCCGCATGCTGACGGGTCTCGGCATGACCGAGACCGCGCCGTTCGCGGTGTGCGCCAACGCGGGCGAGGTGAAGTCGGGCCACATCGGCCTGCCGGCACCCGGCATGGAGCTCAAGCTCGTGCCCAGCGGCGACAAGACCGAGGTGCGCTACCGCGGCCCGAACGTCACCCCCGGCTTCTGGCGCGCGCCCGAGCAAACCGCCGAATCCTTCGACGACGAAGGCTTCTACTGCAGCGGCGATGCGATCAAGCCGATCGACCCGACGCGCCCTGGCCGCGGCTTCATGTTCGACGGCCGCACCGCCGAGGACTTCAAGCTCTCCACCGGCACCTTCGTCTCGGTGGGCCCGCTGCGCGCGCGGGTGATCGCCGCCGGCGACCCCTGCGTGCAGGACGTGGTGGTGGCGGGGCTGAACCGCGACGAGATCGGCCTGCTGATCTTCCCGAGGCTCGACGCCTGCCGCGCCTTCGCGGGGCTGCCGCACGATGCGCCGGCGGCCGACGTACTCGCGGCGCCCGAGGTGCACGAGTTCTTCCAGCGCCTCGTCGACGCCCAATGGGCTGCCGGCACCGGCAGCGCCACGCGCGTGGCGCGCGCGCTGGTGCTGGTCGATCCGCCGAGCATCGACCGCGGCGAAGTCACCGACAAGGGCTCGATCAACCAGCGCGCCGTGCTGACGCACCGCGAGGCGCTGGTCGAGCACCTGTATGCGGGCGGCGAGGGCGTGTACCTGCCGCAGCGCTGATCCGAGGAAGCGAGAGATGGACATTCAAGGACACGCCGCACTCGTCACCGGAGGCGCCTCGGGCCTGGGCGCCGCCACCGCCCGCGAACTCGCGCGCCGGGGCGCCAAGGTGGCGGTGCTGGATCGCAATGCCGAAGGCGCGAAGGCGGTGGCCGCCGAGATCGGCGCGTATGGGCAAGCACTGGGCATCGGCTGCGACATCACCGACACCGCCAGCGTGCTGGCCGCGCTCGACGCGGCGCGCGCGGCCCACGGCCCGGCGCGGATGCTGATGAACGTGGCTGGCATCGGCACTGCGAAGCGCATCGTCGGCAAGGACGGCGCACCCGCGCCGCTGGAAGACTTCGAGCGCGTGGTGCGCGTCAACCTGATCGGCACCTACAACATCACGCGCCTCGCGGTGGCCGAGATGGTGACGCTCGATCCGCTGGACGACGGCGAGCGCGGCGTGATCGTCAACACCGCCTCGGTGGCCGCCTTCGACGGGCAGGTCGGCCAAGAAGCCTATTCGGCCAGCAAGGGCGGCATCGTCGGCATGACGCTGCCGCTGGCGCGCGACCTCGCGCAGCACGGCGTGCGCGTGTGCACCATCGCGCCGGGCCTGTTCCTCACGCCGCTGATGGCCGAGCTGCCGCAGGCGGTGCAGGAGTCGCTGGCGGCGAGCATTCCCTTCCCCAAGCGTCTGGGCAAACCCGAGGAGTTCGCCGAGCTGGTCGCCGGCATCATCCGCAACCTCTCGCTGAACGGCGAAGTCATCCGCCTCGATGGCGCGCTGCGCCCGGCGCCGCGCTGAAGCCCATGCCCAGGACCACCCTGCACACCGTCGACGTGCACTTCGGCGACTGCGATCCGGCCGGGATCGTGTTCTTCCCGAACTTCTCGCGCTGGATGGATGCGGCCTCGCTGAAGTTCTTCATGGACTGCGGCCTGCCGCCGTGGCGCGAACTCGTGAAGACGCGCGGCATCGTCGGCACGCCGCTGCTGGAGATCAACACCAAGTTCATCAAGGCCGTGACCTACGGCGAGACGATCACCATCGCCACCTGGATCGAGGAGTGGCGCGACAAGGTGTTCGTGCAGATGCACCGCGTGACGCGGGGCGACGATCTGATCTGCGAAGGCCGCGAGGTGCGCGCCTTCGTCAAGCGCGATGCCGACAACCCCGACCGGCTGCGTGCGATTCCCGTTCCCGACGACATCAAGGCCCTGTGCTCTTGATCCCTTTCCTCTCTCAACCTCCGGAGACAAAGCGATGAAAGCTCTGAAGACCCTGGTCGCCGTCGCGACGGCCCTGCTGGCCGGCGCCGCGCAGGCCGACATCACCATCGGCATCAGCCTGCCGCTGACCGGACCGGCCTCCGGCCTGGGCATCCCGATGGCCAACTACATCAAGCTCTGGCCGAAGGAGATCGCCGGCGAGAAGCTCAACGTCATCGTGCTCGACGACGCCACCGACCCGACCAAGGGCGTGACGAACGCGAAGAAGTTCATCACCGAAGACAAGGCCGACATCATCATGGGCTCGGCCGCCACGCCGGTGGCCATCGCGATGGCCGGCCCGATCGCCGAATCGGAGACGCTGCACTTCGCCTTCTCGCCGGCCGTGCTGCCGCCCGGCAAGGACCACTGGATGTTCCGCCTGCCGCAGGGCAACGCGGTGATGGCCCACGCGATGATCGAGCACATGAAGAAGAACGGCGTGAAGACCGTCGGCTTCCTCGGCTACACCGACGCCTATGGCGAGAGCTGGCTGAACGACTTCAAGGCGCAGTCGCAGCTGCTCGGCGGCCCGCAGATCATCGCCACCGAACGCTTCGCGCGTGCCGACACCAGCGTGACCGCGCAGGCGCTCAAGCTGGTCTCGGCCAACCCCGATGCGATGCTGATCGTGGCCTCGGGCTCGGGCGCGGCGATGCCGCACAAGGGCGTGGTCGAGCGCGGCTACAAGGGCAAGATCTACCAGACGCACGCGGCGGCCTCGCGCGACCTTGGTGCGCGTGGGCGGCAAGGACGTCGAAGGCGCGTTCGTCAGCTCCGGCCCGGCGGTGATCCCCGAGCAGCTGCCGGCCAACCATCCGTCGAAGGCGCTGGCCGCCGACTTCGTCGCCAAGTACGAGAAGGCCTACGGCGCGGGCAGCCGCAACCAGTTCGGCGGCCATGCCTACGACGCCATCGTCGTGCTCGAGAAGGTCGTGCCGGTGGCGCTGAAGAAGGCCAAGCCGGGCACCAAGGAGTTCCGTGCCGCGCTGCGCGATGCCGTGGAGACCATGGGCCGCACCGTCGTCTCGCACGGCGTGCTGAACTACACCAAGGACAACCACTGGGGCTTCACGACGGAAACCGGCGTGATCCTGAAGGTGGTGAACGGCGACTGGAAGGTCGAGTAAGCAATGGACTTCACGATCGCCAGCATCCTCACGCTGGACGGCGTCACCAGCGGCGCGGTCTATGCGCTGCTGGCACTGGCCACGGTGCTGGTGTTCGCCGTCACGCGGGTGATCTTCATCCCGCAGGGCGAGTTCGTCGCCTACGGCGCGCTCACGCTGGCGCTGCTGCAGCTCGGCCAGTGCCGGGCACGGTGTGGCTGCTGCTGGTGATGGCGCTGCTGGCCGCCGTGCTCGACGCGGTGGCCGGCCTGCGCCGTGGCCTGCCCATGGGCGCCGTGGCGCTGGCCGGCGCCAAGTCGCTGGCCTTCCCGCTGGCGGTGGTGGCCTTCGCGTGGTGGGCCGCGCCGAAGCAGCTGCCGCTGCTGGTGCAGAGCCTGCTGACGCTGGCGATCGTGACGCCGCTCGGCCCGCTGCTCTACCGCCGGCCTACGAGAAGCTCGCCGATGCCACCGTGCTGGTGCTGCTGATCGTCTCGGTCGGTGCGCACTTCGCGCTGACCGGTCTGGGCTGGTGTTCTTCGGCGCCGAAGGCTTCCGCAACCCGAGCTTCTGGGACGCGCGCTTCTCGGCCGGGCCGCTGACGCTGTCGGGCCAGACGCTGATCATCTTCATGGTCTCGATCGCGCTGATCGTCGCGCTGTTCCTGTTCTTCGAGCGCACGCTGCGCGGCAGGCGCTGCGCGCCACTGCCGTCAACCGGCTCGGCGCGCGGCTGATGGGCATCTCCACCTCCGGCGCCGGCAAGATGAGCTTCGGCGGCGGCCTTCATCGGTGCGCTGTCGGGCCTGCTGATCGGCCCGACCACGACGATGTTCTACGACTCGGGCTTCCTGATCGGCCTGAAGGGCTTCGTCGCCGCGATCTTCGGCGCGCTGTCCAGCTACCCCGCCGCAGCGCTGGGCGCGATCTTCGTCGGCCTGATCGAGAGCTTCGGCTCGTTCTGGGCCAGTGCCTTCAAGGAGGTCATCGTATTCACGCTGATCATTCCCGTGCTGCTGTGGCGCAGCTTCCAGCACGGCCATCACGACGAAGAAGAATGAACATGCGGCGCTATGTCTTGATCGCCTTCGTGCTCCTGGTCGCAGCGCTGCCGCTGCTGCCGGTGCCGAGTTCTGGATCACCCAGGCCAACTACATCGGTCTGTATTCGCTGGTGGCCATCGGCTGGTGCTGCTCACCGGCGTGGCCGGTCTGACCAGCTTCGGCCAGGGCGGCCTTCGTCGGGATGGGCGCCTACACCGCGGCCTACCTGACGCTCACCCACGGCGTCTCGCCTTGGCTCACCGTGTGGGTCGGCCTGGGCTTCACCTTTATCGCCGCGCTGATTCTCGGCTGGGTCACGCTGCGCATGTCGGGCCACTTCCTGCCGCTGGCCACCATCGCCTGGGGCCTGAGCCTGTATTACCTGCTCGGCAACATCGATGCGCTGGGCAAGTACGACGGCCTGCTCGGCATTCCGGCCATCGAGTTCTTCGGCATCACGCTCAATACCGGCCGCAGCTTCTACTGGCTGCTGTGGCTGCTGGTGCTGCTGGCGGCCTTCGGTTCGATCCGCCTGCTGGATTCGCGCACCGGCCGGGCGCTGCGCGCCGTCAAGGGCGGCACGACGATGGCCGAGGCGATGGGCGTCAACACCTTCCGCCTGAAGGTCGCGGCCTTCGTGCTCGCCGCGCTGCTGGCCAGCGTGTCGGGCTGGCTGTTCGCGCACTTCCAGCGCACGGTGAACCCGTCGCCCTTCGGCCTGAACAAGGGCATCGAATACCTGTTCATGGCGGTGGTCGGCGGTGTCGGCCACGTGTGGGGCGCGATCGTCGGCTCCACCGTCGTCAAGGTGATGGAAGAGCAGCTGCAGGACTGGCTGCCCAAGCTGTTCGGCACCAGCGGCAACTACGAGATCATCGTCTTCGGCATCCTGCTGATCCTCGTGCTGCAGTACGCGCGTGATGGCATCTGGGCCTTTGTCGAGGCGCGTTTCCCCAAGCCGCCGCGTGCAGTGGACTGGGCCGATGCGCCGCCGCTGCCGCACCGCGAGCAGCCGCCGCGCGGGCGAGGTGGTGCTCGACGTGAAGGAGGCGCGCAAGGAGTTCGGCGGGCTGGTCGCCGTCAACGACGTCAGCTTCCAGGTGCGTGCCGGGCAGATCCTCGGCCTGATCGGACCCAACGGCGCCGGCAAGTCGACCACCTTCAACCTCGTCACCGGCGTGCTGCCGGCCACGCGCGGCACGGTGGCGCTGCGCGGCCAGGCGATCCAGAGCCTGCCTTCGCGCGAGATCGCCGCGCGCGGCGTGGCGCGCACCTTCCAGCACGTGAAGATGATCCCGACGATGACGGTGCTGGAGAACGTGGCCCTCGGCGCCCACCTGCGCGGCTCGGCCGGCGTGGCCTCGGCCGTGCTGCGGCTCGATCGTGCAGAAGAAAGGCGGCTGCTGCGCGAGGCGCAGAAGCAGCTCGAGCGCATCGGCATGGCCGACCGCATGCACGAGCTGGCCGGCAACCTGGCGCTGGGCCCGCAGCGGCTGATGGAGATCGCGCGTGCGCTCGCCGCCGACCCGATGCTGCTGCTGCTCGACGAGCCGGCCGCCGGCCTGCGCCTGAAGGAGAAGCAGGCGCTGGCCGCCGTGCTGCGCCAGCTGCGTGACGAAGGCATGGCCATCCTGCTGGTCGAGCACGACATGGACCTGGTGATGGGCCCGGTCGACCGCGTGGTGGTGATGGAGTTCGGCACCAAGCTGATCGAGGGCACGCCCGACGAGGTGCAGGCCAGTCCGGCGGTGCGAGCCGCGTACCTCGGAACCGAGCACTGAACATGAGCGAACTCATCCTCGACGTGAAGGACCTGCACGCCGGCTACGGCCGAGCCGAGGTGCTGCACGGCCTGAACCTGCAGGCGAAGAAGGGCAGCGTGGTGACGGTGATCGGCCCGAACGGCGCCGGCAAGTCGACGCTGCTCAATGCGCTGATGGGCGTGCTGCCGTCTCGCGGCACCATCGCCTACCGCGGCCAGCCGATCGGGCTGAAGACGCTGGAAGAGCGGGTGATGCAGGGCATCGCGCTGGTGCCCGAGACGCGCGCGCTGTTCGGCACCATGCCGGTGGAAGACAACCTGCTGCTCGGCGGCTACCGCCGTGCTGCTCGGCAAGAAGACCGGCGCGCATGTGCTGGAGCAGGTCTACACGCTGTTCCCGCGCCTGAAGGAGCGCCGCACGCAGCTGGCCGGCACGCTCTCAGGCGGCGAGCGCCAGATGCTCGCCGTGGGCCGCGCGCTGATGAGCCAACCCGATCTGCTGATGCTCGACGAGCCCAGCCTCGGCCTCGCGCCGCTGGTGGTCAAGGAGATCTTCCGCACGATCGAGGGCCTGCGCGCCACCGGCGTGACCATCCTGCTGGTCGAGCAGAACGCGCGCGCCGCGCTGGAGGTGGCCGACCACGGCTACGTGCTCGAGATGGGCGAGATCGCGCTCGAGGGCCCGGCCGAGCAGCTGGCCCGCGACCCGCGCGTGATCGACACCTACCTCGGCGCTGCCCGGCAGAAGAGCACGGCGTAAGAGGGCACACGGATGTGGCACTACGAGGCGCCGCTGCGCGACATGCGCTACGTGATCGAGGAGGTGCTCGGTCTTCCCGCGCAATGGTCCAGCGTGCCGGCCTTCGCCGATCTCGATGCCGACACCGCGCGCCGGTGCTGGCCGAAGCCGCGCGTTTCGCCACCGAGGTGCTGGCGCCGACCAACGCAGCCGGTGACGTCGAAGGCTGCACGCTGGCCGACGGCGAGGTGCGCACGCCCAAGGGCTTCAAGGAGGCCTACCGTGCCTTCGTCGAGGCCGGCTGGCCGGCGCTGGCCTGCGATCCGGCGGTGGGTGGGCAGGGCCTGCCGCAGGTGCTCAATGCCGCGCTGTACGAGATGCTGGCCGCGGCCAACCACGCCTGGACGATGTACCCGGGGTTGCTGCACGGCGCCTACGAGTGCCTGCACCTGCATGCCAGCGACGACCTGAAGCAGCGCTACCTCGGCAAGGTGGTCAGCGGCGAGTGGTTGTCGACGATGTGCCTGACAGAAGCGCATGCCGGTTCGGACCTCGGCCTGCTGTCCACGCGCGCCACCCCGGCGGCGGATGGTTCGTACCGGCTGAAGGGCACAAAGATCTTCATCTCCGGCGGCGAGCACGATCTCACCGACAACATCGTGCACCCGGTGCTCGCGCGATTGCCCGATGCGCCGGCCGGCACGAAAGGCATCTCGCTGTTCCTCGCGCCCAAGTTCCTGCCGGATGGTTCGCGCAACGCCCTGCGCTGCGACGGCATCGAGAAGAAGATGGGCATCAAGGGCAGCGCTACCTGCGTGATGGCCTTCGATGGCGCCACCGGCTGGCTGGTCGGCGAGCCCAACCGCGGCCTGCAGGCGATGTTCGCGATGATGAATGCGGCGCGCCTGCACGTGGCGCTGCAGGGCCTGGCGCATGCGCAGAACGCGCACCGCAATGCGGTGGTCTACGCGCACGAACGGCTGCAGTCGCGCGCGCCGGTGCGCGGCGAAGCGGGCGGCGCGGCCGATGCCATCGTGCTGCACCCGGCGATGCGCCGAACGCTGCTGCGCCAGCGGGTGCTGGTGGAAGGCGCGCGGGTGATCGCCTACGAGGCGGCGCACCTGATCGACCTCGCCGAGCACTCGCCCGATGCGGCCGTGCGCGAACGCGCACAGGAGCAGGCGGCCTTGCTGACGCCGGTGCTCAAGTCCTACCTCACCGACAACGGCTTCGAACTGGCCAGCGATGCGCTGCAGGTCTTCGGTGGCCACGGCTATACGCACGACTGGGGCGTCGAGCAATGCGTTCGCGATGCGCGCATCGCGATGATCTACGAGGGCACCAACCAGATCCAGGCGATCGACCTGGTGGTGCGCAAGCTGGTGGCCGACGGCGGGCGCCGGTTCGCCGCCTGGCTGGAGTCGCTCGCGGCGTCGCTGCCGGCAGGCGCCGCGCACGGCGCGCAGGCTGGCGAGCAGCTGCGCCTGCTCGGCGAGCTGGCCGCCGACGTGGTGCGCGGCTCGTGCGACGACGCCGAGCTGCCCTTCCGCGTCGCCGACGAGCTGCTGCGCGCCACCGCGCTGGCGCTGATCGCGCATGCCTGGGCGCGCGCCGAGGCGGTGTCGGCTCGGCCGGAGCACGCCGGCGACGCCTTCCATGCCGCCAAGCGCGAGCGCGGCGCACTGCTTCACCCACCTGCGCCCGGAGTTCGACCACGCGCTGGCGCAGGCCCGTGCCGGCTGGCAGCCATTCGCTCGCGTGGCGCTGGGCGAGATCGCATGAGCGGCGCGCTCGATCATTCGAAGCTCACTGCGCTGGTCGGCTACGTGGCCAGCCGCGCCGCCATCGTGCTGCGCAAGGATTTCGAGCGCGAGCTCGGCCCGCTGGGCTTGAAGGTGCTCGACTATTCGCTGATGGTGCTGGTGGCCTCCAACCCGGAGGTGAACCAGAAGCAGCTCGGCGAGGCGCTGGATGTCTCGGCGCCCAACATGGCGATCACGATCGACCGGCTCGTCGAGCGCGGCTGGGTGGAGCGCGTGCGCAGCACGCAGGACCGCCGCGCGATGATCATCCATCTCACGCCGGCCGGGCGCGATCTGATGAAGCGCGCGCAGAAGATCGCCGCGACGATGGAAGAAGGCACGCTCGCGGTGCTGTCGCCGGCGGAACGCGCGCTGCTGGTCGAATTGCTCCTGAAGGTCGGCCTGCGCACGCCGCAGCGCCGTGCCGCACGCGACGAAGCGAGCAGCGCCGCCTGATTCAGCGCAGGTGGCCCACCACCGCGGCGGCCACCGCGTCGTCGTCGAGGATGCGCCGGTGGCCGAGCCCGCCGTGGGCCCGCAGTGACGCATCGCGCAGTGCCGCCGCCAGCCGCTCGCTGGCCGCGAACGGCGCAATGCGGTCCGCCTCGTCGTGAAGCAGCAGCGCCGGCTGCCCGATGCGTTCGCCCAGCCAGGCCGGTTCGAATTCGGCCAGCGCCACGCCCTCGCGGCGCTCGATCTGCTCGCGCATGCGATCGCCGAGGCCTGCAGGCAGGCCGAAGCTGCGCGCGAACCAGCCGATGAACTGCGCTGGCGGCGCCGACGGCGAGATCAGCGCGAGGCGCTGCACCGGCAGGCCGCGCGCGGCCGCATGCAGCGCCGCCAGCGCGCCGAGCGAATGCGCCACCACGCCGTGCAGCGGGCCGAGCCGCGAGGCTGCCGCAAAGACCGCGCGGGCGAACTGCGGCAGCGTGCTGCGCCAGCCGCCGCTGCGGCCGTGGGCCGGCAGGTCGAGCAGCACCGGGTCGAAGCCGGCCGCGGCCAGTGCATCGCCGAGACGGCGCATCTGCCCCGCATGGCCGGCCCAGCCGTGCACCAGCAGCACCACCGGCCGGCCCGGCTCCAGATCGGCGCGGCGGTGCATGGCCACGCGCACGCCCTCGAAAGGCCAGTGCGTCAGCTGCCAGGGCGCGGGCAGAGGCCGGCGCGCGGCCAGCTTCCACGGCAGCGGCGTGAAGAACAGGCGCAACGCGCCGCGTGTGCCCAGGCCCGGCGCGAGCCGGTCGACCACGCGCAAGGTGGTGCCGAGCAGGCGGGCGGACGGATTGGCCGCATAGAACGCCGCGGCGGGATTGGCGGAACCGGTGGGAGCAGTCATTCGGGATCTCCTGTGTTCGCACGAGCGTGCGAAATGTGGGTGCGGCAAGGGGCCGCCGGGGCGGAAGAAGGATTCATCGGGAGTCAGCGCTGCGGCTGGCGCGCGCGCTCGGTGAGCAGCGAGCCGATCATGCGCTGGTAGGCAAGCCAGGCGCGGTCGGCGGCTTTGGGGTCTCGCAGGAAGCGCGCCTCGCGCATCAGCGCGACGAACAGGCCGTCGAGTTCGTAGACGAGCTGCTCGGCGTCGGTGTCGGGCTGCAGGTGGCCTGCCTCGATGGCCTGGATCACGGTGCGCTTGAGCGCCGCGCGCCAGCGCATCGTGCCGTCGAGCAGCAGGTCGCGCAACGGGCCTTCGCGGTCGTCGAACTCGAAGGCGCCGGCGCAGTAGATGCAGCCGGTGCGGATCTCCACATCGCGCGCACGCTGCAGCCACAGCCGCATGATCGCGTTCAGCCGCGGCAGGCCGCGCGGCTCGCGCATCGCCGGCACGAACACATCCTGCAGGAAGCGGCGGTCGTACTCCTCGATCACCGCCTTCTGCAGCGCCTCGCGCGAGCCGATGCGCGAGAACACGCCGCTCTTGGACAGCCCCAGCCGCTTGGCCACCTCCCCGATCGTCAGGCTCTCCAGCCCGTCGGCGGCGGCCATCTCGAGCGCGGTGTCGAGGATGGCCGCGAGTGTCAGCCCGCTGCGCTGCGTCTTCGCCTCGACCGTGATGGAGCCGTCCATGGACTCCAATTTAGCACGGTCGTGCGAAAGCGCAAGTGCCGGGCGATCAGCCCCAGACTTCCTTCGCCGTCTCCACCACCAGGGCCAACTTGCGGCGCTGGTCTTCCACCGCGATGTTGTTGCCGTGCACGGTGCTGGAGAAGCCGCACTGCGGCGACAGGCACAGCTGGTCGAGCGGCGCGTACTTCGCGGCCTCGTCGATGCGGCGCTTGAGGTCGTCCTTCTTCTCCAGCTGGCCGAACTTGGTGGTGACCAGGCCCAGCACGACGATCTTGCCCTTGGGCAGGAAGCGCAGCGGGCGGAAGTCGCCCGAGCGGTCGTCGTCGTACTCGAGGAAGAAGGCGTCGAGGTTCATCTCGGCCAGCAGCGCCTCGGCCACCGGCTCGTAGTTGCCGGCGGCAGCGTGCGTGCTCTTGAAGTTGCCGCGGCACAGGTGCATCGCCAGCGTCATGCCGGCCGGCTTGCGGGCCACCACCTTGTTGATGAACTTCGCATAGCGGTGCGGCAGTTCGTTCGGGTCATCGCCGCGCTGGCGGGCCGCCTCGCGCATCTTCTCGTCGCACAGGTAGGCGAGGTTGGTGTCGTCCATCTGCACGTAGCGGCAGCCGGCGTCGTAGAGCGACTGCAGCTCTTCGCCGTAGGCCTGCGCGACGTCGTCGTAGAACGCCGGCTCCAGCTCCGGATAAGCCTCGCGGCTGATGCCGGCACGGCCGCCGCGGAAGTGCAGCATCGTCGGGCTGGGGATGGTCACCTTCGGCGTCATGCCCGCGGCAATCTGCGACTTCAGGTACTCGAAGTCCGCCTTCTGGATGTCCTTCACGTGGCGGACCTTGTCGATCACGCGGATCACTGGCGGCGCGAGCTCCTCGGTGCCGTCGGGCTTCTTCACGGTGACCGGGATGTCGGTCTTCACGCCGCCGAGCTGCTCGAGGAAGTCGATGTGGAAATAGGTGCGGCGGAACTCGCCGTCGGTGATCGACTGCAGGCCCACGTCCTGCTGGAACCTGACGATCTCGGTGATCGCCTTGTCTTCCACCGCGCGCAGCTGCTCGGCGGTGATGTCCTTCTTCTGGAAGAACTGCTCGCGCGCCTCCAGCAGGTAGGCCGGGCGCAGGAAGCTGCCGACGTGGTCGGCGCGGAAGGGCGGGGTGGTGCGTGCGGTCATGGGTGTCTCCCGAAACGGATGTCGCGGGCAATCATAGGAGCGCGCCGGGCAGCCCGGCCGTCGGGCCCGATCGCACGCCCATGCCCGATTGCGATAGCTGATAGTGGGGGGGCCGGTTGTCCGCGGCCCTGTGCCGCCCCACCATCGCGGCCCGATCCACAGGCTGGTGGCGGAGCGCCCTCAGGGTTCCCCGCAGTAGGTGAAGCCCACGATGGGCGCCTCGGCCGCCGGCGCGAGAATCGGGCCCCCTCCTGGAGACTTCACATGCACAAGCGCACTGCCCTGCGCGGCCTCGCCGCCGCCTCCCTGACCCTGGGCATGGGCCTCGTCGGCCCGCAGGCCCTGGCCGCCGATCCGATCAAGATCGGCCTGATCCTGCCGATGACGGGCCAGCAGGCCACCACCGGCCGGCAGATCGACGCGGCGGTGAGGCTCTACGGCGCAGAACGGCAACATGATCGCCGGCCGCAAGGTGGAAGTGATCGTCAAGGATGATGCCACCGTGCCCGACACCACGCGCCGCCTCGCGCAGGAGCTGGTGGTGCAGGAGAAGGTAGTGGCGCTGGCCGGCTTCGGCATCACGCCCGCCGCCATGGCCACCGCGCCGATCGCCACGCAATCGAAGACGCCGATGGTCGTGATGGCCGCGGCCACCTCGGCCATCACCGAAGCCTCGCCCTTCGTCGTGCGCACCAGCTTCACGCTGCCGCAGGCGTCCGTCGCGATCGCCGAATGGGCCAACAAGAACGGCATCAAGAAGGTCGTCACGCTGGTCAGCGACTACGCGCCCGGCATCGACGCCGAGCGCTACTTCGCCGACCGCATCGTGCTCAACAGCGGCACGGTGATGGAGAAGCTGCGCACGCCGCTGCGCAGCCCGGACTTCGCGCCGGTGCTGCAGAAGGTGCGTGATGCCAAGCCGGACGCGCTGTTCGTCTTCCTGCCCTCGGGCCAGGGCGCGGCCTTCATGAAGCAGTTTGCCGAGCGCGGCCTGGACAAGGCCGGCATCCGGCTGATCGGCACCGGTGACATCACCGACGACGACCAGCTCAACGACATGGGCGACGTGGCGCTGGGCGTGGTCACCGCGCACCACTATGCGGCGAACCACAAGTCGGCGGTCAACCAGAAGTTCGTCGAGGCCTTCAAGAAGGCCAACAACGGCATGCGGCCGAACTTCATGGCCGTCGGCGGCTACGACGGCATGCGCGTGATCATGGAAGCGCTGAAGGTCACCAAGGGCGCCGGCGGCGAGGCGCTGCTCAATGCGATGAAGGGCCAGGTCTTCGAGAGCCCGCGCGGCCAGTGCTGATCGACGCGCAGACGCGCGACATCGTGCACGACATGTACATCCGCAAGGTCGAGCGCGTGGGTGGCGAACTGCACAACGTGGAGTTCGACGCGATCAAGGCCATGAAGGACCCCGGGAAAACGAAGTAACCCCGGAGCGCCTGACGGCGCACCCCCAAGGGAGCGCCGCCAGCGGCCCGGCGAAGCCGGTTCCGCGGCGACCGCTTGAGGGCACCGAGCTCCTTCCACCATGCTCACACTCCTCTTCGACGGCATCGCCTACGGCATGCTGCTGTTCGTGCTCGCGGTTGGGCTGGCCGTGACGCTGGGTTTGATGAATTTCGTCAACCTGGCGCACGGCGCCTTCGCGATGGCCGGCGGCTACGTGACGGTGCTGCTGATGGATCGCGCCGGCGTGCCCTTCCTGGCGACGCTGCCGCTCGCCTTCCTCATCCCGGCGGCGGTGGGCGCGGTGGCGGAGCGCACGCTGTACCGGCCGATGTACAAGCGGCCGCACCTCGACCACGTGCTGTTCTCGATCGGCATCGTCTTCATGACGGTCGCCGCGGTCGACTACATCGTCGGCTCGCAGCAGCAGATCATCAAGCTGCCGGAGTTCCTGCAGGGCCGCTTCGAGATCGCCGGCGTGGGCATCGGCAAGTACCGCCTCTTCATCGTGATCGTCTGCACGGTGCTCACCGCCATCCTGCAGCTGATCCTGGCGCGCACGCGCTTCGGCAGCCGGCTGCGCGCGGCGGTGGACGATCCGCGCGTGGCCGCGGGTCTCGGCATCAACGTCAACCAGGTCTTCAGCGTCACCTTCGCGGTGGGCTCGGGCCTCGCCGGCCTGGGCGGTGCGCTCGGGGCCGAGGTGCTGGGCCTGGACCCGAGCTTCCCGCTCAAGTTCATGATCTATTTCCTGATCGTCGTGTCGGTCGGCGGCACCACCACCATCACCGGCCCGCTGTTGGCCGCGCTGCTGCTGGGCATCGCCGACGTGATGGGCAAGTACTACGTGCCGCAGCTCGGCGCCTTCGTCGTCTACGCGCTGATGGTGGCCATCCTGTTCTGGCGCCCGCAGGGCCTGTTCGGCCGGGGAGCGACGAAATGAGTGCGGCGCAGTCACTGGCCCAGGGCCGCCGCTGGAAGGCCTGGGAGATCGCGATCCTCGTCGCGCTGCCGCTGAGCTGGTTCGCAGCCGGCGAACAGCATTCGCTGCTGGCCAACGAGATCGCGATCTTCGCGCTGTTCGCGGTCTCGCTCGATCTCATCCTCGGTTATGCCGGCATCGTCTCGCTCGGCCACGCGGCCTTCTTCGGCACCGGCGCCTACGCGGCGGCGCTGTTTGCCAAGCACGTGAACCCCGATCCGCTGGTCGGCCTGGCGGTCGGCATCGGCGTGACCACGCTGCTCGGCGCAGCCAGCAGCATCCTGGTGATGCGCGGCTCCGATCTGGCGCGGCTGATGATCACGCTGGGCGTGGCGGCGCTGCTCTACGAGCTGGCCAACAAGCTCGACTTCACCGGCGGCGCCGATGGCCTGCAGGGCGTGGTGATGGGCTCGCTGCTCGGCCGCTTCGAGTTCGATCTCTACGGCCGCGTGGCGCTGGCCTATTCGCTGATCGTGCTGGTGATCGGCCTCTTGATCGCGCGGGGCATCGTGCAGTCGCCGTTCGGCTGGTCGCTGCAGGCGATCCGCGACAACCGCCTGCGCGCCTCGGCGATCGGCCTGAACGTCGATGCGCGGCTCGGCGTGATCTACACCATCTCCGCCGCGATGGCCGGTGCGGCCGGCGCGCTGATGGCGCAGACCACCGGCTTCGCCTCGCTCGACGGCCTGGACTTCCACCGCAGCGCCGACACCATGCTGATGGTGGTGATCGGCGGCGCCGGCTGGCTGTGGGGCGGCCTGTTCGGCGCCATCGCCTTCAAGCTGCTGCACGACGTGCTCTCCGCCTGGACGCCGCAGTACTGGACCTTCTGGCTCGGCCTGTTCCTCGTGATCCTGGTGATGGTCGGCCGAGACCGCTTCTTCAAACCCTGGCTGTGGTTCAAGAAATGACAACCCCCGGCCTTCGGAGTATCGAAGTCCACCCCCGAGGGGGCGCGGGCCGGCTTGGGAGCGGCCCAGCGCTCGGCCCGCAACGCTATGACGACCGTCCTCGAAACCCGCAACCTCGTCAAGCGCTTCGGCGCCTTCGCGGCCACCAACGACGTGTCGCTGAAGGTGGAGAAGGGCGCTCGGCAGGCGCTGATCGGCCCGAACGGCGCCGGCAAGACCACGCTGATCAACCTGCTGACCGGCGTGCTCGAGCCGACCTCGGGCAGCGTGATCCTCGAAGGCCAGGACATCACCAGGCTGCCCTCGCACCAGCGCGTGCGCCGCGGCATCGTGCGCACCTTCCAGATCAATCAGCTGTTCAACGAACTGACGCCGCTGCAGTCGCTGGCGCTGACCGTCTCCAACCAGCTCGGCATCAGTGGCCGCCTCTGGCAGGCGCTCGGCCGCGACGAGCGCGTGGCGCAGCGCTGCGATGAGCTGCTCAAGCAGTTCCACCTCGACGACGTGCAGGACCAGAAAGTCGCGCTGCTGGCCTACGGCAAGCGCCGCCAGCTGGAGATCGCCACGGCGCTGGCCTGCAACCCGCGCATGCTGCTGCTCGACGAGCCGGTGGCCGGCGTGCCCGAGGGCGAGCGGCAGGAGATCTTCGACATCGTCAACGCGCTGCCGGCCGAGGTGACGGTGCTGCTCATCGAGCACGACATGGACCTCGTCTTCAATTTCGCACGCACCGTCTCCGTGCTGGTCAACGGTGCGCTGTTCGCCGAAGGCGACGTGAAGAGCATCGCGAGCGATCCGCGCGTGAAGTCGGTCTACCTCGGGGAGGGCACGCCGCATGGCTGAGCTGCTGCGGGTGGAGAACCTGAAGTCCGGCTACGGCGAGGCCGTGGTGGTGCAGGGCGTGAGCCTGGTGGTGGAGAAGGGCCGCTCGCTGGCGCTGCTCGGCCGCAACGGCACCGGCAAGACCACGCTGCTCAACACGCTGGTCGGCGCGACGCGCCACCACGCCGGCCGCATCGTGCTCGATGGCGTCGAGCTGACCGCGATGCCGTCGTTCAAGCGCGCCGCCGCCGGCATCGGCTGGGTGCCGCAGGAGCGCAACATCTTCAAGTCGCTGACCGTCGAGGAGAACCTCACCGCCGTGGCCCGGCCGGGGCCGTGGACGGTGAAGCGCGCCTACGAGATGTTCCCGCGGCTGGAAGAACGCAAGGCCAACCTCGGCAACCAGCTCTCCGGCGGCGAGCAGCAGATGCTCGCGGTGGCGCGCGCGCTGGTGCTGAATCGAAGCTGCTGCTGCTCGACGAGCCGCTCGAAGGCCTCGCGCCGATCATCGTCGAGGAACTGCTGCGATCGATCGGCCGCGTGGTGCGCGACGAGGGCATGTCGGCCATCATCGTCGAGCAGAACCCGCGCATGATCCTGCCGATCACCCACCACGCCGTGGTGCTCGACCGCGGCGCGGTGGTGCATCAAGGGAGAGCGAGGCACTGCTGGCCGATCCCGACACCCTTGACCGCTGGCTGGCAGTGGCCAGCCACTGAGCCACTAACGCTGCCGTAACGCCCGCCTCGCCAGACTGCCCTCATCCGCCCGCCAGGGCATGCGAGAGGAGCAGGGCATGGACCAATTCGACGAACGACGCCGGCGCTTTCTGGCCCTGGCCGCCCCGGGCATGGTGTGGTTGGCGGGCGGCGGCCTCGCCGCATGTGGCGGCGGGGGCGGGGATGCACCCGCTGGCGGCGACGCCGGCGGCGGCAGCCCGGGCGGCGGCAGCGTGCCGGGCAGCGGCACGCCGGGTGCTGCGGTGAGCCTGAGCGCGCGGCTGCAGACACTCGAATCCGTTCGCGCCGCCGTGGGCGGCCCTGGCCGCCGGTGCGGCGCGTTTCGACGAGGCGGCCCTGGTGCAGGCCCTGCGCGCCATGCCGGCGCTGGAAGCGGTGGGCGTCTCGTCCGCGGTCGGCAATGTCTGGGCCCGCTTCACCGACGGCCAGTACCTCGTCGTGCCCAACAACCTCGAGCCGGCGAGCGGCAATGGATCCGCGCCGGCCTCGCCGGCGGCAGACAGGCGCAAGCGCGCGGCGGCAGGGCGAGGGCCGATACGCCGTCCATCCTCGTCGGCCAGCAGTACCGCCAGCTCGACATGCTCGGCCAAAGCCGGTCAGCGCCAGCGTGGATGCGGCGCACCTGTGCCGGGACTGGGTCGGCCCCGACACCTTGCCGAACCTTCGGGCCATGGCGCTGGGGCGCGGTTTCGTGCTGCCCGGCGCGGACCGCGGCGAGCCCTGGACCCGGCCCAGGCCTCGGGCCTGGACGGCCTGAGCCGGATCCGCGGCGACGGGGTGTTCTTCCTCACCGCGATGGCGGCGCAGGCCGGGCCCGACGACCCGTCGCGCACGGTCATCTGCGTGGACACGGCGGCCACGGAAGCCAACCTGGTGCGTTATGACGCCGAGCTCAAGGCGGGCATCGTCGTGCATGCGGTGCGCCTGCGCGGCGCCGGAACTTCATGGGAGCCGTTTGCCGGCACGGCGATCGGGCCCGAGTGGCCCGACGCCGGCCTGTGGAGCTTCCCACGGGTGCATCGGCATCTTCAACCTCACCGGAGCGCCGTCGCTGTCGGGCTGGGTCTCGGCACTGCGGCGGGCGAACCTGCGCCACATCCTCGGCTGGAGCAGCGCCGTGCCCTGGCAGCGCCTGCTGGGCTTCGCCGACGATCTGATCCAGCTGAACCTGGCCACCAACAACCTGGACGGCGCGGTTGTGCGCCAGAAGTCCGAGCCGCGGCTGCGTGCCTATGGCATGGGCGAGACGATCTCCCACCTCATCGGTCGCGGCATCACCGGCGCGGCCTCATCGCCGCTCGACTACCTTCAGGAGCAGCAGGCTGCGTTGTACGTCAACGCCCTGCTGCCGACGATCGACTACGTGACGATCAAGGAACACGCGCTCGAGATCGAGCTGGTTGGGCAGTTCGGTCGAGCGGCCGCTGGCGTGGCTGCGTCCACGCCGTCACTGCCTGCCACCGCCAGGCTGGAACCGGAATTGCGCATTGGCACCAGCGACATGGGTCGCTTCGAAGAGCCGCTGCTCGCGCGCGCTGCCGAGCCGTTGCTCGCGGGCGGGCAGGCGCTGGCCTCGCCGCTGTGGCAAGGCGGCCTGCTGCAGACGACGCTGCGCCCCGGCGAACTCGAACGCGGCGGCTACGTGCAGGTGGTCAATGGCGGGCGCAGCAGCAATGCCGTGCCGATCACGCACTGGGAGATCCCGATCCAGGTGGTGCGCACGATCGACGAGCTCACGCTGACGATGACCGTCACCGTACGCCTGCGCGCCGACGTGCACGGTTGGCGCCTCGAGCCCAATGCCTTCCCGCGCGGCGGCGCGCCGCTGAACGTGCTGACCGGCTCGGTGCACAGCCGGGCCGACTACAGCGCGAGCGGCTCCATCAGTCGCTCCGACAGCGGCACGCGCACACGCACCACCATCAGCTGGAGCGGCAGCGGCGGCATGGGCAACCAGATCGGGGCCTTCGCGGTCAACTTCAGCGGCACCGTCTTCTGGGACTCGCGGCGGCTGGAAATGGTGCAGATCGGCGTGGCCGGCGGCGGTGCCTACACGCAGCTGACCGTCACCGAGCAATTCGACGTCAACGGCGCGCTGCTACGGCGCACCGAGGAGAGCACCACGCAGCCGGTCAGCCTGTCCGCTTTCGGGGCGGGGATGAGCGGCATGCTGGAGATGGCCTTCGACGATCGCTGGCACCTGCTCGCAGGCGGCTTCGACATGCTGCCGGTCGACAGCGACATCCTGCCCGCGCCGCCGCAGCGCGTGGTGCGCACCCGCCTGAACTGGCCGCAGGTGGCGCCCGACTTTCCGCCGCGCGACGACTTTGGCGGCACCTGAGCGGGCGGGCGCCCTACAGGGGCAGGCCGACGTAGTTCTCGGCCATCGCCGTCGAGGCAGCGGTCGAGCTGACGAGGTAGTCCAGCTCCGCGGCCTGCATCTTCTGGCCGAAGGCGCCGGTCTCCGGAAACTTGTGCATCAGGCTCGTGAACCACCACGAGAAGCGCTCGGCGCGCCAGATGCGGCGCAGGCATCGCTGCGAGTAGGTGTCGATGCCGGCGCTGCTCTTGTCGCGGTAGTACTCGGCGATGGCGCTGCCGAGGTAGCTGACGTCGGTGGCGGCGAGGTTCAGGCCCTTGGCGCCGGTGGGTGGCACGATGTGTGCCGCGTCGCCGGCCAGGAACAGCCGCCCGAAGCGCATCGGCTCGGCGACGAAGCTGCGCAGCGGCGCGATGCTCTTTTCGATCGACGGGCCGGTCACCAGCGTCTCGGCGGCCTCGGGGTCGAGGCGGCGGCGCAGCTCGTCCCAGAAGGCGTCGTCCGACCAGTTCTCCACCTTGTCGTCGAGCGAGCACTGCACGTAGTGCCGGCTGCGCGTCTTCGAGCGCATGCTGCACAGCGCGAAGCCGCGCTCGTGATTCACGTAGATCAGCTCGTGCGACACCGGCGGCGTGTCGGCCAGGATGCCCAGCCAGCCGAACGGGTAGACGCGCTCGAAGGTCTGGATCGCGCCGGCCGGCACGCTGGCGCGGCTGACGCCGTGGAAGCCGTCGCAGCCGGCGATGAAGTCGCACTCGATCTCGTGCGTGGCGCCGTCCTTCTGGTAGCGCACGCGCGGCTTGCCGCCGTCGAAATCGTGCAGGCTCACGTTGGCGGCTTCGTAGATCGTCGTCAGGCCCTTGGCCGCGCGGTCGTCCATCAGATCGCGCGTGACCTCGGTCTGGCCGTAGACCATCACCTGCTTGCCGCCGGTGAGCGTCTTCATGTCGATGCGGTGGCGGCTGCCGCCGAAGGCGAGCTCGAAGCCGCCGTGCACCAGGCCCTCGCGGTGCATGCGCGCGCCGACGCCGACCTCGTCGAGCAGGTCCACGCACACCTGCTCCAGCACGCCGGCGCGGATGCGGCCGAGCACGTAGTCGGGCGTCTTGGCTTCGAGGATCACGGCGTCGACGCCGGCCTTGGCCAGCAGCGCGCCGAGCAGCAGGCCGGACGGGCCGGCGCCGATGATCGCGACCTGGGTTCGCATCGTTCAGTCTCCTTTGGGGATTCGCGGGTTCAGAGTTGCCGGCGCAGCGTGGCCTGGGTCTGGCGCAGCGCGGGCAGGCATTCGTCGATGAGTTGCTCCGGGCTGCGGCGTGCCGCGTGGGCGCTGATGTTGATGGCGGCGAGCACGGCCATCGGCGCTGACCAGCGGCACGGAGATCGTGCGCAGGCCGAGCTCCAGTTCCTGGTCGACCAGCGCATAGCCTTGTGCGCGCACCCGCGCGATCTCGGCGCGCAGCCGCTCGGGGTCGGTGACCGTGTGCGGCGTGCGCGGCTCGAACCGGCGCCCGGCCAGCCAGTGGTCGAGCTGCGATGGCGGCAGCGCGGCCAGCAGCACGCGGCCGTTGGCGGTGCACCAGGCCGGCACGCGGGTGCCGGGCTGCAGCGTGCTGGAGACGAGGTGGCCGGCGGTCAGCGCGGCGATGCAGATCACGTCGTCGCCATCGAGCACGCCGGCCGACGAGGCTTCCTTCAGCGCCGAGACCAGCCGGTGCAGTTCCGGCTGCACGATGCGCGGCAGCCGGCCGGAGTGCATGTAGCTCTGCGCCAGGCGCAGCACCTTGGCCGACAGCGACCAGCGGCCGCGCTCGCTGCGCATGTAGCCCAGGTGCTCGAGTGTGATGAGGTAGCGGCGGGCGGCGGCGCGCGTCAGCCCGCAGCGCTGCGCCACTTCGGTGACCGACAGCAGCGGCCGGTCTTGGTCGAAGGCGCAGATCACCGCCGGGCCCTTCTCCAGCCCGGCGATCAGGTCGCGGGCATTCGGTGGCGGTGGGGCGGACCGGTCGTCCTCAGGGGGCAGCGGGGCGAGCATGGCGGGCGGGGGCGGCGTGATGCGGATCAATGTACCGGCAAGCCCCTTCACTGCCGCCGATTTCTGAACTTATGCGCGATGATCGCGCAGCCGGGCTTCAGGCGGCGATCGAGACTGGTAGTGAGTGGGGACTGACTCGGTCGCCAGATGTCTGGCCACGAGGCCACCGACCCCGAGCACGCTGCCGAGCAGCAGCAGCCAGACGGCGGTGGCGGCCAGCGCGCGCCACCGTGTGACGCCGAAGGCCTGCCGGAAAGCGCCCCAGGCGACGACGCTCCACACCGCCGTCAGCGCCCAGGTCAGCGCGCCGGTGCCGAGTCCGGCCACGGCCGGAATCGCCTGCAGGCCGAGCGCGCGATGCGGCAGCGGCCCGATCGATGCTGCCCCGTCGCTGCCGAAGCCGATGGCTCGCGCAAAGGCGCCGAACCAGCCGGGGTCGTAGTAGCTCGCGCCAAAGCCGAAGACCAGCGCGCCACCGGCCGGCCAGCCACGCGCCGCTGACGAGGTAGGCCATGATCAGCGTGATCTGCTGCAGCTCGATGCGCCGGCCCGCCACACGCCACGCAAACGTGAGCGCCACCGCCATCAGCGTGGTCAGCACCGTGCCGGCCAGCACCAGGCCGAGCGTGCCGCCGACGAAGCGCCGGGCCAGCGAGGCGAGGCTGCTGCCGTCGCTTTGCAGCTGGAAGCCGAGCAGCACCAGCAGGCTGCCCGCCAGCAGGCTGCCGAGCAGGAAGACGAAGGCGCGCACGTGGTCGATGGCACGGCCGGTCTGCTGCTTGGCGATCATGCGCGTGGGGTGCGTGGCCAGCTCCAGCAGGCCGAGCGCGAAGCGCGCCCCGAGCCGAACAGCGGCGTGCTGCCCGGCAGTTCGCCCAGCGCCGGCCGGTCGGACTCGATCACGTAGCGCGACTGCAGCGTGCGGATCAGCTGCTCGGTGTCGAAGGCCCAGCGCGACTCGCTCAGTTCCACCGCGTTGATGCGCCAGAGCTCGCCGATCGACTTCGGCAGGGCCTCGCGGGCCGGCATCTTCGCGCCCTCCACGAGCACGGGCACCACCGGCACGCCGGCCTTCAGCGCGGTCTCGATCTCCTGGCGGACGAAGTCGCCATCGAGGTCGAGCCGGCGGCGGCCCTGGCTGTCGCGCGCATCGAGCCAGTCCGGGCCGATGATCGCCAGCATCACCGTCGAGGTGTTGATCGCGCGGCGGATCGCCTCGGTGAAGTCGTCGCCGGGGCTGATCGATTCATGATCACGGAACACACGGCCCGGGCCGAAGTGATCCTCCAGCCGATCGGCCAGGCGTCCGGTGGCGCTGCTGCTGTCCTGCCGCCGGTAGGACAGGAAGATGTCGGGCATGGCCGACCTCGCCGAAAGAGGGTCAGACGAGGGTGGCCGGATCCACGTTCGCGCCGCACAGCACGAGGGCGATGCGCTGGCCCGCCGCGGGCGAGACGGCGCCCGTGCGCAAGGCCGCCAGCGGCAGGGCCGCGGCCGGTTCCACCGCGAGCTTCAGAGACTGCCACAGCCACCGCTGGGCGTCGAGGATGGCGTCATCCCCCAGCAGCAGTGACTCCATGGGATGGCGCTGTGCCACCTCCCACGCCAGGGCGCCGATGCGGCGGGCGCCGAGCGCATCGGCGGCGATGCCCGAGACGTCCACATCGACGGGCTTGCCGGCCGCGAGCGCGGCGTTCAGCGTCGGCGCGCGCTGCGGCTCGAGCGCGACGATGCGCGTGCGGCCGGCAAACCACGCTGCGATGCCGCCCACCAGCCCGCCGCCGCCCACGCTGACGAGCAGTGCATCGGGCACGCCCGCGTCGCGCTCGATCTCGCGCGCCAGCGTGCCGGCACCGGCCAGCACCTCGGGCTGGTCGTAGGCGTGCGTCATCAACGCGCCGGTCTGCTGCTGGCGTTGCTGGCAGGCCGCGAGGGCTTCGGCATAGGCCGCGCCGGTGACCACCACCGTCGCGCCGAGCTGCTCGAGCCGCATGCGCTTGGCCGAGGAGATGACCGTCGGCACGAAGATCTCGGCGCGGACGCCGAGGGCCTGCGCCGCGGTGGCCGCGGCGATGCCGGCATTGCCGCCCGAGGCGGCGATCACGCCCGCGGCGGGAATTTCCTGGGCGAGCAGGCGGTTGAACATGCCGCGCGCCTTGAAGCTGCCGGAGCGTTGAAGCTGCTCGAGCTTCAGCCACGTCGTAGTCCGGCCCGGGCAGGCCGAGCTCGCCGCTGCGCAGCCTCCACAGCGGCGTGTGCCGCACGTGCGGCGCGATGCGCGCCGCCGCGGCCTCGATGTCGCCGTGCTCGATCACACGCGCTCGACGATCATCGCGATGCCCTGGCCCACGCCGATGCACATCGTGCACAGCGCATAGCGGCCGCCGCTGCGGTGCAGCTGGTTCACCGCGGTCATCACCAGCCGTGCGCCGCTGGCGCCGAGCGGGTGGCCGAGCGCGATCGCGCCGCCGTTGGGGTTCACGCGCGCATCGTCGTCCTTCAGGCCGAGATCGCGCAGCACCGCCAGGCCTTGCGCGGCAAAGGCCTCGTTCAGCTCGATCACGTCGATCTGGTCGAGCGTCAGGCCGGTGAGCTGCAGCACCCGGCGCGTGGCCGGCGCCGGCCCGATGCCCATGATGCGCGGCGGCACGCCGGCGGTGGCCATGCCGACCACGCGGGCGCGCGGGGTCAGGCCGTGCCTCGCGGCGGCCGCCTCGCTGGCCAGCAGCAGCGCGCAGGCGCCGTCGTTGACGCCGGAGGCGTTGCCGGCCGTCACGGTGCCATCGGGTCGCACCACGCCCTTGAGCTTGGCCAGCGCCTCGAGGCTGGTCTCGCGCGGGTGCTCGTCCTTGCCGACGACGATCGGGTCGCCCTTCTTCTGCGCAATCGTCACCGGCGTGATCTCGGCGTCGAAGAAGCCCGATTTCTGCGCCGCCACCGCCTTCAGCTGCGAGGCCAGTGCCATGCGGTCCTGCGCCTCGCGCTCGATGCGGAAGTCGGTGGCCACGTTCTCGGCCGTTTCCGGCATCGAGTCGACGCCGTGCATCTCCTTCATCAGCTTGTTGACGAAGCGCCAGCCGATGGTGGTGTCGTAGACGGCATTCGCGCGGCTGAAGGCGCTTTCGGCCTTGGGCATCACGAAGGGTGCGCGGCTCATGCTCTCCACCCCGCCGGCAACCATCAGCGCTGCCTCGCCGCTCTTGATGGCGCGCGCGGCGGTACCCACCGCATCCATGCCCGAACCGCACAGGCGGTTGACCGTCGAGCCCGGCACGCCGATCGGCAGGCCGGCCAGCAGCGCCGCCATGCGCGCCACGTTCCGGTTGTCCTCGCCGGCCTGGTTGGCGCAGCCGTAGATCACGTCGGCCACGGCGTCCCAATCGAGCCTGGGGTTGCGCGCCATCAGCGCCTTCAGCGGTACCGCGGCGAGGTCGTCGGCACGCACTGACGACAGGGCGCCGCCGTAGCGGCCGAAAGGGGTGCGTTGCGCGTCGCAGATGAAGGCTGCCGTCATGGTTGATCCCGAAGAAGAGTTCGCATATAGAACACCAGTTCAATTATAGAACTTCCTCCCCGAAACCGGCCTTACTGCACAACTGGTGGGGCGGCTGCTCAAGTGTGCTGCAGTGCCTGCCGAAAGTCCTGTCAATCCCCGCCCGGGGTCTGTCTGACGTTCCCATGTCCACCGCCACCGTCCAGGAAACCATCGATGTCGCCTCGCTGCGGGTGGGCATGTTCGTCCACCTGGACCTGGGCTGGCTGTCGCATCCGTTTCCGCTGAGCAGCTTCCGCATCAGTTCGGAAGAGCAGATCGCCACCATCCGCGCGCTGGGCTTGCGCCGCGTGCGCTGGAGCAGTGCGCAGAGCGAACTGGAGGAAGTGGCGTCCGACGGGCGGCGTGCCGGGGCCGCTGCCGCCGCGGACAGCATGGCAACCGCCCCGAATCGCCCGAACAGCGCGCCCGCCGCGAGCACCGCGAGCGGCTCGCCGCACAACGCGCCAGCCTGCTGAGGTGCGAGCGGCAGTTCGCCGAAGCGGCACGCGAGATCAAGCGTGCGATGGATCTGGCCCCGTCGCAGCCGGCCGACGCCGGGGCGCACGCTGCCAAACTCGCGCAAGGGCTGGCCGACAAGATGCTCGATGCCGGTGACCTGTGCATCCGGCTGCTCACCGAGGCGGCCGGCGACAAGGCCTCGGCCCACGCGCTGAATGTCACGCTGATCTCGATGCTGATGGGGCGCACCTTCGGCCCAGCCGAACCCGACATGCTCGACCTCGGCACCGGCGCGCTGCTGCACGACGTGGGCAAGCTGGAGCTGCCCGACCGCGTGCGCCACCGCGAAGACCACTTCAGTGCCGCCGAACAGCGCCTGTACGAGGAACACGTGGCCTTCGGCATCGCCGCGGCGCGCGCCGCATGGGGCTCAGCGCCGGCGCCTCGCTGGTGGTGGCGCAGCACCACGAGCATGCCGACGGCAGCGGCTTCCCGCTCAAGCTCAACACCGACCGGATGTCGCCGCTGGCGCGCATCGTCGCGCTGGTCAACCGCTACGACAACCTCTGCAATCCGCACATCGTCGCCAAGGCGATGACGCCCCACGAGGCGCTGTCGGTGCTGTTCGCGCAGAGCAAGACCAAGTTCGACACCGCCATCCTCGGTGCCTTCATCAAGATGATGGGCGTCTACCCGCCCGGCTCGGCGGTGCAGCTCACCGACGATCGCTATGCGCTGGTGGTGTCGGTCAATTCCTCGCGCCCGCTGAAGCCGCGTGTGCTCGTGCACGAGAGCGGCGTGCCGCGCGACGAGGCCTTGATCGTCGACCTCGAGAAGGCCGATGGCCTGGGCATTCGCCGCAGCCTGCGGCCGCAGCAGCTGCCGCCGACCACGCTGGCCTACCTCGCGCCGCGGCCGCGCGTGGCCTACTTCTTCGAGCCGGCCGGCGAACCGACCCCATGACTGCGCCGGCCGCGTGGAACCCGCTGGTCGACGCGCTGCCTCAGCCAGTCTGGCTCGTCGACGAGACATCGCTCGCACTGATCGCCGCCAACGCTGCGGCGGCCGCGCTGCTCGGCTGCGAACGCGACACCCTGCTGGGGGCCAGCGCGGCATCGCTGGCGTCGACGCCGGAAGACCTGTGCTACTGGGACGATGCCGCGCGTGGCGAGCGACAGCCGCTCAGTTCGCAGAGCTTCGTGCGCCGCTTCGACGGCAGCACCGTGCCGGTGCTGCGCACCATCCGGCATCTGCAGCTCGACGGCCGAGGCGTCTACCTCGTGGCGCTGCACGACTGCAGCGCGCAGCAGCGCAGCGAGCGCGAGCTGGAGCTCGCGGCCGCGGAACTCTCCGCCACGCTCGAATCCACCGCCGACGGCATCCTCGTCACCGATCTCGCCGGCCGCATCCGCCGCTGCAACCGGCGCTTCGCCGAGCTGTGGGGGCTTCCCGAAGACCTCCTGCTCGAGCGCGACGACGCGGGCATCGCCGACTGGATGCGCCGCAGCGTCAGCGACCCCGCCGCCTATGCCCGCCGGCTGGAGGAGATCGCCGAGGCGACGCTGCTGCAGGCCAGCGACGTGCTGCAGCTGCACGGCGGCCGCGTGCTCGAACGCATCGTGATGCCGCAGTGCAGCCGCGGCCGGCCGATCGGCCGCGTCTACTCGTTCCGCGACATCACCGAGCGCGTTGCCGCCAGCCGGCAGATCGAGACGCTGTCGCGCACCGATGCGCTGACCGGGCTGCCCAATCGTTCACTGCTGGCCGAGCGTGTCGAGCGCGCGCTGGCAGTGGCCGCCCGCGACGGCGAGCCCTTCGCGCTGCTGCTGCTCGACATCGACCACTTCAAGCACATCAACGACACGCTCGGCCACGCCTTCGGCGACCGCGTGCTGGTGGAGATCGGCGAGCGGCTCAGCGGCAGCGTGCGCCAGATCGACACCGTGGCGCGCCTTGGGGGCGACGAATACGTGCTGCTTGCGCAGCGCTCCGACGCCGCTGGCGCCGAGGCCACCGCGCGTCGCGTGATCGATGCGCTGCAGCGCCCGTTCACCCTCGACGGCCTGAACTTCACCGTGACGGCCAGCATCGGCATCGCGCTGCACCCCGCCGATGGCACCAGCCTCGACGAACTGCTGCGCCATGCCGACGCGGCGATGCGCGAGGTCAAGGGCGCCGGCCGCGCTGCTGGCGCTTCCATGCGCCCGGCCACGACGCCGGCGAGGCCGAGCTGCGCCAGCGCCTGCAACTCGATCACGCGATGCGCCGGGCACTTGCGCGCGAGCGCTTCCAGCTGCACTACCAGCCGCAGGTGTCGGTCGGAACCGGTGCGATCGTCGGCGCCGAGGCGCTGATCCGCTGGTCCGACCCGGAACTCGGCGACGTCTCCCCAGGGCGCTTCATCCCCGTGGCGGAAGAGAGCGGCTTCATCGTGCCGATCGGCGACTGGGTGCTGCGCCAGGGCGGTCGCGCAGGCCGCGCGCTGGCATGGCGAGGGCCGGCCGATGCGCATGTCGGTCAACGTCTCGGCGCTGCAGTTCCGCCAGCCGGGCTTCGTCGACGGCGTGCGCCGCGTGCTGGCGCACCACGGCCTGCCCGGCGCGCTGCTCGAACTCGAGCTGACCGAGTCGATCCTGATCCAGGACGTCGAAGATACGCTGTCGCGCGTGCACGCGCTGGCCGCGCTCGGCGTGCAGCTGGCCATCGACGACTTCGGCACCGGCTATTCGAGCCTGGGCTACCTGAAGCGGCTGCCGATCTCGCGGCTGAAGATCGACCGCAGCTTCGTCGCCGACCTGCCTGGGGATGCCAGCGGCGCGAGCATCGTCGACGCGGTCGTCAACCTCGGCCGTGCGCTCGGCCTGCAGGTGATCGCCGAAGGCGTCGAGACCGAAGCGCAGCGGCGCTTCCTGGCCCGCTGCGGCTGCCACGAGTTCCAGGGCTGGCTGTTCGCGCCGGCGCTGCCCGCGGCGCAGTTCGAGGCGCTGCTGACGCCGAAGGCAGCCGCGCGTGTCGTGCCGCTGCCGCGGCGCGCATCCCGCCTGCGCCGCGGCATCGCCGCGACCGCATCGGGGGATTGAGCGCGCGCGCGCACGCGCGACCCTCGGCGCTGGATAGAGTCCATCGCGCAAGGAGGTTGCGCGATGGGTGCTCTAGACGCCGTCCTCGAACGCCGGCTGGCCGGCCTCTCGCATCCGCTCGCCCTCGTGCTGCCCGGGGGCCACCGGATCGGCCCGCAGCGCGCGGTGGTGACCCTCAGGCTGCAGGGCCTGGGAACGCTGGCCCACGGCCACCGGCCGCGTCGGCCGCATCGGCGAGACTATGTGGAAGGCCGCCTCGACTTCGACGGCTCGCTGCGCGACCTGATGCTCGTGGCCGGGGAGCTCGCCGGCGACCCCGTCAGCGGGCGGCCGCGCTGGCCGGCTGGCGCGCGCCGTGGCACCGACTGCGCTCGCGCGCCCGCCACGACCCCGGTTCCGACGCGCGCCAGGTGCAGTTCCACTACGACGTCTCCGACGACTTCTACGCGCTGTGGCTCGATCCGCGGCGCGTCTACTCCTGTGCCTACTACCGCGAGCGCACGATGACGCTGGCGCAGGCGCAGGAGGCCAAGCTCGACCATGTCTGCCGCAAGCTGATGCTGCGCGAGGGCGAACGCTTCCTCGACGTCGGCGCCGGCTGGGGCGGCCTGCTGCTGTGGGCTGCCGGGCACTACGGCGTGCGCGGCACCGGCATCACGCTGTCGCGCCGCCAGCATGCGCACGTGAACCGCCTGATCGAGGCGCGCGGGCTGCGCGGCCGCGTGTCGATGCAGCTGCTCGACTACCGCGCGCTGCCGGAAGACGAGCCCTTCGACAAGATCGCCTCGGTGGGCATGTTCGAGCATGTCGGCTGGCGCAGCTGCCGGCCTACTTCGCGAAAATGAGCCGCCTGCTCAAGCCCGGCGGCCTCCTGATGAACCACGGCATCACCGCCGGCGGCACGCGGCATCACCAGCTCGGCGCTGGCGTGGGTGACTTCATCGAGCGCTACATCTTTCCCGGTGGCGAGCTGGTGCATGCGTCGCGCGTGCTGGAGGTGATGGCCGAGCAGGGGCTGGAGGCGCTGGACGTCGAGAACCTGCGGCCGCACTACGCGCGCGCACGCTGTGGGCGTGGAGCGACCGGCTCGAGGCGCAGTTCGACGAGGCACGCCGCATCGCCGGCGAGCGTGTGGTGCGGGCCTATCGCCTGTACCTCGCCGGCAGTGCGATGGGCTTCGAGCGCGGCTGGATGTCGCTGCACCAGATGCTCGCCGCGCGGCCCGACGGCGACCCGGCCGGCGGCGCGCTGGCGGGCGCACAATCGGCCTATCCGTTCAACCGCGCCTACATGTACGCGAACGCGTCCGACGCATGATCTACAAGTTCAAGTCCAAGGCTGCCGGCGATCTCATCATGATGGGGCCGACCGGCGATCACGTGCTGCGCATCATCGGCAAGGAGCCCGCAGCGAAGGGCATCATCGAGCCGGGGGCCATGCCGGCGGCGATGGCGGCGATCGAGCGCGCCGTGGCCGAGGAGGAGGCGGCCCGCGCGAAGGCGGAGCGCGAGGCCGAGGCCGAAGGCCGCACGCTCGGCCCGCGCGAGGGCGTCTCGCTGCGCCAGCGCGCCCGGCCGATGGTCGAGATGATGAAGCGCGCCCACGCGGCCGGCAAAGAGATCGTCTGGGGCGTCTGACGAGGGAGACATCGCATGAGACTGTGGAGCGAGAGCTGGGTCGACGGCGACCGCATCCCGGCGCGCTGCGCCGCTGGCCGGCGCGTCGAGGGCGGCGTCGGCTTCTCCGACAACATCAACCCGCACCTGGCCTGGAGCGAGGTGCCCGCCGGCACACGATCGTTCGCCCTGATCTGCCACGACTTCGACGTGCCCAGCCGCGGCGACGACGTCAACCGCAGCGACCGCGAGGTGCCGGAAGACCTGCCGCGCGTCGACTTCTTCCACTGGGTGGTGGTCGACCTTCCGGCCTCCCTGAGCACCATCGCCGAAGGCGAGTTCAGCCGCGGCTTCACCGCGCGCGGCAAGAGCGGCCCGGCCACGCTGCACGGCGCGCGCCACGGCCTGAACGACTACACCGGCTGGTTCGCGCAGGACAAGGAGATGGCCGGCCAGTATTTCGGCTACGACGGCCCGTTCCGCCCTTCAACGATTCGCTGGTGCACCACTACGTGTTCACCCTGTATGCGCTGAACGTGGCGCGCGCGCCGATCGACGGTGTCTTCACCGGGCCGCAGGTGCGCCCGGGCGATCTACCCGCACGTGCTGGCCGAGGCCACCTACTCGGGCACCTACACGCTCAACCGCCGGCTGATCGCGTGAGCATGGGCGGCGCACCCGAAGGGCAGATCACCCGCATCGTCGCCATCCGCCACGGCGAGACGGCCTGGAACGTCGACACGCGCATTCAGGGGCAGCTCGATGTGCCCTTGAACGACAAGGGCCTGTGGCAGGCACGCCGCCCGGCCGCCGCGCTGGCCGACGAAGGTGTGGGCGTGGTCTACGCGAGCGACCTGCAACGCGCCTGGCAGACCGCGCAGCCGCTGGCCGAGCGGCTCGGCCTCGTGCCGCGGCCCGAGCCGCGCCTGCGCGAGCGCGCGTTCGGTGTCTTCGAGGGTCTGACCTGGGCCGAGATCGAGCGCGACCATCCAGAGGCCAGCGAGCGATGGCGCCGCCGCGACCCCGACTTCGGCCCCGAGGGCGGCGAGACGCTGGCGGCCTTCTACCAGCGCTGCGTGAGCGCCATCACCGCGCTGGCGCAGCGGCATCCGGGCGAAGTGGTGGCGATGGTGGCCCACGGCGGCGTGCTCGACTGCCTGTACCGCGCCGCCACGCGGGCTGAGTTGCGAGCGCCGCGCACCGGGCTGCTGGCCAATGCCGGAATCAACCGCGTGCTGTACACGCCGCAGGGGCTGACGATGGTCGGCTGGGCCGATACCGGCCACCTCGATGCCGAGGTGCACGATGAATTCAGCGACGCGCTGGCGCGCCGCGCCACCGACGGGAGCGCTTCGTGAGCATTGCTGCCGCAGCCCGCGTGGGCGATCCGGTCTCGGCCATCGCCACGCCGGCGCTGGTGATCGATCTCGATGCGATGGAGCGCAACATCACCCGCATGGCCGAGTTCGCGCGCCAGCACCAGATGCGGCTGCGCCCGCACGCCAAGACGCACAAGTGCGCCGAGATCGCACGCCGCCAGATCGCCGCCGGCGCAGTGGGCGTGTGCGTGCAGAAGGGATCCGAGGCGCTGGCGCTGGCCGAGGCGGGCATCGCCGACATCTACGTCAGCAACGAGGTCGTCGACGAGGCCAAGCTGCGTGACCTCGCCGTGCTCGCCGGGCGCATCCGCTTGTCGATCGCGGTCGACTCCGCGCTCGGCGTCGACCGGCTCGCGGCCGCGCTGAAGGCCGCCGGTACCTCGGCCGATGTCTACGTGGAAGTCGACGTGGGCCATGGGCGCTGCGGCGTCGCGCCGGCCGCGGCGGTGGCGCTGGCCCATCAGGTGGTGTCGCACGGGCTGCGCTTCGCGGGCCTGCAGGCTTACCACGGCCGCGCGCAGCACCTGCGCACGCCGGCCGAGCGCGAGACCGCGATCCGCCATGCGGTGAGCCGGCGCGGGCCGCGCAGGCGAGCATCACCTCGGCGGGCATGCCCTGCGCGCTGGTCACCGGCGCCGGCACCGGCACCTTCATGCTCGAGGCGGGCAGCGGCCTGTACGGCGAGCTGCAGGCCGGCAGCTACGTCTTCATGGACCGCGACTACGCCGACAACCACGCCACGCCACACGCGCCGGCCTTCGAGCATGCGCTGTTCGTCAAGAGCCAGGTGATGAGCGCCGGCAGTTCGCACGCGGTGGTCGATGCCGGCCACAAGTCGCACGCGATCGATTCCGGGCTGCCGCGCGTGCGCGGGTTCGACGTCGAATTCGTCAATGGCGGCGACGAGCACGGCATCCTGCGCAAGCGCGGTTCAGCGCCGCTGCCGGCGCTGGGCGAGACGGTCTGGCTGATCCCCGGCCACTGCGACCCGACCGTCAACCTGCACGAGCACTACATCGCCGTGCGCGGCGGGCTCGAGGCGGGCCGGGTCGAGGCCGTCTGGCCGATCGAGGCGCGCGGCTGCATCCGCTGAGGGCGCGAGCATGGCGCTGACCGGTCCCCAGGTCATCGTGCTGGCCACGCCGGTCTTCCTCGCGTTGATCGCGCTGGAGTACGCCGTCGGCCGAATTCGCCAGCGCGACACCTACCGCCTCGCCGACGCGCTGAGCAGCATCGGCCTGGGCATCATGAGCCAGCTCACCGGGCTGTTCGTGACGTTGCTGACCGTGGGCATCTACACCGCGGTCTTCGAGCACCTCGCGATCTGGCGGCTGCCGGCCGACTCGCTCGCGGTGTGGGTCGGCGCGCTGATCGCCTACGACTTCCTCTACTACTGGCACCACCGTGCCGGCCACCGCATCGCGCTGTTCTGGGCCTCGCATGTGGTGCACCACCAGAGCGAGGACTACAACCTCTCCACCGCGCTGCGCCAGACCAGCGGCGGCTGGGTGGCCGGCTGGATCTTCTACCTGCCGATGGCGCTGGCCGGCGTGCCGCCGCTGGTGTTTGCGGTGGTCGCGCTGATCGACCTGCTCTACCAGTACTGGGTGCACACGCAGCAGATCGGGCGGCTGGGCTGGTTCGACCGCTGGTTCTGCTCACCGAGCAACCACCGCGCCCACCACGCGGTGAACGACCGCTACCTCGACCGCAACTACGGCGGCATCCTGATCGTCTGGGATCGCCTGTTCGGCACCTTCGTCGAGGAAGACGATGCCGAGCCCTGCGTCTACGGCACCCGCTCGCCGCTGCGCAGCTGGAATCCGCTGGTCGCCAACCTGCAGGTCTATGCCGAGCTGGCGAAGGATTCGTGGCGCGCGAGCGGCTGGGCCGACAGGCTGCGCGTGTGGCTGAAGCCGCCGGGCTGGCGGCCGGCCGAGGTGGCGCGGCGCTGGCCGAAGGCCGAGTTCGACATCGAGCGCGTGCAGCGCTTCGACCCGCCGCTGGGCCACGGGGCCGCAGCGCTCGCGGCTGCACTGTTCGTCGTGCTGCTCGCCGGCACCGCCGTGCTGCTGTGGAACGCGCACCGGCTCGGCCTGCCGGTGCTGGCCGCTGGCGCCGCGGCCATCGTGGCCGGGCTGTGCGCCGTGGGCGCGTTGTGCATGCCGCGCGCCGCTGCGGGCAATCCCTCAGAGGTTTAACCCGCGATGGCCCGTCGGGGGCCGCGATGCGCTGCCTACACTGAGGCGGTTCGATAGGCTGAAGCTCGTTCAACCCATCGAACAAGTGACGCCCCGCCCATGCAGACCCATCACGCCGCCGGCCGTGCCAGTGCCCGCGCCAGCAGTTCGCCCGCGCTGGTGCCGGCGCTGTCGCGCGCGCTGACACTGCTCGATCGCCCGGCCCAGCGCCGTGAGCCGATGAGCTGGCGCGGCTGGCCAGCGAACTCGCGCTGCCCAAGAGCAGCGTGCATGGCCTGTGCAACACGCTGCTGCGCTACGGCTACCTGCAGCGCCAGGACGACGGCGCCTTTCGCATCGGCCCGGGCGTGATGCCGCTGGCCGAGGCCTTCGTCTCGAGCACCGGCATCACGCAGGAATTCAATGCGCTGTGGGCCGGCGAGGGCGCACCCGACGAGACGGTGATCCTGTCGGTGCTCAACGGCCGCGACGTCGTCTACATCGGCGCCCGCAACGGCCGCCGCCCGCTCGGCCTGGCCTTCAATGTCGGCATGCGCCTGCCGGCGCATCTGGCGGCCACTGGCAAGGCGATGCTCGCCTTCCACGAGCCGGCGGAGGTGCGCCAGCTGCTGGCCGGCCACGAGCTGGTCTCGCTCACCGAGCGAGGAGCCCCGAACCTCGATCAACTGCTCGACGAACTCGCCGCCACCCGCTCGCGCGGCTACAGCATCGACGACGAAGGCGTGCGCGCCGGCGTCTACTGCTTCGGCGCGCCGGTCTTCGATGCCGCCGGCCAGCCGGTGGCCGGCGTCGGCGTCTGCATCCACAAGAGCGCGCTGGGGCCTGACGGTGCCGCCGCACACCGCGACGCCGTGCAGCGCGCCGCCGCCACGCTGACGCAGCGTCTCGGCGGCCGCCTGCCCCTCGCCAGCCGGAATGTCTGACATGGCCGACTACATCCTCGAGACGCACGACCTGACGAAGGAGTTCAAGGGCTTCGTCGCGGTCAACCGAGTCAACCTGAAGGTCCGGCGCGGCAGCATCCATGCGCTGATCGGCCCGAACGGCGCCGGCAAGACGACCTGCTTCAACCTGCTGACCAAGTTCCTCACGCCGACCACCGGCCGCATCGTCTACGACGGCATCGACATCACCCGCGAGACCTCGGCGCACATCGCCCGGCGCGGCGTGATCCGCTCGTTCCAGATCTCGGCGGTGTTCCCGCACCTGACGGTGCTGGAGAACGTGCGCGTGGCGCTGCAGCGCCAGCTCGGCACCTCGTTCCACTTCTGGCGCCCCGAGCGCTCGCTCGATGCGTTGAACGACCGCGCGATGGAACTGCTCGCGGCGGTCGACCTCGACAAGTACGCCGGCCTGACCGCGGTGGAGCTGAGCTACGGCCGCAAGCGCGCGCTGGAGATCGCCACCACGCTGGCGATGGAGCCCAAGCTGATGCTGCTGGACGAGCCGACGCAGGGCATGGGCCTGGAGGACGTCGACCGCATCAAGCAGCTGATCAAGCGCGTGGCGGCCGACCGCACCGTGCTGATGGTCGAGCACAACATGAGCGTGGTGGCGAGCCCGGCCGACACCATCACCGTGCTGGCGCGCGGCGCCACGCTGGCCGAGGGGCCGTATGCGGAGGTGTCGAAGAACCCGGCGGTGATCGAGGCCTACATGGGCAGCGCGAACGTCGAGCTGAAAGGGGCCCACTGACATGGCCACCCGGTTTCTCGAGGTGAAGGACCTGCACGCCCGGTACGGCGAATCGCACGTGCTGCACGGCGTGAACTTCCACGTCGACGAAGGCGAGGTCGTGACGCTGCTCGGCCGCAACGGCGCCGGGCGCACCAGCACGCTGCGCGCGATCATGGGGCTGACCGGCTCGCGCAAGGGTTCGGTGAAGGTGCACGGCACCGAGGCGATCGACTGCCACCCACCGCATCGCGCGGCTGGGCATCGGCTACTGCCCCGAGGAGCGTGGCATCTTCTCCAGCCTGTCGGCGCAGGAGAACCTGCTGCTGCCACCGACGCTGGCCGCCGGCGGCATGTCGGTCGAGCAGATCTACGCGATGTTCCCGAACCTGAAGGAGCGCGCCGGCAGCCAGGGCACGCGGCTGTCGGGCGGCGAGCAGCAGATGCTCGCGGTGGCGCGCATCCTGCGCACCGGCGCCAAGCTGCTGCTGCTCGACGAGATCTCCGAGGGCTGGCGCCGGTGATCGTGCAGAAGCTCGCCGAGATGGTGGTGGCGCTGCGCAGGCAGGGCTACACGATCGTGATGGTGGAGCAGAACTTCCGCTTCGCCGCGCCGCTGGCCGACCGCTTCCTGGTGATGGAGCACGGCCAGGTCATCCAGGAATTCACCCAGTCCGAACTGCCGGCGCGCATGGAGCGCCTGCACGAGTACCTCGGCGTCTGACGCCGCCTCTCTCTCAACCCCGGAGAACCGACCATGAAGCTGAAGAAGATCGCCGCCGCCAGCGCGCTGACGCTGGCCGCTGCCACCGGTGCCCACGCCCAGATCTCGGGCGACATCATCAAGATCGGCATCATCACCGACATGTCGGGCCTGTACTCCGACATCGACGGCGCCGGCGGCGTCGAGGCCATCAAGATGGCCGTGGCCGACATGGGCGGTGCGGTGGCCGGCAAGAAGGTCGAGGTGCTGTTCGCCGACCACCAGAACAAGGCCGACGTGGCCGCCTCGAAGGCGCGTGAGTGGTTCGACACGCAAGGCGTCGACATGCTCATCGGCGGCACCAACTCCGGCACCGCGCTGGCGATGGCCAAGGTGGCGGCGGAGAAGAAGAAGCCGTTCATCGCCATCGGCGCCGCCACCGCCGCGCTGACCAACGAGCAGTGCAACGCCTACACCGTGCACTGGGCCTACGACACCGTCGCGCTGGCCAAGGGCACCGGCAACGCCGTCGTGCAGCAGGGCGGCAAGAGCTGGTACTTCCTGACCGCCGACTACGCCTTCGGCGCGCAGCTGCAGGGCGACACCACCAAGGTGGTCGAGGCCGCCGGCGGCAAGATCCTCGGCTCGGTCAAGCACCCGCTGTCGGCCACCGACTTCTCGTCCTTCCTGCTGCAGGCGCAGGGCAGCAAGGCGCAGATCCTCGGCACGGCCAATGCCGGCGGCGACACGATCAACTCGATCAAGGCCGCCAACGAGTTCGGCATCACCAAGACGATGAAGCTCGCCGGCCTGCTGGTGTTCATCAACGACATCCACTCGCTGGGCCTGAAGACCACGCAGGGCATGTACCTGACCGACAGCTGGTACTGGAACCGCGACGCCGAGACGCGCGCCTGGAGCCGCAAGTTCTTCGAGAAGATGAAGCGCATGCCCAGTTCGATCCAGGCCGGCGACTACTCGGCCACGCTGCAGTACCTGAATGCCGTCAAGGCCACCGGCAGCGACGATGCCGACAAGGTGCTCGCGCAGATGCGCAAGACGCCGGTCAACGACATCTTCGCCAAGGGCGGCTTCATCCGCGGCGACGGCCGCATGGTGCACGACATGTACCTGATGCAGGTGAAGAGCCCGGACAAGTCGGTCGAGCCCTGGGACTACTACAACGTGGTGCAGACGTTCAAGGGCGAGGCTGCATGGACGACCAAGGCCGAATCGAAGTGCGCGCTCTGGAAGTAATCGCCTGACCTGACGACACGCCCACGCACGCCATGGAGATCTTCGGCATTCCGTTGCAGGCCTTCCTCGGGCAGTTGCTGCTCGGGCTGGTCAACGGCTCGTTCTACGCCTTGCTCAGCCTCGGGCTGGCGGTGATCTTCGGGCTGCTGGGCATCGTCAACTTCGCCCACGGCGCGCTGTACATGCTCGGCGCCTACGTGGCCTGGCTCGGCCTCGAGCACTTCGGCATGAACTACTGGGTGGCGCTGCTGGTGGCGCCGCTGCTGGTGGGCGCGCTCGGCCCGGTGGTCGAGCGCACCCTGCTCAAGCAGTTGTACAAGATCGACCCGATCTACGGCCTGCTGCTGACATTCGGCCTGTCGCTGATCGCCGAAGGCATCCTGCGCGACCAGTTCGGCGTCTCCGGCCAGCAGTACCCGGTGCCCGAACTGCTGCAAGGCGCCACCAACCTCGGCTTCATGATCCTGCCCAACTACCGCGGCTGGGTGGTGGTGGCCTCGCTGATCGTCTGCTTCGGCACCGGTACCTGATCGAGCGCACGCGGCTGGGCTCCTACCTGCGCGCCGGCACCGAGAACCCGGCGCTGGTGCAGGCCTTCGGCATCAACGTGCCGCTGATGGTGATGCTCACCTACGCCGGCGGCGCGGGCCCGGCGGCGATCGCCGGCGTGCTGGCCGCACCGATCATCCAGATCACGCCGCTGATGGGCAGCAACCTGATCATCGTCGTTTTCGCCGTGGTGGTGATCGGCGGCATGGGCTCGATCCTCGGCTCCATCCTGACCGGCCTCGTGCTCGGGCTGATCGAGGGCCTGACCAAGGTGTTCTATCCGGAGGCCTCGAACATCGTGGTGTTCGTGATCATGGCGATCGTCCTGATCCTGCGGCCGGCCGGCCTGTTCGGGAAGGAGCGGTGATGGGCATCGACCGTTCGACCCGTCTCGCCCGGCTCGCCGCGCTGGCGCTGCTGATCGTTGCGCCCTTCGCCGGGCTGTACCCGATCTTCATGATGAAGGCGCTGTGCTTCGCGATCTTCGCGTGCGCCTTCAACCTGCTGCTCGGCTATACCGGGCTGCTGTCGTTCGGCCATGCGGCCTACCTCGGCGCGGCGGCCTACGGCACCGGCTGGCTGATCAAGAGCGCCGGCTGGTCGCCGGAGCTCGGCGTGCTCGCCGGCACGCTGTTCGCGGCCGCGATCGGCCCGGTGGTCGGCCTGATCGCCATCCGCCGCCAGGGCATCTACTTCGCGATGATCACACTGGCGATGGCGCAGATGGTCTATTTCGTCTGGCTGCAGGCGCCGTTCACCGGCGGCGAGGACGGCCTGCAGGGCGTGCCGCGCGGCAAGCTGTTCGGCGTCATCGACCGCCAACGACACCTTGCTGTACTTCATCGTGCTGGCGGTGTTCGTCGCCGTGTTCCTGTTCATCGTGCGCGTGGTGCATTCGCCCTTCGGCCAGTGCTCAAGGCGATCCGCGAGAACGAGCCGCGCGCCGTCTCGCTGGGCTACGACGTCGACAAGTACAAGCTGCTGGCCTTCGTGCTGTCCACCGCGCTGGCGGGTCTCGCCGGCTCGCTGAAGACCGTGGTGCTGGGCTTCGCGACGCTGTCGGATGCGCACTGGTCGCTGTCCGGCGAGGTGGTGCTGATGACGCTGCTCGGCGGCATGGGCACCTTCGCCGGCCCGGTGATCGGCGCCTTCACGATCATCGGGCTGCAGAACTTCCTCGCCGACCGCGTCGGCTCGTGGGTGACGGTGATCATCGGCGCGATCTTCGTGATCTGCGTGGTCGCCTTCCGGCGCGGCTTCGTCGGCGAGCTGCTCGCCTGGCGCAAGCGGCGGGAAGCGCCGAAGGACTGAGGCCTACTCGTCGAACAGGTCGGCCGCGCCGCTGGTGCGCGGCGGCGTGACGCCGAGGTGCCGGTAGGCTGCCAGCGTGGCGATGCGACCGCGCGGCGTGCGCTGCAGGAAGCCCTGCTGGATCAGGTAGGGCTCGATCACGTCCTCGATCGTGTCGCGCTCTTCGCCGATCGCCGCGGCGACGTTGTCCAGCCCGACCGGCCCGCCGTCGAAGCGGTGGATCACCGCCTCGAGCAGCTTGCGGTCCATCAGGTCGAAGCCCTGCGGGTCGACGTCGAGCATCGCGAGCGCCTTCTCCGCCTGCGCCTTGACGATGCGGCCGTCGCCCTTGACCTCGACGTAGTCGCGCACGCGGCGCAGCAGCCGGTTGGCGATGCGCGGCGTGCCGCGCGAGCGGCGGGCGATCTCGAAGGCGCCTTCCTCGTCGGTGGCCACCGCCAGCAGGCCGGCCGAGCGGTGCACGATGCGCGCGAGCTCCTCGGCGCTGTAGAACTCCAGCCGCGCGACGATGCCGAAGCGGTCGCGCAGCGGGTTGGTCAGCATGCCGGCGCGCGTGGTCGCGCCGACCAGCGTGAAGGGCTGCAGATCGAGCTTGATCGAGCGCGCCGCCGGGCCCTCGCCGATCATGATGTCGATCTGGTAATCCTCCAGCGCGGGGTAGAGGATCTCCTCGACGACCGGGCTGAGCCGGTGGATCTCGTCGATGAAGAGCACGTCGTTGCGCTCGAGGTTGGTGAGGATCGCCGCCGGGTCCTTCGGCTTCTCCAGCACCGGGCCGGAGGTCTGGCGCAGGTTCACGCCGAGCTCGTTGGCGATGATGTGCGACAGCGTCGTCTTGCCCAGGCCCGGCGGGCCGAACAGCAGCACGTGGTCCATCGCCTCGCTGCGCTTCTTCGCCGCGCCGATGAAGATCTCCAGCTGCTCGCGCACCTTGGCCTCGGCCGACGTAATCGGCCAAGCCCTTCAGGCCGCAGCGCCCGCTCGATCGCCTCCTCGTTGGGCGACGCCGGCGCGGCGCTGACCACGCGCCGGGCCGGGGCGAAGTCGTCGGTCTGGATGCTCATGCGGGATTATGGCCATGCCCGCTTGCTACCATCTCGGCCGTGGACGCCGTTCGCCGCCTCTTCCGCCAAGCCGCCGCACTCGCGCTGATCGCGATGCTCGGACTTGCGCTGGCGCCGACGGTGTCGCATGCGCTGGCCGCGAAGTTGGCCAGTGCCCAGCCGTGGAACGAGCTGTGCTCGGTCGACGGTGAGCAGGACGCCGGCGCGCAGCTGGCCCATTGCCCGCTGTGCGTGCAGCCGGGCCACTCGCCGGCGCTGCCGAGCCCGGCCCGATCGTGGGCAGTGCCTCTCGAGGCCTTCGATGAAGTGCCGGTCGCGGCGGGCGAGCACATTGCGCTGCGCTTCGCGCGTGTCGTGCCGCCATCGCGCGCGCCGCCGCCGGTCGCCGTGGCCTGAGACGCGTTCGCGTCCCCTTCACCGAACCTGCGCCTGCGGCCGCCGCCCGGGCGCCCGCGACCCTTCCTGGAACGACCATGACTCGAATCTCCCCGCATCCTCGCCGGCCTGTCGCTGCTGCTCGCCAGCGCCGCCACCTTCGCCCAGACCACCATCGCCGACGCCTGGGTGCGCGGCATGGTGGCCCCGCAGCGCGCCACCGGCGCCTTCATGAAGATCACTTCGCCGCAGGGCGGCAAGCTCGTCGGCGTGAGCACGCCGGCCGCCCGCGTGGCCGAAGTCCACGAGATGGTGATGCAGGGCGACGTGATGGCGATGCGCGCCATCGAGGCGCTCGAGCTGCCGGCCGGCAGAGCCGTCGAGCTCAAGCCCGGCGGCCATCACCTGATGCTGATGGGCATCGAGCAGCCGCTGAAGGCCGGCGACACCGTGCCGTTAACGCTGACCATCGAAGGCAAGGACGGCAAGCGCGAGACCCTCGAGCTGAAGGTGCCGGTCAAGGCCATCGGCGCCACCGCGGCGGCGCAGAGCGGTCACAAGCACTGACCGTCGCTCGTCGCCTGCACTGACCGCTTCCGGCCGCCTGCGGCCGTGCTGCGGCGTGCCTCGCCACCTTCTTCACGGACCTTCCCATGACGACATGCCGCCTTGGGCGGCCGGCCGCTGCCTGCGCGCTGGCCTGGCCCTTCCTTGCCGCCGCCCAGACGGGCGACACATTCCCGCCCCGCGACGACACCAGCTTCCAGCTCGGTCGCGTCGAGGTCCGCGCCCGCAGCAGCGGACCGCTGCCGACGCGCCGCCTGCTCACCTCCGTCGACGTGGTCGGTGGTCCGCCGGTGCAGGGCGCGCCAGTGCGCGACACCTTCGAACTGTTCAGCCCGGTGCCGGGCGTGATGCTCACCGACTTCAACCAGGGCACCACCTCCGGCAAGCCATCGTTCCGCGGCTTCAACGGCGAAGGCGAGGTCAACGCCGTCAAGCTGCTGATCGATGGCGTGCCGTCGAACAGCAACGACGGCAACATGCCCTACCTCGGTGCAGTGTTCCCGCTGGCGATCGAGAGCATCACCACCGTGCGCGGCACCAACGACGCGCGTTTCGGCCTGCACAACATCGCCGGCAACATCGACGTGGCCACGCGCACCGGCGGCAACGCCGCCGAAGGCCGGCTCGGCCTGGGGCCCCAGGGCCTGGTCGACCTGCAGCTGGCGCACGACACCGAGCGCGGCGAATGGACACAGAACCTGTTCTTCGGTCTGCGCGACAGCCGCGGCCACCGCGTGCACAGCGAGGCGCAGCGGCTCGCCGCCTCGGGCAAGTGGTTCTGGAACCCGGCCGGCGCGAGCTGGCGCATGGGGCTGGTGCTGCGCCACCACGGCGTCGAGGCCGAGGAGCCGGGCTACCTGAGCGAGGCCGACGCGCGCGCCACGCCTGAACGGTCTGACGCGGTCTCGGCCACCGACGGCGGCGAGCGCCGCATCGGCCGCCCGCACTGCTGGCCGACGGCCGCTGGAGCGATGCGCTGTCGTGGCAGGCCACGCTCTACCGCAACCGCTTCGTCGACCAGCGCTGGGTGCGCTTCTCGGCGGCCGTCTCGCAGCAGGAGCGCGACACCGACGAGACGCACACCGGCGCCCGCGTGCTGCTGAGCTGGCGGCCGGCACAGACGCTGCTGGAGGAGTTTGCGCTCGAAGGCGGTGCCGACGTCGAGCGGCAGGACAACCGCAGCGAGCGTTACCTCACCGTCGAGCGCGTGAGGCAGAGCCGCACGCGCGACCAGTGCCTGGGACTTCGACGTCTACGGCGCCTTCGTGCAGGCGGTGCTGAGGCCGCTGCCGCAGTTGAAGCTGGTGCCCGGCCTGCGGCTGGACACGCTGCGCGGGCGCTTCGACGACCGGCGTGCCGCGGCGAGCTACGACGTCAACGACTACGGCGTGATCCGCCAGCCGAAGATCAGCGCGGTGTGGACCCCGGCGCCGGGGTGGCAGGCCTACGGGAACTGGGGCCGCTCCTTCCAGGTCGGCGTCGGCGCGGCGACCTACAAGGTGCCGCCGCGCACCAGCGATCTCACACCCTCGATCAACGACGGCTGGGAAGCCGGCCTGAAGTTCCAGGCCGCGCGCGTCGAATCGCGCGCTGGCAGTGTGGCGGCAGACCGCCACCGACGAGGTCTACCGCGACCTCAACAACCCGAGCGGCGACTCCACCAACATCGGCAGCACGCGTCGCCAGGGGCTGGATCTGCACCTGCGCGCCCAGCCGCTGCTCGGCCTCGACACCTGGGCCACCTGGACGAAGCAGGAGGCGGTGATCGTCGAGCCGAACCCGGCGGCGCCGGCCACGCGCGGCAAGGACGTCGACCACGTGCCGCGCTGGCTGGCCTCGCTCGGTGCCGACTGGCAGGCCCGCGAGTCGCTGCGCCTGTCGGCCTGGGCCAGCGGCCAGGGCGACTACTTCCTCGAGCGCACCAACGCGACCGGCCGCTACGGCGGCTTCGCCGTGCTCAACCTGGGCGCGAGCTGGCAGGCCAGCGAAGCCGTGCAGTTCGACGTGCAGCTGAAGAACGCCACCGACCGCTACCGGGAATACGTGTGGTGGGACGGCACGCAGACGCTGCACTCGCCGGCCGAGGGCCGCGCGCTGTACCGGCCCTGCGCGTGCGGCTCTGAGGCATGGCCGCGGCCCATCTGCAGGCACGGCGCCGCGCCCGGCTGGCGGTGCACCGCTGGCTGGGCCTCGTATTCGGTGCGGCCTTCGTGCTGCTCGGCCTGACGGGCAGCCTGCTGGTCTTCTACACCGAGCTCGATGCGCTGCTGAACCCGCGGCTGGCCCGGCGGCCCGCCGACGGCACGGTGCAGCGCTACGACCCGGTACTGGCGGCGCTGCAGGCCGCGCATCCGCAGCGCCACGGCAGCTGGCGCATCGAGCTCCCGCCGCGAGGGCAGGGTCTGGTCACCGCGCGCTACCTGCGACCGCACGAGACGGCGGGCGAGGCCTTTGCGCCGTTGCTGGTCACGGTGCATCCGACCCGGTACGAGGTGCTGGCCAGTCGCTTCTGGGGCGACACGGCGATGACCTGGGTCTACGACCTGCACTACACGCTGCTCACCGGAGAGGCGGGTCGCTGGGTGGTCGGCGGCTTCGGGGTGCTGCTGGCGGCTTCGCTGTCGAGCGGCGTGTGGCTGTGGTGGCCCACTCCGGGTCAGCGTGCTGCCGCGTGGCGCCTCAAGCGCGGAGCCGCCCGGCCGCGGGTCGTGTTCGACCTGCATCGGCTCAGCGGCATCTATCCCTTGCTGCTCACCGCGCCGCTCGCGCTCACCGGCGTGGTGCTGGCCCGGCCGGAGGTGGTCGAGCCGGCCGTGGCGAAGCTGAGCCCGCCGTTGACCGTGACGCCACCGCGCGCCGAAGCGCCGCATGCCGATGCGCCATTCATCGGCATCGACGCCGCGCTGCAGTGTGCGCGCGAGCGGTTTCCGGACGGCGTGCCGCGCTGGATCGACAGCCCCGAGCCGGCCACCGGCAGCTACCGCATCCGGCTGCAGCAGCCGGGTGAGCCGAGCGAGCGCTTTCCGCGCACGCTGCTGTGGATCGATGCCCCTGGCGCGGCGAGGTGCTGGCGGTGCGCGACGCGCGCGCGCAGGGCGCCGGCGACACGCTGCTGGCCTGGGTGCATCCGCTCCACAACGGCGAGGCCTTCGGGCTGGCCGGCCGCATCGTGGCCTGCGCGGCCGGGCTGGTTCCGCTGTTGCTGGCTGTCACCGGCGTGATGCGCTGGCTCGACCGCCGCCGCGGAGAGCGTGCGCGGCGGGCGCGCCGCAGTGCCCTCAGCGCGCCAGGGCCTTGAGCGCGAGCTTGATGCCCTCGCTGACGCCGACCTCCGCGGGCAGCGCCTTCAGCGCCGCCGCGGCCTCGCGATCGCTGTAGCCCAGCGCCACCAGCGCCTGCAGGATGTCGCCCTGCGCATCGCCCTGCACGGCGGCCGGCGCGGCCAGCGCGTCGCCGAGCTTGCCCTTGAGCTCGAGCAGCAGGCGCTCGGCCGTCTTCTTGCCGATGCCCGGCACCTTCACCAGGCGGCCGGTCTCCTGCAGGCTGATGGCCTGTGCCAGCTCGGTGACGCTCAGGCCCGAGAGGATGGACAGCGCGGTGCGCGGGCCCACGCCCGAGATCTTCACCAGCTGCCGGAAGGTGTGGCGCTCCTCGTGGGTGAGGAAGCCGAACAGCACCTGCGCATCCTCGCGCACGACGAAGTGCGTCAGCAGCACCACGCGCTCGCCGAGGCCGGGCAGGTTGTAGAACGTGCTCATCGGCACGTCGACCTCGTAGCCGACGCCGTTGACGTCGACGAGCAACTGGGGCGGATTCTTCTCCGCGAGGGTTCCGCTCAGGCGTCCGATCATGGGCGGGGATGATAGGCGCAGGCCCGGGCGGCGCCCGGCCGCCCGAAGCCGGCCGGGCTACCCGCCCGGCGGGTGGCGTCGGTACCCCGACGCCGGGTGCGCCATTCAGCGTCCGCGGCCGAACAGACCCAGGCGCTGCGCTTCCAGCGCGGCTTCGGCGCGCGAGCTCACGTTGAGCTTGCGGTAGATCTGCTTGACGTAGTCGGCGATGGTGTGCCGCGAGAGGTTCAGCTGCACGCCGATCTCCGGCAGCGTGAAGCCCTTGGCCACGCGCAGCAGCACCTCGTTCTCGCGGTCGGTCAGCTGCACGTGCGGGATGGTGTCCTTCTGCGGCTTGGCCTGCGCGGCGAAATAGGCGATCACGCGGCGCGCGATCGACGGCGACAGCGGCGGCTCGCCCTGGCTCATGCGGCTGAGCTGCTCGGCAATCAGCTCGCGGGCCTGCTCCTTCAGCACGTAGCCGAAGGCGCCGGCCTGCAAGGCGGGGAACAGGTGCTCGTCGTCGTCGTGGATCGTGACGACCACCGACTGCGCCTCGGGCTGCTGCTCGCGCAGCGCGGCGACCACGTCGACGCCGGAGCCATCGGGCAGGCCGAGATCGATCAGCGCCAGTCGAACTTGACCGCGCTGACCAGGCCGAGCGCGTCGTGCACGCGGGCCGATTCGGAGATCTGCGCGTCCGGGAACACCTGCTGGATCAGCACCTTCAGCCGTGCGCGGATCTCGGGCAGGTCTTCGAGCAGCAGGATGTTCTTCATGGTGAGCCCTCACTCGGGGCTGGAGCCCCGGAAGATCGATCGTATCAGCGTGCCGCTGCGGCAGGCGCCTCGGCCCCAGCGGCAACGTGAGCCTTATCACGGTGCCATAGCCCGGGCCGGACTCGACCAGCACTGCCCCTGCATCTGCTTGGCACGCTGCTTCATGCTGGTCATGCCGTGGCCGCGGTCGAGCTTGCCGTCGAGCTCCATCGGGATGCCTTTGCCGTTGTCCTGATGTTGATGCCGAACTGCTCGCCGGAGATCGCGCAGCGCACCTTCACGTGCGATGCGCCGCTGTGCTTGATGATGTTGTTCACTGCCTCGCGCAGGATGCGCGTGGTCTGCACGTAGGCGCGCGCCGGCAGCACCTGATCGCTGTCCTCGGCCGGCTCTTCCAGTCGATCTCGACGTTGGCCTGCCCAGCCGCATCACCGTCTCGGCCCGCCAGTCGGCCAGTGCGTCGCCCAGGCGCACCGGCTTGCCGGTGAGGCCGCGCACCGACAGGCGCATTTCCTCGAGCGCCTCGCGCGCGAGCGTGGAGATGCGCTCGCTCTCGCTGGTGTGGACGATGGTCAGCAGCTTGGCGCCCAGGTCGTCGTGCAGATCGGCGGCGATACGCTTGCGCTCCTGCTGCGTCACCTGCTCGATGCGCGCGTCGGCCTGCTCGGCGTGCGCGCGCTCGATCTCGGCGGTGATCTCGCGCACCTTCGCGTCGACCACGTAGCGCATGTCGGGCACCGGATCGGCGGCGCCGGCGCGCTGCAGCAGCAAGCGCGTGCCGAAGGCCAGCAGGATCAGCGGCATGAGCAGCTGCAGGCGCGGTGAGCTCGGCAGCGGCAGCCAGCCGCGCTGCACGGCGAGCTCGTGCAGCAGCACCGCCGAGGTGGCGGCCAGCGCCAGCGCCATCGGCCAGAAGTCGTCGCGCCGGTCGCGCCAGCTGATGCGCAGGTGCAGCAGCATCGCGCCGGTGGTCTCCAGCGCCAGCACCACGTACCACGCGCCGGTCATCGCGAACAGCCGCGACGGGCCGGCCAGCAGCAGGCTCATCGGCATCACCACGCACTGCGCGAGCAGCGCCGCCTCGATCATGCGCGAGCGCACGCCGGCATAGCTGAGCAGGAACTGCACTGCCAGCGCCAGCGCCGGCGTGAAGGCCAGCAGACGAGGAACTCGACCGTGGTGCTGTCCAGCGGCACGGCGCGCCACCAGTGCCGTGCCGACAGCAGGGCGAAGCCCATCGCCATCAGCCCGAAGTAGCCCATCGGCGCATCGCGGCGCTGCCGCCACGCCAGCAGCAGCATCACCGCCCCGAGCGTGGCCAGCGCGAGGTTGACCACCTTGACCAGCGAGACGTTCCAGAACACCGCTTCTGCGTGCCGCGCGGCCAGCTCGTCGTAGGCGCCGATGCGCAGTTCCGACAGGCCGCCGGCGCGGTCGCGCGAGGCCACGTGCGGCAGCGCCTGGCCGCGCACGTGCAGATCGAGCACGTTGCCCTTGGAGAGAACGAGCCCGCCCGGTACCGACACCAGCTGCGGGTAATGGCAGTCGCGCGAGAGCGGATCGGTCGGCCGCCCCCGCTGTGGATGCGCCGGCCGTTGAGGTAGACGTCGAGCGCGCTGCAGGCGCGGTGCACGTACAGGCCGAGCAGCTCGGTGCGATCGAGCGCGCGGCCGGGGTCGAACTCCACGCGGTACCAGACCCCGCCGTCCTGCCGTGGGTTGGTCTCCGACCAGTCGTCGGGCAACGCAACCCTGGCCGCGCTGGGATCGCCCTCCGGGAAGCGCTCGGCGGGGCTGGCCACGGCCAGCGCCTCGGTGATCACCTGGGTCTGCTGCGGCGCCGCCTGCGCAACGAGCTGCCAGCCAGCAGCGCGCCCAGGGCGCCGCGCACGGCGGTGCGGAGCAGGGCGATGCAGGGCATGGCGGGCGATTGTGCAGGAAGGCCGAGGGGCGCGAGCGGTCGGATGCCACGCCCGGCGGCGGCTTGGCGCCACAATGCCGCCTTTGCCGAGCCCTGCGTCCCCGTGATCCTTCGCCACGCCTTCATCCCCCGACAACGCCCGGCTGGCGCACCTGTGCGGCAGCCTCGACGAACACCTGCGCAGCATCGAGGCGGCACTGGACGTGACCATCTCGCGGCGCAACGAATCGTTCCGCGTCGAGGGCGGCAAGCGCCAGCCGAGCGCGCGGTGGCGCTGCTGCAGTCGCTGTACGACCGCGCGCGGCGGGCCATCCCGGCCGAGCAGGTGCAGCTGGCGATCGTCGAGGCGATGGCCGACCTCAAGGCGCCGCCGCTGCGTGCCGCCACCGCCGCCGATGCCGGCCCGGCCGAGCCGGACGGCGAGATCGTGCTGCACACCCGGCGCAGCGACCTCAGCGGCCGCACGCCCAACCAGTGGCCTACCTGCGCAACATCCTCGGCCACGACATCACCTTCGGCATCGGCCCGGCCGGCACCGGCAAGACCTTCCTCGCGGTGGCCTGCGCGGTCGATGCGCTCGAGCGCAGCCAGTGCAGCGCATCATCCTGACCCGCCCGGCGGTGGAGGCGGGCGAGCGGCTCGGCTTCCTGCCCGGCGATCTGTCGCAGAAGGTCGACCCCTACCTGCGCCCGCTGTACGACGCGCTGTACGACCTGATGGGCTTCGACCGCGTGACCAAGGCCTTCGAGAAGGGCACGCTGGAGATCGCGCCGCTGGCCTTCATGCGCGGTCGCACGCTGAACCACGCCTTCGTGATCCTCGACGAGGCACAGAACACCACGCCCGAGCAGATGAAGATGTTCCTCACCCGCATCGGCTTCGGCGCCAAGGCGGTGGTCACCGGCGACGTCAGCCAGATCGACCTGCCCAAGGGCATGCCCAGCGGGCTGATCGACGCCGAGCGCGTGCTGCGCCGCGTGCGTGGCATCGCGACCACGCGCTTCACCTCGGCCGATGTGGTTCGCCATCCGCTGGTGGCGCGCATCGTCGAGGCCTACGACGCGGCTCGCGGTGAGGAGCGCTGAGGTGGCGGCGCGGCCCGAGCTGTCGTTGTCGCTGCAGTTCGCCGATGCGAGCCACCGCGCGCTGCTGCCGAGGCACAAGGTGTCTCGCTGGATGCGCGCGGCGCTCGAGGCGCCGGCAGAGATCGCGGTGCGCATCGTCGATGCCGACGAGGGGCAGACGCTCAACCGCGACTACCGCGGCAAGGACTATGCGACCAACGTGCTGACCTTCGACTATGCGCGCGAGCCCGTCGTGCACGCCGACCGGTGCTGTGCGCGCCGGTGGTCGAGCGCGAGGCGCACGAGCAGGGCAAGACGATAGCGGCGCACTACGCGCACCTGCTGGTGCACGGTACGCTGCATGCGCAGGGCTACGACCACGAGCGCGTGCGTGACGCCAGGGTGATGGAAGCGCGCGAGCGCGAAATCCTCGCCGCGTTGGGCTTCGCCGACCCCTACGAGGGCTGAGCGTCGCGCGCCGCGCGTGCGGGCAGCAGTACCGAGGCGATCGCCGCCAGCATCAGCACGATGGCGGCGAAGTCCTGCCAGTGCAGCTGCTCGTTCAGCCACCACGCGCCCGACAGCGTGCCCAGCACCGGGATCAGCATCACCGACAGCGTCGAGGCCACCGGCGGCAGTGCGCGGGCGAGGTAGAGCCAGACCGGCTGCGCGAAGCCGAAGATCAGCACCGCGTTGAAGACGATCGTCGCCCAGACGCCGGGCGAGGGCATCTGCCAGCGTGGCGATTCGGTGATCGCGGCCAGCAGCGTCATCACCAGCGTCGTGATCACCGTCATCCAGAAGACGATGGCCAGCGTCGGTGCCGTCATCGTCGTGCGACGCAGCTGCTGCGTGCCCAGTGCCCACACCGCGGCCGAGACCAGCATGCCGAGCGCCGCCCACGGCTTGCCGGCCATGTGGCCGAGCTCATGCCACAGCAGCAGCGCCACGCCGAGCGCCGCCGCGGCCACGCCGGCGAGCTGCCGGCCCGACAGCCGCTGGCCGAAGAGGGCCACGCCCCACAGCGCCGAGAACACCGGCATCGTGTAGCCGAGAATGGCTGCGCGCCCCGACGACAGCGCCTGCACCGAGACGATCGCCAGCACGTGCCAGACGATCATGTTCGTGAAGGTCAACTGGGCCAGCTCGGGCCACTGGCGGCGCTCGATCACCAGCGGAATGCGCATCGCGCGCACGGCAAGATAAAGCACCGGCAGCCCCAGCCACATCGACAGCGCGCGGAACGACAGCGGCGGGAAGTGGGTGACGCCGAACTTCATGATCGGCCAGTTCAGCCCCCACACCAACGTGAGCAGCGCCAGCAGCACGAGCTGCCGCGCACTGAAGTGCGCGCCGCTCAATGCCGGCTGCCCAGGTAGTTCTTGCGCCAGAAGAAGAGGCTCAGGCCGATGCCCAGCACCAGCATGATGCCGGCGGCGATCCAGAAGCCGGTGGCGCTGTGGATCAGCGGCAGCGCATCGAAGTTCATGCCGAAGAAGCCGGTGACGAGGTTCAGCGGCAGGAAGATGGCCGTCAGCACGGTCAGCGTGCGCATGATCGAATTCGTGCGGTGGCTCTGCGCCGAGAAGTGCATCTGCACCGCGGTCTCCGCCGACGATTCGAGCCGCCGCACGTGCGTGAGAACGCGTTCGATGTGCTCGACCACGTCGCGAGAGCGCAGGCGCAGCATCTCGCGCTCGCGGCGCGCCGAAGGCTCGGGCGATTCGGGCCATTCCTCCAGCGCGTCGATCCATTCGATCAGCGCGCTGCGCTGGTCCTCGCAGGTGTCCTCCAGCAGGTGCAGCGCGTTGCGCGATTCGAGCAGCAGCTGCCAGTTGCGGAAGCCGCCACTGGGCCGGAACAGCTCGTTCTGCAGATGGGTGAACTGGCGGGTCAGCAGGCGGCGCAGTTCGAGGTAGCTGTCGACCATGTGGTTGACCATGCGCAGCATCAGGTCGGCCGGGCTGCTCGGCAGCCGCGGCCCCCGCGCGCCTCGCCGGGCTGCGCCTGCTGCGCGAGCCGGCTGGCGAAGTATTCGCGCACCGGGCAATCGGTGGGGTGCACGGTCAGCAACACGCGGTCGAAGACCGCGAAGCCGACCGGGCTGGTGTCGATCGCTTCCAGGGCCTGGCGGGCCGAGGCAATCGTGCCCTGGGTGTCGTCGACGAAGCTGCCGCTCGTGCCGGCGCCTGCCGCGAGCCGGCGGAACACCAGCAGGTCGTAGCCGGAGGTGGTGTCGAAGTGGGAGGGCAGCTGGTGGTTGAGCAGGTCCGAAACGTGCAGGTCGACCAGCGTGCCGCCCGTCCAGGCGGACAGCCGCGCCTGCAGCTCGGCCACCTGCACCTCGAACTCGCGCCGCGCCGTGCCCACCCACAGGTAGCCGGCGGCCGGGAGCGTGTCGGGCAGGCCCGCGAGCTCGACGAACTGCTCGCCGCTGACGTGGAAGACGCGCATGCGGTGTGGCGCGCCCCGTGCCTCAGGCGCCCTTCAGCAGCCGCGCGGCATCGCGCGCGAAGTAGGTCAGCACACCATCGGCGCCGGCGCGCTTGAAGGCCAGCAGGCTCTCCATCATCACCGCGTCGTGGTCGAGCCAGCCGTTGGCTGCGGCCGCCTTGAGCATCGCGTATTCGCCGCTGACCTGGTAGGCGAAGGTCGGCACGCGGAACTCGTCCTTCACGCGGCGCACGATGTCGAGGTAGGGCATGCCGGGCTTGACCATCACCATGTCGGCGCCTTCGGCGATGTCCAGTGCGACCTCGCGCAGCGCCTCGTCGGTGTTGCCCGGGTCCATCTGGTAGACCTTCTTGTTGCTCTTGCCGAGGTTGGCGGCCGAGCCCACCGCATCGCGGAACGGGCCGTAGAAGGCGCTGGCGTACTTGGCGCTGTACGCCATGATCCGCGTGTGGATCCTCCCGCGCGATTCGAGCGCAGTTCGGATCGCGCCGATCCTGCCGTCCATCATGTCGCTCGGCGCCACGATGTCGACGCCGGCTTCGGCCTGCACCAGGGCCTGCTTCGTCAGCACGGCGACGGTCTCGTCGTTGAGGATGTAGCCCGTGTCGTCGAGCAGGCCGTCCTGGCCGTGCGAGGTGAACGGATCCAGCGCCACGTCGGTCATCACGCCGAGCTCGGGAAAGCGCTTCTTCAGCTCGCGCACGACGGTGGGCACCAGGCCCTCCGGGTTGAGCGCCTCGCGGCCATCCTCGAACTTGAGCTTCTGGTCGATCACCGGGAACAGCGCCATCACCGGGATGCCGAGCTTCGCGCAGTCTTCGGCCAGTGGCAGCAGGCGATCCAGGCTCAGCCGCTGCACGCCCGGCATCGAGGCCACGTCCTGCACTGGTTCTGTCCGGCCAGCACGAAGACCGGCAGGATCAGATCGCTCGGGTGAAGCCGGTGCTCACGCACCATCTCGCGGGTGAAGGCGTCGCGGCGCAGGCGTCGCGGGCGGCTGGCGGGGTAGGGCGGCGGCGTCTGCATGGCTCTTTTCATGAAGTGGGAGCCATGCACAAGTGTTCACAGCGCCCAGATCTGCGTGCTAAAGTTACAAGTGAATGATAGCCGCAAGGGTATCGTTCCCTGCTTTTCCTCCCTGAGCAGGTGCCTTACCGTGATGACAGCGATAAGGCTTTTTGAGCCCCGGCCTCGGCCGGGGCTTTTTCTTGGGCGGGACGCTCGAGGCCATGTCGCGATAATCGGCCGATGCTCTGGGTCAAAGCCTTCCACATCGTCTTCGTCGCCTCCTGGTTCGCCGGCCTGTTCTATCTGCCGCGGATCTTCGTCAACCTCGCCGCCGTGCCGGCCGACAGCCATGCCGAGCGCGAGCGGTTGCTGCTGATGGCGCGTCGCCTGCACCGCTTCGCCGGCATCCTGATGATCCCGGCGCTGGTGCTGGGCCTGCTGCTGTGGCTGTACTACGGCATCGGCCGCGGCCCGGGCAATGGCTGGATGCACGCCAAGCTGCTGCTGGTGGTCGGCACGATCGGCTACCACCATGTGTGCGGCCGCATCCTGCGGCAGTTCGAGCAGTTCTCCAACCGCCGCACGGAGCGCTGGTTCCGAGTCTTCAACGAAGTCACCGTGCTGCTGTTCGCCGCCATCGTCGTGCTGGTGGTGGTCAAGCCGTTCTGAGGGCGAGGAGGCGGGCATGAACCGCCAGCGCAGCTCTGCTGTGCCGCTGGCCTGGCTGGCCGCAGGGCTCATCGCCTATGCCAGCCTCTACCCCTTCGGCGAGTGGCGGGTGTCGGGGCAATCGCCCTGGCATTTCCTGTCGCTGGGCTGGCCGCGCTACTGGACCGTCTTCGACCGGTGGCCAACCTGATCGGCTACATGCCGTTCGGCGCGCTGGTGTGCGTGGCGATGTCGCGCGCGGCCATGCGCCGTCGCGCAGCGCGCTTGTCGCGGTGGTCGTTGGCGCGCTGCTCTCGCTGACGATGGAGACGCTGCAGAACTACCTGCCGCGCCGCGTCCCGTCGAACCTGGATCTGCTGATGAATACCGCCGGCAGCGCCGCCGGCGCAGCGCTGGCCTGGGCCGCGGAGCAGCTCGGCGGGGTGAGCCGTTGGCAGTCGCTGCGCGAGCGCTGGTTCATCGCCGGCAGCGCCGGCGGATTGGCGCTGCTGCTGCTGTGGCCGCTGGGCTTGCTCTTCCCGGCGCCGGTGCCGCTGGGGCTCGGGCAGGTGCTGCCGCGCCTCCAGGAGGGGCTGCAGTGGGCGCTCGAAGGCAGTCCGGTGCTTCCCACGCTCTCGCCCTGGCTGGATGCCGAACTTCCGCTCGAGCCCTTGAGTGCGGGCAGGAACTCGCCACCGTGGCGCTCGGGCTGCTGGCGCCCTGCATGGTGGCATTGACGGTGGCTCGGCCGGGCTGGCGGCGCTTCGCCTTGCTGGCCGGCGCGGTGCTGATCGGCGCCGGCGCCACCACGCTGTCGACGGCGATGAACTTCGGACCCTCCCACGCGCTGGCCTGGCGCACGCCCAATGCCGAGGCCGGCTTCGCGCTCGGTGCGCTGCTGGCACTTTTGGCGGCGCTGTTGCCGCGACGCGCCGCCGCGGGCATCGGCCCTGGTGGCGCTGTCGGCGCTGGTGGCGCTGGTCGCGCATGCGCCTGCCGATCCCTACTTCGGCGAAAGCCTGCAGGCCTGGGAGCAGGGACGCTTCATCCAGTTCCACGGCGCGGCGCAATGGGTGGGCTGGCTGTGGCCCTACGTGGCGCTGGTCTACCTGCTGGTCCGTGTCGCTTCGCGAGACAACGAATGAGCGCCTCCTAGAATCGCGCCATGAGCTACTACCAGCGCCACGTCTTCTTCTGCCTCAACCAGCGCGACAACGGCGAGAACGCCTGCGCGCAGCACGGCGCGAAGGAGGGCTTCGATCACTGCAAGGCGCGCGTCAAGGCCGAGGGCACGGCCGGGCCCGGCGGCGTGCGTGTCAACAAGGCCGGCTGCCTGGACCGCTGCGCCGGTGGCCCGGTGGCGGTGGTCTATCCGGAGGCGGTCTGGTACACCTACGTCGACCGCAACGACATCGACGAGATCGTCGATCGTCACCTCAAGCGCGGCGAAGTGGTCGAGCGCCCGGTGCTGCCACCCAGCGTCGGCCGGTGAACAGCCAGACCGTCCGCCAACTCGTGCCCGGCCCCGCGGGCGCGATCGAGTGCGCGATCGATGCACCAGCCGCGCCGGAGCGCGGCGTGGCCGTGATCTGCCACCCGCATCCGCAGCACGGCGGCACGATGGACAACAAGGTCGCACAGACGCTGGCCCGCGCGATGGTGGCGCTTGGCTGGCGCAGCGTGCGCTTCAACTTCCGCGGCGTCGGCGCCTCGGAAGGCGCGTGGGACGAGGGCCGGGGCGAGATCGATGATGCCTTGGCCGTGATCGCCGCGATGCGGCGCGACGGCGAGTCGCTGCTCCTGGCAGGGTTCTCCTTCGGCGCCTACGTCGCTTCGGAGGCCGCGACGCGCCTGCCCGAGGGCCGCAAGCCGCAGCGCCTGGTGCTGGTGGGGCCGTCGACCCAGCGGCAGAAGATGCCGGCGGTGCCCGCCGACACGGTGGTGATCCACGGCGAGGCCGACGACGTGGTGCCGCTGTCGGCCACGCTCGACTGGGCGCGGCCGCAGGCGCTGCCGGTCATCGTCTTCCCCGGCACCGGCCACTTCTTCCATGGCCAGCTCGGGCTGCTGAAGAACGTGCTGGTGCAGCAGCTGCGCGGCACGGCCGAATGAAACAAGCCTGAACCTTCGGGCCGTCGCCGGCTCGGATCCCTGTCCTCCTGATTCCCTGATCCCCGATGAAGAGATTCGCTTCCTGGCTGGCCGCGCTGGCCATCGTCCTCCCGTTGGCCCTGCCCGATGCCGCGCGCGCACAGATGCCGCAACCCCCGAGGTGGCTGCCAAGAGCTACCTGTTGCTGGACATTACCAGCGGCCGTGCTGGCCGAGCGCAATGCCGATGCGCCCGCCGATCCGGCCTCGCTGACCAAGTTGATGACGGCGTATGTCGTGTTCGGCGCGATCCGCGACAAGAAGATCTCCGAGGAGCAGACGCTGCCGGTGTCGCTGCGCGCCTGGGAAGAGCGCAAGGGCGGCGGCTCGCTGATGTTCATCGAGCCTCGCAACACGCCGAAGGTGTCGGACCTGCTGCGCGGCATGATCGTCAACAGCGGCAACGACGCCTCGGTGGCGCTGGCCGAGGGCGTGGCGGGCAGCCTGCCGGCCTTCGTCGAGATGATGAACCGGCAGGCCCAGGCCTTCGGCCTGAAGAACACGCAGTTCAAGAACGTCACCGGCCTCACCGAGCCGGGCCACCAGAGCACGGCGCGCGACCGGCCGTGATCGCCTCGCGCATCATCAAGGACTTCCCGAGTTCTATCCGATCTACTCGACCAAGAAGTACCGCTACGAAGGCGCACCGGCCAGCAACGAGAACAACCGCAACGTGCTGCTGTCGCGCGACCCGACCGTCGACGGCATGAAGACCGGCTACACCGAGGCCGCTGGCTACTGCCTGATCGCCAGCGCGCAGCGCGACTTCCCGAACGGCAAGCGCCGCCTGCTCAGCGTGGTGCTGAATACCGCGTCGATGGAAGCGCGCGCCACCGAGAGCCAGAAGCTGCTCAACTGGGGTTATGCCGCCTGGGATGCCGTGCGCCTGTTCGAGCCGGGCAAGGCCATGGCCACGCCGCCGGTGTGGAAGGGCAAGGCCAACGAGGCCAAGCTCGGCGCCGAGGCCGGCGTGTTCGCGAGTGTTCCGAAGGGCGAGGGCGGCAAGCTGGTCACGAAGATCGAGCGCACCGATCCGCTGGTGGCCCCGCTGGCCAAGGGCCAGAAGGTCGGCGTCATCAAGGTGAGCACGGCCGCCGGCGCGCCGGTGGCCGAGGTGCCGCTGGTGGTGCTGGAGCAGATCGACGAGGCCGGCATCCTCGGCCGCGCCTGGGATGCGATCCGCCTGTGGATCAAGTGAGCGTAGTAAGCTGAACCCCCACCAGGAGCCGCCATGCAGACCTTGCCCGACACGCTGTGCTTTCTCAACGGCGAATACACCGCGCTGCGCGACGCGAAGGTGTCGGTGCTCGATCGCGGATTCATCTTCGGCGACGGCATCTACGAAGTCGTGCCGGTGTACGGCGGGCGGCTGTTCCGCTTCGACGAGCACCGGCGCGCCTGGGCCGCAGCCTCGCCAAGCTGCGCATCGCCAACCCGGCGTCGGCCGAGCAGTGGCTGGAGCGCTCGCGCAAGCTGGTGGCCGCGCTGACCGAGAAGACCGGCGCGCTCGACCAGCTGGTCTACATCCAGGTCACGCGGGGCGTGGCGCTGCGCGACCACGTGATGCCGCCGGACATCGAGCCGACCGTCTTCATGATGGCCAGCCCGATGAAGCCGGCCAGCGCCGAGCAGCGCCACCACGGCGTGGCCTGCGTGACGGCGCGCGATTTCCGCTGGGAGCGCGGCGACATCAAGAGCACCTCGCTGCTGGGCAACGTGATGGCGCGGCAGATGTCGGCCGACAAGGGCGCGGTGGAGACGGTGATGTTCCGCGACGGCTACCTCACCGAGGCCTCGGCCAGCAATGTGGGGTAGTGCACGAGGGCGCGCTGCTTGGTCCGCCGAAGAGCGAGCACGTGCTCGAGGGCATCCGCTACGACCTGATCCGCGAGCTGTGCGAGGAAGAAGGCATCGCCTACAACCTGCGCCCGATCCCCGAGGGCGAGGTGCTGGCGGCCGACGAGCTGCTGCTCAGCTCGGCCACCAAGGAAGTGCTGCCGGTGACGACGCTGGACGGTGAGCCCGTGGGCCACGGCGCGCTGCGCGGCAAGCCGGGGCCGGTGTATGCGCGGCTCTACGAGGCCTACCAGCGCGCCAAGGCCACGCAGTCCATCTGATTGAATCGCCGCGGTCCGGCCCCAGATCGGGAAGGATGAACGCCGCCATGAAAGACATCCCGCCCGAGCAGTCGCTGATCGAGTACCCCTCGCAGTTCCCCATCAAGGTGATGGGAGCGAACGTCGAGGGCTTCGCCGAGGCGATCGTGATGGTCGCGCAGCAGTTCGACCCGGGATTCGATGCGGCCAGCATCGAGACGCGGCCGAGCAAGGCCGGCAACTACCTCGGCGTGACGATCACCATCACCGCCACCAGCCGCGAGCAGCTCGACGAGCTCTACCGCACGCTGTCGACCCACCCGATGGTCAAGGTGGTGCTCTGAGCGCACCGCTCGTCCGCCGCCTCGGCCGCGTCGACTATGCGGCCACCGTCGAGGCGATGCGCGAGTTCACCGCGAAGCGCGATGCCCACACGCCCGACGAGATCTGGCTGTGCGAGCACGATCCCGTCTACACCCAGGGCGTGGCCGGCCGGGCCGACCATGTGCTGAACCCGCGCGGCATCCCGGTGGTGCAGACCAACCGTGGCGGGCAGGTCACGTACCACGGCCCCGGCCGTGGTGGCCTATCCGCTGATCGACCTGCAGCGGCTGCACATCTTCGTCAAGGAATACGTCTACCGCCTCGAGAACAGCGTGATCAAGGTGCTGGAGAGTTTCGGCGTCACCGGCCACCGCGTCACTGGCGCGCCGGGCATCTACGTGCGGCTGGAGGATCCGTTCGGCCACGCCGCCCTGACCGGCCCGCGCCGCGACCCCTTCGAAGGCCTCGGCAAGGTCGCCGCACTGGGTATCAAGGTGTCGCGGCACTGCACCTACCACGGCGTGGCGTTGAACGTGGCGATGGACCTGAGCCCCTACGACGGCATCAACCCCTGCGGCTACGCCGGCCTGGCGACAGTCGACTTGGCTAGACTCGGCGTTTCCACCGACTGGGACACCGTCGCGGCGCGACTCGGAGACAAGCTGGCGTCGCACCTCAGTCCCTGAGCCAGGGCCACGCGCATGCCGACCGAAAACGTCACCCACCAAGCCCAGAGCGCCGCCGACTACGACGCCACGGCCAAGCAGAAGTCGCAGGCCAAGACCGCGCGCATCCCGATCAAGATCGCGCCGGCCGAGACGCTGAAGAAGCCCGACTGGATCCGCGTCAAGGCCGGATCGCCGACCACGCGCTTCTACGAGATCAAGCAGATCCTGCGCGAGCACAAGCTGCACACGGTGTGCGAGGAAGCGTCGTGCCCGAACATCGGCGAGTGCTTCGGCCACGGCACGGCCACCTTCATGATCATGGGCGACAAGTGCACGCGGCGCTGCCCGTTCTGCGACGTCGGCCACGGCCGGCCCGATCCGCTCGATGCCGACGAGCCGGCCAACCCGGCCAAGACCATCGCCGCGCTGAAGCTCAAGTACGTGGTGATCACCAGCGTCGACCGCGACGACCTGCGCGACGGCGGCGCCGGCCACTTCGTCGAGTGCATCCGCCAGTGCGCGAGCTCTCGCCGGCCACGCGCATCGAGATCCTGACGCCCGATTTCCGCGGCCGCATGGACCGCGCGCTCGACATCCTCAAGGCCGCGCCGCCCGATGTGATGAACCACAACCTCGAGACCGTGCCGCGCCTGTACAAGGAAGCGCGCCCGGGCTCGGACTACGCCTTCAGCCTGAACCTGCTCAAGCGCTTCAAGGAATTCGCCCCCGGCGTGCCGACCAAGAGCGGCCTGATGGTCGGCCTCGGCGAGACCGACGAGGAGATCCTGCAGGTGATGCGCGACATGCGCGAGCACGGCATCGACATGCTGACCATCGGCCAGTACCTCGCGCCCTCCGGCCATCACCTGCCGGTGCGCCGCTACGTGCACCCCGACACCTTCCGCATGTTCGAGGCCGAGGCGGCAAAGATGGGCTTCACGCATGCGGCCGTCGGCGCGCTGGTGCGCTCCTCGTACCACGCCGACCAGCAGGCGGCGCAGGCGGGCGTCGCCTGACGACGCGGCACGATGGCCGTCGCCGCCGCCAGCGAACCGACGATCGCCTGCGGCAACTGCCATGAGCCGATGCGGCGGCTCATGCTGCCCGGCCACTATGGCCGCAGCGTCGAGATCGACCTGTGCAGCCACTGCCACCTCGTGTGGTTCGACCAGACCGAAACCGCGCGGCTGTCCGGACCGGCACTGCTCGATCTGATCGGCGCGATGGCGGGCTCGCAGAGCCTGCCGCACCGCACGCTCGACCCGAAGGCCGGCTGCGCGCGCTGTGGCGCTGCGCTGAAGACCGTGCACAACCGCTCGCGCTGGGGTCAGTCGCTCCATCTCGAATGCCGCGCCGGCCATGGCGCCTACCAGACCTTCTCGCAGTTCCTGCAGGAGAAGGGGCTGCTGCGCCCGATGTCGCGCATCGACCGCGCGCGGCTGATCGAGACGCAGGGCCGGATCGATTGCGTGAACTGCGGAGCCTCGGTCGGCCGCGACGAGGAGCACTGTTCCTACTGCGGCTCGGTGCCGAGCCTGCTCGACGTGGCCCGGCTGTCGCGGGCACTCGACCCGGAGGGCGCGCTGGCGCCGCAGGCCGTGCACCGCGACGCCGCCAGCCAGCAGGCGCTGCAATGCGGCGCCTGCGGTGCGGCGCTGCCGCCGGGGCTGTCGGTGGACTGCGCGCAGTGCGGCGCGACGCTGGCCATCAGCCGGCTGGCCGACGCGCATGAGCGCGTGGCGACGCTGGGCCCGGCGCTGCGCGCGCATGCGGCCGCCGGCGCCGGAGGTGATCAAGCGGCGGCTTCAGGCGCTCGACACCGATCTGCCGCGTCGCCGCGAATTCGCCGCCACGATGGAGGCGGAAGCGGCGGCCCGGCGCGGCGAACATCGTCTGGGCGACGAGTTCGACTGGAGCGACCTCTTCGGCCGCGGCACCAACCCGATCCGCGCGGTGCTGATCGCGCTCGTGATCTGGTTCGTCTGGTACTTCTGGGGCTGAAGCGCCTTGCCGTTCAGGTCTCGGCGATCAATTGCTCGATCAGTGCATGCAACTGCGCGAAGTCGGGCTGACCGACGATGCGCTTGACGACGCGGCCGCGCTTGTCGACCAGCAGCGTGGTCGGCGTACCGCGGATGTTGCCGAAGCCTTCGGCGATCGCGCCGGTGTTGTCGATCGCCACGCCGAACGGCAGCTGGCGGGTCTGCGCATAGTGCACCACCGAGGCCGGTGGGTCGTATTTCATCGCCACCGCCACCGTGTCGAAGCCGCGCGACTTGAAGCGCTGGTGCGTCTCGATGATCGCCGGCATTTCCTGGATGCAGACCGCGCAACTCGTCGCCCAGAAGTTCACCAGCGTGACGCGGCCCGACCACGACGCGGTCGACGCGGTGTTGCCGTCGAGCAGCGTGTACGAGACCTGCGGCACGGGTTGCGGCGGCCCGGGCAGATCCAGGCTCAGGTAGGCGCCGACGCCGATTGCCACGGCCAGCAGCGGCAAGGCAAGATGGCGGGAGACTTTCATCGGGAGATCAGCTCATGAAGCGCAGGCAGTTTACGGCAGGCATCGTCGTGGTTCCGGGGCTGGCGGCGATGTCCCCGCTGGCCTGGTCGCTCGATCTGAGCGAGGCCGATGCCGCTTCCGGCGTGCGGGCGGCGCTGGAGAAGGGCGCCGTGTCGGCCGTCGGCCTGCTCGGCCGCGCCGATGGCTTCCTCGGCAATCCGAAGGTACGCATCCCGCTGCCGGGCTTCCTGGAGGATGCCGCGAAGTTGCTCAGGGCCACAGGCCAGGGCAAGCGCGTGGACGAACTGGTCACGGCGATGAACCGGGCCGCCGAGGCCGCGGTGCCCGAGGCCAAGCCCCTGCTGATCAACGCGGTCAAGTCGATGAGCGTCGAGGACGCCCGCAAGGTCATCACCGGCGGCGACAACTCGGTGACGCAGTTCTTCGCCGGCAAGACGCGGGATCCGCTGGCCGAGAAGTTCCTGCCGATCGTCACGCGGGCCACCGAGAAGGTGTCGCTGGCGGCCAAGTACAACGCCGTGGCTGGCAAGGCGATGGGCCTCGGCCTCGTGAAGAAGGAAGAGGCGAACGTGCAGCAGTACGTCACCGGCAAGGCGCTGGATGGCCTGTTCCTGATGATCGGCGAGGAGGAGCGCAAGATCCGCCAGAACCCGGCCGCTGCCGGCAGCGCGATCCTGAAGAAGGTCTTCGGCTCGCTGAAGTAAACCGGCGCCTGCGGGCGCCGGCCGCCGCCTAGAGTCCCTTCGACAGCTCGAACATCAGCGCCGAAGGCAGCGAGCTGTCGATCACGTCGCGGCCGACCCGCGCCACGTTCGAGCCGCTGAAGCCCGACATCTCGAAGGTGTTGCCTTCCTCGATGATCTCGATGAAGACGAAGTCGGGCACCTCGTTGCTGATCTCGTCGCGAAGGTGGGCGAACTTCTCGCCGCGCTGGATGGATTCGATGATCATCGCGTGCGGCAGGCCGTCGCGACAGAATTCCGACGCCTCGTCGACGCTGCTGACGAAGTCGATCACCGTGCCCATGTTGCGCAGCGCGTCGCGGATCTGCACCCGCAGGTCGCGGCGCGAGGCGACCACCAGCACATGGCTGCCGGCCAGCGGCTTCGAGTTGGTCGATGGCGCGAAGCCTTCGTCGAGCTCGACGGTGCTCACGCCTTCGATCTCGTCGGTCGCGGTGCGCGGGAATTCCAGCGTCAGCGTCGAATAGAGCGCATCGTCGCGCCGGTCCAGCGGCAGGCCCATGGTCCAGGCGGTCTGCTCGAGCAGGCGCCAGCTGAGCGACTCCAGCGAAGCGGCCTCCGGCGGACGGTCGCCCTCGCCGATCTGGTCGGCCGGCCGGTGGGCGAAGCGGCAGACGAGCTGTGCATGCTGCGGCCACGCCTTGATGTCGATGCGGAACTCGATGTTCGACTGCGCGTGGGACAAGGCCCAGTCGAGCACGGTGTTGAGCAGGCTGAACAGCAGCGAGGCATCGACGATCACCTCCGCCTGCTTCAGCGAGGGCTTGAGCACGATGCCGCGCGACTGCGTTTCGCGGTGGCGATGCGCCAGCACGCCCTTGAGCGTGTCGTCGAGTTGCAGCCGCTCGTGCGACTGGCGCAGCCGGCCGGAGGCGAAGCGGGCGATCTGCTGGCCGATCATGCCGGCTGGCGCGCGCCGTCGACCTCATCGCGCAAGGCGCGCAGGCTCGTGCGATCAATCTTGCCGCTGGTGATCAGCGTATGGATGCGCTCGAGCGCCGAGGTCAGCGGGGTCGCCGTGGCGGCGCCGATCTCGGTCACCAGGCGGTGCCAGCGCTGGGTGGCCTCCGAGTCGTCGGCGGCGGGTGCGGGGTGCGAGCGCGGCGCGGTTGCGGCGCCCGTGCGTTCGAGGTCTGACATGTCCATGCCGTGTTGTCCTTCCCTGCGGCGCCGGCAAGGATCGGCCGGGACTCCTCTGGCGGGAGCGGACGGACGAGAGGGCGATTGCCTGCGCCGCAATGTGCGGCTGGAAGTGTCGCCCGGGCGGGGCCGGATTCCGAAGACCCTGCCGGCAATCCCGCGGACCTGGGGGTGCCCGGTGCGCAAAATGTAACCGTGGCCGCGCCGCCGGCGGCTCAGAGGACGCCCGACGCGCGCAGTGCCTCGATCTCGGCGACATCCAGACCCACTTCCGCAAGCACCTCGTCGGTGTGCTCGCCCAGCAGTGGCGGCGGGCGCCGGTACTGCACCGGCGTGGCCGAGAACTTCATCGGGCTGGCCACCAGCCGCACGGTGTCGGCCTGCGGGTGCGGCATCTGCACCGTCATGCCGCGCGCCTGGACCTGCGGATCGGCAAACACGTCCGCCAGATCGTTGATCGGGCCGCAGGGCACCTTGGCCGCTTCGAGTGCCGATAGCCAGTCCGCCCGGGAACGCGTGCGCATGATCTCCGCCAGCAGCGGCACCAGCACGGAGCGATGCCGGACACGGTCGGCGTTGCGTGCAAATCGCGGGTCCCGGGCCAGATCCGGCCGGCCGGCGACATCGCAGTACTTCGCAAACTGCCCGTCGTTGCCCACGGCGAGGATCATGTGGCCGTCGGCGACCTCGAACACCGGTACGGCACGATGTTCTGGTGGGCGTTGCCGGCGCGCTGCGGCGCCACACCCGTCACGAGGTAGTTGGCGCCGAGGTTGGCGAGCATCGCCACCTGGGTGTCGAGCAGGGCCATATCGATGGCCCGGCCCTGGCCGGTGAGGTCCCGGTGGCGCAGCGCGGCGAGGATCGATGTCGCTGCATACATGCCGGTGAACAGGTCGGCTACCGCCACGCCCACCTTCTGCGGGCCGCCGCCCGGCGCGTCGTCGGCGATCTCCTGGCGCGACGGGCCGGTCACGCTCATCAGGCCGCCCATGCCCTGCACGGCGTAGTCGTAGCCTGCGCGGTCGCGGTAGGGGCCGGTCTGGCCGAAGCCGGTGATCGAGCAATAGACCAGGCGCGGGTTCAGGGCGAGCATGCTGGCGCGGTCCAGCCCGTAGCGGGCCATGTCGCCGACCTTGAAGTTCTCCACGAACACGTCGCTGCGCAGCGCCAGACGACGGATCAGCGCCCCGCCCTCGGGCCGGGCGATATCGACCGTCACCGAGCGCTTGTTGCGGTTGGTCCCGAGGTAGTAGGCCGCCTCGGCGGTGTCGCGGCCTTCGCGGTCGCGCAGGAACGGCGGGCCCCAGCCGCGCGTGTCGTCGCCGCCGCTGCCGTTGCGCATCGGGCGCTCGATCTTGACGACGTCCGCGCCCAGGTCGGCCAGTGTCTGGGTGCACCAGGGGCCGGCGAGCACACGGGAGAGGTCCAGCACGCGCACGCCCTGCAGCGGCAGCGAGGAAGATGCGGTCTCGGTCATGCGGCGGATTGTGGCCCTGGCCCGCCCGGGATAATCCGCGCATGCCCCGATTCCTAGCTCCGCTGGCCCTGGCCGTCGCGCTCATCGCCGCGGGCTGCTCGCCAGCGCTGGACTGGCGCGAGTTCCAGCCCGAAGGCAGCGGCATCGTCGCGACGTTTCCCTGCAAGCCCGATCGGCACACGCGCACCGTCAAGCTGGCGGTGCAGACGGTGCGCTTCGAGCTGATTTCGTGTGCGGCGGACGACGTGCAGTTCGCGCTGAGCTACTTCGATCTCGACGATCCGGGGCAGGTGTCGGCGGCGCTCAAGGAACTGCAAAGCCTGGCGGCTGGCAATCTGGGCGCCAGCGAGCGGCGGGCCCGGCGCGCCGAGGTGCCGGGCATGACGCCCAACCCGGGCGCGGCCCGCTTGAAGCTGGAGGGGCGGCAGCCCGACGGCAGCACGCTCCAGCAAGAGGCCGTCTTCTTCGCCAAGGGCCTGCGTGTCTACCAGGCGACGCTGCTGGGTCGGCGGCTGCGGCCCGATGCGGCCGAGACCTTTCTCTCCGGTATGCGGCTGCCGGCATGAGGTCGGCAGCGCTGGTCTTCCTCAGCTTCGCCTTCGCCTATTTCCTCTCGGCGCTGGTGCGGGCGGTCACCGCGACGCTGGCGCCGGCGTTCAGTGCAGAACTGGGACTGACCGCCGGTGACCTCGGCCTGCTGGCGGGGGCCTACTTCCTTGGTTTCGCCGCGACCCAGCTTCCCCGGACAGGCGCTCGATCGTTGGGGCCCCCGGCGGGTGCTGCTGGCCTTGCTGGCCGTGGCGGTGGCCGGCTGCGTGGCGTTCGCGATGGCCGGGCACTTCGCCGCGCTGACGCTGGCCCGCGCGCTGATCGGTGCGGGGCTGAGCGCCTGCCTGATGGCGCCGCTGACGGCCTTCCGGCGCAACTTCACGCCCGAGGCCCAGCTGCGTGCCAACTCGTGGATGCTGATGAGCGGCTCGCTGGGCATGGTTGCATCGACGCTGCCAGTGCAGTGGCTGCTGCCCGCGCTGGGCTGGCGCGGGCTGTTCTGGGTGGTGGCGGCGCTGCTGCTGGTGGCGATGGTCGCGATCCGCCTGTGCGTGCCGGCCGACGAACCGGGCGGCGCGGCCGCGCCGGCCGCGGGCGGCTACTCGGCGATCGCTCGCCATCCCGTGTTCATCCGCTATGCCCCGCTGGCCTTCTTCCATTACGCCGGCATGGTGGCCATCCAGACGCTGTGGGCCGGCCCGTGGCTCGTGCGGGTGTGCGGTTGGTCCCCGCAGCAGGCGGCCGGCGGCCTCTTCGCGATCAATCTGGCCATGCTGATCGCGTTCTTCGGCTGGGGCGTCGTCGTGCCGCGGCTCTACAGGGCCGGGTGGTCGGCCAGCCGCCTCGTCGGCCTGGGCGTGCCCGCGAGTCTGGCGGTGCTGGCCGTCGTCATCGCGCTGGGCGAACGCGCCACGGCAGCGGCCTGGGCGCTGTTCTGCGTGAGCTGCACGGTCATCTCGCTCAGCCAGCCTGCCGTTGGCCGGGCCTTCGCACCGGCGCTCGCCGGCCGCGCACTGTCTGCCTACAACCTGGTGATCTTCGCCGGCATCTTTGCGCTGCAGTGGGGCCTGGGCCTGACCATCGACGCCTTGACGGCAGCAGGGTGGTCGACCGTGTCGGCGTTCCGGGGCGCCATGGCGTTGATGCTGTCGTGCTCCACCTGCGCCTACCTGTGGTTTTTGTGGCACGGTCGTGCGGCCGCCGCCGCGACGGCGGATGCCTGATCCCCGCGCGACCATAATTCCTGCTCCATGCCCGGCCTGCTGATCATTGCCCACGCGCCGCTTGCGACCTCGCTGAGGGCGGTCGCCCGGCATACGTTTCCGGACTGCAGCTCACGGCTGGAAGCGCTGGACGTGCCGCCGGACATGCCGATCGAGCAGATCGAATCGCTGGCGCGGGAACTGCTCGCCAGCGTACGCCGCCCGGAGGCACTGATCTTCACCGACGTGTTCGGCGCGACGCCGTGCAACGTCGCGCAGCGGCTGGCCGACGGCGTGCAGGTCAAGGTCGTGGCGGGCGTCAACGTCCCGATGCTGTGGCGCTCGCTGTGCTACGCCGACGAACCCCTCGATGCACTCGTGGCGCGCGCCATGGCCGGCGCCACCCAGGGTGTGATGCAAGTGGCGACCTCGAGGCCTCAGAACCAGTCGTACAAACCGGGCGGCAATGATCAAGACCACCGTCACCATCAGCAATAAGCTCGGGCTCCACGCCCGCGCGTCGGCCAAGCTCACCAAGCTCGCCGGCGGCTTCAAGAGCGAGGTGTTCATGAGCCGCAACGGGCGCCGCGTGAACGCCAAGAGCATCATGGGAGTGATGATGCTCGCCGCAGGGCTCGGCAGCGAGGTGGAGATCGAGACTGCCGGCCCCGACGAGCAGCAGGCCCTCGACGCCATCACCGCGTTGATCAACGACAAGTTCGGCGAAGGCGAGTGAATCGCCGGCCCGGGCGGCCTACAAGAACTACGGATGGCGCGGGCCGACCAAAGGGCTAGCATGCCGTCATGAGTTTCCAGCTGTTCGGCCTGCCGGTCTCGCGCGGAGTGGCCATAGGGCGCGCTGTGCTCGTGGCTTCCAGCCGCGTCGACGTTGCCCATTACTTCGTCGACGATGCTCGCGTCGAGGACGAGATCGGCCGCCTGCGTGTCGCTCGCGACGCGGTGGCCGGCGAACTCAGCCTGCTCAAGCGCGACATGCCCGCGGAAGCGCCGGCGGAACTGGCGGCACTGCTCGACGTGCACCTCATGCTGCTGCATGACGACTCACTGACGGGCGCAACGAAACAGTGGATCGTCGAGCGGCACTACAACGCCGAGTGGGCGCTGTCGGCGCAGCTCGAAGTGCTGGCGCGGCAGTTCGACGAAATGGAGGACGACTACCTGCGCGAGCGCAAGGCCGATCTCGAGCAGGTCGTCGAGAGGTTGCTGCGCGCCCTCGCCCACGGGCCTGATGCCTCCTTCAGCCCTGCTCCGGCAGTCGGGGCACGAGACTTTGCGGGTGAGGACCCGCTCGTCCTGGTGGCCAACGACATCGCGCCCGCCGACATGCTTCACTTCAAGGGCGGCGTCTTTACGGGGTTTGTGACGGACGTCGGCGGCCGGACTTCCCATACGGCGATCGTGGCGCGCAGCCTGGACATACCCGCTGTCGTCGGGGCCCGCGAGGCCAGCCGGATCATCCGTCAGGACGACTGGGTGATCATCGACGGTGACAACGGCGTGGTCATCGTGGATCCGTCGCCGATCGTCCTCGAGGAGTACCGCTTCCGGCAGCGCCAGGCCGAACTCGAACGACAGAAGCTGGCCCGGCTGAGGCACACGCCGGCGGTGACACTCGACGGCGAGCGCGTCGAACTGCTGGCCAACATCGAGCTGCCGGCGGACGCGGCCGCGGCGCTGGAGGCGGGTGCCCTGGGCGTGGGGCTGTTCCGCAGCGAGTTCCTGTTCATGAACCGCGGCGGAGAGTTGCCGGGGGAGGATGAACAGTTCGAGGCCTACCGGGCTGCGGTCGAGGCTATGAACGGTCTGCCGGTGACCATCCGGACAGTGGACATCGGCGCTGACAAGCCGCTGGATCGCATGTCTGCGAGCGAGCTTCGCCACGAACACGCGCTCAACCCGGCGCTGGGGCTGCGGGCGATTCGTTGGAGCCTGTCCGAACCGGGCATGTTTCGGCAGCAGCTGCGGGCGATCCTCCGCGCAAGCGCATACGGCAAGGTGCGCCTGCTCATACCCATGGTCGCGCACCTGAGCGAAGCCAAGCTGACGATGGAGGCTCTGGCGAGGGCCAAGCAGCAGCTGGCGGACGCCGGCAAGCCGTTCGTGGACATCGAGGTGGGCGCCATGATCGAGGTGCCTGCGGCAGTGCTGATGCTTCCGGCCTTCCTCCGCTACTTCGACTTCGTATCGCTCGGCACCAACGACTTGATCCAGTACACGCTCGCGATCGATCGCGCCGACGAGGCCGTCGCGCATCTGTACGACCCGTGGCATCCCGCAGTGCTCGGGCTGATCGCCAGCACGATCCAGCAGGCCCGTGCTGCAGGCAAGCATGTCAGCGTCTGCGGTGAAATGGCTGGCGACCCGGCGTTCACCGAGACGCTGCTCGGCATGGGCTTGCGGAGCTTCTCGATGCATCCGGCCCAGATTGCCGCCATCAAGCAGCGGATCCTCCGCTCGGACGCACGACGATGTTCGGCCTCCGTCAGGGATCTGTTGCTGGGAGGGGCGGGTGTACCGATGGAACCAGCCCAGCGCGCGTCGACACGCAACGGGTAGTTGACGGCCGCGCAGAGCATGCTATAGTCGCGGTCTTCGCTGATCACAGCGGCGGCGCGAAAGCAAAGCAGCAGATCGACGAAGACAAGAAAGCCGAGTGCTTGACAGGGTTTTAGAAAACATGTCAGAATCGCTTTCTTCGCTGATAACAACAAATCAGCAGCGCCGCAAGGCAAGCTCTTTAAAAACTAACAGCCGATAAGCGTGGGCGTTTGAAGGCGAGTGCCAAGAGTCGCAAGACTCGAGGTCTCAAGGACCTTAAACGCTCACTGAAGTGAAGTTCACTTCAATTCTTTGAGCAAACATTCAAGATCGAACTGAAGAGTTTGATCCTGGCTCAGATTGAACGCTGGCGGCATGCCTTACACATGCAAGTCGAACGGTAACGCGGGGCAACCTGGCGACGAGTGGCGAACGGGTGAGTAATGCATCGGAACGTGCCCAGTAGTGGGGGATAGCCCGGCGAAAGCCGGATTAATACCGCATACGACCTACGGGTGAAAGGGGGATCGCAAGACCTCTCGCTATTGGAGCGGCCGATGTCAGATTAGCTAGTTGGTGGGGTAAAGGCCTACCAAGGCGACGATCTGTAGCTGGTCTGAGAGGACGACCAGCCACACTGGGACTGAGACACGGCCCAGACTCCTACGGGAGGCAGCAGTGGGGAATTTTGGACAATGGGGGCAACCCTGATCCAGCCATGCCGCGTGCGGGAAGAAGGCCTTCGGGTTGTAAACCGCTTTTGTCGGGGAAGAAACGGTCTGCGCTAATACCGCGGGCTAATGACGGTACCCGAAGAATAAGCACCGGCTAACTACGTGCCAGCAGCCGCGGTAATACGTAGGGTGCAAGCGTTAATCGGAATTACTGGGCGTAAAGCGTGCGCAGGCGGCTTTGCAAGACAGATGTGAAATCCCCGGGCTCAACCTGGGAACTGCATTTGTGACTGCATGGCTGGAGTGCGGCAGAGGGGGGTGGAATTCCGCGTGTAGCAGTGAAATGCGTAGATATGCGGAGGAACACCGATGGCGAAGGCAATCCCCTGGGCCTGCACTGACGCTCATGCACGAAAGCGTGGGGAGCAAACAGGATTAGATACCCTGGTAGTCCACGCCCTAAACGATGTCAACTGGTTGTTGGACGGCTTGCTGTTCAGTAACGAAGCTAACGCGTGAAGTTGACCGCCTGGGGAGTACGGCCGCAAGGTTGAAACTCAAAGGAATTGACGGGGACCCGCACAAGCGGTGGATGATGTGGTTTAATTCGATGCAACGCGAAAACCTTACCTACCCTTGACATGCCAGGAACTTGCCAGAGATGGCTTGGTGCTCGAAAGAGAACCTGGACACAGGTGCTGCATGGCCGTCGTCAGCTCGTGTCGTGAGATGTTGGGTTAAGTCCCGCAACGAGCGCAACCCTTATCATTAGTTGCTACGCAAGGGCACTCTAATGAGACTGCCGGTGACAAACCGGAGGAAGGTGGGGATGACGTCAGGTCATCATGGCCCTTATGGGTAGGGCTACACACGTCATACAATGGCCGGTACAGAGGGCTGCCAACCCGCGAGGGGGAGCTAATCTCAGAAAACCGGTCGTAGTCCGGATCGCAGTCTGCAACTCGACTGCGTGAAGTCGGAATCGCTAGTAATCGCGGATCAGCTTGCCGCGGTGAATACGTTCCCGGGTCTTGTACACACCGCCCGTCACACCATGGGAGCGGGTTCTGCCAGAAGTAGTTAGCCTAACCGCAAGGGGGCGATTACCACGGCAGGGTTCGTGACTGGGGTGAAGTCGTAACAAGGTAGCCGTATCGGAAGGTGCGGCTGGATCACCTCCTTTCTGGAAAATAGCACTCAATTTCTTGCGCCCACACTTATCGGCTGTAGTTGACAACAGTGTGTGAGCGTGAGCCAGCTGAGCAAACCAGCTGTGTGCTTCGGCACCGGTTGACGCGACGTAGACACCCACGCTTCGCCAAGAACGTGAAGGGTCTGTAGCTCAGTCGGTTAGAGCACCGTCTTGATAAGGCGGGGGTCGTTGGTTCGAATCCAACCAGACCCACCAACTTCACGGGGGGATTAGCTCAGCTGGGAGAGCACCTGCTTTGCAAGCAGGGGTCGTCGGTTCGATCCCGTCATCCTCCACCACACAAACCAATCCAGTCGCTGTCGCAAGTGGCTGCCTGAGGGCAGGCCGCTTGCGACAGCGTCTCGAAAGAGTCGGCTGTTGTTCTTTAACAATTCGTAGAGTCGAATCAGCGTCGTCGACGGAAACCGCTCATGGCGGACCGTGCCGTCGATGACATTTTGATTGCGTCACCAAGAATCAACTCGCAAGAGTTTGAAGAACGGCATAACGCGTAATACTCAAACAGTCCTTGACGATGCCTCTACAGCGAGGCGTCAAAGTTATAGGGTCAAGTGACTAAGTGCATGTGGTGGATGCCTTGGCGATTACAGGCGACGAAGGACGTGATAGCCTGCGATAAGCTTCGGGGAGCTGGCAAATTAGCTTTGATCCGGAGATTTCCGAATGGGGAAACCCACCCGCAAGGGTATCGCACACTGAATACATAGGTGTGTGAAGCGAACCGGGTGAACTGAAACATCTCAGTAGCTCGAGGAACAGACATCAACCGAGATTCCGAAAGTAGTGGCGAGCGAAATCGGAGGAGCCTGCACGTTTTAGCTGTCGGCATATCAGAACGGAATGGAAAGTCCGGCCATAGTGGGTGATAGCCCCGTATGAAAAATGTCGATAGTGGAACTAGGCGTGCGACAAGTAGGGCGGGACACGTGAAATCCTGTCTGAAGATGGGGGACCATCCTCCAAGGCTAAATACTCGTAATCGACCGATAGTGAACCAGTACCGTGAGGGAAAGGCGAAAAGAACCCCGGGAGGGGAGTGAAATAGATCCTGAAACCGCATGCATACAAACAGTCGGAGCCCGCAAGGGTGACGGCGTACCTTTTGTATAATGGGTCAGCGACTTACATTCAGTGGCAAGGTTAACCGAATAGGGAAGCCGTAGAGAAATCGAGTCCGAATAGGGCGATCAGTCGCTGGGTGTAGACCCGAAACCAAGTGATCTATCCATGGCCAGGATGAAGGTAGGGTAACACCTGCTGGAGGTCCGAACCGACTAGTGTTGCAAAACTAGCGGATGAGCTGTGGATAGGGGTGAAAGGCTAAACAAACTTGGAAATAGCTGGTTCTCTCCGAAAACTATTTAGGTAGTGCCTCGTGTATTACCATCGGGGTAGAGCACTGTTATGGCTAGGGGGTCATGGCGACTTACCAAACCATTGCAAACTCCGAATACCGATGAGTACAGCACGGGAGACAGAGCACCGGGTGCTAACGTCCGGACTCAAGAGGGAAACAACCCAGACCGCCAGCTAAGGTCCCTAAAATTGGCTAAGTGGGAAACGAAGTGGGAAGGCTAAAACAGTCAGGATGTTGGCTTAGAAGCAGCCATCATTTAAAGAAAGCGTAATAGCTCACTGATCGAGTCGTCCTGCGCGGAAGATGTAACGGGGCTAAGCCAGTTACCGAAGCTGCGGATTTGCACGCAAGTGCAAGTGGTAGGAGAGCGTTCTGTACGCCTGTGAAGGTGGATCGCGAGGTCTGCTGGAGGTATCAGAAGTGCGAATGCTGACATGAGTAGCGTTAAAGGGGTGAAAAGCCCCCTCGCCGAAAGCGCAAGGTTTCCTACGCAACGTTCATCGGCGTAGGGTGAGTCGGCCCCTAAGGCGAGGCAGAGATGCGTAGCTGATGGGAAACAGGTCAATATTCCTGTACCGATGTGTAGTGCGATGTGGGGACGGAGAAGGTTAACTCGGCCGGGTGTTGGATGTCCCGGTTCAAGCATGTAGGCGTGCCCTCTAGGCAAATCCGGAGGGCTTAGCTGAGGTGTGATAACGAGGCGGCTTGCCGCTGAAGTGAGTGATACCCTGCTTCCAGGAAAAGCCACTAAGCTCCAGCTACACACGACCGTACCGCAAACCGACACTGGTGCGCGAGATGAGTATTCTAAGGCGCTTGAGAGAACTCTGGAGAAGGAACTCGGCAAATTGACACCGTAACTTCGGAAGAAGGTGTGCCTTTAGTAGGTGAAGTTGTACAAACGGAGCCCAATGAGGCCGCAGAGAATCGGTGGCTGCGACTGTTTATTAAAAACACAGCACTCTGCAAAGACGAAAGTCGACGTATAGGGTGTGACGCCTGCCCGGTGCTGGAAGATTAAATGATGGGGTGCAAGCTCTTGACTGAAGTCCCAGTAAACGGCGGCCGTAACTATAACGGTCCTAAGGTAGCGAAATTCCTTGTCGGGTAAGTTCCGACCTGCACGAATGGCGTAACGATGGCCACACTGTCTCCTCCAGAGACTCAGCGAAGTTGAAATGTTTGTGATGATGCAATCTCCCCGCGGAAAGACGGAAAGACCCCATGAACCTTTACTGTAGCTTTACATTGGACTTTGAACAGATCTGTGTAGGATAGGTGGGAGGCTTTGAAGCGGTGCCGCTAGGTGCCGTGGAGCCAACGTTGAAATACCACCCTGGTGTGTTTGAGGTTCTAACCTTGGCCCGTTATCCGGGTTGGGGACAGTGTATGGTGGGCAGTTTGACTGGGGCGGTCTCCTCCCAAAGCGTAACGGAGGAGTTCGAAGGTACGCTAGGCACGGTCGGAAATCGTGCTAATAGTGCATTGGCATAAGCGTGCTTGACTGCGAGACTGACAAGTCGAGCAGGTACGAAAGTAGGACAAAGTGATCCGGTGGTTCTGTATGGAAGGGCCATCGCTCAACGGATAAAAGGTACTCTGGGGATAACAGGCTGATACCGCCCAAGAGTTCATATCGACGGCGGTGTTTGGCACCTCGATGTCGGCTCATCTCATCCTGGGGCTGTAGCCGGTCCCAAGGGTATGGCTGTTCGCCATTTAAAGAGGTACGTGAGCTGGGTTTAAAACGTCGTGAGACAGTTTGGTCCCTATCTTCCGTGGGCGCTGCAAGATTGAGAGAGCCTGCTCCTAGTACGAGAGGACCGGAGTGGACGCACCTCTGGTGTATCGGTTGTCACGCCAGTGGCATTGCCGAGTAGCTATGTGCGGAAGAGATAACCGCTGAAAGCATCTAAGCGGGAAACTCGTCTCAAGATGAGTCTTGCCGGGGCCTTGAGCCCCTGAAGAGTCGTTCGAGACCAGGACGTTGATAGGCCGGGTGTGGAAGCGCAGTAATGCGTTAAGCTAACCGGTACTAATTGCTCGTGAGGCTTGACCCTATAACTTTGACCTGACGGTCAAGGTTCAGTGAAAGCTGTTGTGCCGTTCTTTGAGAAGACGGTTTCGCAATCAAGCTGATTTGAACTCTACGAATTGGCTGTACTGTCGCGAGACAGTACGGCGACAAGTTAAGCCTGATGACCATAGCGAGGTGGTCCCACTCCTTCCCATCCCGAACAGGACAGTGAAACGCCTCAGCGCCGATGATAGTGCGGATTCCCGTGTGAAAGTAGGACATTGTCAGGCTAATATTAGAGAAGCCCCCGTCGATTCGACGGGGGCTTTTTCCTTTGGTCTGATAGAACGGCTATCGACCTTCAGGCGCCGAACAGGCGCCAGCGTGAGAGGGATCGATCACGCACGCAACTCGCGCCGCAGAATCTTTCCGACGTTTGACTTCGGCAACTCATCGCGAAACTCGATATGTCGAGGGCGCTTGTATGCGGTGAAGTTTTCCTTGCAGTAGCCCATGACGTCAGACTCTGACAGAGACGCGTCGCGCCTGACTACAAAAAGCTTCACTGCTTCGCCGGACTTCTCATCCGGCACGCCGATCGCAGCGCATTCGAGTACCCCCGGGTGCAGACTCACGACCTGCTCGATCTCATTCGGATAGACATTGAAGCCGGACACCAGGATCATGTCCTTCTTGCGATCGACGATCCGAATCGAACCGTCTGGAGCCATCACCCCGACATCGCCGGAGCGAAAATATCCGTCGCTCGTCATGACCTGTGCGGTCTCATCGGGGCGATTCCAGTATCCCGCCATCACCTGGGGGCCTTTGATGCAAATTTCCCCTGGCTGGCCCAGTTCGACCTCTGCGCCCGAGTCGTCGCGGATCGATACCAGCGTCGACGGGACCGGCAGACCGATGCTGCCCGTGAAATCGTCCGCGTCGAAACGATTGATGGTCACGACCGGAGAGGTCTCCGAAAGTCCATAACCCTCTACCACCGGACAACCCGTGACCTTGCGCCACTTGTCCGCGGTCGCCCGCTGAACCGCCATCCCTCCGCCGTTGGATATCACCAGGTCCGAGAAGTCGAGACGCGCGAAGTCCGGGTCATTCGCCAGTGCGTTGAATAGCGTGTTCACCGCAGGAAACATGCTGACGCGATGACTCGCGAGCGTCTTCACGAAGCCTGGGATGTCCCTGGGATTCGGGATCAGCAGATTCTTCATCCCCAGCCTCGCGCCGAGCATGAAGCACGCCGTCAAAGCGAAGATGTGATACAGCGGCAGCGCGCAAACGATCGTCAACTGCCGTGAACCCTGCAGGGTGTCGAGCTTCGGCTGGAACCACGCTTCCGACTGCAGCACGTTGGCCACGACGTTGCGATGCAGCAGCGTTGCACCCTTGGAAACGCCGGTCGTTCCACCGGTGTACTGAAGAAATGCGATGTCGTCCGGCCCGATGTCGACCCGCCGAAGGTTCAGCCGGGTTCCCTCGGCGACCGCCATGTTGAATCGCGTCACGGTGCGGCCGCCGTCCAGATGGAAGCTGAACTCCGGAACCATCTTCTTCACGTGACGCACCGCCACGTTCACCAGCTGTCCCTTCCAGAAGCCCAGCAGGTCACCCATCGAGGCCAGGACGACATGCTTGACTGCGGTCCGTTCGACCACCTCGGCCAACGTGTTCGCGAAATTCTCAAGCACGACGATGGCCTCGGCGCCCGAGTCTTTCAGCTGGTGTTCCAACTCGCGGGCCGTGTAGAGCGGGTTCACATTGACGACAGCGAAGCCCGCCCGCAGCACCGCGGCAATGGCCACCGGATACTGCAGCACGTTCGGCAACATCAAGGCCACACGCGCGCCGCGAACCAGCCCACGCGACTGCAGCCAAGCGCCCAATGCCGATGACAACTCATCCAGCTGGCCAAAGCTCAGCTCGCTGTCCATGCACACCGCGGCGCAGGAACGTGAATACTTGCGGAAGGCTTCTTCCAGCAACTCGGTCAAAGACCGGTAGCGGCCCGGATCGATCTCTTCCGGCACGCCGGACGGATAGCTGGCAAGCCAAGGCTTGGCTTCGTTCGAACGCAAGGCAGAACCTCCAACAACGGTGAACGCCGATCCTCGTGGCCCGACCCACTGATCGCTATGGGAGTTGTCCTAACGCCGCATCTGAGACTTCACCTTCGGGTGTCTCGAAAAGCACGCGCGCCAGAGCCCGCTCGCGCACCTCGACCATGCCGAGAAAATCGGCCGCGCCACCCATGGCCTTGAACGTGTCGAAACCGCACTCCAGAAACTGCTGGAGCGCCGGCAGCCCCGCAGCTCGCGCCGGCCCCCGCATAAGGTGAAGGCTGGTCCGCAGCAGCGGTTTGCGCGTCAGCCGGTCAAGATCACGGCCGACGCGCAGGGTGCAGTCGATCTGCAGATCCCGCTGCTCCCGTCGTCCGTGAGCTGCCACGCGCGAATATAGGACTTCGCGTCGACAGCTTGGTCCAGCAGATGCGTCCCCATTGCGGTGTCCAATGTTTCTGACACAGCGTGCAGGCGAGCAAGGACTTCAACCGTCATGACGATCTCGTGCGGAAAGAGGCGAACCAGCCCCGGCACGACACGCGCAAACTGTGCGTCGCGCTGGCTGAAGTCCTTCGGCCCGTAGAGCTCGTCCAGGAAGAAGCGTGCTGCGGCCGCGTAGCGCGGGCTCGCCAGCAGGTCTGCATACGTTCGCGCAAACCGCAGCTGCTGATACGCCTTCAGCGCCACCACTGCCGCCCCGAGCGTCGGATCGGCGGCGCGCCGTTCGCGCTCGAGTGCAACGGACTCCAACTGGGCCAGGATTCTTCGAGCTTCTTCCGACATTCGTGTGCCCCACCTCGCCCGCACTGTAGCCACGCGCTGCGGGTTTCCGAGCGTCCGGGTTAGTCGGCATGCTCTAGGCCGCCCGCTCGAATGATGCAACACTCGTCTCCGATGCAACGGCGAACCTTGCTCAAGCTCGGACTCGGCGCCAGTGTGGTGCTGGCAGTGGCGGGCACCGGCGTCGCACTGCTGCAGCCAGGGCTGCATCAAGGCCATCTGACTGCCGGGTCGAACGAGGTGATGCGCGCGGTGGCTCGCGCGGTGCTCGAAGGCGTGCTGCCGGCCGACGAGTCGCAACGCGCCGCGGCCCTGGCAGCCCACCTCAAGCGCCTCGACGATGCGATCGCGGCCTTTCCTGCAGCGACGCGTGGCGAGCTTTCGCAACTGCTGGCGCTGCTGGCGAGCGCGCCGGGCCGGCGTGCCCTTGCCGGGCTGCACGACGCCTGGGCTGAGGCCTCGGCAGCAGACATCCAGCAGGCGATGCAAGCGATGCGGACCTCGCGTCTCTCGCTGCGCCAGCAGGCGTATCACGCGCTTCGCGACCTGACCAACGCCGCCTACTTCTCCGATCCCTCCGCCTGGGCCCACCTGGGGTACCCCGGGCCGATGGATATCTGACGGACCCAACGATGAGTCGATTGCCTGACCCTGTGCGCGACGGGCTCGCCCGCGGGTGGAAAGTCCTCGGCGCAGAACACGGTCCGCTGCCGGAGCGCATCGAATGTGACGTCGCCATCGTCGGCAGCGGCGCTGGGGCGGGGATCACCGCCGAGCTGCTGAGCCGGGCCGGGTTGAAGATCGTCATCGTCGAAGAAGGGCCGCTGCGCAGCAGCACAGACTTCCACCAGCGTGAGAGCGAGGCCTACCCTTCGCTCTACCAGGAAAGCGCAGCGCGCAAGACCGCCGACAAGGCCATCAACATCCTGCAAGGCCGCTGCGTTGGCGGCTCCACGACAGTCAACTGGACGAGTTCGTTCCGCACGCCGGTGCCCACCCTGTCGCACTGGCAGGCCGAGTTCGGACTGTCGGACTATGGCTCCGAAGCGCTCGCGCCCTGGTTCGCGCAGGCCGAGAAGCGGCTCAACATCGGGCCGTGGCTGATGGCGCCGAACGACAACAACGACCTGCTGCGCAAAGGAGCGGCTTCGCTGGGCATTGCCGCGGCCATGATCCAGCGCAACGTCAAGGGATGCTGGAACCTCGGGTCGTGCGGCATGGGATGCCCGACCAACGCCAAGCAGTCGATGCTGGTCACCACCATCCCCGCGGCACTCGAGCGTGGCGCCACCCTGCTGGTGCAGACGCGTGCCGATTCGCTGCAACTTCGCGGTGACCGCGTCGAGGCCCTGCGCTGCGTGCCGGTGACGCTGGCTGGCGACACCGCCGCATCCAGTTCGACAACGATCGTCGCCAGGCACTACGTGGTGGCCGCCGGCGCCATCAACTCTCCGGCCTTGCTGCTGCGCTCGGGGGCACCGGATCCGCACGGTCGCCTTGGCCGCCGCACCTTCCTTCACCCCGTGGTCATCTCGGCGGCGCTGTTCGATCGCGCCATCGAGGGCTGGAAGGGTGCGCCGCAGACGGTCTACTCCGACCACTTCCTCGAAACCCAGCCGCTCACGGGCGCCATCGGCTACAAGCTCGAAGCGCCGCCCATCCATCCCGTGATCTTCGCCTCGTCGTTGCCCGGCTATGGCCGCGAGCAGGCGGATCTGCTGGCGCAGTTCCCGAAGACGCACGCGCTGCTCGCACTGATGCGCGACGGCTTCCATGAACAGTCGCCGGGCGGGCGCGTGACGTTGCGCAGCGACGGCTCGCCCGTGCTCGACTACCCGCTCAACGACTTCGTGATGGACGGTGCACGCCGCGCCTTCCTCAGCATGGCCGAGATCCAGTTCGCCGCCGGCGCGCGAAGTGTGCTGCCGGTGCACGAGATGGCACGCCGATACGACTCCTGGGCCCAGGCGCGAGAGGCCATCGCCGCGTTGCCGATGAAGCCGCTGCTGACGCGGGTCGTCAGCGCGCACGTGATGGGCGGCTGCGGCCTCGCGGGCGATGAGCGTCGCGGCGTCATCCGCCCTGACGGCACGCACTGGCAAGTGGCCAATCTCTCCATCCACGACGGCTCGATCTTCCCGACGAGCATCGGCGCCAACCCCCAGCTCTCGATCTACGGCATCGTCAACCGCATCGCGACCGGTCTGGCGAAGCGCCTGAGCGGGCGCGACGTCGCGCTGGCCTGATCGCCTCGATGCTGGCGCGCCTTCAGCAAGCCATCACCTGGAGCCTGCTGGTCATCGCCCTGGCCTGGGCGGGCTGGTTCGGCAGCCGTGGCGAGTGGGGCTGGGCCGCGGGCGGCGCTGCACTGGTGCTGTTCGGCTATGCGGCGTTCCTCGCCATCGAGTTCATCTTGCTGGCCTTCGTGCATGGCGACGATCCGGCGCCGCCCGCGAGCGCCGCGCAACTGGTTCGCGCCTGGTGGGGCGAGGTCTTGTCGGCGCCGATGGTGTTCTGCTGGCGGCAGCCGTTTCGATCGCAGGCCGAACCCGACCACCTGCCCGGCGACTCCTCGGGCCGGCTCGGAGTGGTGCTGGTGCACGGATTCGTCTGCAACCGTGGCTTCTGGAACCCATGGATGGCGCGGTTCCGCCGCGCGGGAACGCCCTTCGCCGCAGTCAACCTCGAGCCGGTCTTCGGGAGGATCGACGACTACGTGCCGCTGATCGATGCGGCCGTGGGCCGGGTCACGCAGGCCACCGGACGGGCGCCGCTGGTGGTGGCGCACAGCATGGGCGGGCTGGCCGTACGCGCCTGGCTGTCGCGCTGCGCCGCGCCCGAGCCGGTCGAGCACGTGGTCACGATCGGCTCACCGCATGGGGGCACATGGCTCGCACGATTCGGCGTCACGCCGAACGGCCTGCAGATGCGCCGGCCAAATCGCTGGCTCGAGGAGCTCCAGGCGCTCGAGCTGCGCCGTCGCGGCGCGCAAGCCTACGAGCGCTTCACGTGCTTCTACAGCCACTGTGACAACATCGTCTTCCCGCCCTCGACGGCCACCTTGCGTGGTGCGGACAACCGGCATGTTCCGGGCAGCGCGCACGTGCACCGGCCGCTCAGCCCGAGGTGTTCGACGCCGTCAGCCGGCGTCTCGACGAGACTGCGCGATAGGCCAGCCAGCCGGCCACGCCAGCCAGTGCGAGGTGCATCGCCGTGTGGCCGCTGAGGCCGCCGGTGATGTCGAGCAGCTGGGCATCGCCGAGGTCGAGCAGCTTTGCCAGCGCGTAGGTCGCCAGGATCAGCATCCAGTCGACGGGCCGCGTGTAAGCGCCCGGCAGCCACGCCGCGCCGGCGGGAATCAACAGCACCGGCAGCACCTGCAGCAAGAGCATCGGGCGCACATCGGCGCCGCCGCCGGCCTGATGGCTCGTCGCGACCAGCGCGCAACACACGAGCCACAGCAGCGTGGCCCCCGCCAGTCCCCGCCATCCGCCAAACGCGCCGTGCACACGCTCGGCCAGCACGCCGGCCGTCAGCATCACGAATGCGCCGCTGGTGGCGCCATGCGCAAGCAGATAGGCCGCATCCGATGGGGCGGCGTGATAGACGGCCGAGCCGAGCGCGGACAGCGCGGCAAAGCAATGGAAGGCCGTCCAGGGCCGGCGGACCTCGTGGCCCCAGACAGAGCGCGATGTGGTCATGACGCCGATGCACGCGCCGATGAACAGCGGCAGGCAGGCGAGTACGGTGAATGCATTCGCCAGCCCGGCCCAGCCTCGCGTGTCGGCGTAGTCATGGACCCGCGTGTCGAGCCGCACCGGACCCCAGGCCAGCAGGCCGGAAGCCACGCCTGCCGCCAGCGCGAGCAGTAACGCGAGGGCACAACGCCGACCCATCGGGCCGCTGCGCGCCTGGAGCAGTTCGGTGCGGGCGATCGTCATCGGGCGCGCAGTGTCCCTCCGCCCACCGCTCGGGGCAATCACCCCCTGTGGGGAACTGTCGCCGGGTCAGAAGCGCCGATCGGAGGCCAGACGGGTATCTGCCTCGAGGTCGCCAGCCTCCGCCACGCGGCCGTAGATCGGCGTGAAGTCAGGCGCGGTGGCATCGAACAATTGCCCGAAGCCGTCGATGACGAAGTAGGTGGCCCGGTAGCTGTCGATGCGGTAGCGCGTGCGCATGATGCGCACGAGGTCGAAGCCGATGCGCTGCGGTTCGCCGCTCTCGATGCTGTGGCGCAGTTCGCCCGCCGACGAGGGATGCCGGCGCCATAGGCGCGCAACCCCGACGGCGTGGCGATCAGGCCGAACTCCACCGTGTACCAGTACAGCCGCGCCAGCCGCTCGCAGGCTTCGAGCCGGCTGGCCTTCAGGCCTCCTTCGCCGTAGGCCTGCATGTAGTCGGCAAACACCGGGTCGAACAGCAGCGGCACGTGCCCGAAAAGATCGTGGAAGACATCGGGTTCGACCACGTAGTCGAACTCTTCCGGCTTGCGAATCCAGTTCGTCACCGGGAAGCGCCGCGCCGCCAGCAGCGCGAAGAACGCCTCCTCCGGGATCAGCCCCGGGACGGCCACCACCTCCCAGCCGGTGGCGCGGTGCAGCTTCTCGCTCAGCTGGTCGAAGCGCGGAATGCGCTCCGGCGCGCCGAGGTGCTTCACCGCCGCGATGAACTCTTCGCGGGCCGGGCCCGGCAACTGCGCGGCACGGCGCTCGTACAGACGCCGGTAGAGCGCATGGTCGGCGGCCGTGTAGCGTTCCCACTGCTGGTCGCAGGTGTAGTCCGCTCGAGCCTGCGCATAGTCGCCGCGCGGCGGCGCCGGTCGCCCTGGCCGTAGGTGACGGGCGCGACGCCCTGGTTGATGCCGGAGTGGAAGTCCAGGGCGGCGTCCATGCGCGTCTCCTTCGGCTCAGGCGGCCGTCTTGTCCTGCAGCACGCCGCGGCGGATCTGATCGAGTTCGATGCTCTCGAACAGCGCGCGGAAGTTGCCTTCGCCGAAGCCCTCGTCGCCCTTGCGCTGGATGAGCTCGAAGAAGATCGGCCCGATCACCGTCTGCGTGAAGATCTGCAGCAGCAGTTCGTTCGGTGCGCCCTGGTGGGTGGCGCCGTCGATCAGGATGCGCAGCCGGCGCAGCTCGTCGAGCTTTTCGCCGTGGTTCGGCAGGCGCTTGTCGACCAGGTCGTAGTAGGTCTCGATGGTGTCCTGGAACTCGACGCCGGCGCCCTTCATGCCGTCGACGGTGCGGTAGATGTCGTTGGTGCCGAGCGCGATGTGCTGGATGCCTTCGCCGTGGTACAGGTCGAGGTACTCGGCGATCTGGCTCTTGTCGTCGCTGCTCTCGTTGATGGGGATGCGGATCTTGCCGCAGGGGCTGGTCATCGCCTTGCTCTTCAGGCCGGTGAGCTTGCCCTCGATGTCGAAGTAGCGTACTTCCTTGAAGTTGAACAGGCGCTCGTAGAACTCCGCCCACTCCTTCATGCGGCCGCGGTGCACGTTGTGCGTGAGGTGGTCGATGTAGGTCAGGCCATGGCCGGGCACCTCGGCCTGTGCGCCCTCGAGCGGCACGAAGTCGACGTCCCAGATGCTGATGTTGCCGATCGCGCCGGGCTGTGCGCCGTCCTTGCCGTGCCAGCGGTCGACGAAATAGATCAGGCTGTCGCCGATGCCCTTGATGGCCGGGATGTTCAGCTCCATCGGGCCGGTCTTGTTGTCGAAGCCCCAGGCGCCCAGCGAGAGCGCGCTCGTAGGCCCGGCGAGCATCCTTGACGCGAAAGGCCATCGCGCAGACGCAGGGCCCGTGCAGGCGCGCGAAGCGCTGCGCGAAGGAATCCGGCTCGGCATTGACGACGAAGTTCACGCCGCCTTGCCGGTACAGCAGCACGTTCTTCGTGCGGTGCTTGGCGATGGCGCGAAAGCCCAACTGCTCGAACAGCCGGCCGAGCGCTGCGGGGTCGGGTGCGGCGTACTCGATGAACTCGAAGCCGTCGGTGCCCATCGGGTTGTCCCAGGGGTGAATTTCATGCGGCGCTCCTGCGGTGCGGGTGCGTTTTGACCTGTCTCAACGCTGGATCGCACTGTAGAAGCCGTATCCCGCAGGAATCATGCGATCTCGGGCGCGAACTTGATGTGTGGCGCAGGAAAGCTGCAAAATGCATCGAATGGAGAACGAGATTCCGCTCGATGCGATCGATCGGCGCATTCTTCGGGCGCTGCAGGCCGATGGCCGCATCACCTACGACGTGCTCGCCACGCAGGTGAGCCTGTCGCCGTCAGCGGCGCTGCGGCGCGTCAAGCGGCTCGAGGAAGCCGGCGTCATCGCCCGCTACGTGGCGCTGGTGGCGCCCGAGCGTGTCGGGCTCGGCCTCACCGCCTATCTGAACGTGCGGCTGGAGAAGCACGCCGAAGTGCACAAGCGCAACCCGATGGACCTGTTCCGCGCTGCGGTGCAGACCTGGCCCGAGGTGGTGGAGTGCGCCGCGCTGACGGGCGAGATGGACTACCTGCTGCGCGTGGTCGTGGAAGACATGGCGCACTACTCGCGCTTCGTGATGGACACGCTGCTGCGCCATCCGAGCGTCGAGGACTGCAAGACCAGCTTCGTGCTGGATCGGGTGAAAAACACGACGGCGCTGCCCCTGTGACGCGCGCCGCCGTGCCGGGAGCCGTTCAGTCCTTGCTGCCGATGACCTTGTAGACCACCGCGCCGAGCACGGCGCCGGCGATCGGCGCCACCCAGAACAGCCACAGCTGTGCCACGGCCCAGTCGCCGACGAAGACCGCGACGCCCGTGCTGCGCGCCGGGTTCACCGAGGTGTTGGTGACCGGAATGCTGATCAGGTGGATCAGCGTCAGGCACAGGCCGATGGCGATGGGCGCGAAGCCGGCCGGCGCGCGCGAATCCGTGGCGCCGAGGATCACGACGAGGAACAGCGCCGTCATCACCACCTCGCACACCAGCGCCGCCAGCAGCGAGTACTTGCCCGGCGAATGCTCGCCGAAGCCGTTGGAGGCGAAGCCTGCCGTGACATCGAAGCCCGCCTTGCCGCTGGCGATGAGGTACAGCACACCGCCCGCTGCGATCGCACCGAGCACCTGCGAGACGATGTAGCCCGGCAGCTTCCCGGCCTCGAAGCGCCCGCCGGCCCACAGGCCGATCGACACCGCCGGGTTGAGGTGGCAGCCCGACACGTGGCCGATGGCATAGGCCATCGTCAGCACGGTCAGGCCGAAGGCCAGTGAGACACCCGTCAGGCCGATGCCGACCTCCGGAAACGCCGCCGCGAGCACCGCGCTGCCGCAGCCGCCCAGAACGAGCCAGAACGTGCCGACGAACTCGGCCAGCCATGCTTTCATGATGAACTCCCTCCGTGGTTGAGCGGCGGGATCATTGCGACTCAGCTGGCGGCGCGCCATCCCGAGGGAACGGCGCTTCGTGAGGTATTCACAGCGCTGGCGCCAGGGCACCACGCCGCTGCGGATCAGGTCTCGACGCTGCGCACGAGCTGCATCGCGGCCATGTGCGATAGGTTCAGCAGCGAGGCGATATCGGCCACGTCGTCGGGCAGTGCGGCGTTCTCCCAGCCCTGCGCGGTGTGTCGCGCCAGCCGCACGGCGAGCAGCACGTTGCGCACGTTGGCCTGCTCGATGAGGCGGTCGTCGCTGATGCGGCGAAGCATCTCGGGCAGCCGCCGCCTTCATCAGCGCCTGCTGCAGGTCGTGGAGCTCGATGCCCAGCACCTCGCGCTGGATGGCGGCCGAGCGCAGCGTCGGGTCGGCGCGCTGGGCCTCGCGGATCTGCAGTGCCAGCGCCGGCGCGTGGCACCACAGCAGCATCTCGGCGAAGTCGTGCAGCAGCGCGGCCTCGTGGATCAGCGGCGCGTCCGGGTCCATGCGATGCACCGCGAAGGCCAGCGCAAAGGTGGCGCCGCGGTGGGCGCGGAGGATCACCTCGTGCAGGCCCTCGAGCGCCTGCGGGTGCTCGGCCAGCCGCTGCTCGATCGTCAGCTGCGGGCCGAAGGCGCGGAAGAACGGAGAGATGCCCATCATCACCAGCGTCGCGGTGACGGTCTCGGTGTCGGTGATCACGCGCGCCGGCCGGTGCGTCGCGGCATAGGCCAGCACCTTGAGCGTCATCAGCGGGTCGCTGGACACCATCTCGCCGATGGCATTGGCGTCGACGTCGTCCTCGTTCTCGCGCATCGCCTCGATGGCCTCGGCGGTCTGCGCGAGCACCGGAACGTCCGCACGGCGGAAGTGTTCGGTCCAGGCAGCGAGATCGCGAAGCGGTCGGGTCAGCGGTGCATGAAGGTCCGGCATGGCGAACCCCGAAGTCAGTGATCGTGCTCCGTTATCGGCCGGAACGAGCGCGGCTTGAGAGTGATCACTTGCCGCCGAGCTTCGCCTTCACGTCCACGCCCACCTTCTTGTTGACGAACTGGAAGGTCGCCACCTTCGACAGATCGACCTCGCCGGGCTTGTAGAGGCCGGCCTTGACCATCTGCGCGTAGAAGTCCTTGATGCGGGCCTCGTTCATCGCGCCGATGCCGTTGGCGAGCGACTCGCCCGAGTCGACGATGCCCTGCTGCTTCATCAGCGCGACCGACGCCTCGAGCTCCGCCTCGGTCATTTCGGGGTTGTCCTTGATCATCAGCGCATTGGCCGCGGCGCGGTTGCCGTAGAGGTAGTTCACCCAGCCGAGGATGGACGCATCGACGAAGCGCTGCACGAGTTCCGGCTTGTTCTTCACCGTGTCGAGCCGCGCCTCGATGACGGTGGAGTAGGTGGAGAAACCATGGTCGGCCAAGAGGTGCATCACCGGCTTGAACTTGCCCTGGTTCTCCACGTAGATCGGCTCGGCCACCGAGTAGCCCTGCTGGATCGCCTTCTTGTTGGCGAGGAAGGGCCCGAGGTTGTAGTTGTAGGGCTTCAGCGCCTCGTCGCGGAAGCCGTGCGTCACCTTGAGCCATTGCCACCAGGAGAACTGGCCGTCCTTGGCGATCAGCGCGACAGGCGCGGTCTTCAGCGCCTCGAACTTCTCGTAGCCCTGGCCCGGGTGGGCGATCAGCGCCTGCGGATCCTTCTGGAACATCGCGGCGACCACGACGGTCGGCACGCCGTTCTTCACGTTGTCGAAGTTGTGCAGCAGGTTGCCGGTCATCAGGAAGTCGATGCGGCCGGCCGGCAGCAGCGGCCGGTTGTTCACCTGCGGGCCACCGGGCTGGATGGTCACGTCCAGGCCGTACTTCCGGTACGTGCCATCGGCCACGGCTTTGGTAGAAGCCGCCGTGCGCGGCCTGGGCCTTCCAGTTGGTGGCGAAGGTGATCTTGTCCTGGGCGAAGACAGGGGCCGCGATGAGCGCGGAGAGCAGCAGCGTGAATCGTGTCGACATGGGTGGATGAAGGTTCAGTCTTTGCGCTCGGTAGCATGCCAGCGACCGAGCAGTGTCTTCGAGAGCGCCTCGAATGACCAGAACACCAGCACGCCCGTCAGCACGAGCAGCAGCAGCGCGGCGAACATCTTCGGCGTCTCGGTGCGAAAGCTCGCCTCGAGGATGCGTGAGGCCAGGCCGGTCTCGCGGCCGGCCGCACCGGCCACCATCTCGGCGGTGACCGCGCCGATCAGGCTGAGCCCGCCCGACACCTTGAGCCCGGCCACGAAGTAGGGCAGTGCGCTGGGCACCAGCAGCAGTCGAAGCCGCTGCAGCGGCGTGGCGCGGTACAGGCGGAAGAGGTCGCGCAGGTTGGCATCGGCCGAGCGCAGCCCGATCACCGTGTTCGACAGGATGGGGAAGAAGGCGACGATCCAGGCACACAGCAGCAGCGCCGCGGTGGTGCTCTCGACGTAGATCAGGATCAGCGGGGCGATCGCCACCACCGGCGTCACCTGCAGCACCACGGCCACCGGGAAGAGCGCACGCTCGAGGCTGCGCGACAGCGCGAACGCCGCAGCGATCAGCACGCCGCCCGCGCAGGCCAGCGCCAGCGCGCCCAGCGTAATCTTCAGCGTGAACCACCAGCTGCCCGCCAGCGAGCCGAAGTTGGCCCACAGCGTCTGCAGCACCAGCGAAGGCGCCGGCAGCGTGTAGTGGGGGAATCTGCGCCAGGCGCACGAGCGCCTCCCAGCCGAGCAGCAGCGCGAGCATCGTCAGCACCGGCAGCGCGCGGTGGGCCGTCATGCGTGCGCGGCCTCCAGCGCGGCGGCCAGCCGCGCGCAGGCATCGGCGAACACGGCGGAATGGCGGAATGCCGGCGTGCGCGGGTAGGGCGCGTCGATCACCAGTTCGTCGATCACGCGCCCGGGCCGCGCACTCATCACCAGCACGCGCTGGCTGAGGAAGACCGCCTCGTAGACGCTGTGCGTGACGAAGACCGCTGCGAAGGATTGCGCCTGCCATGCGGCCAGCAGATCGGCATTCAGCCGCCCGCGCGTGATCTCGTCGAGCGCGGCGAAGGGCTCGTCCATCAGCAGCAGCTGCGGCCGCGTGACCAGCGCGCGGGCGATGGACACCCGCATCCGCATGCCGCCGGAGAGTTCGTTCGGAAAGGCGCTGGCGAAGTCGGTGAGGCCCACGGTGGCCAGCGTCGCTTCGATGCGATCGCGCGCGTCGGCGCGGCGGGCACCCGCCAGCCGCAGCGGCAGCCACACGTTGTCGGCCACACTGGCCCAGGGCATCAGCGTGGGCTCCTGGAAGACGAACGCCGTGTCGGCGCCGGTGCTGCGAAGCGAAGGCGCATCGATGCGACCGCCGCTCGGGGCGTCGAGCCCGGCGGCGGGCGCAGCACCGTGCTCTTGCCGCAACCCGAAGGCCCGAGCAGGCTGACGAATTCGCCCGGCGCGACTTGCAGGCTCACGCCCGCGAGCGCCTGCACCCCGTTGTCGAATCGCTTGTCGACGCCCTCGAGCGTGACCAGGGCCTCGCTCATCCGGCCAGCGAGACGATGTGGCCGTCCTGCGGCGCCGCCGTGCCGTCGAGCAGTGCGCGGTAGACCGCCTCGGCGGACTGCGGCCCGCGGTGCTCCACGACGCGCAACCATGGCGGCTGCGCGCTGGTCACCGGCTTCATGAAGGCGATCCACGCTTGCGCCAGGCGTTGCTGCAGGCCGGCGGCGCCCCACTGCTCGATGCGCTTGCTGGCCTGGGCAGGCGCGAAGAACAGCGTCGGCCGCGGGCCGGGCAGATCGCGTCCGGCACCCTTTGCCGCCAGTTCGCTCCAGTGCGTGCCGCCGACCGAGCAGCTGTAGGCCGTGCGCGCGCCGAAGGCCTCGTGGATGGCGCGGCGCAGCGGCGCGCTGCCGCTGAAGTCGACATAGACCGCCGTCGCTCCGCGGTCGAGCGCCGCGAGCTCGTCGTAGCTCAGCACCTCGTCGTAGCAGCCCAGCGCACGCGTGAAGCCGAGGTTGGCCGCCGAGGTGAGCCCGACGATGCGCAGCGCCCCGGCTGCCCGCGCCGTTGCGCGAGGCAGAAGGCGGTGCCGTAGGCCGTCTTGCTTGAGGCGCTGGACAGCAGCACCTGCGTGGCGCCGAAGCCCGAGTGGTCGGCGATGAAGTCGTCGATCAGGAACGAGGTGGTGAACAGCGGGCGCAGCAGCGCCTGTTCGGCTTCGCGCCCGGCGTCGTAGCCGGGGTCGGCGCTGCAGCGGGCGTAGTGGTTGTAGATCGTGTGCAGCGCGCGGCGGTGCTCGGCGCCGTCGAGGAAGCCCGCCGCGTTGCAGCGCGCCGGCTGCACGATCAATTCATCGGCCAGCGGGAAGTAACCGTAGAAGCGCTCGCCGACTTTCACTTCAGGATGCTGCGATTCGACCACCTCGCCGAAGCCCCAGACCGGCAGGCAGCCGGTGCGCTCGTCGCCGGTGGGGAAGAACTCCCAGTATTTCATCGCGTCGCCGAACGCCGCGTAGGTGACGTTGTTGGCGGTGATCGCGACGCGATCGACGCGCAAGCGAACCTCGCCCGCGGACAGCGCGCGCGACGGCTGCTCTTCCCACCGGGTGCGGTGCAGGTCGTGGCGATCGATGCTCAGGCGCAGCGTCATGGTGAAGTCCTCGGATGAAGCCGCCCGCGGCGACTAGCATCGAGTATCGCGTCTGAAGGGCCAGCCATGCAGCACGTCAGTTTCCCCGACGGTACGTCGGCGCCGTCCCTCGGCCTGGGCACTGGCGCATGGGCGAATCGGCCCGCGAGCGCCGCACCGAGGTGGCCGCCGTGCGCCCTGGCGCTGGAGATCGGCTACCGGGTGATCGACACCGCCGAGATGTATGGCGAAGGCGGCGCCGAGGAAGTCGTCGGGCAGGCGCTCGCCGAGGCGATGCGCGCGGGCACGGTCTCGCGCGACGAGGTCTTCGTCGTCAGCAAGGTCTACCCGCACAACGCCAGCCGAGCCGGCGTGCGCGCGGCCTGCGAGCGCAGCCGGCGGCGCCTCCGCCTCGACCGCATCGATCTGTACCTGCTGCACTGGCGCGGCGTGCATCCGCTCGCCGAGACGGTGGCGGGCTTCGAGGCGCTGATGGAAGCCGGCGAGATCGCGCGCTGGGGTGTCAGCAACTTCGACGTCGACGACATGGAAGAGTTGCTCGGCGTGCGCGGCGGACGCGCCTGCGCCGCCAACCCAGTGTATTACTCGCTCGGCGAGCGCGGCCCCGGCTACGCGCTGCTGCCCTGGCTGCAGCGCCATGGCATGCCGCTGATGGCCTACTGCCCGATCGATCAGGGGTGCTGGCCGGCGAGGCAAGGCTCGCCGCGCTGGCGCAGCGGCACGGGGCCACGGCGGCGCAGCTGGCACTGGCCTGGGCGATGGCGCAGCCCGGCGTGATGGCGATCCCGAAGGCGGTGCGCGAATCGCACCTGCGCGAGAACCTCGCGGCGGCCTCGATCACGCTGCGGCCGCAGGATCTGGCCGAGCTCGATGCGCTGTTTGCGCCGCCGCGGCGCAAGACGGCGCTGGCGATGGTCTGAAGAAAAACGCCCCGCGCGGCACGAGGCCGGGCGGGGCGGTGAGGGCGGCAGTCAGGGCGGCTCTTCGCCGCATCACAGGCGCGTCACGCCGTGCAGCCAGCCAACCAGCTGGCCGTCGAGGTACAGCGCGCCTTCGGGGCGCCGGCCTCGGCGTAGAACTCCAGGCGCGGGTCGGTGCGGTGCCGCGTGCTGCGGGCGGCGAGGCGGCGGGCCAGGCAGGCCAGCACCGCGCTGGCGCTGCGCAGCACGCTCGCGGTGGCGTGGCGGGTGACGGAAGCAGGGCTGGGCGCTTCGGCGAGCGGGGTCCAGCGGTGGGCTTTCGGACTCATGGTCGTCTCAGGGCGCGGCCAGGCCGCGCGGATTCAGGGGCTGTGGGTCATCTGTCTCAGTTCACGCTGCAGGGCGCGCTGGCCTTCCTGCCGCGCGAGGCGGCTGCCGTGCCGGTGTGAACCGGCGCGGCGGAAGTGGGCAGGCGCCACCAGCGGATTGCGGGGCTTCAGGGTCTTCACGGCGATCTTCATGAACGGTTCTCCTTCGGACAGCGGCGCGGAGGCCGAAAGCACGACGGCCCGGGTGCTTCGCGCATCCCGGGCCGTCGTGGGCGACGCAGCAATGACGCGGCGTCAGCCCGGTGCGGGGCGGCGGTTGCGGTCGGCGATCAGGAACAGCAGGCGGCGCATCGGGCGGCAGGTGGGTGGCTCGGCGGGGTGTCGTCGCGCGCCTTCGCGGCTGCGACTTGCGCGCATGATAAAGGATTGATTATCTTTGGCAAGATCCCTTGCTCTAGGGATCAACCCCGAATCCGGTCGGCGTGGCGCCGGCGCCTCAGCGCTTCTTCTTCAGCGGCGCCACGCCGGCCTGCGTGCGCATCCAGAGGTCCATGCTCTCGGCCGCGGGCGCAGCGGCAGGCTTGCCGGGCGCCGGCGCGGGGCCGCAGGTGGCGGCGGCGCCAGCACCTCGCCGAGCAGGTCCAGCAGCCGCGTGCGCGCGCTGCGGGTGGCGCCGGTAGTAGGTGAGCACGAGGCCGACGATGAAGCGCTCGTCGTCGTCCTGCGGCACGTTGTGCGGCGGCTCCTCCGGCGCTGCCGCCACGGCGGCGGCGCTGCTGCCATGCGGTTGGTCCATCCAGCCGTGCGGCTTGTGGCACAGCACCTCGAACTGCCGCGCCAGCCGCTCGCCGATCTGGCGCGAGCGGCCCTGATCTGGCTCCAGTAGCTGGGCTGGATCTGCAGTCGCTCGGCGAAGCGGCGCTCCAGGCCGCGCAGCGTGGCGGCGTCGGGGTGCTTCACCGTCGCCTGCACGAATTCCTCGAACAGCCGCAGGGCGTTGTCGAGGCGGATCTGGGCGACGTCGCGCACTCCAGGGGTCATGCCCCGATGATAAAGGCCCGTTGAGCAGGCTCGGGCAAGCCCAGCGCCAGCGCGCCGCGAGACAATCGCGGCCGATTTCGGCAACTGCACCACCACGATGACGACGCTCGGCACCCCTTTGTCACCCTCGGCCACCAAGGTCATGCTGCTGGGCAGCGGCGAGCTCGGCAAGGAGGTGCTGATCGCGCTGCAGCGCCTGGGCGTGGAGACCATCGCCGTCGATCGCTACAAAGAACGCGCCCGGCCAGCAGGTGGCCCACCACGCCCGCACGATCACGATGAGCGACCCCGAGCAGCTCAGGGCACTGATCGAGGCCGAGCGGCCGATGCTGGTGGTGCCGGAGATCGAGGCGATCGCCACGCCGATGCTCGAGCAGCTCGAGGCACAGGGCACGGTGCGCGTGATCCCGACGGCGCGCGCAGCGCGGCTGACGATGGACCGCGAAGGCATCCGCCGCCTGGCCGCCGAGACGCTGCGCCTGCCGACCAGCCCGTACAAGTTCTGCGACTCGCTCGAGGCGCTTCAGGCCGCCATCGACGGTGGCATCGGCTACCCCTGCATCGTCAAGCCGGTCATGAGCAGCTCGGGCAAGGGCCAGAGCAAGATCGATGGCCCGCAGGATGTGCGCAAGGCCTGGGACTACGCGATGGCCGGCGGCCGCGTCGCCCGTGGCCGCGTGATCGTCGAGGGCTTCATCGACTTCGACTACGAGATCACGCTGCTGACGGTGCGCGCGGTCGATGCCCGCGGCAACGTCGAGACGCATTTCTGCGACCCGATCGGCCATGTGCAGGTCAGCGGCGATTACGTCGAGAGCTGGCAGCCGCACCCGATGAGCGAGGCGGCGCTCGAGCGCTCGCGGCTGATCGCCGAGGCGGTGACGTCGGACCTGGGCGGGCTCGGCCTCTTCGGCGTGGAGCTGTTCGTCAAGGGCGACCCGGGTCTGGTTCAGCGAGTCTCGCCCCGGCCGCACGACACCGGCATGGTCACGATGGCCACGCAGTGGCAGAACGAGTTCGAGCTGCACGCCCGCGCCATCCTCGGGCTGCCGGTCGACACCTCGCTGAAGACACCCGGCGCCAGCGCGGTGATCTACGGCGGCGTCGAGGCGCAGGGCGTGGTGTTCGATGGGGTCGACGAGGCCTTGCGCGTGCCGGGCACCGAGCTGCGCCTGTTCGGCAAGCCGGAGAGCTTCGTCAGGCGGCGCATGGGCGTGGCGCTCGCCCGCCATGACGACGTCGAGGTGGCACGCCAGCGGGCCAAGCAGGCTGCCGCCTGCGTGAAGCCACGGGTGGCCTGAACTGTGGTTCGGGTGGTGCCAGTTCTTGCCGTATTTAACAGATTGATCCGGCGGAACTGAAAACCTGGGGAGGTTTTCCGGCACAGTGGGGCTTGCTCGTGCGCTCGCCTTCCCCACGTCCGTGTCCGACGCCGTCCCCTCCGCCGCCTCCGCCGCCGTCTGGCGGCCCCTCCATTCGCTGATCGCCGTCGGCGTGCTGCTGCTGGCGATGCTGTGGCTCTCGGTGAACTGGGTGGCCGGTGCCCGCCGTGACCGGGCGCTGCAGGCCGAGTTCAAGCAGAACGCCAACGTCGCGCGGGTGCTGCAGGAGCAGACCGAGCGCGTGATCGCCACCGTCGACCAGGCCACCCGCCGCGTGGCGGATGCGGTGGCTGCCAACCCCGGCCAGTCGCCCGACCTCGGGCGCTTCGCCAACGAGACCGGCCTGGTGCCGAAGATCCTGGTGCAGCTGTCGCACGTGTGGGCGGATGGGCGCTTTGCCGCCAGCAACATCGACCCGACCGGCGAGAAGACGGGGCACGTCGATCTCTCCGAGCGCGAGCACATCCGCATCCACCTGTCGCCGCAGATGCGGGCCGAACGCGACCGGCTGCTGCCGGCCAACGGCCTGTTCATCGGCAAGCCGGTGCTGGGCAAGGTGTCGGGCCGATGGACCATCCAGCTGACGCGCCGCATCGTCGGCCGCGAGGGTCAGACGCTCGGCGTGGTGGTCGCTTCGCTGGACCCGGCCTACTTCGAAGAGGTCTACGCGAGCGTCCAGCTCGGGCGCAGCGGCGGCGTTGCGCTGGTCGGCCTCGACCGCGGCGTGCGCGCACGGGTGATCGGCGGGCAGTCCGCCGGCATGGGCACGGTGTTGGGCGACAGCAGCATCGCCGCGCGCCCCGATCTCGGCGCGGAGGGCCGTATCGCCTCGCGCAGCAGTGTCGACGGCATCGAGCGGCTGTATGCACGGCGGGCGATCAGCGGCTACCCGCTGAACATCTTCGTCTTCACCGGCAGCGACGAGGCGCTGAACGAATGGCGCATCGGCCGCAACGTGATGTTCGGCCCGGCCGCGGCGCTGTCGCTGCTGGTAGTGGCCGTGCTCGCGCTCACCGCCGTCGGCATCCGCCGCCAGGAACGCAGCAACGCCGCGCTGCGCGTCAGCGAGATGCAGGCACAGGCCGCGAACCGCGCGAAGACCGAGTTCCTCGCCGCGATCTCGCACGAACTGCGCACGCCGCTGACCAGCATCCGCGGCTTTGCCGAGCTGATGGAACGGCGCATCGACAACCCGGTGTTCCAGGATCAGGCCTCGATGATCCGCAAGGGCGCCGAGCACCTGAACACGCTGCTCACCGAGATCCTCGACCTGACCAAGGTCGAGGCGGGGGCGATGCCGATCGTGCGCGAGCCGCAGGACCTGCGGCGCCCGGTCGGCGACGTGGGCGAGTTCTTCGAGGTGGCCGCCGCGGCCAAGGGCCCGGCACTGGCCGTGCGCGTGGCCGACGACGTGCCGGCCAGCGTGGTCTGCGACGGCCTGCGCACGAAGCAGATCCTCAACAACCTGCTGTCCAACGCAGTGAAGTTCACCGAGCAGGGCGGCATCGGCATCGAGGTCGCGCTCGATGGCGCCGAGCTGAAGATCGACGTGGTCGACAGCGGCCCGGGCATTCCGCCCGAGCTGCAATCGATCATCTTCGAGAAATTCCGCCAGGGCAGCGACCGGGTCAGCTACCAGCACGGCGGCACCGGCCTCGGCCCGGCGCTGTCGCGCGCGCTCGCCGAGCTGATGGGTGGCCGCCTCACGGTGAAATCCACGCCGGGGCAGGGCGCGCGCTTCACGTTGAGCTTGCCGCTGGCCTGAACCGTTCGGCCGTTTCCGGTGCAACCCGACAGGAATTCGTCACGCCCGCAACAAGTGACGTCGATTTCCTGCGCCTGATTGGGTACCCTCCACGGCACAAGAAGAGGGGACCAGGATGGACATGGGAATCGCGTTGGGCAGCGCTGTCGCCGGCGTGGCGGCCGGTGTGGCGATCGGCTGGATGCTGGCCCGCCAGGGTGGCGGGGCGGCCCTGAAGGAACGCGCCGAGCGCGCTGAGCGCTCGCTGCAGCAGGAAGCGGCCCGGGCGCAGGCGGCCATCGCCGCCGCGCAGGACAGCGCCAAGCGCGACGTCGCGGCGATCCAGGCCGAGATGACCAGCCGCATCGAGCGGCTCAAGGCCGAGCAGCGCGCCGAGACCGAGAAGCTGGCGCGGCACCTGACGCAGGCCTACGACGAACTCGATGGCCTGCGGGCCAAGGCCGATGCGAAGAACCTGCGCCCGGGCGATACCGGGCACGGCTTCGCGGCCACGCTGCCGCTGGGCGACCTCTAGCCGGCCTCCAGCCTCCTGGCCGCGAGCCGACTCAGCGTACGGCCAGTCGCGTCGAGCGCGGCGCGTCCTTCTTCGGCAGCGTCAGCGTCAGCACGCCGTTGTCGAATTTCGCCTCGGCGGCTTGGGCGTCGACGGCCTGCGGCAATTCGAAGGCACGTGCGTACGACTCGTGGCTGCGCTCGCTGTACAGCACGCGCTCGCCTTCCTTGCGCTCGCTCTGGCTCGACACCTTCGCGCTGATCGAGACAGCCGCGCCGTCGATGTCGATCGTGATGTCTTCCTTCTTCGCGCCGGGCAGTTCGGCGCGCACTTCATAGGCGCCGTTGCGCTCGGTGACGTCGATGCGGGCGCGCGAGACCAGCGACGAACCACCGCGCTGGTTGGCCAGCTCGTTGAACATCGCGTCGACCGGGCTGAACGGATCGCGCGAGAGGGCGGTGCCTTGCGTGGCGGGCCGGGACAGCAGAGAGAACATGTTGACCTCCTTCTTGGCAGAGGCGGCTCGTTGCCGCCGATGCCCAGGAGATAGGGCACGCTGCGCCGGCTTCAAGGGCCATGAGACGCGCCGCTGAGCCAGATCAAAGCCGGCGGCTCAGTCGTCCTCGCGCGGCTTGAACTGGGCGGCCAGCTGCGCCTGCACGGCGGGCGGCACCGCCTCGTAGTGGCTCAGCGCCAGCGTGTAGCGACCCTGGCCGCCGGTCATGCCGTTCAGGCGCGCCTGGTAGCCGTTGAGTTCCGACAGCGGCACCGGCCGCTGACGACCATGCCGCCGCCGGCGAGCGACTGCGTGCCGCTGACCTGCCCGCGCTTGGCCGACAGATCGCCGGTGATGTCGCCCATCGCGCCCTCGGGCGCGCTGATCTCCACCTTGACGATCGGCTCGAGCACGATCGGCCGGGCCTTCATCACCGCATCGATGAAGGCCTTGCGCCCGGCGGTGGCGAAGGCGATGTCCTTGGAGTCGACGCTGTGCGACTTGCCGTCGTAGACGGTCACGCGCACGTCCTTGACCGGATAGCCGGCCACCACGCCGGCATCGAGCGCCCGGGCGCACGCCCTTCTCGACCGCCGGGATGAACTGAGTCGGGATGGTGCCGCCCTTGACCTGGTCGATGAACTCGAAGCCGGCGCCGCGCGGCAGCGGCTCGACCTTCAGGTACACCTCGCCGAACTGGCCGGCACCGCCGCTCTGCTTCTTGTGGCGGTGGTGGCCCTCGGCCGGCGCGGTGATGGTCTCGCGGTAGGCGATCTTCGGCGGCCGTGTGGCCACCTCGCACTTGTAGACCTCGGTCATGCGTTCGAGCAGCGTGCGCAGGTGCAGCTCACCCAGGCCATACACCACCGTCTCGTTGGTCACCGCCACATGCTCGACCTTCAGGCACGGGTCCTCGTCGACCAGCTTCTGCAGGATCTCCCACATGCGCTGCTCGTCGCCGCGCCGCTTCGGCTCGATGGCCAGGCCGTGCACCGGCACCGGGAAGGGCAGCGGCTTGAGGTGCAGGTGGTCGTCTTCCGCGGCGTCGTGCAGCACCGCGTCGAAGTGGATCTCGTCGACCTTGGCCACTGCGCACAGGTCGCCCGGCACGCCGCACGGCACCTCCACGTGCTCCTTGCCCTGCAGCATGAAGAGGTGGCCCACCTTGAAGGGCTTGCGGCCGTCGCCGATGTAGAGCTGGCTGTCCCGGGTGACCGTGCCCTGGTGGATGCGGAAGATGCCCATGCGGCCGACGTACGGGTCCACGGTCACCTTGAACACGTGGGCGATCACGTGCTTGGCCGGGTCGGGGTCGGCATGCAACTCGATCGCGCCGGCGCCCTCGCCCTTGAAGAACTGCGGCGGGTTGCCTTCGCCGGGATGCGGCAGCAGCAGTTCGATCACGGCGAGCAATTCGGCCACGCCGGCGCCGCTGCGCGCCGAGACGAAGCACACGGGGATGAGGTGCCCTTCGCGCAGCGCCTGCTCCAGCGGCGCGTGCAGTTCCTTCGGGTCGACATCGCCGTCGTTCAGGTAGCGGTCGACGAAGGCCGCGTCCACTTCCACCACCTGCTCGACGAGGGCGCGGTGCGCCTCGGCCACCGAGCCGAAATCGCTCGTGCCTTCTGTGTTGAAGAAGCAGTCGACCACCGTCGTGCCGCCGGCCGCCGGCAGGTTCAGCGGCAGGCACTCCTTGCCGAAGGTGTCGCGGATCGCCGCCAGCAGCGAGGGCAGATCCGTGCCCTGCGCATCGATCTTGTTGACGATCAGCAGGCGGTCGAGGCCGCGCTCGGCGGCCCAGTCCATCATGCGGATGCTCGCTGCCTCGATGCCGGCGGCGGCATCGATCACCACCGCGGCGGTCTCCACCGCTTCCAGCGCTGTCATCGCCTGGCCGACGAAATCCGGGAACCCCGGCGTGTCGATCAGGTGGACGCGCGTGCCGTGGTGTTCGAAGTGCATCAGCGCCGAGTTCAGCGAATGCTGCACGCGGCGCTCCATCGGATCGAAGTCGCTGACGGTGCTGCCGCGCTCGAGGCTGCCCGGTGCACCGATCGCGCCGGCCTTGTGCAGCAGCGCCTCGGCCAAACAGGTCTTGCCCGCCGCCGACTGGCCGACCAGGGCCAGGGTGCGGATGCGCTCGAGGGCGCGGGTGTCGCGGGGGAAGGGGTGGTGGCGGCCATGACGCGCTCCTTGCGTGAGGCGCGTCTCCTGCGCCTGGGGTGGGCGGGATGTTCGAAGCCAGCGTACGGCAAGCGCCCGGGCGGGGCAAGCCTGGGCGTCAAGTGCGGCGTGCTTCACAGGGCGCGGCCGTTCGTGAACCGCGTCGCGGTCGGCCGACAGCGGCCACTCTCGGCGCCGCGTGATGCGTTCACGGTGAGATCCCCGTAAACGAGGGGGTCTTTTCGGGACAGCTCGGCGAATGTGAAAGATGCACCGCCGCAGCGGCGTCAGAAGTCGTGCAATGGCGTCACGGATTTGCATCCGCCCGCCCACAGAGGCACGAACAGAAAGGACGTCGTCATGGAAACCAAGAGCACCACCGCTTCCCTTCCGACCCAAGCCCGCGCCTGGATCGCCGTCGGCTTCGCCGCGGTCGCCATCGCCGCCGTGATGGCCAACGCCCAGGCCTTTGCCGGCGGCGCGACGTCCTCGGCCTCCGGCGCCGTCACCGAGCCGCCGTCGCAGCTGACCGAGCTGTCGGACCGCGTCGACTGGAACAAGCTGCCGCTGTCCAACATCACGCCGGCCGAGAGCATCGCCGCCTACGACCGCTGAGCGTTGCCGCGCCCTCGGCGCGCCGCGTCACTCGTGGCGCAGCGCGTCGATCGGGTCGAGCCGCGCGGCGCGGCGTGCCGGGAAGTAGCCGAACACCACGCCGATCGCGGCCGAGAAGCCGAAAGCCAGCAGGTTGATCGACGCGTCGAACGCGTAGGGAATCTGCATCAGCTGCGCCAGCGCGATCGACGCGCCGGTGGCCAGCACGATGCCGATCAGCCCGCCGAGTGCGGCCAGCACCACCGCCTCGACGAGGAACTGCATCAGCACCTCGCGCTCGAGCGCGCCGATGGCCAGCCGCACGCCGATCTCGCGGGTGCGCTCGGTCACGCTGACCAGCATGATGTTCATGATGCCGATGCCGCCGACCACCGGGCTCACCGCGGCCACGGCACCGAGCAGCATCGTCATGATCTGCGTGGTGCCCGACATCGTGTCGGCGATCTGCCGCGTGTCGAGCACGTTGAAGTTGTTGTCGTCGTTCTCGGCGAGCTTGCGCCGTTCGCGCATCAGCTGCTCGAGGCTGGCCTTCAGCCGCGCCGGATCGGCGCTGTCGTTCATCGACACCAGGATGGTGTTGATGCGCGTGTGACCGACCACGCGCCGCTGCATCGTCGCCAGCGGCAGCACGAGCAGGTTGTCCTGGTCGTTGCCCATCGCGCCCTGGCCCTTGCTGCCGAGCAGGCCGACGACGGTGCAGGAGAACTTCTTCAGGCGGATCTGCTCGCCGACGGGGTCGGCGTTGCCGAACAGCTCGCGCCGCACCGTCGCACCGATCACGCAGACCGCCGCGCCGACACGCTCTTCGTCGGGCTCGAAGCCGCGGCCGCTGGCGATCGTCCAGTTGCTGACGCTGAACCAGTCCTGTGTCGACCCGGTCACGCCGGCCGACCAATTGCGGCCGTTGGCCACCAGCGTCGCGCTGCTGCGCACTTCCGGCGCCACCGGGGCGGATGCCGCCGATCTGCGAGGCGATGGCCTCGACATCGGCGATGTTGAAGGCCGGCCCGCCGCCGCCGCCCGGGCCCATGCGCTGGCCGGGCAGCACCATCAGCAGGTTGCTGCCCAGGCTGGCGATCTGCGCCTGCACCGAGCGCGTCGCACCGTTGCCGAGGGTGACCATCGTGATCACCGCGCTGACGCCGATCACGATGCCCAGCATCGTCAGGAACGAGCGCAGCAGGTTGCGGCGGATCTCGCGCAGCGCCAGCAGCAGGGTGTTGAGCCACATGTCAGCTCATGCCCTCGGCCAAGGCCTCTGCTGGCGCATGGCGCCAGTCGCTTTCCACCCGGCCGTCGACGAAGCGCACGATGCGCTTCGCGTAGGCCGCCATGTCCGGTTCGTGCGTCACCATGATCACCGTGATGCCCTGGCCGTTCAGCGTGGTCAGCAGTTCCATGATCTCGCGGCCGCGCTGGCTGTCGAGGTTGCCGGTGGGTTCGTCGGCCAGCAGCACCTGCGGCTGCGAGACGATCGCGCGTGCGATCGCCACGCGCTGCTGCTGGCCGCCGGAGAGCTCGGCCGGCGTGTGGTGCTCCCAGCCCGCCAGGCCCACCGCGGCCAGCGCCGCCTTGGCCTGCGCGTGGCGCGAGGCCGCGCTCTCGCCGCGGTAGAGCAGCGGCAGCTCGACGTTCTCCTGCGCCGTGGTGCGCGCCAGCAGGTTGAAGCCCTGGAAGACGAAGCCGAGGTATTTGCGGCGCAGCCCGCGCGCTGGTCGCGGCTGAGCTTCTGCACCGCGATGCCGCGGAAGAGATAGTCGCCGCTCGTCGGCACGTCGAGGCAGCCGAGCGTATTCATCGCGGTGGACTTGCCCGAGCCGCTCGGCCCCATGATGGCCACGAAGTCGCCGGCGGCGATGTCGAGGTCCACGCCCTTGAGCGCCTGGAAGGCGGCCTGGCCCTGGCCGTAGGTCTTGGTGATGCCGCGCAGGCGGATCAGGGTTCGCCGGCGTCACTCACTTCGCGGCCCCGCTGCGCTGGTCGACGATCACCGCATCGCCTTCGGCGAGGCCCGCGCCCGAGACCTCGGTGCGTTTGCCGTCGGTGGCGCCGGCGGTCACGCGCACCGCCACCGGGGCGCCGTCGCGCAGCACCCACAGCTGCCGGCTCGCGCCGACCGCATTGCCGTTGCCGGCCACGCCGGCGCTGCGCCGCGCGACACCGCCCGGCGGCCGCGGCATCAGCTTGGAGACGATGCCGCCCGAGTTGGCTGCCGGTGCCGAGGCCGCCGCCGCGCCGGCAGGCGTGAAGCGCAGCGCGGTGTTGGGCACCAGCAGCGAGGGCTGGCGCTCGCTGGTCTGGATGGTCGCGGTGGCGGTCATGCCCGGGCGCAGCGTCAGGTCCTGGTTGTCCACATCGAGCCGCGTCGTGTAGGTGACCACGTTGTCGGTCTTGGTCGAGCCGTAGGCCACGCGCGTCACCGTCGCCGGGTAGCGGCGGTTCAGATACGCGCCGACGGTGAAGCTGGCCTTCTGGCCGTTGGCGACGAGGCCGACGTCGGTCTCGTCGACATTCACCTCCAGCTGCAGCCGGCTGAGGTCTTCGGCCAGCGTGAACAGCGTGACGGCCTGCAGCGAGGCCGCCACCGCATTGCCGGGGTCGACGGTGCGCGTGAGCACCACGCCGTCGATCGGCGCGCGGATCGAGGCCTTGGAGAGATTCGTCTCGTCGGTCGAGAGTTGCGCCTGCGCGCTGGCCACGCTGGCGCGCGCGCTGGCCTCAGCGGCGCGGGCGCGGTCGAGCGCGGCACGGGCGGTGTCGATCTCCGTCGGCGCCGGCACCTTGCCGCCGGAGAGCTTCTGCACTTCCTCCAGCCGCGCGAGGTTGGCCTGCGCTTCCTTGAGCGTGGCCACCGCCTGCGCCACGCCGGCCTGCGCCGAGGCCAGCGCGGCACGCGAGCGGGCGATCTGGTCGCGCAGCTTGGCGGTATCGAGTTCGACCAGCACCGGCCCTTCTTCACGCGGTCGTTCACGTCGACGAAGACACGCGCCACCGTGCCCGAGAGCTCGCTGCCGATGTTGACCGAGCGGGTCGGCTGCAGCGTGCCGTCGGCGCTGACCGTCACGTTCAGCGTGCCGCGCTGCACCGGCTCGGTGACGTAGCTCGGCGCGGCGGCGGCACGCTGGCTGCTCTGCCACCGGGCGAGGCCGCCGGCCAGCAGCAGCACGGCGGTGAAGCTGCCCCACAGCAGCGGGCGCTTCCACCAGGGGCGGGCCGAGGGCTCGTCGAGCAGCGTGGCAATGGCGGCCGCATCGGCATCGGCAGTGGGTGCGTTCGTGGTCATGATGGGTTCTTCGTTGTCGCCGTCTGCGGGCTCCAGCCGCCGCCCAGCGCCTTGTAGAGGCGCACGTGGTCGCCGGCGACGTCGGCTGCACTCGCGGCCACGTTGTCCTGCGCACTGAGCTGGGTGCGTTGCGTCTCCAGCACGGTCTGGAAATCGACCGCCCCCGCTGGCATAACGCTGGCGGGCGAGCAGCGCGGCGTTGCTGGCGGCGTCGGCGGCCTCGCGCAGGCGCGCGAGGCGCTCGCGGTCGCCCTGCAAGGCCACGAGCGCGTCTTCCACGTCCTTCAGAGCGGCGAGCATCGCGCTGCGGTGCGCTTCGCGGGCCTGGTCGAAGGCCGCGCGCTGCGCCTCGCCCTGGGCGCGCAGCGCACCGCCGTCGAACACCGGCAGCGACACGCTGGCCAGCAGCGAACTCACCACGGCGCCGCTGCCCAGCCCCGACAGCGTCAGCGCCGACAGGCCGAGCGAGCCGCTCAGGCTGAAGCTCGGATAGCGCGCCGCATCGGCCTGAATCACCCGCTGCGCTGCCGCGGCGACGCGGGCCTCGGCCGCGCGCACATCGGGCCGCTGGCGCAAGGTGTCGGCGGGGAAAGCGAGCGCAAGATCGTCAGCCGGCTGCGGCAGCGCGCCGCCTTCGGCCAGCGTGAACTCGCCGACCGTGCGGCCGGTCAGCAGCGCGAGCTGATGGCGCGCCAGCGCCAGCGAGGTCCGCAGCGCCGGGATCTGCGCGCGCGTCTGCTCCACCGCGGCGCGCGCCTGTTCCGATTGCAGCGAGGTCGCCAGGGCCGGCCTGCACGCGCCACTGGGTGATGCGCAGCGTCTCCTCCTGGCTGGCGAGGTTCTCGCGGGCGATGGCCGGGCGCTGTTCGGTGCTGCGCAGGGTGATGAAGGTCTGCGCCACCTCGGCGGCCACCGACACCTGCACGTCACCGAGGTTTGCGGCGCTGACCTCGGCATCGAGTGTGGCGGCATCGCGTGCCGCGCGCTGACCACCGAAGACATCGGGCTCCCAGCTGGCGTCGAAGCCGGCGCGGAAGCTGTTGCTCGATCCGCCCGCGGCGCTGCGGCTGCGCTGTGCCGAGCCCGAAACGCCGAGATCCGGCCCGAGCCGCGCCTGCTGCACATCGGCCAATGCCCGCGACTGCCTCAGCGCCGCCTGGGCCGACGCGATGCTCGTGTTCGCGGCCAGCGCCTGCGCGATCAGCGCGGTCAGGGCCGGGTCATTGAAGCGCTGCCACCAGGCGGCCAGCGATGTCGGCGACATGGCCGATGTTCCCAGCGACCAGGCGGGCGGCACCGCCACGCCCGCATCGGCGATCGCCGGCCGGGCCTCCAGCGAAGCACAGCCGGCCAGCAGCAAGGCGCTGCCCAGCGCGGCCAGTGTCAGCGGTGTTCTTGTTCTGCGGGGCATGCGCCGAGTCTGGCCCCGGCCCGTTGCGCGCGTGCTTGCGCGCCGTCAAGCTGTGTAAAGCGCGCGATGCGCGCTACTGGAACGCGACCTCGGCAAAGCTGCGCAGCTTGCGGCTGTGCAGCTGATCGACGCCCTGCTCGCGCAGCTTCTCGATCGCGCGGATGCCGATGCGCAGGTGCTGGTCGACCCGCTCGCGGTAGAAGGTGTTGGCCATGCCCGGCAGCTTGATCTCGCCGTGCAGCGGCTTGTCGCTCACGCACAGCAAGGTGCCGTAGGGCACGCGGAAGCGGAAGCCGTTGGCGGCGATGGTGGCGCTTTCCATGTCGAGGGCAATCGCGCGGCTCTGGCTGAAGCGGCGGTCCGGGGTGGTCGGCACGTTGCGCGAGGGCAGCAGCTCCCAGTTGCGGTTGTCGGTGGTGGCCACCGTGCCGGTGCGCATGATGCGCTTGAGCTCGTAGCCCTTCAGTTGCGTGATCTCGGCCACCGCCGATTCGAGCGCCACCTGCACCTCGGCCAGCGGCGGGATCGGCACCCACAGCGGCAGTTCCTCGTCGAGCACATGGTCCTCGCGCACGTAGCCGTGGGCGAGCACGTAGTCGCCGAGCTGCTGCGTGTTGCGCAGCCCGGCGCAGTGGCCGAGCATGATCCACGCATGCGGGCGCAGCACCGCGATGTGGTCGGTGATGGTCTTGGCGTTCGACGGACCGACGCCGATATTGACCATCGTGATGCCGGCGCTGTCGGGCCGCACGAGGTGATAGGCCGGCATCTGCGGCAGCCGCGGCGGCACCGCGCCGAGTTCGTCGCCGGGCTGCGCGGGCAAGCCGGCGCGGCGGGTGATCACGTTGCCCGGCTCGATGAAGGCGACGTAGTCCTGCGCCTTCGAGCTGCTGGCCATCGCCTCGTGGCCGAGGCGCACGAACTCGTCGATGTAGAACTGGTAGTTCGTGAACAGCACGAAGTTCTGGAAGTGCTCCGGCGCCGTGCCGGTGTAGTGGCGCAGGCGGTGCAGCGAGTAGTCGACGCGCGGCGCGGTGAACAGCGACAACGGATGCGCCTCGCCGCGGCGCGGCTCGTGCGTGCCGTTGGCGATGCCGTCGTCCATCGCGGCGAGGTCGGGCAGGTCGAAGACATCGCGCATGCGCTGGCGCCGCTCCGGCGTCAGGCTGCCTTCGACGTGGTCGCCCTCGGCGAAGGAGAAGTGCACCGGAATCGGCTGCGTGCCGGTGCCGATCTCCAGCGACACGCCGTGGTTGCGCAGCAGCAGGCGGAACTGCTCGAGGTAGTAGTTGCCGAACAGCTCCGGCCGCGTCAGCGTGGTCTCGTAGGTGCCGGGGCCGGCCACGAAGCCGTAGGACAGGCGCGAATCGGCGCGCGCCACGGTGTCGGTGTGCACGCGCACGAACGGGTAGCAGGCGCGCACGTGCGGGCCGACGTCCTCGCCGGCGACGAAGCGCTGCAGGGCATCGCGCAGGTGGGTGATGCCGGCGTCGTAGATGGCGCGCACCTGTTCGAGGGCGCGCTGCGGATCGTCGAAGCGGGCGGGCGCGACGAAGGCGGGCTGGTTGCTCATGCGGGCATTGTGGCGGGCTTTGCCAGCCGCCACGATGACGCGAAGCCGATCCAGTCAAGTGTCGATTTGGCCGAAGAAGATTCGGCCAGACGAGCCGAAGCCGTCAATCTGCCGCGAAAGATTCCCCTGGCCCTCGATAAGCTCTCGCCTCATTGCAGCACACGCGGAGCGGCGTCATGAAGGTCATCGTCCTGGGCAGCGGCGTCATCGGCACCAGCAGCGCCCGGCATCTGGCGCAAGCCGGCCACGAGGTCACGGTGGTCGATCGGCAACCCGGCGCCGGCCTGGAGACCAGCTTCGCCAATGCGGGCGAGGTGTCGCCCGGCTATTCCGCACCCTGGGCCGGCCCGGGCGTGCCGGTGAAGGCGATCAAGTGGCTGCTGATGCAGCACCGCCCGCTGGTGATCCGCCCGCAGCTCGACATGGCCATGGTCCGCTGGGGGCTGCAGATGCTGCGCAACTGCACCGCCGAGCGCTACGAGATCAACAAGGGCCGCATGGTGCGGCTGGCCGAATACAGCCGCGACGTGCTGCGCGAGATGCGCGCCGAGCTGGGCCTGTCGTACGACGAACGCTCGCAGGGCACGCTGCAACTCTTCCGCTCGCAGAAGCAGCTCGACGGCACCGGCGCCGATATCGAGGTGCTGAAGCGCTACGGCGTGCGCTTCGAACTGCTCGACCGCGCCGGCTGCATCCGCCACGAACCGGCGCTCGCGCGCGTGCAGGACAAGTTCGTCGGCGGCCTGCTGCTGCCCGGCGACGAGACCGGCGACTGCTTCAAGTTCACCCAATCGCTGGCGGCGCGTGCCGCACAGGCCGGCGTCAACTTCCTCTACGGCACCGACATCCAGCGCCTGCAGGGCGAGGGCGGCCGCATCTCCGGCGTGGTCACCGGCCAGGGCACACTCACCGCTGACGCCTACGTCGTGGCGATGGGCAGTTACTCGCCGAAGCTGCTGGCGCCGCTGGGCATCGACATCCCGGTGTATCCGGTCAAGGGCTACTCGATCACCGTGCCGATCACCGATGCCAGCGGCGCGCCGGAATCGACCGTGATGGACGAGACGCACAAGGTGGCCGTCACGCGCCTGGGTGACCGCATCCGCGTCGGCGGCACGGCCGAACTCGCCGGCTACACGCTGCAACTGCACGAGGCGCGCGAGCGCACCCTCAAGCACGTGGTCAGCGACCTGTTCCCGGCCGGCGGCGACGTGGCCAAGGCCGAGTTCTGGTGCGGCCTGCGGCCGATGACCCCGGACGGCACGCCGATCGTCGGCGGCACGCGCATGGACAACCTGTACCGGCCACCGGCCACGGCACGCTGGGCTGGACGATGGCCGCCGGCACCGGCCGCGTGATGGCCGACGTGATCTCCGGCCGCGCGCCGGCGATCGATATGGACGGCCTCACGGTGGAGCGCTACGCGCGCGCCTACGGCCGGGGCTTCACGCCGGCGCCGACTCGCGCTCCGGCGGGCTGGACGCCTCCGCCTGCGGCGGGCGCTGCCGCTTCGCGCTGACCACACGCACGGCCGCGGCGCGCACGCGCACCTCGAAGCGGCGCAGCGGCTGCAGCGGCTCGCCATCGGCGGCCAGCGGCAGATCGCGATCGCTCTCGAACTGCATCGCCTGGAACGGCCAGTGTGAAGCTTGGTGTGCGGCAGGTGCGTGCCCTTGAGCAGGCGCGGCAGCATCGACAGGGCGCCGATGCGCCCGAAGCCGCCGGCCACCAGCAGGTCGAGCTTGCCGTCGCCGACGCGCGCACCGGGCACCGCCGGCATCCCCGCGCCGTAGCTGCGGGTGTTCAGCACCGAGGCGAAGATCGCTTCGCCGTCGTAGCGCGGCTCGCCGTCGAGCGCGATGCGGATGCGGTGCGTGCGCAGCGAGGCGAGTTCGGCCATCGTCGCCCACAGGTAGCGCGGCATGCCGTCGAGCCAGCGCGGGCCGGCCAGCGCGCGCATCGCCACGGCGGCATCGAAGCCGGCGGCGAGGCTGGAGAAGAAGGGCACACGTTGGCGCGGCGTGACGAGCTCGCCGACGTCCATGCGGCGTGTCGGCCCGGTCAGCGCCAGCTCCAGCGCCTTTGGCCAAGGCATGCCGGCCACGCCGAGCGCGCGCGCGGTGTCGTTGCCGCCGCCCAGCGGCACCACGCCGAGCGCGAGGCGATGGGTGAGCAGCACCGGCAGCATGTGGTGCAAGGTGCCGTCGCCGCCGACCAGCACGACGCGACTGCTGCGCGGAAGGCATTGCAGCGTGGCTCGCGAGCGTTCGATGCTGTCCGACTCGACCAGCGCCACCCCCCGGCGCGTAACTGGCCAGCCACTGGCGCATCGGGTGCGCCAGCGCGGCGGCGGCTGGCCGCCGGCGGCGCGCGGGTTGAGCAGCACCATGGTCGGCCGGTCGGGGCGGAAGCCCGAGCTCACGCTGTCCGGCGGAAAGGTGGTGGCGTCCTGCATCGCCTTGGGAGCCTAGCGCAACTCTTTTTCACGCGACGATGCGGCGTGGCGCGGGTGCCGCGCAAAATCGCACGAGTCACCCTCAGCCCTCGCGATTCCACACTGCCCATGCTCGTCGTTCACAACCCCGACCATGCCCTGCACGCCGGCCGCCACGAGATGTTCCGCGGCCGCCCGGTGCGCCCTGCCACGAGGTGCCCGAGCGGCTCGACCATGTGCTGGCCGAGTGCCGGCGCCGCAGCCTCGGCCCGCTGCACACACCCGCGGAGCTGCAGCCCGGCTTCGATGCCGCGTTCGAGGGGCGCGCTGCAGCGCATCCATGCGCCGCGATACCTGCGCTTCCTCGAACACGCCTGGGACGAGTGGGTGGCACTCGATCCGGCGAATGCCGCGCTGGATGCGCTGCCTTCGGCATGGCCGGTGCGCGGCTTCCGGGCCGACGTGGAGCCGAGCAACTTCGCCGCGCGCATGGGTCTCTACTCCTTCGACGCCGGCACGCCGCTGACCGCCGGCAGCTGGCGCGCCGCCCGGACCGGTGCCCATGCCGCGGTGCTGGCCGCGCGCGCGGTGGGCGAAGGTCGCGCGCGAAGCGCGTTCGCGCTCAGCCGCCCGCCCGGCCACCATGCCGGCGCCGACTTCTTCGGCGGCTACTGCTTTCTCAACCACTCCGCGCTGGCCGCGCAGACGCTGCGCGATCTCGGCGCCGAACGCGTGGCCGTGCTCGACGTGGACTACCACCACGGCAACGGCACGCAGAGCATCTTCTACGAGCGCGGCGATGTGCTGACCGTGTCCCTCCACGGCGACCCGCGCACCGAGTACCCGTTCTACCTCGGCCATGCCGACGAGCGCGGCGCCGGCGCAGGGCAGGGCTGCAACCTCAACCTGCCGCTGCCTCGCGGCACCGGGTTCGACCGCTGGCGCGAGGCGTTGCACCAGGGCATCGCCGCCGTGCGGGCCTTCGGTGCGCAGGCGCTGGTGGTGCCGCTGGGCGTGGACACCTTCGAGGGCGATCCGATCTCCGGCTTCAAGCTCAGGAGCGACGACTACCGGCGCATCGGCGAAGATCTCGCCGCGCTGAAGCTGCCGACGGTGTTCGCCTTCGAAGGGGCTATGCGGTGGCCGAGGTCGGCGTCAACGCGGTCAACGTGCTCGAAGGCTTCGAGGGCGGCTGAGGCTCAATCGACGGCTTCGGCGCCGCAGATGAGCGCGACGAAGCGGTCGACGCCGATGTTGCCGCCCGACAGCGTCACCCCCGACACGCTTTCCGGCAAAGCGCTCGCGGTGCTGCATCAACGCGGCCAGCGCGCAGGCGCCGGAGGGCTCGAGCACCAGCTTCATGCGCTCGAAGGCGAAGCGCATCGCCTCGACCACCACCGGGTCGGGCACGGTCAGCACATCGCTCACGTGCGTCTTGATCACCTCGAACGGATGGCGGCCCACGGCCTGCGTCTGCTGGCCGTCGCAGATGGTGCGCGGCACGTCGATGCTGACGATCTCGCCGCGGCGCAGCGACTGCTGCATGTCGTTGCCGCGCTCCGGTTCTGCGCCGAAGACCTGGACGTTCGGCAGCAGATGCTTCGCGGCCACCGCGCAGCCGGAGAGGAATCCGCCGCCGCCGGCGCAGACGATCAGCGCATCGAGCGGGCCGGCGTCCTCGATCAGCTCCAGCACCGCCGTGCCCTGGCCGGCCATCACCGGCAGGTGGTCGAAGGGCGGGATCAGCGCGGCGCCGCGCTCCTCGGTCAGGCGCTGAGCGATCGCGGCGCGGTCCTCCTTGTAGCGGTCGTAGACGACCACCTCGGCGCCGTAGCCGCGCGTGGCGGTGAGCTTGAGCGCGGGCGCGTCGTGCGGCATCACGATCGTCGCCGGGCAGCCGTGCAGCTGCGCGGCCAGCGCCACCGCTTGCGCATGATTGCCGGAGGAGAACGCGACGACGCCGCGCTCGCGCTGCGCATCGCTCAGCACGTTGACGCTGTTGTAACCGCCGCGGAACTTGAAGGCGCCCATGCGTTGCAGGTTTTCGGCCTTCATCAGCACCGTCGCGCCGAGCATCGCGTCGAGCGTGCGCGAGGTGACGACCGGCGTGCGGTGGGCCACGCCCTTCAGGCGGGCGGCGGCGGCTTCGATCTCGCTGAACTGGAGCATGGTCTGAGTTGGTCTGTCCCGGGCGTGACCACTGTAGCGGAGGGCGCGGCGCTACAGTGACCGGATGACGACGCAGGAGATCCGCTCCCCGATGGCCGCCACGGTGGTCGAGATCGCGGTGGACGCCGGCCAGCCGTGCGCGCCGGCGATCTGCTCGCGGTGGTCGAGGTGATGAAGATGGAGCACGAGCTGCGCGCGCCGCACGATGCGCGCGTGATGGCCGTGCTCGCACGGCTGGCGAGTTGCTGGCCGAAGGCGACGGGCTGCTGCGGCTCGGCCCGGCCGAGCGTCACGCCGTGGCCGTGCCCGCGCGGGACGACGCGCCCGCCGCGCCCGCGGTCCGCCCGGAATTGCAGGAGTTCTTCGACCGTTCGGCGCTTTGCTGCGCGACCAGGCCCGCCCCGAGGCCGTGGCACGCCGCCACGCCGCCGGCGCACGCACCGCGCGCGAGAACGTGGCCGACCTGTGCGACGACGGCAGCTTCGTCGAATATGGCGCCTTCGCCTACGCGGCGCAGACGAAGCGCCGCCCGGTCGACGAACTGATCCGCCAGACGCCGGCGGACGGCATGGTCACCGGCATCGGCCGCGTCGGCGGCCTGCGCTGCGCGGTGCTGGCCTACGACGCCACCGTGCTCGCCGGCACGCAGGGCCTGCGCAACCACCAGAAGACCGATCGGCTGCTCGGCCTCGCGCACGAGCAGCAACTGCCGGTGGTGCTGTTCGCCGAGGGCGGCGGCGGCCGGCCCGGCGATACCGACATGCCGATCGTCGCTGGCCTTCACGTGCCCACCTTCGCCAGCTTCGCGCGGCTCTCCGGCCGCGTGCCGCTGCTGGGCATCGCGGCCGGGCGCTGCTTCGCCGGCAATGCCGCGCTGCTGGGCTGCTGCGACCTGATCATCGCCACGCGCGGCAGCAACATCGGCATGGGCGGGCCGGCGATGATCGAAGGCGGCGGGCTGGGGCGCCACGCGCCCGAAGACATCGGCCCGGCGGCGGTGCAAAGCGGCAACGGTGTGATCGATCTGCTTGTCGACGATGAAGCGGCCGCCGTCGCGGCTGCGAAGCGGCTGATCGCGCTGCTCGGCAGCCGGTCGCGAGCGGCGTTGCGCCCGATCCGCTCGCGCTGCGCACCATCCTGCCGGAGCAGCGCACGCGCAGCCACGACATGCGCCGGGTGATCGATGGCCTGATCGACATCGGCAGTGCGATCGAATTGCGCGCGGGCTTCGGCGTGGCGGTGCACACCGTGCTCGCCCGACTCGGCGGGCGGCCGGTGGGGCTTCTGGCCAGCAATCCGCAGCACCTGGGCGGCGCGATCGATGCCGATGCCGCTGACAAGGCCGCCCGCTTCATGCGGCTGTGCGACACCCACGGCATCGCGATGGTCTCGCTGATCGACACGCCCGGTTTCATGGTCGGGCCGGAGGTCGAGGCACGCGCGCAGGTGCGCCACGTCAGCCGCATGTTCGTGGCCGCGGCGCAGCTGCGGGTGCCCTTCCTCGCCGTGGTATTGCGCAAGGCCTATGGCCTGGGCGCGATGGCGATACCGCCGGCGGCTTTCACGCGCCGCTGGCCACCGCCGCCCGGCCCACGGGCGAGTTCGGCGCGATGGGGCTGGAGGGCGCCGTGCGCCTGGGCTTCCGCAAGGAGCTCGAGGCGTTGCCCGAGGGCGAGCCGCGCGAGGCGCGTTTCCGCGAACTGCTGGCCCGGCAGGTGGCCGAGGGCCGCGCGCTGAACATGGCGGCCACGCTGGAGATCGATGCGGTGATCGACCCGGCCGAGACCCGCGACTGGCTGATGCGCCAGCTCGACGGCGCCGTCACGCGCGAGCGCAGCGCCGGCGGCCTGGACCCGTGGTAGTTTCAGTGCCATGAGCACGCCTGCCGAGACGATCAAGCCGCTGCGCCCCGCATCCACCGTGGTGGTGGTGCGCGATGGTGCCCTGGGCATCGAGGTGCTGCTGCTGCGCCGCGCCGAACGTGGCGATCTCAACAGCGGCGCCTGGGTCTTTCCGGGCGGTCTGGTCGATGCGGCCGACCGCGCGGCCACGCCGTTCTGCCGCGGACTCGAGGCGGCCGAGGCCGATGCGCACCTCGGCCTGCCCGAGCACGCGCTGGACTACTGGGCCGCGGCGGTGCGCGAGTGCTTCGAGGAAGCGGGCCTGCTCTATGCCCGCGAGGTCGACGGTGGACCGCTGGCGCTCGACGCCGCGCGCACGGAACGGCTCGATGACTGGCGCGGCCCCTTGCAGCGTGGCGAGCGCTCGCTGGCTGCCTTGTGCCACGAGGAAGGGCTCACGCTGGCCGTGGACGAGCTGGTCTATTTCAGTCACTGGGTCACGCCGGTCGGCCGGCCCAAGCGCTTCGACACCCGCTTCTTCATCGCCCGCGCGCCACAGGGCGGTCTCGTCGCACGACGATGGCGAGCTGGTCGAGCAGCTGTGGATCGCGCCGGCCGCGGCGCTGACGCGCGCCGAACCGCTGAAGCTGATGACGCCGACGCACAAGACGCTGGAGGCCATCGCACGCTTCGCCAACGTCGATGCGCTGCTCGCCTGGGCGCGCCAGCCGCGCGAGGTGCCGCTGATCCAGCCGCAGATCGGCACCGGCCGCGACGGCACCCGACCGGTCACGCCCGATGAACCCGCCTGGGCCGAGCTGCGCCGGCTCGACCCGGAGTGCCGCGGCCATCTCTCGTACGAGATCCATCCGGCGGTGCCGGCGCGGCTGTCGCCGCGCATCGTGCGCGTCACCGCCCACAACGGCAGCGTGATGACCGGCCCGGGCACCAACAGCTACCCGGTCGGCGGCGGCCCGCGCAACGAGTGGGCGGTGATCGACCCCGGCCCGGCCGAAGCGGTGCACATCGATGCCATCCTGGCCGCGGCGCCGGGGCCGATCCGCTGGATCTTCGCGACCCACACCCACCTCGACCACTCGCCCGGCTGCGCGCTGCTGAAGGCCCGCACCGGCGCCGCCGTGCACGGCCGCATCGCACTGCACCCCGAGTGGCAGGACGCCAGCTTCGCGCCCGACGTGCTGCTCGAAGGCGGCGAGCGCCTCGCGCTCGACGAGGGCGTGACGCTGTCGGTGCTGCACACACCCGGCCATGCGTCCAACCACCTGTGCTTCCGGCTCGAGGAGGAGAAGACGCTCTTCACCGGCGACCACGTGATGCAGCTGAGCACCGTGGTCATCAACCCGCCGGATGGCGACATGGCGGCCTACCTGACGTCGCTGCGCGCGCTGTGCAGCGAAGACCTGGAGTGGCTCGCGCCCGGCCACGGCTTCCTGATGGCGCAGCCGCGCGCGGCCTTCGAGAAGATCATCGCCCATCGCCTGCAGCGCGAGGCCAAGGTGCTGGCCGGGCTGCACGAACTCGGCGCCCCGGCCGAAGCGGCGCTCTTGACGCATGTCTATGCCGATGTGCCCGAGCGGCTGCACCCGGTGGCGCTGCGCTCGCTGCGCGCCCACCTCTACAAGCTGCGCGCCGAGGGAAGAGTTCACGAGCGGGCCGGGGTCTGGTCGCTCCAATGAGTGCGCGCGCCGGAGTGGCCTGCCGATAATCGGGCCAAGGCCCGTCCGCGCCACGCGGTGCAGTCCGACCGCATGACCACGCCGACCTCGATCGATGCGCCCGCTGCGGCGTTTTCCGGAACGGCGCCTCGCGATCGAGGCGCCGCCGTCGCGTGTCCCGGCCCGGCTGATCGCGGGGCTGACGGGGCTGTTCCTGGTCGTCTGGCTGCTGCCGCCGCTGGATTTCCTCAAGCACGGCGTCACCGTCTTCCCGGTGTGGATGCACACCGTGGCCGAGCTGGTCGCGGTGGCGGTGGCGCTGATGGTGTTTGCCGTGTGCTGGCACACCGATGCGGCGGAGCGATCGGGCAGCGCGATGCTGATCGGCTGCGGCTTCCTGGCCGTGGGGCTGATCGATCTGGCGCACCTGCTGTCGTACAAGGGCATGCCGGACTTCGTGACGCCGGCCCACACGGAGAAGGCGATCAACTTCTGGCTGCTGGCGCGCTACCTCGCCGCGGCCACCTTGCTGGCGGTGGCATGGCGCGACTGGCCGCCGATGCAGGGCCGGTACCGGCGCTACGCGATGCTCGGCGCTGCCGTTGCCCTGCCGCTGCTGGTGGCCTGGCTGCAGCTCTACCACCCCGGGCTGTGGCCGCGCACCTTCGTCGAGGGGCAGGGCTCACCGTCTACAAGATCGCCGCCGAGTACCTCCTGATCGCGCTGATGGGCCGGGCCGCGCTGGGCTTTCACCGGCGCGCCGGCCGATCGCGCCGCTACGACGCGCCCGACCTGCGCACCGCCGCGCTGATCACCATCCTCGGCGAGCTGTGCTTCACGCTGTACTCGAACGTCAACGACGTCTTCCAGCTGCTCGGCCACGCCTACAAGATCGTCGCGTACCTCTTCATCTACCGCGCGGTGTTCGTGGTCGGCGTGCGCGAGCCCTACGAACGGCTGAGCGTCGAGATGGCCGAGCGGCGCCGAACCGAGCAGCGCATCGAGTTTCTCGCCTTCCACGATCCGCTGACCGAGTTGCCCAACCGGGTCCTGGCGCGAGACCGCGTCGAGCGGTGCATCGCCGCGGCGAACCGCGAAGGCCGGACGGTGGCCCTGGTCTACCTCGATCTCGACCACTTCAAGAACGTCAACGACTCGCTCGGCCACGGCGCGGGCGATCGGCTGCTGCAATCCGTGGCGCGGCGGCTGCGCGCCTGCCTGCGCGAGACCGACACCATCTCGCGCCAGGGGGCGACGAGTTTCTCGTGGTGATCGGGGATCTGGCTGACGCGGCGGCGGTCAAGCCGGTGCTCGACAAGCTGATGGCTGCGCTGGAACAGCCGGTGCTGGTCGATGGCCAGGAGATCTCGACCTCCGCCTCGATCGGCTTGGCGCAGTATCCCGACGACGGCGCCGACTTCGACACGCTGCTGCAGAAGGCCGATACCGCGCTGTACCGCGCCAGGACGGCGGTCGCAACACCTACCGCTTCTTCGACGAGCGCATGAATGCCGAGGTGACCGAGCGGCTGCGCCTGCGCAACGGCCTGCGCCAGGCGATCGATCGCGGCGAGTTCGTGCTGCACTACCAGCCGCAGATCGATCTGGCCAGCGGCGCGGTGACCGGCGTCGAGGCGCTGCTGCGCTGGCAGCGGCCGGGCGAGGGGTTGGTGATGCCGGGCCGCTTCATCGCGCAGGCCGAGGAGAGCGGGCTCATCGTCCCGATCGGCGAATGGGTGCTGGCCGAGGCCTGCCGGCAGGCGATGGCGTGGCGGCTCGAGGGGTTGGCGCCGGTGACGGTGGCGGTGAATCTCTCGGCAGCGCAGTTCGCGCGCGGCGGGGTCGAGGCTGTCGTGCAGCGTGCGCTGCGCGACAGTGGCCTGCCGCCGGACGGGCTCGAACTGGAGCTGACCGAATCGATCCTGCTGAACAACACCGAGCAGGTGCTGGCGGTGGTGCAGCGCCTGAAGGGCCTGGGCGTGCGGCTGTCGGTCGACGACTTCGGCACCGGCTACTCGAGCCTGTCGTACCTGAAGCGATTCGCAGTCGACAAGCTGAAGATCGACCGCAGCTTCGTCGCCGATCTGCTCACCGATGCCGACGACGGCGCCATCGTGCGCGCCATCGTGCAGATGGCGCAGGGCCTGGAACTCGGCACCATCGCCGAGGGCGTGGAGAGCGAGTCGGTCGCACACCGCCTCGCGGAGCTCGGCTGCCGCGAGGCGCAGGGCTACTGGTTCGCGCGGCCGCTGCCGGCGGCGGACCTCGCTGCCTTCCTGCGGCAGCGCGCTCCGGCCGGCGCGCCCTGAACCGGGATCAGGCGCGCTCGAAGATCGCGGCGATGCCCTGGCCGCCGCCAATGCACATCGTCACCAGCGCATAGCGGCCGCCGACGCGCTGCAGTTCGTACAACGCCTTGGTGGTGATGATCGCGCCGGTGGCGCCGATCGGGTGGCCGAGCGAGATGCCCGAGCCGTTGACGTTCACCTTGGCCGGATCGAGCGCCAGTTCCTTGACCACCGCGCAGGCCTGCGCCGCGAAGGCTTCGTTCGACTCGATCACGTCGAGGTCGCTCACCTTGAGTCCGGCGCGCGCCAGTGCGAGCCCTGGTCGCCGGCACCGGGCCGATGCCCATGATCGTCGGCTCCACGCCGGCATGCGCATAGCTCACCAGGCGCGCGATCGGCTTCAGGTTGCCCGACTTCACCGCCTCGGCGCTGGCCAGCACCACCGCACCCGCGCCATCGTTGATGCCGCTGGCGTTGCCTGCCGTCACCGCGCCGTCCTTCTTGAACGCGGCGCGCATCTTGGCCAGCGTCTCCATCGTGGTGCCGGGCTTCACATGTTCGTCGGTGTCGAAGGAGACGTCGCCCTTCTTGCTCGGGATCACCACCGGCACGATCTGGCTCTTGAAGCGGCCTTCGGCGATGGCCGCGGCCGCGCGGCGGTGGCTTTCGACCGCCAGCTCGTCCATCATCGAGCGGCTGATGCCGAACTGCTCGCCGACGTTCTCGGCGGTGATGCCCATGTGGATCTTGTGGAAGGGGTCGTGCAGCGCACCGACGACGAAGTCGAGCATCGGGCTGTCGCCCATGCGCGCGCCCCAGCGGGCCTGCGGCAGCAGGTAGGCGCCGCGGCTCATCGATTCGGCACCGGCGCCGACTGCCACTTCGCAGTCGCCCAGCAGGATGGCCTGCGAGGCCGACACGATCGCCTGCAGGCCGGAGCCGCACAGGCGATTGACGTTGAAGGCCGGCGTCTCTTTCGGCAAGCCGGCGTTGATCGCAGCCACGCGGCTGAGGTAGGCGTCGCGCGGCTCGGTGGGGATCACCGTGCCCATGGCCGTGGCCGACGCTGCTGGCGGCGGCGCCGCTGCGCTCCAGTGCCGTCTTGACGGCGAGCGTGGCCAGTCGGCCAGGGAACGTCCTTCAGCGAGCCGCCGAAGGTGCCGATCGCGGTGCGGGCTGCGCCGACCACGTAAACGTCGCGGGGAAGGGCCATGGTGTGTCTCCTCTCGGGTGGAAGCCGCCAAGGTACGCCGGAACCGGTACAGCCGGCTTACAGGAGATCAAGCGCCTGACAAGGCGTGCGGGTCGTCGGCGCGCGCCGCGTCGAGGTGGGCGGTGCAGTCGACCAGCGTGGCGCGCGGCGGCGGGCCGAGCTCGACCACGCTGAGCGAGGTGTTGCCGATGCGCGCCGGCCGCGCGGTGCCGGCCGGCAGGCTGATGCGCCGCGCCAGCAAGCTGCCGATGACCAGGCCGTGGCTGACGAGCAGCAGCGCGCCGGGCAGCGCGGCGGCGGCCTGCAGGGCGCGGGCCAGCGCTGCATCGATGCGCGACTCGAATTCGGCCAGTGATTCACCGCACGGCGGCGCCTCGGCGGCACGCAACGGGTCGAAGCCCAGGGCGTCGTAGGCCTCGGCCTCGCAGCACACCAAAATTGCGCTCGCACAGCAGCGGCTCGGCCTGGATGCCTCGGCCGCCGGCCAGCGCTTCGGCGGTCTGCCGTGCCCGCGGCAGATCACTCGACCAGACGGCGGCAATGGGCCCGACGCGAGGCGAACCGCCAGCGCGCGAGCCTGCCTGCGCCGCGCGCGCTCAGCGGCGTGTCGGGGGTTGAAGAACCCGCGCCGCATTGAGCGCGGTTTCGCCGTGGCGGACGAGCAGCAGCCGCACCGGCGGCCGCGCTCAGTGGCCGGCGCGAACCGGGACGGGCTCGGGTGCGGGGCGCAGGAACTGCCGGAGCTGGTCGAGCCCTGCCACGGCCAGGACGAAGGGCAGCGCTGCCAGCGCGACCACGCCGCCGGCGGCAAAGACCGGCAAGGTCACCAGCAGCAGGAGCACCGTGGCCGGATGCCGCCACCCAAAGCTTCGGGCGGATGGCATGGCCGCCTCGCTGTGGCAGGACGGCTGGCCGATCGCATCGGGTTCGTGGCGCATGGAGTGACTCCCCGGGAGTTCGTTACCCGCACCTTAGTGGTGGACCGCCCCCGCGAACAAGGGGTAGACGGCACGCATTTGTTACCCTTTGTGAAGCCGACACTCACTTGTCACGAATGACGAGTGCTGCGCAGCCTCACATGCTCCGCCGGTACTGCCCGCCCACCTCGAACAGCGCGTGGGTGATCTGCCCCAGCGAGCAGACGCGCACCGCCTCCATCAGCACCTCGAACACGTTGCCGTTGGCGATCACCGCCTGCTGCAGCCGTGCCAGCATCGCCGGCGCTTCGGCCGCATGGCGTTCGTGGAAGTCGCGCAAGCGCGTCAGCTGGCTCTGCTTCTCGGCCTCGGTGGAGCGCGCCAGCTCCAGCGACTGCGGGATCGGGTCGCCGTGCGGATTGCGGAAGGTGTTCACGCCGATGATCGGGTACTCGCCGGTGTGCTTGAGCATCTCGTAGTGCATGCTCTCTTCCTGGATCTTGCTGCGCTGGTAGCCGGTCTCCATCGCGCCGAGCACGCCGCCGCGCTCGGCGATCTTCTCGAATTCGGCAAGCACCGCCTCTTCCACCAGCTCCGTCAGCTCGTCGATCACGAAGGCGCCCTGGTTGGGGTTCTCGTTCTTCGCCAGCCCCATTCGCGGTTGATGATCAGCTGGATCGCCATCGCGCGGCGCACGCTCTCCTCGGTGGGCGTGGTGATCGCCTCGTCGTAGGCATTGGTATGCAGCGAGTTGCAGTTGTCGTAGATCGCGATCAGCGCCTGCAGCGTGGTGCGGATGTCGTTGAAGGCGATCTCCTGCGCGTGCAGGCTGCGGCCGCTGGTCTGGATGTGGTACTTGAGCTTCTGGCTGCGCTCGTTGGCGCCGTAACGGTCGCGCATCGCGGTGGCCCAGATGCGTCGCGCCACGCGGCCGAGCACGGTGTACTCCGGGTCCATGCCGTTGCTGAAGAAGAAGCTCAGGTTGGGCGCGAAGTCGTCGATGTGCATGCCGCGCGCCAGATACGCCTCCACGAAGGTGAAGCCGTTGCTCAGCGTGAAGGCCAGCTGCGAGATGGGGTTCGCGCCCGCCTCGGCAATGTGGTAGCCCGAGATCGACACCGAGTAGAAGTTGCGCACCGGTGGTGCACGAAGTACTCGGCGATGTCGCCCATCACCTTGAGGCTGAACTCGGTGGAGAAGATGCAGGTGTTCTGGCCCTGGTCTTCCTTCAGGATGTCGGCCTGCACCGTGCCGCGCACGTTGGCCAGCGCCCAGGCGCGGATCTTCGCGGCCTCGTCGTCGGTGGGCTCGCGGCCGTTGTCGGCCTTGAACTTGTCGAGCTGCTGGTCGATCGCCGCATTCATGAACATCGCCAGGATGCTCGGCGCCGGGCCGTTGATCGTCATGCTCACCGAGGTCGCCGGGTCGCACAGGTCGAAGCCGGAGTACAGCACCTTCAGGTCGTCGAGCGTGGCGATGCTCACGCCCGAGTTGCCCACCTTGCCGTAGATGTCGGGCCGCGGATCGGGGTCGTTGCCGTACAGCGTGACCGAATCGAAGGCCGTCGACAGCCGCTTGGCCGGCATGCCTTCGGAGACCAGCTTGAAGCGCCGGTTGGTGCGGAAGGCATCGCCCTCGCCGGCGAACATGCGCGTCGGGTCCTCGTTCTCGCGCTTGAAGGCGAAGGTGCCGGCGGTGTACGGAAGCTGCCCGGCACGTTCTCCAGCATCAGCCACTTGAGCAGCTCGCCGTGGTCCTCGTACTGCGGCAGCGCGACCTTGCGGATCTTGTTGCCCGACAGCGTGGTGTGCACGAGGCCGGTGCGGATCTCCTTGTCGCGGATCTTCACGACGTACTCGTCGCCGGCGTAGGCGCGCTGCATGTCGGGCCACATCGCCAGCAGCTTTTTCGCGCGCGGGTCCTGCTGCGCCTCGCGTGCCTCGGCGAGCTTGAGCACGGTGTTCTTCGCGCCGTCGCGCGTGGCGTCGTCCTCGTGCAGCATGCGCGCGCTCTCGCGCAGCTGCTGGATCTCGCGGGCCAGCTTCGCCTGTTCGCGCGCATGGCGCTTGTACGCGCGCACGGTGTCGGCAATGTCGGCCGTGTAGCGCACCCGCGCACCCGGCACGATCGGCGTCTGGTGCGTGCTGTGGCGGGTGTTCACCACCGGCAGGCGGCCGTCCTTCAGTGAGAGGCCGAGCGACGCGAGGCGCGGCTTCAGCGCCCGGTACAGCGCCGTCACGCCATCGTCGTTGAAGCGGCTGGCCATCGTGCCGAACACCGGCATCTGCTCGGGCGGCTGGCGGAAGGCTTCCTTGTTGCGCTGCACCTGCTTGGCCACGTCGCGCAGCGCATCCAGCGCGCCCTTGCGGTCGAACTTGTTGATGGCCACGAACTCGGCGAAGTCGAGCATGTCGATCTTCTCGAGCTGGCTGGCGGCGCCGAATTCCGGCGTCATCACGTACATTGGCACGTCGACCAGCGGCACGATCGCCGCGTCGCCCTGGCCGATGCCCGACGTCTCGACGACGATCAGGTCGAAGCCGGCGGCCTTGCAGGCGGCGATCACGTCGGGCAGCGCGCCGGGCTGATCTCGCTGCCGAAATCGCGCGTGGCCAGCTGCGCATGAAGACGCGCGCGCCGCTCTGCCACGGCGAGATCGCATTCATGCGGATGCGGTCGCCGAGCAGCGCGCCGCCGCTCTTGCGCCGGCTCGGGTCGATCGAGATCACCGCGACGCGCAGCGCATCGTCCTGGTCGAGCCGCAGGCGGCGGATCAGCTCGTCGGTCAGCGAGCTCTTGCCCGCGCCGCCGGTGCCGGTGATGCCGAGCACGGGAATCGTCGCCGACTTCGCGGCCGCGTGCAGCGCGGCCTTCATCGCGTCGCTCGCCTGGCCGTTGTCCAGTGCCGTGATCAGCTGCGCCAGCGATCGCCGTGCCGCTTCGGTGTGCCCGCGCAGCGCCGCGAGATCGGCCGGTGCATGCGGCGACAGGTCCTGGTCGCAGCGCATCACCATCTCGCCGATCATGCCCTGCAGCCCCATGCGCTGGCCGTCTTCCGGGCTGTAGATGCGCGCCACGCCGTAGGCCTGCAGCTCGGCAATCTCACTGGGCACGATCACGCCGCCGCCGCCGCCGAACACCTGGATGTGCGCGCCGCCGCGCTGGCGCAGCAGGTCGACCATGTACTTGAAGTATTCGACGTGGCCGCCCTGGTAGCTGGAGAGCGCAATGCCCTGCACGTCTTCCTGCAGCGCGGCGGTGACGACCTCGTCCACCGAGCGGTTGTGGCCGAGGTGGATCACCTCCGCGCCCATGCCCTGCAGGATGCGCCGCATGATGTTGATGGCGGCATCGTGGCCATCGAACAGGCTCGCCGCGGTGACGAAGCGCACCTTGTGCTTCGGGCGGTAGTGGGCCAGGGCCGGTATTCGGCGGACAGGTCGGTCACGGGGTGTCTCCGTTGCATGTCATTCGACGCGGATGGCGGCCAGTTCGGGGCTGCCCGGCGGGTAGTGCAGCTTCAGGCCTTGCAGCGTCTGCACGATCGCCGTGGCGATCATCAGGTTGCGGTGGGTCTTGGAGTCGGCCGGCACGATGGTCCACGGCGCCCAGGGCGTGCCGGTGGCGGCGATCGCGTTCTGATAGGCCTGCTGGTAGGCATCCCACTGCTTGCGCACCTCGAGGTCGCCGGCGGCGAATTTCCAGTGCTTGGTGGGGTCGTCCAGCCGCTCCTGCAGGCGCGTGCGCTGTTCGTCCTTCGAGATGTGCAGCATGAACTTGCAGATCACCGTGCCGTTCTCGGTGAGCATCTTCTCGAAGGCGTTGATCTGCTCGTAGCGCTGCGCCGTCTGCTCGGGTGTGATCCAGCCGTTGACGGTGGGCACCAGCACGTCCTCGTAGTGGCTGCGGTTGAAGATGACGATTTCGCCATCGGCCGGCACGCGCTGGTGGATGCGCCAGAGGTAGTCGCGCGCGCGTTCGTCGGCCGTCGGCGCCTTCCAGCCGACCGCATGCACGCCCAGCGCGCTGGTCTGGCCGAACACGCCGCGGATCGTGCCGTCCTTGCCCGAGGTGTCCGTGCCCTGCAGCACCACCAACAGCTTGAAGCGGCGGTCGGCATAGAACAGGTCCTGCAGCCGGTCGATCTCCAGGGCGAGCTCGCCCACGCGGGCCTTGTCGCGCGCCTTGCTGCCGGTGGAGAAAGGCTTCGCGCCCGGGTCGATGCGATCGAGCGCGAAGCGGCCGCGCGCCTTGCCCGTCGCGGCGCTGCGGTGCTGGAAGTCGGACAGCGAGGGTGTGCGCCGGGCCATGGGAGTCCTCTCAATTGACGTATACGTCAATTGGCCAGTGTAGCGTGCAGCGCCCTGCGCGTCGCTGACGGCCGGCGTGTGGCGCCCCGGGGTTTCCCCCTGCGGCCATTCGTGCGGGACATCACGCCATCGGGGTGTTTGGCGGCACAATCGCGCCCGTTGGGAGAACAGGCGCGACGACGCCGCGGGTGGAGCAACCCTTGGTCACAGGCAACGCACCGATCAAGACGCCGGACGGCCGTGCCGAGCTGGCCACGCGTGCGCGCCAGCTCAGCCAGCGCCACCGCACGGTGCTGCTGCTCGTCAACGGCCGTCGCAGCGAAGAGCAGGTCAAGCGCCTCGCGGAGCAGGCCGGCGTGCCGCCGAGCTGCTACGACGATCTGCTGCACATGGGCCTGATCATGGTGCCGCAGCCGACGATGTCGATCGAGGCTGCTCCTTACCCCGCGCTGCCGGCCGCGCAGGTCGACCTGGCCCTGCCCGATCTCGATGCGGCGCCGCTGCCGCCGTCCGGCCCGCTGGCCCCGGCCTCGACGCTCAACGGCGATCTCGGCGGTTACGACCCGTGGGCGATGGTGCAGACCGACTATTCGGACCTCGGCGACCTCGACGGCGCCCTGGAGCAGGCGCGCGACCTGCTCATCCGCGCGGTGCGTGCCGATGCGCCGGTGGCCGGCTCGCTGACGCTGATGCGGCTGCGCCGCGCGCGCGATCGCGAAGACCTTCTCTCGCTGCTCGACGAAGTGGAGCAGCGCCTGTGGCGGCCGCAGCGCGAGCTGGAGACGGCGCGGCTGATGCGCCGCGTGCGCCGCCTGATCGGCGCGGCGGCCGATTCCACGCTGTCCGATTTCTGACCGGCCTCGGCCTTCCGGCATGACCTTTCTCGCCATCGACGTGGGCAACACGCGCCTGAAGTGGGCGCAGTACGCCTCTCCGCAGCCCGGCGCCGGGTTGATCGCGCAAGGCGCGGTCTTCCTCGAGACCATCGACCATCTGGCCGAGACCGATTGGAAGAACCTCGCGCCGCCCACGAGCATGCTCGGCTGCGTGGTGGCCGGCGAGGGCGTCAAGCGCCGCGTCGAGGAGCAGCTCGAGCTGTGGGATCTCGAGCCGCGCTGGGTGGTCTCGAGCCGCGAGGCCGCCGGGGTGACCAACGGCTACGACCACCCCAACCGCCTCGGCGTCGATCGCTGGGTCGCGATGATCGGCGCGCGGCATCGCGTGCTGGCGCAGGGCCGGCCCCGGCCGGTGCTGGTGGTGATGGTCGGCACGGCGGTGACGGTCGATGCGGTGGATGCCTCCGGCCATTTCCTCGGCGGGCTGATCCTGCCCGGCTTCGGCCTGATGCTGCGCGCGCTCGAGATGGGCACGGCCGGGCTGAAGGCGCCCACCGGCGAGGCGGTCGACTTTCCCACGAACACCAGCGATGCGCTGATGAGCGGCGGCGCCGACGCGCTGGCCGGCGCCGTCGAGCGCATGTACCGCAAGCTTCGCGCGCGCACCGGCGAGGAGCCGGCCCTCGTGATGAGCGGCGGCGCGGCGGTCAAGCTCGCGCCCATCACTGAACTCCCTTTCGAGACCGTCGACACGCTGATCTTCGACGGGCTGCTGGAGCTGCAGTCCCGCCGCACGGCCCTCTGAGAATGCTCAGAGGATGTAGCGCGACAGGTCCTCGTTCTTCACCAGCTCGCCCAGCTTCGCGTCCACCGTGGACGCATCGATCGTGATCGTGCGGCCGGAGAGATTCGGTGCGTCGAAGCTGATCTCGTCGAGCAAGCGCTCCATCACCGTGGCGGGCGCCGCGCGCCGATGTTCTCGGTGCGGTCGTTGACGTCGAAGGCGATCTGCGCGATGCGGCGGATCGCATCGGGCGCCAGCTCCAGCGTCACACCCTCGGTGGCCAGCAGCAGCTGGTACTGCTTGACCAGGCTGGCGTGCGTCTGCGTGAGGATGGCCTCGAAGTCGTCGACCGAGAGCGCGCCCAGCTCGACGCGGATCGGAAAGCGCCCCTGCAGCTCCGGGATCAGGTCGCTCGGCTTGGCGAGGTGGAAGGCGCCCGAGGCGATGAACAGGATGTGGTCGGTGCGCAGCATCCCGTACTTGGTATTCACCGAGGTGCCCTCGACCAGCGGCAGCAGGTCGCGCTGAACGCCCTGGCGCGAGACGTCGGCACCCTGCGCATTGCTGCGCGAGGCCACCTTGTCGATCTCGTCGATGAAGACGATGCCGTTCTGTTCGGCATTGGCGATCGCCGCCGCCTTGATCTCGTCGTCGTTGACGAGCTTGCCCGCTTCCTCGTCGGCCAGCAGGCGCAGCGCCTCGCCGATCTTCAGCTTGCGCGTCTTCTTCGGCGCCTGACCCATGCCGGCGAACAGGCCCTTGAGCTGCTCGGCCATGTCCTCCATGCCGGCCGGGCTCATGATCTCCAGCGCCGGCCGCGGCTCGGCGATGTCGATCTCGATCTCCTTGTCGGAGAGCGATCCTTCGCGCAGCCGTTTGCGCATCATCTGCCGGGCGGTGTTGTCGGCGGCCGAGCCGGGCACGAGGATGTCGAGCACGCGGTCTTCGGCCGCATCTTCCGCACGCGCGCGGCGGCGGCGCATCGCTGCCTCGCGTTCCTGCTTGACGGCGATGTCGGCCAAGTCGCGCACGATCGCGTCGACGTCCTTGCCGACATAGCCCACCTCGGTGAATTTGGTCGCCTCGACCTTGATGAAGGGCGCATCGGCCAGCCGCGCCAGCCGCCGCGCGATCTCCGTCTTGCCGACGCCGGTCGGGCCGATCATCAGGATGTTCTTCGGCGTGATCTCGGCGCGCATCTTCTCGTCGACCTGCTGGCGCCGCCAGCGGTTGCGCAGCGCGATGGCCACCGAACGCTTGGCATCGCGCTGGCCGACGATGTGGCGGTCCAGCTCCGAGACGATTTCCTGCGGGGTCATGCTCGATTTCATGTCAGCGCCCGCCGGGCCGCCCCAAGGGCGCTGAGCGCCCCCTCGGGGGCAGCGAACGAAGGTGAGCTTGGGGGTGGTCATTCCAGCGTCTCGATCGTGTGGTGCTGGTTGGTGTAGATGCACAGGTCGCCGGCGATCTCGAGCGACTTCTTGACGATGTCCTTCGGCGCCATCTCGGTGTGGTCGAGCAGTGCGCGGGCGGCCGCGTTCGCGTAGGCGCCACCCGAGCCGATGGCGATGATGCCGTGCTCGGGCTCGAGCACGTCGCCGTTGCCGGTGATGATCAGCGAGGCGCTGCGGTCTGCTACCGCGAGCATGGCCTCGAGCCGGCGCAGCACGCGGTCGGTGCGCCAGTCCTTGGTCAGCTCGATCGCGGCGCGCACCAGATGGCCCTGGTGCTTCTCGAGCTGCGCCTCGAAGCGTTCGAACAGCGTGAAGGCGTCGGCCGTGGCCCCGGCGAAGCCGGCCAGCACCTTGTCGTGGTGCAGCTTGCGCACCTTGCGCGCCGAGGCCTTGACGACGATGTTGCCGAGCGTCACCGGCCGTCGCCGCCCAGGGCGACGAGCGGCCCGCGGCGCACGCTGACGATGGTCGTGCCGTGGTAGTTTTCCATGGAGACTCGCAGATGGCGCCGCCGGGCGCCGGTTCAAGGCCGCGTCGGATGGGCGCGCCGGTTCAGACGCTGCGCACCTTCACCCGGGCATGCTCGTTGATGCCCATCGCGCCGAAGAAGAGGGCGACCAGACGGTGGGCATCGACGAAGACCACGGTGCGGTTCTCGTTGCGGCGCGCCAGCACCCAGTTCAGCAGGTCGCCCGCGGCGATGAAGTCGACGCGGATCAGCCGTGCGCAGCTGACGTTGACGATGGTCGCGCTGCCGAGTTCGGCTTCGAGCTTCTTCAGCGTCGGCCCGATGTCGCCGACCAGCTGGCCCGACAGCTCGACGCTGGCGACCTGCACGGTGGCGTTCGGGTCCTCGGTGAAGCGCGACTCGATGAAGCTGGTCGAGACCTCGCTGACCATCGACAGCGGCGGCGAGGTGGTGCTGGTATGCGAGCCGCTGACGCGCACCTCGCACTGGGCCGGCTCCCACGACGGCGGCGAGACCTCGTAGGTGACGCAATAGTCGATCGCCGCCTCGTCGAACTGGTCGGGGCGGTTGGTCATGCGCAGCGCGTCGACGGCGCAGCTGCCAGAAGGCCGGGTCGGCGTCGCGCACGCCGGTGGGCGCAGCCTCGGCCAGCACGGCGAACAGCTTCTCGCCGCCGAGCCAGCGCATGTCGAGCTTCTGGCGGATCCAGCCGCGGAACAGCTCCGACATCCGCGAGGCCGCCTCGACGTCCATGCCGCGCAGTGCGCTCCAGTCGAACACCCAGGGCAGCGGCATCTGCAGGCTCTGCGACGACAGGTGCGCGACTGCATCGGCGTCGACGAATTCGGGGCAGACCCAGCCGACTGGCCGTCGAGCCGGCTGTTGGCCGGTGCGCGCTCGTCGCTGACGGCCTCGGCCACCAGGCGCGGCAGCGAGAACCACTGCGGCGCTGACCAGCCGAACTGCTGCGCGTAGTCGAGCGCCGGCTCTCGAACTTGATCTGCTGGCCGATGGCGCGGTACAGGTCGAACAGCACCAGCCAGGTCTCGGCATGGGCATGGCGCTGGCCGCCCTGGCCGGTCAGCGAGCCGAGGGACTGCTCGCACTGCTCGAAATCGGCGTTGGCGAAGGCGATCACCGCCTCGTCGAGCTCGGGATCGTGCGCGACCTCGCTCACCTCGACGGCGAACGCATTGGCGAAGTCGCCGGCGCCGGTGTCCAGCGTCAGCGGCGACAGCGGGGAGACGCCGCCGCCCATGACCGCAGCCGCGGGCGCTGCCGCGGCCGACGAGGGCGCAGCGGCCGGCCCGCCGCCGTTCAGCGGCATTGGCCGGCTCGGCGCGTTGCTGCCCATCGGAGTGGGCTGCGTCGGGGCGTTGTAGAAGTCGGGGCTGCGGCGCGAGGAGGGCGGGGCGCCGAAGCCGTCGCCCACCATCTGCTGCTCGATCGCGTCGATCTTGGCCTTGACGCTCGCGTCCTGCTTGGCGCCGCTCTCGGCCACCGACATCTTGCCTTCGGAGTCGTCGAGCTTGGAGGAGCCGCCGAGCGCCGCCAGCTGCTCGGGCGAGAGCCCTTCGCGGCGCACCTTGCGCAACATGTCGAACTCGCGCTTGCGGACGAAATCGTTGCGCCGCTTGCGCTCGATCATCGCCTTCAGCTCGGACTTGGCGAACTCCGTCTCGCGCACCTCGTCCTGCGGCAGGCCGACGTCCGCCCACTCCGTGGTCGGGTTGGCCACGAACTTGACGACCTTGCGAAAGAAGCTCGTGGTGTCTTTGGGTTCCGCCATGACGGGGTGAGACGCGCTGCAACCGGGCCGGGGGGCTCAGTCGCCGAACATCTTCTGTTTGAGCTCGCGCCGCTGCTGCGCTTCGAGGGACAGTGTAGCGGTCGGCACGGCGATCAGCCGGCCCAGGCCGATCGGCTCGCCGGTTTCGTCACAGAAACCGTAGTCGCCGGCGTCGATGCGGGCCAGGGACTGTGAAATCTTCTTCAGCAGCTTGCGCTCGCGGTCGCGCGTGCGCAGCTCGAGGGCGTGCTCTTCCTCGATGGTGGCGCGGTCGGCCGGGTCCGGCACGATGGAGGTGTCCTCGCGCAGGTGCTCGGTGGTCTCGCCGGCGTTGGACAGCAGGTCGTCTTTCAGGGTCTGCAGCTTGAAGCGGAAGAAGTCCAGCTGCTTGTCGTTCATGTACTCCGACTCCGGCATCGCCATGAGTTCGGCTTCGGTCAGGTCGCGGCCGGCCTTGGTCTTCCAGGCGTTGGCCAGCTTCGGGTCGGCCTTGTGGGCCGGCTTGGGGAATCGAGTCCGAGGTTGTTCATTTGTCGGGTGGGCGGCCGAGGCGGCGCGAACCGGTCGGCGAATCGGGACGTGGCCGGCGGCAGCGGCGCCGCCACCGGCGCGGGCGGCGGCAGCTTCGACGAGCGCGTGGCCTTGGCGGGAGCCGGAGCGGGCGTCGCGGCGACCACAGGGGCGGGCGCCGGCGCCGGGCTTGCGGCCTTCGCGGTCGGGGCCGGTGCGGGCGCCTTGGCAGCTGCCGCCTTGGCCGGTGCGGCCGGCTTGGCGGCAGGCGCCTTGGCAGCGACCGTCTTGGCCGGCGCCTTGGCGGCGGTCGGGGTCTTCTTGGCGGGTGCTGCCTTGGCGGCGGGCTTGGCCTTGGGCGCCGGTGCGGCGGTCTTGGCAGCAGCCTTCTTCGTGCTTGTTTTGGTGGCCGGTGTCTTGCTCACGGGTGTCTCCTCGCTCCGACGGTTATACCCCGTCCGCAAGGCGCGGGCGACGGCTGGGCCCGGTTTCAGGCGCGGCGGATTGTAGCCACATCAATCGGGCGCGAAAGCCGCGGAATTCACACCGGGCAGCCCTCCAGACCCTGCAGAAAGACGTCCTTCGGCAGATCGAGGCCGATGAACACCATCTTGCTGCTCTTCTTCTCGCCGGGCGCCCATTTCGGGCCCAGGTCGCTGCCCATCAGCTGGTGCACGCCCTGGAAGATCACCTTGCGGTCGCTGCCCTTCATGTTCAGCACGCCCTTGTAGCGCAGCATCTTCGGGCCGTAGACCTGCACGATCGCACCGAGGAAGTCTTCAAGCTTGGCCGGGTTGAAGGCGCGGTCCGACTTGAAGACGAAGGACTTCACGTCGTCGTCGTGATGGTGGTGGTGCGGGTGGTCGCAATGCTCGCCATGCTCGTGGTCATGGTCGTGATCGTGGTGATCGTGGCCATGGCCGTCGCCCGAGAGGAACTCGGGGTCGATGTCGAGCTTCGCGTTCAGGTTGAAGCCGCGCAGGTCGAACACCTCGGAGATCGGCACCTCGCCGAAGTGCACCTTGCGCTGCGGCGCGCGCGGGTTCATGTGCTTGATGCGGTGGATCAGCGCGTCCACCGTGGCGTCGTCGACCCGGTCGGTCTTGCTGATGAAGATCTGGTCGGCGAAGCCGATCTGGCGGCGTGCCTCCTGGCGGGTGTCGAGCTGGCCGTCGCCGTGCTTGGCGTCGACCAGGGTCAGGATCGAGTCGAGCAGGAAGCTCTCGGCGATCTCGTCGTCCATGAAGAAGGTCTGCGCCACCGGGCCGGGGTCGGCCAGGCCGGTGGTCTCGATCACCACGCGCTCGAAATCCAGCTCGCCCTTGCGCTTCTTGGCGGCGAGGTCGGACAGCGTCGAGCGCAGATCCTCGCGGATGGTGCAGCACACGCAGCCGTTGTTGAGCTGAATGATCTGCTCCTCGGTGTCGCGCACCAGGATGTCGCTGTCGATGTCCTCGTCGCCGAACTCGTTCTCGATCACGGCGATCTTCTGGCCGTGCGCTTCGGTCAGCACGCGCTTGAGCAGGGTGGTCTTGCCCGAGCCCAGGAAGCCGGTCAGGATGGTGGCGGGAATCAGAGCCATGAAAACGGAACCTCGACAAACGTGGAAGGAAGTCGCCCCAGGTTGGGGGCCGTGACTGTGGTTCAAGGTACCAGACCTGTCAAGCGAAGGGCATGCCAGGGCTTGTCCGGCCACGGCGGGGCTTCGGGTAAGCTTCGCCCCTCCGCTACACCCGCCCTCGCCCCGCGCGATGTCCGACCCCCACCCAGCGCGACCGGCCCGCCCCGGCGAGCGCAGCGCCCCGCCCGGCGCCGAGAAGCGCACCCTGTTCCGCAAGCTGGTCGAGTTCGTCTCGCCCGGCCCCGACTCGCGTGACGAACTCATCTCCACGCTCGCCGATGCCGAGAACCGCGAGTTGATCGCCCCCGAGTCGCGCGTGATGCTCGAGGGCGTGCTGCGCATGGCCGACCTCACCGCCGGCGACGTGATGGTCGCTGCGCCGCGCATGGACCTGCTCGACATCGACGCCGACTACGACGACGTGCTGCACACCGTCATCGACACCGGCCACTCGCGCTTTCCGGTCTACGAAGGCAGCCGCGAGAACATCATCGGCATCCTGATGGCCAAGGATCTGCTGAAGCTGCAGCGCGCGCCGGAACTCAACCTGCGCACCCTGCTGCGCCCGGCCGTGTTCGTGCCGGAGTCCAAGGGCCTGAACGAACTGCTGCGCGACTTCCGCTCCAATCGCAACCACCTCGCGATCGTGATCGACGAATTCGGCACCACGGCCGGGCTGATCACCATCGAGGACGTGCTGGAAGAGATCGTCGGCGAGATCGAGGACGAGTTCGACGAGAAGGACGGCGAATCCGGCGTGTACACGCTGGCCGACGGCAGCCAGCGCGTGGCCGGTGACGCCTCGATCGAGGCGGTCAACGCCGTCTTCGCCACCGCGCTGCCGGAGCAGGAATTCGACACCATCGGCGGCCTGGTCGCGCACGAGCTCGGCCGCGTGCCGCGGCGTGGCGAGTCGGCCCAGGTGGGCCCCTTGGTCTTCACCGTGATGCTCACGCGCGGCGGGGCGGTGCGCTGGTTCAAGGTCACGCGCGCGCCGGAAGAGGCGCTCGGCTCCGACGGCGCCTGATGGCCGGCCGCGCCCGGCCCTGGCCGGTGGAGATCGGCGCGGCGCTGCTGCTTGGCGCGCTGCAGACGCTCGCCTACGTCCACACCGAGGCCTGGTGGTTGCAGATCGCCTGCGCCGGTCTGCTCGCCCGGCGGGTCAGCCGCGCCACGCCGGCACGGGCCGCGGGGCTGGGAGCCGCCTTCGGCACCGCCTGGGTCGCGGCCGGCACCGGTGGCTCTTCATCAGCATGCATCGCTACGGTGGCCTGCCGGCCTGGATGGCGGTGGCGGCGGTGCTGGCGCTGGCGGCATTCCTGTCGCTTTATCTCGCGGCGGCGCTGGGGGCTTTTGCGCGCTGGCGCCGCGGCGAGCCGCTGGCCGATGCGGCCTTGTTCGCCGCCGTATGGCTGCTCGCCGAACTGGCGCGTGGCGTGCTGTTCACTGGCTTCCCCTGGGTCGCGGCCGGTTATGCCCATGTCGACGGACCGCTCGCGGCCTGGGCGCCCTGGGTCGGCGTCTACGGCATCGGCGCGGTGGCCGCCTTCATCGCCGCGCTGGCGGCGTTGCAGCCCGATCGATCGCTGGCCGCGTTGCTGCGCGGTGCGGCACTGCCGGCGCTGCTGCTGGCCGGCCCGGCGCTGATCGGAGCGCCGGAATTCACCCGCGCCACCGGCACGCTGTCGGTCACGCTGCTGCAGGGCAACATCCCGCAGGACGAGAAGTTCGAGATCACCCACCAGGCCACCGCGCTGGAGTGGCACGTGAGCGCGCTGAACGAGGCGCGGACCGATCTCGTCGTTGCCCCCGAAACCGCCATTCCCTTCCTGCCGCAACAAATGCCGCAAGGCCTGTGGGAGGGGCTGGAACAGCGTTTCAGCCAGGGAACGACCGCCGCGCTGATCGGCGTGCCGCTGGGCGATGCGCAACTCGGCTACACCAACTCCGCCGCCGGCTTCGCCCCCGGGGCAGCCGCCCTATCGCTACGACAAGCAGCACCTCGTGCCTTTCGGCGAATTCATCCCGTCGTTCTTCCGCTGGTTCACGGAGCTGATGAACATCCCGCTGGGCGACTTCAACCGCGGCCCGCTGGTGGCGCCGTCGTTCGTGGTCAAGGGCGAGCGCATCGGCCCGAACATCTGCTACGAGGATCTGTTCGGCGAGGAACTGGCGGCGCGCTTCGCCGGCACGGGCGATGCGCCCACGATCTTCGCCAACCTGAGCAACATCGGCTGGTTCGGCCAGACGATCGCGGTCGACCAGCACCTGCACATCTCGCGCATGCGCAGCCTGGAGCTGCAGCGGCCGATGATCCGGGCGACGAATACCGGCGCGACGGTGGTGATCGACCACCGCGGCCGCGTGACCCGCTCGCTGACGCCGCACACGCGCGGCGTGCTCGAGGCCAGCGTGCAGGGCCGCAACGGCCGCACGCCGTTTGCCACCTGGGCGGGCGGCTGGTCGCTGTGGCCGGCCGTGCTGCTGGCGCTCGCCGTGGTGGGCTGGGCGGCCCGGCGCCAACCCCGACCCTAAAATCGCGGGTCGACCTTCGCGGCCCGGCCCATGCTCACCTTCCAGCAAATCATCCTCCGACTGCAGTCCTACTGGGACGCCCAGGGCTGCGCATTGCTGCAGCCCTACGACATGGAAGTCGGTGCCGGCACCAGCCACACCGCCACCTTCCTGCGCGCCATCGGCCCCGAGCCGTGGAAGGCCGCCTACGTGCAGCCCAGCCGCCGCCCGAAGGACGGCCGCTACGGCCAGAACCCGAACCGCCTGCAGCACTACTACCAGTACCAGGTGGTGCTGAAGCCCGCGCCGGCCAACATCCTCGAGCTCTACCTCGGCTCGCTGGAGGCGCTGGGCTTCGACCTCAAGGTCAACGACATCCGCTTCGTCGAGGACGACTGGGAGAACCCGACGCTCGGCTGCTGGGGCCTGGGCTGGGAGGTCTGGCTCAACGGCATGGAGGTCACGCAGTTCACCTACTTCCAGCAGGTCGGCGGCATCGACTGCAAGCCGATCACCGGCGAGATCACCTACGGCCTGGAGCGGCTGGCGATGTACCTGCAGGGCGTGGACAACGTCTACGACCTGCAGTGGACGGAGACCATGAAGTACGGCGACGTCTACCACCAGAACGAGGTCGAGCAGAGCACCTACAACTTCGAGCACAGCGATGTCGAGTTCCTGCTGACGGCTTTCGGTGCCCACGAGAAGCAGAGCCAATACCTGATGGAGCAGCAGCTCGCGCTGCCGGCCTACGAGCAGCTGCTCAAGGCCGCTCACACCTTCAACCTGCTCGATGCACGCGGCGCGATCAGCGTGACCGAGCGCGCCGCCTACATCGGCCGCATCCGCAACTTTGGCGCGCGCCGTGGCGCAGAGTTACCTCGACAGCCGCGCGCGGCTCGGATTCCCGATGGCGCCGAAGGCCTGGGGCGATGAAGTGGCCGCGCAGCTGGCCCAGAAGAAGGCGGCCTGAGCACCATGTCGAACACCAAGAACCTGCTCGTCGAACTGTTCGTCGAGGAACTGCCGCCGAAGTCGCTGAAGAAGCTCGGCGAAGCCTTTGCCGCCGACATCGCCAAGGGGCTCAAGGCCCAGGGCACGGCCGGCGAGCATTCGGCGGTCACGCCGTTCGCCTCGCCGCGCCGGCTGGCGGTGCATGTCTCGGGCGTGCTCGAGCGCGCGGCCGATCGCAGTGTGTCGATCAAGCTGATGCCGGTGGCGGTGGGCCTCGCGGCCGACGGTTCGCCGACGCCGGCGCTGAAGAAGAAGCTCGCGTCGGTGGGCGCCGACGAATCGGCGCTGCCGCGCCTCGTGCGGCGCATGGACGGCAAGGCCGAAGCGCTCTTCCTCGAAGGCACGGCCGAAGGCGTGGCGCTGGCCGAGGGCCTGCAGAAGGCGCTCGATGACGCGCTCGCCACGCTGCCGATCCCGAAGGTGATGCAGTACCAGCTCGCCGACGGCTGGAGCAGCGTCAACTTCGTGCGCCCGGCGCATGGACTGGTAGCGCTGCACGGCGCCGACGTGGTGCCGGTGAAGGCGCTCGGCCTGGAGGCCGGCCGGCAGACGCGTGGCCACCGCTTCGAGGCGATGGTCGATCCGGTGGTGCTGCTCGACGCCGACCACTACGCCCGCCAGCTGGAGGAGCAGGGCGGCGTGATCCCCGGTTTCGCCGCGCGCCATGGCGAGCTGGTACGCCAGCTGAACCTCGCGGCTGCCAAGGAAGGCCTGAAGCCGATCGACGACGATGCGCTGCTCGACGAGGTGACGGCGCTGGTCGAACGGCCCAACGTGCTGCTGTGCCAGTTCGAGCCGGATTTCCTCGCCGTGCCGCAGGAATGCCTCATCCTGACGATGAAGGCCAACCAGAAATACTTCCCGCTGCTCGGCGCCGATGGCCGCCTGACGCACAAGTTTCTCGTCGTCAGCAACATCCGCCCGGCCGATGCCAGCCGCGTGACCGGCGGCAACGAGCGCGTGGTGCGCCCGCGCCTGGCCGATGCGAAGTTCTTCTTCGACCAGGACCGCCGCAAGACGCTGGCCTCGCGCGTCGACGGCACGGCCAAGGTGGTCTACCACGCGAAGCTGGGCACGATGGGCGAGCGCGTCGAGCGCGTGCGCCGCATCGCCGGCGAGATCGGCCGGCTGCTTGGCGGTGAGGTGCTCGCGAAGCAGGCCGACCAGGCCGCGCAGCTCGCCAAGGCCGATCTGCTGACCGACATGGTCGGCGAATTCCCGGAGCTGCAGGGCATCATGGGCGGCTACTACGCGCCCACGACGGCACGGCCGAGGACATCGCCTTCGCGATCGAAGACCACTACAAGCCGCGCTTCGCCGGCGATGCGCTGCCGCGCAACGCCACCGGCACGGCGGTCGCGCTGGCCGACAAGCTGGAGACGCTGGCCGGGCTGTTCGGCATCGGGCAGGTGCCCACCGGCGACAAGGATCCGTTCGCGCTGCGCCGCCATGCGCTGGGGCTGATCCGCATGCTGATCGAGAAAGACCTGCCGCTGGAGCTGCCGCACTGGTTTCCGCTGCGTTCGCCGCCTTCCCGGCGACGCATGGCCGGCGCATGCCGAGCTGAACTTCTTCCTGCGCGAACGCCTGGCCGGCTACCTGCGCGATGCCGGCTATCACGCGCAGGAGGTGGAGGCCGTCGTCGAGGCCGACACCCGCCCCGCGCGCTGGGCCGAGATCCCGCGCCGGCTCGATGCGGTGCGCGCGTTCAAGGCGCTGCCCGAGGCGCAGCCGCTGGCCGCGGCCAACAAGCGCGTCGGCAACATCCTGAAGAAGAGCGAGGAGAAGGTCGCCCCGGTGACCGACGCCGCGCTCTTCGTCGAGCCCCGCCGAGCGCGCGCTGGCGGATGCGCTGGAGACCGTGACGCCGCGTTCGGCCCAGGCCTTCGAGGCCGGCGACTACACCGCCTCACTGCAGGCGCTGGCCGCGCTGAAGGCGCCGGTCGATGCCTTCTTCGACGGCGTGATGGTCAATGCCGACGACCCGAAGCTGCGTGCCAACCGGCTCGGCCTGCTGGCGCGGCTGCATGGGGCGATGAATCGCGTGGCGGATCTGTCGCGCTGGCCGCCGGCTGAGCCCATGCCCAGCACCCAGCACGCCATGAAGCTCGTGATCCTCGATCGCGACGGCACGATCAACGAGGACCGCGACGACTACGTCAAGTCGCCGGAGGAATGGCAGCCGATTCCCGGCGCGCTCGAGGCCATCGCGCGGCTGAACCACAACGGCTGGCACACGGTGGTGGCCACCAATCAGTCTGGCATCGGCCGAGGCCTGTTCGACATGGCCACGCTCAACGCGATGCACCTGAAGATGCACCAGCTGCTGGCGGTGCACGGCGGGCGCATCGATGCGGTGTTCTTCTGCCCGCACGTCACCGAAGACCGCTGCGACTGCCGCAAGCCGCAGCCAGGCCTGTTCCACCAGATCGGCGAGCGCTTCGGCCTCGAGCTCGATGCGGTGCCGGTGGTCGGCGACACGCTGCGCGATCTGCAGGCCGGCGTGTCCGCGGGCTGCGAGCCGCACCTCGTGCGCACCGGCAAGGCGGCGCCCGACCGCATGAACGATGCGCAGATCGCCGAGCTGGTGGCGCAGGTGCCGGGCACGCGCGTGCACGCCACCCTCGACGACTTTGCCGAATGGCTGGTGGCGCGCGAGCGCGCGCAGAAGCCGGCCTCGGCGCGGAGCGACGAATGAACGCGCTGCGCTCGGCTCTGTTCGTGCTGTGGATGGCCGTCACGGTGGTGCCGTGGGCGATCTTCGTGCTGGTCTATTCGATCTTCGTGCGCGGCCATCGCCTGTACTGGTTCACGATGATGTGGCTGCGCATGGCGATCTGGGGCGCGCGGGTGATCTGCGGCGTGCGCCATCGCATCCAGGGCTGGGAGAACCTGCCCGACACCCGCATCATCCTGTGCCCGAAGCACCAGTCGACCTGGGAGACCTTCGCCTTCCCGACGCTGATGCCGCACCCGCTGTGCTACGTGTTCAAGCGCGAGCTGCTGATGATCCCGTTCTTCGGCTGGGCGATGGGCCGGCTGGACATGATCCACATCGACCGCAGCAAGCGCGCCGAGGCCTGGGCCAAGGTGGCCGAGCAGGGCCGCCGCTTCATGGCCGACGGCCACTGGGTGATCATGTTCCCGGAAGGCACGCGCACGCCGCGCGGCAGCCAGGGCACCTACAAGAACGGCGCGGCGCGGCTGGCGGTGACCACCGACACTCCGCTGGTTCCGATCGCGGTGACCTCGGCGCGCTGCTGGCCACGCAAGAGCTTCGTGCTGCGCCCGGGTGTGATCGACATCTCGATCGGCAAGCCGATCCCGGCCACCGGCCGCGAGCCCGACGAGCTGATGCGCGAGGTCGAGCGCTGGGTCGAAGCCGAGATGCGCCGCCTCGACCCCGAGGCCTACGGGGCGCCTGCGCCGGTCGCGCAGCCCACGTAAACTTCGCGCTCATGCCGCGCCGCGACGCCACCGCTCCCGCTCAGCAGCTCTCGCTGTTCGATGCGGCGGCACCGGCGGACGAATCGCCTGCGGTGTCCGCACCGGCCGCGCCGACGCCCTCTGCCCCCTACGCCTCTGCCGTGCCTGCCCCGGCTCCCGCCACGCCGCCCGCCGCGGCGATCTTCCGCCACCCTCAGGCCGACCGCGAGATCCGTCTGCGCGAACACACGGTGGCCTATGCATTGCGCCGGGCGCGGCGCCGCACCATCGGCTTCATCGTCGGTGCCGAAGGGCTGTCGGTGAATGCGCCACGCTGGGTCGGCATCGGCGACATCGAGACGGCGCTGCGCGAGAAGGCCGACTGGATCCTGCGCAAGCTGCGCGAGCAGCAGGAGCGTGCGCAGCGCCAGCTGCAGGCGCGCATCGACTGGCGCGACGGCGCCGCCGTGCCCTTCCTCGGCGAGACGGTGATCGTGGTGCTCGACCCCGGGCCACGGGCGCCGTGCTCAACAGCGATGCCGAAGCGCTGCCCGGCGTGCCGCGGCTGACGCTGCACGTCGGCCTGCCGCACACCGCGGCGCCGGAGCAGATCCGCGATGCGGTGCAGAGCTGGCTGCAGCGCCGGGCGCGCCGTGTGTTCCAGGAGCGTGTGGACCTCTTCGCTGCGCGCCTGGGTGTGCGCTGCACGCGGCTGTCGCTGTCGTCGGCGCAGACGCGCTGGGGCAGCGCCAGCGCCGATGGCTCGATCCGCCTGAACTGGCGGCTCGTTCACTTCGCGATGGCGACCATCGACTACGTCGTCACGCACGAACTCGCGCACCTGCGCGAGATGAACCACAGCGATCGCTTCTGGGACGTGGTGCGCTCGGTGATGCCCGATTACGAGCGCGAGCGCGGCAAGCTCAAGGACGACGTGCTGCCGGTGTTCGACTGAACGCCATTGTCGCGGCTTGAACCCGGCTCGATCGGCGCCATCTAAGCCCTTCCCGGGCGACGAGCCCGCTCGCTGAAGGAGCACTGGCGATGGTGGAACCGGTCACCGTGGTAGCGGCCAACCCCTGGTGGTGGCTGCTGGCGATCTCGCTGATGGCGGCGGGCGTGGCCGGCGCCATCCTGCCGGTGCTGCCCGGCACCATCCTCGTGCTCGCCGGCGTGATCGTCGGCGCCTGGATCGACGGCTTCACGCGCGTCTCCGGCTGGACGGTCGGCTTCATCGCCGTGCTGGCGGTGCTGGCCTGGGCCACCGATTACGTCGCGGCGCTGCTCGGCGCGAAGAAGGCCGGCGCCAGCCCGGCGGCGGTGGCCGGTGCGGCGATCGGCACCGTGCTGGGCATCTTCATGGGCTTCGTCGGCCTGCTGTTCATGCCGCTGGTGGGTGCGATGGCCGGCGAATACTGGCACCAGTCGCGGCGCAACGGCGGCTTCGTGCACCCCGGTGAACACGTCGTCGCCGGCCAGCAGGCGGCGCGCGTCGGCGTGGCCACCTGGATCGGCCAGCTGATCGGCACCGTCGTGAAGGTGGTGCTCGTCTTCCTGATGATCGGCGTGTTCGCCGTCGCTTATTGGGTCTGACTGAACCGGTAGACGCCGTCGGCGCCGAGCTCGCGCTGCAGCCGCCCGCGCTGCCACAGCGCATGCAGGTGGGCGATCGATTCGCCCATCGCGAAGGTGGTCTGGTGCAGATCGAGTTGGCGGCGGAACAGCACCGGCAGCAGCGAGGCCGCGGTCTGCGGCGCGCGCGCGCAGGCCTCGAGCACGGCCTCGAAGCGTCCGTCGTGGTGGGCGATCAACTGCTCGATGCGCGCGTGCAGCCCGCGGAACGGCTTGCCGTGCGAGGGCAGCACCAGCGTATCGGCCGGCAGCGCGCGCATGCGTTCGATCGAGGCCGGTACAGCGGCAGCGGGTTGCCCTCGGGTTCGAGGTCGATCACGCTGACGTTGGTGGAGATGCGCGGCAGCACCATGTCGCCGCTGATCAGCACGCGCAGCGAGCGGCTGTGCAGGCTGATGTGCTCCGGCGCATGGCCGTGGCCGGCGTGGCAGTGCCAGTCGTGCTCGCCGATGCGCAGCAGGTCGCCTTCCATCATCCGGCGGAATCGCGGCGGCACCTGCGGCACCATGCTCGCGTAGTAGTTGCTGCGCTTGCGCACCTTGTCGATCGCTTCCGGGTCGGCCAGGCCGTGGCTGGCCATGAAGGCCGCGGCCGCATCGCCGCCGAAGCCGGTGGTCGACTGGCTGGCCAGCCGCGCGGCGTTGAAGTCGGTGGCGCTGATCCACAGCCGCGCGCCCCAGCGCTCGGTGAGCCAGTGCGCCAGGCCGATGTGATCGGGATGCATGTGCGTGACGATCACGCGCAGCACCGGCAGGCCGTGCAGCTCGGTGGCGAAGACATGCTCCCAGGCGTCGCGGGTGGCGTCGTTGGCGATGCCGCAATCGACGATGGCCCAGCCTTCGCGGCCGCTCTCGGCATCGCGGTCGCGCAGCAGCCACAGGTTGATGTGGTCGAGTGCGAAAGGCAGCGCCATGCGCAGCCAGCGCACGCCGGGCGCGACCTCGATCGTGCGGCCGGTCTGCGGCAACTCGTCGCCGAAGGGGTAGTGGAGCTGGGATTCGTCGGGGTTCATGCAGGGCGTTCGCTACACTTGACGTAAACGTCAATCGAGCCAGTCTACGCCGCCATGCCTGCCCCCGCTGTCGCCCAAGCGTCGCCGAGCACCGGCACCACCTACACGATCGGCGAGCTGGCGCGCGAGTTCGATCTCACCACCCGCGCGATTCGCTTCTACGAGGATTGCGGGCTGATCACGCCGCAGCGCAGCGGCCGCAACCGCGTCTACACCGCGCGCGACCGCACCCGGCTCAAGCTGACGCTGCGCGGCAAGCGCCTCGGCCTGACGCTGGCCGAGGTGAAAGAACTCGTCGACATGTACGAGTCGCCGCGGGACACGCAGCCGCAGCTGAAGAAATTCCTCGTCGTGCTGGCGGCGCACCGCGCGCAACTCGAGCAGCAGATGGCCGACCTCCAGGCCACGCTGGAGGAAGTGCGAGCGCACGAGAAGGAAGCGCGCCGCCTGCTCAGCGACGGCGAGCGCCGCCGCTCGGGCTGACGCTCGCGCCGGCCTACTTCGCGGCCGGCGTCATCATCGGGCACTGCATGCCGCTGCCGGCACCCATGCCCATGCTCTTCTGATGCTCGGCCATCAGCGCCCGGCGTTCTTCCGGCGTCTTGGCCGCCGCCATCTTCTGCTGCATCTCGCCCTGCATCGGGCAGCTGGCGCCCATGCCGCCCATGCCTCCCGTGCCGTGCATGCCATGCATCCCGTGGCCGTGCCCGGCGCAACCGCCAAGCAACCCGGCCGCGGCCACTGCGGCCATCCAGGCCATCGTGCGAGTGAGCCTCATCATCGTCACCTCTTCGGCGCAACACATGGCGCCGGCAGGGTCACTGTAGGCCGCTCGTGCCGCGCGGCGCTTGCTGCGGAGCAAGCGCCGGCACGGAACTTTTTCAGCGCTTGCGCAGCAGCGCGTGCAGCAGGATGGCGCCGAAGGTGGCGGTGCCGATGCCGCCGAGCGCGAAGCCGCCGAACTTCAGCGTGAAGTCGCCGGTGCCCAGCACCAGCGTGACCGCCGCGACGATCAGGTTGGTGTTGTTCGAGAAGTCGACCTTGTTGTCGACCCAGATCTTCGCGCCGGCCACCGCGATCAGGCCGAAGACCACGATCGAGACGCCGCCCATCACCGCCAGCGGAATCGCCTGGATCAGCGCGCCGAACTTCGGGCTGAAGCCGAGCAGGATCGCGATCAGCGCGGCGACGACGAACATCGCGGTCGAGTAGATCTTGGTCGCGGCCATCACGCCGATGTTCTCGGCATAGGTGGTCACGCCGGTGCCGCCGGAAGCGCCCGAGACCATCGTCGCCACGCCGTCGCCGACGAAGGCGCGGCCCATGTACTTGTCGAGGTCGCGGCCAGTCATCGCGCTCACCGCCTTGATGTGGCCGAGGTTCTCGGCCACCAGGATGATCGCCACCGGCGCGATCAGCAGCATCGCCTTGCCGTCGAAGACCGGCGCGGTGAAGTTCGGTGCACCGAACCAGGCCGCATTGGCGATGCCCGAGAGATCGATCGGCTTGCCCATGCCGAGCCCGTTGGTGAGGATGGCGTAGACGATGCTCGCGACGATCAGGCCGACGAGGATCAAGAGGCGCTGCGTCATGCCGCTCGTGTAGACCGCCACCAGGCCGACGCTGACGAAGGTCACCGCCTGCATCCAGGCGTCGAAGCTGGTCGGCGCCATGTTCTTCACCGGGATGCCGGCGAGGTTCAGGCCGATCACCGCGACCACCGCGCCCGTCACCACCGGCGGCATCAGCGATTCGATCCACTTCGTGCCGATGCCCATCACCAGCAGGCCGATCAGCGTGTAGACCACGCCGCAGGCGATGATGCCGCCGAGCGCCACGCCGAGGTTGGCGTTGGGCCCCGGGCCGGCATAGCCGGTGGCGGCGATCACCACGCCGATGAAGGCGAAGCTCGAGCCGAGGTAGCTCGGCACCGGCCACCCACCAGCACGAAGAAGATCAGCGTGCCGATGCCGCTCATCAGGATCGCCACGTTGGGGTCGAAGCCCATCAGGATCGGCGCCAGCACGGTGGCGCCGAACATCGCGATCACGTGCTGCACGCCCATCGCTGCGGTCTGCGGCCAGGGCAGGCGCTCGTCGGGTGCCACCACGGTGCCGGGCGTGGCGGCCACTTCTCGCCACTGGGGAATCAGGCTCATCGTTGTTTCTCCTCGGTTCGGGGTTCGTTTGTTCTGCACCACCGGTGGGCGGCGGCGGAAGTGTAGGCAGTGGCTGCAAGAAGCGTGCAGCGTGCTTCCGCTATGATTTCCGTTTACGTAAACGTCAATTGGGCGCCGGCCGGAGACACCGATGACACCGCACGACGAGGGCTGCGCCCAGCGCACGCGCGATTCCTTCGCCCGCCAGGCGGCAATGGCCACGCTCGGCGCCACGCTCGAGTCGATCGAGCTCGCCGCGTCGTGCTCGCGATGCGGCACAAGGCCGAGCTGACGCAGCAGCACGGCTTCCTGCACGCCGGCATGGTGTCGTGCGCGCTCGATTCGGCCTGCGGCTACGCGGCGTTTTCACTGATGCCCGACGATGCGGCGGTGCTCACCATCGAGTTCAAGATCAACCTGATCGCGCCGGCGCGCGGCCCGCGCTTCCGCTTCGAGGGGCTGGTGATCAAGCCGGGCCGCACGATCAGCGTGGTCGACGGCCGCGCGACAGAGCACGACGAGGACGGATCGAACGACAAGCTGATCGCCACGATGACCGCCACCGTGATGACGGTGCGCGGCCGCGAGGCCCTCAAACACTAGGAGACAAGACCGTGAACCTTCCAGGCCTGAACTTCCAGCTCGGCGAGGACATCGATGCGCTGCGCGACGCCGTGCGCATTTTCGCCGAGGCCGAGATCGCGCCGCGCGCCGCCGAGATCGACCGCAGCGACCAGTTTCCGATGGATCTCTGGCGCAAGATGGGCGATCTGGGCGTGCTCGGCATCACCGTGCCGGAGGAGTACGGCGGCGCCGGCATGGGCTACCTCGCGCACATGATCGCGATGGAGGAGATCAGCCGTGCCTCGGCCTCGGTGGGCCTCAGCTATGGCGCGCACAGCAACCTGTGCGTCAACCAGATCAAGCGCAACGGCAGCGAAGCGCAGAAGCGCAAGTACCTGCCCAAGCTGATCAGCGGCGAGCATGTCGGCGCGCTGGCGATGAGCGAGCCCGGCGCCGGCTCCGACGTGATCAGCATGAAGCTCAAGGCCGAGGACAAGGGCGGCTACTACCTGCTCAACGGCAGCAAGATGTGGATCACCAACGGCCCCGATGCCGACACGCTGGTGGTCTATGCCAAGACCGACCCCGAGATGGGCGCACGCGGCGTCACCGCCTTCCTGATCGAGAAGGGCATGAAGGGCTTCTCGATCGCCCAGAAGCTCGACAAGCTGGGCATGCGCGGCAGCCACACCGGCGAGCTGGTGTTCAATAACGTCGAGGTGCCGGCGGAGAACGTGCTCGGCACGGTGGGTGGCGGCGCGCGGGTGCTGATGAGCGGCCTGGACTACGAGCGCGCCGTGCTGGCCGCCGGGCCGATCGGCATCATGCAGGCGGTGATGGACAACGTCGTGCCCTACGTGCACGACCGCAAGCAGTTCGGCCAGAGCATCGGCGAGTTCCAGCTCATCCAGGGCAAGCTGGCCGACATGTACACCGTGCTGCAGGCCGGCCGCGCCTTCTGCTACACGATCGGCAAGAACCTCGACCTGCTCGGCACCGAGCACGTGCGCCAGTGCGCAAGGACTGCGCGAGCGTGATCCTGTGGTGCGCCGAGAAGGCGACCTGGATGGCCGGCGAGGGCATCCAGATCTTCGGCGGTAACGGCTACATCAACGAGTACCCGCTCGGCCGCCTCTGGCGTGACGCCAAGCTGTACGAGATCGGCGCCGGCACCAGCGAGATCCGCCGCATGCTGATCGGCCGGGAGCTGTTTGCCGAAACGATGTGACGCCGCTGCGTACACTGGCCGCATGAGCACCGATCTCTCCGAACTCTTCGAGAGCAACCGCCGCTGGGCGGCCGATACCGAGCAGCGCACGCCCGGCTTCTTCACCAAGCTGCTGGCCCAGCAGGCGCCGCAGTACCTGTGGATCGGCTGCGCCGACAGCCGCGTGCCGGCCAACGAGATCCTCGGCCTGCTGCCGGGCGACGTGTTCGTGCACCGCAACGTGGCCAACGTGGTGGTGCACTCCGACCTGAACGCGCTGTCGGTGATCCAGTTCGCCATCGACATGCTGAAGGTCAAGCACATCATGGTGGTGGGCCACTACGGCTGCGGCGGCGTGCTGGCGGCGCTGCAGAACCGCCGCATCGGCCTGGCCGACAACTGGATCCGCCACGTGCAGGACGTGCGCCACAAGCACCGCACCTGGCTGGACGGCATGGACGACGAGACGCTGGCGCACAAGGCGCTGTGCGAACTCAACGTGCTGGAGCAGTCGCTCAACGTCTGCGAGACCACGGTGATGCAGGACGCCTGGGCGCGCGGCCAGCAGGTGGTGGTGCACGGCTGGGTCTACGGCCTGCACAACGGCCTGATCGACGACCTGAAGATGACCGTCTCCAGCCCGGCCGACGTGGCCGCGGCCTACGGTCTCGCGCTCGGCGCGATCAAGACGCGCTACGACGCGATCCGCAAGAACGGCCGTCCCTGAGCGAGGCGCCGCGATGTTCCCCACCCGCCTGACCGATTCGCGCGGCTTCGACATCGCCCAGGCGCTGCTGGAGGGCTTCAACCGCCACTACCGGCTGTTCCGCGAGACCAGTGCCGCGGCCAAGCGGCGCTTCGAGCAGGCCGACTGGCACGGCCAGCAGCGCGCGCAGCGCGAGCGCATCGAGTTCTACGACAAGCGCGTGGAAGAGGCTGCCGAGCGGCTGCAGAACGAGTTCCAGGCCGGCAGCCTGCCGATGGACGTGTGGCAGCAGGTCAAGCTGCACTACATCGGCCTGCTGACCAACCACCACCAGCCCGAGCTCGCCGAGACCTTCTTCAACTCGGTGACGACGAAGATCCTGCACCGCAGCTACTTCAACAACGACTTCATCTTCGTGCGGCCGGCGGTCAGCACCGAGTACATCGAGAACGACGAGCCGGCCTCGCTGCCGAGCTACCGCGCCTACTACCCGACCAAGGACACGCTGCGCGAGACGCTGCTGCGCGTGATCGACAACTTCCAGCTCGAACGCGAGTTCGAGGACCTCGGCCGCGACGTCGACCACGTGCTCGCCGCGGTGCTGTCGCGCCTGGGCGAGTTCCGCATGCGGGCGAACTTCCAGCTCCAGGTGCTGTCGTCGCTCTTCTACCGCAACAAGGGCGCCTACGCGGTCGGCAAGATCATCAACGGCTTCAACGAGATGCCGTTCGCGCTGCCGATCCTGCACACGCCGCGCGGCCAGCTCGTCATCGATGCGGCCCTCTTCGGCGAAGACGACCTGCTGATGCTGTTCAGCTTCGCGCGCGCCTACTTCATGGTCGACATGGAGGTTCCCTCGGCCTGCGTGCAGTTCCTGCGTTCGATGATGCCGCGCAAGCCGAAGAGCGAGCTGTACAACGCCATCGGCCTGCAGAAGCAGGGCAAGAACATCTTCTACCGCGACTTCCTCTACCACCTGCGCCACAGCAGCGACCGCTTCCGCATCGCGCCCGGCATCAAGGGCATGGTGATGCTGGTGTTCGACCTGCCGAGCTATCCGTACGTCTTCAAGGTCATCAAGGACTTCTATCCGGCGCCGAAGGAGACCTCGCGCGAACTGATCATGAGCAAGTACCTGCTCGTGAAGACGCACGACCGGGTCGGCCGCATGGCCGACACGCTGGAGTACAGCAACGTCGCCTTCCCGCGCGCGCTTCGAGGAGGAGCTGATCGCCGAGCTGAAGCACTTCTGCCCGAGCCTGATCGAGGAAGACGGCGACACGCTCGTGATCCGCCACCTCTACATCGAGCGGCGCATGATCCCGCTGAACATCTACCTGCAGGAAGCCAACCCGAGGCAGATGGAGCATGCGGTCATCGAATACGGCAACGCCATCAAGGACTGGTGCGTGCCAACATCTTCCCCGGCGACATGCTGTGGAAGAACTTCGGCGTCACGCGCCACGGCAAGGTGGTGTTCTACGACTACGACGAGATCGAATACCTGACCGACTGCAACTTCCGCCGCGTGCCCGAGCCGCGCAACGAGGAGGAGGAGATGTCGGGCGAGATCTGGTACCACGTCGGCCCGCGTGACGTGTTCCCCGAGACCTTCGGCCCCTTCCTGCTCGGCAATGTGCAGGTGCGCGAGGTCTTCATGAAGCACCATGCCGACCTGCTCGACGTCGCCTTCTGGCAGGGCCACAAGGACCGCATCCTCGCCGGCCACGTGCACGACGTGTTTCCCTACGACCAGGACAAGCGCTTCCGCGTGCCGTCGAGCGCGGCGCGCGAGGTCCACGAGGCGGGCATCTAGCGGAGCGCGTGCAATGGAGCTGAAGGACGCCTTCGAGTTCGCCAGCTACGTGGTCACCGTGGTGGCGCTGCCGTTCGCGGTGTGGGTGTTCCTCGTCGAGCAGCGCAAGGAACGCGAGAACGAGGAGGAGGAGGCCTACCAGCACCTCTCCGACGCCTACAACGATTTCCTGCGCATCGTGCTCGACAACGCCGACCTGCAGCTGCGCACCAACACCGCTCTGCCGAATCCGACGCCGGAGCAGAACGAGCGCATGCTGGTGATCTTCGACATGCTGATGTCCCTGTTCGAGCGCGCCTACCTCGTCGCCTACAAGGACGACATGTCGCCCACCGAGCAGCGGCGCTGGAACTCGTGGGACGACTACATGCGCGAGTGGTGCCGGCGCGACGACTTCTACAACACCCTGCCGACGCTGCTGCGCGGCGAGGATGCTGCCTTCCAGAACTATCTCCGGCGCGTCGCCCAGGAAGAGCGCGGCTCGCCGATCCTCACCCCCTGACACGAAAGGAACTCCACCATGTCCGACCCCATCGTCATCGTTTCCGCCGCCCGCACGCCAATCGGCGGGCTGCTCGGCGATTTCTCCTCGCTGGCCGCCTGGGAACTGGGCGCGGTGGCGATCAAGGCGGCGGTCGAGCGCGCCGGCGTGCCGGGCGATGCCGTCGACGAGGTGCTGTTCGGCAACTGCCTGATGGCCGGCCAGGGCCAGCGCCGGCGCGCCAGGCGATGCGCAAGGCCGGCCTGCCGGACTCGACGGGCGCGGTGACGCTGTCCAAGATGTGCGGCTCGGGCATGCGCGCGATGATGTTCGCGCACGACATGCTGGCCGCCGGGTCGGCCAAGGTGATGGTGGCTGGCGGCATGGAGAGCATGACCAACGCGCCGCACCTGATGTTCGCGCGCAAGGGCATCAAGTACGGCGCCAGCGCGGTCTACGACCACATGGCGCTCGACGGCCTGGAAGACGCCTACGAGCGCGGCAAGGCGATGGGCGTGTTCGCCGAGCAGTGCGTGGGCAAGTACAGCTTCACGCGCGAGGCGATGGACCAGTTCGCGATCGCCTCCACCCAGCGCAGCAAGAAGGCCAACGAGGACGGCAGCTTCGACTGGGAGATGGCGCCGGTCACGCTGCCGGGCAAGGCGGGCGACACGGTGGTCAAGTTCGACGAGCAGCCCTTCAAGGCCAAGCTCGACAAGATCCCGGGCCTGAAGCCGGCCTTCAAGAAGGACGGCGCGATCACCGCCGCCACCTCGTCGAGCATCTCCGACGGCGCGGCGGCACTGGTGATGATGCGCGAGTCGACCGCGAAGCAGATGGGCGTGAAGCCGGTCGCGCGCATCGTCTCGCATGCGGTGCACGCGCAGGCGCCGGAGTGGTTCACCACCGCGCCGGTGGGGGCGATCGACAAGGCGCTGAAGAAGGCCGGCTGGGGCGTGAAGGACGTCGACCTGTGGGAGGTCAACGAGGCCTTCGCCGCCGTGACCATGGCGGCGATGGCCGAGTTCAAGCTGCCGCACGAGATCGTCAACGTGCACGGCGGCGCCTGCGCGCTCGGCCACCCGATCGGCGCCTCGGGCGCGCGCATCGTCGTCACGCTGCTCGGCGCGCTGCGCAAGCAAGGCAGGAAGAAGGGCGTGGCGGCGCTGTGCATCGGCGGCGGCGAGGCGACCGCGCTGGCGCTAGAGCTCATCTGACGTGCCGCACGCATTGATCATCGGCGCGTCGCGCGGCATCGGCGCCGAGTTCGTGCGCCAGTACCGGGCCGAGGGCTGGCAGGTCACGGCCACGGCGCGCGGCGACGAGGCCCTCGCCACGCTGCGTGCGCAGGGTGCCACCGCCATCGCGCTGGACGTGGCCAGCGCCGAGAGCACCTCGCGCCTGGCCCGGCAGCTCGATGGCGCCGCCTTCGACGTGATCGTGCACGTGGCGGGCGTGCTGCAGCGCCAGAGCGGCCTCGCGCCGCCGACCGACGCCGATTTCGACCACACGATGCACGCCAACGTGCTGGCGCCGATGCGCGTGCTGCCGCAGCTGGCCGACATGCTCGCGCCGGGCGCGAAACTGGCGCTGATCTCGTCGAAGATGGGTTCGATGGGCGCGCGCGCCAGCACCAGCAGCTGGCTGTACCGCGCCTCCAAGGCGGCGGCCAATTCGGTGCTCAAGGACCTCTCGCTGGAGTGGGCGGGCCGGGCCACCTGCGTGAGCTTCCACCCCGGCTGGGTGCGCACCGACATGGGCGGCTCGAACGCGGACATCACCGCGCAGGAGAGCGTGGCCGGCATGCGCCGCGTGATCGCCGGCCTGACGCCGCAGGACAACGGGCGCTTCCTCAACTACGACGGCAGCGAGATCCCGTGGTGATCTTTTCGAGGAACGACGAATGCTGTTGAGCGACGAGCACCGCGCGGTGCAGGAAGCCGTGCGCGACTTCGTGCAGGAGCAGATCGCGCCGCACGCCGCGCGCTGGGACAAGGAGCACCACTTCCCGGCCGTCGAGCTGCAGGGCCTGGCCGCGCTGGGCTGCTACGGCGTGGCGGTGCCCGAGCAGTGGGGCGGGGCGGGGCTCGATTACCTCGCGCTGGCGCTGATCCTCGAGGAGATTGCTGCCGGCGATGGCGGCACCTCCACCGTGGTCAGCGTCAACAACTGCCCGGTGTGCTCGATCCTGATGGCGTGGGGGAGCGACGCGCAGAAGGACCAGTGGCTCAAGCCGCTGGCCCGCGGCGAGATGCTCGGCGCCTTCTGCCTGACCGAGCCGCACGTCGGCTCGCAGGCCGATGGCCTGAAGACCTCCGCCACCCGTGACGGCGACCACTACCTGATCAACGGCGTCAAGCAGTTCATCACCAGCGGCAAGAACGGCGACGTGGCCATCGTGATGGCGGTCACCGACAAGGCCGCGGGCAAGAAGGGCATCAGCGCCTTCCTGGTGCCGACGAAGACGCCGGGGTACCTCGTCGCGCGGCTCGAAGACAAGATGGGCCAGCACAGCAGCGACACCGCGCAGATCCTGTTCGAGAACTGCCGCGTGCCGGCGGCGAACCGGATCGGCGACGAAGGCCAGGGCCTGAAGATCGCGCTGTCGGGCCTGGAAGGCGGGCGCATCGGCATCGCCGCGCAGAGCCTGGGCATGGCGCGTGCGGCGTTCGAGGCGGCGCTGGCCTATTCGAAGGAGCGCGTGGCCTTCGGCCAGCCGATCTTCGAGCACCGTGCGGTGCAGTTCCGCCTCGCCGAGATGGGAACGCAGATCGAGGCGGCGCGGCAGCTGATCCACCATGCCGCGAGCCTGAAGGATGCCGGCCGGCCCTGCCTGAAGGAAGCGGCGATGGCCAAGCTGTTCGCCAGCGAGATGGCCGAGCGCGTGTGCAGCGCGGCGATCCAGACGCTCGGCGGCTATGGCTACGTCAGTGACTTCCCGCTCGAGCGCATCTACCGCGACGTGCGCGTCTGCCAGATCTACGAGGGCACCTCCGACGTGCAGAAGATCCTGATCGGGCGGGCCCTGGCGTGATCGATGATCGGCGGCGCTAAGATCTTCGCCGCATGAACGTCATCATCCTTGGCGCAGGCCGCGTGGGCGAGAGCGTGGCCGAAAGCCTGGTGTCCGAGAAGAACGACATCACGGTCATCGACACCAACCCGCAGCGCCTGCGTGAACTCGAAGACCGGCTCGACCTGCGCGGCGTGCCGGGCAACGGCATCCAGCCCTCGGTACTGGAAGCCGCCGGCGCGCGCGACGCCGACATGCTGATCGCCTGCGCACCGCTGGACGAGACCAACCTGGGTGTGCTGCAAGGTGGCGCACGACGTGTTCAACATCCCGACCACGATCGCGCGCATCCGCTCGCCGGAGTTCCCCAACGAGAGCCCGCTGATGGCCAAGGAGGGCTTTGCGGTCGATCAGGTGATCTGTCCGGAGGAGTCTCTCACCACCTACATCCGCAAGCTCATTGAGTACCCCGAGGCGCTGCAGGTGCTGGAGTTCGCCGGCGGCTCGGTCAGCCTGATCGCCGTGCGCGCCGTGACCGGCGGGCCGATGGTGCGCCACGTGATCAGCGAGCTGCCGCAGCTCGTGCCGAATGTGGAAATGCGCTTCGTGGCCATCTACCGCAGCGACGAACTCGGCGTGGACCGCCAGGTGGTGTGCGACGGCACGACTCGCATCGAGCCCGGCGACGAGGTCTTCGTGCTGGCGGCCACGAAGGACATCCGCCGCGTGCTCGATGCCTTGCGCCGCCGCGACGAGCCGGTGCGCCGCGTGATGATCGCCGGCGGCGGGCGCGTCGGCCTGCGGCTGGCGCGCGAGATCGAGGCCGACTGCCGCGTGAAGCTGATCGAGACCAGCGCGACCCGCTGCGAGTACCTCAGCTCGCAGCTGAAGAGCGAGACGCTCGTGCTGCACGGCGACAGCACCGACGAGGACCTGCTCGGCGACGAGAACGTGCAGGACACCGACCTCTTCCTCTCGCTGACCAGCGACGACGAGGACAACATCATGGCCTGCCTGCTGGCCAAGCGCATGGGCGCGCGGCGGGTGCTGGCGCTGATCAACCGGCGCGCCTATGCCGACCTGGTGCAGGGCACGCAGATCGACATCGCGTTGTCGCCGGCGCAGACGGTGATCGGCGAGCTTCTCGCCCACGTGCGCCGCGGCGACGTCGAGGCGGTCTACAGCCTGCGCCGTGGCGCAGCCGAGGCGCTGGAGGCGGTGGCTCACGGCGACCGCAAGTCGAGCAAGGTGGTGGGCCGGCGCATCGACGAACTGCCGTTGCCGCAGGGCGCGCAGATCGGCGCGATCGTGCGTGCCGCCCCGGATGGCGACGCGCCGCCGACGGTCATCATCCCGCACCACGACACGGTGATCGAGCGCGACGACCACGTGATCGTGTTCGTGCCGAGGAAGCGCATGGTGCGCGACATCGAGAAGCTGTTCCAGGTCGGCGCGACCTTCATGTTCTGAGCGGCGCATGCAGAGCCTGCGCCGTCTGCTCCCCGTGCTGGCCGTCGTCCTGATGGTTTTCGCCGGCACGATGGTCGTTCCGCTGCTGTTCGCCCTGCTCGGCCCCGACGACGGGTTGCTCGACCACGTGCAGGCCATGGCGATCACCTTCATCTGCGGGCTGGCGCTGTTCATAGCCACGCGGTCGCGCCGCAGCGAACTGCAGCCGCGCGATGGATTCCTGCTGGTGACGCTGGTGTGGACCGTGCTGCCGGCCTTCGGCACGCTGCCCTTGCTGCTGCACCTGCCCGACCTGAGCTTCACCGACGCCTACTTCGAGGCGGTCAGCGGCCTGACCACCACCGGCGCCACCGTGCTCACCGGGCTGGAGAAGCTGCCGACCTCGATCAACGTGTGGCGCTGCTTCATGGTGCTGATCGGCGGCATGGGCATCCTGGTGCTGGTGGTGGCCATCCTGCCGCTGCTGGGCGTGGGCGGATCGCAGCTCTTCCGTGCCGAGTCGGCCGGGCCGATGAAGGACCAGAAGCTCACGCCGCGCATCGCCGAGACCGCGCGCGGGCTGTGGACGGTGTACTTCACGCTGGCCCTGGCCTGCTTCCTCGCCTACCGCTGGGCGGGCATGGGCTGGGCGGACGCCTTCATGCACATGTGCAGCACCATGGGCCTGGGCGGCTTCGCGGCGTACGACGCGAGCTTCGGCGCCTTCGACTCGGTGGCCATCGAGGTCGTCGCGATCGTCTTCATGCTGCTCGCGGGCATCAACTTCGCGCTCTACTTCCTGGTGCTCAAGCGCCGCTCGCTCAAGCCCCTGTGGAGCGACATCGAGGCTCGCTCGTTCTTCGCGCTGATGGCCGGATCGGTGCTGCTGGTGGCGCTGTTCCTGCTCGCCCACGGTGTGTACCCGGATTTCGCGACGGCGCTCCGCCACGCCGCGTTCAGCGTCGTCTCGGTGGCCACGACCACCGGCTTCGCCACGGTCGACTACGCCCAGTGGCCGATGTTTGCGCCGGTGCTGATGCTGTTCCTGTGCGGCTTCGCCACCTGTGCCGGCTCCACCGGCGGCGGCATCAAGCTCATCCGTTCGCTGGTGATGCTGAAGGCCGCCAAACGGGATATGACGCGCATCGTCCATCCGCGCGCGGTGCTGCCGGTGAAGATCGGCGGGACGCTGGTCTCCAACCAGGTGATCTTCTCGGTGCTCGCCTTCATGCTGATCTACGGCAGCGTGATGGTGCTGGCCACGCTGCTGCTGCTGTTCAGCGGCCTGGACATCGTCTCGTCGTTCACGGCGGTGGTGGCCTGCATCAACAACACCGGCCCCGGGCTGGGACAGGTCGGCCCCTCGGGCAACTATCAGGGCCTGAGCGACTTCCAGACCTGGGTCTGCACGATCACGATGCTGCTCGGGCGTCTCGAGCTCCTGTCCGTCCTGGTGCTGTTCACGCCCCAGTTCTGGCGCACCTGAATCAGGCGTCCGTCAGATAGCGCTCGTCCGACCAGCTGGCCAGCCACTGCGGCTTGAAGGCGACGAAGATGGCCACCAGCATGCCGGTGGAGAAGGCCTCGCCCCAGGCCATCAGCCAGTGGCCGAGCAGCACGCTGCCGAGCTCGGTGCCCTCGGGCTCCGGGTGCAGCCAGCCGACATCGCGCCTGCGGCCATCATCGCCACGGCGGTGGTGATGAAGCCGCGGCCGAGGATGAACACGAAGGGATGGCGCGGCAGCCAGCGCCGAGTCGCCGTGCCGAGCGCCAGCGCCAAGGTGGCAGCCACGACGCCGTTCCAGGCGAGGTGATCGATGGCCTGCGCCCAGCCGATGTGGCCGAGCCACGCGCCCAGTGCCGCGATCGGGACCAGGCTCAGCACTGTCAGCGGCCAGCCCAGCATCAGCACCATCAGGCAGGCGCCGGAGAGCTGGACGGCCACGCCGCCAGGGCATCACCTTCTGGGCCGCCCACACCCAGGGCAGCAGCGCCGGGCAGGCCAGCCACGGATGCCAGATCGGCGCGCCGCGCAGCTGCCGCCACGGCCGCATCGCGACCGCCACGGCCAGCGCCACCACCACCAGCGCAATCGAGACGAACATCGTCACGATGCTAGCCAGCAGGGTTGCCGGCAGCATGACAAGGGTCATGCCGCGCGCTGAGGCTGCCGCCATGGCTACCTTGCCCCGTCCGATCGACTTCTATTTCGACTTCTCGTCGCCCTACTCCTACATCGCCTCGGAGTGGATCGACGCCCTGGCGGCGCGCCACGGCCGCACGGTGAACTGGAAGGCCATCCTGCTCGGTGCCACCTTCCAGGCGGCCGAGCTGAAGAGCCCGGTGTCGTACCCGATCAAGCGCGAATACTCGCTGCACGACTTCGAGCGCTCGGCGCGCTTTGCCGGCGTGCCGATCAGGAACCCCGAGAAGTTTCCGATCCCGACGCAGAACGCCGCGCGTGTGTTCTGGTGGCTGGCCGACCAGGATCGCGAGCGTGCCACGCAGTGGGCGCGCCACTGCCTGCGCGCCTACTTCGCGCGCGGCGTCGATCTCAGTGACGTGGCGCAACTGCGCGCCCTGGCCGACGACTTCGGCATCGGTGCCGATACCGCCGAGGCGGTGTGGAACGACCCCGTCTGGAAGGCGCGCCTGAAGGCCGAGAACGAGGCGGCCATCGCCGCCGGCGTGTTCGGCGCGCCCTTCTTCGTCGTCGACGGCGAGCCCTTCTGGGGCAACGACCGGCGGCCGCAGATCGAGCGCTGGCTGGAGAAGGGGCCGTTCTGATGCTCTCGCTGGCCGGCCAGTACCGCATCCAGGCGCGGGCCAACCGGCTCGCCAACCATCGCCTGCATGCGGCCATGGCCGCGCTGCCCGACGCGGAGTTCCATGCGCCGCGGGTGAGCTTCTTCCCCAGCCTGCCGCGACGCTCAACCACATCCTGGCGGTCGACCTCTACTACATCGGCGCGCTGCACGGCGACGCCGGGCTGGTGCGCGTGTACCGCGACTTCGCGCCGGCCTCCAGCCTGGGCGAGCTCGAGGCGCGCCAGCGCGCCAGCGACGAACGCCTGATCGCCTGGTGCGATGGGCTCGACGAGGCCGGATGCGACGCGATGGTCGACATGGACCGCGGCGACCACGTTCAGCGCGACCGCGCCGCCCACGTGCTGGCGCACCTGTTCATGCACCAGACGCACCACCGCGGCCAGTTCACGCGATGCTCGCCGGCACGGCGGTGGCGCCGCCGCAGCTCGACGAGTTCCTGATGCCCAGCGACGCGAAATTCCGCGTGGCCGACATGGCGGCGCTCGGCTGGCGCGAGGCCGATGTCTACGGGTAAGCCGCAGGCGCGGCGGGTGCCCTGGGCGACCCGGGCTCGATAGAATCGCGCATTGACGTTTACGTAAACGTCAATCAGCCGGCTGGTGCCACAGTCGGCCGACCCGGTGGAGACCCCATGCCCGTTCTCGCTTCCAACCTCAGCCCCCGCTCCGAGGACTTCAAGGCCAATGCCGCGGCGATGCGCGCGCTGGTCGACGACCTGAACGCGAAGCTCGCGCAGATCGCCCAGGGCGGCGGCGAGGCGGCGCGCGCCAAGCACACCGCGCGCGGCAAGCTGCTGCCGCGCGAGCGCGTCGAGATGCTGCTCGACCCCGACACGCCCTTCCTCGAGGTGGCGCCGCTGGCGGCGCTGAACATGTACAAGGAAAAGGGCGGCGTCGATGCCGCGCCGGGCGCCGGCCTGATCGCCGGCATCGGCCGCGTGGCCGGCATCGAGTGCATGGTGGTCTGCAACGATGCCACGGTGAAGGGCGGCACCTACTTCCCGATGACGGTGAAGAAGCACCTGCGCGCGCAGGAGATCGCGATGCAGAACCACCTGCCGTGCATCTACCGGTCGACAGCGGCGGCGCCAACCTGCCCAACCAGGACGACGTCTTTCCCGACCGCGAGCACTTCGGCCGCATCTTCTTCAACCAGGCCAACATGAGCGCCCAGGGCATCCCGCAGATCGCGGTGGTGATGGGCTCCTGCACGGCCGGCGGCGCCTACATGCCGGCGATGAGCGACGAGTCGATCATCGTGAAGAACCAGGGCACCATCTTCCTCGGCGGCCCGCCGCTGGTGAAGGCGGCGATCGGCGAGGTGGTGAGTGCGGAGGATCTCGGCGGCGGTGACGTGCACACGCGGCTGTCCGGCGTGGCCGACCACCGCCCAGAACGACACCCACGCGCTGGCGATCGCGCGGGCCTCGGTGGCCAACCTCAACTGGCGCAAGGCGCACGAGCAGCGCGTGGTGGCGCCGCGCCCGCCGCTGTTCGACGCGGGCGAATTGCACGGCATCATCCCGGCCGACCCGCGCAAGCCCTACGACGTGCACGAGATCATCGCGCGCATCGTCGACGGCAGCGAGTTCGACGAGTTCAAGGCCCGCTACGGCACCACGCTGGTGTGCGGCTTCGCGCACATCGAAGGCATGCCGGTGGGCATCGTCGCCAACAACGGCGTGCTGTTCAGCGAATCGGCATTGAAGGGAGCGCACTTCATCGAGCTGTGCGGCCAGCGCAAGATCCCGCTCGTCTTCCTGCAGAACATCACCGGCTTCATGGTCGGTCGCAAGTACGAGAGCGAAGGCATCGCCAAGCACGGCGCGAAGATGGTCACGGCGGTGTCCACCGTCAACGTGCCCAAGTTCACCGTCATCATCGGCGGCAGCTTCGGCGCCGGCAACTACGGCATGTGCGGCCGCGCCTACTCGCCGCGCTTCCTGTGGATGTGGCCGAACGCGCGCATCTCGGTGATGGGTGGCGAGCAGGCGGCGAGCGTGCTGGCCACCGTCAAGCGCGACGGCATCGAGGCCAAGGGCGGCTCGTGGAGCGCCGACGAGGAGAAGGCCTTCAAGCAGCCCATCCTCGACCAGTTCGAGCACCAGGCCCATCCGTATTACGCCAGCGCCCGGCTGTGGGACGACGGCGTGATCGACCCGGCCGACACGCGCCGCGTGCTGGCGCTGGCGATCAGCGCCAGCCTGAACGCGCCGATCCCCGACGCCAGGTTCGGCGTGTTCCGCATGTGAGGCCAGCGGCCATGGAGAACATCTACCTCACGCCCGAACACCAGACGCTGCGCGACCAGTGGCGCGCTTTCTCGCACGCGAGGTGGAGCCGTTCGCCGAGCAGTGGGAACGCGACGGCTGCGTGCCGCGCGAGGTGCTGCGCAAGATGGGCGAGGCCGGCTTCCTCGGGCTGATGTACTCGTCGCAGCACGGCGGCGCCGAGGCCGACGCGCTGACCAACCCGGTGTTCGCCGAGGCACTCTCGCAGTCGACCTATGGCGGCTTCATCATCACCGTGCTCGTGCACACCGACATGGCGAGCCCGCACCTGCACCATGCCGGCAACTCCGAGCAGCAGGCGAAGTACATGCCCGGCGTGATCGCCGGCCGCACCATCACGGCGGTGGGCATCACCGAACCCGGCGCGGGCTCCGACGTGGCTGGACTGAAGACGAGCGCACGACGCGACGGCGATCACTGGGTGCTCAACGGCACCAAACTCTTCATCACCAACGGCGTGCATGCCGACCTGTACTTCATCGCCGCGCGCACCGGCACGGCCCGCCATGCGATCTCGATGTTCATCGTCGAGAAGGGTACGCCCGGCTTCAGCGTCGGCCGCTCGCTCGAGAAGACCGGCTGGCTGTCGTCCGACACCGCCGAGCTGGTGTTCGAGGACTGCCGCATCCCGGCCGCCAACCTGCTCGGCGAGCAGGACAAGGGCTTCTACTCGGTGATGAAGAACTTCCAGACCGAACGCATCGCGCTGGCGGCGATGGCCATCGGCCACTGCACGCGTGCGCTGGAGATGACGCTCGCGTACGTGCGCGACCGCCGGCCTTCGGCGCGTCCCTGTTCGACAAGCAGGTGGTGCGCCAGCGCCCGCCATGCTCGACGCCAAGGTGCGCGCTGCGCGCCAGTACCTCTACCACTGCGGCTGGCTGGTGGCGCAGGGGCGTGACGTGGTGCAGGACGTCTCGCTGCTGAAATCGCTCACCGGCGAACTGGTCAACGAGGTCGTGCAGGCCTGCCAGCAGTTTCATGGCGGCATGGGCTACATGCGCGGCACCGCCATCGAACGGCTGTGGCGCGACGCACGCATCCTGGCGATCGGCGGCGGCGCGACCGAAGTCATGCTCGACGAAGCCGCCAAGCGCTACTGAGGTTCACGATGACGACCACCCTCGACGTGCAACGCAGCGGCCCCGTGGCACGCGTGTACCTGAACCGCCCCGAGGTGCGCAACGCCTTCAACGACGGTGTGATCGCCGAGCTCACGCAGACCTTCGCCACGCTCGGCGCCGACGCGACGCTGCGCTGCATCGTGCTCGGCGGCCACGGCAAGGCCTTCTGCGCGGGAGCCGATCTGAACTGGATGCGCGCGATGGCGGGCTACAGCTGGGAGCAGAACCGCGCCGATGCGCAGGCGCTGGCCGACATGCTGTGGACGATCTACGCTTGTCCCGTGCCGGTGGTCGGGCGGGTGCATGGCGACTGTTATGCCGGCGGCCTGGGCCTCGCGTCGGTGTGCGATGTGCTGGTGGCCGCCGAGGGCGTGCACTTCTGCCTCAGCGAAGCGAAGCTCGGCCTGTTGCCGGCGACCATCGGGCCGTACGTCGTCAAGGCGATGGGCGAGCAGGCGGCGCGGCGCTGGTTCATCACCGCCGAGCGCTTCTCGGCGTCGCAGGCCCACGCGATGGGCTTCGTGCACGAGTGCGTGGCGCCCGAGGCGCTGGATGCGAAGGTCGACGAACTCGTCGCCGCGCTGGTGGCCAACGGGCCGATGGCGGTGCGCGCCTGCAAGCAACTCGTGCAGGACGTCGCCGGCCGGCCCATCGATGCCGATCTGCGCGCCGAGACCGCCCGCCGCATCGCCGACATCCGCGCCAGCGACGAAGGCCGCGAAGGCATCCAGAGCTTTCTCGGCAAGCGCCCGCCGAACTGGCTGGCCTGAGCCCACCGATGCCAGCGCTCGACACCGCCCAACTCATCGCGATCGCCGCCGCCCTCGGCTGGGCCAGCGGCATGCGCCTGTACCGGTGGTGTTCCTCACCGGCATCGCCGGCTTCTTCGGCTGGGTCGAACTGCCGCAAGGCCTGAAGGTGCTGCAGCATCCGGCGATGCTGGGCGCGAGCGGCTTCATGCTCTTCGTCGAGTTCTTCGCCGACAAGATTCCCGGCGTCGATACGCTGTGGGATCTGGTGCACACCGTCGTGCGCATCCCGGCCGGTGCGGCGCTGGCCGCATCCGTCTTCGGCGCCGATCAGGCCACCTGGGCGATGGCCGCGGCGCTGATGGGCGGCACGCTGGCCGCCACCAGCCACGTCGCCAAGGCCACCACGCGCGCCGCGGCCAATACCTCGCCCGAGCCGTTCTCGAACATCGGCCTGTCGCTGCTTGGCGATGCCTTCGTCCCGGTGGCGCTATGGCTGTCGTGGACGCATCCCGTCGTGCTGGCCATCGTGCTGGTGATCGCGCTGGTGGTCGCCATCGCGCTGATCGTCGTCTTCGCCAAGTTCCTTCGTGCGCTTGCGCGCCGTGCCGCGGCTCTGGTGCGCGGCAATCCGTCTTCCGCCTGAGGCTTCGTTCATGTTCCAGAAGATCCTGATTGCCAACCGCGGCGAGATCGCCTGCCGCGTCGCCGCCACCGCACGGCGCCTCGGCATCCGCACCGTGGCCGTCTACTCCGACACCGATGCGAATGCCAAGCACGTGGCCGCCTGCGACGAGGCGGTGCACATCGGCGGCAATGCGCCGCGCGACAGCTACCTGCGCAGCGAGCGCATCCTCGAGGCGGCGCGCGCCACTGGCGCGCAGGCCATCCACCCCGGCTACGGCTTCCTCAGCGAGAACGAAGAGTTCGCGCAGGCCTGCGCCGACGCCGGCATCGTCTTCATCGGCCCGCCGGCCAGCGCGATCAAGGCGATGGGCCTGAAGGCGGAATCGAAGCAGCTGATGGAGAAGGCCGGCGTGCCACTCGTGCCCGGCTACCACGGTGCCGACCAGGACCCGGCGCTGCTCAAGCGCGAGGCCGACCGCATCGGCTACCCGGTGCTGATCAAGGCCAGCGCCGGCGGCGGCGGCAAGGGCATGCGCATCGTCACGAAGGCCGACGAATTCGAGGCGGCGCTTGCGTCCTGCCAGCGCGAGGCGCGCAACAGCTTCGGCGACGACGCGGTGCTGATCGAGCGCTACGTGACGCGGCCGCGGCACATCGAGATCCAGGTCTTCGGCGACACGCACGGCCACTGCATCTACCTGTTCGAGCGAGACTGCTCGGTGCAGCGCCGCCACCAGAAGGTGCTGGAGGAAGCGCCGGCGCCCGGCATGAGCGAAGCGCGCCGGCGCGAGATGGGCGCGGCCGCCGTGGCCGCCGCCAAGGCGGTGGGCTACGTCGGCGCGGGCACGGTGGAGTTCATCGCCGAGCCCACGGCCGATGGCGACCTGCGCTTCTTCTTCATGGAGATGAATACGCGGCTGCAGGTGGAGCACCCGGTCACCGAGGCGATCACCGGGCTCGACCTGGTCGAGTGGCAGCTGCGCGTGGCGGCGGGCGAGCCGCTGCCGCTGAAGCAGGACGATCTGCGCATCCACGGCCATGCGATCGAGGCGCGCATCTGCGCCGAGAACCCCGAGGCCAACTTCCTGCCGGCCACCGGCTCGCTCGATGTCTACCGCACGCCGCAGGCCGCGCAGTTCGAGCGCGCCGTGAACGTAGGAGACGGCGCGCCCAGCGCGCCGGTGCGCGTGGATGCCGGCGTGCGCGAAGGCGATGCGATCTCGCCGCACTACGACTCGATGATCGCCAAGCTGATCGTCTGGGGTGCCGACCGCGCGCAGGCGCTGGCGCGGCTCGATGCGGCGTTGGCGCAGACACACATCGTCGGCTTGCAGACCAACGTGGCCTTCCTGCGCCGCGTGGCGGCGAGCCGGTCGTTCGCGCAGGCTGATCTGGATACCGCGCTGATCGAGCGCGAGCGCGCCGTGCTGTTCGGCCAGCCGGCTCTCGCGCTCGAAGTGGCGGCGGCTGGCGCGATCGCGCATGTGCTTGCGCACGAAGCCGCCGGCGAAGGCGCCGACCCGTGGTCGAAGCGCGATGGCTGGCGGCTGCACGGCGCGGCGGTGCGCCGCTTCGATCTGGAAGCGGAGGGCACGCACCATGTCGTGCGCCTGGTGCGCAGCCACCGCGGCGAGGCCACGCTGACGATCGGTGATCGGCAGTGGCCCTTTGCCGCCACGTCACGTCGCAGCACGCAGCACGACGTCACGCTGGCCGGCCGGCGCTGGACGCTCTCCGTCTATGCGGTGGGCGAGCGCATCGCCGTCTTCGCGCCGGAAGGCTCGGCGCTGCTGCACACCATCGATCCGATCGCGCATGCGGCCGATGCCGCGGGCGAAGGCGGCCGGCTGACCGCGCCGATGCCCGGCAAGGTGATCGCGCTGCTCGCCAAGGCCGGCGACGCGGTGAAGAAGGGCCAGGCACTCGCCGTGATGGAAGCGATGAAGATGGAGCACACCATCACCGCGCCGTGCGACGGCACGGTGGCCGAACTGCTCTACGCGGTCGGTGACCAGGTGCTCGAGGGCGAGGAACTGTTGCGGCTCGAGGCCGCGGCCTGAGGTGGCCTCAGCTCTGGCGCGCGGCGCCGCGGCGCATCCAGCTGGAGGGCTTGAGCCAACGGCTCGATGCCGCGGCGGGCTCAGGCTTCGCATCGAGTTCCGGCGGGCGCGACACGCCGAAGCCGGAGGTGTCGCCCGACCAGAGCCATCGTGTCCTGCACCACCGTGCCGGTGGCCGGCGCCTCGTTGGCCATGCGAAGCTGCCGGGCCATCGCAGCGAGTTCACTGTCGCCCGAGGCTTCGCAGACCCAGATCGCCTCGCGCACCTCACCCTCGGTCTTCATCAGCGCGCTGATCTCCACTTTCTGCCCGTAATGACGCAGCAGCGCAAAATGGATGCGGGTGGCGAGACGGAGGCGGGTCGCGGTGTCCAAGGGCATTCCTGATCGAATGCTTGTATCTTCCTGTATCAGAGTCGTGACCACCATCCCTAGCCACGGGGAAACGCGCTGATCCTGCCCATTTGCACGAGAACTTTTTCATGATTCCTTCGACTGTGCGCATCGTCGACGTCGGCCCGCGTGACGGATTGCAGAACGAGAAGCAGCCGGTGGCCACGGCGCACAAGGTCGAGCTGGTGCACCGGCTGCAGGCGGCGGGCCTGCGCGAGATCGAGGTGACGAGCTTCGTCAGCCCGAAATGGGTGCCGCAGATGGCCGACAACGCGCAAGTGATGGCTGACATCACACGGCTGCCCGGCGTGCGCTACTCGGTGCTCACTCCCAACCTGAAGGGCCTGGAGGCCGCGCTGCCGACCCGCCCCGACGAGGTGGTGGTATTCGGCGCGGCCAGCGAGGCCTTCAGCCAGCGCAACATCAACTGCTCGATCGCCGAATCGGTGGAGCGCTTCGCGCCGGTCGTGGCACAGGCCCATGCGGCCGGGCTGAAGGTGCGCGCGGCCGTGTCGTGCGCGCTCGGCTGCCCGTACCAGGGCGAGGTCACGCCCGACGAGGTCGAGAACGTGGTGAAGCTGATGAAGGCCATCGGCGTCGACCACTGCGGCATCGCTGACACCATCGGCGTGGGCACGCCGAAGCGTGTGCAGGCCGCGATGGAGCGGGCGCTGAAGCACTTCCCGCTCGCCGAGGTCAGCGGCCACTTCCACGACACCTACGGCCGCGCTGGCCAACATCTACGCCTGCCTGGAGGTGGGCATCCACCACTTCGACACCAGCGTGGCCGGCCTCGGTGGCTGCCCCTATGCCAAGGGCGCCACCGGCAACGTGGCCACCGAAGACGTGGTGTTCATGCTCAACGGCCTGGGCATCGAGACCGGGATCGACCTCGATGCGCTGGTCGATGCCGGCGCCTTCATCTCCGAGGTGCTCGGCCGGCCGCCGGTGTCGCGCGCCGGCAAGGCATTGCTGGCCAAGCGCGAGAGGGCTGCCGCATGAGCGCGGTGCTGAACGAACGGCCGGAAGGCTTCCAGCGCGTGGCGCGAGCGCTCGCCGAGCGGGGCCATCCGCACGAGCCGCTGTGGCTGGAGGTCTCGGCGCGCACCTCGCAGGAAGCCGCGGAGGCCCTCGGCGTGCAGGTCGGGCAGATCGCCAAGAGCGTGATCTTCCGCCGCAAGGCCGACGAGGTGGCGGTGCTGGTGGTGACCTCGGGCGACAAGCGTGTCGACGAGAAGAAGGTAGCCGCGATCGTCGGCGCCCTCGGCCGCGCCGATGCCGACTTCGTCAAGGCCCGCACCGGCTTCACGATCGGCGGCGTGTCGCCGCTGGCCCATGCCACGCCGCCCGTCACGCTGATCGACCGCGAGCTGTTCCGCTTCGACGAGATCTGGGCGGCGGCCGGGCACCCGAACGGCGTCTTCCGATTGAGCCCGGCGCAGCTCGAGGCGCTCACCGGCGCGCCGGTGGCCGACGTGGTGCAGGCATGAGCCGGCCGATGTCGTCTGCCGTTCCCTCGCCTTGCATCAGCGTGTGCAAGATGGATGCGCGCAGCGGCTGGTGCGAGGGTTGCCTGCGCACGATCGACGAGATCGCCGGCTGGTCGACGATGGACGATGGCGCCAAGCGCCGCGTCTGGCAACTGCTGCCGCAGCGCCGCGAAGTTCTCGCGGCGATGAAGGGCGGCCGGCAGTGAAGCACCTCGTCTTCTGGTTCGATCCGGTATCGCCGTATGCCTACCTCGCCTTCGAGCGCCTGCCGCAGGCGCTCGAGGGGCTGAGCTACCGCGTCGACTACCAGCCGATCCTGTTCGCCGGCCTGCTCAAGCAGTGGGGCCAGAAGGGGCCGGCCGAGATCGAACCGAAGCGCGCCTGGACCTTCCGCCAGTGGCCTGGGCCGCACACCGGCTCGGCATTCCGATCGCCACGCCGGCGCAGCACCCGTTCAACCCGCTCGCGCTGCTGCGCCTGCTTCACGCCGCCGCGCCGGAGGGCCGCACGCCCAGCCGCTGGCAGTGCGAACGCGTGCTGCACCATGCGTGGCGCGGCGAGGGGGCCGATGCCAACGCGCCGGCGCGCCTCGCGGCCCTGCGCGAGACACTCGCGCCCGCGCGTGACCCCGAGGGCGAGGACGTCAAGCAGCAACTCAAAGACCGCACTGCCCAGGCCCTGGCCAAGGGCATCTTCGGCGTGCCGACGATCGAGGTCGATGGCCGCCTCTTCTGGGGCCTCGATGCACTCGAGATGCTCGCCGCCTACCTGCGCGGCGATGCCGGGGTTCGACGGCCCCGCCTGGGACGAGGCCGCCCGCGCGCGGCCGGGTGTCGTGCGCGGCTGAGCTGACGAAAGTCAAGCGCTCCTCTCGCGCCGTCAGTTTCACTTCAGTTCGGCGTCAGCCGGCGTTGGCTTCGCGTCATCGCAGGGTCAGTCCCTGCGTGGAATATGCACGCAGGGCTCCGCCGGAGCCGCGACCGTGTGAGGAGACGACACCATGGAAGACGATCTGGTCCGAAAGATCTCGACCCACCCCAAATACCTGGAGCTCAAGGCCAAGCGCTCGGCGTTCGGCTGGTGGCTCACGCTGGCGATGATGGTCGTGTACTACGGCTTCATCCTGCTGGTGGCCTTCAACAAGCCCTTCCTGTCGCAGCGCCTGGGCGAAGGCGTGATGACGATGGGCATTCCCATCGGCTTCGGCGTGATCGTGTTCACCGTGGTGATCACCGCCTTCTACGTGCTGCGCGCCAACAGCCAGTACGACGAACTGACCGAGGCCGTGCGCAAGGGGGTGCTGAAATGAGCCGCTCCATCCAATTCCGCGACACCGCCCGCCGCGTGCTGACCGTGGCCGCGCTGATGGGCGCCGCCGGTGCGGCGCTGGCCGCCGGCGCCGACCTCGGCCAGGCGCAGAAGCAGGCCACCAACTGGACGGCCATCGGCATGTTCGGCATCTTCGTGATCGCCACGCTGTTCATCACCAAGTGGGCCGCCGCGCGCACCAAGAGCGCGGCCGACTTCTACACCGCCGGCGGCGGCATCACCGGCTTCCAGAACGGCCCGGCGATCGCCGGCGACTACATGTCGGCAGCCTCCTTCCTCGGCATCTCGGCCGCGGTGATGGCCTCGGGCTTCGACGGCCTGATCTACTCCATCGGCTTCCTGGTCGGCTGGCCGGTCATCACCTTCCTGATGGCCGAGCGGCTGCGCAACCTCGGCAAGTTCACCTTCGCCGACGTGGCCGCCTTCCGCTTCGAGCAGAAGCCGGTGCGCATCTTCGCGGCCTCGGGCACGCTGGTCGTCGTCGCGTTCTACCTGATCGCGCAGATGGTCGGCGCGGGCCAGCTCATCAAGCTGCTGTTCGGCCTGGAGTACTGGATCGCCGTGGTCATCGTCGGTGCGCTGATGATGGTCTACGTGCTGTTCGGCGGCATGACCGCCACCACCTGGGTGCAGATCATCAAGGCCTGCCTGCTGCTCGGCGGCGCGACCTTCATGGCCTTCATGGTGATGTGGAACTTCGGCTTCAGCCCCGAGGCCATGTTCGCCAAGGCCGTGCAGATCAAGGCCGACCTCGCCGTCAACGGCGGCAAGACGGCCGAGGAGGCCGCCAAGATCGGCCAGTCGATCATGGGCCCCGGCAACTTCGTGAAGGACCCGATCTCGGCGATCAGCTTCGGCATGGCGCTGATGTTCGGCACCGCCGGCCTGCCGCACATCCTGATGCGCTTCTTCACCGTGCCTTCGGCGAAGGAAGCGCGCAAGAGCGTGATGTGGGCCACCGGCTGGATCGGCTACTTCTACCTGCTGACCTTCATCATCGGCTTCGGCGCGATCACCTTCGTGCTGACCAACCCGCAGTTCCTCGACGCCAAGGGCGGCCTGCTCGGCGGCGGCAACATGGCGGCCATCCACCGCCAACGCGGTGGGCGGCAACGTGTTCCTCGGCTTCATCTCGGCGGTGGCCTTCGCGACCATCCTCGCGGTGGTGGCCGGCCTGACGCTCTCGGGTGCCTCGGCGGTGTCGCACGACATCTACGCCACGGTCATCAAGAAGGGCCGGCCGACAGCGCGGCCGAGCTGCGCGTCTCCAAGATCACCACGCTGGCGCTCGGCGCCATCGCGGTGGTGCTGGGCATCGCCTTCGAGAAGCAGAACATCGCCTTCATGGTCTCGCTGGCCTTCGCGATCGCGGCCTCGGCCAACTTCCCGGTGCTCTTCATGAGCGTGCTGTGGAAGGACTGCACCACCAAGGGTGCGGTGATCGGCGGCTTCCTCGGCCTGATCTCGTCGGTGGCGCTGACCGTGGTCTCGCCCTCGGTGTGGGAAGCCACGCTCGGCAACCCGAAGGGTTCGGCGCTGTTCCCCTACACCTCGCCGGCGCTGTTCTCGATGACCATCGGCTTCGTCGGCATCTGGCTGTTCTCGGTGCTCGACCGCGGCGCACGCGCCAAGGCCGACCGCGCCGGCTTCCTCGCCCAGCAGGTGCGCTCGGAGACGGGCATCGGCGCGGCAGCGGCCTCCGGTCACTGATCCACGGCTGATCGGCGGCACGAGAAACCTCAAGCCGCCCCCACGGGGCTGCGGGCACACTGCCTGCAGTCCCGTTCTTGCTTCCGGCCGGCCATGTCCGAATCCCAGCGCGAGATGCTGTCGCTCGTCACCGCGCGCGTGCGCGATGCCTACGTGCGCAAGCCGTTCTACGTCGACGGCGGTCTCGATCTGGTCTCGGTGTGCCGGTTGATGTCGGCGCAGGGGCTGACCAGCGCGCTGGTCACCGATGCCGAGCGGCTCGGCATCTTCACCACCACCGATCTGCGCGACGCGCTGCTGCGCGAGACGCCGCCGGCGCAGCTGGCGGTGCGCGAGGTGTCGCGCTTCGGGCTGATCGAGGTCGATGCCGACGCCGAGCTGTTCGAGGCGCTGTGGCTGATGGTGCGCCACCGCGTGCACCGGCTGCTGGTGCGCGACCGCGGCGCGGTGCTGGGCGTGCTCGGCCAGCTCGATCTGGTCAGCTTCGTGGCCAACCATTCGCACATCGTCGCGGTGCAGATCGACGAGGCGCACAGCATCGACGAACTCGCCGCCGCGGCGCGGCGCGTCGATGCGATGGTCGAACTGCTCAACGACGGCGGCATCAAGATCGAGCGCATCGCGAGGCTCGTCAACGAACTCAACCACCGGCTGTTCGCACGCGCCTGGGGCCTGGTGGCGCCGGCCGAGGTCGTGGCCAACACCTGCCTGCTGGTGATGGGCAGCGAGGGCCGTGGCGAGCAGATCCTCAAGACCGACCAGGACAACGCGCTGCTGGTGCGCGACGGCTTCGAGCACGCCGACCTCGAGGCCAGCGCGCAGCGCTTCCACGAGGCGCTCGCCGCCTTCGGCTACCCGCCGTGCCCGGGCGGCATCATGCTGACCGAGCCGCTCTGGCGCTGCAGCGTGGCGCGCTTTCGCCAGACGCTGGCCGAGTGGGTGCATGGCCCGGGAAGTGACGGGCCGATGCACCGGCGATCTTCTTCGATGCCGCCGCGGTGGCTGGTGACGAATCGCTGCTTTCCGAGGCGCGTGAGCACCTGCGAAAGCTGCTGGCCGGCAGCGATGCCTTCTTCGCGCGCTTCGCCGCCGCGGCCGACCAGTTCGACGAGCCGCAGAGCTGGTGGCTCAAGCTCACCGCGCGCAGCGACGAGCAGCCGCTGGACCTGAAGAAGCTCGGCACCTTCCCGATCGTGCACGGCGTGCGCGCACTGGCGCTGCAGCAGGGCGTGGCCGACAGCGGCACGGCCGAGCGCGTGCGGCGCCTCGTCGAGCGCGGCGTGCTCGATGCCGCGCTGGGCCGCGACCTGGTCGAGGCACTGCACTACCTGATGGGCCTGAAGCTGCGCCACCAGCTGCGCCAGCGCGCCGCCGGCGAGGCGCCGACCAACCTCGTGCGCCCGTCGGACCTCAGCACGATGGACCGCGACCAGTTCAAGGATGCGCTGGCGATCAACAAGCGCTTCCGCGCGCTGCTGCGCCAGCGCTTCCGGCTCGACGCGCTGTAGGAGGTCGCGGCGATGATCGAGCGCCTTCGCCAGCAACGCCTCGTCGCCCTGTTCGCCGCTGGCTGGGCGCTGCTCAACTTCCCGCTGCTGACGCTGTGGGACCGGCCGGTGACGGTCTTCGGCCTCCCGCTGCTGCCGCTGGCGCTGTTCGCCGGATGGGCGCTGCTCATCGCCCTCGCGGCCTGGGTGGCCGAGGCGCCTGAAGACGACGACGGACCATGAGCCCGGCCCTGGTCCTTGCCGCCTCGTTCGCCTACCTGCTGCTGCTCTTCGCGGTGGCGCACTGGGCCGACCGGCGCGCGCGCGAGGGCCGCTCGGTGATCGGCAACGCCTGGGTCTACACGCTGTCGATGGGCGTGTACTGCACCGCCTGGACCTACTTCGGCAGCGTCGGCCGCGCGGCCAGCTCCGGCCTGTGGTTCCTGCCGATCTACCTCGGCCCGACGCTGGCGCTGCTGCTGGCCGGTACGGTGCTGCGGCGGATGATCCGCATCGCGCGGCGCGACCGCATCACGTCCATTGCCGACTTCATCGCCAGCCGCTACGGCAAGAGCCGCACGCTGGCGGCGCTGGTCACGCTGATCGCGCTGGTGGGCATCCTGCCCTACGTGGCGCTGCAACTGAAGGCGATCGCCAGCGGCGTGGCCGTGCTCACCGGCGGCAGCGGCCATGCCACGCACTGGTGGGCCGACAGCACGCTGTACATCGCGCTGGCGCTGGCCGGCTTCACGGTGGCCTTCGGCACGCGGCACCTCGACAGCAGCGAGCGCCACGAAGGCATGGTCGCAGCGGTGGCGGCCGAATCGGTGGTGAAGCTGCTGGCCTTTCTCGCGGTCGGCGCGTTCGTCTGCTGGGGCCTCTTCGACGGGCCGGCCGACATCTTCGCGCGTGCCGCGGCCGAACCGCCGCTGGCGCCACTCACCGGCCTCGGGCGGAGTCGACGTTTGCCGGGGGACAGTGGGCCGCATTGACGCTGCTGGCCATGCTCTCGGTGATCTTCCTGCCGCGCCAGTTCCAGGTGATGGTGGTGGAAAACGTCGACGAGCGACATGTGCGACGCGCCACCTGGGCCTTCCCGGCCTACCTGCTGCTGATCAACCTGTTCGTGCTGCCGATCGCGCTCGGCGGGCTGCTGCACTTCGGCCCCGGTGGCGCCGATTCGGAGACCTTCGTGCTCTCGCTGCCGCTGGACAGCGGCATGCCGGCGCTGGCGCTGCTGGCCTTCATCGGCGGCCTCTCGGCCGCCACCGGCATGGTCATCGTCGAGGCGATCGCGGTGTCGACCATGGTCAGCAACGACCGGTGATGCCGCTGCTGCTGCGCTGGAAGCAGCGCAGCGCCGGTGACCTCAGCGCGCTGCCGCTGGCGGTGCGGCGCATCGTGATCGTCGCGCTGCTGCTGCTGGGCTATCTCTACTTCCGCATCGCCGGCGAGGCCTATGCGCTGGTCAGCATCGGGTTGATCAGCTTCGCGGCGGTGGCGCAGTTTGCGCCGGCGCTGCTCGGCGGCATGTTCTGGAAGGGCGGCACCAAGGCCGGTGCGCTGGCCGGCCTCTCGCTCGGCTTCGCCCTCTGGGTCTGGACGCTGCTGCTGCCGTCGATCGCCAAGTCGGGCTGGCTGGACCGCGGCTTCCTCGACCACGGCCCCTTCGGCCTCGCGCTGCTCAAGCCGGAGCAGCTGTTCGGGCTGAGCGGCCTGGACAGCCTGACCCACGCGCTGCTGTGGACGCTGCTGGCCAACATCGCGGCCTACGTGGGTGTCTCGCTGGCGCGTGCGCCCTCGGCGCGCGAGGCCAGCCAGCCCTGCGTTTCGTCGACGTGATGGCCCGCGGCGCCGGCTCGCCGGTGTTCTGGCGCGGCCGCGCGCAGCTGGACGAATTGCGCCAGCTGGCGGCACGCTTCCTCGGCGCCGAGCCGGCCGAACGCCTGTTCGCCGATTACGCGAAGCGCAGCGGCGGCGATGCGGCGCGCCTCGTGCCCGATGCGGCACTGGTGCACCACGTCGAGACGCAGCTCGCCGGCGCGATCGGCAGCGCTTCGGCGCGTGCGGTGATGGCCTCGGTGGTGGAAGAGGAGCCGCTCGCGCCCGACGACCTGCTGCGCATGCTCGACGAAGCCTCGCAGGTGCGGGCGCTGAACCGCCAGCTGGAGAGCCTGGACAGGCTCAAGGACGATTTCATGTCGTCGGTGACGCACGAGCTGCGCACGCCGCTGACCTCGATCCGCGCCTTTGCCGAACTGATGCGCGACGACCCGCAGATGGACACCGAGCAGCGCCAGCAGTTTCTCGGCCTCGTGGTCGCCGAGGCCGAGCGCCTGAGCCGCCTCGTCAACCAGGTGCTCGACATGGCCAAGATCGAATCGGGCCATGCGCAGTGGCAGCACGAGGCGATCGACCTGCGCGAACTGATCGCGCACGCGGTGCAGACCACCGGCGAGGCCTTCCGCGAGCGCGGCGCGATGGTCACGGTGCAGCAGCCCGACAGCGTGCCGCTGCTGCACGCCGACCGCGACCGGCTGCTGCAGGTGCTGATCAACCTGCTGTCCAATGCGGCCAAGTTCGTGCCGGTGGGATCGGGCCGCGTGACGGTCACGCTCACCGCCGACGCCCGCGGCGCGCGCATCGAGGTGCAGGACAACGGACCGGGCGTGCCGATTGACCAGCAGCAACTGGTCTTCGAGAAATTCCGCCAAGGTGGCGATGCGGCGAACCGGCCGCAGGGCACGGGCCTCGGGCTGCCGATCAGCCGGCAGATCGTCGAGCATTTCGGCGGGCGCATGTGGTTGCGCTCGGCGCCGGGGCAGGGCGCCTGCTTCGGCTTCGAGCTGCCCTGGAAGACGACACAAGAAGAGGAGACGAGACCATGAGCAAACGTGTGCTCATCGCCGACGACGAACCGAACATCGTCATCTCGCTGGAGTTCCTGATGAAGCGCGAGGGCCACGCGGTCAGCGTGGCGCGCGACGGCCCGTCGGCGCTGGCGGCGATCCGTGCCGAGAAGCCCGACCTCGTGCTGCTTGACGTGATGATGCCGGGCTTGAGCGGCTTCGAGGTCTGCCAGGCGGTGCGCGCCGACGAGGCACTGGCCGGGGTGAGGATCCTGATGCTCAGCGCAAAGGGCCGCGACACCGACATCGCCAAGGGCAGCGCGCTCGGCGCGGATGCCTACATGACCAAGCCCTTCTCGACCCGGGAACTCGCCGAGAAGGTGCGCGAGCTGCTCGCTTCATGAAGTTCGACCGACGCGAACTCGTGGCCGCGCTGCTGCCCGGCGCGGTGCTCGCGCTGTGGGCGCTCGGCGGCACCGCGCTGTTCGCGGCCACGCTGGAGCCCGACGAGCGCAGTGCGCTGGGGGCACTGCTCGAACCGCGCGCCGCCTTGCTGCTGCTCGGCTGGCTGCTGCTGTCGGGCCTGCTGGGCTGGCTCTCGCGCGCCGCCTACCTGCGCTGGGTGGCCGCGGCCGCGCGGCTGGCCGAGGAGGCGCGCGTGCTGCTGGCGGCGGACGTGGAGCGCGAGATCGAGCCGCAGGGCAGCGCCGAGGCGCGCGCGCTGGCCGAGGTGATCAACCGCCTGGCCACGCAGCGCGGCGAGCTGCGCGCCGATGTGGCGGCGCGGGTTCGCGAGGCCAGCCGCGGCATCGAGCAGGAGCGCAACCGCCTCGCCGCGCTGATGGCCGAGCTGACGCAGAGTGTCGTGGTGTGCAACCTCGATGGCCGCGTGCTGCTCTACAACAGCCGCGCGCGCACGCAGTTCCGCGCGCTGTCCAGCGCACCGGGCGTGGCCGGCGGCGCCGAGCTGATCGGCCTGGGCCGCTCGATCTACACCGTGTTCGACCGCGCCCTGATCGCCCATGCGCTGGACAGCGTGCAGCAGCGGCTGCAGCGCGGCGCGGCGCACCCGTCGGCGCAGTTCGTCACCGGCACCCGAGCGGGGCAGCTGCTGCGTGTGCAGATGGCGCCGGTGCGCGACATCGATGCGGCACCGGGCGAGGTGTCGCTCAACGGCTTCGTGCTGATGCTGGAGAACATCACCCGCGACTTCGCCGACGAATCCGAACGCGACCAGCTGCTGCACGGCCTGACCGAAGGCAGCCGCGCCTCGCTGGGGAACCTGCAGGCCGCGGTGGAACTGCTCGACGACGATGGGCTGGACGCCGCCACGCGCGAGCGCTTCCACGGCGTGATCCGCGACGAGGTGCGGGCGATGAGCCAGCGCATCCAGCAGCTGGCCAGCCACACCGCGCAGACCGTCAAGACCCGCTGGCCGCTGGAGGAGATGCTTGGCGCCGACCGGTCGCCGCCGCCGCGCGTCGCATCGAGGCGCAGTGCGGCTGCCGCGTCAGCCACAGCGAGGTCGACGCCTCGCTGTGGCTGAAGGTCGACAGCTTCTCGCTGCTGCAGGCGCTGGTGTACTGGCCGGGCGCCTCGTCGACGAGTACGAGCTGAAGTCGGTGCAGCTGCGCGCGGCCGAGGCCTCCGGCCGCGCGCGGCTCGACCCGCCTGGATCGGCCCGACGATGAGCACCGAGATCGTGATGGGCTGGGAGACCGATGCGATGCGCATCGGTCAGGAGACGCTGGCGCTCAGCGTGCGTGACGTGGTCGAGCGCCACGACGGCGCCTTCTGGTTCGAGCGCGAGCGGGTGCGCCATGCCTCGATGTTCCGCTGGCTGCTGCCGCTGGCGGCCAGCAGCGAGCAGCTCGATGCCGCGCAGATCGTGCGCAGCGACAGCCGGCCCGAGGTCTACGACTTCGACCTGTTCCGCGCCAGCGAGCCATCGCGCTTGCTGGCCGAGCGGCCGCTGGCCGAACTGGCCTACACGGTGTTCGACACCGAGACCACCGGGCTGAATCCGGGCGAGGGCGACGAGATCATCCAGATCGGCGCCACGCGCATCGTGGCCGGCAAGCTGCGCCGCGAGGACGTCTTCGACCAGCTGGTCAATCCGCAGCGCGACATTCCCGAGGCCGGCATTCCGATCCACGGCATCACGCCCGACATGGTGGCCGGTGCCCCGGCCATCGATGCGGTGCTGCCGGCCTTCCACGCCTTCGCGCAGGACACGGTGCTGGTGGCGCACAACGCCGCCTTCGACATGCGCTTCCTCGAGCTGAAGCAGCAGCGCACCGGCCTCGTGTTCGACCAGCCGGTGCTCGACACGCTGCTGCTATCGGCCGTGGTGCACCCGCAGCAGGAGTCGCACCGGCTGGAGGCCATCGCCGAGCGGCTGGGGGTGAGCGTGCTCGGCCGCCACACCGCGGTGGGCGATGCGATGGTGACGGCGGAGATCTTCCTCAAGCTGATCCCGCTGCTGGCCGAGCGCGGCATCGTGACGCTCGCGCAGGCGCGCGAGGCGGCGCAGAAGACCTACTACGCGCGCGTCAGCTACTAACGTCCCCCAGTCACTTCGCTCCTGCCCCCGAGGGGCGCCGTCCGGCTTGGGGCGGCCCGGCGCCGGACACTGATCAGTTGGCCATCTCGCTGCTGCGCCACGGTGTCCACACGAGGCCGAAGCCGAGCGTGAGGTTGGTCTTCGAGGCGAGCAGCGGGCTGGCGCGGTTGGCCGCGCCGTGCAGCGAGCGAACCTCGCCGGCGACGAACCACGACACATCGCGCGAGCCGCTGGCGCAGCGACAGGCCGAAGTCGGTGCCGAGGTAGCCGGCGCGCGCCTCGTAGGCCGGGCGCGTGGCCGTCGCTTCGCTGGCGCTCACGCCGTAGAAATAGCGCTGCAGCGGCTGGCTGGCCCAGGTGGGCTCGATCGAGGCGGTGAGCACCGAGCCGCTGCCCAGCACGCCGAATTCGCGCCAGCGCAGCTCGGTGGAGAAGGTGCCGCCGCGCGAATCGACGCGCTTGAAGTCGGTCGACTGGATCGCCCGCAGCTTGAAGTGCGCCGAGGCGCCGCTCCCGCCCGCACCCTGCCAGCCCTTGTAGACCAGCTGCGGGCCGATGCCGAACAGGTAGTCGAGCTCGGGCATGCCGGCGCGCCGCTCGTTCTCGCGCGTGTTGAAGGCGGCGGTGGCGGTGAAGTCCAGCTCCCAGTGCGAGGTGTCGACGAAGCGGCCGCGGATGCCGCGCTCGTCGACGCTGAACACCGGGCCGCGGTAGACGAACCAGGGCACGACGATGCCGCGCCAGTTCGATTCGTCGGCACCCGGGTAGTCGGGCACGCGTCCGCCGCCCACGGCAATGCCCGCCTCCCACCGGGCCGGCCGGGGACTGCCTGCTCATCGGCGGCGAAGGCGCCGGTGGTGCCGGCCGCCAGCAGGGTCAGGGCGAGGGGGCGAGGGTCTTGCGCATGGCTGCCAGTATCACCACAACGGCATGCCCCTCGCTTGCGCGGGCGCAGCACGCCGGCGGCCGCGCGGGGGCATGCTCGCGGCATGAGATGGCGTGCGCAGGTTCGGGCGTGGGTGATGGGCATGGCCCTGGCCGCGGGCTTCATGGGGCCTGCGCAGGCCCTCGAAGCGGCCACGCCGGCCGAGATGCTCGCCAAGCGGCAGGAACTGCAGGGCGCGCTGCGCGACAACGCCTTCGGCGAACCGCTGGTGATCGTCTCGAAGGAACTGCCCGATCGCATCGAGGGCGATGTCTATGCCGAGCTGCCGCACGATTTCGCCGTCGCCACCGCCGCCTTCCGCTCGCCGCAGGGCGTGTGCGAGCTGCTCTTCCTGCACCTGAACGTGCACGGCTGCCGCGTCGTCGAGGGCGGTGTGTCGGTGCTGGCAGGGCCGAAGAAGACCGGCGGCGCCGGCATGACGGCGCAGATGCACTACACGATGCGCAGCGAGATCGATGCGCCGGGCCACCTGCGCGTGGTGCTCACTGCGCCGACCGGGCCGCTTTCGACCACCGACTACCGCATGGTCTTCGAGGCCGTTCCGCTGGAGGGCCCGCGCAGCTTCGTGCACTTCGGCTTCGGCCATAACAGCGGGCTGCTGGCACGCATGGCGATGCAGACCTACCTCGCCACCGCCGGCCGCGAGAAGATCGGCTTCACCGTCACCGGCCGCGATGCGCAGGGCCAGCCGCAGTACGTGCGCGGCGAGCGCGGTTCGCTGGAGCGCAACGTGATGCGCTACTACCTCGCGTTGCTGACGCATTGCCGCGAGCGCAGCGGCAGCGCCGGCGAGCGGCTGCAGGCGAGGTTGCGCACCGGGTTCGCGCTGACCGAGCGCTATGCGGCGCAGCTGCACGAGTATTCGCTCGATGACTACCTGGCCGAGAAGGCGCGCGATCTCTCGCGCGACGCGATGCAAAAGTGATGGAGCGGGTTCCCTCGCCCGGATGCTCGCTTACCCGCAGTTTTCGCATCGAGGAACAAAAACCGAGGGTTGCGCCGGAGTTTGTCAGCCTGTGTTGGCGGCGCGTCAGACAGTGGTCAGAGGGTGCTCCGACAGTCGCGCCCCATACCGCCATGGGGGCGGTGCATCGACATTCAGGAGACTCTCATGGCAACCAGCACGATCGGCAAGCCGGCCGCGGCCGATGCGCCGATGACGAAGGAGGAGAAGAAGGTCATCTTCGCCTCTTCGCTCGGCACGGTGTTCGAGTGGTACGACTTCTACCTCTACGGTTCGCTCGCGGCGATCATCGCCAAGCAGTTCTTCTCGGGCCTGGACGCCGGTTCGGCGTTCATCTTCGCGCTGCTGGCCTTCGCCGCCGGCTTCATCGTGCGCCCGTTCGGCGCGCTGGTGTTCGGCCGCCTCGGCGACATGATCGGCCGCAAGTACACCTTCCTGGTCACGATCCTGATCATGGGCCTGTCGACCTTCATCGTCGGCATCCTGCCCACCTACGCGCAGATCGGCGTCGCCGCTCCGGTGATCCTGATCATCCTGCGCCTCCTGCAGGGCTTGGCGCTCGGCGGTGAGTACGGCGGCGCAGCCACCTACGTGGCCGAGCACGCCCCGCACGGCAAGCGCGGCGCCTACACCTCGTGGATCCAGACGACCGCGACGCTGGGCCTGTTCCTGTCGCTGATGGTGATCCTCGGCACCCGCACCGCGATCGGCGAGCAGGCCTTCGGCGAGTGGGGCTGGCGCATCCCGTTCATCGTCTCGATCGTCCTGCTGGGCATCTCGGTGTGGATCCGCCTGTCGATGAACGAGTCGCCCGCCTTCAAGAAGATGAAGGAAGAGGGCAAGACCTCGAAGGCGCCGCTGACCGAGTCCTTCGGCCAGTGGAAGAACCTGAAGATCGTGATCCTGGCGCTGATCGGCCTGACCGCCGGCCGTGCCGTGGTCTGGTACACGGGCCAGTTCTACGCGCTGTTCTTCCTGACGCAGGCGCTGAAGGTCGATGGCGCCACCGCCAACATCATGATCGCGGTGTCGCTGCTGATCGGCACGCCGTTCTTCATCGTGTTCGGTTCGCTGTCCGACAAGATCGGCCGCAAGCCGATCATCATGGCCGGCTGCCTGATCGCCGCGCTGACCTACTTCCCGCTGTTCAAGGCGCTGACCGAGGCGGCCAACCCCGACCTCGCCGCGGCGCAGGCGAAGAACAAGGTCGTCGTGGTCGCCGACCCGGCCGAGTGCTCGTTCCAGTTCAACCCGACCGGCACGGTGAAGTTCACCAGTTCGTGCGACATCGCCAAGCAGGTGCTCGCCGCCAACTCGGTGAGCTACGAGAATGAAACGGCCGCCGCCGGCACGCCCGCCACCATCAAGATCGGCGAGACGGTGATCGCCAGCTACACCTCGAAGGGCATCCCGGCCGACGAGGCGAAGAAGAAGGACGGCGAATTCAAGAAGGCGGTTTCCGACACGCTGAAGGCCGCCGGCTACCCGGCCAAGGCCGACCCGGCGAAGATGAACAAGCCGCTGATCATCGGCATCCTGGTGATCCTGGTCATCCTGGTGACCATGGTCTATGGCCCGATCGCCGCGATGCTGGTCGAGATGTTCCCGACGCGCATCCGCTACACCTCGATGAGCCTGCCGTACCACATCGGCAACGGCTGGTTCGGCGGCCTGCTGCCGACCACGGCCTTCGCGATCGTGGCGCAGACCGGCAACATGTACAACGGCCTGTGGTACCCGATCATCATCGCCGCGGTGACCTTCGTCATCGGCATGCTGTTCGTGCGCGAGACCAAGGACGTGGACATCTACGCCAAGGACTGAGGAGCACCGCGACATGTGGAAACTGCTGTTGGCCTTCGTCGCCTTTGCCGCGCTCGCACTGTTCGTGCTGAGCAAGGGCGGTGACATCGACATGGGCGGCGAGAAGCACGGCGCCGATGCGCTGCACGCACCCGCCCCCGCGGCTTCGGCCGTGGCCACGCCCGCTTCGGCGGCACCGGCTGCGGCCTCCGCGGCAGCGTCGGCGGCGTCGAACTAGGCCCCGGCGAGCGCAGGACGCTCGCCGCTCAGGCCGGCCGGTCGCAAGACCTGCCGGCCTTTGTCTTTCCAGGCGCGGAACCTCAGAGACCGATCTCGTAGCGCTGGCCGCGGATGTTCAGCACCGCGGCCTTCGGCTTGATCTGCTCGAGCATCACCCCGGGGGCGATCGGCTCCCCCTCGTGCATCAACTGGCCGTTGACGATCAGCAGCCGGTTGGCCGGCGTGCTCGAGTAGATCGAGCCGCCGAAGGCCAGCGGCGGCAGGCCGGCGCGCGCCTCGGCAGGCAGCTCGGCCAGCGAGTTGACGCGCGGGATCGCGGCCGGCGCTGCGGGCGCCGCCGATGCGGCCTGCACGGGCACCGGAGCGGGCGCCGGCCCCGCGCGCATCGGTGCGATCGCCACCGGGCCGGCTGGTGGTGTGGACGGTGGCGGTGCCGGCAGCGTGGCGGCGGGCGGCGGGGCCGGCGCAGGCAGCACCGGCATCGGCGTGGGGGCGGGCGGCGGGCTCGGCGGCGGTTCGTCGCCGCGCCAGCTGAAGGCCACGGCGACGGCGAGGCCGCCGGTCAGCCCGATCGCGAGCCACTGCCAGGGCGCCGGGCCGCGGCGCGGCGCGGGCGCCTCGTCGTCGTCGCCCGGCTCGGGCATCGCCTGCGTGTGCAGGCCGGGCACCGCGCCGCGTTCCCGCTCGGCATCGGCCCGTCGCAGCGCATCGAGGATGTAGGACATCGTGGGCTACTCCGGCTGCAGGCGCGGTTCGGCCACGCCGGTGGCGCGGTTGATCAGCATCAGCGTCAGCGGCCCGGCCGGCCGTCGGGCTTCAGGCCCTGCGCCACCTGGAAGGCGTTGAGGCGGTTGCGCAAGGCTGCATCGAACTTGCTCGGAGCCGGTGGCGCGGCCTCGCCCTGCGCCGCCGCGAGCTGCGCGGACAGCCAGTCGACCGGTGCGCCGTCGTCGTAGCCGGGCGGCGTGCGCCACAGCGTGGCGAACTCGCCGCGCCACAGTTCCGCGAGCGCTGGCAGCGGCACGGCGAGCCTGCCGTCGCGCGTGGTGAGCGTGGCCTGGCGCATCGTCAGGCCGGTCAGCAGCACGGCCGCGCGTGCCGCCGGATTGCACGCTCAGCATCACCGGCCGGTCGAGCTGGCGGATCAGCGCCAGCGTGCTGCTGCCGCTGCTGCGGAAGCACTGCAGCTGCTGGCGGGTGGCGGCCGCGCAAGGGTCGCCATCGTCCAGCGTCGTCTGCCATGCGGCGCCGAGCGCGCGCCGGCCTCGGCCTCGCTGTGCCAGGCGGCAGCGAGCACCGCCTTCGCATCGGCCAGCGGTGGCACCGCGGCGCTCGCTGCAGACGCCGGCAGCGCCGCGGCCGAGGCCGCCTCGGAGGCCGCCTGCGCCACCGCGGCGGCCGAAGCGGGCGCCGATGCGGCTGCCGCCGACGCGACGGTGCCGTGGCCGGCGCTGCGCCGCTCCAGCGCCACGCCGCCCCACAGGGCCAGGCCGAGCCCGGCGATCACCGCAGCGGCCAGGGCTGGGCGCTGCCCCTTCCCGTCGCGCCGAGGTTTCGGCCGGCGGAAGCTGGCCCTCGAACACCTCGCCCGCGGCCTTCTCGACGATCTCGACATTCACCGCCGGCTTGTTGCCCGCATAGGCGCCGAGCAGCGCACGGTCGCACAGCAGGTTGATGCGCCGCGGCACGCCGCGCGAGAGCTGGTGGATGCGCTTGAGCGCATCACGCTCGAAGGGCAGCGGGCGGTTGAGCCCGGCCACGCCGAGGCGGTGGCGGATGTACTGCACCGTCTCCTTCGGCGTCAGCGCCTCGAGGTGGAAGCGCGCGATCACGCGTTGGGCGAGCTGCTCGAGCTCCGGCCGCGCGAGCATCGTGCGCAGCTCGGGCTGGCCGATCAGAATGATCTGCAGCAGCTTGCGTTCGTTGGTCTCGAGGTTGGTCAGGAGGCGCAGCTGCTCGAGCACGTCGGCCGACAGGTTCTGCGCCTCGTCGATGATCAGCACGTTGCTCTGGCCGACGGCATGCGTCTGCAGCAGGAAGCCGTTGAGCGCATCGACATAGTCCTTCACCGTCGCGCCCTCGGCGCGGTGCGGGATGCGGAACTCGTCGCACACCGAGCGCAGCAGCTCGGTGACCGTCTGCTTCGGGTTGAAGATGTAGGCGACGTTGCAGCGCTTGGGGATCTGCTCGAGGAAGCAGCGGCACACCGTGGTCTTGCCCGCGCCGATCTCGCCGGTCAGCAGCACGAAGCCGCCACCGCCGCGCACACCGTACAGCAGGTGCGCCAGCGCCTCGCGGTGGCGCTCGCTCATGTAGAGGTAGCGCGGATCCGGCGCGATCGAGAACGGCTGCTGCCTCAGGCCGAAGAAGCGGGCGTACATGGCGCGCAGGATACCCGCGATGGATCGGCCGCCAGTTCCGCCAGCAGCGCAGGCACAGACAGCCGTGGAAACGGGCGGCAAGTTCCTCGCGCAGCGCCGGGCTCAGCGTCAGCGTCGTGCAGGCGCAGGGGCCGGCCTCGGGGGATCGTTCGCGCCGCAGTGGAAGCCGCCGCCGCAGCGCGGGCAGCGTGAATCCAGCGGTGCGGCGTCAGCCACCGAACAGGCCCTTGTGCTGCTCGCGCAGCAGGTTCTTCTGCACCTTGCCCATGGTGTTGCGCGGCAGCGCATCGACCACGAAGCAGTGCTTGGGCACCTTGAAGTTGGCGATCTTGCCCTTCAGCGCCGCAATCAGCGCCGCGGCTTCCGGCTTTGCGCCCGGCTTGGCCACCACCACCGCCACCACGCCTTCGCCGAAATCGGGGTGCGGCACGCCGATCACCGCGCTTTCGGCCACGCCGTCCATCTCGTTGAGGTAGCCCTCGATCTCGGCCGGGTAGACGTTGTAGCCGCCGGTGATGATCAGGTCCTTGCTGCGGCCGACGATGGTCACGTAGCCGCGTTCGTCGATCTTGCCGACGTCGCCGGTCTTGAACCAGCCGTCGGCGGTGAACTCTTCCTTCGTCTTCTCCGGCATGCGCCAGTAGCCCTTGAAGACGTTCGGGCCCTTCACCTCGATGCCGCCGATCTCGCCGGTCGGGCAGGGCGCGCCCTTGTCGTCGCTGACGCGCAGGCCCACGCCCGGCAGCGGAAAGCCCACCGTGCCGCCGCGGCGCTCGCCGTCCTTCGCGTGGTAGGGGTTGGAGGTGAGCATCACCGTCTCGCTCATGCCGTAGCGCTCGAGGATGGCGTGGCCGCTGCGCTCGCGGAATTCGTTGAAGGTCTCGATCAGCAGAGGAGCCGAGCCGGCGATGAACAGACGCATGTTCCGGCACGCCTCGCGGCCGAAGCCGGCCTCGCCGAGCAGGCGCACGTAGAGCGTCGGCACGCCCATGAAGACCGTGGCCTCGGGCAGGCGCTTGACGACGGCCGCCGAGTCGAACTTCGCGAACCAGATCATCTTGCTGCCGTTGATCAGCGCGCCGTGCGAGGCCACGAACAGGCCGTGCACGTGGAAAATCGGCAGAACGTGGATCAGCACGTCGCCGCCATCTTCCGGACTCCTCCAGCCCCAGTAATCCTTCAGCGTACGGGCGTTGGACAGCATGTTGCCATGCGTCAGCATCGCACCCTTGCTGCGCCCGGTGGTGCCGCTGGTGTAGAGGATGGCGGCGAGGTCGTCGGCCCACTTCTGCGCGGGCTGGTGCGTATCGGGCTGCGGCGCGGCGCGGTCGAGCAGCGTGCCGGTGCGGTCTTCGTTGAGCGTGAAGACATGCGCGGTCCCGGCCTGGAAGGCGATCTTCGACACCCAGCCGAAGTTCCTGCCGGAGCACACCACCACGCTCGGCTCGGCATTGCCGATGAAGTAGTCGATCTCGGCGGCCCGGTAGGCGGTATTCAGCGGCAGGTAGACATAGCCCGCGCGCAGCACCGCGAGGTACAGCAGCAGGCCCTCGACCGATTTCTCGGTCTGCACCGCCACGCGCGCGCCGGCCGGCAGCTCCAGCGACGCCAGCAGGCTGGCGATCTTCGCGGTGGCGCGCTCGATGTCGCGCCAGTGTAGAACAGCGGCGCGCCGGGGCCGTCGGCGGTCTCGATGGCAACGCTGTCGAGGTCGGCGGGGAAGGCGTCGCGCAGGGCGACGAACAGGTTCTGGTTGTCGTGCATGGGGAATCTCCGGGCCGCGTCATCCCCTCTGGAAGCGCGGCGTCCTCTTCTCGATGAAGGCCATCACGCCTTCGCGGTGCTCTTCGCTCGGCGCATAGCCGTAGTGGGCCGTGCGCTCGGCCTCGCTCGGGCCGCCGGTGGCCAGCTGGCGCATCGTGCGCTTGTTGATGCGTGCGGCCTGTGGCGACAGGTGGGCCAGTGCCTTGGCTCGCGCCAGCGTGTGCGCGGCCACCTCGGCATCGGGCACCACCGCATGCACCAGGCCGTGGTGCAGCGCGGCGTGCGCGGTGAACAGCCGGGCCTCGAGCAGCATCTCGCGCAGCACCGCCTCGGGCACCACGCGCGACACCACCTCCAGCTCCAGCGGCGCCATCGGAAAGCCCAGCCGCGCGATCGGCGCGCCGAAGCGGCTGCCCTCGCCGCAGATGCGGATGTCGCAGCAGGCGGCGATCTCCATGCCGCCGCCGATGCAGTTGCCCTCGATCTGCGCGAACAGCGGGATGTCGCAGTCGATCAGCGCATGCAGCGCCGGTGCCACCACGTTCTCGTGGAAGTCGCGCAGCGTCTCTTCCTCGAAGCGGAAGCCGGCGAACTCGACGATGTCGCCACCGGCGGCGAAGTGGCCGTCGGTGCCGCGCACGATCACCGCGTGCGGCGCATCGGCCGGCGCCATCGCCTGCAGGTGCAGCATCAGCGCCTGCAGCTCGCGCCACATCGCGATGTCGATGGCGTTCATCTTGGCCGGATGGGCCAGCGTCAGCAGGGCCACGCCTTCGGCGTCGCCCTGGGTCAGCGTGATCGTGCCGGGCACGGCGGCGCGATCAGTCGAGCTTGGCGCCGGAGGCCTTCACCACCTCGGCCCAGCGCTTCACTTCCGACGAGACGAACTTGCCGAAGTCGGCGCCGTAGAGGTTCGGCGTGTCGGTGCCCAGGCCGTTCCAGGTGGTCTTCAGTTCCTCGGAGGCGAGCGCCTTCTTCATCTCGGCCTGCATCGCGTCGATCACTTCCTTCGGCGTGCCCTTGGGCGCCCACAGGCCGTACCGTGGCCACACCGTAGGTGGGCACGCCGCCTTCCTTGGCGGTGGGCAGGTTGGGGGAAGCCGGGCGCGCGCTTGTCGCCCGCCACCGCGATGGCCTTGATGCGGCCGCCCTTGATGTGCGAGGCCGAGGAGCCCAGGCCGTCGAACATCAGGTCGACCGCCGGCGATCAGGTCCTGCAGGGCCGGGCCGGCGCCGCGGTAGGGGATGTGGGTGATGAAGGTCTTGGTCTGCAGCTTGAACAGCTCGCCGGCGAGGTGGTGCGAGGTGCCGTTGCCCGCGGAGCCGTAGTTCAGCTTGCCGGGGTTGGCGCGCAGGTAGGCGAGCAGGCCCGGCAGGTCGTTCGCGGCCACCTTCTGCGGATTCACGACGATCACCTGCGGCACGCTGGAGACCAGGCCCACCGGCACGAAGTCGGTCTCGATGCTGTAGTCCAGCTTCGGGTACATCGACGGCGCGATCGCATGGTGCACCGCGCCCATGAAGAAGGTGTAGCCGTCGGGGCGGCCTTGGCCGCCGGCTCGCGCCCACCGTGCCACCGGCACCGCCCTTGTTGTCGATGACGAACTGCTTGCCCAGGTTCTTCGTCATCTGCGCGAACAGCGGCCGCGCGAAGGCATCGGTGCCGCCGCCGGCCGGGAAGGGCACGACGATGGTCACCGGCTTGGTCGGCCACGACTGCGCGGACGCGAGCGGCGCGGCGCCGGTGGCGGCGAGCGCGGCCAGCGTGATCACGGCACGGCGCAGGGTCGAGGGGCGGGAGCGATGCATGGCTTGTCTCCAGGTTGTCATGGGTTTCTCAGAGCAACGACGTCAGGAGGCGTGACTGTGCCACTTCTCCGTGGACGAATTTCTCGTGGTGGGCTTCGACCTTGTCGAGGTCGTAGAGGTAGTTGACCATCATGCCGAACGACTGCCGCAGGCCCTTGGCCGAGAGGTCGCCGAGCGCATTCAGCCGCTCCAGCCGCGCACCGTTGTCGAGGTGGAAGCGCGCCACCGGGTCGCCGCCGGCCGACGGGGCGTGGCAGCCGAGGTAGTAGGCGGCCAGCCGCAGCAGCGCCTGCGCGGCCGGCTCGGGCAGCGCCTTCAGCGTGGCGGCGTGGGTGAGCTTGTCGAAGTCGCGCGCGCAGGCATCGGCGAGCGCCGCATGCGCTTCGGCCAGGGCTGCGCGCGCACCTTCGGCAGCCCCTCGCACGGCGCGCCGGCGCGCACCCAGCGCGCGAAGCCGGGGATGGGCGAGAGCGTGCAGAAGGTCTTGAGCTGCGGCAGCTCGCGCTTGAGCTCCTCGGCCACGCGCTTGATCAGGAAGTTGCCCAGCGACACGCCCTTCAGCCCCGGCTGGCAGTTGCTGATGGAATAGAACGCCGCCACCTTGAACTGGCTCGCCGGCGCGGGCTCGGAGGTCTTGTCGATCAACGGAGCGATGGCCGCGGGCATCGCCGGCAGCAGCGCCACCTCGACGAAGATCAGCGGCTCGTCGGGCAGCTGCGGGTGGAAGAAGGCGAAGCAGCGGCGGTCGGGCTGCAGGCGGCGACGCAGGTCGTCCCAGCCGTCGATCTGGTGCACTGCCTCGTGGCGGATGATCTGCTCGAGCAGCTGCGCCGGCGAATTCCAGTCGACGCGCTGCAGCTGCAGGAAGCCCGGGTTGAACCAGCTCGACAGCAGGTGCAGGAAATCGGCCTCCACCGCCTGCAGCTCGGGCTGCTGGTTCATGCGCGCCAGCAGCGCGCGTCGCATCGCCACGATGCTGCCGGTCCCGCCGGGCGTGCGGTTGATGCGCCGCAGCAGCTCCTGGCGCGGCGGCTCGGCGGTCTGCGTCAGGCGCTGCAGATTGGCGGCGCTCGGCGCCGCGGCATAGGCCTGCGCGCTTTGCAGCACCGCCTTCGGATCGGGGCTGAAGTCGCGCGAGAGGCGCTCGAAGAAGCTCGCCTGCGCGTCGTCGGGCAGCTCGCGGAAGCGCGCCACCAGATCGCGCGCGATGGCCACGCTGTTGGCCTCGCCGCGCTCGGACAGCAGCCGCCGGCAGTCGATCAGCAGGCCGCGCAGCTGGCGCGCACCGTTGACCTTGCGCGCCGCGCTCTTCAGTTCATCCAGCATGCGGGGCTCCCTGGGCACGCTCGTGCTGGCGCAGCGCCTTCAGCGCGGCCAGCTGGGCCAGCAGGTGGTCGTGCATCACGCGCTCGGCGCGCGCGGCGTCGCGCTGCACGATCGCATCGAGCAGCACGCGGTGCTCGTTGATCGAGGCCTCGATGCGCCCCGGCCAGTGCAGCTGCCGGCCGCGCAGCAGGCGCACGAAGCGGCGCAGGTCGCCGGTGGCGCGGTCGAGCCAGCGGTTGCCGGCCAGCGCCTGCACGGCGCTGTGGAACTCGTGGTTGGCGCGGTAGTAGGCCTCGATGTCGTGCGCCGCGGCGTGCTTCTCCAGCTGCTCGTGCAGCCGCTGCAGGCGGCGGATGTCGGCGTCGCGCGCCTTGCGCACCGCCTCGAAGGCGCAGCGGCCTTCGAGCAGCGCCATCACCGGCAGCAGTTCGTCGGCCTCGTCCTCCGGGATCTCGGCGACCTTGCTGCCCTGGCGCGGCACCGGCACCACCAGCCCTTCGGCGGCCAGCACCTTCAGCGCCTCGCGCAGCGGCGTGCGGCTGATCTGCCAGTCGCGCGCCAGCGCGAGTTCGTCGACCCACTGCCCCGGCAGCAGCTGGCGCTCGAAGATCATGTTGCGCAGGCGGGTCGCCACTTCCTCGTGCAGCGAGGGGCGGCGCAGCGGAATCGGCTCGGCCATGGCGAAGGGTGAAGCGTGGGGCTGGCTTCAATCTACGATTACTAATTCATAATTACAAGACCGGGGAACCCGCGGCGGCACGGCGCGCGGGCGCACGGGCGAGGGGTGGCGTTGCGTGCGCAGGCCGCTACAGTGTCCGATCTTCCGACACCGACCGACGCTCGCCGTGCCCGTTTCCTCCCCCGCCTTGCCCCAGGATGCCGACAGCCTGCTGCGCCCTGGCCGCGCAGTCGATGTTCGACACCTTCGCGCAGACGGCGATGGGCATGATGGTGGTCGACCGCGCGCACCGCATCGTCTGGATCAGCGAGGGCTACAAGCGCTTCCTGCCGGCGCTCGGCCACGAGGAGCGCGACTTCGTCGGCCGCCGCGTCGAGGACGTGGTGCCCAACACGCTGATGGCGCAGGTGATCGAGACCGGCCAGCCCATCCTCGTCGACCTGCTGACCAACCAGGCCGGCACCTTCCTCGTCAGCCGGCTGCCGCTGCGCGATGCCGCCGGGCAGGTGATCGGCGCAATGGGCATGGTGCTGCTCGACCACCCCGAGACGACGATGCAGCCGCTGATCGGCAAGTTCAGCCGGCTGCAGCGTGATCTGAACACCGCGCGCCAGCAGCTCGCCGAGCACCTGACGCGCGAGCGTCGGCCCAAGCACACCATCGCCAGCTTCATCGGCGCGAGTGCCGCGGCGATGGAAGTCAAGCGCCGTGCGCGCCGCGTCGCGCAGACCGACAGCACCGTGCTGCTGCTGGGGAAACCGGCACCGGCAAGGAACTGCTGGCCCATGCGATCCACGCCGCCAGCGCCCGCGCGGCCGGCCCTTCGTCGGCGTCAACATCGCCGCCGTGCCCGACACGCTGCTCGAGGCCGAGTTCTTCGGCGTGGCCGCCGGCGCCTACACCGGCGCCGACCGCAAGGGCCGCGATGGCAAGTTCCGTCTGGCGCACAGCGGCACGCTGTTCCTCGACGAGATCGGCGACATGCCGCTGCCGCTGCAGGCCAAGCTGCTGCGTGTGCTGCAGGAGCAGGAGGTGGAGCCGCTCGGCAGCAACCAGTGCAGCACGTCGACGTGCGCGTGATCGCCGCCACCAGCCGCGACCTGGCCGCGATGGTGCGCGCGGGAGATTTCCGCGCCGACCTGTTCTACCGCCTGAACGTGCTGCCGATCCGCGTGCCGCCGCTGCGCGAGCGCCTGGCCGATCTCGAGGCCCTGGCCGATGCGCTGGCCGACGACATCGCGCGGCGCAGCGGCATGGCGCACAAGAGCGTCTCCGCCGAGGCGCTGGCGCTGCTCGCGGCGCAGCCCTGGCCGGGCAACATCCGCGAACTGCGCAACGTGCTGGAACAGGCCAGTCTGATGACCGACGACCTCGTGCTCGAGGCGCGCCACCGCCCCGGTGCTCGGCCCGAGCGCGCCGCTGGCCGCGGCGGCGCTGCCGCCGCCCGAGCCCGCCGCGGCCGCGCCGCGCATCGCGGGCGTGAAGTCGCTGCCGCAGGCGGTGGCCGAACTGGAAGCCCAGGCCATCCGCGAGGCGCTGCAGGCCACTGGGGGCAACAAGCTGGCGGCCTCGCGGCTGCTGGGCATCTCGCGGGCCACGCTGTACGAGAAGCTGGCGACATGAGGATGCTGCGTCTTGAGGCCGGACAGTGTCTGGAAATCAGGCGACTGGCGGCCGCATTCTGTCTGCTGATCGGACAGTTCGCCGCGACGATGCCGTCGCACGCCGCCGTCCGCAGCCTCGAAACCGACGAAGAGCGCAGCGTGCGCGCCTTCCTGCGCCGCGAGGCGATCGGCTACGAGAACGGCGAGGGCGTCGACCGGGACCCGGCCAAGGCCGCCGAGCTGTACTGCAAGGCGGCGCGGTTGGGCGACGCGGAATCGCAGTTCAACCTCGGCTGGATGTATGCCAACGGTCGCGGCGTGGAGCGCAGCGATGCCACCGCGGCCTTCTTCTTCCACGCCGCCGCCGAGCAGGGGCTGGAGCAGGCGGTGCGCATGCTGGCCACCGTGGGCGGGCCGCCGAACTACGTGCCCGACTGCATGATCGACCGCGCACCGCCGGTGATGGCGCCACCGCCTCCGCGCACCGCCGCCGCGGCGCCGGAGGCGCTGCCGGCCGATGCGCCGGCGAGCATCGTCGAGATCGTCAAGAAGCATGCGCCGGCCTACAAGCTCTCGCCGCGCTGGTGCTCGCCTTCATCAAGGTCGAGTCGAACTACGACGTGATCGCGCTGTCTCCGAAGAATGCCAAGGGGCTGATGCAGCTGATCCCGGACACTGCGGCGCGCTTCGGCGTCTCGCGCCCCTACGACGCCGAGCAGAACATCCGCGGCGGCATGGCCTACCTGCGCTGGCTGATGGCCTACTTCGAGGGCAATGTGCCGCTGGTGGCCGCGGCCTACAACGCCGGCGAGGGCGCGGTGAACCGCTACCGCGGCGTGCCGCCCTATGCCGAGACGCGCGCCTACGTGCTGCGCATCCTCGCCGGCTATCCGCGCATGAGCCATCCGTTCGAAGCGAGCATCACCACGCCCTCGCCGCAGCTGCCGCTGATGCGCATGTCGCTGCGCTGAGCGCGGCCCCGGGTTAACCCGGGCTCGGTGGCACATGCATTGCGTTCCGTGCCGACCCACGGGCCACGAGCCCGATTCGATCAACACGGAGACACGCCGCATGACCCACGCCCGCCGCTTCTGGCTGACCACCCTCGCCGCTGCCCTCGCAATGCCCGCGCTCGCGTTCGCGCAGGGCAAGGGCGAGATCCGCATCGCCCATGTCTACAGCAAGACCGGCCCGCTCGAGGCCTACGGCAAGCAGACCGCCACCGGCTTCGTGATGGGCCTGGAATACGCCACCGGCGGCACGATGACGGTGGCCGGCAAGAAGCTCGTCGTGATCGAGAAGGACGACCAGGGCAAGCCCGACGTGGGCAAGAGCCTGCTGGCCGCCGCCTACGGCGACGACAAGGCCGACATCGCGGTCGGCCCCACCTCCAGCGGCGTGGCGCTCGCGCTGCTGCCGGTGGCCGAGGAGTACAAGAAGATCCTGCTGGTGGAGCCGGCGGTGGCCGATTCGATCACCGGCGACAAGTGGAACCGCTACATCTTCCGCACCGGCCGCAACAGCAGCCAGGATGCGATCAGCAATGCGGTGGCGCTGGACAAGAAGGACACCGTCATCGCCACGCTGGCGCAGGATTACGCCTTCGGCCGCGACGGCGTGAAGGCCTTCAAGGATGCGATCAAGACCGCCAAGATCGTCCACGAGGAATACCTGCCGACCAACACGACCGACTTCACCGCCGGTGCGCAGCGCCTGATCGACAAGCTGAAGGACCAGCCGGGCCGCAAGGTGATCTTCGTGATCTGGGCCGGCGCGGGCAACCCGTTCAAGATCGCCGACCTCGACCTCAAGCGCTACGGCATCGAGATCGCCACCGGCGGCAACATCCTGCCGGCGATGGCCGCCTACAAGAACTTCCCCGGCATGGAAGGCGCCACCTACTACTACTTCGGCATCCCGAAGAACCCGGTTAACGAGTGGCTGGTGGCCAACCACTACAAGCAGTTCAAGAACCCGCCGGACTTCTTCACCGCTGGAGGCATGAGCGCCGCGATCGCCGTCGTCGAGGCGCTGAAGAAGACCGCCGGTGACGCGAACACCGAGAAGCTCATCAAGACGATGGAAGGCATGAGCTTCGAGACGCCCAAGGGCAAGATGACCTTCCGCGCCGACGACCACCAGGCGATGCAGTCGATGTACCACTTCAGGATCAAGGTGGACCCGGCCTTCGCCTGGGGCGTGCCGGAGCTGGTGCGCGAGATCAAGCCGGAGGAGATGAACGTCCCGATCCGCAACAAGCGCTGAGGGGCGGACCGGCGTGCTGGAGACCCGAGATCTGACGATCCGGTTCGGCGGCCACGTGGCCGTCGACCGGGTGTCGTGCCGCTTCGAGCCCGGCACGCTGACGGCCATCGTCGGCCCCAACGGCGCCGGCAAGACGACCTACTTCAACCTGATCTCCGGCCAGCTGCGCGCCAGCGCCGGCTCGGTGCACCTGAACGGCCACGACATCACCGCCGAGAGCGCGCCGCAGCGCACCCACCGCGGCCTCGGCCGCGCCTTCCAGCTGACGCAGCTGTTCCCGAATCTCTCGGTGCTGGAGAACGTGCGCCCGGCCGTGCAATCGCGCCGCCGCGAGGGGCTGAACCTGTGGTCGGTGTGGAGCGACCACCGCAACACGCTGGAGCGTGCGTACCAGCTGCTCGAGCGCGTGAAGCTCGGCGACCGTGCCGACGCACCCGCCGCCAGCCTGCCGCACGGCGACCAGCGCAAGCTGGAAGTGGCGATGCTGATGGCGCTGGAGCCCAGCGTCTACATGTTCGACGAGCCCACCGCCGGCATGAGCGTCGACGACGTGCCGGTGGTGCTGGACCTGATCCGCGCGCTGAAGGCGCAGCGCGACAAGACCATCCTGCTCGTCGAGCACAAGATGGACGTGGTGCGCGAACTGGCCGACCGCATCGTCGTGCTGCACAACGGGCAGCTGGTGGCCGATGGCGAACCGGAGGCGGTGATCGCCTCGCCGGTGGTTCAGCAGGCGTACCTGGGCACGAGCACGGTCGAGGAGCCCGCATGAGCAAAGCGCTGCTCCAGCTCGACGGCGTGCACACGCACATCGGCAGCTATCACATCCTGCATGGCGTCGAGCTCGCGGTGCCGGCCGGGCAGGTGACCATGCTGCTGGGCCGCAACGGCGCCGGCAAGACCACCACGCTGCGAACGATCATGGGTCTGTGGCGCGCGTCGGCGGGTTCGGTCGACTTCGACGGCGCGCCCATCCACCGCCACGCCACGCCCGACATCGCGCAGCTCGGCATCGCCTACGTGCCCGAGAGCATGGGCATCTTCGGCGACCTGACGGTGCGCGAGAACCTGCTGCTCGCCGCCCGCTGCGCCAAGCGCCCGGCCGACATCGACACGCAGCGGCTGGAGTGGATCTTCGGCCTCTTTCCCGCGCTGAAGAAGTTCTGGCTCTATCCGGCCGGCAAGCTCTCCGGCGGGCAGAAGCAGATGCTGGCGATCGCACGCGCCATCGTCGAGCCTCGTCGGTTGCTGCTGATCGACGAGCCGAGCAAGGGCCTGGCCCCGGCCATCGTCGCCAACCTGATCGCCGCACTGCGCGAACTGAAGGCCACGCAGACCACCGTGCTGCTGGTCGAGCAGAACTTCGCGATGGCCAAGGCGCTGGGCGACACGGTGGCCGTGATGGAAGACGGCCGCGTGGTGCATGCCGGCGCGATGCAGCAGCTGATCGACGACGAGGCCTTGCAGCAGCGGCTGCTTGGCCTGTCCCTCGGAGCCCATCAATGAATACCGCGGTCGCATCCGCCCCTGTCGCATCGGCAGTGCCGAAGGCGGCGTTCGACTGGCTGCCGCTGGCGCTCGTGCCGCTGCTCGCACTCGGCGCGCTGCCGCTGGTCGGCTCGCCCTCGACCGCTCACGCTCACCGTGGCCGGCCTGGCGATGGGCATGATCGTCTTCGTCACCGCCTCGGGCCTGACGCTGGTCTTCGGCCTGATGGACGTGCTGAATTTCGGCCACGGCGTCTTCATCGCCTTCGGTGCCTTCGTCGCCACCACGGTCTTCGCCGGGATGGCCGACTGGACCAGCGTCGACAGCCTCGCGCGCAACCTCGTGGCGGTCTTCGCCGCGATGCTCGCCGCGATGGCGCTGGCCGGCGCGATCGGCTGGGGCTTCGAGCGCGTGATGGTGCGGCCGGTCTACGGTCAGCACCTCAAGCAGATCCTGATCACGATGGGCGGCATGATCATCGGCGAGGAGCTGATCAAGGTGATCTGGGGCCCGGAGCAGCGGCCGCTCGCGCTGCCCGAGGCGCTGCGCGGCTCGATCCTCATCGGCGATGCTGCGATCTCGAAATACCGCGTGCTCGCGGTGGTGATCGGCGTGGTGGTGCTGGTGGCGATGCTGTGGGCGCTGAACCGCACCAAGATCGGCCTGCTGGTGCGCGCCGGCGTGCAGGACCGCGAGATGGTCGAGTCGCTCGGCTACCGCATCCGCCGTCTCTTCGTCGGCGTGTTCGTGGTCGGCTCCGCGCTGGCCGGCCTGGGCGGCGTGATGTGGGGCCTGTTCCAGCAGAACGTGATCCCGCAGCTCGGCGCGCAGGTCAACGTGCTGATCTTCATCGTGATCATCATCGGCGGCCTGGGCTCGACGCTGGGCTGCTTCGTCGGCGCGCTGCTGGTGGGGCTGCTGACCAACTACACCGGTTTCGTCGCGCCGGTGTTCACCGCCTTCGCCAGCATCGCGCTGATGGTGGCGGTGCTGCTGTGGCGGCCGCAGGGCCTCTACCCGGTGGCGAACCGATGATGTCGCGGCTGATCTCCAACGACACGCCGCGCAGCCGCTGGCTGGCCGCGCTGCTGATCGCCATCGTGCTGGCGCTGGCGCTCACGCCCTTCCTGTTCCCCGGCACCAAGGCGCTGAACGTCGCCGCGAAGATCATCGTCTTCGTCGTGCTGGTGGCCAGCTTCGACCTGCTGCTCGGCTACACCGGCATCGTCAGCTTCGCGCACACGATGTTCTTCGGCATCGGCGCCTATGGCGTGGCGATCGCCAGCACACGCATGGGGCCGGGCTGGAGCGCGGTGGCGGTGGGCGTGCTGGCGGCGCTGGGGGTGTCGCTGGCGCTGTCACTGCTGATCGGCCTGGCCTCCTTGCGCGTGAAGGCGATCTTCTTCGCGATGATCACGCTGGCGGTGGCCTCGGCCTTCCTGACGCTGGCCTCGCAACTGTCGGATCTCACCGGCGGCGAGGACGGCCTGAACTTCAAGGTGCCCGAGGCGCTGCAGCCCGGCACGCAATACCTGGAGGAGCCGCTGCTCGGAGCCTCGGTCGACGGCCGCTTCCTCACCTACTACCTGCTGTTCACCGTCGCGGTGGTGCTGGTGCTGGCGATGCTGCGCATCGTCAATTCGCCCTTCGGCCGTGTGTTGCAGGCGATCCGCGAGAACGACTTCCGCGCCGAGGCGATCGGCTACCGCACGGTGGTGTATCGCACCCTCGCCTCGGTGCTGTCGGCGCTGTTTGCCACGCTCGCCGGCTGCCTGCTCGCGCTGTGGCTGCGCTACCAGGGGCCGGACACGTCTCTCTCCTTCGAGATCATGCTCGACATCCTGCTGATCGTCGTGATCGGCGGCATGGGCACGATCTACGGCGCGGTGATCGGCTCGGTGCTGTTCGTCATCGCACAGAACTACCTGCAGGACCTGCTGCGCCTGGGCGCTGGTGCGCTCGAGGGCGTGCCGCTGCTGTCGGCGCTGGTCTCGCCCGACCGCTGGCTGCTCTGGCTCGGCCTGCTGTTCGTGCTCTCGGTCTACCACTTCCCCACCGGCGTGGTGGGGCGCCTGCGCGCGCTGCGCGCCCGTTCCCTCGCAGGAGACAAGCGATGAGAAGAGCGACGACGAGACTCTGGATGCTGCCGCTGGCCGCGGCGGTGCTGTCCGCGTGCGGCGGTGGCGGCGACGATGCGCCGGTGGCCGACACGCGTGCCGCCGCGCAGCACCTGGGCGACGCCGCCGAGCGCGGCCCGCGCGCGCTCTTCAACCGCCTGCCGCACTTCGTCGTCGACGGCAGCGTGCGCCGCGCCGACTACGACGGTGCGAGCGACGACCTGCTGACCGCCGGCCTCGGCGCCCAGGGGCTGACGCTGGCGCTGCCGGCCTTCGCCAACACCGCCGCGCCGACCGCGGCCGAGCTGCGCCGCGCGGCCATCTACAACAACTACCGCGCGCTGGTCGACATGACGCCGGCCGGCGGCTACGGCACGCTGTATGGCCCGAATGTCGCGGTCGATGGCACGGTGACGGCTGGCGACGGCAAGATCGCCGGCACCGAGCTGCTGGCGTTCAGCCGCGGCGCCGACGGCGGGGCGGCGTCGCAGAACGTCGTGCTGATGGTGCAGATCCCGGCGCACTTCGATGCGCGCAGGCCCTGCATCGTGACCGCCACCTCGTCGGGCTCTCGCGGCATCTACGGCGGCATCAGCACCGGCGAATGGGGTCTCAAGCGCGGCTGCGCGGTGGCCTATACCGACAAGGGCACCGGTGCCGCGCCGCATGACCTGATGGCCGACACCGTGCCGCTGATCGACGGCACGCGCGCCAGCGCCATCGTCGCCGGTGATTCGGCCCAGTTCCGCGCGCCGCTGAGCGAGGCGCAGCGCATTGCCTTCAACGCCGCCACGCCGAACCGCTTCGCCTTCAAGCATGCGCACTCGCAGCGCAACCCCGAGAAGGACTGGGGCCGCTTCACGCTGCAGGCGATCGAGTTCGCCTACTGGGCGCTCAACGAGCGGCATGGCGTCAAGCTGCCCGATGGCCGCGTGCTGCGGACGATCCGCCCGGCCAACACATTGGTGATTGCCTCGTCGATCAGCAACGGCGGCCATGCCGCCCTGGCTGCGGCCGAACTCGACCGCGAGCGGCTGATCGACGGCGTGGCCGTCTCCGAGCCGTCGGTCGAGCTGCCGCCCGATGCCGGCGTGGCGGTGCAGCGCGGCTCGCTCGTGCAGTCCAGCGGCAAGGTGCTGTACGACTACACCACGCTGGCGAACCTGCTGCAGAGCTGTGCCTCGCAGTCGAGTGCGGTGGCCGATGCGCCGGGCCGCACCTTCGTGATCGGCGCTTTCGCCGCCAACCGCTGCGCGTCGCTGAAGGCCCGGGGCGTGCTGACGTCCGAAACGTTCACGGCCCAGGCCGACGAGGCGCTGGCGCTGCTGGTGGCCAACGGCTGGGAGCCGGAATCTGCGGTCCTGCATGCCTCGCTCGCTGCCTTCGAGGTGGCCAGTGCGGTGAGCGTGACCTATGCGAACGCGCTGGCGCGTGCCAGTGTGGCGGACGACTTGTGTGGCTACAGCTTCGCCGCGGTCAACAGCGACTTCACCGTCGGAACGCTGGATGCGCTTTCGCTCGCCGCGATGGCCGCCACCGGCAACGGCGTGCCGCCGTCGTCGGGCGTGCAGCTGATCAACAACCGCGATCCTCGCGGCGCGAGGCGTGACCTCGTCTCGCTGTCGTCGGGCACGCTGACCCTGGACTTCAACGCCGATGGCGCGCTGTGCCTGCGCGGCCTGCTCACCGGCAGCGACGCACCCGCGCGCGCGCTGCAGCTGGGCATCTCAGAGACGCTGCGCAACGGCAACCTGCAGCGCAAGCCGGCGATCATCGTGCACGGCCGCGCCGATGCGCTGATCCCGGTGAACCACAGCTCGCGTCCCTACACCGCGCTGAACAAGCGCGTCGAGGGCCGGCACAGCCGGCTGTCGTACATCGAGGTGACCAACGCCCAGCACTTCGATGCCTTCATCGGCCTGCCGACCGTGCTCGGCGGCTACGACACCCGCTACATCCCGCTGCACGTCTACCTGAACCGCGCGCTCGACGCGATGTGGGATCACCTGCGCCACGGCCGGCCGTTGCCGGAGAGCCAGTGCTGCGCACGGTCCCGCGTGGCGGCTCGCCCGGTTTCGCACCGGCGATCACCGAGGCCAACGTGCCGCCGATCCCGCGCCGTGCGGCGCCGGAGAACGCCATCCGCATGGTGGGCGACACGCTCGTGGTGCCCGACTGACCGGACTGAGCACGAGGCCGGCATGAGCGTCACGTCGCACTACATCACCTGCGAAGGCCGCGAGCTCCACTACACCGAGTGGGGTGCGCAGCATGCCGAGACGGTGATCGCCCTGGCACGGCCTGGCGCGCACCGGCCGCGACATGGACGACATCGCCGCGCATCTCGCGCAGCGCTGGCGGGTGATCTGCCCCGACACGATCGGCCGCGGCCTCAGCCAGTGGAGCCCGGACCCGGAGCGCGAATACTGCCTGGACTTCTACGCGAAGCTGGCCACCGCGCTGCTCGACGGCCTGGGCATCGCGCAGTGCCACTGGCTCGGCACCTCGATGGGCGGCGCGATCGGCACGGTGGCCGCGGCCGGCGCACTGCGCGGCCGCATCCGCCGCCTGGTGCTCAACGACAACGGGCCGCAGCTGGCCGCGGCGGCGATCGAGCGCATCCGCAGCTATGCCGGCAGTCCGGCGGCTTTCGCCACCGTGAGCGAGCTGGAGCAGTACTTCCGCACCGTCTACAAGCCCTATGGCTGGCTGAGCGATGCGCAGTGGCGGCGCCTGACCGAAACCTCGGTGCGCCGCCTGCCCGACGGCCGCGTGACGCCGCACTACGACCCGGCGATGGTGATGCAGTTCACCCACCACGCCGACGACTACCTGCGCTGGGACGAATGGGATTCGCTGGACATCCCGGTGCTGTGCCTGCGCGGCGAGGACTCCGACCTGCTGCTGCGCGATACCGCCGAGGCGATGCGCACCCGCGGCCCGCGCGCGGTGGTGGTCGAGATCGCCGGCTGCGGCCACGCGCCGGCACTGAACACGCCGGCGCAGTTCGCGCTGGTCGAGCGCTTCCTGGCGGGCTGATCGTCAGCGCAGCGCCGACGCCCGCGGTGCGGCGGGCCTCGTCGGGCTCACTCGTCGTGGCGGCGCAGTTGCGAGGGTGTCTGCCCGGTCCAGCGCTTGATGGCGCGGCGCAGGCTGCGCGTGTCGGAGAAGCCGGATTCCTCGGCCACGCGCGCCATCGGCGTGTCGCTGCTGCCCAGCATCGCCAGTGCGCGGTGCATGCGTTCCTGGTCGAGCAGCCCGGCGTAGGACAGCTCGGCACCGAGCAGCCTTCGGCGCAGCGTGCGTTCGCTGACGTTGATCGAGGCGGCGATCTCCGCCATCGACGGCGGCGAGCGCAGGTTGGCGCGCAGCGCGCGCACGATCACGGCCTCCAGCTCCGACGGCGCGCCGGCACCGGTGCGCTGCTCCAGCTGGTGGCGGCACAGTCGCGCCACCAGCGCATCGGCAGTGGCGATGGGGTGCTCGATCAGTTCGAAGACCAGCCGGTTGGCGGCGCAGCCGAACTGCACCGGGCAGCCGAACGCCTCCTCGTGGCTGTGGGGGTCGGCCGGCGGCTCGCGGCTGAGCTCCACACGCTTCGGGCCGTACCACGGTGCCACGACGAAGCGGCAGACGCGTGTGAGCGCGGCAAAGGCGTGTTCGACGAGGAAGTGCGACACCTCGGCGTCGTCGTCGTGCACCGGTTCGGCGACGGCGCTGTACTCGTTGCCCTCCGTCTGCTTCTGCAGATGCAGGAAACGCTCGCTGGGCGGCAGGAAGTCGAGCGCGAGGTCCAGCGCCTCGCGCGGCGTGCCCGAGGCCATCATGCCGACCAGGGCACAGCCCCCACGACACCAGGCTGAAGCTGGCGCCCAGGCGCACGGCCAGCGAGGGATCGTCCAGCAGGCGCAGCGCCCGCAGGATCACGCGGCCGGTCTGCGCGTAGGAGACGCGGAAGTCGACCCGCTCGAGGTCACCGGGGCCGAAGCCCAGGCCGCGGCACAGCGCGGCCGGATTGCCCTGCCGTCGCGACACCTCGTGCACGATGTGGCGGACGAGCAGCGGCTCGGCGTCGGCGCGGTGCGCGCGCATCTGTCGCGTTGGAACTCTCTCTGAGTGGCGCAAGATCGTCGTGGGCCGGCGAACCGGCCGCACGGGGCGCCCCGGCCAGCCGAGGCCGATGAAATGGGGTTGTCGATGGGGCGCGGTGCGCAGACACGGCCATCTTGATATTTGACATTCAAGCGAATGCGGCGCCTATGAATCAATCCCTGGTTGCGAGCACCTTGGCCGCTGCAGCGCCCCGGTCTGACCGACGCTGTCCCGTCAATGTCGCTCACCGGTGACACCGGTGGTCGTCAAGCGCTCATGGCCAGCCTTTCGCTCGTCACCGATCACGCGGAAAATGCCGCCTGCCATGCACCGACGCGAACTCGAACTGCTTGCCCCCGCCCGCGACGCCGAGATCGGCATCGAGGCCGTCAACCACGGCGCCGATGCGGTCTACATCGGTGGCCCGGCCTTCGGCGCCCGCGACAAGGCCGGCAACGAACTGCCCGATCTCGAACGACTGGTGCGGCACGCCCATCGCTACGGGGCGCGCATCTTCCTGACCCTGAACACCATCCTGCGCGACGACGAGCTGGAAGGCGCCCGGCGGCTCGTGCACGACGCCTGGAACATCGGCATCGACGCGCTGATCGTGCAGGACATGGGCCTGCTGGAGCTCGACCTGCCGCCGATCCAGCTGCATGCCAGCACGCAGACCGACATCCGCACGCCGGAGAAGGCGCGCTTCCTGCAGGACGCGGGCTTCTCGCAGATGGTGCTGGCACGCGAGCTGACGCTGCCGCAGATCCTCGGCATCGCCGCGCAGGTGGAGCGCGCCACGCTGGAGTTCTTCATCCACGGTGCGCTGTGCGTGGCCTACAGCGGCCAGTGCTTCATCAGCCACGCGCACGCCCCCGGCCGCAGCGCCAACCGCGGCAACTGCTCGCAGGAGTGCCGGCTGCCCTACACGGTGACCGATGCCGCCGGCCGGATCGTCGCCCACGACAAGCACGTGCTCTCGCTGAAGGACAACGACCAGAGCGCGAATCTCGCCGCGCTGGTCGACGCCGGCATCCGCAGCTTCAAGATCGAGGGCCGCTACAAGGACATGGGCTACGTGAAGAACGTGACGGCCCATTACCGCCAGCTGCTCGATGCGGTGCTCGAGCAGCGCCCGGAGCTGGCGCGCGCCTCGTCAGGCCGATGCCGCTACACCTTTGCGCCCGACCCGGCGCGCAACTTCAACCGCGGCGCCACCGACTACTTCGTGCAGGGCCGGCAGATCGACATCGGCGCCTTCGACACGCCCAAGCACGCCGGCCTGCCGCTCGGCCACGTGGTGCGCACGGGGGCGGACCACTTCGAGGTCGAGCTCGACGCGGCCGGCGAGGCGCTGCACAACGGCGATGCGCTGACCTGGGTCGACCTGCAAGGCGAGCTGCAAGGCGTGCCGGTGAACGTGGCCGCGCCGCTGGGCGGGCAGCGCTGGCGCGTCGAGCCGAATGCCGAGATGGCGGCGCTGAAGGACCTGAAGCGCGGCACCGCCATCAGCCGCAACCGCGACATGGCCTGGGACCGGCTGCTGGCGAAGAAGTCCGCCGAGCGGCGCATCGCCGTCGACTGGTATGGAGCGTGACGGCCGATGGCCTGGCGCTGGACGTGATCGACGAGGATGGCCACCACGCCCGCGCCGAGGCGGCGCTGCCGCACGAGCCGGCGCGCGATGCGGCGAAGGCGCAGCAGGCGCTGCACGAGGCCTCGGGCCGGCTGGGCGCGACCATCTTCGAGGCACGCACGGTCACGCCACCGGCCCAGGCGCTGTTCGTGCCGGCGGCCGCCGCCAATGCGCTGCGCCGCGAGGCGATCGAGTCGCTGGAGGCCGCGCGCGCCGCGGCCTTCGAGCGGCTGCCGCGCGCGGCGCCGGTGGAGCCGCCGGCGCGCTATCCGGAAGACTCGCTGAGCTACCTCGCCAACGTCTACAACAGCCGTGCCGCGGCGTTCTACGCGAAGCACGGCGTGCGGCTGATCGACGCCGCCTACGAGAGCCACGAGGAACTCGGCGAGGTCAGCCTGATGATCACCCGCCACTGCGTGCGCTTCAGCCTCAGCCTGTGCCCCAAGCAGGCCAAGGGCGTGGTCGGCGTGCAGGGCACGGTGCGCGCCGAGCCGCTGACGCTGCAGCATGGCGATGACCGCCTCACGCTGCGCTTCGACTGCAAGGCCTGCGAGATGCACGTGGTCGGCCGCATGCGCAGGAACGTGCTGCGCGAGGCGGCGAAGGAAGCCGCTGCCGTGCCGATCCGGTTCTACCGGACGCGGCCGGCGGAGAAGCCGACGGGTCCGGCGCCGGGCCGCCCCAAGCCGGACGGCGCCCCTCGGGGGCAGGAGCGCAGCGACTGGGGGCCTGATTCAGCGGCGGAACTTGCCGTCCGGGCCGATGATGGACAGGTCGACGAACTCCAGGCCGGTGTGGTCATTGGCGCTGAAGCTCACCTCCAGCCCGCCGATGTCGACCTTGCTCATCGTCTCCAGCGACTGCTGGATCTTCTGCCGCGACGGGTTCGGGCCGGCGCGCTTGAGCGCGGCCACCAGCACCTTGGCAGCGGCGTAGCCCTCGAGCATCGCCGGGCTGACGCCTTCCAGGCCCTTGGCCACCGCCGTCGTGCGCCTCCTTGACGATCGGCGCCGACAGCGAGCGCTCGTAGGGGACACCTGCGTCACGATCACGCCGCGGGCGTTCTCCTTCAGCGACTTGACGAAGCCGCCCGAGGCGTTGTTCGAGAAGGTGACGATCTGCGCGCGCGATCCGGCCTTGCGGATCGCCTCGATGCCGTCGGCCACCGCATTGCCCGAGCCGATGAACAGCACCGCCTGCGCGTCGGAGCTGGCCACCAGCGGGGCGATCTTGCTGAAGTCCCACTTCGCGCGGTCGTACTTCTCGGTGAACACCGGGTTCTTGGCCACGGCGGCGAAGCCCTTCTTCGCGCCTTCGAGCAGATCGGCACCGAAGCTGTCGTCCACGTGGATCACGCCGATGCGGTCCATGCCGATCAGGCTGAGGTGCTGCACCGCGCGTTCGGCCTCGCGCTGGTAGGTGGCGCGCACGTTGAACACCCACGGATTGACCGGCTTGTGCAGCACCATCGCGCCGGTGGACGGCGCGATCAGCGGCACCTTGTACTGTTCGAGCAGCGGAATGATCGCCTGCGTGTGCGGCGTGCCGCGCGTCAGGAACAGCGCGGCCACGTTCTTCTCGGTGATCAGCGCCTTGGCGTTCTCCGCCGCGAGCTTGGGATCGAACTTGTCGTCCATCGCGACGATCTCGATCTTCTGGCCGTTGACGCCACCTTGTGCATTGACGTTGTCGAGGTACAGCCTGGCGCCGTCGGCGACTTCCTTGACGCCTGCGGCCACCGGGCCGCTGAAGCCGGCCGTCTGGCCGATCAGGATCTGCGCGCCGGCAGAGGCGGAAATGCACAGGCCCAGGACCGCGGCCAGCCAGTGCATGGCTCGATTCATCGATTTCTCCCTGAAGGCGCACGCCGGCGCCGAAACTGCGAGTGTGATCACTCGCGTGCGGCAGCGGAAGCGGGTTCCGTCAAGAGCCGCGTGATGCACTGCACAAGCACAAATCGACACATCATCTATTCGCGCATCGAGCGCGAGGGTGATCGTGCAAGGCTTCCGGCGCGAAGGCGCCACCGTCTCTAGAATCTTCGGCCTTCCCCTCAGGAGGCCCATGGACAGCACCCCCGAGCGTGACGGTGACGGCACCGGCCGCGGCAGCATCCGCATCCGCGGTGCCCGCCAGCACAACCTGAAGAACCTCGACCTCGACATCCGCACCGGCGAGATGACGGTGGTCACGGGGCCGAGCGGCTCGGGCAAGTCCAGCCCGGTGTTCGACACGCTCTATGCCGAAGGGCAACGGCGCTACGTCGAGACCTTCAGCGCCTACGCGCGCCAGTTCCTCGACCGCATGGACCGCCCGGCGGTCGACCGCGTCGACGGCGTGCCGCCGGCCATCGCGATCGACCAGACCAATCCGGTGCGCTCCAGCCGCAGCACGGTCGGCACGATGACCGAGCTGAACGACCACCTGAAGCTGCTGTTCGCGCGTGCCGCCGAGTTGTTCGACCGGCAGACCGCGCAGCGCGTGCGCCACGACTCGCCGGAGACGATCTACGCCGAGCTGATGGCGCGCACGAGGGAGGCCGACCCGCGGCTCGTCTTCACCTTCCCCGTCGAACTGCCGGCCGGCACCAGCGAAGCCGACATCGAGCAGTGGCTGGCCGCCAGCGGCTTCACCCGGGTGCAGGCGCAGCGCGAGGTGGCTTCGCCCACCGGCCCGCGCACGCTGCTCGACGTGGTGGCCGATCGCTTCCGCATCCAGGGCACGGAGAAGGTGCGGGCCATCGAGGCGATCGAGACGGCGCTCAAGCGCGGCGGCGGTCGCGTCAACGTCTATGCGCTGAAGGACGATGGCGAGCCCGACCTGTGGCGCTTCTCGACCGGCCTGCACTGCCCCGACAGCGACATCCGCTATGCCGACCCGCAGCCGGCGCTGTTCAGCTTCAACTCCGCCTACGGCGCCTGCGACACCTGCCGCGGCTTCGGTCGCGTGATCGGCGTCGACTACGGCCTGGTGATCCCCGACCACCGCAAGACGCTGCGCGCCGGCGCCATCAAGCCGATGCAGACGCCGGCCTGGAAGGAATGCCAGGACGATCTGCTGAAGTACGGCGGCGAGGCCGGCATCCCGCGCGACACGCCCTGGTCACAGCTCACCGACGGCCAGCGCGACTGGGTGATCAACGGCTCGCCGAACTGGAAGGGCAACTGGAACAAGCAGTGGTACGGCGTGCGTCGCTTCTTCGAGTACCTCGAATCGAAGGCCTACAAGATGCACATCCGCGTGCTCTTGTCGAAGTACCGCAGTTACACGCCGTGCGGCGTCTGCGGCGGCGCGCGGCTGAAGACCGAGGCGCTGCTGTGGCGCCTGGGCTCCAAGGCCGATGCCGATGCGGTGCTGCCACCGGCGAAGCGCTTCATGCCGGTGGGCGTGCCCTGGTCACGCGAGCAGCTCGAGGGCGCTGCCCGGGCTGACGGTGCACGACCTGATGCTGATCCCGATCGATCGGCTGCGCCGCTTCTTCGACGGCCTCTCGCTGCCGAGCACGATGCTCGACGAGGCGCTGAAGCTGCTGCTCGACGAGATCCGCACGCGGCTCAAGTACCTGTGCGACGTCGGCATCGGCTACCTGACGCTCGACCGCCAGAGCCGCACGCTCAGCGGCGGCGAGGTGCAGCGCATCAACCTGACCACGGCGCTCGGCACCTCGCTGGTCAACACGATGTTCGTGCTCGACGAGCCCAGCATCGGATTGCACCCGCGCGACATGAACCGCATCGTCGAGGCGATGCAGCGTCTGCGTGATGCCGGCAACACGCTGGTGGTCGTCGAGCACGACCCGGCGGTGATGCTGGCCGCGGACCGGCTGATCGACATGGGCCCGGGCCCCGGCGAGCGCGGCGGCACCATCGTCTTCGACGGCACACCGGAGGCGATCCGCCAGGCCGACACGCTGACCGGCGCCTACCTCGGGGGCGCAAGCACGTCAGCATGGGCATCAAGCGGCTGATGTCGCCGTCCACGCCCAAGCTGATCGTCGAAGGGGCGCGCGAGCACAACCTGAAGAACGTGACGGTCGAATTCCCGCTGCAGCACCTGTGTGCGTGACCGGCGTGTCGGGTTCCGGCAAGAGCACGCTGATGCAGGACGTGCTCTTCCCCGCGCTGCAGCGCCACTTCGGCAAGGCGACCGAAACCCCGGGCGAGCACGACCGCCTGCTCGGCGCCGAGTGGCTGGCCGATGCGGTCTTCGTCGACCAGTCGCCGATCGGCAAGACGGCGCGCTCCAACCCGGCCAGCTACGTCGGCGCGTTCGACGAGATCCGCAAGCTGTTCGCGCAGGCGCCACTGGCGCTGCAGCGCGGCTACGGCGCCGGCATGTTCAGCTTCAACGCCGGCGACGGCCGTTGCCCCACCTGCGGTGGCTCGGGCTTCGAGCACGTGGAGATGCAGTTCCTCTCCGACGTCTACCTGCGTTGCCAGGATTGCGACGGCCGCCGCTACCGCGCCGAGATCCTCGACGTGAAGATCGACCGCCGTGCGCCGGGCGAGGTGCTGCGCGAACTCAGCGTCGCCGACGTGCTGGAGCTGACCGTCAGCGAGGCGGTGCAGCTGTTCCGCGACGACCGCGAGGTGTTGCGCGTGCTGCAGCCGATCGTCGACGTGGGTCTGGAATACGTGAAGCTCGGCCAGCCGGTGCCGACGCTCTCCGGCGGCGAGGCGCAGCGCCTCAAGCTGGCCGGCTTCCTCGCCGAGGCGCAGGGCTCGCCCGCGCAGGCCGTGGCGAAGAAGGGTACGCTGTACCTCTTCGACGAGCCGACCACGGGCCTGCACTTCGACGACATCGCCAAGCTGATGCGCGCCTTCCGCAAGCTGCTGGAGGCGGGCCATTCGATCATCGTCATCGAGCACAACCTCGACGTGATCCGCGCCAGCGACTGGCTGATCGATCTCGGGCCCGAGGGCGGGGATGCCGGCGGCACGATCGTCTGCACCGGCACGCCGGAAGAAGTGAAGCGGCATCCGAGCTCGCACACCGGCAAGGCACTGGCCGAGTACGAGCGCGCGATCGGCATCGGCACACCGGTGGCGGAAGAAGGCCTGCCGCTGCAGGGCCTGATCAAGAAGTCGCGCGACGAGCGTCGCGCCGCCGAGGAACTCATCCGCATCGTCAATGCCCGCGAGCACAACCTGAAGTCGCTCGACGTCGACATTCCGCGCGGCAAGTTCAGCGTGATCACGGGCGTGTCGGGCTCGGGCAAGAGCACGCTGGCCTTCGACATCCTGTTCAACGAAGGGCAGCGTCGCTACCTCGAATCACTGAACGCCTATGCGCGCAGCATCGTGCAGCCCGCCGGGCGGCCGGAGGTGGATGCGGTCTATGGCATTCCGCCGACGGTGGCCATCGAGCAGCGCCTGTCGCGCGGCGGCCGCAAGAGCACGGTGGCCACCACCACCGAGGTCTGGCACTTCCTGCGCCTGCTCTACGTGAAGCTGGGCCTGCAGCACTGCACCAAGGACGGCGCACCGGTGAAGCCGCAGAGCGCCGAGAGCATCGCGGCGCAGATCCTGCGCGATCACAAGGGCCAGCATGTCGGCCTGATGGCGCCGCTGGTGGTCAACCGCAAGGGCGTCTATACCGACCTCGCCAAGTGGGCCAAGGCGCGCGGCCACACGCACTTGCGCGTCGATGGCGAATTCACGCCGGTCGACCCCTGGCCGCGGCTGGATCGCTTCAAGGAACACACGCTGGAGCTGCCGGTGGGCGACCTGATCGTCTCGCCCGACAACGAGGCCGAGCTGCGCACGCTGCTGGCCCAGGCCATCGACCTCGGCAAGGGCGTGATGCACCTGCTCGCGCCGCTCGACGGCCTGAAGGGCGCGATGCTCGCCGGCACGCCCACCGCGCGCATCGGTGCGGTGAAGGTGTTCTCCACCAAGCGCGCCTGCCCCGTGTGCGGCACCAGCTACCCCGAGCTGGATCCGCGCATGTTCAGCTACAACAGCAAGCACGGCTGGTGCACGACCTGCGTCGGCACCGGCCTCGCGCTGACGCGCGAGCAGCGCAAGGCCTACGACGACAGCCGGCGCGACGACGACGACAAGGGCCGCGAGCAGAGCTTTCCCTCGGAGGAACCGGAGGTCGACGGCCCGGTCGATGCGCCGTGCCCCGACTGCAGCGGCACGCGGCTGAATCCCGCCTCGCGCGGCGTGACCTTCGACGACAAGGCGATCACCGCAATCGCGCAATGGAGCGTGAGCGACTGCCGCGTGTGGATCGAATCGCTGCAACTCGCCGGCCGTGATGCCGACATCGCCCGCGACGTGATCACCGAGATCCGCAGCCGTCTCGAATTCCTCGAGGAAGTCGGCCTGGGCTATCTCACGCTGGACCGCGCCGCGCCCACGCTCTCCGGCGGCGAGGCGCAGCGCATCCGCCTCGCGGCGCAGCTCGGCAGCAACCTGCAGGGCGTGTGCTACGTGCTCGACGAGCCGACCATCGGCCTGCACCCGCGCGACAACCAGATCCTGCTCGATGCGCTGCACAAGCTGGGCGACAAGGGCAACACGCTGGTGGTCGTCGAGCACGACGAGGACACCATCCGCCGCGCCGACCACGTGATCGACATCGGCCCCGGCGCCGGCAAGCGCGGCGGCCGGCTGGTGGCGCAGGGCAGCACCGCGGCGCTGGCCGAGCACGAGGAATCGCTGACCGGCCGCTTCCTCGCGAATCCGATGCGCCACCCGCTGAATGCGCGCCGCGCGGTCGATTCCGCCGGCGAGCACCTCGTGGTGCGCGGCGCCTCGCTGCACAACCTGAAGTCGCTCGACGTGCCGGTGCCGCTGAAGCGGCTGGTGGCGGTGACCGGCGTCAGCGGCTCCGGCAAGAGCACGCTGGCGCGCGACGTGCTGCTGGCCAACCTGCAGTTCATCAACGTGCGCGGCGCCAAGCCGAGCTGGCAGGGCTGCACGGCGATCGAGGGCTGGGAGAAGATCGACCGCGTACTCGAGGTCGACCAGACGCCGATCGGCAAGACGCCGCGTTCCTGCCCGGCCACCTACATCGGCTTCTGGGACGTGATCCGCAAGCTCTTCGCCGACACGCTGGAGGCCAAGGCGCGCGGTTATGCGCCGGCGCGCTTCTCCTTCAACACCGGCGAGGGCCGCTGCCCGGCCTGCGAAGGGCAGGGCATGCGCACCATCGAGATGAGCTTCCTGCCCGACGTGAAGGTGCCCTGCGACGTCTGCCACGGCCAGCGCTTCAATGCCGAGACCTTGGCCGTCACCGGCGCGGCCGCAACATCGGCGAGGTGCTGACGATGGAGGTCGACGAGGCGGTGGACTTCTTCGCCTCCATGCCGGCGATCAGCCACCCGCTGCAGCTGCTCAAGGACGTGGGCCTGGGCTACCTCACGCTCGGCCAGCCCTCACCGACGCTGTCGGGCGGCGAGGCGCAGCGCATCAAGCTCGTCACCGAGCTGACCAAGGTGCGCGACGACGTCACGCGCCGCGGCAACAAGGCGCCGCACACGCTCTACGTGCTCGACGAGCCGACCGTCGGCCTGCACATGGCCGACGTGGAGAAGCTGATCCGCGTGCTGCACCGGCTGGTGGACGGCGGCCACAGCGTGGTGGTGATCGAGCACGACCTCGACGTCATCGCCGAAGCCGACTGGATCGTCGACCTCGGGCCGGAAGGCGGCACACGCGGCGGCTCGGTGGTGGCGGAGTGCCCGCCCGAGGCGCTGGCCGCTGGGCCGGGCAGCCACACGGGTGCGGCGCTGAAGCCGGTGCTCAGCCGCGGCGCCGGCTGAGCGCGCCGAAGCTCAGAGCTTGGGCGTCTTGCCGCCGGCGAGTCGGGCGCGCTCCGCTTCCTGCCGCAAGCCCTCCACCCAGCGGCTGGCGGCGAGGTCGGAGGCCGCCCAGGCGCCGAGGTCGGACATGCGCACGATCAGCGTGCGTGCCGGGTCGCCGACCACCTGGGCACGCAGCCCCCGCCCGCACTGGGCCACGTCGACGCGCGGCAGCTTGCCGCGGCGCTGGCCGTCGAGGATGTAATCGGCGATCGGCCCCTGGCTCGGCCCGCTCACCGCGGGCATGTTCGAGTCGGTCGGCAGCGTGCGCCAGCAGTTCGGCCGGCCGGCTTCCTCCCAGACCATCGCCAGATCGAAGGTCACGTCCTTGCCGGTGGTGCGCCGGTACAGCGGCGCACCGTACTTCTGCAGCAGTTGCTGTTCGAGCTGTGCGGCCGTTGGCGGCTGGCGCAGGCCCAGTTCACGGCTGACGCTGACCACGCGCGCCTCGCCGGGGCCGACGAGAACATCACGCGGATGCGCTCGGGATGCGCCACCGTGTCGCGGGGCGCGGCGAAGATCTGGCTGAGGTATTCTGGGGAACGATGCGAGGTGACGCCGTCCCGATAGGTGTAGTGGGCCAGGGTGCGCTGCAGCTGCAGCGAGGCGTCGTGCGCCTTCAGCGCCGCGACAACCTCGGCCTCGGTCATGCCTGTGCGGATGCCGGCAATCTCGAAGCTGTCGGTCGCGGTGCCGGCGCGGGCGGTGGCCGTGCCCAGGGCGAGCAGGCAGGCAAGGGCGGTGCGCAGAAGGCGGGACATCGGCAGGGCTCCTCGGTTCGGCAAGACGTCTCGGCGCCACTGTGGGCGATCGGGTCGGGCGCGACCATTCCCAATTGCGAAGTCCAGGCCGCCCCGCAGCTCGACGAACCGGCGTGCGCGTGATGAGCGGACTGTGCGATCGCCGGTTGCAGGACATCGTCGATGCCGCCTACCGCAGCTTGCTGGAGCCCGCCGGCTGGCACGAGGTGATGGAGCTGCTGCGGCGCCGCTTTCCCTCGACAGCGCAGACGCTGTATGTCCTCGACCGCGACGATCGCAAGGTGCGGGCGATCTGCCTGGAAGGCATCGACCGCCGCCGCCCGGCCGATTTCGACACCTTCTACTTCGCGGCCGACAACCCGTGGATGCGCGTCTCGCAGCATCTGCACCGGCCCGGGATCGTGCGCACCAATGAGCGCCTCGATGCCCACCTGCGCGTGCAGGGGCGCTGTACACCAGCAGCTACTACCACGAGTGGATGCGGCCGCAGGATTTCCACTTCACCATGGGCAACACGCTGCATGCCGATGCGCGCACGGTGGCCAACATCACGCTGATGCGGCCTGCCGGGATGGGCACCTTCGACGATGCCGAGCTGCGCGACTTCGAGGCGCTGACGCCGCACCTGGGGCGCGCGATGGCGGTGTCGATGCGGCTGGAGCGCGAGGTCGCTGCACGCGCGCAGGCCGACGCCCTCGAAGCCCTGCCGTGGCCGGTGGCGGTGGTGGCCCCGATCTCGCGCTCGTGCACGCCAACCCGGCGATGGAGCGCCTGCTGGCGGCGCGCCACATCCTCGTGCTGCGCCACGGGCGGCTGGGTGCGGCGAGCCCTGACGACCAGTCCGGGCTGGTGGCCCGGGTCGCCATGTCCACGCGTCCGGCGCAGGTTCACGGCGAGCGGCCGCAGGCCGTGTGGCTGCGCAGTCGCGATGGCCGTGCCTGCCTGCGTGCCGAGGTGCTGCCCTGCCCGCAGCGAAGTGTCGGGCTGGTGGTGCCGCGCCGCCTCGCGCTGATCGCCGTGCAGCCGGTACCGGCCGGCGTCGGGGAGCTGCGCGCGGCCCTGATGCAACTGCACGGTCTGACGCGGTCCGAGGCGGGGCTGGCCACCCTGCTGGCCGACGGCACGGGCCTGCGCGACGCCGCGGCTCGTGCAGGTATCACCTACGGCTCGGCCCGCGTCTACCTGAAGTCGATCTACCGCAAGCTGGAGGTGCACGACCGGGCGCAGCTGGCGCTGCGACTGGTGCGTCTGGGCGGGGAGGCAGCGCTGCCGCTGGCGCTCAGAGGCGACGGCGCCGGCCGCTGAGGCCAGCCACTCCGGCGGCGAGCGCGAGCAGCCAGCCGAGGCCCAGCGCGCCACCGCCGGTGTCGCTGCTGCCGCCACCGCCTGCGCCGGCGATCTGGCCGCGCAGCGCCAAGGCACGCTCGAAGGTCGGGTTGGTGTTCGGACCCTGGCGCATCGTCAGCACCAGGTCCGCGCTCGCCGCGGCGTTGGTCGTCGGCGAATAGGTCACGCTGATCGCGCAGCTCGCATTCGGCGCGAGCGTCACGCCGGCGCAGGCAGCCCGATTGCCGATGACGAACTGACTCGCGCCGCCACCGACCACGGCCACATCGGTGACGACGAGGTTTTCGCTGGTGGCCTTGGCGTGGGTGAGGGTGATCGTCTGGGCGCTGGAGAAGGCGTTGTTGGCCGCGGTGAAGTTCAGTTGCGTCTCGTTGGCAGGATTGGTCTTCGGCGTGTCCGCCGGTAGGCGGCGATATCGGAGACCTGCTGGGCGGTGAGCACGCGGAAAGCGGCCATGGCTTGCTGACCCTGCAGCGCGGCGACGAGGCGGGTCATTGCCGTTCCAAACTCGATGTTGGCGTACGGATCGTAGGCGCCGCCGGTGTTTTGACTGATCGTGGCGCGTCGCGCCTCGACTGAGCCATGGCAGCTCGAGCAGGTCATCAGGCCGTTGTTGCCCGAGGCCTGGGCCGGGTTGTCGAACAGCGCCTTGCCGCGCAGCGCATCACCGGCGGGTGTCTGGGCGAAGGCCGGTGCGCCGAGCAGGGCGGACGCGAGCGCGAGGGACAAAAGACGGACTGCAGGCATGGTGATGGTTGTGGATGACAGCGACGCCCGCGATTGCAGCCTGCACGCCCCGGCGCAGGGGCTACCAAAGGTTACGGCGTGTGGACTGCTGCACACTTTGCGCGTTAGGGTCCGGGCAATGCCGAGTTCCGTTCGTCCGCTCGCGCTGGCCGCCGTCATGGCCAGCGCCGCACCTGCCCTCGCCGCCGAGCGCTCGCAACTGCCCCTGTTCCGCGACAGCGCGACGCTCGAAGCCCTCGACGGGCAAGCCGTGCAGCGCGCCGCGTTGACGCTCGCCGCCGCCAACGACGCTGCCAGTCCCAACCTGCTCGGCTTGCCGCTGCAAGGCCGCAGCGGCGCCAGCCTGCTGCTGTCAGGCGGCGAGGCCGACGGCTGGCGCTGGCAACTCGGTGGTTCGGTGCGCCTGCAGGACGGCCAGGGTGCCGATCTGGAAGGCAGCGGCCTGAGCGTGCCGCTCGGCCCCGGCCGCGCCTACGCGTCGGTGGAACGCCGCCACTGGGGGCCGTCGCCCTTCGGCAGCCTGATCCTCGACGGCAGCGCCCGGGCGCTGCCGGCCATCGGCTGGCGCAAGACCTCGGCGCAACCGTTCGACTGGCGCGGCCTGTCGTGGCTGGGGCCGTGGCGCACCGATGCCTTCGCCGGAAGGCTGGACAACGATGCCGGCCCCGGGGTGTCAAGCTGCTTGGCTGGCGGCTGGAGATCGAACCGCTGCGTGGCCTCGTGCTCGGCGGCTCGCGCGTCATCCAGTGGGGCGGCGACGGCCGCACGCAGACCTTCGGCAGCCTGCTGCGCGGCATCGCGGGCTTCGACAACTTCGAATCGCCCGACCGCAGCGCCGAACCCGGCAACCAGCTCGCGGGATTCGACGCGCGCTGGACGCTGCCCTGGGGCGGGCCGTGGCGCTTGTCGCTGCACGGCCGGGCGATCGGCGAAGACGAGGCCGGGCACCTGCCGAGCGTGTACCGGCCAGTGGTGGTGGCGAGATCGCGACAACCCTGGCCGATGGCACGGCGCTGCGCTTGTTCGGCGAGCTGGCCGACACGATGGCCGGCCGCCCGTTCTCGCTGGCCAAGCCGGGGACGGCCTACCGGCACCCGCTGTATCCGGCCGGTTATGCGCAGCGCAACGAGCCGCTGGCGCATCCGGTCGGGCCCGACGTGCGGCTGGCCTCGGCCGGTCTCGCGCTGCAACGCGGCGCCATGCGGATGCTTGCGATGGCGCACCGCGGCAGCGAAGGGCGGCGCGGTCTCGGCGGCGAGTTGCGTGTCGCCGCGGACAGCGGGCTCGCGCTGGGCCGGCCGCCAGCGAGTGGCGCGATGCCGCGGGGCGCGTCCGCAGCCTGCAATTGCGTGTCGAGGTGCCGCTGAACGATCTGCGCTGAGCTGCGGCTACTCCGGCCGCGCGTAGCGCTTGGCGCGCAGGTTCTTCTTGATCTCCTGCAGCATCGGCCGCAGCTCGCCGCAGGCGCAGCGCCACGGCAGTGGTCAGGATGTCGATCACCATCAGGTGCAGCAGGCGCGACACCATCGGGCTGTAGCGGTCGTAGTCTTCCGGGTGGTCGACCGCCAGCAGGATCTGCGTGGCGCCGCCCTGGCCCATCTGCGCCAAGGGCGAACCGCTGGCGGTGATGACGATGGTGGTGGCGCCCTTGCGGCGCGCGATCTCGGCCACGTCGAGCAGGTCGCGGCTGCGGCCGGAGTTGCTGATGATCACGGCGCAGTCGCCGGGCTCCAGCATCGTCGCGCTCATCACCTGCACGTGGCCGTCGCTCACCGCGGCGGCATGCACGCCGAGGCGGAAGAACTTGTGCTGCGCATCCTGCGCCACGATGCCCGAGTTGCCGACGCCGTAGAACTCGATGCGCTTGCCGCTTCGGCCCGCCTCGGCCAGCGCCGCGATGGCGCGCTCGAAGGCGTGGCTCGCGGCATCGTTGCGGTACTTCAGCAGCGCGCTGACGGCGTTGTCGATCACCTTGACGACGATGTCGCCGGTCTTGTCGTCCTCGTCGACGGCCCGGTGCACGAAGGGAACGCCTTCGTTGACGCTGCCGGCCAGCTTGCGCTTGAAGTCCGCCAGGCCGTCGTAGCCGACGCTGCGGCAGAAGCGCACCACGGTCGGCTTGCTCACATGCGCGCGCTCGGAAAGCTCGGCCACCGGCAGCGTCGCGAAGGCGCGCGGGTCGGCCAGCAGCAGCTTGGCGACGCGCTGCTCGGCCGGTGGCAAGGCTGGAATGGAGGCCTTGATCCGATCCAGGAGATCGCTCATTGCTCTTCCGACCACGCGAAGCCGTCGCGCGCCACCAGCGCGCTCGCCGCGGCCGGGCCCCAGGTGCCGGCGGAGTAGGGCCGCGGGCCGGTGCTGTCCTGCGCCCAGGCGTCGAGCACGGGCTCGACCCAGCGCCAGCCTGCTCCTGCTCGTCGCTGCGCACGAACAGGTTGAGCCTGCCGGCGATGGCATCGAGCAGCAGGCGCTCGTAGGCGCCGACGCGGTTCTCGGCGAAGGCCTTGTCGAAATCGAGATCGAGGAACACCGGCGCGAGCGTGTCGCTGGTGCCCGCGCCCTTGGCCGCCATCAGGTGCAGCTCCAGCCCGTCTTCCGGCTGCAGCTTGATCACCAGCTTGTTGGGCTGGCTCATGCCCGGAAAGATGCTGTGCGGCGCGGGGCGGAAGTTGACGACGATCTGCGCATCGCGCGCCGCCAGCCGCTTGCCGGTGCGCAGGTAGAAGGGCACGCCGGCCCAGCGCCAGTTCTGGATCTCGGTGCGCAGCGCAACGAAGGTCTCGGTGCGGCTGTCCGGCGGCACCTTGATCTCTTCGAGGTAGCCCGGTGCCTGCCGGCCGTCGCAGTTGCCGGCGCGGTACTGGCCTCGCACCACGTCGCGCGCCACACTCTCCGGCGTGAAGGGCCTGAGCGAGCGCAGCACCTTGAGCTTCTCGTCGCGGATCGCGTCGGCATCGTTGCTGCTCGGCGGCTCCATCGCCACCATCGTCAGCAATTGCAGCGCATGGTTCTGCACCATGTCGCGCAGCGCGCCGGTGCGGTCGTAGAAATCGCCGCGGGTGCCCACGCCGATGCTCTCGGCCAGCGTGATCTGGATGTTGGCGATGCTCTCCCGCCGCCACAGCGGCTCGAAGAGGGCATTGCCGAAGCGCAACGCCATCAGGTTCTGCACCGCCGGCTTGCCGAGGTAGTGGTCGATGCGCAGCGCCTGGTCTTCGCGGAAGGCGCCGCGCACCACGCGGTTGATCTCCTGCGCGCTGGCGAGGTCGTGGCCGAGCGGCTTCTCCAGCACCACGCGCACGTTCGGCCCGTTCAGGCCGACGTTGCCGAGCTGCGCGCAGATCTGCGGAAACAGGTGCGGGCTGGTGGCGAGGAACAGCACCGCCGTGTCGGCGCCGCGCGCGTCGATCCATTCCTTCAGCCCGGCATAGTGCTCGGGCAAGGAGAGATCCATGCGCCGGTAGTGCAGCAGCGCGGCGAACTGCGCGAACTCCTCGTCGCTCGGCCGCTTGGCGCTTTCCACCTCGACGAAGCGGTCGCGGATGAACTGGCGGTACTCGTCGTCGCTGCGCTCGTCACGGGCCACCGCCAGGATGCGACCGCCGCCGGGCAGCTTGCCGTGGCGCCAGGCCTGGAACAGCGCGGGCATCAGCTTGCGCCGGTGAGGTCGCCGGTGCCGCCGAAGAAGACGAGATCGAAGGACATGCTGTGCCGCGCCGGCCGGCGCCCGCTGTAACAAAGTTTCGGCCGGGATGATGCATGAGTTTCTTGTGCCGGTCAACGACGCGGGCCGGTCGGGTTACGGTGGCGGGCGCGGTCCGCTGGGTTCTAATCGGGGTTGCGCCGCGGGCGCGAAAACACCTTCACCATGAACCAGCTCGACCAGCTCAAGCAGCACACCACCGTCGTTGCCGACACCGGCAACTTCAAGCAGCTCGCGCAGTTTGCGCCGCGCGACGCGACCACCAACCCCTCGCTGATCCTCAAGGCGGTGCAGCAGCCCGACTATGCGCCGCTGCTGGCCGACACCGTGGCGGCGCACAAGGGCCTGCCGCTCGACGAGATCGTCGACCGTGCTGGTGCGCTTCGGCCGAGAGATCCTGCAGGTGGTGCCGGGCCGCGTGTCGACCGAGGTCGATGCTCGGCTGAGCTTCGACACCGCCGCCACGGTGGCGCGTGCGCGCCGCATCATGGCGCTGTACGAGGATGCCGGCATCGCCCGCGAACGCGTGCTGATCAAGATCGCCTCCACCTGGGAGGGCATCCAGGCGGCGCGCATCCTCGAGCACGAGGGCGTCCGCTGCAACCTGACGCTGCTGTTCTCGTTCTGCCGGGCGGTGGCCTGCGGCGATGCCGGCGTGCAGCTGATCTCGCCCTTCGTCGGCCGCATCTACGACTGGTACAAGAAGGCCGCCGGCGCCGGCTGGGACGAAGCCGCGAATGCCGGCGCCAACGACCCCGGCGTGAAGTCGGTGGCGCAGATCTACACCTACTACAAGAAGTTCGGCATCGCCACCGAGGTGATGGGCGCGAGCTTCCGCAACACCGGCCAGATCCTCGCGCTGGCCGGCTGCGACCTGCTGACCATCAGCCCCGAGTTGCTGGCGCAGCTGCAGGGCTCCGAGGGGCCGGTGCAGCGTGCGCTCGACCCGGCCGCGGCGGCCAAGGCAGCGATCCATGCGGTGACCTACAACGAGAGCAGCTTCCGCTGGGCACTCAACGAGGACGCGATGGCCACCGAGAAGCTCGCCGAGGGCATCCGCGCCTTCGCCGCCGATGCGATCAAGCTCGACAAGATGATCGCGGGGGCGTGATGGACGCGCCGCGCTGCGATCGCACCGAGGCCTGGGCGGCCCTGTCCGGCCACTTCGAGGCGCATGGGCGCGATCTCGATCTGCGCGAGGCCTTCGCGCGCGATCCGGGCCGCTTCACCTCGCTGTCGTTCGAGGCGCCGGAGGTCTTTGCCGACCTGTCGAAGAACCTCGTCGACCCAGCCACGCTGAAGTTTCTCGTCGCGCTGGCGCGCGAGTGCCGGCTCGAGGAGCGCCGCGATGCGATGCTGCGCGGCGACGCCATCAACACGACCGAAGGCCGCGCGGTGCTGCACACCGCACTGCGCGCGCGCGCGGGCAGGGGCCGTTCTCCGACGAGGTGCACGGCGTGCTCGATGCGATGCTGGCCTATGCCGAGACGGTGCGCGACACCGCCGCCAGCGGCATCCGCCACGTGGTCAACATCGGCATCGGCGGCAGCGATCTCGGCCCGCAGATGGCCGTGCCCGCGCTCGATGCCTTCGTGCACCCGGGGCTGCAGTTCCACTTCGTCGCCAACGTCGACGGCCACGACATCACGCCGGTGCTGCGCGGGCTGAAGCCGGCCGAGACGCTGTTCATCGTCGCGAGCAAGACCTTCACGACGCAGGAGACCATGGCCAATGCGCATGCCGCGCGGGCCTGGTTTCTCGCCAACGGCGGCACCGACACCGCGAAGCATTTCGTCGCCACGACGACGAACGTGAAGGCCGCCGCCGAATTCGGCATCACCACCACCTTCGGTTTCTGGGACTGGGTGGGCGGCCGCTATTCGCTGTGGAGCGCGATCGGCCTGCCGCTGGCGATCGCGATCGGCGCCGAGCATTTCCGCGCGCTGCTGGCCGGCGCGCATGCGATGGATCGCCATTTCGCCGAAGCGCCGCTGGGCAAGAACGTGCCGGCGCTGCTCGGCCTGCTCGACGTCTGGTACCGCAACTTCCACCGCTTCACGAGCCGCAGCGTGGCGCCGTATCACCAGGGTCTGAAGCGGCTGCCGGCCTATTTGCAGCAGCTCGAGATGGAGAGCAACGGCAAGCGTGTCGATCTCGAGGGCGCGCCGCTGCCCTTCGGCACCAGCCCGGTGGTGTGGGGCGAGCCCGGCACCAACGGCCAGCACGCCTACTTCCAGATGCTGCACCAGGGCAGCGACGTGATCCCGGTGGAGTTCATTCTCGTCAAGCGGCCGACGCATGCGCTGGCCGAGCTGCACGCCAAGCTGCTCGCGAACGGCCTCGCGCAGGCGCAGGCGCTGATGCTCGGCAAGACGACCGGGCAGGCGATGGGCGAGCGTGCGCCGACCGCCTCGAAGCAGCTCGACGCCGCCACGATCGCGAAGCACCGCACCTTCCCGGGCAACCGGCCGAGCACCACGCTGCTGCTCGACCAGCTGACGCCGCGTTCGCTGGGCGCGCTGATCGCGATGTACGAGCACCGCGTCTTCACCAGCGGCGCGATCTGGGGCCTGAACAGCTTCGACCAATGGGGCGTGGAACTCGGCAAGGCGCTGGCCAGCGACCTGCTGCCGCGGCTGGCCTCCGGCGACGCGGCGGGGTTGGATGCCTCCACCGCCGGTTTGCTGGAGCGCCTCAGGTCGTGAACGTCGTGTTCGACTTCGGCGGTGTGCTCTTCAACTGGCATCCGCCGACGCTGCTGGCGCGCCACCTGCCGCAGCGGGTGGTCGACGAGGCCAGCGCGAAGCGTTGGGTCAGGGACTTCTTCCAGGGCTACGAAGGCGACTGGGGCGATTTCGACCGCGGCACCGTGGAGCCCGGCCCGCTGGCCGAGCGGATTGCCGCGCGCACCGGCCTGACGGTCGAGGAGGCGCGCGCCGTGATCGATGCGGTGCCGGCCGAGCTGACGCCGATCGCGGCCACGGTCGATCTGCTGCACGAATTGCACCGAGCGGGCACGCCGCTGTATTTCCTGTCGAACATGCCCGAGCCCTATGCGCAGCACCTGGAGGCCACGCATGGCTTCCTGTCGCTGTTCCGCGGCGGGGTGTTCTCGGCGCGGGCTCGGCTGTGCAAGCCGGAGGCGGCGATCTACGAGCACTTCTCGCGTTCGCACGACCTCGATCCGGCGCGCACGCTGTTCATCGACGACGTGGCGCACAACGTGGCGGCCGCTCGCGCCGCCGGCTGGCAGGCGATCCACTTCGCCGATGCCGCGCAGTGCGCGCGCGAGTTGCGCGGCTACGGCCTGCTCTGAGGCTCAGCGCGCCGCGAGGCCGGCCACCGCCTGCCGCGCGGCCTCGATGCCCTGCGCAAGAATCGCCTGCTTCCAGGCATCGGTGTCGGTGTAGAAGGCATCGCGCACGCGGCGCTTGATCGCCTCGCGCTGCGCAGCGCCGGCTTCGGGGTGGTTCTCCAGCCACTGGTCGGCGCGCAGCGCATCGAGCACCTCGGGCACCGGCACGGTGCCGTATTCCAGCGCGATCCCGGTGTACTCGGCCTGCGGGCATTCTTCGTAGGCCGACATCCACATCAGCCCGGTGAGCATGGCCGACGCCGAGCTGCCGTCGTAGATCGAGGTGATGCCCTCGCCCCACCAGGCCTTCGCGCGGGACAGCGCCAGCGCATCGTCGCGGCAGGCAAAGATGAGCTCGCCCACGCCGCTGGGCCCCAGGCCGGTGTGGAAGTCGATCCAGCCCAGCCGTGCGCAGCGCCTCGCATGTTCCTGCAGCACGTGGCGCAGCGTCACATTGCTCCAGGTCGGGTTGCGGCCACCGTAGAAGAGGCCTTGCGGATGATCGTGCTGGCCGCCGGTCACCGCCTGCTGGTAGGCGCGCAGGCCGTGGGCGGCGATGTGGCGCTGCAGCGCGGCCTCGACCTCGGGGGTCGGCGGCCACTGCGGTGGCACGATCAGCGCGGCGAGCTCGTCGTACCCGGGGTTGGCCGGCAACGGCTGCGAGAAGTCGTGGAAGTTGCGGTTGAGGTCGACGTTCTCCTGCGTCGTGCGCCGCCACCACGAGAAGCCCCAGGGGTTCAGCGCATGCAGGTAGAGCACGGCGACGCCGCTGTCGCGCAGCAGGGCGTGCCAGGCTTCGTCGCGCAGCAGCGCATGCTGCACGCCCGAACCGCAGAAGCCCTCGACGCCGTGGCAGCCACTGCTGAGCACCAGCAGCGATCGCGCATCGCGCGCGCCTTCGACGGCCACGTCCAGCGCCAGTGTCTCGCCGTCGCGGCCAAGCAGCGGGTGCGCATGGCTCTCCACGTCGAGGCCGGCGGCTTCGGCCGCAGACAGGAAGCGCTCGCGCGCCTCGCGGTAGCTCTGCGAGAAGTGCGCGGCGGCGTCCATCACGGCCGCGGCTGGTTCAGCCAGGCCTCGGCCAGCGCACCCACATCGTCGCGCCCAGCGGGATCAGCTCGTCGTTGAAGTCGTAGCTCGGGTTGTGCAGCATGCAGGGCCCCAGGCCGTGGCCGCCCTCGCGGTGGCTGCCGTCGCCGTTGCCGATCAGGAAATAGCAGCCGGGCTTCTCGAGCAGGAAGTAGCTGAAGTCCTCGGCGCCCATCGTCGGCTCGAACTCCTGCACGTTGCCGGCGCCCACCATCTCGCCCAGCACGCGCCGCACGAAGGCCGTCTCGTCGGGGTGGTTGATGGTCGGCGGGTAGTTGCGCGAGAACTCGAACTCGCATTCGGTCCCGAAGGCCGCGCAGGTGTGTTCGGCGATCGCCTTCATGCGCTCTTCGATCAGGTCGAGCACCTCCAGCGTGAAGGTGCGCACCGTGCCCTGGATCTCGCAGGAATCGGGCACCACGTTGGTCGCCTCGCCGGTGTGGATCATCGTCACCGAGATCACGCCCGCGTCGATCGGCCGCTTGTTGCGCGTGATGATGGTCTGGAAAGCCTGCACCATCTGGCAGGCCACCGGCACCGGGTCGATGCCGTTGTGCGGCATCGCGGCGTGTGCGCCCTTGCCGCGGATGACGATGCGGAACTCGTTGCTCGAGGCGAAGCAGGGCCCGGTCTTCAGCGCGAACTGCCCTGCGGCCATGCCCGGCCAGTTGTGCGCGCCGAACACCGCCTCCATCGGGAACTTCTCGAACAGGCCGTCCTTGATCATCTCGCGCGCCGCCGCCGCCACCTTCTTCGGCCGGCTGGAAGATCAGGTAGACGGTGCCGTCATAGTTGCGGTGCTTGGCCGGTGCTTCGCGGCGCCGAGCAGCATCGCGGTGTGGCCGTCGTGGCCGCAGGCGTGCATCTTCCCCGGGTGCTTGCTCGCGTGCGCGAACTTGTTGTGCTCCGTCATCGGCAGCGCGTCGATGTCGGCGCGCAGGCCCACGGCGCGATCGCTGGTGCCGTTCTTGAGGATCGCCACCACGCCGGTCTTGCCCATGCCGCGGTGGATGGGGATGCCCCAGTCGGTGAGTTGCTGGGCGATCACGTCGGAGGTGCGGACCTCCTCGAAGCACAGCTCGGGGTGGGCGTGGATGTCGCGGCGCACCGCCGCGATGCTCGCCGCGTCGGCGAGGATGGATTCGATCAGCTTCATCAGGCGCTCCGGCGCAGGGTCGGCGCGCATCTTACTGCCGGGGTGACAACCCCTGCGGCGACGAAGCCGCGCCGCTCAGCGGCGCACGTGGCCGTCGGCGGTGAGGATGGTCAGGTCGACGTATTTAGAGCCGGTGTGGTCGGTCGGCGAGAAGTCGACGAAGAAGCCGCCGAGGTTGTAGTCGCGCATCGATTCCAGGCCGCCGATCAGCGACTCCGGGTTGGCGTTGCCACCGGCGCGGCGCAGGCCCTCGGCCACGACGCGCGGTCACGTACCCTTCCATGCTGCTGTAGTTCGGCTCGAACTTGTCGCCATGGACGGCCTTGCCGGCCGACAGGTAATCGCCCGACAGCTGCGACACCGGCGCATAGGGGAAGGGCATGACTGGCTGACCACGACGCCGCGGGCGTCCTGGTGCAGCTCATCCGCCAGCGCCTTGGTGCCCACGAAGGAGACGTTGTAGAAGGTGCCGCCGAAGCCGGCCTTGCGGGCCGCGCGGATGAAGGCCGCGCAGGACTTGTAGGCGCTGATCTGCACGATCGCATCGGGTTTGCCGGCCAGGATGCTCTTGACGGCGGCGTCGACGTCGACGGTGTTGCGCTCCACCGTGCCCAGACCGGCCGGCTCCAGGCCCAGCGGCTTGAGCGCCCGCGTCACGCCCTCCAGGCCGGCCTTGCCGTAGCTGTCGTTCTGGTGGAAGACGCCGATGCGCTTGATGCCGATCGCAGTGCTCTGCTTGACGATCTCGGCGGTCTCGTCGAAGTACGAGGCGCGCACGTGGAAGGCGTAGCGGTTGAACGGTGCGCGCAGTGCCTCGGCACCGGTGAACGGCGCGAGGAACGGCACCTTGGCCTGCGTCGCCAGCGGCAGCGCGGCCAGGCTGGTGGGCGTGCCGATGTAACCGAACAGTCCGAACGCGCCGCCATCGATCAGCTTCTTCGTGTTCTCGGCGCAGCGCTCGGGCTCGTAGCCATCGTCCAGCGTCTGCAGATCGATGGTGCGGCCGTTGATGCCGCCCTTCGCGTTGATCCGCTCGAAATACAGCATCGCGCCGAGGCGGAACTGCGCGCCCAGCGCGGCGGCCGGGCCGCTGGTGGCAGCCGACTGGCCCAGCACGATGCGGTTGGCCGACTGGGCCCACAGCGGAGCGGCGAGGCTGGCGGCCCCGAGACCGGCGGCCCGGCGAAGGATCTGGCGACGAGTGATCATGAGGGCTCCTTCGGCCGATGCCCGGCCGTGGCGCTCAGCGGCGGACCTTGCCGTCCTCGGTGAGCATGGACACCTCGACGAAGGTCGAGGCGGTGTGATCCTTCGCGCTGAAGTCGACGCGGAAGCCGCCGAAGCTGGCGTTCTGGATCGATTCGAGGCCGCTGACCAGCGCCTCGCGCGAGGGGTTGCGGCCGGCGCGGCGCAGGCCCTCGGTGAGCACCTTGGCGCTGAGGTAGCCCTCCATGCTCGAGTAGTTCGGCTGGGCGTCCGGCCCGGCCTTGGCCACCGCCTCGAGGTACTCGCGCGAGATCGGCGTGGTGGTCGAGAAGGGGAAGGGCATCACCGGCTGACCATGATGCCGCGGCCCTCGCGGCCCAGCTCGTCGGCCAGCGCCTGCGTGCCGACGAACGACACGTTGAAGAAGGTGCCGCCGTAGCCGGCCTTGCGCGCTTCGCGGATGAAGGCCGCGCAAGACTTGTAGGCGCTGATCTGCACGACGGCGTCCGGGCCCTTGGGCACGATCTCCGCCACCGCCTTGGCGACGTCCACGGTGTTGCGCTGCACGGTGCCCAGCGCCACTGGCTCGAGGCCGAGCGGCTTGCGCGCGCTTCACGCCCTCCAGGCCCGCCTTGCCGTAGGCGTCGTCCTGGTAGAACACGGCGATCTTCTTCAGGCCGAGCGAGGTCAGCTGCTTCACGATCAGGCCGGTCTCGTCGTAGTACGAGGCGCGCAGGTGGAACACCCACTTGCTGAACGGCTCGCGCAGCACCTCGGCGCCGGTGAAGGGGCCGAAGAACGGGATCTTGGCGTCGTTGACCAGCGGCAGCGCCGCCACGCAGGTGGGCGTGCCGACGTAGCCGAGCAGCGCGAACACGTCGTCCTTGATCAGCTTCTCGGTATTGGCCTTGCAGCGGTCGGGCTCGTAGCCGTCGTCCAGCGTGCGCAGCTCCACCGTCTGGCCATTGACGCCGCCGCTGGCGTTGAGCTGGTCGAAGAAGATCTTCGCGCCCTTGTTCATCTGGATGCCCAGCTGCGCGGCCGGGCCGCTGAACGCGGCCGACTGGCCGAGCACGATGCGGGAGGATTGCGCCCAGGCGGGCAATGCGATGGCGGCACTGGCGGCGGCCACGCGGCGGATCGCGTCACGACGGTTCATCAGGTACTCCAACGTTGCATGCGGGCGATGCGGCATGCCGAACCGCTTCGTGAGCGGCGGGCACGCTCGGGCCACGGCGTTTCTTTGCGATGGCGCGGAGAATACGGCGCTGTCCACGACACCGTGCGGGCATCGTTCACTAAGTTCGCCAGTTCATAAGTCCCCTGTGCAATAGTTCGCGCATGCCACCCGCCACCATCCGCGCCGCCTGCCCCCACGACTGCCCCGACACCTGCGCGATCCGTGTCACGGTTCACGAGGGGCGGGCCGTCAAGGTGCAGGGCGATCCCGACCACCCGCCCACGCACGGCGCGCTGTGCACCAAGGTGTCGCGCTATCCCGAGCGCACCTACCACGCCGAGCGCGTGCTGCAGCCGCTGCGCCGCATCGGCGCGAAGGGCAGCGGGCAGTTCGAGCCGGTGAGCTGGGAGGCGGCGATCGCCGACATCGCCGCACGGCTGAAGCGGATCGCGGCGCGCGACCCGCAGGCCATCGTGCCCTACAGCTATGCCGGCACGATGGGCCCGGTGCAGGGCGAGAGCATCGCGGCGCGCTTCTTCCACCGGCTCGGCGCCTCGCTGCTCGACCGCACGATCTGCGCCAATGCCGGCGGCGAGGCGCTGGCCGCCACCTACGGTGGCAAGGTCGGCATGCACCGCGCACTATGCGCAGAGCAAGCTGATTCTCATCTGGGGCAGCAACTCGATCGCTTCGAACCTGCACTTCTGGACCTTCGCACAGGAGGCCAAGCGCAACGGCGCGAAGCTGGTGTGCATCGACCCGCGCAAGACCGAGACGGCCGACAAGTGCCACCAGCACATTGCGCTGCTGCCCGGCACCGATGGGGCGCTCGCGCTCGGCCTGATGCACGAGCTGATCGTCAACGACTGGCTCGACCACGACTACATCGCGCGCCACACCGAGGGCTGGCCGGCGCTGCGCGAGCGCGCGATGGCCTGGACGCCCGAGCGCACCGCCGAGGTCTGCGGCATCAGCGCCGACGAGGTGCGAGCGCTGGCGCGCGACTACGGCACCACGAAGCCGGCGGCGATCCGCCTGAACTACGGCATGCAGCGCGCGCACGGCGGCGGCAACGCGGTGCGGCTGGTGGCGGTGCTGCCCTGCCCGGTGGGCGCGTGGCGCGAGCCGGCCGGCGGCATGCTGCTGTCGTCGTCCGGCTGGTTCAAGCGATTCCGCAACGATGCCGCGCTGCAGCGGCCCGATCTGCTGGGCGCACGCCGCCCGCGCACCATCAACATGAGCACCATCGGTGACGACCTGCTGCGCGAATCCTCGCCGGCCTTCGGCCCGAAGATCGAGGCGCTGGTCGTCTACAACAGCAACCCGGTCGCGGTGGCGCCGGAATCGCGCAAGGTGGTGAAGGGCTTCGCCCGCGATGACCTCTTCACCGTGGTGCTCGACCACTTCCTGACCGATACCGCCGATCATGCCGACTACGTGCTGCCGGCCACCACGCAGCTCGAGCACCTGGATGTGCACACCAGCTACGGCCACACTTACACGCTGATCAACGAGCCGGCGTTGGCGCCACTCGGCCGGGCCAAGCCGAATACGCAGATCTTCCGCGAGCTCGCCGCCGCGATGGGCTTCGACGAACCCTGCTTCCGCGACGACGACGAGACGCTGGCGCGGCAGGCTTTCAGCGCCGAGATCGACTTCGAGGCGCTGCGCCGCGACGGCTGGGTGAAGCTGCCGCTGCCGGAGGCGCCGTTTGCCGAGGGCGGCTTCCTCACGCCGTCGGGCAACTGCCTGATCGATGCGCCGGGGCTGGGCGTGCCGCACTTCGTGCCCAACCACGAATCGCCGCTGTCGGCGCCCGAACTGGCGGCGCGCTATCCGCTGGCGATGATCTCGCCGCCGGCGCGCAATTTCCTCAACTCCACCTTCGTCAACGTGAAGAGCCTGCGCGACATCGAGGGCGAACCACTGGTCGAGATCCATGCCGCCGACGCCGCGCCGCGCGGCATCGCCGACGGCAGCGTGGTGCGGGTCTTCAACGACCGCGGCAGCTACGTCTGCAAGGCGAAGGTCTCGGCGGGGCGCGGCCCGGCGTGGTCAACGGCCTGGGCGTGTGGTGGCGCAAGCTCGGCCTGGAGGGCACCAACGTCAACGAACTGACGCACCAGAAGCTCACCGACATCGGCCGGGCACCGTCGTTCTACGACTGCCTCGTCGAGGTGGCGCCGCACGCCTCGTGAAGCGGCGGGCGCTGCTGATGGCGAGCCTGGGGGTGATCGGCACGGCCGTGGTGGCGGTGGCCACGGTGTGCCTGACCAGCGGCTGCAGTTCGATCGGCTACTACGCGCAGTCGGTCGGCGGGCATCTTTCGCTGCTGCGCGCCGCGCGCCCGGTGCCCGAGGTGCTGGCCGATGAGGCCACGCAGGATCCGCTGAAGCAGCGCCTCGCGCTCAGCCAGCGCATGCGCGACTTCGCGGTGACCGAGCTGAAGCTGCCCGACAACGCCAGCTACCGCCGCTTCGCCGATCTCAAGCGCGGCGCTGCGGTGTGGAACGTGGTCGCCGCGCCGGAACTCAGCCTGCAGCTCAAGACCTGGTGCTATCCGATCATGGGCTGCGCCGGCTACCGCGGCTATTTCGAGCGCAGCGAGGCCGACAGCTACGCCACCGCCTTGCGCGAGCAGCGCTACGAGGTCAGCGTGTACGGCGTGCCGGCCTATTCCACGCTCGGCCGCCTGCCCGGCGACTGGATGGCCGATCCGCTGCTGAATACCTTCATCCTCTGGCCCGAGGGTGAGCTGGCGCGGCTGATCTTCCACGAACTGTCGCACCGGTGGCCTATGCGGCCGACGACACCGAGTTCAACGAATCCTTCGCCACGGCCGTCGAACGCATTGGCGGCTTGCGCTGGCTCGAGCGCCACGCATCGGCGGCGGCACGCGCCGAATACACCGAGTTCGATGCGCGCCGGCAGGACTTCCGCGCCTTCACGATGCGCTGGCGCGACGCACTCGATGCGATCTACCGCTCGGCGGCGAGCGACGACGACAAGCGCGACCGCAAGGCCGAGGCGATGGCACGCATGCGCGCCGAGTACGAGGTGATGAAGCGCGAGCGCTGGGGCGGGTTTGCCGGCTACGACGGCTGGTTCGCGCGCGCCAACAATGCCGCCTTCGGCGTGCTGGCCGCCTACAACGCGCTGGTGCCGGACTTCGAGCGCCTGTTCGAGCGCAGCGGCCGCGACTTCGAGCGCTTCTACACTGAGGTCAGGCGCCCGGCCGCGCTGCCGAAGGCGCAGCGCCGCGCCGAACTATCCGCACGAGGAGATTGACCCATGGCCGACATCCGCATCCACCGCAAGCATTCCCTCGGCCTGACCAAGGCGCGCGAGATCGCGGCAGTGGGCCGAGGAGGTGGAGAAGAAGTTCGACATGGAGTGCACCGTGCTCGAAGGCGAGACCAGCGACACCGTGGAATTCACGCGCTCGGGCGTGAACGGCCGCCTGATCGTGGCCGCCGATCACTTCGACCTCGACGCCAAGCTCGGCTTCCTGCTCGGCGCCTTCAGCAAGACGATCGAGTCGGAGATCGAGAAGAACCTCGACGAGCTGCTCGCCAAGGGCAAGCCGGCGGTGAAGAAGGCCGCCGGCAAGAAGAAGTAGCTGCGCCCCCAGTCGCTTCGCTCCTGCCCCCGAGGGGCGCCGTTCCGGCTTGGGGCGGCCCGGCGCCGGAACCCTAGTCCTTCAATCCTTCGATGAGGTCGACGTACTCCTGCATCGCCTCGTCGGCGCTCTTGCCTTTCAGCTCGTTCCAGGCGTCCCACTTGGCGCGGCCGACCATGTCGGTGAAGCCGGGGCGCTTGCCTTCCACGTCGCCGGCCGTGGCCTGCTTGTACAGCGAGTAGATCTTCAGCAGCGTGGCGTTGTCGGGCTTCTCGGGCAGGTTCTTCGAATCGGCCACCGCCTTCTCGAACGTCTTCTTGAGGTCAGCCATGCGAGCGTCTCCTGTGGGTGAAAATCGGCATTGACGGTGCGGATGTTACCCAGCATCTTGCCCCATTCGAAGAACGCCCCGAGGAGGCTCCCGATGTCGCATTCCGTCGAGCGCATGTCGCGCGTGGACACCGCGTGGCTGCGCATGGACAACGACGTCAACCTCATGATGATCGTCGGCGTCTGGCTGCTGCAGCCCGGCATCACCCACGAGGCGCTGTGCCGGCGTGTGCAGGACAAGCTGCTCAAGTACGACCGCTTCCGTCAGCGCGTGGTGCAGGATGCGGTGGGGGCCAACTGGGTCGAGGACGAGCACTTCGACATCGAGCGCCACGTGGTGCGCGAGGCGCTGGAGCCGCGCAGCGGCCAGTCGATCCGCGATGCGCTGCAGGAGCGTGTCGGCGAACTCGCCACCACGCCGCTGGACGACCGCCACCCGCTGTGGCAGTTCCACCTGATCGAGCACTACGACGGCGGCAGCGCGATGATCGCCCGCGTGCACCACTGCATCGGCGACGGCATCGCGCTGATCTCGGTGGTGATGTCGATCACCGATGGCGGCAGCGATCCGCCGCAGCGCCGCGAGCGCGAGAAGCCCGACGAGGCGCACGAGGAAGACTGGCTGTCGGAGGCCGTGCTCAAGCCGCTGAGCGACATCACCGTCAAGGCGATCGGCATGTACGGCAGCGGCGTGGCCAAGTCGATGGAGATGCTGGCCAACCCGCAGCAGCCGCTGCTCGGCTCGCTCGACGCCGCCCGCGTGGGCTACCAGTCGTCAACGACGTCGGTGCGCTGCTGCTGATGCCCGACGATTCACCGACCGCGCTGAAGGGCAAGCCGATCGGCAAGAAGGTCGTGGCCTGGAGTGAGCCGATGCCGCTGGACCGCGTGAAGACCATCGGCAAGGGCCTGGGGTGCTCGATCAACGACGTGCTGCTGGCCTGCGTGGCGGGCGCCATCGGCGCCTACCTGCGCGAGCAGGGCGAGGATCCGGCGGGCAAGGAGATCCGCGCGGTGGTGCCGGTCAACCTGCGCCCGCTCGAGGAAGCCTGGAAGCTCGGCAACCGCTTCGGCCTCGCGCCGCTGGTGCTGCCGGTGGGCATCGAGAACCCGATCGAGCGCGTGTACGCCGTGCGCCGTCGCATGAGCGAGCTCAAGGGCAGCTACCAGCCGCTGCTGGCCTTCGCCGTGCTGGCCGTGGCGGGGCTGCTGATCAAGCCGGTGCAGGACGCGCTGCTCGGCGTGTTCGCGAAGAAGTCGACCGCGGTGATGACCAACGTGCCCGGTCCGGCCAAGGCGCTGTCGCTGTGCGGCTCGACGATCCGCCAGAACATGTTCTGGGTGCCGGCTTCGGGTGAGATCGGCATGGGCGTGAGCATCCTCACCTACGACGGTGGCGTGCAGTTCGGCCTGATCACCGACGCGCAGCTGTGCCCGCACCCGCAGAAGATCATCGACCGCTTCGAGCCTGAATTCGAGAAGCTGCTGCTGCTGACGCTGATGCTGCCTTGGAACTGAGCGAGCCGCGCCCGGCCCCGACGCCGCTGCCCGCGCTGGGGCGGCGGCTGGTGGCCTTCAACCTGCTGATGCTCGTGCTGGTGGCGGCGCTGGTGTGGATCTCGCAGTCGGCCAGCCGGCGCAATCACACGGAGCGCGCCGAGGTGGCCACCGAGAACATCGCAGCCGGGCTGGCGCAGACCATCCTCGCCGAGCTCGATCGTGTCGACATCGGGCTGCGCAACGTGGCGCTCGATCTGGAGCCGGATTTCTCCGCCGGCTCTCCCGACGCGGCGCGGGTCGAGGCGCTTCTGGCGCAGCAGCTCGCGCTGCTGCCGCAGCTGGAGAGCATCCGCATCGCCGATGCGCAGGGCGTGGTTCGCTACGGCCGCGGCGTGGCCGAGGCGCCTCGCGTCGATGTCTCCGATCGCGAGTACTTCGTCCAGGCGCGCGAGGGCCGGTCGCCGGGGCCGGTGGTGTCCGGGCCGATGCAGGCGCGCATCAGCCAGCAGTGGGTGGTGGCGGTCGCCCGGCCGCTTCGCGATGCCGGCGGCGACTTCGTCGGTGTGGTCTATGCCAACGTGGCGGCGGAGCGATTCGCGCGGCTGATCGAAGGGGTCGATCTCGGGCGCGGCGGCGCGGTGACGCTGCGGGGCAGCGGTCTGGCGGTGCTGGCGCGGCGCAGCGTGGGCAGCACATCGCCCGTGGAAACCGGCTCGAGCATGGTGTCGGCGGAATTGAAGGCACGGCTGGCGGCGCAGCTGACGCTGGCCGTTTCACGGCCCATGCGTCACTCGACGGCGTGGAGCGCATTGCCGCCTACCGGCGCGTCGGCTCGACGCCGATCCTGGTGGTCGCCGGGCTGGCGACCGACGACTTTCTCGATGCATGGCGGCTGCAGACGCGCGAGATGATCGGACTGGCCATGCTGGCGCTGACGGTGCTGGCTGTCTCGTCGCTGCTGCTGCACCGGGCGTGGCGCGACCAGGCCCGCAGCAGGCAGGCGCTCGTCCGCGAGAGCGAGCGCAATCGCGCCCTGCTGCGCGCCGCCGGCGACGGCATGCACGTGGTCGACCGGCAGGGCCGCCTGGTCGAGATGAGCGACTCGTTCGCGGCGATGCTCGGCTACAGCCGCGAAGCGCTGCTGAACCAGCCGGTGACGCTGTGGGATGCGCAGATCGCGCCGAACGAGATCGAGCGGCGCCTGGGGGCGTTCCGCGTCGGCGAGCTGGTGCGCTTCTCGTCGCGCCACCGTCGCGCCGACGGCCGCTTGATCGATGTCGAGGTGGTGTCGCTGGGCGTGCGCATCGAAGGCGAGGAACTGCTCTACTGTTCGTCGCGCGACGTCACCGAGCGCAAGGCGCAGGCCCACGAGCTCGAGCGCTACCGCGACCACCTCGAGACGCTGGTGGCCGAGCGCACCGAGCAGTGGCGTGCCTCCGAAGTGCGATTCCGCGCGCTGGCGGAGCAGTCGCTCGTGGGTGTGTACGTGCAGGTGAAGAACGAGTACCGCTTCGTCAACGAGGCGTTCGCGTCGATCTTCGGCTACGACCACCCGCAGCAGATGGTGGATGGCCGCGTGCGCGCCCACACGCTGATCGCGCCGGAGGATCTCGACCACGTCAACGAGGTCTCGCGCCACGTGATCACCCGCCAGGAACCGATGACGCGGCTGGAGTTCACCGGCATGCGGCGCGATGGCCGCCGCGTGATCGTGGAGACCTTCGCCTGCCCGATCCAGGATGCCGAGGGGCCCTCGGCGATCGGCCTGCTGCTCGATGTCACGGCGCAGCGCCGGGCCGAGGCCGAACGGGCCGACGCCTTGCTGCGCGAGCAGGGCTGCGCGGCGAAGCCGAGCGGCAGGCGCACGAGCTGCGGGAGTTGCTCGAGCAGCGCGAAGAATTCGTGCGCGTGCTGGCCCACGAGGTGCGCCAGCCGCTGAACAATGCCTCCGCGGCGCTGCAGAGCGCGCTGGCGGGGCTGCCCGCCGACGTCGGCGCGGCCGAGCGCATCGTGCGGGCGCAGGGCGTGATCCGACAGATCGTGGCCAGCCTCGACAACACGCTGGCGGCCACCTCGCTGCTGGCTGCGTCGAAGTCGCTCGACTCGCGCGACGCCGACGTCGGGGCGCTGATCGATCTGAGCCTGGGCGACCTCGACGAGGGCCGGCGCTCGCGTGTGCGCATCGAGCGCATCGCATCGACGCGCACGGCGAGCATGGACATCGGCCTGATGCGTCTGGCGCTGCGCAACGTGCTGGGCAACGCGCTGGCCTATTCGCCGGCGGACGGCGAAGTGATCCTGCGCGCGTGGTCGACAGCGACGAGCCGCTGGCGCTGGTGTTCGAGGTCGCCGATCTCGGCCCCGGCATTCCCGCGGAACTGCAACCGCGCCTGTTCGAGCGGGGTGCGCGCGGTTCGCACGGCCTGCCGGGTCACGGCATCGGGCTGCACGTGGTGCGCCGGGTGATGGAGCTGCACGGCGGCAGCGTCGACGTGCGGCCGAATTCGCCGCACGGCAGCGTCTTCAGGCTCTGGCTGCCCCAAGGGCAGTGATCATGCGCTTCTGAGGGGCCCGCGGAACACGTAGCCCACGCGCGACAGCGCTTGCAGCGGCACCGGGCTCGCGGTGGCGCGCTCGATGCCCGCGCAGCCGGTAGATGATGGCGCTGAGGGTGTTGTCGGGCTCCTCGGTGACCGGCCGACCGAGGTGATGGCACAGCGATTCGCGCGTGACCGCCTGGCCTTCGGCCTGTACGAAGCGCTCCATCACGGCCAGATCGAGGTCGCTGAGATCGATGCGCACGCCGTCGGGCGCGATCAGGCGGCCGGCCTGGCGGTCGAGCAGCCACTCGCCGGAGCTGCCGCTGTACGAGGCCACGCGGCGGTGTACCGCTCGGATCGCCACCACCACCGGTCGAAGCTGGCCGGCTTGGCCAGGTGCATGTCGGCGCCGGCGTCGACCACCGACGAGAACACGTCCGGCGCGAGCCGGCCCGACACCACCAGCAGGCCGGCCTGCGTGCGGCGGCGCAGGATGCGGATCAGCTCCACGCCGTCCACGCCGGGCAGCATCAGGTCGAGGATGTAGAAGTTGAACGAGAAGGGCGAGGTGTGGGCAAGCAGTTCGTTGCTGTCGGCGAAGGTCTGCACCTCGATGTCGAGGCTGCGAAGATGCGCGGCCCGTACTCGCGGTACTCGGGGTCGTCATCGACCAGCGCCAGGTGCGCGGCAGCGGCGAAGGAGTGGTGTTCTGCATGGTGGTCTGCGGCCCAACGGTGAAGTGAAAAATTCTAGCCAGCGAGGCCGCAGTTTCGACACTTCTGACGGCGTCTTCATTGAGTTTTATGCGGTCCGTTGAGCGAAGAACAGTCAGAAGTGAGTTGTCATATCTGACGCTAAATCATAAGTACGCGAAGGTGATTCATAGTGAGTTCAGTCGTTTGCCCGGCGGAGTCCGCCTCGCCGCCAGCCCGATGGCACCGCGCCGTCCGCGTGCTCTTCTTCGTGCTCGGCGCGGCCATGGGTGTCTGGGGCGCGCAGGTGCCCGCTGTCAAGCAGCATCACGGCCTGGACGAGCAGATGCTGTCCTTCGCGCTGCTCGCGGCCGCCGGCGGTGCGGTGCTGTGCCTGCTCAGTGCCGGTGCGCTGGTGGAGCGCTTCGGCGTGCGCCGATGCGTGCTGGCCGGCGGCAGGGCCACGCTGCTGGCGCTGGCGGCGGTGCTGCAGGTGCAGCAGATCGGGCCGCTGTTCGCCCTGATGGTGCTGCTCGGCGCCGGTAGTGCCCTCTTCGACGTGGCCATCAACACCGATGGCAATGCGCTGGAGATGGCCTCGTCGCGGAAGGTGATGAGCGGGCTGCACGCGATGTTCAGCCTCGGCGGCATGGCCGGCGCCTTGCTATGCGCTGCGCTGCACCGGGCGGGCGTGGCGCCTGCCGTTCAACTGGCCGGTGCCGCTGTCGTGATGACGGGCGTGCTGTGGGCTTACGTCGGCACGCTGAGCGCGAGGCTCGCCGGCGCGCCCGCGTCGCACGCCTCGATCGCCCCCGCGCGGCGTGCTGCTGTGGATGGGCGTGCTGACCGCCCTGTGCATGGTGGCCGAAGGCTCGATGTACGACTGGAGCGCGCTGTTCATCCGCCAGGAACTGAACACCGACGCGGCCACCGGCGCGCTGGGTTTCGCGGCCTTCAGTGGCGCCATGGCGGTCGGCCGGCTGTTCGGCGACCGCATCCGCGAGCGCTTCGATGCGGTGGCGCTGATGCGCGGCTCGGGCGTGCTGGCCACCGCCGGCATGGCGCTGGCGCTGACCACGAAAATGCCGGTGGTGGCGCTGCTCGGCTTCATGCTCGTCGGCCTGGGCCCGGCCAACGTGGTGCCGGTGATGTTCGCCGCCGCCGCGCAGGTGCCGGGCGTGGCGCCGGCGCACGGCGTGGCGGCCGTGTCGTCGGTCGGTTATCTGGGCTTCATGGTCGGGCCGCCGCTGATCGGCGCGCTGGCCCGCTGGAGTTCGCTGACCACCGCGCTGTGGGCGGTGGCGCTGTTTGCCGTGCTGATGGGCGCGGCGGCGCGCCCGTGCTGGCGCGCGGTAGTCAGCAGTAGCTCAGTCTTCCAACTCCGCCTTGGCCATCTCCACGTCGAGCCGCTCCATCGCATCGGCCGGCTCGAAGGCGGCCGCATCGGCGTAGAGCTTCTCGGCCTCCTTCATCTTCTTGTCGCCTTCGAGCATCACCAGGCCGTTGGCGTACTCCACCATCGCGATGGCCGAATTCGGGTTCAGCTTGATCGCGGTCTTGTACATCAGGAGACCCTGGTCCTTGCTGGCGCCCTGGGTGCGGCCGAGCAGCGCGCCGACCTTGTCGATCACCTCGGCGTGGAAGGCGCCGAGCGCGATGTGCGCATCGGCATGCCGGGGCTGCAGCTTGATCGCCGTCTCCAGCGCATTCTTGACCTTGCTGCCCAGGCCCTGGGCCAGCGCCTTGGCCACGCTGATGCCCTGGCTGTAGCGGCCCAGCGCATAGGCCTGCCAGTACCGTGCGTTGGGATTCTTCGGGTCTTCGGCCTGCTGCGCCTCGGCGCGCTCGGAGACCTCCATGAACATCGCGAGCTTGGTCTTCTCGCTCTTCTCGAGGTAGTTGGCGTAGATCGACTGCGCCTTGTTGGCCACCGTGATGCCCGCGCCACCGGCCTTCAGCCCGGCGTCGTAGGCCTTCTGGAAGTCACCCGCATGGAACAGCGCCCAGGCGGCGAGCACCTTGTCGTCCTTCGGCAGCGGCTCGGCGTCGCCGGCGTGCAGCCGCGCCCACTTCTTCTTGAGGGCGGCGGCGTCGTAGCTGTAGTCGGCGTTGTCGTGCGGAAAGGCGGTCCACTTGGCCATGTCTTGTCTCCTGGGTGATGCTCGGGGCGGTTCAGCTCTTGTCGTACTGGCCGGCCAGCGTGTGCAGGTGGTCGCGCTGGGCGGGCTCCAGATAGGGGATCAGCAGGCTGAGCACGTGGAAGGCGCCGCGCAGCAGCGCCGCGCTGGCGCTCTCGGGCTCCAGCGCGCGGCGCGGGTCGCGCACGTACTCGTAGCTCAGCCAGTAGGTCAGCACCACCGCCATCGCGGTGGCCACCGGCGCCATGTCGCGGGTCTCGATCTTCATCGCGCCGCCGCGCGTCAGGCCGGCCATCACCGACTGGATGGCACGGTTCTTGTTGCGCAGCACAAACTGGAAATGCGTCTCCAGTCGGCGGTTCTTCGAGAGCAGGTCGTTGAGGTCGCGGTAGAGGAAGCGGTACTGCCAGATCAGCTCAAAGAGCATGTGGAAGAGCAGCCGGGCGTCTTCCACGTTGCGCACACTGTCGGCGGCCTGAAGCAGCTCGCTGAGCGCTTTCTCGTAGCGGTCGAACAGGCTGTTGATCAGCTCGTCCTTGGCCGGGTAGTGGTAGTAGAGGTTGCCGGGGCTGATGTTCAGCTCGGCGGAGATCAGCGTGGTCGAGACGTTCGGCTCGCCGAAGCGGTTGAACAGCTCGAGCGTGACCTCCAGGATGCGTTCGGCCGTGCGGCGCGGTTTCTTGGGCGTGGTGGCCATGGGCGGCTCTTGTGGCGTGCGGACAATCTAGCACCGTTGCCCGGCGCCTCCTACGAGCGTCGCCCCTAATCGGCGCCGGCTGCACGAGCGAGGGCGGCTGCCTACAATCCCGCGCCCATGCCCGCCATTTCCTTCCAGAACGTCTCCAAGACCTACCGCGGTGCACGCGGCGAGGTGCACGCGCTGAGCGACGTCAGCTTCGACATCGAGCCCGGCGAGTTCTTCGGCCTGCTCGGCCCCAACGGCGCGGGCAAGACGACGCTGATCAGCATCCTCGCCGGCCTGTCGCGCGCCAGCGCCGGCCGCGTCACGGTGATGGGCCACGAGGTGGTGAGCGATTACGCCGCCGCGCGCCGCAGCCTCGGCATCGTGCCGCAGGAGCTGGTCTTCGACCCCTTCTTCAGCGTGCGCGAGACGCTGCGCATCCAGAGCGGGTACTTCGGCGTCAAGAACAACGACGCCTGGATCGACGAACTGCTCGCCAACCTCGGCCGGCCGACAAGGCCGATGCCAACATGCGCCAGCTCAGTGGCGGCATGAAGCGCCGCGTGCTGGTGGCGCAGGCGCTGGTGCACCGGCCGCCGGTGATCGTGCTCGACGAGCCGACCGCCGGGGTGGACGTGGAACTGCGCCAGACCTTGTGGCAGTTCGTCGCCCGCCTGAACAGGGAAGGCCACACGGTGCTGCTGACCACGCATTACCTCGAGGAGGCCGAGGCGCTGGCCGGCCGCATCGCGATGCTCAAGCAGGGCCGCGTGGTCGCGCTCGACCGCACCTCGGCGCTGCTGGCCGGCACCGCCAGCACGATGCTGCGCTTCAAGATGGACCAGGCGCTGCCGGCCGCACTCGCGGCGCAGTCGCGCGTGACCGGGCGCATCGTGCAGGTCAAGGCTCACGACGCGGCCGGGGTCGAGACCATCCTCGCCACGCTGCGGGCCGCCGGCTGCAAGCCGGAAGACCTGAGATCGGCCGCGCCGACCTGGAGGACGTCTTCCTCGAGATCATGCAAGGCGAACCGCAGAAGGTGGCGGCATGAGCAGCACGACGACGGGCCCGTTCAGCGGCACGAGCACACTGCTCTACAAGGAGGTGCTGCGCTTCTGGAAGGTCAGCTTCCAGACGGTGGCGGCGCCGGTGCTCACCGCGGTGCTGTACCTGCTGATCTTCGGCCACGTGCTCGAAGACCACGTGAAGGTCTATGACCGCATCGGCTACACCAGCTTCCTGATCCCCGGCCTGGTGATGATGAGCGTGCTGCAGAACGCCTTCGCCAACAGCAGCTCTTCGCTGATCCAGAGCAAGATCACCGGCAACCTCGTCTTCCTGCTGGTGACGCCGCTGTCGCACTGGGCGTGGTTCGCCGCCTATGTCGGCGCCTCGATGGTGCGCGGGCTGGTGGTCGGCACCGGCGTGCTGCTGGTCACCGTGTGGTTCGCGCCGCTGCATGCGGCCGAGCCGTGGTGGATCGTCGTCTTTGCCGTGCTCGGCGCGGCGATGCTCGGCTCGCTGGGCCTGATCGCCGGGCTCTGGGCGGAGAAGTTCGACCAGATGGCTGGCTTCCAGAACTTCATCATCATGCCGATGACGTTCCTCTCCGGCGTGTTCTATTCCGTGCACTCGCTGCCGGCGTTCTGGCAGGCGGTGAGCCACCTGAATCCGTTCTTCTACATGATCGACGGATTCCGGCGCGGCTTCTTCGGGGTCAGCGACGTGTCCCCGTGGATGAGCCTGGCGATCGTGGCAACGGCTTTCGTGGTCGTGGCGGGCGCCGCCTTGCACCTGCTGCGCACCGGCTACAAGCTCCGCCACTAGAATCCGCCCCATGGCCGACCCGACTCCCGCCGAAGTGCAGCGCTTCATTGCGCAGGGGCTGGCCTGCGAACATCTCGAGGTCGAGGGCGACGGACGGCACTTCTTCGCCACCATCGTCTCGGCCGAATTCGAGGGCGCCAGCCGCGTCAAGCGCCACCAGCGGGTCTACCAGGCCCTGGGCGATAGAATGCGCGAGCAGATCCACGCCCTGTCGATGAAGACGCTGACCCCCGCCGAATGGGCTTCGCAAGCCGGTTCGGCCACCACCCACCACCACTGAACTCCGCCGCAGTGTTCACTGCGGCGCTCGGGCCTGCGCCCAGCGCGGGTCTCGGGAGCCGTGGGCATGGGGCCGGCACTCATCCTCATGGACAAACTCCTCATCCGCGGCGGCCGCCGGCTCGAAGGTGAAGTCGCCATCTCCGGCGCCAAGAACGCCGCGCTGCCCGAGCTCTGCGCCGCGCTGCTGACGGCCGATCCGGTCACGCTGACCAACGTGCCGCGCCTGCAGGATGTCAGCACCACGCTGAAGCTGCTGCGCAACATGGGCGCGAAGGCGGAGCGCAGCGAGGCCCAGCCCGATCTCGTCTCGCTCGACGCCAGCGAGGTGACTTCGCCGGAGGCGCCGTACGACCTGGTCAAGACGATGCGCGCGTCGATCCTCGTGCTCGGCCCGCTGCTGGCCCGCTTCGGCGAGGCGACCGTGTCGCTGCCCGGCGGCTGCGCCATCGGCTCGCGCCCGGTCGACCAGCACATCAAGGGCCTGCAGGCGATGGGCGCGGACATCCGAGTCGAGCACGGCTACATCCTGGCCAAGGCGAAGCGCCTGAAAGGCGCGCGCATCACCACCGACATGGTCACGGTCACCGGCACCGAGAACCTGCTGATGGCCGCCACGCTGGCCGAAGGCGAGACGGTGCTGGAGAACGCCGCGCAGGAGCCCGAGATCCCCGACCTGGCCGAACTGCTGATCGCGATGGGCGCCAAGATCGAAGGCCATGGCACGAGCAGGATCCGCATCCAGGGCGTCGAGAAGCTGCATGGCGCCAGCCACCGCATCGTGCCCGACCGCATCGAGACCGGCACCTTCCTCTGCGCCGTGGCTGCCGCTGGCGGCGACGTGCTGCTGCGCGACGCGCGCGCCGACCAGCTCGACGCCGTGATCGACAAGCTGCGCGAAGCCGGCGTGGCCATCGAGGCGGGCGGTGGGTGGATCCGCGTGAAGGGCCAGAGCCGGCCGAAGGCCGTGAGCTTCCGCACCAGCGAATATCCGGCCTTCCCGACCGACATGCAGGCGCAGTTCATGGCGCTGAACTGCATCGCCGAAGGCGCCAGCAAGGTCACCGAGACCATCTTCGAGAACCGCTTCATGCACGTCAACGAACTGGTGCGCCTGGGCGCCAACATCGTCGTCGACGGGCACACGGCGATGGTGCAGGGCGTCGAGCAACTCTCCGGCGCCATCGTGATGGCCACCGACCTGCGCGCTTCGGCCAGCCCGGTGATCGCGGGCCTCGTGGCGCAGGGCGAGACGGTGGTCGACCGCATCTACCACCTCGACCGCGGCTACGACCGCATGGAAGCCAAGCTGCGCGGCATCGGCGCGGACATCGAAAGAGTCAAATGAAGCCCCCCTAAGCTCACTTCGTTCGCTGCCCCCGAGGGGGGCGCGCAGCGCCCTTCGGGCGGCCGGGCGGGCGCTGCCATGATCACGCTCGCGCTGTCCAAGGGCCGCATCTTCGACGAGACCCTGCCGCTGCTGAAGGCGGCCGGCATCGAGGTGGCCGAGGATCCGGAGAAGAGCCGCAAGCTCATCATCGGCACCAACCGGCCGGACGTTCGCATCGTGCTCGTGCGCGCCACCGACGTGCCCACCTACGTGCAGCATGGCGGCGCCGATCTCGGCGTGGTCGGCCGCGACACGCTGATCGAGCACGGCGGCCAGGGCCTGTACCAGCCGCTGGACCTGAAGATCGCGAAGTGCCGCATGAGCGTGGCCGTGCGCGCCGATTTCGACTATGCCGGCGCGGTGAAGCAGGGCTCGCGGCTGCGCGTGGCCACAAGTACACGCAGATCGCCCGCGATCACTTCGCCAACAAGGGCGTGCACGTCGACCTGATCAAGCTCTACGGCTCGATGGAGCTGGCGCCGCTGACCGGCACGGCCGACGCGATCGTCGACCTGGTCTCCACCGGCAGCACGCTGAAGGCCAACCACCTCGTCGAGGTCGAGCAGATCATGCAGATCTCGTCGCGCCTGGTCGTCAACCAGGCCGCGCTCAAGCTCAAGCGCGAACCCATCCGCGCCATCATCGACGCGTTCGAATCCGCCGTCGGAAGCCAGCCATGACCGTCGCCCTCCGCCAGCTCGCCACCATCGCCGCCGACTTCGAGGCCGAGTTCGCGCGCGTGCTGCACTGGTCGGCGGAGACCGATGCGGCGATCGAGACGCGGGTGGCCGACATCCTCGCCGATGTCGAGAAGCGCGGCGACGCGGCGGTGCTGGAGTACACGCAGCGCTTCGACGGCCTGGCCGCCGCGTCGATGGCCGAGCTGGAGATCACGCAGGACGAGCTGAAGGCCGCGCTGCAGCAGATCACGCCGGCGCAGCGCAGCGCGCTCGAGGCCGCGGCGGCGCGCGTGCGCGACTACCACCAGCGCCAGCTCGAAGCCTGCGGCCGCAGCTGGAGCTACCGCGATGCCGATGGCACGCTGCTCGGCCAGAAGGTCACGCCGCTGGACCGCGTCGGCATCTACGTGCCCGGCGGCAAGGCGGCTTATCCGTCCAGCGTGCTGATGAATGCGATCCCGGCCCACGTGGCCGGCGTCGGCGAGATCGTCATGGTGGTGCCGACCCCGAAGGGCGAACGCAATGCCCTGGTGCTGGCTGCCGCGGCCGTGGCCGGCGTCAGCCGCGCCTTCACGATCGGCGGCGCGCAGGCGGTCGGTGCGCTGGCGCATGGCACGGCCACGGTCCCGGCGGTCGACAAGATCACCGGCCCGGGCAATGCCTACGTGGCCAGCGCCAAGCGGCGCGTCTTCGGCAAGGTCGGCATCGACATGATCGCCGGGCCGAGCGAGATCCTCGTGCTGGCCGATGGCAGCACGCCGGCCGACTGGGTGGCGATGGATCTCTTCAGCCGGGCGGAGCACGACGAACTCGCGCAGAGCATCCTGCTGTGCCCGGACGCCGGCTACATCGCCAAGGTCAAGGCCGAGATCGAGCGGCTGCTGCCCGGCATGCCGCGCCGCGACGTGATCCGCGCCTCGCTCGAAGGCCGCGGCGCGCTGATCCACACGCGCTCGATGGAAGAGGCCTGCGCGATCAGCAACCGCATCGCGCCGGAGCACCTGGAGGTCTCCAGTCGCGAGCCGCACCGCTGGGAGCCGCTGCTGAAGCACGCCGGCGCGATCTTTCTCGGCGCCTTCACCAGCGAGAGCCTGGGCGACTACTGCGCCGGGCCGAACCATGTGCTGCCCACGTCAGGCACGGCGCGCTTCAGCTCGCCGCTGGGGGTCTACGACTTCCAGAAGCGCAGCAGCCTGATCGAGGTGAGCGAGGCCGGCGCGCAGGTGCTGGGCACCATCGCCGCCGAGCTGGCCTATGGCGAGGGCCTGCAGGCGCATGCGCAGGCGGCCGAGTTCCGGCTGAAGACGGGCGGTGTGCGATGAGCCTCGCCGACCGCATGCAGAAGGTGATCCGCCAGGACGTGCAGTCGATGCACGCCTATGCGATCCAGCCGAGCGCCGGCCTGGTCAAGCTCGACGCGATGGAAAACCCGTTCCGCCTGCCGCCCGAACTGCAGCGCGAACTCGGCGAGCGGCTCGGCCGTGTCGCGATCAACCGCTACCCGACACAGTGCGTGGCCGACGTGCTCGCTGCGCTCAACGCCTACGTCAAACTGCCGGCGGGCTGCAAGCTGATGCTGGGCAACGGCTCCGACGAACTGATCAGCCTGCTGGCGATGGCTTGCGACGTGCCCGGCGCCACCATCCTCGCGCCGCTGCCCGGCTTCGTGATGTACGAGATGTCGGCCAGGCTGCAGGGCCTGAAGTTCGTCGGCGTGCCGCTGACGGCCGACTTCGAGCTCGACGAAGCGGCGATGCTCGCGGCCATCGAACAGCACCGCCCGGCGATCACCTACATCGCCTACCCGAACAACCCGACGGCCAACCTGTTCGACGATGCGGTGATCGAGCGCATCGTCGCCGCGGTGGGGAAGCAGAACGGGCTGGTGGTGTTCGACGAGGCCTACCAACCCTTCTCCTCGAAGACCTGGATGCAGCGCATGGCCGCGCACGAGCATGTGCTGGTGATGCGCACGCTCTCCAAGTTCGGACTGGCCGGCGTGCGACTGGGCTACATGGCCGGCGCGGCGGCGCTGATCGACGAGATCGACAAGGTGCGCCCGCCCTACAACATCAGCGTGCTCAATGCCGAGGCGACGCTGTTCGCGCTCGAGCATGCCGATGAGTTTGCCCGCCGTGCGGCGATCCTGCGCAGCGAGCGCGAACGCCTGCAGAAGGCGCTGGCGGCGATGCCGGGCGTCAAGGCCTTCCCCAGCGAGGCCAACATGATCCTCGTGCGCGTGCCCGACTCGAAGCGCGCCTTCGAGGGCATGAAGCAGCGCGGCGTGCTGATCAAGCACATCGCCGGCCTGCACCCGCTGCTGGCCCACTGCCTGCGCCTGACGGTGGGTACGCCGGAAGAGAACACCCTGATGATCGACGCGCTGAAAGCGAGCCTGTAGATGACCACGCCCCGTACCGCCGACGTCACCCGCAACACCAAGGAGACGCAGATTCGCGTCGCCGTCAACCTCGACGGCACCGGCGAAGCGAAGCTCGCCACCGGCATCGGCTTCTTCGACCACATGCTCGACCAGATCGCCCGCCACGGGCTGATCGACCTCGACATCGACGCCAAGGGCGACCTGCACATCGATGGCCATCACACGGTGGAAGATGTCGGCATCACGCTGGGCATGGCGGTGGCCAAGGCGGTGGGCGACAAGAAGGGCCTGACGCGCTACGGCCACGCCTACGTGCCGCTGGACGAGGCGCTGTCGCGCGTCGTGGTCGATTTCTCCGGTCGCCCGGGCCTGCACATGCACGTGCCGTTCAAGGCCGGCATGGTCGGCGGCTTCGACACCCAGCTGACCTACGAATTCTTCCAGGGCTTCGTCAACCACGCGCTGGTGACGCTGCACATCGACAACCTGAAGGGCGAGAACGCCCACCACCGTCCGAGACGGTGTTCAAGGCCTTCGGCCGCGCACTGCGCATGGCCTTGGCCATCGATCCGCGCTCGGCGGGCGTGATCCCGTCCACCAAGGGCAGCCTCTGAGATGGGCAAGACCGTCGCCGTCGTCGACTACGGCATGGGCAACCTGCGCTCGGTGTCGCAGGCGGTGATGCACGTCACCCAGGGTACCGGCTTCGAGGTGGTCGTCACCAGCCGGCCGGAAGACGTGTTCGCCGCCGAGCGCATCGTGCTGCCGGGGCAGGGCGCCATGCCGGACTGCATGCGGGAGCTGCGCGACTCCGGCCTGCAGGACGCCGTGCTCGACGCCGCCGCGCGCAAGCCGATGATGGGCGTGTGCGTGGGCATGCAGATGCTGCTGGAGCGCAGCGAGGAAGGGCCCACTGACGGGCTGGGCCTGATTCCGGGCGAGGTGGTGCGCTTCCAGCTGGAAGGCCTCACCCAGCCTGACGGCAGCCGCTACAAGGTGCCCCAGATGGGCTGGAACCGTGGTGCAGGCCCGGCCGCACCCGGTCTGGGCCGGCGTGCCGGACAACGCGTACTTCTACTTCGTGCACAGCTTCTACGCCCGCCCGTCGGACGCGCGCCACAGCGTGGGCGAAGCCGACTACGGCGGGCGCTTTACGCGCGGTGGCCCGGGATAATATTTTTGCGACGCAGTTTCACCCCGAGAAGAGCGCCGAGCATGGTCTCGCGCTGTACCGAAACTTCCTGCACTGGAATCCCTGAAGGCTTTCCCCTGCACACCCCACCTCCTCGGGTGCCCCCTCTTCCCCACCACGCCCATCGGCCATGCTGCTGATCCCCGCGATTGACCTGAAAGACGGTCGATGTGTTCGCCTCAAGCAGGGCGACATGAGCGAGTCCACCACCTTTGGCGAAGACCCGGCTGCGATGGCGCGGCGCTGGGTCGACGCCGGTGCGCGGCGCTTGCACCTCGTCGACCTCAACGGTGCCTTCGCCGGCAAGCCGGTCAACGAGGGGGCCATCAAGGCGATCCTCGCCGAGGTGGGCGACGAGATCCCGGTGCAGCTCGGCGGCGGCATCCGCGACCTCGACACCATCGAGCGCTACCTCGACGACGGCCTGAGCTACATCATCATCGGCACGGCCGCGGTGAAGAACCCCGGCTTCCTGCACGATGCCTGCACCGCCTTCGGCGGCCACATCATCGTCGGGCTGGACGCGAAGGACGGCAAGGTCGCCACCGACGGCTGGAGCAAGCTCACCGGCCACGAGGTGGTCGACCAGGCGCAGAAGTTCCAGGACTACGGTGTCGAGGGCGTGATCTACACCGACATCGGCCGCGACGGCATGCTCAGCGGCATCAACATCGAGGCCACGGTGAAGCTCGCGCAGGCGCTGACGATTCCGTGATCGCCTCGGGCGGCCTGTCGAACATGGCCGATATCGAAAAGCTCTGCGCGGTCGAATCGGAAGGCATCGAGGGTGTGATCTGCGGCCGGGCGATCTACACCGGCGACCTCGATTTCGCCGCCGCGCAGGCCCGCGCCGACGAACTCAACGGCGAGGCCTGACCGCGTTGCTTGCCAAAAAGAATCATCCCCTGCCTCGACGTCACTGGAGGCCGGGTCGTCAAGGGCGTCAACTTCGTCGAGCTGCGCGACGCCGGTGATCCGGTCGAGATCGCCGCTCGCTACAACGAGCAGGGCGCCGACGAGCTCACCTTCCTCGACATCACCGCCACCAGCGACGGGCGCGACCTGATCCTGCACATCATCGAGGCGGTGGCCTCGCAGGTGTTCATTCCGCTCACGGTGGGCGGCGGCGTGCGCACGGTCGACGACGTGCGGCGATTGCTCAATGCCGGTGCCGACAAGGTCAGTTTCAACTCGGCCGCGGTGGCCAACCCGCAGGTGATTCGCGACGCCTCGGCCAAATACGGCGCGCAGTGCATCGTCGTGGCGATCGATGCGAAGAAGCGCCATGGCGACGAGCTCGCCGCGCGCGGCCCGGGCTGGGACGTCTATACCCACGGCGGGCGCAAGAACGTCGGCCTCGATGCGGTGGCCTGGGCGAAGCAGATGGCCGAACACGGCGCCGGCGAGATCCTGCTGACCAGCATGGACCGCGACGGCACCAAGATCGGCTTCGACCTCGAACTCACCCGCGCCGTCAGCGACGCGGTGAGCGTGCCGGTGATCGCCTCCGGCGGCGTCGGTGCGCTGGAGCACCTGTCCGAGGGCATCCGCATCGGCGGGGCGGATGCGGTGCTGGCGGCGAGCATCTTCCACTACGGCGAGTTCACCGTCGGCCAGGCCAAGGCGCTGCTGGCGCGCGACGGCATCCCGGTGCGGCTGTGAAGCCGGCACCGAAGTCGCGCGGCGCCGCCTTGCCGCGCGAGGTGCGCATCATCGGCGGGCTGTGGAGGCGCTCCAAGCTGCCGGTGGCCGATCGGCCGGGCTTGCGCCCGACGCCCGATCGCGTGCGCGAAACGCTCTTCAACTGGCTGGGCGCCGATCTCGACGGCTGGCGCTGCCTCGATGCCTTTGCCGGATCGGGCGCGCTGGGCTTCGAGGCCGCCTCGCGCGGGGCGAGCGAGGTGGTGCTGCTCGAGCGCGATCGTTCGCTGGCGGCGAGCCTGAACGCCTCGCGCGAGCGGCTGAAGGCGACGACGCTGCGCATCGAATGCGCCGATGCGCTGGGCTGGATGGCGTCGTGCGCGCCGCAGCGCTTCGAGCTCGTGTTCATCGATCCGCCGTTCGACGCGAACCTGTTTGCGCCGGCACTGAAGGCCGCCGCGCGGCTCGTCGTGCCGGACGGATTCGTCTACCTCGAGGCCGATCGCGAGTTCAAGGCCGACGACGCGGCGACGCTCGGCCTGACCGTCCACCGTCACCTGCGCGCCGGCCACGTGCACGCCCACTTGTTACGAGCTGCAAGCAACGCCTGAGCGGCGGCTACACTTTGGCGGCAGGAGAACACCGAGGGGCCGCCATTGACTTCCGTCACCCGACTCACCGCCGTCTACCCGGGCACCTTCGACCCGATGACGCTGGGCCATGAAGACCTGATGCGCCGCGCCAGCGGCCTTTCGAGCGGCTGATCCTGGCCGTCGCGGCCGGCCACCACAAGCGCACGATGTTCACCATCGCCGAGCGGCTCGAGATCGCCACCGAACTGGCGGCCAAGTATCCGAACGTCGAGGTGATGGCCTTCCGTGGTCTGTTGCGCGACTTCGTCGTCGGCCATGGCGGCAAGGTGGTCGTGCGCGGACTGCGCGCGGTCAGCGACTTCGAATACGAGTTCCAGATGGCCGGAATGAACCGCCAGCTGATGCCCGAGGTGGAGACGCTGTTCCTCACGCCGAGCGACCAGTTCCAGTTCGTCTCCGGCACCTTCGTGCGCGAGATTGCCACCCTCGGCGGTGATGTCTCCAAGTTCGTGTCACCCTCGGTGCTCGATCGCCTGCGCGATCGTGTGAAATCGACCGAGAGCTGATCCCGCTGCCATGGCCCTGCTGATCACCGACGAGTGCATCAACTGCGACGTCTGCGAGCCCGAGTGCCCGAACCAAAGCGATCTCGATGGGCCCGGAGATCTACCAGATCGACCCGAACCGCTGCACCGAATGCGTCGGCCACTTCGACGAGCCGCAGTGCGTGCAGGTGTGTCCGGTCAGCTGCATCCCGGTCGACCCGGCGCATGCCGAGTCGAAGGAAACGCTGTGGGAGAAGTACCGGCGCCTTCAGGCCGCTGCGGCCACGCCGGCCACGCGCTGATCAGGGTTGGGCGGCCTTTGGCGCCACGGCCCTGAAGTCTTCGTTCTGAGACTTCGCCTTGCGCTTGCTCTTGCTGGACGGCTTGCTCGCCGCCTGCGCAGGAGCCTTCGCGGCGCGCTCCGGTCCCAGCGAGGCGATGGCCGGTTCCTTCGCCGAACGTTGCTCCTGCGCCATCCGGTCGCGTTCCATCTCGCGGGCGCGGCGCTTCTCCGCGGCGGCCAAGCGGCGCGCTTCGGCGCGCTGCGCCGCGCTGCGAGGGTCGGTGGCCTCGACCATCGCGCCGCCGGGGCAGGGCGTCTGCGAGTAGGTGCCGCCGCCACAGCGGTAGACCGGCGCTGCGTCGGCGCCGAGGGTGACGAAGGCCAGGGTCAGGACGGGGATCCAGTGCTTCATGGCGTAGGCTCCGGTCGCGGTGGCTTGGGGCGCTGCGGCTTGGCGTGCACCTTCATCATGGCGCGTTCCATCTCGCCGGCGAGCATCAGGTCGAGCGCCGACATCGCCTGCTCGATCGACTTGTCGATGGCTTCGCGGTGCTCGGCCGAAGGCTTCTTCAGCACGTAGTTCACCACCTCGGCCTTCACGCCCGGGTGCCCGATGCCCAGGCGCAGCCGCCAGTAGTCGGCGCTGCCGAGCTGTGCGTGGATGTCCTTCAGGCCGTTGTGGCCGGCGTGGCTGCCGCCGAGCTTCATCTTCGCCAGGCCGGGCGGGATGTCGAGCTCGTCGTGCGCGACGAGGATCTCCTCCGGCGCGATCTTGAAGAATCGCGCCAGCGCCGCCACCGATTTGCCCGAGGCATTCATGTAGGTCATCGGCTCGAGCAGCCAGACCGGGCCGTGGGCCGTATTCGCACGCGCGGCCAGGCCGAAGTAGCTGCGCTCGGGCACCAGCGACACCTTCAGCGTGCGCGCCACCTCGTCGATGAACCAGAAACCGGCGTTGTGCCGGGTGGCTTCGTATTCCGCGCCCGGGTTGCCCAGGCCGACCAGCAATCGGATCATGGCGCGGATTATCGGTGTCGATCAGGCATGAAAAAGCCCCGCCGTGGCGGGGCTCGGAAGGGGATGCGGCCTGTGCCGCATTCCTCACTTCTTGTTCTGCTTCTCGTCCTTCTTGCCCTTGGCGGGCGCCGGAGCGGGAGCGGCGGCCGGTGCCGGCGCGGCTTCCTCTTCCTCGGACTGCATCGAGACCGAGACGATCACCGGGTCCTTCTTGCCGTGCGTGACGACCTTGATGCCGTCGGCCAGCTTCAGGTCGCTGACGTGCAGCGACTGGCCGCGGGCGGGTTGCCCAGGTCGACGGTCAGGAACTCGGGCAGCTGCGAAGCCGGCACTGGATCTGCACTTCGGTGACCACGTGGTTCACGAGGCACTTGTCGGTCTTGACGGCCGGCGAGTTCTCTTCGTTGATGAAGTGCAGCGGCACCTTCTTCGTGACCTTGGTGGTCTTGTCCACGCGCTGGAAGTCGATGTGCAGCACGATGGGCTTGAAGGCGTGCATCTGGTAGTCACGCAGCAGCACCTGCTCGCTCTTGCCGTTGAGTTCCATCTCGAGCAGCGAGGAGTGGAACGCTTCCTTCTTCAGCGCGAAGAAGAGGGCGTTGTGATCGAGCTCGATCATCGTGGGCGTGCCGGCACCGTAGACGATGCCAGGCACCTTTTGCGCATTGCGCAGGCGGCGGCTCGCTCCGGTGCCCTGCAACTTGCGCTCGTAGGCGACGAATTTCATGGTGACTCCAGTTGGAAGTGAACGGGCGCCCGCGACCAGTGCTCCCCGCTTAGAAGTTCGCGTTTTGTTCCGCGAACAGGGACGTGACGGACTCGCCGTCGGAAATGCGGCGGATGGTCTCCGCGAAGAGGAAGGCCACCGACAGCTGGCGCACCTTGGCGCAGGCCTTGCCGGCGTCGTTGAGCGGAATGGTGTTGGTGATCACGACCTCGTCGAGCGCCGAGCTCTTGATGCGCTCGATCGCCGGGCCGGAGAACACCGCGTGCGTGCAGTAGGCGTAGACGCTCTTCGCGCCGCGCTCCTTCAGCACCTCGGCCGCCTTCACCAGCGTGCCGGCGGTGTCGATCATGTCGTCCATGATCACGCAGTTGCGGCCCTCGATCTCGCCGATGACGTGCATCACCTCGGAGACGTTGGCCTTGGGGCGGCGCTTGTCGATGATGGCGGTCGCAGCCGAGCTGCTTGGCCAGCGCGCGGGCGCGCACCACGCCGCCGACGTCGGGCGAGACCACGACCCGGTCGCTGTAGCGCTTGCCCTGCAGATCGGCCAGCAGCACCGGCGAGGCGTAGATGTTGTCGACCGGGATGTCGAAGAAGCCCTGGATCTGGTCGGCGTGCAGGTCCATGGTCAGCAGCCGCTCGACGCCGACCGCTTCCAGCATGTTGGCGACGACCTTGGCGCTGATCGGCACGCGGGTGGAGCGCGGGCGACGATCCTGGCGGGCGTAGCCGAAGTAGGGAATGACGGCGGTGACTCTCCTGGCCGACGCACGCTTGAGCGCGTCGACCATGATGCACAGCTCCATCAGGTTCTCGTTGGTCGGCGCGCAGGTCGGCTGCACCACGAAGATGTCGCGGGCGCGGACGTTCTGTTCGATCTCGATGTCGACTTCACCGTCGGAGAAGCGACCGACCTTGGCCTTGCCGAGCTCGATGCCGAGGTGCGTCGCGATTTCCTGGGCCAGCGCCGGGTTGGCGTTGCCGGTGAACAGCACGGTGTTGAACAGCACGATCGCTCCGTCAGGTCTTGCCGGGCTCGTTGCGCACCGGGACGGATCCACTCGATCCGTCAGGAGATTTGGCAGGGGAGGAAGGACTCGAACCCTCGCATGTCGGAATCAAAATCCGATGCCTTAACCAACTTGGCGACTCCCCTACACCGGTCCGCCGCTTTCGCGCCGAACCTTCAACCGGTTTTCAGTCCGGAGCCCAACCGACGAGCGGATGCTGCTCCAGGCTGCGGCACATCCGCCCCACCCATCCCGGCGGAAGATCCGCCGGGATTGTCGCCATGGGTTCGACGGCTGTGCCTGCTCTCGCGAACACCGCGCTGCCCGACCCGGTCATCCGCGCGTTGCCGAAGCGCCGCTGCAGGATCTCGAGGGCGGTGACCACATCCGCACAGTGCGCTTCGGCCGGCGGCTGCAGGTCGTTGCGGCCGAATCCGTCGAGCACACGGCGCATGCTGCCAGCCGTGTCTGCAAGAAAGCCCGCAAGTATAACAGCTTCGGTATCGCGTACCAGCAGCGGGCTGCCGAAGATCGCACGGGTCTCGATCGACGCGGCCGGCTTGAGCACCGCCAGCCACGCCGGCGGCACCGGAATCGGTGTGAGTCGCTCGCCGATGCCCTCGACAAAGGCGTTGTGTCCACCGATGAAGAAGGGCACGTCGGCACCGAGCTTCAGGCCGAGCGTGGCCAGGCGCGCTGGCGCGGCCAGTTCAGGCCCCATAGTCGGTTCAATGCCAGCAGCGTGCTGGCGGCATCCGAGCTGCCGCCGCCCATGCCGGCGCCCCAAGGAGCTGCTTGTCGATGGAGATGTCGGCCCCGAGCGTCGTGCCGCTTTCGGTCTGCAGCAGCCGCGCCGCGCGCAGGCACAGATCGTCGGCCGGCAGGGCTGGCCCGAGGTCGTGACGGGCGAGCTTGCCGTCGCTGCGGCGTTCGAAGTGCAGCGTATCGGCCCAGTCGATCAGCACGAAGACCGACTGCAGCAGGTGGTAGCCATCCTCCCGGCGGCCGATCACGTGCAGGAACAGGTTGAGCTTGGCCGGCGCGGCCACCTCGTACAGCGCGGTGAGGCTCATCGGCGGCTCAGCTCCGATCGAGCTTGACGCGCACCGTCACCGCCGGCGCCGCCTCGCGCATGGCGACGATGGTGTCGTCGGCAAATCGCGCCAGATCGACCACCCAGCCGAGCTGGCGGAAGCCCGGCGCCGTGGCCTCGTGTGCGGCACCGGGCCAGGGCCGGCCGTGCAGCCAGTCGAACATCGCGGCCACCGGCAGGCTTTCGCCGAGCACCTCGCGGGTCAGCGCATCCAGGCTCGGGAACGGCGTCTCGCCCTGAGGCGTGACGAGCACCACGCGGCCCGGCTGCCAGCGCGCCTGCGCCATCACCTGACCGGTCGGCGTCGACAGGTCCAGCCGACCGGCTTCCGCAGCGCCGCGCAGTTCGAACGCAGCCACCACGGAGCGCGGCTGTTCCTCTCCCGTGGAGTCGACGCGCAGCGCGAGCCGTCCCGAGAAGCTGTCGCCCGCCACGGGCGCGGCATCGCGCGGCAGCGAACTGCAGGCCCCCAGCAGCGCAGCCAGGGGAAGCGCCAGCGCGACGCCGCGGCGATTCACAGATCGACCCGCAGCCGGGCCAGCGTCTCACGCAGCACGTCGTTGCCGCTGTCGCGCGTCTTGGCCTCGCGCCAGACGCGCCGCGCCTCGTCGTGCTGGCCCAGCACCCACAGCACCTCGCCCAGGTGCGCGGCGATCTCGGGGTCGGGCCGCGCGCGGTAGGCCTGCTGCAGCAGGCGCAGCGCTTCGGCGCGGTTGCCCAGGCGATATTCCACCCAGCCGAGGCTGTCGGTGATGAACGGCTCGCCCGGGCTCAGGTCGAGCGCCTTCTTGATGAGATCGCGCGCTTCGCCCAGGCGCTGGTTGCGCTCGGCCAGCGAATAGCCCAGCGCGTTGTACGCGTGGTGATGATCGGGCTTGAGCGCGATGACCTTGCGCAGCAGGCGCTCCATCTCGTCCATGCGGTCGAGCTTCTCGGCCATCATCGACTGCTCGTACAACAGATCGACATCGTCGGGGAACTGGCGGTTGGCCTGTTCGAGCACGGCGTTGGCGTCCTTCCAGGCCTTCACGTCGCGCAGCACCTGCGCCTCGGCGAGCAGCTTGGCGCGGGCATCGGCCGGTGTCTTCTCCGGCACGCGGCGCACCAGCTCGCGTGCTTCCTTCAGCTTGCCTTGGCGGGCCAGCAGCGCGGCCCGGCGTGTCTGCACCTCGAGCGCGCTGCTGGGTTGTCGACCTTGGCCAGCCAGCCTTCCGCGGCCTTGAAGTCGCGCTGCTGCTCGGCGGCTTGCGCCAGCAGCAGCCGGAGCCTGCGTGCGGCCCTGCTCGCGCAGGTCCGACGGGTTGCTGCCTTCGTCTTCGTCGTCGTCAGCGCTTGCTGCGGCGGCATCGGAAGGTGTCGCCTCCAGCTTCTGCAGATAGGTCTTCAGCGCCGCAGTGGCCTCGGCCGGGTGGCGCAGTTCCACCTGCAGCGCGCCGAGCGTCAGCCAGGGCGGGGCGAGGTCCGGCGCGAGCTGCGTGACGATCTGCAGTTGCGCCGTCGCATCGCCGTAGCGCTGGGCATTGGTCAGCACGCGCACGTAGTTCAGGCGCACGCCGTGGCTCTCCGGTCTGGCGCGCAGGTAGGACGTGACGATGCCCTCGGCGGCCGGCGAGCTCGCGGCCAGCCCGGCGGCCAGCATCGCCGCCGATTCATTGGCGGGATCGTCCGCATGAGCCTGCTGCAACAGGGGCAACGCCTTCGCGTTGTCGGGCACGCCAAGCCGGCGCGCGCCAGCGCGATGCGCGGCGCTGCGCGTGGCGGGTTGGTCGATCCAGCCCTGGGTCACACGCTCCACCAGCGCCGGCGTGCGCGCGCGGTCGCCGGTGCGCGAGAAGAAGCCGGGCAGCGACTGGATCAGCGCAGGCCGCTCGGTCTCGGCGGTGAGCTGGATCAGCGAGCGCAGCGGCTCGATCGATTCGTCCGCGCGGTTCAGCGCCACGAGCAGCTGGATCAGGTAGCGATGGGCCTCGATCGACTTCGGCAGCGCGCTTCGCCGGCCATCACCGCGGCCAGCGCCTGGTCGCCCGCACGCGCCTGCAGCGCGATCTCGGTCGCGCGGCGGTACAGCTGTTCGTCGCGCGTGCGCCGCGCCGCATCGAGCATCACCGGTAGGCGGTGCCGGCTTCGCCGCTGCGCAGTTCGATCTCGCCGATCAGCAACTGGTAGAACAGTTGGGCATCGAGGTCGGAGTTCTCGACCGCAGCGGCGGGCGCAGTCGGCTGCACAGGCGCCGCGGTCGCCACGCCGAGCAGCGAGGCCAGCAGGACACCGAGCAACGACAGGCCCGGGCGGGACGAAGGGGACGGCATCGGCAACTCCTGGAGGCTCGAAATCATTCTAGTGGTCGGTCGATCAGCGTGTGATTGCGCCCGCTCGCGATAATTCCGCACATGCCGGAACTTCCCGAGGTCGAGACCACGCGGCGCGGCTTTGCCGAGCGCATCGAGGGTGCGACCGTGACGGCCGTCCGGCTGGGCAAGCCGCTGCGCTGGCCGCTGGGCTGCGATGCGGCCCGGCTGGTCGGCCAGCGCATCGGCCATGCCGCGCGCCGCGGCAAGTACCTGTGGCTGCCTGTCGGGGAAGGCGGTCTCCTGATGCACCTGGGCATGTCGGGTTCCCTGGCCTTCGGCGCGCACGCGGCCGAGCCCGGCGCGTATGACCATTTCGATCTCGCCACCGACCGCGGCACGCTGCGCCTGACCGATCCGCGCCGCTTCGGCGCCGTCGTGTGGTCGCCGGCCCTCGATGCCGACCCGGCGCGCAAGCTCGTCGCCGGTCTGGGGCTGGAGCCCTTCGATGCGGCTTTCGGCGGCGCGCACCTGCATCGGGCGCTTCGCGGTCGCCGCGTGGCGATCAAGCAGGCGCTGCTGGCGGGCGACATCGTCGTCGGCGCCGGCAACATCTACGCCTGCGAGGCGCTGTTCATGGCCGGCATCGACCCGCGCACGCCGGCGGGCCGTATCAGCCGGCCACGCTGCGACCGGCTCGCCGACGCGGTCCGCCGCATCCTCGCGCAGGCGCTGGAACTCGGCGGGAGCACGCTGCGCGACTTCCGCGACGCGCACGGCATGGCCGGCAGCTTCCAGGATCGCGCGGCGGTGTACGGCCGCGCCGGACAGCCCTGCCCGGTCTGCGCGACGCCGGTTCGCCGCATCGTGCAGGCGCAGCGTTCGACCTTCTTCTGCCCGCGCTGCCAGAAGCGTTAGCCGGGCGCGACAGGCCGCGTCACAAGACGTATCCGGGTTTCCCTGCAAGGCTCTTTTTGCCATGCGACAATCCGCCGGCCCTGGCCGCCATACCGCTCGCACCCCGGCGGCCCGCCGACAAGAACAGCACCCGCGCAATGCCGAGTGAACAAGCCCCCGCGAGCGGCGATGCCCTGATCGAGATCGACCACGTCACGTTCGGGTACGACGCGAGCCGCACCATCCTCAACGACATCTCGCTGCGCTTCCAGCGCGGCAAGGTCACGTCCATCCTGGGCAGTTCGGGATGCGGAAAGACCACGCTGCTGCGCCTGATCGGCGGCGTGCACGCGGCCAACTCGGGCACGGTGACCTTCGACGGCGAGAAGATCGACTCGCGCGATCGCGAGCTGATGTTCCGGCTGCGGCGGCGCATGGGCGTGCTGTTCCAGTTCGGCGCGCTCTTCACCGATCTGTCGGTGTTCGACAACGTCGCCTTCCCCTGCGCGAGCAGACGGATCTGAAGGAATCGATGATCCGCGACATCGTGCTGATGAAGCTCAACGCCGTGGGTCTCCGTGGAGCTGCGAAGCTGCGCATCTCCGAGGTGTCCGGTGGCATGGCGCGACGCATCGCGCTGGCCCGCGCCATCGCGCTCGACCCCGAACTGATCATGTACGACGAGCCCTTCGCCGGCCTCGACCTCGGTGTCGATGGGCGTGGCGGCGCGGCTCATCCGCACGCTCAACGACGTGACCGGCTCGACCTCGCTGGTGATCTCGCACGACGTGCCCGAGTGCATGGCCATCAGCGACCACGTGGTGCTGCTGGCCACCGGCGGGCGCATCGTCGCGCAGGGCACGCCGGACGAACTGATGAACTCCACCGATCCGGAAGTGCGCCAGTTCGTGCGCGGCGAGCCCGATGGCCCGGTGAAGTTTCACTACCCGGCGCCGACCATTGCCGAGGACTTCGGTCTCGGTGCGGGAGGCTCGGCATGAACTTCGTCGCCTCGCTCGGCGCGCGCGCCCTGGCGGTGCTGCATTCGTTCGGCCACGCCGCCTTCTTTTTCCTCGACCTGCTGCGCGCCATTCCGCCGGCGCTGCGCCGCTTCGGCCTGGTGGTGGTGCAGATCCACGCGATCGGCAACCGCTCGCTGATCATCATCCTGTCGTCGGGTCTCGCGGTGGGCTTCGTGCTCGCGCTGCAGATGTACTACGCGCTGGTCACCTACGGCGCAGCCGAGTCGCTCGGCCTGATCGTCAACCTCGCGCTGGTGCGCGAACTGGGGCCGGTGGTCACGGGCCTGCTCTTCGCCGGCCGCGCCGGCACGTCGCTGACGGCGGAGATCGGCCTGATGAAGGCGGGCGAGCAGATCGCGGCGATGGAGATGATGGCGGTCGATCCGAAGTCGCGTGTGCTGGCGCCGCGCTTCATCGCCGGCATGGTGTCGATGCCCATCCTGGCGATCCTGTTTTCGGCGATCGGCATCCTGGGCGCCTATGTCGTCGCGGTGCTGCTGATCGGTGTGGACGCCGGCAACTTCTGGTCGATCATGCAGAGCAAGGTCGACGTCTGGCGCGACGTCGGCAACGGCATCGTCAAGAGCATGGTGTTCGGGGTGATCTGCTCGTTCGTCGCGCTGTACCAGGGCTATGAGACCGATGCAACGCCGGAGGGCGTGGCCTACGCCACCACGCGAACGGTGGTGATCTCGTCGCTGGCCATCCTGGGCATGGACTTCATCCTGACGGCGCTGATGTTCTCGACGCCGTAAGACCGAAAAGGAAAACGAGATGGGCAAGAAAGGCATCGAAACCCTGGTCGGACTGTTCGTCCTGATGGGCATGCTGGGGCTGGTGTTCCTCGCGCTGAAGGCCGCCAACCTGGCCAGCTTCGGGGCGGCGACACCTACACGCTGACCGCCAAGTTCGACAATATCGGCGGTTTGAAACCGCGTGCGCCGGTGCGAAGCGCAGGCGTGAACGTCGGCCGCGTCGCGTCGATCACGCTCGATGCGCGCACCTACCAGGGCGTGGTGCGCCTGGAGATCGACAAGGGCGTGCAGTTCCCCAAGGATTCGCAGGCGCGCATCCTCACCGCCGGCCTGCTGGGCGACCAGTACATCGGCCTGGAGCCGGGCGCCGACGAGAAGACGCTGGTCGCCGGTGACACCATCACGCAGACCCAGTCGGCTGTCGTGCTCGAGAGCCTGATCAGCCAGTTCCTCTTCAACAAGGCCGCCGATGCCGGAGGCGATGCGGGGGCGAAGAAGTGAATCGCCTGCGTCCGCTCGCCGTGCTGGCGGTGGCCGTGCCGCTGCTGGGCGGCTGCGCGACCACGCTGAACGACGTGCGCGGCGGCCCCGGCGCGAAGCTCGACCCGTGGGAGAACTGGAACCGCAAGGTCTTCGCCTTCAACGAAGGCCTGGACGAGCACGTGCTCAAGCCCGTGGCCACCGCCTATTCGAACGTGGTGCCCGAGCCGATCCGCCGTGGCGTCGACAACTTCTTCGGCAATTTCGCCGATGCCCGGTCGGCGGTGAACAATTTTCTGCAGGGCAAGGCCACGGCGGGCGTGTACGACGTGATGCGCGTCGGCACGAACACCGTCTTCGGCCTGCTCGGCGTGCTCGACGTGGCCACCGAGGTGGGTCTGGAGAAGTCGCGCGAGGACTTCGGCCAGACGCTCGGTGTCTGGGGCATGGGCACCGGGGCCTACATCGTCTGGCCGCTGTTCGGCCCGTCGAGCGTGCGCGATTCGATCGGCCTGCCGATGGACATCGCGGCGTCGCCGAGCACGGTGATCAACGACGGCGCGACCCGCTACACCCTGACCACGCTGAACATCGTCAACACCCGTTCGAACTTGCTCGGCGCGACGCGCGTGCTCGACGACATCGCACTGGACAAGTACAGCTTCATCCGCGATGCCTATCTGCAGCGCCGACGCAGCCTGGTCTTTGACGGCAACGAGCCGCCGCCGCCGGACCCGACCGAGCCGGACGCCCCGGCCGCGCCGGCGTCGGCGCCCGCTGCCAAGTGAACCGACGGATGTGTCTGCACGTTAATGCAGGCGCAGGGATTGAACCTCGGCGCCCGTGCGGGCTCTGAGTACGCAGCGTCCACGAGGCGCCTAGAAAGGACGAACGACATGCTTTCGATGCGAATCACCACCGCTGGCCGCCGCCGCGATGGCGCTGGGCCTGGGCGTGGCCCGTGCGGCCGACGCCGCCAAGTCGCCCGACCAGCTGATCAAGGAAGTGTCGACCGATGTGCTCGACACCATCAAGGCCGACAAGACGATCCAGGCCGGCGATGTGCAGAAGGTCATCGCGCTGGTCGACGCCAAGGTCATGCCCTACGTGAACTTCCAGCGCATGACGGCGTCCGCCGTCGGCCGCTACTGGCGCCGGCCACGCCCGACCAGCAGAAGCGACTGCAGGAGGAGTTCAAGGTCCTGCTGGTGCGCACCTACTCCGGCGCGCTGTCGCAGGTGAAGGACCAGACCGTGCAGCTCAAGCCGATGCGCGCCAATCCGGACGACAAGGACGTGGTCGTGCGCACCGAGGTGCGCGGCAAGGGCGATCCGATCCAGCTCGACTACCGCCTCGAGAAGAAGGACGACGGCTGGAAGATCTACGACGTCAACGTGCTCGGCGTGTGGCTGGTGCAGAACTACACCAGCAGCTTCGCGCAGGAAATTGGCGCCAACGGCATCGACGGCCTGATCGCCAAGCTGGCCGAGCGCAACAAGTCGGCCGCGGGCAACGGCAGCAAGAGCTGAGGTCGACGAGCGATGCTGCTGCTGCCGGCCACCATCACGATGCGCGAGTCGCGCGATGCCTTGCGCATGCTCTCGCAGGCGCTGCAGGCCGAGAAGGAGGGCGAGGTAATCGTCGATGCCTCGCCGCTGCAGCAGTTCGACACCTCGGCCCTGGCGGTGCTGCTCGAGTGCCGCCGGCTGGCGCAGGCCTTCGGCCGGCCGTTCAGCGTGCGCCACGCGCCGGCCAAGCTCGCCGCGCTGGCCACGCTCTACGGCGTCGACGAGTTGCTGATCACGCCGCCAGCGCCGGCGAGCGCCTGACGCGCCACAGGCGCCAGCCGAGCAGCAGCGCGATCACGGCGGCATAGACCGCCACCTCGGCAAAGTCGTTCTTGCCGGCGCGCATCCAGAGGAAGTGCAGGATCGCCAGCAGCGCCACGGCATACACCGTGCGGTGCAGCGCCTGCCAGCGCGCGGCGCCGAGCATCTTGATCGCCCGGTTGAACGAGGTCGCAGCCAGCGGCACCAGCAGCAGCAGCGCGAGAAAGCCCACCAGCGCGAACGGGCGCTTCGGGATGTCGCGGGCGATCACCGCCAGATCCAGCCCCATGTCCAGCCAGGGCGTAGGCGAAGAAGTGCAGCACCGCATAGAAGAAGGCGAACAGCCCGACCATGCGGCGAAAGCGCGCCAGTGCCGGCTGCTTCATCCAGACACGCAGCGGCGTCACGGCCAGCGCGAGGCACAGGAAGCGCAGCGTCCAGTCGCCGGTCGAGCGGATCAGCGCCTCGGCCGGGTTGGCGCCCAGCTGGTGGGTTGCCGCCGCGTAGAAGAGCCAGCCGAAGGGCGCCAGGCACAGCGCGAACAGCAGAGGCTTGGCCGCCGGGTGCAGCAGCGCGGGACGGGACACCGTCACACCGTCAGTAGAACTTCTTCAGATCCATGCCGGCGTAGAGCTGGCCGACCTGGGCCTCGTAGCCGTTGAACATCAGCGTCGGGCGCTTCTTCTGGAAGAGGCCATCCTCGCCGATGCGCCGCTCGGTGGCCGGCTCCAGCGCGGATGGTCGACGTTCGGATTGACGTTGGAGTAGAAGCCGTATTCCTGCGACGCCGCCTTCACCCACGAGGTGCGCGGCTCCTTCTCGACGAAGCGGATCTTGACGATCGACTTGCCGCTCTTGAAGCCGTACTTCCAAGGCACGACGAGGCGCAGCGGCGCGCCATTCTGGTTCGGCAGCACCTCGCCGTAGAGGCCGAAGGCCAGCAGCGTCAGCGGCTGCATCGCTTCGTCCAGGCGCAAACCCTCGACGTAGGGCCACTCGAGCACCGACGAGCGCAGCCCCGGCATCTGCGAACGATCGGCCAGCGTCACGAACTCGACGTACTTCGCATTGCCGGTGGGCTCGACACGGCGGATCAGCTCGGCCAGCGAGTAGCCGACCCACGGGATCACCATCGACCAGCCCTCGACGCAGCGCAGCCGGTAGATGCGCTCTTCCATCGGCGCGAGCTTGAGCAGTTCGTCGAGGTCGAAGACCTTGGGCTTCTTCACCTCGCCTTCGACCGCCACTGTCCAGGGCCGCGGCTTGAGCGTGCCGGCGGCGCGTGCCGGATCGGACTTGTCGGTGCCGAACTCGTAGAAGTTGTTGTAGCTGGTCACGTCGCCGTAGGCGGTGAGCTTCTCCATCGTCAGCGCCCCCGGCACGGCGCTGCGCGCACCGGGCAGCGGTGCCAGCTTGCCGGGGCGCTGCACCTGGGCCAGCGCATCGCGGCCAGCCCAACCGGCCAGCACGGTGCCCGCCACGCCGGCGGCCGTGCGCTGCAACAGCGCGCGGCGCCCTTCATAGACGCCGCGTGGGGTGATGTCGCTCGCGTGCGGATGCACGAAGCCTCGGTCCTTGAGGTACTGCATGGTCGGTGGGGAGGTGTTCAGATCACGTCGCCGAAATCGGTCGGCTCGAACAGGCGTAGCGAACTCTTGGAGACGCGCTCGCGGAAGCTCTTGCGCGCAAACAGCTTGGCCTGTGCCTGCTCCGGCAGGTCGGTGATGTTGATGACGTTCTTGACGATCAGCGTGTCGATCACGTCCTCGATCACGCGCACGAAGTCAGCGTCGAGCTTCGAAAAATCCTCCTTCGCCGCCGGATCGTTGCCGACGAAGGCCTGCACTTCGGCGTGGTCGTCGGGGAGGAACTCGCCGCCGTCGATCGCCCGGCGGTGCAGGCTGTCGATGCGGCCGTCGGCGCGGCGTCTGACGTAGGGCATGGTCGGGCCTCAGGAGATCGTCGATCCACTATACGACGCAGCCTCGCCGAGGGTTACACGCCCAGAAAAAGGCCGGCGCGAGGCCGGCCTTCGTTCACGGGAATCTACCGGATCAGCGCAGGCCGGCGATGTAGTCGGACACGGCCTTGATGTCGGCGTCGGTCATGCCGGCGACCACGCCCATCATCTGCGCGTTGTTCTTGCGAGCGCCGCTGCGGAAGGCCAGCAGTTGCGCCTCCGTGTAGGCAGCGTGCTGGCCGGCCGTGCGCGGGTACTGCGACGGGATGCCGGCGCCCGAGGGGCCGTGGCAGCCGGAGCAGGCCGGCACCTTCTTGTCGGCGAGGCCGCCGCGCCAGATCTTCTCGCCCAGCGCCACGGTCGCCTTGTTGGTGGCGAAGCCGGGCTTGGCCGTCTTGCTGGCGTAGAAGGCGGCGACGTTGCGCATGTCGTCCTCGGTGGCCAGCGTGGCCGCCATGCCCTGCATGATCGCGTTGACGCGCTTGCCGGCCTTGAACTCGTTGAGCTGCTTGACCGGTATTCGGGGTGCTGGCCCGCGATGATCGGGTTGGCCGGGCTGCCGCGCGAGCCGTCGAAGGTGTGGCAGGCAGCGCACACGCCGGTGGCCGTGGCCTCGCCTTTGGCGAGATCGGGCTTCGCCGGTGCGGGCGCGCCGGCTGCTGCGGCCGGAAGGGCCAGGGTGGCGGCCAGCAGGCCGGACATCAGACTTGACAGCAGGGCGGCGGCGTTCATGTGTGGAGGTGTTGGCTCATGCAAAACCCACAGATTTTACAATGGTCAAGAGGAGACCTCATGGCCGCACCCAAAACCACGACGAAGGCGGCCCCGCAGGCCCCGATGCCACCCCCACGGCCACCCATCCCGCGCGCCGCGCGCTGGCCTGGACGCACACCGCGCGCTTCCTGACCACCGCGAGCCGGCTCGACCAGTTACCGGCCACCGAGCTGCCCGAGATCGCCTTCGTCGGCCGCTCGAATGCCGGCAAGTCGACGGCGATCAACACGCTGACCCAGCAGAAGCGCCTCGCCTTCGCATCGAAGACCCCGGCCGCACCCAGCACATCAACCTGTTCGCGCTGGGCCCGAAGGACGAGCCCGATGCGCTGTTCGCCGACCTTCCCGGCTACGGCTATGCCGCCGTCTCGCGCGATGCCAAGGTGCGCTGGCAGCAGGTGATGGCCGATTACCTCGAGGTGCGGCGCAGCCTGGCCGGCGTGGTGCTGATGGTCGATGCGCGGCTGGGTTTTACCGATCTCGACCTGCAGTTGCTCGATTTCGTCGCGCCGCGCCCTGCCAACGGCGCGGTCAAGCTGCTGGTGCTGCTGACCAAGGCCGACAAGCTCAGCCGCAGCGAGGCCGATCGTGCGCTGGCTTCGTGCCAGGAGGTGCTGGCCGAGCGCAGCACCGACGAATCCGACATCGGCATCACGCTGTTTTCGGCGCTGAACAAGCGCGGCGTCGACGACACGGCGCTGATGCTGCGAGGCTGGGTGGACGCATGAGCGCTGCCTCGGTCGAGACCTTCGAGCTCGCGCTGCCGCACGGCATCACGCTGAGCTGTCGCGCCAGCGGTGCCGCCGGCGCACCGCTGCTCGTCTTCCTGCACGGCTTTCCGGAGGCTGCCTTCGTCTGGGACGAACTGCTCGAGTACTTCGGCAACCGCTACCGCTGCATCGCGCCGAACCTCCGCGGCTTCGAGCGCTCGTCCGCACCGGCCGAGGCCGAGGCCTACCGCGCCAAGCACCTGGTGGCCGACGTCCGCGCGCTGATCGCGTCGCAAGGCGGGCGCGCTGCGGCGCTGGTCGCGCACGACTGGGGCGGTGCGGTGGCCTGGGCGGTGGCGGCGCAGCATCCGGAGCTGATCGAGCGGCTGGTCATCGTCAACTCGCCGCACCCGGCCACCTTCCTGCGCGAGTTGCGCGACAACCCGGCGCAGCAGGCGGCCAGCGCCTACATGAACTTCCTTTGCCGGCCCGATGCCGAGGCGCGGCTCGCCGAGAACGACTTCGCGCGCCTGTGGACCTTCTTCGAGCGCATGGGCGCCGTCGATCCGCAGCACCCGGGTGGCGGGTGGCTCACCGAGGCCGTGCGCGAGCAATACCGCGAGGTGTGGCGCCAGGGACTGACCGGCGGCTGCAACTACTACCGCGCTTCGCCGCTGCGGCCGCCGACGGGGCCGGACAGTGCGATCCACACGCTGCAATTGCCGCCGAGTCTGGTCACCGTCCGCGTGCCCACGCACGTCGTCTGGGCGGAGGCCGATACTGCCTTGCCGCCCGCGCTGCTCGACGGGCTCGAGGCCTTCGTCCCCCAGATGACGCTCACCCGCGTGCCCGGTGCCACCCACTGGCTCGTGCACGAGCGCCCGGCCTTCGTGGCGCAGGAGATCGAGCGGGCGCTCGCGCGCTGAGCGCTTCGGCAGCGCAAGCTCAGGGCCGGCCGACGAAGAGGTAGAGCACGGTCGATCCGCGCGGCGCGTAGGTCAGCCCGAAATACACCGGTCCGAGCCCGGTATCGGCGCCGAGGAAGGCACTCATGCCGCTGCGCAGTCCGTCGGCTCGCACATCGCTCCAGCGCGCCCAGGCGTTGCCGGCTTCGAGTGTGGCGCCGACGAAGAATCCACGCGTGAACACCGGGACATGCTCGGCACGCCGGTACCACGTCAGACGGGTGAAGACGACGCTGTTGCCATCGAGCTGTTCGCTGCGATAGCCCGACAGCTGGTGGAAGCCGCCGAGCGTGTAGCGGCCCAGCGCGCTGAGCGTGCCTTGCGGCGTGCGCTGCATTCGCGCGTAGAGGTTCAGCGTGTGACGGCCCCAGCTGCGCACCACGGTGCCTTCGGCTTCGAAGCGCGTGAAGTCGTTGCGCAGGCCCGCGCGCCGCGCGCGCGCCGGCCACCCGCCACTTCCGCGTCGAAGCGGTAGCCGCGGGTCGGGAAGTTGGCGTAGTCGAGCTGATCGATCACCACGGTCGCGTGCAGTCCGGTCTCGCGCACGGTGGTGGCTGCATCGACGGCGTTGAGCGCGGTGGTCACCACGTCCGGCGTGGTGCGCTCGATCAGCTGCACGAGGCCCAGGCGCAGCTCGCCAAGCTCGGCCCAGGGCTGGCCGAGATCGAGTCCGAAAGCGCGCTCTTGCGGTTGTACAGGCTGATCACCGCGCCGCTGTCGTTGTCGTAGCGGGTGATGTCGCGGCGCTGCGCCTCGGCCGATGCCGACACGAACCAGTCGTTGCTGATGCCCAGCGTCCAGTTCAGCGGGTGATAGATCTCGGTGTACCAGCGCGGCACCGGCCGATCTGCACTGGTTGCGCCACTCGCTGCCATTCGCATCGAGCCAGTGGCGGTTGTGGCTGATCTTGACGTTGAAGCCGCTGCCGCCTCGGAAGTCGGTCTCGAGATCCAGCCCGATGCGGAAGTAGTGCGGCCCCCAGGGCTTGTCCTCCAGATCGAAGACCAGCCCTTCGCCTTCGGTCGTCGAGACGAGCAGGTAATCGGCGCGCATGTAGTCGCCGCTGGCCGCCAGACGCCGTGCATCGCGCTCCGCCTTGGCCGGATCGAAGGGCTGTCCGGGCCGTGATTCGAGCTGCGCTGCGAAGCGTTGGGGGTTGGTCAGCTCCGTGCCCTCGAAGCGGACGAACGAAATCGTCGCTTCGGGCTTGGCAGGCTGTGCGCGCGTGCTGCGCCATTGCGCATAGGCGGCTTCGTCCAGGCCCAGCGCCGCCAGCCGCGCGGCCAGTGGCTCGGCGCCTTGCTTGCCCAGGCCGATCAGCTCGCGCGTGCGCTCGAAGTCCGACGAGGTCAGCGTGCCGAGCTCGGGCGCGATCAGCACGTCGCGTGCCCCCAGCGACGCCGGGCTGCGCTGCACGTTCTGCTCGGTCAGGATGTTGATCATCTGCGCCGTCAGGCCGCCGACCGAGGCGAGCGTCTCGCGCCCGGCCAGCGGCGTGCCGATGTTCACGACGTTCAGCACCTGCGCGCCCATCGCCCGTGCCACGTCGACCGGCACGTTGTTGACGAGGCCGCCATCGCCGAGGATGCGGCCGTCCACCTCCGTGGGCGCGAACACGCCCGGCACGCTCATGCTCGAGCGCAGCGCCAGCGCGAGATCGCCTTGCGAGAACACCACCGGGCGGCCGCTCTCCATGTCGGTGGCCACCGCGCGGAACGGCGTCGGCAGTGCATCGAAGTCGCGCACCTCGCGCACGGGCAGCGTGTAGCGGCGCAGCAGCGTCTCCAGGCCGCGCCCCCGACAGCGCGCCCAGCGGTGCGCGCAGCTCGCCGTCACGCATGCCGATCTCGATGACCGGCGAGATCTCGAAGTCCTCCTCCTTGCGCCGCTGCGACAGCAGCTGCCGGTCGACGCGGCTGGCGAAGACCGCGTTCCAGTCGACCTTGAGCAGTTCTGCCTCGAGCTGGCCGGCACTCATGCCGCTGGCATAGAGGCCGCCGATGATCGCGCCCATCGAGGTGCCGGTGATCACGTCGATCGGCACGCGCTCGCGCTCCAGCACCTTGAGCACGCCGACATGCGCCAGCCCGCGCGCGCCGCCGCCGGACAGCACGAGGCCGATGCGGGGGCGCGCGGGCGGCTCGATGAGTCCGGTGCGCGAGGGCGCCGCCGTCTGGGCATGGACGGACAACAGGGCGGACGCAGCCAGCGCCAGCCCGCGACGAGCGCTCGGATCATGGCCCGCGATGGTAGCGGGCCCTGCTCCGTCAAGGCGCCAGCGGCATTTCGTTGGCCAGCGTGTCGATGGCGCGCTGGACTACCGGCTTCTCCTCCAGCGGCCGCACGAGCCCGGCGGCGTCGAGCCGCTCGAGCGCGCTGCGGGTGACGGAGTGCGTCTGTGCCGGCCGCTCGCCGGCCAGCAGCAGATAGCGGCCCTGCGCGCTGCGCCACAGGCACTGCACGCGGCTCCAACGGCCTTGCACGAACAGCCGGAAGCGATCGCCGGGCTGCAGCGCATCGACATGACGTGCGGCGTCTTCGGGGCTGCCGATGTCGGTGGCGAAAGTCGGCCGGCACGGTTTCCATCGAGGCGATGTCGATGACCGAATCGCTGAAGGGGCGATGCGGCGCGGACTCCGGCACGATCTCCTCGCGCATGCGTTGCACGATCTGCTGTGGTGTCAGGGCGGCCTCGGCGCGCGGGCCTGGACGCAGCGCTTCGGCATGGATGGGCATCAGCGCATCGAGCACGGCCCGCTGGTCGGGCGCCGGCATCTGGATCAGCGCCATGCCCTCGCGCAGACGCTGCAGCAGGCCGGGCAGCAGCGCCACGAGGCGCTGGCGGCTTTGCGGATGGTCGGGCGGACGCAGGCTCCACAGCAGATCGTCCACCGCCTTCAGGTACGACGGTGTCGGCTCCACCTGTTCGCCGAACCGAACCATCGATTCCGCGAGCACTTCGGCCCAGGTGGTGGTGACGAATCGGCGGATCGGCGCGGATGCCGGCACGCGCGCCATCTGCTCGGTCAGGCGTTGTGACAGCAGCTGCTCGAGGCCGTCGCGCCGCTCGGCGCGCTGCAGGCTCGTCACCGTGGTCGTCGCTTCGCGCAGCTGCCATTGCAACTGCTCGGCGAGGAAGGCGTCGACGCGGGCCAGACCGCGGCGGCAGGGCGCGGAGTCGGCCACCTGGGCGCGCGAGATTTCCTCGGCGATCGCATCGCAGAAGGCGATCAGGCTGGCCAGCCGCTTGTCGCCGGGCGCCGGGTAGGCCACGCCGGCGCTGGCGATGCGGTTCATCAGCCGCCACACCGGGTGCTCGATCGAGTCGAGCATCGAGGTGTCCTGCAGCGCCACGTGCAGCGCCGACACCTGGAGGCGCGCGAGCACCGCACGCACCGGCGCCGGCAGCTCGGTGTCCGACTGGATCACCGCGAAGAGCCGCGTCAGCAGGGCGGAGACGCGGCCGTCCCCGCCAGCGCTGCTAGATGCCCCCTGGTTGTCGGGTGCCGTGGCCGGCACGCCCGAAAGCAGGGCGCCGAGCACACCCGACCGTGCGGCCTCGCGCTGCGCGCCGCTGCTGCTGCTCACTGCGCCCGGGGCCAGCAGCACGGTGCGGTAGATGCCGGGCTGAACGCCTTGCGCCTCCAGCCGCGAGCTCGCCGCGGCCCACGCCGACTTCAGCAGCCCGGCCAGCACGCCGGCCGATACCCTGACGAGGGCGGAACGCGCGACCGCTGTGGCCGCAGCCGCGCCGGCCGCTTCCCACAAGGCCGTGGCATAGACGATCGGCTGCAGCGGGTTGGAGTCTTCGCTGACATGCTCCAGTCCGCACAGCGTCGAGGTGAACGTCTGCAGTTCCCGCCGCTCCCATTCGGCAGCGCTGTCGATGAGCTGCATGGCACGCGAGATCTCGATATCCGCCTCGACGCGGGACTCGTCCACCAGCTCGAGGCCGGCAGGTGCGGCGGAGGGCGGCGCATCCGCATCTTGCGCGAGCATCTCGCGCCGGGTCGCCTCGGTCAGTGCCTCGACGAAGCGCTGCTGGAAGCGCGCACCGTTGCGTACCAGCGCATCGACCAGCTCGGCAGGGCGTTCCCGCTCGGCGCGCAGCAGTGTCAGGGTGCCGGCCACGCAGCGCTCGGCCAAGGCGGCCGAGCGGGACAACTCGTCATCGACGAACCTCGACAGCGGTGCGGAGATCGGCATGAGCGTTCGTGGGGCGCGCCAGCATTATGGAAGTGGCGCCGCAAAGAAAAGGGCCGTCCGAGGACGGCCCTTCTCGCGAGCATTGCGAGCTCGGGTGGACCTTACATGTCCATGCCCATGCCACCCATGCCGCCCATGCCACCCGGCATGCCGCCGGCCGGCGACTCTTCCTTCGGCGCCTCGGCGACCATGCACTCGGTCGTCAGCATCAGCGACGCCACGGAGGCGGCGTTCTGCAGCGCGGTGCGGGTCACCTTGGTCGGGTCGAGGATGCCCATCTCGAGCATGTCGCCGTAGGTGTCGTTGGCGGCGTTGTAGCCGAAGTTGCCCTTGCCCTCGAGCACCTTGTTGATCACCACGCTCGGCTCGCCGCCGGCATTGGCGACGATCTCGCGCAGCGGCTGCTCGATGGCGCGCATCACGATCTTGATGCCGGCGTCCTGGTCGTGGTTGTCGCCCTTGAGCGCGCCCACGGCAGCACGGGCGCGCAGCAGCGCGACACCGCCACCGGCCACGATGCCTTCCTCGACGGCGGCACGGGTGGCGTGCAGCGCGTCTTCGACACGGGCCTTCTTCTCCTTCATCTCGACCTCGGTGGCAGCACCGACCTTGATGACGGCCACACCGCCAGCCAGCTTGGCCACGCGCTCCTGGAGCTTCTCGCGGTCGTAGTCGCTGGTGGCTTCCTCGATCTGGATGCGGACCTGCTTGACGCGGGCCTCGATGTCGGCGGCAGCGCCGGCGCCATCGATGATCGTGGTGTTCTCCTTGCCCACCTCGACGCGCTTGGCCCGGCCCAGGTCGGCCAGCGTGACCTTCTCGAGCGTCAGGCCGACTTCCTCGGCGATGACCTTGCCGCCGGTCAGGATGGCGATGTCCTCCAGCATGGCCTTGCGACGGTCACCGAAGCCCGGCGCCTTGACGGCGACGACCTTCAGGATGCCGCGGATGGTGTTGACCACCAGGGTCGCCAGGGCCTCGCCCTCGACTTCCTCGGCGATGATCAGCAGCGGACGGCCAGCCTTGGCCACCTGCTCCAGCGTGGGCAGCAGGTCGCGGATGTTGCTGATCTTCTTGTCGAACAGCAGCACGAACGGGTTGTCGAGGATCGCGCTCTGCTTGTCGGGGTTGTTGATGAAGTACGGCGACAGATAGCCGCGATCGAACTGCATGCCCTCGACGACGTCGAGCTCGTTGTTCAGGCTCTTGCCGTCCTCGACGGTGATGACGCCTTCCTTGCCGACCTTGTCCATCGCGTCGGCGATGATCTTGCCGATCGACTCGTCGCTGTTGGCCGAGATCGAGCCGACCTGCGAGATCTCCTTGCTGGTGGTCGTCGGCTTGGAGGCCTTCTTCAGCTCCTCGACCAGGGCGGTCACGGCCTTGTCGATGCCGCGCTTCAGGTCCATCGGGTTCATGCCGGCGGCGACGAACTTCATGCCTTCGCGCACGATCGACTGGGCCAGCACCGTCGCGGTGGTGGTGCCGTCACCGGCGTTGTCGCTGGTCTTGGAAGCGACTTCCTTGACCATCTGGGCGCCCATGTTCTGGAGCTTGTCCTTGAGCTCGATCTCCTTGGCGACCGAGACACCGTCCTTGGTGACGGTGGGGGCGCCGAACGAGCGCTCGAGCACCACGTTGCGGCCCTTGGGGCCCAGCGTGACCTTGACCGCGTTGGCCAGGATGTTCACGCCTTCGACCATGCGGTGGCGCGCGTCAGCGCCGAAGACAACGTCTTTTGCTGCCATGTTCTGAATCTCCGATTCGAGTTCTGTGGGGTTGGATTACTTCTCGACGACGGCGAAGAGGTCTTCCTCGCGCATCACCAGCAGTTCGTTGCCGTCGACCTTGACGGTCTGGCCGCTGTACTTGCCGAACAGCACACGATCGCCCACCTTGATGTTCAGGGCCACGAAGTCGCCCTTGTCGTTGCGCTTGCCCGGGCCGACGGCCATGACCTCGCCCTGGTCGGGCTTCTCGGCGGCGTTGTCGGGGATGACGATGCCCGAGGCGGTCTTGGTTTCCTGTTCCAGGCGCTTGACGATCACGCGATCGTGCAACGGACGAAGTTTCATAGCATCTCCTTGATGACTCGGAACTGAATCTTGACGGGGGATGAGTCGCAAGTTTGCGCTCATTCACTTCGCCGGCTCCGGGCAGTGACTACCCTTCGCCGCGGCGTTAGCACTCGTGCCCGACGAGTGCTAGCAGACCGATTATAGGGGTCGGTCTTCGGCTTTCAAGGGCGCCCGGTGCAGGCGTAGGCCGAGATCGCGTAGGTGACCACGACCGGGGCGCCGGTGAGGCCGCGCCGCGGTGGCGGGCAATGGCTGGCCGAGCCGCGGTACAGCGTGCCGCGCTGCGCTCGGGCGCACCAGTCTTCGCGGCCGAGGCCACCTCGCCCAGCGGCACCTCCGGCACCCTGTGCCAGAAGACGATGCCGTCCGGCCCGTGCGACAGCACCGCCACGGCGGGGTGGTCGGTACCGAGCGGATCGGTGAACGCGCCCGCCAAGTCGAGCGATTGCAGGGTCGAGTCGATCTTCATCAGGCCGTGGGCAGGGCGCACCGCGGCGGCCTTGAGGGCCGCCAGCCGGTTGCCGGAGTCGGGCTCGCAGGCGCGGAACTGCGACGTCGAGCGCGGGCCGTAGCTGGCCTCGCTCAGACCGGCATATGGCGTGCCGGCCGCGGCCGTCGGCGTGGGCGCGAAGGGCGAACTGCCCGCGCAACCCGCCAGGGCGCAACAGGCTGCGAGCAGCGCGCCGAGCGTGACGTGTCGCATCAGTGGCGTGGCAGCGTGTCGCCCTCGGCCGCATCGCCGCCCGGCACCGCGGGGTCGGCCACGCGGTAGCTCTCGCTGGCCCAGGCGCCGAAGTCGTGGTTCTTGCAGCGCTCGCAGCAGAACGGCCGCCACGCATTGGCGGGGCTGTATTCGCTCGGCCCACCACAGGCCGGGCATCGCACGGTGCGTGGCTTGGCAGTCGTCGTCATGAGCACAGCGTCAGTTCGAAGCTGGCGTCCTCGCCGATCGGCTTGAGGCGGCCCTCGGCATCCTGCCGCATCAGCCGGATCGAGACCATCAGCCGATGACCGCTGATCTCGGGCACCAGGTCCTGGCCCTGCGGCAGGCGCATGCGCAGCAGCTGGAAGACCCGACCCTGCGGCAGGCTCTGCTGGAACTGCCCGCCCGGCGCCACCACCTTGTGCGGCACGCCGGCGTCGCGCAGCAGACCGAGCAGCACCGACAAGGCCTCGGCCAGCGGCATCAGCGTGCCGGCCCATTGCAGAAGATCGGACCGCCGGCGGGCCGGCTCGTGCTTCTGCCAGGCGTAGTAGCCGGGCAGGTCGAACTCGCAGGTGCCCCGGGGATGCTGATGCGGCTGCGGATGCTCATCAGCCACTCGTTTCCGGTCAGCGCGGCACCGGCCTTGCCATGCAGCTGGTTGAGCCCGTTGAAGGCGTGGTCGACGCGGCCGAGCACTTCGTCGAGCGCGCTTTCGGAGATCGACGGGTTACCGCGATAGCCGTTGAGCTGCGCCTTCTGCCGCTCCAGATCCTTCAGGAGATCCGACTTGAGGTCGGCGCGCGAGGCGACGTCCATGATCTCGAAGAGGGTGGACAGCGCGAAGTGGTGGTCCACCGGCGCATCGCGGGCGATCAACTGTCCGAGTCGGTCGAACAGGTGCTCGAGCCGCAGCATCGTGCGGATGCTCTCGTTGAAGGGGTACTCGTAGAGGATCAAGGTCGTCGGTTCCGCACGGCGAGCCGCTGCCGGCAACTGCGGTTCATTGTTTCACAGGCCCGTGCACCAGCCTTCCCAGAGAGCGCGAACTTGCGCCGACAGTTCCTCGCGGGACAGTGTCTCGTTGTAGACGATCGCATCTGCGCAAGCCCGGCGTTCGCTGCGCCGCGCCTGCTGAGCCATCACCGGCGCACCGCCTGCTCCGTCCAGCCCGAGCGGGCGGTGACCCGCGCCACCTGCGTGTCCTCTTCGCAGTCGACCACCAGCACGCGATCGACCTGCTCGCGCCATCGCCCGGATTCCACCAGCAGCGGAACGTCGAAGACGACGATCGGGCCGGCCACTGCGGCCTGCCGTGCGGTCTCTTCGCGGATGAGCGGGTGCAGGATGCCTTCGAGTCGCAACTGGCTGCGGGCTCGGCGAAGACGCGCTCGCGCATGCGGGCGCGATCGAGTGCGCCGGATGCATCGATGAACTCCTGGCCGAACAAGGCAGCGATGGGGGTAATCGCGGCACCCTGCGGTTGCGTCAGCCTTCTCGCAATCGCATCGGTATCGATCACGCGGGCGCCGAAGGCGGCAAGCGAGGCCGCAACCGTGCTCTTGCCGCTGCCGATGCCGCCGGTCAGTCCGATGCGCAGCGGGCGCAGGCCGGCCATCGACACGCGCCCGTCAGGCCCAGCCGATCCAGCCGAGCACCCGCGTCGGCCCGGCCAGCATGACGGTGAGACCTGCGCCGGCCAGGAACGGGCCGAAGGGCACGTAGCGCCCCTCGCGCAGCGAGGCGCGCAGTTTCATCGCGATGCCCACCACTGCGCCGATCACCGACGCGATCAGCACGATCGGCAGGATCATCTTCACGCCCAGCCGCGCCCAGAGCGGCCAGCAGCTTGAAGTCGCCGAAGCCCATGCCTTCCTTGGCGGTGAGCAGCTTGAACAGCCAGTACACCGACCACAGGGAGAGATAGCCCGCGACCGCGCCCCAGACGGCATCGGCGAGCGGAATCGTCCATCCGAGCGCCGCGGCGACGAGGCCGGCCCACAGCAGCGGCAGCGTGAGGTTGTCCGGGAGAAAGGTCGTGTCCCAGTCGATGCCGGCCAACGCAATCAGCATGGCCGCGGCACCGCACCACAGCAAGGTCTGCGGCGTCTCACCGAAGCGCCAGCCGATCGCCGCAAAGACGATGCTGGTGAAGATCTCGACCAGCGGATAGCGCGCCGAGATCGGGCTCCGGCAGGCGGAACACCGACCGCGCAGCCGCAGCCAGCTCAAGACCGGAATGTTCTCGTGCCAGCGGATCTGGTGTCCGCAGGCCGGGCAGCGCGATGCGGGCTTCGACAGCGACAGGGGCGCCGGCAGTTCGACCGTAACGCCGAGCAACTCGGCGCTTTCCTCGCGCCGGGCGCGCTCGAGCATCAGCGGCCAGCGGTGGATGACGACATTCAGGAAGCTGCCGATGCACAGCCCGAGCAGCGCCAGCGCCGGGGCGTGAGCAGCCCCTGCAGGGCCAGCGCGTCCATCGGGCGCGCGTCAGACGACCTGCCGAGCTTGAAGATCGGGAGGTACATCGACACCACGATGCCGCCGATCAGGACGCCGAGGATCACGATGATGAAGGGCTCCATCAGGCTCGACAGGCCCTTGACGGCCTCGTCGACCTCGTCCTCGTAGAACTCCGCCGCCTTGCCCAGCATCTGGTCGAGGGCGCCGGATTCTTCGCCGATCGCGCACATCTGGATGACCATGGTCGGAAAGACGCCGGTCGTCTGCATCGAGGTGGTCAGCGCGGAGCCGGTCGAGACGTCCTTCTGGATCTGCTCGGTCGCTTCGGCGAACACCGCGTTGCCGGAAGCACCGCCGACCGAGTCGAGCGCCTCGACCAGCGGAACGCCGGCGGCGAACATCGTCGACAGCGTCCGCGTCCAGCGCGCAATGCACGACTTGTTCACGAGATCACCGAAGACCGGCACACGAAGCAGAAGCCGGTCCATCGCCTTCTGCATGCGCGGCGAGCGCTTCCACGACTCCAAGAAGAAATAGATGCCGAAGCCGATGCCGCCGAAGATCAGGTACCAATACTTGACGAAGATCTCGGACATCGCGATGACGAACAGCGTCGGCGCGGGCAGGTCGGCGCCGAAGGACGAGAACACGTCCTTGAAGGCCGGAATCACGAAGATCATGATGATCGCGACCACGACAAACGCAACCACCATCACCGCGACGGGGTAGATCAGCGCTGACTTGATCTTGTTCTTGATGGCCATCGTCTTCTCTTGATAGATGGCCGGGCGATCGAGCAGCGCTTCCAGGATGCCGCCGGCCTCACCGGCCTCGACGAGGTTGCAGTACAGCGCGTCGAAATAGAGCGGGTGCTTGCGGAATGCGGACGACAGGCTCGTGCCGGTCTCCACGTCCGAGCGGATGTCGTTCAGGAGCCGTGTCAATTTTGGGTTGCTGCTTCCCCGCGCCACGATGTCGAACGACTGAATCAGCGGGACGCCGGCCTTCATCATCGTCGCCAGTTGGCGCGTGAAGACGGCGATGTCCTTCTGCTTGATCGCGCGGCCGCCGCTCAGACGCCGCTTCTTGACCTTGGTCGTCAGGATGCCCTGTCGGCGCAGGCTGGCGCTCACCATGGCCTCGCCGCCGGCGCGCATCTCGCCGCGCACGATCTTGCCGTTCTTGTCCTTGCCTTCCCACTCGAAGACGAGGTCCTTGATGTTCTTCGCCGCTACCGCAGTGGCCATGGTCGTTCCAGGAGACGGTGCTCCTGCCCTTCGATTGACAGTCTTACTCGTTGGTCACCGAGATCACTTCTTCCAGCGTCGTCATGCCGCCGCGGACCTTGATGAGCCCCGATTGGCGCAGATCCCGCACGCCTTCCTTCTGCGCCTGTGCGGCCAGATCCATTGCCGTGCCTTCGGCGAGGATCAGCCGCTGGATCTCCTCGCTGATCGGCATCACCGGTAGATGCCGACGCGGCCCTTGTAGCCGTTGCTGCAGGCGGAGCAACCGACCGCCCGGTATGGCTTCCAGCTGCCGTCCAGATCGGTCTCCTTGAAGCCTGCCTTCAGCATGGCTTCGCGGGGGTAATCGGCCGGCGCCTTGCAGTTCTCGCACAGCTTGCGGGCCAGCCGCTGCGCCGTGATCAGCAGTACCGCCGAGGCGATGTTGAACGGCGCCACGCCCATGTTGAGCAGTCGCGTGAGCGTGGTCGGTGCGTCGTTGGTGTGCAGCGTCGACATGACCATGTGGCCGGTCTGGGCCGCCTTGATCGCGATGTCCGCCGTTTCGAGGTCACGGATTTCACCCACCATGATCACGTCGGGATCCTGGCGGAGGAATGACTTCAGGGCCGCGGCGAACGTGAGCCCCGCCTTGTCGTTGACGTTGACCTGGTTGATGCCGGGCAGGTTGATTTCCGCCGGGTCTTCGACGGTCGAGATGTTGACGCCCGGCTGGTTGAGGATATTCAGGCACGTGTAGAGCGACACGGTCTTGCCCGAGCCGGTGGGGCCGGTGACGAGCACCATGCCGTAAGGCCGCTGGATCGCCTTCATCAGGCGGTCCTTCTCGATCTTCTCGTAGCCCAGCGCGTCGATGCCCAGCTTCGCACTCGACGGGTCGAGGATACGGATCACGATCTTCTCGCCGAACAGCGTCGGCAGCGTGCTGACCCGGAAGTCGATCGCCTTGTTGCCGAACTTGAGCTTCATCCGGCCGTCTTGCGGGACGCGCTTCTCGGCAATGTCCAGCCGTGAGATCACCTTGATACGGGACGCCAGCTTGTCCTTGATGGCAATGGGCGGCTGCGTGATCTCGCGCAATTCGCCATCGACGCGGAATCGCACGCGGTAGTGGTATTCGTAGGGCTCGAAGTGCAGGTCGGATGCGCGTGCGTTGATCGCGTCGACGAGCATCTTCTGCAGGAAGCGCACGACCGGCGCGTCTTCCACGTCGGATGGCGCTTCGGCCTCCTGCGGCGTGGTGACGTCGTCGGTGACGTCGAACTCGAAGTCGCCCGACGACAGCGATTCGAGCGCCTCGGCGGCGGAAGCCCCTGTCGTCTCGAGCAGCTTGGCCAGCTTGTCGTGCTCGACGATGACCCACTCCGGCGACAACTGGGTGGCGAACTTGATCCGCTCGACCGCTTCCTGGTCGGTGGGGTCCGCGCCACCGATGAACAGCCGATTGCCGCGCTTGCCCAGCACCACCACACGGTACTGCAGGGCAAGCTTGGCATCGATCACGTTCTTGGGCAGCTTCTGGACGTCGACCGACGACAGATCCAGCAGCGGCAGCGCCAGTGCGCTCGAGAGCGTGTGCGCGAGATCGGCCGGCGCCACCGCACCGGCGCCGATCACCGACGCGATGAAACTGGCCTTCTTCTCGCGTGAACTCTTCACGAGTTCCTCGGCCGTCTTCGCGTTCAGGCGGCCTGCATGGACGAGGACCCGGGCTACGCCGGAAAGCGCCGACTGGGGTGCTTCAGCCAAGGTGTCCACGTGGATGACGAGTGCCGTGTAAGTGAGTGGTAGCGGATCATGATCGCTGATCCGTCGGGCACTGTAAACGAGAGGAGGCCGGGGCGAAGCCAACAATTCCCGACTGTGCATCGCGCAAGATGCAACAAATTGATGCGCGATGGAGAAGGAAGACTGGTCGGGGTGAGAGGATTCGAACCTCCGGCCTCTACGTCCCGAACGTAGCGCTCTACCAGCTAAGCTACACCCCGATTCCGGCCGCGATGTCGAGAACATCGCATCGTGCGGCGCTCTAGGACGAGCGCTCCACCGACCGAGCACAGAATTCTAGCAGAGCTTCGCGGTACTCGAGGCCGGCACGCTGTCGAGTTGTGCGGCGGCCAAGTCTGCCTCGCGGCGAGCGGCATCGCGTGTGGCCGCAATCGCACCGGTGCGGCGCACGATCTCCACGATGTCGGCCAGCCGCGCCACCTCGCCGTGCTCGATGGCGTGGCGGATCAGCGAACGCTCCTCGGCGCTGCCGCGCTCCATCGCGATGAGCAACGGCAGCGTCGGTTTTCCCTCGCGAAGGTCGTCGCCGACGTTCTTGCCGAGTTCCGAGGTGTTGCCTTCGTAGTCGAGCAGGTCGTCCACCAATTGGAAGGCCGTGCCCAGCGATCGTCCGTAAGAGGCGCAGGCCTCCTCGATCGGCCGGGGCGCTTCCGCCAGCACGGCACCCAACCGGGCGCTGGCCTCGAACAGCTTCGCCGTCTTGAAGCGAATGACGCGCAGGTAGTCGGCCACGGCGATGTCTGGGTCGTGCATGTTCATCAGCTGGAGGACTTCGCCCTCCGCGATGACGTTCGTCGCGTCAGCCAGCACTTCCAGCACACGCATGCGGTTCACGGAGACCATCATCTGGAAGGCCCGTGAGTAGAGGAAGTCGCCGACCAGGACACTCGCCGCGTTGCCGAACAGCGCATTGGCCGTGGCGCGGCCACGGCGCAACGACGATTCGTCCACGACGTCGTCGTGCAGCAAGGTGGCGGTATGGATGAACTCCACCGTGGCGGCCAGCTCGTGTTGCTCCGGCCCGCGAAAGCCCAAGGCCCTCGCGAACATGATCACCAGCATCGGTCGCATGCGCTTGCCGCCTGCGCCGATGATGTACTCCGCGATCTGATTGATCAGAACCACTTCCGACGCCAGCCGGCGGCGGATGACGCTGTCTACCTCTCGCATGTCCGCTGCAATCAGCTGCGCGGCAGCGGTGGGATGGACAGCAGCGGTGGGCGTGGAGTTGTGCACGTGCAGCTCTTCAAGGCGCATCGATTATAGAAACGGCTTGGCGGCCGTCTCGGTCTGGAGCGAGGCGCCCCCATTCCACCCTCCCCTGCGGCGACGGCATGCTATACTCGCGGGCTCTTCGCCAGTCGAAGGGCTCGGGCCGTTCTTGCGTCCGAGATCATCCAGAAAGGGCTGATATGTACGCGGTCATAAAACCGGAGGCAAGCAGTATCGCGTTGCCGCCGGCGAAAAGATCAAGGTAGAACAGATTGCTGCGGACGTTGGCCAAGAGATCACGATCGACCGGGTGCTGGCTGTCGGAAACGGCGCCGATCTGAAAGTCGGGACTCCTTGGTGGCGGGTGCCAGCGTGAAAGCCACGGTCGTGGCACACGGCAAGCACGACAAAGTGCGCATCTTCAAGATGCGTCGCCGCAAGCACTATCAGAAGCACGGCGGGCATCGCCGAGCTTTCACGGAACTGCAGATCGGCGCGGTCAACGCCTGAGCTGACAGCCACTCACCACAAGGAGTCAGAACATGGCACAGAAAAAGGGCGGCGGTTCCACCCGAAACGGCCGTGATTCGAAGCCGAAGATGCTCGGCGTCAAGGTCTACGGCGGCCAGACGGTTCCGGCAGGCTCGATCATCGTCCGCCAGCGTGGCACCAAGTTCCATGCCGGCACCAACGTCGGCGTGGGCAAGGACCACACGCTGTATGCGCTGGTCGATGGCGAAGTGAAGTTCGCCGTCAAGGGCCCGCTGAATCGCCATACGGTCAGCGTCGTCGGCGCCTGACGAAGGCGGTCGCACCAGCGACCCGCTCAGCGAAGCCCCGGCTCGCCGGGGCTTCGTCGTTTTCGGGCCGCACTAACATTCGGTCCACAGGTTTGCACCATGAAGTTCGTCGACGAAGCCACCATCGATGTGATTGCCGGCAATGGCGGCAACGGTTGCGCGAGCTTCCGCCGCGAGAAGTTCATTCCCTTCGGCGGGCCTGACGGGGGTGACGGCGGGCGCGGCGGCAGCGTGTTCGCCGTGGGTGATCGCAATCTCAACACCCTGATCGACTTCCGCTACGCCAGGCGCCACGAGGCGCGCAACGGCGAGGCCGGCCGAGGCTCCGACCAGTACGGCGCCGCGGCGGACGACATCGTCCTGCGCATGCCCATGGGCACCATCATCACCGACATCGACAGCGGCGAGGTGATCGCCGAACTCCTCGTGCCCGGCGAGAAGGTGCTGCTGGCCAAGGGCGGCGACGGCGGTTTCGGCAACCTTCATTTCAAGAGCAGCACGAACCGGGCGCCGCGCCAGAAGACGCCTGGCTGGCCGGGCGAGCAGCGCAAGCTGAAACTGGAACTGCGCGTGCTGGCCGACGTGGGCTTGCTCGGCATGCCCAATGCGGGCAAGTCGACGCTGATCGCGGCGATCTCAATGCGCGGCCGAAGATCGCCGACTATCCATTCACGACGCTGCATCCCAACCTCGGCGTCGTGCGCGTCGGCCCGGAGCAGAGCTTCGTGGTGGCCGACGTCCCCGGCCTGATCGAAGGCGCGTCGGAGGGCGCGGGGCTCGGTCACTACTTCCTTCGGCACCTGCAGCGCACGCATCTTCTGCTGCACGTCGTGGATCTGGCGCCGTTCGATGAAGCAGTGGATCCGGTGGCCCAGGCTCGTGCAATCGTGGCGGAACTGAAGAAGTACGACGCAGCGCTGCACGGCAAGCCGCGCTGGCTCGTGCTCAACAAGCTCGACATGGTGCCGCAGGAGGAGCGCGCCGCGCGCGTGCGTGACTTCGTCCGCCGATTCCGCTGGAAGGGCCCGGTCTTCGAAATCTCCGCGCTGACGCGTGAGGGGTGTGAACCGCTCGTGCGTGCCGTCTACGAGCACGTCGCCAAGCTGCGCAACGTCACGCCCGATGATCCTGATCCGCGCTTCACGCCGGAGGAGATCCGGAGAACGCTTCATGAGCCGAGGCGCTGGCGGGTGCGCAGCGCATCGTCGTCAAGGTCGGATCCAGCCTGGTCACCGATGAGGGGCGCGGTGTCGATGCCCGTGCGATCGGCGACTGGTGCCGCCAGATGGCGACGCTTGCGCGCGAGGGACGCGAGCTCGTGATGGTTTCGAGTGGCGCCATCGCCGAGGGCATGAAGCGGCTCGGCTGGGCGGTGCGGCCGAAGGAGGTGCACGAACTCCAGGCGGCAGCCGCAGTCGGGCAGATGGGTCTCGCACAGATCTACGAGTCCAAGCTGCGCGAACAAGGCATGGGCAGCGCACAGGTGTTGTTGACGCATGCCGACCGGCCGATCGTGAGCGATATCTCAATGCGCGCTCGACGCTGTTGACGTTGCTCTCGCTGAACGTGCTGCCGGTGATCAACGAGAACGACACGGTGGTCAATGACGAGATCAAGTTCGGCGACAACGACACGCTCGGCGCCCTGGTGGCCAACCTGATCGAGGCCGATGCGCTGGTGATCCTGACCGATCAGCGAGGCCTGTACACCGCCGATCCGCGCAAGGATCCGGCGGCCAGCCTCGTGCAGCAGGCGCGAGCCGGCGACCCCGAACTGGAGCGCATGGCTGGCGGTGCCGGCTCCAGCATCGGCCGCGGGGGCATGCTGACCAAGATCCTGGCCGCCAAGCGAGCCGCCGGAAGCGGCGCCAGCACCGTCATCGCCTGGGGCCGCGAGCCGGATGTTCTGCTGCGCCCGGCGCGCGGGAGGCCATCGGCACAGCGCTGCTGGCTGCCACACCGAAACAGGCGGCACGCAAGCAGTGGATGGCCGATCACCTGCAGCTGCGCGGCGCCGTGATCGTCGATGCCGGCGCGGCGGTCAAGGTCAGCGCCGAGGGCAAGAGCCTGCTGCCGATCGGCGTGATCGATGTGCAGGGCGAGTTCCATCGCGGCGACGTGATTGCCGTACGGACCTCCGACGGCCGCGAGATTGCCCGGGGTCTGGCCAACTACAGCAGCGCCGAGTCACGCCTCATTGCGCGCAAGCCCTCGAGCGATTTCGAGCGGCTGCTCGGCTACAGCGCCGAGCCGGAGATGATCCATCGCGACAACCTCGTGCTCGTCTGAGCCGAGGCAGCAAGGAGAGTCAGTCCTCGCGGGACTCCGCGGTTTCGTCGGGGCCCGGGATGTCGTCCGGGCGCGGCTCTTCCGGCCGATGGTGAGGCCGCAGTCCCGAGCGCAGGTAGCGGTTTTGGTGATGCGCGCGGGGAAGGAAGCGCGCCAACTCGGTCAGTGCCATCTGGTAGACGCCGCGCTTGAAGTCGATCACCACTTCGAGCGGCACCCAGTAGTCGTTCCAGCGCCGGGCATCGAACTCCGGATGGTCGGTGGCGCGCAGGTTCATGTCGCTGTCGCGGCCAGTGAGCTGCAGCAGGAACCAGATCTGCTTCTGGCCCTTGTAGTGTCCGCGAGCATCGCGGCGGATGTAGTGTTCGGGCACCTCGTAGCGCAACCAGTCGCGCGTGCGCGCGACGATGCGCACATGCTCGGGTCTGAGCCCCACCTCTTCATGGAGCTCGCGGAACATCGCCTGCTCAGGCGTCTCGCCGTGCTTGATGCCCCCTTGCGGGAACTGCCAGGAGTGGGTCCGTATACGCTTGCCCCAGAAAACCTGGTTCTTGTGGTTGAGCAGGATGATGCCGACGTTGGGTCTGAACCCCTCACGGTCGAGCATAATCAACCCCGAATTCTGCTAGTTCAAATCATTATTGCATCGGCATGACGGGCTTCAACCCCTTGGGTTTCCCGCATTCCCCGACCGGTGCCGCCCCCATGAAAGCCACCCAGTTCTTCGTCTCCACGTTGAAGGAAGCACCGGCGGACGCCGAGGTCGTGAGCCACAAGCTGATGATGCGCGCCGGCCTCATCAAGCGGCTCGGCGCGGGCATCTACAACTACATGCCGATGGGCCTGCGCGTGATCCGCAAGGTCGAGCAGATCATCCGCGAGGAGATGAACCGCGCCGGTGCCGTGGAACTGCTGATGCCGGTGGTGCAGCCGGCGGAGCTGTGGCAGGAGACCGGGCGCTTCGAGAAGATGGGCCCCGAGTTGCTGCGCGTGAAGGATCGACACGAGCGCGACTTCATCATCCAGCCAACGTCGGAAGAGGTCATCACCGACATCGCGCGCCAGGAGCTTCGCAGCTACCGCGCGCTGCCGAAGAATTTCTATCACATCCAGACGAAGTTCCGTGACGAGCGGCGCCCGCGTTTCGGCGTGATGCGTGGCCGCGAGTTCACGATGAAGGATGCGTATTCGTTCGATCGTGACGTCGAAGGCGCGGGCCGCAGCTACCAGCAGATGTACGACGCCTACGTGCGCATCTTCGAGCGGCTCGGGCTGCGTTTCCGCGCGGTGGCAGCGGACACCGGCGCCATCGGCGGTGATCGATCGCACGAGTTCCAGGTGATCGCCGATACCGGCGAGGATGCGATCGTCTATTGCCCCGATTCCGACTACGCGGCCAATATCGAGCTGGCCGAGGCGCTGGCGCCGAAGGTGCCCCGTGGTGCGGCCACGCAGCCGCTGCACAAGACGCCGACGCCGGGCAAGAGCACCTGCGAAGACGTCGCGGCGCTGCTCGGCCTGCCGCTGCAGCGCACGGTGAAGTCGCTGGTGCTGGCCACTGACGAACGCAGCCCTGCGGGGGCGACGTGGTCAAGTCGACCGTCTGGCTGCTGCTGGTGCGCGGTGATCATCAGCTCAACGAGGTGAAAGCGGGCAAGCTGCCAGGCCTGAAACACGGCTTCCGCTTCGCGACGGTGGCAGAAATCGAAAGCCACTTTGGCTGCAAGCCCGGCTACCTCGGACCGATCGGAACGACCAAGGCCGTCAAGGTGGTCGCCGACCGCACCGTGGCCGCGATGAGCGACTTCGTCTGCGGCGCCAACGATGCCGACTTCCACTACACCGGCGTGAATTGGGGACGCGACCTGCCCGAGCCCGATGTGGTCGCCGACATCCGCAACGTCGTCGAGGGTGAACCGTCGCCCGACGGCAAGGGCGTGCTCGCCATCCAGCGTGGCATCGAGGTCGGCCATGTGTTCTTCCTCGGCACCAAGTACAGCCTGGCGATGAGCGCCACCTACCTCGACGAGCGGCAAGCCGCAGTTGATGCAGATGGGCTGCTACGGCATCGGCGTCACGCGCATCCTCGGCGCGGCGATCGAGCAGGGCCATGACGAGCGCGGCATCGTGTGGCCGGATGCGATGGCGCCGTTCACGGTAGTCGTCTGCCCGATCGGCTACGACCGCAGTGCCGACGTGAAGGCCGCCGCCGACCGGCTGCACGACGAACTCGCTGCGCTGGGCATCGACGTGATGCTCGACGACCGCGGCGAGCGTCCCGGCGCGATGTTCGCCGACTGGGAACTGATCGGCATTCCGCATCGCGTCGTGGTCTCCGATCGTGGTCTCAAGGAGGGCCGCGTCGAGTACCAGGGCCGCACCGACACTCAGGCCACGCCGCTGGCGGCGGGCGAGGTGACCGCCCACCTGAAGGGCGTGCTCGGACGATGAGCATGCGGCGCCGGCTGTTGACGGCCGGCGTGCTGGCTCCGCTCATGTCGCTGGCGCCGCGCGTCGCGCGTGCCGGTGCGCAGGTCGAAGAGCCGCTGGCCGACTCGGTGCGCGGTGCGTTGTCTGCGGCCATCGCCAACAGTGCACCGCCGAAGCCCGCCTTCGACACCATCGAAGCGCGGCTGGCCTATTTGCGCTGGCTGGGCGACACCAGCACGCGCCTGCAGCGGCGCAAGGCCGAGCACATCACGCGGGTCGAGTTTCTCGAGACCCTCTGGTACGAAAGCAAGCGGGCGGGCCTGGAGCCGGCGCTGGTGCTCGGCCCGGTGCAGGTGGAGAGTGGCTTTCGCAAATATGCGATCAGCTCGGCCGGTGCGCGTGGCTACATGCAGGTGATGCCCTTCTGGACGCGGCTGATTGGCGATGGCGACCCGGCCAGCCTGTTCCACATGCAGACCAACCTGCGCTTCGGCTGCGTGATCCTGCGCCACTACCTGGACGTGGAGCGTGGCGATCTGTTCATGGCTCTCGGCCGCTACAACGGCAGCCGTGGCCGGCCTCAGTATCCGAATGCGGTGTTCGGCGCGCGCAAGGCCTGGCTGCACCCGATGGCTGAATCGGCTCAGCCGCCGAGACCGCCCCAGGACTTCGGCACCGCCTCGCCGACACCGAGCAGCGCGAGCACCCGCTCGACGCTGTCGTTCACCAGTTCATCGATGCTGGCGGGCCGGTGGTAGAAGGCCGGCAAAGGTGGGAACACCACGGCGCCCATCTCGGTGGCGGCGGTCATGTTGCGCAGGTGCGCCAGGTTGAAGGGCGTCTCGCGCACCATCAGCACGAGGCGACGCCGTTCCTTCAGCGTCACGTCGGCGGCGCGGGTCAGCAGGTTGTCGGCCATGCCGTGCGCGATCGCGGCGAGCGACTTCATCGAGCATGGCGCGACGACCATGGCCTCGGTGGCAAAGGAGCCGCTGGCGATGGCGGCACCCACGTCGCCCGGCGAATAGGACACATCGGCCAGCGCTTCCAGCGCCCGTCGATCGAGCCCGAGCTCGTGGTGAACGTTGAGCACGCCGGCGGGGCTCGCCACGAGGTGCGTCTCGCGGCCGGCATCGCGCAGCCGCTGCAGCAGCCTCACGGCGTAGACGGCGCCCGTCGCGCCGGTGATGCCGACGACGACGCGCGCCGCTTCGGCGTCATTCGGCCAGCAGCGGCTGCAGCTCGCCCGACTCGTACATCTCCATCATGATGTCCGAGCCGCCGACGAATTCCCCCTTCACGTAGAGCTGCGGAATCGTCGGCCAGTTGGCGTACTCCTTGATGCCCTGGCGCACGGCTTCGTCCTCGAGCACGTTGACGGTCTTCAGGTCGTTCACGCCGCAGGCCTTGAGGATCTGCACGGCGCGGCCGGAGAAGCCGCACATCGGAAACTGTGCCGTGCCCTTCATGAAGAGCACCACTCGGTTGTTCTTGACGATTTCGTCGATGCGGGTCTGGACGTCGCTCATGGTCGTGGCCGGGCTGGATGCGAAAGACCCGAGGTTATACGGCATGCACGGATGCGCGACACCCGTGCGGCCTCAAGGCCCCGGCTGGCGCCGTGGATCAGAAGGCGTAGCTGGCGCCGATCTGCAGCACCGGCGTCAGGCGCAGTTCGCGCACCAGTCGTCGACCCCCTGGTAGTTGCCGGAACGCCCGAGGCGAATCGCATTGCCGGCACCCAGCGCCATCAGGCCGAAGTCGGCGCTGAAGCTCCAGCCGCTGCGGCCGCCCAGGCCGCTGTAGCCGACGCCGATGTAGGGCAGGGCGCCGGGCTCACCGCGCAGGTCGGAAGATGGCAGGCGGTCGCTGCTCAGGAAACCGGCTTTGGCCGCCTGGCTGCCCGGCCCACAGCGTGGGGCGCGCGCCGAGCACGAGCCCGCTGGTGGCGCGCAGAACGTTGGCGCGGCCATCTTCCGTCAGGGATCGCGCAAAGAGGTAATCGCCCATCACGCTCAGGCTGCGCGGCTTGAGCCCCCTGGCTGTCGCTCTCGCCAAAGCCGGCCCGCCACAGCGGCGTCGGCTGGCTCAGCGCCAACCGCGCCTGCCAGCGGGCCCAGGTGATGCTGTCGTCGCGCCACTGCAAGCCATTGCCTTCGCCAGCCAGCGCAGGCATCGAGAGCATGGCGACGATGGTGAGCGTCCACTTGCAATTCTGCATGTCGCACTCCTCGCAAAGTCGTCAGGCCATGCTACGCCCCGGTGGCCGGCTTTTGCCATGTGTCCTGCTCGCAGTCGTGGTGTGCTGGCCACTTTCGCCAAGATGCCACGCCCGGCCGCGGCATGGACGCCACAGGCTTGACACGCTCTTACCGGTGCCCTCCCGTGCAGCGAGGCAGGCCGGCGAGATCGCCCCGCGTTTCGATCCCCACGAAGCCGGCGTCCGTGAGCAACCGTGCAACGTCGGCGCCCTGGTCGAAGCCATGCTCCAGCAGCAGCCAACCACCCGGCTGCAAGTGGCGAGCCGCGCCGGCAACGATCCTTTGCAGATCGTCCAGCCCGCTGGCGCCGGCCGCCAGTGCACCGCGCGGCTCGTGAACCAGCGCAGCCCGGTGCGGATCGGCCTCGCGGATGTAGGGCGGATTCGACAGCACGAGATCGAAGCGCCGGCCCGCCAACGGCGCCCACCAGTGGCCTTGAAGCCATTCGACCGTCAGGCCGAGGCGATCTCCATTGGCGCGGGCGACGGCGAGCGCCTCGGCACTGGCATCGGTGGCCGTGACCGCGGCCGCCTGGAAGGCGTGGCGCACGGCCAGCGCGATCGCGCCGCTGCCGGTGCCGAGGTCGGCCACGGTCGGCTGCCGCACCGCCACGAGTTCCGTACGCAGCAGTTCCAGGGCCCAGTCGACCAGCACCTCGGTGTCGGGCCGCGGCACGAGTACACGGGCGTCGACCTGCAGCAGCAGGCCGTGGAACTCCTTCTCGCCGAGCAGGTAGGCCACCGGCTCGCCCTCGCGCCTTCGCGCCACCAGCGCCTCGAAGGTCGCGATCTGCTCCGCCGGGAGGGCCTCGTCGTCGTGCGCCAGCAGCCACGCCCGCGAGCGACCGAGCACATGGCCGAGCAGCAGTTGCGCATCCAGCCGATCGAGGCCCGCTGCGCGAGCCGCCGACAGCGCGTCTTGCAAGGTGCTCACTGGCCGCTTTCCAGCGCCGCCAGCTGCTCGGCGGCGCGTGCCGCCTGCAACGCCGCGACGATCTCGTCGAGATCGCCGTCGACGATGGCCTGAAGCCGGTACAGCGTCAGGTTGATGCGGTGATCGGTCAGCCGGCCTTGCGGGAAGTTGTAGGTGCGGATGCGGTCGCTGCGGTCGCCGCTGCCGATCAGCCCCTTGCGGGTGGCCGCCTCCTTCGCGGCGCGCTCGCTGCGCTCCTTGTCGCGCAGCCGCGCCGCAGCACCCGCCATCGCCTTGGCCTTGTTGCGGTGCTGCGAGCGGTCGTCCTGGCATTCGGCCACCAGGCCGGTGGGCAGGTGCGTGATGCGGATCGCGCTGTCGGTCTTGTTGACGTGCTGCCCGCCGGCGCCGCTGGCGCGGAAGGTGTCGATGCGGAGCTCGGCCGGATTGAGCGTGATCTCCTCGGCTTCGTCGGGTTCCGGCAGCACGGCCACGGTGCAGGCGCTGGTGTGGATGCGCCCCTGGGCCTCGGTGGCCGGTACCCGCTGCACGCGGTGGCCGCCCGACTCGAACCTGAGCCGGCCATACACGCCGTCGCCTTCCACGCGGATCACGACTTCCTTGTAGCCGCCGAGTTCGCTGGCGCTCTCCGACATGATCTCGGTCCGCCAGCCCTGACGCTCGGCATAGCGCAGGTACATGCGGGCGAGATCGCCGGCAAACAATGCCGATTCGTCGCCGCCCGTGCCGGCGCGGATCTCGAGGAATGCGTTGCGCACGTCGTCCGGGTCGCGCGGCAGCAGCGCCGCCTGCAACTCGCCGTGCAGGCGCTCGGTGTCGGCACGCGCGGAGGCGATCTCCTCTTGCGCCATCGCGGCCAGCTCCGGATCGCCGAGCATCTCCTGCGCCGCGGCCAGATCGCGCTCGCGCTGTTCGAACAGGCGGAACCGCTCGACCAGCGACGCTGCCTCCGCATGCTCGCGCGTCAGTTCGCGGAAGCGCTTCATGTCGGCGGCGATGCGCGGATCGGCGAGCGTCGCCTCGAGTTCGGCAAGGCGCAGCGCGAGGCGCTCGAACTGCTGGCGGAAGGACTCTTTCATCGGAACGGCTGAGAGGCGGAGAGGGCGGTGCCATGCCGGCACTCACGAAGGCCGGCCTCGTGCGGCCGGCGGCGTCTCAGCGGGCGCTAACCGCGCTCGTCGGCGGGGTCACGCGGGGTCTGGCGCAGGAACAGCTTCGAGACAGTGTGCGCCAGCTGCAGGCGCTGCGAGGCGTCGGCCGCATGCAGCTCGGCCATCGTGCCGTGCAGCATCTTCTGCGTCAGACCACGGGTCAGCGCTTCCAGCACCGCATCGACATCGGCGCCCTTGGCGAGCATCTTGCGAGCCCGCGCGATCTCGGCATGGCGCCAGTCGTCGGCCTGCTGGTGCAACGCCTTGATCAGCGGTACCGCCTCGCGCTCGCCGAGCCAGTGTTCGAAGCCCTGCACGCCGGTCTCGATGATCGCCTCGGCCTGCTGCACGGCCGCCTGTCGCTTCTCGCCAGCGGTCTGGACCAGCGCCGACAGATCGTCGACGGTATACAGATAGACGTCGGACAGGCGGGCGACCTCGGGCTCGATGTCGCGCGGCACGGCCGGTCGACCATGAACATCGGCCGGCGCTTGCGCGACTTGATTGCGCGCTCCACCGCGCCCAGGCCAATGATCGGCAAGGTGCTCGCGGTGCACGACACGACGATGTCGTAGTCGGCCAGGCGCGTGGGCAGATCGGACAGGCGCAAGGCCTCAGCGCCGAAGCGCCCGGCCAGTTTCTCGCCGCGCTCCAGCGTGCGGTTGGCCACCGCCAGCGCCTTGGGCATGCGCGCCGCGAAATGCGTGGCCACCAGTTCGATCATCTCGCCGGCGCCGACGAACAGCACCTTGGTCTCGCGAAGATCTTCGAACAGCTGCGACGCCAGGGCGCACTGCCGCCGCGGCCATGCTGATCGAATGCGCGCCGATCTCGGTGGAGGTGCGCACTTCCTTGGCCACCGCGAAGCTGCGTTGGAACATCTGGTGCAGCGTGGTGCCCAGCGTACCAGCGGAATCGGCCTCGCGAACGGCCTGCTTCATCTGGCCGAGGATCTGCGGCTCGCCCAGCACCATCGAATCGAGGCCGCTGGCCACGCGGAAGGCGTGGCGCGCCGCCCGGCTGCCTTCGAACACGTAGGAGTGCTGGCGCAGCGTCTGGCTGCTCACACCACCGAGCTGGGCCAGCCAGTCGACGGCCGGCGTCAGCAGCGACGGGCTCGCGCCGACGTAGACCTCGGTGCGATTGCAGGTGGAGACGATCGCCACCTCGCCGCTGCGCTGCAGCTTCTCGCGGAAGGCCTGCAGCGTGGGCACGAGTTGCTCGGGCGCGAACGCAAACCGGCCGCGCAGATCGACCGGCGCGGTGGTGTGGTTCAGCCCGAGGGCGAAAACGCTCATGTGCGGATTATAAAATTCGGAACCCGTCGGCCGGCATCTTCGCAGCGGCCCGCAGCCTGGGCTTGATGACCGTCAAGCTGCCGCGCATCTTCCCACGAACCTCCCGCCTTGGCGAATGGGCCCTCTCGACGCTCTCTGGCACCTGCTCAATTTCTTCGCTCCGGCGGTCGGTGTGGGGTCATCACCACCGCGTTGGCGCGCTGGTCTGGTGGCGCGAGCTCAGGCCGGCCGGCTTCATGCGCCTCGCGCTCTGGGCATCGGCCGGCTGCACCTTGGGGTTGATCGCGGCGCTGGTGATCTTCGGGCGCGACGGCAAGATGGCCGGCTATGCACTGATGCTGGCCAGTGGATCGCTATCCCTGTGGTGGGCCGGCTGGCGCCGCGCGCCGGGCTGAGCGATCAGACGGCTGCGGCTTCGGCCGTCACGACTTCCCCGCGCAGCGAGTGCGGGTAGGCCTGGGAGATCTGCACGTCGATCATCTGGCCGATCAGGCGCGGCATGCCGGCGAAATTGACGATGCGGTTGCACTCGGTGCGGCCCATCAGTTCGCTGGCGTCCTTGCGCGAAGGGCCTTCGACCAGGATGCGCTGCCGCGTACCGACACGCGATTCGCCGATCCGCCGTGCGTTGGCCTCGATCGCGGCCTGCAGTTGCTGCAGCCGCTGCAGCTTCACCGTCTGCGGCGTGTCGTCGGCGGGTTCGCCGCCGGAGTGCCAGGGCGCGCGCTGTAGACGAAGCTGAAACTGTTGTCGAAGCCGATGTCCTCGATCAGCTTCATCGTGCGTGCGTGGTCGTCTTCCGTCTCGCCCGGGAAGCCGACGATGAAGTCGCTGGACAGGCTGATGTCGGGGCGCACGGCGCGCAGCTTGCGGATCGTGCTCTTGTACTCCATCGCGGTGTAGCCGCGCTTCATCGCCATCAGGATGCGGTCGCTGCCGTGCTGCACGGGCAGGTGGAGGTGGTTCACCAGCTTGGGCACGCGTGCATAGACGTCGATCAGCCGCTGCGTGAACTCGTTCGGGTGACTGGTGGTGTAGCGGATGCGCTCGATGCCGGGGATCTCGGCCACGTACTCGATCAGCAGCGCGAAATCGGCAATCTCGCCGCTGTCGCCCATCGCCCCGCGGTAGGCATTGACGTTCTGCCCGAGCAGCGTCACTTCCTTGACGCCCTGGTCGGCCGGGCCGGCCACTTCGGTCAGCACGTCGTCGAACGGGCGCGACACTTCCTCGCCGCGCGTGTACGGCACCACGCAGTAGCTGCAGTATTTCGAGCAGCCTTCCATGATCGACACGAAGGCGCTGGCGCCTTCCTTGCGCGGCGGCGGCAGGTGGTCGAACTTCTCGATTTCCGGGAAGCTGATGTCCACCTGCGGGCGGCGCAGCTGCGTGCGCCGCGCGAGCATTTCGGGCAGGCGGTGCAGCGTCTGCGGGCCGAATACCACGTCGACGTAGGGCGCACGCTCGATGATCGCGGCGCCTTCCTGGCTGGCCACGCAGCCGCCGACGCCGATCAGCACGCCCTTGGCCTTCAGGTGCTTGACGCGGCCGAGGTCGCTGAACACCTTCTCCTGCGCCTTCTCGCGCACCGAGCAGGTGTTGAAGAGGATGAGATCGGCGTCGTCGACGTTGCTCGTCGGCTCGTAGCCTTCGGCCGCCTGGAGCACGTCGGCCATCTTGTCCGAGTCGTACTCGTTCATCTGGCAGCCGAAGGTCTTGATGAAGACCTTCTTGCCAGCTGTGCTGCTCATGGCGCGCTCCTCAGGGCTTGATCCAGACCTGAGACACGCTATCGAAGCGCCGGGCCTGTGCTTCGGCGGCAGTGGTCGGCCACGGCTTCTTCGCCGCCTCGCTCTCGGTGAGGACCCAGACGTCGCGAACGAAGCCCTGGCCGTCGAGCGTGTAGTTCACGACCAGTTTCTGGCCCACGATCGAGGCCGGCACCTTGATCAGGTTGTCCGGGCCGAAGATGCGGGCGCTGGCGGCCAGCCGCGCCGGCTTGCCGTTGAGGGCCACCTCGGGCGACTGCAGCACCTCGATCGTGCCGCGCAGGGCATTCGGCGTGAAGGCGCGCAGGCTTTGCGCGAAGGCGCCGCCGGAAATCAGCAGCGAGGCGAGGAGAGCGGCGAAACAGCGGTACATGGTGTGGATCCAGTGGCTGTTGTTGGCAGAGGGTGGCAGGGTCAGAGATCGAAACGGCTCCCGGTCTGGGGGCAGACGAGGAGCCGTTGTGTGTGTTCTGGTGGCGCTTCAGGGATTCGAACCCCGGACCTGCGGATTATGATTCCGTCGCTCTAACCGACTGAGCTAAAGCGCCTGAGCCCGCGAGTATAACGCGGCTTCGGGTTCCGCTTCCGCGGCCCTCCTTCCGGCTTTCCCCGATGTTCAGCTTCTTCAAGAAAAAGGTCGCGCCGGCGCCGGCCGCCCCGCCTTCGACCGACCAGGCCGTCGCACCGGCACCGATCGCTGCCGCGCAGTCGGCCCCGGCCGAGCCGGAGCGCCGCGGCTGGCTCGACAAGCTGCGGCAGGGCCTGCGCCGCACCGGCAGCGGCATCGCGCAGGTCTTCACGGGCACGCAGATCGACGATGCGCTCTACGAGGAACTCGAGTCCGCCTTGCTGATGGCGGATGCCGGTGTGCAGGCCACGCAGTTTCTGCTCGACGACCTGAAGCGCCGGGTCAAGGAGGCCAAGGCGACCGAGCCTGCGGCGGTGAAGGCGCTGCTGGCGGATGCCGTGGCCGAACTGCTGCGACCGCTGCAGCGGCCGCTGCGGGTTGGCGAACACACGCCGACGGTGATCATGGTCGTCGGCGTCAACGGCGCCGGCAAGACCACGAGCATCGGCAAGCTCACGCGCCATCTCGCCGAGGCCGAGCAGAAGGTGCTGCTGGCCGCGGCCGACACCTTCCGCGCGGCGGCCCGCGAGCAGCTGCTGGTGTGGGCCGATCGCAACCGGGTGGAGATCGTCAGCCAGGAAGGCGGCGACCCGGCGGCGGTGACCTACGACGCCGTCGTGGCCGGCAAGGCACGTGGCTGCGACGTCGTGATCGCCGACACCGCAGGGCGGCTGACCACCCAGGCCCACCTGATGGAAGAGCTGAAGAAGATCCGCCGGACCATCGCCAAGGCTCAGGACGGCGCACCGCACGAGGTGCTGCTGGTGGTCGACGGCAATACCGGGCAGAACGCGCTGTCGCAGGTGCAGGCCTTCGATGCCGCACTGGGGCTCACCGGCGTGATCATCACCAAGCTCGATGGCACGGCCAAGGGTGGCGTTCTCGCCGCCCTGGCGCTGTGGGGCCGACAGCGCGCGCAGCCGCTGCCGGTCTATTTCATCGGCGTCGGCGAGAAGCTCGAAGACCTGCAGACCTTCGACGCCCGCGAGTTCGCGCAGGCGCTGCTCGGCTGAGGCTGCGGTTCAGCCGGAGCGCTTGTCCGTGCCGCTCAGCGGCGCGGGGCTGGTGCTGAATTCGTCGAACCAGGTCGACGGCGGCGGCTCGCGCACCTCGATGCGTTCGTCCAGCGAATCGTCGCGGCCGGCCTCCTCCAGTGGGTTCGGTCGCGCGGCCGGCGTGGCCTGGGGCGCTGCCGAGGCCGCCTTCGGCATCACCATCTCGCGCGCAGCCTCCACCGACGGCAGTGCGTTGTCGGTCCACACGTGCATCGGAATGCCGGCGGCCTTGAGCACGCGCGCCATGCGATTGAGCCGCTTGCGCGCTCGCTCGCTCTCGCTGCCGGCCGGCGGCTGCACGTTCACCACCGCCAGCACTTCGGAGGCCATGTCGCACACCACCAGGTCAGCGCACTGGGTGCCCATGCGGCGCAGCCATTCGGTGTAGGAGTTGCGCGTGGGCACCTTCAGGAAGCGTGCCAGCGGAACCTGCGCGAGGATCATGTAGCCGGGAAGTGCGCGTTCGAGCGTGGAATAGGCCCGGCGCTCGGCGCTGGTCAGGATGCGCGTCGCCGCGGGGGCCAGGCGGCCACCGTGTCGAGGCGGCGTTCGTCGGCCGGTCGCGAGGGCGTGGAGCGGCGGCGAAGAACCGCCAGTGCGACCAGCGCCACGGCAGCGACGGCCAGAAGGATCAGGAGCCAATCGGTCATGCCGGCATTCTCAACGCGGGCCGCCGGGCAGCTTCATGCCGCCGCCCATGCGCTTCATCATCTTCATCAGGCCGCCGCCCTTCATCTTCTTCATCATCCCCTGCATCTGCTCGAACTGGTTGAGCAGCCGGTTGACGTCCTGCACCTGAACGCCGGCGCCCGCAGCGATGCGGCGCTTGCGGGTGGCCTTGATCAGCTCGGGCTTGCGTCGCTCGAGCGGCGTCATCGAGCAGATGATGCCTTCCATGCGGCGCACGTCGCGCTCGGCGCGATCCATGTCGGACTGGCCGATGTTCGGCGTCTTGCCGCCGGTGAGCTGCGTCGGCAGCTTGTCCATCAGCCCCGACAGCCCGCCCATCTTCTTCATCTGCGAGATCTGCATCAGGAAGTCGTTGAGGTCGAAGGCATCGCCCGACTTGACCTTCTCGGCCAGCTTCTGCGCCGCCGCGATGTCGACGCCCTTCTGCACCTCCTCGACCAGCGCGACGATGTCGCCCATGCCGAGCACGCGGCCGGCGTGGCGCTGGGCGTCGAAGACTTCCAGCCCGTCGATCTTCTCGCTGGTGCCGGCAAACTTGATCGGCGCGCCGGTGATCTGCCGCACCGACAGCGCCGCGCCGCCGCGCGAGTCGCCGTCCATCTTGGTCAGCACGATGCCGGTGAGCGGCAGCGCTTCCTTGAAGGCCTTCGCCGTGTTGATCGCGTCCTGGCCCTGCATCGCATCGACGACGAACAGCGTCTCGACCGGGTTGAGCGCCGAATGCAGCTCGGCGATCTCCTTCATCAGCGCCTCGTCGATCGCCAGACGGCCGGCGGTGTCGACGAGCAGCACGTCGAAGTAGTGGCGCTTGGCGTGGTCGAGCGCGGCGCGGGCGATGTCCAGCGGCTTGTCGGCGGCCGTGGAAGGGAACCACTCGGCACCCGCCTGCTTCGTCACCGTCTTGAGCTGCTCGATGGCCGCCGGGCGATAGACGTCGGCGGAGACGGTCAGCACCTTCTTCTTGCGCTTCTCGATCAGGTGGCGCGCCAGCTTGGCGGTGGTGGTGGTCTTGCCGGCACCCTGCAGGCCGGCCATCAGGATGACCGCCGGGGGCTGCGCGGCGAGGTTGATGTCGGCCGGGCCCTTGGGGGACCCTGACGCGTCCACATCGCCCATCGTCGCCGCGAGCTCGCGGTTGACGATCCCCACCAGCGCCGGCCCGGCGTCAGCGAGCCCACCACCTCGGCGCCGAGCGCCTTGTCCTTCACCCGCGCGATGAAGTCGCGCACCACCGGCAGCGCGACGTCGGCCTCGAGCAGCGCCATGCGCACCTCTCGCAGCATCTCCTGGACGTTGCTCTCGGTGATGCGGGCCCGGCCGCGCATCGTCTTGACGGCGCGACTCAGTCGTTCGGTGAGGGTGGAAGCCATGGGGCAGCGCGGCCGGTGAGCCCGGGGCGCGAAAGTACACTGTGCGGATGATTTTATCGTTCGGCCCCCACGGGGCGATGGCCTGGGCACTCGGCCTGCCGACGCTGGTGGCGCTCGTCGCCTATGCAGCGGCCGGCCTGGTACCGGCGGAGCGCGAGTCGGCCGTGCGCGGCACCTTGCTGGCGGGCTGGATCGCGCATGCGCTGGCCATCCTTGCCGACATCACCGGACTCGGTGCCGCGACGTCCGGCGCGCGATTCGGCTTCGCGCCGGCGCTGTCGGTGACGATGTGGCTGGTGCTGGCCGTCTACGCGGTCGAGAGCCGCTTCCTGCCCCTCGGCGGCGTTCGACGCGCCCTCGCGCTGCTCGGTGCCGCGACGGTGCTGCTGGCCTATCTGTTCCCGGGGAACTCCGTCCGCACGCGCTGTCGCGCTGGGCGCCGCTGCACTGGGTGCTCGGCATCGCGTCCTACGGCCTGTTCGGCGCCGCCGTGCTTCACGGCGCGATGCTCAACCGTGCCGAGCAGCAGATGCGTCAGCGCGTGGCGGGCGAAGCGCCGGCCGGCATGCCGCTGCTGCGGCTGGAGCGGCTGACGTTCCGCTTCGTCGGTGCGGGCTTCGTCGTCCTGTCGGCCGCCCTGCTGCTCGGTGCGTGGTATGCGCAGCCCTGGCGCTGGGACCACAAGACAGTGTTCTCGATGCTGGGCTGGGTCGTCTTCGCGGCGCTGCTGGCCGGGCGCCGGGCCTTCGGGTGGCGCGGCCCGCTGGCCACGCGCTGGCTCTACGGTGGAGCGGCGCTGCTGCTGCTGGCCTACGTCGGCTCGCGCTTCGTGCTGGAGATCGTGCTGCAGCGGGCGCCGGGCTGAGCGATGAAGTACCTGTTGCTGGTGCTTGCCGTGGTGGCGCTGGTCTGGCTGGTCCGCGGCAAACGGCGCGGCGATGCGCCGGCGGCGCGGCCGCAGCGGGATGCCGAGGTCCAGCCGATGGTGGCCTGCCGCCAGTGCGGCGTGCACCTGCCGGCGCATGACGCACTTCCGGGCCGCGGTGGCGTGTTTTGTGGCGAGGCGCATCGTGCCGAGTACGAGAAGCAGCATCCGGCCAGCTGAGCGGCCGCGGGCCGGTCGATGAGCGAGTCGCCGCGCCAGCGCGAGCGCCGGCAGAGCGACCGGCGCCGGCAACAACGCGCGCCGACGGCCGACGAATCCTGGTTCGGTGCCTTCGGCTCGGCCGAGGACACGCAGGTCTTGCCGGACGACTTGCCCCCCGCGGCCGAGACGGCTGCCTCGTCGCCGAAGACCTCGACGCTCGATTCGCGGCTCTTCTCCCGGCAGGCCGAGCGCATCGTCAGCGCCGGCCAGACCGCCTTCGATCGCATCTACCGCACGTTCATTGGCGCGCGCCGCGCTTGGGGTCGCGCTGGTGCTGGCGCAGGCGATCACCGGGCTGTTCGGCGCGCGGCCTTCCATCGAGGCCGCGCTGATCAGCGTCGCCTACGGCTCGCTCGCGTTGCTGCTGTGGCTGCTGCCGCGCCGCCGGACGGTGGAGCCGAAGGCGCTGGCGCGCATCGTCGGCGCGCCGTGGCTGACGACGATCGGCGTCGACCTCATCGCCTTCAGCGCGCTGCACATGCTGGCGCCCGGCTCCAGCCTGAACTACGTGGCCCTGCTCGTGCTGCCGGTGCTGATGGCCGGCGTGCTGACGCCGCGTCCGCTGGCGCTGGCCACCGCCGCCGCGGTGGCGCTGATGCTGCTGGTCACGGCCTGGATCGATGGCCTGAGTGGCTCGAACCTGACGCAATTGCTCACCCAGGCGGCGCTGGCCGGCAGCGGCTTCTTCGTGATCACGGTGCTGGCCGGCGAACTGGCCGGACGACTCGCCCGCGAGGAACTGACCGCTCGCGGCAACATGGAGATGGCGCGCCCAGCAGGCGGCGCTGAACCGTCTCGTGATCGAGGAGATGCAGGATGGCATCCTCGTCGTCGACCGCCGTGGGCGTGTCCGGGCGGCCAATCCGGCCGCGCGCCGCCTGCTCGCGCCGACCGGCATGAGTCGCCCGGCGCCGTTCCAGCTGCGCGGCGTCGAGGCCTGGGCCGGCCTCGTGCGAACGGTGGAGCAGGCCTTCATCGAATCGAGCTGGCCGGAAGCCGGCCGCGACGTGGCGCTGCAGTTCGAGCCCGGATCGAGCCGCACGCTGCGGGTGCGCGTGCGCTTCACGCGCCACAAGGCCGCGCAGGCCAACGAGGACTTCTGCGTGCTGTTCCTCGAGGACGTTCGCAACATGCAGGCGCGCAGCCGGCAGGAGAAGCTCGCGGCGATGGGTCGCGTGTCGGCGGGCATCGCCCACGAGATCCGCAACCCGCTGGCGGCCATCGCCCAGGCCAATGCGCTGATGGCCGAGGACGCGACCGACCCCGCGCAGCGCCAGCTCACCCGCATGGTGGCCGACAACGTCGAGCGCCTCAAGCGCATCGTCGACGACGTGATGGAGGTCGCGCCGGGGCAGGTGGACGAGGCAAGGGCGATCGACGCCACCGCGATGGTGGCGGCCATCTGCAGCGACTGGGCGCGCTCGGTGGGCCTGCGCCTGGGCGACCAGAGCGCCTTGCGAGTGGAACTGCCGCCCCAGCCGCTGGGGTGGCCTTCGACGCTGAGCACCTGCGCCGCGTGCTCGTCAATCTACTCGACAACGCCCACCGGCACGCCAGCGGCGCGCCGGGTGCCGTGGTGCTGCGCCTGGATTCGCGCGACGAGGCGCGTGCCTTCCTCAGCGTGGCCAGCGATGGCGCCCCGATCCCGCCGGAGGTCGAGCGTTACCTCTTCGAACCGTTCTTCTCCACGCGCAGTCGCGGCACCGGACTGGGCCTGTATATTTGCCGAGAGCTGTGCGAGCGCTACGGCGCCAGCATCGACTACCGCGCCCGAGCGGCCGGCGATGCGCACCCGAACGAGTTCTACGTGGTGATGCGCCGCATGCCGCTGGCCGACACCGAAGCGCGATTGCACCTGACGTCATGACCTCTCCCTCGCACTTCAGCCTGCTGGTCGTCGACGACGAGCCGGACCTGCGCACGCTCTACGAGCTGACGCTGCTGCGCGAGGGCTACGACATCGAGACCGCCGGCTCGGTGGAGGAAGCCCGGTCTCACCTGAAGGACCGCACCTACAGCGCCGTGATCACCGACATGCGGCTGCCCGACGGCAGCGGGCTCGACCTGCTGCGGCGGCTGGAGGAATCGGGGCGGCGCGAGAAGGCCATCGTGATCACCGCCTACGGTCGGCCGAGAACGCCGTCGAGGCGCTCAAGGCCGGTGCCTACGACTACCTCACCAAGCCGGTGGACCTGAAGCAGTTCCGCGCCGTCGTGTCGTCGGCGCTGGGGCGGGCGGGCCGTCGGTGCCGACGATGGACCCGTCGACGCTGCCGTCGGAAAGCGGCGCAGCGCCGCAGCCGCGGCCGCCGCGCCCGGCCGCTCCTCCCGCAGCACCTGTCAGCGTCGCATTGCGGCGCATGGCCGGGCATTCGTCAGCGATGCAGCAGGTGCGGGCGCTGGTCGAGAAAGTGGCCCGCAGCATGGCGCCGGTGCTGGTCAACGGCGAGTCGGGCACCGGCAAGGAACTGGTGGCGCGCGCCATCCACGAGACGAGCGTGCGCGCCTCGCAGCCCTTCATCGCGGTGAACTGCGGGGCGATTCCCGAGCAACTGCTCGAGGCGGAGTTCTTCGGCTACCGCAAGGGCGCCTTCACCGGCGCCGCCGAAGACCGCGAAGGCTTCTTCCAGGCGGCCAGCGGCGGCACGCTGTTCCTCGACGAGATCGGCGATCTGCCGCTGTCGATGCAGAGCAAGTTGCTGCGCGCCATCCAGGAGCGCTCGGTGCGGCCGGTGGGCGCGGTCAGCGAGCAGCCGGTCAACGTGCGGCTGCTCAGCGCCACCCACAAGGATCTCGGCGCCGAGGTGCAGGCGGGGCGCTTCCGCCAGGATCTCTTCTACCGTCTCAACGTGATCCAGATCCGCGTGCCGCCGTTGCGCGAGCGCCTCGAGGATCTGTCCGACATCGCCGAGCGGGTGCTGGAGCGCATCGCCCACGATGCGGGCGTGTCGCCGCCGCCGCGGCTGACGCGTGAGGCGCTGCAGCAACTGGCGCGCTACCCGTTCCCCGGCAACGTGCGCGAGCTGGAGAACCTGCTGCACCGCGCGGTGGCACTGTCGGGCGGCGAGTCGATCGACGTCGCCGATCTCGGCCTGCCCGAATCGGAACTGTGCGAAGCGACGACGGCCGACATCGATGCGTTCGAGGCCATGCGGCGCGACGAACCGCCAGCGCGTTTTCCGCCGACAGTGGCGAGCCTTCCAGTCGAGGAGCCGCTGCCCACGGACCTGGCGGCCTACCTCGACGACGTGGAGCGCGACATCCTGGTGCGTGCGCTGGAGCGGCACCGATTCAACCGCACGGCCGCGGGCGCGAGCCTCGGCCTGTCGCTGCGACAGATGCGCTATCGCATGGCCCGGCTGGGTGTGAACGTCGGCGGCGATGGCGTCGCGGCCGATCGCGATTGAGCCGACGCGCGCCGTGAAGCCGCGCTGGTACGGTGGCTGGTGGTCAGGCGCCAGAGCCAGCCGATCGCCGAACTTCGGGCCGCGTCCGCCGGGGACGGCAGTGTCGTTGCTGGTCGTGCACTCGATCAGCCTGCCGCCGGGCCACTTTGGCGGCTCGGAGATCGAGGACCTGTTCCTCAACCGGCTCGACTGGAGCGCGCATCCCTACTTCGAAACGATCCGCGGCCTGCAGGTCTCCGCGCATTTCGTCGTCCGTCGCAGCGGTGAGGTGGTCCAGTTCGTGTCGTGCGACCGGCGCGCACGGCATGCGGGCGCATCCGCCTGGCGCGGGCGCGAGAACTGCAACGACTTCTCGATCGGTGTCGAGCTGGAAGGGCTGGAAGGGCAGACGTTCGAAGCGGCCCAGTACGCGGCACTCACGACGCTCGCTCGCGGCATCGCCCGGCGGTATCCGGTCAGGGCGGTTGCGGGCCACGAGCACATCGCGCCCGGACGCAAGCACGATCCCGGTGCGGGTTTCGACTGGCATCGGTTTCGGGCAGGGCTCGATGCCGCTGGCGGGGCGGATTGGGACTTTCCCGAGAGTGCAACACGAGGCAACCCGGACGGCGCGCGCTGACGCGCCGCAACATCGCGGCTGAGCGAGCAACGGCGCGACTTCCAAGGGGGCGAGGTGTCGCGGCCAGCGCGCTGCGGAACGCTAGCGGTAGTGCTTGAAGCCCCTGGCACCCCAGATATAGTGTGCCGCCGTGCTATCCTTGCGCCCTCACCCAAACGCCGTGCCGCACCGTCCGAGCGCTTCTTCCTGCGTGGCGGGTGCAAGCCCAACGCAGCACGCGCACCCAGTACAGACCATGCCCTGTGGCCGCCCTTGACGGGCGGCCTGTTGCCTCTTCGCTCTCGCCATGACCACCGAAACACTGACACCGACCAACCCAGGGGAAGCCATGCAAGCCATTCATGTTCCGACCTCGACGCCAGCTGCTGCGATGCGTTCCCCGACGACGGCGCCTGCCGCCTCGGCCTACCAGGGCTACCAGATCATCCGCCGCAACGGCGCGGTGGTGGTGTTCGAGCCGGCCAAGATCGCGGTGGCGCTGATGAAGGCGTTCCTGGCGGTGCATGGCACGCAGGGCGCAGCGTCGGCGAGCGTGCGCGAGACGGTGGACGGCCTGACCGAGGCGGTGGTGCGTGCACTGCTGCGCTCGAGGCCGGGTGGCGGCACCTTCCACATCGAGGATGTGCAGGACCAGTCGAACTCGGCCTGATGCGCGGCGGCCATCACGAAGTGGCGCGCGCCTATGTGCTGTATCGCGAGCGTCGTTCGCAGGAACGTGCCCGCCAGGTTCAGAAGACGGCGCCGGCCGAAGCGGCGCTGCACGTGACGGACAAGGGCCAGCGCGTGCCGCTGGATTTCGCCAAGCTGCAGGCGCTGATTGAGTCGGCTTGCGCTGGCCTGGGCGCCGACGTCAAGGCCGAGCCCGTGCTGGCGGAGACGCGCCGCAACCTGTACGACGGCGTGCCGATCGACGAGGTGCACAAGGCCGCCATCCTGGCGGCGCGCACGCTGATCGAGAAGGATCCGGGCTACACCCGTGCCACCGCGCGGCTGCTGCTGCACACGATCCGCCGCGAGATTCTCGGCGAGGAGGTGACGCATGCCGAGATGCACACGCGCTATGCCGACTACTTCCCCGGCTTCATCAAGAAGGGCGTGCAGGCCGAGCTGCTCGACGAAAAGCTGCTCCAGTTCGACCGGCCAAGCTGGGTGCCGCGCTGAAGGCCGACCGTGACCTTCAGTTCGACTACCTCGGCCTGCAGACGCTGTTCGATCGCTACTTCCTGCATGTGGACGAAGTCCGCATCGAACTGCCGCAGGCGTTCTTCATGCGCGTGGCGATGGGCCCGGCGCTCAACGAGATCGACCGCGAGGCGCGCGCCATCGAGTTCTACGAGGTGCTGTCGACCTTCGACTTCATGAGCTCGACGCCGACGCTGTTCAATTCGGGTACGCGCCGTTCGCAGCTCTCGAGCTGCTACCTGACCACCGTCTCCGACGACCTCGACGGCATCTACGAGGCGCTCAAGGAAAACGCGCTGCTGTCGAAGTTTGCCGGCGGGCTGGGCAATGACTGGACCAACGTTCGCGCCCTGGGCAGCCACATCAAGGGCACCAACGGCAAGAGCCAGGGCGTCGTGCCGTTCCTGAAGGTGGTCAACGACACCGCGGTGGCCGTCAATCAGGGCGGCAAGCGCAAGGGCGCCGTCTGCGCCTATCTCGAGCTGGCACCTCGACCTGGAGGAATTCCTCGAGCTGCGCAAGAACACCGGCGACGATCGCCGTCGCACGCACGACATGAACACGGCGAACTGGATCCCCGACCTGTTCATGAAGCGTGTGGTGGAAGGCGGCGACTGGACGCTGTTCTCGCCTTCGACCTGCCCGGACCTGCACGACAAGTTCGGCAAGGCCTTCGAGGAGGCCTACCTGCGCTACGAGGCCAAGACCGAGACCGGCGAGATCAAGCTGTTCAAGAAGGTGCCGGCCAAGGACCTGTGGCGCAAGATGCTGACGATGCTGTTCGAGACCGGCCATCCGTGGATCACGTTCAAGGATGCCTGCAACGTGCGCTCGCCGCAGCAGCATGTCGGCGTGGTGCACTCGAGCAACCTGTGCACCGAGATCACGCTGAACACCAGCGAGACCGAGATCGCCGTGTGCAACCTCGGTTCGGTCAACCCGGCCCACCACCTGAAGGACGGCCAGATCGACCAGGAGAAGCTGAAGAAGACGGTATCGACGGCGATGCGCATGCTCGACAACGTCATCGACATCAACTACTACGCGGTCAAGAAGGCGCGCGACTCGAACCTGAAGCACCGCCCTGTGGGCCTGGGCATCATGGGCTTCCAGGACGCCCTGCATGAACTGCGCGTGCCGTATGCCTCGCAGGCGGCAGTGGAGTTTGCCGATCGTTCGATGGAAGCCGTCTGCTACCACGCCTACTGGGCCTCGACCGAACTGGCGCGCGAGCGCGGCCGCTACTCCAGCTACCGCGGCTCGCTGTGGGACCGCGGCATCCTGCCGCTGGACTCGATCAACCTGCTCGAGGAACAGCGCGGCGGCTACGTCGAGGTCGACCGCAGCACCTCGATGGACTGGGACGCACTGCGCTCACGCATCGCCGAGCACGGCATGCGCAACTCCAACTGCGTGGCGATCGCGCCGACGGCGACGATCTCCAACATCATCGGCGTCAGCGCGTCGATCGAACCGTCGTTCGGCAACCTGTCGGTGAAGTCGAACCTGTCCGGCGAGTTCACGGTACTCAACGAGTACCTCGTTCGTGACCTGAAGCGGCTCGGGCTGTGGGACGACGTGATGGTGATGGACCTCAAGCACTTCGACGGCTCGCTGCGTCGCATCGACCGTGTGCCGGAGGACCTGAAGCAGCTGTACGCGACCGCGTTCGAAATCGAGACGCAGTGGCTGGTCGAGGCGGCGGCACGTCGGCAGAAGTGGATCGACCAAGCGCAGTCGCTGAACATCTACATGGCCGGTGCGTCGGGCAAGAAGCTGGACGAGACGTACAAGCTGGCGTGGCTGCGCGGTCTGAAGACCACCTACTACCTGCGCACGATTGGAGCGACGCACGCGGAGAAGTCGACGGTGAAGGCGGGCCAGCTCAATGCGGTGGCGAGCCATGTCGACAGCGGCTCGTCGATGAGCGCTTCTGCGGCGGCGAGCGAGCCGGCTACGGAGGTGAAGTTCTGCTCGCTCGACGATCCGACCTGCGAAGCTTGTCAGTGACACGAGGCTCGCATTCGATGCGAGCCAACAACAACCGGTCGCGCGGAATGTCAAGAAGTGCTTGGTGTTCCGACGCAACACTCCGATAATTTCAAGGATCGGGAAGCGAACATGCTTGTCTGGGACGACGAAGTAAGACACACGAAACCGCAAGTGGCTCACCCTCTGCAGGGTGCGCAGGACTTGGCGCCCACGGTTCGGCTGCAGGAACACGTGTTCCAGTCGGCAGCGCAAGCGCCCTCCGCCACTGTCGCCGCTGAACGGCGCGTCAAGGCGGCCGACAAGCGCATCATCAACGGCCAGACCGACGTCAACCAGCTGGTGCCGTTCAAGTACAAGTGGGCGTGGGAGAAGTACCTCGCCACCTGTGCCAACCACTGGATGCCGCAGGAGATCAACATGTCGCGCGACATCGCGACGTGGAAGGATCCCAACGGGCTGACCGAGGACGAGCGGCGCATCGTCAAGCGCAACCTGGGCTTCTTCGTGACCGCCGACTCGCTCGCGGCGAACAACATCGTGCTGGGCAGTTACCGGCACATCACGGCGCCGGAGTGCCGCCAGTTCCTGTTGCGCCAGCCTTCGAAGAGGCGATCCATACCCACGCCTACCAGTACATCGTCGAGTCGCTGGGCCTCGACGAGAGCGAGATCTTCAACGCCTATCACGAGATCCAGTCGATCCGCGACAAGGACGAGTTCCTGCTGCCGTTCATCGAGCAGATCATGGATCCGTCGTTCCGCACCGGCACGCCGGAGAACGACCAGCGTTTGCTGAAGTCGCTGATCGTCTTTGCCTGCCTGATGGAAGGGCTGTTCTTCTACGTCGGCTTCACGCAGATCCTGGCGCTCGGACGCCAGAACAAGATGACCGGCGCCGCGGAGCAGTACCAGTACATCCTGCGCGACGAGTCGATGCACTGCAACTTCGGCATCGACCTCATCAACCAGATCAAGCTCGAGAACCCGCATCTCTGGACACCGACCTTCAAGGCAGAGATCAAGGCGCTGTTCCTGAAGGCGGTGGAGCTCGAGTACCGCTACGCCGAGGACACCATGCCGCGCGGCGTGCTCGGAATGAACGCATCGATGTTCAAGGGTTATCTGCGCTACATCGCGAATCGCCGTGCGACGCAGATTGGCCTGGAGGAACTGTTCCCCAACGAGGAGAACCCGTTCCCCTGGATGAGCGAGATGATCGACCTGAAGAAGGAACGCAACTTCTTCGAAACCCGCGTGATCGAGTACCAGTCGGGTGGAGCGTTGTCCTGGGACTGAAGGTCCCGGTCGCAGACGTTCGGGTCAGTGCAAGAGATCAAGATTCGCGAGGCGCGCATGACTGACATAGAAGCAGCAATGCGCCTCGAACTGGATTCATCGGATCGGGGCGTCCCTCCTGGACAAGTCTCGAGCGATGAATGGCTGCAGCCATCCGCCCTCGCGTCAGGCGGCTGCAGTGTCTTTCAACTTGATCAGGGAGAAGTGTGATGGCAACTGCGAAGAAGGCTGCGGCCAAGAAGGCTCCGGCGAAGAAGGCTGCGGCGAAGAAGGCCCCGGCGAAGAAGGCTGCGGCGAAGAAGGCCCCGGCGAAGAAGGCTGCGGCCAAGAAGGCCCCGGCGAAGAAGGCTGCGGCGAAGAAGGCCCCGGCGAAGAAGGCTGCGGCCAAGAAGGCCCCGGCGAAGAAGGCTGCGGCCAAGAAGGCCCCGGCGAAGAAGGCTGCGGCGAAGAAGGCCCCGGCGAAGAAGGCTGCGGCCAAGAAGCCTGCGGCGAAGAAGCCGGCAGCCAAGAAGTCCGCCAAGAAGCCGGCCGCCAAGAAGGCGGCCAAGGCGCCCGCTGCGGCGGCGCCTTCTGCCTCTCCCGCGGCGAAGACGGCGCTCAGCCCGCAAGCGGCGTGGCCGTTCCCGACTGGCACCAAGCCCTGATCGGCAGGGTGGCTTAGATCTGGGGCTCCGGAAACGGGGCCCCATTTTCTTGAGCGCGTCGCGGTGGGAGCCGCAGACAGGACGCGGCGCCTACAATCCGCCTCTTGTCTTTCATTGGCGGATCGCAACCGTGACCACGAACCCCAGTCTCATCGGCGTCGTGATGGGCTCCAGCAGTGACTGGGAGACGATGAAGCATGCGGCCGACGTGCTGGCCGAGTTCGGGGTGCCGCACGAATCGCGCGTCGTCTCGGCCCATCGCATGCCCGATGACATGTTCGCCTTCGCGGAAGCCGCGGAATCGCGCGGGCTGAGGGCCATCATTGCCGGCGCCGGGGGGCGGCGCATCTTCCCGGCATGCTGGCCGCCAAGACGGCCGTACCGGTCCTGGGTGTTCCCGTCGCGAGCCGCCATTTGCAGGGTGTCGACTCCCTGCATTCCATCGTGCAGATGCCCAAAGGCATTCCCGTGGCCACCTTTGCGATCGGCGCGGCGGGTGCGGTGAATGCGGCACTCTTCGCCATCGCCATGCTCGCGACGGCGGACGCCTCGCTGCGCCAGAAGTTGCACGCCTACCGCGCACGGCAGACCGAACTGGCCCGAGCCATGACCAGCGAGCTGAAGTGAGTCCTCATCCCGTGTCAGGCCCGTCGAGATTCATTCCCCCGGCGCCACCCTCGGGGTGATGGGCGGCGGGCAGCTCGGCCGCATGTTCGTTCATGCTGCCCAGCAGATGGGCTACCTCACGGTGGTCCTCGATCCCGACGCGGCCAGCCCGGCGGGGTGGGTCGCTCACCACCACGTGCAGACCGGGTATCTCGACGAACAAGGGCTGGCCCAGCTGATGCAGCGAAGCGCCGCCATCACCACGGAGTTCGAGAATGTGCCGGCGGCGGCCCTGGTCACGCTCGGAGCCCACAGGCCGGTGGCGCCGGGTGCTGATGCGGTCGCCATCTGCCAGGACCGTGCCCTCGAGAAGGCGCACTTCGGCCGCTGCGCCGTACCGTGCGCGCCGCACGCCCTGATCGACAGCGAGGCGCAGGTCGGAGCAGCCGACGCCGCTCTGCTCCCAGGCATCCTCAAGACGGCCCGGCTCGGCTACGACGGCAAGGGCCAGGCACGCGTGGCGAACCGCGACGAGCTCGTTGCCGCCCGGCGAGCCATGGGCGGTGTCGGTTGCGTGCTCGAGAAGCGGCTCGCCCTGGCTGCCGAGATCAGCGTCATCGTCGCGCGTGGTGCCGACGGCACCATGGTCCACCTGCCGGTGCAGCGCAATCTGCACCGCGACGGCATCCTGGCGGTGACGACGGTCCCTGCCGCCGTCGACCGCGACACCGAAACGCAGGCCGTGCAGTCCGCATACCGCATCGCCGAATCGATGGAATACGTCGGCGTGCTGTGCGTCGAGTTCTTCCTTCTCACCGACGGTTCCCTGGTCGCCAACGAGATGGCGCCTCGCCCGCACAACTCGGGGCACTACAGCATCGATGCCTGCGATGTGTCCCAGTTCGATCTGCAGGTGCGCACGCTGGTCGGCGCGCCTCTGCCGGTGCCGCGCCTGCATTCGCCGGCCGTGATGCTCAACCTGCCCGGGGATCTGTGGACGCGGCCCGATGGCGCCCAGATCGAGCCCGACTGGGCCGCGGTGCTGGCCTTGCCCGGCGTGCATCTGCACCTGTATGGCAAGACGCAGCCTCGGCGTGGCCGCAAGATGGGCCACCTGACGGTCACGGCGGCCAGTGCAGCCGCCGCTCGCGAGACGGCGCTGCGCGCGTGCGGCATCCTGGGCATCGAGCCCTTCTGAACGTGCTGTTGCCCGGGAGTGATCCGGCGGCAATCGAGCGGGCTGCCGAAGCATTGGCAGCCGGCGAACTCGTGGCCTTCCCGACCGAGACCGTCTACGGCCTCGGCGCGCGAGCAGATGACGATCGCGCCGTGGCCGGCATCTTCGCCCTCAAGGGCCGTCCGGCCGATCATCCCCTGATCGTCCACGTGCTCGATGCGAGCGAGGCAAGCCACTTCGCGGCGGCGCCGTTCGGCGGCGTCGCGCAACGACTGGCCGAGGCCTTCTGGCCGGGCCCGTTGACGCTCATCGTGCCGCGTGCGGCCGAGGTGGCACGTGCAGCCGCCGGCGGCCAATCGACGATCGGACTGCGCAGCCCCTCCCATCCGGTCGCCCGGGCACTGCTGGCCGCGGTGCGCCAGCGCGGCGTGCCCGGCGTGGCCGCCCCGAGCGCGAACCGCTTCGGCCGCATCAGCCCGACGCGCGCACAGCACGTGGTCGACGAATTCGGCGATGCGCTGCTGGTGCTCGACGGCGGCGAGTGCGAAGTCGGCATCGAGTCGTCGATCATCGACTGCTCCGGTGCCGTGCCCGCATTGCTGCGGCCGGGCCAGATTCCGCGCGAGCGCATCGAGGCCGTGGCTGGTGTACCGCTCGCCGAAAGGGATTCCAGTTCGCCGCGCGCATCGGGCACCCTCGAGGCACATTACGCACCGCGCGCCAAGCTGCGACTGATGCCAGCGCCGATGCTGAATACGGCGTTGCAGATGCTCGGCGACAGCCCCTTGAGGCTGGCGGTATATTCGCGCACCGTGCGCCTGCCCCAAGGCTGCAGGCTGCAGCGCCGCGCGATGCCCGACGACCCAGGGCAGGCGGCGCACGAGCTGTTCGCCGCGCTGCGTGAACTCGACGCCCAGGGTCTGGATCTGATCTGGGTCGAGGAGCCGCCGGGCGAATCCGCCTGGGACGGCGTCCGCGACAGGCTCGCCCGCGCTGCGGCGGCCTGAGTATCCGAGGCGCGCCGTCCGCAAGAATTTCCACTGGAGCTCTCATGATTCCGTTCGTCCCCGCCCTTCGCCGCACTGCCGTGGCGCTCGCCTTCAGCGCTGCGGCGCTGCTGTCTGCCTGCGGCGGTGGCGACCCGGTCGTGCGATTCGAGCCGACCCGCGTACTGGCTTTCGGCGACGAGAACAGCCTGATCACCGCGGACGCTCGGAAGTACACCGTCAATGCGCTGGCGGCCGATGCGAATGGTGTCAAGACGCTCAACTGCGCCGCCAATCCACTGTGGATCCAGCAGCTGGCCAGCAGCTACGGGCTGGTCTTTCCGCAGTGCAATCCGAATGCCGTGCCGAATCCGCCGAGCCGCATGTATGCCACCAATGGCGCGAAGGTCGCCGACCTCGTCACGCAGGTCGATCAGCACCTGAGCAGCGACTCCTTCTCGGCGAAGGACACGGTCACGCTGTTCGTCGGCCAGCACGACGTGCTCGACTTGTACGCGCAGTACCCGACGACGCCCGCGCAGACGTTGCTCGACGCCGCGAAGGCGGCCGGCGAAATCCTGGCCGGCCAGGCCCGCGCGTCGCCGACGCTGGCGGCAAGGTGCTCGTCTCGACGGCGCCCGAGATGGCCCTCTCGCCCTTCGCTGCTTCCGAAGACGCAGCCATCGGCGACAAGACTCGTAGTGATTTGCTCAACGCACTGGTGGCGAAGTTCAATGAAGGGCTGCGTGTCGGCTTGGCCAAGGAGAACGGTTCGAGGGTCGCCATCATGCTCACCAACGAACTGATGCAGACGATGTACAAGTTCCCGACCAGCTTCGCCGGCATGACCAACGTGACCGTGCAGAACTGCAACGCGGCGGTCGTCACCAATGTGCTCGACTGCACCAGCGACACGCTGATCACCGGCGCGACGTCCACCTCCCACCTCTGGGCCGACGCCACCCACCTGAGCCCCAACGGCCACGCCTACATCGGCTCGCTGGCGGCGTCCCGCACACGCGCCAATCCGTTCTGATCCGGGGAAGTCCCAGGCTGTGCGGCCGGGTTTCCCCCGCCGTGCAGCGCCAGGGCGCGCACCTATAGTGACGCTCGTTAAAAACGAACGGTCGTTCGTTTTCATCCGACTCGTCGACGAGGTGCTCATGAAGCTGTTTCGATCCCTGGCGCCGGTGGCGCTGGCGGCCGCTCTGCTCGCGGCCTGTGGCGGGGGCGACCCCGATGTTCCCGGCACCGGCTCGCCCGCTGGCGCTCCGACCACGCGTGGCAACTTCACCGCCGTCGTCTCGTTCGGTGACAGCCTGAGCGACGTCGGAACCTACGCGCCGTTCCCTGGCGCCTTCGGCATCCAGGGGGCAAGTTCACCACCAACGGGCCGAATGGCACCGTGTGGGTGGAGAACGTGGCTGCTGCCCTGGGCATCCGCTCACGCCGGCCGAGGTGGGATTCAACAAGCAGTCGGTGAAGTGCCCGGCAGCGCTGCAGAGCAACGTGCCGGCGATCCAGCGTTCGTGCACCGCCTATGGCCAGGGCGGCGCGCGTGTCACCAACGAGAACGGCATCGGCCGCGATCCGGCCACCGGCGCCGGTGCGCTGACCGTGCCGGTGGTCACGCAGATCGCCAACCACCTCGCCAATCCCGCCTTCGGCGGCCGGTTTGCCGACACCGACCTGATCATGGTCTACGCCGGCAACAACGACGTCTTCGTGCAGTTCGGCACCTTCGCGGCCAAGGCCGGCCAGATCCAGACGCAGGCGCTGGCCGGCCAGATCACGAACGACCAGGCCCAGGCGCTGCTGTTCCAGGCGCAGACCGAGGCGCAGGAAGGCATGAAGACGGCGGCCATCGAACTGGCGACGCTGGTGAAGACGCAGATCCTCGCCAAGGGCGGCAAATACGTGGCGGTGATGACGCTCAGCGACATCGCCGACACGCCGTTCGGCAACTCGGCGCAGGTGGCCCCTGCGCGCGGCGTGCTGACCGACCTGTCGCGCATCTTCAATCTGTGGCTGCGCGAAGCGCTCACCGGCCAGCCGGTGAAGATCATCGACACCTTCGCGCGTTTCAAGGCTCTCTCGACCAATCCGTCGGCTTACGGCATCACCAACACGACGATACCGGCCTGCGACGGCGTCAAGATCGCTGCGGCCACCACGACGAACCCGCAAGTGCCGGGGCCCGATCACCGATGGATCGTCGCTGTTCTGCGGCCCGAATCAGCTGCGCGACACGCCGCAGGCGAGCGCGACGACCGGTTCTTCGCCGACTCGGTGCACCCGACGACCGGTGGCCACAAGGCCATCAGCGACGGTGTGCTCGAAGAGCTGCGCTCCTTCGGCTGGATCTGACGCGACGACAGCGGAGACACAACGATGAAGTTCCAGAACCAAGTGCTGGCCACCCTGGCGATGGCCGCGGGAGCCCTCGGCACCGCCCATGCCCAGACCGAGCAGAACATCTTCAAGATCGGCGTGATCCAGTACACGACGAACTCGAAGACCAACGGCATCCAGGGCATCGGGGTGCCGCCCGGCGCCGATGCCGAGACCGGCAACGCGACGACGCTGCTGCTGACCTACGAGCGCCTGTTCACGCCCAACGTCGGTGTCGAGCTGGTGATCGGCATCCCGCCGAAGATCAAGGCCAAGGCCACCGGCACCGTGGCCTTCCTCGGCGAAGACATCCTCTCGGCACGCAACGTGGCGCCGACGCTGATCGTCAACTACCACTTCGGCAGTGAAGGCGACCGCTTCCGGCCCTACCTCGGCGCAGGCATCAACTACACCAAGTTCACCGACGTGAAGTCGCGCCTCGCGCCGGACGTCAAGCTCGGCGATTCGACGGGCCTGGTGGTGCAGGCCGGCCTCGACTATGCGATCGACAAGCAGTGGGGCCTGTTCGGCAGCATCGCGCGCGTCGACACCAAGTCGAAGCTGGTGGCCGCCGGCAGCACGGTGCTCACCACCGAGATCGACTTCCGCCCGGTGACCTACTCGTTCGGCCTGTCCTACAAGTTCTGAGCGGCAGCGCGGCGGCGGCGCTCAGCCGCCGCCGCGCCGGCCGAGCACGAGCTTCATCACGAGGATGGTCGTCGCCAGCGCGAGCGTGATCGCGTTGGCGATGATCACCGGCCGGGCATCGAGCAGCACGCCATAGACCAGCCACAGCGCCACGCCGAGCGTGAACGCGCTGTACATGCCCAGCGAGATGCCGCGCACGTCGCGGGTGCTGAACGTGTGCCAGGCCTGCGGCACGAACGACAAGGTGGTCAGCGTGGCGGCGGCATAGCCGATCCACTCGGCTGCGGACGTGTCAGGGCTCATCGATCGGTGGGCAGGTCGTCGGGTTTTTCGGCGATGGCGGCGTTGCCGTCCTGGACCACCCACTGCACCAGCGCATCGATCGCCGGCCGCGCAGCGTTGGCATTGGGGTGGTTGACGATGGCCACCAGCGCGTAGCGGCGTCCACTGCTGCCCAGCACGTAGCCGGCCACGCCCGCCACGTCGCGCAAGGAGCCGGTCTTCAGGTGCGCGCGGCCGGGCGGCGCCTTGGAGCGGATCATCGTGCCGTCGGACCCCGAGACCGGCAGCGAGGCGACCAGCTCGGGCATCACCGTGCTGGCCCAGGCCGCCTGCAGCAGCCGGCCGAGCTGCTGGGCGCTCAGGCGCGTCTCGCGCGACAGCCCCGAGCCGTTGTCGATCACCGCGCCCTCGGCCTGCCGGCCGATGCGCTCGGTGAGCCAGCGCTTCACGACATCGCGCGAAGCCTCGGGCGTGCCTTTGCCACTGCGCCACCAGCCGAGCGTGAGGAACAGCTGCTGCGCCATCACGTTGTTGCTGAACTTGTTGATCTCGCGCACCACCTCCGAGAGCGCCGGCGAGACGCTGCTGAAGGTGGGCGGCGTGGTCGGTGCGATGCCGTCGCGCACGCTGCCACTGAACTTGCCGCCCATCTCGCGCCACAGGCCCGCAAGCATGCGCTCGTCGTAGCGCCGCGGTTCGGCATAGGCGATCGGCCGTGCGCTCGCCACAGGCCGCCGGGAAGCTGCCGGCCATGCGCAGCTTCGCCGGATCGGAGAAGTCGGCCTTCAGCTCGGCGCGCCAGTCGGCGCACGGCGCGGAAGACAGCGGTACGCTGGATTCGGCCGCAACGCCGGCCAGCGGCGGATCCACACTCACCCAGGCCACGCCGCGCGCTGCATCGGGCGTGAAGCCGATCAGCACCGAGCGGTAGGCCAGCAGCAGCGCATCGGCGCGCACGTTGTACGGGCGCAGCGCCTCGCCATCGAAGTCGGCCGGGTTCTGCTCGGGCACTGCGAAGGCGCTGCGATCGAGCACGATGTCGCCACGGATCTCGCGCACGCCCAGCTGCTGCACGCGGCGCAGCAGGAGCCACAGCCGCTCCGGCACCAGCTTCGGGGTCGCCGCTGCCCTTGATCACCAGGTTGCCCTCGAGCACGCCGTCGCGCACGGTGCCATCGAGCCAGACCGGCGTGCTCCAGGTCCAGGCCGGACCGAGCAGTTCGAGCGCGGCATAGGTGGTCAGCAGCTTGGTCAGCGAGGCCGGGTTCACGGCAGCATCGGTGCGCCGGGCCAGCCGGCTGCGGTGGGTGCCGACCTCCTGCACCAGCACCACGACAGCGTCTGTCGGAACCTTTGCGCGGTCGAGCGCGCTGTAGACCTCGCCCGGCAGCCGGGCCGTGGCATGGGCGCTGGCCAGGGCCAGCGACAGGAGCGCCGCAAGGCGCCACATCGAGTGAAAACGCATGGGGCTCGATGATCTCATGCACCGGGCGGGCCAGGGGCCTTGGCCTACACTCGCCGGCATGCCCTGCGTTCTGGCCATCGACAGTTCCACCGAGGTGATGTCCGTCGCGCTCAGTCGCGATGGCAGCACCTGGGTGTTCGAAGGCGAAGGCGGTGCGCAGGCCTCGCAGCGCCTGCTGCCCGAGGTGCTGGCGCTGCTGCGGCGCGCGGGCGTTGCGCTGACCGCGCTCGACGCCATTGGATATGGCCGCGGCCCGGGCGCCTTCACCGGCCTGCGAAGTGCCTGCTCGGTCGCGCAGGGCACGGCGCTCGGCGCCGGCAAGCCGGTGCTCGCGCTCGACAGCCTGCTGCTGGTGGCGCAGGACGCCCCTCGACGACTGCGGCGAGGCTGCGGCCGATTGCTGGGTCACGATGGACGCCCGCATGGACGAGGTCTATGCGGCGCATTACCGCTTCGACGGGGCGCGCTGGTCGATCGCCACGGCGCCGATGCTGTGCCGCCCGGAAGCGCTCGAGGCCACGTGGGCCGATGCGCCGCCGCGCTGCGTGGCCGGAACGGCGCTCCCGGTCTTCGGGCCGGGCTGGCACACCGGTACGGCGTTGCGTCGCCCGGCCACCCGCTCGCGTGCGGCGGCGCTGGCGCGTCTGGCCGAAGCCGCCTGGCGCGACGGAGAAGCCATCGACGCCGCGCTGGCGCTGCCGGTCTACCTGCGCGACAAGGTCGCGCAGACCACCGCCGAGCGCGAGGCGGCCCAGCGCGCCAAGGCCGCGGCATGAGCGCCGTGCCGCTGCCGCGGCAGCGCACGCTGCTGCCGATGCACGCCGCGCATCTCGATGCGGTGATGGCCATCGAGGCCGACGCCTATGCCTTCCCGTGGAGCCGCGGCAACTTCGTCGACTCGCTCGCTGCCGGCTACGACGCGCGCGTGCTGTACGACGAGGGCGGCGAGATCCTCGGCTACTTCGTCGCGATGGCCGGCGTCGACGAGATGCACCTGCTGAACATCACGGTGGCGCCGTCGGCATGGCACCAGGGCCATGCGCGCTTCATGCTCGAGGCGCTGGCCGATCTGTGCCGGCAGCGCCGGGCGAATCAGCTCTGGCTGGAAGTGCGCGAGAGCAACGGGCGCGCCCGAGCCATCTATCGCCGGCACGGATTTGCGGAAGTCGGCAAGCGCAGGGGCTACTACCCGGCAGCGCATGGCCGGCGCGAGGATGCGGTGGTGATGAGCCTGGCAATCGACGGAGCGCAGCGTGGGCTGGACTGAGCGCCAGAAGGCGATGCTCGAGGAGATGGGGATCAGGTTGTGGCTTGCGCCACAACCTGGGGTCGTCGACGACACCCCCAACCCCCCGCCGGGCGGGGAGGGCGCGGCAGTGGCCGCGCCCGAGCCTGCGGCGCGTGCACCCGTGCCAGTGTCTGATCGTCCCACCGCGGTCGTGCGCGACCGCGCCGTCGGCGTCGAGGGCATGGGCTGGGAAGCGCTGCGCGAGGCCGTCGCCGGGTGCCGGGCCTGCAAACTGTGCGAAGGCCGGCGGCAGACGGTCTTCGGCGTCGGTAATGCGAGCGCGCACTGGATGATCGTCGGCGAGGCGCCGGGCGAGCAGGAAGACCGCCAGGGCGAGCCCTTCGTCGGCAAGTCCGGTCAGCTGCTCGACAACATGCTGCGCGCCATCGGCCTCACGCGTGAGGAAGCCGACGCCGCTCAGCAGGTCTACATCGCCAACACGCTGAAGTGCCGCCCGCCGGGCAACCGCAACCCGGAGCCGGAGGAACTGGCGCAGTGCGAGCCCTTCCTGATCCGGCAGGTGGAGCTGGTGCGCCCGCGCATCATCCTGGCGATGGGGCGTTTCGCGGTGCAAAGCCTCTTGCGCAGCCACGAGCCCATCGGCAAGCTGCGCGGGCGTGTCCACCACTACCAGGGCGTGCCGCTGATCGTGACCTACCACCCCGCCTACCTGCTGCGCAACCTCGACGACAAGGCCAAGGCCTGGGACGACCTCTGTCTGGCGGTTCATACGCTGAAGTCGGCCAGCCGGTGACGATGCGGCGCCACTCGGCCATCGACGACACGGCGGCCTGGGATGCGCTGCCGGGGATGGTGCTGCTGCTCGACGCGCAGGGCAGCGCGTTGCACGTGAATGCCGGCTTTGCCGATTTCGCGCGCCGCGAGCCGCGCCGGCTGCTCGGCCGCGCACGGCAGGAGCTGCTCGATGCCGACAGCCGCCGCGAGCTGCTGCGGCGCTTCGAGCAGCGCCGCGATTTTTCGATGGCGCTGTTCGTCTCCGGCAGCGCCGCTGGCGAGAGCGCTGCATGGGTCGAGTGGTCGGCGCGCTGGGATGCCCGGCGCCGCCAGTGGCTGTGCCTGCTGCACGACGCCAGTGCCGCCAAGCGCTCGGAGGCCGAGGCGCGCGCGCAGGCCGGCCTGTTCCGGCTGCTGGCCGACAACGTGCCGGTGCTGATCGCGTACTACCGCGCCAGCGACTTCAAGTGCCAGTTTGCCAACAAAGCCTATGCGCGCACCTTTGGCACCGATGAACGCACCATCGTCGGCAAGACCTTCGCCGAGGTGATCGGCGACGACGCGGCGATGCAGATCCAGTCGCGCGTCGAGCTGGTGCTGGAGCACCAGCAGGCTGCGGCCTACGAACGCCAGCTGCCGCAGCGCGACGGCGGCCTGCGCTACATCGAGGTCAACCTGCTGCCGCATGTCGGAGAGCACGGCGGCACCGTCGGCTGCTTCGTGCTGATCACCGACATCACCAAGCACCGGCTGGCCGAGCGTGCCGTGCGCGAATCGGAGGAACGGCTCGCCAAGTTCATGCAGGCCAGCGCCGAGGGCATCGTCTTCCACAAGGACGGTTTCATCACCGACGCCAACCCGCCGCTGTGCGGGTTGATCGGCTACTCGCTCGACGAGCTGCGCGGCCGCTCGGTGCTGGAGTTCATCGCGCCCGATCAGGTCACCCGCGTCGCCGCGGTGATGCACGCCGGCCAGGAGACCGCCTACGAGAGCGCGGTGATCCACAAGTCGGGCCGGCGCGTGGCGGTGGAGTTCATCGTGCGCACGATGGTGCGCAACGACGAGCGCATCCGCATGACCATCGTGCGCGACATCCGCGACCGCCGGCCGCGCAGGCGCGCATCCACCACCTGCCCCACCACGACGCGCTGACCGGCCTGCCCAACCGCATGTCGTTCATGGAGCAGTTGCAGAACCACATGAGCGCAGCCGAGGCCGAGGGCACGCGGCTGGCGCTGCTGTTCATCGATCTCGACCACTTCAAGCGCGTCAACGATTCGCTCGGCCACCTCGTCGGCGACACGCTGCTACGCACGGTCTCGGCGCGCATCCTGGCCAGCCTGCGCGCCACCGACTGGTGGCCCGCTTCGGCGGCGACGAATTCATGGTGCTGCTGCACGGCGGATCGTCGCGTGAGGCGCACCACGACGATGTCGACGAAGTCGCGCGCAAGCTGCTCGCGGCCATCGAGGTGCCGGTCACGGCCGAGGGGCGGCCGATCTCGGTCACCCCGTCGATCGGCGTGGCGATCTTCCCGGGCGACGCGAGCACGCCCGACGAGCTGATCAAGAACGCCGACAGCGCGATGTACCTGCGAAATCCAAGGGCCGCGCCAACCACCAGTTCTTCGACCGCGGCATGGCCGACAGTGCCTATGCCGCGCTGGTGCTCGAGAGGGCAGCTGGCCCATGCCCTGGAGCGCGGCGAGTTCGAGCTCTACTTCCAGCCGCAGCTGCGGCTGCGCGACGGCGTGCTGGTCAGCTGCGAGGCGCTGCTGCGCTGGAACCACCCCGAGCGCGGCCTGCTGATGCCCGACCAGTTCATCCCGGTGGCCGAACGCCAGCGGCTGATGCTGGCGATCGGCCAGTGGGCGCTGTCGGAGGCGGCGCGCTGCGCCTCGCGCTGGTATGCCGAAGGGCTGGCGATCGCGCCGGTGGCCGTCAATCTCTCAACCGTGCAGTTCCAGTCGGTCGGCTTCGTCGAGGCGGTGGCCCAGGTGCTGGCCGACGACGGCGAGGCCAGGACGCATCCCGGCCTGATCGAGCTCGAACTCACCGAACGCATGCTGATGGACGACCTGGGCGAGGTGAAGCACCGCCTGCTGCGCCTGAAGGCCATGGGGCTGGGCATCGCGGTCGACGATTTCGGCACCGGCTACTCGTCGCTCGGCCACCTGAAGGAACTGCCGATCGACAAGATCAAGATCGACCGATCCTTCGTGCACGACCTGCCCGACAACCGCGATTCGGCGGCGATCACGCGGGCCATCGTTCAGCTGGGCCTGAGCCTGGGCATGACGGTCACGGCCGAGGGCGTGGAGACGGAAGCGCAGCGCGCCTTCCTCGCGCGCCAGGGCTGCGATCAGATCCAGGGCCTGCTGGTGGGCGCGCCGATGCCGGCCGCGGCCTTCGAGGCCTGGGCCCGCGAGCACCGCGCCGCCGAGCGCGGCGCCGTGCTGCCCGCTACTTCTTCGTCTTGACCGGCCGCGTCCAGCCGGCCAGCGACACCGCCTTCGCGCGCGCCACGGTCAGCTGGCCGGCCGGCGCATCCTTCGACAGCGTCGAGCCGGCGCCGATCGTGGCGCCGGCGCCGACCGTGACCGGCGCCACCAGCACGCAGTTGCTGCCCACGTGCACGTCGTCGCCGAGCACCGTGCGGTGCTTGTTGGCGCCGTCGTAGTTGGCGGTGATGCTGCCGGCGCCGTAGTTGACGCGCTCGCCGACCGTCGCGTCGCCGAGGTACGCCAGTGGTTGGCCTTGGCGCCCTTGGCCAGCGTGGAGTTCTTCACCTCGACGAAGTTGCCGATGTGCACGTCCTCGCCGAGCTCGGCGCCGGGGCGCAGCCGCGAGAACGGCCCGATCTCGGCGCCGCGGCCGACCCGTGCACCGAGCTGCTCGCCGTCGATGTGGGTGAACGAGCGCACCAGCACGTTGTCGCCGATGCGGCAGTTGCGGATCACGCAGTGCGACGCGATGCGCACGTTGCTGCCGAGTTCGACGCGGCCTTCGAAGACACAGTTGACGTCGATCTCCACGTCCTGGCCGCAGACCAGCTCGCCACGCACGTCGAAGCGGTCGGGGTCGGCCAGGGCGAACGCCGGCTTCCATCAGCGCGTCGGCGATGCGCCGCTGGTAGCGCCGCTCCAGCTCGGCCAGCTGCGCCGGGCTGTTGATGCCCAGCACCTCGGTCTCGTCGTGCGCATGCGTGGCCACCACGCGCACGCGGTCGGCCACCGCCATCGCCACCACGTCGGTGAGGTAGTACTCCTTCTGCGCGTTGTCATTCTTCAGCGCGGCCAGCCAGCGCCTCAGGTGCGCCGTCGGCGCGGCCATCACGCCCGTGTAGACCTCGTTGATGCGGCGCTGCACCGGTGTCGCATCCTTGTGCTCGACGATGCCCTCGACCGTGCCGCCGACCGAATCGCCGCTGCGGATGATGCGGCCGTAGCCGGTCGGGTCGTCGAGCACCACCGTCAGCAGCGCGAGCGACTTGCCGTCGCAGGCCTGCACGAGCTTGGCCAGCGTGTTGGCCTCGATCAGCGGAACGTCGCCATTGAGGACCAGCGTGGTGCCTTCGTCGTGAAGTTGCGGCACGGCCTGCTGAACCGCGTGGCCGGTGCCGAGCTGCGGCTCCTGGCGCACGAAGGCGAGGCCGGCGCCCGCGAAGGCCGCCTCGACCTGATCGGCGCCGTGACCCGTGATCACCACGGTGCGCTCGGCCTTCAGCCCTGCCGCCGTGTCGACGACGTGCTGAAGTAGACTGCGCCCGGCCAGCCGGTGCAGTACCTTGGGCCGGGCCGACTTCATGCGGGTTCCCTTGCCCGCGGCCATGATCACGATGTCCAGAGCCATGACGCTGTTGTTCTTGCGGAACGTGGTGACGAGACTGCGCATTATCGTGGCGCTGCTGCTCGTGTCCGGCGTGCTGGCCGGCTGCAGCGCGGTACGTTTTGGCTACAACCAGGGCCCCGAGCTGGTGTTCTGGTGGCTCGATGGCTACGCCGACTTCGACGATGCCCAGGCCCGCCGGTGCGCAGCCGCCTCGCCGACTGGTTTGCCCGGCACCGCCGCACGCAGCTGCCGGACTATGCGAGCCTGCTGTCGCGCGCGCAGGTCGACGTGCTGGCCGACACCACGCCGGACCGCACCTGCCGCTGGTTCGCCGAACTGCGGCAGCGCGGCGAAGTGGCGGCCGAGCAGGCACTGCCGCACGCTGCCGAGGTGTTGGCGACGCTGAAGCCGGCGCAGATCCAGCACATCGAGCGCCGCCAGGCGCGCGTCAACGAGGAGTTCCGCAGCGATTACCTCGACAAGGATCCGGCGCGCCGCCTGTCGCGTTCGGTTGATCGTGCCGTCGAGCGCTTCGAATTTGTCTACGGCTCGCTCGACGAGCGCCAGCGGGCGCTTGTGGCGCGGCTGGTCGCCGCCTCGCCCTTCGACGCCGAGGCGTGGTTCGCCGAACGTGTGCAGCGCCAGCAGGAGGCGCTGCAGCTGATCCGCCGGCTCGCCGGCACCGGCATCGACCGCGACGCGGCGCTGGCCGCGATGCGCGCCTATGGCGAGCGCATGAGCCGTTCGCCGCGCGAGGGCTACCGGCGCTACCAGGAGAAGCTCGAGAACTACAACTGCAGCTTCGCGGCGACGCTGCACAACGCCACCACGCCCGCCCAGCGCCCAGGCCGCGGCCAACCGGCTCAAGGGATGGGAGGCGGACTTCCGCGCCCTGGCCGGCGCGGTCGACTGACCCGGCCGATCAGGGCGGCGTGATCTCTGTGGTCACGCGGCGCGGCGTCACGCTGCCGGCGGGGAAGTCCTTCATCGCTGCCTCGAACATCGCCGGCAGCAGCGACTTGATGGACGGCGAGCTGCCGTCATTGCTCGCGCGCGTCTCGTACAGCGGCTGGCCGCTCTTGCGGTCGCGGATCAGCACGGCCACCTCGCGCGCGTAATTGACCGTCGGGATGCCCATGCCGAGGCCCATGCCGTAGTAGGGCCAGGGCCGGCCGAAGCGGTGCACGTACAGGCCGCCGCGCCACCAGAACGGATCGTCGTAGTAGGCCTCGGTGGCGCTGACGCGCGCGCCGAGCTGGACGATGAAGTCGCTGGTCTGGCCCTCCGCGGCCGGCGTGAAACCGGCGCCTTCGAGCGCGCGGCGCGCGCTGTCTTCCAGCAGTTGCTGCTGCTCGGCCCGCGCCTGCTGCGAGGGCAGGCGCTCGAAGGCGTAGGTGCCGGGCTGGCGGTCGGCCGGCCAGGCACTGAAGCTCGAGACTTCGCTCGAAACGGAGTTCAGTGCGGCACAGCCCGAGAGCAGGGCGGTGGCCGTCAGCAGCGTGAGGGTGCGGATCATGGCGTTCTCCTGCTGCGACGAGTCGCGTCAGTCGTCGCGGTGGATGCGGATCGGCTGGGCAGCCGGCGTGGCGCAGTTGTCTTCCTCGTCCTCGTCGAACGCGCGGTCGCCCTCGGGGTTGACCACGCCGGTGGTCTTCAGCGTCGTGAACGGGTAGTGACGCCGGTCCATCAGGTGCGACAGCGTGATGTTGCCCATCGCGGTGAAGATGTTGTCCAGCCGGCCCGGATACTGGCGCTCCCACTCGCGCAGCATCTTCTTCATCTGCACGCGTTGCAGGTTGTCCTGGCTGCCGCACAGCGTGCACGGGATGATCGGAAACTGGCGATGCGCCGCCCAGCGCTCGAGGTCGGTCTCGGCCACGTAGGCCAGCGGCCGGATGACGATGTTCTTGCCGTCATCGCTGACGAGCTTTGGCGGCATGCCCTTGAGGCGGCTGCCGAAGAACATGTTCATGAAGAGCGTCTGCAGCATGTCGTCGCGGTGGTGGCCGAGCGCGATCTTGGTCGCGCCGAGCTCGCCCGCCACGCGGTAGAGGGATGCCGCGGCGCAGTCGCGAGCACAGGCTGCACATCGTCTGCCCTTCCGGCACCGGGCGCTTGACGATCGAGTAAGTGTCCTGGTTCTCGATGTGGAAGGGGATGTCGCGGGTCTTCAGGTACTCCGGCAGCACGTGCTCGGGGAAGCCCGGCTGCTTCTGGTCGAGGTTGACGGCCACGAGATCGAACTTCACCGGCGCGCGCTGGCGCAGGTTGATCAGGATGTCCAACAGCGCATAGCTGTCCTTGCCGCCGGAGACGCAGACCATCACCTTGTCGCCGTCCTCGATCATGTTGAAGTCGGCGATCGCTTGGCCCACTGGCGGTGCAGCCGCTTGGACAGCTTGTTGACTTCGTGCGCCGCCTTCGCGGCTGCCTTCGGGTCGTCGAGTACCGCGCTCATGCCGGCTCCTTGATCGCAAACACTTCACAGCCGACCGCATCGCAGTCGGGATACACATCGGGCTTCTCGGTCGACACGCGCGCTGCACGCACCTTGGGGTGCGCCATCATCATCGCCAGCACGTCGTCGCACAGCGTCTCCTGCAGCTGCACGTGGCCGCGCGCGATGCGCGCGACGATGCTGCGGCGGATGAAGTCGTAGTCGACCACCTCGTCGAGCTCGTCGTGCCGTGGCGTCGACAGCGCCAGCGGCACGTACAGGTCGACGTTGATCAGCACACGCTGCTCGCCCTGCTTCTCGAAGTCATGCACGCCGATGTTCATGCGCACCTCGTAGTCGCGCAGGAAGAGGCGCCGGCAATCGCGCAGGCTGGCGTGGTTGAGCAGGCTTTGCATGGTCAGTTCGGGCGGACGAGGAAGGCGACGTCGCGCGCTTGCGCCGCCAGATGCTGGCCGCCATCGACGAGCAGCGTGGTGCCGGTCACTGCCGGCGCACCGAGCAGGTAGCGCACGGCCGCGGCGATGTCGGCCGGGGTGGAGGAGCGCTGCAGCGGCGTCATGCGGTGGGCTGCCTCGAAGTCGGCATCCGTCATGTCGCCCGACAGCAGCGTGACGCCGGGCGACACGCCGCAGACGCGCAGACGCGGGGCCAGCGCCTGCGCCAGCATCACCGTGGCGCTGTCGAGTGCGGCTTTCGAGAGCGTGTACGACAGGTAATCGGGGTTCGGGTTGGCGAGCTTCTGGTCGAGCAGGTTAACCACGCAGCCGCTGGCATCGCGCCCCGCGAGGTGGGCGTGCAGCGCCTGCGCCAGCAGGATCGGCGCGGCGGTATTGACACGCCAGTGCGCCTCCATCTCGGCGTGGCCGAAGCTGGCTGCATCGTCGTAGGCGAAGCGCGAGGCGTTGTTGACCACGGCATCGACGCGGCCGAAGGTTTCCGCCACCGAGGGCACCAGCGCGCGGCAGGCTTCTTCATCGCCCAGATCGGCGGCGAAGATCTCGACGCGCGCGCCGAGCGCGCGAACCTCACTGGCCGTCGCCTGTGCCTCGTCCGAACGCTTGTGGCAATGCAGCGCGATGTCGTGCCCGTGCGCGGCGAGGTCGAGCGTGATCGCCCGCCCGATGCGACGGGCGGCGCCGGTGACCAGCACGACGGGGCGGGACGACATGGCTTCCTACAATGCGGCAATGCAACAGAACGAGGGCGACAGTGTATCGGCGGGCCTCGCGCGCCGCATTCGCGAGGCCATCGCAGTCGCCGGCGGCTGGATCGGTTTCGACCGCTTCATGGCGGTGGCGCTGTACGAGCCGGGCCTGGGCTACTACAGCCACGGCAGCCGCAAGTTCGGCACGCTGCCGGCCTCGGGCAGCGATTTCGTCACAGCACCGGAACTTTCGCCGCTGTTCGGCCGGGCGCTGGCGCGCCGGTGGCCCAGGCGCTGGACGCATGCGGCAGCGGCGAACTGTGGGAATTTGGCGCTGGCTCGGGTGCGTTGGCGGAGCAGTTGCTGGCATCGCTCGGCGAGACGGTGACGCGCTACACGATCGTCGATCTCTCCGGTTCTCTGCGCGAGCGCCAGCGCGAGCGGCTGGCGGCGTTCGGCGACAGGGTGCAGTGGGCGAACGAACTGCCGGCCTCGATCACCGGCGTGGTGGTCGGCAACGAGGTGCTCGATGCGATGCCGGTGCAGCTGCTGCACTTCGACGGCCTGCAGTGGTTCGAGCGCGGGGTGGTGGTGCAGGGCGATGCCTTTGCCTGGGCCGATCGGCCCACCGAGTTGCGCCCGCCGGTGGCCGGCCCCTTCGTGCCGGGCACCGTGACCGAGATCCATCCGCAGGCCCGGGCCTTCATCGCCACGCTGGCCGGCACGCTCACGCGCGGCGCGGCCTTCTTCATCGACTACGGCTTTCCGGAGGCCGAGTACTGGCACCCGCAGCGCCGTGGCGGCACGCTGATGTGCCACCGCGTGCATCGCAGCGACGACGACCCGCTGGCCGATGTCGGCGAGAAGGACATCACCGCGCACGTCGATTTCACCGGCATCGCGCTGGCCGCGCAGGACGCGGGGCTCGACGTGATCGGCTACACCACGCAGGCGCGCTTCCTGATGAATGCGGCATCCTCGAGATGCTGCAGGGTGCCGACGTTCGCACCATCGCCAATACGCAGAAACTGCTGACGGAGCACGAGATGGGCGAGCTGTTCAAGGTGATCGGCTTCTCACGCGGGCTGGACATCGCGCCCATCGGCTTCGCCCACGGCGACCGCACGCACACCCTCTGAGCAAGGCACCCCGATGCGCTGGCTGATCGTCTTCCTGCTCGCCTTCCTGGTCTTCCAGGGGCTGGCCGAGTGGCTCAAGCGCATCGGCCTGGGCCGGCTGCCGGGCGACCTCAGCTTCCGCTTCCGCGGCCGCGTGTGGCATCTGCCGATCGCCAGCAGCCTGCTGCTCAGCCTGATCGCGATGGCGATCGGCGCGCTGATCTGAGTCAGATCGCTTCGGCGATGGCGCGCACGCGGGCGTCGCGCACGGCATCGCCGATCGCCGGGCCTTTCAGGCCGCGTGCCGCGGCGTCGGCGGCGACCGGTGCGGTGTCGACGGCCAAGGCCGCGCGCAATGCGGCGCCGAGGCGGTCGCGCTGCGGGTAGGGCTCGTCGTCCTTGCCCAGCCGGCCGCGCGCATCGCATTCGCAGGCCAGCAGCAGTTCGTCGAAGCGCTGCGGCCGGCGCAGCGCATCGCAGCGTTCCAGCAGCCGCAGCACGGCGGCCGCATTGAGCTCGCCGCTGCGGTGCACATTGCCGTGTTCCATCGCCACCGCTTCGGCGAGCTCGCGGCAATCGGTGGGCACCTTCCATCGGTCGCACAGCGCGCGCACCAGCTTGCGGCTGCGCATCTCGTGCCCGATGTGGCGCGGCAGCACGTCCGCCGGCGTCGTGCCCTTGCCGAGGTCGTGGCCCAGGCAGGCAAAGCGCACGGCGAGGTTGGCGCCGAGCCGTGCCGACATGTCCAGCACCATCATCAGGTGCACGCCGGTGTCGACTTCCGGGTGGTACTCGGCGCGCTGGGGCACGCCCCAGAGGCGATCGACCTCGGGCAGCAGGCGCGCCAGCGCGCCGCACTCGCGCAGCACCTCGAACATGCGGCTCGGCCGCTCTTCCATCAGCCCGCGCGAGAGCTCCTGCCAGACGCGCTCGGCCACCAGCGCGTCCACCTCGCCGGCCTCGACCATGCCGCGCATCAGCGCCAGCGTCTCGGGCGCGATCGAGAAACCCTGGAAGCGCGCCGCGAAACGCGCCAGGCGCAGGATGCGGACGGGGTCCTCGGCGAATGCCGGCGAGACGTGGCGCAGCACCTTCGCGGCCAGATCACGCTGGCCGCCGTAGGGATCGGCCAGCGTGCCGTCTTCGCCGCGCGCCATGGCATTGATCGTCAGGTCGCGCCGAGCGAGATCCTCCTCGAGCGTCACCTCCGGCGCCGCGTGGAAGGCGAAGCCGTGGTAGCCCGGCGCGGTCTTGCGCTCGGTGCGCGCCAGCGCATATTCCTCGTGGGTCTCGGGGTGCAGGAAGACCGGGAAGTCGCGCCCCACCGGCTCGAAGCCCATCTCGAGCATCTCGGCCGGCGTCGCGCCGACCACCACCCAGTCGCGGTCGCCTGCGGCGCGGCCGAGCAACTCATCCCTCACTGCGCCACCGACCCGGTACATCTTCATGCAGCTGCAGTGTAGGCCGCATGGAGCCGCGGCCTCAGCGGTGCTTTCGGTACGGTTCCTCGAAGTCGAGGAAGTCCTGCTCGGCCAGCGCGTCCTTCACCCAGGCGGCGATGCCGGGCAGTGCCTGCACGCGCGCCATGTAGGCGCTGATCGCTTCGGGCACCGGCGGTGCATAGGTCGCCAGCCGCATCACCACCGGCGCGAAGTAGGCATCGGCGATGCTGAAGTCGCCGAACAGCATCGGCCCGCCATGCTCGCGCAGCAGCTCGCTCCACATCGCGACGATGCGGTCGAGATCCGCGCGCACGCCCGCCTGTTCGGCCATGACCTTGGCGCCGATCTCGGGCAGGCGCGCCTCGATGTTCATCGGGAAGTGGCTGCGCAGCGCCCCGAAGCCGGAATGCATCTCGGCGCAGACGCTGCGCGCCCGGGCGCGGGCCTTCGCATCGGCCGGCCAGAGCCGCTTCTCCGGGAAGCGCTCGGCCAGGTACTCGGCGATGGCCAGCGTGTCCCACACCGTGAAGCCGTCGTCGATCAGCACCGGTACGCGGCCAGCGGGAGTGAGGCCGGCCGGGCGCTGCTTGAAGGCCGAGTCGGGCGTGAACGCATCGAAGCGCACCAGCACTTCCTCGAAGGGAATGCCGGCCTGCTGCATCAGCACCCAGGGGCGCATCGACCAGGACGAGTAGTTCTTGTTGCCGATGACGAGTTGCATCGCGGGCCTCCGTGTGTGTGGCCCGCCATGCTGGCGACCGACGCCGCGGCCGTGGTTGCCGATCGTGCATCGCTGCGATGCACGGCGCGCATGCACAAGCCGCGCGCGATCAGCTTCGGCGTGCGCGGGCGCGGAAGCTGTCCAGCCGCGCCGGCCCCTGGCCGCGCGACAGGTAGCCCGGCGCAATGGCCGACATCGCCGTGGCGCGGATGCCCAGCGCATCGAGCCCGGGCAGCGTGCCACTGGCCACGTTGGGCACCGTCATCGAGGCGAGGTTGTCGCGCGAGATCAGCGGCTCGCCGGGCATCAGCTCCATCAGCGTGGCCTGCAGCGCCGCCACGCCGCCCGGCAGGCCGATCACCGGCCGCTCGCAACCGGCCCAACGGCCCGCACCGCGCACGATCTCGCGCAGCGTCATCACGTCGGGGCCGGCGCATTCGTAGGTCTGGCCGATGGTCGTGTCGTCATCGAGGCAGCGCACGATCGCGCTGGCCACGTCGTCCACCCACACCGGCTGGTAGCGCGAATCGGCACCGGCCAGCGGCACGAACGGCGCGACCGACTGCAGCGTGGCGAACAGGTTGAGCAGCTTGTCGTGCGCACCGAAGATCAGCGAGGGGCGCAGCACGGTGAGATCGAGACCGGCCTCGCGCAGCACCTTCTCGCCGCGCGCCTTCGATCGCAGGTAGCGGCTCGGTGCGTTCTCGGCGATGCCGATCGCACTCACGTGAATCAGCCGCTTCACTCCGGCCGCCAGGCACGCCGTGGCGATGCGCCGCGGCAGTTCCACATGCACCTGCTCGAACCGGCGCTCGTCCCCTTGCAGTACCGCCACGAGGTTGACCACCGCATCGCAGCCGGCCACCAGCTTCGCGAGCTGCGCCGGGTCGTGGATGTCGGCCTCCACCAGCTGCAGCGTCGGCAGCATCTGCAGATGTTTGCCGCTGGCGATGCGCCGTGTCGGCAGCACGACGATGCGGCCGCCGCCGCCGCCGTTGCGGTCGATCAGCTTGGCGCACACGCTGCGGCCGACGAAGCCGGTGCCGCCGAGAACGAGGATGTTCTTCTTCATGACGTCAGGGCAGGTTGGTGTCGGAAGGCGGCGCCGTAGCCTCGCGCGGGCCGATCTTCGTGCCCAGCCGCGCCTTCAGCGACGGCGCGCTCGCGCCGGTCACGGCGGCATAGACGGTGGCGTTGTGCAGCACCTTCTTCACGTAGTCGCGCGTCTCGTTGAACGGAATGTTCTCCGCCCACACCGCCGGATCGAGCGTCGGGCCTTCGCGCCAGCGGCGCGGCCGGTTCGGGCCTGCGTTGTAGGCCGCCGCAGCCATCGCCTGCGAGCCGCCGAAATCGTCGAGCACCAGTTTCAGATAGCTGGTGCCCAGGCGCAGGTTGACGTCGCGGTCGCTGATCATGTCCTGCGTGTAGTCCAGGCCGATCTTGCGCGCCGTCCAGCGTGCCGTGGCCGGCATGATCTGCATGAGGCCGGAGGCGCCCACGTGCGAGCGCGCATCGAGGATGAAGCGCGACTCCTGGCGGATCAGGCCATAGACGTAGCTCGGGTCCAGGCCGATCTCGCTGGCCTTGGCGATGACGTCCTTGCGGAACGGCAGCGGGTAGCGCTGGTCGACGTCGATCTCCTCGCGCGTGCGGTCGCTGGTGTTGATGCAGCGGTCCCACACCTGCGCATCGCAGGCGCGCTGTGCGGCGGCGAGCAGCGCGCGGTCGTTCATGCCGCGCAGCGAGAAGTTCCACTCGCGCACGCCCTCGTTGCGCAGGCCGATCTCGATCAGCTGCAGCGCGCGCGTCAAGCCTGGGTTGGACTTCGCGGCCTCGATCTCCTCGGCCGTCGGTGGCGCCGGCTTGGGCGGCAGCGCGAGCGGCTGGCCGAGGTCTTCGGCGGCGAGCAGGCCATAGAAATGCAGCTTGCCGGCGATGCCCGCGAGCATCTCGCGCGACAGCGCGCGCATGCCTTCGTCGTCCTGCGAGGCCGGCGCCAGTCCCTGCAGCGCGCGGGCCTTCCAGTAGATCCAGGCCGGGTCGCGCTGCTGCTCCGGCGTCATCGCATTGATCGCCTGCATCACCTGCTGCCAGCGGCCGCGGCCATTCTCTGCGCGCAGCCCGGCGCGGGCCTTCCAGGCCAGCGTGTCGTCCGGCCAGTCGGGCTCGGCGCCGCCGCGGCTGGCGCGCTGGGCGGCCCGAACGAAATGCTCCGAGGCGTCGGGCAGCAGCTTCAGCGCCGCCTGCTTGGCCACCGAGGCCCAGGCCCAGGCGGCGAGATCGGGCGGCAGCGCCTTGTCCCAGCGCTCGTTGAGCTGCAGTGCCGCGGCATCGGGGTCGTTGGTGGCCAGTCGCATCAGCGCCAGCGTGGCCAGTTCCGCCGCGGGGCGATTGGCGGCGGAGGCGGTCTTCGCGAGGAAGCGCGCCGGGTTGTCGTTCAGCTCGCCGACGCTGCTGGCCGCCGTCGTGCTCAGCAGGGCCACCGCCTGCCTCGCAGCGCGCGGCCGGTTGGCGTCGATCGCGAAGCGCGCCTTGCGCCAGACCTCGACGCTGCCGAACTGCTTCGCATCGACCAGCGTGGCCGCCATCAGCGCACAGCCGTCGTCGGCGTCGCGCTGGGCGAGCCAGTCGACAGCGCCTCGTCCTTGACGTCCTTGCCGGCTTGCTGGTCGAGCATCAGCGCATAACAACGCACCTCGCGGTCGTCGTTCATGCGAAAGCGCGGGTACTCGACGGCGAAGTTGGCCCAGTCGCGCCGCTTGCCGAGCTCGAGCAGCCAGTCGTTGCGCAGCCGGTCTTCCACGTAGGTGCCCGGCCAACGGGCATAGAAGGCATCGAGCTCGCCCTGCTGCACTTCGGCGAGCCGGTTGTTCAGCTCGAAGTAGTCGGCCCACTGCGCGAGCGGGTGCCCGGCGGCCATCGCCGCGGCGCGCGCCACCTTCAGCCCTTGCCGATCCTTCTTGCGCAGCGCCTCGCGCGCCTCGACGATCGCGCCGTCGCCCGGCGCTGCCGAGGCGCTCAGGGGCATCGCCGGGCACGAGGCCAGCAGCGCCAGCCCCATGCTGCGCCGCCATTCGGCCCGGGGAGCCCGCTCATATACTGCCTTGGCCATCTGCATCCGATTCAACGTCGTTTCCGTTCTTCTTCACCGCGAGCGGCACCATGACACCCGCTTCGAGCCCCCGCGCCGAGCTGCGCCGCGCCCTGCGCGAGCGGCGCCAGCAGTTCGCCCTGTCGGCCGACCATGCTGCTGCGGAAGCCGCGCTGGCCGGGCACTTGACGCAAGTCATCACTCAGCTCGAACCCCAGTGCCTGGGCCTGTACGCGTCCATACGATCCGAATTTAACGCAGTGGTTGCATTGGCCGCCGACCCCTTTTGCGACCAATTGCCGTGGGCTTTGCCGTTCTGTCGCCGCGAGCCGCGCGAGATGGACTACCGCCAATGGGACCGGCACGCGACGATGGTGCCGGACGAGTGCGGCATTGCCAGCGCCGCCGGGCCCGTGGTCGTGCCCGACGTGGTGCTGGTGCCCTGCGTCGGCTATGCGGCAGGCAGCTACCGGCTCGGCTACGGCGGCGGCTACTTCGACCGCTTTCTCGCCAGGCACCCGCACGTCACGACGGTCGGCGTGGCACGGTCTTTCACCGAACTCGGGCCTGACCAGTTCAGTGCGCAGCCGCACGACATTCCGCTGACGCTGATCGTCACCGAGCGCGGCGTGGCGGCGTAGGAACCGCGGGCGCGGTCGCCTCTGCCTCGCCGGTGGCCGCGCGGGTCAGCGCGGCCTGCGCCTCGACCCAGTCGCAGAACTCGCCCACCTCGGGCCGCGCCCGGCTGGCCGGCGGCACGATCAGCCAGTAGCAGTAGGGGCTGGTGATGCGCCCGGCGGCGCCGAAGGGCTCGACCAGCTCGCCGCGCTCCAGCGCCTCGGCCACCAGCGCCACGCGGGCCAGCGCCACGCCCTGGCCGGCCAGCGCCGCCTGCACCTGCTGGTAGGTGAAGTTGAGGTACAGCCATCGGCGCGGCTGCAGCGAAGGCTCGCCGTGCTTCACCAGCCAGTGCCGCCAGCTGAGGTATTCGGAGCTGGCGCGGTGGTCGTCCTCCTCGGCCAGCGTGTGCTGCGCCAGATCGGCCGGGCGCGTCAGCGGCGGCGCATCGCCGCTGCGGATGCGCTCCATCAGCGTGCGGCTGACCGCCGGCGTCAGCGTCTCGCCGAACAGGCGCAGCGCGCCGGCCGGCGCCTGCGCCGGGCTGCAGTAGCGCAGCGCGAGATCGAGCTCGGGGTCGTCCAGATCGGACAGCGCATCGTTGGCCGACACACGGATGTCGATGTCCGGGTGCTCGCGCTGGAAGGCCTCGATGCGCGGCAGCAGCCACAGCGAGGCGAACGACGCAAAGGTGGTCACGCTGACGCGCCGCCGCGTGCGCTTCTCGCGGATCTGCCGCACGGCGGCATCGAGCCGCGCCAGCGCCGGCTCCACCGCGCGCAGCAGGATCTGCGCATCCTGTGTCGGCTCCACGTGCCGCGTGCCGCGCACGAACAGCGCCGCGCCGAGCTCGTCTTCGAGGCTCTTGATCTGCCGGCTCATCGCCGACTGGGTCAGGAACAGTTCTTCCGCGGCGGCGCTGAAGCTGGACAGGCGGGCCACCGCCTCGAACGCGCGCAGGTTGTTCAGGGAGAGCGGCCGGCGGCGCGGTGCATTCATATCAATCTCGCATGAATCGAGGCTACCGAACTCATTGGATCTTCCTCGTCGACACGACGATCATCGTAGCCTGACTTGCAGGAGATTGATGATGAATACGCAATCGCAACGGATCCTGTCGCTGGCCCCCGGAGAGGCTCGCCGCGTCGGCACGGGCGCCGGAGAGATCACGGTGCTGCGCGGCCGCGTCTGGCTCACCGGGCGCTGCGGCCCGGCCGACGACAACGACCTCGTGCTCTCGCCCGGCGATACGCTGCGCCTGGCCGATGCCCAGGGTGCGGTGATCGAATCCTGGCGGCGTGGCGAAGGCGCCGAGCTGCGCTGGCAACCGCGCGCTCAGCGCGCCGGCCTCGCCGGCTTCGCAGGCGCCTTCTTCGCCGCCCTGGCGCGCACCGCGGCTTCGAGCGCCAGCCGCGCCCAGGGCTGCATCAGCGCTGGCGACTCGATGGCCTCTTCCGGCGCGGTGAAGTAGCTCATCGTCACCGGCTTGCCCTTGCCGTCGTAGACGAAGGGCTCGCAGCCGGCAGCCTCGAAGCGCGCCCGGCTGGTCTCGTCGGCCTTGAGGTACAGGCGGCCGAAGGCGATCAGTGCGATGAAAAGATCATCGACGTAGAAGCCGTGGCCGCCGAACATGCGCCGGGAGCGCACGCTGCCCAGCGGGGCGAGCAGTTCACGACAGTGGGCGACGAACTCGGTATCGGCGGGCATGGCGCAGTCTTGCACAATGCGCTCCCCGCCGATCACTTCTCGCGCCATGACGCCCACCGACCGCGATGCCCTGCGCCAACGCCTCGTCGCCGCCCGCCGGGCCCTGCCCGACCGGCTCGAACGCGCCGTGGCACTGCAAAGCGTGCTGCGGGTGTGGCTGGTGGGGCGGCCGGAGCGCACCATCGGCGCCTACTGGCCGATCAAGGGCGAGTTCGATCCGCTGCCGGCGCTGTACCGGTGGACCGAAGGCGCGCCCGACGGCATCAGCCGCCGCATCGGCCTGCCGGTGAAGGACCGCGAGACCGGCTCCCTGAAGTTCCACGTCTGGTACCCGGGCTGCCCGATGGAGCTCGATGCCTACGACATCCCAAGCCCAAGGACACCGAGGAGTTCCTTCCCGAACTGCTCGTGGTGCCCTGCCTCGGGTATGGCCCCGGCGGCGTGCGCCTGGGCTACGGCGGCGGCTTCTTCGACCGCACGCTGAAGTCGATCAGCCCACGGCCGGTGACCGTGGGCGTGAGCTACAGCCACGGCTTCCTGCCGCTGCTGTTGCCCACCGATCAGGACTTCGTGCTCGACGCCATGCTCACCGAGGATGGCGTCAGCTGGCAGAAACCGCTGGTGTGACGGCCCCCGCCGGCTTGGGAGCGGCCCGGCGCTCGGCCGGCCGCCCCGCTGACTTCAGCGATCAGAACTTGTAGCCGACGCCCACGCCGATCAGCAGCGGGTCGATCTTGATCTTGCCGAGGTTGCCGGCAGCGCCCGACTTCAGGTCGGTGCGGATCTGCACCTTCTTGACGTCGAGGTTGAGCGACCACTTGCCGTCGATCACGTAGTCCACGCCCGCCTGCAGCGCCAGACCGACGCTGTTCTTGTCGATCGTCAGCGAACCCAGCGCGGTGCCCTGCGGCAGGTCCACGCTCGAGAAACGCGTGTAGTTCAGGCCGGCGCCGAGGTAGGGCTTCACCGCGCCGAAGTCGGTGAAGTGGTACTGCATCGTCAGCGTCGGCGGCAGGTGCTTCACCGAGCCGATCTCGCCGTTGACGCTCAGGCTCGGGATGTTGGCGCTGATCTTGTGCTTCTGCGGATAGGTCAGGATCAGCTCGGCCGCGAGGTTCGGCGAGAGGAAGTAGGTGAAGTCGACTTCCGGGATCGTCTTGTTGCTGACGGTGATGTCGGCGGCGTCGATGCTGTCCTTGTTCGCGGTGTCGATGTTGACGACACGGGCGCGCACCAGCAGGTCGCCGGCCTTGAAGCTCTGGGCCTGGGCGAGCAGCGGTGCGGCGAGGCCGGCGGCGATGGCGAGAGAGAGAGCGGCGCGTTGGAAGGTCTGAATGGTCATGGTCTTGTCCTGTCGAATCGAGGTCAAATCCTCGTTCTCGATTTCAGGACTGCACCCACCGCGGCTTGTTGCGGTGCATCAAGACCCCACCGGCGTTGTGACTATGCGGCAACGCGGCCACGCCGACCTCCTGACCCAGGTCAAACCAGCCGTGCGAGCCGCCTGCAGATCTCCAGCGCCAGCGCCGACTGGTTCAGCGTGTAGAAGTGGATGCTCGGCGCGCCGCCGGCGATCAGCCGCTCGCACAGCTGCGTGACCACGTCGAGGCCGAAGGCGCGGATGGACGCGGCGTCATCCATGAAGCCTTCCATCTTCATCGCCACCCAGCGCGGGATCTCGATGCCGTCGCGCTGCGCGAACTGCGCGATGCGGGCGTAGTTGTGGAAGGGCATGATGCCCGGCACGATCGGTGCGCTGACGCCCAGCGCGCGCGCTTCCGATACGAAGTGGAAGTAGGCGTCGGCATTGAAGAAGAACTGCGTGATGGCGGCATTCGCGCCGGCGCCCATCTTCTCGGCGAAGTGCTGCAGGTCGCGCTTCGCATAACGCTGCTGCGGGTGCACCTCCGGGTAGGCCGCCACCTCGATGTGCCAGTGGTTGGCCTCCGTGTCGCGAATGAAGCGCACCAGATCGGCCGCATAGCGGAACTCGCCGGCGGTGGCCGTGCCGCTGGGCAGATCGCCACGCAGCGCCACGAGCCGGCGGATGCCGCGCTCGCGGTAGGTGGCCAGGATCTCGCGGATGCTCTCGCGCGTGGCGCCGATGCACGACAGGTGCGCCGCCGCCTCGTGGCCCATCGCCGCGATCTCGCTGACGGTGGCCAGCGTCTTCTCGCGCGTCGAGCCTCCGGCGCCGTAGGTGACGCTGAAGAACTCGGGGTTCGTCGCGCCCAGTTCGGCCACCACGCCGCGCAGCTTCTCGCTGCCCACCGGCGTATTCGGCGGGAAGAACTCGAAGCTCACCGGGATCGGGGTTCGGATCTCATCCATGTTCTGTTTCTCCCGCGCGCCTCAAGCCGGGCGCGCCCTCACGAAGAATTCGCGGTTGCCGTCTCCGCCGGCGATAGCGCTCGCGAACCAGTCCGCCACCGCCAGGCCGCAGTCCGTGCAGGCCTCGCGGATGCGTGTCTCCACGCGCGCATAGGCCGCCTCGTCTCGCACCAGACCGCCCTTGCCGATGTCTCCCGGCTGCAGCTCGAACTGCGGCTTCACCAGCATCAGCAGCTCGCCATCAGCCTCGAGCAGGGGCGCGAGCGCCGGCAGCACCAGCGTCAGCGAGATGAACGACAGGTCGCCGACGACCGGGCCGAAGCGCGAAACCGGCAGCGATGCCGCATCGAGATGCCGCGCGTTGATGCCTTCCAGCACCGTCACGCGCGGATCCCCGCGCAGCCGCTCGTGCAACTGGCCGTGGCCCACGTCGATGCCCACCACCTTCGCCGCCCCGCGCCAGCAGCACATCGGTGAAGCCGCCGGTGCTCTGGCCGACGTCGAGGCCGATTCGCCCCGTCACGTCGATGCCCGTGTGCGCCAGTGCGCCTTCGAGCTTGAGCCCGCCGCGCGACACCCAGCGCAGCTCGGCGTCGTCGGTGAGCTGCAGCTCGCAGCCGTCCGGCAGTTCGTCGCCCGCCTTGCGCGGCGCCGCCCAGCCCGCCGGCCCGCGCCAGCGCACCGCGCCCTGCGCGATCAGCCGCTGCGCGGCCGAACGCGAGGGCGCGAGACCGCGCTGCACCAGCAGCTGGTCTGCGCGCATCGCGGTCGCGCTGTCAGTACCGGTAGGTGTCGGGCTTGTACGGGCCTTGCTTGGGCACGCCGATGTAGGCGGCCTGCTCGTCGGTCAGCTCGGTCAGCATCGCGCCGACCTTCTTCAGGTGCAGGCGGGCCACCTTCTCGTCGAGGTGCTTGGGCAGCACGTAGACCTTGCCCTGCTCGTAGAAGTCGCTGTGCGTGAACAGCTCGATCTGCGCGATCGTCTGGTTCGCGAACGACGACGACATCACGAAGCTGGGGTGGCCGGTCGCGCAGCCCAGGTTCACCAGCCGGCCCTTGGCCAGCAGGATGATCTTCTTGCCGTCCGGGAAGATCACGTGGTCGACCTGCGGCTTGATCTCGTCCCACTGGCACTGGGCCAGCGAGGCGACGTCGATCTCGTTGTCGAAGTGGCCGATGTTGCAGACGATCGCCTCGTCCTTCATCGCCGCCATGTGCTCGTAGCGGATGACGTTCTTGTTGCCGGTGGCCGAGACGAAGATGTCGGCCTTGTCGGCGGCGTATTCCATCGTCACGACCTTGTAGCCTTCCATCGCGGCCTGCAGGGCGTTGATCGGGTCGATCTCGGTCACCCACACCTGGGCCGACAGCGCGCGCAGCCTGCGCCGAGCCCTTGCCCACGTCGCCATAACCGGCCACGACGGCCACCTTGCCGGCGACCATCACGTCGGTGGCGCGCTTGATCGAATCGACCAGCGACTCGCGGCAGCCGTACAGGTTGTCGAACTTGCTCTTGGTGACGCTGTCGTTCACGTTGATCGCGCGGAACATCAGCGTGCCCTTGGCCGACATTTCCTTCAGGCGGTGCACGCCGGTGGTCGTCTCCTCGGTCACGCCGATGATCTTGGCGCTCTTGCGCGAGTACCCAGGTCGGGTCCTGCGCGAGCTTGGCCTTGATGGCGGCGAACAGGCAGGTCTCTTCCTCGCTGCCCGGGTGGGCTAGCACCGAGGCGTCCTTCTCGGCGCGCTTGCCCAGGTGCATCAGCAGCGTGGCATCGCCGCCGTCGTCGAGGATCATGTTCGGGCCTTCGGTGTCCGAGCCCTTGGGGCCGAACTCGAAGATGCGGTGGGTGTAGTCCCAGTAGTCGGCCAGCGTCTCGCCCTTGTAGGCGAACACCGGCGTGCCGGTGGCCACCAGCGCGGCGGCGGCGTGGTCCTGCGTGCTGAAGATGTTGCACGAGGCCCAGCGCACCTCGGCGCCGAGCGCCTGCAGCGTTTCCACCAGCACGGCGGTCTGGATGGTCATGTGCAGCGAGCCGGTGATGCGCGCGCCCTTGAGCGGCTGGCTGGCGGCGAATTCCTGGCGGATCGCCATCAGGCCGGGCATCTCGGTCTCGGCGATCTTGATTTCCTTGCGGCCCCAGTCGGCGAGCGACAGGTCGGCGATGGCGTATTGGTCGTTGTGCAAAGGCTTGAGAACAGCGTTCATGGTGAGCTCCAGGATCGATGGAACCCGCACGACACGACCACAGGGAATTCGACCGAACTCACCCACGGAGAGAAGCCGTGCGGGTGAGCGCCGTTGCAGAAGAAGTTTCCGAGCCTGGGGCCTGCAGGCCTTGCAACGCTCCTCGGAACGGCGCGAATTCTATCAGCGGGGGTGGGGCGCCCGCTCGCCGGCAATGCGAGACTCGCGGGGTTTTCACGGTTCATCCCGACTTCATGAACGTTCTCGACACTTTCCGGCTCGACGGCCGGATCGCGCTGGTCACCGGCTCGTCGGCCGGCATCGGCACGGCGCTGGCCCGCGGCCTCGCCCAGGCCGGCGCGCGCGTGGTGCTCAACGGCCGCGATGCGCAGCGGCTGGCCGAGGCGCAGGCGCAATTGCGCGGCGAAGGCCTGGCGGTGGAAGCACGAGCCTTCGATGTCGCCGACCGCGCCGCGGTGGATGCCGCCGTCGACGCCATCGAGCGCGAGCTCGGCCCGATCGAGATCCTCGTCAACAACGCCGGCATCCAGCGCCGGGCGTCCTTCATCGACTTTCCCGCCGCCGACTGGCAGGAGCTGATGCGCACCAACCTCGACGCCGTCTTCCACGCCGCGCAGGCCGTGGCGCGGCGCATGGTGCCGCGCGGCCGGGGCCGCATCATCAACATCTGCTCGGTGATGAGCGAACTCGGCCGCCCGGGCATCGTGCCCTACACCGCCAGCAAGGGGGCGGTGAAGATGCTCACCAAGGGGCTGGCCGCGGACCTCGGCCCCTCGGGCATCAACGTCAACGGCATCGGGCCGGGCTATTTCAAGACCGAGCTGAACCGCAAGCTGATCGACGACGCCGCCTTCAGCGGCTGGCTGGTGGCGCGCACGCCGATGCGGCGCTGGGGCGAGGTGGAAGAACTCGCCGGCGCGGCGGTGTTCCTCGCCAGCGATGCGGCGCGCTTCGTCAACGGCCACATCCTCTACGTGGACGGCGGCCTGACCGCCAGCGTCTGAGCGTGGCGGGCGAATCCCGGCCGGCGGCGCTGTCGACCGCGGCCTTCCTCACGCTGCTGCTGATCGCGCTGCTGATGGGCGCGAACCACGTGTCGGCGCGCGTGGCCTTCAACCACGGGGTCGACGTCGCCACGGCGGTGGTCTTCCGCAGTGCGGTGACTGCCATGGTCGTCGGCGCGATCATCGCGTGGCAGCGCGTGCCCTTGAAGCTGGAGGCGAAGCACCGCCGAGCGCTGCCGGCCATCGGCGTGCTGATCGCGATCCAGAGCCTGTGCCTCTACTCGGCCGTGGCACGCCTGCCGGTGGCCCTGGCGCTGCTGGCCTTCAACACCTATCCGCTGTGGACAGCGCTGTGGGCACGCGTGGCCTATGCGCACCGCCCCGAGCGCCGTGTGCTGATGGCGATGCCGGTGATGCTGGTGGGCCCGGCGCTTGCGCTGGACGTGTTCGGCGCCGCCTCGGGCCTCGGCGCGGCGGGGCAGTGGAGCCGCATTGGCGCCGGCGTGGCCTTCGCGCTCGGTGCGGCGGCGACCTTCGGCCTCGCACTCGTCTTCACCCAGCACGAAGCGGGTGACCTCGATGGCCGCGTGCGCACCGCGGCGACGATGGGCCCGTGGCGCTGCTCGCGCTGGCCGGCGTGGCGGTGCAGGGCGGCTTCCACCTGCCCGCGGATGCCACCGGTTGGGCCGGCCTCGCGGGCCTGACGCTGCTGTACGGCACCGGCTTCACGATCATGTTCACCGTGCTGCCGCGTCTCGGTGTGGTGGGCAACTCGGCGATCATGAACGTCGAGCCGATCTTCGCGCTGGTGCTGGCCTGGGCCATCCTCGATCAGGCGATCGCGCCGTCGCAGGTGGCCGGCGGGCTGATCGTGGTCGCCACCGTGATGTGGCTGGGGCTGCGGCGGCGCTGGGCTCGCCGCGAGAATCGCTGCCATGGCGCGCATGAAGACCTCGGGCGAGAGCGGGGCGTCGGCCCCGGCCGAGGCTCTCGCCGTGCCCGACGACAACGGCCACCGCGCGCTGGCGCGGCCGCTGCTGATCTCGCTGGCCGTGCACATGGTGCTCGCCAGCCTCAGCATCGGCGGCGACGCGCAGGGCCTGCCGGGCCTGCTGTTCCCGTGGCGCGAGCGGCGCGCCGAGGTCCCCGACCTGCACATCGTGCTGATGCCGCCGCCGGTGGCCGCACCGCTTCCGCCTGCCGCGCCACCGGAGCCCGCGCCGGAGCCGACACCGGCTCCCGTGCCGCGGCCACCGCGAGCGCCAGCACCGGCGCCGGCAGTCGAGGCCCCGCAGCAGCAGATCGTGGCGATGGCACCAGCGCCCGCGGCGCCAGCACCGGTCGTCGAGTCGCCGCCGCCACCACCGTCGCCGCCACCGCCACCGCCACCGCCACCGCCACCGCCACCGGTGGCCGTGGTCGCCGTGCCGTTTTCGCCCACCTCACCGATGGCGGTCGATGCCGCGGCTTCGGCGCCGGCCATCGCCGTAGCGGAAGCACACGCGGCGCGTGACAAGGCGCGCCAGGACGCCGAGCGCGCCGAAGCGGCGCGGCGGGAGGCGGAGCGTCTGGAGGCGCAGCGGCAGGAACTCGCGCGGCAGGGGACGGCCCGTGCCGAAGCCGCTCGAGCGGAAGCCGAGCGCCAGTCGGCGATCCGCGAGGAGACGCAACGCCAGGAGCGAGCACGCCAGGAAGCGGCCCGCGTCGAAGCCGAGCGCATCGAAGCCGAACGACAGGAGGCGAGTCGCCGAGCGGCGATCCGCGACGAGGCGCAGCGGCAGGAGCGCGCGCGCCAGGAAGCCGCTCGCGCCGAAGCGGCGCGCGTGGATGCCGAACGCCAGGAAGCGCTGCGCCAGGCCGCGGCCCGCGAGGAAGCGCAACGGCTCGAGCGCGCTCGCCAGGACGCGGCTCGCGCTGAAGCAGTGCGCGCCGAAGCAGCACGTGCGGAGGCCGAACGGCTGGAGGCGAACCGCCAGGCCGCGATCCGCGAGGAGGCGCAGCGGCAGGAGCGTGCGCGCCAGGAAGCCGCCCGTGCGGGGGCCGCCCGAGCCGAGGCGGCCCGCATGGAAGCCGAACGCCAGGAGGCGCAGCGCCGAACCGCGGCCCGTGAGGAAGCCCAACGGCTCGAACGCGCCCGCCAGGACGCCGTCCGCGCCGAAGCTGCGCGCGCCGAGGCAGCCCGTCTCGAAGCCGAGCGCCAGGAAGCCCTGCGGCAAGCCGCCGCGCGCGAGGAAGCGCAGCGCAAGGAACTGACGCGCCAGCAGGCCGCGAAGCAGGAAGCCGAGCAGGCCGAGGCTCAGCGGCGCGAGGCCGTGCTGCGCTCGATCGGCCGGCAGTTGCAGGGAGGAAGCCGATCGCCGCGAGGCTGCCGAGCGGCAGGGCAATACGCTGCCGCTGTCGCTGAGCACCGCGCGCCGCGTGCGCCTGTGGGGCCGGACGGATTCGAATCCGGAGCGCATCGAGTACGCCGAGGCCTGGGAGCGCAAGATCCAGTTCAACACGCCGGTGGAGACAGTGCGTGCGCTGTCGAAGCGACCGCACACGCCGCCGATGGTGACCGTGGCCATCCGCAGCGACGGTTCGGTGGAGTCGATCACCTTCGTCACGTCCAGCGGCGTCGCGGAGATCGACGACGCGATCCGACGCATCATCGAGGCGCAGCGGCCCTATCCGCGCTTCCCGCCCCTGATGGCGCGTGATGTCGACGTGATCGAGATCCGCCGCAGCTGGTACTTCAGCGATGCGGTGCGACTGCAGTGAGGCCGCGCGTATTCAGGTAGACCGCGTACAGCGAGGTGGTGGCGCAGATGAACAGCCGGTTCAACTTGGCGCCGCCGAAGCAGACGTTGGCCACCGTCTCGGGCACCAGGATCTTGCCCAGCAGCGTGCCGTCGGGCGCATGGCAGTGCACGCCATCGCCGGCCGAGAGCCACAGGTTGCCGTGCACGTCCACGCGCATCCCGTCGTACAGGCCGGCCGGGCAGATGGCGAACACCTCGCCGCCGGCGAGCGTGCCGTCCGCCTTCACGCGGAAGCGGCGCACGTGATGCGGCCCGTTCTCGATGTGCGTGGCGCCGGTGTCGACGATGTACAGCAGCGATTCGTCCGGCGAGAAGGCCGTGCCGTTGGGCTGCACGAAGTCGTCGGCGACGATGCTGAGCGCGCCGGTGGCCTCGTCGAAGCGGTAGACGCGGCTCGCGCCAATCTCGCTGGGCGCGGCGTCGCCTTCGTAGTCGCTGTCGATGCCATAGCTCGGATCGGTGAACCAGACGCTGCCATCGCTCTTCACGACCACGTCGTTCGGCGAATTGAGCTTTCGCCCGTCGACCTCGCTCACCAGCACGCGGCGCGAGCCATCGTGCTCGGTGCGCGAGACGCAGCGGCCGCGGTGCTCGCAGCTGACCAGCCGGCCCTGCCCATCCACCGTGTGGCCGTTGCTGTGCATCGCCGGTTGGCGGAACACCGACACCGAGCCGTCGGTCTCGTCCCAGCGCAGCAGGCGGTCGTTCGGGATGTCCGACCAGACGAGGTAGCGGCCGGCGGCAAACCAGGCCGGGCCTTCGGCCCAGCGGCAGCCGGTCCACAGCTCCTCGAGGTGCACGTTCGGGAACACCAGCTTGCGAAAGCGCGGGTCGATCACCTCGAAGCTTTCGGTGAGTTCGATGACCATTGCTGTGGCTCCTATGGATCAACCCGAATGGCGCCGACCGCGCCCGTAGACGAGGAGCATCGTGATGATCACGATGCCGTAGACGATCTGCCGGCCCATCTCCGGAATCTGCATCACCGACAGGATGGACTGCAGCAGCGTGATCAGGATCACCCCGACCACGGTGCCGATGTAGGAGCCGCTGCCGCCGAGGATGTGTGTGCCGCCGAGCACCACCGCGGCGATGGCCGGCAGCAGGTAGGCATCGCCCATCGCCCGGTAGGCCTTGGTGGAATAGCCCGTCAGCAGCACGCCGGCCGCCGCCGAGCAGGCGCCGGCCAGCACGAAGCACAGCATCACCACGCGGCGCGTGTCCACGCCGGAGAGGTAGGCCGCGCGTTCGCGGTTGCCGATGGCATAGATCGCGCGGCCCAGGGTGGTCTTGTGCAGCAGGAAGACGGTGGCCGCGCCGATCACCAGCCACACCAGCAGCGCATTCGGAATGCCCAGCAGCGAGCGGCCGGTGGCGATCAGGTGCATCGTGGGCGTGGCGCGGTCCTGCGGCGCGAAACCGCCGGTCTGCACGACGATCAGGCCCTGCGCCACCGCATTGATGCCCAGCGTGAAGATCATCGAGGGCACGCGCAGGTAGGCCACGCCGATGCCGTTGACCAGCCCGAGCAGAGCGCCGCAGGCGATGCCGAAGGGATGGCCAGCGCGGCGCCGGCATCGCCCCACCAGCCCGCGGCGGCGGCCGACATCACGCCGCCGACCGTCACCAGCCAGGGCACCGAGAGATCGATGCCGCCGAGCAGGATGACCAGCATCGCGCCGGTGGCGATGATGCCGAGGAAGGAGGCGATCTGCAGCTGCAGCAGCAGGTAGTCGACGGAGAGGAAGTTGCTCGAGTACAGGCTGCCCACCAGCAGCAGCACCACGGTGCAGGCCGCGGCCGCCAGCACCGGCACGTGGCCGGAGCGACGCAGGCGGATCACCAGCGCGTTCATCGGAACCACTCCAGCCGGTTCGTCACCTTCAGCAGCTGCAGCGCGCCCAGGCTCACCGCGACGAGCAGGATCAGGCCCTGGAACAGCGGCTGCCACAGCGGTTCGAGGTCGAAGACGAACAGCAGGTCGCCGATGGTGCGCAGCACCAGCGCGCCGAAGATCGAGCCGATCGCCGAGCCGGCTCCGCCGGCCAGCGAGGTGCCGCCGATCACCACCGCGGCGATCGAGTTCAGCGTATAGACGCCGCCGATGGTCGACGAGGCCTCGCCCGAGTAGGTGACGAAGGTCAGCAGCAGGCCGCCCACCGCGGCCAGCAGGCCGGCCAGCGTGTAGGCGAGGAGCTTGGCGCGGCCGATGCGCACGCCCGACATGTAGGCCGCGGCCTCCGACGAGCCGATCGCCAGCGCCGCGCGCCCGCCCACTGAGCGCCGGTACGGCAGCCACACCAGCAGCACCACCGCCAGCAGCACCACCAGCATCGCCGGCACGCCGCCGGGCAGCGCGCCGGTCAGCGCCTCGGCCAGCCCGGCGTGCACGTCGCCGCCGGGCACCGGCCGCAGGCCGAGCGCGATGCCGTAGTACACCGTGCCGGTGGCCAGCGTGGTGATGATGGGCTGCAGCCGCCCGTAGACGATGATCGCGCCGTTGATCCAGCCGCAGCCCGCGCCGACCGCCAGCACGACGACGATGCCGAATGCCGCCTCAACCGGCGTGCCCACCACCGGTGCGAGGCGATGCAGTTGGCCAGCACGAACACCATGCCCACCGACAGGTCGATGCCGGCGGTCAGCACCGGAATCGTCTGCGCCATCGCGACCACGGCCAGCAGCACACCCTTGTTGACGGCGGTGGTGACCACCGGCACCGTCCAGCCGGCCGGGTGCGCAGCGATGTAGGTCGCGAAGATCAGCACGAACATCGCCGCCGCGGCCCAGGCGCCGCGGTGCTCGCGCAGCAGGTATCTCCATTCGTCCTTGATCATGCGGCGGCCTCCTCGGTCGAGCCCAGGTTGAGTGCGCTGGCCACCAGCGCATGTTCGGTCAGACCGTCGCCGGCGAGCCAGCGCACGATGCGGCCGTCGTAGAACACCGCGACGCGGTCGCAGCAGCCGATCAGCTCGGCATAGTCGGTCGAATAGAGCAGCACGGCGGCGCCCTGGTCGGCCAGGCGGCGCAGCAGCGCATAGATCTCCTGCTTGGTGCCGACGTCGATGCCGCGCGTCGGGTCGTTCAGCAGGATGATCCGCGGCGCATTCATCAGCCACTTGGCGATCACCACCTTCTGCTGGTTGCCGCCCGACAGCGTGCCTACCGGCACATCGAGATCCGCTGCCTTGATCGACAGGCGCTTGACCATGTCGAGCGCCGCCTCGTTCTCGCGCTGCGCCGAGACGATGCCGGCGCGGCTCAGGCGTTCGAGCGCGGCAAAGCCGATGTTGTCGCGCACCGACATCGGCAGCATCAGGCCATCGGTCTTGCGGTCTTCCGGCACCAGCGCGATGCCGACCTCGCCGCGCTTGGCCTGGCGCGGGCTGTTCAGCCGCACCGGCCGACCGTCGAGCAGCAGCTCGCCGCCGACGCCGCGCAACACACCGAAGAGGGCGAGGAAGAATTCGCGCTGGCCCTGGCCGTCGAGCCCGCCGAGGCCGACGATCTCGCCGGGGTGCGTCCAGATCGATGTCATGCAGCCGGCCCTGCCACGACAGGCCGCGCGTGCGCAGTGCCGGCGTCGCCGCGGACGCGGGCGTCTGCGGCGCCGGCTTGGGCGGAAGGCGTGCTGCACGTCGCGGCCGATCATCATCTCCACCGTCTGCGCATCGGTCTGCGTGCCGGCTTCGAAGGTGGCCACGTGCCGGCCGTTGCGGAAGACCGAGCAATCGTCGGCCAGCTCCGCGATCTCGTTCATGCGGTGCGAGATGTAGACGATCGCCATGCCCTCGCTGCGCAGCCGCTTGAGCAGCGTGAACACGCGTTGCACATCGGCGGCGGTCAGTGCCGAGGTGGCTTCGTCGAGGATCAGGATGCGCGGGTTGCGCGACAGCGCCTTGGCGATCTCCACCATCTGCCGGCGCGACAGCGACAGGCTCTCGACCGGCGCCAGCGGTGGATGTCGTCGGCGCCCGCACGCGCCAGCGCGGCCTCGGCGATGCGGCGCTGCGCGGAGCGGTCGATCAGGCCGAAGCGCCCGAACCGGCGCGGGGGATCGGTGATGCAGATGTTGTCGGCGACGCTGAGATCCGGCATCAGCGACAACTCCTGGAAGATGCAGGCGATGCCGGCGGACACCGCCTCCTGCGGGTGCGCGAAGCGCCGCTCCTGCCCGTGCAGCAGCAATCGGCCTTCGTCGGGCTGCACCACGCCCGACATGATCTTGATCAGCGTGGACTTGCCGGCGCCGTTCTCGCCGAGCAAGGCATGGATGCGCCCCGGCGCGCAGGCGAAGCGTGCGCGCTCGAGTGCGCGCACGCCGCCATAGCGCTTGGAGACGTCGATCAGTTCGAGAATTGGCGACATATGGACCTCGGACGTTGCAGTCGCGCTGCGGGCCGAGCGCCGGGCCGCTCCCAAGCCGGCCCGCGCCCCCTCGGGGGTCGCCCGTCGTACTCGACGGGCGGGGGCGGTCAATTGTTCTTCTCGTCCTTGGACATGATGTCCTGCGCCTTCAGGTTCACGCCGCAGGCCGGGAACTCGTTGGTCGTGAAGAAGTTGTCCGTCAGGTCGGGGAAGTAGTTGACGCCGGCCTTGAAGTCCGGGTGCGTGGTCACCGGCAGCGGAACCGAGATCATCTGAGGCATCACCTTGCCCTGCAGCGCGGCGACCGCGGCCTTCATGGAGATCGCCACCAGTCCCGGCGACTGGCCCACCGAGGTGCACAGCAGGCCGTCCTTGGCGCGCTCGGCGCACAGCTTGCGGAAGCCGTTCTCGCTCTCGCCGGCCACCGGGATCATCGGGTGCTTGGCATCGATCAGCGCGCGCACCGCGCCGGTGGAGCCACCCTGCACGTACATGCCGTCGAACTTCTTGTGCACGGCCACGGCATCGGCCACCACCTTCTGAGCGGTGCCGTCGTCCCAGTTGCCCACCACCTCGACCACCTCGAACTTGTTGCCCGCGGCCTCCACCACCTTGCGGAAGCCGACGTGGCGGTCGCGGTCCACCGAGTTGCCGGGCAGGCCGCGCACCTCGAGCAGCTTGCCGCTCTTGCTCGGGATGTTCTTCACCAGCCACTGGCCCGACCAGCCGCCCATCTCGAGCTGGTCTTCGTTGACCATCATCACGTCTTCGCTGTCGAGCACGTTGTCGAACGGCACCAGCACCACGCCGGCGGCATTCGCCCGCTTGATCACCGGCGCGAAGGCGGTCGGGTTGACGGCGATCGTCACGATCGCGTCGTAGCCGGAGTTGATGAAGTTGTCGATCGCCGCGATCTGCGCCGCCACGTCGGTGCCGGTGGAGACGATCTTGAACTCCTTGATCTGGCCCTTCATCTCCGGCGTGGCCGCGTAGGCCTTGGCCATCTTGATCATCTGGATGCGCGGTGTTGCCGACGAAGCCGTTGGCCAGCGCGATGCGGTAAGGCCCCTTCCTGGCCGGCCACTGGAAGTGCTTGGTCTGTGTCGTCCAGGGCTTGAAGCAGGCCGGGTTCTCGCCGGGGCCGGGAACCACCTTGGGGGCGCGGCCAGTGCGAGGCTGGACGCGGCCATGGCGGCGGCCGCCGCGATCGTGCGGATGCAAAACAACATGAGAGTCTCCTGAATCGTTGAAATGGACCACCGCCGGCGCCGCTCGTGCGGCACCGGATGCTGTGCGTCGTTCCCAACCGTCACCCCGACGCGGGGTGCGAGAGCGCTACTCTTGTTGTTGTTTGTTGTTGTCGATGTCTACCGTTGTGGTTCCGGCTCACATGGCATGGCCATGTGACCCTTCACCGCAACCACTGAACCGCATGCGGTTCAGTGGTTGTCCCAGGGCACGAACGATCCTCGCTTCCCGACCAGGAAGTCGAGGTCCGCCCCTTCGTCCGCCTGCAGCACGTGATCCACGTACAGCTTCCAGTAGCCGCTTTGCAGTGGGGGCTGCGGCGGCGTCCAGGCGGCGCGGCGGCGCGCCAGTTCTTCGTCGCTGACGTGCAGGTGCAGCTTGCGCTGCGGCACGTCGAGCTCGATCAGGTCTCCGTTCTTCACCAGCGCCAGCGGGCCGCCGCCGGCGGCGGCCTCGGGCGCGGTGTGCAGCACCACCGTGCCGTAGGCGGTGCCGCTCATGCGCGCATCGCTGATGCGGACCATGTCGGTGATGCCCTTGCGCAGCACCTTGGGCGGCAGCGGCATGTTGCCGGTCTCGGCCATGCCGGGGGTAGCCCTTGGGGCCGCAGTTCTTCAGCACCAGCACGCAGGTCTCGTCGACGTCGAGGGCCTCGTCGTCGATGCGCGCATGAAAATCCTCGATGTCCTCGAACACCACCGCGCGGCCGGTGTGCACCATCAGTTCGGGCGTCGCGGCGCTGGGCTTGATGACGGCGCCGCGCGGCGCGAGGTTGCCGCGCAGCACGGCGATGCCGGCCTTCTGCTTGAACGGCGCATCCATCGTCTTGATGACCGCCGGGTTGAAGTTCTGCGCGGAGGCCACGTTCTCGGCCACCGTCTTGCCGGTCACCGTCACGTGGTTCGCATGCAGCGCCGGCAGGATCTCCTTCATCACCGCGGGCAGGCCGCCGGCGTAGCAGAAGTCCTCCATCAGGTATTCGCCGCTGGGCTGCAGGTTCAGGATGCAGGGCATCTCGCTGGCGGGCGGTCGAAGTCGTCGATCGTGAGATCGATGCCGATGCGCCGGGCGATCGCCACCAGTGGATCACCGCATTGGTCGAACCGCCGATGGCCGCGAGCGTCCTGATCGCATTCTCGAAGCCTTCGCGCGTCAGCACGGTCGACAGCAGCTGGTCTTCATGAACCATCTGCACGATGCGCCGGCCGGCGTCACGCGCCAGCACGTTGCGCCGGCCGTCCACCGCCGGGTAGGCGGCATTGCCGGGCAGGCCGACGCCGAGCGATTCGACCATCGAGGCCATCGTCGAGGCCGTGCCCATGGTCATGCAATGGCCGTGGCTGCGGTGCATGCAGCTCTCGGCCTCGAAGAAGTCCTGCAGCTTCAGCGTGCCCGCGCGCACCTGCTCGCTCATGCTCCACACCCCGGTGCCCGAGCCCAGCGTCTGGCCGCGCCACTGCCCGTTGAGCATCGGCCCGCCGGAGACGCCGATAGTCGGCAGGTCCACGCTGGCCGCGCCCATCAGCAGCGAGGGCGTGGTCTTGTCGCAGCCCATCAGCAGCACCACGCCGTCGATCGGGTTGGCGCGGATGCTTTCCTCCACGTCCATCGACGCGAGGTTGCGGTAGAGCATTGCGGTGGGGCGCAGCAGCGTCTCGCCGAGCGACATCACCGGAAACTCGAGCGGGAAGCCTCCGGCCTCGTAGACGCCGATCTTCACCTGCTCGGCCAGCGTGCGGAAATGCGAGTTGCACGGCGTCAGCTCGCTGAAGGTGTTGCAGATGCCGATCACCGGCCGGCCGTCGAACTGGTCGTGCGGCACACCCTTGCCCTTGACCCAGCTGCGGTAGACGAAGCCGTCGCGGTCCTGGCGGCCGAACCACTGCTGCGAACGCAGCTCGTGGGGCGCCTTCTTCTTGCTCATTCCTTGCTCCCGGCGGGCGCGAGCCCGTTCATTCCCGCGATGAAATCAGCCAGCATCGGCACGAAGCGTTCGCCCTGGCCGGCAGCTTCCATCGCCGCAAACATGTTCTTCACCTGCGGCTGCAGCAGGTTGACCGCGCCGGCCTCGTTGGCCATCGCGGAGAGATAGCGCATGTCCTTGTGCGCATTGCTGATCGTGAAGCGGTGGGCGTTCTCGTCGCCGGCGAGCGTCCACTGCATGAAGGTGTCGTAGAAGGGGCTGCGCATGCGGCCCGAGCCGATCACGGCATGGAACTGCTCGACGCTCAGGCCCGAACGGCGCGCGATGGCGAGCGCCTCGGAGAACAGGGCGGCATAACCCATCGCGATGAAGTTGTTGACCAGCTTCATCTTGTGGCCCAGGCCCACCGGTCCGAGGTGCACCACGTTGCCGGCCCAGGCGCGCAGCACCGGCTCGATGCGCGCGAACACCTCCGGCGCCGCGCCGACCATGGTGTCAAGCGTGCCGGCCTCGGCTTCCTTGGGCGTGCGAGACAGCGGCGCATCGATGAAGTGAACGCCCTTGGCCTTCGCCTCTTCGGCCAGCGCGAGCGTAGACACCGGATTCGAGGTCGAGCAGTCGATGATCACGGTGCACGGCTTCGCGCCGGCCAGCAGGCCGTGCTCGCCGCGCATCGTCGCTTCCACCTGCGGCGAGCCGGTCACGCACAGGTGAACGATCTCGCACTGGGCCGCCAGCTCGCGCGGCGTGGCCGCTTCGCGCGCGCCGAGCGACTTGAGATGCTCCACCGGCTCGCGCTTGCGATGGCCCAGCACCACCAGCGGCCAGCCCTTGCTGACGAGGTTCTTCGCCATGCCGTGGCCCATCAGGCCCACGCCGACGAAGCCGACGGTCGGCTTGCTCTCGCTCACGGTGTCACTCCTTCACCGATCCGGTCATGCCCGAGACGTAGTGCTCGACGAAGAACAGTAGACGAAGGCCACCGGCAGCGAGCCGAGCAGCGCACCGGCCATCAGCGACCCCCAGTGGTAGACGTCGCCTTCCACCAGCTCCGTCACCACGCCCACCGGCACGGTCTTGTTCTCCGAGCTCGACACGAAGGTCAGCGCATAGATGAACTCGTTCCAGGAGAGCGTGAAGGCGAAGATGCCCGCCGAGATCAGCCCCGGCACCGCCAGCGGGAGGATGATCTTCACGAGGATCTGCCAGCGGCTCGCGCCGTCGATCAGCGCGCACTCCTCCAGCTCGAAGGGGATGGAGCGGAAGTAGCCCATCAAGAGCCGGTGCAGAACGGGATCAGGAAGGTCGGGTAGGCGAGGATCAGCGCCATCTTGGTGTCGAACAGCCCGAGCTGGAAGATCACCGCCGACAGCGGGATGAACAGGATCGACGGCGGCACCGGGTAGGCCAGGAAGATCGCGCCGCCCACCGGCTTGGCGCCGGAGAAGCGCAAGCGCTCGATCGCATAGGCCGCCAGCACCGAGGCGATGATCGAGACGAAGGTCGACACCACCGACACCAGCACCGTGTTCCACAGCCACTCGGGGTAGGGCGTGTCGAAGATCAGCTTCTTGAAGTGGGCCAGCGTCGGCTTGATCACCCAGAACGGATTGCCCTCGCGCGACAGCAGCTCCTCGTTCGGCTTGAACGAGGTGACCACCATCCAGTAGAAGGGGAAGAGCATCACGAAGACGAAGATGCCCAGCGGGATGTAGGTGACCACCCAGCGCCGCGGCAGCGACTGCAGGTAATCCATGCCGACCACATCGTCGGCCGGTGCCACGCCCGGCTTGCTCACTTGTCACCCCCTTGCTGCCACGCGCGGCGCTGCAGGCCGAAGTAGCTGAACATCACCGCCGCCAGCAGGAAGGGCACCATCAGCGTGGCCAGCGCTGCGCCTTCGCCCAGCGAGCCGCCGGGGATGCCGCGCTGGAAGGCCAGTGTCGCCATCAGGTGCGTGGCGTTCAGCGGGCCGCCGCGCGTCAGCACGTAGATCAGCTGGAAGTCGGTGAAGGTGAACAGCACCGAGAAGGTCATCACCACCGCGATGATCGGCGTCAGCAGCGGCAGCGTCACGTGGCGGAACTGCTGCCAGGGCGTGGCACCGTCGATCGCCGAGGCTTCGTAGTACGAGGGCGAGATGGTCTGCAATCCGGCCAGCAGCGAGATCGCCACGAAGGGCACGCCGCGCCAGACGTTGGCGGCGATGGTCGACAGCCGCGCATTCCACGGATCGCCGAGGAAATCGATGTAGTGGTCGATCCAGCCGAGCTTGGTCAGCACCCACGAGAACACCGAGAACTGCGCGTCGTACAGCCACCAGAAGGCGATCGCCGACAGCGCGGTCGGCACGATCCAGGGCAGCAGCACGATCGCGCGGAAGAAACTCTTGAACGGCAGGTTCTTGTTCAGCAGCAGCGCCAGCCACAGGCCGAGCACGAACTTCAGGATGCTCGCCACCACCGTGTAGAAGAGGGTGTTGAACAGCGCCAGCTGCGTGACGCTGTCGCCCACCGTACCAAGTTCTCCAGCCCCACCCACTCGCCGGGCCGCCCGATCTTGGCGTCGGTGAAGCCCAGCCAGTGCCCAGCCCGAGCGGGTAGGCCAGCAGCCCCAGCAGCAGCACGGCCGCCGGCAGCATGAAGGCCCAACCCAGCGCGTTGCGGCTGTTCTGCAGTCGTTCGAGCAGTTGCATGTTTCAGACCTATCAAGCGGCCGCCGCGGAACCGGCTCCGCCGGGCCGCTGGCGGCGCCCCCTGGGGGAGCGCCGCAGGCGCTCCGGGGGGTCAGACTTTGTAATAGCGCTTGGCGCGGGCTTCGGCGCGCTCGGCGGCTTCCTTCGGCGTCTTCGAGCCGCTGGAGGCCTCGGCCACCATGTCGAGCACGATGTAGTCGGCCATCGCCGCCGCCGAGGCATAGCCCAGCGGGCCCTCGTGGCCGTGGTCGAGCATGATCGAGCCGCCGTCGCGGTAGGCGGTGTGCTTCGGGTCCACCGTCCAGATCGGGTTCTTCTCGTAGGCCTTGAGCGGCTGCGAGACGTAGCCGATCGCCGATTCCATCCACGGGTTGTATTGCTCGCCTTCCATCAGGAAGCGCACCAGCTCCTTCGCGGCCTGCGGGTACTTGGTGTGCTTGAAGGTCATGAACTGCGTGATCTGCATCAGCTCGGTCGGCTTGCCCACCGGGCCGATCGGGAAGCGCGCGTGCTGGATGTCGGCGACCATCTCCTTGATCTTGTCGTCCTTCGAGTTCTTCGCGGCGTAGTAGACGGAGATGCCGTTGGCCGTCAGCGAGATCTGCCCATCGAGGAAGGCCTTGTTGTTGTTCGGGTCCTGCCACGACAGCGTGCCCGGCACGAAGGTGTCGTACAGCTGCTTGGCGTATTCCAGCGCGGCGATCGTCTCCGGCGAGTTGACGACCACGTTGCCGGCCTTGTCGACCAGCTTGCCGCCGTGCGACCACAGCAGCCAGTGCACCCAGTTGTTGCCGTCGCCGACCGCCTTGCCCAGCGCGAAGCCGGCCGGCGTGCCCTTGGCCTTCATCGCCTGGCACAGCTTGAGGAAGCCCGCGGTGTCCTTCGGGATGGCGTCGAAGCCCGCCGCCTTCACGTGGCTCTCGCGGTAGACCAGCGCATTGCCGACGATGCCCCAGGGCACCGAGATCCACTTGTTGTTGGTGCCGGTGCGCTGGCCGTACTTCTTGCAGACGTCGTACCAGCCGCCGTACTTCTTGCCGAGGTAGTCGGCGGGTCGGTCATGTCGATCAGCTTGTCGGGGTACTGATGCGGATCGTCGAACCAGCCGATGATGATGTCCGGGCCGCTGCCGATGTTGGCGGCCACCGCGGCCTTCGGGCGCACGTCTTCCCAGCCCTCGTTGTCGATGCGCACCTCGATGCCGGTCTTGTCGGTGAATTTCTTGATGTTGGCCATGAAGGCGTCTTCGTCGCCCTGCACGAAGCGCTTCCAGCGCAGCACGCGCAGCTTGGCGCCCTTCTCGGGCTTGTAGGCCAGGCTCTGCGCCTGCGCCATCGGCGTCCACAGCGCGCCGGTGCCGAAGGTGGCGGCGGCGGCCACGCCGGCCGAGTTCTCGAGGAACTTGCGACGGTTCTGTTCTTGCATGCTTGTCTCCTGTTGATTCCCGTGAGGATGGCGGGTGTCGCCCGCTTCGGATGAAAGCCTCAGGCCACGAGCCGTCGGCCTGACTGCGCGTCGAAAGGTGGGCCCGCGTGGTGTCGGGCTGCAGGTGGATGGTGCTGCCCGGCGCGAAGGCATGGCGCTCGCGGAACACCACCGAGAGTTCGCTGCCCTGGTGGCGGCACGAGACGAAGGTGTCGGCGCCGGTGGGCTCGACCACCACCACCTGCGTCGGGATGCCACCGCCGTTGGCCAGCATCAGGTGCTCGGGCCGGGTGCCGAAGATCACCGGCTGGCCATCCGTGCCGGCCGCCTCGGCCGGCGCAGGCAGCGTGGTGCCGTCGGCCAGCTCCACGCTCGCCCGGCCGGCGATGCGGCGCAGCGTGCCGGGCAGGAAGTTCATCGCCGGCGAGCCGATGAAGCCGGCGACGAAGGTGTTGGCCGGGCGGTCGTACAGCTCCAGCGGGCTGCCGGTCTGCTCGATGCGGCCGTCCTTCATCACGACGATCTGGTCGCCCATGGTCATCGCCTCGATCTGGTCGTGCGTGACGTAGATCGAGGTGGTCTTCAGGCGCTGGTGCAGTTCCTTCAGCTCGCTGCGCATCGCCACGCGCAACTTGGCGTCGAGGTTCGACAGCGGCTCGTCGTAGAGAAACACCTGCGGGTCGCGCACGATCGCGCGGCCCATTGCCACGCGCTGGCGCTGGCCGCCGGAGAGCTGGCGCGGGAAGCGGTCGAGCAACTGGTTCAGGCCGAGGATCTCGGCGGCGCGGCCGACCTTCTGGTCGATGGTGGCCTTGTCGCGCTTGGCCAGCATCAGCGAGAAGGCCATGTTGTCGCGCACCGTCATGTGCGGGTACAGCGCGTAGTTCTGGAACACCATCGCGATGTCGCGCTGCTTGGGCGGCACGTCGTTGACGCGCTTTTCGCCGATCAGGATGTCGCCGCCGCTGATGTGCTCGAGCCCGGCGATCATGCGCAGCAGCGTGGACTTGCCGCAGCCCGACGGGCCGACCAGCACGGTGAAGGAACCGTCGGGGATCTCGATGTCGACGCCGTGCAGGATCTCGACGTCGCCGAAGCGCTTCTTCGCGCCCCGGATGCTCACGCTGGCCATGCCGCTTGTCCCCTTCTCGACGCGCTTCGCGCTCTGCGTTGATCTGGAACAAAGTTGTATGATAACCTGATGACTATGTCAATCAGCCCCGTCCCGACCCCGTCTCGGCGGTGCCCGCAGGGGGCCGGCTGGTGACCGAGCGGCTGTCCGACCGGCTCGCCGCGATGCTCGCCGCGCAGGTCGAGGGCGGCAAGCTCAAGCCGGGCGACAAGCTGCCCTCCGAGCAGCAGCTGGCCGAGACGCACGGCGTCTCGCGCACCGTGGTGCGCGAGGCGGTGCACCAGCTGAAGTCGCGCGGGCTGCTCAGTTCGCGGCAGGGTTCGGGGGTGTTCGTTTCGCCGCCGGCGGCCAACCAGCCGCTGGCCTTCGACCCGTCGGTGCTCGAATCGGTGGAATCGGTGGTGCACGTGGTCGAGGTGCGCCGCGTGCTCGAGGGCGAGATCGCCGCGCTGGCCGCGCAGCGCGCCACGCGCACGCAGATCGCCGGGCTCAAGCGGGCGCTGGCCGAGATCGACCGTGCCGAGGTCGAGGGCCGCGACGGCGTGGCCGAAGACCTCGCCTTCCACCGCGCCATCGGCGAGGCCACCGGCAACCCGCAGTTCGGTCGGCTGCTCGGCTTCCTCGAGCAATACCTGCGCGAGGGCATGCGCATCACACGCGGCAACGAGGCGCGTCGCAAGGATTTCATGGAACAGGTTCGCAACGAGCACCGCGCCATCGTCGAGGCCATCGCCGCGCGCGATCCCGCCGCGGCGCGCAAGCGCGCCACCCAGCATCTTCAGCACGGCGAGCGCCGCCTGCAGCAGGGCGGCGTGATCACGCGCGGCAAGCCCCGTGCCGCGGGGTGCGCTCGTGAGCGGCGCCAAGGTGCTCGGCGTCGTCGGCCTGGGCTCGATGGGCTATGGCGCGGCGGTGTCGGCGATGAAGCGCGGGGTGACGACCTTCGGCCTGGACACCACCGAAGCCGCGCGGGCACGCTTCAGCGCTGCCGGCGGGCAGCTCGCGACTTCGCTGCAGGATCTGGCGTCGCGCTGTGACGTGGTGCAACTGCTGGTGGTCAATGCCGCGCAGACCGAGGCGGTGCTGTTTGGCGAGAGCGGCCCGGCGAGCACGCTGCGCCCGGGCTCGGTGGTGATCGCCTCGGCCACCGTCGACCCCGCGCTGCCGCCGCAATGGGAAGCGAAGCTCGCCGAGCGCGGCATCCACCTGATCGACGGCCCGGTCTCCGGCGGCGCGAAGAAGGCCGCCGAGGGGCAGATGACGGTGATGGCCTCCGGCCGGCCCCAGGCGTTCGAAGCGGCGGGCGATGTGCTCGAGGCCATCGCCGGCAAGGTCTACCGCCTCGGCGACCGGGCGGGCGTGGGCTCCACCGTGAAGATGGTCAACCAGCACTGGCCGGCGTGCACATCGCCGCCGCCTGCGAGGCGATGGCGCTCGGCATGCGTGCCGGTGCCGACCCGGCGGCGCTGTACGAGGTGATCTGCAATTCGGCCGGCATGAGCTGGATGTTCCAGAACCGCGTGCCGCACATTCTCGAAGGCGACTACACGCCGCTGTCGAGCGTGAACATCTTCGTCAAGGATCTGGGCATCGTGCTCGATGCGGCGCGCAAGCTGGCCTTCCCGCTGCCGCTGGCGGCGGCGGCACACCAGCTCTATCTCGCCACTGCGGCCGCCGGCCACGGCAACGAGGACGATGCCGCGGTGGTGAAGTTCTATGCCGAACTCGCCGGGCTCGAGCTGCCGGCGAAGAAGTCGCCTGAGAAGGCCTGAGGAGCCGCGCCATGCCGCGCTTTGCCGCCAACCTCTCGATGATGTACGGCGAGCACGCCTTCCTCGACCGCTTCGCCGCGGCCGCGAAGGATGGCTTCGACGCCGTCGAGTACCTCTTTCCCTACGACTTCCCGGCCGCCGAGCTCGCGCAGCGGCTCGCCGACCACGGCCTGCAGCAGGCCCTCTTCAATGCACCGCCGGGCGACTGGGTGGCCGGCGAGCGCGGCTGGCCTGTCTGCCGGGCCGGCAGGACGAGTTCCGCGCCGGCGTGGCGAAGGCGATCGATTACGCCCGTGCGCTGAACTGCCCGCGCCTCCACCTGATGGCCGGCCTCGCGCCGGCCGGTGCCGAGCGCGCCGCGCTGCGCGGCGTCTACGAGGCCAACATCGCCTGGGCCGCCGCGCAGGCGCGCGACATCCAGTTCCTCATCGAGCCGATCAACACGCGCGACATCCCCGGCTTCTTCCTCAACCGCCAGGACGAGGCTCACGAGATCGTGCAGCGCATCGGCGCGCCGAACCTGAAGGTGCAGATGGACCTGTACCACTGCCAGATTGTCGAAGGCGATCTGGCGAAGAAGCTCGACGCGTACCTGCCGACCGGCCGCGTGGGCCACCTTCAGATCGCCGGCGTGCCCGAGCGCCACGAGCCCGACATCGGCGAGGTCAACTACCGCTATCTCTTCGAGCGCATCGATGCGCTCGGCTACACCGGCGTGATCGGCGCCGAGTACCGCCCCAAGGGCGCCACCTCGGCCGGTCTCGGCTGGTTCCAACCGTACAAGAGGACCTGAGGGCATGAAGCTGCTCATCACCGGCGGTGCCGGATTCGTCGGCGCGCGGCTCGCGCGCACGCTGCTCGCCCGCGGCACGCTGGCCGGCAAGAAGATCGAGCACATCGTGCTGGCCGACCAGTTCGCGCCGCCGGCCGATCTGCTCGCTGACTCGCGCGTCAGCGCGCGCACCGGCGCGCTGCTGGCGCAATGTGCGGCGCTCGGCGAGGAAGGCTTCGACGGCGTGTTCCACCTTGCCTCGGCGGTGTCCGGCGAATGCGAGGCCGACTTCGAGCTCGGCCTGCGCAGCAACCTCGACAGCACGCGCGCGCTGCTCGATGCGTTCCGCCTGCAGCTACCGAAGGGCGGCAAGGTGCCGCGCTTCGTCTTCAGCAGCTCGATCGCGGTGTTCGGACCCGACGCCGCCGTGCCGATGCCGAAGGTCGTCACCGACACGACGCTGCCGGCGCCGCAGACCAGCTACGGCACGCAGAAGCTGATCTGCGAGCACCGGTGTCCGACTACACGCGCAAGGGCTACATCGACGGCCGCAGCGCGCGCCTGATGACGGTGACGGTGCGGCCGGGCAAGCCCAACGGCGCGGCCTCGTCGTTCTTCAGCGGCATCATCCGGGAGCCCCTCGCCGGCGTGGAATCGGTCTGCCCGGTGTCGCCCGAGGTGTCGCACCCGGTGGCTTCTCCGGGCCGCACGGTCGACGGCCTGATCGCCGTCTACGAAGCCAGCCGCGAGGCCTTCAACGGGCGCCTCGCGATGAACCTCGCCGGCCTGAACGTGACGGTCGGCGAGATGCTGCAGGCGCTCGAGCAGGTCGCCGGCAAGGCGGTGCGGGATCGTGTGCGCTTCGAGCGCGACGAGCGCATCGCCGGCATCGTCGCCAACTGGCCGACCGGTGCCGGCCCCGGCCGCGCCGCGGCGCTGGGCCTGCACCCCGATACCTCGTTCGCCGACATCATCCGCCAGTACATCGCCGATTGCGAGAAGGGCCCGAATGCCGCCGAGGCGCTGAAAGGGCTCGCCCGATGAACCAGCTCGACCTGAACGGCCGCGTGGCCATCATCACCGGCGGCGCGCAGGGCATCGGCTATGCCACCGCCGAGCGCATGCTGCTCTCCGGTGCCAGCGTGGTGCTGTGGGACATCGATGCGAAGGCGCTGGCCGCGGCGAAAGAGGCGTTGTCGTCGCTGGGCTCGGTGGACGGCCGGGCCGTCGAGCTGACCGACGAGGCTGCCGTCACCGCGGCCACCGGCGCGGTGATGCGCGCGCACGGCCGCATCGACATCCTCGTCAATAACGCCGGCATCACGGGCGGCAATGCCACCACCTGGGAACTGAAGCCCGAGGTGTGGCGCCGCGTCGTCGAGGTCAACCTGATCGCGCCGTACCTGACCTGCCGCGCGGTGGTGCCGCAGATGCTGCAGCGCGGCTACGGCCGCATCGTCAACGTGGCCTCGGTGGCGGGCAAGGAAGGCAACCCGAACGCCTCGCACTACAGCGCCTCGAAGGCCGGACTGATCGCGCTGACCAAGTCGCTGGCGAAGGAACTCGCCACGCAGGGCGTGATCGTCAATGCGGTGTCGCCCGCCGCGGCGAAGACAGCCATCTTCGACCAGATGAGCGAGCAGCACATCAACTTCATGCTCTCGAAGATTCCGATGGGCCGCTTCGTGCAGGTGGACGAGATCGCGGCGCTGATCGGCTGGCTGGCGTCGGAAGACTGCTCGTTCTCCACCGGCGCGGTGTTCGACATCTCCGGCGGGCGCGCGACCTGCTGAGCCACCGCGCGGTGCAGCGCGCGCACCAGTCCGACTGCGTCAGGATGCCCACCGGTGCTGCTGCGCATCGACCACCGGCAGGTGGTGATGGCCGCCCTCGGAGAACAGCGGCAGCAGTTCGATCACGTGCCGATCTTCGCTGGCCACGCGCACCCGGCGCGTCATGATGTCGCCGACACGGCCCGGCGTGGCGCGCGGCGCCGAATCGTCGCCCACCAGCGCGCGCACGAAGTCGGCCAGCGTGACGATGCCGATCACGTGGTGCGACTTGTCGACCACCGGCAGCGCCTTCACCGCCCGCTCGCGCATCATCGCCCAGGCGGTGACCACCGGCGTGTCGTGGCTCACCGTCAATGGCTCGCGCGACATCACGTCGCGGCAGCGCAGCTCGCCGAGGTTGCGCTGGTACGCGGCCGATTCGGCGAAGTGCAGCAACTCCTCCAGGTCGTCGCGGCTGACGTCGAGCACTGGTTGTAGTGGGCCAGCGCCGCATCGAGATCGGCCGGGCTGAAGCGTGCACCCGGCAGGGGCGAAGGCGGCGCGGCGGGCGCGAGCTGCACGTGCGGATAGCGCCGGCCGGTCAGCGTGTTGTAGGCCACGCCGACGATCACCAGCAGCGCCGAATTCAGCAGCACCGGCAGCAGCGCGAAGCGCCAGTCCGTCGCGTGGGTCAGCACGGCCAGCAGCGCGGTGGCGCCGCCGGGCGGGTGCAGGCAGCGCAACAGGAACATCAGCGCGATCGCCGCGCCCACCGCCGCTGCGGCGGCCAGCGCCGCATCGGGCAGCCAGTGCGCGCAGGCCGGCCGACCAGCGCCGACAGCGTATTGCCGCCGATCACCGACCACGGTTGCGCGAGCGGGCTGGCCGGCACCGCGAACACCAGCACCGCGCTGGCACCCAGCGGCGCGGCCAGCCAGGGCGAGATGGCCAGCTGCGTGCCGGCCCAGCGGCTGACCACCGCGGCCACCAGCAGGCCCAGCGTGGCGCCGGCCACCGCGCGCCAGCGCTCGCGCGCATCGACGCGCAGGGCCGCGGGCAGCCGTGCCCACACCGCGCGCAAGGCGCGGGCGGCAGCGCGGTTCATGCGCAGCCGAGCCGGTCGGCCAGCTGCAGCAGCCCGTCGGCCGATACATCGACCGGCACGCTGGCCTCGGTCTCGCCGATGCCAGGGCCGTGCTCGTCGGGCCGCGCAATGAAGGCGGTGCGCAGGCCGGCGGCCGCGGCCGCGGCGAGATCCGACGAATGCGCCGCGACCATCATCGCCTCGTGCGGCGCGCAGTCGAACGCCGCGGCGGCGGTCGTGTAGACGATCGCCTTGGGCTTGTAGTCGCGCGCCAGCTCGGCGCCGGTGATCGCATCCCAGTGCCAGCCATTGCGCCGCGCCAGATCGGCCATCAGCGAGATGTTGCCGTTCGAGCAGGGCGCGAGGCGGTATCTGAGGCGCAGCCGGGCGAGGCCGGGCGTCACGTCGGGCCACGATTCGAGCCGGTGCCAGGGCGAGGTTCAGGTGCACGCGCGTGGCCTCGTCGACGCGGTCGAGGCCGAAGGCCTTCAGCACCACGTCGAGGTTGCGCCGGTGCAGTGCATCGAGCTTGCTGAACGGGATGCGGCCGCTGCGCACCTCCTCCATCGCCGGCTGGTACTGGTCGCGCCGGGCGGTGGCGAAGGCCGCGCCGTCGACCTCGATGCCCTGAGCACCGAGCACGCCACGTGCCTCGCGCGCGATCGAGCCGTGCCAATCGACCAGCGTGCCGAATACATCGAACAGGAGCACTTTCACTTCGGTCATGGCCGCAGCATAGCGCCGCGCCGGCGTGCGAGACTTCCTCCATGCCCACCGCTGCCCGACCCTTCGACGACTGCCCCGATGCGCTGTTGCGCGCGGTGAGCGGCGTGCTCACGGACATCGACGACACGCTCACGCATGACGGCGCCATCGAGCCCGTGGCGTTGCAGGCGCTGGGCGGTCTGCACGCGGCGGGCCTGCCGGTGATCGCCATCACCGGCCGGCCGATGGGCTGGAGCGAACCCTTCGCCCGCGAATGGCCGATGCGCGCCATCGTGGCCGAGAACGGCGCCGTGGCGCTGTTCATGAACGAGGGTGCGCTGCGCATCGAGTATCAGCAGGACGAGGCCACGCGCACGCACAACGCACGCCGCCCTGGCCGGCGTGGCGCAGCGCGTGCTGCGCGAGGTGCCGGGTGCGACGCTGGCGCGCGACAGCGCCGGCCGCGTGACCGACATCGCGATCGACCACAGCGAGTTCGCCCATCTCGACGACGCGGCGATCGCCCGTGTGGTGGCGCTGATGCAGTCCGAGGGCATGAATGCCACGGTGAGCTCGATCCACGTCAACGGCTGGTTCGGCGAGCACGACAAGCTCAGCGGCGCGCGCTGGATCGTGCAGCGCCTGCTCGGCCGCGACGTGGATGGCGAGCGCGGCCAGTGGCTGTATGTCGGCGACTCGACCAACGACCAGCTGATGTTCGGCCACTTTCCGCTGAGCGTGGGCGTGGCCAACCTGAGGCGCTTTGCCGATCAGCTGCACACCCGCCGGCCTGGATCACCGAGGGTGAACGCGGCCGTGGCTTCGCGCAGGTGGCTCAGCGGCTGCTGGCCGCCCGACGCGGATGACCGAACGCCGCCTCTACGCCACCGCCGTGGCACTGGCGCTCGGCGCGGCCATCTCGCTCGGCCTGGCGCGCTTCTCGTATGCGCTGCTGCTGCCGCCGATGCGTGCCGATCTCGGCTGGAGCTACTTCACCGCTGGCGCGATGAATACCGTCAATGCGGTGGGCTACCTCGTGGGCGCGCTGCTGCTGCCGCGGGCACTGCGGCGCCTCGAGGCCCGCACCGTCTTTCTCGCCGGCGGCTGGGGTGCGGCACTGCTGCTGGCACTGCACGGCGTGGCCGGCGATCTGGCGCGCAGCGATGCGCTGCTCTACGCGCTGCGCGGGCTCACCGGCGTGGCCAGCGCGGCCACGTTCGCCAGCGGCGGCCTGCTCGCCGCGCGGCTCGGCCAGACGCCGGGTGCCAAGCCCTCGCTGGTGCTCGGCCTGTACTACGGCGGCACCGGGCTGGGCATCATCGCCTCGTCGCTGCTGGTGCCGCCGCTGCGCTGGCCGGCCGCCTGGGAGGCGCTGGCCCTGGCCGCTGCCGTCGCAACGTTGCTGATGGCCTGGGGCACCCGGCCGCTGGCGGCGGCACCGGCCGCGCCGGCCGCCCGCGGCGAGGGCTTTCGCGCGCGCGACTTCGCCTTCGGCCCGGCCGGCTACCTGATGTTCGGACTCGGCTACATCGGCTACATGACCTTCATCGTCACGCTGCTGCGCGAGCAGGGCGCGAGCACCGGCATCGTGGTCGCGTTCTACATGCTGCTCGGTGCCGGCGTGATTGCCTCCTCGTGGCTGTGGGCGCCGCTGCTGCAGCGCTACCGCGGCGGGCAGCCGCTGGCGTTGCTCAACGGTCTGCTCGCCGTGGCCACGCTGCTGCCGGTGCTCAGCGCCCACCCGCTGGCGGTATTCGCCTCGGGTGCGCTGTTCGGCTCGGTCTTTCTCTCGCTGGTGGCCTCCACCACCGCGCTGGTGCGGCACAACCTGCCGCCGGCGGGATGGCCGGCCGGCATCGCCGCGTTCACCAGCATCTTCGCGGCCGGCCAGATCGTCGGGCCCAGCCCGGTGGGCTGGGTGGCCGACGGCAGCGGCGGGCTCGCACGCGGCTTCGGCGTCTCGGCGGTGGTGCTCGCGCTCGGTGCGCTGCTCGCCACGCGGCAGCGGGCCCTGCCGCGGCGCTGAGCCTCGGCCGCTCGCCCGCTCAGCGCGGCTGAAGGAACAGGCGCAGCCGCTCGATCTCCGCCTCCAGCTCGCGGCGGAAGGCCGCGTCGCGCGGCGGACGGCCGGCCACGTAGCCGCAGCGCACGCCGCCCGCCTCCACATTGGCCCAGCCGATCACCTCGTCGCGCCACAGCAGCGGCAGCGCGTAGTAGCCGAGCTGTCGCTTCGGCGCCGGCGTGTAGGCCTCGAAGCGGTAGGCCCAGCCCCAGAAGAGCTCGAAGCGGCGCCGATCCCACGCCAGCGGATCGAAGGGCGCGAGCAGGCGCACGCGCTCCTCGGGCTCGCGGCGGCGCAGCCGCTCGCCGGCCGGCCAGTACCAGTCCACGCCGTCGATGCGCTCGTGCGCCAGCCGCGCCTTGGCGCGCTGCAGCACCGCGCCACGCGCATCGCGCCACTGCGGCACTCCGATGCTCAGCCGGCTGACCAGCATGCCCAGCGTGGCCAGCGGCAGCGGCGCGTACTTGGCCACCACCACGTCGAGCAGCGCGTCGTGCACCGCGCGCGGATCGTCAGGCGGCGGCACCGCCTCGCGCGCCGCATACAGCCGGATGCCTCCCTCGCGCCGCGCCACGCGCAGCAGGCCGCGGTAGTGCATGCCGTCGAGCAGCTGCGTGCTGGCGTTGCTCGAACCGCCGAACCAGTTGGTGGTCTTGCCGTGGGCGAACTCGGCGTCGACATCGCGCGGATGCACCACACCGCGCTCGCGCACGAACTCGAGCACCGCGTGGGCCTGCTTCCAGCGCGCCTTCGGCCACGGTGCGCGGCGTGCGCGGGTGCATCAGGTGGTGCAGGTCGCGCGGCACGAAGCCGTAGTTGACGAAGAAGTCCTCCTCGATGCGCAGACGCGGGTAGCGCTGCTCCAGATCGCCGGCGCGGTAATCGGCCACGCGGTGGCGCAGCGTCAGGTCCTGGGCGCGGGCCGGCGCGCGGATCGGGTCGGCCTGCACGAAGCCGAGCCTCGCGATGGCCTTCGGCAGCGTGGTCGGCGTGAAGAAGGTGCGCGCGATCGCGTGGCGGCGCAGCGCATCGAGCGTGGTCTTGGGCATGCCCCGATGATGCCGCGCCGCGCGCTCGCGCAGAATCGGGCCGATGAGTGATTCGGTGCACGACCATCCCGCCCTGGCTGGCCTGCGCGTCTTCGAGCGCGGCTGGCTGTCCTCGAACAACATCCTCGTGCATGCGGCCGGCGATGAAGCCGGGGCCACGCTGATCGACAGCGGCCACGTCAACCACGCGGAGCAGACGCTCGCGCTGGTGCGCCGCGCGCTCGGCGGGAACGGCCGCGACGAGCCGCTGCATCGCATCGTCAACACCCACCTGCACAGCGACCACTGCGGCGGCAACGCCACGTTGGCGCGCGAGTTTGGCGCCCGCATCACTATCCCGCCCGGACTGGCCGATGCGGTGCGCGAATGGCGCGCCGACGCGCTGAGCTACGACGCCACCGGCCAGCGGTGCGAACGCTTCGAGGTGCACGACACGCTGCACCCCGGCGAGGCGCTCGAAGCCGGTGGCCGCCGCTTCGAGGTGCTCGCCGCACCGGGCCACGACCCCGACTCGGTGATGCTCTTCGATGCCGCGAACGGCCTGCTGATCTCGGCCGACGCGCTGTGGGAGCACGGCTTCGGCGTGGTCTTTCCGGAGATGGACGGCGAACCGGGCTTCGATGATGTCGGCGCGGTGCTCGATGCGATCGAGGCGCTGCCGGTGAAGCTGGTGGTGCCGGGCCACGGCGCGCCGTTCACCGACGTGCAGGCCGCGCTCGCCCGCGCCCGCTCGCGGCTGGCATCGTTCCGCGCCGAGCCGGCGCGCCACGCGAAGCACGGCGTGAAGGTGCTGATCAAGTACCACCTGATGGAGGTGCGCGAGCAGGACGAGGCCGCGCTGATGGCCTGGGCTCTCGCCACGCCGCTGTTCACCGGGGTGTGGGAACACCACGGCCGCGGCCAGGCCGATTCGGCCGAGGGCTGGTGCGCGATGCTGGTGAACGAGCTGGTGAGCTCGGGCGCTCTGCAGCGCCGCGGCACGGCGATTGCCGACACGGCCTGATGCTGGCCTAGCACGACTCGCCCGAGTGGCGCATCCGGCGCAACGTGTCCATGAGCGCCGATCTGGCGATGGCCGGCGTCGAGGCGCTGCTGGCCAAGTGAGGCGAAGACGAGGCCTGCGTCGAGCGCGGGAACCTCAAGCTGAGCGGCGCCACGGCGGGCCAGAAGCAGACCCGCGAGGCGCTGGCCCGCGGCCTGAAGTGGCTGCAGACCGCCGCGCGCGACGACATGCGCGAGCCGTTCCGCGACGGCCTTCTGCGTCGCAACCCGATCCACCGCGAACTGCTCGCACCGGCGCCGAGGCGCCGGCGCCACACGCGCCCGGCTTCCTAACGCGGCCATAACGGCCGGCCTTCTACAAACACGGCATCCCCATCCCCTGCAAGGGAACCGCGATGCCAACTTCCCACGTCACCGGCCCGCCACGCTGCGGGCCCGAACGGCCCGCTGGGCCGCCGTGCTGATCGCCAGCCTGTGGCTGGCTGCCTGCGGCGGTGGCAGCGACAGCAGCGCCGTCGACACCGGCAGCGCCAGCGGTGCCGCCACGCTGGGCGCGGAGGGCGGCAGCGTCATGGGCCCGGGCGGCGCGACGGTGCAGGTGCCGCCGGGTGCGCTGGCCGAGCCGGTGACCATCCGCATGGCCAAGGACGCCACCGACATGCCCGCGCTGCCGGCCCATGTGGGCGCCGTGGGTGACGTGTTCACCCTCGCCGCACGGCCGCCGCTTTGCCGAGCCGGTGCGCGTGAGCCTCCGCTGCCCGCCCGTGCGCTGGCGGCCGGCGAGCAGCTGCGCATCGCGAAAGCTCAGCCCCGGCGGCGGCTGGCAGCTGCTGTCGCCCGAGATCACCGACCGCGACCTGGTCGTGAGCGTGCAGGAGTTCTCCTACTTCGTGCCGGTGGTGGAACGCTACCCGATCCAGGAACTGCGGCTGCCGCCGTTCTCGGTGAGGCTGGCCAGCCTGAGCTGCAGCACCGGCGACTGCACCGCGGTCACCGAGGACAGCACCCAGGTGGTGCTGGATCTGGACACCAACCAGGGCCTGTTCCCGCTCGCCTGCACGGCGCCCAAGCTGGTGGTCGACGTGTTCGGCGGAGACGTCCTCGCCGGCAGACCGCCCGTGACCGCCGTCGATCCCCTGGTGCAGCCGCTGACGGCCGGGCAGACCCGCTACCGCTTCCGCTTCAACGTGAACGCGGTCTCCGCGACTGCACCGGTCACCGGCGTGCGCCTGGCCACGGCGGCCGCCATCGCCGCCAGCCTGCGCTGCGACGGACCGCCGGCCAGCGACACCCAGATGCTGAGCCTGCCGCTGGTTTTCCCTTCCAAGAGCGGCAGCGCGCCGGAGTACGGCTTCAGTGCGTCCCTGGAGACGCCCACCTGCAATGGCGGCAACTGCGTCTTCCTGACCGGCGCGCAGTCGGTGCGCACCGTCGTCAGAGTGCCCAGCCGCGCCCTGCTGCCGCCAACGTGCCAGGCGGCCAGCAGGCCTCGCGTGGTGCTGCAGCGCCGGACGGCGCCGCCTACGCGCAGGCCTACATCTTCTACACCAATGACCTCACGGGGCGGTATACGCAGGCCCTGGAGCAGGTGCTGACGTTCACGGTGCAACCGCCCGTGCAACCGGGTACGCTGATCATCCCGGCGCGGCTGGTCTGCGACACCACGAGCTATCCCGCCAGCAGCATCGGCCTGCATTTCGCCACCCCGCAGCAGGCCACGCTGCCCGGGTTCGGCACCCAGCCGCGCTCGATGGCCGTGCGCGTGGGCCAGACGGCCAGCTTCACCGCGGTTGCAAGCGGCTTCCCCAGCCCGGCGCTGCAATGGATGAGCCGCGCCAGTGCCGTCGACACCTGGGAGCCGGTGACGGGCGCCGCCGCAGGCACTCTCACCACCGCCGCCACCACGCTCGCCGACAACGGCCGGCAGTTCAAGCTGGTGGCCACCAATCCGCTGGGCAGCAGCGAAAGCCAGGAGGTGACGCTCACGGTCAACAGCGACGAGCAGCCGCCCGTCATCGGCACCCAGCCGGCGCCGCTCACCATCCTCACCGGCAGCGACGCCGCCTTCGCGGTGGCGGCCAGCGGCACCGGCGTGCTGAGCTACCAGTGGCGCTTCGAGGGCCAGCCGATCACCGCGGCCAACGCGCCGGTGCTCCGGCTCACGGGCGCAGCCGCCGCACAGGCCGGCCGCTACAGCGTGGTGGTGGTAGCAATGCCGCGGGGAGCGTGGAAAGCGACGCCGCCGTGCTCACCGTCTCGCCGGTGCCGCCGACGGTGCAGGCCCCGACCATCCTGGCGCAGCCCGCCTTCGTCTACCTGACCGAGGGCCAGTCGTCGGCCCTGGTCGTGGCCACGACGGGCACCGCGCCGCTGCGCTTCCAGTGGTACCGAGCTGAGCTCACCGCGCTGAACGATTACACGCCGATTGCCGGCGCCACCTCGCCGATGCTGAGCTTCAACCCCGTCCAGCTGGGCGACAACGCGATCTACCGCGTGGAGGTGAGCAATGCCGCCGGCACGGTCAGGAGCACGGGCATCTGGGGCTCGGTCACCGCCAACGCCGACCGCGTCGTCCCCAGCGTCACCCAGCAGCCCGCGCCCCTGGTGGTGCTGCCCGGCGACACCGCGGTGTTCGCCGTCGGCTACAGCGGCGGCGGTCGCACGCTCGCCTTCCAGTGGCTGAAGAACGGCACGGCGATCGCCGGCGCCACGCAGGCCTTCCTGCAAATCGACAACGCGCAGGCCGAGGACGCCGCCAGCTACAGCGTGCGCATCAGCACATCGGCCGGATCGGTGACCAGCGCGCCGGCCTTGCTCACCGTGGTGGGCGCACCGGCCATCACCGCGCAACCCCAGGCCGTCACCGGCACCGAAGGCGCCAGCGTGCGCTTCGCCGTCGCCGCCGGCGGCAGCGCGCTGCTCTACCAGTGGACGCGCAACCACGTGGCGATCGTCGGCGCCACGGCGGCCGAGTACACCACGCCCGCACTGGCACTGGCCGACGACGGGGCGCTCTACGGCGTGGTGGTCTACAACGGCGCGGGCATCGCCTTCAGCGAACAAGCGCTGCTCACCGTGCGGCCCGCCCCGGTGGCTTCACCCGAAGACAAGATCGCCGCCGGACTGAACCACACCTGCGCCATCGACCGCAGCGACGCGCTGTACTGCTGGGGCAACGAGCCGGCGGCGAGCTGGGCGACGGCGGGGGTGTCTATCGCGATGTGCCGACACGCGTCAGCGTTCTGGGCACCGTAAAGGCGGTGGCGGCAGGCAACTGGGACACCTGCGCCATCGACAGCAGCGACGCACTGTGGTGCTGGGGCTCGATGGGCGACCGGGTGCCGGTGCAGCAGTCCGCCGCCGGCGTCCGCGTGCGAGCGGTCGGCCTGGGCGCCGACCATGGCTGCTACGTGGACGACGCGGGCCAGGTCTTCTGCTGGGGCAACACCACCTTCGGCAAGCGTGGCGACCTGAACCCGCCCGAGGGGCCCAACCCCGTGCGGCGCGCCGACGGCAGCCTGCTGCGCGACGCGGTGGCGGTGGCGGTCGGCGTCAACCACAGCTGCGCACAGCTGGCCGACGGCGCGGTGGTGGGTGCTGGGGCGCCGACGTCGCCTTCGGCGTCCACGACACGGCCACGCGCGTGATGCGACGCCTGCCCGACGGCTCGCGGATGGACTTCACGGCCACGGGCCGCGTGGTCGCCGGCCGCTACCACACCTGCGCGCTCGAGAGCAGCTCGGGCCAGCCGATGTGCTGGGGCCACAACGAGCAGGGCCAGCTCGGCGATGGCACCACGATCTCGCGCGACGACGCCATGCCCGCCGACATCTTCGGCGGCCTCAGCCTCCGCCGCCGGCGCCACCCACACCTGCGTCATCCGCAGCAGCGACATGGTTTGCTGGGGCTACGGCTTCATGGGCAACGGCGGCGAGCGCGAGCAGCTGCTGCTGCCGGTGGCCGCCGGCCGCGTCGGTGCCTACTTCAACAGCGCCGATCCGCCGCGGTGGCCGCCGCCGGGGAGCGCCACACCTGCGCGCTGCGCACCAGCGGCACCGTGCAGTGCTGGGGCTGGAACAACGCCGGCCGGGTCGGCAACGGCACCTTCAGCGGCACCGTCAACGTGCTCGTACCCACCAGCACCACGCTGGGCGCCGAGTTCTGGGTGCCGTGAACCCTGCGAAGGACTCCGACCATGATGTCTTTCAAGACAGGCCGTGCCGGGGCTGCCGGTGCGCTGCTGGCCTGGCCGGCGCCCGCGGCGGCCAGCGCAGAACGATGAGGAACCGATCCGTCCTTCATGTGGCTCTGGTGCTGGTCGCAGCCGGCCTGACGGCGGGTTGCGAACGCGGCCGCGAATCCACCGGAAGCGCGACGGGCGGCGATGCTGCCGCGAACGCGCGTCTGGAGGCGGCTGGTCGCGCCGCGCCGCCGCCGCGCGACCGGATCCGAAGGCGCCGATGCCGGCGCTCAATGCGCCGGTGTGGCAGGTGGTCTCGGCCGAGCTGCCGCAGGTGGCAGCGCAGCGCGCGCGACTGGAGGCGGACGAACAGCGCCGCCCCGGCGACGCTGGAGCGGCGATTTGCCGAGCGCCTGAGCGAACGCCTCGAGGCGCAGCGGCCGCGGCGCACCAGTGCCCTTGATCTGCCGACCCTCGTCACGTCGCCCCGCCGAGCTCGACGTTTGCGGTGGCCGCCACGCCTTCACGCCCGCTCGCCGTCTGGCTGTTCGCCCTGTTGCCCGAGGCGCGCGCGCAGGGCCTGACCGGCAACGAGTTCGTGGGCCTGATCGTCGGCAACGCCGCCGTCAGGCTGCTGGGCGGCATCGGCAACGTCGGCAGGGTGCCCGCGGGCACCGACCTGAGCGGATTCAATGTGGACGTGCGCGATGGTGATGGCCAGAGCGCCAGCATGCGTGTCACGGCGGGCGCCGACGGCCGGTTCACCGCGGAGCTGACCTCCACCAGCACCATTCCGATGGTGCTGTCGGCCAACTCCAAGGTCGCGCTCACCACCGCCGGCCTGTGCCCCGACGCCGCCGGCAAGGTCGAATTCACGCTGCGCCTGTCGCAGGAGGGCTGTGCCGGCAGCGGCGGCAACGTCGTCTATGGCCGCGAGATCGAGGCCCACGTCAGCGCCACGGTGGGCGACGATGCCAACGTCGCCGAGGCCGACATCCGCACGCGCCAGGGCGAACGTTCCACCGCAGGCGGCCGGCAGGTCTACATCGAGACGGCGACCGAGTGGCACCAGAGCGGGCCGGACAGCTCGAAGATCCAGATGCGCAACCACCGGCTGGTGCGCGCCTCCTCGCAGGCCAGCGACGCCGACGCTGCCCTGGCCGAGAGCGGCGTGCGCACCGCGCTGGTCACCGCGGCGGGCGCCTTGTACGGTGCCGAAGCGCGCTGGAAGTCGGGCGCCTGCATCCGCATCGACGCCGCCTCGCCCGGTCGCGTGAAGCCCCGAGCCAGCAGCAGGATTCCCGTGCGGGTGCTGCACCGCCTGGAAGGCGGCGAGGTGGCGGCCCGCGTGAACGCATCGCTCAGCGGCGGCACCTCGATCACGCCCGAGCTGATCCCCGCGGCGCCCGGCACGATCACCCACGTGGCGCCGGACAGCCAGCGCGCCGAGATGGAGATCCGCCTCGTCGCCACCTCGCGCCGCGGCAAGGCCGAGGAACTGCTCAGGTTGTCCATCGCGGGCACGGGCTGGCGCATCGAAGGCCGGCTCGACGAGGCCACGATCAAGGGCGTGGTGTGCGGCTCGCTCGACAGCCCCTTCACCGCCATCGCCCCCGAGGTGGCCGGCCAGTGGCAGTTCACGCCCTCCGGCGCCGACGGCGGCACGTTCAGCTACGTCGCGGCCAACGTCGGCGGCACGCGCGGCACGGGCCAGGGCCGCTACAGCGTGATCGCCGAGGGCGGCGAGCCGGTGGCCATCCACATCACCGGCAGCGGTTCGATCCAGTCGCCGGTCGGGACCTTTTCCGGGCCGATCAACGAGAAGCTGACGCTCACGCCGATCCCGAGCTGCGAGGCTGGCAGCAATTGACGACTTCCCTTCCGAGGAGATGGCGATGACAACGCACTTCCGTTCCCTGACCCGCCTGCTGGTGCTGCCCAGTGCCGTGATCGCGGCCGAGGCGCAGGCCCAGGTGAGCTTCGCGCCGCCCGGCGCTCGGGCCGTGCTGACGGTCGAATACAGCTATCGCTCCGAAGGCCGCGCGGCCGACAAGTACGACTCGCGCGAGTGGCGCGTGCTGCGAACTGCGTCGATCCGCGCCGAGCTGGAAGCCACCAAACCGGCGCTGATGTCGGCCGTGCAGCTTCCCGATGCCGCCCAGCAGGCCCGCTCCGACCGGGCCGTGGCGCAAGGCGAGGCGATCGCGCAGCAGATGGGCGGCTCGATGGCCGAGATGCAGGCCGCGTTCGCCAAGTGTGGTGAAGACCGTGCCTGCCTGCAGAAGCTCGCGATGCAGATGGCCGCCAACGCCGCCGCGAAACCGCGCAGCGAAACGCAGCGCGTGGCGCGCGAGACGGAAGCGGCGATGAAGCCTGGGGCGCCGCGCTATCAGCTGTGGAAGGGCGTGGCCCAGCAGGGCAGCTACCGCATCAGCGAGGACGCGAAGATCACGCACGCCGACCCGATCTGCCTCGAGGGCCCGGGCAAGTTCTGCCACCGCAGTGAAGAGCGCCGCGGCGAAGGCGCGCTGCCGGAGGGCGCGCGCGGCTCGGCGGCGTTCGCGCAGGCCGAGATCGATGCCGGGAAGCAGACGCTGTGGCTGCGTCTGCCGATGCCGATGAACGTCATGCCCTACACCGAGACCGTGGTCACCGACGAGCCGCAACACACCCGCGGCAAGACCAACGCGCGGCTGCAATCGAACAAGTCGCTCGACTTCCGTGCGCTGCGCGAGCTCGGCGCCTTCAGCGTGGCGCTGCTGCCCGGCGCGAAGAGCCGGCGGGCGAGTTCAGCGTGAAGACGAAGGGCCAGCGCGACGAGGCCGGCACGCTGGCCGTGCGCTGGCGTTTCACGATGCCCTAACGAGGGCATAACGCCCCGGCTTCTACAACCGGCGCGATCCAACTGGAGGGAGAGAAGCGATGGGTACAAGGAACGAAGCCTCGCGGCCATGGCGGCATGGACTGGCGCTGCTGCTGTCCATGGTGCTGGCACTGGCCGGTTGCGGCGGAGGCGAAGGTGGTGGTGCCACCGATCCCGGCACGGCCAGCGGCGCGGCCACGATCGGTGCGGCGGGCGGCAGCGTGGTGCACGCCAGCGGCGCTCGCGTTGACGTGCCGACCGAGGCGCTGGCCACCGACACCACGATTCGCATCGCGCAGGACGGCAGCGGCGCCCCGGCGCTGCCCGAAGGATTGGCCGCCGCAGGCTCCGTGTATGCCCTCACGCCGCACGGAACGGCCTTCGCGCAGTCGGTGACGGTGAAGATCCCCGCGCCGTCGGTCGCCCTGCAGTCCAATCAGGTGTTGCGCCCGGCCAAGGCCGAGGTCGACGGCGCGTGGCAACTGATCGGCAGCACCGAGGCCGGCGGCATGCTCAGTACCCAGGTCATCGACTTCTCCTACTTCCTGCCGGTGACGGTGAGCTACCTGCAGCCGGTCCTCACGGCGCAGCCGTGGAAGCTTGAGACGGTGAATGTCACCGGCTGCAGCCCAAGCGCCTGCTCGCAACCAGCCGCCGGCAGCGTCGATCTGACCCTCAGCATCAACACCTCCGGTCTGCAGCTGCCCACGCAGTGCCGGCCGGCACCGGCCGGGTGGCCGTGCAATCGGGCACCTCCGTGGGCATGGTGCAGCCGGCCGGTGCCAACACCTATACCGCCCGCGTCACCGCCACACAGTACAGCGCCGGCGTGATGGAGGTGTACGTCAAGGTGGCGCTGCAGTGCGACGCAAGAACCGGCGGCACGTTCTGGATCGACAGCCGCATGGTCAATGCGGGCTCCTGGGTCAACGTCAGCTATCCAGCCATGACGCTGCTGCCGTTGCCCGCGCAGACGCAGGCCGTGGCCGACACCGCCACCCGCGTGAAGGTGGTGATGCTCGACGGGGGCGCCAGGGTCCGCAACGGCCTCGCCGCCAGCATCGATGCCCCTCGGCCACGAGCACCGCCACGGTGGACTGGGAGCGCAGCGATGATGGCGGCGGCTCCTGGCGCACGGTCGGCCGCTCGTTCCAGTTCGAGGGCGACCCCAGTCCGCTCGGTCCGGCTGTCGAGCGCTGGCTGTACACCGGCATGACACACGGCTTCGTGCCTTCGCGTGCGGACAACGGCGCCCTCTTCCGCGCCCGCGCCTGCTTCACGCCCGCTGACGCCACGCCCCCGCCCTGCGTGACCAGCAACGCCACGCAGCTGGTGGTGCTGCAGTCGGGCGGCGTGCCGGAGATCAGCGTGCCGCCCACCTCGGTGCTGGTGCGCACGGGGCAGACCGCCAGCTTCAGCGCCACGGTCATCGGCGCGCCGGCCCCCACGCTGCAATGGCAGAGCCGTGCGGCCAACAGTGCAGGTGCGTGGAGCGACGTGGCCGGGGCCACCGGCAGCACCTACACCACCGCCGCACTCGGCCCGGCCGACAACGGCCGGCAGATCCGCGTGGTGGCAAGCAATGCCGCCGGCTCGGTAGCGAGCACGCCGGTCACGGTGTCGGTGAGCGACACCGACGTCGCGCCCACCATCACGACCCAGCCCGCCACCCTCTCGGTGGCTGCCGGCGGTGACGCGGTGTTCGCCGTGGCCGCCCGCGGCACCGAGGCGCTGAGCTACCAGTGGCGCTTCAACGGCAACACCATCACCGGCGCCAACGCACCGGTGCTGCGCCCGGCCGCGGTAACGAATGCGCAGGCCGGGCGCTACAGCGTGGTGGTCAGCAACGGAGCGGGCTCGGCAACCAGCGGCGAGGCCACGCTCGACGTCACCGCCGGCACACCGGTCGCCGTGGCACCCACCATCGTCACCGCGCCCGCCGCGGTGACGGTGAACGCCGGCAACACCGCCACCTTCGCCGTGGGCGTGGCCGGTACCGCGCCCTACGGCTACCAGTGGCTCAAGGACGGCCAGCCGATCGAAGGCGCGACCGCGGCCTACTACAGCCTGGCCGCAGCCACCACGGGCAGTGCCGGCAGCTACTCGGTGCGCGTGACCAACGCCGCTGGCAGCGTCACCAGCGCCGCGGCCAGCCTGAACGTCGTCGATGCCCCGACACCGGTGGCGGTGTCCATCACCACACAGCCCTCGCCGCAGGTGCAGCTGCCCGGCGGCAGCGCCACCTTCGCGGTGGCCGCCAGCGGCTCGGGGCCGATCGGCTACCAGTGGCTGAAGAACGGCGCGCCGATCCCCGGCGCCACCGGTGCGGTGCTGACGCTGTCAGGCGTCACCGGCAGCGACGCGGCCAGCTATGCCGTCGTCGTGACCAATCCGCTCGGCAGCCTCACGAGCGACGGCGCCACGCTCACGGTCCTCGGCGCGCCGGCGATCACGGCGCAACCCGTGGCACGCAGCGTCACGGCGGGCAGCACCGCCACCTTCAGCGTCAGCGCCAGTGGCAGCGCGCTGGGCTACCAGTGGACGCGCGACGGCGTGGCTATCGCCGGGGCCAACGCCGCCAGCTACACCACCGCGGTGCTCACCGAGGCGGACAGCGGCAGCGTGTACGGCGTGGTGGTCTACAACGGCGCGGGGTGGCCATCAGCAGCGGCGCGCTGCTGACGGTGACGGCTGCGCCGGTGGCATCGCCCGCGCAGGCGCGCGGCAAGATCGCCGCGGCCTACCTGCACACCTGCGCCATCACCGCCGCCAACGCGGTGGCCTGCTGGGGGCACAACAGCTCGGGACAGATCGGCACCGGCAACGTGGCCGCACGCTCGACGCCCTACGTGTGGACGCTGCCCGAGGCCGCGGCGTCGGTCTCCGCCGGTGCCACCGGCAGCTGCGCGGTCACGGCCAGCGGCAACGTCTGGTGCAGCGGCTCGCCGCTGAACTCCATCGTGCCCAAGCAACTCAGCGGCTTCACCGGCGTGCGCCAGGTCGCGGTGGGCCAGATGCACACCTGCGTGCTGGCCAGCGATGCCACCGTGTGGTGCTGGGGCGCCAACGGGGCGGGCATGCTGGGCAACGGCGACACCGCGCCCAGCGCCATCCCGGTGCAGGTGCAGGCCGAATTCGGCGGCGCGCTCACCGGCGTGCAGACCCTCCAGGCCGGGCTGACCCACACCTGCGCCACGCTGGACGACTACAGCACCCGCTGCTGGGGCACGAATACCTCGGCGCAATCCGGGGCGGGCACGGCGGTGGAGACTCCGCGCGCGCACATCGTCTCCGGCGCGACATACATCGACCAGCTCGCCCTCGGCGGGCGATTCAGCTGCGGCTACAGCGGCGAGAGCAGCGCGGTGCTGTGCTGGGGCCTGGCGCTGGACGGCAGCGCCACGACGAACCCCGCACCCACGTCCGTGTTCCTCTACGGCCCGACCGCCGTGGGGGCGGGCGAGGCCATGGCCTGCGCCATCGTCACCAACGATGGCGAAGTGGCCTGCTGGGGAAGCGGGATGATGGGCAACGGCAACGTCAACGAGAACCAATGGACGCCAGCGCTGGTGTCCGGCCTCACGGGCGCATTGGCGATGGCCGGCGGACAGGGGCACAGCTGCGTGCTGCGCACCGGCGGCTCACTGGTGTGCTGGGGCAGCAACAGCGACTACCAGATCGGCACGGGTGACTCCGTCGCGCGCACGACGCCCACAGAGGTCATCGTGGCCGGTGGCTTCTGGAGGCCTTAGCCGGCGGGCGGCGAAGGAATAATCCCTGTTCATGGCCGACGCTGCCGCCCACCTCCAACTCGCCGCCGCAGCGTCGCTGCGTGCCGGCGGCGGCGCCACCGCACTGCCCGCGCGCGACGCGCTGCTGCTGGCCCTGGCTGGCCATCGAGGGCCCGACGCCGCGCGCGCGCCCCGCGCAGCTGCTGTGGCCCGACAGCGCGCCGCAGGCGGCCCGCAACGCGCTGCGCCAGCGCCTCTTCCAGCTGAAGAAGCTGGCCGGCATCGACCTCGTGGCCGGTCAGGACGTCCTGACGCTGGCCGACGGTGTGCTGCACGACCTGGAGACTTCCGACGACATGCTCGCCGGCCTCGACATCGAGGCCGGCGCCGAGCTGCTCGAATGGCTGGCACGTCAGCGGCAGCGCCGCCGCGAGCGGCTGCGCCAGTCCCTGGCCGAGCTGTCCGACATGGCCGAGCGTGCGCAGGACTGGGCCGACGCGCTCGGCCACGCGCGCGAGCTGCTCGCGCTGGACCCGCTCGCGGAAGATGCGCACCGGCGCCTGATGCGACTGCACTACCTCGCGGGTGATCGCGCCGCCGCGCTGCTCGCCTTCGATGTCTGCGAGCGCATCCTGAAGGACGAGGTCGGCGCGCGGCCCTCGCCCGAGACCCTGGCGCTGCTGCGCACCGTCGAGGCGGCGCGCGAGGCGCCTGCAGCGCCGGTGATCCCGGTGGCGATGACGCGGCCGCCACGCCTGCTGGGCCGCGAGGCGGAGCGCGGTCAGCTCGAGCTGGCGCTGCGCGAGTCCGCCGTCGCGCTGCTGCGCGGCGAAGCGGGCATGGGCAAGTCGCGCCTGCTCGCCGAGCTGTGTGGCATGGCGGGCCAGCGCAAATCCATGTCGGCGCGCGACCGGGCGACGCGGCCGTGCCGTATGCGCTGGCCGGCCGCTGGCTGCGCGCGCTGCTGGCTGCCTGCCCGATCGACCTGGACGCGACGCAGCGCGAACGGCTGGCGCGCCTGTTGCCCGAACTGGGCTCACCGGCGCCGGTGCAGCGCGACCAGCTGATGGCGGCGGTCGAGGCGGTGTTCACGCTGGCGCGGCAGCGCGGTCTGTCCGGCGTGATCGTCGACGACCTGCAGTTTGCCGATGCGGCCAGCGTCGCGCTGCTGCAGTCGCTGGCCGGCCGCGGCGATGCCGGCTGGATCGTCGCGATGCGGCCGGCCGAGCTCGGCGATGCCGGGCGCGCCTTCTGCGAGGCGATGCAGCAGCGCGCCAGCACCATCGTGCTGGACCTGCCCGCGCTGCAGCCCGACGCCGTGGCCGAGCTGCTCGATTCCCTCGGACTCGAGGGGCTGGGCGGCGAGCCGCAGGCCGCCGCGCTGTGCGCGCGCACCGGCGGCAATCCGCTGTTCGTGCTCGAGACGGTCAAGGCCGCGCTGGCGCAGCCGGGGCGCGCGCTGGTGCCGCGCGGCGAGTTGCCGGCGGCGATCGACTGGCCCGCCGCCGCCAGCGTGCTGCGGCTCATCCAGCAGCGCCTGGCGCGGCTCAGCCCGGCGGCGTTGCGCCCGCCCGCTGCGCCGCCGTGGCCGGGCAGGACCTGAACTCGGCGCTGGCCGCCGCGGTGCTGGGCCTGCCGGTGATCGACCTTGCCGACGCCTGGGGCGAGCTCGAGGCGGCGCAGGTGCTGCGCGACGCCGCCTTCACCCACGACCTGGTGGCCGAGGCCGCGCTGGCCTCGGTGCCCGAAGCCGTGGCGCGCCCGCTGCATGCGGCGGTGGCGACCGCTGGAAGTGCACGAGGGCGAGCCGGCGCGCGTGGCCGAGCACTGGCTGGCTGCGCGCGAGATGCTGCGCGCCGTGGCACCGCTGCAGGCCGCGGCGCTGCGCGCGCAAGCTGTGGCGCAACGAGGAGGCGGGCGACCTGTACGGGCGCGCCGGCGACATCCTGCGCGCCGCCGGGCGCAGCCGCGAGGCCTTCGAGGCCTACTTCCGCGCCGCCGAAGCGCGCAGCGAGTGGCGCGTCGACGAACGCATCCAGCAGTGGGCCGACCAGCTCGACGCGCTGGCCGAGAACGACGGCCAGCGCGCCGCCGCCGCCTGCCTGCACAGCGTGTTGCTGATCGAGAAGCGTGACTACGCCGAGGCTCGCCGCAAGGCCGCCGAGGGCGCTGCCCTGGCGCGGCGCTCGAACGTCGCGGACATCGAGGTCGAATTGCTGTGGATGCTGGCCGCGCTCGACTGGGAGCGCCGCGAACTCGCCGGCGCCGTGCGCCATGCCGAGGCGGCGCTGCGGCGGCTCGCACAGGTCGAGCCGGGCACGGCAAGGCTCGATCTGGCAGACACGCACTTCAAGCTGCTGCACGCCCTCGGCGTGATCCTCGGCTCGCTGGGTCGCTACGCCGAGGGCGACCGCCGCCTCGAAGAGGCCATCGAGGTCGCCAGCCGGCGCCGCGGTTCGCGCTGGACGCTCGGCATCGCGGCGTCGCTGGCGATGAGCGCCCTCGAGCAGGGTGACGCGGCGCGCGCGCTGCGCTGGGAGGCCGAGGCGATCGCCGATACCGACCGCGACGGCGTGCACCCGAACACGCGGCTGAACACGCTGGTCTGCGCTGCGGTCGTGCGCGGCTGCTGCGGCGAACCCGGTGCGGCGCTGGGGTACCTGGAGCGCGCCGTCGCGCTGCGCGCGCAGGGGCAGCTGCGCAACGACGTGGCGGCGCTGGCGCGCCGTGCTTCGCTGCACTTCGAACTCGGCCGCCGCGACCTGGCGCTGAAGGCCCTGGCGCGCGCTCGCGCAGCGGCCCGACCTGCACGGCCCGGAGCGGCCGCGCGTGCGCGCCGCGCTGCTCGGTGCCGGCGAGCCGCTGCCGGCGCAGGAGGTGCTCGACGAGATCGTCGCCATCGACGACTTCCCGCTGCGCGCCGCGATGCTGTGCATGGCCCAGCCCGGCTGCGCGCCGGCGGCCATCCTGCCGCTGCTGGCCATGACCGCCGCCTCGGCGCGCGAGCAGGGCGCGCGCGGCCTGTGGCTCGCGCTGCAGGGCCGCCGCGTGGCCGCGCTGCGCGAAGCCGGCCGCGACGACGAGGCCGGCGAGATCGCTCGCACGGCCTGGCAGGCCGTCGAGGAGGGCGTGATCGGCATCGAGTGGTTCCCGCGCATCGCCGCGCCGCTGTGCGCAGCGCTGTGGCATCGCGACCGCGAACTCGCCGAGAGGATCGCGCTGCGCGCCTCGGCCTGGATGCAGCAGGCAGCCTCGACCTTGCCGCCAGCATGGCGCGAGAACTTCCTGCGTCGCGCGCCGCACCTCGAGGCCCTGGCGGCGCGCAGCGTGTCGGCCATGCCGCCGCTGCCGGGCTGAGGCGCCGCCCAGTTGCCGCCGGCCAGCGTGCGCCGCGCGATCGCGGCCAGCGGCTCGAGCTGCTCGAGCAGTGCCGGCGACACCGAGTGCAGCGACGAGTTGGCGGCCGTCACCTGGCGCGTGGTGTCGTGGCGGAACGCCCACATCGCGGCCTGCAGCGCGTCGAATTCCGCCGTCGCGAGGCCCGGCCGCGCCACGTAGATCGGCCCTGGGATGCCGCGCAGTGTGGCCAGCACGCGATCGTTGCGCGGGGTGGTCACCGACAGGCCGAGCAGCTGCGTGCGGCCGGCGACGATGGCCTGCGCATCGCCCCGGTCGAGCGCATAGAGCGCGCTGTTGATCGAGGGCGTGGTCTGCACCGTCACCGCGCCGAGCAGCCCCTGCTCCTGCAGCCACTGGCGGCCGACGGTGGCGGTCAGGGCCAGCGGGTCGAGCATCGCCACCGTGCCGCCGCGCAGGTCGGCCGGCGCATGGGCCGGGCTGTCGCGGCGCACCAGCACGAGCACCTCGAGCGAGTCGATGGTGGCCGCCAGCGGCCGATGGCCCCAGTCGGCGATGGCCAGCCGCGCCAGTGGGCGGGCAGCATCGCCGCATCCTGCTGCTGCTGGCGGACGCTGTCGCACAGCGTGCGGAAGTCCTTGGTCGTCCGCATGTCCACTGGCCGCGCGAGCGTGCGCTCGAGGTGCTCGCGCAGCGGGCGGAAGGCAGCCAGCAGCGAGGCCGGCGAGAGAAACGGCGCCAGCGTGATCGTCAGCGGCGCGCTGGCCTGGGCCCGCGCACCGCGGCCGGCCCACAGCAGCGGCGCGGCCAGTGCGGCCGCCGCCGCGCCGCCGCCGGGCATCGTGCGGCAGGGTCATCGGGCGCTCCCTTCGTCCGGGCCCGGCGCCACGCGCGCCGCGTCGATCCACTTCCTCGAGCAGCCGCACCACGTCGAGGGGCTTGGTGAGGTAGGCGTCGAAGCCGGCCTGCATCGCGCGCCGCGTCTCCGAGGGCATGGCATTGGCGCTCAACGCCAGCAGCGGCAGTCCGGACAGCGACGGCTCGGCGCGCAGCCGGCGGCACAGCTCGACGCCGTCCATGCCCGGCAGGTCGATGTCGATCAGCAGCAGCTCCCAGCCGCCGGCCAGCGCCTGCGCCAGCCGCTCGGGCCATCGGTCGCCACCGTGAGCTCCAGCCCGGGCCGCAGGCCGAGCACCCTGCGCAGCAGCTCGACATTGGACGGGTTGTCCTCGATGTAGAGCACGCGCGCGCGGCGCGGTTCGCCGGCTTCGGGCTGCGCCCTGGCCATCGCCGGCGCCGGCGAGGGTGGCGCCTCGGCCGCCGGCAGCGTGAGGGTGAAGACCGAGCCGCGCCCGGCTTCCGACTGCACGGCCAGCGTGCCGCCCATCAGCTCGACCAGCGCCGCGTGATCACCAGGCCGATACCGGTGCCTTCGATGGCCTCGTGGGGCTCGACGAAGCGCTGGAAGGGCTCGAACAGGTGCGCCAGCTGCTCCGGCGTGAAGCCGCGGCCGGTGTCGCGCACGGCGATCGTGCGCTGGCCCGCCGCGTCGACGCCGACGGCCACCTGCACGCTGCCGCCGCGGTGGTTGTACTTGACGGCGTTGGACAGCAGGTTGGTCATCACCGGCGCAACCGGCGGCGGTCGGCCAGCGCCCAGACTGCGCCGGCGATGCCTTCCGGTGCCGCCAGCGTCACCCCGCGCTCGGCGGCCAGCGGCTGCACCATCGACATCGCGCTGCCGACCAGCTCGCCGAGCTCCACCGGCTCCGGCGAGGTGCTCATCGCGCCGGCCTCGATGCGGGCGAGGTCGAGCACGTCGTTGATCAGCTCGAGCAGGTGCCAGCCGGCCGACTCGATCTGGCGCACGCGCTGCCGCTGTGCCTCGTCGGCCAGCGTCATCGACAGCAGCTGCGCGAAGCCGAGGATCGCGTTCAGTGGCGTGCGCAGCTCGTGGCTCATGCCGGAGAGGAACTCGCTCTTTGGCCTGGTTGGCCGCTTCGGCCGCTTCCTTGGCCTGCTGCAGCTCGGCGGTGCGCTCGCGGACGCGCTGCTCGAGCCGCTCGTTGATGCCGCGCAGCTGCTGCTCGGCCTCGACGTGGCGCGTCACGTCGCTGACGGTCGCGAAGGCGCCGTAGACCGCGCCGTCCGGCTCGCGGCGCAGCGGCGTGGCGTTCATCGTGATCCAGATCGTCGTGCCATCGGGTCGCCGCGTTCGCAGCAGGGCGCCGCGCTGCGGCAGGCCCGTCTTGACGGCGCGCGCCACCGGGCGCTCCTCCTGGCGCAGCTCGCGGCCCTCGGCGTCGACCATCACCGCCTCGCTCAACGCATCGCCGCGGGTCAGGAACACCTCCCGGCTCACGCCCGCGAGCCGAGCCATCGCCTCGTTGCAGTCGAGCATGCGCAGATCGCGATCGACCACCACCAGCGCCTCGGACATCGTGTCGATCAGTCCGCGCAGGTAGCGCTCGCCGTCGGCCAGCGCCTGCAACTGCGTCTGCACCGCCTCGGCCATGCGGTTGAAGGCCTGCGAGACATCGTCGAGCTCCTGCACCGGGCTGCCCGGCAGCCGGGTGGCGTAGTCGCCCGCGGCCACCGGCGGCTGGCCTGCGACAGGCGGCGAAAGCCGGTGCTCATCCAGCCGGTGGTGAAGAACAGGAGCAGCATGCCTCCGGCCAGCACCGCCGCGCCGATCAGCAGGCTGTCGCGCAGCAACTGCTCGCGCGCCCCGCGCAGCGGGGCGGTGTCGATGCCGTAGCGCAGTTCGCCCAGGGACTGGCCGGCCAGGCTCACCGGCACATGGGAGACCAGTTGGCGCACGCCGTCCGGATCGCCACCGAGGGCGATGCGCTGGCCTCGGTTGTCCAGCACCTCGAGGTGGGCGAGATGGCGCTGCTGCGTGGTGGCCTCGGTCAGCTCGATGATCGTGGCGTAGTCGCGCGAGGCGATCAGCGGCCCGAAGGCCGCCACCAGCAGCGGCCCCAGCGCCTGCTGCTCGGCGGCGAAGCGTTCGTCGAGCGACTGCTGCACGCGGTGCAGCGCCGTCCACAACAGCAGCCCGAGCATCACGACGAAGACGGCGAGGCTGCCGGCGAGATAGCGGCTGCGCAGCGTGCGGAGAGGAATGGCGGGGGCGGACATCGGCGGACGATTGTGCGGCCGGTCCAGACCGGCAGGGCGTGGCGAAATCATCAAGGCTGCGCGTTCTGCACCGCCCGGAACGGCAAAAAGGCGGCCGAAGCCGCCCCTCTTTCCGTCGACGCGCCGGCTCAGCGCCCGGCGACACGGCTCACAGGCCGGCCGCGGCGCGCAGCGCCGCCGCCTTGTCGGTGCGCTCCCACGTGAACTCCGGCTCCTCACGGCCGAAGTGGCCGTAGGCGGCGGTCTTCTCGTAGATCGGGCGCAGCAGGTCGAGCATCTGGATGATGCCCTTCGGGCGCAGGTCGAAGTGATCGGCCACCAGCTTGCCGATCTGGTCGTCGGGCAGCTTGCCGGTGCCTTCGGTGTAGACGGTGATGTTCATCGGCTTGGCCACGCCGATCGCATAGGCCACCTGCACCGGCACTGGCGCGCGCCGGCCCGCGGCCACCACGTTCTTCGCCACGTAGCGCGCGGCATAGGCGGCCGAGCGGTCGACCTTGCTCGGATCCTTGCCCGAGAACGCGCCACCGCCGTGCGGGCAGGCGCCGCCGTAGGTGTCGACGATGATCTTGCGGCCGGTCAGGCCGCAGTCGCCCTGCGGGCCGCCGATGACGAAGCGGCCGGTCGGGTTGACGAGGTAGCGCGTGTCCTTCAGCCACTCCTTGGGCAGCACGGGCTTGATGATCTCCTCGATCACCGCCTCGTAGAAGCTGGCCTTGAGCTTGGTCGGCGTCTCGCTCTGGTCGGGGCTGTGCTGGGTGGACAGCACCACGGTGTCGATGCTGTGCGGCTTGCCGTCGACATAGCGCATCGTCACCGGCTCTTCGCGTCGGGGCGCAGGAAGGGAAGGCGGCCGTCCTTGCGCAGCTGCGCCTGGCGCTCCACCAGCCGGTGCGCGTAGTAGATCGGCGCCGGCATCAGCTCGGGCGTCTCGTCGCAGGCGTAGCCGAACATCAGGCCCTGGTCGCCGGCGCCGGTGTTCAGGTGGTCGTCGCTTGCGTGGTCCACGCCTTGAGCGATGTCATTGCTCTGCTTGTCGTAGGCCACCAGCACCGCGCAGCCCTTGTAGTCGATGCCGTACTCGGTGTTGTCGTAGCCGATGCGCTTGATCGTGTCGCGCGCCACCTGGATGTAGTCGACATGCGCGTTGGTGGTGATCTCGCCGGCCAGCACCACGAGGCCGGTGTTGGTCAGCGTCTCGGCGGCGACGCGGCTGCGCGGATCCTGCTTGAAGATCGCGTCGAGGATGGCATCGGAGATCTGGTCGGCCACCTTGTCGGGGTGACCTTCGGAGACCGATTCGGAGGTGAAAAGGAAATCGTTCGACACTCTTAAACTCCAGTCAGGTTGCACTTGCGTTGCCGGCCTGGGGGTTCTGGAGGAGCGGCGAACGCTTTAGCGGGATTTGTCAGTCGCCCCGCAAGTAGTTCAGTAACTCGGCGACGCCCCGATTATAGAAAGATGATCCGACTGTTCCGCTGGCTCTCGGGCCGCTCGCTGGCCTTTCTTCACGCGCTGGGTGCGGGGGTGGGCTGGCTCGGCTACTGGCTCTCGCCTACCTATCGCCACCGCTTCGATGCCCATGTGCAGCTGGCGGGCATCGGCCGTGCGGCGGCGCGCGCCGCCGTGGCCGAGGCCGGTCGCATGGTGATGGAGTTGCCGTTCCTGTGGCTGCGCCCGGCGAGCAAGCCGCTGGCGCAGTTCACCCGCATCGAGGGTGACGAACTCGTCGACGAGGCCCATGCCGGCGGCCGCGGGCTGCTGCTGCTCACGCCGCACCTCGGTTGCTTCGAGATCTGCGCACAGGCCTATGCCGAGCGCTTCGCGGCGCAATACGGCCCGATCACCGTGCTCTACCGGCCGGCGAAGCAGCCGTGGCTGCGCGAGGTGATGGAAGGCTCGCGCTCGCGCGAGGGCCCGCCACCGCGCCGGCCTCGCTGGCGGGCGTGCGGCAGATGATCCGCGCGCTGCGCCGTGGCGAGACGGTCGGCCTGCTGCCCGACCAGGTGCCGCCCGAAGGCCAGGGTGAGTGGGCGCCGTTCTTCGGCCAGCGGGCCTACACGATGACGCTCGCCGCGCGGCTGGCGCAGCAGACCGGCGCGGTGGTGCTGCTGATCTACGGCGAGCGGCTGCCGCGCGGCGAGGGCTACGTGGTGCGCCTGCAGAAGATGCCCGAGCTCTTGCCGGAAGATGCTTCGGCGCAGGCTGAATCGGCCGCGGTGATCAACCGCGCCATGGAGCACCTGATCCGCCAGTGCCCGCATCAGTACCTGTGGGGCTACCACCGCTACAAGATGCCGCGCGCCGGGGCGGCCGAGTGATGCAGGCGCTCGCGACGAAGGCGTTGCTCGGCGTGCTGTGGCTGATCCACTGGCTGCCGCTGGGCGTGCAGGCGGCGATCGGCCAGGGCCTGGGTGTGCTGCTGTACCGGCTGGCCGGTTCGCGCCGGCGCATCGCGCTGCGCAACCTCGAGTTGTGCTTCCCCGAGATGCCACCGGCCGAGCGCGAGGCGCTGGCGCGCGAGCACTTCGGCTGGCTCGGCCGCAGCATCGTCGAACGCGGGCTGCTGTGGTGGGCGCCGCGCGAGCGGCTGATGCAGCTGATCCACGTCGAAGGCGAGGTCGATCTGGCCGAGCGCAGCGAACGCCCGGTGATGTGGCTGGTGCCGCACTTCATGGCGCTGGACGTGGCCGGCGCCTCGGTGCTGCTGTTCCAGCGGAAGAAGGGCGCCTCGATCTACCAGCAGCAGACCAACCCGGTGATGGATGCGGTGATCCGCCAGGGCGGCTGCGCCTGGGCAATGCGGTGATCTTCCCGCGCAGCGACTCGGCCAAGCCGCTGATCCGCGAGATCCGCCAGGGCACCGGCTTCTTCAACCTGCCCGACATGGATTTCGGCGAACGCGATGCAGCCTTCGTGCCCTTCTTCGGCGTGCCGGCGGCCACGCTGCTCGCGCCCTCGCGCATGGCGAAGCTGTTGAACATGGCCGTGCAGCCGGTGATCGCCGAGATGCTGCCCGGCGGGCAGGGCTACCGCGTGCGCTTCCTGCCGGCGTGGGACGACTTCCCCACCGACGACGCACTCGCCGACACCGCGCGCATGAACCGCTGGATCGAAGAACGGATCCGCGAGAACCCGGCGCAGTACCTGTGGGTGCACAAGCGCTTCAAGACGCGGCCGGCGGGCGAGCCTTCGCTGTACTGAGCCCCCAGTCGCTTCGCTCCTGCCCCCCTGGGGCGCCGCCCGGCTTGGGCGGCCCGGCGCCGGGCACGGATCGAGGGAGATAATCGGCACGCCATGAAGCTTCACTTCACCAAGATGCATGGCGCGGGCAACGACTTCGTCGTGCTCGATGCCACGCGCGCCGCTCGCGCTGACGCGCGAGCAGTGCCGCGCGCTCGGCGACCGCCGCTTCGGCGTCGGCGCCGATCAGATCCTGGTGGTGGAGAAGAGCGCCACGCCCGGCGTCGATTTCCGCTACCGCATCTTCAACGGCGGCAGCGGCGATGAAGTCGAGCAATGCGGCAACGGCGCGCGCTGCTTCGTGCGCTACGTGCGCGACAAGGGCCTGACCGACAAGGCCACGGTGCGCGTCGAGACGATGAATACGCTGCTGGAGCTGCATGCCCAGCCCGATGGACGTGTCACCGTCGACATGAATGCGCCGATCTTCGAGCTCGGCCGCGTGCCTTTCGACGCGAGCGGACTCACGCCGCGCCTGCAGAACGGCTTCGAACTGTGGCCGCTGGATCTCGGCGACTACAACGCCGAGGTGGCGGTGCTCTCGATGGGCAACCCGCATGCGGTGCAGTTCGTGCACGACGTCGAGGCCGCACTGGTGGCGGTGCAGGGGCCGGTGATCGAGACGCATGCGCGCTTCGTGCGCCATGTGAATGCCGGTTTCGCCCAGGCGCTCTCTCGCGCGCGCATCAAGCTGCGCGTGCACGAGCGCGGCGCCGGCGAAACGCTGGCCTGCGGCACCGGCGCCTGCGCGGCGGTGGTGGCCGGCATCCGGCTCGGATTGCTGGAGGCGAAGGTGGATGTCGAGACGCGCGGCGGCCTGCTCACCATCGAGTGGGCCGGCGGCGATGCGCATGTATTCATGACGGGGCCGGCGGTGACCGTCTTCGAGGGAGAGATCGAGCTGTGAGCATCCAAGGGATCACCGAGCAGGACATCGCCAACTACCGCCAACACGCCGGGCTTCTTCGAGCGACACGCCGAACTGCTGGCCGCCGTCCAGCTGACCAGCCCGCACGGCCAGCGCGCCGTCTCGCTGCAGGAGCGGCAGATGGAAATGCTGCGCGACAAGATCAAGGGCCTGGAGAGCAAGATCATCGAGATGATCCGCCACGGACAGGAGAACGTGGCCATCGCCGACCGTCTCCACCGCTGGACGCGCGCGCTGATGTTGACCGCCAACGCCGGCGACCTGCCCGGCACGCTGACGCGCGAGCTGATGCACCAGTTCATGATTCCGCAGTCGGGCATCCGGCTGTGGGGCGCCGCCGATGCCTTCGCCTCGCTGCCGTTCGCGGCGCCGGTGAGTGCCGACGTGAAGAGCCCGGCCGCCAGCCTGACCCTGCCCTATTGCGGCGTGAACAGCGGCTTCGAAGCGGCGCAGTGGCTCGACGACCCGGCCTCGGCGATGTCGATCGCGATGATCCCGCTGCGCCACGGCGCCGGCATCGAAGCCTTCGGCATGCTGGTGCTGGCCTCGCCCGACCCGACGCGCTACACCGCCGAGATGGGCACCGAATTCCTGCAGCGCATCGGCGAGCTCGCCAGCGCATCGCTGTCGCGTCTCCTGCCGGCTTCCTGATGGACGACGACATCGCTCGGCACCTTCAGCACCTGGAGGTGGAGCGGCGCCTCGCGCCGCGCACGCTGGCGATGTATGGCGAAGCGTTCGACCGACTGCGCACGTTTGCCGGCAAACACCCGGTCGGCCTGCGCGAGGTGCAGGTTCACCACGTGCGCCGCTGGGCGGCGCAGCTGCATGCGCAGGGCCTCGCGCCGCGCAGCATCGCGATCGTGCTCTCGGCCTGGCGCGGCCTGTACCGTTGGCTGGGCCGCGATGGCCTGGTGGCGCTCAACCCGGTCGATGGCGTGCGTGCACCGAAGGCCGCCAAGCCGCTGCCCAAGGCGCTGCCGGTCGACCAGGCGATGGCGCTGGCCGATCACCGGAGCGACGAGGACGGTGATGCGCGACTGCATGCGCGCGACCACTGCATCGTCGAGCTGCTGTACGGCTGCGGGTTGCGCGTCGGCGAACTGATCGGCCTGGACATCGGCGCGAGCAGCCGTGCCGCGGGCTGGATCGACGCGGCCGACGCCACCGCCCACGTGCTCGGCAAGGGCAGCAAGCGGCGCAGCGTGCCGGTGGGCGGTGCGGCGCTGAAGGCCTTGCGGGCCTGGCTCGAGGTGCGCGGCGACATCGCCAAGCCGGGGAGCCGGCGCTCTTCGTCAGCCAGCGCGGCACGCGCCTTACGCCCAGCCAGCTGCGTTCGCGCCTGAAGCGCCGCGCGCTGCAGGCCGGGCTGCCGACCCACGTGCATCCGCACATGCTGCGCCACTCCTTCGCCTCGCACCTGCTGCAGTCCAGCGGCGATCTGCGTGCGGTGCAGGAGCTGCTCGGCCACGCCAACATCACCACCACCCAGGTCTATACGCGGCTCGATTTCGGCCACCTCTCGAAGGTCTACGACGCCGCCCATCCCCGAGCCAAGAGGAAATGAAAGTCATCACGCTGCGTGACGGCAAGGAGCGTTCGCTGCTGCGCCGCCACCCCTGGGTGTTCCAGGGTTCGCTCGACAAGGGCAAGGCCGACGCCGGCGAAACTGTGCGCGTGCAGGCGGCCGATGGCCGCTTTCTCGCCTGGGCCGCGTTCAGCCCGAGCTCGATGATCCGCGTGCGCGCCTGGAGCTTCGACGAGGCCGAGCGCATCGACGAGGCCTTCTTCGAGCGCCGCATCGCCAAGGCGCTGGCGCTGCGCGCGCGGCTGCCGATCGAGAGCGACGGCGTGCGGCTGATCCACGGCGAGGCCGATGAACTGCCGGGCCTGATCGTCGACCGCTACGGTGACCTGCTCTCGGCGCAGTTTCTCTCCGCCGGCACCGAGCGCTGGAAGGGCACGATCGCCGATCTGCTCGTGAAGGCCACGGGCTGCGCGCGCGTCTATGAGCGCAGCGATTCCGGCGTGCGCAAGCTCGAAGGCCTGGAGCCGGCCACCGGCTGGCTGCGCGGCGAAGGCGCCACGGAGGTGACGATCCGCGAACATGCGTGGAAGCTCACGCTCGACGTGGCCGAGGGCCACAAGACCGGCTTCTATCTCGACCAGCGAGACAACCGCAAGCTGTTCGCCGACACGGTGAAGCATTTCGGCTTCCAGCGCGTGCTCAACTGCTACTGCTACACCGGCGGCTTCAGCGTGGCGGCGCTGGCCGGCGGCGCGCAGCACGTGGTGAGCGTGGATTCGTCCGCGCCGGCGCTGGCGCGCGCCACGGCGCACGTGGCGCTCAACGGTTTCGATGCAGCCCGCCACGAGGCGCGCGACGCCGACGTGAACCAGACGCTGCGCGATGCGCTGAAGAACGGCGAGGTGTTCGACGCCATCGTGCTCGACCCGCCGAAATTCGCGCCGACCGCCGCGCATGCCGAGCGCGCCGCGCGCGCCTACAAGGACATCAACCGCCTCGCGCTGAAGCTGCTCGCGCCGGGCGGCGCGCTCTTCACCTTCTCCTGCTCCGGCGGCGTCGGCCCCGAGCTGTTCCACAAGATCGTGGCCGGCGCTGGCATGGATGCCGGCATCGACGGCGCGATCTACGCCCGTGTGGCCGCCGCGCCCGACCACCCGCAGACGCTGGTCTTCCCCGAAGGCGAATACCTCAAGGGGCTGGTGATCCTGAAGTCGTAGCCGCCGCCAGCAGCGCCAGCGAGGGCTCGAACTTCGCGCGCGAGACGCTGAAGAAGGCCTTCACGTTGCGCACGTTGGCGTCCTGCGTGAACAGGCGCTGCACCAGCGCGTGGTAGCCCGGCATGTCGCGCACCTGCAGGATCAGCAGGAAGTCGGGCCCCGGCGAGACGCGATAGCACTGGCGCACCGCCTCGTCGGCCACCGCACGTGCCTCGAAGGCGGCGAGGTGTTCGGCGCCCTGGCGGTCGAGCGTGACCTCGACGATCGCCGTCAGGCCGGCACCCAGCTTCGCCGGTGACAGCAGCGCCACCGGCGTTCGATGACACCGGTGTCCATCAGCCGCTTCACCCGACGCAGGCAGGTGGCGGGCGAGGTATGCACGGCGGCGGCGAGCGCCTGGTTGGTCAGCGAGGCGTCACGCTGGAGCTGATCGAGGATGCGCAGATCGGTGGCATCCAGCTCGATGGTGGTGGAATCGTTCACGAAGTTATGCGATGTGAAGAAAATCTTCACCCGGTTTGCGGGGTGGCGAAATATTGCATCGATCGCCGAAGATTGCAATCAATCGCCTCGGGGGTCTGCCTAGCATGCGCCCCGTTCTTCAGCAAAGGAAAGCTCACCATGTGCGGAATCGTCGGCGCCGTCTCCACGCGCAACATCGTCCCGGTCCTGATCGAAGGGCTGCGGCGCCTCGAATACCGCGGCTACGACTCCTGCGGCGTGGCCGTGCACCAGGGCGGAGAACTGCGCCGCGCGCGCAGCACCTCGCGCGTGGCCGAGCTCGATGCCAACGTGAAGGCCGATGGCGTGGAAGGCGGCACCGGCATCGCCCACACCCGCTGGGCCACCCACGGTGCGCCGGCGGTGCACAACGCGCACCCGCATTTCTCGCACGGCCCGCATGCCAAGCAAGCCAGCGTGGGCCGCATCGCGCTCGTGCACAACGGCATCATCGAAAACCACGACGAGTTGCGCGCGGAGCTCAAGGCCAAGGGCTACGAGTTCACCAGCCAGACCGACACCGAGGTCATCGCCCACCGGTCGACCGCCTGTACGAAGGCGATCTCCTCGACGCCGTGCAGCGCCATCGTGCAGTTGCGCGGCGCCTACGCCATCGCGGTGTTCTGCCGCGACGAACCCCACCGCGTGGTCGGCGCGCGCGAGGGCTCGCCGCTGGTGCTGGGCATCGGCACCGGCGAGCGCGCCGGCGACAGCTTCCTCGCCAGCGATGCGATGGCGCTGGCCGGCGTGACCGACCAGATCGTCTACCTCGAGGAAGGCGACGTGGTCGATCTGCAGCTCGGCAAGCACTGGATCAGCCACCTCGATGCTGGCGGCGCCTTCAAGCCGGTGGCGCGCGAGGTGCGCACCGTGCAGGCGCACACCGGCGCCGCCGAACTGGGCCCCTACCGGCACTACATGCAGAAGGAGATCTTCGAGCAGCCGCGTGCCATTGCCGACACGCTCGATGCGGTGAAGAGCATCACGCCGGAGCTGTTCGGCGACGGCGCCTACAAGGTCTTCAAGGAGATCGACAGCGTTCTCATCCTGGCCTGCGGCACCAGCTACTACAGCGGCTCCACCGCCAAGTACTGGCTGGAGAGCATCGCGAAGATCCCGACCAGCGTCGAGATCGCCAGCGAATACCGCTACCGCGACAGCGTGCCCAACCCGCGCACGCTGGTGGTGACCATCTCGCAGAGCGGCGAGACCGCCGACACGCTCGCCGCGCTGAAGCATGCGCGATCGATGGGCATGAAGCACACGCTGACCGTGTGCAACGTGGCCACCAGCGCGATGGTGCGCGAGTGCGAGTTCGCCTACATCACACGCGCCGGTGCCGAGATCGGCGTGGCCTCGACGAAAGCGTTCACCACGCAGCTGGTCGGCCTGTTCCTGCTGACGCTGGCGCTGGCCCAGGTGCGCGGCCACCTCACCGACGAGAAGGAGGCCGAGCACCTGAAGGCGCTGCGCCCACCTGCCGGTGGCGGTGCAGGCGGTGCTGGCGCTGGAGCCGCAGGTGGTGGCGTGGAGCGAGGCCTTCGCGCGCAAGGAGAATGCACTCTTCCTCGGCCGCGGGCTGCACTACCCGATTGCGCTCGAGGGTGCGCTCAAGCTCAAGGAGATCAGCTACATCCACGCCGAGGCCTACCCGGCTGGAGAACTGAAGCATGGTCCGCTGGCGCTGGTGACCAGCGCGATGCCGGTGGTGACGGTGGCGCCGAACGATGCGCTGGTCGACAAGCTCAAGAGCAACATGCAGGAAGTGCGCGCGCGGCGGTGAACTCTTCGTGTTCGCCGACAGCGACACGCGCATCGAATCGGGCGAAGGCCTGCACGTGATCCGCATGCCCGAGCACTACGGCGTGCTCAGCCCGATCCTGCACGTGGTGCCGTTGCAGCTGCTCGCGTATCACACGGCCTGTGCGCGTGGCACCGATGTCGACAAGCCGCGCAACCTGGCCAAGAGCGTGACGGTGGAGTGAGCTTGCCGGGCGAGGCCGGCGCTGTGATCCATGGGAATAAAGTCTGTCGGACTCGTAATAAGGTCTGTCGGACAAATCCGATGAATCCGCCGCTGTTACAAGTTCAGCTTTGACACCGAGGGGCCCAAGTGGGGCCCTCTCGTTTTGGTGCGGCCGTCAACGCCGGGAGCACTGCGGTTCAATTGCCGCTCGGTCACGCTGCTGCTTGGCGACCACTATGGGCACCAGTCCACCCGTCCATGGCGAACCCAGAAGTGCGACTGACAGCCGTCACGTAGCCACACTGAAGGGGTCAGGGATGGGAGACCCTTCTCGTCCAGGAGCAGATCCCAGCGCGGTGCCGCCTCTTTGATCAGTAGCAGTTCGATCTTCCTGCCGCAACCGCAAGGGCACCGCATCCCTACACACCAATCTTCATCGTCGTCTCGTGCCAGCACGAGAGCCCTGAACGGCAGCCTCGGAGGCAGGCTGTCTCCACTGAGCACCTGAAGACGGCGAGCCGGCGCCACGAAGTCGAACAGCCTCAGCAACAGCCTCTTGGCCTTCATGCGATTGCCTCCGACTTCGGCGCGCGGAGGGCGGGTAGCCCCAGGAGCGGCTCCAAGTCGCCGCGTGCGAACTGCGGGATGGTCGTCGTTGGGAACGACTCAACCGGGAAGAACTCCTCTTCGTTCGCAGCAAGGCTGAACTGCGTTCTGGCGTACGCAGCGTTGGACTCATGGCGAAACGGGTGGGCCCGCGCGATGAACTCCATCACGCATGCGGATGCCGCCCTCATGTTCAACGCAATAACTGCTGGCGCTTCTTCGGTGACGCCGCGCAGATAGCCGGCCTGCATCTCCTCCCTGTGTGCATCCGGTGCCGTGCGCCGCAGGTACTCCGCACGCAGCGAGACGGGGTCGTAGACCCCACGATCTTTAAGCATCGGGCCGCCCGGGTGGACGTAGTCGATTCGCCCGCAGACGTCAGCGATGGCTGATCCTCCCGTCGTCCTTCTGGTGGGAATCGAGACCCCGACGTCGAACAGCGGGATCAAGAAGCTGGCTGCCAAAAGATCTGCGATCTGTCGAGCATCAAGGGTGTCGACGCACGAGAACATCACGTCGGCTTGGCTGGCGCACAGCACTGCTTCGCGTGTCGAGATGGACGCGCTCACCGGCACGGCGACCCCTTGCCCCTGTAGCTGGTCACAGCTTCAGCAAACGCGACGACCTTCGATCTCTGAGCCTCGGCGTCCGCCAGCGTCGAGTTGACGATTCGATTCAGGTTGCGCGGTTCGATCTTGTCGAAGTCGATGAGGATTACCTGGCCGAATCCAAGCCGCGCGAGTTGCTCCGCGACGAGCGAGCCCGTCCCAGACACACCGATGACGCAGGCACTGAGGCGACCGAGCTCTTGGGTCGCCTCGCTGGTGAATGCTGTTGGTCGAAGGCTGAACTTCCTGTCGGCCCAGTGCCGTGAGGTGAGGTCATCACCGGCAACCGTCACAGACTCGACCGAGATCGGTGACAAGTCCTGCCGGTAAAGACGCGCCAACATGGCGCCATCAGGGGTCATGATCGCTGTACCGTGTAGGCCGCCAAGCGCTTGAAAGAGGCTGGGCACCGTCAACAGATCGCTTCGGTCGTCGTGCCGAGAGAAGCCGAACAGACCACCGGGATGCGAATGGGTCAGCACCAAAGAGAGGCCTTCAGCTTCCGCCAAGTCGATGGCCTCCTCGATCGTCGACCCCGGCCAAACCAGGTAATCCGAGCGCCGCTCCTTGCAAGCGGAATGCAGCACCAACAACACCTGCTTCACGAGCAAGCGCACTCGTGGGCCAGGAGTCCGAGCGCAGAGCAAGATGGCGGCTGCCTCAAGACCATCGCCTGGAAAGAGGTGATCTCGCAGCTTCCGGTGGTCTGCATTGGTGATCGTCAGGTTGGTGGACGGGTTCATTGCTGCACCTTTTTGGCCAGCGCCGACTCGACCAGGGCAAGGTGCGTCACGACGTTGTCGGAGTCCGGTCGCCACTGACAGGCATCGGACCGGTGGCGTGACCACCGCTGGTAGGACTGGCCACAGATGGCCTCCTGTACCTGCGTGCACTCAATCGCCTTACCACTGTTGAGCGCGAGACTCGGGAAGGCATAGAACATGTCGATTTGCGCCCCGGGGTAGGTCGGCGGCACTTCGAGGGCCAAGGTGATCTGCTGTTGGTTGTAGCCAGCGGGAACCGAATACCCAAAGATCAGCAGCCAGCGCCGCTGGTTGTCGAGCACCGTCTCCCACTGGGCAAAGTGCTCGTCGAGGAAGCGTTCGTCGACGTCCAGCAACGAGAATTCACGGCGAAGCGCTTGCGCAGCTTCACCGTTGCTCACGTCTTTCGGGGTCAACCGGATCTTCTCGACGCCGGGCGTCCGCAGGTCAACGACCGAGGTGAGTTCGAGCTCCCGCTTCGGTTGCCCGGCCACCTTGAGGAAGATGTGCCAGCCTTGATTGGTGTCAAAGCCTGCCTCGGCGCATCGCCTCACTGACAACGATCGTTGGCGTCGGCACCCTCGAGGCGGACGCCCTGGATGTTGAGGATCCAGACGGGGGCGCGGCTGTAGAGTGCTTCGACCCCTGCATGGCCGAGATCGACCAAGTCGTGGTCTTCGACGACTACGTCAGCCTTGTCCTGACGCTCCAAGTACAGGAGTTTGTCCGCCTGAACGCCGCCGAGGTGGCGCAGGATGCTCCCGGAGATCCGCTGCACGGGCCAATCGATGCGCTTGCCATCGATCGTCAGCCGATACGAGCGGTCGGTGACGACCACAACGAACCGGCCGCCGGGCTGCGGAACGCTCACCACTTCGGTCGGGCGAATGTCTTCCAGTTCGCCGTTGGCCAGCAGGTGGAGAACGGTGACCGTCTGGGCATCGCTGTAACCAGCTGCGCTGGCAATTTGCGCCCCGGTGGGGGTGTGGTCAGCCAGAGGAACAGGCTTGAACACGAGGTCGAGGCCAGCGACCTCGATGAAGTGCCCATCTTGGGCAGGCGGGAAGGTGTTTGCGTTGGGCACGGTTGCCCCTTTCATAAAGCGAAATGAACGTTTTCCGTGACTGGTCAGCCACGAAAGACCACAGACATCGCTTGGGAGCCTTGACTAGGGGCTCCGACGCAAACACACTCTGAATCGCCAAACCGAGTCGGGCGTTCGCGTCAGATTCACCCCTAAGGGCAAGCTCTCAAGCTTGCCCTTTCCTATTTGTACGGCAGCATTTGTTGCGCCTCCTTTCTCACTGGCAGGCCAGTTGGTTGTTGAACAAGTCGGAGACCTTTCCAGCCGAGCTGATCAGGTTTGACAGCAAGCGCCAGTTCTCCGTCTCCTTGCGAACTCTCCCGGCGATGATGGCCGGATGAATCTGTAGTTGCCGCGCAAGGTCGACCGCATCCTCGGTGGAGTGGCTGATCCTGACTGGGGCGGTGACCCAAGCTGCCTCAGGAATCAAGGCTTCTCCGGCCTCCCGATCGGCCTCCAGCTCTTGATCGCTGGTTCGAGTCTTGTCGTCCAGGTTGTCGGCAATGCACGGATCCGACGCAGTCAAATGCCGCTGGACGTGGATGAGTTCGTGCAGCAGGGCGAACCAGAAGTTGTCGATACGGTCGTGCCGAAGTGTCAGCGCAACGATCGGTGCTTCGCCGTCCAACATGGCTGCCCCGTCGAGGTAGGTTTTGTCGAAGTGCCGCTCAAAGACCAACGCGATGCCATGGTTGGAGAGGTACTCCTGAGCCAGCAGCGGGCCGGACTCGAAGGTCGACAGCCGGGTCAGGTTGCGGATCCACTCTGACGTGATGACGCCGTGCTGATACGTGCCTTTGAGAGTCATGGCGCGTGCCTTTCGCAGCACGCAGGCTTGCCAGACCTTGAACGCGTACTCGTCCATGGTGCGGGCCCCGGTTTGATGAAGCGTCGCACGCATCATGACCGGCTGTCCGCCCAGGCCTGACGCGCATCGAAAGAAGCCCGTCACCAGTTCTTCTGCGTATTCCTTCAGGGACTGCAGCGGCCGCTTGTTCGGCCCGAACAGGCCGCGTTCCTGCATCTCTGCCAACGGGAACTTCGTGTAGTCCACCGTCGAATCAACCGACAGCTCTTGCCCTTCGCCGATCAGCACGTCAGCCGGGATGCCCAGGCCTGCGTGCAGCCGGCGGATCATCGCCAAGCTCAACGGACGCTTGCGGCTCAGTACCTCGGAGACCTTGGACATCGAGCCGATGTAGGGCACGAGGTCCTTGTGTGCCAGCCGCTGCTGATCCATCCGGAACAGGATGGCGTCGATCGGGTCCGGCGGCGTAGGCGGGAACTTGGTCTGTTCGTACGACTGGATGAGCAGGGCCAGCAACTCCAGCTCAGCCTCTTCGGCGGTCCCCGCTGCGGGGTCCATGTCCATCAGCTCAGACAGCCGAGCAACGGCAACGGCGTGATCGCCGTCCGTCTTCAGTACTCGAATCTGCGTGCTCATGTTCTTCTCCTGGTGTCGAGGGTCTTGGGGCTCACTGGCCGAAGTTCTTCTTGTCGTACTCGGCGTGTGTGCCGCCCCACTCGATCATGACGATGCCGTTCTGAAAACGGACTTTGACAACCAGCCGGTAGCTGTTGCCCTTGATGTTGAAGATGACTCGGTTGCCACCCAAAAAGCTTGCTGAGGCGTAGCGGTCCTTGATGTCCTGCGGGGAAGTCCACGTCGCGCCCTCCACTTCCTTGCGCCAGCATCCAGCGCTCCCCGAGCGTCTGCATGCGCCGCCTTCAGCTCCTCCAAGATGGGTATGTTGACTAGTTGCATAGGCCTCGCTTTGGCCCCCCGGCATGGTTGAATTGTTACTTCCCAATCCGGGAAGTGTCAAGGGTTCCCTTTTCCACGTTGATCCCCTCCTTGTGTTGTTGTAAGAATCGCCTTTCGGTGCGTCATCACGAATGCTGCGCACGAAATCGATGTTGGCATCCTAGCACTATCAGGCTAAGATCTGCAACATGGACGATGCCGCACTAAAAATGAAGCTGGGCGATCTGGCGCACATCCGTGCCGGACACCCCTTTCGGGGCGCGGTTGAGGCGGTTCCTGAGGGCGCGGTCGCCGTTGTCCAGATGAAGGACATCCTGCCCGGCGGGGGTGTCGACTGGTCGTCGGCGGTCCGTACCGAACTGGTGGGGCGCAAGGAGCCGGACTGGCTTAGCGATGGCGACCTCCTTTTCGTGTCGAGGGGCAGTCGGTACTTCGCTGTGTGCGTTGATTCGCCGCCGGCGCCTGCGGTCTGCGGGCCACACCTGTTCCACCTGACGCTCAAGGCTCGCGAGTTGTTGATGCCGGAATTCCTTGCCTGGGTTGTTGGGCAGGGGCCGGTGCAACGTCAGCTCCTGCAGGCGGCCTCTGGATCGCTGCAACTCAGCGTGACCCGGCAAGCGCTCGAGGCGCTCGAGATCCCGCTGCCACCGCTTGCGACGCAACGCGTCGTCACAGATTTGGCTGCCGCGGCTGCGCGTGAGCGCGCTGTTCTGACGGCCCTGATCCAAAACCGCGAGCTTCAGCTTGAAGCGCTCGCCTCCGCCCTGGCCGCCGGGCAACCCATGAATCTCACCTAAGAGCACAGATGACTGAAATCACGAACGTCAGCCAAGACGACATCAACGCCGCCGTCTGGAACGCCTGCGACACCTTCCGCGGCACCGTCGACCCGAGCATCTACAAAGACTTTGTGTTGACGATGTTGTTCTTGAAGTACGTCTCGGACGTCTGGCAAGACCACTACGACGGCTACAAGCAGCAGTACGGTGATCACCCGGAACTGATCGCCGAGATGCTCAAGAGCGAACGCTTCGTCCTGCCTTCGGACGCGAGCTTCTACGCCCTGCACAACCAGCGGCACAGCCCTGGCAACGGCGAGCGCATCGACAAGGCCCTGCATGCCATTGAAGAGGCCAACATCACCAAGCTGCGCGATGTGTTCCAGGACATCAGCTTCAACTCCAACAAGCTGGGCGACGAGCAGCAGAAGAACGACATCCTCCGCCACCTTCTGGAGGACTTTGCCAAGCCCGAACTGGACCTGCGCCCCAGCCGCGTCGGTCAGCTCGACGTGATCGGCAATGCCTACGAGTTCCTGATCAAGAACTTCGCCTCTACCAGTGGCAAAAAGGCGGGTGAGTTCTACACCCCGCCCGAGGTCTCGACGCTGATGGCCCGATTGATGGCGCCGCAAGAGGGCGACGAGATCTGCGATCCGACCTGCGGCTCCGGCTCACTGCTGATGAAGTGCGGCCGCCTAGTCCGCGAAAGCACTGGCTCGCGCAAGTACGCGCTTTACGGCCAAGAGGCGATCGGCAGCACCTGGGCCCTCGCCAAGATGAACATGTTCCTGCACAGCGAGGACAACCACCGCATCGAGTGGGGCGACACCATCCGCAACCCGAAGCTGCTGGACGGAGCGGCCAGCCTGAAGCACTTCGACATCGTCGTTGCCAACCCGCCCTTCAGCCTGGAGAAGTGGGGCTTCGAAGGCGCCGAGGCCGACAAGTTCAGCCGCTTCCGCCGCGGCGTGCCACCGCGCACCAAGGGCGACTACGCCTTCATCCTGCACATGGTCGAGACCATGAAGCCGGGCACCGGTCGCATGGCCGTGGTGGTGCCGCACGGCGTGCTGTTCCGAGGTGCGGCCGAAGGGCGCATCCGCCAGAAGCTGATCGAAGAGAACCTGCTCGACGTGGTGATCGGCCTACCCGAGAAGCTGTTCTACGGCACCGGCATCCCGGCCGCAGTGCTGGTGTTCCGCAAGCACAAGGCCGACGACAAGGTGCTGTTCATCGATGCCAGCCGCGACTTCGAGGCCGGCAAGAACCAGAACCTCCTGCGCGAGGCCGACCTGCAGCGCATCCTGGACGCCGCCGCCGCGCGCCAGCCCGTGGCGCGATACGCCCACCTAGCCACGCCTGCCGAGATCGCAGAGAACGGCTTCAATCTCAACATCCCGCGCTATGTCGACACCTTCGAGGAGGCGGCGGCGATCGACCTGATGGCCGTGCGTCGCGAACGCGAGCAGCTCAAGGCCGAACTGGCGCGACTTGAGGTGCAGATGGACGCCTATCTCAGGGAACTGGGCTATGAATGACGCGGCGAAAAATAGTCGTTCCAAGCTGCCGCCCTACGCAAGCGTGGATTGCATCGGCCGCCCCAGTCCGTGCGGTGAGGTGTACTGTCCGCCGCGAACAACAGTTCCGAGCTCTGTGGCCTATGGGGCGGGAGGCGACGATGCTGCCTGAAGGTTGGCGGAAAGTAGCCCTAGAGCAGGTTGCTGAAGTCCGAACGGGTTTGGCAAAGGGAAAGCAGAACTCTTCGGATGCAATCTCGCTTCCGTACCTACGCGTGGCGAATGTTCAGGACGGGCATCTTGATCTTCAGGAGGTGAAGCTGATTGAAGTGGAACCGCACCAAGTCGAGCGTTACTCGCTGAAGAATGGCGACATCCTCATGACTGAGGGCGGCGACTTCGACAAGCTTGGACGGGGAGCAGTGTGGCGATCCCAAATTGATCCGTGCTTGCATCAGAACCATGTTTTTGCTGTACGCGCGATGCCGGAAGTGGTTGATCCTGGCTACCTATCTGCGCTGGCCGCGAGCGAGTACGGCCGTTCGTACTTCCTCAGCTGTGCAAAGCGCAGCACTAACCTGGCAAGCATCAACTCTTCGCAGCTGAAGGCGTTTCCTGTCCTCCTGCCACCGCTCAGCGAGCAAAGAGCCATCTCTCAGATTCTCGCTGCGTGGGATCACGCAATCAACACTACGGGCAGGCTGCTGGAAAACAGCCAATCGCAGTGGCATGCGCTGCTGGCCCTGACGCTTCATGTGCCGTCATCGAACGGCGCAGGTTCTGGTGACAACGGTGGCTATCCAGCATCCGTACAACCCGCATTCCTCGCCTTCCGGCTACTCCCGCCGGATGGCGCCGCGTATCACTAGGGCGCCACCTGACCGAGGTGCGTCGGCCCGCGCCGCTGGTCGCAGATGACATCTATCGTCTCGTCACAGTTAAACGTTCGCGAGGTGGTGTCGAGTTGCGTGAGTCTCTGAAGGGCCAGGAGATCAAGACGCCAACCCAGTTCTACGTCCGTACCGGCGACTTCCTAGTCTCCAAGCGGCAGATCGTGCATGGCGCTTGTGGCGTTGTGCCTGCCGAACTTGACGGGGCGGCTGTATCCAACGAGTACGCCGTGCTGAACAGCGACGGGCAGATCGACCTTCGCTTCCTGCGCTACCTGTCCGAGTCGCGCTACTTCCAACAGACCTGCTTTCACTCGAGCATCGGCGTGCACGTCGAGAAGATGATCTTCAAGACCGAGCGCTGGCTGAAGTGGCCGTTCAACATTCCGCCGCTGCCTGTTCAGCTGCGCATCGTCGAGGTGCTGGACACCGCGAGGCGCGAAGTGGAACTCATCGCGGCGCAAATCGAGCGGCTCAAGCAAGAGAAGGCTGCGCTGATGGCCGACCTGCTCACCGGCAAGCGCCGCGTCCGTCTTCCTGCCGCCGAGACCACGCCATGACCGCCGCCGCCCCCAATTCGAAGGAGCAGTACGCCGCGCACCTGCCGGCGCTGCAACTGCTGTGCAACCTGGGCTGGAACTTCCTGACCACGGCCCAGGCGCTGGCGCTGCGCGGCAGCAGGCGCGAGGTCATCCTGAGGTCGCGCTTGGTCGAGGTGCTGCAGACTCGGTGCTACGAGTACAAGGGCCAGTGGTATCCGCTGTCCAGCAGCGGCATCGAGCAGATCGTGCGGGAGCTGTCGGCGCTTAGCTTGGCCGAAGGGCTCATGCCGGCCAATGAGCGCCTGTACGGCAAGCTGGCCTTGGGCATCACGGTCACGGAGTTCATGCCCGACGGCAAGAAGCACCAGCCCACCATTGCGGTGATCGACTGGACCGATTCTTCAGCGAACCGTTGGGACGTGACGGAGGAACTGGAGGTGCTGTCCGCACAAGGTACGCACCACCGGACGCCTGATGTCGTGGCCTACCTGAACGGCATCCCGCTCGTGGTGATCGAGGCCAAGCGCCCGGAGTCGGGCGGCGGCAGCCATCCCTCCAAGGCGATGGTCCAGGAGGGCATCAGCCAGCACCTCCGCAACCAGCGGCCAGACGAGATCCCCAACCTGTTCGCCTACGCCCAACTACTGCTGTCCATCAGCCAGACCGAGGGGCGCTACGGCACAACCCACACCGCCGCCAAGTTCTGGGCCAAATGGCGTGAGGAAGAGTTCGACGACGCTCACCTGCAGGCCGTCAAGAACGCGCCATTGCGTCCGGACGTGCGTGCCGCGTTGTTTGAAGGCAAGCCCGCATCGCTTGCCACCTACTTCGACACGCTTTGGAGCGCGCCGATGCAGGCTACTGAGCAGGATCGCTTGCTGGTGAGTTTGCTGACGCCGTCCCGCCTGTTGGAGTTCCTGCGCGGCTACGTGCTCTTCGACCGCAAGGTCGGCAAGATCGTCGCTCGCTATCAGCAGTTCTTCGGTATCCGCGCACTGCTGTCACGCATCAGCCAGAAGAAGCCTGATTCGCAGGGCGGTGGCCGCGAGGGTGGTGTTGTCTGGCACACCACGGGCTCCGGCAAGAGCTTCACCATGGTGTTCTTGACCAAGTCACTGCTGCTGGTCGAAGCCCTCAAGGAATGCCGCATCGTGGTGGTCACCGACCGCGTGGATCTTGAAACCCAGCTCTCGCGCAATTTCATGACGGGCGGGGCCTTCGGGTCGAGCATCGCCACGCAAAAGGATGGTGAGCGCAGCCGTACCATGTCCGGTCGTGACCGGCCCAGCGCATCGGCAAGGGGACCGAGCGGATCACTTTCACCCTCGTCCACAAGTTCAACACGGCGTCCAAGTTGCCCGAGTGCCGCAACGACTCGGCGGAAATGATCGTGCTGGTCGACGAAGGACATCGCAGCCATGGCGGCGAGACCCATGAGCGGATGAAGAAGGCATTGCCGAAGGCGGCATACATTGCCTTCACAGGCACGCCTCTGCTCAAGGACGAGAAGACCTCGAACAAGTTCGGTCCCATCGTCCACGCCTACACCATGCAACGTGCGGTGGAGGATGAAACCGTGGCGCCGCTGCTCTACGAAGAGCGCGTGCCGGAACTGGACATCAACGAAGAGGCCGTCAACCGCTGGTTCGACAAGATCACCAGCAACCTCAGCGATGCCCAGCGAAGCGACCTGAAGCGCAAGTTTGCAAAGAAGGGAGCGATCTATGGGGCGGCCAACCGCATCGAACTGATCGCCTGGGACATCGCGACCCACTTCAACGAGAACATCAAGAAGCTGGGCCTGGGGCTGAAGGGCCAAGTCGCCACCGACAGCAAGCTGGATGCGATCCGCTACAAGAAGGCGTTGGACGAGACAGGCCCGGTGACGAGCGCTGTCGTGATCTCGGCGCCCGACACCCGTGAAGGCAACTCGAAGTCGATGAGGACACGCTGCCTGAAGTCCAGAAGTGGTGGAAGCAGGCCATGGCCACCTGCGGCAACGACCCTGAAGCCTACGAGAAGCAGGTGATCGGTGACTTTGGCACTGACGGGGCGCCAGACCTGCTCATCGTCGTGGACAAGTTGCTCACAGGCTTTGATGAACCTCGCAACACGGTGCTGTACATCGACAAGCCGCTGAAGGGCCACAACCTGATCCAGGCCGTCGCATCGGGTGAACCGCTTGCACGATGCCAAGCGCTACGGAGTGTTGGTGGACTATCGCGGCATCCTGAAGGAGCTGGACACTGCCATTCGCGCCTACCAAGACCTGGAGTCGCGGACGCAAGGTGGGTTCGATGTTCAGGACCTCGAGGGGCTGTACCACCAGTTCAGCACCGAGTACAAGCGTCTGCCTGCGCTCCATGAGCAGCTGTGGTCCTTCTTCAGGTCGGTCACCAACAAGCTGGACCGCGAGCAGTACCGACAGGTGCTCGCCCTCGCTTCGTGAAGGACGCCGACGGCACTGAGTTCGACGAGCGGCAGAAGCTGCGCGACGACTTCTACGATGCGCTCACCGCTTTCGGCCTGTGCCTTCAGACGGCACTGTCTTCGCGGAGCTTCTTCGAGGATAAGAGCTTCTCGGAGGAACTGATCACTCGCTACAAGAGCGACCTGCGCTTCTTCACCGAACTGCGCCAAACGGCTCGCCGAGATGCCATGGAGACGGTGGACTACAGCGTCTACGAAGAGCAGATCCGCAAGCTGGTCGACAAGCAGGTCATCGGTACCGAGGTGCGCGACCCCGAGGGCGTCTACCCGGTGCACCAGTTAGGCCAAAGCCGAGAAGCCCGAGGACTGGTCGGAAGAGAAGACCCGCAATGAGACGGACATGATCCGGACGCGGCTGCGGAAGACCATCGAGCAAGAACTCGCTGAGGATCCGTACGCACAGAAGGTGTTCGGTGAGTTGCTGCGCCGTGCGATTGCCGAGGCGGAGGCAATGTTCGACCACCCGCTGAAACAGTACGCCTTGTTCAAGTCGTTCGAGGAACAAGTGGCATCACGGGCGACGCCCGGTACGCCGGATCAGCTGGCAGCCAACCCACATGCCAAGGCCTACTTTGGTGCCATCCGCTTGGTGCTGGGTGAAGACAACTTCGCCGCTTTGGAGTCCCAGGCTCTCGAGCGCTTGGTGCAGCAGTCCCTGGCCATCGACACCGTGGTCAAGGATGCAGTCGCTGAGAACTCGCTCAACCCCCAGAACATCGAGGCAGCGATCCGCAAGGGGCTGCTGCCACTGCTCTTTGGCAGCCTGGGACTGGACAACGCCAAGCAGGTGGTGGAACAGGTCATCCAGATCACCCGCATCGGCCTCAGCAAGGCTTGACCATGGAGACGTTGGGTTTCGATGGTCAGCACCGAGTGGCGTACGGTGATGAGCAGATTGCTTTCACGTTGCGGCGGCAAACCACACGCGTCGTGCCGCGGGTCGCCATCCACGTTGAGCCAGATGGACGCGTGCAGGTCGACGCGCCTCCGTCAACCCCGCTGGCCGATGTGCTGGCTGCGGTGCGCAAGCGCTCGCGCTGGATCAGCCAGCATGTCGCTGCTGCCAAGGCGCGGATGGCGCATGTGCTGCCGCGCGAGTACGTGAGCGGGGAGTCCATCCACTACCTAGGCAAGCGGTATCGGCTCAAGGTTGTGGTTGAACCGGCCAGCGCTGCCGAGGCAAAGTTGCGGGGAGCGTTTGTGGTGGTGAATGTGCCTCGCCACGACGTCAATCAGATCCGCGCGTGTATCGACGCTTGGTATCGCGAACGGGCTCGCGAGGTCTTTGCGACACGCCTCAAGGTCGTCTCCGATCCGTTGAGGTGGGTTCGCCAGCTGCCGACGTTTCGCTTGCAGTTCATGACCCGCCAATGGGGTAGTTGCTCCCCATCAGGTCGCCTGACCCTCAACCCTTGGCTGGTGGCTGCACCGCGCGACGGCATCGATTACGTGCTGCTTCACGAACTCTGCCACCTGAAGCATCACAACCATAGCCGGAGTTTCTACTCCACGTTAACGAGGCACCTCCCCAACTGGGAGCGGGTAAAAGAGCGGCTAGACGACCAGGCCGAGCTCTTCCTCCGGCGCTGAGCTCACCTCAGCGCTTCTTTCGGCATCCAACACGGCGGCATCGATCGCGGCCAGGGCCTCGTCGGCGGTGTCGAAGATGAGGCTTGCGATCAACGCAGCATGTTCAGCCACAGCCCCGCTGTGACGCCAAAGTACTTGGTGAATCCGCCTTGCCAGTGCAGCCTCATCGAGGGCGATGTCACCGATGACGCACTGAAGCCAAGTGTGACCGAAACCCTCGGCGGCGATCCGGGCAAGTTGTGCGGCCGTGCTTGGATCGGATGGATCTTTACCCAAACTCCGCAGTTGATGCTGAAGTCCTCGGACTGTCGCGCCATGTGGTGGGCGCCCACCTCTTTGACTGATCCGATCCAGAAAGTCGACAACGGTATGGACTCGACGGTCCCTGATCAGGCGTTTGATCTCACCGTCGTCGAAAGGAGCTATCCGCTCCTGAACCTCGTCTGGTCCAGGGGGGAGCAACCCTCCCGCATTCGCCATCCAAAGATGCTCGCCGTGCAGTGGGCAGGTCACCAACCCCGGTAGCTGGTGACTCTTGTGCCAGTAGGCAAAGTGCTCAGCCTTCAAGTCTTCCTGCATGCACTCTCGGCAAGCTCTCGTGTGTCGATCTGCTGCGAGCGGCATGAATGCTGTTGCACCGGCCGTGGAGTTGTTGTGCTCAGGCTCCAGACGGTCCATCTCCGGCCGCACCCGCAGCACCGACCAGGAGTGCTCGGCCAACACCTGATGCACCGACGTGCCTTTGATGATGTGCGGTAGCAGCAATGATGATCAGTGACTCGCTCTTCCAGTGCCGCAACATCGGAAACCGCTGGACAAGCAGATTGCTGAGCATGACTGGAGCGTCGATCCCGTTCAGGCCCAAAAGACGGCTGCGGTAGCCACTGAGCAGTTCGTCAGGAAGTATGGTTGGAAGTACAGGTCTCATAGGCAACTACGGCCTCACCTTGAGGCCGTGAAGTGCCTAGATTGTCGATGCTTGTCGCGATCGGGACCTCCGAATTGGCGCTCGTTTGGGCAGCTCAGTTGGCCTCATTCTGGAGCGCCAGTTCATCCATAGCGCGACCGATCGCCGCTTTGGTGAGAGGGAGGCGCTGCAGGTGTCTGAGCTTGGCTTGCAAGCCTGGGACTGCGCGTACCAAGTCCAACTCGCGAACTGACCTACCTTGTGCAGTGCTGAACTTCAGCTCTTTAGCCGCTCGCCGTACCGCTGTCGCAAATGCCCGGTCTCTGGCAAGCCAGTCGACGCGCGCCTTGGAGTTACGTGTGCCCGGTGGCAGCTTGTCGGACTCTGTCTGCAGCCCGCACGATCGTGCCGATACAGCCACATGTAGTCTTTGCCAAGTTTCGTCCTGACCTGCTTGACCGAGAGCCCTGGCGCCTTGGCGATGATTGCCGACATCTTGGCCCTCGCGTGCATTGTCTTGGCATCCGCGATGCATCGTTCTCGTTGCTCACGAAGGCCCGGAACTGAGAGGAGCACGCGGGTTACGGACACTTCCGATATGCCGTGCTTCTCGCTGATGGCAGCCTTGGGGCGGCCAAGGCGTAGCTCAGCGATGACGGCGGCTCTGATCGCAGCAGTGATCAGCTTTGGCCTTCTGGCCACCGCGATGCCGGCTTGCGTGGCCCATAGCAATGCCGTGTCCGGATCGATTCTGATGAGCCTTGCCGCCGCGGTAGGCGATAGTCCACCGGCGATGATTTCCAGCAGTTGACGATGCAGTAGTTCGTCATAGGGCGCCCCCTTGGTCTGAGATTGCGGGTCTCCTGTCGGTCATCGTCTGACTTCAGGGAGTGAGGCAACCACCCTCCGAACAGCCAACTGGCAGACACGACGTACCTGAACGGATGAAGCGGCGTCGGGCCGGGCTTGAGTAACCTTCGCCATGCGGCCTCGACTGCCACCCTGCCATGAGACATGGCGCTGACTTCCGGAATCCAGCGCAGCACCTCAAGGTGATCGCTGAATCTGTTGAACAGGTCATCGACGCGCAGACGCCCGTTCGCTGTGACGAGCCCTACGGTCTTCAGGCCGCTCCGCAGTATGTTTGCTGCAGCAAGTGGATCCAAGCCACCGTGGGCCGCATGCTCGACTAGCGTTGCGGTAGTCACGGCGACCTGCGCGGCCGCCTGTATTGAGTCTGCGGCGCTTGGCATGTTGACGTACAGCCGGCTGTCTTCAGGGATGTCGTCAGGGAGCAGCCACTGAAGCGATGCAGCCCGTTGACCTTCCACCGGGTCACCCAGAGCGGCCGCCGGTGGGTTGGGCACAGCCAGACGCCGGGCAACTGATGCACGAGATACCAAGTCGGGCACCGCCCCTGCTTCTCATCTTCCCGCCCGCATTCCTCGCAGGCCTTGAGCGGGTGGGCCGCACCGAGTCCTGAAGCCAGCCAGCCCAGCCGGCTCTTCAGAGCTCTGGGCGATTGGTGGCTGAGCTCGTCGATCAGACGCCTACGCAGAGCGGGCTCCCGCAGGTACAGGTAATACCCAAGCACGGTATGGCCTAAAAGTATTTGCTCGGGTGTGCCGAGTAATGCTGAGGTTCGTTCTGCGAGGGTGGCAATCCGCCCTGTCAAGTCGTGGGCAAGTCCAGCACGCGGATGACCAAAAAGCCGCAAACACGTTTCTGAAGACAACGCGCTTCCAGCAATCCGGTGGTATCGCGCGCACACGCCGTACAGCGTCTCCCCGGGGATCCACGTTGGGAACCACGCTGCAAAGAGATCAGCGTTGGGCCGACCAGTGGAGGGCTGCTGAAGTGTGTGCGTAGCCATCTCACTCCGCCTTGTTGCAACTGAGCAACACACTCGTGGGTGGCGCCTCCAGCCCGCCGATGGTTTCTGCGGGGTTCTAAACCATAGGCCTCGAAACCGTGCCTGCGCTTGATGGAAGTGGTTTCCTGAACGCTGGCCAGAGGTTATTTGGCCCGGCAAAGGAAACTGATGGTTTGTTGTGTACAAACTAAACGATCGACGATATTCAGGAGCTCGCCACCTCGCGTGGGAGATGCTCTTGCAAGGCGGTTGCCAGGGTCGCATGCTGAGATGCATCATGCAGTAGAGCTTGGAAGTCAGCAAGTTTGAGCGGTCCCAGAAAAATGAGTGGGAAAGTCTCGATCGATATCGGTGATGGAGCTGACTTCTACTGCACGGTATTAGGTTGGCCATTGGAATGGCCAGACCTCGACGCATGTACTGAAATTCGTCCGAGTAGGAATCTCTAAATTAACTTGGAGGCGCGCAGGTAGCAACTGAGTTTAGTCCGCATGTGAAAGCCTGCGACGTTCCGTACTCGTCCTGCTGATAACAATCCCGGTAACCGAAAAAGCACATCCATGTCTATTCGAGAAATGACCGCTACGCGAGCACGGGAGATTGTCAAGCGACAGACGCCTCCGCGATGGGGCCCCAGATACATCCCCGGGCAACAGGCAATCAGAGGGGAAAAGTCCGGCCAATCCAAGGCGAGTACGATTCCCTCCGCCCTTCTTCAGCGCGACGTCCACGCAATCGCGGGTACGGAGAAGCCATATCTGGCGCTGGCCCTGTATCACCCGAAGCTCTTTGAGCTCAAAGAGCAGCATGCGTTGAGCTTGAAGCCCGGTGATCATCCGCTGGTCGGGCACCCGAAAGCTCGCGGATTGATTCTTCCTACTACGACCGGCACGGCAGCAGTAGCAGAGCGCCTTGGGCTAGGGCATAAGCATCCGCGAGCCCGGGAGGATTTTGGGCCCGGCGCCGAGACTCCCTTCAGATACATCGCGGCCCCCATGCTTCGCGATCTCCTCTTGTTCCTTGAGGACGAAGCCGGACCCTACTGTGTCGATTGGGATGTGAAGGATAAGGTCGGCGATCACGGAATGCCGGGGCCGGCCCATGGGCAAAACGTACCGCCCCACGAACCATTGAAAATTCGCGGTCTATTGACGCGATTTATGTCGAGTACATGAAGGAGCTCGGGATCCGGGTCGTGAGAGTGGCCAAGGAGCAACTCGATCCTGTGTTCACTACAAACCTGCTGCGTCTGCTGAAATTTCATTCTCAGACGAGTGAAGCTGCACCGCATATTCAGGCCGAGTTGCTGGATGCGTATTGTGAAGCGCTGAAAACTGGTCGCCCTGCAAATCTGGTGATTAATGACTTCGTGCGGGCTGGCGTGGACTCCGATGAATGCCGCAGGGTTCTGTTTGAAGGAATCTGGTATCGCAAAGTGCGAATCGATCTCTTCAGCGGCTGGATGATTGACCACCCGATGATTCCGGAACGCAGGGATCCGCTTGTTGTCTATGGCCATCTCTTCACGAGGTAAGTGTGAGCTCGGGCATTCAGGTCGTCGCGCCCCGCGGGTATGGCGAAATGCGCAAGGGTCAGCGGTACCACTTGCTGCGCAGCGATGGCACTCTCGGACGAGTGCTTATGGTTACCTTCGTCAGACGCTCTCGCCACTCGGAGCAAGGCGAAGAGGGATGGCGGAGCGAGGTGGCAGAACTCTCGCGCGAGGGTTACGAGGCTGGACTCGTGGCACATCGCCCAGGTGCTGAGCCGGCCATACAGCTACTGCCGGACACTGCGAGCCTGCCACCTTGGCTGTCCCATCTTGAGGGAATTTCTTTCCTGGCTGACCCGAAGTGGAGTCTGCGAGAAGTGCAAGGACGGGAGCGAGACCAGTCCCCCTCGAACGAATCGAGGCTCGCCTACTGCAGATCACGCCTGCCGTTGAGCAGTGCGACAGCGTGCTTGGAGCGAAGGATCCTGACCGCGTACTCAATACCCTCGCAAAGGCCGGCGGCCAAAACGAAATCAGGTTCAAGCGCCGCTTCTACACCTACCTCGCATTTTCATACAACGCCTGGGCGCTGTTGCCGTCCTATTACGGGCGCAACGGAACGTGGGACCGCCAAGATGATAAATATCAAGGCTCTCAATTCGGGGCGCCCTCACTCACGCCTAGCTGCTCGATCTCCAAAAAGAATTACCTCCGAAATGATTGAATTGATGATCAAAGGCTTCCGAAGGCATGCCCCTAAAGAAGGGACCTTGATGGGGGCCTGGGCTGAGACGATTATTCAGGAATTTGGTGGGCGAGTGATTACCAAGCCCGGTGAAAGACCCGTTCCGCATCACCCCGATGGCTTGCAGCTGCCGTCATTTGATAGCTTCTACTATCACATTCGAAAGCGTCTTGGAGCGAAAGTGGTTTCGAATGTTCTCTACGGCGAGCAGACTGTGGATTACGAGAAGGGGCCCGTCAAGGGGAATTACTGGGATTCCTTGGGGAATCTTGGCGAGAGAGTCAATATAGACTCCACGAAAGTCAAGTCATTTCCCAAAAGCTATGTTGGCGATTATCAGTTGCCGCCACTTAATCAGGTGGAGGCTGTTGATGGGCTCACATCGCAGATCACTGGTATCGGATTCTCACTTGGCGCCGAAAGCAGTCATGCCTACAAAATGGCACTGTTTTGCATGGCGATCCCTAAGTCCAAGTTCGGGCAAATCATCGGATTTCCGATCTCAGACGAAGATTGGCCGGGCTTTGGGTTGCCTGCGGAAATCTTTTCTGATAATGGACTGGTGCATCGGCGGACATTCGTCGCTCCCTAAAATCTTGGCCCGTCAGTCTGGAAAGTTCTCGCGCACGCGATCCGAAGGCTAATTCGACGGTCGAAGGTGCACACACTAAGCAGAAGAAGAGAGTTGGGCAGCAGCTCTACATGCACAGCGATTTGACGCTGATTGAGCAGATTCGCAGGGCGGCAAGAGAGGCCATCGCCAAGAATAAGAAGAAGGGGGTTGTGAAAAAGGTTCCCGCGCCTGCGATTGTTCTCGAGCAAGTCAATTGTCCGAACGGGTACCAAAAGTATCTTGACCAAAGGCATCGCACCAGTGTGATCAAGATCTCCTTTGAAAGCGCGGTTCGAGCGTTTCTTGAGAAGGTGGATTTCTCTGCCAAAAAAGGGGTTTTGTCGTTCACGGGTATGCGGTATCACTCGCCCCGGGTGATCGACTCAGGGCTTGGGCTTGCGATCAGGGACTCGAAGAAGTCCACCATCAAGGCATATGTGCTTCCGGCGGTTCGTTCGTACGCCTGGATTGACTTCAATGGCGAATTGATTGAGGTGAAGGCAATGGCGGAAGGCGACGAGGCGATGCTGTCTACTGAAGAACTGGAACTGATTGCTGCAGCGCGTTCGCGGGTTTCCGGCGAACTGCAGAGAAGCGCGCCTTGGGAAGAGGTGGCCAAGCGGCAAGACTTCTACGAGCAGACCGGCAAACGCTGGTCGGCGGGAAAGTGGAGCACCTCCCGACCGAAGCTGCAGACCAAGGAGGTGCAGGACGAAATGCGCCGACTGAAGTCCCTGAAGAACAAGACCCATGCCGAGGAGTGAAGCTTGACTACGCCATGGGTTGATGCATTGACGCTGCCAGCCTCAGATGAGGCACTGCGTAAGAAGGTCTGCGTGTCACCGGCTGAACGCCCTGACCTTGAAAAGCTACCAGTTGGTACGGCGGTCGAATCGCTCGCGCTTGCGCTTAACACCTTCTATTCGGCGAGTCAGCAAGATCTTGATCTCATTCGCGAGATCGTTGGGTGCGGAGCAGCACGCGCGCTGTTGACTCACTCATCTACCAATCAGTTTGTAGCTTCTGCTCACGGTCGTAGAACCACCGTGGACTACCCATCCATCCGACTTCTCACGGGCCACGCAGGGGTTGGAAAGAGCCATCTGCTGAAGGCCATCGAGCGCGGCTTGCGCACAGAACGAAAGGTTCAGGCCAGCAACAACTTGCCTTCATTCCCGATCATTCCAGCAATTTACTGCGAGGTCGGAACGCTAAGTTCAAAGATTGCGGTCTTGCAACATCTCCTCGATTGCCTCGAGCGTCAAGAAGACCCTGAGAAGGAAGTTAAGCCACCCGGCGGCAAGCTCCATGCTCTAGCAAAGCGCTTGTTTGTCAGCCTGTATCAGCGTGGCACCGTTCTTGGCTTGGCCGACGAACTGCAGTTCAACTCTCGATCGAGCGAAGCCACTGCGCTGATCGCACAGATCATCTCGCAGGTCGGCAGTTTGGGGCCTACGCTCTTCTTCGCCTGTAACTACAGCCTCGTTCACAAGCTCAAGAAAAGGCCGCCCGAAGACCGCAATCGCTTCTTGGCCAAGCCGAGAGTGATGCTGCCGCTATTGCCAGACGATCCAGCGTTCTCTCAGTACTTCATTGACGCTGGCGTTGTGCTCTGTGGCGCGATCGCTGAGCCAAGCACGAAGGACCTAGCCGAGCTCCACGGGATGACCTTTGGCTTGCGCCGGATGATGGCGAATCTCGTGGTTGCAGCCTACGCAGTTGCGAGGCAGGAGAGGGACAAGACCCGATCCAGATTGGCCATCACCATGGCGCATTTCAGGGCTGGCTACCAATCGCGTCTCTATTCTGATGAACGCGATACTGTAGCGTGCTGCTTTGCAGCAGCGTTGGGCAACCTCGATAACGAGAATTACGTGTGCCCGTTCGAGCTCACTCCGGAACAATCAGTCGTGATGAAGCGACTGGCTGACGCCAGCAGCAGCAGGCGCTCAACGCGGCCATCCATCACAGCAGTCGAACGAAAGAAGAACGAGAGGTCAAAGCTAAAGCACCTCGTCCAGCCGCGACAGTTGCGGCGTCCCGTGCTAAGCCCAAGCGCGTCAAGGCCCCGTCTACTGCCAGCGAGCTGCTGGCGGGGTGGTGATGATCAATGCGTATATGCGGTCCGAACGCTAGGCCCCTTGCTGGGCTAGGAGGCTGCGCTCGGTGCCCATGGCTGGTGTGGATTGGGGATCAGATTGACCATGCCTCATGAGCGACTTCGATGCCTGCGCTGGGCGCGCGAGCTATTGGTGGACATCGATACTGGCCGCGCGGGTTCAGAGAGAGATCGTCAGTTTGCCGGGACCGTGCTGAAGTCCTTCCCGACGCCTCAGGAACTGCTTATTTTGGTGCGGGAAGGAATGTCATTGCCCGGCGACGCAGCCGTTGCGATTGATGCTGGCGGCGCGTTTCTTCGCGAAATCCGAAATTCGAGTTGTTCTTCGCCTGACCTGCGACGACAACTGGATTTCGTGCTTCGCCACTATCCAGCCGAGGGCGAGGCATTGTTATGGGTGCACGAGGCGTGCGCGGGGACTCTGCATGAGTGGCTGATGCCGGAGAGCGTCTATGCCAATCGTTGACCGCCTGAACCAGCATGACCAAAGAACTTCGCCGGGCTTCGAAGACAACTGCTGCGTCATAAGGCATCCGGCCTGGTTGCTGTGGCCGCTGGGACTCTCGTGTGTGTTCCGACAAAACGCCTCATGGGGGCGGTGGCGTGAGTGAGCTTTGGGTGTGCCTGTCAAACAGTCGCGACGCCCCGGCGGTTTTGTCTCAGCCTCGGGTAGTGATCCGCAACTGGCGCGTCATTCGTACCGAGAACGACCTGCATCTGGCAGGCTTCCTTGAAGACGGCGTCACTTGCCGGATCACGACCGCCATCACTTACATCAGCATGCCGTCTCGCCTGGTTCTGACGGCGAGCGGCCGCACTTACGAACTGATGAGCTCCCCGCATCCGATGCTGCTTCGCTGGGCGTGATCGCTCTTCGTGTGTTGCAACTGGGGCTGCTCGTGCAGCAGGACGCTACCAGTGAGATTTGGTCTGCGATGCAATCTGCCATGTCGTAGGTGAAAGCATGACGAACCGCCAAATCCTCTTTTTGGACTTCGATGGTGTGTTGCACCCGCAGCTCACATCTATCTCCGAACTGTTCGGCCGACTGCCACTGTTCGAAGAATGGCTTGTGGCCAGACCCCTGGTCGATGTTGTCATCAGCTCATCTTGGCGTTTGGCTTACGACCTGGAGGAACTGCGATCGTTCTTCTCCGAAAGCCTGCGTGCACGAGTCGTCGACGTTACGCCGGCAGGCGCTGACGCCAGTGGTGCTCGGGAGCATCAAATCCGGAGCTGGCTACAGGCCAACGCGCACGGTGCGGCTTGGATTGCATTCGACGACTCAGCGTGGCTGTTCGCTGGGACCGAGCGCCTCGTGCTGTGCTCCCGGACCTTGGCCTGCAGACGCAAAACCTTGACGAAGCGGACCGGTTGCTACTGCTGCCGGCCGAACACGCAGTCCCAGTGCGCGCCCAGGCTCATCCGCTCTCGGTGGTAGCAACTGCACTTACGCGGATCGGCATCACAAACCAAGACGAATATGGGCAGCAGGAGCGTCAGCAAGGCCCGGAAGAGCTCGAGTAGTTCAGTTCCTTATGCTGGCGTGCGGCCCCGCGCGAGTCGCAATGCCCCTGCGTGCCGCTTCCTTCTTCAACGATGGGGCGTATAGCCTCTAGAGGTGTACGATGAAACGGCGAGGTTCCATCCGTCCTTCGGCCTCAGCTAGTGAGAGATCTTCGCATGGCGAGACAGGGGGCTACCGCACGGGCGTGGCCCGGACTCGTCCGCCGGTATGTCTCAGCTGCTCGAACGGGTAAACGGATCCGGTCGCTTCAATGCGAAGGCCGTTGAAGCCGCACGAAGGCAGCGTGGAGAGATCGAGGCGCTTCTTCACGCCCTGAATGAAATCGGCGGTGTGGATCCGCAGGTTCGGGATGCAATTGCCCTGTCCGTTTGCGAAACCGGTGAGATCGGGGCTGATCTACGCTGGTCGCTGCTGGGCACAGGTCTCGAGGCCCGGTTCATCGATCATGTAGAGGCTATTGCTCAGACTACGCTCCGCTCCATCAGGACAGAGGGCTGAATGGTTGCAGCGGTTGCAGTCGGTCGCCTGATCTAGCCAGGTGACTGCTATCGGCCACAAGCCGCCGGTGGCCGCCGCGCTCTCAACCGGTCGTAGAACGTCAGGAGCGACAAGGCCGTACTTCCTTTCGATCAGCCTTGGCAGGCAATGCACTGCCAGAATGCCGACCAGCATGACTTGAAGCCACCGCGATGAAGCGTCTGACCATGTCGCTGGATGATGAACTCGCCGAAGCCTTCGAGGGGCTCGTCCGCGCACGCGGCTACGAGAACCGCTCCGAGGCTTTCCGCGACCTCATGCGACGCGATCTCGATGACGTGCGGCTGCGCGACCGCCCCGAAGAGCCCTGTGTGGCCACGCTGAGCTACGTCTACAACCATCACCAGCGCCAACTGGCGATGAGATTGACCGACCTGCAGCACGAGCACCACGAGTTGACGGTGTCCACCACGCACGCCCACCTCGATCACGACCACTGCATCGAGACCGTGATCCTGCGCGGACGAACTGCCGACGTGCGCGCATTCGCCGATTCGGTTGCTTCCCAAGCCGGCGTGAGCCACGGCAACCTGCACTTGGTGCCGATGGCGGTGCGCCATTCGCATGGCCACGAACATCTGGAGCCCGCCACCGCGCACCCCGGCGAGCATGGCAAGCGCTCCAGCGCGCGCCGCCGCGCCTGATCCATTGGGGCTGGCAAGGCCGACTGCCGATCGCACGCGCAGTCGGACAGGCGCTTTGCAGGCGTAAACCCGAGGTCTCGGGCCGCTTCCGAGGGAGACGGGGCACGCCGTGCCGTGGCACGCATCTTGTATGAAACTTCCACATTCGTTCATACACGGGGTGCGACCTCAGCCATGCACGACCTCCCTGCCGATTGGGGTGCCCTGTGCGCCCTGGTTTTCCTCCTCGGCATGCGCCATGGTCTCGACGCCGATCACCCGGCGGCGATCGACGGCCTGACCCGGGTCAGCGCGCGCCGCCGACAGGGGCACTCGCGCTACTGCGGTGCCTTGTTCTCCATGGGGCACGGCATCGTAGTGTTGTCGATCGCGATGCTGGCCGGATTGCTCGGAGCCAAGTGGGTGCCGCCGGGCTGGTTCGAGGTCCTCGGTGGCGGGATTTCGATCGGCTTCCTGCTGCTGATCGGCGTGGTAAACCTGCGCGCCGTGCTCCGGGCACCGGCCGATGCACCCGTGCCGGTGCAAGGTGTTCGCGGCCAGTTCGTGGACCGGCTGCTTGGCCCCCGCCGAACGGCGCTCCGGTCCCGGAGCCGTGCTGGGTATCGGTGCACTCTTTGCACTCTCGTTCGACACCCTAAGCCAGTCGGCCCTGTTTGCCGTGATGGCGGTGCAGTTCGGCGGCGTTGCCCATGCGTTGAAGCTGGGCCTGCTGTTCGTGCTCGGCATGCTGGTCAGCGACGGGGCGAACGGTTGGTGGATCTCGCGCCTGATCGACCGGACCGACCGCCCGGCCATCGTGGCGTCGCGCACGATGACCCTGGCCGTGGCCTGCGTGAGCCTGCTGGTCGCTGCCATCGGCGCGGGGCGCATGGCGTCGGGCTGGTTCGACCGACTGTTGGAAGGCCGTGAACTCGCCATCGGAGGGTCCGTCGTCGCCTTGATCGCGCTGAGCTACCTCCTGGCCTGCCGGGCCGTGCCTTCTCGCGAAGTCGGCGCCGCCCAGTCTTGACCGGACCGCATCCGATTGCGCGCTGTTCGCGTAAGACGATCCAGCGCCGATTCATACCCGTGACACCTGTAGGAACCAGCATGGACACCATGCCGCATCATCTTCATCCGCGTCGCCATGCGCTCGCATTGGCGGCATCGGCGCTGGTCGCACAGGTCGCGCAGGGGCAGGCCATCGAGCCTGCCAAGGACACAGGGACACCCGCAACGGTCGTGGCCGCAACGCAGCTGGATCGGGTCGAGGTCACCGGCCGTCACTACGACAACGCTGTGGGCAGTTCCGACGCCGCGTCCCAGGGCACCATCCGCGCCGAGCTGCTGAAGAGCCGCCCGGCGCTGCGTCCGGGCGAAGTGCTGGAGTTCGTGCCCGGTGTGATCGTCACCCAGCATTCGGGAGACGGCAAGGCGAACCAGTACTTTCTGCGCGGCTTCAACCTGGACCACGGCACCGACTTCGCCACCTACGTCAACGGCCTGCCGGTCAACATGCCGACGCACGCCCACGGCCAGGGCTACTCGGACCTGAACTTCCTGATCCCCGAACTGGTCGATCGCATCGAGTACCGCAAGGGGCCGTACTTCGCCAAGACCGGCGACTTCTCCGCCGCCGGCTCGGCCGACATCGTCTACCGCACGACGCTCGACGAATCGTTCGCCGCGCTGACGCTGGGCCAGCGCCAGTACCAGCGCCTCGTCGGTGGTGGTTCCACCGAGGTGGGCCAGGGCCTCAAGCTGCTCGCGGCGGTCGAACTGATGCACAACGACGGCCCCTGGAGCGTGCCCGAGCACCTGCGCAAGCTCAACGGCGTGCTGACGGTCAGCGGCGGCACGCGCGCCGCGGGCTGGAGCACGAGCCTGATGGCCTACGACGCGCGATGGGACTCCACCGACCAGATTCCACAGCGGCTGATCGACGCGGGCAGCTTCAACGGCAAGCCCTTCGGCCGCTTCGACTCGCTGGACCCGACCGACGGCGGCAACACGCGCCGTACCAGCCTGTCGGGCGAGTGGCACCGCAACACCGACACCGGTACGACGAAGGTCGCCGCCTACGCGATCGACTACCGTCTGCAGCTGTTTTCGAACTTCACCTATGCGCTGGAGCGGCCAGCCGCCGGCGACCAGTTCTCGCAGAAGGACGACCGGTCGATCTACGGCATCACCGCCAGCCACGCGTTCGACCATCAGATCGGCAGTCTGCCGGCGCGGACCGAGTTCGGCACCCAGCTGCGCCACGACCGCATCCGCGTCGGCCTGTTCGACACCCGGGCTCGCGCCATCATCGGCACCACGCGCGACGACAAGGTGCAGGAGACGCTGCTGGGCGTCTATGGCCAGACCTCGGTCGAGCTGACGCCCTGGCTGCGCAGCATCGTCGGCGTGCGCGCCGACCAGGCGCGTTTCAAGGTCGACAGCCTGAGCAATGCGGCCAACTCGGGCTCGGCGTCCGACCACCTGCTGTCGCCCAAGCTCTCGCTGATCCTCGGACCCTGGAGCAAGACCGAGTTCTTCTTCAACGCCGGCCGCGGCTTCCACAGCAACGACGCGCGCGGCACGACGGCGACGGTCGATCCGAAGACCGGCGACCCGGTCGACAAGGTGCCCGGCTCGGGTCGCGGCGCGCGGCCTCGAGCTGGGGGCCCGCACCGAGTGGATTCCTGGCCTGCAAAGCTCGATCGCGCTCTGGAAGCTCGACTTCGACTCCGAACTGGTCTACGTCGGCGACGCCGGCGCCACCGAAGCGAACCGACCCAGCACGCGCCGCGGTGTCGAGTGGAACAACCGCTATGTCCCGCTGCCGTGGCTGCTGGTCGATGCCGACCTGGCCTGGACCCACGCGCGCTTCTCGGATTCGGACCCGGCCGGCAACCGCATCCCGAACGCCGTCGACAAGGTGGCATCCATCGCCGTGACCGCGCGCGACCTGGGCCCCTGGTCGGCCAGCATCCAGTGGCGCTACCTGGGTTCGGGCGCGCTGATCGAAGACAACAGCGTGCGTTCCAAGTCGTCGTTGACGACCAACCTGCGCGTCAGCCGCAAGCTCACGCCGAAGACCGAACTGACGCTCGATGTCTTCAACCTGTTCAACCGCAAGGTCAACGACATCGAATACTTCTACGAGTCGCAACTGCCCGGCGAGACCGCACCGGTGGCCGACAAGCATGTGCACCCGGGAGAGCCTCGGACGCTTCGACTGACACTGCGCGTGGCCTTCTAGCCTGCGGCCTGGTCACGCTTGCCGGCCTGGTTCCACAGAGGCCGGGAGAACGCATCGGCGACTTGATGGCACGGTGGCGCGCTCGCCTTGATCTCTATTGGCCGCAGCATCGGTCGCGCGTACCGCCGCGTTGTTCCGCGTCAGACATAGCCAACTCTTCCAGGATCGTGCAGTCCAGTGCGGCGCCCCGGCGCACGCCGACTCGCAACTGCAGACGAACGCATTCAGCGAAGCCTCCAGCGCCTTCAGTTCGTCGAGCTTGCGACGTACCTGCTGGAGATGCACGACGGCGATGTCGCGCACCTCCAAGCACGGTCGATCGGGCTGGTCGACCAGGCCGACCAGTTCGCGCACCGGTCGATCGAGAACCCGAAGTCGCGACAGCGTCGGATGAAGGCAATCCGCCGGACCGTCGCCGTGTCGAAGCTCCGCTGTCCCGACTCGGTTCGGGAAGCGGGTGGCAGCAAGCCGATCTCTTCGTAGTAGCGAATCGTCGGCACCGTCGCCCCTGTGCGGCGGGCCACCAGGCCGATGGAGAGTCTCGCGTTCATCCTGTCATCCTAGGTCACCCGCAGGTCCCGGGCTTGCAACCGCAGCCTGCACGAGCGGCCTGCCCGTCGGCGCGGGGCTCGAGTTGCTCGAACAACCACCGGGCATCCGCGGCGTGTTCTGCCGGCGCCTGGATGAGAAGTTCGACGCCTGACGCCGTGCACTGGAGGTCGAAGCGCAAGAACGCGCAGCAGGTTCGCTCAGGACCACTACCTGCTCCAGTTCCTCCCTGGCATCGGCGGCGAAAGTCAGTTGAAGTGCCAGACCATTCCGCCGGTGCGAGAGCAGTCGACCGGTCAGGCGCCGGAGCCTTGCAAGTCGCTGTTTTAGTTCGTCGGTCGTCAGCGTGCAGGCGATCAAAGGTTCATCGGTCATTGGCATGACTTCCTCCCCACACACCGCCGCCGGCGCCTCAGCACGTCGGCCTCGCCGTGCCCGCCACGCTGCCGCACCGAGGACGGCTGCCACGGCGAGAACCGCCAACGCCACGGGGCGAACTCGTCCGCGCAGGCCAGCAGCGCACCGCCTAGAGCGGTCAGCGTGGTCGATCCCACGGCCAGCGCCGTGGTGCCGCCCAGCAGGGGCACTGCACAGCACGCGGCGCAAGCGGCACCGACACCCAGAACTACCTTCCAAGGTCTCATCCGTTCGTCTCCACGACCCGGGCACGACGCCCGAGGCATGACGCTAGGACCTCAAGCGGCTTGAGGGTCAAGCTACCTCGACAATCGGCGCATGGATGCCTTGAAGACCTTCCTGCTGTTTGTCGCGACGGCATTGGCCGAGATTGTCGGGTGCTACCTGCCCTACCTCTGGCTCAGGCAGGACCGATCGGCCCGCTGCTGCTCCCGGCAGCGGCCTGCCTTGCGCTCTTCGCGTGGCTACTGACCTTGCATCCCACGGCTGCGGGGCGCGTGTACGCGGCCTACGGCGGCGTCTACGTCGGTGTGGCCATCGTCTGGCTCATGCTGGTCGACAAGGTCAGGCCGACGACCACCGACTGGGTGGGCGTGGCGGTCTGTCTGGTCGGCATGGCCATCATCATGTTCGGCCGCCGTCCGGCGTAGACCGCGACATCCGTCAGCGGCGCCGGCTCGCGGGCATCGGCAGCGGCACGGCCACGGGCTGGGCGACGGCAGCCGGCGGCACCGCCGCGACTGTGCGCAGTTCCTCGCGCGCGTGCCGTGCGACGGTCCAGGCGCCACTGAGCGCCAGCGAGCCCATCACCGCTGCAACGCCGAGGTCGGGCCGGCCATGCCAGTGCCGAAGACACCCAGCGCCGCGAGCATCACGGCCACGTTGCCCAGCGCATCGTTGCGCGAGCAGATCCACACCGAGCGCATGTTGGCGTCGCCCGATCGGAACCGGTAGAGCATCAGCGCAACGCCGGCATTGACGGCCAGCGCGGCCAAGCCCACAACACCCATGGTCGCCGATTCGGGCACCGCGCCGCTCTTCAGGGTCCACAGCGCCTTGCCGAGCACGAAGACGCCGAAGGCGCCCATGCACGCTGCCTTGAAGAGGGCTGCCCTGGCCCGTGTCGCCACGCCCATGCCGAGTACCACGAGGCTGATGGCGTAGTTGGCAGCGTCACCGAAGAAGTCGATCGAGTCGGCCAGCAGCGAGACCGATCCCGAGGTCCACGACGCTCCCAGCTCGACGATGAACATCAGCGCGTTGAGCGCGAGCGCGACCCAGAGGGCCTTGCGGAACCGCGGGTCGGCAGAAGCGGAGGAGCAGGCGGCATCGCCGCAGCAGTGGGCAGACATGGCGTGGCAGTTTGCTGGATGTGCCACCATTGGAAACCCTATACCGGTACAGAGTCAAGCGACTCGGGAAACCATGAAGATCGGCGAACTGGCGGCCCGCGCGGGCTGCGACGTGCAGACGGTGCGCTTCTACGAGCGCGAAGGCTTGCTCGAAGAACCCGCCCGGGAGCCCTCGGGCTACCGCCGCTACGAGGAGCGCCACCTGACGCAGCTGAGCTTCGTGCGCCATCTGCGTTCCCTCGACATCCCGCTGCCGGAGGTGCGCCAGTTGCTGGCGTTCGCCGCCGAGCCGGAGGCGTCCTGCACGCAGGTGAACGACCTCCTTGACGGGCACATCAGCCCGGTGCGGCAGCGCATGCGAGCGCTCAGGGCACTGGAGAAGCAACTCGTAGCGCTGCGCAAGACCTGCGACGGCGATGCGTCGCATCCCTGCGCGATCCTGGAGTCATTTACCTCGGCCGCGCGGGAGCAGGCTTGCGCCTGCCATCCCGACGGGCCTGCGCGGGCATGAGCGCGTATCCAACGCCAGGTTCAATCGACACATCGGGGAGGACGTGATGGAACGCTGGGTGCTGTACGCCTTCTTGTCGATGTTCTTCGCCGGCTTCACGTCGGTGATCGCGAAGATGGGCCTTTCCGGCATCTCGGGCGACCTGGGCCTCGCGGTTCGGACCTGCTTTGTCTTCGTGTTCGTGCTGATGTTCGCCGCCGTGGTGGTACCGATCGACCAGGTGAAGACGCTGACTCGCAGCAACCTGATCTGGCTCGGTCTGTCCGGGGTGACGACGGCCTTCTCGTGGGTCTTCTACTACAAGGCGATCAAGATGGGCGAGGTGTCCACCGTCGCTTTGATCGACAAGGGCAGCGTGGTCGTCGCGCTGATCCTGGCGGCCGTGATCCTGCACGAGGTACTGACGCCCGCGAAGCTCATCGGCTGCGGGCTCATCGTCGCGGGGCTCCTGGTGATCGCCCGCGGACAGTAGCCTGGGCGAGCACTGCTAGAGGCTGGCTTGCTGCGCAGTGTGTACCGTGGCACTGCTCGATGTCGGTCGTGTCAATCTGCTCGCCAGGCTTGACCTTGAGGTCGACGATCACGCCACCGGCCTCGGCCTTCACGCCGATGGCCGAGAGCTTCTCGTACTGCGGTGTCGGGCAGGAGCAGGTGCCGGCGGCGCACTTGGCCAACTCGTCGAGCAAGCCCTTCTGTTTGTCCAGGGTGCCTCGGCGCTGATCCGCAGGCCGTCGGCCGTCTGCTCAATGGTGTGCTTCATGGCCATCTCCGAAGGTCGAATCACAGTAGCCCAGCGCCGGGCGGCACATGGTGATCCTTGTCAAGGCTGCGGGACGATCGCCCCTTGGAGTGGCCGGTTCCGCTCAGGCCCGCGGACAGCATTGGGTCGGGAGTGAGCCGTCGCGGCCGACCGAAGCGGTCAGTGGCGTGGAGCTGCTCAGCTCGCGCGAGGCTTGCGGCCGCTGTGCCCCGTACAGCCGACCTTCACGCCGCCTGCGGTTGCCAGGCCCAACGACCGCTTGGTGTCAGTCAGCGTGAGTAAGCCCGCCAGCGACCAACGGCTGCAACCGCTGCATGCCGGTCGTAGCCGACCGTTGTCCGCAGCATGTAAGCTGCGGTGATGCAGGCCAAACGTACACGCTTGGCAGATCCTTGCCGAGGCTTGGCGTGGTCTAACCCGCACGTCTCGGACGAAGTTCTCGTACGCTCCTCACTCCACCATGGTGCGTACCACCTAGTGTTGGATGCAGTGCTTGACTTCGGGCTCGCGTTCGTTCGTCAGCAGTGGGATCTGATGCTTGCAGATGCTGAAGCAGTGCCATCATTGCGAGCACAAGCCGACATTGAGCGAAAACTGACCAACATTGAGCGTGGCTTGCGCTCGGTCGGCGTTTGACATCGTCATCCGAGCGCAGAGCTGGAATCACCTGCGCGCCTTGCACAATCGCGCCTGTTACAGATCCCGACAGACCTTATTCAAACGCTGCATGTCGGGCGGGCGGGTGTCAGTGCGTTCGACAGGTCTTGCGGTATTCAAAACTGTTGCGTCTCACCTGGGAAGAGTCCGACAGACCTTATTCCAACCGATCAGCTGTCTGCTCAGCCCTCCGGCTTCGCGGCAAACTCCGCGCGGATCGCCGCGCCGTGTTGATCGAGTGCCGGTGCGCCTGCGAACGCTTCGCCTGCCCAGGCCACGCGCCAGGGCGAGGCTGGCAAGTCCACGCTGTGGCCGTTCACGTTCATGCGCTGCGTGCGAAGTTGCGGATGCCCGATCAGGTCGGCCACCGCGTTGAGATTGCCGAACGCGGTCTGCGCACGGCCCAGGCGCTCGACGATCGCGCCGCTGCTCTCGCTGCCGAAGACCTCGGCGACGAGGCCGTCGACGAAATCGCGGTTCGCCACCCGTGCGGCGTTGTCGGAGCAGCGAGGGTCGTGCAGCAGTTCGTGCCGGCGCAGCACGATGCGGCAGAAATCGGCCCACTCGCGTTCGTTCTGGATCGAGATGACGATGTCGCGGCCGTCGGCGCAGCGGAAGGCACCGTAGGGCGCGATGGTCGGGTGCTTGAGACCGACGCTGCGGCGCCGCCGCCATAGCGCGTCTGCAGATAGGGCACGGCCATCAACTCCGCGGCCGAGCCGAACAGCGAGACCGACACCGCCGAACCCTGGCCGGTGCGCGCGCTGCATCAGTGCCTGCTGGATGCCGATCAGCGCATTCAGCCCGGCGTTGACGTCGCACAGGCTGACGCCGATGCGGCCGAGCGACTCCAGGCCTTCGCCCGGCGCGCCGCTGACCGAGACCAGCCCGCTCTCGGCCTGCACGAGCAGGTCGTAGGCCTTGCGGTCGACCAGCGGGCCATCGTCGCCATAGCCGCTGATGTCGCAGGTGATGAGAAGCGGATGGCGAGCGCGAAGCGCCGCCGAACTGAGGCCCAGCCGCGCGGTGGCGCCCGGTGCGAGGTTCTGCAGGAAGACGTCGGCACGAGCGATCAGACGTTCGAGCAATGCCCGATCGTCGGCGTTCTTGACGTCGAGCGCGATCGACTCCTTGCCGCGGTTGGTCCACAGCCAGTACGACGATTCGCCATGCACGCTGCGGTCGTAGCCGCGGGCGAAGTCGCCCTCCTTGCGCTCGATCTTGATCACGCGCGCGCCGGCGTCGGCCAGGCGGCTGCTGCAGTAGGGCGCCGCCACCGCCTGCTCGAGGGCGACGACGAGGATGCCGTCGAGAGGGCGGGAGCGCAGGCTTCGTCGGCGCGAGGCGTCGAAGGTTCAGGCGGGCTCGGTCGCGTCATGACCGGAAGCGTACGTCCGATCGCCCACCGGCTGCCAGGCGCCGCGCGCGTGGCGCAGCAGGCCCGTCTCGCCGAAGCGCCACAGGTGCAGCCAGCCGTTGTCGACCAGTTGCCGCACCACCGCGTGGCGCTGCAGGATGGCGTCGATGCGTTCGGCCGGCGCGTCGATGACGACCGTCAGCCGCACCGGCTCGTGCACCCAGCGCGCGCCGTCGTGCAGCGACTGGCGCGCCAGGCCGATGCGCAGGTCGCCGCCGTTGCCCTCGAACACGCCGATGCGTCCGCCGACCACGTTGTGCAGCAGCTTGTTGCCGCTGCCCAGGCGCTCGGGGTCGCAGGTGGAGGCGTGGTACTGCCAGTTGATCCAGTGGGTCACCAGCATCGGCGCGGTCATCAGCAGCTCGAGCACGCTGCCGTCGGCGTCCTGGTCGGCGTCGTAGTCGTGCAGGAAGGCGCGGCCGTCGAGCACCAGGCCGCGGCTGCGCTGGCGCGGCGCGATCAGGAAGCAGGCATTGCCGGCGAGGCCCCACTCGGGCCGCGTCTGTGCGCCGTCGTTGGCGCGCTGGCGCAGTTGCGCGAGCAGCGCCGCGGCGCCGGCGCGGGCGTCCAGACCGAGCCGCGCGGCGCGCTCGCGGCGCACCGGGTCGCCGGCCTGCGCGAACACGCCCTGCAGGCGCTCCCAGCGTGCGCGCACGCCGGCTGGCAGCAGATCGAGGTCGAAGCCTTCGATCTCGTCGGTGGTGGTGTTGTGCAGCGCGGCGACGAAGATCGTCTCGGCCGGCACGTCGATGCCCTGCTCGCGCAGCCCGGCGCGCACGTCGGTGTCGTTGAGCAGCCGCGCCAGCGCGCGAGCGTTCACCTCGCCGGTCTGGCCGCAGCAGGCGCCGCAGTCGAGCGACGCGGCCTGCGCGTTGTTGGCGCTCTGGCTGCCGTGGCCAACCAGCAGCACGAGCGGCGCGAGGTGACGGTCCAGCCCCATCGCATGCAGCACCCGCGCGGCCAGCGTCACGCGCGCAGGCCCGTCGAGCCCGGCCAGCGCCGGCCGGCACAGCGGCCTGTAGCGTGCCGGCAGGCCGGCGTGATCGTCATTCTCGCGCGCACGCCCGGCGGGCCGCAGCCACTGCCCGAGCTTGCCGAGGTAGCCGATGCCGGCCGCCTCGACGAAGGAGAAGGCGGCGCTCGGCCAGCGGCTGCCGGAGAGCCAGGCCTCGGCGCTGGCGAAGCGGCGCTGGCGGGCGCGCAGCGCGGCGTCCTGCAGCTCGGCATCCGGGGCATCGACCGGCCGCCGGAGGCCACCAGCCGGTCGGTCACTTCCATCGCCGCCGGCAGCAGGCCCGGCAGCTGTGGCCGGCGCGCCGCCGTGCCCAGCGGCGTGTAGGCCACCGGCAGGCCGAAGAAGCCGGCAAAGCCGACCGTCTGCAAGCCCGGCCAGGCGGCTTCGAGAGAGCGGCGCAGCGGCTCGCTGCGCACGTCGATGCAGAAGGCGGCCTGCACCTCCGGTGCTTCGGCCGGCGCGAGGCCGGGCGGCACGGCGGCGGCCGGGCGCTGCGCCAGACCGCGCTGGTAGCCCACCTCGAGCGCCAGCTGCCAGGCCTCGTCGACCCACAGCGCCTCCTCGGCGCGGCGCAGCAGCTGCGGCGCGCGCTCCCACTCGGCGCGCAGCGCGGAGAAGGCGCGGTTCGAGGCGGCGTCGTCCTTGCACTCGAGCAGGATCGCGCCCCAGGCCAGGCGGATGGCGAGCAGGTCGCGCAGGTGCGCATCGCTGCGGCCTTCGAGCTTCGCCTCCCAGCCCAGGTAGGCGCACCACGAGGCCCAGCCCTGCACGGTGAGCAGCACCGCCTCGAGGTAATCGGCCCATACCGATTCGGGCAGGCCGAGGCGCTGCATCACCCAGCGCTCGGCATCCTGCCGCGTGGCCGGCAGCGCATGCAGCCGGCGCGACAGATCGGGCAGGCCCATCAGCACGCCGATGCCATGGTCGTGCGTCAGCGTGTCGCGCCAGAAGGTGTAGAGACCGTCGCGCTGCTCGGGCTGCCAGTCGGCCTGGCGCTCGTCGAAGTAGGCGGCGCAGGTCTGGCTCACCTGGTGGGTGATGGCCTGCCGCCACGACAGCCGCGTGTGGCGCGCCGGGTCGTCGTCGAGCACGTCGATCAGCAGCGGCAGTCGCGGCAGGGCCGGGGCTTTGGCCGAGCGCGACGACGCACTGCGCAGGCATCGCGTCGGCCGCCGGCAGTGCGGGCATCTGCGCCAGCGCCTCGACCAGATCGGCGGTGGTGATGCGGCCGTCCTCCCAGGCGCGCTTCATCTCCGGCCGCGGCGGGAACACCTGGATGCCGGCCAGCACCGCCATGCGCGCGGCCACCTCGCGAACCGGCCGGCCGATGCGCTGCCAGTGCGGGTTGACGGCGATGGCGCGGTCCAGCGGCCAGGCCGGCGCGATCGCGGCGCAGGCCTGCTCGCAGGCGGCGTCGAGCCGGGCATCGAAGGCCGCGTTGGCCGATGCGGATGCGGCGGCGGGCCGGTCCAGGGTCGTCTGCATGCGGTTCTCCGGTTCGGGGCGGTTCAGGGGCTCAGCGGGCGGCCGAGGCGGGCTGCATCGCGCTGCCTTGGGCCTGGGCGCGGCGGCGGGCCTCGGGCGTCCAGTGCGCGGGCCACAGCCACAGCGCGACGCGGGTGTAGAACTCGTCGACGTAGAAGCCGGCGTAGCTCCAGCGCCGCCAGCCGGCCAGGCGCTGCGGGCAGAGCTGCACGGCCACCAGCAGCGCGTACATCACCGCCATGCCGGCCAGTGCGACCCATCCGCCGGCGTGGCTGGGCGCGTCGGCCGCGCCGAGCGGCAGCGCATGGCCGAGCACCATCGCCGTGGTCAGCGCGGCGACCATCGCGGCGGCCGTGGCCAGGCGCGGCAGCAACGTCGAAGTGCTGCCGTGCTGTACCGGCATCCAGAACAGTGGCGCCCAGGCCAGCGCCAGCACGCCGCTCCACCAGGCCGGCCAGTCGGCGCTGCCGGAGAGCTCGGCCACCAGCACGACGATCGCCACCGACAGCGCCGGGGCCAGCGCCGGGCTGGCGGCCGATGCGGACGAAACGCCACGCATCTCCTGCACGCGGCCCTCTGCTGTACCACCGATGACGCGGCGAGGAAGGCGTGCGCCTTGTACAGCGAGTGGCCGATCAGGTGCAGCGCCGCGAGGGTGTAGAGGCCGAGGCCGCACTCCAGCACCATGAAGCCCATCTGCGCGACCGTCGACCACGCCAGCCGCACCTTGATGCTGACGCGCGTCAGCATCACCAGGCCGGCGAGCATCGCGGTGCCGAGGCCGAAGGCGATCAGCACCCAGCGCGCTGCGGGCGCGGCCTCGAGCAGCGGCGCGAAGCGGATCAGCAGGAAGCCGCCCAGGTTGACGACGCCGGCGTGCAGCAGCGCCGACACCGGCGTCGGTGCCTCCATCACCTGGATCAGCCAGCCGTGCACCGGCAGCAGCGCGGTGCGCAGGATCACCGCGAGCACGAAGCTGAGCGCGCTGGCCTGCAGCAGCCACGAGGCCTCGCCCTGCTCGACGTGGCGCCAGAGTTCGCTCAGCGAGCCGCTGCCCACCTCGGTCCACGCCAGCGCGGCAGCGGCCAGCAGCAGCGCGTCGGCGAGCCGGTCGGCCGGGCGCTTCTTGTGCGCAGCGAGTTGCGCGAAGGCGCGTTCCGGGTAGAAGCACAGCAGCCGCTCGAGCGCGACGCCCACCGCGGCCCACGCGGCGATCAGCACCAGCCAGTGATCGGCCAGCAGCAGCACCTGCACCGCGGCGAGCACCGCGGCGAAGGCGGCGAGGTAGCGCGGCTGGTTCGGCTCGCCCTGCAGGTAGCGCGCCGAAAAGACGCCGATCACCGTGCCGAGCAGCTGCACGAGCACCGCCATCCAGGCGGCCGGCGTGCTCGTGGCCAGGCCGGGCAGCGGCAGCGGGCCGGGCTCGCCCTGCGGCGAGGCCAGCAGCAGCAGCGAGGCCGTGGCGCCGGCCAGGGCCAGCACCGCCAGCACGCCGAAGCTGCGCCACGGCGCCTGTTGGCCCGAGTCGCGCCACCTCGGCAAGAGCGCAGCGAGGATCATCAGTGCGGCAGGTGCCAGCGCACAGACGGTCAGCAGGGCAGGGAACCAGTTCATGTCGGGCACTCCGAAATCACGGACGCGATCCTGCTTGCGCCAGCTAGTTCTGTAAATTACATTGATAAGAACCAAAGAATCGATAAAACAGAACGATGCGCCTCGAACAGCTGAACTTCCACCACCTCTTCTACTTCTGGCGGGTGGCCGGCACCGGGCACTTGACGCGCGCAGCGGAGGAGCTGCACCTGTCGCAGTCGGCGCTCTCGTCGCAGATCCGCCAGCTCGAGGAGCGGCTCGGCGAGGCGCTGTTCGACCGCGAGGGGCGGCGCCTGAAGCTCACCGACACCGGCCAGCTCGTGCTGGCCTACGCCGAGAACATCTTCGGCCTCAGCCAGGAGATGCTCGGCCGGCTGCAGGGACGCAGCGAAGGCATGACGCGGCTGCGCGTGGGCAGCGTGGCCACGCTGTCGCGCAACTACCAGGAGAACTGGATCCGCCCATTGCTGGCCGACCCGACGGTGGTGCTGACGCTCGAGTCGGGCCTGCTCGAAGGGCTGCTGCAGCGTCTCGTGCAGCACCAGCTCGACGTGGTGCTGGCCAATGAAGCCGTGCCGGCTGACCCGGACCGGCCGCTGCACTGCCGCTTCCTCGGCAGCCGGGCGATCTCGCTGGTCGGCCCGGCGCGCGAGTGGAAGGGGCGCAAGCTGCGCATCCCCGACGATCTCGACGGCTTCGAGCTCGCGCTGCCCGGCCCGCGCCACGCCCTGCGCGGGCAGTTCGATGCGCTGTGCCTCGCTGCCGGCGTGAAGCCGCGCTGGCGGGCCGAGGTGGACGACATGGCGATGCTGCGCCTGATCGCGCGCGACAGCGGCTGGCTGACCGTGCTGCCCGAGGTGGTGGTGCAGGACGAACTGCGCAACGGCGGCTGGTGGTGGTCGGCCGCTCGACGCAGCTGACGGAAAACTTCTACGCGATCACCACGCCGCACCGGCACCGCATCGAGCGGCTCGAGGCCTTGCTCGCCGCGGCGCCGCCGATGAAGACCGCGTAGCCAGGCCCGTCACGCCGCCTCGTTCAGCAGCAGCCAGTGGTTGTCTGGCGACATCGGCATGGGCCAGCGCAGCATGCGCGGCGCCTCGCTCGCATGCCAGCGCGCCACGCCGAGCCGGGCGGCGATCAGCACGCCGCGGCCGTCGTCCCAGCTCGCCAGTGCGCAGGGTTCGCCGAGTTCGGCTACACGCACGAGGTCCGCGGCCGCGCCCGGGTGCCACCACAGTCCGCGGCCCGTGCGCTGCCCGCTGAGCACGAAGCCGCCGCCGGGGCCGGCGGCGATGTCGCCGGCGTAACCCGCGCCCTGCGCATCGCGCGTGGGCAGCGTGAGCTTGCCGTCTTCGAGCACCGCCAGCAGCGGCGCTTCGCGACGGGCCGCTTCGTCCTCGTGCTCGGCCTGCAGCGCCACGCCCATGCGTTTGCTGCCACCGGCCGCCCAGGCGATGTGGCGCACGCTCAGGCGCGGGTCGGCCAGGCGATGGGCGGCGAGCAGGCGGCCATCGTCGGGGGCCAGTTCCACCAGCGAGGGCGCCATGCGCTCCATCGCCGTCTTGCGGCCGTCGCGCAGCCGCGGGATGCCGCCGTTGGCCACCCACAGCCGGCCGTCGCCGTCGAGCAGCATCTGGTGCGGGTCGATGCCGTGGCTGCGGAATTCGCCGAGGCGGCGCAGCGTGTCGGGCGAGCGCACGCCGATCCAGCCGTCTCCGGTGTCGGGATTCGTCTCGCAGGTGAAGAGCCGTTGCCCGTCGGCCGACAGCATGGCGTGGCCGCCGAGCGTGTGCGGCGCGCCGTCGGCGTCGAGGTCGTGGCGCTGCAACACGCGGCCCTGCGCATCGCAGCGCAGCAGCCAGCGGCCGGGCCGGTTGGCCACCGCGACGAAGCCGCCATCGGGCATCGCCAGCAGGCCGTGCGCGCGGCCGGGCGCGGGGTGGTCGGCGAGCACGCGGATGTGCGAGGCCGCCCAGTCGATCTCTAGCACGCCGACGCGATCCAGTTCGCCGGGCGTGCCATCGGGCAAGCGCCAGGGCGGCGGCCAAGCGCTGGCGCGCGGCCTTCGGTGCGGCGCTGGCGGCGTGCCCCGTGCCTGCAACGGCGATGGCGCCGAGCCCCGCGAGGAAGCGGCGGCGCGGCAGTGCGGCGGATCGGGCGAGGGAGGCGGGCAACGAAGGCATGCCGGCATCCTACATCAATTGAGAATGGTTCTCAATTGCGTTGAACTCGATCAGATGTCTGGCTCGGCCTCGGCCCAGCGGCGGCACAGCGCCGAGATGTCGGCGGGCGTGGTGCGGCAGCAGCCGCCGATCAGCCGCGCGCCGGCGGCCGACCAGCGCAGCGCCGCCGTGGCCAGCGCTTCGCCGCCAGGCTGCGCGGCGCCGTGCCACGAGGCCTGCGCCGCATCGTAGGTTTCGCCGCTGTTGGGGTAGACGACGATCGGCTTGGCGGTGTTCGCCGCCGCGATGCGCACCAGCGAATCGACATGCTGCGGCGCCGTGCAGTTGATGCCGATGGCGGCCACGGCGTCGAAGCGATCGAGCGCGGCCACGCAATCGGCGAAGGGCTGGCCCTCGCTGACGGTCTGGCCATCGCGGCAGGAGAAGCTGATCCACGCCTCGCTGCCCGGCGTCTCGTCGAGCAGCCGCGCCAGAGCGACCGCCTCGACGAGGCAGGGCACCGTTTCGCAGGCCAGCAGATCGGCACCGGAGGCAGCCAGCAGTTGCAGACGCGGCCGATGGAAGTCCATCAACTCTCGCTCGGTCAGGCCATAGTGGCCGCGGTACTCGGAGCCATCGGCGAGCATCGCGCCGTAGGGGCCGATCGACGCGGCGACCAGCGGCCGCGCGCGGGCCGAGAGCGTGGGATCACGCTGCGCTTCCTGCCAGAAATGCTCGCGCGCCTCGACGGCCAAGGTCACGGCCAGGCGCATCAAGCGCGCAGCCTCGTCGTGCCCGATGCCGCGCCGCGCGAAGCCCTGGAAGGTGGCACGGTAGGTGGCGGTGGTGGCCACGTCGGCGCCGGCGCGGAAGTAGTCGAGGTGCACCTCGCGGATCAGCGCGGGGTTCTCGACCAGCAGCTTCGCCGACCACATCGGATCGGCGATGTCGGCGCCACGCCGCACGAGCTCGGTGCCGAGCGCGCCATCGAGCACGAGGTGGGGGTGGCGGGCCAGCCAGGCGGCGATCACGCCGTGCGGTGAGTCGCTCACGTCATGCTCAGGCCGAAGCCACGCGCCAGACCACGTCGCCCACATCGTCGGCCACCAGCAGCGAGCGACGGTCCGGCCCGATCGCCACGCCCACCGGCCGGCCATAGGACACCGACTCATCCGGCGCGAGGAAGCCCCAGAGGATGTCGCGCGGGGCGCCCGACGGCCGGCCGTCGGCGAAGGGCACGAACACCACCCTGTAGCCGCTGAGCGTGCTGCGGTTCCACGAGCCGTGCTGGCCGATCACCATGCCGTCGACGTCGAAGCCGGGCAGCGTGCCCGCGGGCATCCAGCACAGGCCGAGCGAGGCGGTGTGGCCGCCGAGCGCATAGTCGGGTGTCAGCGTGCGCGCGACGAGCGCCGGGTCCTGCGGCACGCGGTCGTCCACCGTCTGGCCCCAGTAGCAGTACGGCCAGCCGTAGAAGCCGCCGTCGCTGACGGAGGTGAGGTAGTCGGGCGGCGTCTCGTCGCCGAGCCCATCGCGTTCGTTGACCACCGTCCAGAGCCGGGCAGTGGTCGGCTCCCAGGCCAGACCCACCGGGTTGCGCAGGCCCGCCGCGAAGATGCGGTGCTGCCCGGTGCGCAGATCGAGTTCGTAGATGCAGGCACGGCCTTCTTCGGCCGCCATGCCGCGCTCGCCGATGTTGCTCAGCGAACCGACGCCGACGTACAGGCGCTGGCCGTCGGCGCTGGGCAGCAGGCTGCGCGTCCAGTGGCCGGCCGGCTCGTAGGTGGTGAGGCGGCGCGGGGCAGCGGTGATGCGTGTCGTGCCGGCCGTATACGGAAGGCCACCACGCCGTCGGTGTTGCCGACATAGAAGGTGTCGCCGACCAGCGCCATGCCGAAGGGCTGGTTGAGGTTCTCGAGCAGGGCGTGGCGCTGCTCGGCCACGCCGTCGCCGTCGGCATCGCGCAGCAGCGTGATGCGGTTCGGGCTCTCGCCGAGCGCAGCGGCGCGGCGCATCGTCGCCACCATCGCATGGTCGAACAGCGTGCGTGGCGCGCCGCCGGCCTGCTGCAGCGCCTCGGCCACCGTCACGTCGCCGTTGGGCAGCACCGTGATCCAGCGCGGGTGCTTGAGCCCCGCTGCGAAGGCGTTGACCTTCAGCCCAGGCGCCGCGGCGGGCCGCTGCCCCTCGGCCCAGCCCTGCGCGGTGGGCATCTTCAGCGTCGGGATGGCGCCCTGCGGTTGCGCGCCAGGAATCTGCGGTGCCGTGCCGACGGCGGGCGTGTGGTGCACGCTGCCTTGCAGGCGGCGCCAGCGGATCGCGCCGGCGCCCACCAGGGCGACCGCGCGGGCGAGGGTGTCATACACAGCCATTCGAATCCTCGTTGTCAGGCGATGCCGGAAGTGTCGCCGGCAGTTCCCGTGCCGTCAGCCACAGCCGCAGATCGAACTCCAGCTGGTGGTACTGCGGCTCCATGTGTTCGCACAATGCGTAGAAGGCCTTGTCGTGCTCACGCTCCTTCAGGTGCGCCAGCTCGTGCACGACGATCATGCGCAGAAAATCGGCGGGCGCTTCCTTGAACAGCGTGGCGATGCGGATCTCGCGCTTGGCCTTGAGCTGCCCGCCCTGCACGCGCGAGACGGCGCTGTGCGTGCCCAGCGCATTCTTCAGCACGTGCAGCTTCGGATCGAAGGCCACCTTGGCCAGCGGCGGTGCGCTGCGCAGGTGGCGGGCCTTCATCTCGCAGACGTAGTCGTAGAGCGCGCGTTCGCTGCGCACCGCATGCATCTCCGGGTGACGTGCGGTCACCGTCTGCAGCAGGCGGCCTTCGTCGATGAGCGACTGCACCTGCGCCAGCAGCGGCTCCGGGTAGCCCTGCAGGTAGCGCAGCGTCGTCATGCCGCAGCGCTTCGGCCCCAGGCCAGCAGCAGGTTGTTGGCGGGCATGGCCACGCGCTCGCGCAGCACCAGGCCGGCATGCGCCGCTTCGCGCTCGACGTCCTCGCGCCGGCGCAGCCCCAGGCGGCATCGCGCGCGAAGGTCGGCATCGAAGTCGAGGTTCCCGCTGGAGGTCGGCACGCCGTCCTCGAGGTACGGGCCGTAGGTGATCAGCAGCCCGCGGGCCGACAGATGCCGCGCCGCACCGTCCATCAGCGCGGCGCAGCAGGCCCACGGTGCGATGTGCAGCAGGTTGGCGCAGTAGATCGCGTCGAGCGCCATCGGCACGCCGGGCCAGTGCGGCTGCAGCACATCGAGCCGGACGGGCGCGGCGACCCGATCGAGTCCCTCACACCACGCGCTGATCGACGCCAGCGACGCCTCGTCGAAGTCGCTCGGCAGCCAGCGCCAGCCGGGCAGCCCCGCGCTGCAGAAGGCGGCATGCTGGCCGGTGCCGCTGGCGATCTCCAGCAGCGTGCCCTGCGGCGGCAGCAGCCGCTGCAGCTCGGCGAGGATGGGCGCGCGGTTGCGCTCGGCCGCGGGGCTGTGGCGGCGCGCCGCGTCGTTCATGCCGCGGACGGCTGTTCCAGCGGGCCGCCGAGCGCGTCGATCAGGTCGGGCAGCAGGCCACGCAGTTCGCCGGTGGTGATGGCCACGTCGGCATCGAAGCCGCCATCGGCATCAGACTGGCCGCTGCCTTCGAGCACCACGTCGAGCAGCTTGATCTTCTTCAGCACCAGCGCATCGGTGAGCACGAAGGACACGCGGCTGTTCCAGGTCAGCGCCAGCTGCGTCGGCAGCTTGCCCTGCTTGATGTGCTCGCCGACCTCGTCGATCTCCAGCGTGTGGCGCGCATAGCGCACTGCGGCCTTCTCGCTGTCGGGCTGCTTGAGCTCGCACTCGCGGTCGACGCTGAAGCCGCGCGGCGGCTCCTTGTCGCTCAGCCAGCCGACATTGCCGTGGCCGGCGAGAGCGCCGTCTGCAGCGGTGCCAGTCGCAGGCCGCCGAACAGCTCGACCAGCCGCGTGACGATGGCATCGGCCTTCTTCGCGCTGCTCACGCCGATCAGCACCCGCTTGGCGGCGGTCGATCCACACCAGCGTCGACGAGCGCTTCGGGAAGGCGCGCGGCAGCAGCTCGTGCACGATCTGCTCCTTCAGCTCGCGCTTGGCCTTGCCCTTGGGGCGGCGGCCGGTCGCCTGCTCGATCTGGTCGAGCTTGGCTTCGAGCTGCTGCTTGACCACGCCGGAGGGCACCGGCTTGGCTTCGCTGCACAGCTTGAGGATCAACTGGCCGGCGACGCTTTCCAGCAGCGCGCCGTGCTTCTCGCCGCGCGGCTCCACCCAGCCGGCCGCCTCGGGCTGCGTCGGGCCGCATTCGGCGAAGCGCGAGCCTTCCAGGCGCTGGGCGATCTCGGCCTGCGTGGGCGGCTCCCACTGGTCGATGCGGTAGACGAGCGCGTTCTTGAACATGGGCGTGCAGTCGGGGTCGGGGCGCGGATTCTAGGGCGCCCTCCCGATCGCACCGGGCGGGGCGGTCAGACCGCCAAGGCCCCTGCCGCGCAGCCCGCCGCCAGCGCCGAGGCGAGCGTGCGGACATGGTTCCACATCAGCCAGCTGCGCAGGTAGACCGGCCAGTAGTCGTGCGCCTCCCGCGAGACGGCGTCGAGCCGCGCCGGGCGTTCGTTGCGCGGCACGTTGAACGCCGCCGTCACGCCGAACGAACCGATCAGGTAGCTGAGCCCGGCCGTGAGCAGCAACGACGAGCGCGTCGTGCCCCAGGGAAGAAGGCCGCGAAGATGCACAGGCCGGCCAGCACCGCGGTGCCGACGAACAGGCCGAGGAACAGCGGGTTGAGCACCACCACGTTGATGCGCTGCATCGCGGCGATGCCATGTTCGGCGGGCAACTCCGCCAGCGCCTTCATCACGAAGGCGGAGAAGGCGAAGAAGACGCCGCCGACGAGGCCGGCGCCGAGGCTGACGAGCAGGGGGAGGGAATCGAGCATGGCGGCCGCCAGTGTCGCTCAGACACGGCGCGCCGCCGGCTGACGGCGGTGGCCGGTCAGCGCTTGCGGTCGGCGATGAGTGCCTGCGCCAGCGGGGCGGCGCCGCCGCCGATCGCGTCGCACAGGGAGTTCTCGTGCTTGGCGTCGCGGCGCTCACCGATCAGCGGGGAGATCGGGATCGACTTGCGCTTCGGGGTGTCGGAGGTCTGGGTGTAGCGGGGGCCATGTCGGTCGGGGCTGTCGTCGGGTTGAGGAAGACGCAGCCATGCGTGTTCGGGTGTTGAACGTCAGCCTAGTCCCCGCGGTTGACGAGCGCCTCCGATCAACTGTTGCAACCCGCAAGGAGTGAAACCTCACTTGCAGCTGCAGCCGCGCCCCGAAACGCTCTCAGGTCCCGCAGAAAGTCTGGTATCGGGCTGTCAGATCGGCTGGCGCGGGCTCGGCGAGGTCGGCGAACTCCGGGCGTTCGTCGAACGGCCGGGCCAGCGCGGACAGCAGGCGCCGGAATGGCGCGAGGTCGCCGGCGGTGGCGGCGGCGAGCGCCTCCTCCACACGATGGTTGCGCGGGATCAGCCAGGGGCTGGACCGGCGCATCGCGGCGCCGCGCCCGCCGGCGGGCGCCCCACGGGCGTCGTCCTGTGCGCAGCGGGCCCGCCAGCGGGCCAGCCAGCCGTCGAGCGCAGCGCGGTCGGCGAACAGGTCGCGCAGCGGTGCGTCCCGGCCCTCGGCCGCATCCGCCAGGCGCCGCCCGGCCAGCGTGTGGTCCACCGCCTGGGTGTGCAGCAAGGCCTGGAAGTCGGCCGCCAGCGCCGTGTCGGCGGCATCGTCGGCCGGCGTGGCGGCCAGCAGCCCCAGCCTGGCCCGCTGGCCCGTCAACAGTGCCGCGGCATACCAGCCGGGGAAGGCGTCGATCACGGCGGTGACGCGGGCGATGGCGCGCTGGATGTCGGCCTCGTCGTCGGCATCGGCCATCAGCGGCAACAGTGTCTCGGCCAGCCGGGCGAGGTTCCAGCGCGCGATGTGCGGTTGGTTGCCGTAGGCATAGCGCCCGCCATGGTCGATGCTGCTGAACACTGCGGCCGGATCGTGTGCCTCCATGAAGGCGCAGGGGCCGTAGTCGATCGTCTCGCCCGAGATCGTCATGTTGTCGGTGTTCATCACGCCGTGGATGAAGCCGACGTTCATCCATTGCGCGATCAACGCAGCCCGGGCGCTGCGCGACGGTCGTCAGGAAGGCGAGTTCACGGTCGGGCGCCTCGACGAGCGCCGGGTCGTGCCGTGCCATGGCGTAGTCGGCCAGCCGGCGCAGCCGCTCGAGGTCGCCTTGGGCCAGGAAGAACTGGAAGGTGCCCACGCGCAGGTGGCTGGCCGCCACGCGGCTCAGCACCGCGCCGGGGAAGGGCGCCTCGCGGTAGACGTTCTCGCCGGTGGCCGCGACGGCCAGCGCACGCGTCGTCGGGATGCCCAGCGCGTGCATGGCCTCGCCGATGATCACCTCGCGCAGCATCGGGCCGACGGCCGCCTTGCCGTCTCCGCCACGCGAGAACGGGGTGCGGCCCGAGCCCTTGAGGGCGACGTCGCGCCGACGACCGTGGCGGTCGATCAGTTCGCCGAGCAAGAGCGCGCGGCCGTCGCCGAGCTGCGGCGAGAAGCCGCCGAACTGGTGACCGGCATAGGCCTGGGCAATCGGCTGGGCGTCGTCCGGCAGCGCATTGCCGGCGAACAGCGCCGCGACCTGCGACGCGTCGAGCGCCGAGAGCTCGAGCCCGAGCTCCGCGGCCAGCGTGTCGTTGAAGAACAGCAGCTGCGGCGCTGGCACCAGGGCCGGCTTCCAGGGCACGAAGGCGCCCGGCAGATCACGGGCGTAGGAATGGTCGAATCCGAAGGCGGGCATCCGCTCAGTGTGCCGGGGTTCGCGTGGCCTCGCTCGAAGGGCGGGATCCGGTTCAGCGCCGCAGCGACTCGGCCACGAAGCGCACCAGCGCGCGTGCAGCCTCGGGCGCCACGGCCAGCGGCAAGGTCAGCGCCTGGACGGTGTCGCCTTCGGGGATGGGCAGCTGCCAGCCGGGCAGCACGCGAACCAGCGTTCCGCGGGCCAGTCGTCCGCCACCGCAAAGTCGGGCGTGAAGACGACGCCGCCGCCGGCCCGCGCCGCGGCATGCAGGGTGCCGAGGTCGTCGGCCGACATCGCCGGGCGCAGTTCGACCGCGACCCGCTCTTCGGCGGTCTCGTGCCGCCAGTGCAGCGTCTGCGGCTCGGCCGCCGCGCCGAACACCGGGCAGCGTGCGCGCGCCAGTCTTCCGGCCGGCGCAGCTTCGGCTTCAGTCCCGGTGCGGCGAAGGCGCCCACGGCGAAGCGCAGCACCGGCTGCGCGATGCAGTCCTCGGGCGGGCGGTCGGTGATGCGGAAGGCGAGATCGATGTCCTCGCGCAGCAGGTCGACCCGCCGGGCGGTGAAGCGCAATTCCACCTGCAGCTCCGGGTGTCGCGCCTGGAACGCCGCCAGCAGCGGGCCCAACACGGCCTGGCCGAACACCGGCACCGTGGTGATGCGCAGCGTGCCGGTGAGCCCGCTGCTGCGTGAGCGCAGCGTTCGCCGCGCTGCCTCGGCGGCCTCGAGCACGGCACGGGCCCGCGCCAGCAGGCGCCGGCCGGCTTCGGTGAGCCCGACGGCACGCGTGTGCCGCGCGAACAGCGGCACGCCCAGTTCGGCTTCGAGCAGCGCGACACGGCGGCTCACCGCGGCTCGCGTCTGGCCCAGATCGCGCGCCGCGGCGGCGAAACTCTCGGCCGCGGCGACGCGCGCGAAGAACTCGAGCGCGCCGGCATCGGGTGCCACGGGCGTGCTGCGCCGAAGTGAAGACGCCGGCGGGTGGCTGCGGATCTTGTTTGTCAACGAACGCTCACCAATGCGTCAAGCGAAGGCATTCTAGTCAACGGAAGCTTGCGCTCCTAGAGTGCAACGCATGTCCAGCACCACCATCCATCCTTCTGTTCGCGGCGCTGCAGCGTCGAGCGGCCACCGCGACGACGGCCATGCGCTGATCGCCGAAGACGGCCGCCGCCTCGCGGCCTCGTGGTTCGAGCCGCCGCAGGGCAGCGCGCGGGCCGTCGCGCTGGTCAGTGCCGCCACCGGCGTGCCGCGCGGCTTCTATGCGGCCTTCGCGCAGTGGCTCGCGTCACGCGGCTATGCGGTGCTGACCTACGACTACCGCGGCATCGCCGGTTCGCGCGAAGGCGCGTTGCGCCGCGAACGCGCCACGATGCGCGACTGGGCCGTGCTCGACATGAGTGCGGCGCTGGCCGCCGCCGAGCTGCGGCGCGAGGGCCGCGGCCTGCCGCTGCTGCTGGTGGGCCACAGCTTCGGCGGCAACTGCATCGCCTTCGCGCGCGGCGTGGAGCGTGCCGACGCGATCCTCGGCGTCGGTTCTCAGCTCGGCGAACCGAGGCTCTACCCGGGCGTGCACGGCGCGGTCGCGCAGGTCTTCTTCCGCGCCTGGGTGCCGTCCGTGGTGGCGGCCTTCGGCCACCTGCCCGGCTGGGCCCTCGGCCCGGGTGCGCAGCCGCTGCCGGCCGGCGTGGCGCGGCAGTGGGGCGCCTGGGGGCTGCGGCGCGGCTGGGCCTATGCCGATCCGGCCATGGCGCCGCACCGTTCGGCCTCCGCCGTGCTCGCGCCGGTGCACCTGTGGGGCATCGACGATGACCTGACCTATGCGCCGCCGCGCGCCGTCGATGCGCTGGCCGCGCAGTTCCGCAATGCCGCCGTGCAGCGCCACCAGCTCGCACCGGCCGACGTCGGGCGACGGCGGCTCGGGCACTTCGGTGTGTTCCGCCGCGATCCGGGGCCGCGCGCCTGGGCGCGCCTGCTCGCGCCGATCGAGGCGGCCACGCCGGCTCTGCGCACCGCAGGGCTGCAACCGCTGGGCTGAGCCGCGAGGCATCTGGGATGATCCGGGCCTTCGCGCCCTTTCATCCCGAGCTGCCATGGACCTCTCCCGCTTCCCCCGCCGCCGCTACACGCCCTTCGCCACGCCGATCGAGCCGTTGCCGCACCTGTCCGCCGCACTTGCGGCCAGCTGCCCCGGCGGCCGCGGCCCCGAGCTGTGGGTCAAGCGCGACGACATGCTCGGCCTCTTCCCCGGTGGCAACAAGACCCGCAAGCTGGAGTTCCTCGTCGCCGATGCGCTCGCGCAGGGTGCCGACACGCTGATCACCTGCGGCGCGCCGCAGAGCAACCACTGCCGCATCACGCTGGCCGCGGCGGTGAAGGAAGGCCTGAAGTGCCGCTTCGTCATCGAGGAGCGCGTGCCCGACAGCTTCGATCCGAAGGGCAGCGGCAACCACTTCATGTTCCGCCTGATGGGCGTGGAGGCGATCACCGTCGTGCCCGCGGGCACCGACATGGCCGCGGCGATGGCCAAAGTGGCCGATGAGCTGAAGGCCGCGGGCCGAAAGGGCTACATCGTGCCCGGCGGCGGCTCGAATGCGCTCGGCGGCCTGGGCTACGTGGCCTGCGCGCAGGAGCTGCAGCAGCAGTGCTTCGAGCAGGGCCTGCGCTTCGATCGCGTGGTGGTCGGCTCGGGCAGCTCGGGCACGCACGGCGGGCTCGTCGCCGGCTTTCTCGGCAACCGCATCGACATCCGCCTGACCGGCATCGGCGTCAGCCGCGATCCGGCGCAGCAGACGCCGCTGGTGCTCAAGGAAGCGCAGGCCGTGGTCGATCTGCTCGGCCTGGGCTTCACCGTGCCGGCCGACGCCGTGGAGTGCATCGGCGGCTTCTGGCAGCCGAAATACTCGATCCCCAATGCTGCGATGGTCGAGGCGGTGCAGATGGCCGCGCGCACCGAGGGCCTGCTGCTCGACCCGGTCTATACCGGCAAGATCATGGCCGGCCTGATCGGCCGGCGCGCCGCGGCGACATCGCGGCGAGCGAGCGCGTGCTGTTCCTCCACACCGGCGGCCTGCCGGCACTGCATGCCTACGAGGGCGTGGTGCTCGGCGACGTGGCGATCTGACCAGGAGACATCGAATGACCCGACGACTCATCAGCTCTGGGTCGCCCTACGAGGCCGAGATCGGCTACAGCCGCGCCGTGGTCGACGGCGAGTGGATCTTCGTCTCCGGCACCACCGGTTTCGACTACGCGACGATGAGCATTCCCGACGGCGCGGCGGCGCAGGCCGAGCAGTGCTTCCGCAACATCGAGAAGGCCCTCGCGCAGGCCGATGCGACGCTGACTGACGTCGTGCGCGTGCACTACATCGTGCCGACGCGCGCCGACTTCGAAGCCGCGATGCCGGTGCTGGCCCGCTTCATGGGCCCGGTGCGGCCGGCGGCGACGATGATCTGCGCCGGCCTGCTCGACGAGCGCATGCGCATCGAGATCGAGGTGACGGCGCATGCGCGCAGGGGGTGACCTCTTCCGCCGAAGGCTCAGGGCTCTGGCCTGGGCGTTCATTGCTTCGCTGGCGTGGTCCTCCGCCTCCGCGCAACAACTGCTGCGCAATGGTAGCTTCGAGCAGGGGCTGGATGGCTGGTTGGCCTCCGTGCCTCAGGTCGCGGTCGAAGTGGCGGGCGGGTCGGACGGCAGTGATGCGGTCCGCCTCTCGGCGCAGACCTCGCGACCCGCCACCGCGCTGCAGCGCCTGGATGTGCTCCGGCATGGCGGCCAGTGCTGGATGTAGGGGCCCTCGTCAAGGGCGGCAAGGCGGGCTTTGCGCACCTGTGGGTGCGATATGTCCACCCGCAGACAAGCAGGGTGGCGTTCATCCCGGTGCAGCGCCCGCCACTGGACGACGCGAAGGCGTGGCAGGCGCTTCGGCTGCTGGTCTATGTTCCCGAGGGGCTGAAAGAGCTGCTGGTCGCCGTCAGCAGCCCGCTCGAGTCTCCCGTGCTGTTCGACGATGTGTCCGTGGTTCCCTACAGCGCCCCGGCTTCGGCCGCTGCAACGAAAACTCCCAGGTGCTGGAAGCGGCGCTGGAGGCGATCCGGTCTCTGGCGCTGAATGTGGGCAACGTGAACTGGCCTGCGATCGAGCGAGCGGCCATGGGCATCGTGTCGGAAAGATCCCCGGAGTTTGGCGAGATCCAGGCGGTGCAGTTCGCGCTGACATCCCTCGGTGACGGCCACAGTCACTTGCTGCCCGCGCCCACGGCAGCGTCGAACGCTCTACACGCGGAGGACGCGGACATTCCCCACGCAGTGCTCGGTCGCGCGTCCTACGTGGCGCTGCCGCGGTTCGTGGCGATGAGCGACGATGCCAGCTCGCGCTTCGCGTCCCGTGTCCGCATGCTTCTCGACACCGCTTCGGCGCGCCCGGACCACTGCGGATGGATCCTGGATCTGCGCAGCAACTCGGGCGGCAACATGTACCCGATGCTGGCCGGCTTGTGGCCGCTTCTCGGTGACGGCGATCTCGGCCACTTCGACTTTCCCAGTGGACGCAAGGCATGGGGCATGGAGAGCGGGTCGTTCCCCGGACGCATGCCGAGTCTTCGCGCGCTGCCCCCGGCCACGCCGGTCCTGCAGCGGCAACGTGTCGCGCTGCTGATCGGCCCGCGGACCGCGAGCTCGGGCGAGATCGTCGCGATCGCTTTCGCCGGCCGGCACGGCGTGCGCAGCTTCGGCCATCAGACGGCCGGGCAGGCCTCGGCCAATCGAGCTGTTCCGCTTCCTGATGGCTCCATCCTCGCGCTGACGGTGGCGCAAGTCAGCGACCGATCCGGCCGCGTCTATCCGCAGGGGATCGAACCGGACGTGCGGCTGCCCTTGCCGGCCGTCGCTGCAAATTCCAGCGACGAAGTGGCGCTCGCGGCGACTGCCTGGTTGGAAGAAGGCTGCCGCTAGGTCGGACGAAGGCGCCGCGACAGCAGCGCGGCCAGCGACGGCAAGGCGACCGCCACCGCCATCACCGCCACGAAGCCGCCGCCGTGCGCGAACAGCGCGCCTGCCAGGGCCAGCGCGGCGCTGCTGGTGAGTGCATCGGCCAGTTGCAGCGCTGACGCATTGCGGCCTTGCTCCTCGGCCGGCGAGAGCTGCAGCGTGAGCACCGACAGCATCGGGAACGACAGCCCGATGCCGAAGCCCGCGACGGCCCAGCCGGCCACCAGCACGGCGGCGGGAACGGGCAGAAGCGCGGGCAGCGTGACGATGGCCGTGCCTGCTGCGACCAGCGCCAGGCCGGCGGACAGCCCGCGCTGGCGTGTGCGCTCGGCCTTCAGTCTCGCCTGTACCGCGCTGCCGGCGCTCCAGCACACCGCGCCAACGCTGAGCGCGACACCGGCTTGCGCGAGGCTCCAGTCGTGCGCCCGGTTCAGGTAGAGCGGCACGAAGGCCTCGGCGGTGCCGAAGCCGGCGGCCAGCAGGCCGCGCAGAGCGATCACCGATGGCAGGCCGGGCGCGGCCGCGAGGCTGCCGCGCGGCAGCAGCGGCCGTGCTGCCATCAGCGCCACGAGAGCGCCTGCGGCGCCCATCGCGAGCGTTCCTGCCAGCGACGCGGCGCTGCCCGCGGCATTGAGCAGCAAGGCGCCCGCGGCCGCGAGTGCCGCCCAGACCAGCGCCGAGTGGGTACGCGGTGGCGCCTGTTTCTCCGGGGACACGCGCAGCGAGGGCAGCAACAGGGCCGCCGCCACCGGCACGATCAGGGCTACGACGAGAAACACCGATCGCCAGCCGAACCACTCGACCAGCAGCGCCGCGATAGGCGGGCCCACCGGGCCGGGCACGACCCACGCGGCCGCAAACAGCGCGAAGAGGCGCGGGTGCAGCGGCTTCGGAACGATCTGGCCCACGCCCACGTAAAGCGCCACGCCGAGCATGCCGCTGCCCAGGCCCTGCAGCACACGGCCGGCGGCGATGGCGACCATGCCGTTCGCAAGACCGGCCACCAGAAGCCCGACGCTGAAGACCGCCAGGGCCCGCGGCCGCAGCAGGCCGCGCGCCGCTCCGGTCGCACCACTGCCCCGCAGCCACCATGCCGAGCACCGAGGCTGCGAGCATGCCGCCGAAGGCCAGCGCGTAGAGCCGGTCGCCACCGAGCGCGGCGGCCACCGCGGGCATCGCCGCCGCCACCGCCATCGCCTCGAAGGCGAGCAGCGAGACGAGCGTCACCGCTCCGAAACATGCAGCGCGGCGGCCAGGGGCGAACAGCGGTTCATCGGCCGGTGCGGCCAGCGTGGCGGTGGTCATGGCGCGCAGAATAGAACCTCGAGTCCGCGAGGTCAAGCGATGGCGGAGAAGGAGTTGCAGATCAGCGTCGGCGAACTGGCCGAGCGCGCCGGCGTGGCCGTCTCGGCGCTGCATTACTACGAGGCGCGCGGCCTGATCCACGCGCAGCGCAGTGCCGGCAACCAGCGCCGCTACCCGCGCGCCACGCTGCGTCGGGTGGCCTTCATCCGCGCGGCGCAGCAGCTGGGCATCGGCCTCGCGGAGATCGGCGACGCGCTGGCGGCGCTGCCCGAGCAGCGCACGCCGACCAAGGCCGACTGGGCGCGGCTGTCGGCACGCTGGCGCGAACGGCTCGATGCGCGCATCGCTGCGCTGCAGGCGCTGCGCGACCGGCTCGACGGCTGCATCGGCTGCGGGTGCCTGTCGCTGCGCGCCTGCGCGCTCTACAACCCCGGCGACGATTGCGCGAAGCAAGGCAGCGGCGCACGGCGCCTGCCCGTCGTGCCCGAGTGAAGGCGGTCGTGCTGGCTACCATGCCGTCCGCAACGAAGGATTTGCCCATGGATGCATTGCACGGACTCAAGGTGCTCGAACTCGGCCAGCTGATCGCCGGCCCGTTCGCCGGCAAGACGCTCGCCGACTTCGGCGCCGACGTGATCAAGATCGAGCCGCTCGAAGGGGGCGATCCGCTGCGCAGCTGGCGGCTGCTGCGCGAAGGCACCTCGGTGTGGTGGGAAGTGCAGTCGCGCAACAAGCGTTCGGTGGCGCTGGACCTGCGCAGCGCCGAAGGCCAGCAGGCGGTGCGCGCACTCGCCGCCGAGGCCGACGTGCTGATCGAGAACTTCAAGCCCGGCACGATGGAAGGCTGGGGTCTCGGCTGGGAGGCGCTGCATGCGGCCAACCCGAAGCTGATCATGCTGCGCGTCTCGGGCTACGGCCAGACCGGGCCCTATCGCGACAAGCCCGGCTTCGGCGTGCTCGGCGAGGCGATGGGCGGGCTGCGCCACCTCACCGGCGAGCCGGGCCGCGTGCCGGTGCGCTGCGGCATCTCGATCGGCGACACGCTGGCCGCGCTGCACGGCGTGATCGGCGTGCTGATGGCGCTGCGGCATCGCGAGGTCAACGGCGGTCAAGGCCAGGTGATCGACGTGGCGCTGTACGAGAGCGTCTTCAACGTGATGGAGAGCCTGCTGCCCGAATACGACGCCTTCGGCGCAGTGCGCGGCGCGGCGGGTTCGGCGCTGCCCGGCATTGCGCCGAGCAATGCCTATCGCTGCGGCGACGGCGCCTACGTGCTGATCGGCGGCAATGGCGACAGCATCTTCAAGCGGCTGATGCGCGCGATCGATCGCAGCGATCTCGCCGACGACGCGGGCCTGGCGCGCAACGACGGCCGCGTGGCGCGGGTGGCCGAGATCGATGCGGCGATCGAGGCCTGGACGCAGCAGCGCCCGATTGCCGATGTGCTGAGCGCGCTCGATGCCGCCGCGGTGCCGGCCGGCCGCATCTACAGCGTGGCCGACATCGCGGCGGACCCGCAGTACCGGGCGCGGGGAATGATCGTGCAGACGCAGGACGCGCAAGGCCGGCCGCTGAAGGTGCCGGGCATCGTGCCCAAGCTGTCGGCGACGCCCGGGCGGCTGCGCACGCCGGCGCCGAGGCTGGGCGAGCATGGCGGCGAGGTGCTGCAGGCGCAAGGGTGGCCGGCGAGTCGCTAGGCTCGCCGCCACGACACCTTCCATCCGCCCGATGCCCTCGCAACCCAGACACCTCGGCCCCCCTGCGGCCGGCTCGCCGTCCGCAGGAACGACGCCGCCGGGGCGTGTGCTCGACCTGGCCGCACTCGGGCTCGACGAACGCGATCGTGCCGTGCTGATCTCGATGACACGCATGCTCGATGGCCGGGCCGGCTTGCCTGCGCTGGGTGGACGACGTCAATGCGTGCACCACGCTGTTCGTGCCGCACGACTGGTCGCAGTACGTTCCGCCGCCCCGGGTGCTGGTGCGGCTCACGCCGCGCGGCGCGACGCCGGCGGGTTGCCGCGCGGCCTCTCGGTGGCCCTGCCGCTGCGCGTCGGCGAGATGACCGGGATGCTCGAAGCTGCCGCGGCACTGCACGAGCTGGCGCGCGGTGCCGTGCAGCGCGGGAGTTCCGACCGGCGCTGCATGCCTTGCGCGACCTGCTGGTCGGCGCGCTGCTCGCCGGCGAGCGTCGACGCACGCTGTTCGGCCTGGGTGACGGGCACGGGATGGTCGTCGACTTCCGCACGGGTGAGATCGCGAGCTCGCTGCCGCAGGCCGAACTGCTGGCGCGGCCGCTGCAGCTCGGCGTCCCGCAACGCGCGCCCGCCGACCTGTCCTGGAAGGGCGCGACGCACGCCCTGCAGCTCGCGACCGTGCTGTGGGGCATGACGCACGCGCTCATCGACCAGGGCGTCTCGCCGCGCACGATCAACGGTCGCTACCAGTTGACGCAAGCACCGGAGCCTGCGGTGCTGTCGCGCCCGAAGATGGCCGGGCTGGTGACCGCCTGGACGCAGCGCCCCATGAATGTGGGCGAAGCGGCCGTGGCGGGCCGGCTCTCGGCCTTCGAGATCCTGTGGTTTCTCAGCACGGCCCTGGCCCTGGGCATCGCGGTGCCGGCTGCCGATGGCTCGGTCGCCGATCACGTCGCTTGAAGCAGTTCTCCGGCGCGATGCGGCCGCGGCGCCTCTGCCGAAATCCTGCACGGTTTCGTTGAGGATGCGCGCGGCAATCTCTTTCGGGGCACGCTCCTTGGCCCGCCGATGGCACAGCAGATTCGGTGTTGGGTTAAGCACACTGCCCATGGCGCGCAACGGGTACGGCGGGTCCCGCTGACCGACTGCGACAGATTGGTTGCGGCCGGTCGCGAAGACTGCGTTGAGCGTCGGGGAACGACCCTGAGCAGACTATCGCTGAGCAGGAATGCGGACATCAGCTAGGCTCCAGCTGGACAGCAGGCACCGGCGGTCTGCCGCTTGAGAAGCACCCCGGGAAACGTACCTCTGTCGGAAAGTGCAACTCTTGCGGAGTCCGGCCGCGGCGCTGCCGTGAATCGGGTTCAAGCGGACTGGCTGCATCTGCAGACGAACCCTCAGCCGCCGTGCGGCAACAGTCTGAACTGTGAATGCACGGTCGTGCCACCCGTCTGGATGGTCGTCAGACCGTAGCCGGCTCGTACGACCAACAGTGGAACCACCAGCAAATCAAGGCGTTGCACCCTCACCAGCTTGACCTGGGTGATGTCGACAATGGCGACCTTCTCATGCCAAAGCCGGTCTGGGCGATGTGCTGGCCGTCGATGCTCGTTCGGCTCGTCAGGATGCTCCAGTGGCCGCAGCCGGTGACGATGGCCACGGCGAGCAGGAATCCGATGTCTGCGGCGGGCGGGAGTCTCGTCGGGGCACCCACCGAGCCGATCAGCGTCATCGATCCGAACCCGAGGAGCGCCCTGACGAGCACGGTCGACAAAGCCCTGACTGCCACTGAAAAGGCCGGGCGTTCAGCGACGCCCAGTCCGCCGATGGCAAGCCGCGCTCGCGCGAGAGCACCCAGAGAAATTGCCGCCCGGGTTCGCTGACCACTGCGGGTTCGTCAGTCGCATCCAGATTGACCACCCAGTCGTCGACCCAGACCTGCGGCAGGTAGGACAGCCACGCTGCGGCAAGCTGCACCGGCAGCGTCGCCGGAGCTTCAGGGCCCACCCGGCGAGCTTCGCCGATGGCTTGATCCATCTTGCCGCACGGCTGCGGAATGCGGTTCACCACCTGCACGCGGCACGTCGGCAGCGGGGAGCAGCTGGCAGTGGCCACGCATGTACATTGCTGCCGAAAGCGGTTTGGGTAGCGAGCCAGTTCTCAAGGGGCCAGCCTCGGTCCGCGGGCTGATGGCGAGTCTCCGAGCATCGAGGGCGAGCGCGCCCGGTAGTTCTCCCGCCAGGGCTCGGGCAGGGTGGATGCGGCCCGGTCCCGCCAGGCGGAGATTCGCAGGCGTACCGTGCCGGCCAGCGAAGCGTGACTGTCGAGCAGCGCCATGACGACCGCGGACGCCCGGCGGTCGAACAGACCCATGCCCACCAGTCCCTGATCGAGCCGGGCCCACAGCGCCAAGGCGCTCTGCGCCGCTTCGGCGCTTCGGCCGGCGTCGCGCAGGGCGGCCAATCGAGCGAGTTGCAGGTCCAGCCAGAGACCCATCGCGCCGCAGTCGCGTGCGGTCGCTGCCGTCGCGCTGAGCAGCGGCAGGATCGCCTTCGCGTCGCAGCCGGGGCGAGCCAGCACGAGTAGCCGCGCGCGCATCGGGAAGTCGTCGAGGCCGGCGATGCGGTCGAGCAAATCGGCGCTGTGCGGCGGCCCGCCGGCGTGCAGCAGGGTGGCCTCGATGGCGAGGCGGTCGATGGCCAGCAGGCCCGGCCGTTCGAGCAGCGCCTGCAGCCCCTTGCGGGCGAGATCACGCCGGCCCAGCTCGCACTCCAGCCAGTGCATGCGGCGCAGCGCGGCGGGGATGGCTCGGGCCGTTCCCTGCGCACAGAGCGCGGCCACGCGGTCGGCGAGCGCGACGGCGCCGCCGAGATCGCCGCTGATCGCGAGCACAGCGGTGCGGTTCGTCCAGGCGGTCAGCCGCGTGGAGGGATCGACGTCGAGCCGCTCGTCGTCGGCCATGGCCTGTTCGCTCCAGTGCAGTGCGGGGGCGAGCTGGCCCTGATCGAGCGAGTTCATGGCCGGGCCGGCCGCGATGTTGCGGGCCGTGGCAACGTCGCGCTCCGCGCGCGCCAGATGCCAGTTCTCCTCGAGACGCGCGTTCGCGTCGGCCAGCCGTCCGGCGGCGGCCATCAGCAGGCCGAGCGCGTTCAGCACGCGGCTGCGGCTGGCCGTGAGCGATCGACCCGCCCGCGCGGTGGGCATGCGCCGGATCGGCCCGCTCCAGGCACGCCAGCGCCTGCTCGGCGTGCCGCGTGGCCTCGGCGAGCTCGCGGCGCATCCAGCGCAGCGCGGCGAGGTCCCAGTGCAGCTCGGCCTGCACGTCGGGAAGAGCGGCGCGCTCGGCCCAGGGCAGCGCCTGCATCGCGAGCTGCACGGCATCATCGTGCCGACCCAGCTCGCCGAGCAGCACGATGCGCGCACAGGCCGCCAGCGCGCGGCGGCCGTCGTCGTTGTCGGCCAGCGCGTCGAGCGCATCGATCAGGCCCTCGAGGCGCTGCACGAAGGTCGATTCGCTCAGCAGATCCTGGGCGGCAAAGTAGGCATCGAAGGCGGCCCCGCGCTGGCCGGCATCCTGCAGCGCGTGCGCCGCGCGCTCGTACAGTTCGGCGGCTTCGAGCAGCCGGCCGGCCCCGCGCGCGCGCTGAGCGGCGGCGCCCAGATGCGGAACGGCACGCAGCGGCTCGCCGGCCTCGAGCCAGTGTTCGGCCACACGCGCCGGCTCGCCGCCATGCTGTTCGAGGTAGGCCGCAACCTCGCCGTGCAGCGGGCGGGCAATGGCGCGCGCCGGGCTGCTGCGCGCGGCCTCGGCAATGAGGTCGTGCGCGAAGCCGCCGCCGTCGCGCAGCACCTGGGCAGACTCCAGCTCCGCCCAGGCGTCGGCGAGGTCGAGCGGGCGCAGCCCCAGCACCTGCGCCACCAGTGCGGCGCTCAGGTCCTGGCCTGCGATCGCCGCGCAGCGCACGACCTGGGTCGCCAGCGGGCTCAGGCGCGACAGCCGTTGCTGGATCAGCCTCAGCACGTTGTCGGCCTGCGGCCAGACGACCGCCGCCTCGGGCCTGCCGGCCATCGGCACCAGCGCGCCGCCGTGCGTCGACCACGCGGCCTTGATGGTCTCGAGCAGGTACATCGGGTTTCCGCCGGTGCGGCGCTTCAGCGCCTGCGCCTGTTCGCTGCCGCCCACCCCGGGCAGGCCCAGCGAGTCGAGCAGCGCCTCCACGTCCTCGCCAGCCAGAGGCTGCAGCGCCAGCGCCGTGGCCCGTGTCGAGTCGCGGTGGGCCGACAGCAGCGCGCGCTGTGCCTCACCGAGCCCATCGGGCCGCAGGGCCAGCACCCAGCCGACGCTGTCGCACCCGGCCAGCGCATGCAGCAGCTCGACACTCGCCGCATCGGCGTACTGGAGGTCGTCGAGGGCGCAGGCACGCAGCCCCTGGCCTGCCGCCGTCACCAGCAAGGCCTCGATGGCCTGGGCCTGCCGTGCGCGGTCGGCCGCGGGCGAGCGCGGCGCCGCCGGGCCGAGCTCCGGCAGAACGCCGGCCCGTCGGCGCGCTGCGCATCGCTGGGCTCCATGCCGGGCCGCTGCAGCAACGCGCGCAGCCAACGTGCCGCCAGCGCGAACGGTGCCATGTCGTCGCCGACACGCGCGGCGACCGACAGCACCGCCGTGGTGGCAGACGAAGACTCGCACAGCGCGGCGATCAGCCGCGACTTGCCCAGGCCCGCCTCGCCCGACAGCAGCACGACCCGGCCGTCTGCCACCGCGCTCTCTAGCACGCGCAGCTCGGCCGCGCGCCCCACCAGACGCGGCGGCCGCAGCACCACCGCGGGCACCGCTGCCGCGGGCTGCAGCGACGAGTCTGCCGTCTCGCGCTCCAGCGCGCGCAGCAACGCGAGCGTCTGCGCATCGGGGGCCGCCCCGATCTCGTCCTTGAGCAGGCGCTCGCAGCGGTCGAAGGCCAGCAGCGCGGCGGCGCGATCGCCGGCCAGTAGTGCAAGCGGATGACGCGGCGGTGCGCGGCTTCGGACAGGGGCTCGAGCGCCAGCAGTTCCTGCGCGTGCTGCATCGCGTCGCCGAAGTCGCGGGCCTGCTCGGCCATGTCCGCCAGCTCGGTTAGAGACTGGCGCAGGCGATCGGTGCGGCGCGAGCGCTGCCGGCGCAGCCAGTCGGCAAACTCCGGCCCGAACTCCAGTTGCACGCCGCCGAGCACGTCGCCGGCCTCTTGCAGGTCGTGATGCACACCCTCGGCCAGGGCGAGCACGCCAGCCCCGACCACCGGTGCCATACCGCACTGCCGCTTCAGCCTGAACAGGCGCTGGCGCAGCGAGTTTCCTGCTGCTTCGGCGCTGCTGCCGGGCCACAGCAACGCGGCGAGCCGATTGCGCGCGGTGGGCCCTTCCAGCGCCAGCCGGGCGAGCAGTGCCGCGTCGAGGTCGGTCAGCGTCAGCTCGGTGCCATCGGGCAGACGTGCGCTGGCCGACTGGCTGAGTTTCAGATGCATGGCGCCAGTATCGCCAGACTTCTAGCGCGCGGCGGCGCGACTCGCGCTCAAGGCGCCGTCAGTCGCCAGCGGATCGTCAGCCGGCCCGACTCGCCGGCCTTGCCGTCGAGCTGCACGACTCGCTCGCCCGAATGGCTGCGCCAGCTGCCCTGCAGCGGCACGGTCATCGGCGGGGCCGACGCACCGCCGGCGCTCGTGCGCATCGCCAGCTGCCGGGGCTGCGGCCCCTTTGGCGTCGGCGTCGAGTGCGTGCCGGCGGGTTCGTCGGTGGTGATGGTCTCGGTGTAGGGCAAGGGCATCAGCGGCACCGGCAGCATCAGCGTGATCGTCTGCCGCACGGCGTCCACCTCGAAGGCGGCGACACCGGGCAGCCCCTGCGGGTCTGTTCTTCGCCTGCGGCGGCAGCGGAATGTCGCCCGCACCCTCGCGCCGCTCGTCGCGGGTGCAGCGGGCCCGCGGCAGGCTCATGCAGATCGGGTCGCCGTGAACGATGTGCGCGGTCTCGTCGATGCGGTAGCGGCCCTGCTGGGCGATCGCCTGCCGGGCTGGTAGCGCGGCGCGCCTTGGCGCGCCATCGCGTCGATGTCGGCCTTGGCGCCGAGCGCCTGGTCCAGCTGCGCCGTGCCCGCCATCGCGCTGCCCAGCCGGGTGGTCTCGCGCGTGATGCAGGCCTCGTCGTCGCCGCAGCGGGCCATGATCTGCTCGACGCTGGCCATCATTGGCGCCATCTTGGCGGCCGCCGCACGGCCCTTGCCGGCCTTGGCGTTCAACGCGGCGCTCTGCGCGGCGTCCGGCGGCTGCATCGTCGGCAGCGGCGACGGGGGCTGGGCGGCGAGCGTGGCCACGAGGCTGGCGCTGCGATGCACGCGCCACTCGTGCAGGTCGATCCGGTCCTGCTTCCGACCCGCCGATTCGTAGACGTAGTCGACGCTCAGGGTGGCCTTGGTGCCTGCTGCGGCGAACCCGTCAGCCGCGGCCGATGGCCCCGCCAGCGAGGCGGCGCAGAGCGGGAGAAGAGATGCAAGGCTTCTGAACTTCATGTCGTGCTCCTGCAGTTCACGGCCGCGGACTCAGAAAGACCTGGATGCCGCCCAGCGCGCCGGGCACGGCCTCGCCGGCATCGGCTAGGTGCACCACGGCGCTGCCATCGGCGCTGAGCGCGTTCTCGTTGAAGCCCTGCTGCGACAGGAAGGGCGTGCCATCGGCCCGGCGCGAGGCGATGCGCGTGGTGCCGGCCTGGCGGTCTCGCACGATGAGGTAGCTGCCGACGGCGCTGGCGGGGTCGCCGGACAGGTTGGGCGCCCCGCTGCGGAACGAGACGTAGCGGCCGTCGCGCGAGAGGCTGGGATCGCTGCTGTGGCCATCGCCGGCCATGCCGCCGGCGGTGACGCTGGCGATCGAGACGCTGCCGCTGCTGCGCTCGAACACGCCGATCTGGCTGTACTGCGCGGCCGCGCCGCCGCCGACGCTGCTGGAGCGCAGCCAGAAGGCGATCGCACCGGCACCGTCGGACACCGCCAGCCCCCCGCCCAGGCCTTCGGGGAAGGTGCCGCTCGGCACAGCGAGCAGCTGGCTGGTGCTGCCGCCCTGGTCGTCGTAGAGCATCAGCCGGTTCTGCGCCGGGCTGCTCGTCACGGTGATGAACGCCACGTAGCGCCCGTCGGGCGACAGCGCGGCGCCCTGGCCGTCTTCCGAGCCGGCCACGAGCCGGGTCACGCCGGCGTCGAGATCGCGCAGGTACCAGCGGTAGCCGGCGGTGGCCGCGCCGTCGCCGGCCGTGTTGGCCGCCGAGCGCATCAGCACCTTGCGGCCATCGGCGGAAATGTCGGCGCCCAGGCCGGTGGTACCGGCAGACACCGTGTCCTGGCTGCCGTCGGCCAGCACGTTCACGCGTACCGTGGTTTGCGTCTGCAGGTCGCGCACGAACACATCGTCGGCGGTGTTGGTGTCGCCGGCCACGAGGTCGTTGGCGCGCGAGCGGAACACGACGTAGCGCCCGTTGGCGGCCAGCTTGACCATCGACGTACCCTGCGACGATTCGCTGCCGTCGGGCCGCACGGTGATGCGCGTGGTGGTGTTGTTCACACGGTCGCGCAGGTAAGCGTGCCCCTGGTTGATCGTTCCGGGGATTAGGTTGTTCCCGTTCGAGATGAAGGCCACGCGCGAGCCGTCGGCCGAGACCGACGGCCTATAGCTGATGCCGCTGGGCATCGCACCGGCATCGGTCACGCTGGCTTGCTGCGTCTGCGTCAGCGTGGTCGCGGCCGTGACGGTAAGCAGTGCGCCGCTGCTGATCGCCACGCCGGCGCCGTTGTAGACGATCACGCCGTAGCGGGCACCGTTGTCCGCCAGCGTGAGCGCCGGGGTGGTGTAGCCGGCCGCCGTGGCGCCGGAGATCGCCACGTTGTCGCGCGTCCATTGGTAGCGCAGGCCGTCGCCGCTGGCCGTGACGCTGAAGCTGGCGACGCCGCCCTCCGTCGCGGCCTGCGCGGACGGCGCCACGACGATGGCCGGCGCACCCACCACGATCAGCTGCGCCGCCGCGCTCGTCACGCTGCCGGCCGCGTTGCGCACCGTCACCGTGTAGCTGCCGGCATCGGCGCCGCTCACGGCGGCCAGCGTGAGCACCGGCCCCGTGGCTCCAGGAAGGGTCGTGCCGTTGCGTGCCCAGGCGTAGCTCAGCGGTGCACTGCCGCTGGCCGCAACGGCCAGCGTGGCCGTGCTGCCGGGCAGGGCCACCAGTGTTGCGGGTGGCGTCTGGATCGCGGGCGCGGTCGGGGTCGTTGTGTCCAGCGGCAGCACGCTGAGCGTGCCGGCGCTGCTGGTCACGCTGCCGGCGGCGTTGCTCACGACCACCGAGTAGGCCCCGGCATCACCCGCGGCCACGCCGGCAATCGTGAACGCCGCCTCGACGGCACCGTCGATGCGCGTGCCGTTGCGCCGCCATTGGTAAGTGAACGGCCCGGTGCCGCCGGCGGCAACCGCAAAGGTCGCGGTGTCGCCGGCATGCACGCTGACGTTGCGCGGCGCGGTGGTGATGAACGGCGGCTGCGCCGGCGGCGGCGTGCCGCCGGCCGTCACCGTCAGCGTGGCGCTCGCGCTGCGCACGCTGCCGGCGCCATTGCCGATCTCCAGCTCGTAGCGGCTGCCGGAGTAGCCGACGTCGACCGCCGGCAGCTGCAGCACCGGCGCGTTCGCCCCGGCCATCGCGACGCCGTTGCGGAACCACTGGTACGACAACGGCGCGGTGCCGTTGATGGCGGCGGCGAAGACGGCCGTGCTGCCGGCCGTGACCGTCAGCGCGGCGGGCTGGCTGCTGATCGACGGCGGCGCGGGCGAACGCGTGACCGTCACGGTCGCAGGCTCGCTGGGCACCGAGCCCGCGCTGCTGCGTGCGACTGCGCGGTACTGCGTGCCGCTGGCGGCGACGCTCAATGCCGACGTCGTGTAGGTGCCGCGGCCCGGGCAGTTGAACCCGACGTCGGCCCAGGGCTGCGTGTCGCTGGCCCGCGTCTGCCAGCAGATCTCGGGGCCGGGCAGGCCGCTGGCGACCACCGTGAAGCTCGCCGTCTGACCTTCGGCGATCTGCTGGCTCTGCGGCGGCTGGGTGATGGCCGGCGGCACCGCGGCCACCACGCTGAGCGTGGCCACGTTCGAGACGGTGGTGCCGAAGTCGTTGGTCAGCCGCGCGCGCAGCTTGCGGCCGTTCATGCGCAAGGTCGTGCTCAGGTTGGCCGTGCAGTCGGTGTTGGTGGTGCGGCCGCAGGGCGTCGCCACCTCGCTGACGAGCGCCGGATCGGCAGGCAGCCGCAGTCGCTCGCATGGCGGATCGTTCAGGAAGCACAGCGGTGCCCCCGGCGGATCGCTGAACTTGACCGGGAAGGAGCCGAGGTCGACCCAGCTCTGCCCGCCGTCGAAGCTGGCCTCCCAGGCGTGCCGCGTCGACGGGCTCGGGGTCTCGACGCGGAACAGCGGCACCGGCATGCCCTCGGCCACGGTCTGGCTGCTGGGCTGAACCGAGATCAGCGGCGCCAGGTCGCCGACCGGCGTGCCCGGCGCGATGTTGACCGCCAGCACCACCAAGTTGCTGACGGCACGGAATGGCTTCAGCGCCGGCCGCGCGGCCGGGTCGGGCGTCGGCCGCGGTTCATCGCCGCTCGCGCAGAAATTGCCCAGGTTAGGTTGCCACACATAGGGCTGGCTGCGGCAGGTGATCTGGAGCTGCAGCGACACGGTGCCATTGAGGGCCTCGGTGACCGGAATGCGCAGCCGTGCCGGCGAGGGCGGCAGCGGCCCCGAAAGCAGTTCGACCGGCAGCGTGCGGTTGCCCGTGCGCACGAGGCTGAAGTCCAGCCCGTGATCCACCGCCGGCACCGTATAGCGCAGCTCGAGCTCGACGTACTGCGGCTGCGTGATCGTCGCGTCCACGCCGGCCGGCTGCGTGCCCTTCGGGCCGCTCTTGTTGACCATCGGCGCCACGGCCTGCAAGGTCACCTCGCTGGTCTCGGTCCAGCAGGATCCGATCGTGTAGGAGAGCGAGCTTGTGGTGTAGGCCTCGACCGGCCGGCACAGGGTGACGGCATAGAACGAGAACGTGGTGGCGTCGACGAGCAGCGCGTCACCGTCGCGCTCGGTGTCGCTTTGGATCACCCAGTCGCTGCCCGGTTGTGCCTTGAGCAGCACGGGCCGGGCGCCGGCCGCGATGCCGCTCGCGTCGAACGGATGCGCAGGCGCGCCGGCCTCGCGAAGTCGACGCCGTGCGGGGTGACGGAGTAGATGGGGCTCAGCAGCCGCGCGCCGGCTGGCGGCGGCGGCGCACCCACCGAGTCGGCTGCCACGCGCACGGTGGTCGCGCCAGCCAGCGCATCGGCGGGCACGATCACCTGAACGCCGCCAAGCGTCAGCGTGCCGCCCGCGGCATCCAGCGTGACGGCCCCCGGGGATGCGGAGTCCGGCCCGCCATCGCTGCCCCCGCAAGCGCCCAACGCCAGCGCGAGCGTCAGAGCCAGACCTTTGGTCCACCGCGGCCATCGGCCGGCCCGCGGTTCCGTAAGCTGCGTCGATCGATCTTGAGCCATCCTGTCCTCCGGGCCCAACTGCGGGCCTGCGAGCGGGTTGTAGTTGGGCGAGCGTTAACGCCGCGTTACCGAGAAGGCTGACGGCGATCGGGGAACCGTCGCGAAGCGGCGCTCATGTCGAGCGAGGCTTGGCCTGCGGACCAGTGCCGACACGAGGTTTCGTCACCGAACGTCAGCTCCGCGGCGGCGACTGCAAGGTCTGTTCGTGGCCGAGAGCCGCCGTCAGGCCGCGCGGGCACGAGAATCGGGTGTTCCGCGCGCTCAGCGCAGCCCGGCGCAGTTGGCGTAGAAGGTCGTCGTCGCCGGCCAGTCGGAGAAGATGCCGAGGATGCCGATGTCGCGCGCCAGCACGTCGAGCACCTGGAACATGTCGCCCTCGCGCTGGATCGCGCCGTCGAAGCTCTGGTAGTAGAAGCCGTTGCCGCCGTCGGCGAGGATGCCCGAGCGCTCCAGCGTCCAGGCGATGATGTCCAGCCCCGCGGCCTTGGCGTTGCGCGCATAGGCCGAGGGCACGATGCGGCCCGACGGGTCGGTGGTGAGCAGCGCGAAGATCGGCGGCGCGACGATGTTGATGCCCTGCGCCTTGTAGCCCTGCAGTTCGCCCAGCGTGGGCAGGTTGGCCACGGTCTCGGCATCGTCGAGGAAGACCGCCCGGCGCCCGAAGGCCGGTTCGTTCTTCACCCAGTACAGCACGTCGGCCTGGTTGAACGACTGCGGCCACACGTGGCGCGGGCTGACGCCGGCGGCCTTGTACTCGTCGATCATCTTCTGCGCGTAGGCCTGCTGCGTGAAGCCGTCGAAGGGCATGGCCACGCTCGGCGACTTCAGCTCCGGCGTCATCTTCACGCCCAGCGCCTTGAAGAGCTCGATGCTCTCGCGGTGCGTCAGCAACGTGCCGCTGCTCGGACCGGCGTAGAGGTCGGTGCGCCAGTTGGCGGTGCCGCCGAGGTACTCCTGCGGCGTGCGCGCGCGGGGTTGGAGGCATCCATCTTGCCGCGCAGCGTCTTGAACTCGGCCAGCGTGATGTCGCTGGTGCGGCACTCGGCGCTGGCCGGGCTGACGAGGTTGCCGGCGGCGTCGAAGCTGGCTGGCGTGAAGGGCTTGGTGCACTTGGCCGCCAGCGGCGTGACGAGGATGTTGGTGGTGGTGTGCAGGTCGTTCTGCGCGTGGCGGCAGACGAGTTCCTTGTCCTTGGTGAAGGTCACGTCGCACTCGACGATGCCGGCGCCCATGCGCGCCGCGGCGGTGTACGACTCGGCGGTGTGCTCCGGGAACTGCATCGCCGCGCCGCGGTGGCCGATCGACCAGTCGCGCGCGGTGAACTGGCCGCGGCGCGCGCATTGCTGCAGCTGGCGCTTCAGCGGCCCGTCGCGCATGTCGTCGACGAGGAAGAAGGGGCGCGGGCCGAGCTGCGCGGCGGGCCGCCGCCGCCACGGCGATCAGGGTCATGGCGTTCGCTGCTGGCGCTGGCGGGCAGGGCGAGGGCCGCCAGCGCAAGCGCGGCCGCCACGGAAGGAAGACGAAGGATGTTCATCGCAAGCTCCTCGTGGAGTGGCGGCCGGTCCGGGCCGATCCGGGACGGTCAGAACGTGTGGCGCACGCCGAACGCGTAGGCGCGGTTGTTCTCGAGGTTGGTCTGCTTGGCCCGCCGAGGTCGATGTACAGGTTGGTGCGCTTGGACAGGGTGTAGTTGTAGCCCAGGCCGATCTTCGAGCGGTCACGCGCATCGATGTCCGAATCGAGGTCGTAGTACATCGCCTTCAGCAGGCCGTTGCCCAGCGGCGCGGTGGCGGCAATCATGTAGACCTTGGCCTTGGTGTTGCCGCCGGCATCGGTCTTGCCCTGCGCGTAATAGAGGATCGGCTTGACCACGCCGAAGTTGTAGTGGAGGGCGATGCTGGTGACGCCGCGGCCGTCGTTGCTGCCGTCCTTCACCTGCTCGAAGCCGACGCCGGCGTAGATCGGGCCGGCGGCGTATTCGGCGTTGAAGCTCTGCACGCGGCCGAGGCCGGTCGTCTCGCTCAGGCCGATCGCGGCCGAGGCGGTGAAGCCGGCGAAGTTCGGCGTCTTGTAGCCGATCGAGTTGGAGGCGCGCGTGCCGTTGCCCACCGCATCGGGCGTCTGGTAGTTGCCCCACAGCGCGACCGAGCCGGCACGGCCGACGCCGTCGTTGCCGAACGGATCCGATTTCACCTGGATGAAATAGGCCGGCGTGTACTCGCGGCCGAGGTACACGGCGCCGACATCCTTGCTGGTCAGCTGCAGGTAGGAGCGGCCGTTCCAGAACGAATTGGCGCTGTTGACGGCGCCGGTGTCGGGGTTGAAGCGGTGCTCGATCTGGAACTGCGCCGCGAGGCCGCCGCCCAGGTCTTCGTTGCCGCGGAAGGCCAGCGCGAGGTCGAGGCTGGCCGAGTGTCCAGGCTTCGGAGGTACCGAGGCCGCCCGGGTTGGTGGCGGTGCCGCCGTTGCCCTTGATCACGCCCTGGTCGAGCAGGCCGTAGATGGTGACGCTGCTGGTCTGGGCGTGGGCGAACGAAGAGAGCACGGCTAGCGCGGCCGTGGCGATGAGAGAGCGATGCACGGAAGAACTCCTGGGTTGGTGCGCGGCCGTCGTGACTGCGGCCGTCGCGTTGCGTACCCAGGCATTGAAGCCTTCGTCTGTGAAAGGCTCGTGACGCCCCGCCGGGGCGCAGGGCTGATCGTGCGCTCAGCGCTGCAGCGAGATGCGCGTGGCCGCGAAGCCGGTTGGCGCGGCAGGTGCGGCCATCGGCAGCGTGTCCTTGAAGCCGTTGGGTTGCAGGGTCTGCGCCAGCGTGCTCGGCGCGTCGGCCGCCCACAGCACCACGGCGCGTGCGCTCATCGGCCGCGCCACCGTGTAGCCCTGCAGCTGGTGGCAGCCCAGGCGCACCGCCGCATCGCGCTGCGCCTCCGTCTCGACGCCTTCGGCGACCACGCTCAGGCCCAGCTCCTTCGCCGCCTGCACCGCACTCTCGACCATCGCGCGCGCGTCGACGCTGCGGTGCAGCGCCGCCACGGTGGCCCGGTCGATCTGCAGCTCGCGCACCGGCTGGTGCGACAGCGCGCGGCCGGCCCGCGGCGCTGGCGGCGAAGTCGTCGATCGCCACCGGCACGCCGAGCTTGCCCAGCCGCGCGAAGGCCCGGCGCGTGGCCTCGGTGTTCTCCATCGCCACGGCCTGCGTCAGTTCGCAGATCAGCGCGTCGGCGGGGATGCCGTGCGCCTTCAGGCCGCGTTCGAGGCGCGATGCGAAGTCGTCCTGGCGGAACTGCACGCCCGAGACGTTCACCGCCACGCGCAGCTTCAGGCCGGCTTTGGCGCCACAGTGCGGCTGGCGCAGCGCGGCATCGAGGGCCCAGCCGCCGATGGTCTCGATCAGGCCGTGACGCTCGGCGATCGGGATGAAGCGCGCCGGGCTGACCGGGCCCAGATTCGGGTGCCGCCAGCGCAGCAGCGCCTCGACGGCCGTGACCTGCAGCGTGCTGGCGTCGATGCGCGGCTGGAAGAAGAGTTCGAGCTGACGCTTCACCACCGCGTGCTGCAGCTCGCGGGCGATCAGCAGTTCCTCGTTGTGGTTGGCATCGATGCGCGCATCGAAGACCGCATGGGCGTGCCCACCGCTGCGCCGCACCGATTGCATGGCGGCCGCCGCACGACCGAGCAGGCGGATGCCGCTGCCGTGTTCCGGCGCGAGCGCCACGCCGATCGACACGCCGACGCGGCACTCGCGGCCGCCGGCCTGCAGCGGCGCATCGAAGGCTTCCACGAGGCGTGTGGCCAGCTTCTCGGCCGCCTCGCGCGGGGCGTCGAGCCACAGCGCAAAGGTGTCGGCATCGACGCGCGCCAGCGGCGTCGTCGCGCCCACGTTCTGGCGCAGCAGCGTGGCCGCGGCGGCCAGTGCGAGCTCGGCCTCCGGGGCGCCGGCGTCGTCGCGCAGCAGGCGCAGGTCGTCCAGGCCGACCACCATCAGGCAGCCGTCGCGGCCGGACTTCTCCAGCGCGACACTGCGCTCGTTCAGCAGCGCCTCGAAACGCTCGCGCGTGGGCAGGCCGGTGAGCGAATCGCTGGACGGAGGCGTCGCGGCCGTGGTAGCCGCCGCCGCCACGCGGCCGGAGCGTCGGTGCCACGCCCACGCGGCCCCGGCCACGGCGGCCAGTGCGGCGGCAGCAACGCCTGCCCAGGCTGCCGGATTCATGTCTGTGACCATCGCGACCTCTCGTGGGTTGGAACCGGGCCGGCAACGCCGGGCGGCCGACCGTGTTCGTCCTTCGGCCAGTGTCGTCCCGAACTGAGGCCGATGCGATGTGTTGCGCTCGATCAATCGGTACTTTGACGCGCCCCGGCGACTTCAGCCATGCCTAATCGAGCGACGCCACACTGGCAGCGTGAAGGAGATCACTGTCCCGAACGGCAGGGCCGCAGGCGAAGCTCGCACCGGCGAGCGCGGCGCATCGCCGTCGATCAGCGTGGTGATGCCGGCCTACAACGAGGCCGGCAGCCTCGCGGCGGTGCTCGAGGATCTGCGAACGACGCTGGCCACCCTGACCGAGCGCTGGGAAGTGATCGTCGTCGACGACGGCAGCCGCGATGGCACGCTGGCCGTGGCCCGGTCATGTGCGGCCGAGTCGGGCGTCCGGGTCGTCCGCCTGTCGCGCAACTTCGGCAAGGAGGCGGCGCTGACCGCCGGCATCGACCGGGCCCTGGGCGACGTGGTGGTGCTGATGGACGCCGATGGACAGCACCCCGCCAGCCTGCTGCCGCAGATGCTGGAGGCCCGGCGACAGGGGGCCGACATGGTCTGCGCCGTGCGCGCGTCGCGGGCCGACGAGGCGCTGGGCAAGCGCGTCGGCACGCGGCTCTTCTACCGCGCGGTGAACCTCGGCTCGCCGGTGCCCATCCTCGCCGGTGCCGGCGATTTCCGGCTGATGGACCGGCGTGTCGTCGATGCGCTCAAGGACCTGCCGGAGCGCAACCGCTTCATGAAGGGCCTGTACGCATGGGTGGGCTTCGAGACCCGCACCATCGAATACGTTCCGCAGCAGCGCAGGGCCGGCCGCAGCAGCTTCTCGCTGGGCCGGCTGGGGCGGCTGGCGCTGACCGGCATCACCGCCTTCAGCAACTTTCCGCTGCGCCTGTGGAGCGGCGTCGGCGCCTGCATCGCGCTGCTGGCGCTGCTCTACGGCCTGTGGCTGCTCGTCGATCACGTGATCGAGGGCCATCCGGTGGCGGGCTGGGCCACGCTGGCGGTCGGCCTGATGTTCTTCAGCGGCGTGCAACTGCTGTCGATCGGCATCCTGGGCGAGTACATCGGCCGCATCTTCGACGAGGTCAAGCAGCGCCCGATCTACGTGGTGGCCGCCGAGCAGGGGCAGACGCGGATCACGCCGCAGGCCGCGCGTGGCCTCGCGCGCCGGTGACGCCGATGCCGCTGTACGGCGAGCGCCATGGCTGAGGCGGCCGCGCCGCGCACGCTCGGTGTCTGCGCCGACGACTTCGGCATCGGCGAGGACGTCGGCTCGGCCATCCTCGATCTGGCATGGGCGAACCGCGTCTCGGCCGTGTCGTGCCTCGTCAACGGGCCGGCGTGGCACCGCCGGGCCCACCTGCTGCTGCCGCTGCCGCGCCGCCTGCAGCGCGGCCTGCACTTCAACCTGACCGAGGGCCGGCCGCTGTCGGAGTCGCTGCGCCGCATCTGGCCGACGCTGCCGCCGCTGCCGCGACTGCTGCGCGATGCCCTGCTGCGCCGGCTGCCGCTGGAGGCCCTTCAGGCCGAATGGCGCGCGCAATGGCGGGCCCTGGTCGACGAGACCGGGCGCGTGCCGGACTTCGTCGACGGCCACCAGCACGTGCATCACCTGCCCGGCGTGCGCGAGATCGTGCTGGCCGCCGTGGCAGCCGCCGAGGTGCCGGTGGCGGTGCGCGGAACCGGCCGCGTGGCCGGCCCGGCCAGCCCGCTGAAGCGGCTGCTGATCGAGGCGACCGGCGGGCGGGCGCTGCAGCGCCAGCTCGAGCGGCGCGGCGTACCGCACAACGAGGTGCTGCTCGGGGCCTACGACTTCCGCGACACCGACTACCGTGGCCTGATGCGCCGCTGGCTGCGCGCCGCGCCGGCGCGGGGTGGCCTGCTGTTCTGCCATCCCGGCGCCGGTGCGCTGGCCGGCGACGCCATCGCGGCGGCGCGCCAGCGTGAGGCGGCCTACCTCGGCAGCGACGCCTTCCTCGCCGATCTCGACGAGGCCGGCGTCAGCCTGGGTCCGGCCTGGGCGGAAGGTCCAGCGCCGGTTGATGACGTAGGTCAGCAGCATCGACAGGACGGTGGCCAGCACGGCCGGCGAAGTAGTGCGCGCCGAGCACCTGGCTCGCGGCCACCAGCACCATGCCGAACGCGGCACCGGCCAGCGCAGTGAGCTGGAACCGCGGCCACGACCGCAGCACTGCACCGCGGTGCGCGAAGGTGAAGGCCCGGTTGCCGGCGTAAGCCACCTGCGCGCCCACCATCGCGGCCAGGGCCCGCGGCTTGCCGGGCGGGCCAGCCCCAGCGCTCGACCAGCAGGGCCAGCAGCGCGTAGTGCACCGCGGTGGCCACCCCACCGACCGCGGCATAGATCGGCAGGCGCGTCATCGGCAGGCGCGGCGGTCCGCGGGCAGGTGCCACAGCGCGGCACGCGTATCGACCGCGACCCTCTCCAGCGCGGCCAGCGCGGGCGGCGGACGCCATTCGAGCGGTGTGGCGAACCAGGGCGGCGCCGCGCGTGCAGGGCGCGTCCGCAAGCTCGGCCGGCCGCAGCAGCACGCGCTGCCCGGCGGCGGCGTCGAAGCGTGCCGCGTCGCGCAGTTCCTTGCGCCAGTCGTCGTGGCGATCGATGTCCGCGCTGTCCCAGTCGGCCAGCACCAGCGGCGCGTCGGCCAGCCGGGCATAGAAGGGCAGCTCGAAGAACGGACGGCCGACCAGCACCACGCGCTCGCCCGGCTGCACCCCGGCGCGCACGGCCCGCGCCAGCGCGCTGCGCCGAGTCGTCGTGCCGCGCCAGCGCCACCACCGCCACCACGCAGGCCAGCGCGGCCGCCGGCATCACCCCGCGCCGGGCGCGGCCGCGCGCGGCGGCCAGCGCCAGCAGCGCGGCCAGCGGCGCCAGGGCCGGCAGCGCATAGCCCACCAGCTTGGACTGCGGCAGCGAGAAGAAGGCGAGCACGGCGGCGGCCCACCATGCATAGGGCCGGGCCGCGGCCACCGCCGGCCGCGTGCGCTCGCGCCACCGTGCCGGCAGCCATAGGCTCCACGGCAGGGTCAGCAACAGCATCACGGGCACGAAGAACCACCACGGCTGGGCGTTGTTGAAGCCGCCTTGCGCGTAGCGCCGTACGTGCTGCTCGAGGAAGAAGTAGTCGAGGAAGGCGGGAAAGCGCTGCGCCATGGCGGCGAACCAGGGCACCACGACCACGGCGAAGGCGAGCAGCGCCAGCGGATGGAGCAGCCGCGCGATCGCCCTGCCGCGCCGCTGGCAGGCCAGCACGGGCAGCAGCACCAGCGCCGGCAGCACCACGCCGATCAGCCCCTTGGCCAGCACCGCGAAGCCGGCCACCACCCAGGCCGCGCTCGACCAGCGCAGCGCCAGCGACGCGCCGTCGGCATCGGCCGCGCGACCGGCGCAGACGATGGCCACCGTGATCAGGCCGGCGACCAGCATGTCGTGGTTGGCGTACTGGGCGCCGATGAAGAAGAACGGGCAGGTGGCCAGCACGCCCAGCGCGATCGCCGCCTCGCGCGGGCCGACGCGCCGGCGCAGGTCGAGGAAGATGGCCGCGCCCATCAGCCAGGCGCCGAGGGCGGGCGCGAAGCGCGCGGCGAATTCGTTCGCGCCGAGCAGCGCCATCGCCGCCGCGTCGAGCCAGTACATCAGCGGCGGCTTGTGGAAGTACGGCAGCCCGTTCAGCCGGGGCACCAGCGCGTCGCCCTGCAGCATGGCGGCGGCCACGCCGACATAGCGCCCTTCGTCGGGCAGCATCAGCGGCCGCACCCACGCCGTGGCCAGCAGCCACAGGGCGAGGGCGCCCAGCAGACCGAGGTCGGCGAACCGGTCAGCGGGGGCGGTGCAACCGGTCGGGCGTGGCGGTCCGCGTTCATCGCGGGCGATCATGCCCGCGCAGGATGAAGCGGGGCTGAGGATGCTCAGGCCGCGCTGCCTTCCCGGATGCGGAAGCTGCCGACCACCTCGGCCAGGCGCCGCGCCTGTTCGCGCAGGCTTTCCGCGGCGGCTGCACTCTGCTCCACCAGGGCGGCGTTCTGCTGCGTCATCTGGTCGAGCCGGCCGACGGCCCAGGTTGACTTCGCCGATGCCCTGCTTCTGCTCGTTCGCGGCGACGCTGATCTCGCCGATCACCTCGTTGACGCGGCGCACCGATTCGACGATCTCGTTCATCGTCGAGCCGGCCGAGCCGACCAGCTTCGCGCCGGCCTCCACCTTGTCGACGCTGGTGCCGATCAGGCCCTTGATCTCGCGGGCCGCCTCGGCGCTGCGCTGCGCGAGGCTGCGCACCTCGCCGGCCACCACCGCGAAGCCGCGGCCCTGCTCGCCGGCGCGGGCGGCTTCGACGGCGGCATTGAGCGCCAGGATGTTGGTCTGGAAGGCGATGCCGTCGATCACGCCGATGATGTCGGCGATGCGGCGGCTGCTGTCGTTGATCTCGCCCATGGTCTGCACCACCTCGGCAACGACCGTGCCGCCGCGCTGGGCGACCTCGGCCGCCGACGACGACAGCGAGCGCGCCGTCTCGGCCGAGGCGCTGCTGTGCGTCACCGTGCCGGTCAGCTGCTCCATCGAGCTGGCGGTCTGCTGCAGGCTGCTGGCGGTCTGCTCGGTGCGCGCGCTCAGGTCCTGCGTGCCGACGGCGATCTCCGACGAGGCGGTGGCGATCGACTCGGAGGAGTTCTTCACCCCGGCGATCACGCGGGCCAGCGCCCGGTCGGCCTTCTGCAGGTCGGCGATCAGGTCGGCGAACTCGTCGCGGCTGCGCGCGGCCTCGACCGTGCCGAGTTCGCCGGCCGCGATGGCCTCGGCGGCACGCGAGGCGCGACGCATGCTCGACGCCATGCTCAGGTAGATGCCGACGTACAGCCACACCGAGACCATCAGCCCGGCGAGCAGCGCCACGACGAGCAGGTTGCGAGCCAGCGCCGCACTCGCGCCGCGCTCGGCCAGCAGCGTGTCGAGCACCGCGCGATTGGCCTCCACCAGTGCCCAGGCGGCGTCGATGGTCGGCGTGGACGCCGTCAGCACCTCCTGCTGCGTCACCGCGGTCCTGTCGACGCTGGTGAAGTTCTTTCGCACGAAGGCCAGCAGTTCCTTCGAGCTGCCCTTGAGCGCGTCGAAGCGTGCGGACAGCGCCTCCTTCACCTGCGGGTTGGCCTGCATCGACTGCGCCAGCAGCGTCTCGACGTTGCCGAAAGTGTCGTTCAGGCGGGCGTCGGTGACCTCGTAGAACACCTTGTCCTTGGTCGACACCTCGCCGCGGCTGACGTTCAGCGTCGCGTAGGCGGCGATGCGCACCGCGATGCCGGCGGTGGATGGCGTGTTGTTGGCCAGCGGGTAGCCGAGGTAGAAGATGTCGGCGTCCGGGTCCTGCGCGAGGCCGGACTTGTTGCCCAGGTCGCGCATGAAGGCGTAGAGGCGGCCGTATTCGGGCGCGTGCGCCGCGAAGGCCTTCTGCGCGAACTCGGCATCGGCCGGCAGCGCGGCGATCTTCGACTGCAGCTCGGCCCAGCCGGTCTTCAGGCCGGCGAGTTCCTTGCTCATGTCGAAGTGCGGCTGCGAGGCGGCCACGTGCCGCTCGATGGTGGCGAGCACGCGATCCACCTGGGCCGCCCGGCGCTTGAAGGCGTCCAGCGCCGCGGGATCGCCCGGCGTGCCGGTGATGGCGACGCGGCGGCTCTCGATCAGCACCTTGTTCCACTCGACCAGGTCGGCCATCAGCGCAGTGGCCGCGCGCTTGGACTCGATGCCGCGCACGCGGGCGTCGAAGGTGCGGGCGGCGCTGAAGCCCAGCGCGAGCAGCAGCAGCAGGGTCGGGATGCCCGCCAGCAGGAACTTGTTTCCCAGTCGCAGGCGTGACATCAGCGCGGTGGCAGGGCGGAAGATGGCCGTCATTCGATCCTCATGGGTCCAAGAAGTGACTTGTGTGAGGCCGGGCTGGCGCCGCAGGCCGGAGGACGGCGGCAGCAGACCGGCCGATGAACGCATGGGTTTCGACCGCTGGCGCGGGAACTGAAGGCGGGCGGCAGCGCTATAGTGACCGCGTGATGGAATCCGAACTCCGCGCCGCCGCCATCCGCCACGACGGCTCCTGCGACGTCGATGCGCTGCTTGCCGAGGTGGTCGATGCGCAGTTGCGCGCCGGCCGCCGCGTGCGCGGCCTGCTGATGGCGCCGTCGGAGCAGCGCGGCGATTGCCTGGCCGAGATGGTGCTGGTCGACATCGACAAGCGCGATGGCTACCTCGTCTCGCAGCAGCTCGGCCGCGAATCGAAGGCCTGCCGCGCCGACCCGCACGGCTTCGCGCGCGCCAGCGAGGTGCTGCGCAGCGCGCTCGACGACGCGCCCGAGCTGATCGTCTGCAACCGCTTCGGCCGGCTCGAATCGGAGGGCACCGGCTTTTCCGCCGAGCTGCTGGAGATCATGTCGCGCGACATCCCGTTCCTCACGGTGGTGTCGCGCCACCTCATCGACGAGTGGCAGCGCTTCACCGGCGGCGGCGCCGCGCTGCTGCCGCCCGAGCGCGCCGCCATCGACGCCTGGCTCGCACACACGCTGGCGCCGGCCAGCGTCTGAGCCGCGTTCGCCCGTTCAGCGCACGCCCAGCGTGCGCCGCATCGCATCCACCGGGCGCAGCACGGCCAGCGTGTCGGCATGCGGCACCGCCGGGCTTTCGACGCGCCCGAGCGCGATGCAGCGGATCGCCTCCTCGATCTCGTACTCGAAGCCGTTGACGCGGAACGGCCGCTCGACCGTCTCGACTGGCTCGCCATGCACGGCCAGGCTGACCCGCGTGCACTCCCAGAACGGGCCGTGCAGCGTGATCGAGCCAGCTTCGCCCATCACCACGAGATCGTTCGGGGCGCGGCCATCGAAGGCGCAGACGAACTGGCCGACCGCGCCGCCGGGCCGGCGAGCGTCATCGCCGCGCGCGCTTCGACGCCGCTGGCGCCAATGCGGCCCGTGACCTGCAGCGTCGGCTCGCCGCGTTCGTCCTGCACTGCGAGCAGATCACGCGCGAGGCCGAGCGGGTAGACGCCGATGTCGAGCAGCACCCCGCCGCCGAGCGCCGGATCGAAGTGACGCGCCTTCGCATCGAAGGGCAGCGCGAAGCAGAAGCTCGCCTGCAGGTGCTGCACGCGGCCGATGCGGCCGTCGGCGATCCATCCGCGCACCACCGGCATCACGGGCAGCAGGCGGCTCCAGAACGCCTCCATCAGCAGCCGGCCGCGGCGGCGGGCGAGGGCGCACAGCTCGGCCGCTTCGTCGGGCGAGGTGACCAGCGGCTTCTCGCACAGCACGTGCAGCCCGGCCTCGAGCGCCGCACGCACCGCCTGGCCGTGCGCCGGGTGCGGCGTGGCCACGTAGACCGCATCCACCTCGCGGGCCACGAGCTCATCGAGCGACGCCAGTGCGCGCGCCGGTTCGCCGCCGGCCGCCCAGCGCGCCGCAAAGGCCTGGGCACGCGCCACGTCGCGGCCGAACACGGCGGCCAGCCGCTGGCCGGGAATGCTGGCGAGGGCCTGCGCGAAGCGCTGTGCGATCGCGCCGGGGCCGACCACGGCCCAGCGCAGCGGAGGAAACGCGTCTTGTGAGCTCATCGTGCCGCGAAGTATGCGGCGGCGCGGCTAGCATCGCCGCATGGCACTCGACACCGGCTGATCTATTTCGTGGCGGCGCTCGGCCTCTCGCTCTCGCCCGGCCCGAACGGGCTGCTCGCGCTGACCCATGGCGCGATGCACGGGCGGCGCAAGACGCTGTGGACGATCTTCGGCGGCTCGGTCGGCTTCGTCGCGGTGATCGCGCTGTCGATGTTCGGCATCGGCGCGCTGCTGCAGACCTCGCTGGTCTGGCTCACGGTGATGAAGTGGGTCGGCGGCGCCTACCTCGTCTGGCTGGGCATCCAGGTGTGGCGCTCGCCGCCGATCGGGGTCGAACTGCAGATCTCGGCCGCCGAGCGCGGCGGCTGGTCGCTGTTCCGCCAGGGCCTGCTGTCGGCGGCCACCAACCCGAAGGGCATCCTGTTCTTCGCCGCCTTCCTGCCGCAGTTCATCGATCCGGCGCGCAGCCTGTGGCTGCAGTTCCTGATCATGGCCGGCACCTTCGCCGGCATCGAGATCGTCACCGAATTCGTGATCGCCAGCACCGCGCACCGCGTCCGGCCGTGGCTGCAGCGTGTGGGCCAGCGCTTCAACCAGGCGTGCGGGGGATCTTCGTGGCGATCGGCGCAGCGCTGCCGCTGCGCGCCTGAGGCGACTCAGCGCGCGGCTGTTTCGCGCAGCGCGATGTCGAGCAGGTCGTCGATCTGCTCGATCGGCAGCATGGCCGGCAGGGGCGAACCGGCGTGGCCGTCGTCGCCCAGCAGCACGCCGCGCGACGGCGGCATCGGCCGGCTGGTGAGGTCGATCATCGTGCCGACCATTCGCGTGGCGTTGCCGCGGGCGTCCCGGGCGACCACGCGGCCGCGCGAGAGCACCGTGCGGTAGCCGGCGCCGTTGCAGCGCAGCCGGAAGTGCATCGCATAGCTGTCGGAGGCGCCGTCCAGATGGCGGCGCAGCGAGCCCAGCATGCCGTCGACATCGTCAGGGTGCACGCGGCAGCGCCAGAACCAGTGCTGTCGGCCGCGGCCACGCCGGCGAAGCCCAGGCGCGCCCTCCAGGCCGGCGAGTAGAGAACCGTCTCGGCGCGGGGATCGAGATCCCACACGCCGAAGCGGGCGTCTTCGAGGGCCTGCAGCCAGCGCTGCACGTCTCGGGCGTTCGGGAACATCGCGGTCGCGAGTGGGGCAGGATTGCGGATCGCCCAGATTCTCGATGCTGTGCGGCGCGGGCGATCTGCCGAAGATGTGCCGTTTTGCCGGTCGGGCGCCGCCGACGGGGCACCTAGCGGAGCAGGTCGGATCGGACAAGCCGGTACTCCGACCTGGGCTTGTTGCCTTCGTACGGATCCTGGCGGATGCCGCGGCGGGCGACCAGCACTTCGCCGGGCCGCCCGGAACTCATCTGGATACCGGTCTCGTAGCTCAGCTCGCTGGCCGCGAACGTGAAAGCGTAGTCGACCTGGTTCAAGAGTTGTCGGCTCGTGCGCTCGTAGCTCGACAGGCTGCGCAGGTAGCGCACCGGCTCCGCCTTGGGGCGGCAGAGCCAGGACGCGGTCACGGCCGCCCGGACGCACGGTCCCGATGCGTTGTCGAGACTGCCGACCACCGACCACGACTGCCGATCGATGATGCGATGGCCCAGCCGGATCGAGTCGTCGCCAATCTCCAGATCCGTGTCGGGATCGATCGCGATTCCAGGGTCGACGGCGACCGCGTCCAGCCCGCGCAAGCCGGTTGGCTCCGCCGTCAGACGGACAAAGGTGGGCTGCGGAAACATCGTGCCGTGGTAGACGAAGACCGTGGTGCCATCTGGCGCGAAGGCAAACAGGTTCTTCTCGGCGACGTAAGCGCCGCCGACCACCGCCAGATCGCTGATCAGCACGATCTCGCTTCCAGGCGCCCCGGTCGAGCAGACGCCGGTAAAGGCGAGCAGGACATCGCTGCGCGTCGGCGACGCGACCAGCCGCTTGGCACACGCCGGGCCCGGCAGCACGAAGCGCCCGGTCTCGCGGAAGTCAGCCAGTGCCGTGCGCAGAACCACTCCCACTTCGGTGGCCACGTAAAGGCTTTGCCCCTGCTGGTCGACGGCCATCGCGATGGGCTCGCCATCGAGCGTCTTCACCACGCTGGTGGTCAGCGTGGCCGGGTCGAAAGCCAGGATAAGCGGGCCATGCGTCTGCCCGGTCGGCAGGGCGATCAGGTACCGCTCGCCGGCGCGGTCGAATGCCGGTCGGCATGCGCCGAGGTCGCGAAGACGACCGCCGGGGTACTGGGTATCGCACGCCCTGCAATGACGGCCGACGCCAGCGTCAGCGTGCGCCGCTGCCCATAGCCGGGCTGCAGCGAGTTCGACGTCTCGGCCTCCAGCCGGATGGTGCCGAGCCCGGGCGCCGGTATTCGCGCTGGGTGATCATCGACGTGTTGCCCACGTAGCCGGCGCGGGTGGGCCGCAAGGTCAGCCCGATGGAGGAGTCGAGGTAGGCGACGTCCGCGGCGCCGTCGATGGTGGTGAACCCTCCGAAGGTCTGCCGGTATCCCAGTTCGAAGCCGTCGAATACGCCGTCGCCATCGACATCTCGACCCCAGGAGCCGCGACGCAGGCTGGAGCGCTCGGCGCCGATCGGCGTCATCGGCGTCGGCGTGATCAGGATCGGCCCGACGATTTCCGCCGCGCGCGGAGTGAGCACGCCGCTCAGAGGTTCCAGCTGGAACAGGCCCTGCGAGGTGCGACGGTATCGCGCCGTGGTGCTGGCCGCGGTACTGTCATCGCGCGTCTCGACCGTGTAGGTTCCCTGGGCATCCGGCCCGGAGACGATGCGGACGTCGACCCGGCTCGTGTAGGCGCCCACGCCTCGGTCGTAGACATCGTAGGACCACGAGTCGCCGTTGGAGAAGGGGAAGTAGGCGCCCAGGTCGACGGGCGTGCCCGATGGCACCGTGTCGACGGACTCCGTGGGAAACAGGGCTGAAGGATCGGTCGATCCCGAGCCGCCGCCACAGGCTGCCAGAGTCCCTCCGAGGGCCGCCATGCAGCTGATCCGAACAAGCCACTTCATCGTGTCCTCCCTGCTCGACGGCAGTTACGCCGGCAAGCTTCTTTCCGCGAATTCTGCCCAAGCCAGCCGTGCCTGCGGCACGACAAGCGACGGGTGCCGCATTCGATTCACTTCCCTCGCACCAGCGGCAGCGCCGTCTTGTAGCGCACCTGCTTGAGCGCGAAGCTGGAGCGGATCTTCTCCACCTCCTTCATCGGCGACAGCTGCTCGAGGATGAAGCGCTCCAGCGCCGCCATGTCGGGCACGGCCACGCGGATCAGGTAGTCGGCGTCGCCCGTCATCAGGTAGCACTCCATCACCTCGTCGCGTGCCGCGATCTTCGCCTCGAAGGATTCGAGCGCGGCGCGGGTCTGCTGCTTCAGGCTGATCGAGATGAAGACGTTCAGGTGCAGGCCGAGGCGCTGCGCGTCGAGCAGCGCCACGTACTGGCGGATCAGCCCGTCGCTTTCCAGCGCCTTCACGCGCGCCGCAGGGTGAAGGCGACAGGCCGACGCGCCGTGCCAGCTCGACGTTGGACAGGCTGGCGTCGGCCTGCAGTTCGCGCAGGATGCGCAGGTCGATGGCGTCGAGGTTCATCGTGCTGTGATTCATGGATGCGGCGGCAGATCATGCCGCAAACCTGGGCTGACGGCAGCGCTTTCGGTCACCTGTGCGGGAGCGCTGCGCCTACAGTGCGACGCTCCAGGAGACCCTAATGAGCGACCCATCCATCCCGCCGCAACTGGCGCAGGCCGCACCCTTCACCGACAGCGACCCCAGCGAGACCGCCGAGTGGCGCGATGCGCTGGCCTCGCTGCTGCAGGCGGCCGGCCCGCAGCGCGTGCGCGAGATCATGGACATGCTCGCCGCCAGCGCCCGCGCGCCGGAGGTCGGCTGGCAACCGGCGCTGGGCACGCCCTACGTCAACACCATTCCCGCCTCGCGCCAGCCGGCCTTCCCGGGTGATCTGGCGATCGAGGAACGCCTGGCCTCGCTGATGCGCTGGAATGCGCTGGCGATGGTGGTGCGTGCCAACCAGCGCACGGCGAACTCGGCGGCCACATCGCCAGCTATGCCAGCGCGGCGGATCTGTTCGAGGTCGGCTTCAACCACTTCTTCCGCGGCGGCGAGGGCGGCTCCGGCGGCGACCTCGTCTTCTACCAGCCGCACAGCGCACCGGGCGTCTATGCACGCGCCTTCCTCGAAGGCCGCCTGAGCGAAGACGATCTGGCGCACTACCGCCAGGAGATCACCGCGCGGCGGCACGGCATCAAGGGCCTGTCCAGCTATCCGCACCCCTGGCTGATGCCGGACTTCTGGCAGTTCCCCACCGGCTCGATGGGCCTGGGGCCGATCAGCTCGATCTACCAGGCGCGCTTCATGCGCTACCTGCAGCATCGCGGCCTGCTCGACACCTCGGCGCGGCGGGTGTGGGGCGTCTTCGGCGACGGCGAGATGGACGAGCCGGAGAGCATGAGCGCGCTCACGCTGGCCGCGCGCGAAAAGCTCGACAACCTGATCTGGGTGGTCAACTGCAACCTGCAGCGGCTCGATGGCCCGGTGCGCGGCAACGGCCGCATCATCGACGAACTGGAGACACTGTTCGCCGGCGCCGGCTGGCGCGTCATCAAGCTGGTGTGGGGCTCCGACTGGGACGGCCTGTTCGCCCGCGACGCCGAGGGCGCGCTGGCGAGGGCCTTCGCCAACACCGTCGACGGTCAGTTCCAGACCTTCGCTGCCAAGGACGGCCGCTACAACCGCGAACACTTCTTCGGCCAGGATCCGGCGCTGGCCGCGCTGGCCCAGGGCCTGACCGACGATCAGATCGACCGCCTCAAGCGCGGCGGCCACGACCGGTGAAGATCTTCGCGGCGTACCACGCTGCGGCGCAGACACGGGGCCGGCCCACGGTGATCCTCGCGCAGACCAAGAAGGGCTACGGCATGGGCGAAGCCGGCCAGGGCCGCATGACCACGCACCAGCAGAAGAAGCTCGAGCGCGAAGACCTGATCGGCTTTCGCAACCGCTTCGACCTGCCGCTGACCGACGAGCAGGCCGCGTCGCTCTCGTTCTACAAGCCTGCCGACGACAGCCCCGAGATGCGCTATCTGCGCGCACGCCGCGAGGCGCTCGGCGGTTTCGTGCCCGCGCGGCGCAGCGAGGCTACGCCGGTGGCGGTGCCGCCGCTGGCGCGCTACGGCGAGTTTGCGCTGAGTGCCGACGGCAAGGAGATGAGCACGACGATGGCCTTCGTGCGCATGCTCACCGCGCTGCTGAAGGACGCGCAGCTGGGCCCGCGCGTCGTGCCCATCGTCGCCGACGAGGCGCGCACCTTCGGCATGGCCAATCTCTTCAAGCAGGTCGGCATCTACTCGTTCAATGGCCAGACCTACGAGCCGGAGGACATCGGCTCGGTCCTCAGCTACCGCGAGGCCACCGATGGGCAGATCCTCGAGGAGGGCATCAGCGAAGCCGGTGCGATCAGCAGCTGGACGGCCGCGGCCACCAGCTACTCGGTGCACGGCCAGGCGATGCTGCCGTTCTACATCTACTACTCGATGTTCGGCTTCCAGCGCATCGGCGACTTGATCTGGGCCGCGGCCGACCAGCGCTCGCGCGGCTTCCTGCTCGGCGCCACCGCCGGGCGAACCACGCTCGGCGGTGAAGGCCTGCAGCACCAGGACGGCTCCAGCCTGCTGCAGGCCGCGGCCGTGCCCAACTGTCGCGCCTACGACCCCTGCTTCGCCGGCGAATTCGCGGTGATCCTCGACCACGGCATGCGCCAGATGATGGAGCGGCAGGACGACGTCTTCTACTACGTCACCCTGATGAACGAGAACTACCCGCAGCCCTCGCTGCCGGCGGGCGTGGAAGGTGACATCGTCAAGGGCCTGTATCGCTTCACGACGCAAACGCCTTCCGAAGCGAAGGCGCGGGTGCGCCTCGTCGGCTCGGGCACCATCCTGCGCGAGGTGATCGCCGCGGCCGAGCTGCTCGCCGCCGACTGGAGCATCGAAGCCGAAGTGTGGAGCGCCACCAGCTTCAGCGAACTCTCGCGCGAGGCACGCGAGGTGGAACGCTACAACCGCCTGCATCCGGGCGAGACGCCGCGCACCAGCCACCTGCAGCAGTGCCTGGGGGTGATACGCCGGTGATCGCCGCCACCGACTACATCCGCGCCTGGCCGCAGCTGGTGGCCTCGCACCTCGATGCGCCGTTCACCGTTCTGGGCACCGACGGCTTCGGCCGCAGCGACACGCGCGCGGCGCTGCGCCGCTTCTTCGAGGTCGATCGCCAGCACGTCGTGCTGGCGGCGCTGACGGCGCTGCGCGCGCGCGGCGCGGTGAATGCCGCCATCTGCGCCGAGGCGATCGCGCGCTACGGGCTCGATGCCGAGGCCACGGCCTCGTGGAACGGCTGACGCAGCACCACGTCGCTCTCGGCCAGCGCCACGCAGGGCAGCACGCAGCCGGCCAGGCGCTCGTCGGGTGAGAGGCCGGGCCATTCGACGCGGTAGCGCACTGGCCCGATTCCAGTGTGGCGATGCATTCGCGGCAGGTGCCGTTGCGGCAGCTGCTACGCAAGCGAATGCCGGCGGCCAGCGCCGCTTCGAGCAGGCTCTGCCCCTCGGCCACCGGCAGCGTGCGGCCGAGCGGCTGCAGGCGCAGCGTGAAGCGGCTCATGCGCGCAGCCAGCGCTGCAGCGCCTCGCCTGCCAGCGCGTGCGCGCGGCCGAAGCCGGCCACGAGCCGTGCCGACGTGGGCGACAGCACGACGAGCGAGAAATCGGCCAGCTCGAAGGTGATCGCCGCATCGGGAAAGCGCGCGAGGTACGCCGCCTTCGCCGGTTCGTATCCGGTGCCTTCGCGCGGCAGCCGCTGCACCTCGCACTGCAGCGTCACGCGCGGCAGCGCCTGCGGCGGCGTGGCCGCATCGGGCTCGGCCATCACCATCAGGCTCACGCGCGGGTGCTCGTGCATGTCGCGCGTGTGCGTGGCCAGCGCGCTGACGTGGATCAGCAGCGCACCGTCTTCAGCGCGCAGCACGAACGGCACCATCGACACCGCCGGCTCGCCGCGGTGCAGCGTGGCCAGCGAGGCCACCGGCCGCGCGTCGAGCAGGTGGCGCAAGGCCTGGAAGCCGTCGGAGGGCGCGGTCGTCTCGCTCATGGCCGAACCTTAGCGCAAGGCGCCGCCTGCACGGCGCGCGGCTGCGCGCGATACTGCGCCGCATGAACGATTCGACGCCTTTCTTCGCGCACATCGCCGTGGTCGGTGCCGGTGCCGTGGGCAGCTTCTTCGGCGCCATGCTCGCGCGCGCCGGCCATCGCGTGGTGCTGATCGGCCGGCCGGCCCACGTGGAGGCGATCCGCCGCGAAGGCCTGCAGCTGCAGATGAAGGGCGGCACCGAGCGCGTGGCCCTCGAGGCGCAGACCGACATCGCCGCCGTGCAGGGCGCCGATCTGGTGCTGCTGTGCGTGAAGTCGCCCGACACCGAGGCGGTGGCACTCGAGATGGCCCCGCACCTGGGCGCCGATGCGCTGGTGCTCAGCCTGCAGAACGGTGTGGACAACGCCGCGCGGGCGGCGCGACACCTGCCTTGCGCGGTGGTGCCCTCGGTGGTCTACGTGGCCACTGCGATGCCGGCGCCGGGCATCGTGGCGCACTTCGGCCGCGGCGACCTGGTGATCGGTTCGCCCGATGCCGCGCTGCAGCCGCGCCTGCAGGCCGTGGCCGCGTTGTTCGGCGCGGCCGGCGTGCCGGTGGTGGTGTCGCCCGACGTGATGGGCGAGCTGTGGCGCAAGCTGATGCTCAACTGCGCCTACAACGCCATCTCGGCGATCGCCCAGCAGCCCTACGGCGCGATGGTCGCGCTGCCGGAGATCCAGGCGGTGATGCGCGAGGTGGTGGAGGAGGTCGTCGCGGTGGCGCGCGCCGATGGCCAGAGGCTGGACCTCGACGCCTGCCTGCAGGCGATGGACCAGCTGGCCCCGGCGATGCCCGGGCAGATGTCGTCGACCGCGCAGGACCTGGCGCGCGGCAAGCCCAGCGAGATCGATCATCTCAACGGCTTCATCGCACGGCGCGGCGAAGCACTCGGCGTGGCCACGCCGGTGAACCGCACGCTGCACGCGCTGGTCAGGCTGGCCGAGGCCGCGCGCCGCGGCGGCTGAGCGCCTTTCGCGGATTTGCGCTTCAAGTGCGCTTCAGCCGCGCTCATCTGTCAGCCGCTGCATCAGGCGCTTCGCGGGGTATCGTGAGCTCTGCACGCAAGACCGAGCGCGGGCTGGGGGCGTTCGATACAGCTCGTCACGATCTTTCCGTCGCTGCTCCAATCGCGCCTCTCCCAAAAACCGAAGGCGCAGTCATGGCAGTCCAGGAAGTCCTCTCTCCCACCTACGATCTCGGCCTTGGTCGCCGTGTCGTTCCTCATCTCCGCATTCGGTGCCTACGCGGCGCTCGCGGCCAGCACGCTGATGCGCAGCGAGCGCGGTGGCGTCAACCGCCTGAACGCCGCCTTTGCCGGCGTGGCGCTGGGCGGCGTCGGCATCTGGTCGATGCACTTCCTGGGCATGCTGGCGTGGAACCCGGGCATGGCGGTGGGCTACGGCCTGGGCGGCACCCTGCTGTCGCTGGTTGTGGCGGTGGGCGTCTCGGCCTTCGCGCTCGGCTACATGGCCTCGGCGCGCTTCTCGTACCGCCGCCTCGCCGTGGCAGGCCCGGTCGCCGGCGCCGGCGTCTCGCTGATGCACTTCATGGGCATGGGCTCGATGAGCTTCGGCGGTTTCCTGAGCTGGAACTGGGCGGTGGTGGCGGCGGCTGTGCTGATTGCGGTGGCCGCTGCGACGGCCGCGCTGTGGCTCGCCTTCCACGTGCGCCGCACGCTGGACCGCGTCGCCGCGGCCTTCGTGATGGCCGCCGCCGTCTGCTCGATGCACTACACCGGCATGGCCGCGGCCGACGTGGTGTGCACCACGGCCAACCGCTTCGAGCGCCTGAGCGGCCTGCTCTACGGCGACGAGTTCCGCGTGCTGGTGATCGTGGTCGCGCTCGGCGCGGCGATCATCGTGGCGTTCGACGTCTTCATGCAGCGCGTGACCACCTCTGGCACGGCGGCGGCCGCACGCAGCTGAGTCGGAGGGCAGAATGCGGCGAATGCCGCACGCTGCCCGACCCTCGCTGGCGCTTCCGATGGCTGCGGGGCTGCTCGCGGCCTCGCTGCTGGCAGGCTGCGCGCTGCCCGGCCGCTTCGCCGAGCCGCAGGGCATGGGCCCGACCGAAGCGCGCGAGGCCCTGCTGCGTGCACTGCCCGAGCGGCTCGACGATCGCGATGGCTGGGCCACCGACATCCATGCCGCGCTGGCCACGCTGGAACTGCCCTCGACCGCAGACAACCTGTGCGCGGTGATGGCGGTGACGGAGCAGGAGTCGGGCTATCGCGCCGATCCGTCGGTGCCCGGCCTCGCGGCCATCGCCTGGAAGGAGATCGAGCGCCGTGCCGACGAGGCCAGCGTGCCGATGTTCGCGGTGCGCGCCGCACTGGCGCTGCGTTCGTCCGACGGTCGCAGCTATGCCGATCGCATCGATGCGGTGAAGACCGAACGGCAGCTGAGCGAAGTGTTCGAGGACCTGATCGGCAGGGTGCCGCTGGGCCGCAGCCTGCTGGCCGACCGCAACCCGGTGCGCACCGGCGGCCCGATGCAGGTGAGCATCGCCTTCGCCGAGGAGCAGGCCAAGGCGCGGCCCTATCCGTATGCGGTGAAGGAATCCATCCGTCGCGAGGTCTTCACCCGCCGCGGTGGCCTCTACTTCGGTGCGGCCCACCTGCTGGCCTACGAGGCGCCCTACGCGCAGGCGATTCATCGCTTCGCCGACTTCAACGCGGGCCGCTGGGCGAGCCGCAACGCGGCGTTCCAGAGTGCCTTGGCGGTCGCCTCGGGCGTGCCGCTCTCGCTCGATGGCGATCTGATGCCGCGTGCATCCGCGGCGGCGCGCGGCGAGACCGAGCGCGCGGCCCTCACACTGGCCGGGCGCCTGGACCTGTCGGAATCGGCGATCCGCCGCGACCTTCAGCGCGGCGACGAGGCCGGCTTCGAGAAGACCACGTTGTACGAGCGTGTGTTCGCCTATGCCGAGCAACTCGATCGCCGTGCGCTGCCGCGCGCGGTGCTGCCGAAGATCGACCTGCACAGCCCCAAGTTCACGCGCAAGCTCACCACCGAGTGGTTTGCGCGGCGGGTTGACGAGCGGCATCGGCGCTGCCTGGATCGCATGGGCGCGGCGGCGTCCGCACGGAGCTGATCGCGCGTGCACCTGCGGGGCAACCCTTGCGTGATTTCCACAACGGGGATCGGGATGGCGCTCTCGCACACTGCGGGGCCCCGGTGCCGCGGCGACGGGAGTGTTCCATCACAGGAGTCATCAGATGAGCTCAGAGCAGATTCGCGGGGCGTGGGGGCGCCGTGCCCGTGGCGTGCTGGCCGTCCTGGCCGCAGCGTTCGTCGTGCCCGCCGTACAGGCCCAGGCCTGCCTGCGAAGCAGCCGATCCGGCTGGTGGCGGTCTTCCCGCCCGGCGGCTCGGTCGATCAGGTGGCGCGCATCCTCGCGCCGGTGCTGCAGCAGCGGCTGGGCCAGAGCGTCGTCGTCGAGAACAAGGGGGCGCATCGGGCGCAATCGGCACGGCGGCGGTGGTGCAGGCGCCCGCCGATGGCTACACCTTCGCGGTGGTGTTCGACACCCACGGCGTCAACCCGGCGCTGCAACCCAGCCTGCCGTACGACACGAAGCGAGATCTCGTCGCCGTCTCGCTGATCGGCACCGGCGCGATGGTGATCTCCACCGTCGCCACGTCGCCGTACAAGAGCTTCGCCGACCTGGTGAAGGCCTCGCAGACCGGCAATTCGGTGAGCTACGGCAGCATCGGCAACGGCAGCCTCGGCCACCGGGCGGTGACCATGCTCGCCAAGGCCGGCAAGATGGACCTGGTGCATGTGCCCTACCGCGGCGGCGGCCCGCTGATGAGCGATGCGATCGCCGGCCACGTGCCGGTGTCGGTGGGCTCGGTGTTCCTGGCCAAGCCGCACATCGACAGCGGCAAGCTGCGCGCGCTGGCCGTCACCACCAGCCAGCGCAGCGCCAACCTCCAGGGTGTGCCGACCATCGCCGAGAGCGGCTTCGCCGGCTTCGACGCGCCGGCCTGGTGGGCGGTGCTGGCCTCGGCGAAGACGCCGCCGGAGATCGTCAAGCGCATGAACGAGGAGATAAACGCCGCACTGAAGCAGCCCGAGGTGGCGGACAAGCTGGCGGCGCAAGGCATCGTCACGAACATCGGCACGCCGGCGGCGGCGCAGGCCTTCATCGAGACGCAGCTCGATACCTGGGCGAAGGTCGTGAAAGCCAACGACATCAAGGCGGATTGATGACGGCAGACGATCTGCGCGCCTTGCCTGGGCGTGACCGATGGCGCGCCGATTGCACCTGCGCCACGCTGCAATGCGCCGGCTGGGAATCGATCGCCGCGCCGCTGGCCGAGCCGGCGTTCCGGCTCATCGGCTCGCTGCGTGATCCGGCGGTCGACGAGCCCACCGTCGAGGAATGGCCGGGCAGCCGCTTCTGGGCGGCCGATGCGCCGATCGCGCCGAGCCACTTTCCCTACAACCGCTGCGAGGTGCGCGCCTGCGCGACCTGCGGGCGAGGCTTCCTCCAGTACACCGAATTCGGTGGCTACTACGTCGACCACCGCGTGCGCCAGCTCGATCCGGCGCTCGTCGTCTGAGGCTTTGCCATGGCCCGCATTCCCTACGCCGATCTCTCTGCGCCCGAAGCCCAGCCGCTGGTGCAGCGCATCGTCGCCGAGCGCGGCAGCGTGCTGCACCTGTACCAGATGCTGATGCACAGCCCGCCGCTGGCCGAGGGCTGGCTCGCCTTCATGACGAAGGTGCGCCAGCAACTCGTGTTGCCCGGCGATCTTCGCGAGCTGGTGATCATGCGCATCGCCCACCTGAACGGCGCGCCCTACGAGGCCGACCAGCATGCGCCGATCGCGCTGAAGGAAGGCCTCGCGCAGCCGCAGCTCGATGCGCTGGTCGACTGGCGTGCCGCCGCCGAGCGCTTCACGCCGCTGCAGCGCGAGGTGCTGGCGCTGTGCGATGCGATGACGCGCGAGGTGCACGTCGATGCGGCGGTCGTGCAGGCGGTGCGCGAGCGGCTCGGCGAGCGGCAGCTGGTGGAGCTGGTCGGCACGATCGCCTCGTACAACATGGTGTCGCGCTTCCTCGAGGCGCTGCAGATCCACTCCGACGATCCGCGCTGAGCCGCGCGACGACGCTCAGAGCGCGGCCAGCGCGGCGTTCACGGCGCCGAGGTAGCTGTCGAACTCCTGCAGGTCGTTGTGCCCGCCGCCGGGCACCACGTGCAACCGCGCATTCGGCGCCACCTCGAGCAGCGCCTCGCTGTGCGCCAGCGGGATCAGCTCGTCGCGGTCGCCATGCAGCAGCAGCACCGGGCTGCGCACGCGGGCCGGTGTTCGTCGGTGCGCAGCGGGTAGCGCAGCAGCGCCCCCGGCACCCACGGATAGTGCTGGCGCGCCATCGCCTCCATGCTCGTGTAGGGCGAGACCAGCATCGTCAGATCGGGCTGCAATTCGGCGGCCAGCGAGGCGGCCAGCGCCGTGCCGAGCGAGCGGCCGTAGAGCACCACGCGCTTGCCGGCATAGTGCGGCGCCACCGCGCGCCACACCGCGCGCACGTCGGCATGCAGCTGGGCTTCGCTCTCGATGCGTCCGCTGCTCTTGCCGTAGCCGCGGTAGTCGAGCATCACCGGTCGTAGTTCGCCTGGCGGTAGAACCCGGCGTTGACGAACCAGCTCGCCAGGTTGCCGGCATTGCCGTGCAGGAAGAAGACCACGCCCTTGGGATCGGGCAGGCGCAGCTCGAGCACCGAGAGCCGCGCGCCGTCGACCTCGACGAAGCGCTCATGCACGCCCGGCTCACGGGCGAGGCGATGGTCGGCGGACAGCGGCGTGGGCAGGAAGATCAGCCGTTCCTGGCCGAACCAGAGCAGGGCGAGCACGGCGGCATACAGGGCGGCGGCCAGCGCGAGGGCAGTGAGCATGGAGCGCAGCAGGGTCGACATCCGTTCAGCTTACGCGGCACCGGCTGCCGCGGATGCAGGGCCGGTTGCCGCGTCGGTTGCCGTGCCGTCTCAGGCCGCCTGCGTCTCCTGCGAGAGGGCGCAGAGCTGGGCCATCTCCTCGACGTCGAAGGCCTTGTCCGGCTCGAGCAGGATCAGGAAGCGTTCGCCGAGCTTGCCCAGTCCGTGGATGAAATCGCGGCGCACCGAGGTGCCGAAATTGGGCGGCGGCTCGATCGCGTCGTCGGTGAGATCGACCACCTCGCTCACGGCATCGACCATCAGGCCGAGCTCGGTGCGCTCACCGTCGCGCAGCGCATCGAAGATCACCACGCAGGTCTTCTTGCCCACCTGCGCAGGCGCGCGGCCGAAGCGCGCATTGAGGTCGATCACCGGCACCACGGCACCGCGCAGGTTGATCACGCCGCGCACGAAAGCCGGCATCAGCGGCACGCTGGTCATCGGGCCGTGCTGGATGATCTCGCGCACGTTGCGGATGTCCAGCGCGAAGGCTTCGTCGCCGAGCCAGAAGCTGAGGTACTGGCCGGTGCGGGCGGCGGCCGGGGCATCGAGGATGGCGCTCATGGCCCGGCTCCTCAGTAGGGGCGGAAGTTGGCCGTGCCGGTGGCCAGCGGGCGCATCGGCGTGGCGGCCACCGGACGCGGCGTGGTGGGGCGCATCGGCGAGTTCGGCGCACGGCGCTCGATGAAGGCCTCGGAGCGCGCGCCGCCGGCGGCGAAGAAGGCCACCGACTGCTGCAGCTGCTCGGCCTGGCCGGAGAGCTCCTCCGATGTGGCGGCGAGCTCCTCGGAGGCCGAGGCGTTCTGCTGCGTGGCCTTGCTCAGCTGGCCCATCGCGCCGCCGATCTGCGTGACCGACTGGCTCTGCTCGGTGCTGGCCGCGGCGATCTCCTGCACCAGCTCGCTGGTCTTCTGGATGGACGGCACGATCTCGTCGAGCAGCCGGCCGGCGCGCTCGGCGGTGGAGACGCTGGAGGCGGCCAGTCGCCGATCTCCTTGGCCGCCTCCTGGCTGCGCTCGGCGAGTTTGCGCACTTCGGCCGCCACCACCGCGAAGCCCTTGCCGTGCTCGCCGGCGCGGGCGGCCTCGATGGCCGCGTTCAGCGCCAGCAAGTTGGTCTGGTAGGCGATGTCGTCGACGATGGAGATCTTGGCGGCGATCTGCTTCATCGCGGTGACGGTCTGGGTGACGGCGGTGCCGCCCTCGGCGGCCTCCTTGCTGGCCTTGGTGGCCATGCCGTCGGTGACCTTGGCGTTGTCGCTGTTCTGCGAGATCGAGGCCGACATCATGTCGATCTGCGAGGTGGTTTCCTCCACCGACGAGGCCTGCTCGCTGGCCGCCTGCGACAGCGACTGCGCCGTCGCGCTCACCGGTTGGCGGCGCCGGTGAGCGCCTCGGCGGCGGTGCGCACCTCGTCGATGATCGAGGCCAGCTTCTCGCAGCCCGAGTTGGCATCGTTCTTCACCTGATTGAACACGCCCTGAACGTCGCGCGAGATGCGCTGCGTCAGGTCACCCGAGGCGAGGCCGCCGAAGATGCGGCCGATGTCGTCGAAGACGACGGAGGTGGTCTCGAGCAGGTCGTTCATGCCGGCGCACATCTCGGCGATCGGGCCGCTCTTGCCTTCCAGTGCGATGCGCTTCGAGAGGTCGCCCGCGCGCGCGGCGGCGGTGGCCTGCTGGGCCTGCTCGACGGCCTGCTTCAGCATCTGGCTGGCCTGCTGTTCGGCGGTCACGTCGGTGGCGATCTTGACGATCTTCGCGACGCGGCCCGTCTCGTCCTTCACCGGCGCATAGACCGCCTGGATCCACACCTCCTGGCCGGAACGGGTGATGCGCTTGAAGACATCCTTCTGCGCCCGGCCGGCGTTGAGGTCGGCCCAGAACTGCTGGTAGGCGTGGCTGCCAGCTGATGCCGGCTCGACGAACATGCGGTGGTGCTTGCCCTTGACGTCGGCCAGCGAATAGCCGAGCAGCCCGAGGAAGTTCTGGTTGGCGGTGAGCACGTGGCCGTTGAGATCGAACTCGATGTAGGCGTAGGCTTCGTCGATCGCGCTGAGCACGCCGCGGGCGTTCTGCCGCTCGATCTCGGCCTCGGTGATGTCGTAGCGCACGCCGAGGTATTTCATCGGCTTGCCGTTGGCGCCCAGGATCGGCGCGATGACCGCATCGACGTAGTACGGCGTGCCGTCCTTGGCGCGGTTCTTGATGATGCCGCGGAAGATCTCGCCTCGGCCGATCGTCTGCCACAGCTGCTTGAAGGTCTCCTTCGGCATGTCCGGATGCCGGGTGGTGTTGTGCGGTTGGCCGATCAGCTCGTGTCGGGCGTACTTCGAGACCTCGATGAACTTCTCGTTGATGCTGAGGATGTCGCCCTTCTTGTCGGCTTCGGAGACGATGCTCGTGACATTCATGATGTCGGTGCGCACCTTCAGCTCGGACTGCACTTCTTCCAGGCGGGCCTGGGTCTCGGCGAGCGCGGCCTCGGCGGCCGGCGAGCGGCGTTCGCGCAGCTTGCCGGCGGCAAACAGGCGCTCGAACAGGGAAGAGGGAACAGTCGCTTTCGGGGTCGCGGTCATGGCAGGGTGCTTTCTTGTGGGACGACGTGCGTCGGACGCGGGAGGAAACTGCCGCGTCCGCGGCCAGCTGGCCGAGCGATGCGACGTCGAAGATGAGCGCGACGTCCCCGTTGCCTAGGATGGTCGAGCCCGAGATGCCGTGCAGGCTGCGCAACATGCGGCCCAGCGGCTTGATGACGGTCTGGTGGTGGCCGAGCAGCTGGTCGACGACCACGCCGCAGCGTTGCCCGCCGGCGCGGATCACCACTACGCTGCCGCGCGCCGGCGCCGGGCCGTCGAGGGCATAGAGCTCGCGCAGGCACACCACGGGCAGCGGCTGGCCGCGCAGTTCGACGAGGCTGCGGCCCGCCGCATCGCTGCGCAGCGCGCTGCCGGGGTTCTCGATCACCTCGACGACGGCGTCGAGCGGGAAGATGAAGCGGCTCGCACCCACGCCGACGAGGAAGCCCTCGATGATGGCCAGCGTCAGCGGCAGGCGGATCTCGACGCTGCTGCCCTGGCCTGCGGCGCTGCTGGTCGTCACGGTGCCGCGCAGCGACTCGATGTCGCTGCGCGCGACGTCGCGGGCGAGGTCGCAGCCGTCGTCGGCGAAGCGGATCACGACGCTGCCGGACTCGTGGAAGGCGCTGAGCATCAGCCGGCCCTGCGCCGGCTTGCCGGCGGCCCGGCGCTGCTCGGGCATCTCCAGGCCGTGGTCTAGCGCGTTGCGCACCAGGTGCATCAGCGGATCGGCGATGCGCTCGACCACCGACTTGTCGAGCTCGGTCTCGCCGCCGCTGATCTCCTCGATCAGCCGTCCGATCTGCTCGTTGGCCTCGACCAGCGTGGCTGGCGGCTCTGCCGCGCCAGCAGCAGCGCGCCGGCACCGGCAATCACCAGCTCGCCGAGCAGGTTGATCACCGCATCGAGCCGGTCGGCCTGCACGCGGATGTAGCGCACGCTGTCGGCAGCTGCGGGGCCTTCGCGCCGACGGGTGGGGGCCTCGGCAGAGGCTTCGACGGGCGGCAGGGCGGGCGCTTCGGCGGGTGCGTCGGCGGGTGCCGGTTCGGCCGGTGCGTGTGCGGTGGCGGTGTCCACCGCGAGGATGAGCTGCGCCACCAGCGCCGCACGGTGCGCTGGCCCCTGCGCATCGCCGAAGCCGCCGGTGGCCTCGTCGATCAGCTGGCGGATCTGGTCGTTGCACTGCAGCAGCAGCGTCGAGAGTGCGGGCGTCAGCGTGATCTCGCCTTCGCGCAACCGGTCGAGCAGCGTCTCCACGTGGTGGGTGAAGGCGACCACGTCGTCGAGGCCGAAGATGCCGGCCGAGCCCTTCACGGTGTGGGCGCAGCGGAACAGCGCGTCGAGCAGGCCGCGATCGTGCGGCGCATCCTCGAGCCGCAGCAGCAGCTGCTCGATCGAGGCAATCTGCTCCTGCCCTTCGCTGGCGAAGACCGGCAGGGCATCGGCGATCAGGCCGTGGTCGTCGCCGAGCCGCGTCATGCGATGCCTTCCGGTGCCAGCGTGCCCAGCACGATCGGCGCGCTGCCGAGCTGCTCGCTGGCGCGGCGCAGCGCGGGGCTCGGCGCCTCCAGCCGCAGCCGGGCGCCGGCGAGGCTGGCGCTGCGCGAGATCGACAGCAGCAGCTCCACGCCGGCGGCATCGGCCTCCTCGATGCCGGCGGCATCGATGCGCCAGAGCGTGGCCTCGGGCGGGAGCGTGGACAGCCATGCGGTGAGCGCATGCTGTGTTTCGCCGACGGTGTAGATCGTCAGCGCGGCGGGCAGGCGGAAGGCGGCGTCGTGCATCGCAGCCTCAGGCGGGAAGCAGCTTGGCCACCGCGTCGAGCAATTGCGGCGGGTTGAAGGGCTTGACCATCCAGGCCTTGGCGCCGGCGGCGCGGCCTTCCTGCTTCTTGGCCTCCTGGCCCTCGGTGGTCAGCATGATCACTGGCGTGAACATGTGGCGGGCGTGCTCCTTCAGCTTGCGCAGGAAGGCGATGCCATCCATGCGCGGCATGTTGACGTCGCGGACGATCAGGTTGAAGCGGCCCGCTGGTCGAGCTGCGCGAGCCCCTCGAGGCCGTCGGCGGCCTCCAGCACCTCGTAGCCGGCGCGTGTCAGCGCCAGCTTGACGACCGTGCGCAGAGAGGACGAGTCGTCGACGATGAGGATGGTCTTGGCCATATAAGTTGCTCCCAAACCTGCGTGAGTGACAGGAATGATACTTACATGGGCTCACATCCGCGCATCAAGTCATACAAATGATCGATCAAATGTGAAATATGGCGCGCACACGCCAGGCTGTGGCCGCCAGCGTCCCGCGGGGCGTGGCGGCACTGCGACGACGCGGGCTAGCGCGCGAGGCGCCGGGCGCGTTGCAGCAGCCGCTGCGCGTTGCGCCAGTCGGCACTTCGACCCACAGCCCGTCGACCAGCGCGCGGTCTTCGCCGCGGGCGCGTGCCGCCTCGAAGGCGCTCACCAGGGCCTGGGCGCGGGCGGTGTCGGCAGCAGACGGCGTCAGCGCCTCGTTGATGGCGGTGGCGTGCTGCGGCCGCACCAGCGACTTGCTGCGGTAGCCCAGCCGACGCGCATGCGCCGCCTCGCGCACGGCGCCGTCGGCGTCACTGAAGGTGTACGGCGCGTCGATCGGCTCGATGCCGGCCGCACGTGCATCGAGCACGAAGCGCCGGCGCGCATGTTCGAGCTCCAGCCCCTCGGGGCTGCGCTCGGCGCACAGGCTGTGGGCGAGGTCCTCGGCACCGAGCAGCGCGCAGCGGATGCGCGGGCTGGCCGCGGCGATCGTGCGCAGGTCGGCCACGCCGAGCGCCGTTTCGCACACCGGCAGCAGTTCGATCGCGCCCGGTGCCCCGCCCAGCTCGGACTCCCACTGGCCGATGGCCCGGTCCAGCTCGGCCACCTGCGCCGCACGCTCGGCCATGGGCAGCGAGATCACGTCGGCGCCGGCGGCCATGGCGGCGGCGAGGTCGTCGCGGCCATCGCCGTCGAGCTGGTTGATGCGCACCGCAGCCACGAGGCCGCGCTCGCGGCAGCCCTGCACGAAACGCGGCAGCAGCGCGCGCCCTCGGCGCGGCGCGGCGGCGGCGTGAAGTCCTCGAGGTCGACGATCAGCGCATCGGCACCGCTGGAGAGCATGGCGTCGTGCGCGCTCGCATCGGCACCGGGGCCGAACAGCCAGGTACGGCGCAGGTCGGGGTCGGGCAGGGGCATGGTGTGCGGGCTCCTTGCGGTGATGCCGGCAGTGTGCCCGTGGCGCGCGGCGAGGCGCGGTGACGCTTGCGCTGGATCAAGCGGCCGTCCGCGCGACGGCCGCCCGGCCCATTCTTATTCCGGTTCAAGGAAATTCCCGACCGCGTCCGTAGGCTATGCCCATCGACAACCTGCGGAGGTTTCCATGGCCCAAGGCTTCACCAGCCGGGCGGCGCGCAACATCTTCTACGGCGGCACGGCCTTCTTCGTGCTGCTGTTCGCCGCCCTGATCTTCGACACCGAAAGTCGCATTCCCGAGCGTTCCAAATCCGCCGAGATCACCCCGGCGGTGGTGCGCGGCAAGCACCTCTGGGAAACGCGCAACTGCATCGGCTGCCACACGCTGCTCGGCGAAGGCGCGTATTTCGCGCCCGAGCTCGGCAACGTCTACAAGCGCCGCGGCCCCGACTTCATCAAGGCCTGGATCAAGAGCCAGCCCACCGGCACGCCGGGGCGCCGCCAGATGCCGAACTTCAACTTCACCGATGCGCAGCTCGACGACCGGGTCGAGTTCCTGAAGTGGACCAACGGCGTGGACACCGAGAAGTGGCCGCCGAACATCGAGGGCTGAGGAGCACCGACATGAAAGCTATGACCGTCAAGTTCGAGTCGCAGAAAGTGTCGCGGCTCTACTTCACCGCGGCGATCGGCCTGTTCGTCGGCCAGATCGTCTTCGGCCTCACGCTGGGCCTGCAGTACCTGATCGGCGACCTCGTGTTCCCGGCGATCCCCTTCAACATCGCCCGCATGGTCCACACCAACCTGCTGATCGTGTGGCTGCTGTTCGGCTTCATGGGCTCGGCCTATTTCCTGATTCCCGAGGAAGCCGACACCGAGCTGTACAGCCCCTTCCTCGCGAAGCTGCTGTTCTGGATCTTCCTCGTCGCCGGCGCGGCCACCATCCTCGGCTACCTCCTGGTGCCCTACGCCAAGCTGGCCGAATGGACTGGCAACGACTTCCTGCAGACCATGGGCCGCGAGTTCCTCGAACAGCCGCTGCCCACCAAGGTCGGCATCGTGATCGTCGCGCTCGGCTTCCTCTTCAACATCAGCATGACGGTGCTCAAGGGCCGCAAGACCGCGATCTCGCTGGTGCTGCTGATGGGCCTGTGGGGCCTGGCGCTGATGTTCCTGTTCAGCTTCGTCAACCCGAACAATCTGGTGCGCGACAAGATGTACTGGTGGTTCGTGGTGCACCTCTGGGTGGAAGGCACCTGGGAGCTGATCCTCGGCGCGCTGCTGGCCTTCGTGCTCGTCAAGACCACCGGCGTCGACCGCGAGGTGATCGACAAGTGGCTGTACCTGATCATCACGATGGCGCTGGTCACCGGCATCCTCGGCACCGGCCACCACTTCTACTTCATCGGCCTGCCGGGCTACTGGGGCTGGGTGGGCAGCGTGTTCAGCGCGCTCGAGCCGATCCCCTTCTTCATGATGACGCTGTTCGCGTTCAACATGGTCCAGCGCCGCAAGCGCGAGCACCCGAACCAGGCCGCCGTGCTGTGGGCGGTGGGCACCGCGGTGATGGGTTTCCTCGGCGCCGGCCTGTGGGGCTTCATCCACACGCTCAGCCCGGTGAACTACTACACGCACGGTTCGCAGGTCACCGCAGCCCACGGCCACCGGCCTTCTACGGCGCCTACGTGCTGGTGGTCATCGCGATGATCAGCTACGCGATGCCGATCCTGCGCGGCCGCGAAGCCAACCCGAAGCGCGCCCAGGCGGTGGAGATGTGGAGCTTCTGGATCATGACCATCGGCATGGGCGTGATGGTGCTGGCGCTGACCGGCGCAGGCATCCTGCAGGTCTGGCTGCAGCGCATCCCGACCGAGAACGCGATGTCATTCATGAACACGCAAGACCAGCTGCGCTTCTTCTACTGGGTGCGCGTGGCCGGTGGCGTGATGTTCCTCGCCGGCCTGCTGACCTACCCGCGAGCTTCTTCGTCGGCCCCGCTGCCGATGAAGCCGAAGAGGCCGGCGCCCGCCCGGCCGCCGCCTGACACCGGAGACGATGATGGAAATGGCCAGCGCACGGCAGATCGCGGCGGTGCCGTACTACGCCGCGCAGGGCAGCGAGTGCCGGCTCTTCGAGCAGGCGCACGCGAGCCGGCTGCCGCTCTTGATCAAAGGGCCCGACGGGCTGCGGCAAGACGCGCTTCGTCGAGCACATGGCGGCCCGGCTGGGCCGACCGCTGGTCACCGTCAGCTGCCACGACGACCTGAGCGCGGCCGACCTCGTCGGCCGCCACCTGATCGCCGGCGGCAGCACGGTGTGGTGCGACGGCCCGATGACGCGCGCCGTGCGCGAGGGCGCGATCCTCTACCTCGACGAGGTGGTGGAGGCGCGCAAGGACACCACCGTCGTGCTGCACCCGCTGGCCGACGACCGGCGCGTGCTGCCGGTCGAGCGCACCGGCGAGCTGATCCCCGCGGCACCGGGCTTCATGCTGGTGATCTCCTACAACCCCGGCTACCAGAACCTGCTCAAGGGCCTGAAGCCGAGCACGCGGCAGCGCTTCGTGGCGCTGACGCTGGGCTATCCCGAGCCAGCGGTGGAACGCGCCATCGTCGAGGCCGAGAGCGGCTGCGGCGCCCGGTGGCGGCCAGCCTCGTCGCGCTGGCGCAGGCGCTGCGCCGGCTCACCGACCACGATCTCGAAGAAACCGCCAGCACCCGGCTGCTGGTGATGGCCGCGCGTCTCGCGGCCTCGGGCATGCCGCTGCGCGACGCCTGCCGGGCCGCCATCGTGGATGCGCTCACCGACGATGCCGATACCGCCCGTGCGCTCGGCGAGGTGGTGGCCGCGGTGATCGGCGATGCCTGAACGGGCGATCGCGCTGGCGGTGAGCGACGATGACCGCTCGCTGCACATGGCCCGGCTGCAACGCCGGCGCCGCGCCACGCAGATCGGCTTCTTCGCGCTGTTCCTGCTCGCCCCGGCGCTGAACCTGCTGCGTTTCGATCTGCACGAGGCGCAGCTGTGGGTGCTCGGCCTTCGCTGGTCGCTGGGCATCGACGATTTCGTGCGCGGCGACATCAGCGCCACGCATGCGGCGCTGAACATCATCTTCCGCGCCATCGTGCCGGCGGTGCTGCTCGTGGCCGCCTTCATGACCGTGGCCTACCGCTACGGGCGGCTCTACTGTGGCTGGCTGTGCCCGCATTTCTCGCTGGTCGAGACGCTCAACGGCGTGCTGCAGAAAGCCAGCGGCAAGTTGAGTTTCTGGGACAAGCACCGCAGCCTGCGCGCCGGGCAGCAGCCCGACGGGCGCTGGTGGCCGGTCTTCTTCGCGGCCTGCGCGATCTTCGGCTTTCTCTGGGCGATCACGCTGCTGACCTATCTGCTGCCGCCGCGCGAGATCTGGGGCAACCTGTTCGCCGGCACGCTCACGCCCAACCAGGCGCGCTTCATCGGCATCGGCAGCCTCGTCTTCACGCTCGAATTCATGTTCGCGCGGCATCTGTTCTGCCGCTTCGGCTGTGCGGTCGGCCTGTTCCAGAGCCCGGCCTGGATGGCCAATCCGAAGGGGCTGGTGGTCGCGTTTGACCGCGACCGGGCGCGCGACTGCCGAACCTGCACCACCGCGAAATCGCCGCAGGGCTCCGCTTGCGATACCGCATGCCCGATGCGCCTGAACCCGCGCAACATCAAGCGCATGATGTTCTCGTGCGTGCAATGCGGCCAGTGCCTGACCGAGTGCGAGAGCACGCACGACGCGCAGGGCCGCAGCCCCAACCTCGAATGGAAGGTCGGGCTCGATGCGGTGCGCGAGACCTTGCGTCAGCGCCGCGACGACCGCCGCTAGGAATCCGTCATGGAAGAGTGGATCGGCGAACACTGGCACCGCTGGATCACGCGGGTGGCCGACCGCAGCTTCCCGGCGCAGGGCGTGGTGCTCGACGAGGTGAAGCACTCCGCGGCGATGCTGTTCCATGCCATCGGCGGTGGCCACGGCGTGCGGGTGGTGCCGGCCGGTGAATCCAGGGCCGGCGGCCCGCGTGGCTGGCTGCAGCGCATCGCCGGCAGCGGCCGGCGCGCCGCCACGGCGCAGCTCGATGCCGACACGCTGGCGCTGCCGCCGGTGATCGCGGTCTTCGACGACAAGGCGCTGAACCGCGATCTCTACCTCTGGCTCGCGGCGCTGGCGGCGTCGCATGCCGGCGAAGGCGGCTGGATCGCCGCCAACGCCGAGGCCACAGAGCAGGTGCTGCTGCGCTGCCCCGGCCTGCGCTCGCGCTGGCAGCGGCTGCGCGACGCGCACTGGCACAGCGGCCCGATCCGGCGTCGCTGCGCGGCGCCGCGGCGCAGGCCGAAGCCGCCGTGCAGGCGGCGCTGCGCGGCCTGCCGGCGAGCGCCGACGACATCGCGGCCGATGCCGTCGCACCGGTGTGGGTCTGGTTGGAAGCGCTGCCGCCGCGTGCTGCGGGAGCGGCGGGCGAAGGCCACGAGCGAGACGGCGGCGCCGCGAACGCACCGCGCAGCGACGTGCGCCGCCGCACGCGCCGGCTCGATCCGCAGAAGGACAAGCGCGCGCCGCTGCTGCTGCCCTCGAAGACCGAGCAGTTGATGACCTGGGCGGAGCATGTGCCAGTGGACCGCGCCACCGACGACGAGGACGACGGCAACGCCGTGCGTGCCGCCGACGACATGGCGCAGCTGGCGATCACGCGAGACGGCAAGGCCGGCGCCGCCCGCGTCAAGTTCGATCTCGACCTGCCCAGCGCCAGCGCCGACGACGTGCCGATTGGCGAGGCCGAGTCGCTGCCCGAGTGGGACTGGAAGCGCCAGGCGCTGCAGCCCGACCGCTGCCGCGTGATCACGCTGATGGCGCAGCCGGCGCAGGTCTTCGTGCCGGCCGCGCCGTTGCGCGCGACCGCCCGCCGCGTGAGACGTCGCCTGGAGGTGCTGCGCGCCGCGCCGCGCTGGCAGCGCCACTGCGCCGACGGCGAGGCGATCGACCTCGATGCCTGGGTGCGCCACGCCGCCGACGAGGCCGGCGAACGCTCGCCCGCCGCCAGCGCCCGCGATCCGCTCGTCTTCGCGCGCCGTACGCGCGGCGAGCGCAGCCTCGCGACGCTGCTGCTCGCCGATCTGTCGCTCTCCACCGATGCGCACGTCAACAACGACGCCCGCGTGATCGACGTGATCCGCGATGCGCTGTACGTGTTCGGCGAAGCGCTCGAAGCCACCGGCGATGCCTTCGAGATGCTCGGCTTCAGCTCGGTGCGCCGCCAGCACGTGCGCATGCAGCACCTCAAGGCCTTCGACGAGCCGTGGAGCCGCGCCGCGCAGGCGCGCGTCGGCGCGATCAAGCCGGGCTACTACACGCGCATGGGCGCGGCGCTGCGCCACGCGACGAAGCGCCTGGAACTGCGCCCGGAGCGGCAGCGGCTGCTGCTCATCCTGACCGACGGCAAGCCCAACGACCTCGACGTCTACGAAGGCCGCTGGGGCCTGGAAGACACCCGCCATGCGGTGCACGAGGCGCGCGAGGCCGGCCTGCTGCCCTTCTGCCTGTCGATCGACGAAGAGGCGCACGAATACCTGCCGCACCTGTTCGGCCGCGGCGGCTGGGCGCAGGTGCGCGCGCCGGCCGAACTGCCGGCCCGGCTCGCGGCGGTGTACGCACGGCTGACCCGCTGATTCCCGATTGACGGTCGTCAAGTCCCTGCCGGCGACGGCCGGGGACACTCGCGCCACTTCGTCACCGGAGCGCCCTTCGTGGAAGCCCGCACCTTCGACCTGCCGCGCTACCTCTCGGTGCTGCCGCTGTTCACCGACCTCAACCGCCCCGAGCTGGAGCGGCTGGCGCTCGGCTGCCAGCTGCGACGGCCGTCGCGCGGCGATTCGATCTTCCGCGTCGGCGAGGCCTGCGAGGAGTTCCACGTCACCGTCACCGGCCGGTCAAGCTGTTCGCGATCTCGCCGGCCGGGCAGGAGAAGGTGATCGAGCTGGTCGGCCCGGGCAACAGCTTCGCCGAGGCGCTGATGTTCACGGGCAAGCCCTACATCGTGAATGCGCAGGCGCTGACCGACACGCTGCTGCTGACGGTGAAGAAGGAGGCCGTGGTCGGCGAGATCGAGCGCGACCCGCGCTTCGCGATGCGCATGCTGGCCGGCATCTCGCGCCGCCTGCACGGCCTGGTGCACGATGTCGAAGCCTATGCGCTGCACAGCGGCGTGCAGCGGGTGATCGGCTACCTGCTGCGTGACCAGCAGGTGGAAGACTGCGCCACCGGCGAGGTGGTGACCGTCTCGCTGCCGGTGAGCAAGGCGACCATCGCCTCGCGGCTGTCGCTGACGCCGGAGTATTTTTCGCGCGTGCTCCACGAGCTGGAAGCTGCCGGCATGGTGCGCATCGACAAGCGCGACGTGCACATTCTCGATCCGAAGCGCCTGTCGGCCTATCCCGGGCGTTGAGGGCTCGCGGATTGTCTTGAACTGCTTCAAGGCGGCGGCGCGGCGGCCGGCGTGCAATGCGGTCATCGAACAACGCCACCAGCACGACGGGACGCCCACCATGACCCTGCTCAGCGAGCCGCTGCAGTTTCTTCCCGATCACGGCATCGCCGCCGGGTCGGGCCACGTGACGCTCATGGGGGCCGGCCCGGGAGACCCGGATCTGCTGACCGTCAAGGCCGCCCGTGCGCTGCGCGAGGCCACGCTGGTGCTCTACGACGCCCTCGTCTCGAAGGACGTGCTGGCCCTGGTGCCGGCCAGCGCCGACCGCGTCTATGTCGGCAAGACCAGCGGCCACCACAGCCTGTCGCAGGAAGGCATCATCGAACTGATGCTGCGCCCGGCCCGCGGCGGCCGGCGCCTCGTGCGCCTGAAGGGCGGCGATCCGTACATCTTCGGCCGTGGCGGCGAGGAAGCGCAGGCGCTGGCGGCGGCGGGCATCCCGTTCGACGTGATCCCCGGCATCAGCGCGGCGCAGGGCGCCTCGGCGGCCACCGGCATCCCGCTGACCCACCGCGACCATGCCGAGTCGCTGGTCTATGCCACCGGCCACCTGCGCGGCGAAGGCGAGGCGCGCACCGTCGATCTCGACTGGCAGCTGCTGTCGCGGCCGCGCCAGACGGTGGTGATCTACATGGGCGTGGGCACGCTGCCGGTGATCAGCACGCAGCTGCAGGCGCATGGCCTGCCGGGCGACACGCCGGCGGCGATCATCGAGCGCGCCACGCAGCCGGGCCAGCGCACGATCTGCGGCACGCTCGCCACGCTGCCCGAGCTGGCCCGGCAGCACGCGGTGCGCGCGCCGGCGCTGATCATGATCGGCACGGTGGTCACACTGCGCGAGGAGCTCTGCGGCACCGTGGCCGCGGCCGACCCGATCCCCGCCATCGCGGCTTGAGGCCACAATCCGGGCAGGGCGCCCCAGCAGCGCCCGCACCGGAGACAGTCCATCGAATCCACGTCATCGGCCGCCGTCCGGCCGGCTCCGCGCGCCCGCATCGGCGTGGCCACCGGCTCACCGCGGTGAGCCTGTTCGGGCTGCTGCCGCTGCTGGCCTTCTCCGCCTACAGCGTCTACCGCTCGATCGACGAGCTGCGCGCCCAGGGGCTGGCAGCGCTGGACCGGCGCGCGAATGACTCGGCGATGCTGATTGCGCAGCAACTCGACAGCGTCTTCGCGGCGCTGCGGGCGACGGCGGAGTCCGACGCCGTGCGCCGCGGCGATGTCGCCGCGGCCTACGAGACCGCCTTGCGCGTCGCCGAGGTCGATCCGCGCATCGTCGGCATCAGCATCGTCGAGGGTGGAGGCCGGCAGCTCTTCAACACCCGGCGCCCGCTGGGCACGATGCTGCCGTCGCCCAGCCCCAGTCTCCTGGCTCTGCAGCGGCCTGTCATCGAGGAGGGCGCGCACCGGTCTCGCCGCTGGTGATCGGCGAGACGACGAAGGAGCGCGTGCTCGGCGTGGGCCTGCCGGTGTGGTTCGGCGACCGGACCTACGCGATGCGTGCGGTGATCAGCATGGAGGCGCTCGGGACCTGGCTGAACGCCCAGGCCCGCCGGCCGACTGGACGGCGGCCGTGGTCGACCAGAACTCCATCATCATCGCCCGTTCGCGCGACGCCGAGCGCTTCGTCGGGCAGATCGCCACGCAGACGCTGATCGACCGCATCGCCAGCGGCGAGCGGCAGTTCCAGTCGGTCACGAAGGACGGCACGCCGGTCTACACCAGCGTCGCGCCGATCCCCGGTGCCGGCTGGCACGTGGCCGTCGGCCGGCCGGCCGCTGCCATCCAGGCGCAGGTGCGCGACTCCATGGCGCGGGTGCTGGTGGCCGGCGTGCTGTGCGCGGTGCTGGCAATGGCGGCGGCGCTGTACACCGCCCGGCGCCTGGCGCGCCAGCTGCGCGTGGCCGTCGAGGCGCACGTGAGCGGCGGCGAGCGATCCGCCACGCTGACCATCCGCGAGGTTGCCGAGCTGGCCGACGCGCTGGCCCAGTCGCGCGAGGCCGAGGCGAAGGCGATGCAGGAACTGCAGCGCGCCCGCGAGCAGACGCTGGCCCAGCTGAAGGAGCGCAGCGACATGCTCGACGTGCTGGCCCACGAGGTTCGCCAGCCGCTGAACAATGCCTCGGCGGCGCTGCAAGCGGCCACCGTGGAGCTCTCGCGCGACGGCAAGCTCACCGCGGCCGAGCCGATGCGCCGCGCCGAGCTGGTGCTCAACGAGGTGCAGCAGAGCATCGGCAACACGCTGGCGGTGGCGGCGCTGCTGGTGGCCGGCCAGCGCATCGAGGGCATGGACACCGACATCGACGCGCTGATCGCCGTGGCCGTGGCCGACCAGCCGCCCAGCGAGGCCCGGCGCGTGCAGGTCGACCGCCAGACGCCGACGCGCACCGCCTCGATGGAGCCCGGGCTGATGCGCCTGGCGCTGCGCAACCTGCTGTCCAACGCGCTGCGCTGCAGCCCGCCGGGTTCGCCGGTGACGGTGCGCGTGTCGGACTCCGACGAACCGCTGGCGCTGATCCTCGACGTCATCGACCACGGCCCCGGCATCCCGCCCGACCGCATGCCCAACTTCAGGAGTCAGCTGCCGCCCCGGCTCGAGAAGGATGCGCGAGGCCGGCGGCGCGGCCTCGGGCTGCACATCGTGCACCGGGTGATGGAACTGCACGGCGGCGAGCTGCAGGTGCTGCACACCGGGCCTGATGGCACGACCATGCGGCTGGTGATCACGCAGCACGCGGTGGTGTGAGGCAGCGATGAGCCTGCCCACCTGCTGCTGAAGCAGGCCCTGCTGCAGGGCGAGCGCAGCGCCGTGTTCCACGGCGCGACGCCGTGGGCGAGCCATGCCGAGTGGGCGGCGCGCAGCGCCGGCGCCGCACAGCGCCTGCGTGAGGCCGGCCTGGTGCCGGGCGATCGCGTCGTGCTGTTCATGCGCAACCACCCGCGCTACCTCGAGCTGCTGTGGGCGGCCTGGTGGGCCGGTCTGGTGGTGGTGCCGGTCAATGCGAAGCTGCACCCGCGCGAGGTGGAGTGGATCGTCGACAACGCCCAGGCGCGCTGGGTCTTCGTGACGCGCGACGTCGCGCCCGGGCCGCTGGCCGGCGCGCAGCGGCAGATCGACGCGGAGTCGGCCGAGGCCGAGGCGCTGCTCGCGCCGGCGGACGACTTCCGCGCCGTGCCCATCGCCGAGCGCGGCCCCGACGACACCGCCTGGCTCTTCTACACCTCGGGCACCACCGGCCGGCCCAAGGGCGTGATGATCACGCAGCGCAACCTGACGACCATGGGGCTGGCCTACTTCGCCGACGTCGATGCGGTCTCGCGCGACGATGCGATCGTCTATGCCGCGCCGATGTCGCACGGCGTCGGCCTCTATGCAATTCCGCATCTGATGGCCGGCGCACGTCACGTGGTGCCGGCGTCCGGCGGTGTCGATCCGGCCGAGCTGTTCGCGCTGGGCGCGCGGCTCGGGCCGCTGTCGACCTTCGCCGCTCCGACCATCGTCAAGCGCCTCGTCGACCATGCCGGGCGCGAGGGCCTGACGCCCGACGATGCGGCCCGCGCCTTCAAGACCATCGTCTACGGCGGCGCGCCGATGTACGTGGCCGATCTCCAGCGGGCGCTGGCCGTGATGGGCCCGCGCTTCGTGCAGATCTACGGCCAGGGCGAGACGCCGATGGTGGCCACCGCGCTGGCCCGGCATCACCTGACGGACACCGCGCACCCGCGCCACCTCGAACGCATCGCCTCGGTGGGCGTGGCGCAGACGCCGGTGCGCATTCGCGTGGCCGACGCGCAGGGTCGTTCTCTGCCCACCGGCGAGATCGGCGAGGTGCTCGTCAAGGGCGACAGCGTGATGGCCGGTTACTGGCGCAATCCGGAGGCGACCGCCGCAGCGATCCGCGACGGCTGGCTGTTCACCGGCGACGTCGGCTGCCTCGATGCCGACGGCTTCCTGACGCTGAAGGACCGCAGCAAGGACCTGATCATCAGCGGCGGCTCCAACATCTATCCGCGCGAGGTGGAGGAGGTGCTGCTCACCGCGCCCGGCGTGGCCGAGGCCGCGGTGGTGGGCGCGCCCGATGCCGAGTGGGGCGAGGTGGTGGTGGCCTTCGTCGTTGCCGCGCCCGGTGCCAGCCCGGGCGCGGAGGCGCTCGACGCGCACTGCCTCGCGCAGATGGCGCGCTTCAAGCGGCCGAAGCGCTACGAGTTTCTCGCCGAGCTGCCGAAGAACAACTACGGCAAGGTGCTGAAGACCGCGCTGCGCGAACGACTCAGGCCGCCAGCCTGAACACCGCCACCGCCTGCACGAGCTGATCGGCCTGCTGCTTCAGGCTCTCGGCTGCGGCGGCGCTTTCTTCCACCAGCGCGGCGTTCTGCTGCGTCACCTGGTCCATCTGCGACACCGCCTCGCCGATCTGGCCCACGCCACTGCTCTGCTCGACGCTGGCCGCGCTGATCTCGGCGACGATGTCGCTGACGCGGCGGATCGAGGAGACGATCTCCGTCATCGTCGTGCCCGCCTCGCTGACCAGCGCATTGCCCTGTTCCACCTGCTCGACGCTGGCGGTGATCAGCCGCTTGATCTCGCGCGCCGCCCGGCGCTGCGCTGCGCGAGGCTGCGCACCTCGCCGGCCACCACGGCGAAGCCGCGGCCCTGCTCACCGGCACGTGCCGCTTCCACCGCGGCATTGAGCGCCAGGATGTTGGTCTGGAAGGCGATGCCGTCGATCGTGCCGATGATGTCGCCGATGCGCCGCGAGCTGTCGTGGATGCCTGCCATCGTCGCCACCACCGCCGACGACCTCGCCGCCGCGCTGCGCCACCTGCGAGGCGCCGAGCGCCAGCTGGTTGGCCTGCCGCGCGTTGTCGGCATTGAGCCTGACCGTGGAGCCGAGCTGCTCCATCGAGGCCGCCGTCTGCTGCAGTGCGCTGGCCTGCTCCTCGGTGCGCTGGCTGAGGTCGGCATTGCCCTGCGCGATCTGCGCGCTGGCGGTGGCCACGCTCTCGGCGTTGCCGCGCACCTGACCGACCACGCCGGACAGGCGCTGGTTCATCTCGGCGAGCGTGCGCACCAGTGTGGCGATCTCGTCGCGGCCCTCGGCCTGGATCGAGGCGCCGAGATCGCCTTCGGCAACGCGGCGTGCGAACTGCACCGCGTTCGCGACCGGCCGCGTTACCGAACGCGACAGCACGAAGGCGAAGCCGGCGCCGAGCAGCAGGGCGCCCAGCCCCAGCACCACCATCAGGGTCTGGGCCCGATCGATGTCGGCGACCACGGTGGCGCCGCTGTCACGGGCCATCCTCTTCTGCAGCTGGGCCAGTGCGCCGGTGCGCTCCTGCAGCGCGTCGAGCAGCGGCAGCGTTTCGGTCTGAACGCGGCGGATGGCGGCATCGCGCTGGCCGGCGGCCACCTCGGCATCGACCGGCGGAACGAGGCCACGTACTCCTGTCGCGCCTTCTGGATCTGCCCGAGCAGCTCGCGGGCCTCGGGCCGGCGCACCAGCTTGTCCAGCGTGGCGAGCGTCTCGTCGACCGTCTTGCGGTTGGCGGCGATGCGCTCGCGCACCATCGCCGGCGAGCCGGATCCTCGCTGATCAGCAGTTCCATCGTGCGCCGGGCATTGGCACGTGTCGCGCCTTCGAGCGTCGACACCGCTTCGGCCTTGACCCAGTCTTCATCGATGAGCACGGAAGTGGCGTCGCTGGTCGATTCGAAGGCCAGGGTGCCGACGGTGACCACGGCGGCCAGCAGCAGCAGCACGCTGCCGAAGCCTATGGCCATGCGGCGGGCGAGGGGAAGGTCATGAAGGAAGTTCACGAAGCGTCTCGGCAATCGGTGTGCGTGGCTGATCGGCTTCGATCCCCATGACTTGACGCTGCCGAGTCGGCTGCGTTTGCGCTGGCGCAAGCCTCGATTGCAACGGCGGCCCAGCTGCGCTAGCTTGGCGGGCATGGCGCATGAATTGGTACCCAAGACCGTCACTCCTGACGAAGAGACCGATGCCGGCCGGCGCACGCTGATGCAGCAGGCGGCCTGCGTGGCCGGCGCGTGGGCCGCCAGCGGCCTTTTGCCGGCGGTGGCCGGCGATGTCCGCCAGAGCCACCCGCGCTCGCTGCTCGTCGACCCGTTCGGCAAGCCCATCTCGGCCCGGGCGCTGAAGCCGGGCGAGACGCTGCTGTTCAACTACCCGTTCGCGGCCTCGCCGGTCTTCCTGATCGCAACGGACGACGAGGTGCGCGACGTGGAACTGCTCACCGAGGCGAAGCAGCGCTACGCCGCACCGGCCGGTGTCGGGCCGAAGCGCAACCTGGTGGCCTTCTCCGCCATCTGCGCCCACAAGCTGATGTACCCGACGCCGGCGCTGAGCTTCATCGGCGTGCGCAGGGGCACCGGCAGCGAGCCGGCGCAGGTGATCCACTGCTGCGGCGACAACTCCCGCTACGACCCGGCGCGCGGCGCGGCCGTGATGTCCGGCCCGGCGCCGCAGCCGCTGGCGGCGGTGCTGCTGGAATGGGACGCGCAGCGCGACCAGTTGCATGCGGTGGGCACGCGCGGCGGCGAGAAGTTCGCCGAGTTCTTCGAGAAATACGCCTTCAAGCTCGAGATGGAACTGGGCCGGCGCGCGCGCGAGGCGGCGGCCGGCGCCACGACGATCGTCAAGCCCGCATCGGCCTACAGCCGGCAGTGGCAGAGCTGTCCGGCCTGAGCGCCACGATCACGCGGTTGCGCCCTTCGCGCTTGGCCGCGAGCAATTCATCGTCGGCGGCCTTGAGCAGCGCATCGGGCGAGGCCGGCGCGTGCAGCGTGTCGGCCACGCCGGCGGAGAAGCTCAGGCCCTCGAGCACCTCGTCGTCGTCGAGCTCGAAGCGCATCGCGCGCCAGCGGCGCAGCAGCTGCTGCACCTTGCGCCGCGCGGCATCGGCCGCGGTGCGCGGCATCAGCAGGCAGAACTCCTCGCCGCCGTAGCGGCAGGCCACGTCGCTGCGCCGCACCTGCTGCGACAGCAGCTGGCCGAAGGCGGCGAGCAGGCGGTCGCCGGCGGCGTGGCCGTGCACGTCGTTGACGCGCTTGAAATGGTCGAGGTCGATGATCACCAGCGACAGCGGCGCATCCTCGCGGCGCGCCAGCGCAACCAGCGCCGGCAGCGTCTCGCCGAGGTGGCGGCGGTTGTACAGGCCGGTCAGCGCATCTCGCACCGCCTGCTGGCGCAGCGCCTCCTGCAGCGACTGCACTTCCTCGATCTTGCGCGACAGCTGCGCGTTGATCGCGGCCAGTTCGGCACGGGCGCGCTCGGTGCGGCGGCGACGTGCGTCGTTCTCATCGAGGCGGTGCTGCAGCCGCAGCAGCTCGGTCTGCAGCGCCGCGGCCTGGTAGCGCGCCCGCGAGGCCAGCTGCGACTGCGCGCGGGCCGGGCGCTGCGCCTGGCGCAGTGCGGCCAGCGCGGCGGCGGCATCGCCGGCGGCTTCGTGGGCTTCGCTGAGCACGTTGAAGAACTGCGCGCGGATGCGCACCGACAGCCCCTCGACATCGTCGCGGGCGGCCTCGGTATTCGCCGCGCGCAGGGTGCGCACGGCGCCGGCGGCATCGCCGCGCCGCAGCGAAAGCAGCGCCGCGGCAGTCACGCGTTCCACGCGTTCGTCGGGGATGGGCGTGGCGCCACCGGCCAGCGCACGCTCGACCAGCTCGCCGCCGAGCGCCATGTCGCCGGCGCGCAGCGCGGCGATGGCCATGGTCTCGAAGGCCGGCTCGATGCTGCCGCGGCCGCTGGCATCGGTGGGCATCGCCAGCACGGCGGCCACGTCGGGCATCGCCTCGCTGGCGCGGCCGAGCTCGGTCAGGCACAGCACGCGGTTGATCAGCAGGATGCCGAGCAGCCGCGCATTCTTCAGCCGCGCGCAGCCGGCCAGCCCCTGGTCGACGTGCTGCAGCGCGTGGTCGTAGTCGCCGATCTGCAGCAGCTCGTGCGAGAGGTTGCAATGCAGCACGGTGTCGAAGCCATGGCCGCGTTTCGGGCCGGCATCGCGCAGCGCCTCGAACATGTGCGCGAAGGCCTGCGACGAATCGCCCAGCGCCGAGTAGCAGCCGGCGATGGTGTTGAGCAGCACGCCGCGCTGCTCGTGGCGCAGCACGCGCACGCCTTCCTCGCGCAGCGGCAGCACCGCATCGAGCGCCTCGCGCACGCGGCCCGCCCGCCACATTGCGCGCGACAGTGCGGCGCTCGCCAGCAGCTGTCCGGCCCGGTCGCTGGCGCGGTCGAAGCAGCGCAGCGCGCGCTGCAGCTCGCGCGAGGCCTCGGCGACGGTGCCGAAGTAGAGCAGGTGGTAGCCCAGCGCGATGCGCGCCCAGCCTTCGGCGGCCGGGTCCTGGTCGCTGGTGGCAGATGCGATGGCGCGTTCGGCCAGCCGCCGCGCCTGCTGCGAATCGATGTGCAGCAGGTTCCAGGCACGCCGCGCCGTGCGCAGGGAAGGGGAGGGAGAAGAGGGCGCGCCGCGGGCATCCGGCGATTATGGCGACGCGGCCTGTCGCCGCCGGCCGACCCCGCTTCAGTGGGAGGTGCCCTCGGAGCGCGTGATCTTGTTGTAGACGTTGTACTTGCCGACTGGCTTGCTCATTGGCAGCCGCTTCACTTCCTTGAAGGTGGCGGCGTCGTAGACGACGATCGCGCCGTCCACTTCCCACACGCTGGCCAGCGCATGGCGGCCGTCGCGCGTGAACTCGATGTGCGCCAGCGTGCGGCCCGGCTCCTTCACCTGGGCCACCGGCGCGAGGGTGCGCTTGTCGATGATGGTCAGCGTGTCCTTCGCGCTCGGGCTCATCATCGAGTCGACCCAGGCGTAGGGCGAGTTCTCGTGGCTGCGCATGAAGAAGCCCGGCCCCGGCGTGGTGATGCTCTTCACGGTCTGCCGTCTTCATGTCGATCACCTGCACCACGCCGTCCTTCAGGTTCGGGCTGGCCAGCACGGTGGTGCCGTTCCACGAGAAGGTGATGCCCGAGCCGAGATGCGGCATGCCGGCCAGCGGCAGCGCGGCGATGCGGCGGCGGATGTCGAGGTTGACCACCTGCGCGCTCGGGCTGCCATCGCTCTTCGGCCGCGTGGCGCCCAGCACGTGGCGGTAGCTCTGGTCGAAGAAAAAGTCGTCCAGCGGTTCGTCCAGCGGCGTGCGGCGCACGCCGAGGAAGCCGGGCTTGGCGATCGATTCGCCCATCTTGTAGTCGTGCACCAGCCCGTCGTGGATGGGCTCGGCCTTCGGGTCGTAGGAGATCTCCCACAGCTCCGGAATGTCCTTCAGCGCGACGACGAAACTGCGGCGGGGTTGCGCGTCGTACACGGCCGAGACGCGCGATGTCGTCTTGCCGTCGAGCGTGGCGGCGTCGTACACACGCTGCAGTTTCAGGTCGGCATCGAACAGCGCCAGCGTGTGCGGCAGGTAGTTGGCCGCCATCACCCATTGGCCGTCGCCCGAGACGGCGACGTTGCGCATGTTCAGCCCGGCGCGCACCTCGGCCACCACGGCCCGTTCCACAGGTCGTACTTGGTGATCCAGCCGTCGCGCGAGCCGAAATAGACGAAGCGGCCGTCGGGCGAGAACTTCGGCCCGCCGTGCAGCGCAAAGCGCGAGGCAAACCGGTGGATCACCTCGAAGCGGTCGCCATCGACGACCGAGACGTGGTGGTCGCCGCCCTCGACGACCAGGAACACGTTCATCGGGTCGGCCTTCCACACCGGCCGCGCGGGCAGCGCCGCGGCGCCGTCGACTTCGGTGCGCGAGGCGCGGATCTGCGCCTCGTTCCAGGTGGGCGCCGGCGTCACCGGCGTATAGATCCACTTCGACAGCGCGGCGATCTGCTCGGCCGAGAGCTTGTCGGCGAAGCCGGGCATCTGCGTCGCGGCGCGGCCTTTGCCGATCACCGCGCCGGCCTCGGCCGGCTTCACGCGCTGCAGGCTCTCGGGCAGCAGCGCCGGGCCCATGCCGCCCAGGCGCTGTTCGCCGTGGCAGGCTACGCAGTGCTCGCTGTACAGCGCGGCCGGCTCGGCGGGCACACCCGCCTGCGCGCGCGCCATGTCGGCAGCGATGGCCAGCATGCCTGCCGCCAGCGCGAACTGCCACCAGGGTCCGCCGGGCTTCATGCGACGGCCTCCGTCGCGGCCAGCCGATCTCCTCGTCGCTGAGGTAGCAGCCGGGATCGGCCGCCCAGGCATCGCCGGTGACCTGCTGCGCCCGCGTGCGCGTGTTGCCGCCGCAGATGGCGAAGTGTGCGCACTGGGCGCAGCGCCCGCCCACCGGCCGCGGCTTCATCTTCAGCCCGCGCATCAGCGGATCGGAGGTGTCCAGCCAGATCTGCGAGAACGGCCGCTCGCGCACGCTGCCCAGGCTGTGGTGCCACCACATCGTGTCGGGGTGCACCACGCCGAGGTTGTCGATGTTGGCCACGTTCACGCCCGAGGCATTGCCGCCCCAGGCCACGAGCCGCTCGCGCAGCGGTGCCTCCCAGCGCGGGAAGCGCTCGCGCACCCATTGCAGCAGCCAGCGCCGTCGGCATCGTTGTTGCCGGTGACGAAATCCTGCTCGCTGCCGGCCTGTGCGGCTCTCCAGGCTGCCTCGAACAGCACGTCGAGTGCGTTGCGGGTGGTCTCGAACTGCGCATCGCGCGAGCGGTGGATGTTGCCGCGGCCGGCGTAGTTCAGGTGCGAGAAGTAGAACTTGTCGATCTGCTCGTCGCGCATCAGGCGCAGCAAGGGCACGAGATCGTGCGCATTCATCGCCGTCATCGTGTAGCGCATGCCGACCTTCACGCCGCGGTCGCGCAGCATGCGCATCGCGGCGAGGCTCCTGTCGAACGCGCCTTCGAGGCGGCGGAACTTGTCGTGCGTGGCGCCGATGCCGTCCAGGCTGATGCCGACGTAGTCGAAGCCCATGGCCGCGATGCGGTCGGCCATCGGCGCGTCGATCAGCGTGCCGTTGGTCGACAGGCCGACGTAGAACTTCATCGCCTTGGCGCGCGCGCGGCGATCTCGAAGATGTCGTGCCGCATCAGCGGCTCGCCGCCGGAGAGGATCAGCACCGGCACGCGGAAGGCCTTCAGGTCGTCCATCACCGTGAACACCTCGGGCGTGCTCAGCTCGCCGGCATACTCGTGGTCGGCCGAGATCGAATAGCAGTGCTTGCAGGTGAGGTTGCAGCGGCGGATCAGGTTCCAGATCACCACGGGGCCGGGCGCTGTCCCGCCGCCGCGCAGCGCGGGCGTGTGGTAGGTGCCCGAGGCTTCGGCCTGGGCGAGTTCGCGCATGTACTGCGAGACGCGGAACATGTCAGTTCTCCGATGACGACAGACGCAGCCCGGTCTTCTTCAGGATCGCGCTGCTGTAGAGGATGTCGCTGCCGCGGCAGGCATCGCCGAGCAGCACGCGGATCTGCGCCGCCCGGCGCTCGACCTCGTCGCGCGAACGGCCGTGCACCATCGCGAACAGGTTGTAGGGCCACACCGGCAGCTCGCGCGGGCGGCGGTAGCAGTGGCTGACGCCGGGCAGGGCGCCCACCATGGCGCCGAGTTCGTCGACGCGCGTCGGCCACGTCCCACACCGTCATGCCGTTGGCGGTGAAGCCGAGCCTGTAGTGGTTGGGCACGGCGCCGATGCGGCGGATCAGGCCTTCGGCCAGCATCTGCGAAAGCCGCTCGCGCACCTGCTCGCCGCTGACGCCGAGCATCGCGCCCACCGCCTCGTAGGGCCGCGCCACCAGCGGCAGGCCGCTCTGCGTGGCGGCGATCAGCTCGCGGTCGAACTCAGACAGCGCCATGGCCGGCTCCTGCCGCGGCGGGCAGCCGCAGCTCGACGAAATATTCGCGCTCCTTCGGGAAGGCGTGCACCTTCAGGCCGGTGGCGGCCTCGATGCGCGACAGCGCGTCGAAGGCCGCGTCGCGCGTTTCGGCCGCCACCACGAACCACATGTTCAGCCGGTGCTCGCGGCGGTAGTTGTGCGCGACTTCCGGGAAGGCATTGACGATGCCGGTGATGCGCTCGAAGTCGGCGGCCGGCACCTCGATCGCGGCGAGCACGAACAGCCCGCCGGCGCGCTCGATCTGGAACAGCGGGCCGAAGCGCGTGAGCGTGCCGCGCGCGAGCAGGTGGCGCAGACGCTCGATCACCTCGTCTTCGCCGATGCCGAGCTCGTTGCCGATGTCGGCGAAGGGCCGCTCGGTCAGCGGGAGGTCGCCGTGCAGCCGGTCGATCAGCTGCAGGTCGATGCGGTCGGGCGCTTCAGGCGTGTTCATGCACGGCCTCGTCAGCGGGCGTTCGGAAATAGCTGCCGCCGCGCTGGCGGAAGCGGCGCAGGCTGAACAGCAGCTCGTGAGGCCGCTGCGACAGGCCGGCGGCCCGGGCAGCGGCGTCGATCGCGGCACGCACGGCCTCGCGCTCACGCCCATGCACCATGCAGTAGAGGTTGTAGGGCCAGCCTTCGGCGCGGGCGCGGCGGTAGCACAGCGTCACGCCGGGCTGGGCGGCGAGCGCCGCGCCGCAGGCATCGACCTCGTCGTCGGGCACGTCGAAGACCGTCATCGCGTTGCGGTCGAAACCCAGCTCGTGGTGGCGCACCACCACGCCGAAGCGGCGCAGCGTGCCGCGGTCGAGCCAGCGGCCGATCGTGGCCAGCACCTCGTCTTCGCCGCGGCCCAGCGCGTCGGCCCACTCGGCATAGGGCCGGGCCACCAGCGGCAGGCCTGCTTCGACGAGCGCGGCCAGCGGCCGATCGGTGTCGGCCACCGGCGGGGCGCGGCGGGCCGGCGCCGTGGCGCCTGCTGCCCCGCCGATGCCGCGCAGGTCGAAGCCGAGGTCGATGCGGTAGACACGCTGCATTGGCAGGCGCAGCGTGGGCAGCCCGGTGTCGCGCTCCAGCGCATCGAGCCGCTGCGCGAGGCGGGCGCTGTCCGGCCCGGTGATCACGAACCACAGGTTGAGGTGGTGCTCACGCTCGTAGTTGTGGTTCACGCCGGGCAGCGCATCGACCTGCCCGGCCACGGCGTCGAGCCGCGGCGCCGGCACGGCCATCGCCACCAGCAGCGCGGCACCGCCGGCTCCGGCCGCCCACACACCGCCGATGCGGCTGAGCGAGCCATCGGCGCGCGCGGCCTCGAAACCGGCGATGACCTCGGCCTCGTTGGCGACCAGCGCCTCGCCGATGCGCGCGAAGGGTCGCGATTCGAGCGGGAAGCCATGCTGCCAGCGGTTGAGCAGGTCGAGGCGCTGCATGCTCAGAACCCCATGCGCGCAGCGCGGCTGGTGAAGAACACGCCGCTCGGCGCCTCGAGCGGCAAGGTGGCCAGCGACTCGAAGCTGCGCGTGTCGTACACGCTGACGCGATTGGCATCGCGCGAGCTGATCCACACCGCCTCGCCGCGCGGCGTGAATTCCATGTGCAGCACGGCCTTGCCGGGCTCCAGCGTCTTCACCACCGGCGCATCTGCGTATCGATCACCTGCACGCGGTCGTAGTCGGGCACGGCGAAGTTGACCCACACCGGCGGCCATCGGGCCGCGCCATCGCAAACACCGGCTGGCCCGCCACCGGAATGCGCGCCACCTCGGCCCAGCTCTCGGTATCGACCACCAGCACCTCGTGGCGGCCGATCGCCGGCAGGTAGGCGTGGCGTCCGGCCACCGCCCAGCCGCGCAGGTGCGGCATCTTGAAGACCGGCAAGGCGGCTTCTCCCTTTCCGTAGCCGGCGAGGATGCGGCGGACCTGCGGCTTTTCGGCCCACAGGTCGATCAGCGCCAAGCCGTCTTCGCCGAACAGCCCGGCGATGTAGTGGCGACCGTCGGGCGTGACCAGCGCGTCGTAGGGCTGGTGGCCGACGTTCTCGAACCTCGTGATCTTCGGCGCGGTCGGGTCGGACATCGGCCACCCACACCGGTCGGCGTCGAACAGCGAGAAGACGAAGCGCCGGCCCGGCAGGTCGGCCAGGCCGACCACGCGCGAGCCGGCCCGGCGCATATTCGGCGGGGATGTCGGCGACGAGGGCGAGCGTCTTCGCATCGAAGACCTTCACGCCGCCGGGCTGGTAGTTCTGCGCGGCGACCAGCGTGCCGTCCTGCGACATCGCGCCGCCGATCGAGTTGCCGGCCTGCATCACGCGCTGCTCGATGCGCCGCGTGATCAGGTTGACGCGGGTGAGCGCGCCGTCGCGGCCGAAGACGAAGGCGCTGCCGCCATCGCGCGAGAACACCACCGAGGCGTGCGAGAGATCGCCCAGCCCAGGCACTTCGGCCAGCACGCGGCGCTCGCTGGTGTCGACGATGGCCACCGTGCCGGTGGCACGCTCGATGACGACACCGAGATCGCCGGTGCCTTTGGGAGACGTGGAGGTGGCAGCGCAGCCGGCCAGCAGCAGCGCGCCGAGGGTGAGCGCCGGGCGCTTCATCGTGATTCCTCGGGGAAGCCGGCGACGAGGCGCTCGGCGATCCAGCGTGATTCGCCGGGCCGCAGCATCGAGCGCCACGGCGGCATCGGCGTGCCGGGGCGGCCGTGTTCGATCACCGCCTCCAGCGAATCGAGCGGCTTGTCGGCCAGCGCGGCGCGGGTGAGCGCCGGGCCCAGCCCGCCGGTCAGCGCCATGCCGTGGCAGGAGCCGCAGTCCTGGCGGACCATGCGCACCAGTTCGCGCACCCGCACCGCATCGGGCGAAGCAAACGTGGGCAGGGCGACGGCCGCGAGCCCGAGGATCAACAGCCGTCGCATGTCCATGCTCAGCTCTTCAGGATGAACTCGACGGCCGACTTGAGATCGGCGTCGTTGATCTTCTCGGGCGGGTTCGGCGCCATCGGGATCGGGCCGAAGCTGCCCTTGCCGCCGGTGCGCACCTTCTGCATCAGCGTGGGCACCACGTCCTGGCCCTTGTACTTGGCGGCGATCTCCTTGAAGGAGGGCCCGACCATCTTCTTGTCCTTCGCGTGGCAGGCCGGGCAGCCAGCCTTCTCCATCGCGGCCTCCGGGTTGGCTTGCGCCGGGGCCGAAGCCCCGAGCGCCGCCACCGCCAAGCCGAGCGCGAACGTGAGTTGCGTCTTCATGGGGTGGCTCCCGCGTCAGTAGACGTCGTGTTGGGTGTTATGGACGTTGAAGTGGCCCGTGGGCGTGATCAGCTTCGGATCCTTGATCACGGCCTTCAGCTTCAGCGTCTTGTCGTCGACGACGACCAGCGCGCTCTGCTTGTCCTTGGCGCTCCACACCGAGAACCACACCTCGTCACCGGCCTTGTTGAACTCCGGCTGCACGACGCGCTTGGCGCCGTCGTCCGTCAGCCCGGCCCACTCGGCGATGGGCAGCACGGTGAAGCCCTTCTCGAGGTTGTTGATGTCGTACACCGCCACCGACTGCGAGATCTTCGGATCGGGGTTCAGCGGCGTGTCGACATACAGGTGCGTGGACTTCGGGTGGCTCTTGAGGAACAGCGAACCGCCGCCCTGGCCCTTGAGCGTCTGCACCACCTTGAAGGCGCTGTCCTTGTGCTTCTTCGGGTCGGTGCCGATCAGCGAGATCGTCTCGTCGCCGAGGTGGCCGGTACTCCACACCGGGCCGTACTTCGGGTGCGTGAAGTTCGCGCCGCGGCCGGGGTGCGGGATCTTGCCCACGTCGATCAGGCGCTCGAGCTTGCCTTCCTTCATGTCCACCGCGGCGATCTTGTTGCTCTGGTTCGCCGCCACCATGAAGTAGCGCTTGCTCGAATCGAAGCCGCCGTCGTGCAGGAAGCGCGCCGTCTCGATCTCGGTGACCTTCAGCGCCTTCAGGTTGGAATAGTCCACCAGCAGCGTCTTGCCGGTCTCCTTCACGTTGACCACGAACTCGGGCTTGTAGTGCGAGGCGAGGATCGAGGCCACGCGCGGCTCGGGGTGGAACTCCTGCTTGTCGACCGTCATGCCGCGCGTGCCGACGATCTTCAGCGGCTCCAGCGTGTCGCCGTTCATGATCGTGTACTGGGGCGGCCAGTAGCTGCCGGCGATGGCGTACTTGTCCTCGTAGCCCTTGTACTTGCTGGTGTCGACCGAGCGCGCCTCCAGGCCGACGCGGATCTCGGCCACGTTGTCGGGCTTCTCCATCCACAGGTCGATCATGTTGATCTTCGCGTCGCGGCCGATCACGAAGAGGTAGCGGCCCGACGCCGACAGGCGCGAGATGTGCACCGCGTAGCCGGTCTTGACGATGTTGATGATCTTCTTGGTGTCGCCGTCGATCAGCGCCACCTCGCCGGTGTCACGCAGCGTGGTCGAGAAGATGTTGGTGATGTTGTAGTTGTTGAGCTTCTTCTTCGGCCGCTGTTCGGGTGGCACGATGACCTTCCAGGTCTGCTTCATCTGCTCCATGCCGAATTCCGGCGGCATCGGAGGATCCTGCTGGATGTAGCGGGCCATCAGGTCGACTTCCTTCTCGCTCATCTCGCCGCTGGTCTGCCAGTTCGGCATGCCGGCCGGCGAGCCGTAGGCGATGAAGACCTTCAGGTAGTCGGTGCCCTTGCCGATCGTGATGTCCGGCGTCAGCGGCTTGCCGGTGGCGCCCTTGCGCAGCACGCCGTGGCAGCCGGCGCAGCGCTCGAAATAGATCTTGCGCGCGGTGTCGAACTCCGCCTGCGTCATCGGCGGCGCCTTGGGGTTGCTCGACTGGTACATCGGTTCCGAGGCCAGCGGCGAGGCACCGGCCCGGTACTTGAGTTCGGGCTCGGTGACGCCTTTCTTCTCCTGCGCGGTGGCGCCGAAGGACGCGAGGGAAATCAGCAGCGCGGCCGTCAGCGTGAGCGGCGACGCGGGATAGCGGCTTGTCATGGGCACTCTCCTGGGGTTGACCTGTCCGGTTGATGTGCGGCCATGGTCCGGCCGGGAGGCGGGTGCCGTCCTTGAACCAGTTCAAGCCCGAACGCGCACCCTCGCGGAGCGCGGATCAGATCGCAGGAAGAGTCGCCGGAGTTTGTGGAAGCTCAAGTCCGCGGGCGCGGACCGGCCGCCGGCCGGCAGGCCGGCTCAGGACAGTGGCGCGGGGGCGGTCGGCGCGGCAAAGCGCGGTGCGGCCAGGGGCGCTGACCGCGGCGCTGTCGGCGCCACGTCCATTTCGGTGGGCGCGAAGTCGTCTTCCACCTCGGGCATCAGCGTCGAGGTCTGCTCGTGAACGCCCAGCGCGCGGCTGAGCAGCCAGCTCACCCCGATGAACACGCCCACCGCGCCGACGCTCAGGGCCGCGAGCAGGGCGCCCAGCGTCCAGGGCGTGAACGCGAAGCCCATGCCGACGCCGGCCAGCAGCGCCACGCCGGCCGCTCGCAGCCGGCCGCGCGGCTGCAGCAGCCCGGTCACGGCGGTGAGGTAGGCGGTGAGGAAGACGCCCATCAGCAGCAGCTGGAAGGGCTGCAGCTGCGGGCTCTGCTGGTCGAGTGCGGCGATCGGGTTCACGTCAACACCTCGGGGATGCGTGGCGCATGGATGCCAGCATGCGGCAGTTACATGACACTGGGTGAGTGCCGTAACAATTCCCCCTGCATTCGCGTGGTTCGCGTCACGGGCGGATCACCGTCCCCGTGCGCCCGCCGCTACACCGCGCAGTAGCGTTCCTGGATCTCGCGGTCGGCGAGCAGGTCGGACGCCTCGCCCTGGTGCGCGATCTGGCCCTGGTCGAGGATGTAGGCGCGGTCGGAGATGCCCAGCGCCCGCTCGACGTTCTGCTCGACGAGCAGGATCGTGGTGCCGTCGCGCTTGAGCTGCTCGAACAGCACGAACATCTCGTGCACCAGCAGCGGCATGATGCCTTCCGAGGGTTCGTCGAGCAGGATCATGCGCGGGCTGCTCATCATCGCGCGGGCGATCGCCAGCATCTGCTGCTCGCCGCCCGACATCGAGGTGCCTTCCTGGTCCATGCGCTCGGCCAGGCGCGGGAAGGTCTTGGCGATGGTGTCGATGCGCTCCTTCTCGCGGCTGCGGTCCTTGCCGGCAATCAGCCCGAGGCGAAGGTTCTCCAGCACCGTCAGCCCGGGCACGATGCGCCGTTCTTCGGGCACGTAGGCCAGGCCGCGGTGGTAGCGGGCGTGCGCGGGCAGCGCAAGGATCTCCTGCCCGTCGAAGCGCACGCTGCCGCCGCGCTTGGCCAGCAGCCCCATGATCGCCTTCAACGTGCTGGTCTTGCCCGCGCCATTGCGACCCATCAGCGTGACGATCTCGCCGCGCTGGACCTCGAAGCGCAATCCCTGCACGACGTGGCTGCGGTCGTACCAGGCGTCCAGTCCGTCGACTTCCAGCATCGCGGCCATGCTCAGCCCTGCCCCAGGTAGACGCGCCGCACGTCGGCGTTGGCGCGGATCTCGTCGGGCGTGCCCTCGGCGAGGAACTCGCCGTGGTGCAGCACCAGCAGCCGCTCGCAGATGCCCATCACCAGCTTCATCTTGTGCTCGACGAGGATGACCGAGCGCTCGGCGGCGAGCTGCACGATCAGGTCCATCATCACCTTGGTCTCCTCCGGCGACATGCCGGCGGTGGGCTCGTCCATCAGCAGCAGCACCGGCTCGGCCGCGAGTGCCATCGCCACCTCCAGCGCGCGCTGCTGGCCGTGGGCGAGGTCGGCGGCCGGCCGGTCGGCCGTGCGCGAGCCCCACGCGCGCCAGCAGCTCGTGCGCACGGTCGATCAGCGCGCGCATCTTCGCGCGCGGCGTCAGCAGCTGATAGCGGCTCGAACGCATCTGCGCGGCCACCCGCACGTTCTCGTGCGCGGTGAGCTGCTTGAAGACATTGGTGATCTGGAAGCTCTTGGCGATGCCGATGCGCGCGAACTCGTGCTGCGCGAGGCCGGTGATGTCGCGGCCCTGGAACTTGAGCCGGCCGCTGGACGGCGGGAAGGCGCCGCTGACCACATTGAAGAAGGTGCTCTTGCCGGCGCCGTTGGGCCCGATGATGGCGCTGAGCTTGCCGGCCTCGAACTTCGTCGACACGTTGTTCAGCGCCACGAACTTGCCGAAGCGCATGCTGACGCCTTCGACCTCCAGGATCGGCGTGGCAACGCTGCTCATCGCACCCGCTCCAGCTTCTTCACCAGCGTGCCCCAGATGCCGCTCGGGAAGAACAGCACGAAGACCATGAACACCGCGCCGACGATGGCCATCCAGTGCTTGGTGAAGACGGTGGCCACGTCTTCGAGCGTCAGGAACACCGCCGCGCCGACGAACGGCCCGAAGAAGGTGCCCATGCCGCCGAGCAGGCACATCATCACCGCCCGGCCCGACAGCAGGTAGTGCAGCGAATCGATCGGCACGATCGACAGGTGCAGCGCTCGCAAGGCGCCCGCGAGGCCGCAGATCACGGCCGAGCACGAACACCAGCAGCTTGGTGCGCGCCACGTCGTAGCCGCAGGCGGCGGCGCGCTTGTCGTTCTCGCGCACCGCCTCGATCACCGCGCCGAAGGGCGAGGCGAGGATGCGCGAGACGAACCACAGCGCCACGGCCACGAAGGCCAGGATCACGTAGTACTTGGTGACCGGGTTGATGAAATCGAGCACTAAGGGCCCGAGGTGGATCTCCGGCACCTGGATGCCGCGCAGGCCGTTCTCGCCGCCGGTCCATCGCTCGGCCTTGTAGAAGGCGTAGTAGACGATCTGGCCGAGCGCGAGCGTGACCATCGAGAAATAGATGCCGCGCGTGCGGATGGCGAGGAAACCGATCACGAGGCCGGCCACGCCCGCCGCCACCACGCCGGCCACCACCGCCAGCCACCACGGCCAGCCGCCGTGCACCATCGCGATGCCGGTGAGGTAGCTGCCCACGCCGAGGAAGGCCGCGTGGCCGAACGACAGCAGCCCGGTGTAGCCGAACAGCAAATTGAAGCCGACCGCGAACAGGCCGAACAGCAGGATGTTGATGGCCAGCGCGTGGTAGGGCATCAGCAGCGGGAACACCAGCAGGAACAGCAGCACCGCCGCCACCCGGTGGCGCTGGATCAGGTCGAGCGCCGGCCTCACGACATCAGCCCCTTCTTGCCGAAGAACCCCTGCGGGCGGATCAGCAGCACCACCGCCATCAGCACGAAGATCGACAGCTCGGCCAGATCGGGTGCGAAGAGCGACGTGAGCGAGAACACGATGCCCACCAGCAGCCCGGCCAGCACCGCGCCGGGCAGCGAGCCCATGCCGCCGACGACCGTGACGACGAAGCTCTCGGCCAGCACGTGGATGCCCATCTCCGGATTGACCGCCCGCGTGGGCGCCAGCACACGCCCGACAGCCCGGCGATGCCGGTGCCGATGCCGAACACCACCAGCCAGACCCGCGCGATGTCGATGCCCAGCACCTTGCAGATCTCGCCGTCGCGGCTGCCGGCGCGCACGATCAGGCCGTAGCGCGTCTTCTCGAGGAACAGCCACAGCGCCAGCACGATCACCGCGGTGGCGAGGATCAGGAACAGCCGGTATTTCGGGAAGTAGCCGAAGCCGAGGTCCACCGCGCCGCGCAGCTCCGGCGGCGTCGACGACGGCAGGCCCTCGATGCCGAACATCACCCGCATCGCCTCGATCAGCACCCACGACAGGCCGAAGGTCAGCAGCAGCGGGTAGTCGATGCCGCGGCCGTACAGCGGGCGCACGATGAAGCGCTCGGTGACGAGCCCGATCGCGCCCACCACCAGCGGCGTGAGCACGAGGCTGAACCAGAAGTTGCCGGTCAGCCCGAGGAAGTACAGCCCGATGAAGGCGCCGACCATGAAGAACGCGCCATGGGCGAAGTTCACCACGGTCAGCATGCCGAAGATCAGGCTCAGGCCGATGGCCAGCAGCGCATACACCGCGCCGAGCGCGATGCCGGTGACCAGCTGCAGGGCCAGCAGCGAGGGGTGATTTCCATCGGGCGGCGGCGATCAGGTCGTCACCTTGTGGCCCATCTCCTCGCAGGTGCGGAGATTCTTCTCGTCGGCGGCCTCGATCGAGAGCACGTTGAAGACGTCGTTCTTGTCCTTCATGCCCTTGCTCTTGCTCTCGACGATCACCACGCTCTGCACCGACTGGTGGTCGCACTTGCGATAGAACTGCGGGCCCTTGTACCAGTCGTACTTGAGCTGGCGCAGCGCGATCGACACGCGCGTCGAGTCGGTCGCATCCGAGTCCTTCACCGCCTGCAGCACCGAGCGGATGCCGGCATAGCCCAGCGCGCCGTAGTCGCTCGGCACGGCGCCGTTGTAGGCCTTGCGGAAGGCGTCGTTGAACTTCTTCGCGCTGGGGATCTTGTCTTCCATGCCCCAGTAGTAGCTGGTGCCGCCGAGGATGCCCTCGAAGGCATCGGCGCCGCCGGCCGTGCGCGAGGTGAACAGCAGCACCGGCGCGATGATCTTGGTGCCCTGCTTGAGGCCGAAGTCGGTGGCCTGCTTGGCGGAGTTGACCGGTCACGGCCGAAGTTGCACAGCACCAGGATGTCGGGCTTGAGCGCCTGGATGCGCGGCAGGAAGGCCGAGTAGTCGGCCGCGCCCAGCGGGTGGCGGATGTCGGCCAGCGTCTGCACGCCCAGCGCCGCACCGGCGCGCTGGAAGCCGCGCACCATCTCGTGGCCGTAGGCGTAGTCGGCGGTCAGGTAGACCACCTTCTTGCCGAACTTCGGGAAGGCATAGCGGCCCACCGCGCCGGCGGTGAGGTGCGGGTTCAGCGCCTCGTGGAAGGTGTAGAGGCTCCAGTCCTTGGCCTCGTTGATCGCGTCGCTCTGGCTGATGCTGTTGAACAGCACCTTGCGCTCGCGCGTGACGGCGTTGATCGACAGCTGCGTCGCCGCCGACAGCGAGCCGACGATGAAGTTGACCTTGTCCTTCTCGATCAGCTCCAGCGTGCGCGTGGCAGCCTCGCCCGGGTTGAGCTTGTCGTCGCGCACCAGCAGCTCGCACAGCTGGCCCTTGTGGCCGCCGGCGGCATTCCACTCCTTCACGGCCAGCTCGGCGGCGCGCACCTGATCCTGCGCCTCGGCGCTGAAGGCGCCGGTCAGCGGCACCGGGAAACCGATCTTGATCGTGCCGGCCTGGGCACGCGCGATGTTGAACAGCGCCGGGGCGGTGGCCATGGCGGTGCCGGCCATCACGATGCGGCGGCGGCGGAGGTTCGCGGGGGTCTGGCTCATGGGCTTGTCTCCTGGCTGGGTGGATGGATCAGGCTCTGGCGGCCTGTGGCTTCGATGTCTCGATCGGTGGCTCGGGTTCGAACAGCGACGGGTCGATCGCCGTCTGGCGCATCACCTCGTCGGCACTGCGCATCACGGCGGCGCCGCGCTGCTGCGCTTCCATGTAGGCGCCCAGCCGCCGCGCGCGCTGCACCACGCCCGCGCACACCGGCTGGCGCAGTTGCGCATAGCGGCGCAGTGCGGCCGGCGTGGCGCCGAGCTCGTCGATGCAGCGGGTGAGCACCATCGCGTCGTCGCCGGCCTTGGCCACGCCCATGCCGACGTGCGGCCGCGCGACGAAGGCAGCGTCGCCGAGCAGGGCCACGCGGCCGAAGGCGATGTCGGTGGAGACCAAGTCGTAGATCGGCTGCAGGAAGGGCACGGCCGTCTTCTCGGCGATCTCGGCGAATTGCGGCGCGAGCTTGTCGCGCGCGGCCTGGCGCATCGCCGCGATGTGCCGCCACGACACCTGCTGCGGCGCGATGCCGTCGGGGTGGTGCACGCCGTCGGCGTCGGTCAGCATCGCGGCGAGCTCGGCGCCCGGGGCCACCGGCCGGTACCAGACGAAGTTCCAGCGCCGCTGGCCGCGTGCCACGCTGTCGTCGGCGCCGGCCACCGGGTAGCCGATCATCTGCTCGCCTTCGGGCAGTCCGAAGCCGAAGTGGTCGAACAGCGTCTCGCGCGTGCGGCGCGACAGGCTCGCCTCGTCGCACACGCCGCGCCGCCAGCGATGTAGCCGGCGTACTGCGGCTGCACGGCCGGCGCGAGCTGCGCGCGGATCGTCGAGCGGATGCCGTCGGCCGCCACGAGCAGATCGGCAGCCAGCGACTCGCCGCTGGCCAGTCGCACGCGCACGCCGGTCTCGCTCTGCTCGACGCCGGCCACCGCCGCGCCGAGGCGGTGGTTCGCCGCCGGCAGTGCGGCGCGCAGCAGCGCATAGAGCCGGCCCCAGGAGGTGAGCACCTGAGGGTGCTCCCAGCGGCACTCGGCCTCGCCCGCCGCATTCAGCACCACGCGCGAGGCCACCGGCACGCCGAGGGTCTCGTCGACCACCGCACCGCACTGGCGCAGCGCTTCGCGCAGGTTCTCGTGCGTGACGATGCCGGCACCGCGGCCCTCGAGCGAACGCGGCGAGCGTTCCAGCACCGTCACGTCGTGCCCCGCGCGCAGCAGCGCATTGGCGGCCATCAGGCCGCCGAGCGATCCGCCGCTGACGAGGATGCGTGCCATGCCGGACTCAGCCGCCGAGCGCGGCCTTCTCGGCCGCCGGGAAATTGAGCTCGACGACGATGCCGTTCGGATCGTCGATGAAGACCTGGTGCAGGCCCAGCAGCGGCACGGTGCGCTCGCGGCCTTCGATGCCGTGGGCCTTCAGCCTGTCGAGCGTCTCCTTCAGCCCGGTGGCGAAGAAGGCCACGTGGTCCACCGCGCCGCTGCCGGTCAGGCTGGTCTCGTCGCGGTCGCCGAGGTACTTCTTCAGGCCCTCGGGGTCGTTGCGGTCGATGCCGATGATGTGCACCGCGGCGTTGTCGTACTTGTCGGTCTCGCCGGCATAGAGCCACAGGCCGGGGAAGGGAAAGGGCGGGCGCGGTCCCTTCTTCAGGCCGAGCAGCCCGCAGTAGAAGCGTTCGCAGGCGTCGAGGTCGACGGTGCGGATCGAGAAGTGGTTCAGCGAGATGCCCATGTGATGTCTCCTGAGCCGTCAGCGCCGCGGCGCCGGCACGAACTCGTGCACCTGCGCGAGGTAGCCGCGGATGCGGTCGCGGATGAAGGTGTCGATCAAGGCGGGATCGTCCTGCCCGCTGAAATGCTGCTGGTAGATCAGCGGCCAGATGCCGAGCTGGTAGATCAGCCCGCCGTGCAGGCCCATCAAGGCCGCCTCCTCGCGCGGCGTGGCCTTGGCGCGCGAGCGGCTGCCGGCATGGCGGCGCGATTCGCGGATCAGCCGCGGGAACAGCTTCTCGCGCACCAGCGCGAAATAGCGTGTCGGGATCAGGCCGTCGGACAGGCCCGAGTGCACCAGCGTGCGCAGCCACTCGGCGTGAGGATGGCGGGCAGGTATTCGCGGTAGAAGGCGTGCAGCTTGTCCTCGACGCCGATCGAGCTGTCGTCGAGCAGCGCTTCCCACTTCGGATCCCAGCGGCCGGCGATGGTCTCCTCGTAGACGCGCTCGATCAGCTGACGCTTGGTCGGGAAGTAGTGGTACAGCAGCGTGTGCGCGATGCCGAGCTCGGCGGCGAGCTCGCGCATCTGCGCATCGAGCCCGCGGCGCGCGAAGAACTCCACCGCGCCTTCGATGATCTGCCGCTCGCGTTCGCGCGCATCGAGGCGGCGCCGCGCGGGGGCGGCGTCTTTCCGGGTTTCTTCCGTATTGACCATCTGCTCAACTCGACGGAAATTGTTGAGCGGGTGGTCAACAACGCCCAATCCCGACAAACCCTAGCGAGGCGAGCCCGACCCGATGAAATCGCCGGCCTTCGACTACATCCGCGCCGATTCGCCTCAGCACGCCTTCGAGCTGCTGGCGAAGCACGGCGACGACGCGCGCGTGATCGCCGGCGGGCAGACCCTGCTGGCCACGCTGAACATGCGCCTCTCGCAACCGGCGCTGCTGGTGGACATCGCCGGCTTCGACGCCCCGGCGCGGCATCGCGGTGGAGGGTGGCACGCTGCGCATCGGCGCGCTGACCCGCCACAGCGAGGTCGAGGCCTCGCCGGTCGTCGCGCAGCATGCGCCGCTGCTCACGCAGGCCGCACCGCACATCGGCCACCGCGCGATCCGCAACCTCGGCACCTTCGGCGGCGCGCTGGCCTATGCCGACCCGGCGGCCGAGTGGCCGGCCTGCGCGGTGGCGCTCGATGCCACTCTGGTGATCGCCGGCGCGAAGGGCGAGCGGCGCGTCAAGGCCGCCGACTTCTTCCAGGGCCTGTACACCACGGCGATTCAGCCGGGCGAACTGCTCAAGGCCTGCGAGATTCCGGTCAAGGCCGAAGGCGTTCGGCAGGATTTCAGCGAGCTTTCGCGCCGCCACGGCGACTATGCGGTGGCCGGCCTCGCGGCGCGTGCCAGGGTGAGCGGCCGCGCGCTGGGCGACATCCGCCTCGTCTTCCTCAGCCTTGGCGACCGCCCGGTTCGCGCCGTGAAGGCCGAGGCCGCGCTGCAGGGCGGCGCCGTCGACGATGCACGCCCGGCCGCAGCCGACGCGGCGCTGCGCGCCGAGCTCGACCCCTTCGAGGACCTGACGCATTCGGTGGCCGCGAAGAAGCAGCTCGCCGCAACGCTGATGCGCCGCGCGGTGGCGCGCCTGATCGAGGAGACACGATGAAGACGCCCACCGATGCCCCGACCCGCCGTGTGCGCGTGACGGTCAACGGCACGCCGCTGGTGCGCGAGGTCGAGTGCCGCAAGCACCGGTCGATTTCCTGCGTGAGGACTGCGGGCTGAAGGGCTCGCACCTCGGCTGCGAACACGGTGTGTGCGGTGCGTGCACCGTCAAGCTCGACGGCCGTGGTGGTGCGCGGCTGCCTGGTGCTGGCGGCGCAGGCCGACGGCCACCGTGTCGACACGGTCGAGACGCCGAACCCGAGCAGGCGGCTGAAGGCGCTGCAGGACGCCTTCGTCGAGCACAACGCGCTGCAGTGCGGCTACTGCACGCCGGGCATGCTGATGGCGGCGCTGGAGCTCGTCGAACTGCATCCCGATGCCGAGCGCGAAGAGGTGCGCGAATGGATGAGCGGCAACTACTGCCGCTGCACCGGCTACCACGCGATCGTCGATGCGGTGTGCGCGGTGCTGGAGCAGCAGAAGGCCGGCCGCTTCGCCGACGAGCCGGTGGAGGCCCGCGCATGAACCACCCGACCGAGATCCCGACCCGCCGTGACCTCGGCACCGACCTGCCGGCCGTCACCGAAGACCAGCGCCACATCGGCGTGGCGATTCCGCGCGAAGGCGTGCGGCGGCTCACGCAGGGCCGCGGCCAGTACATCGACGACATCGAGCTGCCGCGCCCGGCGCACGTGGTCTTCTGGCGCTCGCCGGTGGCGCACATGCGCATCACGCGCATCGAGCGCGCCGCGGCGCAGGCGCACCCGGGCGTGATCGCCGTGGTGGTGGGCAGCGAGATCGCCGAGATCTGCAAGCCGTGGGTCGCCACGCTGGCGCACCCGGCTGGCATCAAGAGTGCGCCGCAGTACCCGATGGCGATCGAGCGCGCCACCGGGCACGGCGAGCCGGTGGTGGCGATCGTCGCCGAGACGCGTGCGATCGCCGAAGACGCGCTCGCGCTGCTGGAGGTGGAGTGGGAATCGCTGCCCGCGGTGCTCGACACCGAGACCGCGCTCGACCCCGCCACACCGCTGATCCACCCCGAGCTCGGCGACAACCTGTGCTTCACGCGATCGCTGGACACCGGCGGCGTCGACGAGGCCTTCGCGCGGCCCGATGCGGTGGTGTTCGAGGAGACCTACCAGTTCGGCCGCCACACTGGCGTGACGCTGGAACCGCGCTGCCAGATCGCCGACTGGAACCCGGGTGACCAGAAGCTGACCGTCTACCACTCGTTCCAGGCCCCGCATATGATGCAGGACCTGTACTGCCGGCAGTTCGATCTGCAGGAGTCGCAGGTGCGCGTGATCTGCCGCGACGTCGGCGGCAGCTTCGGCATCAAGGTGCACGCCTATCCGGACGACTTCGCCACCGTGGCGCTGGCCATCCTGCTGCAGCGGCCGGTGAAGTTCGTCGCCGACCGGCTGGAGAGCTTCGTCTCCGACATCCACGCCCGCGAGCACCGCATCAAGGCGCGCATCGCCGCGACGAAGGCCGGCGAGATCCTCGCCTTCGAGATCGACGACCTGACCGGCATCGGCCCGTTCTCGATGTTTCCGCGCACCAGCGGCATCGAGGGCAACCGTGTCGTCAACCTGACCGGTGGGCCCCTACAAGCACAAAGGCCTACCGCGCGCACCTGAAGGTGGTGTTCCAGAACAAGGTGCCCACCTGCCAGTACCGCGGCGTGGGCCACCCGATCGCCTGCGCGATCACCGAGGCGCTGGTCGACGGCGTGGCTTTGATGCTCGGCATGGACCCGATCGCCTTCCGGCAGATGAACGTGATCCCCGACGACGCCTACCCGGCCACCGGCGCCTCCGGCATCAAGCTGGAAGTGCTGTCGCACGAGGCCTGCCTGCGCGAAGCGAAGCGCGTGTGCGACTACGACGCGCTGCGCGCCGAGCAGGCCGAGCTTCGCAAGAAGGGCATCTACCGCGGCATCGGCGTGGCCGCGCTGATCGAGTTGACCAACCCGAGCGCGGCGTTCTACGGCGTCGGCGGCGCGCGCATCGCCAGCCAGGACGGCGCCACGCTGCGCCTGGAGCCGACCGGCGTGCTGACGGTGAGCAGCAGCGTCGGCGAGCAGGGCCAGGGCGCGGAAGCGGTGTTCGCGCAGATCGCCGCCGATGCGGTGGGTGTCTCGATCGACCGCGTGCGCGTGGTCACCGGCGACACCGACACCACGCCCTACGGCGGCGGCACCTGGGCTTCGCGCGGCGCCGGCATAGGGGCGAGGCGGTGCTGCAGGCCGGCCGTGCTGCGCGAGAACATCCTCGCAGTGGCCGAGGCCATCCTCAAGCGCGATCGCCAGGAGCTGAAGGTCTTCCGCGGTGCGATCGTCGATGCGCGCACCAACGAGCGGGTGCTCGAGCTCGCCGAACTCGGCCGCATCGCCTACTTCCGCAGCGACACGCTGCCCAAGGAGTTCACGCCCGAGCTGATGGTCACGCGCCACTATGCGCAGCGCGACTACCCGTTCATCTTCACCAACGGCGTGCAGGTCAGCCATGTCGAGGTCGATGTCGACACCGGCTTCGTGAAGCTGCTCAAGCACTGGGCGGTGGAAGACTGCGGCCGCGTCATCAACCCGATGCTGGTGGACGAGCAGATGCGCGGCGCGATCGTGCAGGGCATCGGCGGCGCGCTGTTCGAGGAGTGCCTGTACAGCGAGGACGGCACGCTGAAGAACGGCAACATGGCCGACTACCTCGTGCCGATGGCCGGCGAGATGCCGGACATCGTCGTCTCTCACGTGCAGTCGCCCACGCGCAGCTCGCAGCTCGGCGCCAAGGGCGCCGGCGAGGCGGGCACCGCGGGCGCGCCCGGCGCGGTGATGAATGCGATCAACGACGCGCTCGCGCCCTTCGGCGCGCGCGTCGCCTCGCAGCCGATCACGCCGGAGAAGATCCTGCGCGCGCTGAAGAAGATCTAGCGACCGCAGTCGGGCGCCGGCGGCAGCGCGGCCAGGTTGGCCTGCATCTGCTCGGGCGTCAGGTCCTGCACGTGCGTGGCCACCGACCAGCGGTGGCCGAACGGATCGGTCAGCTGGCCGTAGCGGTCGCCCCAGAACATGTCCTGCGCAGGCATCGTGATGGTGGCGCCGGCGCGCTCGGCCTGCGCCATCGTCGCGTCGACGTCGGTCACGTAGAGGTGGATGGTGACGGGCGAGCCCTTCAGCGCCTTCGGGTCGAGCGCGCCCATCTGCGGGAAGGCATCGACCAGCATCAGCGCCGAATCGCCGATGCGCACCATCGCGTGCATCAGCTTGCCGTCGGGCGTGGGGCAGGCGGCCGGCCTCGATGGCGCCGAAGGCGGCCTTGTAGAAGTCGATCGCGGCAGCGGCGCCGTCGCACACGAGGTGCGGCGTCAGCGAGTGCATGTCGGCGGGAATGGGGCGGACGGTGGATGCGACCATGGTGTTCTCCGGGTGATGTGGACTGAGGAAACTGCAATCGCACGACGAATGGCGAGCCGGATGCTCGACCAGTTGGCAGATCGCCCCGGGGAAATACCGAACAGTGGCCGCAATCCGGGGTGCCGCTGGCAGAATCCGCCGCCACGCTCCGTCATGTCATGACATCGTCGATCAATCTGCCGTCCCCACCGGCCTCTGCGGCCTGGCGTGTGGCGCAGGCCGCGCCGATCGCACTGGGTGCTGGCGCTCGGCCTCTTCATCGCGATGGGGCACGACGGTCGCCGCGCGCTGCAGATGCTGGCGCTGGCGCTGCCGCTGGTGCTGTGGTCGGCAGCCGCCGCTGCGCTCGGCCTGGCTGCACCGGCTGCGCACGCTGTCGATCTGGGCGCTGGCCATGGGCTTCGTCGTCGACGGTGCGGTGCGCCACTACCTGTGGTCGCACTACTGCTTCGCGCCTGACAGCAGCATGGTGCTGGGCGCGCTGGCCAACTCGCACGCTCAGGAGAGCGGCGAGTACCTGCGCACCAACGCGCCCGGGCGTGCTGTGGCGACTGCTGCCGGCGCTGCTGGCAGCGGCCGCGCTGGCCTGGGCGCTGCCACGGGCGCCGCGCTGGCCGCAGCAGGCTCCGGCCGGCGGCCGCCCCCGCCGGCTCGTGCTGGCCGCCGTCGCGGCGGCCCTGCTCGTGGCCGGCGTGGCCCACGCCAGCAAGCCGTGGCGGCGCATGCATCCGGCGCTGTTCTGGTCGCAGTGGTGGGATTCGGCCCAGCAGCTGCGCGCCGGCTGGTCCCAGCAGATGCAGCAACGCGAGCGCACGCTGGCGCACGCGCGCGAGCAGGCGCCGACGCTGGCCTTCGACGGCCCGGCCACGGTGATGCTGGTGGTGGGCGAGAGCATCAACCGCGACAACCTCGGCCTGTACGGCTACCCGCGCGACACGACGCCTCGCCCGGCCGCCGACCGCGAGCGCCTCGGCGACACCTTCGCGGTGCTGCGCCACGCCCGGTCGGCCGATGCGAGCACGCTGCCGGCGCTGCACAACCTGTTTCGCTTCGGCCAGGGCGAGCGCAGCGATGCGCCGCACCTGATCGCCCTGGCCCGCGCCGCCGGGTACAAGGTCTGGTGGATCGGGAACCAGGACGACATGGCGCTGGAGGCGCTGCATGCCGGCCCTGGCCGACACGGTGGAGATGATCAACCGCCGGCCGGGCCGCGGCGGCGAATCGCTCGACGGCGAACTGCTCGACGAAGTCGGCCGCGCGATCGCCGACCCGTCGCCGCGCAAGCTGCTGGTGGTGCACCTGATGGGCGCGCACCCGCACTACGGGCTGCGCCGTCCGCCCGGCGACAACCCCTTTGCGGGCCGCGACGACGCGGTCGAGCGCCAGTTGCGCGATGCCGGCCGCTCGGCCTGGACGCGCGAGGCACGCAACGACTACGACGCCGCGCTGCGCTACCACGACAGCGTGCTCTCGGACCTGCTCAAGTCCCTGCAGGGCGGCGCCGCGACGGGTGGTCGTGCGGCCTGGATGTACCTCTCCGATCACGGCCAGGAAGTCGGCCACGAACTCGACCGCGCCGGCCACAGCGCCGTCACCGCGGCGGGCTACCGCATCCCGGCGCTGATCTGGCGCAGCGAGCCGATCGACGCCGCCATCGCCACGCGGCCCTTCCGTGCCGACTGGGCGGCCTGGACCGTGGCCGAGCTGCTCGGCCTGCGCTGGAGCGGCGCCGACGATTCGCGCAACGTGCTCGCCGGCGCCTACCGCTGGCAGGCGCCGCGCCTGGGCGCACAGGTGGCCTCGTTCGAGCGCTGAACGACAATCGCCGCTTCGCCCGGACCGCGAAGCACCGCATGAAGACCCTGGACACCACCCGCATCGACGACGTACGCATCGGCGCCGTGCGCCCGCTGATCAACCCCGCGCTGCTGCAGGAGCGCGTGCCGCTGCAGGACGACACGCTGGCGCTGGTCGAGGCCAGCCGGGCGCAGATCGCCGACGTGCTGCACGGCCGCAGCGACCGGCTGGTCGTCGTCGTCGGCCCGTGCTCGATCCACGACCACGACCAGGCGCTCGAATACGGCCATCGCCTGAAGGCCGCGGCCGAGGAACTGCAAGGCGAGCTGCTGATCGTGATGCGCGCCTATTTCGAGAAGCCGCGCACCACGGTGGGCTGGAAGGGCTACATCAACGACCCGCACCTCGACGGCAGCTTCGCGATCAACGAGGGCCTGGAGCGTGCGCGGCGGCTGCTGCTCGATCTGACCACGCTGGGCCTGCCGCTGGGCACCGAATTCCTCGACCTGCTCAGCCCGCAGTACATCTCCGACCTGGTCAGCTGGGGCGCGATCGGCGCGCGCACCACCGAAAGCCAGAGCCACCGCCAGCTCGCCTCGGGCCTGAGCTGCCCGGTCGGGTTCAAGAACGGCACCGACGGCAGCCTGAAGGTGGCGGCCGATGCCATCCTCGCCGCGCGTGCGCCGCATGCCTTCATGGGCATGACCAAGATGGGCGTGGCGGCGATCTTCGAGACGCGCGGCAACCACGACTGCCACGTGATCCTGCGCGGCGGCAAGGCACCGAACTACGACGCCGCCGCGGTGCAGCAGGCCTGCGAGACGCTGCGCGCGGCCGGCCTGCGCGAGCAGGTGATGGTCGATGTCTCGCACGCCAACAGCAGCAAGCAGCACCGCCGCCAGATCGAGGTGGCCGCCGACGTGGCCGCGCAGATCGCCGCCGGCGAGCGCCGCATCACCGGCGTGATGATCGAGAGCCACCTCGAGGAGGGGCGTCAGGACCTGGTGCCCGGCGTGCCGCTGAAGCACGGCGTGTCGATCACCGACGCCTGCATCTCCTTCGCGCAGACGGTGCCGGTGCTGCAGGGGCTGGCGAAGGCAGTGGCGCAGCGGCGCAAGGGCTGAGCCGCCGGCGGCCTCACGCGCGCTTCTTCACGCCTACCGAATAGTTCCCGTGGCGGCGGCCTTCTTGTGCCGCACCGTCAGCCAGTACTCGCCCGGCTGCAGCTTGCGCACGATGCGCGCGTTGCTGCCCTGGCCGCGGTCGTCGTCCCACGCGAGCACCGCGCCGCGGTCGCCGGGGCCATGCAAGGCGAGCACGGTGTCGGTCGGGCCTTCGGTGCTCATGATGTAGGTGGCCGCGGTGGCCACGCTGAAGTGGTACTCGTCGACTTCGCCAGCGGTGGCCGGGTCGGCATTCACACGCTTGCCGAGCGACAGCTCGGTCATGGCCGGCGCCGCCTTCGGATACTGGCGGCGCATGAACTCGATGTCGGTGGCCGAGAACTCGGTATTCCAGCCGATCGCGAACGACCCGACGGTCAGCGAATCGGGCACCGCGTACTGCATGATCGACGTCGGGTCGAAGGCGGTGTGGTTGGTGCTGTCTTCCGAGTAGAGCTGGAAGATGTTGAAGTCGACGTCGTCCTTGTTCCAGCCCTGCTGGGCGTAGTAGGCGTAGACCTTGGGGCGGTCCCAGGGAATCTTGCCGGTGGCGGCCGGGTTCTGGTGCTCGTGGATCATGCCCAGCGCGTGGCCGAATTCATGGCGCACCACGCGCTGGTATTCGCGCAGCGGCGTGTCGGGCTCCAGCCAGCCGTAGTTCATCGTCGGCTTGCCGGCGGCGACCGTCAGCGCATCGGTGCCGACGGTCGACCACGAGAAGCCCTCCTCGGCGAAGCTGATGCGGATCTGCGCCGTGCCGCTGGTGACGAACTGCAGCCGCAGGTTGGCCAGCTGCTCCCACTCCTTCGCGATGGCCTCGACCTTCGCCTGCACCGCCGGCTTGCCGTCGAGGAAGCGCACCTTCAGCACGCGGCCGTTCTCCCACAGCTTCATGCGCTCCACCGCGGCACGGGTGCGGCCGGCGCCGCGCATCGGCGTGATGCGCACGTTGCCGACGCGCTCGTGCGTGGCCGCCTCGTCGCTGGAGCTTCGCCCGGCGTCGCCGCTGAGGCCGGGCACGAAGGGCGAGCAGATCTTGCAGGTGATGCGCATGCCAGGGCCTCCGGGGCAGAACACCGTCTCACTCTAGTCGTCGGCCGCGGACCCGGCATCCCTATGTTGCGCCGATCGCACCCATCGCGGGCGGCCTTGCGCACACTCAATCGCATCGCGGCACATCACGCCAGCATGAGCAGCATGCTCACCGCCGCCCTGCGCGCATCGATGTGATCCCGACACCGCGAAGCCGCCTGCCCGCGCCGCTCGTGCGGCCCCCCGGCGCCCGCGCCATCGTGCTGATGGTGCACCCCGACGCCGCCGATGGCGCCTGCACGGGCCAGCGCTTCATTGCCGACGTGCTCGCCGCCAACGGCAGGCCACGATGTCGATCACGCTCGGGCCGGCGGACGGCGCCGCGCAGGCCGCCGCGCAGGCCGCCGAGCAGTTGCGCGGCGTGGCCGAGGGCCTCGCGGACGACGGTGCGACCCGCGCGCTGCCGCTGGTGCTGGTCGGCGTGCACGATGCCGCTGCGGTGTGCGCGGAAGCGATGGGTCGCGTGGACTGGCGTCGGTGCGCAGCTGCGTCTGGCTGGACGGGCATGTCGAGCTCGGGGCCGAGCAGGTGGCGGCATGGCGGCGTCCGACGCTGTGCCCGGCCGGCCGTCACGGCAGCGGCGCCGCCGCGCAGCCCTTGCGCGGCACGCGCCGCCTGCCGGCGCCGCACCGGCTGGTCAAGCTGCCGCTGCGCGCTCGCAGCCGGCACCGAGCGCCGGCGTGCACGAGGCGATGGCCTGCGAACTGCTCGCCCTGGCTGCGCAGGACCGTGCCGGCCGAGGCCGTGGCTTGAGCGACGGGCCATGCACCACTCGGCCCGGACATCACGACGCTGCGAGCCGCTGCCGCTCGGTCGCACCGGCTGGCGAGCCGACTATGACAGCGTGACGCGCGCACGCGGCGCCGTGGCGCTGCTGGCGGCAGCGCGCGATGCCGCGTCGTCGATGGAGCCGCTGTGCCGTTCTCTGCACGCCTGCGGATGCGCCACGCTGTGCCCGGCGGCGCGGCCGGGTGTTGCGCCGGCGGCCTTGAGCGGCGGTCTGGTCGAGTCGCTCGAGTGGCTGCGCAGCCGGCACCCGGGCCTGCCGCTGGGCGTCTATGGCGTCGCCGAGGGCGCCACCGCCGCGCTGGACGCGGCGGCCTCGCGTCCCGACCTGATCGATGTGCTGGTGGTGCTGGCGGCGGATGCGCCGCTCGCCGCGCTGCCGCTCGGACGCGTGTGCGCGGCCACGCTGCTGGTGGCCGGCCGCGACGATGCCGCACAGCTCGCGGCACACCGCCGCGCGCTGCCGCGCCTGCCCGGTGCGCGTCGGCTGGAGATCGTGCCCGGTGCCGGCGACCGCGCCGATGCACTGGCCGCGCAGGCCGTGGCCCATCTGGCCGCGCAGTGGTTCGCGCAGCGCCTGCCGCTGCGCGCGCTGCACTGAACCGATCGGCGTCTACGGCAGCGTGCCGGCGTCGAGGTCGTGCTCGAGGCCGTAGCGAACCAGTCGGCCAGCGTCGGCAGGTTGAGCTTCTCCTGGATGCGGCTCTTGTGCGTGCTGATGGTCTTCACCGACAGGTGCAGCGCCTGTGCGATGTCGGTCGGCCGCTGGCCAGCGACGAGGCGGCGCAGCACCTCGAGCTCGCGGTCGGAGAGCTGCGCATGGCGCGCCACGTCGACGCCGCCGTTGAGCTGCAGCACCACGCGCTCGGCCAGCTCGCCGCTGACATAGGCGCCGCCGCCGGCGATCTTGCGCAGCGCCTTGATCAGCTCGCCCGAGGCGCCGTCCTTGGTCATGTAGCCATTGGCGCCGGCCTTGAAGGCGCGCATCGCGTACTGTTCTTCCGCGTGCATGCTGAGCACCAGCACCGGCAGGCGCCCGAATTCGGCGCGGATGCGCTTGACCAGCTCCAGCCCGCCCATGCCGGGCATCGAGAGATCGACCACCACCACGTCGGCGCGCTGGCGGCGCAGCCAGTCGAGCGCCTAGTGGCCGCTGCTGGCCTCGCCCACCGTCCAGCCTTCGCCGGTGCCGGTGAGGATGCGTGCGAGCCCCTCGCGCACCACGGCATGGTCGTCGACGACCAGCACGCGCAGTCCCGGGCCGTTCATCGGCGATGCTCCTCGGCCGGCGCCAGCGGCAGGTGCACGACCAGGCGCGCGCCGCCGCCGGCCGGGTTGGAGAAGTCGACGCGGCCGCCGAGCATCGCGGCGCGCTCGCGCATGCCGACGAGGCCGAACGATCCTTCGCGGTGCAGCGCATCGGGCGGGTAGCCGACGCCGTTGTCCTGTACGGTCAGCCGCAGCTCGCCGTCGTGCTGGTGCAGCTCGATCTGCACGTCGCTCGCGCGGGCGTGGCGCGCCACGTTGGTGAGCGCCTCCTGGACCATCCGGAAGGCGGCGGTGGCCACGCGGTCGTCCAGCGGCGGCTCGTTGTCGCCCAGCCGCACCGTCACCTCGATGCCCAGCCGCCGCGCGGCATCGCGCCCCAGCCATTCGAGCGCCGCGGGCAGGCCGAGGTCGTCGAGCATCATCGGGCGCAGGTCGGTGGAGATGCGCCGCACCGAGGCGAGCGTCTCGTCGACCATGCCGATCATGTTGTCGATCTGGGCGCTGCCGTCGCTCTCCGGCGCGGCGCGCAGGGCGGCCAGCTCCATCTTCAGCGCGGTCAGGCGCTGGCCGAGTTCGTCGTGCAGTTCGCGTGCGATGCGCCGGCGCTCTTCTTCGCGCGCCTCGACCACGTTGGTCGACAGGCGACGCAGCGCCTCGCGCGATTCGGCCATCGCCGCGGCCTCGCGGCGCTGCTGCGTGACGTCGGCGACCACCATCTGCACCGTGGTGCGGCCGTGGTCGGGCAGCGCGGCCAGCGCGATCTCCACCTCGCGCTGCGTGCCGTCGGGGCGCACGATGTGGCCGTGCACGACCGGCACCTCGGCGGCGCCGACCAGGGCTCGCTCCAGCTGCGCGCGCAGCCCGGCCTGGGTGGCCTCCGCCAGCAGCGCGTGCAGCGGCTGGCCGAGCAGCGGATGACCCTCGCCGAACAGGCGCTCGGCCGCGCGGTTGGCGAACACGATGCGGTCGTTGTCGGCGATCCAGATCGCCACCGGCGCCAGCTCGAACACCGAGCGCAGGCGGCGCTTGAAGCCGTCGAGTTCGTGCTGCAGTCGACTCTGCTCGCTGAGGTCGAGGATCAGCGCGGCCACGCAGCGCCGCGGCGGCTCGCCGGCCATGTCGACCGTCGACAGCGTGATCTCGGCCGGGAACTGGCTGCCGTCGGGCCGCAGCGCGGTGATCCGCCGGTGCGCCACCAGCCGGTGCTGCAGCGCATCCGAATGCAGGTAGTCGTGGGCCTGCGCCTCGTGCGCCGAGCGCAGCGCGGCCGGTACCAGCCGCGCCAGCGGCAGGCCGAGCAGATCGGCCGCGGCGCAGCGGAAGGCCGTCTCGGCTGCCGCGTTGACGGCGACCACGGTCTGCCGATCGTCGAACATCACGATGGCCTCGTGCGCCGCATGCAGCAGGCTGTTCTCGGGGCGCTCGAAGAAGCCGGCTTCGCCGCCGTCGCCGTGGTCGCGCGTCATGGTTCGCCACCCCCGCCGGCGTGCAGCACCTGCCGCACCGCGACCGGCCGGCGAAGCGCCCTCGGCTCGCCGCGGCGCACCCGCGCGAAGCTGCGCAGCCGCCGCGCCACGCGGCCGTTGACGCTGTCCCCATCGTCCGCCCCGGCAGCGCCGGCCGACAGCCCGGTGAGCCGGCCATCGCGTCGTCGATGCCATCCACGCAGGCCACGCCGAAGCGCCCGGCCGCCACCGCCGCGGCCACGTCCTCGCGCAGCATCAGGTGCTGCGCGTTGGCGGCGGGGATGAGCACGCCCTGCCTGCCGTCGAGCCCGCGCGCCGCGCACAGGTCGAAGAAGCCTTCGATCTTCTCGTTGATGCCACCCACCGCCTGCGCCTGCCCCGCCTGGTCGACCGAACCGGTGAGCGCCCAGCCCTGCTTCAGCGGCAGCTCGCCGATTGCCGACAGCAGCGCGGCCAGCTCGGCCAGCGAGGCGCTGTCGCCTTCGACCATGCCATAGGTCTGCTCGAAGACCAGGCTGGCCAGCAGCGAATGCGGCTGCGAGCGCGAATAGCGCGCAGCGATGAAGCTGGCCAGGATCATCACGCCCTTGGCGTGGATCGGCCCGCCCAGGTGGGTCTCGCGCTGGATGTCGATCACCTCGCCATGGCCGAGCCGCGCGGTGGCGCTGATGCGGATCGGCGAACCGAAGCGTTCGCCGCCGCTGTCGTAGACCGAAAGGCCGTTGATCTGGCCGACGCGCTCGCCGGTGGTCTCGATGCGCAGGATGCCGCGTTGCGCGGCATCGGCCGCGCTCGGCGATGCGGCCGGCACGCTCGCGGCGCGCGGCAATCGCGGCATAGACGTCGGCCCGTGCCATCACGGCGGCCGCGCGCTGCCGCGCCAGTGGTCGGCCTCGTGCAGCACGTCGAGCAGCCGGCGCACCTGTGCGCTCAGCCGCTCGCGGTCTTCCGAGAGCCGCGCCGCATGGTCGATGCACGCCGCCAGCGCCGCCGGCTCCGGCGCGAGCAGGCCGCTCGCACGCGCGCGGGCCGCCAGCGCCGCGGCCAGGGCGCCCACGGTCGCGTCATCGCGCGGCAGGTCGTCGCCGAGATCGGCCACCACGCGGAACAGCTCGTCGAATTCGTCGTCGAAGGCCTGCAGCAGCGCACACACCTCGCGCGTGCCGATCAGCACCACCTTCACGTCCAGCGGCACCGGTTCGGGCTCGAGCTGCACCGTGGCGCTCATGCCGAGCTGTTCGGCCACCGCCTCGATGCGGATCTCGCGCTTGAGCAGCGCCCGCTTCAGCGTGGGCCGGCAAACGGCTGGCTCAGCAGCTTGACCGCATCGATCATCAGGTGGCCGCCGTTGGCGCGGTGCAGCAGGCCGCCCTTGATCAGGCGGAAGTCGGTCATCAGCATGCCGAAGCGGGCGAGGTGGTCGACGCGGCCGACGAGATTCGGCACCGTCGGCAGGTCGGCCTCGACCAGCGCGTCGTCGCTGCTCGCGGTGGCGTCGAACAGCAGGTTGACCTCGTAGCGCGTGAGGTCGCCACGTTCGCCGGCGCCGTTGCCCTCGTCGTCCTCGGCCGGTGCACGGAAGTCGTCGGCATGCTCGACCATGTCGGCGGCCACGGCATCGAGCCAGGCCGCCACCCTGGGCAGGTCGGCATGGCGCTCGCGGATGTCCTCCAGCGCGTGGTCGGCGGCCACGCGGGTCATCGAGCGGTTGAGCTCGCGCACGCGATCGGCGTGCTCCTTGCGCAGCCGCATCGAGGCGCGCAGCGCGCGGCCGAGCCGTTCCTGGACCTCGGCCATCGCCTTCTGCAGCTCGAGGCGCTGCTCTGCCGGCAGGGCCTCGAACTCCTCCGGCGGCAGCACCTCGTCGCCCTTGCGCGGGGCGACCGTGAAGCCCACCGGCGTGCGCACCACCACCAGGCCGCGGCGCTGCGCCTCGTGGCCAATCTCGACGAAGGCCCGCTCGGCGCGCTGCTTGAACTCGCCCTCGATGCGCTCGAGCTCGAGGGCGTACTCCTCCGATTCGAACATCGTGCGCACCATCGTGCGGGTGTCGCGCACCAGCGCCTTCATGTCCTCGCGCAGCGCCGTGCCGCGCCCCGCCGGTAATTGCAGGGCCAGCGGCCGGTCCGGCTGCGCGAAGTGGTTGACGTAGACCCAGTCGCTGCGTGCCGCGCCATCGGCGTTCAGCCGCGCCTGCACCGCCTGGCGCACCAGCGCGCGCGGCCGCTGCCCGGCGGCCCGGCGACGAAGAGATGGTGGCCGGCATGCGGCGTGGACAAGGCATAGGCCACCGCCGAGGCCGCACGCGGCTGGCCGACGATGGTGTCGGCGGACGCATCGGCGGACACCGCGGCCGCGGCCAGCGCAGCGGGATCGCAGCGCCGCGCGAGTGCGTCGGCAGGCAGGGTGCGCAGGGTCATCGCCCCATGCTAGGCAGCGCGGGGCGGGCTGGCTTGATCCCGGTCATGTCCGGTAACAGGGGCGGGGTGGCGGCGGGACAATCCGCCGCCATGGATGCCCGACGCCTGCCCGACCTCGTGCGCGTGCTTCGCCTGCTGCGCCCGCTGCGCTGGATGGCGCTGGCTGTGGCCGTGGCCGTGCTGGCGCTGGCCGGCTATGCGCTGGTGCTGGTGCCCTTCACGCCCTCGGTCGACAAGCTGCTCGCCGCGCGCGACGACAAGCCCAGCGTGCTGCTCGCGGCCGACGGTTCGCTGCTGGCCACCTTCCGCCGCACGCCGCGCGAGTGGCTGCCGCTGGAGCGCATCCCGCAGCATGTGGTCGATGCGCTGGTTGCCACCGAGGACCACCGTTTCTGGGAACACCCCGGCATCGACTGGCGGCGCAGCCTCTCGTCGGTGCTGCAGACGTTGGGCGGCGATCCGCAGGGCGGCTCGACGATCACCCAGCAGCTCGCGCGCAACGCCTTTCCCGAGGAGATCGGCCGCGCGCGCACCGCCACGCGCAAGCTCAAGGAGATGATCACCGCGATCAAGCTCGAGCGGCGCTACGGCAAGCGCGAGATCCTCGAGGCCTACCTGAACACCGTCTCGTTCCACTACAACGCCTTCGGCATCGAGATGGCCGCGCGCACCTACTTCGACAAGCCGGCGTCGAAGCTGACGGTGGCCGAAGGCGCCACGCTGATCGGCCTGCTCAAGGGCACGCGCGTCTACAACCCGGTGCTGCACCCCGAGCGCGCGCGCGAGCGGCGCAATGTGGTGCTGGCGCAGATGCTCAAGCACGGCAAGCTGGCCGGCGCCGACTTCGAGCGCTTGAAGGATCGCCCGCTGCGTCTGGACTTCGAGCGCCAGGACCTCGGCCAGGGGCCGGCGCCGCACTTCGCCGAAGCCGTCAAGCGCTGGCTGCTGGCGTGGAGCGAGCCGCTCGGCTACGACCTCCATGCCGATGGCCTGGTGGTGCACTCGGCGATCGACCCGAAGCTGCAGCGCATCGCCAACCAGGCGGTGGCGCGGCAGCTCGATGCGCTGCAGGCGGTGGCCGATGTCGAGTGGGGCCGCGAGAGCGGCAAGCTGCTGTCCACCGGCACGCGGGCCTACGTGGCGGCGCGGGCGAAGACCGAGCCGTTCGCGCACCTCTGGGCCTCGCAGCCGGAGCTCGTCGACGACTTCATCCGCGAATCGCCCGAGTTCGCCGCCCAGCGCGAGGACGGGCGCAGCGAGGCCGAGGCGCTGGCCGCGCTGCGCGCCGACGCGGCCTTCATGAAGGCGCTGCGCGAGCGCAAGACGCGGCTGGAGGCCGGCTTCGTCGCCATCGATCCGCGCAGCGGCGCAGTGCGCGCCTGGGTCGGCGCGCGCGACCATGCGCTCGACGCCTTCGACCACGTGCAGCGCTCGCGCCGCCAGCCGGGCTCGACCTTCAAGCCCTTCGTCTATGCCGCGGCGCTGGAGGCGGGCATCGATCCGCAGCGCGAGTTCGATACGCGCAACGTGAGCCTGCGCCTGCCCGACGGCACGCTGTGGAAGCCGCGCGACATGGGGGGCGCACCCGATGGCCGCTCGACGATGGAGGACGGCCTGGTCTTCTCGCGCAACAGCGTGACCGCGCAGCTGATCGGCGAGGTGGGCGCCGACACGGTCGAGCGCGTGGCGCAGCGGCTGGGCGTGCGCGAGAGATCCGCTGCAGGCCGTGCCCTCGCTCGCGCTGGGCACCAGCCCGGCGAGCCTGCTGGAGATGACCAGCGCCTACGCGACCATCGCCGCGCAGGGCGAGTACCGCCCGCCCTTGCTGGTGACGAAGGTGACCGATGCGCACGGCAAGCTGCTGATGCAGCTCGCCCCGCCGGCCGGTGCCCCGGGCGAGCGGGTGCTCGATGCGCCCGTGGCGGTGCAGCTGATCGACATGCTGCGCGGCGCGGTGGACCGCGGCACCGGGCAGGGCATCCGCGCCACCTGGGGCCTGCGGGCCGACGTGGCGGGCAAGACCGGCACCACGCAGAACAACACCGACGGCTGGTTCATCCTGATGCAGCCGCAGCTGGTGGCCGGCGCCTGGGTGGGCTTCAACGACCCGCGCATCACGCTGCGCAGCGACCACTGGGGGCAGGGTGCGCACAACGCGCTGCACGTGGTGGGCGATGCGATGCGCGGCGCGCTGGCGCAGGGCTCGGTGGATCCGGCGGCCGAGTTCCCGCGGCCGCCGGGCGCGGCGCTGCGCGACTTCATGCGCAGTGCCGGCGAGACGATCCGGCGCTGGTTCGGCTTCGGCGACTGAGCCCCTGAACGGCTCGCCGGCGCTCAGCGGGCCACCAGGGCCAGCGCGGTATCCACCGCCTCGCGCGCATCGACGCAGATCGCCTGCGCGCCGAAGCGCTCGGCCTGCTGCGGCGCGAGCGTGAACACCGGCCCGCCGAGCAGCACCGGCATCGCCGCGTTGCGCGAGGCGGCCTTGAGCTTGCCCACCAGTGCGCCCAGCGTGGGCAGCTGCGCATCGACCGAGACCGACAGCCCGACCAGGTCGAACCACTCGTTCTTCACCGCGTGGCACAGCTCGGCGGCGCTCGGCGAGACCTCGAGCACCACCTGCCAGCCGGCCTTGCGGAAGAACTCGCTGACGATCGACAGCCCGAGCACATGCTGCGAGCCCGGCGCCGAGGCCAGCATCACGCGGCGAACCCGGCCGGCCTGCTTGGGGCCGTCGCGGTATTCGTAGCCCATCGTGTGGATGATCTCGTGCATCAGCACGAGGCCCAGCGTCACGTCGACGAAGCTGCGCCGGTCTTCCTCCCACTCGCGGCCGAGCAGCAAGGCGGCCGGGCCGACCAGATCGACCATCACGCTGTCGGTATCGTGGCCCTCGGCACGAAGCTGCGCCACCGGGCGGTCGGCCGCGGCGCGGTCACCCGACGCGCAGACGCTCGCGAACGCGCCCACGTGGGCGGCGGGCGGCCCGAGGGCCGTGCATTCACCGCGCCGTCGCGGTGGGCCACCAGCAGCCGCGGAATGATCTGGTCCTCGAGCACGCCGCGCATCGAGCGGCGGCATTCGTCGTCGCCCGTGCCCTGGCCATCGTGCGGCTTGCGCGCCGGCGAACGGCGGCGCGGCTGGTGCATCGACGAAAGCCACCAGCCCTGCAGGGCCTGGGCCAGCATGGCGGCCGGCAGCACCGGCGCGGTGGAGGTTTGCGAACTCATGTTGCCTCCCTGGAGAGCGGTGGCGATGGTAGCGACACCGCCCGAATGTCTCCCCGCCTTGACGGTAACCGCTGTGCCGCGGCCTCCCTCTAGGTGTTAAGCCGCAGATCGCCGGCGTCAGGCGGCCGCCCGCCGTGTCGGGGAGCGCGAACGCTCTGCCGTGCCGTGGCGCGAACCGTCGTCCGACACGCCGCGCGTGCCGCGCGTGCAGGCGCGCAAGGCCTCGTCGTCGAGGATCTCCACCTCGCGGTTGTCCACGCGCAGGCAGCCCCAGTCCGCCAGCGCGCTGAACGAGCGGCTCACCGTCTCGTGGGCCACGCCGAGCAGGCTGGCGATGTCGCGGCGGCTCATGCGCAGGTACAGGCGGCGCGGCGACTGCCCGCGCTCGGCCATGCTGGCCGACAGCCAGACCAGAAAGCGCGCCAGCCGGGTCTCGGCAGCCACCGCCGCCATCATTTCGGCCACGTCGGCGTTGCGTGCCAGCTGGCGGCTGAGCGCGAACTGCAGGGCCCGGTCGAGCGACGGGAAGCGCTGGCGCCAGCGATCCAGCTCGCGCAGCGGCAGCGTGAACACGGTCGAATCCTCCAGCGCGATCACGCTGGCCGTGTGGTGGCCGCGGCTGATCGCCTCGAAGCCGAGCACTTCGCCCGGTCCGGCAAAGGACAGCACCTGCTCGTAGCCGTCTTCCGAGGTCTTCACGCACTTGAAGCTGCCCGAGCGCACCAGTGCACCGACTCGGCCGCCGCGCCCTCGTGCAGCAGCACGACGCCGCTGCGCGCGCGCCACACGGGCACCGTGAAGCCGGCGGCAGAGGCGTCGGCCTGCGCGTCGCAGCCGCTGGCATGCAGCAGATCCTGCAGCGACGAGGCAGGGGCGCCACTGAGGGTGCCGCGCTGCACCATCCAGGCGCTTCGCGAGGCGGGCAGGGAAGTGACGTTGGATGTCGGGGTGAGCATGATCGTCTCCGCGGCTGTGGTCATTCGTGATGTGATTCACAGCTTCGGCTCGGCGCGCGGCGCCGGCAATCGGTGTCCGGCGCCGTGCGCGGTGGGAATGTCGGCGGCGCGTGTGCGGAGCAGTCCGATTGCCCGTTCGGAAAAGTCCTACACGGCGTCGGCGGGCGCGAGCCGCGAGCGTTGCGTGCGATCAACCGCGCTGCGCGCAGCCGGATCGACCATCCAAGTCCCCGGCGCGGGGCCGGGGCCCGGTCATGAGGAGCCCAGCAATGAACGAACTGAGAGTGAAGGACCTGTTCGACATGGACCCGTTCGAGTCCAGCTTCCGCAACCTGATGCGTCCGTGGCGCGCCGAAGGCGGCGAGCGCTCGCCGCAGATCAGGCTCGACCTCAGCGAGCACGACGACTGCTACATGGTCAAGGCCGAGATCCCCGGCGTGAAGAGGGAAGACATCGACGTGCGCATCGACCGCAACCAGGTCACGATCAGCGCCGAGGTCAAGCAGGAGAAGGAAGAGAGGAAGGACGGCCGCGTGCTGCGCAGCGAGCGCCAGTACGGCTTCGCCAGCCGCAGCTTCGCGCTGGCCAGCGACATCGACGATGCCAAGGCCGACGCGAAGTACCAGAACGGCGTGCTCGAACTGCGCCTGCCGAAGAAGGCCACCGGCTCCAGCCGCAAGCTGTCGATCGGCTGAAGTCCGCCGGCTGCCGCCTTCAGCCGGCGGCCAGTCGCTGCGCCAGTTCGGCGTCGCTCAACGCGGTGTAGTCGTGCGCCACGCAGCGCAGCACGCGTTGGCGCGACGCCGGCCTCAGGCGCGCCTTGAGGTGGCCGAGGAAGGGATGGGAGACGACCAGCACCAGCCCGGCGCAGCGGCCGTCCGCCGCCCGCATCCAGCAGCCCGGCGAGCTCGTCGGCGAAGTGCTGGAGCTCGCGCTCGTGCGGATCGAGGCGTGGCCGGTACTGCGCGCTGCCGGTGCCGTGCGAGCCGCTGGTCACATGGCCGGGCCGATCGGGCTCGAGCTGCGAGCCCTTGAGCCGGCTTTGCGGGTGCACGAGATCGGCCACATGCGCGTAACCACCGTCCGCAGCCTCTTCGAGGACGCGGGCCCGCGTGCCATTGGCCACCACCAGCCAGTTCTTCATCACGCCCTCCACGGCGCCGGCACGGCGGCACCCGCGGTCAATCTAGACCGGCCGGAGGGCGGGGCGTTGAGTCAGGTCACCTGCGAGGTGCGCACGTTCCAGCCCACGCGCACCGGCGTGCCAGCGCTGCCGCGCGGCGACTGCGGCGTGTAGTCGAAGGCGATCTCCGCGAAGTTCAGCGCCACCTGCTCGACCGGGCCGTCGCCGTTGTCGGCCATCTGGACCGCCACCACCATCACCCCCTTCAGCGTGATCTTCAGGAAGTCGCGTGCACCGCCGCCGCTGCGGCGCGCGCTGAGCACGGCCGAGGCGATGTGCCGCCCGCTGGCCGCGTGGCGCAGCAGCGGCGGCGAGGCGGCGTCGTAGCGGTGCACGAACAGCAGCGACTGCGCCTTGGCGCGACCGGCACCCGATCCGCCGCCGCCGGCGGGTGACTCGTTGGTCATGCCCCAGCTCCACGACAGCAGCTCGATGGCGCCGCGGTGGTCGCGCTGGGTGGCCTCGCCGGCGATGCCGTCGAGCTTGAGGAAATTGTCAATCGCCATGTCCGCTCCCGTCGAAAGTCCGTCGAACGATTAGCATGCGCCCGAAACGCGGCCCGCAGAAGGCCCCAGGGAGCCCACGATGACCATTCGACTGCGCCGGCTCGCGGCGCTTGCCCCGGTCCTCGCCAGCGCACTGGCCCTCGCCGCGCCGCCGCCGGCGCCGAGCGAGCCGGTGGTCGACACGCTGCACGGCGTGCGCATCGAGGATCCGTTCCGCAACCTCGAGAAGCTGCGCGACCCGCGCACCCGTGCCTGGCTGGAGGCGCAGGCGGCGTACGGCGAGGCGCAGCTCGCGCGCATCGATGGCCGCGAGGCGCTCTCGCAGCGCATCGCGGAGCTGTCGCGCTCGGCCGGCGATGCGGTTCGCGAGGTGCGCCGCTTTCCGGGTGAGCGGGTCTACTACCTGAAGCGCCGCGCCGGCGAGAACCAGTTCAAGCTGATGCTGCGCACGGGCGAGGCCGCCGAGCGCGTGCTCGTCGATCCGCAGCAGTTCGCGCGCGACGGCGTGCCGCATGCGATCAACTGGTACGTGCCCTCCTGGGATGGCCGCACGCTCGCCTTCGGCCTGTCGGCCGCCGGCTCGGAAGACGCCGCGCTGCACCTGATCGACGTGGCCAGCGGCCGCCGCTGCGCGAGCCGGTGCCGCGCGTGCGCCAGGAGTACGCCAGCTTCTCGCCGGACAGCCGCCGTCTCGCCTTCAACCAGAACCGCGCGTTGCCGCCGGACGCGCCCGAGACCGAGACCTACCTCGACACCACGGTCGTCGTGCTCGACATCGATCGGCCGAAGGCCGAGCCGCGGCCGGTCTTCGGCCGAGAGCTGCTGCCCTCGCTCGGTCTCGAACGGCTCGACGTCGGCGCGGTGTTCTTCTCGCCCGACAGCCGCTGGATGGTGGCGCGTACCACCGACACCACCGTGCCCGAGGGCCGGCTGTTCGTCGCGCCGGTGGCCGCGCTGGCCTCGCCGAGGCCGGTGCCGTGGTGGCCGATCAGCCGCGCCGAAGACCAGATCACCGATGCGCAGCTGCGTGGCGACACGCTCTATCTGCGCACGCGCGCGCAGGCGCCGCGCGGCCGGCTGCTCGCGCTGCCGCTGCGCGGCGGCCGGCCGGCGCTGCGCGATGCGCGCGTGATCGTGCCGGAGCCGGCGCAGGGCGTGCTGCGCGATTTCACGCTCGGCCGCGACGCGATCTACGTGGAAGTGCAGCAGGGCTTCAACACGCGCGTGATGCGCCACGGCCGCGGCACGCCGCGCGACGGCATCGACGTGGCGCCCGGCGTGACCGGCACCACCTTCGCGATCGAGGATGCCGGCCGCGCCTACCGCACGCCGTGGCTCACCCAGACGCGCTGGACCGAGCCGCCGCGGCTGCTGGCCATCGATGCCCGCGGCGCAGCGCGCGACACCGGCATCCGCGACAGCCGCCGCCCGGCCGGCACACCGGAGCTGGAAGTCTCCGAGGTGCTGGTGGACAGCCACGACGGCGCGCGGGTGCCCGTGGCGGTGATCCACAAGCGCGGCCTGGTGCGCGACGGCCGCAACCCGACGCTGCTGATCGGCTACGGCGCCTACGGCTTTAGCTTCCAGGCCGGCTTCGAGCCGCGCACGCTCGCCCTGGTACGAGCGCGGCGGCGTGGTCGCGCTGGCCAACGTGCGTGGCAGCGGCGCCTTCGGCGACAGCTGGTACCGCGCCGGCTTCAAGGCCAGCAAGCCCAACACCTGGAAGGATGGCATCGCGGTGGCGCGCTGGCTGATCGAGCAGCGCTACGCCTCGCCGCAGACGCTGGGCATCTGGGGCACCAGTGCCGGCGGCATCTTCGTCGGCTGCGCCGTCACCAGCGCGCCGGAGCTGTTCGCCGCGGCGGTGTTCGATGTCGGCGTGCTCGACACCGTGCGCTTCGAGGAATCGGCCAACGGCATCACCAACGTCTCGGAGTTCGGCACGGTGAAGGATCCGGCCGAGTTCCGCGCGCTGCTGGAGATGAGCACCTACCAGCACATCCGCGACGGCACGGCCTACCCGGCGGTGATGCTGGTGCACGGCATGAACGACCCGCGCGTCGACGTGTGGCACAGCGCGAAGGCGGCCGCGCGGCTGCAGCAGGCCACCTCCAGCGGCAAGCCGGTGTTCATGCGCATCGACATGCAGGCCGGCCATGGCGTCGGCAGCACGGCTCGGCAGGCCGCCAGCCAGCTCGGCGACATCTATGCCTTCCTGCTGTGGCAGTTCGGGCTGCTGAGTGCGCGGCCCTGAGGCCGCCCGTCCGCCCTGGCCGGCTCAGCCAGCGTCCAGCCAGCGCTTGATCTGCTGCTGCACGCGCGGCTCCGACAGCCCGGTGCGCGGGTCGCACAGGATCAGCTCGGGTGGCGGTGGATCGCCGAACGACGAGGGTGAGTCATCGAGGATGATGTAGCTCGCCACCGTGGGTGGCGCGCCAGCCGTGCCTGGATGCAGGCATAGCGCTCGCCCTTGGGCGTGGTGCCGAGGTAGCGGTTGCCCAGGCTGCCGAGGAGGTCGCCGATCTCCTCGGGCGAGTGGCTGAAGCGCCAGTTGGAATGCACGACGACGAACACGTCGTCGTGGCCGGCGAGCAGGCCCGGCAGGATGTCGAACCAGCAGAACGCATCGAGCCGCACCGGCCGAGCGCGGTGCCGCGATGCACGGCGCGGGCCTCGTCGTCCGCCGCGTTGGGATGGGTGACGCCGCCGAAATCGAGAAAGACGATGCGCATGTCGCGAGCTTCCATTCAGGCGAGACTACGCAGCCGGGGAGCTGCCGTCCCTGTGCCAACACAAACCGACTTCATTCGATGGACGAGCATTCCCAGATCCTGGTGCCCGAGGCCTTCCTCGATCTCTACCGCAGCCCGGGGCGCAGCCGCCTCGGGCTGCCGCGCGAGCAGATCGCCGCGCGCCACGAGCTGTGCGAAGACCTCGCCCAGGCGATGACCGAGCACGCGCGCACGATGCTCTTCAGCGCCGGCCTCGCCGAAGACGAGGTGCTGCGGCGCTGCCATGCCGGCCTGTGCGCCAGCGATGCGGGCCTTTCCGCCGGCGAGGCGGAGTGGGTGGTGCGCCGCCTCGCGGAGCTGCTCGAGTGGCCGCAGCCCGAGCTGCCGGCGCACGAATGACGGCCGATGCGCCAGAATGACGTCCGCCACGACGTTGGGTGGCATCCGATCGACGACACCAAGAGGAATGCCATGAAGACCTACCAGGCCGTTCGCGCCCAGATCGCCAAGCTGGAACGCGAAGCCGAAGAGCTGCGGCGCCAGGAACTGAAGAACGTCATCGCGCAGGTGCGCCGTGCGATCGCCGACTATGGCCTGACCGCCGCCGATCTCGGCCTCGCGGGCCGCGGCCGCCGGCGGCGGCGAAGAAGGCAGGAGCCGCGCGTCGCAGCGCCGGCGAAGCCAAGTACCGCGATCCGAAGACCGGCCAGACCTGGACCGGCCGCGGCCGCCCGCCGGCATGGATTGCCGGTGCGAAGAACCGCGATGCCTTCCTGATCGACGCCCCGGCCGCTGCGCCGGCGGCGAAGAAGAGGCGCGGCGGCGAAGAAGGCCGCGAAGCCGGCCAAGGCCGCCAAGGGCCGCAAGGGCCGCAGCACGCGCACTGCCGCGGTGGAGATCGAATCGGGCGTGGCGGCGCAGTAGGCGCATTCCCGAACCGTTCGTTCAGAAGGTGCGCCGCACGCGCGCCATCAGGTCGATCGCCGGCAGCGGCGCGGCGGCCTGCACCGCGGCATGCGGCGCCGCCGGCGCCTCGCGGTCGAAATGTCGTTCGGCGATCGATGCCGGAATGAAACGCGTCAGCGAGCCGTAGAGGTGCCGGTCGCCGTACTTCGCCTGCTGCGTGACGTGGAACTTCTGCGGCGCCAGCAGTGTGAGGTGGTGCTTGGCGCGCGTCATCGCCACATAGAGCAGGCGGCGCTCTTCCTCAATCTCGCTGTCGTCGCCAGTGGCGAGGTCGGCCGGCATGCAGCCATCGACCACGTTGAGGATCTGCACCGCGCTCCATTCCTGGCCCTTGGCCGAGTGCATGGTCGACAGGATCAGGTAGTCCTCGTCGCGGTGCGGCTCGTCCGCCTCGGCGCTGGTGGCCTCGGGCGGATCGAGCGTCAGCTCGGCGAGGAAGCGCTCGCGGCTGGAGAAGGTGGCCGCGATGCGTTCGATCTGTGCGAGATCGGCCGCGCGCACCGCGGCGTCGTCATGCAGGCGTTGCAGGTGCGGCTCGTACCAGCGGCGCGCGCGGGCGATCGCCTCCGGCCAGCCGGTGCCCTGCAGCTCGTCTTCGGCCTGCAGCCATTCGCGCCAATCCGCTGACGCCGCGGCGGGCGGCTTGAAGCCGCGCAGCGCGGCGCGCGGGTCGTCGGCCGCGCCCATCGCATCGAGCAGCCGGCGTGCCGACGCCGGGCCCAGGCCCGGTATCAGCTGCGCGACGCGAAAGCCCGCGAGGCGACCGCGCGGGTTCTGCACCCAGCGCAGCACCGAGAGCAGGTCCTTCACGTGCGCGGCCTCGAGAAACTTTAGCCCGCCGAACTTGACGAACGGAATGCCGCGGCGCGTGAGCTCGAGTTCCAGTGCGGCGCTGTGGTGGCCGGTGCGGAACAGCACCGCCTGCTGCTTCAGCTTCAGGCCACCTTCGCGCAGGCGCAGCACTTCGTCGGCGACCCAGCGGGCCTGCGCCCTCTCGTCGGCCACGGTGACCAGCCGTGGCTTCGCGCCGGTGCGATCGCTGTGCAGATCCTTGGCATGGCGCTTGGCGGCCAGCGCGATCACCGCGTTGGAGGCGTCGAGGATCGGCTGCGTCGAGCGGTAGTTGTGCGTCAGCGTGACGGTGCGCGCCGGCGGCTCGAACTGCGCGGGGAAGTCGAGGATGTTGCGCACCTCGGCGGCCCGGAACGAATAGATGGACTGCGCGTCGTCGCCGACCACCGTGAGGCCGTGGCCATCGGCCGCAGCGCGCGCAGGATCGCTGCCTGCAGCCGGTTGGTGTCCTGGTATTCGTCGACCAGCACATGGTCGAAGCGGCCGGAGATGGCCGTCGCCAGTGCCGGCTCCAGCATCATCTGCTGCCAGTACAGCAGCAGGTCGTCGTAGTCGAGCACCTGTTGCTGCTGCTTGGCGTCGACGTAGGTGCGGAACAGCTGCTTCAGCTCGGCCTCCCAGCCCAGCACCCAGGGGAAGGTGGTCTGCAAGGCTTCGTCGACGCTGCAGCAGGCATTGACCACGCGCGAATAGATCGCCGTGCAGGTGCCTTTGAGCGGGGCGCGCTGCGCGCTCGCGGCCGCCCTGCTCCTGGCGCACCCAGCCCATCAGGTCTTCGGCATCGCTGCGATCGAGGATCGTGAACTGCGGCGACAGGCCGATGGCGCCGGCGTACTCGCGCAGCAGCCGCGCACCCACGGCGTGGAAGGTGCCCGACCAGGGCAGGGCAGGCGTGCCCTGCGTGGCACGCAGGCCGAGCGCGCCGTGCAGCAGGCGGCCGGCCCGGTGCGCCATCTCCTGTGCGGCGCGGCGCGAGAAGGTCAGCAGCAGGATGCGGTTCGGGTCGGCACCGTCGAGCACCAGCGTCGCCACCCGCGCGGCCAGCGTCATCGTCTTGCCGGTGCCGGCGCCGGCGATCACCAGCAGCGGCGCGCCGCGGTGCGCCACGGCGGCGCGCTGCTCGTCGTTGAGCGTGGCGAAGGGGTCGGAGGTGGCGGAGAGCATGCTGCGGTGGAACTGTATACGCATCCAGTTCCGCGCGGGACGTGGAAGAATCCGCCGCCATGGCCCTCGTGTATTCCACCGATGGCGGGCGCATGTGCCCGCGATGCCGGCAGCCGCAGGCCAGTTGCCGCTGTGCGCAGCAGGCGAAGCAGGCGGTGCACGGCGACGGCCGGGTGCGTGTCAGCCGCGAGCGGGGCGGCCGTGGCGGCAAGACGGTGACGCTGGTACGCGGCCTGGCGCTCGATGCCGTCGCACTCGAAGCCTTGGGCAAGCGCCTGCGCAGCGCCTGCGGCGCGGGCGGTGCGGCAAAGGACGGCGTGCTGGAGATCCAGGGCGATCACGTCGAGCGGGTGCTGGCGCTGCTCATCGCCGAAGGCCACGCCGCCAAGCGCGCCGGCGGCTGAGCCGCACTCATCTGCAACCGCGGGTTTCGCGGTCGCCGCGGCCGCGAGCCGCTTCGAGCGAGCCTTCGTGTTACCGATGTTCGTACCCGCTTACGGCTGAGCGTGTCGCACTTGGCAGACGGCGGCCTAAGCTCGGCCTCCCGCAGCCGGAGATCGCCACGAACGCCGTTCCGGCGCCGCGCCCGGGCTCTGTTACGAGCGGCATGCATTCCGGTGGTTGTTCGGATTGGCAGCTTCGTCTGAAATGTGCACACTGAACATATAGAGATCTCCGACGAGTCCGACATGTCCACCGACGAACACGCATCCACGATCTGGCAGGTCAGCAGCTTCGACCGCCTGCACGAGGCGGCCATGCGCGGTCATGACCGTCCGACGGTGGTGTCGAGCACGCTGATGGCCGAGATCGACGCGCTGGAGCGCCGCCAGGAGGCCTCGGACGCGCTGGAAGTGCTCGCCGCCTGCGTCCGCCTGCAGGAGCCGGCGCTGGTCTATCTGCGCTTCGCCGAGCTGGTGTGGCCGGTGACGGTCTTCCCGGCACAGATGATCTACCACGCTCCGCGCCCGCTGACCGAGGCGCCCGAGCAGTCGCTGACCCGCGTGACTTCGATGGCGATCGAGCCGCCGGTGGTGCGCCCTCCGGGCCATGCGATGAGCAACCGCGTGGCCGCCGACGACAGCTACTACTCGCTGGCCCCGGCGCTGTGGCGCCTTGCGCTGCACGGCCCGCGCGGCCGCATCCTCAACGAGATCGGCGGCACGGCCTCGTACCGCGTGCTGCGCAATCCGAAGGTCGACGACCTGCCGCTGCCCGGCGCGCTGGGCCCGGCGGCCGAGCGGCTGCGCCGCGAGCCGGCGACGCTGAAGCAGATCGCCGGCTGGCCCGGCATGAGCGTCGAGCGCGCCTCGCGCCTGCTCAACGCGCTGTACCTCGGCTCGAACCTGCTCGTCTCGCGCAGCACGACCAGCGCACGAAGCGACTCTCGACGCAGCCTGTTCGGCTGGCTCGGCAGCCGCTGAAGTCGCTCCGGCGGGCGCAGAATGGGGCGGTCACCACGCCCCGAGAGCCCCGACCGTGAGCACTTCTCCCACCCGCCCTGCCTGGAAACACGACGGCGTGCGCGTCGTCCCCGGCGACCGCCTCGACGCCAACACCGCCCAGACGCCGGGCATGGACCGCAAGGCGGCGATCAACTTCGCCCGCGTCGGCGCGCAGAAGCTGTGGGCCGGCACCGTGCACATCCACCCCAACGCGAAGACCGGCGCCCACCACCACGGGCCGCTGGAGAGCGTGATCTACATCGTCAAGGGCCGCGCGCGCATGCGCTGGGGCGAGCACCTGGAATTCACTGCCGAGGCCGGCCCGGGCGACTTCATCTACGTGCCGCCCTTCGTGCCGCACCAGGAGATCAACGCCAGCCCGACCGAGGTGCTCGAGTGCGTGCTGGTGCGCAGCGACGGCGAAGCCGTGGCGATCAACCTCGACATCGAACCCGCCGAACCGCCGGAGAACGTGCCATGGATCGACCCCACGCACCCGGGCTGAGACCGGCGCTGCGGCGCGCGCTGCTCGCGGCACTGGCCGCCGCGTCCGTCGCTGCATCGGCCGCACCGGCCGAGCCCGCATCGCCGTCGCGCGGTGAGCTGCTCTACTCGACGCACTGCATCGCCTGCCACAACTCGCAGATGCACTGGCGCGACCAGCGCCTGGCCACCGACTGGGCCAGCCTGCGCGCGCAGGTGCGCCGCTGGCAGGACGTGGCCGTGCTCGGCTGGAGCGACGACGACATCCGCGAGGTGACGCGCCACCTCAACGACCGCATCTACCGCTTCCCGGTCGAGGCCGACAAGACGGTCTCGCAGCGCGCCGCGTCATCGATCGTTCACTGAGGGGTCACGCCCGCGTCACGCCATCGGCCCAGCATCACGGGCAACGATGGAGAACCGACCGATGCGGGAACTGCCCCTGCCCACGCTGCCACTTTCCGACCTCATCGCGCCCGCAGCGGCGACACGGAGGTCGCTTCATCCGGCACCTGAGCGCGCCGAAGATGCCCGCTTCACGGTGGCTTGGGCGCGTGATGAAGCGGATGTCCGCGCGGCGCAGCGCCTGAGGCACGCAGTCTTCGTCGAGGAACTCGGCGCGCGGCTGAGCGTGCCGCCGGGCGTGCCGGCCGGCCACGACATCGACGTCTTCGACGATTTCTGCGAGCACCTGCTCGTGCGTGCAACGGCCGGCGCCGACGGCGAGCCGGGCGCGGTGATCGGCACCTACCGCGTGCTGACGCCCGCCGCCGCGCGGCGTGTCGGCGGCCTGTACAGCGAGACGGAGTTCGACCTCACCCGGCTGCGGCCGTGGCGCTCGCGCATGGTCGAGCTCGGCCGATCCTGCGTCCATGCCGAGTGGCGCTCGGGCGGCGTGATCCTCGCGCTGTGGGGTGCCCTGGCGGAGTTCATGGCCCGCAACGGGCTGGAGACGATGATCGGCTGCGCCAGCGTGGGCATGCGCGATGGCGGCCATGTGGCGGCGAGCCTGTGGGAGCAGTTGCGTCACACCCACCTCGCACCGATCGAATGCCGTGCATGCGCGGCTGCCGCTGCCGGTCGACGAACTGCGCAGCGATCTCGTCGTGGAGCCGCCGCCGCTGATCAAGGGCTACCTGCGCTGCGGCGCGAAGCTGCTCGGCGCCCCGGCCTGGGATCCGGACTTCGGCACCGCCGACCTTCCGATGATGCTGCGCATCGCCGACCTGCCACTGCGTTACCGGCGGCACTTCGCCGCGCTCTGATTCAGCGCGAGCTCAACACCAGCTCGATGCGGCGGCGCAGCCGCTGCGCCTCGTCGGCCGCGCCGGCCTGCTCGGCGCGGTAGGCGAGCACCTCCAGCCGCCAGCAGCGGGCGACGCCAGCCTCGTGCCGAGGCTGTCTCGGCGGCCGCCGTGAGCGTGGCCGGATCGGCCAGCTGCGCGCGCAGCAGCAGCGCGGCGGCGACCAGTCGCGACTGCGGATCCTCGATCGTCTGCACCGAGAACGGTTTCCTCGCGGCGATCGCGCTGGCCACCCTGCGCTGCGCGGCCGGCAGTTGAGCGATGCGTGCCGGCTCCAGCGCCCGGCCGGCGAGGTGATCGGCATAGGCCTGCTCGGCCGCCGGTGCCTCGGCGGCCCAGCGCTCGAAGCCGTCGCACGCGGTGAAGTCGAGGCTGGCCACGCGCGCCGCGCAACGCATCAGCTCGGCGCGCGCCAGCAGTGCCGGCTGCCCGGTGCGGGCCAGCAGGGCCTGGCCGCGCTCGAACTCGCGCCTGGCCGCAGCGGTGTCGCCGTTCAGGTCCATCGCGATCGAGCCTTCGATCGCCGGCTTCGCCTGCAACTGCCAGTCGGGCGGCGTCGGGCCGCTGCTGCAGGCCGCCAGCGCCACGGCCGTGATCAGGGCAAGCCCGGTCTTCATTTGAGCTGCAACTCCGTCTCGCGCTTGAACGGCCACTTGCGGTTGACCTCGTCGACCAGCAGCTCGACCTTGCGTACCGTCGCATCCACCTCGCCGCGCAGTGCATCGAGATCGTGGGTCGCGCCACGCACGTTGCTCGCCGCGCCCTGCGCCTCGACGAGCAGCGCATCGACCTTCTTCAGCGTCTGCCGGGCATCGCCGAGCAGCGCGTTGAGCTGAGCCGCGCCGGCGCGGCCTTCGCTCACCGTGCCTTGCGGCCCGAGCACCTGCACATCGGCCTTGGCCGCCATGCCGTCGATGCGCGCGAGCAGTGCGTTCACGCGCTGCAGCGCGGTGCTGATCTGCTTCGCATCGGCCTCGCTCATCAGCGCACCGGCCGCACCGCGCGGGCGGCGGCGCGTTCGGTGACGGTCTGCACGTTCGCCGGCTCAGTGCCAGCGCGGAGTCGGACGAGGTCAGCCGCGTCAGGTTGGCGACCAGATCGCGCACGTCGGACACCAGCCGCGGCAGCTCGGCGGTGGCATCGCCCACAAGCACGCGGCGTTCGGCGCCATCGGCCAGCGGCGGATCGCTCAGCACGCCGCTGTAGGCCTTCAGCGCGGCGCCGCCGACCAGGCTGCGCGACAGCGTGAAGACGCTCGATTCGCGCAGCCACTTCGCATCCTTCACCGGCACGTCGATCAGGATGCGCGCGCTGCCATCGGGCGCCAGCTCGATGCGGCGCACGCGGCCGATGGGGAAGCCGGAGAAGGTCATGTCCATGCCGACGCGCACGCCTTCGGAATCGTCGGCCACCAGCACGACGCGCTGCGTGGCCTCGAAGCTGCCGCGCGCGTACAGCACGTACAGCACCGTGGCCGCCACCAGCGCGGCAAACAGGCCCAGCAGCAGCGCGGCCTTCGCCTCCAGGTTGTTCGGTACGTTCTCGTTCATCTCAGGCGTAGTTGCCCACCAGCGAGGCGGTCTCGATCATCACCATCAGCAGCAGCATGCGCACCAGCCCTGCAGCTCGGCGCTGGTGTTGGGCCGGCGGCGTGGCACCGCATCGAGCACCGAGGCGATCGGCATCAGGGCGACCGTCAGCGCGAGGAAGAGGATCTTCAGCGCGAAGATCAGCGACAGCGCTGGCGTGAAGATGCGCCCCACGGTGTGCGTGTAGGCGGCGAAGCCGGCGCCGGTGAAGCCGTAGACCGAGAGGTAGGCCACCACCAGCGTGATCACGCAGCTCACCGCGGCCAGCATCAGCGCGCAGAAGACGCCGGCCACCGTGCGCGGCAGCACCTCGGCGCGCAGCGGGTCGCTGCCCTGGGCGGCCAGGGCATCCCACCCGCCGCCGCTGCGCAGCACGGCGACCTCGGCCGACAGCGGGATCGTGCAGCGCAGCGCCGCATACATCGCCGCAGCCAGCGGGATCAGCTCCAGCACCAGCACGCGCACCACCATCTCGAGTGCGTACTGTGTCAGGCCGTAGCTCTGCGAGGTGACGAGCACGATGCGGATCACCACGATGCTGATCAGGAGGCTGAGCAGCGTGAAGCCCGGCAGCGCGCGCGACGCCGAGCCACAGATGCCGGGCCATCGCTTCGCGGCGGGCCGCCCGGTAGCTGGCCGGCGACAGCGCCAGCACGCTCAGCAGTGCGGCCAGGTGCACCGTGCGCCACCAGCCCAGCAGCCACTGGCCGGCGCCGCGCACCAGCGCGGCCACGCTGCCCTGCGGGGAGGTCATCGGCGGCATGCGGCCATCATAGGCGGCGCCGCAGCCCTCGCGAGGCCGGCTCGGCGGCCGTGCCCGGCGGACGTCGCAGCACCGTCAGCGCCTCCTGCTGCAGCGCGTCGGCGGCGGCCGAGCGGGCCGAGGCCTTGCTGCGCAGCACCGCCACCTCCATCGTCGACAACGGCGGCAGGCCGTGGCGTTCGTCGAGCACCAGCAGATCGTCGGGCACGCTGCAGCGCGTGAGCACGGCAACGGCCAGCCCGCTGCGCACCGCCGCCAGCTGCCCGGCCAGCTCGAGCTGTTGTAGGCGATGCGATGAGCGCGCCGATGCGCCGCCAGCGCGGCCAGCGCGTCGCGCCGCGCGAGGCTGCCGGCCTCGTAGACCGCGATGGGCAGCGGGTCGCGCCGCCGCCTCGTGCCGGGCCGCCGCCACCCACACCAGCGGCTCGTGGAAGAGCAGCGTGCCGCGCGAGGGCCGGTCGCGCGAGACCAGCGCCCGTGTCGAGCTCGCCGCGCTGCACGCGCGGGATCAGCGAGGTCGACTGCTCGCAGTCGAGCACGATCTCGACGTGGGCGTGGCGCGCCGCGAAGCGGCGCAGCAGCGGCGTCAGGTAGGCGTCCGCATAGTCGTCCGGCACGCCGAGGTGAACCCGGCCGCTGAGCTGCGGCCCATGCAGCGCTGCCAACGCCTCGCCGTGCACTGCGAGCAGGCGGCGCGCGTGCACCAGCAGCTCCGCGCCGGTGGCGGTGAGCTCGAGGTGGCGCGGCCCGCGCGACAGCACCGGCCGGCCGACCGCGTCTTCCAGCTTGAGCAACTGCATGCTCACCGCCGACTGCGAGCGGTGCAGCTGCGGCGCGGCGGCCGAAAGCGTGCCGGCGTCGACCACCGTCACGAAGGCGCGCAGCCAGTCGAGTTGCAGGTCACGCACGGCGACTCTCCTGCTGAATCATTCGAGAAGCGAATGGTAGTGGACCGAAGAATCCGCTTCACGGATCGATCGCCGCCAGAGAGCATGGCGCCATGACGACTTGTTCAGCCCGGCACGACGAGGACGGCGCGCGCCGCGAGCGCGAGGGCGTGTGGCTGATGACCGCCGGCGGCCTCCTCTCGGCACGCTCGGTGTCTTCGTCGAGGAGGCCGGCGCGGCGCCGCTGACGGCCGTGTGGTTCCGCTGCGCCTTCGGGCTGATCGCGCTGCTGGCCTGGGGTGCGGCGGCTCGCCGGCTCGGCGAGCTGCGCCTGCGCGGCCGCTGGCTGGCTGCGGCTGCGACTGCCGGCGTGCTGGTGGTCTTCAACTGGGCGAGCTTCTTCGCGGCCATCGAACGCACCTCGATCGGCGTGGCCACCGTGGTGGTGCACGTGCAGCCGATCTGGGTGATGCTGCTCGGGGCGTGGTGGTGGCGTGAGCGGCTGGCGCCGCGCCGGCGCTGGCGGTGCCGGCGGCGCTGGTCGGGCTGGCACTGGCCAGCGGCGCGGCCGATGCCGGGTTCCGGGACATGGGGCGCGACTACGCCGTGGGCATCGCGCTGTGCCTGGTCGGCTCGTTCAGCTACGCGATCGTCACGCTGCTGGCCAAGGCGGCCCAGGGCGTCGGCTCCTATGCCTTCGCGGCGTGGCAGTGCGGCGTGGGCGCGCTGCTGCTGGCCCCCTGGCCCTGGCTGCAGGGCTGGCCGGCCTGGGGGGCGGCCTGGGGCTGGCTCGTCGGGCTGGCCGTGCTGCACACCGGGCTGGCCTACGTGCTGATGTACGCCGGGATGGCGCGATTGCCGACGGTGCGCATCGCCGCGCTGCAGTTCGTCTACCCCGGGGCGGCGGTGCTGGTCGACTGGCTGGTCTATGGCCGCGCGCTGACACCTTGGCAAGGTCTCGGCATGGCCGTGATGGCGGCGGCGCTGTGGGCCTCGAAGCCCTCGGCGGCGCACCGGCAGACCGAGGCTGGCAAGATAGCGTGCCGCCACCCGGCGGCCTCGCCCTGACCCGCCTCCGCTCGCACCCCCATGACGCAGTCCTTCCTCGGCCGGCGTGGCATCGCCGTCGCCCCCACAGCTGGCCTCCGAGGCCGCCCTCCGCGTGCTGCGCGAGGGCGGCAATTCGCTGGAGGCGATGATCGCCGCCGCCGCCACCATCGCGGTCGTCTACCCGCACATGAACTCCATCGGCGGCGACGGCTTCTGGGTCATCGGCGGCCCGAGCGGCCCGCTGGCCGGCATCGATGCCAGCGGCGCGAGCGCGGCGGCCGCCTCGCTGGAGAGCTACGCGCAGCGCGGGGTGACCGGCAGCATCCCATTCCGGGGTGGCGTGGCGGCGTTGACCGTGGCGGGCACCATCTCCGGCTGGGGCGCGGCGCATGCGCTGGCCAAGGAATGGGGCGGCAAGCTGCCGCTCGCGCGGCTGCTCGAAGACGCAATCTGGTACGCCCGCGAAGGGATTCCGGTCACGCACAGCCAGCGCGCGGCGACGGCGGCCAAGCGCGACGAGATCCGCGCGATTCCCGGCTTTGCCGAGACCTTTCTCGTCGAGGGCGAAGCGCCGGCCGCGTTCAGCCGCTTCCGCCAGCCACGCCCTGGCGGCCACGCTGACCCGCATCGCCGAGCATGGCACCGACGACTTCTACCGCGGCGCGCTGGCCAGCAACTGGCCGCCGAGCTGGCCGCCGTCGGCAGCCCACTGACGGCCGACGATCTCGCGGCTCACCGTGCCAGCGCGTCGACCCGCTGACGCTGGCCATCCCCGGCGCGACGCTGGCCAACATGACGCCGCCGTCGCAGGGCGTGGTCTCGCTGATGATCCTGGGCATCATGCAGCGGCTCTCGGGCTGGGATGCCGACCCGCTCGGCCCGGCCTTTGTGCATGCGCAGGTCGAGGCGACCAAGCAGGCCTTCAGGCTGCGCGACCAGCACGTCACCGACCCCGCCTTCATGCGCATCGCGCCGGCCGAGTTGCTGCGCGAATCGCTGCTCGACGAACTGGCGGCGAACATCGACGCGAAGCGCGCCGCGCCGTGGGGAAAGCGCACCGACCCCGGCGACACCATCTGGATGGGCGTGATCGACGGCGAAGGCCGCGCGGTGTCGTTCATCCAGAGCATCTATCACGAGTTCGGCTCCGGCGTGGTGCTGCCCGAGTCGGGCGTCAACTGGCAGAACCGCGGCTGCAGCTTCAGCCTCGACCCGTCGCACATCAATGCGCTGGCGCCGCGCAAGCGGCCCTTTCACACGCTGAACCCGGCGCTCGCGCGCCTGGCCGACGGGCGCCTCATCGCCTACGGCACCATGGGCGGCGACGGCCAGCCGCAGACGCAGGCCACGGTGTTCAACCGCATCCAGCGCTTCGGCCTGGAGCCGCAGGCGGCGATCGAGATGCCGCGCTGGCTGCTCGGCCGCACCTGGGGCATGGTCAGCGACAGCCTCAAGCTCGAAGCGCGCTTCCCCGCGGCGACGATCGATGCGCTGCGCGCGATGGGCCACGAGGTCGAACTGCTGGCCGACTGGGATGAATCGGTGGGCCATGCCGGCGCGCTGATCCGGCACCCGGATGGCCTGCTGATGGGCGGCTTCGATCCGCGCAGCAACGGCGCGGTGGCGGCCTTCTGATGCGGAAAGCCACCGACGAGCCCGGCACCACGATCGCCACGCTGGCCAACGGCGTGCGCGTGGTGCTGATCGGCCTGCCCGGCGTAGGCAGTGCGAGTGTGAGCGTGTTCGTGCGCACCGGCAGCGCGCACGAGGGCGCGAAACTCAACGGCATCAGCCACGTCGTCGAGCACATGGCCTTCAAGGGCACGCGCACGCGCGACTGCCAGCGCATCAACCTCGATGCCGAGCGGCTCGGCGCCGAGGTCAATGCGCACACCGACAAGGACCACACCGCCTTCCACATGCGCGGGCTGGCCGGCGATGCGCCGCGCTTCGTGCGCCTGCTCGGCGACATCGTGCGCGAGAGCACCTTCCCGGAAGAGGAACTGGAGCGCGAGCGCCGCGTGATCCTGCACGAGATCGCCGACGACGAGGACGATCCGCTGACCATCGCCTTCCAGGCCTTCGACCGCGAATGCTTCGGCGCGCACCCGGCCGCGCTGCCGGTGATCGGCCGGCGCGCCAACATCGAACGCTTCACGCGAGACGACCTGCTCGGCTACGTGCAGCGCCAGTACAGCGGCAAGAACGTGGTGATCGGCGTGGCCGGCGATGTCGACATCGATGCGGTGGTCGACGCCGCGCAGGCGGCCTTCGGCGGCCTGCCGCAAGGCAGCGAGAACGCACTCACGACGCCGCGATGGATCGGCGGCGTCGCGACGAAGCGGCTGCCCGGCGTCAGCCAAACGCACGTGGTGGTCGGCTGGCCGATCGCCTCGCTGGTCGACGACGATCCGGCCGGCGTGGTGGCGGCGGCGGTGCTCGGCGAAGGCATGAGCTCGCCGCTGCTCGACCGCATCCGCGAGCGCAAGGGACTGGCCTACTACACGCACGCTTCGGCCGACGTGCTCGGCCGGTGGGGCCAGTTCGTCATCGAGGCCTCGGTGGCGCCGGAACACCTCGACGAGTTCTGTGCCGAAGTACGTGCGCTGATGCTCGAGCTCTCGCGTGGCGTCGAGCCGATCCATCTCGAGCGCGCGCGCAACCAGCTCACGGTGCGCGCGCTGCGCTCCACCGAGCAGCCGTTCCGCCGCGTCGAGGAGGCCTGCCTCGACCTGCTCTTCCTCGGCCGCGTGCGAGCGCGGGCGCAATCCCTGGCGCGGCTGCGGCGGGTGTCGGGTGCGCGTGTGGCGGAGAGCTTCGCGGCGATGCTCGCGGTGCCGGTGGCCGCCGCCGTCACCGGGCGGCTGCCGCGCGCGGCGCGCGAGCGGGTGGCCGAGCGGCTGCATGGCTGAACCTCTGAGCGAAGCCCACCTGCTGCCGGCGCTGCTGATCGCGGTGGAGGCGGTGGCGACGCTCGCCTTCGCGCTGTCCGGCCTGCTCGAAGCGGCGCGCAAGCAGCCCGATGCCGTCGGCGTCTGCGTGGTGGCCGGCCCGCCGCATTCGGCGGCGGCACGCTGCGCGATGTGCTGCTCGACCGCCGGCCGTTCTTCTGGGTCGAGCACGCGGCCTGGCTGTGGGCGCTGCTGGCGCTCTGCGTGCTCGCGATGGCGGTGCTGCGGGCGCGCCACTTCGCGCCCACCGAGCGCGCGATGCAGTGGCCCGATGCGCTGGGCCTCGGCCTCTTCAGTGCCGGCGGCACGCAGATCGCGCTGGCGCAGGGCATGCCGGCGATCGTCGCGGTGCTGATGGGTGTGGTCACCGCCACCTTCGGCGGCGTGCTGCGCGACATCGTCTGCAACGAGATCCCGCGCGCCTTCAGCGATCACCGCCCGTATGCGGTGTGCGCGTTTGCCGGCGGCTGGGTGCTGGTCGGCGCGGTGGCGCTCGGTGCCTCGCAGGGTGCGGCGCTGCTGCTCGCAGCGGGTGCGGCCAGCGGGCTGCGGGCGCTGGCGCTGTTCACCGATTTCCGCCTGCCCGAGTGGTCGTCGGGGGCCGGCCCGCGCGACTGATCGGCGCTGTCAGCGCCAGCCGGCCAGCGTGGCCGCCAGCCCACGGCGGCGCAACCGGCGAGCAGCGGCACCACGCCGAGCTTGTAGCGGAACAGCGCGATCGCGGCCGCGGCCATCAGCAACGCGGAGAACACGTCGAAGCGCCCAGCGAAGCCCTGCGGCCACAGCACGTGGTACGCGAAGAAGAGCGCGAGGTTGAGGATCACGCCGACCACCGCGGCGGTGATCGCCGACAGCGGCGCGGTGAAGCCCAGCTTGCCGTGCGTGGCCTCGACCAGCGGCCCGCCGGCGAGGATGAACACGAACGACGGCAGGAAGGTGAAGAAGGTCACCACCGTGGCGGCCAGTGCGCCGCCGAGGAAGAGCGCGTCGGGGCCCAGCACCTCGCGGCCCCAGCCGCCGACGAAGCCGACGAAGGCCACCACCATGATCAGCGGCCCGGGCGTGGTCTCGCCGAGCGCGAGACCGTCGATCATCTGTGCGGCGGTGAGCCACTGCTGCGTCTCGACGGCGCCCTGGTAGACGTAGGGCAGCACCGCATAGGCACCGCCGAAGGTGAGCAGCGCGGCCTTGGTGAAGAACCAGCCCATCTGCGCCAGCGTGCCCTGCCAGCCCTGCGTCGCGACGAGGACGCCCATCGCCAGGGCCCACAGCGCGAGGCCGATGGCGAGCACGCGCACGAGGCTCCGGTGCGCGTAGCGGGCGTGCTCCGGCGTGGGCGTGTGGTCGTCGATCAGCGCAGGGCCGTCGCTCGCCTTCGCGTCGGCGTGCCCGCCGCCGATCGCGAACACCTGGGGCGCGTGGCGCGAGCCCCACCAGCCGATCAGCGCCGCAGCGGCAACGATCGCGGGGAAGGGCACGTCGAAGGCGAAGATCGCGACGAAGGCGAGCGCCGCCAGCGCCCACATCCAGCGGTTGCGCAGCGCGCGCGTGCCGATGCGCCAGGCCGCATGCAGCACCAGCGCCGTCACCGCCGGCTTGAGCCCGGCGAACACCCCGGCCACCAGCGGCACGTGGCCGAAGCGCAGGTAGATCCAGCTCAGCGCGATCAGGATGAACAGCGAGGGCAGCACGAACAGCGCGCCGGCGACGATGCCGCCCCAGCTTCGGTGCATCAGCCAGCCGAGGTAGGTGGCGAGCTGCTGCGCCTCGGGGCCGGGCAGCAGCATGCAGTAGTTCAGCGCGTGCAGGAAGCGGCGCTCGCTGATCCAGCGCCGCCGCTCGACCAGCTCGGCGTGCATGATCGCGATCTGCCCGGCCGGGCCGCCGAAGCTGATGAAGCCGAGCTTGAGCCAGAAGCGCAGTGCCTCGGCGAAGCTCACGGCGGCAGGCGGCGATGGCTGCGCATTCGGTGCGGTGGTCTCGGGCATCGGGCGAGGGTATCCGACGGCGCCACATCGTGTTTCATGGCTTGCGCGGAAGCGCGCTAGTCTGCGCGGCTGTCACGAAACCGTCGTCGAGAAGATTCCCATGTGGGGACAGAACAAACCCGTCGTGCTCTCCTACGGCCGGCAGCGCTCGCGCTGGTCGCTGCCACCCTGGCTGGTGCTGCTGATCCTCGGCGCTGCCGCCGGCGCGGCCGGCGTGATCTACGTGCAGGAGAAGCACCTGCCGCCGCGCCTGTCGGCCGCTGCCTCCACCGAACTCCGCAATGCCTACGACCAGGCCGATGCCGAGCGGCGGCAGCTCAAGGCCGATCTCGAAGCCACCACGCAGAAGCTGCAGGCCGCGCAGGCCGAAGGCAAGAAGCTCGGCGACGATCTCGCCGCCGGCCGCAGCGGCACCGAGAAGCTGCGCCAGGATCTCGACTTCGCCGTCGATGCCCTGCCGCCCGATCCGCGCGGCGGCTCGGTGGAGGTGCGCGCCGGCCGTCTGCAGCGCAAGGGCGCGGGCCGGCCTACGAGGTGGCGCTGACGCGCGGTGCCGGTGCGAAGCCGATGACTGCGGTGCTGCAGATCGCCGTCACCGGCGCGGGCAGCAGTGGCGCGGAGACGCGTGTCGTCGGCAAGCCGGCGAGCCTGAGCATCGGCGCCTACGAGATCGCGCGCGGCACCCTGCCGCTGCCCGAGGGCTTCCGCGCCAGCCAGGCGACGATCACCGTGCTCGACCGGCCGGATGGCCGCCAGCTCGGCATGCGGGTGCTCTACGTGAAGTGAGCCCGTCGTGAGGGCGGTGCGCAGGCGCTAGCATCGCGCGCCATGCGCATCGCCGACCTCCGCCACCGCCTGCGTTCGCTCGGTGCCAAGCCCAAGCACGAGGAACGTGTGCTGCGCCTGTGGGTGAATGCGCTGCCGCAGACGCATGGCCGGCGCCGCATCGAGGATTGGCTGCCGCTGGAGTTGCGCGAGGCGCTGCCGGCGCTCGAGGCCGAATTGGCTGCACTCGCACAACTGCGCTCGGCGCACGACGGCGAAGACGGCTCGCAGCGCCTGCTCGTCACGCTCGCCGATGGCCAGACGGTCGAAAGCGTGCTGCTGCCGCGCGACGGCCTGTGCGTGTCCACACAGGCCGGCTGCGCGGTGGGCTGCGTGTTCTGCATGACCGGCCGCGACGGGCTGATCCGCCAGTTGACGAGCGCCGAGATCGTCGCGCAGGTGGCGCTGGCGCGGCAGCGCCGTGCGGTGCGCAAGGTGGTGTTCATGGGCATGGGCGAGCCGGCCCACAACCTCGACGAAGTGCTCGAGGCCATTGACCTGCTCGGCACTGCCGGCGGCGTCGGCCACAAGCAGCTGGTGTTCTCGACCGTCGGCGACGAGCGCGTGTTCGAGCGATTGCCGCAGGGCCGGGTGAAGCCGGCGCTGGCGCTGTCGCTGCACACCACGAAGGCGGCGCTGCGTGCGCAGCTGCTGCCGCGTGCGCCGCGCTTCGAGCCGGCCGATCTGGTCGAGGCCGGTGAACGCTATGCGCGCAGCACCGGCTACCCGATCCAGTACCAGTGGACGCTGATCGAAGGCGTCAACGATGGCGACGACGAGATCGAGGGCATCGTCGCCTTGCTCAAGGGCCGCTACGCGATCATGAACATGATCCCGTTCAACGCGGTCGACGGCCTCTCGTTCAGGCGGCCCACGGATGATCGTGCCGCACAGATCATGAGGACGCTGAATCATCGCGGCGTGCTGGCCCGACTGCGTCAATCGGCGGGACAGGACGTCGACGCGGGTTGCGGCCAGCTCCGCGCGCGCGAACTCGCACCGGGTCGCCGACGCATCCCGATCCGCGCGTGAAGACCATCACCCCACGCGGGGCGAATGCGCTTGCGCGGCGAGGCAGCATTCCGTTACCGTTCGCCCTCGCTTCGCCGACGCGGGGCCGACGAGAACAAAGAAGTGATGCCGATGACGCGCACCGTGCCCGACGAGCTCCTGGAGCAGGCCCAGTTCGAGGCCGATCCCGTGGCCGACCAGACCATCCTCGACATCCTTGGCGAATGGCAGCCGCCCGCGCTGCAGGCGACGGCGGCAGACATCGCTGAATTGTTCGAGACGCACTGGGAGCGCATCGACATCGTCAATGGGCTGATTGCACAGTGGGTCGACAACGCCAGCCTCGAACGCTGGCACGCCGAGGTGCCCGAGGACCAGCGCGAGATCGCCGACGCCCTGCGTGACTACGTGATCGCCGCGCGCGCGCTGCCCGAGGGGCCGAACGCGACAAGATCGCGCGGGCCGAGGAGATCTTCTTCGACCAGGGCGTGCTGTCGTGCACGCTGCTGTTCTGTGCCAGCCTGCCCGAGTGCTACGTCGTGCCCGATCTGGCCGAGGTGCTGCACACCACCGGGCAGCTGGAGAAGCGCACCGACTACCGCATTCGCAGCACCGCGGCGATGGTCTTCCCGGTGATGATGCGCGGCGGCCTCACCGATCCGAACGGCGGCGGCGTCGCGCAGGTACTGAAGGTGCGGCTGATCCACGCGATGGTGCGCAACCTCGTGCTGCGCGCCAGCCCGCAGGAGGCGGTGGCGCTGCGCGAACGCGGGCTGGCCTTGCCGGTGGTGCCGGCGCTGGCCGCGGCGCGCGGCGGCGATTCCATGCACAAGGCGCTGTTCGCGCACGGCTGGGACATGGCGCGCGGCCTGCCCTGCAACCAGGAGGAGCAGGCCTACACGCTGCTGACCTTCGGCTATGTCTACCTGCGCGGCCTGCGCACGCTCGGCGTGGGCCTGGATCGCGACGACGAACTGGCCGTGCTGCATGCCTGGAACGTCGTCGGTCACCTGGTGGGCATCCGCCGCGAGCTGATGGCCTTCACGATGGAAGAGGCCGAGGCGCTGTTCGCCCGCATGCAGGCGCGCGGGCGCGCCGAGATGCTGGCCCCCGATCCGCGGCCGGGCCTCGCCGATGCACTGTTCCGCAACCTGGCTGGCGTGATCCCGCCGGCGGTGGCCAAACCGTTCCCGATGCTGCTGTCGCGCCGCCTGATCGGCCGCGAGGCGTCCCGCGACCTGGCCATCGACGGGCCGGTGCCGCTGGCCTCGCGTGTCCTGTTCGCCGTGCTGTTGGCGCTGGTGCGCACGATCGATGGCATCGGCCGGCTGTTCTGGAAGGACTTCAGCCTCGCACGGCTGGTGACGCGCGTGCTCGGCTACCACCTGCTCACGCAGCTGCTGATGGACCAGACGCGGCCGCTGAAGCTGCCGCAGGGCCTGCTCGACCAGGCCCACGGCATGATGCGCGAGTGGGGCTCCGACCGCCGCGCGCCGGGCTGGCTCAATGCCATCGAAGACCGCTTCACGGTGGCCGGCCCCTGGACCGGGCCGGCACGCTCATGAACGCGCAGTTGAGCGCGTTCCTGCTGCGCCTGATCGCGCTGTCGACCGCCCTGCTGCTCTCGGCAGCGGCGCAGGCCGCGCCGGCGCTGCTGATCGACGGCAGCTCGCAGCGCGTCGAGGCCTGGCCCTCGGTGACCATCCTGCCCGACGAGTCGGGCGAGACGGACATCACGGCCGCGATGGCTGCCGCCGATCGCTTCGAGCCGCCGCGCTCGGCCTATGCGACGCTTGGCCTGCGCAAGGAGCCGGTGTGGCTGCGCATCCCGATCCGCTGGACCGGCGGCGGCGGGCCGACCTGGATGCTCGACATCGACTACTCGCCGCTGAACCGGGTCGATGCCTTCCTGGTGCGCGAGGGCCGCATCGTGCAGCAGGCGCGGCTGGGCAACATGCAGCCGTTCGACCAGCGCCCGATCCCGAGCCGCTCGCACGCGCTGCCGCTGGAGCTCAAGCCCGACGTGGCCTACGAGCTCTACCTGCGGGTGCAGACGCAGGGCGCGATGATCCTGCCGATCACCGTGATGCGGCCGCAGGTCTTCCACACCGAGGCGATGGACGAGCACATCCTGCAGGGGCTGCTCGCCGGCCTCGGCCTGTGCCTCGTGCTCTACAGCCTGGTGCAGTGGTGGAGCACTCGCGAGTCGATGTTCGTCAAGTACGCGATGCTGACCAGCGGCAGCCTAATGTTCTCGGTGGTGCAGTTCGGCGTCGCCGGCATGTACCTGTGGCGCGACAACCTCTACCTGGAATCGCACGGCGCGCCGCTGATGGCGCTGCTCGCCGCCGGCTCGACCTTCCTGTTCGTCGAGGAGGTGCTGCGCGGCCCGGGCGTCAGCCGCTACTTCACCCGCATCATGTACGCCGGCGCGGCGGCGCTCTTCCTGACCGCGCTGCTCTATGCGCTCGACGTGATCCACGTGCACAGCGTCAGCCGCGTGATCGGCACGCTCGGCCTGCTGCCGGCGCTGATGGGCCTGCCGGGCGCGATCACTCGCGCGCGCCGCGGCGATGCGATCGGCTGGTACTTTCTCGTCGCCCTGGCTCGGCTACTTCATCTCCACCGCGATCATGGTCGGCGTGATCCGGGGCTACATCGACGCCACGCTGTGGACGCTGCATGCCTTCCAGGCCGGTGCCACGCTGGACATGGTGCTGTTCATGCGCGTGCTCGGCCTGCGCATGAAGGCGATCCACAACGAGGCGCGCAGCGCGGTGCGCGAGCGCGACACCTTCGTCTCGATGGCCCACACCGATCCGTTGACCGGCCTGCCCAACCGGCGCGGCCTGGACGCTCGGCTCGCCGTCGAGATGGCGAACAGCTCGCCCGAGCGCCTGCTGGCGGTCTACATGATCGATCTCGACGGTTTCAAGCAGGTCAACGACCGGCATGGCCACGAGCTCGGCGACGAGCTGCTGATCGCAGTGGGCCAGCGGCTGGCTCGCAGCTGCGTTCGAGCGACGTGGTGGCGCGGCTCGGCGGCGATGAATTCGTCGTCACCGCCGCTGGCCTGGCCGACGAGCGGCAGGCGCGCGATCTCGGGCACAAGCTGGTGGAGGCCTTCCGCGAGCCCTTCGTGCTGGCCGGTCAGCGCCAGTGCCAGGTGGGCCTGACCATCGGCTACGTGCTCGTGCCGGTGGATGGCACCGATCCGGTCAACCTGCTGCGCCGTGCCGACGCGGCAATGTATGCCGGCAAGCAGGGCGGCAAGGGCTGCGTGCGCCGCGCCGAGACCGTCGCGGCCTGATCAGGCCGGCAGCACGTAGCGCGTGGCCGGGCCCTTGCCGGTCTGCACCAGCAGGCCGCGTTCGGCCAGCGTCACGAGGTGCTTGGACGCCGTGGCCGGGCTCAGCGCGCAGAGCTCGGCGTAGCCGCTCTTGCTGAGCGAGCCCGATTTCATCAGTTGCGCCAGCACTGCCTTGCAGCGCTGCGCATTGATGAGGTCGGCGGTGGCCTCGCGCCACGCGGCGGCGAGCTTCTGCTCGCGCGTGAGCTCGCGGTTGAAGGTGCTGCGCAGTTCGTCGAGTTCGGCAGCGAACGCATCGCCGAGGCCGTGGCGATCGATCAGCGCGAGCGCGGCTTCGCGCTCCTTCATCGCGATGCCGAGGTAGGCGCGGGCGATCGAGAGGTGGGCCCGCACGTGGTCGCCCTGGCGCGCCCGGCAGTGCCAGCAGCTCGCGCTGGCGTTCCACCTCGGCGATCTCGGCATAGTGCGATGCCGCCTCGCGCGGCAGCAGCCGGTCGCGCGCACGGTCTGCGCTGGGCCCGAGGATCTCGGCCTTCAGCCTGCGCGCGGCCTCGGTGTGCGCGGGGTCGGTGTCGTGCGGCCAGATCGCCGTTGCCGCGGCAGCATGGGCGTCGCCACGGGCCTCGTCGGCCGGGTCGCCGCTGCGCTTGAAGCGAAGGTAGTCGACCTCGGCGAGGTTGAGGTGCGCGATGCCTGCGACGCGGTGCAGGCGGTGCCGCATGGCGATGTCCAGCGCCTGCCGGTATTCCTCGCGAGCCGGTCGAAGTCGGACTGCCAGAACAGCGCGACGCCGAGGTTCAGGTGCGTGCTCGCGAGAATCTCCGGCTCCACCGTCATCGACGCGGCCAGGGCGAGCACGCGCTGTGCATAGTCGCGCGCGCGCGGAAATCCTTCGCCTCGCCGTAGATCAGGCTCAGGTTGCCGTAGGTCTTGAGGATGGCACGGCGATCGTCGATGCGCTCGTACAGCAGCAGTGCGCGGTGCTTGTGCTCGAGCGCGCGCGGCAGGTCGCCGGCGCGGCGCAGGCACTCGCCCCAGGTCTGCTCGACCATCGCCATCGTGCTGGCCGACAGCGCATGGCGTCCGGCCAGCGACTGCGCGCGCTCGAGCAGCGCCATGGCGCGAGGGTCGTTGCGCAGCGCGTAGAGCCTGGGCCAGCACCAGCGTGGCCACGTACTCCTCGATCACCTCGACGGCGGCCCCGACGGCGTCGCCGAGCCCCGAGCGGCGCAGGCAGTCGACGCTGTCCTGGTAGCACGCGAAGGCGCGGTCCAGGTCACGCGGCTCGTGGAACTTGCCCAGCGCCCCGTAGACGATGCCCAGCAGCAGCGGATCGTCGGCCTCCGCGGCGAGCCGCAGGGCCCGCTCGTGGTGGGCCTGCTCGAGCGCTTCGTCGCCGCGCATGCGGGCCAGCGCGGCGCGGGCCAGCTGCAGCTCGAATCGCTCGCGCACGCTGGATGCTGCGGCCTGGACCGCATCGACGATCGGCTCGGTCTCGGCCTCGTTGGCCAGCTCGACGCTGTGCCGCTGCAGCGTGCGCGTCACGCCCGGCGTGTCGCCGGCCTCGGCCAGTGCCACAGCGCCGCCAGGCTGTCGCCGGCCAGCTGTGCAGCCGCGGCGTGCCGCGCATGCCAGCTGGCGCGGGCTTCGGCCGTCTGCAGTCCGGCCTGCAGCTCGGCCCAGCGGCGGCCGGCGCGGCGCAGCGCGAGACGCTGCTCGGCGCTGGCCGGTACCGTGCGCAGCTTCAGGGCCAGGGCCCTCTTGGCCTTGTCGAGGTAGCGGTAGTAGGTGCTCGCGCCGACCGACCACAGCCCGCACAACTGGCTCGCGGCGGCCTCGTCCGCATGGCCGCGGTAGCGTTCGCGGAAGACCGGCACCGGCAGGAAGCCGTACTGGCAGGCCATGGCCAGCGCCGGCCGCCAGCTGGTGCGGTCGAGCCAGGCGTCGCGCCCGATCGGCGCTTCGAGATCCGCCCGGTCGGGACGTTGCTCACCCACCGCCCAGCGCAGCAGCAGAACGACCGGCGCGGCAGGGTGCGCAGCGTCGAGGGTCTCGCCAGCCGCGCCAAGCAGTGGCCTCAGCCAATGTCGCATGAGCCAGCGCGCAATCCGGCGGCGCCGGCGCAACCACTCGTCCAGCGTGCCGGCGCGGTGCGCCGCCAGCAGGGCCTCAATTACCGTCTCGGCCACCGGCTGGGACGGCTGGCGCAGCCAGCGATCGGAGTTGTGAGTGATTGTTTCCATGGGCCGCTGGAATCGTCTCACGATCGTCTCGCGCCGCGCCATCCCACCGAAGGATGAATGCCTGTGAATGGGATGGGCTCGGGGGTAGCGTCCAGTTACCGTGCGCGCGGCGGCGACCCGAGCGGCGCACCGTCACGACCAGGAGGAACAACCATGGCTCTGCCTCGACTCTGGCCGGAGGAATCCGGCGATTCCACGCCCACCGACAGTGTGCTGCTGGCGGTCTACGCGCCCTTCGGGACCGACGAGACCCTGTCGACCTATCCCGAGGGCAGCTCGCAGACGCTGGCGCAGCATCCGCTGTACCAGGGCCTTCTCAAGGTGGCTGCGCAGGGCATCCACGTCGCCGCGCTGATCGACCGTGTGGACGACGACACCGGCTGGTCGAGATCGAGGCGGGCAAGCCGGCCGAGGCACAGGTCACGTCGCGATGGAAGCAGGACATGGCCGCGCCGGCCAACCCGGCGGGCTTTCTGCGCCATGCCCACCGGACGCGGCCGACCTCGGCGATCGTGCTCGCGCTGGAGGGCCACGGCGCCGGCTACCTGCCCGAGATCGACCGTCGCCAGCTGACCCTGGCCAGCATGACCGATGGCGATCCGAAGGACTTCGAGTGGCGACTGGACGCCAGCGGCGGCGCGCCCGTGCTGCCAGGAGGCTCGCCGCTGCTGCCGGGCGGGTCACCGCTGCTGCCCGGAGGCTCGCCGTTGCTGCCGGGCGGCTCGCCGCTGCTGCCCGCCAACCACATGCCGATGTCCACCTGGGGCCTGGGCGCGGCGCTGCGGGCGGCGGCGGATGCCGGCGTGCCGCGCATCTCGGTGATCCACTTCGACAACTGCTTCAACATGTCGGTCGAGGTGCTGCACACGGTGGCACCGTACGCCGAGTACGCCACCGGCTACCCGAACTACAACTTCTTCACCGCCGGCGAGGGCTACCCTGGCGTCTTCGCGACGCTGGCGCAGCAAGGCGCCACCGCGCGCGATCTGGCCCAGGCCTTCGCGAAGGGGAACCAGAAGATCCTCGAGGACAAGCGCAATCACCCGACGATCGGTTGCGCGATCCGCCTGGAGCGCATGAAGGACATCACCGAGCGGCTCGACGACTGGCCGATGCGCTGCTCGCGGCACTGCGCACGCCGCCGGCGCGCTCGCCGGCGCGGCAGCAGGTGGTGCAGGCCATCACCAAGGCCATTCTCGAGGCGCAGCAGTACGACACCGAAGCCGGCTACGTGCTCGAGGCGCCGGATCAGCTCACCGACCTCGCCAGCTTCGCCAGCGCGCTGCTGAACCAGGACTTCCGCCCCCACCCGGTGCACGCCACCGCGAGGGCGCTGCGCGATGCGCTGCAGGGCATCAAGGTCTACGGCAGCAGCGACGTGCCCTGGGTCGCCGCCGGCAGTGGCGTGCAGTGGGACTTCCGCGCCGACTCGCTGGCGATGAACATCTTCCTGCCCGATCCGCTGCTGCGCGGGCTGTGGGATTGGCGCTCGCCGTTCTACCTCGTCATCAACCCGGACCCGAACAAGCCGCGCGTGCAGCCTCACATCATCGACTTCGTGAAGGTCACCGACTGGGTCGACTTCATCATCGAGTACCACAAGGAGAGCCAGCAGTGGGTGCGCCTGCTGCCGGCGGCGATTCCCGAGTTCCCGGTCTTCAATGCCAGCTTCGACCCGAAGAAGGTGGTGCCGGAGCCCTGCGGCAAGGACAAGCCGCTGCCGCCGTGCCGTGGCAAGTACGGCTGTGGCCCGACGGGGGCAAGGCGATCGTCTGACGATCGTCTTCGGCTGCGACGCGGTTCACGCTGCAGCGGCGTCGCAATGGGAGGGGCCCTGGACTGAAATGAAGGCAGGACGACACCTCAGCCGTCGTCCTGGTCGAAAGAATCCAGGAGAGACACATGTTGAACACGCAGTTGCTCCACGCCCTCCCCGCCGAACAGGCGCGCTGCCGCGAACTGGTGCGCCACTACGTGGCCATCGGCTCGGCCGGTGCCTTTGCCAGCGCCCTGATCGAGCACTCGCTGCGCCGCGCCGACCGCGCGGTGATCGACGGCGACGAGTCGGACATCCGTCGCGCACTCGCTGAACTGCAGGGCTACGAGGGCACACGCCGCGAGCCGCTTCGCCCGGCGGCATGAGGCTTGCCTGCCTCCCGGGGCGGCGTAGCATCGCGCCGTACCCAGGAGGCCCGCCATGAAATCCGGAAAGATCCTCGTCGCCCAGGGCGGCGGCCCGACGGCCGTGATCAACCAGTCGCTGGTCGGCGTGGCCCTCGAGGCGCGGCGCTTCTCCGAGGTGCGCCGCGTCTACGGCGCGCGGCACGGCGTGCGCGGCATCGTCGACGAGGATTTCGTCGATCTCACGCAGGAGACCAGCCACAACCTCGAGCAGGTGGCCAATACGCCGGCCTCGGCGCTGGGCTCGACGCGCGACAAGCCCGACCTCAGGTACTGCCACGAGATCTTCAAGGTGCTGCGTGCGCACGAGATCGAGCACTTCTTCTACATCGGCGGCAACGACTCGGCCGATACCGTGCGCATCGTCAGCGAGGAAGCGGCCAAGGCTGGCTACCCCCTGCGTTGCATCCACATCCCGAAGACGATCGACAACGACCGGGTCGGCAACGACCACACGCCGGGCTTTCCGTCGGCGGCGCGCTTCGTGGCACAGGCCTTTGCCGGCGCCAACCTCGACAACGCTGCGCTGCCCGGCGTCTACCTCGCCGTGGTTATGGGCCGGCATGCGGGCTTTCTGACGGCCGCCTCGGCGCTGGGCAAGAAGTTTCCCGACGACGGCCCGCACCTGATCTACCTGCCCGAGCGCACCTTCGTGCTGGAGAAGTTCCTCGCCGACGTGAAGTCCGTGCACGAGCGCTACGGGCGCTGCGTGATCGCAGTGTCGGAAGGCATCCACGACGAGAGCGGCGAGCCGATCGCGGCGAAGCTCGCCAAGGACCTGGAGCGCGATGCGCACGGCAACGTGCAGCTCTCCGGCAGCGGCGCGCTGGCCGATCTGCTGTGCGAGGAGATCAAGACGAAGCTGAAGATCAAGCGCGTGCGCGGCGACACCTTCGGCTACGTGCAGCGCAGCTTCATCGGCTGCGTCAGCGATGTCGACCAGCGCGAGGCGCGCGAGGTCGGCGAGAAGGCGGTGCAGTTCGCGATGTGGGGCCAGCGCGATGGCTCGGTGGCCATCAAGCGCACCGGCTTCTACTCGGTGGACTACGAGCTCGCACCGCTCGAGGCGGTGGCCGGCCGCACCCGCACGATGGACGACGCGTTCATCAGCGCCAGCGGCACCGACGTGACCGATGCCTTCCGGCTCTACCTGCGGCCGCTGCTGGGCTCGGGCATGCCCGATGCCTTCCGGCTGCGCACGCACCCGGTGGCCAAGGTGCTGCGGCGCGGCTGAGCACCGCGCCGCCGAAGGTCGATGCTCAGCCGGCCTTCTTCACCCAGGAATTGCACCAGCCGTTGGCCGAGACTTCCTTGCCGGCGAAGATCGGGCAGCCGCCTGCCGCATCGCCGGCCTTGCCCTGGTAGAGCTGGCAGGTGGCGCACTTCTGCGCATCGGCATGCTTGGGAAACTGCTTGGCGTCGACCTTGGTGGTGTCGTTGCGGTAGCCCAGGGCCTTGGCCTGCGGGTCCGCTTCGTCGACCTTGGGGGCCGCCTGCGCCGTGCGCTGCACGGCAGCGAGCGTGGCGCCGACCCCGATCACCTGCATCACGAAACTGCGACGGGTACTGCTCATCGAGCCGCTCCGGAGAGTTGAGGAGGAGCGCATGCTGGCCCGCTCGCCGATCGACCGCGTGGCGGCGCGGCAGAGGTCGAGCGACTCAGGCGGACATCTTTGTAACGGCAGGCCGGAGCGGTGGAAGCGGTTCAAGGGCTCGCCGTTCCCGCCGCCGCGAATGCGCTTCGCGCCGGCGCGGCTCGTTTCGTCGCACGACGGTTCAGGTGTCGGGCGCACGCCGACACCATCGCGGCCATCGCATCACTTCCATCGGGAGATCGCCATGGTCCACGACGCCAGCCTCGCCAGCTTGCCGCCCGCCGTCATCGTCCATCTCGCTTTCGCCAGCGCCGCCGTGCTGCTGGGCCCCGCGGCGCTGTGGGCCCGCAAGGGCTCGCGCGGCCACCGCGGCCTCGGCTATGCCTGGGTGACGGTGATGATCGGCACTGCGGTCTCGGCCTTCTTCATCCGCAGCACCGGCACGTTCCAGTGGATGGGCTTCTCGCCGATCCATGCGCTCGCGATCGTCACGCTGGTCGGTGTGACCGGCGCCATCGTTGCCATCGCCCGGCGCGGGTCGAGGCGCATCGCAAGGGCATGCAGCGGGTCTATCTCGGCGCCTGCCTCGGCGCCGGGGCATTCACGCTGCTGCCCGGCCGCTACCTCGGCGACCTGCTCTGGCACCACGCCCTGGGGCTGGTGTGAGCGTTCAGAGGTTGATGACGAACACGCGCACCGATTGCGCCGGCACCGACACGCTGGCGTTGCCGCTGGCGTCGATGTTGGCATCCGTGCCGCTGGCCGGGAAGACGCTGGTCAGCACACCGTTGGCGGGCAGGCCACTGGCGCCGATCAGCGCATTGCCGGCGCCATAGTTGATCATCACCACCGCGCGCTGGTTGCCGTCTTCGCGCTGGAAGCTCAGCGTGGTGCCGGCGGCGGTGGCGCTCACGTGGATGCCGCGGCGCAGCGCGGGATGCGCCTGGCGCACCGCGATCACGGCCTTGTACCAGTTGAGCAGAGACGTCGACTGCGCCGCCTGCGTCTGCACGTTGTAGGCGGCCACGTTGGCCGAGAGTGCCCGGAACGGTGCGCCGGTGGTGAACCCGCCGGTGCCGCTGTTGCTGCTGGTCCAGCTCATCGGCGTGCGCAACTTCGGATCACCGTTGAGGCTGGCGGCGCCGCGCATGCCGATCTCCTCGCCGTAGTAGATGAACGGCGTGCCGGGCTGCAGCAGGTAGGTGGCGGCAGCCGGCGGTACTGCGCCTCGTTGCCGTTGAACTGGTCCATCGCCCGGTCACCTGCGAAGCCGTCGTGGTTGGACAGCATCGTCGACATGCCGGCCGAAGCGGTGTCGAAGTAGGCCGCCACGTCACGGATCGCCGCCGCATCGCCCTTGGCCGCGGCGACCAGCCGGTACTGGTGGCCGAAGGCGAAGGCGCTGCCGCACGCCGGCTGGAACTGTAGCGGCGCCGACGGTCCCTCGCAGACGAGGAAGCGGTTCGCGTACGAGCCGTTGACCATCTGCCGCACGTTGCCCATCAGCGTGAAGTTCTCGGGCTGGTTCTCCCACTGGGTCGGCCCGTTCTCGACCAGTTGCCCACCGCGTCGAAGCGGAAGCCGTCGACGCCGCGGTTGAGCCACAAGCGCAGGTTGTCGTGGTGCCAGTTGGCCACCGCCGCGTTCTTCAGGTTGAAGTCGGGCATCTGGTCCCAGAACGGCGCGAAGTAGTAGCCCTCGCGCGCGTTGCGCCAGGGGTCGCCGCCATAGATGCTCCAGCCGCTCGGCCGGCTGCTGCTGAAGACGTACCAGTCGCGGTAGGCATTGCCGGCGGCACTGTTCGCGTTGACGAAGGCCGGGTGCTGCGCCGCGCTGTGGTTCATCACGTAGTCGACGACGACGCCGATGCCGCGGGCATGCGCCTCGCGCAGAAGGTCGTCGAGGTCGGTCAACGTGCCGTAGGCCGGTTCGATCGCACGGTAGTCGCTGACGGCATAACCGTGGTCGCCATCCTGGCTCTTGGTGATCGGCATCAGCCAGATGCCGGTGATGCCCAGATCGCGCAGGTAGTCGAGCCGGCTGATCAGGCCCTTCAGATCGCCGACGCCGTCGCCGTTGCTGTCCTGGTAGGCGCGCACGAAGATCTCCGCGAACGGGCCCTTGCGCCAGTCGGCGTTCAACGCCGAGCCAGGGTCGGCGGCGGCCACGGGGTCGTATCGACGCTGGGCAGCGGGCCGGTCGATCCACCGCCGCCTCCGCCGCCGCAGGCGGAGAGCAGCAGGGCAAGGGTCAGGGCAGACAGTTGGCCGGCAACGAGGCGGCGGGTGGGGGAGTGCGGCGTGCTCATGGCGCGTGACTGTAGCGAGGTCGCGATCATTCGTGTAGTCGAATTACTTTAACTACAGTGGACTACATCAATTTCCGGGAATAGCGAGCGAAGCAGCGAGGGTTAGCCCGGGTGAATGAATGTAGTTTGACTCCATAGCATTCGCCTCCCAAGCACCGGACGGGCCGGGGAGGAGACGAGCATGCATGTCCTGCAACGCCTGATGGGCACCTTGTTGATCGCCGCGGCCTCGCTGCTGTCGGCCTGTGGCGGAGGCGGCGGCACGGCGGTGGACGACACCGCCGCCGCGGCCGACGAACGTGTCGAGGCGTTGGGCGCCTTGCGCCCCGCGCCGCGGCTGGACGTGTGCAACGCCGAGAACGTCAGCACCATCCTCGCCGCCGTGCCGGCGGCCGGAGCCACGGGCGCCCGCCGGCCCGGTCAAGGTGCATTACCAGCGCGCCGACGGCAACTACGCCGACTTCGGTCTGCACGTGTGGCAGGTGAATGCGGCCAACGCCTACATCGCCGACTATCCGAACGTCAGCTGGCCCAACCCGCTGCCGCCCTCGGGCAGCGACGCCTATGGCATCTACTGGCTGATCGACCCGGCGGTGTTCCGCAGCGATGCCACCGGCTTCGGCTTCATCGTGCACAAGCCCAGCGCCGACGGCGATCCGGTCGGCCTGGATCGCATCTGGCAGTTCAGCGACGGCGGCGAGCTGTGGCTGAAGTCGGGCGAAGGCACGGTCTACCGCACCAACCCCGATGCGCTCGCGTCGCTGAACTTGAACGCGCTGCGCATCCACTACCAGCGCCCGGACGGCAACTTCACGCCCTGGGGCCTGCACCTGTGGGACACGAGCCGCATCGATGCCTCGCGCCTGGCCGGCCTGACCCTGAACGTGTGGGAGAACCCGGTGCGTTTCGCCGCGATGCCGGGCTACCGGGCTGTCTCGGCCAACGAGGTGGCGTTCGATCTGCCGGTGCTCAACCCGCAGGGTGATGCTTCGCGCACCTCGGTGGAGTTCATCATCCACGGCACGCCCGACAACCCGAACGGCGGCAGCGGCAACAAGGACGGCTGGACCAACAACATCCGCGTCGACTACGCCAATGTCACCGCGGTCAACGGCGTGGCCGAAGTCTGGCTGGTGCAGGACACGCCAACCGTCTTCTACCGGGCGCCCGACCTGCGCCAGGCCTCGACCACCGATGCACGCGCCTACTGGCTCACCGACCGGCTGCTGCAGTGGCCGAAGGCGAGCGGGAACGGCGTGTTCAAGCTCTACCACTCGGCGCGCGGGCAGATCGTCGCGAAGACCGACGCCGCGGTGAGCGGCGCCGATGGCGCCATCGCGCTGGAGGTTTTCGGCGGCACGGTACCGGCCGACGTCGCCACCCGCTTCAAGTTCGTCGCCCCGGGCGTGGTGCTCCAGGCCTCGCAGCGCGATGCCGAGCGGCTGGCGCGCTTGTTGATCGCTTCGCAGCTGGTGCTCGTGCAGGAGAACGATGCGGGTCGGGTGCAGAACGCCACCACCGCGCAGCTGCACGGCGCGCTCGACGCGATGTATGCGAGCGCGACGAAGGAACGCCACCTGGGCGTGCGTGTGGAAGGCAGCTCGGCCCACTTCAAGCTGTGGGCGCCGACGGCGCAGCGCGTGCAGCTGTGCATCTACGACCGCGGTGACGGCGCGGCGCGCGAGATCGAATCCATGCGCTTCAACCGCGATACCGGCGTGTGGAGCACGCAGGAATCGCGTGTCGAAGGCAAGTACTACCGCTACGCGGTGGAGGTGTTCGTGCGAGGCACGGGCACAGTGCGCAACCCGGTCACCGACCCATACTCGGTCAGCCTGACCACCGATTCGAAGCGCAGCTACATCGCCGATCTGGAGGACCGCCGTCTCAAGCCGGCCGGCTGGGACCGGCATGCCGCGCCGCGGGTGGCCGCGCAGACTGACATGTCGATCTACGAGCTGCACGTGCGCGACTTCTCCATCGGCGATGCCAGCGTGCCGCTGGCCGACCGCGGCAAGTACCGCGCCTTCACCTGGGCCAACTCGAACGGCATGGTGCACCTGCGTGCGCTCGCGCGCGCCGGCCTGACCGACGTGCACCTGCTGCCGGTGTTCGACATCGCCTCGGTGCCCGAAGCCGGCTGCGTGACGCCGGCGGTGCCGAATGCCGCGCCCGACTCCGAGGAACAGCAGGCTGCCATCTCGCCGGTACGCGATGCGGACTGCTTCAACTGGGGCTACGACCCGTACCACTACACCGCGCCCGAAGGCAGCTATGCGTCGGACGCGGCCGATGGCGCCAAGCGCATCGTCGAGTTCCGCCAGATGGTGATGGCGCTGCACCAGCCGGCCTGCGTGTCGGCATGGACGTGGTCTACAACCACACCTCGGCCTCGGGGCAGAGCGACAAGTCGGTGCTCGACCGCGTGGTGCCCGGCTACTACCACCGGCTCGATGCCGCCGGCGCCATCGAACGCTCGACCTGCTGCGAGAACACCGCCACCGAGCACCTGATGATGGGCAAGCTGATGATCGACTCGGTGGCCACCTGGGCGACGCAGTACCGCATCGACTCCTTCCGCTTCGACCTGATGGCGCATCAGCCGCGCCCGGTGATGGAAGAACTCAAGCGCGTGGTCGACCGGCCGCCGGCCGCGAGGTGCAGCTGATCGGCGAGGGCTGGAATTTCGGCGAGGTCGCCAACGGGGCGCGTTTCGTGCAGGCCTCGCAACTCTCGCTCAACGGCTCGGGCATTGCCACCTTCAGCGACCGCGCGCGCGACCACGTGCGCGGCGGCGGGCCCTTCGACGGCGGCGACAGCCCGGTGCGCAACCAGGGCTACATCAACGGCCTCTGGTACGACGACAACGGCAGCGGCGCCGGCAAGTCGAAGAACGACCTGATGTGGTCGGCCGACCTGATCAAGGTCGGCACGGCCGGCTCGATCCGCGACTACACGCTGACGACGCACTGGGACGCCAGCCTGCGCCTGGAGCAGCTCGACTACAACGGCCAGCCGGCCGGCTACGTGAGCAGCCCGGCCGAGGTGGTGAACTACGTGGAGAACCACGACAACCAGACGCTGTTCGACATCAACGCCTACAAGCTGCCGCTGGCCACCTCGAAGGAGGATCGCGCCCGCGTGCAGATGCTCGGTGCGGCGATCAATGCCTTCAGCCAGGGCATCGCCTACTACCACGCCGGCATCGACACGCTGCGCAGCAAGTCGATGGACCGCAACAGCTACAACTCGGGCGACTGGTTCAACCGGCTGGACTGGAGCTACCAGGACAACTTCTTCGCCACCGGCGTGCCGCCGCCGCAGGCCGACAACGGCGACAACTGGTTCCTGATCAAGCCGCGGCTGGCCAACCCGGCGATCAAGCCGACCGGCACCGAGATCGGCTGGACGCGCGACGCCTTCCGCGACCTGCTGGCGATCCGCGCGAGCTCGACGCTGTTCCGCCTGCGCTCGGCCGACGACGTGAAGGCGCGCCTGAGCTTCCGCAACACCGGCTCGGCGCAGGTGCCGACCGTGCTGGCGGCCCACCTCGACGGCAACGGCTACCCCGGCGCCAACTTCCGCGAGCTGCTGTACTTCGTCAACGTCGACAAGCTGCCGCAGACGCTGACGCTGGACGCCGACAAGGGCAAGGCCTGGGCGCTGCACCCGGTGCACGCCACCGGCGCCGACCGCCGGCCGGCCAACGACGCGCGCTACGAGCCGGCCACCGGGAGCTTCGTGATCCCGCCGCGCAGCGCGGTGGTCTACGTGGTGAACTGAGCCCGCGCGCCGCCCGGCAGGGCGGGTCTTGAAAGCTGGCGCGAAGCCCCCATCATCCACGCGCCGGCGGGTGGACCGGCGGGCTTCGCACTCTTTCCAAGACCATGAGCAAACAGACGCTTTCCTTCCAGGCCGAGGTCAAGCAGATCCTGCACCTCGTCACCCATTCGCTGTATTCCAACAAGGAGATCTTCCTGCGCGAGCTGGTCTCCAACGCGTCAGATGCCTGCGACAAGCTGCGTTTCGAGGCGCTGGATCGGCCGGAGCTGTTCGAGGACGCGCCCAACCTCGAGGTGCGCGTCGCCTTCGATGCCGACGCGAAGACGATCACCATCACCGACAACGGCATCGGCCTGTCGGAGCCGGAGGCGGTGGCCAACCTCGGCACCATCGCCAAGAGCGGCACGCGCGAGTTCATGGCCGCCCTCGAAGGCGACAAGAAGAAGGACGCCCAACTGATCGGCCAGTTCGGCGTGGGCTTCTACAGCGGCTTCATCGTGGCCGACCGCATCACCGTCGAGTCGCGCCGCGCCGGCCTGAAACCGGAAGAGGGCGTGCGCTGGAGCAGCGAAGGCACCGGTGATTTCGAGGTCGAGACCATCTCCCGGCCCGAGCGCGGCACCAGCGTGATCCTGCACCTGCGCGAGGGCGAGGAGGAATTCCTCTCCGGCTGGAAGCTGCGCTCGATCATCAGCCGCTACTCCGACCACATTTCGCTGCCCATCCTCATGCGCAAGGAGGAGTGGGATGCCGAGGCCGGGAAGCAGAAGCTCAGCGACGAATGGGCGCCGGTCAACAAGGCCGCGGCGCTGTGGACGCGCAACAAGAGCGAGGTCACGGCCGAGCAGTACGCCGAGTTCTACAAGCAGATCAGTTACGACACCGAGGCGCCGCTGGCCTACACGCACAACCGCGTGGAGGGCCGCAGCGAGTACACGCAGCTGCTGTACATCCCGGCCAAGGCGCCGTTCGACCTGTGGAACCGCGACAAGCGCGGCGGCGTGAAGCTGTATGTCAAGCGCGTCTTCATCATGGACGACGCCGAGGCGCTGATGCCGGTCTACCTGCGCTTCGTCAAGGGCGTGATCGACTCGGCCGACCTGCCGCTGAACGTCAGCCGCGAGCTGCTGCAGGAAAGCCGCGACGTGAAGGCGATCCGCGAGGGTTCGACCAAGCGGGTGCTGTCGATGCTGGAGTCGCTGGCCGACAGCGAGGACGCCGCCGAGCGCGAGAAGTATGCGAAGTTCTGGAAGGACTTCGGCCCGTGCTCAAGGAAGGCGTCGGCGAGGACCACGCCAACCAGGAGCGGCTGGCCAAGCTGCTGCGCTTTGCCTCGACGACGGCCGACGAAGGCGTCTCGCTGAAGGACTATGTCGGCCGCATGAAGGAAGGCCAGGAGGCGATCTACTACATCACCGCCGACACGCTGGCCGCCGCCAAAAGCAGCCCGCAGCTGGAGATCTTCCGCAAGAAGGGCATCGAGGTGCTGCTGCTGGTCGACCGCGTCGACGAGTGGATGCTCGCGCACCTGTTCGAGTTCGACGGCAAGCCGCTACAGAGCGTGGCCAAGGGCGCGGTCGATCTCGGCAAGCTGCAGGACGAGGAAGAGAAGAAGCAGGTCGAGCAGGCCGCCGAGGCCTTCAAGCCCATCCTCGAGCGGCTGAAGGAAGCGCTGAAGGACCGCGCGAAGGATGTGCGTGTGACCACGCGCCTCGTGGATTCACCGGCCTGCCTGGTGGTCGACGAGGGCGACATCAGCGGCCACCTCGCACGCATGCTCAAGCAGGCGGGACAGGACGCACCGAAGGCCAAGCCCATCCTCGAGGTGAATGCCGAGCATGCGCTGGTGAAGCGGCTCGACGCCAGCTCGCATTTCGACGACCGGCGCACATCCTCTTCGACCAGGCACTGCTCGCCGAAGGCGGCACGCTGGAGGATCCGGGTGCCTACGTGAAGCGCGTCAATGCGCTGCTGGTGGGCTGATCAGGCAATCAGCGGCGTCTCGTCCATCGCCTCGAGCTGGTCGCGCAGACGTGTGGCCTGCTCGGTCCAGTAGGCCGGGCTCTCGAACCACGGGAAGGCGATCGGGAAGGCCGGATCCTTCCATCGCCGCGCGATCCAGGCGCTGTGGTGGACGATGCGCAGCGTGCGCAGCGGCTCGATCAGCGCCAGCTCGCGGCGATCGAAGTCCATGAACTGCTCGTAGCCGTCGAGCACCGCACCGAGCTGCTTCTGGCGCTCGGCGCGTGGTCCGGAGAGCAACATCCACAGGTCCTGCACCGCCGGGCCGGTCAGCGCGTCGTCGAGGTCGACGAAGTGCGGGCCAGCGGCGGTCCAGAGGATGTTGCCGAGGTGGCAGTCGCCGTGCAGGCGCAGCGTCTTCACGGGTGCCGCGGCGTCGAAGGCGGCATCGACACGCTCCAGCGCGGCGTCGACCATGCCGCGCCGGGCGGGCAGGGCATCGGGAGGAATCACGTCTTGCGCCAGCAGCCAGTCGCGCGGCTCATGGCCGAGGCTGACCGGGCTCAGCGTCAGCCGATGCTCGAAGCGCCCGGCAGCGCCCACCGCGTGGATGCGGCCGATGAAGCGGCCGATCCACTCCAGCACCGACGGGTCTTCGACCTCTGGCGCGCGGCCGGCCTTGCGCTCCGTCACGGCGAAGCGATAGGGGCCGTCGGCGGTTTCGAACGACGCCAGCGTAGGGCCGGTGATGCTCAGCCGTTCGGCATGCATGGAGCGCGCATCGATCGTCAGCGGCCACGGCGCAGCCAGAGGCACTTCCCGGGCTTCGAGCTCGGCGGCGAAGGCATGCTCCTCGAGGATCTGCGCATCGCTCCAGCGCCCCGGCCGGTAGAACTTCGCCACCACCACGCGACCGTCTTCGAGGAAGACCTGGAAGACGCGGTTCTCGTAGGAGTTCAGCTGGATCAATCGCCCGTCGCCGCGCAGGCCGACCGCGTCGAGCGCGTCGAGCACGAGCTCGGGCGTGAGATTCGCGTAGGGTGTGTCGGCAACGGCAGGAGGCGGGGTCATGCCCGCATCCTACGCGTGCCCTTCGGCACGGGCTCAGCGCGACGAGAACCGCGGGCTGTCGACCACCACGCCGCCGACGTCGTCGCCATCCAGCGGCGACGGCCGGCTGCGCGAGCCGCTGGCGGGCCCGAGGCTACCGAACTCGCTCTGGCCGGAGCCATCGCTGCGGGTGTCCGGCGCGAAGAAGGAATCCTGGAAAAGCGATGAGTCCTGCCAGAGCGCGGTGCGTTCGGCGCGGCGCGTCGCCACCGTGCTGGCCAGCGTGTCGCGCGCCCTGGTGCAGCGTGTGTGCTGGCGCGGTGGCGGCCTGCGGCCCGCGCGCGTTCGCACCGGCCTGCGGCACCAGCAGCTGGAGTTCGGCCACCGAAGGCAGGTTCTCCACCGGGCAGCGCAGGTAGCGCACCCGGCAGGCGCCGAGCACGGCCTGCTTGATCTGCAGCACGCGGCGCGAGTTGCCGCGGTCGGTGTCGAGGTCGATCGCGGCGAGCACGCGACCGTTGGCGCTGCACACCGCGAAGGTCACGTGGATGGAGCCGAGCAGGTCGTACCAGAAGCGCACGCGCGCCGGGTCGACTGGCTGGCTGAAGCGCACCAGCGGCAGCTTCGACAGCACGATGTGGTGCGGCAGCGCTTCGCGCAACAGGCGGTAGACGCGTCGTTCGTCGGTGGAGAAGACAGGGCGGGCGGTGAGCGCCCATTCGGTCGGCAGCGGCACCGGCTTGGCCGGGCGGCGCAACCACCAGATCCAGCCTGCGGACGCCACCGCGATGCCCGCGAGGGCAGCGATCACGGCGAGGAGGATCGGGTTCGGCATGTCCATGTCCGGGTTCGTGTCCACGCACCCGACAGGGCAGGTCAATCGCGGAACGTCAATGTACCGGATGTTACGGTTGCCGACCGATCCCCATCATCCCCGAGCCCGGGGCCCCGCACCTTGAGTGCGGGTCACCATCGACGCTCACTCGCCGGCGATGTGATGCGACTTGGAAATGTGAGCCTTGACTTCCGAGATCGCGTCGAGAATCTGCTGGACGTGGCTGGCGTGGCGCTTCAGCTGGTAGTCGAACTCCGCCGCCTGTTCACCCATCATCTCCTCCACGTGCGACACGAAGGTGTCGGGCGGAAGGCGCAGCCGGGCGTCGGATTCCGAGCCGTCGCGCTCGACCGTCGCGCCGGCGTTGCGCGCGATCTTCAGCATCGCCGTGTTTTCGCTCAGCGCGTGGATGAACAGCGTCTGCACGCCTCGGTTGCGCGCATGCAGAACCGAGTGCTCGAACAATCGGGCCCCGAAGCCGCGGCCGCGTGCCTTGCGCATCACCGAGACGCCGAACTCGGCCATCGTGCCGCGCGCGCCTTCAGCCGGCGTGCTCGGGTGGGCGAGGTGCGCCATCGCGATCAGCTCCAGCCGGCGATTGAAGATGCCGAACACCTCGTCCTGGTCGAAATCCAGGGTGTCGACGTACCGGGAGATCTGCGCGTCGGTGGCTGGATAGCCGAAGCGCAGGTAGCGATCCGTCTCTTCCAGGCTGAGCAGATGGGCCGCGATGCGGTCGCGATGCCGCGGGCCCAGGGAGCGGATCGGCACCCAGGACCAGCGTGACGACGCTTCGGCCTCGGGCTGGGAAGCCGATGTCGCGCTGGTGGCGGGCTTGTCGGATTCGGTCATGCAAGACCTCCTGGGTCTAGGGTTAACCCTAGTCTATGCGAATCCGCTAGGGACTGCAGTCCAACACGGGTCGGGGGTCCTGCCGACCGTGCAATGTCACCGCTTCTACCAGCGGGGCGGATCTGCTAGACTCACGGGCTTTTCCGCTTTTCGCCCCGCGGAAACATCGGCCTTCGGGCTGGCAACGCCGATCGAGAGTCTGCCAATCACAGAAGCAGGGCCTCGGGCGGTTCAGGGGTGGTGATAACGAAACTTCCACGAAACATGAAGACCTTCAGCGCCAAGCCGGCCGAGGTGACGCATGAGTGGTTTGTGATTGACGCGACCGACAAGGTCCTCGGACGGGTGGCCAGTGAAGTCGCCCTCCGCCTGCGCGGCAAGCACAAGGCCATCTACACGCCTCACGTCGATACCGGCGATTTCATCGTCGTCGTCAACGCCGACAAGATCCGCGTCACCGGCAACAAGGCCAACGACAAGGTGTACTACCGCCACTCGGGCTTCCCCGGCGGCATCTACGGCACCAAGTTCAAGGACATGCAGGCCAAGCACCCCGGGCGCGCGCTCGAGAAGGCGGTCAAGGGCATGCTGCCCAAGGGCCCGCTCGGCTACGCGATGGTGAAGAAGCTGAAGGTGTATGCCGGTGCCACGCATCCGCACACCGCCCAGCAGCCCAAGCAGCTGGACATCTAAGGAGCGGTGATGATCGGAAATTGGAACTACGGCACCGGCCGCCGCAAGTCGTCGGTGGCGCGTGTCTTCATCAAGAAGGGCACGGGCCAGATCGTCATCAACGGTCGCCCGGTCGAGCAGTATTTCGGCCGCCAGACCTCCATCATGGTCGTCAAGCAGCCGCTGGTGCTGACCGCCAACGACGCTGCCTTCGACGTCAAGGTGAACGTGCACGGTGGCGGCGAGTCCGGCCAGGCCGGCGCCGTTCGCCATGGCATCACCCGCGCGCTGATCGACTACGACGCGGCGCTCAAGCCCGAACTGAGCCGTGCCGGCTTCGTCACGCGCGACGCCCGCGAAGTCGAGCGCAAGAAGGTCGGCCTGCACGGCGCCCGTCGCCGGAAGCAGTTCAGCAAGCGCTGAGGTCGCTTCAAGCGCCCCTCCTCGAACGAGGCCGCCACTGTGCGGCCTCTTTCGTTCCGGCCCACGCTTACTTGCGGACACCAGCCGAGATGCGTTGGAAACTTCTGCGACGTCGTTTGTCAGTCAGCGCGCCGCGCATGATCGTGCGCAGCCACCTGCCGTGGCCGGTGCGCTGGGCCGTGGCGGCGGTCGCGCTGGGCTTCTCCGCGGCGCTGGCGCTTTGGGCCTTCGAGACCGGCAAGGGCACGGCGGGCCTGGACAGCCGCGCCAAGGAAGAGCTGGAGCGGCTGCGCGTCGAAGTGTCACAGCTGCGCGACGAGCGGGAGAAGGCGCTGTCGATCGCCAACACGGCCGACAGCCTGCTGAAGGCAGAGCGCACGGCGCAGGAACGCCCGGCGCAGCAGCTCAAGCAGACGGAGTCCGAGAACCGGGCGCTGAAGAACGACCTGGGCTTCTTCGAGCGCCTGCTGCCCGCCGCGGCGGGCGAGACGGGCCTGAGCATCCGGGGCCTGCAGGCCGAGGCCGCCAACGAACGGCAGCTGCGCTACCAGCTGCTGCTGATGCAGCCAGGGCAAGGCGCGCGCCGAATTGAGCGGGCGTTACGAAGTGACGCTGACCGGCACGCTGGACGGCAAGCCCTGGACCCAGGCACACCCGGGTGGGCCGCAGCCGCTGCAGGTGAAACAATACCGGCGCGTCGAGGGGCTGATCGACCACCCGACACAGGCCCAGGTGAAGACGGTGACGGTGAAGGTCACCGACAACCGCGGTGCGGTTCTTGCGTCGCACTCGGTCCAGATGTGAGTGCATGTTGCGCATCGCATCGACAACAGGAGGGAACAGCATGTTCGGGAAGCAGAAGCAGCCGCCGATCCGCACCCTGATCGGTGAAGGCACGCAGATCACCGGCGAACTGCGTTTTGCCGACGGTCTGCGCATCGACGGTGAAGTCATCGGCGACGTGGTGGCTTCCGGCGAGGGTTACAGCATCCTCGTGATCAGCGAGAAGGCCCGGGTCACCGGCAAGGTGATCGCCGGCCACGTCATCGTCAATGGCACGGTGGTCGGGCCGATCCACTCCAGCGCGCTGCTGGAGCTGCAGCCCAAGGCGCAGATCACCGGCGACGTGCGCTATGAGGTGCTCGAGATGCACCAGGGCGCCACCATCGATGGCGAGCTTCGGCCGCTCAAGGCTGAGGAGAAACCATCATTGAAGCTGGCCGCCGCCAATCTGTGAAAATGGAGTCCGCGGCACGGAGCCGCAGGAGCGAGCAATGAGTGCAGTGGCGGAGAACATCCAGACCCAGAGCGCGGTGGACGAGCCGCCGGCGCCGATCGTCTTCACCGACAGCGCGGCCAACAAGGTCAAGGAGCTGGTCGACGAGGAAGGCAACCCTGATCTGAAGCTGCGCGTCTTCGTGCAGGGCGGGGGTTGCTCGGGCTTCCAGTACGGTTTCACCTTCGACGAAGTCGTCAACGACGACGACACGCAGATGGCCAAGAACGGCGTCACGCTGCTGATCGACGCGATGAGCCTGCAGTACCTGATGGGCGCGGAGATCGACTACAAGGACGACCTCCAGGGTGCGCAGTTCGTGATCAAGAACCCGAACGCAACCACCACCTGCGGTTGCGGTTCGAGCTTCTCGGTCTGAGCGAGACTCTCTCCAATGCAAGGCCGCCTGCGGGCGGCCTTCGTCTTTCCGGCTAGCGCGGATACAGCGCGCCGAGCACGCGCGGGCCGCTGGCGCCGGTGACCGACGGCAGGCTGGCGGGTTCGCGCCGCACGAAGGCCCGGGCCAGCCAGGGCGAAGGCGCAGGCCTCGACCTGATCGGGTGGCAGGCCGCGCGCCGCCGTCGAGACGACGGTCACCCCTGGCAGCCGCGCAGCGAGCCGCCCCATCAGGTGTGCATTGAAGGCGCCGCCACCGCAGACCAGCAGCGTCCGTGCGGCGGGCAGATGGCGCTGCAGATCGCGCGCACACGACCACGCCGTGAGCTCCGCCAGCGTGGCCTGGACCTGCTCGGCGGCTACGGCGCCGCGCGCTGCAAGGTGGTGTGCCAGCCACTGCGGGTGGAACAGGTCGCGACCCGTGCTCTTGGGCGGCGCCTGCTCGAAGTAGGGTTCCGACTGCAGGGCCGCGAGCAGCGCGGGATCGACCGAGCCGCTGGCCGCCCAGCGCCCGCCGGCGTCGAATGCCTCGCCGCGGTGCTGACGCACCCAGTGGTCGAGCAGGGCATTGGCGGGGCCGCAGTCGAAGCCCAGCACCGAGCCCTCGACACCGAGCAGCGTGAGGTTGGCGATGCCGCCGAGATTGAGCACGGCCAATGCCTCTCCGGGGCGACAGAACAGGGCGTGGTGAAAGGCCGGCACCAGCGGAGCTCCCTGGCCGCCCGCGGCCACGTCGCGGCTGCGCAGATCGGCGACCACGTCGATGCCGGTGAGCTCGGCCAGCAGAGCAGGGCTGTTGAGCTGCAGCGTGTAGCCGCAACCATCGAACTGCTGCGGGCGATGGCGTACGGTCTGGCCATGCGCGCCGATGGCGCGAACCCCAGTCGCGGCCACGCCCGCGTCCTCGAGCAGTCGGGCGACGACAGCCGCATAGAGACGCGCCAGCGCATTGCCGGCGATCGATGCGCGATGGAGCTCGTCGGCACCGCTTGCATTGAGGGCGAGCAGTTCGGCGGCCAACGTGGCCTCGAACGGCCGGTGAACGTGGGCCAGCACGCGCAGCGGGCCGCTCTCTTGACCGGTCCACTCGATCAGCACACCGTCGACACCGTCGAGCGAGGTGCCCGACATCAGGCCGACGTAGCGCTCGCTCACTCGGCGACCGTGCTGCCGACGGTCAGTGCGGCATCGAGCTGGCCGCGGATCTGGCGGGCCACGACGGCGAAGCGCTCGCGCGCCGTGGCGCTGAGCTCGACCGCTTCCGACGAACGCGCCATCACCATCGGGTTGACCTGCTCGCCGCGTACCTTGAACTCGAAGTGCAGGTGCGGTCCGGTGGCCCAGCCCGTGGCGCCCACGGCGCCGATGCGCACGCCCTGGTCGATCCGCTGGCCCTTGCGCACGTCGATGCGGCTCAGGTGCGCATACAGGGTCGACTTGCCGTTGCCGTGCTCGACCTCGACCACGTTGCCGTAGCCGTTCTGCCAGCCCGCGACGGTCACCGTGCCGTGCGCCACGGCACGCACCGGCGTGCCGGTCGGCGCACCGTAGTCGACGCCCTTGTGGGCTCGCCACTGGTTGAGGATCGGATGCATGCGCATCGCGAAGCCCGAGGTCACGCGGGAGAACTCCATCGGGCTGGCGAGGAAGGTGCGGCGCTTGCTCTTGCCGTCCAGGCCGTAGAAGCCGCCGCGGCCGTTCTCGTCCTTGAACCACACGGCCGAATGCGCTTCGCCGCGGTTGACGAACTCGGCGGCGATCAGCCGACCGGCGGCGTTGTTCCAGGTGATCGGCTCGCCGTCGGCGGTCAGCGTCTCGTAAACCAGCGAGAAGGTATCGCCCTTGCGCAACTCGCGGTGGAAGTCGATGTCCACCGAAAAGGCCTCGGCCATCTGCACGGCCACGGCATCGGGAATGTTCGACTCGTCGGTCGCGGCGAACAGCGAACTGCGGATCGTGCCGCTGCCCAGGCGCACCGTGGTGGCCAGCGGTGCGGCCTCGACGCTGGCGCTGAAGCGGCCATCGTCGCCGCGCACGACGCGCAGCCGCTCGAAATGCGTGGCGGCCAGCGTGCTGTCGGCCGGCGCGTAGCGCGCAGTCAGTTCCTCCAGCCGGCCTGCCGGAGTGACCGCGGCACGCACCAGCTTTCCGGCGCGGCCCTCGATCACCTTGCGCGCCAGCGGATCGCGGCGCAGGAAGGCGATCGCCTCGGCATCGGCCACGCCGAGCCGCGCCAGCAGCGTCTCGGCGCCGTCACCGGCACGGGTCTGCTCGCTGCGGTACAGCTCGAGTCGATGGCCAGCCAGCGCTTCGAGCTGCGGGATCACGTCGACCGGCGTGACGATTTCCGTCACCACGCGACGCGGAAGGTCTGCAGCGTCCGGGCCGGTCTGCGCGATGCCGTAGGCGGCGGCACCAAAACCCGCCAGGGCCAGCGCTACGGCCGAAGCCAGCGTGCGCGGGTGCGTGTGCACGAACCAGGCGCCTCGCGCCAGGGTCGCCTCGGTGGCGCGTTCGAGTTGTCCCAACGATTTCAATTCGATCTGTGCCGAACGCGAGCGCTCGAATCCATCCAGGTTGCAGGTGGGGCGTCCACTAGAATCCGTGGCGCCCGCCGGAGCTCAGCCGGCCGTTCGGGGCGTGAACCAGTTCACGGCGCCGCAGTATAGCCAGCGCCTCCCCGCACCGCCTTCGTAAAACCCCATAGCGCCCTCCATGTCCCAGACCGCCGCGACGCCCTCTCATCCGGTCACCGACCGCGTGCTGCACGCGATGCAGGTCTCGAAGCGAGGCTGCGACGAACTGTTACCCGAGGCCGACTGGCTCACCAAGCTCGCCCGTTCCGAAGCAACCGGTGTGCCATTGCGCATCAAGCTCGGGCTGGACCCGACCGCGCCGGACATCCACGTCGGCCACACGGTGGTGCTCAACAAGATGCGCCAGCTGCAGGATCTCGGCCACCGGGTGATCTTCCTGATCGGCGACTTCACCTCGATGATCGGCGATCCGTCGGGCCGCAACACCACGCGCCCGCCGCTGACGCGCGAGCAGATCGAAGCCAACGCCCAGACCTACTACCGACAGGCGAGCACGGTGCTCGACCCCGACAAGACCGAGATCCGCTACAACTCCGAGTGGAGCGACCCGCTCGGCGCACGCGGCATGATCCAGCTGGCGGCGCGCTACACCGTGGCGCGCATGATGGAGCGCAACGATTTCGCCGAGCGCTTCAAGGCCGGCACGCCGATCAGCGTGCACGAGTTCCTCTACCCGCTGATGCAGGGCTACGACTCGGTGGCACTGAAGAGCGACCTCGAGCTCGGAGGCACCGACCAGAAGTTCAATCTGCTCGTCGGCCGTGCGCTGCAGGGCGAGTACGGTCAGGAGCCGCAGTGCATCCTGACGATGCCGCTGCTCGAGGGGCTCGATGGCGTCGAGAAGATGTCCAAGAGCAAGAACAACTACATCGGCATCACCGAGCCGGCGAACACCATGTTCGCCAAGCTGCTGTCGATCAGCGACGTGCTGATGTGGAAGTACTTCACCTTGCTGAGCTTCCGCAGCGAGGCCGAGATCGCGAAGCTCAAGGCCGAGGTCGAGGGCGGGCGCAATCCGAAGGAGGCCAAGGTGATGCTCGCCAAGGAGATCACCGCGCGCTTCCACAGCGCGGCGGCGGCCGATGCCGCCGAGGCCGACTTCGAGAACCGCGCGCGCGGCGGCATTCCCGACGAGATCCCCGAGCTGTCGCTGTCGGGCGCACCGCTGGGCATCGGCGCGCTGCTCAAGCAGGCCAACCTCGCGCCGTCGAGCAGCGAGGCGATGCGCCTGGTCGATGGCGGCGGCGTGCGCATCGATGGCGCCGTGGTCAGCGACAAGGGCCTGAAGCTCGAGCGCGGCACCTACGTCGTGCAGGTCGGCAAGCGCAAGTTCGCGCGCGTGACGCTGGCCTGAGCCGCGACATGCAGGCCAAGACCCTGCTCAAGCTCTCGGTGGTGGCCGCGGTGGCCACCATCGCGATGAAGACCGGCGCGTGGTGGATCACCGGCTCGGTGGGCCTGCTGTCGGACGCGATGGAGTCGTTCGTCAACCTCGCGTCGGCATTGTTCGCCGTGCTGATGGTGACGATCGCCGAGCGCCCGGCCGACGACGACCATCCCTTCGGCCACACCAAGGCCGAGTATTTCTCCAGCGGCTTCGAAGGCCTGCTGATCGTCGGCGCGGCGGTGGCCATCATCTGGGCCGCGATCGGCCGCTTCATGGACCCGCAACCCATCGAGCAGCTTGGCTGGGGCGTGGCGCTGTCGGTGGCGAGTTCGGCCGTCAACGGCGCGCTCGCCCTGGCGCATGCTGGTCGCCTCGCGCGAGCAGCGGTCGATCGCGCTGGAGGCCGATGCGCGGCATCTCTTCACCGACGTCTACACCTCCGCGGGCGTCGTCGTCGGCCTGCTGCTGGTGCCGATCACCGGCTGGTTGTGGCTCGATCCGCTGCTGGCCATCGGCGTGGCGCTCAACATCCTGCGCGAAGGTGCGCACCGGCCCGGCGTTCGGTCGACGGGTTGATGGACAAGGCCGTCGAGCCCGACGTGCGCCAGCAGATCGACGAGACGCTCGCGCAGTTCGGCCACCACACGATCCGCTTCGATCACATCGTCACGCGGCGTGCCGGCCAGCGCCGCTTCGTCGACGTTCACATGCACATGCCGTCGAACTGGACGCTCGGCCGCGCTGCGGCGCTGCGCACCAGCGTCGAGCAGGCGTTGATGAGCGCGGTGCCGGGGCTGCGCGCCACCATCCAGCTGCTGCCGATGGACGTCGAGGCGCACTTCGACGACCCGAAGGATCTGCTGTGATCGCGCTGCTGCAGCGCGTGTCCTCCGCGCGCGTCGAGGTCGGCGGGCGCATCACCGGCGCGATCGGCCGCGGCCTGCTGATGCTGGTTTGTGCAGAGCCCGCCGACACGGAGGCCATCGCCGACAAGCTGGTCGCGAAGGTGCTGAAGCTGCGCATCTTCTCCGACGAGGCCGGCAAGATGAACCGCAGCGTCGCCGATGTCGGCGGCGGGTTGCTCGTGGTCAGCCAGTTCACGCTGGCGGCCGATACCTCCGGCGGCAACCGGCCGAGCTTCACCGGCGCCGCCGGGCCGGAGCTGGGTCGGCGTCTGTACGAGCGCGTGCTCGCTGCAGCGCGATCAGCCCATCAGCAGGTGGCTTGTGGCGAATTCGGCGCCGACATGCAGGTGCACCTGATCAACGACGGGCCGGTGACCATTCCGATCACGCTGCGGGGCTGAAATGACAAAGGGCCGCACGAAGCGGCCCTTCCGGTGCAACGAGACTCGATCAGTCCGCGTACTGACCCGCGGCCTTGATGGCAGGGCCCCACTTGGCGATCTCGGCGGCGACGAACTTCTTGTGCTCGGCCGGCGTCAGGCGCGCGTCCGTGACGACCACGGCACCCAGCGCTTCCTGCTTCTTGATGAAGTCGGCATCCTTCAGCGCCACCTTCAGCGCCCCATTGACCTTCTCGATCACTGCCGCCGGCGTGCCCTTGGGCGCATACATGGCGTGCCAGATGCTGACGTTGAAGCCCTTCAGCCCCTGGCTGTCCAGCGTCGGCAGCTTGGCCGGCCCGGCGTGGTCAGCGGCTTGAGCGTGGTCACCGCATAGGCCTTCACCTTGCCGCTCTCGATCTGGCTGGAAGTGTTGGTGGTCTGGTCGCACATGATGTCGACCCGGCCGCCGAGCAGATCGGTCATCGCCGGGCCGGTGCCCTTGTACGGCACGGTGGTCATGTCGATCTGCAGGCTCTGCTGGAACAGCAGGCCGCACAGGTGCGAGGCCGCACCCAGGCCGGCATTCGCCAGGTTGATCTTGCCCTTGTTCTCCTGCAGCCACTTCACCAGCTCGGGGTAGGTGTTGGCCGGCAGCGTCGGGCGGCCGATCACGGTCATCGGCACGTCGTTGACCATGCCGAGGTATTCGAAGTCGTTCTCGACGCTGTAGGGCAGCTTGCGGTACAGCGCCGGCGCGGTGGCCATGCCGATGTGGTGCAGCAGGAAGGTGTAGCCGTCCGGCGCGGCCTTGGCGACCTTGGCCGCGCCCAGCGTGCCGCCGGCGCCGCCGACGTTCTCGATGATGATGGTCTGCTTGAGCTGCGCGCCCAGCGCCACGCCGAGGTCACGCGCGACCTTGTCGGTCGGGCCGCCGGCCGCGAACGGGACGACGATGGTGATCGGCTTGTCCGGATAGGCGAAGGCCGCGGCTGCGGCGAAGGTGGCCAGCACGGCCGTCATCAGGCGCTTCATGGTTCGTCCTTTCGAGAGGGCGGATTTGGGATGGCGCGATTGTGGGCAGCCGGCCGCATCACGCCATGACGGAAACTACGTAAGGCCTGATGCCAGCAGGGGTGGGTTTGCCCCGGGTCAAGTGCCGACGCGCGGCGCGAGGTGGGCCGCCAGCACACGCGCCACGTGCAGCGCTTCGCGCCGTGCGCCGTCGACGATCTGGTGGCGGCAACTGGCCCCGTCGGCCACGATCCAGGCATCGCCCGCCGCACGCACCGCCGGCAGCAGCGAGCTCGGCCATCTGCATCGACACCGCATGGTGCTCGGCCTCGTAGCCGAAGCTGCCGGCCATGCCGCAGCACGAACTCTCGATCAGCTCGGGCTTTGCGCCGGGGATGAGGCGCAGCACCTCGAGCACCGGCTGCACGACGCCAAAGGCCTTCTGGTGGCAGTGGCCATGCACCTTGATCGGTTTCGTGGCCGCCTGCAGCGCGGGTGCGAAGCGGCCCGCAGCCGCTTCGCGAGCCAGGAATTCCTCGAAGGTGAGCGCCTGAGCGGCGACGGTCTTCGCGGCATCGCCCAGCCCCATCACCAGCGCCTCGTCGCGCAGCGACAGCAGGCACGACGGCTCCAGGCCGACGATCGCCGCCGCGTTCGGCGAAAGGCGCGAGTGCGCCCACCAGCGCCGCCGCCGACGCGCGCGCGATCGGGCATGCCGGTGGCCGTGCAGGTGCGGCCGCAGCACAGCGGATCGCCCTGCAGGCCCGGGACGTGCACCGCGTAGCCCGCCGCCTGCAGCACACGCACCGCATCGCGCGCGTTCTCGGTCTCGAAGTGGCCGTTGAAGGTGTCGACCCACAGGACCACGGCCTTCGGCGCGGCCAGTGCCTGGGCTGAATCGACCAGCCCGTACCGCGGCGCCTCGCGCCAGACCGTGTCGCGCCGCCAGCGCGGCAGGCTGCGTGCCGCGGCGAAGCCCAGCATGCGCTCGCTGATGCGGGCCAGCGCAGGGATGCGGTCGCGCAGGTTGAACAGCCAGGGCAGGGCGCTGGCCGTTCGCGCATAACGCGGCAGATGCGCGATCAGACGGTCGCGCAGCGTGTGGCCATGGCGGCGCTTGTAGGCGGCCGTGGCCTCGATCTTCATGCGCGCCATGTCCACGCCGGTCGGGCAGTCGCGCTTGCAGCCCTTGCACGACACGCACAGCTCGAGCGCCGCCTTCACCGCCTCGCCGTCGAGGGCCTCGCCCTCCAGTTGCCCCGACAGCGCCAGCCGCAGCGTGTTGGCGCGGCCGCGCGTCAGGTGCTGCTCGTCGCGCGTGACACGGTAGCTCGGGCACATGGTGCCGGCGTCGAACTTGCGGCAGTGGCCGTTGTTGTTGCACATCTCCACGGCCTTGGCCAGGCCGCCGGTGCTGTCGCCGCCGGTGCCGGGCGCGGTGGTCGCCTCGGTGACGGGATCGTTCTGCACATCCCACGCCGACCAGTCGAGCACCGGCGTCAGCGGGATGGTCCGGTAGGTCGGCGGGAAGCGGAACAGCCGCGCGTCGTCCATCTTCGGCGCGTCGACGATCTTGCCCGGGTTGAAGAGATTGCCCGGGTCGAGGCGCTGCTTGATCGCGCGGAAGGCGTCGTCGATCTTCGGCCCGAACTGCCAGCGGATCCACTCACCGCGGCAGAGGCCGTCGCCATGCTCGCCGCTGTAGGCGCCGCGGTATCGGCGCACCAGCGCAGCTGCTTCCTCGGCGATGGCGCGCATCTTCGCGGCGCCATCGCGGCGCATGTCGAGGATGGGCCGCACGTGCAGCGTGCCCACCGAGGCATGCGCATACCAGTGCCGCGCGTGCCGTGCTTCGCGAAGACCTCGGTCAACGCATCGGTGTATTCGGCCAGTGCTCCAGCGGCACCGCGCAGTCCTCGATGAAGCTGACCGGCTTGCCGTCGCCCTTGAGGCTCATCATGATGTTCAGGCCGGCCTTGCGCACCTCCCACAGCGCCTTCTGCGCGGCCTCGTCGGGCATCTCGACCACGCTGCCGGGCAGGCCGAGATCGGCCATCAGCTCGACGAGCGACTGCAACTGCTTCAGCAGCAGCGCGCGGTCTTCGCCGCTGAACTCCACCAGCAGGATCGCATCGGGCGCGCCCAGCAAGGCCGTCTCGATCACCGGCCGGAAGGCCGGGTTGGCACGCGCCAGCTCGATCATCGTGCGGTCGACCAGTTCCACCGCGGTCGGCGAGAGCTTGACGATGTGCTGCGCCGAATCCATCGCGGTGTGAAAGCGCGCGAAGTTCACCACGCCCAGCACCTTGTGCTTGGGCAGCGGCGCCGAGCGCAGCGTCAGGCTCTTCGTCAGTGCCAGCGTGCCCTCGGCGCCCACCAGCAGATGCGCGAGGTTGACGCTGCCGTCGCCGGTGTAGGGCCGCTCGCTCCTCGGGCGGAAGATGTCGAGGTTGTAGCCGGCCACGCGGCGCATCACCGTGGGCCAATGCGCGTCGATCTCCGGCGCCACGGCGAACGCCGTGCCGCGCACGAACTCGGCGATCTCGCGCTCCTTCGGGCCGAGCGTGTCGAGCGGCCCGAAGTCGAGTTCACTGCCGTCGCTCGTCCAGGCGGCGAGGCGCTCGACGTTGTGCACCATGTTGCCGTAGGCGATGCTGCGGCTGCCGCAGGAGTTGTTGCCCGCCATGCCGCCCAGCGTGGCCTGCGCGCTGGTGGACACATCGACCGGATACCACAGGCCGTGGGCCTTCAGCTGGGCGTTGAGGTGGTCGAGCACCGTGCCGGGCTCGACGACGGCCTGGCGCGATTCGAGGTCCAGCTCGTGCAGTCGCCGCAGGTGCTTGCTGAAGTCGATCACCAGCGCGGCGCCGGTGGTCTGGCCGCACTGCGAGGTGCCGCCGCCGCGCGGCAGCAGCGGCGCGCCCATGTCGCGTGCCACCTGCAGCGCGATGGCGACGTCGACGGGCGTTTTCGGCACGAAGACGCCGATCGGCATCTGCTGGTAGATCGAGGCGTCGGTGGCGTAGCGGCCGCGCGAGGCTGCGTCGAACATCACCTCGCCTGCGGTCTCGCGCGCAAGGCGGCGCGCGAGTTCGTCTCGGTCGGCCAGCATGCTGGCGCCCAGCGGTGCATTCATGCGCTGTGCTTCCCGTGGCCCTGCAGCGCACCGTGCTTCATCAGCTCCAGCACCGCATCGCGCTTGTGCATCAGGTGTTCAATCAGCAGCGCGCGCAGCCCGGCCGCGTCGCGCGCGGCGAGCAGCTCGACCATGCGCTCGTGCTCTTTCACCGCGCGCTTCCATTTCGATTCGTCGAAATTGCTGCGAAAGCGCAGCGCCTGCAGCCGCGCATTGACCGTGCGCCGGTCTGCGCCAGCACCGGGTTGCGCGCCGCGGCATTGATCTGCGAGTGGATCTGGGCGTTGAGGCGGTAGTAGGTGGGCAGATCCCGGCGCGTCCAGGCGGCCATCATCTCGTAGTGCAGCGCGCGGATCTCGGCCAGCTCGGCCTCGGTGATGCGCTGCGCGGCCAGCTCGCCCGACTGGCCCTCGAGGCCTGCGATCACCTCGAAGGTGTCGGCCACGTCTTGTGCCGACATCTGCGCCACCACCGCGCCGCGGTTGGGCAGCAGCTCCACCAGACCCTCGGCGGCGAGCATCTTGATCGCCTCGCGCAGCGGTGGTGCGCGAGACGTTCAGCAGCTCGGACAGCTCGCGCTCGTTGAGCTTCGCCCCGGGCGCGAGCTGGCCTTCGACGATGCGCTGGCGCAGCCGCACGGCCACCTCCTGGTGCAGTACCTGACGGGGAATGGAAATGATCTCGGCCATCGTCTGTATGCAGTTTGTGAGCGGATCGCAGAGCAATTCTAGGGAGGCCTCGCTTGACAAGAGAATTTTGTATGCAAACTGATCCGCATTCCGGAGCCCTTCGCATGATTCCCCTCGACCAGCATCCCAGCGGCCGCCACTTCCTGCAGATCCCCGGCCCCAGCCCGGTGCCCGATCGCATCCTGCGGGCGATGAGCCTGCCCACCATCGACCACCGCGGCCCCGAATTCGGCCGGCTGGGGCTGAAGGTGCTCGCGGGCATGCAGCAGATCTTCCGCACGAAACACCCGGTGGTCATCTATCCGGCCTCCGGCACCGGCGCATGGGAAGCCGCACTGGTCAATACGCTGAGCCCCGGCGATGCGGTGCTGATGTACGAGACCGGCCACTTCGCCTCGCTGTGGAAGAAGCTGGCCGAGCGCATCGGCCTGAAGCCCGAATTCCTCGCCGTACCCGGCACCGATGCCGACACCGGCCTGCCGTGGAGCTGGCGCAAGGGGTGCAGGCCGACCTGATCGAAGCGCGCCTGCGCGCCGACACCGGCCACGCGATCAAGGCCGTGTGCGTGGTGCACAACGAGACATCCACCGGCGTCACCAGCGACATCGCCGCGGTACGCCGCGCGATCGATGCGGCCGGTCACCCGGCGCTGCTGATGGTCGACTCGATCTCGGGCTGGCTTGCGCCGACTACCGCCACGACGAATGGGGCGTCGACGTCACCGTCAGCGGTTCGCAGAAGGGCCTGATGCTGCCGCCGGGCATCAGCTTCAACGCGATCTCGCCGAAGGCACTCGAAGCGAGCCAGCGCGCAAAGCTGCCGCGCAGCTTCTGGGCCTGGGACGAGATCGTCGAGATGAACAAGACGGGCTACTGGCCCTACACGCCCAACACCAACCTGCTGTACGGCCTGTCGGAAGCACTCGACCTGATCCTCGAGCAGGGGCTCGACGCCGTGTCCGCGCGCCACCAGCGCTGGGCCGAGGGCGTGCGCGGCGCCGTGCGCGCCTGGGGCCTGCCGATCCAGTGCGCCGATGCGGCGGTGTATTCGCCGGTGCTCACCGGCGTGGTCATGCCGCCCGGCATCGATGCCGATGCGCTGCGCAAGCTGATCCACGAGCGCTTCGATCTGTCGCTCGGCACCGGGCTGGGCAAGGTCAAGGGCCGCATGTTCCGCATCGGCCACCTCGGCGATTGCAACGACCTCACGCTGATGGCTGCGCTGGCCGGCGTCGAGATGGGCTTCAAGCTGGCCGGTGTGCCGGTGGCCGGCAGCGGCGTGCAGGCGGCAATGGAATTCTTCGCCGCGCATCCGCAGCAGCCGCCGATGCGCGCCGCGGCCTGAGCCGCCCCACGATCACAACGACAGGAGACAAGACGATGCAACGCCGTTCGATCCTCAAGGCTACGGCCGGCGCGGCCGCCACGCTCGCCATGCCGCGCGTCTTCGCGCAGACCGCCGAGCGGCCCGATCCGCATCATCGTCGGCTTCCCGCCGGGCGGCGGCACCGATGCGCTGGCGCGCGTCGTCTCCACCAAGCTGACGCAGATGTGGAACCAGCAGGTGATCGTCGAGAACAAGGCCGGCGTGGCCGGCGTGCTCGCGGCCGACTACGTGGCCCAGCAGGCCAGCGACGGCACCACGCTGCTGATGGCGCACATCAACAGCCATGCGTTGGCGCCCAGCCTGCAGCCCAAGCTGAACTACAGCGTCGAGCGCGATTTCGTGCCCATCGTGCTTGTGGGCGTCACGCCCAACCTGCTGATCGCCAACCCGAAGGAAGAGGCGAAGACAGTGAAGGACATCGTCGCGCTGTGCAAGGGCAAGCCGGGCGGGTGAGCTTCGGCTCGGCCGGCAACGGCTCGGCGCAGCACCTCGCGCTGGAGTCGTTCAAGCTGCAGGCGGGCGTCGATGCGATCCACGTGCCCTACAAGGGCAGCGGCCCGCTGCTGACCGACCTGATCGGCGGGCAGATCCAGTACAGCTTCGAGACCATGACCGCGGCCACGCCGCACGTGAAGAGCGGCAAGGTGCTGGCCATCGCGCAGACGCGCACCAAGCGCGCCAAGGGCCACCCCGGCGTGCCGACGATGGAGGAGCAGGGCTTCCCCGGCTTCGAGGCCACCACCGGTACGGCCTGGTGGGCCCGGGCAAGCTGCCGACGCCGATCGCGCAGAAGATGAACGAGGACGTCAACAAGGTCCTCGCGATGCCCGACGTGCAGGAGAAGCTCGACACCTACGGCGCCGAGGACGGCGGCGGCACGCGCGAGAAGTTCGCCGCCTTCATCCGCGCCGAGACGGCGAAGTGGGCGAAGGTGGTCAAGGACGGCAACATCAGGATCGAGAGCTGAGCGGCAGGTTGCGTCAGGCCTGCGTTCGAACGCGACGCCGTTGCGGCGCAGACCCGCAGGGCCTTCGGCTGCAGCGCTTGGCCGATCAGCCCAGCTCGTGCTTCGTCACGCTCGCCTCGGCTGCATCCGACGCACGAACCAGTCTCGACAGAGTCGCCAACCCAACGGGTGGTGCAGGCAGCCAGGGCAGAGAGAACAACTTGGTCGCCAGCCCGGAGAGGATGCGCTCGATCTGGATCCGCTCATGGCGCATGCGTGCCCGCAGCAGCGGGTCCCGGCTGCCCGAGCCCAGGACAGTCTTGTTCAACAGCCACGCATAAGGTTCGATCCGGGCGCGCCGCAAGTCGTCCTGGAGCGCCGCAGCCTGCGACACCGGTGTCACCTCGGGCAAGGTCACCAGAATGATCTTCGTGAACGCCGGGTCTTGCAGACGCATCAGGGGCGTCACGATTCGTGCGGATCCATGGCCTTCGAGTTCGCGCGTCATCTGCCGGTGGTACGCCCCGGTGGCGTCCATCAACAACATCGAGTGCCCCGTTGGAGCCGTGTCGAGCACCACGAAGGCGCTGCGCCCTTCGCTGACGACGCGCGAAAAGGCGTGAAACACCGCGACCTCCTCGGTACAAGGTGACTGCAGATCCTCCAGCAAGAGTGCCTGCTCCTGCGCGTCCAGCTTCGGCGCCTTGGCAGCCATGATCTTGTCGATGTAGCGCTGCGTCTCGGCCTTCGGGTCGATACGGCTGACGTTCAGACCCGGCAGTTCGCCGTCGAGTGTGCTGGTCAGGTGAGCGGCAGGATCGGTGGTGCTCAGGTGCACTGTCTTGCCGCGCTGCACCAGGCCGATGGCCAGAGCCGCAGCGACCGTCGTCTTGCCGACGCCACCCTTGCCCATCACCATGATCACGCCGTGCTCGGCGGTGGCCATTTCGTCAGCCAGTTCGGCGAGTGCCGACAGCGACGGCACCCTGTGTTCGGCCGGCGCAGCGGGTACCTCCTGCGTCATCCCCGGAAGCAGCAAGGCGCGAAGCGCGGGCAGTCCCACCGTGTCGAAGGCGCGCAGCGGACATCCACGCGAGGCAGCGCCTGGAGGGTGTCCGGCATGGCTTCGAGCGCCTGGGCGCCCAGCGCCTCGATCGCGCACGCAATCGCATCGTCCCGATCCGTCGCATGGAAGACGCCGTTGACCGCCGTGCGCTGGTTGCTCAAACCCAGGTCGTGCAGATCGGCGGAGGCCCGCGCCGCTTCGCCGATCGCACCCCGATCAGGGCGTGTCACGAGCACGATCGTCGACTTCGCCGGGTCACTCAGGGCCGCGAGTGCCGCCTGAAACCGCGCCTCCTGCATCTTCAGACCCGAGTGCGGGCCCAGGCAGGATGCACCGCGGTCGTTGCCGGCGAGAAAGCCCGTCCATGCCTTCGGCAGGCTGAGCAGTCTCAGCGTGTGCCCGGTGGGCGCCGTGTCGAAGACGATGTGATCCCATGGCTGTGCGGGGTCGGCCAGCAAGGCGGTGAACTCGTCGAACGACGCAATCTCGGTGGTGCAGGCACCGGACAGCTGCTCGCGCACTGCGGACATCTCGTCTGCCGTGGCACTGCCCTCCATCTGGGCCAGAACGCGTTGCCGGTAGGCCTCGGCAGCGGTATCCGGGTCGATGTTGAGCACAGACAGACCGGTGGCACCAGGCACGGGCACCGGTGAGTTCCGCAGCTCGACGCCCAGCATCTCGTCGAGGTTCGAGGCTGCATCGGTGCTGACCAGCAGGACCTGGCGCCCTGCATCGGCCAGCGCGAGCGCGGTGGCGCTCGACAGCGAGGTCTTGCCGACGCCGCCCTTGCCGGTGAAGAACAAGTGCCGTGTCCGCCGGTGCAGGAATCCGATGGCGGCGAGACGCAGCCGCCTGCACCTTCTCGTGCGTCGGGATTCCACCGCTGTGGACCACGGCGTTCTCGATCACGACCGCCGGCGTCGCATGCACCCCGCGTCGCCGGATCTCTTCGGCATTCTCGACCTTCGAGAGACGGATCTCGCGGCCGGCGTCGGCCGCGACGCGTTCGATGACTCCGATGGTGCTGCGGCACTTGCTGCACCCCGAGCCGAGGACCTGGATGTCGAGGGGACTGTTCATCCCTGTCACTGTGCACGTCGGAGGACAGGTTGCCTTGATGCCTGTCAGGCCGGGGCACTCTGGCTCACATCGGGCATCGGCATGGCACCGGTCCGGGCGATCTTCGCGTGGCACCCTTGTGGACCACTGCCTGCGAGCACCGCGAACGCGTGCGCCGGGCCGCGATCGGGCTTTCCTCCGTCGTCGCCGGATCCATGCCAACCCGCTGACCCTCAGCTCAGGATCGGCAGCTCCAGCACGAACTCCGCGCCGCCTTCGGCCGGGTTGCAGGCCGTCAGCCGGCCGCCGTGTTGCTCGACGATGCCGTAGCTGATCGACAGGCCCAGCCCCGTGCCCTTGCCCACCGGCTTGGTGGTGAAGAAGGGGTCGAAGATGCGCGACAGGTGCTCGGGTGCGATGCCCGGGCCGTTGTCGCGAAAGAGCAGCCGCGCCGTGTCACCGTCCCGCTGCAGCGACACCCACAGCGCCGGCGCGAGGTTGTCGCGCGTGGCGGCGGCGTCGTAGGCGTTCTGCACCGTGTTCATCACCACCTGCAGCAGCTGCCCGGCATTGCCGTGGATGGTGCAAGGCTCGCCGGGTGACCAGTGCACCGCGAAGGCCGGCGCCGTGCCCTTGCGTACCCAGTGGATCGCACGTTCGATCACGCCGTTGAGGTCGACCTCGCTGCGCTCGCCGCGGTCCATCGCCGAGAAGCGCTTGAGGCCCTGCACGATGTCGGCAGTGCGCTGCGCGCCTTCGAGCGTCCCTTCCATCAGCGAGGGCAAGTCTGCGAGCAGATGGTCGATGCGCAGCTTCGCGCGCAGCCGCGCCTGCTCGTCGGCATCGGCGTGGTCGTGGATCGCGCCGAGGTATTCGCGCAGCCGCTCGGTGTAGCGCTGCAGCGCATGCACGTTGCCGAGCACGAAGCTGATCGGGTTGTTCAGCTCGTGCGCCACGCCGGCCACCAGGCGGCCGAGCGAGGCCATCTTCTCGGAATGCAGCAGCTGCTGCTGCGTGCGCTTGAGCGCCTCGTGCGCCTCGCGCAGCTGGTGGTAGGCGCGCTTGAGCTCGCCCAGCGGCCGGCCGACGAAGACATGGCCGACGAGCTGCCCCGAACCGTTGAAGCGCGGCGTGATGTTGAAGTCCACCGGCACCGGCTGGCCCTGCGCGTCGGTCAGGTCGATCTCGATCGTGCTGCCGCGCCGCGGCGCGTTGGTCAGCGCGGTGCGCAGGCGCTCGCGGTGTGCATCGCCGGCCAGCAGCTCGGCGGTGGCGGCCGCGCAGTGCCTCGTCGCCCCGGCCCACCAGCTCGCGCAGCGCCGCATTGGTCTCCTCGATGCGGCAGGCTTCGTCGCAGGCCACCAGCACGTCGCTCATCGCGGTGAGCAGGCTGAAGATGAACTGCTGCGACTGCTCGAGCTGCGCGTTCTTCTCCTCCAGCGCGACCTCGTCCTGCACCAACTGCGAGTAGACCTCCTCCATCTTCTCGATCACGTCGAGCCGAGGCGCTCTCGTCCATGCCGTCGATCTGGGCGAGGCCGTGCAGCGGTGGGCGGGGCGTGGTGCTCATCGCTGTCTCAATGCACCGTGCAGACCATGCAGGGGTCGAACGAACGCACGATGTGCTGCACCGCCACCGGCGTGTCTTCGCCCTCGCGCACCGGCGCGCCCTCGAGCGCGGCCTCCAGCGCGCGCCGGGCGCGCCGGTGGCATCGCGCGGCGAGAAGTTCCAGCTGGTCGGCGCGACGATCTGGTAGCGCTCGATGCGGCCATCGCGCACGCTGAGCCAGTGGCCGAGCGCGCCGCGCGCCGCTTCGGTGAGGCCGACGCCCTGGGTGTTGTCGGGCAGGCGCTCGGGCACGAAGAAGGGCTCGCGAGGCACGAGCGCCGCCAGCCAGCGTTCCATCATCGGCAGCACCCGCGCCAGTTCGAGCAGACGCGCGAGCACGCGGGTCTGCACGTTGGCGCCGCCGCGCCGCACCGCATCGCGGATCAGCGGCTGGCCGCTCGCAAGCTGCCGTGCGATGGCGCCGGTCTCGATCACGCGGCCGCCCAGGCGCGGCGCCTTGTTCCAGGTGTAGGCGCCGGGCTTGTCGGCCCAGGGTTCGGTATGGCCCTCGCGTGGGTGCAGCGGCGCGTCGCCGGCCAGCCAGGGCGTGGGTGGCGTCTTCGCGGATCGCGTCGACATCCACCGGCTGCACCGCATCCAGCGCGGCGTCCCACACGCCGCCGGGCACCTCGAAGCGGCCATCGGGCTGAAGGTAGGCGCCGTAGCTGAGCGTCAGGCCGGGGCCGCGGCCGAGCGATTGCAGTTGCAGGTCGTCGGCCACGGTCAGGAAGAAGCGCAGGTCGCCGTTGTGCGGGCCGGCCGCCTGCCACGCCGCCAGCGCATCTTCGCCATCGAGCGCGGCCACTTCTTCGAGCGGTGCGGCGAAGGTGGTGGCTTCGAGAAAGGCGCGGAATTCGCGCACCTTGGCCAGCAGCCGGATGCGCTCGGCCGCCTCGACCGCGCGGGCGCTGCCGCCGATCTGCACGCTCAGCGTGTGCGGCCACTTGCCGCCCAGCGTGCCCATGATCTCGAGCCAGCGCTGGCGCGCCGCCACGGCGGCGCGGGCATGTGCACCTTCCAGCGCGGCGAAGCGGCGCACGGCCTCGGCAAACCACGGCCGCCCGGCATACACCGGCCGCGTGAAGTCGGGCATGAAGAACAGGTAGAAGTGCGAGAGGTGGTCGGCCGGGTTCTCGCAGGCCAGCATCAGGTTGGCGACGTGCACGCCGTTGGGCGGCGGCACGGCGCCGCTCGCATCGGCGATGGCGCGCGCCGCCGCCACCGATTGCGACACCGAGCAGATGCCGCAGATGCGCGGCACGATCACCAGCGCATCCTGCGGCGCGCGGCCGGCGAGCATGGGCTCGAAGCCGCGGTACATCGGCGCATTGACGCGGGCACTCGCCACGCGGCCATCGGCGATGTCGAGCTGCACCTCGAGATCGCCCTCGACGCGGTTGAAGGGGCCGACGATCAGGCGGGTGCTCATTTCAGCCGCGTCTTCTTCACCGCCGGCGCCACCACCACGTGATCCGCCGTGGCGTTGCTTTTCACGCGCTTGGGCGTGGCGCTCTTGGACAGCGAGGCCAGCGCCACGAACCGTGCCTTGGGCATGTCGGTGGGCAGTCCGATCGGGATGCCGGCCAGCTTGGGCGTCTGGTGGTACGGATGGCCCGGATCCTGGAAGCCCGGCTCGGTGCAGCTGATGCAGGCATAGCCTCCGCGCGTGCACGAACCTTCGCCGTTCCACAGCCGCGTGTTGCAGTCGGCATGGGCCTGCGTGCCCTTGCAGCCCATGTTCTCCATCATGCAGCCCAGGTCCGACGGCTTCTCGGCGCTGGCCTTGAACTCGTAGTACTCGTTGCGCGTGCAGCCGTGGTGCACCAGCTGATCGGCATAGAAGCGCGGGCGGTTCAGCGGGTCGAGATCTTCAGAGCCGAACAGGTTCGCCGCCAGCGCCATCAGCGTGTCGACCACCCAGCCCGGATGCGTGGGGCAGCCGGCCACGTTGATCACCGGCAGGCCGCCGCGTGCGGTGAAGCCGGCGCCGAGCAGGCCGCCGGGGCGGTCGCCGTCGTACTGCAGGCCGCAGGCCTCGGTGACGTTCGGGCCGGTGGCCGTGATGCCGCCCCAGGCCGCGCACGAACCCACCGCCACCACGTGCGTGGCCACTGCGGCGAGACCGCGCACCCAGTCGATCATCGGCACGCCGGTGCCGGCGAGCAGGTGGAAGCGGCCCGTGCCGTTCGGCCCGCGCAGCAACGAGCCTTCGACGCACAGCACATCGAGCTTCTGCCGGCCGTCACGGCAATCCTCCAGCAGCGTGATCAGCTCACGGCCGCTGGCCAGTGACAGCGACGGGTGCCACAGCAGCTCGATGCCGCCGGCCTTGAGCATGCCGGGGAAGTCGGCGGTGTCGGCGCACAGCAGCGACATGCTGCAGCCGCCGCAGCCGCCTGATTGCAGCCACAGGACGTTCACGACTTGTCCTCCAGGCCAAACCGCTGCAGCTTGGCGCGCAAGCCCACGCGCGACAGGCCCAGCTCCTTGGCCGCCTGCGTCTTGTTCCAGCGGTGGCGCAGCAGCGCTTCGCGCAGCACCATGGCCTCGATCGCATCGAGCCGTTCGGCCAGCGTGCCGGTGGCCGGCAGCGCGTGCCCGTTCATCTGTTCGGCATGGGCGCCCGTGTGGCCCTGCAGCAGCTTGCGCGAGAAGGCGCCGGCCTGGACGGTGCTGCCGTCGCCGAGCGCCAGTGCGCGGGCGATCTCGTTGCGCAGCTCGCGGATGTTGCCGGGCCAGGGGTAGCCCATCAGCACTGCGCGGGCATCGTCGTCGAAGCGTGCCGGCGGCAGGCCCAGTTCGGCGGCAACGTCGGCCAGCAGCTGCTGCGCGATCGGCACGATGTCGCCCGGCCGCTCGCGCAGCGGCGGCATCGCGAGCGTCACGCCGGCGATGCGGTAGTAGAGGTCTTCGCGGAAGCGGCCGGAGCGCACATCGGCCTCGAGGTCGCGGTGCGTCGCGGCGATCACGCGCACGTCGACGGGAATCGCGCGTGTCGAGCCCACCGGACGCAGCTCGCCTTCCTGCAGCACACGCAGCAGCTTCACCTGGAAGGCCGGCGAGGTTTCGCCGATCTCGTCGAGGAAGACCGTGCCGCCATGCGCGCGCTGGAACAGGCCGATGTGATCGTCCACCGCGCCGGTGAAGGCGCCGCGCTTGTGGCCGAAGAGTTCGCTCTCCAGCAGCGTGTCGGGGATCGCGGCGCAGTTCTCCACCACGAAGGGTCCGGCGCTGCGCGGACTGGCGTAGTGGATGGCGCGCGCCATCAGCTCCTTGCCGGTGCCCGATTCGCCGAGCAGCAGCACCGACAGATCGTGCCGCGCGATGCGCTCGGCCATCGCACACAGCGCATCCAGCGGGCTGCCTTCGGCGCGAACGATGCGCTCGAAATCGAAGGCGCTGCGCGCCTGCGCGAGCCCGGCCTGGCCGCGGGCGCGCAGCGGGCCGGGGCCGCTGCGCAGTTCCATGTCCAGCCGCGCCAGACCGTGCTGCAGCGTGCGCGCCTCGGCGGCGCTCTTGACGGTCTGCAGGAGGTGGTCGGGCACCCAGGGCTTGAGGATGTACTGCCAGATGCCGGCCTCGTTGATGCCGGCGATGATGTCTTCGCTGTCGGTGTAGCCCGAGATCACGATGCGCACTGCATCCGGCCAGCGCTCGCGTGCCTCGCGCAAGAACTCGACGCCGGTGGTTCCGGGCATGCGCTGGTCGCACAGGATCACGTGCACCTCGCGTCGCGCCATCTGCTCGCGCGCCTCGTCGGCGCCGGTCGCGGTGAGGACCTCGAAATCCTCTTCCAGCGTGCGGCGCATCGCATCGAGCGAGCGCACCTCGTCATCGACCAGAAGTACGGTGGCTGTCATGGCCGGTGCACGGCCGGTGGCGCGGCGTCCAGGCGTGTGGCTTGCGGGTCACGAAGTGGTGTCGGGCCACGTGGTAGCTCGGGTCGAAGCCGTAGAAGTTGCGGTGCATCTGCTGCAGTTCCTGCTCGCGGAAGGCCGCCAGCGGGTGCCGAGCTTCGTCGTCGGCGCGCTGGCGCTGCTTGGCCGCGATGCGCTCGGGATGATCGCATGCCGCGGCGAGCGATTGCACCCCGCGCGCGGCGTGCTGCCGCAACTCTTCGCCGCGTTCGGCGAACACTGCATCGACCAGCCCCAGCCCGGCGCATTCGGCCGCGGACATCGGCAGCCGGCCCTGCATCACACGCTTCGCGACCTCGGACGCACGCGCCTCGCCCACGCGCCGCGGCAGCGTGTACGTCCAGTACTCCGAGCCGTAGAGGTTGCCCATGTTCTTGTAGTGCGGGTTGAGCACCACGCCCTCGTGCGCCCAGACGAGATCGGCGGCGAACGCGAGCCAGCAGCCGCCGGCGCCGGCATTGCCGCGCAGCAGCGCCACCGTCAGCCGGTCGGTCATCGTCAGCATCTCCAGCACGACGTCGTCGATCGCGTGGATGTTGCGCCAGGAGGCATCGGCGGCGCTGTCGCCGGGCATCTGCGCGGCGGCTTCGATGTCGTGCAGGTGGATGCCGTTGCTGAAGAAGTCGGCGCCGCCTTCGAGCACCAGCACACGGGTGTCGCGGCCGCGGGCGAAGCGCAGGGCGTCGCTCAGGCGCTCGCACTGGCGCGTGGACATCGCACCGTTGTGGAAGTCGAACGAGAGCCAGCCGATGCGGCTGCCTGCGTCGCCGGTCTCCTCGTAGCGCAGTTCGTCCCACTCGTCGGGTTCGCGCATCAGGGGCACGCCGAGTTCGGGCAGGCCGGCGCACTCGGCCGCAAAGGCCCGCGTGGCGGCGAGCTTGAGCGGGGGTTCGCCCGGCGGCGGCTCGGCGCGCACATGGCCGATCCAGACGCCGCCATCCACCGTGCGGCGCAGCAGCGCGGGGCCGCGTGTGGCGAGCACCTCGCCGGGCGCGCCGGCCGTCGCGCGCCGCAGCGTGGTGGGCGTGGCGGCGTGCGCATCGTGCAGGCGGCAAGGCCGGCCGAAAAGCGCATCGGCCACGCCGGGGTGGCCATCGGCGCTGCGGATCTTGCGCAGCACGGTGGCGGTGTCATCGTGCGCCCAGGCGATCGTTCGCCGATCCCTGGAGACCGGCCCCTGCCAGCCACCGCCCGAGGCCGGGGGCGGCGGCAGCGCGGGCAGGTTCGTCGGGCCCGCCGCACCGGGCCGCCAGCGGGACAGCGCCTCCAGCACCGCCTCCACCGCGGCCTGCGTCACCTCGTGCCGGTACAGGCTCGCCTTGCTGGCGTCGCTGCGGATCGGAAAGGCGCGGAAGGCCCACACCGGCCCGGCATCGAACTCGCCGGTGGCCTGCAGCACCGTCACACCCCCTGCGCGTCGCCGCGCAGCACGGCCCAGTCGAGCGCCGCCGGCCCGCGATCGCCCGGCGGGCCCGGGTGCACCACGAGGCAGGGCCGCACCGACCACACCGATTCGGGGATGCGGCGCTTCAGGAACGGCGCGATGACGAGGTCCGGGTCGGCCAGGGCCACGGCTTCTTCGGTCACCGCATCGGCGATGTCGAGCTCCACCGTCACGGCGTGGCCGGCCTCGCGCAACGCACAGTGCAGGCGCTGCGTCAGGCCGTTGAACGCATGGCAGAGCAGCAGCAGCTTCATGCGCTCAACCTTCCGCGATGCGCCGCGCCATCTGCTCCGCGCCCTTGCGGCCGAGGAAGACCGAGAGCTTGTCGCGCACGTCGGACAGCGCGGCGGCAAACTGCTGCGGCGTCGCCGCGCTGCGCAGTGGTGCGGCCACGAGCTCCGCATCCGGTCCGTAGTGCGGGGCCAGTTCGATCAGCGCGCGGCGCCGCCGGCGGCCGCGGCATCGGTCGGCATCAGTTCGGCCGGTGGTGCCGGTGCCGTGGGTGCCCCGGCGGGCGGCTTCGCCACCGCGGGGGCGGGTGGCGGCGGTGCGGGCCGCAGCTTCGGAGCCGCACTCGCCACGCGCTCCACCAGCCCGGCACCGACGAAGCGCACGAGCATCTCCGTCGGATCGAAGCCGACGCGGGCGGCGAGCTCGGCCACCGTCAGCTCGCCGTTGATGAGGATCAGCAGCCCACGCGTGCGCGCATCGAAGCCGAGCGACCGGCTGCGGATCTCGGCATGTCCGGCGTCGGTCTTGCGGAAGACGTCGCGCTGCATGCCGGCCACCGGATGTTCAGCAGATGCGCGGCAGCGGCTCGCCGGAGAGCCAGTCCACCACACGCCGGCCGCCGAAGGCGGTGGCCATCTGCACGAAGCGCTGCGGATCGTCGGTGACGGTGCCGATGCGCGCCGCCTCGCGCCCCAGCGGGTGCGAGCGCAGCGCCTCCAGCGCGCCATCGGCCACCGCCGCATCGCACACCACGATGCACTTACCTTCGTTCGCGATGTAGAGGGGATCGAGCCCGAGCAGCTCGCAGGCCGCGTTGACCTGCGGCTTGATCGGAATCGCCGCTTCGTCGAGCAGCACGCCCACGCCCGATTGCTTCGCGATCTCGTTGAGTGTGGTCGCGAGGCCGCCTCGGGTGGGGTCGCGCAGCGTGCGCACGCTGCCCTCGGGCACGGCGGCCAGCAGCCGCGCCACCAGCGTGTGCAGCGCGGCAGTGTCGGATTCGATCGTGGTCTCGAACTCCAGCGATTCGCGCTTGGACAGCACCGCAACGCCGTGATCGCCGATCGTGCCGCTGACCAGCACCGCATCGCCCGGCCGCGCGTGGCGGCCGCTGATGCTGCGGCCCACCGGCACCACGCCGACGCCGGTGGTGGCGATGAAGACGCCATCGCCCTTGCCCTGCTCGACCACCTTGGTGTCGCCGGTGACGATGGGCACACCGGCCTCGCGTGCCGCCGCGGCCATCGATTCGACGATGCGCTTCAGCTCGGCGAGCGGGAATCCTTCCTCGAGGATGAAGCTCGCGCTCAGGTACAGCGGTGCGGCGCCGAGCATGGCCACGTCGTTGACCGTGCCATGCACCGCGAGGCAGCCGATGTCGCCGCCGGGGAAGAACAGCGGCGAGATCACGTGGCCGTCGGTGGCCATCACCAGGCGGTGGCCTGCCGGCACCGGCAGCAGCGCGGCATCGTCGCCCTGGCGCAGGTATTCGTTGTCGAAGGCGCGGGCGAAGAGCTCGTCGATCAGCTGTGCCGAGGCGCGGCCGCCGGCGCCATGGTTCATGTCGACCCGGCCGTTGCGGAAGTCGATCGGGCGAACGTAGTTGGCCTTGCTCATGCCGCCACCACCGGAATGTCGCGGAAGCGCCCGTAGGTGTAGTGCGCCGCGCAGGCGCCTTCGGACGACACCATGCACGAACCCATCGGCGTCTCGGGCGTGCACACCGTGCCGAACAGCTTGCAGTCGGTGGGCCGCTTCACGCCGCGCAGGATGGCGCCGCATTCGCACTGCTTGTGGTCGGGCACGCTCTGGTAGACGAGGCCGAAGCGCTTCTCGGCATCGAAGCGCTCGAAGGCCGGGCGGATCTTCAGCGCCGAGTACGGCACCTCGCCGAGGCCGCGCCACTCGAAGCTCGAGCGCAGCTCGAACACCTGCTGCACGATGGCCTGCGCAGCGAGGTTTGCCCTCGCGCGTCACGGCGCGGCTGAATTCGTTCTCCACCTCGGCACGGCCCTGGTTGACCTGCTGCACCAGCATCCAGATCGCCTGCATCACGTCCAGCGGCTCGAAGCCGGCGATCACCACCGGCTTGCGGTACTCCTGCGCGAAGTGCTCGTAGGGCATCGCGCCGATCACGATGCTCACGTGCGCCGGGCCGACGAAGCCGTCGATCGGCACCGTGCCGTACTGCCGCACCTCGGGCGATTCGAGGATGTGCGTGATCGCGCTCGGCGTCAGCACGTGGTTGCACAGCACGCTGAAGTTCGGCGTGCCTTCGGCCTGCGCCCGGCGGATCACCAGCGCGGTCGGCGGCGTGGTGGTCTCGAAGCCGATGGCGAGGAAGACGACCTCGCGCTCCGGGTTCTCGCGCGCCAGCTTGAGCGCATCGGCGGCGGAGTACACCATTCGGATGTCGGCGCCGCGCGCCTTGGCGCGCATCAGGCTCAGCGACTCCGAGGCCGGCACGCGCATCACGTCGCCGTAGGTGCACAGGATCACGCCGCGATCGAGCGCCAGCGCGATGGCCTGGTCGATGCGGCCGATCGGCAGCACGCACACCGGGCAGCCCGGCCCGTGGATCATGCGCAGGTTGGCCGGCAGCAGCTCGGCGATGCCGTAGCGCGAGATGGCATGCGTGTGGCCGCCGCAGAACTCCATGAAGTGGTAGCGGCGCTGCGGGTCGATCTCGGCGGCGATGCGGCGCGACAGCGCCTGGGCCACTTCGCCGCTGCGGAATTCGTCGATGTACTTCATGCGGCGCGCTCTGCTGCGGACATTTCTGCTGCCATCTCGGCAAAGAGAGCCAGCGTCTTTTCGGCCTCCTCGGCATCGAGCAGGCCGATCGCATGGCCGACATGCACGATCACGTAATCGCCGACCTTTGCTTCCGGAGTCAGCGCCACCGAGATCGATTTGCGCACGCCGCCGAGTTCGACCACGGCCGGTCGGCAGCTTGCAGCTCGACGATGCGGGCGGGAAGGGCGAGGCACATGGTCAGCTTTCCAGCGCGAGGGCGTTCGAGGGATGGGAGGCGTGGGCGACGCTGCAGGCCGCCACCCAGGCCTGTCCGAGCGCGAGGCCGGCGTCGCCGCAAGGGGCCTGCCGCGGCGCGTGCACCGCGAGGCCGGCGGCCTGCAACTGCATCGCCGGGCGTTCGCTCAGCACGCGGTTGAGGAAGCAGCCGCCGCCGAACACCACGGTGTCGATACCGCGCTCGTGGGCGCTGCGCACGGCGGCATCGGCCGGCCATCGGCCAGCGCGTGGTGGAAGCGCAGCGCGGAGCGTGCGCGTGCGCCGTCGTCGTCGCGCGGCACGTCGAACAGGTCGGCGACCACGCCGCGCAGATCGAGCGTCGGCGCAAAGGTGGCGGCCTGCGCGCCGGCGGGCAGCGCCTGCGTGGCGAGCTTCTCCAGCGCGATCGCGGCCTCGGCCTCGAAGGCCCGGCGCACGCTCAGGCCCAGCGCGCCGGCGGCGGCATCGAACCAGCGGCCGGCGCCGCTGCTGATGGGGCAGTTCAGGCCGCGGTCGAGCATGGTCTTCAGGCCGCGGGTGGTGAGCGGCGGCACCGCGCCGTCGAAGCGCGCTTCGATCTCGTCGCCGCGGCCGAGCGAATGCAGCACCGCGGCGGCCAGACGCCACGGCTCGCGCGCTGCGACATCACCGCCGGGCAACGCGAGCGGCTGCAGGTGGGCCACACGTTCCCACCGGTGCGCGCGCTCGCCGCCGTCGACCCAGAGCAGCTCGCCGCCCCAGGCGGTGCCATCGGTGCCCAGGCCCACGCCATCGAGCGCGATGCCGATCACCGGCTGCACGAGCCCGGCCTCGGCGATCACTGCGGCGATGTGCGCATGGTGGTGCTGCACGCCGATGGCCGGCACGCCCAGTCGCTCGGCGAGCTGGTGCGCCCGCCGCGTGCTGTGGAAGTCGGGGTGCAGGTCGTGGGCGATCGCGTCGATGTTGCCCTGCGCGAGCAGCGCCTGCGTGCTGTCGTCGAAGGCACGGCAGGCCTCGGCGGTGCCGAGATCGCCATGCATCGCCGTCCACTCGAGCCGGTCGCCCTCCAGCCGCGCGGCGCGGTTCTTCAGGAAGGCGCCGCAGGCCAGCACCCGCGCAGGCGCGGCTTTCGGCAGCAGCGCGATCTCGCTCATGCGTTCTCTGGATGCCGCAGCCACTGACCCAGGCGTCGAGGCCGGCGCCGGTCTTGGCCGACACCAGCAGCACCTCGATGCCGGGGTTCACGCGCTGCGCGTACTCGATGCACTTCGGCACGTCGAAATCGAGGTGCGGCAGCAGGTCGGTCTTGTTCAGCACCATCAGCTTCGCGGCGGCGAACATGTCGGGGTACTTCAGCGGTTTGTCCTCGCCTTCGGTCACCGAGAGGATCGCGATCTTCGCGGCTTCGCCGAGGTCCCACATGGCCGGGCACACCAAAGTTGCCGACGTTCTCGATGAAGAGCAGGGATGCGGCGTGTCGGTGGTCGTGCGTGTGGTGCGCATGCTCGTCGCCGTGATGGTGATGCGCATGCAGATGCAGCCGCGAGAAGGCCTCCGCCACCATCGGTGCATCCAGATGGCAGCCCTTGCCGGTATTGACCTGGATCGCCGCGGCGCCGGTGGCGCGGATGCGGTCGGCGTCGTTGCTGGTCTGCTGGTCGCCCTCGATCACCGCGAGCGGCAGGTCGGGCGCGTGTCGCTTCAGATACTCGATCGTCGCGCACAGCAGCGTGGTCTTGCCCGAGCCGGGGCTGGAGACGAGGTTGTAGGCGGTCACGCCATGCGCCGCGAAGTGCGCGCGGTTGGCCGCGGCGATGCGGTTGTTTTCGCCGAGCACGTCGGCTTCGAGCTTGATCGCACGGGCCGGCTCATGCCCGGCACCGACACGCGTGCCGCGCCGGCGCCGTAGTGCAGATCGCCGGTTCGCGCATCCACGGCCACGTGGGCCTCGCCAGGATGCGTGGTGGTCGGGTTGGCGCAGCCGCAGACGACGCACATCGGTCGTTCTCCTTCAGTCGTCGTGGACCAGCAGCTCGAGCACGCGCAACTCGGTGCCGCCGGTGGGTTGGATCTGGTGGCCGCCACAGCGCGGGCAGGCATCGGTGCGAGAGGCGATCTCGACGGTCTGTGCACAGCGCAGGCACCAGGCACGGCCGGGCGGCTCGTCGATCTCGATCGCGGCGCCTTCGAGACAGGTGCCGGGTGCGACGGCATCGAGCGCGAAACGCAGTGCGCGCACCTCGACACCCGACAGCGCGCCGGCCTCGAGGCGAAGCTGCGAGACGCGCTTGAAGTGGTCGCGCGCCGCCGCGTCTTCGACCAGCTTGACGATGCCGCCGGCCGCTCAGCTCATGCATGGGCCGCCTCCGGCCGGTACTCGACATCGAACTCGACGCAGGGATCGAAGGCCACTGCGGCGCGGGCGGCCTGCTCGGCGCGATCGTCGCCGCGGAGCGTGGCCAGCGTCTGCGCGAGCACGCCGTGCGGATGGAAGTTCCACTCGGTCGGCGCGAGCACGCGGCAGTCGGCCACGCGCGGGCCCCGTGGGCCGTCTTCCAACTGCACCCAGTGCACGAGCAGCCCGCGCGCCATCTCCGTCCACGAGATGGCTTCACCCGGGCCGAGCGGCAGCGCCTTCGGCGAGGCGATCACGCCCGGCGGGCAGCGCGAGCTGCAGCAGGTCGACGAGTCGGGCGACGAGGCGCATCCATGCATTGTGGATCGGCACGGAGGCTGCGTCGGCGGTGCGGGTCCAGGGGCCGGTCTCGGCCGGTGCGCCGAGCCAGTCGGGGCGGGCACAAAACTCGGGCTCCTCGGCCATGCGGCGGGCCGGGCGCGGCATCGTGGCCCGTGGCGCGTCGAGCAGGCGCAGCGCCTGCGAAGGCGTGGCGATCGCCTGCATCGCCGCACGCTGGCTGCGCAGCAGGCGGGCCAGCGGTGTCTCCGCCTGCTCGCACCAGTGCACGGCCCAGCCCAGCGGGTCGACCCGCTGCGCCGCGAGCCACGACGGCACCGGCTCGGCCAGCCAGTGGTGGGCCAGCCAGGCCGGCAGATCGGCCAGCTGCTCGGCGGGCTCGAGATCGTCGCGCCACAGCGGGCAGCTGCGCAGGCGCAGCGCCGGTTCGGCCGCCGGCGCGCCGGGCAGCAGGCGGAGCCAGTCGTGGGCGATGCGCAGCACGTGCTCGCGCGCGGTGCCGGCCTGCAGCGCGAGGCGCTCGGCCGCTGTCGACACGGCGAGTTCGCCCGTTGCGGCAGCGACGGCGCGCCGCGCGGTGAGCCGATGCGCATGGGCGCACAGCGTGAAGAGCGCGCCGAGCGTGCCCGGCAGATCGTCGGCGAGCCGGCCGCGTGCCACGCGGGAGGCCAGCATCGGCCGGCTGCTGACGATGGTGGGCAGCGCCGCGCCGGGGCGAAGCTTCATGCGGCCGGCGAGGTTCACGCCGCCGCTCCTTCACGCCGGCCGAACAGGAAGCCGCGCCGCGCCGGTTGCGCCACGCGCGGCGGCAGCGGCCGCGCAGCGCATCGAGCACCGCCTCGGCGGTGGCCACCGCCGCCGCCTGGTCGGCAAACTCGGCCATCGGCGAAAACAGCGAAGCGGCCTCGAAGGCACCGACACCGCTCTCGCGCGAGCCGATGAAGTCGAAGCGGCGCGCGCAGAGATCACGCGCGCCGGTCTCGCCGACGGCGAGCAGCGAGAGGTCGTCGCGCAGCGGCAGCCGCACGAGGTTCATGCACCAGGGGTGACGAGCACGCCGAGCGCGACCCCGTCGTCCTCCGGCTGGAAACCGACCGCGGCCACGCCGAGCTTCGGGTGCACCAGCGGCAGCCCGGCCATGCGCGTCGCCGCGATGTGCTCGTAGGCGCGCTGCAAGGCGGCGACGCGGCCGGCGAGCACGCTCATGCGGCGTCCTGCAGCACCATGAACTGGTCGGCCGCACCGTCGCACTGCGGGCAGCGCCAATGGGCGGGCAGGGCGGTGAAGGGTGTGCCCGGCGCGATCTGCCACACCGCATCGCCTTGCGCCGGGTCGTAGACCCACCAGCAGATCTTGCACTCCAGCCGCGTGGTGGCGGCCAGCTTGGAGACATCGCCGAGGTAACTGCCTTCGAACATCTCAGGCCCCTTGCGCCACCCAGTTCAACACTTCGCTGAGCCGCTCGGCCGTGTCGGCCAGTCTTCGGCCGCGGCGCAGGCCACTTCGGGAATCGCGCTGACCTCGACGGTATTGAGGATCACCGCATCCTGCGAGTTGTAGTAGACGACGCGCCGTGTGTGCGGCACGCGGGTGTCGGTGATGCGGCAGTTGCCGTAGCCGCGCGAGAGGATCACCACGCGGCCGGTGCCGAGCTGGTGGTCGAGGTGGGCGATGTCCGCCGGCGACAGCGGCAGCAGCGTCAGGTTGACCACGTGCGCCGGGTCGCCCGCCTTCCAGCGCGCGCGCTGGTCCGCCAGTTCGGTGAGGATGGGCGGCAGGTTGAGCAGATCGGCGGGCACCGGCGGCAGCGCTTCGCGCGGTGCGTGGCCGTCGTCGTGCGCCGCCCGCAGCAGCGCGGCGGGAATCGCGCCGACCTCGACGTGATCGTGCACCGCGCCGTCGTCGTCGGTGCTGATCACGCGCCAGACGCCGGCGAACACCGACTCCTGCACCCGCACGCGCACCGCCTCGTCGCCGACCAGGCGGGTTTCCGGCTGCGCCAGCACCTGCGCGCTGACCTCGCCTTCGCCGAGCACTGGTTGACCAGCGCCAGTTCGCTGGCCGGCAGGCCGTCGAGTCGCACCGGCGCCGGCACGCGGCCTTCGCAGGCGGTGGTCACGGCCTCCAGCACCGCGGCCAGCACCTCGCGGGCCAGTTCATGCGCTGCGAGTTCCTCCGGCTCGGGCAGCACCGGCGGCCGGTAGGTCTCCATGCCCTTGGGCATGCTCATGTAGTCGAGCGCTTCGTCTTCCTGGCTGCCCGGGCCGAGATCGGCCACCACGGGGATCGGAAAGGGGCGGTGGGAGGCATTCATGGCGGGGCTCCGGTGTCAGTGGCAGTGCGTCGACGCGTTCGCGCTGACCACCGGGATGCCGATCGTCGGCGCGCGCGACACCGGCATCGCCAGCGCGGCCTCGACGAGCTTCAGGTAGTCCGTCCAGTCGTGCATGCCGGCCAGCGTGGTCACGTACTGGCCATCGCGCAGCACGATCAGCGAGGGCCAGCGCTGCGAGCCGTAGCGGCGCGCCACCGCGTCCTGGCTGTCGGGTGCGACGACGCCGATGGCGAAATCCGCCGACAGCGCGCTGCGCAACTCGGGCAGCACCACGGCCACGTCCAGGCCCTCGGGAAACTGCACCGGGTCGCCGGCGAGCAGCAGCACGGCGGTGCCCGGGCGCTCGAGAAAGGCGGCGAGCGTGTCGGACTCGATGCGCGTGGCGCCGAACTGGTCGATCAGGCGCTGCATCACGGGGGCAGGGTGGTGGCGGTCATGGGGTTTCTCTCAAGGCTGGCCGGTGAAGGCGGCCAGCGTGGTGGGGTCCATGCGCGAAGGCAGCTCGAAGCCGGCCTCGGCGCTGGCGGGGTGGTGGCCGGCGAGTGCGCCCTGCAGCAGGTCGAGCACGGCGTTGACTTCGGCGGCGCGGGCCGCATCGATGCGCTCGCGCGCGGCGTCGAGGAAGACCAGCAGCCAATCCTGCTCGTTGCAGTCGCCGACCAGCGCGGTGTCCACGCGCTTGACCTCGCCGCGGCCGGCCACCCAGGCGTGGCCGGGCTCGACGCGGATCACCTGCATGGGGATGCCGATGCACATGGGGCGGTCTCGTCGGCCTCGTCAGCGCGGCAGGAAGCGTTCGTCGCCGACGCGGCAGGCCTGCTCGGCCGGCGGCCGGCCGGCTTCGTAGGCGCCGAGCGCGAGCGTCGGCACCGTCACCGCCTCGTCGTGCGCCGGCGCGGCATCGCGCGGCAGCGGCTTCGCGCCCCAGGCGCGCAGACGGTCGAGGCCGAGCGCCAGCGCGTCCTCCAGCGCGGTCTTCACGACCGGCCGCAGGCTGCCGCCGTAGTCTTCCAGCTCCTGCGGCTGGCAGCCGATCAGCAGGACCTGCTCGGGGTAGTGCTCGGTCAGCTGCGCGAGCATCAACACTTCCTGGAAGCCGGTCTGGTGCAGGCTCATCTTCTTGGCGCCCATGAAGCGCGGCACCTCGTCGTTCTCGATCAGCTTGAGGGTGCCGGGTTCGAGGCCGTAGTCGATGGCGTCGAAGATCAGCAGCTTGCTGGCCGCCTGCACATGCTGGATCAGGTACAGGCCCTGCGTGCCGCCGTCGACCCGCGCACCGGCTCGCCATCGTCGCCGAAGGCCCAGCGCTGCTGCAGCGCCTCGACGCAGCGCACGCCGAAGCCTTCGTCGGCCCAGAGCACGTTGCCGATGCCGAGCACGGTGATGCTCATGTCGCGTGCCTCAGTCCTTGAAGGTCCGATAACCGGAGATCATCGTGCTGACCATGCTCTGCCGGCCCATGATGTCCTCGCGGATCGCGGCATACACATGCAGGATCACGAAGATCGTCATGCCCCACAGGCCGAGGTGGTGCCGTGTGCACGTCCTGCGAATTGCCGAACAGCGGCATCACCCAGTTGGTGAAGGTGCGATGCGCCCACGATCCGGGTTGCGTGCCTTCGCCATACAGCGCGAAGCCGGTGACGAGCATGAACAGCGACAGGAACAGGAAGCCGAAGAACATCGCCGCGCGCGCCAGCGGGTTGTGGCCCACGTAGCGGCTGGGCCGCGGGATCAGGAAGGCGTACCACTTCAGCATCGTGATCACCTCGCGCCAGTAGATGCGGTTGAACACCGGCAGGGTGAACAGCTCGCGCGCATGGTGGTTGCCGACGAAGGCCCAGTACAGCCGGCCGACCAGCCCGATGGCGAACACGTAGCCTGCGGCGAAGTGCGCGAAGCGGATGTAGCCCATCAGGTAGTTCGCGCTGGCCTCGCCGGGCATGGTCGGCAGCGGCGAGCCGATGAAGTAGCCGGTGATCGCCAGCACCACCAGCGACAGCGCGTTGACCCAGTGCCATACGCGCACCGGGGCCTCGTAGACGTAGACCGACTTGATCGCCGCCGCGCGGGCGACGGCGGATTCGTCGGTGCCGGTGGCGTCGTTGAAGGATTGCGACGGTGTGAGCGACATGGTGGCCTCCCGTGTGCCGCGGTGTCAGGCGCGCGCCAGCAGCACGATGCCGGCCAGGCCCAGCAGCGCGCCGCTGCTGCGCCAGATCCAGGCGCCGCGCTCGCGCAGCGCCACGCCCAGACCCACGCCGCCAGCGTGCAGCGCGGCGGTGGTGGCCAGGAAGCCGAGCGCATAGCCGGCCACGCTGGCGCCGGCCGGCAGTTCGGCGCCGTGCGCCATGCCGTGCAGCGCCGCGGCCGCCGCCACCAGCGCCCAGGCCGGGGGTGGCCGGCACGCGCTTCGCGAAGGCGAGCATCGCGCCGAACATCGCCACCGACAGCGCGAGGCCGTGCTCGACGAAGGGCAGCGAGAGCCCCGCGATGGCCAGCAGCGCTGCGACGCTCATCGCGCCGAGGAAGGTCAGCGGCGCGATCCAGCGGCGTGCGCCGTCGAAGGCAGCGGCGGACCACACGCCCACCGCCACCATCGCGAGCAGATGGTCCAGCCCCAGCGGGTGGGCGAGGCCCTGGAACAGCGATTCGCTGCCGTGGCCGGTGTGGGCCGAGGCGGTACCGGCCACCAGCACGAGGCCGAGGGCGGCGGCGCCGCGCAGAAGTGTCATGCGTTGGTTCATGGTGTCTCCGTCGTTCTTCTTCAGCGCACCTTGACGCGGGTGAGCTCGGCGCCGTCCTCGCTCATCACGTGCGTGGAGCAGGCGAGGCAGGGGTCGAAGGAATGCAGCGTGCGCAGGATCTCGACCGGCTGCTCCGGGTTGACCATCGGCGTGTTCATCAGGCTGGCCTCGAAGGCGCCGATCTGGCCCTTGGCATCGCGCGGCGAACCGTTCCAGGTGGTGGGCACCACGCACTGGTAGTTCTCGATGCGGCCGTCCTTGATCTTCACCCAGTGGCCCAGCATGCCGCGCGGCGCGGCCACCGTGCCCACGCCCTTGGCCTCCTTCGGCCAGGTGGCCGGATCCCACTTCTCGACGTTGGCGGTGGCGGTGTCGCCGGCCTTGATGTTGGCGACGAGCTCGTTCCAGTCGTCGACCATCATCTCGCCGCAGTACTGGCCCTCGAGCGCGCGCGCCAGCGTGCGGCCGATGGTGGTGGGCAGCAGCTGCTTGGCGGTGTACTGCGTCTCGGGCAGGCCCAGCGCCTTCGGGATGGCGCTGTTGATCATCATCGCCGAGTACTCGATCTGCTCGCGCGGGCGCTGGGCGTAGACGTTCCCCTTCTTCGCGTGCGCATAGGCCAGGATGTAGCGCGACAGCGGGCCCACTTCCATCGCATGCCCGCGCCAGCGCGGCGCCTTGATCCACGAGTACTTGGCCGCCTCGTCGAGCTGCTCGATGTTGGTCTTGGTGCCCTTGGTGTTGGGGCCGAGCGCGTAGTTCGGCTCGGTCACGCCGTCCCAGGGGTGCAGGCCCTTGGTCTCGTCGGCGTACTTGTACCAGCTGTGCGTGACGAACTCCTGCACCTGCTCGGGATCGCGCGGATCGATCGGCAGGATCTCGTCCCAGTTGCCGTTGAGGATCACGCCGCCGGGCAGCTGGTCGGTGCTCTTGTCGTAGTTGATCTTCGGGTATTCGCCGTAATCACTGACGTTGGTGGCCGAGAGGCCGCCGCCGTGCAGCCAGCCGGCCTGCTTGTAGATCGTGCCGATGGCCAGCACGTCGGGGATGTAGACGTTCTTGTTGAACTCGACGATCTCGTCGATGCGCGCCTTGACGAAGTTCAGCCGCTCCATGTTGATCGGCGCGCCGGCAGCCCCGTCCTTGTCGAGGTTGATCGCGCAGGGCACGCCGCCGACGAGGTAGTTGGGGTGCGGGTTCTTGCCGCCGAAGATGGTGTGGATCTTGACCCACTCCTTCTGCAGGTCGAGCGCTTCGAGGTAGTGGGTCACGGCCATCAGGTTGGCCTCGGGCGTCAGCACGTAGGCCTTGTTGCCCCAGTAGCCGTTCATGAAGGGGCCGAGCTGGCCGCTCTCGACGAACTTCTTCAGCCGGTTCTGGATGTCGCGGAAGTAGCCGGGCGAGGAGAGTGGGTGTGCCGGCGAGACGAGCTGCTGCAGCTCGCTCGTCTTCTTCGGGTCGGCCTTCAGCGCCGAGACCACGTCGACCCAGTCCAGCGCATGCAGGTGGTAGAAGTGCACCGCGTGGTCGTGCACCTGCAGCGTCTTGGCCATCATCTCGCGGATCAGGTGCGCGTTCTTCGGGATCTTGATCCCGAGCGCATCCTCCACCGCGCGCACCGAGGTCAGCGCGTGGCAGCCGGTGCACACGCCGCAGATGCGCTCGACGAAGGCCCACGCGTCGCGCGGATCGCGGCCCTTGAGGATGACTTCCAGGCCACGCCACATCGTGCCGGTGGAGACGGCGTTGCGGATGACATTGTTCTTGTCGAGGTTGACCTCGCAGCGCATGTGGCCCTCGATGCGGGTCACCGGATCGACGACCACGCGCCTGCCGCTGTCGTCGAGCTTGAAGCCTTGCGTTTCGTACGCGCCCATGGGGTTGGTTCTCCTCGTTCCTTATTTGTTGCCGGCCGGGGTGCTGACGCGCTTGATCGCCGAGACCGCCGCATGCGCCGCCACCGCCGCGCCGACCACGCCGGCCGCCGTGCCGCCGACCTTGTCGGCGTTGGCCTCGATGCCGAACTGGTGGATGTCGGTCAGGCGGCTGTAGAACGAGCCCTTGTCCCAGAAGCCGTCTTCCGAGCAGCCGATGCAGCCGTGGCCGGCCTTGATCGGGAAGCTCGTGCCCTCGTTCCACTGCACGGTGGAGCAGGCGTTGTAGGTGGTCGGGCCCTTGCAGCCGACCTTGTAGAGGCAGTAGCCGCGGCGCGCGCTCTCGTCGTCGAAGGCCTCGACGAACTGGCCGGCGTCGAAGTGCGGCCGGCGGTAGCACTTGTCGTGGATGCGCTGGCTGTAGAACATCTTCGGCCGGCCCTGGCGATCGAGCTCGGGGATGCGGTCGAAGGTCAGCATGTAGGTGATCACGCCGGTCATCACCTCGGCGATCGGCGGGCAGCCGGGCACCTTGATGATCGGCTTGTCGGTGATCACCTTGTGGATCGGCGTGGCCTGCGTCGGGTTCGGCTTGGCCGCCTGCACGCAGCCCCAGCTGGCGCAGGAACCCCAGGCGATCACCGCCTTGCTGTCCTTGGCCACGCGCTTGAGCTTGTCGACGAAGGGCTTGCCCGACTGGATGCAGAACATGCCGCCTTCGTTCAGCGGCGGGTTGCCTTCCACGGCCAGGATGTAGTTGCCCTTGTACTTGGCCATGATCTCTTCGAGGATGGCCTCGGCACGGTGGCCGGCGGCGGCCATCAGCGTGTCGTCGTAGTCGAGGCTGATCATCGACAGCACCACGTCCTTGGCCAGTGGGTGCGCGCTGCGGATGAAGCTCTCCGAGCAGCAGGTGCACTCCAGCCCGTGCAGCCACAGCACCGGCGTGCGCGGCTTGGTCTCCATCGCATGAGCGATCTGCGGCACGAACGAGGGCGCGAGGCCCAGCGAAGTGGCCGTGAGCGAGCAGTACTTGAGGAAGCTGCGCCGCGAGATGCCCTGGCGCCGCATCACCTCGTAGAAGGTCTCCATCGTCCCCGTCTCCTGTGTGGATGTGACGACACCTGTCACAAGACACGTGCCGCGTTCGGGGTGACTTCGGGTAAGTCCGGGAGGGGGCGCTCAAGCCCTTGATCGGCTTGGGCTTTTCGGCGCGGTCTACGGCGAAGGCAACGCTGCCGCGGCGGCCGCTGGATGCGCATCTTCCATGTCGCCTGCCGATCTGGAAGCAGCGTGACCGGCGCCGCGCTTCACGCAGGCTTCATCCACTTCATCGGGGCTGCGCACGGCTTTTCGAGACTGGCGGCGTCTTCAACACGAACCGAAAGGAAGCACCATGAAGCGCACCATCTTCACGCTGACCCTGGCCCTGTCCGCGGCCGCCGTGTCGACAGCGGCCTCGGCCCAGTCGCCGCACGAAGAATGGTGGCAGGACGGCGACACCACGCTCGGCCTGCACCTCGAGAACCGCTCGTTCTGCGCGATCAGCGCAGCGCCGCAGGGCACGTGGGTGATGCGCGGTCGCCTCGTCGACGGCCGCCTCGTCGAGACGGACCGCCAGCTGGCGCGCGGCCGCGGCGCCGCGGCGGGCACCGAGCCGCCGGAGGCGACCGACTACTTCGTGCAGCCCACCGCACTGGTGCGCCGCGAGCGCAGCGCCGAAAAGCCGCGCGGTGAGTTCGCACTCTTCGAGCCTCTGGCCGCGGCGCCGAGCGCGTCGGTGTGGCTCGACCTGATGTGGGCCTGCAGCCGCGACACCGAGATCGAGAAGATCGCGGAGAGCCCGCGCGACGATGAGGCGCGCCGCTGACATGCCATGATGGCCGCATGCTGCGCGCAGCCTCAAGGATCTGTTCGACCGCCGGCGCCGCCGGCCGCGCAGGCCGACCCTCGCGGCGAGGAGCATCTGCTGCAACTCGCCACGGCGGTGATGCTGGTCGAGGTGATGCGCGCAGACGCGAGCTTTCACGACGACGAACGCGCGCCGCCGTGCGGGCGGCGCTGGTCGACAAATTCGCGCTGGCCGGCGACGAGGCCCAGCACCTGATCGATCTGGCCCACTCCGAGGCAAAGCAGGCCACCGACCTGTTCGCCTTCACCTCGCGCATCAACGAACGCTTCGAGATGGCGCAGAAGATCCGCATGATCGAGCACATGTGGCGCGTCGCCTATGCCGACGGACACCTGAACGAGCACGAGCGCCACGTGATGTGGCGCATCGCCGATCTGCTGCATGTGCCGCAGGGCGCCTACCAGCATGCGCGGCTTCGCGCACAGCAGGCCTCGGTGTCGGAGCCTCAAGCTGATACAATGCGGGATCGACGCGGTTCCGAGCCGCGCTGAGATCACGAGTTGATCTCCTTCTTGGCCAGAGCACTGCCCGACCCCGGTCGCCGTCTCGTTCTGGTTGCACCTCGCCCGCAGCGAATACCCCTGCCGGCCAGCCGCGGGAAAGAGTTCATCCGCCGCCAGCGTGCCCCAGAGCACGCCCTGTTCTGCCCCCGCGCCGTCTCACCGAAGAGAGGGCGCCACCGAGAGTCCGTTATCCATTCATCCCTCCAGGTCGGGAAATACCTCGTTTCTCCTCTGACCCGCTCCACCCACTGCGGCCGCTTCGCGGCCTCGGTGTCCATCCGTTCCGGGCGCGGCAGCGCGACGTCTGACCGCGTGCTGCGTTTTCACCCCACCTTCGATTCCCGCGACGCCGCCGAGCGCTACGCGACGGCCCAGGGCCTCGCGTGGATCGGCGTGCCCGACGCGGACGTGCTCCCTTCAACCCCTCTTCATCCACCTACCAGGAGTGACCTTGGCCAAGGAAGAACTGATCGAGATGCATGGCGTCGTCAACGAGATCCTGCCGGACTCGCGCTTTCGCGTGACGCTGGACAACGGCCACACGCTGATCGCCTACACCGGCGGCAAGATGCGCAAGCACCACATCCGCATCCTCGCCGGCGACAACGTGTCACTGGAACTGTCGCCCTACGACCTCTCCAAGGGTCGCATCACTTTCCGACACCTCGAGCGCCGCAATGCGCCGAGCCCGGCGCGCGCGCCGATGCAACGCCGTTGATGTACAGCACCACGGCACTCGAGCACCCCAGCTCCCGCATCGGGCAGCTGCTTGCACGCACCAGCGACAGCTGGGGCATTTCCACCACGAATCCTTCAAGGAACGACCACATGAGCATCGAAACCGGAACCGTCAAATGGTTCAACGAGAGCAAGGGCTACGGCTTCATCACGCCGGACGGCGGCGGCAAGGACCTCTTCGCGCATTTCAAGGAAATCCAGGGCGAGGGCTTCAAGACCCTGGCCGAGAACCAGCGCGTGCAGTTCGAAGTGACGCAAGGCCAGAAGGGCCCGCAGGCCTCGCGCATCCGCGCGGTCTGACGCGACACCGCACGGGCGCGATCGTCTCGCGCCGGTGCGTCCTCAGGCGGGGCGCGATGCCCCGCCCGGAGGCGGCAGCAGCGAGCGCCGCCACACGCCGTGGCGCATGCGCGCGCGAAACGCCAGCACCTTCAGCGCCTCGACCGCGAGCAGCAATGCATACACCTGCGGCAGCGTGAAGCCCCAGCGGAGGCCGGCCAGCATCACCAGCGGAACGCCGACCAGCAGCGTGCCGCCCACTTCCACCGTCAGCACGCCGAGGCGATCGCCGCCAGCGCGCAGGATGCCGAGCACCAGCGTCATCGCCTGCACCCGCACCCAGACGGTCAGCGCGGACAGCACGAGCAGGGTCCACAGCAGGCCCTGCTGGCCGGACAGCCACGGCAGCCGCTGGGCGACCAGCCCGGCGACGACTGTGCCCAGCACTGCCACCGGCAGAGCCGCCCAGCGCATGCGCCGCAGCGCCAGGTGGGCCAGCCCCTGTGCCTCCGCGAAGCGCTGTTGCCCGAGCAGCCGCCCGACGAGGATGCCGCTGGCGACCGCACCGCCGAGAAAGCACACCACCAGCAGGCCCTCGATCGGCGCGATCAGGCTGACCAGCGCCAGCGACGAGGCGCCCATCGCGCCGAACACCATGCCGTAGACCAGGCCGCTGCCGGCCCAGACCAGTTCCTGCAGCATGAAGGGGGCGGCCATGGCGATCAGCCCGGGGCTGTGCCAGTGCCGATCGCGCAGCCCGGCGAGCAGCGCCTGCGTCGGCATGCCCGGCCGGCTCATCGCGGCGAGCAGCAGCGCCAGTTCGATCACGCGCGCAGCGCTGGTCGCCCAGCCGGCACCGGCCACGCCCATCGCGGGCGCGCCCCACAGGCCGAAGATCAGCACCGCATTGAGCGCGGCATTGGCAAGCAGGCCGATCAGCGCCGCGGCCATCGGCGAGCGGCTGTCGCCCCAGCAGCGGCTCGCGGTGGCCAGCGCCAGCGTCAGCGCCGACAGCGGGATCGACAACGCCACCGCCTGCACGAACGCCGCCAGCGGGGCCCGCACGGCAGGATCGGCCACCAGCGCGCGCCCACCGTCTCGGGCGCGACGAGCGCGAATGCACAGGCCGGCAGCGTGATGGCCAGCGTGACCAGTGCCACCCAGCGCAGCAGCCGCGCACCCGGCAGCACCTCGCCACGGCCGGCATGCTGGCTGAGCAGCACCGCCGCGCCGTTGGCCGGGCCGGCCAGCAGCATCGTCAGCACGAACAGCGCGCGCCCTGCGAGGCCGACCGCGGCCACCGCCTCGGCGCCGAGCGTCTGCACCATCGCCACGTCGACCAGCGCGAACGAGGAGGTGGCCACGGCCTGCAGGCTGACCGGCCAGCCGAGCTGCAGCAGATGCCGCCAGTGCGTGCGGGAGGATGTCGGATCGTCTTTCATCGCCGTCGATGATCGCCGCAAACCCTGGAGGAGAATGTCCGTTCGTTCCGGTGGCATACTGAATCGTCGCCAGCCCATGGACATCATCGAACTCGGACCACGCTGCCACGAACGATACTTCTGCGGCGCCGGCTTTCCCACCCTGCAGGGCATGGGGTGCCAGCCTCGGGACTGTCCGACACGGCGGGCCACTACCGCGTCGAGCGCTGCCTCGACCGGCACCGGTCGAGATCACGCTGGCCGGCGCCGGCTGGGGCGGCGCGGCCGAGGCGCCGGAGTCTCTGGGGGAAGGCAGCGTGCTGCTCGTGCCGGCCGGCGTTCCCTATGTGCTGCACACGCAGCGCGGCCGACCGTGGCGCACCGCCTGGGCCCTGCTCGAGCCGGCGCGCTGGCGTGGCTTTCCGTCGTCGCCGGTGCTGCAGCGGGCGGAGGCCTTCGCGGCGCTGGGCCCGCTGCTGACGCTGATGCATCAGGAGCGCTTCGGCGACGATGCACTCAGTGCCGGCCTGCGCCGATCGCTGAGCGAGGCTTTCGTCGCCCGGCTGCGGCGTGCCGTGGCGCTCGGCGGGTCGGATTCGAGCGATGCCACGGCGGCCCTGCGCGCGCTGTTCGACGAAGTCGAGGCGCAGCCGGCGCTCGACTGGCGCACCGAGACGCTGTGCGCGCGGCTGGGCTGCTCGCGCAGCCACCTGCACCGCCTGTGCGTGCAGGCCTATGGCTGTGGTCCATCCGAGCAGGTGGCGCGCATCCGGCTGCGCCAGGCCGAATACTGGCTCGTCGCGACCGAACTGCCGCTGAAGGTGATCGCCGAGCGGCTGGGCTATGCCAACCCGTACCACTTCTCGGCGGCCTTCAAGCGCCACGAGGGGCGCGCGCCGGCACTGTTTCGCGCGGCGCTCAGTCCTCCGACTCGGCCAGCGTCACGCTGACTGGCGCGTGGACCCGGCGCGCCACAGCGTCAGCGTGGCGGTGTCGCCGGGGTTGAGCTTCTCCAGTGCGTTGAGCATGTCGTCGGCGGTCTCGATCGGATCGTCGTTGATCGCGGTGATCACGTCGCCCTGCACGATGCCACCGTCGCCGCGGCTGAAGGCCTTCAGCCCCGCCCTGGCCGCCGGCCCGTTGCGCTGGATGCGCACCAGCGCCACGCCCTTGGGCAGGCCGAGCGCGCGGTTGATCTCCGGGCCGCCGCTGCTCACGCCGAGGGCCGGACGCACCATGCGGCCGTCGCGGATCAGCCGCGGCACGATGCGGTTGACCTCGTCGACCGGGATCGCGAAGCCGATGCCTGCACTCGCGCCCGAGGGGCTGAAAATCGCGGTGTTCACGCCGATCAGCCGGCCGGCCGAATCGAGCAGCGGGCCGCCGGAGTTGCCGGGGTTGATCGCCGCATCGGTCTGGATCGCGCCGCGGATCAGCCGGCGCGTCACCGACTCGATCTCGCGGTTCAGCGCGCTGACGATGCCGGTGGTCAGCGTCTGGTCCAGGCCGAACGGGTTGCCGATCGCATAGACCTGCTGGCCCACCTGCAGGTCGCGGCTGGTGCCCACCGGCAGCGCCTTGAGCTTGCCGGCCGGCGCGGCGATCTTCAGCACGGCGATGTCGCGGTCGGGGAAGGCGCCCACCAGCTCGGCCTTGTAGCTGGTCTGGTCGGACAGCGTCACGCGTGCGCCGCTGGCTTCCTGGATGACGTGGAAGTTGGTGACGATGTGGCCCTGTCCGTCCCACACGAAGCCGGTGCCGGTGCCCTGCGGCACCTGCTGCACGTTGCGCGAGAAGAAGTCGCGCTCCAGGCCCAGCGCGGTGATGTTGACCACCGACGGCGAGGCCGCCTTGAACACCGCGATGTTGTTCAGCTCGTCGGCCAGCAGGGGCCGCGCGGCGCCGCCGCGCGCGGCGGTGCGGGCGAGCGCGCGTCGGCGACGCAGGGCAGCGCGATGATCAGCGCCATCAGGACGGCTGAGAGCGACGGTGGTCTCATGCGGGAAGCTTCGCCAGATTTGTCTGGTCGTGATGATAGGCAGGGCGTCGATGCCGACCTCGAGGGTCAGCGTCGCTTGCCGTCTGCCTGATGCTTCACCACGAACATGTCGATGTCTCCGGCACTCGAATTGCCGTCGAGCGAGCCCGCGGTGTGACCGGCGGTGAAGACATTGCCGAGCGCGTCGATTCCGACACCGTACGCATGATCGTCGCCAGCAGTGCCGCTTTGCCGCAGCCACAAGAATGCGCCGGCGCCATCGAGTTTCACGGTGAATGCGTCCGTGCCGCCCAGGCCGGTGGTCTGCGCCAGGGCGCCGAGCGTGGAGCCGATGACCACCACGTCGTCCTCGGCATCGAGCGCCACGCCATATGCGTAGTCATCCGCGGCGGAACCGAACTGCCGGGTCCACACGGGGGTTCCCGTGGCATCGAACTTGACGACGAAGGCGTCGAGTCCACCCGCATTCGGGGCGCCGCCCAGTGCACCCACCGTGCGGCCCACGACATACGGATGGCCGGTGCTGTCGACTGCGATCGCCGTCGCGATGTCCTGATCGACCGAGCCGAATTGCCGAGTCCACAGTTTCACGCCATCGCGGTCGTACTTGACGAGAAAGGCGTCGGCGTCTCCCGCGTTGCTGTTGGCGTCGAGGCTGCCGAAGGTGTAGCCCGTCAAGTAGATGTTGCCGGCGGCATCGGTGGCGACGCCAGCCGCGTTGTCGGTCGTGTCCGTACCGAGTTGCCGCCCCCAGATCAGCGACCCGTCGCGGTCGTACTTGGCCACGAACAGGTCCGGACCATTGGAGCCGCCGTTGGGGGCGAAGAGATCACCCCGGTGAAGCCTGCCGCAATCACGTTGCCATCGCCGTCGACGGTGATCGACCGCACGTGGTCGTTTCCTCCGGAAGCGAGCAGGCGCTCCCAGAGTTTCGTGCCCCCGCCGTCGTACTTGGCGACGAAGCCTCTGGCGCCGCCGATCAACAGGTTGTCGAAGTTGATCACGCCACCAAGGTAGACGTTGCCCGAGCGGTCGGTGGCGAGCGCCTGTCCGGTGTCGGCCGCTGAACTGCCCAGCAGCCGGCTCCACTGCCTGGCGCCGAACCGGTCGTACTTCACGAGCACCGCGTCGAAGCCACCGGCGGTCGGCACACCGTCCGGGCTGCCGTTCGTGCTGCCCGCCACGAAGACACTTCCAGCGCTGTCGAGCGCAGCGGCGGAAGCGGTCTCGGTGGCTGAGGTGCCGAACTGGGTCGTCCACGGGCGCACGTTGAAGCTCCATCCGTAGACGCCGGTCAGGCGATTGCCGGCGAGGTCGCGCACGGAGGCGTCCACAGTAGCCGTCAGGGTCGCATTCGTGGGCAATCCGGCGGTGGCAGTGAACGTCAACTTTGGTGCCGCTGCAAGCGGTGGTCCCCGCGACCGGCGAAGTGCCTTCGAGAAGTCGCACGGCGTTGGCAGCCACGGCAGCGCAATCGAGAGCCTCGCTGAACTCGACGGTCACGTTCGCCTGCGGGCCATTGCCGATGCTTCCATCCGCCGGCGTCACGGCGGTCACGACCGGTGCCGTCGTGTCTGCGGCTGGCGACGTCGAACCGCCGCCGCCGCAGGCCGTCGCCAGAAGGCAAAGCCAGGGTGACAACCAGAAGGCGCCGGTGCAACGAGTCGGTCTGCGCAAAATGGTCTCCTGCTCGCAACGATGAGGACGCGAGTCTAGTTCGACGCGTTGCTGGTGACACCTGCGCGTCGAGCGCAGCGCTGGCCGGGGGCTACTTGTAGCTGCGCGCGTCCTCGATCACCTTGCCGTCGTTGGGCAGACTGCCCGGCGCGACCAGCTCCACGTCGGCGCGCAGCTTGGTCACGTCGCGCACGCTGTCGGCGATACGGCCCGTCAGGCCCTCGGGCGAACCGGCCACCTCGACGCGGAAGGTCATCGTGTCGTTGGCCATCTCGCCGGCCACCACCAGGCGCGCACGCTGCACCTCGGGGTGGCGACGTGTCACCTCCGCCACGGCTCGGGTGCACGAACATGCCGCGCACCTTGGCGGTCTGGTCGGCGCGGCCGAGCCAGCCCTTGATGCGCGTGTTGCTGCGGCCGCTCGGGCAGGTGCCGGGCAGCACGGCCGAGAGATCGCCGGTGCCGAAGCGCAGCATCGGGTAGTCGGCCTGCAGCACGGTGATCACGACCTCGCCGACTTCGCCGTCGGGCACCGGATCGCCGGTGCCCGGGCGCACGATCTCGAGGATCACGCCTTCGTCGAGCACCAGGCCCTGGCGCGCGCTCGTCTCGTAGGCGATCAGGCCGACATCGGCGGTGGCATAACACTGGTAGCCCTGCACGCCGCGCTCGGCCAGCCAGTCGCGCAGTGACGGCGGGAACGCCTCGCCGCTGACCAGCGCCTTCGTCAGCGAGGGCAGCGCGATGCCGCCCTCGGCCGCCTTCTCGAACAGGATGCGCAGGAAGCTCGGTGTGCCGGCATAACCGTGCGGCCGCAGCTCCTGCATCGCCTGCAGTTGCAGTTCGGTGTTGCCGATGCCGCCGGCAAACACGGTGCAGCCGATCGCATGGGCGCCGGTCTCCATCATCGAGCCGGCCGGCGTGAGGTGGTAGCTGAAGCTGTTGTGGATCAGGTCGCCGGCACGGAAGCCGGCGGCGTGCATCGCGCGGGCGATGCGCCAGTAGTCGGGGGCGCCACCTTCGGGTTCGTAGATCGGGCCGGGCGACTGGAAGACGCGCTTCGCGCCGCTGCTCGCACGCAGGCCGCGCCAGCCGATCGCGGAGAAGCCGCCGAACGGATCCTGCGCGCGCGCTGCCTTCTGGCGCTCGAGCAGCTCGCCCTTGCGCAGCACCGGCAGCGTCGCCAGCGCGGCACGCGACGTGATCGCTGCGGCATCGACGCCCGCCAGCAACTCGCCGTAGGCCGCGGTGCGCTGTGCCGCCGCCACCTGCTTCGGCAGCGCTGCCATCAGCCCCGCCTCGCGCGCCGCCGGGGCGCGCGTCTCGAGCGCGTCGAAATGTTCACTCATCACGGTCGCTCCAGCCGGCGAGCCTTTTCTTCAGCTCGGCGGTCCAGTCGCGCAGCATCGCGCTGCTCGACAAGGTCTTGTGGGTCCATTCGGGGCTGCTGCGGCTGGGCCGCTTCACCACCGAGGCCTTCAGCGCGCCGCCCTCGACAACGAGCTTCGCGATCGCCACACCCGCGCGCTCGAAGGTGCCGGCGCGTTCGTTCAGCCCCATCTCGCGCAGATCGCGCCTCGCGCGCTGCAGCGCCTCGTCGGGCTTGAACGCCGGCAGCGCGAAGCCGAAATCCTCGTCGGCCATGGCGCCTTCCTCAGGCCAGCCAGCGCTTGCGGCGCTTGTAGCTCTTGACGTCGCGGAAGCTCTTGCGATCGCCGCCGCCCATGCCGAGGTAGAACTCCTTGACGTCCTCGTTCTCGCGCAGTGCCTTGGCCTCGCCGTCCATCACGATGCGGCCGTTCTCGAGGATGTAGCCGTAGTCGGAGTAGCGAAGCGCGATGTTGGTGTTCTGCTCGGCGAGCAGGAAGGTCACGCGCTCCTTGGTGTTGAGGTCCTTCACGATCTCGAACACCTCCTCGACGATCTGCGGCGCCCAGGGCCCATCGAGGGCTCGTCGAGCAGCACCATCTTCGGGTTGGCCATCAGCGCGCGGCCGATGGCGCACATCTGCTGCTCGCCGCCGGAGGTGTAGGCCGCCTGCGAGCCGCGCCGCGTCTTCAGCCGCGGGAAATAGTTGTAGACCTTCTCCAGCGTCTCGGCCACCGCCGCCTTGCCATCCTTGCGGGTGTAGGCGCCGGTCATCAGGTTTTCCTCGATGGTGAGGTGGGCGAAGCAGTGCCGGCCCTCCATCACCTGGATCACGCCGCGGTTGACCATCTCGGCGGTGGAGAGCTTTCGATGCGCTCGCCGCGCAGCTCGATCGAGCCCTTCGTCACCTCACCGCGCTCGCCGGCCAGCAGGTTGCTGACCGCGCGCAGCGTCGTGGTCTTGCCCGCGCCGTTGCCGCCGAGCAGGGCGACGATGCCGCCCTCCGGCACCTGCAGCGAGACGCCCTTGAGCACCAGGATCACGTGGTTGTAGATGACCTCGATCCCGTTGACGTTCAGGATGATGTTGCTCATGGCTCGGTGTGATCAAGTGGCCGCCGCGGAGCCGGCTTGGCCGGTCCGCTGGCGGCGCCCCTCGAGGGGGAGCGGCGCCAGCCGCTCCGGGGGTGGGTCATCAGCTCTGGCAGTCTTCCGGCGTGCGACGCTGCAGCTTCTTGTCGCCGGCGTACTTGTCGGCAGCCGCCTTGACCATCGGCTTGATGATCTGGTCGTCGGCCTGGTACCAGTCGGAGCTGAAGTTCCACTTCGCGCCGTCCCAGGTGTGGATGCGCGCCCAGGTCGAGCCCATGTGGTCCTGGCACGAGGTGCTGATCGGACGCAGCACGCCCGAGAAGCCCAGCGAGTCGAGCTTCTTCTGGTCGAGAGCCGGAGTTCTCCAGGCCCCAGCGCACCTGCTCGCCGGTCATGACCTTGCCCTTGCCGAAGCGCTCCTGCGCGCGGCGCACCGCCTCGATCGCAAACATCTGGATGATCAGGCCGCGGGTGTAGAGCACCGAGCCCACTTCATCCTTCGGGCCGGTGCCCTGGCCCTTGTCGTGCACGTGCTTGAGGATGTCCTGGATCACCTTCGGCTGCGTGCCCGAGGTGTTCAGCGCGAGCGCGTTGTAGCCCTTGGCGCCTTCGCCGACGTCCTTCACGTCCGGCTCGGCACCGGCCCACCACACGCCATACATCTTGTCGCGCGGGTAGCCGGTGGCCTGGGCCTCCTTCAGCGCGGTGGAGTTCATCACGCCCCAGCCCCACAGCATCACGTAGTCGGGACGGCTCTGGCGCACCTGCAGCCAGGCGGCCTTCTGCTCCACGCCCGGCGCGGTCACCGGGATCAGCTGCAGGTCGAAGCCGTGCATCTTGCTGCGTTCGGTGATCAGCGGGATCGGCTCCTTGCCGAACGGGCTGTCGTGATAGACCAGGGCGATCTTCTTGCCCTTGAGCTTGTCCATCCCGCCTTCCTTCTTGCCGATGTGCTGAAGGATGATGTCGGCGCCGGTCCAGTAGCTGCCCATCAGCGGGAAGTTCCACTTGAAGACGCCGCCGTCCTGGCTGGCCGACAGGCCGTAGCCCAGCGTGATCAGCGGGATCTTGTCGCCCGGCGCCTTGTCGGTCAGCGCGAAGGTGATGCCGGTGGACTGCGGGTCGACCACCGTCGCGCCCTTGCCCTTCAGGCGCTCGTAGCACTCCACGCCCTTGTCGGTGGCGTAGCCGGTCTCGCACTCCTCGAACGTGAGCTTGACGCCGTTGATGCCGCCGTCGCGGGCGTTGATCATCTTGATGTAGTCCTGCTTGCCGTTGGCCCAGGGCGTGCCGTTGGGCGCATACGGGCCGGTGCGGTACACCAGCAGCGGGAAGAACTGTTCCTTGGCCTGCGCGAAGGCGGGCGCGCTGCCGAGCGTGCCGGCAAAGGCCGCCACGGCGGCGACGGCGAACGAGAGGTGCTTGAGCGACATCGTTTTGTCTCCAGTCGAGGTCAGTGAGGGAAGGGCCACAGGCGCAGTTTTCTTTTCCGATCGACCACAGGCGCGCCAGCCCATGCGGTTCGACGATGAGGAAGAAGACGATCAGCGCACCGAAGATCATGAAGGTCAGGTGCGAGGCGAAGGCGGTGTCGATCGGGATGCCGAACCAGTACGGCAGGCTGTCGAGCACGATCGGCAGCACGACGATGAAGGCGGCGCCGAAGAAGCTGCCCATGATCGAGCCCAGCCCGCCGATGATCACCATGAACAGCAGCTGGAACGAGCGGTCGATGTTGAACGCCGCCGGCTCCCACGAGCCGAGGTGGATGAAGGCCCACAGCGCGCCGGCCACGCCGACGATGAAGGAGCTCACCGCGAAGGCCGTGAGCTTGGCGTAGACCGGGCGGATGCCGATCACGGCGGCGGCCACGTCCATGTCGCGGATCGCCATCCACTCGCGGCCGATGTGGCCGCGCACCCAGTTCTTCGCGAGCATCGCGAAGACGATCACGAAGCCGAGGCAGAAGAGGTACTTCGCCACCGGCGATTCGATCGGGATGCCGAACACGTTCAGGCCGGCGACGCTGACCGAACCCGACGACGAATCGTTGGTCACCCACTTCAGCCGCAGGCAGGCCCAGTCGACGAAGAACTGCGCGGCGAGCGTGGCCACCGCGAGGTACAGCCCCTTGATGCGCAGCGACGGGATGCCGAACAGCACGCCGACCACGGTGGCGCTGAGCCCGCCCATCAGCAGCGAGACGATCAGCGGCAGGCCCTCGATGCGCGCCTGGAAGTTGTAGGCCGCATAGGCGCCCACCGCCATGAAGGCGCCGGTGCCCAGCGAGATCTGGCCGCAGTAGCCGACCAGGATGTTCAACCCGAGCGCCGCCAGCGACAGGATCAGGAACGGAATCAGGATGGCGCGGAAGAGGTACTCCGGCGCCACCATCGGCACGACGACGATCGCGAAGGCGATCAGCAGCCCGATGGCGATGCGGTCCTGCGCGATCGGGAAGACCGCCCGGTCGGCGCGGTAGCTGGTCTTGAACTGGCCGTTTTCGCGGTAGAGCATGTCTTGTTCTCCTTCTTGCTCAGACGCGGTCGATGATCTTCTCGCCGAACAAGCCCTGAGGCCGGACGAGGAGGAACAGGAGAGCGAGGACGTAGGCGAACCAGATCTCGATGCCGCCGCCGAGCATCGGCCCGAGGTAGACCTCGGAGAGCTTCTCGCCCACGCCGATGATCAGCCCGCCGATGATGGCGCCGGGTACCGAGGTCAGGCCGCCGAGGATCACCACCGGCAGCGCCTTCAGTGCCACCAGCGAGAGCGAGAACTGCACGCCGAGCTTGCTGCCCCAGATGATCCCGGCCACCAGCGCGACGAAGCCGGCCACGCTCCAGACGATCACCCAGATGCGGTTCAGCGGGATGCCGATCGACTGCGCGGCCTGGTGGTCGTCGGCCACCGCGCGCAGTGCGCGGCCGGTGGCGGTCTTCTGGAAGAACAGGCTGAGCAGGGCCACCAGCGCGGCGGCGATCAGCGCGGCGTAGACATCTTCCTTGTTGACCAGCACGCCGCCCTGGAAGACGTTCTCGAACAGGAAGATCGGATCCTTGGGCATGCCGACGTCGATCTTGTAGATGTCGCTGCCGAAGAGCGTCTGGCCAAAGCCTTCGAGGAAATAGGTGATGCCCAGCGTGGCCATCAGCAGCGTGATGCCTTCCTGGTTGACCAGCTTGCCGAGCACCAGCTTCTCGACCAGCCACGCCACCACCACCATCACCGCCATCGCGGCGACGAAGGCGAGCACGTTGCCCACCAGCTTGCTCTCGATGCCGAGGCCCTTCGGGATCCACTCGGCGAAGCGCGCCATCGCCAGCGCCGCGAACAGCACCATCGCGCCCTGCGCGAAGTTGAAGACGCCTGAGGCCTTGAAGATCAGCACGAAGCCCAGCGCGATCAGCGAATACAGCATGCCCGCCATCAGGCCGCCGAGAAGTGTTTCGAGGAAGAATCCCATCGCGCGCTCTCAGTGGCTGGTGCCGAGGTAGGCGTTGATGACGTCGGGGTTGGTTCGCACCTCGTCGGGCGTGCCGTCGCCGATCTTCTTGCCGTAGTCGAGCACGACGACGCGGTCGGAGATGTCCATCACCACGCCCATGTCGTGCTCGATCAGCACGATGGTCGTGCCGTACTCGTCGTTGACGTCGAGGATGAAGCGGCTCATGTCCTGCTTCTCCTCGACGTTCATGCCGGCCATCGGCTCGTCGAGCAGCAGTAGCGTCGGCTCCATCGCCAGCGCGCGGCCGAGGTCGACGCGCTTCTGCAGGCCGTACGGCAGGCGGCCCACCGGCGTCTTGCGGTAGGCCTGGATCTCGAGGAAGTCGATGATCTTCTCGACCACCTCGCGGTGTTCCATCTCCTCGCGCTCGGCGCGGCCCCAGCGGATGGCCTGCTGGAAGAGGTTGCTCTTCATGCGCAGGTTGCGGCCGGTCATGATGTTGTCCAGCACGCTCATGCCCTTGAACAGGGCCGTTTCTGGAACGTGCGCGCGATGCCCGATTCGGCCACCTGGCGCGAGTTCATGTGCTTGAAGGTCTGTCCGCGCAGCGTGATCGAGCCTTCCTGCGGCGTGTAGACGCCGTTGATGCAGTTCAGCATCGAGCTCTTGCCGGCGCCGTTCGGGCCGATGATCGCGCGCACCTCGTGCTCGCGCACGTCGAAGCTGATGTCGGTCAGCGCCTTCACGCCGCCGAAGCGCAGGCTGATGTTCTGGACGTCGAGGATGACGTCGCCGATCTTTCTTTCGGCCATGGTCAGGCTGCCTTCTTCATGGTCGGGAAGGTCTTAGCGTCCGCGATCTTCAGGGTGGCCGAGACCATGCCGGTGCGGCCGTCCTCGAACTTCACCTGCGTCTCGATGTACTGCTCGCTGCGGCCGCCGTACAGCGCATCGACCAGCACCGGTAGCGCTCGCCGATGAAGCCGCGGCGCACCTTGCGCGTGCGGGTGAGTTCGCCGTCGTCGGCATCGAGCTCCTTGTGCAGGATCAGGAAGCGGCTGATCTGGCTGCCGGCGAGCATCGCATCCGCCGCCAGATCGGCGTTGACCTTCTCGACGCACTCGCGGATCAGCTCGTACACCTCGGGCTTCTGGGCCGTCGGTGTAGCCGGCATAGGGCAGGTTGCGCTTCTCGGCCCAGTTGCCCACCGCCTCGAAATCGATGTTGATGAAGGCGCAGACCTTCTCGCGCTTGTCGCCGAAGGCCACCGCCTCCTTGATGTGCGGGAAAAACTTCAGCTTGTTCTCGACATACTTGGGCGCGAACATCGCGCCGTCGTTGGCGCCGCCCATGATGCGGCCGACGTCCTTGGCGCGATCGATGATCTTCAGGTGCCCGCCGGCATCGAGGAAGCCGGCGTCGCCGGTGTGGTACCAGCCGTCGGCGGTGAGCACCTCGGCGGTGGCGGCCGGGTTCTTGTAGTACTCCTTGAGCAGCCCGGGCGACTTGATCAGGATCTCGCCGCTGTCGGTGAGCTTGACCTCCACGCCCTGGATCGGCACGCCCACGGTATCGGCCTTGGCCTCGTGGTCCGGTTGCAGGCAGACGAACACCGCCGTCTCGGTGGAGCCGTAGAGCTGCTTGAGGTTGATGCCGATCGAGCGGTAGAAGCGGAACAGGTCCGGGCCGATCGCCTCGCCGGCGGTGTAGGCCACGCGCACGCGGCTCAGGCCCAGCGTGTTGCGCAGCGGGCCGTAGATCAGCAGGTTGCCCAGCGCATAGGCAATGCGGTCGACCACGCTGACCGGCTTGCCGTCCATCAGCGCGGGGCCCACGCTCTTGGCCACGCTCATGAAGAAGTGGAACAGGCCGCGCTTGATGGCGCTGGCGTCTTCCATGCGGATCATCACGCTGGTGAGCAGGCCCTCGAACACCCGCGGCGGCGCGAAGTAGTAGGTGGGGCCGATCTCCTTCAGGTCGATCGTCACCGTGGCGGCCGACTCCGGGCAGTTCACCACGTAGCCGCAGGCCAGCCACTGCGCATAGCTGAAGATGTTCTGGCCGATCCAGGCCGGCGGCAGGTAGGCCAGCACCTCCTCGCGCTCGCTGAGCTTGTCGAAATCGGCACCGGCCTTGGCGCGGTCGAGCAGCGTGAAGTGCGTGTGCACCACGCCCTTCGGGTTGCCGGTGGTGCCGGAGGTGAAGAACATCGCCGCCACGTCCTGCGGCTGGCCCTTGGCGAGCTCGGCATCGAAGTGGCCCGGGTTCGCCCGGTTGAAGCGCCGGCCTTCCTCGATCAGTGCGTCGAGCGAGGCAAGGCCCGGCTCGCTGTAGTTGCGCAGGCCGCGCGGGTCGTCGTACCAGAGGCGGCCGAGTCGCGGGCACTGCTCGCGGATCTCGAGCAGCTTGTCGACCTGCTCCTGGTCTTCGACCACCGCGAAGGCGACGTCGGCATTGACGATGGGAAAGACGAACTCGGTGGAGGCCGCATCCTGGTACAGCGGGATCGGCACGGCGCCGAGCGCCTGCGCCGCCAGCATCGAGGCGCTCAGGCGCGGGCGGTTGTCGCCCACCACGACGACATGGTCGTCGCGCTTCAGGCCGGCCGCGGCGAAGCCGCCGGCGATGTCTCGCACCAGCTGGGCCAGTTCGGCCCAGGTCAGGGTCTGCCAGATGCCGTAGACCTTCTCGCGCAGCGCCGGCGCCGTGGGGCGCTTCGCTGCGTGCTCCAGCATGAGGCGGGGAAACGTTGTCTGCACCGCGATGTCTCCTCTCGGTGCTTGCAATGTAGGAAGAAGTTTGACGCCCAGTTGTCGTTGTGACGACAATCTCCGGGACACCCCCGAGGGGAGTTTCCCCAGGGCCCGCGCGGGCAGAACGTCAGCGCAACGTCAAGCTCCGGGCGCATGAGCTCTCCGTCTGTCCCTTCCGCCGACACCCCGCACCGCCCGGCGCCGCTGCGCCAGCGCGCGCGCGCCGCCGCCGCCGCGGAACTCGAGATGATCCGTGGCTGGGGCTGCTCGATGCGGTGGAGCGCGAACGCGTCGTGCGCGCGCTGCAGGTGGTCGAGGCCGACCCCGGCGACTTCGTCTGCAAGATCGGCCGCCGTGCCAATTACTGGTTCGGCGTGCTCGACGGCCTGCTGAAGATGAGCAACGACAGCTCGCTGGGCTTCGCGATCACCTTCACCGGCGTGCCGCCGGGCGCCCGGTTCGGCGAGGGCACGCTGCTCAAGCGCGAGGTCTACCGCTACAACATCGAGCCGCTGCGCAAGAGCGTGGTGGCCGGCATCGACATCGACACCTTCGAGTGGCTGCTCGAGCGCAGCATCCCGTTCAACCGCTACGTGATGAACCAGCTCAACGAGCGCCTGGGCCAGTTCATCGCCGCGCGCGAGATCGACCGCCTCGACGATCCCGACACCCGGGTGGCACGCAACCCGGCTGCGCTGTTCCACCCGGTGCTGTATCCCGGCGTGGGCACGCTGCTGCGCATCACGCAGCAGGAGCTGGCCTACCTCGTGGGGCTGTCGCGGCAGCGTGTCAACGAGGCGCTGCGCTCGCTGCAGGCCGAGGGCCTGATCGCCATCGAGTACGGCGGCGTGCGCGTGCTCGACCTGCCGGCGCTGCGCCGCCACGTGCATCGCGCTGCGTGAGCTTTGCCACGGGCACGGCATGTGCCGCGGGATTGGCGGGCGATCCGCCACTTTTTCCGCAGCGCCGCGCCGGCGTGCGGCCGAAGATGCCGCCATGGACAGCCAGCCGATCATCGCCAACCGCGGGAGTTCGTCGACGCGCTGCGTGCGCTGAAGAGAGGCCACGTGCTGGTGCATGCCAGCGAGAGCTGGGGCGGCTGCTCGATCGATGGCGGGGTGGTCGGCGCCTCTTTCCGCACGCTGGCCGACTATGCGCTGATCGACGAGTTCGAGAACCCGGATGGCTTCGAGCACATCCGCTACTACCGGCTCAACCGCCGCGGCCACGAATTCGCCGCACGGGCGCTGCAGGACTGGTCGCGCCGACCGCTGGTGGAGCGTCTCGCCACGCGCCTTCTCGGCTGATCAGCCGTTGACGATGCCGGCGGCCACGTGCCCGGCCGGCACGTGCGGCGCGGCATTCTCGATGTGGCCGGTCTGGTCGTCGAAGAAGAAGTCCGGCTCGAACTCGCGCAGGAATTCGCCCTTGGGCAGGCCGCCGAGGAACATTGCCTCGTCGACGTCGATGTGCCAGTCCATCAGCGTTCGGATCGCGCGCTCGTGCGCCGGCGCGCTGCGCGCCGTGACCAGCGCGGTGCGGATGCGCATGTCGCGCCCCGGCTCGTGCTGCAGCTGCTGCAGGGCTTCGAGCAGCGGCTTGAACGGCCCCGGCGCCAGGGGCGTGGCGGCTCGCAGGTGCTCGTGGGTCTGGAAGGCATCGAGCCCCTGGCTCTGGAACACGCGCTCGGCCTCGTCGGAAAAGAGCACCGCGTCGCCGTCGAAGGCGATGCGCACCTCGTCGGGGTGGGCGTCGGAGGCGCGCGCCGACTGCGGGTAGACCCGCGCCGCCGGCACGCCGGCCGAGAGCGCCGAGCGCACGTCGGCCTCGTTGGTCGACAGGAACAGGTTGGCCGCCAGCGGGCGCAGGTAGCGCCAGGGCGATTCGCCGCGGGTGAAGACGCCGCGCTGGATCGGCAGACCGTAGTGGCGCGCCGAGCGGAACACCCGCATGCCCGAGACCGGGTCGTTGCGCGACAGGATCACCACCTCTACGCGCTGACGCTGCGGCGTGTTGAAGGCCAGCAGCTTGTTGACCAGCGAGAAGGCCACGCCGGGCTTCGCGGCGCGCTCCAGGCGCTCGAGCTGCAGCTGCATGTAGGCGCGGTCGTCCTCGGCCTCGAAGACCGGTTCTCCTCCTCGAAGTCGAAGAGGGCGCGGGACGAGATGGCCACCACCAGCTGGCCGGCGAGCGAGACGGGCATGCGGGCCATGATAGCGATGGCGAAACACATGAAACACGGCGGGCGGCCCCGCGAAGCGGGCGCGAAACACGCGCGGCCGACCATGGCGTCCAGCGACAACATCCGATACCCCGAGGACGCGCCATGAACCCCTTCCTCTCCCTGATGCTTCCGAACTCCACCGGATGGCGGCGCAACGCCCACGCGGCGATGCCGCGCCAGCCGCGGCCGCAGCGCTTGCCCGACATCGTGGTCGACAACGGCATGCTCTACCGCAGCGAGTGCTTCGCGGAGGACCTGCAGCAGGCGGCCTCGGACGCCGCGCTGGCCGACCTGTTCCCGATGCTGCGCGTGCGGCGGCCCGCCGCCGCCGCGGCCCGCTGAGCCATGCTGGCCAGCGGCGGTTCGCTGCAGCTGCCGGCCGGTTTCGGCCGATATGATCCGCGCTCGCATGCCTTTGCCGCCGGAATCCGCGACGTGAGCGCTCCCGAGAACCTGCCCGTGGTCATGGTCGTCGACGACGAGCCGGAACTGCGCGCGCTGCTGGCCGAATACTTCGGCCGCCACGGCTTCGTGGTGCGCGAGGCCGAGGACGCGGCCGCGGCGCGCCGGCTGGTCGCCGAGCGGGCGCCGGAACTGGCCATTCTCGACGTCAACATGCCCGGCGAGAACGGCCTGTCGCTGGCGCGCTTCCTGCGCGAGGCGCACCCGCGCATGGGGCTGGTCATGCTGACCACGGCCGGCGAATCGGTCGACCGCATCGTCGGCCTGGAACTCGGTGCCGACGACTACCTGCCCAAACCCTTCGAGATGCGCGAACTCCTGGCGCGCGTGCGCTCGGTGCTGCGCCGCTCCAGCGTGGCGGCACCCGCCGCCGAGGCGCGCGAGGCGGACGCCCCGGCGACGCGGCAGGTGCGCTTCGGTGCCTGCGTGCTCGATCTCGACCAGCGCCGCCTGTTCGGCCGCGAGGGTGCCGAGGTGGAGATCAGCGCCGCCGAGTTCGACCTGCTGGCGCTGTTCGCCCGCCACCCGAACCGGCCGCTGAACCGCGACCAGATCATGGAGCAGGCGCACAACCGCGGCTGGGACGTGTTCGACCGTTCGATCGACCTGCGCATCATGCGGCTGCGCCGCAAGATCGAACGCAACCCCGACAAGCCGGAGGTCATCAAGACCGTGCGCAATGTCGGCTACGTGTTCGTGCCGGGAGGCGAGGCCGCCTCGTGACGCTGCCGCGGCCGGTGCCGGAAGCGGCGCTGCTCCGCCTGCGCCGCAGCTATGCGCTGCTGATGCTGCTGCTCGGCGTGCCGGTGCTGGCCGCCGTCGTCTACGTGCTGATGCTGCAGTTCGAGATCGTCTCGATCGGCACGCAGCGGCAGATCGCGATGAGCACCGACCGCCGCGTGACGCGGCTCGATGCCGTGCTCGCGCCGCTGCGCGACAACCTGCTGCGGCTGCGCGATGCGGTGGCCGAGCCGACGCTGACGCCCGAAGTGGCGGCCGATCGCGAGTCCTTCGCGCCCACGGCCGATGGCAGCGCCTGGACGCTCGACGCGCTGCCCGCCGTGCTGCGCGACAGCGCGCCGCAGGTGCTGCTGGCCGGCCCGCAGCGAAGCGATGCGGCCCGGCGCGATGCCGCCATCGGCCGCGCGGCCGTCTTCGCGCAGCAGGCCCGCCTGCTCGGCGCCGGCCGTGGCGGCCTGCGCCGCGTGATCTACGTCGACGCCGCCGGTACGCAGGCCTGGGTCCATCCGTGGACGGGCAGCGAGCAGCTGCTCGCCGAGCTGCAGGCGGCCAGCGTGGCCGAGGCGGTGCAGAAGCTGGCGCAGCGCCATGCCCGTGGCGGGCGGGTCTACCGCGACGCGGTGGCCCGGCAGCGACGCGACGACGGCGTGATCGCCGCCACCGTGCCGCTCGACCTGCAGGAGCGCCCGGGCGTGATCGCCGTCGAGCTGCCCGCCGCAGCGCTCGATGCGGCGCGCATCGAGGCGGGCATCGGCCGTTTCTGGGTGATCGATGCCGACGGCGCGGTGGTGTGGGACTACAAGGCGCGCAGCGAGCCGGCCGGCTCGGCGCTGGACGGCGAGCTGCCGGCCCTCTCGGCCGACACCCTGGCCGAAGCCGCATCGGCCCCGCTGGCGGTGCGCAGCGGCCCGCTGCTGCTGTCGGCGCGGCCTTCGGCCGTGGCACCGTGGCGCGCGGTCTATGCGAGCGACAACGCCCATGTGCGCCAGCTGGTGATGGCCGATGTCGGGCCCTACGCCGTGGGCGGCGCGGCGTTGCTGTTGCTCTTTCTCGGCACGGCCACGGTGCTGTGGCGGCGCTATGCGCTGCCCTCGCTGCGGCTGGTCGACTACCTGCACCGCAAGGCGCTCGATCCGCAGGCCGAAGAGCCATCGCTGCCCTCGGCCTGGGCACCGTGGGCGCAGCTCACGCGCGACACCTTCGACGCGGCGCGCAGTGCGCGCGAAGGCGAGCAGCGCGCCGAGGCGCTGAAGTCGGCGATCGTCGACAACGCGCTGGCGGCCATCATGTCCACCGATGCGCACGGCCGCATCGTCGAGTTCAACCCGGCTGCCGAGTCGATGTTCGGCCGCCGCCGCGCCGAGGTGCTCGGCCAGTCGGTGATGGAGACCATCGTGCCGCCGCGGCATCGCGCCGGCCACGAGGCCGCGATCCGCGCGCTGCGCGAAGGCGGTGCGCTCGACACGCTGGGCCGGCGCACCGAAATGATGGCGATGCACGCCAGCGGCCGCGAGTTTCCGGTCGAGGTGGTGATCTGGCGCACCGCGCTGGGCGGCCAGCGCATTTCACCGCCTCGCTCACCGATCTCTCGGAGCGGCGCGCGGCGGCCGAGCAGATCGAGCGCCAGCGCGAGGCGCTGCGCCAGAGCGAGAAGCTTTCGGCGATGGGCAGCCTGCTCGCCGGCGTGGCACACGAGCTGAACAACCCGCTGGCCATCGTGATGGGCCGCGCCAGCCTGCTGGAAGAGAAGTGCGAAGGCACGCCGGAGCTGCAGGGCGACGCGCGCCGGATCCGCGAGGCCGCCGAGCGCTGCGGCCGCATCGTGCGCACCTTCCTCAACATGGCGCGGGCCAAGCCGGCCGAGCGGCGCAACGTGCAGCTCAACGACCTCGCCCGCGCCGCGGCCGACATGCTGGCCTACACCTTCCGCAGCCACGGCATCGAGCTGCAGCTCGAGCTGGCCGCCGACCTGCCCGAGGTCAGCGCCGATGCCGATCAGATCGGCCAGGTGGTGCTCAACCTGCTGGTCAATGCGCAGCAGGCGCTGGCCTCGGCGCCGGCCGAGGGCGTGCGCCGCGTGAAGCTCGCCTCCGGCATCGAGGCGCGGCGCAGCAACCGCGAGCCGCGCGTCTGGCTGCGCGTGGCCGACAGCGGCCCGGGCGTGCCGCCGGCGCTGCACGAGAAGATCTTCGAACCCTTCTTCACCACCAAGCCCGAGGGCATCGGCACCGGGCTCGGCGGCCCGTCTCGCGCTCGCTGGTGCGTGATCACGGCGGCCAGCTCGGCCTGGAGATCAGCGCCACCGGCGCGGTCTTCCGCATGAGCCTGCCGATCAGCGGCCAGCCCGGCGAGGTGACCGAGCCGGGCGCGCTGGGCGGAGCCGAGGGGAGCGGCCCGGCGCGCGTTCTGGTGGTCGATGACGAGGCGGAGATCGCCGAGTTGATGCGCGCGATGCTCGAAGGCGCCGGCTTCGAGGTGGCCACGGCCGAATCGGGCGCGGTGGCGCTGGAGCTGCTGGAGGCCGCGCGCTTCGATGCGGTGGTCTCCGACCTGCGCATGCCCGACATGGATGGCGCCGCGCTGTGGCGCGCGCTGACGGCGCGCTGGCCGCATCTGGCGCGGCGCGTGCTGTTCGTCACCGGCGACACCCTGTCGCCCGGCGCGGAAGCCTTTCTCGCCGATGCCGGCTGCGCCAGCCTGGACAAGCCGTTCTCGCGCAGCGACCGGTCGACCGCGTCGCCACGCTGCTGATGCGCTGATCAGGCGGCGCGGCGCTGCACGTCCGCCGCGGCGATCATCGTCGTGCTGACCAGCGCATACATCGCGCTCAGGCTTCGCGCGTGGCGTCGTCGAAGCCCTCGCCCAGCGCTTCGGCGAGCGTCGCGATCAGGGCCCGGCCGACCTTGCGGTAGTCGTCGGGCTCGACGCCGTAACCGGCGTGGCGCGCGCCGAGCTGGGCCAGCACCGGCAGCAGCGCGGCCGGGTGGTCGAGCAGGCGCACCGCGGCGCCGATCATCTCCATCAGGCGGCGGCCTTGCTGGCGCACGTCGCCGATGAACAGCGGCCGCAGCTCGGGCGACTGCTCGAAGAGCCTGCGGTAGAAGAGGGCGGCGGCTTCATCGGCGACCGGCGCGATCTGGTCGAAGCTGTGCCGGATCAGCGCGGCGTGGTGGGGTTGCATCATCATCGATGAGGTGTCGGAGCCCGTCGGGCGGTATCGACAGCATCCCGCCGTGCCGTTGCACACGCGTTTCGCGCCGGCCTGCCACGGGTTTCGTGCGTTGCGTCCTCAAGTGACGGGCCGTGTGGCCGATGAGTAGAAGGTGACGCATCTCGCCTTGCTCCTGCGAATCTGCGCCGCGGTGCTGTGCGCGCTCGCGGTGGCACCGGCCATGGCGGCGACACTGCTGCTCGACGCGCGCACGGCCGAGGCCGATGCCCGGCCCGCCGTGCGGATGTACACCGACGCCGGCGGCCGCGCGAGCGCACAGGAAGTGCTGGCCCGCCGGGCCGAGTTCGTGCCGCCGAGCAGCCCGCGCGCCAACCTCGGCCTGCGCAGCGAGGCGGTGTGGCTGCTGGTGCCGCTGCGCATCGACGCGCAGGCGCCACGCCGCTGGGTGCTCTCGGTGGACTACGCGTCGATCGACCGCATCGACGTGTACCTCCCGTCGGCGCAGGGCGCCGGCGAACCGGTGCCGCTGGGCCGGGCTCTGCCCTTCTCGGCGCATCCGCTGCCCAGTGCGGTGCATGCCGCGCCGATCGAGCTGGAACCGGGCCGCGAGCACGAGCTGCTGATGCGGGTGACGACGCGCAGCACGATGGTGCTGCCGGTCACGATCTCCACCGTCGAGGCCTTCGCCGCGGCGGAATCCCGGCGGCAGTTCCTGCAGGGCTGGCCGCCGGCGCGGTGCTGTGCCTGCTGCTGTACAGCCTCACGCAATGGGTGAGCCTGCGCGACGCGATGTTCCTGCACTACGCGACGACCATCGCCGGCACCGGCCTCTTCTTCGTCGCCTATTCGGGCCTGGGCCCGCAGCACCTGTGGGGAGGCAGCGCCTGGCTGACCCAGAACGCGGCACCGCTGGCGGTGCTGGTGGCCATCGTCGGTGGCAGCCTGTTCGTCGAGCGGGTGCTCGACGTGGCACGGCTGCAGCCCTGGATCGCGCGTGCGCTGAGACTGCTGGCGGCGCTGGCCGCTGCGACGGCCGCCGCGCTGCTGCTCGACCTGGTCGACTACCGCGTGGCGCAGCGTGTGGCCACGCTGCTCGGGCCGCTGCCGATGCTGCTGGCCATTCCGGCGGCATGGCGGCGCGCGTGGCGCGGCGAGCGCATCGGCGTGTACATGCTGGCCGGCTGGGGCCTACGGCGCGGCCACGCTGACCATGGCCGCGCTGCTGCGCGGCTGGATCGACCTGACGACGTGGAGCGAACACGCGTTCCAGATCGGTGCGATGGTCGAGATGGCGATGTGGATGCGCGTGCTCGGCGTGCGCATCGAGGAGCTGCGCCAGTCGGCCCAGCGTGCCCACCTCGAGCGCGATGCGCTGCGCTCGCTGGCCCAGACCGACCCGCTGACCGGCCTGCCGAACCGGCGCGGCCTGTCGGAGACGCTGGCGGCCGTGCTGCCGTCGAGCTCCGCGCAGCGCCTGACCGCCGTCTTCCTGCTCGACCTCGATGGCTTCAAGCCGATCAACGACCGGCTCGGCCACGACGCCGGCGACGAGGTGCTCGTCGGCGTCGCGCGGCGGCTGCGCCTGCTGCTGCGCGCCTGCGACACGGTCGCCCGGCTCGGGGGCGACGAGTTCGTGGTCGTGGCCGAAGGGCTGGCCGGCGAGGCCGATGCGCAGGCGCTGGGCCGCAAGCTGCTGGAAGGCTTCCGCGAGCCGTTCATGGCCGCAGGGCAGCCCTGTGCCGTCGGCCTGACCGTGGGCTACGCGCTCGCGCCCGTCGATGGCCGCGATGCGGACGAACTGCTCAAGCGCGCCGATGCCGCGATGTATGCAGGCAAGCAGGCGGGGCGCTTGTGCGTGCGGCGTGTGGGGTCGACAGCGCTGCCGGCCAGCGCATGAGGGCGCGTGAATTCAGCGCGGCGTGAAAAAAGGCGCTCAGAAGCCGGATGAGTGACGCGAATCAAGTGACGATCGAGAACACACTATGACGGGTATGCCAAGACGATCGAATCCCCGTGTGCCGCGGCAGGCTGCCGCACTGCTGCTGGCGGCTGCGGCCGCAGCTCAGGCCAACCCGTTGGCCGATCTGCCGCTCGAAGAGCTGATGCGCATCGAAGTGGTCTCGGCGGCGCGCAAGTCGCAGCGGCTGGCCGACGTGCCCGCGTCGATGCACGTGATCAGCGCCGACGACATCCGCAGCAGCGGCGCACGCAACCTGCCGGAGGCGCTTCGTCTCGTGCCCGGGGTCGACGTGGCGCAGCTCTCCGCCTCGCGCTGGGCCGTCTCCACGCGCGGCTTCACCGGCCGTTATGCCAACAAGCTGCTGGTGCTGGTCGACGGGCGCAGCGTCTATTCGCCGATGTTCTCCGGCGTGCTCTGGGAGGCCGAGCGCGTGCCGCTGGACACCATCGAGCGCATCGAGGTGCTGCACGGCCCGGCCGGATCGGTGTGGGGCTCGAACGCCGTCAACGGCGTCATCAACATCATCACCAAGGCCGCCGCGGAGACGCAGGGAAGCTTCGTCGAGGCTTCCGTCGGCGACGGCGGCCGGCGCTCGCTGCGGGCGCGCCACGGCGCACGCGGCGACGACGACTCGGCCTGGCGCCTGGGCGCGCAGACCGATCGCGGCGACAGCGGCCGCGGCAGCGACGGCCTCGATGCCAACGACGCCTTCCGCCGCGATGGCCGACCTGCGCTGGGACCGCAGCTGGCGCGCCGGCTCGCGCAGCACGCTCGATTCCCAGGTGATGCGTTCGCGTTCCAGCGAGATCCAGCTGGAAGGCAGCTACCTGCCGCCGTACCAGACCCTGCTGCCCACGCAGCTCGCCGTCGACCGCGTGACTGTGTCGGCGCGCCACGAGGAGCGGCTGGCCGACGATCTCTCGGTCTCGCTGGCGATGAACCTCGTCGACGAGCGCATCCGCTTCGGCAACCGCGTGCATGCCAACCCGCGCACGCTCGATACCGGCGTGAGCGTGATCCAGCGGCTCGACGCGCGGCACGAGCTGATGTATGGCGGCGGCCTGCGCCACGTCGACCTGGCCACCACGGATACCGACTGGATCCGCTTCTCGCCCGAGCAGCGGCGCGGCGTCGAGTGGAGCGCCTTCGTGCAGGACGAGTGGACGCTGGACCCGGGGCGCTGGCGGCTCAACGCGGGTGTGCGGCTCGACCACGACCTGTACAGCGGCACGCACCCGCAGCCCAACCTCCGGCTGCTGTTCACGCCGCGCGACGATGTCGCGCTGTGGGCCGGCCTGTCGCGCGCGCACCGCAGCCCGTCGCGGGGCGAGCAGGACGGCATCATCCGGCTGTTCGTGCTGCCGCCGGGCAGCCCCGGCAACCCGGGCCGCTGCCGGTGCAGGTGCTCGGCGGCCGCGGGCAGCAGGGCGATGGCGGCGCCGACCGCAACCTCGACGCGGCCGAGCTGGGCCTGCGCACGCAGGCCACGGCGTCGCTCTCGCTCGATGTGGCGGCGTTCTGGCATCGCCTGCGCGACGACACCGGCGCGGGCCTGCCGCCCGGCCCGCCGGTCTTCGTGCCCACCCCGCAGCCGCATCTGGAGCTGGGCAGCGTGAGCCAGCAGTACACCGTGCAACTCCACGGCGTCGAGGCCGCGGCCGACTGGCGGCCCGCCATCGGCTGGCGCCATCAGGCCGGCCTGGCCTACCTCGGCGTGCGCGGGCCGGCCAATGCCGCCGCCACCGGGCTGCAGCCGCAGCTGTACACCACGCCGCGCTGGCAGGCGCAGTGGCGCAGCGTCGTCGACCTCGCGCCGGCCTGGCGGCTGGATGCGCGGCTGCGTTACGTCGGCGAACGCGGCGCACCGGGTGAGGCTGCGCAGCTTGTCGACGCCTACACCGCGCTCGACGCGACGCTGACATGGCGTGCCGGTCCGGCCACCGAGATCGCGATGGGCGGCACCAACCTGCTGCGCCCGTCGGTGGTGGAGTTCGCGCCCGACTTCGGCCTGGCCAGCGCGACGCTGGTGCCGCGACGCGTGTTCGTGCGCTGGCGCCAGTCGTTCTGAGCGGGCGCCGCCGTGCTCCTGTGATGAACCGTCGCGTCCTGTCCCGCCTCGTGCTCGGGGCTGCGCTGCTGCTGGCCGCGGCTGCGCCGTCGCGCGCGCAGCAGCGCGTCGCCGACGAGCTCGAGCTGAAGGCTGCGTTCGTCTACCGCATCGTGCTGTTCGTCGAGTGGCCGGCCGCCAGCCTGCCGCCCGGTGCGCCGGTGCAGCTGTGCGTGCAGGGCAGCGATCCGGCCGGCTCGCCGCCTTCGAGACCCTCGACGGCAAGAAGGTGCAGGGCCGCGCGCTGGCGCCGGTGCGCGCGGTGGGGCGTGGCGACGACCTGCGCGCCTGCCACGCGCTGTTCGTGCCGCAGCGTGAACTGCGCAAGCCGCTGCCGGTGCTGCCCGGCCTCTTGACCGTCGGCGAGGCCGAGGGATTCGCCGAATCGGGTGGCGTCGTCGGCTTCGTGCGCCAGGGTGCGCAGCTGCGCTTCGACATCAACCGCGATGTGGCCGCGCAAGCGCAGCTGCGGCTCTCCGCCGAGCTGCTCAAGGTGGCGCGCAGCGTGGTCGACAGCGGAGGTACCCGGTGAAGCGCGCCTCGCTCGGCCGGCGGCTGCGCAATGCCTCGATGACATCGCTGGCGCTGGCGCTGGCGATGACCTTCGTGTTCTCGTCGCTGTTCGAGCTGTGGAACGGCCGCCGCCGCGCTGGCCGAGGCGCGCAGCGTCTCGGCCGTGCTCGCGCGCAACCTGCAGGGCGCGATGGCCTTCAACGACGAGGCCTCGGCGCGCGCCACCATCGCCAGCCTCTCGGAAGTGCGCTCCGTCGAGCATGCGGCGCTGTTCCTGCCCAACGGCGCGCTGTTCGCCGAGTACCTGCGCGGCGCGGAGCCCGGGCGCGGCGATCATCCCCCACGGACTCGCGACGCCGAGCGAAGGCGAGTCGATCGACTGGGGCCGCATCGTGCTGGCCACGCCGGTGCGCGTGGACGAGCAGGTGCTCGGCAACCTGGTGCTCGAGAAGGACCTGGACGATCTCTGGCTGGCGCTGCGCACGCGGCTGCTGCTGGCGGCCGCGGTGGCGATGGTCGCGCTGCTGCTGGCCGTGCGCGTGTCGGCTCGCGTACACCGCGAGGTGGTCGAGCCGGTGCGCGCGCTGGTCGGCTTCATGGACGAGGTGGCGCGCAGCCACCGCTACGACCGCCGGGCCGAGGAGGCCGGGCCGGACGAGATCCGCCGCCTGCACGAGCGCTTCAACGAGTTGATGGCGCAGATCGGCCTGCGCGACGCCGAGCTGGTGCAGCACCGCGCCGAGCTCGAGGCCACGGTGGAGTCGCGCACGCACGACCTGCGCATGGCCAAGGAAGCGGCCGAGGCGGCCAGCCGGGCCAAGTCGGAATTCCTCGCCAACATGAGCCACGAGATCCGCACGCCGATGAACGGCGTGTTGGGCATGCTCGACCTGCTGCTCGATTCGCCGCTGACCGAGCGGCAGCGGCACTTTGCGCGCACGGCCTTCAGCTCCGGCGAGACGCTGCTGGCCATCCTCAACGACATCCTCGACTTCTCGAAGATCGAGGCCGGCCACATGCGCCTGGAGCGCCACGGCTTCGACCTCGTGCAGGTGATCGAGGAGACCGTCGCCCTCTTCGCCAAGCCGGCGCAGGCCAAGGGCGTCGAGCTGCTGTGCCGCGTCGACCTCGGGCTGCCGCGGCGCATCAGCGGCGATGCGCTGCGGCTGCGCCGTGCTCACCAACCTCGTCTCCAACGCCGTGAAGTTCACGCTCAAGGGCGAGGTGGTCGTCGAGGCGCGTGCGCTGCCGGCGCAGGGCGACAGCGAGGCGCGGGTGGAGATCCGCGTGCGCGACACCGGCGTGGGCATCAGCGAGGCCGCGCAGCGCATCGTCTTCGACGCCTTCGAGCAGGCCGACCGCTCGACCACCCGCCGCTTCGGCGGCACCGGGCTCGGCCTGAGCATCTGCCGCCGGCTGCTCGCGCTGATGGGCGGCGGCATCGCGGTGGCCAGCCGCGTCGGCGAGGGCTCGGAGTTCCGCCTCTGGTTCCCGCTCGAGCCCGCCGCGGAAGATGCGCCGGGCAGCGGCGCGCCGAATGCGATGCTCGAAGGCGCCCGCGCGCTGGTGGTCGACGACAACGAGACCAACCGGCTGATCGTCGAGCACTACCTCAAGGGCCTCGGCCTGCAGGTGACGCTGTGCGGCGACAGTCGCGAGGTGCCCGGGCTGATCGCGCGCGCGGCCGAAGGCGGCCAGCCCTTCGACCTGCTGCTGACCGACCTGCACATGCCGCACGTCGACGGCCTGAGCCCGCCCGCGCGATCCGCCGCGATGCACGCAGCGCCCACCTGCCGATCGCGGTGCTGACCTCGCTGGAGGCGATGTCCTACGCCGACAGCGACGGCGGCCGAGCCGTGCAGGCCTGGCTGACCAAGCCGCTGCGCCGCCACCAGCTTGGCGACGCGGTGCGCGCGCTGCTGTCGCAGGGCGATGCGGCGCTGTCCCGGCCGTCCGGCGCCACCGTGCCACCGCGGCAGCGCGAGGGCCTCGGCCTGCGCGTGCTGCTCGCCGAGGACAACGAAGTGAACCAGCTGGTGGCGCAGGCCCATCTGGCTGCGCTGGGCTGCAGCGTCACGGTGGCCAGCAACGGCCGCGAGGCGCTCGGCCTGTGGGGCGTGGGCCGCTACGACGTGGTGCTGATGGACTGCCACATGCCGGTGATGGACGGCTACGAGGCCTGCCCTGGCGCTGCGCGAGGTCGAGCGTCTGAGCGGTGCGAGGCCGGTGCCGGTGCTGGCGCTCACCGCCAATGCGCTCGAAGGCGCGCGCGAGCGCTGCCTGGCCGCCGGCATGAACGACCACATCGCCAAGCCCTTCACGCGGGGGCAGCTGCTCGACGCGCTGCGGCGCTGGGCCGAACCGGTGGACATCGAGGAAACCGCGCCCTGAGGGCGCGCGGCCTCACCGACCGATCACTGCACGAAGCCGATCATGCCGCGCTTGTGGCCGGCCTCGGGCAGGTCACGCGGCAGGATGTGGTCGCGCCGATCGAGCTTGGCATTGCCGAAGCCGGTCATCCAGGCGCGGCGCATCTCGCGCGGTGCCATCTCGGCGAGACGGTCGAGGGTTTCACTGCGCGGCTCGGGCTCGAAGCGCGAGCCCCAGTCGTGCTCGGCGCGGATGCCGGCGTAGAGCTTGAACGCGATGCGGCGCGCGGCCTCGACATCCGGCGCCTGCACCTCGTAGACGTTCATGCGGTTGAGGATGGGCTCGGGGATGCTGCGCTCGTCGTTCGCGGTGGCCACCCAGATCAGCTGGCTGGCATCGATCGGCACCTCGGCGAACTCGTCGACGAAGGCCTGCGCGGTGTCGTGCTCGAGCAGGCTGTACAGCGCGCCGAGCGGGTCGTAGGCGTGTTCGCCGCCGGCCTTGTCGATCTCGTCGACCACCATCACCGGGTTGGCGTACTGGCCGTCGACCAGCGTCTCGAACACCTTGCCCGGCCGCGCGCCCTTCCACTGGCTGGAGGCGCCTGAGAGAACCCAGCCGGCGGTCATCGAGCTCATCGAGATGAAGCCCATGCCGGTGCCGAGCAGATGAGACAGCGCCCGTGCAAAGTGCGTCTTGCCGACACCGGGCGGGCCGAGCAGCAGCAGCGGCGTGATCTCCAGCGCATCGCGGCTGTCCTCGCACAGTGCGAGCTGGCGCTTGACGTCGTCGAGCACCTCGGCGAAGTTGGGCAGGTCGTCGTAGAGGTGGTCCATCGACGGCAGCCCGGAGGGCTTGACCTGGAAGCGCTCGGGCCCCTTCTCGAGCATGCGCTCGTAGGTGGAGCGCAGGATCTCGTGCTCCTTCGGCGGCAGCTTGTCGAGCCGGCGCTCGACGTCGCCCACGCGGTACACGTTGCGCATGTGCGCGATCGGCAGGCCGCTGCGCGGCACGGTCACCAGATCATTCGACGAAGCCATCGGCGAAGCCTCCTGAACCACGACGTCTCGCTCCCATTGAAGCAAAGCGATCCGGCGGCGAGACTGCGAACAAACCCCGAATCACACGGCAGTTGCTTGCACGACGCGTGCCAGCAGCGCGGCGAGCCGGCCCTGTTCGACCGGCTTGGAGAGGAAGTCGTCCATGCCCGCGGCGATGCACTGCTGGCGTGCCTGCTCGTCGCTGGCCGCGGTCATCGCCACGACCATGGTGCGCGCTCGCTGCTCGCGCTCCTCGATCTGCCGCCAGCGGCGCGTGCAATCGAGACCATCGAGCACCGGCATCTGGCAGTCCATCAGCACCGTGTCGAACGACTGTTCCGACAGGCGCTGCAGCGCCTGTTCGCCGTCGCCTGCGAGCACGACCTGCGCGCCGAGACGCTCGAGCAGCGATTGCGCCACCAGCTGGTTGACGAGGTTGTCTTCCACCAGCAGCACGCGCGGCTTGCGAGTGCCATGGACCATGGCCAGCGGCGCGATGTCCATGCGCGCGCTGTCAACCTGCGGCGGGCACAAGGCACGCTGCAGCGCCTCGATCGCCCGCCCGGGCGAGGCCGGCCGGTACAGCGGCACGAACTCGCGCGGCAGCGCGCGCGCATCGGTTCCGGCGCCGACCAGCAGCACACCGCGCTCTCCACTGGCGGCCAGCCGATCGGCGAGCGCGTCGAGGCCGCTGCCGTCGGCGGTCAGCACCGCCGCATCGCACAGCAGCACGCGGCGGCGGCCTGCGGACGGCGCCACCAGCTCCGGCAGCGCCTCGGCGCAGCTGCACGCACCTCCATGCCGCTGTACCAGCTCGCTCAGGTCGTCGCGCCGGCTGCGGCTGGCCGCGACCACGATCACGTCGATGCCGGTGAGCAGCGCGGGTGCCGGCACCGCCGGCGTGCTGTCGTGCAGCGGCACGAGCAGCATGAAGGTCGAGCCCTGCCCGGGTCGGCTCTGCACCTCGATGCGGCCGCCGAGCAGCGTGGCGAGCTCGCGCGCGATCGCGAGGCCCAGGCCCGTGCCACCGAAGCGGCGCGTGGTGGAGAGGTCGGCCTGCGCGAAGGCTTCGAACAGGCCGGCCACCTGCGCATCGCTCATGCCGATGCCGCTGTCGCGCACCGAGATGCGCGCCCACAGGCTGCCGTCGGGCTGCAGCTCAGGCGCGGCGAACAGGCGCACCTCGCCGCGCTCGGTGAACTTCACGGCGTTGCCGACGAGGTTGTGCAGGATCTGCCGCAAGCGCGCCGCATCGCCGACCGCGCTCGCCGGCAGGTCGGCGGTGCAGTGCGACAGCAGGTCGACGCCCTTGGACTCGGCCTGTGCCGAGAACACCTCGGCGGCGTCGTGGATCACGTCGTGCAGGTCGAAGCGGTCGCGGGCCAAGCGCATGCGGCCGGCTTCCAGCTTGGAGAAATCCAGCACGTCGTCGACCAGCGCCATCAGCGCCGACGAACTGCGCCGCAGCACCGAGAGCACTGGCGCTGCCCCTCGTCGAGCCGCGTGCCGCGCAGCAGCTCGGCAGCTCCGACGATGCCGTGCAGCGGCGTGCGGATCTCGTGGCTCATGTTGGCGAGAAAGCGGCTCTTGACCTGCGCGGCATCCTCGGCACGGCGCCGTGCCTCGTCGAGCTGCGCGAGCAGCGCACGACGCCAGCGGATGCCCATCACCAGCACCAGGGCATTGACGGTCAGCGCGCCGGCGATGGCGAGATCGCGGCGCCAGGCGCCGAGCTGCTGCGGATCGACGGGTGCCACGCCCAGCAGCGTGGACAGCTGATCGACGAACAGCGCCTCGGCGACGATCAGCGCCGTCATCACCACACCGTCGATCAGCAGGCCGCCTTGCAGCAGCAGCAGCGGCAGCGCGCTCAGCCACCACAGCGCCGGCCCATGGGTATCACCCTGGCGCAGCAGCCCGCCGCTGAGCGCGATGAAGGCCGTCCAGGCGAGCAGCCGGATGCCCAGCAGCGGTTGGTCGCGGCGGCGGGCATCGCGCCAGATCAGTGCCGCCGCAACCAGCGCGGCGGCGGTGGTGATCGACTCCGGCAGCAGCCGCGCCCACAGGTTGGCCAGCAGGAAGACACCGCCGGCCGTGAAGACCAGCGCCGCCACCAGGTGCAGCAGGCGGCGCGCGAGTTCCTGCTCGAGCGCATGGGCCGAATCGACGGTGGCCAGGGCGCGGGGCGTGCCCGTCATCTCGGACACCGGCCGCGCCTCGTTCATTTGACCCAGGTGTTGAGCTGGATGATCGGCAGCAGCACGGCCAGCACGATCAGCATCACCACGCCGCCCATCGCGACGATGAGCAGCGGCTCGAGGATGGTCGCCATCTGCATCGCGCGGCGCTGCACCTCGGCGCCGAGCTGGCGCGCGGCGCGGTCGAGCATCACCGGCAGCTGGCCGGTCTGCTCGCCCAGGCGCGAGAACATCGCCAAGAGGCCGGGGAAGCGCTTCTGCCCGACAGCGCCGAAGCCAGCGGCGCACCTTCGCGCACCTGTACCAGCGCTTCCATGGCATCGGCGCGCATCGCGCGGTTGGACAGCGTCTCGGCCGCCGCCTGCAGCGCCTTCAGGATCGGCACGCCGGCGCCGGCCAGCATCGCCAGCGTGCCGGCGAAGCGCGCCGCGTTGTAGCCGCGCGAGAGACGGCCGATCAGCGGCAAGGTCAGCCAGGCGGCATCGAAGCGCTCGCGGAAGGCCTCGTTGCGCAGCATGAACAGCAGCGTGCCGATGCCGCCGGCGATGCCCAGGATCAGCAGCCAGCCCCAGCTGCGCAGGAAGCTGCTGATGGCGAGCATCGCCACCGTCAGCGCCGGCAGCGCGCGCTTGAGCTGGTGAAGACCGACGCCACCTGCGGCACCACGTAGGTGACGAGGAAGACCACGATCACCACCGCGATCAGCGAGACGATGGCCGGGTAGAGCGTCGCGCCGATCAGCTTGGCGCGCAGCGCCCGGCGCTCTTCGAGATCATCGGCCGTGCGCTCGAGCACCGGCCCGAGCGCGCCGCTGGCCTCGCCGGCGGCGACCACGCCGCGGTAGACATCATCGAACTCGCGCGGCAGCGTGCCCAGCGCGCGGGCGAAGGCCGAGCCGGCGTTGACCTCGCTGCGCAGGTGCGCCACCAGCTCGCGCTGACGGTTGTCTTCCGCCTCGTCGGCCAGCGCCGTCAGCGCGCGCTCCAGCGGCAGGCCGGAGCCGACCAGGCCGGCGAGCTGGCGCGTCCAGACCGTCAGCCCGGTGTTGCTGAAGACCTTGCGCTTGAGGTTGAAGCCGCCGGCCTTGCTCGTGTCCGCGGCCACGGCCTTGACGTCCAGCGGCACCAGCGCCTGGGCGCGCAGCTGGGCCCGCGCCGCCTTGGCGTTGTCGGCCTCGAGCAGGCCGGAAGTGGCCTTGCCGGCGGCATCGAGGGCTTCGAAGCGGTAGGCGGGCATCGCGGCTCAGCGGCTCATTCGCGCGTGACGCGAAGCACTTCCTCGAGCGAGGTGATGCCTTCGTTGACCAGCCGTTCGCCGTCCTCGCGCATCGAGCGCAGGCCGCCTTCCTCGGCGGCGACGAACAGCTGGCTCTCGGCGGCGCGGCTGTGGATCAGCGCCTGCACCTTGTCGTCGGCCACCATCAGCTCGTAGACGCCGGTGCGGCCCTTGTAGCCGCTCATGCCGCATTCGTTGCAGCCCACCGGGTGGTAGCGGCCGCGCTCGTCGGCCTTCTTGCAGTGCGGGCACAGCTTGCGCACCGTGCGCTGCGCCAGCACGCCGAGCAGCGAGCTCGACAGCAGGAAGGGTTCGACGCCCATGTCGGTCAGGCGCGTCACGGCGCTGGGCGCATCGTTGGTGTGCAGCGTCGCGAGCACCGGTGGCCGGTCAACGAGGCCTGGATGGCGATCTGCGCGGTCTCGAAATCGCGGATCTCGCCGATCATGATCACGTCCGGATCCTGGCGCAGGATGGCGCGCAGCGCCTTCGCGAAGGTGAGGTCGATCTTCGGGTTGACCTGCGTCTGGCCGATGCCGGCGAGCTCGTACTCGACCGGGTCTTCCACCGTCAGCACGTTGGTCGTGCTGGTGTCGACACGGCCCAGCGACGCATACAGCGTGGTCGTCTTGCCCGAGCCGGTGGGGCCGGTGACCAGCACGATGCCGTGCGGCTGCTGGATCAGGCGGTCGAACTTGGTCAGCACGTCGCCGCTCATGCCCAGCGCCTCGAGCGTGAACTTCGATTCGCCCTTGTCGAGCAGGCGCAGCACCGCACGTTCGCCGTGGGCCGAAGGCAGCGTGGACACCCGCACGTCGACCGCGCGGCCGCCGATGCGCAGCGAGATGCGGCCGTCCTGCGGCAGGCGCTTCTCGGCGATGTCGAGCTCGGCCATGATCTTCAGGCGCGAGATCAGCGCCGCGTGCAGCGCCTTGTTGGGCTGCACCACCTCGCGCAGCGTGCCGTCGACGCGGAAGCGCACGGCCGAGCTGCGCTCGTAGGGCTCGATGTGGATGTCGCTCGCGCCGTCCTTCGCCGCCTGCGTCAGCAGCGCATTGAGCATGCGGATGATCGGGGCGTCGTTGGCGGCCTCGAGCAGATCTTCCACGGCGGGCAGGTCCTGCATCATGCGCGAGAGGTCGACCGCGCTCTCCACCTCGCCGACCACGGTGGCCGCACTCGATTCGCCGCCCGCATAGGCCGCGGCGATGCGGCTGGCCAGCGACGGCGCGGCCTCGCGCTCGAGCGCATCGACGTCGTACAGCCGCAGCACTTCCGACAGCGCAGGCAGCGGCACCGATTCCGGCGCCCACAGCACCGTGCGCTCGCCGTCGTCCTCGAGCAGCAGCGTGTTCGCCTTCGCGAAGGCGTAGGGCAGGGGTGGCGCGCGCCCATGGTCGTGCGCTCCTTACTGGGCTGGGCCCGATGCCGCCGGCGGCGAGGAAGGCGGCGTGGACGGCTGCGCAGAGGGCTGCGCAGAGGGCGGCAGCACCGGCGGATCCTTCAGCGGCAGGAAGGGGTTGGAGGCCGGTTGCTGGTCGAGCTGGCGGGCGCGGATCAGGTCGTAGCGGTCGAGCGAGAGCTTCGAGGCCGCGTCGCCGTCGCGCATGATCGTCGGCTTCAGGAAGACCATCAGGTTGCTGCGGTTCTTCTCGCGCTTCTCGCTGCGGAACAGCGCACCCACCACCGGGATGTCGCCGAGCAGCGGCACCTTGGCCTTGGTGTCCTTGAAGGTCTCGCTGATCAGGCCGCCGAGCACGAGGATGGCGCCGTCGTCCACCACCACGGTCGATTCGATCGAGCGCTTGGTGGTCGACGGGCCGGCATTGCTGGTGCCCGCCGCGGTGGTTTCCTTCACCGCCGACTGCTCCTGGTAGATCGTCATGCGCACCGTGCCGCCTTCGCCGATCTGCGGTTTGATCCGCAGCGTGATGCCGACGTCCTTGCGCTCGATGGTCTGGAACGGGCTGGTGGTGGCGGTGCCGGTGTTGGTGAACTGGCCGGTGATGAAGGGCACGTTCTCGCCTACGACGATCTTCGCTTCCTCGTTGTCGAGCGTGATCAGGTTCGGCGTCGAGACGATGTTGGTGTTGGTCTGCGTCTGCAGCGCCCGGGCCAGCGCGGCCAGCGCATAGGTGCCGCCGTAGTTCTTGATCAGCGCGATGTTGATGCCGTCGCCCGGCAGCGTGCTGCCTGCGCCGGCACCGGTCTGCGACAGCGACACGATGCTGGGCCCGCCGACCGAGCTGCTGGTGCCGGCGAACAGGCCGTACTTGTCTCCGCTGCTGCCGAGCAGGCCCTGCCACTGGAAGCCGAAGTCGGCCGCGTTGTCGCCGGAGATCTCGACGATCATGCTCTCGATGTAGACCTGTGCGCGGCGCGAGTCGAGCTGCTCGATCATCGCGCGCACCTGTCGGTACAGCGGCTCGGCGGCGGTGATGATCAGCGAGTTGGTCGACGGGTCGGCCTGGATGAAGCCGCCGGTCGACGGGCCGGCGCTGGCACTGATCGGCGCGGTGGACTGGATCGACGCACCGCCGGCCCCGCCCGCGGGCTGCGCCACCTGGGCTGCAGGTGCCGCGGTTCCGGCCACGCCGGTGCTGATGCCGCCGCCACCACCGGCCGTGCCCGTGGTGGCAAAGGCAGCGCGCAGCACTTGCGCGAGCTTGGTGGCATCGGCGTTCTTGAGGTGCACCACCCACACGTTGCCGGCGGCGGCCGAGCCCTGCGGCGGCTGGTCAAGCCGCTCGACCAGCGAGCGGATGCTGGCCATGCGCGCCGGGCTGCCGGCCTTCACCAGCAGGCTGTTGTTGCGCGAATCGGCGATCACCGAGCTGTTCGCGCCGCCGGTGGCCACCGGCGCGCCGGGCACGGCGATCGCGCCGGAGGAATCGGCCAGGCGCTGCACGATCGGCGCGAGGTCGGCCGCCACCGCATGGCGCAACGGGATCACCTCCACCTCGCCGGCGGCCGGCGTGTCCATCGCCGCGATGATCTTGGCGATGCGCTGCAGGTTGTCGGCGTAGTCGGTGATGACCAGCGAGTTGTTGCCCGGGTTGGCGTTGATCGTGTTGTTCGGGCTGATCAGCGGGCGCAGCACCGGCACCAGGTTGTTGGCGTTCTCGTGGTTGAGCTTGAAGATCTGCGTGAGGATCTGGTCGCCGCGGCGGCCGGTCTCGCCCACCGCCACAGTGCCGCTCTGCAGCTTCGCATCGGCCTCCGGCACCACCTTGAACAGGCCACCCACCTCGACCACGGTGAAGCCGAGGCCGCGCAGCGCCGCGAGGAAGTTCAGGTAGGCCTCGCGCGGCGTGATCGGCTGCTCGCTGAACAGCGTGATCTGCCCCTTCACGCGCGGATCGACGACGAACTGCTGCTTGAGGATGGCGCCCATCGCGCGCGAGACGGCCTCGATGTCGGCGTTGACGAAGTTCAGCGTGACCGGCTCGCCCCCGGCGAAGCGGCCGCGCTGCGCACTCGGCTTGAGGGCGGCCTGCGGCTGCGCCTGGTTCGTCTGCGCGAGCACGCCGGCCGGCGGCAGCAGCGCGGCGCCGAGCATCGCGGCGGCCAGCGTGGCCGGGCCGCGGCGCGTCGAGGGGCGCAGGGAGGGATGTGGCTTCATGGTCATCCGATCGAAATGACGGACCGGGCGCCATCGCGCCGCCCGATGATGTTCAGCAGGTTGGCCAGCGGCGCTTCCTCGCCGGGCGCCGCGCGGGCCTCGCCGCGAAAGCGCACGCCGCTGGGGCCGAGGGTGCCGTTGCCGCTGAGCTGCAGCGCGCCCTGCTGGGTCGTGAGCGTGAGTTGCGCGCCGCCGCTGCCCGAGGCATCGCCGGCCGTTGAGCCGGTAGCTGCCCAGCGTGTCGAGCGTCGAGATGCGCGACGAGACGTCGATCAGGTCGAGGTCGGCACCGCCGCTCAGGCGCCAGCGGCCTTGCACCGTCTCGACGCTGAGGCCGGGGGAGGCGAGGCGGATGCTGCCGCCCATCTGCATCGTGTTCCAGGGGGTGCCCAGGCCGGCCAGCCAGGCGGTGGGCCATTGGCCGACCCAGCCGGGGCTGGGCGCCAGCGCCACCGTGACACGGCCGAGGCCGGGGCGCACCAGCAGGGCAGCGCTGCCGTTGATGCAGCAGGCGTGGCGCGCGCGCAGTTCGAGCGCGAGGCCTTTCAGCCCCACCGTCCAGTCGAGCCGGCTGGGCAGGGCGCTGGCGTCGCGGCTGCCGGGGCCGCCGGTGAGCACCACCACGGCGCTGCCCGACCACACCGTGCCTCGTGCGTCGGCCAGCAGCAGGTGCTGGTTGGTGGCGGAGGCGACGGCGCTGGCCAGCCAGGCGGCCGGCGCGAAGATCACCAGCCGGCGAGCACGCCGACGACGATGCCGAAGGCGCCCCAGCGCGCCGCGGCGCCGCGCGACTTGTCCCAGGCGATCTCGGCGAAGGTCGATTCGCCCCAGCCGGTGGCCGACGCGGTGTTGGCCCAGCGCGGGCCCTTGCGGCGGCGGCCGATCATGGCGCGGCTCCGGTGGACAGTTGCACGACGATCGTGCCGCTGTAGCCCTGCGGGCCGCGGCTGAGCTGCGCTTCGGCAGGCCGCACGCGCGCGGCGCTGCGCGCCTCGAGCAGCCAGCCGCGCAAGGCTTCGGGCGACACGCCGTTGAGCGTCAGCGAGGCGCGGTCGCCCTGCATCGACAGCCGGCCCTTGTCGCCGAGCCGGTCGGTCGCGGCCTTCAGCGCGGCAGCGGCCTGCGCCTGGGGCACCGCCGCCACGCCGCGCAGGCCCTGGCTCTCGGCGGCGAGGCGCTGCATCTGCTGCAGCTGCGCATCGAGCGCATCGAGCCGCGGCGGCGCCTCGCGCAGCGTTCGCCGGCAGGCTGCACGAACAGCAGCCAGACGACGAACAGCCCGACGACGGCACCGGCCGGCCGAGCGCAGCGCGCTCGCGCGGCACGCGCGTCTTCCACCAGTGCGGGCCTGGTCCCGGGCCTGCGCCAGCGCCGGCGGCAAGGTCGCCGTGCGCACGTTCACGAGCGGCCTCCGGGGCGGGCGCGCGACATCACCAGCTGCGCGCCGTTGCTCTCCACGTTCCAGCCGGCCGGCTGCAGCAGGCTGCGGAACTGGCCGAGCTGCTGCTCGCTCCAGCCCGGTGCCGACAAGGTCAGCCGGCCCGATTCGTAGCGCAGCATGTCGACCGGCGGACGATCGGCCGGCCAGGCAGAGGCGGCGGCCAGCAGCATCGGCTCGAGGTCGGTGTCGCCCGGCTTGCCCGACAGCGTGCGCAGCGCCTGCACCTCGCGCTGCATCACCGCCGCGGCGTCGCGCTGGATGTCGATCTCGCTGACGCGTGGGAAGGCCGCCTTTACCGCCGCCTGAATGGACTTCTGGCGCGCCTCGATCAGGCTGCGCTGGTGCCATGCCCAGAGGTTCAGGCCGGCGATGTGCGCGACCACCAGCGCCGCCAAGCCCCAGCGCACCGGGCGCCACTGCGGGCTGGCGAACTTGCGCAGGCCGTCGCGCAGCGCGCGCGATCCGCGGGTGCGCTGGGCGAGATCGAACTGGCGCAGATCCCACAGGCTGCGCGCTGCCTGCATCGCGCGCTCGGCGCGCGACATCACGTTGACCGGCATGCCCAGCCACTGCTCGGCCGCGCCCACGGCGCCCGGCGTGGCGCTCCAGCGGGTGCCGGCGGGCGCCGGCCGCGGCACCAGTGCGCGGGCCAGGCCGCCTTGCAGCCGGATGCTGGCCACGCCGTTGGCATGCGCCCAGTGCAGCAGCACGCCCTGGTCGGGGCCGCCGGTCACCGCGCTGGTCTCGGCGAAGTGGCCGCTGGGCGGATCGTCGGGCCACGACGCGGGCACGACACGATCGACGAAGACGTTGGACTTCTCGAGCGCGGCGATCTCCGCGCGCAACCAGCGGCGGTCGACCGCGGCGACCCAGGTGGGTTGGCCGGCGGTGGCGCCAGGGGCCACGGCGAGATGCACCTCTTCGGCGTCGTCGAGCAAGGCTTCCTCGAGCACGCCGACCAGCGCCGCGCGCAGCCGTGCCGCGGGCGCCTTGGGCAGCGTGATGCGGTGCCAGCTGACGTCGGTGTCGGCGAGCATCGCGACCACGGTCGACGCCTTTGGCAGCAGCGCCGCGCCGCACTCGCCCTGCCCGGTGATCACCAGGCCGTCGTTGCTGGTGACGTAGGCGTAGTCGGTGCCCAGGCCGGAAGCCGCCGCTTCGGGCGCGGCACCGCTGCGCGCGCTCAGGCGGCGGCGCTCGGGAATCTGGACGACGACGATGGACATGAAGGCGAGGTCAGGGTGTGGCGGGCATTGTAGGCAGCACCGGTCTACAAACCTTCACAAATCAATGACTTAGCAAGACAAGTTGTAGCGCGCCCGCGGGCTGCCGCACCAGAGGGCCGCCCCGGGGGTCACGACCGCAGGCCCTCGACCGTGGAAACCTGCTCGCGCATCAGCACCAGCATGTCCAGCCCGCGGCGCTCCACCAGCGAGCGCTGCTCCAGCACGCGGTCGTCCAGGCGCAGGCGGCCGCGCACCTCGAAGTAGCTCGATACCACCGACACCTGCTGGCCGTTGAGCGGGCCGAGCCCAGGGATCTGCGCCTCCACGGCCCCCAGTGTCTTGAACGGGTCGCGCTGGCGCAACTGCACCAGGCGCTCGGCCGTGGCCGTGTCCAGGCCCTTGATGACGGCGACCAGCACCTCGCGCGGCGCGGTGTTCGCATTGACCGGGGTGGGCACCGGCAGCAGTGTCGCGTAGGGCTCGAGCGCAGCGATCGTGCCGTCCTCGATGCCCAGCCAGCGCAATTGGGCCAGGCTGCGGGGGCGCAGGGGGCACTGCCGCTGCCCTGCGCTGCACCGGCCTGGGCATCGCGCAGGCCGCTTGCGATGCGCGAGGCCACGTCGGTGGACAGGCCGACCGTCTGGCACAGCCGCTCGAGCGCCTGCACCTCCGCGGGCACGATCTTGCCGCCGGCATCGAGCAGGCTGGCGAGGTTGTAGCGCGACTGCGCATCGCTGATCGCGCCGGAGAGAAATGCGTCGGGGCCGTCGTCGCTGCTAGCGTTCTTGTCGGCGGCGAGGAAGGTCGACAGCCGTGCCTCGGCCAGCGGCGTGGCCCAGGGTTCGGTCAGTGCGGTCGGGCGGCCGGAGCGGGCGTCCTCGCGCAGGATCAGGCGCGCCCAGTCGAGCGCGCCCTGCAGGATCCACGTCGACTGCATGCGCGCGCGCTCGGCGGCTTCCACCTGCACGGCACGCCACTGCTGCCAGACCATCGATGCGGCGAGCGTGACCACCAGCGTGACGATGATCAGCGCCACCAGCAGCGCTGCGCCACGCTGGCGATCAAGCCGGGACGAACGGTGCGTCCTGCGCATGTTCAGGGCCCCAGCATCACGTCACGCGTCAGCGTGCCGGCGAACCGCCGCCCGGCGCGAAGCCAAGCACCACGCGCACGCCGGAGGGCAGCGCCTGCCGTGGTGCCACGCCGCTGGCGGCACCGGCCGGCGGGGCGGCGATGTTGCCGGTGGATTGCGCATTGCTCCAGGCGTTGCCCTGGAAGAAATACACCTGCCACTGCGCCACGCCCTCGACCACCCGCAGGTGGCCGGGCTCGCCACCCTGCAGCTGCTGGCTGGCGAACCAGCTGTCCTGCAGCGCGGCGCTGCCGGTCACGGCCGGGCCGGCCCAGCGCCGCCGGGCGTTGTCGTTCGATTCCGGCCGCATCGACCGGCCACGACCTGCACGCCCTCGGGCGTGCCTCGCGTCATGCGCAGCGTGGCCCCGTCGAACACCAGCGGCGGCACGGCGCCGGTGTCCTGCACCGCCGACAGATCGGTCTGCCATTGCGCGAGCACGGTGTTCAGCCGCAGCGTGAGCTCGAGCTGGCGCTGACTGGCCTCACGCGTGCGCACGATGCCGTCGACGCCCTGCCGTGCCATCGCCGCCATGATCGACAGGATCAGCAGCGCGACCAGCACTTCGACGAGGGTGAAGGCGCGTTGGGTCTTCATGCGTTCAGTAGCGACCCAGAATCGTGGACAGGCTCAGCACCGGCTCGCCCGCTTCATTGAAGATCTGCGCATCGACGCGGCGGAAGTTCGGGTTCGGCGTCGGGCGGACCGCCAGCCGGCCGCGGTACGAGCGGCCGAGCTGCTCGCAGGCGAAGTCGCCATCGCCGGTGCTCGGGAACTGCTTCGTGAGCTTCAGCCCGGTGAGCTGGTTGTCGGCGCACCATTGGGCCGCCGTGACGTCGGCCAGCCGCTGCGCATTGTTGGTGGTCAGCGCGCCGGCCGCCTTGATGCCTGCCCCCAGCGTCACCGCCACGATTGCCACGCCGACCAGCACCTCGATCAGCGTGAAGCCGGCGCCCGCGCGGCGGCTCATGGTTTGGCCTCGTTGCCGATGACGGCGAAGGGGCCGAGGCCGTCGGTGGCGAGCACGAGCTGCTGGTTGTCCAGGCGCAGCACGATGCGCTGCGCACCGATCATCGGCTCGGGCCCGAGCACCACCGCGCGGGCGCCGGGCACGTCGGCACTGACACCCGGGTTGAGCCAGTTCCCGGGCAGCTGGGCGCTGTCCGGAAAGCCGATGAAGCGAAAGCCCGGCACGTCCTGCGAGCCGCTGCGCGGCTCCCAGCGCGCCTGCAGTCCGGCGGCGCGCGACTCGGCACGGGCCATCTCCAGCAGGGCGCCAAGCCGTGCCGCTTCCTGCTCGAGCCGTGTGGCGGCCGGATCGCGCATCGCCAGCGTGACCACGCTGCTGGCGATCGCGATCAGCGTGATGACGACCAGCAGCTCGATCAGCGTGAAGCCGGCCTGCCGCGCCCGCACGCGCCCTCCCGTGTCATTGCCAGGAGCCGATCTCGGCGTCCTTGCCCTCGCCGCCGAGCACGCCGTCGGCGCCGAAGCTGAAGACGTCGATCTCGCCCTTCAGGCCCGGGTTGGCGTACTGGTAGGGGCGGCCCCACGGATCGTTGGGCAGCTTCTCGAGATAGGGCTTCCAGTTCGGCGGGATCGTGCCGGTGGTCGGCTTGACGACCAGCGCCTGCAGGCCCTGCTCGCCGCTCGGATAGCGCTGATTGTCCAGGCGGTAGAGCTTGAGCGCCTGCATCAGGTTGTTCACGTCGGTGCGGGCGGCCGTCACGCGAGCGTCGTCCGCCCGGTCCAGCACGTTGGGCACGATCAGCGCGGCCAGCACGCCGATGATCACCAGCACCACCATCAGCTCGATCAGCGTGAAGCCGCGGCTGCGACGGGGGCGGGTGTGCTGCAGGGTGGAAGGCATCATGAGACGAAAGGCGCTCGGCCGGGCTGAGAGGTCGGGAAGTCGCTCGATCATAATCCGCGCATGTTGGCAAGACTCACGGCCTTCCTCGTCTGGGCGCTGGTGGCGGCCACGGTGGTGTTCTGGGGGCTGAGGCTCCTGGTGAAGCCGCCGGCGGCGCCTGCGCACACCGTGGCGGTGGGCGATGCCTCCGCCCTGCGCGGCGACCTCACCCGCCTGCTCGGTGCCACGCCGACGGCACCGAGTGCCGCCGCGGCGCCGGCGCCGGAACTCGCCTCGCGCTTCAAGCTGATCGGTGTGATGGCCAGCAAGCAGACCCAGGGCGACGGCTTCGCGCTGATCGCGGTCGATGCCAAGCCGGCGCGGGCCTACGCGGTCGGTGCGCCGCTCGATGGCGATCTGGTGCTGAAGTCGGTGGGCCTGCGCAGCGCAGCCATCGGCCCGGCGCAGGGTGCTCCGGCGCTGACGCTCGAGTGCCGCCGCTGCCTGCAGCGGCCACCGGCGCCTTGCCTCCGCTCGGCGACGGCTTGAGGTTCGGTGCGGCGGCCGCTCCGGCCACAATCCCGGTACCGCCGGCCGTGGCGCCCTTGCCGATGGCACTGCCCTCGCAGTCGCCGAACGCCGCCATGCCAGGGCGCCGGGTGATCCCGTGTCCGCCTCGGGCCCGGTGCCGCTGCGCCAGCGCCCGCCGCCGACCGCCACGCGCTGAGCGCGCGGCGCTCAGCGCAGCGCGCCCGCGCGCGAGTTCGGCGCCATGTCGGCCGGCTGGGAAGGACCGGCCTCCTCGCCTTCGGCCACCTCGGTGAGCAGTGCCGCGGCGCTGCGCACCAGCGGCCGGCCAGCGTGGCACCGGTGCCGTCGGTGCTTTCCATGCCGAGCTCCAGCAGGGCAGTGGCATGGAACAGCGACAGCGCGCGGTCCAGCCCATGGTGGTTGTGGCTGCGGCAGTAGACGCAGTAGTCGGTGACCGCCGGCGCGATGCGCGAGGCGACCATCAGCGCGGCACAGGCCGTCATGCCATCGGCGATCACGAGGTGGCGCTTGCTGCCGGCCACCAGCATCACGCCGACCATCATCGCGATCTCGAAGCCGCCGAAGGCCGCGAGCACCTCGACCGGGTCGGTGACGTCCTTGTGCCGGCCCTGCGCGCCCTGCAGCACGTTCACGAGGTGATGGAGGTCTTCCGCCGGCATGTTCGGGCCGGACAGCAGGAAGTCGCGCAGCGGCGTATCGGACAAGCGCGACAGCACCAGTGCCGCGCTTTCGTGAGCGCCCACGCCGATGCCGGCACAGGCGACCACGTTGCCGGGCAGCGAATCGGCGATCTCCATGCCGGCGCGGATCGCCGCGTGGGCCTGGTCGAGGGACATCGCCATCGCGGCGCGCGAGCTTCGCGTGCCGTGCGCGATCTTGCGCGCCAGCAGCCGCGAGTGCGGCGCCACCGGCTCGGCCACGCCGCAGTCCACCACCGAGTTCCAGGCCCTGGATCCGTGCAAAGACCGAGACCGGCAGCTGCGAGCCGAGCAGCCTCGCCACCGGGCGGGCCGTCGAGGTAGTGCCGGGAATGCCGATGCCATCGACCGCGAGGCCGTGGTCGGCAGCGAAGAGCACGATCTGCGGCGAGCGGAAGCGCGGCTTGAGCGTGTTCTGTACCAGGCCGAGGCGGATGGCCAGCGGCTCCAGCTCGCCGAGGCTGCCCGTGGTCTCGCTGCGGCGCTGCAGCTTCTCGCGCAGCGCCTGTTCGAGCAGCGGATTGGCGGTGGGTGAGATCAGCGAGCGGTTGACCGACATGGAGATGACGCGCGGCGTACGGCGGCGATCATTGTGCGTCAGCGCAGGAACATCCGGTACACCGGGTTGTCCGTCTCGTCTTCACACGGGTAGGCCAGCGTCTCGAGGAACTCGCGGAACGCCTTCTTGTCGGCCCGCGGCACCTGGATGCCCACCAGGATGCGGCCGTAGTCGGCGCCCTGGTTGCGGTAGTGGAACAGGCTGATGTTCCAGCCCGGGTGCATGCTCGACAGAAAGCGCATCAGCGCGCCGGGCCGCTCGGGAAAGATGAATCGGTACAGGCGCTCGTCCTGCGCCAGTTCGCTGCGCCCGCCGACCATGTGGCGCACGTGCTGCTTGGCGAGTTCGTCGTCGGTGAGGTCGAGCGTCTCGAAGCCGTGGCGGCGGAAGCTGCGCGCGAGCTTGTCGGTCTCCTCGCGGTTGGCAACGGCGACGCCGACGAACACGTGCGCCAGCCCGGCGTCCGAGATGCGGTAGTTGAACTCGGTCACCGCGCGCGGCCCGACCAGCTCGCAGAAGCGGCGGAAGCTGCCGCGCTCCTCGGGGATGGTGACCGCGAAGACCGCCTCGCGGTGCTCGCCCACCTCGGCCCGCTCGGCGACGAAGCGCAGCCGGTCGAAGTTCATGTTCGCGCCGCAGGTGATCGACACGAAGGTCTGCCCCTTGAGCTTGTGCCGTTCGACGTACTGCTTGACCGCCGCCACGCCCATCGCGCCGGCCGGCTCCATCACGCTGCGCGTGTCCTGGAAGACGTCCTTGATCGCCGCGCAGACGGCGTCGGTGTCGACCACGACGAAGTCATCGACGAGATCGCGGGCCGGCGGAAGGTCTCTTCGCCGACCAGCTTGACGGCGGTGCCGTCGGAGAACAGGCCGACATCGCCGAGCGTGACACGCTTGCCGGCACGCACGGAGCGCAGCATCGCGTCGGAGTCGTTCATCTGCACGCCGATGATCCTGATCTCCGGCCGCACCGACTTGATGTAGGCCGCCACGCCCGAGACCAGCCCGCCCCCGCCGATGGCGATGAAGATGGCGTCGATCGGGCCCTGGTGCTGGCGCAGGATCTCCATGCCGATCGTGCCCTGGCCGGCGATCACGTCGGGGTCGTCGAACGGATGCACGAAAGTCAGGCCGCGCTCGCGCTCGAGCTCGAGTGCGTGGAGGTAGGCGTCGGAGTAGCTGTCGCCGTGCAGCACCACCTCGCCGCCGAGGGCGCGCACGGCGTCGATCTTCAGCCGCGGCGTGGTCACCGGCATGACCACGAGCGCACGGCAGCCGAGCTGCCGCGCGCCGAGGGCCACGCCCTGCGCGTGGTTGCCGGCCGAGGCGCAGATGACGCCGCGCGCCAGCTGCTCGGCGCTCAGGTGAGCCATCTTGTTGTACGCCCCGCGCAGCTTGAAGCTGAAGACCGGCTGGCTGTCCTCGCGCTTGAGCAGCACCTGGTTGCCCAGCCGGCGCGACAGGCCGCGGGCCGGCTCGAGCGGTGTCTCGCGGGCCACGTCGTAGACGCGGGCAGTCAGGATCTTCTGCAGGTAGTCGGCGAGGCTCAGCGCGCGCGGCGCGGCCGTCTTCTTCGCCGGGCTGCGGCGCGGGCCGGCCATGTGCGTGTCCAAGAGAGTTTGCGGCGCCGCATCATACCTTCGCGATCCTGCTCGGCCCGGCCAAGAAAAGGCCCAGGACATTGCTGCCCTGGGCCGAATCCACCAATGGAGGAGGTGGAGGAGACAAACGGTTCGGGCCGCGAATCGCGTTGAAACGAACTCAAACGAGCGCCGAATGCGAAGCAGTGTAGGCCCATTCATGCTGCGCTGCAATAACCTTGCTGGGCTGGGCGTAGAGAGGGCTCTCGAGCCGTGGCGTGATGCCATGCACAATCTGCGGCGCCTGCACCGCAGGCGTGCGCATCACCCGGAGATCGAACATGGAATGCACCATCAACTGGATGCCCGCGAGCGGCATGGCCTTTCTCGCCGAGACCGGCAGCGGCCACGTGCTGACGATGGATGGCGCCCCGGACGGCGGCGGCCGCAACCTCGCCCCGCGGCCGATGGAAACGGTTCTCGCCGGCACCGGGGGCTGCACCGCCTACGACGTCGTGCTGATCCTGCAGCGCGGCCGCCACGACGTGCGCGGCTGCCGTGAAGATGCAGGCCGAGCGCGCGGCGACCGAGCCGAAGGTGTTCACGAAGATCCACATGCACTTCGTCGTGACGGGGCACGGTCTGCCCGAAGCGGCCGTCGAGCGCGCGATCCGCATGTCGCACGAGAAGTACTGCTCTGCGAGCGCGATGCTCGCGAAGACCGCCGAGATGACGACGAGCTTCGAGATCGTGCCGGCCTGAGCCGGCGGCAGTTCAGAGGCGGTGGGCGGTGGTCGTCATGACCTTGGCCGCCGCCCGCATGGCCCAGCGCACCGGCGCCGGCAAGGCCGCGGCGCCGGCGCTCTGGGCATCGTCGGCGTGCCGGGCCTCGTCGGCCCGCATCTGGTCGACGATCGCGCGCGAAGCCGAGTCGGCGGCAGGCAAGCGGTCGAGGTGTCCTTCGAGGTGCCTTTCCACCGGCGTTCGGTCTCGACGAGAAAGCCGAGACTGCGGCTGTCACCGGCGCGCCCGGCGATCAGGCCGATGGCGAACGCGCCGGCATACCAGAGCGGGTTGAGCAGGCTCTGGCGATCGCCGAGCTGGCGCAAGCGCTCCTCGGTCCAGGCGAGGTGATCGGTTTCCTCGCGGGCAGCCTGCTCGAACTGCCGGCGCAGCGCCTCGTCGCGCGTGCTCAGCGCCTGGGCGCTGTACAAGGCCTGGGCACAGACCTCGCCCACGTGATTGACGCGCATCAGCGCGCCGGACAGCGCTCGCTCGCCGTCCGTCAGGGCGGGGGCTCCTCTGCCGGCCTGGGGCAGGGCCGGCCCGCATGGCTGCCACCGGAGATCGTTCTCAGCGCGGTGTCCATTGCGATCAGCAGGGCGTCCATGGTGTGGTGCAGTCGGGTCGGCGTGGCGGAGAGGATATCTCCCGCCTCGCGAGCGGCGCAGCCATAGAAGGCGGTCGGTCCGCCGAAACGCGGGTTTTCCCTCGCGTGGCAGCAGTCTCAGCCCTCGTTGTGCCCAGGCAACAGCCGCTGCGAAACCCCCTAAATCTTTGCAAGGCGAAAGGGCGTCTGGTGGAATACGCGGCAACTTCCGCTGAGGGGTTCGGCCTGATCTGTCCGCGAGGACGTCTGCTGATCGGGACCTCTTGTTCAACCTAGGAGATAGTCGCAATGAAAAAATCTCTGCTCGCTCTCGCAGTTCTGGGCGCTTTCGCTGGCACGGCTTCCGCTCAGTCGTCTGTGACGATCTACGGCGTGCTCGACATGAGCATTGCCAAGGGCAACTGTGCTTCGTCGGCGACCACCGCCTGCGCCGTGAACCCGGGTGCTGCCACGGGCGCCGCCAACACGACCAACGCGCTGAACTACACGGACAGCTGGAACCTCCAGCAGTCGACCACCTCGCGCCTCGGTTTCCGCGGCAACGAGGACCTCGGCGGCGGCCTGTCGGCCCAGTTCCAGATCGAACACCGCTTCAACCCGGACACCGGCGCGCAGAACCAGACCCCGTTCTGGAACGGCCGCAGCTACGTTCAGCTGACCAGCGCTGCCGCTGGTGCCGTGTACCTGGGCCGCGAGTACACCCCGGCGTTCTGGGTTCAGTTGAAGTCGGATCCGTTCGGTAACGACGGTGTCGGTCAGACCGGCGTCGGCATCACCTGGGCTGGCTACATGACCCCTGACCAGCCCTCTGGCGTGACCACCACGCCGCAGGCCGCTTGGCCGCTGGGCGGCAGCGCTCGTTCGTCGAACACCGTCGGCTACAAGACGCCGAGCATGGGTGGTCTGACCGCCAACGTCGCGGTGAGCCTGTCCGAGACGAGCGGCCAAGGCCGCAATGTCGGCTTCAACGCCGAGTACGCCGCTGGCCCGATCTACGCAGGCCTGGGCTACGAGAAGATCACCGACGGCGCTTCGGACGGCCGTGGCGTGATGAACCTCGCGGTGCACTACAACCTGGGCTTCGTGAAGCCGATCTTCTACTACGCCAAGTCGAAGGTCGGTGCCGGCGGCAACTTCAGCAACAAGGTCTACCTGCTGGCTGCGACGGCTCCCCTGGGCAACGGTGTGGTGAAGTTCGGCTATTCGCGCATCAGCCTCGACTCGGCGCTGAACCTGCCCGAGGACAAGCACACCAAGCTGGGCCTGGGCTACAACTACAACCTGAGCAAGCGCACCAACCTGTACTTCGACATGGGTAGCGCGAGCGGTGTGGCTGCTCGTGGCCCGGCGACCGCCGTCACCTACGTGAAGGGCGATCGCAACACCGCCTACGCCATCGGCGTGCGTCACACGTTCTGATGCCGGCCCGCCTCGTGCGGGTTGTATCGAACGATTCGAAAGGCCGCCTTCGGGCGGCCTTTTCATGGGAGCGTGGCTCCCCCTGTTTCGTCGCCCATGAAGATCCGACTCCTTGCCCTGTGTCTCCTGGCGCTCGGCGCCTGCACCTCGGCGCCGCCGCCCGCCTCCACGGCCGTTGAGCCGGTGGCCGTGGGTCCGTGGGCGGGGTGGAACGACTACGCGCTGCCGGGCAAGCGCTCGACCGTCTACCGCACCCAGCGTGATGGTCCCCGGTTCATCGTGAGCGCGCAGGCCGAGTCGTCTGCCAGCATGTTCAGGCGCCAGTTGCGCATCGATGCCGCGCAACTCGCGCGCGTGCAGTTCTCGTGGCGCGTCGCGGGGCTGATCGAGCAGGCCGACCTCGCCGAGGCCGACAGCTCCGATTCGCCGGTGCGGCTGGTGTTCGCGTTCGATGGCGATCATGCGCGCCTGTCGATTCGCGCGCGAATGCTGTTCGAACTGGCCCAGGCACTGACCGGCGAGCCGCCGCCCTATGCGACGCTGATGTATGCCTGGGACAATCGCGCCGCACCGGGCACCGTCATCGTCGGCCCGCGCACCGATCGCGTCCGCAAGATCGTCGTCGAGACGGGCGCCTCGCGGCTTGGGCAATGGCTGCAGTACGAACGTGATCTCGCCGCCGACTTCCGCCTGGCCTATGGTGAAGAACCGGGGCCGCTGATCGGCGTGGCGTTGATGACCGATGCCGACAACACCCGCAGCCGCGCCGCAGGGCAGTACGGCGAGGTGCGATTGATCTCGCGCGACGGCAAGGCCCTTTGAATCGCGCCATCATCGGGGCATCCCCGCTTGGCGAGGGGCATGCAATTTGCTGAACTCCGGTGCCGGTCACGAGCCGGCGCCCCGCCCACCGACATCACCGCATGCTTGCCTTCATCCTGCGCCGACTGCTGCAAGCCGTCGTCGTCATGCTCACGGTGGCCTTCATCGCCTTCATGCTGTTCCAGTATGTCGGTGATCCGGTGACCAATCTGCTCGGGCAGGATGCCACCCCCGAGCAGCGCAACCAGCTGCGCGCCGACCTCGGCCTGGACAAGCCGTTCCCCGTCCAGTTCGCCGCCTTCGTCGGCAACGCCGTGCAGGGCGAGTTTGGTCTCAGCCTGCGGCAAGGCCGCAAGGTGTCGTCGCTGATCGCCGAGAGGCTGCCCGCCACGCTGGAACTCGCGCTCAGCGCCGCGGTGATTGCGCTGCTGGTCGGCATCCCGATGGGCGTGTACGCGGCCTTGCGCCGCGGTACCGTGCTCTCGCAGCTGATGATGACGTTCTCGCTGGTGGGCGTGTCGCTGCCCACCTTCCTGATCGGCATCCTGCTGATCCTCGTTTTCGCGGTGATCCTGAAGGTGCTGCCGAGCTTCGGCCGCGGCGAGGTGGTTGCGCTCGGGCCCTGGACCACCGGTCTTCTCACCGTCGATGGCCTCAAGCACCTGATCCTTCCGGCCGTGACACTGGCGATCTTCCAGCTCGCGCTGATCATGCGCCTCGTTCGTGCCGAGATGCTCGAGGTGCTGCGCACCGACTACATCAAGTTCGCCCGCGCGCGCGGCCTGCCGGATCGCGTGGTGCATTTCGGCCACGCGCTGAAGAACACGCTGGTGCCGGTGATCACCATCACTGGGCTGCAGCTCGGCTCGCTGATCGCCTTCGCGATCATCACCGAGACGGTGTTCCAGTGGCCCGGCATGGGGCTGCTGTTCATCCAGGCGGTGCAGTTCGCCGACATCCCGGTGATGGCCGCCTACCTGTGCCTGATCGCGCTGATCTTCGTGCTGATCAACCTGATCGTCGATCTCTTGTACTTCGCCGTCGATCCGCGCCTGCGCCTGTCGGCGGGAACCGGAGGGCACTGATGGCAGCAACCACCACGGCGGCGCACGCACGCGCGGCCGCACATGGCGCCTACCGGCGGCTGGCCGCGTGGCACGGTGAGCTCACCGCCTTCCGTCGCGACCTGCACGCCCACCCCGAACTCGGCTTCGAAGAGAAGCGCACGGCGGCGCGCGTCGCCGAGGCGCTTCGCGTGGCCGGTGTGGACGAGATCCACGAGGGCATCGGCCGCACCGGCGTGGTCGGCCTCGTGCGCGGCCGTCGCGGCACGTCCTCGCGCGCCATCGGTCTGCGCGCCGACATGGATGCGCTGCCGCTGGTCGAAGAGAACGACTTCGCGTGGCGTTCGGCCACACGCGGGCTGATGCATGGCTGCGGCCACGATGGGCACACGACGATGCTCGTGGGCGCGGCGCGCTACCTCGCCGCCACGCGCGACTTCGACGGCACCGCGGTGCTGATCTTCCAGCCCGGCGAGGAAGGCTTCGCCGGTGCCAAGGCGATGATCGACGACGGCCTGTTCGAGCGCTTTCCGGTCGAATCCGTCTACGCGATGCACAACTGGCCGGCATTGCCGCCGGGCACGGTGGGCGTCAATCCCGGCCCGATGATGGCGGCAGCCGATCGCATCGAGATCATCGTGCAGGGCAAGGGCGGCCACGGCGCGCATCCCTACCTCGCGATCGATCCGGTGCTGGTCGCTGCGCACATCATCACCGCCGCACAGAGCTGGTGTCGCGCAACGTCAGCCCGATCGACAACGCCGTGGTCAGCCTGTGCTCGGTGCACTCGGGCGAGCCCAGCGCCTTCGCGGTGATCCCGCGCGAGGCGCGCATCGTCGGCACCGTGCGCACCTTCCGCCGCGAGGTGCAGGACATGATCGAGGAGCGCCTGGGCCGCCTCGTCGAATCGGTGGCGCTCGGCTTCGGTGCGACGGCGCGGCTGAAGTACATGCGCAGCTATCCGGCCACCATCAATTCCGAGCGCGAGGCCATGTTCGCGGCCGACGTGGCCGCCGGCATCGTCGGCGAGCAGCACGTGGTGCGCTCGCTGCCGCCGAGCATGGGCGCGGAGGATTTCTCCTTCATGCTGCAGGTGCGGCCCGGCGCCTACCTTCGGCTCGGCCAGGGCGGCGAGGGCAGCTGCTTCCTGCACAACAGCCGCTACGATTTCAACGACGACGTGCTGCCGCTGGGTGCGGCGCTGTTTGCCTCGATCATCGAGCGCGGGCTGCCGGCTGCACACCCCTGACCTTCATCGAACGGAGACGCCATGAACTTGCGCCAGACCTTCCTCGCCGCTGCTCTTGCCCTCGCGTTCGGCGTGGCTTCCGCCGCCACGCTGCGCGTGGCCAACCAGGGCGATGCGAACTCGATGGATCCGCACTCGCTCAACGAGTCGCTGCAGCTGAGCTTCACCGGCAACATCTACGAGCCGCTGGTGGGCCGCGACCGGAAACTCGCGCTGACGCCGGCGCTGGCCACGTCGTGGAAGCAGACCTCGCCGACGGTCTGGCGCTTCGAACTGCGCAAGGGCGTGACCTTCCACGGTGGCGAGAAGCTCACCGCCGATGACGTGGTGTTCAGCTTCAAGCGCGCCGCCGGCGACGGCTCCGACATGAAGGGCTACACCTCGTCGATCAAGGAGGTGCGCAAGACCGACGACTTCACCGTCGAGATCGAGACCACGGCGCCCTTTCCGATCCTGCCGGACGTCATCTCGCTCGTCTACATCATGAACAAGGCCTGGTGCGAGGCGAACAAGGCCGAGAAGCCGGTCGATCGCCGCAAGGGCATCGAGAACGCGGCGTCCTTCCGCGCCAACGGCACCGGGCCGTTCCGCCTCAAGGAGCGACAGCCGACCACGCGCACGGTGCTCGTGCGCAATCTCAACCACTGGGCCAAGGCCGAGGGCAACGTCGACGAGGTGATCTTCACGCCGATCGGCAACGACGCCACCCGTGTGGCCGCGCTTCTGTCGGGCGAGATCGACCTGATGGAGCCGGTGCCGCTGCAGGACGTGGAGCGGCTGAAGGCCAACGCCAACCTCAAGGTGATGCAGGGGCCGGAGCTGCGCACCATCTTCCTCGGCATGGATCAGAAGCGCGACGAACTGCTGTTCTCGAACATCAAGGGCAAGAACCCCTTCAAGGACGTGCGCGTTCGCCGCGCCTTCTACCGTGCCATCGACATCGAGACCATCAAGACTCGCGTGATGCGCGGCGCGGCCACGCCGACCGCGCTGATGGTGGCGCCGGGCATCAAGGGTTTCGTGGCCGACCTGAACAAGCGCCCCGCATTCGACGTCGAGGCGGCGAAGAAGCTGATGGCCGAGGCCGGCTATCCGAACGGCTTCGAGGTCGGCATGAATTGCCCGAACGACCGCTATGTCAACGACGGCGAGATCTGCCAGGCGGTGGCGGCCAACCTCGCGCGCATCGGCGTGAAGATCAACCTCCAGGCCGAGTCGAAGGCCACCTACTTCCCGAAGATCCTCAGCCGCAACACCAGCTTCTACATGCTGGGCTGGACACCGGGCACCTACGACTCGCACAACGCGATGTCCAACCTGATGGCCACGCCGACCGACAAGGGCCAGGGCCTGTTCAACCTGGGCAGCTACAGCAACCCGAAGATCGACGAGCTGACGGCGAAGGTCCAGGCCGAGACCGACGAAGCCAAGCGCAACGCGATGATCGCCGAGGCCTTCAAGCTGCATGCCGACGACTTCGCGCACATTCCGCTGCACCAGCAGGCGCTGGCCTGGGCGATGAAGAAAAACGTGGAGCTGACCCAGCTCCCGGACAACTTCATGCCCTTCAAGTGGATCACGGTGAAGTAAGCCGCCCGGTCCATGCGCGAGGCCCTGAAACGATTCTTCGACGGCGACGTCTGGCACAGCTTCCGCAGCTCGCCGGTGGCGATGGCCGCTGCCGCGGTGGCGGCGCTGTGCGTGTTCTGCGCCGCCTTCGCGCCGTGGGTGGCACCGCACGATCCGTTCGACCTCGCCTCGCTCGAGCTGGCCGACTCGCGCCTGCCGCCGGCCTGGGAGGAGGAGGGCAAGCCGAAGTATCTGCTCGGCACTGACGACCAGGGCCGTGACATCCTCTCCGCGCTGATGTACGGCGCGCGCATCTCGCTGCTCGTGGGCCTGGCGTCGGTGATGCTGTCGGTGATCGTCGGCGTGAGCCTGGGGCTGCTGTCGGGCTTCGTCGGCGGCCGCGTCGACGCCTTCATCATGCGAGTGTGCGACGTGATGCTGTCCTTCCCCGCCATCCTGATCGCGCTGCTGATCGACGGCGTGGGGCGCGCGTTGTTCCCGAACGCACATGACACGCTGGCCTTCGCGGTGCTGATCCTGGCGATCGCGCTGTCGGGCTGGGTGAAGTTCGCGCGCACGGTGCGCGGCTCGACGCTGGTCGAGCGCAACAAGGAATACGTGCAGGCCGCGCGCGTGATCGGCGTGTCGAAGTGGCGGATCATGTGGCGCCACGTGCTGCCGAACGTCACCGGGCCGGTGCTGGTGCTGGCGACGATCGACATCGGGCAGGCGATCCTGATCGAGGCGACGCTGTCCTTCCTCGGCGTCGGCGTGCCGCCGACGCAGCCCTCGCTGGGCACGCTGATCCGCGTCGGCAACGACTTCCTCTTCTCCGGCGAGTGGTGGATCACCATCTTCCCGGGCGTCGTGCTGGTGATGATCGCGCTCTCGGTCAACCTGCTCGGCGACTGGCTGCGCGACGCGCTGAACCCGAGGTTGCGATGAGTTCGCCCTTGCTCGAAGTGAAGGACCTGTGCGTCGAGTTCCCGTCGCGCCGCGGCACGCTGCTGGCGATCGACGGCGTCTCGTTCGACATCGCGGCCGGCGAGGTGCTCGGCGTGGTCGGTGAATCGGGCGCGGGCAAGTCGCTCACCGGTGCCGCGATCATCGGCCTGCTCGAGCCGCCGGGGCGCATCGGCGGCGGCGAGATCCGCCTCGAGGGGCGGCGCATCGACAACCTGCCGCCCGAAGCGATGCGGCAGCTGCGCGGCCGCCAGATCGGCGCGATCTTCCAGGATCCGCTGACCTCGCTGAACCCGCTGTACACCGTGGGGCGGCAGCTCGTCGAGACGATCCGCACGCACCTGCCGCTGTCGGAGAAGCAGGCGCGCGAGCGGGCGATCGCGCTGCTGGCCGACACCGGCATCCCCGCGCCCGAGGCGCGCTTCGACCAGTATCCGCACCAGTTCTCCGGCGGCATGCGCCAGCGCGTCGTCATCGCGCTGGCGCTCGCGGCCGAACCCAAGCTGATCGTGGCCGACGAGCCGACCACCGCGCTCGACGTCTCGATCCAGGCGCAGATCATCTCGCTGCTCAAGCGCGTCTGCCGCGAGCACGGCGCAGCGGTGATGCTGGTCACGCACGACATGGGCGTGATCGCCGAGACCTGCGACCGCGTGGCAGTGATGTACGCCGGCCGCATCGCCGAGATCGGCCCGGTGGGCGAGGTGATCCATCGCCCGGCGCACCCGTACACCCAGGGGCTGATGGGTTCGATCCCGGCGATGGACGAGGACCGCGAGCGCCTGCTGCAGATCGATGGTGCGATGCCGAGACTGAACGCCATCCCCGCAGGCTGTGCCTTCAATCCGCGCTGTCCGAATGCGGTGGAGCGCTGCCGGACGGAGCGCCCCGAGCTGATGGCGGCCGGCGCCACGCGTGCGGCCTGCTGGCGCGCGGATGAACTTCGCGGGGTGGTTGCATGAGCGCGCCGCTGGTGGAGGTGCGCGACCTCGCCAAGACCTTCGACGTCTCGGCGCCGTGGCTGAATCGCGTGGTGGAGGGCAAGCCGCGCCAGTTCGTGCACGCGGTGGATGGCGTGAGTTTCGACATCGCGCGCGGCCAGACGCTCGCGCTGGTCGGCGAGTCGGGCTGTGGCAAGAGCACCGTCGCGCGGCTGCTCGTCGGCCTGTATTCGCCCACGCAGGGCAGCGTCCGCTTCGACGGGCAGGACACGCAGAAGGTCTTCGCCTCGCCCACTGCACGCGCCCTCCATCGGCGCATGCAGATGATCTTCCAGGATCCGTTTGCGAGCCTGAACCCGCGCTGGAAGGTGCTGGACATCGTGGCGGAGCCGCTGCGCGAGCATGGCCTGGTCCAGGGTGCGGCGGCCATCGAGGCACGTGTCGGCGAGTTGCTGAAGTCGGTGGGCCTCGCAGCCGCCGATGCGGCGAAGTTTCCGCATCAGTTCTCCGGCGGGCAGCGCCAGCGCATCTCGATCGCGCGTGCGCTGGCCACCCAGCCGGAGTTTCTCGTCTGCGACGAGCCGACGTCGGCGCTGGACGTCTCCGTGCAGGCGCAGGTCCTCAACATCATGAAGGACCTGCAGCGCGAGCGGGGCTCACCTACCTGTTCATCTCGCACAACCTCGCCGTGGTGCGCCACGTGGCCGATGCCGTGGGCGTGATGTACCTTGGCCGGCTGGTCGAGGTGGCGCCGAAGGCCGAGCTGTTCGCGCGACCGCGCCACCCGTACACGCGCATGCTGCTCGATGCGATTCCCGACATCCGCATGAGCGGGCGCTCACGCACGCCGGTGCAGGGCGAGGTGCCGAATCCGCTGAACCCGCCGAGTGGCTGCTCGTTCCACCCGCGCTGCCCGCATGCCAACGAGCGCTGTCGCAGCGAGCGGCCGCAGCAGCTTTCGCTGCACGGCGTCCGCATCGCCTGCCACGCAGTGGAGGAAGGGCGGATCTAGCGGCCCCTCAACGCGGCAGCAGGTGCTCGCCGCGGAACAGGTCGGCGGGTTGTTCGCGGTCGCGAATCAGCCGGGCGTCGCTGCCGGACACCATCACCTCGGCGGCGCGGCCGCGTGTGTTGTAGTTGCTGGCCATGCTCATGCCGTAGGCACCGGCCGACAGCACGGCCAGCGTATCGCCGGCACGCACCGCGAGGTGGCGGTCACGGCCCAGCCAGTCGCCCGATTCGCACACCGGGCCGACCACGTCCATGGTCTGCGGCGCCTCGTCGCGCTGCATGCCGGGCACGATGCCCATCCAGGCTTCGTACATCGCCGGGCGCATCAGGTCGTTCATCGCCGCGTCGACGATGCAGAAGTTCTTCGCGCCGCCGGGCTTCAGGTAGAGCACGCTGGCCAGCAGCACGCCGGCATTGCCGACCAGCGAGCGCCCAGGCTCGAGCAGGATCTTGCGATGGCCGTGGCCGCGTGCGTCGATGCGCGCGAGCAGGGCGCGCACCAGCGCTTCGGCCTGTGGTGGCTGCTCGTCGGTGTAGGTGATGCCGAGGCCGCCGCCGAGGTCGATGTGGTGCAGCGTGATGCCCAGCGTTTCCACGGCCTCGACCAGGTCGAGCACGCGGTCGAGCGCGTCGAGGTAGGGGCCGGTGTCGGTGATCTGCGAACCGATATGGCAATCGATGCCCACCACTTCGATGCCGGGCAGCGCGGCGGCGCGGCGGTAGGTGGCGAGCGCGCGCTCGTGGGCGACGCCGAACTTGTTGCCCTTCAGGCCGGTGGAGATGTACGGATGCGTCTTCGCGTCGACGTCCGGATTGACGCGCAGGCTGATGCGCGCCGTGCGTCCGGCCCGCGTGGCCACGTCGGAGAGCTGTTCGAGTTCGCTCTCGCTCTCGACGTTGAAGCAGGCCACGCCGGCCTCGAGCGCCTGCGCCATCTCGGCGCGGGTCTTGCCGACGCCGGAGAAGACAACCTTCGCGGCATCGCCGCCGGCCGCCAGCACCCGCGCCAGTTCACCGCCGGAGACGATGTCGAAGCCGCAGCCGGCCTGGGCGAAGGTCTGCAGCACCGCCAGATTGCTGTTGGCCTTCATGGCGTAGCAGATCAGGTGATCGCGGCCGGCCAGCGCGCGCTGGTAGCCGGCGAGCGCTTCCAGCATGGCGCTTCGCGAGTATGCATACAGCGGTGTGCCGAAGCGCTGGGCGAGATCCGCGAGCGCGCAGTCCTCGAGATGGAGTTCGCGGCCACGATAGGCCACGAAAGGAGAGCCGGGCAGCTTCATTTGGCAGCAGGTGCAGAGGCGGGCGCTGCGGCGGGGGCAGGGTCAACGGGCCCTTCTGGCCGCAGCCGGCGAGCAACCCGAAAGCCAGGGCGGCGATGACCACGACGCCGCGATGGCGCTGTCCTGACGTGCGAGGGGGGCGCATCGATACACTAGTCTTGCACTGCAGCATGCGTGGATTATCGGCCATGACCACTCCCTTCGAACCCACCCCGCTCGGCGACTCCGAGTACCACGCGATCACGTCGGCGATGCTCTCTCGCATCGAGGCCACGGTGGACCAGTGGCTGCAGGACGACGTGGTCGACATCGACACCCACCGCACCGGCGGGCTGCTGGAACTGGGTTTTCCCAACGGCAGCAAGCTGGTGATCAACACGCAGCCGCCCTTGCACGAGCTGTGGCTCGCCGCGCGCAGCGGCGGCTTCCACTACAAGTATTCGCAAGGGCGCTGGCTCGACACCCGCGACGGCCGCGAGTTCTTCGCCGCGCTGTCGGCCTGCGCGAGCGAACAGGCCGGCAAGGCCTTGAGCTTTGCGCCGCCCGTCAGCGCTTGAACAGGTCGAGGATGCCCTTGCGCTCTTCTTCGACCTGGGCCGGGTCGACCGGCGGCGCCTGATCGATGCCCAGCGTGGCCACACCGCTGCCATCGGCGTACTCGCTGTAGTACCACTCGCCACCGAGATTCACCACGCCCGGCGGTGCGCTGGGCTCGGCGACCGGCACGCCCTTGAGCACGCTGCTCATGTAGTCGATCCAGATCGGCAGAGACAGGCCACCGCCGGTTTCGCGATCGCCCAGCTTGCGCGGCGTGTCGTAGCCCATCCAGACGACCGCCACCACCTGCTGCTGCCAGCCGGCGAACCAGGCGTCGTTGGAGTCGTTGGTCGTTCCGGTCTTGCCGTACAGGTCCGGCCGCTTCAGCGTGGCCTGGGCGCGCGCGGCCGTGCCGGAGCGCGTCACCTCCTGCAGCAGGCTGGTCATCACGAAGGCGTTGCGGGCCTCGATCACGCGCGCCGATTCGTCGAGCACCGCAGGCTTGGGCTCGTTAAGTACGCGTCCCTTGGTGTCGGTGATACGCGCGATCAGGAACGGGCTGACCCGATAGCCGCCGTTGGCGAACACGCTGTAGGCGCTGGCCATCTGCAGCGGCGTGACCGAGCCGGCGCCGAGCGCCATCGTGAGGTAGGCCGGGTGCTTCTCGGCCTCGAAGCCGAAGCGCGTGACCCAGTCCTGCGCGAACTGCGGCGTGATCGCCTGCAGGATGCGGATCGACACCATGTTCTTCGACTTGGCCGTGCCGCGTCGCATCGACATCGGGCCGTCGAACTGGCCGTCGTAGTTCTTCGGCTCCCAGGGCTGGCTGCCGGTGGTCTCGGCGCCGAAGAACAGCTCGGCGTCGTTGATCACGGTGGCCGGCGTGAAGCCCTTCTCGAGCGAGGCCGAGTAGATGAACGGCTTGAAGCTCGAGCCGGGCTGGCGCCACGCCTGCGTGACGTGGTTGAAGCTGCTCTTGGAGAAGTCGAAGCCGCCGACCATCGAACGGATCGCGCCTGTGCGCGGATCCATCGACACGAACGCACCCTCGACCTCGGGCTGCTGCGTGATGCTCCAGTTGCCCTTGGCGTCCTTGATGACGCGGATCACCGCGCCGCGCCGGATCGCGGTCTTCGGGTTGCCCTTCGCGGCCGGCCGGAGGTGGCCGGCTTGAGGCCGTCGCCGGTGATGTCGACCGACTCGCCGTTCTGCAGCACGGCGAGCACCTTCTTCGGGTTGGCGTCGAGCACCACCGCGGCCTTCAACTCGTCGTTGTCGGGGTGGTCCTGCAGCGCCTCGGCGATGCGGCTGTCGAGGTCCTTCGGGCTGGCGGGAAGGTCGACGTAGGCCTCGGGCCCGCGGTAGACCTGCCGCTTCTCGAAATCCATGATGCCCTTGCGCAGCGCGCGGTAGGCGGTGGTCTGCTCGCCGGAGTTGATCGTCAGGTAGACGTTCAGGCCGCGCGTGTACGCCTCGGCGCCGTACTGACTGAAGATCAGCTGGCGCGCCACCTCGGCCACGTGCTCGGCGTGCACCGACACTTCGGTCTGGGTTCGGTAGTGGAGCTTCTCGGCCTTGGCCGCAGCATGCTGCTCGGCGGTGATGAAGCCGTTGTCCAGCATGCGGTCGATGATGTACTGCTGGCGTTCGGTGGCCCGCTTCGGGTTGACGATCGGGTTGTACGCCGAGGGCGCCTTGGGCAGCCCGGCGAGCATCGCCGCCTCGGCAACCGTGATCTCCTTGAGCGGCTTGCCAAAGTAGATCTCGCTGGCCGCCGCGAAGCCGTAGGCGCGCTGGCCGAGGAAGATCTGGTTCATGTAGACCTCGAGGATCTGCTCCTTGGTCAGCATGCTCTCGATCTTCAGCGCCAGCAGCACCTCGTAGATCTTGCGCGTGAAGGTCTTCTCGGTGGAGAGATAGAAGTTGCGCGCCACCTGCATGGTGATGGTCGAGGCGCCCTGGCTTCGGGCCTCGCTCAGGTGGGCCAGACCGGCCCGCAGCACGCCCTTGTAGTCGACCCCGCTGTGCTCGTAGAAGCGCGCGTCTTCGATGGCGAGCACGGCATCCTGCATCACCTTCGGGATTTCCCGGATCGCCGCGAAGTTGCGCCGCTCTTCGCCGAACTCACCCAGCAGCACCGAATCCGCCGAATAGATGCGCATCGGCAGCTTGGGGCGGTAGTCGGTCAGGCCGCTGGTCTCGGGCAGGTTTGGATAAGCCACGGCCAGCGCGATCGCCACCAGGATCAGACCGGACAGCGCCAGAGCGACCGTCAGTCCGCCCAGGACGGCGAGCGCCTTCAAGGGCCATGCCGCCCAGCGGGGCAGCTTCGAAGCAGGGCCGCCGCGGGCCGCCGGCGCGTTCTCGGACGCGCGCTCTGAATCGCTCATGGGTCTCCATCGAAGCCGAAACTCATTATAGGAAGCGCGTCATGCATCAATTTGTCACGGTCCGAAGGTCCAACGGCAGGCTGCCGATATCGCGTTCGGGTCGCGTTGAAAAGTGCTTACAAGGGCGTCGCGTCTCGTGTGAGTTTTGCAACGAGCAGGAGCTTGCGCAGGGCGTTTTTCTTGGCGCACAAAGGCTTTACTGCTAGCATTGAAGTAACTTATTAACAGTCCGGCGCGTTCCACATGGCGCTGGGGGGAAAGGCGTCGTGAGCTTCCTAGACACCCTGCTGGGCCGAAAGCATGCGCCGATGATCGGGCTGGATATCAGCTCGTCGAGTGCCAAATTGGTCGAGCTCGGCCAGACCTCCAACGGCGAGTACATCCTCGAGCGATTTGCCTCGGAACCCTTCGAGAAGGGCTGGATCACCGACGGCCAGATCGAGAAGTTCGACGAGGTGGCCGAAGCCGTCAAGCGTGTGGTCGCCAAGAGCGGCACGAAGACGCGCCCGGTGGTCATGGCGATGCCGCAATCGGCGGTCATCACCAAGAAGATCATGCTTCCGGCAGGCCTGCGCGAGGAAGAGCTCGAGCTCCAGGTCGAGTCCGAAGCCAACCAGTACATCCGTTCTCGCTCGATGAAGTGAGCCTGGACTTCTGTGTGATCGGTCCGAGCCCCACGTCGGTCGGTGACGTCGAGGTGCTGATCGCGGCCTCCCGCAAGGATCGGGTCCAGGATCGGCAAGGCCTGGCCGAAGCTGCGGGTCTCAAGCCGGTGGTGCTCGACATCGAGTCGCACGCTTCCCGGCTGGCGATGGGCCGCGTCGTGGCCGGGCTGCCGAGCGAAGGCAAGGATGCACTGGTGGCGCTGTTCGAGATCGGCGCCGACACGACCAGTCTGAAGGTGCTGCGCGACGACGAGATGCTCTACGACCGCGACCAGGCCTTCGGCGGCTCGCAACTCACGCAGCTGATTTCGCGGCAGTACGGCTTCTCGTTCGAGGAGGCCGAGCAGAAGAAGCTCGCCGCCGATCTGCCCGAAGACTACGAGAGCACGCTGCTCGCGCCCTTCGTCGACAGCATGTCGCAGGAGATCGGGCGCGCACTGCAGTACTTCTTCACCAGCACGCCGCATCACAAGGTGCACTACGTGATGCTTGCCGGCGGCACGGCCACGCTGCCCGGCCTGAAGGATCGGGTGACCGAGCTGACCGGCTTCGCGTCGATGGTGGTCAACCCGTTCGAGAACATGAAGCTCGGCTCGGCCGTGCGCGAGAGCAAGCTGCGCCGCGAGGCGCCGTCCTACCTGACCGCCTGCGGCCCGGCGATGCGGAGGTTTCTGCAGTGATACTGATCAACCTTCTTCCCCACCGGGAAGAAAAGCGCCAGCGCAGGAAGATCGCGTTCTTCGCGGGCCTGGGCATGGCCGCCGCCGCCGGTCTGGCGGTCGTCGGGGTCTGGTACCTCGTCGTGCAGCAGATGACGTCGGCGCAGCAAGGTCGCAACGACTTCCTCACTGCCGAGATCAAGAAGCTCGAGGTGCAGATCAAGGACATCGCCACGCTGCGAGCCGAGATCGAGTCGCTGAAGGCGCGACAAAAGGCGGTGGAGGATCTGCAGATCGACCGCAACGTGCCGGTGCACCTGCTCAACGAACTGGTCAAGCAGACGCCAGAAGGGATCTACTTCAAGACCATCAAGCAGGAGGGGCAGGGGCTGACCGTGTCCGGCATCGCGCAGACGCAGGAGCGGATCTCGGAGTTGCTGCGCAATACCGCCTACAACTCTGAATGGCTGGTGCGGCCGGAACTTGTGGAAAGCAAGTCGGCGAATGTGCAGGCGGCTGCCAGGGATCCCCGCAGGTTGTTTGAGTTCATGCTGCGGCTGCAGGTCAAGCGTCCGCCCGAGGCGACGCAGTCACCGGGTGCAGGTGCTTCAGCCCCGGCAGCTGCACCGCAATCTGCCGCGGTTGCAACGAAGGCGTGAGGCACTGATGGCAACCAAACGAGGCATGAACGTCGACCTGAACTCCGTGTTCGAGGGCGCCGCATCGCAGTTCCGCAACCTCAACCCGAACGAGCCCGGTCAATGGCCGATGCTGCCCAAGCTGATGACCTGGGGCGGTTTGGCGCTGGGAATGGTCGTCCTGGGCTGGTTCCTGCTCTTGTCCGAGGCACATGAGGGCCTGGAAGCCGAGCGGGCCAAGGAACTCACACTGAAGGCGGACTACCGCAACAAGCTCGGACAGGCGGTGAATCTCAGCGAACTTCGCAAGCAGAAGCTGCAAGTCGAGGAGTACGTGACCCAACTCGAAAAGCAACTGCCGGGCAAGGCGGAAATGGACGCACTGCTGTCCGATATCAACCAGGCCGGCATCGGCCGCGGCCTGCAGTTCGAGTTGTTCCGGCCGGGCAGCGTGGTGGTGCGCGACTACTACGCGGAACTGCCGATTTCCATCAGGGTCTCGGGCCGGTATCACGACATTGGCGCCTTTGCTGCCGACATCGCCAACCTTTCGCGCATCGTCACGCTGCACAACCTCAACATCAATGCTGTCGCGAAGGAAAAGAGCGACGGCGCGTTGTCCATGGAGGCGGTTGCGCGCACCTACCGGTATCTGGATCCGGCCGAGATCGAGGCGCAGCGAGCGAACAAGGCGAAGGCCACGAAGGGCGCGAAGCCGGCGGGTGCAGGGGCTAGCCAATGATGTACGTTCACAACGATCGCCGATCCGGCTGGGCGCTGTTGCTGCTCTTCGCAGTGCTGCTGGGCGCCTGCAGCGCGGACCAGGAAGAACTCAGCCAGTGGATGGAGCAACAGCGGCGCGAGGTCAAGCCGAACGTGACGGCCCTGACGCCACCGAAGAAGTTCACGCCTCAGCCTTACACGGCGGTGAGCGGTGTCGAGCCATTCAGTACCCAGAAGCTGACCGTCGCGCTCAAGCAGGAGGCTCGCCAGCCCAACTCGCTCCTGGCGGCCGAGATCAATCGCCGCAAGGAGCCGTTGGAGGCATACCCGCTGGACAGCATGCGCATGGTCGGTAGCGTCATGCGTGGCGGAAGGCCTTACGCACTCCTGCGGGTTGACAACCTTCTTTATCAGGTCAAGGCCGGGGACTATCTCGGGCAGAACTACGGGAAGATCATGAAGATCTCGGAGACGGAGGTGGAACTCCGGGAAATTGTTCAGGACGCAGCGGGCGAATGGATCGAGCGCGCCAGCGCCCTTCAGCTCCAGGAGCCGGCGCGATGAAGCACAACCAGGAGAATCGGATCATGAGCATGTGGCGCGTTCGCGCACTGGCACTGGTGTTGGGTTTCAGCGCGCCGCTGGCGGGTTGGGCACAGAACGCCATCCAGTCGATCAACAGCACGCAGCAGGGCACCGCGGAGGTCGTGCGCATCGAAATGAGCGAGCCGCTCGCCGCCGTGCCGGCCGGCTTCACGATCCAGACGCCGCCGCGAATCGCGATCGATCTTCCCGGGGTGAGCAATGCGCTCGGCCGCAACTCGGTCGAGATCAACCAGGGCAACCTGCGAAGCGTGAACGTGGCGCAAGCTGGTGAGCGCACGCGCCTCGTGCTCAACCTCAAGCAGGCCACCAACTACAAGGCGCAGCTGCAAGGCAAGGCGCTCGTGCTGGTGCTCGAGACTTCGGCGGCAGCCAGCGCACAGCCCACGACCACCAGTTCTGAGCCCGTGCGCTTCGCTGAAAGCCTCAACCGCGAACAGCTGGCGCTGAAGGACATCGACTTCCGCCGCGGTACGGATGGCGCTGGCCGCTTGGTCGTGGAACTGCCGAACAACCAGGTGGGCGTGGATATTCGACAGCAGGGGCAGAGCCTCGTGCTGGAGTTCCTGCGTTCGGCCCTGCCTGAGAACCTGCGCCGCAAGTTCGACGTCGCCGACTTCGGCACGCCGGTGCAGACCTTCACCGCGACCCAGCAGGGCGATCGTGTTCGCCTGACGGTGAATCCGCGCGGCAATTGGGAGCACAGCGCCTACCAGAGCGACACGCAGTTCGTGCTCGAGGTGCGTCAGCAGAAGGTCGATCCCAACAAGCTGACGCAAGGCCCGGGCTACGCCGGCGAGAAGCTCTCGCTGAACTTCCAGAACATCGAGGTTCGTGCGCTGCTGCAGGTGATTGCCGACTTCACGAACTTCAACGTGGTCACCAGCGACACGGTCACCGGCAACGTCACTCTGCGCCTGAAGGACGTGCCCTGGGACCGTGCCCTGGACATCATCCTGCAGGCCAAGGGACTCGGCCTGCGGAAGTCGGGCAACGTGATCTGGGTGGCGCCCAAGGACGAGCTCGCGGCGAAGGAAAAGGCCGAGCTCGAATCCAAGTCGCAGGTGGCACAGCTCGAGCCCCTCCGGACGCAGGCATTCCAGCTGAATTACGCGAAGGCCGAAGATGTGGCGAAAGGCCTGAGCGGTCAGGGCAGCACCGGTGGCGGAACCGGGATGAAGATCCTTTCTCCGCGCGGAAGCGTCATCTTCGAGGCTCGAACGAACCAGCTCTTCGTCAGTGACATCCCTTCGAAGCTCGAGGAGGTCCAGATGCTGATCGGCAAGATCGACGTGCCGGTTCGCCGGGTCCTCATCGAGGCGCGGATCGTCATCGCCGACGACAAGTTCGGACGCTCGCTCGGCGCTAAGCTCGGGTTCAATGACCGGACGGCCATCGGCGACAGTGGCGTCCGGGTCGGTGGCAATCTGAACGCGGTGGGTGCTCAAACTGGGCAGACCTCCGGGAGCTTCAACGACACGCAGTTCGTCAATCTGCCCGCGGTGGGCCAGGGCGGCTACGGAGCCGCAACGTTCGCGGTGACCCTGTTCGGCGCTTCTGCCAGTCGCTTCCTCAACCTGGAAGTGTCAGCGCTCGAAGCCGAGGGCAAGGGCAAGGTGGTGTCGAGCCCGCGCGTCGTGACGGCCGATCAGCAGAAGGCGCTGATCGAACAGGGTACCGAACTGCCGTACCAGACCGCGACATCCAGCGGCGCCACGGCGCTCCAGTTCCGCAAGGCCAACCTCAAGCTCGAGGTCTTGCCGCAGATCACGCCTGAAGGGGCGGTGGTACTTGATGTGGATGTCAACAAGGACAGCGTTGGCCGTGCCACGGCTGCCGGCTTCGCCATCGACACCAAGCACGTGAAGACGCAGGTGCTGGTGGAGAACGGCGGCACGGTGGTCATCGGCGGCATCTTCGAGCAGAACGAACGCACCGATGTGACCAAGGTGCCCTTCCTCGGCGACGTGCCGGTGATTGGCAATCTGTTCAAGACCACCACGAAGTCATCGCAACGCACGGAGTTGCTGATCTTCCTGACGCCGAAGGTCGTGACCGACCGCTCCACGACCGCTGGTCTGTGAAGGCAGGACGCCGTCATGGCGTCCGTCTGAACCTCACTCAGCCGGAACGCGCGCCTGCGCGTTCCGGCTGATTCCTTTGTCGAGACCATGCTGAAGTCCGTCACGTTGATCGCCATGCCGGGCGCGGGCAAGTCAACGGTCGGGCGCCACCTCGCGCGAGCGCTGCAGGTCGCGTTCGTCGACTCCGACGCTGAGATCGAAAACCGGATCGGTTGCTCGATCAAGGAGTTCTTCGAACGGGAAGGGGAAGCCCGATTCCGCGACATCGAGCAGGAAGTCATTTCCGAGCTGGTCGCTCGAGGTCCGCATGTGCTGGCCACGGGCGGGGGCGTCGTCGTTCGCGAGTCGAACCGGCGACTCCTGAAGGAGCGGACGACCGTGATCTATCTGAAGACGTCGCCGGAGGAACTGTTCCGTCGGCTTCGCCATGACACCCATCGGCCGCTGCTCCAGGTGGCCGATCCGCTGCGTAAACTGCGTGAGCTGTACCAGCAGCGTGATCCTCTCTATCGGGAAACGGCGCACTTCGTGATCGAAACGGGGCGACCCAGCGTCATCGGCCTGGTTCACATGATCCTGATGCAGCTCGAGCTCGCTGGACTGGTCGACCCAGGACGCGTACCTTCGCCGGTGGGGCCGCACCTTCAGCAGCGATGACCCGCAGGGCCGAGGAACTAAACTCTCGGTCATGTCCACCTCGCCATCGCAACGCTCCAGGGTCACCGTTGGGTTGGCCGAACGCAGCTACGACATCCTGATCGGAACCGGCCTCATCGACGACGCACGGACGTTTGCAGAACTGCCCCGGGCCGCCGCTGCCCTGATCGTCACGAACGAAACCATCGCTCCGCTGTATGCCGCCCGGCTGAAAGCGTCGCTGTCCCCGCATTACCCCAGCGTCGAGGTCCTGGTCCTGCCCGATGGCGAGATCCACAAGGACTGGACGACCCTCAACAGGGTGTTCGATGTCCTGTTGGAGGGAAACTTCGATCGCAAGACGGTCCTGTTTGCGCTCGGTGGTGGCGTCATCGGCGATCTGACCGGCTTTGCCGCCGCCTGCTTCATGCGCGGCGTGCCGTTCGTTCAGGTGCCGACGACCTTGCTGGCTCAAGTCGATTCTTCCGTCGGCGGAAAGACCGCGATCAACCATCCGCACGGCAAGAACATGATCGGTGCGTTCTACCAGCCTCGGCGGGTCGTGGCTGACCTGGGCAGCCTGACGACGCTTCCTCCCCGCGAGATCGCGGCCGGCCTCGCCGAGGTCATCAAGTACGGCCCGATCGCCGACGACGCATTCTTCTGCTGGCTCGAAGAACACCTCGATGACCGGTCCACCTGCAGCCCGCTGCGCTGGAGCATGCCGTGCGACGCTCGTGCGAGATCAAGGCCGAAGTGGTCGGCGACGACGAACGCGAGGGCGGCCGACGAGCCATACTGAATTTCGGCCACACCTTCGGCCATGCGCTGGAGGGAGAGCTGGGCTTCGGGACACGGCTGCACGGCGAGGCCGTCGGTTGCGGCATGGTCATGGCGGCCGAACTTTCGCACCGGCTCGGTCTCATCGATGTCAGCTACCGCCGCCGAATCGAAGCGCTGGTCCGGCGCGCCGGATTGCCGGTACGCGCGCCCTCGCTCGACCCGGATCGCCTGATCGGCTTCATGCGGCACGACAAGAAGTCGGAGGCGGGCCGGATCCGCTTCGTCGTGATCGACAAGCCGGGCCAGCTCTCGTGCACGAGGCCGACGAGGGTCTGGTCCGCGACGTGCTGCAGAACTGCAGCGAATGAGCATCCTGCGGCTGGCTGCCTACGCCAGCGACCCGCGCGCGACCCGAGGGCGTCGTTGTGCCGAACCGGCGGCTCCGACGCGGGACGACTTCCAGCGCGACCGCGACCGGATCGTCCATTCGACGGCTTTCCGTCGCCTCGTCTACAAGACCCAGGTCTTCCTCAATCATGAGGAGACCTCTTCCGCACGCGCCTGACGCATTCGCTCGAAGTGGCGCAGCTCGGGCGATCGATCGGCCGTGCGCTGGCCCTCAACGAAGACCTGATCGAAGCGATCGCGCTGGCGCACGACCTCGGTCACACGCCGTTCGGCCATGCCGGGCAGGACGCGCTGCACGAGAGCATCCGGTCGGTCAGGCCCGACGGTGGTGGCTTCGAGCACAACTTCCAGAGCCTGCGAGTCGTCGACCGGCTCGAGGAACGCTACCCGGCCTACGACGGTCTCAATCTCACGTTCGAGACCCGCGAAGGGATCCTGAAGCACTGCAGCCGCCGTCATGCCCGGTGGCTGCAAACCCACGATCCGAGCGGCATCGGGGCGAGGTTCCTCGACGGCACCGAGCCAAGCCTCGAAGCGCAGCTGTGCAATCTGGCGGACGAGATTGCCTACAACGCACACGACATCGACGACGGGGTGCGATCGGGCCTGCTGTCCATCGAGCAGCTCGATGAACTGCCACTGGTGCGGCGCATTCGCGAGGAAGCGTGCCGGGAGCACGTATCGCTGCGCGGCCGACGCCTGCTGTTTGAGACGCTGCGGCGAATGCTTTCCGAACAGGTCTACGACGTGATCGACACGACGCGCAAGGCGATCGCGCTGCACGGCCCGGACAGCGCGGACGCGGTGCGCAAGCTGCCGCCCTTGGTGGCCTTCAGCGACGCGATGCGAACGGAAGTCGATTGCATCAAGCACTTCCTGAAGCTCAACCTCTACCGACACCCGCAGGTCACCGCCACCACCAGCCTGGCCAAGGAAGTCCTGGCCGACCTGTTCTGCCGCTATCTCGAGGACCCGAGCCAGATACACGGCGAGCGCCCCGAGAGACGCGACAACGCGCGCTTCGTCGCGGACTATGTGGCAGGGATGACGGATCGGTTCGCCCTGCGGGAGCATCGGCGGATGACCGGCAGACGCATCGAGTGGCCCATGCGCGCGCAGGACGCCTGAGGGCGACTCCGCGCTGACCTCACCGTGGCGGTTCAGTGTCCGCGCGAGGCGCTTCGCTCCGGAAGGTGACCTCGACGCGCATCTGCGAGCGTACCGCGCGCCCGTTCAACTCCCCGGCGAGAAGCGGGCGTTCATGAAGCTGCTCCGCGCTGCTTCCTGCAGCACCGGGCCGACATCGGGCCCATCGAGACGAACACGCTGCACGACGCCCTGCTCATCGATGAACAGCGTCAGCTGAACCGCGAGATCGATCTGCTCGGTGACCTCTGCGGGAAAGGGCACGTCGACGAAGCCGATCGGGCGCGGCGGAACGCTGAGCTTGTCCCGCGGGAGGAAATCGAGCGGCGCGGCAGCCTCGTCGCCGGCCGGGCGCCGCTCGGCCGCCGCGACGGTCGCGCTATCGATCGCTGCCGCCGGGTCCGCTGGATCGGCGGGGAGAGGGTCCGAGTCGATGGCGCAGGCGGCTCCGCAGCGACGATCCAGGCGGCCTTCTTCGTATTTTCGGCCGGGACCGGCTGCAGAGGCTCAGCCACTTCGGTCATGGTTGGTGCGACCGCCGCTTGCACTGCTTCGATGCGCACGATCAGGGGACGGCCGGCGGGGTTCCGCCCGCGCCCTCCCTTGTATCCGAAACCACGCCGAGAGCCACCGCGTGCAGCGCCATCACCGGCACCGCACTCGCGAGCAAGCCACGTGCGATCTGCATGGGATCAACGACCGAGCCCCTCATCGGGGGCTCGGTTCCGGGTCAGTTCACCAGCTCGCGCCAGGAGGTTCGGCGCAGCGTGGCCGTGGGCGGAGGCGGCGGCTGGTTGTCGGTCCGCAGCGAGGTGTCGCTCAGCGTCGAGATCGTCACCGTCGAGCCGTCACTGAGCTGAACCACCGTCTGGCCTGCGACCAGCACGTTGCCCAGCGAAATGGCGACGGCACCGTTGGGCGCGTTCGAGACCGCAGAGCCGGTTCCCATGTCGAACTTGTAAAGCCACGAACGGCCCCCGGCGTCGCAGACATCGGTCGTCGGCACGTTGGTGGCGACCGACAGAACATTCAAGGCCAGGATCATGTTGACGTTCACTCGTTCACCGGAGCTCGGCAAATCGACCAGCCAGCCGTTCTTCGTGCTCCAGTTCACCGCGTTCGTCGAGGCCGTCCGCAGTGCGCCGCTGGCGGCGGTGCTGATCGTCTGCGTCACCAGCGTGTTCGAGGCCCTGACATCGCCCAGGCCCGTGCTGGAGAAGGTCTCCTTGAGCGCATAGACCGATTGCTGCTCGAGGTTGTTGAGGTCACCCGTGCCGAGATAGCGGCCCGTGCCGACGAAGACCACCGTGTAGGTCGAGCCCAGGTAGTTCAAGTCGGCGAGTTCGGGCCGCACCGTCACCGGCTGGGCCTTGCCACCCTCGACGAACTCGGCCATCCGATGCGCGCTGCCGTACGGCTGGACGTTGCTGTCCAGGTCGAAGCGCCACAGGTTGCCCAGCAGGTCGCCGCCGTAGAACACCTTGGCGGTGTTGTCGATTTCCGAGGCGACGTAGGCATTCAGCTTGGCCAGGCCGCTGGGAGTCGTGGTGGTGCCGGCCGCGGTGGTGCCGCTGGTGTAGGTGCTGATCATCGCCAGCTTCTGCCCGGTGATCGCGTCGACGGCGAACAGATGGCCGTTGCCGTCCCCGGGGCTGATGTTGTTGTAGCCCGAGGCGAAGGCGACGATCCAGGTGCCGTCCTTGCGCTTGGTGATGATCGGGTTGCCGAAGGTGAAGCCGAGGTTGTTGTCGCTGAACTCCCACAGCGCGACCGGATTGGCCGGGTCGGTGATGTCGAGCGCGTACACCGAGCGACCGCCCTTGTTCAGGCCACCCACCAGGATGGTGCGCCAATTCGTGCCATCCCACACATCGCCCATCTGCGGCGAGCCATCGACGAAGAAGGAGTGGCTGTACGGATAGTCCGTGTCGGCGAGCTTGTAGAGCTTAGGAATCGCCTCGGACGGGATGTAGGCCCAGAGCTCCTCGCCGGTCTCACGCTTGAAGGCGTGCAGCATGCCGTCGTTGCCGCCCACGTAGACCACGCCCTGCCGGTTGGCGTTGTTGCTGGCGAAGGTGCCGTAGCTGTTCTCCGTGTACTTGAACTTCGGCGCGCCCACGTAGACGGGCGAGGAATTGATCAGGTCGCCCAGCGCGGAGTCTCGCGTGCGGTAGACGGAGAACGCCGTTCCGCTCAGGTAGCTGACCAGGTTGCTGCCACTGTTGGCGGTGGACAGGTCGGCAGGGTTCAGCGTGCCGCACTGCGTCGGCGATGCGGCACCGCCGGCGCCGGCCTTGCTGCAGAAGTTGTCGAAGTGCGAGTTCAGCGAGTCGGTCGTGAGATTCGAGTACGTGAAGTCGCGCAGCGAGCCGGTGTTGCCCGAGCCCTTCTTGAAGTAGAAGATCTTGCGCGGGGTGGTACCGGCCGCGATCCGTGCGTCGAGCACGGCGGCAGCAGACCAGCCGCCGCTGGTGATGATCGTGCCGTCGGACGGATTGATCGCGTAGCGCTTGACGTCGCCGATCCACTTGCCCGACGTGAACTGCGCGACGAAGACGTCGTTGTCGCCTTCCACCGGTTGCAGCGTGCTGGTCGCCGCAGCCGACGCGGAACCATTCTTCTCCGTGATCGACAGCAGCGCCTGGTCCAGGCTTGTCACCACGGCCTGCGGGTTCTTCGCGCTGAAGTACTGGCCGCGGCCATTCACGGCGGCGTGCCACAGGTCGTCGATGTTGGTCGGGTCACCGCCGTTGGTCGACTCGGTCGGGATGGGCCAGTTCTTCGTCCCCTGCTTGAGGTCGAAGTAGTCACCCGAGGTCTGCTTCAGGTAGTTGGGGTCGTACTTCAGGGTGCCGTCCACGCCGAAGCCCAGCGTGAAGGTCACCATGTTCTGCCTGACGTTGGCGGCCGTGCCGTCGACCGTGGTCGTCTGGCAGACGTTGCTGCCGCTGCCCAGTGCACCGGTGCAGTTGCTCAGGCTGGTCGAGCGCAGGTCGGTGTTGTAGTAGTACATCGCGACGTCCGACAGCGAGTTCGAGCTGCCGTTGATCTGCGTCGTGCTCGGGTTCGGGCTCACCGAGGTGTCCAGCGCCCGCGTGCTCGTCACCGTGTTGTCGGCAGCGGTGGTGTTCACCGGGCCGGTGGTGGTGGAAGGGATCGATCCGCCCGACGTGGTCGGGCCGACCGTCGCCGGCGTCGGCGCCACGACCGCCACCGCGACATTGGTCGTATTGGCCTGGAACGAGCTGTAGCAGGCCTGCGTGCTGCCCGTCGTGGTGACGGTCTGCGCCGTGCCGGACGCGCTCGAGGTCGTCGTGTAGGGCGTCGTCGTCACGCTGTTGGCCGGTGCAGGAATGGCCGTGGGTCCGGTGACGGTCGGCGTGCCAGCCACGGTGGTGTCGCTGGTGATCGCGCCGTTGGTCTCCACCACCGTCTGCGTGAACGGGGTGGTCGTGACCGTGCGCGACAGCGTGTAGGACACCGTGCGGGTCTGGGTGGCATTCACCGTCGTGGAGACGGTTGCCGGGAAGGTGTCGACCTGGTTTGTGCTCCGCGTCAGCACGCCGGAGCCAGCCGGGCAGCTGAGGGCGCCGCTCGACGCGGCGAGCGTATACCCGGCGGCGCTGGCGTTGTTGTTCGGAGCTGGCCTCATCGTGAAGGTATAGGTCCTGCTGCCGGTGACGTTGACCGTGCGTGTGCCGTTGTAGGCCGAATTCGTCGCGCCGACGATGGTCAGCGAAGCCGATCCCGTGGGCAAGCCCAGGTTGGCATTGGTCGTGACGGTGACCGTGCACTGGCGGCCCGACCCCGAGCCGCTGCAGCCACTCAGGGTGATCGACGTATTGTTCCCCCGAGGTAGCCGGTGAAGGTCGTGCTCAAGCGGCCAGTGGCGGCCGGAGGCCCGCTGTAGGTGGTGGTTGCGCTCGTCGTGACGTTGCTGTAGTCGGTCCGGGTCGTCGCGCCCTGGGTGTCGACCGTGCGGGTGGTCGTGTAATTGAAGACGGACGTGATCCGGTCGACGCCACTGTCGCGCATCGGCCGTTCGGTCGGCGGGCCGTCCTGCTGGCCCACCCGGTTGTTGTTCACGTCGAGGGGCCCGTAGCTGCCCGTCACCTCGGAGCCGGTATTCCAGTAGCCGTCGGTCGAGAGGATCGTGAAGTTCTTCTGGCAGGCGTACTGCACCGGATCCTTGGTCTGGCTCGGCGCCTTGTTGGCGAAATACTGGCCGGCCTTGGACAGCGCGCCGCGCAGCGGCGTGGTGCTGCCCGTCGTCGCTCCGAAGAGGATGTCGTAGAAGGCTTTCTTCTGCGTGGCATCGAAGGTGTCGATGTCGAGGAACTTGCTTCCCGATGCGGTTCGCGAGCTGATCGCGGTATAGCCCACGCGGTAGCGGTCACCGATGTTCCTGAACGACAGGCTCAGTGCCGACTTCGCCATCAGGATGCGGGTCGAGTAGTAGGCCCGCCAGTTGGCGTAGTTCTGCAGGTCGCTGGAGCTGGCCGTGACGTCGACGCGCGTGAACGTCGTCAGGGTCCCGTCATCGGCATTGCACTCCTGGTAGAAGGGCGTCGTCGTGCTCACCCCCGTTGCGGTGTAGGTGTACGACAGCGCGGCATTCGTGCCGCTGTACGTGTAATAGAAGGGCATGTAGCCCGGGCCAGCACGGACACTGGTGAGTGCGGAGCCGGTGCCCTGGGCTTTCCTGACGGTGATCGTCAACTGCCTCGTCGCGGCATTCCAGCTCTTGACCGTGCCTTCCATGAAGTTGGTCGTGTTGGTCGAGCTGAAGATCGTGGCCGTGTTGCCGACCGTGAACCAGTTGTTCTGCGGTGCCGGGCTGGCCGGAAAGTTGACCGTCACGTCACCGGAGGCCACGATGGTCACGGAGGTGTCCGACACCACCCGCCGGGTGGTGATGTTGACGTTCGGGTCGGTGAAACTCGTGCTGCCGGCCGCCTTGGGCGTGCCGGTGTCGTCGACCGGCAGCGTGTAGGTGACGCCCGGGTTGTAGGCCAGGCCGTTGCACTGGGCCGCATGGAAGCCGTACTTCGTCCTCGCGAAGTTGGCGTCGTCGGGCATGAAGTCGCTGGCCATACTCCCCGAGTCGTCGAGGATGAACATGATGTTCGGCTTGACGGCGTTCGACGAGGAGGTGAACAGCGGCACGTCCGCCAGCTCGGTGGCTGCGGGCAACGCACTCTGCCCGGCGAGCAGCAAGGCCAGCGCCAGCGGCAGCTTCAGAAGCAGCGGCGCGTTCGCTCGCAGGAAGGGGGTCTTCATGGGGAGATCTCCTGATGCGGGTCAGGTTAGAAGTGCACGATGGTTTCGGTGTAGCTGACGGTGTTGCGCGGGCCTTCCGTCCGCACGACGACGCGGTAGTACGGCGTTGCCACCGATGCCGTGATCCGCCCGCCGGAGCTGAGGGCGCCGCGTTCGCTCGACGTCGTGGTCGACGCCGACTTCGGCCGCGAGCAGCTGTTGCCGGCGGCCACCGGCCCGGCATTCGCACACATGCGCGTGATGATCCACTTCACCGCGGTACCGTCGGCCAGGGTGTCGGTCTTTGGCGCGATGCAGGCGCCGGAGAAGTCGGCACTGTCGACGTAGGCGCAGGCGCCGTCGCCTTTCCAGTCGACCAGCGCCATCTTGCGCGTCGAGGTCGTGACCGGCCGGTGACGTCGAGGTTGTCCTGGCTCGTGGCGAAGTAGCCGGTCCCCGCGGCGCCGTCGTCGTCGAGCGTCGTGCCCGATGCATTGGCCCTCAGCCGGGCCAGTGCGCGCTCGGTGGCCATGTGGCTCGACGCCGTTGCGCTCTGCTTGAAGCCGAGGTTTCCGATCACGAGCGCCGAGTTGTCGACCGATCGCACCAGCGCGACGGCGGCCAGCGACAGCAGCACGAGCGTTGCCATCGCGAAGAGCAGCGACACGCCGCGCTGGCGGCGCGAAGCCGGGAAAGGTCGGTTTGACTTCCTGTCCACCATCGGCTCCCTACGACTTCCAGATCATGTTGCGCAGAGGCACGACCGTGTCGAACACCTTGTAGCGGTAGTGTTCCCAGTCGGCCAGACCGTCCACCCGCAGCGTCATGCAGGTGGCTGTGCCGCACGCGGCGGGCGCGGAGGCTCCGGCGGCGGGGTCAGCGCAGGCTGGTCGCCGACCACCCATTGCGGATTCGCCGTCGTGATCGTGTCCTTCTCGTACTGAGCGCTGCGCGCCACCAGCGCGATGCGGACCGCCAGGACCTGCTGCCACCCGGCGTTGGTGGTCGGCGTGGCCGGTCGTATGAATCGATCACGCCGTCGCCGTTGGTGTCCTTCCCGTAGAAGGCCTGCATCGCGACGATGTTGGGATAGAGGTCGCGGGCCCCCGTGTAGCTCGGCGCGAAAGTGCCGTCGGTGGCGAGCTGGAACCGCGTCTGCTGCAGCGAGCCGTTGGCGCTGATCGAGTAGGTCAGGTCGTTCAGCGAGCCCAGGTTCACGATGGCATTGCCGTCGGTGTAGGTTTCTTCCGGGAAGCCGGCCGGGTTCCAGCGGCCGCCGTCGTCGGCGCGGTCGATCTGCTGGGCGACGGTCGGGGCGGCGCTGGCCTGGAACACCTCGCACTTCGTCGAGCCGTCCTTGGCGGCCAGCAGCAGATCGCCCGCCGCGATGCCAAGCTCCGAGCTCACCGGGAAGATGTAGCGCTTCGAGGCGGCGGCCGGGTCGTAGCTGGGAGGAATCACACGTGTGGGCACGGAGTACGTGACCTTCGAACTGCTCAGCACGCGGATCGTGTTTCGCACCGGATCGGTCGCGTCGATGATCAGCGGCACCAGCGCCGTCGGGAAGGTCGGTGTCGCCGCGCCGGTCGCGATGTTGGCGCCACCGTACTTCGCGGAGATGGGGCAGCCGAGCAGCTCGGGGCTGCTGGCAAAGCCGTAGCCGGCCATCTGGATGTCGCGCTGAAGCGTGTACAGCGCCAGCGCGCCATTCATCTGCGCGTCCGCGCCGGAGGTGGTCGTGCGCTTCTGGCTCTCGGAGAAGAACAAGGTCTGCGCGATCACCAGGACGGTCAGCAGCCCGATGGCCGGGCCCACCATCAGTTCGACCAGCGTGACGCCGCGAGCGTGGCGGATGTCGAGGTTGGAATGGGGCATCTTCATTTCACTCGACGGCCTGCACGTTGCTGGAGGTGACGTACTGGTGCGCGTCCTCTCCAGGAACGGTCCAGCGGATGGTGATGGTCACCTGCCCGGTCGCATCGGCGGTCACGACCGGCGTGGCTCCGGCCAGCGTACTGCCCACCTTGTTCTTCCAGACCGGGCAGCGGGCATGGCCGTCGCAGTTGCCCGACGCCGTGTCGTACTTGTCGATGTTGGCGATGTCCGTCCAGATGATGCCGAGCAGTTCGCTCGCCAGCGACGATGCATCGCCGCGAAAGGCGGCAACGGTCTGCGCCCTCGTCATCGCGCTCTGGAGCCCGATGAGGCCAAGGATGCCGAAGGCGAAGATCAGGATCGCGATCAGCACTTCGAGCAGCGCAAAACCGTGCGAGCGCGGTTGGCGCCGCCGGATGTTCCGGGCAAGGTGTCTCTTGTTCATGCCAGTTCCGTGTGAGTCAAGGCGTGCAGGCGCGGGGGTCGGGCGCGACGACGTCGCGGTCACACATGCGGACGCCGCCACCGCCGGAGATCGCCACGCGCAGCCGCCGCGCGCCCGTGCCTGCGTGAGTGAAGTCGATCGTCGAGATCTGGTCGGGGGCCTGCAACCGTCGTCGGGCGGCACCGACTCGTCGACCACGCGACCGAAACCGTTGAAGCGCACGCAGGTGGCGGCGGTGGTTCCGTCGGGCGCAAGGGCCGAGACGGTCACGGTGTCGCCACCGTCGCCCGCGGGGTGCTTCTCGATCAGCGTGATGCTGGCGGGCGCCGTCTCGCAGTTGCCGCTCGGGTCGCGGATGCTGACGACCCAGGAGCCCGACGACGACGACAACGCGCAGTTGTCGTCGACCACGCGCACACTCGGGCCGCCGACGAGCCAGAAGGTGACGTTCTGGTTGCGCCGCAGCGCCTCGTTGCGCGCCTTCTGCAAGCCAGCCTGGGCCGTCTCGGCCGCATTGCGGACCTTGGTGTTGCGCACCCAGTCGCTGACCGAGGGAAAGGCTGCCGCCAGGACGAGGGCCAGCACCGTCAGCGTGACGGCCAGCTCGATCATGCTGAAGCCCCGCTGGCGCGAAGGGCGGACGTTCAGCATTCGGTGCCCTTCGTCAGCCAGCAGGCCTTGCTGGCCACCGTGGCGCCCTTGAAGGTGGTGGTCGCCTTCGCGCCGGTGGTGGCGAGGGTGTAGACATGCTGCCCGTCGACGCCGCTGGCGGTCAGCGTGTAGCTTTGCTTGTCTGCCGCCAGCGTGCAGCTGAAGGTGAAATTTCGCGCATCGGCCGGCGCAAAGCCCGCCCAGCTTGCGCCCGAGCCGCAGGCATTGCCGCCGTAGTTGCGGTTGTCCTGGTAGTACTGCTCGAGCTTCACCCTGTAGTCGGAGAGATACGTGAAAGCCTCGGGCAGCTTCCCTCGGCGCACGTAATCCTGATACGACGGCACGGCGATGGTGGCCAGGATGGAAACAATCGCCACGACGATCATGACCTCGATGAGCGTGAATCCGCGTGTGCTGTGCCTGTTCACTCTGTGCTTCCTGTCGTTCGCGGTTGTCCGGAGAACCGCTTCAGTCGCTGATGCGCGGACGGCGTCCGAGCATCTCCCGCAGCGGACTCTAAGTGCGGTCGTGCGGCCGGTGCGGCCAGGGTCGACGGACGGCGGAGGTGGCCCGACGAGTGGCGCCCGGGTGTGTCCGGGTGCCAACTCCGTCGCACTTTGCGCGGCTCCGACAGAGAATCCTGACCCGTCACCCCCTCGACTTGCCCGCCGCCATGGCACGACTGCCTCGCCTGAGTGTTTCGGGCCTGCCCCACCTCATCCTGCAATCCGGGCATAACGGGCAGGACGTGCTGACCGACGCCATCGATCGCGATAGCTATCGCCGCTTCCTCGCGCAGGCAGCAGCCGGTTGTGGCGTGGCGATCCACGCTTACAGCCTCGAGCGGGCCAGGGTTCTGCTGCTCGCGACGCCGTTGGACGCGCCCGGCATGAGCCGCATGATGCAGAGCGTCGGTCGCCGCTATGCGGCCTGGTTCAACCGGCGGCATGGCCGCAGTGGCACGCTCTGGGATGGTCGGTTCCGTGCCACGGTGGTGGAGCCCGATCGCGACCTGGTGCTGGCGATGCGGCATGTGGAGGCGGACGCGGCACAGGCGGACGATGCCCGTGCGCCGGCGCAGGCACGAGTGAGCAGCATGGCGCACCACGTCGGGACGGCAATCGATCCGTTGGTGAGCGATCACCCTGCATTCTGGGCTTTGGGCAACACGCCATTCGAGCGACACGCGGCCTACCGGGCTCTGATGGAGCAGCCGCTCGGAGCACAGGAGCGGCACCGCTTTGACGAGGCGACCCGGAAGGGCTGGGCACTCGGCTCGCCGGCATTCGTGGCCTCGCTGTCACAGCTGGCCGGCCGGCGGACTCTGCCCAAGCGCCCCGGGCGCCCCAAGAAGGCAGCTCCTCTTCCTGACGTTTAGTCTGTCCCCATTTATTGAGGCATCAGTGTGGTGCATGTCTGTAATTGGGGTCAGACACCGATTGTTTTGCTTGTGACTCTTGCTGCACCGCAGTATCCTGCGCGCCGGTCCGGTTTTCCTGGAGAGCGCCATGTCGCAGGCCCCCACTTCGTTCCCCCGTCGTCCGAACTGGCGCAAGCCGCAGGCCAGGGCCTCTACGACCCCGCCAACGAGCACGACGCCTGCGGCGTCGGTTTCGTGGCCCACATCAAGGGGCAGAAGGCGCACGCCATCGTCGAGCAGGGCCTGAAGATCCTCGAGAACCTCGACCACCGCGGTGCGGTCGGTGCCGACAAGCTGATGGGCGACGGCGCGGGCATCCTGATCCAGATCCCCGACGACTATTTCCGCGCCGAGATGGCCGCGCAGGGCGTCGAGCTGCCGCCGCCCGGCGAGTACGGCGTGGGCATGATCTTCCTGCCCAAGGAGCACGCCTCGCGGCTGGCCTGCGTGCAGGAGCTCGAGCGCGCGGTGAAGGCCGAAGGCCGTGCTGCTCGGCTGGCGCGACGTGCCGGTGGACAGCGAGATGCCGATGTCGCCCACCGTCCGCGCCAAGGAGCCGGTGATCAAGCAGATCTTCATCGGCCGTGGCCCCGACGTGATCGTGCCCGATGCGCTGGAGCGCAAGCTCTACGTGATCCGCAAGACGGCCTCGGCCGCCATCCAGCGCCTGAAGCTGACGCACAGCCGCGAGTACTACGTGCCCAGCATGAGCTGCCGCACGATCATCTACAAGGGCCTGCTGCTGGCCGATCAGGTCGGCACCTACTTCGAGGATCTGAAGGATCCCCGCACGGTCTCGGCGCTCGCGCTCGTGCACCAGCGCTTCTCGACCAACACCTTCCCCGAGTGGCCGCTCGCGCACCCGTACCGGATGGTCGCGCACAACGGCGAGATCAACACCGTCAAGGGCAACTTCAACTGGATGCGTGCCCGCGAGGGCGTGATGAAGTCGCCGGTGCTGGGTGACGACCTGAAGAAGCTCTACCCGATCAGCTTCGAGGGGCAGAGCGACACCGCGACCTTCGACAACGCGCTCGAGCTGCTGACGATGTCGGGCTACCCGCTCGCTCACGCCGCGATGATGATGATCCCCGAGGCGTGGGAGCAGCACGAGCTGATGGACGAGCGCCGCCGCGCGTTCTACGAGTACCACGCCGCGATGCTGGAGCCGTGGGACGGCCCGGCCGCGATGGTGTTCACCGACGGCAAGCAGATCGGCGCCACGCTCGACCGCAACGGCCTGCGCCCGGCGCGCTACATCGTGACCGACGACGACCTCGTGGTGATGGCCTCGGAGTCCGGCGTGCTGCCGATTCCCGAGAACCGCATCGTGCGCAAGTGGCGCCTGCAGCCGGGCAAGATGTTCCTGATCGACTTCGAGCAGGGCCGCATCGTCGACGACGAGGAGCTGAAGGCGCAGTTCGCCTCGGCCAAGCCGTACCGGCAGTGGATCGAGAGCGTGCGCGTCAAGCTCGAGGAACTGCCGGAAGGCTCGGACGCGCCCGCGTTCAAGGAATCGCTGCTCGACCGCCAGCAGGCCTTCGGCTACACGCAGGAAGACATCAAGTTCCTGCTCGCGCCGATGGCCACCGCCGGCGAAGAGGCGATCGGCTCGATGGGCAACGATTCGCCGCTGGCCGTGCTGTCGGACAAGAACAAGCCGCTGTACAACTATTTCAAGCAGCTGTTCGCCCAGGTGACGAACCCGCCGATCGACCCGATCCGCGAGGCCATCGTGATGAGCCTGAACAGCTTCATCGGGCCGAAGCCGAACCTTCTGGACATCAACGCGGTGAACCCGCCGATGCGCCTCGAGGTCGGCCAGCCCATCCTCGACTTCGAGGACATGGCGCGGCTGCGCCAGATCGAGAAGCACACCAGCGCCAAGTTCAAGACCCACGTGCTCGACATCACCTACCCGCTGGCCTGGGGTGACGAGGGCGTGGAAGCCAAGCTGGCTTCGCTGTGCGCGGAAGCCGTGGACGCCATCGCCGGCGGCCACAACATCCTGATCATCAGCGACCGCGCGATGGACCGCGATCACATCGCGATCCCGGCGCTGCTGGCGCTGTCGGCCATCCACCAGCACCTCGTGCGCGAGGGCCTGCGCACCACCGCCGGTCTGGTCGTCGAGACCGGCTCGGCGCGCGAGGTGCACCACTTCGCCGTGCTGGCGGGTTATGGCGCCGAGGCCGTGCATCCGTACCGGCGATGGAAACGCTGGCGGCGATGCACAAGGATCTGCCCGGCGAGCTGTCGGCCGAGAAGGCGATCTACAACTACGTGAAGGCGATCGGCAAGGGCCTGTCGAAGATCATGTCCAAGATGGGCGTGTCGACGTACATGAGCTACTGCGGCGCCCAGCTGTTCGAGGCCATCGGGCTGGACAAGCCGCTGGTGGAGAAGTATTTCCGCGGCACGGCCAGCCGGTCGGCGGCATCGGCGTGTTCGAGGTGGCCGAGGAGGCCATCCGCATGCACCGCGCCGCTTTCGGCAGCGATCCGGTGCTGGAGGGCATGCTCGAGGCCGGCGGCGAATACGCGTGGCGCGTGCGCGGCGAGGAGCACATGTGGACGCCCGATGCGATCGCCAAGCTGCAGCACAGCGTTCGCGGCAACCAGTTCGAGACCTACAAGGAATACGCGCAGATCATCAACGACCAGTCGCAACGCCACATGACGCTGCGCGGCCTGTTCGAGTTCAAGGTCGATCCGAGCAAGGCGATTCCGCTCGAAGAGGTGGAGCCGGCGGCGGAAATCGTCAAGCGCTTCGCCACCGGCGCGATGTCGCTCGGCTCGATCTCCACCGAGGCGCACTCGACGCTGGCGATCGCGATGAACCGCATCGGCGGCAAGAGCAACACCGGCGAAGGCGGTGAGGACCCGGCGCGTTATCGCAACGAGCTGAAGGGCATTCCGATCACCGACGGCACCAAGGTCAGCGACGTGGTCGGCACGAAGGTGATCGAGGCCGACTACACGATGAAGGCCGGCGATTCGCTGCGCTCGAAGATCAAGCAGGTGGCCTCGGGCCGCTTCGGCGTGACCACCGAGTACCTCGTCTCGGCCGATCAGATCCAGATCAAGATGGCCCAGGGCGCCAAGCCGGGCGAAGGCGGCCAGTTGCCCGGCGGCAAGGTGTCCGAGTACATCGGCATGCTGCGTTACTCCGTGCCGGGCGTCGGCCTGATCTCGCCGCCGCCGCACCACGACATCTATTCGATCGAAGATCTGGCGCAGCTCATCCACGACCTGAAGAACGTGAACCACCGCGCCGACATCAGCGTGAAGCTGGTGTCCGAAGTGGGCGTGGGCACGATCGCCGCGGGCGTGGCCAAGGCCAAGGCCGACCACGTGGTGATCGCCGGCCACGACGGCGGCACGGGCGCCTCGCCGTGGAGCTCGATCAAGCATGCCGGCACGCCGTGGGAGCTGGGCCTGGCCGAGACGCAGCAGACGCTGGTGCTCAACCGCCTGCGCAGCCGCATCCGCGTGCAGGCCGACGGCCAGATGAAGACCGGCCGCGACGTGGTGATCGGCGCGCTGCTCGGCGCCGACGAGTTCGGCTTCGCCACCGCGCCGCTGGTGGCCGAGGGCTGCATCATGATGCGCAAGTGCCACCTGAACACCTGCCCGGTGGGCGTGGCCACGCAGGATCCGGTGCTGCGCGCCAAGTTTGCCGGCAAGCCCGAGCACGTCGTCAACTACTTCTTCTTCGTCGCCGAGGAAGCGCGCCAGATCATGGCGCAGCTGGGCATCCGCAAGTTCGACGATCTCGTCGGCCGCAGCGATCTGCTCGACACGAAGAAGGGCATCGCCCACTGGAAGGCGCGCGGCCTGGACTTCAGCCGGGTGTTCCATCAGCCGGCTGCGCCGGCCGAGGTGCCGCGCCGCCACGTCGAGACGCAGGACCATGGCCTGGACCGCGCGCTCGACCAGCGCCTGATCGAGAAGGCCAGGCCGGCCCTCGAGCGCGGCGAGAAGGTGCAGTTCCTCGAAGACGCGCGCAACGTCAATCGCACGGTGGGCGCGATGCTCTCCGGCGAGCTGATCCGCCGCCACCCCGAGGGCCTGCCGGACCAGACCATTTTCATCCAGATGGAAGGCACGGGCGGCCAGAGCTTCGGCGCCTTCCTCGCCAAGGGCATCACGATCTACCTGATCGGCGATGCGAACGACTACACGGGCAAGGGCCTGTCGGGCGGCCGCATCGCGATCCGTCCGTCGATCGAGTTCCGCGGTGATGCCACCAACAACATCATCGTCGGCAACACGGTCCTGTACGGCGCCACCAGCGGCGAAGCTTTCTTCCGCGGCGTGGCCGGCGAGCGCTTCGCGGTGCGCCTGTCGGGTGCCACGGCGGTGGTGGAGGGCACCGGCGACCACGGCTGCGAGTACATGACCGGTGGCACGGTCGTCGTGCTCGGGAAAACCGGGCGCAACTTCGCAGCCGGCATGAGCGGCGGCATCGCCTACGTCTACGACGAGGATGGCCTGTTCGCCAAGCGCTGCAACACCGCGATGGTGGCGCTGGACAAGGTGCTGACCAAGACCGAGCAGGAGGCCAGCATCGACCGCTCGATCTGGCACCGCGGCGAGACCGACGAGGTGCAACTGCGCAAGATGATCGAGGACCACCACAAGTGGACGGGCTCGCTGCGCGCCCGCCACATCCTCGACCACTGGGCCGAGTCGCGCGCCAGGTTCGTCAAGGTGTTCCCGCACGAGTACAAGCGCGCGCTCGGCGAGATCCATGCGGCCAAGGAGGCCGGCGACGTCGTCGCCAAGGCCAAGGGCAGCGAAAAGAAGTCCAAGGCCGTCCCGGCGAAATGACAGCCCCGGCCGCGGAGTACCGCGGCCACCCCCGAGGGGTTGGCACTCGCGCTTGGGGCGGCCCGGCGCCCGAGTGCCAAGCGATGAAGCAACACTGAGAGCACGATCATGGGAAAAGTCACCGGCTTCATGGAATTCGAGCGACTCGAGGAGGGCTACGCGCCCGTGCCCGAGCGCCTGAGGAACTACAAGGAATTCGTCATCGGCCTGAAGGCCGACGAGGCGAAGGTCCAGGGTGCGCGCTGCATGGACTGCGGCACGCCGTTCTGCAACAACGGCTGCCCGGTGAACAACATCATTCCGGACTTCAACGACCCGGTGTATCGGGGTGACTGGAAGAACGCCTTCGCGGTGCTCGACTCCACGAACAACTTCCCCGAATTCACCGGCCGCATCTGCCCGGCCCCGTGCGAGGCGGCCTGCACGCTGAACGTCAACGACGACGCGGTGGGCATCAAGAGCATCGAGCACGCGATCATCGACCGCGCCTGGGCCGAAGGCTGGGTGGTGCCGCGCAAGCCGGTCGCGAAGACCGGCAAGAAGGTCGCCGTGGTCGGCTCCGGCCCCGCCGGCCGGCCGCCGCGCAGCAGCTCGCACGCGCCGGCCACGACGTGACGGTGTTCGAGAAGAACGACGCCCCGGGCGGCCTGCTGCGCTACGGCATCCCCGACTTCAAGATGGAGAAGTCGCACATCGACCGCCGCATCGAGCAGATGAAGGCCGAGGGCGTCAGCTTCCGCAACAACACGATGGTCGGCCACTTGCCCGAGGGCAGCAAGGTCACCAACTGGGCCAAGGAGATCGTGTCGCCCGAGCAGCTGAAGGCCGAGTTCGATGCGGTGCTGCTGGCTGGCGGTGCCGAGCAGTCGCGCGACCTGCCGGTGCCCGGCCGCGACCTCGACGGCGTGCATTTCGCGATGGAGTTTCTGCCGCAGCAGAACCGCGTCAACGGCGGCGGCAAGGTCAAGGGCCAGATCATGGCCACCGGCAAGCACGTGGTCGTGATCGGCGGTGGCGACACCGGCTCCGACTGCGTCGGCACCAGCAACCGCCACGGCGCCAAGAGCGTGACGCAGTTCGAGCTGCTGCCGATGCCGCCCGAGCAGGAGAACAAGCCGCTGGTGTGGCCGTACTGGCCGATCAAGCTGCGCACCTCGTCGAGCCATGAAGAGGGCTGCGAGCGCGAGTTCGCCATCGCCACCAAGGAGTTCATCGGCGAAAAGGGCAAGGTCACCGCGCTGAAGTCGGTGCGAGTCGAGTGGCAGGGCGGCAAGATGACCGAGGTGCCCGGCAGCGAAAAGATCATCCCGGCCGACCTGGTGCTGCTGGCGATGGGCTTCGTCAGCCCGGTGGCTACGGTCCTCGATGCCTTCGGCGTCGACAAGGACGCCCGCGGCAACGCGAAATCCGGCACCGATGCCGCCACCGGCTACAGGACCAACGTCGACAAGGTCTTCGCGGCCGGCGACATGCGCCCGCGGCCAGTCGCTGGTGGTGTGGGCGATCCGCGAGGGCCGGCAGGCTGCGCGCGCGGTCGACCAGTACCTGATGGGTCGCAGCGACCTGCCTCGCTGACCGCCCAGCGGAGCGCAGCGTGACCAATCCGTCACGCCGCGCGCCGCGCTGGTGAGCAGTTGTTTCCCGGCGGTGCCGGCGTCTCGTGAATCGAGAGGGTGTGGGCTACCATCCCCCGATTCAAGGGATCAGCCTTCCACCTCCATGTCGCATTCGTTCGCCAGCAGTCTCGACGCCCTCAGCGGCTGGAGGCGCTCGCTCGTGAGCCGCCTCGACGAGGTCGGCCGGTTCCTCTCCGATCACGATCTGTCCGACGGTGCCGTGCAGGCCCACCTCGACAGCCTGCGCGAGCAGCTCGGCCAGCAGAAGCTGGTGGTCGCCTTCGTCGCCGAGTTCTCGCGCGGCAAGTCGGAGCTGATCAACGCGATCTTCTTCGCCGATGCCGGCCGCCGCATCCTGCCGGCCACGCCGGGGCGCACGACGATGTGCCCGGTCGAGCTGGCCTGGGATGCCGATGAATCGCCCTCGCTGTCGCTGCTGCCGATCGAGACGCGGCTGACCGGCCAGTCGCTCGGCGAGCTGCGCACGCTGCCCAAGGCGTGGAAGCTCTTCAAGCTCGACGTCGGCAATCCCGAGAAGCTGGCCGAATCGCTGCGCGAGGTGATGCGCACCTCGTGGGTCACGAAGGACCAGGCCCGCGAGCTCGGCTTCTGGCACGACGAGACGCCGGAGGAGAACCCGCCGCTGGACGATGCCGGCCGCGTCGAGGTGCCGGCCCGGCGCCATGCGCTGATCAACTACCCGCACCCGCTGCTCAAGCAGGGCACGGTGGTGCTGGACACGCCGGGCTTGAACGCCATTGGCGCCGAGCCCGAGCTGACGCTCAGCCTGCTGCCCACGGCGCATGCCACCGTCTTCATCCTCGGTGCCGACACCGGTGTGACCAAGTCCGATCTGGCGATCTGGCGCGACCACCTCAGTGGTGACGCACTGTCGCGCTTCGTGGTGCTCAACAAGATCGACGCGATGATCGATCCGCTGGCCACGCCCGAGCAGGTGCGCGAGCAGATCGAGCGCCAGCGCACCGAGACCGCGCGCACGCTGGGCGTGCCGGCCGCACGTGTCTACCGCTGTCGGCCCGCCAGGCGCTGGCCGCGCGCGTCGAAGGTGAGGCTGCCGCGCTGGTTCAGAGTCGCCTGCCTGCGCTGGAAGCAGCGCTTGGCGAAGAACTGATGCCGCAGCGCCGTGCGCTGCTCGAACGCGTGGTGATGGATGCGGCCGGGCAGATCGAATCGCACGTGGCGCGCCGCCTCAACGACAACCGCCGGCAGCTGGCTGAACAGACGCTGGAGCTGCGCGGCCTGCGCGGCAAGAGCGGCGCCAAGCTGCAGATGATGCTGCAGCGGGTGGATGCCGAGACTGCCGAGTTCGAGGCCTGCACGACCAAGCTGCAGGCGATGCGCGTGGTGCACAGCCGCATGCTGAAGGATGCGATGGTCGGCCTGTCGTCCGACCGGTTGCGCGAGGAAGTCTCGGCGATGCAGCAGCAGATGTCGGCCTCGCTGCTCAACCTCGGCGCGAAGAAGGCCTTCGTTGCGCTGTGCCAGCGCCTGCGCGCGCTGCTGGCCACCGGGCAGAAGAATTCGCAGGAGATCCGCAACATGCTCGAGGCGTCCTTCAGCCGCCTCAATGCGGAGTTCGGCTTCGGTCTGGTGCTGAACCCCGGCCCCGATCTCGACCGCTTCTCCGCCGAGCTCGATCTCATCGAGAAGAGCTACGTGCAGTACCTCGGCCTGACGCAGGCGTTGCGGCTGTCGCAGCCGAAATTCATGGAGCAGTTCCGCCGCATGCTGATGTCCAAGCTGCGGGTGGTGTTCGAGAGTGCCAGCGCCGAGCTGGAGATGTGGAACAAGTCGGCCTCGGCGCAGGTCGACGCGCAGCTGCGCGAGCGGCGCCGCAACTTCCGCCGCCGGCGCGAATCGCTCGAGCGCATCCAGGCGGCGTCCAGCGAACTCGAGACGCGGCTGGCCGAACTCGACACCCAGGATCAGCGCCTGCAGGGCTTCCATGGCCGCTGCATCGAGCTGATCGATGCCCTGCGCCAGCAATCGCGCAGCGGCACGCGCGGCGAGATGCCGTCGACGATCACGGTGGATCTGCCGCTGGACGATTCGCCGACGCCGCTGCCGCTCCGGCTGGTCAAGGGGTGAAATGAAGCCTGCGCTCGCTGCCCCCGAGAGGGCGCTCAGCGGCTACGGGCGGCCGGGCGCCACTGAAGTGCCCGCGATGCCGGCCCCGGGCGATTTCGCCCGGCAGGTGATCGCCTGGCAGCGCACCCATGGTCGCCACACGCTGCCCTGGCAGCGCACGCGCGATCCGTACCGCGTGTGGCTCTCGGAGATCATGCTGCAGCAGACGCAGGTGGCCACCGTGCTGGGCTACTACGAGCGCTTCCTGCAGAGATTCCCCGACGTGCGTGCGCTCGCGGCGGCGCCGCAGGACGACGTGCTCGCACTGTGGAGCGGCCTGGGCTACTACAGCCGTGCACGCAACCTGCACCGCTGCGCGCAGGTCGTGGTGGCGGAGCATGGCGGCGAGTTTCCGCGCCACAGCGCGCAGCTCGCGCAGCTGCCGGGCATCGGCCGATCGACGGCGGCGGCGATCGCCGCTTTCTGCTTCGGCGAGCGCGTGGCCATCCTCGACGGCAACGTCAAGCGGGTGCTGACGCGCTACATCGGCTTCGATGGCGATCTCGCGCAAGCGACGCACGAGCGGGCCCTGTGGGATCACGCCACCGCGTTGCTGCCCGAGGATGGCATCGAGGCCTACACGCAGGGGCTGATGGACCTCGGCGCCACGCTGTGTCTGGCACGCTCGCCGAACTGCCTGATCTGCCCGGTGCGCGACGGCTGCGCCGCCGCGCGCGAAGGTCGGCCGGAACGCTATCCGGTCAAGACGCGCAAGCTGCGGCGCGGCTCGCGCGAGCATGTCTGGCTGTGGCTGCGCTGGCGCGATCGGCACTGGCTGGTGCAGCGCCCCGAACAGGGCGTGTGGGCCGGCCTGTGGAGCCTGCCGGAGTTCGATTCGACCGAGGCGCTCGGCGCCGTGTCGGCGGGCTGGCCGGGGCAGGGCGAGGCGCTGCCGAGCTTCACCCATGTGCTGACCCACCTCGACTGGACCCTGCATCCGCGCCGCTGGACCTTTCCCGCGGACGTGGCGCAGCCGCAGCTCGATCGCATCGTTGCCGCCTCGGCCGAGCGGCCGCTGGTTCACGATGGACGAGGCGCTGGATGCCGGCCTGCCGGCACCGCTGCGAAAGCTGTTCGTGCAGCCGCGCTGAGCTTCAGCCCACCACGCCCTTGCCGCGCAGGTATTCGTCGACGAGGCCGAGGCGCACGCGCGCGTCGGGCAGCTCCATCAGCTTCTGCTTGGCCGCCAGCGGGATCGGCAGGATCTCGCACCAGCGGTTGGCCACCCAGCCGGCGTTGTCGAAGCGGTAGGGCTCCTCGAACGGCTCGACGCCCTTGCCCTTGAGCGAGGCGATGGCGTTGGCCGGGCCACGCACCGTCTCGTGCATCGTCTCCACCGGCGGCTGCACTTCATCGTCGGGCAGCATCTCGACCGTGCCGATCCACAGGCCGTCGGGCTGCTGGCGCATACGCTCGATGCGAAAGCGCTGCGTGCCGCGGCAGCGCAGCTGGAGGATGCCCGGCTGCGCGCTGTCGACCTCGAGCAATTCGGCCACCACGCCGATCTCCTCGAGCACGGTGGCTTCTTCGCCCTGGCGCACCTCCTGGCCCTTGCGCAGCGCCACCACGCCGAACGGCCGCTGTTCGCGCAGACAGGCGGACGCCCGGTCGAGGTAGCGGGCCTCGAAGACCTTCAGGCTGAGCAGCCCGCCCGGGAACAGCACGGTCTGCAGCGGAAACAGGGGCAGTTCAGTCACGCGCATCGAGTTCCCGGTGGCGAACCAGTGTGCCCGAGCGCGCGCCGAAGCGCCGGGCCAATGTCTCGGCAAAGTACACGGAACGGTGCTGTCCGCCGGTGCAGCCGATCGCGACCGTGAGATAGCTGCGCTGGTCGGCCTCGAAGGCGGGCAGCCAGCGCGTCAGGAAGGCCTCGATCTGGTCGAGCATCTCGCGCGCCTCCGGCTGCGCCTCGAGGTACTCGGCCACCGGCGCATCGCGGCCGGTCTGCGGGCGCAGCTCGCGGATGTAGTACGGATTGGGCAGCACGCGCACGTCGAACACATAGTCGGCATCGAGCGGCACGCCGTGCTTGAACGCGAAGCTCTCGAACACCAGCGTCAGGTGGTGCGTGTCGGCGCGCACCAGTGCGCGCATCCAGGCGCGCAGCTGGGCCGGGCGCAGCTGGCTGGTGTCGATGACGGTCGAGACTTCGCGCAGCTCGGCGAGCAGCTCGCGCTCCAGTTCGATCGCGTCGACCAGCGCACGCCGTCCATCGACGGCGCTGTCTTCGCGGCGCCGCCCCGGGTGCGGCTTGGCTGCACCCTCGGCCGACAGCGGATGCGGCCGGCGCGTTTCCGAGAAGCGCCGCACCAGCGCGTCGGTGCTGGCGTCGAGGAACAGCGAGATGAACGACACACCCTCGCCCTTGAGCTGCTCGAGCAGCGGCAGCAGGTGCGGCAGCGAACCGGCGCTGCGAACGTCCACCGCCACCGCGACGCGGCGCTCGGATCGCTCGTGCTCGAGGCGCAGGAACTCGCGCAGCAGCTCCGGCGGCAGGTTGTCGACGCAGAAGAAGCCGGCGTCCTCCAGCGCATGCAGCGCCACCGACTTGCCCGAGCCCGAGATGCCGGTGACCAGCACCACCTCGCGCGGCGTCTGTGGATCGGTGGGCACCGGGTTGAGGCGCTCGAGGTGATCGAGCACCTCGCGCAGGTTGTCGTTGCGCGGCTCGGTCATGACTTGCGTGCCTTGCGCGCCTGCGCGGGCAAAGCGCCCACCGAGAGCATCTCCTGCGCATGTGCGAGGCTGGTGCTCGACAGCCGCTCACCGCCGAGCATGCGCGCCACCTCGGCGACACGCGCTTCGCCGGCCACCGGCCGCACCTCGCTGCGCACGCCCGTGCCCTGCGCCTGCTTGGCGACGACGAAATGATGGTCGGCGCAGGCCGCGACCTGCGGCAGGTGGGTGACCGCCAGCACCGGCGATCGCGGCCGAGCTGCTTCATCAGCCGGCCCACGGTCTCGGCCACGGCACCGCCCACGCCGGCGTCGACCTCGTCGAAGATCAGCGTGCCGGCCTCGCCGAGCTGGCTGGTGGTGACCGCGATGGCCAGCGCGATGCGGGAGAGTTCGCCGCCCGACGCCACCTTGGCCAGTGGCCGCGGTGTGCTGCCGGCATGGCCGGCCACGAGGAACTCGGCCGACTCCAGCCCGAAGGACTGCGGCGCTTCCTGCTCGAGCAGCGCCACCGCGAAGCGCCCGCCGGCCATGCCGAGGTGCTGCATGCCCTGCGTGACCGCCGCGGCGAGCTTCGGCGCCGCGGCCTTGCGCTGCTTGGACACGGCCGCCGCGGCGCGATCGAAGCCTGCCTTGGCCGTGTCGGCCGCGCGCTGCAGACCGTCGAGATCGGTGGCCGCATCGAGCGCGGCCAGTTCGGTGCGCCACTGCGCGAGCAGCGCGGGCAGTTCCGCAGGAGGGCGGCGGTAACGGCGCGCGAGGCCCATCCAGGCCGACATCCGCTCGTCGAGCGACTGCAGCCGCTGCGGATCGAGATCGGCTCGGTCGAGGTAGCTCGACAAGGTGTGCGCCGCGTCTTGCAGCTGCGCCTGCGCGCCCTGCAGGGATTCGATCACGCCGGCCAATGTGCTGTCGTACTCGGTGACGTCCTGCAGCCTGTCGATCGCCGTGCCGGCGAGCTGATCGGCATTCGTGTCGGCCTCCGAGATCGCATCGAGCGCGGCACGCGCGCCTTCCATCAGCGCCTGCGCGTGCGACAGCCGGCGGTGCTCGGCATCGAGCTCGTCCCACTCGCCGTCGGCCGGGGCGAGCTTGTCGAGCTCGCCGATCTGCCGAGCCGGGCGCTCGCGTTCCCGCTCCAGATCGGCCTGCGCGCCGCGCGCCTTGTCGAGCGCTTCCTGCGCCGCACGCCACTGCTGCCGGCCGTGGCCAGCGGTGCGGCATCGATGCCACCGTAGGCGTCGAGCAGGGCGCGCACCGAGCTGCCGCGCGTCAGGCTCTGCCCGGCGTGCTGGCCGTGGATGTCGACCAGCGCATCGGCCACCTCGCGCAGCTGCGCGACGGTGGCTGCACTGCCGTTGATCCACGCGCGGCTCTTGCCCTGGGCATCGATCGTGCGACGCAGCAGCAGCGTCTCGCCGGCCTCGAAGCCGGCGTCGTCGAGCCAGGCGGCGAGGCCCGCGGGCCGGTCGAACTCGGCGCCGATCTCGGCGCGAGTTGCGCCTTCGCGCACCACGCCGGCATCGCCACGGCTGCCCAGGGCCAGTTGAAGTGCATCGATCAGGATCGACTTGCCGGCGCCGGTCTCGCCGGTGAGCACGCTGAAGCCGCCGTCGAGCTCGACCTCGAGCTCGGTGACGATGACGAAATCACGCAGCGACAACCTTCTGAGCATGATCAGGACAGACCGGCGTTCCAGTGGAGCTTGCGGCGCAGCGTGGCGTAGTAGCTCCAGCCGCGAGGGTGCAGGAAGCGTACCGGTCGCGCGAGCGGCGCACCGCGATGCGGTCGCCGTGCAGCAGGCTGGCCAGGGCGTGCATGTCGAACGACACGCTGGTGTCACGGCCGGCGACGATCTCGATGACGATCTCGCCGGTGTCCGGCAGCACGATCGGGCGGTTCGACAGGTCGTGCGGCGCGATCGGCACCATCACGAAGCCGGCGATGCCGGGGTGCAGGATCGGCCCGCCGGCCGACAGCGCATAGGCAGTGGAGCCGGTGGGCGCCGCGAGGATCAGGCCGTCAGCGCGGAAATTGGCGACGAACTCGCTGCCGATCTCCACCTTCAGCTCGACCATGCTGCTGGCCGCGCCGCGGCTGACCACGACGTCGTTGACGGCGAAGCCCTCGAAGATGCGTTCGTCGTCGCGCCACACCACCCCAGTGAGCATGGTGCGCCGCTCTTCCTCGTAGTCGCCGGCGATCATCGGCGCCAGCGCACGCGCAAACTCGTCGACGGGCACGTCGGTGATGAAGCCGAGCCGGCCCTGGTTGATGCCCACCAGCGGCGTGCCGTGGCGCGCCAGCTCGCGTGCCACGCCGAGCATCGTGCCGTCGCCGCCGACCACCACGGCGGTCGCAATGCCGGCCGAGTTCGTCGGGCGTGAAGGCGCCGTAATCGGCGATGCCGGTGTTCTGTGCCGTCTGTTTCTCGAGCGACACCTCCAGCCCCTGCCGCACGAGGAAATGGGCGATCTCCTCGAGCACCGGGCGGATGCCCCGCGCACGGTATTTGCCCACCAGCGCGGCGTGTCGGAAGCGGCTTGACATGCGAGGAATTACACCACAGGGCCTCTGCGCGACCGGGGCGGAAAAGCCGTCGCGCCTACAATGAAAACCATGCTGGACGAGCGCGCCAAGACACTGTTGAAGACGCTGGTCGAACGCTACATCGCGGACGGCCAGCCGGTTGGTTCGCGCACGCTGTCCCGCGCCAGCGGGCTCGAGCTGTCGCCGGCGACCATCCGCAACGTGATGGCCGATCTGGAAGAGCTCGGCCTGATCGCCAGCCCGCACACCAGTGCCGGGCGCATTCCCACCGCGCGCGGCTATCGGCTCTTCGTCGACACCATGCTGACGGCGCAGCCGCTCAAGCTGGAAGCTCCGCCCGAGACCGCGCTGCCGCCCGACCAGCCACAGCGCGTGATCGCCAATGCGGCGCAGCTGCTGTCGAGCCTCTCCAGCTTCGTCGGCGTGGTGACCGCGCCGCGCAAGCCGAGCGTGTTCCACCACATCGAGTTCATGCGCCTGTCGGAGAAGCGCGTGCTGGTGATCCTGGTCGCGCCCGACGGCGACGTGCAGAACCGCGTGATCTTCACTGCGCAGGACTACACGCAAGCGCAGCTGGTCGAGGCGAGCAACTACCTGACCGCCAACTACGCGGGCCTGACCATCGAGCAGGTGCGCGAGCGGCTGAAGACCGAGGTCGATGCGCTGCGCGGCGAGATCGCGGCGCTGATGCAGGCCGCCGTGCAGGCCGGCAGCGAGGCCATCGCCGACAGCCAGGAGCAGGTGGTGGTCTCCGGCGAGCGCAACCTGCTGACGGTGCAGGACCTGGCCACCGACATGGGCAGCCTGCGCAAGCTGTTCGACCTGTTCGAGCAGAAGACGCAGCTGATGCGCCTGCTCGAGGTCAGCAGCCGCGCCGAGGGCGTGCGCATCTACATCGGCGGCGAGCATGGTCGTGCCCTACGAGGAGCTCTCGGTGGTCTCGGCGCCTTACGTGGTGGACGGCGGTGGTCGGCACGCTCGGCGTGATCGGCCCGACGCGCATGGCCTACGACCGCATGATCCAGATCGTCGACATCACCTCGCGGCTGGTCAGCAATGCCCTGAGCGCGAAGTAGGCCCGGGCGCCGAGGGCGCTCCTACAATCGCCGCTCTTCGGGCCGTTAGCTCAGTTGGTCAGAGCAGAGGACTCATAATCCTTTGGTCGCTGGTTCAAGTCCAGCACGGCCTACCAGTTTCCCCACCGAACCCGCTTCACCGTGCTGCCGTCTTTGCGCGCGGCTTGAAGGCCACGGTCCGCAGCGGCTGAGGCGCGGGCTCCAGGATGTCGGCCAGCGTGTAGCGGTCGAGATGCGCCATGAAGGCCATCAGGCTGCCGTGCAGCACGCCGGTCAGGCGGCAGTTGCCGGTCAGCGAACACACGTTGCCGGTCGCGAAGCATTCGACGATCGCGAAGTCCGCTCGATCGCCCGCACCACGTCGCCCAGGTTGATCTCGGCGGGCGGCCGGGCCAGCCGCATGCCACCGCCGCGACCGCGCACCGTCTCGATGAAGCCGGCGAGGCCCAGCTGGTGCGTGATCTTCATCAGATGTGCTTCCGATACGCAGTAGACCTGCGCGATCTCGGCGATCGTGCACAGGCGCTCCGGATGCTGGCCGACGTACATCAGCAGGCGCAGCGAGTAATCCGTCATCGCTGTCAGTCGCATCGAGGCTCCATCAAAGATATACTGTGCACATATCTTAACCCATGCCATGAACACCACGAGCGACTCCGCAGGCGGCACCGTCCAGCCGCTGCAGTTCGTGCCGATGTACCAGAAGCGCACGAAGATCTATGCGCGCTCGGTGCGTGGCCTGTATGCCCGGCTGCGCTGGGCCATCGTCGCTCTGACGCAGGGCGTCTTCTTCGGCCTGCCGTGGCTGCAGTGGAATGGCCGCCGGGCGGTGCTGTTCGATCTCGACGTGCCGCGCTTCCACGTCTTCGGCCTGGTGCTGCAGCCGCAGGATCTGATCTTCCTCGCCGCGCTGCTGGTCATTGCGGCGCTGGCGCTGTTCTTCTTCACCGCGCTGGCCGGGCGGCTGTGGTGCGGCTACTCTTGCCCGCAGACGGTCTACAGCGAGATCTACCAGTGGATCGAACTGAAGACCGAAGGCGATCGCCACGTGCGGATGAAGCGCGATGCCATGCCCTGGACGGTCGGCAAGGCCGCGCGCAAGACCGCCAAGCATGCGCTGTGGATCGCGGCGGCGCTGGCGGCCGGCTTCACGCTGGTGGGCTACTTCGTGCCGATCCGCGACCTCGGGCCGCATCTGGCCGAGGCCGGCATCGCGTCATGGCCGGCCTTCTGGGTACTGTTCTACGGCGGCATGCTGTACGGCAACGCCGGCTGGATGCGCGAGCAGATCTGTAGCTACATGTGCCCCTATGCGCGCATCCAGAGCACGCTGATCGACGGCGATTCGCTGGTGATCGCCTACGACAACGCGCGCGGCGATCCGCGCGGTGCGCGCCCGCGGCGCACCGATCCGGCCTCGGTGGGCCTGGGCGGCTGCACCGACTGCACCCTGTGTGTGCAGGTCTGCCCGGCAGGCATCGACATCCGCAACGGGCTGCAAAACGAGTGCATCGGCTGCGCGGCGTGCATCGACGCCTGCGACGACGTGATGCGCAAGATGGACTACCCCACCGGCCTGATCCGCTACGCCACCTCGAGGAACGGCGTCGCGCAGGGCCTGGGCGGCAAGGAGATGCTGCGCCGGGTTGTCCGGCCGCGTGTGCTGGTCTATGGCGGCCTGCTGGCGGCGGCGCTGGTCGCCTTCGTGGCAGCGCTGGCCACCCGCGCTCCGGTGCACATGGATGTGATCCGCGATCGCGGCGTGATGGCGCGGCTGGGCGAGGAAGGGCAGGTACAGAACCTGTACCGCGTGCAGCTGACCAACCGCACCGAGCGCATCGCGCGATATCGCCTCGGCGTCGAGGGCTTGCCGGACGTCGTGGTCGAGACACCGGCCGACGTGGTGATGGCGCCGGGCGAATCGAAGTCGCTGACCGTCACGCTGGCGCTCCCGCCGGCGGCGGCACAGGGCCGGCCTGCAGGCGCCGAGCCGGTCAGGCTCTCGCTCACCGAGCCGGGTCTCAGCGAACCCGTGCTGCGCGAGAAGACCACCTTCCTGATCCCTCGCTGAGGGCCGCGACCATGGCCAAGAAGTTTCCCGAGCAGCCTGCCCACCCCGAGCGCAACTGCTGGGGCTGCGATCGCTACTGCCGTGCCGACTCGATGCTGTGCGGCAACGGCTCGGAGCGAACGCAGCACCCGATCGAACTGTTCGGCCTGGAATGGGCCAAGGCCTGCGGCGCTGACGTGGGTGACGGCGCGCCGGCCGATCCGGCGCCGGCAGCCGGCTGAGTGCGCCGGCTCAGCCCTTGGGTGCGGGCGGCACCGGCGTGCCCACCGGCTGCGTACCGCCCGACGGCGCTGCGCCCGACGGCGCCACGCCCGGCGCGCGCGAGACGCGCGTCTTGCCGCCGGTGGTCACGAGGATGACGGCGTCGCCCGGGTTGAAGGTTTCGGTGCCCTTGGCCTGCACGATCGCGCGGCGCTCGCCGTTGCGCAACTGGACGAGGATCTCGAGCGCGTCTTCGCGTGTGCCGGCGCGCTCGATCGCGTTGCCGATCACCGCGCCGGCTACCGCACCGATCACGCCCACGGCCACCGATTCGCGGCGGCCACCCACCGACGAACCGGCCACGCCGCCGACCACCGCACCGGAGACGCCACCCACGCCGCTCTGATTGCCTTCCACCACCACCGGGCGCACCGTCAGCACGGTGGCGTCCTGCACCTGCGACATGCGCTGGGCGTCGCCACGCTGGATGACGTCGGGGCTGGTGGTCGAGCAGGCGGCCAGCGAGGCCACCACGGCCAGCGCGAGGAGGACTTCTTCATGATGGGCTCCGAAAGGGTCTTGTTCGGCAACGCCTTCGCGGGCGCGCACGTTGACCAGTTGATGTGACGGCGGGGCGGCAGTTCCGCGACGGGATGTAAAGATGGCCGCCGGCTGAGCGGCGTCAACGATTCTCAGCCGTGCAGCCGGCTCGAGCGCGGCACGCTGGCCAGCAGGAACTCCATCTGGTCGGCCAGGATGCGCCGGCCGCGCAGGATCATGTCTTCGTGCAGGCTGGGCACGTACGGCAGGTACAGCAGCCCCATGCGCGCCTCTTCCGGCATGCGGTTGCCCTTGCGGCCGTTGCAGGGCCGGCAGGCGGTGATGCAGTTCATCCAGCTGTCCTGGCCGCCGCGCGAGGTGGGCACGATGTGTTCGCGCGTCAGTTCGTCGAGGTGAAAGCGGTGGCCGCAGTAGGCACAGACCTGCCGGTCTCGGGCGAACAGCTTCGGGTTCGACAGCGCCGGCGTCTGCCGCCACGCCTTGCTCGGGATCGCGCCGCGCACGGCGATGATCGGGTGCACCTCGATGCGGCTCTGCAACCCTGTTCGCCGCTGAACGCCGCCGCGCAGCACGAAGAATGCCTCACCCAGCGTCCAGGCGACGCCATCGCTGGCGTAGAGAACGGCCGCTTCCTTGGCCGAGATCCACGCCTGCGGGCGTCCGGAAACGTCGAGTTGCAACACTTCCATGGTGCGTCGAGCGTAGCGCATCCGCGGCAATTCCCTCAAGTCAGCGCCGTGACGCGGCGATGACGAGCCCGACAGTAGGGGCGAATGCCTAGAAATACCGCAGGGCTGTTCGGCGCACGGCGGCGGATTTCTGCAAAATAGAACGATCGTTCGTTTTATGGGTTCGCCCGCGATGGCCGACAGCTCGTCTCCCGTCCGCACACTGCACAAGGGTCAGCAGACGCGCGCCACCATCCTGGAGGCGGCATTGACGCTGGCCTCCCACATGGGGCTGGAGGGCCTGTCCATCGGCGCGCTGGCCGAGGTGACGGGCATGAGCAAGTCCGGCGTCTTCGCCCACTTCGGCTCGCGCGACGAACTGCAGATCGCCGTGGTGCGCGAGTACCACCACAAGTTCGAGGAAGAGGTCTTCTACCCGGCGCTGCGCGAGCCGCGCGGCCTGCCGCGCCTGCGCGCGCTGTTCGACAACTGGGTGCGCCGCGTGGCGGTCGAGATCGACTCGGGCTGCATCTACATCAGCGGCGCGGTCGAGTTCGACGACCGGCCCGGCCCGGTGCGCGATGCGCTGGTCGACATGGTGCAGACACGGCAGGACGCCCTCGAACGCGCCATCCGCATCGGCATCGAGGAAGGGCACCTCAGACCCGATACCGACCCCGCCCAGATGCTGTTCGAGGTGCACGGCCTCATCCTCGCGCTGCACCACGATGCCCGCTTCCTTCGCCACCCCGGCGCGGTCGACCGCGCCACGGTGGCCTTCCGCCGCGTGCTGGAGAACTACGCCGCCCCGGGCGCGCTCCAAGAAAGCACGGCACCCACCCGCAAGCGGACTGCGCCCGCACGCGCAGCCCGTTCCTGAATCCCTGACCCCGGAGCCATTGACGATGCCCACCTACAACCCGCCCCTGCGCGACATGCAATTCGTGATGCACGAAGTGCTCAACGTCGTCGACGAGTTGAAGATGCTTCCGGCGCACGCCGACATCGATGCCGACACCATCAATGCCGTGCTCGAGGAGGGCGGCAAGTTTGCCGCCCAGGTGCTCGCCCCGCTGAACGCCAGCGGCGACGCCGAAGGCTGCACGCTCGACAAGGCCACCCATGAGGTCAAGGCGCCCAAGGGGTTCAAGGAGGCCTACGCCCAGTACGTCGAAGGCGGCTGGCCGGCGCTGAGCTGTGATCCGGCCTACGGCGGCCAGGGCCTGCCGCACATCGTGAACCAGAGCTTCTACGAGATGCTCAATTCCGCCAACCAAAGCCTGGACCATGTACCCCGGCCTGTCGCACGGCGCCTACGAGGCGCTGCATGCGCATGGTTCCGAGGCGCAGAAGGCGCTGTACCTGCCCAAGCTGACCAGCGGCCAGTGGACCGGCACGATGTGCCTGACCGAGCCGCACTGCGGCACCGACCTCGGCCTGCTGCGCAGCAAGGCCGAGCCGCAGGCCGACGGCACCTACCGCATCACCGGTCAGAAGATCTTCATCTCCGCCGGCGAGCACGACCTGGCCGAGAACATCGTCCACCTGGTCCTGGCCCGCCTGCCCGATGCGCCGGCCGGTTCCAAGGGCATCTCGCTGTTCGTGGTGCCGAAGTTCATCCCCAACGCGGATGGCTCGCTCGGTGCGCGCAACGGCATCTACTGCGCGGCGCTCGAGCACAAGATGGGCATCCACGGCAACGCCACCGCGCAGATCGTGATGGAAGGGGCCGTCGGCACGATGGTCGGCGAGCCGAACAAGGGTCTCGCCGCGATGTTCGTGATGATGAATGCCGCGCGCCTGGGCGTGGGCATGCAGTCGCTCGGCCTGACCGAGGTGGCCTACCAGAACGCCGTGGCCTACGCGAAGGAGCGCATCCAGATGCGCGCGCTGTCGGGCCCGAAAAACCCCGACAAGCCGGCCGACACCATCATCGTGCACCCCGACGTGCGCAAGATGCTGCTGACCGCCCGCGCCTACGCCGAGGGCGCGCGAGCCTTCGCGATGTGGACCACGCTGCAGCTCGACAAGGAGCTCGCCAGCGACGACGAGGACGAGCGCAAGGAATGCGCCGATCTGGTGGCGCTGGTCACGCCCATCGTCAAGGCCTTCCTGACGGACAACGCCTGGATCGCCACCTCGCACTGCCTGCAGGTGTTTGGCGGCCACGGCTACATCCGCGAGTGGGGCATGGAGCAGTTCGTGCGCGACTCGCGCATCAACATGATCTACGAGGGCACCAACACCATCCAGTCGCTCGACCTGCTGGGCCGCAAGGTGCTGGGCGACAACGGCAAGAAGCTGAAGAAGTTCGGCAAGCTGGTGCAGGAGTTCGTCGAGGACGAAGGCACCAACGAGGCGATGCAGGAGTTCGTCAATCCGCTGGCCGAGCTGGGCGACAAGGTCACCAAGCTGACCACCGAGCTGGGCATGAAGGCGATGGGCAATGCCGACGAAGTCGGCGCCGCGGCAGTGGACTACCTGCGCGTCTGCGGCCACCTGGTGTTCGCCTACTTCTGGGCGCGCATGGCCAAGGTGGCGCTGGCCAAGAAGGACAGCGGCGACCCGTTCTACACCGCCAAGCTGGCCACGGCGCGCTTCTACTACGCCAAGCTGCTGCCGGAGACGGCAGGCCTGATCCGCAGCTGCCGTGCTGGCCTGGCGCCGCTGATGGAGATGGAAGAGGCGCTGTTCTGAGCCGATCTCATCGAAGGAGACAACGATGAGGAACAAGATCGCACTGACACTGGCCGCCTTCTTCGTCCATGCCGCCGCGATGGCGCAGGCCGTGCCGGTGGGCCTGTGGAAGACCATCGACGACGAGACAAAGAAGGAGAAGTCGCTGGTGCGCATCGTCGACAGCGGCGGCGTGCTGACAGGCCGGATCGAGAAGGTGCTCGACCCGACCGCCAAGCCCGACGAGGTGTGCGACAAGTGCACCGACGAGCGCAAGGGCAAGCCCATCGTCGGGCTGATGATCATCCGCAACGCCGGGCACGATGCCGAGGACAAGGCACTGTGGACCGGCGGCGACATCACCGACCCGAACAACGGCAAGACCTACCGCCTGCGGCTGAAACCGCTGGACGGTGGCAAGCAGATGGAGGTGCGCGGCTACTTCGGCCCGTTCTTCCGCAACCAGACCTGGATCCGAGTGGAGTGAGCAACATGAATCGATTCAACGTTCGCAAGGTGGCCGTGCTCGGCGCCGGGGTGATGGGTGCGCAGATCGCCGCCCATCTGGTCAACGTCAAGGTGCCGGTGGTGCTGTTCGACCTGCCCGCGAAGGAAGGGCCGAAGAACGGCATCGTCACCAAGGCCGTCGAGGGCCTGAAGAAGCTCAAGCCGTCGCCGCTGGGCATTCCCGAAGACGCCGCGCTGATCGAGCAGGCGAACTACGAGGAGCACCTCGACAAGCTCAAGGACTGCGACCTGATCATCGAGGCCATCGCCGAGCGCATGGACTGGAAGCTCGACCTGTACAAGCGCATCGCCCCGGCGGTGGCGCCGCACGCGATCGTTGCTTCCAACACCTCGGGCCTGTCGATCACCAAGCTCAGCGAAGCGCTGCCGGAAGAGATCAAGCCGCGCTTCTGCGGCATCCACTTCTTCAACCCGCCGCGCTACATGTACCGGTGGAGCTGATCCCCACCCCGACCACGAAGCCGGAGATCCTCGACCAGCTCGAGAGCTTCGTCACCAGCACCGTCGGCAAGGGCGTGGTGCGCGCCAAGGACACGCCCAACTTCATCGCCAACCGCGTCGGCATCGCCGGCATGCTGGCCACGATCAAGGAAGCCGAGACCTTCGGCACGGCCTACGACGTGGTCGACGACCTCACCGGCAAGAAGCTCGGCCGCGCCTCCAGCGGCACCTTCCGCACCGCCGACGTGGTGGGCCTGGACACGATGGCGCACGTCATCAAGACGCTGCAGGACAACCTGAAGGACGACCCGTTCTTCCCCAGCTACGGCACGCCGCCGGTGCTCGCGAAGCTGATCGAGCAGGGCGCGCTGGGCCAGAAGAGCGGCGCGGGCTTCTACAAGAAGGTCGGCAAGGACATTCTTCGCCTCGACCCGGCCAAGGGCGAGTACGTGCCGGCCGGCGGCAAGGCCGAGCCCATCGTCGAGCGCATGCTGAAGAAGGCGCCGGCCGAGCGGCTGAAGCTGCTGCGCGAATCGACCAACCCGCAGGCGCAGTTCCTGTGGGCCATCCTGCGCGACGGCTTCCACTATGCCGCCGTGCACGGCCGACATCGCCGAGTGCGCGCGCGACGTCGACTTCGCGATGCGCTGGGGCTTCGGCGTCAAGCAGGGCCCGTTCGAGCTGTGGCAGCAGGCCGGCTGGAAGCAGGTGGCCGAGTGGGTGAAGGCCGACATCGATGCGGGCAAGGCGCTCTCCAGCGCGCCGCTGCCGGCCTGGGTGTTCGACGGCCGCGATGGCGTGCACACCGCCGAAGGCTCGTGGAGCCCCAGCCAGGGCAAGTACATCCCGCGCCCGAGCACGGCCGTCTACCAGCGCCAGCATTTCCCCGAGAACGTCGCCGGTTCCGGCGCGGTGGAGCCGCTCGCGGCCGGCACCGGGTGTTCAAGAACGAGGAGGTGCGTGTCTGGACGCTGGACGGCGAGGTGCTCATCGCCAGCATCACCGCCAAGCTGCACCTGATCAGCCCGACCGTGGCCGAGGGCCTGCAGACCGCGCTGGAGAAGGCCGAGGCCGGCTACAAGGGCTGGTGATCTGGTCCCCGGACGACGTGTTCTCGGCCGGCGCCAACCTCGAGGCGCTGATGCCCGTCTTCATGAAGAGCGGCGCCAAGGGCATCGCGCCGGAGCTGAAGAAGTTCCAGGACTTCATGCTGCGCATGCGCTATGCCGCGGTGCCGGTGGTCAGCGCGATCCGTGGCATCGCGCTGGGCGGTGGCTGTGAACTCGCGGTCTACTCCAGCAAGCGCGTGGCCGCGATGGAGTCGTACATGGGCCTGGTCGAGGTCGGCGTGGGCACGGTGCCCGGTGCCGGCGGCCTGACCTACATCGCACGCCGCGCCGCCGAGATGGCCGCCGCGGGCAATGCCAACGCCGACATCTTCAAGTTCGTGACCGACGGCTTCACCAGCGCCGCGATGGCCAAGGTGGGCACCAGCGCGATCGAGTCGCGCAAGCTCGGCTACCTGCTGTGGAGCGACGTGATCGTGCCGAACAAGGACGAGCTGCTGTACGTGGCGATCCAGCAGGCCAAGGCGATGTTCGACAGCGGCTACCGCGCGCCGGCCAAGTCGCTGATCCCGGTGGCCGGCCGCAGCGGCATCGCCACCATCAAGGGCCAGCTCGCCAACATGCGCGACGGCGGCTTCATCAGCGCGCACGACTTCCACATCAGCGCGCTGATCGCCGACGTGGTCTGCGGCGGCGAGGTGGAAGCCGGTTCGCTGGTGACCGAGGAGTACCTGATGGCGCTCGAGCGCAAGCACTTCTGCGCGCTGCTCGAGAACCCGAAGTCGCAAAGAGCGAATCATGGGCATGCTGCAGACCGGCAAGCCGGTGCGCAACTGATCACGGCAACGACAAGGAGATTCTCATGACCAAGCAAGTGCAAGACGCCTACATCGTTGCCGCCACCCGCACGCCGATCGGCAAGTCGGGCCGGGGCTATTTCAAGAACACGCGGCCGGACGACCTGCTGGTCGCCGCCGTGCGCAGCGCGCTGGCCCAGGTGCCGACGCTGGACCCGAAGGCCATCGAGGACGCGGTGATCGGCTGCTCGTTCCCCGAGGCCGAGCAGGGCATCAACATGGCGCGCGTGGCGATGGTGCTCGCGGGCCTGCCGAATACCGTCGGCGGCGTGACCGTCAACCGCTTCTGCGCCTCGGGCCTGACCGCGCTGCAGATGGCGGCGGACCGCATCCGCGTCGGCGAGGCCGACGTGATGATCGCCGGCGGCGCCGAATCGATGAGCATGGTGCCGATGGGCGGCAACAAGCCCTCGTTCAATCCCGAGATCTTCGCGAAAGACGAGAACGTCGGCATTGCCTACGGCATGGGCCTGACCGCCGAGAAGGTGGCCACGCAGTGAAGGTGACGCGCGAGGCGCAGGACGCCTTCGCGCTGGCCTCCCACCAGAAGGCGCTGAAGGCGATGGCCGCCGGCGAGTTCAGCGACGAGATGACGCCGATCGAGATCGTCGAGCGCTTCCCCAACCTCGCCACCGGCGAAGTGAACGTGAAGACCCGCACCGTCAACCTCGACGAAGGCGCGCGCCCCGACACCTCGCTCGAAGGCTGGCCAAGCTCAAGCCGGTGTTCGCCGCCAAGGGCAGCGTCACCGCCGGCAACAGCTCGCAGACCAGCGATGGCGCCGGCGCGCTGATCCTCGCCTCCGAGAAGGCCGTCAAGCAGTTCGACCTGAAGCCGCTGGCGCGCTTCGTCAGCTTCGCGGCGCGCGGCGTGCCGCCGGAGATCATGGGCATCGGTCCCATCGAGGCGATCCCGGCAGCGCTGCGCGGCGCCGGCCTGAAGCTCGACGACCTCGGCTGGATCGAACTGAACGAGGCCTTCGCGGCGCAAGCGCTGGCGGTGATCAACACCGTCGGTCTCGACCCGGCCAAGGTCAACCCGATGGGCGGCGCGATCGCGCTCGGCCACCCGCTGGGCGCCACCGGCGCGATCCGCGCGGCCACCGTCGTGCATGCGCTGCGCCGCCACAACCTGAAGTACGGCATGGTCACGATGTGCGTTGGCATGGGCCAGGGCGCGGCCGGCATCATCGAGCGCGTCTGAACGCGCCCACCGAAGGAGACACCATGAGCATCAAGACCGCCACGCTCAACGGCGTGGCCACCATCGAATCGCGCGGCCCGAGAAGAAGAATGCGCTGACGGTGGCGATGTACCAGGCGATGGCCGATGCGTTGAATGCCGCGCAGGCCGATCCGGCGGTGCGCGCCGTGCTGATCACCGGCCAGCCGGGCATCTTCACCAGCGGCAACGACATCGAGGATTTCATGAGCCGGCCGCCCGGCTCGGGCAGCAACTCGGAAACGGCACCGGTGTTCCAGTTCATGAAAGCGCTGGTCGGCATCGACAAGCCGGTGGTGGCTGCCGTCACCGGCGCCGCCATCGGCATCGGCACGACGATGCTGCTGCACTGCGACCTGGTCTACGTGTCCGACGAGGCGCGGCTGGCGATGCCGTTCGTGAGCCTGGGCACGGTGCCGGAGTTCGCCTCCAGCCTCGTCGTGCCGCGACTGCTGGGCCACGTGAAGGCGGCCGAGAAGCTGATGCTGGGCGACCCGTTCACGCCGGAAGAGGCGGTCGAAGCGCGCATCGCCAATGCCGTGCTGCCCGCCGGCGAGGTGATCAAGCATGCCCGCCGCATGGCCGAGCGCTTCAACGCGCTGCCGCCGGGCGCGGTGCGCGAGACCAAAGCTGCTGCGCCGCTCGACCACGGAAGACGTGCTGAAGACGATCGCCGTCGAAGGCGAACTGTTCGGCGCGCGGCTGCGCAGCCCCGAGGCGATGGAAGCCTTCAGGCCTTCTTCCAGAAGCGCCAGCCGGATTTCTCGAAGTTCTCCTGACAGCAAGCCGGCCATGCCGCTCGCGCTGAAGCTGGCCCTCGCGCCACTGCTGGTGGCGCAGGCGGTGGCGACCCGGCGCGGTGCGCCGCGCCTGCCCGAAGCCGAGGGCCCGCGCGAAGGCCGCGTGGGCGAGGGCGACCGGCTCTCGCTCCTGATCGTCGGCGATTCGTCGGCAGCCGGCGTCGGCGTGGCCACGCAGGACGAAGCGCTGGCCGGCCATCTCACCCGCACGCTGGCGCGCGAAGCGCAGCGCCGCGTGCAGTGGCAGCTGATCGCGAAGAGCGGCATCACCACTGCGCAGGCACTCGCGCTTGCGCGTGAGTTGCGGCCGATGCCCGCGGAGATCGCCGTGGCGGTGCTCGGCGTCAACGACGTGATCGACCAGGTGCGGCCCTCGCGCGCCGTGCAGCAGCGCGCTGCGCTGGCCGACTGGCTGCGCCATGCGGCCGGCGTGCGCCACGTGGTCTTCGCACCGCTGCCGCCAGTGCACCGCTTTCCGCGGCTGCCGCAGCCGCTGCGCCACGTGATGGGTGCCGAGGCGCGTGCGCACGACGAGGCGATGGCGCGCTGGGCGGCCACACGCGACGATGTCTCGCACGTGCCGATCGCGCTGGACCTCGGCGTCGAGCACATGGCCAGCGACGGCTTCCACCCCGGCGAGCCGGTCTACCGTGCCACCGGCGAGGCGCTGGCGCGCTACATCGCGACGCGGCTCACGCCGCCGGCTTGACCGCCTGCACCGTCTCGCCGGCGACGAAGAAGGCGCCGCCGGCTGGTGGTGGATCGTGCGCAGTTCAGCCGGTGCGTCGGCCTTCCAGCGGCCGTTCGCGAATGCCCGCTCGTCGGCCTGCGCCGCCAGCACCTCGGCCACGAACAGGTCGTAGGCCTGCTGATGGTAACGCTCGTGCGGCTCGGCGATCACCCGGCATTCCAGCCGGGCGACGCAGCCCTCGACCAGCGGCGCCGCGATGCGCTGCGCGGCGAAGGGCACCAGGCCGCAGTCGGCAAACTTGTCGGCGTGCTGCGCGCCCGAGAGGCTGCCGGCGGCGAAGGTGGCATCGACCAGCGCGCGGCAGGGCACGCTCAGCGCAAAGTGCCCGCTGGCCTCGATCAGCGTGCGCGTGAAGGTGCTCTTGTCGATCACCACCGTGACCTTGGGCGGGTCGAAATCCAGCGGCATCGCCCAGGCGGCCGCCATCACGTTGCGCCGCCCTTCGTGCGCGGCGCTGACCAGCACCGTCGGGCCGTGGTTGAGCAGGCGGTAGGCCTGCGGCAGAGGGGAACGTCGCGGCGGTGTGCGGACGAGGGATGGTCGTGCATGAACGGATTGTTGACGATGCGCTAACCTTCGCACCCCTGCGCCGCCACCGCGGCCCCTTCCACGGCAGATCCCCACCCCGGAGAGCCCGCGTGTTCCGCTTCTTCGAGCAACTCGTCCAGCCGCATCCCGATGCGGAGCCCGGCCAGCCGCCGGACCAACTGATCCCCTTCATCTGGCACTGCACCGAGGGCATGCGGCCGCACATCGCGGTGATGACGCTGGCCACGGCGCTGATCGGTGTCTTCGAGGCGATCCTGTTCGGCTTCCTCGGCCGGGTGGTGGACTGGCTCGCCGGGGCCACGCCGGACACGCTGCTCAGCCGCCACGGCGGCGACCTCGCGCTGCTGGCCGGCGTGCTGGCCGCGAGCATCGCGCTCGTCGCGCTGCAGACGATGATCAAGCACCAGTCGCTGGCCGGCAACTTCCCGATGCGGCTGCGCTGGAACTTCCACCGCCGCATGCTCGGCCAGAGCATGGCCTTCTACCAGGACGAGTTCGCCGGCCGCGTGGCCTGGGGTGATGCAGACGGCGCTGGCCGCGCGCGACGTGGTGCTGCTGGTCACCGACATCCTGGTCTTCGTGGTGATCTATTTCGTCACCATCGCGGTGATGGTCGGCGGCTTCGACCTCTGGCTGCTGCTGCCGCTGCTGACCTGGATGGTGCTGTACGGCGCGGCCAGCGCCTACTTCGTGCCGCGGCTGGCCAAGGTGGGCCAGGAGCAGGCCGATGCGCGCTCGTTGATGACCGGCCGCATCACCGACGCCTACACCAACATCGCCACCGTCAAGCTGTTCTCGCATGCGCGGCGCGAGGCGGGTTATGCACGCTCGGCGATGGAGGAATTCCTCGTCACCGTGCACCGGCAGATGCGCATGGTCAGCGGCTTCGAGATCGTCAACCATGTGCTGTCGATGCTGCTGATCGCCAGCACCACCGGCGTGGCGCTGTGGCTGTGGACGAAGGGCGAGGTCGGCGTCGGTGCGCTCGCCGCGGCGACCGCGATGGCGCTGCGGCTGAACGGCATCTCGCACTGGATCATGTGGGAGCTGGCCTCGCTGTTCGAACATGTCGGCACAGTGCAGGACGGCATCAATACGCTGTCGAAGCCGCACCGCGTGGTCGACCGGCCGGAGGCCACGCCGCTGCAGGTGCCGCGCGGCGGGTGCGCTTCGAGAATGTCGACTTCCACTACGGCCGCGCGGCCGACGCGAGCGCCGGCGCGCCGCGCGTGATCGAAAAACTCTCGTTGACCATCAAGCCGGGCGAGAAGATCGGCTGGTCGGCCGCTCGGGGCGGGCAAGTCGACCATCGTCAACCTGCTGCTGCGCTTCTACGACCTGGAAGCGGGCCGCATCCTGATCGACGGGCAGGACATCGCCACGGTCACGCAGGATTCGCTGCGCGCGCAGGTGGGCATGGTCACGCAGGACACCTCGCTGCTGCACCGCTCGGTGCGCGACAACATCCTCTACGGCCGCCCCGATGCGGATGACGCGCAGATGATCGCCGCCGCGAAGCGCGCCGAGGCGCACGAGTTCATCCAGGGGCTGACCGACCCGAAGGGCCGCCAGGGTTACGACGCGCACGTCGGCGAGCGTGGCGTGAAGCTCTCCGGCGGCCAGCGCCAGCGCATCGCGATCGCGCGGGTGATGCTCAAGGATGCGCCGATCCTGCTGCTCGACGAGGCCACCAGCGCGCTCGACAGCGAGGTGGAGGTGGCGATCCAGCAGAGTCTGTACCGCCTCATGGAAGGCAAGACGGTGGTGGCGATCGCCCACCGTCTCTCCACCATCGCAGCGATGGACCGGCTGATCGTGCTCGACAAGGGCCGCATCGTCGAGGAGGGCGACCACCGCAGCCTGCTCGCGCGCGGCGGCATCTATCTATGCGCGGCTGTGGGCGCACCAGAGCGGCGGCTTCCTCGGCGAGGACCTGGACGACGAAGACGGCGACGAAGGCGAGCCGCGGCGCAGCGAGCCGGTGCCGGCCTGAAGACCCTGACGCGCGCATGTCGGCGCGCGGCCTTGTCAGCGCGTTTCCGACACACACCACCGACGTGCGCCGACAAAGCGTTGCGGCGCGCGCCGTTGGTGGCAGCGCGGTCCGGCGCCTACTGTTCGAGGTGCGAACCACGCTGTTGCAGGAGAACGCAACATGAACCCTGGCTCCGGCCCCTCGATCGCCGCCTACGTGCTGCGCTTCCAGTCGCTCTTCCACGAAGGCCGCGCGCTGGCCTTCCCCTGCGATGCGCAGGGCCACGTCGACATGGATGCGCTGAGCGATCGCGCCCGCGGCAACTACCTGTATGCGCGCGCCGTCGTCGGCCGCGAATTCGCCACGCCGGCGGTGCTGCCCAGCCACTGAGGCCTAGCGGCCCGGCACCTTGCGCAGTTGCTCGAGCAGCTGCGCGGTTGGCGCGCGACACGCGGGAGTCCTGGCCCGACGCCTTGAACTCGCGGTGCAGGGCGTCCAGCGCCTGCAGCGCCTCGTCCTGCCGCCCGGTTCGGGCGCGCAGCAGCGCCAGCGCGTAGCGGTGCAGCAGCTGGCGGTCGGCCACCACCTGCTCGGACGGATACAGCCACTCGAGGTGGCCAGCGCATCGGCCGGCGCGACGAAGCCGAGCAGCACCTCGCGCTCCGGCTCGGGGGCCGGCAGCCCCGTCGATCAGCCGGCGCCAGACACTGGTCGCGCTGGGTGGTGTCGGGCTGCTCGCCAGCGGCGCGCATCTGGTTGAGCACCTCGAGGGCATAGCCATTGAGCTCCCCACGCAGCATCGCCACGGCGAACTGCATGCGACGCAGCCAGGGCCGGTCGCGGTTGCTCTTCTCGGCCGCTTCGAAGTGCTGGCGCACGGCCTCGTCGAGCCGGCCGCCGTGCCAGACGATCCAGTGCGCCCACATCGAGTGCGCGTAGACGTTGCCGGCGTCGTCGGCCAGCGCAGCCTTGTACAGGGCCGGCGGGTCGCCGCCGCCCCGCCGTCGCGGCTGCGCAGGAAATCGGCCCAGCCGAGATGCGCGGCTAGATCGGCACGCCGCTGGCCGCGCGCTGCGGCCATGCCCTGGGCCAGCACCGGCTGGATCGGCGCCACCAGCGCGGCGAAGGTCTCCTTCTCGCCGGCCACCCGCGCCTCGCGCAGCCAGCGCATGCCGCAGTCTTCGCGGGCGGTGCGCACGGCCTCTTCGCCGGGTCGGCTGCCCACCAGCGAGTCGAACTGCTGCCACGCCACCGCATGGCTGCCGGCCTCGCACAACTGGCTGGCGGCGGCCAGTTCGGCGGCCTGCAGTTCGGCGCGCGCCTTCTCCTGCGCGCGCTTCTGCTCGGCGTGGTCGTAGGCGAGCCAGGCACCGGAGGCTGCCAGCACCAGCACGGCCGCGGCGGCCAGCCGCCTTGAGCGGCAGTGCGCCGCGCAGCCGGTCGACTGCGGCCACCGTCTCGGCCACCCGGTCGCCCTTGGGCTGCAGCAGCGTCACCGAGCGCAGGTAGGGCGGGATGTCCTCGATCGGCGTGGGCTGCGCGATCACCGGCAGCACGCGGCCACCGGGGCTGCGCCAGCGCCGCTGCGCGATGTCGAGTTCGGTCAGCGCATAGCTGCCGGCGCGGATCGAGCGTGGCGTGATCAGGAATACCAGCGCATCGCAGTCCTCGATCGCCTCGCGCAGCGCCTCGTGGTAGGGCTCGCCTTCCTTCAGCTCCGACCGGTCGGTGAACACCGCGTGGCCCTCGGACTCGAGCGCCGGGCGAAGTTGCTCGGCGATGTCCTTGAGGTCGGAGGGATAGGAGATGAAGAGCTTCACGGGGCGTGGGGCAGGGCGGGGCGATTGTTGTGCCGATCCGCCGGGGGCGCAATGGACTGCGGCTACGATGCAGCCGGGCGAGCGCGTTGCCCATCCCTATCCGAACCCCGACTTCCACCACACCATGGCCAGCAGTCTTCTCGCCCTTCTCGACGACATCGCGACCGTGCTCGACGACGTCGCCGTGCTGTCCAAGGTGGCCGCCAAGAAGACCGCCGGCGTGCTCGGCGACGACCTCGCGCTCAATGCGCAGCAGGTCACCGGCGTGCGCGCCGACCGCGAACTGCCGGTGGTGTGGGCGGTGGCCAAGGGCTCGCTGGTGAACAAGGCGATCCTCGTGCCGGCCGCGCTGGCGATCAGTGCCTTCCTGCCGGCGCTGATCACGCCGCTGCTGATGGTCGGCGGCGCGTTCCTGTGCTTCGAGGGCTTCGAGAAGCTGGCGCACAAGTTCCTGCACCGTGCCGAGGACGACGAGGCGCACAGGCAGGAGCTCACCAAGGCGCTCGCCGATCCGGCGGTCGATCTGGTCGCGCTCGAGAAAGACAAGATCAAGGGCGCGGTGCGTACCGACTTCATCCTGTCGGCCGAGATCATCGCGATCACGCTCGGCACCGTGGCCAGCGCGCCCTTCGCGACGCAGGCCTCGGTGGTGGCCGGCATCGCATTGATCATGACGGTGGGCGTCTACGGCGTGGTGGCCGGCATCGTCAAGCTCGACGATGCGGGCCTGTGGCTCACGCGGCGGGACAGCGGCGCCGCGCAGGCGCTGGGCCGCGGCATCCTCGCCGCGGCGCCGTGGCTGATGAAGCTGCTGTCGATCGCCGGCACGGCGGCGATGTTCCTCGTCGGCGGCGGCATCCTGGTTCACGGCATCTCGCCGTTGCACCACGCGGTGCAGGGATGGGTCGATGGCATGAGCCCGGTGTCTGCGGCTTTGCTGCCGACGCTGGCCGACGGCCTGTTCGGCATCGTGGCCGGCGGCCCGGTGCTGGCCGGGGTGTCGCTGTTTCAGCGTCTTCGCGGCCGTCCGGCGTGAACTGCGCCACGGCGGTGCGCGAAAGCCCGCCAGGTTCGTCATGCCGAATCAATAATGAGCGCAACGACAAGCAGATCACACGGAGGCTTCCCATGTCGCATCGCGTTCCCCTGTCGTCGCGCCTGGCCGCGCTGACGCTCGTGCTCGGTTGTGTGCTCGCGAGCGCCGCGGTGGCCGCGCCCACCGCCACGAAGTTCGATCCGGCGATGGACGTGCAGGGCACGAAGCTGCAGCTCAACGGCGCCGGCACGCGCTACAAGGCGATCTTCAAGGTGTACGACATGGCGCTGTACACGACGAAGAAGGTCGGCAGCCCGGCGGAACTGCTCGCCTTGCCGGGCCCGAAGCGGCTGCAGTTCACGGCACTGCGCGAGCTGCCGGGTACCGATCTCGGCCGCCTGTTCCTCAAGGGCATGAGCGACAACTCGCCGAAGGAGCAGGTGCAGCGGCACGCGCTGTCCAGCGCGCGGCTGATCGAGGTGTTCTCGGGCCGCTCGAAGATGCTGCCCGGCGAATCGTTCGCGATGGAATACGTGCCGGGCAAGGGCACGATCTTCTACATCCTCGGCAAGCCGCAGGGCGACCCGGTCGGCGACGACGAGTTCTTCCGCATGGTCATGAAGATCTGGGTCGGCGAATCGCCGGCCGATTCGCAGCTGCGCGACGCGCTGCTCGGCCTGGACAAGGAATAGCGCCTCAAGTCCGGCGCCGTGGTGCCGACAACAGAGTCGGAGGTGCGCCCACCATGAGCCCGATTTCGTCGACGGCCCTGTCCGGCCTGAATGCCGCTTCGCTGCAGCTGCAGGGCTCGGCGCACAACATCGCCAATACGCAGACGCCCGGTTTCCGGCGCCAGCTGGTGCAGCAGAGCGCCGAGCCGGCCGGCGGGGTGCGCGCCAGCATCGAAACCTCGCCCGTGCCGGGCGAGGCGCTGGCCGAGGACATCGTCAACCAGATGGCCGCCGGCGTGGTCTACCGCGCCAATGTCCAGACGCTGCGTACCGAGCGCAGCATGACCGGCTCGCTGCTCGACGTGCTGGCCTGAAGCTGGAACCGCCGGCTCAGCGGGCCGGCGTGCTGTAGAAACCAGAGGGCCAGCAGCGCCCAGTGCAGCACCACCGTGCCCCAGTAGACCCGGCGGAAGGATTCCTTGGACGACTTGTGGCGCAGCAGCCGCTGTGCCAGCCACGCGCCCGGCCAGCCGCCGGCCTCGCTGGCGGCATGCAGCACGTTCTCTGGCGTGCGCCAGGCGTTGTGCTGGGCGGCAAACTTGTCGCGCCAGTAGAGGTAGAAAGCCAGCACGCTGAGCAGCGGCACGGCCAGAACCACCGGCACGAGCAGCCGCTGCGTCCACGCCGACCAGACCAGCAGGGCCGCATAGGCCGGTACCAGCAGCGCCATCGCGCGCATCTCCACGGCCACGTGCGGCGGCGGCGGCGGCCGGCGGGTGCCGTCGCGCCGGCGCGGCGTCTCGTGCGAGGCGGGGCGCCGGGGATCGACGTAATCGAGCGGGCTGACCGCCATCGCCCGCGGCCCCTTGCCGCCGACGTGAATCTCCTCGAAGCGGACGACCGGGCCTTCGGCCGGTGCCGCACTGCCGCCGCGGTAGTCGCGGATGTGGAAGAACACGTCGGCGCTGTCGCCGGCGCTGCGCACGAAACCGAAGCCGCGCTCGGCGTCCCAGCGGACGATGGTGCCTTGCTTGTTCATGCAGCGATGCTAGCCAGCGCCGTGCTTGCGTCGTGTTGCCCGCTGTAGCCGCCTGTAGCGGCGTGTTGCCGACTCAACGGTGCGCCGGCGCTGCGGCCGGCGGCATGGCGTCGAGGTCGTCGAAGTAGTCGGAGGAGACCGGCTCGAACTGCGGCGTGGCCAGCGCGAGCTCGTCGCCCTCGGCCAGCACCTCGACCATCTCTGGTACCGGCAGCATGCGGCGGCCGCCCGGGCCGATGACCTCTTCCTCGACCTCCACGCCCTGCTCGCGGAAGAGGGCGCGCACTTCGGCCGGGCTCGGCAGCGCTTCCGCGCGCCACTGATGCACCTTGATCCCTGCCGCGTGCAGCACCTGCGCCATGCGTTCGTGGCGGCGCACGCTGCGCTCCGACTGGCCATCGGTGCGGATGTCGACCACCGCCACCACGCGCGAGCTCTTGTCGCACACGACGAGGTCGACGGTCAGCCGGCCGACGCGCGTGAGCCAATCACTGTAGGAGTGGCGCGTCGGCACGCTGATGAAACGCGCGAGCGGCACCTGCGCCAGCACCAGCTGGCTGGGCATGGCCTTGCGCATCAGGTCGTAGGCCTGCCGCTCGGGCAAGGTCAGCACGCGCACGGCCTGCGGCGTCCACGATTGCACCGTGTCGAGCGACTCGGACTGCTTGCCGGCCTTGCGGGCTGGCGGCCGGCTGCCCCGTCGGCGCGCCCACAACCAGGCGAGCAGCAAGCCGGAGACGGTCAGCGCGGCGATGAAATTGATGTCGAACATGGCCACGGCGGCAGCAAAGCGCGAAGCGGAAATGTGCACAGGCTACTGCCGGCCACGGTGGCGCGGTCGGCCGAGAAGCGGAAGGATTTCACGCCTCCCGGAACGATTGCGAACGCTTACTGCGGCGCGGTGAATCGCTGAACGAACCAATGATCGAGCAGCGTTCTTTCGTGACGCAGCGGGTCACCGCCGGTGCTGTCGCGCGCGCCGCCGGCCGCGGCAGGGCAGCGTCGTAGAGCGCTTCCTCGCCGCTGGCGAGGGTGCTGCCGCCTTCGCGCAGCGTGTAGCGCAGCCGGATGCGCGGGCCGTCGGCGCGGCCGGTGACCACGCGCAGCTCGCCCAGCGGGTGGCGCGACAGGCGCACCGTGCCGGTCAGGTCGAGATCGAGCAGCTCGACCTCGAGCGTCTGTGCCGCCGGCAGGCTCGCTGGCCGAGCTCGCGCAGCCGCCGCGACCGCAGCCAGATTCTTCTCTCGCTCGGCCGGCGTGCTGCCGGCGTCGCTGTGTGGCTCGCGGCTGTCATAACGGACCTCGACCGAACCGGCACGAACCGGCAGCGACAACGACGCGGCGGCCAGGGTCAGGGCCAGAGACAAGGGCAGGAGCTTCATCGCAGGCCTCGCATTCGGCAGTATTTCGTGGAAGCGGCTGCCTCGGCCCGAAGCTTCGGGGAGTGTTCCGTGGCACGCTCGCAGATATCCCATCGTGCTCCTGCCCATGCCGTCTCGCAAGCCCGAATCCTCATCGCCCTTGAGCCGTGTGCGTGAACTGCTCAAGCGCCCGCTGAAGCTCGAAGTCCGCGGCGCCAACGTGCATGTGGTGCTGGGTGATGCGGACGAGCGCCAGGGCGCGAGCACCAGCGGCACCTCCGCCGGCGAAGCGCTGCGGCGCGGCCATGCCGACTTGCACCGCCTGCTGCGCCAGCATCCGGAAACACGCCAGCTGATGCGCCACCTGACCTTCGTCGAGCAGACCATCGGCCGCTTCGGCTCGCGCGCGATCAAGCGCGAGATCCCGGTGCCGGTGATGCGCCGGGCCGTCGAGCAGCTCGACCTGCTGGTGCAGGACGCGCCCAGCGAAGGCTCGTCTACCTGCGTGCGCGCCTGCTCGAGGCCGTGCAGACACGTGCGGTTGCGGTCGAGATCGACGAAGAGACCGAGACCCGCCCTGGCAGCCTGGAAGTGACCGAAGCCTCGCACTCGCTGTTCGACGAGATGGAGCGAAGCTGGACCGGCGAGATGCCGGTCGGCAATCCCCGGCTGCATCGCGCGGCTGAGCAGAGTAAGGTAGTCGCGCGGCGCGCCGCGGTGCGCGCGGGAGACGCCCATGAAGCGCTTCTGGGTCTTGTGGCTGGCGCTGTGCCTCTCGGCCTGTGCCGGCGTGCCGGCAGTGCCGGCCGGCGGCCTGTTCGACGACGCGTTGTTCCATCGTTCCGCGGCGCCACCCATGGCGGCCGAGGTCTTCTCGATGTCCGACGAGATGCGACGCTTCGTCGACGAGGATCTCGCGCGCGAGTCCCGGCGCAAGGGGCCGCGCGCCGCGCTGATCGACGCACTGTATGCGCCGGGGCGGCTCAAGCTCGACTACGACGCACAGCGCACGCGCACAGCCGCCGAGGCCTTCGAGGCGCGCAGCGGCAACTGCCTCTCGCTGGTGATCATGAGCGCCGCACTGGCGCGCCACCTCGGCCTGCCGGTGCAGTTCCACAGCGTCTACAGCGATGCCGGCTGGGGGCGCAGCGGCGATCTGCTCGTCGCCAACGGCCACGTCAACCTGACCCTGCGCAACCACTACGGCGACGGACGCGTGCGCTTCGACGTGGCCGAGGCGATGCTGATCGATTTCGATCCGCCGGAGCCAGGGCAACGGCAGTACTCGCGCGTGATCGATGAAGCCACGGTGCTGGCGATGTTCATGAACAACCGCGCCGCCGAACTGCTGGCCGCAGGGCAGGTCGACGATGCCTACTGGCATGCGCGCGCGGCCATCGACGCCGCGCCGACCTTCCTGGCCGCGCACAACACGCTGGCCGTGGCCTACCTGCGCCGTGGTGCCCATGCGCACGCCGAGCGCGTGCTGCAGCAGCTGCTCGCCGCCGAGCCGGCCAACGCCGCGGCGCTGGCCAACTGGCGCACCTGTACGAACGCCAGGGGCGGGGCGCCGAAGCGGCGGCGCTGCAGCAGCGCAGCCCAGCTGGAACCGTTTCCGCCCTATCACTTCTTCCAGCGCGGGCTGGAGGCGATGGAGCGGCGCGACTACACGCAGGCGCGCACGATGTTCCAGAAGGAGATCGAGCGCGCCGCGTATCACCACGAATTCCACTTCGGCCTCGCGCTGGCCAGTTTCGGCCTGGGCGACGTCAAAGCGCAGCGCCAGCTCGGCGGCGATGAAGGCCAGCACGCGCGCACACCGACCGCCAGCTCTACGCCGGCAAGCTGGAGAAGCTCAAGTCGCTGCGCGTTCAGTGAGGCCCCAGACGGCCAGCATGAAGGCCAGCACCTCCGCGCGCTCGGCCAGCGCGTCGTAGCGGCCCGAGGCGCCGCCGTGGCCGGCATCCATGTTGACCGACAGCAGCACCGGCTCGTCGTCGGTCTTCAGCGTGCGCAGCTTCGCCGCGTACTTGGCCGCTTCCCAGTACGGCACGGCTGTCGTTCAGTCCGGCGCGCAGGTACATCGCCGGGTAGGCCGCCTCGCGCAGGTTGTCGTATGGCGAGTAGCTGCGGATCACCGCATAGTGATGCGGTTCCTTCGGGTTGCCCCACTCGAGGAACTCGCCGACCGTCAGCGGCAGCGACTCGTCGAGCATGGTGTTGACCACGTCGACGAAGGGCACCTCGGCCACGACGGCGCGGAACAGATCCGGCCGCAGGTTGGCCGCTGCCGCGACCAGCAGCCCGCCGGCGCTGCCGCCTTCGATGATCAGCTGCGCGGGCGTGGTCCAGCCCTGCGCCACCAGCGCCTCGGCGCAGGCCACCAGGTCGCTGAAGCTGTTCGGCTTGCTGGCCAGCTTGCCGTCGTCGTACCAGCGCCGGCCGCGGTCGCCGCCGCCACGCACGTGGGCGATGGCGAAGACCACGCCGCGGTCGAGCAGGCTCAGCCGTGACGACGAAATACGGATCGACGGGGATGCCGTAGGCGCCATAGCCGTACATCAGCAGCGGCTGCGGCTGCCCACGGCGCAACTCGCGCTTCCACACCAGCGAGATCGGCACCTCGGTGCCGTCGGCCGCGCGCGACATGAGCTGCGTGCTGTCGTACAGCGCCGGGTCGTAGCCGCCGAGCACCGGCTGGCGCTTCATCAGCGTGCGCTCGCCGCTGCGCAGATCGACGTCGTAGATCGAGTGCGGCGTCACCATCGAGGTGTAGCCCACGCGGTAGACATCGCTCGCGAACTCCGCATTGACATCGCCACCGGCGCTGTAGACCGTCTCGTCGAAGGGGATGTGCCAGTCGCGGCCCCAGCGTCCGTCGACCCACTCGAACACGCGCAGCTTCAGCGTGCCGCGGTCGCGCTCCTGCACCACCATCCAGCGCTCGAAGAGGTCGACGTCTTCCAGCATCACGTCGTCGCGGTGGGCGATCAGCTCGCGGGCGGCGTCGAGCGAAGGCGTATCGGCCGGTGTCTCCACCAGCCGGAAGTTGCGCCCGGTGTCGTTGACCAGCAGGTAGAAGCGGCCATGGCGATGGTCGAGCGACATCTCGATGCCGCTGCGCCGCGGGATCACCACACGCGGCGCGGCCGTGGGGTCGTCGGCATCGATCACGCGCAGCTCGGTGGTGTCCTTGCTGCCGGACGAGACCACGATCCAGCGTTCGTCGCGTGTCTTGCCCAGGCCCAGCCAGAAGAGTTCGTCGCTTTCCTCGAACAGCAACTCGTCGGGCGTGCCGGCGCCGAGGCGGTGCCGCCAGACGCGGTGCGTGCGCTTGGCCTCGTCCTTGGTGAGGTAGTAGAGCGTGCGGCTGTCGTTGCCCCAGGCGGCGTCCTCGGTCTGCTCGATGGCCAGTGGCAGGTCCTGCCCGCTGGCGAGGTCACACGCGCAGCGTGTAGTCGAGCGCGCCCGTCTCGTCGAGCGAGTAGGCGAGCAGCTTCGCATCCGGGCTGACGTCGAAGGCGCCGAGCTGCAGGAAGGGCTTGCCTTCGGCCAGCGCGTTCAGGTCGATCAGCACCTCTTCCGGTGCGCCGGGCTCGTCACGCCGGCGCAGCCGGGTCTCGTACTGCCGGCCCTTGGCGGTGCGGCTCCAGGTCCACCAGCCGTTCTTGCGCCAGGGCAGGTCGTCGTCGTCTTCCTGGATGCGCGCGAGCATCTCGTCGTAGAGCTGCTGCTTCAGCGCGGCATGCGGCGCGAACCAGGCCCTCGGTGTGGGCGTTCTCGGCGTGCAGGTGGGCGATGACCTCGGGGTCGTCGCGCTGGCGCAGCCAGAACCAGTCGTCGATGCGCGTCTCGCCGTGGATCGACACGTCGTGCGGCTTGCGGGTGGGGATCGGGCCTTCATCGGCCAGAGGATACGGCGTGCGTGGCATGCTCGCGGCCCATGTCATCCCATCACGGCCCGCAGCGCATCGTCTGCCTCACCGAAGAAACCACCGAGTGGCTCTACCTGCTCGGCGAAGAGGCGCGCATCGTCGGCATCTCCGGCTACACCGTACGCCCGAAGCGCGCGCGGCAGGAGAAGCCGCGCGTCTCGGCCTTTCTCGATGGCAAGATCGATCGCATCGTCGAGCTGCAGCCCGATGTGGTGATCGGCTTTTCCGACATGCAGGCGGCGCTGGCCGACAAGCTGATCCGCGCCGGGCTCAACGTGCTCATCACCAACCAGCGCAGCGTGGCCGAGATCTTCGCCACGATGCGCACGTGGCGGGTTGATCCGCCGCAGCGCCGAAGCCGAGGCCTGGATCGCGGGCTGCGAGCGGCGCCATGCCGAGATCCGCGCGGTGGCGGCGCGGTGGCCGCGCCGCCCGCGCGTCTACTTCGAGGAATGGGACGAGCCGATGATCAGCGCGATCCAGTGGGTCAGCGAACTGGTCGGCATCGCCGGCGGCGACGATGTCTTCCCCGAACTCGCGGTGCAGCGCATGGGCCGCGACCGCGTGATCGCCGATGCGCTCGAACCGGCAAGGCGCGCGCCGGAGCTGATCGTCGGCAGCTGGTGCGGCAAGAAGTTTCGCCCCGAGCGCGTGGCCGCGCGGCCCGGCTGGGCCGAGGTGCCCGCAGTGCGCGCCGGTGCGCTGGTGGAGATCAGAGCTGCGACATCCTGCAGCCCGGCCCGGCGGCGCTGACCGACGGGCTGGAGCAGCTTCACAAGGCGATCGAGCGCGTCGCGCTCGCGGGTGAGCTCAGCGCCGTGCGGCCTTGAGCATCTCCGCCGCCATGAAGGCCAGCTCCAGGCTCTGCGAGCCGTTCAGGCGCGGATCGCAGGCGCTGCGGTAGCGCTCGGCGAGGCTCGCGTCGGTCAGGCCCTGCGCACCGCCGCGGCACTCGGTCACGTCCTGCCCGGTCATCTCGAAATGCAGTCCGCCGGCGTGGCTGCCCTCGGCGGCATGCACGGCGAAGAAGTCGCGCACCTCGCCGGCCACGTTGGCGAAATCGCGCGTCTTGTAGCCGTTGGCGCTCGTCACGGTGTTGCCGTGCATCGGGTCGCAGCACCACACCGGCGTTCGGCCGGCGGCCTGCACCGCGCGCACCAGCGCCGGCAGCTTCTCCGGCAGCTTCCCCGCGCCCATGCGCGTGATCAGCACGAGGCGGCCGGGTTCGCGCTCGGGGTCGAGTGTGTCGAGCAGCGGCAGCAGCTCGTCGGCCGTGACCTTGGGCCCTGGCTTGATGCCGACCGGGTTGGCCAGCCCGCGCAGAAACTCCACGTGCGCGCCGCCGATCTCCCGCGTGCGCTCGCCGATCCACAGCAGGTGCGCCGAGCCGCCGAAAGCGCGGCCGCTGGCCTCGTCGCGGCGCACCAGCGCTTCTTCGTAATGCAGGTGCAGCGCCTCGTGCGAGGTCCAGAACGCCACCGCATGCAGCTGCGGCGTGCTGGCCGCGTCGAAGCCGCAGGCCTCCATGAAGCCAGGGCAATCGGTGATGCGCTCGGCCAGCGCCTCGAAGCGTTCGCCCTGCGGGCTGCGCTTGACGAAGTCGGCCGTCCAGCGGTGCACTGGTGCAGGTCGGCGAAGCCGCCCTGGGCCAGCGCACGCAGCAGGTTGAGCACCGTGGCCGAATGCGGTAGGCGCGCAGCAGCCGCTGCGGATCGGGCGTGCGCGCCTCGGCCGTGAACTCGGCGCCATTGACGATGTCGCCGCGGTAGGAGGGCAGGGTGACGCCGCCCGCCGTCTCGCTGTCCGACGAGCGCGGCTTGGCGAACTGCCCCGCGATGCGGCCGACCTTCACCACCGGGCAGGCGGCGCCGTGAGGTCAGCACCACCGCCATCTGCAGGATCACGCGGAAAGTGTCGGTGACGTTGGCGGTGGAGAGTTCGTCGAAGCTCTCGGCGCAATCGCCGCCCTGCAGCAGGAAGGCTTCGCCGCGCGCCACCGCGGCCAGGCGTTCGCGCAGCGCGTCGGTCTCGGCCGGCACCACCAGGGCCGGCCCGGCGGCCAGTTGCCGCTCGGCAGCGGACAGCGCGGCGGCGTCGGGATAGGCGGGCAGCTGGCGCGCGGGGCGCTGGCGCCAGCTGTCGGGGAGACCAGTTTTCGTTCATTCGATGTAACCCGGGCGTGCCGGAAATGCGGTGCGGCACTGTAGCCTCTCGGACCAGCGATCCCTCCACCGGAGACACCCATGCGCTTCCCGCGCCGCAGCGGCATCCTGCTGCACCCCACCTCGCTGCCCGGCCCGCACGGCAGCGGCGACCTCGGCGACGAGGCCCATGCCTTCGTCGACTGGCTGGCCGGCGCTGGCCAGTCCTTGTGGCAGGTGCTGCCGCTGGGCGGCCTCGGACCCGGCAATTCGCCCTACATGAGCAGCTCGGCCTTCGCCGGCAACGTGCTGATGATCGATCTGCGCGAGCTGCAGCGGCGCGGCTGGCTGAGCGACGCGGAGATCGCGCCGGTGGAGGGGCTCGATGCACGCCGCGTCAACTTCGCGGCGATGGTGCCCTTTCGCATGCAGCGCCTCGCTCGCGGCCACGCGTTTCGCCCAGCTGGCCACGGCCGACGATCGTGCCGATCTCGCCGCCTTCGAGCGCGAGCATGCCGACTGGCTGCCCGACTATGCGCTCTTCATGGCGCTGGCCGAGCACCACGGCTGGCGCGACTGGTGCGAGTGGCCCGGCGGCTGGCGCAACGCGCGCCCGCCGCGCTGAAGAAGGCACGCGAAGCGCACCGTGAGCGCATCGCCTTCTGGGTCTTCTGCCAGTGGTGCTTCTTCCGCCAGTGGGCGGCGCTGCGGGCGCACGCGCATGCGCGCGGCGTGCACATCGTGGGTGACATGCCGATCTTCGTCGCCTACCAGAGCGCCGACGTCTGGGCGCGGCCCGAACTCTTCGTGCTCGATGCCGCCGGCCGCCCACCGTGATCGCCGGCGTGCCGCCCGATGCCTTCAGCGCCACCGGCCAGCGCTGGGGCAACCCGCTGTACCGCTGGAGCGCGCATGCGACAAGCGGCTATGCGTGGTGGATCGCGCGGGTGAAGCGCAGCGTCGAGCTGGTCGACATCGTGCGCATCGACCACTTCCGCGGCTTCGCGGCGCACTGGGAGATTCCGGCCTCCGAGCCCACGGCGGTGAAGGGTCACTGGGGCCGGCCCGGGCGAGGCGCTGTTCCGCGCCATCGCCGATGCGCTGGGCCCGCTGCCCATCATCGCGGAAGACCTCGGCGTGATCACGCCCGATGTCGACGCGCTGCGCCATGCCTTCGACTTTCCCGGCATGCGCATCCTGCAGTTCGCCTGGGGCGAGGGCATTGCGGCCGAGCGGCGCTTCCAGCCGCACCGCCACGAGGCCGACAGCGTGGTCTACACCGGCACGCACGACAATGACACCAGCGTCGGCTGGTGGGCGACAGCCGACGAGCCCACGCGCCACCACCTGCGCGAGTACCTCGCCACCGACGGCCGCGCGATCCACTGGGACATGATCCGCATGGCCTGCGCCAGCGTGGCCGATACCGCGATCTACCCGCTGCAGGACGTGATGGGCCTGGGCGGCGAGGGCCGCATGAACTTCCCCGGCCAGGGCGAGGGCTGGTGGGCACCGGCGATTCAGTGGGCGCAGGTGCCGGCCGATGCCGCGGCGCGGCTGCGGCACATGGCCGAACTCTACGAGGCTCCCGCAGCCGGCAGGCTGAATTGACATGTGCTAATGTCGTCCGCCGCTGTCAGGAGTGGAGGGCCATGCGTCTGTCGGAGCATCGACCGTGAGCGCGCCGCTGAAGAACGCGACGCTGCGCCAGCTCGCCACCTTCCACACGCTGGCGCGGCTGCGCAGCATCTCGCAGACCGCCGAGGAGATGCACCTCACGCAGCCGGCGGTGTCGCTGCAGATCGGCATTCTCGAAGAGTCCGCGGGCACGCCGCTGCTCACGCGCAGCGCGCGCGGCGTCAAGCTCACCGAATCGGGCGAACTGCTCGCGGCCTATGCCGACCGCATGCTCGCGCTGTGGCGCGAGGCCAGCGAGGCGATGGCGGCGCAGCGCGGGCTGATCGCCGGCACGCTGCGCATCGGCGCCGTCACCACCGCCGAGTACCTGCTGCCGCACGTGCTGCTCGAATTCGTCAAGCTGCACCCGAAGGTGAAGGTCAAGCTGCAGGTGGGCAACCGCGCCGAGGTCACTTCCGCACTCGCCGTGCAGGAGGTCGATCTCGCGGTGATGGGCCGGCCGCCCTCGGAACTGCGCGCCAACGCCACGGCCTTCGCCCGCCACCCGATGGCCTTCGTGGCCGCGCCGTCGCACCCGGTGATGCAACTGGCGGAGCCGACGCTGGCCGACATCAACGAGCACAGCCTGCTGGTGCGCGAGCGCGGCTCGGGCACGCGCAACACCGTCGAGGCGCTGTTCCGCGAGGCCGGCGCGGAGCTGGCGATCGGCGCCGAGCTGTCGAGCAACGAGGCGATCAAGCAGATGTGCGCGGCCGGCTTCGGCGTCGCCTTCCTGTCGATGCACGCCTGCGTGCTGGAACTGCAGGCCGGGCTGCTGGCGATGGTGCCTGTGGCCGGCCAGCCGATCGAGCGCGACTGGTACGTGATCTCGCTGGCCGGCCGCGCGATGCCGGCCGCGGCCACCGCCTTCGAGGCCTTCCTGCGCGAGCAGGCCGGCGCTGATCGACCAGCGCCGCTACCAGCCGCCGGTGCCCGAAGAGCCGGCCGCGAAGAAGCCGCGCGTCGCGCGCCGCTCAGGCTGAGGCGATCGCATCCGCCTTGGCCAGCAGCGCCTCGGCCATGCGGATGCTGGCGATGTCGATCAGCCGGCCGTCGAGCGACACCGCGCCCTTGCCTTCCTTGGCGGCCTGCGCCATCGCGTCCTTGATGCGGCGCGCCTTGGTCACCTCGGCCTCGGTGGGCGTGAACACCTCGTTGGCCAGCGCCACCTGCGAGGGTGGATGGCCCACTTGCCTTCGTAGCCCAGCACCGCCGCACGGCGCCGCCGCGGCACGGAAGCCGTCGGGGTCGGAGAAGTCGCCGAAGGGCCCGTCGATCGGCCGCAGGCCGTAGGCGCGGCAGGCCACCAGCATGCGCGTCTGCGCGGCGTGCCAGGGGTCGGTCCAGAAGCTCTGGCGCTGGCCGTGTTCGTCGGGGTCGGTGAGCACCACCGACTCGCGGTTCACGCCGCCGATCACCGTGGTGCGCGCGCGCGTCGAGGCGGCATAGTCGGCCACGCCGAAGCTCATCGCCTCCAGCCGCTTCGAGCTCTGCGCGATGGCCTCCACGTTGGCCATGCCCAGCGCAGTCTCGATCAGCACCTCGAAGCCGATGCGCTTGCTGCGGCCCTTGGCGTTCTCGATCTGCGTGACCAGCATGTCCAGCGCGTAGACATCGGCCGCCACGCCGACCTTCGGGATCAGGATCATGTCCAGCCGCGGGCAGGCCTCGACGATGTCGACCACGTCGCGGTACATGTAGTGCGTGTCCAGGCCGTTGATGCGGATCATCATCGTCTTGGTGCCCCAGTCCAGCTCGTTGAGCCCCTGGATGATGTTCTTGCGCGCCTGCGGCTTGTCGTCGGGCGCGACGGCATCCTCCAGGTCGAGGAAGACGATGTCGGCGGCGCTCGCGGCGGCCTTCTCGAACAGCGCGGTGTTCGAGCCCGGCACGGCCAGCTCGCTGCGGTGCAGGCGCGGCGTGGCCTGCTCGATCAGGGTGAAGCTCATGGGCGGTGTCCTCGCAAGAAGGGAGTCAGCCGGTCGCGCCGAAGCCGGCGGCGGCGCAGCGGATCGACATCAGCAGCGCCGTGCGCACTTCGTCGTCGCCGCCGGCGCGCAGGCGCTGCAGCAACTGCACCTGCTCGCGACTGACCTGGTTCATCGTCTGCAGCCGGCGGCCGAAGCGGCGGCGGTGCTGCGGGAAGCGCTCGGCGAGTTCGCCGGCGTCGGTGACTTCCAGCACCCGCGCGCAGGTGCGTTCGTACTCCGCCTCGATCATGCGGAAGACGGCATCGCGCGCGGCGGCATCGGGCACCGGGCGGGCGTACTCGGCCGCGATGTTCATGTCCACCGTCAGCAGCGTCTTCTCGACCTCGTCGATCACCGTGCGGAACGGTCGGCATTCCTCGAACATGCGCTGCAGCAGCGCCAGTCGCCGCGGGCCTTCCGCACCTCGACGAAGGCCTCCAGCGCGCTGCCCAGGCCATACCAGCCGGGCACCATGTGACGGTTCTGCGTCAGGCGAAGACCCAGGGGATCGCGCGCAGGTCGGCCAGCGTGCCGGGGCCCTGCACCCGCTTCGCCGGGCGCGAGCCGATGTTCAGCAGCGAGAGTTCCTCCAGCGGCGACGAGCCGCGCAGGTAGGCCAGCAGCTGCGGCATCTCCATCAGCTTGCGGTAGCTGGCCCAGGCCGCACCGGAGAGGGCTTCTATCGCCTCGTCGAATTCGTGGCGCGGCACCAGCGCCGCCTCGCGTTCCGACACCAGCACATGCTGCAGCACCGAGGCTGCGAGCAGTTCGGCCTGGTAATGCGCGGTGCCGCGGTTGGCGTACTTGGCCGAGACCACCTCGCCCTGCTCGGTGACACGCAGCCCGCCGCGGATGGAGCCGGCCGGCAGCGCGGCGATGGCCCGGCCGGTGGGCGCGCCGCCGCGACTCACCGAACCGCCGCGGCCGTGGAAGAAGGCGATGCGCACGCCCAGCGTCTCGCCCAGCCGGGTCAGCGCAGCCTGCGCCTTGTAGAGCTCCCAGTTGGCGGTGAGGTAGCCGCCATCCTTGTTCGAATCGGAGTAGCCGATCATCACCTCCTGCACGTTGCCCTGGGCGCGCAGCGTGCGCTGCACCAGCGGCACGGCGAGCAGCTCCTTCAGCAGCACACCCGCGCGTCGCAGGTCGGGGATGGTCTCCAGCAGCGGCACCACCGGCAGCGTGCAGCGCTCCACCGCCGCGGTGTCGTGGAACAGGCCGGCGTGCTTGGCCAGCAGGTAGACGCCGAGCACATCGGCGGACTGGTGCGTCATCGACAGGATCAGAGAGCCCACCGCCTCCCGCTCGCCGTGGCGGCGCATCTCGGCGATGGTGCGAAAGGTGGCGATGGTCTCGCGCGCTTCCGGGCTGAGGCGCTCGATCTCGTCCCACACGCTGCCGGCGGTCTGGGGCACGGCCAGTTCGGTGAGCAGCCAGTCGCGCCACCGGCGAATCGGGCGCGGGCGGTTCGGCATTCGGGCGTTCGAGCTTCCACACCTCGGCCAGCGTGGCGTGAATGCGCTGCGCGTTCTCGCGCACGTCGAGCCGCGCGGTGGCGAAGCGGAAGCAGCGCACTTCGCGCAGCAGCGGCGCGACGTAGCTCTGCGCCAGCGGCGTGGCCCCGGCGTCGACCAGCGCGCGGTACATCAGCTCCAGATCGGCGATCAGCGCATCGGCGCTGGCGTAGGCGCGCTCGCTGGCGGTCTCGCGCGCTTCGGCGCTGGCGATGCTGGCTTCCACGCGCAGCTTCATGCAGGCGAGGAACTGCCTGAACAGTTCGCCCGGGTTGCGCGCCGCGATAGCCTCGCCATCGCCACTGGCGGCCAGCGCGGCATCGAGCGCGACGCGGAACTCGTCGGTGGGCGGCAGCGCGCGCTCGCTCACGCTGAGCTGCCGCGCCAGTTCGTGCAGCCGCGTGCGGTAGCGGCGCAGCGCGGCCAGCCGCAGCCGCCAGAGCGTGTTGCGCGTGACCGTGCTGGTGACGAAGGGGTTGCCGTCGCGGTCGCCGCCGATCCAGGAACCGAAACCGAAGACCACCGGCAGTTCCAGCGGCTCGCCGGGGAACTGCTTCGCGAAGGCGGCTTCGATGCGGCCGTACAGCGCGGGCACGGCGTCGAACAGGTTCTCCTCGAAGAAGTACAGGCCCCAGTCGACCTCCTGCTCGATGGTGGGCCGGTCGAGCTTCAGCTCGCCGGTCAGCCACAGCACCTCGATCTCGTCGCGCACCGCGCGCTGCAGGTCGTCGCGCTCGCGCTCCGTCCAGCGCGGCGATTCGAGATCGAACAGGCGCAGGTAGATGCGACGGTGCCGCTCCAGCACCGTCACGCGCCGTGCCTCGGTGGGGTGGGCGGTGATCACCGGGCGCACGCGCAGGCTGCACAGCGCTTCGCGCACCGCGGCGGCCGAGAAGCCCTGCGCCGCAGCGAGCTGGAACACATGGGCAAAGGTGCCGGCCACGGCGGCATGGCCGCGCTGGCGCTCCACCTCGCGGCGGCGCCGCATGTCGCGGTTCTGTTCGGCGATGGCCAGCAGCTGGAACCAGATCGCCTGCGCCTGGATCGTGCGCGCGAGCAGCCGGTTGTCCAGCGGTCCGGCGGGCTTCTCGCCGCGCAGCACCCGTGCGGCCTCGGGCTCGTGGCGGTCGAGCACCTCGAGCAGCGCGGCGCGCAACAGTTCGGCGCGGCCGAGCGCATCGGCCGATTCGATCGAGGCCGCCGATTCGTCCGCGTCGTGCAGGTCGGTCAGCGGCATTGCCTGCTCCTCAGCGCAACGCCGCCAGGGCCTGCCCGACCGTCGAGCCCAGCTCGGCCGCGCTTGGCGCCACCAACAGCCCGTACGAGCGCATGATCTCCGCCTTCTCGGCCGCGCTGTCGCCCGCCGCGGAGATGATCGCGCCGGCATGGCCCATGCGCCGGCCCTTGGGCGCGGTGAGCCCGGCCACGTAGCCGACCACCGGCTTGCGCATGTTGGCCTTCACCCAGGCCGCGGCTTCGGCCTCCTGCGGGCCGCCGATCTCGCCGATCATGATCACGGCCTTGGTGTCGGGGTCGGCCTCGAAGCGCTGCAGGTGGTCGAGGAAGGACGAGCCGTTGATCGGGTCGCCGCCGATGCCCACGCTGGTGCTCACGCCGATGCCCAGCGCCTTCATCTGCGCGGCCGCCTCGTAGCCCAGCGTGCCCGAGCGCGAGACGATGCCGACGTTGCCGCGCTGGTAGATGTGCCCTGGCATGATGCCCAGCATCGCGCGGCCGGCGCTGATGATGCCGGCGCAGTTGGGCCCGACGATGGTGGTGCGCTGCTCCTTCGGGTAGCGGCGCAGGTAGCGCTTCACGCGCATCATGTCCTGCGCCGGGATGCCGTCGGTGATGATGCAGACGAGCTTCAGCCCCGCATCGGCCGCCTCCATCAACGCATCGGCCGCGAAGGGCGGTGGCACGAAGACCAGGCTGGCCTCGGCGCCGGTGGCGGCCACGGCCTGCTTGACGGTGTCGAACACCGGCCGGTCCAGATGCCGCTGCCCGCCCTTGCCGGGTGTGACGCCGCCGACGACGTTGGTGCCGTAGGCGATCATCTCTTTGGCGTGGAAGGTCGCCTTGTCGCCGGTGAAGCCTTGCACGATGACTCGGGTGGATTCATCAATGAGGATGCTCATGTCGTGCTCCCGGATTCAGGCCGCCATCGGCTCGCGTGCCGCCCACACCGCCTTCTGTGCGGCCTCGGCGAGTGAATCGGCGGTGAGGATGGGCAATCCGCTCTCGGCGATGATCTTTCGCCCCGCCTCGACGTTGGTGCCGGCCAGCCGCACGATCAGCGGCACCTTGAGGCCACGCGCCGCCTGCACCACGCCTTGCGCCACCCAGTCGCAGCGGTTGATGCCGGCGAAGATGTTGACGAGGATCGCCTTGACGTTCTTGTCGGAGAGCACGAGGTTGAACGCCGTCTGGACGCGCTCCGGAGAGGCGCCGCCACCCACGTCGAGGAAGTTCGCCGGCTCGCCGCCGGCGTACTTGATCATGTCCATCGTCGCCATCGCGAGGCCGGCGCCGTTGATGATGCAGCCGATGTCGCCCGCCAGGCCCACGTAGTTCAGGCCGTGCTGGTGGGCCATCGCCTCGCGCGGGTCTTCCTCCTGCACGTCGCGCATCTCCACCACCGGCGGCGACGGAACAGCGCGTTGTCGTCGAAGCTCATCTTGGCGTCGAGCGCCACCACCCGGTCGTCCTTGGTGATCACCAGCGGGTTGATCTCGACCATCGTCGCGTCGAGATCGCGGAAGGCGCGGTAGCAGCCGAGGATGGTCTGCACCGCCTGGCTGACCTGCTTGAGGTTCAGGCCGAGGCCGAAGGCGATCTCGCGCGCCTGGAAGGGCTGCAGGCCCACGGCCGGCTCCACCTCGATCTGGATCAGCGAATCGGGCTTGTCGCGGGCGATGTCCTCGATCTCCATGCCGCCTTCGGCCGAGGCGATCACGCGGATGCGCTCGGCCTTGCGGTCGAGCACGAAGCCGAGGTAGAGCTCGCGCACGAAGGGCTCGGCCGCTTCCACGTAGAGGCGGTGCACCACCTTGCCGGCCGGGCCGGTCTGGTGCGTCACCAGCGTGGCGCCGAGCAGGGCCTTGGCGGCGGCGGCCACGTCCTGGTAGGTGCGGCACAGCTTCACGCCGCCGGCCTTGCCGCGACCGCCCGCATGGATCTGCGCCTTCACCGCCCAGTGCCAGCCGCCGATCTCGGTGGCGGCATACACCGCCTGGTCGGCGCTGTAGGCCACGCTGCCGCGCGGCACCGGCACGCCGAAGCCGGCGAGCAGTTCCTTGGCTTGGTACTCGTGGATGTCCATCGTCGCGTCCTTTCGAGTCCTGTCGCGCCGCTCGGCGCTGGTTCGTGTCAACCGAGCTTGGCGCTCACCCGGGCGTGGATGCTGTCGGCGAGGGCGCCGCACTCCTGCTGCAGCGCCGCGATCTCCGTCAGCGCGTGGTCGGCGAAGGTGCGGTCCTTCAGCTGCGGCACGTTGATGTTTACGTTCAGCGCCGCGCTGCGCAGCGCCGCCCAGCCGGCCAGCGCGCCCACGCCGACATCGCTGATGACGTTGGTGTTGCCGCGGTCGACGGCGCGGACGGTGAGCCGGATCACCTCGGCGGCCGCGCGCGCATTCCAGCGGCGCCTGCGTCGCGCCCTTGAGCCCGTTCTGGATGGCCGCGGAGCGGTAGGCCTTTTCCTCGTCGGTGCCCTTGGGCAGCCTGTAGGCCGACATCAGGCGATCGAAGGCCGCCGCGTCGTCGGCCACCATCTCCTGCAGCGACGCGCGCAGCGCCTCGGCCTCGGCGAGCAGGTCGCGCATGTCGTATTCGACCGCTTCGTAGCCCTTCTTGCCGATCGTCAGGTGGCAGACCATCGAGATCAGCGCCGCGCCCATCGCGCCCATCATCGCGGCGGCACCGCCGCCGCCGGGCGTGGGCTCGCCGCTGGCCAGCGGGTCGAGGAAGGTGGTGTCGATCGCCGTGGCCATGGCTCAGCCCACCATCGACTTGGCGATCGAATGCAGCTCCTCGGCATCGAACACGAGATCGTTCTGCTCGAACAGCTTGCCGATGCAGGCACGGTGCAGCGAGATCTTCAGCGCGCCGAAGCCGATCGCGCCGAACACCGTCTTGCCGTGGCGCTGCGCGCCCTTGTCCATCATCTCGATGCCTTCGATGCCGAGTTGCGGCGTGGCATTGGCATCGCACAGCAGCTCGAGGTGGCGGTGCTCGCGCCAGGCCGATTCGTCGAGCAGGTGCACGCCCGCCTTGCCGGTGGCCAGCACGATCTGCGCGCCTTCGATGGCCTGGGCGCGCGTGGCGTTGTCCAGCGCGGTGAGCGCCTCGACGGCCACGCCGGCGCGCTCGCTGATCGCCTTGGCAGCCGCCTGCGTGCGTTCGGCCACGCGGCCGGTGATGGCCACACGCGCGCCTTCGCAGGCCAGCATCAGCGCCGCGCGCTGGCCCACCGGGCCGGTGCCGGCCAGCACCACGGCGCGCTTGCCTTTCAGCGACTGGCCCGGCGCGGCATGCACCAGCCAGGCCACGGCCGCGGCCGCGGTGGTGTTGGAGCCGTTCGGGTCGAACATCACCGAGACGCGGAAGTTGGCAAAGAACTTGCGCTTCACCGCCTTCATCAGCGCTTCGCTCGCGGCGATGTTGCAGCCGCCGATGAAGATCGCGGTGTTCTTCTTGTCCTTGGGCGCGCGGGTGAAGATCGCGCCATCGACCAGCGGGCCGACGTTGTCCGGCGTCACGCCGCCGTAGCCGATCACGTGGTCGGCGCCGCCGTCGTAGGCGACGACGTTGTCGAACACCGCCGGGTGCAGGTCGGTGTCGATCTGGTAGAGCAGCTTCTTCATCGGAAATCCTTCAGGTGACGAGATGCTGCGGACGACCTTCGGCCCAGCGCTCGATGTTGTCGATCAGCTGGTCGGCGAGGAACTGCATCGCGCCGTCGCTGGCCCAGGCCACGTGCGGCGTCAGGATGAAGTTCGGCCGGCGGATGTCCAGCAGCGGGTGGCCGTTCTTCGGTGGCTCGGTGGTCAGCACGTCGAAGCCGGCGCCGGCAATCAGGCCTTCGTCGAGCGCGCGGATCAGCGCGGCCTCGTCGACCAGCCCGCCGCGCGAGGTGTTGATCAGCAGCGCGTTGCGCTTCATCCGCTTCATCTGCTCGTAGCCGATCAGGTTCTTCGTCGAGGGGGGCAGCGGGCAGTGCAGCGACAGCACGTCGCTGCGCGCCAGCACCTCGTCCAGCGGCGTGAACTCGACCCCCGGTGCCTTGGGCGGCTCGTGGTCGGCGAACAGCACCTTCATGCCGAAGCCGCGGGCGATCGCCGCCGTGCCCTGGCCGATGGCACCCTCGCCGACGATGCCCAGCGTGCTGCCGTGCAGGTCACCGATCGGGTGGTCGAAGAAGCAGAAGGTCTCGGCACGGTTCCACACGCCGGCCTCGACATCGGCGCGGTAGGCCAGCAGGCTGCGGCGCAGCGCCAGGATCAGCGCGAAGGCATGCTCCGGCACGGTGTGCACCGCGTAGTTGCGGATGTTGGCCACGGCGATGCCGTGCTCGCGGCAGTACGGCACGTCGATCACGTCGTAGCCGGTGGCGGCCACGGCGATCATCTTCAGCGCGGGCAGCTGCGCCAGCGTCTCGGCGCGCAGCGGCACCTTGTTGGTGATCGCCACCGTGGCGCCGGCCAGTGCTCGACGATCTGCTCGGTTGAGGTCTTGGCGTGCTCGACGTAGCGCTCGGCGCAGGCCGGCTGGCGCACCGTTGCCTTCAGCGACGCGCGGTCGAGGAAGACGACCTTGTGGGCGGCACCCATGCTCACATCCCGCCCGTGGTGCCGCTGGCGGCCGACTCGTGCTCGCGCCAGTAGCGCTGCGCCGCGGCGATGCCGGAACCCGGCTCGATGGGCAGGCCGCAGTCGATCATCGCCAGCTCGGCGCCGCCGATGGCCGACAGCAGCATCAGCTCGTTGCAGTCGCCCAGGTGGCCGATGCGGAACACCTTGCCCGCCACCTTCGACAGGCCGGCGCCCAGCGACAGGTTGTAGCGGCGGAAGGCGCGGTCGATCACCTTGGCGGCATCGAAGCCCTCGGGCACCACCACCGCCGAGACGGTGTCGGAGTACCACTCGGGCTTCTTGGCGCAGACGTTCAGCTTCCAGCCTTCCTGCACCGCGGCGCGCACGCCGCCGGCGAGATAGGCATGGCGCTTGAAGACGTTCTCCAGGCCTTCTTCCTCCAGCGCGTGCAGCGCTTCCTTGAGGCCGTACAGCATCGGCAGCGCCGGCGTGTACGGGAAGTAGCCGTTCTTGTTCTGCGCCAGCATGTCGAGGTAGTCAAAGTAGCAGCGCGGCTGGCGGGCGCTGCTGCGCCGCGCCTCCAGCGCCTTCTCGCTGACGCAGGTGATGCCCAGGCCCGCCGGCATCATCAGGCCCTTCTGCGAGCCGGACACGCAGACATCGACCTTCCACTCGTCCATGCGGAAATCGATCGAGGCGAGCGAGCTGACCGCATCGACCATCAGGAAGGCCGGGTGGCCGGTCTCGTCCATCACGCGGCGGATGGCGGCGACGTCGGAGGTGACGCCGGTGGCGGTCTCGTTGTGCGTCACCAGCACGGCCTTGATGCGGTGGCTGGTGTCGGCCGCGAGTGCCGCGCGGTAGCGCCCACCGGCGCGCCTTCGCCCCACTCGCACTCCAGCACCTGCGCCTCGAAGCCGAGGCGGTGGCACATGTCGATCCACAGGTGCGAGAACTGGCCGAAGCGCGACACCAGCACCATGTCGCCGGGGCTCAGGCAGTTGGTCAGCGCCGCTTCCCAGCAGCCGGTGCCCGAGGACGGGAAGATGAAGGGTGTGCCGGTGGTCGTCTTGAACACCTTCTTCAGCCCGGCCAGCATTCCAGCGTGAGCTTGGGGAACTTGGGCGAGCGGTGGTCTTCCATCTGCACGACCATGGCGCGCAGCACGCGGTCGGGGATGTTGGTCGGGCCGGGTACGAAGAGGCCGTTGCGTCCTGCCATGGGGTGTCTCCTGAAGGTGTCTCGATGGGGATGAAGATGGGGGTCGGCGATCAGGGCCTGTACTGCGGGCCGTAGACCGGGAAGCGCCGGCACAGCGCGGTGACCTCGCCGGCCACGCGCGTGATCACCGCCTCGTTCTCAGGTGCCTCGAGCACGTCGGCCATCAGGCTGGCGATCTGCCGTGCCTCGTCGGTGCCGAAGCCGCGGGTTGTCATCGCCGGCGCGCCGATGCGGATGCCGCTGGTGACGAAGGGCTTCTCGGGGTCGTTCGGGATCGCGTTCTTGTTGACGGTGAGGTGCGCGCGGCCGAGCACGGCTTCCGCTGCCTTGCCGGTGATCTTCTTGGCGCGCAGGTCGAGCAGGAACACGTGGCTGTCGGTACCGCCCGAGACGATGCGCAGGCCGCGCTCGGTGAGCGCCTCGGCCATCGCGCGGGCGTTGGCCTTCACCTGCTGCTGGTAGCGCTTGAAGTCGGGCGACATCGCCTCCTTGAAGGCCAGCGCCTTGGCGGCGATCACGTGCATCAGCGGGCCGCCCTGGATGCCCGGGAAGATCATCGAGTTCAGCGGCTTCTCGAACTCGGCGCTGGACAGGATCAGGCCGCCACGCGGCCGCGCAGCGTCTTGTGCGTGGTGCTGGTGACGAAGTGGGCGATGCCCACCGGGTTCGGGTATTCGCCTGCGGCCACCGTGCCGGCGTAGTGCGCCATGTCGACGAGCAGATACGCGCCATGGCGGTCGGCGATGTCGCGCAGGCGCTGCCAGTCGATCACGCGCGAGTAGGCCGAGGCGCCGGCCACCAGCATCTTCGGCTTGTGCTCGGCGGCCAGTTCGTTGACCTGCGCGTAGTCGAGCAGCTCGGTCTCGTCCTCCAGGCCGTAGGCCACGCTCCTGTAGATCTTGCCGCTGAAGTTGACGCTGGCGCCGTGCGTCAGGTGCCCGCCGTGCGCGAGGCTCATGCCGAGGATGGTGTCGCCCGGCTGCAGCATCGCCATGTAGACGGCGGCATTGGCCTGCGAGCCGGAGTGCGGCTGCACGTTGGCGTACTCGGCGCCGAAGAGCTGCTTGGCGCGGTCGATGGCCAGCTGCTCGGCCACGTCCACATGCTCGCAGCCGCCGTAGTAGCGCTTGCCGGGATAACCCTCGGCGTACTTGTTGGTCAGTACCGAGCCCTGCACGCGCATGACCTGCGGGCTGACGTAGTTCTCGGAGGCGATCAGTTCGACGTGGTCTTCCTGCCGCTGCCACTCGGCGCGCATGGCGCGCCACAGCTCGGGGTCGATGTCGGAGATCTGCATTTCGGGGTCGAACATCACGGGCTCCTCGCTTCGAATGCGATGCAGTCTAGAAATGCATCGATCAAAAAGCTCATGAGTTCTTCTTGCGCCGGGGCCAAGAAAACCAATACCCCGATGCGCGAAGGCCGCCCTAGCATCCCGCCCACTTCTTCAGGAGGCAATGCAGCATGGCATCCGACATCGACATCGCGCAGAAGGCGAAGCTCCAGCGCGTCGCGGCGCTCGCCGCCGAGAAGCTCGGCATCGCCGACGAGCACCTCGAGCCCTACGGCCACTACAAGGCGAAGATCTCGCTGGACTACCTCGAGACCCTGAAGGACCGGCCGGACGGCAAGCTGATCCTCGTCACCGCGATCAGCCCGACGCCGGCCGGCGAGGGCAAGACCACCACCACGGTGGGCCTCGGCGATGCGCTCAACCGCATCGGCAGGAAGACGATGGTGTGTGCCTGCGCGAGCCGTCGCTCGGGCCGGTGTTCGGCGTGAAGGGTGGTGCGGCCGGCGGCGGCTATGCGCAGGTGGTGCCGATGGAGGACATCAACCTGCACTTCACCGGCGACTTCAGCGCCATCGCGCTGGCCAACAACCTGCTCGCCGCGGTGATCGACAACCACATCCACCACGGCAACGAGCTCGACATCGACGTGCGCCGCATCAGCTGGAAGCGCGTGGTCGACATGAACGACCGCGCGCTGCGCGACGTGACGATCTCGCTGGGCGGCACGGCCAACGGCTTCCCGCGCCAGGACGGCTTCGACATCGTCGTCGCCTCCGAGGTGATGGCGATCTTCTGCCTGGCCACGTCCGTCAAGGACCTGAAGCAGCGCCTGGGCAACATCGTCATCGGCTACAGCCGCGCCGGGAAGGCGATCACCGCGCGCGACCTCAAGGCGCACGGCGCGATGACCGTGCTGCTGAAGGATGCACTCAAGCCCAACCTCGTGCAGACGCTGGAGAACAACCCGGCCATCCTGCACGGCGGGCCCTTCGCCAACATCGCGCACGGCTGCAACTCGGTGATCGCGACGAAAGCCAGCCTGAAGCTCGCCGACTACGTGGTGACGGAAGCCGGCTTCGGCGCCGACCTCGGCGCCGAGAAGTTCATCGACATCAAGTGCCGCAAGAGCGGCCTGCGGCCCGATGCGGTGGTGATCGTGGCGACGATCCGCGCGCTGAAGTACCACGGCGGCGTCGACGTGAAGTCGCTGAACACCGAGAACGTCGAGGCGCTCGACAAAGGCATCGCCAACCTCGAGCGCCACGTGCGCAACGTGCGCGAGCAGTACGGGCTGCCTTGCGTGGTGTCGATCAACCACTTCACCCACGACACCGAGGCCGAGCTCGCGCTGCTGCAGCAGCGCATGAAGCGCCACGAGGTGCCGGTGCTGGTGGCGCGCCACTGGGCCGAAGGCGGCAAGGGCGCCGAAGGCGTGGCGCGCGCGGTGGTCGAGCTGATCGAGACCGGCCCGAAGGCGGCCGACGGCTTCCGTTTCGTCTATGCCGACGAGGCGCCGCTGCTGGACAAGATCAATGCCATCGCCACCAAGGTCTACGGCGCCGCCGGTGTCAGCTGCGATGCCAAGGTGCGCGAGCAGATCCGCAAGCTGGAGGAAGCCGGCTACGGCCACTACCCGGTGTGCGTGGCCAAGACGCAGTACTCCTTCTCCACCGATGCCACGGCGCGTGGCGCGCCCAGCGGCCACACCGTCAACATCCGCGAGGTGCGGCTGGCCGCCGGCGCCGAGTTCGTGGTGATGATCTGCGGCGACGTGATGACCATGCCGGGACTGCCGAAGATCCCGTCGGCCGAGAGGATCGATCTCGACGACGACGGCAAGGTGGTGGGACTGTTCTGAGCCGGCCGAAACCAGCGCTGTAACCTTTCCGGGCCTCGGGACGATTGGCAGGGGAGGCCGCCAGGGTTGGCGGCCTCGCCCCACTCAAGGAGATTCCGATGTCCCACACCGTCCCCGCCGCCGCCACCCTCGCCCTGGCCCTGGGCGCCGCCCTCACGCTCGCCTCCGCGCCCCTCCACGCCCAGGACGCCAAGTCCATGGACAAGGAGAAGTGCTACGGCGTCGCGATGAAGGGCAAGAACGACTGTGCTGCCGGTGCCGGCACCACCTGCGCGGGCAGCTCGAAGATGGACCACCAAGGCAACGCCTGGAGCTACGTCGCCAAGGGCACCTGCGAGAAGACGATGTCCAAGACCTCGCCCACCGGCCACGGCCAGCTCGAAGCCTTCAAGGAGAAGAAGGCCTGAGCGGCCTCTCGCGCGCGAGACCGCGATGAAGGCCCTGGCCGGCATCGGCCTGAAGGACGACCACGCGCTGCCTTTGCTCGAGGGCGAGGCGGCCGTGGACTTCCTCGAGGTGCACGCCGAGAACCTGATGATCGCCGGCGGGCCGCGCCTGCGGCGCCTCGAGCGGTTGCGCGAGCGGCTGCCGCTGTCGATCCACGGCGTCGGCCTGTCGATCGGCGGCGAGGCGCCGCTGGACGAAGCGCATCTCGAGGCGCTCGATGTGCTGCTGCGCCGCTTCGAGCCGCGCTGGTTCTCGGAGCATCTCGCCCGGTCCAGCCACGGTGATGCCTTTCTCGCCGACCTTCTTCCGGTGCCGTACGAGGCGACCACGCTGCGCCGCGTCTGCGACCACATCGACCGCGTGCAGACGCGGCTGCGCCGGCCGATGCTGCTGGAGAACCCGAGCAGCTACGTCGAATTCGAGGCCTCGACGATGGACGAGGGCGCCTTCATCGCCGAGGTGGTGCGCCGCACCGGCTGCGGGGTGCTGCTCGACGTCAACAACGCTTACGTGAGCGGCGTGAACCACGGGCGTGATCCGTGGGCGCTGATCGAGGCCCTGCCGGCTGGAACGATCGGCGAGATCCACCTCGCCGGCTTCGCCGAAGACCGCGATGCGGACGGCGACCGGTTGCTGATCGACCACCACGGTGCGCCGGTGGACGATGCGGTGTGGCGGCTCTACGCGCGCTGCATCGAACGCTTCGGCCCGTTGCCGACGCTGATCGAGCGCGACAACGACGTGCCGGCATTGCCGGTGCTGGCGTCCGAAGCCGCGCAGGCGCGGGCCGTGATGCAGCGCGCCGCGACCTGGGCGCAGGCGGCATGAACGCCACCCTTCAAGACGACTTCGGCATCGCGCTGCGCGATGCCGGCGGCCGCGTGCCCGCCGGCCTGCGCAGCTGGAACGGCTCCGATCCGGCGCGGCGCTTCGCGGTGTACCGCAACAACGTCGCCGTGGCGCTCGCGCAGGCGCTGGCGGATACCTTCCCGGTGGTCAGGCAACTGGTCGGCGACGAGTTCTTCGAGGCGATGGCCGGCGTCTACTGGCGCGCGCATCCGCCGCGCACGCCGGTGCTGGCGCGCTGGGGCGATGGCTTTGCCGAGTGGCTGGCCGGTTTTGCGCCTGCGCGCGCGTTGCCCTACCTGCCCGACATGGCGCGGCTGGAACTCGCCCGCGTCGCGGCGGCAAGCGGCCGATGCGCCGGCGCTGCCGGCCGCGGTGCTGCACGCGCGGCTGGCCGACGCCGCCGCGCTGCCGCAGGCCCGGCTGCGGCTGCACCCGTCGTGCCGCGTGCTGCGCTCGCCCTTCGACGTGCGGGCGCTCTGGGCCGCGCACCAGCAGGAAGGCGACTGGCCCGCGCTCGAGCTTGACCGGCCCTGCGCCATGCTGGTGCTGCGCGACCCGGCCGACGAGGTGCTGGTGATCGGTCTGGGTGACGACACCGCCACCTTCATCGGCGCGCTCCACGACGGCGCCCCCTTCGCCGAGGCGCTGCAGCGCGCGCCCGACGTCGATCTCGTTCACACGCTGGCGCTGTTGCTGCGCCACGGCGCCCTCGTCGGCATCGACGGTGGCGCCGACCTTCCGGAGACTTCGATGAACCTCGATGAGCTGGGCCGCCGTGCCTTCGCCGTGATTCCCGAATCGGCCGTGGCGCTGCTGGCGCGCTTTGCCGTGGCCGGCGTCTTCTGGCGTTCGGGGCAGACCAAGGTGGAAGGCTTCGCGCTCGATCTGGTCGAAGGCCGCTTCGCGCTGGGCTGGCCGCATTTGTCGGCCAATGCCGTCGACCTGTTCCGCGAGGAATACCGGCTGCCGCTGCTGCCGCCCGAATGGGGCGCGCTGCTGGCCGCGATGGGCGAGCACCTGCTGCCTGCGCTGCTGCTGTTCGGGCTGGCCACGCGGTTCTCGGCGGCCGGGCTGCTGGCGATGACCGTGGTGATCCAGCTGCTCGTCTACCCCGGCGCCCTGGCCGACCCACGGCGTGTGGGCGGCCGCCTTGCTGTGGCTGATGCTGCGCGGGCCGGGTATGGTGTCGTTCGACCATCTCCTCGCGCAGCGCGTGGCGAGGCCGGCCCATGGTTGAGCTGGCAGCCTTCGGCGCCACGCTGGCCTGCGCCGGCGCGCCGGCGCTGCACAATGCGCCGGCCATGAGCGCCCGTCCGGCCACGCCCGATCGCCACGACGACTTCGAGTTGCAACTGCGCCCGTTGTGGCTGCGCGCGCATGCCGGCGACGAAGCCGCGTATGCGCAGGCGCTGCGCTGCGTCGCCCAGCGGCTGCGCGCTTATCTGCGCCGCCGGCTGCAGGCCTGGCCCGACGACGTGGAAGACCTGGTGCAGGAGACGCTGCTGGCCATCCACCTGCACCGCGGCACCTGGGAGCCGGCGCTGCCGGTCAGCGCCTGGACGCTGGCGATCGCGCGCCACAAGCTGATCGACTTGTGGCGCCGCAAGGGCCGGCGCGAGGCCGACCTGACCTCGCTGGACGAACTCGACGACAGCGCCCAGCCGGCCGCCGCCGGCAGCGACGCCCCGTCGGCGCAGCGCGATCTCGGCGTGCTGCTGCAGTCGATCCCGGCCGCGCAGCGTGACGCGATCGTGCTGACGAAGATCGAGGGCCTGTCGGTGGCCGAGGCGGCGGAGCGAACCGGCGCCAGCGTGGCGGCGGTGAAGGTGCAGGTGCACCGCGGCCTGAAGCGCCTCGCAGAACTGGTGAGGACGACGAGATGAAGACCGAGGACCTGATCCAGGCGCTCGCGCGCGGCGCGGGCCCGGCCCCGCGCGGCGTGGTGGGGCGCCGCATCGGCCCGATGATGTTGCTGGGCCTGCTGGCCAGCGTGGTGCTGGCCTTCGTGCTGCTCGGCTTCGTGCCGGCGCACACCTTCGCCTTCGCGGCGCCCTGGTTCAAGCTGGCCTACGCCGGCGCGATGGTGGCGGCCGCTGCGTGGGTTGACCAGCCGCCTGGCGCGACCGGCGGCGCAGCTCGGCGCCCTCGACGGCAGTGGCCGCGGTGGCGCTCGCCGCGGCGCTGGTCGGGGCGCTGTCGTGGTGGCTCACGCCGGGCGATGCGCGCATGCGCGGGCTGCTCGGCCACTCCTGGGCGCTGTGCCCGTGGTCCGTGCTCGCGGTCTCGACACCGGCCCTGGCGGGCTTGCTGTGGGCAATGCGCGGCCTCGCGCCAACGCGCCCGCGCGCCGCCGGCTTCGCGGCCGGCCTGCTCGCCGGCGCGATCGGCGCCGCGGGCTACGCGCTGGCCTGCACCGAGCTGGCGATGAGCTTCGTCGCCGCCCTGTACACGCTGGGCATCCTGATGACGGGCGTGCTCGGCGCGCTGCTCGGGCCGCGGGTGCTGCGCTGGTAGGCATTGGCCTTCAGCGTGGCCGCCACGCCGAGCCCGCCGGCGGCCAGCGCTGCGGTTTGACCCCGGGGGCAGCCCGCTGCGCCGATACCGCGGCAGCCGGCCTCTGCAGGATGGCGTGGCCATCGAACACGATGTCGGCAAGACCATCGCGGTTGATGTCACCCAGGGCGAGCGACTCCGGGCCGAATCCTCCGTAGGGCGCGGCAAAGCGTTCCTCCGGCGCGAACCCGCCGCCGGCCGTCTGCAGGTAGACACCCACCGACATCCAGCCGTTGTGAGCGACGACCAGATCGAGCCGACCGTCGCCGTCGATGTCGGCGGCGCGAATGGCATTCGGCAGATCGTAGGTGTCCAGCAGGACGGGCCCGGCCATCGTGCCGGCGGCGGTCTGGTACCACAGCGCGATGGAGGTCGGCCGGTTGCCGCCGGTGGTGGCGGCCGTGTCCGCACGGCCGTCACCATTGAAGTCGCCGACGGCGATGGCCGAGGCCCCACATGCTGCCGGTGGACAGGCCGACCGGCGCGGCGAACGATCCGTCGGGCTGCTGCAGCACCACGGAGATGCTGGCCGGGTTGCCCATGCCCAGGGCAGCCACGATGTCGAGGCGACCGTCCCCGTTCATGTCACCCACCGCCGTGGTCGACGGCCGTGCCGTCCGGCACCACCAGCGGCGCCTCGAGCGCGCCGGCGGCGTTCTGACGCCACAGCAGCACGCCGTTCAGGCTTGCACCAGCGCTGAGCAGATCGTTGCGACCATCGCCGTCCATGTCTGCGATGCGCAGGCGCGAGGCCGCAGACTGTGTCAGCACCACTCCTGCACGAGGCTGCCGTCGGCAGCCTGCATCAGCAACTGTCCGCCGCAGTAGCCGCCACCGACCACCACGTCGTTGCGACCGTCTCCGTTGAGATCGCCGATCGCCACCGAGTCGAGGAAGCAGGACAGCCGGGCATCCAGCGGCAGCGCCTGGGCATCGGCCAGCGTGCCATCGGCCCGGCCGCGCCGCAGGTACAGCGCCGTGGGGCCGCCACCGGCGCCGCCACGAGGAGCACGTCGTTGAAGCCGTCGCCATTGACGTCGCCGACGGCCGAGGCCCAGCGGAAGTCGTCGGTGATCAAAGGCCGCGGGTAGGAAAAGCGCCCTTGCACCGTGCTGAAGGTCAGCGGCCCCGGCGCGGTCATGAAATTGCCCAGCGAGTCGGTCACGCCGCTGACCTGCACTGGTAGGTGGCGGCCATGCGCAAGGGGCTGGCAGGTCTGAGCGTGACCTCGTTTCCACTGACCGACAGGCTGACGGAAACCGGGCTGCTGTTCGCCGAGAGATCCTGGAGCACGACCGTCTCCGCGCGCACTGTGGCCGGATCGGGAGGCTCGCTGAATCGCAGCACGATCGCGGTGCCTGTCGGCACGTCCACTGCACCGGCGGCCGGCTCGCTGCTGACGATCACCGGTCCGCTGACGTCGATCGAGAACTGCCATCGATACTCCGCCGCCAGCGGATTGCCCAGCAGGTCGGTGAGGGCGGAGCCGATCGACGCAGCATAGGGGCCGCTGGACCAGCCCTGCGCTGGCGTGAAGCGGATCGAGCGATCCGCGACATTCAGTGGGCCCGCCAGCTGCACCCCCGCATCGTCCCGCACCTGCAGCGCCTGCTCAGCGGCGCTGTCCGGATCGATCGGCTCGTCGAACACCGCGGTCACCGTCGCAGCCCCGCCGCCCGCGGCATCCTGACGTGGCGACACCGACTGCACCTGCGGCGGCGTCGAGTCGGTGGAACGGTTGCCGACGCGATAGCCGGTCAGAACGCTTGCGCCGTCGCTGTCCAGGCCGGCCCCGCGCAGCGAAACGGTACTGCGCACGAGCCCGACGCCGACAGCGAACCACGACTCGTTCACCCCCACCAGCGTGATCGCCGCAGAGCCACCGGTGGGCAGCAGCGTCTGGCTGAGGGTCAGGCGCTGTCGTGCCGCATCGACGAAGCGGCCCGCTGGCGTATCGACCGTTTCCTTGCCGATGACCTCGATGCTCATACGCAGCGCGATGCGTTCGTTGCGGCCGTCGCCGTCGTAGTCTGCGCCGGTGTCGACCGTGCGGTCGACCAGCACGAACCGGTCACCGGCATTGGCCGGCCAGCGCACGACATACTGTCCGTCGAGCGCCCGGCTCACCGGATCCACTGCATCGACCAGGTGTTCGCGAACGCCGCCGCCGTCGGTGGAGTAGTAGGACGTGCCCCGGCTCCCGTCGGCGAGACCCAAGGAGCGCATCGCGCGGGCTGTGACGCCGGAGAACATCAGCGTGTCGCCGGTCTTCTGCAGGACCATGTCGCCGCCCGACGGCGACGCGTACACCCAGCGATCGCCAACGGCGAGGGGAAATTGCGCCCCGTCGGCGCTGAACACGGCGTCGTCCGAGCCGCCGGACCCGCCGCCGCCCCCACCGCAGCCCGCGGCGAGCACCGCGAGTCCGGCTGCGGTCAGTTGACGGATCCCTCTGCCAATTCCAGTTCTCATGCACTGCTCCGAGTCGAGCAAGCATGCTGCCATGATCAACGCGGTCGGGCGATGTGCTTCATGGATTCGAGGGGGTGGCCCGGCGGAAGCGGTGAGATTCGAACTCACGAACGGTTGCCCGTTGCCGGTTTTCAAGACCGGTGCAATCGACCACTCTGCCACGCTTCCAGGCGAGGAGGGCGGATTGTAGGGCGGCGGCTTCACCAGGCTTCAGCCCGGCACCTGGGCCTGCTCGCAGGCCACCTGGAACACCTCGCGGCGACCGCCATCCACGCGCACGGCCGTCAGCGATCCGCCCCACACGCAACCGGTGTCCAGCGCCAGCAGGTCAGGGCGGTTGACGAGACCCAGCGTCGACCAGTGGCCGAAGGCCATCGGCACGCCGGCGGTGCGCCGGCCGGGTGCGTCGAACCAGGGAAGAAGCCCTCGGGCGCGCCGCCGGCGCCTTCCTTGGTCTTCAGGTCGAGCCGGCCTTGCGCATCGACGAAGCGGATGCGTGTCAGCACGTTGATGATGAAGCGCAGGCGTTCGTTGCCTTCGAGCCGTTCGCTCCAGCGCACCGGCTCGTCGGCGTACATCACGTGCAGGAAGTCGTCGAGCGCGTCGCTGCGCAGCATGGCCTCGACCTCGGCGGCGCGGGCCAGCGTCTCGGCCGCATCCCACTGCGGCACGACGCCGGCATGCACGCACAGCCAGCCGCCTTCGACCACCGCCATGCGGCGCGAGCGCAGCCATTCCAGCCAGGCCTCGCGTTCGGGCGAGTCGAGCACCTCGGCCAGCGTGTCGCTGCGGTGCGCCCGGCGCCCGCCGCAGGCCACCGCCAGCAGATGAAGGTCATGGTTGCCGAGCAGGCAGGTGGCGGCGTCGCCGAGGCCGCGCAGCCGCTTCAGCGTGGCCAGCGAGGCCGGGCCGCGGTTGACCAGATCGCCGAGCACGACGAGCCTGTCGCGCGAAGGCGAAAAACCAATCTCCGCGAGCAGCCGCTCGAAGGCATCGCAGCAGCCTTGCAGATCCCCGATCAGATAGAGCATCACGCGATTCTGCTACGCTGCCCGCCTCTTCACTGCGCGCTGCCGAGCTTCGGCCCTGCATGGACGTTGCCCTTCTGATCTTCCTCATCCTCCTCAACGCGTTGTTCGCCATGTCCGAGATGGCGTTGACCGCGAGCCGCAAGGCCAGGTTGCAGGTGATGGTGGAATCCGGCGACGCCGGCGCGCAGCGCGCGATGGAGCTGCACGACGACCCGACCAAGTTCCTGTCGGTGGTGCAGATCGGCATCACCTCGATCGGCGTGCTCAACGGCATCGTCGGCGATGCGGCGTTCTCCGCGCCCTTCGCCCAGTGGCTGCACGAGAACTTCCCGATCCACGACCGCGCGGCGGACATCACCGCCACCGCGATGGTCGTGGTGGTGATCACCTTCCTGACCATCATCTTCGGCGAGCTGGTGCCCAAGCGGCTCGGCCAGATGTACCCCGAGGCGGTGGCGCGCGTGGTGGCGCGGCCGATGGAGTGGCTGGCCATCGTCACGCGGCCGTTCGTCAAGCTGCTGTCCTTCAGCACCGAAGGCACGCTGCGCCTGCTGGGCATCCGCGGCGGGCCGGACCGCACGGTGACGGAAGAGGAGATCGCCGCCAGCCTGGTCGAAGGCCTGGATGCCGGCGTGATCGAGGCGCAGGAGCACCAGATGGTGCGCAACGTCTTCCGCCTCGACGACCGGCAGGTCGGCTCGATGATGATCCCGCGCGCCGAGATCGTCTGGATCGACGTGACCGCCTCGCGCGAGGCGCTGCTGTCGGTGCTGGTGCAGGAAGGCCACACGCGCTACCCCGTCTGCCGCGGCAGTCTCGACGACGTGATCGGCGTGGTCAGCGCGCACCGGCTGCTGCAGCAGGCGATGGAAGGCCTCGAGCTCTCGCTCGCCGACAGCCTGGAGCCGCCGGTCTTCGTGCCCGAGACGCTGTCGGGCATGGAGCTTCTCGAGCACTTCAAGGCTTCGTCGACGCAGCTGGTCTTCGTGGTCGACGAGTACGGCGCGGTGCAGGGCATGATCACCGTGCTCGACGTGCTGGAGGCGATCACCGGCGAGTTCACCACGCCGACGGCCGAAGACGCCTGGGCGGTGCGCCGCGACGACGGCAGCTGGCTGTTCGACGGCCTGATCCCGGTGCCCGAGCTGAAGGACCGGCTCGAGCTGAAGGAACTGCCCGAGGAAGACCGCGGCCGCTACAACACGCTGGCCGGCATGATCATGCTGCTGCTCGGAAGGCTGCCGCGCACCACCGACGTGGTCGAGTGGGACGGCTTCCGCTTCGAGGTGGTCGACATGGACGGCAAGCGCGTCGACAAGGTGCTGGTCAGCGCGCTGCCGGCGCGCTCGGACGATCAACCAGGAAACGGCGCGTGAGCGCGGCCTCCGCGCTGTTCCGCGCGCCCGAGCCGCTCGATGCGGCGCGGCACGGCACGTTGCGCATCGCGCCGCTGCGCGATTACTCGATCGCCTCGCGCCTGCATGCGGTGTTCGTCGCCGCCACCGAGATCCCCGAAGCGGCCCTGGAGTATCCGGTCGTCTTCGTGCAGGCCGGCGATCTGGATGCCGACGGCCGGCCGGCGGTGTCGCCGGTGGCGCTGCTTGGGCTGGAGGCCGGCGAGAACCTGTTCGTCGAGGGCACGCGCTGGAAGGCGGCCTACGTGCCGGCCTTCGTGCGCCGCTATCCCTTCGTCAGCAGCAGCAGCGGGCCGATGATCGATGTGGCGTGGAGCGGCCTGTCGCCCGTGGAAGGCGAGCCGCTCTTCGATGCCCAGGGCCGGCCGACGCCGGTGCTCGAGCAGGCGCTCGAATTCCTCGGCCGCTTCGATGCCGAGGCGCGGCGCACGCGCGGCTTCTGCAGGCGGCTGGTGGAACTCGATCTGCTGCAGCCGATGCAGGCCGATGCCACGCTGCCCGACGGCCAGCGCATCACCGTCGAAGGCTTTCGCGTGATCGACGAGGAGAAGCTGCGCAACCTGCCCGACGCGGTGGTGCTGGAGCTGCACCGCAGCGGCATGTTGATGCTCGCGCACCTGCACCGGGCGTCGCTCGTGCGCATGCGCCAGCTGATCGAGATGAAGGCGCGGCGCGTGCAGCCCGGCGCTTCGCAACCGGACGGAGCGAACGATGGATCGACAGGATGATTTCGAGCGCGGCGTGAGCAACCGCCGCGCGGTGCTGGGCGACGAGTGGGTCGACCAGTCGCTCGGCGGCACGACGCAGTTCAACGCCGATTTCCAGGACCTGGTCACGCGCCATGCGTGGCTCGACATCTGGGGTCGCCCGGGGCTGGACGTGGTCACGCGACGTCTGCTGGTGCTGGGCATGACGATGGCCGCGGCGCGCTGGGAGGAGTTCGAGCTGCACTGCAAGGCAACGGTGCGTGCCGGCGTGCCGCTGGAGAAGATCCGCGAGACGCTGATGCAGGGCGCGATCTACTGTGGCGTGCCGGCGGCCAACACCGCCTTCAAGATCACGACGAAGATCCTGCGCGACGAAGGCAAGCTGCCGCCGGCCTCGCCGCTGACGGCCGGCGTGCGCGCGGCCGTGCACCACACCTTCAGCGCGCCGCAGCTGCGCGTGGCGATCCAGGGCCGCGGCACGCCGGTGGTGCTGAGCCATGCGCTCGGCGCCGATCTGCACCTGTGGGACGACTTCGCCGCCGCGCTCGCGCCGCACCACGAGGTGCTGCGCTACGACCACCGCGGCCACGGCGGCTCGGCGGTACCGGCCGGGCCGTATTCGCAGGACGAGCTGGTCGACGATGCCGCGCGGCTGATCCGCGAATGGGGCCGCGGCCCGGTGGTCTTCGTCGGTCTCTCGATGGGTGGCATGGTCGCGCAGGGTCTCGCAGTGCGACATCCGGAACTGCTGCGCGGCGTGGTGATCGCGCACAGCAGCGCGCGCTACCCGGACGAGGTGCGCTCGATGTGGGCGCAGCGCATCGCGGCGATCGAGCAGGGCGGCCGGCGGCGATTGCCGATGCGACGATGGAGCGCTGGTTCACGCCGGCCTTCCGCGCCTCCCAGCCCGAGGTGGTGGAGCGCACCCGGCAGACGCTGCTGCGCAGCGCGCCCGAGGGCTACATCGCCTGCGGCCGGGCGGTGGCGTCGGTCGACTGGCTCGAACGGCTGGCCGGCGTGACGACGCCCGCGCTGGTGATCGCCGGCGAGCACGATGCCGGCGCGCCGCCGGCGATGTCGCAGGCCATCGCATCGCGCCTACCGGGCGCCGAACTGCGCACGATCGCCGCGGCGCACATCGGCGTGCTCGAGCTGCCGCAGGCCTTCCTCGACGCGGTGCGTGGCTTCATCGGCGGCCGCTGCGGCGGATGAACCCGCCATGACACGCACCACCCGCCACCTGCTCAACGTCTTCGTCACCGGGCTGCTGGCGGCCCTGCCGCTGGCGGCCACGATCCTCATCTTCGTCTGGGGCGCGCGGCTGGTGGTGGAGTACGTCGGGCCGCAGAGCTTCTTCGGCGGGCTGCTGCAGCGCATCGGCCTGCGCGTGGCCGATTCGGAGGTGCTCGCCTATGCGATCGGCGTGGCCGTGGTGCTGGCGGCGATCTTCCTGCTCGGCCTCATGGTGCAGACGCGGCTGCGCCATGCGGTGCAGGCTCTGACCGATGGCGTGATGCAGCGCATTCCCGTCGTGCGCAGCGTCTACGACATGGCCAAGAAGCTGACCGAGATGTTCGGCCAGCGCGACGAGTCGCAGGTCAAGTCGATGCGGCCGGTGTGGCTGCACTTCGGCGGCGTCGGCGGCTCGGCGGTGCTGGGGCTGCTGTCCACGCCCGAGCCGGTGCGCGTCGGCGAGATCGAGTACCTCGCGGTGCTGGTGCCGACCGCGCCGGTGCCGGTGGGCGGCGGGCTGCTCTACGTGCCGCAGGCGTGGGTCACGCCGGCCGAGATCGGCGTGGATGCGCTGACCAGCATCTACGTCTCGATGGGCATCACCTCGGCGCAACACTTGTCGACGAAGAAGTGACGACTGCTTGCTAAAGAGTGAGCGTGCTGCGCCGATACTGGCGCATGGCCTGGGCTCGCCTCACTGACATATTCGGCTCCATCAAGCTGCGGCTGACGCTCGCGGCCATCGCGGCGATGGCGATCGGCGTCGTGCTCACGACCCTGCTGCTCGTGCAGCGGGCCGAGCGCGACATGGTCGAGCGCCAGCGCGACCAGCAGTTGGCGGATGTGGTGAACCTCGCCCGCGACCTCTCGATCCGCGTGGTCGAGCGCCAGGAGGCTCTGCGCCTGAGCGCGCCGCAGCTCGATGCCGCGCTGCTGCGCGACGAGGCGCGGCTGCGCCTGTTCCTCGACAACAAGCCGCTGCTGCGCGGCCAGTTCGCCAACATATTCATCGCCCAGCCCGACGGCAGCGTGCGTGTCTACGCGGATGCGGCCGGTGTCCGGCGGCCCGACATCAGCCTGGCGGATCGTGACTACTTCCGGCGCACGCTGGCCGAGCAGCGTCCGATCGTCTCCGAGCCGGTGCCGGGGCGCGTGTCCGGCGAGCCGGTGGTGGTGTTCACGCACCCGTTGGTGGACGCATCCGGGCAGGTGTTCGGGGTGCTGGGCGGGGCCCTGCGGCTGGCGAGCCACGACCTGCTCGGCGACAGCGAGAACGGGGTGATCGAGGGCGATGAACTCAAGCTCGTCACCGATGCCACTGGCCGCATGCTCACGCACCCGCTGCGCCGCCAGCTGCTGCAGCCGCTGAGCGGCGAGACGCGGCTGGCCGATGCATTCGCGCACTGGCAGCGCAGCGGCGCCCCGGTCGAGCCCAGCGGGCTGCTGCTGCGGCAGTCCGGCGAAGTCGTCACGCTCGCGGGCGTGCCGGGTCCGGACTGGGTGGTCTGGCGCGCGGTGCCCGAGTCGGCGCTGCTGGGCCCCTGCATCAGGCCCGGCGCGACGCGCTGCTGTGGGCGGCCGGCCTGATCGCGGTGCTGTCGCTGGCCCTGCTGGCCGTGCAGTGGCGGCTGCTGAGGCCGCTGGCCAGGCTCGAGCAGCGGGCGCAGCACCTGTTCGACGGCACGCAGGCCGTGCACGAAGGCTGGCCCGAGGGGGCGGCGAGATCGGCCGGCTGGCGCGCGTGCTGCGCCACGTGGGCGCGGAGCGCGCCCAGCTCGAATCGTTCAACGCCCAGGTGATGCGCAGGCTGTCGTCGGTGATGGCAGCCGCCCCGGTGGGCATCTGCTTCACGCGCGACAAGCGCTTCGAATTGGTCAGCGACGAGTTCTGCCGGCTGTTCGGCCGCACCGAGGCCGAAATGCTGGGCCAGCCCGCCAGCACGATCTACGCGTCCAACGAGGACTACCAGCGGCTGGGCGGCGAGGTCGGCCGGGCTTTCGCCGACCACCGGCCCTACCTCGGCGAGTGGCCGATGCTGCGCGCCGACGGCACGCGCTTCTGGGGGCAGCTGCGCGGCCGCCCGGTGGCCGATGGCGACCCCTCGGCAGGCACGATCTGGACCATCGCCGACATCAGCGAGCAGGTCGCCGCGCGCGAGCAGCTCGAGTGGTCGGCCACCCACGATGCGCTGACCGGGCTGGCCAACCGCAAGCTGTTCTCGCAGCGGCTGGCGCGGGTGGTGGAGGCGCTGCCGCGGTCGATGCCGGCCGTCGTCGTGATGATCGACCTCGACCACTTCAAGCCGATCAACGACCGCGCGGGCCATGCGGCCGGGGATGCCATGCTCAAGGCCGTCGCCGCGGCGATCACCTCGCGCGTGCGCGCCACCGACTGGTGGTGCGCCTGGGCGGCGACGAGTTCGCGCTGCTGCTGGAGCGCTGCCCGCGAGACACGGCGCTGCGCATCGCCGAGAACGTCCGCCAGGCGGTCAGCGCGATCTCGCTGCCGTGGGAGGGCCAGACCTTGAGCGTCGGCGCCAGCCTGGGCGTGGCCTCGCTGACGGCCGAGGTGACCGGCGTCGACGAGTGGCTCGCGGCGGCGGACGCCGCCTGCTACGCCGCCAAGGCGGCCGGCGCGGCGCCGTGCACGCGGCGGGCGCCCCGAAAGCTGCGCATCGTCGGCTGAATCAGCCGCGCCCGCGCGCCCGGCGTCGGCCACCGCCAGCGCCGTCATGTTGACGATGCGGCGCACCGTCGAGGCCGGGTTGAGGATGTGTACCGGCGCATTGGCGCCGAGCAGGATCGGCCCCACCGTCACCCCTTTGCCGCCGGTGACCTTCAGCACGTTGAAGAGGATGTTGGCCGCGTCGAGGTTGGGCAGGATCAGCACGTTGGCCGCGCCGGTGAGCGACGAATCGGGCACCAGCGCCGAGCGCATCTCCTCGCTGAACACCGCATCGCCCTGCAGCTCGCCATCGGCCGGGATGTCGGGGTGGCGCTGCACGAAGAGATCGCGCGCGGCGCGCATCTTCAGCGCCGAGGGCCGCCGGCTGCTGCCGTACATCGAGTGCGAGAGGAAGGCCAGCTTGGGCGGCACGCCGAACCGGCTCACCTCCTCGGCGGCCATCGCGGCGATCTCGGCGAGCTGCTCGGCGCTCGGGTCGTCGTTGACGAAGGTGTCGGCGATGAAGAGCGTGTGCATGTCGAGCATCAGCGCGTTCATCGTCGCGAAGCACTTTGCGCCCGGCGCCGCACCGATCACCTCCTGCACGTGGGCGAAGTGGGCGTCGAAGCGGCCGACCAGCCCGCAGAGCATGCCGTCGGCATCGCCGAGGTGGATCATCAGCGCGCCGATGGTGGTGTTGGAGCGGCGCACCGCCGCCTTGGCCATCTCCGGTGTCACGCCGTTGCGCGCGTTGAGCCGGTGGTAGGCCTCCCAGTACTGGCGGAAGCGGGCGTCGTCTTCCGGGTTGACGATCTCCACGTCGCGGCCCGGCACCGCGCAGCCCGCCGCGCTCGATGCGCGCGGCGATCACCGCCGGCCGGCCGATCAGGATGGGCTTGACCAGCTTCTCGTCGAGCGCCGCCTGCACCGCACGCAGCACGCGCTCGTCCTCGCCCTCGGCATAGGCGATGCGCCTGGGCTCGGCGCGCGCGGCGGCGAACACCGGCCGCATGAACATGCCGGTGTGGGTGACGAAGCGCGTCAGCGACTGGCGATAGGCCTCGAGGTCGGTGATCGGCCGCGTGGCCACGCCCGACTCGGCCGCGGCCCGGGCCACCGCCGGCGCGATGCGCAGGATCAGCCGCGTGTCGAACGGCGTCGGGATCAGGTAGTCGGGGCCGAAGCGCAGCTCGCGGCCCGAGTAGGCCGAGGCCACCTCGTCGCTGATCTCGGCCTTGGCGAGGTCGGCGATCTCGCGCACGCAGGCGAGCTTCATCGCCTCGGTGATCGTCGTCGCGCCACTGTCGAGCGCACCGCGGAAGATGTAGGGGAAGCACAGAACGTTGTTGACCTGGTTCGGATAGTCCGAGCGGCCGGTGGCGATGATGCAATCCGGCCGCACGCTCTTGGCGAGCTCGGGGCGGATCTCCGGCTCGGGGTTGGCCAGCGCGAGGATGATGGGCCGCTCGGCCATGCTCTTGACCATCTCCGCGGTGATCGCGCCGGCGGCCGAGCAGCCCAGCACTACGTCGGCACCGGCCATCACGTCGGCCAGCGTGCGCGCCGCGGTCTTCTGCTGATAGCGCTTCTTCGATTCGTCGAGTCGGTCTTCGCGGCGGTCGTGGATCACGCCCTTGGAATCGCAGACGAAGATGTTCTCGCGCTTCACGCCCAGCGCCACCAGCAGGTCGAGGCAGGCGATCGCCGCCGCGCCGGCGCCGGAGACGGCCAGCTTGATCGCCTCGATGCGCTTGCCCACCAGCTCCAGCCCGTTGAGCACCGCGGCGGCGGAGATGATCGCGGTGCCGTGCTGGTCGTCGTGGAAGACCGGAATCTTCATGCGCTCGCGCAGCCTCTTCTCGATCGTGAAGCACTCGGGCGCCTTGATGTCCTCGAGGTTCACGCCGCCGAGCGTGGGCTCCAGCGCGGCAATGATCTCGACGAGCTTGTCCGGGTCCTTCTCGGCGAGTTCGATGTCGAAGACGTCGATGCCGGCGAACTTCTGGAACAGGCAGCCCTTGCCCTCCATCACCGGCTTGCCGGCCAGCGGGCCGATGTCGCCCAGGCCCAGCACCGCGGTGCCGTTGGTGACCACGCCGACGAGGTTGCCGCGCGAGGTGTAGTCGGCGGCCAGCGCCGGGTTCGCCTCGATCGCCCGGCACGCATAGGCCACGCCCGGCGAATAGGCCAGCGACAGATCGCGCTGGTTGGACAAGGGCTTGGTGGGTGTGACGGAGATCTTGCCGCGCACCGGCGTGCGGTGGTATTCGAGCGCGGCATCGCGCAGCGCCTGCTCGGCGGGCGACAGCGGCCGGGTGTTCTTTTCCATGGAGCCTCCGGGGCATGACGACGACGTTTCGATGGTGCGCCTTCGCCCCAGTGGCGGCATTGGCGTTTCCCACGAGGCGACGAGGGCCTACCATGCGCCCATGAAGACGATCTGCCTGGGTGTGGGGCTCGCCGCGGCGTTGGCCGCCGCGGGTGCTTCGGCTGAAACGGCACGGCCGGTGGTGGGCCAGCAGGGCCTGGTGCGCTACGTGATCGTGCCGGCCGAACAGGCGCGCAATTCCGAGGCCTACCTGCGCCAAAGGCCACGCTGTGCGACCCGGAGCGCACCTGCTTCCTCAACTTCTACACCAACAGCACCGGTGCCGACGTGGCGGTGCCGTTGCCCGATGCCATCGCGGCCGAGGCCACCGCCACCTTCCGCCGCTCGATGAAGAACGGCGCCGAGCGGCTGATGTGGAGCTGCCGCATGAAGATGCCGCAGCCTGAGTGCTTCTAGCCGCTCAGAGCGGCTGCAGTGCCACCGGCAGCCCGCCGGGCGGATGGGCGATCGGCGCGAAGGCCATGCGCGCCGCGGCGCTGCCCCCTTGCAGTTGCCAGCGCGCGCGCGCCAGCAGCGCGCGCAGCACCGCCTTGCCCTGAATCTGCGCGAAGTGCTGGCCGAGGCACATGTGCGCGCCGCCGCCGAAGGGCACCCAGGCGTAGCGGTGGCGCGCGGGATCGGCGCGCAGGAAGCGCTCCGGATCGAATTGGTCGGGCGCGGGCCACCAGCGTTCGTCGCGCTGCACGGCAAGCAGGAACAGCGTCACCGGCGTGCCGGCGGGCAGGCGGTGGCCGTCGATGGTGGTCTCGGCGTGCAACTGCCGCGCCAGCGTCGGAATTGGCGGGAACATCCGCAGTGCTTCCTTGAACGCGGCGCCCAGCGTTTCCAGTCCGGCCAGCGATTCGACGCTCGGCGCCTCGCCGGCGCCACCCTGCGCCAGCACCTCGTCGCGCAGGCGCTGCTGCCACGCCGGTGCCAGCGCGAGCGAGCGCGCCAGCGTGGTGATCGCGCTGCGCGTGGTGTCGTGCGCGGCCATCCACAGGAAGATCATGTGGTCGACGATCTCGTCGTCGGCGAAGGCGAGGCCGTCCTCGTCGCGCAGCACGCACAGCTGCGAGAAGAGATCGTCGCCGGGCGCGGCCCGGCGCGCCGGAATGCGCGCCCTCAGGAAGGCCGCCAGCCGCTCGCGAGCCCGCAGCCCGCGGCCGTACGTCACCCACGGCGTGCGCAGGCGCAGGATGGCCGCAGACGCATCGACCAGCTGCACGAAGTCATGGTGCGCGGCCTCGATCTCGCCGGCGTCGCGCACGCCGAGGAAGACGTCGCTGGCGATGTCCAGCGTGAGCCGCCGCGCGGCATCGTGCAGGTCGAGCCGGCCGGCGGCGAGCCATGACGCCACGGCCGCCTCGATGCGCGGCTGCATGCGCGCCGGTGCTGCTGCAGCGCATCGCGGCGCAGTGCGGGCAGCATGCGGCGGCGGTGCGTGCGGTGGTCGTCACCGTCGCGCAGGATCAGCCCGCGCGGAAACAGCTCGCCGAGAAAGGGCGCCCAGCCACCGGCGGCCGAGACGCGGCCGGCGGTATCGCCGAGCACCGTCTCCATCGCCGCCGCCGACATCAGCAGCGCCTGCGGCCGGCCGACGAGGATCGCGCGTGACACCGGCCCGGCGCGCTGGCTAACGCCGCGCGCGAAGGCCAGCGTGTCACGCAGCAGCGCGAGATCGACCATCAGCGGCGCGTGGCCGCAATGCGGCAGATGGGCCAGCGCGCGCCAGGGCGGGCCCTGCATGCTCAGTCGACGAAGACGGCGCGCACGATGCGCCATTCCTGCTTGCCGGTGGTGCTGCGCGAGCAGCCCAGCGGCTCGGGTTCGGCGCCGGGGGTGAGTTCGGAGCGCGAGCGATCGCCCGTGCCGACGCCCATGTGATAACGGTCCAGCCAGACCTTGATCCTGCGCGTCGGGTGCGTGCTGCGCACCTGGATCTGCGTGGCATTGCGCTGCACGCAGCTGGCGGCGTTCTCCTCGACAAAGGACACGTATTTCGCCGCGTCTTCTTCGGCGCGCGCCGGCAGCGCGGCGACGCATACGAGCAAGGCGGGGAGCGCTCGCTTCATGACAGCCATTCCTTCAGTTGCGCATACACCTCGGTGCGGTCGAGCAGGTCGAGGTGGTTCATGCCGTAGCCCACCCATTGTCGATCGGGCGCGAAGGCCAGCGCCCGCGCGGGGTCGGCGTGCTGGCCGAGTGCGCTGGCCAGGGGCACGAGTCCGTCGCCGAGCAGCTTCTCCTTCAGCGTGCCACCCTGCGCGCCGAGGCTCGCCGCCAAGGCGCCACAGCGCACGCCTGCGGGCAGCGGCACCGGCTGGCGGCGATCGCCGCCACGGGCGAAGCGGTCGCGGCCGACCCAGTCTTCATCGAGCAGCAGTCCGTGGCGCAGATCGGTGATGCCGGCGCTGCGCACGCGGCCCAGCCGCGCGAAGGGCGCGGCATAGGGCGTGGCACCGAGCACCAGATCGATCCAATGGCCGGCGCGCTCCAGCGGTGCGCCATGGTGCGGCGTGCCGAGGAAGACCAGATCGTCGAGCCGCTTCGGCCAGGCCATGCCGGCCTGCGTGGCGGCATGCAGCGCGCTGCGGCTCACGAGCCCGCCCATGCTGTGGCCGACGATGGCCGGGCGCTCGAGCGCCACGGGCCGCGGCCAGCAACTGCTCGAGCTGCTGCGCGAAGGCATGGCCGTTGATCGAGATGTGCAGGCCGGTGTTGTAGCGCAGGTAGACCGGCGTCCAGCCGAGATCGCGGGCCAGCGCCGCGCCGTGATCGTGGCCATGGCGCAGCCATTGCCGGTCGTTCATGCACAGTCCGTGCACCAGCACCAGCAGGCGCGGGCCGGCCTCGGGCAGCGCGGTGGCCAGCGCCTCGCGCTCCAGGGGCAGCGTCGTGCCGCCGCGGCGCAGCGCCATGCTCAGTGCCAGCGGGTTGCCGCTGGCCAGCAGGTAGTCGCCGAGCACGCCGTTGAGCGCCGAGACGATCGCGTCGCGCTCGATGCCTTCTTCGTAGCGGCCGAGCGCCGGTGCGACGACGCCGAGCAACGCATCCAGGCTGCCACCGGCCACGCGCGTGACGCCGCGGATCGTCTTGTAGACCAGGCCGGTGATGCCCCCGGTGCGGCCATCCAGCGGCTGGCCGCTGCCCGGCAGCCGTGCGATGCGTTCGTGCATCGCCTCGACCAGTCGGCCCGGCCGGCAGTGGCATCGGTGGCCAGCCGGGCGGCGCCGCGCAGGTCGGCCCCGCGCGAAGGGGCGGGCGTGTCGTCAGGCGAAGTGGCGGCGCTCATGCGCCGCAGTATCGGCGACGGGCAGCGAGACCGGCGCGGAGCGCCTGCATCTGCGTGTTGCGCTGCAAGACGCGCATCACCGACAGCTCCGACAGCCAGCGTCAGTTTCGTGGCGTTGCACTTGCTCAAGTTTCCCCCCCGTGAATGCGGGAGGTGGGGCGCCGGTGCTTCTGAGATCCTCGATGCATTACAAGATCCAGGAGAAACCATGAGAATCCGCGTCGTCGCCGCCTGCATCGCGGCACTGGCTTTCGTGTTGCCGGCCCAGGCGCAGTCGAGCTACCAGTCGACGTTCCAGGTGACCCAATGGCCGAGCCCCGCGCCGATCAACCCGAACGATCCCGCGCGCTGGACCGATACCTCGTTCGGTCCGCGTGCAGCGAGCGTTCAGACGCGTGACCAGATCGGCACCGCCGCTGGTCAACCCGTCTGGGGGCCCTGGTTCGGAAGCGGCGAGGACATCGAGTTCGCCCAGGTGGTGCAGGCCGCGGGCGTCGAGAGCGTAGGGACGGCCTACATCCCGCGCTTCCCGTCGTCCACCTCGGCCACGGGTTCTCTCCCGGAGTCGGGCGGGCAGGTGATTTCGCGTGCCCGCTGGGAGAACGGTTTCGAGATCGACCCCGGCGCCACGTTCACCTTCGCCGGCATCGCCAGCCTGTCCATTGCCGGCAATGCGCCGCCGCTGTTGCCGGTGTCGTCCATCGTCGCCTCCGACATGCTGTCGTTCGCCAGCCTCGCCTATGCCGATGCGGCGGACCGGGTCGGCTTCGGCCTGGGGGCCTGGCTCGATCGCAGCGGTGGTCTCTTCTCGCTGACCAACAATGCCGGCCTGATCTCGCTGAGCATCACCAACAACACGGCGTCTTTGCTGACCGGGACGCTGCGCGTGGCGAGCTACGTGAATGCGAGCTCGATCGCTTCGCCGGCACCGGAGCCCGAGACCTACGCGATGCTGCTGCTCGGCTTGGCGGTGGTCGGTGCCACGGCGCGCCGCCGCAGCGTCACACGCGCCTGAGGCGCTCGCAGCCCCTTCGTCCCACCGGGCTCAGGCGCTTGCGGCCAGGGCCTCTGCGCGCAAGCGCCCGGCCCTCGCCACGAGGTCGAGCAGTTCGAGCGTGCGCCGGGCCGCGGGTTCGCCGACCGTCACCATCTCCGGCCGCCCGCCGCCCGCGATGGGCAGGTCGTGCCGCCAGTGGGCGCGCTCGATGCTGCGCAGCTGCGGCACACCGAAGCCGACGAGCCCGTCACCGCCGTCCACCACCAGCACGGCGGCGGCATCGGTGATGCGATCGACCTTGCCGCCGGTCAGGCGGGCGAGGCAGTCCACTGGCAGTGATCGGCCGCGCAGACCCCGAATGCGCCGCAGCCGGTGGTCGGGGCCGAACAGCGCTTCGCGCTCGCCGTACGGCAGGATCTTGACCGCCCGCTCCTTCGGCACTGCTTTCTCGACGGGCAGGCGGGAGGTAATCACAGAGCCGCTGCCGTCGTCGTGGGGCGTGGCCCTGCGCACCGCGGCACCCGGCCATGGCCCGGCCCGGCCGCCGGCGCTCCCGGCTCGAAGAGAATAATGATGGAAGTGATAAGAAGTCCGACGATACAACAACGGACTTGGGCGCTGTCGGCAGACTGCGCTTGGCGCTTTTGAGTGGCTTGTCACGCACACGGCGGGCCGACGGAGTCCCTGGTGGGCTGTGGCAGGCGGGCTCGGAAAACGGAAAGGCCCGGGATCCCTGCGGATCCCGGGCCTTGCGCGTCTGGTGCCGGTGAAGAGAGTCGAACTCCCGACCTTCGCATTACGAATGCGCTGCTCTACCAACTGAGCTACACCGGCGGAAGCCCATGATTATAGCCGGCGCTCAGCTGTACGTGATCCAGTCGGTGTGTGCAGGACCTTGCAGGTGCGGCAGCGTGTTGAAGCTCAGCAGCGAATGGCGCTTCTCGCTGAAGACGAATTCGGTGACCGCGCTGTTGCGGATGCGCATGTTCAGCTCGATGGCGGCCTGCCGCGGCGCGCCGAGCACCTCGGCCACCGCGGTGGCGATCGGCCCGCCGCTGGAGACCAGCAGCACCGCGCCCTGGTGATTGGCGCGCACATGGTCCAGCGCCTCGCGCACGCCGGCCACGAACTCCGCGTGCGTCGGCATGCCCTGCGGCTGCGTGCGGCCCTCCATCCACGCCAGCAGGCCTTCGCGCAGCAGCCGGAAGTGCGCACGCGCGCCTTCCGGCGTGGTCAGTGCCGGCAGCGGCGGCGGGTTGAGCGCTGCCACGATCGCATCGCCGTCGTACTCGTTCAAACCCGGCCACGACTGCGCCTCGGGCGCCATCTGCAGGCCCTGCGCGATGCCGGCGAGCGATTCCATCTGCCGGCGCAGCGTGCCGGTCAGCGCCGCCTCGAAGACGATGCCGGCCTCGCGAAAGTGCTCGCCGAGACGGCGGCACTGGCGGTGGCCGAGTTCGCTGAGGCGGTCGTAGTCGTGCGTGCCGAACGACGCCTGCCCGTGGCGGACGAGGTAGAGCTGCCCCACGGCGCGGTCAGGCCGCGTCGCGGTGGTAGGCGGTCACGCGCTCGACCTCGTTCTTCGAGCCGAGCACCACGCTCACGCGCTCGTGCAGCTTGCCCGGTGTGATGTCGAGGATGCGCTGCGTGCCGTTGGTGGCGGCGCCGCCGGCCTGCTCGATCAGGAAGCTCATCGGGTTGGCTTCGTACAGCAGGCGCAGCTTGCCGGGCTTGTCGGGCTCGCGCTTGTCCCAGGGGTACATGAAGATGCCGCCGCGGGTCAGGATGCGGTGCACGTCGGCCACCATGCTGGCCACCCAGCGCATGTTGAAGTCCTTGCCGCGCGGACCTTCCTTGCCGGCCGGGCATTCGTCGATGTAGCGCTTCACCGGCGGTGCCCAGTGGCGCGTGTTGCTCATGTTGATCGCGAATTCCTTGGTGTCGGGCGGCACCTGCACCGGTCGGCGGTGAGCACCCAAGAACCCATCTCGCGGTCGAGCGTGAACATCGCGACGCCGTCGCCCACCGTCAGCACCAGCGTGGTCTGCGGGCCGTAGACGCAGTAGCCCGCCGCCGCCTGCTGCTTGCCGGGCTGCAGGAAGTCGTCCTCGCTGACGCCGCGGTTGTTGGTGATCTTGCGCAGCACCGAGAAGATCGTGCCGATCGACACGTTGACGTCGATGTTCGAGCTGCCGTCCAGCGGATCGAACAGCAGCAGGTATTCGCCCTGCGGATAGCGGTCGGGCACCACCGAGATGGTGTCCATCTCCTCGCTGGCCATCGCGGCGAGGTGGCCGCCCCAGACGTTGGCCTCGATCAGCACCTCGTTGGCGATGACGTCGAGCTTCTTCTGCACCTCGCCCTGCACGTTCTCGGTGTGGGCGCTGCCGAGCACGTCGCCGAGCGCGCCCTTGTTGACGGAGATCGCGATGCGCTTGCAGGCGCGGGCGACGGTCTCGAGCAGCAGGCGCAGCGGCGGCGTGATGTGGCCGTGCTCGCGCTGCTGTTCGACGAGGTACTGCGTGAGGCTGACTTTTCCGGACACGTTCAGGACTCCAGGGCTCGGGTGACGACTTCGCGCACGTCGTCGGACAGTTCGGCTCGCGCGGCCACGCGCGCGATCGCCTCGCGCGCGGCACTTCGGTACGGCTCGGCCAGCGTGGCCCAGCGGTCCAGCGCGCGGGCGACGCGCGAGGCCAGCTGCGGGTTGATGGCATCGAGCTCGATCACGCGCTCGGCCCAGAACACATAGCCGGCCGCATCGGTGCGGTGGAAGGCCGCCGGGTTCTCGCCGCACAGCGTGCGGATCAGGCTGCGCGCGCGGTTCGGGTTGGCCAGCGTGAAATCGGGGTGCTTGAGCAGCGCCTTCGCACGCGCGAACACGCGGCCGTCCTTCTCCGGCGCGGCGGCCTGCAGGATGAACCACTTGTCGATCACCAGCGCATCGTCGCGGAACTGGTCGTGGAAGCGCTGGAGCGCCGGGTCGGCCATCTCCGAGTGCGAGGCCAGCAGCGCCCACAACGCGCCCTGGCGGTCGGTCATGTTGGACGCATCCTTGAATCGCTGGTAGGCCTTGCCCTGCCAGAGCACGTCGCCGCGCGCGGTGGCGTCGAGGCACAGCATCTGCAGCGCCGGGTTGGCCAGCGCGCGCCGGCCGGCCTGCACCGCATCGGGCGAGTAGGCGCCGCCGACCTGGTGCGTCTCCCAGGCCCACTCCCAGTCGGCGCGCAGGTCGCGGGCGAGCTGCAGCACCATCGCCTCGCGCGCCGCGTGGATGCGCTGCGGGTCGACGTGGTCGAGCTGCTCGGCCACGTAGGTCTCGGTGGGTGGCGTCAGCGTCAGGTCCTTGAAGGCCGGATCGAGCGTCTCGTGGCGCAGCACGCCGCGCATCGCCTCGACGAAGGCCGCATCGAGCTGCAGCGGCTGGCCGTCGCGCACGGCGGCCAGCAGGCGGTGCAGCGCCGTGCGCTGGCCGGCTTCCCAGCGGTTGAACGGATCGGGGTCGTGCGCCAGCAGCACCAGCAGTTCGTCGTCCGAGAGGCCGTCGTGCAGCCGCACCGGCGCCGAGAAGTGGCGCAGCAGCGAGGGCACCGGCTCGCTGTCGACATCGACGAAGGTGTAGAAGGCGCGGGCCTCGTCGAGCACCAGCACGCGCTCCTCGGCGGCCTTGTCGGCCGGCTCGTCTTCCAGGCGCAGCGCCATCGGGCGGCCGTCGCGCGTCAGCAGACCCATGGCCACCGGGATCACGAACGGCAGCTTCTCCGCCTGGCCCGGCGTGGCCGGCGTGTGCTGCTCCAGCGCCAGCGTGTAGGTGCGCGTCGGCGCGTCGTAGCGGCCGCGCGCGGTCAGGTGCGGCGTGCCGGCCCGGCCATACCAGCGCTTGAAGTGCGGCAGCGTGCGGGCCAGTTCGCTGCCGGGGTTGGCGTCGGCGATGGACTGCGCGAAGTCGTCGCAGGTCACGGCACGGCCGTCGTGGCGCTCGAAGTACAGCGCCATGCCCTTGGCGAAGCCCTCGCGGCCGACCAGCGTCTGCATCATGCGCACGACCTCGGCGCCCTTCTCGTAGACGGTGGCGGTGTAGAAGTTGTCGATGGCGACGTATTCGTCGGGCCGCACCGGGTGCGCCATCGTGCCGGCGTCTTCCGGGAACTGCCGCTCGCGCAGCGTGCGCACGTCGAGGATGCGCTTGACGGCGCGAGCGCTCGCGCTGCCGGCCATGTCCATGCTGAATTCCTGGTCGCGGAAGACCGTCAGGCCTTCCTTCAGGCTCAGCTGGAACCAGTCGCGGCAGGTGATGCGGTTGCCCGTCCAGTTGTGGAAATACTCGTGGCCGACCACGCTCTCGATGTCGGCGAAATCGCTGTCGGTCGCGGTGGCGGCGTTGGCCAGAACGTACTTCGTGTTGAAGATGTTCAGGCCCTTGTTCTCCATCGCGCCCATGTTGAAGTCGCCCACCGCGACGATCATGAAGCGCTCCAGGTCCAGCGGCAGCCTGAAGCGGGCTTCGTCCCACACCACCGAGGCGATCAGCGAGTTCATCGCATGCTCGGTCTTGTCGAGATCGCCGCGTCGCACCCACACCTGCAGCAGGTGATCCTTGCCCGAACGCGTGCGCACGTGCTGCTCGCGCGCCACCAGATCCGCCGCCACCAGTGCGAACAGGTAGCTCGGCTTGGGGAAGGGGTCGTGCCACTTGGCATAGTGGCGGCCGTTGTCCAGCTCGCCCTGCTCGACGAGGTTGCCGTTGGACAGCAGCACCGGGTAGCGCGCCTTGTTCGCACGCAAGGTCACCGTGTAGACCGCCATCACGTCGGGCCGGTCGAGGAAGTAGGTGATGCGGCGGAAGCCCTCCGCCTCGCACTGGGTGAAGAAGCCCCCACCCGAGGTGTACAGGCCCGACAGATGGGTGTTCTTCTCCGGCGCGCAGGTGTTGCGGATCTCCAGTGTGAAGTCACCTTCGGGCGGGTTGTCGATGACGAGTTCGCGGCCCTCGACGCGGAACGACACGCTCTGGCCGTTGGCCAGCACGCGCAGCGGCTCGATGTCTTCGCCGTGCAGGCGCAGCGCGCCGCCATTGCCGCTGGCGTTGCGCTCCACGCGCATGCGGCTGGCGACGATGGTGCGCGCCGGGTCGAGGTCGAAGGTCAGCTCGACGCTGCGGATCCAGTAGGCCGGCGCGGCGTAGTCGGCGCGCTTGATGGCCTGGGCGATGCCTTCACGCATGGTGGTCTTCTTTCATGAGGGCCAGGGGTTCGAGCGGGCGGAAGTCGCTAGCGCTCGCGATCAGGTTGGGGTAACCGGCGAAGCTGGCGGCGGGCAGGGTGGTCGTCAACGCCACCGCGTTCATGCCGGCGCGGCGGGCGGCTTCGATGCCCAGCGGGGCATCCTCGAAGACGATGCAGCGCTCGGGTGCCAGCCCGAGCCGGCGCGCCGCTTCGAGAAAGAGGTCGGGATGCGGCTTGCCGCGCAGCCCGTCGGCCGGGCTGACGACGGTCTGCACCCACTCGCGGATCGGAAAGCGTGAGAACGCCAGCGCCATGTTCTCGGGCGTCGAGGCGGTGCACACCGCGAGCTTCACGCCGGCGGCGCGTGAAGCCTCGACGAATTCGGCGGCGCCCGCCACCAGTGCCAGTCGCGTTGCCGCCGCTTCGCGGTACAGCCGCTCCTTCTCGTCGGCCATCGCGATGCGCTCGGCCGGCGTGGCCGCGGGGAACAGGTCCGCCAGGATCTCGTCGTTCGAGCGGCCGGCCGTGGCGGCGAAGAACGCATCGGCATCGACGCTCAGGCCGCGCCGCGCATGCCGAGCCACCCAGGCATCGTGGTGGCAGGGCATGCTGTCGATCAGCGTGCCGTCGAGGTCGAAGAGGAAGCCCTGGATCATCTCAGCGCCCGCCGGGCCGCCCCAAGGGCGCTGAGCGGCCCCCTCGGGGGTAGCGAACGCAGTGAGCTTGGGGGCACACATCAGACACCTTGCTTCAGGCTCGCTTCGATGAAGGCATCGAGGTCGCCGTCGAGCACCTTCTGCGTGTTGCTGATCTCGACGTTGGTGCGCAGGTCCTTGATGCGGCTCTGGTCGAGCACGTAGCTGCGGATCTGGTGGCCCCAGCCGACGTCGGTCTTGGTGTCCTCCAGCTTCTGCTGCGCCTCCATCTGCTTGCGCATCTCGTGCTCGTACAGGCGCGAGCGCAGCATCTGCCGTGCCTCGTCGCGGTTGCGGTGCTGCGAGCGGTCGTTCTGGCACTGCACCACGATGCCGGTCGGGATGTGCGTCAGGCGCACCGCCGAGTCGGTCTTGTTGATGTGCTGGCCGCCCGCGCCGCTGGCGCGGAAGGTGTCGGTGCGCACGTCGGCCGGGTTGATCTCGATCTCGATCGAGTCGTCGACCTCGGGGTATACGAACAGGCTGGCGAACGAGGTGTGGCGCCCGCCCGAGCTGTCGAACGGGCTCTTGCGCACCGGGCGGTGCACGCCCGTCTCGGTGCGCAGCAGCCCGAAGGCGTACTCGCCCTCGACCTTGATCGTGGCGCTGCGGATGCCGGCCACGTCGCCCTCGGTCTCTTCCATCACCTCGGTCTTGAAGCCCTTGCGCTCGCAGTACTTCAGGTACTGGCGCAGCAGCATCGAGGCCCAGTCGCAGGCCTCGGTGCCGCCGGCGCCGGCCTGGATGTCGATGAAGCAGTTCGACGGATCCGCCGGGTTGTTGAACATGCGGCGGAATTCGAGCTGCTCGACGATCTCGCGCAGCTTGGCCGCCTCGTCCTCGATCGCGGCCAGGCCGTCGAAGTCCGCATCGGCCTTCGACATCTCGTAGAGCTCGGTGTTGTCGGCGAGGTTGCTCGCCAGGTGGTCGATCGTGCCGACCACGGTCTCCAGCGACTTCTTCTCGCGCCCCAGTTCCTGCGCGCGCTTCGGCTCGTTCCAGACGTTCGGGTTCTCGAGCGCGGCGTTGACCTCGTTCAACCGCAGAGCTTTGCGGTCGTAGTCAAAGATACCTCCGCAGCGCTTCGGTGCGCGAGCTGAGGTCGGACAGCGTGTTGCCGATCTGGTTGATGCGTTCGATGTCCATGGCGAAGGAGTCCGTCTCGAAAAGTCGCGCATTTTCGCATGGGGCTTCGAAGTGAGCCAAAGCGTGCGATACGAGCACAAATCTCGTTGAGCGCGGGCAATCCCCCTGTGCCCGGCTCACCTAGAGTCGATAGACAGCGATCCCTTTTCCTCGAGAACACACGTCCATGAATGCAGCGCTGCTCAAGACCGACGCCGGCCATCACGAGATTCGTGCGCGCGTCATCGCGCTGACACGACCGGCCCGCACCCTGCTGGTGCTTGCCGATGGCGCACGCGATGCCGAGCAGTTGCTGTCCATGGTCAAGGGCGCCAGTGCCGCCGATGTGCAGGCCCTGCTCGAAGCCGGGCTGGTGGTCGAGTCGGTGCGGCGCAAAGCGGGTCCCTCGGCGTCGGAGGCCGCAGCGGCGCCCGCGACCGCGTCCGAGCCCGCATCGATTTCGGCGCTCGGCTACCAGGAGCTCTACGACTGCCTGAACGCGCTGTGCAAGGAACAGCTCGGCCTGATGCGCGGCTTCAAGTATTCGCTGGAGATCGAGAAGGCCGCCGGCGTGGACGAGCTCCGCGCCGTGGCTGCGCGATTCGTCGCCGACGTGCGACGCGTCAACGGTGATTCCGCCGCCCACATGGTGATGCGCGCGCTGGGAATGACCCCATGAGTCTTACGTCTAACGGGTAAGCCCGGGCAGGGGTTGCGCTGATACAAATCCCTGCTGTCAGAAATCTGTAAGCACTCCCGACAGACAGTCTTGCACCTTCCTGACAAGGGTGTCGGATGCTGCTTTTCGTGTCTGCGGTGAAGCTGGTGGCGGAGATCGCGCTGATGGCGCTGGCCGGGCAATTCCTGCTCGGCCTGCTGGCCGGGCAGAAGCGCGACACCAACCTTTCTACCAGCTGCTGCAGGTGATGACGAAGCCGTTCGTCAAGGGCATGCGCCCGGTCACGCCCAAGGTGGTGATCGACCGCCACATCCCCCTGGCCGCCTTCGTGGCGCTGGCCATGGTGTGGCTGGTGACGACGATCGCCAAGGTCAACCTGTGTCTGCAGATCGGGGTGGAGCAATGTCGATGAACGGTTCGGGCTTCGAATACTGGCGGCTGAAGCTGCAGGCGATCGCGCTGCTCATCTTCGGGCGCTCGGCCGCCGCCGAGGGCATCTTCGACGAGATGGTCGAGGCCTGGCCCCGAGGACGCCTACGCCCGGGCCAGCCGCGCCCACCTGCGCGCCCAGCGCGGCGCGCGCGACGAGGCCGTCGCCGACTACCGGGCGCTGGTGGCCGCGCATCCGTCGCGCAGCGCTGCGGACTGGTTCAACCTCGCCTTCACGCTGGAGTCGGCCTCGCGCCTGCCGGAGGCCGAAGCGGCATTCCGCCGCGCGCTCGAGATCGACGAGAAGCTCGACCGCGCCCGGTACGGCCTGGGCCTGACGCTGATCCAGCAGGGCCGCTACGACGACGCGGTGGCCGCGCTCAAGCGCAACACCGAACTGCAGCCGATGAGCCCCTACGGCTGGTACCAGCTGGCGCGTGTGCACATCGACCGCCAGCAGCCCGACGAGGCACGCAAGATCATCCGCCACCTCAAGGGCTTCGAGCCCAAGGTCGCGGCGCAGCTCGAGCGCGAGACCGGACTCGCCGCCTGAGCGACGACAGAACCGCAGGCAATCACGCGGTGAACCATGGGGCCGGGCCGCATCCCGGAGGAAGGCAACCAAGGAGGCACTTGAGATGCAGAAATTGAGCGAGAGGCATCACGAGTACTGGCGGAAGAACCTGAGGATCACAGCCATCCTGCTGTCGATCTGGTTCGTCGTCACGTACGTCGTCGCGTTCATGGCACGCGACCTCAACTTCACGTTCTTCGGCTGGCCGTTCAGCTTCTGGATGGCTTCGCAGGGAGCGTTGATCGTTTACGTGCTGATCATCTGGTACTACGCCCGGTACATGAACCGGCTGGACCAGGAACACGGCGTCGCCGAGGAGGAATGACATGGCTGGCTTCAGTCTAGATTCGGGCGGCGCCGGGGGCGGCGCCGCAGCCAACAAGGCCTTCAAACAGCAGCTCAACAAGGTCTACGGCTGGTACACGGGCGGTTTCGTCGCCTTCGTGATCGTGCTCGCGGTGCTCGAGCAGATGGGCCTGCCGCGCAGCTGGATCGGCTTCATCTTCCTGATCGCCACCGTGCTGCTGTACGCCGGCATCGGCATCATGAGCCGCACCTCGGATGCGGCCGAGTACTACGTGGCCGGACGCCGCGTGCCTGCCGTGTACAACGGCATGGCCACCGGCGCCGACTGGATGTCGGCCGCGTCGTTCATCGGCATGGCCGGCACGCTGTACCTCAGCGGCTACGGCGGCCTGGCCTTCATCATGGGCTGGACCGGCGGCTACTGCCCGGTGGCGCTGTTCCTCGCGCCCTACCTGCGCAAGTTCGGCCAGTTCACCATCCCCGACTTCCTCGGGGCTCGCTACGAGGCAACCTGCCGCGCTTCCTGGGCATCCTGGCGGCGATCCTGTGCTCGTTCGTGTACGTGGTGGCGCAGATCTACGGCGTGGGCCTGATCACCACGCGCCTGTCGGGCACGGCCTTCGAGATCGGCATCTTCGTCGGCCTCGGCGGCATCCTGGTCTGTTCGTTCCTCGGTGGCATGCGCGCCGTGACGTGGACGCAGGTGGCGCAGTACATCATCCTGATCGTGGCCTACATGATCCCGGTGGTGTGGCTGTCGGTGAAGCAGACCGGCGTGCCGGTGCCGCAGGCCATCTACGGCTACCAGCTGCAGAAGGTCACCGAGCGCGAGAAGCAGCTGCGCGAGGACCCGAAGGAGAAGGAGGTCATCGCCGCCTTCAAGGCCCGCGCCGACGAGTTCGACGCCAAGCTGAAGGACATCCCGGCCGCGCTGGCTGCCGAGAAGGCCGCCGCCACGCAGAAGCTGGCCGACCTGAAGGCCGCCAACGCCCCGGTCCAGGAGGTGCAGGCGGCCGAGAAGGCGCTGGCCGCCGTGCCGGCCAACGAGGCCGATGCGAAGAAGGCCTGGACGGCCGCCAAGGCCGCCAACGAGGCGCGCGCCGGGCCGCTGGCCGGCATGCCCTCGCACGCGCAGCAGTTCGCCGGCGACCCGAACGGCGACGCCAAGGCGCAGAAGACCTTCGACGAATCGCGTCGCAACTTCCTCGCCCTGGTGTTCTGCCTGATGGTGGGCACGGCCGCGCTGCCGCACATCCTGATGCGCTACTACACCACGCCGTCGGTGAAGGAAGCCCGGGAGTCGGTGACTGGTCGCTGTTCTTCATCTTCCTGCTGTACTTCACCGCCCCGGCGCTGGCCGTGCTGGTCAAGTACGAGGTGTTCAACGTGCTGGTGGGCACGCCGTTCGACAAGCTGCCTGCGTGGATCGCGCAGTGGAGCCGCGTCGACCCGGCGCTGCTGTCGGTGGTGGACATCAACAAGGACGGCATCTTCCAGCTGGGTGAGATGCGCATCGGCGGCGACATCATCGTGCTGGCCACGCCGGAGATCGGCGGCCTGCCGTACGTGATCTCGGGCATGGTGGCGGCCGGCGGCTCCGGCCGCGGCGCTGTCCACCGCGGACGGCCTGCTGCTGACCATCGCCAACGCGCTGTCGCACGATCTCTACTACAAGATGATCGACCCGAACGCGCCGACGGCCCGCCGCGTGATGATCTCGAAGATCCTGCTGCTGATCGTGGCCCTCGCGGCCGCAGCGGTGGCGGCGCAGAAACCGGCGGACATCCTGTTCCTGGTCTCGGCGGCGTTCTCGTTCGCGGCAGCGGCGTTCTTCCCGGCCCTGGTGCTCGGCATCTTCTGGAAGCGCGCCAACAAGTGGGGCGCGTCGCTGGGCATGGTCGCCGGCCTGGGCGTCACGTTCTACTACATGGTCACGACGCAGCCCTGGCTGCGCGGCGTGTTCGGCGTGACCTCGCCGGTGGAACTGTGGTGGGGCATCCAGCCGATCTCGGCCGGCCTGTTCGGCGTGCCGGTGGGCTTCGCGGTGATCATCATCGTCAGCCTGCTGACCCCGGCGCCGACCCGCCAGACGCAGGAACTGGTGGAGCACGTGCGCTACCCCGACCTGAAGCTGGCCAAGGCCTGATGAAGGTCTGATGACGGTCCGAAGCTCCGGCTTCGTGCAGGGCCCCGCTCGCGAGAGCGGGGCTTTTTCATTCTTGATCCAGCCCCTGGCAGCGCGGCGGGCGGCTTCGTACGATCCGCGGCACGATGAGCACCGCCACCACGCCTTCGCCCAGCCTGTTGAACAACCTGCGCGCCGAGCTCTCGGCCCATGTGCCGTTCTCGCAGATGGCGCTGCGGGAGATCGATCGTTTCCTCACCGCCGCCGAGCAGGTCTACTTCGCGCCCGACGAGACGCTGATGTCGCCCGACTCCGGTGCGGCCACCCATCTGCTGTACGTGCGCCAGGGCAGCGTGACCGGCCGTCGCGGCTGGCCGAGGCGGCCGGTGGCTTCCAGTACGAGGCCGGCGACCTGTTTCCCGTCGGCGCCGTGATGGGCGAGCGCGCCGTCACCGCCACCTACCAGCCACCGAGGACACCTTCTGCCTGCGCGTGCCGGCCGCGGTGGTTCGCGAACTGGCCGCGGCGAGCGCACCCTTCGCCGACTTCCTCAACCGCCGCGTGGCGCAGTACCTCGAGCTCTCGCGGCGCAGCCTGCAGGCGGCCTTCGCCTCGCAGACGCTGGCCGAGCAGTCGCTCGAGGCGCCGCTGGGTTCGCTGCCGCGACGGGCGCCGGTGTGCGTGCTGCCCTCCACCCCGCTGGCCGATGCCCTGGCGACGATGCACGAGCGCCGCATCGGCTCGGTGCTGGTGGCCGATGCCGACGGCGTGCCGCGCGGCATCCTGACGCGCCACGACATCCTCGGCCGCGTCACCCTGCCGCAGCTGCCGCTGGCCACGCCGATCGAGGCGGTGATGACGGCACCGCTGCGCACGCTCGGCGTCGAGCACACGGCGCAGGACGCCGCGCTGCTGATGTCGCGCCATGGCATCCGCCACGTGCCGATCACCGAAGGCGGCCGCGCGGTGAGCATCGTCTCGAGCGTGACCTGTTCGCGCTGCAGCGGCTGTCGCTGAAGCAGGTCAGCACCACGCTGCGTGCTGCGCCCGATCTCGCCACGCTGCGACAGGGCGCGGCCGACATCCGCGGCTTCGCGCGCAACCTGCTCGGCCAGGGCGTGCGCGCGCGCCAGCTCACCGAACTGATCAGCCACCTCAACGACGTGCTCACCGAGCGGCTGGTGGTGCTGGTCGCGCGGCGGCGCGGGCTCGACCTCGGCCGCGCCTGCTGGCTGGCGTTCGGCTCGGAAGGGCGCGGCGAGCAGACCATCGCCACCGACCAGGACAACGGCCTCGTCTTCGAGAGCGACGATCCCGCGCGCGACCGTGCCCAGTGGCTGGAGCTGGCGCGCGAGGTGAATGCCGCGCTCGACGACTGCGGCTATCCGCTGTGCAAGGGCAACGTGATGGCCTCCAACCCCGAGTGCTGCCTGACGCCGGCCGAGTGGCGCCAGCGCTTCGAGCACTGGATGGAGCACGGCGCACCGCAGGATCTGCTCAACGCCAGCATCTACTTCGACCTCCGTCCGCTGGCGGGCAATCTAGCGCTGGCCGAGCCGCTGCGCCTGCTGCTCGCCGAACGCGCCCCCGCGTTGCCGCGCTTCATGAAGCAGCTGGCCATGAATGCACTGGAGCACCGTGCGCCGTTGAACTGGCGTGGCGGCATCGACACGCGTGCCGTCGAGGGCCGCCCGAGCATCGACCTGAAGCTGCAGGGCACGGCGATCTTCGTCGACGTAGCGCGCCTGTACGCGCTGGCCCACGGCTTCCCCGCCACCGGTACCCGCGCGCGGCTGGAGGCGGCCGCGCTGGCGCTGGGCGTCGGTCCGCGCGAGGGCGAGGCCTGGGTCGCCGCCTTCGAGTTCCTGCAGTTGTTGCGCCTGCAGGTGCAGCTCGATCCGCAGCGGCCGCCGGCGCTGCCGGCGTCGCCGGGCAACGCCAACCTGGTCGACGTGGGCGCCCTCAACGACATCGATCGCCGCATGCTCAGGAGAGCCTGCGCGCCGCGCGCACGCTGCAGCAGCGGCTCGAACTGGACTACGCGCGGTGATCGGCTGGTGGGCGCAGCGCCGCAGGCAGGCCGCGGACGACGGCCGCTGGGTGGTGCTCGATGTCGAGTCGAGCGGGCTGGATCCGAAGCGAGATCGGCTGCTGGCCATCGCCGCCGTCGGCCTGCGGCGCGCGCCCGAAGGGCCGCCGCGCGTGGTGATGTCCGACAGTTTCGAGGTCGTGCTGCGCCAGCAGGACGCGCCGGTCGACAAGGCCAACATCCTGGTGCATGGCATCGGCATCGGCGCACAGCGGCAGGGCGTGGAGCCTGCGCAGGCGCTCGAGGCCTTCGAGCGCTGGGTGGGCGCGGCGCCGCTGATCGGCTTTCACGTCGCCTTCGACGAGGCGCTGATCCAGCGGGCCATGCGTGCGGTGCTCGGGCGCACGCTGGCCAATCCGTGGATCGACCGGCCGATGTGGCGCCGGTGGTGCGTCCCGACGTGCCCGGGCGCTCGCTGGACGAGTGGATGGACGCGCTGGGCATCCGCTGCGCGGTGCGCCACCAGCCGCCGCCGACACGCTGGCCACGGCCGAACTGCTGCTGCGGCTGTGGCCGCAGGTGCTGGCGCAGAAGCAAGGGGAAGACTGGCAGGCGCTGACTCGCCCTGGCGGCCCAGCGCCGCTGGCTGCCCCGCTGAGATCAGAGTCCGATCAGGAACTTGGCAGTGAACTGTGCCGCAGCGCCGCCGCCACGGGCGTTGGCGATGTAGGCCACGGCGCGCTCGAGGGCGGCGCGCAAGGCCAGTTCGTCGTTGGCCCGCTCGATCTTCAGGGCGAGCATCTCGGCCTCCGGGCCGAGCAGTTCGTTGATGGCGCGCACGGCTTCGCGGCGCGTGGTGGCCACGTCGAGCACGGCGGTGCCGCCGGGCACCGAAGCCGGGCCGGGCACCGAGGCAGGCCCCGGCACCGACACCGGGCCGGGCACCGAAGCCGGCCCCGCATCGCGCGGCGGCTTCGACGAGGTGGTGGCAACGGCCTCGATCAGGCCCTGCTCGAGCAGCGCCTGCAAGGTTTCTTCGGCCTGCTGCACCAGCTTGCCGAGTTCGCTCTCGCTACGTTTTCCGTCGATCAGGATCAGGGCGGAACGCAGCCGCGGCGACAGCTTGCGAGCTCTCGTTTCGATCTCGTTGAGACCGGCTGGGGTCTTGGCGTAGATGGTGGGCATGGGCAGGCGGATCGTACCGAAAACTGACCGGAAGCTGACGCGACTTGGCGGGCGAACATCACACTTCGGCCCGCTGCGCCAATCCCCTACTGCGTGAATTGTGATGCCCGGCGGTGAACTCGGTCACAGATCGATGTGCCACGCGTGTCCGCAGTGGCGACAGCGCACCTGCACGCGCTCGGCGCCGAGCGGCGGCTCGCCGATCAGTTCGAAGCGTGCGTAGGTGCCGCAGGCGCCGCAGTCGGCCCGGTTGGCCACGAATTCCGCGTGGTTCAGCAGGTAGAGGTAGCGGCGCAGCGCCAGCAGGCCGATCAGGCCGCTGGCCACCGCAGCGGCCACGGTCTCCAGCTGATCGAGGAAGGGCGCGCGGCTCGTGTAGACCTCGGCCGCGCCGAGCAGGCCCAGGCAGGCCAGCAGCAGCAGCACCGTGTTGGCGTGGCTGCGCAGCAGTTCGCGCTCGTACCACTTGCGAAAACCCAGACGCCGGATGGTCTTGACTGCACTCATCGGGAACTCCCACTGCCCGGCCATCTTCGCACGCGGCGCTCAGGCGAGGAAGCGCTCCAGGCGTTCTGCCAGCGCCTGCGGCTGATCGTGGTGCAGCATGTGGCCGGCCGGGCTGAGCAGCTCGCGCTCCACGCGGGGCACGGCGGCCAGCCGTGCCTCGAACTCGCTGCGCGGGTAGCGGTGTCCCCACCACTTCTCGACGTCGGTGCGGTCGCCTTCCACCCACAGCATCGGCGCGGCAATCTGCCGCCAGCAGGCCAGCACCTCCTCGACGCGGTACAGCAGCGGGTTGACGCGCTTGTGCGCCGGGTCGCCGAGGATGTGCCAGCGGCCGTCTTCGGCCTGCTTCGCCCAGTGCGGCGCCAGCCGAGGCGGCCTTGTCCTCGGCCAGCAGCGGGTTGGTCTTGCGCAGGCGGGCGGCCACCTCGGCCGTGCTGTCGTAGGGGCGCAGTTCCGCCGGCTCGCGCAGCTCATCCAGCCACTGGCGGTAGCGCCTGGGCGCCTGCTCGGGCACGGTGGCCGGCATGCCGAAGCCCTCCAGGCTGATCAGCCGGCGGATGCGCTCGGGGCGCACGCCGGCGTAGAGCATCACCACGTTGCCGCCCATGCTGTGGCCGAGCAGGTCGACCGGCTGGCCGGCCGTGCCGAGCTCGGGGTGGTCGAGCAGCGCATCGAGATCGCCGAGGTAATCGGGGAACCAGTAGCTGTCGCTGCCCGACGATTCCGACAGGCCGAAGCCGCGCCAGTCGGCGGCGACCACGTAGCGATCCTGCGCCAGCGCATCGACCATGAACTGGAACGAGGCCGCCACGTCCATCCAGCCGTGCAGCAGCACCAGTGGCGGGCGCTCGGGCGTGGCGAGCGAGGCATCGCCCCAGGCGAGCAGGTGGTAGCGCAGGCCGCGCAGGGTGACGAAGAGGCTGCGCGCGGCGCGGCGCGGGAGGTACACGGTGGCGGTCATGCGCCGCACTGTAGGCGCAGACGCGGACGGGCGCTGTCGATGCCGCGACAATCGTCCGCATGAGCACTGCCCCCGACTTCCTGCTGCGCGCCGCCGAGCCGCGCGACGTTCCCGCCATCACCGGCCTGATCCACGAACTGGCCGAGTTCGAGAAGCTCTCGCACCTCGTGCAGGTGACGCCCGAGACGCTGCATCCGCACCTGTTCGGCGACAAGCCAGTGGTCGAGGCGCTGGTCGCCGAGGCCGGAGGCGCGGTGGTGGCCTTCGCGCTGTTCTTCACCAACTTCTCGACCTTCCTCGCCCGACCCGGACTCTACCTCGAAGATCTGTACGTGCAGCCGGCGCTGCGCGGCAGCGGCATCGGCCAGGCCCTGCTCGAGCGCCTGGGCGCGATTGCGGTGGAGCGCGGCTACGGGCGCTTCGAGTGGAGCGTGCTCGACTGGAACGAGAACGCGATCCGCTTCTACGAGAAGATGGGCGCCACCGTGATGCCCGACTGGCGCATCTGCCGCATCACCGGGGATGAGCTGAAGCGCTTCGGTGCTTGACCCGATGCGGCCGGGCGGGCCGCCGCCCGACACTCGACGCATGGATCACCACGCCGCCCTGCATGCCGGCTTCCGCTGGCACGTGCCCGAGCACTTCAACATCGCCGAGGTCTGCGCCGCGCGCTGGGCGCGCGAACGGCCCGGCTCCGTGGCGATCCGCTACGAGCATGAAGACGGCCGTGCCGCGCGCTTTACCTACGCCGACCTGCAGGCCAATGCCAACCGGCTGTCGAATGCGCTGCGCCGCTTGGGCGTGCAGCGCGGCGACCGCGTCGCGATCGTGATGCCGCAGCGTTTCGAGACGGCGGTGGCCAACATCGCGGTGGCGCAGCTCGGCGCGGTGGCCATGCCCTTGTCGATGCTGTTCGGCCCCGACGCGCTGGAGTACCGGCTGCAGCACAGCGAGGCGGTGGTGGCCATCGTCGACGAGAGCGCGATCGCCAACCTGCGCGACGCACGGCCGCAGTGCGCGGCGCTGCGCCACGTGATCGCCGCCGGCGAGGCGGCCGGGAAGGGCGATCTCGACTGGGCTGCCGCCCTCGAGGCCGAGCGCGCCGAATTCACCGCGGTGAAGACCAAGGCCGACGAAGCCGCGGTGCTGATCTACACCAGCGGCACCACCGGCCCGCCCAAGGGCGCGCTGATCCCGCACCGCGCGCTGATCGGCAACCTGACCGGCTTCGTCTGCAGCCAGAACTGGTTTCCTCAGGACGATGCCGTGTTCTGGTCACCCGCCGACTGGGCCTGGACGGGTGGATTGATGGATGCGTTGCTGCCGACGCTGTACTTCGGCGGCCAGATCGTCGCCTTCCAGGGCCGCTTCGGTGCCGAGCGTGCGCTCGAGCTGATGGCGCGCCACGGCGTCACGCACACCTTCCTCTTCCCGACCGCGTTGAAGGCAATGATGAAGGCGGTGCCCGCCCCGCGCGAGCGCTACCCGCTGAGACTGCGCGCGATCATGAGTGCCGGCGAGGCCGTGGGCGATGCGGTGTTCGCGTGGTGCCGCGACGCGCTGGGCGTCACCGTCAACGAGATGTTCGGCCAGACCGAGATCAACTACATCGTCGGCAACTGCGGCCGCTTCGTCGATGAGCAGGGACGCGAGCATCCCGGCTGGCCGGCGCGCCCGGGCAGCATGGGCCGCGCCTACCCCGGCCACCGCATCGCGGTGATCGACGACGAGGGCCGCGAGTGCCCGCGCGGCACGCCGGGCGACGTGGCGGTGCACCGGCTCGACGTGCACGGCCACCCCGACCCGGTGTTCTTCCTCGGCTACTGGAAGAACGACGAGGCCACGCGCGCCAAGTTCACCGGCGACCCGGCGAATTCGTGGTGCCGCACCGGCGACACCGCGGTGATGGATGAAGACGGCTACCTCTGGTACCAGGGCCGCAGCGACGACGTGTTCAAGGCCGCGGGTTATCGCATCGGGCCGAGCGAGGTGGAGAACTGCCTCGTCAAGCACCCGGCGGTGGCCAATGCCGCCGTGGTGCCCAAGCCCGACAAGGAACGCGGCGCCGTCGTGAAAGCCTACGTCGTGCTCGCGCCGGGCTTCGCGCCCGGCGAAACGCTGGTGGAAGAGCTGCAGCGCCACGTGCGCGGCAAGCTGGCGCCTTACGAGTACCCGAAGGAGATCGAGTTCATCGCGGCACTGCCGATGACCACCACCGGCAAGGTGCAGCGCAAGGTGCTGCGGCTGCAGGAGGAAGAGCGCGCGCGCACGGCGGCCGGTGCACACTGAGGGCATGGACGAACCGACATCCCCGACGCCTGCGACGCTCGCACCGACCGCGCTGATCGACAGCGACCACCCCGAGGTGATCGCCTTCGCTCGCCGCCACGCGGTGGGTGCCGACGATCGCGAGCGCGCCGTGGCGCTCACCTATGCGGTGCGCGACGGCTTCCGCTACGACCCGTACCGCATCGATCTCAGCGTGGCCGGCATGCGCTCGAGCAGCGTGCTCGCGCAGGGCTACGGCTGGTGCGTGCCCAAGGCTGCGCTGCTGGCCGCGGTGGCGCGCGCCGCCGGCATCCCGGCGCGCGTGGGCTACGCCGATGTGCGCAACCACCTCAGCACCGAGCGCCTGCGCCGTACGCTGCAGACGGACATCTTCGTCTGGCACGGCTATGCCGACCTGTGGATAGCCGGCCGCTGGGTCAAGGCCACGCCGGCCTTCAACATCGAACTCTGCGAGCGCTTCGGCCTGCTGCCGCTCGATTTCGACGGCCGCAGCGATTCGATCTACCACCCGTTCGATGCCGCCGGCAACCGGCACATGGAATACGTCAACCAGCACGGCGCGTTCGACGACATGCCGCTCGATCGCATCGTCGCGGCCTTCGAAGCGACCTATCCCTCGTGGCGCGGGCAGCAGGGCGCGATGCGGGCCGCCGACTTCGATGCCGACGTGGCGCGCGAGGTGCAGCGATGAATGCGCCGGGCGTGCCCGAAGGCTTCACCGAACTGCGCCTGGGCGGCGAGTTCGTCAAGGCCAATGGCCCGCTCTACGAACGCTTCGACGGCGATACCTACCAGCTCGGCTTCCGTGTCGAGCAGCGCCACTGCAACACGATGCGCATCTGCCACGGCGGCATGATGGCCACCTTCTGCGACATGCTGCTGCCCATCACCGCGATCCGCCGTGTCGGGAGCCTGGGCGAGCGTTTCCTGCCCACGGTGAGTCTGGACATCGACTACCTCGCGCCCTCGCCGCTGGACGCCTGGGTGCAGGGCGAGGCGCAGGTGCTGCGCACCACCCGCACGATGGTGTTCGCGCAAGGGCTGGTGACGGCCGACGGCGAGCCGGTGGCGCGCGTCAGCGGGGTGTTCAAGATCGGCGCGGCGTTCGCGGTGCCGCCGGCGGGCGGTGACGCCGGCTGAGCCCTCCTTATGCGGCCCTGATGCGCGGGCTGCTACTGTCAGCGCATGGACAAGAGCTCCGCTTCCCATGGCGACTGGCGCTGGCGCGATGCCGCCGCGGCCGCGCTGACCTGGGCTGCAGGCGCCGCGGCGCTGGCGGCCCTCGATGGGCGGGTCGACCTCGCCAATCTGGCGATGGTGCTGGTGCTCGCCAGCGCGCTCGCGGCGCTGTGGCTGCCGGCCTGGGCTGGCGCTGTGGCCGGCGCGATCGGCGTGCTGGCCTTCAACTGGAGCTTCGTGCCGCCGCGCGCGGCTTCGGCGTCGACCTGCGCCAGCATGCGCTGCTGCTGGGCGCCATGCTGATCGTCAATGCCATCGTGGCCACGCTGATGGCCGGCCTGCGGCGCCGTGCCGTGCGCGCTGGGCTGCATGCGGCGCGCGCCGAGCAGTTGCGGGCCTGGGGAGAGACGCTGCGCGATGCGGACGATCCGCTGGCGCACGCCGGTACCCTGCAACAGGCGCTGCAGCAGGCCTCGGGCGACGAGGTGGCGCTGATCCTGCTGCGCGGGGCCATGCCCGCCATGCAGGACGATGCGGCCGTGCTGCACGTCGGCACGCCCGACGCCGACCAGGCCGTGGGCCTGTGGCACTGCCTGCGGTCGGGCGAGCCGCTCGGTCCCGGCACCGGCCGCCACACCGGCCAGCCCGACTGGTACCTGCCGCTGCGCGGCCGCGGCGAGTGCCTCGGTGCGGCGGTGCTGCGCAGCCGCGGTCTGCAGCCCGACGAACCCTTGCGCGAGCACCTGCAGGCCCTGTGCGACCAGCTGGGGCTGGCGCTCCAGCGCGCCCGCAGCCTGCGCGAGGAGCGTCACGCACGCGACCTCGCGCAGTCCGAGGCGGTGCGCAATGCGCTGCTGGCCGCGATCTCGCACGACTACCGCACGCCATTGGCCACGATCATGGGCGCGGCCTCGTCGCTGGAGTCGCAGGGCGCGCGCCTGGATGCCGCGCAGCGCGAGCGGGCTGGCGCGCACCATCGTCGAGGAGGCCACGCGCCTGTCGCGCATGACCGACAACACGCTTCAGCTGGCCCGGCTGGGCGCACCCGGCGTGACGCTGCGCTGCGACTGGGAGTCGGCCGAGGAGATCGTCGGCGCGGTGCTCGCCCATGCGCGCCGCCAGGACGCCACGCGCCGCGTGCGCACACCCTCGAGCCCGGCCTGCCGCTGCTGTGGTGCGATGCGCTGCTGATCACCCAACTGCTCGACAACCTCGTCGACAACGCGCTGAAGTACAGCCCGGCCGAGGCGCCTGTGGAGGTTCTGGTGCGGCGCGAGGGCGAGCAGGCCGTGCTGGCCGTGCGCGATCGCGGCCCGGGCGTGGCGCCGGCCTGGCGCGAGCGCATCTTCGAGGTGTTCCAGCGGGGCGAGGGCGTCGAGGCGAAGCGCGGCGCGGGCGTCGGCCTCGCGGTGTGCCGTGCCATCGCCCATGCGCACGGCGGCGAGCTGCGCCTGCGGCGCCGCGGCCGCGGCGGCGCGAGCTTCGAGTGCGTGCTGCCGCTGCGCGAGCCGCCGGCACCGCCGCCCGCCGATGGGGACGGGTCATGAGGGTGCTGCTGCTGGAAGACGACCGCGAGCTCTGCCGCACGCTGCGCGATGCGCTCGCCGTCGAGGGCTACGACGTGCTCACGGCGGCCAGCCTCGCCGAGGCGAACGCGCTGCTCGCCCATGCGCGCGAGCCGCTCGACCTGGTGCTGCTCGACCTCGGCCTGCCCGATGGCGACGGCGAGCAGCTGCTTGCCACGTTGCGGCGCCGCGAGTCGCTGCCGGTGCTCGTGCTCTCGGCGCGCCAGGCCGAAGGGCAGAAGATCCGCCTGCTCGACGCCGGTGCCGACGACTACTGGTCAAGCCATTCGGTGTGGCCGAACTGCTGGCGCGCATGCGCGTCGCGCTGCGCCACCGCGGCACGCGCGTCAGCGCGGCGCTCACCGACTACCGGCGCGGCGCCGTGCACGTCGACCTGCGCGCGCAGCGTGTCTGGAGGCGGCGAGCCGGTGCACCTCACGCCGACCGAGTACAGGCTGCTTGCGCGGCTGGTGCGCCGGCCGGGCAGGTGGTGACGCACCGCCAGCTGCTGCGCGACGTGTGGGGCGCCGAGTTCACCGAGCACACGCACTACCTGCGCCTTTACATGGGCCAGCTTCGCGCCAAGCTGGAGGACGAGCCCGCCGAGCCGCGCCTGCTGCTCACCGAGCCCGGGGTGGGCTACCGGCTGGCCGAGCCGGACGACACCGCCGACGCACGTATGCCTTCCTGACGCGTGCCGGCGCACGCTGGCGTCTCCTCCACACGAAGCCTGCGTCATGGCCGACACCCGATCGCAATCCCTGCCCGTCCTCACGCTCGGCGCCATCGGCGTCGTCTACGGCGACATCGGCACCAGCCCGCTGTATACGGTCAAGGAGATCTTCTCACCGGCCACCCGCGTGCCGCTGGATGCGGCGCACCGGTCGGCGCGATCTCATCCATCGTCTGGGCGCTGATGCTGGTGGTCACGCTCAAGTACGTGGTGCTGATCCTGCGCGCCGACAACCGAGGCGAGGGCGGGGGCCCGGCGCTCACCGCACTGGCGGCGCAGGCGCTCGGCAGCACCTCGCGGCGGCGTGCCGCCGTGCTGCTGCTGGGCGTGTTCGGCGCCACGCTGTTCTACGGCGACAGCGTGATCACGCCGGCGATCTCGGTTCTCGGTGCGATGGAAGGCCTGACGGTGGCCACGCCGGCGCTCGCCCCCTGGGTGCTGCCGCTGTCGCTGATGGTGCTGGTGGGGCTGTTCGCGCTGCAGCGCTTCGGCACGGCCGTGGTCGGGCGGCTGTTCGGGCCGGTGATCACGCTGTGGTTCGTGGTGCTGGCGGTCACCGGCGTGCTGCAGATCGCGCAGCAGCCGGCCATCCTCGCGGCGCTCGACCCGCGCGAGGCGCTGGCCTTCCTCGCCGGCCGCGGCTGGCAGGTGTGGGCGGCCATCGGTGCGATCGTGCTGGCCATCACCGGCGCCGAGGCGCTCTACGCCGACCTCGGCCACTTCGGGCGCCGGCCCATCCAGCTGGCCTGGACCGGCACGGTGTTCCCGGCGCTCGCGTTGAACTACCTCGGCCAGGGGGCGCTGCTGATGCGCGATCCGGCCGCGCTGGAGAACCCTTCTACCGCCTCTTCCCGGAGCCGCTGGTGCTGCCTGCCGTGGCGCTGGCGACGCTGGCGGCCATCATCGCCTCCCAGGCGGTGATCTCCGGCGCCTACTCGCTGACGCGCCGTGGCGATGCAGCTGGGCTTCCTGCCGCGCATGACGGTGCACCACACCTCTGCGCTGGAGATCGGCCAGATCTACATGCCGGCGGTGAACTGGATGCTGCTGGCCGGCGTGCTCGGCGCAGTGCTGTTCTTCGGCAGCTCGTCGGCGCTGGCCGGCGCCTACGGCATCGCCGTCACCGGCGCGATGCTCATCACCACGCTGCTCACCTACGTGGTCGTGCGCTACGCCTGGAAGCTGCCGGCGGCGCTGGCGATCGCCGCCACGGCCTTCTTCGCCGCCGTGGACCTCGTGCTGTTCATCGGGTGCGCGGTGAAGTTCCTCGACGGTGGCTGGTTCCCGATCGCGCTCGGCACTGGCGCTATTCGTGCTGATGAGCACCTGGCAGCGCGGCCGCGCGCTCGCGCTGGCCAGCGTCCGGCGCGACGGCCTCGATCTGGCCGGGTTCATCGAGGCGCTGCCGGCCCAGGCCCTGCCGCGCATCGCGCGAACCGCGATCTATGCGGTGGCCGATGCCAGCACCGTGCCGCAGGCGCTGCTGCACAACCTCAAGCACAACCGGGTGCTGCACGAGCGCAACCTGCTGCTGACGGTGCGCTTCCTCGAGCAGCCGGTGGTGGACGACGAGCGCCGGGCCCATGTCGAGCCGATGGGACACGGCTTCTGGCGCGTCGTGCTCGACTTCGGCTTCATGGAGGCGCCCGACGTGCCGCGGGCATTGCAGCGCTGCGTGGCGCCGTCGCTGGCCATCGACCCGATGGCCACCAGCTTCTACCTCAGCCGCGAGACCATCGTGCCGGTGCCGGGCACCGGCATGGCCGGCTGGCGCGAGCGCCTGTTCGCGGCCATGAGCCGCAACGCCGGCAGCGTGGCCAGCTTCTTCCGCCTGCCGGACAACGCCGTGATCGAGCTGGGCGCGCGGATCAGGATCTGAGCAGGGCAGCCTCGCGTTCGGGCGTCATCGCCTGCGGGCTGGGCGCGGCGGCCGCGTCGGGGCTGCGCGCCCAGGCCAGCGTGTCGCGCACCGTCTCGATCACCGGCCGCGTGACCAGGGCCGGCCGCGCGGGCGCGACGGTTGCGCGCCAGCAGCATGCCGCCGAACGCCGGATCGGATTCGGGGATCCACAGCGGCAGCTCGCTCCAGGGTTGCGCGCCGGCGGCGAGCAGCGCCGCATCGTCCATCCAGCGCAGGCGGGCGTCGGTGCCGGCGACGTCCCGGCAGGACTCGAGCAGCTCCTGCATCGTCACCGTGTCGCCAACCGCATGGAAGACGCCGGTCGTGCCGGCGTCGACGAGCCGCAGGCACCAGGCCGCCAGGTCGCGAACGTCGATGAACTGGACCGGCCTCGCGGGCCGCCCCGGCGCGAGCACCTCGCCGCCGCGCGCCGTGCGCAGCGGCCAGTGCGTGAAGCGCCCGGTCGGGTCGTGCGGCCCGACGATGAGGCCGGGCCGCACGATCGTGGCGCGGCCCGGGCGCGCCGCGAGCAGGGCGTCCTCGGCGCGTGCCTTGGCGGCGCCGTAGCCCTCGTCGCCCGACAGCCGCGGCGTGTCCTCGTCGTAGGCCACGCCGGGCGGGAACGCGGCGCCGACGGAGATCGTGGAGACGAACAGGTAGCGTGGCACCCGTGCCAGCGCCTCGGCGCTGCGCTGCAGGTGGGCGGCCGTGTAGCCGCTGCAGTCGATCACCGCGTCGACATCGAGGCCCTGCAGAGCCGAGAGGTCGACATCGCGGTCGCCGATCAGCCGGCGCGCCTGCGGGAACAGGTTGGTGCCGCGCCGCCCGCGGTGCAGCAGCGTGACTTCGTCGCCGCGCGCCAGCGCCTGCGCGACGATGTGGCGGCCGAGGAAAACCGTGCCGCCGAGCACCAGCAGCTTCATGCCGGCGCGGCCGCACCGCGCCGCCGCAGCCCCCACATCAGCAGCAGCACGATGCCCAGGTTCAGCAGGTTCCAGGCGATGCCGTTGACGAAGGCGGCGTGGTACGAGCCGGTGAGGTCGAACACCTTGCCCGACATCCAGCCGCCCAGCGCCATGCCGAACAGCGTGCACATCAGCACCGTGCCGACGCGCGCGCCGGCTTCGGCGGGCGGAAAGTGCTCGCGCACGATGATCGCGTAGCTCGGCACGATGCCGCCCTGGAACAGGCCGAACAGCGCCGAGACGACGTACAGCGACACCAGCCCGTCGAAGGGCAGGAACAGCAGCAGCGCGGTGCCCTGCAGCACCGAGCCGAGCAGCAGCGTGCGGATGCCGCCGATGCGGTCGCAGATCATCCCCGAGACCAGCCGGCTGACGATGCCGGAGGCGAGCATCAGCGACAGCATCTGCGCGCCCTGCGCCGCGCCGAAGCCGAGGTCGGTGCAGTAGGCGACGATGTGCACCTGCGGCATCGCCATCGCCACGCAGCAGGCCACGCCGGCCACGCACAGCAGCGCCTGCGCACGGTTCATCGAGAAGCCGAAGGGCCGGCTCGACGGTTGCGCCGCCGCGCCGCCGCGCGTGACACCGGCCACCGCCGCCGGCGGGCGCGGCTTCAGCGCGAGTGCCAGCAGCGGCATCGCCACCGCTGATCACCGCCAGCGTGTTGTGGCGCCGCGCCAGCCCACCGTCTCGACCAGGTGCTGCACGATCGGTGGCCAGACCGCGCCGGCCGGGTAGTTGCCGCTGGCGCAGATGGCCACTGCGATGCCGCGGCGGCGCACGAACCAGAGCGAGGTGTCGGCCACCAGCGGTGCGAAGGTGGCCGAGCTGCCGAGAAAGCCCAGCAGCACGCCGGAGACGATGGCGAACATCAGCACGCTGCTGCTGGCCGCGGCGAGCGCGAAGCCGCCGGCCAGCCCGCCGCGCCGATCAGCACCGGCACCATCACGCCGAAGCGGTCGGCCAGCTTGCCCATCATCACGCCGCCCAGGCCGAAGCCGACCATCAGCAGCGTGTAGGGCAGCGACGCGTCGGCGCGCTTCACGCCGAACTCGGCCTGCACCGCCGGCAGCACCACGGCGATCACGTACATCGCCGCCGAGCCGATGGTCATCAGCGCCAGCGTGGCCGCCAGGCGCATCCAGGCATAGCGGGAGTCGGCGCCGTGCGTCGTCGGCTCAGGCATGGGCGCGCATGTCACTGCTTGCTGCCGCCGCATCGCGCGGCGAGCGCTTGGCCAGCCGATCGATGATCTGCCCGAGCCGGCGGATCGCCGCCTCGGTCTGCGCGGTGAAGGCTCGCCGTACTGCAGCCGGATGAAATGGTCGAAGCGACGCGTGGTCGAGAAGGCCGCGCCCGGTGCCACGCCGATGTGCTCCAGCCGCGCCAGCGCGAAGACCTCGCGCGAATCGACATGCCGCGGCAGTTCGATCCACAGCATCATGCCGCCCTGCGGCAGGCTCAGGCGGCAGCCCATCGGAAAGTGCCGTGCCACCGCATCGACCATCTGGTGCATCTGCGTCTTCAGCGCGGCGCGCAGGCGGCGCAGGTGGTGGTCGTAGCCGCCATCGGCGATGAACTGCGCCAGCACCTCCTGCGTGACCATCGGGCAGGCCACCGAGGTGCGGAACTTCAGCGCCTGCGTCTTCAGGAAGTGCCGGCCCGGTGCCACCCAGCCGATGCGGTAGCCGGGCGCCACGGTCTTGGTGAAGGCCGAGCACAGCATGATGTCGGCTCGGCCCTGGAACTCCGCGTCGAAGCTCTTGAGCACCGGCGGGCGCTGCTCGCCGAAGTAGAGCTCGCCGTAGATGTCGCTCTCGATCAGCGTGAGGCCGCGCTCCACCGCCAGCTGCACCAGCGCGCGCTTGCGCTCCACCGGCACCGGGCTGCCCATGGGATTCGGAAAGTTGGGCAGCAGCACGCAGGCCTTCACTGCGCCGGGCTCGCGGGTGGCGAACTCCAGCGCCTCGAGCGAGATGCCGTCGCGCGGATGCGAGGGATCTCGAGCGCGCGCATGCCCAGGCTCTCGATCACCTGCAGCAGGTGGAAGTAGGTGGGCGACTCCAGCACGATGGTGTCGCCGGCCGCGGCCACCGTGCGCAGCGCGAGGTAGACCGCTTCCAGCCCGCCGTTGGTGATGACGATCTCGTCGGGCCGCAGCTGCACGCCGGAGCTCACCGCGCGGCGCGCGATCTGCTGACGCAGCGCGGCGCTGCCGTCCATCTGGCAGCGCGAGGCGTACTCGGGGTGGCGGCGGTTCACGCCGGCCATCAGCGCCTGCAGCTTGGCCTCGGGCAGCAGCGAGCGCGCCGGCTGCGCATGGAACGAGGGCACCGCCAGCGGATCGTTGACGATCCAGAGGAACTCCTGCAGCACCCGGTCCATGTTGACCAGCGACGGCGCTTCCATGCGCAGGTCGAGCATCGGCTCGGGCAGCACCGGCGCACGCGGCGCGACGAAGTAGCCGGACTTCGGCCGTGCCTCGGCCACGCCGCGGTTCTCCAGCCAGCGGTAGACCTGCAGCGCCGTGCTCATGCTCACCGCATGCTGCTGGGCGAGGGCGCGTACCGAGGGCAGCCGCGCGCCGGCGCGCATCGCGCCGCTGGCGATCGCCGCCTCGATCTGTGCGGCGATGCGCTGGTACAGGGGAGCGGAGGCGTCGGCGTCAGCGTCCATGCGGGCCATTGTGAACCCGTTCGCGCGGGCGTACCGGTACAGAGGTGCCCATAGGCCGCCAGTACAGAAGCCCGCCGCGCGCTGCTGTACCGGTGTACTTCGGTCGGTGCTGCGTCTGTCGCCGGATCGCGCGGCTGCCGACACTGGCCTGCCCTTCCTCACCGGGACACCGCCATGCTCAAGTTCGCCACCCCCTCGTGCTGCAACTCTCCGACGGCCAGCTGCTGCGCTGGCGCCGGGCCGAGGCCGTGCGGCTGCGCGTGGTGAGCGGGCGCGTGTGGCTCACACGGCCGGGTGATCCGGACGATCACTTCCTCGATGCGGGTGACGTGCTGCCGCTCGCGCCGGGCGGCGGCGTGCTGATCGGTGCCGAGGTCGCCGCTCAGGTGGCCATCGAGGCGGTGTTGCCAGGAGCTGGCGGCTGGCACTGCGGCGCTGGGTCCACGAGGCCAGCGCCCGCGCGCGCGCAGCGCATCCATCGCGCCTCCGCCCGCACCGGCCACCGGCGCCGTCAGTTCGACGACATAGCCGTTCGGGTCGCGCAGGTAGATCGAGCGGATGAAGCCGTGGTCGGAGATGCCGCGCACCTCGATGCCGGCATCCTGCGCGAGCAGGATCATCGCGCCGAGCGCCGGCTCGTCCACGCGCAGCGCGATGTGCAGGTCGAAGTCGTGCTGCGCGCGGAACTCGAAGGGCAGGTCCGGCGCCTCGAAGAAGGCGAGGTAGGCGCCGTCGCCGAGCCGGAAGAAGGTGTGCAGCACATCGGTGCGGCGCCCGGTCTTCGTGCTCGATGTGCAGCGCGCCGGCCAGCGGCAGGCCGAGGAAGTCTTCGTAGAAGGCGCGCGTGGCTTCCGAATTGCGGCAGCGGTAGGCGCTGTGGTGCAGGCCGTGGATCATGGCCGCGCGCCTCAGGCCGCCACGGCCTCGCGCAGCACCAGCGCCGCGGCCTCGCGCACGATGGTCTCCGGCTGCGGCACACCGGCCTGTTCGAGCACCCACGACGACGGCGCGGGTGCATCCGGCCCGGTGAGCCGGCGCACCGGCGAGCGCAACGCGTCGAAGGCCTGCTCGGCCACCAGCGCCGCGAGCTCGGCGCCGATGCCGCAGGGTGCCGCCGCCTCGTGCACCACCAGCAGCCGGCCGGTCTTGCGCACCGAGCGCAGCACGGTGGCTTCGTCGAGCGGCTTGAGGCTGCGCAGGTCGATCACCTCGGCATCGACACCCAGTTCGGCCAGCCGCGCGCCGCGGTCAGGCAGTGGCCCACGGTCTTGGCATAGCTGACCAGCGTGATGTCGCGGCCGGGGCGCAGCACCGCGGCTCCGCCGAGCGGCACCAGGTGCTGCCCTCCGGTACCGGCCCCGGCGTGTAGCCGAGTGCCAGTCCATGAAGAACAGCACCGGGTTGTCGTCGCGGATCGCGCTCTTGAGCAGGCCCCCAAGTCGGCGGCGCTGGACGGCATCACCACCTTCAGGCCCGGTGCGTGCACGAACATCGCCTCCAGGTTGTGGTTGTGCTGGCCGCCCACGCCCCAGCCGGCGCCGGTCATCGCCAGCACGACCATCGGGAACTCGAACTGCCCGCCGGAGAGGTAGCGCAGCTTGCCGGCGCTGTTGAGGATGGCGTCCATCGACAGCGTCATGAAGGGCGCGAACAGCAGGTCGATCACCGGGCGCAGGCCCATCGCGGCGGCGCCGGCGGCGGTGCCGGCGATGATCGCCTCGGCCAGCGGCGTGTTGCGCACGCGCTCGGCGCCGAACTCGGCGAGAAGCTCGCGGCGCTTGGTGGCCACGCCTTCGCCGAACATCAGCACGCGCGGATCGCGGCGCATTTCCTCGGCGAGGGCTTGTGAGACGGCGTCGTTGACGGTGAGGTTCTGCATGGTGGAGGTCGCGGTCATGGGCAAGGGCGCTCAGGCGTAGACGTCGGTGGTGAGTTCGCGCAGGTCGGGCCAGGGCGATGCGCTGGCGAAGGCGTGCGCCGCGGCGATGGTGTCGGCCACACGCTGCTCGATGTGGGTGAGTTCGCCGCGGGCCAGCACGCCCTCGGCGAGCAGCCGGTCGTGCAGCATCGCAACGGGATCGCGCGCCTTCCAGCGCGCCAGCTCGTCGGCATCGACGTAGGCCCTGGTCGTCGGGCTCGTAGTGGCCGCGCTGGCGGTAGGTGACGAGTTCGAGGAAGTAGGGCGTGCCGCGGCGGCGCACGTGCTCGGCGGCGGCGAGCGCGGCGCGTCGCACCGCCTCCACGTCGTTGCCGTCCACCGCGAAGGTCGGCAGGCCATGGCCCTGCACCCATTCGCGCACCTCGGCCACCGGCATGGTCTCGTCGCGGCGCACGAAGGCCTGCCACTGGTTGTTCTCGCAGACGTAGAGCAGCGGCAGCTTCCAGGTGACGGCCAGTTCACCGACTCGTGCAGGATGCCCTCGCAGGCCGCGCCGTCGCCGAAGATCACGGTGGTGATGCCGCCGGCCTCGGTGCCTGCGCAGCCCATCTTCTGGGCCAGTGCCACGCCGGGGCGAGCGAGAGTTCGCCGCCGACGATGGTGGAGGTGAGCACCACGCCGAGTTCCTTCGCGCTGACGTGCAGCGAGCCGCTCTTGCCGCGGCAGGCGGTGGCGCGGCCCATGATCTCGGCCATCAGGCGGCCTGGTTCGGCGCCGCGGGCCAGCAGGTGGCCGGCGCTGCGGTGGTTGGTGAGGATGCGGTCGCGCGGCTGCAGCGCAGCCATCACGCCGGCAGCGGCGGCTTCCCTGGCCGACGGCGGTGCAGGTGCCGGGCGTCTGGCCGGCGTCCTGGCGAGCCGCTCCTCGTGGGCGCGGATCAACATCATGGTCTCGAGCAAGGCGAGGCGGCTGGCGTGGGGCATGGGGTTCGGTTTCGATGGAGCGGACACGGCGCCATTCTTCGCAGCGCGCCGGTTCACCGCATCGGCCGTTGGAGCCACTGGGCGGGCCATCGCCCGCCCATGTGTTCAGCCGCTGCCTAGCGGCGGCACTGGTCGCGCAGCGCTGCGGCGGCGAGGAAGGGCAGGCTCAGCAGGCCCATGCCGCCGCCGAGGTATTCGCCCTTCAGGCAATCGCCCTTGGCGCTGCGCTGCACCTCGCCGCCCAGGCGTTCCTCGGGAGTCTGCAGCGCAGGCCCTTGGCGGCCGGCCACCGCGGCGAGGCCCGGCCGCGCGCGGCGGCACGGATGGCGCGGCGGGTGGCTTCGCCATCCATCAGCGAGGGCGCTGGATCGGCCGGCGGCTGCGATGCGGCGGGCTCGGGAGCAGTCAGCGTGATGGCCTGCGGTGCCGCGAGTGCCTCCGCGTCGGCTTCAGGCAGCGGCCGAGGGCGGCGCACGGCCCGTGGGGCCGGATGGACCCTTGGCGGTGTCGCAGACGGCAGTGGCACCGGCGCGGCAGCCGGCGCCGGCGCCAGCGCGATCAGCCGCACGCTGACACGCGGCACGTCGGCGGCGGGCCGCGCCTCACGGGGATCACCGCGCAACCACCAAGCCAGCAGCGCCAGTGCATCAGCGCGACGAGGGCCGCAGCCAGCTTCCGCGCGACGGACGAATCGGGGCTCACGCCTCGTCCGGTTCCTCGGGCCCAGGCCGGTATTCGAGGATGTCGCCGGGCTGGCACTCGAGTACGGCGCAGATGCGCGACAGCGTGTCGAAGCGCACGCCGCGCACCTTGCCCGACTTGAGCAGCGAGATGTTCTGCTCGGTGATGCCGACGTGCTCGGCGAGTTCGCGAGAGCGCATCTTGCGGCGCGCGAGCATCACGTCGAGATTCACGACGATGGGCATGGCGACGCGGCCCTCAGACGAAGCCTTCGTTCTCTTCGGCCACGCGCACCGCCTCGGCCATCACGGTGGCGATGGCGATGAGCACGACGGCGAGGAGCACGGCCAGATAGTCGTCCCACGACAGGCCGATCACCAGCTGCCGCTGCCCGGGCGGATTGCCGAGCGTGAGCACCACCGACATCGCTGCCCGGACCAGCGGCGCGAGCAGCGCGGCCGCGAGCAGCGCCCAGGCGAAGCGCTTCAAGCGCGACTGCGCCTCGCGGCCGAAGACGCGCCCGGCGCCGTATTCGGCGAACAGGCGCCACAGTTGCCACAGCGCATACAGGCCAACGCCGACGGGCAGCAGCGATACCGCGGCGCCGAGCGCCCGCGCGCGATCGTCGACGGCGATTTCGGCGCTGAGGCCGGCCATCTGCGGCCCAGCGCGCGCACGTTCTCCGGCGAAAGCCAGAACCACACCGGCACCATCAGCAGCGTGAGCACGCCCAGCACGCACAGCGCCCGCACGACGAGCACGACACGCCCGAGCCGGCGGGCGACCTGGGAAGAAGGCGTCATGGGATGGCTCCGTGCTTGCTGAATCACAGCAAAAGTTTACTGTAAAACAATAATTCATCAAAGACCGTCCGTCCGCACTCGCCCCGTAGACTTGGCGCATGAACTCCGCTTTCCCGCAGCGCCCCTGGGCCGAACCGATCTCTCCGTCACCCCCATCTGCCTGGGCACGATGACCTTCGGCGAACAGGTCGCCGAACGCGAGGCCCACGCGATCCTCGACCACGCTTGCGCGCGGCATCAACTTCATCGACACCGCCGAGATGTATTCGGTGCCGGCCCGGCGCGAGACCTTCGGTGCAACCGAGACCATCATCGGCAACTGGTTCGCCTCGCGGCCCGCGCGCGCGGCAAGGTGGTACTGGCCACCAAGGTGGCCGGGCCGGCGCGCGGCATGGACTGGATCCGCCACGGCAGCCCCGATTCACCGAAGCCGACATCGTCGGGGCCTGCAACGACAGCCTCAAGCGGCTGCGCACCGACGTGATCGACCTGTACCAGATCCACTGGCCGGCACGGAACGTGCCGAGCTTCGGTGCGCTGTACTTCGACCCGTCGAAGGACCGCGAGGTGTCGTCGATCCGCACGCAGCTGGAGGCGATGGCCACGCTCGTGAAGGCCGGCAAGGTGCGCTGCATCGGGCTGTCCAACGAATCGCCCTACGGCGTGGCCGAGTTCGTCAAGCTCGCCGAGATGCATGGCCTGCCGCGCGTGGCCACCGTGCAGAACCCCTACGCGCTGACCAGCCGCGCGCTCGACAACGGCCTGGACGAGGTGATGCACCGGCTGCAGGTGTCGCTGCTGGCCTATTCGCCGCTGGCCTTCGGCGCGCTGACCGGCAAGTACGACGCCATCGGCCTCAACGGCGCCGAGCAGCCGGGGCGGCTGGCGATGTTCGAGACGATGAAGAAGCAGCGCTGGGCACGGCCCGAAGCGCTGGAGGCGGCGAAGCTCTACAACGATCTCGCTCGGCGGCACGGCATGACGCCGGCGCAGCTCGCGTTGGCCTTCTGCTACGGCAGCTGGCGCGTGACCAGCACCATCATCGGCGTGACCAGCATCGCGCAGCTCGACCAGAACCTCGCGGCCTGGGGCACCACGCTCGCCGGAACTGCTGGCCGAGATCGATGCGATCCGCTGGAAGCACCGCGACCCGGCGCAGTGAGCTTCATACCCACTCGACCCATTCGCCATGCGGATGGGCTCTGCCAGCGTGCGCTCCACGCCATCGGGCCACAGCGTGAGCCGCAGCTCGGCCGGCGCGCCGCTGGCGTAGAACTCCATGCGCAGCCAGAGCCAGCGGCCCATCGTCGCGGGCCTGTCGGGCCGCTGCCGCGAGTGCGGCGTCGATGCGTTCGCGCGTCTCGGGCGGCAGGTACTGCCAAACCACCGAGTGCGCCAGCACCGTCACGGCATCGGGCCGCGGCGCGGCGAGCTCACGCGCCACCCACGCCGCGGCGTCGCCGGCATCCACCACCGGCCGCTCGCGCCGCGCCAGTGCGAGCGCGCCCTGCAGCCGCGCCATGCGCGCCGCCTGATCGGGCCACACGTAGCTGCGCAGGCGCAGCACGGCAGCGTCGTCGCCCACGTCGATCGGCAGCAGGTCGTTGCCGCGCCGGTCGGCCACCGCGATGCGCGGCGGCAGCGAGGGAACGTGTCCGCGCCAGTCGGAGACGATGCGAACCGGGCTCGCTTCGTCGCCCCAGCGCTGTTCGCCCAGCGTGTAGTGGAAGCGATCCCACAGCAGGTTGAGGCCGGCGCTGGCGCCGACCTCGCGCAGCGCCAGCGGCAAGCCGGTGCGCTCGGCGATGGCCGCGTAGCCGCCGATCAGCACCGCGCTGCGCATCACCTCGTTGGTCTGCGGCGCGCTGGCGAGGTAGGTGCGGAAGTGATCGGCTTCGTCGACGAGCAGCCGGCGCAGCAGCGGTGGAGCGCCTGCGCATCGAACGCCGCCGCGGCGGGCGGGTACAGGTGCGACAGCTGCAGATGCCGGCCCGACAGCGCCAGCGCATGGAAGGCGCCCGCCGGGCGCAGCGGCACCCGTCCTGCCCTGGCGGCCCGGCCGTCCAGGCCGGCAGCAGCGCACGCATCGGCCCGGCGGCCCGCCAATCGTCGGCCATCCATTCGATCAGCGCGCGCATTGAAGGGCGAGCCGAGCCGGTCGCACCAGCGCACCTGCTCGCGGAAGGCATCGATCAGCGCGTGGCTCGGCGCATCGCTTGGCACATCGCCCAAAGGGCACCTCGGCGGTGGTTAGAGTGCGGCCCATCATGCATGAAGCCTTCGGATTCTTCAGCGGCGCACCCGCCGCCACGCTGCTGCTGGCGGTGATCGTGATCGTCAGCCTGCTGGCGCTCAACGGTCGGCCGCAGATCGTCGAGCGGCACCTGCTGCGGCCCTACCACCTCGTGCCGCAGCGGCAGTGGCACACGCTGGTCACCAGCGGCTTCATCCATGCCGACTTCGCCCACCTGCTCTTCAACGGATTCAGCTTCTGGGCTTTCGGATTCGATCTCGAACGCAGCCTCGGCACCCCGGCCTTCGTGGCGCTGTATGCCTTCGGTCTGCTGGCCAGCAGCGCCGCCACCTGGGCGCTGCATCGGCGCAACCCGGGCTACTCGAGCCTCGGGGCCTCGGGCGCGATCCTCGCGGTGGTGTTCGCGGCGATCATCGTCCACCCGGGTTCGTCGCTGTACATCCTGCCGATCCCGTTCCCGATTCCCGCGCCGCTGTTCGCGCTCGGCTACCTCGCCTACAGCCTGATGGCCGGGCGCGCCGGCATCGGCCGCATCAACCACGATGCGCATGCCGCCGGCGCGGTGGCCGGCCTCGTCTTCATGGCGCTGGCGGAGCCGAGCGCCATCGGCCGGGCGATCGCGGTCTGGCTCGGCTGAGCCCGCGTCACAATCCGCGCCCATGGCGAAGAAGGACAAGCACGTCAGCGAGACGCCGGCCACCGCGTGGCTGCGCGAGCGCGGCATCGCGTTCACCGAACACGTCTACGAGTACGTGGAGCATGGCGGCACGGCCGAATCGGCGAAGCAGCTCGGCCTGGACGAGCACGCGGTGGTGAAGACGCTGGTGATGCAGGACGACAGGCGCGAGCCGCTGATCGTGCTGATGCATGGCGACCGCCGTGAGCACCAAGAACCTGGCGCGTGCGATCGGCGCAAAGTCGGTCGAGCCCTGTACGCCGGAAGTGGCGCAGCGGCACAGCGGGTATCTCGTCGGCGGCACCTCGCCGTTCGGAACGCGCAAGGCGATGCCGGTCTACGTGGAGGAGACAGTGCTGGCGCTGCCCAAGATCTGCATCAACGGCGGGCGGCGGGGCTATCTGGTCGGCATCGAGCCGGCGGTGCTCACGTCGGCCCTGGGAGCCCGCCCTGTGACCTGCGCGATCTAGTCAGGCCCCCAGTCGCTTCGCTCCTGCCCCCGGGGGCGCCATCCGGCTTGGGCGGCCCGGCGCCGGATCATCCACGCCAGGAACGCACACATCCCCGTGCCCGCGACCACCAGACCGCTGGTCGCTGCGAACCACATGCCCACCGCGCCCTGCAGCGCCGGCGGCGTCAGCCCGGTGACGTTGAAGCCGACCGCATAACCGCCGGCCAGGCCCACGCCCCAGATCGCGATCGCGTAGATCACCAGCGGCACCACCGCGATGCGGTAGGCGCGGAGCACGAAGCCGGCGATGGCCTGTGCCGCATCGGCGATGTGGAACACCGCCACCCAGGCGAGCAGCGGCATCGCCGCGGCCATGATCACCGCATCGCGGGTGTACAGGCCGAGGATGGGCTCGCGGAACAGGAACACGAAGCCGCCCATCAGCGCCGAGATCGCGACGCCGATCTCCAGCCCGTGCCAGCCGACGCGGTAGGCATCGTCCATGTCGCCGGCGCCGATGCGCTGCGCCACCAGCGTGCTCGACGCATTGGCGATCGCCAGCGGCATCATGAACATCAGCGAGACGAGGTTGACCGCGATCTGGTGCCCGGCCACCGGCGTGGCGCCCAGCCGCGAGATGAAGAAGGCCATGAAGGTGAAGCCGGTCACCTCGATCATGATCGAGCCGCCCATCGGCACGCCCAGGCGCACCAGCGCCAGCAGGCTGGCACGGTGTGGCGGGGAGAAATGGTCGGCGATGTGGAAGCGCGCATAGAACGGATCGCGCTTGAGGATGAGCCACACCGCGCCGAGCTGCAGCAGCATGCACACCGCCGTGGCGATGCCGCAGCCGGGCGCGCCGAGTGCCGGCAGCGGGCCGGCGCCGAAGACGAACAGCGCCGTCAGCGGCACCTTCAGCACCAGCGCCCCGAGCTGCAGCAGCATCACGATCTTCGGCCGCGACACCGCGGTGTTGAAGCCGCGGAAGGCGGTGAACAGCAGCGCCGGCGGCAGCGCGAAGGCCAGCGCCATCAGGTGCCCGCGCACCTTGGCCGACACCTCGGGCGAGGCGCGCGAGAGTTCGAGGAAGGGCTGCGGGAACAGCAGCACCAGCAGCCGGGCACCGACAGCGCCAGCGCCAACCACATGGCCCTGGTGCAGCTGCGCGCCGCAGGCCCCGTAGTGCTTCGCACCGAACAGCTGGCCGGCGATCGGGCTGATCGCCAGCACGATGCCCATCAGCCCGACGAAGACGGTGATGTAGGCGGCGCCGCCGATCGCCAACGCGGCGAGGTCGGTCGGGCCGGCGCGCGCGGCCATCATCGTGTCGACGGTCGAGAAGGCCAGCACCGCCACTGCCGATGAACACCGGCCGTGCCAGGGGCGCGATCCGTTTGGCGCTGCTCGCGAGCTTGCCGAGTCGACTCACGCGCCGGCCTCGCCGGCGGCGGCCGCGGTTCGTTCGGCGGCGCGTTCGGCATAGCGGTTGAAGCGCCGTGCCGTGCCTTCCATCGTGATGCGCCGCCGGTCTCGCGCTTCTCGGCGGGTGTCATCACCGGCCAGTGCTGCACCTCGTCGAAGGTGCGGCCGCAGCCCTTGCACAGGTCGTCGCCCTGGCTGGTGGAGCAGATCGCGATGCACGGCGCATCGGGCGTGCTGTGGTACCAGGCGAGCCAGGCGTCACGTGCCGTGCCGTCGAGCAGGTCTTCGTCGATGTGCAGGTCGTGCTGCCAGACCATCGTGCCGTAGACCTCGGCGAGGGCGAGCACTTCCGCGCAGGCGGTGATGCCGTCGGCTGACGGTGAACGGGCACGCCACCAGTTGATGGCGGCCTCGATGTCGGTGATGTGGATGCCGGCCATGGTCGCTCGCGAAGGGGCGGAAGAATAGCAGCGCGGCGGGTTTTCCGCCGGGCGCCGCCACGGTGTCAGAATCCGCCGCAGCGAGGTCCGCCGTGCTCGACATCGAAGCCCCGTCCATCGACTCCGCGCGCATGCGCCGCGCCGGGCGCGAGCTGTTGTCGCTGGCGCTGATGGATTCGCGCAACCACACGCTGCGCTGGATCAGCGCCTTCGAGCGTGCGCTCGCAACGCCCGACCTCGCCGTGCCGCAGCAGCCCGAGCTGAGCCCGCCGCTGTGGGAGCTCGGCCATCTCGGCTGGTTCCAGGAGCGCTGGATCGCCCGCAACGTGCAGCGCCAGCGCGGCGCCCGCGGTGATCCTTCGCAGGCGCGGCTGCCCTCGATCCTCAGCGATGCCGACCGCTGCTTCGACGATGCGGAGGTGCCGCACGCGGCGCGCTGGAACGTCGAGCTGCCCGACCTCGCCGCGACCAAGCAGTACCTCGTCGACACGCTGGAGACCACGCTCGACCTGCTCGATGCCGCGCCGGAGGACGACGACGACGCGCTGTATTTCTTCCGCCTCGCGCTGTTCCACGAAGACCTGCGCGGCGAGCTGTTCGCGCAGATGAGCCGGGCGCTGGGCTTCGAGTCGGGGCTGATCGGCATGCCGCCGAGCTTGAACGCGCGAGATGCGCTGCTCTTCCCGGCCACGCGCTGGACGTTGGGCTGCGAACCCGGCGGCTTCGTGTTCGACAACGAGAAGTGGGTGCACGACGTCGATGTGCCCGAATTCGAGATCGACGCGCAGCCGGTGAGCTGGCAGCAGTTTGCCGAGTTCGTCGAGGACGGCGGCTACGACCGTGCCGAGTTCTGGCATCCGCAGGGCTGGCAATGGCTGCAGCGCGAAGGCCGGCGCACGCCGCGCCATGTGGACCAGCTGCGTCACGGCGTGCTCGCGCAGCGCTTCGGCAAGCTGATGCGTGTGCCGATGGCGCAGCCGGTGATGCACCCGGCCCGGTACGAGGCCGACGCACGGTGCCGCTGGGCCGGACGGCGCCTGCCCAGCGAGGTGGAGTGGGAAGCCGCCGCCCACCAGGGCGCGAGCCGCGGCTTCCACTGGGGCGATGTGTGGGAGTGGACGGCCACCACGTTCCGGCCGTACCCCGGCTTCGCACCGGGGCCGATGCGCGACTATTCGCAGAGCGCCTTCGGCACGCACAAGGTGCTGCGCGGGGCCTCGTTCGCCACGCGCGAACGGGTGCGCTCGCCGAAGTTCCGCCGCTTCGCGATGCCCGAGCGCGACGAGATGTTCTGCGGCTTCCGCAGCTGCGCACTCTGATCGCCGGGCGAGCGATGGGCCTGCTCGCCCCGCGCTACACCGTGACCACGGCCGATGGCCGCACGGTGGCGTGGCGCGACGGCAAACGCCTCGCGTGGCTGCTCTCGGTGGTCTACCCGCTGGTGCCGCTGCTCGGCGTGGCGCTGCATGCGCGCACCGGCGAGCCGGCGATGCTGGCCGTGCCGCTGCTGATCGGCTACGGGCTGATGCCCTTGCTGGACGCGCTGTTCGGCGAAGACCGCAACAACCCGCCGGAAGAAGTGGTGCCGCAGCTGGAGGCCGATCGCTACTACCGCGTGCTCACCTGGATCACCGTGCCGCTGTATTTCGTCTCGCTGATCGTGTGCGCGTGGTGGGCCGGCACGCAGCCGATGCCGTGGTGGGCGCTGGCGGTGCTGGCCTACGTGGCCGGCACCAACTCCGGCATGGGGCTGACCACCGGCCACGAACTCGGCCACAAGCACAACGCCTTCGAGCAGTGGCTGGCGAAGCTGATCCTCGCGGTGCCGGCCTATGGCCACTTCACCGTCGAACACGGCCGCGGCCATCACCGCTGGGTGTCGACGCCGGAAGACCATGCCAGCGCGCGCATGGGCGAGAGCATCTACCGCTTCGCGCTGCGCGAGCTGCCGGGGGCATCCGCCGCGCGGCAGCTGGAAGCGCAGCGCCTCGGGCTGCTCGGCTTCTCGCCCTGGAGCTGGCGCAACGGCATGCTGCAGTCGTATGCGATCAGCGCGGCGCTGCAGCTCGGCCTGATCGTGGCCATCGGCCCGGTGATGATCGTCTTCCTCGCCGTGCACAACGTCGTGGCGTGGTGGCAGCTGACTTCGGCCAACTACGTGGAGCACTATGGGCTGCTGCGCGGCAAGCTGCCCAATGGCCAGTACGAGGCGCCGCAGCCGCACCACTCGTGGAATACCAACCACCTCGTCACCAACCTCGCGCTGTTCCACCTGCAGCGCCATTCCGACCACCATGCCAATCCGTCGCGGCGCTACCAGAGCCTGCGCCACTTTCCCGATCTGCCGCAGCTGCCCTCGGGCTATTTCGGCATGTTCACGCTGGCCTACTTCCCGCGCCTGTGGTTCCGTGTGATGGATGCGCGGCTGCTGGCACTGCCGCACGTGCAGGGCGATCTCGGCCGGGTCAACATCGACCCGGCGGCGCGTGAACGGCTGGAAGCGGTCTACGCGCGGCGGCGCTTGGGCTTGCGGTAGTTCCACCAGGGCAGCACGCGGCGCAGCGACAGCACCTCGCCGCTGTTTTCCGCCGCGTAGCCGGGCAGGGCATTGAGTTGCGCGCGCCGGGCCTCGCTGCGCAGCAGCGCCAGCAGCGTCTGCACCTGCGGCTGGTCGAGCGCCTGCTGCAGCGTGACGAGGAAGTAGAGCTCGCGCGACAGCGGCACGAAGTCCAGACCGCGCGCCCGTGCCGCGGCCTCGATGCCGAAGGCGACATCAGCGCTGCCGCTGGCCACCGCTTCGGCGGCTGCGCGGTGCGAGGGCTCGGTGCGCTCGAGCTCGGCCAGCGCCGAGGCGGGGATCTTCTGCGCGGCCAGCAGCTCCTCCATCACCACGCGGGTGCCGGTGCCGCGGGTGCGGTTGGCAAAGCGCACGTCGCGGCGGCAGAGGTCGCGCAGCGACAGGATGCCGAGCGGATTGCCCGGCGCCACCATCAGCCCCTGCGTGCGCCCTGGCGAAGCTGACCAGCTTGTGGTGGCCCGGCTTGAGCATCGGGCGGTAGACCTTCGCGGTCGGCGAGCGCAGCGGCGATTCGGTCAGCGCGTGGAAACCCGCCATCAGGCAGCGGCCGTCGTTCAGCGCCGCCAGCGCATCGACGCTGCCCGTGAACTGGATGTCCAGGTGCAGCTTGTGCTGCGCCTGCGCCATCGCGCGCAGCAGCGGCAGGGCGTCGTCGTGGCTGGCCGTCATCGGGATCACACCGGCGCTGGCATCGAAGGCGATCGCGAAGGCCTGCTCGAGCTCGCTGCGCAGCGCCTCGATCTGCGGTGCCGGCGCGCCTGGGCGCGGCGCTCGGCCCACAGCAGCTTCTCGCCGAAGGGCGACAGCAGCGCCGGCTGGCCCTTGACCCAGGTGACCAGCGTCTGGCCGAGTTCTCCCTCCCAGCGCTTGAGTTCGCCCCACACGTGGCGGTACGAGTTCGAGCGCGCGTGCCGCGCCGCTGATGGAGCCGGTGTCATGCACCGCGGAAAGCAGCGCCATCAGCGGGTGGTGCAGGTCGCGCTGCGGCGAACGCTCGCCGCTGAGCGTGTAGGTGAGGTGCACCCTATGCATGACGGTTCATATGGTCGGGACTGCCTATCGGCGAAGAGAATCCCACCAGTATGAGAGAAGTTGGATGAGTGCCTTTGCCGAGAGCGTCCGTACCGCCGTCGATCTGATCGTTCACGCCGATGCCAAGCTGTTCCACACCGTCGCGCTGTCCTTGCAGGTCAGCGGCAGCGCCTGCCTGCTCGCGGCGGGCTTCGGCCTGGCCTTCGGCGCCTGGCTGTCGGTGGCGCGCTTTCCGGGCCACCGCGCGCTCGTCTGGGGGCTGAACACGCTGCTCGCGCTGCCCTCGGTGGTGGTGGGCACGGTGGTCTACCTGCTGCTGTCGCGCAGCGCCCCGCTGGGCTCCTGGGGCATCCTGTTCACGCCAGCGGCGATGGTGATCGCGCAGACCATCCTCGTGCTGCCCGTGATCGCCGCGCTGACGCGCCAGCTGGTCGGCGATTCGCTGCGCGACGGCGGCGACCAGCTGCGCTCGATGGGCGCCAGTCCGCTGGCGTGCGCGCTGCTGATGCTGGTGCACGACCGCTGGGCGGTGCTGACCATCCTGATCGCGGCCTTCGGCCGGGCCGTCGCCGAAGTCGGTGCGGTGATGATCGTCGGCGGCAACATCGACGGCGTCACCCGCGTGATGACCACCAGCATCGCGCTGGAAACCAGCAAGGGCGACCTGCCGCTGGCGATGGCGCTGGGCTGGTGCTGCTCGCGGTGGTGGGCGTGGTCAACCTGCTGATCGGCTTCGCGCAGCGCGGCCACGGCTCGGCGCTGGCGGGGGTGCGCTGATGCTGGCGATGCAGGACGTGTCCGTGCGCTTCGGCAGCGTGCAGGCGCTGAACAAGGTGTCCATCACGGTCGGCCGCGGCGAATTCGTTGCGCTCGTCGGCCCTAACGGTTCCGGCAAGACCACGCTGCTGCGCGCGATGCACGGCATGCTGCGCATTCGCGGCACGTGCACGCTGGCGCCCGAGGCACAGCGGCAGGCGATGGTGTTCCAGCGCCCCTTCGTGATGCGGCTGTCGGTGCGCAACAACCTTCGTCTCGCGCTGTGGCTCGGCGGCGTGTCGCGCGCGCAGTGGAACGAGCGCATCGCCGCGGCACTGGCGCGCGTCTCGCTGCAGGGGCTGGAGGAGCGGCCGGCGCGGGCGCTGTCCGGCGGGCAGCAGCAGCGCCTGGCGATTGCCCGCGCCTGGGCCATCCAGCCGGCGCTGCTGTTCCTCGACGAGCCCACCGCCAGCCTCGACCCCGGCGCGAAGAAGGAAGTCGAGGCGCTGCTGGCGGGCTTCGCCGCCGACGGCATCACCCTCGTGATGAGCACCCACAACCTCGGCCAGGCCAAGCGCCCGGCCACGCGCGTGGTCTACCTGGAAGACGGCGAGATCCACGCCGATCTGCCGACCGCGCAGTTCTTCGATGGCGGCCTCTCCGGCCGCGCCCAGCAGTTCCTCAAGGGAGAAATGGCATGACCGTTCGATCGACCACCGCTCGCTTCCTCACGCTGGCCACGGCCGGCCTGATCGCCTTCGCGGCGCAGGCGCAGGACAAGTTCATCGTGATGTCCTCGACCACCAGCACCGAGCAGTCGGGCCTGTTCGCGCACCTGCTGCCGGCGTTCAGGAAGGCCAGCGGCATCGACATCCGCGTGGTCGCGCAAGGCACCGGCCAGGCGCTGGACATGGGCCGCCGCGGCGATGCCGACATCGTCTTCGTGCACGACCGGTGGCCGAGGAGAAATTCGTCGCCGACGGCTTCGGCATCGATCGCCGCCCGGTGATGTACAACGACTTCGTCGTCATCGGCCCGAAGGCCGACCCGGCCGGCGTGAAGGGCGGCGACGTGGTCGAGGCGCTGAAGAAGCTCGGCGCCAGCAAGGCCGAGTTCCTCTCGCGCGGCGACAAGAGCGGCACGCACGCCGCCGAGCTGCGCTATTGGAAGGCCGCCGGCGTCGACATCGCCGCGGCCAAGCCCGCCGGCTACAAGGAATGCGGCTGCGGCATGGGTCCGGCGCTGAACATCGCCGCCTCCACCGGCGCCTACGTGCTCGCCGACCGCGGCACCTGGCTGTCGTTCAAGAACCGCGCCGACCGGCCATCCTCGTCGAGGGCGACAAGCGCCTGTTCAACCAGTACGGCGTGATCGTCGTGAACCCGGCCGGGCATCCGCACGTGAAGAAGGATCTCGCCCAGGCCTTTGCCGACTGGGTGGTGTCGCCGGCCGGCCAGCAGACCATCGCCGCCTACAAGATCGGCGGCGAGCAGCTGTTCTTCCCGAACGCCAACGCCAAGTGATGAAGACGCTGCTGACGCTGGCCGTGGCGATGGCAACGGGTACGGCGGCGCTGGCGCAGGAAGGGCCGGTCAAGGTGCTGGCCGCCGGCAGCCTGCGCGCCGCGCTGACCGACGTGGCGCGTGCCTTCGAGGCCGAAGCGCAGGACCACAAGGTGGAGCTCGGCTTCGGCGCCTCGGGCCTGCTGAAGGACCGGCTCGTCGGTGGCGAGCGCGCCGATGTCTTCGCCTCGGCCAACATGGAGCATCCGCAGGCGCTGGCCGATGCGGGCAAGGCGGAGGCACCGAAACCCTTCGCGCGCAACCTGCTGTGCGCGCTGGGCAGCGGCGCCTTCCGCGCCACGCCCGAGACCCTGGTCGAGCGCCTGCTCGATCCGGCGGTGCGCGTGGGCACCTCCACGCCCAAGGCCGACCCGGCCGGCGACTATGCCTTCGAGATGTTCGCGCGCATCGAAAGGAACGGCCGGCCCGGCGCGCGACAGATCCTGGCCGACAAGGCGCTGCAGCTCACCGGCGGGCCGAACTCGCCGCCACCACCGAAGGATCGCAATGTGTATGGCGCGATCATGGCGGCGGGGCAGGCCGATGTCTTCATCACCTACTGCACCAACGCGATCATCGCGCGGCGCGAGGTGCCGGGGCTGTCGATCATCGATGTGCCGCCGGCGGTGAACGTCAGCGCGACCTATGGCGTGTCGGTGATGAACGGCGCCACGCCGATGGGTCGCGACCTCGTGCGCTTCCTGCTGTCGCCCGAGGGCCGGGCTGTGCTGGCGCGCCACGGCTTCGCGGCGCCTTGAGCGGTCTCGGCGCCGTGCCGCGGTTCAGGCCAGCGCCGATTCGATCAGGCCCATCTCGGCGCCGCCCATCAGCGCCTCGATGTCCAGCAGGATCAGCATGCGCTGCGCATCGCCCTGCTTCACGCAGCCGATGCCGGTGATCGTGCCGCCGTCCAGCCCCGAGCTCATCTCGGGCGCCGGGCGGATCTGCTCGCCGGCCAGCGGCAGCACGTCGGACACCGAGTCGACCACCGCGCCGATCACGCGGCCGCGCACGTTGACGACGATCACGACGGTGAGGTCGTTGTAGTCGACGCGCTCGCAGGCGAGCTTCAGGCGCAGGTCGACGATCGGCACGATCACGCCGCGCAGGTTGACCACGCCCTTGACGAAGGGCGGCGCATTGGCGATGCGCGTCGGCGCTTCGTAGGAGCGGATCTCCTGCACGCGCAGGATGTCGATGCCGTACTCCTCGTTGCCGAGGCGGAAGCTGAGGAACTCGGAGGGCATCGTCGCGCGCGCAGCAGCGGCGGCTTCCCGGGCTTGCAGCGGCAGGTCAGCCAGCATGTTCATGCGCGGCTCCTGGTCAGAAGGTGGTCCATTCTTCGGCGCTGCCTTGCGGCGCGGTGGCGGCAGGGGCGGGCGGCGCGGCGGGTGCGGCAGGCTCGCCGCGGCGGCCGCGCGCACGGCGGGCTCGGCCACCGGCTTCGCCACCGGCGCGGCCGCAGGCGCCGCAGCGCGCGCCGGCGCAGCCGCGAAGGCGGTGCCGAACGACGCATCGACGCGGAAGATGCTCACCGCCTGGGCCAGCCGATCGGCCTGGTGGCGCAGGCTCTCGGCGGCTGCGGCGCTCTCTTCCACCAGCGCGGCGTTCTGCTGAGTGACCTGGTCGAGCTGCGTCATCGCGTCGTTCACCGCCGATGCCGGACGACTGTTCGCCGGCCGCACTGGACAACTCGGCGATCATCTGGTTGACGCGCTGCACCTGCGTGACGATCTCGCTCATCGAGGCGCCGGCGTCGTTGACCTCGCGCGCGCCGGCCTCGACCTTCTCCACGCTGGCGCCGATCAGCGCCTTGATCTCCTTGGCCGCTTCGGCGCTGCGCTGCGCGAGCGTGCGCACCTCGCCGGCCACCACCGCGAAGCCGCGGCCCTGTTCGCCGGCGCGTGCCGCTTCCACGGCCGCATTGAGCGCCAGGATGTTGGTCTGGAAGGCGATGCCGTCGATCGTGCCGATGATGTCGGCGATCTTGCGCGAGGCCTCGGAGATCTGGTTCATCGTGTCGACCACTGGCCGACGACCTCGCCACCGTGGCTGGCCGCCGCCGAGGCGCTCGACGCGAGGCGGCTGGCCTGCGCCGCGGTATCGGCGCTGGTCTTCACGGTGCCCGACAGCTGCTCCATCGAGGCCGCGGTCTGCTGCAGGTTGCTCGCCTGCTCCTCGGTGCGCTGGCTGAGGTCGGCATTGCCGCTGGCGATCTGCGACGAGCCGGTGGCGATGCTGTCGCTGCTGGCGCGCACCTGGGACACGATCTCGGCCGGGCGCTGCTTCATCGTCTGCATCGCGGCCAGGAGGCTGCCGGTGTCGCCGGCGCGCAGCGCGATGGCCACCGCCGGGTTGCCGCTGGCGATCTCGCCGACCACCTGCTTGGCATAGGCCGGTTCGCCGCCGACCTCGCGCATCACCGAGCGCGTGATCAGCACGGCCGCGCCGATGCCCAGCGCGAAGGCCGGGCCCACCAGCACCGTCATCGTCAGCTTGGCCGATGTGTAGGTGGCATCGGCATCGGCCTTGTTCTTCTCGCCCAGGCGCTCGTTGTAGTTCCACCAGTCGTCGAGCGACTTCTGCGCGGCCTGGAAGACCTGAAGGTTGGCCGCCATCATGGCCTCTAGCTTCTTTTGCGCCTCCGGGTCGGTGGCGGTCAGGCGCGAAAGATCGCGCTGGCCGTTGTCCCACCCGCGAGGTAGGCGTCGACGGAGCGGCGCGTGTTCTCCAGATCGCGCCGGTCCTCCTCGTCGGCGAGCATCTCCTTCGTAGCGGGAGATGGCGTCGAGCAGCGACTTGCGATCCTTGGCCATCTCCGCTTCGATGCGGTCCATCTCATGAAGCTCATGCGCCATCACATGCCCTGAGCTCCCAGCGGCGCAACGCACCCAGCGCCAGCGTCATGCGGTACTGCAGCGTCAGCGAGGGCACGATGTTGCCGCTGAAGGCCTCGGTGTTGGCCGCCGGGCCGCGCATCTGCCAGGCGGCCGTGCCAGCCACCAGCGCCAGCAGCAGCAGGAGCACGCCGAAGCCGGCGGCCGGGCGGGTGGTGAGCTTCATTCGATCGAGCATGAGTCTTCCTTCTTGTGGACGCCGGAGGCCCGTGAATCGAAGTGAGTTGTGACTCACACAATCACGAGTGATGCATAGCTCCATATCGGCATCAATCTGCGAGTCTTGAGCGAAATGACACCTCTCGTCTGCCAATTCGTTCCGCGCCGCCGGGGTGCTTCAGAAGCGAACACTCCTCCTCCGGGCTGCCCCGGTATGCACGCCCGGTCATAAGGGAACGCCTGCGCTTTGCACCACCCGGCTCGCTCGAAGAATGACCCGCAACACCGCCATCGGCGCGGTGGCCGTTCATTCCAGGAGACAACCGTGAGCGTTCCCATCAGCCTGACCGTCAACGGCAAAGCCGTGACGGCGAACGTCGATCCGCGCACGCTGCTCGTGCAGCTGATCCGAGAGCAGCTTCAACTCACCGGCACGCACGTGGGCTGCGACACCGCCCAGTGCGGTGCCTGCACCGTGCACCTGAACGGCCGCGCGGTGAAAGCCTGCTCGATGCTGGCCGTGCAGGCGCAGGGCGCGGAGGTGACGACCATCGAGGGCCTGACGAAGGACGGCGAGCTGCACCCGATGCAGGCCGCCTTCCGCGAGTGCCATGGCCTGCAATGCGGCTTCTGCACCCCCGGCATGGTGATGTCGGCGGTGAACCTGCTGAAGGACCACCCGGCCGCCAGCGAGGCCGAGATCCGCGAAGGCCTGGAAGGCAACATCTGCCGCTGCACCGGCTACCACAACATCGTCCGCGCCATCCAGCTCTGCCAGAGCGGGAAGGTCGGGGCCAGCGCGGCAGGAGCACGAGCATGACCGACCTGTCCAACTCGCCGATCGGCAAGCCGATCCTGCGCCGCGAGGATTACCGCTTCCTCACCGGCGCCGGCCAGTACACCGACGACGTGGTGCTGCCCGGGCAGACCTATGGCGTCTTCCTGCGCTCGCCGCACGCGCATGCGCGCATCGTCTCGATCGACACCTCCAAGGCCGCGAAGGCACAAGGCGTGGTGGCGATCTTCACCGGCGCCGACCTGCCGAGGCCAAGGTCGGCGGCCTGCCCTGCGGCTGGCTGATCCACAGCAGGGACGGCTCGCCGATGAAGGAGCCGCCGCACCCGGTGCTGGCGCAGGGCAAGGTGCGCCACGTGGGCGACCGGTCGCGCTGGTGGTGGCCGAGACGCTGCTGCAGGCCAAGGATGCCGCCGAGCTGATCGAGGTCGACTACGACGTGCTGCCGGCGGTGGTCGACATCACCACCGCCGACAAGGCCGGCACGGCGGTGCACGACGACGTGCCGAACAACGTCTGCTACGACTGGGGGCACGGCAACAAGGACGCGGTGGACGCCGCCTTCAAGCAGGCGGCGCGTGTCAGCACGCTGGAGTTCGCCAACAACCGGCTGATCCCCAATGCGATGGAGCCGCGCGCCGCGAACGCGCAGTACACGAAGCACGACGACAGCTACACGCTGTACGTGGCCAACCAGAACCCGCACGTCGAGCGGCTGCTGATGAGCGCCTTCGTGCTCGGCCTGCCGGAATCGAAGGTGCGCGTGATCGCGCCGGACGTCGGCGGCGGCTTCGGCTCGAAGATCTTCCTCTACGCCGAGGAGACCGCGCTGGTGTGGGCGAGCAAGCGTGTCGGCCGGCCGATCAAGTGGACCGCCGAGCGCAGCGAGCTTCCTGACCGATGCGCACGGCCGCGACCACCACACCAAGGTCGAGCTGGCGATGGACGCCCAGGGCAACTTCCTCGCCATGCGCGTGGACACCATCGCCAACATGGGCGCGTATCTCTCGACCTTCGCGTCGAGCGTGCCGACCATCCTCTACGCCACGCTGCTGGCCGGCCAGTACAAGACGCCGGCGATCTACTGCAACGTCAAGGCGGTGTTCACCACCACCGCGCCGGTGGACGCCTACCGCGGTGCCGGCCGGCCGGAGGCCACCTACGTGGTCGAGCGCATCGTCGAGCAGGCCGCGCGTGACCTGAAGCGCGACCCGGCCGAGCTGCGCCGGCAGAACTTCATCACCGAGTTCCCCTACGCCACGCCGGTGGGCCTGACCTACGACATCGGCGACTACGCGGCCCACCTCGACAAGGCGATCCAGCTGGCCGACGTGGCCGGCTTCGCGGCGCGCAAGGCGGCCTCGGCGGCCAAGGGCCTGAAGCGCGGCCTGGGCTACAGCTGCTACATCGAGGCCTGCGGCCCGGCGCCGAGCAACATCGCCGGCGCGCTCGGCGCCCGCGCCGGCCTGTTCGAGGCCGGCGAGGTGCGCGTGCACCCGACCGGCTCGGTGACGGTGTTTACCGGCTCGCACAGCCACGGCCAGGGCCACGAGACCACCTTCGCGCAGGTGGTGGCCGGACGGCTCGGCATCCCGGTGGAGAGCGTGGAGATCGTGCATGGCGACACCGGCCGCATCCCCTTCGGCATGGGCACCTACGGCAGCCGGTCCCTCTCGGTGGGCGGCACGGCGATCATGAAGGCGGTGGACAAGATCGTCGCCAAGGGCAAGAAGATCGCCGCGCACCTGCTCGAAGCCTCGGACACCGACATCGAGTTCGACAACGGCGAGTTCAAGGTGAAGGGCACCGACAGGAAGGTGCCGTTCGGGCAGATCGCGCTCACCGCCTACGTGCCGCACAACTACCCGCTCGACAAGCTCGAGCCGGGCCTGAACGAGAACGCCTTCTACGACCCGACCAACTTCACCTACCCCTCCGGCACCTACGTGTGCGAGGTGGAGGTCGATCCGGAGACCGGCAAGGTGCGGGTGGACCGCTTCACCGCGGTGGACGACTTCGGCAACATCGTCAATCCGATGATCGTCGAGGGCCGTGCACGGCGGCCTCGCCCAGGGTCTGGGCCGGGCGATGCTCGAAGGCTGTGTGTACGATGCCGAATCCGGCCAGCTGCTGACCGGCACCTACATGGACTACACGATGCCGCGCGCCGACGACCTGCCGAACTTCGTGGTCGACCACACCGTCACGCCCTGCACGCACAACCCGCTGGGCGTGAAGGGCTGCGGCGAGGCCGGTGCGATCGGCTCGCCGCCGGCCTTCATCAACGCGCTGACCGATGCGCTGGGCGTCAGGACGTGGCCATGCCGGCCACGCCGGAGCGTGTCTGGCGCGCCGCCCACGGAATCGCCTGAGGAGACGACTCATGTACACCTTCGACTACCAGCGCCCCACCAGCGCAGCCGCCGCAGCCGCGGCCCTGCAGGGCGACGCGCGTTACCCGGCCGGCGGCCAGAGCCCGGTGCAGGCGATGAAGCTGCGCCTGTCGGCCAGCGAACGGCTCGTCGATCTCGGCGGCGTGGCCGAGCTCAAGGGCATCTGCATGGAAGGCAGCAACGTCGTGGTCGGCGCGATGACCACGCACGCCGCCGTGGCGGCCTCGGCCGACGTGCGCAAGGCCATCCCGGCGCTGGCCGAACTGGCCGGCGGCATCGGCGACCCGATGGTGCGCAACATGGGCACGATCGGCGGCTCGATCGCCAACGCCGATCCGGCGGCCTGCTACCCGGCCGGCGTGCTCGGCCTGGGCGCGACGATCAAGACAAACCAGCGCAGCATCGCCGCCGACGACTTCTTCACCGGCCTGTACGAGAGACGGCGCTGAAGCCGGGCGAGCTGATCGTCTCGGTCAGCTTCCCGACGCCGCAGCGCGCCGCCTACATCAAGTACAAGCAGCCGGCCTCGCGCTTCGCGCTCGTGGGTGTGTTCGTCGCGCAGACGGCGGGCGGCGTGCGCGTGGCCGTCACCGGCGCGGCCGGCAGCGTGTTCCGCTGCATGCCGATCGAAGAGGCGCTCGCCAAGAGCTTCACGCCGGACGCCGCGAAGGCCGTGAAGGTCAGCGCCGACGGACTGAACAGCGACCTGCACGGCTCGGCCGCCTACCGCGCCGCGATGATCAGCGTGATGGCCTCGCGCGCGGTGGCCGCGGCGCTGGCGCGCTGAGCGCCTTGGACATCCCTGAGCTGACCCTTCCCGCGTCGGTCGACGCGGTGATCGACGCGCTGGCCGCCGAGAACTACGTCTGCGACCGGCGACTGGCCACCGCGCTGTTCCTCGCGCTGAAGCTGCGCCGGCCGCTGTTCCTCGAGGGCGAACCCGGCGTCGGCAAGACCGAGCTCGCCAAAACGCTGGCGGCCGCGTTGCAGACCGCGCTGCTGCGCGTGCAGTGCTACGAAGGCCTGGACGTGGCGCAGACCGCCTACGAATGGAACGTGGCACGGCAGATGGTGGAGATCCGCCTCGCCGAGGCGGCGCATGCGATCCACGATGCGGCCGACCGCGACCGCCTCGCGCACAGCCTGTACAGCCGCGCGATGCTGATCGAGCGGCCGCTGCTGCAGGCCCTGACGCAGCCGCGCTCGCCGGTGCTGCTGATCGACGAGCTCGACCGCGCCGACGAGCCCTTCGACGCCTTCCTGCTCGAGGTGCTGGCGGAGAACCAGATCACCATTCCCGAGCTCGGCCCGATCAAGGCCAGCGCGCCGCCGATCACCATCATCACCAGCAACCGCACGCGCGAGATCCACGATGCGCTGAAGCGTCGCTGCCTCTATCACTGGGTGGAGTTTCCGGATGTCGAACGCGAGCTCGACATCGTGCGCCGCAAGGCGCCGGGTGCTTCCGAGCGCCTATACCGTCAGGTGGTGGAGTTCGTGCAGCGCATGCGCGGGCTCGATCTGTTCAAGGCGCCCGGCGTGGCCGAGACGATCGACTGGACCAATGCGCTGGTGGCGCTCAACGCGATGCGGCTCGATCCGGCCACGGTGCACGACACGCTGGGTGTGCTGCTGAAGTACCAGGACGACATCGCCCGCATGGGCGGTGGCGACACGCAGAAGATCCTCGACGAGCTGCGGGCTCGTGCGTTGCTGGATTGATCGTCGCATGGGCTTGTTCTTTGGCTGGCCGTCTGGGCTGGGGGCTGCCCCGGCGGGCTGAACCCTTGCCCGGCCCTGGACGGGCCGGACTCCGGCTTCTTCATGCCCGCCGGGGCAGCCCCCAGCCCAGACGGCCCGAACCGGTCGCGGGCCACGCGCCGATCTTCCTGGGGGTGGGGGTGGGGGTGGCGGGGGCGGTGTGGCTTGCGCGGGCATCAGGAACCCACGGTCACGCCCGTCCAGGGCGGGGCCCGGGTTCAGCCCGTGCAGGCCACATCGCCCCCGCCATCCGCATGTCGCATCGATTTCCCACCAGCCCCGACGCTGAACCAAAGACATGCTGGCCGAGAACCTCGTGCACTTCACGCGCATCCTGCGCGACACCGGCATGGCCGTCGGGCCGGACCGCGTGCTCGCCGCGATCGCTGCCGTGGAAGCCGTGGGCCTCGATCGCCGCGAAGACGTGCGCGCCGCGCTCGCCGCGGTGATGCTGGAGCGGCACGAGCAGCAGGTGATCTTCGACGCGGCCTTCGATGCCTTCTTCCGCGACCCCAAGCTGCTCGAGCAGATGATGTGCCTGCTGCTGCCCAAGGTGCAGGGCCGCGGCGAGAAGCAGCAGCCGCCCCGCGCCAACCGGCTGGCGGAAGCGCTGGCGCCGCCGGCGCCGAAACGCGAGCCGCGGCCCGAGAACGAGGCGAAGACCGACGAGATCCAGTTCGAGACCGAGTTCAGCTTCTCCGAGCGCGAGCGGCTGGCCCGTGCCGATTTCGAGAGCATGAGCACCGCCGAGTACGAACTGGCGAAGAAGCTCGCCGAGCGCTCGCCGCTGCCGGTGCGGCCGCTCAAGCGGCGCCGCCACGAGGCCAGCCTGCGCGGCACGCTCGACCTGCGCCGCACGCTGCACGGCATGGCGCGGCAGCCGCACACGCTGACGCCGGCCTTCACCGAGCCGCGCACCGAGCGGCCGCCGCTGGTGGTGCTGCTCGACATCTCCGGCTCGATGGAGCGCTACTCGCGCGTCTTCCTGCACTACGTGCACGGCCTCACGCGGCGGCACCTGAAGGTGCACACCTTCGTGTTCGGCACGCGGCTGACCAACATCAGCCGCTGCCTGCGCCACCGCGACCCCGACGTCGCGCTGAAGATGGCCGATGAACTGGTGCACGACTGGAAGGGCGGTACGCGCATCGCCACCAGCCTGGCCGAGTTCAACCACCGCTGGGCGCGCCGTGTGCTGGGCGGCAATGCCGCGGTGCTGCTGGTGACCGACGGGCTGGAGCGCGACGAGGCCGGCGCACTTTCTCGATCCGCCGCACAATTGCAGCGCATGGCCCACGAGGTCGTGTGGCTCAACCCGCTGTTGCGCTTCGAAGGCTTCCAGCCGCGCGCCGAGGGCATCCGCGCCTTGCTGGCGCATGTCGATCGATTCCTGCCGGTGCACAACCTCGCGAGCCCGGCCGACTGGCCCGGGCCCTGCAGCGACCGGCGCTGAACCCTTCTCATCTGCTTCACTGAATCCATGGAACTCAAAGGCGAACGACTTCTTCCCGCCCCGATCGACACCGTCTGGGCCGGCCTCAACGATCCGGAGATCCTCAAGGCCTGCATCGCCGGCTGCGAATCGCTGGAGCGCACCGGCGACGATGCCTTCCAGGCGCTGGTGGCGGTGCGTGTCGGCCCGGTGGCCGCCAAGTTCAAGGGCAACCTGAAGATGACCGACGTGAAGCCGCCGAACAGCTACACGATCAACTTCGACGGCCAGGGCGGCGTGGCCGGCTTCGGCAAGGGCTCGGCCGACGTGCAGCTCGCCAGCGAGGCCGGCGGCACGAAGCTGAGCTACGTCGCGCGCGCCCAGGTGGGCGGCAAGATGGCGCAGGTCGGCTCGCGGCTGATCGATGCGGCCGCCGGCAAGATCGCCGAGGACTTCTTCGCCGCCTTCGAGGCCAAGGTGGCGCCGCCAGTGGCCGAGGGCGAGGTGGCCCAAGCCGCAGCTGCACCAGCCGCGGGCGGCAACAGGACGGTGGTCTGGATCGTCGCTGCGGTGGTGGTCCTCGCGGCGATCTACTTCCTCACGCGATAAGCCGGAGCCCGACGATGGACAGCCTCGATCTCCAGGTACTTCAGCAGGCGCGCGACTGGCGCGCGCAGGGCCGCGCGGTGTGGCTGGTGACGGTGATCGAGACCTGGGGTTCGGCACCACGCCCGCCCGGCGCGCTGCTGGCGATGCGCGACGACGGCCTGGTGGTCGGCTCGGTCTCCGGCGGCTGCGTGGAAGACGACCTGATCGACCGCGTGCGCCAGGGCGAGCGCGTCGGCAAGCCTTCGCTGATCGCGTACGGCGTCACCAAGGAAGAGGCAGCGCGCTTCGGCCTGCCCTGCGGCGGCAACCTGCGCCTGGTGCAGGAGCCGCTGCTCGACACCGGCTGGGTCGACGAGATCCTGTCGCGCACGGCCCGCCACGAACTGGTGGCGCGCCGGCTCGATCTCGACACCGGCGCGGTGAGCATCGAGCCGTCCGCGCGCGGCGAGCTGTTCGAGTTCGACGGCCGCACGATCCGTGCGCTGTTCGGCCCGCGCTGGCGGCTGCTGATCATCGGCGCCGGACAACTCTCGCGCGTGGTCGCGCAGATGGCGCTGGCGCTGGACTTCGAGGTGATCTGCTGCGATCCGCGCGAGGAGTACCACCTCACCTGGGACATCCCCGGCACCACCTTCAGCAAGGCGATGCCCGACGACTGGTCACCGAGCTGCAGCTCGATCCGCACAGCGCGGTGATCGCGGTGACGCACGATCCCAAGCTCGACGACATGGTGCTGCTCGAGGCGCTGAAGTCGCCGGCCTTCTACGTCGGCGCGCTGGGCTCGCGCGGCAACACGGCCAAGCGCAAGGAGCGCCTCGCGCTGTTCGACCTGTCACCGGCCGAGATCGACCGCCTGCATGGGCCGATCGGCCTCGACCTCGGCAGCAAGACACCGGCCGAGATCGCCGTCTCCATCGTCGCCGAGATCGTCGCGGTGAAGAACGGCGTGGCGCTGGTGCAGAAGAAGGAAGGCTCGGCGCTGCCGGAGACTCGGGGGTCTGCGGCAGGAGCTGAGCGCCGGCGTGAATATGTCACGCCGCTGTGCGGCCGCTGGAAGTTCCCGGGTAATTCCGCGCCAGTTTGCGTGATGCATCGCGCGCCGCGCGGAGGGCGCTGGGCCTCGACGCGGGACAATCCACGCTTCGACGCCCGCTGCGCGAAGGACGGTCCTGTGGCATCTGCGCCCATTCCTCACGATGAATCCGAGCGCCTGCGCTCCCTTGCGAAGCTCGAGGTGCTCGACTCCGAGCCGGAGCGCGAGTTCGACGCGCTCGTGCACGCCGCGGCGTTGGTGTGCGGCGTACCGATCTCGCTGATCAGCCTCATCGATGCGGACCGACAGTGGTTCAAGGCGAACCTCGGCCTGCCCGGCGTTTCCGAGACGCCGCGGGAAGTTGCGTTCTGCGCCCACGCCATCCTCCAGGACGACATCTTCGAGGTGCCTGACGCCACCGCAGACCCACGCTTTGCCGACAACGCGCTCGTCACCGGCCACCCGGCCATCCGCTTCTACGCCGGCGCCCCGCTGCGCCTGAGCGATGGTGCACACGCCGGCACCCTGTGCGTGATCGACCGGCAGCCGCGCCGGCTGGACGCCCTGCAGCGCGAACTGCTCGGGCACTGGCGGCCGCAGCCGTCCAGGCGCTGGAAGGACGGCGGGCGCTGCGCGCCGAGCGCGAATTGCGCGACAGCGCGCTGCGGGCCGCGGCCGCGCTGACGGAAAGCGAATCCCGATTCCGCGCGCTGAGTGACGCCTCGCCGCTCGGCGTGTTCGCCACCGACGCCGACGGCAAGTGCACCTACACCAACGCGCCCTGGCAGAGCATCTACGGCCTGTCGCTCGAACAGAGCCTCGGTGACGGTTGGGCGACGACGCTGCACCCACAGGATCGCCGTGCCGTCTTCGAGCAGTGGCAGCGCGCCGCCCAGCAGGGCGTCGACGGAGACATGCGCTTCCGCATCCTGCGGCCCGACGGTCAGCTGCGCAGCGTTCGGGCGCGTGCGCGCGCCCGCATCGAGAACGGAACCATCCTCGGCTACGTGGGCACGGTCGAGGATGTCACCGAACTGCTGCGTGCGGAGCAGGCGCTCGACGCCGAGCGCAAGCGGCTCGCGGCCATCATCGAGGGCACGGGCGCCGGCACCTGGGAGTGGAACGTGCGCACCGGCGAGGTCAAGGTCAACGAACGTTGGGCCGCCATCCTGGGCTGGACGCGCGAGGAGCTCGGCGAGGTCCGCAACGAATTCCGGGCGCAGATCGCCCACCCCGATGAACTCGAGTCGACGCGGCAGCTGCTGCGTGACCACTTCGCGGACCGCAGCCCCGAGTACGTGGCGGAGGTCCGGCTGCGCCGGCGCGACGGCAGCTGGGTCTGGGTCGAGGATCGTGGCCGCCTGATGACGCGCACGGCCGACGGTCACCCCGAGTGGATGTTCGGCATCCAGATCGACATCTCGCAGCGCAAGCGCCAGGAAGAGGCGTTGCGCAAGAGCGAGCAGCTGCTCAACCGCACCGGCGAAGTGGCCGGCGTCGGTGGCTGGGCGCTGGACCTGCGCAGCGGCGAGGTGATGTGGTCGGCGCAGACCCGCCGGATCCATGGCGTTCCCGACGATTACCTGCCCTCGCTGGACGAGGCGATCCAGTTCTATGCGCCCGAGGCCCGGCCGTTGATCCAGTCGGCGGTGGAGCAGTCGATGGTCCGCGGCCAGGGCTGGGATCTCGAGTTGCCCGTCGTCCGCGCCGACGGCCGGCGCATCTGGGTCCGCACGGTCGGCAGCGCGGAGTTCGAAGACGGCCGGCCGGTGCGCATGTCCGGGGCTTTCCAGGACATCACCGAACGGCGGGCACTGCATGCCGAACTCGCCGAACAGCACGAGCTGCTGCGCGTGACGCTGCAGTCGATCGGGGACGCGGTGATCACCACCGACGCCTGGGGCGTCGTCACCGGTTGAACCCGGTGGCCGAGCGCATGACAGGCTGGCTGAATGCCGAAGCCAAGGGGCGGCCGGTCAGCCTCGTGTTCAACATCGTCCACGAGGACACCCGCGCACCGGCCGAAAACCCGGTGGCCGCCTGCCTGCAGCGCGGCGAGGTGACTGGACTGGCCAGCCACACGCTGCTGATCTCGCGCGACGGTCACGAGTACGGCATCGAAGACTCGGCCGCGCCCATCCGCAACGAACGGGGCGAGGTGCTGGGCGCGGTGCTGGTCTTCCACGACGTCACCGAGCAGCGGCGCCTGAGCGGCGAGATGAGCTATCGTGCCTCGCACGACGCGCTGACCGGCCTGGTCAACCGCGCGGAGTTCGAGGCACGCCTGCGGCGAGCGCTGGCGAAGGCCCACGAGGAGCGCAGTGAACACGCGCTGCTGTATATCGACCTGGACCAGTTCAAGCTGGTCAACGACGCCTGCGGCCACACGGTGGGTGACCTTCTGCTGCAGCAGGTGAGCAAGCTGCTGGGTGACACGGTGCGCTCGCGCGACACGCTGGCGCGGTTGGGCGGCGACGAATTCGCGGTGATCCTGGAGCACTGCACCGCCGAGCAGGCCAAGCGCGTGGCCCAGCAGATCTGCGAGCGCATGGACGACTTCCGCTTCATCCACGACGGGCGGCGCTTCCGCATCGGCGCCAGCATCGGCCTGGTGCCGGTGGACCAGCGCTGGGGCAATGCGGCGGCGGTGATGCAGGCGGCCGATACCTCCTGCTACGCCGCGAAGGAAGCGGGCCGCAACCGTGTGCATGCGTGGTTCGATACCGACCGGGCGATGCGCGCCCGCCATGGCGAGATGCAGTGGGCGACACGGCTCGAGCAGGCGCTGGACGAGAACCGCTTCACGCTGCACGCGCAACGCATCGAGGCGCTGGGCACGCCGGCGAGCGGGGTGCATGCCGAGGTGCTGCTGCGCCTCGTCGAGGGCGACGGCAGCGTGGTCCTGCCCGGCGCCTTCCTGCCGGCGGCGGAGCGCTTCCACCTCGCGTCGCGCATCGATCGCTGGGTGCTGCGCCAGGCGATCGACAGCCTTCGCGCCGCGCCCTCGCTCGGCGCGATCGACACGCTGTGCATCAACCTGTCGGGTCAGTCGATCGGCGACCGCGCCTTTCACCGCGACGCGCTGGCCATCCTCTGCGACGCCGGCGCCGAGCTGTGCCGCCGGCTCTGCCTGGAGATCACCGAGACCGCGGCGGTCACGAACATGGCCGACGCGATCGTCTTCATCGAGCAGGCGCGTGCGCTCGGCGTGCGCATCGCACTCGACGACTTCGGCTCCGGCGCCTCGTCGTTCGGTTATCTCAAGACCCTGAGCGTGGACCTGCTGAAGATCGACGGCCAGTTCGTTCGCGACGTGGTCGACGATCCGCTGGACGATGCTGCCGTGCGCTGCTTCGTCGACGTGGCGCGGGTGGTCGGCGTGAAGACGGTGGCCGAGTTCGTCGACCGTCCCGAAGTGCTGCAGCGCGTGCGCGATATCGGCATCGACTACGCCCAGGGCTACCTGCTGCACCGGCCCGAGTCGCTCGCGCACCTGCTGGGCACGGGCGCGGCCGTCGCCGGCCCGCAGGTCGCGCCGCGCGGCTGAACGGTGCCGGCCGGCGCGCGCCGGCCGATCAGCCGCAGGGCACGCGCGTCGCCGCGCCGAGCGCGGCCGGCCGCGGCGCGGGGCCGAGGATCTCGGCCAGCGGTGCCACGTCCTTCGAGTCTTCGGCCGCGCCGGCGCGCAGCCGCACGGTGTCGCCCGCGGCGAGTGCCATGCCCGGCGGCAGCCGTGCGAACCAGCGCTGCTGCATGAAGTTCCTGTCGCCCATGGCCTCGACGCGGCAACCGAGCTCCACCACCGAGCGCGCCGCGAAATCGGCGTCGCTGAACTGGTCGTGGCGTTGCACCTCCGCCTGCGCGAAGTCGAACTGCCAGGTCTGGTAGCGCACCGCGATCGCCACGCGCATCGCCCCGGCGCCGCGCCGGGCGGATGGCAGCGTGGCGCATCGCTCCCGGCGGGCTCCGAGGCGAGGGCCACGAACCGGCCGTGCTGGCGCGTGGGCCGCGCGCCGACGGCATCGGGCGTGACGCCTGCGGGCGTGACCACGTCGACGAGCGACGTCAGCGGCCACGGGGTGCCCGGCGGCAACAGCGTGGTCACCGTGAACGAGACACGCCCGCCGTAGGCCTCGGGAGCGGGCTCCACGCAATCGCCGCGCACCAGCCGGCCGGCGGCGACGTCATCGCGCTGCACGCCGGCGCGCACCGCGGCATGAAGATCACGGTATCCGCCGCCGAGGCTGCTGCGCAGCGCCGGCAGCGAGATCACCTGCGCCTGCGTGACGCTGCCGGCGCTGGGGCCGATCGAGCAGCCGGCCAGCAGCGCCAGCGCGCCGGAGGCGAGGGCAGGGCGAATCGGGAAGCGCGGGCTGCGGTGGCTCATCGGCGTAGCGTCGGGAGGACAGGCGGCGCAGTATGACCACCGTCGAGAGGCCCCGGCGCGGCGGGGTGCATTGATCCATCGTGGCGCAGCAGATCCGGGTTGACCCGGGCTGGAGCGCGGTGCGGGCAAGCGCCACGATGCCGCACATGCTGATCCGCCGCCATGCCGTGATTGCCTTCGGGGCCTGGGTGGCGCTTGCCGTCAGCGGCAGCGCCCGCGCTGACGCCACCGGCGGCGATCCGTTCGGCTCGCTGCAGTGGCCCGACCTGAAGCGCGAGTTCTTCGGCACCGCCAAGGTGGTGTTCGACGATCGCGTGATGGTGCGCGGCCCGGCCTTCGCCGAGGACCCGATGAACGTGCCCGTCAGCGTCTCGGCCACCGGCCTGCCCGACATCGAGACGCTGGTCGTCTTCGTCGACCGCAACCCGATCCGCAAGGTGCTGGAGTTCCAGCCGCTGGCCGCGCTGGCGAGCGTGGGCTTTCGCTTCAAGCTCGAGCAGGCGAGCCCGGTGCGCGCCGCGGCACGCACGAAGGATGGCGTGTGGCACGTGGGCGGCACGCTGGTCGATTCCTCGGGCGGCGGCTGCACCGTCTCCGGCGCCACGCGCAAGGACGGCAGCTGGTCGCAGACGCTGGGCCAGCGCGCGGCAAGGTGTTCGCGAGCAGCCCGGTGGGCGGCGAGGCCGCCTCGCGGCTGCGCGTGATGGTGATGCACCCGATGGACACCGGTCTCGTCGGCGGCATTCCGGCCTTCTACGTCAACAAGCTGGCGGTGCGCGACGAACAAGGGCGCGAACTGCTGCGCCTGTCCACCTTCGAGCCGGTCAGCGAGAACCCGGTGTTCAGCTTCGACTTCCCCGGCCGCGTGGCCGGTGGCCTGCGCCTCGTGGGCACCGACAACAACGGCAACCGCATCGATTCGCGCATCGAATGAAGGCGCTCTCTGCGTTGCTGTTGCTGGCCGCATTCGCGGTGCCCGTGGCGCAGGGCACGCCGAAGGTGGACGTGACAAAGCTCGACTACGGCACGGCTGCCCGTGCGCTCGCGCCGGGTGTGTGGGTGGTGGAGGGCGCCAACGCCGACTTCAGCGTCGCCAACGGCTGCAACATCATCAACACCGGCTTCATCGCCACCGGCAAGGGCGTGGTGGTGATCAACACGGGCCCGTCGAAGCGCTACGGCGAGCAGCTGCGCGCGCTGATCGGCCGCACGACCGTCGAGCCGATCGTGCAGGTGATTCATCTGAACCTGCACCCCGATTACTTCCTCGGCAACCGGGCCTTCGCCGACGTGCCGCGCCGGCCACCGACACCACGCGTGCCGGCATGGCGCGCGAGGCGAGGGCCTACGAGGACAACCTCTACCGCCTGTGCGGCGACTGGATGCGCGGCACCGAGGCCCTGCTGCCCACCGGCACGCTGCCGCTCGGGCCGCTGCGCATCGGCAATCGCGAAATGGAGCTGCGCGAATACCGCGGCCACACCGACAGCGACGTGGTGCTGGTCGACAAGGCCAGCGGCATCGTCTTTGCCGGCGGGCTGGTCTTCGCGCAGCGCATCCCGACCACGCCGCATGCGCAGATCGCGCCGTGGCTGCAGAGCCTGCAGGCCTTTGCGGCGCTGCCGGTCAGGACGCTGGTGCCCAGCCACGGCCCGGTGCGCAGCGATGGCAGCGCCATCGGCGAGACGCAGCGCTACCTGCAGTGGCTGGACCGCAGCTTCCGGCAGCTCGCGGAGCAGGGCGCCGAGATGAACGAGGTGCTGCGCGCCGAGGTGCCGGCCGAGTTCCGCGGCTGGGCAGCCTTCGGCACCGAATACACGCGCAACGTGGCGCACCTCTACCCGCGCTACGAGCGGGCGGTGCTCAAGGGCACGAAGCCCTAGCCGGCCGAGTCGATCTCGACGCCGTCGAAGGCGACGGCCAGCGTCTCGAAGACCAGCGTGCTCTCGTTGGCGTTCAGCGGCGAGTAGTGCAGCGAGGCCGGCCGCGCATTGCGGAAGCGCCAGCGCATCACCGCGTGCTCCAGGTCGGGCGCCAGCAACGTCACGCGAACGCTGCGCCGCGCCGGCGCGCGGCCGCGGCAGGCCTTGCTCCACCACGTGTGCAACAGCTCGTCGCCACCGGTGGCCCGGCGCAGCAGCAGGTGCTCCTCGGCCACGCTGGCCTGTGCCTCGGCGTGTGCGGCCAGCGGCGGGAAGACCACCTCGCAGCAGCCCAGGTCGAGCGCGCGGCCGTTGCCGTCGATCAGCTCGACGCGAAAGTGCCGGCCGGGCACCGGCGTGCGGTCGTGCCCGCTCACTCCAGCTCCAGCCGCTCGAAGGCGATCACCACCTCTTCCATCGCCACCTCGTTGCCCTTGGCGTTGAACGGGCCGCTGGTGTGCTTGACGATGCGTGCGCGCAGCAGCCGCCGTCTGCACGATGGCGCTGCGGTCCTCGTTCTGCAGATGGATCGTCACCGTGCGCGCAGCGGCGGCATCGCCGTTGCGGATCTGGTCGATCCAGCGCCACAGTGCCAGCGAGCCGATCAGCCCGCGCTTGAGCGTCACGTTGCCCACCTTGCTCAGGCCGGGCAGCTTGATCACCGGTTCTCCTTCGAGTTGCCGTTGCGGTACTCGATCAGCTCGACCTCCATCGACAGGCCGCTCACCTCGGCGAAGCCGGCCTCAGGGCCTTCGGTGTGGCCATCGCCCAGGTCGACGAGGAAGTTGAACTGCACGTAGGGGCGGTCGCGCATCGTGGCCATGGAGCCTCCGGGTGAGTCGTGGCGCGGGCAGTGTGCCTGTGCCGAGGCGGCGCGGGAAGACTGCTCCGCGCTGTGACACCGCACGGGGAAACCCTTAGGAATCGTGGGGAATAACGGCGCCGAAGCGGGTCTTCCGAAGCTGCACGGGCGCTCGCGCCACTGGCACGCCTATTGCGCTGGAGCAGGCCGGAGGAGCGGGCCGCAAGCCGCCCCGGATCTCTCAACCCTCGAGGAGACAAGGATGCAACTGAAGCAATTGACCGTGTGGGTCGCGCTGGCGCTGGGCACGGTGGGCGCGCAGGCCGTGGTGACCGACAAGATGATCGAAGACGATGCCAAGACACCGGGCGACATCGTCTCCTGGGGCATCGGCCAGCAGGGCCAGCGCTATTCGCCGCTCAAGCAGATCAACGCCCAGACCATCAACAAGCTGGTGCCGGTGTGGTCGTTCTCGTTCGGTGGCGAGAAGCAGCGCGGCCAGGAGTCGCAGCCGCTGATCCACGACGGCAAGATGTTCGTGACGGCCTCCTACTCGCGCATCTTCGCGCTGGATGCCAAGACCGGCGCCAAGCTGTGGAAGTACGAGCACCGCCTGCCCGACGGCATCATGCCCTGCTGCGACGTGATCAACCGCGGTGCCGCGCTGTACGACAACCTCGTCATCTTCGCGACGCTCGACGCGCAGCTGGTCGCGCTCGACCAGAAGACCGGCGACGTGGTCTGGAAGGAGAAGATCGACGACTACGCCGCGGGCTACTCGGCCTCGGCCGCACCGCTGATCGCCGGCGGCCTGCTGCTGACCGGTGTCTCCGGCGGCGAGTTCGGCGTGGTCGGCCGCGTCGAGGCGCGCAACCCGAAGACCGGCGCGCTGGTCTGGGTGCGCCCGGTGGTCGAGGGCCACATGGGCTACACCTTCGACAAGGACGGCAACAAGAAGGAGAACGGCATCAGCGGCACCGCCGGCAAGAGCTGGCCGGGTGACCTGTGGAAGACCGGCGGCGCGGCCACGGCTGGGCGGCACCTACAACCCGAAGACGGGCTGGCCTACTTCGGCACCGGCAACCCGGCACCGTGGAACAGCCACCTGCGCAAGGGCGACAACCTGTTCTCGTGCTCCACCGTCGCCATCGACGTGAAGACCGGCCAGATCGTCTGGCACTACCAGAACACGCCGAACGACGGCTGGGACTTCGACGGCGTCAACGAGTTCGTCACCTACGACGACGGCGCGCAGATCCTCGGCGGCAAGGCCGACCGCAACGGCTTCTTCTACGTGAACGACGCGAAGACCGGCAAGCTGGTCAACGCCTTCCCGTTCGTCAAGAAGGTGACCTGGGCCACCGGCATCGACCTGAAGACCGGCCGTCCGAACTTCGTGCCCGAGAACCGCCCCGGCGACCCGACCGCGGGCGCCGACGGCAAGAAGGGCAACGTCGTCTACGCGGCGCCGTCGTTCCTCGGCGGCAAGAACCAGATGCCGATGGCCTACTCGCCCGACACCAAGCTGTTCTACGTGCCGGCCAACGAGTGGGGCATGGAGATCTGGAACGAGCCGATCACCTACAAGAAGGGCGCGGCCTACCTGGGCGCCGGCTTCACGATCAAGACCAACAGCGACGGCCCGATCGGCGCGCTGCGCGCGATCGATCCGAAGAGCGGCAAGATCGTCTGGGAAGCCACCAACAACGCGCCGTTGTGGGGCGGTGTGCTGACCACCGGCGGCAACCTCGTGTGGTGGGGCACGCCGGAAGGCTTCCTGCAGGCCGCCGACGCCAAGACCGGCAAGATCGTCTGGAAGTTCCAGACCGGCTCCGGCGTCGTCGCGCCCCCGGTCACCTGGGAAGACAAGGGCGAGCAGTATGTCGCCGTGGTCTCGGGCTGGGGCGGCGCGGTGCCGCTGTGGGGCGGCGACGTGGCCAAGAAGGTCAACTACCTCGAGCAGGGCGGCTCGGTGTGGGTGTTCAAGCTGATGAAGTGAGGCCCTGAAGGGAAGCACTGAGAAGAACGCGCCGCTGCATCGGGAACCGTTCCCGCGACAGGCGGCGCGCGTGGCGGCACACTGAGACCGTCCGCGATTCGCATCCGTCGACTCTTGCGCCACGCTCCGCCGACCGCGGGCGTGGCGTTCTTCTTTCATGGCACGATGGCCGCCATGACACGCCTGTTTGCCGCGCTGACTCTCGCGCTCCTTTCGCTGGCCGCCCAGGCGGCCGATCGCCCCTACGTGTTCGCCAACAGTGGCGCCGCGGAAGACGACGAGGAACAGGTCTGGTCGGTGGAGAACTGGTACCGCAAGGCGGGCCGGCAGGCCTCGCTGACGGTGGCGCCGGAGTACGCCTTCAACCCGGACAACTCGCTGCAGGCCGAGTTTCGCCGCGTGGTCGATCGTGACCGCGGCAACGGCCACGAACTCGAGATCGAGTTCAAGCACCTGTTCAACCGCATCTCGCGCGACGGCTGGGGCTGGGGCGTGGTCGCGGCGATCGACATGGAGCGCCCGCGGGGCGGGCCCTGGGAACGCGCGGCGCTGTCGCTGAGCGTGCCGCTGACCGGCAGTTCGGCGAGGCCGACACCAGCCTCGTGCACCTCAACGTGGGCGTGGCCAAGCCGCGCGAGGAGCGGCGAGTCTTCACCGCGGTGATCGCCGGCGAGCACGAGGTCTGGCGGCGCACCTCGCTGTTCGCCGAGATCGCGCGCGATCGCGAGGGCACGCTGCAGCATGCCGGCGTGCGCCACTGGATCAAGCGCGAGCGCCCGGCGGTGGACTCTGGCACGGCAGCGGGTGCGCAGCGACGAGGTGCGCGGCAGCGGCATCGTGCTGGGCATCGCCTGGTACGACCTCTGATCGCGTGGTGAACGCAGCGCGCGTGCCGCTGGACCTGCCGCGCCGCGTGATGCGGCGCGCGCTGGCGGTGGCGGCAGTGACGCTGGTTGCCGCGCTCGGCCTCGGCCTGGCGCGCACCGATGCCGACATCGACGGCGAGGTGCGCGCAGCCATGTCCCTGGCTGCCGTGATGTCGCGCCTGGCCCAGGCCGGGGAGCTCAGCGATGCGCAACTGATCGCCGTGCTCAGCGCCCGCGAGCACGAGGTGCCGCTGCGGCATCTGTCGCTGGCACTGCGCGACGGCGCCGGGCGGCTGCTGGTGGGCCGGCTGCAGGAGCCGTCGGGCTCGCGCGTCGTGGAGTGGATGACCGGGTTGCACCGCCGCTGGCGGCCCGGCAGCACGATCGAACCGGTCACCGGCAGCTGCCGCGCCCGGGCAAGGCGCCGTGGACGCTGACGCTGGCTGCGCAGCCCGACAGCGAACGGCGCGAGGCGGTGGTCTACCTCACCAGTCTCGTCGGCGTGCTGGCGGCGGGCATGGTGGTGATGCTGCTGGTGATGCGCTGGAACGTGCGCTCGGCCTTCCGGCCCCTCGAAGGCCTGCTCGCGGCGATCGGCCGCATCCAGTCGGGCGACACGGCTGCAGCGCGTGCAATGCCGACCATGCCGATCGGCGAGCTCGAACAGATCGCGGCGGCCCTGCGCTCGCTCGGCCAGGCGCTCGATGCCGCGCAGGCCGAGCGGCGCCTGCTCGGCCACAAGGTGCAGTCGCTGCAGGAAGAGGAGCGCATGCGCCTGGCGCGCGAGCTGCACGACGAATTCGGCCAGCGGCTGACCGCCATCCGCGTCGATGCGGCGTGGCTGGCCGTGCGCCTGAGCGATCTGCCCGATGCGCTGCCGGTGGTGCAGGGCATGGGCGAGCAGTGCGCGGCGATCCAGAGCGACGTGCGCGGCCTGCTCGCGCGGCTGCAGCCGCTGGCCGGCGCCGGTGATGCGCAGTCGCCCGTCGGCGTGAGCACGCTGACCGAACTGCTGCGCGAGCTGGCCGACGGCTGGTGCCGCAGCGGCAGCGGCTCGTTGCGGGTCAGCGTGGCGGTGGAGGCCGACCCCGCGCGGGCGATGCCCAGAGACCGGCGCTGGCGCTGTACCGCATCAGCCAGGAGGCGCTGACCAACGTGGCCCGCCATGCGCAGGCCTCGGCCGCGCAGGTGACGCTGCGCTGGCCGGACGGCAGCGAGGCGATCGAGTGGTCGGTGAGCGACGACGGCGTCGGCCTGCCCGACGGCGATGCGGCGCTGCGCCGCGGCAAACGGCGGCCGGCATCAAGGAGCGCGTGTGGGCCTTCGGCGGCGATGTGCTGCTGCAAGAGGCACGGCCCGGCCGGCGCGGCCCGGCTTGAAGCTTTCGGCCACGCTGTCGGCCAGCGCGCAATGACCGCGCTGCCGAGTGCGGTACCGCTTGGTGCCGCGCCCGGCCTCGGCGAGACTGCGCCGACGGGCCGCGCCGCGGCCCCCGGGAGCGCCCCATGACCGGCTTCATCGTCCTGTTCTTCGTGCTGGGGGCGCTGTTCGGCCTCGCGACGGGTTCGTCGCAACATCTGTTCAGCGAAGGCGCCGTGCGCCGCGGCGCGGACGCGCCGCCGTACTCGCGCGGCAGCCGCGTGCTGTGGGTGCTGATCTGCAGCTGCCTGTGGCCGATCTTCCTGCTCACCGGCGTGCCCACGCTGTGGCGGCTGGCGCGCCAGCGCGCGCGCAGCGCCGCTGATCCGCCGCTCAGCGCAGCAGCGGGTTGCGGGCGACCTCGCCCTTCTTCGTGCAGATCGCCTCCGAGACGACGCGGCCGAGCACGCCGATCGAGCCGCCGACGAAGCAGTTGAACTCCTGCCCCGACTTGGACTTCACGCTGTAGCGCGTGGTGGTGCCGTCGTCGACGCGGTTGCTGATCGTGAAGTCGCCCTTGGCGTGCCAAGCGCGAAGGCGGTGCGCTCGACGAGCGCGTCGTCGGTGACGGCGATCGAGGCGCAGCCGGATGCGGCTGCTGCAGTCAGCAGAGCGGTCAGCAGATGTCGTTTCATGATCTCTCTTCCACAGGGGTGAAGGTGAAGGCGGCGCCCCTGCAGGCGCCGCCGAGGCTCAGCGAAGCACGCTGACCCACAGGCTCAGGCGCGAGCTCGTGCCGGCGACGTCCTTGCGCACCCAGGCGGCGACGCCCCGGCCGCTGCGGTTGAAGGATCCGAACGCCGTGGCGCCCAGGCCGTCGACGGGCTCGATGGCGGCCGCGTCGCTCCAGGTGCCGCCCCAGGTCAGTCGGCGCGAGTAGACATCCAGGCCGGTGGTCGGATTCGGCCAGCGGTCCGGCGCCACGTAGACCACCACCGCATTGCCGTCGGCATCCAGGCCGAGCGAGGTGTCGATCGCATAGCTGTTGACCTCCACCGGCGCCGAGAAGCCCGGAGCCCGGCGTGTACTGCATCGACTTGAGCGCGAAGATGCCGCTGCGCCAGGTCGCCACGGCTCGACCGCCGGCGGTCATCACCGTGCGGATGTCGGCCGGGAAGGTCGAGCTCACGGCATTGGTGTCGACCTGCACCGCCGTGCCCCAGCCGCCGCTCGCGCTGAATACGTTGTAGTAGAGCGAGTTGCCCTGGTGCCACACGGCGATCGCATTGCCCGAGGCATCCATCGCCACTTTCGGCGGGCTTTCGGCGACGACGTTGTCGAAGCTGTCGTCGATCGTCTGCGGGGCCTGCCAGCCGCCTTGCGGCAGGTAGCGTGCGGCCTTGACGCTGTAGTTGCTGTCGCCGGGGTTGCGCTCGCGCCAGATCGCCATCGCGGTGCCGTCGGCGGAGAGCGCCACGTCGGCCTCGCGCGCCGTCAGCGAGCCGCTTGCATCGACGCGCGCCCACGGCTGCCAGCTGTTCGCGCCGGCCGGCAGGGCGATGTTGTAGACGTCCGAACCCGAGGTCACGACGCCGATCGCGCCGCCGGCATCCATCACCGCGCCGCTGAGCGTGCCCGCGGCCAGCGCCGGCGGAACGAACGGGTTGCCCCAGCCCGAGGCCGCGGTGAAGCGGCGCGTCTCGAGGTTCGGGCGCAGCCAGTGGCGGTGCCGCTGGCGTCCATGAACAGCCGCCCTTCGAGCAGCGCGGCGCTGCTGCTGGTGGTGGTGACGCCGGGCACGGCCACGGCGGCGTCCCAGCCCTGGTCGGCCACGTAGCGGCGCGAGAAGACCTTGCGCGTGTCGATGGTCGGCGTGCCGTCGGCCTGCTCCCACATCACGATCGCGTCGCCGGTGGGCGAGATGGCGGTGAGCACGCGGCCGGAGACGTTGTAGTCGTTGTTCGTTTCCAGCAGAAGCGGCGTCTGCCACGACGGCGCGGCCGGTGCCGCAGCGAAGATCGCTCCGACCGTTCGGTCGGCACTCATCGTCAGCGTGCAGGTGGCGGTGCTGCCGCTGCAGGCGCCGTTCCAGCCGGTGAAGCGCTGGCCCGCGGCGGCCGTGGCGGTGAGCACGACGCTGGCGCCATCGCCGAAGCTGGCCGCGCAGGTGCTGCCGCAGTCGATGCCCACGGGCTGCGAGCGCACCACGCCGCTGCCCGACAGCGAGACGCTGAGTGTGCGTTGCACCGGCGGCGCGGCCGCGAAGGTGGCGCTGGCGCTGCGCGCCTGGTTCATCGTCACCGTGCAGGTCGTGCCGGCGCCGGTGCAGGCGCCGCCCCAGCCGGTCAGCACGGCCGGCGGCCGGCGTGGCGCTCAGCACCACGTTGGTATTGGCCGCGAAGCTGGCGTTGCAGGTGCTGCCGCAGTCGATGCCGGCAGGCTGCGAGCGAACCGTGCCGTTGCCGCTGACCGTGATCGCCAGCGGGAACGAGGAGGGCGGCGTTGCGTTGAAAGCGGCCGTGACCGTGCGTGCCGGCTCATCGCCACCGTACAGGTCGCGGTGCTGCCGGCGCAGTCGCCGCCCCAGCCGCTGAACACCAGCCGGTCGCCGGCGTGGCGGTCAGCAAGACGGATGCGGTCTCGGCGAAGCTGGCGCTGCACTGTGCGCCGCAGTCGATGCCGGTCGGCGCGGAGACGACGCGGCCGTTGCCGCTGACGGCCACCGTCAGCACAGTGCCGTTGGGCGGGACGTTGGCGCCGCCGCTGCCTCCGCCGCCACCGCAGGCGGCGAGGCCGAGGGCGACGAGCGCGATCGCGCCCGTTCGTTGAAGCAATCGTTGGAACAAGGTCAGTGACATGAGCAGGTGCCTCTGGCGGGAAGGGCAGCGGCCCGTTCGGGGCCGCCGGTGATGACAGCGATGGAAATCGGGTTGGCCCGGGTTACTTTGGGTAAAGTTCCCAAACTCTGAAGTTTTGGGAAGTTTGTCCAAATCGCGCGCTGCCGTCAAGCCACTTCGCCGATACTCGGGACATGGCGTCGACCGTCGAACTGGTGCTGCAGGCCTTCCAGGCCGCTGTGCGTCCGCTCGTGCGGATGCTCATCCGGCGCGGCGCCAGCTATCCGGTCGCGGCCGAGCGGTTGCGGCAGCTGTTCGTGGAGGAAGCGGTGCGCGAGATCGAGGTCCGTGGCATGAAGCCCACCGCCAGCGCGGTGTCGCTGCTCAGCGGCGTGCACCGCAAGGACCTGCGCCAGCGCGAGCTCGCCGCCCAGGCGCCGGCCGCCGCCGACGCCGTGACCCCTGGTACCGGAGCGGCGGCGGAGCCCGCGCTCGGCCTGATCGGTCAGATCGTCGGGCGCTGGATGAGCGACCCGGCCTACCGCGAAGGCGGGCGCCCGCGCCGGCTGCAGCGCGGCACGGGCGCCGGCAGCTTCGACGCGCTGGTGCAGGGTGTCAGCACCGACGTCGGGCCGCGCGCCGTGCTCGAAGAGATGCTGCGGCTGCAGGTGGTGCGCCAGGACGGCGAGCACATCGAACTCGACACCGCAGGCACCGTGCCGCGCGGCGACTTCGCGGCGATGGCCGGCACGCTCGGCCAGAACGTCGGCGACCACGCCGCGGTGGCCTGCGCCAATCTGCTGGACGGGCGCGACCTGCTCGAGCAAGCCATCTATGTCGACGAGATCGGCAGCGAATCGGCGCAGGTGCTGCACGAGACCGCCACGCGGGCCTGGCGGCCGGTGCTCGCGCGCGTGCTGCGCGTGGCCGAGAAGCGCATCGCGCGCGACGCGGTGAAGGAAGACGAGGCGGGCCGCCGCGTCCGCATCCGCTTCGGCGTGTACTTCCACGTCGACGATCCGAACCAGAAGGAGCAGGAATGAGGTTTTCGATCCCGACACGCGGTGCCGTTCTCGCGCTGGCCCGCGGGCTCGCGCTGTCGGTGCTGGCCGGCTGCGGCGCCGGTGTCGTCGGCACCGGCGGCGGCACCGGCGACGACGGGAGTTCCGACATCCAGTACACGCCGGTGGGCCTGTGCACGGCGGACTTCGCGGATGCCAATCTCGCCTGCCCTGCCACCAAGGATCCGGACCGCGGGACCGCGCCGGTGCAGTGGTCGGATGCGAACAAGACGAACGAAGGCGCTTCGGTGCTGGCGCGCCTGGAGATCAACAGCATGGGCCTGCAGGTGCCCTGCCTGCAGGCGGGCTTCCTCGGCAGCTGGGGCGAGCTGCCCGACGGCACGCAGGGTTTCGTCGGCCGCTACACGACACCGGAGTCGCAAGCTGCGCGCCCGGCGATCGTCTACGTGCTGCCGGCACCGAACGAACCCGATGCGGTCGGCTGGCTGCAGGTGGTCGATGCGGCGGGCGTGAAGCTGGCCGGGCCCTGGCTGGTGCGGCGCGTGGAGGGCAACGTCGGCTTCGCGGCCTGCGCGCGGTGACTTGCTTCAGCGCGGCTGGCCGCTGAGCAGCCGCTGCACCAGCGGGTGGGCCACCTTCTTCTCGGAGCCGATCGCCCAGAAGTGCTCCTCGACGCCGGCACAGTCGCCGATGCGCCGCACGCCGTAGCGGTCGATCAGTTCGTCATGGACCATCGCGGCCGCAGGAACACGCCCAGGCCGCCGGCACCGAAGGTCTTGAGCAGCGCGCTGTCGTCGAACTCGCCGACCACCATCGGCCGCAGCCCCTCGCGCTCGAACCACTGATCGAGCCGCTGGCGCACCACCGACTGCGCGGTCGGCAGCAGCACCGGTACGCACTCGAGCGATTGCGGGAAGCCGCGACGCGCCGCCGCCTGCAGCGACGGTGGGGCATACCACGCGAAGCCCGACGCGCCGAGCGCATGGCTGTAGAGCTTCAAGTTCGCATTCGCCGGCGCGGCCTGGTCTGCCAGCACCACGTCGAGCCGGTGCAGCGCAAGATCGGCCAGCAGTTCCTCGAACGGCGCCTCGTGGCAACGCAGCCGCAGCTGCGCCTCGCCAAGCACCGGCTGCATCAGCGCGCGCACCACCAGCTTCGGCAGGCCAGCCGAGATGCCCACCGCCAGCCGCACGCCCGGCGTGGTGGCGGCGTCGCGCACGGTGGCCGGCAGTTCCTCGCCGAGCTGGAAGATCAGATCAGCCTGGCGCATCGCCGCACGCCCGGCCTCGGTGAGCACGAGGCCGCGTCCGGCAGGCTTGAGCAGGGCATGGCCGAGCGAGCGCTCGAGCTCGCGCACCTGCGCGCTGACGGTCTGCACCGCCATGCCCAGCCGTGCCGCCGCGCGGGCCATGCCGCCTTCCTTGGCCACGACCCAGAAGTAGTACAGGTGCCGGTAGCTGAAGTTCAGGCTCATAGTCAGTTTCTGGCTGAGCAACGCTCACGGATTGTCTGCTTTGAACGAAGCCCGCGCGCTCCTAATCTTGGTTCGGTGCTTCAACCCCGAAGGAGGTTCCGCGATGCAAGTGGTCTTCGAATCCCGTGATCCCGAGGCGGCACGCCTGCGCGAGCTGGCGGTGCACCGGGTGCGCTTCTCGATGCGCCGGCTGGCTCGGTGGGTGCCGCGCGCCAAGGTGATGCTCTCCGACATCAACGGGCCGCGCGGTGGCGTCGACAAGCGCTGCCGTGGAGCTGCGCACCGACGGCGACCGCACCGTGGTGATCACCGCGATCGCCCGCGACTGGCGCAGCGCGATCGACAACGCGCTGGCACGTGCGGTTCGTGCGCTGGTGCGCATGCTCGCCCGAGGGCGCGCCGGCGCCCAGCGTGCGCTGCCGCCCGCGGGCCGTCGCGCGGCCATGGAGCAGTCGTGATGCGCCACTATCCCCGCAACAGTCCGCAGGCCGCGGCGCGCATCGTGGCCCTCACGCTGCTGGCCGACGGCCACCTCGCGCCGGCCGAGCTGCGCGTGCTCGAGGATCGCGACGCGGCCGGTCGCCTGGAGCTCAGCCGTGACGAGATGCGTGCCGTGCTGCACGGCTACTGCGAAGACCTGCTGAACAGCGCGCACCTGACGTGGGACGAGACCTGCCGCGTCGACCCTCGCACGCTGGCGCAGCTGCTCGCCGACATCGACGATCCGCCGCTGCGCCAGACCGTGCTGCAGCTGTGCCTGGAGATCGTCCAGGCCGACGAGCACGTCGCCGACGGCGAATCGGTGGTGCTCGGGAAGCGGTGATCGAGCACTGGGGGCTGCAGCACACGATGTTCGAGCGCGAGCGTGCCGACGCCCTGGCGCCGGGCTGAACGCGCGGCTCAGGCGCCGGCAGCCAGACCGTCATGCAGGTGCCTGCGCCCGGCGCGCTGTCGATGTCGACGCTGCCGCCGTGCAGCTCGACGATCTCCTTGACGATGCTCATGCCCAGGCCGGTGCCCGGGATGTTTCCCGAGGCATCGGCGCGGTAGAAGCGCTCGAAGATGCGGCTGCGCTGCGTCTCGTTCATGCCGATGCCGTGATCGCGCATCGCGACGCCGTGGCGCACGCGGCCGCCGTGTTCGTCGCGGCGGAAGCTGATCTCCACTGCGCCGCCGGCCGGCGAGTACTTGTAGGCGTTGGACAGGATGTTCAGCAGCGCCTGCTGCAGCTTGCGCGCGTCGGCCTGCACCGGCATCGGCTGCGCCGCGGCGGCGAAGCGCGGTGCTTCGCGGCCTTCGGGCGGGCGGTAGTCGGCAGCGGTGGCCGCGGCCGCGGCGGCGAGGTCGAGCCGTTCGAGCTCGAAGTCGCTGCCGCGGCGAGCCTCGATGCGCGCCAGGTCGAGCAGCTGGTTGATGATCGCCATCATCAGCGTGGACTGCCGCGAGACCGTGTCGAGCACCGCGCGCTGGCGAGGCGCCGGCATCTCGCGTGCGAGCAGCAGCTCGACGTAGCCGTAGATGCTGGTCATCGGCGTGCGCAGCTCGTGTGCGGCGGTGGTCAGGAACTCGCTCTTCATGCGGTCGACCTCGGTCTCGTGCGTCACGTCGCGCACATAGAGCACCTGCGAGACATGTGCCGCCGAGGCCAGCTGCATGCGCGCCGAGAGCACCCGCCGCACCGGCTGCTGCAGCTCGAAGGTCGCGCCCTGGCCGGAGTCGCGCAGTGCCGCGAGGCCGGGGAATGCGGCAGCGGCCGCCACCGGCGCCCCATCAGGGCGGACAGCCCGGCCTCGTCCATGCCGACCAGCTGCGCGGCCTCGCAGCCGATCATGGCCGCGAAGGCCCGGTTGGCGAAACGCACGCGGTGGTGCTCGTCGAAGGACACCAGCCATCGGGGCTGAGCGCGAAGATCGCGTCGAGCTGCTCGGTGCGGTCGTGCACCTCTCGGGTTCGCTGCAGTACCTGCGCCTCGAGGTTGCGCTCCTGTGCGGCCACGGTGGCCAGCAGCTCGTCGAAGTGCCGCGACAGGCGGCCGAGCTCGTCGTTGCGAAGCGGCTGGCCGACGCGCGCGGGCGGTCGCCCGCGCGCGCGGCGCCCATCGTCGCCTCGATCTGCGCGAGGCGCTGCGAGAGCTCGCGCCCGGCGCGCAGGAAGACGATCGAGATCGCGAGCATGGTCAGCGCCAGCAGTGCCGCGATCATGCCCAGCAGCAGCCAGTCATGCGCAGGTACGGGCCGTCGGGAAGGCGGCCATCAGCATGCCCACACGCCGGCCTTCGCCGTCGACCAGCGGCTCGTAGCCCGCCACGTGCGACAGCCCGCCGAAGCTGCGCGTGCCCAGCCAGGGCCGGCCGGAGTCGAGCACGGTCGAGCCCACCTCGTCGTCGACCACCTCGCCAATGGCGCGCTGGCCCTGCAGGCGCTGGCGGCTGCTGGCGACGCTGGTGTCGCCCACGTGGATCGCCGTCGTGCCCTCGGCCTGGTCTGGCAGGCTGCCGATCGGGGAAGATCACCCCGCGAAGGTGATCGACCAGCTCGAAGTTGCGGTTGAAGAGGATGCCGCCGACCAGCACCAGATCGGGCAGGTCGATCGCCAGCGGCACGTGGGCTGCGGCGTGGATCAGCAGGCCGTGGTGGCGGCCGTCGGCACCGGTGGTCATGCCCTGCCGGACCTGGCCGGGAAACTCCGGCGAGAAGGCGCCGAGCGCGTCGGCGTCGAATCGTTCGTAGGCCACGCTGGCCACGCCGATCTGGGCCTGCCGAAGCGTGGGCGACATGGGCACCCGGCGACCCGGCACGACCCCGGTGCTGGAGCCATGGACCACGCCGTCCACATCGACCACCAGCAGGTAGTCCAGGCCGCTGCCCTCGGCCGCGGTTCTCAGGGCCCGGTCGAGTTCTGCGCGGCCGGCCTGCTGCCGCGCGAGCGCCACGAGGCGCTCCGACTTCGCCAGCTGCGCCACCCGGGCCCCGGTGTCGGTCTTCAAGCCGTCGAGGTAGCTGCGTGCCCCGGCGAGGCTGCTGCGCAGGTTGGCCTCGAGCAGGGTGTTGGCGCGCTCGCCGCCGACCAGCACCAGCACGGCAATGACCGCCGGGAAGGCCACCAGCAGTGGCATGAGGCCGAGTGCCAGCAGGCGAAACCGCAGCGATTCGTTCCAGCCTGCGCGCCAGCGCGCCTGCCGGCCGGCAACGATCGCGACAGAGTGGTTCAGAGGCTGCATAAGTGACATTTATATCATCTCATGCCGAATCATGTCGAGGAGTGATTGAGCATATCTATCAATTGATAGACACTCGCAGCATCGACATCCTGCGAGAGGCTTCCGATGACACGCCTGATCCCCGTGGCCGCCCTGTCGGCGGTGCTGATCCTGCTGGCCGCCTGCGGCCCCAAGCCGCCGATCCGCGTCGGCTTCATCGGTGGCCTGTCCGACCGCAACTCCGACAACGGCCAGTCCGGCCGCAACGCGGTGATCCTGGCGGTGGAACAGTTCAACCGCGAAGGCGGTCTCGACGGCAGGCTCGTCGAACTGGTCGAGCGCGACGATGCGCAGGACAAGGCCGTCGCGGCCCGCGCAGCGCAGGAGCTGGTGGACGCGAAGGTGGAGGCGGTGATCGGCCCTTCACCAGCAGCATGGCCGAGGTGATCGTGCCGGTCACCGCCGCCGCGGGCATCTTCCAGGTCAGCCCGACCATCACGTCGATGGCCTTCTACGGCAAGGACGACAACCTCTTCCGCATCAACCGCACCACGCGCGACAACGCCCGCGACTACGCGCGCGTGATGATCGGGCGCGGCCAGAAGCGGGTGGCGATCGCCTACGACACGCGCAACCGCAACTTCACCGAATCCTGGCTGAAGGAGTTCCAGGCCGCCGCGGTGGCTGCCGGCGGCAGCGTGGCGCTGGCGGTGCCCTACGAGTCGCGGCCGGACGTCGACTTCGCCAGCGTGATCGCCCGCATGCTCGAGGCGCGACCGGACGGCCTGCTGTTCATCTCCGGCGCGCTCGACGTCGCCCGGCTGGCGCAGCAGGCCCGCAAGCAGGCACCGCAGCTGCCGATCGGCGCCTCGGGTGGGCGGCCACCGAGCAGCTCATCGAGCTCGGCGGCGACGTGGTCCAGGGCCTGCTGATCGTGCAGAACTACGACCGCGACGACACCTCGGAACGCTTCCGCAGCTTCAGCGAGGCCTACTTCAAGCGCTTCCAGCGCAGCCCGGGCTACAGCTCGGTCTCCGCCTACGACGCCGCGACCGTGGTGCTGGCGGCATTGCGCCAGCGGCGCAGCGGCGAGACGCTGAAGGAGGCGGCGCTGCGCAGCGGGCCCTACACGGCCTGCAGCAGAGCATCGCCTTCGACGCCAACGGCGACACCGAGCGCAAGGTGTTCTTCACCGAGATCCGCGAAGGCCGCTACGTGAAGCTGGCGAGCGCCGCTCAGGCGGCGGCAGCGACCACGGCCGCGGCCAGCAAGCCGTCGATCTCCGGATCGCCGTAACCCAGCTCGCGCAGCAGCGCGATCGTGTCCTCGCCGATCGCCGGTGGCGGCTCACGCACCGGCAGGCGCTGACCGTCCAGCGCCAGCGGCAGCAGCGGCGCGCGTCTCGAAGGCGTGGCCTGCCGAACTGGCGTCGGCGGGCACGCTCAGCGGGGCCAGTCCGCCGGTGGCAGCGAGGTGGGGGTCGTCGAACAGCGCCTCGGGCCGCGTGATCGGTGCATAGGGCAGGGCGTTGGCCTCGAATCGCGCGGCGAGGTCTGCCGCGCCGAAGGCCGCGAAGCGCTCGCGCAGCAGCGGCAGCAGCCAGTCGCGCGCCTGCACACGATCGTTGTTCGTGCGCAGGCGCTCGTCGGCGAGCCAGTCGTCGAAGCCGAATTCGCGGCACATCGCCGACCACTGCGAATCGGACACCGCGGCGAGGAAGATCTGCTCGCCGTCCTTGACCGTGAAGACGTCGTACACCGCCCAGGCGCTGATGCGCGAAGGCATCGGCGCGGCCGGCTTTCCGGTCACCGCGTGCTGCAGCATGTGCTGAGCCACCAGGAAGACGTTGTTCTCGAACAGCGCGCTGGCCACCTCGCCGCCGTCGCCCGTGCGCTCACGGCGCAGCAACGCAGCGAGCGCGCCGATGGCGCCGAACATGCCGCCCATGATGTCGTTGACGCTCGCCCCGGCGCGCAGCGGGCGGCCTTCCGGGCCGGTCATGGTAGGCCGGCCGCCCATCATCTGCACGACTTCATCGAGCGCGGTGCGGTGTTCGTAGGGCCCGGCGAGGAAGCCCTTGTGCGACACGTGCACGAGGCGCGGGTTGAGCCGGCGCAGCGCCTCGGCGCCGAGGCCCAGCGCCTCCATCGTTCCGGCCTTGAAGTTCTCGCTGAAGACGTCGGCGCCGGCGATCAGGCGCAGCACGATTTCGCGCCCTCGCGGGCTCTTCGCATCGACCGCGAGGCTCTTCTTGTTGCGGTTGAACATCGGAAAGAAGCCGGCGCCCGAGCCGATCAGCCGGCGCGTGGCATCGCCCGAGAGCGGCTCGACCTTGATCACTTCGGCGCCGAGGTCGGCGAGGATCATCCCGCAGGTCGGGCCCATCACCATGTGGGTGAACTCGACGACGCGGATGCCGGCGAGCGGAAGCGGGGCGGGTTTGTTCAAGGCGGAGCGGTCAGTGCCAGTCGACCAGCTCCATTGTCAGCCTTCCGCCGGTGAGGAAGGTCGATTCGGCCGGCTCCTCGCGCACCAGCTTCACCAGCCCGACGCGCCGGCGCAGTACCACTCGGTGGTGGTCAGCGCCATGTCCTTCCAGCCGACCACCGGGTCGGCGAACAGGCGCAGCGCGGCCACGCCCTTCACGCGTACGCAGTTCTCGAAGCGGCCGGCGCGCACGCTCACCGTCTCGCCCACCGACTCGATGCTGTAGTTCATCGGCACCGCCGGGTGGCTGTGGCGGATCTCGCGCGGAAACTCCTGGCGCCGCTGCAGCAGGTAGGCCGTCGTGTTGCTGCGCCAGTCGTGCCGACCGCGATCGGCGCCTTCAGCACGTAGCGCGGTTCCTTGTCGGCCTCGGCCTCTTCCTGCAGATCGCTCTTGCTGGCGACGCGGTAGATGCCGCTGGCATCGCTCCTGAGCCAGTAGTCGACGCCGCTGTCGCTGCGGCGCCGCCAGCCGCCCGAGCCGAACGACTCGCGGCCGAGCGTCTCGATCACGCGCGGCTCGTGCTCCACGGTGTTGTTCTCCCACTCGGTGGTGAGGTCGTAGGCCCAGCGGTGGCCCTTGGCGAGCGGGAAGAAGGAGTCGTCCTGCGGCGCGCCGCAGGCGGCCAGCATCACGAGGGCGGGCAGGGCGAGGCGCTTCATGTCGCAGCCTTCACTTCTCGGGAAGCTGCGGCACCGGCAGGTCGCGGATCTTCACGGCCTGCTCGTCGCTGCCCGGGCGCAGCCACGAGAAGCCCTTGGGTCCGGTCTTCGGCTCGGCCGTACCCATCTGGCTGATGCCCTGGCGCACCTTCTTCATGCCTTCGTTGAGCAGCGCATGAAGGTCCTTCTGGTAAGGCAGCCGGTAGGCGCGCGGCTGCGCGGCGGGCTTGCCGTCCTTCAGTTCGTTGACCCACACGTACAGCGCGCCCTTGGTCTTCGCGCTCGGCTCCTCGATGACCGCGGCCAGCAGCACGAAGCGCTCGGGCAGCGCATCGCGGCTGGGCAGGCCGGCGATGCCGTGCAGCGCATCGTCGGCATAGAAGTAGAAGCCGGTCACCGCGATGACCAGCAGGCCCTTCAGCCACGCCGGCCAGCGCGACCACAGCAGGGCCAGCGCGGCGAGCATCACGAGTGCGGCAAAACTCAGCACGACGGCAGTCGTCATAGGCGTTGGACCAGTGTCTTGGGCAGGGTGTTGACGTTGGTCACCGCGCCGTCGGGCAGCACGGTGAAGCGGGCGGCAGTGGCCTCGTCGCCCTTGCGGGCGAGCGTGACGCTGCCGTAGAAGACGACCTCGGCGCGCGGGTTCACCTTGATCACCGAGACGGTCACGTCCACCGGCTGCCCGTCCTTCGACTCGTAGTAGTGCAGGTTGACGGTGTATTCGCCAGGGCGCGATGCCGCGGATCGTCACCACCTCGGTGTTCAGCGGGTTGGCCACCTGCTTGCCGTTGACGACGATGATGTCGCCGGCCGGCCGCGGTCGTCGCGGTCGAGGTGCATCAGCCCGGCCTCGCGGGCGCGGAACCACACCAGGTTGCCGGCCGGATCCTGCACCCAGGTGTCGATGTCGTTCGGGTTCATGTCCGGCCACGACACGTTGACGATGTACTCGGCCTTCGAGGGGATGTCGCCCGCCTTCAGCGCCTTCGGGTTCATCGCCAGCAGCGCGATGATGAAGCAGAAGACGAAGGCGATCAGCATGTTGAACAACATGTCGTAGAACGGATCGACCTCCGCTTCGCGGGCAAAGCGCTTGCGCGGCATCGTGCCCTACCGGCTCATGCCGTGCGACTGCGCATCGGCCACCAGCGCATCGGCATAGCGATCGAGCCGCGTGAGCTGCAGGCCGAGCAGGATGTTGCCGACCAGGCCCACCATCGTGGTCAGCAGCGCCACGCCCAGGCCGGTGGTCAGGCTGCGCAGCAGCTCCTGCGACTGCGAGGCATCGAAGTTCTGGATCTGGCCGATCTCGATGGCCAGGATCGAGAAGCCGATCACCTTGCCGAGCAGCCCGAGCTTGAGCTGGATGCCGTTGACCCACCACGCCGTGTGGTGCGGGCCGTGGGTGCGCTCGAGCAGCAGATCGAGTGGAGCGCTCGCGTCGCGCGGTCCGCGTTCGAGCGCGGCCCAGTAGTCGGCCGCCCAGCCCTGCGTCGCGCCGCCGCCGCGTGCGGCTTCCAGCCAGCGGCGCTGCTGCTGCAGTTCGCGCGAGCGGGCGCCGCACCACAGCGTGGCCGCGACGAAGACGACGATGATCACCAGCGTCAGGCCGGTCGGGTCGGAGCTGAGCAGCAGGCCCCACACGCCACGGCCGCCGAGCAGCCAGGTGGCGAAGACGAGCAGTCCGGCGAGCGCAGCCCATTCCAGCCAGATCGGCTCGATGCCGGCCAGCCCCGGGCGCGGGGCCACCGACGAGCGCATCACAGTTCGATCTCCATGCCTTGCTCCAGTCGGGGTCGCCATCGTCGAGGTGCACGAGCAGCGTCGGCCGCGTGCCGTCCGGTGCATCGGCGGCGCCGCGCGGATACGACGCCGCGTTGACGAGCAGGCAGTCGGCCTCGCTCATCCACGGCCGCGCGCCGCTGCCGTGGCCCGGCGCATAGAGCATGCGCTGGCCGTCGCCGCGGTCCTCGATCAGCACCGCGATGCTGTCGCCGACCACGGCCTCCTGGCGGTGCGGCGAATAGGGCGCGGCCCAGCCACCGTCGTCGACGGCCGGGCAGCGCAGCGAGGCCGCACCGTCGATGTGGAACTCGGCGCTGCGCACGTCGCCGGCCACCGGCAAGGGGTGCCAGCGCAGGTCATGGCCGCAGCCGTCGAACTCGTTGCTCGGCATGCGGGCGGTGAGCTCCTCGAAGACGCTCGGCGTCGCATACAGCGCCAGCGACCGGCCCTGCTGCAAGGGCGCGAGGCTGTCCAGCTGCACGCCGCGCGCATCCAGCATCACCAGCCCGGCAATGCGCCCCCTGCGCAGCGGCCGCCTCGATCACCGGGTGGCCGGCCAGCCGCGGCGAAGCGTTGAGTAGCAGCCAGCGCTCTTCGTCGCCGCACACGGCGGCAGCGCCGGAGGCGAGCACGAGAATCTTCATGCCCGGCTGGGCTGCAAGAGGCATGCCGCGCGGGATCATGCGTTCCGCGTGTGCGCTCTGTACCACCGGGGAGCAATCAGCGCGTGCCGTGGCACAGGGTTCACCCTCGGTGCGCGGCGCGCATGTGTGCCGTTCAGCCGCCCTTGTTCCAGCGCAGCTTGCGGTAGATGGTGTTGCGGCTGATGCCCAGGCGCTTCGACGCTTCCGAGATGTTGCCGCCGGCGGCGTCGAGCGCGACGCGGATCATGTCGATCTCGATCTCTTCGAGCGTGCGGTTCGGCGCCGGAACGGCAGCCGCAGCCACCGGCGCGGCCGCCGGTGCCGGCGAAGCCGTGGGCGCCGGCGCAGGCACAGCCACGGCGGACGGCGCGAACACCGGCGCCGGCTGCAGCGCGGCCCTCGGCGGCAGGCTGCGCACGTCCTCGAGAAAGTCGTCGGACAGGTGCGCCTCGGTGATCTGCCCCTCGCCGCAGGCCATCACGGCCGCCGTGCGCAGCACGTTGGCGAGCTGGCGGATGTTGCCGGGCCAGTGGTAGCGGGCCAGCAGATCCATCACGCGCGGGCTGATCTCGGGCGCGCCCTGCGGGCACTCGCCCTGCAGGATGCGCCGCGCCACCACGGCGGTCGCTGCGCTCGCGCAGCGGCGGCAGCTTCAGCACCAGACCATTGAGACGGTAGTACAGATCCTCGCGGAACTGCTGCTTCTCGATCATCTCGCGCAGGTTGCGGTGCGTCGCGCCGATCACCGCGATGTCGACCGCGATGTGCTTGTGGCTGCCCAGCGGCGTGACCACGCGCTCCTGCAGCACGCGCAGCAGCCGCGCCTGCAGCGCCAGCGGCATGTCGCCGATCTCGTCGAGGAACAGCGTGCCGCCGTTGGCCTGCACGATGCGGCCGACCGAGCCCTTGCGGCGCGCGCCGGTGAAGGCGCCGTCCTCGTAGCCGAACAGCTCGGCCTCGATCAGCGATTCGGGGATGGACGCGCAGTTCACCGCCACGAAGGGCTGCTTGGCGCGGTTCGATTCCTGGTGCACCGCGCGGGCCAGCAGTTCCTTGCCGGTGCCGGTCTCGCCGAGCACGAGCAGCGGAATGTCGCGGTTGATGATGCGGCGCACCTTCTGCACCACCGCCTCGATCTGGGCATCGCCGGTCTGCAGGAACTGCAGGCCGCTGGGCGGCTTGGCCCCGGCTGGCCCGGGCACCGGCGCCGACGCCGCGGCATGCGGCTCGCTGCGCGGCGCGCCGTCGTCGAAGCCTTCGGGCAAGCCGCCGAATACGCGGCGGCCGGCCCAGTCGATGCGCGCGCTGAGGTGGAAGTGCAGGCCGTTGGGCAGGCTCAGCTTCATCGGCACCGGCAGCGGCGTGCGGAAGTGGTCGTGCACCGCGGCCACCGTGGTGCCGAACAGCGTCGTCAGCGTGTGGCCGCGCAGCGAGATGCCGGTCATCGCGAGCTGGTCGAGTGCGCTGCGGTTGGCGCCGAGGATCTTGCCGTCGGCGCCGACGACGATGATGCCCTCGAGCAGCGTGCCGATGAATTCGGCGCGGCTGTGGAAGTGCAGGCGCAGCCGGTTGCTGTAGTCGTCCGAGAGCCAGTGGTTCTCGATCATGCGCGCCGACATGCGCACCAGCCCCATCGTGTGCTGGTGGTAGCTGCGGTGGTCGCCCGAGACGTCGAGCACACCGAGCATGTTGCCGCGCGGGTCGAAGATCGGCGCCGCGGAACACGTCAGGAAGTGGTTGGCGTGCATGAAGTGCTCGTCGGCATGCACGAGCGTCGGCCTCTCCTCGAACAGCGCCGTGCCGATGGCATTGGTGCCCTTGCTCTGCTCGGCCCAGTTGACGCCGGGCGAGAGCGCGACCTTGCCGGCGCGGTCGAGGAAGTCGTTGTCGCCGACTGCGTGCAGGATGGTGCCCTGCGCGTCGGTCAGCACGATCATGCTTTCGGTGTCGACGATCTGCTCGAACAGCATCTCCATCACCGGCGCGGCGTGCGCGAACAGGCGCTGGTTGCGCTCCTTGGCGACGTTGAGGTCGCTGCGCATCAGCGGCGAGTAGTCGGGCCGCTCGATGCGCGTGAGGCCGAGCGCGGCACAGCGTTCGTGCGACTGCTGGATGAGATCGACGTGCCCCGGCTTGCGCGAGGGCGCCGCGGTCGCGGTGTCGCCATTGCTCCAGCCGCGTGGGCCCGGGTTCCTGCTCGTGGGCATGAGGGCTGTTCCATCACCCGCCGCATCGGCAGGCTGTCTCCATGTTGATCCGTGACAGGCGTCGAGGCCTGCCGGACGCGACTGTGATTCAAGCGGGTCGGCTTGTCCATCGGGACCGCCGAGGCCAGAAAGCTGGCCCGGTGTTCGCGTTTGCAACACCGGCGGATGGCACAGCGCTTGCAGACGACGAGCATAGTTCAAGACGAGCCACCAGGAGACAAGCTCATGCCTTCCATCCGTTCCCGCCATCGATTCCTGCTCACCACCGCGCTGCTGGTCGGTGCGGCGTTCCAGACTTCGGCCTGGGCGCATGGCGATGTCACGCCGCAGGCGGTGGACACCAGCAGCCTGCCCAAGCTCGGCGACGACTGGCGCGCCGAGAATCCGTACCGCAAGAACGACGCGGCGATCAAGGTCGGCAGCTCGGCCTACAACCAGAACTGCGCGCGCTGCCACGGCCTGGAGGCGATCTCCGGCGGCATCGCGCCCGACCTGCGCAAGCTCGACAACGAGTGCGCCACGCTGAAGGACGACCGCAAGAAGGCCGCCTGCGTGAAGGATGTCGACGACTACTACGCCGGCAGCGTGCGCCGCGGCAAGGTGCGCAACGGCGCGGTGTACATGCCGCCGTTCGAGGGCATCCTCAACCAGGAGGCCGTCTGGTCGATCAAGGCCTACCTCGAGACGCGCCGCGAGAAGCCGCTGTGATGCGCCGCCGCGAACTGCTCGGCGCGGCCGCGCTGGCCGCGTTGCCGGGGCTGCTGTCGGCCACGCCGCTGGACAAGATCAGGAGCCGCGGCACGCTGGTGGTGGCGGTCTACAACGACATGCCGCCGTTCCATGCGAAGGGTGCCGGCATCGACGTCGAGCTGGCGCGCGCGCTGGCCGAGTCGCTCGGCGTCAAGCTCTCGCTGCTGCCGTTCACGGCCGACGAGAACATGGACGACGACCTGCGCCACATGGTCTGGCGGGGCCACTACCTCGGCTTCGGCCCGGCCGACGTGCTGCTGCACGTGCCGGTGGACCGGCCGCTGATGCAGGGCAATCCGCAGGTCAGCATCTTCGGCCCGTACTGGCGCGAGCGAGTGGCCATCGCGCGCCGGCTCGATGCGCTGCCCACGCTGGAGTCGCTCGGCCAGCTGGCCGGCAAGCCGGTGGCGGTGCCCGGGCAATCGCTGGCCGGCTGGCTGCTGATCGGCGCCGAGAGCGGCGCGCTGCGCGACACGCTGCAGACGAAGTGGAAGGACGGCGTCGAGGCCGCGCAGGCGCTGCAGCGCGGCGAGGTGCCGGCGGCGGCCGGCCTGCTGTCCGAACTGCAGACGGTGCTGCGCGGCGACGATCGCTTCGCGATCGAGCCGCTGCCTTCGCCGCGCGCGCCCAAGGACGGCTGGGCGGTCGGCATGGCGGTCAAGAAGGACGCCACCGAGCTCGCGCAGGCGCTTCAGGGCGCGGTCAACCAGCTGGCGTCCAGCGGGCAGATGGCGGCCCTCTTCGCCAAGTCCAACCTGGCCTGGCGGCCGGTCTGATCGACAAGGCTCCGGCGCTGTGACGCGCTGGAGCATTCCCTAGGGTTTCTCCCAAATGGTGCCTCGCGCTCGCCCTGCGCAAGCTATGCAAGTGCGTGCATAGCAGGCTCTGGCATCACGCCCACCCACCAAGGAAGCACTCCATGCAGAAGACGCTCCACATCAACCCGGAGAAGTGCACCGGCTGTCTCCAGTGCGAGATGGCCTGTTCCTTCGAGAACTACGGCACCTACGCCACGGCCAAGTCGCGCATCAAGGTGTTCGACTTCCATCACACCGGCCGCAAGGTGCCCTACACCTGCACGCAGTGCGACGAGGCCTGGTGCCTGCACGCCTGCCCGGTGGAAGCCATCACGCTGGACAAGCTGACCGGCGCGAAGGTCGTCAACGAGACCACCTGCGTGGGCTGCAAGGTCTGCACGATCAGCTGCCCGTTCGGCACGATCAACTACGTGCAGGAAACCGGCAAGGTGCAGAAGTGCGACCTGTGCGGCGGCGACCCGGCCTGTGCCACCGCCTGCCCGACCGGCGCGATCACCTACGTCGACGCCAACTGGACCGGCCTGAACAAGATGCAGGCCTGGGCCGACAAGCTCGGCAACCAACCCGCCGCGTAAGAGGAGTACACACATGTCCTGGGCTGGAAAGATCCTCCGCGTCAACCTGAGCACCGGCACCGTCAAGTCGGAACCCACCAACATGGACTGGGCGCGCGCCTACCTCGGCTCGCGCGGCACGGCCACCAAGTACATCGTCGAAGAAGTCGACCCCAAGGTCGATCCGCTGTCGCCGGCCAACAAGCTGATCTGGGCCACCGGCCGCTGACCGGCACGATGGCCTCCACCGGCGGCCGCTACACCGTCGTCACCAAGGGCCCGCTGACCGGCGCCATCGCCTGCTCCAACTCGGGCGGCTACTGGGGCGCCGAGCTCAAGATGGCCGGCTGGGACATGGTGATCTTCGAAGGCAAGTCGGCCAAGCCGGTGTTCCTCTACATCGAGGACGACGTCGCCGAACTGCGTGACGCCTCGCACCTGTGGGGCAAGAGCGTCTGGGAGACGGAAGAGACGCTGAAGAAGCAGCTGCAGCAGCCGCTGGCGCGCGTGTCGAGCATCGGTCTCGCCGGCGAGAACCGGTGCTCTACGCGGCCGTGGTGAACGACCTGCACCGTGCCGCCGGCCGCTCCGGCGTGGGCGCGGTGATGGGCAGCAAGAACCTGAAGGCCGTCGTGGTGCGTGGCACCAAGGGCGTCGGCAACGTGGCCGACCCCAAGGAGTTCATGAAGGTCACCTTCGAGAAGAAGAAGATCCTCGCCGACAACGCGGTGACGGGCCAGGGCCTGCCGACCTACGGCACCCAGGTGCTGATGAACGTCATCAACGAGATCGGCGCGCTGCCGACGCGCAACCACAAGGACGTGCAGTTCGAAGGCGCGAAGGACATCTCCGCCGAGGCGATGGCCACGCCGCGCAAGACCGACGGCAAGAAGCACCGGTGACCAACCAGGCCTGCTTCGGCTGCACGATCGCCTGCGGCCGCATCAGCAAGATGGACCAGGGCCACTTCACGGTCGAGAACAAGCCGCAGTACTGGGGCGCCTCCGGCGGCCTCGAGTACGAAGCGGCCTGGGCGCTGGGCGCCGCCAACGGCGTCAACGACCTGGAAGCGCTGCAGTACGCCAACCTGCTGTGCAACGAGCAGGGCATGGATCCGATCTCCTTCGGCGCGACCATCGGCGCGGTGATGGAGCTCTACGAGATGGGCGTGCTCACCAAGGAGCAGCTCGGCATCGACGCCAAGTTCGGCAGCGCGCAGGCGCTGGCGCACTTCGCCGAGATCACCGCGCGCGGCGAAGGCTTCGGCAAGGAGATCGGCCTGGGCTCCAAGCGGCTGTGCGAGAAGTACGGCCACCCCGAGCTGAGCATGAGCGTCAAGGGCCAGGAATTCCCGGCCTACGACTCGCGTGGCATCCAGGGCATGGGCCTGACCTACGCGACGAGCAACCGCGGCGCCTGCCACCTGCGCAGCTACACCGTGGCCTCGGAAGTGCTGGGCATCCCGGTCAAGACCGATCCGCTCACCGCCGAAGGCAAGCCCGAACTGGTGATCGCGTTCCAGGACGCGACCGCCGCGTTCGACTCCGCCGGCATCTGCATCTTCACCAGCTTCGCCTGGGGCCCGGCCGACGTGGCGCCGCAAGTCGCCGCCGCCTGCGGGCCCGAGTTCACGCTGGAGAACATGGCCAAGATCGGCGAGCGCATCTGGAACATGGAGCGCGACTTCAACAACCGCGCCGGCTTCACCGCCAAGGACGACACGCTGCCCAAGCGCCTGCTGACCGAGCCGGCGCAGACCGGCCCGGCCAAGGGCCCGGTCAACAAGCTGCCCGAGATGCTGCCGAAGTACTACGCGGCACGCGGCTGGGATGCCGATGGCCAGCTCAAGCCGGAGACGCGCGCCCGCCTGGGCCTGTGATCCGCGCTCGCGGCTGACGAACGAAGGCGGTTGCAAGACCGCCTTCTTTCTTTGAAGGAAGCAACGACATGAACCACGTGATCCTGGGCGCCGGCCCGGCCGGCGTGATCGCCGCGGAGACCATCCGCAAGCACGCCCCGAACGACCGCATCGTGCTCGTCGGCGACGAGCCGGAGGCGCCGTACTCGCGCATGGCGATTCCCTACCTGCTGATCGGCAACATCCAGGAAGAGGGCACGCACCTGCGCCACACGGCCGACCATTTCGACCGGCTGTGCATCGAGCGCAGGCAGGGCCGTGCCAAGGGCATCGACACCGGCCGCAAGCAGGTGCACCTGGAAGACGGCAGCTCGCTGCCCTATGACCGTCTGCTGATCGCCACCGGCTCCAGCCCCGTGCGCCCGCCGATCCCGGGCATGGACCTGCCCAACGTGCACAGCTGCTGGACGCTGGCCGATGCCCGCGCGATCGCGCAGCGCGCCGGCAAGGGTGCCCGGGTGCTGCAGATGGGCGCCGGCTTCATCGGCTGCATCATCATGGAGGCGCTGGCCGTGCGTGGCGTCGAGCTCACCGTCGTCGAGATGGGCGACCGCATGGTGCCGCGCATGATGGGCCCGACCGCCGGCGGAATGATCAAGGAGTGGTGCGAGCAGAAGGGCGTGCGCGTCTTCACCGGCGCGCGCGTCGAGGCGATCGAGGCCGTCGGTGCCGCCGAGCCGGGGCTGCTGGGCAAGCTCGCTTCGGCGGTGGGCCTGGGTGGCGCAGCGCCGGCCGGCGGCGGCGCGATGAGGGTGAAACTGTCGACCGGCCAGACGCTCGAGGTCGACCTCGTCATCAGCGCCACCGGCGTCAAGCCGAACATCGGCTTCCTGAAGGATTCGCCGATCAAGTGCCCGGTCGGCGTGCTGACCGACGAACACCTGCAGACCACCGTGCCCGATGTCTATGCCGCCGGCGATTGCGCCGAGGCCTTCGACATCGTCAGCGGCAAGACCATCGTCAGCGCGATCCAGCCCAACGCGGCGGACCAGCCTACGTGGCGGCGATGAACATGGTCGGCCGCAAGGCCGTGCTCAAGGGCGTCACGCAGATCAACGTGCTCGACACGCTGGGCCTGATCTCCACCAGCTTCGGCAATTGGCAGGGTGTGGACGGCGGCGAACACGTCGAGCTGACCGACCGGCCGGCCGGCAAGCACCTGAGCCTGCAGTTCAAGGACGACGTGATGGTCGGCTGCAACAGCATCGGCTGGACGCAGCACGTGGGCGTGATGCGCGGTCTGGTCGAAGGGCAGGTGAAGCTCGGCGAGTGGAAGGAGCGTTTGAAGCACGATCCGACGCTGCTGATGGAAGCCTACCTCGCCAGCGCGCAGGGCCGCGGCCCGCGCGCTCGTCCCCCGAAATGAAGATCACCTTCAAGCTCTACGCCAGCCTCACGCAGTACCTGCCCGCCGAGAACCGCTACGACAACCGTGTGAGTCTCGATCTGCCCGAGGGCAGCGCGGTGGCGCAGGTGATCGAGCCGTTCGGCCTGCCGGAGAAGCTCGTGCACCTGGTTCTCGTCAACGGCACCTACGTGCCGCCAGAACAGCGGCTGACGCATGTGCTGAAGGAAGGCGACGTGCTCGCGATCTGGCCGCCCATTGCTGGCGGCTGAACACGGCGGCTCAACGATGCAGGCGCATTACCCGGCCGACTTCCGGCGGGAGATGGGCTGCACCGAGGCCGAGCTGCTGATGTGGCTGCCCGGCGCGGCGAACGGCCGCCCGGTGACGCTGCTGCCGCGCTCGGCCGAGATCGCGATCGACGCCGGCCGGCTCGAGCTGGCCTGGCGCGAGCTGCCGCCGCGCCGGATCGCGCTGCTGCGCATGCCGCGGCTGGCGATCTCGTTCCACTTCGAAGGCGTCGGCGAAGCGCAGCGGCAGGACTTCATGCGCTACTTCGACCTCTACACGCAGCGCGGCGGCGGCTGAGCGCCCTCAGCTGTTGCTGATCGCACGCACCTCGTCGATCGTCGTCACGCCGGCCCACACCTTCGATGCCGTCCTGGCGCAGCGTGCGCATGCCTTCGCGCAGCGCGGTCTCCTGCAGCGCCTCGGCGCGCGCGCCGGTCTGGATCAGGCGGCGGATCGCGCGCGAGACCACCATCAGCTCGTGCACGCCGGCGCGGCCGCGGAAGCCGGTGCCGCCGCAGTGGTCGCAGCCGGGCGCGTGGTGCAGGTGCAGCCGGCCATCGCGGCCGAAGCGCTGCAGCCACTGGCGCGCGTGGCCTCGCGCGCGGCCGGCGTGTCGCCTTCGCCGAAGCCGTGCATGTAGTCGGCCAGCAGTTCGTCGACCTCGTCGGCCGTGGCCGGGCGGCTGGTGCGGCACTCGCCGCACAGGCGGCGCACCGGCGCTGCGCGAGCACGGCCAGCAGCGAATCGGCGAAGTTGAACGGATCCATGCCCATGTCGAGCAGGCGGGTCACCGTCTCCGGCGCGCTGTTGGTGTGCAGCGTCGAGAGCACGAGGTGGCCGGTCAGCGAGGCCTCTACCGCGGTCTGCGCGGTCTCGCCGTCGCGGATCTCGCCGACCATGATCACGTCCGGGTCGGCGCGCAGGAAGGCGCGCAACGCCTTGGCGAAGGTCCAGTCGATCTTCGGGTTGACCTGCACCTGACGCAGCCCCGGCTGGGTGATTTCCACCGGATCCTCGGCGGTCCAGATCTTGCGCTCGGGCACGTTGATGTGGCTGAGCGCCGAATGCAGCGTGGTGGTCTTGCCCGAGCCGGTGGGGCCGACGCACAGCACCATGCCGTAGGGCCGTTCGACCACGCGCTGCAGCTCGGCGAGGTTGCGCTCCGACAGCCCGATGCGCGGCAGCGGGATCGGCTTGGCCGAGGCCAGGATGCGCATCACCACGTCTTCGAGGCCGCCGGTGGTGGGGATGGTGGCCACGCGCAGCTCGATGCGGTGCTGCGGCACGAACTTGGCGAAGTTGATCTTGCCGTCCTGCGGCTTGCGCTTCTCGCTGATGTCGAGATCGCACATGATCTTGATGCGCGCGATCATCGCGTTGCGGTAGTTCGACGGCAGCTCGAGGTAGGTGCGCAGCAGGCCGTCCTTGCGGAAGCGGATGCGGATCTTCTCGCGGCCCGGGTAGCTCTCGATGTGGATGTCGGAGACGCCTTCCTTGTGCGCCTCGACCACCATGTTGTTGATCAGCCGCACCAGCGAGTTGTCGCTCTGCTCGATCTGCTGCTCGTCGTCGGCGCCGCTGCCCACGCGCTGCGATTCCTCGCGCTCGAGCGACTCGATCAGCTTGTCGGTGTCGGTCAGCTCGAACGGGATCGGTGCCAGCGCCTCGGCCTCGGGGAAGCGGCCGGCCTGCAGCCCGCCGATCCTCTCGTAGGCGGCGTGCAGCACGTCTTCCAGCTTGCGGCACTGCGCGAGCACCGGCACCACCTTCATCTGCGCGATGAACTCGGCTTCCTCCACCGCGGCGCGGCGCCGCGCCGGGTCGTCCAGCGCGGCGACCAGCCGGCCGTCGCGGATCAAGAGCGGCATCAGGCGCAGCCGGCTCGCGGCGGCAAACGGGATCTTGCGCAGCGCCTCGGCCTCGGCCGGGAAGACGTCGATGTCGACCAGCGGATAGCCCATCTTGCGCGACAGCGCCACCTGCAGATCGGCGCGCGAGACCACGCCCATGCGCACCAGCAGTTCGCCCAGCGGCACGCTGCGGTCGGTCTGCTGCTGCGCCAGCGCCTCGTCGAGCTGGCCCTGCGTGATCATGCCCAGCGAGATCAGCGCATCGCCGATGCGCACCATCGGCATCCTGGCCTGGCGGTCGATGGCCTCGAACAGCTGCTCGGGCGACACCACCGGCGCATCAACAGGATGTCGCCGAGCTTCTGGCTGCGCAGGTTCTTCTGCGCATCGACCGCCTGTTCCACCTGCTGCGCGGTGGCGTGCTTGTTCATCACCAGCAGCTCGCCGATCTTCGGCCCGACCTCGAACGACGCGTAGGCGGCGCGGGGCACGAACATGCGGCGCACGCTGCCGGCGGCATCGATGGGCGGAAAGAGGAACAGGCCGTGCTCGGTCTCGACATGGCCGATGCTGCGGCCGGCAAGCTCGCCGCCGCTGCTCCAGGTGATGCGGAAGTCGCTCTCGCTGCGCTGGCCGAGCAGTTCGGGGTGCGGCTCCCCGGGCGCGAGCGCCTGCGGCGCCAGCGGCGTGGTCAGCGTCAGCGCGCGGAACTGGTCGAAGCGCAGCGGCAGCGTGGTGCGTGCCGGCGGGATCTGCACGTGAGCCACGGCTTCCTCGGGCACGAAGAAGGTCAGCCGGCCGGTGGTGTGCTTGTCGTTCAGGCCGACGATCTCGCAGGGCATCGGGTCGGTCTGCGGCGTCGGTGCGGGATAGCTCGCGAACGGCGGCGTCGGCCAGCCGAAGGCTTCGCGCGCGACCTTGTCCGGCTCGCGGCGCGGCGCGGCGGCGGGGCCCCCTGCCCTCGGGCAAGTGCCATTCCAGGGGGCGGACAGGTCGGTCATCGCAATCCTCGAGTCGGCGCCGCGCAGACAAGCGGTCGCAGTCTCGATGGTGCCGGCCCGGCGGCCGGTGCGAAGGCCGGAGATGGCCGGCTTTCGCCCGTCAGTTTTCGCCCCTCAGTTCCGCATCTGCTGCGGCAGGAAGGTGACGATCTGCGGGAACAGGTAGAGCAGCGCCACCATCAGCACCATCAGCATGAAGAAGGGAAAGGCGGCGCGGGCGATCACCGCGATGTCCTTCTTCGTCATGCCCTGCAGCACGAACAGGTTGAATCCCACCGGCGGCGTGACCTGCGCCATCTCGACGACGATGACGATGAAGATGCCGAACCACAGCGGGTCGATGCCGGCCTTCTGGATGGTCGGCATCAGCACGCCCATGGTCAGCACCACCATCGAGATGCCGTCGAGGAAGCATCCGAGCACGATGAAGAACAGGCTCAGCGCCAGCACCAGCTGCCACTGCGACAGCCCCAGCGAGCCGATCCACTCCGCCAGATGGCGCGGCAGGCCGATGTAGCCCATCGACAGCGTCAGGAAGGCCGCGCCGGCGAGGATCAGCGCGATCATGCAGTACAGCCGCGTGCCGCCGAGCAGCGAATCGCGGAAGGTGGCCCAGGACAGCGAGCCCTGCACCGCGGAGAGGATCAGCGAGCCCACCACGCCGAGCGCCGCCGCTTCGGTGGCGGTGGCGATGCCGCCATAGATCGAGCCCAGCACCGCGGCGATCAGCAGCACCACCGAGATCAGGTGGCGCGACTCGCGCAGCTTCTCGACGAAGCTCAGCCGCGCATCGGGCGGCGGGATCTGCTCCGGATGCAGCAGCGCCCAGACCGCGATCCACGCCGAGAAGATCACCGCCAGCAGCAGCCCGGGGATCACTCCGGCGATGAACAGCTGCGCGATCGAGACGTCGGCCGCCACGCCGTAGACGATCATGATGATCGAGGGCGGAATCAGGAGGCCCAGCGTGCCCGCGCCGGCCAGCGAGCCGATCGACATCATCTCCGGGTAGCCGCGGCGCTGCAGCTCGGGCAGGCTCATCTTGCCGATGGTGGCGCAGGTGGCGGCGCTGGAGCCCGACACCGCCGCGAAGATCGTGCAGCCGGCCACGTTGACGTGCAGCAGCCGCCCAGGCAATGCCTGCATCCACGGCGCGAGGCCGCGGAACATGTCCTGGCTGAGCCGGGTGCGGAACAGGATCTCGCCCATCCACACGAAGAGGGGCAGGGCGGTCAGCGTCCAGCTCGACGCCGAGCCCCAGATCGTCACCGCCATCGCGTCGCCGGCCGGGCGGGCGCTGAACAGCTGCATGCCGATCCAGGCGACGCCGGAGAGCGCCAGCCCGATCCAGACGCCGCTGCCGAGGATGAGGAACAGCGCGCCGACCAGCAGCAGCGTGATGCCGAGATCACTCATTGTGCGAAGCCTCCTCGGGCAGCGGCGGCAGGCGTTGGCCGCGAAGTTCGAGCACGAATTCATCGACGAAGGCGATCGCCAGCACCACCGTGCCGAGCGCCATCGTCAGCTGCGGAATCCACAGCGGCGTGGCGTCGTTCGAGGTGGAGATGTCGTGGAACTGCCAGGATTGCCGTGCCAGCCGCACGCTGTAGAAGGCGCCCAGCGCCGCCAGCAGCGTGGCGGCGAACAGCGCCCACAGCTCCGCGGCGCGCTGGGCGCCGCCGCTGAGCCGGCCGACCAGCAGCGTCACGCGGATGTGCTCGCCGCGCTTGAGCGTGTGGGCCAGCGCGAGGAAGCCCGCGCCGGCCATCAGGTAGCCGGCATAGGCATCGATGCCGGGAATGTTGAAGTGCAGCTGCCGCCCGAGGATCGACAGCAGCACCGCCACCAGCAAGCCCACCATGAAGCAGGCCGCCAGCGCGGCGCAGCCGTCGTAAAGCCGGTCGAGCGCGCGCCGCACGGTCTTACTTCCGGTAGGCGTCGACCAGCGCCTTGCCTTCGGCGCCGGCCTTGTCGAGCCACTCCTTCAGCATGGTCTCGCCGACCTTCTGCATGTCGGTCTTCAGCTGCGCCGAAGGCGGCAGCACCTGCATGCCGTTGGCCTTGAGCTTCTCCAGCGTGTCGGTGTTGACCTTCTGGCTGGCCGCCCAGCCGCGCGCTTCGGCATCGGCGGCGGCCTTCAGCACGGCGGCCTGGGTGGGCTTGTCGAGCGCATCGAAGGCGGCCTTGTTGACGATCACCGCGTTCTTCGGCAGCCGGGCCTGGGTGTCGTAGTAGTACTTCAGGTGCTCGAAGAGCTTGCTGTCGACGCCGGTGGCGCCGGAGGTCATCGTGCTCTCGACGACGCCGGTGGCCAGCGCCTGCGCGAATTCGGCGGCCTGCACCGTCACCGGCTGCGCGCTGACCAGCTCGGCGATGCGCGCGGTGGCTGGGCTGTAGGCGCGCCACTTGATGCCCTTGAGATCGGCCGCGCTGGCCAGCGGCTTCTTCGTGTAGATGCCCTGCGGCGGCCGGGCCACCGAGTACAGCAGCATCATGCCCTGCTCGCCGAGCTTCTTCTCGAGCAGCGGCTTCTGCGCCTTGTACAGCTTCATCGATTCGTCGTAGCTGTCGGCCAGGAAGGGCAGGCCATCGGCGCCGAAGATCGGCCACTCGTTCTGGTAGGCGGTCAGCAGGATCTCGCCGATCTGGGCACGGCCGCCCTGCACCGCGCGCTTGATCTCCGGCGCCTTGAACAGCGAGGCATTCGGGTGCACCGTGATCTTCAGCTTGCCGCCGCTGGCCTTGTCGACCTCGGCCGCGAACTGCGCCAGGTTCTCGGAGTGGAAGTTGGTCGCCGGGTAGGCGGCGGGCAGGTCCCACTTGGTCTGCGCGAAGGCGGCGGGCGCGAGCGTGCCGAGCGAGATCGTGGCGATCAGCGCGGCGGCATTCAGGGTGCGACGGGTCAGCGGCATGCGGGTCTCCCGAGAGCGTGAGGGGTGGCGTGAAAAGGGGTGAATGTGCGCTTGCAGTCTAGAGATCATTTCGATAAATTGTCAATAAATCTTCAACGTTTTGGGGAAACCACCGATGCCCGCGAAAGCCCCGGCCAAGGCGACGGCCAAGAGCACAGCAGGAAGCGCGCCGCCCCGCCGCGGTGCAGCGCAAGGCATCGTGTCGTCGTCGCATCTCGTCTCGGAGCGCAGCGTCGAACTGTCGGAGTTCGAGTTCGGCCTGATCGTCGCGTGGAACGCGTTCGCGCGCTGGGCGATGCGCTGCATGGCCGCCGCCGGCTGCCCCGACCTGACGATCACCGACGTGCTGGTGCTGCACCACATCAACCACCGTGCGCGCAACAAGAAGCTGGCCGACATCTGCTTCGTGCTGAACTACGAGGACACGCACGTGGTCGGCTATTCGCTGAAGAAGCTGGTGGTCGCCGGCCTCGCGCAAGGCGAGAAGCAGGGCAAGGAAGTCTTCTACAGCCCCACGCCCGCGGGCGAGGCGGCGGTGGCCACCTACCGCGAGGTGCGCGAGCGCTGCCTCGTGGACAACCTCGATACCGAACGCAATACCGACATCGGTGAGATGGCGCGGCTGCTGCGCACGATGTCGGGCCTCTACGATCAAGCTGCTCGCGCGGCCACCTCGCTATGAACCAACACCCCCGCTGGCAGTTCTGGATCGACCGTGGCGGCACCTTCACCGACATCGTCGGCCGGCGCCCGAACGGCTCGCTGGTCACCCACAAGCTGCTGTCGGAAAATCCCGAGCAGTACCGCGATGCCGCGGTGGCCGGCATCCGCCACCTGCTCGGCACGGCGCCCGGCGAGCCGATCACGCCGGAGCGCGTGGAGTGCGTGAAGATGGGCACCACGGTGGCCACCAATGCACTGCTCGAGCGCAAGGGCGAGCCGACGCTGCTGGTCACGACGAAGGGCTTCCGCGACGCCCTGCGCATCGCCTACCAGGACCGGCCGCGCCTGTTCGAGCGCCACATCGTGCTGCCTGAGCTGCTCTACACCCGGGTGATCGAGGCGCAGGAGCGCATCGGTGCCGACGGCACGGTGGTCGAACCCTTCGACGAGGCGCACCTGCGCGAGCGCCTGTGGGCCGCCTTCGACGCCGGCCTGCGCAGCGTGGCCGTCGTCTTCATGCACGGCTACCGCTATCCGGCGCACGAGATCGCGGCAGCCAAGCTCGCGCGCGAGCTCGGCTTCACGCAGGTGAGCGTCTCGCACGAGGTCAGCCCGCTGATGAAGCTGGTATCGCGCGGCGACACCACGGTGGTTGATGCGTATCTCTCGCCCATCCTGCGCCGCTATGTCGAGCAGGTGGCCTCCGAGATGCCCGGCGTGAAGCTCTTCTTCATGCAGAGCAGCGGCGGGCTGACCGATGCGCATGCCTTCCAGGGCAAGGATGCGATCCTCTCCGGCCCGGCCGGCGGCATCGTCGGCATGGTTCGGACAGCCCAGCTGGCGAAGAACGATCTCGGCGGCGACAAGGTGATCGGCTTCGACATGGGCGGCACGTCGACGGACGTGAGCCACTTCGCCGGCGAATTCGAGCGCGCCTTCGAGACGCGCGTGGCCGGCGTGCGCATGCGCGCGCCGATGATGAGCATCCACACCGTGGCGGCCGGCGGCGGCTCGATCCTCAGCTTCGACGGCGCGCGCTTTCGCGCCGGGCCGGAGAGCGCCGGCGCCAACCCGGGCCCGGCCTGCTACCGCCGCGGCGGTCCGCTGGCGGTGACCGATGCCAACGTGATGGTCGGCAAGATCCAGCCGACGTGGTTCCCGAAGGTGTTCGGCCCGAATGCCGACCAGGCGCTGGACCGCGACATCGTCGTCGCCAAGTTCACCGAACTCGCGCAGCGCATCGCCCATGCCACCGGCACGCCGCGCACGCCGGAGGAAGTGGCCGAAGGCTTCATCGACATCGCCGTCGGTGCGATGGCCAATGCGATCAAGAAGATCTCGGTGGCGCGCGGCTACGACGTCACCCGCTATACGCTGCAGTGCTTCGGCGGCGCCGGCGGCCAGCATGCCTGCCGCGTGGCCGATGCGCTGGGCATGGACCGCGTCTTCGCGCATCCGCTGGCCGGCGTGCTCTCCGCCTACGGCATGGGCCTCGCGGACCAGAGCGTGATGCGCGAGGCGGCGGTGGAACTGCGGCTGGCCGACGCGCTGGCCACCGTGGCGCACCGCCTCGATGCGCTGGCCGCCGAGGCCGAGGGCGAACTGCGCCGCCAGGGCGTGAGCGGCGGCGAGATCCGCACGCACCGGCGTGTGCACGTGCGCTACGAGGGCACCGATTCGGCGCTGGTCGTGCCCTTCGGCTCGGCGATCGAGATCCAGTCGGCGTTCGAGGCGGCCTACCGGCAGCGCTTCGCCTTCCTGATGCAGGAGCGCGCGCTGGTGGTGGAAGCGGTGTCGGTGGAGGCGGTGGGCGCCGGTGATGCGCCGGCGGAGGCGCCGCAGGCCACGCTGGCCCCGGCGGCGATGCCGGCCGCCGAGACGGTGAAGCTCTTCAGCGGCGGCCGCTGGTGGGAGGCGGCGCTGGTCGTGCGCGAGGCGGCGAAGCCCGGCCTCTTCATCGACGGCCCGGCGATCATCGCCGAGAAGAACGCCACCACGGTGGTCGAGCCCGGCTGGCGCGCGCGCGTCACCGCACTCGACCACCGGTGCTCGAACGCGTGCAGCCCCGCGAGGCGCGCCGCGCCATCGGCACCACGGTCGATCCGGTGATGCTGGAGGTCTTCAACAACCTCTTCATGAACATCGCCGAGCAGATGGGCCTGCAGCTGCAGAACACCGCCTACTCGGTGAACATCAAGGAGCGGCTCGACTTCTCCTGCGCACTCTTCGACGCGCAGGGCCAGCTGATCGCCAATGCGCCGCACATGCCGGTGCACCTGGGCTCGATGAGCGAATCGATCAAGACGGTGATCACGCGCAATGCCGGCCGCATGCGGCCGGGCGATGTCTATGCGCTGAACGATCCGTACCACGGCGGCACGCACCTGCCCGACGTGACGGTGGTCACGCCGGTGTTCGACGAGGCCGGCCGCGACATCCTCTTCTACGTCGGCAGCCGCGGCCACCATGCCGACATCGGCGGCACCACGCCGGGCTCGATGCCGCCGTTCTCCACGCGCATCGAGGAAGAAGGCGTGCAGCTCGACAACGTCAAGCTGGTGGAAGCCGGCCGGTTGCGCGAGGCGGAGATGCTCGCGCTACTGTCCGGCGGCGAGTACCCGTCGCGCAACCCGCAGCAGAACCTCGCGGATCTCAAGGCGCAGATCGCCGCCAACGAGAAGGGCGTGCAGGAGCTGCGCAAGATGGTGGCGCAGTTCGGGCTGGATGTGGTGCAGGCCTACATGCGCCACGTGCAGGACAACGCCGAGGAATCGGTGCGCCGCGTGATCACGAAGCTGAAGGACGGCGCCTTCACGCTGCCGCTGGACAACGGCGCGCAGATCTCGGTGGCGGTGCGCGTCAACGCCGGCGAGCGCAGTGCAGAGATCGACTTCACCGGCACCAGCGCGCAGCTGGAGAACAACTTCAACGCACCCACGGCGGTGTGCATGGCGGCGGTGCTGTATGTCTTCCGCACGCTGGTGGGCGACGACATTCCGCTCAATGCCGGCTGCCTGAAGCCGCTCAAGGTGATCATCCCCGAAGGCTCGATGCTCAACCCGCGCCCGCCGGCCAGCGTGGTGGCGGGCAACGTCGAGACCTCGACCTGCATCACCAATGCGCTCTATGGCGCGCTCGGTGCGATGGCCGCCGGCCAGTGCACGATGAACAACTTCACCTTCGGCAATGCGCGCCACCAGTACTACGAGACGATCTCGGGCGGCAGCGGCGCGGGCCCGGGTTTCGATGGCACGAGCGTCGTGCAGACCCACATGACCAACTCGCGCCTGACCGACCCCGAGGTGCTGGAGTTCCGCTTCCCGGTGCGGCTGGAGAGCTACGCCATCCGCGCCGGCTCGGGCGGCAAGGGGAAATGGAGCGGCGGCCACGGCGGCACGCGCCGTATGCGCTTCCTCGAAGCGATGACGGCGTCGATCCTCTCCAACGGCCGCAAGCATGGCGCCTTCGGCATGGCCGGCGGCCAGCCGGGGCAGCCGGGCGCGAACCGCGTCGAGCGCGTGGATCGGCGCATCGAGACGCTCGGCCACATCGGCTCGGTGGAGATGAATCCGGGCGACGTGTTCGTCATCGAGACGCCGGGCGGCGGCGGCTACGGCACGCCGGAGTAGCCACGTTCCGATGCTGCTGAAGCTGCTGCTCGTCACCGCCTCGGCGCTGCTGTCGTCGCTGGCCGCGCGGCGCTTCGGCCATGCGGTGGGCGGCACCCTCGCCGGGTTGCCGATGATCGCCGGGCCGATCATGGGCTTCGTGCTGGCGTCCACGCCCATCGACGACGTGCGTGCGATCGCGCTGGCCACGCTGGTGTGCCTGCCGGCCACCGTCGCGCACCTGGTGGTGTTTGCCTGGAGCGCGACGCGCTGGCCCTGGTGGATCTCGCTGGCGCTGGCCAACGTCGCCTTCTTCGGCATCGGCGCGCTGCTGCCGATGCTCGCGCTGCCGCCGGCGGTCGTGTGCGCCCTGGCGCTGGCCGCGCTGGCGCTGGGCCGGCCGCTGATGCCGCGGCTGCCGGTGCGCCACGGCGCGGTGGACATTCCGAACATCGAGCTCGCCTGCCGCGTGGCGGCGGCGCTGTTCGTCGCCCGGCTGATCATCCGCAGCGCCGGTGTCGCACCGGCCGCCTTCAGCGGGCTGCTGCTGGCCGTGCCGATCACCGGCAACGTGCTGCCCTGCTTCACGCTGCCGCGCTACGGCGATGCCGCCACGGTGGCGCTGCTGCGCGGCTTCGTGCGCGGCCTGTCGGGGTTCGGCGCCTTCTTCATCGTGCTGGCGCTGGGCCTGGGCCACGCGCCGGCGTGGGGCATCTATGCCGCGGCCTGGGCGGCGGCACTGGCGGTGGCGGTGTCGCTGTATGCACTCTCGCAGCGCCGCCTCGCGAGGGCCGCGTGAGCGCGACGCTCAGCATCGTCGTTCCGGCGCTGAACGAAGCCGCCGGCATCGTCGCCACGCTGCAGGCGCTCGCGCCGCTGCGCGAGCGCGGTGCCGAGGTGATCGTGGTCGATGGCGGCAGCCGCGATGCCACGGCCGAACGGGCTCGACCGTGGGCCGACCGTGTGATCGACGGGCCGCGCGGTCGCGCCCGCCAGTTGAACGCCGGCGCCGCCGTGGCGACTTCGGCGCACCTGCTCTTCCTGCACGCCGATACGCGCCTGCCCGACGCCGCCGATGCGCTGATCGCGCAGGCGCTGGGCTCGCACGCGCTCGCCTGGGGCCGCTTCGACGTCGTCATCGAAGGCCGCTCGCGCATGTTCCCGGTGATCGCCGCGCTGATGAACCGCCGCTCGCGCTGGAGCGGCATCGCCACCGGCGACCAGGCGATGTTCATGACCCGTGCAGCGTTCGATGTGGCGGGCGGCTTCCCCGACCAGCCGCTGATGGAAGACATCGAGCTGTCGTCGCGGCTCAAGCGCCTGCGCGCGCCGGTGTGCCTGCGCGAGCGCGTGGTCACCTCCGGCCGCCGCTGGGAGCAGCGCGGCGTGTGGCGCACCATCGTGCTGATGTGGCGGCTGCGACTGCTGTACGCGCTCGGCGTGAGCGCCGATAGACTGGCCGCGTGGTACCGCTGACCCCGCCCTCGCTTCCGACGACTGCGCCGTGCTGGTGCTGGCCAAGGCCCCGGTGGCAGGCCTGGCCAAGACGCGGCTGATTCCGGCGCTGGGCGCCGAGGGCGCGGCGGCGCTGGCGGCGCGCATGCTGCGCCACACGCTGGATGAAGCGCTCGCCGCGGGCCTCGGGCCGGTGACGCTGTGTGCAGCGCCGTCGGCCACGCATCCGGCCATCGGCGAGTTCGCGAAGGAAGCGCGCCTCGACATCGTCGATCAGGGCGAGGGCGACCTCGGCGCACGCATGCAGCGCGCCTTCGATCGCGCGCTGCGCCTGCACGGCGGCGTGCTGCTGATCGGCACCGACGCGCCGGCGCTCGATGCCGCCGTGCTGCGTGCCGCCCACGTGCAGCTGCAGCAGCACGACGCGGTGCTCGGCCCCGCGCATGACGGCGGTTATGTGCTGATCGGCCTGCGCCGGCCCGAGCCGCGGCTGTTCACCGACATGCCGTGGAGCACGCCGCAGGTGCTCACGCTCACGCGCGAGCGGCTGAGGGCCGCCGGCCTGCGCTGGGCCGAACTGCCGCCGCTGCACGACATCGACGAGCCCGCCGATCTGGCGCAACTCGCCGGCCGGGGCTGGCTGTGACGCCACCGGCCGATCTGCGCAGCGCCCTGCGCTCGGCCCGTTCGCCGTGGGCCGAGGCCACGCTCGAACCGCTGCCCGACCAGGGCCCGGCGCATGCGCACGTGCGGCTGGTCGGCAGCGGCCTGCTGGCGCGCATTCCGAAGCAGAGCCAGATGAAGCTGGCGGCGGCCGACAACCTCGCCTACCAGGCCGCCTGCTTCGAGCGGGCCGCGGCCAGCGGCCATGCGCCGCGCCTGCACGGCCTGCTGCCGCCTTCGGCCGCCTTGCCTCGCGGTGCGCTGCTGGTCGAGGAGATCGTCGGACGGGCGGCCCGGCTGCCGCACGATCTGCCGGCCATCGCCGAGGCGCTCGCCGCGATCCACTCGCTGGCGCTGCCCGACGCGGCCGCGCGCGCCCCGCTGCTCGACCCGGCCGATCCGCTGGCGCTGTTGCGCGACGAGATCGAAGCCCAGGCCGCGTACTTCGACGCCGCCGGTCTCGCGCCCCAGGCCCGCGCCGCGATCGAGGCGCAGCGCCGGGAACTCGATCGCCTGTGCGCGCGCACCGAACGCCCGCCGAAACGGCTGATCGCCTTCGATGCCCACCCCGGCAACTTCATCGTGCGCGCCGACGGCCGCGCGGTGCTGGTCGATCTGGAGAAGGCGCGCTACAGCCTGCCGCCGCTCGATCTGGCCCACGCCACGCTCTACACCTCCACCACCTGGGACGTGGCCAGCCATGCGGTGCTGTCGGTCGACGAGGTGCGCGCCTTCCAGCAGCACTGGCTGTCGCGGTGCGCCGGCGCCGAGGCCTGGCGCGGCTGGCTGGTGCCGCTGCGCGCGGCGATGTGGCTGTGGTCGGTGAGCTGGTGCGCGAAGTGGCGGGTGACGTCGTCACAGCCCGCGCAGCGCAGCGCCGATGGTGAGGACTGGTCGGCCCAGCGCAGCGAGGCCGGGCTCGTGGCCCATGTGCGCAGCCGCGTCGACGACTACCTCGGCGCCCCGGGCGTGGGTCGGGTCATCGAGGAACTGGCCGCGCTGGCCGCGTAGACTCGCGCCCCCATGAAGCTCCAGATGGCCCCCAATTCGCTCTTCGCGATCCTGCTGCGCTCGCCGTGGTGGTACAGCCTGGCGATCGCGCTCGTGCTCGGCACCGCGATGGCCGCGGTGATGCCCGACGGCTGGCGCATCGTCGGCGCGATGTCGGCCTTTCCGTTCGCGGTGATCTCGGCAGTGGCGCTGGTGCGGCAGTGGAAGCTGCCGAACGCCGAGCAGGTGGAGCAATCGCGGGCGCAGCTGATGGCGATGGCCGGCCGGAGTTCTCGGCGCTGCTCGAGCAGGCCTTCGTGCGTGACGGCAACCGCGTGCAGCGGCTGCAGCAGGAGGCCTGCGACTTCGAGATCGAGCGGGCCGGCCGGCGCATGCTGGTCTGCGCACGGCGCTGGAAGTCGGCACGCACCGGGCTGGAACCGCTGAAGGCGCTGCAGGCCGCCCGCGAGGCGGCGGGCGCCCCGACGCGCTGTACATCGCGCTGGGCGAACTGACCGACACCGCCGTGCCGTATGCCGCGCAGCAGCGCATCGCCGTATGGCAGGCCAGCGAGATGGCGCAGGCGCTGCGCGGCCTGCTGCCGGCGCCGCCGCGCTGAGCCGCGCCGCCGCGGCTCAGGCCGGCTGATCGCCCAGCGCCGCGCGCACCAGTTCGGCCAGGCGCTCCAGGCTGTGCTCCTTGAGCAGCACGCCACGCACGCCGAGCGCCTGTGCCCGCTCGAGCAGTTCCTCGGTCACGTAGCCGGAAGTGATCAGCACCGGCAGGCCCGGCGCCATCGACGCCAGTTGCTCGGCCACGGCCAGCCCCGAGAGGCCGGGCATGTTGTAGTCGGTGATCACCAGCGCATGGCCGAGCGGGTTCTCGCGCACCGTCTCCACCGCCGCCAGGCCGCTGCCCACGCGCGCGTGACGCGGTAGCCGGCGCGCTGCAGCAGCGCCTCGGTGGTCAGGCCGACCACCTCGTCGTCGTCGGCCAGCAGGATGCACTCGCCGCAGCCGCCAGCGGTGCCGCGTTCCGGTGCCGCGACAGCCGCCGGCGCGGGCGCCGACACCGCCTCGGCCGGCGGTTCGCGCAGCGGCAGCAGCACGTCGATGCGCGTGCCGCGGCCCGGCGTGCTGTCGATCGCGATGCGACCGCCGCTGGCGGTGACGATGCCGTGCACCACGGCCATCCCGAGGCCGGTGCCCTGGCCCACCGGCTTGGTGGTGAAGAAGGGCTCGAAGATGCGCGCGCGCGTCGCGGCATCCATGCCGGAGCCGTCGTCGATCACCGACAGCCGCGCCATGCCGCCGTCGGCATGCGCCACCACGACGCGGATCAGCCCGGTCTGCGCCGGCAGGGCCTGCAGCGCGTTGGTGCACAGGTTCAGCAGCACCTGCTGCACCCGGTGGGCGTCCACCTCCACGTACAGCGGCTCATCGGCCACCTCTCGCTCCAGCCGCGCCGAGGCCGGCAGCGTCGAGCGCAGCAGCGCCAGCGGCTCGTCCAGCAGCGGCGCCAGCGGCTGCACCACGCGCGCCTGCGGCAGCCGGCGGCTGAAGGCGAGGATCTGCTGCACCAGCGTGCGCGCCCGCGTGGCGGCCTGCTGCACCAGCGCCAGCGGCGGCTGCACCGGATGGCTTGGCCCGAGGTCCTCGCGCGCGATCGCCAGGTTGCCGAGGATCACCGCCAGCACGTTGTTGAAGTCGTGCGCCACGCCGCCGGCCAGCGTGCCGATCGACTCCATCTTCTGCGCCTCCTGCAGCCGCGCCTCGAGCGAGCGCTGCTGCGCCTGCGCGGCGTGGATCTCGCTCAGGTCGCGTGCCACGGTGGACAGCCGCGTGACGCGGCCCTGGGCATCGCGCTGGCAGATGATGACCTGCGACACGGGGATCTCGCGACCGTCGGCGCAGGCGATCGCCAGCTGGCCGGCCCACACGCCGTGGCGCCGCGCGTGCGGCACGCCGACCTCGAGCACGGCGCGCGTGGCCCAGTCGGGGTGGCAGTGCGCGAAGCCGAGGCCGCGGATGTCGGCCTCCGGTGCGAGGCCGAGCATCTTGCGCGCTGCGCGGTTGAGGTAGGTGAGCCTGCCCTCCGGGTCGGCCGAGCCGACGAAGTCCGGCGTGGCATCGAGGATGGCGCTCAGCTCGGCCTGCTGCGCGGCGGCGCGCTCGCGCGCCGTCACGTCGCGCACGATGAGGCTGTTGGCCAGCTGGCCGTCGACGTCGACATACTGGCTCGACGACACCTCCGCCTCGAAGAGGCTGCCGTCGGCGCGCTTCAGGCGCAGCTGACCGTGCACGCGGCCGGTGCGCTCGCGCTCGGCCAGCAGCTGCTGCAGCCGCGGGTCGCCGAGATCCGTCAGCCCGGCGCGGCCCAGGCGGCGGATCTCCGCCTCGTCAGCGCCGAACAGTGCGCAGGCCGCGGCATTGGCCGCGAGGATGACGCCGTCGGGGCGGGTGCGCAGCACGGCGTCCATGCTGTTCTCGAACAGCATGCGAAAACGCCGTTCGCTGAGCTCGACGCTGCGCTTCTCCTGCAGCAGCTTCCCGGTGGCCTCGCGCACCTGCTGCGCGGCGTTCGCATTGGCGCGCACCAGCGTGTGCGTCATGGCCGCCAGCGCGCTCGTCAGCAGCACGCCGAGCAGCGCGGCGAGCAGGCTGGCGTGGTCCGGCGGCGGCTGGCCGCGTCGGGCTGCAGGCCGATCTCGACCCGCCACTCCCGGTCGGCCACCGGCAGGCGGTAGTGCTGCACCGGCGTGCCCGCCGCCCGGCTGGCGCCCGGCGCCAGCCAGCTGCTGTCGAAGACGAGCGCATGGCGGCCCTCCTGCTCGGCCTGAACGTCGACGATGTGCAGGTGCAGCCAGTTCAGCTGCTCGGGCGGGATCACGCTGCGCAGCAGCTCGGCCGTGCGGAAGGCGATGCCGACCACGCCGGTGGCGCTGGCCAGGCGATCGGCCTCGTCGGCCGGCGGCAGCGGCGTGCGGTAGGTGGCGGCGCGGATCACCACGCTGGACAGCGCCGGCGCCATCGGGTTGTCGCGGTCGCGCGCCAGCAGCAGCGGCGCGGTGGCCACGTAGCCGCCGCTGCGCAGCGCGGCATCCACCTCCGCCCGGTAGCTGCGGTCGGGGTCGAAGAGGTCGTAGCCGAAGGTGGCGGCGTCGAAGGGGTGCACGTGGCGGATCACCATGTGCTCGGGTCGCGCACCGGGCGGGCGGATCTCGAAGTGCGGGTGGCCGTCCGGGCGGCGGCTGCGATCCGCGCGGACGGCGGCGGCGTAGCGGGCGCGGTCGCGGCCATCGATGCGGTCGGCGATGAAGCTCAGCGCCGTGCCCGTAGCGCCGCTCCAGCGAGATGGCGTCGACGTAGCGGTCGAATGCGGCGTCGTCGATCGGCCCGCCGCTGGCCGACAGCGCGCGCAGTCCCGGCAGCGTGTCGACATAGTTCTGCACACGGTTGGCCAGGGCCTGCGAGACGCGCTCGGCACGCCGCTCGAAGCGGGCGAGGTGCTCGCGGTCCTCGCGATGCCACGACCAGGCCGCGATGGCCGCAGTCAGCGCGAGACCGGTGGCGAACACGGCTGGCGCCAGCCAGCGGCGCGGCGGAGTCGGTTCTGCGTCGGCGGTCGCGGCAAGGGTCATGCAGTCAGGCGGGGACGCGAGAGGACAGGCGCATCGATGCTGCCTCAGATCCGCGCCGTCACGAGCGCACGAATGCACATCCTGTTGCAGCGTCGCACCTCGGTCGGGTGGATGTCCGCGAAGCACTGGCGTCCGCCGTCGCGCACTGAGCGCAACACATCACTCCTGACGGCCGAGATCACCGATCGCGGGGCAGCGCCTCGAAGAACGCACGGAAGATCGCATCCCGCTGCACCGCGTGCGCCTCGCGCATCGGGTGCCGCCTCGCATCGGCCACCCAGCGCCGGTCGGTGCCCAGGCGCGGCGTGCGCACGAGGGTGCTTGGCACCCAGGCCGGATCGAGCAGCCGGCGATGCAGATCAGGTCCCAGATCACCCAGGAATGCGCCTCGAAGCTGGCGATGCCCAGCAGCGGCCACAGCGGGTTGTGGGTATAGAGATCGAAGAGGTGCTCGCCGATCGCGCCGCGGCCGCGCACCCAGCGTTCCATCTCCGGCAGCGACAGCCGAAGCTGCGCGCCGACGTGAAAGCCCGGCAGGTAGACATGCGGCACGCCGCTGTCGAGCAGCCACTGCGAGGCGAGCAGGTCCTGTTCGAGGTTGAACGAGTCGTTGACCTGCGGCGCGTGCGACGGATAACCGCTGGTCCACACCACCACGATGCGCTCGGCGATGCGCGGCTCGATCAGCAGCGCATTGGCCACGTTGGTGGCGCAGCCGATGGCGACCACGTACAGCGGCTCGTCGTCCGGCATCGCCATCGCGGTGGCGATCAGGTGGTCGGTGGCGGCGCTGCGCTCTGGGGCGTCGAGCGCGGCGATGTAGCGCGTTGAGCCGCGATGCACCCGGCCCTTCGCATCCAGGCCGAGCTTGTCGAACACCTCGACGATGGCGGCGTGGCTGCGCTCCATGCCGATGTCGGGCGGATCGAATTGCGGGTGCTGCTGCACCGCCATCTGCGCTCGCCGGTGCGCGAAGGAGTAGGGCGTGGCGTAGAAGGCCTCGACCTTCAATCGATCCGGCCGCAGCAGCGCCCAGGCGATGGCGAACGGGTCGTCGATCTCGTTGGCGGCATCGGTGTCGATGACCACACGCACCGGCCCGACGGGGGCGCGAGGCGTCGTTCGTACCGGGCATCGTCACGCTGCAGCGGCTGGGGCATGGCCGCATTCTGGCGCAGCCCCTTCCCGCCCCGGCTATCGCCACACCGTCACGCGCCAGTTGTCCACGCCGTGCGTCACTGCCACGCCGGGGCCGGAGAAGACGATGCCGAAGTAGCCGAAGCGCATCGGGGCCGCCTGCGCGGAGAAGTCGGGGCAGGCCTCGCCGCTGCCGCAGGCCGGGCCGTCGAAGAGCCGGAAGTCCGCGGCCGCGAGGCTGGCCCGGCCTGCGTGCCCGTTCCATGGCTCGACGTTGCAGGCACTCGACGTGTTGGCGACGAAGCGCCGGCCCGACTGTTCGATCGCCAGCGCCAGCTCGACCGATCGCGATTCGGCTGGCGCCAGCAGCGCGCAGTCCTGCGCATGGTCGATCACCTTGACGGCGCCGGAGGCCGAGGGCTCGTAGATCGCCGCGTTGGCGAAGAAGAAGGCGGACGCGGCGCCCGCATTGCTGCCGGGGTGATCTGCGTCTGCCGCCATGCGCCGGGGTTGCCGCCACCGTCCACGCGCTGCACCACCACGGCCGGCGGTGAAGCAGGCGCCGCCGCCGGGACCGGGCTGACGGACCAGTCCGAGTCGACGAACTCGCCGTCGGCATGGACCACCCCTGGGGAGGCCGAGACGACCAGCCGCGCGACCGCCTGCGCCGTCAGCCAGCTGCCGTTGCCGACGACCACCAGGAAGCTCGCGCCGTCGTCGCCGAGGTTCACGGCAGGCAGCGCCAAGGTGGCACCGGTGGCGCCGGGGATCTCGGTGTAGACGCTGGCGCCGGCATCGCGTCGCAGCCACTGGTAGCTGACGGTGCCGGGCAGATGGGTCACCGTGACCGTCCAGCGCGCCGGTTGACCCACCTGCAGGGTGATCCAGGCCGGCGTGACCGTCGCCTCCGGCAGCGGCGGCTGAGGCGGGCCGCACACCGGCGGCTCGCAGGGCGGGAAGCCGACCGCGCCGCCACCGCTGCCGATGATGGCCAGCACCCCGGCGGCCGCCACCACCAGCGACAGGACGGCGCGCATCAGGCGCGCGCCGGGCCGTGGCTCACGCGGCATGGCCCGTCTCCCCAGCGGTTGCGGTGCCATGCAAAAGCAGCCAGGCGCCCATGCCGCCAAGCAGCGCCGCCGCCAGATCGGCGACATCGAAGGTGCCGGCCTGGAAGTAGCGGGCGAGCGGGGCGGCCACCGCCGCCGGCAGCAGCGCCTCCAGCCCACGCGACAGCGGCGCGGCAAGGGCAGGGTGCTGCCCCAGCTCGAACAGCAGGTCGGCGAGCACCCATCCTGCGCAGGCCAGCGCACGCAGCAAGCGGCGCGGCGGCAGCACGAGCGCGCTCAGCAGCGCGAAGGCGAAGGCGTGCACGGCCGTCGGCAGCCAGGGCGCCAGCGGGGCGGCACCGGGGTGTGCCCGAAAGGCACCGGCCCAGGGCAGCAGCCACGCGCTGCCCGCGGGCCGATCGGCCCGTAGACGAGCAGACCGAGCGCCAGTGCGCCGGCCGCGGCGCTGACCAGCGTAACCTTTTCGCGCATCGCCGCGTAGAACATGGGTCAGTCTGCGCCGAAGGGCGCTGGCCCCGTTGATCTCCCGCAACCGAAGCGCCCGATACACTGCGGCGCCCACCCGACGCGACCCGACCGATGCCGTTCTCGCCCCGACGCCGCCGCCTGCTGACCGCCGCTGCCCTGGCCCCCTGGTTCACGGCGGCCCGCGCCGCGGACCCGGCCGCCTGGGAGCGCACCGTGCGCGCCGCGCGCGGACAGACCGTCTACTTCAACGCCTGGGCCGGCAGCGAGCGCGTCAACGCCTACCTCCAGTGGGCCGCCGGCGAGGTGGCGCAGCGCTTCGGCCTCCAGCTCGAGCATGTGAAGCTCGGCGACACGGCGGAGCTCGTCAAGCGCGTGCGGGCCGAGAAGGCCGCCGGCCGCAGCAGCGGCGGCTCGGCCGACATGGGCTGGATCAACGGCGAGAACTTCCTGACGATGAAGCGCGAGGGCCTACTGTTCGGTCCGTTTGCCGAATCGCTGCCGAACTTTGCCCTGGTCGACGTGGCGGGCAAGCCGACCACGCGCATCGACTTCTCCGAGCCGGTGGAAGGCTACGAGGCCGCCTGGGGCATGGCGCAGTTCACCTTCTACGGCGACGGCCGCCGGGTGGCCCAGCCGCCGAAGAACCTCGCCGAGCTGATCGCCTACGCGAAGAAGAACCCGGGCCGCTTCACCTATCCGCGCCCGCCGAACTTTCACGGCACCACCTTCCTCAAGCAGGTGCTGCTGGAGACGGCACCCGACCGCAAACCCTTCTACGCGCCGGTTCCGGCCGACCCGGCCGCGCTGCTCGCGCCGCTGTGGCGCACGCTCGACGAATTGCACCCGCTGCTGTGGCGGCAGGGCAAGCAGTTTCCGGCCAGCAATGCGGTGATGCGGCAGATGCTTGCCGATGGCGAACTGCACATCACGCTGACCTTCAACCCCAACGAGGCCGCCAACGAGATCGCCGCCAAGCGCCTGCCCGAGACCGTGGTCAGCTGGCAGCACGCCGGCGGCACGATCGGCAACACCCACTTCCTCGCCATCCCGTTCAACGCGCGGTCGAAAGAGGGCGCGCAGGTGGTGATCGATTTCCTGCAGTCGCCGCTGGCGCAGGCGCGCAAGGCCGACATCCGCCACTGGGGCGATCCGACCGTGCTCGCGATGGACAAGCTCTCCGCGGCAGACCGCGCGCTGTTCAGCCAGGGCCAGGCGCCGGGCAGCGTGGCGCAAGCGGCGCCGGTGCTGCCCGAGCCGCATGCCAGCTGGGTCGAGGCGATCGAGCGCGAATGGGCGCGGCGCCACGGGCAGTGAAGCCCGCGGCGCACCGCGGCGGGTGGTGGATGCCGGCCGCGGCCTTTGCGCTGCCGCTGGGGGCCTCGCTGTGGTTCGCGCTGGCCGGAGCACTCGACGCGCAAGCCTGGTCCCGCCTGCTCGTCGACCCCGCGCTGCCGAAGGCGCTCGGCCTCTCGATCTTCGTCGGCGCACTGGCCACGGGGCTGTCGCTGGCGATCACGCTGTGGTTCGTCACCCATCTGCACGGCACACCGGCATGGCAGCGCCTCGAGCGCGCGCTCGGCGCGGTGCTGGCCGTGCCGCATGCGGCGTTCGCGATCGGCCTGGCGCTGCTGCTGATGCCCAGCGGGCTGCTGCTGCGGCTCGTGGCACCGTGGGCCGGCTGGGAGTCGCCGCCGGATGTATCGACGGTGCACGACCCGCTCGGCCTCGCGCTCGTGCTCGGCACGGTGCTCAAGGAAGTGCCCTTCCTGCTGTGGAACGTGGCGGCGCAGCTGCGCCCGGTGGCGCAGGCCACGCAGCTGCGCCAGGGCGCTGCTGACCGGCCAGGCGATGGGTTATGCGCCGGCCAGCGTGTGGTGGCGCGTGCTGTGGCCGCAGCTGCTGCCGCGCCTGGCGCTGCCGCTGCTCGCCGTGTGGGCCTATGGCGCGAGCGTGGTCGACATGGCGCTGGTGCTGGGGCCCACCAACCCGCCCATGCTCGGGCAGCTCGCGTGGAGCTGGCTGCTGGATGCCGATGCCGCGGTGAATGCGCAGGGCGCTGCGGCCGCGCTGCTGCTGGCGGGCGTGGTGGCGCTCGGGGCCTTGCTCGCCATCGGCGGCGCAGCCGCCCTGCGGCCCGTGCTGAGGGCGCGCCAATTGCGTGGGGATCGGCCGGCGCCGCGCGGAGCCGCATGGGGCGTCGTGCCCAGCCTTCTCGGCATGGCGCTGCTGTACGGCCTGTCGATCGCGCTGTTGCTCTTCGTGTCGGTGGCCAGCGTGTGGCGCTTTCCGTCGCTGTGGCCGCAGGTGCTGAGCTTCGACGCCTGGGCCTCGGTGGCCGACAGCCTGCCGGTGCTGACCCACACCACCGCGCTCGCACTCGCCTCGGCGGCCACTGGCGTGCTGCTCGCCGTGGCCTGGACGGAGAGCACACCCGCGCCCTGGGACGACCGCGCCGCGCCACTGGTCTTCGCGACCATGCTCGTGCCCGGCGTGCTGCTGGTGGCCGGGCTCTACCAGCTCACGCTGCTGCTGCGCCTCGATGGTTCGATGGCCGGCCTGTGGCTGGCGCACAGCCTGTTCACCACGCCCTATGCGCTGGTGGCACTGGCGCCGGCCTACCGCGGCTTCGACGCACGCTACGAGCAGACGGCGCGGGCGCTGGGCCGCTCGCGTGCGGCCTTCCTGTTGTGCATCAAGTGGCCGATGCTGCTCGCGCCGCTGGCCGCGGCTTTCGCGGTGGGCTTCGCGGTCAGCGTGGCGCAGTACCTGAGCACGCAGTTCGTCGGCGCCGGCCGTTACGCCACCGTCACCACCGAGGCGCTGACGCTGGCCTCCGGCGGCCAGCGCACGCTGCTCGCCGCCCATGCGCTGTTGCAGGCGCTGCTGCCAGCACTGGTGTTCGGCGCGGCGTGGTGGCTGGGGCGCAGTCAGGCGCGCCGTCTCGGGCTGGAGGCGGCCTGATGCTGGAACTCGCCGGCATCCGCATCGCCACGCCGCAGCGCACGCTGATCGACGGCCTCACGGCACGCATCGGCGAAGGCGAGGTGCTGGCGGTGATGGGCGAGAGCGGCTCCGGCAAGTCCTCGCTGCTGGCCTTCCTCTGCGGCGGCCTGGCCGACGGCCTGGCGGGCAGCGGCTCGGTGCGCCTCGATGGTGTCGAGGTCAGCGCGCTGCCCACCGCGCAGCGCCGCATCGGCATCCTGTTCCAGGACGACCTGCTGTTTCCGCACCTCACCGTGCTGGAGAACCTGCTCTTCGCGCTGCCGGCCGGCCGTGACGCCGATCGCCGAGCGCGCGCCGAAGCGGCGCTCGCCAGTGCCGATCTCGCCGGCTACGGGCCGCGCCTGCCGCACACGCTGTCGGGCGGGCAGCGTGCGCGCGTGTCGGTGCTGCGCGCCTTGCTGGCCGAGCCGCGTGCGCTGCTGCTCGACGAACCCTTCTCGCGCCTGGACATGGCCTTGCGCCAGCGCTTTCGTGCCTTCGTCTTCGAGCGCCTGCGCGAGCAGCGCATTCCCGCCGTGCTGGTGACGCACGACGCGCACGACGTGCCCCCGGGCGCGCAACTCATCCGCCTGGACGGCGAGGAGGAGACCGCATGAACCGACGCCAGCTCATCGTCGTGCTGCTGCTGATCGCGGCGGTGGCCGCCTTCTTCGCGCTCGACCTCGGCCGCTTCCTCAGCCTCGATGCACTGAAGCAGCGCCAGGCCGAACTCGCGGCGCTGTACGACGCGCGCCCCGGCTGGGTGATCGGCGTTTATTTCGCGGGCTACGTGGTGGCCACCGCGCTGTCGCTGCCCGGTGCGGTGATCCTCACTTTGGCCGGCGGCGCGATCTTCGGGCTGGCGGTGGGCACGCTGGTGGTGTCGTTCGCCTCCAGCGTGGGCGCGACGCTGGCCTTCCTCGCCGCGCGCTACGTGCTGCGCGACGGCGTTCGCGCACGCTTCGGCGCACGGCTGGCCGACATCGACCGCGGCATCGCGAAGGAGGGCGGCTTCTACCTGTTCACGCTGCGCCTCGTGCCGCTGTTCCCCTTCTTCATGATCAACCTGCTGATGGGCCTGACGACGATGCGGGCCTGGACCTTTTACTGGGTCAGCCAGCTCGGCATGCTGGCCGGCACGCTGGTCTACGTGAACGCCGGCACGCAGCTCGCGCGCATCGATTCGCTCAAGGGCATCCTCTCGCCGGGGCTGCTCGGCGCCTTCGTGCTGCTGGGGGTCTTTCCGCTGGTGGCCAAGAAGATCGTCGATGCGGTCAAGGCGCGCCAGTCTATGCGCGCTGGGCCGGCGTGAAGCCCCGGCGTTTCGACCGCAACCTCGTCGTCATCGGCGCCGGCGCTGCCGGGCTGGTGACCAGCTACATCGCCGCGGTCGTCAAGGCCAAGGTGACGCTGGTGGAGCGCCACAAGATGGGCGGCGATTGCCTGAACTACGGCTGCGTGCCGAGCAAGGCGCTGATCCGCACGGCGACGCTGATGCAGCAGATGCGCGAGGCGCCGACCTACGGCATCGCACGGGCCGAGGCGACACTCGACTTTGCGCAGGTGATGGAGCGCGTCGCGCGTGTCGTGAAGGACATCGAGCCGCATGACTCGGTCGAGCGCTACACCGGCCTGGGCGTGGAGGTGCTCGAAGGCGAGGCGAAGATCCTCGACCCCTGGCGCGTGCAGGTGACGCTGGCCGACGGCACGGTGCAGACGCTCGCCACGCGCAGCATCGTGATCGCCACTGGTGCCGAGCCGGCCGTGCCGCCGCTGCCGGGCCTGCAGGAGGTGGGCTACCTGACCAGCGACACGCTGTGGGGCCTGCGCGAGCTGCCGGCGCGGCTGGTCGTGCTGGGCGGCGGGCCGATCGGCTGCGAACTGGCGCAGGCCTTCGCGCGGCTGGGCTCGCAGGTCACGCAGGTCGAGATGGCGCCGCGGCTGATGGTGCGCGAGGACGAGGAGGTGTCGACACTGGTCGCGCAGTCGCTGCAGCGCGACGGCGTGACGGTGCTCACCGGCCACCAGGCGCTGCGCTGCGAGGTGGCCGGTGGCGAGCGATTCCTCGTCGTCGCCCAAAGTGGAAAAGGCGATGGCGTCGAGCAGCGCATCCGCTTCGACCAGCTGCTCTGCGCGGTCGGCCGCAAGGCGCGGCTGTCGGGCTTCGGCCTGGAGGAACTCGGCATCCCCACCGGCCGCACGATCGAGACCAACGAATACCTGGAGACGATCTACCCGAACATCCTCGCCGCGGGCGACGTGGCCGGGCCCTACCAGTTCACCCATGTCGGCGCGCACCGGGCTGGTATGCGGCGGTCAACGCGCTGTTCGGAACCTTTCGCAAGTTCAAGGCTGACTATTCGGTCATCCCGTGGGCGACCTTCGTCGACCCCGAGGTCGCGCGTGTCGGCCTGAGCGAGCAGGAGGCGAGGGAGAAGGACATCGCCGTGGAGGTGACGCGCTATGGCATCGACGACCTCGACCGCGCGATTGCCGACAGCGCGGCCCACGGCTTCGTGAAGGTGCTGACCGTGCCGGGCAAGGACCGCATCCTCGGCGTGACCATCGTCGGCGCGCATGCCGCCGAACTGCTCGCCGAATACGTGCTGGCGATGCGCCATGGCCTTGGGTTGAACAAGATCCTCGGCACCATCCACACCTACCCGACGATGAGCGAGGCCAACAAGTACGCGGCCGGGGAATGGAAGCGCGCGCATGCGCCGGCGAAGCTGCTGGCGTGGGTGGGCCGTTACCATGACTGGAGACGACGATGAGATCCGCTGCCCCCTTTCTTCTGGCCCTGGCGCTGCTGCCCGCCGCTGCAGCGGCGCAGCAACTGGCCCCGCTGGCCGGCGCCGATGGCCGCATCCACGAAGCCTGGCGCGAGGCGAAGCTGCCGCAGCAGAAGTTTCCGCCGACGCGCTATGCGATCGAGACGGTCGACGGCCGCCCCGTGCTGCGCATGGACGCCGACGGTTCCTACGGCAACCTGGTGCACGAGCTGCGCACCGACGCGCAAGGCCTGACGCTCGCGTGGCGCTGGCGCGTCGAGCGCTTCGCCGAGGGGGCCGACCTGCGCCGCAAGGAAGGCGACGACAATGCGGCCAAGGTCTGCGTCTTCTTCGATCTGCCGCTGGAACGCGTGCCCTTCCTCGAGCGGCAGCTGCTGCGCGGCGCGCAGCAAGACCGGCGAGAACCTGCCCGCGGCCACCGTCTGCTACGTGTGGGATCGGCAGGTGGCCGCCGGCAGCGTGGTGCCCAACACCTACAGCCGGCGCATGCGCTACCTCGTGCTGCGCTCGGCCGAGACCGGCCGATGGCACGAGGAGAAGCGCGACGTGGCGGCCGATTTCCTCAAGCTGTTCGGCGACGAATCGAGCAGCGTGCCGCCGGTGATCGGCGTGGCGGTGGGTGCCGATGCCGACAACACCCAGGGCCGCAGCCTCGCGTTCGTGGCCGACCCGGTGTTGTCGCGATGAAGCAGCTGCTGCTGCTCGGCGGCGGCCACGCGCACCTGCAGGTGCTGCGCGCGCTGGCCACCGAGCCGCTGCCCGGCGCCGAGGTGACGCTGGTCACGCCCTACCCGCGGCTCACCTACTCGGGCATGGTGCCGGGTTTCGTGGCCGGCCACTACACGCTCGACCAGTGCAGCGTGCCGCTGGCACCGATGGCCGAGCGCGCCGGCGCGCGGCTGCTGCAGGCCGCGGCGAGCGCCATCGACACCGCCTCGCGCACGGTGACGCTGGCCGACGGCCGCACGCTGCCCTACGACGTGCTCAGCCTGGACACCGGCGCCACCATCGACCGCGAGGCGATTGCCGGCGCGCGCGAGCACGGCCTGTTCGTGCGGCCGATCGAGGCCTTCACGGCGCTGTGGGAACGCATGCGCGAACTGGCCGAGAGCCGCGCGCTGTGCGTCGTGGTGGTCGGCGGTGGCGCGGCCGGTGTCGAGCTGGCGCTGGCGATGCACCACCGGCTCGGCGAACGCTCGCGCATCAGCCTCGTCACCGGCGGCGGCCCGCCCGTGCCCAGCCATCCACCGGCGGTGCAGGAACGCGTGATCCGCGCGCTGAAGCGCCGCAACGTGACGATCCTCGAAGACGTCTGCGCCGAGATCACCGCCGAGCACGTGGTGCTCGGCCGCGGCACGCGTGTGGCCTGCGAGGCCGCGGTGCTCGCGCTGCCGGCCGTCGCGCCGGCCTGCTGCGCGACACCGGCCCGGCGCTGGACGAGCGGGGCTTCGTGGCCACCGGCGCGACGCTGCAGAGCACCTCGCACCCGGAGGTCTTCGCCGCCGGTGACACCGCAACGATGCTCGATGCGCCGCGGCCCCGAAGCGGCGTCTACGCGCTGCGCGCCGGCGCGCCGCTGGCGCTGAACCTTCGCCGCTTCCTCGCCGGCGGCCAGCTCGAGCCCTGGAATCCGCAGCCGCGCGCTCAACCTGCTGGCCTGCGGCGAGAAGTACGCCGTTGCCAGCTGGGGCGCGCTGTCGACCGAAGGTCGCTGGGTCTGGCACTGGAAGGACCGCATCGACCGCAGGTTCATCAACGACCATGGCGGGGAAGCCTGAAGCGTTCGGCGAGAATGCCTCCAACCCGCATTGCTCAAGGAGAGAAACATGACTGACCACCGCCTCGCCGACGACGACAAGAAGCCCGCCGACGCAGCCGCCGCCGGCCGCCTGGAAGAGCAGCTGGCCTTCAAGTCGCGCTACGTGCTGGTGTTCGGCGAGATCGACGACAAGATGGCGCTGGCCACCTGTCGCCGCCTGCTCGCGCTGTCGGAGGAGTCCGACGCGCCGATCACGATGCTGATCTCCTCGCCCGGGGGCATGTGGAATCGGGCGATGCGATCCACGACATGATCGGCTTCGTGCGCGCGCCGGTCACCACCGTCGGCAGCGGCTGGGTGGCCAGCGCCGGCGCGCACATCTTCCTCGCGCCGCCGAAGGAGCGGCGCCTGTGCCTGCCGAACACCCGCTTCATGATTCACCAGCCGGCGGGCGGAGCCGGCGGCCGGGCGACCGACATCGCCATCCAGGCCAAGGAGATCCTGCGCACGCGCGAGCGCATCGCCCGCGTCATCTCGCGCCAGACCGGCCGGACCTACGAGTCGGTGGTGGCCGACATGGAGCGCGACTACTGGATGAGCGCGAAGGAAGCGATCGAGTACGGCATCGTCTCGCGCGTGGTCGAAAAGCAGAGCGAACTCGGCTGACGCCGGGTCGGCGGCCGGCTCAGCCGCCGGGCTGCGGCCCGTCGTAGCCCTCGACGATGATCACGTCGCCGGTGGAGATCGGCTTGCGGATCGCCCAGGCCTGCTGGTACTCGGGCGAATTCCAGCAGTCGAGCGCCGCCTGGTAGCTGGGAAACTCGATCAGCACATTGCGGCTGCGCGAGCCGCCTTCCGGGTTCTCGAAGCGGCCGCCGCGCACCAGGAAGCGCGCACCGTACTTCGCGAAGGCCACCGCATTCGCGGCCACGTAGTCCTTGTAGCGCTCGGCGTCGGCCACGTCGACGCGCGCCATCCAGTAGCCCTTGGGCACCTCGTTCTCCTCGGTCAAAGCTCTCGCGGCGGCACGACCACGGTGTCCTGGAAGCCGGTCGCCTGGGTCGGGAACCACTGTCCGTAACGCTCCGGCTCGATGCCGATCACATGCACCTCGATCGCATCGTCGCCCAGTTCAGGCGAGTAGTCGACGATCTGCACCAGGCCCTCGCCGGCCAGCACCTGCCCGTCGGGCGCCAGCACGCGCAGGGCCACTTCAGGCTGCGTGCCGCTGGCCGAGGCGAGCACGGCGCCCTGCACCTGTGCGTAGCCGGCCGCAGGCAGGAATCGACCGGCGGCGACGCCGATCGGCGCATCGCGGTGCTCGAGCCACGAGTGCCCGATGCACAGGGAGCCGACGTAGATCGCGAACTGCGGCATGGCGGGGGTGTCCGGCGCGGTCAGGGGCAGCGCGCCGCCGCATTGTCGCGCCGGAACAGCGTGAACTCGGCGCCGGTGTCGATGTCGCGGTAGCGGTGGGTCGTGGCGTCGATCGCGACGATGTCGGTGCAGTAGCGCTGGCCCGGTCGCAGCCAGAAGTTGTCGCTGGCCGCATCGACCACGTAGCACATGCGCTGGCCGCGCACCTCGACGCGGCCCTCGCCGCGGAACGGCCGCGGGTCGTCGTCGGTGCGCCCGCAGGCGCGGAAGCGACCGTCGGTGCCGAACTCGTCCCAGGCCCAGCAACTGCGGCCGCCATCGGCGGAGTTGCACCATGTGCCGTGCAGGGCCCGGTGCAGGGCGTCGTCGCGTGGCGGCGCACCCACTGCGACGGCGCAGCCGGCGAGCGCCAGCGCGACGGCCAGCGCAGCGGCCTTCACGGCTGCGCCTCGTCGCGCAACAACCCGAACAGCAGCGAGTCGCTGACCTCACCCTTGGTCACCCAGCGCTGGCGCAGCAGGCCCTCGCGCCTGAAGCCGAGTCGCTCGAGCAGGCGCACCGAGGCCTGGTTGAGCGGGTTCACATCGGCCTCCAGGCGGCGCAGGCCGAGCGTGCCGAAGGCATGGACGATGAAACCGCGCATCGCCTCGTGCATCAGCCCCTGGCCCCAGTGCGCGCGGCCGAGCACGTAGCCGATCTCGGCGCGGCCGCTTGCCGGGTCGTGGCGGAACAGCAGGCAACTGCCGATGACACGGGCGAGCTCGCGGTGCTCGATCACGAACTGCGCCGTCGCGCCGGCCGCCTGCAGCGCCGCCATGCGCTCGAACCAGAGCTGCGCATCGGTGGCGCTCTTCCAGGTGGGGTAGGGAAGGAAGCGGGTGACGGTGTCGTCGCCGTTGACCTCCAGCAGATCGCCCAGGTCATCGGGCTGCACGCGGCGGATCGTCAGGCGTGCGGTGTGGATGGGGAGCCGTTGTCCAGGGCCATGGCCTCAGTGCGGCGAGCCGGCGCGATGCAGCGATCCGCTCATGGGCGCTGCGCGATCTGGAACTCGTTGCCGTCGGGGTCGCGGAAGCTGGCCAGCACGCCACCCCAGAACTGGCGCTCGGGCGCGGCGGTGAAGACGACGCCGCGTTGCAACAGATCCTGGTGTGCGACGTGCACGCTGGGCACGCGGAACGACAGGCCGGTGAAACGGCCGACGAGGGCCCGGTCGTGCTCCGGGGCGTCTGCCGGCACGGCCTCGACCACCAGTTCGACATTGCCGGCATCGAAGAGGCAGTAGCCTTGCGCCACGTCGTGCGCACGCAGCTTCAGGCCGAGGGCATCGCCATAGAAGCGGCGCGCAGCCGCCGTGGTCATGCACGAAGACGCGGGCGGTGTTCAGGTTCACGGCGGCCTCCGCAGACGCTCACGCGCCGGTGCTCCCCGCCAGGGCCGCAGCCTCGGAGATCTTCTCCTGCAGTGCGGGCACGAGTGCGAGCGGGATGCGGAAATCCAGGTTGGCTCCTTCGCCGATGACCACGCGCAAGGCGATGTGGTCGGCGCCGGCCGCGGAGGCGGCATTGACGCGCTGGATGTCGACCAGCGTCGTTCCCTGGTCCACGCGCTTGCCCAGTCCGGCGGCCTGCTGGCGGTCCTCGGCCGCCACGCCCGAGGCGAACAGGATCGAGCTGATCAGGCGGCCGACCCGCGCATGGTGCACCGACAGCCATTCGGCGCTGCCGTCTTCCATCTGCAGCTTCATCACGATGGCCTGACCATCGAGCGCCGTGCCGACCTCCTGGGCGCCGCGAAGCTGGCGCATGGTCGAGAGATCGAAGCTGGTTTCCTTCATCATGGCTCCGGGGCGGGTGTCGCGCGCGAAAGCCGCGCCGCGGCGGGATTGTGCCTGCCGGCGGCCCGATGGCGTCCACCTACAATCGCGCCTTCCGAATCCCGATCGCACAGCTTTGAACTCAGGACTGCAGAACAAGGACAAGGCGGCGAAAGCCGTCGCGGCCGCAAAACCCGCGGCACCGGTCGCGCCCGAGCGCGCGACGGCCGCGCGGCGCGAGATCCGCACGGTGCTGGTGGCGGCGCATGGCTGGCCCACGGATGCACTGCTGACGACGCGGCGCACGAGCCGCCGCTGAGAACGGCGCGAGCGCGCGGCGCTCAGCCGAAGACGGTATCGCTGGCGGCGTGGCCGCTGCCCATCAGCAGGCGCAGCACGGGCCGCAAGCCATCGTGCTCCCACACGCGGCCCTGCACGACGAACTGACGCCCGCCGATGCGCAGCGCATCGCCCGCCGCCGGAGCGACGCCGTGCGCCGAGAAGAAGTCGGGGACGGCCACCGACGACACCCGCAGCCGGGTCTGGTCTTCGGGCGAGAAGGTCAGGACGATGCGCAGATCGGATGCAGCCATGGTGTTCCTCCGAGATGATGGCGCCGGGCGACTCGACTCATGACGTCGCTTCCGGCGCGCGCTTGTGCATGAAGACGCTGTTCGGATCTTCCGTGTAGGGGCCGAACGGGCCGCGCCGGCAGTAGCCGAGGCGTTCGTACAGTGCGATCGCCTCGTGCTGCAGGTAGCCGGTCTCGAGCATGAAGTCGCGGCAGCCGCGCGACGCGGCTTCCGTCTCCAGCCGCTGCAGCAGCGCACGCGCCAGCCCCTGGCCGCGGCACTCCGGCCGCGTGAACATCCGCTTGAGCTCGCCGTAGCCGGCTTCCAGCACGATCGCGCCACAGGCCACCGCGCGGCCGGCAGCGTCTCGCGCCACGGCGAAGATCACGTTCGGTGCCGACAGGGCCGCGATGTCGATGCCGTGGTGGCTCTCCAGCGGATACAGCGGCATCTGGTAGGCGTCGAGCGCCTCGATCAGCGCGAGGACGTCCGGCTGATCGGCCGGTTCGAGCGCGATGCGCATGGCAGATGGGTTGGCGATCACGCCTCGGATGATGGCACGAGGCGCGGAAGCACTCGCTGCAGTCGAGCCACGGACCGCCAGCGCGGCGGATCAGCGCGACACCTTTCGCTCGACCTCGGCCACCACGCCGGCGCGCAACGTGACGATCGTCAGCGTCTGCGGATCGCGGGCGTGGGGGAAGTAGGTCCAGGTCTTCTCCTCCGGCTGGCCCTTCGCGTTCGCGATGAAGGCTTCGTGGTCCGGCTTGCCGATGCGGAAGATGACTTCGCCCTCGGGCATTCCCTTGCGAATGAAGCTGCGCTCCCGCGCATCCTGCGCGACCGCGACCGAGGACGCAATGACCAGCGAGACGAGCGCGAGGTTTCGATGGATCGACATGGCGACTTGCGCGCGGGCGGACCGCGCCGACTGACAGTTAGCGTGCAGGATAGTCGATGGCAGCGGGCCCGACCGCCACGGGCCGGCGCGCGATCATCGGACGGCCCAGCCGCCGCAGACGGGAAACACCTGTCCCACGAAGCAGTCGGCAGCGTTGCTGCAGAGATAGGCTGCGAACATCGCATCTTCGCGTGCCGCGACCAGCCTGCCCAGCGGCACCTCCCGCGCCAGACGCTCCTGGAAGCGCGGGTTGGCCTGCACCTCGGCCGGAAAGTAGGTCGGGTTGTCGACGAAGTTCTGGGCGATGGCATTGACCTGCACGTTGTGCGGAGCGAACTCGACACCAACCGCCTGGACGTAGGCCAGCTGGGCACCTCGCGCCGCGCTGTAGGTGGAGGCGCGCTTCATGCCGCGCAGTGCCGATGCGCTGCCGATGACGAGGATCTTGCCCGAGCGCCGCGCGAGCATCGGCGGGGCCGCTGCGGCCACCAGGCGCGGCAAGGGGTCGACCAGTGCCGCAAAGACCCGTCTCCATTCCTCTTCATCGACCTGTGGGGCCATGGTGCCCGGTGCCGTGTGGGCGGGTTGACCACCAGCACGTCGATCACGCCTGCAGACTGGACCACGTGCGAAGCGCTGCCGGGCTCCAGCAGGGACGCCGGACTGGCAATCACCTCGGCTCCCTGTTCCGCAAGAACATCGCACAGGACCGGCCCCATGAACTCCGTGGATTGAGTGATCAGGACTCGCTTGCCGACCAGGGCGTTCTGCATCTGTGTTCCCGCGAGAGACGAGAGGGACACTGCGCGATGTCCCGGTGGGTGGAGAGGCCGAGAGGGCAGTCCGGCGCGCCACCGAATGCTAAGCGTGCGCGCCCTCCGGGCCAAGGGCCGGGCCGGCGGGTCACCGGCTCCCGCGAGGGATCGGGAGCCCCTTGATGGGCCCGAGATTGGCGTGGAGGTTCGGACTCGCCGGAGTCGACTGCTGCGTCCGGACGGCCAGCGACTGCGTCGAGCCTGGTGATGAAGCTCACGCAGGCTGGCTTCGCGTGAGCCAGCGGACTCTTCGCGCACCCATCGTGATCCACCGAGCACGGCCGGCCTCGCGCGCGCTCGAGAGAATCGCGGCACTCCTCACCGGTGCGTCGAAGGCGTACGCGAGTGCCGAACCTCTCTCGTCTGATCGCTCTGGTGGATGACGGCTGGCTCGAACGCGGACTCGCTTCGCTCCTCCCCGGGGCACGAGGACCTCGTTCCGTCGATCCGCAGCGTGCATTCCTCGTACCAGCTGTCGGGGAGATCGATGCGCAGCCCACCATCCCAAAGGTGTCCAGGCACAAGCGACTGCGGAGTGACTTTCTGGGCGTGTGTCGCTACTGCGATAGAACAGGCTGCCAGGGCAAGTACTGATCAAACAAGTTCACATGAACCTCGAAGGTGGCGTGTTGCGACGCCTAGCGTTCGAGCTGAGCGGCCAGGGCGCCGTGCCGGAGCGGATCGGCTCCAGCGAAGGGTCAGGCCGCATTGTTTGCGCTCAGCGTAGCGGCTGCCCTGGCGGCACACGCCTCAAGCACCTTGCGAAACCGCCGCTCGCGGGTTTCTGGTTTCTTGGCGCTGCACACCCAATGAAGCACGACCTTCTTGTGGCTGGGCGGACTGCTCTCGAAGAAGCGCCAAGCTGCCTTGTCGCGCTTGAACTCCCGCAGTTCGGCCGAGGAGAGCTCGGCTGGCGCCTCCCGCTCGTAGGCGTACACCACGGACTTGGCTTCGGTTCTGCGCTGAAATGCTTCTTCGCCAGCCGGCGTCATGCGCCCCTGAGCTCGGAGTTTCTTGACCTTGGCGATGTTGATCGCGCTCCAGATGGAGTGGGGCCGCCTGGGCGTGAAGCGGATCTGGTAGGTCTCATCGTCGATCCGCTTGCGGACACCATCGATCCAACCAAAGCACAGTGCCTCGTCGACAGACTCTGACCAGGACACGCTGGGCTTGCCCGTGGCGACCTTGTGGTAACCCACCAGAAGGTCTTCGGCGCTGGCGGCATTCGCTTCAAGCCACCTACGGAATGACTTTGCATTCGGGAAGAACTCTGGAGCTTGCATCTGGGTGGCTATGCGGCCTAACTTTCTAGCTGAGGGGCGGGTGCCATGCCGGTGGTGGTCCCGCTCCAGCGAAGGGCTAGGCCTCACCGCGAAATGAGGCTGGACCTAATGTCCAGTTAACGACCGGAGTTGTTTGCCTGACTGCCACCCGGAGCTGAACGAAGCTTGGAGTCGAGTTCTTGAGCAGCCAGGCGATCACGTTCCATTTGTTCAGCTGTGCGGCAACGTACGATTGGTATGCTGGTACCGGTAGGAGTCTCTCTCGAGCAGCGAAGCTGCTCACCAGCTGACTGAGGGATCGGCGGACTGGAGGCGCAAGCAGCCAGAAGAAGAACTGCAGATGTCATTGTCAGGGTGTGCTTCATCTTGTAGTGGGTCACAGTACGAAGTTGAATCTTCCTCACGAAGCGAGACCCCGTGAGGGGCATATTGCCAGTTGAAGTGCAACACCTTCGGGAAGAAGGGCGGTGAGTTGGAGACTTGCTGTTTCTCTTCCGGCAAGAAGGGTTTGCAGCATGGGATATCACCAACTCACCTACAGGGAACGCTATCTGATTGGCAAGCACAAGTCCAGGGGCGAGAGCGTGAGGACAATCGCGAGGATGCTGCATCGCAGCCCGTCGACGATCAGCCGGGAACTCCGGCGCAATGCGGACAGCAGTGACGGGTACTACCGGGTGGACAAGGCGGATCGGTACGCGAGGGCGCGACGCTGGCGAAGCCGGCAGGGCACGCAGTTCGAGCGGCCGGGTGGAACTGGTGCACGAGCTGATGGGGCGCAAGTGGAGCCCGGAGCAGATCAGCCGGCGGCTGCGCAAGCAGGAGCAGCTAAGTATTGGAACGACCACGATCTACCGGTGGCTGAGGGCAGACAAGGCGGCAGGCGGCTCGCTATGGCTGAGGACGAGGCAGCTGAGCAAGCGCTACCGCAAGGGCTACCGAGTGACGGATCACCGAGGCAGGATGGGCGGAAGACACCCATCAGCCAGAGGCCGGCGAGGGTCGAGCAGCGACGCGAGTTCGGCCACTGGGAAGGCGACACGGTGATGGGCAAGGATGGCCGGCACTGCCTGCTGACGCTGGTGGAGAGGATGACGCGCTGGGTGCAGATCATCAAGCTGCCGGCGCGCCAGGCGGTGGAGGTCAAAAAGGCGCTGGCCAGAGAGATCAGAAAAGGGGTTTTGAAGATGAAGAGCCTGACGCTGGACAACGGAACGGAGTTCCACGGGTTCCGGCAGATGCAGGACGAGTTCGGGATCGAGGTGTACTTCGCGCAGCCCTACCACTCATGGGAGCGCGGCACCAACGAGAACACCAATGGGTTGATCCGGCAGTACCTGCCTAAAGGCATGTGCTTCAAGGAGGTGACGCAACGACACTGCGACAAGATCGAGCGAGAGCTCAACGACAGGCCCAGGAAGGTTCTGGGGTTCGATACGCCGAACGAGGCGTACGCTATCGAGTGTTGCACTTAGTCTGGCAATTCGTGCGGCCTAACGTTTGAGCTGAGGGGCCGACGCCGGGATGGCGCTTGGCCCGCGAGGCGGATGATGACAGCGAGCGCCTCGCGGGCCAAGTGCCATGCCGGTGGAGGTCCCGCTCCAGCGAAGGGTTAGGCGTCATTGCGCCTCAAAAGACAGCAAACCCGGCGGCGAACAGCGCCAGCGCTACGAAGACAAGTGCTCCAAAGAGCGCCTTCCGATGGCGAGCGAAGGTGAGCACGACCAGTGAACCGACCAGAAGGATTACTCCGCCAGCGAACGGCAGAGAAAGGCGATAGAGGAACACCAGCGCGCCACCAACGATAAGCAGCACAGCGCTTGTTGGCTTGTACTTGGCATTGAGCGTGGCAGCGTAGGCGGAACATGCTGCGCCGGCTGCGAGGCAAAGGACTCCCAGGAGATAGGTCGCCGCGACATGCCAAGGCACAAAGGCTGACGGCCGAGCCTTACGGAAAAGCTTGGGTAGCCACACTGTTCCGGTGCTGAGGAAGTCTCTGGCTGCAACCAAGAGCACATACAGAAGGAAAGCACTCAGAGCGGTGGCGAGAAGGGACAAGACAACCGTTATTGGCGAAGGCCGCTCCATTGATGACGACTAACGTTTGAGCTGAGGGGCCGGAGCCGGGATGGCGCTTGGCCCGCGAAGCGGATGATGACAGCGAGCGCTTCGCGGGCCAAGTGCCGTGCCGGTGGAGGTCCCCCTCCAGCGAAGGGTTAGCCGTCAGCGCTCCTCTAGCAACCGATGTTCTTCGCTTCTCCGATTGCCACGAGGTCGACTCCGAGAAGCCGCAATTGGTCGTACCGGATCGAGTATGCGCGATGGTCGCACTCGACACTTGTGAAGAGCTCAAGGAGGCGCAGCCTTGCTGGTACCTCAAAGCGAGGCGGCTTGGAACGGAGTAGTTGTTCGACTAAAGACGCACCAATGAGAGGTGTGAGGACTTCGAGCGGACTGGCCTCTAGCCAAAGGACATTCGGCATGAGCGGGTAGTAGGTTCCAACTGCTGCTGGGAGAAGGCGAAGTGAAGCCGCCGACGGCTCGAAGAAGATGACACCAACATCGTCTATCGGTTCGCCTCCAGGTGGCGGACGGTCGAACTCGACCACCACCTTACCGGTTAGCTCTAGCTTCCCCGTCCACCGCGCGAACGAGCCCTTGGTGTACGAGTCTGAACGCTCGACCAATCGCAGTGCCGGCGTTCCACGTGTGAACTCAGATCGCGGCGGAGCGTCAGCGGCCGCGACCGACGCGACTGAACATGCCAGTAGAAGTAGGGCACAGAGCCTGTTCATGACGGCTAACGTTTGAGCTGAGGCGCGAGCGCCGGGATGGCGCTTGGCCCGCCGGATGGATGATGAATCACTCCAGGAGGTGGGCCAAGTGCCATGCCGGTGCGAGTCGGCTCCAGCGAAGGGTTAGGCATCACTGCGCCGCCTAGTACGACGGCCGACCACTCTGCGAAGAACCCGAACCCAAGCTGACCAAGGTACTGGAGTAGGTTGCTCACCAAGAGCTACCTGAGCGTTGGTTAAAGCATCCTCGACGAGCGCGTCGTGAAGAGGACGGATGGCTACTGGCCAGGAGAGCAGTGCGGCCCCCCTCAAGAGACATGTCGATGGTGTGCCGCAGCACAGTTCCGTTGGGCTCGTGGCCCAAGACCTCAAACCAGTGCGTACCCACGAACCCCCGTGGCGAGATGAACTCAAAGGTGACCCTCTTGCCCGGCTCGTAGGCAATGACGGAGTAGCGGATAGGTCCGTGGCCTCCAGTGGCACCGAGGCCGAGTGGTCGGTCCAAGCGCATACGCGGCCAAGATTGCGACGGCCACAGCATGTCTCTTGGCGAGGACAGTGAATCCAGAAGCTGCGCAGCCTGTTGTGGGCTGCAGCGGAAGTTGCGTTCGTGGACGTTGACTACCCGCACGGTGTCGCCCTGTGATGCCTAACGTTTGAGCTGAGGGGCCGACGCCGGGATGGCGCTTGGCCCGCGAGGCGGAGCATAGACCGGCACCGCCTCGCGGGCCAAGTGCCATGCCGGTGGAGGTCCCGCTCCAGCGAAGGGTTAGGCCTCAGTCGCGGTTTCCGGGCCGCTCCATAGCGACCTCGGAGAGTTGGAAGCCCAACTTCTCGTAGAAGGCGCTGACTCCACTACGCCCCGCGCGTAGCACCCAGGTCATTTCGTTGTTCTGCCCCATTGCCGAGCGAACGAGGGCGGTACCAATGCCTTTGCCGCGATGCTCCTGGGCGACTACAACCATGGAGATGTAGCCGTTGAACAAACCATCTGTGAGCGCACGCAGGAAGCCTACGACTTGGCCTTCGTGCACGGCCACAAGCGCTACTTGGGACTGGGCAAGGAGCTTGCGGAACGTGTTGGGATCGGCAACCCGCTTTCCCCAGCCGGCCAGCTGTAGCAGCAGACGCGCTGCCTCGATCTCCTCCGGTGTTGCGATGGGGCGCACTTGCATGCTCTGAGGCCTAACGTTTGAGCTGAGGGGCCGGAGCCGGGATGGCGCTTGGCCCGCGAGGCGGATGATGACAGCGAGCGCCTTGCGGGCCAAGTGCCATGCCGGTGGAGGTCCCGCTCCAGCGAAGGGTTAGGGCGCACTCTTGGCAAGCCAGGGCCGCAATGGCGACTAGGGCCAGGATGGCTTGACCGATGAGAGCGCCTTTGGTGGCTCTGGCTCCGAACTGGCTTAGTTCGCGGCGAGAGAGAAGAACGAGGCCGCCTGCAAGTACGACCACAAAGGCAGCCACCCAGGAGAACCAAGCGACACCGATACCGACGCAGCCAAAACCCTCGCAGCGCAGGCGCCAGATTGCCCCCGGCCAAGGCCAGCGCTAAGACACAGGCAACAAACGCGCCAACGGCCAAACTGAAGAACCGCATTGGCCCTGTTGCTCGGCTCAGCGCATGCGACGCGAGAGCAAGAGAAGGCCGACCGCGATGAGGATCAGCGGCCACCAACGTGCGAACAAAGGCCCTAGGTGCGGCAGTAGGCCCAGGTTGGACAGCAGGAAGATGACGCCAAGAACGATGAGAACGAGCGGCGCGAAGATGGACTTCCTGAACATGCGTACCTCATGGAATGCGTGTGCGCCCTAACGTTTGAGCTGAGGCGCGAGCGCCGGTATGGCGCTTGGCCCGCTGGACGGATGATGGAGCAGACCGGGAAGCGGGCCAAGTGCCATGCCGGTGCGAGTCGGCTCCAGCGAAGGGTTAGGCGTCATTCCTTGTGCCGCCGACAGCAGAACTTGGCTTGCTGAAGTGTCTGCGGGCGTATGCAGCAAAGCCAATGAAGAAGAAGCCTGCTAGTAGTGCACTCCGCCAGGAGCTGAATGCCGCGGCGAAGAGGACCAGAAAGTAGCCGGTGGACCCAGAAGGACAGCCGCGATTTGGGTAAGCGCTCGGGCGGTGCTATTCGGTCGCGTAAGCCAGGGAAGTGCCACGGCGAGCAGCAACAAGCTGAGGCCGAGAAAGTACGCCCAAGCGGCGCTCCAGGCGACTACAGGCCGAGGACGCCCGCGTGTGCCGGGTAGGGAAACAGTGCCCGAGCGAACAGCGCTTCCAAGAGCCTCGAAGATGGCCAAGCCAATGGCACTTGCTGCAACAAGAGCGAAGACTAGCCAGAACGTCTTGGTGGCTAGCAGTGGAATGTGAGTTGGCTGGTCGACCTTCCTGTAGCGCTTCCCGGAGTCAGTGAAGCCGTAGACGGGCTTGTCTGGAAGCGGCAAGACAACAAAGACGGCCAGCATCAGCACTATCGGAAGGAAGCCGATGACCATCTCGGCCGGTCGCAGCGGTGACTCCATGACGCCTAACGTTTGAGCTGAGGGGCCGACGCCGGTGTGGCGCTTGGCCCGCGAGGCGGATGATGACAGCGAGCGCCTCGCGGGCCAAGTGCCATGCCGGTGGAGGTCCCGCTCCAGCGAAGGGTTAGGCCTCGCTCGCTGTAGCGACGCCGCTGCGGGGGCCGTGCCTGCTGGAGGACCCGAACAATGCGAGCAGCATTGCCACAAGTGCACAACCGAAGAGACTGATCTCTGCGGTGGTGAGGCGCGCAACTGGGCGAACGTATTCGAGCATGGCCGAGCTGTGGGCAGAGGCGAAGGACTCAAGAGTCGTGGCGCCCGCGAACAACAGGAGGGACCAGCTGAAAGCCAGCAGAAGCAGCACTGGTGTGGCACATGCAGCCACTACCAGCCTGCGCCGGCTGGTGCGCCCTTGGTAGGCCAGACCTAACGAGGCTGCAAGCAGGATGAAGGCCGAGTACCACAGGCCGTGCGCTGCGACCGCTGGCCAAACGACGGGTGCAAAGAGAACGGTCTTGGCGTTTAAGGCGATGCACAGCAGCAACCCAGAGATTGCGCAGACGGACCAAGTTGAGCGCGGAAGTGGTTGCACGCGAGGCCTAACGTTTGAGCTGAGGGGCCGACGCCGGAATGGCGCTTGGCCCGCGAGGCGGATGATGACAGCGAGCGCCTCGCGGGCCAAGTGCCATGCCGGTGGAGGTCCCGCTCCAGCGAAGGGTTAGGCCGCATTCGCCTCGTAGCGAGTGCGGATGCCGCGTGACTTGATTTGACCGCGCATGCAGTACTGGCAGCCGCAAAAGATGCCTTGCCGATGTGCGTCGGGAAAGTGCCGCCTGAACCGCCCCGGGTTTTGAGGAGGCTCCTTCGATTGAGAATGGAGCCAAGATGCGGAAGTCCCCGAAGTTTTCCCCGAGGTGATCGAGCGCGCTGTGCGCATGGTGTTCGACGCCAAGGACCAGTACCCGTCGCAGTGGGCGGCGATCGAGTCGATCTCGGCCAAGATCGGCTGTACGGCCGAGACGCTGCGCAAGTGGGTGCGCCAAGGCGAGCGCGACAGCGGCGTGCGGCCCGGTGCCACGACGGCCGAGCAGCAGCGCATCAAGGAACTCGAACGCGAGGTCCGTGAGCTGCGCAAGACCAACGAGATCCTGAAGCTGGCGAGCGCGTATTTCGCCCAGGCGGAGCTCGACCGCCACCACAAGAAGTGAACGCCTTCATCGACGAGCATCGTGCTCGCCTGGGGGTCGAGTCGATCTGCCGCGCGCTGCAGATCGCCCCGTCGGCGTACAGGCGTCATGCGGCGCGCCAGCGCGATCCGGCGTTGCTGCCTGCGCGGGCGCAGCGCGACGCGGCCTTGATGCCCCAGGTGCAACGCGTGTACGAAGCGAACCTGCGCGTCTACGGCGCCGACAAGGTGTGGCGACAGTTGCTGCGCGAAGGCGTGACGGTGGCTCGCTGCACCGTGGAGCGACTGATGCGCAGGCTCGGCCTGCAAGGAGCCGAGCGCGGCAAAGGCGTGCGCACGACGGTGCCCGATGCCAAGGCGGCCTGCCCGCTGGACCGCGTCAACCGGCAGTTCAAGGCGCGCCGGCCGAACCAGCTGTGGGTGGCGGACTTCACCTACGTCTCGACCTGGCAGGGCTTCGTGTACGTCGCCTTCGTGGTCGACGTCTTCGCGCGGCGCATCGTCGGCTGGCGGGTCAGCAGTTCCATGCAGACCGACTTCGTGCTCGACGCGCTGGAGCAGGCGCTGTATGCGCGGCGGGCTGAGCGCGAAGGCGACCTGGTGCACCACAGCGACCGCGGCTCGCAGTACGTGTCCATCCGCTACAGCGAACGCCTTGACGAGGCCGGCATCGAGCCCTCGGTGGGCAGCACCGGCGACAGCTACGACAACGCGCTGGCCGAGACCATCAACGGGCTGTACAAGGCCGAGATCATCCACCGGCGCGGGCCGTGGAAGACGCGCGAGGCGGTTGAACTGGCGACGCTGGAGTGGGTCTCTTGGTTCAACCACCATCGCTTGCTCGAACCCATCGGCTACATCCCGCCGGCCGAAGCCGAGGCAAACTACTGGCGTCAGAAGCAGGCGTTGAGCGCAAGCGAGCCTGCTTCGACGGCAGCGCCGCAGGAGGGTTGAACCATGAATACATGGTCCAACCGGGGGCTCCGGCGGCCCCTGCGGGGGGCCGGGAGAGAAAGCCTGAACCCAAGAACCGTCAGACCACAGCGGTCTGACTCAAATAACAGGCCTCCTCGATTCCCGGTACGGTTCACTTGAAGCATTGAGCGGTACCGCTCCGCATTGCCGATCTGCATAGAGGCCTAACGTTTGAGCTAAGGGGCTGACGCCGGGAAGGCGCTTGGCCCGCGAGGCGGATGATGACAGCGAGCGCCTTGCGGGCCAAGTGCCTTGCCGGTGGCAGTCCCGCTTGAGCGAAGGGTTAGGCCTCACCGCGGGCCGAACGGAAGGAGGCATTGCTTCTGGCCCGGAACTGGAACCGCTTTGGCTCGGACACTGCACTAGCTCCGCGGGGTACCGCTCACGCGGGTTGCGGCGCCGAAGGGACAACTGTGAGTTGCTGCGGCGACTACCTGCCAGCAGGAGGACTGGAGCAAGAAGAGAGCTTGCGCGGCGAGGCCTTCGCAGGCCTCTGACTCTCACAGCCGGCGGAGTAGAAGTGAGACGCCGACTGCTACGAGGATGAGCGGCCACCACCTAGCGAACAGAGGCCCGAGGTGCGGAAGCAAACCGAGATTGGACAGCAGGAACACAACGCCCAGGACGATGAGGACGAGCGGGGCGACGATGGACTTTCTGAACATGAGCGCCTCGGATAGTGGCCCGTGAGGCCTAACGTTTGAGCTGAGCGGGCCGGAGCCGGGATGGCGCTTGGGCCGCGAGGCGCAGCATAAACCTGAGCGGCTCGCGGCCCAAGTGCCATGCCGGTGGAGGTCCGCCTCGAGCGAAGGGTTAGGCGTCAACTCTCTTGAGCAAAGAATGACAAACGAAGTTCGAGCCCAAGGGCGGCGACGGCTCGCTGAAGCTCCGGCGGAACGATGATGGACGCCGTGCCGGAAGAGGCGATGTAGCAGCTCAGAGAGCAGAGATGACCTTGATGAGCCAATGTGGCTATCGCCTGGGAGCGCCCGGCCAGCGTTCTCACCCAGTACCGAAGCTGGCTCGGAAGTGGACGGGAAACTTGAGACTCTGGTAGAGCCTTCTTCCAACCGCCGTAGCCATGAACGGGGTCGGAGGCTCGGTGGCTAGGCTCGCCCCTGCGCCACGCTTGGGTGGGCCGAAGAGAGAGTAAGCGAGTGATCTCTCCGGGGACAAGGTTGTCCCCCAGAAGCATGAGCGTGACGGTACTTTGATACTCGCAATCAGAAGCGCTGCGTGCCATTGACGCCTAACGTTTGAGCTGAGCGGGCCGCCGCCGGCATGGCACTTGGGCCGCAAGGCTGATGATAGGCAGCTCAGCCTTGCGGCCCAAGTGCCATGCCGGTGGAGGTCCGCTCGAGCGAAGGGTTAGGCCGCACTCTCACTTCTGCCATGACTCGTTCAGAAGGTTCAACCACAACAAGTATCGCTTCTTACGACGTTCAACTCGTTGATCACCAAACGCCAAAGAGTACGCAAGGGTTGAAGCCGCAATGACGGCCAGTAGCGTCAATATGATTGGAACTGGAGCCAGAAAGCTATCGCTTCGGACGAAAGCAGAGAGCCTTCCCCAGTAGACCTGTAGGTCGGCACTGTGTTCGCGAAAGACTATCCACAGCGTTACCGGAAGCGCAAAAGGCCCGCTATGAAGGCCTTCCGCACATGATCGTAGTAGCCGTAAGTTGTGCTCGCATAGTCATGTCCGGCTTTGACAAGCTTGATGAGTTTGCCAATGTCAGGCTGCGATACGCCATCAAGCAGGTCCTTCTGATCGAACGAATTGAAGACGAGCAGGGACACCTTGTCGATGCCGAACGCGTGATCGACCAGCTGATCCGTTTGCAGGCGGACTCTTGAGTATTCTCCAATGAACGGATCGCGCGTCAGCATGGCTGCGAACAGGCTCAAGCCGTATACGAGCATTCCAAGTGCAAACAGAGTAGGGAAGTTTGGCAACGCAAGCGGAGTGGCAAACGCGGCGAGTGCGGAAAGAGCCATCAGGGTCGGATGTTCGCGGACAAACTTGCGTTTCGTGCCTGACAGCTCCTTCGCATTCCAAGAAGTCTGCGAAAGTTTAGTGGATGGACATACGAACTTTCCTCCGCTTTTCGGAAGGCGGCCCACAGCTTCCGATCGGCATCGGACAGCTTCTTGAGATGACGTAGTAGATCGTGCTTGCTTGCCATTTGGGGTGCTTGTTGTGCGGCCTAACGTTTGAGCTGAGTCGCGAGCGCCGGTGTGGCGCTTGGCCCGCTGGACGGATGATGGACCAGACCGGGAAGCGGGCCAAGTGCCATGCCGGTGCGAGTCGGCTCCAGCGAAGGGTTAGGCGTCATTGGCGCAAAGAGACCTAGTAGCTCGTGACCACGTTCTTGGCGAGACTCTTGCACAGCTTGTGATGCTGCTTGGTGCACTTGTTGTTGAGGTTGGCAAGGGCAAGCTCCGCCGTGGAGTGATTCTCCGGCGACATGATTGGGCGCGAGAGGACCCAACGGAGGAATGCTGGATCTCGGCGGCTGAGCGATTGGAGCTCAGGTAGGGTGGACCAACGCTCAGCCAGGAGCTCCGCGGCGACCTCGGCCAACCCTCAGCTTGCGCTCCGTCGGCGCAGCCGCCACCGTACTTCCGAAAGTAGGCGTGCAGTTCTTTCCAACTGGCCGGGCGGACGCTGTCAGCGACCTCGCACTGCCCTTCAACTGGGCTCGCCAGCGGTGCAGCAACTGCTTGACCGAAGAAGGCCAAGCAAAGGTGCATAAGAAGCCGCGGGAAGGTCATGACGCCTAACGTTTGAGCTAAGGGGCGGCCGCCGGTGAGCCGGCTTGGCCGCGAGGCGCAGGATAAACCGCGAGCGCCACGCGGCCAAGGCGGCTTGCCGGTGGACGTCCCACTTGAGCGAAGGGTTAGGCAGCACTGCTCGTGCCTCAGGCCCAGACTGCATGGCCCACGAAAGAGAAGGGCTGTCTAGGAGCTTGAGCGCACACGAACCGGCGGCCCCGAGTGGCGCTCAAGTTGGCTTTGCCGCTCCCCAGGACCGAACAAAACCGCAGCGGCTTGTTGCCGCCGCCGGCGGCCCCATGAACTGAATGACCCAGGGACTGAGAGACAGAGGCTCGTGGCCGCGAAGCGCTGACTACAAAGCGGAGCCTGCAAGAGCAATCACGCTTGGCGCCTTAGCACTGCCGCCCGGCTTTTGGCGAACTGGCGCCTCGGCGGCTGAGGAGAGCATTTGGTCTTTGGCGGCGACCGCCGCCCCAGCGGCGCTGGCGAGCACCATCAACGCTGCGTGCTGCTGCCTAACGTTTGAGCTGAGGGGCCGACGCCGGAATGGCGCTTGGCCCGCGAGGCGGATGATGACCTGAAGCGCCTCGCGGGCCAAGTGCCATGCCGGTGGAGGTCCCGCTCCAGCGAAGGGTTAGGGCGCACTCTTTGGCCCGTAATCGGCCTGCATTTCGAGCAGCGAATTTGCCAGAGCTGCTGACTCATCCACTCGGCCACGCAACTCCTCAAGCTGGACGAGTTGTCCGGCATGGGCCGGATCGTTTGGCGAGGTTGAGGATTCCTTGGATGCGATGTGATCCATCCTTGTGCCCAGTGATCATTAGGGGGCTATGCGCGACGATGTTGCGGAACCCAACGTGCTTGCTTGCCACGGCGAAGACGTTCATCGCCCACGAGTGCCGATCCGAACTTGTTCTCGGGAAGCGCGCGCGGAGAAAGCCCAGGCGTGAGGGAAGGTCTGCATTCATCGAGGGTGCCTGATCGGTTCCTTCGTGCATGGAGATCAGTAGCCCGGTGGTCGCTTCAACTGAGCCCATGTTCAGCACATAGCGGCCAACGAGAACGACCCACTCATTGTCATCGGCGTTGAAGAGCGGCTGGAGCATCGTTCGTGCGCCCTAACGTTTGAGCTAAGGGGCTGACGCCGGTAAGGCGCTTGGCCCGCGAGGCGGATGATGACAGCGAGCGCCTCGCGGGCCAAGTGCCTTGCCGGTGGCAGTCCCGCTTGAGCGAAGGGTTAGGCAGCACCGCATGGCAGAGCACTTGCGCGTGCCACCCAACACAGTGACAGCCAAGGGCGGAAAACTAGCCGAACCAGAACGGGAGCAGACTTGCGAGCAGGCCCAGCCATGCGGACCGATTGGCGGTGACTTGAACCGTACCGGGAATCGAGGAGGCCTGTTGGCTTGAGTCAGACCGCTGTGGTCTGACGGTTCTTGGGTTCAGGCTTTCTCTCCGGCCCCCCGCAGGGGCCGCCGGAGCCCCCCGGTTGGACCATGTATTCATGGTTCAACCCTCCTGCAACGCTGCCGTCGAAGCAGGCTCGCTTGCGCTCAACGCCTGCTTCTGACGCCAGTAGTTTGCCTCGGCTTCGGCCGGCGGGATGTAGCCGATGGGTTCGAGCAAGCGATGGTGGTTGAACCAAGAGACCCACTCCAGCGTCGCCAGTTCAACCGCCTCGCGCGTCTTCCACGGCCCGCGCCGGTGGATGATCTCGGCCTTGTACAGCCCGTTGATGGTCTCGGCCAGCGCGTTGTCGTAGCTGTCGCCGGTGCTGCCCACCGAGGGCTCGATGCCGGCCTCGTCAAGGCGTTCGCTGTAGCGGATGGACACGTACTGCGAGCCGCGGTCGCTGTGGTGCACCAGGTCGCCTTCGCGCTCAGCCCGCCGCGCATACAGCGCCTGCTCCAGCGCGTCGAGCACGAAGTCGGTCTGCATGGAACTGCTGACCCGCCAGCCGACGATGCGCCGCGCGAAGACGTCGACCACGAAGGCGACGTACACGAAGCCCTGCCAGTCGAGACGTAGGTGAAGTCCGCCACCCACAGCTGGTTCGGCCGGCGCGCCTTGAACTGCCGGTTGACGCGGTCCAGCGGGCAGGCCGCCTTGGCATCGGGCACCGTCGTGCGCACGCCTTTGCCGCGCCTGGCTCCTTGCAGGCCGAGCCTGCGCATCAGTCGCTCCACGGTGCAGCGAGCCACCGTCACGCCTTCGCGCAGCAACTGTCGCCACACCTTGTCGGCGCCGTAGACGCGCAGGTTCGCTTCGTACACGCGTTGCACCTGGGGCATCAAGGCCGCGTCGCGCTGCGCCCGCGCAGGCAGCAACGCCGGATCGCGCTGGCGCGCCGCATGACGCCTGTACGCCGACGGGGCGATCTGCAGCGCGCGGCAGATCGACTCGACCCCCAGGCGAGCACGATGCTCGTCGATGAAGGCGTTCACTTCTTGTGGTGGCGGTCGAGCTCCGCCTGGGCGAAATACGCGCTCGCCAGCTTCAGGATCTCGTTGGTCTTGCGCAGCTCACGGACCTCGCGTTCGAGTTCCTTGATGCGCTGCTGCTCGGCCGTCGTGGCACCGGGCCGCACGCCGCTGTCGCGCTCGCCTTGGCGCACCCACTTGCGCAGCGTCTCGGCCGTACAGCCGATCTTGGCCGAGATCGACTCGATCGCCGCCCACTGCGACGGGTACTGGTCCTTGGCGTCGAACACCATGCGCACAGCGCGCTCGATCACCTCGGGGGAAAACTTCGGGGACTTCCGCATCTTGGCTCCATTCTCAATCGAAGGAGCCTCCTCAAAACCCGGGGCGGTTCAGCTCGTTACCTAGGAGTTCGCGCTCTTGCCGAACATGCATGCATGTTCAAAGAGCGCCTCAACCAGTCCGTCGACAAGCACGCGATTCACTTGAGAAGCGTGCGTGGATTGGATCCGTACAGCAGCTTTCGCAATGATCGTGAGCGGCGCAAGGCACTCCGAGCGCGCGACATCCGGATGGTGTGTATCGCGTTGATCCTTGGGCTCACGGCGAACACGCAGAGCGTTCAGTTCCTGGCGTGGCTTCGGAGTTTCCTGCAGCACTTCGTGTGAGCAGATGGCATTCGCTCTGAAGGTGCTTGGGGCGTCTAACGTGATTTCGACAGCAGTCTAGCTTCGGACGGTGGTGCGAAGCAGACGAAGACGGGATCGCCGGGCGAGACGACTGGAGTCGTTTGAGCGCCGAGGTATCGCGGGCGGGGTCGATTTGATTGGGGAAAGTCAGGTCCCCCTACCCGGCACGGGATTGACATGGCAAGAAGGGCCATTTCGGGGTGCTTCGAAGCTCTGCGGTGGGACGCAGTGGGTGTTGCGTGAGGCCTAACGTTTGAGCTGAGGGGCCGGAACCGGGATGGCGCTTGGCCTGCGAAGCGGATGCTAAGCCTGAGAGCTTCGCGGGCCAAGTGCCATGCCGGTGGAGGTCCCGCTCCAGCGAAGGGTTAGGCCTCGCTCGCTGTAGCGACGCCGCTGCGGGGGCCGTGCCTGCTGGAGGACCCGAACAATGCGAGCAGCATTGTCACAAGTGCACAACCGAAGAGACTGATCTCTGCGGTGGTGAGGCGCGCAACTGGGCGAACGTATTCGAGCATGGCCGAGCTGTGGGCAGAGGCGAAGGACTCAAGAGTCGTGGCGCCCGCGAATAACAGGAGGGACCAGCTGAAAGCCAGCAGAAGCAGCACTGGTGTGGCACATGCAGCCACTACCAGCCTGCGCCGGCTGGTGCGCCCTTGGTAGGCCAGACCTAACGAGGCTGCAAGCAGGATGAAGGCCGAGTACCACAGGCCGTGCGCTGGGACCGCTGGCCAAACGACGGGTGCAAAGAGAACGGTCTTGGCGTTTAAGGCGATGCACAGCAGCAACCCAGAGATTGCGCAGACGGACCAAGTTGAGCGCGGAAGTGGTTGCACGCGAGGCCTAACGTTTGAGCTGAGGCGCGAGCGCCGGGATGGCGCTTGGCCCGCCGGATGGATGATGAACCACTCCAGTAGGCGGGCCAAGTGCCATGCCGGTGCGAGTCGGCTCCAGCGAAGGGTTAGGCGTCATTGCTTGGCGCTGCGGACCGGCTTGATGACACTGGTGAGGTGGCCAAGAACACGTACGTGCGGCTCTTGGCTTGGACGACTGGTTCGACTGAGTAACCAGCTTGATTTCAATGGCGCCCACCTTCCGGCGAACTGCCGTGGCTTCAACTAGCGCTGTGCCTTGAGCGACGGGCAGCTCCAGTTCAACGGCGTGAGCGGCTGGCGCAGGATCATCCCGCGAAGCGGGCTCCGGCAGCCACTCCACGAACACCCGCGACCAAACATGTTCCCAGCCCTCGGTGGTGGTTATGACGCGGTACGTGCCGGAACGGCCATCTTGCTGCCAATAGCCCAGCGTCTGTACGGCAGTGACATTGGTAGGCACTGCCGGCACCTGTGCAATGGCTGAGCTGCAGACTAGAGAGAGCGCGACAAGTGCGGCCTTCATGACGCCTAACGTTTGAGCTGAGGGGGCCGACGCCGGGAAGGCACTTGGCCCGCGGGACGTATGATGGACCACACCGGCCCGCGGGCCAAGTGCCTTGCCGGTGGCGGTCCACTCGAGCGAAGGGTTAGCCGTCTCTGCTTGGCAGCTTGCTCAGGCTTGCCAGAGTTTGGACGCACGCTTGCGCTGCCTCCTTTCCCTTCTTGATGAAGTGCTCGGAGAAGAACTTCCGATGCTCCGCGTGTTCATGGAAGTCCCTTGGGGTTAGCACGGCCGAGAAGACGGGAGTGTCGGTCTCCAGTTGAACGCGCATCAGACCGTCAATCACAGCAGATGCAACGAACTCATGGCGATAGATGCCGCCGTTGACGACGAGACCGCAGGCGATGATGGCGTCGTAGGCGCCGGACGCCGCTAGGCGCTTCGCGTGTAGCGGGATCTCGAATGCGCCAGGTACCTCGAAGTGATCCAGCTCACCTGGTGGGTCGGACGTGCCGCTCAACTCGGCGCGAATCGCGGTAGTGGCGTTGGCAACGATGTCGCGATGCCAACTTGATGAGATAACTGCTACGCGGGCGCGGCTTGTGCAACCTGTGCCCGCTTCGTGCTTGGATGGGAACTGCTTAGTAGTCTGATTCATGGAAGCCTCGATAAGAGTAGGACCAGAATCAGGGCGCACGCAAACGCGGCGCCGACACGCATGCGTGCTGACGCCGAGGCTACGCGGTCTCTTTCATCCGGACTGTGACCGTCGGCCCTGGCATCGCACCAGATCTGCTGACCCTGACACCTGCAAAGGCCTGTGTCAGGCGCTCGCGGGCTCCTGCAGTTGCCTGCAGATACCGCCGGTGGGGAATTCCGCCCCGCCCTGAGAACGCTGTCAGCCCGTGAGGGCCAACGCAGTCATTGTAGGCAGTGCGTGTGTCGCAGCTGTCGCGCATGCGGCAGAGCCCACTTGGAGACGGCTAACGTTTGAGCTGAGGGGCCGACGCCGGGATGGCGCTTGGCCCGCGGGGCGCAGGATAGGCCTGAGCGCCTCGCGGGCCAAGTGCCATGCCGGCGGAGGTCCCGCTCCAGCGAAGGGTTAGGGCTCACCCGGCGGGCCCGAGCTTTGAAGACCTAAGGCGCCGCTGAAGTGAACTTGCTGGCCGCAGCCCGGCCCAGTGCATAGCCAAGGATGACCGCGACAACAACGTAGACCAAGGCGTTGCGGAGTACCTTTGCCCCGTCCACTTCGCTTCGCTCGATGCGCTGAATCTGCTCGACAGGAATGACGACCGCATCTGATCTTGCGTCGGTGATGCCCGTTATCGCGGTGGCGTCGATCGCGGTGACCCGCAGTTCTAGCTGGCCTCCGTCGGTAGTGGTGACCCGTACAACGTCCTTGGGCGCAACCGGCGGCTCGGCGCTGGAAAGTACGCCCGCTCCACTGGTCTGGCGGTCGGCGACTACGCGCAGTGAGGTGCAGGCAATCTGTGCAAAGCACGCGAGCACTACAACTGCGAGCTGAAGGTGACGTCTCACACTCTCTCCCTGATGTGACGCTGGGCCTCTGGTGAGCCCTAACGTGATTTCGACAGCAGTCTACTGTCGGACGGTGGTGCGAAGGAGACGGAGACAGGATCGCCGGGCGAGACGACGGGAGTCGTGCGAGCGCCAAGGTATCGCGGGCGGGGGCATTTTGATTGGGGAAAGTCGGGTCCCCCTATCCCGCACGGGATTGACATGGCGAGAAGGGCCATTTCGGGGTGTTTCCGAAGCTCTGCGGTGGGACGCAGTGGTGTTGCGTGAGGCCTAACGTGTTTTCGACGTCACTTTGCCAGACGTGGCAACTTGTTGCTAGAACTAGACATCTCCTCTCGAAGCATCTGCTCCCGAGGTATGGCGATGCGGTGGCGCAGCCCGAGGTGGAGGACGTCATGGCGCGCCAGGTTCCATAGGCCGGTCGTTGCGTCGAACCATGCGCCTAGCTTGAGCGCCTCGCGACGAAGTCGCGCCTCCCGCTCGTAGATCTTGAAAGCGACGATCTGGTGGCCGCGTTTGCGGATCACCGTCCGGTCGATCACCAGTTCCACGGTCGTCAGGCGTTCTTCGCCACTGCCGCTCGTGCGGTAGCGCACGCAGACCAGTTGATCGCCGTAGGCCCGCAACAGCCTCAGGGTGCCGGGTTCGCCCGGCTGCAACGTCTTGGTCACGCGCCACCAGTGCGCAAGGCAGCACGGCGCTGCGCGCCACGAGGCGGCATGGTCACATCCCTTTCGTGGAAGACGGCGACAAGAAGAAGTGCTGGCTCAGGTGTTGTCGGCGCGGCGAGCGTCGTGTACTGTACAAAAATACAGCAACATGATCAACCGGGAGTCGCCATGTCGCAGCCCCACCCGCCCCGCCTCCTCGATCTCCTGCGCGCCCAGGTCCGCTACATGCACTACAGCCTGCGCACCGAGCAGGCCTACGTGCACTGGGTGCGCGCCTTCATCCGCTTCCACGGCCTGCGCCATCCGGCCGAGCTGTCGGGCGCGGAGGTCGAGGCCTTCCTCAGCTGGCTGGCCACCGAGCGCGGCGTGGCGCCGGCCACGCACAAGCAGGCGCTGTCGGCGCTGCTGTTCCTGTACCAGAAGGTGCTCAACCAGCGCATGCCGTGGATGGACGAGATCGGCCGCCCGCAAGGCCAGCCGCGGCTGCCGGTGGTGATGTCGCACGACGAGGTCTCGCGCCTGCTGGCCGCGCCGTCGTTGGCCGAGGCGTCGATGCCGTTCCAGCTGCTCGCCCAATTGCTTTACGGCACCGGCCTGCGGCTGATGGAAGGCCTGCGCCTGCGCATCAAGGACATCGATTTCGACCGTCGCGCCATCGTCGTGCGCGAAGGCAAGGGCGGCAAGGATCGTGTGGTGATGCTGCCCGCCGCGCTCGAGGCGCCGCTGCGCGCGCAGTTCGCCGAAGCCCATCGCCTCTGGTCGGCCGACCGCGCCGCTGGCGTGGCCGGCGTGCACCTGCCGCACGCGCTGGTGCGCAAATACCCGCGCGCGGCCGAATCGTGGGCGTGGTTCTGGGTCTTCCCGCAGGCCAGCCTGTCGATCGATCCGCGCGAGCGGCCGCCCGGCGGTCGTGGCGACAAGGGCAATGAAGCAGCCCTGCCACCCCGCCGTCGCCACCACCTGCTGGACCAGGCCTTCCAGCGCGCCTTCAAGCGTGCGCTCGGCGAAGCCGGGATCGCCAAGCCGGCCACGCCGCACACGCTGCGCCACTCCTTCGCCACGCACCTGCTGCAGTCGGGCTACGACATTCGCACGGTGCAGGAACTGCTCGGCCATGCCGACGTCAGCACGACGATGATCTACACGCACGTGCTCAAGCTCGGCGGCGGCGCGGTGCGCAGCCCGCTCGATCAGCTGGCCATGGCGGCACCAGCCTTGCCCGCCGCCAACCCCTACGCCACGTCCGCCGCCACCTTGCCGCTGCGCCGGGCCACCGCGCCCGTGAGAGCGAACCGCCGTGTTATCTGCCGACACCCACCCGCCCGTCGCCGCGCCTGCCGGCCGCTCGCGCAGCCTGCCCGGCTACGCCGAGCTGCACTGCCGCAGCAGCTTCAGCTTCCTGAGCGGCGCCTCGCAGCCCGAGGAACTGGTGCGCCGCGCGCACCGGCTCGGCTACGCCGCGCTGGCGATCACCGATGAATGCTCGCTCGCCGGCGTGGTGCGCGCGCACGTGGAGGCGCGCGAGCGTGGCCTGCACCTGATCGTCGGCGCGCAGATGCAGCTCACGCTGCCGGCGGCCAAGGCCGGCGGTGAGGCGCCCACACCGCACGCCCGCCTCGTGCTGCTCGCACAGACGCGCCGCGGCTACGGCAACCTCTCTCACTGGATCACCGTCGCGCGCCGCCGCGCGCCCAAGGGCGAGTACCTCGCGCACCCGTCCGATCTGGAGGGGCGTGTGCCGCACGCGCCTTTCCTTGCCGGGCTGCCCGGCTGCCTCGCGCTGCTGGTGCCCGATGCGTCGCAGGGCTTCGAGGCCGTGTTCGCGCAGGCGATGTGGCTGAAGACCGGGTTCGGCGAGGATCGCGCCGGCATTGCGTTGGAGCTGCTGCTGCATCCGGCGGACGAAGCGCTGCGCGCGATGGTGAAGAAGATCGCGCAGCTCACCGGCCTGCCGATCGTCGCCGCGGGCGATGTGCTGATGCACCTGCGCTCGCGCAAGTCGCTGCAGGATGCGCTCGTCGCGACGAGGCTGAACTGCCCTGTGGCGGAATGCGGCCTCGCGCTGGCGCCCAATGCGGAGCAGCACCTGCGCTCGCGCGCGCCCGCCACGCTGTACGAGCGCGAGTGGCTGGACAACACGCTCGCCTTCGCGGCGCGTTGCAGCTTCTCGCTGGCCGAGCTGCGCTACGAATACCCGCGCGAGATCGTGCCCGAGGGCCACACGCCGGCCTCGTGGCTGCGCACCCTGGTGATGCAGGGCGTGGAGCGCCGATTCCCGCTCGAAGGGCCGGGGGCCGAGCCGGGCACCGAAGCCGCGCGCGCCGATGCCCTCGCGCGCATCGAGCACGAACTCGCGCTGATCGCCCAGCTCGGCTACGAGCCCTACTTCCTCACCGTGGCCGATATCGTGCAGTGGGCGCGGTCGCAAGGCATCCTCTGCCAGGGCCGCGGCAGCGCGGCCAACTCGGTGGTGTGTTACTGCCTCGGCGTCACCGAGGTCAGCCCGCGCGAGGCCACGCTGCTGTTCGAGCGCTTCATCAGCGCCGAGCGCAACGAGCCGCCCGACATCGACATCGACTTCGAGCACCAGCGCCGCGAGGAGGTCATCCAGTACATCTACCGCAAGTACGGACGCCATCGCGCCGCGCTCACCGCGGTGGTGATCAGCTATCGCCCGCGCAGCGCCGTGCGCGACATCGGCCGCGCGCTGGGCATCGACCCGCAGCGCATCGATGCCGTGGCCAAGGGTCAGCAGTGGTTCGACGGGCGCAGCATCCGCGCCGAGCGGTTGCGCGAGAATGGCTTCGATCCGGAGTCGCCCATCGTGCGCCAGTGGGTCGAGCTCACGCAGCAGCTGATCGGCTTTCCGCGCCACCTCTCGCAGCACCCCGGCGGCTTCGTCATCGCGCGCGACCAGATCGAGCAGCTGGTGCCGGTGGAAAACGCCTCGATGCCCGGCCGCAGCGTCGTGCAGTGGGACAAGGACGATCTCGACGAGCTCGGCCTGATCAAGGTCGACATCCTCGCGCTGGGCATGCTCAGCGCCATCCGCCGCTCGGTGGCCGACATCGCACGCAAGCTCGGCCGGCCCTTCGAGGTTCAGCACGTGCCGCGGGAGGATGCGAGCACCTACGACATGATCTGCGCCGCCGACACGGTGGGCGTGTTCCAGATCGAGAGCCGCGCGCAGATGAGCATGCTGCCGCGCCTGCAGCCGCGTTGCTACTACGACCGGTGGTCGAGGTGGCGATCGTGCGGCCGGGGCCCATCCAGGGCGGCATGGTGCACCCCTACCTGAAGAACCGGAACCTGCCCGACGAGGAGATCGACTACCCGAAGGAACTGCGCCCCGCGCTGCAGCGCACCCGCGGCGTGCCGATCTTCCAGGAACAGGTGATGCAGATCGCGATGCTCGCCGCCGATTTCAGCGCCGGCGAGGCCGACGCGCTGCGCCGTGCGATGGCGGCGTGGAAGCGCAAGGGCGGGCTCGGGCCCTTCCACGACCGGCTGGTCGGCCGCATGGTCGAGAAGGGCTACGAGCGCGAGTATGCCGAGCGCATCTTCAAGCAGATCGAGGGCTTCGGCGAATACGGCTTCCCCGAGAGCCACGCGGCGGGCTTCGCGCTGCTGGTCTACGTCAGCTGCTGGATCAAGCGGCATCACCCCGATGTCTTCCTCGCCGCGCTGCTGAACAGCCAGCCGCTGGGCTTCTACGCGCCGGCGCAGCTGGTGCGTGATGCGCGGGCGCATGGCGTGGAGGTGCGGCCGGTGGACGTGCATGCGAGCGAGGTGAACTCGGTGCTCGAAGGGCTGAACGAGCCCGTGGACGAAGCGCAGAGCCCGGGCGCCGGGCCGCCCCAAGCCCGGGCGATGCCCCCGCGGGGGGCAGGCGCCGCAGGCGACGGGGGGGCGCCATCTATCCGGTGCGGCTGGGGCTGGATCGCGTCGGCGGCCTCGTGCTGGAAGCGGCCGAGCGCATCGTCGCCGCGCGCCGCGAGGGCGGCGCCTTCGCCAGCGTCGAAGACCCGCCCGCCGCGCTGCCCTGAACGCCAACGACCTGCAGGCGCTCGCCCAGGCCGATGCGCTGCGCGGCCTCGCCGGCCACCGCCACCGTGCCGCCTGGGCGGTGGCCGGTGTGGACACCCGCGCCACGCCGATGCTGCGCGCCACGCGCACGCAGGAAGCGGCGCAGGCCGAGCTTGCTGCACCTTCGGCGGTAGAAGACACGCTGGCCGACTACCGCGCGCTCGGCTTGTCGCTGCAGAACCATCCGATCGGCCTGTTGCGCGAGGAGCTCGCGGCCTTCAAGGTGCAGCCGGCCAGCGTGCTGAAGACCTATCCGAACGGGCGCTTCGGCGCGCGCCAGCGGCCTGGTCACGCATCGACAGCGGCCGGAGACGGCCAAGGGCACCACCTTCGTCACGCTGGAAGACGAGACCGGCACCGTCAACGTGATCGTCTGGCCCAAGGTCTTCGAGGTGCACCGGCGCGAGCTGCTCGGCACGCGGCTGCTCACCGTCTACGGCCAGTGGCAGCGTGAGGGCGAGGTGATGCACCGGGTGGCGATGAAGCTGATCGACCACAGTGCGCTGCTGGCGGGGTTGGTGGCGAGGAGTCGCGACTTCCGCTGAAGCCGGCGAGGCGCTGCGACTTTCCATGAAAATCGCGCCATGCTGTTTCTCCTTTCCCCCGCCAAGCGCCTCGACTACGAGAGCGCCGTGCCCCCGAAGTGGCCGAACTCGCCACCGCGCCGAAGTTCATGGGCGAAGCCGCCGCGCTGATCGACGTGATGAAGGCCAGGACGCCGCTGCAGGTGGCGAAGCTGATGGACCTCTCCGACGAACTCGCCGCGCTCAACGTGGCGCGCTACGCAGCTGGTCCAGGCGCAACACCGCGAAGAACAGCCGCCCGGCGGTGCTGGCCTTCGCGGGCGACGTGTACGAAGGCCTGCAGGCAGAGACGCTCGGCGTCGACGACCTCGCCTGGGCGCAGGAGCACGTGGTCATCCTCTCCGGCCTGTACGGCGCGCTGCGCCCGCTCGACAAGCTGCAGCCCTACCGCCTCGAGATGGGCACGTCCGTGGCCACCGAGCGCGGCCGCCACCTCTACGACTGGTGGGGCGACACGGTCGCCGCGCACCTCAACCAGCGCCAGCGCGGCGAACGCGCGCCGGTGATCGTCAACCTCGCCTCGCAGGAGTATTCGCGCGTGGCGCTGCGGCCGGCGCTGAAAGCGCGCGTGGTGGAGTGCGTGTTCGAGGAAGGGCAGGGCGGTTCGTACAAGATCGTCAGCTTCTTCGCCAAGAAGGCGCGGGGGATGATGGCGCGCTTCGCGATTCAGAAACGCATCCAGACGCCCGAGGCGCTGCGCGAGTTCGACGCCGAGGGTTATGGCTTCGTGCCGGCGTTGTCAACGAACGATCGTCTCGTGTTCCGTCGGCGGGCCCCGTGACGACTGCCGTCCCCAAGCGCATCCTCCCCGTCATCGCGATCTCGCAGTTCGCGGGCACCTCCGTCTGGTTCGCGATCAACGCGGTGATGGCCGATCTGCAGCGCTCGGTGGCGCTGCCGGCCGCGGCGGTCGGCTGGCTCACGGCCGCCGTGCAGATCGGCTTCATCGCCGGCACCTTCGGCTTCGCGCTGCTGTCCATCGCCGACCGCTTCTCGCCGCGCAAGGTCTTCCTCGTCTGCTCGCTGCTGGCCGGTGCGCTGGCCGCCGCCACGGCGCTGCTGCCGCCCGAGCTCACCACGCTGCTGGTGCTGCGCTTTCTCACCGGCGTGGCGCTGGCCGGCATCTACCCGGTGGGCATGAAGATCGCCGCGGGCTGGTTTGCGCAGGGCCTGGGCTGGGCGCTGGGCGTGCTGGTCGGCGCGCTGGTGCTGGGCAACTCGCTGCCCTTCATGCTGCGCGCGATCGGCGCGCAGTGGTCGTGGCAGGCGGTGATGCTGGCGGTGGCCGCCGTGGCCGCAGGCGGCGGCCTGCTGATGGCCGTCTTCGTGCCCGACGGCCCGCACCTCGCGCCGGCCGCGCGCATCACGCCCACGGCGCTGGCGGTGATCTGGAACGACCGCCGTGCGCGCCTCCGCCTTCGGCTACTTCGGCCACATGTGGGAGCTGTATGCCTTCTTCGTGCTGATTCCGGCCATCGTGGCGACACGCTTCGCCGGCTCGGCGGCTTCGTGGTGGGTGGCGGCGACGATGGCGCTCGGCGGCGTGGCCTGCATCGTCGGCGGGGCGCTGGTGCGCCGCTTCGGCGGCTCGCGCGTGGCCGCGTTCCAGCTCGCCAGCGGCGCGCTGTGCGGCCTGCTCGCGCCCTGGCTGCTCGAGGCGCCGCTCTGGGCGTGGGCGCTGTGGCTGCTGTGGTGGGGCGCCACGGTGTCGGGCGATTCGCCGCAATTCAGCGCGCTCACCGCTGCCAACGCACCGCGGGCGATGGTGGGCAGCGTGCTCACCTTCGTCAATGCGATCGGCTTCACGATCTCCACCTGCACGATCACGCTGTTCGCCGCGCTGGCCGCGCAGTGGCCGCTGGCCCTGGTGCTGCCGTGGCTGGCGGTGGGGCCGGTGATCGGGCTGTGGTTCCTCAGTCCGTTGTGGCGGAACGCCCGTTAGACGCCTGCCAGTCAGCGGCGCGCATCGAACACCAGGCACGTGGTCGACGCGTGCGCATACAGCTTGCCGTCCGGCCCGACCAGCTTGCCCTCGGCGGTGGCCACCGGTTGCCGCCGTGGATCACGCGGCCTTCGGCGCGCACCAGCGGCACCTTGTCGGTCAGCGCGCGCACGATGTTGATCTTCAGCTCCAGCGTCGTGTAGGCCTTGCCCGCCGGCAGGCTGGAGTGCACCGCGCAGCCCACCGCCGAATCGAGCAGCGTGGCGAACCAGCCGCCATGCACCGTGCCCAGCGGGTTGTAGTGCGCGAAGCCGGGCTTGCCCTGGAAGACGGCGACGCCGGGCTCGACGTGCACGGCCACGAAGTCCAGCGTTTCGCCGATGGGCGGCGCGGGCAGGCGGCCGTCGAACATCGCCTGGAAGACCTCGATGCCGCTCATGCCGGCGACCTGATCCGGCCGCGCCACGCCGATGGCGCCGCGGCGGCCCGCACGGTGGCTTCTTCGTCGCGCCAGCGCGCCAGCGTGGCTTCGGTGTCATGGGGTGGCTCATCGCAGCTCCTTCGGATCGTGGAATCGGATTAACTTGCATATGCAAAGGTTGTGGCTACAATAATCGCCATGGTCGACGCCGTCAAGCCGCAGGGCTGCACCAACCTCAAGCTGCGCGAGCTGAGCCGCGTCGTCACGCGCCACTACGACGCCCATGTGGCGCCCACCGGCCTGAAGAACTCGCAGTACTCGCTGCTGTCGCACATCGTGCTGCTCGGGCCGATCCGCCCGGGCGAGCTCGCCGCGCGCATGCGGCTCGATGCCTCCACGCTCACGCGCAACCTGCAGCCGCTGGTGGCCGCCGGCTGGGTGGAGCAGGGCCCGGGCGAGGATGCGCGCAGCCGCTCGGTGGTCGCCACTGAGGCCGGCCGCGCCAAGCGCGCCGAAGCCCAGCGCGCCTGGAAGCATGCGCAGCTGGCGCTCAATGCCCGCCTGGGCAACGAACGCGTGGCGGCGCTGCATGCGCTGCTCGACGAGTGCCTGGCCGCACTCGAAGAAGGGGAGACTGACGATGAATGACACGCTGCGCCGCGCCGTGCCGCCGCTGGCCCTGGTGCTGCTGGCCGCGGCCGGCACCTTCGCGCTGACCATGGGCGCGCGCCAGTCGATGGGCCTGTTCCTCGGCCCGATCAACACCAGCACCGGCCTCGGCCCTGCCAGCATCAGCTCCTGGCCTTTGCCTTCGGCCAGCTGTGGTGGGGTCTGACCCAGCCCTTTGCGGGCATGGTGGCCGATCGCATCGGCGCCGGCCGCGTACTGGTGATCGGCGTGCTGCTGGTGGCGCTGGGCACGGCGCTGATTCCGTACATGACCACCACGGCCGGGCTCATCTTCGCGATCGGCATCCTATCCGCCGGCGGCGCCGGCATGGCCGGGCCGTCGGTGCTGATGGCGGCCACCACGCGACTCGTCCCGGCCGAGAAGCGCGGCCCGCCAGCGGCATCGTCAATGCCGGTGGCAGCTTCGGGCAGTTCGTCTTCGCGCCGATCGCGCAGGGCATCACCGCCGCGGCGGGCTGGGTGGTCTCGCTGCAATCGCTGGCTGCGTTGACGCTGCTGGCGCTGCCCGCGGCCTGGGTGCTGCGCGGGCACTCGAATGCACCGGCTGCGGCCGGCGCTGCACCGGTGAAGAAGGAGACCACCCGCGAGGCGATCGCCCGTGCGGTGGCCGACCCGAGCTACCGGCTGCTGGCGGCCGGCTTCTTCGTCTGCGGCTTTCACGTGGCTTTCCTCGCCACGCACCTGCCGGGTGTGGTGGCGTCGTGCGGCTTGTCGCCCGAAGTGGGCGCCCTGGCGATGATCGGCCTGTTCAACATCATCGGCAGCGTCGCGATGGGCTGGGCGGTGGGGCGCTGGCGCATGAAGTCGCTGCTGTCGCTCGTCTATGCCACGCGTGCCGTGGCGGTGCTGGTCTTCGTGCTCGCGCCGAAGAGTGCGGCGGTGATGCTGGTCTTCGCGGCGGTGATGGGCCTCACGTTTCTCTCCACCGTGCCGCCGACGGCGGGTCTCGTCGCCAAGTTCTTCGGGCCGGCGAACATGGCCACGCTGTTCGGCATCGTGATGGTGTCGCACCAGATCGGCGGTTTCCTTGGTGCCTGGCTGGTGGGAAGGCGTTCGAGGCGAACGGCAATTACGACTGGATGTGGTACGCGGATGTGGTTCTTGCAGTGGCTGCGGCGCTGCTGCATTTGCCGATCCGGGAGAAGATCTTGGTTCCTTCGCGTCCCGCTGCTGTGGCTTGAGCGGCAAAGCGCCGTCCGGGCCGCCTGCGGCGCTTCGCTGAGGCGGTCGGCTGACGCCGACTGCCCTGCGGTGCTCGGGTTCGTGGCCCTGCCGCGGAACTCGCCGCGCTCACTTCGTTCGCTTCGCTAGGACAGCCGCGGCAAGTCAGATGACAAGCGCGCTGCGCGCGCGGCCACGAATCCTGCGCTCCTCGGCGCCTCAGAGGCGCGCCGCAGGCGGCCCGGACGGCGCTTTGCTGCACCAACGGTGACGGACAACGAGGTGGCGTGCCACCAGTCTTGCCAGCGCGGCAGGCGTGGCCCCGTGGGGGCGATTTCGGAGTCGCCGAGGAGCGCAGTGGCGGGGTCGGGCGCGCGTACACGCGCATCGTGATCTGACTCGTCGTCTTGTCCGAGCGCAGCGAACGAAGTGAGCGAAGCGAGTTAGGCGACGCCGACCCCGTCACGAGCACCGCAGGGCAGTCGGCGCCAGCCGACCGACCCCGCATGAGCCCCCACGGGGCCACGCCTGCCGCGCCAGCTCACCCGTTGCGGACGGCTTCGACCCCGGGAACGACATCATTCCCGTAAGCCGCCTTCCACCGCGCCGCCAGCTTCACTCGCATCCAGCCGATGGCCCGGCAACCCATCTTCGGCATGCCAGTTCGCCACCCGCGACTCGACTGCAAAGTGCGACACCGGCCGCACCCGCGACGGATCGTCGAGGCTTCCCACCGAGAGGTCCATCTTCTGCGAATCGACGTAGGCGAACGACAGCGGCGTGCCGCAATCCGGACAGAAGCCGCGCCGCGCAAACGTCGACGAGGCGTACAGCTTCGGCGGCTCGGTCAGCCAGCGCACCGCCGCCTGCGGCACGTTGATGAAGGCCGCGCGCGTGTTGCCGAAGGCCAACTGGCACATCCGGCAGTGGCAGTAGTAGCCCTCGTCCGATTCGAGGCTCACCTCGTAGCGGATGCGCCCGCACAGGCAGCCACCTTGCAGGTTCATCGTTTCGGCCATCGTCGTCTCCGCGAAAGAAGATCAGACGGTGTAGTTGAGCACACGCCGGCCGCCGTCGGCATAGACGATCTCGCCGGTGAGGTAACTCGATGCATCGCTGATCAGGAAGGCCACCACGTCGGCGATCTCATCCGGCTCGCCGAGCCGCCGCATCGGCGTGCGGCTCATGATGCGGGCCTTCGCCTCTTCGCTGCCGAGCACGGCGTTCTTCGCCAGCTCGGTGGCGATGGTTCCCGGCGCCACCGCGTTGACACGGATGCCGCGGTCGGCCAGCGCCAGTGCCATCACGCGAGTGAGCTGGTCCACTCCGCCCTTGCTGACGTTGTAGCTGGCGATGCTAGGGATCGCCATCACGCCGTTCACCGAGCTCATGTTGACGATGCTGCCGCCGCCGGAGGCCGCCATGTGCCGCGCCAGCGCCTGTGCCACCAGAAAGGCGCCCTTGAGGTTGACACCGAGCACCGCATCCCAGTCGGCCTCGGTGATGTCTAGGAAGTCCGCAGCCTTGAAGATGCCGGCGTTGTTGACCAGCGCGTCGATGCGCGGATGCGTGCGCAGCGTCGCGGCCAATGCGGCATCGACCTCGGCCTTCACCGACACGTCACAGCGCACGAAGGTGGCCTTCGCGCCATGGCCGGCCAGCTCGTCGGCCAGCGCCTGCCCGCGCGCCGCATCCACGTCCCACAACGCCACCGCCATGCCGTCGCGAGCGAGTCGCCGGGCGCACGCCGCGCCGATGCCTTGCGCCGCGCCGGTGATCACCGCCGCGCGCCCGGCCAGCGTCGAAGTTCACCGCGCTGCTCACGCCGCTTCCTTTGTCGAGCCAGATGCCCATGCCCTGGGCATTCAGCTCGAGGTCGACGGCGAGCAGCTCGGCCACCTCGGCCTCGCTGAAGCTGCAGCCGTGCGCCTTGACGAGGCCCAGGTACTCGCTCAGCAGGGCACGCTTGAGCGCCTCGTGACGGTCCGGCGCAGCCTTCAGCCCGCGGCCGATGGCCACCAGCCGATCGAGCTGCTCGAGGAAGCTCGCCCCAGCTTCTGCACGTCGCGCACGCGGCTGTAATGCGTGAGATACATGCATGCGGGCTGGTACGACAGCAGCCGCTGCACCGATTCGCGCAGCTTCTCCGGCTCGAACTGCACCGGCGTCGTCGTCGGCAGCAGCCACGGGCCTTTCGCGGTGTCGAACTCGCGGTAGCTCAGGCCGAAGGTGTCGCCGGTGAAGAAGCCGCGCGTGCGCGTGTCCCAGATGCAGTGGTGGTGTCGCGCGTGGCCGGGGGTGTCGAGAAACTGCAGCTCGCGGCCATTGAGCGAGAGCGTCATGCCGTCGTGCGATTCGGTCACGCGCTCGGCCGGCACGCCGACGATCTGGCCGTACGACCGCGCCATCTCCTCTTCGCCGTACACCGCCGTGGCGCCCGCGACGAGAGCCGACGGATCGATCATGTGCCGCGCGCCGCGCGGGTGCACCACCGCCATCGCTTTCGGCAACTCGCTCATCAGCAGGCCCACGCCGCCGGCGTGATCCAGGTGCACGTGGGTCGGGATCACGTACTGCACCTGCTGGCGCTTCAGGCCGACGGCCTCCAGCGTGGCCAGCAGCCGCGGCACGGCAAAGTTGGTGCCGGTGTCGATGAAGGCGGCCGCGCCGTTCTCCACCATGAGGTAGGCGGCGTCGAACACATCGCGGTGGAAGCCGGTGTCGATGGCGAAGATGCCATCGCCCAGGTCCTGGGCGTAGGAAGGTAGTGTGGACATGGTGAGGGATTCTAGGCAGCGGCCTGCCGCGAAGCGTCCGGAGTTCCGCTATCGTGAGCCGCATGAAAGGCGCATCCTCCTCGCGCTGTCGGCCCTGCTGCTCGCCGGCTGCGTCAACATGAGCAGCCCGACGAAACTTGCTCCCGGCGCGAGCGCCGAGGCGATCCGAGCGCAGCTGGGCGAACCCACCGGCCGCTATGCGATGCCCGGCGGCACCACGCGTCTCGAATATGCGCGCGGGCCGTTCGGCCGCGAGACCTGGATGGTCGACGTCGACGCCGGCGGTACGCTGGTCAAGGCCACGCAGGTGCTCAACGAAGCCACCTTCGCGACCATCAAGCTGGGCATGACGCGCGACGAAGTGCTGCGCACCATCGGCCGCCCGTCGAAGCTCGGCTATGTCGGCTGGCAGAAGCAGACGGTGTGGAACTACCGCTACGCGAGTCCGTTCTGCCAGTGGTTCCAGGTCGGCCTCGGGGCCGACGGCATCGTGCAGGACACCGGTTTCGGCCCCGATCCGCTGTGCGACGATGTCGACGTTCCCCATCTCGGCCTGCTTCGCATTCGATGAGCACCATCACCCTCTACGGCATTCCCAACTGCGACACCGTCAAGAAGGCCCGCGCCTGGCTGGCCGAGCGCGGGGTCGAGGCCGGCTTCCACGACTACAAGAAGCAGGGCGTGCCCGAGTCCGCGCTGCGTGGCTGGGTGAAGACGCTCGGCTGGGAAGCGCTGCTCAACCGCAAGGGCACGACCCGGCGCAAGCTCGATCCGGCGCGACAGGCGCAGGTGGCCGATGCCGACAGCGCCATCGCGCTGATGCTCGAGCAGCCGAGCGTGATCCGCCGGCCGGTGCTGGTGCGCGGCGACGTGCTGCGCGTAGGCTTCGATGCCGACGCGTGGGCGAAGACGCTCGGCTAGTCAGAGCTTCAGATCGAACTCCGCTTCGGCCACCACCGCCGTTGATGCGCAGGTCCATCGCATGGCGGCCGGGGTGGTAGCGGCGCGTGGTGACCTCGCGCATCGAATGCGTCTTCGTCAGCGTGCGTGACTCTCCGGGCGCGAGCGTCAGCGTCCAGCCCTTGAAGACCTTGGGCGTGCGCTCGCCACTGGCCTTCACGTGGTGCACGGCGTAGTCGATCACCAGCGGCTGCGCTTTCTTCGCCGATGAACGCAGAGACAGCGTCATCGCCGGGCTCTCACCCACGCGCAGCTTCTTCGGCGTGATCGAGAAGTCGGCGGTGCCCGCAAAGCGCCGGCCCAGCCCCCAGGCTTCCAGCATGCGCGCATCGCCCTGCTTGATGAGCGTGCGGCTGGCGTGCTTGAGCAGGGCGCGCCGCTCGGCCGAGGCGCCGGGCAGGTGCCGCACCACCCAGTCGACAACGAGCGCCGGATGGTCCTTCGCGATGTCGTTCAGGTGATTGGCCACGCTGCGCCGCACGTAGTCGCTCGGGTCGTCGAGCAGCGCCTCGAGCATCGGCAGCGTGGGCGACGGATCGACGATCAGTCCCTTGAGCTGCAGGCCCCAGGGCAGGCGCGGACGGCTGCCTTCGCTGGCCAGACGGCGCACGTGCGGGCTCGGGTCGGTCGTCCAGCGTTTCAGCGTCGCAAAGGCGAGCGCCGGGTGCTCGACGATGAACGGCCGAACCGCCCACTCGGCGGTGAAGCGCTTCGTCAACGCATGGAGGCAACGCAGTGCGCGCTCGGGTGAAGCCAGCCCGCGGCGCGCCACGAACTCGGTCATCGGCCAGAGCGGCCATCCGGCGAGGCCGGCAGCGCCGGTGCGCATCTCGCCGAGTTCCTCGTCGCCGCGCACCGGCAGCAGGCTGGCCTCGATCACCCGCGCAGCAGCCTCGAAGTCGTCGGGCAGCGTCGCTTCCAGCGCCGCGCACAGGTGCCGGGCGCGCGCCTTCAGTTCCAGCGACTCCAGACCGTCGAGGGCCAGCGCCTCGAAGCGCGCGCCGTCGAAGGCCGGCCGTGTACGGCTCAGGTGCCGGCGCATGGCGGCCACGCCCTCGCGGTTGATCAGATTCTTGAACGGCTCTGCCATGGGCGTGGAGCATAAGGCGCCGATCCGAGTGCACGGAAGGCGTGCGCGGGCGCACCATTCGGCGGCGTCCGGCGTTCGAGGTTCACTGCCGTGGTGCGAACTCGCCGCACCAAACAAGGCATGCGACTTGCAATCCTGGTGCGCCGCGCGACCGTTCGCGGTGCGTCAGCACGACAACAACGCACGAGAGGGGCTTCCACATGGATCAGGTCAGGCAGGGCACCGACGCCCTGTTCATTCTGCTGGGCGCGATCATGGTGCTGGCGATGCACGCCGGCTTCGCGTTCCTCGAACTCGGCACGGTGCGCAAGAAGAACCGGGTCAATGCGCTGGTCAAGATCCTGGTCGATTTCGCCGTCTCGACCATCGCCTATTTCTTCGTCGGCTACACGGTGGCCTACGGCGTGGCCTTCTTCAGCGGCGCCGAGACGCTGGCGGCCAAGAACGGCTACGAGCTGGTCAAGTTCTTCTTCCTGCTGACCTTCGCGGCGGCCATCCCGGCGATCGTCTCCGGCGGCATCGCGGAGCGCGCGCGCTTCGGCCCGCAGCTCTTTGCCACCGCGGTGATCGTCGGCGTGGTCTATCCGCTCTTCGAAGGTGCGATCTGGGGCGGCCGCTTCGGCGTGCAGGGCTTCATCGAGTCGAGCACCGGCGTGGCCTTCCACGACTTCGCCGGCAGCGTCGTCGTGCATGCGGTGGGCGGCTGGATCGGCCTGGCCGCGGTGCTGCTGCTCGGGCCGCGTGCGAATCGCTACCGCAAGGACGGCGGCATGAGTGCGCACCCGCCGTCGAGCATTCCGTTCCTCGCACTCGGCGCCTGGATCCTCGCGGTCGGCTGGTTCGGCTTCAACGTGATGAGCGCGCAGACCATCGACAAGATCTCCGGCCTCGTCGCGGTGAACTCGCTGATGGCGATGGTCGGCGGCACGCTGGTCGCGGTGCTGATGGGCCGCAACGACCGGGCTTCGCCTACAACGGCCCGCTGGCCGGCCTGGTGGCCGTGTGTGCCGGCTCCGACGTGATGCACCCGGCCGGCGCGCTGGTGGTGGGCGGCGTGGCCGGTGCGATCTTCGTCGCGCTGTTCACGCTGACGCAGAACCGCTGGAAGATCGACGACGTGCTCGGCGTCTGGCCGCTGCACGGCCTGTGCGGCGCCTGGGGCGGCATCGCCTGCGGCATCTTCGGCCAGCAGGCGCTCGGCGGGCTGGGCGGCGTCGGATTCCTGTCGCAGTTCGTCGGCACGCTGATGGGCGTGATCTGGGCCTTCGCCGGCGGGCTGGCGGTCTACGGCGCGATCCGCGCGATCACCTCGCTGCGGTTGACGCAGGAAGAGGAGTACGAGGGCGCCGATCTCTCCATCCACAAGATCGGCGCGACCCCGGAGCGCGAGGCGAGCTGGTAGCTCAGGCCGCGATGAGCTGCCGCAGCACGTAGGGCAGGATGCCGCCGTGCCGGTAGTAATCCACCTCGATCGGCGTGTCGATGCGCAGCGTGAGTGCCACGCGCTGCGCGCTCCCATCGGCACGGCGGATGGTCATGGTGGCATCGGCCTGCGGGCGGATCTCGCTGCCGAGTTCGATGTCGATCTGCTCGTCGCCCTTCAGGCCGAGCAGTTCCCACGACTCGCCCGGCTTGAACTGCAGCGGCAGCACGCCCATGCCGACGAGGTTGCTGCGGTGGATGCGCTCGAAGCTCTTGGCCACCACCGCCTTGATGCCCAGCAGCTGCGTGCCCTTGGCCGCCCAGTCGCGGCTGGAGCCGGTGCCGTATTCTCGCCGCCGAACACCACCGTCGGCGTGCCGGCGGCCATGTACTTCATCGCCGCGTCGTAGATCGGCAGCTTCTCGCCCGAGGGCTGGAACAGCGTCAGCCCGCCTTCCTCGCGCGAGCCATCCGCCAGCGGCGGCAGCATCAGGTTCTTGATGCGCACGTTGGCGAAGGTGCCGCGCACCATCACCTCGTGGTTGCCGCGCCGCGAGCCGTAGCTGTTGAAGTCGAGCTGGCCCACGCCGTGGGCCTTGAGCCACTGGCCGGCCGGTGAACTCGCCTTGATCGAGCCGGCCGGCGAGATGTGGTCGGTGGTGATCGAGTCGCCGAACAGCGCCATGATGCGCGCGCCCTCGATCTTCAGCGGCGCAGCGGCCGGCATCGGCTCGAAGCCATCGAAGAAGGGCGGCTTCGCGATGTAGGTCGAGGTGGGCCAGTCGTACACCTGGCCGCTCGTGCCCTGGATGCCGCTCCACAGCAGCCCCGGCTCGCGGCGCACCTTCTCGTAGTTGGCCTTGAAGGCCTCGGCGTCCATCGCGTGGCGCATCAGCGCATGGATCTCGTCGCTGGTCGGCCAGATGTCGCCGAGAAAGACCGGCTTGCCGCCCTTGCCGAGGCCCACCGGCTCGGTCATCAGGTCGCGCATCACGTTGCCCGCGATCGCATAGGCCACCACCAGCGGCGGGCTGGCGAGGAAGTTGGCCTTCAGGTTCGGGTGGATGCGCGCCTCGAAGTTGCGGTTGCCCGAGAGCACCGCGGCGCAGACGAGGTCGTTCTTCGTGATCGCCTCGTTGATCTCGGCCGTCAGGTCACCGGCATTGCCGATGCAGGTGGTGCAGCCGTAGCCGGCGAGGTAGAAGCCGAGCTTCTCGAGGTAGGGCAGCAGGCCGGCCTTGCTCAGATACTCCGTGACGATGCGCGAGCCCGGCGCGAGCGAGGTCTTCACGTGCGGCTTGACGGTGAGCCCGGCCTTCACCGCCTTCTTCGCCAGCAGGCCGGCGGCCAGCAGCACGCCGGGGTTGCTGGTGTTGGTGCAGGAGGTGATCGCGGCGATCAGCACGTCGCCGTTGTGCAACTCGATGCCGTTGCTGGTGCGCACCGGCTTGTCGAGCTTGTCGGCGTTCTGGTTGAAGCCGTTGGCGGCGGGCGGCGCGCTGAACAGCTCCGCGAACTTCGCCTTCACGTGGCCGATCTCGATGCGGTCCTGCGGGCGCTTGGGGCCGGCGAGGCTCGGGGCCACGCTGCCAAGATCAAGCGTCACCACCGAGCTGTAGTCGATCTCGCCAGGGCCCGGCACGCCGAACAGGCCTTGCGCGCGGAAGTACGCTTCGAAGGCTTCGATCTCGGTGGGCGTGCGGCCGGTGCCGCGGAAATACTCGACGGTGCGCTCGTCGACCGGGAAGAAGCCCATCGTCGCGCCGTATTCCGGCGCCATGTTGGCGATGGTGGCGCGGTCGGGCACGGCCAGCGTGCGCGTGCCTTCGCCGAAGAATTCGACGAACTTGCCGACCACCTTGTGCTTGCGCAGCATCTCGGTGACGGTGAGCACGAGGTCGGTGGCCGTCACGCCCTCGCGCAGCTTGCCGGTGAGCTCGAATCCGACGACGTCGGGCGTCAGGAAGTAGACCGGCTGGCCGAGCATGCCGGCCTCGGCCTCGATGCCGCCTACGCCCCAGCCGACCACGCCGATGCCGTTGATCATCGTCGTGTGGCTGTCGGTGCCGACCAGGGTGTCGGGGTAGCACACGCCATCGGCACGGCGATGCACACCGCGCGCCAGGTACTCGAGATTGACCGGTGAACGATGCCGAAGCCCGGCGGCACCACGCCGAAGGTGTCGAAGGCCTGCATGCCCCATTTCATGAACTCGTAGCGCTCGCGGTTGCGCTGGAATTCGAGCTTCATGTTGAGGTCCAGTGCGTCCTTCGTGCCGTAGTGATCGACCATCACCGAGTGATCGACCACCAGATCCACCGGCACCAGCGGCTCGATGGCTTTCGGGTTCTTGCCCATCGCGGCCGCGACGTTGCGCATCGCCGCGAGGTCGGCGAGCAGCGGTACGCCGGTGAAGTCCTGCAGCACCACGCGGGCCACCACGAACGGGATTTCGTCGGTGCGCTCGGCAGTCGGTTTCCAGTTCGCCAGCTGCGCGACATGCTCGGCGGTGACTTTCTTGCCGTCGCAATTGCGCAGCACGGACTCCAGCACGATGCGGATGGAGACGGGCAGGCGGTTCACCGCGGGATGCTGCTCGGCCAGTGTGGGCAGCGAATAGAAGCTGCCGGGGAGGCCGGAGGCGGTGTGGAAGGTCTGGAGCGTCGAGGCGAAGGGGTGGTTCGTGGCCATTTGTCTTTGCTTCCTCGAAGGGTGGCTGGAGCGGTCGGGCAACGCTAGTCCGATTCTTGTGTCTTTGCTAGCGCGAGGGGTTTCGTTTTGCGGGTCGATCGGTTCGGCAAACCGCCGTCCGGGCCGCCTGCGGCGCTTCGCTGAGGCGGTCGGCTGGCGCCGACTGCCCTGCGGTGCTCGGGCTCGTGGCCTCGCCGCGGAACTCGCTGCACTCACTTCGTTCGCTTCGCTCGGACAGCCGCGGCAAGTCAGATCACGTGCGCGCTCGCGCGCGCGGCCACGAACCCTGCGCTCCTCGGCGCCTCAGAGGCGCGCCGCAGGCGGCCCGGACGGCGCTTTGTTGCACCAAACGTGACGGACCACCAGGTGACGGGCCATCAGTGGTGCCGGCGCGGCAGGTGTGGCCCCGTGGGGGCGATTTGGGGGTCGCCGAGGAGCGCAGCTGCGGTGGGCGGCGCGCGTCAGCGCGCTTCGTGATCGAACTCGTCGCCGGTGTCTGAGCGGAGTGAGCGAAGCTCACGCAGCGAGTTCGGCGACGCGCCCGCCGCTGCGAGCACCGCAGGGCAGTCGGCGCAGCCGACCGACCCTGCATGAGCCCCCACGGGGCCACGCCTGCCGCGCCCGCCCCGATCTGCGCAACGAATCAGCCGTTCGCCGAAGCAAACTCCCGCAGATACGCCACCAGCGCCTGCACCCCCTCCAGTGGCATCGCGTTGTAGATCGAGGCCCGCATGCCCCCACCACCCGGTGCCCCTTGAGCTGCACCAGCCCACGCGCCTGCGCGCCTTCGAGGAACTTGCCGTCCAGCGTGGCATCGCGCAGCCGGAACGGCACGTTCATCCACGAGCGGCAATCCTTTTCCACCGGTGCGTTGTAGAAGTCCTGGCCGTCGAGGTAGTCGTACAGCAGCGCCGCCTTGGTGCGGTTGTGCGCTTCCATCGCGGCCAGCCCGCCCTGCGCCTTGATCCATTTGAACACCAACCCGGCGATATAGATCGCGTAGGTGGGCAGGGTGTTGAGCATCGAATCGGCCGCCGCCTGCTGGCCATAGTCGAAGGCCGAAGGCGTGATCGGCAGCGAGCGCCCGAGCAGATCGTCGCGCACGATCACGATCGTGAGTCCCGCCGGGCCGATATTCTTCTGCGCGCCGCCGTAGATCAGCCCGTACTTCGCCACGTCGAGCGGGCGCGAGAGGATATTGCTGGAGACATCGGCCACCAGCGGCACCTCGCCCACGTCGGGCGTGAAGTGGTACTCCACGCCGCCGATCGTCTCGTTGGCGCAGATATGCACGTAGGCGGCATTCGGGTCGAGCTTCCACTCGCTTCGAGGCGGGATGCTGGTGTAGCCGCTTTCGCGGCTGCTCGCCGCGACGTTGACGTTGCAGTACTTGCCCGCTTCCTCGATCGAACGCTTCGACCACTCGCCGGTGTCGATGTAGTCGGCGCCGGTGTGGCCACGCAGCAGGTTCATCGGCACGATGGCGTTCTCGGCGATCGCGCCGCCCTGCATGAACAGCACCTTGTAGTTCGACGGCACCGCCAGCAGCTCGCGCAGCAGTGCGATCGCCTCGGCATGGATGCTCATGAACTCCTTGCCCCGGTGGCTCATCTCCATCACCGACATGCCCGAACCCTGCCAGTCGAGCATCTCCTCGGCGGCCTGGCGCAGCACCGGCTCCGGCAAGGCGGCGGGGCCGGCGCTGAAGTTGTAGACGCGGGTCATGAAAACGGTCTCCGGAGGCAGGGTGGGAAAGAGGGCCCCGAGCATACCCAACAACGCCGTCGCGACCTCTGGCGCGGCGCAGCGATTGGTGACAGCATCGCCCACGACTTCCACCCACCCCCGCACAGGAGACTCGCCATGCTGAAGTCCGGCATCGACCAGGACAGGATCATCGAGATGTTCGCCACGGCCAGCGCCAGCGGCGCCGACCAGCTGCGCAACGGCGTCCAGCAGGCCACGCTGGCGGCGCTGCAGGGCCGCGAGCTCAGCCTGAAGAACATCCGCTCGGTGCTGAAGACGATGGCGCAGGCCGCCTCGGCCGGCGCGGCGCAGAACAAGCTGCCCGGCGTGGATGTGGAGGCGCTGCTCGACCAGGGCAGTGGCCGGCATGGACGCGGCGCTGCTCAAGGCGGTGGACGCCAACCGCGTGGCGCTGCAGCAGCTCGTCAACCAGGGCGCCGACCTGCGCGAGAAGCACCTGAAGAAGGCGCTGTCCGACCTCGAGGCGATGGAAGACAGCTTCATCGGCGCGCTGAAGAAAGCCGCCGACGCGGCCGGCACGCAGGTCTCGGCCCAGTGGGCGCCGGTCCTCGAGAAGCTGCAGGCCGGCGGCACGCTCTCCGGCGCCAAGGCGGCGACCACTGCCGAGCAGTTCGTGCAGCAGATGCACACCGCGATGCGCGACAGCCGCGCGGCCGGGCTGAAGGCGGCACAGACGCTGGCAGAGAGCTATGCGGCGCTGGTCAGCGGCGTGCTGATCGGCATGTCGGATGCGTTGACGCAGGGCGGCGCCGGCAAGGCCAAGGGCGCGAAGAAGTAGGGCGCTGCTCGGGTATCGTGCCGGCATGAGCGATCCGAGCGGCGATTTCAGCTTCTTCTGGCACGACTACGAGACCTTCGGCCGCGTGCCGCGGCGCGACCGGCCGGCGCAGTTTGCCGGCGTGCGCACCGATGCCGATCTGAACGAGATCGACGCGCCGGTGATGCTGTACTGCCGGCCGCCGCTCGATGCGCTGCCCGACCCCGAGGCCTGCCTGCTCACCGGCATCACGCCGCAGCACTGCGCCGAGCATGGCGTGGCAGAGCATGCCTTCGCGGCGGCGATCGAGGCGCAGCTCGCACGCCCCGGCACCGTGGGTGTCGGCTACAACTCGATCCGCTTCGACGACGAGGTCACGCGCTTCCTCTTCTGGCGCAACCTGATCGACCCGTACGCCCGCGAGTGGCAGAACGGCTGCGGCCGCTGGGATCTGCTCGACGTGGTGCGAGCCGCCCGCGCGCTGCGCCCCGAGGGCATCGAATGGCCGACGCACGACGACGGCAAGCCTTCGTTCAAGCTCGAGCACCTGAGCGCCGCGAACGGCCCGGCGCACGAGGCGGCGCACGATGCCTTGTCCGACGTGCGCGCGACCATCGCGGTGGCCCGTCTCGTGAAGCAGCACCAGCCGCGCCTGTGGGACTTCTGCCTGAAGCTGCGCCGCAAGGATGCAGTGTTCGCCGAGATCGGCGGGCAGCGGCCCTTCCTGCACGTCTCGGGCATGTACGCAGCCGAGCGTGGCTGCGTGGCGGTGGTGTGGCCGCTGGCGCCTCACCCCACGAACAAGAACGAGCTGATCGTCTGGGATCTCGGCGCCGACCCGGAGGAACTGATGGCGCTCGACGCGGCCACGATGCGCGAGCGCATGTTCACCCGCAGCGAAGACCTGCCCGAAGGCGTGACGCGCCTGCCGATCAAGACCATCCACCTGAACAAGTCACCGGTGGTGGTGGGCAACCTCAAGGCGCTGAGCCCGGCGATGGCCGAGCGCTGGGGGCTGGACGTGGCGCAGGCCGCCGCCCGCGCCGAAGCCGCGGCGAAGGCCAGCGCAGCCCTGGCAGGCGTGTGGGGCGAGGTGTTCGAGCGGCCGAAGGCCATGCAGCCGGTCGACGTCGATGAAGACCTGTATGGCGGCTTCGTCGGCCATGCCGACCGGGGCCGGTTGCAGCGGCTGCGCGAACTGGCGCCAGAGCAGCTCGCGGCCGGGCGGACCGGCTTCGACGATGCGCGCCTGGAAGAGATCGTCTTCCGCTACCGGGCGCGCAACTTCCCCGAGACGCTGGGGGCCGACGAACGCGAGCGCTGGGAACAGCACCGCGCCGCGCGGCTGCATGGCGGCGAGGGTGGGGCGATGACGGTCGAGGCCTTCTTCGAGCGCATCGATGCACTGAGCGAGGCCGCAGACGACAACGGCCAGGACATCCTGGCCGCGTTGTACGACTGGGCCGAGCAGATCGCTCCCGAGCGCTGAGCCCGGGAGTGGCCGGCGATCAGACCGCCACCGACTTCGCCGTCTCCGCGTACTCCTCGATCTGGTCGAAGTTCATGTAGCGGTAGACGCTCGCGGCATCCTTGTTGATGATGCCCATCTCGGCGTGGTACTCGGCCACGGTCGGGATGCGGCCGAGCTTGGAGGCGATCGCCGACAGCTCGGCCGAGGCGAGGAACGTTGGTGTTCTTGCCCAGGCGGTTCGGGAAGTTGCGCGTGCTGGTGGAGATCACCGTCGCACCCTCGCGAACCTGCGCCCGGTTGCCCATGCACAGGCTGCAGCCCGGCATCTCGGTGCGCGCACCGGCGGTGCCGAAGGCGGCGTAGTGGCCTTCCTTGATCAGCTCGCTCTGGTCCATCTTGGTCGGCGGCGCGACCCACAGCTTCACCGGAATGTCACGCTGGCCGCCGAGCAGCTTGGCCGCCGCGGCGCGGAAGTGGCCGATGTTGGTCATGCACGAGCCGATGAAGGCCTCGTCGATCTTCGTGCCGGCCACGTCGGACAGCAGCTTGGCGTCGTCCGGATCGTTCGGGCAGCACAGCACCGGCTCCTTCAGCTCGTTCAGGTCGATCTCGATGACGGCGGCGTATTCCGCATCCTTGTCGGCCTCGAGCAGTTGCGGGTTGGCCAGCCAGGCCTCGACGTTCTTGATCCGCCGCTCGAGCGTGCGCTTGTCCTGGTAGCCGTCGGCGATCATGTTCTTCATCAGAACGATGTTCGACTTCAGGTACTCGATGATCGGCTCCTTGTCGAGCTTGATCGTGCAGCCTGCGGCCGAGCGCTCGGCGCTGGCATCGCTCAGCTCGAAGGCCTGCTCGACCTTCAGCTGAGGCAGGCCCTCGATCTCGAGGATGCGGCCGCTGAAGATGTTCTTCTTGCCGGCCTTGGCCACCGTCAGCAGGCCGGCCTTGATCGCGTACAGCGGGATCGCGTGCACCGTGTCGCGCAGCGTCACGCCCGGCTGCATCTGGCCCTTGAAGCGCACCAGCACGCTCTCGGGCATGTCCAGCGGCATCACGCCGGTGGCGGCGCCGAAGGCCACGAGGCCCGAGCCGGCCGGGAAGGAGATGCCGATCGGGAAGCGGGTGTGCGAGTCGCCGCCGGTGCCGACGGTGTCGGGCAGCAGCAGGCGGTTCAGCCAGCTGTGGATCACGCCGTCGCCCGGGCGCAGCGCGACGCCGCCGCGGTTGCTGATGAAGGCCGGCAGCTCGCGGTGCGTCTTCACGTCGACCGGCTTCGGATAGGCCGCGGTGTGGCAGAACGACTGCATCACCAGATCGGCGCTGAAGCCGAGGCAGGCCAGTCCTTCAGCTCGTCGCGCGTCATCGGGCCGGTGGTGTCCTGGGAACCCACGGTCGTCATCTTCGGCTCGCAGTAGGTGCCCGGGCGGATGCCTCGCTGTTGCCCGTTCACCTCCGGCAGGCCGCAGGCGCGGCCGACCATCTTCTGCGCCAGCGTGAAGCCCTTGCCGCTGTCCTTAGGAGCCACCGGCAGGCGGAACACCGTGGAGGCGCCCAGGCCGAGGAACTCGCGCGCCTTGCCGGTGAGCGCACGGCCGATGATCAGGTTGATGCGGCCGCCGGCACGCACCTCGTCGAGCAGCACGTCGCTCTTGAGCTTGAACTCGGCGACGGTCGCACCACCCTTGGTGATCTTGCCGTCGTACGGCAGCACCTCGATCACGTCGCCCATCTCGAGTTTCGACACGTCGACCTCGATCGGCAGCGAGCCGGAGTCTTCCTGGGTGTTGAAGAAGATCGGCGCGATCTTGCCGCCCAGGGTGACGCCGCCGAAGCGCTTGTTCGGCACGAACGGGATGTCCTGGCCAGTGGCCCAGATCACGCTGTTGGTGGCGCTCTTGCGCGAGGAGCCGGTGCCGACCACGTCGCCGACGTAGGCCACCGTGGCCCTTCTTCTTCAGGTCCTCGATGAACTGCATCGGGCCGCGCTTGCCGTCTTCCTCGGGCTTGAAGGCCGCGTCGGGGCGGGTGTTCTTCAGCATCGCCGGGTAATGCAGCGGGATGTCCGGGCGGCTCCAGGCATCGGGGGCGGGCGACAGGTCGTCGGTGTTGGTCTCGCCGGGCACCTTGAAGACGGTGACGGTGATCGACTTCGGCACTTCGGGGCGCGAGGTGAACCACTCGGCGTCGGCCCACGACTGCATCACTTCCTTGGCCTTGGCATTGCCGGCCTTGGCCTTCTCGGCGACGTCGTTGAAGAAGTCGAACATCAGCAGCGTCTTCTTCAGGCCCTCGGCGGCGACGCCGGCCACGTCCTTGTCGTCGAGCAGTTCGATCAGCGGGTGCACGTTGTAGCCGCCGACCATGGTGCCGAGCAGCTCGGTGGCCTTCGCCTTGGACACCGGCCCACCTTCAGATCGCCGTGGGCCACGGCGGCGAGGAACGAGGCCTTGACCTTGGCGGCATCGTCGACGCCCGGCGGCACGCGGTGGGTGAGCAGATCCAGCAGGAAGGCCTCTTCGCCGGCCGGCGGGTTCTTGATCAGTTCGATCAGCTCGGCGGTCTGCTTCGCGTCCAGCGGCAGCGGCGGGATGCCGAGGGCGGCGCGTTCGGCGGCGTGTTGGCGATAGGCTTGCAGCATGAGGGGGCTCCGGTGCGTTGGCGGGGACTGGATCGTCGCGTCTTCGGGTTACCCCGATATTTTATGTCTTATATAAGACTTGAGGGAAGCATCGCAGCGGCGGCTGACGGGCTTCTGTCAGGCGCCCGCGAGCGTCGGGCTTTCCGCGGGCGCAAGCAACAAAAAGGCCCGCACGCGGCGGGCCTTTGGGCGGAGAGAAGCTCGACTTATTTGGCGGCGGCAGCCGCGACGGCGGCGGCCGACTCCTTCTGCTTCTCGTGCACGCAGCCATCGACCACGCGGCGGCCGGCCTTGGTGTCCATCAGCATCGACTTGTTGGCGATCTGCAGCAGCAGCGTCTGGCCCTTGACGTCTTCCAGGCGCACGGCACCGGTCGACGAGACCACCGGCTTCATCGTCCAGACCTGCTTGTTGTGCTTGACGTCGAGGTAGCCATTGGCCTTCGGGTTCATCGAGACGTCGATCGACTGGCTGAATTCGCACTGGTACTCGCCGGTGTGGGCCCGCTCGGCGGCGGCGAGCTGCTCGGCGTCGGCGGCGGGCAGCGGCGCGGGCGCCGGCGCAGCCTTCTTCGCGGGGGCGGCGGGCTTGGCCGCCGGTTTGGCCGGTGCGGCGGTCTGGGCCGCGGCAACGGTGGCGCCCAGGCAGAGGGCGGCGGCGATGGCGAGGGTGCTCTTCATGTTCATGGCGGTGTCGCGCAGGTGCGCGTCGGTGGACGATGGGGCGGAGCATGGGGCCGTCGGCCCCGGCCGTGCAACCAATTGCTGCCGGCCTGAGGCGGCGCTTACATGTGAACACCGGCACCGCCCGCCGGCTGTGCGGCTTGCCACAGTTTGCCCGCGGCTCAGGCGTTCGTCGATTCGAACCAGGCCTGGCGCACCTCGGCCGGCAGCGGCTGCCCGGTGCGGTGGGCGCGCTCCAGCACCTGCCAGAAATAGCGGTAGCTGGCGCGGTCGTGCAGCGTGTCGCGGTGGCGGATCGGCGCCCAGTGGGCGTCCTGTGCCGCGCGCAGGATCTCGATGGCCGGTCGGTTTCGGCGGCGCTCGGCGCAAACGCCTCGACGATGGTGCGCACTGGTCGGGGTGGATGCTCCACATGCGCGTGTACCCGAGCTCGCGGCTGGCGCGCGTGGCCGCAGCCGACAGCGCACGCAGGTCCTTGAACTCGGTGACCACGCAGTGCGACGGCACCTTGCCGTGCGCATGGCAGGCGGCCGCGATCTCCAGCTTGGCGCGCAGCACCAGCGGGTGGCTGAACTGGCCCTCGGCGCCCATCGCGCTGAAGGGAATCGCGCCGCGGTGCGCCGAGACGAAATCCATCAGTCCGAAGGAGATCGATTCGACGCGCGGCAGCGCGGCGATCGCCGCTACCTCGCCCAGCGCGCCGTGCGTTTCCACCAGCACGTGCACCGGGATCGCTCTGCCGTGGCCGTGGATGCGGATGAAGTGGTCGATCTCGTCGACGGCGCGCTTGACGTCGGCCACGCCGCGCGGCTTGGGCACCATCAGGTAGGCCAGCCGCGAACCGGCGCGGCGCACCAGCGTATCGACGTCGTGCTCGAAGCTGGGGTGGTCGATCGGGTGCACGCGGGCGCCGACGCGGCCGAAGCGGTTGTCGGCACTCATGACCAGCTCGGCGCAGAGCTGCGCGTGCTCGGCCTCGCCGCCGACCGGTGCGCCGTCCTCGCAATCGAGCGTGACGTCGAACACCGGCCCGAGCTCGGCCTGCAGCGCCGGGCTCTTGCGCATGCGCGCCTCGACGCCGCTGTAGTGGTCGCACACCGGCAGGGCCGGGGCGACGTCGGCGGCGTCGAAGAGAGCCTGTCTGGGCGTCATGTCAGTCATTCGAAGCGGTGCGGGCCGCCGCGCCGGGCCGCCCCAAGCAAGGCCCGCCCCCTCGCGGAGGGTGGCCGCCGCGAGCGGCGGCCGGGGTGCAGACATCAGAGCAGGTGCTTGACGCCGTCCTGCTCGCCCTGCAGCTCCGCCAGGGTCTTGTTGATGCACTCCTGGCTGAAGGCGTCGATCGGCAGGCCCTCGACGATCTTGTACTGGCCGCCTTCGGTGGTGACCGGGAAGCCGAACATCACGTCCTTCGGGATGCCGTATTCGCCGTTGCTGGGCACGCCCATCGTGACCCACTCGCCCTTCGTGCCCAGCGCCCAGTCGCGCATGTGGTCGATGGCGGCGTTGGCGGCCGAGGCGGCCGACGACAGGCCGCGCGCCTCGATGATCGCGGCGCCGCGCTTGCCGACGGTGGGCAGGAACACGTCCTTGTTCCAGACCTGGTCGTTGATCATGTCCTTCACGCTCTTGCCGTCGATGGTGGCGAAGCGGTAGTCGGCATACATCGTCGGCGAGTGGTTGCCCCACACGCACAGGCTCTTGATCGAGGCCACCGGCTTGCCGGTCTTGGCGGCGATCTGGCTCAGCGCGCGGTTGTGGTCCAGGCGCAGCATCGCGGTGAAGTTCTCGCGCTTCAGGCTGGGCGCGCTCTTCATCGCGATGTAGGCGTTGGTGTTGGCCGGGTTGCCGACCACCAGCACCTTGACGTCACGGCTGGCGGCCTTGTCCAGCGCCTTGCCCTGCGCGGTGAAGATCTGCGCGTTGGCGGCCAGCAGGTCGGCGCGCTCCATGCCGGGGCCGCGGGGGCGGGCGCCGACGAGCAGCGCGTAGTCGGTGTCCTTGAAGCCGGTCTCGGGCGAGCCGTGGGCTTCCATGCCCGCCAGCAGCGGGAAGGCGCAGTCCTCAAGCTCCATCATCACGCCCTTCAGCGCCTTCTGGGCCTTCTCGTCGGGGATCTCCAGCAGCTGCAGGATCACGGGCTGGTCCTTGCCCAGCATCTCGCCGGAGGCGATGCGGAACAGCAGCGCGTAGCCGATCTGGCCGGCAGCGCCGGTGACGGCGACTCGAACGGGTTTCTTGCTCATGGAAGGCTCCGGAAATGAAGGGGAGAGGGGCGTTTTGGAGGGTTTCAGGCGCGAAGTGTAGGCTCGAAAGGGTCCCAAAGCGAGGGGAATCCCGAGTCTTATGTCTTCTATAAGACATCTGTCAGCTGATCGTGGACGATGGGGGCCTCTTGTGCTGCAATCGGGCCATGTCCACCGCCGTCTCCGAACCCGCGAGCCCCGCCTTCAGTCCGCTGTACCAGCAGATCAAGGCGCTGATGGTGCGCGAGCTGCAGGCCGGCACCGGCGGCCGGGCGAGGCGATTCCGAGCGAGACCGAGCTGGCAGTGCGCTTCAAGGTCAGCCAGGGCACGGTGCGCAAGGCGATCGACGAACTCGCCACAGAGAATCTGCTGGTGCGCCGCCAGGGCAAGGGCACCTTCGTGGCCACGCACGCCGAGCAGACCACGCAGTACCGCTTCCTGCGTCTGCAGGCCGACGACGGCCAGCCAGCGGCACGCAGCGCCAGTTCATCGACTGCCGCCGCCTGCGCGCGCCGGCCGACGTCGCGCGTGCGCTCGGCCTGCGCTCGGGCGATGCCGCGATCCAGATCAAGCGCGTGCTGTCGCTGCGCGGCGTGCCGGTGGTGTTCGACGAGATCTGGCTGCCGGCCGCGCCGTTCAAGGGCCTCACCGCCGAGCGCCTGTCGGGTTACCGCGGGCCGATGTACGGCCTGTTCGAATCGGAGTTCGGCGTGCGCATGATCCGCGCCGAGGAAAGGATCCGCGCGGTTGCCGCCGAAGGGCAGGCTGCCGAGCTGCTCGCGGTGGCGCCGGGCACGCCGCTGCTGTCGGTCGAACGGCTCTCGCTCACTTATGGCGACAAGCCCGTCGAGCTGCGGCGCGGCCTCTACAACACCGCGTCGCATCACTATCGCAACGAGCTCAGTTGACCATCGTTTGAAACGCAGTTTCCCTCGTGCGCGCAAGCACCACGAAAGACTGCTGCAGTGCAATAGAATCGTTTGGTTTCGCGTCGATTACATCTCACACTGAACAGGTTGGGCATGGCAGACACCCTCAAGCAGCGGCCTCAGTTCCGCAACATCCATGTGTCCCAGATCGTCGCGTACCGCCTCCCTCCGGCGGGCATCGTGTCGATCCTGCATCGCGTCAGCGGCGTGCTGATGTTCCTGCTGATGCCGTTCATCATCTGGATGTTCGATGCGAGCGTGACGTCGGAGGTCTCCTACGACGTCTTCAAGTCGGCCTTCGCGGCCGGCGTCGGCTTCATTCCCGGCTGGTTCCTCAAGCTCGTGGTGCTGGCGCTGATCTGGGCCTATCTGCATCACCTCATCGCCGGCATCCGCCATCTTTGGATGGACGCGACCCACGCGGTGACGAAGCAGTTCGGCCACACCTCGGCCATCGCCACGCTCGCGATCAGCGTGCTGCTCACGCTCGCGCTGGGCTTCAAGCTGTTCTTCTGAGACCTCTCCCATGGCACAGAACTTCGGATCGAAGCGCACCGTCGTCGGCGCGCACTACGGCCTGCGCGACTGGCTCGCGCAGCGCATCACCGCGGCGCTGATGGCGCTGTTCACGCTCGCGCTGATCGTGCAGATCCTGCTGCCCGGCGAGATGGGCTACGACAAGTGGGCGGGCATCTTCAGCCGCCAGTGGATGAAGGTGCTGACCTTCGTCGTGATCGTCTCGCTGCTGTACCACGTCTGGGTGGGCATGCGCGATGTCTGGATGGACTACGTGAAGCCGGTGGCCGTGCGCCTCGTGCTGCAGGTGTTCACCATCGTGTGGCTGACCGGCTGCGCCGGCTGGGCCATCCAGGTTCTCTGGAGACTGTGATTCCATGACTTCCAACAACGTCTCGAAGCGCAAGTTCGACGTCGTCATCGTCGGGGCCGGCGGCTCCGGCATGCGGGCCTCGCTGCAGCTGGCCCGTGCCGGCCTGAACGTGGCCGTGCTCTCGAAGGTGTTCCCGACGCGCTCGCACACCGTCGCGGCGCAAGGCGGCATCGGCGCCAGCCTCGGCAACATGAGCGAGGACAACTGGCACTACCACTTCTTCGACACCGTCAAGGGTTCCGACTGGCTCGGCGACCAGGACGCGATCGAGTTCATGTGCCGCGAGGCGCCGAAGGTCGTCTACGAGCTCGAGCACTTTGGCATGCCGTTCGACCGCAACCCCGACGGCACGATCTACCAGCGCCCGTTCGGCGGCCACACCGCCAACTACGGCGAGAAGCCGGTGCAGCGCGCCTGCGCCGCGGCCGACCGCACCGGCCACGCGATGCTGCACACGCTGTACCAGCAGAACGTGAAGTCGCGCACCAACTTCTTCGTCGAGTGGATGGCCCTGGACCTGATCCGCGACGCCGAGGGCGACGTGGTCGGCGTGACCGCGCTCGAGATGGAGACCGGCGAACTGCACATCTTCGAGGCGAAGACCGTGCTGCTGGCCACCGGCGGCGCGGGCCGCATCTTCGCGGCCAGCACCAACGCCTTCATCAACACCGGTGACGGCCTCGGCATGGCGGCGCGCGCAGGCATCCCGCTGGAAGACATGGAGTTCTGGCAGTTCCACCCGACCGGCGTGGCCGGCGCGGGCGTGCTGCTGACCGAAGGCTGCCGCGGCGAAGGCGCGATCCTGCGCAACAGCAACGGCGAGCGCTTCATGGAGCGCTATGCGCCGACGCTGAAGGACTGGCGCCGCGCGACTTCGTCTCGCGCTGCATGGACCAGGAGATCAAGGAAGGGCGCGGCTGCGGTCCCAACAAGGACTACGTCGTCCTCGACATGACGCACCTGGGCGCCGAGACGATCATGAAGCGCCTGCCCAGCGTGTTCGAGATCGGCCACAACTTCGCCAACGTCGACATCACCAAGGAGCCGATCCCGGTGGTGCCGACCATCCACTACCAGATGGGTGGCATTCCGACCAACATCCACGGCCGTGTGGTGGTGCCGAAGAACGGCGTGCACAACGCGGTGGTGAACGGCCTGTATGCGGTGGGCGAGTGCTCCTGCGTCAGCGTGCACGGCGCCAACCGCCTGGGCACCAACTCGCTGCTCGACCTGCTGGTGTTCGGCCGCGCGGCCGGCAACCACATCGTCGGCAGCGCGCTGAAGACCCGCAGCCACAAGCCGCTGCCGGCCGATGCCGCCGATCGCACGCTGGCCCGACTGGCCAAGTACGAGAAGAGCAGCAGCGGCGAGTACGCCCAGGACGTCGCCAACGACCTGCGCCGCGCCATGCAGCAGCACGCCGGCGTGTTCCGCACCCAGGCCTCGATGGACGAGGGCGTGGTCAAGGTGAAGGAAATCGCCGAGCGCGCCAAAGCACATCCACCGGCCGACAAGTCGAAGGTGTTCAACACCGCGCGCATCGAGGCGCTGGAAGTCGAGAACCTGATGGAGTCGGCGCTGGCGACGATGATCTCGGCCGCCGCCCGCAAGGAAAGCCGCGGCGCCCACACCGTCAACGACTACGGCGACACGCCCGAGCATCCGAACGGCCGCAACGACGCCGAGTGGATGAAGCACACGCTGTGGTACAGCGAAGGCAACCGCCTCGACTACAAGCCGGTGAACCTCAAGCCGCTGACGGCGGAATCCATTCCTCCGAAGGTCCGCACCTTCTGAGCCCGAGAGAACCCGACATGGCCAAGCGCACTTTCCAGATCTACCGCTACGACCCCGACACCGACGCCAAGCCGCGCATGCAGACGCTCGAGGTGGAGCTCGACGGCTCCGAGCGCATGCTGCTCGACGCGCTGATGAAGCTCAAGGCCGTCGACCCGACGCTGAGCTTCCGCCGCAGCTGCCGCGAAGGCGTGTGCGGCTCGGACGCGATGAACATCAACGGCAAGAACGGCCTGGCGTGCCTGACCAACATGCGCACGCTGCCCGACGTGGTGGTGCTCAAGCCGCTGCCCGGCCTGCCGGTGATCCGCGATCTGATCGTGGACATGACGCAGTTCTTCAAGCAGTACCACTCGATCAAGCCGTATCTCGTCAACGACGAGCCGCCGCCCGACAAGGAGCGCCTGCAGAGCCCCGAAGAGCGCGACGAGCTCAACGGCCTGTACGAGTGCATCCTGTGCGCGAGCTGCAGCACCAGCTGCCCGAGCTTCTGGTGGAACCCGGACAAGTTCGTCGGCCCGGCCGGTCTGCTGCAGGCCTACCGCTTCATCGCCGACAGCCGTGACCAGGGCGACCGGCGAGCGCCTCGACAACCTCGAGGATCCGTACCGCCTGTTCCGCTGCCACACGATCATGAACTGCGTCGACGTCTGCCCCAAGGGCCTGAACCCGACGAAGGCGATCGGCAAGATCAAGGAGCTGATGGTCCGCCGCGCGGTCTGACCATCACGACGCCATGTCTGCGCTGATCGATGAACGGGCCCTGTCCAAGCTGCGCTGGCGCTGCCGGCGCGGCCTGCTGGAGAACGACCTGTTCGTCGAGCGCTTCTTCGAAGCCAGCGCCGGCCGCATCACCGAGCGCCAGGCCGAGGGCATGCTCGCGCTGATGGATCTGCCTGACAACGACCTGCTCGACCTGCTGCTGCGCCGCAAGGAGCCGGAAGGCGAGCTGGCGCGCGACGATGTGATCGAGGTGCTGGGCCTGATGCGCACTCCGATTGCCACTGAACAACAACGAGAAGACGACCCAGGGCCGACAAGAGCCCGCCCGGTGGAGACAAGCCCGGCCTCAACCCCGCTACGCCATTAAGGAACCGACCATGACTCCGTCTGACGTCAAAGCCACTCTGTCATTCTCGGACGGCAGCCCGAGCATGGACCTGCCGATCTACAAGGGCTCGATCGGGCCCGACGTGATCGACATCCGCAAGCTCTACGCCCAGACCGGCAAGTTCACCTACGACCCCGGCTTCCTGTCGACGGCGTCGTGCCAGTCGACCATCACCTACATCGACGGCGACAAGGGCGAACTGCTGTACCGCGGCTACCCGATCGAGCAGCTCGCGACGAACTGCGACTTCCTCGAGACCTGCTACCTGCTGCTCAAGGGCGAACTGCCCAACGCCACGCAGAAGGCCGACTTCACCAAGCTCGTGACCAGCCACACGATGGTCAACGAGCAGATGCAGTTCTTCCTGCGCGGCTTCCGCCGCGATGCGCACCCGATGGCGGTGATGACGGGCTCGGGTCGGCGCGCTGTCGGCCTTCTATCACGACAGCACCGACATCAATAACCCGCAGCACCGCGAAGTCGCGGCGATCCGCCTGATCGCCAAGATGCCGACGCTGGTGTCGATGGCCTACAAGTACGGCATTGGCCAGCCCTACATCTACCCGAAGAACTCGCTGTCCTACAGCGCGAACTTCATGCGCATGATGTTCGCCACGCCCTGCGAGGAGTACGAGCCGAACGACGTGCTGGTGCGCGCGATCGACCGCATCTTCATCCTGCACGCCGACCACGAGCAGAACGCCTCCACCTCGACGGTGCGACTGTGCGGCTCGTCGGGCACGAACCCGTTCGCGGCCATCGCCGCGGGTGTGGCCTGCCTGTGGGGCCCGGCGCACGGCGGCGCCAACGAGGCGGCGCTGAACATGCTCGAGGACGTGCAGAAGATGGGCGGCGTCGAGAAGATCGGCGAGTTCATCAAGCAGGTGAAGGACAAGAACTCCGGCATCAAGCTGATGGGTTTCGGCCACCGGGTCTACAAGAACTACGACCCCCGCGCCAAGCTGATGCGCGAAACCTGCCACGAGGTGCTCGGCGCGCTGGGCAAGAACAACGACCCGATCCTCAAGCTCGCGATGGAGCTGGAGAAGATCGCGCTGGAAGACGACTACTTCGTCTCGCGCAAGCTGTACCCGAACGTCGACTTCTACTCGGGCATCGTGCAGCGCGCGATCGGCATCCCGGTGAGCCTGTTCACCGCGATCTTCGCGCTGGCCCGCACGGTCGGCTGGATCGCCCAGCTCAACGAGATGATCGGCGACCCCGAGTACAAGATCGGCCGTCCGCGTCAGCTCTACCACGGCTCGGTGCGCCGCGACGTCAAGCCGATGTCGCAGCGCGGCTGATCCACGGACAGCTCCGCCCGAAGGCCCCTGCACGCGAGTGCCGGGGCTTTTTGTTTGCCAAGCGCCTAAAATTGCCGGTTCCCCGCTGAACCTGCCGCGAGAGCCCATGCCCCGCACCCTGTACGACAAGATCTGGGACGAGCACGTCGTCCACACCGAGGAAGACGGCACCTCGCTGCTGTACATCGACCGGCACCGTGCACGAGGTGACCAGCCCGCAGGCCTTCGAGGGGCTGCGCACGCCGGCCGCAAGCCGTGGCGCGTCAGCTCCATCGTGGCCACCGCCGACCACAACACGCCGACCACCGGCTGGGAACTCGGCTACGACGGCATCACCGACCCGACGTCGAAGCAGCAGATCGTCACGCTCGACGCCAACATCAAGGCCTTCGGCGCGGCAGCCTTCTTCCCCTTCCTCGACAAGCGCCAGGGCATCGTGCACGTGGTCGGGCCGGAGCAGGGCGCCACGCTGCCGGGCATGACGGTGGTCTGCGGCGATTCGCACACGTCCACGCACGGCGCCTTCGGGGCGCTGGCGCATGGCATCGGCACCAGCGAGGTCGAGCATGTGCTGGCCACGCAGACGCTGCTGGCCAAGAAGGCGAAGAACATGCTGGTCAAGGTCGAGGGCACGCTCGCGCGTGGCTGCTCGGCCAAGGACATCGTGCTGGCGATCATCGGCCGCATCGGCACCGCCGGCGGCACCGGCTACACGATCGAGTTCGGCGGCTCGGCGATCCGCGCGCTTTCGATGGAAGGCCGCATGACGGTGTGCAACATGGCCATCGAGGCCGGCGCACGCGCGGGCCTGGTGGCGGTGGACGACACGACGATCGCCTACGTGAAGGGCCGCCCGTTCGCGCCGGCCGGCGTCGAGTGGGAGCAGGCCGTCGCCTACTGGCGCACGCTGCGCTCGGACGACGACGCGACGTGGGACGCCGTGGTCGAACTCGACGCCGCGCAGATCCGCCCGCAGGTCACCTGGGGCACCTCGCCGGAGATGGTGCTGTCGATCGAGGACCGGGTGCCGGATCCCGAGCGCGAGAAGGATGCCGGCAAGCGCGGCGCGATGGAGCGGGCGCTGCAGTACATGGCGCTGGAGCCGAACACGGCCGTAGCCGACATCCGCGTCGACAAGGTTTTCATCGGTTCCTGCACCAACTCGCGCATCGAAGACCTGCGCGAAGCCGCGGCCGTGGTGCGCAAGCTCGGCGGCCGCGTGGCCTCGAACGTCAAGCTGGCGATGGTGGTGCCGGGCTCGGGCCTCGTGAAGGCGCAGGCCGAGCGCGAGGGCCTGCACGAGGTCTTCAAGGCCGCCGGCTTCCAGTGGCGCGAGCCCGGCTGCTCGATGTGCCCGGCGATGAATGCCGATCGGCTGGAGCCGGGCGAGCGCTGCGCCTCCACCTCCAACCGCAACTTCGAAGGCCGCCAGGGTGCCGGCGGCCGCACGCACTGGTCAGCCCGGCGATGGCCGCGGCGGCCGCGATCGAAGGCCATTTCGTCGACGTCCGGCGCATCGCCTGAAGCGCCCCACAAGGGAGACCGTTCCATGAAGCGCATCCTGTTCGCCTTCCTTGCCTCGCTCTATCTGCTGGCCGGCTGCAACACCATCGAAGGCATGGGCAAGGACATCCAGAAGGGCGGCGAGAAGATCGAAGAAGCCGCGAAGAAGAAGTAATCCATGCAGGCCTTCACCGTTCACAAGGGCGTGGTCGCCCCGCTCGACCGCGAGAACGTCGACACCGACGCAATCATCCCGAAGCAGTTCCTCAAGTCGATCGCGCGCACCGGCTTCGGCCCGAACCTGTTCGACGAGTGGCGCTACCTCGACCGCGGCGAGCCGGGGCAGGACGCGGCGCAGCGCAAGCCCAACCCGGACTTCGTGCTGAACCAGCCGCGCTACCAGGGCGCGTCGATCCTGCTGTCGCGCAAGAACTTCGGCTGCGGCTCCTCGCGCGAGCACGCGCCGTGGGCGCTGGACCAGTACGGCTTCCGCGCGGTGATCGCACCGAGCTTCGCCGACATCTTCTTCAGCAATTGCTACAAGAACGGCCTGCTGCCGATCGTGCTGAGCGAGATGCAGGTCAGCCAGCTGTTCGACGAGGTGGCGGCCTTTCCCGGCTACCAGCTCACCGTCGATCTCCAGCGGCAGGTGGTGGTCAAGCCCGACGGCGCGGAGCTGCCGTTCGAGATCACGCCGTTTCGCAAGTACTGCCTGCTCGGCGGCTTCGACGACATCGGCCTGACGCTGCGCCACGCCGACAAGATCCGCGCCTACGAGGCCGAGCGGCTGCTGAAGAAGCCCTGGCTCGCCCACACTCTCTGACTCCCGAGGAATCCGCTTGAAGATCGCCATCCTGCCGGGCGACGGCATCGGCACCGAGATCGTCGCGCAGGCCCAGCGCGCGATGCAGTGCCTCGACCTGAAGTTCGAGACCGAAACGGCCGCCGTGGGCGGTGCGGCCTACGAGGCACACGGCCACCCGCTGCCGGAGGCCACGCTGAAGCTGGCGAAGGATGCCGACGCGGTGCTGTTCGGCGCGGTGGGCGACTGGAAGTACGACAAGCTCGAGCGCGCGCTGCGCCCGGAGCAGGCCATCCTCGGCCTGCGCAAGAACCTCGGCCTGTTTGCCAACTTCCGCCCGGCGATCTGCTACGAGCAGCTCACGCATGCCTCGAGCCTGAAGCCCGAACTGGTGGCGGGGCTGGACATCCTGATCATCCGCGAGCTGACCGGCGACATCTATTTCGGCCAGCCGCGCGGCCGCCGCGAAGCGCCCGATGGTGCCTTCAAGGGCGCGCCCGAGGCCTTCGACACCATGCGCTACTCGCGCCCGGAGATCGAGCGCATCGCGCACGTCGCCTTCCAGGCCGCGCGCAAGCGCAACAGGAAGGTCACCAGCGTCGACAAGGCCAACGTGCTGGAGACCTTCCAGTTCTGGAAGGACGTGGTCACCGAGGTGCACGCCCAGTACCCGGACGTCGAGCTCGAGCACATGTACGTCGACAACGCGGCGATGCAGCTGGTCAAGGCGCCGAAGAAGTTCGACGTGCTGGTCACCGGCAACATGTTCGGCGACATCCTGTCGGACGAGGCTGCGATGCTCACGGGTTCGATCGGCATGCTGCCATCGGCCTCGCTGAACGAAGCCGGCCGCGGCTTGTACGAGCCGAGCCACGGCAGCGCGCCCGACATCGCCGGTAAGGATCTCGCAAACCCGCTGGCTACAATCCTGTCCGTGGCCATGATGCTCCGCTTCTCCCTGAACCAGCCCGAGGCGGCCGACCGGATCGAGTCGGCCGTTCAGCACGTGCTCGCGTCGGGGCTGCGCACCGCAGACATCTGGTCGGAAGGCACCACCAAGGTGGGCACGCGCGCCATGGGCGACGCCGTCGTTGCCGCGCTTTCCGGCAAGACCACCAAAACCATTACCAAGGGCTAGTTCAGCTCCGGTTCGTCTCGCCCATCCCCCGGCGAAGCGACCCGGGGGCACGAAGGTTTCCACCTCACTTCACTTCATAGGGCGACGACGATGAGACTCACGGGATTGGTTGGCTGGCGCGGCATGGTCGGCTCCGTGCTGATGGACCGCATGCAGGCCGAGGGCGACTTCGACCACATCGAGCCGGTGTTCTTCAGCACCAGCAACGCCGGCGGCGCCGCCCCGGCGATGGCGAAGAACGAGAAGACGCTGAAGGACGCCTACGACATCGAGGCCCTGAAGCGCTGCGAGATCATCATCACCGCCCAGGGCGGCGACTACACGACCGAGGTCTTCCCCAGCTGCGCGCGCGCCGCGGGCTGGAAGGGCCACTGGATCGACGCCGCGTCGACGCTGCGCATGAAGGACGACGCGGTCATCATCCTCGACCCGGTCAACATGCCGGTGATCAAGAACGCGCTGGCCCACGGCGGCCGCAACTGGATCGGCGGCAACTGCACCGTGAGCTGCATGCTGATGGGCGTGAGCGCGCTGTACAAGGCCGGGCTGGTCGAGTGGATGAGCACGATGACCTACCAGCCGCTTCGGGCGGCGGGGCGCAGCACATGCGCGAACTGCTGACGCAGTTCGGCACGCTCAACGCCGAGGTGAAGTCGCTGCTCGACGACCCGAAGAGCGCCATCCTCGAGATCGACCGCAAGATCGTCGGCAAGCAGCGCGCGCTCACCGAGGCCGAGACGGCCAACTTCGGCGTGCCGCTGGGCGGTTCGCTGATCCCCTGGATCGACAAGGATCTCGGCAACGGCGTCAGCCGCGAGGAATGGAAGGGCGGCGCCGAGACCAACAAGATCCTCGGCCAGGGCGAGGGCTTCGGCAGTGCGGCGGTACCGGTCGATGGCTTCTGCGTGCGCATCGGCGCGATGCGTTGCCACAGCCGCGCTGATGTTCAAGCTGAAGAAGGAAGTGCCGGTGGCCGACGTCGAGGCGATGATCGCCGCCGACAACGCCTGGGTGAAGGTGGTGCCGAACACGCGCGAAGCCACGATGAAGGACCTGACGCCGGTGGCGGTGACGGGCACGCTGACGATCCCCGTCGGCCGCATCCGCCAGCTGGCAATGGGCCCGCAGTACCTCGGCGCCTTCACGATCGGCGATCAGCTGCTGTGGGGCGCGGCCGAGCCGCTGCGCCGCATGCTGCGCATCCTGGTCGAGGCCTGATGAATGCGCGCGCCGGCGGCTTGCCGTTGGCGCGCTGCAACAAATGTCACGCCAAGGCGATGCGCGAAGGGGGCAGTACGAATATCAGCCAATGCATGAGCTTGTCTTCGTATCTGCTTGATGTTATTGTGATTTCCATCTTTTCGCGTAAGGTGCGGATGTCCCGTGCCGATAACCGACTGAACAGCCGTTGGCGGTTCTGACGCCCCGCTGGTCCTATTGGGAGACGCCTTGAAATCAAACTCGACCTTTTCGGGGCGCTGGGCCCTGACCGGTGTGGCTGCCGCAGCCCTGTGGCTCGCCGCATCGAATGCGTACGCGCTGGGTCTGGGCAGGCTCTCCGTGCAGTCGGCCCTGGGCGAGGCACTGCGAGCCGAAATCGACGTCACCAGCCTGACGCCTGAAGAGGCCGGCACGCTGCGTGTGCGCGTTGCGGCCCCCGAGGCCTACCGCGCCGCCGGCGTCGAGTACAACGCCGTGCTGCCGGCCACCAACGTGGAACTGCAGCGGCGCGCCGACGGCCGGCCCTACCTGCGCGTGACCAGCGATCGCGCGGTGCAGGAGCCCTTCGTCGACGTGATCCTCGAGATCACCTGGGCCAGCGGCCGGCTCGTGCGCGAGTACACGATGCTGTTCGACCCGCCGACCATCGCGCGCGCGCCCGCCCCGGTGCCGAGCGCGCCGGCGGCGGCTCCCGTGATCGCCACCGCGCCTCCCGCCGCTGCCCCGGCACCCCGCGCGAGCCGTCCGGCTGCCGCGCCGGTTCCGGCGGCCACCGCGCCGGCCGCCCCTGCAGCGCCGGCCACCGCCGCGGCGCCCGTCGGTGCCGACGAGTACAAGGTTGCGCCGGGGGACACGCTGTCGCGCATCGCCGGCAAGACGCAGCGCCCGGGCGTGTCGCTCGACCAGATGCTGGTTTCGCTCTACAAGGCCAACCCCGACGCCTTCCTCGGCAGCAACATGAACCGGCTCAAGTCCGGTGTCGTGCTCGCCGTGCCGAGCGCCGAGGATGCGAAGGCGGTCACGCCGTCGGAGGCGCGCCAGCTCATCCAGGCGCAGAGCGCCGACTTCGGTGCTTACCGCCAGCGCCTCGCGGGCGCCGTGCCCGCCGCACGCGACAGCGGCCCGGCGCGCCAGGCCTCCGGCACGGTGCAGACCGAAGTGCAGGACCGCAAGCAGGCCGCGGCCACGACGCCCGACAAGCTCACGCTGAGCAAGGGCGCTGCCGCCAAGGCCTCCGCCGAAGAACAGATCGCCAAGTCGGCCGAGAAGAAGGATACGGCCACCCGCGTCGCGGAACTCTCGAAAACGTCGCCGAGCTGAAGAAGCTGGGCGACGAGGCCGCCAAGGCCAAGCCGGCCACCGGCGCACCTGCTGCTGCGCCGGCTCCTGCGTCGGCGCCTGCCACCGTTGCCGTGCCCGCCAAGCCGCCGGTTCCGGCCGCTGCCCCGGCACCCGCACCCGCACCCGCACCCGCACCCGCACCCGTCGCTGCCGCGCCGGCTCCCGCTCCGGCGCCGACGCAGCCGCCCGCGGCAACTGTGCCCGCCCCGCGCCTGTGGCCGCCGCCTCCGCCGCGGCGCCCGCCTCCCTGCCGACGCTGGTCGCGGCGCCTGCGGCTTCCGCGCCGGCCTCCGAGCCGGTCGTGGCTGCGGCGCCCGCGGCCTCGGTGGCTGCCCCGCCGAAGCCGGCTGCGCCGAAGCCCGCTCCGGCGGCCGTGCCGGCCGAAGAGCCCGGTTTCATCAGTTCGCTGATGGACGACAACCCGATGGCGGTGGTCGGCGGCGGCCTGCTGATCGCGCTGCTGGCGGCCTTCGGCGTGTATCGCTTCACCCGTCGCAGCAAGAAGGACAGCGGCGAGACCTCGTTCCTCGAAAGCCGCCTGCAGCCCGATTCGTTCTTCGGCGCCAGCGGTGGTCAGCGCATCGACACGCGCGATGCCGGCGGCAACTCGTCGTCGATGAGCTACTCGCTGAGCCAGCTCGATGCGATCGGTGACGTCGACCCAGTCGCCGAAGCCGACGTCTACCTCGCCTATGGCCGCGACCTGCAGGCCGAGGAGATCCTCAAGGAAGCCATGCGCGGCAACCCCGACCGCATGGCGATCCGCACGAAGCTGCTGGAGGTGTACGCCAAGCGCCGCGACACCAAGGGCTTCGAATTGCTGGCCACCCAGCTCTACGCGCTGACGCAAGGGCAGGGCGAAGACTGGGCCAAGGCGCAAGAGCTCGGTCTGCAGATCGACCCCGAGAATCCGCTGTACCAGCCGGGCGGCGCGCCGGCCGGTGGCAGTTCGGCTCCGGCCAGCTCGTCGAGCCGCTGGGCGCCAGCACGATGCCGCAATCGGTGCTGCCGTCGCCGTCGCAGTACGGCGCCTCGGCGCTCGATACGCGTCCGGCTCCGGACGCTGGAGTCGACCTCGACCTCGACATCGGCGCTGACGCGCCGACGAGCCCGGTCACGCCGGCCCCGCTGCAGAGCACCCAGCCGGTGGCCGCAGCGCCGCAGAACGATGCGACGCTGGACTTCAGCGCGGCCGACCTCACGCTGCCCGACCTGTCACCGCCGCCCGCGGCGCCGGCCCCAGCGCCTTCGGTGGAATTCGATCTGGCGGGCATCTCGCTGGATCTCGACCTGCCCGGCGGTGATGCGCCGGGTGCTGCGGCCCCTGCCGCCGGCCCCATCACTCAGCCGTCCGGTTTCGGCGACTCGGGCCTGTCGGGCTTCGACGAGGACGATGCGGCCGATCCGCTGTCGCGCAAGCTGGAGCTGGCCGAGGAGTTCCGCCAGATCGGCGACATGGAAGGTGCCCGCGACCTGCTGCAGGAAGTGGTGTCCAAGGCCTCCGGCTCGCTGAAGTCGAAGGCGCAGGGCATGCTCGAGCAGCTCGGCTGATGCACGGGCGCTGCGGCGCCCGCGACGCACTGCGGAGCCGACCATGAGGGTTGCCCTCGGCGTCAGCTACCGCGGCACCGCCTACCAGGGCTGGCAGAGCCAGCCCCGGCGGCAACACCGTCCAGGATCGGCTGGAAGAAGCGCTGGCCAGCTTCCTCGACGCACCGGCGCGCGTGATGTGCGCCGGTCGCACCGATGCGGGCGTGCACGCGCTCAACCAAGTGGTCCACCTGGACACCTCGGCCGCACGCGAGCCGTTCTCCTGGGTGCGCGGCACGAACCGCTTCCTGCCGGACGACATTGCCGTGCAGTGGTGCCGCGTGGTCGACGACGGCTTTCACGCACGTAACAGCGCGCTTGGCCGCCGCTACGTCTACGTGATGCGTGAGTCGCCCGTGCGGCCTGCGGTGGAGGCGGGCCTGGTGGGCTGGAGTTTCCGGCCGCTCGACGGCGAGGCGATGCGCCGCGCCGCGCAGTTGCTCATCGGCGAGCACGACTTCTCTTCCTTCCGCTCGGCCGAGTGCCGGGCTGCCTCGCCGGTGAAGACGTTGCGCCGCATTCACCTGCAGCGATCGGGCGCCTACTGGCGCTTCGAGTTCGAGGCCAGCGCCTTCCTTCACCACATGGTGCGCAACATCCTGGGCTGTCTCGTCGCCGTCGGCGCTGGCACGCGCGATGCCGACTGGCTGGCCGGCGTGTTGGCGGCGCGCGATCGCAGCCCTGGCCGCGCCGACTTTCCCTGCTGACGGCCTGTACTTCAGCGGCCCGTACTACGATCCGGCGCTGGCGCTGCCGGAGACCACGGCGGCCATGGACTGGCTGCCCCGATGAACCAGCGCACCCGCATCAAGATCTGTGGCATCACCCGCGAGGCCGATGTCGACGCCGCCGTCGAGGCGGGCGCCGACGCGATCGGTTTCGTGCTCTACCCGAAGAGCGCGCGACACGTCAGCATCGCGCGGGCCGCGGAACTCGCCCGGCGACTGCCGCCCTTCGTCATGCCGGTGGCGCTGCTGGTCAACGCCAGCGATGCCGAGGTGGCTGATGCGACGGCCGCGTTGCCGACCGCGCTGCTGCAGTTCCACGGCGACGAAACCGCGGCCGACTGCGAGCGTGCCCGCCGACCCTACCTCCGTGCGGGCCGGATGGCGCGTGGCTTCGATTTGGTAGACTTTGCCCGGCAGTTCTCCAGCGCCCAGGCCATCCTGCTCGACGCCCACGTCGAGGGGTACGGCGGCGGCGGAAAGGTCTTCGATTGGTCACTCATTCCCGCCAACGTGCCCCGTCCGGTCGTTTTGTCTGGTGGGTTGCATGCCGGAAATGTGATCGAAGGCATTCTTCAGGTGCGGCCCTGGGCCGTTGACGTGAGCTCCGGCGTGGAAGCAGCGAAGGGCATCAAGGATGCCGACCTGATGCGCCGGTTCTGCGAGGCGGTGCGCGAAGCCGATGCCCGCATCGCCGACTCCGAGACCTGAATACTTTCCAGCACCATGTTGAATTACCAGCAGCCCGACGAGCGCGGGCACTTCGGCGTCTATGGCGGCACCTTCGTCGCCGAGACGCTGATCCATGCGCTCGATGAACTCAAGCGCGCCTACGACGAGGCACGCGCCGACCCGGCCTTCATGGCCGAGTTCCGCTCGGAACTGGCGCACTTCGTCGGCCGGCCGAGCCCGGTCTACCACGCCGAGCGCCTGAGCCGCGAACTCGGTGGTGCGCAGATCTACCTCAAGCGCGAGGACCTGAACCACACCGGCGCCCACAAGGTGAACAACACCATCGGCCGGGCGATGCTCGCGCGGCGGATGGGCAAGCCGCGGGTGATCGCCGAGACCGGCGCCGGCCAGCACGGCGTGGCCACGGCCACCATCTGTGCCCGCTACGGCATGGAGTGCGTGGTCTACATGGGCAGCGAGGACGTGAAGCGCCAGTCGCCCAACGTCTACCGCATGCACCTGCTCGGCGCGAAGGTCGTGCCGGTCGAGTCCGGCAGCAAGACGCTGAAGGATGCGCTCAACGAAGCGCTGCGCGACTGGGTGACCAACGTCGAGAACACCTTCTACATCATCGGCACGGTGGCCGGTCCGCATCCCTACCCGATGATGGTGCGCGACTTCCAGCGCGTGATCGGCGACGAGTGCCTGGTGCAGATGCCCGAGATGATCGGCCGCCAGCCTGATGCGGTGATCGCTTGCGTCGGCGGTGGCAGCAACGCGATGGGCATCTTCTACCCGTACATCCCGCACGACGGCACACGCCTGATCGGCGTGGAAGCGGCGGGGCAGGGGCTGGCCAGCGGCAAGCACGCCGCTTCGCTCTCAGCCGGCACGCCCGGCGTGTTGCACGGCAACCGGACCTATCTGCTGCAGGACGCCAACGGCCAGATCACCGAGACGCATTCGATCTCGGCCGGCCTCGACTACCCCGGCGTGGGCCCGGAGCATGCGTACCTCAAGGACATCGGCCGTGCCGAATATGTCGGCATCACCGACGACGAGGCGCTCTCCGCGTTCCATCGACTGTGCCGCACCGAGGGCATCATCCCGGCGCTCGAATCCAGCCACGCGGTGGCCTACGCGATGAAGCTCGCGCCGACGATGCGCAAGGACCAGCACCTGCTCGTGAATCTGTCCGGCCGCGGCGACAAGGACATCGGCACGGTGGCCGATCTGTCTGGCGCCGAGTTCTTCTGCCGGCCGTCGTGCCGCGGCCAGAGCGTGAAGGGCGGTGTCCTGTGAGCCGCATCGCCGCCACCTTCGAGGCCCTGCGCGCCAGCGGCCGCAAGGCACTCATTCCCTACGTCACGGCCGGCGACCCGTATGCCGACGGCACCGTCGACATCATGCTGGCGATGGCCAAGGCCGGTGCCGACGTGATCGAGCTCGGTGTGCCGTTCTCCGACCCGATGGCCGATGGCCCGGTGATCCAGAAGGCCTCGGAGCGCGCGCTGGCCAAGGGCATCGGCATGCCGCAGGTGCTGCAGATCGTGCGTGACTTCCGCGCTCGTGACGCCAAGACGCCGGTGGTGCTGATGGGCTATGCGAACCCGATCGAGCGCTACGGCGTCGATCGTTTCGTCGCCGACGCCGCTGCAGCCGGTGTCGATGGCGTGCTGGTCGTCGACTACCCGCCGGAAGAGTGCGAGGCCTTCGCCGGCAAGCTGCGCGCGCACGGCCTGGACATGATCTTCCTGCTCGCGCCGACGTCTACCGAGCAGCGCATCCGCGAGGTCGGCCGCATCGCCAGCGGCTACGTCTACTACGTGTCGCTCAAGGGCGTCACAGGCGCCGGCCACCTCGACACCGCGGCCGTGGCCGAGATGGTGCCGCGCATCAAGCAGCACGTGAGGCTGCCGGTCGGCGTGGGCTTCGGCATCCGCGATGCGCAGACCGCGCGCGCAGTGGCCGCGGTCTCCGATGCGGTCGTGATCGGCTCGGCCCTGGTGCAACTGCTGGAGACGCGCGACCGCCAAGGTGTGGCGGGCGCCGCGGCCGATTTCATCGGCGGCATCCGCGCCGCCCTCGATTCCTGAAAGGACCCGTCACATGAGCTGGCTTGAGAAACTGCTGCCGCCGAAGATCCAGCAGACCGATCCGAGCGAACGGCGCACGGTGCCGGAGGGCCTGTGGATCAAGTGCCCCTCGTGCGAGACGGTGCTGTACAAGACCGACCTTGAGCAGAACGTCAACGTCTGCCCGAAGTGCGGCCACCACCATCGCATCGGCGCCCGGGCGCGGCTCGATGCCTTCCTGGATGCCGAGGGTCGCTACGAGATCGGCCAGGAAGTGCTGCCGGTCGACGCGCTGAAGTTCAAGGACAGCAAGAAGTACCCCGAGCGGCTGAAGGATGCGCTCGAGACCACCGGCGAGACCGACGCGCTGGTCGTGATGGGCGGCGCGGTGATGAGCCTGCCCGTGGTCGCGGCCTGCTTCGAGTTCGACTTCATGGGCGGCTCGATGGGCTCGGTGGTCGGCGAGCGCTTCGTGCGCGGCGTGGAGACCGCCGTCGAACAAAAGACGCCGTTCGTCAGCTTCACTGCCACCGGTGGTGCGCGCATGCAGGAGGGCCTGCTCAGCCTGATGCAGATGGCCAAGACCAATGCCGCGCTGACGCGCCCGGCCAAGGCGCGCCTGCCCTACATCAGCGTGCTGACCGACCCGACGATGGGGGCGTCTCGGCCAGCTTCGCCTTCGTGGGCGATGTGGTCATCGCCGAACCGAAGGCGCTGATCGGCTTTGCCGGCCCGCGTGTCATCGAGAACACCGTGCGCGAGAAGCTGCCCGAAGGCTTCCAGCGCGCCGAATTTCTCGTCGAGAAGGGTGCGATCGACATGATCGTCGACCGGCGAGAGCTCCGCGCCACGGTCGCGCGCTCGATGGCGATGCTGCAGGGCCTGAGCGCTGACGCGATGGCGTGATGGAAGCCGCCGAGCAATGAGAGTCAGCTTCTGGCGGACATGACCTTTGCCTTCAGTTCAGCGCACTTCCTCATGGTGAGCCACGCGGTCGCCTTGGTCCTGTCGCGGAGCCGCCCGCCAGGAACGGGCGTGCTCTTGATCCCCGAGGTCTTGCTGAGCCAGTGATTCCAGCGCATCGCCGCAAGTTGTACTCGCGTCTCCGGCGTATTGAAGATGATGGACAGGGAGATGGATACGTCCTCCGGCCCGTTACGAACGTGATGTCCGGCGACGAATGGGATGTGAAGGGAATCTCCCGGGGAAAACTGGTACGTTTCGCCCAGGGCATCGAGCGAGGGTGACCAGTTCAGTCGAGTGCTGGTGTACGCCACATAGGCTTCGCGATCGCGCCGCGACACGACTTTCTCATCCCATGGCGGGAACACCGTGACCTGCTTGCTGCCGCGAAACTGCATCAGGAACGTCGAGTATCGATCGATGTGGAACGGTGTGATGCTGTTCGGTGAGGCGATGAACAGATAGAGCTGCGCATCGAGAGCGTGGCCTGATATTCCTCGCAGTCGCATCGTCTGCTCGACGTCGGAGATCAGATCGGCATACAGGTCTCGGAACGAGTCATGATATTCGGGTGACTTGACCATGATGTACGAATCCGAGGTGCGGATTCGCTCGATGGTCTCCTCGATGCTTCGATCTCGAGGCCGCTCACGAAAGGTGCCTTCGAAGTCCGCAGCTGTTTCCAGCATCCGGTCGGTGAACATGACCTGATGCCTGTTCAAGGCAGGAATCACATTCGCGAGATTCTCCAGGCTGAGGGCCGGGTGACCCAGCAGCTTGTGCTTGAACTTGTAGGCCTGACGGTCGAACTGGTCGATCGGCATCCCTTCTTCTGCAAAGCACTTGAATCCCATAAGTTCTCCTGAAGCCCCCGAGTTCGTAGGGTCATACCTTAGCGCCAGAAGCGCGTCGCGGTGTGCCTTGCCCCGCAACCACGGGGGCAGGCGGCAGAACGAGTACCGACATCGCCGGCGTCGATCAACTCGCCGTCGGCCCGACGTACTGCGACACGGGGCATCGCGCCACGCATCTCCTGGCGGGGCCGGGGCTCACTTCGACTCCCGAAGACTCCTGGGAGTGTGCGGCCCACGGCCTTCAGGCGAGCTTGTCTGCGAGACCCTCCTCAGCTCGAGAGGTGCGCGCTGTGGCCGTGCGTCACGGCGACTGCGGCCGCGCAGCCTTCGATGGCTGGAAGAGGGAAGAGTCGGACCATGGCGGGCGTGCCGTCTACAGGGACCATCACGTCGCGCGCCTCTGGTGCCCAGCCCACTTCCAGGCCGCGCGGTTCGCTGTGGAGGCCGCAACCGACCGACTTGAGGCAAGCCTCCTTTGCCGACCACAAGCCATAAAGGCCCGTCGCCGGGCATCGTGCTCGAGCAGCAGCCAGCGGACCAGTTCATCAGCCGTCATCACGCTGCGGGCCAGCCCTTCGAGCGCCACGGGATCATCGCCACGGATCGCTTCGATGTCGACACCCACCGGCAGGTGCTCGCCAATGGCCACGAGCGCGCAACCCTGGCTGTGGCTGACGCTGAAGGGTACGGTGTGATGCTCCAGGTCCAGATGCGGCTTGCCGTACGCACCTTCGCGAAACCGGATCGATTCGGGCCGAAGCCCCAGATGCTGTCCGAGCAGGCTGCGCAGTTCGGACCGGGCACGCCCGTAGCGCTGCGCATCGCGCTCGAAGTGAAACCTCGCCATTCGCTGCCGCTCCTGCGGACTGAGTACCGATTCGTCCGCTTTCGCACCGTCCAGCTCGACAAGCCAGAGTGACAGGCCGGCGACCGGCGCATCAAGCCGCACCCTCATGGATTTCCGGCAGAACTGCGGCGGCGCCCGCGCAGCGCCAGGGTGGCATCCAGCACCTGACGGATCGCCCGCAGGTAGAGCGAGCGCCGCATCTCGCCCACCTGACCCAGCAGCCGGTCGCCGCCAGGGTGGCGGCTGTCACCCAGCAGAAGGTGAGCCAGTCGACCCTGTGCAGCCCGAGTGCCGTGCAGAACACCAGGATCGGGAAGTGAACGAGATAGAGCGTGAAGGTGTAGCCGGCCAGCCACCGCACCAGGGCCTCGCTCCGCGCGCCGAATCGAAGCTCGCTGTTTGCCACGCCGATCACGAACAGGGCGAAGAGGGCTGCCGTCACGTAGTCGGACAGCGGATGGACAGAGCCGCCCGGCCGGAAGAGCAGGGGCGACCAGTCGTTGAACCAGCATACGCGTCTCGACTGAGGGCGTCAGCCTGCGCGCGTGCGCCGCTGACCACGAATCCGACGTAGCCGCACACCGCGCCAGCGATCAGCAGCCGGGCGCGACCGGGCGTGACCTGCAGTCTCGGCAGCCAGTCCAGCAGCAGCACGCCGAGCCACCAGCAAGGCAGCAGCAGCCACATTCGAGGCCCCATGAACAGAAGAACCGCGGCCACTGCCCAGCGGCGCCTCCGCCCTTCGAGCAGCGTCAGACAGCCGAAGAGGACGTAGTACCAGACCTCGTAGGGAAGTGACCAGTAGGAAGCCACCGAGTACGGGTCGGCGGGGCCGAACCAGTTCCGCCGAGAAAGCTCCAGTGAAACAGCAGCGTCGGAACGATGTAGTCGTACTGCCAGTTGGGCAGATACCGACTGGAATCCAGCTGCATGCCAATGTGGTCGATCGCCAGCGCAAACAGCAGGGCCGGGATGGCCGCCGAGTAGATCCGCGATGCACGGGCTTCCATATAGCCGCGAAAGTCCGCACCCGAGCGCGCGGTCGACCAGGCGATCACATAGCCCGAGATGACGAAGAAGGCCACGACGGCATCCTCGCCGGCCCGATGCCAACCCGGGCCGATGTCCGCTGGCGCAACCGCGAGCCCGCGCGCGTGGCCGACGAAGACGACCAGCGCCGCGATCACGCGACTGATATCCAGCCAGATCGACAGCGCCGGCGTCACGATGTCATGCCCCGCCCGGATGCGGCCGTGTCATGCGGCGCGAGCCCCGGCAGACCGGGGCAAACGACGGAACCACTGCTCGACCGCCTGGATGAACAGTTCCTGCGAGCGTCGTAGTGTCAGCATGTGGTCCACGTCGTGCAGCATCTGGCAATCGATCCGCGCCACCTCGCCGAAGCGCGCGAACGCGTCCCGAAACTGCCCTGGATACGTGTACCACGCAGGCTGTGTGCCGCAGAACATCAGGCTCACCTCGCACCTTCTCGCCAGCAGCGACTGCAGACCCTGCGCGAACTCCTCGATCGGGGGGACCTTCTGCGGCTCCATTTCCTGCAGGCTGCGCTCGTCCGCGTTCGCGGATCCTCCTGTGATCGAACCGCGCAGTGCGCGGACCCTGCGCGCCAGGCTGGCAGGAGTGATGCGTCCGGCCCGGTAGGCCAGCGCCATCAGGCGCGAGCGAAGGGTCGGATAGGCAAAGAGATCCCACAGCACCACGCCGGCGATTCGTTCGTCCGCCAGCGCCGCGCGGTACGCCACCTCCGCACCGGAGCACAGGCCGATCAGCGCGAAGCGGGAGCGGCCCAGAAGCTGTTCGGCGCCGTCCATCGCCGTGCGCGTGTCGATGACCCACTGCTCCATCTGCGCGAGCTCGCCGGGCTGCCTCGGGCTGTCACCGATTCCCGAGAGGTCGAAGCGCACCGATGCGATACCCAGCCCGGCAAGATGCTGCGCGCGAGCTTGACGTTGATGCGCCGAGGCCCGCAGCGGGGTATCACGCCCGCATTCGTCAGCAGCGCCACCGGCGCGCCCGCGACGGCTCGGCCGGCCCGCGGATGGGTGATCGTCGCGACGAGCCGGCCGCCCGGACCGATGGCAACAGTCTGTTCGTGCATTGATCTGCCTATCTGCCCAGCGCTTTCGTGACCGTAGGCAGGAGTTCCGGCGGCACGAGAGAACCACCCTGGGCCTGACTCACCATCCAGTTCATCCGGCTGTCGATGCGAACCATCTGCGCCAGCGACGCGCCCGGCTGCCCGGCGACGCGTTCAAGCACATCCGCGGCGGCGCAACAGACGATCTCGACACCTCGTCTCATCGCCGGCGCCAACGGCAGTCCGTCGATGCGTTGAATGTCGCCCGCCAGCGCGTCTCCGACGTCGATGCCAAGGACGGATCCCGGCATTCGAGGCTCCTCGACCGAGCCTCGGCGCAGCAAGTGGGGCCAAGGGTAGTTGTACTCGAACGCGACCTCCTGTCGATGCGCATCGAACAGCGCCTGAATGTACGTCGGCCCGTCGACGACGGGCTCCCAGAGGATCAGCCTGCGCGGCGGCTGCGGCGCACGAGCGGCGGCGCGCAAGGCCATGTGGCTCGACAGGCCCATGGCAAACCAGGACGGCACGCCCGGGCACTCGGCACGCAGCAGGCTGTCGGCGGCCTCGAGGTCTGTCGTCCAGCCCGTCAGCGACTGCTGTGCCTCTTCGCCGGGAGAGTCGCCGGTGCCATGCCAGTCGAACACGAGACTGGTCACGCCATCGCGCGCGAGACGCGAGGCCAGCACCCGATACATCGGCGCGGTGCGAATGGCTTCCTGGCCGAAAGGCCTGCACAGCAGCACCGAGCCCGGCGATGCGCCGCGGAGACCGCCGGCGTCAGGACGCCGACCATCTCGCGGTCGGCGCGTCCGAGCCGCCTTACCGCTACCGTCATGAGCCGGCGACCGTGCGCCGCAGCCTGGACAGCACCCCGCCCGAGTTCGCGGCAACCGGCGACTTCTCGATCACGGTCACGGCAGGCTGGGCGACCATGGCCGGCTCGAGCTCGTCGAAGGCGGCCGCCAGCTGTCCGAGCGTCTCGAAGACGAATCTTCGCGGCGAGACGCGGCGGCCCGCCAGACGCTGCTCGAGCTGCTGCGAGACCTGCATCGCACCCAGCGAGGTACCACCGAGTTCGAAGAAGTTGTCATGCAGGCCGACGTCCTTCACCCGCAGCACCTCCTGCCACACCTCCATCAGGATCCTCTGGGTCGGTGTGATCGACTGCTCGTCCGAGGCCGCGCCTCGACGCCGAACCAGCAGCGCGGCCGGATCGGCGCTGCCGTCGGCCCGCCGCGACAGCGGTCCGACGTGAACCCGGAAGCTCGAGACTCCTTCGAGCAGCGCTGCGACAGACGCCTCCCAATGGGCATCGGCGTTCGCGACGCCGGCGGCCGGCTCGATGCCGATGACGATGCATCGGTTCAGCACCGGGTCGTCGCGCACGATCGCAGCGGCAGCGGCCACGCCGGGCAGAGCCTGCACACCTTCCACGAGGCGATCGAGATCGACCCGCCGGCCCTCGACGTATGCCACGGCGCCGGACTCGCCGAGGTACTGAAGGACGCCGTCGGCGCGCCAACGCGCCAGCGATCCGGTCTCCGCCACGATGCCGCTCAGGTTCAGGCACAGCGATGCGGTCACGGTGATCGGCACGCGACGGCCATCGTCCGCCAGTACGTCAAGCGCATTGGCGATCAGAGGCTTGCCCATCACCATGCAATCGCGCTCGTCGCGTACCAATGCGGCCGCGACGGGAAGCTCCAGGGCGTGCGGGCGGTACGTCGAGACCAGCGTGCAACCCTTGTCGAGCAGCTGACGAGCGAGGTCGGCACCGAGTTCGGTCACGTCCACCAGTGCCACCATGTCGAGTGAACGATCGCCGAGCCCGGCGATCGCGCTGCGCCGTGCGGTCCCGCTGGCCAGCATCCAGGCAATGCGCTGGTCTTGCAGAGTGCTTGCCAGCCGGGCAGGTTCGGCGGGCAGGCCGCTGGGAGCCACGAAGACCTCGCCGCCCGCGGCGAGCGCGGCAACAACGGTGAACAGGCGCTGGGCCGGTGTGTCGTCGACGAAGCACAGGGCGCGTTCGCCAGGCAACAGCTTGACCTGCGCCGCCAGGGCGTCGACCAGCTGGGCGAAGGCGGAACGATCGAGGCTGCCGAGCGATGCGCCGCGGGCCGCCAGGGCCGGATCGTCCTGCCGCGCGCGGTGCACGATCTCCACGGGCCGGCCCGCCGCTGCGCTCACCGGTATTCCGGCTCTTGCACGCAGACCTTCATGGGCGAATCACCGGCTGCCACTGCGATGCCCAGCCGCCACGCGGCCAGTGCATGGGCCGTGTGTTCGACCACGTCGTCCATCCGGAGATGAACGGCAGCGTTGGCGGGCACCCCGGCGTGGCGGAGGCGCTCCGTCGCGGCATTCACGCGCTGGAGAAGTTCTGCGCAGGAAACCGCAGTGTCGGCGAACCGGATCGCGGTACGCTGCGGCGATGCCTGCGCCAGCTTCTCGAAGCGGGCGAGGAAGTCGATGGCCTGCGCCGAGTGCCCGGCCTGGCCTGCCCATGCGCCGATCTGGCGCACGTCGGCATCGCTGGCGGCGAGCAGCTCGGCGAGAGTCTGCTCGGGCGACGACACGGCCGCCTGCAGTAGCGACAGAAGGTGGCCGCTCAGACGGCTCGCCGTCTCCGGCAGGAACAGGTCTGCGTTGTATTGCAGGCCGGCCTCGATGCCGTTGTTCAGTTCAACCATCCAGAGGTTGATGTCCTCCGTCGTGCCGCGATGCGGCAAGGGCAGGCGCTCGTGCGACAGATTGCCCCAGCGGGTCTGGCGTGCACGTGCATCCTGGTACGAGAACATCGCCTGGTACAGCACAGGCGCCATGCCCCCTTGCGCGGACTGCAGTTCGGCGGCGAGCAGCTCGAAGGGCGCTTCCTGGCTGGCGTAGGCCGCGACCATCGTGCGGTGCACGTCGCGGATCCAGTCCAGCAGCGTCATCGAGCGGTCGACCCGCAGGCGCACCGGCAGCATGTTGTTGAAGAAGCCCATCACCGCATCCAGCTCCGGCGTGCCGCGGCCCCGGACCGGAATGCCGATGGCCGGCATGGGCTCGCGCAGCCACTGCGACATCAGCGCGCCGTAGACGGCGAGGATGACGATGCTGGTCGTGGTGCCGGCCCGCTTGGCCAGCGCGCGCAACTCCTCCAGGTGCGCTTGGCCGATGTCCAGGCGCGAGGTGCCCCCACGTGCTCGATGGCGGCGGTCCGCGGGTAGTCCCCCTCGGGGGCGCTCACCCGGCAGTCCGGGCGGAAGTGCTTCTTCCACTGCTCGACCTGCTCGCGCAGCTCCGGTCCTTTCAGCCACTCCTGATGCCACTGGGCGAAGTCGCCATAGGTCACCGCCAGCGGCGCCAACGTCGGCTGCTGCCCGAGGCGATACGCTTCGTACAGGGCCGAGATCTCCGCGTACAGGACGTCGAACGACCAGCCATCCCAGACGATGTGGTGCGTCATGAAGAACAGGACGTGGTCGTCGTCTGCGAGCTTGAACAGCGTTGCAGTGAAAAGCGGCGCGCGCCCCAGTTCGAAGGTCTGCCCGACCATGGCCGACAGCATGTCGTGCAGACGCTTCTCGCGATGCGCCGGGGCCTCGGCGCTGAGATCCACGAGTTCCAGCGGTGCATCCGCCTCCAGGTCGTGCACGCGCTGCACATAGCCACCTTCGCTGGCCTGGATGGAGGTGCGAAGGCTGGGCTGGCGCCGGACCATCTCGGCGAACGCACGCCGGAACGCGGCGAGATCCAGCGGGCCGCGAAGACGGTGGCCTGAAGGCGAGTTGTAGGCGACCCGTCCCGGGTGCATCTCCTCGACGAAGCGGATGCGCTCCTGCATGACCGTGAGCGGGGCTTGGGACTGGTCCGGCCGATGGGTGATCGGTGCACGCGCTGGCTGGGGCGCTGGCTCGAGCGCATCGCGTCGAGCGCTGCGGCCAGCGCTCGACCGTGGGCGCCTCGAACAGCGTGCGCAGCCGGATCTGCACGCCCAGGGACTGGCTCAGCTGCGCCGCGAGTTTTGCCGCAATGAGCGAGTGGCCGCCCAGCTCGAAGAAGTTGCCTGCGCGGCCGACGGCGGGAAGCCCAAGCACGCGGGCCATGGTCTGCGCGACCAGCGTCTCCGTGCCGGGATGGGCGGCCTCGCCGATCTCGACCGGCCCGACGTCCGCCGCGGTCGGCTCGGGCAGCGACTTGCGGTCGATCTTGCCGTTGGGCAGCAGCGGCAAGGCGTCGAGGCTCACGAAGTTGCTCGGGACCATGTACTCCGGAAGCTGGCCCTTCAGCACCTCTCGCAGGCGTCGAGGTTCGAGCGAGGCCCCCGGCGCCGGCACGAAATAGGCCACCAGCTTCACGCTGCCCGGTGCGTCCTCGCGGGTCACCACGACGCAGCGGCCCACGCCCTCGATGCGGCCGAGACGAGACTCGATCTCTCCCAGCTCGATGCGGTAGCCGCGGACCTTGACCTGATGGTCCTTCCGCCCCATGTGTTCGAGCGTGCCGGCATCCGTCCAGCGGCCCAGATCCCCGGTGCGATACATCGTCCGTCCGGGTGCGAAGGGGTCGGCGACGAAGCGCTCCGCGTTGAGTTCGGGGCGCTCGAGGTAGCCGGCGGCCACGCCGGCGCCGCCGATGCAGATCTCGCCGACCGCGCCGGGCGGGCAGACTGGTCATCGTCGCCCAGGATCCAGACCGTGGTGTTGTCGATCGGCGCACCGATGCTGACGCGCTCGCCCACGCTCGTGATCGGGCCCATCGTGCTCCACACGGTGGTCTCGGTGGGGCCGTACAGGTTCCAGAGGTCGATGCCGGTGGCCAGCAGCTTCGCCGCCAGCGCGGGTGGCAGCGGCTCGGCCCCGGCCCACAGCTTGAACCCTCGAGGCGGCCGCCAGCCGCCGTCCAGCAACAGGTAGCAGGTGGTCGGCGTGGCCTGCATCACCGTGATTTCCTGTTGCTCGAGCATGCGGATCAGCATGGCGGCATCGGCGGCATCTTCACGCGGCATCAGCACGGTGCGCGCGCCCGTCACCAGCGGAAGCATCACCTCCGGCACGGCCATGTCGAACGACAGCGTGGCCAGTGCCAGCATCCGGTCACCGGCCGTCAGCCCGGGGCTGCGCTGCATGCTGCGCAGGAGATTGCACACCGCGGTGATGCAGCATCACCCCTTTGGGCTTGCCCGTCGAGCCGGAGGTGTAGATGACATAGATGAGTGCATCGTCGCGCAGCGGCGTGGCGTGCACTGGCTCCGAGGCCGGCTGAGTGCCGATCGAGGCCGAGTCCGCATCGAGCAGCAGCTGCCGCTCGCGGGCCATCGGCACGAGTGCTGCGTGCGCTGCCTCGGTGACGATCAGCGCGAGCTTGGCGTCTTCGGCCATCTCGGTCAGGCGCTCGCGGGGGAAGGACGGATCCAGCGGAACGTAGGCCGCGCCGGTCTTCAGGATGCCCAGCAGGGCAGGCATCAGATCGACGGTACGCCCCACGCAAAGGCCGATCAGGTCCCCGCACCGGCGCCACGCGCCATCAGCGCATGCGCGATCTGGTTCGCCCGGGCGTCCAGGTCCCGGTAGCTCAGCGAGTGGCCACCCGCGACCACCGCGGTCCGTTCCGGCGTCGAGCGCGCTTGCTGTGCCACCCACTGCTCGAAGCGTGTGGGCGCGGGAATCTCGCGTTCGGTCGCGTTCCAGCGCACGATCCGATCATCCGGGAGCGGCTGTGCCCGCACCGGCGCGGCGGGTGCCTCGAGCGACAACGGCCGGCTCATCGAGCCGGCCAGTTCCTCGCAGACTGCGCGCAACTGAGCGGCGAGTTCCGCCACTCTGCCCGGACTGAAGAATTCGCTGCTGTAGTGCAGGTCCAGCGTCAGCCGGTCACTCATCTCGTAGAAGTTGAAGAGGATCTCGCCCAGCGTGCCGCGCTTGCGACCCTCTCGCATCTGCGCTGACAACGGAGCAAAGTCGTCGAGCCGGACACGCGGGTTCATGTTGAAGAACACACCGGTGAACGGCGGACGATTGCCGCGGCTGGGCATCGCGAGCTCGCGTGCAATGGTGCCCTGGGTCACCAGCGGATGCTCGAGCGCATCCATCAGGCGCGAGCGGACCTCGCGCAGCACCTGGGCGCCGCTGTCGCCCTTCCCTGCGCCCAGGCGCAAGGGCAGGTCCAGCACGCCATCGCTCATCAACGACCCGTAGCGCGACAGGCTCTGGCTCGCGAACGGGATGCAGACCACGAACTCGGGCTGTCCGCTGCGGCGCGCCAGCAGCACGGTGACGGCAGCCAGCAGCAGCTGGAACAAGGTGGCGCCATGCGCCTTGGCCGGCGATGGAGCGAAGCCAGCAGCTCGCCATCGAAGTCGCTGCGGTGCGTGTCCGCGACATAGGTGCGCGATGCGGGCGGCGTGAGGTCGCCGAGCGCCAGCGCGGGGGCGGGTTGCGGAGCACCTCGCGCCAGTAGTCACGCGATTCCTGGCCTTCAGCGCCGGCCCAGCGCGCCTGCTCGGCCAGGGCAAACCGCCGCGGTGACTCGGCAGGGGTAAGCTGCGGCGCGCTACCGACGCTCCGGGCGCGGTACGCCTTGCCAAGGTCGTCGACGAAGGCGCTGGCGGCCCAGCCATCGAGGATCAGGTGGCTGCCGACCAGTGCACGATCGTGCTGTCCCCGGCATGTCGATGAGCGTCAGTTCGGCCAGCGGCGCCCGGTCGAGGGAAAGTCCTTCTCACTGGCGCGGGTGCAGAAGTCGTCCAGCGCCTGTTCCGCATCCGCCGAACCGGAGAGATCCAGCCGAGCGATCGGAACCGGGCGGGGAGCCACCAGCCGTTGTCGCGGCTCGGTGGTGTCGAACTCGGAGCGAAACGCCTCGTGCCGGGCCACGACGTCGTTCAGTGCCGCTTCGAGTGCCGGTCGGTTCACCGCACCGTCCAGTCTCAGGCACAGCGACTCGTTCAGTGCCCGTCGCGCGTGGTCGTCGTAACTGGCCACCAGCCAGCGCTCGGTCTGGCCCGGGCTCAACGGCGCGGTGTCGGGCGTTTCCTGCGTGGTGCCGTGCCCGGGCCTGAAGGCGGCATTCCGCGCGCGGCGTGATGAAGCCCAGCGCCATCAGTTCGTCGAGCGCATTCGTGAAGACGGTGAAGATGCGCTCCAGCTCGGGCTCGCCCATCGCCTCGGTGACGAAGTGGCCGAACTGCTCGTACAGGTGCAGCCCGTGGTAGCGCACCGTGTAATAGAAGAGGCTGACGTACTTCTGGTCTTCGTCCCAGCTCAGCCGCCACAGCGAGGCGCAGTGCACCGCCTTGACCGGCGCGCCACGCGCCGCGAACGCCGTGCTGAGGCGGTCGATGAATCGCTGCGTGCGATCGTTCAGGCTGCGGTAGAGCTCGCGCCCGCCGCGCTGGAGGTGCAGCAGCGAGGCCTGCGCGGCCGCGAGGGCGAGTGGGTGGCGCACGAATGTGCCGGCGAAGTACGTGACGCCCGCTTCGGGATAGGAATCGTCGCCGTACTGCCAGTGTCCGCCGTCCAGCGCATCCAGCCACTTCGAGCCACCGCCGATGGCCGCGAAGGGCAGGCCCCCGCCGATGATCTTGCCGTAGGTGGCGATGTCGGCGCGCACCCCGTAGAACTCCTGCGCGCCGCCGGGTGCCACGCGAAACCCGGTGACGACCTCGTCGAAGATCAGTGCGCAGCCTGCCTCGTCGGCGATCTGCCGCAGCGAGCGGACGAACTCGCGCGGCTGGATCGTCGGGTACTTGTTCTGGATCGGCTCGGTCATGATGGCCGCCAGTTCGTGCCCGCGCTCGCGAAGCACGCGCAGCGATTCCTCGCTGTTCCAGTCGAGCACCAGCACGTTCTCGACAGCGTTGGCGAGGATGCCGGGCGCCGCCGACAGCGAGCGCAGCTGACGGGTGCCGCGCACGATCACCTCGTCGAAGATGCCGTGGTACGAGTTGGTGAAGATCGCGATCGTCTTGCGTCCGGTCACGGTGCGCGCGATGCGCATCGCGCCCATCACCGCCTCCGAGCCGGTGTTGCAGAAGGCGATGCGCTCCATGCCGGTGATCTCCGACATGAGCCGCGCCACGTCGGCGGCCAGCGGATGCTGCGGGCCGACCTCGATGCCCGCCTGCAGCTGCGCGACCATGGCGTCGACGATCTCGTCGGGCTGGTAGCCGAGCAGATTGGCGCCGAAGCACGACAGCAGATCGATGTACTCGTTGCCGTCCAGGTCCCACATCCGCGCGCCCTTGGAGCGGTTCACGACGATGGGGTAGACCAGGTCCTTCCATTGCGGATTGAAGCCCGTCACGACGCGCGGGTCGGCCATCAGCCTGCGGTTGTCCTGGCTGAACGACTTCGACTTGCCGGTGCGCGCGTTGTAGCGCGCGATGAACGCCGCCAGCCATGACGACTGGGCGGCGGTCATGTCCGTCTTGCGCTCCAGCGTGATGCGCGCCGAGGCCCCGAACGGCTTCTCGACCAGGGCCTTGATGCCTGGCTGGTCGTTGCCGGGCGCGGTCGCGGAAACCGAGGCTGCGGCCGCTGGCACGGTTGCCGCCGCGACGACCGGGGCGGCCGCGGGCGCAGCCGCGACGGCCGGTTGGGCCACCGCCGCGCCGCCGAGCAGCGCCAGCTGCTGAGACATCACCTGCAGCTGCTGCGCCAGCAGCGCCTGCAGAGCGCCTCCGTCGGCCGCGGCGACCGCAGGCATGGCCATCGCCAGGGCGTCGTGGCCAGCGCAGGCATGGCCGTCGCTGCGGCGGGCGGCCTCACCACTGGTCCCGCCGGAACGGGCTGCGCAGCAGGGCTGCAGGCGCGGGTGCGAACTTGCCGGCGGGCAACTCCAGGTCGAGATGGCGCGCGAGCTTGCCGATGCTGTCCAGGTCTTCGAGGAGGCGGCGGAAGCGCAGCTTGACGCCGAACACCCGCTCGATCTCGAGCGTCGCCTGCGTGAGCGACAGCGAATCCAGACCCAGATCGAGGAATGCCGCGTCCGCGGAGAGGTCGGGGGCCGGCAGGCCGGACACGCCGCTCATCAGCTCGGCGAGCTCGCGCTCGATGTTGGGAATGCGACTCATGGTGGGAGCAACCTCGACGGACATCATGAAGGACGGGGTGGTCGCGGCGGGCGCCGACGACGCAAGGGCCTTGCGCTTGAACCAGTGATCCTGGCCCTGGAAGGGATAGGTCGGCAGCGCGGCGCGGGGCGCGCCCGCCGGGACCGGCCATCGAACCGCGACGCCGGCGCACCAAGCCGCCCCCAGGCCTTGCAGCGCGTTGACGACCGGCTCGCCCGGGGCGTTGGCGCGGCCGAGCAGCGGCACCACACGCGGCGACTTGCCCTCGGCGGTGCGGTACTGCCGCAGCAGCGCCGTCAGCGAACGCCGGGGCCGACCTCGATGAAGACCGTGTCGGCGTGCGCGAGCTCGGCCTGCACGGCCTTGTCGAAGCGCACCGGCGCGCGCACCGGCGCGCCCAGTAGGCCGCCGACGAGGCCTCGTCGGCGCGCAGCGCCGCACCGCTGACGCAGGAGTACACCGTGCGGCGCGGAGCGGCCAGCGTAGCGCCCGCCAGGGCACGCTCGATCGCCGGCAGCGCGCCGTCCATCGAGGCGCTGTGGAATGCGTGCGAAACCTTCAGCGCTGTCGTGCCGATCTCCCGGGCAGCCAGCTGCGCCGCGAACGCAGCGACCGCGTCGCGGCTGCCGGCCACCACGGTGAGGGCCGGCGCGTTGCAGCCGGCGATCTCGATGCCCGGGGGCACCGTGCCCGCGACGGTCAGCGCATCGGCCTGCACCGCCAGCATGGCGCCGCGCGGTTGTTCGAACATCGCCCGGCCGCGCGCGACCACGGCCGCGATCGCCTCTTCCAGGGGAACACCCCGGCGCGACAGGCCGCGGCGTACTCGCCGATGCTGTGCCCGATCATCGCGTCGGGCTCGATGCCCAGGCTCTCCAGCCAGGCGGCCAGTGCGTAAGAGACGCTGAAGAGCGCCGGCTGCGCATGGCGGGTCTCGGCGAGCTTCTCGGCCACGCCGGCATCGGCCGGATCCGCGTCGATCAGCCAGGGCGCGCCACGGCGCGTCGAGCTGGCGCGCGAGCTGGTCGAGGCAGGCGTCGAAGGCGGCGCGGAAGGCAGGAACCTCGTCATACAGCCCGCGCACCATGCCCGGATGCTGCGAACCCTGCCCGGGAACAGGAACACCACGCGGGGCGCCACGGCAGTCTGCACGCTGCTGCGTGCCGCGCGCAGCGCGGCCGAAGCGCCCGCGGCATCGCGTGCGACCACGGAGAGCCGATGTGCCATCGGCTGACGGCCCCGGAACCAGCGTCGCGAGCACGTGCGACATCGGCAGGTCGGGATGGGCTTCGAGGTGGTCGGCCAGCTCGCGCGCACGGTGCAGCACCGCCTCGGCGCTGCGCGCGGACAGGGGCAGCAGCCGGTGCCGGCGTCATCCGCGGCGCGGCCCGCTTCCGCAGGCTCTGGCGCCGCTGGCGCCTCTTCCAGGATCACGTGTGCATTGGTGCCGCCGACCCCGAAGGAGCTGACGGCGGCGCGGCGCTTCTGCGTGCCGCGGGGCCAGTCGGTGTTGCCCTTGACCGGCACGAACGGCGTCGAGCCGAAGTCGATCTGCGGGTTGGGCGCACGGTAGTGCAGCGTGGCCGGGATGATCTCGTGTTCCAGCGCCAGGGCCGCCTTGATGAGACCGAACACGCCGGCCGCCGCCACCGTGTGGCCGAGGTGCCCCTTGGCCGAGCCGAGCAGGCAGTAGCCGCTGTCCGGCGTGTATTCCCGCCGCGCGCGTCAACGCGGCCACTTCGATCGGGTCGCCGAGCGCGGTGCCGGTACCGTGCGCCTCGACGTAGCCGATGCTGCGCGGATCGACCCCGCAGCCTCCAGCGCCATGACGATGGCGCCGGCACGCCCGCTGACGCTCGGCGCGGTGAAGCTGGCCTTGTCGGCGCCGTCGTTGTTCAGGCCCACGCCGCGGATCACCGCATGGATGTGGTCGCCGTCGGCCTGCGCGTCCTCGAGGCGCTTGAGCACGACCACGGCTCCGCCGCTGCCGAACACGGTGCCGCTGGCCTCCGCGTCGAAGGGCCTGCAGCGGCCGTCGGCCGATTCCATGCCGCCTTCCACATGCAGGTAGCCGCCGAGCTGCGGCACCACCACGGCGGCGCCGCCGGCCAGGGCCACGTCGCACTGGCCGCTGGCCAGCGCATGCCACGCCTGTGCCACCGCCACCGAGGCCGGTGGAGCAGGCCGTGTGCACGCTCACCGCCGGGCCGTCGAGGTCGAGCCGGTGCGCGATGCGGGTGGCGACGTAATCCTTCTCGCTGGCCAGCATGGCCGCGAATTCGCCGGCTTGCTGAATCAGCTCGGGCTGCTCGTCGCGCAGCGAGGTGATGTAGCTGTTGTTGGCCGTGCCCGCATAGACGCCCACCCGGCCGTCTCGCCGCGAGGGGTCGATGCCCGCATGTTCCAGCGCCGTCCAGCAGAGTTCGAGCAGCAGCCGCTGCTGCGGGTCGATCAGAACCGCCTCGCGTGCCGAGATGCCGAAGAAGCCGGCGTCGAAGCGAGCGGCGTTCTCCAGCACGCCGCGCGCGGCGACGAAGTTCGGCCGCTGGCGCATCTCGGCCGGCACGGCCGGGTCGATCTCGTCGGGGGCGAACCGGCGCAGCGACTCCTTGCCGGCCAGCAGCTGCTGCCACAGCTGCCCGACGTCGGCGGCATCACCGGCGCGCGCCGCCATGCCGACGATGGCGATGGCGCCGCCCCGCTGCGCGTGCCGGACGCAGCCGCCCGGCCTCGGGCGGAACGCACGCCGGCGGAGCCGCCGCGCAGGCGCTCGGCGATGCCGCGCAGCGTCGGGCGGTCGTAGATGTCGGTCACGCTGAGCCCATCGATGCCGAGTTCGCGCAGGCGCGCCACGAAGCGCAGCACCATCAGCGAGCGCGCGCCGAGGTCGAACAGGTTCTGGTCCGGCGCGATGCCGGACACGCCCAGCAGCTGGCACCACAGCTCGCGCGCCATCTCGGCGGGGTCGGCGGTCGCGGTCGGAGCCGGCTCCGGCTCGGGCAGGGGCAGGCCGCGCCGGTTGATCTTGCCGCTGGGGGTGGTTGGCAGGCGCTCGAGCACGACGTAGCGAACCGGCACCATGTAGTCCGGGACCTGCCCGCGCAGGTGGCTGCGCAGCGCCGCCGGCAGATCGGCCACCGGCTGCCGCAGGACGACGTGGGCCACCAGCTGGCGGCCGGCGCCCGGGATGACGGGCGCGGTGACCACGGCATCGCGAACGGACGGGTGCCGCATCAGCGCCAGCTCGATCTCCCCGGGCTCGATGCGGAAGCCATCGACCTTGACCCGGCCGTCGGCACGGCCGAGGTAGGTAACGATGCCTTCCGCGTCGCGCCGCACCAGATCGCCGGTGACGTACCAGCGGTGGCCGGGCTCGGCCGGATCGGCGCGGAAGCGTTCGCCAGTGAGGTCTTCCCGGCCGATGTAGCCGTGCGCCAGGGTCTCGCCGCCGATCAGCAGTTCGCCGGTCTCGACGCCGCCCTCCTGTTCGGCATCGGCAAGCGCGAGCCGCACGTGTGGCAGTGCCTTGCCGATCGGCGGAATCTCGGGCCAATCGGCCGCATCCCCGGTCAGCTCGTGGGCCGTGACGACATGAGACTCCGTCGGGCCGTAGTGGTTGTGCAGCTGCGCGTCGGGCAGTGCACGGAACAATGCGCGGATCGCCGGGGTGACCTGCAGCTGCTCGCCGGCGCTGACCACCTCGCGCAGGCAACGCGGCGGATCCTCGCGCGACGCCTCGGCCAGCATCTGCAAGGCCACATAGGGCAGGAAGAGGCGCTGCACGCCGTGTTCGACGATCGCGGCATGCAGCTGAGCCGGGTCGCGACGCCGAGCGTCCGGCAGGAGCACCAGGGTGCCGCCGCAGGCCACGGTCGACAGGATTTCCTGGAAGTGGACATCGAACGACAGTGGCGCGAACTGCAGCGTGCAGGCCGGCTGGCCGAGTCGCGGATGCGCCGCATGCCAGGCAATCAGGTGGCGCAGCGGCAGTGCGCCCATGGCCACGCCCTTGGGGGTGCCGGTCGAGCCCGACGTGAAGAGCACATAGGCCAGTCGCTCTCGGCGGCGTGCACTGCTTCGCGTGCCGCGGGGCGTTCCAGCGTCGGGAACTCGGGCACGCTCGCGCGCAGCTTCTCGAGGGCGGCGTCGTCACCCATGACGAGTCGGGGCCGGCTGGCGTCGATCATGGCGGCCAGCCGCTCCGCCGGATAGGACAGATCGAGCGGCACGTAGCCAACGCCCGCATCGACACACGCCAGGATGGCGACGATGGTCTCGATGCTGCGCGTGGCGGCAATCGCAATCCGGTCCGACGGCCGTGCGCCGGCAGCGTCGAGCCTGGCACGCTCCCTTGCCACCATCTCGCCCAGCTGGGCATAGCTCAGCGCCTGACCTTCAGCGACAATCGCGCGGCAGGCGGCGTGGCGCACGCGAGAGCGCGCAGCCAATGGGACAATGCCGGTACGTCGTCGTCTTCCGGCGGACGGGTGGCGGTCGAGAGTCGTTCGGCCATCTGGATTCCTGGTAGCCGTTTCGTGAGGAGGTCGATCTGCAAGACTCCCCATCGGGCGGTGCCGGCCCGCCGACGATGTCATCCCCGGTTACCGACGCGTCCTGATTATGCTGAGCTGCTGTTACGGCAACGCCCCCACTCCGGGGTCCCGTTAGTGTCGAAGTTGGCGCCTGCCCAGTGGCAGCGGCCCGGAATCCAGCCTGCGGGCTCGAGGTCGGGTCCACTTGGGCTGCGTCCGTGCTTCACGCGGGGCCGTCGATGAAGCGAACGCTCTCCGACTGGCTGGCCCACTGCGCCGCCATGCACCCGACCGAGATTGACCTCTCGCTCGAGCGGGTGATCGAGGTGCGCTCGCGCCTCGGGCTGGAGTTCGACGTGCCCGTCATCACCGTCGCTGGCACCAATGGCAAGGGGTCGACCTGCGCCATGCTCGAGGCGATCGCCCTTCAGGCCGGCTACCGGGTGGGCCTGTATGCGAAGCCTCATCTCGTGCACTTCGAGGAGCGCTGCCGCATCGACGGGCGCATGGCCGATGCGGCCGATCTGCTGCCGCACTTCGAGGCGGTCGAGGCCGCGCGAGGCGAGATCACGCTGAGCATCTTCGAGTTCACCACGCTGGCCATCGCCCGCGCGCTCGCGCATGCGCCGCTGGACCTGGTGATCCTCGAGGTCGGCATGGGCGGGCGCTTCGATGCGGTCAATGCCTTCGACACCGACTGCGCGATCATCACCAGCATCGATCTCGATCACATGGAGTTCCTCGGGCCTGATCGCGAGTCGATCGGCCGCGAGAAGGCCGGCATCATGCGCCGCGGCAAGCCCGCCATCGTCAGCGACCCGGTGGTGCCCTCCAGCGTGATCGCCGAGGCCGATCGCATCGGCGCCGAGCTCTGGCTGTTCGGCCGTGACTTCAACTACGCCGGCGACCGCCAGCAGTGGAGCTGGGCGGGTCGCGAGCGTCGCTACAACGGGATGGCGTACCCCGCGCTGCGTGGTGCCAACCAGTTGCTCAACGCGTCGGGCGTGCTGGCAGCGTTCGAGGCAATGCGCGAGCGGCTGCCGATCACCGCGCAGGCGGTGCGCACGGGGCTTGCGCTGGTGGAGTTGCCGGGGCGCTTCCAGATCGTGGCGGGGCAGCCGACGCTGGTGCTCGATGTCGCGCACAACCCGCACTCTGTGGCGGCACTCGCGCAGAACCTGGACCAGATGGGGTTTCATCCGCGCACGCACGCGGTCTTCGGCGCGATGCGCGACAAGGATCTCGCTGCCATCCTCACCCGCATGGCGCCGCTGATCGACAACTGGCATTTCACCGATCTGCCGATCCCGCGGGCGGCCAGGGCAGAGGAACTCGCCGTTGCTGCACGCCTCTCTGGATTGCAGGGGCCCGGGCCCGATTGGCGTGCACCGGCATGCCGACCCTGCACAGGCGCTGGCGGCAGCCCTGGCTGCGGCAGACCCGGCTGATAGAATCGTCGTCTTCGGTTCGTTCTACACCGTCGGCGGCGTGTTGAAGGGCGGCCTGCCCCGTCTCGGAGCGCGGCACGTCGGCTGAGCGCCGCGGTTCATCCGCCTACACGCTCCTCACGCACCGCATGGGTCTGCTGTCGTTCTTCCAGCGTCGCTCGAACGCTGCCGATGCTTCTCCGAAGTCGAAGTCGGGCGGTCCCGGCGACGACGTGGCGACCGCACGTACGCGAGCCCGCCGCCGTCTGATCGGTGCTGCGGTGCTGATGATGGCCGGCGTGATCGGCTTCCCGCTCGTGTTCGAGACGCAGCCGCGTCCGGTGCCGGTGGACATCCCCATCGAGATACCCCGCAAGGACGGCTCCCCCGCGCTCGAGATGCCGCCGGCACGCGCACCCGCCGCGAAAGCCTCCGGATTGATCGTGGCCTCGCCCGCGATGAGGCTGCTCCGCCGGCCGAGGCGCCGCGCGAGACGCCGCCGGTGGCGAGCGCGGCTCCGTCGCGGTCGCCGGCGCCCGTCGCCGAGGCGAAGAAGCCCGAGGTACCGCCGGCGCGGCCGGCCGCCACCGCTGCGGCCGAAGAAGCCGCTCGCGCCAAGGCGCTGCTCGAGGCCAAGGCGGAGCCCAAGACACCGGTTGCGAAGGAAGCCCCCGCAACGCCGGCCGCCCGCGAGGGCGGCCGATTCGTCGTGCAGGCGGGCGCCTTCGCCGATGCCGCCGCGGCGCGCGAGATGCGCGCCAAGCTCGAGAAGCTCGGTCTCAAGAGCTACACGCAGGTCGTCGAGACTTCGTCGGGCAATCGCACGCGTGTGCGCGCCGGGCCCTACGCGAGCCGGGAGGAGGCCGAGAAGGCACTCGCCAAGGCCAAGGCGGCGGGTGTCGGCGCGGTCGTGCTGACACTCTGAGCGAAAGCCCATGGAGCTCTCGCAGATCGGCTGGGTCGACATCACGCTGCTGGCGGTGCTGGCGGTGTCGGTGATCGTCGGGTTGATCCGCGGCTTCGTTTTCGAGGTGCTGTCGCTGGCCGGCTGGGTGGCCGCATGGTTTGCAGCGCAGTGGTTCGCACCGGTGGCCGCGCCCTACCTGCCGATCGGCGCGCCCGGCACGGCCCTCAATCTCGGCGCGGCGTTCGCGCTGGTGTTCGTGCTGGCGCTGATCGTCTGGGCGATCGCGGCGAGGCTGATCCGCTTGCTGCTGCATGCCACACCCCTGTCGATTCCCGATCGCGGCCTGGGTGCGCTGTTCGGTGCGCTGCGCGGCGTCGTGCTGCTGCTGGCGGTGGCTGCGGTGGTCGGCTTGACGCCGGCGGTGAAGTCGGCTGCGTGGCAGCAGTCCCGTGGCGCGGGCGTGCTCGCCGCCATGCTCGAAGGTTTGATGCCGCTGCTGCCGCCGCAGGTGGCGCAGCAGCTGCGCCGGGCGTGAATGCCCGCGCGATGAACAGGAGTCAGTGACATGTGTGGCATCGTCGGTGTGATCTCGCGTTCGCCGGTCAATCAGCTGATCTACGACGCGCTGCTGCTGTTGCAGCACCGTGGGCAGGACGCCGCGGGCATCGTCACGATGGAGGGCACCAAGTGCTTCATGCACAAGGCCCGCGGCATGGTGCGCGACGTGTTCCGCACCCGCAACATGCGGGCGCTGCCCGGGCGTGTGGGGCTCGGCCGTGCGTTACCCGACCGCGGGCAATGCCTACAGCGAGGAAGAGGCGCAGCCCTTCTACGTGAATGCGCCGTTCGGCATCGTGCTCGTGCACAACGGCAACCTGACCAACGCGCACTCGCTGAAGCAGGAACTGTTCGACATCGACCGGCGCCATATCAACACCGAGAGCGACACCGAGGTGCTGATCAACATCGTGGCGCACGAGCTCGAGCTCGCAGCGCGCGATCTGCCCTTGACGCCGGAGGCGATCTTCAAGGCGGTCGGGGCCGTGCACAAGCGGCTGAAGGGCTCCTACGCCGTGATCGCGCTGATCGCCGGCCACGGCCTGCTGGCCTTCCGCGACCCGTTCGGCATCCGGCCATTGTGCTTCGGCGAAGGGCAGGGGCCCGAGGGGCGCGAGGTGATGGTGGCCAGCGAGTCGGTGGCGCTCGAAGGCACCGGCCACAAGCTCGTGCGTGACGTGGCGCCGGGCGAGGCGATCTTCATCGACCTCGAGGGCCGGGTGCATGCGCAGCAATGTGCCGAGCACCCGACGCTCAACCCCTGCATGTTCGAGTTCGTCTACCTCGCGCGACCGGATTCGGTGATGGACGGCATCTCCGTCTACCGGCCCGCCTGAACATGGGCGAGACGCTGGCGCAGCGGTTGATCTCGACGATGCCGCCGAGCGAGATCGACGTCGTGATCCCGATTCCGGAGTCGAGCCGCCCATCGGCCATGCAACTCGCGCAAAAGATCGGCAAGCCGTACCGCGAAGGCTTCGTGAAGAACCGCTACGTGGGCCGCACCTTCATCATGCCGGGGCAGGGCATGCGCAAGAAGTCGGTGCGCCAGAAGCTCAATGCGATTGCCAGCGAGTTCAAGGGGCGCAATGTGCTGCTGGTGGACGATTCCATCGTGCGCGGCACCACGTCGAAGGAGATCGTGCAGATGGCACGCGATGCGGGCGCGCGCAAGGTCTACATGGCCTCGGCCGCGCCGCCGGTGCGCTTCCCGAACGTGTATGGCATCGACATGCCGACCAAGGACGAACTGATCGCCCACAACCGCAGCACCGAGGAGATCCGCCGTTACATCGGGGCCGATGCGCTGATCTACCAGGACGTCGCGGCGATGAAGAAGGTGGTGGCGGCGCTCAACCCGAAGCTGCAGGGTTTCGAAGCCTCGTGCTTCGACGGCGTCTACATCACGGGTGACATCAGCGCGGCCGATTTCGACACGCTGGCCGCCCAGCGCAAGAGCCAGGGTGACGAAGAGGAGGGCGGCGATCGCTCCCGCCTGGCGCTGCACAACGCCTCGGAGGCCGGCTGATGAGCGACAAGCGCATTCCGCGCGTCGATCTGCCCGAGGGCACGCACCTCGACACCCTGGCGGTGCGCGAGGGCCTTCCGGCCAGCGCCTGGGGCGAGAACAGCGAAGCGCTGTTCCTGACCAGCAGCTTCCGTCAGCCCGATGCGGCCACGGCCGCCGCGCGCTTCGCCAACGAGGAGGAAGCGTTCATCTACTCGCGCTTCACCAACCCCACGGTGATGATGTTCGAGCGGCGTCTCGCGGCGCTGGAAGGCGCGCAGGCCTGCATCGCCACATCCAGCGGCATGAGCGCGATCCTGCTGCTGGGCATGGGCCTGCTCAAGGCTGGCGACCACGTCGTGTGCTCGCAAAGCGTGTTCGGCTCGACGATCATGCTGTTCGGTCGGGAGTTCGCCAAGTTCGGTGTCGAGACGACGTTCGTCTCGCAGACCGACGTGGCGCAGTGGCAGCAGGCCATCCGCCCGAACACCAAGTTGCTGTTCGCCGAGTCGCCCACCAATCCGCTGACCGAGGTGTGCGACATCGCCGCGCTGTCGGCCATCGCCAAGCGCGCCGGGGCCTGGCTCGCGGTCGACAACTGCTTCTGCTCGCCGGCGCTGCAGCGCCCGGTCGATTATGGCGCCGACATCGTCATCCACTCCGGCACCAAGTACCTCGACGGCCAGGGGCGCGTGATCGCGGGTGCCATCTGCGCCACCGAGGCGCTGGTCAACGAGAAGTTCGTGCCGGTGATGCGCAGCGCGGGCATGAGCCTGTCGCCCTTCAATGCCTGGGTGGTGCTCAAGGGACTGGAGACGCTCGGCATCCGCATGGAGGCGCAGAGCCGGCGTGCGCTCGAGCTGGCGCGCTGGCTGGAAGCGCAGCCGCAGGTCGAGCGCGTCTACTATCCCGGGCTGGAGTCCCATCCGCAGCATGCGCTGGCCATGGCCCAGCAATCGGGCAGCGGCGGCGCCGTCGTGTCGTTCGTCGTGCGGGGCCGTGCCGAGGGCGGGGCGGCCGAAGCGCGCCGGCGCGCCTTCCACGTGATCGATAACACGCGTGTGTGCTCCATCACGGCCAACCTCGGCGACACCAAGACCACCATCACCCACCCGGCGAGCACCTCGCATGGGCGACTGACCGAAGACCAGCGCCGGCTGCAGGCATCACGCAGGGCATGATCCGCGTGGCCGTGGGCCTGGACGACGTGCGTGACCTGCAGGCCGACCTGCAGCGCGGCCTCGCGACGCTGTGACCACTCCGACACCGATGACCCGAAGAGTCCGTACCCGCATTGCTCCGTCGCCGACGGGCTTCCTGCACCTTGGCACGGCGCGCACCGCGCTGTTCTCGTGGGCCTTCGCCCGCCATCACGGCGGCGACTTCATCCTGCGCATCGAGGACACCGACGTTGCCCGCTCCACTCAGGAGGCTGTCGACCAGATCATCGCTGCGATGAATTGGCTGCGGTTGGACTATGACGAGGGGCCGTTCTATCAGATGCAGCGCCTCGATCGCTATCGCGCGGTGATCGATCAGATGCTCGCAGCCGGTACGGCCTACCAGTGCTACTGCACGCCGGAAGAACTCGATGCGATGCGCGAGGCGCAGCGCGCGCGGGGCGAGAAGCCGCGCTACGACGGCCGCTGGCGGCCCGAGCCGGGCAAGAGCCTGCCCCTGGTGCCGGCCGGCATGAAGCCGGTGGTGCGCTTTCGCAACCCGATCGACGGCGACGTGACCTGGAACGACATGGTCAAGGGGCCGATCACGATCAGCAACCGCGAGCTCGACGACCTGATCATCAGCCGTCCCGACGGCACGCCGACCTACAACTTCTGCGTCGTGGTCGACGACTGGGACATGCAGATCAGCCACGTCATCCGCGGCGACGACCATGTCAACAACACGCCGCGCCAGATCAATATCCTGCGGGCCTTGGGCGCCGAGCTTCCCGAGTACGGCCACGTGCCCATGATCCTCGGCCCGGATGGCGACAAGCTCTCCAAGCGCCACGGCGCGGTGAGCGTGATGCAGTACGAGGAAGCCGGCTACCTGCCCGACGCGATGGTGAACTACCTCGCGCGGCTTGGCTGGAGCCACGGCGACGACGAACTGTTCGACCGCCGGCAGCTGGTGTCGTGGTTCGACGGCAGCCACCTCGCGCGCAGCCCGGCGCAGTGGGATGCGGCCAAGCTCAACTGGGTCAACGCGCACGTCATCAAGCAGACGCCGGATGCGGAGCTGGCGGCACGGGTGGCCATGCTGCTGGCCTCGCGTGGTGCGCCCGTGGCGGCCGACGAACGGCTGTCGCGCATGTGCGCGCTGTTCAAGGATCGCTGTGCCACCGTCGTCGAGCTCGCCGACTGGCTGGGGATGTACTACTTCGACGTCTCGCCGCGCGATGAGGACGTCGCGCAGCACGTGACGGATGCGGTGCGACCGGCGCTTCAGGCCTTGCGCGATCGCCTTGCGGCGATCGACTGGGACAAAGGCACGATCGCTTTCGCGATGAAGGAGATCCTCGGTGCACACGGCCTCAAGATGCCGCAACTGGCGCCGGCGCTGCGCGTGCTGGTGTGCGGTCGCGTCCAGACACCGTCGATCGATGCGGTGCTCGAGCTGTTCCAGCGCGAGTTGGTGCTGCGCCGTTTGCAAGGCGTCTGAAAATCAAGCTATACTCGCGGTCTCGCTTGAAACTGCGACGGCTGCACCAACGCACCACACGGGGGTATAGCTCAGCTGGGAGAGCGCTTGCATGGCATGCAAGAGGTCAGCGGTTCGATCCCGCTTACCTCCACCAAGTGTCCTTGATGCACGGCGCAGGTTCGAGTCGACGAAAGACTTCCAGTCCCCTTCGTCTAGAGGCCTAGGACACGACCCTTTCACGGTTGTAACAGGGGTTCGAATCCCCTAGGGGACGCCAAGTTGCGGCAGCGCTTGAGGAGCAATCCTGAAGCTGTCGGCCACGCGGAGTGGTAGTTCAGTTGGTTAGAATACCGGCCTGTCACGCCGGGGGTCGCGGGTTCGAGCCCCGTCCACTCCGCCACCCATTCGAAGGGCTGGTTCGCAAGAACCAGCCCTTCTTCGTTTCGGGCGGCAGCAGCGCGACCAGAGCCGCTGCCACTTGGGATTTCCCTCGTTTGGAGGGTTTCTCCGCACGGCGTGCCTCTCGAGAATTTCGAGGCCCTCACCGAGAAGTGAAAGGCACCGGAACATTCACCCGAATTCCGGATGCAGTCCCAACTGCCAGAGGCATCCTCAATGCTCAAGGTCTTCCAGCATCACATCCGGTTGTCGGCGCTTGCCGAGTGGTTCGCAGACGGGCTCCTGTGCTTCCTTGCCGTGCTCATGGCCGCCAACGGCTCCGCCGCAAGCCAGCATGACGGCATGGGCTTCGATGCGACCCTGCACACCATGCTGCTCCCGGCCGCAGCGTTCGCCCTGTTCATGTCGATGCTGTATGCGCTGGTCGGCCTGTACCGACAGGGCGCGGAGGTGGTCAGTGTCGGCTCCCGGCTGATCCGCGCACTGGCAGCGATCGTGATCGGTTGCTCGATCGCCTATGCGGCGATCAAGACCGACGGCATGGGCAGCCACGCGCTGGACTTCATCTTTCATGCCGGGCTGTACACCGTGCTCGGCGCCGTGTGCGTTCGCCTTCTGTTCCGCGTCATCCACCGGTCAACGTCGGTGCGCCCCGCGTCCTGATCGTCGGCACGGGGCGCGACGCGCTAAACGTTGCCGCTGACCTGCGCCACCCCGGGCGCTCCCGCCGCACGGTCGTCGGTTTCTATGGGTCGTCTGGCCCGGACGAGGCTTCCGTGCCTGCTGACGAACGTGTCTTCGACAGAAGCCAGTCCATCTCGCAACTTGTGCGGCAGCTGCGCGTCGACGAAGTGATCGTGGCCGTCAAGGAGCAGCGCGGAGGCGGAGTTCCCATGGACGACCTGTTGGACTGCCGACTTCAGGGCACGCCGGTCCTGGATCTGGCCGGGTTCTACGAGCGCACCAAGGGTCAGGTGCCCACCGAGAGCCTCAAGGCCAGCTGGCTCATCTACGGGCATGGTTTCGTGCAGGGTCCGGCTCGCACGGTGGTCAAGCGCATCTTCGACGTGGTCTGTTCCTCGCTGCTGCTGCTCCTCGCCGCGCCGGTGATGATCCTGACCGCGATCGCCATCCGGCTCGACAGCCCGGGACCGGTCATCTATCGCCAGGAGCGTGTCGGCCTGCGCGGTCGGACCTTCATGTGCCTGAAGTTCCGCAGCATGCGCACCGATGCCGAGAAGGACGGTGTGGCGCGTTGGGCCACCCACAACGACAGCCGCGTCACGCGCGTCGGTGCGTTCATCCGCAAGTGCCGCATCGATGAGCTGCCGCAGCTGATCAGTGTGCTGCGCGGAGAGATGAGCCTCGTTGGGCCGCGGCCGGAGCGGCCCTCGTTCGTGGCCCAACTGAAGGAACAAATCCCCTTCTATGACATCCGCCACAGCGTCAAGCCGGGGGTCACCGGCTGGGCTCAGGTACGCTGTGCGTATGGCTCCTCGGTCGAGGACGCGCGCAAGAAGCATCAGTTCGACCTGTACTACGTCAAGAACCACTCGTTGCTGCTCGACCTCATGGTGCTGGTGGAGACCGTCAGCGTCGTCCTGTTCCGGGAAGGGGCGAGGTAGAAGATCGTCGTGCACCCTTCTGCAGGGTAGGGTTCGGTCGCAGTGGAGCAACAGGCTCATCGCGGCAGGCTTCGTTTGAGGAAAAGCATATGAACAGACTTCGCGAGCACCTCGTGTCGAATCTCTTTCGTCTTCTCGGTCTGATCGTCGCCGGCGCCGCGATGGCCGGCTGCGGCAGCATGGGTGCGTTTCCCCGGCTCCCGCCAAGGTCGAAGCCACTGCGCCCAAGTATTTGATCGGTCCGCTCGACGCCTTGAACGTGGTCGTGTGGCGCAACCCGGAGCTGTCGGCCGTGGTGACGGTCCGCCCGGACGGCATGATCTCGACGCCGCTGGTGGAGGACCTTCGCGCAGCGGGCAAGACTCCTTCCGAACTGGCCCGGGAGATGGAGAAGTCGCTGGCGCGGGTGATTCGTGACCCTGTGGTCAGCGTCGTGGTCACCGGCTTCCAGGGTGTGTACTCCGAGCAGATCCGCATCGTCGGCGAGGCTTCGCGGCCGCAGTCGGTACCTTATCGGAAGGACATGACGCTTCTCGATGTGATGATCCAGGTCGGCGGGCTCACCGACTTTGCCGACGGCAATGCCGCCGTGCTGATTCGTGGATCCGAGGGCGGCAAGCAGTACGCCGTGCGCCTGAAGGACCTGCTGCGGCGCGGCGACATCTCCGCGAACGCGCCGGTGCTGCCGGGCGACGTGATCATTGTTCCGCAGGGCTGGTTCTGAGGCGACGCCTCCGCCCCCGCCCACGGCAATTGACGCTACTGTTGAACGTGCAATGACCATGCAAGCCGGCGCCGGTTCTGGATTTCTGAAGCTGAGCCTGTCTGGCATCAAGCGGGCGGCGTGGAAGCACCGCTGGCAGGCGGTGCTGGCAGGCTGGATCGTCGGTGGTGTGCTCGCCGCGGCCGTGACCATCGCGCCGCAGCGCTACGAGGCCAGTGCTCGCATCTACGTCGACACTCAGACGGTGCTCAAGCCACTGATGGCAGGGCTGGCCTATCAGCCCGACATCGAGATGCAGGTTCGCATGCTGGCGCGCACCGTCATCTCTCGCCCGAACGTCGAGAAGCTGATCGAGGTGCCGAACCTGGGCCTCGAACCGAAGCAACTTGCCAACCGGGAGCGGCTGGTCGATTCGCTGATGCAGCAGATCAAGTTCACCGCCACCGGTTCCGGCAACCAGTATTCGATCGTCTACCGCGACAAGGATCCCGAGCGCGCACGGCGGATCGTCGAAGCGACGCTGGCCCTCTTCGTCGATTCCACCGAGGGCACGAAGCGCCGTGATTCACTCGAGGCGACGCGCTTCATCGACGAACAGATCCGTTCGTACGAACTCAAGCTGATCGACTCGGAAAACCGCCTGAAGGAGTTCAAGCTGCGCAACTTCGGCGTGACCGGCGTTTCGAACCAGGACTACTTTGGCCGCATGTCGGCCTTGACGGACGAGGTCAGCCGGCTGAAGACCGAACTGCTCGCCGCCGAGCAGGCTCGCGACACCCTGCGCCGAGAACTCTCGTCGGAGGCGCCGCTGCTGCCACCCGAGGCGCGCCCGGCCGTGGTCACTGCGCCCAGCGAGCTCGATGCTCGGCTCGACGCCCAGAAACGGCAGCTCGACGAGCTGCTGCGGCGCTACACCGAAGAACATCCCGACGTCGCGAATGCGCGCCGTGTGATCGGCCAGCTCGAGCAGCAGAAGCGGGCGGAAGAGGCGGCCCGGGCGCGCCCCGGTGGCGAGAAGATGGCGGCCACCAGCCCCGTGTACCAGCAGATCCGCGTCCAGCTGGCCGAGACCGAGGCCCGTGTATCGTCGCTGCGTGCGCAGCTGTCGACGCAGCAGGCTCGTCTCGACCAGATCCGGGCGACGGCCGGCAAGGTCCCGCAAGTAGAAGCCGAACTCGCGCAACTCAATCGCGACTACGACATCATGCGCAAGAACTACGAAGCGCTGGTCTCGCGGCGTGAATCGGCCTCGCTCGGCGTGAAGCTCGACGAATCGTCGCATCTCGCGGAGTTCCGCGTCGTCGATCCGCCCGCGGTAGGCCCCGGTCCCGTGGCGCCCAGTCGGCTGCACTGGCCCTGCTCGCGTTCCTCGCCACGCTCGCCGCAGTCATCGGGACGCCGCTGCTACTCGAGCGCATGCGGCCCACCTTCCATGACGTGCAGCAACTGATGGCCGCCACCTCGCGGCCGGTGCTCGGGACGGTGCGCGCGGCCAAGAGCGTGGCCCAGTTGCGCCTGGAACGGGCGGACATGCTGAAAGTCGCAGGCATCGTGGGGCTCCTGATCGTCCTGCAGGCGGTCTGGGTGGTTTGATCGGCCTGCCGGCCACGCACTGACATCGGACCCATGGGAATCATCGAACAGGCCACCAAGCGTCTGGAGCAGCTGCGCCGCGCCGGCGTCGACGTACCTTGGAATGCCGCGGGCCTTCCGGAAGAGCGCTTCGATGCCATGCTGCGCGGTCAGCTGCCGGCGTCCGCGCCAGTGGCGACTCCTCGCGCCGCCCCCTGCCGTTGGGCAGGCGAGCGTCGCCGAGGCGCCGCGACTGTCTCGCTCTGTCGTCATCGATCTGGAGCGTCTGGCAGCCATGGGCTATCTGGTTCCTGGCGCGATCCGCTCCAAGCTGGCGCTGGACTTCCGTCACATCAAGCGGGCGCTCCTGAAGAACGCTCAGGAACAGGCGCAGCAGACGGCGCGCCGCTCCTCGTTGATCATGGTGACCAGTGCCGTGGCCGGCGAGGGCAAGACCTTCTGCGCCGTCAACCCGGCGATGAGCATCGCGATGGAGGTGGATACCTCTGTGTTGCTGGTCGATGCCGATGTGGTGCGGCCATCCGTCACGGCGCGCCTGGGAATCGAAGCCGATCGCGGTCTGCTGGACGTCCTGAACGACCCGAGCCTCGACCTGGCAGATGTCATGCTCCGCACCAATGTTCCCAAGCTGTCCGTTCTGCCGGCGGGCACGCCCGATTCGCGCTCGACGGAACTGCTGTCCAGCGCTGCGATGGAGCGGTTGCTTGCAGGACTGGCCAGCCGCTACTCCGACCGGGTGATCGTGTTCGACGCGCCCCCTGCTGCTGACGGCCGAATCGCGCGTGCTGGCCTCTCGCGTGGGCCAGTGCTGGTTGTCGTGGATTCCACGAAGACCACGACCGCGCAGGTGGAGGAAGCCTTCACCGCCGTGGAATCCGTGCCTGCCGTGTCGTCGATCCTGAACCGCAGCGCGGTGAGCGACACCTACGGCGCATACGATGATTACGGCGCCTGATTGGTCTGGCGCCCGGCGCCGCCCGCATGCAGGCTGGGTGAGTGGCGCATGGTTGCTGCTCATCGGCGCTGGTCTGCTCGGCGCCGGCGGAGCCGAAGCACAGGTGTGGCGGCGATCGGCGCAGATCGACGCGAGCGTCGTGGCCACGAGCAATGGTGCCGGGCGTCCGCGCGGTCTGGAGGAATCCGAGGTCCTGCTGGGACTCACCCCCGGGCTTCGTTTTCGGCGCGAGGCGGCGGATTACACGCTCAACTCCGGTCGGAAGCCTGGAGTGGCTGGGTTCCGTGAACGGTACGCGGGAGACCGAAGTTCTGCCCCGGCTCGAAGCCGGCCTGAACTCCACCCTGATCGATCGGTGGCTCTACCTCGATGCCTCGGCCTCGGTCCGTCAGGTCGAGGTGGATCCGTTTCTCGGCCGCTCTTCGCCCGGGGCGGGCAACAACGTTCGCCGCCTGGAATACCTCCAGTTCCGGCCCTACATCCGCCGCGAGCTGACGCCCAGGATCGACTTCGAGGCGGCGCTCGAGGAGACTCGCACCAACGTGCAGAACGACGATGCCGCCAGCGCGCGGGTGAGCACAGGCCGGATCGCCTTGCGCGGCAGGCCTCGGCCGCTGGGGTTCGGTCTCGAGGTCCAGAGCCAGGACACGCGCTATGCCGATGTTCCGGACGGCGAGTGGAAGCTCGACACGGCGCGGGCGTCGGTGCAGGCGCTTTTGTTCGACGACTTCGTGCTCAGCCTGATCGCCGGGCGCGAGCGAACCTCATCGCGGCTCGCCGAACGCAATGACGACATCCGCGGCGTGGGCCTTCGCTGGGTGCCCGGTCCGCGCACGGACATGGAGGCACAGGTCGAGCGCCGATTCTTCGGCAATGGATTCCGGGCCCGTGCGTCGCATCGCACGCCATCGTGGTCCTTCTCGGCTTCGGCGCAGCGCGAGCCGGCATCGACCTCGTCGCTCGTCGGCTCCGTCTCCGGTGACACGCTGGGCGACTTCCTCAATGCGATCCTCACGACGCGGTTCCCGGATCCGGCGCAGCGGGCCGCGCTGGTCGACAGCCTGCTCGCCTCTCGCGGCCTGCCCAACGAACTGGCTCGCGCGCTGGACCTGCTTGCCGGCTATGCGCAGCTCAACACCGGGGGCAGCGCCACGATCGCCTATCTGTCGCCGCGCACCACGGCCTCGCTGACGGTGTATGCGCAGAGCCTGCGCCAGCTCACCGCCGCGGATGCGCTGCCTGTCGTCTCCGCCTTGCGCACCGACGACGCCCGGCAAGGCGGCGCGGAGATCAATGTCAGCTATCTTCTCGGTCGTGATTCGCGCTTGTCCGCGCGTGCCCGGTGGCTGCAAGTTCGCGGCCTGGGCGTGCGTGACGGCGAGCGGACGACGGATCGCGACCTGCGCTTCTTCTGGACCGTCAACCTCTCTCCGCGCACCGAGGCGTCCTTCGGCCCCTACTGGCGCTCCGTGACGACCAACAGCACCAACATCGCGTCCTTCCGGGAGAATGCCCTGCAGGCCCTGCTGTCGCACCGATTCTGAAGGCACGCATGTTCGAGTCTCATCTGGGCTTCAGCGGCCCGCCCTTCCAGCTCAGCCCCGATCCCAGCTTCTACTTCGAGAGCAAGGGTCACGGGAATGCGCTCGCCTATCTCAAGTTCGGCGTCCACCAGCGCGAGGGTTTCATCGTCGTCACCGGGGAGATCGGTGCGGGCAAGACGACGCTGGTCCGCACGCTGCTGCAAGGACTCGACCAGGACGTGGTGGCCGCGCAGATCGTCAACACCCAGCTGGAGTGCAAGGAACTGCTGCAGTCGATCTGCGCGGCCTTCGGCATCCCGATCGACGGCAACTCGAAGGCCCAGTGGATCTCGCGCCTCGAGGCCTTCCTGACCGCGCTGGCGGCCACGGGCAGGCGCGCGCTGCTGATCGTGGACGAGGCGCAGAACCTGGGGCCGCGTGAGATCGAGGAGCTGCGCATGCTCTCGAATTTCCAGCTGGACAACGTGGCGCTTCTGCAGAGTTTCCTGGTCGGCCAGCCGGAACTGCGGCAGAAGCTGCGCTCCGATTCGCTCGAGCAGCTGCGCCAGCGTGTGATCGCCTCGTGCCACCTCGGCCCGCTGAGCGCCGACGAGGTCCGCGGCTACGTCGAGCACAGGCTGCGCCACGTGGGATGGAAGGGCGTGAATCCGGCATTCACCCCTGACGCGTTCCAGCGCATCTTCGAGGCCACCGGCGGCGTGCCGCGCCGGATCAACGTGCTGTGCAACAGGCTGCTGCTGTCGTACTACCTGAGTCCGACAGAAACCATCTCGGCGCGGGAGGTGGCGGCCACCGCGCACGAACTGCGCATCGAACTCAACGAGAGCACGGGGCCGACCGGCTCTGTCTCGGCGCTGTAGCGCACGCTGCGTGCCGGCCGGCAACGGCTGCACCGCTCACCACGGCATGGCGACGACCGGCTTCTCGAAGCACCTCTCCTACTACACGCTGGCCAGCGTCCTGGTGACGCTGGCCAGCGTCGTGTCGTTCCCGCTGCTGACGCGTCTTCTCAGCGTCGAAGAGTACGGCGTGATGAACCTCGTGAGCTCGGCGCTGGCCATCCTGGTCGGCGTGGCCAAGCTCGGGCTGGGCAACGCGGCGCTGCGCTTCTACAGCGAAGTCAGGGCCGGCAAGCACGGTGTCGACATGAACGGCTATGCCTCCACCGTGGTGGTCGGCATGGGCGCGCTGGGGCTGGTTGTCACGCTCGGCTGGCTGGCCGCCACGCTGCTCATTCCCGCCACGTGGTGGAACGATCCGCTGGTCGCGCCGCTGATGGCCTTCACCTCGGTTCTGGTGCTCGTGCGGGTGCTCGAGAGCGCGCTGCTCAACCAGATCCGCGCCCAGGAGCTGAGCGGCCTGCTCGCGCTCTTCGGCGTGGTCCGGCGCTACGTCGGCCTGGCGGTCATCTTCGGTGTCCTGTTCTGGGTCTCGCGTGATCTGTGGGGTTCTATGCGGCCACCGTGGTCACGGAGGTTCTGGGTGTGCTGTGGATCGGCATCTGGCTGTTCCGCCGCTTCGAGGTCAGACCCGCCCTGTTCGACCGGCGGCTGTTCCGTGGAATGCTGGCGTTCGGCATTCCGATGGCCGGCTACGAACTCGGTGCGCAGGTTCTGGCGATGGGTGACCGCTACGTCATCCAGTCACTGCTCGGCGCCCAGCCTCTGGGCGTGTACGTCGCGGCCTACAACATGTGCGACTACGTCCGCCTGCTGGCGCTGTCTTCATTCGCCGCAGCCGCCCTGCCGACCTACTCGCGCATCTGGGAAGAGCAGGGCGCCGAGGCAACCGCTGACTTCCTGCGTCGCTTCCTGCACGTCTACGTGGCCGCGGCGTCACTCGTGGTCGCGGTGACCGCGGCCACCGGCGGCGAGGTGCTGGCCGTTCTGGCGTCGGCCAAGTATCGCGAAGGCGAAGTCGTGGTGCCCTGGGTCATCGCCGGCATGTCGCTCGAAGGGGCGGTGATGGTCTGCGGGGCGGGCTTGTACCTGCGCAAGCGCAGCAGGCTGATCATGCTGCTGGTGGCTGTGGCCGCAGCGTTGAACATCGGTCTGAACCTGCTGTGGGTTCCGGCCTGGGGCATCACCGGCTCCGCGGCGGCAACCCTCGTGAGCTACGCCGCACTGTTGCTGGCCTCGATGCTGCTCGGCCGCGGCACACTCGCCGTGCCGCTGCCCTGGGCGGCGATCGCCAAGTTCGTGCCGGCGGCCGCGCTGGGTTGGTGGATAGCGAGCCACATCGGCTTCCGCGCGGATGCGCTGACGGCCCTGCGCGCGGTGCGGCGGTCGTGTCGGTCTTCGTGCCGCTGGCGCTGGCCAGCGACGCGATGCTGCGCCAGCGGCTGCGCAGCGCAGCATCGGCATTGGCTGGCCGACTGGGTCGCCGCCCGAACCCTCAAGGATGAAGACCATGCCCCGGCCGCCCGTTTCCGTTCTGATGTACCACGCCATCGTCGACGATGGCGAAGCGCCGGCTGGCGCCGATCTGCACTATGCGGTCAGCCGGCGCACCTTCGGTCGCCACCTGGAACTCGCCCGGCAATGCGGGCTGGCCGTCGTCAGCGTGCGGGCGCTGCTCGACGCGCCGCGCAGCGATGCCGTGGCCTTCACGTTCGATGACGGACACGCCAGCAATGCGTGGGCTGCGCAGGCGCTGCATGAGGCGGGCGGCAGTGCGGACTTCTTCGTCAACAGCGCCCATGTGGGCCGGCCGGGTTTCCTCGGCTGGCCTGAGCTTCGCGCGATGGCGGCGGCGGGCATGTCCATCCAGTCTCATGGGCACCAGCACCGCTACCTGGACGAACTCGATGCGGCCGGCGTCGAGGACGAACTGCGACGCTCCAAGCAGATCCTCGAAGACGGACTGGGACGTGCGGTCACGCTGTTCGCACCACCGGCGGGCGCGTCGCGCCCGGGCTGGTGGACACGGCGCGGAGGCTGGGCTACGACGCCGTGTGCTCCTCGCGGGTGGGCGTCTGGCGCAGCGCGGACGGCGAGGTGCCTCGGTTCGCCATCCTGCGCGGCACGACGGCCCCTCGCGCGCAGGGCTGGATGGCCCGCCGGCCGCGTGAAGTTTTGGCAAGCACGCTGCGATACGAACTGCTCCGCGCGGGTAAGGGGTTGCTCGGCAATGGGGCGTACGACAAGCTCCGGTCGGCTCTCCTGGCCGGGCGATGATCGAACTCCTCTTCTGGGGCAGCATGGCGCTGCTCTTCTATGCGTATGCCGGGTACCCGCTGCTGGTGCGGGTGCTGGCCGCCGTGCGCCCGCTGCCTGTGGCACTGGCACCTCACGAGCCGCGCGTGGCGGCGGTGATCCTGGTCGCGCACAACGAGTCGGCCCGGCTTGCCGCCAAGCTCGAAACGCTTCTCGGGCAGGACTACCCCAGCGATCGGCTGCGCATCCTGGTCGCGTCGGATGGCTCGACCGATGACACGGTCGCCGTCGCGCGCGCCGCGGGGCCCCGCGTGCAGGTGCTGGCCTTTGCCGAGCGACGCGGCAAGGCGGCCTGCCTGAACGACGCGGTCGAAGCCTGCGACGAGGAATTCCTCGTCATGAACGACGCGCGGCAGATGCTCTCGCCGGATGCGGTTCGCCGGCTGCTCGAGAACCTGGCCGACCCCGCGGTGGTGGCGGTCAGCGGCGAACTCGTCTTCGGGCAGTCGGGGCAGGCGGATTTCGGCCAGGGTGTGGACGCGTACTGGCGTTACGAGAAGGCCATCCGTCGCGCCGAGGCAGCTTTCCACTCCGTGCCGGGGGTGACGGGAGCGATCTACGCGATCCGGCGCCGTGCCTTTCGACCGATTCCGGCCGACACCATCCTCGACGATGTCGAGATCCCGATGATCGCAATGGCCGCAGGCGGTCGCGTGGTGTTCGATCACCGCGCCATCGCCTACGACATGCCGTCGCGCAACGCCTCGCTCGAGCGCGTGCGCAAGACCCGCACGCTCGCCGGCAACTTCCAGCTGCTCGTGCGCCATCCCTCGTGGGTGCTGCCGGGCGGACATCCGCTGTGGTGGCAGTTTCTTTCGCACAAGGTCCTGCGGCTGCTCGGTCCCTGGCTGATGCTCGCCACATTGCTGACGAACCTTTTCCTGCTCGCTCAGCCGTGGCCCTATGCGATCGCGTTCGCGCTGCAGATGGCTTTCTATGGTCTGGCGAGCATCGGCCTGCTGGTGCCGGCCGCGCTTCGCTTTCGCCTCGTGCGCCTGTGTGCGGCGTTCCTGTCGCTGAACTGGTTCGCCGTTCTCGGACTGGTCGAGTTCGTCTCCAACCGGCGGGCGCACCTGTGGCGAGCCTCCGCTGCGGGGAGCCGCGCATCGAACCCCTGAGCAGCGCCGCCCTGGCCCTGCTCCTTTCAATCATCCTCCTGACATGTCAAGCGGACTCGCAGACTTCATTTTCTGGACGGGCACTCCCGGCGCGGAGCCGAACTTCGAAAGGCTCGCCGACGCGGACCTGTGGCCGCCCGTGGCAGGTGCCGGCCACCCGGCCGCCGTGCCGATGCCGCCCGGCGCGGTCCTGTGGGTGCGCGGCGACGCCGAGGTGCGCGCTGGCGACATCGGCGGCGTGGCGATGGGCCGCGCGCCCTGCCATGGCGGCACGCTCGCCGGGAGCACGACCGCGAGCGCACAGTTGCTCGACGACTGGTTGGCGGGCCCGCGCAGCCGTTCGACGTGCGACTCGGTCGCTACAGTCACGTGCTGTGGAACCTGCGCGAGCGCACGGTGGTGGCGCGCACCGATCCGTTCCGCACTTCACCGATCTATCACGCCCGCGTGGCGGGTGGCTGGCTGCTGGCCTCCGATCTGCGCCTGATCCTGCGTTCTGGCCTCGTCGAGCGCAAGGTCGATCCGGCAGCGGTGTACCAGTTCCTCAATTTTTCGTACGTCGCCGCGCCGACCACTGCCATCCAGGGCGTCGGCAAGCTGCCGGCGGCCACGGAGTGGCGCCTCGACAATGGGCGAGAGCAGTCTCGTACCTACTGGGATGCCCGCTACCCGGCCGATCTCGGCGGCGACGAAGCGTCGCGCGTGGCGGCGCTGCGCGAAAGCATCGAGACCACGGTACGAGACTACCGCTGCGCGGATTCGCAGGGCTGGGGCACCTTCCTGAGCGGCGGGACCGACAGCTCCAGCATCAACGGCATCCTGGCGCGTGCGCACGATCGCCCGGTGGACAGCTTCTCGATCGGCTTCGCCGAGCAGGGCTACGACGAACTCGGCTTCTCGCAGATCGCCAGCCGGCATTCGGCTTGAACCCGCACGAGTACCGGGTCAGCGAGGCCGATGCCGTGCAGGCCATTGGCCAGCTGGTGCGGGCCTACGACGAGCCGTTCGGCAACGCGTCGGCCATCCCGACCTACTACTGCGCCCGCATCGCGGCCGACACCGGCGTCTCGATGATGATCGCCGGCGACGGCGGCGACGAGATCTTCGGCGGCAACGAGCGCTACTTCAAGGACAAGATCTTCGAGGCCTTCCACACGGCACCCGCCTGGGTTCGCGGTCTCGGCCACGGTGCCGCCGCCATGCTCAAGGGCAGCGACAGCCGATTCGCCAACCGCGTCAAGAACTTCGTCCACCGCGCAAGCCTGCCCAACCCCGACCGCTTCTACAGCGACGACTCGTTCGCTTCGGATCACTTCGACGAACTGCTGAGCGCTGATTTCCGCTCGCGCGTCGGCATCGACGACGCGCTGGACGTGCAACGGCGCATCTACGCCCAGGCCAGCGCGGACTGCACGCTGCACCGTCTGATGTACCTGGACCTGAAGATGACCATCGCCGACAACGACGTCGTCAAGGTGGTGCGCGCTGCCCGCAGTGCCGGTGTGGACGTGATGTTCCCCTACCTCGATCCGCGTCTGATCGAGTTCACCGGGCGGCTGCCGGGTTCCGACAAGGTGCGCGGCAACAACAAGCGGCATCTGTTCAAGCTGGCGACCGAGCACGTGCTGCCGGAGGCCATCCGCAAGAAGAAGAAGCAGGGCTTCGGCCTGCCCATCAGCGTCTGGCTGCGCCGCAACGGGCCCTACGGTGCGCTCGCCCACGACGTGGTGCTGTCCGATCGTGCGCTCCAGCGGGGCTACGCCCAGCCCGACTTCATCCGCCACCTGATCCGGCGCCATCAGTCCGGCGCCTGGGATCACTCGCCCGAGATCCACTCGCTCATGATGCTGGAGCTCTGGCACAGGGAGTTCGTCGATGACCAACCCTGAGAAAGCGCCGCGCGTGCTGATGGTGCTGGAGAGCGGGCTGCCGACCAAAGGCGGCGGCGGTGCCGAGTCGCAGGTTCAGACCCTTGGCATTGAGTTCCAGCGCCGCGGCATCCCGGTGTCGGTCGTCACGCCGATGGTTCACTGGGCGGCGCAGAAGGCGGAAGACGTGGTCGCGGGCTTTCCGATCACCCGCATCCGCTATCCCCGCGTCAAGCTGCTGGGCTCGTTGTGGCTGTTGATCGCCCTGGCGCTGCTGCTCGTGCGCCGGCGAGGCACCTACGACGTGATCCATTCACACATCGCCGGCAACATGTCCGCGGTCTGCTGCCCGGTCGGGCCTCTGCTCGGAAAGCCGGTCTTCGTGAAGCTCACCGGCATGACCGAGATGCGTGGCGGAATCCTCGACGCGCATCCCGGGTGGCCGACCCGGCTGCGCAAGTGGGCGATGCGCCGCCACGGCCTACCGTGCCACCAGCTCGCGGATCGGCCGCATGCTGGTGGAATCCGGCTTCGATGCGAGCAAGGTTGCGCTGATCGCCAACGCCGTCGACATCGAGCGCTTCCGCGCCAGTGGAGGCCGCGACGAGCGCCGCCGCGCCCTGTGCGGCGAGCGGCGGCTGGTCGGGATCTACGTGGGTCGCCTCGAGTGGGAAAAGGGCGTCGAGCTGATGCTTCGCGGCTGGGCGCGGGTCCTGCAGAGCCGTGACGACGCGCTGCTGCTCGTGGTCGGCAACGGATCGCTGCAGCCCAGCCTCGAGCGGCTGTGCGAATTGCTCGGCATCTCCGATCAGGTGAAGTTTCTCGGCCCCACCAAGCAGCCCGAGACCTTCCTTCAGCTGGCCGACTTCGGCCTGCTGGCATCCCTGCACGAGGGCCTGTCCAACCGCTGCTCGAATACATGTCGTCCGGCCTGCCGGTGCTCGGGTCGCGGGTCAGCGGCAACGAGGACTTCATCGTCGAGGGCCGCACCGGCTGGATCTTCACGCCGGGCGACGAAGACTCGTACGTCGATGCCCTGCGTCGTGCCTGCGATGCGTCGCAGGAGGCGATGGCGACGATGAGCGCCCAGGCCCTGGCCATGGTGCAGTCGCGCGCCTCCATTCGCCATGTCGGCGACAGCCTGATCCGGCTTTACGGTCGCGGGCTCGGCGAGCCCGCCTCGCAGCACTGAGGCAGCCATGTGTGGTATCGCGGGTGTTTTTGCAGTGGGCGGCACGCTGCCCTTCGGCGGCGGCGTCGTCGAATCCATGTGCCGGCAGATCGTGCATCGCGGTCCGGACGACCAGGGTGTCTATCGCGATGCTTCGGCGCAGATCGGCATGCGGCGCCTGTCGATCATCGACGTCGGTGGCGGGCATCAGCCGATCCACAACGAGGATGAGTCGATCCAGGTCGTCTTCAACGGCGAGATCTACAACTTCCAGGAGCTGCGGCGCGAACTCGAGGCCAGGGGCCACCGCTTCTATACCCACTCCGACACGGAGTGCATCGTCCACGCGTACGAGGAATACGGCGACGCGTGCTTCAGCCATCTGCGCGGGATGTTCGCCATCGCGATCGTCGACAAGGCGCGGCAGCGACTGGTGCTCGGTCGTGACCGGCTGGGCAAGAAGCCCCTGTACTACAGCCTGCTCCCGGGCGGCGTGCTGGCGTTCGCCTCCGAGCTGAAGTGCCTGTTCGAGGTGCCCGGCTTTTCGCCGCGCATCTCCCACCGCGCCACGCTCGATTATTTCGTGCTGGGCTACGTGCCGGCGCCGGCCAGCATCTACGAGGGCGTGCACAAGCTGCTGCCCGCGCACAGCCTCACGGTCGAGCGCGGACAGATTCGCACCCAGTGCTACTGGCAGCCGCAGTTCGAACCCAAGCTGCAGGGCGACGAGGCAACGCTCAAGCGCCAGTTGCTCGAGCAGATCGAGGAGGCGGTCCGTGTTCGCCTCGTCAGTGACGTGCCGTTTGGTGCCTTCCTCAGCGGCGGCCTCGACTCCAGCGTGGTGGCCGCACTGATGGCGCGCAACCTGTCGCAGCCGGTGAAGACCTTCTCGATCGGCTTCGAGGAAGAGCGCTTCAACGAATTGCCTGCAGCGCGGGCGGTGGCGCGGCACATCGGCGCCGAGCACCACGAGTTCGTCGTCGAGGCGGATGCGGTCGAGGCGATGCGCGATCTGGTGTGGTACTTCGACGAGCCGTTTGGCGATTCGTCCGCGCTGCCCACGCACCTGGTCTCGAAGATGGCGGTGGGGCACGTGAAGATGGTGCTCTCCGGCGACGGCGGCGACGAGCTGTTCGCCGGCTACGAGCGCTACCGCAAGTACCAGACCTTGCTCGACCTGCGCAGCCGCTCGCTCGGCCTCGCCGGGGTCGGCCTGCGTGCGCTGTCGGCTGTCCTCCCCGGAGCGGCCGGCGTGCGTCTGGGCCGTATCGGCCAGCGCATCGTGCAGGACTTTCCCGACGACTATCTCTCGGGGGTGGCGATCTGCAATCGCGACGACCTCGCACTGGTGCTCAAGCCGGAGCTGGCGCAGCTCGATCCCTTCGCCAGCGTGCGCCACCACTTCCTCGATGGCGACGCGCAGGGCCTGGACCGGATCCTGCGAGGCGACATGGCCACGTACCTGAGCGACGACATCATGGTCAAGGTCGACCGCATGACCATGGCCAATTCGCTGGAGGCTCGCGCGCCGCTGCTCGACCACAAGCTGCTGGAGTTCTCGGCGCGGCTGCCGCAGGACATGAAGCTGCGCGGCGGCACCGGCAAGTACCTCTTCAAGCAGGTGGCGCGCGAGCTGCTGCCCGCCGAGGTGCTCGACAAGCCCAAGCAGGGCTTTGCCATTCCAGTGGCGCACTGGCTGCGCCACGAGCTGCGCGAGCGCATGACCGATACGCTGACTTCTTCGTCGTTCCGCCAGCGCGGCCTGTTCGACAGCGCCGGTGTGGAACGATGCATGAGCAGGCACCGGCCGGCAGCCACGACCACAGCGAACTGCTCTGGCTGTTGCTGACCTACGAAAGCTGGGCGCGGCGGTTCGTGGACCGGGCGGAGACTCCGGCCATGGCAGCCTAGGACGAAAAAGATAGGAGTCGTGGGAGGCACGATGAGGCAGTTGAAGTCACTGGCGAAGAAGATCATCTCGCCACTCGTCGACTCGCTCGGGCTGTACGAGCGCCGGCTGCGCGCGGCCGCGCGCGTGCCGGACCGCTGGACGATCGTCATGTACCACCGCGTGGTGACCAGTACTGCGGCAGACCCGTTCCGGCTCGGCATGTGCGTAGAGCGGTCGCACTTCGAGTCGCAGGTGCGATTCATGCGCGAGTGCTTCAACGTGATTGCGCTGACCGAAGGCGTGCGACGCCTGCACGCCGGCGAGCCGCTGCCGCCGGGCGCGCTGTCGATCACCTTCGACGACGGTTATCTCGACAACCTGACGCAGGCGGCCCCCATCCTCGACTCGCTGGGCCTGCCGTGGACGCTGTTCGCTGTCAGCGGTGGGCTGGACACCGGCGAAATGCTGTGGTGGGACCGCACCATCGCCGCATTCGCCTGCACCGACCGCACCTCGCTGGACTCCCGTTCGCTGGAGATGCCGGGCCCGGCGCGGATGCCGCTCGATGCCATGCGTGCCGGTGATACGGTGGAGGCCGTGCTCGCCCACCTGTGGACGCTTCCCCACGAACAGCGGATGTCCGTCGTTCATCGCATCGAGTCGCAGCTCCAAGCCCGCGTGCGCCCGGAACTGCGCGCAGATCGCCTGAGCAGCGCCCAGATCGTCGAACTCCACCGCCGCGGGGTCGAGATCGGCGCGCATTCGATCCATCACCCGAACCTTGGCCTGTGCGACGACGCCACGGCCATCGGCGAGATGGTCTCGTCGCGGAATCGCCTGCAGGAGCTGCTGCAGGCGCCGGTCAAGGGCTTTGCCTACCCCGGCGGCCGGCTGGGCGCTGTCACGCCCACGCTGGCGCGGCAGAGCGGCTTCGACTATGCGCTGGCGACCACCGTGGGGGTCAACGACTCGCGGACCGATCCGTTCTGCCTGATGCGGATTGGAATGCCCGATGCGCCGCTGGCGGATTTCCGCCGCGCGTTCAGCGGTGCCATTCGCCGCGGTGCACCGCAGACCGCGCTGACCTTCTAGGCCACCCGGCGATTCCGGCTTCTGCGCTGACCATGCACAACGGCCCTCAGCCACTGCCCACACCCGGTGCCGCGGGCGGCACGGCCACGGCCGCAGGCAGCACCAACCATGCGGCGGCCACCGCCACGCCCGTGGGGCTGCTCGTGCTGCTGTGCATCTTTCTCTTCTACGTGCCGAACCAGGCGCAGTTCCGCCTCGAGACGGGCATCCGGGCGCTGAACACGGCGAACGTGCTCTTCCTGCTCGTGCTCATCGGCGTACGGCGCCTCGGCCCCGCCCCGGGCGGCCCGACGCCGATGAAGGGATCGCTGATGTTTCTCTTCGTCATGATGACGTGGGCGCTGCTGCTGGGCTTCGCCAAGGACCCCAGCGTCTGGGTGCAGGACCTCACGGCGTTCAAGAACAGCGTGTTCTACGTGCTCGTGTACTTTCTCGTCTTCCACGCCGTGCGCGATATGCGGGCGCTGCGCGTGGTCTTCCTTCTGATCCTGTTCATCGGCTTCACGTCGGCCGTGCTCGGCTTTCGTCAGGCGCTCGACTACGGCATCGGCACCTACAACGAGACACGCCGGGTGGCTGCACCCTTCGGCTGGGGCTACTTCGCCGCCAACCGCTCGGCCATCTTCTTCTGCATCAGCTTCCCGATCCTGCTGGCCACGGGCCTCATGCTGCGGTCCAGGCCGTGGCTGCGCATGGCCTGCCTGGGCACCGCTGCGCTGGTCGTGTTCGTGGTGTTCCACACCTATTCGCGCCAGGCGTACTTCATCATCGCGGTGTGCGCACTGCTGCTGACGATGCGGCGCAGCCTGCTGGTGTCGGCGCTGGTGGTGGTGGCCTTGCTCAGTTATCAAGCATGGGTTCCGGAGACGGTAGTGCAGCGCATCGAATCCACCAAGGCCGAGCCGGAGGTGCGCCCGTCCGGGTCTGGCGAGGAACAACTGCAGTACGACGTGAGCACCGAAAGTCGCTTCATGCTGTGGGAAGGCGCGGCACAGCTGATCGCGCAGGAGCCCTGGGGCATCGGCTTCAATCAGTTCAAGCGCAGGATCGACCCCTACGTGCCTGCTTTCCTGGCGGGCAAGGACGCCCACAACTTCTACGTGCTCTTCACGACCGAAGGTGGACTGATTGCGCCCGTGGCCGTGCTCGTGTTGCTCGGCAGCATGTTCATGCTGGCGCGCAGGGTGCTGAAGGCCGACAAGGGCGAAGAGGCCCAGGTGCTGGGTACCAGCCTCCTGATCGCCATTCCCGCGGTGGTGCTGGGCAACCTGTACGGCAGCCGCTTCCTCGACGGCGAGGTGATGTCCAGCTTCTGGGTGCTCTGCGCGCTGGCGGCGCGCTTCGTGGTGATGAAAGATGCCGAACAGCAAGCGCTGCGCGCAAGCCGGCTGGCCGCGGCGCGCGAACAGTCCGGTTACCGTTCCTTCCAGCGGTAGGCCAGCGAGCCGACATATTCGTGGACGAGCTCGACGTTGCGCCGGTAGGCGAGCGTGCTCGGCATCCACTGGCGCCAGCCGGGTGAATCGGTCACCGTGTAGTCGCACGGAAAGGCGCGTACCGGCCAGCCGGCCTGCCGTGCGGCCAGCATCGCGCGTGGCAGGTGCAGCGCGCTGGTCACGAGCCAGGGCGGCGCATCGGCCGGCGGGCGAGGGGCCAGCTGGAACGCAGTGATCGTGGTGTCGCCGCGGTCGTCCGCCGTGACGGCCTCGCGCGGCACGCCCATCGCCACGGCGGCTTCGGCCATCGCCCGCGCCGGCGACACGCCGTCCATGACCGGCCCGCCGAGCACCAGCAGCCGGCCGCGTGTGTGCTGCCACAAGGAGGCCGCGGCAGCGGTACGCTCCCAGGCCGGCGTGTCCAGTCGCGGCACTGCGCGGCCCTCGTGCCGCTCGACCGAGCCCGAGGCCAGCAGCACGATGTCGGTGCCAGCTGCGCCGAGGCCGGGTCGACACGCGGGTAGCGGTATTCGAGATCGCTGGCCATCAGGCGGGTGAATCCTGGTGTCGTGCCGGCGTAGGCCCAGGCGGCGCACACCAGCAGCGCGAGGCGCGCGCGCCGGGGCCAGCCCAGCCGGACCGCGGCGATCGCCAGCCCGCACAGCAGAAGCAGCAGGTAGACCGGGTTGGGCAGCAGCGACTCGATGCCCGACTCGAAGGGACGCGGCAGCACGGCGTGCTCAGCGTTCCGACCAACCCGGGATGGTCACCGGTAGGAACTCGGGGCGCCGCCGTCGTCGAAGTTGCTCGCGAACACCACGCGGCTGCCGTCGCGGCTGATGGTGGCCTGCGGCTCGCCGTTGTAGCCGCCGTAGCGGGCGCCGGTGCGGGTGTGTGCGATTCCCAGCTGCCGGCCGCCGCGCCGCAGCTCGACCAGCATCACGCGCCGGTACATCGGCTGCAGCACCGGATCGGGCTGCTGCTTGCCGTGCCCGGCCGTGTCGGCATAGGTGCTGACGACCACCCAGCCCGGCCGCCCGTAGGCCCGCCCGAGATGTGGGCGGCGTAGCCCGAACCGCGCACGGGGTACAGCGGCATCAGGTCGAACGACGAGCCGTTGGAGAGTTGCACCGCGCGGATGCGGCCGCTGTCGTAGTCGGCCACCACGTACATGTCCTGACCGTCGGGGCCGATGGCCAGATCGCTGTGCTCGCTCTGCGTGTGCAGCTGGATCGAGCTGGCGAAATCCGGCGTGAAGGCGCGGGTGCCGAGCTGCTTGTTGTAGGCCCAGGATGGCACCACCCACCGGCCGCTCGGCGACATGCTGACGTGATCGGGCATCGCATGGCCGAAGCGTGCCGCGTCGAGGCTGCCGACGATGCGGTCTTCCTGCCTGTCGTAGCACAGCAGGCCGTGCACCGAGACCTTCTTGGCCGACTCGTCGTACGAGGTGGCCATCAGGCCCCAGTAGCGGCCGTCGGCAGAGGGCACGCCTTCGCCCTTGGTCCAGACTGCGGTGGCCTTGGGCCACGGCAGACGGCCGCGGAAGTCGACCATCACCGCGTCATGATCGGCCTCGACATCCTTCTCGTACCAGACCAGCGAACCGCTGTTTCCGGTGTACCAGAGCTTGCGCGGATCGCTCGGGTGCCAGATGGCTTCGGCATCGCCGGCCGGGCCCCGCAGCGAGCCGCCATGCCCGCCCCGACGCAGCACGAGGAAGGTGGCGCCGTCGTAGAGCAGCCAGTAGCCATTGCTGGACTTGGCGATGTAGCGGGAGTTGTCGGCATTGAAGGCCTGGCGCCGGCTGTAGTCGTGGCGCACGAAGGCGGCGCCCTGCATGTCGTCTGCGGCCGTGATCCTGAAGACCGGGGTGCGGTGAAACGGATCGACATAGCTCGGCAGCGACAGGCCGGGCGACTTCGAATCCGGGCGCGCGACCGTGCCGATCGGGTCGAGGCCGATCGGCGGCAGGCGGGGGCGACGTTCGCTGCGGTGGGCGCAGCCCAGCCCGCGCGGGGGGCAGGAGCGGCAGCGCACAACTGCTGGCGACCGCCGTCCCGCGAACCAGCAGCTCTCGACGGGTGGAAGGCTTCATGTCGTCCCCTTGCGCCTCAGGCCAGCTGCGCCCGGCCCGAGCCCAACGCCCGCGCGTAGAGCGATGCGAAGCGATGCGCCATGGCGCTGACACTGTAGTGGCGCGCCACCGACGCCTCGGCTGCATGGCCGAGCCGTGCCCGCAGCTGCGCATCGCCGGCGATGCGACGGATCTGCGCCGCAAGCCCCTCGGCGTCGCCAACGTCGAACAGCACGCCGGTGGCGTCGTCCTCGATCAGTTCGACGTTGCCGCCCGCGCGGCTGGCGATCACCGGCAACCCCGGTGCATGGCTTCGAGAATCACGTTGGACAAGCCCTCGCGCACCGAAGTCAGTGCGAGGCAGTCGCCCGCGGCGAGCAGTTCCGGCACGTCGCTGCGCTCTCCGAGGAAGTCGACGCTGTCGGCGATGCCGAGATCACGCGCCAAGCCCTCCAGTTCGGCTCGCAGCGGCCCGTCGCCGGCGATCACGAGGCGCATGACCAGACCCTGGCCGATGGCCAGCGCGGCACCGCGCAGCAGCGTCGGAACATCCTTGTGGACCACGAGCCGTCCGACGAAGAGCAGGACGAACGAGCGACCGTCCCTCACGAACTGCGCACGCAGCCGCGCACTGGCCTGGGCATCGGGCTTCGGCAGCTCGACGCCATTGGGGATGACGACGCAGCGCTCGGCTGCAAGGTCCATGCGCTCGAGCGCGTAGTCGGCGCCGGCCTGTGAATTGGAGACGGCCAGGAAGCTGCGCTGCGTGACCCAGCGCTTGATGCGCCACTGCAGCGGCGAGTACCACTCGTAGCGCCCGCGAATGGACGACAACAGCTTGGGGCGGCGCCCATGGCCGAGCAGCAGCGCCGCCACGCAGCCCCATAGTTCGGCGGAGAAGGAGAAGCAGTGGATCACGTCGAAGCGTTCGCGGCGCAGGCAGCGCACCAGCGAGCCGACGAAGCGCGGATCGAAGCGGCGACGTTTCTCCACCTGGAGCGTGCGCACGCCGGCGGCATGCAGTTCGTCGAGCATGTGCGATGTATTGACGAAGTACACCACCGTGACATCGAAGCGCTGCCGATCGAGGTGCCGGGCGAGGTTGACGATCTGGCGCTGCGATCCGCCAGCCTCCATCTCGTCGGTGATCAGCGCCAGGCGGATCCGAGGGGCCGGCGAATTCATGCCGTGCGGGCCGTGACGGCGCCGAGCAACCGGGCCGCCTCTTTGGAGATGTCGAAGCCTTCCTCGACCGTACGGCGAGCGGCAGCGCATTGGCGCTGCCGCTCCTGCTCGCTCAGCGCCAGTGTCGTGCGCATGCAGGCTGCCAGTTCCACCGGAGAGGCCGGCTGAGCCAGCTGGCCCGACACGCCGTGTTCGATCAGCTCAGGAATGCCGGACACGTAGGTCGAGACGACGGGGACACCCAGCGCCATGGCCTCCATCAGCGCTACCGGTATCCCGTCGCGATCGCCGGTGCGGGTGACCACCGACGGCAGCACGAACATGCTCGCCTCGCGCAGTTCCTTGCGCACGGCCTCCTGCGGCATCGCGCCGGCCAGGACGACGTGTGCCGCCAGGGATTCGCTGTCGATCAACTGCTGCAGGCTGGCGCGCAACGGGCCGTCGCCGATGATGCGGCAGCTGAATGCGACGCCCTCGTCGCGCAGCAGCGCGCAGGCGCGCACCAGTGCTCGAACCCCTTGATCTCGTCCAGGCGGCCAACGGCGACGATGCGCCCCGTCGACGGCTGCGCCACTTCGAAGGGGAAGGACTGTGGCGAGATGCCGCAATGCACGATGCGCAGCTTGTCGGCAAACCTGGAACCGATGCGTTCCGAGATGAAGCGCCGGTTGAACTCGGAGATCGTGACCCCGAACTTCGCCTCGGAGAGCTTCAGGGCGAGCAGGTGGTCCTCGAGAAAGATGTCATGGGCGTGCGAGGTGAAGCTGAACGGCACGCCCAGCAGTCTGGATGCGAAGAGGGCGGAAGTCGACGGGTACGTGGCCCAGTGCGCGTGCAGATGGTCCGGTGCGAAGCGGCGGATCTCGCGCAGCATGGCGAGCGTTCGCAGCACCACCACCAGTGACTTGGCCATGCTGGTTGGTGCGCTGCCGAGGCCGCGCGCAATGCTCAGCACCATGCGCAGCGTCTCGATCGGATGCCGCAGCGCCTCGAGCAAGGCCATGAATGCGCCGCGCCAGCCCGCGGGCGGATAGATCACTCGATCGAGAAGCGTAGCCGCGTCGGACTGCACGAGGCGTTCCGTCGGCGGCTTCAATGAAACGATGCGGATGTCCACGTTCATCGCGCGCAGCGCGAGGATCTCGCGGACGATGAAGGTTTCCGACCAGCAGGGGAAGAGGGACGTGAAATAGACGACGCGCATGAGGACGGCGGCAGGCAGGCACGCGATGCATGCGATCTGCGGGCATTCCTGCGAGAGAAGGGCCCGCGCAGCATAGCGGTAGGGCGCGGGGCCACTGCCCACTGGAACGGGGGGCGCTTCGCGCCCGCAGCCCGTCAGCGCGTCATCGTTGGTAGATCCAGGAGGGCAGCGCGACCATGTAGCTGCTCGGCACGCCGCCATCGTTGAAGTTGGTGGCGAACATCACGCGGGTGCCATCGCGGCTGATGGTGGCCTGGTGCTCGCCGTAGTAGCCGCCGTAGTTGGACGATGCGCGAGTGTGTGCCACGCTGAACTGGCGGCCGCCCGGCTTGAGTTCCACCAGCATGATCTTGCGGATCATCGGGCGCAGCGTGGTGTCCGGAGAGCTCGCGCCGTAGTTGCCCGAATCGGCGTAGGTGCTGATGAGCACCCATCCCGGGCGGCCGAAGGCCTTGCCGGAGACGTGGGCGGCGTAGCTCGAGCCGACGGCGGGGTACATCGTCATCAGGTCGAACGAATTGCCGGTGGCCACGTCGACGGCCCGGATGTAGCCGCTGTCGTAGTCGGTGACGACGTAGTAGTCCTCGCCGTTCGGGCCCAGCGCCAGATCGCTGTGCTCGCTCATCGTGTGCAGCTGCCTGAACGACGAGAAGTCCAGCGGGTAGGCACGCGTGCCCAGCGTCTTGTTGTAAGCCCAGGAGGGAATGGCGTACTTGCCGCTGGCCGAGATGCTGATGTGGTCGGGGAAGGCGCCGCCGAACTGCGAGGCGTCGAGCGTGCCGAGGATCTTGTTCTGCACGCGGTCGAAGGTGAAGATCCCGTGGATGACGTTGGTCTGCGAACTGGCGTTGTAGGACGTTGCCATGAAGGCGAAGTAGCGCCCGTCGGCCGACGAGGTGCCCTCGGCCTTGGTCCAGACGCTGGTGGCCCCCGGCCAGGGCAGGCGACCGGTGAAGTTGGCCATGACGGTGTCGGTGTCGGTCTCGACGTCCTTCTCGTACCAGATCAGGCCGCCGTTCTGGCCGGTGTACCAGAGCTTGCGCGGATCGGTGGGGTGCCAGATGGCCTCGGTGTCGCCGGCCGGCCCTTGAGCGAGCCACCGGTGCCCGAGCGCGACAGCAGCTTGAAGGAGTTGGCGTCGTACAGCACCCAGAAGCCGTTGCTGGTGTTGGCGATGTAGCGGGTGTTGTCGGCGTTGAAGGCCTGACGGCGGCTGTAGTCGTGGCGCACGAAGCTGGCGCCGGAGAAGTCGGAAGCGTCGGTGGCCTTATAGACACGCGTGCCGTACACCGGATCGGTATAGCTCGGCGTGCTCAGTGACGTCGCCTTCGCCGTCGGTTTGCTCACCGTCGGGATCGCATCGGCCGCCAGCGCCTTCAGGGCGAACGAACTGGCGTAGAGCCCGTCGACGGAGACCGGCGTCGGCACGCTGGTGATCGGATCGCCCGCGGAGGGCGGAGGCGCCGTTCCCGTGTCAACCGCCGTTCCGCTCGAGCTCCCGCCGCATCCGGACAGGCCAGACAGAATCAGAGTGGCCAGCAGCAGCGGGCGGATCGAGCGAGTCGTGGAGACGTTGGAGAGCATGACGGACCGGCCCATGTCGAAAACGAGATCCGCGATCATAGGAGGGAAACCCCTATCTGGGCGTGGACACGGCCGCCAGTCTGTCGTCGGCAGTGCTCTTTTGTAACCACATGCGCGATCCGGCGCCCAAGACGCCGGATCGCGAAATGCTGGTTACAGCTGGAGTCAGGTCAGTTGTAGATCCACGACGGCAGGCCGATCACGTAGCTGCTCGGCACGCCGCCATCGTTGAAGTTGGTGGCGAACATCACGCGGGTGCCATCGCGGCTGATGGTGGCCTGGTGCTCGCCGTAGTAGCCGCCGTAGTTGGACGATGCGCGAGTGTGTGCCACGCTGAACTGGCGGCCGCCCGGCTTGAGTTCCACCAGCATGATCTTGCGGATCATCGGGCGCAGCGTGGTGTCCGGAGAGCTCGCGCCGTAGTTGCCCGAATCGGCGTAGGTGCTGATGAGCACCCATCCCGGGCGGCCGAAGGCCTTGCCGGAGACGTGGGCGGCGTAGCTCGAGCCGACGGCGGGGTACATCGTCATCAGGTCGAACGAATTGCCGGTGGCCACGTCGACGGCCCGGATGTAGCCGCTGTCGTAGTCGGTGACGACGTAGTAGTCCTCGCCGTTCGGGCCCAGCGCCAGATCGCTGTGCTCGCTCATCGTGTGCAGCTGCCTGAACGACGAGAAGTCCAGCGGGTAGGCACGCGTGCCCAGCGTCTTGTTGTAAGCCCAGGAGGGAATGGCGTACTTGCCGCTGGCCGAGATGCTGATGTGGTCGGGGAAGGCGCCGCCGAACTGCGAGGCGTCGAGCGTGCCGAGGATCTTGTTCTGCACGCGGTCGAAGGTGAAGATCCCGTGGATGACGTTGGTCTGCGAACTGGCGTTGTAGGACGTTGCCATGAAGGCGAAGTAGCGCCCGTCGGCCGACGAGGTGCCCTCGGCCTTGGTCCAGACGCTGGTGGCCCCCGGCCAGGCAGGCGACCGGTGAAGTTGGCCATGACGGTGTCGGTGTCGGTCTCGACGTCCTTCTCGTACCAGATCAGGCCGCCGTTCTGGCCGGTGTACCAGAGCTTGCGCGGATCGGTGGGGTGCCAGATGGCCTCGGTGTCGCCGGCCGGCCCTTGAGCGAGCCACCGGTGCCCGAGCGCGACAGCAGCTTGAAGGAGTTGGCGTCGTACAGCACCCAGAAGCCGTTGCTGGTGTTGGCGATGTAGCGGGTGTTGTCGGCGTTGAAGGCCTGACGGCGGCTGTAGTCGTGGCGCACGAAGCTGGCGCCGGAGAAGTCGGAAGCGTCGGTGGCCTTGTAGACACGCGTGCCGTACACCGGATCGGTATAGCTCGGCGTGCTCAGCGACGTCGCCTTCGCCGTCGGTTTGCTCACCGTCGGGATCGCATCGGCCGCCAGCGCCTTCAGGGTGAAGCTGGTGGCGTAGAAGGTGTCGAACGTCGTTGCCGCTGCAGAGCTCGGGGCAGGTGCCGGAGCCGGGGCGGGTGCCGGAGCCGGGGCGGGTGCCGGAGCCGGGGCGGGTGCCGGAGCCGGGGCAGGTGCCGGAGCCGGGGCAGGTGCCGGAGCCGGTGCGGGTGCCGGAGCCGGTGCGGGTGCCGGAGCCGGGGCAGGTGCCGGAGCCGGGGCAGGTGCCGGGGCAGGAGCAGGAGCAGGAGCAGGAGCCGGAGCCGGAGCCGGAGCCGGAGCCGGAGCCGGGGCAGGAGCAGGTGCCGGAGCCGTCGTCGGCGCTTCGCGCGTCAGCACCTGGGTCGTCTTGCTCGTGTTCCCGGCGGCGTCTTCGGCGACGATCGTCAGCGTGTTCGTGCCGGTGGCCAGCTGGATCGTTGCCGCAGACCGGTGGCCTCGTAGTAGGTGCCGCTCAGCTTGGCCGTGCCGGAGCCGCCGCGATCATTGGCCCAGCGCACCCGATAGATGCGCTTGTTGTCCGTGACCGAGCCGCCCAGACCGGCCAGGCCGTTCGTCTGATCCACTGTCTTGTTCAAGACAGCCAGGGAGGGCGCGGTGGAGTCCACGGCGCGCCAGCGCAGGCGCTCTGCCTGTTCGAGTTCGGTCCCGTCGACCAGCGTCTCGTCGGTGGGTTGATCTGCGCCACCGCAAGCGGCGAGAGTCATGGCGGCAAGGGCCTGCGCCACGATCAGGGCGGTACGGCTGCGATTGAAGGTCATTCCCAACATCCTCTGTAGTTCGGAAGTGGAGGTCCGTTCGCGACCAGTGCGCCGGGACGAAGACTCCACGTGTGGGATCGAAGACTACGGACGCGTCGCAGCACCCTCGTAACGGGGGGGCGGATGTAACTGCGAGCCGACCCTCGCCGGCGGCTTGCCGTCCACGGGTGGCTCAGGAGTGGCGCTCCATCGCACGAAGCGGGCGATCCCATCCCGTCACAGTCCGATACCGCTAAAAGACACGGCTCTGTTACAGAGCCCAACGCCTTGCATCAAGTGCGCTCGGCCGTGCAGAAGGCGATCCGTGATCTCCGTCACGCGCGGGTATCGCGCTGCACGGGGTCTCAGCCATCAGCCGAGCTTGAACGCCTCCTGCAGCCGCTGCACCTTCCCCGTCTCCGCCGCGTGGTAGCCCGCCAGCGAGGCAATCGCGGCGCGCGACTCGGGCGAGCCGAGCATCTCCAGCACCGCCTTCACGTGCGGTTGCTGAAGGGCCGACAGCCTCAGCGCGAAGAAGTAGCGCTCGCGCAGCAGCGGGATGAAATGCAGCCCGAAGCGCTGCGCGGCGGTCTGCACGCCGATGCCGGCGTCGGCCATGCCGCTGGCGATGTAGGCCGCCACGGCGGCGTGGGTCAGCTCGGTGTCGTCGAAGCCGCGCACCTCGCTCTCGGCGATGCCTTCGCGCTCCAGCAGCAGTTCGGTGAGCACGCGCGTGCCCGAGCCCTCGGGCCGGTTGACGAAGCGCAGATCGGGCCGCCGCAGGTCGGACAGGCCGCGCACCTGCTTCGGGTTGTCGCGCGCGACGAACAGCCCCTGAGTCCGCACCGCCACGTGGACGAGGCAGTGCGTGTCGGGGCGCAGCCAGCGCAGGTAGCGGCGCAACGCATGGCCCTCGAATTCGCCGATGGGCACGTGCAGCCCGGCCAGTCGCAGTCACCGCGCGCGAGCGAGGCCACCGACTCCAGGCTGTTGCGGTAGCGCAGTTCCACCGCCGTCGGCCGCGTGCATGCGCTCCATCAGCCGGGCCACCGCGAAGCCGTGGCTGGCGTCGATGCGCACGGCGGCGCGGCTCGGCTCCAGGCTGCGCTCGAGGTCGCGCTCCAGTTCAGAGGCCAGCGATTCCAGCAGGGGTGACAGCCGCGCCGCGATGCGCCGGTCGGCCCAGATCAGCTTGTGCGCGAGCTCGGTGAGCGCCGAGCCACGCCCGCGGCCGGATTCGATCAGCGGCGCGCCGAACAACGCCTCGGCATTCTTCACCAGGCCCCAGGCATGCCGGTACGACTGGCCGACGCCGCGGGCGGCCTCCGCCAGCGAGCCGGTGTCCTGCACGCCCGAGAGCAGGGCGAGCAGCGCGGCGGTGTCGATGCGCGGTCCGCCGGGCGGGCCGACGTCCCACTGCGGGCGCAGGGTGATGTCCATATCGGAAATCCAGAACATATTGTGCCCGCCCCCGGCTCGTACCCTGCCGGCCCATGAACACGACTGCGATTTCGCTGGACAGGGTGGCGGGCCAGTTGCCCGGCCGCAAACAGGCGCGCCGCGCCGGGCGGGTGGTGGAGGCGGCCACGCTGGCCGAGGTCCGCGAGACGATCGGCACACTGCCGCTGCGCCGCGATCTGCTGATCGAGCACCTGCACACGCTCAACGACCGCTTCGGCCAGCTGCGCACCGGCCACCTCGCCGCGCTGGCACAGCTGCTGAAGCTGGCCCAGGTGGAGGTGTTCGAGGTCGCGAGCTTCTATCACCACTTCGACGTGGTGCGCGAAGATGCCGACGGGCGCTACGAAGCCCCGGCGCGGTTGAAGGTTCGGGTCTGCAACGGCCTGTCGTGCGAACTGGCCGGCGCGAACGACCTGCTGGCCAGCTGCCGGCGCTGCTCGGCACCGACGTTCGCGTGATCGAGGCGCCCTGCGTCGGCCGATGCGAGCAGGCGCCCGTGGCGGTGGTGCACCAGCGGCCGGTGCCGAAGGCCGATGTGGCCGCGGTGCAGGCGCTGGCCGCGGCCGACCGCCGATTCGACGACATGCCGGCGGCCGTCGACTTCGACGCCTACCGTGCGCAGGGCGGCTATGCGCTGCTGCGCCAGTGCCACGACGGCACACGCGACGTCGAATCGGTGATCAAGGCGATGGAGGATTCCGGCCTGCGCGGCCTCGGCGGCGCGGGCTTTCCGGCCGGGCGCAAGTGGCGCATCGTGCGCGGCGAGGCGGCGCCGCGGCTGATGGCCGTGAACATCGACGAGGGCGAGCCCGGCACCTTCAAGGACCGCCATTACCTCGAGCGCGATCCGCATCGCTTCCTCGAAGGCCTGCTGGTGGCCGCCTGGGCGGTGGGCATCACCAAGGTCTACGTCTACCTGCGCGACGAGTACCACGGCTGCCGCGCGTTGCTCGAGCGAGAACTCGCCGCGCTGCGCGCCGCGCGCCGCCGGTGGCGACGCTGCCGGAGATCGAACTGCGCCGCGGCGCCGGCGCCTACATCTGCGGCGAGGAGTCCGCGATGATCGAGTCGATCGAAGGCAAGCGCGGCATGCCGCGGCTGCGCCCGCCCTACGTGGCGCAGGTCGGCCTGTTCGGCCGGCCGACGCTGGAGCACAACTTCGAGACGCTGTTCTGGGTGCGCGACATCGTCGAGCGCGGCCCGCAGTGGTTCGCGTCCAACGGCCGTCATGGCCGCAAGGGCCTGCGCTCGTTCTCGGTGTCCGGGCGGGTGAAGAACCCCGGCGTGAAGCTGGCGCCAGCCGGCATCACGCTGCGCGAGCTGGTCGATGAATACTGCGGCGGCCTGCCCGAGGGCCACGAGCTCTACGGCTATCTGCCCGGCGGCGCCTCCGGCGGCATCCTGCCGGCCTCGATGGCCGACATCCCGCTGGACTTCGACACGCTGCAGCCGCACGGCTGCTTCATCGGCTCGGCGGCGGTGATGGTGCTGACGAAGAGCGCGAACCATGTCGATCGCGCGATGGACGCGGCGCGCAACCTGATGCGCTTCTTCGAGGACGAATCCTGCGGCCAATGCACGCCGTGCCGCGCCGGCACCGCAAAGACACGCACGCTGATTGCGGCGGAGCGCTGGGACACCGCGCTGCTCGCCGAACTGTCGCAGGTGATGCGCGATGCGTCGATCTGCGGCCTCGGGCAGGCCGCGCCCAATCCGGTGGACTGCGTGGTCCGCTACTTCCCGCACGAGCTGGGGCTGTCATGAACAAGCCGGTCGAACTCATCGCATTCACCCTCAACGGCCAGCCGGCCGCCGCCGCGCCGGGCGAGACGCTGCTGCAGGTGGCCAAGCGCAGCGGCGTGCGCATCCCGCACCTGTGCGCGAAAGACGGGCTGGAGCCTGCGGGCAACTGCCGCGCGTGCGTGGTGGAAGTGAAGGGCGAGCGAACGCTGGCGCCTTCGTGCTGCCGCACGCCGACGCCGGGCATGACGGTGGACAGCAAGAGCGAGCGCGCCGTGGCGGCGCAGAAGATGGTGCTGGAGCTGCTGGTCAGCGATGCCGGCGAGGCGAGCGCCGCGCACACGCACGATTCCGAACTGCTCTTCTGGGCCGACAAGTGGAAGGCGCCGCGCGGCCGACTGCCCGGCCGCGAGAAGGTGGCGGCCGATGCCTCGCACCCGGCCTTCGAGGTCAACCTCGACGCCTGCATCCAGTGCACGCGCTGCATCCGCGCCTGCCGCGACATCCAGGTCAACGACGTGCTGGGCCTGTCGCACCGCGGTGCGCACGCGAAGATCGTCTTCGACCAGGACGATGCGGTCGTGGCCTCGAGCTGCGTGGCCTGCGGCGAATGCGTGCAGGCCTGCCCGACCGGCGCGCTGATGCCGGCGCGTGGCGCCGGCTCGGCGAAGATCGACCGTGAGATCGATTCGGTGTGCCCGTATTGCGGCGTCGGCTGCCAGCTAACCTTGCACGTGGGCAAGGATGCGCAGGGCGCCGAGAAGGTGCATTACGTGACCGGCCGTGACGGCCCGGCCAACCACGGCCGGCTGTGCGTGAAGGGCCGCTTCGGCTTCGACTACATCCACAACGAGCGCCGCCTGACCACGCCGCTGGTGCGGCGCGAGGGCGTGGCCAAGGACCCGGCCGACATCGAGCGCTTCAAGCGCGGCGAACTGCCGCTGTCTGCGTTGTTCCGTGAGGCCAGCTGGGACGATGCGCTGGCCCTCGCCGCCGGCGGCCTCGCGCGCATCCGCGATGCCACGCCGGCCGGAGCGCCGAGCCGCCCGGGCTGGCTTCGGCTCGGCCAAGGGCAGCAACGAGGAGGCCTATCTCTTCCAGAAGCTGGTGCGCACGGGGCTGCGCACGCACAACGTCGACCATTGCACGCGGTTGTGCCACGCGAGTTCCGTGGCGGCACTGCTCGAAGGGCTGGGCTCGGGCGCGGTGTCCAACCCGGTGGAAGACGTGGCGCATGCCGAGGTGATCCTGCTGATCGGCGCGAACCCGGCTTCCAACCACCCGGTGGCGGCGAGCTGGATCAAGAACGCCATCCAGCGCGGCGCCAAGCTGATGCTGGCCGACCCGCGCGCCACGCCGCTGGCGCGCTTTGCGACTGGCACCGGCCTTCCGGCCCGATACCGACGTTGCGCTGCTGACCGGCATGCTGCACGTGATCGTCGCCGAAGGGCTGGTCGACGAGGCCTTCGTGGAGGCGCGCGTCAACGGCTACGACGCGGTGAAGGCCGCAGTCGCCGAGGCCACGCCCGAGCGCATGGCCGAGATCTGCGGCGTGCCGGCGGAGACGATCCGCGAATGCGCCCGCGCCTTCGCACGGTCGAAGGCGTCGATCATCCTGTGGGGCATGGGCGTCAGCCAGCACGTGCACGGCACCGACAACGCGCGCTGCCTGATCGCGCTGTCGCTGCTGACCGGCCAGATCGGCCGGCCGGGCACCGGGCTGCACCCGCTGCGCGGCCAGAACAACGTGCAGGGCGCCAGCGATGCCGGACTGATCCCGATGATGTACCCGAACTACCAGCGTGTCGTCCGCGACGACGTGCATGCCCAGTTCGAGTCGCTGTGGGCCACGCCGCTCGGCCAGCAGCCGGGCCTGACGGTCGTCGAGATCATGAAGGAGGCCGCGGCCGGCCGCATCACCGGCATGTACGTCGAGGGCGAGAACCCCGCGATGAGCGACCCCGACCTCGACCATGCGCGCGCCGCGATGGCGAAGCTCGAGCACCCGGTGGTGCAGGACATTTTCGCCACCGAGACGGCCATCCTCGCCGACGTGGTGCTGCCGGCCTCGGCCTTCGCCGAGAAGTGGGGCAGCGTGACCAACACCGACCGGCTGATCCAGGTGGGCCGCCCGGCGCTGAACCCGCCCGGGCAGGCGCGCCAGGACCTGTGGGCGATCGAGCAGATCGGCCGCCGCCTCGGCCTGCCGTGGAACTACTGGCGCGATGCCGACGGCGATGGCCATGCCGCGGCCGAGACGCCGGTGGCACGCGTCTACGAAGAGATGCGTGCGGTGATGGAGCCGCTGGCCGGCGTGCCGTGGAGCCGACTGGTGCGCGAGGATGCGGTGGTGACGCCGGCCGAACGTGAAGACGAGCCGGGCCACGCCGTGGTCTTCGTCGACCACTTTCCCACTGCCGATGGCCGCGCCACGGTGGTGCCGGCGAGCTTCACCGCCGGGCCGGAGCAGCCCGATGCCGAGTACCCGTTCGTGATCTCCACCGGCCGCGTTCTCGAGCACTGGCACACCGGTGCGATGACGCGCCACTCCGGCGTGCTCGATGCGCTGGCACCGGTGGCCACCGTGAGCATCCATCCGGACGATGCGCAGCGACTGGGCGTGGCGCACGGCGCGGCGATCCGTGTCGAGTCGCGCCACGGCGCGATCGAAGGCGTGGCCGATGTGACGCGAACGGTCCACGCCGGGCATCTGTTCGTGCCGTTCGCCTACTGGGAAGCCGCCGCCAACAAGCTGACCGGCTCGGCCCTCGATCCGTTCGGCAAGATTCCCGGCTTCAAAGTCACCGCCGTGCGGGCATTCGCCGCAGCAGGGTCGGTTCAAGGGGGCTGATGCCGCCATCCGGCGGGGCATACTCGCCGGATGTACGAGCGCCATTTCGGGATCAGCGGGCCGCCCTTCCAGCTCAGCCCCGACCCGAACTTCTACTTCGACAGCCAGGGCCACCATGCGGCCCTGGAAGCGCTGCGCCGCGGGCTCGGCGAGCCCAACGGCTTCGTGGTCATCAGCGGCGAGATCGGCGCGGGCAAGACCACGCTGATGCGCACGCTGCTGGCCGAGATCGACTCCACCGCGCTGGTCGTCGGCCGGTGCTGTCGACGCAGCTCGAGGCGGACGATCTTCGGCGTGCCGTGGCGCTGTCCTTCGGCATCCGCGTCGACAGCGCTGCGCCCGACGACGTCGAGCGTGCGCTGCAGTCCTTCCTGCTCGCGCTGGCCAAGGATGGCCGCCGCGCGGTGCTGATCGTCGACGAGGCGCAGAACCTCGACCGCAGCGCCTTCCACTGGCTGCTGAGCCTGGAGAAGGGACATTCGCCCACGCGCATCCCGATGAAGGTCTGCCTGATCGGGCAGCCGGAGTTGCGCGACATCGTCAACTCGGGGGATCACATCGAGCTGCGCGCGCGGGTGGCGGTGCAGTGCCACCTCGGGCCGCTGGGCCCCGGCGAGACCGGTGCCTACATCCGCCACCGCCTCGAGCGCGTCGGCTGGAAGGGCTCGCCGAGCTTCGAGCCCAGCGCCTTCGAGGAGATTCACCGCTGGACCGGCGGCATTCCCCGCCGCATCAACCTGCTGTGCAACCGGCTGATGCTTTCGCGCTTCCTCGGCGACAGCATGCGCATCGATGCCGCGTCCGTCGAGCAGACGGCCACCGACCTGCGGGCCGAGATCGGCGACAGCTCGCCGGTGCCGCCGCCCGTGCCCACGGCGGCGGCAGCGCTGCCGGTGCTGCGCGAAGAAGTCGCTGCTCCGCCAGTCGTCGCGCCAGCGCCCGCCGCTGCCGTGCCTGCAGCGAAGCCCGGCGTGGACGTCGAACTCGATGTCGACGTCGAGCCGGTCAGTGACCGTCCGCAGCCTGCGATGCCGGCGCTGCGCCGGGGGGCGAATCCCGGCCGCTGCTGTGCGTGGTCGGCGGGCAGGGCGAGCACGTCAAGGCCGCGGCGCTGATGCATGCCTTCGCGGCGCAGGCCGATCTGCCGGTGACGCTGCTGGTGCGCTGCTATGCCAACAGCGCCTTCGAGCGCCACCGCCAGATGTTCGAGGGGCTCGACGTGGCCGGGCGGCTGGTCAGCCTCGGCATCGCCGGCGGCACCTACGCCGGTCGTGCGGCCGAGCTGATGAAGCGCTTCGAATTCGTCGTCGACCATTGCCAACCTGCGGCGGTGATCGTCTTCGACGGCAGCGATGCGGCCTTGTCCTGCGGCCTGGTGGCCAGCCGCAAGGGCCTGCCGGTGCTGCACGTGGGTGCCGGGCTCCGCAGCGGCACCACCACCGACGCCGCCGACATCACACGGCGCCCAGCCGACCAGCTCGCCGACGTGCTCTACACCACCGAATCGCAGGCCAACCAGCAGCTCGCGCAGGAAGGCGTGGCGGCCGAGCGCATCCGCTTCGTCGGCAACACGCTGGCCGACGCGCTGCAGGTGGCGCTGCGCACCAAGCTGCCCGTGCCCAACCCACGCGAGCGCCTCGGCCTGCCGGCCAACCTGCTGAACGACCGCAACGGCTACGGCGTCGTGGTGCTCGATGGCCGCCAACGTCGGCGATCGGCAGACCCTGTCGGAGCTGATCAACATCCTGCGCGCCGTGGCGCACGACGTGCCGCTGATCTGGCCGATGCACACGCGCGCGCGAGCTGCTGGCCAAGTTCAAGCTCGATGCGGTGGTGGCCAGCGAGCGCATCGCCACGCTGCCCTCGCAGAGCTACCCGTCGCTGGTGCAGCTGATGTCCAACGCCACCTGCGTGCTGACCGACTCCTGGAACGTGCAGGAAGAGAGCACCGTGCTGGGTGTGCCCTGCCTGACGCTGGGCGTCGGCCAGGAGCGGCCGCTGACCACCACGGTCGGTTCCAACCGGTGGTGGGCCGCAACAAGGCACTGGCCACGCGCGCGGTGTGGGACTGCATCTTCAACGGCGGCAAGCGCGGCCGCGCTCCCGACCTGTGGGACGGCCAGGCTGCCGAGCGCATCGCCAAGCACATGGCGGGCTTTCTCGCCGCTCGCCGCACCGAAGCCGACCGCGTCAGCGCCTGAGCGGGCCCGCCACCCGCGGCGCGAGCACGCCGGTGGCCAGCGCGGTGCCGAGCAGGATCACCGCGCAGCCGATCGCCATCGCGGCCGTCAGCGGCTCGCCGAGGAACACCCAGCCCCACAGCACCGCGAAGGCCGGAATCAGGAAGGTCACGGCAATCGCATTGGCCGCGCCCACGTGGGCGATCAGCCGGAAGTACATCAGGTAGGCCAGCCCTGTGCACAGCACCGCCAGCAGCGCCACCATCAGCCGGCGCGGCCCGAGGGCATCGCCTCCGGCCACCACAGCACGGCGGGCACCGCGAGCGCGAGCGCCGCGGAGAACTGGCTGCCCGCGGCCACCGCCATCGGCGCCACGCCCTGCAGGCGCTTCTTCGTGAAGTTGGCCGAGAGGCCGTAGAGCATCGCAGCGGCGAGGCAGGCGGCGATCGCCCAGCCCGAGCCACCGGGCTGGAACGAGGCCTTCTGCCGGCCAGCCCGATCACGCCGGCGAATCCGATCGCCGGCCGAGCGAGCGCGCTGCGCTCGGCCGATCGCGCAGCCACCACCAGCCGATCAGCGCGCCCCACAGCGGCGTCGAGGCGTTGAAGATCGACGACAGCCCGGCGCTGATGCCCAGCGCCGCATAGCTGAAGAGCAGGAAAGGCAGCGCCGAGTTGGTCAGGCCGACGAGGAAGATCGGCCGCCAGTGCCGGCGCAGCTCGCTCCACTGGCCGCGCCACAGCAGCAGCGGCACCAGCACCAGCGCCGCCCCCGCCACGCGCACGGCGGACAGCGCCACCGGCCCGAACTCGCCGGCACCCAGGCGCATGAAGAGGAACGAGGCCCCCAGATCGCGGCCAGCCCGACGAGTTCGCCCGCATCGGCCGTCTTCACGATCGCGCCTCGTGCGCCAGCAAGGCGCGCTTGCGCTCGACGCCGCCGGCATAGCCCGTGAGCGAGCCGTCCTGGCCGAGCACGCGGTGGCAGGGCACCAGCACGCAGGCCGGGTTGCGCCCGACCGCCGCGCCGACGGCGCGCACCGCCGAGGGCGTGCCGAGTTCTCGCGCCAGCGCGCCATAGCTGCAGGTGCGCCCGGGCGGAATGCGCGTGAGTGCCTTCCACACCGATTGCTGGAACGGCGTGCCCTGCAGGTCCAGCGGCAGATCGAAGTCACGGCGCTCGCCAGCGAAATACTGCGCCAGCTGGCGTGCGGCTTCGGCCAGCAGCGGATCGTCGTCACGATCGGGCAGGTCGAGCGCGCCGGGGTGGTGCTTCTGGCCCTCGAACCACAGCCCCGCGAGGCCGCGCTCGGTGCGGGCGATGCAGACGCGGCCCAGCGGTGTGTCGACCTGGCGCTGCGCGATGCAGCGCTCGTTGAGCGATTGCGAGAGGGCGTTCATGTCGAAGTCTCCAGGCTGTTCCACAGGCGCAGCACGGCATACGAGCGCCACGGCCGCCGGGCCTGGGCGATCGTGTCGGCGGCGCGCTGGCCAGTGCTGCCGTGCAGGCGCTGCATCGCCTTGAGCACGGCCACGTCGTTGGGCGGGAAGGCATCGGGCCAGCCGAGCGCGCGCATCGCGATGTAATGCGCCGTCCAGGGGCCGATGCCAGGAAGTTCGCACAGCGCGGCGATGAAGTCCTCCGGCGGCGTGGCCGGCGACATCAGCGTCTCCAGCCCCGGCCAGCATCGGCCAACGCGATCAGCGCCTGCGCGCGTTGCCGCACGATGCCCAGGCTCGCGATGTCCGACACCTCGGCACAGGCCAGCCGCTCGGGCGCCGGAAACTGACGATCGAGCGCAGCCCAGGGCGTGGCCAGTGGCTCACCGAAGGCCTCAACCACCCGCCGCGCCAGTGTGCGTGCCGCCGCGACCGTGACCTGCTGGCCGAGCACGGCCCGCACCGCCAGCTCGAAGGCATCGACACTGCCCGGCAGGCGGAGGCCCGGCGCGCCGGGCAGGTCGGCGAGTGCCGCATCGATGTGCGCTGGCGCAGCATCCAGGTCGAGCCAGCGTCGCACCGCCGCCGCGACGCGCGCGCTGGCCGGGGCCAGCGACGGCGCGAAGCGGAGTTGAACGCGGTGGCGATCGACGTCGAAGCGCGCCTCGAGCCAGCCCGGTGAGGCGGCCAGCACGCCGGCGCGTACCGTGCGGCGCACGACAGGCCCCTCGACCTGCTCGATGCCGGGGATGGCGCGCTGCGCGATGAAGCGCAGCAGCGCGTCGTGGTCCAGTGGTTCGCGGTAGGCGAGGGTGATCGTCACCGCATCGAGTGATGCCGCCGGCGCCGCCTCGCGATCGGAATCCCCGCGCAGCCGGCTCGGACTCATCCGGTAGTGCTCGGCGAAGGCCGCATTGAAGCGGCGCAGGCTGCGAAAGCCGCTGGCCAGCGCCACCTGCGCCACCGGCAGTGCGCTGTCGGTCAGCAACTGCTTTGCCAGCAGCAGCCGGCGCGTCTGCAGGTATTGCATCGGCGTCACGCCCTGCTCGGCGAGGAAGATGCGGCGCAGGTGCCGGTCGCTCACGCCCAGGCGCTGCGCCAGCGTGGCGAGCGACGCGGCCTCGCCGCTGGCCGCCTGCGCGTTGAGTTCCAGCGCCGCCTGGCGGGCCAGCGTGCGCGACGCATCCATCACGCTCCACGGCAGCACGGCACCGGGTGCGATCTCCGGCCGGCACTTCAGGCACGGGCGGAACGCCGCTGCCTCGGCCTGCGCCGGCGTCTCGAAGAAGCGGCAGTTGCGCCGCTGCGGCGTGCGCACACGGCAGATCGGACGGCAGTACACGCCGGTGGACGTGACCCCACGAACAGGCGCCCGTCGAAGCGCGCATCGCGGGCAGCGAGGGCCTGGTAGGCGGCGTCGGCATCGAGGTTCATGCAGCCCATGATAGGTGGGTGCCGATGTGGTGCTGGCCGTTTTCGGACATGCCGTCGGCGTGGCCGCGGCTGTCGCGCAGGTGACTGAGCGCCCGGGTTTGTCCGATCACTTGCGGATTTGGCCTTCGCATACAACCGGGCCGACCGGCGCAGCGACACGCCGCCGGCATCGCCCTCCCGGAGACCCGATTGCAGCTTCTGCAGATCATCATCAGTGGCGTTGCGCAAGGCTGCATCTACGGCCTGATCGCGCTCGGCTTCGTGCTGATCTACAAGGCGACCGAGACCGTCAACTTTGCGCAGGGCGAATTGATGATGCTCGGCGCCTTCTGCGGCCTGGCGCTGATGACGGTGCTGGGCTTCCCGTTCTGGCTCGCGGTGCTGAGCGCGATCGCCGCGATGGCGCTGTTCGGCATCGGCCTGGAGCGCGTGGTGATCCGCCCGATCCTCGGCCAGCCGGCGTTCTCGGTGGTGATGCTGACGATCGGCATCGGCTACGTCAGCCGAGGGCTGATCACGATGGTGCCCAACATCGGCACCGAGACGCACACGCTGCCGGTGCCCTACAAGGACCAGGCCTGGACGGTGGGCGCGCTGGTGCTCAACGTCGAGCAGATGGTGGTGATCGCGGCAACCGCGCTGCTCAGCGCGCTGCTGTATGCGATGTTCCGCTTCACCAAGCTCGGCATCGCGATGCAGGCCTCGTCGCAGAACCAGCTCGCCGCCTACTACATGGGCATCCCGGTCAAGCGGCTGAACGGCCTCGTCTGGGGTCTCGCCGCGGCCGTGGCGGCCGTGGCGGGCCTGCTGCTCGCGCCGATCACCTTCGTGCACGCGAACATGGGCTTCATCGGCCTGAAGGCCTTCCCGGCCGCGGTGGTCGGCGGCTTCGGCAGCCTGCCCGGCGCGATCGTCGGCGGCCGGTGATCGGCCCGGTCGAGGCGCTGTCGGGCTTCTACCTGCCCGAGGGCTTCAAGGACATCGCGGCCTACGTGGTGGTGCTGGTGATGCTCGTCGTGCGCCCCAACGGCCTGTTCGGCGAGAAGCTGCGCAAGAAGGTCTGACCAGAAAGCAAGAGCCGGCATGCGCTTCATCTTCAAGACGAGCTACGAGCAGGACATCCGCCCGGCCAAGCATGGCGGGCATGTGTTCTGGTATTCGGCGCTGATGGTGCTGATGCTGCTCGCGCCGTGGATCGTCTCGGAATACTGGCTCGCGCAGGTCACCTTCATCCTGATCTATGCGGTGGTCGGCCTCGGTCTGATGCTGCTGTCGGGCTTCACCGGGCAGTTCTCGCTCGGCCATGCGGCCTTTCTCGGCGTCGGCGCCTACACGCAGGCGGCGCTCACCGGCGCCGGTGTGCCGTTCCCGCTGGCCCTGGCCGCCTCGGCCGGGATCTCGGCGCTGGTCGGCGTGATCGTCGGCCTGCCGGCGCTGCGGCTGAAGGGCATCTACCTCGGCATCGCGACGCTCGCCTTCGGCTTCATCGTCGAGGAGGTGTTCGCGCGCTGGGAGAGCGTGACCGGCGGCAATGCCGGCAAGCACGTGAAGGACCCGAGCCTGTTCGGCTGGACGGTGGAATCGGGCGAGCCGTTCTACTACCTGTGCCCGGTGATCACGGTGCTGGCCACGCTGGCCATCCTCAACCTGCTGCGCTCGCCCACCGGGCGCGCCTTCGTCGCGATCCGCGATTCCGAGATCTCGGCGCAGAGCATGGGCATCCACCGGCGCGCTTCAAGACCATGTCGTTCGCGATCTCGGCGGCGCTGGCGGGCGTGGGCGGCGCGCTCTATGCCCACAAGCTGAAGTTCATCTCGCCGGACCAGTTCGGCGTGCTGCAGTCGATCGACCTGATCCTGATGATCGTGATCGGCGGGCTCGGCTCGGTGCATGGCGCCTTCCTGGGCGCGATCTTCCTGATCACGATGCCGCAGGCGATCGCGCTGGCCAAGGACTACCTGCCGGATGCGATCGCGCTCGCGCCGGGGCTGCAGGGCGTGGTCTACGGCAGCGTGCTGATCGCCTTCGTGCTGTTCGAGCCGCTCGGCCTGTACGGCCGCTGGCTGAAGTTCCGCACCGGTTCCAGCTGTTCCCGTTCTACCGGCGCGGCATGTTCAAGCGGCAGAAGTCGTTCCAGAAGTCGGAGCGGCTGAAATGACACCCCCCGTAGCGCCTTGGGCGCTCCCCCGAGGGGGCGCCGCCAGCGGACCGGCGAAGCCGGCTCCGCGGCGGCTGCTCGGTCGGGTTGGAGGCACGCAATGAGCTCAGGCGTGCTTCTCTCGGCCCGCGACATCAGCGTGCGCTTCGGCGGCGTGCTGGCGGTCAACAAGGTCAGCTTCGACGTGCACCGTGGCGAGGTGTTCACGCTGATCGGGCCCAACGGCGCCGGCAAGACGACGGTGTTCAACCTGATCAGCCGCATCTACACGCCCACCTCCGGCAGCATCGAGTACGACGGCACGCCGCTGCTCGCCCATGCGCCGCACGAGATCGCGCAGCTCGGCATCGCACGTACCTTCCAGAACATCGAGCTGTTCGAGCACGCCACGGTGCTGCAAAACCTCCTGATCGGCCGCCACGTGCACCGCGAGACCGGCTTCTGGAGCCAGCTCTTCTTCACCCGCGCCACGCGCGATGCGGAGGTGCGCGCCCGCCACAAGGCCGAGGAGGTGATCGAGCTGCTCGAGCTGCAGAAGCACCGCGATTCACTGGTGGCCGGGCTGCCCTACGGCGTTCGCAAGGTGGTGGAGCTGGCGCGGGCGCTGTGCACCGAGCCCAAGCTGCTGCTGCTGGACGAACCGTCTTCCGGCCTGAACGTCGAGGAGACCGACGACATGGCCTTCTGGATCCGCGACATCCGCGACGAGCTCGGTGTCACCGTGCTGATGGTCGAGCACGACATGGCGCTGGTGTCCAAGGTGTCCGACCGCGTGCTGGCGATGAACCAGGGTGAGGTGCTGGCGCTGGGCTCGCCGTCGGAAGTGCAGAGCCATCCGGGCGTGGTCGAGGCCTACCTCGGTTCGGCGGGCGACGTGGAAAGCCTGCGTAGGAAGGCTGCATGACCGACGTCCTCGCACTCGCCAACGTCGAGAGCAGCTACGGCCCGATCCGCGCGATCCGCGGCGTCAGCCTGACGGTGAAGAAGGGCCAGATCGCCACCGTGCTGGGCAGCAACGGCGCCGGCAAGACGACCATCCTCAAGACCATCTCCGGCATCCTCGACCCGACCAAGGGCACCGTCACCTTCAAGGGCGAAGACATCACCGCGAAGGACCCGGCGCTGATCGTGCAGCGTGGCCTGAGCCACGTGCCCGAGGGCCGCGAAGTGTTTCCGCTGCTGTCGGTGCACGACAACCTGCTGATGGGCGCCTACACGCGCAAGGACCGCGATGGCGTCGCGCGCGACATCGAGACGGTCTACGGCTACTTCCCCATCCTGCGCGAGCGCGCGAAGCAGGATGCCGGGCTGCTCTCCGGCGGCCAGCAGCAGATGCTGGCGATCTCCCGCGCGCTGATGGCGGCCCCCGAGGTGATGCTGCTCGACGAGCCGAGCCTGGGCCTGTCGCCGCGCCTCACGCGCGAGATCTTCGAGATCGTCATCCGCATCAACCGCGAGCGCGGCACCACGCTGCTGCTGGTCGAGCAGAACGCCAACATGGCGCTGAACGTGGCCGACCATGGCTACGTGCTGGAGAACGGCCGCATCGTGATGGAGGATTCCTGCGAGCGCCTGCGCGAGAAGGACGACATCAAGGAGTTCTACCTCGGCATGAAGGAATCCGGCGTGCGCGGCGAGCGGCGCTGGAAGAAGAAGAAGACCTGGAGGTGAGCCGATGTCCAACCTCTGGAACCTCGATTCGCTGAAGCCCTGCACCGACATCGTCGTGCCGGGCGAGACCATGGCCGCGGTGTTCTGGAACGCCGTGGCGCAGCGCGGGCCCCAAGGTCTTCCTGCGCCAGAAGGAACTCGGCCTGTGGCGCGAGTGGACCTGGGCGCAGACCGGCGAGGCGGTGCGCGAGATCGCCCACGGCCTGATGAGCCTGGGCTTCGAGCGCGGCGAATGCGCCTCGATCCTCGCCAATACGCGGGTCGAGTGGATGCTGGCCGATCTGGCCATCCTCTCGTGCGGCGGCGTCAGCAACGGCATCTACCCGACCGACTCCGCCGAGCAGGCGCAGTACCTCTGCGAGGATTCGCGCACCACCGTGCTCTTCGTCGAGGACGAAGAGCAGCTCGACAAGGCGCTCGAGGTGCGCGAGCGCCTGCCGCTGCTGCGCAAGATCGTCGTGATGGACACCAAGGGCCTGCGCGGCTTCGACGATCCGGGCGTGATCGACCCGGCTGGCCTGCGCGAGCTCGGCCGCGTCCATGCGCAATCGCATGCCGGCGCGATGGAAGGGCGCGTCGCCGCCGTGCAGCCGGGCGACCCGGCGATCCTCGTCTACACCTCGGGCACCACCGGCAAGCCGAAGGGGGCGATGCACTCGCACGCCGGCCTCGTCTACACCGTGCGCGGCTACAACCTGATCGTGGCGCAGTACGAGAGCGACGAGCGCATCTGCTTCCTGCCGCTGTGCCATATCGCCGAGCGCATCGGCGGCGCCTTCTTCGCCGTCTACACCGGCTCGGTGCTCAACTTCGTCGAGCGCCCGGAGACCGTGCCGGAGAACGTGCGCGAGATCGCGCCGACCGTCTTCACCGCCGTGCCTCGCGTGTGGGAGAAGCTGTATTCCGGCGTGGCGATCGCGCTGCGCGAATCGAGCAAGCTGCAGCAGGCGGCCTATGCCTGGGGCATAGCCGTGGGCACGCGCATCGCCGACAAGGTGATGGCCGGCCAGCCGGTGAGCCCGTTGCTGAAGCTGCAGTTCACGCTGGCGCGCTGGATCGCGCTGGACAACGTGCGCAAGCTGATCGGCGTGCACCGCGCGCGCTTCTGCGTCACCGGTGCGGCGCCGATCTCGCCGGAGCTGATCCGCTGGTACCTCGCGCTGGGCGTGCCGCTCGGCGAGGTGTGGGGCATGACCGAAACCTGCGGTGCCTCGACCTCCTCGCCGATCGGCCGCATCAAGCCCGGCATGGTCGGCCCGGCCTGCCCGTTCAACGAGGTGCGGCTCGACCCGGTGACGAGCGAGATCCAGGTCAAGGGGCCGAACGTCTTCATGGGCTACCTGAACCTGCCGGAAAAGACCGCCGAGACCTTCACGCCCGACGGCTGGCTGCGCACCGGCGACGTCGGCCAGATGGACGACGACGGCTACTTCCGCATCACCGACCGGATGAAGGACATCATCATCACGGCCGGCGGCAAGAACGTCACGCCCAGCGAGATCGAGAACGACCTGAAGTTCTCGCCCTACATCACCGATGCGGTGGTGATCGGCGACCGGCGGCCCTACCTGACCGTGATCGTGATGATCGATCAGGAGAACGTCGAGAAATTCGCGCAGGACCGCGACATCCCGTTCTCCAACTACACCAGCCTGACCCGCGCGCCTCAGGTGCAGGAGCTGATCTGGGGCGAGATCGAGCGCGTGAACCGCAAGTTCGCGCGCGTCGAGCAGATCAAGAAATTCTTCCTGCTCGAGACGCAGCTCACCGCGGAAGACGAGGAACTCACGCCCACGATGAAGCTCAAGCGCAAGTTCGTGGAGAAGAAATACGCCGAGCGCATCGAGGCGCTGTACCGATCCTGACCGCCGAAGGAGGCAACGATGAAACCTGTGCTCTCTCCCATTCCCGCGTTCACCGCCGCCGCGCTGCTCGCGCTGGCCGGCACCGCTGCCCAGGCGCAAGCCACCCAGGGCGTGACCAAGAACGAGATCGTGCTGGGCTCGATCCAGGATCTCTCCGGGCCGATCGCCGGCTTCGGCAAGCAGGTGCGCCAGGGCATGCTGCTGCGCGTGGAAGAGCTCAACGAGCAGGGCGGCATCAACGGCCGCAAGATCAAGCTGCTCGTCGAGGACTCCGCCTACGACCCGAAGAAGGCCGTGCTCGCCGCGCAGAAGCTGGTCAACCAGGACAAGATCTTCGCGATGGTGGCCCACATCGGCACGCCGACGAACAACGCCGCGATGCCGGTGCAGTTCGAGAAGAACGTCTTCAACTTCATGCCGGTGACCGCGGCGCGCGAGATGAGCGACCCGCCGCACAAGCTGAAGTTCGCGCTCGGCTCGAGCTACTACGACCAGATGCGCGTGGCCGTGCCCAAGCTGGTGAAGGACAACAAGGTCACCAAGGCCTGCACGATCTACCAGGACGACGAGTTCGGCCTGGAGGTCTTCCGCGGCGCCGAGGCCGGCCTGAAGGCCATCAACATGGACTTCACCGAGAAGACCACCTACAAGCGCGGCGCCACCGACTTCTCGTCGCAGGTGGCGCGCATGAAGGCGGCCGGCTGCGAACTCGTGGTGCTGGGCACGATCATCCGCGAGACCATCGGCACCATCGGCGAATCGCGCAAGACCGGCTTCAGCCCGATCTTCGTGGGTTCGAGTGCCGCCTACACCGACCTGATCCACAAGCTCGGCAAGAAGGCGATGGACGGCCTGTACGCCACGCACACCGCGCAGCACCCGTACCTCGACGAGGCCTCGCCGAAGATCTCCTTCTGGGCCAAGAAGTACCAGACCAAGTTCGGCGACGACCCGACGGTGTTCTCGGTCTACGGCTACAACGCGATCGACACCTTCATCATCGCGGCGCAGAAGGCCGGCGCGAACCTGACGGTCGACAGCTTCATCAAGGCGATGGAAACCACCAAGTTCCCGCCCGACATGTTCGGATCGCCCGAGGCCAGCTTCGCGCCGAACAAGCGCGCGGGCAGCGACATGACGCGCATGTCGCAGCTGCAGAACGAGCGCTGGAAGGTGGTCACCGACTACGTGAAGGCGCAGTGATGCACCATCAGGCCTACGACACGATGTAGGCCGCGGCGCCGGTGGCCAGCATCTTGCCATCGGCGCCGCTGAAGCTCATGCGCGTGGATGCCACGCGAGCCGAGGCGCAGGACCTCGGCATGGAGCAGGAAGCGCTCGCCGATGGCCGGGCGCAGGTAGTCGATCCGCAGGTCGATCGTGCCGAGCTTGCCGAAGCGGTGCAGCCGCTGCAGCGGCGGCTCGTCCATGTGGCGCGCGCCGATGGCGGCCATCACCGCCAGCCCACCCATCGCATCGAGCCCCGCGTTGATCACGCCGCCGTGCAGGCGGTGGTGGCCGTAGTGGCCGATCAGGTCGTCTCGCATCTCGATTGTGCCGGACACCGCCTCGCCCGTGACCTCGCCGATGCGCAGGCCGAGCACCCGGTTGAAGACGATGCGTTGCTCGAAGATGTCCTTGAGCCCGCTCACGAACTCGGCTTCGAAAGGGGTGTGTGAGGGCATGGTTGTCGATGATGGTGGCGGCCGAGTTGGCTCTCGATAATGGATTGTCCACGCACCGTGCGTGGCAAGGATGCGGACATGACCCACGCGATGATCTTCGAGGCCGTGCGCACGCCGCGCGGCAAGGGCAAGAAGGACGGCAGCCTGCACGAGGTGAAGCCCGTCGACCTGCTGGCCGGGCTGCTGGTGAAGCTGCAGAAGCGGCTCGACTTCGACCCGGTCGCGCTCGACGACGTGGTGATGGGCGTGGTCTCGCCGATCGGCGAGCAGGGGTCGGTGATCGCCAAGACGGCGGCGCTGAAGGCGGGCTGGGACTTCCGCGTCGCCGGCATGCAGATCAACCGCTTCTGTGCCTCGGGCCTGGAGGCGGTGAACCCGCCGCGCAGAAGGTGGCCAGCGGCTGGGAAGACTCGGTGATCGCCGGCGGCGTGGAGAGCATGTCGCGCGTGCCGATCGGCAGCGACGGCGGCGCCTGGGCGCAGGATCCGGCCACCAATTTCGCCACCGGCTTCGTGCCGCAGGGCATCGGCGCCGACCTGATCGCCACGCTGGCCGGCTGGGGGCGCGAGGATGTCGACCGCTATGCGCTGACCTCGCAGCAGCGCGCCGCGGCCGCGCAGGCGGAAGGGCGCTTCGACCGATCGGTGATTCCGGTGGACGACGAGATCGGCCTGCCGGTGCTCGACCGCGACGAGTTCATCAAGCCGCGCACGACGCTGGAGGGCCTGTCGCAATTGAAGCCGGCGTTCGCCGATCTCGGCGCGATGGGATTCGACACGGTGGCGCTCGCGCGCTATCCGCAGGTGGAACGCATCGCGCATGTGCACACGGCGGGCAATTCGAGCGGCATCGTCGATGGCGCGGCCGCGGTGCTGATCGGCAGCGAGGCGAAGGGGCGGGAACTGGGTCTGACGCCGCGCGGGCGCATCGTCGCCACCGCGCTGTCGGGCGCCGACCCGACCATCATGCTCACCGGCCCGATGCCGGCGAGCCGAAAGGCGCTGGCCAAGGCGGGGCTGACGGTGGACGACATCGATCTCTTCGAGGTCAACGAGGCCTTCGCCGCCGTGCCCATGCGCTTCATGAAGGAGATGGGCGTGCCGCACGAGAAGGTCAACGTCAACGGCGGCGCGATCGCGCTCGGCCACCCGCTGGGCGCGACCGGAGCGATGTTGCTGGGCACGCTGCTCGACGAACTCGAGCGCCGATCGCTGAAGCGCGGGCTGATCACGCTGTGCGTCGGCGGCGGCATGGGCATCGCGACGATCATCGAGAGGGTGTGAGCGTGCAGACGATCCGCTACGAACTCGCCGCCGACGGCATCGCGACGATCACCCACGACGCACCGGGCGCGCCGGTCAATACGATGACCGAGCAGTGGCAGGCCGACCGCCGCCGCGGTGGTCGAGCGCGTCGAGGCCGACAAGGAGCGCATCCGGGGCATTCTCGTCACCTCGGCCAAGAAGACCTTCTTCGCCGGCGCGCAGCTCGACAACGTGCTCAAGCTGACGGCCGCCGATGCGCCGGCCGGCTTTCGCTCGATCGAGGCCCTCAAGCGCTGCTTCCGCCGACTGGAGACGATGGGCCGCCCGGTGGTCGCTCTGTTGAACGGCGCGGCACTCGGCGGCGGCTGGGAGGTGGCGCTGGCCGCCCATGCTCGCTTCGCGCTCGACGACCCGAAGATCCAGTTCGGCACGCCGGAGGTGTCGCTCGGTCTGATCCCCGGCGCCACCGGCATCACCAAGACGGTTCGCCTGCTCGGGCTGATGGCCGCGCAACCGTACCTGATGGAAGGCAAGCTGTTCGGCCCGCGCGAGGCGATGGAACTGGGCCTCGTCGACGGCATCGGCGCGACGATGGACGACCTGCGCGAGATGGCGCTCGCCTGGATCGCCGAGCACCCGCACGCCACCCAAGCCTGGGACCGCAAGGACTACCGCATGCCCGGCGGCACGCCCGCCAGCCCGAAGATCGCGATGGGCCTGACGGTGGCGCCGGCGATGCTCACGGCCAAGACGCACGGACTGTATCCGGCCGCGCAGGCCATCCTGGAAACCATGGTCGAAGGGGCGATGGTCGACTACGACACCGCCACGCGCATCGAGAGCCGCAAGCTGGCGAAGATCATGGTGGGGCAGAACGCCAGGAACATGATCACGGCGTTCTTCTTCAACCTCAACGCGATCAAGTCGGGCAAGTCGCGCCCGGCCGGCTTTACGCCGTGGAAGCCGCAGCGCGTGGGCGTGCTCGGTGCCGGCATGATGGGCGCGGGCATCGCGCATGCCAATGCGTCGCGAGGCATTGCGTGCGTGCTGAAGGACGTATCGATCGACAAGGCCCAGGCCGGTATCGAGGCGATCCGCCGCATCACCGCGCCGCTGGTGGCCAAAGGGGCGCATGGACGAGGTGAAGCAGGCGAGGCTGCTGGGGCTGGTCACGCCCACCGCCAATGCGGCCGACCTGAAGGGCTGTGACCTGATCATCGAGGCGGTGTTCGAGCAGCGTGCCCTGAAGGCGCAGGTCACGCGCGAGGCGGAGCCGATGCTGGCCGAAGGCGGCGTCTTTGCGTCCAACACCTCGACGCTGCCGATCAGCGGCCTTGCCGAAGCGAGCGCCTCGCCGCAGCGCTTCGTCGGCCTGCACTTCTTCTCGCCGGTGCACAAGATGAAGCTGGTGGAGATCATCCGCGGCCTTGCCACCGACGACGAGACCATCGCCCGCGCCTACGACTACGTGCTCGCGCTGGGCAAGACGCCGATCGTCATCAACGATTCGCGCGGCTTCTTCACCAGCCGCGTGTTCGGCACCTTCGTGATGGAAGGTGCGGCGATGCTGGAAGAAGGCATCCCGGCGCCGCTGGTCGAGCATGCCGCCGAGGCGGTGGGCATGCCGGTCGGGCCGCTCGCGGTGATCGACGAAACCTCGTTGTCGCTGTCGGTGCACGTGATGGAGCAGACGCGCGCCGACTTCGCGGCGGAAGGGCGCCGCTACGTGCCTTCGCCCGGCGAGGCGCTGGTCGAACGCATGGTCAGGGAGTTCGGTCGCGCCGGCCGGGCCGCCGGTGGCGGCTTCTACGACTATCCTGCTGGTGAACCCAAGCGGCTGTGGCCGGGGCTGAAACAGCTCGAGAAGCCGGCATTGACGCCGATGTCGAGACGCTGAAGCAGCGTTTCCTCTACCGCCAGTCGATCGAGACCGCGCGCTGTCTCGCCGAAGGCGTGCTGACCAGCGTGCACGAGGCCAACATCGGCTCGATCTTCGGCATCGGCTTCCCGGCCTGGACGGGCGGGGCGCTGCAGTTCGTCGCGTCGGAAGGGCTGGAGGACTATCTGCAGCGCGCCGATGCGCTGGCGGCGCGGCATGGCGAGCGCTTTGCCGTCTCCGCCGAGGTCCGCGAGGCCCTTCGCCGCGCAATGGCCTGAGCGTTCGCCGCGACCAGAAACGAAGAAGCCCCGCTGGGCGGGGCTTCGTTCGTCAGGCGTGAGCCGGGATCACTTCAGGCCGAGGATCCAGGTGACCAGCTTCTTGGCCTCGGCGTCGTTCACCTGGGCGTTGGCGGGCATCGGGATCTGGCCCCAGGCGCCCACGCCACCCTTGATGACCTTGGCCGACAGCTTGTCGACGGCGTCCTTCTGGCCGGCGTACTTGGCGGCGATGTCCTTGTAGGCCGGGCCGACCAGCTTCTTGTCGACGGCGTGGCAGGCCAGGCAGTTCTTGGCCTTGGCGAGCGCCTCGTCGGCCATGGCCGGGGCGGAGACGGTGGCGGCGGCAGCAACCAGAGCGAGAGCGGGGAACAGCTTCATCGGTTTCCTTTCGAGAGGCGTCAAACGGGAAAACTGCGGATGTTTCGGCACCCGGGCGGCCGACCTGTCGGCTACAGTGGCATCAACGGATTGTAGGGGCTTCGGTTGACGCGCAACTTGCGCGGAAACCGCCGAGCCAGGGAGCAGACATCATGTTCTTCATCGTGATCGGCGTGCTGGTCATCTTCTTGCACTTCGTCGGCGTGGGCCGATGGCCAACTGGACCTGGAACCTCACGGGTGATCTGTGGAAGTTCTGCGTGCCGTTTGCCCTGGCGGCGGTGTGGTGGACATGGGCCGATGTCACCGGCTACAACAAGCGCCGCGAGATGGAGAAGATGGAGCAGCGCCGCCGAGACCGCCGCCAGCAGAACCTCGAGGCCCTGGGCATGGACAAGCAGGCGCGCCGGGCCAGGAAGGCCGGCGGGCGCTGAGCGCCACCGCCGGCCGCCCCGCGTCACTCGAACTTGTCGAGCACCGCGCCCGAGCTTGCGCTCGAGGCGTTCTTCGCAAACTTCGCCAGCACGCCACGCGTGCTGGCGCGGCGCCGGGCGCTTCCAGGCCGCACGGCGGCGCGCCAGTTCGTCGTCGGCCACGTTGAGCTGCAGCGTCAGCGTGCGGGCATCGATGGTGATCGAGTCGCCCTCGTGGACCAGCGCGATGTTGCCGCCCTCGTAGGCTTCCGGCGCCACGTGGCCGACCACCATGCCCCAGGTGCCGCCGGAGAAGCGGCCGTCGGTGATCAGGCCGACCGATTCGCCCAGGCCCTGGCCGATCAGCGCGCCGGTGGGCGCGAGCATCTCCGGCATGCCGGGGCCACCCTTCGGGCCGAGATAGCGCAGCACCATCACGTCGCCGGCCTTGATCTGGCCGGCCATGATGGCGGCGAGTGCCGACTGCTCGTCGTCGAACACGCGCGCCGGGCCGGTGATGGCCGGGTTCTTCAGGCCGGTGATCTTGGCCACGCAACCCTCGGGGCTGAGGTTGCCCTTGAGGATCGCGAGGTGGCCCTGCGCGTAGATCGGATCCGACGCCGCGCGGATCACCTTCTGCTCGCCCGACAGCTCCGGCACGCCAGCCAGTTCTCCGCCACCGTCTTGCCGGTGATGGTGATGCAGTCGCCGTGCAGCAGGCCGGCCTTGAGCAGTTCCTTCATCACCGCCGGTATGCCGCCGGCGCGGTGCAGGTCGACCGCAAGGTACTGGCCGCTGGGCTTGAGGTCGCACAGCACCGGGGTGCGCTGGCGGATCCGCTCGAAGTCGTCGATCGTCCACTCGACGCCGGCCGCGTGCGCGATCGCCAGGAAGTGCAGCACCGCGTTGGTGGAGCCGCCGGTGGCCATGATCACTGCCACCGCGTTCTCGATCGCCTTCTTGGTGACGATGTCGCGCGGCTTGAGGTCGGCCTTCACCGCCTCGACGAGCACCTTGGCCGCCTGCTCCACCATCGAGACGATCTCGCCCTCGACGTTGGCCATCGTCGACGCGTACGGAAGCGACAGGCCCAGCGCCTCGAAGGCGGAGCTCATCGTGTTGGCGGTGTACATGCCGCCGCAGGAGCCGCTGCCGGGGATCGCGTGGCGCTCGATCTGGCAGAAGTCCTCCTCGCTCATCTTGCCGGCGGTGAACTGGCCGACCGCCTCGAAGACGCTGACGATGTTGAGGTCCTGCCCCTTGTAGCGGCCCGGCAGGATGGTGCCGCCGTAGATGTAGATCGAGGGCACGTTGGCGCGCAGCATGCCCATCATGCCGCCGGGCATGTTCTTGTCGCAGCCGCCGATCACCATCACGCCGTCCATCCACTGGCCGCCGACGCAGGTCTCCACGCAGTCGGCGATGACCTCGCGCGACACCGGGCTGTACTTCATGCCCTCGGTGCCCATGGCCATGCCGTCGCTGATGGTCGGCGTGCCGAAGATCTGCGGGTTCGCGCCGGCTTCCTTCAGGCCGATGACGGCCGCGTCGGCCGAGCGCTGCAGGCCGGAGTTGCACGGCGTGATGGTCGAGTGGCCGTTGGCCACGCCGATCATCGGCTTCTTGAAGTCGCCTTCCTGGTAGCCCAGGGCGTAGTACATGGAGCGGTTCGGCGCGCGGGCCACGCCCTCGGTGATGTTGGCGGAACGGCGGTTGATCTTCGTCATCGGGGCACTCCTGGAACGGTGAGCGCCGATTGTCGACCGGCGCGAAGCGTGCGTCCAATCGCTCCGGGAGCGTCCATTGATATGCTGCGCATATGAATCTCGCGCAACCGTCGGCCGACATCGAGCTGCGCCTGTGGCGCCAGTTCCTCGCCGTGGCCGAGACGCTGCACTTCGGCCGTGCAGCGGCGCAGCTGCACATGACGCAGCCGCCACTGACCCAGGCGATCCAGCAGCTCGAGCGCCGGCTGGGCGTGCCGCTGTTCGAGCGCACGCGGCGCAGCGTGGTGCTGACGCCGGCCGGCGCGGCCATCGTCGAGCCGGCGCGGCAGCTGCTGGCGCAGGCGGCGGCGCTGGCCGTGCAGGCACGCAGCGCCGCCAGCGGCGAGACGGGGCGCATCCGGCTCGGTTTCGTCTCCACCGTCGGCTTCGGCCCCCTGCCCGGGTGGCTGCGCGCCTTCCGCGAGGCGCATCCCGGCATTGCGGTCGAGCTGCGCGAAGCCACCGGAGACGTGCAGTACGAGGCGTTCGCTCAGCGCGAGCTCGACGCGGGCTTCGTGCTGCATGCGCCGAGCATCGAGCCGCCGCCGCCGCTGCAGCGGCTGTCGCTGGGCGTCGAGCCGCTGCTGCTGGCCGTGCCCGACGCCGGCCCGCAGCGGCGCAGCACGGCGCAGTGGCTGCGCGAGCCGCTGGTGATCTTTCCGCGCTCGATCGCGCCGTCGCTCTACGACGCGGTGCTCGCCTTCTATCACCGCCATGGGGTGACCCCGGCGATCGCCCAGGAGGCGATCCAGATGCAGACCATCGTCAACCTTGTGTCGGCCGGCCTCGGTGTGGCGCTCGTTCCGCGCGCCATGCAGCAGCTGCAGCGGCCGGGCATCACCTATCGCGCACTGCCAGCCGGGCTGGCCGACGGGGCGCCGCGCGCGGAGACGAGCCTGGTCTGGCTGCCCGACGCGGCGGCCGCGGTTCGGCGCTTCGTCGAGTTCGTGCGCGCCCAGGGGCTCCGCGGCGCCTAGGTTATCGTTCGCCGATGTTCGTGCACCCGCAATTCAGCCCCGTCGCCCTGCAGCTCGGGCCGGTGGCCATCCACTGGTACGGCATCACCTACCTCGTCGCCTTCGGCCTGTTCCTGTGGCTGGCCGGCCGCCGCGCGGCGCTGCCGCAATTTGCGCAGGCGGGCTGGACGCGCCGCGATGTCGAGGATCTGCTCTTCTACGGCGTGCTCGGCGTCGTGATCGGCGGGCGCCTCGGCTACGTGCTGTTCTACAAGCCGGGCCATTACGCGCAGCACCCGCTCGAGATATTCGCGGTGTGGAAGGGCGGCATGGCTTTCCATGGCGGCCTGCTCGGCGTGATCGCGGCGATGGCGATCTATGCGCGAATCAAGGGCCGTCCCTTTCTCCAGCTGATGGACCTGATCGCGCCGGCGGTGCCCACCGGCCTGGCCAGCGGCCGGGTCGGCAACTTCATCAACGGCGAGCTGTGGGGCCGCGAGGCCGACCCGGGCCTGCCCTGGGCGATGGTGTTTCCGCAGTCGGGCACGATGATCCCGCGCCATCCCTCGCCGATCTACCAGTTCCTGATGGAGGGGCTGCTGCTGTTCGTGATCCTGTGGGTCTATGGCCGAAAGGCGCGCGGCCCGGGGCAGGTGGCCGGGCTGTTCCTGATCGGCTACGGCGTGTTCCGCTTCATCGCCGAATTCTTCCGTGAACCCGATGCCTTCCTCGGCCTGCTGGCGCTGAACATGAGCATGGGCCAGTGGCTGTGCGTGCCGATGGTGGCGGCCGGCGCCCGGGCTGTGGCTGCGTGGCGCGCGGCTCGCGTCCTGAATCGAACCATGCGACAGATCTTCCTCGACACCGAAACCACCGGCCTGAATGCCGAATCCGGCGACCGCATCATCGAGATCGGCTGCGTGGAGATGCTCAACCGGCGCCTGTCGGGCCGCAACCTCCACTTCTACCTGAATCCGGAGCGGCCGAACCATGAAGACGCGGTCAAGGTGCACGGCCTGACCGACGAATTCCTCGCCGACAAGCCGCTGTTCGCGGCGGTGGCCGACGAGCTGATGGAGTACCGGCCGGCGCCGAGATCCTGATCCACAACGCGGCCTTCGACATCGGCTTCCTGAATGCCGAACTGAAGCGGCTCGGCCGGCCGGCGTTCGAGGCTCAGGTCGGCCAGATCACCGACACGCTGCTGATGGCCCGCGAGATGTTCCCGGGCAAGTCGAATTCGCTCGATGCGCTGTGCAAGCGCCTCGAAGTGGACAACGCCAGCCGCAGCCTGCACGGCGCACTGCTCGATGCGGGCTTGCTGGCCGAGGTCTACATCCGCATGACGCGCGGCCAGGACTCTCTGGTGATCGACGAGGTTGAGGCAGCGGCCGCCGAGGTGGCCGTGGAGGCGGTGGACCTGTCGCGCTTCTCGCTGCCGGTGATTGCCGCCGATGCCGCCGAGGCCGAGGCCCACGGCAAGCTGATCGCCGAACTGGACAAGGCCAGCGGCGGCAAGACCGTCTGGAAGACGGCAGAACCGGCTGTGGCATAATGCGAGGCTCTGCGGATCGCGAGGGCGGCTAGCTCAGGGTAGAGCATCGCATTCACACTGCGGGGGTCGGGGGTTCGAAACCCTCGCCGCCCACCAACGATCCAGACAGATTCCATGCACGGCCGGGCTTCCCGGCCGTTTGCTTTTGTGCCGCGCGAGAATCACACGATGGATCGAGTCGATGCCGTGGTGATCGGTGCCGGTGTGGTCGGGCTGGCTGTCGGCCGTGCCTTGGCGCGCCGTGGCCTGGAGACGATCGTGCTGGAACGCGCCGATGCGATCGGCACCGGCACCAGCTCGCGCAACAGCGAGGTCATCCATGCGGGTCTCTACTACCCGGCCGGTTCGCTGAAGGCGCGCTTGTGCGTGCAGGGGCGCCGCCAGCTCTATGACTTCTGCGCGTCGCACGGCGTGGCTCACCGGCGCTGCGGCAAGCTGGTGGTGGCGACCTCCCGGAGCAACGTGCTGCGCTCGAAGCCACGCGTGCGAAGGCCGCGGCCAACGGCATCGAGCTGCGCTGGCTCGATGCCGCCGAGGCGCAGTCGATGGAGCCCGCGCTGCGCTGCACGGCAGCGCTGCACTCGCCGGAGACCGGCATCGTCGACAGCCATGGCCTGATGCTGGCGCTCCAGGGTGACCTCGAAGCCGCGAGCGGTGCGCTGGCGCTGTGCTCGCCGGTGCTCGGTCTGCGCTGTGACAGCGACGAGCATGTGGTGCAGGTGGGCGGCGAGGCGCCGATGGAGCTCGCGGCGCGGATCGTCGTCAATGCGGCCGGGCTGTGGGCACCCGGGCTGGCAGCGGTCACGCAAGGCCTGGGCGAAGCGCATCTCCCGCAAGCCCACCACGCCAAGGGCAACTACTTCTCGCTGGCCGGGCGCGCACCGTTCTCCCGGCTGATCTACCCGGTGCCCGAGCAGGCCGGCCTCGGCGTGCACCTGACGCTCGATCTGGCCGGCCGCCCGCTTCGGCCCCGATGTCGAATGGCTGCCGCCCGGCTCGCCCGACGCGATCGACTACCGCGTCGACCCGGCGCGCGCCGATGGCTTCTATGCCGAGATCCGACGCTACTGGCCGCAGCTGCCCGACGGTGCCCTGCAGCCGGCCTACAGCGGCGTTCGGCCCAAGCTCGGCGGCCCGGGTTCGGCCGCAGCGGACTTCACCGTGCAGGGGCCGCAGGTGCACGGTGTCGGAGGACTGCTCAACCTGTTCGGCATCGAATCGCCGGGCCTCACCGCGTGCCGGCGCTGGCCGACGAGGTGCTCGGCCAGCTCGGCCTGACGCCGCCGTCAACCGGCTGATCCGGCGCGCTGCCAGCGCCCGTCGAGCAGCAGCTCGTGCGGGCCGAACCCGCCTTGTAGGCCATCTTCTCGCTGCTGGCGATCCAGTAGCCGAGGTAGACATGCGGAAGCTTCAGTGCGCGCGTCTGCTCGATCTGCCACAGCACGTTGTAGGTGCCGTAGCTCGCGCGCTCCTCGGGCTCGAAGAAGGTGTAGACCGCGGACAGGCCGTCGTTGAGGATGTCGAGGATGGACACCATCTTCAGTGCGCCGAGCGAGCCATCGTCGGTGGGCTCGCGGAATTCGACCAGCCGGCTGTTGACGCGGCTTTGCAGCAGGAACTGCGTGTACTGGTCGATCGAGTCGTGGTCCATCCGCCGCCGCTGTGGCGGCCGGCCCGGTAGCGCAGGTAGAGCTGGTAGTGCTCGGGCACGAAGCACAGGCGCAGCACGCGCGACTTGAGATGCGAGTGCTGCTTCCAGGCGCGGCGCTGGCTGCGCGTGGGCTGGAAGCTCGCCACCGGCACGCGCAGCGGCACGCAGGCGCGGCAGCCGTCGCAGTAGGGCCGGTAGGTGAACATGCCGCTGCGCCGGAAGCCGTTGGCCACCGGCCGGAGTACGCATCGGCATGGATCAGGTGGCTGGGCGTGGCCACCTGCGAGCGCGCCATGCGCCCGGCCACGTAGCTGCACGGGTAGGGCGCGGTGGCGTAGAACTGCAGCGAGGCGAGCGGAAGCTCTTTCGGGTGCGTCACGGGCCGGTGTCCTGCTCGGCGCCTGCTTCCCCGGTGGAAAACCCGAGGTGGCGCCAGAGCGATCCATCATAGGTCCATTCGCGGATCGGCTCGGCCCCCAGGGCAAGGGACAGGCGCCGCTCGAACTCGGCGCGCGGCAGTTCCCGGCCACCGAGCGAAGCGAGGTGGCCGGTGCGCTGCTGGCAATCGATCATCGCCACGCCGTGCGCGCGGCAGAAGCACACCAGCGCGGCCAGCGCGATCTTCGAGGCATCGGTGCGGTGCGAGAACATCGACTCGCCGAAGAACATGCGCCCGAGGCTGACGCCATAGAGGCCGCCGACCAGTCCGCCGTCCACCCAGGTCTCGAAGGAATGCACCGTGCCGAGCCGGTGCCAGGCCGTGTAGGCCTCCACCATCTCCGGCACGATCCAGGTGCCGTCCTGGCCGTCGCGCGGCGTCTGCGCGCAGGCGCTGATCACGCGGCGGAAATCGCAGTCGATGCGGATCTCGCAGCCCGGCGTGCGGATGAACTTCGCGATCGTCTTGCGCAGCGAGCGCTTGAGGCGGAACTCGTCGACCAGCAGCACCATGCGCGGGTCGGGCGACCACCACAGCACCGGCTGGCCTTCGCTGTACCAGGGAAAGACGCCCTTGCCATAGGCCTCGGCCGCGCTGCGGCGTCAGCTCGCCGCCCGCAGCCAGCAGCCCCGGCGCATCGGAGCCGGGGCCGAGCGCGCGGCGCGTATCGGGCAGCGGGTCTTGCGGCCCGCGCAGCCGGGGATCACGCGCGCGGGCTCCTCGCCATGGCCGATTGGATCAGTTCGCGAAAGCCGCGATGCCGGTGATCGCCCGGCCGAGGATCAGCGCATGCACGTCGTGCGTGCCCTCGTAGGTGTTGACCACCTCGAGGTTGACGAGGTGGCGTGCCACGCCGAATTCGTCGCTGATGCCGTTGCCGCCCATCATGTCGCGCGCCATCCGGGCGATGTCCAGCGCCTTGCCGCAGCTGTTGCGCTTCATGATCGAGGTGACCTCGACCGAGGCCGTGCCCTCGTCCTTCATGCGGCCCAGGCGCAGGCAGCCCTGCAGGCCCAGCGTGATCTCGGTCTCCATGTCGGCCAGCTTCTTCTGGATCAGCTGGTTGGCGGCCAGCGGGCGGCCGAACTGCTGGCGGTCGAGCACGTACTGCCGCGCGCGGGTGAAGCAGTCTTCGGCCGCGCCGAGCGCACCCCAGGCAATGCCGTAGCGCGCGCTGTTCAGGCAGGTGAACGGGCCCTTCAGGCCACGCACCTCGGGGAAGGCGTTTTCCTCGGGGCAGAACACGCGGTCCATCACGATCTCGCCGGTGATCGAGGCGCGCAGGCCGACCTTGCCGTGCACGGCCGGGGCGGTGAGGCCCTTCCAGCCCTTCTCGAGCACGAACCCGCGGATCTGCCCGCCGTCGTCCTTGGCCCAGACGACGAACACGTCGGCGATCGGGCTGTTGCTGATCCACATCTTCGAGCCGGTGAGCTCGTAGCCGCCGTCGACCTTCTTCGCGCGGGTGATCATGCTGCCCGGGTCGGAGCCGTGGTTGGGCTCGGTCAGGCCGAAGCAGCCGATCCACTGGCCGGTGGCGAGCTTGGGCAGGTATTTCTGCTTCTGCGCCTCGGTGCCGAACTCGTTGATCGGCACCATCACCAGCGAGCTCTGCACGCTCATCATCGAGCGGTAACCGGAGTCGACACGCTCCACCTCGCGGGCAATCAGCCCGTAGCAGACATAGTTGAGGCCGGCGCCGCCGTAGGCTTCGGGAATGGTCGGCCCCAGCAGGCCCAGTTCGCCCATCTCGCGGAAGATCGCCGGATCGGTCTTCTCGTGGCGAAAGGCTTCGAGCACGCGCGGCGCGAGCCGGCCCTGGCAGTAGTCGCGCGCGGCGTCGCGCACCGCGCGTTCGTCATCGGTCAGTTGCTGATCGAGCAACAGGGGTCGTCCCACTGGAAAGCAGCGTGCTTGCTGGCCATCATCGGTCTCCTTGATCACCAAGATGGTATAGCAGCGGGCATGACCCTCACGATCGCCGAAACACCCTTCGACACCCTGCCGGCGTGCATCGCTCGCCATGCGGCCGCGCGGCCGGGCGCCCCGGCCCTGGCGGACGACAAGATCGCGCTGAGCTACGGCCAACTCGATGCGCTGATGAACCGCATCGCTGCGGCCTTGCAGCGCGACGGACTGAAGCCCGGCGATGCGATCGCGCTGTGCGCCGCGGCCTCGGTGCCGCTGGCGGCGCTTTTCTCCGGGGCACTGCGGGCCGGTGTGGTGGTTGCGCCGCTGGCACCCGGCAGCGCGCCGGCGAGCCTGCGCCGCATGGTGGACGACGCGCAGGCGCGGCGGCTCTTTCTCGATGCGGCATCGGAGGCCGACTTCGCCGGCAGTGGCGTGCCGACCACGCGCATCGACACCGCACTCGACGCCTGGCTCGCGCCAGCGGATGCGCAGCCCGAAGCCGTCGACATCCGTCCAGAGTGGCCGTTCAACATCATCTATTCCTCCGGCACCACCGGCGAACCCAAGGGCATCGTGCAGCCGCACGGCATGCGCTGGGCGCACGTGAAGCGCGGCGTGCCCTACGGGTATGGGCCGGAAGCGGTGACGTTGCTCGCGACGCCGCTGTACTCGAACACCACGCTGGTGGTGTTCTTCCCCTCGCTCGCCTTCGGCGGCGCGGTGGTGCTGATGAAGAAGTTCGATGCGCGCCGCTACCTGGAGATCGCGCAGGAGATCCGCGCCACGCACACGATGCTGGTGCCGGTGCAGTACCAGCGGCTGATGGCGCTGCCGGAGTTCGATGGCTTCGATCTCTCGTCCTTCCACATGAAGTTCTGCACCAGCGCGCCGTTCCCGGCGGCGCTGAAGGCCGATGTGCTCGCGCGCTGGCCGGGCGGGCTGGTCGAGTTCTACGGCATGACCGAAGGCGGCGGCACCTGTCTGCTGGAAGCGCATCTGCACCCCGGCAAGCTGCACACCGTCGGCCGCCCGGCGCCGGGCACGGACATGCGGCTGATCGACGAGGCCGGCCGCGAGCTGCCGGCCGGCGCCACCGGCGAGGTGGTCGGCCACTCGCCCGGCATGATGGTCGGCTACCACCGCCGGCCCGAGGCCACGCGCGAGGCGGAGTGGTTCGACGCCGGCGGCAAGCGTTTCATCCGCACCGGCGACATAGGCCGCTTCGACGAGGACGGCTTCCTGATCCTGATGGACCGCCGCAAGGACATGATCATCTCCGGCGGCTTCAACATCTACCCGAGCGATCTGGAGGCGCAGCTGCGCGAGCACCCGGCGGTGGCCGAGGCGGCGGTGGTCGGCGTGCCGTCCGAACAGTGGGGCGAAACGCCGGTGGCCTTCGTCGTGCGCCGCCCGGGCGCTGCCGACGAAGGCGAAGCGCTGCGAGCCTGGCTCAACGCGCGTGTCGGCAAGACGCAGCGCGGCGGCGTTGCACGTGGTCGACGAACTGCCGCGCAGTTCGATCGGCAAGGTGCTCAAGCGCAAGCTGCGCGAGCAGCATGCGATGTACAGTGTCGACCAACCCGATCGCTGACGACTGTCAGTGGCCGTTGACAAGCCCACTGGAGCCCTGATGGCCTGGACGTTCCCGTTTTCTGCATTGGTCGGCCAGGACGAGATGAAGCTCGCCATCCTGATCGCGGCGATCGACCCCAGCGTCGGCGGCGTGCTGGTCTTCGGCGACCGCGGCACCGGCAAGTCCACGGCGGTGCGCGCGCTCGCCGCGCTGCTGCCGAAGATGAATGCGGTGGTCGGATGCGCCTACCAGTGCGATCCGGCCTCGCCCTGTGCCGACTGCCGCGTCCGGCTGGCCGGTGCCGCACCGAAGTCGCACAAGGTGCCGGTGCCGGTGGTCGACCTGCCGCTGGGCGCCACCGAAGACCGCGTGGTCGGCGCGCTCGATCTGGAGAAGGCGCTCGCCCAGGGCGTGAAGGCCTTCGAGCCGGGGTTGCTGGCGCGTGCCAACCGCGGCTTCCTCTACATCGACGAAGTGAACTTGCTCGAAGACCACCGGTCGATCTGCTGATCGACGTGGCCGCGTCGGGCGAGAACGTCGTCGAGCGCGAGGGGCTGTCGGTGCGGCATCCGGCGCGCTTCGTGCTGGTCGGCAGCGGCAATCCGGAAGAGGGCGAGTTGCGCCCGCAGTTGCTCGACCGCTTCGGCCTGTCGGTCGAGGTGCGCACGCCGGGCGACGTGCCGACGCGGGTGGAAGTCGTGCGCCGCCGCGATCGCTTCGAGCGCGACCCGGAAGCCTTCGTTGCGCAGTGGCAGAAGGAAGAAGAGAAGCTGCGCCGGCGCATCGTCAAGGCGCGCGAGCGTGTCGCCACCGTCGAGGCTGGCGATGCCGCGCTGGAGCGTGCCGCGACGCTGTGCATGGCGGTCGGCACCGACGGCCTGCGTGGCGAGCTCACGCTGATCCGCGCCGCGCGCGCGCTGGCCGCGTTCGAGGGCGATGCGAAGGTGGGTGATGCACACCTGCGCCGCGTGGCCACGCCGGCGCTGCGCCACCGGCTGCGCCGCGATCCGCTCGACGAAGCCGGCTCGACGGTGCGCGTCGAGCGCGTGCTGGCCGAGCAGTTCGGCGCATGAACGATCTCGCCGCCGCCCGCTGGCGCGACGCCGCGCTCGCGGCGGCCGTGTTCGCGGTGGCGCCGGCGGCGCTCGGCGGCGTGCTGCTGCGCTGCGGCGCCGGGCCGGTACGCGACCGCTGGATGGAACTGCTGGCCGCGCGCCTGAGCGAAGGCGCGCCTCTGCGCCGCATGCCGCACGGCATCGGCGACGAGCGCCTGCTCGGTGGGCTCGACCTCGCCGCCACGCTGCGCTCGGGCCGCCCGGTCGCGCAGCGCGGACTGCTCGCCGAAGCCGATGGCGGCGTGCTGCTGCTGCCGATGGCCGAGCGCATCCCGGCTGGCACGGCCGCGCGGCTGGCCGCGGCGCTCGACCGCGGCGAGGTGCAGGTGGCGCGCGACGGCATCGCGATCACGCTGGCCAGCCGCGTCGGGCTTGTCGCCTGCGACGAAGGGCAGGGCGACGACGAACCGGTCAGCGCGGTGCTGGCCGAGCGCCTGGCCTTCCGTCTCGATCTCGGCGACATCGGCTGGCGCAATGTGCAGCGCGATCCGTCAGGCCTGCCGTCCTCGCAGGCCGTTGCCGAGGCACGCGCGCGCTGGCCGCGTGTCGGCGCTGACGATGCCGTGATCGAAGCCTTGTGCGCCGCCTGCCTGGCGCTGGGCATCGCCTCGTCGCGGGTGCCGTGGCTGGCGCTGCAGGTGGCGCGCATCGCCGCTGCGCTGGCCGGCCGCGACACGGTGATGCACGAGGATGCCGAGTTCGCCGCACGCCTCGTGCTCGCCCCTCGGGCGACCCAACTCCCGGCGCCGCCCGAGGCCGAACCGCCACCCGAGTCTCCGCCGCCGCCGGAGGATGCGCCGGATCGCGCCGAAGAGCAGGAGGAACTCGCCGCCCCCGACGCGCCGCTGGAAGAGCAGATCCTCGCTGCGGCCGCCGCCGCCATTCCCGCCGGCCTGCTGGCGCGGCTGAAGATGGAGCAGCGCGCGGCCGGTGCCTCGCGCTCCCTAGGCCGCAGCGGGCAGGTGCGGCTTGCCGGCCGCCTGGGCCGCCCGGCGGGCGTGCGCGCCGGCGGCGTGCAGCGCGGCGCGCGCCTCAACCTGATCGAAACCCTGCGCGCTGCGGCGCCCTGGCAGGCGCTGCGCCGCCGCGAAGGCGACACCCGCGAAGGCGTGTCCGTGCGCCCGGAAGACTTCCGCATCACGCGCTACAAGCAGAAGAGCCGCACGACGACGATCTTCGCGATCGATGCCTCGGGTTCCTCGGCGCTGCACCGCCTGGCCGAGGCCAAGGGCGCGGTCGAGTTGCTGCTCGCGGACTGCTACGTGCGCCGCGACCAGGTGGCGGTGCTCGCCTTCCGCGGCGCGGGCGCCGAGCTGCTGCTGCCGCCGACACGCTCGCTGGTGCGTGCCAAGCGCTCGCTGGCCGGGCTGCCGGGCGGCGGCGGCACGCCGCTGGCCGCCGGGCTGGATGCCGCCTGGGCGCTGGCCGAGGGCATCGCCCGGCGCGGCGATACACCGCTGGTGGTGCTGCTCACCGACGGTCGGGCCAACATCGGCCGCGACGGCGTGGGCGACCGCACCCGCGCCGAGGCCGATGCGCTGAAGGCCGCCGAGCGATGGCGCGGCAGCGCGCTTGCTGCCGTGGTGGTCGACACCTCGGCGCGGCCCGAACCACGGGCCCGCGCGCTGGCACAGCGCATGGATGCACTCTATCTGCCGCTGCCGCATGCGCGCGCCGCGACGCTCAACGAGGCGGTGCAGGCGGTGGCGCGCGGCGCCGCGGGCCGCTGAGCCGTCGGGCCGATCTGATGGCGGAGGCGCTGTCGTGGGAGCGTGACGGGCCGCGCTGGCCGAATGCGGACAGCAGCCGTTTCGTCGCGGCCGGCGGCGTACGCTGGCACGTGCAATGTGGCGGCGACGCCCGGCAGCCGGTCGTGCTGCTGTTGCACGGCACCGGTGCTTCCACCCACTCCTGGCGCGATCTGCTGCCGGCGCTGGCGGGCCATGCGCGTGTGATCGCGCCCGACCTGCCCGGCCATGGCTTCAGCGGCTGGCCCGACGACCGCGCGAGCTTCTCGCTGCCGGGCATGGCGCGCGCCGTCGCTTCGCTGCTGCAGGCGCTCGGCGAACCGCCACGCCTGATCGTCGGCCACAGCGCGGGCGGCGCGGTCGCGGTGCAGTTGTGCCTGGACGGGCTGGCGGCGCCGCGGATGGTGGTGGGACTCAACGCCGCGCTCACGCCACTGCCGGGCATTGCCGGCGCGGTGTTCTCGCCGATGGCGCGCACGCTGGTGCTCAATCCGCTGGTGCCGCGCTTCTTTGCCTGGACCGCCGGCTGGCCCGGCATGCTCGAGCGGCTGATCGACGGCACCGGTTCCAGTGTCGACGCGCGGGGCGCGAGCTCTATGCACGGCTCGTGCGCAGCCCGAGCCACGTGGCCGCCGCGCTGGCGATGATGGCCGGCTGGGACCTCGCCGCGCTCTGGCGTCGCCTGCCCGAGCTGACGACGCCGCTGCACCTGATCGTCGGCGACCGCGACCGCACGCTGCCGCCCGACCTGCCCTGGCGGGCTGCCGGCCGCATCCGCGGCACGCGCGTCACCACCTTGTCGGGTCTCGGGCACTGCCCATGAAGAGCAGCCCGGCCGCACCGCCGCGCTGATCCGCGCCGATCTCTGAACGGCCGCGGCGAGCGCAGCGGCCAGGGATGCCGCTGTTGACGCCCATCGCGTGAGTGTCTATTCTGATTGACACACACTGCGATTATCAAAGTTGACACCCCGTCGCCCGGCCGCCGGCCGACCGCAGTGCAGGAGAGCGCCGTGAATGCGATGCACAGGATCGAACGCGCCCTCGAGGCGGCCGTGGCGATGGGCGAGGGCCGGGGCGGGCCGCCGAGGCTGGCCGCGGCGATTCGCCACTCGGTCTTCCCTCCCGGGCCCGCATCCGCCCCCAGCTGTGCCTCTCGGTGGCGATGGCCTGCGGCGATGGTGATCCGGCGCTGGCCGACGCGGCCGCGGCAGCGGTCGAGTTGCTGCACTGCGCCTCGCTCGTCCACGACGATCTGCCCTGTTTCGACGACGCTGCCGAACGCCGCGGCCGTCCCTCGGTGCATGCGGCCTATGGCGAGCGCCTCGCCGTGCTCTCCGGTGATGCGCTCATCGTGCTGGCCTTCCAGAACTTGGCGCTGTGTGCCGCCAGGCATCCGCAGCGGCTGGCGCGTGTGACGGCGCACGTGGCCGCCGGCGTGGCGATGCCGCATGGCATCGCCGCTGGCCAGCCTGGGAATGCGAGCCCCGCCCGTGCTGCGCGACTACCAGCGCGCCAAGACCGGCGCGCTGTTCGCCGCCGCCGCGGCCGCCGGGGCGGAGGCCGCCGGCGCCTCGCCCGACACCGGCTGACCTTCGGCGATTGCCTCGGCGAGGCCTACCAGTGGCCGACGACATCCGCGACGTGATCGCCGAGCCGCAGGCGCTCGGCAAGCCCGCCGGCCAGGACGTGGCCCACGGCCGGCCGAGTTCGGCCATCGAGTTCGGCCTCGATGGCGCGCTGCAGCAGTTCGACGCGCTGGTGCAGCGCTGCATCGCCGCCATCCCCGATTGCCGCGGCGCCTCCGCCTTGCGCGCGCTGGTGCGCGCCGAGGCTCGCCGCCTCGTGCCACTGGAGATGACGGCCGCCCACGTGGCGCACCGCCCGGCGGCGCTGCAGGAAGCGGCGCGGTGAGTTCCCGTCCGGTGGCCGCCACACCGGCGGATGGCCTGCCGGCTTCATCGCCCGGCTGGAGCTGGCACGCCCGGCGCGACCGGCTGCTCGGCGACGAACGCTTCCAGCGCTGGGCCAGCGCCTTCCCGCTGACGCGCCCGATCGCGCGGCGCCGCGCGCGCAAGCTGTTCGACCTGATGGCCGGCTTCGTCTACTCGCAGGTGCTGCTGTCCTGCGTGCGGCTGAAGCTGTTCGATCTGCTTGCCGAAGGTCCGCAGTCCTTCCCGTCGCTGTGCCACCGGCTCGAACTGCCGGAGGCGCAGGCGCACAAGCTGCTCGCCGCGGCGCAGGCGCTCGAACTGGTGGAGCGGCGCGGCGACAACTGGGCCCTGGGTTCGCTCGGCGCGGTGATGGTCGGCAATGCACCGCTGGTGGCGATGATCGAGCACCACGCCTCGCTGTACCGCGACCTCGCCGACCCCGTTGCCCTGCTGCGCGGCGAGCGCGGCGCCACCGAACTCGGCCGCTACTGGGCCTATGCCGACAACCACGAGGCCGGCGCGCTGGATGCGCAGCGAGTGGCCGACTACTCGGCCTTGATGGCCGCTTCGCAGCCGCTCATCGCCACCCAGGTGCTCGATGCCTATCCGATCGCGCGGCACCGCTGCCTGCTCGATGTCGGCGGCGGCGAGGGCGTGTTCCTGTGCGCCGCGGCCGGCGCGCTCCGCAACTGCGCCTGATGCTGCTCGATCTGCCGGCGGTGGCCGACCGCGCGCGCGCGCGCTTTGCCAGCGAAGGCATCGCCGGGCGCGCGGAGGCGATCGGCGGCGACTTCCTGAATCTTCCGCTGCCGCGCGGTGCCGATGTCGCCTCGCTGGTGCGGGTGATGTTCGACCACCACGACGACAACGCCATGCGCATCCTGCGTGCCGTGCGGGCCGCACTGCCGGACGACGGGACGCTGCTGGTGGCCGAACCGATGGCCGGCACCCGCGGGCGGAGCCCATGGGTGACGCCTATTTCGGCTTCTACCTGATGGCCATGGGCTCGGGGCGTTCCCGTTCGCCGCAGCGGCTGTCCGAGATGCTGTCGGCGGCCGGTTTTGGCGACATCCAGCAGCGCCCCACCCGCATTCCGCTGCAGACCGGCCTGCTGGTGGCGCGTTGTTCCGGCGCTTGATGGACATCAAACAATGCAAACACGTGTTGACAACTAAAAGTGTCAGCGTAGGATGACACTCGAACTCCCCGAACAGGTGCGCCGCCGGCGCGCCGCAGGACCGGAGCCCGGCAATGAACACCACGGCCATCGTCCTCGAGCAGCCCGAGCACCTGATGCTCAGCCGCCTCGACCTGACGCCGCCGGCCGACGACGACGTGGTCGTTGACATCGAATTCAGCGGCATCAGCACCGGCACCGAAAAGCTCTTGTGGAACGGCCGCATGCCGACCTTCCCGGGCATGGGCTATCCGCTCGTGCCGGGCTATGAATCGGTGGGCCGCATCGTCGAGGCCGGTCGCCGGGCCAAGCACCGCATCGGCGAACGCGTCTTCGTGCCGGGTGCGCGCTGCTATGGCGAAGTGCGCGGCCTGTTCGGTGGCGCGGCGTCGCGCGTGGTGGTCAACGACCGGCGCATCACGCCGGTCTCCGACTCCCTGGGCGACAAGAGCGTGCTGCTGGCGCTGGCCGCCACGGCCTACCACTCGGTCTCCGGCGCCGGCCAGCGCAACCCGATCGTGCCGCCCGACCTGATCGTCGGCCACGGCGTGCTCGGCCGGCTGCTCGCCCGCATGGTGGTCGTCGCCGGCTTTGCGCCGCCCACGGTCTGGGAAACCAATCCGCAGCGCATGAAGGGCGGCGAGGCCCACGGCTACCCGGTGATGAAGCCGGAAGACGACGTGCGGCGCGACTACCGCGCCATCTACGACGTCAGCGGCGACGCCAAGATCCTCGACAGCCTGGTCGCGCGCCCGGCGCCCGGTGGCGAGATCGTGCTGGCCGGCTTCTACACCGAGCCGATCGCCTTCGCCTTCGCGCCGGCCTTCATGCGCGAGGCGCAGATCCGCTGCGCCGCCGAGTTCAAGAAGCCCGACCTGCTGGCGGTGAAGCAACTGGCCGAGAGCGGCGTGCTGTCGCTCGACGGCCTGATCACCCACCACGCCGAACCGATGCAGGCCGACGAGGCCTACCGCACCGCCTTCGGCGATGCCGGCTGCCTGAAGATGGTCCTTGACTGGAGACATTGCCAATGAATGCGCCCACCAATCCAGTCATCTTCATGCGCGACGAGCGCCTGAAGGCCGAAGCCGCGATCGAACCCGATCCGGTGCCCACCTCACCCGCGGCCAAGACCACGCAGATCATCGCGATCTACGGCAAGGGTGGCATCGGCAAGAGCTTCACGCTGGCCAACCTCAGCTACATGATGGCCCAGCAGGGCAAGAAGGTGCTGCTGATCGGCTGCGACCCGAAGAGCGACACCACCTCGCTGCTGTTCGGCGGCAAGGCCTGCCCGACCATCATCGAGACCAGCTCGAAGAAGAAGCTGGCCGGCGAGAGCGTGGCGATCGGCGACGTCTGCTTCAAGCGCGACGGCGTGTACGCGATGGAACTCGGCGGGCCCGAGGTCGGCCGCGGCTGCGGCGGGCGCGGGATCATCCACGGCTTCGAGACGCTGGAGAAGCTCGGCTTCCACGACTGGGGCTTCGACTACGTGCTGCTCGATTTCCTCGGCGACGTGGTCTGCGGCGGCTTCGGCCTGCCGATTGCGCGCGACATGTGCCAGAAGGTCATCGTCGTCGCCAGCAACGACCTGCAGTCGCTGTACGTCGCCAACAACGTCTGCAGCGCGGTCGAGTACTTCCGCAAGCTCGGCGGCAACGTCGGCGTGGCCGGCATGGTGATCAACCGCGACGACGGCACCGGCGAGGCCAAGCAGTTCGCCGAGCACGCCGGCATCCCGGTGCTGGCGACGATCCCGGCCAACGAGGACATCCGCCGCAAGAGCGCCAGCTACGAGATCATCGGCCGCCCCGGTACGCAGTGGGCGCCGCTGTTCGAGGAACTGGCCACCAACGTGGCCGTCGCGCCGCCGGTGCGCCCGAAACCGCAGACGCAGGACCAGCTGCTCGGCCTGTTCTCCGCCGAGGTGACCGGGCGCGACTTCCAGATGGAGCCGGCCACCACCTTCGACATGGTCGGCAAGCACGAGCTGATCAAGCCGACGCTCGAAGTCGTCTACGACAACGCATAGCGAGCACGCGATGAGCTGCCACTCGGGCAAGGAACAGATGCTGGCCGCGGCGGAAGCCGCCGGCAAGAGCGAGACGCTGGCGCAGTACGCACGCGACTACCCGCTGCCCGAGGGCATGGGCCCGCACGACCAGCCGCAGAGCATGTGCCCGGCCTTCGGCTCGCTGCGCGTGGGGCTGCGCATGCGCCGCACCGCGACCATCCTGTCCGGCTCGGCCTGCTGCGTCTACGGCCTGACCTTCACCTCGCACTTCTACGGCGCCAAGCGCTCGGTCGGCTACGTGCCCTTCAACAGCGAGACGCTGGTCACCGGCAAGCTGTTCGAGGACATCCGCGAGGCGGTGTATCGCGAGGCCGATCCGGCCAAGGTCGATGCGGTGGTGATCATCAACCTGTGCGTGCCCACGGCCAGCGGCGTACCGCTGCAGCTGCTGCCCAAGGACATCAACGGCGTGCGCATCATCGGCATCGACGTGCCGGGCTTCGGCGTGCCGACGCATGCCGAGGCGAAGGACGTGCTCGCCGGCGCGATGCTGAAGTACGCCCGCACCGAGGCCGAAGCCGGCCCGGTCGCCGCGCCGCGCGGTGGCGTCTCGAGCAAGCCGACGATCACGCTGCTCGGCGAGATGTTCCCGGCCGACCCGGTGGGCATCGGCATGATGCTCGAGCCGATGGGCCTCGGCCGCCGGCCCGGTGGTGCCCACACGCGAATGGCGCGAACTCTATGCCGCGCTCGACTGCGCGGCCGTCGCCGCGATCCACCCTTTCTACACCGCCAGCGTGCGCGAGTTCCAGGCGGCCGGCCGTTCGGTGCTGGCCTCCGCGCCGGTCGGGCTTGAAGGCACCGAGGCCTGGCTGCAGTCGGTCGGTATGGCGGCCAACGTCGAGCAGGCGAAGATCGACGCCGCCAAGAACAAGTGGCTGCCGGCGATCCGCGGCGCGCTCGCGCGCATGCCGGTCAAGGGCCGCATCACCGTCAGCGGCTACGAAGGTTCGGAGTTGCTCGTCGCACGGCTGCTGATCGAGAGCGGCGCCGAGGTGCCCTACGTCGGCAGCGCCTGCCCGGCCACGCCGTGGAGCGCGCCCGACCGCGAATGGCTCGAAGCGCGCGGCGTGCACGTGCAGTACCGCGCTTCGCTCGAGCAGGACATCGCCGCGGTGCGCGAGTTCAAGCCCGATCTTGCGATCGGCACGACGCCGGTGGTGCAGGCCGCGAAGGAAGCGACGATCCCCGCGCTCTACTTCACCAACCTGATCTCGGCGCGCCCGCTGATGGGGCCGGCCGGCGCCGGCTCGCTGGCGCAGGTCGTCAATGCGGCGATCGCCAACAAGGGCCGCTTCGAGGCGATGCGCGAATTCTTCGGCGACGTCGGCGGCGGCGACCGCGCCGGCGTGTGGGAATCGCAGCCGGTGCTGCGCCCCGAGTTCCGCGCCGAGACGCGCCGCCAGGTCATCAAGATCCAGAAGCGCCGCAAGGCCGAGGAGATGATCTGATGACGACCCCAAGCTCGCTTCGCTCGCGGCCCCCCAGGGGGCGCTCCGGCACCTTCGGGCGGCCGGGCGGTGCCGGCGGCCAAGCCTCAGCTCAACTTCGTGCTCGACCACGACCGCGCCGGCGGCTACTGGGGCGCCGTCTACGTCTTCACGGCGATCAAGGGCCTGCAGGTGGTGATCGACGGCCCGGTGGGCTGCGAGAACCTGCCGGTGACCTCGGTGCTGCATTACACCGACGCGCTGCCGCCGCACGAACTGCCGATCGTCGTGACGGGTCTCGCCGAAGAGCAGCTCGGCCGCGAAGGCACCGAAGGCTCGATGAAGCGCGCGCACGCGGCGCTCGACCCCGACCTGCCCAGCGTGGTGGTCACGGGCTCGATCGCCGAGATGATCGGCGGCGGCGTCACGCCCGAGGGCACGACGATCGCGCGCTTCCTGCCGCGCACCATCGACGAGGACCAGTGGCAATGCGCCAACCGCGCGATGTACTGGCTGTGGACCGAGTACGGCCTGCGCAAGGTGCCCGAGCGCGTGCGCAAGGACGGCGATCGGCCGCGCGTCAACATCATCGGCCCGAGCTACGGCACCTTCAACTCGCCCAGCGACCGGCCGAAATCCGCCGCCTCGTGCAGGGCATCGGCGCCGAGGTGAACATGGTGTTCCCTCTCGGCAGCCACCTCGCCGACGTGTCGCGCCTCGTTGAGGCCGACGTCAACATCTGCATGTACAGGGAGTTCGGCCGCATGCTGTGCGAGGCGCTGGAGCGCCCGTACCTGCAGGCGCCGATCGGCCTGCACAGCACCACGTCTTTCCTGCGTGAACTCGGAAAGCTTCTCGGACTCGACCCCGAGCCCTTCATCGAGCGTGAGAAGCACACCACCATCAAGCCCGTCTGGGACTTGTGGCGGTCGGTCACGCAGGATTTCTTCGGCACGGCCAGCTTCGCGGTGGTGGCAGGCGAAACCTACGCCCGCGGACTGCGCCATTTCCTGGAAGACGAGCTGGGCCTGCCGTGCCAGTTCGCGGTCTCGCGCACGGCGGGCACCAAGACCGACAACGCCGAGGTGCGCCGTCTCGTCCACGAGAAGACGCCGCTGGTGATGTTCGGCAGCTTCAACGAGCGCATGTACCTCGCGGAAGTCGGCGCGAAGGGGCCGATGAAGCCGGCGTACATCCCCGCCTCGTTCCCCGGCGCGATCATCCGCCGCGCCACCGGCACGCCGTTCATGGGCTATGCCGGCGCCACCTACGTGGTGCAGGAGGTGTGCAACGCGCTGTTCGATGCGCTGTTCCACATCCTGCCGCTGGGCACCGAGCTCGACCAGGTCGAGGCCACGCCGGCGCGCCACCACGACGAGCTGCCGTGGGACGACGACGCCAAGGCGCTGCTCGACGACCTCGTCGAGACGCAGCCGGTGCTGGTGCGCATCTCCGCGGCCAAGCGGCTGCGCGACCGCGCCGAGGCCGATGCCCGCCGGCATGGCGAAACCCGCGTCAGCGTCGAGCGCATGGCGCAGTCCAACAACGCTTCGCTGCAGGGGGTGCCGGCATGAGCCGCCACCTGCAGCGCAGCACCCCGACGTCGCGGCAAGGGGCCGCGGCTGCCTCCGTCGCGCAGGCTTGGTGCGCGGCTGGTCGCAAGACCATGCTGAAGGAGATTTCCTATGGCTGAAAGAAAGGGCTCGATCTCGGGCCTGACCGACGAAGAGGCTCAGGAGTTCCATCGGTTCTGGGTGCAGGGGTTCGTGGGCTTCACGGCGGTTGCCGTCGTCGCGCACGTGCTCGTGTGGGCCCCGGCGCCCCTGGCTCTGAACTGAACGTTTGACGCACTCAACCCAGCACAAGGGGTTTGCCATGGTCCATTCCGAAAGCGCACCGCACAAGCAAGGCACGGCAGGCAGGACGAGCAGTTTCGCCCTGATCTTCGCGCTGAGCTTCGTCGTGTTCCTCGCCATCGCCCTGATGGGGCAGGTACTCGGTTGGCACTGGCGGTCCTGGCTGCCGGGCGCAGAAGGCGTCAAGTCCCTGTATGGCGGCGTCAAGGCAGCTGTCTATACCTTCATGTCGCATCTCACGTAGGAGCTTGGAATCATGTGGAGAATCTGGCGTTTGTTCGATCCTCTCCGGGCGATGGTCGTCCAGGGGGTCTTCCTGGCCGGGCTGGCGGTGATGATTCACCTCGTCCTGTTGAGCACCAACAAGTTCAACTGGCTCGACGGCCCGAAGAAGGCCACGGTGGCGTCCGCGAACGCCCCGATGCCCACTGCGGTTGCCTCTGCCGGCATCACGACGGCGAAGTAGCACGCAGTCCAGCGCAGCGGGTGGGGCCGGTATCGCAAGCACCGTCTCCCCGTCTGCACGGCCGGCGCCCCCTGAGGCGCCGTTCGAGAACATGTAAGGGTCGGAGGACCAAGCCATGGCGATGTTGAGTTTCGAGAGGAAGTACCGGGTCCGCGGAGGCACGCTGATCGGCGGTGACCTCTTCGATTTCTGGATGGGTCCGTTCTACGTCGGCTTCTTCGGCGTGACGACGGCGTTCTTCACCTTCGTCGGCGTGGCGCTGATCCTGTGGGGCGCGGCCATGGGGCCGACCTGGAACCTCTGGCAGATCTCGATCGCTCCGCCCGACCTGTCGTACGGCCTGCGCATGGCGCCGCTGCTCGAAGGCGGGCTGTGGCAGCTGATCACGGTGTGCGCGCTGGGCGCGTTCGTGTCGTGGGCGCTGCGCGAGGTGGAGATCTGCCGCAAGCTCGGCATGGGCCTGCACGTGCCGATCGCCTTCGGCTTCGCGATCTTCGCGTACTTCACGCTGGTGGTGATCCGCCCGGTGCTGATGGGCGCCTGGGGGCACGGCTTCCCGTACGGGATCTACAGCCACCTGGACTGGGTCAGCAACGTCGGCTACCAGTACCTGCACTTCCACTACAACCCGGCGCACATGATCGCGATCAGCTTCTTCTTCACGACGACGCTGGCGCTGTCGATGCACGGGGGCCTGATCCTCTCGGCGACGAATCCGAAGAAGGGCCAGCAGGTCAAGACGCCGGCCCACGAGGACACCTACTTCCGCGACCTGGTCGGCTACTCGGTCGGCTCGCTCGGCATCCACCGCCTCGGCCTGTTCCTCGCGCTGGCGGCGGTCTTCTTCAGCGCGGTGTGCATCGTCATCAGCGGCCCGTTCTGGACGCGCGGCTGGCCCGAGTGGTGGGGCTGGTGGCTGAACCTGCCGATCTGGAGCCAATGGCCGCTGCGCTGAACCCAGGAGCCTCATCATGATGATCGAATACCAGAACATCTTCAGCAGCGTGCAGGTGGTGGGCCCCGCGGAAGTGGGCGTTCCGCTCCCCGGCAACAGCCCGCGCACCGGCAAGGGCGTGGCGTGGCACCTGCTCGGCCGCTTCGGCAACGCCCAGCTCGGGCCGATCTATCTCGGGCCGCTGGGCCTGGCGTCGATCATCTTCGGCACGCTGGCCATCAACATCATCGGCTTCAACATGCTCGCGCAGGTGAACTGGGATCCGATCCAGTTCGTGCGTCAGCTGTTCTGGCTGTCGCTGGATCCGCCGTCGCCGGCCTACGGGCTGTCGCTGCCGCCGCTCAACGATGGCGGCTGGTGGCTGATGTCCGGCCTGTTTCTCACCATCTCGATCATGCTGTGGTGGGCACGCGTCTACACGCGGGCCCGGGCGCTGGGCCTGGGCACCCACGTGGCCTGGGCCTTCCTCGCGGCGATCTGGCTGTTCCTCGTGCTCGGCTTCATCCGCCCCTTGCTGATGGGCAGCTGGAGCGAGGGCGTGCCCTTCGGCATCTTCTCGCACCTCGACTGGACGGCCGCCTTCTCGCTGCGTTACGGCAACCTGTTCTACAACCCGTTCCACGCGCTGTCGATCGCCTTCCTGTACGGCTCGGCGCTGATCTTCGCGATGCACGGCGCCACCATCCTGGCGGTGACTCGCTTCGGCGGCGAGCGCGAGATCGAGCAGATCGTCGACCGCGGCGGCGCCTCCGAGCGCGCGGCGCTGTTCTGGCGCTGGACGATGGGTTTCAACGCCACGATGGAGTCCATCCACCGCTGGGCCTGGTGGTTCGCGGTGCTGTGCCCGCTGACCGGCGGCATCGGCATCCTGCTGTCGGGCACGGTGGTCGACAACTGGTACCTGTGGTCGATGAAGCATGGCGTCGTGCCGCCGTATCCGCACGTGTTCGGCACGGTGATCGACCCGGCCACCGTGATCCAGGGAGTGAAGCCATGAGCATCGTCGCGCGAGTCACCTCCCTCTCCTCGCCGGCGCGGCCGCCGTGCTGCTGCTGGCCGGGTGCGAACGGCCGCCGGTGGACTCGGTACAGCACGGCTACCGCGGCACCGGCATGCTCAACGTCTACAACCCGCGCACGCTGGAGACGCAGATCCCGGCCAACCAGCCGCCGGAGGCCATCCCGTCGGCGCCCGACGACGGCCCGCGCGCCAAGGACATCTACAAGAACGTTCAGGTGCTCGGTGACCTGAGCGTCGGCGCCTTCACGCGCCACATGCTGTCGATCACGCAGTGGATCGCGCCCAACGAGGGCTGCGCCTACTGCCACAACGTCGAGAACCGGCCGACGACTCGAAGTACCAGAAGGTCGTGGCCCGCCGCATGATCCAGATGACGCAGCGCATCAACGCCGACTGGAAGCCGCACGTGGCCGCCACCGGCGTGACCTGCTGGACCTGCCACCGCGGCCGGCGGTGCCGAGCCAGATCTGGTTCCAGGCCGAGCCGCAGAACAAGCGCGCCGACTTCATCGGCAACCTCAACGGCCAGAACCTGGCGTCGCCGAGCGTCGGTCTGGCCTCGCTGCCCTACGACCCGTTCACGCCCTACCTTCTGCAGGCGAAGATGATCGGCGTCGGCGCGGGCACCGCGCTGCCCACCGGGCACAAGGCCTCGCTGCAGGACACCGAGCAGACCTACGGCCTGATGATGCACTTCTCGAAGGGCCTGGGCGTCAACTGCACCTACTGCCACAACTCGCGCAACTTCAAGGAGTGGAACGAGAGCACGCCGCAGCGTGCCACCGCGTGGCACGGCATCCGCATGGTGCGCCAGCTCAACAACGAGTACCGGTGCCGCTGACCGACACCTTCCCGGCCGAGCGCAAGGGGCCGACCGGCGATGTCGCGAAGATCTACTGCGGCACCTGCCACCAGGGCGCCTACAAGCCGGTGTACGGCGCGCAGATGGCCAAGGACTTCCCCGAGCTGCTGACCGTCGCCGCCGTGGCCAAGACCGCTGCTGCGCCGTTGCCGCCGCCGGTGGCCGAGGCACGCCGCTCGGTGCTGTACTACGACGTCGGCTCGGCGGTGCTGCAGGATGCGCAGGCCAAGGGCCCGGCCGAACTGACGGCGACGATGCTCAAGACCGGCAGCCTGAAGGCGACGATCTCCGGCTACCACAGTGCCTCGGGCACGCTGGCGCAGAACCAGGAGCTCGCCAAACAGCGGGCGTTCACCGTGCGTGATGCACTGCTGGCCGCGGGCATCGCCGAGTCGCGCGTCAGCCCGCCAAGCCGCAGCAGACCGCCGGCAACGTGTCGGGCGAAGACCCGGCCTCGCGGCGCGTCGAAGTGACGGTGCAGTAGCAGGCCCGAGATGTCGCCGATCGTGCCCGCACCCATCGTCGCCCCGGCGGCGCAGGTGCTGCTGGCACGGCCGCGCGGCTTCTGCGCCGGCGTCGTGCGGGCGATCGAGATCGTCGAGCGCGCGCTCGACCTGCACGGCGCGCCGGTCTACGTCTTCCACGAGATCGTGCACAACGGCCACGTGGTGGCCGACCTGCGCACCAAGGGTGCGATCTTCGTCGATTCGCTCGAGCAGGTGCCCAAGGGTGCCGTCACCGTGTTCAGTGCGCATGGCGTGTCGCTCGCGGTGATGCGGCTGGCGCAGTCGCGCAAGCTGCAGGTGATCGACGCCACCTGCCCGCTGGTCACCAAGGTGCACCTGCAGGCGCAGCGCTATGCGCGCCAGGGGCACGTGATCGTGGTCATCGGCCACGCCGGCCACGAGGAAGTGGAAGGCACGATGGGCCGTGTCGAGACCGAGGTTCACCCGGTCAGCGACATCGCCCAGGTGGCCGCGCTGCCGATGCCCGAGGGCACGCCGGTGGCCTACGTCACGCAGACCACGCTGAGCCTGGACGACACGCGCGGCATCATCGCAGCGCTGAAGGCGCGCTACCCGGCCATCGTCGGGCCCGACACCGACGACATCTGCTACGCCACGCAGAACCGCCAGAACGCGGTGCGCGAACTGGCCGCGCAAGTCGACGTCGTGCTGGTGGTCGGCGCGCGCAACAGCTCCAACTCGGCGCGGCTGCGCGAGGTGGCACAGCAGCAGGGCAAGCCGGCCCATCTGGTGCAGGACGAGACCGGCATCGACCCCGCCTGGGTGGCCGGTGCGCGGCGCATCGGCATCACCGCCGGCGCCTCGACGCCCGAGGTGCTGGTGCAGCGTGTGGCGCAGCGGCTGCGCGAGCTGGGCGCCAGCGACGTCCGGCAGGCCGAGGGTGATGACGAGGGCATCGTGTTCCGCTTGCCGGTGGCGGTGCTGCGGAGGGCGGCATGACGCTGTCCGGATCCACCGAGCGGCCTGCGCCGATCCAGCGCGGCAGCGGTGGCGACGCCCCCGCGCCCCGGCGCGAGCCGGGCGGGCAGGGCGCCCAGGCGATCCGCCGCGCCGGCAGCATCGCGGTGCTGCTGCTCGTCGACTACCCGCTGTGGGCGCGCCCCTGGGGCTGGATGCGGCTGGTGCTGCAGCGCTGGCCGCTGCGCCACGTGCGCGGCCTGAGCTTGTCGAAGGTGCTCGGCAGCGGCCACGAGGGCGGCTTCGGGCTGCGGCCGAGCGGCTCGCGCCAGGGCCTGTTCCTCGTCTTCGACGACGAAGCAGCCGCTCGCGAGTTCGTCGAGCGCTCGCCGGTGCTGGCGCGCTACCGCGCCCATGCCCGCGAGTGCTGCGTGGCGATCCTGCGCGCGGTGTCGAGCAAGGGCTCCTGGTCCGGCGTGGCGATGACGCCCGAGGCCGTGCCGCAGCGCGCCGGGCCGCTGGCAGCCTTGACGCGGGCCTCGATCAAGCCGGGCAAGCTGGCGGCTTTCTGGCGCCATTCGCCGCCCAGCGAGGCGGCGCTGGCGGCATCGCCCGGCTGCCTGCTGGCCGTGGGCCTGGGCGAGGCGCCGCTGCTGCGCCAATGCACCTTCAGCCTGTGGGAAAGCGTGGCCGCGATGGACGCCTATGCACGCAGCGGCGCCCACCTGCAGGCCATCCGCAGTGCCTACGCCGGCGACTTCTTCACCGAATCGATGTTCGTGCGCTTCGAGCTGCTCGAGCTTCGCGGCACGTGGAAGGGCCGGACGCATGGCGGCTGAACGCAGCGACCGCATCGTCGTCGTTGGCGCCGGCATCGGCGGGCTGGTGAGCGCGCTGCTGCTGGCCAGCCAGGGCGCACAGGTGACCGTGGTCGAAGCGGCCGAGGCGCCGGGCGGCAAGATGCGCCGCCTGCCGCTGGGCGAAGGCATCGACGGCGGGCCGACGGTCTTCACGATGCGCTGGGTGTTCGAGCAGATCCTCGAGCAGGCCGGCTTCACGCTGGCCGATCTGCCGCGCCTCGCCCCGCTGGGCGTGCTCGCCCGACATGCGTGGCGCGGGCATGCGCCGCGGCTCGACCTGCATGCCGATCATCGCCGCTCGACCGAGGCGATCGCCGAATTCGCCGGGCCGGAGGAGGCACGCCGCTTCCAGGCCTTCTGTGCGCAGGCGCGCGAGGTCTACCGCCGGCTCGAAGGGCCGTACATCCGCTCGGGCCGGCCCTCGATGTGGAGCATGGGCCGCGACCTCGGCCCACGGGGGCTGGCCACATTGATGGGCCTCGGGCCGTTCTCGTCGCTGTGGCGCTCGCTCGGCCGGCACTTCCACGATCCGCGGCTGCAACAGCTGTTCGGCCGCTATGCCACCTACTGCGGCGCCTCGCCCTGGCAGGCCCCGGCGACGCTGATGCTGGTGGCGCAGGTGGAGCTCGACGGTGTCTGGTCGGTCGAGGGCGGCATGCACGCCGTTGCGCAGCGCTTCGCCGATCTCGCCCGACGTCGCGGCGCCACGCTGCGCTATGCCAGCCGCTGCGAACGCGTGCTGGTCAGTGGCGGTCGCGCCAGCGGGGTGCGGCTGGAGAACGGCGAGGAGATCGCCGCCGATGCCGTGGTCTTCAACGGCGACCCGCAGGCGCTGGTGCAGGGCCTGCTCGGCGAGGCGAGCACGCGCGCCGTGCCGCCGTTGCCGCGCGAGCAGCGCTCGCTGTCGGCGGTGACCTGGGCGATCCACGGCTGCACCGCGGGCTTTCCGCTGGTGCGCCACAACGTCTTCTTCGACGACGACTACGCCAGCGAATTCGACGACGTCTTCCGCGCGCGGCAGCTGCCCGAGCGCGGCACCGTCTATGTCTGCGCGCAGGACCGCGGCGACTCGGGCGTGCACGAGGGCGCCGAGCGGCTGCTGTGCTGGTCAACGCGCCGCCCGAGGGCGACCAGCGCGATTTCGATGCCCGGGAGGTGGGCCCATGCGAACGACGGAGCCCGGCCCTGCTGAGCGCATGCGGCCTGCAGATCGAGATGGACACGGCGCAGGTGATCCGCACCACGCCACGCGACTTTCACGCGCTCTTTCCGGCCACGGGCGGGGCGCTGTATGGGCAGGCGACGCACGGGTGGATGTCGTCCTTCCGCCGTCCGGGTTCGGCGACGGCGCTGCCGGGGCTGTTCCTGGCGGGCGGTGGGGTTCATCCGGGTCCGGGCGTGCCGATGGCGGCGCTCTCCGGCCAACTGGCGGCCGCGGCGACGATGGCGCACCTCGCTTCGACCAGCCGGTCGCGCCGGGCGGCTATCTCTGGTGGTACGTCGACGCGGTCAGCGACGACGGCCGCCACGCCCTGACCATCATCGCCTTCGTCGGCAGCGTCTTCTCGCCGTACTACGCCTGGGCGCGCGAGCGCGATCCGGCCACGCCGGCGGGCGACCACTGCGCGATCAACGTGGCGCTGTACGGCGCGGGCGGGCGGCGCTGGACGATGACCGAGCGCAGCGCGGCCCATGTCCGCCGCGACCACCACGAGTTCAATGTGGGCCCGAGCCGCCTGCAGTGGGACGGCGCCTCGCTGGTGATCGACATCGACGAGATCGGCATGCCGCTGCCGCGGCGCGTGTGCGGGCGCGTGCGCGTGTGGCCGCGCGCGCTGGCGAGCTTCGCCACCGCGCTCGACCCGGCGGGCCTGCACCGCTGGGGGCCGATCGCTCCGGCGGCGCGCATCGAGGTCGAGCTGGACAAGCCCGGCACGCGCTGGGCCGGCGAGGCCTACCTCGATTCGAACGAAGGCGACGAGCCGATCGATCGGCCCTTCGCGCTGTGGGACTGGTCGCGCACGGCGCTGCCGGACGGCGGCGCGGCGGTGCTCTACGACGTGCGTATGAAGCAGGGCAGCGACCGGATCATCGCGCAGCGCTTCGCCGCCGATGGCAGCGCCGAGCCCTTCGAGGCGCCGCAGCGACAGCGGCTGCCCAGCGCGGCGCTGTGGCGCATTCCGCGGCACATGCGCAGCGAGCCGGCTTCACCGGCGCGCGTGCTGAAGACGCTGGAGGACACGCCCTTCTACGCGCGATCGCTGGTCGAGTCGGGGTTGTTCGGCCAGCGCGTGCACTCGGTGCACGAAACGCTGTCGATCCCGCGGCTGGTGGCACCGAGCACACGGCTGATGCTGCCGTTTCGCATGCCGCGCGTGCGCTGAACCGAGGAGAAGACCATGACGACGAGCCCGATCCACCCCTCGCGCGTGCTGGTGCCGCTGCTGCAGCTCGCCGCAGCGATCCCGGCCGCCTGGAAGAGCTACGAGTTCGGCCTGCAGATCAGCGGCCTGCCGCTGGCCGTGCTGCTGGCCGCCAACGGCGCTTTCTTCGGCAGCATCATGGTCGGCTTCGTAGCCGACCTGTGGCGCCGTTCGCCGCTTACTTCTTCTGGTTCTGCTCGTCGCGGTTCCAGCGGCTGAACTGGCCCCACAGCCAGAACGCGACCCAGACCACCCACAGGATGAACAGCAGATAGTGGACCTTCATGGCGAGCTCCTCTTGAATTCTTGGTTGAAGCGGGGATCGGTCTCGTGGCGGGCGCTGCCGATCAGCGCCGACATCGCCACCACGGTGGCGACGAGCAGCACGAGCTCGATGCCGTAGACAAAAGCATAGCCGGTGGCCGGCTGGGCCAGCGTGGGGCCGAAAATGCCCTGGCCCGCGAAGGCGGAAATCACGTCGCGCATCACGCCGCCGAGTGCCACCGCCACGCCGGCGGCGGTGGCCTGCACCGCGCCCCAGGCGCCGAGCGCGAGGCCGGCCTGCTCCTTCGGGGCGCTGTTCATCGTGGCGGTCAGCGTGCCGTGGCTGAAGATGCCGCCGCCCAGGCCGATGCCGAGCACGCCGACGGCGAACAGCATCACCGAGCCCAGCGGCGCCGCGGCCATCACGGCGAGGAAGGCCGGGATGCCGACCAGCGCGCCGCCCGCGGCCATGCGGAACGGATCGGCACCGCGGCTGAGCACGCCCGAGGCCCAGCCGAAGCCGAGCAGGCCGCCGAAGGCCAGCGTGGCGGTCAGCGACGTGGTGGAGCCCACCGACATGCGCAGCACCTCGCCGCCATAGGGCTCGAGCAGCACGTCCTGCATGCCGAAGGCCATCGTCCCCAGGCCGATCGCCACCAGGCGGCGCACCGCGTGGCCATGCTCGATGAAGTCGCTCCACGAGTCGCGGAAGCTGCGGTGCAGCTTCGGCGCTGCGCCGCGCGGCGGGCGGCGAGTCTCCTGCTTCCACAGCGCGATGAGGTTGAGCACCAGCGTCGACAGCGCCGCACCCTGGATCACCTTGACGAGCCGGCCGGGGCTGAAGTCGGCCAGCAACTGGCCGAAGACCACCGCGCTGACCATCGTACCGGCCAGCAGCATCACGTACATCAGGCCGACGACCTTGGGCTGCGACTCCTCGGCGGTCAGGTCGGTGGCCAGCGCCAGGCCGGCCGTCTGCACGGTGTGGATACCGGCGCCCACCAGCAGGAAGGCGACGCCCGCGCCGAGCTGGCCGATCCACGCGGGCCAGGCGCTGGCATTGCCACCGCCGCCGAGCACCAGCAACGCGAAGGGCATGATGGCCGGCCGCCGAACTGCAGCATCGTGCCCATCCAGATGAAGGGCACGCGGCGCCAGCCGAGCGCGGAGTGGTGGGTGTCGGAGCGGTAGCCGATCAGCGCGCGCAGCGGCGCATAGACCACCGGCAGTGCGACCATGATCGCCACCAGCGACGCGGGCACGCCCAGCTCGACGATCATCACCCGGTTCAGCGTGCCGACCAGCAGCACCAGCGCCATGCCGACCGAAGCCTGGAACAGCGACAGCCGCAGCAGGCGCGACAGCGGCAGATCCGGCGTGGCGACGTCGGCGAAAGGCAGGAAGCGCGGGCCGAGGCTCGTCCAGGCGGCCAGCAGCATCCGCGAAGGGCTCTTCATGGCGTGGTGGGCGAAGGAGGCTCGGTCAGCGGGAATCCGCAATGGGGGCCATGGCGCAGCAACCTGCGGGTCGGGCCGCGAGGCCCGGCCCGCCGTGCTGTCCACGGCTGGGGTCCGCTAGGGCTTGGCGGTGGATTGCTCCACCAGCGCCACCGTCGTGGACTGTTCGGTCGTCACCGCCGCGGCCTTCACCGCCTTGGCGCCACCCTCGTAGTACTTGGGCAGCCGGTGGTGTGCGACAGCAGTGCGTAGTGCACGGCGAACGAGCTGACGGCAACGGTACCCAGCATGAGCGGGATGCCGACCGACGGCTTGACGACGCACCAGATCTTTCCGTAGATCATCGTGGTCTCCTTCGGCTACTTGAGCCAGGGTGAGTAGATGTACGCCAGCAGGTGCGCAAGCGCGGCGATCATGCCGAAGATCTGCGTGCCCTGGATGATGTGGCGATGCACTTCTTCGGATTCAGCCTCGGTCAGCCCCGTGGGCCAGACCTTGTTCGGATCTGCCATGGTGGTCTCTCCTTTTCGACTTCAGGTTCCGTGCTCAACCCGCACGAGGGTACTGCCTCTCCAATATGTCATTATCAGATGACACATCAAACTGTCAACTCTGATTGACGCCATGCGTTGCCGCCGGCGTTGAGCCAGATCGGGTTTCGTTCGCGCCAGGCACCAACCCGTAGGCCTCCACCAGCGGCCAGACATGCGGGGGCACCATGTGCTTCATGCGGCGCGGCGCTTCGCGGCGGAGATGGATCACCGTCTCCACCGCCTTCATCTCCACCCGGGTCCGCGCGAACTCCAGCCCGCGCGGCCCCACCTTGGGCATCAGCCAGCCGACCACCGGGCGCAGCCAATCGGGCATGCGGCGCAGCGGCAGGCCGCCGGCGGCGCGCTCGACGTTGGCGAGGAAGCCGCGCACCGGCCCGGCGCGCTGGCCGGCGCTGCTGGGCGTGCGCGTGACCAGCTCGTCGCCGAGCAGCGAAACCAGCTCCTCGCCACGATCGTTGCGCACCAGCAGCCACTGCTCTCCGCGCCCGCCCATGTAGCCGACGGTGAGATCAGCCAGCACGTTGGTGTAGTCGACGCAGGTGCGGCAGGTCAGCGGGAAGAAGTCGGCGGGCAGCTGCGACAGCGGCAGCTGCAGGAAGGGCACGGCGCGCTGCGAGCCATCGGCGAAGCGGATCTCGACGTGATAGTCGGCGCGGAACTCGAGGTAGGTGATGGTCTCCGGCCGGTCGGTCAGCAGCGCGAGGAACTCGTGGAATCGTTTCGTCGTCGTGTTGTCGGAGCAGGGCGTGCCGATCACGTAGAGCTTGTCGAAGCCGAGCTCGGCCTCCAGCGCACGCAGCGCATACACCGGCAGGGAATGCCGATCACGGCCAGGGCGCTTGTGGCCGGCGGCACGCGCCGGCTCCAGCAGCGACAGCAGCGGCGCATAACCCATGCGCATGCCGCGACAGGCGGCCAGCTCTTCGGCCTTCGTCACCAGCACCGGCACCGGGCGCCAGCGGTCGGCCGGATCGCTGCCCATCGTCAGCACGGCATCGACCGCGCCGGTCTCCAGCAGCCGCTCGGCGATGCGCGTGGTGATGCCGCTCCACTGCGCGCCTTCCAGCGGCCGCCGCAGCGAGGCCTGCAGCATGCGGCGCAGCGGGCCGAAGTGCATCTCGTCGGCGCGTGCCGGATCGCGCGTGCGGCCGTGCACGCGGCGCTCCAGCCTGTCGTAGTCGGGCTCGATGAACTGGCAGGCGCGGCCGCAGCGGTGCGGGTCCGACGAGCGCGAGATGCCACAGTCGGTGCACATGCGGCGGTGCGCCGGCTCGGCCAATGGCGCGGCCGCGGCGTCAGGCAGCCGGTCCATCGCCATCCGTCTGCGTGGCCGCCTCGGCCTCGCGCTTCTTCTGCAGTTCGCGCTTGTCGCGTTCGATCTCGCGCAGCTGCCACCAGCCGAACAGCAGCGCGCCGCCGAAGACGAGCACGCCTTCGATCAACAGCAGCGGCCAGTTCGAGCGGTCCATGGTGGCGTTCATCTCGCCGTCCGCTGCGACACCATCTGGCGCTCGAAGATCTCGATCACCCGGCCGACACGGCCGATCGGCTCGTCGAAGGCCGGCAGCGCCGGCGGTGCCGCATGGCAGGCATCGACGAGGTATTGCACCGCCGGCAGTGCCGAGGGCTGCGGCCGCTTGCCGCCGCTCGGCCCCCAGGCCGCCGCCGTCGCTCGGGCGATCAGCGCCAGCTTGCGCTGGCGTGACACCACCGCACGCTGGCCGATCGAATCGAGCCCCTGGCGTTCGAGCTGGCGGCCGATCTCGGCATACACGAGCCGCGCCGCGCAGATCGCCGGGCGGCAGTCGCGCGGCAGCGCGCAGATGCCGGCCTCGCTGCGCCGGTACAGGTCATCGGCCACCTCGAGCAGGCGCTGCACGATGCCGGCGATGCGGTCGTCGAAGGCCGGTGCGGCCAGCCAGGCGTCGGGGTCGATGCCGGCTTCGCGCAGCCAGCGCCGCGGCAGGTAGAGCCGGCCGTTGCGGGCGTCTTCGCCGACGTCGCGGGCGATGTTGGTGAGCTGCATGGCCACACCGAGTTCGCAGGCCCGCGCGAGCGCCGCGCCGTCGCGCGTGCCCATCACCAGCGCCATCATCGCGCCCACCGTGCCGGCCACGCGGGCGCCATAGGCCTGCACGTCTTCCAGCGTTTCGTAGTGGCGGCCCTGCGAATCCCACAGGAAGCCGTCGAGCAGCGCATCGAGCAGCGCACGCGGGATGGCGAAGCGGTGCACCACGGCGGCCAGCGCCCGGTCGGCATCGATGGCCTGTGGGCGGCCGTCGTAGATGTCGTCCAGGCGATCCTCGAGCCCGCGCATCGCGCGCGCCGGGTCGGCGCCGAGGTCGATCTCGTCGTCGGCCAGGCGGCAGAAGGCATACAGCGCGCTGGCCGGTGCGCGCACGCGCGCCGGCAACAGCAGCGAGGCCGCGAAGAAGGTCTTCGAGCCGCCACGCATCAGCGCCCGGCAGACCTGCAGGTCGTAGGCCGGCAGGGCGGGGCGGCTGGCCGGCAACTCAGGCGTACTGCTCGACATGCGGAATCACTTTCTCCAGGGCCTTGGCCGACATCAGCACGCCGGGAACGCCGGCGCCGGGGTGGGTGCTCGCGCCGACCATGAACAGGCCGGCCACGTCTTCGCTGCGGTTGTGCGGGCGGAACCAGGGCGCTCTGCAGCAGCAGCGGCTCCAGGCCGAAGGCGGCGCCCTTGTAGGAGAGCAATCGGTCGTGGAAGTCCTGCGGTGTGGTGACGCGCGAGGTGACGATGTGATCGCGCAGCCCCGGCAGCACGGTGGCCTCGAGCCGGGCCTCGATCGCGCGGCGGTAGGGCTCGGCCTGCGTCGCCCAGTCGGTGCCGCTGTCGAGGTGCGGCACCGGCGCCAGCACGTAGAAGGCGTCGTGGCCTTCGGGCGCGACCGACGGGTCGGTGGCGCTCGGGCGGTGCAGGTACAGGCTGAAGTCCTCGGCCAGCTTGTGGTGCTTGAAGATGTCGGTGAGCAGCTCTTCGTAGCGCGGCCCGAGCAGCATCATGTGGTGCGGCACCTCGTCGTAGCGGCGCTTCGTGCCGAAGTACCAGACGAACAGGCTCATCGAGTAGCGGCCGCGCTCGATGCGGCGATCGCTCCAGTGGCGGCGATGCTCGGGCGCGATCAGGTGCTTGTAGGTCCAGGCGGTGTCGGCGTTGCTGACCACGATATCGGCGCGCTGCACGCTGCCGTCGGCCAGCTCGACGCCGGTGGCGCGGCCGTTCTCGACCGTGATGCGCTTGACTTCGGCGTTGCAGCGCACCGCGACGCCGCGCTCGGCCAGCAGCTTGACCATGCCGCGGATCAGCGCGCCGGTGCCTCCCATCGCCCAGTGCACGCCGAAGCGCCGCTCCAGCGTGTTGATCAGCGAGTAGACGCAGGTCACCGACAGCGGATTGCCGCCGATCAGCAGCGGGTGGAAGCTCATCGCCACGCGCAGCTTCTCGTTGCGCAGGTGGCTGCAGACCATGTCGTAGATGCTGCGCCAGCCGCGCATGCGGGCCAGGTCGGGCGCGGCCGCCAGCAGGTCGCCGATGCTGTCGAAGGCACGCGCCCCGAGCTTCTCGAAGCCGAGCCGGTAGCACAGCGCCGCCTCCTCGATGAAGCGCTCGAAGCCCGCCACGTCGTCCGGGTCGAAGCGGGCCACCTCGGCGCGCATGTGCACCGGGTCGGCGCTGTAGTCGAACCAGCTGCCGTCATCGAAGCGGATGCGGTAGAACGGCTCCATCGGCCGCAGGTCGATGTCGTCCGACAGCTTGCGGCCGCACAGCGCCCACAGCTCCTCGAGCAGGTGGGGCACGGTGATGATGGTCGGGCCGGCATCGAAGCTGAAGCCGTCCTGCTTCCACACATAGGCGCGGCCGCCGGGGCCGTCGAGCTTCTCCAGCACCTCCACGTGCCAGCCCCGGGCGCTCAGCCGGATCGCGGCGGCCGCCGCCGAAGCCGCTGCCGATGACGATCGCCCTGGGCGCACCGCGCGGCGCGCGGCCTTCGCCGGTGCTGGCGGGCGGCAGGTTGCCGCTAACGGGCGTGAAGTAGCTTTTCATCGGATTCCAGTGAGGCGATCACCCGCGGTGGCTCGCCGGCGGTAGAGGCGGCATCCCGCCGGCGCATGGCCCAGCGCCACAGCGCGGTGGCCTGCAGGGGCAGCACCAGCAGCCAGTGCTCGACGATCGCCAGCACCAGCAGCGTGGCCACCAGCAGTTGCCCGGTGGCATAGGCGCCGGCATCGCGCGCGTCGATCGCGTCGTTGACCATCCAGGCGGCCACCACCGTCGAGGCGGTGATCGACACCGGGAACAGCAGGTTCATCGCCCGCCGCCGGAAATAGCTCGCCGGGTAGGCCAGGTGCGGCGGCAGCAGCTCGATGCTGAGATTGCGCACGCCGAGGAAGACATTGAGCTTGGCGCTGATGCGCATCACCCACAGCACCGCGAAGGTGGCCAGGCCGACCCGGTTGGGCGCGTTCCAGGTGATCGCGGCGATCAGTGCGCCGGAGCCGAGGATCGCGAGCTCGTGCCAGAGGATCGCGCCCACCGCCTGCACGAAGCGCACCCAGCCGCGTGCACCGCGGTCGGCGCCACGCTGCCGCGGCCCGGTGACCCAGCCGGTGAGGAAGCTCAGCTCGTGCCAGCCCCACACCAGCAGCGCGCGCGTAGGTGAAGGCGCAGTAGGCGCCGGTTACCGTGGTCTGAGTGGCCGTGTGCGCGAGGCCGAGGAAGGCGCCGAGCGCCAGCGCGGTGGACAGCAGGTGGCTCCAGCGGAAGGTGGTGCGCGGCAGGCCGTCGAGCAGCAGCACGATGCCGGTGGAGAACCACCAGACGAAGACGGCAAACAGCACCGGCAGCGCCAGACCGAGCAGGGTGTTTTGCACGTGCGCGCTTTCGCGGTGGCCGCGGCTACCAGGCCGGCGCCACGCGCACGTCGCGCGGCAGCTCGTGGCGGTGCACCGGCAGCAGGTACAGCCGCGCGAAGGTGGCTGCGGCCGAGACGGCCAGCGCGCCCTGCTGCAGCCGGCCGATCAGCCCGCCGCGGGCCTTGGCCGCCTCCATGCGCTGCGACAGGCGGAACAGGCGGTCCATGCCGGCGCGGAAGGCCGGGTTGTCGATGTCCAGGCTGAGCGGGAAGACCTGCTTCGAGATCTCGCTGGTGATGCGGAACACCGTGTAGTCGTACTCGGTGGGCTCCAGCCCCATCGCCTGCTTCAGCTCGGGGCGCGTGTGGTCGCGCACGTACATCGTGGCGTAGACCGCGAGCAGGAAGAAGCGGATCCACAGCGTGTTGGCGCCGCGCAGCAGGTGCGGGTGCGCGCGCATGATCAGCGCGAAGCTCTCGCCGTGGCGGAATTCGTCGTTGCACCAGCGCTCGAACCAGCGAAAGATCGGGTGGAAGCGCTTCTCCGGATGCCGCTCGAGCTGGCGGAAGATGGTGATGTAGCGCGCGTAGCCGATCTTCTCGGAGAGGTAGGTCGCGTAGAAGATGTACTTCGGCTTGAAGTAGGTGTACTTCTTCGTGCGCTTGAGGTCGCCGAGGTCCAGGCCGAGGCCGAAGTCCTTCAGGCTCTGGTTGATGAAGCCGGCGTGGCGCGATTCGTCGCGCGCCATGTAGCGCATCAGCGCCTTCACGTCGGGGTTCTCGATGTGCTTGGCGATCTCGTTGTAGAGGATGCAGCCGGAGAACTCGCTGGTCACCGAGCTGATCAGGAAGTCGAGGAACTCCTGGCGCAGCTCGGGCGACATCGCGGCCATCTGCGTGCGCGCTTCCTCGGCGAACTCGGGCGTGCGCTGGAAGTGGTCGTGGTTGTTGTCGCCTTCGTACTCGGCCATCATCGCGTCCCACTCGGCGCGGATGGGGCTCACGTCGATGCGGTCCATCGCCGCGAAATCGGTGGTGTAGAAGCGCGGCGTCAGCAGCGTTTCCTGCTTGGCCTTGGCCTCGGCGTCCTGGGCGCTGGCGATCTCGTGCACGGGGGCGTGGGCGGCTTGCATGGCGTGGTCTCCGTCAGTGCTTGTCGGTGATCGTGAGCAGGCGCGCGAACACGCCGGCATTGGTGGGCCCGAAGGATTCGAGGTCGATGCGCGCCCCGGTGGCGGGATCGGTGAGCGTCAGCCGGCCGTCGGCGCGCGCAGCCAGCTCGAAGGGCGGCTGCGCGCCGATCTCGCGCATGCGCCGCTCGCGGGTCAGCGCGCGCAGTGCGCCGCGCACGAAGCCCTGCTCGCCACGCAGCTGGTCGAGCGTGCTGCCACTGCCGGCATCGATCACCGCGACGCTGCCGTCGGGCCGGTCTTCGAAGCGCAGCAGCCGCGTTGCCACGGCGGGTGCATCGGGCTCGCGCACCGACACGCCGGCAAGCCGGAAGGCCGCGACGCTGAGCACGGTGACCAGCACCGTCGTGCCAAGCGCAATCAACAGGCCGCGCGGCAGCACCGGGTTCGCGGGAGGGTGGGCAGCGCTCATCGCAGTGCGGGGGTCAATGAGCGGCCAGCGCCGTCTCGGGCAGCGGGGATGCGGCGGGTGGCTGCGCTGCCGCGGCACCCGCCGGGGCGGCCATGCCGTTGAGCTGCGACCATTGCGCGGCCAGCAGCTGCGCCACGGCGTCGGGCTCGGGCACGCAGCGCAGCATCGGCTGCGGCTTGCGCAGGTGCCACGGCCGCGCATGCGGCCACAGCTGCAGGTAGGCGATGCGATCCTGGCCCGCCAGTCCAGCGCGATGTCGCCGGTGCCGCGCGGCGGCGCGCGCCATGTCGGCCGCGGCGATGCACCTGAACGGCAGGTTGAAGCTCAGCGTCAGCACGATGCCGATGCGCATCACCACGCGGCGGTTGGTCAGCGTGTAGACGGTGGAGCGCGCCGACAGCCGGAGCCAGCGCCAGCACCAGCGCCAGCCGGTCAGCGGCAGTGGCATCAGCAGCGCCACGTCGCGAAGCGCCTGCAGCGCCGTACCGCCGTCGGCCAGCGTCACGGTGGCGCGCAGCACCAGCATCAGCGCGAAGTAGACGACCAGCTTGCGCACGTGGAAGGCGCGGATCGCCAGCGCCTTCCAGTCCGGCGAGCCCTGCCAGATGACGTGCTCGCCGGCCGGCGGCACCTCGGGCAAGCCGTAGACCGGCTCGTCCTCGTGCTCCATCGCGAAGCTCACAGCAGCGGCTCCTGGCGGGCCGGCGTCGCATACAGCGTGCCGGCGCCATAGTAGGCACCGATCTTCTCTTCCTCGAGCAGCGTCACGCAGTTCGGCTGGCGCGGCGCGGGCGCCATCGAGCTGGTGGCCGAGCACCGACTTCACCGCCACGCGGTCACGGTGCACGCGGGCGAAGGTGATCGGCAGGAGCGCGCGGCGCGGGCCGTTGGGCGAAGGCGCCTCGATCTCCAGGTAGCGCACGATGTTCTCGCTGTGGTCGATCCAGATGTCGGCCACCGTCGCGCCGACCACGCCATCGGCGCCGACCACCGGCAGGCCGCGCGGGTCGGTGCTGGCCGAGGCGACGTCGAACTTCGGCATCTCGCGCATCGGCACGATGCGCGGGTGGCCTTCGTAGTCCAGGTCCGGCTCGTCGCGGCGGCGCGCATAGGCGCCGGGGCCGACGGCTGCGAACATCGGGTCGCCGACCGGCACCAGCGGTGCGCCGATGTACTGATGCGCCGGCTCGGCCGAGAACACGTGCGGATCCGGCTTCAGGTCGGGCACCGAGACCTCGCGGCCGTCGGCCAGCAGGTAGGTCTTCGGCGACGGCACGGGCCAGCCCCCCACTTTCGGGCCGCCCGGGATGTCGGTCTCCATCGGGTAGCCCTCGCGGTGGTTCTCCCGCGCGAGGTAGTAGACCAATCCGGCGAAGAAGATCCAGAACAGGTAGAGCACGAGCTGTGCAACGTCGACGTACTGGGTGATCGCTCCGGTTCCCATGGGGTTCTCCTTCGTGCGTTATCCGGGAAGGTCGGCCAGGCCGAACTTCGTGGTCGTGGGGGTCGCGGCCGGCCGGCGGCCGAGCGGGCGGACGAGCGGGCCGATGGCAATCAGCGCCGCGAACAGCAGGTAGATCTCGAGGTGGTAGACGAAGCTGTAGCCCGTCACCGGGCTGAGCAGGGCCTCGCCCAGCGCGCCCTGCATCGCCAGCGTCGAGACGCCGTCGCGCAGCGCGCCGCCCGCGGCCACCGCGAAGCCGGCCGCGCTGGCCTGCACCGCACCCCAGGCGCCGAGCGCCAGCCCGACGTGCTCGGGCCGCTCCATGCTCATCGCGGCGGTCAGCGTGCCCACCGCGAACAGGCCGCCACCGAAGCCGATCAGCGTGGTGCCGGCGCGGAACAGCCAGGGCGCCTCCAGCGGCGCGGCGAACACCACCGCGGCGAAGGCCGGCAGGCCGAGCAGCGCGCCGGTGGCCGCGACCCGGCACGGGTCGGCACCGCGCGCCAGCCAGCGTGCCGCCAGCGCGAAGGCGGCGAGCGAGCCGCCGGCGAGCATCGCGGTCAGCGCGCTCGTGGCGCCGACGGCGAGGTGCAGGATCTCGCCGCCATAGGGCTCCAGCACCACGTCCTGCATGTTGAAGGCGGCGGTGCCCAGGCCCACGGCCCACAGGAAGCGCCGCGCCTTCGGCTGCGCGATGAAGCTGCGCCAGTGCACGCGGAAGTCGGGCGCGGGCTCGCTCTTCGAGCGGCGGCGCGTCGGATTGCGCGCCTCCTGCTTCCACAGCGCCACGCCGTTGAGCCACAGCGAAGCGACCGCCGCACCCTGCACGACCTGGATCAGCCGCGTCGGGCTGAACTCGCTGAGCACGACGCTGAACAGCGCGCCGCCGCCGGCCATGCCCAGCAGCAGCATCACGTACATCAGGGCGACCACGCGCGGGCGGTTCTGCTCGGTCGACAGGTCGGTGGCCAGTGCGAGGCCGGCCGTCTGGGTGGTCTGCAACCCGGCACCGACCATCAGGAAGGCCAGCGCCGCGGCGGCATAGCCCAGGCCCGCGAGGCCCAGCGCGCCCTGGCCGGTGAGCAGCAGCAGCGCGAAGGGCATGATGGCCAGTCCGCCGAACTGCAGCATCGTGCCCAGCCAGATGTAGGGCACACGCCGCCAGCCGAGCGCCGAGGCGTGGGTGTCGGAACGGTGGCCGATGAAGGCGCGGAACGGCGCCGCGACGATCGGCAGTGCCACCATCAGCGCCACCAGCCAGGCCGCCATGCCGAGCTCGACGATCATCACGCGGTTCAGCGTGCCGACCATCAGCGCGGTCGCCATGCCCACCGACACCTGGAACAGCGACAGGCGCAGCAGCCGCGACAGCGGCACCTCCGCCGTCGCCGCATCGGCGAAGGGCAGGAAGCGCGGGCCGACGCGCTTCCAGAGCAGGGCGACTGGCCGATCTTCATGACAACCCCTCGTCCGCCGGGTACGTCGGCCGATCCCCCGAGGGGATGCGGGCCGACTTGGGAGCGGCCCGGCGTTCGGCCCGCGCGGCGATGAGCGCGCACTGGTTCATGACCGCACGATCTCCAGCGCCTGCGAGGTGTAGAAGCCGCTGGCGATGCGCTCGCAGCGGCCGTCCGCGAAGCCTTGCAGTCCGGGTGCCGCGAGCAGCCCGCGCTTGAGCGCCAGCTCGGCCACCGGCTCGATCGCCGGGGCACGGTCGCCGCGCGGGAACAGACGGCCCACCGCGTGCATCGCCGCCAGTGCCGGCGTGCGCGGCGCAAAGGTGATCAGCATCGAGCGCGAGACGCGCGGTGCCCAGGCTTCCAGCGCACGCAGCACGTCGCTCGCCTCGTAGTGGATCAGCGAGTCCATCGCCACCACGTGGTCGAAGCGGCCGAGCTCGGCGGCGAGCATGTCGCCGCTGCGGAAGTCGATGCGGCCGCCGGCCGCGAAGGTGTCGAGGTGCGCGGCGACGCGCCGCACGGCCAGTTCCACCAGCGTCGGCGAGAGGTCGATCGCCACCACCTCCGCGCCGCGCCGCGCGGCTTCCACGGCGAGCGCGCCGGTGCCGCAGCCGGCATCGAGGAGGCGCGCGCCGTGCAGATCCTGCGGCAGCCAGTCCAGCAGCATCGCGCGCATGCGGTCGCGGCCGGCGCGCACGGTGGCGCGGATGCGGCCGACCGGGGCATCGGAGGTCAGCCGTTCCCAGGCCTGCACTGCGGTGCGGTCGAAATAGTGCTCGATCTCGCCACGCCGAGCGCGGTAGGAGGTGTGGTCCATCAGTCGTACCCCAGCAGGTCGAAGATCTCGCGGTCCTTCAGCGGCACCGCGGGCAGCGGCTCGCCGCCGGTCCACATCGCGGCGGCCAGGCGCAGGTATTCGCGCTGCGCCGCCTCGATCTCCGGCGTGGCCTCCATCTCGAAGAGCGTGCACTTCTTCAGCCGGCTGCGGCGGATGGCATCGAGATCCGGCAGGTGCGCGGCCGAGGCGCAGGCCGGTGCGCTCGTTGTACTTGTCGATCTGGTCGGTGGCCGCGCTGCGGTTGGCGATCACGCCGCCCAGGCGAACCTTGTAGTTCTTCGCCTTCGCGCCGATCGCCTGCACGATGCGGTTCATCGCGAAGATCGAATCGAAGTCGTTGGCGGTGACGATCATCGCCCGCTCGGCATGCTGCAGCGGCGCGGCGAAGCCGCCGCAGACCACGTCGCCGAGCACGTCGAAGATCACCACGTCGGTGTCCTCGAGCAGGTGGTGTTCCTTCAGCAGCTTAACGGTCTGGCCGACCACGTAGCCGCCGCAGCCGGTGCCGGCCGGCGGCCCGCCGGCCTCGACGCACATCACGCCGTTGTAGCCCTCGAAGACGAAGTCCTCGGGGCGCAGTTCCTCGGCGTGGAAGTCGACCGTCTCGAGGATGTCGATCACGGTCGGCAGCATCTTCTTGGTCAGCGTGAAGGTGCTGTCGTGTTTCGGGTCGCAGCCGATCTGCAGCACCCGCTTGCCCATCTTCGAGAAGGCGGCCGAAAGGTTGGAGCTGGTCGTGCTCTTGCCGATGCCGCCCTTGCCGTAGATCGCGAACACCTTGGCGGTGTCGATCTTGACGCTCGGGTCGAGCTGCACCTGCAGGCTGCCCTCGCCGTCGGGGCGAGTGGGCCGGCGGATCTCGTCGACCGGGATGTGAGTGACGTCCATCTTCATGCGACTGCCTTCTGGGGTGAATTCGGAATGACGCCTTCGAGGCGGTCCTCGAGTTCCTCGCCGGCACGGCGAAGGGCTTCGAGGGTCTTGTCGTCGGGGTCCAGAACTGCCGCTCGGAGGCTTCGAGCAGCCGCGCGGCGACCTTGGCCGACGCGGTCGGGTTCAGCTGCGCGAGGCGCTCGCGCATCTTCTCGTCGAGCACGAAGGTCTCGCTGAGCTTCTGGTAGACCCAGGGCTGCACTGGCCAGTGGTGGCCGACCAGCCCATGGTGTTGGTCAGGTGCACCTCGATCTGGCGCACGCCTTCGTAGCCGTGCTCGAGCATGCCCTCGTACCACTTCGGGTTGAGCATGCGGGTGCGGGTTTCAAGCGCCACCTGCTCTGACAGCGTACGCACGGTGCCCCCGCCCAGGCCGTCGCGCGTCTGGTCGCCGATGTAAACCGGCGCCATCGCGGCCTCGGTGCCGCCTTGCGCGCTCTTGGCGCGCTGCACCGCGCGGCTGATGCCGCCGAGCGTGTCGAAGTAGGTGTCGATGGTGGTGACGCCGAGCTCCACCGAATCGAGGTTCTGGTAGGCCAGCTGCACGTCGGCGAGCACGCTCTTGAGCAATTCGCCCTGCTGCACCGGCCGGCCGCTGCGGCCGTAGGCGAAGCCCTTGCGGCGCGAGTAGGTCTCGGCGAGTTCGTCCTCGTCGTCCCACTGGCCGTTGTCGACCAGGTGGCTGACGTTGGCGCCGTACGCTCCCTCGGCATTGCCGAACACGCGCAACGAGGCGGCCTCGAGATCGCAGCCATGGCAGGCCATAAAGGCCAGCGCGTGCTTGCGCACGAAGTTGGATTCGGCCGGCTCGTCGGCGCTGGCGGCGAGCCAGGCGGCTTCGGCCAGCATGCGGATCTGCAGCGGCAGCAGGTCGCGGAAGATGCCCGACATCGTGATCACCACGTCCACACGCGGGCGGCCGAGCTGCTCCAGCGGAATCAGCTCGGCACCGGCCAGACGACCATAGCTGTCGAAGCGCGGCTTCGCGCCGAGCAGCGCCAGCACCTGCGCCACCGGGCCGCCCTCGCTCTTCAGGTTGTCGGTGCCCCACAGCACCATCGCGATCGATTCGGGGAAGGCGTGGCCATCGGCCCTGGTAGCGCTCGAGCAGGCGCTGCGCCCGGCGCGCGCCATCGGCCACCGCGTAGGCGCTGGGGATGCGGAAGGGGTCGAAGCCGTGCAGGTTGCGGCCCGTCGGCAGGATGCTCGGCGTGCGCAGCAGGTCGCCGCCCGGGGCAGGGCGCAGGAATCGGCCGTCGAGCGCGCGCAGCAGGCCGTCGGTTTCGTGGTCGTGCGCCATCAACGCATCGGCCTTGGCGAGTTCGCGCAGCAGCTCGATCGGCGCGGCGGCATCGCCCGCGGCGATGTGCACCTGTTCGGCGGTGCGGCCGCCGACCAGCGCCTCGATCTGATCGCGCGGCGGGCGCTGTCCGTGCGAGGCCTCGGCGAGCGACAGCAGCAGGTCGGTGCGCTGCGCGGGTGTCGGCGCACGGCCCACCACGTGCAGGCCATAGGGGATCAGCGTGTACTCCAGCTCGAGCACGTCGGCCGCGAGCTTGACGATGCGTGCCTCGGCCTCGGCGCCCCACGCCGGCTCCGCGGCCGCGAGTTCGAGCGCGGCAGCCTGCTGCTGGATCATCGCAGCCAGCCCGGCGCGCTCGGCCTGCGCCTCGGGCTCGAGGCTGCGGAAGCGGTCGATCTCGCCTTTCAGGTCCATCAGGCCCTGGTAGAGCCCGGCCTGCGCCACCGGCGGCGTCATGTAGCTGATCAGCGTCGCGGCGGCACGGCGCTTGGCGATCGTGCCCTCGCTCGGGTTGTTCGAGGCGTACAGGTACAGGTTCGGCAGGTCGCCGATCAGGCGGTCGGGCCAGCACATCGCCGTCAGGCCCGACTGCTTGCCGGGCATGAATTCCAGCGCACCGTGGGTGCCGAAGTGCAGCACCGCATCGGCGGCGAAATCCTCGCGCAGCCAGCGGTAGAAGGCCGAGAAGGCGTGCGTCGGCGCGAAGCCGCGCTCGAACAGCAGCCGCATCGGATCACCCTCGTAGCCGAAGGCCGGCTGGATGCCCACGAACACGTTGCCGAAGCGCTCGCCGAGCACGAAGATCGATGCGCCGTCCGTCTGATGTCGCCCGGGCGCAGCGCCCCATTGCGATTCGATCTCCCGCAGGTGGCGCTCGCGCTTGACGTGGTCGGCTGCCGGGATGCGCGTGAACACATTGGCCTGGGCACCGAAGCGCGGCGCGTTGCCTTCGATGACGCGCGTGCGCAGTTCATCCACCGTGGCGGGAACCTCGATGGTGTAGCCCTCGCGCTGCATCGCCAGCATCGTGTTGTGCAGCGACTCGAACGCCGACAGGAAAGCCGCCGTGCCGGTGTTTCCTGCATTCGGCGGAAGTTGAACAGCACCATCGCGACCTTGCGCTGCGCACGCTCGCTGCGGCGCAGGTCGATCAGCTTGCCGACGCGCGCGGCCAGCATGTCGGCGCGTTCGATGCAGCTGCGCATGTCGTGCTCGCCCGCACCGGCTTCGAACCGGCAACCGTGAGAGCAGCCGGTGCACTGCACCTGCGCCGCGCTGCCGCGGCCGCCGAACACCATCGAGCCGGTGGCGCCGTCGAGCTCGGGGATGGCGACCATCATCGTCGCCTCCACCGGCAGCAGGCCGCGCTGCGAGGCGCCCCACTGGTCCAGCGTCTGGAACTCGACCGGGTTCACCGACAGGTAGGGCACGTCGAGCCCGGCCAGCACTTCCTCGGCGGCGTGCGCATCGTTGTAGGCCGGGCCGCCGACCAGCGAGAAGCCGGTGAGCGAGACCAGCGCATCGATCGTCGGCCGGCCGTCCTTGAAGAAGAAAGCATCGACCGCCGGGCGCGCATCGAGCCCGGTGGCGAACGCCCGGGATCACGCGCAGGCCGCGGGCCTCGAGCGCGGTGATCACGCCGTCGTAGTGCGCGGTGTTGCCCGCGAGCAGGTAGGAGCGCAGCAGCAGCAGGCCGACCGACCCGCGCTTGCCGGTGGTGGCCACGCGCGGCAGCTCGGCGATCTCGGCCGACAGGCGGTTCCTGATCTGCGGGTGGTACACGCCGAGCTCGGGATAGTCCACGGGCTCGTGGGTCTTGAACAGGCCGCGCAGGCCCTGCCTCGGCCCGGCCGCGTAGCGGTCGACGAGGAAGTGCACCATGTGCGCCACGTTGTCTTCCGAGCCGGCGAGCCAGTACTGCAGCGTCAGGAAATAGGCCCGCACGTCCTGCGCGGTGCCGGGGATGAAGCGCAGGATCTTCGGCAGCCGGCGCAGCATCTTCATCTGCTGTGCGCCGGCAGTGGTCTTCACGCCTTGTTCGTTGGACGCATGCGCGCTCTTGCCGCGCAGGCGCTTGAGGAAGGCCATCGCGCCGCTGGCCGGAGCGGCCATGTCGAACTTGCCCATGCGGGTGAGCTTCATCACCTCGGCGGCGGACATCGCGCAGACCATCGCGTCGCACTGGTCGCGGCGCGCCTTCAGCGCCGGCAGCACCGGCAGGAAGTGGTCTTCCATGAACAGCATCGTCACGATGACGATGTCGCCAGCGGCGATGTCGGCACGGCAGCGTGCGAGCGCCGCTTCGTCGTCGCCCCATTTGGCCGCGGCATGCACAGACAGCCGCAGGCCCGGCATCTTCTTGCGCAGCGTGCGATGGGCCCGCGCGGCGGCGCTGGCCAGATGGCTGTCCATCGTGACCAGCACGACGTGCACCGGCAGCGCCGCTGCGCCTTCAGCGGCTGAAGTGGGCTTTGGCATCGTAGAGGGTCTCGACGGTGATCAGCGGCACGCCGCGGTCCAGCGCGAAGCGTTCGGTGTTGCGGCGGGCCTTGCCGCGCACGAAGAAGGGGATCTTGCGAAGCTCCTGCTCGGCATCGGGTGCCCAGCGGGTGACGGTGGCGCCGGCTTCGAGCGTGAGGGTGCTGGCTGCCGTTGCGGGTGCGTCCGGCTCGGCCGCGGCCTGCGGTGCCGGCTCCGGCCGCACCGCGGCCGAGCCGAGGTGCGACGCTGCCGCGCCCTCGTGGAACTCGAAGTCCTGGCGGAACATCGTCAGCAGGTGCTCCTCCAGGCCCATCATCAGCGGGTGCACCCAGGTGTCGAAGAGCACGTTCGCGCCTTCGAAGCCCATCTGCGGCGAGTAGCGCGCCGGGAAGTCCTGCACGTGCACCGGGGCGGAGATCACCGCGCAGGGCACGCCCAGGCGCTTGGCGATGTGGCGCTCCATCTGCGTGCCGAGCACGAGCTCGGGGTGCAGTTCGGCCACCTTGGTCTCGACCTCGAGGTAGTCGTCGGTGATCAGCGGCTCGACGCCGTAGAGCTTGGCGGCTTCGCGGATCTCGCGCGCATGCTCGCGGCTGTAGGTGCCCAGGCCGACGACCTGGAAGCCGAGCTCCTGGGAGGCCACGCGTGCCGCGGCCACCGCGTGCGTGGCGTCGCCGAACACGAACACGCGCTTGCCGGTGAGGTAGGTGGAGTCGACCGAGCGGCTGTACCAGCTGGCGCGGGAGGTCTCGCGATTGAGGGCAGCCTGCGCGTCGAGGCCGGCCAGTGCCGCGACTTCGGCGATGAACTCGCGCGTGGCGCCGGTGCCGATCGGCACGGTGCGGGTGAAGGGCTGGCCGAAGCTGCGCTGCAGCCACTGCGCGGCGGTGGCGGCGGTCTCCGGATAGAGCACGACATTGAAATCGGCCTCGGGTAGGCGGGCGGTCGTCGGGGCTGGCGCCGGCGGGCGCGACCACGGCCACCTCGATCCCCATGCGTTCGAGCAGGCCGCGGATCTCGCGCACGTCGTCGCGGTGGCGGAAGCCCAGCGCCGTCGGGCCGAGCAGGTTGCAGCGCGGTGTGCGGCCTTCGGCCCGCGCGGCGCGCGGCGTGCCCGGCGGTGGCACCAGCGGCGCGCACATCGCGCGCACGATGCGGTAGAAGGTCTCCGAGGCGCCCCAGTTCTCCTTGCGCTGGTACGAGGGCAGTTCCAGCGGCACCACCGGCACGCTCAGGCCGAGCGTCGAGGCGAGGCCGCCGGGGTCGTCCTGGATCAGCTCGGCAGTGCACGAGGCACCCACCAGCAGGGCCTTGGGCTGGAAACGTTCGCAGGCTTCGCGCGCTGCGGTCTTGAACAGTTCGGCGGTGTCGCCGCCGAGATCGCGCGCCTGGAAAGTGGTGTAGGTGACCGGCGGCCGCGTTGGCAGCCGCTCGATCATCGTGAACAGCAGGTCGGCGTAGGTGTCGCCCTGCGGGGCGTGCAGCACGTAGTGCACGTCGCGCATCGCGGTGGCAATGCGCATCGCGCCGACGTGCGGCGGGCCTTCGTAGGTCCAGAGCGTGAGCTGCATGTCGTCGTTCTTCTGCTGATTCAGGCGGCCAGCTTCGCGCGGCGCACCAGCGGCCGGGCGAACAGCTCGGCGAGGTCGGCGGCTGGTCGTAGCCGTGCACCGGCGTGAAGACCAGCTCGATCGCCCACTTGGTGGTCATGCCCTCGGCCTCGAGCGGATTGGCCGGCCGAGGCCGCAGACCACGATGTCGGGCTGGATGTCGCGGCAGCGGTCGAGCTGCCGCTCGACGTCCTGCCCCTCGGAGAGCACCGTGCCCTCGGGCAGCAGCGCCAGCTCGTGCGCCAGCAGCTGCCGGTGCAGGTAGGGCGTGCCGACCTCGGTGAGCTTCATGCCGAGCTCTCGCGCCAGGAAGCGCGCGATCGGCAGCTCGAGCTGCGAATCGGGGAAGAAGAAGATGCGCCGGCCTTCGAGCAGATGGCGATGGCGTTGCAGCGCGATGCGGGCCCGCTCGCGGCCGGGTGCGGTGACGGCGTCGAAGTGCGCCGGCGCGATGCCGAAGGCCTCGGCCGCGGCGCGCAGCCAGGCCCGTGGTGCCTTCCGCACCGAACGGGAAGGGCGCCGCCGGTGGCGCGCGCCGCGCGCCTCCAGCTGCCGCGCGGTGTCGGCGAGGAAGGGCTGGGCGAGCAGGAAGCTGGTGTGCGGCCCGACGGCCGGCAACTGGATCGAGCGGCGCGGCGGGAAGAAGCGCACGTCGCCGATGCCGAGATCGCGGAACAGCCGCGCAAACTGGTCTTCGACCACGTCGGGGAGCGAGCCGACGATGAGCAGCGACTCGGGCTCGTTCGGCGCGCTTTCGGGCATCTCCGGCACCCAGGCCGCGAGGCAGGCGTCTTCTCCCTGCGTGAAGGTGGTCTCGATGCCGCTGCCGGAATAGTTCAGCACGCGGGTGGTCGGGCGGTGAATGCCGTCCAGGCGCTGCGCGGCGCGGTGCAGGTCGAGCTTGATCACCTCCGACGGGCAGGAACCGACGAGGAACAGCGTGCGGATCTCGGGCCGGCGCTCGAGCAGCCGGTTGACGACGCGGTCGAGCTCGTCGTGGCAGTCGGCCGGGCCGGCGAGATCGCGTTCGTCGATGATCGCGGTGGCGAAACGCGGCTCGGCGAAGATCATCACGCCGGCGGCCGACTGGATCAGGTGCGCGCAGGTGCGCGAGCCGACCACGAGGAAGAACGCGTCCTGGATCTTGCGGTGCAGCCAGATGATGCCGGTGAGGCCGCAGAACACCTCGCGCTGGCCTCGTTCGCGCAGCACCGGTGCGGTGGAGCAGCCGCCGCTGGGCAGCGCGCGGATCGGGATCCCTTCGCGGGCGTTCATGCGCGGGCTCCTTCGAGCGACGTGCAGGTGCCGGACTGCTCGAGGCGGGCGGCGCGCAGCTTGAGCAGGAACTGCCCGGCGTTGACCACGTAGCTCGCATACGCCGCCAGCGCCAGCCCAGGCGAGGCTGCGGCCGTCCATCGCATGCGTGGCCCAGCACCACAGATAGGCGGTGTGCAGCGCCAGCACCAGCATGCTGAACACGTCTTCCCAGTAGAAGGCCGGCGCGAACAGCCAGCGCCCGAACACCACCTTCTCCCAGATGCTGCCGGTGACCATGATCAGGTAGAGCAGCCCGGTCTTGACCACCACCGACCACATCGCCGCCTGTTCACCCGCGCCGCTGGCGAGGTAGCGCAGCAGCAGCCCCAGGCTGATCAGGAAGGCGAGGAACTGCACTGGCGCCAGCACGCCCTGCACCAGCGTCCACGGCGAAGCGTCGCGGCGCGCGCGCTCCGGGGCTGTACAGCGGTGGGCCGGGCGGGCGCGATGCCATTCGGGGACTCCCTCGGGTGGTGTGGACTTGAGGGGAGCCTATGCCTTCCGTCCCAGAGTGTCAATCGAGACAGACGTAAACCAAGCTTGACAGTCCAGGGTGGTCCGCCGATCATGGGTGCAGGCGGAGCGCCGATCACCCCGGGCTGTCCTGGACAGGCACACGGGTGCGGTGTCCAGCCGCATTGACGGTGAGGGGGAGGCGGGTTACAAGGGGCGACAGATCCACTGCAGCCAAAGAGGAACAGAGCCGACGAGACACCACGACATCCACTGCATCCCGAGCATTGGCGACGCGCTACAGCTGTCAGGTTCGCCCCTCCAACGCCCTCGAGCAGTCGTTCGTACAACGAAGACGAGACACGCTGGAAGAGGAGAGCGCGATGCAAGAAAGCTCGCACACAGGGACGGCAGCGTCCGAAGGCCCCGATCACGCGCACGCCTGGGCCGGCGATGGCCCGGTGTCGGCGCCCCCGACATGTTCAGCCGCTCTGCGCTGTCGCGCGAGGAGCGTGCGGTCTGCCTGCCCGCACGCTGGAACACGAGATCATTCCCCGCCTGGTCGACGCCCATCGAGACGATGGCGAGCGCGCCGCGAGCAACGATGCATTGAGCGGCAGCATCGCGCAGGCGGAAGTCGAGCGATTCACCGAGAGCCTGGTGCGCGGCGACGAGGCCGCCGTCGCGGCCACGGTCGATGCGCTGCGCGAGCGCGGCCTGAGCGTCGAGCAGATGCTGGTCGATCTGCTGGCCCCCGCGGCGCGCCACCTGGGCCACATGTGGTGCGAGGACCTGTGCTACTTCACCGACGTGACCATCGGCCTCGGGCGCCTGCAGAGAATGATGCGAGAATTGAGCCCGGCCTTCGGCACCGAAGTGGCTCATCCGCCCAACGGACGCCGTGCGCTGCTCGTTCGCGCGCCGGGAGAGCAGCACAGTTTCGGATTGTCGATGGTCGCCGAGTTCTTCCGTCGCGCCGGCTGGGAAGTCGTGTCAGCGGGCGAGGGCGAGGATACCGATCCGGTCACGGCGGTGCGGCGCGAGTGGTTCGATGTGGTGGGGTTTTCGGCCGGCAGCGAAGCGCGGCTGGACTGGTTGCCCGCCTGCATCGCCGCCGTGCGCCGAGCCTCCTGCCACCGGGAAGTCGCCGTGCTGGTCGGCGGCCCGGTATTCACGCTGCGCCCGCATCTGGCGCGGCAGGTGGGGGCCGATGCCACGACCTCCGACGGAAGCGCGGCACCGGGTTTGGCCGAGAGCTTGCTTGCCGGCCGTGTGAAGCGCAGTTGATATCTCGTCCAGCCGCTGGACGTTGAAGAGACATGGGAACAACGGCCCGCATCGGCGGCAATGATCAGGAGCAGCGCCCGTGAAGCGGCGCGTCGCGCCGCGCACGCTGGTGGGCGACCTCGACGCCGCCACCGTGCAGCGCATGGTGGCCGCTGCCAGCGACGTCGCCTTGCTGCTCGATCCGCACGGCGTCATCCAGGACGTGGTGATCGGCCGCGATGACCTCGATGCCGCGCTGGTGGCCGACTGGGTCGGCCAGCCGTGGGCCGAGATCGTCACCGTGGAGAGCCGCGCCAAGGTCGAGGCACTGCTGAAGGAAGCGGCCGGTCCGCCGCGCTGGCGCCGTGTCAACCACCCGCAGGCCAGCGGCTCCGACTGGCCGATCCTGTATTCCGCGGTGCAGATCTCGCCGCCCGGGCGCGGCAAGGGCACCGGTCGCACGATCGCCTTCGGCCGCGATCTGCGCGCCACCGAGGCCCTGCAGCTGCGCCTGATCGAGGCCCAGCAGGCGATGGAGCGCGACTACTGGCGTTTCCGCCAGGCCGAGACCCGCTACCGCCACCTGTTCCAGGCCTCTTCCGAGGCGGTGTTGATCGTCGATGCCGGCAGCCTGCGCATCCTCGAGGCCAACCCGGCCGCTGTGGCCCTGATCGGCAATGGCGGCGCGCCGCGCCGTCTGGCCGGTGGCTCGCTGACCGCCCTGTTCGAATCGCCCAACGCCAAGCCGTTGCAGGCCGCGCTGGCCGCAGCCAAGGCTGCGCGCCGCGCCGATGTGGTGCGCACCGCACTGGCCGATGGCGGCGGCCGCGTGGCCGTGTCGCTGTCCAGCTTCCGCCAGGACGACGCCTCGCTGCTGCTGGTGCGGCTGGCCCGCGTCGGCGCCGAGCCGGCCGCGGCCTCGCCGGTGACCGAGACCTCGATGCTGCTCGACTTCGTGCGCAATGCGCCCGATGCGCTGGTCTTCACCGACCAGGACGGCCGCATCCAGATGGCCAACGCGGCCTTCCTCGCGCTGGCTCAGCTCGGCAGCGACGAGCAGGCGCGCGGCGAGCCGCTGGACCGCTGGCTGGGCCGGACGGGCGTCGAGCTCGGCGTGCTGATCCAGACCGTGCGCCAGCGCGGCAGCATGCGCATGTTCTCCACGCTGCTGCGCGGCGAGGACGGCGCCAGCACCGAGGTCGAGGTGTCAGCCTCCGCCGCCACGCAGGACGGCAAGCCGGTGCTGGCCTTCGCGGTGCGCGACGTGGGCCGCCGGCTGAGCGCCGAACCGCGTGCCGCCGGCGAGTTGCCGCGCACCGCCGGCGAACTGACCGAGCTGGTCGGGCGCGTGCCGCTGAAGGACATCGTCGGAGAGACCACCGACCTGATCGAGCAGCTGTGCATCGAGACGGCGCTGAAGATGACCAGCGACAACCGCGCCTCGGCGGCCCAGATGCTCGGGCTCTCGCGCCAGAGCCTGTACGTCAAGCTGCGCCGCCACGGCATCGGCGACCTGAGCGACGACGAGGGTTGATCCCGATCGCCTGAGGGTTTTGCGGTTGTAAATCTCGGTTGACACTCCAGAGTGTCACGCCGAGAATGAACCGCATGGCCCTTCCTGCTCCTTCGGCGGTTGCCGAACTGCTCAAGCCGATCACCTGGTTCCCGCCCATGTGGGCCTTCGCGTGCGGCGCGGTGGCCTCGGGCGAGAGCTGGGCCGAGCGCTGGGCGCTGGTGGCGGTGGGCGTGCTGCTCGCCGGGCCGATGGTCTGCGCCACCAGCCAGGCGGTGAACGACTGGTTCGATCGCCACGTCGATGCGATCAACGAGCCGCACCGGCCGATTCCCTCCGGCCGCATGCCCGGCCGCTGGGGCCTGTACATCGCGGTGCTCTGGACGACGCTGTCGCTGGCTGTCGCCCTCGTGCTCGGGCCCTGGGGCTTCATCGCCGCGCTGTTCGGCCTGGCGCTCGCCTGGGCGTACAGCGCACCCCCGCTGCGGCTGAAGCGCAACGGCTGGTGGGGCAACGCCGCCTGCGGCCTGTGCTACGAGGGCCCGGCGTGGGTGACGGGCGCGATCGTGATGGCCGGCGGCGCGCTGCCCGACGGCCGCTCGATGGCGCTGGCCGCGCTGTACAGCCTTGGCGCGCACGGCATCATGACGCTCAACGACTTCAAGTCGATGGAAGGCGATCGCCGCATGGGCATCGGCTCGTTGCCGGTGCGCCTGGGCGAGGTGCAGGCGGCGCACATGGCCTGCTGGATGATGGCCGCGCCGCAGTTCATCGTCGTCGTGCTGCTGATGAGCTGGCAGGCGAAGAACCATGCCCTCGCGGTGGGCGCGCTGCTGGCCGTGCAGATGCTGCTGATGCGCCGCTTCGTGGCCGACCCGCGGGGCCGCGCCACCGGTACAGCGGGCTGGGCGTGACGCTGTACGTGTCGGGCATGCTGGTCAGCGCCTTCGCGCTGCGCGCCGCGGCGCAGGCGGGATGAAGCCATGACGCCGCTCGGCTGGTTCGGCATCGTGCGGCTCGGGCTGGTGCAGATGGCGCTCGGCGCCATCGTCGTGCTGACAACCTCGACGCTGAACCGCGTGATGGTGGTCGAGCTCGCGCTGCCGGCACTCGTGCCGGGCCTGCTGGTGGCGATCCACTACGCCGTGCAGCTGACCCGGCCGCGCATGGGCTTCGGCTCCGACCGCAGCGGCCGCTGCACGCCCTGGATCCTCGGTGGCATGGTGGTACTCGCAGCCGGCGGCACGCTCGCTGCCACGGCCACGGCGTGGATGGCCACGCAGCGCAGCGCCGGCCCGGCGCTGGCGGCGGTCGCCTTCTTCCTCGTCGGCCTCGGCGTCAGCGCCTGCGGCACCTCGCTGCTGGTGCTGCTGGCCAAGCGCGTGGCACCGGAGCGCCGCGCCCCGGCCGCGACCATCGTGTGGATGCTGATGATCATCGGCTTCGCGGTCACCGCGGGCACGGCCGGGCGCTTTCTCGAGCCGTATTCGCCCGAGCGGCTGGTGGCCGTCAGCGGAACCGTCGCCCTGATCGCCTGCATGGTGGCCGCGCTGGCGCTGTGGCGCCTCGAAGGCGAGGCTGGTGCGGCGGCCGAGCCCGAGCCGCAGCTGCGCTTCTTCGAGGCGCTCGCGCAGGTGTGGCGCGAATCGGCGGCGCGGCGCTTCACCGTGTTCGTCTTCGTCTCGATGCTCGCCTTCAGCGCCCAGGACCTGATCCTCGAGCCCTTCGCCGGTGCCGTGTTCGGGCTGACGCCCGGGGCCACCACGCAGCTCTCGGGGCTGCAGCATGGCGGCGTGCTGATGGGCATGATCGCGGCCGCGCTGGCCGGCAGCCGCTGGCACATCGGCTCGCTGCGGCATTGGACCATTGGCGGCTGCGTCGCCTCGGCGCTGGCCCTGGCCGGCCTGGTGGCCGCCGGTGCGATCGGCCCGCCGTGGCCGCTGCATGCCACCGTGTTCGCGCTGGGCGCAGCCAATGGCGCCTTCTCCATCGCGGCCATCGGCTCGATGATGCGCATGGCCAGCCAGGGCCGCACGCAGCGCGAAGGCGTGCGCATGGGCCTGTGGGGCGCCTCGCAGGCGATCGCCTTCGGCATCGGCGGCCTGACCGGCGCGCTGGCCAGCGACATCGCCCGCCGCTTCATCGCCGACACCGGCCTCGCCTACGGCACCGTGTTCGCGGTCGAGGCGCTGCTGTTCATCTGGGCCGCGGCACTGGCCGCCGGCATCGAGACCGAGTCGCGCCCGCGGCGCGCAAGGAGAAGCCTGTGGACGAGTTCGACACCTACGATGCCGTCGTGATCGGCGGCGGGCCGGCCGGTGCGACCGCCGCCCACGAACTGGCCAAGGCCGGACGCAGCGTGCTGCTGCTCGACCGCGAGGGCCGCATCAAGCCCTGCGGCGGCGCGATCCCGCCGCGGCTGATCCGCGATTTCGAGATCCCGGATTCTCTGCTGGTCGCGCGCATCCGCTGCGCGCGCATGGTGGCGCCGAGCGACGCGAAGGTCGACATCCCGATCGAAGGCGGCTTCGTCGGCATGGTTGATCGAGGGCCCTTCGACGAATGGCTGCGCGAGCGCGCGGCCATGGCCGGCGCGGTGCGCGCGCGCGGCAGCTTCGAGGCAATCGAGCGCGGCGCCGACGGCGTGGCCGTGGTGCGCTACAGCGCGCGCGATCGTCTGGGCGAAGGCGGCATGCCGGTGCGCGTGAGGGCGCGGCTGGTGATCGGCGCCGACGGTGCCCGCTCCGAGGTGGCGCGCCAGGAGGTGCCGCGTTCCGACGAAGGCAGCTTCGTCTTCGCCTACCACGAGATCGTACGCGCGCCGCAGGCCGGCGCCGACTACGAGGCCACGCGCTGCGACGTGGTCTACAACGGCCAGTTCTCGCCTGACTTCTACGGCTGGGTGTTCCCGCACGGCGAGACGGCGAGCATCGGCACCGGCAGTGCCGACAAGGGCTTCTCGCTGCGCAGCGCCACCGCGGCGCTGCGCGATGCCTCCGGGCTGGCGGGCTGCGAGACGCTGCGCCGCGAGGGCGCTCCGATTCCGCTCAAGCCGCTGCCGCGCTGGGAGAACGGGCGCGACGTGCTGCTGGCCGGCGATGCCGCCGGCGTCGTGGCACCGGCCTCCGGCGAGGGCATCTACTACGCGATGTACGGCGGCCGCATCGCCGCCGAAGTGGGGCAGCTGTTCCTCTCGACGGGCGACGCCCGCGTGCTGCAGCAGGCGCGCAAGCGCTTCATGAAGGCGCACGGCAAGGTGTTCTTCGTGCTGGGCATCATGCAGCGATTCTGGTACTCGAGCGACAAGCGCCGCGAGCGCTTCGTCAGCATCTGCCGCGACCGCGACGTGCAGCAGCTGACCTTCGAGGCCTACATGAACAAGGAACTGGTGCGCCGCAAGCCGATGGCCCACGTGCGCATCTTCTTCAAGGACGTGGCGCACCTGCTCGGGCTGGCGCGCGTCTGATCGCGCGCCTCGGAGGTCTCGTGGACGACCTCTTCGCCAGCGGCCGCGCCGCCGACCGGGTTCTGGCGGTGCTGCTGATCGAGGCCGTGGTGCTCGCCGGCGCCATGCGCGCAGCGGCGCCGGCCCGCCCCCTCGGGTGTTCGCGCCGATGATCGGTGCCGGCATCCTGCTCGTGCTGGCCCTGCGCTGCGCCCTGACCGGCGCGCCTTGGCCCTGGATCGCCTTGCTGCTCAGCGCCGGTGGCGTGGTCCATCTCGTCGACCTCCGCCAACGCTGGAAACGCTGAGATTTCGCAGGGCGCCGTGCCAGGGCCGGGCATAGAATGCGCCAGCGACGACAGCAGCACCAACCCGTCGGCCTCCAGGAGAAGCAGCGTGAATGAACGCTCGGGCAGTACGGATGATCTGGGTGCTCTCGCACCCTGGGCGCAGGAACTCGCCCAGACCTTTGTGTCCCTGTCCAGCGACATCGCGCTGGTGCTGGACGAATCCGGTGTGATCCGCAGCGTGGCCCAGTCGGGCGCGCAGCCGATGGCGCCTGCGGCGGCCGAGTGGGTCGGCCGGCCCTGGGCCGACACGGTGGCCACGCCGATGCGGCGCAAGGTCGAGGCGCTGCTCAACGACGTCACCAGCACCGGCCTGGCGCGCCGACGCGAGATCAGCCACAGCGGTGCCGGTGGTGCCGACATCCCGGTCGCCTACACCGCGATCCGCCTCGGCCGCGACGGCCCGGTGATCGCCGTCGGCCGTGACCTGCGTGCCATCGCGGCCATCCAGCAGCGTTTCCTCGATGCCCAGCAGGACCTGGAGCGGGGCTACTGGAAGGCGCGCGGTCGAGTCGCAGGAGCGGCAGCTCTACCCAGTGCTGACCGACGGTGTGCTGACGGTCGATGCGCAGAGCACGGCGATCGTCCGCGCCAACCGCCTCATCGCGCAGCGCCTCGGCGGTGCCGCGGCATTGGCCGGCCGCGCCGTCGACGCGCTGTTCGACCACCGCTCCCGCGGCGCGGTGCGCGAGCTGTTGACCAGCGCGCGCAGCAGCGGCCGGCCGTCGGAACTGCGGGCCCGGCTGATCGGCGATCCGGTCACCTCCAGCGTGGCGGCGGCGATTCCCTTCCGCGCCGGTGACGAGCAGCGCTTGCTGGTGCGGCTGCGCTCGGCCGCGCTGCCGGCGGCCAGCACGACGGGCAGCGGCGAACGCGAGGCCGCGGCCGTGGCCGATTCCAGCGGCCGCCTGCTCAGCTGCGATGCCGCCTTCATCGCGCTGCTGCAGGCGCGCGACGACACCGAGCTCACCGGGCGGCCGGTGTCCGACTGGCTGGGCGGGCCGCAGGAACTCGACGATCTGCTGGCCGAGGTGCGCCGCGAGGGTCTGGCCGAGCGCGAGGCGATGCCGCTGAATGCCGGCGTCCGCGACACGGTGGCCGTCAGCGCCACGGCTGACCGAGGGCGACCGCGAATGCATCGGCCTCGTTCTGCACCGGGCGGTGCCGCGTGTTGCCGAGCTGAGCGAAGCGCAGGCCGTCTTCGCCGAGGCCTGGAAGCGGCTGAGCGAGCAACTCGGCACCACGCCGCTTCCGGTGATGCTGCGCCAGGCCACGGCGCTGGCCGAGCAGCACTTCATCCGCATCGCGCTGCAGCGCAGCGCCGGGGACACCCATGCGGCGGCCAGCCTGCTTGGCATCAGCGAGGTCGCGCTGGCCGATCGCCGCGCGCCACACGGAGACGCAGGCGAAGCGCCGTGAAGACCCATCCGGCGTTCGGCCAGGCCGATCTGACCAACTGCGAGCGCGAGCTCATCCACCTCGCCGGCTCGGTCCAGCCGCATGGCGTGCTGCTCAGTGTGCGCGAGCCCGGGCTGGTGGTGATGCAGGCCAGTGCCAACACGGGGGCGCTGCTCGGCCGGCCGGTCGAATCGCTGCTCGGCCAGGCGCTGACTTCGCTCGGTGGCGACCTGTCGGAGCAGGTGGCGCGCGTCGCCGCGGAGGCGCACCTCGACGAGCCGGTGCCGCTGCGCTGCGCCATCGAGGTCGACGGCGCGCCGGCGGGCTTCGAGGGCGTGGTGCATCGTGTGCCCGGCCAGGCGCTGGTGGTGGAAATCGAGCCGCTGAGCGCCCCCTCCGGTGCCGTGCCGGTGGCCGACATCGATGGCGACAGCCTGCGCAACCAGCTGAACCTCGCCGTGCAGCGCTTCGGCTCGGCCTCGACGCTCGGCACGCTGGCCGATGCGGTGGTGCGCTGCGTGCGCGAGATCACCGGCTACGACCGGGTGATGGTCTACAAGTTCGACCCCGAAGGCCACGGCAAGGTGATCGCCGAGGCGCGCGATCCGAGGCTCGAGGCGCTGCTCGGCCATCACTACCCTTCCACCGACATCCCGCAGCGTGCCCGCGAGCTCTATCTGCGCAATCGCGTCCGGCTGCTGGTCGACGTCGACTATCGCGCCGCCGAGCTGGTGCCGCGCCTGGTGCCGGGGCTGGGCACCGAGCTCGACATGTCGATGTGCGCGCTGCGCAGCATGTCCCCGCTGCACCTGCAGTACCTGCGCAACATGGGCGTCACCGCGACACTGGTCGTGTCGCTGGTGCGAGAGGGCCAGCTGTGGGGCCTGATCGCCTGCCACCACTACCGGCCGTTCAACCTGCGCTACGCCGTGCGTGCGGCCTGCGACCTGCTCGCCGAGGTGGCTTCCACGCGCATCGCGGCGATCGAGAACTATGCCTACGCGCAGGTGGCGATCCAGGTGCGCCGGCTCGAGCAGCGCACGGTGGAGGCCACCTCTACCGAAGGCGACTGGCGGCTCGCGCTGCTGCGCAACCCGCGCACGCTGCTGCAGCCGCTGGATGCCACCGGCGCCGCGCTGTTCACCGACGACGAGATCCTGACCACCGGCGAGGTGCCCTCGACACCGCAGCTGCGCGCGCTGCAGCAGTGGGTGCAGGCGCAGACGCCGTCTGACGAGCGGCTGTTCCACTGCTCGTCGGTCGAGCGCGCCAATCCGGCGCTCGCGGCGGTGACGCCCACCGCCAGCGGCGTGATCGCGGCGCGGCTGGCGAGCGACCGGCCCGATTACCTGATGTGGTTCCGCAAGGAACAGCTGCTGACCGTGACCTGGGCCGGCAACCCGGCCAAGGCGGTGATCGCGACCAACCCGATGGAACTCTCGCCGCGCAGTTCCTTCGCCGCACAGTCGGAACTGGTGCGCGGCACCGCAATGCCATGGAGCGGCAGCGAGCTGGCGCTGGCGCGGGCGATCGGCGCGTCGCTGGTCGACATCATCGTGCAGGTCAATGCGGTGCGGCTGCTGATTGCCGAGCATCAGCTGTCCCAGGTGCGCTCGCGTGTGGTCAGCTCCGACGAGCCGGTGCTGGTGTGCGACGGGCGCCAGCGCACGCTGTTCGTCAACGAAGCCTTCCTGCGCACGGCCGGCCGCACGCGCGAGGAGGTGGCCGACCTCGACGCGGTGGCCGCGACCTTCGCCGAGCGCGAGGCCGCGCGGCACGGCTTCGCGGCGATGGTCGCCGAGGGCCACGCCTGGCGCGCCGAGCTGACGCTGGCCGGCGAGCGTGCCACGCCGGTGGCCGTGCGAGCCGAGGTGGTGCCCGCCCGCGACGGCACGACGCTCGGCTTCATCCTGATCCTCGACGACCTGACCGAGGCGCGCCGCGCGATGCGGGCCCGCGAGCACCTCGAAGCGGCGCTGGCGCAGGTGGCGCCGGCGCTGTCGGCCTTCGGCGGCAATGGCAACGGCAACGGCAATGGCAAACGCGAGCCTGACGAACTGATGAGCGCGATTCTGGCCAGCGCCAGCCTGGCGGCGATGGACATCGCCGACGGCGACATGGCGCCGTCGGTCACGCCGATGCTCGAAGACCTCGAGGCCGCGACGCGACGCGCCACCGCGCTCTACGCGCGCATCCGCAACTTCAAGGGCTGAGCGCGAGTCGCGCGGCCTCGAGCTCGCCGAACAGGCGCTCGTGGCGCGCGAAGGCCCGCTCGGCCTCGTTCACGATGGCCGCGCGCGTGGCCTCGTCGGCCTCGATGCGGTCCAGCCCGGCGCGCAGTTCGCCGGCCAGTGCCGCGGTCTGCGCCGGCAGGCCGAAATCGTAGAAGCGGGTGCCGGTGCCATCGGCCAGACCGAGCGACGTGGCGACGATGCGGCGCAGTGCCTGCCCGCCACTGAGATCGCCGAGATAGCGCACGTAGGCATGGGCTGCCAGCAGCGCAGGCGCCTGTTCGGCCAGCTCGTGCAGGTGGGCTGCATAGGCCAGCGCCTGCGGCGGCGGCACCAGTGCTTCGCGCCAGCCGGTGCCGTGCAGCTGCAGCAGATCCTCCGCCAGTGCCGGCTCGCGCCACAACGAAGGCGCATGGATGGCCGCCAGCTCCGGCCGATCGGCATGGCGCTGCAGGCCTGACTCCAGCGCGGCATAGATCGGATGCAGGCTGGCCAGCAGCAGGCAGTAGGCCGGCAGCGAGAGGCCGCCGCGCAGCATCGTGCGAATGAAGGGCGTGGCCTCCACCGGCGGTGGGCCGGCCAGGTCTGCGTGCGCAGCCGCGCGGAGAGCGTGTTCATCGATCGATTATCGGCGTGCAGGAAACCGCGCGCGCGCATCGACAATGCCCACAAACACAGGCAGTCAGGAGCGAGGGACATGGCAGACACCGGCAACGGCAGCCCGGGCCAGCCGCATCGCATCGTCGTCGTCGGCGGTGGCGCGGGTGGCCTGGAACTGGTCACCCAGCTCGGCGACAAGCTCGGCAAGAAGGGCCTCGCCCACGTCACGCTGATCGAGAAGGCGCGCACGCATTTCTGGAAGCCGCACCTGCACGAGATCGCCGCCGGCAGCACCGATCTGCACGAGCACGCCACCGACTACCTCGCGCAGTCGCACTGGCACGGCTTCCGCTACCGCGTCGGCGAGATGGTCGGGCTCGACCGCGACAAGCGCGAGGTGATCGTCGCGCCGGCGATCGACGAGGAGGGCGCGCCCATCACGCCGCCCTACACGCGCGGCTACGACACGCTGGTGATGGCGGTGGGCAGCCTCACCAACGACTTCGGCACGCCGGGCGTCGCCGAGCATGCGATCGCGCTGGAGACGCCGGCGCAGGCCGAGCGCTTCCACCGCCGGCTCGTCAATGCCTGCATCCGCGCGCACATGCAGGCCGAGCCGCTGGCGCCCAAGCAGTTGCAGGTGGCCGTCATCGGCGCTGGCGCCACGGGCGTGGAGCTGTCGGCGGAGCTGCACAAGGCCACGCGGGCGCTCGTCTCGTACAACCTCGAGCGCATCGACCCCGAGCGCGACATCCGGCTCAACCTGATCGAGGCCGGCCCGCGCATCCTGCCGGCGCTGCCCGAGCGGATCTCGGGCGCGGCGCACAAGCTGCTCAGCGGTCTGGGCATCCGGGTGCGCACGGGGTCGCGCGTCACCGAGGTCAGCGCCGAAGGCGTGCACACGGCCAGCGGGGAGCTGATCCCCGCCGAGCTGGTGGTGTGGGCCGCGGGCGTGAAGGCGCCGGAGTTCCTGAAGGATCTCGGCGGGCTGGAGATCAACCGCCTCAACCAGCTGGTCGTGGGCCCGACGCTGCAGAGCACGCGCGATCCGAACGTCTTCGCCATCGGCGACTGCGCCGCTGCGCCGTGGCTGGGCCACGAAGGCACCGTGCCGCCGCGCGCGCAGGCCGCGCACCAGCAGGCCTCGCACCTCGTGAAACAGCTGCAGCGGCGCATCAACGGCCAGCCGCTGCAGCCCTGGCGCTACCGCGACTTCGGCTCGCTGGTCTCGCTGGGCGAATACAGCACCGTGGGCAACCTGATGGGCGCGCTGGTGGGCGGCAACCTGTGGGTGGAAGGCCTGTTCGCGCGCACGATGTACCTGTCGCTGTACAAGATGCACGAGGTGGCGCTGCACGGCTTCTGGCGTACGGCGCTCGGCTCGATGAGCCGGCTGATGACACGCAGCACGGAGCCGCGCGTCAAGCTGCACTGAGGCGAAGATGGTCCGGCGCCGGGCCGCCCCAAACCGGACGGCGCCCGAGGGCCGCGAGCGGGCCTCTGCGTGGCCCGCGGGGCAGGAGCGAAGCGACTGGGGGGCTCCATCAGACCCCGACGTCGTCGAGATCGCGGTAGACGTCGCGCATCCACATCTTCACGCGCTGGCGGTCCATCAGGCCGAGCGCGATCGGGCTGTCGGTGTGCGTGGCGTGCCAGAAGCTGCTGCTGTTGATGTCGATCTTCTGGATCGCGCTCTCGTGCAGCTTCTTCACCGAGACGATCTTTGCGCCCAGGCCGAGGGCCCGCGCCTGCTCGCCCGACTGCTCCAGCGCGGTGAAGTCGGTGCCGCGCACCGGTTGCGCACCAGCACGTATTTCAGGCTGGTGCCGAAGCGGTCGAGCAGCTTGCGCAGCAGGTCGACCGAATCCTTGCCGGTGTCCATCACGTGCCAGTAGTGGATCGCGATGCCGCTCTCGTCGGCGAGGTTGAGCACGCCGGAGTCGTCCATCCAGCGCACCAGCGGATCATGCGTCTGCGCGGCCAGGTCCACCAGGATGCGGCGGTTCGGCTGTTCCACCGCCGCTTCCATGATCGCGTCGAGCGCCTCGTAGCGGTCGACGATCACCGGGCTCGCGTAGCCGGCATAGAAGCGCATCAGCGCGCCGTGCGAGCGATCGGTGTCGAAGCCGATGAAGGGCATCTGGTGGTCGATCAGGTACTGCGCCAGCACGCGCGCCAGCAGCGATTTGCCGACGCCGCCCTTTTCACCGCCGATGAGGTGGATCTTCGCCATCCGCTTCGCCTTTCGTCTGTGTCGATGCCGTGACCGGGCGATTCTGGCCCGATTCGCCGGGGCCGCGCCAGCGGGCCATCACGCGGCTGTCACGAAGCGTTCATGGCGCTGTCACGGGCGCTGCCGAGACTGCCGCGGTTTTCAAACCACCGACACCGAGGATCCATGAACCGCACCCCCGCGCCGCTTCACGACGACGACACCGACCTGAACACCTCCGGCAATACCGAGTTCCAGACCGTGCTGGCGGCCCGGCTGTCGCGCCGCTCGCTGCTGCGCGGCGGCGTGGGCACGGCGGCCACCGCCGTGCTCGGCAGCTGGGGCCTCACGGCCTGCGGCGGCGGCGACGACGACCCCGCCGCTCCGGTGGCCCCGCAGCCGGTGACGGCGCTGAGCTTCGGCAGCGTGGCGAAGAGCACCGCCGACACGCTGACCGTGCCGGCCGGCTACACCGCGACCATCCTCTACGCGCTCGGTGACCCGCTCGATGCGGCCACGCCGGCGTTCCGGAACGACGGCACCGACACCGACTACGACAAGCGCGCCGGCGACCACCACGACGGCATGTTCTTCTACGGCCTGTCGGCCAGCGGCACCGCGACGCGAACGCCAACGACCGCGGCCTGCTGGCCATCAACCACGAGGCGCTGACCGACAACTTCCTGCATGCGGCCGGCGCCAGCGCCCGCCCGCGCCCGGTGGCCGAGTCGGACAAGGAGATTCCGGCCCACGGCATCTCGATCGTCGAGGTGGCGAAGACCGGCGGCGTGTTCGCCTACAGGAAGGATTCGGCCTTCAACCGCCGCATCACGCCGCTGACGCCGATGGAGATCGCCGGCCCGGTGCGCGGCAATGCGCTGGCCAAGACCCTGTACTCCACCGCCGGCACGGCCTGCCGCGGCACGATCAACAACTGCGGCAGCGGCTACACGCCCTGGGGCACCTACCTCAGCGGCGAGGAGAACTGGGCCGGCTACTTCACCCGTTCGGCGACCGACAACGCGGCGCGCGGCAACGACAAGAGCGTGGCCTCGCTGAACCGCTACGGCCGCGCCCAGGGCGCCGCCAGCCGCCACGGCTGGGAAACCGCCGGCTCCGACGACCGCTTCGCGCGCTGGAACATCAGCAAGACCGGCGCCTCGACCGACGGCACCGACGACTATCGCAACGAGATGAACACCTTCGGCTACGTCGTCGAGGTGGACCCGTACGACAAGGCGGCGACGATCAAGAAGCGCACCGCGCTCGGCCGCTTCGCCCACGAGAGCGCCGACTTCGGCAAGCTCGTTGCGGGCAAGCCGCTGGCCGTCTACATGGGCGACGACTCGCGCGGCGAGTACATCTACAAGTTCGTCTCCGCCGCCAACTGGGATGCGGCCGATGCCAATGCCGCCAACCGCATCGCCGCCGGCGACAAGTACCTCGACGCGGGCACGCTGTACGTCGCGAAGTTCAATGCCGACGGCACCGGCCAGTGGATCGAGCTGAACATCGCCAACGCAGCGATCGCCGGTTATGCGGGCTATGCCTTCGCCGACCAGGCCGATGTGCTGGTCAACGCCCGCCTCGCGGCCGACGCCGTGGGCGCGACCAAGATGGACCGCCCCGAGTGGTGCGCCGTGCACCCGGGCACCGGCGAGATCTACTACACGCTGACGAACAACAGCAACCGCCGACTGCAGCCCACCGGCTCGCAGCAAGGCGTGGATGCGGCCAACCCGCGCGCCTACCTCGACCCGGAGGCGACCAGCGGTACGGCGGCCAACAACAACGGCCACATCATCCGCATGCGCGAGAACGGCGGCGAATCGGCCGCCACCGCGTTCGCCTGGGACATCTACCTGTTCGGCTCGCAGTCCAATGGCGACCCGGCGCTGATCAACCTGTCGGGCCTCACCGCCGACCAGGACTTCTCCAGCCCCGATGGCCTGTGGTTCAGCAAGAACACTGGCCTGTGCTGGATCCAGACCGACGACGGCGCCTACACCGACGCTACCAACTGCATGATGCTGGCCGGCGTGCCGGGCAGCGTGGGGATGGCGCGAAGACCACGCTGAACCACCCGGTGACGGGCGGCACGGTGGCGGTCGACACCTACGTCGGCAAAGCCGACCGCCGACACGCTGCGCCGATTCCTCGTCGGCCCGAAGGACTGCGAGATCACCGGCGTGACCGAGACGCCGGACGGCAAGGCGCTGTTCGTGAACATCCAGCACCCGGGCGAGACGATCGTCGCGGCCGACGTCGCCGATCCGACCAAGTACCTCAGCCACTGGCCGGGCAATGCCGGCTACGGTGCGGGCGGCGCGACGGCACGGCCGCGTTCGGCCACCGTGGTGATCACCAAGAACGACGGCGGCCGCATCGGCAGCTGAGGCCCCGCCGCGTGCAGTGGTTCATGGCGCGGCTTTCGCCGCCGCGCCAGAATCACGGCATGCGGAGGCCCGGGTGATCGAGAAAGTCTTCGCCGCCTTCGTGGTGGCGGTCTGTGCGGTGATGCTGCTGCGCCCGGCCCTCGGCCCGGTGCGGCAGCAGCGTTTCGACCGCTTCTTTGTGCGGCTGTGGAATACGCTGCGTGCCTGGGCCATTGCGCTGTGGCGCTGGCCGCGCTCGCGGCGCAAGGCCAGCAACTGGCCGACGACGCCATCCGCCGTGCCCGCGAGGGCAGCTGGGACGGCAACGTCTACACGCCCGACCAGTTCAAGAAGCCGCCGCGCGACAAGATGCACTGAGCGGGCGCCGCGGTTGCGGCGTGCCGGCTCAGAAGTAGTAGCCGAGCATCAGGCCGACGTGGTTGCCGTCGATGGTGAGGCCCGTGCCCTTGGGCTTGTAGGTGTGCGAGACGAAGCGCAGCTTGGCGCCCAGGTTCGGCGTGAACAGGTATTCCGCCTCGACCAGCGGGCCGGTGGAGCTCTGGAAATCCGCCGCCACGGCGCTGGCCACGCCCGAGCCCGCCAGCTTGGCGCTGCTGACGAACTGCGCGCCGGCCCCCAGGCGCACGCGGTCGTTGACGCTGTACAGCGCGATCAGGTCGATCGGGTAGCGCGAGAAGCGCAGGCTGCCATTGCTCGAGCCGCGCGTGTCGTCGACGTGGTAGCCGATGGTGGCCTGGATGGCCATCTCGGTGCCGACCTTGAACTCCGCGCCGGCGTAGAGGTGCGCGAGGCCGCCGGCCTTGATGCTGTCGGTGGTGCCGTCGCTGTACTGCACGTTGGCCAGCGTGTCGCCGCCGAAGGTCAGGCCGAAGCCGACCAGCGGGCGCACGGCCGGTGCCGGGCTCTGCGCCTGCGCGGCGAGCGTGGAGGCCGCGAGCGCGGCGCCGATCAGGCAACGTGAAATGGTCATGTGAACTTCCTCCCTCGGGTCGTTGTTGGCATCTCTCAGCCGCGGCCGACGAACGGCATGTTGGTCGCCATCACGGTCATGAACAGCACGTTGGCATCCAGCGGCAGGCCGGCCATGTGCACCACGGCATCGGCCACGTGCTTCACGTCCATGCGCGGCTCCACCTTCGTGCTGCCGTCGGCCTGGATCACGCCGGCGGCCATGCGCTCGGTCATCTCGGTGGCGGCATTGCCGATGTCGATCTGGCCGCAGGCGATGTTGTGGCGGCGGCCGTCGAGCGCGGTGCTGCGCGTCAGGCCGCTGATGGCGTGCTTGGTGGCGGTGTAGGGCGCCGAGAACGGCCGCGGCGCGTAGGCCGAGATCGAGCCGTTGTTGATGATGCGCCCGCCCTGCGGCGTCTGGCCCTTCATCAGGCGGATGGCTTCCTGCGTGCACAGGAAGGGCCGGTGAGGTTGACGTCGACGACCGCCTTCCACTGCTCGTAGCTCAGGTCTTCCATCGGGATCGCCGGCGCGCCCATGCCGGCGTTGTTGAAGAGCACGTCGAGGCGGCCGAAGGCCTCCTTCGTCTTCGCGAACAGCGCCTTCACCGAGGCCGGATCGCCCACGTCGGTGGGCACCGCGAGCAGCCGCTCGCGGCCTTCGGGCGCCGCGGCGATCGTCTCGTTCAGCGCGTCGAGCCGGCGGCCGGCCAGCACCACGTGATAACCGGCGCGGTGCAGGGCGAGCGCGCAGGCACGGCCGATGCCGCTGCCGGCGCCGGTGACGAGGGCGACGCGAGGGGTGGTGCTCATGGGGTGGTCTCGGCGGGAGGAAGAGGCGTCGCCCGCTCGCGCTCGGCGAAGCAGTCGGCGAAGGTGAAATACAGCGAGGTGTAGAAGACGGTGGACAGCAGCAGCGAGGCCGGCATCATCAGCAGCGCGATCAGCTGCGGCTGGCCGAGCAGGCCGGCGACGATGTTGGCGCCCGCGCCGAACACCAGCACCACCGCACACCAGGTCAGCGCGAAGACGAGGAAGGCGCCCTTGTTGCGCCAGATCGCCACGGTGCTGGAAAAGAGCGACTGCGCCACGCCCTGTGCGCCCCAGTGCACCAGCGCCGGCGCATGCCAGAACGGCACCGACAGCAGGCCCGCGAGGCCGAAGCGCAGCAGCAGGCCCGTCTCCAGGCGCGGGTCGGCCGGGCGGGATGCCACGTCGGCCGGCGTGGCCTTGCCGTCGGCCAGCAGCTGCATCAGTTCGTCGAGCGCGCCGCCATCGGCCCATTCGGCCGGGCTGATGATCAGCACGCTCGTCACCGCATAGACGATGCCGAGCATCAGCATCGCGCGGGCCTTGTCGTTGCCCTGGCGCAGCGGCTCGATGAAGGCGCGCGGCAGCGGAATGCGCCCGGCCTGCTGCTCGCGCGTGGCGATCATGAAGCCCAGCGAGCCCAGCGGCAGCAGCGCCAGCAGCAGCAGCGAGCCGACCAGCGGCACCAGGGTCAGCACGAAGATCACGAACAGGAAGGCGGCGAACAGCCCGCTGAAGGCCAGCGGCTGCTGCGAGAAGGCGCGCCAGCCCTGCTTGACCCAGGCGGCGCCGGCAGCGCAGGAACGGTCTGCAGTCTCATGGTCGGGTGTAGTGCCAGGGGCTTCGCGGCGCGCGCGCAGCGCGTTCGAAATGCGTCGGGTCGTGCGGCTTGAGCAGCGTGGCCTCGCGCGGCAGGTGAAGATCCACAGCCGCGAGATCCAGAAGCGCAGCGCCGCCGCGCGCATCAGTGCCGGCAGGCTGCGCAGCTCGGCGCCGGACAGCGGGCGCACCGCGTCGTAGGCCAGCACGAAGGCCGCGGCGCGGTCTTCGGCGGGCGGCCGCTGGCGGTCGATGCACCAGTCGTTCAGGCACACGCCGATGTCGAACAGCAGCGCATCGACGCCGGCGAAATAGAAGTCGAAGAAGCCGCCGAGGCGATCGGTGCCGTCGTCGCACTGCTCGAACATCACGTTGTCGCGGAACAGGTCGGCGTGGATCGCGCCGCGCGGCAGCTCCCGATATGCAGGCGACGCGGCGGTGCTGCTGGAAGGCGAGCTCGTCGTTCAGCAGCGCGGCCTGTTCGGCGGTGACGAAGGCTCGATCACCGGCACCGTCTCGGCCCACCAGGCCAGACCGCGCAGGTTGGGCTGCACGAGCGGGAAATCCGCGGCGGCGGGTGCATGCGCGCGAGCATCTCGCCGACCATCGCGCAGTGCAGTGCATCGGGCGCGAGGTGGTGCCGGCCACGCAGGCGGTCGACCACCGCGGCCGGCTTGCCGGCCAGCGTGTGCAGGATGGCGCCCGTGCCGTCGGCATGCGGGCGCGGCACCGGAATGCCGTGCTCGGCGGGTGCTTCATCAGCTGCAGGTAGAAGGGCAGCTGCTCGTGCGTGAGCCGCTCGAACAGCGTCAGCACGTAGCGCCCGCCGGCGGTGTCGGCGAAATAGTTGGTGTTCTCGATGCCGCTGGCGATCGGCTGCAGCGTGCTCAGCGCGCCGGTGTCGAGCCGTGCGAAGAGTTCGGCGGCGTCGTCGAAGGAGACCTCGGTGTAGACCGCCATGCGCCGATCAGAAGCTCAGCACGTTCCAGACGCGCTTGCCGGCGGCGCCGCGCGAGGTGTTGACGCCTTCGCCGAGATCGCGCGAGCCGTCGCCGACGAGGATCTCGTAGCCCTTGGCCGTGCCCACCTTGGGCTGCACGCTGATGCGCTGCGTGGCGCCGCGCACGCGCAGTTCCTCGATGCGGCTGCCTTCGTCCTCGTGCACGATGCGCTCGACGCGCGGTTCAGTGGGTGCCGGAGCGGGGGCGGCTGCAGCCTGCGCCAGGGCCAGGCCCGATGAGGCACAGAGGGCAAGGGCCAGGAGCGCGGAGCGGGCATTCATGCGCGCATTCTAGGCGGCACCCATGCTCCACAATCCCGCCATGACGACCAAGACCCTGCTGCTGGTGGACGGCTCGAGCTACCTGTATCGCGCCTACCACGCGCTGCCCGACCTGCGCAGCCCCGACGGCTTCCCGACCGGCGCCATCCACGGCATGGTGGCCATGCTCAAGCGCGCCATCCAGGACGTGAACCCCGAGCACGCCGCCTGCGTGTTCGACGCCAAAGGCGACACCTTTCGCAACGAGTGGTATCCGCAGTACAAGGCTCAGCGCGCGCCGATGCCGGAAGACATCGAAGCAGATCGAGCCGATCCACGAGGTGGTGAAGCTGCTCGGCTGGCCGGTGCTGATGGTGCCCGGCATCGAGGCCGACGATGCGATCGGCACGCTGGCGCGCATCGCCGCGCAGACGGGTCACGAGGTGATCATCTCCACCGGCGACAAGGATCTGGCGCAACTCGTCAACGAGCGCGTCACGCTGATCAACACGATGAGCAACGAGAAGCTCGACGTGGCAGCAGTGCAGGCCAAGTTCGGCGTGCCGCCCGAGCGCATCGTCGACTACCTCACGCTGATGGGCGATGCGGTCGACAACGTGCCCGGCGTCGAGAAGGTCGGCCCGAAGACCGCCGCGAAATGGATCGCCGAATACGGCTCGCTGGACGGCGTGATCGCCGCGGCCGGCTCGATCAAGGGCGTGGCCGGCGAGAACCTGCGCAAGGCGCTCGACTGGCTGCCCACCGGGCGCAGGCTGGTGACGGTGGTGACCGATTGCGACCTCGCCGCCGACATCGCCGGCTTTCCGGCGCTCGACGCGCTGGCGCTCAGGCCGGTCGACCGCGAGGGGCTGCTCGACTTCTACGGCCGCTTCGGCTTCAAGACCTGGAAGCGTGATCTCGAGGGGGCAGGGCGGGGCGCCAGCGCCTGCGGCCGAGGGCGAAGCGGCCGCCGCGGCGCCGGTGGCAGCGGCCGGCATCGACAAGCGCTACGAGACCGTGCTGACGCGTGAGGCGCTGCAGCGCTGGATCGCTCGCATCGAGGCCGCGCCGCTGACGGCGATCGACACCGAGACCGATTCGCTCGACGGCATGGTGGCGCGCATCGTCGGCATCTCGTTGTCGGTGGCGGTGGGCGAGGCGGCCTACATCCCGCTGCGCCATGACTATGCCGGCGCGCCGGCGCAGCTCGACGCCGACGAGGTGCTGGCGGCGCTGAAGCCCTGGCTGGAGAGCGAACGCCACGCCAAGCTCGGGCAGAACATCAAGTACGACACGCACGTGTTTGCCAATGCCGGCATCACGATCCGCGGCTATGCGCACGACACGCTGCTGCAGAGCTACGTGCTCGAAGCCCACAAGCCGCACAGCCTGGAGAGCACGGCGCTGCGGCACCTCGGCCGCACCGGCCTGAGCTACGAGGACGTCTGCGGCAAGGGCGCGCACCAGATTCCGTTCGCGCAGGTCGACGTGACCCGCGCCGCCAGTATTCGTGCGAAGACAGCGACATGACGCTGCACGTGCACCAGACGCTGTGGCCGCAGCTGCAGGCGCAGGCCGGCCCGCTGTTCGTCTACGAGAAGATCGAGATGCCCAGCGTGGCGGTGCTCGGCCGCATCGAGCGCCACGGCGTGCTGATCGACTCGGCCGTGCTGGCGCGGCAGAGCCAGGAGCTGGCCGAGCGGCTGATGGCGCTGGAGCGCGGGGCGCACGAGATCGCCGGGCAGCCCTTCAACCTCGGCAGCCCCAAGCAGATCGGCGAGATCCTGTTCGGCAAGCTCGGCCTGCCGGTGAAGAAGAAGACCGCCACCGGCACGCCGTCCACCGACGAGGAGGTGCTCGCCGAGCTGGCCGCCGACTACCCGCTGCCGGCCAAGCTGCTGGAGCACCGCAGCCGGCCAAGCTCAAGGGCACCTACACCGACAAGCTGCCGCTGATGGTCAACCCCGCCACCGGCCGCGTGCACACCAACTATGCGCAGGCGGTGGCGGTGACCGGCCGGCTGTCGAGCAACGACCCGAACCTGCAGAACATCCCGATCCGCACGCCGGAAGGCCGCCGAGTGCGCGAGGCCTTCGTCGCGCCGCCGGGCTGCGCGATCCTGTCGGCCGACTATTCGCAGATCGAGCTGCGCATCATGGCCCACATCAGCGAGGATCCGGGCCTGCTGAAGGCCTTCGCCGAGGGCATGGACGTGCACCGCGCCACCGCCAGCGAGGTGTTCGGCATCCCGCCCGAGCAGGTGACGAGCGAGCAGCGCCGCTACGCCAAGACCATCAACTTCGGCCTGATCTACGGCATGGGTGCCTTCGGCGGCGCAGAACCTCGGCATCGAGCGCGCCGCCGCCACCACCTACATCGAGCGCTACTTCCAGCGCTTTGCCGGCGTGAAGCGCTACATGGACGAGACCAAGGCGTCGGCCAAGGCCAAAGGCTATGTGGAGACCATGTTCGGCCGGCGCGTCTACCTGCCCGACATCAACGGCGGCAACGGCCCGCGACGCAGCGGCGCCGAACGCCGGGCGATCAATGCGCCGATGCAGGGCTCGGCGGCCGACCTGATCAAGCTGGCGATGATCGAGGTGCAGGCGCTGCTCGACCGCGAACAGCGCGGCACGAAGATGATCATGCAGGTGCACGACGAACTGGTGTTCGAGGTGCCCGAAGCCGAGGTCGCCTGGGCGCGCGAGGCGGTGCCGCGCGTGATGGCCTCGGTGGCGCCGCAGATGAAGGTGCCGCTGCTGGCCGAGGTGGGCGTGGGGCCGAACTGGGACCGAGGCGCACTGAACGCCGCCCCGGTGAGCAGCGTCACACGACTGTCGCAATTCCTTCATAGACTGCCCGGATGAACGATCGGGCTCCTGCGTCAGCCGACGACGCGACACCGGGCAGCGAGCCGGCGCCGGCGATGCCGCTGCCTGCGTTGCTGTCGCGCGAGCGCGCCATCCTCGCCTTCAACCGCCGCGTGCTCGCGCAGGCCCGGCGCGAGGACGTGCCGCTGCTCGAGCGGCTGCGCTACGTGTGCATCGTCTCGTCGAACATGGATGAGTTCTTCGAGGTGCGCTTTGCCGACTTTCTCGAAGCGGCGCGGGGTGGCGATGCCGCGGCCTCGCGGCGCGAGCTGGAGGCGGTGGCCGCCGAGGCGCACCGGCTGATCGACGACCAGTACGCCGCCTTCAACGACGAGGTGATGCCGCGCCTGCAGCGCGAGGGCATCCTGATCCTCAACCACGCCGACCGCGACGCTGCGCAGCGCGAGTGGGTGGACCGCTTCTTCCACCGCGAGGTGCGGCCGCTGCTGGTGCCGGTGGGGCTGGATCCTTCGCACCCTTTCCCGCAGGTGGCCAACAAGTCGCTGAACTTCATCGTGCGCCTCGGCGGCCGCGATGCCTTCGGCCGCGCCAACGGCATCGCGATCGTCAAGGTGCCGCGTGTGCTGCCGCGGGTGATCCGGCTGCCCGACGAGGTCGCACCCGGGCAGCAGGCCTTCGTGCTGCTGACCAGCGTGATCCGCGCGCACCTCGACGAGCTCTTCCCCGGGCGGGAGGTGGAGGCCTTCTCGCAGTTCCGCGTCACGCGCGACTCCGACCTCGAGGTCGACGAAGACGACGTGCAGAACCTGCGCCGGGCCCTGCGCACCGGATTGACCACGCGCCACTTCGGCCAGGCGATCCGGCTCGAGGTGGTGGCCAGCTGCCCGGACGAACTCTCCGAGTTCCTGCTGCAGCAGTTCGCGCTGCCCGAGGCGGCGCTGTACAAGGTCAACGGGCCGGTCAACCCGGTGAGGCTGAACCAGCTGATCGACCAGGCCGACGCCCCGGCCCTGCGCTTTGCACCTTACGAGCCGGCCTGGCCCGAGCAGCGCCTGCCGCGTGATCGCTCGATCTTCGCGCGGCTGCGCGAGGGCGACGTGCTGCTGCACCATCCGTTCGAATCGTTCGAGCCGGTGGTGCAGTTCCTGCGCGAGGCGGTGGCCGACCCGGACGTGCTGGCGATCAAGCAGACCATCTACCGCACCGGCAGCGAATCGCCGCTGATGGAGGCGCTGATCGAGGCGGCGCGGCGCGGCGAGGAGGTGATGGTGGTCGTCGAGCTGAAGGCTCGCTTCGACGAGGAGGCCAACATCAACTGGGCCGAGCGGCTGGAGGCGGTGGGCGCGCAGGTGGTCTACGGCATCGTCGGGCTGAAGACGCATGCCAAGCTGCTGCTGGTGACGCGGCGCGAAGGCTCGGCGTTGCGCCGCTACGCGCACCTGTCGACCGGCAACTACAACCCCAAGACCGCGCGGCTGTACACCGACCTGGGCTACCTCACCGCCGATGCCGACCTGACCTCGGACGCCGATGCGGTGTTCCAGCAGCTCGCCAGCCTGGGCCGCACCAAGCCGATGCGCGCGCTGCTGCAGGCGCCGTTCACGCTGCACCGCCGCACCGGCCAGCTGATCGACCGCGTGGCCGAGGCGGCGCGGGCGGGGCGGCCGGCGCGCATCGTCGCCAAGGTGAATGCGCTGACCGACCCGGCGCTGATCGACAAGCTGATGCGTGCCTCGCAGGCCGGCGCGCGCATCGACCTGATCGTGCGCGGTGCCTGCATGCTGCCGCCTGGCTTGCCCGGGGCCACCCACAACATCCGGGTGCGCTCGGTGGTGGGGCGCTTCCTCGAGCACAGCCGCATCCTCTACTTCCGCTGGGGGGCCGGGGACGACGACGAGGTGCTCTACCTGAGCAGCGCCGACTGGATGGGCCGCAACATGTTCCGCCGCATCGAGGTGGCGTGGCCGGTGCGCGATGCGGCGCTGCGCCAGCGTGTGGTCGACGAGTGCACGGTGCCCTACCTGCACGACGGCCGCGACGCCCGGCAGCAGCAGCCCGACGGGCGCTACGAGCGCATCGGCAGCGACGGCATCAGTGCGCAGCAGGCACTGATGGCCCTGTACGGCGGCTGAGCGACGGGCGATCGGGATGGACCTGATCCTGTGGCGCCATGCCGAGGCCGTCGAGCGCGAGGGCCTGCCCGATCTCGAGCGCATGCTCACCGCCAAGGGCGAGCGCCAAGCCGCGCGCATGGCCGACTGGCTCAACCATCGCATTGCGCATTCGACGCGCGTGCTGGTCAGCCCGGCACTGCGCTGCCAGCAGACGGCCAAGGCGCTGGGGCGCAAGTTCCGCACCGTCGACGAGATCGCGCCCGATGCTGCCGCCGAGGCGGTGCTGGCGGCAGCACGCTGGCCGGAATCGAGCGAACCGGTGCTGATCGTCGGCCACCAGCCGACGCTCGGCCCGGTGGCGGCCTTGCTGCTGACCGGCCAGCCGCAGCCCTGGGCGGTGAAGAAGGGGGCGGCACGGTGGCTGCGCAGCCGCGACCGCGAAGGCAGCGCCCCGGTGGTGCTGCACGCGGTCATGGGGCCCGACGCGCTCTAGCCCGCGCCTTCGGGCAGCTGGCCGAGCCAGTCCTTCACCGGCTGGCCCGCTTTCGCGCCGAGGGCGGCGGCCGCGGCGTTGGCATGCGAAATCACGCCGTCGTGCAGCGTCGAGCGCGCTTCGCCGATGCGTGCGCTGTCGTGCGAGACCGTGCAGGCCGCGATGCCGGCCCGTTGCAGCAGATCCAGCCCGGCGATGCCGGCGCCGTCGCGGCCGACCCCGGCGTCGTTGAAGACCGCCAGCTTCACCTTCGCCTGCAGGGCGAAGCGCGCCGCGCTGATGCCGCCGTGAGCCGCTGACGGCGATGCGGCCGGCACCATGGCCGATCGCTTCGGTGATGCTGTCGACCACCAGCGGGCCAGCGGCCTTGGCCATGTCAGGCGCCGAGCGAGAGTTTCAGCACGCCACCGCGCGCCCAGGCCTGCACTTCTTCCTGCAGCAGGTAGAGCGTGCGCGGATGGGTGGCGGCCCAGTGCTCGCTGAAGCCGACGAGCGCCTGCGAGCCGTCGCGCACCAGGCGCAGCGCGTCGTCGCGCACCTCGCCGCGCGCATGGCACTTGATGACGCCCAGGCGCAGGCAGAGCACCTGCCGGGCGAAGGTCTCCTGCGCCGGGCTGGTCTCCACCTTGCGCAGCCCGCCGCGCTGGGCCAGCACCAGCTCGCCGACGCGGCGCTGCTGGCTCTGCGAGAAGCCCGGCGCGTCCACGTGCGCCAGCAGGTAGGCGCTGTGCCGGTGGTGATCGTGGTGCGACACCATCATGCCCATCTCGTGCAGCGCGCAGGCCCACAGCAGTTCGCGCCGGGCCTCGCGGCCGGCGCGCGGCTGCACCTGCGCGTACAGCACCTCGGCGATGCGCGAGACGCGCCACTGGCCTGCTGCACGTCGACCATGAAGCGGCGCTGCAGCTCGCGCACGGTGGCGTCGCGCAGATCATGGCCGTCCTGCGGCAGTGCGGTGGCATGCAGCCGCTCGTCGAGGTCGAAGATCACGCCCTGGCGCAGCGCGCCGCGCGCCGGCTGGAGCGCCTCGATGCCGAAGTGCGCCGCGAGCGTGTAGAGGATCGCGATGCCGCCGGCGATCACCGCGCGGCGGTCTTCCTTCAGCCCGGGCAGATCGAGCCGCTCGACGCGGCCGGCGGCGATGCAGCGATCGATCAGCCAGCGCAGACCCTGCGGCGTGATGCATCCGTCGGTGACGCCGCTGGCGGCCAGCAGCTGCGACACGGCGCCCACGGTGCCCGAGGAGCCGAGCGCCTCGCGCCAGTGCGCCGGCGCGAAGGGTTCGAGCGCTTCCTCCAGTTCGGCGCCGGCGGCGATCTGCGCGGCGCGGAAGGCGTCGGCCGTGAGGCGGCCGTCGGCGAAGTAGCGCAGCGAAAGGCTCACGCTGCCGACGCCGAAGCTCTCGGCCTTCAGGGGCTTGCGGCCCTGGCCGAGGATCATCTCGGTCGATCGCCCGCCGATGTCGATCACCAGCCGGGGTGCGGCCGAGGGCTGCAGCCGCGCCACGCCGGCATAGATCAGGCGCGCCTCCTCGCGGCCCGAGATCACCTCGATCGGCTGGCCCAGCACGGTCTGCGCGCGGGCCAGGAAGGCGTCGCGGTTGCGCGCCTCGCGCAGGGTCTGCGTGGCCACCGCGCGCACCTGCGCCGGTGCGAAGCCCTTCAGGCGCTGCGCGAAGCGGGCCAGGCAGGCGAGGCCGCGTTCGGCGGCTTCCTCGGTGAGCAGTCCGTTGGCGTCGAGCCCGGCGCCCAGTCGCACGGTTTCCTTCAGGTAATCGACGCGCCGGTAGCGGCCGTGCGACACCTGCGCGATCTCGAGCCGGAAGCTGTTCGAGCCCATGTCGATGGCGGCGAGCTGGCCGGGCCAGCGGGGGTCGTTGTCGATCGGGCTCGGCGCGGGCTTCGTCATCCGACCATTGTGGCGGGATTCCCCGGCCTTCCTAGAATGCGGCGCTTTCCGTCCCACACCCTCGGAGGTACGCGATGCTTGAGCAGGAACTCGACAGTCTGGCGCCCTCGCGCGACTTCTCGCGCCGCGGCTTTGTCCAGGCCGCGGTGGGCAGCGGCTTCGCGGCCGCCGTGCTGCCGGTGACCGCACAGACCATCAAGACCGACAGCCAGGGCCTGACGGTCGACGAAGTGATGATTCCGGTCGGCGACTTCAGGATGCCCGCCTACCGCGCGCAGCCCGGCCGGCCGGACCAACCTGCCGGTGATCCTGGTGATCTCGGAGATCTTCGGCGTGCACGAGCACATCGCCGACGTGGCGCGGCGCTTTGCCAAGCTCGGCTATCTCGCGATCGCGCCGGAGCTGTTCGTGCGCCAGGGTGACGCGCAGTCGTACGGCGAGGTGGCCAAGCTGATCTCGGAGGTGATCGCCAAGGTGCCCGACGCGCAGGTGATGGGCGACCTCGATGCCGCGGTGGCCTGGGCCAGGGCCAACGGCGGCGATACCTCGAAGCTCGGCGTCACCGGCTTCTGCTGGGGCGGCCGCACCACCTGGATGTATGCGGCGCACAACCCGGCGGTGAAGGCGGCCGTGCCCTGGTATGGCCCGGTGGCGCGCAGCTACTTCCCCGGCGACAAGACCGCGCTCGACGTCGCGCCGCAGATCAAGGCCGCGGTGCTGGCGTTGTATGGGGCGGCGGACAGCGGCATCCCGAACGACACCGTCGAGAAGATGATGGCCGCGCTGAAGGCGGCGGGCAATGCGAAGTCGGAACTGGTGCTGTATCCCGACACACCGCATGCCTTCCACGCCGACTACCGGCCGAGCTATCGGAAGGAACAGGCGGAAGACGGCTGGAAGCGTGCCGTGGCCTGGCTGAAGCAGCACGGCGTGGCCTGACCGAGCCCCCCCAGTCGCTGCGCTCCTGCCCCCGGGGCGCCGCGCGGCTTGGGGCGGCCCGGCGCCGCGCACACCGCGTGTCAGCGAACGACCAGCACTGGCACGGTGGAGTGCGTCAGCACCTTCTGCGTCTCGCTGCCCAGGAGCAGCGCGGTGACGCCGCGGCGGCCGTGCGAGGCCATCACGACCAGATCGCACTCCATGCGCTTGGCATGGTCGATGATGGCCTCCCAGGGGTGCAGCGCCTCGACGCTGTGCGCCTGGCAGCCCACGCCGGCGGCCTTGGCCGCTTCGCTGACCAGTGACAGCCGCTTGGCGGCGATGCGCTCCTGCGCGTCGAAGAATTCCTGCGGCGGCGTGGGCTGCATCTCGGAGATCGCGCTGTAGGGAAGGGCTCCTTCACGCTGATCGCATAGAGCTGCGCGCCGACCGACCTGGCCAGCGCAATCGCGGTCTCGACCGCCTTGCCGGTGATGTCCGAGCCATCGGTCGGCACGAGGATTCGCTTGAACATGGCGGGCTCCTTTCGTTGTCGTATGCGGACAGTGTCGGCCGACAGCGTAGGACCGCGCTTGACCGCGGTCAACCGACAGCCCTAACCCCGGGCGATCGGCCGCGAAGGGTCGGCCGACCACTCGCTCCACGAGCCCGCGTACAGCCGTGAGCCCGTGAGGCCCGCATGCTCCATCGCCAGCAGGTTGTGGCAGGCCGTCACGCCCGAGCCGCACTGGTGCACGGCCTGCGAGGCGGGCTCGCGGCCGAGCAGCGCCTCGAACTCGGCGCGCAGCTGCACCGCCGGCTTGAAGCGGCCATCGGCGCCGAGGTTGTCCTTGAAGAAGCGGTTCGCGGCGCCGGGAATGTGGCCGGCCGCCTTGTCGAGCGGCTCGACCTCGCCACGGAAACGTTCGCCGGCGCGCGCATCGATGAGCCGCACGCGGCCCAGCTGCGCCAGCAGCGCGTCGGCGCTGGTGGTGGTGGCGAGCGGAGCGCGTTCGGGGTAGGGCGGCGCGGCTCTCGCCACCGGCTCCTGCGCGTCGATGGGGCCGCCGGCGGCACGCCGCATCGAAGCCGCCATCGAGCACGGCCACGGCCTCGTGGCCCATCCAGCGCAGCATCCACCACAGCCGCGACGCATAGGGCCCGCCTTGCCGATCGAGCGCGATCACCTGCGTGGCCGGCGTGACGCCCAGCCGGCCCAGCGTGACCGCGAAGGCGCTGCGCTCGGGCAGCGGGTGGCGGCCGTTGCGGCCGTTCTTCGCGCCGGAGAGATCGTGGTCGAGGTGCAGGTAGAACGAGCCCGCGATGTGCTGTTCGCGCCAGGCCCGCTCGCCGGCCTCGGTGTCGACGAGGTCGAAACCGCAGTCGACGACGATTGCCGGAGTGGAGCCCGAGCGCAGCGCGAGCACTTCGTCGGCGGTGATCAACGTGATGTATGGGTGGGTCATGCGATCAGCTCTCCAGGGTCGATTGGCGCGCATCGGCCGGTGCGGCCCTGCTGCGCAGCAGCGAAGCGGCCGGCCGGCCGGCAGCGACGATCAGCGCCATGCCGGCGATGGCCATCCAGGTGATGCGTTCGTCGAACAGCAGCACGCCGTAGACGAATGCGAAGGCGATGCCGAGGTACTGCAGGCTGGCGTTGACGAGCGTGCGGCCGGTGCCGTAGGCCCGCGTCATCAGCAGCTGCGCGACACTGGCCAGCAGACCGACGGCCAGCAGCAGCGCCGGCCCTTCGAGCGTGCGGTGAGCGCTCGCGCCGGTCCACAGCATGGTCAGCGCGCCGGCCGCCACCCCGCCGAGCGAGAAGTAAAGACGATGCGGTACTCGGGTTCGCCGGCGCGCCCGAGCGCCGTGACCTGCAGGTAGGCGGTCGCCGAGACCATGCCCGACAGCAGCCCGATCAAGCCGTGCCAGAGCTGGTCCTGCTCGATGGTCGGGCGCAGGATCAGCGCCACGCCGGCGAAGCCGGCGAGGATGGTGGCGATCAGCCGGCCGTCGACGCGCTGTCCACCGAGCATGATCGCGCCGCCGACGAGGAACAGCGCCATCCACACCGACGACATGTAGTTCAGCGTCATCGCGGTGGCCAGCGGCAGGTTGCCGATCGCGTAGAACCACAGGCACAGCGCCGTCACGCCCGACAGGCTGCGCCAGAAATGCATCGCCGGTACCGCCGTTCGCAGCGAGCCGCGCTGCCAGCGCGCCACCGCGGCCATCATCACGAGGCCGACGAGACCGCGGTAGAAGACGATCTCGCCGGTGGCGTAGTGGGCGGAGGCGAGCTTGACGCAGACGCCCATCGTCGCGAACAGCAGCGACGCGAGCACCATCAACCAGGGAGACGACATGCGGACGATTGTGCCCGCATGCCTCGGCGCAACGGCCTTCGATCAGCCCTTCAGCCGATCCCCCATCACCCCGCGGTACCACTCGTGGAAGTGCTGCATGCCGTCTTCCATCGGGCTCTGGTAGGGGCCGACCTCGTCGTCGCCGCGCTCGAGCAGGGCCTTGCGGCCGGCGTCCATGCGCAACGCGATCTCGTCGTCCTCGTCGCAGGTCTCCCAGTAGGCGGCCTGTTCCGCCTCCACGAACTCGCGCTCGAAGGCGGCGATCTCCTCGGGGTAGTAGAACTCCACCATGTTGAGCGTCTTGCGCGGGCCCTTGGGGAACAGCGTCGAGACCACCAGCACGTGCGGATACCACTCGACCATGGTCGTCGGGTAGTAGGTCAGCCAGATCGCGCCGTGGCGCGGCGGCTCGCCGTTGCGGTAGGCGAGCACCGCGTCGTGCCACTTGCGGTAGGTGGCCGAGCCGGCCTGCGCCAGCGCCTTGTTGGCGCCCACCGTCTGCACCGAGTGGTGCGCACCGAATTCCCAGCGTAGATCGTCACAGGTGACGAAGCCGCCGAGGCCCGGGTGGAAGGGCGCGACGTGGTAGTCCTCGAGGTAGACCTCGATGAAGGTCTTCCAGTTGTAGTCGCACTCGTGCAGGTGAACGCTGTCGAACACATAGCCGGAGAAGTCGAGATCGACCTTCGGGCCCAGGCGGGCCAGGTCGGCATTGACGTCGCGGCCGCGGGCCTCGAACAGCAGGCCGTTCCAGTTCTGCACCGGATAGTTGCGCAGGTTCAGGCAGGGGTCGTCGGCGAAATGCGGCGCGCCGAGCAGCTGGCCCGAGGTGTCGTAGGTCCAGCGGTGCAGCGGGCAGACGATGTTGCTGCCGGTGTGGCCGCGGCCCCGCAGCATCACCGCCCGGCGATGGCGGCAGACGTTGGAGATGAGCTCGATGCCGCTGGCCGTGCGCACCAGCGCGCGGCCTTCGGACTCCTGCGGCAGGGCATGGAAATCGCCGACCTCGGGCACCGACAGTTCATGGCCCAGGTAGCGCGGACCGGACTCGAAGATCAGCTCCATCTCGTGCCGGTAGAGATCGGCGTCGAAATAGCTGCTGACGGATAGCTGCGAGCGGGAACGCTGCAGCGCCTCGAGTGGGACGCTCAGGTCGGACATGATCCCCAGGATCTCCAAAAACCGATGTCAAACCACCACCCCGGCAACCCGGGCGTGGGCCTTCAGGCACCCGCCGGACTGCGACGGGCCGCGGATTGTACCCAGGGGGTGCCCCGGGCGGAAAGCCGCACTGGGCGAGTGCTTCTCTGGCCGGTCCGCGCATGGAGCGCGACTTTGGTGCAACAACCCAGCGGCCGTGAAACGCGCCTGACTACAATCAGTCCTCTGGATTGCGCATGGCAAAAATCACTCCTTCACCTGCGACCGCCAAGGAGCCCGCGAGCTACGAAGACGCGCTGCGCGAACTCGAACAGCTCGTGGCCGGCATGGAAGGCGGGCAACTCCCGCTCGATCGCATGATCGACAGCTACCGGCGCGGTGCCGAACTGCTGGCCTTCTGCCGCGGCAAGCTCGAGGCGGTGGAAGCGCAGGTGAAGGTGCTCGAGGACGGGCAGCTCAAGCCCTGGATCAACGGATGAACCGCCAGCACTTCGACGCCTGGGCCGCCAGCGAACTCGATGCCGTCGAATCGGCCCTGTCGGCGTGGGTGCCGGGCGACGCGCCGGCGGGCCTTGGCGAGGCGATGCGTTACGGCGTGCTCGACGGCGGCAAGCGCCTGCGGCCGCTGCTGGTGCTGGCCGCCGCGCAGGCCGTCGACGGCGAGCGCGAGGCGGCACTGCGTGCGGCCTGCGCCGTGGAGCTGATCCACGCCTACTCGCTGGTGCACGACGACATGCCCTGCATGGACAACGACGTGCTGCGCCGGGGCAAGCCCACCGTGCACGTGAAGTACGGCGAGGCGCAGGCGATGCTCGCCGGCGATGCGATGCAGGCGCTGGCCTTCGAGGTGCTGACGCCCGACCAGGGCATGGCGCCGGCCCTGCAGGCGAGGCTGTGCTCGCTGCTGGCGCGCTCGGCGGGCCATGCGGGCATGGCCGGCGGGCAGGCCATCGACCGCCAGCACCGGCAAGCCGCTCGACGAACACCAGCTGCGCGACATGCACCGCCGCAAGACCGGCGCGCTGCTCAAGGCCAGCGTGCTGATGGGCGCGGCCTGCGGCCCGGTCGGCCCCGCGGTGTGGGAAGCGCTCGGCGTCTATGGCGACGCACTCGGCCTGGCCTTCCAGGTGGTCGACGACATCCTCGACGTGACCCAGGCTTCCGAGACGCTGGGCAAGACCGCCGGCAAGGACCTGGACAACAACAAGCCGACCTATGTCAGCGTGCTCGGCCTCGAGCGGGCGCGTGCGCATGCACTGGAGCTGCGCGCTCAGGCCCAGGCCGCGCTGCAGCGCAGCGGGCTGGCCGACACCAGCGCGCTTTCGCTGCTGGCCGACAAGGTGGTCGAACGGGACAACTGACGATGAAGTATCTGCTGCTGCCGAACATCAACAGTCCGGCCGACGTGCGCAAGCTGACCCGGCTCGAGCTGAAGCAGCTCGCCGCGGAACTGCGCGACTTCGTGCTCAACAGCGTCTCCAGAACCGGGGGCCACCTGTCGTCCAACCTCGGCACGGTGGAGCTGACGATCGCGCTGCACTACGTGTTCGACACGCCCAGCGACCGCCTGGTCTGGGACGTCGGCCACCAGACCTATCCGCACAAGGTGCTGACCGGCCGGCGCGACCGCATGTCGACGCTGCGCCAGCTCGGCGGGCTGTCGGGCTTCCCGCGCCGCGACGAGAGCGAGTACGACACCTTCGGCACCGCGCACTCCTCGACCTCGATCTCGGCCGCGCTGGGCATGGCGATCGCCGCGCAGCAGAAGAAGGAAGACCGCCACGCGGTGGCGATCATCGGCGACGGCGCGATGACCGCCGGCATGGCCTTCGAGGCGCTGAACAACGCCGGCATGCCGCACGTCGGCCATGTGCCCAACCTGCTGGTGGTGCTCAACGACAACGACATGTCGATCAGCCCGCCGGTCGGCGCGCTGAACAAGTACCTCGCGCGGCTGATGAGCGGCCAGTTCTATGCCGCCGCCCGCGAAGGCGTGAAGGGCGTGCTGAAGAATGCCCCGCCGCTGTTCGAGCTGGCGCGGCGCTTCGAGGAACACGCCAAGGGCATGGTCGTGCCCGGCACCATCTTCGAGGAGTTCGGCTTCAACTACGTCGGGCCGATCGACGGCCACGACCTCGACGCGCTGATCCCGACGCTGGAGAACCTGCGCGACAAGCCCGGTGCGCAGTTCCTCCACGTGGTCACGCAGAAGGGCTACGGCTACAAGCTGGCCGAGGCCGATCCGGTGAAGTACCACGGGCCTACGCCCTTCGATCCGGCGCAGGGCATCCAGAAGCCGGCCACGCCGCCGAAGACCAGCTTCACGCAGGTGTTCGGCCAGTGGCTGTGCGACATGGCCGAGAAGGACCAGCGCCTGATCGGCATCACGCCGGCCATGCGCGAGGGCTCGGGCATGGTCGAGTTCCACAAGCGCTTCCCGGAGCGCTACTTCGACGTCGGCATCGCCGAGCAGCATGCGGTGACCTTCGCCGCGGGGATCGCCTGCGAGGGCCTGAAGCCGGTGGTGGCGATCTACTCCACCTTCCTGCAGCGCGCCTACGACCAGCTGATCCACGACGTGGCGCTGCAGAACCTGCCGGTGGTGTTCGCGCTCGACCGCGCCGGCATCGTCGGCGCCGATGGCGCGACGCATGCCGGGGCCTACGACATCGCCTACCTGCGCTGCATTCCGAACATGAGCGTGCTGACGCCGGCCGACGAGAACGAATGCCGCCGCGCTGTACACCGCCTTCCTGCAGGACCATCCGGTGGCGGTGCGCTACCCGCGCGGCAGCGGCGCCGGCACCGAGATCGCCCAGGAGATGACGGCGATCCCGTTCGGCAAGGGCGAGATCCGCCGCCAGGGTTCGCGCATCGCGATCCTGGCCTTCGGCACGCTGCTGTACCCGGCGCTGGCTGCGGCCGAGAAGCTCGATGCCACGGTGGCCAACATGCGCTTCGCCAAGCCGCTCGACGCCGAACTGGTGGCCGATCTGGCCCGCAGCCACGAGGCCCTGGTGACGGTGGAAGAGGGCTGCACGATGGGAGGCGCCGGCAGCGCGGTGCTCGAGGCGCTGGCGGCCGCGGGGCTGACGACCCCGGTGCTGACGCTGGGCCTGCCCGATGTCTTCGTCGAGCATGGCGATCCAGCCAAGCTGCTGGCGATGTGCGGGCTGGACGCCGCCGGCATCGAGCAGGCGGTGATCAAGCGCTTCGGCAGCAAGCCGGCGCTGGTGCGGGCGGTCAACCATTGAACGCGGCTGAATGCCGGCTTCAAGGCCATGCCGCCACGCGGTAGGGCGTTTGCTGGCATCCTGCGGCCTGAGTTTCGAGCCGACCCATGAGCAACCTCAAAGACGCGCTGCACATTCCCGACACGCAAAGCGAGCGTGACGAGCGCCACCGGCGATCCAGCGCGTCGGCGTGCGCGGCGTGCGCTATCCGATGCAGCTGCGCCTGGGTTCGGCCGAACTGGCCACCGTGGCCGACTGGGATCTCGACGTCGCGCTGCCGGCCGAGCAGAAGGGCACGCACATGTCGCGCTTCGTGGCCTGGCTCGAATCGCTCGACCGCGCGATCGACGCCACCGAGCTGCGCACGCAGATGGGCGTGATGCTCGAGAAGCTGCACGCCGACACCGGCCGCATCGAGGCGCGCTTTCCATTCTTCCTGCGCAAGCGCGCGCGGTCTCCGGCGTCGAGAGCCTGCTGGAATACCAGGGCCGCTGGATCGTCGAGGCGAAGGCCGGCCAGATCGCGGTCTGGGCCGAGGCGGTGGTGCCGGTGAAGAGCCTGTGCCCCTGCTCGAAGGAAATCTCCGACTACGGTGCGCACAACCAGCGCTCTCACGTGACGGTACGCGTCGAACTGCTGGCCGACATCTCCTGGCAGGAGCTGGTGCGCTTCGCCGAAGACTCCGCCTCGAGCGAGATCTGGCCGATGCTCAAGCGGGCCGACGAGAAGTGGGTCACCGAGCGGGCCTACGAGAACCCGAAGTTCGTCGAGGACCCGTGCGCGACGTCGCGCTGCGGCTGAATGCCGATGTGCGCGTGGGCCGCTATCTGGTCGACGTCGAGAACTTCGAGTCGATCCACGCGCACTCGGCCGTGGCGCGCATCGAGCGGGGCTGATCAGTCGGCTTCCAGCGCCAGACCGAGCAACGACGGATCCCCGCGCCCGGCGCGCACCAGCGCCGGAGTGTCCCCGCTGAGATCGACCACGGTGGTCGGCTGCATCGGGCAGGCGCCCGCATCGACCACCGCGCCCAGCAGTTTCTGGAAGCGCTCGCGGATCTCCTGCGGCTCGTTCATCGGCTCGCTTTCGCCCGGCGCGATCAGCGTGGTCGCAATCAACGGCTGGCCGAGCTGCTCCAGCAGCGCCTGCGTCACCGCATGGTCGGGCACGCGCAAGCCGATGGTGCGGCGCGACGGGTGCGAGAGCCGGCGCGGCACTTCCTTCGTCGCTTCGAGGATGAAGGTGAAGGGCCCCGGCGTGCCGAGCTTGAGCAGCCGGTACTGGCGGTTGTCCACGCGGGCATAGCTGGCCAGTTCGCTGAGATCGCGGCACAGCAACGTGAGGTGGTGCTTGTCATCGACACCGCGGATGCGCCGCAGCGCCTCGGCCGCTGCCTTGTCGTCGAGGTGGCAGACCAGCGCATAGCTCGAGTCGGTGGGAATCGCCACCACGCCGCCGCCATGCAGGATCTGCACCGCCTGCTTGAGCAGACGCGGCTGCGGGTTGTCGGGATGGACCTCGAAGTATTGGGACATGGCGGCGTCGACCTCAATCGACGATCGTATCCGCTTCGAGGACGGTCACGGCATGGCGCGAAGCCGACGCTTCGCGCACGTTCAACCATGCGCTGCCCGCGCCGCACACCGCGACCACCGCCATGCCGAGCCAGCCCCAGCCGTCCGGCGCCTGCGCGAACACCAGCCACCCGACCAGCGCCGCGAAGCCGATCTGCGCATACATCACCGGCATCAGCGTGGCCGTGGGCGCCGTGCCGAAGGCCAGCACCAGCATCAGGTGGCCCAGCGTGCCCAGCGCGCCGATGAGCAGCAGCAGGCCCCAGGCCGATGTGGGCGCGGCCTGCAAGGCGGGCAGCAACTCGACATCGCTGACCAGCAGCGCCAGCGCCACCAGCACCGAGCCGGTCAGGCCGGTGTAGAAGTGCGTCGTGAACGGGCTCTCCAGCGCCGAAAGCTTGCGCGTCAGCACCTGGAAGCTCGCATAGGCCATCGAGCCCGCGATGGGCAGCAGCGCGGCCCAGCCGAACAGCCCGCTGCCCGGGCGGATGACGATCAGTGCACCGGCGAAGCCGCCAGCCACCAGGGCCCAGCGCAGCCGCGACACGCGTTCGTGCAGCAGCGTGGCGGCCAGCAGCGTGACCATCACCGGCGTGAGCATCGTGATCGCGGTGAACTCGGCCACCGGCAGGTATTGCAGGCCGAAGAAGCCGAAGGTCGAACTCAGCAGCAACAGCAGCCCGCGCGCCGCCTGGAAGCGTGGATGCGCCGAGCGGAAGCCGGCACCACCGCGCCGCGACGAGATCGCCAGCCACAGCGCCATCACGCCCGCCTGCACGCCGTAGCGCGCCCACAGCACCACCAGCACCGGCACCAGCGCGCCGACGAACTTGACGGTGGTGTCCATGGTGGCGAAGCACGCCGCCATCACCAGCACGAGCGCGATGCCGAGGCCGGGGCGGCCCGGCGGCGCAGCCCTCATGCGGGCCGCTGGATGCGCGCCTGCAGCGCCTCCCACACCGGCGTCAGGTGGCCCGGCAGCTCGGGCAAGGCGCCGAGATCGGTGTGGCTTTCGTCGGGGCTGTGGAAGTCGCTGCCGCGCGAGGCGGCGAGGCCGTATTCCACCGCTGCTTCGGCATAGCGCACCGCCTCGGCGGCGCTGTGGCTGCCGGTCACCACCTCGACGCCGCGGCCGCCGTGCGCCTTGAACTCGGCGAACAGCGCGTGCTCCTCGTTGGCGGTGAACTTGTAGCGCGCCGGGTGGGCGATCACCGCCATGCCGCCGGCGTCGGTGATCCAGTGCACGGCATCACGCAGGCTGGCCCAGCGGTGCGGCACGAAGCCGGGTTTGCCGTCGGTGAGGAAGCGGCGGAAGACCTCGCTGGTGTCGGCGCAGACGCCGGTCTCGACGAGGAAGCGAGCGAAGTGCGTGCGCGAGATCAGGTCGGGGTTGCCGACGTATTTCAGGGCGCCCTCGAAGCTGCCGTGGATGCCCACCTTGGCGAGGCTCTCGGCCATCTCCAATGCGCGCTCGCGGCGCCCGCCTCGGGTGGCGGCCAGCCCAGCTTGAGCGCCTCGTCGTCGGCATCGAAGCCGAGGCCGACGATGTGCACCGTCTGGCCGCAGAAGCTCACCGAGATCTCGGTGCCGGTGAGGTAGGGCAGGCCCAGCGCCAGCGCCGCGTCGCGTGCGCGCTGCTGGCCGCCGATCTCGTCGTGGTCGGTCAGCGCCCAGAGCTCGACGCCGCGTTCCTTGGCGCGCTGCGCCAGCGCCTCCGGCGTGAGGGTGCCGTCGGACACGCAGGAATGGCAGTGCAGGTCGGCATTCATCCAGGAACTCGGCAACATCGAGTCCCGGATTGTAGGGAGCGGGCCCGCAGCCCGCTGGCGGCAGGGTCGGCCGCTGCGATCAGCGTGCGATGCGCACGATGCGGCCGCCGCTGCCGTCGGTCAGTGCGTACAGCGCGCCGTCCGGCCCCTGGCGCACGTCGCGGATGCGGGTGTTGATCGCAGCGAAGTCGAGCCGCTCGCGCGAGGCCACCGCATTGCCGTTGAGCACCAGCCGCCAGATGCCCGCGCCGGCCAGCGCGCCGGAGAACAGGCTGCCCTGCCACTCGGGGAACATGCCGCCGGTGTAGAAGGCCGTGGCCCGCCGGTGCCTGCGAGGTGGGCACCCAGAAGGTCAGCGGCTCGACGTAGGTCGGCGCGTGCAGGCCCCCGGTGCCGCCGATGCGGCAGCTCGTGTTGTCGGTGCCGGAATACGTGTCGCCGTAGTTGCAGCCGTAGCTCACGTTCGGCCAGCCGTAGTTCTGGCCGGCGCGGGAGATGTTGACCTCGTCGCCGCCTTGCGGCCCGTGCTCGCTGACCCACAGCTCGCCGGTGGTCGGGTGCAGCGCGGCGCCCTGCGGGTTGCGGTGGCCCAGGCTCCAGATGCCGGGCAGCGCGCCGGCGCCGAGGTTCGGGTTGTCCGAGGGAATGCTGCCGTCGCGGTTGATGCGCACCACCTTGCCGAGCGTCTGGCCGAGGTTCTGTGCGGGGCTGCCCTGCTGGCGCTCGCCGAGCGTGACGAACAGCGTCTTGTCGTTGCGGAAGACGAGGCGCGAGCCGAAGTGGCCGTCGCCGCTCACTTTCGGGCTCTGGCGGAAGATCACCCGCAGGTTCTGCAGCGCGGTGCCCACCAGCTGGGCGCGTGCCACCGCGGTGCCGCTGCCGCCGGTGCCGTTCTCGGAATAGCTGAGATACACCCACGGCGTGGTGGTGAAGTCGGGGTCGATGGCGACGTCGAGCAGGCCGCCCTGGCCGTTGCTGTTGACCGCGGGCACGCCGGTGACCGGCGTGACCGTCTGGCCGTTGTCGCTGACGATCACCGTGCTGCCGCCCTTCAGCGTGACCAGCATGCGCCGATCGGGCAGGAAGGCCGTGCCCCAGGGACTGGCGAGGTTGCTGGTGATCGTGGTGGCGGTGATCGGGCCCGATGAAGCCGGCGGTGGCGGAGCGGGCGGCGGGGGCGGTGGCGGCGGCGAAGGCGGCGTTCCGGCCACCGGTGCCGGTGCCTCGCTGCTGCTGCCGCCACAGGCGGTCAGCGTCGCGGCGCCGGCGAGGGCGATCAGCCCGTCAGCGTGGCGCGTCGATCGGTGGAGGGCGGCTCGTGCATGGTCGGCGGCTTGGGTACAACGGATCCGCGGAGTATCTCCAGCCCTCAAGACCTTGCCGCTACCAGATGCAACCTGGGGCCGGCGCCCATTCGGGCGCCTTCATCCCAGGTCTTCGCCGGCCTCGACCACCATCTGCACCCGCTCGCGGCCGTTGTATTCGTCGACGCTGAGCCGGTAGGCCAGCCTCACGCGCGAGGCGAGGGGCTCGCTGCGCCCGAACCAGATCGCATCGCGCAAGGCGCCGCCATGGCGCACCGACAGTTTCAGGTGGCGCTCGCCGACGAGGCGCTGCGAGACGATCTCCACCTCGTCGCAGAACACCGGCGGCTCGAAGGCTCGCCCCACACCTGCGCATCGAGCGAGCGCACGGTGGCGGTGTCGAACAGCGCGGCATCCAGCGGGCCGTCGGTGAGCAGCGTGCGCGCCAGCGTGGCCTCGTCCAGCCATTCGTGCGCGACCTGCGCGAAGGCGGTCGCAAAGGTCGGCAGATCGACCGCCGCCAGCGTCGCGCCCGCGGCCATCGCATGACCGCCGAAGCGGCGCAGAACGCCGGGGTGGCGCTTGCTGACCAGGTCGAGCGCATCGCGCAGGTGGAAGCCGGGGATCGAGCGGCCCGAACCCTTCAGCAGCCCGTCCTGGCCGCGCGCGAAGACGAAGGTCGGCCGGTGCACGCGGTCCTTCAGCCGCGCCGCGACGATGCCGACCACGCCTTCGTGGAAGCCTTCGTCGAAGATCGCCAGCGCCGGCGGCGGGTCGCCCTTCGGCATCAGCGATTCGAGCTGCGCCTCGGCCTGTTCGCGCATGCCCGATTCGAGTTCGCGGCGCTCGCGGTTGATGCCGTCGAGCATCCTGGCCAGCTCGGCGGCGCGGCCGGCGTCGTCGGTGAGCAGGCATTCGATGCCCAGCGTCATGTCGGCGAGGCGCCCGGCGGCGTTGATGCGTGGCCCCAGCGCGAAGCCGAAATCGAAGGCGCTGGCACGGCGCGGGTCGCGGCCGGCGGCGGCGAACAGCGCGGCCACGCCGGGCTGCATGCGGCCGGCGCGAATGCGGCGCAGGCCCTGCGCGACCAGCCGCCGGTTGTTGGCGTCGAGCTTGACCACGTCGGCCACCGTGCCGAGCGCCACCAGTCGAGCAGCGCATCCAGCCGCGGCTGCGCTTCGGCGCTGAAGGCACCGCGCTCGCGCAGTTCGCTGCGCAGCGCGAGCAGCACGTAGAACATCACGCCGACGCCCGCGAGGTTCTTGCTCGCGAAGCCGCAGCCCGGCTGGTTCGGGTTGACGATCACGTCGGCCTCGGGCAGCACGATGCGGCCGTCCTGCTGCGCGGGCAGGTGGTGGTCTGTCACCACCACCGCCATGCCGGCGGCGCGCGCGTGCGCCACGCCTTCGAGGCTGGCGATGCCGTTGTCCACCGTCATCAGCACGTCGGGCCGCTGCGGCGCGGCGAGGTCGACGATGGCCGGCGTCAGGCCGTAGCCATGCACCGCGCGGTCGGGCACGACGTAGGCCAGCGTCTCGCGCGGCGCGCCGAGCAGCGCCAGGCCGCGGATCGCCACCGCGCAGGCGGTGGCGCCGTCGCAGTCGTAGTCGGCGACGATGCAGATGCGCTGGCGGCGTTCGATCGCATCGGCCAGACGCTTCGCGGCCTGCGCCGCGCCGGTCAGCGTGGCCGGCGGCAGCAGCAGCGCGAGGCCATCGTCGAGCTCGTCGGCGCTGCGTACGCCGCGCGCGGCAAAGAGTCGCGCCAGCAAGGTCGGCACGCCGGCCTGCTCGAGCGCCCACACCGTGCGCGGCGGAGCTTCGCGACGGGCGATCACCGGGCCGCTCACAGCGCCTCCAGCACGTCGGCGGGCGAAGGGTGGCTGAAGCGATGCCGCAGCCGCGCGAACCACGAGCCGGCGGCCGAGTCGAGCCGCTGCGCGAAGCGCTCGCCGGCCAGCGTCAGCGCCACCCGCTCGCCGCGCTCGGCCGCGCGGGCGAGCTCGGCCAGCGGCCCGACATCGAGGGCCCGCCAGCCTCGGCCCAGCTCGCCCAATCGTCCGACAGTAGCGGTGTGCGCAAGCTGGCATCAACCTGCACCGTGCCTTCGGCCGCTTCCTGCCAGCGTCCGCACCCGCTGAGCCAGAACGAATTCACCGCCAGCTCGCCGCGCGCCTCGCGCGCTTCGTTCACCGGGTGCGTGTGCAGCAGCATCTGCACCTCGTTCTGCAGCCGGCGCAGCAGCCGCGCCTCGCGGCTGGCCAGCAACCAGCGGTCGACGTTGCGGCCGACCACGCGGTCGAGCGACGCGGTCGGCATCTCGGCCAGCAGCTCGTGCGCGGTGTACCAGCGCAGCGGCGCGCCCCAGGCGAGCGCGAAGCCTTCGCTCTCGAACAGTTCGCGCACCGCTTCCAGCAGTGCGCGAGATTCGTCTTCATCGAGCCGCAGCGCGTCGGGATCGGTCAGCACGATCTCCTCGCGGCCCACGTGCCAGTGCACCGGCGTCAGCTGGCCCCAGGCCGTCGAGCACCTCGATGCCATCTTCGCGCGCCGCATGCGCCGCGAAGGGCAGGGTGCCGGCGCCGCCCACCCAGCCGCGTGCAGCAGCGATGGCCGCTTCGTGCGGCGGCGTCAGTGTGTATTCGTCGGTGCCCAGGCGCTCGGTGGCTTCGAGGCGGGCGAGCAGGCGGTCGAGGTTCGGCAGCGAGAGGTCGCGGATCGTGTGTCGCCCGGCTTCCGACAGGGCCGATGCGAACGGAACGAGCAGGTGCATGGCCGGATTATCCGGCGCGAGGCGAGGGTGCCGGGGCCCTCGGGTAGCATGCGCCCGACATGAACTGGCCCTACGAACTGCAGATCGGCTGGCGCTACACCCGCAGCGGCCGCGCCGGGCGGCGCAACGGCTTCATCTCGTTCATCTCGGCGGTCTCGATGGCCGGCATCGCGCTGGGCGTGGCGGCATTGATCATCGTGCTGTCGGTGATGAACGGCTTCCAGAAGGAGGTGCGCGACCGCATGCTGTCGGTGGTGGCGCATGTCGAGGTGCACGCCGCTGGCGAGGCCGCCTTGCCCGACTGGCGCATCGTCGCGGCCCAGGCGCGCAAGCATCCGCAGGTGATCGGCGCGGCGCCCTTCGTCGCCGCGCAGGGCCTGGTGTCGCACGGCGAGGAGATGCGCGGCACGCTGGTGCGCGGCATCTCGCCGGCCGACGAGGCCAGCGTCACCGCGCTGGCTGCGAAGCTGCGCGACGAGCTGGACCGCCTCGTGCCCGGCCGCTGGGGCGTGGTGCTCGGCGCCGAGCTGGCGCGCAGCCTGGGCGTGCGCGAGGGCGACAAGGTGGCGCTGATCACCCCCGGCGGCCAGTCACGCCGGCCGGTGTGATTCCCCGGCTCAAGCAGCTGACGGTGGTGGGCACCTTCGACTCGGGCCACTGGGAGTACGACAGCGGCCTGGCGCTGATGCACCTCGACGATGCCGCGCGGCTGTTCCGCGTCGAAGGCCCTACCGGCGTGCAGCTGCGCCTGAAGGACGTCCAGACGGCACGCACGGTGGCCGCCGAACTCGGCGCCGCGATGGGCAAAGGCTACGAGCTGCGCGACTGGACGCGCAGCAACCGCGCTTGGTTCGATGCGGTGCAGATCGAGAAACGGCTGATGTTCATCATCCTCACGCTGATCGTCGCGGTGGCGGCCTTCAACCTCGTCTCGACCCTGGTGATGACGGTGACCGACAAGCGTGCCGACATCGCCATCCTGCGCACGCTGGGTGCGAGCCCGCGCTCGGTGATGGGCATCTTCGTCGTGCAGGGCGCGGCCTCGGGCGTGATCGGCACGCTGGCCGGCGTGCTGCTCGGCGTGGGCGTGGCCTTCCACATCGACACCATCGTGCCGGCCATCGAGCGGGCGCTCGGCGTCAACTTCCTGCCGGGCAGCGTCTACCTGATCAGCCGCATGCCCAGCGATCCGCAGCGCGGCGACATCGTGCCGATCGCCATCATCTCGCTGCTGCTGGCCTTCGTGGCCACGCTCTACCCGAGCTGGCGGGCCAGCCGCGTGCAACCGGCGAGGGCGCTGCGCTATGAATGAGGCGATCCGCGCAAAGCTGCGCAGCGACGAGTGGCCCTACGAACTGCAGGTCGGCGTGCGCTACCTGCGTGCCGCGCGCGGTGGCGACGCCAACGGCTTCATCTCGTTCATCTCCGCGGTGGCGATGCTCGGCATCGCGCTGGGCGTGGCGGCGCTGATCATCGTGCTGTCGGTGATGAACGGCTTCAGCATGGAGGTGCGCGACCGCATGCTGTCGGTGATCGCCCACGTGCAGGTGTTCGAGGCCAATGGCCGTGCGCTGCCCGATTGGCGGGGCACGGCGCGTGCGCTGCAGCAGCAGCCCGAGGTGAAGGCGGTGGCGCCGTTCGTGACCGCACAGGCGCTGCTGGGACGCGGCGACGAGCTGCACCCTGCGCTGCTGCGCGGCATCGACGTCGATGCCGAGGCGAAGGTGTCCGACCTCGCCGCGCGCCTGCACGACGAGGTGCTCAAAGCTGAAGCCGGGCGCGAACGAGGTGGTGCTCGGCGCCGACCTCGCCCGCAAGCTCGGCGCCAGCGCCGGCCAGCGCATCACGCTCGTGCTGCCCGATGCCTCGCGCCCCGGCGGCGCGCCGCGCATGCTGCCGCTGAACGTGGCCGGCACCTTCGAGGCCGGCCACTACGAATACGACAGCACGATCGCGCTGATGCGCCTGGACGATGCGGCCGCGCTGCTGAAGCTCGCCGGGCCGACCGGCATCCAGCTGCGCCTGCAGGACCGTGACCGGGCCGCCGAAGTCGGCTGGCGTCTCTCCGGCGAACTTGGCCCGGGCGTGCTGGTCAGCGACTGGACGCGCACCAACCGCCAGTGGTTCGAGTCGGTGCAGATCCAGAAGCGCATGCTGTTCCTGATCCTCGCGCTGATCGTCGCGGTGGCCGCCTTCAACCTCGTCTCGATGCTCGTGATGACGGTGACCGACAAGCGCTCGGACATCGCCATCCTGCGCACGCTGGGCGCCACGCCGCGTTCGATCATGGGCATCTTCATGGTGCAGGGCGCGGCCTCCGGCGTGATCGGCACGCTGGCCGGGCTGCTGCTCGGCCTCTTGATCGCCTTCAACATCGGCCACATCGTGCCGGCGATCGAATCGCTGCTCGGCACGACGCTGCTGCCCGCCAACGTCTACCTCATCGACCACATGCCGAGCGACCCGCGCCTGTCCGACATCGTGCCCATCGTGATCATCTCCCTGCTGCTCTCGTTCGTGGCCACGCTCTACCCGAGCTGGCGTGCGAGCCGCCTGCAACCCGCCGAGGCGCTGCGCCATGAGTGACGCCATCGTCCAGGCGCAGAACCTGCACAAGCGCTTCAGCGAGGGCGGGCTCGACGTGCCGGTGCTGCAGGGCATCGACCGGCGGTGATGCCGGGCGAGACGGTGGCCGTGGTCGGTGCCTCGGGCTCGGGCAAGAGCACGCTGCTGCACCTGCTCGGCGGACTCGAAGCACCGACCAGCGGCACGGTGCTGCTGGCCGGCCGCAATCTGGCCTCGCTCGATGCGGCCGAGCAGGGCCAGTGGCGCAACCGCCACCTCGGCTTCGTCTACCAGTTCCACCACCTGCTGCCGGAATTCACCGCGCTGGACAACGTGGCGATGCCGCTGCGCATCCGCCGCAGCGACACCGCCGAGGCACGCGAGCGCGCGCAGGCCGTGCTCGCCCAGGTGGGCCTGCCGAGCGCACGCTGCACCGGCCGGCGCAGCTCTCCGGCGGCGAGCGCCAGCGCGTGGCCATTGCCCGCGCACTGGCCGGCCAGCCGGGCTGCGTGCTGGCCGACGAGCCCACCGGCAACCTCGACCGCGACACCGCCGATGCGGTCTTCGCGCTGATGCTCGAGCTCGCCCGCAGCCAGGGCACGGCCTTCGTGCTGGTGACGCACGACGAGAGCCCGGCCGCGCGCTGCGATCGCGTGCTCCGGCTCGTGAAGGGCAGGTTCCAGGCCTGATCAGCGCCGCGCCAGCCACTCTGCCCAGTGGTCAATGCAGGCGCGGATCTTGGGCAGGCGGTGGCGCTCCTGCAGCATCACCGCATACACCGGAAGCGCTTCGTCCGGCGTGTGGTCTGCGAGCACGGGCACCAGCTCGCCGCTGGCCACCAGCGGGTCGGCGGCGATGCTGACGATGCGGCCAATGCCCAGGCCCTGCAGCACGAGCGACAGCACCACGGCGGTGTTGTCGGTGCGGTGTGGCCGCGCACGGTGATGTCCTGGATGTCGCGGCCGCGGCCGAGGCGCCAGTGGTTCAGCACCGGGTTCCCGCTGTTGCCGATCAGGTGGTGCCGCGCCAGTTCGTCCACCGTCGCCGGCAGGCCGTGGTGCTGCGCATAGCCGGGTGACGCAAACAGGCCGCGGCGCAGGCTGCCGATCTGCCGCGCGACCAGCGTGTCGCCGGCCGGGGTGCCGGTGCGGATCGCGATGTCGATGCCCTCGCGGGCCATGTCGACGATGCGATCCTCGGCCGAGATCTCCAGGTTCAGCTGCGGGTGGCGCTCGTACAGCGACGCCGGGCTGGGCACGATCACCGTCTGCGCCGTGATCGTGCTCACGCTCGTGCGCACCCAGCCGCTCGGGCCGGCCAGCTTGCCGGAGAGCTCGCTGCGCAGTTCGTCCGCGGTGTCGAGCAGCCGCCGCGCATGGGCGAGGAAGGTGTCGCCTTCGTCCGTGAGGCTCAGGCCGTGGGTGTTCCGGTGCAGCAGCCGCACGCCGTACGCCGCCTCCAGCCGGGCCAGCGCCCGCGTGACCTGGCTGACCGGCACATCGCGTTCGCGCGCGGCGGCCGAGAGGGTGCCGAGTTCCACGATGCGCACGAACAAGGCGGTGTCGTCGAGGTGCATGGCGGCGATGGTATTGCAGAAAGTGCAATGCCGTAGCGCAGGAATTGCGCTTTCGGAGGCTGTTGTCACTGCATACAGTGCACAACACCACTTCCGGAGAGAGCACCATGCACCCGCTGTCCGCCGCTGCCGACCACCTGAACCAGCGCCACGATCGGGCCCGCGCCGAAGCCGAGGCCCTGCGCCGCGCAGCCCTCGACGACTTCTGGCGCGGCGCGAATGCGTCGCTGTCCACCGCGTCCGGGGCGGCGCTGCGCAGCGCCCGGCGCCTGATCCATCGGCTGCAGCGCCGCCGGATGCTGGCGCAGGGCCGCGTCTGAGGAGCCATCGAGATGCCGCTGATCACCCTGCGCATCGCCGCCACACCGACCGCGAACTCGCCGCCCGCGCCGCGGCCCTGGTGCACCGTCACACAGTCGAGCTGCTCGGCAAGCAAGCCGATCTGATCGCCGTGGCCGTCGACTTCGTCGACCCCGCGAGCTGGTTCATCGCCGGGCAGGCGCTGGCCACCCAGGGGCGAAGCAGCTTCCATCTGGACATCAAGGTCACCGACGAGACCAACACGAAGGCCGAGAAGGCACGCTTCATCGAGGCCGTATTCCGATCGTTCGAATCGCTGTTCGGGCCGCTGCACGGGAGAGCTACATCCACGTGCACGACGTGCGGGCGGCGGCCTACGGTTACGGCGGGCGAACGCAGGAGTGGCGCTACCACCAGCGCCGCGGCTGAGCGCGTCGGCGGCCCTCTCCAGCCGCCCCGCGGGCCTGTCAGGTGATGCGACCGAACCAGGCCACCGACAGCGCCGCGGCCGCGGCGACGAGCAGCGCGCCGAAGGCGGCGAACAGCGCGCTGATCTCGGTTTCCTTCTTCTCCACCACCAGCCGGGTCGACAGGCTCTGGTAGACCTTCTTCAGGTCTTCGGCGGTGCCAGCATAGAAATAGTCGGCGCGGGTGATGTTGGCCACCGTCTTCAGCGCGTCTTCATCGAGCCGCACGCGCATCGACCAGCCCTCGAAGCCGATCGTCTCGCCTTCCTTGGTGCCGATGCCGACGGTATAGACGCGCACGCCGCGCTCGGCGGCCATCTTGGCGGCCTCCACCGGATCGGGCCCGGTGGTGCGCTGGCCGTCGGTGAGCATGATGATCGCCGCCGAGCCGTAGGAGCCGGGTTCCACCGGCGTGAACTCGACCTTGGGCTTGTCGCCCGGCGACGGCGGCATCGCCTTCTGGCCGGTGATCTGGGAGAGATCGATGCCGGCCTCGGGAAACAGCGCGGCCAGCGAGAGCACGATGCCGCTGCCGGTGGCGGTGCCGCGCTGCAGCTGGAAGCGGTCGATCGCAGCGACCACGTCGTCGCGGCTGTGGGTGGGCGGCTGCACGATCGCCGCGGTGCCGGCGAACTGCACCACCGCCACGCGCACGCTGCGTGGCAGTTCGGCGACGAAGGCCTTGGCGGCCTCCTGCGCGGCCACCAGCCGGTTCGGCTGCACGTCGGCCGCGCGCATGCTGCCCGACACGTCCATCGCCAGCACGATGGTTTCCTGCTGCGAGGGCAGCGTGATCACCGCCGCCGGCCGCGCCGAGGCCAGCAGCAGCACGGTGATCGCCAGCAGCAGCAGCAGCGGTGGCACATGGCGCTTCCAGCCGGCCGCCTTGCCCATCGCCTGCTTCACCAGCGCCAGTTGGCGTAGCGCACCGCCGTCTTCTTGCGCCGGCCGAGCAACCAGAGGTAGGCCAGCACCAGCAACGGCACGGCGATCAGCAGCCAGAGCATCTCCGGCCAGAAAAATTGAGCGGGAACGTGCCCTTCATGACGCCCTCCGCGGTTCATTGCGCATCAGGTGGCTCGGGGTGCTGCCGGTGGCCAGCCGCGCGCGCTGGCGGCGAAGGTCGGCAAAGCGCAGGATGGCGTCGAGCAGGTCGTCGTCGGTGGCGAGCTCCAGCGTGTCGACGCCGGCGGCGGCCAGCGAGTCAAGCAGCGCCGCCTCACGCGCCTGGGCGGCGGCAGCGAAGCGGCGGCGGAAGCCGGCGTCGTGGGTGTCGACGAGCAGCTGCTCGCCAGTCTCCGCGTCGCGCAGCGTCACCATGCCGAGGTCGGGCAGTTCCATCTCGAGTGGATCGTACAGGCGCACCGCGGTCACGTCGTGGCGTCGCGAGAGTTCGCCGAGCGCCTGCTCCCAGCCCGGCGGGCTGATGAAGTCGGAGACCACGAAGACCGTGCAGCGCCGCTTGATCATGCGCTGGCCGGCCAGCAGCAGGTCACGCAGCTGCGTGGCGCCGGGCGCCGCCTCGGCCGGGCGCTGCGACAGCTTGCTCAGCAGGTGCAGCACATGCATGCGGCCGGCGCGCGCGGGAATCACCGTGTCGACCTCGGTGCCGTAGAGCAGGGCGCCGACGCGGTTGCCGTGGCGCGTCAGCAGCCGCGACAGCACGCCGACGAATTCGCGCGCCACGCCGCGCTTGGCGCGGTGTCGGAACCCGAAATCGACGCTGGCCGACAGGTCGACGAGAAACCGCCGCCAGCTCGCGGTCTTCGGTGAACTGGCGCACGTAGGGCTGCTGCAGCCGCGCGGTGACGTTCCAGTCGATATGCCGCACGTCGTCGTGGTGCTGGTATTCGCGCAGATCGGCCCGGTCGAGCCCGGCGCCGCGCATCAGCGTGCGGTAGTCGCCCTGCAGCAGGCCATCGAGGCGGCGGATCACCGTCCATTCCAGGCGCTTGAGCAGGGCCTCGGCGCCCTGCGTTCCAGGGTCCTGCAGCGCCTCGGAGTCCGCGGCGTCAGTGGCTGGCTGAACCGGCGTGTTCATGCGGGGCAAGCGGCTTGTCGGGCGCGGGAATCTTCTGCATCACCTGCTGCACGATGCGGTCGGGCGAGGGCCGTCGGCCAGCGCCTCGTAGCTCAGCACGATGCGGTGGCGCATCACGTCGGCCACCAGCCCGGTCATGTCTTCCGGCAGCGCGTGGGCGCGGCCGCGCATGAAGCCATCGCCCGGGCGCCTTCGATCAGGCCGATGGTCGCGCGCGGGCTGGCGCCGAAGCTGAGGTACTTGGCGATGTCGGCCAGGCCGTACTGCGCCGGCCGCCGCGTGGCGCTGACCAGCCTCACCGCGTACTGCATCAGCGAGGGGTCGACATAGACCTTGCGGCACTCCTGCTGCAGCTCGGCGAGCTGGCCCATGCTGGCCACCGCCTGAACCTGCACCGGCGCGCCGGTGACGCGCTGCGCGACGACGAACTCCTCTTCCTCGCTCGGGTAGTCGACCAGCACCTTCATCATGAAGCGGTCGACCTGCGCCTCCGGCAGCGGATAGGTGCCTTCGGTCTCGATCGGGTTCTGCGTGGCCATCACCAGAAAGGGCTCGGGCACCTTGTGCGAGACGCCAGCGATCGTCACCGGCGCTCCTGCATCACCTCCAGCAGCGCGCTCTGCACCTTCGCCGGTGCGCGGTTGATCTCGTCCGCCAGCAGCAGGTTGGTGAAGACCGGACCCAGCGAGGTGTCGAACTCGCCGGTCTTGGGGCTGTAGATGCGCGTGCCCACCAGATCGGCCGGCACGAGATCGGGCGTGAACTGGATGCGCTTGAACTGGCCGCGCAGCGTCTGCGCGAGCGTCTTCACCGTCAGCGTCTTGGCCAGCCCCGGCACGCCCTCGACCAGCAGGTGGCCGTTGGAGAGCATCGCCACCATCACGCGCTCGAGGAACTGGTCCTGGCCGACGACGACCCGCTTGACCTCGTAGAGCACACGCTCCATCAGGGTGGCGGCCTGCGCGCCGCCGGTGGCATGGAATCCATGAAGCTCCTCGTCAGAACGGTGGCATGCCGGCGCCGGCGGCAGCGTTTTTCGATCGGCACGGCAAAGCCGATGCCCACGAAGACGCGCTGCTTGGTCGGGTTGAGGATGGCGGTGACGATGCCGACGACCTCGCCTTCCATCGTGACCAGCGGCCCGCCGGAGTTGCCCGGGTTGGCCGCTGCATCGAACTGGATCAGGTTGGTCAGCACGCGTTCGCCCTCGGGCGAGCGGAACTCCCGCTTCAAACCCGAGACGATGCCCTCGGACGCCGAGGGCCCGATGCCGAACGGAAGCCCACTGCCATCACGCGGTCGCCGGGCGCGAGGTCGCCGGTGCCGCGCATCGTCGCGGCGGCCGTCGTCCGGTATCTTCTGCGCGCGCAGCACGGCCAGATCGTGTTCCGGCATCACGCTCACCAGCTTCGCATCGGCCTCCAGGCCGTCCATGAAGGTCACGCGCACGCGCTCCGCGCCCATCACCACGTGCAGGTTGGTCAGGATGGTGCCGTTGTCGACGATCACCACGCCGGTGCCGACGCCGCGCTCCTCGAAGCCGGGCAGATCATCCGCTTCGCTCTTCGGGCTGGCGGTGTCGGCCTCGCGCTCGCGGCGCGGCTTCTTGCCGTGCGGCGCGGCGGTCTGGCGGTCATAACCCACCACGCGCACCACCGAGGGGATCACCTTGTCGTACGCGCGCGTCGCGGCGGACGTGAGCGGCTTCTCCTCGATCGACTTGCGAACGAGATGATCGATCTGCTCGAAGGTGAGCGGCGCGCGTCGGCGCGCCCGGCCGCCAGAACAGCGCCAGCGCGGCCATCAGCAGCAGCGCCAGGGCCCACAGCGTGCGCTCGTGGCGGACTGCAAAGGCGCGCGCCCGGGTGCGGCGGGTGGGTTCGGCGGCAGAGGGCCCGGCCGGTGCGGTGGCGGGCGCGGCAGCGGCGGGCGGCGGCGCTTCCGGGGCGGCCACCCCCCGGCGAGAACGGCTGTACAGCGGTGCCTTCTTCATCGGCTGCTCCGGCGCGGCGCCCACGGGACGGGATTCGCCACAACGGTAGCACGACAGCCCGGCCCTCGTCACGGTGCAGGCATGATGCGCGCCCATGTGGATCGACACCCACTGCCATCTCGATGCCCCGGAGTTCGATGCCGACCGCGATGCCGTGGTGGCGCGCGCCCGCGCCGCCGGCGTCACGATGCAGGTGCTGCCCGCCGTCGAGGCGGGCAACTTCGACGCGGTAGGCACCCTGGCGCACGCGCACGGCCCGGTCTATGCGCTGGGCATTCATCCGCTGTTCGTCGACCGGGCTCCCGACGAAGATCTCGATCGGCTCGACGCCGCACTGGCCGAGCGGCGAGACGATCCGCGCACGGTGGCCGTCGGCGAGATCGGCCTCGACCACTTCGTCCCGGGCCTCGACCGCGCGCGCCAGGAGCGCTTCTATGCCGCCCAGCTGAAGATCGCGCAGCGGCACGGACTGCCGGTGATCCTGCACGTGCGGCGCTCGGCCGACGGCTTGCTCAAGCAGTTGCGCCGCACCGAAGTGACTGGCGGCATCGCCCACGCCTTCAACGGCAGCGCGCAACAGGCGCAGACCTTCGTCGATCTCGGCTTCCGCCTCGGCTTCGGCGGCGCGGCGACCTTCGACCGCGCGCTGCGCATCCGCGAGCTGGCGCGCACGCTGCCGATCTCGGCGATCGTCACCGAGACCGATGCGCCGGACATCCCGCCGCACTGGCTGTACCGCACCGCCGAGCAGCGTGCCCAAAGGGCAGGCCAGCCGCAACGAGCCGGCCGAGCTGCCGCGTATCGCGGGCGAGCTCGCCGCGCTGCGAGGCATGGGCATCGACGAGTTCGCCGCCGCCGCCCGTGCCAATGCCCGCGCCGCGCTGCCGCGGCTTCCCGCATGAGCGACGCGCCGCTGCAGGGCCCGGCCCCGGTGATCGGCCGCGAGACGCGGCTGGTGGTGCTGGGCAGCTTCCTGGCGTGGCCTCGCTGCGCGAGCAGCAGTACTACGCCCATCCGCGCAACCAGTTCTGGCCGCTGCTGTCGGCGCTGTGGGGTATCGACCCGGTGGCGATGCCGTATGCGCAGCGCCTCGCCGAGGCGAAGCGCCGCGGCCTCGGCATCTGGGACGTCTACGCCAGCTGCCGGCGCGAGGGCAGCCTGGACAGCGCGATCGAGGCGGCCGTGCCCAACGACCGGCCAGCCTGAAGGGCCGCGCGCCGAAGCTGCAGGCCGTGGCCCACAACGGCGGAGAATCGGCGCGCGATGGCGGTCACGCGCACGCTCGGCGTCGAGGTGATCCGCCTGCCGTCCACCAGCCCGGCCAATGCCAGCTGGAGTTTCGAACGCAAGCTGGCGGCACGGCGGGCCGCCTTCGCCGCCCACGGTCTGGCATGACGACGAGAACGAAGAAGAGCACCGAACCCGAGATGGCGCCGGCCACCCTCTCCGAGCACGACGGCGTGCGCTACCTGCACCTGGGCACGCCCTGGGTGCAGGGCGCGATGCGCTTGAAGACGCCGTCGCAGATCGAGCTGGAGTACGTGCAGCGCATGATGGCCTGGATGCTGCTGCGGCCGAGCGCCGAGCTGGCGCGCGGCCATGCGGTGCAACTGGGCCTGGGTGCCGGCGCGATCACGCGCTTCACGCACGGCGCGATGAAGATGAAGACCACGGTGGTCGAGCTGAACCCGACGGTGATCGGCGTCAACCGCGCCTACTTCCGCCTGCCGGCCGAGGGTCCGCGCTTTGCCGTGCTGGAGATGGACGCACAGCGCTGGGTCGACGAGGTGGCCGAGCCGGGTTCGGTCGACGTGCTGTGCGTCGACCTCTACGACCACGAGGCCGCCGGCCCGGTGTGCGACAGCGAAGCCTTCTACCGAGGCTGCGCCCGGGCGCTGGCCGACGGCGGCGTGATGAGCGTCAACCTGTTCGGTCGCCATGCCAGCTTCGCGCGCAGCGCGCGGCGCATCGCCGCCGCCTTCGCTGGCGGCGTGGTGGTCTCGATGCAGCCGACGCGCGAAGGCAACACGATCATGCTGGCGATCAAGGCCGGCAGCCTGCCCGACCGTGACGAACTCGCCGCCCGCGCGCAACAGGTCGACACGCGATATGGCTTGCCGGCGCGAAAATGGCTGCGCATGATCCGCCCGCTGCCGGACTCCGTCCTCCAACCCGCATGAACGCTCCCGACCTCGCCTTCGACAAGCCGCACGTCGGCCCGCTGGATTGGCGCGTGCTGCTGCGCTGGCTGCGCAAGGACGGCGTGCTCGGCGAGGAGGTCGCGCGCGCCACCGAGAAGCGCTTTCACGGTACCGACAGCCGCCAGCACCCGCTGGTGCGCATCGCCGGCCTCGGCCTGCAGCGCGACAAGGAGCCGGGCAAGGGCCGCGTGCTCGATATCGAGGCGCTGACGGAGTGGCTGGCCGGCCGCGTCAAGCTGCCCTACGTGCGCATCGACCCGCTGAAGGTCGACGTCGGCCGCGTGGCCGAAGTGATGTCGATCAGCTATGCCGAGCGCCGCAAGGCCTGCCGCTGAACGTCGGCCTGCGCGACGTGACCATCGCCACCTGCGAGCCCTGCGACACCGCCTGGGTGTCGAGATCGAGGCGCACACCGGCAAGCCGATCCGGCTGGTCGTCGCCAGCCCGACCGAGCTGCAGAAATACACCACCGAGTTCTACAGCCTGTCGAAATCGGTGCGCGCGGCGATCAAGACCGGCGAGACCTCGTCGCTGTCGAGCTTCGAGCAGCTTGTCGAGCTCGGCCGCAGCAACAAGCAGCTCGACGCCAACGACCAGGGCGTGGTGCAGGTGGTCGACTGGCTGTGGCAGTACGCCTTCGACCAGCGCGCCAGCGACATCCACCTCGAGCCGCGCCGCGAGCGCAGCCTGATCCGCTTCCGCATCGACGGGGTGATGCACAACGTCTACCGGGTGCCGCCGGGCGTGATGAACGCGATGATCGCGCGTCAAGCTGCTCGGCCGCATGGACGTGGTCGAGAAGCGCCGCCCGCTCGACGGCCGCATCAAGACGCGCAACCCGAGCGGCGACGAGGTCGAGATGCGCCTGTCGACGCTGCCCACGGCCTTCGGCGAGAAGATGGTGATGCGCATCTTCGACCCGGACACCACCGTCAAGTCGATCGATGCACTGGGCTTCGGCGCGCACGACGGCAAGCGCTGGGAAGAACTGGTGACGCAGGCGCACGGCATCATCCTCGTCACCGGCCCGACCGGCTCGGGCAAGACGACGACGCTGTATTCCACCCTGCGCCGCCCGGCCACCGACGAGGTCAACGTCTGCACGATCGAAGACCCGATCGAGATGATCCAGCCGGCGTTCAACCAGACGCAGGTGCAGTCGGCCATCGACCTGAACTTCGCCGAGGGCCTGCGTGCGCTGATGCGGCAGGATCCGGACATCATCATGGTCGGCGAGATCCGCGATCTCGAGACCGCCGAGATGGCGATCCAGGCCGCGCTGACCGGCCACCTCGTCTTCAGCACGCTGCACACCAACGACTCGGTCTCCGCCATCACGCGGCTGGAAGACCTCGGCGTGCCGGCGTACCTGATCGGCGCGACGGTGATCGGCGTGCTCGCGCAGCGCCCGGTGCGCACGCTGTGCCCGGCCTGCAAGCAGCCCGACGAGGCGCTGTCGCGCGAGGCGCTCGGCGAGTTCGTCAAGCCCTGGCGCCTGACGGGGGCGGTCAAGCCCTACAAGCCGGTGGGTTGCCTCGAATGCCGGATGACCGGCTACCGCGGCCGCGCCGGCCTGTACGAGCTGCTGACCATCGCCGAAGACGAGCGCCAGTGCATCACGCCCACCACCGACATGGCGCGGCTGCGCAAGCAGGCGCTGCACAGCGGCCTGCGCCCCTTGCGCGTGGCCGGTGCGATGAAGGTGGCCGAGGGCCTGACGACGTTGGAAGAGGTGCTGCGCGCCACGCCCTCCTGGGAATGAGGCGCTACGTGTAAACCACACAGGGCACTCGGGTACCGCTGCCTAGAATCCGCCGCAAACAATCCGTTCGCGGAGGAGAGTGCAGTGAAGATCAAGAGCGAGCGCGACTTCTGGTCGGGCCTCATGTTCATCGCGGTCGGGCTCGGCTTCGCCTGGGGCGCCACCGACTACAGCTTCGGCAGCTCGGCCCGCCCGGGCCCTGGCTACTTTCCCTTCGGCCTGGGCATCCTGACCGCGCTGCTCGGCGCAGGCGTGCTGTTCAAGTCGCTGACCATCGAGGTCGAGGGCGGCGATCCGGTCGGCCCGTTCGCCTGGAAGCCGCTGGGCTTCATCGTCGGCACCGTGGCGCTGTTCGGCTGGGCGCTGCCGCACCTGGGCATGGTCATCGCGCTGCCGCTGCTGGTGATCGTGGCCGCGCTGGCCGGCGACGAATTCCACTGGGGCGAGGCGCTGCTGAACTCGGTCATCCTGACCATCGGCAGCTGGGTCATCTTCATCTGGGGGCTGAATCTGACGATTCCGCTGTGGCCCTCGTTCCTGAGCCGCTGAGGAGCCCGCGATGGATCTGCTGAACAACCGGCGCTCGGCTTCGGTGTCGCCTTCACCGTCCAGAACCTGCTCTATGCCTTCGGCGGCGCGCTGCTCGGCACGCTGATCGGCGTGCTGCCCGGCCTCGGTCCGGTCGCGACCATCGCGATGCTGCTGCCGTCGATCTACGCGCTCGATGCGACGCCGGCGCTGATCATGCTCGCCGGCATCTACTACGGCGCGCAGTACGGCGGCTCGACCACCGCGATCCTGATCAACGTGCCGGGCGAATCGAGCTCGGTGGTGACCGCGATCGACGGCTACCAGATGGCTCGCCAGGGCCGTGCCGGCGCCGCGCTGGCTGCGGCCGGCCTGGGTTCGTTCTTCGCCGGCTGCGTGGGCACGATCATCATCGCCGCCTTCGCGCCGCCGCTGACCGAACTGGCCTTCAAGTTCGGCCCGGCCGAGTATTTCTCGCTGATGGTGCTCGGCCTGATCGGCGCGGTGGTACTGGCCTCGGGCTCGCTGGTCAAGGCGATCGCGATGATCCTGCTCGGCCTGCTGCTCGGCCAGATCAACACCGACGTCATCTCCGGCACGCCGCGCTACAGCTTCGACATCCCCGAGCTGACCGACGGCATCGGCTTCGTCGCGATCGCGATGGGCGTGTTCGGCTTCGGCGAGATCATCGCCAACCTCGGCAAGCCGGCCGAGCACCGCGAGGTGTTCACCAAGGACGTCAAGGGCCTGTGGCCGACCGCGCAGGACTTCAAGGATGCCTTCCCGGCCGTGCTGCGCGGCACCACCATGGGCTCGCTGCTCGGCGTGCTGCCCGGCGGCGGCGCGCTGCTCGCCTCCTTCGCGGCCTACACGCTCGAGAAGAAGACGCGCGGCCGCCCCGGCGAGCCGGCCTTCGGCAAGGGCAACATCCGCGGCGTGGCCGGCCCCGAATCGGCCAACAACGCCGGCGCGCAGACCTCGTTCATCCCGATGCTGACGCTGGGCATCCCGCCGAACGCGGTGATGGCGCTGATGGTCGGCGCGATGACGATCAAGGGCATCCAGCCCGGCCCGCAGGTGATGACCAGCAACCCCGAGCTGTTCTGGGGCCTGATCGCCTCGATGTGGATCGGCAACCTGATGCTGATCATCCTGAACCTGCCGCTGATCGGTATCTGGATCAAGCTGCTCACGGTGCCGTACCGCTTCCTGTTTCCGGCGATCATGGCCTTCTGCTGCATCGGCCTGTACACGCTGAACAACAACGCCTTCGACGTCTACATGGGCGCGGGCTTCGCGATCGTCGGCTACATCTTCTACAAGCTCTCGTGCGAGCCGGCCCCGCTGCTGCTGGGCTTCATCCTCGGGCCGATGATGGAAGAGAACCTGCGCCGCGCGCTGCTGCTGTCGCGGGGCGACTGGAGCACCTTCGTGACGCGGCCGCTGTCCGCCGGCCTGCTGCTGGCCGCGGTGCTGATGATCGTGGTGGTGATGCTGCCGTCGATCAAGAACAAGCGCGAAGAGGCGTTCCAGGACGCGGATTGACGAGGCGTTGAACGCGGCAGCGCCGTCGTCGCTGGCCCCGCTGAAGGGGCCGGTCTTCCGCATGCTGTGGCTGGCCTCGGCTGGCCGCCAACGTGACCATGTGGATGAACGACGTGGCGGCGGCGTGGCTGATGACCACGCTGACCCACAGCGCCGTGATGGTGGCGCTGGTGCAGGCCGCGTCGACGCTGCCGGTCTTCGTGCTCGGCCTGCCCAGCGGCGCGATGGCCGACATCGTCGACCGCCGCCGCTACTTCGCCGCCACGCAGCTGTGGGTGGCCTGCGTGGCGATGCTGCTGTGCGCCGCTTCGCTGGCCGGCGTGCTCACCGCGCCGCTGCTGCTGGCGCTGACGTTTGCCAACGGCATCGGCCTGGCGATGCGCTGGCCGGTCTTCGCGGCCATCGTGCCCGACGTCGTGCCGCGCCACGAACTGCCGGCCGCGCTGGCGCTCAACGGCGTGGCGATGAACATGTCGCGCGTCATCGGCCCGGTGGTGGCCGGTGCGCTGCTGGCCGGCGCCGGCGCGGCGGTGGTCTTCGCGCTCAATGCGGTGCTCGCGGCGGCCGCCTTCGTGCTGATCATCCGCTGGAGGTCGCAGCGCAAGGCCAGCGCGCTGCCCGGCGAGCGCTTCATCGGCGCGATGCGCGTCGGCCTGCAGCACGTGGCGCAGTCGCCGCGCATGCGCAGCGTGCTGATCCGCATCTTCCTGTTCTTCCTGCAGTCGACCTCGCTGACCGCGCTGCTGCCGCTGGTGGCGCGCAACCTGCACGGCGGCGGCGCGGGCACCTTCACGCTGCTGCTGGCGGCGATGGGCGCCGGCGCGGTGGCCACGGCGCTGTACCTGCCGCGGCTGCGGCAGAACATCAGCCGCGACCGCTTCGTGCGCTGGGGCACCGGCGTGCATGCGCTGGCCGCGGTGACGGTGGTCTTCGCCCCGAGCCTGTGGCTGGCGGTGCCGGCGATGGCGGTGGCCGGCATGGCCTGGATCGCCACCGCCAACTCGCTGACGCTGGCCGCGCAGATGGCGCTGCCCAACTGGGTGCGGGCGCGCGGCATGTCGATCTACCAGATGGCGCTGATGGGCGGCAGTGCGGCCGGTGCGGCGCTGTGGGGCCGTGGCCACCTGGAGCAGCGTGCCGGCGAGCATCGTCGCCGCGGCCGTGGCCGGCCCGCTGGTGCTGGCGCTGACCGGCGGCTGAGCGTCGATGGCGGCGAGGACGAAGACCTCACGCCGGCGCGCCCCGGCGGCGTGCCGCCCGTGCCGCTGGTCGAGCCGCTGCCCGACGAAGGGCCGGTGATGGTGACGGTCGAATACCTGATCGAGCCGACCCGCGCCGATGACTTCATGCGCGTGATGGAAGACACCCGCCGCGCGCGGCTGCGCCAGGGCGCGCTGTCGTGGGGCCTGTTCCGCGACCCGTCGGCGCCGGGCCGCTACATCGAATACTTCCTCGACGAGACCTGGGTCGAGCACCTTCGCCGGCACGAGCGCTTCACCGCGGCCGATGTCGGCCTGCGCGAGCGGCGCTCGCCTTCCACCTCGGCGCCGAGCCGCCGAAGGTGCAGCGCTTCATCGGGGAAGCGATAGATTGACGGGCCGGCGTGCCGCCGGATGCATCGACTAGCATCGTCGCTCGGAGGAGTACCCGAGATGCAGACCGTCCACCCCTTGCGCGAAATGCTGCACCACGAGGTGCATGCGCGGCCCTACGAGCGTCTGCATGCGCCGCTGCTGCTGTCGCACGTGGCGCTGGTCGGCAATGCGGGCAGCGCCGAGCGCGATCACCTCGCCGCGCTGCTGCAGTCCCGGCAGCTGCCGGTCCCGGCCGAGGGCGCCAGCCACTTCAGCGCCGACATCGGCGGGCTCCGCCTGCGCTGGGAGAAGCACGGCGAGTTCCACACCTGCACGGCGTGGAAGCGCCCGGCTGGGGTGCCCGAGAGCTTCGCGCCGCTGCCGATCGACGACCTGCCGGCCGACTGGCGCGCCGGCCTGCCCGGCGAATGGCTGGTGGGCATGCACGTGCTCGTCAAGCCGGCGATCACGCCGCGCGACGAAGTGCCGCCGCTGGTGCGCAGCATGCTCAACGAGGACAGCCCCAGGTCGGCGCCCGCGTGATGGACGGCTCGGCCGACGTCTACACCGACTTCCGCCTCTATGGCGACGGCTTCGCGCGCTGGATCGTCGTCGCCGGCGACATGACGCCGCGGCGCCTGGGCCGCCTGGTGCAGCGGCTGCAGGAGATCGAGACCTACCGGATGATGGCCTTGCTCGGCCTGCCGGTGGCGCGCGAGGTCGGTGGCGCGCTGGCCAATGCCGAGCGCGACCGGCCGACGTGGCCGAGCGCATCCGCACCGCCAACCCCGACGACGAGCCCGAGCTGCTGCGCCAGCTGACGCAGCTGGCCGCGCGCGTCGAGGGCCTGTATGCCCGCACGCATGCGCGCTTTTCGGCCAGCGCGGCGTACTTCGAACTCGTTCAGCGGCGCATCGACGAACTGCGCGAGGAGCGCGTGCACAACCTGCAGACGCTGCGCGAGTTCATGGACCGCCGCCTGCTGCCGGCCATGCAGACCTGCGCCTGGGCCGGGCGGCGGCTGCAGGCGCTGTCGGAGCGCATCTCGCGCGTCTCGAACCTGCTGCGCACGCGCGTGGAGATCGAGCAGCAGCAGAGCAGCCGCGAGCTGCTCGATGCGATGAACCGCCGCCAGAAGGCGCAGCTGCTGCTGCAGAGCGCGGTGGAGGGCTTCTCGGTGGCGGCCGTCACCTACTACGGCGCCGGGCTGGTGGGCTATGCCGCCAAGGGCGCCAAGTCGGCCGGCTGGAACGTCTCGCCCGACGTGGCGGTGGCGGTGGCCATCCCGCTGATCGCCATCGCCGTCTGGCTGGGCGTGCGCCGGCTGCACAAGGAGGCGCAGGCCGCCGCCGATACGAATCACACGGAGACCTCTCGATGACCTCTTCCTTCGACTGGAGCGCCGGCTACCCCAGTCAGCGCGTGCCGGTGTTCGGCCGCAACGTCGTCTCGACCTCGCACCCCTACGCGGCGCAGGCCGGTTTGCGCATGCTGTGGAAGGGCGGCAATGCCGTCGATGCAGCGATCGCCGCCGCGGCGGCGATGACCATCGTCGAGCCCTGCAGCAATGGCCTGGGATCGGATGCGTTCGCGATCCTGTGGGACGGGCACAAGCTGCACGGGCTGAATGCCAGCGGCACCGCGCCGCAGGGCTGGACGCCCGACTATTTCCGCGGCAAGTACGGCAGCGATGCACGCGCGCCGGCCAAGCGCGGCTGGGACAGCGTCACCGTGCCCGGCGCGGTGGCCTCGTGGGTGGCGCTGTCGGAGCGATTCGGCAAGCTGGCCTTCGCCGACCTGCTCGAACCCGCCATCGAGATTGCCGAGCGCGGCTATGCGGTACCGTGGATCGTGCGGCAGAAGTGGGCCATGGCCGCGGCGCTGCCCGAACTCACCGACCAGCCCGGTTTTGCCGACACCTTCTTGCCCCGTGGCCGCGCGCCCGAGGTCGGCGAGCTGTTCCGCTTCCCGGGCGCGGCGCGCACGCTGAAGCTGATCGCCGAGACGTACGGCGAAGCCTTCTACCGCGGCGAGGTGGCGCGGGCCATCGCCGCTCACGCCAAGGCGCACGGTGGCGCGATGACCGAGGCCGACCTGGCTGGCTACCGGCCCGAGTGGGTCGACCCGATCGGCCAGGATTACGCCGGCCACCGGCTGCACGAGATTCCGCCGAACGGGCAGGGCATCGCGGCGCTGATCGCGCTCGGCATCCTCTCGCACTTCGATCTCTCGGCGATGAAGGCCGACAGCGTACAGGCCCAGCACCTGCAGATCGAGGCGATGAAGCTCGCCTTCGCCGACACCTACCGCTACGTGTCGGACGCGCGCTCGATGGAGCTCACGCCCGAGCAGATGCTGGATGCCGAGTACCTCTTCCAGCGCGCCAAGCTGATCGACCCGAAGCGCGCGCAGGACTTCCGCGCCGGCAACCCGGTCAAGGGCGGCACGATCTACCTCACCGCCGCCGACGAGAGCGGCATGATGGTCAGCTTCATCCAGAGCAACTACATGGGCTTCGGCTCGGGCGTGGTGGTGCCGGGCTACGGCGTCTCGCTGCAGAACCGCGGCCACGGCTTCAGCCTGCGCGACGGCAGCCCGAATCTCGTGGCGCCAGGCAAGCGGCCGTTCCACACCATCATCCCGGCGTTCCTCACGAAGGACGGCGCGCCGGTGATGAGCTTCGGCGTGATGGGCGGCAACATGCAGCCGCAGGGCCACATGCAGACGCTGGTGCGCATGCTCGACTTCCGCCAGGAGCCGCAGGCGGCCTGCGATGCGCCGCGCTGGCGCTTCAACCAGGGCCTGTCGATCAACGTCGAGGCCACGATGCCGGCGGCCACGCGCGAGGGCCTGCGTGCACTCGGCCACCAGGTCGAATCCTTCCAGGACAGCTACCAGGACTTCGGCGCCGGCCAGTTCATCTGGCGGCTCGGCGACCCGGCCGTCGAAGGCTACGTGGCGGCGAGTGATCCGCGCCGCGACGGGCTGGCGGCCGCGTTCTGAACTTGCCAGCCCACGAGCCCGGAGTCACCGCACGCGAGCTGATGCTCGCGCGGGCGCTGCTGTTCGTCGCGCCGGCGCTGTGGAGCGTGAACTATCTCGTCGCTCGCTGGGCGCCGGGCGTGATCGCGCCGCACATGCTCGCGCTGGGCCGCTGGACGGTGGCCGCGCTGGTGCTGCTGGCCTTCTGCCACCGCGAGATCGCGGAGAAGCGCCATCTCGTGCGCGCCGAGGCCGGCCAGTTTCTCGTGCTGGGTGCGCTCGGCATGTGGGTGTGCGGCGCCTTCGTCTACATCGGCGGGCGCAGCACCACGGCGGTCAACATCGGGCTGCTCTATGCCGCTTCGCCGGTGCTGATCGCCCTGGCCTCGGCGCTGTGGCTGCGCGAGCGTTTCGGCATCGCGCAAGCGCTGGGGTGGCGCTCGCGCTGGCCGGCGTGCTGCACGTGATCCTGCGCGGGCAGTGGGGCGCCCTGGGTGACCTCGCGTTGAACACGGGCGACCTGTGGATCTCGGTCGCCGTGCTGTGCTGGACGGTCTACTCGCTGCTGCTGCGCGCCCTGGCCGTCGGCGTTCTCGCCGCTGGCGCGCCTGACGCTGATCTCCTTCGGCGGCGTGATCGTGCTGCTGCCGTTCACCGCCTGGGAGGCGCTGTTCTGGCTGCCCAGCGAGCTGTCGTGGCGCAGCGTGGGGCTGGTGCTCGCGGCGGCACTGATCCCCGGGGCGGCGGCCTATGCGGCCTATTCGTTCATGCAGCGCGCGCTCGGTGCCGCGCGGGTGTCGATGGTGCTGTACCTCGGGCCGTTGTACAGCGCCGCGGTGGGCTGGGCGGTGCTGGGCGAATCTGTGCACCTCTTCCATGCCCTGGGGGCTGCGCTGATTCTGCCGGGCATCTGGCTGAGCACGCGACGCTGATGCAGAGTGCACGCGCGTGAAGCGCGGCACGCTCGGCGCGAGCGCGTGTGTGCGCAGGCCCCTGGCGGCTTCTAGACTGCGAGGCCATGTCGAATGCCAACAGCCTCGCCTTCCGTCCCTCGGGCTCGATCGACTTCGATCCGACACCGATCGCGCCTGCAGTCGCCGCCACCGCGCCCGCCGCACCGGTGGACGACAAGATCGACCACGATCCGCTGTCGATCAACTTCGGCCGCGAGAAGGTGCACAAGCCTGCCGCCACCGAGCGCATGCTGGCCGGCACGACGATCGACTGGCTGATCGCCTTCCCGATGGATGCCCGCCCCAAGGCGCTGTGCGACAGATACCCGCACGTGGCCAATCGCCTTGCGCAGCAGTGGCGCGACAAGGCCGCGGCACGCGGCAGCCTGCAGGCGCTGGCGGACGACATGCGCTGGGGCAGCGCCGGTTTTCCGGCCCTGGTGCAGGGCGAACTGCGCAAGCTGCTGGCGCTGCTCGGCTGATCGAGCACCGCGGCGTGCGCTTCACATGAAGCGCGCGGCCAGCTCCTTCATGATCTCGTTGGTGCCGCCGTAGATGCGCTGCACGCGTGCATCGGTGTAGAGCTCTGCGATCGGGTACTCGCTCATGTAGCCGTAGCCGCCGAAGAGCTGAAGGCATTCGTCCATCACCCGGCCCTGCTGCTCGGTGACCCAGTATTTCAGCAGCGCGGCGCGATCGACGCCGAGTTCATCCCTGAGGTGCGACACCATTGCCGCATCGACCATCGCCCGTGCCGCGATCACCGTGGCCTGCACCTCGGCCAGCTTGAAGCGCGTGTTCTGGAAATCCCAGATCGCCTTGCCGAAGGCCTTGCGCTCCTTCACGTAGGCCAGCGTTTCGGCCAGCGCCCGCTCCATCGCCGCGATGCCGCCGAGCGCGACGATCAACCGCTCCTGCGGCAGCTGCTGCATCAGCTGGATGAAGCCCTGGCCTTCGGCGGCGCCGAGAAGATTCTCCGCTGGCACGCGCACCTCGTCGAAGAACAGCTCGGCGGTGTCCTGCGCCTTCATGCCGATCTTGTCGAGCAGGCGGCCGCGGCGAAAGCCGGGCGCGTGGTCGGTCTCGACCGCCAGCAGCGACATGCCCTTCGAGCCTTCGCCGCCGGTGCGGCAGGCGACGATGATCAGGTTGGCATTGCCGCCGTTGGTGATGAAGGTCTTCTGGCCATTGAGCACGTAGTGGTCACCCTCGCGCTTGGCAGACGTGCGGATCGCCTGCAGGTCGGAGCCGGTGCCCGGCTCGGTCATCGCGATCGCGGTGATCAATTCGCCGGTGGCCATCTTCGGCAGCCAGCGCTGTTTCTGCTCGTCGCTGCCGTAATGCAGGATGTAGGGCGCGACGATGCCCGAGTGCAGCCCGCCGCCGAAGCCACTGAGGTTGGCGCGCGCGGCTTCCATCAGGATCACCGCGTCGTGCGCGAAGTCGCCGCCACCGCCGCCGTAGGCCTCGGGCATTGCGGCGCACAGCAGGCCCTGCGCACCGGCTTCACGCCGGGCTTCCGGCGGCAGCCGGCCGGCCTCGCGCCAGGCCGTCGCCTGCGGTACCCAGCGCTCGGTGAAGAAGCGCCGCGCTGCGTCTTCCAGCGCGCGGTGCTCGTCGGTCATCCAGGCGGAAGGGAAGTTGGCGATTGGCACGGCAGGGCTCCTCAGGCCGCGGCTTTCGCGCCGCGCTTGCGCGCGTCGAGCTGCGCGCGGCAGGTCTGGTTGATCAGGCGCAGCTCGGCCAGCGTGGCGTCGATGTGGGCACGCTTGGCTTCCAGCTCGGCGATCGCGGCATCGGTGCGCGAGATCACGAAGTTCAGCTGCTGGGCGCGGCCCTCGCCATGGTCGCCGTACAGATCGAGGTAGTGCTTGATTTCGGAGAGCGACGAGCCGATCGCCTTGGCCCGCAGGATCAGCGCCAGCCGGGCCCGATCGCGCCGGGTATAGACGCGCGTGCCGTTGATGCGACGCGGTGAGAGCAGGCCCTTGTCTTCGTAGAAGCGCAGCGCGCGCAGGGTCACGCCGAACTCGCGGCACAGCTCGGTGATGCCGAAGAGTTCGGTGCTCGCCTCGTCGCGGTGCGAGGCGAGGACCTCGCGGGGGCGCTGCTGTCCTTGGCCATCGGCAGCTCAGACGACGCGCTGCATGCGCAGCGCCACGCTCATGTCGCCGCTCACCTTGAGCTTGCCGGTCATGAAGCCGGTGGCCGGCTCGAGATCGCCGCGCAGCATCGCAGCGAGGTTGTCGAGCGTGATGCCGACGGTGCAGTCGGCCTCGTGGCCGCGGTTGTCCACCGTGTTCGGCACCGCCTTGCCGTCGACGTAGATCGTGCCGGCCTCGCCGCAGTCGAATTTCAGCGTGGCATTCAGGCCGCTGTCGTCGCCGACCTTGGTACGGATCGCGGTGGTGCATTCGTCGAGGGTCATGGAGGCTCCGGCAATGGGTGCAGATGCGCCGCATCCTAGGGACGGTGGCTTCCGCTTGGCACCGTGTAATCACCTATACGCGAAGTCGATGACGTTAACGTAACCTGCACTGCCATGAATGCACCATCGCGCTACGCCAGCGTGCTGCGGCCGGGCCTGTTCGCCGGGCAGCTGCACTGGGTCACCGGCGGCGGCAGCGGCATCGGTCGCTGCGTGGCGCACGAGCTCGCGTCGCTCGGCGCCACCGTCGTGATCAGCGGCCGCACCGCCGAGAAGCTCGACCGTGTCGCCGCCGAGATCGCCGAAGACGGCGGGCGGGCCATCACGCTCGCCTTCGACATCCGCGACGAGGAGGCGGTGAAGGCGAATGTCGCCGAGGTGGTGAAGCAGCACGGCGCGATCCACGGCTTGGTCAACAATGCCGGCGGGCAGTTTCCGGCCCCGCTGATGGCGATCAGCAAGCGTGGCTTCGATGCGGTGGTGGCCAACAACCTGACCGGCGGCTTCCTGATGATGCGCGAGGTGTTCCTGCAGTCCATGCAGGCGCGCGGCGGTGCGATCGTCAACATGACGGCCGATTTCCGCAACGGCATGCCGGGCATGGGCCACAGCGGCGCGGCGCGCGCCGGCATGTCGAACCTGACGATGACGGCCGCCTTCGAGTGGGCGCATGCCGGCGTGCGCGTCAATGCCGTGGCGCCCGGCTGGATAGCCTCCAGCGGCATGGACACCTACGGCGGCATGACGCGCAGCATCATACCCAGGCTGAAGAAGCACGTGCCGCTGCGCCGCATGGGCGTGGAGGCGGAGGTGAGCGCGGCGATCTGCTTCCTGCTCAGCCCCGGCGCGGCCTTCATCACCGGCGTCACGCTGGCCATCGACGGCGGCGCACCGCTGGGCAGCCCGCTGTTCCCCGATCTCGACCACGACCGCTCGCAGGCCTTCGACGGCTTCCACCGCGCCGTGGTGCCCGAGGTGCTGAAAGGCGGCGCCTGATGCCGGTGCTGAACTCGCGCCTGGACACCACCAGCGCCGCCTTCGATGCCAATGCGCGCCGCATGGCCGAGCGCCCTGCCGAAGTGCAGCGGCTCGAAGGCCTGGTGATCGCCGAGAGCGAATCGAAGCGCGCACGCTTCGAGCAGCGCGGCCAGCTGCTGCCGCGCGAGCGCGTGGCGCGTCTGCTCGACCGCGGCTCGGGCTTCCTCGAGCTCAGCCGCCTGGCCGGGCTGGGCATGCACGACGACGACGGGAAGAAGGCCGTGCTCGGCGGCGGCAGCATCGTCGGCATCGGCACCGTGGCCGGCAAGCGCGTGATGATCTCCGCCAGCGACAGCGGCGTGAAGGGCGGCACCGTGGCGCCGATGGGCCTGAAGAGGCGCTGCGCGCGCAGGAGATCGCGCGCGAGAACAAGCTGCCGCTGATCTCGCTGGTGGAGTCGGGCGGCGCCAACCTGATGTACCAGGCGGAGATCTTCGTCGACGGCGGGCGCAGCTTTGCCAACCAGGCGCGGCTGTCGGCGGCGGGGATTCCGCAGATCGCGGTGGTGCACGGTTCGTCCACCGCGGGCGGCGCCTACCTGCCGGGTCTGTCGGACTACGTGGTGCTGGTGCGCGGCCGCAGCAGCATCTACCTCGCCGGCCCGCCGCTGGTGAAGGCGGCGATCGGCGAAGACGCCACCGACGAGGAACTCGGCGGCGCCGTGACGCACGCCGAAGTCACCGGCCTGGGCGAATACCTCAGCGAGAACGATGCCCATGCGATCGCGCTGACGCGTGAGCTGATGGACAAGCTGCCGTGGGACGCGGCGAGTTCGCCGCGCTCCTTTGAAGAACCGCGCTTCGACCGCGAGGAGCTGATGGGCATCGTGCCCGCCGACGAGCGCGAGCCCTACGACGTGCGCGAGGTGATCGCGCGGCTGGTCGACGGCAGCGACTTCCTCGAGTTCAAGCCTGGCTACGGCAGCGAGACGGTCTGCGGCCACGCGCGCCTGCACGGCCATGCGGTGGCGCTGATCGGCAACAACGGGCCGATCCAGCCCGACGGCTCCACCAAGGCCGCGCAGTTCATGCAGCTGGCCGACCAGAGCGGCACCGCGCTCGTCTTCCTGCAGAACACCACCGGGTACATGGTCGGCTCGGCCGCCGAGCGCGGCGGCGCGATCAAGCACGGCTCCAAGATGATCCAGGCGGTGGCCAATGCGCGGGTGCCGAAGTTCACCATCGTGCTCGGCGGCAGCTATGGCGCCGGCAACTACGGCATGTGCGGCCGCGGCTTCGACCCGCGCTTCATCTTCGCCCGGCCTTCGGCGCGCACCGCGGTGATGGGCGGCGCGCAGGCCGCCAAGGTGATGGACATCGTCAACCGCGGCAAGCTCGAGCGCGCCGGCCAGAGCGTCAACGACGAAGCGCTGAAGGCGATGAGCGATGCGCTCAAGGCGCGGCTCGACAAGGAATCGACCGCGCTGTTCGGCACCGCGCGGCTGTGGGACGACGGGATCATCGACCCGCGCGATACCCGCCGCATCCTCGGCCTCGCGCTCGATCTCGCCGCCGAGGCCCACGCCCGCACGCTGCGCCCGAACACCTTCGGCGTCGCCCGCTTCTGAACCTGGAGAGCCGCGATGAAGTTCACCCCGAGCACGAACAGATCGCCGACACGGTGCGCCGCTTCTGCGTCAAGGAGATCAATCCGTACGTGGCCGAATGGGAGGCGGCGCAGGAGTTTCCGAGCCACGCCCTGTTCAAGAAGCTCGGCGATCTCGGGCTGCTGGGCATCAAGTACCCGACCGAATACGGCGGCATGGGGCTGGACTTCAGCTACTCGATGGTGATGGCCGAGGCGCTGGGCGAGGCCCACTGCGGCGGCGTGCCGATGGCCATCGGCGTGCAGACCGACATGGCCACGCCGGCGCTCGCGCGTTTCGGCTCGGAGGAGCTCAAGTGCGAATTCCTCGCGCCGACCATCGCCGGCGACTACGTGGCCTGCCTCGGCGTCAGCGAGGCCAGCGGCGGCTCGGACGTGGCCGCGGTGAAGACGACGGCGCGCAAGGAAGGCGGCGACTACGTCATCAACGGCTCGAAGATGTGGATCACCAACGGCTTGAAGGCCGACTGGTGCTGCCTGCTGGCCAACACCTCCGAGCAGGGCGGCCCGCACCGCAACAAGAGCCTGATCGTGGTGCCGATGGATGCGCCCGGCATCACGAAGCAGAAGATCCGCAAGATCGGCATGGATGCGTCGGACACCGCGCAACTCTTCTTCGACAACGTGCGCGTGCCGCAGCGGCACCTGATCGGCCAGGAAGGCATGGGCTTCACCTTCCAGATGCTGCAGTTCCAGGAGGAGCGGCTGTGGGGCGCGGCGAGTTCGCTGCGCAGCCTGGATCGGCTGATCGACCAGACCATCGAGTACACGCGCCAGCGCCAGGGCCTTCGGCAAGAGCATCCTCGACAACCGGGTGGTGCATTTCCGCCTCGCCGAGCTGCGGACGGAAGTCGAGGCGCTGCGCGCGCTGACCTACCGCGCGGTGGAGATGTACATCGGCGGCAAGGACGTGACCAAGCTCGCCTCGATGGCCAAGCTCAAGTGCGGCCGGCTCTCGCGCGAGGTGGCCGATTCCTGCCTGCAGTACTGGGGCGGCATGGGCTTCACCTGGGACAACCCGATCTCGCAGGCCTACCGCGACAGCCGCCTCGTGTCGATCGGCGGCGGCGCCGACGAGGTGATGCTGGGCATCATCTGCAAGCTCGAAGGCACGCTGCCCAAGGTGAGCAAGTGAGCGAGCCGGTCGTCCTGCAGCGCCGCGAGGGCGCCGTGCTGCACCTGAGCCTGAACCGGCCGCAGGTGCGCAATGCGATGAACATGGCGCTGGTGCTGGCGCTGCGCGAGGCGCTGGCCGCGGCCGAGCGCGACGACGGTGTGCGCGTGGTGGTGCTGCGCGGGCAGGGCGGCCACTTCTGCGCCGGTGCGGACATCTCCGAGATGGCCACGGCGCGCATGAAGCTGGCCACCAACCCGGATGCCATCGCCGAACTGAATGCGCAGTTCGGCGAGCTGTGCGCCGACTTCGGCCGCACGGGCCGCGCCGTGGTGGCAGTGGTGGAGGGCACGGTGATGGGCGGCGGCTTCGGCCTGGCCTGCGCGGCCGACGTGACGCTGGCGGGCGAGAGCGCGGTCTTCCGCCTGCCCGAGACCTCGCTCGGCGTGGTGCCGGCGCAGATCGCGCCGTACCGGGTCGAGCGGCTGGGCACCTCGCAGGCGCGGCGGCTCGCGGTGACTGGCGGAAGGATCGACGCGAAGCGCGCGCTGGAGATCGGCCTCGTGCACGAACTGCACGCCGATGCGCAGCTCGACGAAGCGCTGGCGCGCACGCTGCACGAGATCCTGCAGAACGCGCCGCAGGCGGTCGCCGCCACCAAGGCGCTGATCGCCAAGGCGCGGCTGCACAGCCCGGCCTCGCTGATCGCCGAGGCGGCGGAGCTGTTTTCGCGCGCGGCACTCTCGGCCGAGGGCACGGAAGGGCAGACCGCCTTCCTGCAGAAGCGCAAGGCGAACTGGATGCCGCAGTGAGCTTCGAGACCATCCTGATTGCCAACCGCGGCGAGATCGCCTGCCGCGTGATCCGCACCGCAAGGGCGCTCGGCTACCGGACGGTGGCCGTCTTCAGCGATGCCGATGCCGATGCGCCCCACGTGCATCAGGCCGATGCCGCAGTGCACCTCGGTGGCTCGCCGGCAGCCGAGTCCTACCTCAACGCGGTGGCGATCATCGAGGCGGCCAAGCGCAGCGGCGCGCAGGCCATCCACCCCGGCTACGGCTTTCTCAGCGAGAACGCCGGCTTCGCGCAGGCCTGCATCGATGCCGGGCTGGTGTTCATCGGCCCACCGCCCGAAGCGATCCGCGCGATGGGCGACAAGGCGCAGGCCAAACGCCGAATGCACGATGCCGGCGTGCCCTGCGCGCCGGGCTATCTCGGTGCGGCGCAGGACGATGCCACGCTGCGTGCCGAAGCGATGAAGCTCGGCTTTCCGCTGCTGGTGAAGGCGGTGGCCGGTGGCGGCGGGCGCGGCATGCGCCTCGTGCGTGCCGAGACCGAGCTCGACGACGCGATCGCCGGGGCGCGGCGCGAGGCGCGCAGCGCCTTCAGCGACGATGCGCTGATGCTCGAGCGCTTGATCGAACACGGCCGCCACATCGAGATCCAGGTCTTCGCCGACGCGCACGGCCAGGTCATCCACCTCGGCGAGCGCGACTGCAGCGCGCAGCGGCGCCGCCAGAAGGTGATCGAGGAGTCGCCGTCGCCGGTGGTGTCGCCCGCACTGCGCGAAGCCATGGGCCACGATGCGGTGGCGGCCGCGCGCGCCGTAGGCTACGTCGGCGCCGGCACGGTGGAATTCATCGTCGACCAGTCCGGCGCGCACTTCTTCCTCGAGATGAACACGCGGCTGCAGGTGGAGCACCCCGTCACCGAATGCGTGACCGGGCTCGATCTCGTCGAGTGGCAGCTGCGCGTGGCGGCCGGCGAGTCGCTGCCGCTTACGCAGGATCGGATCACGATGCGCGGCCATGCGATCGAGGTGCGCCTGTATGCCGAGGACCCGTATGCCGGCTTCGCGCCGCAGACCGGCCGCGTGCTGCACTGGCAGCCGGAGGCGGCGCTGCAACCGGGGATTCGCATCGACCACGGCACGGCCGAAGGCGCCGCGGTCAGCCCCTTCTACGACGCGATGGTGGCCAAGCTGATTGCCCACGGCCGTGACCGCGACGACGCGATCCGCCGCCTGCGCGCGGCGCTCGCCGCCACGCCCTTGCTCGGCCTGAAGAACAACGCGCGCTTCCTGCGCGAACTGCTCGACCACCCGACCTTCCGCCGCGGCGAGACCACCACCGGCTGGCTCGACGAGGCGCTCGTGCGCGGCGATGCGCTGTACGCCGAAGCGGCCCCCGACGACGAGGACTGGTGGCTGGCGGCCGCCGCTTTCGCGAGCCGTGACGGCACGCCGGTGCGGCCGGACAGCGTGGCCGCCTACGACCTGACGCTGCAAGCCGGCGCGGTGCGCCGCACCCTGCGCGTGGACCCGGCCACGCTGCCGCTGCGCCTGATCGAGGCCGGCGCGTCCACGCTGCGCTACGAATGGCAGGGCGTGCAGCGCCATGCCACCGCGCGCTGGCGTGGCGACGAACTGCACCTCGCCCGAGAGGGCCATGCCTTCGTCTTCAGCGAGCCTTCGGCGCTGCCGCAGGCCGCCGATGCGCGCGATCATCGACGCGCACTCGCGCCGGTGGCGGGCGTCGTCGCCAAGCTGGCGGTGAAGGAGGGCGATGCGGTCGAGGCCGGCCAGCCGCTGGCCTGCATCGAGGCGATGAAGATGGAGATGTGGGTCAGCGCTGCGGCGGCCGGGCGCGTCGTGCGCGTGGCCGTACGGGAAGGCGCGCAAGTGGCCGCAGCGGCCCTGCTCGTCGAACTCGAGATCGACTGAAAACACGGAAGGCAACCCGATGGACCCCGCCATCCTCACCTGCGCGCTGACCGGCGTGCTCACCGATCCGAAGCAGCACCCGGTGCCGGTCACGCCGGCGCAGATGGCCGCCGAGGCGCGCGACGCCTTCAATGCCGGCGCAGCCATCATGCATGTGCACCTGCGCGCGCAGGAGCCGGGCATGGGCCACCTGCCGAGCTGGGATCCGGACGTGGCCGAAGCGATCGTGAAGGCGATCCGCGAGGCCTGCCCCGGCGTCATCATCAACCTGACCACCGGTGTGATCGGCAGGACATCTCCGGCCCTGCCGCCTGCATCCGCCGCGTGAAGCCGGAGATCGCCGCCTGCAACGCCGGCAGCCTGAACTACCTGAAGATCAAGTCCGACGGCCAGTGGGCCTCGGCCGCCGATGGTGTTCGACAACCCGGTGCCCAAGGTACAGCAGTTTCTCGACGTGATGGCCGAGTGCGGCACGCACCGGAGTTCGAGTGCTTCGACGTCGGCATCGTGCGCTCGGTGGGCATGTACCTCGAGGCCGGCATGCTCAAGCCGGAGATGGGCACGCCCGAATACAACTTCGTGATGGGCGTGGCCTCGGGCATGCCCTGCGATGCCGATCTGCTGGCGCTGCTGCCGCGCTGGGTGAAGCCCGGCAGCGTCTGGCAGACCACGCTGATCGGCCGCGCCGAAATCTGGCCGGTGCACCAGCGCACCGCCGAACTCGGCGGCATGCTGCGCAGCGGCCTGGAAGACACCTTCTACCTGCCCGGCGGCGAGCGTGCACCGGGCAATGGCGCGCTGATCGAGGCACTCGCGGCCTGCGCGCGCCGCGCCGGCCGCGAGATCGCGAGCCCGCAGCAGGCGAGGGCGATGCTCGGCCTTCGGGGATGAGCGGCTGAGCCTTGGGGCTCAGTGCAGCGTGTTCATCTCCGGCGCGTGCGGCTGCCACGCGGCGCGGAACTTCTGCAGCTCGATCAGCGGCTTGGGCGGCGAGACGAGGTAGCCCTGCACCTCGTGGCAGCCGGCCTTGGCCACCACGGCGAGCTGCTGCGCCGTCTCCACGCCTTCGCACACCGTGCGCATGCCCAGCGTGGCGGCCAGCTGCGCGATCATCTGCACGATCGCGCGGGCGTCCTTGCGGGCCAGCACCTCGTGCACGAAGGCGCGGTCGATCTTCAGCGTGTCGAACGGGAAGCGGCGCAGGTAGGCGAGGGACGAGTAGCCGACGCCGAAGTCGTCCAGCGCCACGCGTACGCCCAGGCCGCGCAGCGCATGCAGCTGGTCGAGCGCGCCCTGCACGTCTTCCATCAGCACCGACTCGGTGATCTCCAGCTCCAGCATCGCCGGGTTGAGTCCGGACTCACGCAGCGCATCGCGCACGTGGTTGACGAAGCGCGCGTCGCGCAGCTGTGCCGGCGACAGGTTCACCGAGATGCACACGCCGGCCAGCGGCCCGGCGGCGGTGCGGCAGGCCTCCTGCAGCGCCCAGCGGCCGAGGTCGTCGATCAGGCCGGTCTGTTCGGCCACCGGGATGAACTCGGCCGGGTTGACGCGCCCGAGCACCGGGTGATCCCAGCGCATCAGCGCCTCGGCGCCGACGATGGTCCAGCGTTGGATGTCCACCTTCGGCTGCCAGTGCAGCGACAGCTGCTCGTGCAGCAGCGCGTGGCGCAGGCCTTCTTCCACCGCCACGCGGCGGCGGCTGTGCTCGCCCATCGCCGGCGTGTAGAAGGCGTGGCGCCCGCGGCCGTCTTCCTTCGCGGCATACAGCGCCGTGTCGGCCTGCACGAGCACGTCGTCCACGCCCGTCTCGGCGCCATCGAAGAGGGCGATGCCCACGCTGGCGCCGACGCGCAGATGCCGGCCCTGGACGTCGACCGGCCACTGGAGCGCATCGATCAGGCGGTCGGCCAGCGCGGCAGCCTCCTGCGCCTCGCCGGAATGCGTCATCACCACGGCGAATTCGTCGCCGCCGAGGCGTGCCACCATGTCGCCGGTGCGCAGGCTGTCGCGCAGGCGCTGGGCGATGCACTTGAGCAGTTCGTCGCCGGCGCTGTGCCCGAGGTCGTCGTTGACGCGCTTGAAGTGGTCGAGGTCGACCATCAGCAACGCACCCGGCCGGCCCTGGCGCAGCGCGCCGGAGAGCGCATCGCGCAGCATGAAGCGGTTGGCCAGGCCGGTCAGCGAATCGGTGTGCGCCAGCTGGCGCAGCTGGCGCTCGTTGGCCACCTTGTCGGTGATGTCGGCGATCACGCCGCGCCAGCCGAGCGTGCGGCCGCGTTCGTCGAGCAGCCGCTTGCCGTTGAAGGCGAGGTGGCGCGCGCCGTCGCCGCGCCGCACGGCGAGCCGCAGTTCGCGGAACGGAGCGCCGTCGTCGAGCGCACGCTGCAGCACCTCGAAACCCTCGACCGCACGGCGCTCGAGCAGCGCCAGCAGCGGCAGCGTGCGGGCGTCGTCCTCGGTCACGCCGAGCAGTTCGGCCAGGCGCGGCGAGAGGTGCTGCAGGTGGCCGCCGCTGCCGGTTTCCCACAGCGCCTCGTCGGCATGCTGCTCGAAATCCTGCAGCAGCACCGAGAGCATGCGCTCCTGGCGCACCGCCTCTTTCTGCGAGGCGATCAGCGCGGCCGACTTGCGCCAGCCGGCCAGCGCGCCCAGCATCACCATCGGCGAATACAGCGTGATCAGCCCGATCACGCCGATCAGATCCTGGCCGGGCGTGCGCAGCAGCGCACCGAGCGCGGCGACCGTGTAGACGGCTGCGTAGGCCAGTGCCGCATGCGGCAGCGCCGCCAGCATGAACGTGCCTGCGCTGAGCATGCCGGTGAAGAGCGTGGCCACCAGGATCTGCTGCGCCGCCGTGGCCTGTGGAAACCACACCAGCGGCACCACGGCCCATACGCCGGCCAGCAGCGCGGCGTTGCGCGTGGCCCGGTGCGCGGCGCGAGGCGACGCCGTCTCGAGCCGCCGGCGGCGGTGCTGCCACCAGTTCAGCGTGGCCACGGTGGCCACCGCCAGCAGCGCGGCAAACCACCACAGCAGCCCGGCCGGCAGCGGATCGCGGAAGGCCCACAGCACCGCCAGCGCGCTGCCCACGTTGGCCAGCATCGCATAGGGCGTCAGGCGCAGGATGGTGGCGAGTTGCGCACCGCGCAACTGGGCCGACGCGCGATCGGCACCGTCGTACATCGCGCTGACGCCGGCGCGAATGCCGCGCAGGTCGAGGGCGGGCAGGGTGTTCATGCGGGCAGCCCGAGCTCGCCCTGCAGCCGCACGGGTGTTCGGCGCACGGCAGCGTCGCCTTGAGGCGCGGTCGGAGGGGTCGTCATCGGGTGCGACTTGCGAATCACAACTGATCGGCTGGTCGTCGCCGATCTTGAGCGGTGAGTCGGCCTCGCGGCCCTTGGCCCGGCGTGCGCCGTGAACTGCTGCCGTGAAAGTCTGCCGGAACCGCGGCGTCGAGGTGCGCTCGGCCGTTCAGGCTGCCGCCGTGCCCATCGCTTCACCCATGCGGATCGCCCGGCCGGGCGCCCATTCGGGGTTGAAGCGCAGCGTGTTCTTCGGGAACAGCAGCACCACCGTCGAGCCGAGCAGGAAACGGCCCATCTCGGCGCCGCGCGCCAGCGACACCTCGCCGGCGCCGCGCTCGGGGTAGCTCCACTCACGCAGCGTGCCGCTGCGCGGCGGATTGACGACGCCATGCCACACGGTGGCCATGCTGCCGACGATCGTGGCGCCCACCAGCGTCAGCACGAACGGGCCGTGCCTGGATTCGAAGACGCACACCACGCGCTCGTTGCGCGCGAACAGCCCCGGCACGCCGCGCGCGGTGGTCGGGTTGACCGAGAACAGCGCACCCGGCACGTGGATCATCCGCGTCAGCCGGCCGGCGCAGGGCATGTGGATGCGGTGGTAGTCGCGCGGGCTCAGGTAGAGCGTGGCGAACTGGCCGCCCTCGAAACGCCCGGCCAGCGCCGCATCGCCGCCGACCAGCGCCGTGGTGCTGTAGCGATGGCCCTTGGCCTGCAGCAACTGATCGCCTTCGATCGCGCCGAACTGGCTGATCGTGCCGTCCACCGGGCACAGCCACGGTGCATCGGCCAGCGGGCGCGCACCGGGCTTGAGCGCGCGCGTGAAGAAGTCGTTGAAGGTGGCGTAGTTCGCGATCTCCGGATCGGCGGCCTCGCTCATGTCGACGCCGTAGCGCGCCACGAAGCGGCGGATCGCCGTCGTCGTCCACTCGCCGGCGGCGAAGCCGGCCGCGCGGCCGGCGAATCGGGTCAGCGCCTGCTTGGGCAGCAGGTACTGGGGAAAGACGGCGAATCGGTCGGAGAAGCTCATCGAGGACAAATTGTATCGGTCGCCCTTCACGCTCTCGACTGACGCAACGTGATGATCAGGCTCAAGTTCCCGTCACAAGCTCCGAAACAGCGGCCGAGAGGCGTGCGCAGTTGCACGCCCATTTCCCTGATCGTGACAGGAGTCGCCATGAAGTTCACCGCCATCCTCGCCACCGCCGCTTTCGTTGCCGCCGCGTCCAGCGCCCACGCCAACGACCCCAAGGCCACCATCGCCGACCTCGACGCCCGCCCGGCCAAGATCGGCGCACCCAAGGTCAACGGCACCGAGAAGGCCGGCGAGAAGGACGTGCCGGGCCTCTATTTCGGCGAGCGCAAGATCAACAACAACTACGACGTCGTCGACGCGGTGCGCAAGGCGCACAACGCGACGGCCACCGTGTTCGTCAAGAACGGCGACGAGTTCGTGCGCGTCAGCACCAACGTGCTGACGCCGGAAGGCAAGCGCGGCGTGGGCACGCAGCTCGCGCGCAATGCCGCCTACGACGCCGTCTCCAAGGGCCAGCAGTTCTGCGGCACGATCGACGTGCTCGGCACGCCCTACGACTCCTGCTACAACCCGATCAAGGATGGCAGCGGCAAGATCATCGGCGCCAGCTACGTCGGCCACAAGAAGTGATCGTTGACGGGTTGAACCTCTCGCTCTCCAGCCGGAACATCCCATGAAGTACATCTCCAGCCTGGGCGCCGCCTTCGGGCGGCTCCGCGTCGGCCAGCAGCTGTTCGCGGCCTTCTTCGCGGTGCTGGTTCTCACCACCGTGATCGGCGTCTCGGCGCTGCTCGGCCTGCGCCAGTCGACCAGGAGTCGGACGCACTCAATTCGAAGTGGCTGCAGGGCGTCGGGCACATCGCGGCGTTCCGCGCCGCGGTGGTCGAGTCGCGCGACTTCGAGATGAAGCACAGCCGCGCCACCGACACCAGCTACCACGCCGAGTACGAAGACAAGCTGGCCGCGAGCGCCAAGGCCGCCGCGGCGGCCCTGGCCGCCTACGAGCCGCTCGTGCAGAGCGACGACGAGCGCAAGCTCTTCGCCGCGCTGGGCAAGGGCTGGGCGAGCTATGCCGACGCGCAGAAGAAGGTGGTCAAGCTCGGCCGCGACAAGGCCCAGCAGGATGCCGCCGACATCAGCGACGGCCTGGCCAGCATGGGCTTCGACGAGACCATCTCGGCCCTCGAGGCGCTGAACAAGTACAACTTCTCGGGCGGCGAGAAGGCTGCGGAGCACGTCGATGGCGTCTACCAGAAGGCGCGCACGCTGGTGATCTCGCTGCTGGCGCTGACGCTGGTGCTGGGCGTGTCGATGTCGTGGCTGATCACGCGTCGCCTGATCGGCCAGCTCGGCGGCGAGCCGGGCGAAGCCGCCGAAGTGGCGCGCGCGGTGGCCGAAGGCGACCTGACCACGCGCATCCAGGTGCGCCCGGCGACAGCACCAGCGTGATGGCCCGCCCGGCCACCATGCAGCGCGGCCTGTCGATGCGGTGAGCAAGGTGCGCCAGGGTTCGGAGAACGTGGCCATCTCGAGCGCGCAGATCGCCCAGGGCAACCAGGATCTGTCCAGCCGCACCGAGCACCAGGCCAGCGCACTGCAGCAGACTGCCGCGACGATGGACCAGCTCGGCTCCACCGTGCGCAACAACGCCGACAACGCCAAGCAGGCCAACCAGCTGGCGCTGGGCGCGTCGAGCGTGGCCGTCGAAGGCGGCGAGGTGGTCGGCCCGTGGTGTCGACGATGAAGGACATCAACGACAGCAGCAAGAAGATCGCCGACATCATCACGGTGATCGACGGCATTGCCTTCCAGACGAATATCCTGGCGCTGAACGCCGCGGTGGAAGCTGCGCGGGCCGGCGAGCAGGGCCGCGGCTTCGCGGTGGTCGCCGGTGAGGTGCGCAGCCTCGCGCAGCGCAGCGCCGAAGCCGCCAAGGAGATCAAGGCGCTGATCGGCGCGAGCGTGGAGCGCGTCGAGCGCGGCACCGCGCTGGTCGACCGCGCTGGGCAGACGATGCAGGAGATCGTCGACTCGATCCGCCGCGTCAGCGACATCGTGGCCGAGATCAGCTCGGCCAGTGTCGAGCAGAGCTCGGGCGTTCAGCAGGTGGGCCAGGCCGTCACCCAGATGGACCAGGCTACGCAGCAGAACGCCGCGCTGGTGGAAGAGAGCGCGGCTGCGGCCGAGAGCCTGAAGCAGCAGGCCCAGCAGCTGGTGCAGGCGGTGGCGGTGTTCAAGCTCGCGCACGGCGAGTCGATCGCTGCGGCCAGCCATGCCGCGGCGCCCGCGCCGGAGCCGGTGGTCAAGCCGGTCGTCGCCAAGGCGCCGAAGGTGGCGCCGACCAAGTCGGCCAGTGTGCCGCCGGCCGCGCCGAAGAAGATCGAGCCCGTCGCCGCCGGCGACGACTGGCAGAGCTTCTGACCGGACTCACCGACCTCAGAGCCAAGCTCAGAGGTCGGTCCTGAGTTTCCAGATCTCTGGGAAGAGGACAGTGTCGAGCATCTTGCGCAGGTAGCCGACACCGCTGGTGCCGCCCGTTCCGCGCTTGAAGCCGATCACCCGCTCGACGGTGGTCACGTGGCGGAAGCGCCAGAGTCGGAAGGCGTCTTCCAGGTCGGTGAGCTCCTCGCCGAGCTGGTACAGATCCCAGTGCTGCTTCGGATCGCGGTACACCGTGAGCCAGGCCTGCTCGACCGCATCGCTGGCCGGGTAGGGCTGCGTCCAGTCCCGCTCCAGGTGGCTGGCCGGCACGGCAATGCCGCGGCGCGCCAGCAGGCGCAGCGATTCGTCGTACAGCGAAGGCGCGCGCCAGCCGCTTCCACCTTGGCCAGCAGATCGGGCCGGTGGCCGTGCGGCTTGAGCATCGCCGCATTCTTGTTGCCCAGCATGAACTCGATGCAGCGGTACTGCCAACTCTGGAAGCCGCTGCTGTTGGACAGGTAGGGCCGGATCGCCGAATACTCCGGCGGCGTCATCGTGGCCAGCACGTCCCAGGCGTGAACCAGCTGCTCCATGATCTTGCTGACGCGCGCCAGCATCTTGAAGGCGCTGCCGAGATCGTCCTTCGCCACGTGCGCCACCGCTGCCGACAGCTCGTGCAGCATGAGCTTCATCCACAGCTCGCTGGTCTGGTGCTGCACGATGAAGAGCATCTCGTTGTGGTCGGGCGAGAGCGGCTTCTGCGCATTGAGCACGGCATCGAGCTGCAGGTAGTCGCCGTAGCTCATGTCGCGCGAGAAATCGAGCTTGGCGCCTTCGTCGGCGACGATGCGCTCGCCTTCGTGATGGAAGGGGCAGGTCATGTCACCGCCGCCTTCTGGTTGAAGCGCGCCGCTTTCCACTCGCCCGATTCGAGCACCGGCGCAGATGCTCGACCGCGTCCCACACCTCGGCGAAGCTGGTGTACAGCGGCGTGAAGCCGAAGCGCAGCACGTCCGGCGCGCGGAAATCACCGATCACGCCGCGCGCGATCAGTGCCTGCACGATGGCATAGCCGCCCTCGGCGCGGGCGAGGTTGACCGGCTGCCGCGGATCGCATGCTCGGTGGGCGTGACGAGCGAGAGCCCGTGCCCGGCGCAGCGCTGCTCGACGAGCGCGATGAACAGATCGGTCAGCGCCAGCGACTTGCGGCGCAGCGCCGCCATGCCGCCCAGCGGCTCGGCGGCCAGCACGGTGTCGACACCGGTCTCGAGCGCGGTCAGGCCGAGCACCGGCGGCGTGCCGCAGGCGAAGCGGGCGATGCCGCTGGCCGGCCGGTACTGCGGCGTGAAGTCGAAGGGCGCAGCATGGCCGAACCAGCCGGACAGCGGCTGCCACAGATCCTCGCGCTCCATCGTCTGCAGATGGCGCGGGTGGGCCCACAGGAACGCTGGCGCGCCCGGGCCGCCGTTGAGGTACTTGTAGCCGCAGCCGATCGCGAAGTCGGCCTCTGCGGCATTCAGGTCCACCGGCACGGCGCCGGCCGAATGCGCCAGGTCCCAGATCGTCAGCGCGCCGGCGGCGTGGGCCGTGCGGGTGAGCGCCGCCATGTCGTGCATGCGGCCGGTGCGGTAGTTCACGTGGGTGAGCATCAGCACGGCGAGCGACGCGGTGCAGTGCGCCGCGACGTCATCGGGCTCCACCAGCTTCAGCTCGAAGCCGTGCTGGCGGGCCAGGCCTTCGGCAATGTAGAGATCGGTCGGGAAGTTGCTGCGCTCGGAGACGATCACGCGCCGCGAGGCGTCGCCTTGCTGCTTGATCAGCAGGATCGCCGCGGCGAGCACCTTGTAGAGGTTCACCGAGGTCGATTCGCCGGCGAGCGTCTCGCCCGGTCTGGCGCCGACCAGCCGGCCGATCTTGTCGCCCACGCGCCGTGGCAGCGTCACCCAGTCGGCGCTGTTCCAGCTGCGGATCAGGCCTTCGCCCCATTCCTGCTGCACCGCGGCGGCCACGCGCGCCGGCGCGGCCGCCGGCAGCACGCCCAGCGAGTTGCCATCGAGGTAGATCACGCCCTCGGGCAGGCGGAACTGCCGGCGCAGCGGGGCGAGCGGGTCCTGCGCATCGAGCGCGAGGGTGTCCTGTCGGGTGAGTGTCATGCGAGTTCTCGGAGGATGGCGCGCACCGGGCTGGCACAGGCATGGGCCAGCTTCAGCGGCAGCGCGATGAGTTCGTAGTCTCCGGCCGGGACGTCGTCGAGGACGAGGTTTTCCAGCACGCGCAGGTCGTGGCGCAGCAGCACATGGTGGCTGTCCAGCGTCTTGCTGGTGGCCGGGTCGACCGACTGGCTGTCGATGCCCACCAGCTGCACGCCGCGCGCGGCGAGCAGTTCCAGCGTCTCGGGCGCGTAGGCGCTGAAATCGTCGGACCAGGTGGTCGGCGCGCGCTCGCAGGTGCGCACCAGCACGCGCAGCGGCAGCTTCTCCAGCGCGTGGCCGATGTGTTCCGGCCGGATCAGCGGGCCGCAGCCGATCGCATGGATCACGCGGCACGGCCCGAGGTAGGGCTCCAGCGCCACCTCGCCGATGGCCGGCGCGCCGTCGGCGTAGTGGAGCGGCGCATCCGCATGCGCGCCGAGATGCGGCGACAGCGTCAGCGCCGAGAGGTTGACCGGGCAGCCCGGGCCGATGCGCGCCGTCCAGCGCTGCTCGTAGGCCTGGTCGCCGGGGAAGGGCGGCGTGGCCGGGCCCAGCACGGGAGAGATGTCCCAAAGTCGATTCATCGTGGTTCCAGTATAGATGCTTGACACTTCAAATATCAAACCCTAAAGTCAACCGGAACATCCGGAGACGGTGGCATGCGCATCACCTGCATCGGCGGCGGCCCCGCCGGCCTGTATTTCGCGCTGCTGATGAAGCAGCAGGATCCGCGCCACGAGGTGACGGTGATCGAGCGCAATGCGCCCACCGACACCTTCGGCTGGGGCGTGGTGTTCTCCGACCAGACGCTGGGTGCACTGCAGCGCGCCGACGCCAAGACCGCCGGCCAGATCCTCGACGCCTTCAACCACTGGGACGACATCGACGTCCACTTCCAGGGCCGCACGCTGCGCTCCTCCGGCCACGGCTTCTGCGGCATCGGCCGCATGCGCCTGCTCAACATCCTGCAGGCGCGCTGCGAGGAACTCGGCGTGGTGATGCGCTACAAGACCGATTGCCCCGACGATGCCGACGTCGACGCCGACCTGATCATCGCCTGCGACGGCCTGAACAGCCGCATCCGCACCAAGTACGCCGCCACCTACCAGCCCGACATCGACCTGCGCCGCTGCCGCTTCGTCTGGCTGGGCACGCACAAGCTGTTCGACGCCTTCACCTTCGCCTTCGAGAAGACCGAGTGGGGCTGGTTCCAGGCCCACGCCTACCGCTTCGACGCGACCACCTCCACCTTCATCGTCGAGACGCCGGAAGAGGTGTGGCGCGCCGCCGGGCTGGAGGACATGAGCAAGGAGGAGGGCATCGCCTTCTGCGAAAAGCTGTTCGCGAAGTACCTCGACGGCCATGCGCTGATGAGCAACGCCGCGCACCTGCGCGGCTCGGCGCAGTGGATCCGCTTCCCGCGCGTGGTGTGCAGGCGCTGGGTGCATCACAACGGCCGCGCGCCCGTCGTGCTGATGGGCGATGCGGCGCACACCGCGCACTTCTCGATCGGCTCGGGCACCAAGCTGGCGCTGGAGGATGCGATCGATCTCGCGGGCCGCATCGCGGCCCACTCGGGCGATCTGAAGGGCGCGCTGGCCGAGTACGAAGCCATCCGCGGCGTCGAGGTGCTGAAGATCCAGAATGCGGCGCGCAACTCCACCGAGTGGTTCGAGAACGTCGAGCGCCACGCGAAGCTGGAGCCGGAGCAGTTTGCCTATGCGCTGCTGACGCGCTCGCAGCGCATCTCGCACGAGAACCTGCGGCTGCGCGATGCGGGCTACGTCGGCGAGCTCGAAGGCTGGCTGGCGGCGAAGGCGGGACTCAAGGCGGAGCCCGTGCCGCCGATGTTTACGCCGTTCACGCTGCGCGGGCTGACGCTGAAGAACCGCGTCGTCGTTTCGCCGATGGCGCAGTACAGCGCGACCGATGGCATCCCCGGCGACCACCACCTCGTCCACCTCGGCGCGCGGGCCCTGGGCGGTGCCGGGCTGGTGTTCTGCGAGATGACCTGCACCTCGCCCGATGCCCGCATCACGCCCGGTTGCCCGGGACTGTGGAACGACACACAGATTCAGGCCTGGAAGCGCATCGTCGATTTCGTGCATGCCGGATCCACCGCGAAGATCGCGATGCAGCTCGGCCATGCCGGCCCCAAGGGATCGACGCGCGTGCCGTGGGAGGGCGAAGACCAGCCCTTGCCGCAGGGCAACTGGCCGCTGGTGAGCGCCTCGCCGCAGCAATACCTCGATGGCGTCAGTGATTGGGCACGTGCCGCCACCCGTGCCGACATGGACCGCATCCGCGACGACTTCGTCGCCGCCACGCAGCGCGCCGCGCAGGCCGGCTTCGACTGGCTCGAACTGCACTGCGCGCACGGCTACCTGCTCTCGGCCTTCCTCTCGCCGCTGACCAACCAGCGCAGCGACGAGTACGGCGGCTCGCTGGAGAACCGCCTGCGTTTCCCGCTCGAAGTCTTCCGCGCGATGCGCGCCGTGTGGCCGCAGGACCGGCCGATCTCGGTGCGCCTGTCGGCGCACGACTGGGTGCCCGGCGGCAACACGCCGGCCGATGCGGTGGAGATGGCGCGTGCCTTCCAGGCGGCGGGCTGCGACCTGATCGACGTGTCGTCGGGCCAGTCAGCAAGCAGCAGAAGCCGATCTACGGCCGCATGTACCAGACGCCGTTTGCCGACCTGATCCGCAACGAGCTCGGCATCGCGACGATGGCGGTCGGCGCGATCAGCGAGGCCGATCACGTCAACAGCATCATCGCCGCCGGCCGCGCCGACCTGTGCGCGATCGCCCGGCCGCACCTCAGCCAACCCGGCGTGGACGCTGCTCGAGGCCGCACGCATCGGCCACACCAGCGGCGTTGGCGCCGACTGGCCGGTGCAGTACCTCTCGGGCAAGAACCAGCTCGAGCGCAACCTCGAGCGCGAGCGGCAGATGGCGGCGGCGACTGCCGGCCTGTGGGCGCAGGAACAGGCCAACTGGCGCAGGGGGTCTAGGCATGGACCTGATCGATGCCGAATCGCGCGTGGTCGATGACCACCACCAGGCCATCAAGCTGTGGCTGCGTCTGCTCGCCTGCACCACGCGCGTCGAGAACGTGATCCGCCAACGGCTGCGCAGCGAGTTCGGCACCACGCTGCCGCGCTTCGACCTGATGGCGCAGCTCGACCGCGAACCCGCGGGCCTGAGCATGGGCGAGCTGTCGGCGCGCATGATGGTCACCGGCGGCAACGTGACCGGCATCGTCGATCAGCTGGAGAGCGAAGGGCTGGTCGCCCGCGAGGATCACCCCAGCGATCGGCGGGCCTTCATCGTGCGCCTCACGCCGGCGGGTCGCCGCCAGTTCCGCCGCATGGCCGCCGTGCACGAAGCCTGGATCGTCGAGCTGTTCGACGGCTGGAGCGCGAGCCAGAAATCGCAGGTGCACGGATTGCTGGCCACGCTGAAGCAGCACCTCGCCGCGCTGGAGACGCCGACCGCCCCGAGATCGAAACGCAAGGAGAGCGCATGACCCGCGCGATGGATTCGCACCGCCGCCGGCAACCGCCGCAGCACGGCCGACCTGCAGCCGAAGCACTTCGGCTGGCGCGTCGAGCGCCGTGTCGGCGTGATCACGCTGAACCGGCCCGAGCGCAAGAACCCGCTGACCTTCGACTCGTATGCCGAGCTGCGCGACCTGTTCCGCACGCTCGCCTATGCCGACGACGTGCGTGCGGTGGTGGTGCAGGGCGAGGGCGGCAATTTCTGCTCGGGCGGCGACGTGCACGACATCATCGGCCCGCTGGTGGCGATGCCCATGCCCGATCTGCTCGCCTTCACGCGCATGACCGGCGATCTGGTCAAGGCGATGCGGGCCTGCGGACAGCCGATCGTCGCCGCCATCGACGGCGTGTGCGCCGGCGCCGGCGCGATCGTCGCGATGGCGTCCGACCTGCGCGTCGGCACGGCGCGCAGCAAGGTGGCATTTCTCTTCACCAAGGTCGGCACGGCCGGCTGCGACATGGGTGCCTGCGCGGTCCTGCCGCGGATCATCGGCCAGGGCGCGCGTCGGAGCTGCTCTATACCGGCCGCTCGATGCCGGGCGAGGAGGCGCTGGCCTGGGGCTTCTACAACCGGCTGGTCGAGCCGGAGGCGTTGTCGGCCGCGGCGATCGATTGGGCCGCGGAGCTGGCAGCAGGCCCGAGCTTCGGCCATGCGATGACCAAGCGCATGCTGCACCAGGAGTGGTCGATGGGCGTGGACGAGGCGATCGAATCCGAGGCGCAGGCGCAGGCGATCTGCATGATGACGCAGGACTTCCACCGCGCGTACCACGCCTTCGTCGCCAAGCAGAAGCCGGCCTTCGAGGGCGACTGAGATGCAGCGCGATCATCTGGCCCGGCCCTTCTTCGACGAGCGCCACCGCGAACTGGCCGCGCATCTGGGCGCCTGGGCGGCCTCGCATCTGCACGGCGCGGGCCACGATGCGGATGTCGATGGGCAATGCCGTTCGCTGGTGCGCTCGCTCGGCGCGGCCGGCTGGCTGCGCCATGCGGTGGCCGGCACCGCCTACGGCGGCGCCACCGAGGCCATCGACACCCGCGCGATCTGCCTGCTGCGCGAGACGCTCGCCTGGCACCACGGCCTCGCGGACTTTGCCTTCGCGATGCAAGGCCTGGGCTCCGGCGCGATCTCGCTGGCCGGCAGCGATGCGCAGCGCGCCCGTTGGCTGCCGCGGGTGGCACAGGGTTCGGCGCTGGCGGCGTTCGCGCTGTCGGAGCCGAGGCCGGATCGGACGTTGCCGCGATGCGCTGCGCGGCGCGCGACGACGGCGATGCCTACGTGATCGACGGCGAGAAGACCTGGATCAGCAACGGCGGCATCGCCGACTTCTACGTGCTCTTCGCGCGCACGGGCGAGGGCGCCGGTTCGCGCGGCATCAGCGCCTTCGTGGTGGAGGCCGGCACGCCGGGCTTCGAGATCGCCGAGCGCATCGACGTGATCGCGCCGCACCCGCTGGCGCGGCTGCGCTTCAGCGGCTGCCGTGTGCCGAAGTCGAACCGCCTCGGCGAGCCGGGCGAAGGCTTCAAGATCGCGATGCGCACGCTCGATGTCTTCCGCACCTCGGTGGCCGCGGCCGCACTGGGCTTCGGCCGCCGTGCGCTGCACGAGGGCCGGCCAGGGCCAAGGCGCGGCCGATGTTCGGCCAGCGCCCGGCCGACTTCCAGCTCACGCAGGCGAAGCTGGCGCAGATGGCCACGACCATCGACAGCGCCGCGCTGCTCACGTATCGCGCCGCCCGGCAACGCGACCAGGGCCGCACGGTGACGCGCGAGGCGGCGATGGCCAAGATGGCCGCCACCGAAGGCGCCCAGCAGGTGATCGACGCTGCTGTGCAGCTGTGGGGCGGCGCCGGCGTCGTGCACGGCAACGTGGTCGAGTCGCTGTACCGCGAGATTCGCGCGCTGCGCATCTACGAAGGCGCGACCGAGGTCCAGCAGCTGATCATCGGGCGGGATCTGCTGAAGGAGGCATGAGATGGCATCCGCGCATGTCGACACCTTCGCTGCCCGCAATCTGCCGCCGCGCGAGCAATGGCCGGAGTTCCTGTTCGACGCGCCGGAGCTGCAGTTTCCCGAACAGCTGAACTGCGCCACCGAACTGCTCGACCGCTGGGTCGAGCGCGGGCAGGGGATCGGCTGTGCGTGCAGGGTGCCGGTGTGCGATGGACCTACGCCGATCTGCAGGCACAGGCCAACCGCATCGCCCGCGTGCTGGTCGAGGACATGGTGCTCGTGCCGGGCAACCGCGTGCTGCTGCGCGGTGCCAATACGCCGATGCTCGCCGCCTGCTGGTTCGCCGTGGTCAAGGCCGGCGGCATCGCGGTGGGCAGCATGCCGCTGCTGCGCGCCAAGGAACTGACGCAGATCGTCGGCAAGGCCGAGATCACGCATGCGCTGTGCGATGCACGCCTCGCCGAGGAGCTCGCGCTGGCCCGGCCGGCCTGCCCGACGCTGACACGGGTTCTGCACTTCAATGCGTCAGATGCCGGCGAACTCGATGCGCGCGCGGCCGCCAAGCCCGTGGCCTTCGACAACGTGAAGACGAGCAAGGACGACACCTGCCTGATCGCCTTCACCTCCGGCACCACCGGCCAGCCCAAGGGCACGATGCATTTCCACCGCGACGTGATGGCCGCCTGCGCCTGCTGGCCGCGCCACGTGCTGCGGCCCACCGCGGACGATGTCTTCATCGGCAGCCCGCCGCTGGCCTTCACCTTCGGGCTGGGCGGGCTGCTGCTGTTTCCGCTCTCGGTGGGGGCGTCGACGGTGCTGCTCGAGAAGGCCTCGCCCGATGCGCTGCCGGCGGCCATCGCGCAGTACCGCGCCACCGTCTGCTTCACGGCGCCGACGTCCTACCGGGCGATGGCCGGGCAACTCGCCGGCCAAGACCTGTCGTCGCTGAAGAAGTGCGTCAGCGCCGGCGAGGCGCTGCCCGCGGCAACGCGCAAGCTGTGGAAGGACGCCAGCGGCATCGAGATGATCGACGGCATCGGCTCCACCGAGCTGCTGCACATCTTCATCTCGCACGACGAGGCGCACGCCGGCCCGGCGCCACCGGCACCGCGGTGCCGGGCTACGTGGCCTGTGTGCTCGACGACGAGGGCCGCCCGCTGCCGCGCGGCCGGTCGGGCGCCTCGCGGTGAAGGGGCCGACCGGCTGCCGCTACCTTGCCGACGATCGCCAGAAGAACTACGTGCAGGGCGGCTGGAACGTGACCGGCGATGCCTATCTGCTCGACGACGACGGCTACTTCGTCTACCAGGCCCGCACCGACGACATGATCATCAGCGGCGGCTACAACATCGCCGGGCCGGAGGTGGAGAGCGCGCTGCTGCTGCACCCCAAGGTGGCAGAGTGCGGTGTGATCGGCGCGGCCGACGAGGAGCGCGGCCAGATCGTCAAGGCCTTCGTCGTGCCCAAGGCCGGCATCGAGCCGAGCGACGCTCTCGTGCGCGAGCTGCAGGACTTCGTCAAGCAGACCATCGCGCCCTACAAATACCCGCGGGCGATCGAGTTCCGCACCGCGCTGCCGCGCACCGAGACCGGCAAGTTGCAGCGCTTCAAGCTGAGACAAGCCTCATGACGATGCAGGTGCTGCAACCCCGGGCTGGGAGAAGCCCAAGGGCTATTCGAATGGCGTGGCGGCCGAGGGGCGCCTGGTGTTCGTGGCCGGCCAGATCGGCTGGAATGCCGCCTGCCGCTTCGAGAGCGACGACTTCGTCGCGCAGACGCGCCGTGCGCTGGCCAACGTGGTGGCCGTGCTCGCCGAGGCCGGCGCGAAGCCCGAGCACATCGTGCGCATGACCCGGTACGTGACCGACAAGCGCGAATACCTCTCGCGCGGCCGGGAGGTCGGCCGGTGTTCCGCGAGCTGATCGGCGTGTACCACGCGGCGATGAGCGCGGTGCAGGTGAGTGCGCTGATGGAAGACCGCGCCAAGGTGGAGATCGAGGTCACCGCCGTCGTGCCGCGCACGTGATCGGGGGCTGATCCCTAGAATGGCGCGGGTCATGAGTTCCCGCGCCGCTGCAGCCGATTCCCCGCCCGTGTCCGTGCTGCCCGGCTTGGCGCTGGCCACCGCCGGAGCGATCGCCTTCTCGGGCAAGGCGATCATCGTGAAGCTCGCCTACCGCCACGGCGTGGATGCGGTCACGCTGATCATGTTCCGCATGCTGTTCGCGCTGCCGCTGTTCCTGGCGCTGGCGTGGTGGGCGGGGCGCGGCAGGCCGCCGCTGACCCGGCGCGACTGGCTGGCCATCGGCGGCCTCGGCTTCTCGGGCTACTACCGCGAGCTTCCTCGACTTCGCCGGCCTGGCCTACGTGACGGCCAGCTTCGAGCGCCTCGTGCTCTACCTCAACCCGACCATCGTGCTGCTGCTGGGCTGGCTGCTCTTCGGCCGCCGCGCCACGGCGAAGCAGTGGATCGCGATGGCGGTGAGCTACAGCGGCGTACTGCTGGTCTTCGGCCACGAGCTGCAGATCGCCGGGCCCGACGTGGTGCTGGGCGCCGCGCTGGTCTTCGGCAGTGCGCTGAGCTATGCGGTCTACCTAGTCTACAGCGGCGAGGAGGTCAAGCGCCTCGGCTCGATGCGGCTGACCGGCCTGGCCACCAGCGTGGCGTGTGGGCTGTGCATCGCGCAGTTTCTGGTGCTGCGGCCGGTGTCGGTGGCGCTGACGGTGGCGCCGGAGGTGATCTGGCTGTCGCTGCTCAATGCCACGCTGTGCACCTTCGCACCGGTGCTGATGATCATGATGGCGATCGAGCGTGTCGGCTCCACGCTGACTGCACAGACCGGCATGCTCGGGCCGATGTCGACCATCCTGATGGGCGTGTGGCTGCTCGGCGAGCCGTTCACGGTGTGGGTGGCGGCGGGGACCGTTCTCGTGTTGACTGGCGTGTGGCTGCTCGCACGCTGGCGCTGACCGAAGGAGAGAAGATGGATCTGGGTATCAAGGGCCGCTGGGCGCTGGTGTGCGCGGCGAGCAAGGGGCTGGGCAAGGGCTGCGCGAAGGCACTGGCGGCCGAAGGCGTCAACGTGGTCATCACCGCACGCGGCGCCGAGGCGCTGAATGCCACGGCCGCGGAGATCCGCGCCGCGTCGCCCGGCGTGCAGGTGATCGCCGTGCCGGGCGACATCGCCACGGCGGAGGGCCGCGCCGCCGCGCTGGCCGCCTGCCCGCAGGTCGATATCCTGGTCAACAACGCTGGCGGCCCGCCGCCCGGTGATTTCCGCGACTGGGACCGCGAGGCCTGGCTGAAGGCGATCGAGGCCAACATGCTGACGCCGATCGAGCTGATCAAGGCGACCGTCGATGCGATGGCGCAGCGCAGCTATGGCCGCGTGGTCAACATCACCTCGGGCGCGGTGAAGGCGCCGATCGACGTGCTGGGCCTGTCCAACGGCGCGCGCAGCGGCCTCACCGGTTTCGTCGCCGGCCTGGCGCGCCAGCCGCGCCTGGCCTCGGCCAACGTGACGATCAACAACCTGCTGCCCGGCTGGTTCGACACCGACCGCATCCGCACGACGATGCAGGCGGCCGCCGCCAAGAGCGGGCAGAGCGTGGAGGCGATGATCGACAAGCGCCGTGCGGGCATCCCGGCGCAGCGCATGGGCACGGCCGACGAGTTCGGCGCGTTCTGTGCGTTCCTGTGCAGCACGCAGGCCGGCTACCTCACGGGCCAGAACATCCTGCTCGACGGTGGCGCCTACCCGGGCACCTTCTGATCCAGGCGCCGATCAGGTCTTCTTCGACGTGACCGACGAGACCACGATGCCCGCCGCGATCAGTGCGAAGGCCGCGCCGTGGTACCAGCGCGGCGCCTCGCCGAGCAGCGCGGCCGAGAGCACGCCGGCGAACACCGGCGTGAGGTTGGCGAAGAAGGTGGCCACCGTCGGCCCGACGGTGCCCACGCCCAGGCCCCAGGCGCGGTAGGCGATCAGCGAGGGGCCGACGGCCACGTAGAGCAGCGCCGCGATCACCGCCGGCGTCCAGTGGATCGTCGTCGTGGTCAGCGGCGCCTCGATACCGGCGGCGAGCGTGGCCCAGGCGGTGCCGAACAGCATCTGCACGAGCAGGAACTCGGCCCAGTTCCAAGTCGGTCTCGCGTCGCCGCGGAAGTGCGCCGGCGGCCGCGCCAGCATCCAGCTGTAGCCGGCCCACAGCAGGATGGCCAGCAGCATGAACAGGTCACCGGGCAGCAGCTGCACCGGCGCAGCGTGTCGAGGCTGCCGCGCGAGATCACCAGCGCTACGCCGGCCAGCGACAGCGCGGCGCCGGCGAGCTGCCGCGCGCCCGGCCGCTCGCCGTAGAACACCCGGCCCACCAGCAGCATCCACACCGGCGAACTGGCGGCAATCAGCGTCACGTTCAGCGGCGTGCTGGTCTGCACCGCCATGTACTGCAGCGCGTTGTAGCTGCCCACGCCGAGCAGCCCCAGGACGGCGAAGTGCTTCCAGCGCGAGGTGATCTGCACGGGCTCACGCAGCACGCGCCAGGCGAAGGGCAGCAGCAGCGCGAGGGCCAGCCACCAGCGCATCGCATTGAGCGCCAGCGGCGGCCTGACCGACCATCGCGCGGCCGACCACGGCATTGCCGGCCCAGAGCAACGGCGGCAGCGTGAGCACGAAGGCGATGCGAAGGGTGAGGGATTGGTTCATGGCATCGGCATGGCGGCACCGCAGTTCCAGCACTGCTCGAACGGCCCGTCGATCGTTTCGCTGCAGCCCGACAGACCCAATGCCGGTGCGCCGGGTGTCGCAGCTGCACGAGCAGCACGCGGGCCGCGTCGAGTTGCGCGTCGTCGGTCACCCACACCTCGGGCATCGCCTGGGTCGGGGCGGCAACTCGCCGGCGATGCTGCCGGCGAAGGCGCGCTGCACGGTGGCCGCGATGCCGGCATGCGTGAGCATGTCGGCCCACAGCGTGGCCAGGGCGAGGTTGGGGGCGGTGATCAGTCGGCGCATGCAGCGTCGGACAAAGGCTGGCACGATAGCGGATTCGTCGTCGTCGTACCTGCAAGGACCAGCGCCCATGCCCCAGACCGTCCAAGCATCCGCGTCGCCGCCTACGGCGGCCCCGAAGCCTTGCAGCTCGACGAGCTGACGATCGGCGAACCCGGCCCCGGCGAGATCCGCATCCGCCACCATGCCTGCGGACTCAATTTCATCGATGTCTACCAGCGCACCGGCCTGTATGCGAATCCGCTGCCGCTCGCGCTCGGCATGGAAGGCGCGGGCGTGATCGAGGCGGTGGGCGAGGGCGTCACGCACCTGAAGGTCGGCGATCGTGCCGCCTATGCGAGCCAGCCGCCGGGGGCCTACTGCGAGGCGCGCGTGATGCCGGCCAAGTGCGTCTGCAAGCTGCCCGACGAGATCGACTTCGAGACCGGCGCCGCGATGATGCTCAAGGGCCTGACGGTGCAGTACCTGTTCCGCAAGACGCTGCCGGTGGGCGGCCTGCAGCCGGGCGACTTCGTGCTCTTCCACGCCGCGGCGGGCGGCGTCGGGCTGATCGCCTGCCAGTGGGCCAAGGCGATGGGCCTGAAGCTGATCGGCACGGCCGGCAGCGACGACAAGTGCCAGCTCGCGCTCGACCATGGCGCGGCGCATGCGATCAACTACCGCAGCGAAGACTTCGTCGCCCGCGTGAAGGAGATCACCGGCGGCCAGGGCCTCAAGGTGGTCTACGACTCGGTCGGCGCCGACACCTTCGTGCGCTCGTTCGATTGCCTGCGGCCCTTCGGGCTGGCGGCCAACTTCGGCAACGCCTCGGGCAAGGTGCCGCCGATCGACCTCGGCCAGCTGGCCGCCAAGGGCTCGATCTATGTGACGCGGCCGACGCTGTTCACCCACATCGCCACACGCGAGAGCACGCAGGCGATGGCCGACGACCTGTTCGCGATGGTCAGGAGCGGCGCGGTGAAGATCCGCATCGACCAGCGCTATGCGCTGAAGGACGCGGCGCAGGCGCACCGCGATCTCGAAGCCCGCAAGACCACGGGCTGCAGCGTGCTGCTGCCGTAGCCCGCTTCGCGGGCCGAGCGCCGAGCCGCTCCCAAGCCGGCCCGCATCCCCTCGGGGACCGGCCGACACCATCGCCGGCCGAGGGGCTGTCATTCACGCGCTGGCAGGCTTCCAGTAGCGCGCCTCCAGCGCCTTCGCATCGGTCAGGTGCAGCCTGACCAGCAGGCGCTCCAGCCAGGTCAGCGGCTGGATGCGGCCGTCGGGCAGCGCGAGCACCGGGCCGAGGATGGGTTCATCCTCGATGCGCGACTCCTTGTAGGCACGCACGGGCATCTGGTCGTTCATGGTCGTCTCCGTCGTGTTTGTAACAACACGTATTCTACGGAGGCGTGACGCCGATGACGAGCGGTGTTACTCGCCCACCGGCCCGCCCACCGCGCCGCGGTAGGCATGCCACGACGCATGGCCGAGCACGGGCCCGGCGATGAGCAGGCCGAGGAAGCCCGGCAGCATCGCCAGCACGACGAGCAGCGTGATCAGGGCGCCCCAGATCAGCATCACCCAGGGCTGGGTGAGGCACAGCCGCAGGCTGGTCAGCCCGGCGCTGACGGCATCCACCGAGCGATCGAGGATCATCGGGATCGAGACCACGCTGATGGCGAAGATCAGCCCGGCGAAGACCGCGCCGACGCCGAGGTAGGCGGCGATGAAGCCGAGGTTCTCGGGGTCGAGCAGCGCGAGCAGCGAACCCTTGAAGTCGGGCATGCCGTCGAAGCTGACCGCGAAGACGATCAGCGAGGCGCGGCCCCAGATCATCTCGAGGATCAGCAGAACGCCGCCGAAGATCGCCATCGTGCCGGCGCGCGACTGCCGGCGAGCAGCGAATCGCCGAGGTCGGGCTTCTCGCCGCGCTCGAGCTTGCGGCTGGCGTCGTACAGGCCCAGACAGAGGAACGGTCCCATCAGCAGGAAGCCCGCCGACAGCGCCAGCACCCAGGCGGGCGCGGCGCGGTAGGTCCACAGCAGCACCCAGCCCATCACCGCAAAGCAGCCGCCGTAGAACAGGCCGATGCCCGGCGCGCGCACGAAGTCGGCCCAGCCGCGGCCCAGCCAGCGCAGCGGGTCGTCGGCGCGCAGCGTTCGCAGCGGCAGGTCGAGGATGGACTCGGTGGCGCTCGGCGCGGTGCTCTCTTCCATGCCACGAATTGAGCCGCGCCGCCGCGGCGCGCACAAGCGGGCGCGCCCTAGGTCGGGCGCCGCCCGGACGATGCTCAGGCGGCGATCACTCGTCGTCGCCGCGGCGATGCGTGCTGCGCCAGATCGAGCGCACCAGCCACACGCCGCCGAGCGCCGCGCCGCAGAAGCCGAGGAAGCCGAAGGCGGGCAGGCCGAACAGCGTGGGCCCGCCCGGCACCGTCATCACGATCGACGAGCCGATGATCAGCGCCGAGATCACCAGCGCCAGCGCGAGGCGGTTCGCGGCGCGGTCGAGCTGGTCGCCGACGCGCTTGAGGTGTGCGAGATCGATGTGCAGCTGCATGCGCCCGCGGCGCAGGTTGCGCAGCGCGCGCGACACGTCGTGCGGCAGCCGCTCCGCCATCGCCAGCGCGCCGCGCAGCGTGTTCCACGCGCGCTGGCCGATCGCCCGCGGCTTGTAGCGCGCGCGCAGCACTGGCGCAGCATCGGCAGTGCCTCGGTGGCCATGTGGAAGCCCGGGTCGAGGCCGCGCCCCATGCCTTCGAGGGAGATGAAGGCCTTGATCAGCAGCGCCAGATCGGAGGGCAGGGCGAGGCGGTGCTCGCGCAGGATGGTCGTCACGTCGGCGAGCATCTGGCCGAGGTGCAGGTCGGCCAGCGGCGTGCCGTGGTACTGGTCGACGAAGGCCTCGATCTCGCCTTCGAGCTGATCGAGGTTGGCGCCGTGGCCGTCGCCGGCCCAGTCGAGCAGCACGTCGGCCACCGCCTGCGGCTCGCGCTGCACCAGGCCGAGCAGCAGCGACAGCAGCTCCTCGCGGCGCCGCGCGGTGAGCCGGCCCACCATGCCGAAATCGATGAAGGCCGGGCGGTTGCCGCCCAGGTAGAAGACGTTGCCGGGGTGCGGGTCGGCATGGAAGAAGCCGTCTTCCACGATCATCTTCAGCACCGCCTGCGCGCCGCGGCGGGCGAGCAGCGGGCGATCGAGCCCCTCGGCGCTGACGCGCTCGAGATCGCTGCCCGGTATCCCGTCGACGAAGGCCTGCACGTTGACGCGCTCGCTGGTGTGCGCCCAGTGCACCTGTGGGATCAGCACGTGCGGGAAGACCGCCATGTTGGTGGCGATGCGCTCGGCGTTGTGGCACTCGGCGGCGAGGTCCATCTCGCGCTGCAGCGAGCGCGAGTTCGCGCACCAGCTGCCGCGGCCGGTAGGGCTGCAGCGCCGGCAGCTCGCTCTCGGCCATCGCGGCGAGGCGGTCGAGCAGGCGCAGGTCGGCCTCGACGATCTCGCGGATCCCCGGGCGGCGGATCTTCACCACCACCTCTTCGCCGCTCTTCAGCTTCGCGCGGTGCACCTGCGCGATCGATGCCGCGGCCAGAGGCTCGGCATCGAAGCGCTCGAAGATCGCCTCGGGCTCGTCGCCCAGGTCTTCACGCAGCTGGGTTCGAAGATCGTCCAGCGGCACGGCCGGTACCGGCTGTGCAGGCGCGAGAACTCGGCGATCCAGTCGGGGCCGAAGAGATCGGCACGGCCGGCGAGGATCTGGCCGAGCTTGACGAAGGTGGGGCCGAGTTCCTCCATCGCCGGGCGGACCTGCACGGGTGGATCGAGCCGGGCCAGTCGGCGGCGTGGTCCCTGTGCAGCACGTGGCCGGCCTTCTCGAGCGCATCGGCCAGCCCGAGCCGGCGCACCGCATCGCCGAAGCCATGGCGGATGAAGACGCCGGCGATCTCGTTGAGCCGGCCCAGGTCGCGCGCCGCGCCGAGGGTCTCGATCAGCATGGCGCGAAGCGTACCTCGCTAGCTGCGCCGCACGCGCAGGATTTCGTCAAGGATCAGCAAGGCCGCGCCGATGGTGATGGCGCTGTCGGCGATGTTGAACGACGGGAAATACCAGCCGCCGTAGTGCACCTGGATGAAGTCGACCACGTAGCCATGCAGCATGCGGTCGAGCACGTTGCCCAGTGCGCCGCCGAGGATCAGCGACAGCGCCCAGGAGAACATGCGCTGGCCGCCATGGCTGCGCAGCATCCAGACGATGAACACCGCGGCGACGAAGCCCAGCCCGATGAAGAACCAGCGCTGCCAGCCCGACGCGCCGGCGAGGAACGAGAAGGCCGCGCCGGTGTTGTGCACGCGCACGACGTTGAAGAACGAGGTGACGGTGCGGCTGTCGCCGAGCTGGAAGTAGCCGAGGATCAGCGTCTTGGTGAACTGGTCGAGCAGGATGATCGCCAGCGCGATGCCGAGCCAGGGCAGCAGCGAGGAGCCCGAGGATTTCGACGACATCGTCAGGCCACCTTGCGCGCTTCACCCGCGCCGTGCAGGTTGCTGGTGCAGCGGCCGCAGATCGTCGGATGCGCCGGATCGTGGCCGACGTCGTCGCGCCAGTGCCAGCAGCGCTCGCACTTGGTGGCGCCCGAGGGCGTGACCTGCACCGCGAGTTCGTCGGCGAGTGCGAGTGACACCACCGAGGTGATCGTGACGAAGCGCAGGTCATCGCCCAGCGACGCGAGCAGCGCATGGTCGGCGGCCGGCGCAGCGATCGTCAGGTTGGCCTGCAGCGACGAGCCCACCTTGCCCTCGGTGCGCACCGCCTCGATCTCCTTGTTGGCCGGTCGCGGATCTCGCGGATGCGCGCCCACTTGGCCAGCAGCGCCTCGTCGGGTTGATCGAACTTCCAGTAGGTCTCGGTGAAGATCGAGGCCGAAGCCTCCGGCGCGAACACCTTCCACGCTTCCTCGGCGGTGAAGCTGAGGAAGGGCGCCATCCAGCGCAGCATCGCATGGGTGATCTGCCACAGCGCGGTCTGCGCCGAGCGGCGTGCCAGCGAGCCCGGCGCGGTGGTGTAGAGGCGATCCTTCAGCACGTCGAGGTAGAAGGCGCCGAGATCTTCCGAGCAGAAGACCTGCAGCTTGGCCACCACCGGGTGGAACTCGTAGACCTCGTAGTGCGCGAGCACCTCGGCCTGGAACTGCGCCGCGCGCGACAGCGCCCAGCGGTCGATCTCGAACAGCTGATCCGCGTTCACGGCGTGCGTCGCGGGATCGAAGTCGCTGGTATTGGCCAGCAGGAAGCGAAGCGTGTTGCGGATGCGCCTGTAGGCATCGACCACGCGGGCGAGGATCTTGTCGTCGCCGGCGATGTCGCCCGAATAGTCGGAGGCCGCCACCCACAGGCGGATGATCTCGGCGCCGAGCGACGAGCTCACCTTCTGCGGCTCGATGCCGTTGCCCAGGCTCTTGCTCATCTTGCGGCCCTGGCTGTCCACCGTGAAGCCGTGGGTCAGCAGGCCGCGATAGGGCGCGCGGTCGAAGAGGGCGCAGGCCAGCAGCAGCGAGCTGTGGAACCAGCCGCGGTGCTGGTCATGGCCTTCGAGGTAGAGGTCGGCCTCGGGGCCTTGCGAGTGGAACCCTTCCGGGTGCTGGCCGCGCAGCACGTGCCAGAAGGTCGAGCCGGAGTCGAACCACACCTCGAGGATGTCGCTGCTCTTGGTGTAGTGCCGCGCGTCCTCGGCGCCGAGGATCTCTTCGGCCGTCGCACGGCTCCAGGCCTCGATGCCGCCCTTCTCGACGATGTCGGCGGCCTGGTCGATGATCTCCATCGTGCGCGGGTGCAGCTCACCCGTGTCCTTGTGCAGGAAGAAGGGCAGCGGCACGCCCCAGCTGCGCTGGCGCGAGATGCACCAGTCGGGCCGGTTGGCGATCATGTCGCGCAGCCGGGCGCGGCCGTTCTCCGGGAAGAAGCCGGTCTGGTCGATCGCGTCCAGCGCCAGCTGGCGCAGCGTGCGCGGCGCCTTGTCCTTGGTGAACACGCCTTCGCCCGCATCCATGCGGATGAACCACTGCGCCGCGGCGCGGTAGATCACCGGGCTCTTGTGGCGCCAGCAGTGCGGATAGCTGTGCGTGATCGTCTCGGTGGCGAACAGCCGCCCGGCGCTCTTCAGCGCGTCGATGATCACCGGCACCACCTTCCAGATGTTCTGTCCGCCGAACAGCGGGAAGTCGGCCGCATAGCTGCCGTTGCCCTGCACCGGGTTGAGGATGTCGTCGTACTTCATCCCGTGCTGCACGCAGGAGTTGAAGTCGTCCAGGCCGTAGGCCGGCGAGCTGTGCACGATGCCGGTGCCGTCTTCGGCGGTGGCGTAGTCGGCGAGGTAAACCGGGCTGAGGCGGTCGTAGCCGGCATCCACGTGCGCGAGCGGGTGGCGGAAGTGGATGCCGCCAAGCTTCTCGCCGGTCACGGTGGCGAGCACTGCCGGTCAGCCCGAAGCGCACCATGCACTTCTCGACCAGCGAGGCGGCCAGCACGAGCAGGCCGCGCTCGGTGTCGACCAGCGAATACTCGAGCGACGGATTGAGGTTCAGCGCCCGGTTGGCGGGGATCGTCCACGCGGTGGTGGTCCAAATCACCGCGAAGGCATCCTTGGCCAGCTTCGTCAGGCCGAAGGCGCTGGCCGGCGGTCGGGCTCGGCACACAGGAAGCCGACATCCAGCGTCTGGCTCTTCTTGTCGGCGTACTCGATCTCGAATTCGGCGAGCGACGAGCCGCAGTCGAAGCACCAGTAGACGGGCTTGAGGCCGCGATAGACGAAGCCGCGCTCGATCACGCGCTTGAAGGCGCGGATCTCGCCGGCCTCGTTGGCCGGGTCCATGGTCGCGTAGCGGTCGGCCCAGTCACCGAGCACGCCCAGGCGCTTGAAGTCGGCCATCTGCAGCGCGATCTGCTCGGTGGCGTAGGCGCGGCTCTTCGCCTGCATGTCGTCGCGGCTGAGGTTGCGGCCGTGCTTCTTCTCGATCGCGTTCTCGATCGGCAGGCCGTGGCAGTCCCAGCCGGGAACGTACTGCGCGTCGAAGCCCTTGAGCTGGCGCGCCTTGACGATCATGTCCTTGAGCACCTTGTTGACGGCGTGGCCCATGTGGATCGCGCCGTTGGCATAGGGCGGGCCGTCGTGCAGCACGAAGAGGGGCGCGCCGTGGCGCGCATCGCGCAGCTTCTTGTAGATGCCTTGTTCGTCCCACTCCTTGACCCAGGCGGGCTCGCGCTTGGCGAGATCGCCGCGCATCGGGAAGGGCGTGTCGGGCAGGTTCAGCGTCGCGCGGTAGTCGACGGGGGCGACGGAAGCGGTATCGGTCATGGCAGCCTCGAGCGCCGCGGGCGGCGCGCCGGAAGGTGGGAGGGCGGCGCGCGGTGGCGCCGGCGATCGCGGTGGCTGGCGATCGCTAAATTCGGTCGCGCGTGGTCTGGCGACGCTGCGCCGCGTGCGCGGCGAGGAAGGCCCGCGCGTCGTCGACGTCCTGGCCGATGGCGGCGGTCAACGCCTCCAGCGTGTCGTAGCGGGCTTCGTCGCGCAGTTTGTGCAGCAGTTCCACGCGCACGATTTTACCGTAGCCCCCTTCGCGCCCCAGGGCGGCCGGCCAGTCCAGGCAGTGCACCTCGAGCAGCACGCGGCCGCTGTCGTCCACCGTGGGCCGGCGGCCGAGGCTGGCGACGCCGTCGAGCGGCGTGTCGGCGAGGCCATGGGTGCGCACGGCGAAGATGCCCAGCGCAGCGGGCTTGGGGTGCGAGAAGCGCAGGTTCAGGGTGCGGAAGCCGTCGGCGCGACCATCGACGCTCTGGCCCAGCTGTCGCCCCAGCTTGCGGCCATGCACCACGTGGCCCGAGAGGCTGTAGGGCCGGCCGAGCAGCGTGGCGGCGCGCTCCATGTCGCCGGCGGCCAGCGCTTCGCGCACGGCCGAGCTCGACACCCGCTCGCCATGCACCTCGTAGCTCATCATGCGCGCCACGTCGAAGCCGGCCGCCCGGCCGGCCGCATCGAGCATCGCGTAGTCGCCGGCGCGCTTCGCGCCGAAGCGGAAGTCGTCACCGACCAGCACGTACTTCGCGCCCAGGCCCTTGACGAGCACGTCGTCGACGAAGGCCTGCGGCGATTGCGCGGCGAAGCGCGCATCGAAGCGCAGCACCACGACCTGATCGATGCCGCAGCGCTCCAGCTCCGCGAGCTTGTCGCGCAGCGTCGCGATGCGTGCCGGCGCCAGCTCGGGCTTGCCCGTCACCGTGGCGAAATAGTCGCGCGGGTGCGGCTCGAAGGTCATCACGCAGGAGGGCAGGCCGCGGTGCTGGGCCTCGCTGCGCAGCAGCGCCAGCATGGTTCGGTGGCCGCGGTGCACGCCGTCGAAGTTGCCGATGGTCAGTGCACAGGCGGGGGCGATGCCGGGATGGTGGAAGCCGCGGAAGACACGCATGCGGGGATTATCCGTGCCCCGGGTGAGCGGCCTTTCTGGGCCGCGGGAGCCCGAAGTCGAGGCGCGGGATGTGCGGTGCAATTCACGCGCTTCGCGATCAAGAAGTCAGTGAAGCGCGCCGATAAGCAAGCGTCACATGCTGTCATCGCCGCAAGAATGTCGCTGAGCGTTGCCGAAGCCAGGTTGCCGGCCCCACCTGCGAGGCCCCCGAACTGCCCGAACCGTTGCCGGGCTCATCCATGCCCCTCGCGTCGCGCGCCGCCGAGCGCGCTCGGGCGCTGCCGCGCGAGTGCCTGATCTTCCGTCTCGGCGAGGAGGAGTACGGCATCGACATCCTGCGCGTGCAGGAGATCCGCTCCTTCGAGCCGCCGACGCGCATCGCCGGTGCGCCCTCGTTCATCAGGGGCGTGGTCAACCTGCGTGGCGTGATCGTGCCGATCGTCGACCTGCGGCTGCGCTTCGGCCGGCCGGCGCCGGCTACGACGGCAGCACGGTGGTCGTGGTGCTCAACGTTCGCGACAAGGTGGTCGGCGCCGTTGTCGATGCGGTGTCCGACGTGCTCGAACTGCCGCCCGACAGCATCAAGCCGGCGCCGGCATTCAACGCCTCGGTGCCGTGCGAACACATCCTCGGCGTGGCGACGCTGCAGCAGGGCGAGGCCGAACGCCTGCTGATCGTCACCGACATCGAAACCCTCATGAGCGGAGCCGACCTCGGCCTGCTCGACGCCTGACCGGCCGCCGGTCACTACTCGAAGTACCCACCATGCAAGCCTTCAACCGTCTCACGCTCGGCCGCCGGCTGGGCATCGTCTTCGCTTCGATCATCGGCATCTTCGTGCTGGTGGTCGTCGTGGTCATGGCCGGCAACCGCAGCCTTGGCCGAGGCCGAGCGCTGGAACAACCACACGCACAAGGTGCTCTCGCTGGGCGAGGACGCGGTGCTGTCGATGGTGAACATGGAAACCGGCGCGCGCGGCTTCCTGGTGGCCGGCGACGAGGCCTTTCTCGACCCCTGGAAGGCGGGCATGGCGAGTTTCGACAAGACCTGGGCCGAGCTCAAGACGCTGACGGCCGACAATCCCGAGCAGCAGAAGCGCCTGGACCAGATGAAGTCGCGGCACGACGAGTTCGAAGCAGTCGCCGCGCATTTCATCAAGCTGCGGCGCGACATCAAGAGCGGCAGCGGCAGCATGGAGCAGCTCGTCGCCGAGTTCACCAAGGGCCGCGACAAGGCCGCGATGGACGGATTCCGCGCCACGCACAAGGAGTTCATGGACGCCGAGGGTGCGCTGCTGGTCGTGCGCGCGGCGCAGGCCGAGGACACCCGCGCCACGCGCACCGCCGTGCTGCTCGGCGGCCTGGCTCTGGCGATCCTGGTCGCCGGCGGCCTCGGCCTGTTGCTCAGCCGCTCGGTGCTCGGTCAGCTCGGCGGCGAACCTGCTGCCGCGGCGGAGGTGGCCAACCGCATTGCCGAAGGGCGCCTGGACACGCACGTTGCCGTCAAGCCCGGCGATACCACCAGCCTGATGTTCGCGATGCAGCGAATGACGGCCAGCCTGCGCGACGTGGTCGGCACGATCCGCGCCGGCGTCGACAGCGTGTCGACCGCCAGCAGCCAGATCGCCAGCGGCAACCAGGACCTGAGTTCCCGGACCGAGCAGCAGTCGTCGAACCTGCAGCAGACCGCGGCGTCGATGGAAGAACTGACCAGCACGGTGCGGCAGAGCGCCGAGAACGCGCGCCGGCCAGCCAGCTCGCCGCCAGCGCCAGCGACGCGGCGGCCAAGGGCGGCAACGTGGTCGGCCAAGTGGTCGCCACGATGGACTCGATCAGTGCCTCGAGCAAGAAGGTGGCCGAGATCATCGGCGTGATCGACGGCATTGCGTTCCAGACCAACATCCTCGCGCTGAACGCTGCGGTGGAAGCGGCGCGTGCCGGCGAACAAGGCCGCGGGTTCGCTGTCGTGGCCGGCGAGGTTCGCACGCTGGCCCAGCGCAGCGCCGACGCGGCGCGCGAGATCAAGGGCATGATCGCCGCTTCGGTCGAAGCCGTGGACGGCGGCAGCCGGCTCGTCAACGAGGCAGGCACGGCGATGGGCGAGATCGTGCACCCGGTGCGGCGCGTGACCGACCTCATCAGCGAGATCAGCGCCGCCGCCGGCGAGCAGAGCGCCGGCATCGGCCAGGTGAATACCGCCATCTCCGAGATGGACAAGACCACGCAGCAGAACGCGGCGCTGGTCGAGGAGAGCGCGGCCGCCGCGACCACCCTCAGCGACCGGGCGGCACGGCTGGCGCAGGCGGTCAGCGTGTTCACGCTGTCGCACGAAGCGGCCGCGGTCCCACGCACGCCGGTTCGCCCGGTGGCTGCAGCCAGAAGCGTCACGAACGACTGGCAGCAGCACTGATCCGCGACGTACGGCAGGGCGAAGACGGGCGCACGAGGCGCCCCGTTTCTTCTTCATGGTGCGGTGGGCTGGCCCGCCGTGACCGTCAGCTCGCGCCCGGCGTCCCGGACCCTGCGGCGCCCCGAGGCGAGCCTGGGCTGGCCTTGCGGTGAACGAATCCGGCAGCCAGCACCACTGGCCCGGTGCCGTCGTCGGGCAGGCGCAGCTCGCCGAAGGCGCTGCGGTGCAACGACTCGACGCGGTTGCCGGCCGCCGCCACCATGCGCTTGACCTGGTGGTACTTGCCTTCCGTGAGCGTGAGCCGCAGCCCGTGCGTGTCCACCGCCTCGCAGGCCGCGGCGCGCACCGGCACGGGGTCGTCGTCGAGCACCACGCCGGCTAGCAGCGCCGCCACCTGCGCCGCATCCACCTCGTGCTTGCAGCGCACCTCGTAGACCTTGGGCACATGGTGCTTGGGCGAGGTCAGGCGGTGGATCAGTGCGCCGTCGTCGGTGAGCAGCAGCAGCCCCGTGGTGTCCTCGTCGAGCCGGCCCACGGGCTGCACGCCGCGCACGCGCAGCGGCGAGGGCAGCAGGCTCATCACGCTGGGGTGGTGCTTGGGCTTCTGCGAGCATTCGTAGCCCGCCGGCTTGTGCAGCATCACCACCAGAGCCTTCTCGCGGTACGGCCAGCGCTGTCCCTGCACGCCGAATTCCAGGCCCTCGGTGGCCTCCACCTCCTGCCACGGGTTGTCGCAGACCCGCCGCCCAGGCTCACGAAGCCGGCAGCGATCAAAGCCCTCGCATTCGCGGCGGGTGCCGAAGCCCTGGCTGAAGAGGATCTTGGCGAGCGTCGTCATGGAATGATTTTGCCCGGTGTGCAGCGTGAACCTTTTCGAACATCGATTCGGCAGCCGCGAACTGGAGGTGGTGATTTCCGATCTGCTGGTGGCCACGGCCGAGTCGAGCGATGCCTTGCTCGATGACTCGGTGTCCCAGGTGCTGCGCATGCTGCGGCAGTCGATGGGCCTGGACGTGGTGTTCGTGTCCGAGTTCGTCGACGGGCGGCGCGTCTTCCGCTTCGTCGATGCCGAAGGCAGCGCGCCGCTGCGGCCGGGGAGTCCTCGCCGCTGGAGGAAACCTACTGCCAGCGTGTCGTCGACGGGCGCTTGCCGGAGCTGGTGCCCGATGTGGCCCGCCTGCCCGACGCGGCCAGCCTGCCGAAGACGCCATTGCGCATCGGTGCGCACCTGAGCACGCCGATCGTGCTGAACAGCGGCGAGACCTACGGCACGCTGTGCTGCTTCAGCGCCTCGCCGAACGAGGCGCTGCAACTGCGCGATCTCACCACGCTGCGCCACTGCGCGCAGCTGGTGGCGCGCAAGCTGGAGGCCACGCGCAGTGCCCGCGAGCGGGCCATGCAGGACACCGAGATCATGGCGCCTGACTGGGCCCTCGAGCCGATCGAGCCACGCCGCCGCTGACCGCGGCACACGTTCAGTCGGTCAGTTCCAGCAGCACGACGTGGTTGCCCGCCGTCGGCCAGCTTCGGCCGACGATGCGCTCGCCGTTGAAGCGGCCGGCCACCGGCCGCTCGCTGGCGTCCGCCAGCCGTGCCTTGGCCACCGACACGCCGGCCACGCCACTCGGAATGCCGGCCGGCGGGCTCTTGCCGTCGAGCTCGATCTCGTCGCGCGGGATGCCGAAGTAGCCGCGCGGCCGCGTCAGGGTCACCACGGCGGGCGCATCGCGGTCGGCCACAGCGATGCGCTCGGCGCGCAGGTGAACGATGTCCGACGAGCGGGCGAACGGCGATCGGTAGACGTGCGTGACCGCGAAGCCTTCGGCGCTGACCACGAACTCCAGCGCCGTCTTGCTGGTGGTGACCAGCGGGCCCCAGCGGCCGTCGGCGCCGACCGTCTTGCGGTGCAGCGCCGGCCCGAGCCGCGCGCCGGTGCTCGCATCGGTGGCATAGACCTCGACGGTGGCGCCGGCCAGCGGCAGGTTGTTGGCGAAGTCGCCGGTGCCGGGCTTGTTGTCGATGCCCAGGCCATTGACCTTGCCGTCGAGCACCACGCGGGCTTCGGGTTGCACCTTGACCTCTGCCGGCTCGCGGCCGGTCAGGAAGCGCCACATCGCCGCGAAGGCCTGCGGGCTGTACGAGGTCTCGCGGTGGTCGATGCCGGCGATCACCACGTTCTCGGCGCCCTTGAGCTCCGGGCCGGCGGCCGTGACGTTGGTCGGCGTGCCCTGGCGCCGATCCACACGCCGTCGGGCTGGGCGAACTTGTCGTTGGCATCCGAGCGGATGGTCATCCACTTCGGGCCCGGCGTGATCTCGACGCCGGGGCCGCCCTGGTTGTTCAGGCGCGTGAGGAACGGGCTCGCGCCGTTGAATTCGTTGGTCGGCCGGAACGTCGGGTTGGACCAAACGCCGTGATTCGGCGTGCCGCCGAGGATGGCGTGCGAGACCTTCGCCGCGCCGCCGCTGGCGATGTAGTGGCGCATCACCAGCCCGCCGCGCGAGTTGCCGATCAACACCACCTGCTTCGCGCCGGTGCGCTTGAGCACCGCATCGACCTCGGCGGCGAGGAAGGCGCGCGCGTCTTCGGTGGAACTGCGCCCGGGCTGCGCCTTGTCGTCGGCATCGCGCGCCAGCGGGTAGGGCATGTCGATGGCGTGCAGGCGGTCCTTCGGCCAGCCGTTGCTCTCGAAGCGCCAGATCGTCGTCGTCCACAGCGCGGCGGTGTCGCCGTTGCCATGCACGAAGACGATCGGCGGACGGGCCGATGCCGCATCGGACGGCGCTGACGGCTTGATCGCGCAGCCGGCCAGCGCGGCGAGCGAGAGCAGCAGGGCGCCGCGGCGGGTGAGGGCGGTGAGTGTCATGCGAGGTCCGAGACGGAAGGAAGAAGGGGCAGGCCGGGTTGGTCGAGACTGCGGGCGGCGCGCACTGCACGCAGCACCGCACGGGCGGTGACTTCGGCCGCGAGTGCACCCAGCAACGTGACGTTGGCTTCGCGCCCGCTGGCACCGGTGGCCAGCGCGAAGAGGGTGTCGCCATCGCCCATCGTGTGCACCGGGTTGATCGAGCGCGCCAGGCCGTCGTGCGCCATCTGCGCCACCTTGCTGGCCTGCGCCTTGGTCAGGCGTGCGTCGGTGGCGATCACACCGATCGTCGTCGCCTGGCTGGGCTGGAAGGGCGCGGGCAGCTCGCCGCGCAGCAGGGCATCCATCGTGCCGAGCAATCGGGTGCCGTCGGCAGTGCGCGCGCCGGCCACCGGGCGGCCGCTGGCGGGGTCGATCACGTCGCCCAGCGCATTGACCGCCACCAGCGCACCGACCGTGATGCCGGCCACCGTGACCGATGCGCTGCCGATGCCGCCGCGCATCGCACGACCGATGCCGAACAGCTTGCCGAGGCTGGCGCCGGCGCCGGCGCCCACGTTGCCCTGAGCCGGCATCGCCCGGCTCGCGGCTTCACAGGCTGCGTACCCCGCTTGCGCATCGGGGCGGATGCGCGCGTCACCCACCCACAGATCGAAGAGGATCGCCGCCGGGACGATGGGCACGCGTGCCGGTCCGACCTTCACGCCGATGCCGCGCTCTTCCAGCCAGCGCATCACGCCGCCGGCCGCATCGAGCCCGAAGGCACTGCCGCCGGCCAGCAGCACGGCATGCACCTGCTCGACGGTGTTCAGCGGCGAAAGCAGTTCGGTCTCGCGTGTGCCGGGCGCGGCGCCGCGCACGTCGACGCCACAGGTGGCTCCTTCGGGCGTCAGCACCACGGTGCAGCCGGTGGGCCGGCGCGCATCGGTGAAGTGGCCGACCGAGAGGCCGGCCACGTCGACGATCGAATCGGCCGCGGGCGCATTCATGCCGGCATCCTAGCCGGCAGTTGCGTCATGTCGATTCAGGCAAACACGCCGGCGGTGTCCTGCATGCGCGCCGAGACTTCGCCCAGGTGGTGCAGCGAATCGCCGAAGCTCATCTCCAGCACGGTCAGGCGCTTGAAATAGTGGCTGGCGATGTACTCGTCGGTGACGCCGATGCCGCCGTGCAGCTGGATGCACTGCTGGCCGACGAAGCGCATCGACTGGCCGAGCTGGTACTTGGCCTGCGCGATCGCGCGGCGGCGCACGGCCGGCGCCTCGCCGAGCTTCAGGCTCGCGTAGTAGCTCATCGAGCGACCCAGCTCCAGCTGCATCTTCACGTCGGCGATGCGGTGGCGCAGCGCCTGGAAGCTCGAGATCGCCACGCCGAACTGCTTGCGCGTGTTCATGTACTCGGCGGTGATCGCGGTCAGGCGGTCCATCACGCCGACGGCCTCGGCACAGATCGCCGCGATGCCAGCGTCGACCGCCTGCTCGAGCACCGGAAGTGCATCGAGCGCGATCAGCGCGGCGGGCGTGTTTGACAGCGTCAGCTCGGCGGCGCGCGCGCCGTCCTGCGTCGGGTAGCCGCGCACGGCCGGCTGGCAGCGCCCTTGGTCACGAGGAAGAGCGCGATGCCCGAGGCATCGTCTTCCGCACCCGCGGTGCGTGCCGGCACGATGAAGGCATCGGCTTCGTCACCGGCGGGCACGACGCTCTTGGCGCCGCTGAGCGTCCAGGCCTCGCCGGCCTTCGTGGCCCGGGTGCGCACGTCGTTGAGACGGTAGCGCGCGGCCCGCTCCTGGTGGGCCAGCACGACCAGCGCCGACGCATCGGCGATCTTCGGCAGCCACTGCGCCTGCACGTCGGCGGGCGCGGCCGAGAAGCAGCGTCGGCGCGACGATCGCGCCGTGGGCATAGGGCGCATTGACCGTGCCGCGGCCCAGTTCCTCGTTGACCACCATCGCCTCGATCGGGCCGAAGCCCATGCCGCCATGCGCCTCGGGAATCGCCAGCCGGTCAGGCCCAGATCGGCCAGCTCGCCGTAGACCGCGCGCGTGGCGCCGCCGGCCTTGGCGATGCCGTGGCGGCGCTCGAAGCCGAAGCCCTTGTCGACCCAGCGGCGCACCGCGTCGCGCAGCGATTCCTGGTCCTCGGAAAAATCGAAATCCATGTTCAGCTCCCCAGGACCGTGGCCGAGACGATGTTGCGCTGGACCTCGTTGGATCCGCCGTAGATCGTCGTCTTGCGGTAGTTGAAGTAGGTGGCGGCCAGCGGCGCGCAGTGCGCGGCACCGACGTAATCGCCCTGCCAGCCGGCTTCCATCGCTTCCTTCACGAAGGGCACGCTGTAGGGGCCGGCGGCCAGCATCATCAGCTCGGTGTAGCGCTGCTGGATCTCGCTGCCGCGGATCTTCAGGAGGCCGGCCACGTCGAGCGACTGCTTGCCGCTCTTCTCGGCCGACAGCACGCGCAGCACCATCATCTCGAGCGCGACGATGTCGACCTCGAGCTTGGCGATCTCGTCGCGGAAGCGGGTGTCCTCGTACACGCCTTCGGCCTTCGCGATGCGCTTGAGCCGCTCGAGCTCGCGCTTCGCGCGGTTGACGTCGGCGATGTTGGTGCGCTCGTGGGCGAGCAGGTGCTTGGCGTAGGTCCAGCCCTTGTTCTCCTCGCCGACGAGGTTGTCCACCGGCACCTCGACGTTGTCGAACCAGACCTCGTTCACCTCGTGGCCGCCGTCGAGCATGATGATCGGCCGCACGCTCACGCCCGGGCTCTTCATGTCGATGAGCAGGAAACTGATGCCCGTCTGCGGCTTGCCCGAGGTGTCGGTGCGCACCGGGCAGAAGATCCAGTCGCCGTACTGGCCGAGCGTGGTCCAGGTCTTCTGGCCGTTGACGATGTAGTAGTCGCCCTTGCGCTCGGCGCGGCATTTCAGCGAGGCGAGGTCGCTGCCCGAGCCGGGCTCGCTGTAGCCCTGGCTCCACCACACCTCGCCGCTCATGATGCCGGGCAGGTGGCGCTTCTGCTGCTCGGGCGAGCCGAAGGCCATGATCACCGGCGCCACCATCACCGGGCCGAAGGGCACGACGCGCGGCGCGCCGGCCAGCGCGCATTCCTCCTCGAAGAGGTGGCGCTGGATCACGTTCCAGCCGGGCCCGCCGAACTGCTTCGGCCGTGCCCAGCCGTGCCAGCCCTTCTTGCCGAGGATCTTCGCCCAGCGCTGCATGTCGTCCTTCGTCAGATGAAGGGCGTTGTGCACCTTGTGGCTGATGTCCTTGGGCAGGTTTTCGGCCACCCAGGCGCGGATCTCTTCCCGGAATGCCTGTTCTTCCGGGGTGAAATTCAGGTCCATGTGCGTGTGTCTCCGTGCGGCCCCCCGCGGGCCAGCGCACTTTTTAGCACGACCGTTCAGAAAGTCCCTGTCCCTGCGGCGACAATTCCCTGCAGTGAACCCGCCGAGCTTCCGCGCCACCGTGGCCGCGTTGGCGCTGGGCCAGCTGCTGTGCTGGGCGGCGCTGTACTACGCTTTCTCGTCCTTCGTGCTGCCGATGCAGCGTGCGCTCGGCTGGAGCAAGCCGGAGATGATGGGCGCCTTCACGCTCGGCCTGGCGGTGTGGGGCGCCACGACGTATGCCGCCGGCGCGGCGATCGACCATGGCCGCGGCCGCACCGTGATGACGCTCGGCGCGGCGCTGGCCGGCATCGGCTTTCTGGTCTGGTCGCAGGCGGCTTCGCTGCCTTGGCTCTACGCCGCCTGGGCGCTGCTCGGCGCCGCGATGGCGATGACGCTGTACGAGCCGGCCTTCAACGTGCTGACCAAGCGCTTCCCGGCGCAGTACCGAGAAGGCATCACCACCTTGACGCTGGTGGGCGGCTTCGCCAGCACGCTGTCGTTCCCGGCCATCGCCGCGCTGCTGGCCTGGCTCGACTGGCGCGGGGCGCTGGCGGCGATCGGCATGCTGCTGCTGGTCGGCGTGGCGCCGCTGCATGCGTGGGCGCTGAAGGGCACGCCCAGCCTCGACGCGCCGAAGCGGCCGCACGATGCCGCCGACGACGCCACGCTGCACGAGGCGCTGCGCGAGCGCTCGTTCTGGCTGCTCACCGCCACCTTCACGATGTACTCCTTCGCGGTGGCGGCGCTGTGGGCGCACATCATGCCGGCCTTCGCCGCCAAGGGGCTCCGGAGAGCACCGCGCTGGCCGTGGTGGTGTGGTTCGGGCCGGCCCAGGTGGCAGGGCGCTTCGCCTTCCTGTTCTTCGGCCGCTGGGTGTCGGTGCGCGTGCTCGGCATGGTCGTGCTCGCGGGCATGCCGGTGGCGCTCGCGATCTTCGCGCTGGCCGAGGGCACGGCGTCGCTGATCCTCTTCGCGCTGCTGTTCGGCCTGGCCAACGGGCTCGTGACCATCGTGCGCGGCAACTTGGTGCCGGAGTACTTCGGCCGCGAGCACGTCGGCCGCATCAGCGGCGCGATGAGCGCGATCGCGCTGATGTCGCGCGCCGCCGCGCCGCTGCTGACCGCCTGGCTGCTGCTCGCCTTGCCGGGGTACCGCGAGCTGCTGCTCGGCCTCGCGGCACTGGGTGTGGCGGCGGTGGTGGCCTTCTTGTTGGCGCAGCCGCCTCGGGGCAGGCTCAGTAGCGCTTTTCGAGCACCAGCATGTCGGCGTCGCGGCGCATCTGAAAGCGCGACAGAAAGCTGTTGCCCAGCAGCATGGGTTCCATCGGCGCCGGCAGCACGGTCGCATCGACGCCATGGACGGTCACGTCGCCGATCCGCACCTCGCGCAGCGACACGCGGTAGGCTGGGACGTCGCCGTTGGCCGTGCGCACGACGCCGCGCTGTCCGCGCGTGTAGTCCAGTCCGATGCGTTTCGCATCCGCTTCGCCCATCGCGATGGTGGTGGCGCCGGTATCGACCACGAAGCGCACGGCGCTCCCGTTGATGCTGCCATTGGCGACGAAGTGCCCGCCCGGCCCGGCGGCCAGCACGATCTGCGTGCCGCTGCCGGCGCTGGCCGCGCCGCCGAGGTTGACCTGCGCGCCGCCGAGCGCCAGCGTCTGCCGCTTGCCGCCGACCTCGACCACCGTCTCGCTGCCGGTGACCTTGATCACCTTCACGCCCGCCACCGTGGCACCGGCGGCCACCGTGCGCGGCTGGCCATCGATCACCAGCAGGGCCTTGTCGCCCAGGCTGCCGCTCATCGAGACCGATTGCGCCGCCACCAACGCCGGCAGCCACAGCAGCAGCGCGAGCAGCCGCCGCGGAGCCGGCTTCGCCGGTCCGCCGGCGGCGCCCCCTGGGGGAGCGCCGAAGGCGCTGGGGGAGTCACCTCAATCCCGGAAGTTGTTGAACGACACCGGCGCGTCGGGCACCGTCTTGCGGATCAGCTGCATCGCCAGCTGCAGGTCGTCGCGCTTGGCGCCGGAGACCCGCACTGTGTCGCCCTGGATCGCCGCCTGCACCTTCATCTTGCTCTGCTTGATGGCACCCTGGATCTTCTTCGCGGTGTCGCTGTCGACGCCGCTCTTGACCGTCACCACCTGCTTGACCTTGTCGCCGCCGATCTTCTCGATCTTCGCGCTGCGGTCGACGAAGCGGATGTCGACGCTGCGCTTGGTCAGCTTGGCCAGCAGGATGTCGGCCACACGGCCGATCTGGAAATCGGAGTCGCCGAACAAGGTGATGGACTTGTCGGCGAGTTCGATGGCGGCCGAGGTGCCCTTGAAGTCGAAGCGGGTGCCGATTTCCTTGGCGGACTGGTCGACCGCGTTGCGGACCTCGACCAGATTCGGCTCGATGACGGTGTCGAAGCTTGGCATGGAGGAAAATTCTGCCATGCAGATCGAGTCGGGCGTCAGCCTGAAGCCGTACAACACCTTCGGATTGCCCGCGGTTGCGCAATCCTTGGTGCGGATCAAGAACGACGCCGACGTGCGCCGCGTCGTCGATCACCCCGAACTCGGCCTCGCGCCGAAGTTCATCCTCGGCGGCGGCAGCAACATCATCCTCACGCGCGACATGCCGGCGCTGGTGCTGAAGGTCGAGGTCATGGGCCTGCGCCTCGTGGAGGAGCGTGCCGATGCCTGGATCGTCGAGGCTGGCGCCGGCGAAAGCTGGCATGCGCTGGTCGAATGGACGCTGGCCCAGGGCCTGCCCGGGCTGGAGAACATGGCGCTGATTCCGGGCACCGTGGGTGCGGCGCCGGTGCAGAACATCGGTGCCTACGGGCTGGAGCTGAAGGATCGCTTCGAGTCGCTCGATGCGGTCGACACAGTCACCGGTCGCAGCGTCACGCTCGGCCCCGAGATCTGCGACTTCGGCTACCGCGACAGCGTCTTCAAGCACTCGCTGGCCGGCCGCACGCTGATCACCCGCGTGCGCCTTCGCCTGCCGCGGCCCTGGCAGCCGGTGCTCGGCTACCTCGACATCGAGCGCAAGATGCGCGAGGCCGGTGTCTCGAACCCCTCGCCGCGGCAGGTGTTCGACTGGGTCTGCGAGATCCGCCGCGCCAAGCTGCCCGACCCGGCGGTGATCGGCAATGCCGGCAGCTTCTTCAAGAACCCGGTGGTCACCCCGAGCAGTGCCGCGACATCATCGGCCGCGACCCGGAGATCGTGCACTACCCGATGCCCGACGGCACGGTGAAGCTGGCCGCGGGCTGGATGATCGACGCCTGCGGCTGGAAGGGCAAGGCGGTCGGCCGGGCGGCGGTCTACGAGCGGCAGGCGCTGGTGCTGGTCAACCGCGGCGGCGCCATCGGCTCCGAGGTGATGACGCTGGCCCGCGCGATCCAGGAGAGCGTCTACGGCCGCTTCGGCATCCGCCTCGAGCCGGAGCCCGTGGTGGTCTGACCACAGCGTCACGAAACCGTCATCGAAGCGCTTCAGAGTCGTCGACAACAAGAAGAAGACGACAACAAGAAGAAAGGAGATGACGATGACGAAGATGAATGCCCTGTTTCCGCTGCTGGTGGCGGCGCCGTTCGTGGGCCCGGCGCTGGTGGTGGCCTACCGCGCTTGGCGCACGGCGAACGCCCGCCGCGTGGTGCGCCGGCACCCGCTGCCGCCGCACCTGCACGGCAAGCTGCGCGAGACCTATCCGCAACTCGATGCCGCGCAGGTCCGGCAGGTGGAGCGCGGCCTGCGGCAGTTCTTCCTGGCCAGTGCGATGGCGCAGGGCCGCTTCGTCGCGATGCCGTCGAAGGCGGTCGATGCGATGTGGCACGAATTCATCCTGCACACCCGCGCCTACGAGGCCTTCTGCCGCCAGGCCTTCGGCCGGCTGCTGCACCACACGCCGGCGGAGGCGCTGGCTGCTGATCCCGACCGCGCCGACAAGAACTTCCAGGGCCTGCGCCGCGCCCGGCTGTGGAGTTGCCGCGACGAAGGCATCGACCCGCGCCGGCCGCAGCGGCTGCCGACGCTGTTCGCGCTCGACGCGGCGCTCGGAATTCCCGGGGCTATCGCTATGCGCCCGATTGCCAGCGGCTGGGTGCCGACCGCGGCGACACGCACTGCGCCACCGGCTTCGGCTGTGGGTCGTCGTGCGGTTCCTCCTGCGGCGGCGACGCAGGCGGGGATGGCGGCGGCGACGGTGGCGGATGCGGCGGCGACTGAGCCTTCAGCGCTCCAGCCGCAGCACCTTGCCGCCGCGGCCGTCGGTCACGAGGTAGAGCCAGCCGTCAGGACCCTGGCGCACGTCGCGGATGCGCTCGCCGAGGTCTTCCAGCAGGCGCTCTTCGCCGACCACCTTGCCGCCATCGAGCGTCAGCCGCACCAGCGTCTGCGCCTTCAGCGCGCCGACGAACAGGCTGCCCTGCCAGCGGGGGTAGCGGTCGCTGGTGAGGAAGGCCATGCCGCTCGGCGCGATCGACGGCACCCACACCTTCAGCGGCTCCTCGAAACCGTGCTTGGGGCCGTCTTCGCCGATGCGCGTGCCGGTCACGTAGTTGCGGCCGCGGGTCACCACCGGCCAGCCGTGGTTGAGGCCGCGTCTTGGGGCGTTGATCTCGTCGCCGCCCTGCGGCCCGTGCTCGACCGTCCACAGCGCGCCGGTGGCCGGGTGCGCCGCGGCGCCCTGGATGTTGCGGTGGCCCAGGCTCCACACCTCGGCCGCGGCGAGCTTCGGGTTGTCGGCCGGCGCGCGGCCCTCGCGGTCGATGCGCACCACCTTGCCAAGGTGGTTGGCCGGATCCTGCGCGTCGTCCTTGCGCGAGTAGCGGTCGCCCAGGCCCACCCACAGCGTGCCGTCGCGGCCGAAGACGATGCGCGAGCCGCAGTGCAGCCGGCTGGCCACCTTCGGCTTCTGGCTGAACACCGTGCGCACGTCGACGAGCCGGTCGCCGTCGAGCCGGCCGCGGGCCACCGCCGTCGAGTTGCCACCTTCGCCCGGCTCGGCGAAGGTCCACCACACCGGCCGTTGCTCGCGAAGTCCGGGTCGACGACGACGTCGAGCAGGCCGCACTGGCCGGTGGCGTCCACCGGCGGCAGTCCGGCCAGCGGCGCGCCCACACGGCCCGCCGTGTCGATGAGGCGCATCGTGCCGGGCTTCTCGGTCACGAGCATGCGTCCGTCGGGCAGGAAGGCCAGCGCCCAGGGCGAGTCGAGCCCCGAGGCGACCGTGACGGGTTTGAGGGCCTGCGCCGCGGCGGTGCCGGCGACCAGGGTGGCGAGGAGGAGGGCGGTCAGTCGTCGCATGGCGCGGCATGCTGCCGCGGCGCGGCTTTCCTGTCCGCCGCGGGGCTGTCCGGCGCGAGCGCGACCGCGTCAGAGGAAGTGGCAGACGTAGTGCAGCGTCTGCGTCACCTCGATGTCGAAGGCCGCGTTGCCCGGCACGTCGAAGCTCTGGCCGCCGCGGAAGACGGCCCAGTCGGCGCCGCCCGGCAGCTTCACGCGGCATTCGCCTTCGATCAGTTCCATGCGCTCCGGCGCGCCGGTATTGAAGCGCAGCGACGAGGGCAGGATCACGCCGACGCTCTTCTTGCTGCCGTCGGCCAGCTCCAAGCTGTGCGAGACGCACTTGCCGTCGAAATAGACATTGGCGCGGGTGCGCACGGTGGCTTGCAGGCTGTCGGTCATGGCGATGGCGCGTATCGAGGGAGCGGCGATGCTAGCGCAGGCCTGTGGGTCTGTATCCGGCCGGCATTTGCTCACGTTCGACCGGCCGGCGTGCGGCCGTCGGTCTGTGCGTGCACGCCGCGGCGCGTTGTAATCGGCGATCACTCGAACGTCATGCTCGTCACCGAATCCGCTCCGCCGCTCGACGCGATCCTCGACACCGCCTTCGTCGGGATCGCGTTCACGCGCGACCGCCGCTTCCAGCACGCCAATCCGCGCTTCGAGGAGATCTTCGGCTGGGCGCCCGGCGAGATCGCCGGCGAGCCGGGCGCGTGGTCTGGCCGAGCGATGCGGCCTACGAGGCGATCGGTCGCCGGGCCGGCCCCGAGCTGCAATCCGGCGGCGCCTTCGAAGGCGAGTTCGAGATGGCCCGGCGCGACGGCAGCGTCTTCTGGGCCCACCTGCGGGCGCGCGCGATCGACCCGCGCCACCCGGGCAGCGGCGGCACGATCTGGATCGTCGACGACATCACCCAGCGCAGGCGCGATGCGGCCGCGCTGGCCGAGGCCGCGCGACCAGGCCGAAGCGGCCAGCCGCGCCAGAGCGAATTCCTGGCCAATACCAGCCACGAGCTGCGCACGCCCCTCAACGGCCTGCTCGGGCTGGTGCGGCTGGCGCAGGATCCGGCGCTGCCGCCGGGCCGGCTGCGCGAGTACCTCGAGCACATCGACGACAGCGCGCAGGCGCTGGCCGGGCTGATCTCGGACATCCTCGACCTGTCGAAGATCGAAGCCGGCAAGTTCAGCCTCGAGCAGGTCGACTTCGATCTGCACCAGCTGCTCGGCCAGATGCGCGATGCCTATCGCGAGCTGGCCGGCGCCAAGGGCCTGGAGCTGCGCTTCGAGCTCGGCGGCGGCGTGCCGCAGTGGGTGCGCGGTGATCCGGTGCGGCTGCGCCAGATCGTCGCCAACTACCTCGGCAATGCACTGAAGTTCACCGAGCGCGGCTGGATCGAGCTGCGCGTCACGCGCCGCATCGACGGCCGCATCCGCATCGAGGTGTGCGACAGCGGCCCCGGCATCGCTGCCGAGGTGCAGCCGCGCTTGTTCCACCCGTTCTCGCAGGCCGATGCCTCGACGACGCGCCGCTACGGCGGCACCGGCCTGGGGCTGAGCATCTGCCGGCAGCTGGCGGTGCTGATGGGGGCGGCGTGGGCATGCTCAGCACGCCCGGCGAGGGCAGCCGCTTCTGGGCCGATCTGCCGCTGGCCGCCGCCGCACAGCGCTCCGTCGAGGCGCCCTCGCGCTTCGCGCCGGTCGATGCGCTGCAGGGTGCGCGCATCCTCCTGGTGGAGGATCACCCGGTGAACACGCTGGTGGCCGAAGCCACGCTCGCGCACTGGGGCGCGCTGGTGGTCACCGCCGGCAACGGCGAGCTGGCGGTGCGCGCAGTCGCCGAAGCCAGCACCCGGGGCGAGCCCTTCGACGCCGTGCTGATGGACCTGCAGATGCCGGTGCTCGGCGGCATCGACGCCACCATCGCGATCCGCCGCGAGCATGGCGCGTTGGCGCTGCCGGTGATCGCGCTGACCGCCGATGCGCTGGTCGCGCAGTGCGAGAACGCGCTGCGGCACGGGATGAACGACATCTCCAAGCCGATCGATCCCGAGCGGCTGGTGCGCGTGCTCGCGCATTGGGTGCGGCGCTCGCGTGCCGCTCGCCGCTGAGCCCCGCGGCCCTCACGAACCGCTCATGCCCAACCTGCTGCGCCGCAACGAACGCGCCATCGCCGAGGCGGCGGCGACGGCCGAGCGGGCGCGGCTGCTTGCGCAGCGCGTGACGCTGCTGGCGCGCCACTGGCACACCGACGAGCTGCCCCAGGCCCTGCGTGCGGCGGAGGCTGCGGTGCGATCGGCGAACGATGCGCGCGCCCAGGCCGAACTGGAACTGGCGCGCGGCGTCGCCGCCTACTACGGCGCCGACGTCGATGCCGCCGCGGCACCGGTGGAGCGGGCGCTGGAGACAGCGCTGGCGCTGGGCGATCCCGGGCTGCAGGCCGAGTGCGAGGCCCGGCTGGGCTGCATCCACGGCACCTTGCAGCGCGAGCCGGCGCAGGTGCTCGGCCACCTGAAGCGCGCCGTCACGCTCGGCCAGCCGCATCGGCCGCTGGCTGCGGCGCGGGCGCTGTACGTGGTCGCCACGCTCTACCAGGAAGCCGAACTGATGGACCAGTCGGTGCGGCACTACCGCCGCGCCACGCTGATCGCGCGCCGCGAGAACGACGAACAGCTGCTCGCCGCGCTGCACCGCTACATGACCCTCGCGCAGGTGCAGCAGGTGCGCCGCGCGCGGGCCGCCGGCCGCCTCGACGAGGAGCAGGTCAAGCAGTCGCTGGCCGGCCTGGGCAGCGCACAGCAGCTCAGCTCGGTGCTGTCCGGCGAGGACGAGCGTGCAGTTCAAGCTGCGCCACGGCGAGATGCTGCGCCCGGCCGGCGAGCACGAACGCGCCGTCGAGGTGCTGGATGCGGTGGTCGACCGCGCCGCACGCGCCGGCCTCACCTGGGAGGCCACCATCGCGCGCGCCGACCACGCCGTCTGCCGGCGCATTGCGGCCGCCTGCTCGACGCCCACCGCATCGGTGCACTGGCCGAGTCGGAACTGGAGCCGGGCTATGCGGACTACGCCCGCGCGGTGGTGCACGACTCGCTGGCCGAACTGGCCGCGCTGATCGGCCGCAGCGACCGGCAGGCACGCCATGCCGAGCTGGCCCGCGCCGCCTGGGAGAACGACCGCCGCTACTGCGGGCGGCTGCGCGACGCGCTGCTCGCCCAGGGCCCGCTGGCCGACTGAGGGGCACCCGCCGGCGGTTGCAGCGACAGCCGGTCTGCTGCAGGACCCGTGCATCGTGGCTCGCCCGATGGCGAGCTCCGGCCGCTGCGCCATCACCCGTTGCCGGGCCGCCTGCCAGCCTGCCGCGGCGGCTTCGTCGAGGATGCGCCGCAGGTGATCGAGCCGGAAGGTCGGCGAGCGGCCGGCCGCGTCGAACAGCCGTGCCAGCCAGGCGAAGTCGTGCGCCCAGCCGTCGCTGTAGACCAGCTGGCCGTGGAGGCGCCGGTTCAGCTCGCGGGCCACGTCGATGGCGGGCCGGCCGTGCCGCACCGCCTTGTCGCGGCTGATGCCGTGCAGCGCCTCGGCGCTCGGGTCCCAGTGAACCCAGTCCGGCTCCGGGCGCACCAGCGTGCACCGGGCCCGCCATCGGCCAGCACGAAGCCGATCTCGATCGGATAGCTGTCGCGGCCGAAGCCGGAGGCTTCGACATCGAGGAAGGCGGGCGGGGTGACAAGGGCCATGAACCATCACAAGCAATTGCCGCGCCTTGTCACGCTGGCGACAGCGGGCTGCGGGCTTCCGCGGCTGTCGGCGGCGCCGGCCCTGCGGTATACCGGCGGGCATTGCCCTTGCCCAGGAACCGACCGTGCCCGAAGCCCAAGCCACGCGCCCGCACCATGCCGTCTGGCCACGCCGCCTGCCGCGCGAGGTGGTGGCGCCGCGCACCTCGCTGTGGTTCAACCTCGATGTCTCGGCGACGCGATACCCCGACAAGGCGGCCTACCTGTTCTTCGGGCGGCCGCTGAGCTTCCGCGAGCTGCACGCGCAGTCGCTGGCGATCGCCGGCTGGCTGCAGGCGCGCGGCGTGAAGAAGGGCGACCGCGTCTCGCTGTTCATGCAGAACTGCCCGCAGTACGTGGCCGCGCTGTACGGCATCCTGCGCGCCGATGCGGTGGTGGTGCCGGTCAATCCGATGAACCGCGCCGACGAGTTCGGCCACTACATCACCGATCCGGAAGCCAAGGTGGTGATCTGCAGCGCCGATCTCGCGGGCATCGTGGCGCAGGCCAACGCGGCACTGCCGGAACGACAGCGCCCGGCGCATGTGCTGGTGGCGCGTTATGCCGATGCGCTGCCCGAGGGCGGCATCGATCCGGCCGAAGCGCCGAACGCCGCCGCCGAGCAATGGCTGCGTGCCGACCCGCCGCTGCCCGGCGGGGGATCCGGCGGGCCGAGCTGGACACGCTGGAACGATGCACTCGCGCAGGGCCTGCAGCCTTCGGCGCACACCGCCGGCCCCGACGACCTCGCGCTGCTGCCCTACACCTCCGGCACCACCGGGCTGCCCAAGGGCTGCATGCACACCCACCTGACGCTGATGCACAACGCGGTGGGCGGGCAGTGGGGCCACAGCGGCCCGGAGTCGGTGGCGCTCGGCGTGGTGCCGATGTTCCACATCACCGGGATGATCTACAGCGTTCTCGGCGCGGTGTACCTCGGCTCGACGACGGTGATCCTGCCGCGCTGGGACCGTGAGCTGGCCGGCCGCCTGATCTCGCGCCATCAGGTCTCGCACTGGACCTGCATCCCGACGATGATCATCGACCTGTTCGGCAGCCCGAACTACAAGAGCTTCGATCTCTCCTCGCTGCGCAACATCAGCGGCGGCGGTGCGGCGATGCCGCAGGCCGTGGCGCAGCGCCTGCTCGACGAATTCGGCCTGACCTTCGCCGAAGGCTACGGCCTGACCGAAACCGCGGCGCCCAGCCACGCCAACCCGCCCGAGCGCGCCAAGTTGCAGTGCCTGGGCATTCCGATCTTCGGCGTCGATTCGCGCATCGTCGATCCGCTCACGCTGCAGGAGCTTCCCGTGGGCGAGACCGGCGAGATCGTCACCCACGGGCCGATGGTCTTCAAGGGCTACTGGCGCCACCCGGAGGCGACCAAGGCGGCCTTCGTGACGCTGCCCGGCGACACCAGCGGCAAGCAGTTCTTCCGCACCGGCGACCTCGGCCGCATGGACGAGGAGGGCTACTTCTTCATCACCGACCGCCTCAAGCGCATGATCAACGCCAGCGGCTTCAAGGTCTGGCCGGCGGAGGTGGAGACGCTGCTGTTCAAGCACCCCGCGGTGCAGGAGGCCTGCATCATCGCGGCGCGAGACGAATACCGCGGCGAGACCGTCAAGGCGGTCATCGTGCTGCGCGCCGAGGCGCAGGGCAGGACCAGCGCCGAGGACATCGTCGCCCGGTCGCGCGAGCACATGGCGGCCTACAAGGTGCCGAAGATCGTCGAGTTCGCCGACAGCCTGCCCAAGTCGGGCTCCGGCAAGGTGATGTGGCGGCTGCTGCAGGACCGCGAGGGCGGCCGGGCGAAGACCTAGAAGCGCGAGCCGGGCTGTCCGAGGAAGGCGAGTTCGTCGGCCGTGCTCCGCCGCCCGAGCGCCTCGTTGCGGTGCGGGAAACGGCCGAAGCGCCGGATGACCTCGCGGTGGCGGTGCGCGTAGTCGAGCATCGAGGCGGCATCGGGATGCTCCGCGGCCAGCGCCTCGAAGGCGGCCACGGCGCGATCCTGCAACGTGAGGTCTTCGGCATGCTCGAAGGGCAGGTAGGCGAAGGCGCGCTGCCAGAGCGGCAAGGCGAGGTCGTCGCCGCGCTCGCACAGCTGATTGGCCAGCGCCAGCGCGGCAGCATCGCCGGCGAAGGCGCGCGGCGTGTCTCGGAAGACGTTGCGGGTGAACTGATCGAGCACGACGATCGCCGCCAGGCGTTCGGCGGGCGCCGGGCCGAAGCGCTCGCCCGCCAGCGTCGCCTCGATGACGACGGCGAAGCGATCGCGGATGGCGTCGTCGAACGCCGGATCCTTGCGGAACCACTCCGGCCGCGCGGCCGGTTCGCTGCCGAACCAGAAGTCGAGCACGGCGCGGGCGCGGGGTTCCATGGCGGTCAGTCGAGCTTGGTGCCCGAATCCTTCACCGCCTTCGCCCACACCGGCATCTGCGCGGCGAGATAGCGCGTGAACTCCTCGCTGCCGAGGAAGGCCGGGTCGGCGCCCTGCGCGGCCATGCGGTTGCGGATCTCCGGTGTCTCCAGCACCGGCGGAACGCATCGGAGAGCCGGGCCACCACGTCCTTCGGAGTGCCCGCCGGCGCCAGCACGCCGTAGAAGCCGACCACGTCCAGGCCGGCGATGCCGGCCTCGGCGAAGGTGGGTGTGTCCGGAAGGGCGGCATTGCGCTCGCGGCCGGTGACGGCCAGCGCGCGCAGCTTGCCCTGCTTGACGTACTGCGAGGCCTGCGGAATCGATTCGGCCATCAGCTGCACCGCCGGCCAGCAGGTCGGTGAAGGCCGGCGCGCTGCCGCGGTAGGGGATGTGGGTGATGAAGGTGCCGGTGGCGCTCTTGAACATTTCCGGCACGAGGTGGCTGATGCCGCCGTTGCCGGCCGAGCCGTAGTTCAGCTGGCCCGGCTTCTTCTTCGCCAGCGCCACCAGCTCCTGCACCGTGGTCGCCGGCAGCGACGGATGGACCACCAGCGCCAGCGGCTGCTGCGCGGTGCGCGCGATCGGCACGAAATCCTTCAGCGTCTGGTAGGGCAGCTTCGTGTAGACCGCCGGGTTGATGACCATCGTGCCGGTGTTCGCCATCAGCAGCGTGTAGCCATCGGGCGCCGACTTGGCGACGAAATCGGCACCCACGGTGCCGCCGGCGCCGGCCTTGTAGTCGATCACCACCGGCTGGCCGAGCACCTGCTGCAGCCGCTCGGCCAGCAAGCGCGCGTGGGCATCGAGCGGGCCGCCGGCCGGAAAGCCGATCAGGATCTTCACCGGCCTGTCGGGGAAGGCCGCGTGCGCGGGTGCGCTCACGACGAGGGTGGCGGCCAGCAGGCCGAGCAGGGTGCGTCGATGCAAGTCAGTCTCCTCGTCACTCTTTCAGTCGGTACGCGAAAGTCGTTGCCACAGGTAGGTGAACTCGATGGCCTGCAGCGTGGCGCGCTGCTCGTTGTCGGCCGCGCCACCGTGGCCGCCCTCGATGTTCTCGTAGTACAGCACCGGCTGGCCGTACTCGCGCAGCCGCGCCACCATCTTGCGCGCATGGCCCGGGTGCACGCGGTCGTCGCGGGTCGACGTGGTGAACAGCGGCGTCGGGTATTTCGCGTCGCGCCTGACGTTCTGGTAGGGGCTGTAGCGCGAGATCACCGCCCAGTCCTCCGGCTTGTCCGGGTTGCCGTACTCGGCCATCCAGCTCGCGCCAGCCAGCAGCTTGTGGAAGCGCTTCATGTCGAGCAGCGGCACCGGGCAGACCACGGCGTTGAAGAGCTCCGGCCGCTGTGCCATCACCGCGCCGACCAGCAGCCCGCCATTGCTGCCGCCCTCGATGCCGAGGTGGCGCGCGCTGGTGATGTTGCGGCGGATCAGGTCCTCGGCCACCGCGATGAAGTCGTCGTAGCTGCGCTGCTTGTTGTCCTTGATCGCCGCCTGGTGCCAGCGCGGGCCGTACTCGCCGCCGCCGCGAATGTTGGCCACCACCAGCACGCCGCCGCGCGAATACCGGGCCGCGCCCATGCCGCGCGAGTACCAGGGCTCCAGAGAGATCTGGAAGCCGCCGTAGCCGTACAGCAGCGTCGGGTTGTTGCCATCGGCCTTCGCGCCACGTGGCCAGACCACGAAGTAGGGCACGCGCGTGCCGTCGCGGCTGGTGGCGAAGAGCTGCTCCGCACGCATGCCGATCGAATCGAAGCTCGGCGGCAGCGACTTCAGCGGCTCGCGCCGATCGCTGCCGGTGCGGCCGAGCAGCAGCGAATCGGGGGTGAGGAAATCGGTGTAGCTCAGCAGGTACTGCTCGGCCAGCGGGTCGTCGCGCCGCGAGGGTTCGTGCAGCGACACCACGCCGAGATTGCCCGGCGACGGCGCATCGACCGCCCGACGCACGAAGCGGCCGTCGGCCTCGCGTTTCCACTCCTCGAGCCTGCCGATCACGTTGTCGTTCAGGTTCACCAGCACGTGTGTGCGCGTCGTCGCCACGCCGGCCAGAGAGCGCGTCTCGGTCGGCTCGAAGAGCACCTGGAAGCGCCGCTCGCCGCGCTGGTAGGCGGGGAAGTCGGCGGCCAGCAGCGAGCCCTTGGCGTACAGCCGCTCGCCGATGCGCCAGTCGCTGCGCAGCTCGATCAGCAGCGTGTCGCCGGCGACGCCGGCGCTGTGCATGAAGCGGATGCGCGCGTCGTCCGGCACGTCCAGGCGGTGCAGCGAATCGCCCTGCAGCAGGAAGGTCTCCTGGCGGTAGAAGTCGAGGGCGCGGGTCACCATCGTGCGCTCGAAGCCCGGCGTGTGGTCGACGCCGGCGCCGACCCAGGTGTCTTCGCGCCGACCCTCGAACACCGTCTTCGCCTCGGCCAGCGGCGTGCCGCGCTTCCAGCGCGCTTGAGGATGCGCGGGTAGCCCGAATCGGTCATCGAGCCGGGGCCGAAATCGGTGCCGACCAGCAAGGTTTCCGCATCGGCCCAGGCGACATCGGTCTTGGCCTCGGGCAATACGAAGCCGCCCTCGACGAAGCGCTTGGCGACCAGGTCGAACTCGCGGATCACCTTGGCATCGGCGCCGCCGCGTGACAGCGACAGCATGCACAGCCGCTGCTGCGGCTCCAGGCATTCGACGCCGCCCCAGACCCAGTTCTCGCGCTCGGCGGCGGCCAGCGCGTCGAGATCGAGCACCGTCTCCCACTGGGGCTGGGCCTTGCGGTATTCGGCCAGCGTCGTGCGCCGCCACAGGCCGCGCTTGTGGGCGGCGTCCTGCCAGAGGTTGTAGAGCCAGTCGCCGCGGCGCGTGACGTTGGGGATGCGGTCCTTCGAATTCAGAACTTCGAGCAGCCCGCGCGTGGGCGCGAAGTCCTCGCGGGCGGACAGCAGCTTCAGCGTCTCGGCATTGCGCTCGCGCACCCAGGCGAGGGCCTTCTCGCCTTGCACGTCTTCCAGCCAGAGGTGCGGGTCGTCGGTGGCGGCAGGCGTGTCGGACATGGCGAAGACGGGAAGGACGGCCGCGGCCGCGCAGAGCAGCCAGCGGGCCGCGGAGGCTCGAAGAAGAGGCATGAAGAAGACAGGCGTCGGTTTCAGGCGAGCAGCCCTTGCACTTCCGGATGGCGGCGGAAGTAGGCCTGCACGTAGGAGCACAGCGGGCGGATCTTCAGGCCCTGCTGGCGCGCATGGTCGAGCGCCGCGCGCACCAGCTCGCCGGCGATGCCCTGGCCTTCGAGCTCCGGGGCGACTTCGGTGTGCGTCATCGCCATCACGCCATCGCGCAGGCGGTAGTCGCAGACGCACAGGTGGCCGTGCACGCGGGTGAAAAAGCGGCCCTGGGCCGCGTCGTGCTCGATGGTGATGTTCATCGGATCAAGTCTCCGTGAAGGATCGCTGCGATCAGTTGCCGAGGCGATGCGGCGTGATCTCGACCGAGCGCTCGCCGTCGCCGACCCAGGCCGTGCCGTCCTGCACGCTGACCTGCAGCTGCATCGTACGTTGGGCCAGTGCGGCCAGCGCCCGGCTCTGCGCAGCATCCACCTGCCAGACATGGACGTTGCTGGCGCGGGCGATCTTGCCGGCGATCCCGCTCCACCAGATCGGCGTGCTGGCCGCGTAGGCGTAGACGGTCACCTGGTCGGCGCGGCCGGCGGCGCGCAGCAGCCGCTTCTCGTCGGGCTGGCCGACCTCGACCCAGTGGCGGATGCGGCCGGTCAGGTCGCGGTGCCAGAGGTCGGGCTCGTCGGTGTCCGACAGGCCCTTGCCGGGCTCCAGCGTGCCGTCGCGGTCGTCGGCCGGCACGTTCAGCGCGAAGGCCAGCACGCGCATCAGCAGGCGCTCGTCGGTCTCGGAGGGATGGCGCGCCAGGGTCAGCGCGTGGTCGGCGTAGAGGCCGCGGTCCATGTCGGCGAGCTGGATGCGGGCTTTGAAGATCGTGGCCTTGAGTGCCATGGGTGGGGCGCGGCGCAAAGCCGCGATTAGAGCAGAGGCCCGCGCCGGCTCAGGCGAGCGGGTCCGGCCCGCAGTGCAGGGCTCGGCCCTCTTGCGCGCTGCGCCGGCCGAGCTCGAGCAGCGCCATCACGGCCACCGCCTCGGATGGCGGCACCGGGTTGGGACCGTCGCCGCGCAACGCATCGCGCACGGCGGCGTAGTAACCGGCACGGCAGCCGGCGATCAGCGGCCAAGGGCGGTGTCCAGGGCTTCGCCGCCGGGCCGGGTGATCAGGCTGGCGTTGCGATCCTCGCCCCAGCCGGACTGCGGTGGCCATTGCGGCCGCAGCCCGGCCTTCAGCGCGTCTTCCTGCGGATCGAGGCCGAGCTTCACCCACGAGCCGCCCGTGCCGTGCACGGCGAAGCGCGGAGAGGCGGCCGCCGCCAGCATGCTCGCGCGCAGCACGACGCGGCGGCCCGGGTACTCGAGCCGCGCCTGGAACCAGTCGTCGGACTGGCCGCCGTCGCGCAGGGTGGCACGGTCGAGCGCGACCGCCTGCGGCCAGCCGAACAGCTGCAGGGCCTGGTCGATCAGGTGCGGACCGAGGTCGAACCACAGGCCGGCGCCGGGCGCGGCCGACTCGCGCCAGCGCGCTCGCACGGTGGGGCGATAGCGGTCGAAGGCCGACTCGACATGCACGACGCGGCCCAGCGTGCCCTGCTGCATCAGCGCGCGCAGGGTCAGGAAATCGCCATCCCAGCGTCGGTTGTGAAACACCGACAGCAGCCTCTTGCGCGCGTGGGCCAGCGCGGCCAGCTCGCGCGCCTCGGCCAAGGTCAGCGTGAAGGGTTTGTCGACCACCACGTGACGCCCGGCCGCCAGGGCCGCGCGGGCGAGCGGGAAATGGCTGTCGTTGGGGCTGGCGACGACGAGCAGGTCGATGTCGTCGCGATGGAGCAGGGCGCGGGCGTCGGGCAGCACCTCGGCCTCGGGCCAGTCGGCATGCACCCGCGCCGGATCGCGGCTGGAGACGGCCGCCAGTCGCAGCCCGGGCACGGCGGCGATCAGCGGCGCATGGAAGGTCTGGCCGGCATAACCGTAGCCGACGAGGCCGACGCGCAAGGGGGCAGAGGTCATGGCCGGATTGTGAACGCCGCCGCCGATGGCATGATGCGCGCCTCCCGCGTTCGACAGTTCCCCGACCATGATCCGTGCCGCCGTCTGCCTTCTCGCCCTGGGTGCTGCCCTGGCCTCTCCCGTGCAGGCCGCCAGCGACAAGCTGCGCATCGGCATCTTCGGCAGCGGCAAGGGCGCCGGCCCGCTGCTGACGCGCGCCGAGCTTCGTGAGTGCCCGGCGATCGAGGCCAAGGTGGTCGAAGCCACGCCCGCAGCGGCCCGGGACAGGGAGCAGCTCGAGAAGGAGAAGGCCGAGCTGATCCGCCAGGGCGATGCCCTGAAGGCCGAACTCGAGACGCTGGACCGCACCAGCGCCGAGGCCATCGAAACCTATCGCGCCAAGGTGTTGGCGCGCGACAAGGCGATCGACGAGTTCGACGCGCGCAGCGACGCCTTCAACGCCCGCGTCGGCGCCCTGGATGCGGACCGCGCCGCCTTCAGGCAGCGCTGCGACAACCGCCGCTTTGACCAGGCCGACGAAGCGGCGATTCGCAAGGCGAAGTAGACGGCGCGGCCGTCGCCCGGCCCTAAGCTGGGCTTCAGGCAGGCACGGCACAGTACGCTCGCCGGTCAATGGGCCGGCGTGACTTGCTGTACCGCCCATGCCCGAAGCCATCGCCGCCCGTTCCTCCCGCATCACCGCCCGCCCGGCGCTGGTGGCGCCGCTGTTTGCGGCCTTCCTCGCCGTCAGCACGCTCACCCGGCTCGGCCTGCTGGTCTTCAACGCCGACACCTCGCTGTACGAGCCGCTGCGCATGGTTCCGGCCCTGCTGCTCGGCCTGGGCTACGACATGGCGGTGGCCCTGTGGTGGGGGCTGCCGCTGGTGCTGCTGGGCTGGCTCTGGCCGCGCACGCGCGGGCACGGCGCGCTGCGCTGGGCTGCGCTGGCACTGACCGCGCTGCTGCTCGGTGGCGCCGTCTTCATCAGCGTGGCCGAGTTCGTGTTCTGGAACGAATTCGCCTCCCGCTTCAACTTCATCGCGGTCGACTACCTGATCTACACCCGCGAGGTGGTCGGCAACATCCGCGAGTCGTATGCGCTCGGGCCGCTGTTCGGCGGCATCGGCGTGGCCACGCTGGGGCTGGCGCTGGCCGTGGCACGCCCGCTGCGCCGCGCGGCCGTCGCGCCGGCGCCGCGCCCGGCTGCACGCACGCTGGCGGCCGCGCTGTACGTCGGCGCTGCCGCGGCGGCCACGGCCACGATCGGCTCGGGCTGGAAGGAGCGCCTCGAACAGCCGCAGCTCGTGCAGCTGGCGGGCAACGGCGTGTGGGAGTTCTTTCATGCGCTGCGCTTCAACCAGATCGATTTCCAGCGCTTCTACGCGACGCTGCCGCCCGAACAGGCCGCCGCCGCCTTGCAGCGGCACTTCGCCGCGTCGCCGCACTACCGGATGATGCCGAGCGCCGACATGCCGATCCGCCGCGAGGTGCTCGCCAGCGGGCCGCGTCGCGATCTCAACGTCGTGCTGGTCTCGATCGAGAGCCTGGGCGCCGAGTTCGTCGAGAGCCTGGGCGGGGCCAAGGGCCTGACGCCCAACCTCGAGCGGCTCGGCCGCGAGGGCCTGTTCTTCTCGCAGATGTATGCCACCGGCACGCGCACCGTGCGCGGGCTGGAGGCGCTGACGCTGTCGGTGCCGCCCACGCCCGGCCACGCGATTCCGATGCGGCCCGACAACGGCGGGCTGTTCACGCTCGGCGGTGTGCTCAATTCGCTGGGCTGGGAGCCGCTGTACCTGTATGGCGGCTACAGCTACTTCGACAACATGGCCACCTTCTTCGGCGGCAACGGCTACACGGTGATCGACCGCACCGCCATCGACAAGGCGGACATCCACCACGAGAACATCTGGGGCGTGGCCGACGAGGACCTGTTCGATCTCGCGCTGCGCGAGATCGATGCCCGGGCCGTCGGCGGCCGCAAGGTCTTCGCCCACGTGATGACCACCTCCAACCACCGGCCCTTCACCTACCCCGAGGGCCGCATCGACATCCCGTCGGGCAGTGGCCGCGCCGGAGCCGTCAAGTACACCGACCACGCGATCGGCCAGTTTGTCGAGAAGGCGCGCAGCCATCCGTGGTTCAGCAACACGCTGTTCGTCTTCGTGGCCGACCACACCTCGATCGCGCGCGGCCGCAGCGATCTGCCGATGGAGCGCTTCCACATCCCGATGGTCGTGTGGGCGCCGGGCCCGGTCGCGCCGGCCCAGGTGGACGCGCTGGCCTCGCAGATCGACGTGGCGCCCACGCTGCTCGGCCTGCTGAACCTGAACTACGTCTCGGAATTCTTCGGGCGCGACGTGCTGCACGACACCGACGTGCCGCCCACGCTCTTCATGGCCAACTACCAGACGGTGGGCTTCGTCGGCGGCGGCGAGCAGGTGGAGCTGCGGCCGCGCCGAGCCACGCGCGTCACGCCGCTGGATGGCGGCGAGCACGATCCGCGGCTCGAACAGGCGGCGCTGGAGGAGGGCATCGCCTTCTATCAGGCGGCGGCCGAGCGTTTCTCCTCACGCCGCAAGGGTTCCCCCACCCCGGCGCAGCCCGGCGGCCACTTCTAGAATCGCGGCTTTCTCCACCCGAGAAGCCGCCATGTCGTCTGCCACCAGCAACCCGCTGCTGCAGCCCTGGGACACCCCCTTCGGTCTGCCGCCGTTCGACCAGATCCGTGCCGAGCATTTCGTGCCGGCCTTCGAGGCGGCCCGTGCCGCGCACTGGCGGAGATCGACGCGATCGCCGCACAGTCGGATCCCCCGACCTTCGAGAACACCGTCGCCGCGCTCGACCGCAGCGGACGGTTGTACTACCGCGTCGAAGGTGTGTTCCACAACCTCGCGTCGAGCGAGACCTCGCCGGCGCTGCAGCAGGCCGAGCGCGTGCTGGCGCCGCAGCTGGCGGCGCACCAGAGCGCGATCTACATGCACCGCGGGCTGTTCGAGCGCATCGATGCGCTGCACCAGCGCCGCAGCGAGCTCGGCCTGAGCGACGAGCAGCGCCGCCTGCTGGAGCGCTTCCACTTCGATTTCGTGCGCGCCGGTGCGAAGCTGTCGCACGAGGGCCAGCGCCGCTATGCCGAGGTGATGCAGCGGCTGGCCGAGCTGACCACGCGCTTCGGCCAGAACGTGCTGGCCGACGAATCGTCGTTCCGGCTCGAGCTGCGCAGCGAAGACGAACTGGCCGGCCTGCCGGCGTTCGTGCGCGCGGCGGCCCGCCGGGCGGCGGCCGACCGCGGCATCGCCGATGCGCACGTGATCACGTTGTCGCGCTCGCTGATCGTGCCCTTCCTGACCTTCTCCGAGCGGCGCGACCTGCGCGAAGGCCCGGCGCGCCTGGACCAGCCGCGGCGAACACGACGGCGAGCACGACAACCGCCCGGTGGCACGCGAGATCCTCGCGCTGCGCACCGAGCAGGCACGCGCCCACGGCTATGCGTGCTATGCCGACTACGCGCTGGCCGACACCATGGCCGGCACCCGTGGCGCGGTGAACGGGCTGCTCGAGCAGGTGTGGACGCGCGCCGTCTCGCGCGTCGAGCAGGAGCGCGAGGCGCTGCAGGCGCTGGTGCTGTCGCGCGGCGAAGCGCTGACCCTCGAGGCCTGGGACTGGCGCTACTACGCCGAGAAGGTGCGGGCGCTGCGCTACGACCTCGACGAGGCGCAGGTCAAGCCGTACTTCCCGCTCGATCGCATGGTCGAGGCGGTGTTCGACTGCGCGCGGCAGCTGTTCGGCCTCGAATTCCTGGCTCGACCCGACCTGAAGGCCTATCACCCCGACGTGAAGGTCTACGAGGTGCGCCAGCTCGACGGCACGCACGTCGGCGTCTTCCTGCACGACAACTTCGCCCGGCCGAGCAAGCGCAGTGGCGCGTGGATGAGCAACTACCGCCAGCAGTCGCGCAACGTGGCCGGCGGCGGCGCCATCTCGCCGATCGTCGTCAACAACAACAATTTCGCCAAGGGCGCGCCGGGCGAGCCGACGCTGCTGAGCTTCGACGACGCGCGCACGCTGTTCCACGAGTTCGGCCACGGCCTGCACGGGCTGCTGTCGAGCGTCACCTACGAGCGGCTGTCGGGCACCAACGTGCTGCGCGACTTCGTCGAGCTGCCCTCGCAGCTGTTCGAGCACTGGCTGACGGAACCGGCCGTGCTGAAGAAGCACGCGCGACACCACGTCACCGGCGAGCCGATTCCCGATGCGCTGGTGGCCAAGCTGCACGCGGCGCGCAAGTTCAACCAGGGCTACGAAACGGTGCGCTACACCGCTTCGGCGCTGGTCGACATGGCGGTGCACTCGGTGGCCGAGCCCGCGGGCGTGGACATCGTCGCCGCCGAGGCGGCGGAACTGCGCCGCATCGGGCTGCCGCACGGCGTGGGCCTGAACCACCGGCTGCCGCACTTCCAGCACCTGTTCTCCGGCTCCAGCTACGCCGCCGGCTACTACGTGTACCTCTGGGCCGAAGTGCTCGATGCCGACGGCTTCGATGCCTTCGCCGAGGCCGGCGATCCGTTCGACCCGGCGGTGGCGCTGCGGCTGCAGCAATTCATCTACTCGGCCGGCGATTCGCTCGAGCCGCGCGCGGCCTACCGCGCCTTCCGCGGCCGCGAGGCGACGGTCGATCCGATGCTGCGCAAGAAGGGGCTGGTGCCGGACGCCGCCTGAGCGCGCGCTGCCCGCCAGCGGCTCAGGCCGCCGGGAAGCGCGCCTCCAGCGCGGCCAGGAAGGTGCGGAAGTCGATCGGCTTGGTCCAGTAGTCGTCGAAGCCGGCGCTGCGCGCGCGCTCGATGTCCTGCGGCATCGCATTGGCCGACAGCGCCACGCAGGGAATCGCCTCGGTCTCCGGCTGCCCGCGCAGCCGGCGCAGCACCTCGAAGCCGTCGAAATCGGGCAACTGCATGTCGATCAGCACGAGGTCGGGGCGCATCTGCGCGGCACGCGCCACGCCGGCAGCGCCGGTGGCCTCGCTGTGGATGCGCAGACCGGAAAGGTTGCGCACCAGCTCCTCGACGAGCAGCACGTTGACCGGGTTGTCCTCGATGTAGAGCAGCTGGCCGCGCGCCGCCTCGAGCGGCGAGGGGTCGACGCAACCGGCTCGGGCATGCTCGACACTTCCGCGCCGGCCGCGGCCCGCGGCAGCGTGACGTCGAAGCGGCTGCCGACGCCGGGCTCGCTGTGCACCGCCACCTGCCCGCTCATGCCGTGGACCAGCGCCTTCACGATCGTCAGGCCGATGCCGGTGCCCTCGATGCCCTCGCGCTCGGCGCCGAGGCGGTTGAAGGGCTCGAACAGGTGCCGCAGCTGCTCGGCATTCATGCCGCGGCCGGTGTCGGCGACGCTGAAGGTGACGTCGGCGCCGTCGGCCCGCGCCGAGAGCCGGACCTCGCCGCCGGGGCGGTTGTACTTGATCGCGTTGGTCAGCAGGTTCATCAGCACCTGCAGCGTGCGCGTGCGGTCGGCCATCGCCACGCCGTCGACCGGGCCGCGCAGCAGCCGCACGCCGTGGCGCTGCCCCAGCACCGAGACCAGCGGCAGGGCCTGGTCGGCCAGGGCTGCGAGGTCGATCGGTTCGGGTCGCAGCCGCAGGTTGCCGGCTTCCAGGCTGGACAGGTCGAGCACGCCGTCGATCAGCGACAGCAGGTGTTCGCCGGCCGCCCGCACATGGCGCAGCTTCGCGCTGCGGGCCGGGTCGGTGTCCTCGAACTGCAGCAGCTGGGTGAAGCCGAGCACCGCATTCAGCGGCGTGCGCAGTTCGTGGCTCATGCGGGCGAGAAACTGCGACTTGGCACGGCTGGCGCGTTCGGCGACCGCGGTGGCGGCGCGTGCGGCCTCGGTTTCCTTCGCGTCGGTGATGTCCCAGTTGACGCCGATCCGGCGCAGCGCGCGGCCCTGTTCGTCGGTCACCGCGATCGAGCGCGAGGCCAGCCAGCGCACGCTGCCGTCGGGCAGCGTGATGCGGAACTCGTAGCGCAGCGGGCGCCGCTCGCCCACGGCGGCGGGCCGGGCATCCATCGTTCGGCTGCGGTCGGCGGGGTGCACCATCGCCAGCCGATCCTCGCGGCTGGGCGGCTCGCGGCGCGGCTCGAGGCCGCGCAGGCGGAACATCTGCTCGTCCCAGCGCTCGGTGCCGCTCTCGAAATCGACCTCCCAGGTGCCGATGCCCGCGCTGCGCACGGCGAGTGCCGCCCGCTGGTCGCTGCTGCGCAGCGCCTGCTCGGCCTGTCGCCGCTCGGTGATGTCGAGCGTCACGCCGAAGATCATCGTGCGCCCGCCCCACGGCATGCGGCGGGCGCGGTTGACCAGCCAGCGCACCTGTCCGTCCGGCCGCACGATGCGGTACTCGTGCTCGACCATGCCCTCCGGCGACTCGAGCAACTGCTCGCGCACGTGGCGCATGCGCGGCCGGTCGTCGGGATGGATGATCTCCTCGACCCACTCGCGCCGCGACGGCACGCCGCGGTCCGGCGACAGCCCGTTGAGCGCGAACATCTCCGCATTCCATTCGCCCGCTTCGGTCTGCGGATCGCGCGTCCAGATGCCCACGCCGGCGGCGCTGGTGGCCATCTCGAGCCGCAGGGCCAGTTCGGTGGCCTCGCGCTGGTTCTCGACCTGATCGGTCAGGTCGAGCGCCACGCCGAGGAAGGCCAGCGGCGCGCCGTCGGGGCCGCGCTGCACCACGCGGCGCGTCAGCACATGGCGCCAGCTGCCGTCGCTGCGCCGGTAGCGTGCCTGCATGTCGGTCGGCCGGTCGCTGGCCAGCGCGCGCTGCGCCGAAGCGATCACCTCGGGCAGGTCGTCCGGGTGGATGTAGCTGCGCACCTCGTCGATCGACAGCCCGTCGGGCCGCGGCTCGATGCCGAGCACCGCGAAGGCGCGGTCGTTGTAGTGCATCCGGTCGGTGCGCAGATCGTGTCGCCAGATGGCGATGTCGGCCAGCTCGACCGCCAGCTTCAGCTGCGCGCTGGCATCGCCGAGCGAGCGGGCGAGCTCGTAGACCTCGGTGTCGTCCATCATCACGCCGACGACGCGCTCCGGCCGGCCCGACGGGCCGGCCTTCACCTCCCACTGGGAGTGGATGCGGCAGACCGTGCCATCCGGGCGCAGCACGCGGTAGTGCTGCGAGTAGCGGCCCGGGACAGCCATCGATTGGCCGAAGGTGTCGGCGAACTGGTCGTCCGGATGGATGAACCGGGTGGCTTCGTGCAGATCGGGCGTTCCCTGCGAGGCGTCCAGCCCCCAGAAATCGAAGACGTGACGGTCCCAGCGCCCGCGCCCGCTGCCGATCTCGCGCTCCCACAGGCCGAGTCGGCCGAATTCCTGCGCGATGTCGAGCAGTTCGCGCAGACGCGCCGCCTCGCGGCGCGGGCCCAGGTCCTCGAGCTGCCAGGCCGTGCCATCCGGCACCGCGTGGGCCCGGGCGGCGAAGAGATCGTCGCCGATGGCAATTTCCTCGTCGGGCCGGGTCGGCGGGGCGATGCGCAGGGGCGCCGGGAGAACGGTGCCGAAACGCTGCCGGAAGGCGGCGTTGCACCACAGCACCGTGCCATCGGGGGCGGTGAGGGCCAGCAGTTCCCGGGAAGATGCGGCCCAGGCGGCCAGTGTCTCGGAAGAGGGGGACTCGATCGCCACGCGCGAAGTCTAGGCTCTCGTCCCCGGGCGACGGGAGCCGGGCACACCCTGAAGCGAGAAATCCGTCCTAGCCGACGCGCAGCACCAGCTTGCCGAAGTTCTGGCCGTTGAACAGCTTGAGCAGCGTGGCCGGGAAATTCGCCATGCCGTCGACCACGTCTTCCTTGCTCTTCATGCGACCGTCCTTCAGGTAGCCGGCCATCTCGGCGACGGCGATGCCGTAGCGATCCGCATAGTCGAAGACGACGATGCCTTCCATGCGCGCACGGTTGACCAGCAGCGACAGGTAGTTCTTCGGGCCCTGCACCGGCGTGGTGTTGTTGTACTGGCTGATCGCGCCGCAGATCACGATGCGCGCCTTGCGGTTGATGCGCGTGAGCACGGTGTCGAGGATCTCGCCGCCGACGTTGTCGAAGTAGATGTCGATGCCGTCGGGGCAGTGCTGCTTGAGGCCGTCGCGCACGCTGCCCGACTTGTAGTCGATGCAGGCGTCGAAGCCGAGCTCCTCGACCACCCAGCGGCACTTGTCCGGCCCGCCGGCGATGCCGACCACGCGGCAGCCCTTGATCTTCGCGAGCTGGCCGACGGTCTGGCCCACGGCGCCGGCCGCACCCGAGACCACCAGCGTCTCGCCGGCCTTCGGCTGGCCGACGTCCATCAGCCCGAAATAGCCGGTCATGCCGGGCATGCCCAGCACGTTGAGCCATTGCGTCTCGGTGCCGATCCGGGTGTCGATCTTCACCAGGCCGGCGCGCTTGATCTGGTCGGCCGGGATCAGGCAGAACTCCTGCACGCCGAGGCCGGCGCTGACCTTGTCACCCACGGCGAAGGCCGGGTGGCGCGAGGCCACCACCTCGCCGATGCCGCCGGCGCGCATCACCTCGCCGATGCCCACCGGCGGGATGTAGCTCTTGCCCTCGTTCATCCAGCCGCGCATCGCCGGGTCCAGCGAGAGATGCGTGGTGCGCACCAGCACGCCACCCTCGGCGGGCATCGCCACCGGCTCCTCGGTGAAGGACCAGTCGCTGTCCTTGGGCAGGCCCACCGGGCGGGCGGCGAGGCGGATCTGGTGGTTGATCGTCGTGGCGAGGTCGGTCATGGCAAGGTACTCCGGAGGTCGAGCGCCGGATGGTAGGCGGGCCGCGAAGGCCGCGGCGTCGCCTCGGTGACGCGCACTGGCGCGGGCGCCAACGAAAAAGCCGCGGGGATGCCGCGGCTTCGTTGCTCCGGTGCGCGGTCAGGCCGCGCGGCCGATCACAGCGGGCGGATGTTGGCCGCCTGCAGGCCCTTCTGGCCTTGCTTGACTTCGAACTCGACGCTGGTTTTCCTGCAGCGTCTTGAAGCCGGTGCCCTGGATGTCGCGGAAGTGGGCGAAGAGGTCGGCGCCGCCGGCATCTTGCGCGATGAAGCCATAGCCCTTGGCTTCGTTGAACCACTTCACGGTACCGGTCTGGGTCGTCATGGACGGATCCTATCTATCAAAACAATGAGTACGAAAAAGCGCCGGAGTGCCGGCGCACTCAGCACACTCAAGCAACGAGCAGGGGATTTCGAACGGTGCCGACTGCGCAGCGCGCAGTGGGGAGAACGGAGATCACGAACGATCGGTGACTTGCGTAGAACTGTGGGCCGTAATGTACACGAGGGCCTCTCGCATCCTGCGACGCTTCGTGACGTCGTGCACGGGGGCATCGATTCCGTACGCTGCGCATGTGCCGCGGACACATTCGCACACGGCCACGGGCCCGTGCGGCGTGGGATGCTCTCGCCCATGAAGATCCGCACCCTGGCCGCACTCGGCCTCCTGTCCCTGGCCAGCCTGCATGCCGCAGCCGGCCAACCCGTCATCAACGTCAGTGTCGGCGGCGAAATCGCCCCGGGCGTCTACGGCCGCGTCGACTTCGGCAATGCGCCGCCGCCGCCGGTGCTGTACCCGCAGCCGGTGATCATCGCCCAGCCGGCGCGCCCGTGGTGATGCAGCCGGTCTACCTGCACGTGCCGCCGGGCCACGCGAAGAAGTGGGACAAGCACTGCCACCGCTACGACGCCTGCGGCCGGCCGGTGTACTTCGTCAAGTCGTCGGAATACGAGCCGCACGAAGGCAAGGGCCATGGCAAGGGTCATGGCAAGGGCCACGGCAAGCACGGCCGCGACGACTGAGCCTGCACCGCGCTGCAGCGCGGCGCGCGATGTGACAAGCTCCGGTCTTTGCCGGGCTGCACATCGCGCATGACGCTTCGACTCTCCGTTCTCGACCAGTCCGTCGCCCTGGAAGGCCAGTGCGAGGACACCGCCATCCGCGACACCCTCTCGCTCGCCGAGCACGCCGAGGCGCTCGGCTACGAGCGTTTCTGGCTGAGCGAGCACCACGGCCTGCCGACCATCGTCGGCAGTGCGCCCGAGGTGCTGATGGCCGCGGTGGCCGCACGCACGCGGCGCATCCGCATCGGCAGCGCCGGCGTGATGCTGACCCACTACAGCGCGCTGAAGGTGGCCGAGCAGTTCCGCGTGCTGGAGGCGCTGGCGCCCGGCCGCATCGATCTCGGCGTGGGCCGTGCGCCCGGCGGCGAGATGCGCTTCGCCCGCGCGCTGAACCCGAACGCGCATCACGCGGCCGAGCAGTTTCCCGAGCAGGTGCTGGACCTGCAGGCCTGGACCTCGCTGCCGGCGCACCACGGCCTCACCGCGCACCCTCGCGGCGCCACGTCGCCGACGCTGTGGATCCTCGGCAGCTCCGACTATGGTGCGCAGCTCGCCGCGCACCTCGGGCTGCCCTATGCCTTCGCCTACTTCTTCATGGACGGGCAGGGCGTCGAACGCGCGCTGTCGCTGTACCGCGAGCTCTACCGGCCGAGCGAGCGGCACCCGAAGCCGCAAGCCACCATCTGCGTCTGGGCGCTGGCGGCCGAACGTGCTGACGAGGCCCGCCACCATGCGCTGAGCCGCGATCACTGGCGGCTCGACCGGCAGCGCGGCGTGCTCGGGCCGCTGCGCGATCCCGCGGTGCTCGCCGCCAAGGGCTTCCGTCCCGAGGACGACGCGTCGCTCGCGGCATTGCGCGCCAAGGCCTTCGTCGGTGAGGCGGGCGAAGTGGCGACGCGGCTGCGGGTGCTGGCGGCCGAGCTGCAGCTCGACGAGCTGGTGATCAACACCTGGGCCTTCGACCCGGCAGTGCGGCGCCGCTCGTATGCGCTGCTCGCGCGCGAGTTCGGCCTCGAGGCGAGGGTGGCCGCATGCAACTGATCGATTTTCCGCTGCGCGGCGAGTTCATCACGCTCGATGCGCTGCTCAAGGCCACCGGCCTCGCGCCCAGCGGCGGCGCCGCCAAGTCGATGGTGGCCGACGGTCGCGTGCAGGTCGACGGCCGCGACGAACTGCGCAAGACCTGCAAGATCCGCGCGGGCGGTGGTCGCCGTGGCCGGCGCACGCGTGCGCGTCATGGCCGATCCCGATGCAGCGGGCGGCTGAATCCGCCACCATCGGCGCCTGACTCTTTCGAGGCACCGACCCATGTTCGACACCTGCATCGCGGGCAGCCTGCCCAAGCCCGGCTGGCTGGCCGAAACCGAGAAGCTGTGGCCGCAATGGCGCAGCAGCGGCCCCGAGCTCGACGCGGCCAAGCGCGACGCCACGCTGCTGGCCATCAAGGAGCAGGAAGACGCCGGCCTGGACATCGTCGGCGATGGCGAGCAGGCCCGGCAGCATTTCGTGCACGGCTTCGTCGAGCGCGTCGAAGGCATCGACTTCGAGCACAAGGTGAAGATGGGCATCCGCAACAACCGCTACGACGCGATGGTGCCGCAGGTGGTGGCGCCGCTGCGCCTTTCGGGTCGGGTGCATGCGATGGAAGCGCGCGCGGCCCGCGCCCACACGAAGCACAAGCTGAAGTTCACGCTGCCCGGCCCGATGACCATCGTCGACACCGTGGCCGACCGCTACTACGGCGACAAGGTCAAGCTGGCCTTCGCCTTCGCCGAGCTGCTCAACCAGGAGGCGCTGGCGCTGGAAGCCGATGGCGTCGACATCGTGCAGTTCGACGAACCGGCCTTCAACGTCTACATGAAGGAGGCCGCCGAGTGGGGCGTGGCCGCGCTGGAGCGCGCCGCGCAGGGCCTGAAGTGCAAGACCGCGGTGCACATCTGCTACGGCTACGGCATCCAGGCCAACGTGGACTGGAAGAACACCCTCGGCCAGGAGTGGCGCCAGTACGAGCAGGTCTTCCCGGCGCTCGCCAAGGGCCGCATCGACCGGTGTCTCTCGAGTGCTATCACTCGCATGTGCCGCCCGAGCTGATGGCGCTGCTCGAGGGCAAGGACGTCATGGTGGGCGTGATCGACGTGGCCTCCGACGTGATCGAGACGCCGGAGGAAGTGGCCGACACGATCGGCCGCGCGCTGCAGTTCGTGCCGAAGGAGCGTCTCTTCCCCTGCACGAACTGCGGCCTCGCGCCGATGTCGCGCGAGGTGGCGGTGAAGAAGCTCGAAGCGCTGGCGAAGGGCGCGGCCCTGGCCCGCCAGCGTTACGGTTCTTGAAGCGGCGTCAGAACTTGTAGTTCAGGCCGACCGAGTACATGTCGGCGTTCGACTTCGTGCCCAGCGCGTCGAAGCGGTAGCGTTCCCACTCGCCGCGGATGCCGAGCCTCGGGTCGAAGTCGTACTGCACGCCGGCGCCGACCTTGTAGCTGGTGCCGCGGTCGTCGCCGGCCGGCTGCTGTCGAGCTTGCCGTTGAACACGCCGACGCGGCCCAGCGCCGAGAAGCCGTTGCCCAGCGGCAGCGTGCCCACCGCGTCGGCGAAGAAGCCGTCGGCCTTCACGCTGCCTGCGGCGCTCTTGTACTTGCCGAAGGTGGCGTAGCCGGCCTCGAGACCGAAGTTGGGCGTGAACGAATACCCGCCGTAGATCTTGCCGCCTGTGGCCGACTTGTCGGTGGACAGGCCGCCGATGTCGTCGCCCTTCCACTTGGTGCTGGCCAGGCTGCCGCCGACCGACAGGCCTTCGGCGTGCGCGGCGGCTGCGCCGAGCATCGAGACACACAGGAGAGCGTTGGCGATCTTCTTCATGGAGAGACTCCTTTTGTCAGCTTTCGTGAGTGAAGTCCGCAGGCGCATTCGCCCGCGGCCTGGGCACGATGGCGCTGCTGCGTGAACCGTGTGCCCGCGCTGGGTGAAGTTGTGTGGGCCCGGGTAACGCGGGGTGAAAGCGTCGCCTTCGACGGAACTCGGCAGCGCCACCGCGTCTGAGGCCGGCGCGCAGAGAAGGCATCATTCGGGGCATGACGCAGCTGCTCGCTCCCCCGATCACGCACCCGACCGCGCTCGACGACGCCCTGTTCCGCGACGGCCATGCCACGCTCGCGCCCGAGGGGCTCGCGCAGCTCACCGGCCTCGATCTCGCCGCGCTCGACGCCTGGTCGCCCTCGTGGAACCGCCTGCCGCCCGACGCCTACCTGCGCGACGGCGGCCGCTACCGGCGCCGCCGCCACGGCAGCTTCATCGTCACCGGCGGCAGCGTCACCGCGGTGCCGCACCGCGCGCACTGGCAGCCGGAGTCGTACAACGCGCTGCATGGCGGCATCGAGCGCTGGTTCGAGCCACTGGAGCCGGCGCTGGCGAACGATCCTGCGTTCGCGAAGCTGCTGGTCGCGCTGGGCACCGCGTTCTCGGCGCGCAAGGGCGAGCAGCCCTGGTACGTCGAAGCGCACCAGTTCCGCATCGACACCGAAGGCGGCATCGGCCGGCCCACGCCGGAAGGCGCGCACCGCGACGGCGTCGATTTCGTCGCGGTGATCCTCGTCGCCCGCGAGGGCGTGAAGGGCGGCGAATCGCGCGTGTTCGATGCGCAGGGGCCGAGCGGCCTGCGCTTCACGCTGACGCGGCCCTGGACCGCGCTGCTGCTCGACGACGAACGCGTGATCCACGAGACCACGCCGATCCAGCCGGCCGCGCCCGGCGGCCACCGCGACACGCTGGTGTTGACCTTCCGCGCGCACGGATTCCAGGATCCGCAGCCGCCGCGATGAAGTGTTGACCCAGCACAACGCACCCCGGGGGCATGAGGAAGAGACTCTCCTTCATCGACAGGAAGGAGGACTCCTCATGCACGCACTCCGCGACTTCTTCTCCACCGACTACGGCCTGCTCAGCGCCGCGGTGATCGCTATCACGCTGGGCATGGGTGCCTTCTACGTGCGCTTCTTCCTCAAGCACATGCACGAGGACGAGGCGCGCGCCCGCGCCGCCGCCGCGCAGAAGTAGCCTCCGCCGCCGCCATGCGGCGTCACTTCAGCAGCGTCTCGCGCAGGAACAGCGTCGTCGCCCAGAACAGGTAGTTGGCGTTCTCCTTGCGCTGGAAGCCGTGGCCCTCGTTCTCGGCGCGCAGGTACCACACCGGCGTGCCGCGCTCGCGCACCTTGGCCACGATCTGCTCGGCTTCGGTGTAGGGCACGCGCGGATCGTTGCGACCCTGCACCACGAACAGCGGCTTGACGATCTTCGCGGCGTTCGTCGTGGGTGAGATGCGCTCGAGGAATTCGCGCATCGCCGGATCGCGCTCGTCGCCGTATTCGACGCGGCGCAGGTCACGCCGGTAGCTCTCGGTGTTGCGCAGGAAGGTCACGAAGTTGGAGATGCCGACGATGTCGATCGCGCCGGCGATGCGGTCAGGGTAGGTGGCCGCCACCGCCCGGCTCATGTAGCCGCCGTAGCTGCCGCCGCGCACCACCACGCGTGAAGCATCCAGCCGCGGCTGTGCAGCGATCCAGTCGAGCAGCGCGCCGATGTCCTTCACCGCATCCTCGCGCTTCATGCCGTTGTCCAGCGTCAGGAAGCTGCGGCCGTAGCCCGACGAGCCGCGCACGTTGGGCCGGATGATCGCGATGCCGAGGTCTTCGAGGTAGTGGTTGTCGCGGCCGAGGAAGCCCATGCGGGCCTGTGCTTCGGGGCCGCCATGGATGTCGATGAGCACCGGCCGGCGGCCGCCGAAGCGCTCCGGCGGCAGGCTCAGCAGGCCGGAGATGCTGCGGCCGTCGAAGCTCTTCCAGCGCACGATCTGCTGATCGACGAAGCGTGTCGGATCGACCCCCGGCGCGGCCTGCGCGCGCGTCCAGGCCTCGGCGCGATCGCCAGACGGCGAGCGAGACCACCGCGCTCGGCCCCTGCGCGCCGTCGATCGCCACGGCGATCTCGCCAGTGCCCGGGTGCACGCCGATCTCGCGCACGCTGCCGGCGGGCAGCACCGGTGCGGGGCGCTCCTTCAGCGTGCGCGCATCGAACAGGCGCAGTTCGCCGCGGCCATCGACGTTCACCTGCGCGACCAGCACGCGGCCGTCGCGCGTGAGCTCCAGACCGTCGACGTCCCAGGGAATGTGCGCCGACACCGGCTGCAGCGTGCGGCGGCGCAGGTCGTAGCGCCACAGCTGGCGGAATTCGCCGCCGCGGTCGCTGCGCACCCACAGGCCCAGTCCATCGGACTGGAACGGGCCGGCGAAAAAGGTGCCTTGCTCCTTCGAGCCCGGCGCGGGCAGCACTTGCGTGCGCCGCCCGGTGGCGAGGTCGAGCAGCCACACCGCTCTCGGTGGCCGAGAGGTAGCGCGTCAGCGCCACCTGCCGGTCGTCGCGCGAGACGCCGCCGACGCCCCAGCCAGTGCCCGGCAGTTCGGCCACGCGCCGCTGGCGGGTCGGCTGGGCCGGGTCGATCAACGTGAGCACCTGGCTCACCTCGTCGCGGGAGCCGCCTTGCGCCGTGCGGTCCAGCGGCACCGAGCTCACCAGCAACTGGCTCGATCGATTGAGCCACTGCTCGATGCCGTGGCGGCGTGTCGGGTCGGTCAGCAGCGTGACGTTGCGGCTGTCAAGATCGAGCCGGTAGAGCTGGTCGGCCTCGTCGCCGCCGTTGCTGCGTGCGAAGACGAGGTAGTCGCCGCGGCGCGGCTCCCAGGTGGCGCGGCGCACCGGTTCGCTGAAGTCGGTCAGTGGTTCGGGTTCGGCCATCGGCGAGGCCACGCGAAACAGCTGCAGCGTGCTGCCGCCGGCGCGGCGGTGGCTGACCAGCAGTTCGCGCCGCTGCGGGTGCCACTCGACCAAGTTGTGGCCGCGGAAGTCGGTGTAGCGCGCCACCTGCTCGACCAGCGAGGTGGGCACCGGCGGGATGCCCTGCACCATCAGGTTGGGGTTGGGTGCGACGGTGGCGGCCGCCGCGGCGGACGGCGCGGCATCGCGCGGCGACGTGCCGGGCGGCACCGCGGTGCAGGCGCTCAGGCACAGGCTGGCGAGCAGGGCGATTCGGCGCATCGTTGGTTTCTCGCGAGGGCAATGGCCGCGGATTCTGCCGGCAAAGCGGCGCCGGTTCATCGCCATGCGATGCAGTTCATTCCGCCGTGGCTGCAGCGTGTCGCAAGCCGCTCGCGCCGGTGCCGGGCCGTTCCGATACTGCGTTCCATCGATACCAGGAGCCCACCATGAACCGCAACGCCACCGGCCACATCGTCACCACCGCCCTGATGCTCGGCGCCACGCTCGCCGCCGCCTTCAGCGCCACGCAGGCGCAGGCCGCCGATCGCACGGTGCGCGTGGCCACGCTGCCGACGGTGGAGATCGTGGCGCGCCGCGCGGTGGTGCTGGCGCCGCGTGTGGCCCAGCTGCCGCGGGTGGTCGTGACGGGCAAGCGCATCGCGCCGACCCGCCCTGGCGCAGAAGCCGGCCGCCGCGCAGCGCTCGTGAGCTTTCAGGCCAGTTCGCGCACGTCGCCGATCGGCTCGCGGCCGAAATCGGCGCGTTCCAGGCAAGCCAGGACGCGGGCCGCCGCCGCCTCGGCGCTCGTCAGCAGGCCCTCGCGCTGCAGCGCGACGAAGCGCTCGCGGTCCGGGAAGGCTGCGGCATCGGCGCCGCGCAGCTGCACCTGCATGTCGGTGTCGATCACGCCCGGCGCGAGCGACATCACCCGTGCGCCCTTGTTCACCAAAGCCTCTTCGAGCGCGAGGCTGCGGGTGAGGTGGTCCATGCCCGCCTTGGCGGCGCAGTAGACCGCGCTGCTGGCCATCGCGCGCCGGCCGAGGCCGGAGGAGATGTTGAGGATGCGTCGATCGCCGCGCCAGCCGCGCGTGGCATCGAGGAAGGCGGCGCTGAGCAGCACGGTGGCTTCGAGGTCGATGCGCAGCGTGGCGGCAAGCGCCGCCAGATCGCTGTCGCGCAGCGGCGCCGGCGGCGTGATCGCCCCGGCGTTGTTGATGAGATCCACGCGCGCGAAGCGATCGGCCGCGAAGCCGGCGAGCCAATCGCGCAGGCGCTGCGCGGCAGGCAGCGTGTCGGCCAGATCGACCGCCCACTGCTCCAGCGTGGCGCCGCGCTGGGTGGCCAGCGCGGCCAGCGCGTCGTTGCGCCGCCGGGAGATGCCGACCACCGTCTGTCCCGGCTGCAGCAACTGCGCGGCGATGGCCGCGCCCAGCCCCCGCGAGTGGCCGGTGAGGACGATCAGTCGTTCACCCACGGATCAGTGCGCCTCGGCCAGCTGCTGGATGCCGGCGATCGCCCATTCGCGGCTGCCATCGCGCGGCTTCACCAGGTGCCACACCTCGTCGAACGGATGCGCGCCGCCTTCGCGCAGCTCGCGGATCAGGCCGTGGAAACGCACGCTGACCACCGGGCGGTCGGCCTCCTCGGCCACGTCGAGCACCTCGGCGTCGATCTGCACCACGTCGGTCTGCTGCGCGGCGCCTTGGCGATCCTGCAGCTCGAGGCGGATCGCGGCGAACATCTCCGGCGTCGTGAAGGCACGCAGGTCGTTCAGGTCACCGGCGTCGTTGGCGGCCTGCAGGCGGATGAAGATCATCTTGGCGATGCGCGCGAAGCCGTCGGCGTCGAAGTCGGCCGGCAGGGCGTTCGCCGCCACTGCGGACGCGGCCGGCTGCGGCATTGCGGCGCCCGAGGACATCGGCGTGGCGGCACGCCAGGGCGGTGGTGTCGTTCGGCACTGGCGCGCCGGCGCCGGCCAGCTGCATCCCGGCCGGTGCGCGCTGGCCGCCGGCAAAGCGGCGCATCAGCAGGCGCACGACCACGATGGCGACGATGGCCAGCAGCGCCAGCATCATGAAGTTGGCCAGTTCCTCGCCGAAGCCGAGGTGGCTGGCCAGCGCGGCCAGCCGAGGCCCGCTGCCAAGCCGGCGATCGGACCCATCCACGAGCGCTTCGGCGCCGCGGCAGCGGCGGTGGCGCCGGCCGGGGCGGCGGCATTGGTCGGCGCGGCATTGCCGCTCTGGGCGGGCTTGGCCGGCGGCGCATCGGGTGCGGTGCGCGCCGGCAGGTCGCGCTTCATGCCGGAGCTGCCGCCACCGCCCAGGCGCTTGGCCTCGGCCTCCAGCGGCAGCAGCGGAATCGAGCAGACAGCGAGCGAGAGGGCGATCAGCCAGCGTTTCATGGTCGTCAGTTCCTTCGAGGGGGTCGGCGGTGGAATCGCGCGGATCATAGGTGTCACACCAAGACCCTCGCGGCGCGCATGAGATGCGCCGCGGCGCCGCGAGTTCCCGCGGCATTGTCTTGATTGACCGGATCGGGAGCGCATGCCACACTGCGCGCCTTCGCCGGCCGCACCCTCGCGGCCGCCCTCGAAACCCGATGCCAGGAGGTGCCCGCATGAACACGATGGACATTGCCCTCCCAGCGGTACGCGCCTGACGCGCCTCGGGTCTCGCTTCCCACCGCCTTTCGGCTTCTCTCCCACGTGACCTGAGCCGCGCGCCGCGGCCGCCTTCGTTCGCTTTCGCACCCTGCCTCGCGCAGGGCCGGCCGGCGCGCCTGCGTGCGCCTGGCGACCGACAGGTTTTCACGACGATGATGCAGATCGATTTCGAGCGGCTGCGCTCGATGGGATTCACGCCCGCATGGGCCAGCCAGCACGCTCGCGCTGGCTTCAGGGATGGACGAGGTACCGGCGCTGGCACCGATGCGCCTGACCGTGCTGCACCGCGAGACGGTACAGCTCCACGATGGCAACGCCGAACGCAGCGCCCGCGTGCTGCCGCGCGCGTGGCCCGCGCGCTGGCCGATGAGGAGGATGCGCTGGCTGTCGGCGACTGGGTGCTGGCCGCGCCCGACGCGCATGGCGAGCTGTGGGTGCACGCGCGGCTCGATCCGCAGACGCACCTGGTTCGCCGGGATGCGGATGGCCGGCGCCACCCGGTGGTCAGCAACGTCGACACCGCGCTGCTGGTGATGGGGCTGGATACCGACTTCAACCCGCGTCGCATGGAGCGCTTTCTCGCGCTCGTGCAGGGCAGCGGCGTGGCGCCGGTGATCGTGCTGACCAAGGCCGACACGGTGGCCGATGCGCGCACGCTGTTCTGCCGCATGCAGGAGCTGCGCGAGCGCTTGCCGGCCGGTGCGGAGATCGTCGCGATCGATGCGCGCGACGCCGAGGCCGCGGCGAGCCTCGCGCACCACACGCTGCCCGGCCGCACGATCGCGCTGCTGGGCACCTCGGGCGCGGGCAAGTCGACGCTGACCAACACGCTGCTCGGCCGCACGCTGCAGGACACCGGCGCGGTGCGCGAGAGCGACGGGCGTGGCCAGCACACCACCACCGCACGCTCGCTGTTCAGCCTGCCCGGGGTGCCTGCGTGATCGACACACCGGGGCTGCGCGCGCTGCGGCCGGATGCCGACGAAGCCGCGGTGGCCGCCACCTTCGGCGACGTGGCGGCGCTGGCGCCACATTGCCGCTTCCGCAACTGCACGCACCGCGAGGAACCGGGCTGCGCGGTGCGCGAAGGCGTCGACGACGACCGGCTGCGCAACTACCACAAGCTGCTGCGCGAGGCCCGGCGCGACACGATGAGTGCGCTGGAGCGGCAGCGCCAGGTGGCGATGTGGAAGGCCCGCGGCCGCGCCGGCGCGGCGCGCGCCAAGGCCAAGCGCGAGCCGGGCTGATCGGCCGGGCGGCGCCCGGCCTCGTCGATCAGGCGGCGCTGCGCTCGGCGGCCGGCTCCTGCGGCGTGCACGCCGCCGAGCCGCAGCCGCTGATCTCGCCGGCCGGCAGGGCCTCCGGGCGCAGCACCAGCCCGGTGGCCGGGTCATGCCCGCAGCTGCGCAGGTGCAGCGCCGGCCGGCGTCCATGCTCTGCGCATGCTGCGGGAACCACTGCGCCAGTTCGCCGGACATCAGTCGCAGCAGCTCGATGTCGCCCGCTTCGGCACGCTTGAGCCCTTCGCGCATCACGTCGAGCACCACCTTGTGCTGCACGCTGTGGCAGTTGCCGGCGGCGAAACGCGTCTCGCGCATCCAGCGGTCTTCCTGGTCGAAGTGAACCTGCGTGTGATCGACCAGGGTGCGCCGAGCGGCGATCACGGCGTCATCCGCGGCGCGCTCGACAACGCCGAGCAAATCGACGAATTCGCGGTGGGTGTCGTCCATCAGGGGCAGGTCGAGCGACAGGGCGTCGGACCATTCGAGCGCGGGCATGTTTGTCCTCGGGAAGGGGCGTTGCGGCGAGGGTAGGGAGGCGCCGCGCCCGCTGCCTTGAGTCAGGTCAACCATGTCGGGAAGGGCTCGTCGCAAAGTGATCGTTTTGATCACTGCCAGGACAGACCGCATGGCCCGCATCACCGCCACCGCCCGAACCTCCCGCACGAACGGGCAGCCCGCAGCACGTTCGACCTCGCGACGCGTGCGCCGCGCCGCCGAAGGCGACGTCATCGCCGGCGCCGACGCGACGTCGGTGGCCCAGGTGGTGGTGAAGGAGTCGGTGCAGGCCGCCCAGGGCGCCAAGCTCGCGGCGCTGGACGACATCATGGCGAAGGCGGGCAATCCGAAGGAGGCCGCCACGCAGCTGCGCGCGATCTTCGAGGGCGCCTCGCCCGACGACGCCGAGGCGCTGCGCCGCGAATTGCTCGACGGCACGGATGCGAAGCTGCGCCGCCAGCTCGTCAAGCCCGACGAGGAACTGGCGCCCGACTGGCGCAGCGGCGTCTATCCGTACCGCAACCTGATGTCGCGCAAGAACTACGAGGCGCAGAAATACCTGCTGCAGGTCGAGTTGCTGAAGCTGCAGGCCTGGGTGAAGGAGACCGGGCAGCGCGTGGTGATCCTCTTCGAGGGCCGGGACGCTGCAGGCAAGGGCGGCACGATCAAGCGCTTCATGGAGCACCTCAATCCGCGCGGCGCGCGCGTCGTCGCGCTGGAGAAGCCCACCGAGACCGAACGCGGCCAGTGGTACTTCCAGCGCTACGTGGAGCACCTGCCCACCGCCGGCGAGATCGTGATGTTCGATCGCAGCTGGTACAACCGCGCCGGCGTCGAGCGCGTGATGGGCTTCTGCTCGCCGACCGAGTACGAGGAGTTCATGCGCCAGTGCCCCGACTTCGAGCGGCACCGGTGCGCAGCGGCATCCACCTGATCAAGTTCTGGTTCTCGGTCAGCCGCGCCGAGCAGCGCCGCCGCTTCAAGGAGCGCGAGGCGCATCCGCTGAAGCAGTGGAAGCTCAGCCCGATCGACATGGCCTCGCTGGACAAGTGGGACGACTACACCAAGGCCAAGGAGGCGATGTTCTTCGAGACCGACACCGCCGATGCGCCGTGGACGGTGATCAAGAGCGATTGCAAGAAGCGCGCGCGGCTCAACGCGATGCGCTACGTGCTGCACAAGCTGCCGTATTCGAACAAGGACGTCGAGCACATCAAGGCGCTCGATCCGCTGCTGGTCGGCCGCGCGCACGTGGTGTACGAGCGCGGCGAGCGCGTCGGCGGCGCGATCCTCTAGACGCGTTCGTGCCGATTCCGCGGAGCCGTTGCCGGCTTGCCACGCCCGCGTGGCGGGGGCCACGCGTTGCAGAAGCAGGGCTCGCCTGTCGCCGATACTCCGCGCGGCATGAGAATCCTGCGACGACTCACCCTTCGCCAGTGGCTGACGCTCCCCTACGTGGCGCTGGTGCTGGGCATCGCGCTGCTGATCGGCGCGCTGTCGTACCGGGCCGGCAGCCACGCGGTGGACACGGTGGCCGAGCATCTGCTGCTCGAGACGGTCGGCCGCATCGGCCAGGCCGTCGATCGGCACGTGGTCGGTTCGGCGGCCGTGCTCGAGGCGGCCTTTCCGAACGGCATGGCAGCGCCGGAGCGCATCGACGGCGAGCTCGACGCGCTGCGCACGCGCTTCTGGATCGCCACCACGCTGCACATCGATCCGAACAACTACGTGTACTACGGGTCGCGGCAGGGGCAGTTCTTCGGTCTGTGGCGCGATTCACTGGCCGACGGTGAACTGCGGCTCAAGCTGCGCGCCGAGGAGCCGCGCCAGATCATGCGGTTCAGCGGGATCAACGGCGTGCCGGGGACGCCGCGCAGCGAGACGCGCATGTTCGAGCCGCGCGAGCGCCCCTGGTACAAGGCCGGCGAGGGCAGCACCCGGCACGCCTGGACGTCGATCTACATCGACTTTCGCACCGCCGAACTGGTTGCCACGCGGGCGCGCCGCGTGCTGGACGCCGCCGGCGGCCTGCAAGGGTGGTGGCCACCGACCTCTCGCTGCGCAAGCTCAACGAATTCGTGCGCGGCCTGACGGTCAGTCCGAATGCCGTGGCCTTCATCGTCGAGACCGATGGCAAGCTGATCGCGTCCTCGCGCAGCGCCAACATGCAGCCGGGCGCGGATGGCCGCAACGAACGCCTCAGCGCCGCGGCCAGCGGACACGCCCCTGCAGGTGGCCGCGCAGGCCGCCGTCTCCGCGGCGCTCGGCCGGGCCGGCGAGGCCGGCGACCAGCCGCGTTCGCTGCGCATCGACGGCCCGGATGGCGAGGCCGTGCACAGCGCCTTCAGCCGACTGCGTGACGGTGCGGGACTGGACTGGATCACGGTGGTCGCCGTGCCGCGTGCCGACTTCATGGGCGGCGTGATGCGCAACGTCGTCGGTACGGCGCTGATCGGCGTCGTGGCGGCGGTGGCGGCACTGGCGATCGGACTGACCATCCTCGGTTGGATCACGCGCGATCTGAAGCGGGTCGCCGACGCCGCACGCCGCATCGGCGAAGGCCAACTGGACGTGCCGCTGGAAGTGAAGCGCAGCGACGAGATCGGCGCTCTGGCGGCCAGCTTCAAGTGGATGCAGCACAGGTTGCGCGTCGACCAGCTTACGGGGCTCGTCAACCGCGAAGTCGTCGTCCGCGGCATCACGGAACGCATCGAGCACCACCGCCGCGCGGGCGATGAGCGGCCGTTCGCCGTGCTGTTCATCGACCTTGACCGCTTCAAGCAGGTCAACGACCGCTTCGGCCACGACGTCGGCGACAAGGTGCTGGTGGAGGTGGGCGCGCGGCTGCGCCGGGTCACCCGCGATACCGATCTGGTCGCGCGTTATGCCGGCGACGAGTTCGTCGTGCTGCTGGACAGCGTGGCCGACGGGCAGGCGGCCGATCGCGTTCGAAGCAACGTCGAGAGCGCGCTGCGGGAGTCGGCCGGCTTGCCCGACGATGTGCCCGTGGGCATCGGCTCGGTGGGCCTGGCGGTGTTTCCGCGCGACGGGCGCACTGCTGCCGACCTGATCCGCGCCGCCGACCACGACATGTATGCGCGCAAGCGCGACAGCGCGCGCGCCTGACGGCTTCAGAAGGGCACGGCGCTGGACCAGTGCCGCGCCGTCCCATCGCGCAGGTCGCGCAGGGCCAGTGCGCTGGCGTGCAGCAGGAGCCGCGCGGCGGCGTGGCGGGCCGCCTCCGCCGCATAGAGCGTGTCGCCGAGGATCGGATGCCCGATCGCCGCGAGATGCACGCGCAACTGGTGCGAGCGGCCGGTCAGCGGTTCCAGCATCAGCCGCGTTCGGCCCGGCTCCCGGGCGAGAACGCGCCAGCGTGTCAGCGATGGCTTGCCGACGGCGTGATCGACCTTCTGCTTCGGCCGGTTGGGCCAGTCGGCGGCCAGCGGCAGATCGATCTCGCCGGCCTCGCCGATCACCTCGCCGCTGACGACCGCGACGTAGGTCTTGCCGACTTCACGCTGCGCGAACGCACGGCTCAGCGCACGTTGGGCCTCGATGCCGCGTGCGAACAGGACCAGGCCGGAAGTGCCCATGTCGAGCCGGTGAACCACCAGCGCATCGGGCACCGAAGCGCGAACGCGGTGCCAGAGGCAGTCGTGCAGTTCGACGGGGCGGCCCGGAACGGTGGGCAGCCCGGCCGGTTTGTCCGCGACGACCAGGGCCTCGTCGAGGTGCACGATCACGGCGCCGGCTCCACCAGCCGGTCTCTCCGCGCCAGCGCCGGGAACCATTTCGCCCACAGCGCGGCGATCGCCATCGAGCCGATGCCGCCCAGCACCACCGAGCCCACCGGCCCGAGCAGCGCGGCGGTCACGCCCGACTCGAATTCGCCGAGCTGGTTGGAGGCGCCGATGAACACCGAGTTGACCGCGCTGACGCGGCCGCGCATCGCATCGGGCGTCTCGAGTTGCACCAGTGACTGGCGGATCACGACGCTGATCATGTCGGCCGCCCCCGAGACGGCCAGCAGCGCGATCGACAGCCACAGCATGGTCGACAGTGCGAAGCCGAAGGTGGCCGCGCCGTAGACAGCGACTGCCGAGAGAAGCACCGTGCCCGCACGACGCTGGATGGGCCAGCGCGACAGCGCCAGCGCCATGGCCAGCGCGCCCACCGCCGGCGCCGCACGCAGCAGGCCCAGGCCCCAGGGGCCGACATTCAGGATGTCCTGGCGAACATCGGCAGCAGCGCGGTGGCGCCGCCGAGCAGCACGGCGAAGAGGTCCAGCGAGATCGCGCCGAGCACCACCGGCCGGTTCCAGACGAAGCGCACGCCGGCCAGCAGCGTCTCGAGCGTGGCGCTCTGCGAGGGCGGCGGCACGTGGTGGTAGCGCACCGTCAGCACCAGCGCGCAGGCCAGTGCGAACAGCGCCGCGCAGCTGGCATACACCGCGGTGGCGCCGGCCACGTAGACGAATCCGCCGATCGCCGGGCCGGCGATGATCGCGCCCTGCATGCCGGCCGAGCTGAAGGCCAGCGCCCGCGGCAGCACCGACGGCGGCACCAGCAGCGGTGTGATCGACTGCTGTGCCGGCAGCTGGAAGGCCTTGGCCGTGCCGATGGCCACCGACAGCCCGAGCAGCAGCTCGCGGCTGGCAAAGCCTGCCAGGGCGCCGAGCGCGAGCGCGGCGGCCACGAGCACCTGCAGCGCCATGCAGGCGGCGAGGATGCGGGCGCGGTGGTGGCGGTCGAGCACGTGGCCGGCGACCAGCACCAGCGCCAGCGAGGGTGCGAACTGCATCAGGCCGACGAGGCCGAGATCCCAGGCGCTGCCGGTCAGGTCGTACATCTGCCAGCCGATCGCCACCATCAGCATCTGGTTGGCGGCCGTTCCCGACAGGCGCGCGAACCAGAAGCGCATGAAGGCGCCGTGGCGCAGCAGCGAATCGCTCAACGGCCGAAGGCTCCTGCATGCGGGCCGAGGCGAGGCGGTGCACGACGCCGGGTCGCGGGGTGAGCATCGCGGCGATCATCGCGGCGGCCACGTCGTTCGCGGCGATCGGTCGCACCCCCTTGGGCACCAGCGGCATCACCGGGCGCAGCAGCCGGCTCGCCCACACCTCGCCGAAGCGCTCGGGCTGGCCGAGCGCGGCACGGTCGCCGAGCAGCAGCGAGGGCTGCGCGAAGCAGACGCTGTCGTAGCCGAGCGCCGCGGCATCCGCTTCCATCTCGCCCTTGACGCGGTTGTAGAAGACACGCGAGCGTGCGTCGGCACCGAGCGCCGACACCACCGCGAGCCGCCTCGCACCGGCCTCGCGCGCAGCCCGTGCCACGGCGATCACATGGCCATGGTCGACCGGCGGAAGGCCTCTTGCGAGCCGGCCGTCTTGATGGTCGTGCCGAGGGCGATGTAGACGTCGTCGACCCGCGGCAAGCGCTTGAGGTGCGCGAAGTCGACCACGTGCAGTTCCAGCCGCGGGTGCGCCGCGATGCTCGGCGCGGCACGGCGCAGCAGCACGTGCACGTGGGCCACCTGCGGGTGTTCGAGCAACTGCTGCAGCAGCGCGCGGCCCACCAGACCGGTGGCGCCGGCCAGCAGCACGGTGCGGGGCAGGGCGGAGGCTTTGTCCGTCATGCCCGCGAATCTACCGTCAGCGCGGCTTGGGCTGGGTCAGTCGAGCTTGGGGCTTGCCAGCGCCGCCGCGACGTGCATCGCCGCGGTCTGGCGCCGGCGCGGCTGCACGGCCGGCTCCTTGCGCCGGCACGTGACCGCCGTGCGCGGCGCGCGGTGCCGCAGCGCGCGGCTCCTGCCGCGGCCGCTCGTGGTGGCGCTGCGGCTCGCCGCGTCCGCCACCCCCGTGGCCACCGCCACCGCCACGGTGCGGCGCATGGTGGCGATGGCTGCCGCGGCCGGCGCCCTCACCGATCACCATGCGGCCGAGCACGATGGGTTCGGCCTTCTCGCCCGAGGGTGGCTCGAAGCCCGGCACGATCTCCTTCGGGATCTCGCGCTTGATCAGCCGCTCGATGTCGCGCAGGAAGATGTTCTCGTCCACGCACACCAGCGACACCGCCTCGCCCTGCGCACCGGCGCGGCCGGTGCGGCCAATGCGGTGCACGTAGTCTTCCGGCACGTTGGGCAGCTCGAAGTTGACCACGTGCGGCAGCTGGTCGATGTCGATGCCGCGCGCAGCGATGTCGGTCGCCACCAGCAGGTCAGGTCGCCGCTCTTGAAGTCGGCCAGCGCCTTGGTGCGCGCACCCTGGCTCTTGTTGCCGTGGATCGCCATCGCCGTGATGCCCTGCTTGTTCAGGTATTCGGCCGGGCGGTTGGCGCCGTGCTTCATGCGCGTGAACACCAGCACTGGTGCCAGTCGTTGGTCTGGATCAGGTGGCTGAGCAGCTCCTTCTTCATCTCGCGGCCCACCGGGTGGACCTTCTGCGCGATGGTGTCGGCGGTCTGGTTGCGCCGCGCCACCTCGATCAGCGCGGGCTGGTTCAGCAGCCGGTCGGCGAGCGCCTTGATCTCGTCGCTGAAGGTGGCCGAGAAGAGCAGGCTCTGCTTCTTCGCCGGCACGATCGCCAGCACCTTCTTGATGTCGTGGATGAAGCCCATGTCGAGCATGCGGTCGGCTTCGTCGAGCACGAAGATCTCGACGTGGCTCAGGTCGAGCGTGCGCTGGCCGTGGTGGTCGAGCAGGCGGCCCGGCGTGGCCACGAGGATGTCGACGCCGCGCTTGAGCCGGTCGATCTGCGGCTGCATGCCGACGCCGCCGAACATCACCATGCTGGTCAGGCCGCTGTACTTGCCGTAGTGGCGCACGCTTTCTTCCACCTGCGCGGCGAGTTCGCGGGTGGGTGTGAGGATCAGCGCGCGGATCGGCACGCGGCCGCGGGCATCCTTCTGCGCCGGCTGGCTCATCAGGCGGTGCAGCAGCGGCAGCGTGAAGCCGGCGGTCTTGCCGGTGCCGGTCTGGGCGCCAGCCATCAGGTCACCCCCGCCAGCACGGCGGGAATCGCCTGCGCCTGGATCGGGGTCGGGGTTTCATAGCCCTGCTCGCGGATGGCGCGCAGGAGCGGCTCGGCCAGGCCGAGGTCGGTGAATTTCATTCGGTGAGGCTCGAAACGAGCCGTTGTCGCGACCTGCTGCGGCCTTGAAGGCCTGCACCAGTCGGAAGCCGCGGGGGCGTGGGGGATGTCGGTACGACGAGCGCTGCGGCGACTGGTCTCGCGGCGCGAGGAGGATTCTAGCCTGCGCTGGCGCCGGGCATCGGTTGGCGGTCTTTCAGCCGCAGCCAGCCGCGGGCGATGCGGTAGATGGCCCACACGCCGAGCGCGAACATGCCGACCGCCCAGGTGGCGATGCCGATGATCACGATGGCCAGCACCGCGGAGATCGCGGCGATGACCAGCGCCCACAGCAGCGCCCACCAGAAGGTGCGGATCTGCCAGTCGAAGTGCGATTCCAGCCAGTGCCGCGCGCCTCGCTGCGCTTCACGTAGTTGAGGATCACCGCGATGATCGACGGCCAGCCGAACAGGAACGAGCCGAGCACGGTGGCCGCGCCGAACGCGCCGAGCGCCGCCCAGCGCATGCAGCGCATAGACGATGTGCGCGATGTTGACGAGCGAGGGCGGGGCGTCGAGTTGCGAGTTCATGCGGTCATCATGCCATCCCGCCGGGGGCCGTGCGCAGCAGCAGCCAGCCGGTGATCGCAAAGGGGACGCCCACCCAGGCCAGGCGATCGAAGCCGACCCAGGCCGAGGCCGGGCCGCCGATGGCAGCGCCCAGCGCCGTGCCGATGTAGAGCATCGAACTGTTCAACGACAGCAGGATGGGCGCCTGTGCCGGCGCCAGCGCGGCCGACGCGACTGCTGCGGCGTCATCATGCCGAATCCGGCGATGCCCCAGGCCACGAAGACCGCCACCAGCAGCGCATGGTGACCGCGCGTGAGCGGCACCAGCAGCATCATCGTGGCCAGCACCGCGAGTTGCACCGTCAATGTGCGGCGCGCGCCGAAACGGTCGTTGGCCCAGCCGCCGACGATGGTGCCGAGCACGCCCGACAGCCCGAACAGCATCAGCGTCACGCTCATCGCCTCGGTCGACATCGGCACCAGCGCCTGCAGCACCGGGCCGATGTAGGAGAACACGCAGAAGATCGCGACGAAATACAGCAGGGTCAGTGTCAGCGCGCGCAGCAGGTCGGCGCGCTGCAGCAGCGCACCCAGGCCGGCGAAGCTCGCGCCCGGCGCATCGATGTCGCGCGGCAGTGCGATGGCGAGCACCACGCTGGCCAGCCCCGACAGCGCCGCCACCAGCATCACCGGCCACTGCCAGCCGAAGCGCAGGCCCAGCCACGAGCCCAGGGGCAGCCCGATCACGTAGCTCAGGCTGATGCCGACGAACACCAGCGACAACGCGCGGCCGCGCCGCGCCGGCTCGACCAGCGCCACCGCGATGCCGGCGGCCACCGCGGTGAACACCGCGCCCAGGCCCATCAGCACGCGCCCGGCGAGCAGCAGGCCCAGGCTGCCGGCCATCGCGCACAAGGCGTTGCCGGCGGCGAACACGGCCAGCGAGACGCACAGCACGCGCTTGCGCGGCCAGCGGCCGGTGGACACCAGGGCCAGCGGCGCCAGCACCGCGGTGGCGAGCGCATACGCCGTCATCGCCTGGCCGGCCGCGGCCACGCTCACGCCCAGCGACGACGCCAGCGGCGACAGGATGCCGCCGAGCACGAAGGCGCCGGTGCCGATCACCAGATTGCACACGGCCAGGAGGTAGAGCAATCCGGGCATGGGGCCGCACCGTAGCAGATCGGTGCGTGCCGTGCCGCTCAGGCGACAATACCGGTTTGCGTCGCAGCCCAGGCGGGCCCGCGGCCCCACCCGTCCAGCGAAACCCGAACAGATGGCCCAGTACGTCTACACCATGAACCGCGTCGGCAAGATCGTGCCGCCGAAGCGGCAGATCCTGAAGGACATCAGCCTGTCCTTCTTCCCCGGCGCCAAGATCGGCGTGCTCGGCCTGAACGGCTCGGGCAAGTCGACGCTGCTGAAGATCATGGCCGGCATCGACAAGGACATCGAGGGCGAAGCCGTGCCGATGCCCGGCTTGAAGATCGGTTATCTGCCGCAGGAGCCGCAGCTCGACCCCGAGCAGAACGTGCGCGAGTCGGTCGAGTCTGGCCTGGGCGGCGTGATGGCGGCGAAGAAGCGCCTCGACGAGGTCTACGCCGAGTACGCCGAGCCCGATGCCGATTTCGACAAGCTCGCCGCCGAGCAGGCCGAGCTCGAGGCGATCATCGCCGCGGCCGGCAGCGAGAACACCGACATGCAGCTCGAGATCGCCGCCGATGCACTGCGCCTGCCGCCCTGGGACGCCAAGATCGGCGTGCTCTCCGGCGGCGAGAAGCGCCGCGTGGCGCTGTGCCGGCTGCTGCTGTCCAAGCCCGACATGCTGCTGCTCGACGAGCCGACCAACCACCTCGACGCCGAGTCGGTGGAGTGGCTGGAGATCTTCCTCAAGCGCTTCTCCGGCACCGTGGTGGCGATCACCCACGACCGCTACTTCCTCGACAACGCGGCCGAGTGGATTCTCGAGCTCGACCGCGGCATGGGCATCCCCTACAAGGGCAACTACTCCGACTGGCTGGACCAGAAGGAAAAGCGCCTGGAGGTCGAGCAGAAGAAGGAAGACGCGCGCATCAAGGCGATGAAGGAGGAACTCAAGTGGGTTCGCTCAACGCCAAGGGTCGCCAGGCGAAGAGCAAGGCGCGCCTGGCGCGCTTCGAGGAACTGAGCGACGTCGACTACCAGCGCCGCAACGAGACCAACGAGATCTTCATCCCGGTGGCCGAGCGCCTGGGCAACGACGTCATCGAGTTCAAAGGACGTCACCAAGAGCTTCGGTGACCGCGTGCTGATCGACAAGCTCAGCTTCAAGATCCCGGCCGGCGCGATCGTCGGCATCATCGGCCCGAACGGCGCCGGCAAGTCGACGCTGTTCCGCATGATCCAGGGCGTCGAGACGCCCGATTCCGGCGAGGTGCACATCGGCCAGACCGCCAAGCTGGCCTTCGTCGACCAGAGCCGCGAAAGCCTCGCGGCCGACAAGACGGTGTGGGAAGACGTCTCCGGCGGCCTGGACAACATCGTCGTCGGCCAGTTCGTGATGCCCTCGCGCGCCTACCTCGGCCGCTTCAACTTCAAGGGCAACGACCAGCAGAAGCTTGTCGGCCAGCTCTCGGGCGGCGAACGCGGACGCCTGCACCGCCAAGACGCTGGCGCGCGGCGGCAACGTGCTGCTGCTCGACGAACCCTCGAACGACCTCGACGTCGAGACGCTGCGTGCGCTGGAAGAGGCGCTGCTCGAGTTTGCCGGCTCGGCGCTCGTGATCTCTCACGACCGCTGGTTCCTCGACCGCATCTGCACGCACATCCTGGCCGCCGAAGGCGACTCGCAGTGGGTCTTCTTCAACGGCAACTACCAGGAGTACGAGGCCGACAAGAAGAAGCGCCTGGGCGAAGAGGGGGCCCGGCCGCACCGCCTGCGCTTCAAGGCGCTGAAGTAAGGCGCATCGGGGTCGGCCCGCCCCTCCACCTCGGGGGGAACGGGGTGCTTTGGCGTCGCCGCGCCCCGTGATCACGGGTGAGGCCCAGGCTCTCCGGGCGAGGCGGCTGTTCCAGAATCGGCGCGAACGCACAGCGATGCGCCGATCGCGGAACATGCCGAAGATCACCATAGACCAGGCCGGCGTTGGGCCGAGCCAGATTCAAGCGCGGAGCGGGGGCCGATGACCGGCTCGCTCGCTGCCTTGCCCCCGAGCACCCGCTCGCCCGCTTCGAGCCGCTGCGGCCCGCCGAGCGCGTGCTGCTGCGCGCCTGCCGGCATGGCGACATCGCCCGCATCGGCCTGCGCCGCCCGCGCGAGGCCACGCCGGAGGTGACGGTTCGCGCCTCGTTCCTCGCCGCGCTGGCGCTGCAGAACGGTGCGCACCGGCAGAGCCGGCGCATCCAGCTGCTCGGCGCGTGGGTGGAGGGGCGGCTCGATCTCGGCGAATGCCGCGTGCCGGCCAGCCTGTGGTTCTTCCGCTGCGTGTTCGACACCACGCCGCTGTTCGACGGCGCGCGCATCCAGGGCGGCCTGGCCTTTCCCGATTGCGAGCTGCCCGGCCTGCTGGCCGAGCGCTGCCGTATCGCGCAGGATCTCTCGCTGAACGCCGGCTGCAGCATCGCCAGCGAGGTCCGGCTGCAGCAGGCCCGCATCGCGGGCGACTTCAACGCGACGCGGCTCAGCCTCGTGGGCCAGGAGGCCTCGCTGCCGGCGCGGCGCAGCCTGCTGGCCGACGGCATCGAGATCGCCGGCGATCTGCGCATGGCCGATGGCTTCGACGCCGCCGGAGAGGTGCGCTTCGCCGGTGCGCGTGTGGGCGGCGACCTCGTCGCCAGCGGGGCACGTGTGCATGGCCCGGTCGATGGCACCGGCGCGCGCCGCTGCGCGCTGGTGCTCGATCGCGTCGAGATCGGTGGCGACCTGCGGCTCGACCAGGGTTTTGCGGCAGCCGGCAGCGTCAGCGCCAGGCGCGCACGCATCGGTGGCGACATGGAGTGCTGCGGCGCGGCCTTCGACCGCGTCGGCGATGCCGCCTGGGGCGAGGGCGTCTCGCTGGTGCTCGACCGCGCGCGCATCCGCGGCACGCTGCGGCTGGCGCGGCTGGAGGCGCCCTTGCTCGGCGCCTCGTTCGTCGGCACGCGCGCTGGCGCGCTCGTCGACGATGCCGGCACCTGGGGCGAGCGGCTGGTGCTCGATGGCTTTGCCTATTCGCGTTTCGGCGACGGTGCGTCGCTCGACTCGGGCTTCCGCCTCGGCTGGCTCGAGCGCCAGCTGCCTGCGCACCTGACCGACGACTTCCGCATGCAGCCCTGGCAGCGTGTGATCGAGGTGCTGCGCCGCATGGGCCGCGGCGGCAGTGCCGGCACGCTGGCGGTTCGCCGCGAGCAGCGGCTGCGTCGCATCGGCCGCATCGGCAGTTCGATGCCCACGGCGCTGCGCGGCGTGGCGCGCGTCGCGCACGCCTGCTTCGGCGCGTTGGCGGGCTATGGCTGGCGTCCGCAGCGCCGGCCGGCTGGATCCTCGCCGTGTGGCTGGCCGCGGCGCTGGTCTTCGGCCCTGCCGAGCAGGCCGCGGCGCTCAGGCCGGTCGCCGCGGACACTGCGGCGATCTTCCATCCGCTGGCCTATGCACTCGACCTGCTGCTGCCCGGCATCGACCTGCGCGAAGCGAGCCGCTGGACGCCGGTGGCTGGCCAGATCTGGGGTGACGCCGCTCAGATGATCGGTTGGCTGCTGCGCGTGTTCGGTGCGCTCGCCGCGGCGCTGCTGCTGGTCTCGCTGGCCGGCTGGGCCGATCGCGACCGGCGCCGCTGACATCGGCCGAGTGCGGCTGACGCCGAATTGCCGCGGAGTCCGCCGCGGTCCGGGCGGGCCGGCCCCGATCACGCGCTCGGCCTGCTTGCCGCAGAATCCGCCGATCGATTTCCTACGCATCCTGCGCACGCCCATGTCCCATCCGTTCCGCGTCGCCGCGCTCACGTCGCTGGCCGCCAGCCTCGCCGGTTGCGCCACGCTCACGCCTTCGGCTGCCCCCACCACAACCGGCAGCACGGCGCCGGCTGCGGCCACCGCGCCGGCCGCCAAACCGGCCAATGCCCCAGCGGCCGCGGCGGCGCCGGCAGCGCCGCCTCGGCGCCGACTGCCGCACGGCCCGACCCGAGCGCGCCCAAGCCCTTTGCCGAGGTCATCAAGGACGCCAAGCAGCAGGCCGGCTTCTTCCCCGTGTGGCGCAAGGACGAGAAGATCTGGCTGGAGATTCCGGCCGACAGTCTCGGCAAGCCCTTCCTGCTCTCGGCCAACATCGCCGAATCGGTCGGCGAGCGCGGCCTGTACGGCAGCCAGATGGGCCCGGCGTGGCTGGCCACCTTCCGCCGCGTCAACAACCTGATCCAGCTGGTGGCGCTCAACACCGAATACGTCGCGACCACGCCGGCGATGAAGGCCACGGTGGCGCAGTCGTTCTCCGACAGCCTGCTGGCGGCCACCGCGGTGGCCAGCGCACCGCACCCCGAGCGCAAGTCGGTGCTGGTCGATGCCAGTTTCCTGATCGCCGATCTGCCCGGTTATGCGTCGTCGCTCGAGCAGGCCTTCCGCATCGGCTACGGCCTGGACCGTGCCAATTCGTCGATCGAGAAGACCCGCGTCACCGACGACCTGCTGACGCTGAACCTGCGCATGCACTTCGCCACCGCGCGGCTGCCGGTGCCGCCGCTGACGCCCTCGCCGGTGCCGCTGCCGCCGCCGCCGAAGACGCTGCCCGATCCGCGCAGCCTGTTCGTCGGCTACGTGTTCAGCTTCACCAAGCTGCCCGACACGCCGATGGCCTCGCGCGAGACCGATCCGCGGGTCGGCCACTTCTTCGACACGGTGACCGATCTCACCACCGACCTGCAGGTCAACCCGAAGCGCTACCTCGTCAACCGCTGGCGTCTGGAGAAGGCCGACCCGGCGGCGGCGCTGTCCGAGCCCAAGCAGCCGATCGTCTTCTGGCTCGACAGGAACATCCCCGTCACCTACCGCCAGGCGGTGACGGAGGGAATCCTCGAGTGGAACAAGGCCTTCGAGCGCATCGGCTTCAAGAACGCCATCGTCGCCGGCAGCAGCCCGACGATGCCGATTGGGACACGCTGGATTCGCGCCATGCGTCGATCCGCTGGTTCGTCGGTTCGGACGTCGGCTTCGCGCGTGGTCCCAGCCACAGCGACCCGCGCAGCGGCGAGATCATCGATGCCGACATCGCGATGAGCGACGTGTTCGGCCGCGGTGCGCGGCGCTTCCGCGTCGAGAGCGTGGGCACCACGGGCCAGCAGTTCGCCACGCCCTTCGCATTGCCGTTCGGCAGCAAGGGCAGCCTGCAGGCCTGCGACTACACGATGCAGGCGGCCACCGAGTTCGAGTTTGCGCTCGACCTGCTCGAAGCGCGCGGTGATCTCGCAACCGACGGGCCGGAGGCCGAGGCCTTCGCGCAGGCGGTGGTGCGCGACACGATCATGCACGAGGTCGGCCACACGCTCGGCCTGACGCACAACTTCAAGGCCTCGACCGTCTACACGCGGGCGCAGCTGCAGGACAAGGCCTTCACCGAGAAGAACGGCATCTCCGGCTCGGTGATGGACTACAACGCCTACAACCTGGCGATTGCCGGCGAGAAGCAGGGCAGCTTCAACAACACGACGATCGGCCCCTACGACTACTGGGCGATCGAGTACGCCTACAAGCCGATCGAGCCAGCGCAGGAGAAGGCCGAGCTGGCGAAGATCGCCGGCCGCAGCGCCGCCGATCCGCTGCTGGCCTTCGCCAACGACCCGGATGCCGGCGGCGGCCCCGCCAACGACGGCATCGACCCGCTGGCCAACCGCTTCGACCTCGGTGACGACCCGCTCGCCTACTTCCGCAAGCGGCTGCAGCTCTCGCGCGAGCTGTGGCAGCGCGTGCAGGAGCGCACGCCGCAGGCCGGCGAAGACCCGACGCGCCAGCGCCGCGCGCTGCTGTCGGGCTTCTCGGCGCTGCGCGATTCGCCGTCGCTGGTGGGCAAGTATGTCGGTGGCATGTACACGGCGCGCTCGGTGCCCGGCGCCGGCAATGGCCGTGCCTTCGTGCCGGTGGAGCCGGCCAAGCAGCGCGAGGCCCTGCAGTTCCTCGCCACCGGGCTGTTCTCGGCCGACAGCTTCCGCTTCAAGCCGGAGTTCCTGGCCAGCCTGACGCCCGATTACCGTGACTGGGAACGCCAGGGCCTGGTGAGCATCCCGACCTCGGTGCTGCAGCTGCAGTCGGCCGCACTCGACCGCCTGATGAGCCCGGGCACCGCGACGCGGCTGCTCGACCTGCCGCTGTACGTCAGCGAGAAGGAACGCAACGGCCTGATCTCGCTGAACGAGGTCTACGGCACGGTGCAGGGTGCCGTGTGGAGCGAGCTGAAGCAGGGCGGCAGCATCGACCGCCTGCGCCGCAACCTGCAGCGCGAGCACCTGCGCCGCGTGCAGGGCCTGCTGGTGAAGGTGGCGGTGCCGCTGCCGGCCGACGCACAGAGCCTGCTGCGCGCCAATGCCACCACGCTGCGCGACCAGCTGCGCCGGGCGCTGGCCGGCAAGCGCTGGGACGTGGAGTCGCGCGCCCACCTGCAGGAGAGCCTCGCCATCCTCGAGCAGGCGCTGACGGCCGCGATGATCCGCAGCTGAGGCCGGCCGTTCCGCCGTTCGCCCCGCCAGGGCGCGGCCCGTCGCATCCGCGGGCTCGCGCCATGGTGCGGGCGGCAGCCGCGCGCTATCGTGCGGCCATGTCAGCGGCTCTTGAACCCGGCGCACCCGTCGCTCCTGCGGAGCGCGGCGTCGACCGCTTCATCGCGGCGCTGAGCCTGCGCCGCGTCGTCGTCGCCATCGTGCTGGCGGTGCTGGCGGCGGCCGCGCTCAACCCGAGCTTCGTCACGCCCTTCCCGGTGCTGCTCGGGCGCATGCTGGTCATCGCGCTGCTGTTGCTGCTGGTCTTCACGGCGGCCGGTACCTGGGCGATGGGCGGCGCGCCGCGCTGGCTGGTGCAGGTGGTGGCGGTGGTGCTGGCGGCGCCGCTGGCCACCTACCTCGTCTACCTGCCGTCGGTGAACGGCCGTGTTCGAGGTGCTCAAGCACGAGGGACGACTGTCGGGCTTCCTGCTGATCAGCGGCACGGTGCTGGCCGTCGGGCCGCTGCTCGCGCTCGGTGCGCTGTACCGCGAGCGTGATGCGCAGGCGCGGGCGCAGGCACTGAACTTCGAACTCGAACGCAGCCAGCTCGAGCGCCAGGCGCTGGATGCGCGGCTGCGCCTGCTGCATGCGCAGATCGAGCCGCATTTCCTCTTCAACACGCTGGCCAACATCCAGGCGCTGGTGGAGGCCGGTTCGCCGCAGGCGCCGAAGGTGCTGGACAGCCTGATCGCCTACCTGCGCGCCGCGATGCCGCGCCTGGGCGACCCGAGTGCGACGCTGGGCAACGAGGTGGCGCTGGTGCGCGCCTATCTCGAGCTGATGCTGATGCGCATGCCCGACCGCCTGACCTTCGAGATCGACGTGCCGGCCGCGCTGGAGGGCCTGCGCTTTCCGCCGATGGCGCTGCTGACGCTGGTGGAAAACGCCATCCGCCACGGCATCGACCCGGCCGAGCAGGGCGGGCGCATCGTCGTGCGCGCCCGCCGCGAGGCCGAAGGCATGCTCGTCGCCAGCGTGGGCGACAGCGGGGTGGGGCTGCGCGAGACCAGAACGCCCGGCACCGGCCTGGCCAACCTGCGCGAGCGGCTGGCCATGTTCTTCGGCGACGGCGCGCTGCTGGAACTGACGGGTGCCGAGCCGCACGGCGTGGTGGTCACGTTGCGCTGCCCGCCGGCCAGAGCATGAACGCCACCGCGCTGATCGCCGACGACGAGCCGCTGCTGCGCGAGCGCTTGCGCGGCGTGCTGGCGCGTGTGTGGCCCGAGCTCGCCGTGGTGGCCGAGGCGCGCAACGGCCGCGAGGGCGGTGGAGCTGTTCGACGAGCATGCGCCCCAGGTGGCCTTTCTCGACGTGCACATGCCGGGCATGAACGGCATCGAGGCAGCGCGGGCCATCGCGCGCCGAGCACAGCTGGTCTTCGTCACCGCCTACGAGCAGTATGCGGTGCAGGCTTTCGAGCAGGGGGCGATCGACTACCTCGTCAAGCCCTTCGACGAAGCCCGGCTCGCCGATACGGTGCAGCGCCTGAAGCAGCGGCTGCTGCAACCTGCGGCGGCGCCGGCTGCATCGGCATCGACACTGGAATCGGTGCTGGAGGGTTTGCAGGCCGAGCTGCAGCGCCGCCAGGGCGCGGCCGGCTCGCATCTGCAGTGGATCAAGGCCTCGGTGGGCCCGAGCGTGCGATTGATACCGGTCGATCAGGTGGTCTACCTGAAGGCCGACGAGAAGTACACGCTGGTGGTGTGGGAGGGCGGCGAGGCGCTGATCCGCAAGACGATCCGCGAACTGGCCGACGAGCTCGACCCCTCACGCTTCGTGCAGACGCACCGCTCGGTGATCGTCAACCTGCACCACGTGGTGCAGGTGACGCGGGGTGCCAACGAGACCGCCGAGGTGCATCTCAAGGGGCGGCGGGGAGCTGCTGCCGGTGAGCCGCAGCTACCTGCATCTGTTCCGGCAGATGTGAACCGGGCGCCGCTCACTGCAGCTGGCGCGCGGTGGGCTCGGCGGCGGCCTCGTTGCGGGCCACCGGCGTGTCCACCGGCGTCTCCACCGGCAGACGCTTGCCGACGATCTCGACGGTCGGCAGCGTCGCGGTGAGCACCGGCCGGGCGGGGGCCTCGTCCTCGAGCAGGGCGCTGCTGATGGCCGCAGTGCCGCCGGCGAGCAGGCAGACGATGAGCAGGGCGCCGAAGATGCGGTCGATCATTGGAATCTCCTTCGAGTCGCGACACCGTGTCGCGTTGATGTGACTCTAGGAGCGCGCCCTGCGTCATCCCAGCGCTTTGCGACGAACTGCGCAAAAGCCGGGATGAACCGCAGCAGTGTCAGATCGGCTCGGTGCGCGCCAGCAGCCAATCGCGCGCCGCGCCGTCCACCAGCGGCAGCAGCCGCTCGCGCACGGTGGCGTGGTAGCTGTTGAGCCAGGCGATCTCGTCGGCGCGAAGCAGGCTGCGATCGATGCAGCGCGTGTCGATCGGGCACAACGTCAGCGTCTCGAAGGCGAGGAACTCGCCGAACTCGGTGCTGCCGGCGTCGACGTTGAGCACCGTGTTCTCGATGCGGATGCCCACTGGCCCGGCCGGTACAGGCCCGGCTCGATGCTGGTGATCATGCCGGGCTCCATCGCCATGTGCGCATCGGGCAGCGCCTTGAGATGCTCTGCGGCCCTTCGTGCACGTTGAGGAAGTAGCCCACGCCGTGGCCGGTGCCGTGGCCGTATTCCAGCCCCTGCTCCCACAGCGGCGCGCGGGCGATGGCGTCGAGCATCGGCGAGAGCGTGCCGCGCGGGAATTTGGTGCGCGACAGCGCCATCGTGCCCTTGAGCACCAGCGTGTAGTCGCGCCGGTGCGCGTCGGTGATCGTGCCGATCGGCCAGACGCGGGTGATGTCGGTGGTGCCGCCGAGGTACTGGCCGCCGGAATCGATCAGCAGCAGTCCATCGCCTTCGATGACGGCGTGTGACACCGGCGTGGCGCGGTAGTGCGGCATCGCGCCGTTGGCATTGAAGCCGGCGATGGTGGAAAAGCTCAGGCCCACGAACCCGGGGCGCTTCGCCCGGGCCGCCGAGAGCTTCTCGTCGATCGTCAGCTCGGTGATGCGCTCGCGGCCGAGCGCCTGCTCGAACCAGGCGTAGAACTCGCACATCGCCGCGCCGTCCTGGCGCATGGCCTCGCGGATGTGCGCGGCCTCGGCGTCGCTCTTGCGGCTCTTGAGCAGCGTGCTCGGGTTGATCGCCTCGACCACTGGCACCGCGATGCGCTCGCGCAGGCCCAGCGTCACGCGCTTCGGGTCGAGCAGCAGCCTGGCATCGGCGGGCAGCGCCGCCAGCGCCGTGGCGGCATCGCCATAGTGCGCCAGCGCCACGCCGTCGGCAGCCAGCGCGGCCTTCAGCGTCGTGTCGATCTTGCCTTCGCCGACGAACAGCGTCGCGCCGCCCAACGTGACCAGCAGGTGAGCCAGGAAGACCGGGTTGTAGGTGACGTCCGAACCGCGCAGGTTCAACGACCGTGGCGATGTCGTCGACCGTGCTGATCAGATGGTGCGTCGCGCCATGGCGCGCCATCGCCTCGCGCAGCTGCACCAGCTTGGCCGAGCGCGCCAGCGGGGCCTGCGGGGCGCGGTGTTCGTAGACCGGCGCGGCGGGCAGGGCGGGCGGTCGGGCCAGACTTCGTCGAGCAGATCGAGGTCGGTGCGCAGCGCGACGCCGGCCTTGTCCAGCGCGGCGCGCAGCTGCTGGGCGGCGGCCAGCCCGAGCACGGCGCCGTCGACCGCCACCGTCTCGCCGGCCTTCGCCTCGCGGGCCAGCCAGTCGACATGGTGGGTCGCGGTGCCGGTCGGAATCTTCACCAGCGCGATGCCGCTGCCGGCCAGCTCGGCCTCGGCCTGCACCCAGTAGCGGCTGTCGGCGAACAGTGCCGCCTTGTCGCGCGCCACCACCAGCGTGCCCATCGAGCCGGTGAAGCCCGACAGCCATTGCCGCCCCTGCCAGTGCTCCGGCAGGTATTCCGACAGGTGGGGGTCGGAGGAGGGAACGAGCAACGCCGCGAGCCCGTGTCGGGCCAGGGCGTCCTGCGTCTTCGCGATGCGTGCCCGGTGGGGCGAGGTGCGGGTGTCCATCGCCAGATTCTAGGTTTGCGGGCTTGCCCTTGCAGGCGCTTGCGCACCATGTGGATGTGGCTGCGCAGGGCGTAGAGCTCGTCGGCATAGGACAGCGGCACGCTGATGTGGCCGGCGCGCTCCTCCAGCGCATTCAGCTCGGCCATCAGCTCGGGCAGCGGCCGCTGCCCGGCCGAATCCTCCAGCCGGCGCAGCTGCCCGTACCAGCGGAAGATCCGCGAGCGCACGCGGAATTCGTACAGCGGCGGCACCACGCGCGACAGCGGGATCAGGATCGCGATGATCGACACCATCACCACCCACATGCGATCGATCAGGTTGGCGATCCAGAACGGCAGGTAGCGCTGCAGCAGCGGCGGGCCGCTGCGGTAGAAGCGTTCCGCCTCGGCGGCCAGCGGCCGCTCGGTGTTCTCGACCGACGGGAAGGCGCCCTTGCGCTGGAACCAGCCCGGCGCGCCGTGGATCTGCTTCGCCGCCTGCACGAACAGCTGCACCAGTGCCGGGTGCAGCGATTCGCGCGCCACCAGCGTGGCGGTGGGCGCGATCAGGCGGACGTTGGCTGGCGGCATGTCGCGCGCCAGATCGACCACGCCGCGCGGCAGCATCACCGGGCTGAGGAAAGGGAAGCGCCGCGAGTACGCCTCGGCCTGCGGAAAGTCGAACAGCTTCACGCCGGGCGTCTGCAGCAGCATCTGCACCAGCGGCGATTCGGGTGCGGAGGCGAACACCAGCGCGTCGATCTCGCCGGCCAGCAGCGCCACCACGGCGGGTGTCGACGGGTTCTGCGCCAGCTGCAGCGCACCGGCGTCGATGCCGTTGGCCTCGAGCAGCCGCTTCACCAGTTGGGCACGCCGCTGCCCGGCGCGCCGATGTTGAGCTTCCAGTCGCCCGGCCGGGCCATGTCGGCCAGCGCTTCCAGCTGTGGCTTGCCGAAGGCGCGCTGGGCCGAGGCCTCCCGATAGAACAGCCACACCGGTTCGTGGAACAGGCTGCCCAGCGATACCAGCCCCTCGTTGGCGGCCTCGTAGTCGGCGGTGCTGGCGTACTCGACATCGGCGCCGCCCTGCACGAAGGCGAGGTCGACGCCCGAGTTCTCGTCGCGCAGCAGCGCCGGGTTCTCCGCCGCTCCGGCGGTGCGCCGCAGCTCGACGGTGATGCCATGCTGCTTCAGCGCCGCCGCGTAGCGCTTGCCGAACTCCGCATAGGCGCCCTGGTCGGCGCCCGTGGCCAGCACCACCTTCTTCGGCGGGTTCGGATCGAGCACCTCGTAGGCCACGAACAGCAGCACGAGCGCAAGCAGGAGGAAGGGGCCGGCGGTGGCGAGCAGGTCGCGCATCGACAGCAGGGTGTGGCGCAGGGCTTGGGGCATGGGCGAAGGCTCCGGCAGGCAGCGCGCACGATAGCGCGGACGGCCCGCAACGCGTTCACCAACCGTAACGGCCGTGCATGGTCAAATGCGGCCCGCCCGGATTGCCTTCCATCATGACCCGCACGCTCGACACCACCGAATTCAGCGATCTCCTGGCGAAGCTGGCCCAGCCGGCGGCGCTCACCGAACTGGGCGTTCTCGCCGGCTGCCTGGTGCTCGCCTGGGCGGTGGTGCGGCCGCTGCGCGGGCGCACTGCCGCGGCCGGCTCGATCTGGTTCGGCGAACGCATCGTCGACGGCGTTCTGTTCCCGCTGCTGGCGCTGGCGCTGGCCTTCGGCGCGCGGCTGATGCTGGCCGGTGTGGTGCCGATCGCGGTGTTCAAGCTGGCGATCCCGATCCTGATCTCGCTGGCGGTGATCCGGCTCGCGGTGCGCGTGCTGCACGTGAGCTTTCCGAATGCACGCGCGGTGCGCGTCGTCGAGCGCACGGTCTCGTGGGTCGCCCGGCTGGCGGTGGTGCTGTGGATCACCGGTGTGCTGCCGCTGCTGCTGGAAGCGATGGACGAGATCCGCTGGAAGGTCGGCGGTGCGCAGATCTCGCTGCGCAATGCCGTCGAGGGGGCGGTCACCGCCGGCCTCGTGCTGGTGGTGGCGCTGTGGATCTCGGCGGCGATCGAGAAGCAGCTGATCAAGGGCACCGGCGACGACCTGTCGATCCGCAAGATCGCCGCCAACCTGGTGCGCGCGCTGTTGCTCTTCGTCGGCCTGCTGCTGGCGCTGTCGGCGGTGGGCATCGACCTGACCGCGCTGTCGGTGCTCGGCGGCGCGCTCGGCGTCGGCCTGGGCTTCGGCCTGCAGAAGATCGCCGCCAACTACGTCAGCGGCTTCGTGATCCTCGCCGAGCGCTCGCTGCGCATCGGCGACATGGTGCGCGTCGACAACTTCGACGGCCGCGTCACCGACATCCGCACCCGCTACACCGTGATCCGCGCGCTGTCGGGCCGCGAGGCCATCGTGCCCAACGAGATGCTGATCACCCAGCGCGTCGAGAACCTCTCGCTGGCCGACATGAAGGTGCTGCTGACCACCACCGTGCAGGTGGCCTACGGCACGGACGTGCGCGCACTGCAGGCCCAGGTGGTGGACGCCGTGTCGGCGGTGCCGCGCGTGCTGAAGGATCCGGCGCCCTCGTGCCAGCTGGCGGAGTTCGCGGCCGACGGCATGAACCTCAACATCAACTTCTGGATCGCCGATCCCGAGAACGGCCAGGGCAACGTGCGCTCGGACGTCAACCTCGCGGTGCTCGACCTGTTCGGCCGCCAAGGCATCGAGATTCCGTTCCCGCAACGGGTGATGCACCACATCGGCGTCGACCCGTCGGCGGGCAAGGCGGGCGAGTGAGCAGGCGGCACGCGGCCGCCGCGGCCCTCGGGCTCGCGTTTGCTGCGTGGAGTTGTGCGTGGCTGGTCGGCTGTGCCCTCGCGCCGGCCGCGCCTCCGGCCGCCGGCGGTGCCCCGGAGGCGGACAGCGGCTTCGTCGACAAGCCGGGCTGGACGGCCTCTCGCCACATGGTCGCCGCCGCGCACCCGCTGGCCGCGCAGGCCGGGCTGCAGATGCTCCGCGAGGGCGGCAGCGCGGTCGATGCGGCGATTGCCGTGCAGATGCTGCTGACGCTGGTCGAGCCGCAGAGCTCGGGCATCGGCGGCGGCCTGTTCCTGATCCATCACGACGGCAAGCGTGTACAGGCCTTCGACGGCCGCGAGACGGCACCGGCGGCGGCCGGTCCCGATCTGTTCCTGCGCGGCGGGCAGCCGATGGGTTTCCGCGAAGCGCTGGTCGGTGGCCGCGCGGTGGGCACGCCGGGCGTGCTGCGAGCGCTGGAGCTGGCGCACCGCCAGCACGGCCGGCTGCCCTGGGCGCGGCTGTTCGAGCCGGCGGTCGAAGCCGCCGACCGCGGCGTGCCGGTGGGGGCGCGGCTGGCGCGACTGCTCGTCGACGAGAGTGCGGTGCGGCTGCGCGAGGATGCGCAGGCGCGGCGCGTCTTCTTCGATGCCGAAGGCCGGCCGCTTCGCGAAGGTGCCACGTTGCGCAACCCGGCGTTGGCGGACACGCTCCGGCGCATCGCCAAGGGCGGTGCCGAGGCCTTCCACCGCGGCGAGATCGCGCGCGACATCGTCGCCACCGTGCGCGGCCATGCGGGCAACCCGGGCCTGCTCGCCGAGGCGGATCTGGAACGCTATCGCGCGCTGGAGCGAACGCCGCTGTGCTTCGAGCATCGCCGCTGGCGCATCTGCGGCATGCCGCCGCCGTCCTCCGGCACCGTGGCGGTTGCGCAGGTGCTGGGGCTGCTCGCGCAGCGCGATCTTTCCGCGCTGCCGCCGGTGCGTGCCCCTGGGGGCTGGAACCGGCGCCGGCCGCGGTGCACTGGATCAGCGAGGCCCAGCGCCTCGCCTTCGCCGACCGCAATCGCTACGTGGCCGACCCGGACTTCGTGACCGTCGACACCGCGGCGCTGCTCGACCCGGCCTACCTGCGGCAGCGCGCCGGCCTGATCGGCGAGCGCAGCATGGGCCGCGCCGCGCCGGGTCAGCCGCGCGGCGCGACGATGGCGCTGGCCGACGACCGCAGCCGGAACTGCCCTCGACCACGCACATCGCGGTGGTCGATGGCTTCGGCAATGCGCTGTCGATGACCAGCACGATCGAGAACGGCTTCGGCGCGCAGATCATGGTGCGCGGCTTCCTGCTCAACAACCAGCTGACCGACTTCTCGTTCGTGCCGGAGGTCGACGGCAGGCCGGTGGCCAACCGCGTGCAGCCGGGCAAGCGGCCGCGTTCGTCGATGACGCCGCTGCTGGTCTTCGATCGCGACAGCGGCCGCTTCGAGATGGCCCTGGGTTCGCCCGGCGGCGCGGCGATCATTGGCTACGTGAGCAAGTCGCTGATCGGCGTGCTGGATTGGCAGCTCGACCTGCAGCAGGCGATCGCACTGCCCAACTTCCTCTCGCGCAACGGGCCGACCGAGCTGGAGCAGGGCCGCGCCAGCGAAGCCCTGCAGCAGTCGCTGCGCGAGCGAGGCCACGCCCTGAGCGTGGCGCCCTTGACCAGCGGCGCGCAGGGCATCCAGCGCCGCGGCGCCGGCTGGTTCGGCGCGGCCGACCCGCGCCGCGAAGGCGTGGCCGCCGGCGACTGAGCAGGCGCTCAGCCGCGCAGGCAGCCGCCCAGCGAGAGCGAAGTCTCGCCGGTCATCAGCGTGATACCGTCCGACGACGGGCCCAGCGATTCGACGCGCAGCACCGCGCGGGCCGGCACGTCGACGCGGAACACGCCATCGGCGGCGCTGACCGTGGTGCCGGCGAGCTGGCCATCCGGCCGCAGCGCCTGCACCGCACGCGCTGCCGGTCGCCCGGCGCCATCGACGACGCAGCCTTCGAGGCGGACCGACGATGCCGCCGGCGCCTGCTTCTCGATCTTCACCGATTCCCAGTCGCCACCGCCGCAGGCGATCAGCGCCGTGCAGGCCAGCAGCGCACCGGCCGTGGGGGTCATGACGTGCATGGGCTTCTCCGAGGGTGGCGCGTCAGCGCGAAGCCGCCATCTGCGCCGACAGCCCCTTGAGGTGCAGGTACAGCGCCTCGAGGTCGACGTCGCTCATTTCGCGCAGCGCACCGAAGGGCATCACCGTGCTGACCGCGCTGCCGTCCGGGCGCGTGCCGCTGCGCATCATCGCGACGAAGGCCTTGGCGTCGGCATACCGCGCCATCACCGAGCCTTCGCCGGGCGCGAGGCGCGCCGCGGGCGGCCACTGGGCGGTGCGCCGGGAATGCGGCCGCCTTGGAGCGCAGCGCCGTGGCAGCCGATGCAGGCATTGGCCACGTAGGCGCCGTGCTCGGCCGTGACCGCCTCGGGCACCGGCGCGGAAGGCGCCTTCGCGTGGTCGATCTTCTCGGCGGCGTCGCGCACGATGCCGGCGCCGTACAGCGCACGCACGACCATCGGCAGCCGCAGCTCGGCCGGGCCGCCTGCGGCCGGCGGCATCTGGCGCAGGTAGGCCACCAGCGCAGCGAAGTCGTCGTTGGTGAGGCGGTTGTAGTCCTCGCTGGGCATGATCAGCAGCGGCCGGCCGCCGGGCGCCACGCCGTGGCGGATGGCGCGGTCCCAGTCGTCCATGCGGTACGAGGCCACCACCGAGCCGGCGGCCGGCGTGATGTTGGGCGCGTGCAGGTGCAGGCCCTTGCCGTCGTCGACGAAGGTCAGGCCGCCACCGTCGCGGCCGTGGCAATCGGTGCAGCCGCGCGAGCGGAACAGGTAGCCGCCGCGCTCGATGGCGGCCGCATCGCCGCGCTCCGGTACGCCGGCGGCGGCGATGTCGATGCGACGTTCGGCCTTTCGGTGGCCGTTGGCGACGAGCAGGGCGATCGCGGCGGCGAGCACCACGACCAGGACGAGCAGGCCGATGCCCGCGCGGCGGAGCCAGAGCTTCATGGGGATCTCCTCGCGGGCCGGCTCAGCCGAAGTGGCACAGGCCGGGCTGCTGCGGAATGCCGAGCGCGCGGGCGAGCCGGTCCCAGGCGTGGTCGTCGAGGTGCGGGCGCACGGCATCGATCACCGCGGCGAAGGCCTCGGCCGGCGCGCCGGCCCGCATACCCCGAGTGCCTGCGCGCTCGGCCGGGGTGCTCGCCGGGATCATCCAGCGCATCACCATCAGGTTCTCTTCCGGCGGCAGGCTGGAGACGATGCGGTGGTGCAGCGCCATCAGTTCGTCGTCGCGGTAGTTCGCCCACAGCGCGGCGTTGTTCTGCGTCTCCTCGACGTTCATGTGCTGGAAGTTGTCGGCAACGAACAGCGCCAGGTGGCGGTACAGGCGCAGCGCCATCGACGCGCGGGCCGACGGTTCGGCCTGCTCCAGCGAGCGGGCCTCGTCGCGCAGCGCGGCGATGTGGGCGATGTGCTCGACGTGGTCGTCGGCGGTGCGCGCCGCGCCGCGCGGCTGCCGGGCCTCGATCGCGGCATGCACGAAGTCGTTCTCGTGGTGCACGTGCTGCTCGCAGAGGTCCATCAACGATTCGAACTGGGCGAGCGTGCGGCGCCGGTCATCGGCATCGTTCGCATCCATGCGGCCGATGCGGTGCAGCGTATCGGTCATGAAGTGGCGCAAGGCCTTGTGGATGCCGACGTACAGATCCAGGCGCTGGGCAGAAGTGGCGGGCGTCGCGGCGGGGCGGGAGGGAGTGGCAGTGGTCATGTCGTGTCCTCGTGTTGTCTTGTCGTCAGGGTTTGCAGTGTTCCGGCCGGGGCGCCGCGCGGCATCGGCCACAGGAGCCATTCGGCGGGCCACCCCGGAAGGGGAGTGCGTCAGAGTTCCTCGAACTTCCAGCTCAGCGTGGCCTTCACGCCGCCTTCGGTGCGGCCGCGGCCGGCCTCGCGCGACGAGACCATCGGCAGCGTGGCCGTCGCGCTGCCGGCCCGCGGCGCCCTGGCGGGTTCGCTCGGCCATCCACTGCGAGACAGCGGCCAGCGAGCCGAGCCGGTCGACGCTGGTGCTGCTGCGCCCGCGCTCGGTGTGCACCGAGGTCACCATGGGCTCGGTCAGGCCGAAGCCGGCGTCGGTGGTGATGGCGCCGCTGCGGCGGTCGAGCACCAGGCTGTGGCCGAGGCAGAGGAGGCGCAGTTCGTCGGCGGTGGGCGGCTGGGCGCCGCTGCGGACCACGCGCCAGGCGACGGGGCCCTGCACGTCGGCGTACTTGCCCTCGATGGTCTCCTCGACCTGCACCTCGACGCTGGCGCCGCAGCGATCCATGCCCTGGAAGGTCTGGAAGCGCGCGCCTTCGGCGTCGCTCTCTGCGTCGTCCTTGGCGGAGGCTGTCTTGGCATGCCGCACCAGACGGGCTTGTTGCGCCGCATCCGGCGTGACCTGCGCGGCCATTTGCGGCGCCAGCACACGCATCAGGCAATCACGATCGTTGCCGCAGGTGGCCTGTGCCTGCCGTGCCAGCTCCATCTGGCGGGCCATGTCCATCGGCGGCGGCGCGCTGCCATGGCGCGCCTGCGCCTGCGCGACGCGGGCCTGGACCGTCTTCGCGCGGGCGGCCATCTTTTTGGGCGTAGTCCGGCGCCTTGGTGTTGACGTCCATCGGATCGCCTACCGGCTGCAGCCAGTGACGACGCGGTAGCGGCGCTTCAGCGTGGTGCGGCTTTCGTCGGCGCCGTCCTGCCAGCGGCTGCTGCCGTCGAGCTGCAGTTCGATCGTCAGCCGGCCGCGACGCTCGGCGGCCTGCGCGGGAACGAGCAGCGACCAGGCCAGCAGCGCGAGCAGCAGCGGGATCAGGAAGGCGGCGGGCAGCAGCGGTGCGCTGGCCTCGTGGCGCGGATCTTCGTCGGGAAGCATGGGGGCAACTCCAGCATGAGCCGCCAGTGTTCGTTTTCAGCGGCGGCGCGGCATCGCCCGATGGAGCCATCGGCGGGCCAGGGCCGGCGCTGCCTCACAATCCCGCCCCCATGGACCACAGCTTTCTCTCCGCCCTGATCCTGCTGCTGCTCGTGCTCGATCCGCTGGGCAGCCTGCCGATCTTCATTCCCATCATGAATGGCGTGCCGAAGGAGCGTCGGCGCCGCGTGGCGGTGCGCGAGGTAGGCATCGCCTTCGTCGTGCTGCTCGGCTTCATGTTTGCCGGCGAAGCCTTCCTGCGCGTCATGCACCTGTCGGAACGCTCGCTGGAAGTGGCCGGCGGCGTGATCCTGCTGATGGTGGCGATCCGCATGATCTTCGGTCACGAAGGCGGGGTCTACGGCATGCCCGAGGGCAAGGAGCCGCTGATCTTCCCGCTGGCGGTGCCCTTGCTGGCCGGGCCCTCGGCGATGGCCACGGTGCTGCTGCTGGCCTCGCGCCAGCCCGAGCGCGTGCTGACCTGGGTGGCGGCGCTGACGGTGGCGATGGCCGTCTCCGGCGCGGTGCTGCTGCTGTGCGAACGCATCCGCCGGCTGCTCGGTGACTCGGTGGTGGCCGCCGTCGAAAAGCTGATGGGCTCGGTTCTCACCGCGATCGCGGTGGAGATGATCCTCGCCGGGCTGAAGCGCTACTTCCTCGGCTGACGCGGTTGCGTTCCGGCAAAGAAAAGGGCCGGTCTTTCGACCGGCCCTTTCAGACGCTGTGAACTTCCGGGATCAGAAGTTGTGGCGCACGCCAGCGGCGAACGAGGAGAACTTGTTGCCCAGCGCGCTGACGCTGTAGCCGGCGTTCGCCTTGTTGTCCACCTGGGTGTAGAAGCCGTACACCTTGGTGCGCTTGCTCAGGTTGTAGTTGTAGCCCAGGGTGAACTGGGTGGCGTTCGAGTCGTCGACCGTCGTGCCGTTGGCCTTGATCTTGCCCGCCACGCCGACGTTGGCGTGGAACTCGCTGGCGCCCATGGCGTACATGGCCGACAGGCGATAGGCGTTGCGCTTCAGCTCGACGCCGGCACCATCATCGTCCTTGTTGGCGATGTAGTACGCGCCCACGGTGATGGCGCCCATTTCGTACAGCGCGCGCAGACCGAACTCCGTGGCCTTGCCCGTCTTGGTGGCGTTGTCCGACGGGGCCGACACGTAGGCCGCGCCGAGGTGCAGCGGGCCGCCGACGTAGTTGCCGGCCAGCACGAGGGTGCCGCGGGTGTCGGCAGCGTTGGTCTCCTTCAGGCCGTACTGCAGTTCGCCCGTGAAGCCGCTGATGGTCGGCGTGTTGTACGCGATCATGTTGCGGGCGTCGCCGGGGTACAGGTAGAACGCATCCGACGACGTACCGGTGTCGTGGTTGTGCATGCTGATGTAGTCGGCCGTCGCGAAGTAGGCAGCGGTCGGGCCCATGTTGCCCAGGCGAACGCGACCGAAGCCGCCTTCCAGGGCGACCCAGCTCACGACCCCAGAACGCGCCGGAGGCTGCGCCGGTGTCGGCGTTGAAGCCGTGCTCGAGCAGGAACGAAGCCTTCAGGCCGCCGCCCAGGTCTTCGGTGCCCTTGAAGCCGATACGCGAGGCGTTGTTCTGCAGCGCGGTGATGCTGGTATCGCCATCCTTCTGGCGCTCGACCGTCTCATTCAGACGGCCATAGATGGTGACGCTGCTTTGGGCCAGGGCAGAGGTGCCGGCCAGGGTGGCCACGGCGGCCAGGAAGAGAGAGCGCTTCATGTAGATCCTTTTGGTCTTCATTCGCAACACACACCCGGGTGACCGACGGCCCCCGGAACGAGGTGACCAATGGTAGATGACAGATCGAGGAAAACCCCAGGTCGCGTTGCGCCGGAGCCACAACAACGCGACAAACGGTCAACGGCCGCGCAGGTGGGAGGGCGCTTCGAGGCGCTTGGCGAGCATCGACAGCGTGAGCGTCAGCACCGTGTAGACGGCAGATATGGCGGTGTAGGGCTCCCAATAGCGGGAGTACGCGCCGGCGACGGTGCGCGCCGCCAGAGCCAATTCGGCCAGACCGATGGCGGAGACGAGCGACGAGTCCTTGATGAGGGTCACGCCCTCGTTGACCAGCGCCGGCACCATGCGCCGGAAGGCCTGCGGCAGCACGACGAAGCGCATGGCCTGCGCATGGGTGAGGCCGAGGCTGTAGGCGGCCTGTGTCTGGCCGGTATGGATGCTCTGGATGCCGGCGCGGAAGATCTCCGAGATGTAGGCGCCGGCGTTGAGCGTCATTGCCAGCGCGCCGGAGAAGAAGGCGCCGTGGTTCTGGCGGAACTCGCGCGCGGCCTCGCCGGCCAGCAGCAAGCCGGTATCCGGATGCACCAGCGCCGGCATCAGCGCGAAGTGCACCAGCAGGATCTGCACGAACAGCGGCGTGCCGCGGAAGAAGGCCACGTAGGCCACTGTCACGCCGCGCACGGCCTTGAGCAGCCGTGCCAGCGCGGCGGATTTCGGCGGTGGGGCGTCACGTGAACTGCTGACCAGCCCGAGCAGCACGCCGAGCACGAGGCCGGCGCCGATCGAGACGATGGTGAGCTGCACCGTCATCCACAGGCCGTTGAGGAACAACGGCCCGTAGCCGGCGAGGATCTCCCAGCGAAGGTCCACGCGCGCCGCGCCCGCTTTACTTCGAGGCGGCCGAGGCCGGTGCCGCGGCGGCCGGAGCGGCGCCGAAATACTTGGCGTAGATCTGGTCGTAGGTGCCGTCGGCCTTGATGTCGGCCAGGCCCTTGTTCAGCTTCTCGAGCAGCTCGGTATTGCCCTTCTTCACCGCGAAGCCGTACTGCTCCGGCACGAAGGCCTTGTCGCTGACGGTCTTGAACTTGGCGCCGGGGTTGTTGGTCACGTAGTTCACGACCACGCCGTTGTCGGCCACCACGGCGTCCACGCCGCCGGCTTCCAGTTCCTTCAGTGCCAGCGGCGTCGACTCGAAGCGCTTGACGTTGGTGTTGTTCTTGCCGAGCAGCTTGGTCACCGCCTCGTCGCCGGTGGTGCCGGTCTGCACGCCGACCTTGAGCTTCTTCAGGTCGTCGAACTTGGCGACCTTCGAGCTCTCCTTCACGGCGATCAGCTGGTAGGCGTCGAAGTAGGGGTTGGTGAAGTCCATCGTCTGCTTGCGCTCGTCGGTGATCGTGATCGACGAGGCGAGCATGTCGCGGTCGCCCTGGGCGAGGGCATTGAAGATGCCCTCCCACGGCGTATTGACGAACTTGACCTGGATGCCGGCCTTGGCGGCGGCGGCATTCACCACGTCGATCGTCAGGCCGACGATCTCGCCCTTCTCGTTCTGCGACTCGAACGGCGCGTAGGCGGCATCCGTGCCCACCACGTAGACCTTGGCCGGCGGCGGCGGCGGCGACGGAGGCGGCCGAGGCGGGCGCTTCGGCAGCGGGTGCCTGGGCAGGCTCCTTCTTGCCGCAGGCGGCGAGCAGGGCGCCGGCGAAGAGCAGGCCGGCGGTTTGCAGGAATCGACGGGTGGTGATGGCGGTGGTCATGAAGTCCTCGGTGAAGGATGGTCGGTGCCCGGACGGATCCGTCTTCGGGCGTGGCGCGGAGTGTAAGCGCGCGGCGTGCCAGCCTCGCCGCCTCAGGGCCGCGGCGCGGTGCCCGGATCGAGATGCCGCCAGGGCAGGTCGCCGGGGTCGGCCGGCATCGGCCCGGGGGCCTTGGCCACCAGGATCTCGGAGGCGATCGGCGCAAACGCCGCACGAAAGTGCACCGAACTCTTGACGACGAGCAGCCGCATCGCGGTCGGCTCGGTGCCGAGGAAGCGGAACAGGTCCAGGTCGAGCATCTGGGCCTTCGCGCTGGCCAGCAGCACGCGCACGCCTTCGACCTCCACGCAGGCGCACGGCCCCAGCCGCGCCGTGCTGCCGGCCGTCATCGGGCCGTGCAGCGGCACGGTGCCGTCGTGCAGCACGAGCACGCGCGCCTCGCAGGTCACCGGCGGGTCGGTCAAGGTGCCGTCCCAGGTCGGGACAGCCCGGCCGAGCCGCAGGTTCAACCGTGCGCCGAGGCCGGCTGCATGGGCCGCATGGGCGCTGTCCGGATCGAACAGCAGGCCGAGCGCAACGTCGCCGCCGAGCCGATGGCCTGCCCGGGCGGCAAGCAATGCGTGCAGCAGCCCTGTGGTGTTGGCGTCCCCGCCGGCGCCAGGGTTGTCCTGCGTGTCGGCGATCACCACCGGACGGCGTTGCCGCGTGGCCGTCGATGGCGCGCTCGACGGCCCGGTCGGGATCGAGGAAAGCCGCGCGCCAGTCCGACCGGCGCTCGACGATGATTGTGTGCAGCGCCTCGAGATCACGATCGAGCGCGCGCTGATCGACGCCATGGCCGAAGACGACGGGCCCGCACTCGTCGAAGTCCGCCGCCGAGAAACCCATCGCGAAGCTGAGTTCCGCTCCGCTGCGTGCCTCGAAGCGCTGCAGTTCGGCGATCACCGATGCCGCCGGCTCCATCAGCGTGCACTGGGCGTTCAGTGGCAGCAGGAACGGCACGCGCCCGGCGGCCGTGACCCAGCGCCGCGGCTCCGCCAGACGTCGCGCCAGCATCGCCGCCGCACGCCGCCGGTGGCCACCATGTCGACGTGCGGATAGGTGCGGTAGGCCGTGAGGCCGCTGGCCAGCGCGAGCATGCGCCGCGTCACGTTGGCGTGCAGGTCGAGGCTGGCGACGATCGGGAGGTCGGGGCCGACGATCGCACGCAGGCGCGCCAGCAGTTCGCCTTCGGCGTCGTCGGCGCCCTCGGCCACCGCGGCGCCGTGCAGGTCGAGGAAGATCCCCGCGAGGCCGTCGTGCCAGGCTTCGCGCAGGTCGTCCGCGATTTCGCGTGCGATGCGCTCGAACGCGTCGGCCGTGATGCGGTTGCTCGGCATCGCGCCCGCCCAGACCGACGGCACCAGTGTCCAGCCGCGCCGCTGCGCCTCGCGCGCGAAGCCGGCGATGGCCGTGCTGCCGCCGCGCATCTGCTCGAGCATCGCCGCGCCGCGCGCATACGGCGGGTAGCGGCGCCGGCCTCGAAGGCCGCCCAGTCGGCCACCGAGGGCGCGAAGGTGTTGGTCTCGTGGTGAAAGCCGGCAACGAAGATGCGCATGCTCAGACGGCCCGGGTCAGGTAGGCGATCTCGTCCTCGCTGAAGCCGGCGGCACGCCGGGCCGCGTCGTTGAACGGCGGGCGCAGCCTTGGCGCGGCGTAGCGTTCGACGAGGCCGGGATAGATCGCCACCGGATCGAGCCCGGCGCGTTCGCAGGTGTGGCGGTACCAGCGGTTGCCGATCGCCACGTGGCCGATCTCGTCGCGCAGGATCACGTCGAGGATGGCCACCGCCTGCGCGTCGCCGGCCTTGGCCAGCTTGGCCTGCAGCGGCGGCGTGGCGTCCAGCCCGCGCGCCTCCAGCGTGCGCGGCACCAGCGCCATGCGGGCGACGATGTCGTGCGCGGTGCGCGCCGTCATCGTCCACAGGCCGTCGTGCGCGGGGAAGTCGCCATAGTCGTGGCCGAGGGTCTGCAGGTGTTCGCGCAACAGCGTGAAGTGCAGCGACTCCTCGGCGGCCACGCGCAGCCAGTCGCGGTAGAAGTCCTCCGGCATGCCGGCAAACCGCCAGACCGCATCGAGGGCGAGGTTGATCGCGTTGAACTCGATGTGGGCGATCGAGTGCAGCAGCGCGGCGCGGCCTTCGGTCGTGAAGGGCGAGCGGGTCGGCACCTCCTTCGGCGGCACGAGCACCGGACGCGCGGGCCGGCCCGGCAAGCCTGCGGGCTCGACGATCACCGCCGCGGTGTCGACCTGCCAGCCGCCGGCCTCGAACAGCGTGCGAACCGCGCTGGCCTTTTCCGCCGGTTCGGCGATCTGCAGCAGTTCGAGCGCCCGGGCGCGGAGTTCCACGCGGAGTTCCATGGGGGCGATTATCGGTGGGCGCTCGATAAACTCGGACGATGCCACGTCCGCACAGCCACGTCCTGATCGTCCTTTCGGACGCCACCTTCCGCCGTAACCTGCTCAAGGGCCTCGGTGCCGCCGCGAAGAGCCTCGACAACCCCTGCGGCCCGGCCTTCAGCGGCACCGACTGCGCCGAGGAAGCCCTGCGCATCGCCCGCGAGGACGGTGATCTGCAGTGCGTGCTCGTCGATGGTCTCGGTGACGCCGCGGGCGAGCGCCCCTGGCAGGCCGAGGCGCTGGTGCAGTCGCTGCATGCGCTGCGGCCGGAGCTCGATCTCTACGTGCTGGTCGACAGCGCGCGCGACGAGGAGACGGTCGGCGCGCTCACCCGCGAGGCGATCGACGGCTTCTTCATCCGCGACGAATCCGACCCGCGCGGCTGGTTCCGCATCATCCAGGCGGAGATCCAGGAGAAGTCACGCACGCCGTTCTTCGACGCGCTGCGCGAGTACGTGCTGATGGCCAAGGACGCCCTGGCACACGCCGGGCCACTCGTCGGGCGACAGCCTGCGCGGCAGCCCGTGGTCGTCGGCGTTCCGGGAGTTCGTCGGCGAGAACCTGCTGCGCGCCGATCTCTCGGTGTCGGTCGACATGCTCGACTCGCTGCTCGACCCCAAGGGCGTGATCGCGCGGGCGCAGGAGATGGCGGCGCAGGCCTTCGGCGCGCAGCGCACCTTCTTCGCGACCAACGGCACGTCCACCGCCAACAAGGTGATCTTCCAGACGCTGCTGGCGCCGGGCGACACGCTGCTGCTCGACCGCAACTGCCACAAGTCGGTTCACCACGGCGTGGTGCTGTCGGGCGCGCGGCCGGTGTATCTCGACAGCTCGGTGAATCGCACCTACGGCCTGTTCGGCCCGGTGCCGAAGCGGACGCTCTTCGCGGCGATCGAGGCCAACCCGCATGCCAAGGCGCTGATCCTCACCTCCTGCACCTACGACGGCCTGCGCTACGACCTGCCGCCGATCATCGAGGCCGCGCATGCCAAGGGCATCAAGGTGATCATCGACGAAGCGTGGTATGCCCATGCGCGCTTCCACCCGGCCTTCCGCCCGACCGCGCTGGAGGCCGGCGCCGACTACGCCACGCAGTCCACCCACAAGGTGCTGACGGCGCTGAGCCAGCCAGCATGATCCATGTGAACGATCCGGACTTCGACGCGCATCTGTTCCGCGAGAACTTCAACATGCACACGTCGACCAGCCCGCAGTACGGGATCATCGCCAGCCTGGATGTCGGCCGGCAGCAGGCGGTGATGGAGGGCTACAAGCTGCTGCAGCGCACGCTGGAGCTCGCGGCCGAACTGCGCGAGGCGATCAACGCCACCGGCGTCTTCCAGGCGCTGACGCTGGCCGAACTGCTGCCCGAGGAAGTGCAGGGCGATGGCATCGCGCTCGACCCGACCAAGATCACGGTCGACATCTCGCGCTCCGGCTTCACGGTCGACGAGTTCCAGCAGGTGCTGTTCGAGCGCTTCAACATCCAGGTGGAGAAGTCGACCTTCAACACCGTGACGCTGCTGCTGACCATCGGCACCACGCGCAGCAAGGTCTCACGCCTGCACGATGCGCTGCTGCGCCTGGCGCGCGAGGCCAAGGCGCCGCGGCGGCTGGTGAAGGCGCCGGAGATCGCCCGCTTCACCGCGCTGAAATACCTGCCGCGCGACGCCTTCTACTGCGAGGGCGAACTGATCCCGCTGCTCGACGAGGACGAACACGCCAATGCGGCGCTCGACGGCCGCGTCTGCGCCGACCAGATCGTGCCGTACCCGCCGGGCATTCCGGCGCTGGTGCCGGGGCAGGTGATCACGAGGGAGATCGTGCAGTTCCTGCTGTCGCTGATGCGCTCGCACAAGCGCACCGATCTGCACGGCGTCGTGCACGACGGCTATACCCCATGCATCCGCGTGATGACCGCGGCCGAGGAGCGCAGCAACCGCGCGCTCTGACTACACTTCGCCCCTTGCCCGAAAGCAGACCATGGCGATCTACCAGCTCGACGACGACATTCCCCGCATCGCGGACAGCGCCTGGGTGGCCGACAGCGCCCAGGTGATCGGCCGCGTCGAGCTGCAGGAGGGCGCGAGCGTGTGGTTCGGCGCGGTGCTGCGCGGCGACAACGACTGGATCACCGTCGGCCGCGGCTCCAACGTGCAGGACGGCAGCGTGCTGCACACCGACCCCGGCTGCCCGCTGGTGATCGGGCAGAACGTGACCATCGGCCACCAGGTCATGCTGCATGGTTGCGAGATCGGCGACGGTTCGCTGGTCGGCATCCAGGCCGTGGTCTTGAACAACGTGAAGATCGGCCGCAACTGCTGGTCGGTGCCGGCTCGCTGCTCACCGAGGGCAAGGAATTTCCCGACGGCTCGCTGATCATGGGCTCGCCCGCCAAGGTGGTGCGCCAGCTCTCGCCGGAGCAGTTCGAGCGCGTGAAGATGGGCGCCGTCCACTACGCTGAGAAGGCAGAGCGCTTCCGGCGCGGATTGAAGAAGATCGGTTGATGTCCGAACTGCACAAGTTTCTTTTCGAGGGCCTGCCGGTGCGCGGCATGCTCGTGCGCCTGACCGATTCCTGGCAGGAGTTGCTGCGCCGCCGCGAGCAGGCGAGCGACAGCTTTCCGGCGCCGGTGCGCATGCTGCTCGGCGAGATGGCCGCGGCCGGCGTGCTGATGCAGTCGAACATCAAGTTCAACGGCTCGCTGGTGCTGCAGGTGTTCGGCGACGGGCCGGTGAAGCTGGCGGTGGCCGAGGTGCAGCCCGATCTCGGCTTTCGCGTCACCGCCAAGGTGGTCGGCGAGGTGCCGTCGCAGGCGCAGCTCGAGGCCATGCTCAACGTGCACGGCCAGGGCCGCTGCGCGATCACGCTCGATCCCAAGGACAAGCTGCCGGGCCAGCAGCCCTACCAGGGCGTGGTGCCGCTGCATGGCGACCAGCGCGAGCCGCTGCAGCAGCTCGCAGGTGCTCGAGCACTACATGCTGCAGAGCGAGCAGCTCGATACGCGGCTGATCCTCGCGGCGAACGATCAGGTGGCGGCCGGCCTGCTCATCCAGCGCCTGCCGGTCGAAGGCGAGGGCAATCTGGCCGGCCGGCGCAACGAAGACGACATCGGCCTGAGCGAAGCCTTCAACCGCATCGCGCACCTCGCTTCCACGCTGACGCGCGAGGAGTTGCTGACGCTCGACGCCGATACCGTGTTGCGCCGCCTGTTCTGGGAGGAAGACCTGCGCCGCTTCGAGCCGATGGCCGGCGCCAGCGGCCCGCGTTTTCATTGCAGCTGCTCGCGCGATCGTGTGGCCGGCATGCTGCGCAGCCTGGGCCGCGACGAGATCGAGCATCCTCGCCGAGCAAGGCCGGGTGGAGATCGGCTGCGATTTCTGCGGCATCAAGTACCACTTCGACCCGGTCGATGCCGCGGGATTGTTCATGCCGGCCGGCTCGCAGCCGCCGGGCAGCAGCACCCTCAACTGAGCCGGCGGCGCCGATTCACTGGCGCAAGCGGCGCGCTTCCTCGGTTTCCTTCAGCCGCACGCAGACCGGGTCGCCGGCCAGTTCGGGCTTGGCGCACTCGCGGTGCTCGCAGAAGCCGCGTGTCAGCAGGCTGCTGCCGGCGCACGACTCCGCCACCGTTCGCTGGCGGGGCGGCTCCGGCAAGGGCGCCGGGGGCAGCGGGGGCGGCGGTGCCGGAGCGGGCTCCGAGGCGGGAAGGGCGGGTGCCGACGCCGGCACGGGCCGGCGCACGACCGGCTCCGGAATGCGCTTGCGCCGATCGGTGGCCGCCGCAGGCAACGCGGCCGGTGCCGGGCTCGATGCGGCCACCACGGCTGCAGCGGCTGCCTCTGCCGCGCCGGCAGGCGCGTCGGCAACGCGGCCATGGCCGTGCTCGCGGTGAGTGCCGGTTCGGGCGCGGGCAAGGCCGCACTGGCGGCCGACATCGCCGTGGAGGCTGCGACGGCGGGTGCGGGCGCCAAGGGCGTCACAGGCTCGTCGCCCGAGGGGCGCAGCAGCCAGACGCCGGCGCCGAGCAGCAGGACGAAGCCCGCCAGGCCCCAGACCAGGCGCCGGCCGGTGTTGCCCTCGGGTGCCAGCGGCTGGGTGTCCGCAACGTCGGGCAGCATCGCCGGCGCGGTGTGCTGCATCACCAGCGTCGGTGCCGACAGCGGATCGAAGGTGTCGTCCTCGGGGATGAGCGAGCGGCTCCAGCCGCCGGCGGAGGCCAGCGCGGCGCCGCACTGGCGGCAGACCAGCGCGCCGTCGGCGTTGTCGGTACTGCAACTGGAGCAGACGTTGGCCATGGACATGCGCGCTGCGAAGACTGGCAACGATATCAGAGCGAGGGCAGCCAGTGCCGTTCGCAATCGGCATCGCCGCACCGCTCGCACACCCAGCGCCAGCGCCTGCCCTCGGGCAGTACCTCCGGCGGAGTGCGGGCACGGTCGATGGCTGCGAGCGCGTTGGCCAGCCGGGCATCGCCGTGGCCGAAGACGATCGAGCAGTCGAGCGATGCGCGGTCCAGCGCCGCGCGCACCTTGGCATCCACCGGCTCGCGCACGTGCGGGCCGTCGCGCTGGTGGCCGTCGGCCTGCCAGGGCAGGTCGAGTGCGGTCAGCAGCGTCAGCTGGCAGGCCGAGTGGGCCGACAGTGCTTCGTCGTAAAGGCTGAGGTCTTCGAACACCTGGTCGCTGTAGACGGCGATCATCAGCGCCGTGGTGTCGGCGATCACGATGTCGTGGCTTTGCGCAGCCGCCTCGATGCGGCGCGTCTGCTCGGCGGCGATGCCGCGCTGCTCGTCGATGCGCGGCGTGCGCGCTTGCACGTCGCAGAACTCGCGCAGGTACTCGCCGACCACCGCGACGCGCTCACCGCGTTCCCGCAGGGCCTTGGCGAGTTGCTGCGCCAGCGTGGTCTTGCCGGTGCTCTCCGCGCCGAGCAGCGCGACGACGAAGGCGCTCATCGGTGAGCCGCGAGCCGCGTCCAGGCCCGCCAGCCCAGCACCGAGAGCACGACGAAGACGGCATACAGCAGCACCGTCAGCCACAGGCCCTTGAAGGCGAACAGCGCCACGCTGACCACGTTGACCACCAGCCACACCAGCCAGTTCTCGAGATACTTTCGCCCGAGCAGCCACTGGCCGACGAGGCTGGCCGCGGTGGGGAAGGCGTCGAACCAGGGTACGTCGGAATCGGTGCGGTGGTCGAGGAACAGCGCCAGCGCCGGCCACGCGAGTGCCATCGCGAGGCTGCAGCCGGCGGCCTCGCGCCGTGTCAGCGCGCGCACCTGCAGCGCGGTGCCGTCGTCCATGGTGCCGCGCAGCCACTGCCACCAGCCCCACAGCGCCACGGCCACGAAGAAGATCTGCAGACCGGCCTCGCCATACAGCCGGCTGCCCCAGAAGAGCAGGAAGTACAGCAGCGAGGAGGCGATGGCCAGCGGCCAGGCCAGCGGGTTGACGCGCATGTTCAGCGCCACCATCACCAGCGCGAGCACGACCGCGATCAGCTCCAGCCAGGTGGCCGGAGCCCCCACAGCGTGAAGGCGGGCGCGAACAGCGGCCGCAGCGCGTGCAGCAGCGAATCCATCGGTGGTGGCGTGAGCCGCTCAGCGCCGCGGCGGCGAGACCTGCACGAAGATCTCGTCGGGCTTGACCATGCCGAGGTCGAAGCGGGCCTTCTCCTCGACCATCTCCAGGCCTTCCTTCAGGTCGCTGACCTCGGCGAGCAGCTGCGCATTGCGCTGCTTCGCCGCCTCGTTGAGCTGCTTCTGCTCGGCCAGCTTGCCCGACAGCTCCATCACGCGCGGCACGCCGCCCTTGCCGAGCCAGAGCTCGGCATGCACCAGTGCCAGCAGCACCAGCAGGACGATCGTGACCAGGCGCATGGCGCGTGAGGATCAGCGCAGGTTGTAGAAGGCCGCGCGGCCCGGGTAGCTGGCCACGTCGCCGAGGTCTTCCTCGATGCGCAGCAGCTGGTTGTACTTGGCGATGCGGTCGCTGCGGCTCATCGAGCCGGTCTTGATCTGGCCGGCGTTGGTGCCCACGGCGATGTCGGCGATGGTGCTGTCCTCGGTCTCGCCCGAACGGTGCGAGATCACGGCCGTGTAGCCGGCACGCTTGGCCATCTCGATGGCGGCGAAGGTCTCGGTCAGCGTGCCGATCTGGTTGATCTTGATGAGGATCGAGTTGGCGATGCGCTTCTCGATGCCTTCCTTCAGGATCTTCGTGTTGGTGACGAACAGGTCGTCGCCGACCAGCTGCACCTTGGAGCCCAGGCGCTCGGTCAGGTGCTTCCAGCCGTCCCAGTCGCCCTCGTGCATGCCGTCCTCGATCGACACGATCGGGTACTTGTCGACCCAGGTGGCAAGGATGTCGGTCCACTCCGGTGCGGAGAGCGTCAGGCCTTCGCCCTCGAGGTGGTACTTGCCGTCCTTGTAGAACTCGCTGGCGGCGCAGTCCAGGCCGATGGCGATCTGCCGGCCGGCCTCGTAGCCCGCCTTGTCGATCGCTTCGAGGATCAGCTGGATCGCCGCCTCATGGCTGGCCACGTTGGGCGCGAAGCCGCCTTCGTCGCCCACGGCCGTGGTCATGCCCTTGCCGTCGATGATCTTCTTCAGCGCATGGAACACCTCGGCGCCGTAGCGCACGGCCTCGCGGAAGCTCGGCGCGCCCACGGGGATGATCATCAGCTCCTGCAGGTCGAGGTTGTTGTTGGCGTGCGCGCCGCCGTTGATGACGTTCATCATCGGCACCGGCATCTGCATGCCGCCCGAGCCGCCGAAGTAGCGGTACAGCGGCAGGCCGGACTCTTCCGCCGCGGCGCGCGCCACCGCCATCGACACCGCCAGCGTGGCGTTGGCACCGAGGCGGCTCTTGTTGTCGCTGCCGTCGAGATCGATCAGCGTGCGGTCGAGGAAGGCCTGCTCCGAGGCATCGAGGCCGAGCACGGCCTCGCTGATCTCGGTGTTGATGTGCTCCACCGCCTTCAGCACGCCCTTGCCGAGGTAGCGCGCCTTGTCGCCGTCACGTAGTTCGATCGCCTCGCGCGAGCCGGTGGAAGCGCCCGAGGGCACCGCGGCGCGGCCCATCGTGCCCGATTCCAGCAGCACGTCGCACTCGACGGTGGGGTTGCCGCGGCTGTCGAGGATTTCTCTACCGACGATGTCGACGATGGCGCTCATGCTCTTGTTCCCTGGGAGGTTGGATGGTCGAGGATTCGGGGCGTGCCGCTCAGCAGGAGAAGTCGTTCTCGAGCAGCGGCTGGGTCTTGATCACGCGGTCGAGCGCAACGAGCTGCTCGAGCAGTGCCTTCATGTGCTTCAGCGGCACGGCGTTCGGGCCGTCGGACATCGCCTTGGCCGGATCGGGGTGGGTCTCCATGAAGAGGCCGGCCACGCCCACCGCCACGGCGGCGCGCGACAGCACCGGCACGAACTCGCGCTGGCCGCCGCTGCTGGTGCCTTGGCCGCCGGGCAGCTGCACCGAGTGCGTGGCATCGAAGACCACCGGCGCGCCGGTCTCGCGCATGATCGCCAGACTGCGCATGTCGGAGACGAGGTTGTTGTAGCCGAAGCTCGCACCGCGCTCGCAGGCGAGGAAGCTGTCTTCCGGCAGCCCTTTCTCCTTCGCCGCGGCACGTGCCTTGTCGATCACGTTCTTCATGTCGTGCGGCGCGAGGAACTGGCCCTTCTTGATGTTCACCGGCTTGCCGCTCTGCGCCACGGCGCGGATGAAATCGGTCTGGCGGCACAGGAACGCCGGCGTCTGCAGCACGTCGACCACCGCGGCCACGGCCGGGATCTCGGCTTCGCTGTGCACGTCGGTGAGGATGGGCACGTTGAGCTCGCGCTTGACCTTGGCGAGGATCTCCAGGCCGCGCTCCATGCCCGGGCCGCGGAACGAACTGCCGCTGGAGCGGTTGGCCTTGTCGTAGCTCGACTTGAAGATGAACGGGATGCCCAGCGCCGAGGTGATTTCCTTCAGGCGGCCGGCCACGTCCATCTGCAGCTGCTCGCTCTCGACCACGCAGGGGCCGGAGATCAGGAAGAAGGGCTTGTCCAGCCCGACGTCGAAACCGCAGAGCTTCATGCCGCCACCTTCTGCTTGCCGCCGCTGCGCTCGGCCTGGTGGGTGAGCGCGGCCTTGATGTACGAAGTGAAGAGCGGGTGGCCGCCCCAGGGTGTCGACTTGAACTCCGGGTGGAACTGCACGCCCATGAACCAGGGGTGCACGCTCTTCGGCAACTCGACGATCTCGGTGAGCTTCTCGCGCTGCGTCAGCGCCGAGATCACCAGGCCCGCCTGCTCGAGCCGATCGAGGTAGCGCACGTTGGCCTCGTAGCGGTGGCGGTGCCGCTCGGTGACCACGCTGCCGTAGATCTCGTGCGCCAGCGTGCCGGGCTTCACATCGGAGCTCTGCGCGCCCAGGCGCATCGTGCCGCCGAGATCAGAGTTGGCGTCGCGCTTCTGGATGCTGCCGTCGCGATCCTGCCACTCATCGATCAGCGCGATCACCGGGTGCGGCGTGTCGGGGTCGAACTCGGTGCTGTTGGCGTTCGCCAGCCCCGCCTTGTGACGCGCGTACTCGATCGTGGCGACCTGCATGCCCAGGCAGATGCCGAGGTACGGGATCTTCTTCTCGCGCGCCAGCCGTGCCGCGCAGATCTTGCCCTCGATGCCGCGCTTGCCGAAGCCGCCGGGCACCAGGATGGCATCGAAATCGGCGAGGCGATTCACGCTCTCCGGCGTGATCGTCTCCGAATCGACGTACTCGATGTTGACCTTGGCATGGTTGTGGATGCCGGCGTGGCGCAGCGCCTCGTTGAGCGACTTGTACGAATCCGAGAGGTCGGTGTACTTGCCGACCATCGCGATCTTCACCGCGCCCTTCGGATGCTCGACCTCGCTGACGAGGTCGTCCCAGCGCTTGAGGTTGGCTGGCGGCGTGGACAGGCGCAACTTGTCGCAGATCAGGCCGTCCAGGCCCTGCTCGTGCAGCATGCGCGGCACCTTGTAGATGGTGTCCACGTCCCACATCGAGATCACGCCCCAGCGCGCCACGTTGGTGAACAGCGATATCTTGTCGCGCTCCTCGTCGGGCACCGGGCGGTCGGCGCGGCACAGCAACGCATCCGGCTGCACGCCGATCTCGCGCAGCTTCTGCACCGTGTGCTGCGTCGGCTTGGTCTTGAGCTCGCCGGCGGCGGCGATCCAGGGCACGTAGGTCAGGTGCACGAAGGCGCTCTGGTTCGGGCCCATCTTCAGGCTCAGCTGGCGCACCGCCTCGACGAAGGGCAGCGATTCGATGTCGCCCACCGTGCCGCCGATCTCGACGATGGCCACGTCGACCTCGTGCGCGGTGCCGATGCCGGCGCCGCGCTGGATGAATTCCTGGATCTCGTTCGTGACGTGCGGAATCACCTGCACCGTCTTGCCGAGATAGTCACCCCGGCGCTCCTTCTCGAGCACGCTCTTGTAGATCTGGCCGGTGGTGAAGTTGTTGGCCTTGCGCATCTTCGTGGTGATGAAGCGCTCGTAGTGGCCGAGGTCGAGGTCGGTCTCCGCGCCGTCGTCGGTGACGAAGACCTCGCCATGCTGGAACGGCGACATCGTGCCCGGATCGACGTTGAGGTACGGATCCAGCTTGATGAGGGTGACTTTGAGGCCGCGCGATTCGAGGATCGCGGCGAGGCTTGCAGAAGCGATGCCCTTGCCCAGCGAGGACACCACACCGCCGGTGACAAAGACGAACTTGGTCATTGCGTGCGGCACCCGTGCGTGACGAATGCCGTGGTGGTAAAGCGCGATTATAGGCGCCCGTCCTGGCCGGCCATCCCCTACGGCGCCATGCCCTCCACCCACTGCAGCACTGCCGCCGCGGTCTCGTCGGGTTTCTCCATTGGAAACAAGTGACCGCCTTCCATCATCGCGAACCGGCCGTGCGCCAAGGACTTGGCCGCAGTGACGCCGCCCTGACGCATCTCGACCGACTGCGTCCCGGCGAGAAAGGCCACCGGGCACTTCGGCGGGTGGCGGCGCAGCAGCGTGCCGAGGTGGTGGGGCAGGGTGTTGTAGATGTGGGTTTCGACCGCGCGGTCGAAGGCCAGTACCAGCTTTCCGTCGCGTTCCTGGAAGCCGGCGCGAACGTAGTCCTCCAGCACGCGCGGATCCCAGCGGGCGAAGACCGACTTGGCGGCGAAGTGCCGGTGCACCGCCTCGCGCGAAGGCCATTCATGGCGGCGTGTGCGCGACACGCGCCCGGGTGACACGCGCTTGATCAGCCCGGTGGCCTTGACCACCTGCACGCTGTGCGCACGCCAGCCGGTGATCACCGGCGAATCGATCATCACCAGCCCGGCGGCAAGGTCCGGGCGCTTGCACGCCGCGAGCAGGCTCAGCAGCCCGCCGAGCGAATGGCCGACGAACACCGCCGGCTGCTTCAGCTCGCGCTCGGCGAAGTGGATCAGCTGGTCGCGCAGCTTCGGCCAGTTGCTGGTGACGGGATAGGCCGGGTCGTGGCCGAACTTCTCGACCGCATGCACCGCATGGCCCGCCCGGCGCCAGGCCTCGAACAGCACGCGGTAAGTGCCCGCGGGAAAGCCATTGGCGTGGCTGAAGACGATGGGGGTCTTGGCGTTCAAACCAGCTTTTCCCCGGGGTGCGTGATCTTGCGCATCGGCTCGTAGCGGCAGTCGGCGGTGCTCAGCGGGTGCGCGGTGTCGCCGCCGTCCCAGCGCGGCGCATCGATCGACTCGAACACCGGGCGCAGCCGTTGGCCCCAGGAGCTGCGGATCATGTGGAAGTACGGGTTGTGCTCGTCGATGCAGGCGATCTTGTCGCTGGCGAAACGGTCGCGCTCGTAGACCAGCAGGTCCAGCGGCAGCCCGACGGAGAGGTTGGACTTCAGCGTCGAGTCCATCGAGACCAGCGCGCACTTGGCCGCTTCGTCGAGGCCCGAGGCCGGCGTGACCATGCGGTCGAGCACCGGCTTGCCGTACTTGCTCTCGCCGATCTGGAAGAAGCAGGTCTCGCGCGTCGCCTCGATGAAGTTGCCGGCGGAGTAGACGAGGAACAGGCGCATCGCCTCGCCCTTGATCTGCCCGCCGAAGATCATCGAGGTGTTGAAGTCGATGCCGCTCTGCTTGAGCGAGGCGCCGTCCTGGTCGTAGACGCGGCGCACCGCGCTGCCGAGCACACGCACCGCGTCGAACATGCTGGGCGCGTTCCAGATGGTCAGCGGCTCGCCGCCCGGGTTGTCGATCTTCTCCACCTGCAGGATCTCCCGCACCGACTGGCTGATCGACAGGTTGCCGGCCGACAGCATCACCATGAAGCGGTCGCCGGCCTTCTCGTAGACCATCATCTTGCGGAAGGTGCTGATCTGGTCGAGGCCCGCGTTGGTGCGCGAGTCGGAGAGGAACACGAGGCCGGCATCGAGCTTGATGCCCACGCAATAGGTCATGAGGAGTCCTTCTGCAAGGCTTTCAGCCGGTAGAGCGCGTCGAGCGCGTCCTTGGGGCTGAGAGTGTCGGGGTCGATCTCGTCGAGCGCATGCTCCACCTCGCTGCGCAGCTGCGGCGGCGCCGGCGGCGGCGTCTCGAACAGGTCGAACTGGGTATCGTGCGCGCGCTGCTGGGCCTCGAGTGCCTCCAGCGTGAGCCGCGCCCGGCGGATCAGCCCGGGCGGCATCCCCGCCAGCCGCGCCACCTGCACGCCGTAGCTGCGGCTGGCCGGGCCGGGCTGGATGTCGTGCAGGAAGACGATGTCGTCGCCGCTTTCCACCGCCGAGACGTGCGCGTTGACCGCGCGCTCGTGCTTGACGGGAAACTCCGTCAGCTCGAAGTAGTGGGTGGCGAACAGCGTGAAGGCACGGTTGCGGTCGTGCAGGTGGCTGGCGATTGCACCGGCCAGCGCCAGGCCGTCGAATGTCGAGGTGCCGCGGCCGATCTCGTCCATCAGCACCAGCGAGTGCTCGGTGGCGCCGTGGATGATCGCGGCGGCCTCGGTCATCTCGAGCATGAAGGTCGACTGCGCATTGGCGAGGTCGTCGGCCGCACCGATGCGGGTGTGGATGGCGTCGATCGGCCCCAGTCGGCAGGCCCTGGCCGGCACGTAGGAGCCCATCGCGGCCAGCAGCACGATCAGTGCCACCTGCCGCATGAAGGTGCTCTTGCCGCCCATGTTCGGGCCGGTGATCACCAGCATGCGGCGGTTGGCGTCGAGCCGGCAGTCGTTGGCCATGAAGGCGCCGGCGCCAGTCTCGGCCAGCCGCGCCTCCACCACCGGGTGGCGGCCGGCCTCGATGTCGATGCACGGCTCCTTGACGAAGGCCGGCCGGCTCCAGCCCAGCGTGCGGCTGCGCTCGGCCAGCGAGGCCAGCGCGTCCAGCGAGGCCAGCCCGCGCGCCAGTGCGGTCAACGGCTCGAGGTGCGTGTGCAGCTGGTCCAGCAGCTGGTCGTAGAGCAGCTTCTCGCGGGTCAGCGCGCGGTCCTGCGCCGACAGCGCCTTGTCCTCGAACGACTTCAGCTCCGGCGTGATGAAGCGTTCGGCGTTCTTCAGCGTCTGGCGGCGCAGGTAGTCGTTCGGCACCTTGTCGAGCTGCCCCTGCGTCACCTCGATGTAGAAGCCGTGCACCTTGTTGAACTGAACGCGCAGGTTGGCGATGCCGGTGCGCGCACGTTCGCGGGCCTCGAGGTCGAGCAGGAAGGCATCGCAGTTGGCGCCGATGCCGCGCAGCTCGTCGAGCGTGGCGTCGAAGCCGGGCGCGATCACGCCGCCGTCGCGCAGCAGCACCGCCGGCTCGTCGGCGATCGCGGCGATCAGCAGTTCCTCGATCTCGCCCGGCGGGTGCAGCGCGTCCCACAGCATGTCGAGCAGCGTGGTCGCGCCATGCGGCACGCGCGCCAGCAGCTGCGGCAGCGACTGCAGCGTGGCGCGCAGCCCGGCCAGCTCGCGCGGGCGCACTGGCGCAGCGCGATGCGCGCGGTGGTGCGCTCGACATCGCTGATGCCCCGCAGCGCCTCGCGCAGCGCCTCGAGATCGGTGTGCAGCAGCGCCTCGATCGCATCGTGACGCTGCGCAGCCACGCGGCGCTCGCGCAGCGGTTGCGTCAGCCACTGGCGCAGCGCGCGGCTGCCCATGCCGGTGCGGCAGGTGTCGAGCAGCGAGAAGAGGGTGGGGGCGTCTTCGCCGCGCAGCGTCTGCGTCAGCTCGAGATTGCGGTGGGTCGACGGCGGCAGCTCGAGCAGCTCGCTGGCGCGGCGCACGGTGAGCGTGCGCACGTGGGCGAGCGACTGGCCCTGGGTGTGCTCGGCAAACGCCAGCAGGGCCGCGGCGGCGGCTTGCGAGGCGGGCAGTTCCTGCGCGTTGAAGCCGGCGAGGCTGGCCACGCGCAGCTGCTCGCACAGCTTGCGCGTGCCGAGTGCGGCATCAAACTGCCAGCCGGGCCGCACCGTGAGCGGCGCGCGCGACTGCAGCAGCGCCTCGCTGCCATGTTCGCGCTCCACCAGCACCTCGCTCGGTTGCAGGCGGGCCAGCCAGCTGCCGAGCTCGCGCTCGCTGCATTCGGTCAGCCCGAGCTCGCCCTGCGTGAGCGCGAGCCGCGAGGCCGAATCCTTGGCCTTGCTTCGCCACCGCCAGCAGCACGGCATCGCTCTTGTCGGCCAGCAGCTCGGTGTCGGTCACCGTGCCCGGCGTGACCACGCGCACGACCTTGCGCTCGACGGGGCCCTTGGCCGTGGCCACGTCGCCCACCTGTTCGCAGATGGCCACCGCCTCGCCGAGCTTGATCAGCCCGGCGAGGTAGCTCTCCACCGAATGCACCGGCACGCCGGCCATCACCACCGGCTCGCCGGCGCTCTGGCCGCGCGTGGTCAGCGTGATGTCGAGCAGGCGGTTGGCACGGCGGGCGTCCTCGAAGAAGAGTTCGTAGAAGTCGCCCATCCGGTAGAAGACCAGCGTCTCGGGAAACTCGGCCTTGATGCGCAGGTACTGCTGCATCATCGGCGTGTGGCCGTCGAAGGCGGGGCGGGTGTCGGGGGCGGCCGTCACGCTGGAGTCCAAGCTAAGTCTCTGATCTGTCGGGAGTTTGTGGCGCCGCCGCGGGGCTCGGCCGAAGCCGTCGCAGCGCTGTCAAGCCCCGCATTGTCCCGGACTTCTCGGCCGCGTTCTTCAGGCACGATCCGCACCGCCCCTCCATCGACGAATCGACATGACGAAGAAGACCTGATGCTGGCCGCCATCGGCGCGCTCGCGGTCGCCGGCAGTGCCGGCTGGCTCGGCCTCGACAAGGAAACCCGCGGCCTGCTGCTGGCGCTGCCCACCAATACCGACATCCTGTTCTGGAGCCAGCGCACGCGCGATGCCGCCTTCCGCGCGCTCGACCGGCTGCCCTTCCTCGCCAAGGCGCGCACCGTCCCCGCCGGGCCGACCGTGCGCGCCTTGCCGCCGGGCAAGCCCCTGGCGCTGCCGCTCGATGTCGACGCCTACATGGCCGGGCAGCGCAGCGCCGGGCTGGTGATCCTGCAGGGCGGCCGGATGCGCCTCGAGCGCTACGGCCTGGGCTTCGACGCGCAAGGCCGGTGGACCAGCTTCAGCGTCGCGAAGTCGATGACCTCGACGCTGGTCGGCGCGGCGCTGCGCGACGGCGCCATCCGCAGCATGGACGACAAGGTCAGCGACTACCTGCCGGCGATGAAAGGTTCGGCCTACGACGACGTCAGCATCCGCCAGCTGCTGACGATGACCTCGGGCATCCGCTGGAACGAGGACTACGGCGATCCGAACGCGGATGTGGCGCGTTTCAACAAGCACCAGCCCGAGCCCGGCGTCGATGCGCTGGTGAGCTACCTGCGCCGACTGCCGCGCGAGGCACCGGCCGGCACGCGCTGGCACTACAGCACCGGCGAGACCAACCTCGTCGGCGTGCTGGTCAGCGCGGCGACGAAGCGGCCGCTGGCCGAGTACCTCGCCGAGAAGGTGTGGGCGCCGGCCGGCATGGAGCAGCAGGCCACCTGGATCCTCAGCAAGACCGGGCAGGAGATCAGCGGCTGCTGCATCCAGGCGGCCACGCGCGACTACGCGCGCTTCGGCCAGTTCATCCTCGACGGTGCCCGCAGCGCCGAGGGTCGCGCCATCGTGCCCGACGGCTGGCTGGCGGAGGCCACCACCAGCCGCACCGGCATCGGCGAGGCGGGACGCGGCTACGGCTACCAGTGGTGGACCTATGACGACGGCAGCTTCGCCGCTCGCGGCATCTTCGGCCAGGGCATCTTCCTCGACCCGAAGCGGCAGCTGGTGATCGCCAGCAACGCCAACTGGCAGGGCGGCGCCACCGACCGCGAGGCCAGCCCAGGCGCGCGAAGCGTTCTACCGCGCCGTCCAGAAGGCGATCGACGAGGAGTCGTCGGCGCGCTGAGCGACGCGTTCGAGGTGCCGGCGCCGTGCAGCGGCGCAGCGCCAGAAGATCACCAGCAGGAGCACGAAGGCGGCCGACCAGCAGACCGCCGCTGCCTCGATCCACGCCCATGCCCTTGCCGCATCGAACGAGGCCCGCACGCGCAGCCCCGTGGCCGCCGCCAGCAGCACCGTGCCGAGGGTGATCAGCGGCACATCGGCGAGGCCGCGCCGGGCGCGCAGCGTCCACGTCGAGGCCATCACGTTGAAGGTGAGGGTACCCAGCGCGCCGACGGTGATCAGGTGCAGCGCGGCGATCGCATGGCGCCCGCTGGCCAGCGACGCACCCAGCGCGAGCAGGCCAAGCCCCAGCCACGCGTAGCCGGCGGCCGCACCACAGATCGAACCTGCCGCGCAGCCCCCAGGGGCGCCAGCGCAGCAGCCGCACCAGCGCCAGCGCGCCGGCGGCCGCGGCGGCTGCGCCGGCCAGTGGGCGGGCGTGCGGCACGGCCAGCAGCAGCGGCACGAGCATGCCGCAGGCCAGCAATGCGGCTTCGAGGCGCGGCTGCACGCGGGCCTCGAGGTTCTCGCCCTGCTGATGGAACTGGCCGGCGATGGCCGGCGCCACGATGCGCCCGCCCATGAACAGCATCAGCAGCGCGAAGAGCGACACCAGCGCCAGCATCGGCGTGCCGGAGGTGCCGCTGCCGCCGCGCAGCAGCTGCAGCACGCCGGCCATCAGGCACAGCGCGGCCAGCACCAGGGGCAGCACGCGGTTGCGCCACTTCTTGGCCGCGCCGGCCAGCCGCGGCACGATGCGCCGTGCGAGTGCCGCGGCGAAGGCGGCATTGGCGGCAGCGGCGAGCGTCGAATCGGGCGCGGCGATGAAGGCGACGCGCGCTGCCAGCCACAGCAGCAGCAATGCGACGACGGCCCGGGGCGTGGCCGCGCCGAGCTGGTTGCCAGCGACCACCGCAAGGGCAAAGCCGAGCAGCATCTCATGGGCGTGCCCGGCCGGCGTTCGAAGGCCGGCCAGCGGCGCATCGGGCATCACCATGCCGAGGACCGACAGCGGCAGCGCCAGGGCCGCATACAGCGCGGCCGCCGGGTAGAACAACTCGTGGGCGGTGAGGCCTCGTTTCACCGCACCGTCTACTTCGCGCCGGCGCGCGCGGCCTCGATCGCCGCGACGTCGATCTTGGTCATGGTCATCATCGCCTCGAAGGCTCGCTTCGCCTCCTCGCCGCCGGCGGCGATTGCCTCGGTCAGCACGAGCGGCGTGATCTGCCACGACAGGCCCCAGCGGTCCTTGCACCAGCCGCAGGCGCTGGGTGTGCCGCCGTTGCCGAGGATGGCGTTCCAGTAGCGGTCGGTCTCCTCCTGGTCCTCGGTGGAGATCTGGAACGAGAAGGCCTCGGTCTGGCCGAAGGCCGGGCCGCCGTTCAGGCCGAGGCAGGGATGCCGGCGACGGTGAATTCCACCGTGATCACGTCACCGGCCTTGCCGGCGGGGAAGTCGGCCGGCGCGCGGTGCACCGCCGTCACGCGGCTGTCGGGGAAGGTGGCGGCATAGAAGCGCGCGGCTTCTTCCGCATCCTTGTCGAACCACAGGCAGATCGTATTCTTGGCCATCATCGTTCCTCATCGGGTGTGGTGGATGAGCGCCGCGCATCGGGCACTCGTGAACCACGACGGTCGAGCGGGCCCGGGTTCGACAGTGCCCGACGAGGAAGCTGCCGTCAGAACGGCGCGTCGTCGTCGCGAGGCATGTCGGCCTTGCGGATGCGCACCGGTCCCTTCTTCTTCGCCGGTTCGGCGGGCGCCGGCGCGGCCGCCGTGGCAGCCAGCGCCTGCTCAGGCGTGAGTGCCGCGCCTGCCGCCGGCGTAGCGGCCGGCTCGTCCGGCTTGATCACGCGGGTGTAGGGCGCCAGGATCTGCACCAGCTGCGCATAGACCTTCGGGTTGCCCGCCACCACCTCGCGCTGGTAGAGGTAATCGGCCTCGCCGGTAAAGTTGCCGATCAGGCCGCCGGCCTCGGTGATGATCAGCGAGCCCGCGGCGATGTCCCAGGGGTTCAGGCCGGTCTCGAAGAAGCCGTCGTAGTAGCCGGCGGCCACGTAGCAGAGGTCGAGTGCGGCGGCGCCCGGCCGGCGCAGGCCGGCGCAGTGCTGCATCACCTCTTCGAACATCTGCACGTAGCGCTTGAAGTTGTCGCCCTTGCGGAAGGGGAAGCCGGTGCCGATCAGCGCATCCGACAGCCGGGTGCGCTTCGACGCGCGCAGCCGCTTGTCGTTCAGGAAGGCGCCGCGGCCCTTGCTCGCGTAGAAGAGGTCGTTTCGCGTCGGGTCGTAGACCACCGCCTGCTGCACCTGGCCGCGGAAGGCCAGCGCGATCGACACGGCGTAGACCGGGAAGCCGTGCAGGAAGTTGGTGGTGCCGTCCAGCGGATCGATGATCCAGACGTAGTCGCTGTCCTTCGCGCCCTGGCTGCGGCCCGATTCTTCGGCGAGGATGCCGTGGCCGGGGTATGCGCCGAGGAGGGTCTCGATGATGGCCTGCTCGGCCGCCCGGTCGACTTCGCTGACGAAGTCGTTCGGTCCCTTGGTGTTGATCTTCAGCAGGTCCAGGTCGAGCGAGGCGCGGTTGATGATGGCCCCTGCCGTGCGTGCCGCCTTGATGGCGATGTTGAGCATGGGGTGAAGCGCTTGCGACATGGGGCAACCTGGAAGGAGGGGGACTGGCGGGGAGGAAAGAGCGATGCAGGCGCATGAGGGCGCTGCGGATAATCGCCATTTTACCTGCCACCCCATGCCCGCCCCGCACGCCCCGGACCCGACGCGTTTCATCCTCATCGGCACCAGCCACCCGGGCAACGTCGGTGCGGCGGCGCGCGCGATCAAGGTGATGGGTTTCTCCGAGCTGTGGCTGGTGGCGCCGCGCGATGCCGAAGCGCCACGCCGCGACGAGGCGGTGGCGATGGCCAGCGGTGCCACCGACGTGCTGGCCGCGACGCGCGTGGTGGGCACGCTCGCCGAGGCACTCGACGGCGTCGACTATCTCTGCGCCACCGCGATGACGCCCCGCGACTTCGGCCCGCCGACCTTCGCGCCGCGCGAACTGTTCGCCACGCTGGCGCCGTCGCCGCAGCGCGTGGGCTTCCTGTTCGGCTCGGAACGATTCGGCCTGGCCAACGAGGATGTCTACCGCTGCCACGCCTGCCTGAGCATCCCGACGCGCGCGGACTACGGCTCGCTGAACCTCGCGCAGGCCGTGCAGCTGATCGCCTACGACTGGCGCGAGGCGCAGGGCGGCTTCAGCGTGCAGCCGCGCACCACCGAGCCGACGCTGGCCGATGCCGCCTCGGTGCAGGGTCTGCTCGATCACTGGCAGCGCACGCTCATCGAGATCGGCTTTCTCGACCCGGCCGCGCCGAAGAAATTGATGCCGCGCCTGAACCAGCTGCTCAACCGGGCGCAGCTCAGCCGCGAGGAAGTGGACATCCTGCGCGGCATCGCCAGTTCGTCGACCAGGGCAAGCCGCGCGATTGATGCGCGCAGCAGGGTCGGCGGCGCACCGCTACACTGCTTGGACACCTCCTCGAGAACTGCCATGTTCCAGCGCCTGCGCGAAGACATCGACTGCATCCTCGAGCGCGACCCGGCGGCGCGCTCGCGCTGGGAGGTGCTGACCTGTTACCCCGGCCTGCACGCGCTGGTGATCCAGCGCTGGCACACCGCGCCTGGAAGGCGCAGTGGTTCTGGCTTGGGCGCTTCCTGTCGCACGTGGGCCGCTTCCTCACCGGCATCGAGATCCATCCGGGCGCGACGATCGGCCGGCGCGTCTTCATCGACCACGGCATGGGCATCGTGATCGGCGAGATGGCCGAGATCCACGACGACTGCACCATCTACCAGGGCGTGACGCTCGGCGGCACCTCGCTCGTGCGCGGCGCCAAGCGCCACCCGACGCTGGAGCGCGGCGTGATCGTGGGCGCCAATGCCTGCGTGCTCGGCGGCTTCACGGTCGGCGAGGGCGCGCGCATCGGCTCGGGTGCGGTGGTCACGAAGCCGGTGCCGGCCGGTGCCACGGCGGTCGGCAACCCGGCGCGCATCATCGAGGCCAAGGCCGATGCGGCGCGCGAGGAGGCTTCGGCGCGCATGGGTTTCTCGGCCTACGGCGTGACGCAGGGCGACGACCCGGTGGCGCAGGCGATGAAGGGCCTGATCGACAACGCCGCCGGCCACGAGCACCAGATCGCGCTGCTGTGGCAGGCGATCGAGAAGCTCTCGCAGCGCTCGCGCGAACTGCCCACGCCCGACTGCGTGCCCGACGAGGCGCACACCACCGAGCAGTTCGACGCCGATCGACTGAATCGCCTCGTCAAGTAGGCAGAGTCAGAGCAAGAACAGCAGCGGCGTCAGCAGCCAGAGGTAGCGCCAGTCGCGCGGCACCTCGATCACCAGCGGCGAGCTGTAGGGGCCGACGAAGCCGTCGGGCTCGATGCTGCGGTAGCGGAAGTAGTAGGTGCCGCTTTGCGCGGGCGCGGCAGCGTCCACTCCGGTGCGTTCAGGTCGGCCTGCGCGACGATCTGGGTGAACTGCGGATCGCGCGCCAGCTCCACGTGCTGCGTGTCTTCCGGCCGGCCGCCCCAGGCGAGCGTGAGCGACTTGCCGTCTTCGGCCATGCCGCCCTTCGGGGCTCCGGCAGCGGCCGCAGCTCGAAGCGCTGCGCATCGCCGAACGGGCCCTTGTCGCCATCGGCGCGCGTGCTGGCCAGGCGCCAGTGGTACACGCCCGCGCCGCCGAGGTCGAGCGTCAGCGCGTTGCCCTCCAGGCCCTCGCGTTCGGCGACGATGTCCTTGAAGGCTTCGTCGCGGGCCACCTGCAGCCGCGCCGTGCGGGCTTCCAGATTGGGCGACCAGCGGAACTCCACCGGCCCGAGCGATTGCTTGCCGCCAGCGCGCGGCGTGTTGCTCGCCGGCGGCTCGGGGCGCGCCTTCAGCACGAAGGGCCGCACCGCATCGAAGCCCTCGATGCCCTGGGCATCGAGCCGGCGTGCACGCAGGAACCAGCGGGCATCGTCCAGTCCGGCGATGCGCACGTCGCTGCCGGGGACCACCTTGCTGTCGTCGACGATGCGTTCGAAGGCCTCGTCCTGCGCCACCTGCACCCGCACCGTGGCCTGTTCGGTGGGCAGCGCGAAGCGCACCAGCGGCCGCTCGAAGCGCTCGGGCATCGCGGCCAGATCGGGTGCCGGCAACAGCTTCACCGGTTCGGGCTTCTTCGCCGCGGCATCGATCGCCGCGCCGAAGCCGGCGCCGATGTCGGAGCCGACGCTGCGCTGCGGCGATTCGAGCTTGACCTTGCCCTCCAGCACCTCGCTGCGCGTGGCGTTGGTGTCGGCGTCCAGCGCCACGCGGTACTGCGTGCCGCGCACGCCGACCACCGCCGTGGGCGTGTTGACCTCCAGTGGCGGGCCGCGGCGCACCTTGGCAGCGAGCACCTCCACCGAGCCGCGCAGCATGCGCATCGCGCCGCTGAACCAGCCGTCTGCGGCAAGTTTGGTCGCCTGCGCATCGCTGGCGCCCGGCCCGCGGCTGGCGAGGATCTCGGCCGGGCTCGACGGCGGTACCTTCACCCGCGAGCCATCGGCCAGCGCCAGCACGGCCGACCCGTTCGCCCCGGTCTCGATCTGCTGGCCCTCGGCCAGCGCCATGCCCGGCTGCGCCGGTGCGCCGGCCACGCGCACGTCACCGACGCTGCTGGCCAGCGCCACCGGCACCGGCCGCAGGCGCATCAGCCGCGCCGGCACGCGCAGCATCTGGCCGGGGCGGATCACGTTCGGGTCGGGCAGGCGGTTCAGGCGCGCGATCTCGCGCCGTGCCTGCGGGCTGACGAAGACCGTCTGCGACAGGCCGATCAGCGTGTCGCGCTCGCTGATGCGGTACTCGACGGTGGGTTCCTGCGCGACGGCCGCGGCCGACGCGCCGAGGCAGGCCAGGGCGACGGCGTGGCGCAGCAGGGTGTTCATCAGCGGGGCGGGCGGATCGCGTTCTTCGGGCGGAAGGCCTTGCAGACCGCGTCGTCGGTCTCGAGATACGGGCCGCCGATCAGGTCGATGCAGTAGGGCACGGCGGCGAAGATGCCGTGAACGCCGCGGTCCTTCAATCCCTCGAGTGTCTCGGCGATCGATTTCGGCTGGCCGGGCAGGTTGACGATCAGCGCCTTGCCGCGGATCACCGCCACCTGCCGCGAGAGGATGGCCGTGGGCACGAAGTTCAGGCTGATCTGGCGCATCTGCTCGCCGAAGCCGGGCATCACCTTGTCGGCCACGGCCAGCGTGGCCTCGGGCGTCACGTCGCGCGGCGCCGGGCCGGTGCCGCCGGTGGTCAGCACGAGGTCGCACTTCGCCACGTCGACCAGCTCGCGCAGCGCGGCGCTGATGCCGTCCTGCTCGTCGGGGATCAACCGCGTCTCCCAGGTGATCGGGTTGCGCAGCGCCCGCTGCAGCCACTCCTGCAGCGCCGGGATGCCCTTGTCTTCGTAGACGCCCGAACTCGCGCGGTCGCTGATCGACACCACGCCGATGCGCACCGGATCGAAGGAATCACTCATGGTCTTGGCGGACTTGCTTGATGAACTGGAACAGCTCGCGGAAGGCGCGGCCGCTGCGCTGCTCGGGCTGCAGCGCGGCATCCTTGCGCGCGGCGCGGATCAGGCTGCGCAGCTGCTGCGTATCGGTCTGCGGATGTTCGGCCAGGAAGCCGGTCACCGCGTCGTCGCTGGCGACCAGCTCGGCGCGCCAGCGCTCGGCCTCGTGCAGGGCCAGCGAATCCTTGGCCCGGCCGAGCTGCATGTCGAGCACGGCCGGGCGGATCGGCTCGGTGTCGACGCCGCGCATCAGCTTGCCGATGTACTGCATCTGGCGGCGCCGGCCCTCGTGCGACCTCGTGCGCTTGTACTCCTTCACCGCATCGCGCAGGTTGTCGGGGATCGCCGGTCCTTCACGCGCGAATCGGGCAGGTCGATCAGCGCCCGGCCCAGGTCCTGCAGCTCGTGCGAGGCCTTCTTGCGCTGCGTCTTGCTGGGGCGCTCGTCGGGATCGACGGCGTCGGCGGGCGTCTGGAAGGGGTCGTGGCGGGACATCGCGAGCAGGGCCCAAGCGGGCACGAAGGGGCTGGGTATGATAGCCCGCGCCCTCAGACGCCTCTTCGCCCATAGCCTCCATGACCGACAAGAATCCCCGCGGCTTCGCCCATTCGCGCGAGCAGTTCCAGCAGCTGGCCGAAGACGCGCTCGCACTGGCCCGAACGCTCGGCGCCAGCGAGGCCGGCGTCGAGGTGTCCGAGGGCGTGGGCCTGTCGGTCAGCGTGCGCAAGGGCGAGGTCGAGAACGTCGAGCGCAACCGCGACAAGTCGCTCGGCGTGACCGTGTACGTCGGCAAGCGGCGCGGCAACGCCAGCACGTCCGACTTCTCGCGCGCCGCGCTCGAGCAGACCGTGCGCGCGGCGCACGACATTGCCCGCTTCACCGCCGAAGACCCGGCCGCCGGCCTGCCCGAGGTGGAAGACCGCCTTCGGGGTTGCCGCCGAGCGTGACCTCGACCTCTACCACCCGTGGGCGATCGTCGCCGAGCAGGCGGTGGAGATCGCCCAACGCTGCGAGGCCGCGGCGATCGAGACCGACCGGCGCATCACCAACTCCGACGGCGCCGGCGTCTCGGCGCAGCAGTCGCATTTCTTCATGGCCAACAGCCGTGGCTTTCGCGGCGGCTATGCGAGCTCGCGCCATTCGATCTCGGTGGCACCGATCGCCTCGCTGCCTGGCAAGGGTGGCGACGACATGCAGCGCGATGCCTGGTACACCTCGATGCGTTCGCCCGACGACTGCTGCGCCCGAGGCGGTGGGCCGCTACGCCGCCGAGCGCGCGCTGTCGCGGCTGCGCGCGCGCAAGGTGGCCACGGCCGAGGTGCCGGTGCTGTTCGAATCGACGGTCGCGGCCGGGCTGCTCGGCGCACTGGTGCAGGCCGCCAGCGGCGGCGCGCTGTACCGCAAGTCGAGCTTCCTGCTCGACAGCCTGGGCAAGCAGGTTCTCGCGCCCCACCTCGACGTTCACGAGGATCCGCACGTCCTGCGCGGCAAGGGCAGCGCGCCGTTCGACGACGAAGGCGTGGTCACCCGCGCACGCGACGTGGTCAAGGCCGGTGTTCTGCAGGGTTATTTCCTGTCCAGCTACTCGGCGCGCAAGCTCGGCATGCGCACCACCGGCCATGCCGGCGGCTCGCAGAACCTGACGCTGACCAGCCGCCTCACGCAGCCCGGAGACGACCTCGACGCCATGCTGCGCAAGCTGCACCGCGGCCTGTTCGTGATCGAACTGATGGTGCAGGGCGTCAACCAGTCACCGGCGACTACTCGCGCGGTGCGGCCGGCTTCTGGGTCGACAACGGCCGCATCGTGCACCCGGTGCACGAGGTGACCATCGCCGGCAACCTGCGCGACATGCTCCAGGGCATCGTGGCGGTGGGGGCCGATGCCTACGCCAGCGGCAGCAAGACCATGGGTTCCGTGCTGGTCGAGCGCATGAAGCTGGCCGGCCTCTGAACGCCGAGGCGGCCGGTTCCGGCACGTAGTTTTGCGGAGGGGTAAACACCGGGCGGGCCCCGGATACCCCCTGCCTAGAATCCTCGCGCTCACTTCACCCTCCCGCCAATCCACCATAGGAGAACAGCGCATGGAACGTCGCTCATTCATCCAACGAGCCGGGATCGCCGGCGTGCTGGCCGCCGGTGCCGCACCGGCCATCGTGCACGCGCAGGCCAACATCCGCTGGCGCCTCGCTTCGAGCTTCCCGAAGTCGCTCGACACCATCTACGGCGCCGCCGAGGTGATGGCCAAGAAGGTCGGCGAAATGACCGGCGGCAAGTTCCAGATCTCGGTGCATGCGGCCGGCGAACTGATGCCCGCCTTCGGCGTGCTCGACGGCGCCTCCAACGCCACGGTCGAGATGGCCCACACCGCGCCCTACTACTTCTTCGGCAAGGACCCGACCTACGCGCTGGACTGCGCCATTCCCTTCGGCCTGAACAGCCGCCAGATGAGCGCCTGGATGTTCGAGGGCAACGGCCTGAAGCTGACCCGCGAGTTCTACGCGGCGTCGGGCATCGTCAACTTCCCGATGGGCAACACCGGCGCCCAGATGGGCGGCTGGTTCCGCAAGGAGATCAAGTCGCTGGCCGACATGAAGGGCCTGAAGATGCGCATCGGCGGCTTCGGCGGCAAGGTGCTCGAGCGCATCGGCGCGGTGCCGCAGAACATCCCCGGCGGCGAGATCTACCAGGCGCTGGAAAAGGGCACGATCGACGCGGCCGAGTGGGTGGGCCCGTACGACGACCTGAAGCTCGGCTTCAACAAGGTCGCGCCGAACTACTACTACCCCGGCTGGTGGGAAGGCGGCCCGCAGCTCTCGCTGTACGTCAACAAGAAGGCCTACGACGGCCTGTCGGCGGAATACAAGGCGATCATCGAAGCCGCGTCGGCCTACGCCCACGTCGAGATGCAGGCCCGCTACGACGCGCGCAACCCCGCCGCGCTGAAGACGCTGGTCGGCCAGGGCACCAAGCTGTTCCGCTTCCCGAAGGACGTGATGGAAGGCTCGTTCAAGGCCGCGATGGAGGTCTACACCGAGCTGAACCAGTCCAACCCGGCCTGGAAGAAGATCTACGAGGACTACGCCGCGTTCCGCCGCGACGCCAACCTGTGGTTCCGCTTCACCGAGGCCGGCTTCGACGACTTCATGCAGTCGCAGAAGCTCTGATCGACGGACGATCGGCCCAGCAAAAGCCCCGCCTCGGCGGGGCTTTTTCATGGCCACCCCCGTCGCATGGCGCGGGGCGGCGCGCCGGAGCGCTACTTCTTCTGCTCGTCCTTGATCGACTCGAGCAGGCCCTTCATCGGATCGTCCTTCTGCTCGGACGGTGCAGCCGACTCCGGTGCCGAGGCCGGCTGGCCGAAGCCCTCCATCGGGTCGATGCGCTTCTGCTCGTTCTCCTGCATCTGCAACTGCTCGAAGGCCTTGTCGGCATCGATGGTCGCGGCCTGCTCGATCCCGCCGGTCACCAGCGTCGGGAAGGCGATGACCGCGGCCACCATGATCAGCTGCAGCACGATGAAGGCGATCGAGCCCTTGTAGATCTGCGCCGTGCTGACCGCCGGGATGGTCTCGCCGGTCACGCGGTCCTTGTAGTCCTTCTTCGCCGCCACGCTGCGCAGATAGAACAGCGCGAAGCCGAACGGCGGCGTCAGGAACGAGGTCTGCAGGTTCATCGCGATGACCACGCCGAACCAGATCAGCGTCATCTCCGGCGGCGTGCCGGGCGGCAGCAGCTCGGGCAGGATCTTGTCGGCCACCGGCGCCAGGATCGGGATCACGATGAAGGCGATCTCGAAGAAGTCGATGAAGCAGCCGAGGATGAACACCAGGATGTTCACGACGATCAGGAAGCCCAGCGCGCCGCCGGGCATCTTGTCGAACAGGTGCTCGACCCAGATGTGGCCGTCGGCGGCATTGAAGGTGAAGCTGAAGACCGTCGAGCCGATCAGGATGAACAGCACGAACACCGACAGCCGCGCCGTGTTGTCCAGCGCCTGCACCAGCAGTTTGCCGTTGATGCGGCGGCGGCCGAGTGCCATCAGCAGCGCGCCGAGCGCGCCCATCGCGCCTCCCTCGGTCGGCGTGGCGATGCCCAGGAAGATGGTGCCCAGCACGAGGAAGATCAGCACCAGCGGCGGGATCAGCACGAAGGTGACCTGCTCGGTCAGGCGCGACAGCAGGCCGATCTTCAGGCCTTTGTTGACCAGCGCCAGCACCAGTGCGAGCAACGAGGCCACCGTCATCGACATGATCAGGATCTCGTCGCCGGGCGCGGGCAGCTGGCGATCGATCAGCGGGTTGATCACCGACTGGTGCACCTTCGACCGTGCCCAGCCCGCCGCCGCGCACAGCGCCAGCAGCGCCAGCAGCGAGAGGTGGCCGCTCGAGCCGTTGGCCTCGCGGTAGATGCGCGCCTCGGCGGCAGCGCCGGCACCCACGAGGGCTTGACGATCGCGACGATGACCACGAACGACAGGTACAGGCCCACCAGCAGCAGGCCGGGGATCAGCGCGCCGGCGTACATGTCGCCCACCGAGCGGCCGAGCTGGTCGGCCAGCACGATCAGCACCAGCGAGGGCGGGATCGCCTGCGCCAGCGTGCCCGACGCGGTGATGGTGCCGGTGGCAATCGTGCGGTTGTAGCCGTAGCGCAGCATGATGGGCAGCGAGATCAGGCCCATGCTGATCACCGCGGCCGCCACGACGCCGGTGGTGGCGGCGAGCAGCGCGCCGACCAGGATCACCGCCACCGCCAGGCCGCCGCGCAGCGGGCCGAACACCGCCGACGGTTTCCAGCAGGTCTTCGGCCATGCCGGATCGCTCGAGCACGATGCCCATGAAGGTGAAGAACGGAATGGCCAGCAGCGTGTCGTTCTGCATGATGCCGAACACCCGCTGGGGCAGGGCCTGGAACAGGTTGCTGCCGAACAGGCCGGCTTCCATGCCGATGAAGCCGAACAGCAGGCCGGTGGCGGCAAGGCCGAAGGCCACCGGGATCCCGGAGAGCAGGAAGACGAACAGCCCCGCGAACATCAGCGGGACGAAGTTCTGCGTGATGAACTCGACCATGGCTCAGCGCCCCTCGTTCTTGTTGGCCTGGGCGGCGGCCGGGCGCTCCTGCTCGTGGCGCTCGGCCTCGGCAGCGAGCTCCTCGGCGAGCACCTCCTCGTCGGACTTGTGCTGCTCGACGCTGAAGGGTTCGGGGATCGCGCCCTGCAGGAAAGCCAGCCGCTTGATCAGCTCGGAGATGCCCTGCAGCAGCAGGATCGAGAAGCCCACCGGGATCAGCAGGTAGGCAGGCCAGCGGATCAGGCCGCCGGCGTTCTGCGACATCTCGCCGCTGTGCCGTGCGTTGGCGAAGAACGGCCAGCTCAGCGAGATCATGATCAGGCACAGCGGGATCAGGAAGATCACGATGCCCAGCGCATCGATGATCGCATTCGCCCGCTTGGACAGCTTCGACGAGATGAAGTCGATGCGCACATGCACGTTGCGCAGGAAGGCGTAGCCGGCACCGAGCATGAAGACGGCGGCGAACAGGTACCACTGGACCTCGAGGAAGGCATTCGAGCTGATGCTGAAGGCCTTGCGGACGATGGCGTTGAGGGCGCTGATCAGCACCGCGGCCAGCACGAGCCAGCGGATGCCCTGGCCGATGCGGTCGTTGATGCGGTCGATCAGCCCGGACAGAGGAAGAAGGGCATTCAAGGGAGTTCTCCGGGAAGGCGCGGTCTGCGCCGCATTGTGCGCATCAGACCTCGGCCGCGGCCTGCGCGCAACCGGTGAAACCGGTACGTGGTATTACGCAGGGCCCGGTCAGGCGGGCCCGCGGCAGCGCTCGACGGCGTACTTGATCAGTTCCGCCTGCCCGGCGAGGCCGAGCTTGCGCCGGATGTTCTGCCGGTGCGTCTCGACGGTGCGCACGCTCATGCCCAGCGCCTCGGCGACCTGCTTGCTGGCCATGCCCTCGGCCAGCAACGCAGGATCTCCGATTCGCGGGCCGACAGCAGCGGGCGGCCGTCATCGGGCCGGCCCGAGGTGGCGACCGGGCCGGAGCCGAGGAATTGCCGGCCCGCGGCCACCGCGACGATCGCCTCGACGATCTCTTCCGACGGCGCCTCTTTCAGCACATAGCCCATGGCGCCCGCCGCGAGCGCCCGGTGCACGTATTCCGGGTTGTCGTACATGCTCAGCATCAGCACGCGCAGCGCCGGGTGCTTCTCGCGCAGGCGCGCGGTGAGCTCGATGCCGCTGACCTGCTTCATGCCCACGTCCATCAGCACCAGATCGGGCAGCAGCATGGCCACGCGGGCGAAGGCCTGCTCCGCATCGCCGGCTTCGCCGACCACCTCGATGTCGGGTGTCTGGGCGAGGCGGGCGCGCAGGCCCTCGCGCACCAGCGGGTGATCGTCGACGAGCAGGACGCGGGTGGATGGGGCGCTCATGCAGCTTCCTCGTGCGGCGCGCGCAGGCGCTCGATGGCGGCCAGCGGCAGGTCGGCCAGCACCGCAGTGCGTCCGGGCCGCGACGCGATGCTGAAATCGCCGCCGATCGACTCGACGCGTTCGCGCATGTTGCGCATGCCGATACCGCGGCGCGGGTCGGCGCGGATCGCCGGCACGTCGAAGCCGATGCCGTCATCGACGATGCGAAGGCGCAATCCGCCGCCGTGGAAGATCAGCCGCACCTGCACACGCGTGGCGCTGGCGTGCTTCTCGATGTTGGTCAACGACTCCTGCACCACGCGGAACAGCACCGTATTCACTTCGTCGGGCAGCGCGCTGGCATCGCCCCAGAGCTGCAGGCCGACGCGGACGCGGCCGTGCTGGTTGAACTCCTCGGCCAGTCGTCGAGTGCGGCCGGCAGGCCCAGCGTGTCGAGCTCGGCCGGGCGCAGCCGGTGCGAAATGCGGCGCACCTCGTGCAGCGCGTCGCCGAGCCGCTGCACGGCCCGCTGCAGCGCCGCCGGCGTGTGTTCGCGGCCGAGCTGGCTGGCGGCGGATTCGAGCAGCAGCTTGATCGACACCAGCGTCTGGCTGGTGCTGTCGTGCAGCTCACGCGAGAGGTGCGCGCGCTCGTCCTCCTGCGACTTCACCACCGGGCGCCCGGTTGCGCAGCTTGCCGTCGGCCACGCGCGCATCGCTGAGGTTCAGCGCCAGCCCGCTGCCGGCGATCAGCACCACGCCGACCAGCGCGATGCCGGCGATCCACCACATCGTCTGCGCGATGTTTTCGTCGACCTGCGCATCGAGGCGTGCCAGCGTCGCCTGGATGTCGTCGAGGTAGACGCCGGTGCCGATCACCATGTTCCAGCGCGGCATCGAGATCGCGTAGGCGAGCTTCGGTGTCAGCGTGCGGGTGGAGGGCTTTTCCCACAGGTAGCGCACGAAGCCGCCGCCCTCGTGGCCGCGGGCGATCAGCTCGCGGATCACCGGCACGCCCTGCGCGTCCTTCAGATCCCACAGGTCACGGCCTTCGAGCTCGGGCTGGCGCGGGTGCTGCAGGTTGCGCCCGCCGGTATCGAAGACGAAGAAGTAGCCGTCGATCCCGTAGTCGAGCTGCGCGAGCAGGCGCAATGCCTCGGCGATGGTGGCCGGGTCGTCGCGGCGGCTGTCGTACAGCGGCATCAGCGCACTGCGCGCCATGCCCGCCGGGTTGAGCAGCTCGGCTTCCTTCGCCGCCATCGTGGCCTGCTCGACCAGCAGGCGCTCGCGGCGAGAGAGATCCTGCTGCTGCTGCACCATCACCAGCGCGATCAGCGACAACGTCAGCAGCAGCGGGCCGATGGCCAGCAGCAGGAACTTCGAGCGCGGGCGCATGCCAGGGCGGGGCCGGTGTCGCGCCGAGCCGGGCTCAGCGCGGGCGGTGGCCGCCCGGTAGAGCTTGCCGGAGCGAGTGCCGCTGCGGCAGAAGGCCAGGATCGGCCGCGGCAGCGAGGCCAGCAGCTCGGCCATGCGCGCGATCTCCTGCGGCGACTGGTAGGCCGGCTGCACCGGCAGGTAGGCGTAGGCGAGGCCGGCAGCCTCGGCGGCCGCCTTCATCTGCGCGTCGGTCGGCTGGTCCGGGCCTTCCTCGTAGTCGGGCCGGTTGTTGACCACGCTCTTGAAGCCCATCGCGGCCAGTTCGGCCATGGCCGGCGGCTCCAGTTGCGGGGCGACGCAGACATCGGGCGCGACGTTGCGCAGCAGTTGGCGAAGGGGAATCATGCTCGTGTCACCTCAGCGCGCCAGCGCCTGCTTGACCGCCGCGGACACCAGCCCATGTCCGCGTTGCCGGCGAATTTCGCCTTCGCGGCGCCCATCACCTTGCCCATGTCGCCGGGGCCGGTGGCACCGAGCTCGGCCACCAGCGCAGCCACCTGCGCGGCGATTTCCTCGGCCGACAGCCGCGCCGGCAGGTAGCCCTCGAGCACCTGCAGTTCGGCCGTTTCCTTCTCGACCAGTCGGTGCGGCCAGCGGCCGAGAACTGGGCGATCGAATCCTTGCGCTGCTTGATCAGCTTGTCGACGATGCCGACGATGGCCGCGTCGTCGAGCCCGATGCGCTCGTCGACTTCCTTCTGCTTCATCGCCGCCATCAGGCCGCGGATGGTCAGCAGCCGGGCGGCTTCCTTGGCGCGCATGGCGGCCTTCATGTCTTCGGTGATGCGGTCTTTCAGACTCATCGTCGTCTCCAGAAGCGACAAAGCCCGCAGGGCTGCGGGCTTCGGTGATGCGGCCGGAAGCTCAGTAGAGCTTCTTGGGCAGCTGCATGCTGCGAACGCGCTTGAAATGGCGCTTGACGGCCGCGGCCTTCTTGCGCTTGCGCTCGGCGGTGGGCTTCTCGTAGAACTCGCGGGCGCGCAGGTCGGTCAGCAGCCCGAGTTTCTCGATGGTGCGCGCTTGAAGCGGCGCAGTGCCACGTCGAACGGCTCGTTTTCTTTGACGCGAATCGTAGTCATGTAGAACGGTTAGGGTTGAGTTGCGCTCGGTGTTGCTGCCTGCCCGTGGACTGGAGGGTCCGGAGTTCCTGCCCGGGGCAGCGGCGGCAATCGCGGCGCGGGTTTGCCAGCAAAGACGTCGATTATATGCCGGAAGTGCCGCCCTGCAAGCCGGCCGCCGTGGCCCGGGCACAGGCGGCTGCGCTGGCCCAGGCCCACTGGAAGTTGTAACCGCCGAGCCAGCCGGTCACGTCGACCACCTCGCCGATGAAGTGCAGGCCCGGCACGAGCCGGCTTTCCATCGACTGCTGGTTCAGTTCGCGGGTGTCGACGCCGCCGAGCGTCACCTCGGCCTTGCGGTAACCCTCGCTGCCGTCCGGCGTGATCCGCCAGGCCTGCAGGCTGGCCGCGAGCTCGCGCAGGTCGGCATCGCGCACCTCGGCCATCGGCCGCGCCCCCAGCCGGGACGGCGCGCCAGCCAGGCCTCGGCCAGCCGGCGCGGCAGGCGCTCGGCCAGTTCGGTGCCGAGTTGCCGGCGCGAACCGGACTTGGCCTCCAGCAGTTCGGCCGCCAGATCGTGGCCGTGCACCAGATCGAGGCGCAGCGCCTCGCCCTCGCGCCAGAAGCTCGACGCCTGGAGCACCGCCGGGCCCGAGAGGCCACGGTGCGTGAAGAGCAGGTCTTCGACGAAGCGCCCGCGGGCCTTGCCGACCCCGGCTTCGATGCCCACTTCCAGCGACACCCCGGCCAGCGGCACGAAGGGCGCCCAGTCGGCGGTCGCGAAGGTCAGCGGCACCGGGCCGGGCCGGGTCGGCACGATGCGGTGGCCGAACTGCGCCGCCAGCCGGAAGCCGAAATCCGTGGCGCCGATCTTCGGGATCGAGAGGCCGCCGGTGGCAATCACCGCGCGACGCGCGCACCGTGCCGCTGTCGGTATCGAGCTCGAAGCCGTCGCCGGCGCGCCGCACCGCCTTCACGCCGCAAGGCTGCCGCCGCTCCACACCGCCGGCTGCGCATTCGGCCAGCAGCATCTGGATGATGTCTTCGGCCGAGCGGTCGCAGAAGAGCTGGCCCTTGTGCTTCTCGTGCCAGGGGATGCGATGCCGCTCGACCAGCCTGATGAAGTCGGCCGGCGTGTAGCGGGCCAGCGCCGAGCGGCAGAAGTGCGGGTTCTCGGAGAGGAAGTTGGCCGGCGTGGCGTCGCGATTCGTGAAGTTGCAGCGCCCGCCGCCGGAGATGCGGATCTTCTCCGCCACCTTGGCCGCGTGGTCGAGCAGCAGCACGCGCTCGCCGAGCTGCCCGGCCATCGCGGCGCAGTGAAGGCCGGCCGCTCCCGCGCCGACGATCACCGCATCGAAGGAGGTACCGGTCAGGGCTGGTACTTCCAGGTGCCGTTGTCGATCTTGACCATCACGTAGGCGCGCTGGTCGAGGCCGAGGTGGTCGGTCGGCGACATGCTGAAGATGCCGTGCGCGCCGGGCAGATCCTTCACCTGCTCGATGGCATCGCGCAGCGCGGCGCGGAACTCGGCCGTGCCCGGCTTGGCCTTCTTCAGCGCATTCGGAATCGCTGCGGTCATCAGCAGACCGGCATCCCAGGCATGGGCACCGAAGGTCGACACCGAGCCCTTGCCATGCGCCGCCTCGTAGGCCGCCACATAGGCCTGGGCCGATTTGCGCACGGGGTTGGAAGCGGGCAGCTGGTCGGCCACCAGCACCGGGCCGGCGGGCAGGAAGGTGCCGTCGACATCCTTGCCGCCCACGCGCAGGAAGTCGCTGTTGGCCACACCGTGCGTCTGGTAGTACTTGCCGGTGTAGCCGCGCTCCTTGAGCGTCTTCTGCGGCAGCGCGGCCGGCGTGCCCGAGCCGGCGATCAGCACCGCATCGGGCTTGGCGGCCATGATCTTCAGCACCGGCCGGTGACCGCGGTGTCGGTGCGGGCGTAACGCTCGTTGGCGATGATCTGCAGGCCCTTCAGCGCGGCGACCTTGCTGAACTCGCCGTACCAGCCCTCGCCGTAGGCATCGGCGAAGCCGATGAAGCCGACCGTCTTGACGCCGTTGTTGGCCATGTGCGTGGCGATGGCGAGCGACATCATGATGTCGTTCTGCGGCGTCTTGAACACCCAGCGCTTCTTCGCGTCGACCGGCTCGACGATGCGCGCCGAGGCCGCCATCGAGATCATCGGCACTGGTTCTCGGCCACCACGTCGATCATCGCCAGCGAGTTCGGCGTGATCGTCGAACCGAGCACGATGTCGACCTTGTCCTCGGTGATCAGCTTGCGGGTGTTGGCCACCGCCTTGGTGGTGTCGGAGCCGTCGTCGAGCACGATGTATTCGACCTTCTGCCCGCCGATGGTCTTGGGCATCAGGTCGATGGTGTTCTTTTCCGGGATGCCGAGCGAGGCGGCCGGGCCGGTGGCCGAGACGGTGACGCCGACCTTGATCTGGGCCTGGGCAATGCCCGCCATCGAGAGGGCGGCGACGAGCAGCAGTCGCTTCAGTTTCATCGGTTGTCTCCTGGACAGGGGTGGCGAAAATTATCGACTGATCGGTCGACGAATCAGTCCCGGGCTTCTACTAGCGAGGGTATGGCCGAGGGGCGCGCACGGCGCCGAGCCCGCCGAGGAAGAGATCGGCGACGATCGGCGCCATGTCGTCATGGCTCAATTCGCCATCGGGCTTCAGCCGGTGAACATCCAGTTGATCATGCCGAACAGCAGCATGGTCAGCGGCTTGTCGAGCGCGGCGTGCGCCAGTTCGGGCCGTGCCTCGGCGATGGTGGCGGCGAAGGCGGCCACCACGGCGCGCTCCTTTTTCAGCACGCGGCTGCGGTCGCGCGCCTCGAGAAACTTCACGTCCTGCGTCAGCACGCCGTGGTCGTGGCGCGCCTGTGCGTACTCGTGAACGAAGCGGCGGATCAGCTCCCGCAGCCGCGCCGGTGCGGCCAGCTTCTGCGCTTCGACCTCTCCGATGATGGCTTCCAGCCGGCTCACATGGCCTTCGGTGATCTCGCGCAGCAGCTCGTACTTGTCGCTGACGTAGTGGTAGAGCAGCGGCTTCGAGATGCCGCAGGCCTTCGCCAGATCGCTCATCGAGGTGCCCGGGTAGCCCTGCTGCGCAAACAGCCGGGTGGCGGTGCGGACGATGGTCTCGCGGTTGAGGTCGTAGTCGGCGGAGCGTCCGCGGGCCATGTGTCGGGCGTCAGCGTTCGTCGAGCGTGATGGTCACCGACGGGGTCGTCGGGTGGGCCTCGGCAGCACAGCACGAACCCCTGCGCCACCTCGGCGTCGGTCAGCGCGAGGTTGCGGTCCATGCGCACCGCGCCTTCGAGCACCTTGCCCTTGCAGGTGGAGCACACGCCGGCCTTGCAGGCGTAGGGCACGTCCAGCCCGGTGCGGCGCGCGGCATCGAGGATCGACGGGTCGCTGAGGCGGAATTCCACGGCGCGTGAGCCCGTCGATGATCAGCGCGACGCGGGCGTTGTCGGCATCGCCTTCTTCGACGTGGTGCGCGGTGGCGGCATTGACATCGCCGAAGCGCTCGACGTGGATGCGCTGTGCCGCCACGCCCGCCTTCTCCAGCGCAGTGACGGCGCCATCGAGCAGGCCGGCGGGCCCGCACACGAAGGCCTCGTCGATGCCGTCGGCCGGCACCAGCGTGCGCAGGAATTCGCCGATGCGTTCCTCGTCGAGCCGGCCGCTGAACAGCGGCGCTTCCTGCGCCTCGCGCGAGAACACCGGCAGTAGCGTGAAGCGCCGCAGGTGGCGGTCCTTCAGGTCTTCCAGCTCTTCCTTGAACATCATCGTCGCCACGCGACGGTTGCCGTAGATCAGCGTGCAGCGCGTCTTCGGCTCGCGCGCCAGCAGTGTGCGGATCAGCGACAGCATCGGCGTGATGCCGCTGCCGGCCGCGATGAAGACCGGTGGCGCTGTGCGGCAGGCTCGGCCGCGATCGTGAAGCGGCCCTGCGGCGGCATCACCTGCAGCGTCTGGCCGGCGGCGAGGTGCTGCGCGGCCCAGCCGGAGAACTGCCCGCCGGGCAGCAGGCGGATGCCCACGCGCATCTCGGCATCGTCGGGCGCGCTGCAGATCGAGTAGGAGCGGCGCAGGTCTTCGCCGTTCACATCGGCGCGCAGCGTCAGGTACTGGCCCGGCTCGAAGGCGAAGGCCTCGCGAAGCGGTTCCGGCACGCCGAAGCCGACCACCAGCGCATCGGCATCGCGCGCCACGCTCTTCACGGTCAGGGCATGGAATTGCAGGCTCATGGCAGTCAGATCGGCTTGAAGTGTTCGAAGGGCTCGAGGCAATCGAGGCAGCGGTGCAGCGCCTTGCAGGCCGTCGCGCCGAAGGCCGACAGGCGCTGCGTATTCAGGCTGCCGCAGCGCGGGCAGGCAATGTTCTTGGGATGGAAGTGCAGCGTCTGCGCATCGCCGGCGCGCAGATGCGGCGGCGCGATGCCGTAGGCGCGCAGCTTCTCGGCGGCCTCGGGCGTGATCCAGTCGGTGGTCCAGGGCGGATCGAGCGTGGTGGTGACGCTCACCTCGCGCGCGCCGGCCTGTTTCAGCGCCTGCACCACCGCGTCCTGGATCACTTCGGTGGCCGGGCAGCCGGAATAGGTAGGCGTGAGCGTCACCGACACACGGTCGCCGTCGGCCACGTCGAGCGAACGCACGATGCCGAGGTCGACGACCGACAGCACCGGCACCTCGGGATCGGGCACCTGCGCCAGCGTCGACCCGTGGCCTGGGCGTTGTTCACCACGTGGCCCCGGGGAAGGCGCGGGCCAGCGACTGCATCTCGGCGAGCAGGAAGCCCATGTGTTCGCTGTGCACGCCGCGCTTGCCTGTGGTTCTGAACGGGGTGTCGGCCAGCGGTGTCAGGTTGGCCTCGGCGAAGACGGGCTGCACATCGGCCAGCCAGGGCGTCCTTCAGCGAACTCCAGGCGGGACCCAGGCCGCCGGCCTGCGCTTCGGTGTCCGTGTCGTCGTCGGCGAACCACTCGGTGGTGTAAGGCCACAGCAGCGCCAGCGCCTCACCCATGCGCCGCGCCGAATCCTCCGTGCCGTCGCCCAGGCGCACCACCCAGTCGCCCGTGTGCTGCTGGTGGTAGCGCACCTCCTTCAGCGACTTGGCCGCGATCGCGGCGAGCTGCGCATTCGACGACGAGGCCAGCGCACGGCACAGCACCTTCATGAAGCTGGACCAGAGGAAGGCGCGCAGCACCGTGCGCGCGAAATCGCCGTTGGGCAGCTCGAGCATCGTCACGTTGCGGTACTCGCGCTCGTGGCGCAGGAAGGCGAGCGCGTCCTCGTCGCGGCCGCGGCCCTCGAGTTCGCCGGCCAGCGCGAGCAGCGAGCGCGCCCGGCCGATGTGGTCGAGCGCCACGTTGGTCAGCGCGATGTCTTCCTCCAGCACCGGCGCGTGGCCGCACCATTCGCTCAGTCGCTGGCCGTGGATCAGGCAGGCGTCGGCGATGCGCAGCACGTACTGCAGCGCGTGATTGATCGGGGCGTCCATCACATGTGGTCCACGTCGGCCGGCAGCTTGTAGAAGGTCGGGTGGCGATACACCTTGTCCTCGGCCGGCTCGAAGAACATGTCCTTGGTGTCGGGGTCGCTCGCCACGATCTGGTCGGAGCGCACCACCCACACGCTCGCGCCTTCCTGGCGCCGGGTGTAGACGTCGCGGGCCATCTGGATGGCCATCGCCGAGTCGCTCGCGTGCAGGCTGCCGCAGTGCTTGTGGTCCAGGCCGCTCTTGCTGCGCACGAACACTTCCCACAGGGGCCATTCGTTCCGGTTGCTGCTCATGTCATGCCGCCTTCGTCTTGAGTTGCTTCTTGCGCTCGTGGGCGATCGCCGCCTCGCGCACCCAGGCGCCGTCGTCCCAGGCCTTCACGCGCGCCGCCGGGCGCTCGCGGTTGCAGGGGCCGTGGCCGTTGACCACGTTCCAGAACTCGCTCCAGTCGATCGCGCCGAAGTCGTACGACTGGCGCGCCTCGTTCCACTTCAGATCGGGGTCGGGCAGGCTCACGCCCAGAACCTTGGCCTGCTCGACGGTGGCATCGACGAACTTCTGCCGCAGCTCGTCGTTGCTGATGCGCTTGATGCCCCAGCGCATCGACTGCGTGCTGTGGGTCGATTCCGAATCCGGCGGCCCGAACATCATCAGGCTCGGCCACCACCAGCGGTTCACCGCGTCCTGCACCATCTCGCGCTGCTCGGGCGTGCCCTGGCTCATCATCGTGAAGAGCGCATCGAAGCCCTGGCGCTGGTGGAAGGATTCCTCCTTGCACACGCGCACCATCGCGCGCGCATAGGGGCCGTAGGAGCAGCGGCACAGCGGCACCGGTTCATGATCGCCGCGCCGTCGACCAGCCAGCCGATCACGCCGACGTCGGCCCAGGTCAGCGTCGGGTAGTTGAAGATCGAGCTGTATTTGGCGCGGCCGCTGTGCAGCGCATCGAGCAACTCGTCGCGCGACACGCCGAGCGTCTCGGCCGCGGCGTAGAGGTACAGGCCGTGGCCGCCTTCGTCCTGGATCTTGGCCAGAAGAATCGCCTTGCGCTTGAGCGTCGGCGCGCGCGTGACCCAGTTGCCCTCGGGCAGCATGCCGACGATCTCCGAGTGCGCATGCTGGCTGATCTGCCGCACCAGCGTCTTGCGGTAGTGCTCGGGCATCCAGTCCTTGGCCTCGATGAACTCGCCGGCATCGATGCGCGCCTCGAAGGCGGCCTCGCGCGCCAGTTCCTCGGGCGACTTCACGGCCTGCACGGCCGACTTGGCCTCGCGGGCCAGGGTGTCCATGGCTTGGGTGTACATCGGTTGCTCCTCAGCCTTTCGGCCGTTGGTCCACCACGCGTCGGGCCTTGCCCACCAGCGTGCGTTCGATCGAATCGGGCAGGCCCACGTCCACGTCCGCGCTCACGCCCACCAGCGTCTTGATGCGGTGCTGCAGCCATTCGCCGAGTTCGCGGCGCTCGGCCGTGCCGGCGGCGCCGGCATCGGGCCGCACCTCGCAGCGCACGGTCAGGTGGTCGAGGTGGCCGTTGCGCGTGACCAGCAGCTGGTACTGGCCGCTCAGCTTGTCGTTCTGCAGGATCAGTTCCTCGATCTGCGTCGGGAACACGTTGACGCCGCGGATGATCAGCATGTCGTCGCTGCGGCCGACGATCTTGCCGATGCGGCGCATGCTGCGCGCGGTAGGCGGCAAGAGGCGCGTCAGGTCGCGCGTGCGATAGCGCACCACCGGCAGCGCTTCCTTGGTCAGCGTGGTGAAGACGATTTCGCCTTCCGCGCCATCGGGCAGCACCTCGCCGGTGTCCGGGTCGATGATCTCGGGGTAGAAATGGTCTTCCCAGATCACCGGGCCGTCCTTGGACTCGATGCATTCATTGGCCACGCCCGGGCCCATCACTTCGGACAGGCCGTAGATGTCGACCGCGTCGATGCCGGCGGCGGCCTCGATGTCGCGGCGCATCGCCTCCGTCCAGGGCTCGGCGCCGAAGATGCCGACCTTCACCGACATCTCGCGCGGATCCAGGCCCTGTCGGCGGAACTCCTCGATGATCACCTGCATGTAGCTCGGCGTGACCATGATGATGTCGGGCTGGAAATCGCGGATCAGCTGCACCTGCTTCTCGGTCTGCCCGCCCGACATCGGGATCACCGTGCAGCCCAGCTTCTCGGCGCCGTAGTGCGCCCCCAGGCCGCCGGTGAAGAGGCCGTAGCCGTAGGCCACGTGCACGATGTCGCCAGCACGGCCGCCGGCGGCGCGGATCGAGCGCGCGACCAGATCGGCCCAGCGGTCGATGTCACCTTGCGTGTAGCCCACCACGGTCGGCTTGCCGGTGGTGCCCGACGACGCATGCACGCGCACCACCTTCTCCCGCGGCACGGCGAACATGCCGAACGGATAGTTGTCGCGCAGCTCCTTCTTCGTCGTGAAGGGAAACTTCGCGAGGTCGGCGAGCGAGGTCAGATCGTCGGGGTGCACGCCCTTCGCATCGAACGCGCGCTTGTAGTGCGGCACGTTGTCGTAGGCGTGGCGCAGCGACCACTTCAGCCGCTGCAGCTGCAGGGCCTGCAGTTCGTCGCGGCTGGCGGTCTCGATCGGCTCGAGGTCGCCGGGGGCAGGGTGCTTGACGGGCATGGGGGCTTGTCTCCGGGTGGGGCCGGTCAGGTCGGAACGACCTGCCTGCCCTTCATGCGGTACGAACGGCCGCGGAACACCGCGATGCGCTCGCCGCTCTGGTTGGTCACGTCGATGTCGTACACGCCCATGCGCGAGCCTTGCGAGACCACGCGGGCCGAGGCGGTGAGCTGGTCGCCCGCGCGGCCGGGGCCGAGCAGGTCGATGTCGAAGCCCGAAGCCACGGTCATCTCGTTGTACGAGTTGCAGGCATAGGCGAAGGCCATGTCGGCCAGCGTGGCGATGAGCCCGCCCTGGCAGGTGCCGAAGCCGTTGAGCATGTCCTCGCGCACCATCATGGTCACGCTGGCGTGGCCGGGCGAGATCGCGCTGACGGCCATGCCGAGCGCGTGGGCCGCCTTGTCGGTGGCGAACATCGTGTCGCGCACCCGTTCGGCGAGGTGCTGGGCATCGCTGTAGCTGCTGTCCTTCATGCCCTCAGCGATCCTTGAAGGTCGGCGCGCGCTTGGCGAAGAAGGCCGACACACCCTCGATGTAGTCGTGGCTCATGCCCAGGCGCCGCTGCGCCTCGCCTTCCATGCTCAGCGCCGTGCCGAGATCCATGTGGTCGGCCTTGTCGAAGGCGCGTCGCGTTTCGGCCAGCGCCTTGCTCGGCATCGCGGCCAGCCGCTGCGCCAGCGCCTGCGCTTCGTCCTGGAGTGCCGCGTCGTCCACGCAGCGCCAGATCAGGCCGATGCGCTGCGCCTCCTCGGCACTGCACTTGTCGCCCAGCAGCGCCAGCGCCATCGCATTGGCGCGGCCCACCGGGCGCGGCAGCAGCCAGGAGCCGCCGCAATCCGGGATCAGGCCGATCTTCGAGAAGGCCTGGATGAAGCTGGCGGATTTCGCGGCCAGCACGATGTCGCAGTTCAGCGCGAAGTTCGCGCCGGCGCCGGCGGCCACGCCGTTCACCGCGGCGATCACCGGCACCGGAAACTGGTGGATCAGCATCGCCAGCGGCTTGTAGCGCGCCTCGATCAGGTTGCCGATGTCCTTGGGCGCCGCGCCGGGCGTGAGGTCGGGGGCGGCGGCGGGGTCGGAAAGATCCTGCCCGGCGCAGAAGCCGCGCCCCGCGCCGGTGATCACCACGCAGCGCACGCCGGCATCGCCGGCGGCCGCCTTCAGCGCGCTCATCAGCGCGTCGTGCAGCGCACCGTTGAAGCTGTTCAGCGCCTGCGGCCGGTTCAGCGTCAGCGTGAGCACGGCGCCGTCTTGACGGCTCAGCAGCGGTTCGGCGTCGTCGGCCATGGGCACCTCGGGGTTGATCTGCATTCATTGACCGATCGGTCAATGAATGGTTAATGTAGATCAAACCCATGGCGCCGACAAGGCGGCAGGAGGTGCGGAGTTCTACGGGGGCGGGCGGATCAGCCCTTGTTCTTCCAGACGAACGGGAAGGCGAGCTGCTTCAGGAAGCCGTCGGGCACATAGTCGCCCTGCACGCCGTAGCGGTCGGGCCACTGGCGGTCGGACTGCACCGCGGTGCCGAACAGGTGGTCGAGGAAGGCGAAGTGCGCCGCATAGTTGCGGTCGATCGCCTCGTCGTCCTGCGAATGGTGCCAGTGGTGGAAGTTGGGCGTGACGATCAGGTAGCGCAGCGGCCCGAGCCGCACGCTCACGTTCGCATGGTTGAACACCGCCTGGAAGCCGACGATGACGATGTAGGCATCGATCACCTCCTTGCTGAAGCCCAGCACGTAGATCGGCGCCAGCACCAGCGTGCGGGTGATCAGCAGCTCGACGATGTGCTGCCGCGAGCCGGCCAGCCAGTCCATGCTCTTGGCGCTGTGGTGCACCGCATGCAGCCGCCACAGCAGCGGCACCTCGTGGTAGGCGCGGTGCGTCCAGTACTGCACCGGTCGGCGACCAGGATGATGCCGAACAGGGCGATGGGGAAGGGCAGTTCCTGCACCCAGAAGCGGATGCCGTCCTTGGCGGCCCAGCCGAACAGCTTGTGCACGAGCAGGTTGGTGGCCAGCAGCACGAAGCCGACCACCATGTGGTTGACGATGAAGTGGTGGAAGTCGGTCTGCCACTCGGCGCGGAACACCGGCTGGTCCTTGCGCAGCGGAAACAGCTTCTCGACGAAGATGAAGATCAGCGAGGAGCCGAGCAGATCGAGGATGAACCAGTCCAGCCCGATGTAGGGCGTGTTGTCGGCAAAGTCGTTGACCGGCACCTTGTGGCCGCCGAGGAGGGCCGTCAACGCCACCAGCACGAAGGCGCCGGCGGCCAGCCAGCGCGAGCGGCCGAACACGATGTTGACCAGCGCGATGCCGCCGGCGATCACCATCGCCCAGTACATCACCCGGCGCAGCACCTCGACGTCGTAGCTCTTGCGCAGCTGTGGCGTGGTCAGGTACTCGGGGAAGTGGAAGGCCAGCACGCCGAGGAAGCACAGGATCGCCAGCGACAGCGCGATCACCCCCGAGATCAGCCCCTTGCCCGGGCGCAGCGCGCCATGCGATTCGGTGAGCCGGTTGAGTTTGTCGAGTTCCTGCATCTGCGTGCGCCTCCCTGGATGGCGCAGCATGATAGGTGCGGCGCGGGAACTCAGGCCACGCGACCGTGTTTCATCGGTTGCGCGCCGGCGGCGGCGTGATGCAGTCCACGCAACACGTCGCCGACGATGATGACGGCCGGGCTGGCGAGCGCGTGTTCTCGCACCAGTTCCGCCAACGCGCCGAGCGTGCCGACGGCCTGCTTCTGATGCGCCGGGCTCGCGTGCTGCACCACCGCCACCGGCGTGCTCGCCGGCAGCGCGCCGAGCAGGCCCGTCTGCAGTTCCTGCACCGTGGTGACGCCCATGTAGACCACCAGCGTCAGCCCCTGTGCCGCCGCGGCGGCCAACGTCGGCCAGTGCAGCGCGGCATCGGCGCCGCGCGCGTGGCCGGTGACCAGCATCACGCCGTGCGCGTGGTCGCGGTGGGTGAGCGGAACGCCCAGCGCGGTGGCCGCGGCCAGCCCCGAGGTGATGCCGTTGACCACCTCGACGGCGATGCCCTGTTCGCGCAGGTGCTCGGCTTCCTCGCCGCCGCGGCCGAAGACGAACGGATCGCCGCCCTTCAGCCTCACCACGCGCTCGCCCTTCAGCGCCTCGGCGGCCATCAGCTTCTCGATGAAGGCCTGCGGCGTGCTGGCACAGCCGCCGCGCTTGCCGACGTGCACGATGCGCGCCGAGCGGCGCGCGAATCGCAGCACGCCCTCGCCGACGAGATCGTCGACCAGCAGCACCGTCGCCGCACGGATCGCGCGGATCGCCTTCAGCGTCAGCAGTTCCGGATCGCCGGGGCCGGCGCCCACCAGCGTGACCGAACCCGCGCTCATGCGATGCGCGCCCGCGTCGCCTGCCGCTGCACTTCGTCGAGCGCCGCGCGAAGCGCCGTCACCTGCTGCGCCAGCGGCCCCGGCGCCGGCTTCTCGCCGCTGACCACCGACTGGATGTACAGCGCCGTGGTGGCGGCGTCGTGGGTGCGCGGCAGCACCGGCATTTCGGTCAGCACGCCCTCCTGCGCCGGCAGGGACAAATCGGTGCGCAACTGGCCGCCGATGAAGACATCCAGCCGCGGCAGGCGCCGTGGGTCGGCCACCGGTTCGCCTTCGGTGCCGCGCAGCAGCATCGCGTCGGCCTGTTCCGCGGCGAGAAACTGCGACAGCGTCTGGCCGTATTCGGGGTGCGTGTAGTTCACCACCCGCACGGCGTCGGCGCCTTGCACCGGCGCGAGCAGCTTGGCCACCGTGTGGGCCGGGTTGCGCAGACCGATCACGCGGCGGGCATCCAGCAGCCGCGCCAGCGGCGGGCACAGCGCCTCGGTGCGGATGAAGACCGGCTCGTTGCGGGCCCAGGCCGCGTGCAGGTCGGCTGCATCCTGCGCGCAGGGCAGGCCGAGCGTGTGGAAGATCTCGGCGGTCGTCACGCGCCCAGGGTCGTGCTCGGGGCCGTGCACCAGCACCGGCACACCCTCCTGGGCGAGCAGCAGCGCCAGCAAGGCGGTGAGGTTGGGCAGCTTGCGGGCGCCGTTGTAAGTGGGAAGCACCACCATGGCCTGCGGCGGGTTCACCGCAATGCAGCGCTCGTGCGCCGCGCGCAGGAAGCCGGCGAGTTCGTCGAGGCTCTCGCCCTTGATGCGCATCGCCACCGCGAAGGCGCCGATCTCGAGATCACTGGCGTGGCCATCGAGCACCGCTCATCAGATCATGCGCCTGCTGCGCATCGAGTGACCGTGCGCCTTCCTTGCCTCGGCCGATCTCCTTGATGTAGGGAGCGATCGTCATCTGCATGTGTCTCCGTGCACGGCATCGCAAGCTTCATGCCGCTCGTTCTCGGAGACGGACGATACGACGGAGTTCCGGCAGGCAGGAGCCGCAGTTCGTGCCGCAGCGCAGCTCGGCTTGAACTTGCGCAAGCTTTGCGTCGATGCTGCCGCTGCAGTGATCGAGCACCGCGCCGATCTGCGCCTCACGCACGTCGAAGCAGTTGCACACCTGCGCGCCCCGATCGGGTACCGCCGCCGGAGCGCGTGCGCCGCCTTGCAGCAGCGCCCGCCCGAAGGCGGCGGCGCTGGCGCCCTCGCGAAGCAGCGGCCGCACCCAGGCCTCGGCCTGCGTGTCGCCGGCGAGCAGGAAGGCTTCCAGCCGGGAGTCGCCGCCCTCGGCCGCCAGCCGCATGCGGCGCTCCTGTCCGCGCCGGGCGTCCGCGTAGCGCAACACGCTACTGCCCTCCAGGCGGAGCAGCGCCGCGATCTCTTCGACCAAGGCGGCGGGCGCCGCCTCGTAGGCGGCCGCGCGGAACATCACGCCCGCGCGCTCGCGCCCGAAGGGCACCACCGTGGCATACGCAAACCGGCCCATCAGCAAGCGGAGCGCCTGTTGCGAATCCAGCACCGCGTCGTCGGGCAGCCGTGCCATGGCCAGGACCCGCCACGGCAGCTCGGCCTTGAGAATGCGCACTGCCGCATGCTTGAGCTCCGGCTGTTTCGAGGTCGGGCAGAAGGCCGGGCTGGTCAGTGCATTGACGCCGGCGCTGCGCACGCCGTTCGTGCCGCGACCACCGAGGAATTCCTCGCCCCAGTGCATTGCGATGAAGCTCTGCGCCGGCGCGACTTCGCCGCTGGCGCGCGCCGGCAGCACCAGCGAGCCGCGACGCGAGGTCACGTGCACCAGATCGCCTTCGGACAGGCGCAGCCGCGCCATGTCCTGCGCATTCAGGTCGATCGCCGGCTCGGCCACGTGGCCGAACAGTCGCGGCACGGTCCCGGTGCGGCTCATGCCGTGCCACTGGTCGCGCAGGCGGCCGGTATTCAGCGAGAAGGGTGGCGCGCATCGCGCGGCTCGGCCAGCGGCACATGGCGCGTGTCGGCGAAGCGGGCGCGGCCGTCGGGCGTGGGGAAGACGCCGTCTTCGTACAACCTGGCGCGGCCTTCCTGCGCCCCTTGCGGGCAGGGCCACTGACGCGGCGCCGCCTCGAGCAGCGAGTAGCTCAGGCCGGTGATGTCGAGATCGCGGCCGCGGGTCGACTCGCGGTGCTCGTTCCACACCGCCTCTGGGCTTTCGTAGGGGAACAAGGGCGGCAGGTCCGGGCGCAGCCGCGCCTGCAGCCGGCGGCCGAGCGCGGTGGCGATCCACCAGTCATGACGGGTTTCGCCGGGCGCCCACACGGCCGGCCGCACGCGGCTGATGCGCCGCTCGCTGTTGGTGACCGTGCCTTCCTTCTCGCCCCAGGTGCTGGCCGGGAGCAGCAGATCGGCATGGGCACAGGTGGCGGTGTTGGCGAAGGCCTCCTGCACGACGACGAATTCGGCGCGCTGCAGCGCCCGGCGCACCGTGGCCCGGTCGGGCAGCGATTGCGCCGGGTTGGTGCAAGCGATCCACAGCGCCTTGATCTCACCGTCGGCTGCGGCCTCGAACATCTCGATCGCCGTCTTGCCCGGCAGCGCCGGCACCTGCTCCACGCCCCACAGCCGGGCGACATCGGCGCGGTGCTCGGGGTTGCCCATGTCGCGGTGCGCGCTGAGCAGATTGGCCGTGCCACCGACCTCACGCCCGCCCATCGCATTGGGCTGGCCGGTCAGCGACAGCGGCCCGGCGCCCGGCCGGCCGATCTGAGCGGTGGCCGGTGCAGGTTGATCAGCGCGGCGTTCTTCGCGGTGCCGTTGTGGCTCTGGTTGAGGCCCTGGCAGTACAGCGAAAGGGTCGGTCGGCGTGCGCTGCCGCTGTCGCCATCGAGCCCGGCGAACCAGCGCGCCGCCGCGACCAGATCGGCCTCGCGGATGCCGCACAGCGCCGCGGTGTGCGCCGGAGAGAACTCGCGCACCCGCTCGCGCAGCGCCTCGAAGCCGGTGGTGTGGCGCTCGATGTAGCCCCGATCGATCAGGTCTTCCCACAGCATCAGGTGCAGCATGCCGTTGAACAGCGCCACGTCGCTGCCGGGCAGGATCTGCAGGAACAGATCGGCGGCTTCGGCGGTCTCGGTGCGGCGCGGGTCGACGACGATCAGCCGCAGCGACGGGTTGGCGCGCTTCGCGTCCTCGATGCGGCGGAACAGGATGGGGTGCGCATACGCCGCGTTCGAGCCGGCGATGAACAGCGTGTGCGCCAGGCCGATGTCGTCGTAGCAGGCCGGCGGCGCATCGGCGCCCAGCGTGGCCTTGTAGCCCGACACCGCCGAGCTCATGCACAGCCGCGAGTTGGTGTCGAGGTTGTTGGTGCCGATCAGGCCTTTGGCCAGCTTGTTGAAGACGTAGTAGTCCTCGGTGAGCAGCTGGCCGGAGAGATAGAAACCCACCGCGTCGGGCCCGTGCGCGCGGATCACGCCGGCGAATCGGTCCGCGGCGAGATCGAGCGCGGCATCCCATCCGATGCGCTGCGGCGCCGCGCCGCGCTGCGCGCGCCACTGCGGGTGCAGCAACCGGGCGTGCTGCATGACCGGCGCAGCGGCCGTCAGGTGCAGCGTGCTGCCCTTGCTGCACAGCCGCCCGAAGTTGGCCGGGTGGTCGGATCGCCGCGCACGCCGGTGATCTGCCGGCCGTCGGATTCGACGATCACCCCGCAGCCGACGCCGCAGTAGGGGCAGGTGGTCTTCGTCTCGGCCACGTCAAGCCACGCCGGCCGTTGGATGCAGCGCGAGGCTGTTCAGCTCGTCGACATCGAGCGACACCACGCCGGCCTCGACCTTGACGGCAAAGCGCGTCGTGCAGCCTTCGTCGGGCGCGCGGGCGCAGCCGTCGTCCAGGCCGATGGTCCAGTTGTGCAGCGGGCAGGCCACGCTGCGGCCGAAGACGATGCCCTGGCTGAGCGGGCCACCCTTGTGCGGGCAGCGGTCGAGCAGTGCGAAGACCTCGCCCTCGGCGTTGCGGAACAGGGCCACCTCGGGGCCGTTCGTGCGCGCCACGCGGCGCGAGCCGAGCACCGGGATGTCCTCGACCGGCAGATGGTTTTCCACTGGCTCATCACAGCGCTCCCACGGGATTGAACTGGCGCGTGTCGACGCCGGCCTTGTCGTATTCGAACCACGGGTCGGGCTCGCCATCGAGGCTGAACTGCAGCCGCTCCCACAGTGCGCGGCGGCCTTCGGCATCGTCGAGGATGCGCTTCTTCACGTGATCGAGCCCGACGCGGCTCACGTAGTGGCAGGTGCGCTCGAGGTACCAGCCTTCCTCGCGGTAGAGCTGCAGGAAGGCGCCGCTGTACTCCAGCACCTCGGCGGCGGTCTTGAGCTTGACGAGGAACTGCGCCACCTCGGTCTTGATGCCGCCGTTGCCGGCCACGTAGATCTCCCAGCCCGAATCGACGCCGATCACGCCGACGTCCTTGATGCCGGCCTCGGCGCAGTTGCGCGGGCAGCCGCTGACCGCGAGCTTGACCTTGTGCGGCGCATACATGCGCCACAGGGCTCGCTCCAGATCCTTGCCCATCTGCGTGCTGTCCTGCGTGCCGAAGCGGCACCACTCGGAGCCGACGCAGGTCTTCACCGTGCGCAATGCCTTCGCATACGCGTGGCCGGAGGGCATGCCGATGTCCTTCCAGACACCGACCAGGTCTTCCTTCTTGACGCCCAGCAGGTCGATGCGCTGGCCGCCCGTCACCTTGACCGTCGGGATCTTGTACTTGTCCACCGCATCGGCGATGCGGCGCAGCTCGTCGGCGGTGGTCTCGCCGCCCCACATGCGCGGAATCACCGAGTAGGTGCCGTCCTTCTGGATGTTGGCGTGGCTGCGTTCGTTGATGTAGCGGCTCTGCGGATCGTCCTGCGCCTCCTTCGGCCAGTGCTGATCAGGTAGTAGTTGATCGCCGGGCGGCAGGAGGCGCAGCCGTTCGGCGTGCGCCAGCCCAGACGCTGGTAGACGTCGGGAATCGTCAGCAGGTGCTCGGCCTTGATCACCTCGCGCGCTTCGGCATGGCTGGCATCGGTGCAGCCGCACATCGCCTTCTTGGTCGGCGCCTTGGAGTAGTCGCCGCCGGCGGTGAACATCAGCAGCTGCTCAACCAGGCCGGTGCAGGAGCCGCAGCTCGCGCTGGCCTTGGTGTGCTTGCGCACCTCGTCGAGCGTGAACAGGCCCTTGTCCTTGATCGCCTTGCAGATCGTGCCCTTGGTCACGCCGTTGCAGCCGCACACCTCGTCGGCATCGGCCATCGCCGCCGCCTTGTTGTGGCCTTCGTGGCCGACGTCTCCGATGTTCGATTCGCCGAACATCAGCTTGTCGCGGATGTCGGCGATCTTGCGGCCCTCCCGCAGCAGCTTGAAGTACCAGGAGCCGTCGACCGTGTCGCCATACAGGCAGGCGCCGACCAGCTGGTCGTCCTTGATCACCAGCTTCTTGTAGACGCCGCCGAACGGATCGCTCATCACGATCTCCTCGGTGCCGTCGCCGCCCATGAAGTCGCCGGCGGAGAACAGGTCGATGCCGGTCACTTTCAGCTTGGTGCTCACCGGCTGCCGGTGTAGCGGCCGATGCCGAATTCGGCCAGTGCGTGGCGCAGACCTTGCCCTGCTCGAACAGCGGCGCCACCAGGCCGTAGGCGATGCCGCGATGCGCGGCGCATTCGCCCACCGCGTAGATGCGCGGGTCGGTGACGGTCTGCATCGTGTCGCTGACGACGATGCCGCGGTTCACGTGCAGGCCCGCTTGTTCCGCGAGTTCGGCGTTCGGGCGGATGCCGGCAGCCATCACCACCAGATCGGCCGGCACCTGCGTGCCGTCCTTGAACTGCACGGCGCGCACGCGGCCGTTCTCGCCGCCGACCAGTGCCTGCGTCTGCGCGCCGATCAGGAACTTCAGGCCGCGCTCCTCCAGCGACTTCTGCAGCAGCTTGCCCGCCGCATCGTCGAGCTGCCGCTCCATCAGGTGCGGTGCGATGTGCACCACCGTCACCTGCATGCCGCGAAGCATCAGGCCATTGGCGGCTTCGAGGCCGAGCAGGCCGCCGCCGATCACCACCGCATGCTTGTGGGTCTTGGCCGCCTCGATCATCGCCTCGGTGTCGGCGATGTCGCGGTAGGCGATCACGCCGGCGAGGTCCTTGCCGGGCACGGGCAGGATGAAGGGGTTGGAGCCGGTGGCGATCAGCAGCCGGTCGTAGGGCTCCTCGGTGCCGTCGGCGGCGCGCACGATGCGGCGGCGGCGATCGATCTGCACGACCTTCCTGCCCAGGTGCAGCCGGATGCCGTGCTCGTCGTACCACGACAGCGGGTTGAGCACGATCTCGTCGATCGTCTGCTCACCGGCGAGTACCGGGCTGAGCAGGATGCGGTTGTAGTTCGGGTGCGGCTCGGCGCCGAAGACCGCGATCTCGTAGAGATCCGGGGCGATCTTCAGCAGTTCCTCGAGGGTGCGGACCCCGGCCATGCCGTTGCCGACCATCACGAGCTTCATCTTCTTCTGCGGGCGTACGACGTCCATGACATGCTCCATCGGGCTGGCAGGGCGTGCCCGGCCAGCGTTGAGACATCACCGCGCACGTCCGTGTGCGCGCGGCGGGCCGAACCCGCCGGGTGCGTCGTTACACCCGCGACCTACATAGCAAGTGACGGGCCAGCCGATTGCCGCGCTGCGGCCCGCCGCCTGCCCCGGCGTGGTGCGGCCACCCGCGGCAGCGAGCGCCACCCCTGATTCGGGCGGTGCAGGCGCCCCGACCGTGGTTATGATGGCCCGCGGCCGCCGTCTGCCACAGGTGAAGGATGCCGGCGGATGTGGCGAGTCCGGGCCATTGAAGTACAAAGCTGTCTGCGCGCTGCACCGTTTCGGTACGGCCGGCATCAAACCGATTCATGAGCATTCCCGATCCGCTGTCGCCCGCAGGGCGCACTCCCACCGCCGGTGTGCTCGAGGGCCTGTCGCGTCCGGGTGAGGCGCCGCTCGTGGATGCGCTGCTGGAATTGGTCTCGCGGCTGGATCTGCCATTCGCCGTCAAGGAGCCATCCTCCGGCCAGTACCGTTTCGCCAATGCGCGCATGGCCGCGCTGCTGGGCACCACGCCGGACAAGCTGGTCGGCACGGCCGACGCGCAGTGGCTCGAAGCCAGCCAGTGGCCGGCATTGCGCACCGCCGAGAATGCGGCCCTGGCCATGCCGCGCGGCGCGCTGACCGAACACAAGATTGATGTCGGCGGCACGCGGCGCGAATTCGGGGTGGCGCGCATCGCGCTGCGCGATGCGGCTGGCGCTCCGTTCGCGCTGTGCAGCCTCTGGCTCGATCAGACTTCTCAGCGGCAGACCGAGGCCAAGCTCCAGCAGGCCCTCGCCCAGCTCGAGCAGCAGCAGCAGGCTGCCGAAGCCATGCGCCGCGAAACGCAGGACCAGAGCCTGCGCGACACGGTCACCGGCCTGTACCAGAAGGTGCACTTCGAGGACCAGCTGCGCCGCGAGGTCGATCTGTCGTCGCGCGAGCACCGCGAGTTTTCCCTGGTCTCGATCGAGCTCGATCCGCTTTCGGCGGAGGCGCAGGCCATGGGCGAGCCGGCGCGCACCCGCATCCTGGAAGCGCTCGGTCGCTTGCTGCGCGGCAACACCCGGGCGATGGACGCTTCCTGCCGCCTCGATGACAGCCGCTTCGCGGTGCTGCTCTCCGGCGTGGGGCTCGCCACCGCGCATTCGCGCATGGAGGGCCTGCGCCGCCAGTGCGCCACTCAGATCGTCGTGCTCGAGGGGCGCAACCTGGGCTTCTCGGTCTCGATGGGCGTGGCCAGCTTTCCGCACACCGCGCACACGCAGGACGGCCTGGTGGGCGCCGCGGAATCCGCGCTGGCCGAGGCGCGCAAGCGCGGCGGCAACCACGTCACGCTGGCCAGCATCCGCTTCGAGCTGGGCTGACTCCGGCCGTCGCGCCGGCCGAGCTCAGCCGGTCAGTCCCTTGTGCACCATGTACGCCGCCAGGGCGTAGAGCATCAGCGCGAACACTCGCTTGAGCTGCCGGACGTCAAGGCTGTGCGCCACCCGAGCGCCGAGCGGCGCGGTGCTGACGCTGGCCACGGCAATGCACGCCAGCGCCGGCAGGTAGAGGTAGCCCAGCGAGCCGGGCAGGGCGTTCGGCAGGTTCCAGCCGCCGATCACGTAGCCCACCGTGCTGGCCAGCGCGATCGGGAAGCCGAGCGCTGCGCTGGTGGCCACGGCGTTGTGGATCGGCACGTTGCACCAGGTCATGAAGGGCACCGATACGAACGCGCCTCCAGCGCCGACCAGTCCGGACAGGAAGCCGATGCCCGCACCCGCCGCGCCCTGGCCGAGCGGGCCCGGCATCACGCGGGAGGGTTTCGGCTTGCGGTCGAGCAGCATCTGCGTGGCCGAGAAGCCGACGAAGACCGCGAACAGCACCGCCAGCACCGAGCCCTTGATCAGCGCGAAGGCGCCGGCGCCGGCGGCCAGCGAGCCGATCACGATGCCCGGCGCAATGCCGCGCACCAGATCCCAGCGCACCGCACCGCGCTTGTGGTGCGCGCGCAGGCTGGAGATCGACGTGAACAGGATGGTGGCCATCGAGGTGGCGATCGCCATCTTCACCGCCAGGCCTGACTCGACGCCGCGTGACGCGACGATGAAAGTGACGAAGGGCACCATCAGCATGCCGCCGCCGATGCCGAGCAGGCCGGCAAGGAAGCCGGCGAAGGTCCCGAGCGCGAGAAACTCGATCAGCAGCGTGGGCGAGGGCAGCGGGAAGGGCATCGGCGAAACGGCTCAGGCCTCGCGACGCGACTCGATCCGCTCGGCAGCACGGGACTTGGTGACAACCATGAATTGTGCCGCGTCAAAGCGTGCGTTATAAACGTCACGCTTGCGGTCTGGGCCTGCATCGAGGCCCGTGTATCGGTCCGGCCATCAGCCGGGCATCGGGCTGCAAGCGTTCCCCGCGCCCCCTGTCCCAGCCGTTGTGCCGCCGTGTGCAGTTGCATGCCGTCGGTACGGCTTGCCATTTCGTTTCGAGGAGCTCCATGTCTCGCACCCTGAAGGACCTGCTGGCGCAAGGCGCCGAGTCCGCCGCCGCCGTTGCTGCCCCGGGCCGCACTGCCCTCAGCCATGGCGCCCTGCGCCGCCTGATCGACGCCACGCTGCAGCGCCTGAACGCGCTCGGCCTCGGCCGCAACGATCGGGTGGCCATCGTGCTGGACAACGGCCCCGAGATGGCCACCTGCTTCATGGCCTGCGCCAGCGGCGTGGCCAGTGCACCGCTGAACCCGGCCTATCGCGCCGACGAATTCGAGTTCTATCTGTCCGATCTGAACGCCAAGGCGCTGATCGTCTCGCGCGGGAGTGCCTCGCCATCGGTCGAGGTGGCGCTCAAGCTCGGCGTGCCGGTGATCGATCTGGTCAGCGATCCGGCCGAGCCCGCCGGCAGCTTCACGCTGGAGCCGCGCGAGGCGCGCACCACCGCGCCGAGCGCGAACGGCGGCTATGCGCAGCCCGGTGACGTCTCGATGGTGCTGCACACCTCCGGCACCACCTCGCGGCCGAAGATCGTGCCGCTGTCGCAGGGCAACCTCGCCGCATCGGCCACGCACATCGCGCGCACGCTGCAGTTCAGCGCGAAGGACTGCGGGCTGAACATCATGCCGCTGTTCCACATCCACGGCCTGATCGCCGGCGTGCTGGCGCCGCTCTCGGCCGGCTCGCAGGTGTTCTGCACGCCCGGCTTCAACGCGCTGAAGTTCTTCGCCTGGATGGACGAGGCGAAACCCACTGTACACGGCCGTGCCGACGATGCACCAGGCGATCCTGTCGCGCGCTTCCAAGAATGCCGACGTGATCGCGCGCCACCCGCTGCGCTTCCTTCGTTCGTCGTCGTCGTCGATCCCGCCGCAGGTGATCCGCGAACTCGAGGAAGTGTTCAAGGCGCCGCTGATCGAGGCCTACGGGATGACCGAGGCGACCCACCAGATGTGCTCGAACCCGCTGCCGCCGGCGGTGCGCAAGCCGGGTACCGTGGGCGTGCCGCCGGCCCCGAGGTGGGCATCATGGCCGAGGACGGCACGCTGCTGCCGCGCGGCGAGACCGGCGAGATCGTCATTCGTGGCCCGAACGTCACCGCCGGCTACGAGAGCAACCCCAAGGCCAATGCCGAAGCCTTCATCAATGGCTGGTTCCGTACCGGCGACCAGGGCGTGATGGATGTCGACGGCTACGTGTCGATCACCGGGCGGCTGAAGGAGATCATCAACCGTGGTGGCGAGAAGATCAGCCCGCGCGAGGTCGACGAGATCCTGATGGACCACCCTGCCGTGGCGCAGGTGGTCTGCTTCGGCATGCCGCACCCGAAGCTGGGCGAGGAAGTCGCCGCAGTCGTGGTGCTGCGCGAAGGCCGCGAGGCCACCGAGCGCGAACTGCAGGAGTTCGTGGCGCAGCGCGCCGCCGATTTCAAGGTGCCGAAGAAGGTGCTGTTCATGGCCGAGATCCCCAAGGGCGCGACCGGCAAGCTGCAGCGCATCGGCTGGCCGCGAAGCTCGGCCTGGGCTGAGACACCGGCACCCCGAACCGAATCCGTTCTTTCGACAAACCAGGAGGCAACATGACGACGACAAGACTCTCCCGACGCGGTCTTCGCGCGACCCTGCTCGCCGTGGCCACGGCCTGCGCCAGCTTCGCAGCCGCAGCCTGGGAGCCGAGCAAGCCGATCGAGTTCGTGGTGCCGGCCGGCACCGGCGGCGGCGCCGACCAGATGGCGCGTTTCATCCAGGGCGTGGCAGCGAAGAACAACCTGACCAAGCAGCCGATCGTCGTCGTCAACAAGTCCGGCGGGGCCGGCGCCGAGGGCTTTCTCGACGTCAAGGGTGACAAGGGCAATCCGCACAAGATCATCATCACGCTGTCGAACCTGTTCACCACGCCGCTGGCCACGGGCGTGCCGTTCAACTGGCGCGACCTGACGCCGGTGCAGATGCTGGCGCTCGACCAGTTCGTGCTGTGGGTCAACGAGGAGTCGCCGCACAAGACGGCCAAGGCCTACTTCGATGCCATCAAGGCCGGCAACCCCAACCAGTTCAAGATGGGCGGCACCGGCTCCAAGCAGGAGGACCAGATCATCACCGTGATGCTGGAGAAGGCCGCGGGCAAGAAGATGACCTACATCCCGTTCAAGGGCGGCGGCGATGTGGCGGTGCAGCTGGTCGGCAAGCACATCGACTCGACGGTCAACAACCCGATCGAGGCCGAGTCGCACTGGCGCGCCGGCAAGCTGCGCGCGCTGTGCGTGATGGACAAGGAGAAGCTGCCCTACAAGGACAAGGTCACCGCCACGCAGGCCTGGGGCGATCTGCCCACCTGCGCCTCGGCCGGCATCCCGGTCGAGTACGTGATGCTGCGCGGCATCTTCATGCCGCCGGGCGTGACGCCCGATCAGACCCAGTACTACCTCGACCTCTTCGCGAAGGTGCGTGCGACGCCGGAGTGGAAGGACTTCATGAACAAGGGTGCGTTCCGCCAGACGACACTGTCCGGCCAGCAGTTCTTCGACTGGCTGGGCCAGAACGAGCAGATGCACCGCACGCTCATGAAGGAAGCCGGCTTCATCGCCCAGTAAACCACCCGGCCCGGTCACCGTGCCGGTGCGAGGAGACAACATGACGGACGAGAAGGAGGCCGGCGACGAAAACGTCGTCGGCAACCGAGGGCCGGAGATCGGCATGGCCATCTTCCTGCTGGCCATCGGTGGCTTGGTGGTGACCGACAGCATCCGCGTCGGTATCGGCTGGGCCGACGATGGCCCGCGCTCGGGATACTTTCCTTTCTACGTGGGCCTGTTCCTGATCGCTTCGAGCGGCTGGACGCTGCTGCGCGCACTGATCGGGAAGAGCCCGCTGAAGGGCGAATTCGCCACGCGCGAGCAGCTCGGGCTGGTCTTTGCGGTGCTGGTGCCGATGGTGGCGTACGTGGCGCTGATTGCCGGCCTCGGCATCTATGTGGCGTCGTTCCTGCTGATCGCCTACTTCATGAAGCGCCATGGCAAGTACGGCTGGCCGGTCACCGCCGCGGTGGCCGCCGCCGTGCCGATCGCCTTCTTCCTGCTCTTCGAGCGCTGGTTCCTCGTGCTTCTGCCCAAGGGCCCGCTCGAGCGGGCGCTGGGCTTCTGAGGGGGCACGATGGAAGAGATCGGCAACCTTCTCGGCGGCTTCAGCGTCGCGCTCACCGGGCCCAACCTGCTGTACATGCTGGTGGGCATCACGCTGGGCATCCTGATCGGCGTGCTGCCGGGCCTCGGCGGCGCCAACGGCGTGGCGATCCTGCTGCCGCTGACCTTCAGCATGAATCCCACCTCGGCGATCATCATGCTCAGCTGCATCTACTGGGGTGCGCTGTTCGGCGGGGCGATCACCTCGATCCTGTTCAACATCCCCGGCGAGCCCTGGTCGGTGGCCACCACCTTCGACGGCTTCCCGATGGCGCAGCAGGGCAAGGCGGCGCAGGCGCTGACGGCGGCTTTCACGTCGTCGTTCGTCGGCGCCTTCTTCGCGGTGGTGCTGATCACCTTCCTCGCGCCCTGGCTGGCCAAGTTCGCGCTGAAATTCGGCCCGGCCGAGTTCTTCGCGGTGCAACTGCTGACCTTCTGCAGCTTCGTCGGCATGAGCAAGGAACCACCGGCGCGCACCATTGCGGCGATGATGCTGGGCTTCGCGCTGGCGGCAGTGGGCATGGACACCGTCACCGGGCAGCTGCGCATGACCTACGGCGTGCCCGAACTGCTCAAGGGCTTCGACTTCCTGATCGCGGTGATCGGCCTGTTCGGTATCGGCGAGATCCTGCTGACGATGGAGGAGGGCCTGGCCTTCAAGGGCAAGAGCGCGCGCATCAGCCCGAAGGTGGTGTGGCAGACCTGGGGTCAGATCATCAAGCACTGGAAGGTGTTCCTGCGCTCCACTGCGATCGGCTGCTGGATGGGCATCACGCCCGGTGGCGCGACGCCGGCCTCGTTCATGGGTTACGGCGTGGCGCAGCGTTTCTCGAAGGAGCCGCAGAACTTCGGCAAGGGCGCGATCGAGGGTGTGATCGCGCCCGAGACCGCCGCGCATGCCGCCGGCACCTCGGCGCTGCTGCCGATGCTGACGCTGGGCATCCCCGGCTCGCCGACGGCGGCCGTGCTGCTCGGCGGCTTGCTGATCTGGGGCCTGCAGCCCGGGCCGATGCTCTTCGTCGAGCAGAAGGACTTCGTCTGGGGCCTGATCGCCTCGATGTACCTCGGCAACCTCGTCGGCCTGTTCGTCGTGCTGACCACCGTGCCGTGGTGGGCCGCGCTGCTGCGCATCCCGTTCTCGGTGATCGCGCCGGTGATCATCGTGATCTGCGCGATCGGCGCCTACACCGTGCACAGTTCGATGTTCGACGTCTGGCTGATGCTGGGTTTCGGCGTGCTCGGCTACCTGTTCAAGAAGCTGAAGTACCCGCTGGCGCCGCTGGTGCTGGCGCTGGTGCTGGGCGACATGGCCGAAGCCAGTTTCCGCCAGGCGATGCTGCTGTCGCAGGGTGAGCTGTCGATCTTCTGGTCGAACGGGCTGGTCGGCAGCATCGTGCTGCTGGCGCTGCTGATGCTGCTGTCGCCCTTGTGGACCTTCGCGCGCAAGTCGCTGCGGGCGCGCGAATACAGTCAAGCGAAGTGAGGACACGAACATGAAGATCGCGGTGGTCGGCGCCGGGGCGATCGGCGGCTACCTGGGGGCCAAGCTGGCACGCGCTGGCGAAGACGTCACCTTCATTGCGCGCAATCGCAATCTCGAGGCGATCAATGCGCGCGGCTTCCGGCTGATCCTGGAAGACGGTACGGAAGAGCTTGCGCCGACGGCCAAGGCCGTGCAGCACATGGCCGAGGCCGGCCCGCAGGATGCCGTGCTGCTGACGCTGAAGGCGCACCGGTGAAGGACGTGCTGCCCGGGCTGCGCGCGCTGTTCGGCCCGCAGACCATGGTGGTGACGATGATCAACGGCATCCCCTGGTGGTACTTCCACAAGCTCGGCGGCGCTTACGAGGGCCGCCGGCTGGACAGCGTCGATCCGGGAGGCGTGATCGACCAGCACATCGAACGCGAGCGCATCATCGGCAGCGTCGTCTACCCGGCCAGCGAACTGGTCGAGCCGGGCGTGGTGAAGGTGATCGAGGGCAACCGCTTCACGCTCGGTGAACTGGATGGCGAGCGCAGCGAACGCATCGACGCCCTCTCGCAGGCGATGATGCGGGCCGGTTTCAAGGCGCCGGTCAGCCGTGACATCCGCTCGGAGCTGTGGGTCAAGCTGTGGGGCAACCTCAGCTTCAACCCGATCTCGGCGCTGACACACGCGACGCTGGAGCAGATCTGCCGCTTCGGACCGACGCGCTCGCTGGCCGCCGCGATGATGCGCGAGGCGCAGAGCGTGGCGGAGAAGCTGGGCGTGCGATTCAAGATCTCGCTCGATCAGCGCATCGCCGGCGCGGAGGCGGTGGGTGCGCACAAGACCTCGATGCTGCAGGACGTCGAGCATGGCCGCGCACTCGAGCTGGAGGCGCTGGTCGGCTCGGTGGTCGAGCTCGGCCGCATCACCGAGACGCCCACCCCGACGATCGACGCGATCTACGCGGCCACCAGCCTGCTGGCGCAGACGCTGGCGGTGCAGAAGGGGCGGCTGGAAGTGCAGCCGCTCGCCTGATCAGCCGTAGGTGTTGACGAGCCGGCCGATGCCGTCGATTGCCACCTCGACGGTGGTGCCCGGCTTCATCGGCAGCACGCCGAGCGAGGTGCCGCACAGGATCACGTCGCCCGGCTCGAGCGTCATGTCGTGCGACAGGCGCGAGACGAGTTCGTGCGGCGGGAAGATCATGTCGGCCAGCGCATAGTTCTGCCGCTCGCGCCCGCCGACGATCGTGCGCACGAAGGCGGCGCTGAGGTCGAAGTCGGTCTCGATCACCGGCCCGACGACCCCGAAGCCGTCGAAACCCTTGGCCCGTGTCCACTGCGGGAAGGCCGGGTCGCGGTTGAGCAGTTCGATTGCGGTGAGGTCGTTGGCGCAGCTGTAGCCGAGGATGTGGGCCGAAGCCTGGTCGACCGGCACGTTCTTCGCGCGGCGGCCGATCACGATCGCCAGTTCGCCTTCGTAGGCCACGCGGCCGGCTTCGGTCGGGGCTGCCGCAATGGCCTGACCATGTGCCGCGAAGCTGTTCGACGTCTTGGCGAAATACAGCGGCTCGGCCGGAACCGCCCAGCCGTTCTTCTCGGCCGCCGCGCGGAAGTTGTTCCACAGCGCCAGCATCTTGCCGGGCTGGCAGGGCATCAGCCATTCGACATCGGTGACGGCAAGGCGCTCCCCAGTGGCCCGGTGTTCGCCAAACAGATCGCCGGCATGCACGGCGAGCGTGTCGCCCTCGAGCGCACCGAACAACTCGCGGCCTGCATGGCGGCAGCGCATCCATTTCATGTTGTCTCCTCGATCTCGTTGTGTGTTCTAGGTTCTCAGCAGCGCCAGAACTTCCCGCCATTCGACCTCGGTCACCGGCGTGATCGACAACCGGCTGCCCGGCCGCAGCAGCAGCATGGACTGCAACTGCGGCAGCTCGCGCATGCGCTTGAGCGGCAGCAGCGCCGTCTTCTCGCGGAGCTTCACGTCGACCAGCAGCCAGCGCGGCTTGTCGCGGCTGGACTTCGGGTCGAAGTACGGGCTCTTCGGGTCGAACTGGGTCTCGTCAGGGTACGGTGCGCTGCACACCTCGGCGAGGCCGGCCACGCCCGGCTCGGCACAGGAGGAGTGGTAGAAGAGCACGCCGTCGCCGATGCGCATGTCGTCGCGCATGAAGTTGCGCGCTGGTAGTTGCGCACGCCGAACCAAGGGACGGTCTGCTTGGGCGCGGCGGCGAGGTCGTCGATCGAGCACTCGTCGGGCTCGCTCTTCATCAGCCAGTAGGACAAGGGCGTCGGTCCCGAGCGAGAAGGGGAAGGGTGTCCGCCACGAACCGGGAGCCGCATTCCTGAACCCAGGGGATTCAGGTGGGCGAGGTCAGCAAGGCTTCGGGTTCATCTGACGCGAGACGATCACACCTGCCGCGATGTTCCAAGCCCTTGCTCGCAAGAGCATCGGTTCAAGGAAATATAAGACTCACGCGAACGCGACGGACAGTTCCATTCTACGAGTCGTTCGCCGACGCTTCAGAGCAATTGCCCATCGGCGCCGAGGGTCTGATCGATGCGCTTGATCAGCGCTTCCAGATCCATGCTCGCATCGGCCGCGGGCGCGCGGGCCGCTGCGGGCGCGGGGCGTTCGGCCAGCGCAAAGGCGAGGTTCAGTGCGGCCAGCACGGCGATGCGCTCGCGTGCCTTCACCTTGCCGGCATCGCGAATGGCACACATCTCGCGGTCGACGCTGGCCACCGCCTCGAGCAGCGAGGTCTCGCCGCCTTCCGGGCACCCGAGCAGGTAGCTCTGGCCCATGATGGTCACCTCGATCTGCTTCATGGGGCACTCCCGTTGCCGTTGTCGGCTTCCGCCGGCAGACGCTCGAGCAGGGCATCGATGCGGCTGCGCGCGGCGTTCAGCCGCGAGCGCAGGCTGTCGCGCTCCTGCGTGACGCTGGCCAGCTGCTGTTCGAGCAGGGCGTTGGTGCGCTGCAGTTCCTGATGCCTCAGCAGCAGGCGTTCGACCCGTTCCGCAAGATCCTGGAGTTGGGACATGGCGCGCGAGGAGGTGGGGGCAGGGGCGATTGTAGGCGGCGGCCCGAGCGGGCCGGACTGCGCTCAGCCGCGCTTCGTGCAGCCGGTCACGAGCGATCGCGGCGATCGGCAGGGTCGTCGTCCGACTCGAGCGGCGCCGGCATCGTCAGCAGCCGGTTCGGCGAGCTGGGCTCCCACAGGGCCGCGGGCTGGGTGTCCGGCATCGCCGTGGCGGCGTGCAGCAGCGCCAGGCTCGCGCGCGAACCGACCGCGCAGCATCTGCACTGGCGCTGCGACCACACCAGCGGCTGCCCAGCCTGCTCGCAGCTGAAGGTGCCGAAGGGCACGCCGTTGATGGAGAAACAGACGTCGAGCAGCGAGTGCAGGTCGAGCGGCACCGGTAGTTGTCGAGGAAGCCAAGGGTCGCCGCGTGGCGGCGCGCGTCGGACGCGATCACGCAGCCGTCGCGCACCAGCGTCTCGAAGTAGGGCCCGGAGTCGGCGTTGTAGATGTCGGCCGCGCCGACGATGCGGTCGAGCCGGCGGTCGTACATCGCCATGCAGCGCAGCGCGCGCCCCTCGGCGGTGTCGACGAACACCCAGACGCCGCAGCGCGTGCAGCCGATCATGTCGGCGACGGCGCGGGTGAGCTGGTCGAAGAACTGGTCGCGGTCGATCTCTCCGCGGTCGAGCCGACCACAGATCTCCTGGACAAGCACCGCGTCCACCATGTCGAGATTCTGGGACGATGGCCCATCCGTGCGGCCTGCAAGGTCTTGCAGGGTCCCCAAGAACGAGGGGGCTAGCGGCCCAGGCGCGGGGCCGAGTCGCACCACGCCGCGACGCCGCACTGCGTGCACAGGGGCTGGCGGGCCTTGCAGACGTAGCGGCCGTGCAGGATCAGCCAGTGGTGCGCGTCGACGAGGTAGGCCGGCGGCACCCGCTTCATCAGCTTCGTCTCGACCTCGAGCGGATTGCGCCCCGGGGCGAGGCCGGTGCGGTTGGAGACGCGGAAGATGTGCGTGTCGACTGCCATCGTCGGCTCGCCGAACGCGACATTGAGCACCACGTTGGCCGTCTTGCGGCCGACGCCCGGCAGCGCTTCGAGGGCTTCGCGCGAGCGCGGCACCGCCGCCGTGCTGCTCGACGAGGATGCGGCAGGTCTCGTACAGGTTCTTCGCCTTGGTGCGGTACAGGCCGATGGTGCGGATCGCTTCGGTGAGCTCCGGCAGGCCGAGCGCCAGCATGCGCTGCGGCGTGTTGGCGCGCGGAAACAGCCGCCGCGTGGCCTTGTTGACGCCGACATCGGTGGCTTGCGCCGACAGCAGCACCGCGGCGAGCAGCTCGAAGACGTTGGTGTATTCGAGTTCGGTGACCGGATTCGGATTGGCCTGCTTCAGCGTGGCGAAGAAGGGCTCGATGTCGCGGGTCTTCATGCGTGATTCAGGGGCGTGAGGACTGTCGGGCGCGCGCACGGGCAAGCGCCGCCTCGATGACGGCGCGTTTGCGATCCAGCGTGGCGGGGTCGGTGTGCAGGCTGTGGCTCGGCAGATCCGCGAGCTTCGCTTCGGCCTTGGCGGCCGCGGGCATCGTTTTCGCGTGCGGCGCGATCGACGCGAATGCGGCGGAAGGCATAGCGATCGCGAGCCTGTTCGGCCTGCGCGGCGCTCCAGGCGGCCCAGCCGGTACGGCCCTCACTTGCGGCGACGAGCGAGATGCAGTCCACCGGACAGGCCGGAATGCACAGCTCGCAGCCGGTGCATTGGGCCGCCACGACGGTGTGCATCACCTTCGGCGCGCCGACGATGCAATCGACTGGGCAGGCCTTGATGCACAGCGTGCAGCCGATGCACCAGCCTCGTCGATGAGCGCCAGCCGCAGCGGGCCTTCGGCACCATGAGCCGGGTCGAGCGGCAACGCGGGTCGGCCGGTGATGGCGGCGAGCCGTTCGATGCCCTCGGCGCCGCCGGGCGGGCACTGGTTGATGCCCGCCTCGCCGCAGGCCACGGCGCGCGCATAGGCGGCACAGTCCGGATAACCGCAGCGCGTGCACTGCGTCTGCGGCAGTGCAGCGTCGATCAGGCGGGCGAGGTCGTCTTCGGTCGTCGGCACGCGCCGATTATCGGGCGCGGGCTTTCTTCGCCGGGGTGGCCTTGGCGGCCGGCGCCCGGTGCGACGCGATGAAGCTGCGCACTTCCGGATAGACCTTCTCGCGCCAGCGCCGGCCGGAGAAGATGCCGTAGTGGCCGGCGCCGATCACGTCGTAGTGGAACTGGCGCGTCTTGGGGATGCCAGTGCACAGCTCGTGCGCGGCGCGGGTCTGGCCCGCGCCGGAGATGTCGTCGAGTTCGCCCTCGACGGTCAGCAGCGCGGTGGTCTTGATGTCCTGCGGACGCACCAGCTGGCCGTTGACCTTCCAGGTGCCGTTGACCAGCGCGAAGTCCTGGAACACCGTCTTGATGGTGTCGAGGTAGTACTCGGCCGGCATGTCGAGCACGGCGTTGTACTCGTCGTAGAACTCGCGGTGGGCATCGGCGCTGTCGCCGTCGCCGCGCACCAGTCGAGGAAGTAGTCGTAGTGCGAGCTGAGGTGGCGGTCCGGGTTCATCGCCACGAAGCCGCTGTGCTGCAGGAAGCCGGGGTAGACGCGGCGGCCCGCACCCGGGTAGTTCACCGGCACGCGGTAGATCACGTTGTGCTCGAACCGGTGTGGCTCTTGTTCATCGCCGTTGTTCACCGCGGTCGGGCTGCGGCGCGCGTCGATCGGGCCACCCATCATCGTCATCGTGCGCGGCGTGACTTCGCCGTTGCTGGCCATCAGCGAGATCGCCGCGAGCACCGGCACGGTGGGCTGGCACACCGAGATCACGTTCACCTCCGGGCCGATGTGGCGGATGAACTCCTGCACGTAGGTCACGTAGTCGTCGAGGTGGAACGGGCCCACCTCGGACGGCACCATGCGTGCGTCGGTCCAGTCGGTGATGAAGACCTTGTGGTCGCGCAGCAGCGCGCGCACCGTGTCGCGCAACAGCGTGGAATGGTGGCCCGACAGCGGGGCGACGATCAGCACCGTGGGGTGGCCCTTCATCGCCTCGAGCACCTTCGGGTTGTCGCTGAAGCGCTTGAAGCGCAGCAGCCGGCAGAACGGCTTGTTCAGCGCGATCTGCTGCTGCACGGCCACGTCGACACCATCGACCGCGACCGAGGTGATGTTGAACTCCGGCTTCTCGTATTCCTTCGAGAGGCGGTGCATCAGGTCGAGGCCCGCGGACACGCGGTCGGCCATCGGCGTGTGCGCGAACGGCGACAGCGGGTGGCTGTAGAGCTTGGACGACGCGGCGGCGAACTCGGCGAAGGGGCTGAGGAGCGCGCGCTGGGTTTCGTACATCTGGTACAGCATGGTCAGGCCCTCTTGGTGCAATGCAGCATTCTAGGAAGATTGCTTGCATCATGCTGTCGCCGGGCCGGGGTGGAAACCCCGAGCGGGCACAAAAGGGGCGCTATTCGCGCCCCTGGGTGTCGCCGAGGTGACAGTCTCGTGGTTCAGGACACCTTGGCGATCGCCGCCACGACAGCATCGATGTTCTTGCTGTTCAGCGCCGCCACGCAGATGCGGCCCGAATCGACGCCGTAGACGCCGAATTCGCCGCGCAGGCGCTGCATCTGCTCCTTGTTCAGGCCGGAGTAGCTGAACATGCCCTTCTGGCGGGTGATGTAGCTGAAGTCCTGCTTGAGGCCGGCCGCGGTCAGCTTGGCTTGAAGCGCCTCGCGCATCTGCTTGATGCGAACGCGCATGCCGGCCAGTTCGTCTTCCCACATCTGGCGCAGCGCCGGCGTGTTGAGCACCGTGGCCACCACCTGGGCGCCGTGGGTGGGCGGGTTGGAGTAGTTGGTGCGGATCACGCGCTTGAGCTGGCTCAGCACGCGATCGGCCTCGTCCTTCGACTCGCAGGCCACCGACAGCGCGCCGACGCGCTCGCCGTACAGCGAGAAGCTCTTCGAGAAGCTGGTCGAGACGAAGAAGTCCAGGCCGGCGGAGACGAACTTGCCGATCACCGCGCCGTCTTCGGTGATGCCGTCGCCGAAACCCTGGTAGGCCATGTCGAGGAAGGCCACCAGCCGGTTCGCCTTGACGGCCGCGACCACCGGGTCCCACTGCGCGGCGTCGATGTCGTAGCCGGTCGGGTTGTGGCAGCAGGCGTGCAGCACGATCACCGTGCCGGCCGGCGCGCCCTTCAGCGCGGCGAGCATGCCGTCGAAGTTGACGCCGCGCTTGGCCGCGTCGTAGTACGGGTAGCTCTCCACCACGAAGCCGGCGCTCTCGAACAGGGCGCGGTGGTTCTCCAGCTCGGGTCGCTGATCAGCACCTTCGCGCCGGGATTCATGCGCTTGAGGAAGTCGGCGCCGATCTTCAGGCCGCCGGTGCCGCCCAGCGCCTGCACCGTGGCCACGCGGCCACCCTTGACGATGGCGCTGTCGGCGCCGAAGACCAGCCCTGCACCGCCTTGTCATAGGCCGCGATGCCGTCGATCGGCAGATAGCCGCGCGGCTTGGGCGCCTCCATCAGCAGCTTCTCGGCTTCCTGCACGCACTTGAGCAGCGGCAGCTTTGCCGGCATCGTCGTAGTAGACGCCGACGCCGAGGTTGACCTTCGCCGGGTTCGGATCGGCCGCGAACTGTTCGTTGAGGCCGAGGATCGGGTCGCGCGGGGCCATCTCGACGGCGGCAAACAGCGACGAAGCGGGCGAAGCCATGGTCAGTCCTTGTCAGTAGAGCAGGGGGAGGATTTCCGTTAACCTGTCCGATTGCCTTGCGTCCGTGCGAGGCGGGTTAACCCGGAGATTTTATCCGTCATGGCCGATCTGTCCGAAGTGCGCCCCGCGCCGGTGCCGAACGAGGCGCCGGCGGGCGAGTTCGTCAGCTTCCCCGATTCGCCGTTCCAGCTCTTCCAGCCCTATCCGCCGGCGGAGACCAGCCCGCGGCGATCCAGCAACTGGTCGAGGGCGTGCATGACGGCCTGAGCTACCAGACGCTGCTCGGCGTCACCGGCTCGGGCAAGACCTTCACGATGGCCAACGTCATCGCGCGGCTGGGCCGCCCGGCGATCGTGTTTGCACCGAACAAGACGCTGGCCGCGCAGCTGTACAGCGAGTTCCGCGAGTTCTTCCCGAAGAACGCCGTCGAGTATTTCGTCAGCTACTACGACTACTACCAGCCCGAGGCCTACGTGCCTCAGCGCGACCTGTTCATCGAGAAGGACAGCTCGATCAACGAGCACATCGAGCAGATGCGCCTGTCGGCCACCAAGAGCCTGCTCGAGCGGCGCGACGTGGTGATCGTGGCCAGCGTCAGCGCGATCTACGGCATCGGCAACCCGAGCGACTACCACCGCATGGTGATGACGCTGCGCGTGGGCGACAAGCTCGGCCAGCGCGACGTGATCGCGCACCTGATCCGCATGCAGTACACGCGCAACGAGACCGACTTCTCGCGCGGCACCTTCCGCGTGCGCGGCGACACGATCGACGTCTTCCCGGCCGAGCACTCCGAGCTGGCGATCCGCATCGAGCTGTTCGACGACGAGATCGAGTCGCTGCAGCTGTTCGACCCGCTGACCGGCCGCATCCGGCAGAAGATTCCGCGCTTCACCGTCTATCCGTCGAGCCACTACGTGACGCCGCGCGACCGGGTCGTAGCGGCGATCGACACGATCAAGGAAGAACTGCGCCTGCGCCTGGACGAACTCGTCAAGATGGGCAAGCTGGTCGAAGCTCAGCGCCTCGAGCAGCGCACCCGCTTCGATCTCGAGATGCTGCAGGAGGTGGGCCACTGCAAGGGCATCGAGAACTACACGCGGCACATGTCGGGCGCGGCGCCGGGCGAGCCGCCGCCGACGCTGGTGGATTACCTGCCGGCCGACGCGTTGATGTTCCTCGACGAAAGCCACGTGCTGATCGGCCAGTTCGGCGGCATGTTCAACGGCGACCGGGCGCGCAAGACCGTGCTGGTGGAATACGGCTTCCGCCTGCCCAGCGCACTCGACAACCGGCCGCTGAAGTTCGAGGAGTTCGAGAAGAAGATGCGCCAGGCGATCTTCGTCTCGGCCACGCCGGCGGCCTACGAGCAGCAGCATGCCGGCCAGGTGGTCGAGCAGCTGGTGCGGCCCACCGGCCTGATCGACCCCGAGGTCGAGGTGCGCCCGGCCACCAACCAGGTCGACGATGTGCTGCAGGAGATCCGCGAGCGCGTGAAGCTCAACGAGCGCGTGCTGATCACGACGCTGACCAAGCGCATGGCCGAGCAGCTCACCGACTACCTCGGCGAGAACGGCGTGAAGGTGCGCTACCTTCACAGCGACGTCGACAACATCGAGCGCGTCGAGATCCTGCGCGACCTGCGCCTGGGCACCTTCGACGTGCTGGTCGGCATCAACCTGCTGCGCGAGGGCCTGACATTCCCGAGGTGTCACTCGTCGCCATCCTCGATGCCGACAAGGAAGGTTTCCTGCGCGCCGAACGCAGCCTGATCCAGACCATCGGCCGCGCGGCGCGCAACCTCAATGGCCGCGCGATCCTCTATGCCGACACGATCACCGACTCGATGCGCAAGGCGATCGGCGAGACCGAGCGGCGCCGCGCCAAGCAGATCGCGTTCAACGAGGCCAACGGCGGCATCGTGCCGCGCAGCGTCAGCAAGCGGATCAAGGACCTGATCGACGGCGTCTACAGCGACAAGAGCGCCAAGGACGATGCCAAGGCGATCGCCGAGGCGGCCGCTGTGGAGTTGCTGAGCGAGAAGGACCTCGCCAAGCGCATCAAGCTGCTGGAAAAGCAGATGCTCGACCACGCGAAGAACCTGGAGTTCGAGAAGGCGGCGCGGGTGCGTGACCAGCTGGCTTTGCTGCGCGAGCAGGCCTTTGGCGCGGCGGGGCACGATGTCAACGTCGTGCCGATCGTGCCGGGAAAGGGCTGAGCGAGCTGCGAGACCCGCTGCGCTCAGGACTCCTCGGCCTCGATCAGCAGGCGGTCGCGCTGCGCGCCGCGGGTCTGGGCGAGCGCGCGAATGCGCAGGCCGCTGCCCTCGGGCACGTCGACGCGACAGTGGTAATCGAGGCTGTCGGTCTGGCCGGGGTTGCTGGTGGCGATGCGGCGCGACCAGTGGCGACGGCCATCGAGCTCGACGGTGAGCGCGTGCCACGCGCCGTCGGGCGACTCGGGGCAGCGCACCACCAGCCGCACATCGACTTCGAAGCGCCGTGCGGCCAGCGCCGGCGGCACCTCGAGCAGCGCGACGTCGGCGCCGCCCGCATCGAGGCGCCAGCGTTCGGGAGTTGAATCAGACATGGCGCGAGCTTGCCATGACGCCACGCGGGGTGTTGTCGCGAACGACAATGTTGCATTGGAAGACTCAGCCGTGAAGATCACCAGCGTTCTGTTCGTCTGCATGGGCAACATCTGCCGCTCGCCCACGGCGGAAGCCGTCATGCGGCACAAGCTGCAGCAGGCGGGCCTGCACGGGCTCGTGATGGTCGACTCCGCCGGCACGCACGCGTGGCATGCCGGATCGCCGCCGGATCACCGCTCGATGCAGCACGCCGCGCGTCGCGGCTACGACCTGAGTGCACTTCGTGCGCGGGAGGTGGTCGAGGCCGACTTCGAGCGCTTCGACCTGATCCTGGCGATGGACTGGGACAACCTCGCGCTGCTGGAAGAGCGCTGTCCGGATGCTCGGCGCCGCAAGCTCGGGCGCTTGACCGAGTTCTGCCGGCGGCACGAGAGCCCGGTCGTTCCCGACCCGTATGCGGGCGGCGCGCAGGGCTTCGAGGAGGTGCTCGACGGCATGGAGGACGCCTGCGACGGTCTGCTGGAGCGGATCAGCCGGCAGACCCCGGCGCGATGAGGGGAACTTTCGGCGCCGATCCCGACCAGAAAGCTTGGTTTCAGGTATACTCGACAAAACCGCTCGGGATTAACCGGGTGGCGTTCGAGAGCCGACTGCCTGGACAGATTCCAGAACCCCTCGTGCCGTTGCCGGCTTTAGGAGATTTGAGATGCGACTGACCACCAAGGGCCGATTTGCCGTGACTGCCATGATCGACCTGGCGCTGCGTGAGCACACCGGGCCGGTGGCGCTGGCCGCGATCAGCGCCCGCCAGCAGATCTCGCTGTCCTACCTCGAACAACTGTTCGGCAAGCTGCGCCGCCACGAGCTGGTCGAGAGCACCCGCGGTCCCGGTGGCGGCTACTCGCTCGGCCGCAAGGCCGAAGAAATCACCGTCGCCGACATCATCGTCGCGGTCGACGAGCCGATCGATGCTACCGGTTGCGGCGGCAAGGGCGACTGCATGGGCGAGGAGAGCGGCAAGTGCATGACGCACGACCTGTGGGCCGGCCTGAATGCCAAGATGATCGAGTTCCTCGATTCCGTGTCGCTGAAGAAGCTGGTCGACGAGCAGATCGCCAAGGGCGTCTCGATCGAGGAGCACCCGGTCAAGCGTGCGATCTCGAGCCAGCCGGTCGTCAAGCCTATCAAGGTCAACGCACCGAACTCGGTGTTTGCCCTCGGCAACGCCTTCACGAAGTAAGCAGACCTCCGTATCCGCCTCCCGCGATGGACATGACCCCGCATTTCCCGATCTACATGGACTACGGCGCCACCAATCCGGTGGACCAGCGCGTGGTCGACGCGATGATTCCCTGGTTGCGCGAGCACTTCGGCAACCCGGCGTCGCGCAGCCATGCGTGGGGCTGGGAGGCGGAGGCGGCGGTGGAGAAGGCGCGCGAGCAGGTGGCCGAGCTGATCGGCGCCGACCCGCGCGAGATCGTCTGGACCAGCGGCGCCACCGAGTCGAACAACCTCGCGCTCAAGGGCGCGGCGCAGTTCTACAAGGGGCGCGGCAAGCACATCGTCACCGTCAAGACCGAGCACAAGGCAGTGCTCGACACGGTGCGCGAACTGGAGCGCCAGGGTTTCGAGGCCACCTACCTCGACGTCGAGGAAGATGGCCTGCTCGATCTGGAGAAGTTCAAGGCCGCGCTGCGGCCCGACACCATCCTGGCCTCGGTGATGTTCGTGAACAACGAGATCGGCGTGATCCAGGACATCTCGGCCATCGGCACGATCTGCCGCGAGCGCAATATCGTCTTCCACGTCGATGCGGCGCAGGCCACCGGCAAGGTCGCCATCGACATGAAGACGCTGCCGGTCGACCTGATGAGCCCGGCCTCGCACAAGACCTACGGCCCCAAGGGCATCGGCGCGCTGTACGTGCGGCGCAAGCCGCGCGTGCGGATCGAGGCGCAGATGCACGGCGGCGGCCACGAGCGCGGCATGCGTTCGGGCACGCTGCCCACGCACCAGATCGTCGGCATGGGCGAAGCCTTCCGCATCGCCCGCGAGGAGATGGGCGCCGAGCTCGAGCGCATCCGCTCGCTGCAGCAGCGTCTGCTGCGCGGCCTCTCGGACATCGAGCAGACCTACCTGAACGGCCACCCCGAGAAGCGTGTTCCGCACAACGTGAACATGAGCTTCAACTTCGTCGAGGGCGAGTCGCTGATCATGGGCATCAAGGGCATCGCGGTGTCGTCGGGCTCGGCCTGCACGTCCGCGAGCCTGGAGCCCAGCTACGTGCTGCGGGCGCTGGGCCGCAGCGACGAACTGGCGCACTCGAGCCTGCGCATGACGATCGGCCGCTTCACCACCGAGGAAGAGATCGACTACGTGGTCAGCACGCTGAAAGACCGCGTGGCCAAACTGCGCGAGCTGTCCCCGCTGTGGGAGATGTACCAGGACGGTGTGGACATCAGCACCATCCAGTGGACGGCACACTGAAGAACGAGTTGTTGGAGCAGCACCATGGCATACAGCGAAAAGGTCGTCGAGCATTACGAGAATCCGCGCAACGTCGGTTCCTTCGAGAAGGGTGACGACACGGTGGGCACCGGCATGGTCGGCGCCCCGGCCTGCGGCGACGTGATGAAGCTGCAGATCAAGGTCAACCCGGCCACCGGCCTGATCGAGGACGCGAAGTTCAAGACCTACGGCTGCGGCTCGGCGATCGCGTCGAGCTCGCTGGTGACCGAGTGGGTCAAGGGCAAGTCGCTCGACGAGGCGTTGACGATCAAGAACACCCAGATCGCCGAGGAACTGGCGCTGCCGCCGGTAAAGATCCACTGCTCGATCCTGGCGGAAGACGCGATCAAGGCAGCGGTCAACGACTACAAGGCGAAGTCGGGCCAGGGTGCCGGTCCGGCGCAGTGAGCGACATGGCCGTCACTCTGACCGAACGCGCCGCCAAGCATGTGACGCGCTACATCGCCAAGCGCGGCAAGGGCATCGGCGTGCGCCTGGGCGTGAAGACCACCGGCTGCTCGGGACTGGCCTACAAGCTCGAGTACGCCGACGATCTGGCGCCGGAAGACGTCGTCTTCGAGGGCCATGGGGTCAAGGTGCTGGTCGACCCGAAGAGCCTTCCCTACATCGACGGCACCGAGCTCGACTTCGTGCGCGAGGGCCTGAACGAAGGCTTCAAGTTTCACAACCCGCGCGAGAAAGACCGCTGCGGCTGCGGCGAGTCGTTCCGCGTCTGACCTGGCCCAACGACACGCATGGCGCGGCTCGCAGCCGCGCCTTTTTGTTTCCACACGACATCGCCTCCATGAAGCTCGACGACGACGACTTCGCGCTGTTCGGCCTGCCGCGCCGCTTTGCGCAGGAGCGTGCTGTGCTCGATGCACGATGGCGTGAACTGCAGGCCGAGGTGCATCCGGACAAGTTTGCCTCCGACGGAACTGCTGCCCAGCGCGTGGCCTTGCAGTGGGCGGTGCGTGTGAACGAGGCGTACCAGCGCCTGAAGGACCCGCTGAAGCGCGCCGCCTATCTGTGCGAGCTGGCGGGCCAGCGCATCGATGCGGAGAACAACACCGCGATGCCGGGCGCCTTCCTGATGCAGCAGATGGAGTGGCGTGAGGCGCTCGAGGACGCTCGCACGCTCGAAGCGGTCGAGGCGCTCGCCGACGACGTCGCTAGGCATCGTCGCGGGGCGCTCGCGTCACTGGCGACGCCATCGATACGAAACAGGACATGGCCGGCGCCGCGCAACAGGTCAGAGCCCTGATGTTCGTCGAGCGCTTTGCCGAGGACGTCGACCGCCGTCTCGAGGCGCTGGGACAATAGAACCATGGCTCTGCTTCAGATCTCCGAACCCGGCGGCACGCCTGACCCGCACCAGCGCCGCGTCGCGGTGGGCATCGATCTCGGCACCACGCACTCGTTGGTGGCTGCCGTGCGTCATGGCGTGGCCGAGTGCCTGCCCGACGAACACGGCAAGGTGATCCTGCCCTCGGCCGTGCGCTACCTGCCCGCCGGTGGCCGCCAGATCGGCGCGGCGGCGCTGGCCGATGCTGCGCTCGACCCGCGCAACACCATCGTCTCGGTCAAGCGCTTCATGGGCCGCGGGCTGGCCGACGTGGCGGAGCACGGCAAGCTGCCCTACGACTTCGTCGATGCGCCGGGCATGCTGAAGATCCGCACGGTGGATGGCGAGAAGTCGCCGGTCGAGGTGTCGGCCGAGATCCTCGCCACGCTGCGCCAGCGTGCCGAGGACAGCTTCGATGACGAGCTCTTCGGTGCAGTGATCACCGTGCCGGCCTATTTCGACGATGCCCAGCGTCAGGCCACCAAGGATGCCGCACAACTCGCCGGCCTGAATGTGCTGCGCCTGATCAGCGAGCCCACCGCCGCGGCGCTCGCCTACGGCCTGGAGCACGGTGCCGAGGGGCTGTATGCGGTCTACGACCTCGGCGGCGGCACCTTCGACATCTCGCTGCTGCGCCTGTCGGCCGGCGTGTTCGAGGTGATCGCCACCGGCGGCGATTCGGCGCTCGGCGGCGATGATTTCGATGCCATGCTGGCGGCGCATGCGCTGGATCGCGCCGGCCGCGCGGCCGAGACGCCGGAGGACAAGCGCGCCGTGCTGGCCGCCGCCCGCGCGACGAAGGAAAAGCTGTCGTCGGCCGACCACGCGACGCTGGCCTGTCCACTGTCGGGCGGCGAGCTGTCGTTGCGCGTCACGCGCGAGGAATTCCTCGCCCTGACCGAGCCGCTGGTGGCCCGCACGCTGACCGCCGTGCGCAAGGTACTGCGTGACGCGAAGGTCGGCAAGGACGAAGTCAAGGGCGTGGTGATGGTCGGCGGCTCCACCCGCATGCCGCGTGTGCAGCAGGCCGTGGGCGAGCTGTTCGGCGCCACGCCGCTGACCGACCTGAACCCCGACGAGGTGGTGGCGCTGGGGGCCGCGATCCAGGCCAATGCGCTGGCCGGCAATGCCGGCGCCGACGAACTGCTGCTGCTCGACGTGATCCCGCTGTCGCTCGGCCTGGAAACCATGGGCGGCCTACGTCGAGCGCATCATCCCGCGCAACAGCACCATCCCCACGGCGCGCGCGCAGGACTTCACCACCTTCAGGACGGCCAGACGGCGCTGGCGCTGCACGTGGTGCAGGGCGAGCGCGAGCTGGTCTCCGAGTGCCGCTCGCTGGCGCGCTTCGAGCTGCGCGGCATTCCGCCGATGGTGGCCGGCGCGGCACGCATCCGCGTCACCTTCCAGGTCGATGCCGATGGCCTGCTGGCCGTCAGCGCGCGCGAGGAGCTTTCCGGCGTCGAAGCGGCCATCACCGTCAAGCCGAGCTACGGTCTGGCCGACGAGGACATCGCCCGCATGCTCGGCGAGGGCTTCTCCACCGCCGAGGCCGACATGCGCGAGCGCAGCCTGCGTGAATCGCGGGTCGAAGCGGAGCGGCTGCTGCTGGCCACTCGCGCCGCACTGGCGGCCGACGGCGACCTGCTCGACGATGGCCAGCGACAGGCCATCGATGCGCAGCTCGCCGAGGTCGAGCGCGCCCGTGAAGGCAACGATCACCACCGCATCGACGCTGCCGTCGAAGCGCTGGCCCAGGCCACCGAGGCATTCGCCGCCGCGCGCATGAACCGGGGCATCCGCCAGCCCTGTCGGGCCGGCGCGTCGAGGACATCTGACATGCCCGTGATCCGCATCCTGCCGCACCCCGAGTACTGCCCCCAGGGGGCCGAGATCGAGGCACCGTCGGGCACTTCGCTGTGCGAGGCGATGCTCGAACATGACGTCGAGATCGAGCACGCCTGCGAGATGAGCTGTGCCTGCACCACCTGCCACGTGGTGGTGCGCGAGGGCTTCGCGTCGCTGGGCGAGATGGACGAGAGCGAGGAAGACCTGCTCGACCGCGCCTGGGGCCTGGAGCCCACGTCGCGGCTCTCGTGCCGTGCCATCCTCTCCGACAAGGACGTGACGATCGAGATCCCCAAGTACTCGATCAACCACGCCAAGGAAAAGCACTGAAAGTGCTTTCGGCCGTGCTCATGTCGCGCAGCGACGTGATGCCGGAGCCTCATGCACTGAAGAAAAAGCGCCCCCGCGCCGTGAGGCGCGAGGGCGACCTGAAAGGGCTGGGCCCTGCTGAGGAGACAGCGACGGTTGCTCTGCCAACCGTCGGCAGAACTTTAGCAATCCGTGTGCCTGATCTTCAGGCGGCTGCGGCTTCCACGTGCCCGTGGCGGGTGTAGAGGAAGTCCAGCACCTCCTTGCGGCAGTGCATGTAGCGGGTGTCCTCCGCCAGTGCCACGCGGTCGCGCGGCCGAGGCAGGTCGACCGTCAGGATCTCGCCAATCGTTGCGGCCGGGCCGTTGGTCATCATCACGATGCGGTCCGATAGCAGCACCGCCTCGTCCACGTCGTGCGTGACCATCACCACCGTGCTCTTCGTGCGCGCGACGATCTTCAGCAGTTCGTCCTGCAGCTTGGCGCGCGTCAGCGCGTCGAGCGCGCCGAAGGGCTCGTCCATCAGCAGCACCTTGGGCTCCATCGCCAGCGCCCGGGCGATGCCCACGCGCTGCTTCATGCCGCCGGAGATCTCGTTCGGCCGCTTCGTCATCGCATGCCCCATGCCGACCAGTTCGAGCGCCGCCTGGGTGCGCTGCTTCAGTTCGGTGCGCGACTCAAGATCACCGAACACCCGCTCGACGGCGAGGTGCACGTTCTCGAAGCAGGTGAGCCAGGGCAGCAGGGAATGGTTCTGGAACACCACCGCTCGCTCGGGGCCGGGCGCGGCGATCTCGCGGTTGTCGCACAGCAGCACGCCGCTGGTCGGGCGGATCAGGCCGGCGATCAGGTTCAGCAGCGTCGACTTGCCGCAGCCCGAGTGCCCGATCAGCGTGATGAACTCGCCGCGTGCCACGTTCAGGTCGATCTCGCGCAGCGCGTGGAAGCGGCCCTTCTTCGTCGCGAACACCATCTCGGCGTTCTGCACCTGGATGAAGTGATTCATGGTGTGCTCCTCGAGCTCAGTGTTCGTCGTAGCTGAAGCGCTTGGCGATGCTGACCAGCAGCGCCTCCAGCAGCAGGCCCACCACGCCGATCACGACGATGGCGATCAGGATGTTCTTGACGTTCAGGTTGTTCCACTCGTCCCAGACCCAGAAGCCGATGCCCACGCCGCCGGTCAGCATCTCGGCAGCCACGATCACCAGCCAGGCCGTGCCCACCGACAGGCGCACGCCGGTCAGCATGTAGGGCAGCACCGAGGGGAACAGGATCTTCGTGATCACCTTCCATTCGCTCAGGTTGAGCACCTTGGCGACGTTCAGGTAGTCCTGCGGCACGCGCTGCACGCCGACCGCGGTGTTGATGATCATCGGCCAGATCGAGCAGATGAAGATGGTCCAGATGGCCGCCGGGTTCGCCGCCTTGAAGACCAGCAGGCCGATCGGCAGCCGTGCCAGCGGCGACACCGGCCGCAGCAGGCTGATCAGCGGCGAGACCATGCGGTTGAGCACTGCGAAGCGGCCGATCATGAAGCCCAGCGGGATGCCCACCAGCGCCGCCATGCCGAAGCCCAGCGCCACGCGCTCGAGCGAGAACAGGATGTTCCAGCCGATGCCCTGGTCGTTCGGCCCGTTGCGGTAGAAGGGGTCGGAGAAGAGCTTGACGGCCTCGGCGAAGGTCTCGGCCGGTGTCGGGAAGCTGCCGCCCTTCATCGTCAGCAGCGCCCAGATGCCGATCAGCACGCCCAGGCCGAAGACGGGCGGGATGACCGCCAGCCCGAGCGCACGCCAGTCAAACGGGGCACGAGCGAGTCTCGCTGCGACGGCGGGTTGCACGGCGACGGGCGAGGGCGCCGCGGTGGCGGGTGCGGCGCCCGCAACTGCCGTCGAGGACTTCAATTCCTCGCTGGCGCGCAGCGGCGTATGGAACACGGCACTGACCATGCTGTTCTCCTGTGCTGCGGCCCTCAGGCCTTGACCTTGAAGCCGTCGGCGTACTTGGCCGGATCCTTGCCGTCCCAGACCACGCCGTCGATCAGCTTGCTGCTGCGCATCGGGCTCGCGGGCACGCTGATCTTCATCGCGCCGGCCACCTGCTTGTACAGATCGATCTGGTTCACCTGCTTCGCGACGGCGAGGTAGTCGACGTGCTCCTTCAGCAGGCCCCAGCGCTTGTGCTGCGTCAGGAACCACATGCCGTCGGACAGGTACGGGAAGTTCACCGCGCCGTCGTTGAAGAACTTCATGTGGTTCGGGTCGTCCCAGGTCTTGCCCAGGCCGTTCTGGTAGCGGCCGAGGATGCGCTGGTTGATCACGTCGACGCTGGTGTTGACGTAGGCCTTGTCGGCCACCGTCTCGGCCATCTTGTTCTTGTTCTGCAGGCCGGCGTCGATCCAGCGGCTGGCCTCGAGGATGGCCATCATCACGGCGCGTGCGGTGTTCGGATACTTCTTGACGAATTCGCCGGTGGTGCCGAGCACCTTCTCCGGATGGTCTTTCCAGATGTCCTGCGTGGTGACGGCCGTGATGCCGATGCCGTCGGCGATCGCGCGGTGGCCCCAGGGCTCGCCCACGCAATAGCCGTCCATGTTGCCCACGCGCATGTTGGCCACCATCTGCGGCGGCGGCACGGTGATCACCTTGGCGTCCTTCAGCGGATTCACGCCCACGCTGGCCAGCCAGTAGTACAGCCACATCGCGTGCGTGCCGGTCGGGAAGGTCTGCGCGAAGGTGTACTCGCGCTTCTCGGTCGTCATCAGCTTGGCCAGGCTCGCGGCATCAACCGCACCCTTGTCGGCCAGCTTCTTCGACAGCGTGATCGCCCTGCCATTGTTGTTCAACGTCATCAGCACGGCCATGTCCTTCCTCGGGCCGCCCACGCCGAGGTGCACGCCGTAGATCAGGCCGTAAAGCACGTGGGCCATGTCGAGCTCGCCGTTGACCAGCTTGTCGCGCACGCCGGCCCAGGAGGCTTCCTTGGTCGGCACGATCTTCACGCCGTACTTCTTGTCGAAGCCCAGCACCGAGGCCATCACCACCGAGGCGCAGTCGGTCAGCGGGATGAAGCCGATGCGCACCTCTTCCTTCTCCGGCTTGTCGGATCCCTGCGCGTAGACGGCGCTCTGCAGGCCCGGCACGAGGCCGGTGGCGCTGCCGGCGGCAGCAGCGGCCTTGATCAGGGTTCTGCGGCTCATGAGGATCTTCCGGTTCGTCGAGTGGTTCATGGCGTTCTGGCGATGTGCAGTCGAAAAAACGTCCACACGATGTCGGCCCGTCGGGGCGGAACTCGTGCGGACGTCGTCGTCCCACCGCGGCGGATCGGCCTTGATGCGCTTCAACAATCATGGCAAGCCGTCCTTGGCTTGCTGCCTTGAGCTACGCAATCGCCGTGCCATGTGCGGGGCAGCGGTTTTTGCTGCTGTGCACCATCGGTGTTCGCGCTGCCACTCGGCGCGCACCCGCGCAGTGCGGAACGGCTTCAGATCAGCAGGTCGGCCACGTCGACGATGCGCTGCGCCACTTCCGCCAGCTTCATGCCGCGGTCCATGGCGGTCTTGCGCAGACGGGCGTAGGCCTGGGTCTTCGGTCAGCGAGTGGCGCGCCATCAGGATGCCCTTGGCGCGGTCGATGGTCTTGCGCTCGCTGAGCTGCGTGCGCGCGTCCGCCAGCTCTCGGCGCAGCGATTCCTCGTGCTGGAAGCGCGCCATGGCCACCTCGAGCACCGGGCGGATGCGCTCTGGCGCCGCCGGCCACCACATAAGCCGAGACGCCGGCGGCGATGGCGGCGCCGACCGGGCTGGTGTCGTCGTCGTTGGTGAAGAGCACGATGGGCCGGCGCTCGTCGCGCGTGGCCATCACCACATGCTCCAGCGTGTCGCGCGCCTGGCTCTCGGCGTCGACGATGATCATGTCGGGCGCGATCTGGGCCAGCCGCTCGGGAAGGAAGGGGTCAGCCGGCAGCACGGCGACGATGTTGTGGTGACTTTCGAGCAGGCCGATGCGCAGGCTGCGAGCCCGTTCGAGCTCACCTTCGGTCTGGGCATCGGCGAGGTCGCGGTCAGGCACCTCGGGCGCGACGATGACGATGCGAAGCGGGCGCTGCTGGGGCATGCCCGTGCCAGTGCAACATTCGCGCCAAGCTGGCTAGACGACCGGCCGGGAGACTCAGGCGCGCCGGGCGCTGCGCGGGCTGAGCAGGCGCGTGCGGCGCATCCATTCACGCAGTGGCCGCAGCGAGAGTGGCCAGTGCAGCCGCGCCGCATCGCGCGTGATCACGAGGCCGCGTGCCGCCAGCTGGTCGAGAAAGCCCATCACGACGGCGCGCGACAGGCCGCTGCGCGCGCACAGTTCGGCCACGCTCATGTGCCGCTGCGACATGTCGCTGAGCATGCGGCGGTAGGCGGTGCGCTGGTGCTGCGGGCCGAGGTCCGGCCGGCGCTGAGGCGGTACTCTTTCATCGGGGCGTCAGCGTAGGCCGGCCGGTCGGGGCCAGGAAGGGCAGAGTCCCGATATTCAGCGTTCGCGCGACAGTCTCGTGGTAACGAGATGCTGGCCGGCGTGACGTGCTGCAAATGCAGACGGGCGCCGTGATGCAGCGCCCGTGTGTGTGATGCGAAGTGATCGGCGGTAGGGAGGTGCTGCGGAGCGTTTCGCTTGCGGCGTCGCGGCAGCAGCCCCGGATCCTTACCAGCCGACGCGGGGAATGGCGAAGGCTTCAGCGATGATGTCCCAGAGCATGTTGATCTCCCGTTTAGATGCGCCAATCGGCGCGGTACGGGAGAAATTCTGGGACCCGTGATGTAGTTGGCTAGCTACAAACGCTTGTAGGGATGGCGCCCGCTGGCGGTCCCTGATCTCAGATCAGCCCGTGGCGCATCGCCACCAGCACCGCCTGGTGCTTGAGGTGGTGTTGAGCTTGCGCTGGATGTTGCGCAGGTGGAAGTTCACCGTGTGCTCGCTGATGCCGAGGATCTGCCCTGCCACCCAGGCCGACTTGCCGTCGCGCGTCAGACGCAGGATGTCGAGTTCGCGCGGCGTCAGGTGGGGGCGTCGAGCTCCTCGTCGCGCGGCACCAGCAGTCGCTGTGCGGCGTCCTGCGCATGCACGGCAAGAAACTGCAGATCGGCCAGCATGCGCGTGAGTTGTTCGTCCTCGCGCGGCAGCGCCTGCTCCCGATTGACGCCAAGCAGGAAGTGCTTGTGCCCCGGCAGGTGCAGCGCCACGGCGATGCCGGTGCGATAACCGTAGGCAGCCTGCTGCTCCCACAGGTCTGCTGCGCCCTCGTCGACGTAGAGATCCTGGTCGTAGATGAAGGGCACGCTCAGCGACTTCAGGCGCCGGATCACCGGATCGCGCTTGACGTCACCCGCGTTGTGCGACGCCTCCCTGAACGACTCCGGCGTGTTGCCGACGCTGACGATGATCGGATCCTGCCCCGGCGTGGCGCTCACCAGCACGGCCGTGGCAATGCCGAAGTCCAGCTCATGCGCGAAGCCGATCAGGCGCCGCTCGAACGTTTCCACGTCGCACGACTGGCTGACATCGAGGAACCGCTGAAGTCTCATGAGCAGGGTGGGGGGCTACCAGACTTGATTGCTACCAGGGTTGACAGCTTGAGGCACGCACCGCAGCCGCCGACACTGCAGATGTTCCAACAGAAGACGAACGCATTATGACGATACCTGCTTGGAAAATCGTGACGTGGCCCACGGTTCCGACGCCCTTGGACGACTGGCAGCAGTCGGTGCGGCGCCTGCGCCACCTGGGCATGTCGGTGCACGTGGACGATTCACACAAGTCGCTGCGCTACGGGCAGTTGCTGTGGGGCTTCGAGACACGCGATTCGATGCTTGGCATCGCCTGGGACTGGCGCGAGGTGATGCCGGATGTCGTGGCGATTGCGGATCCGCTGTCGATCGTGTCCAACGCCTGCTTCGTGGACGAGGAGGGCGTGGCTGTCGACGACGCCGTGCGCATGTTGTGCTTGAACACTGCCCTCTATCAACTGCCGTGGCAGACGGCCGTGTGCCGGGCCAACCGAAGGAGGCGGGCAACCGCACTGGCCTAGGGCACCCGGCCCGCGCCGTAGACTCGGCGCATGAACGTTCTCGGCATCGAATCGTCGTGCGACGAGACCGGCGTGGCGCTGGTCTCGTCGCACGGTGAAGGCACCCCGGCGCTGCTGGCGCATGCGCTGCACACGCAGATCGACATGCACCAGGCCTACGGCGGCGTAGTGCCCGAACTGGCGTCTCGTGACCACATCCGCCGCGTCGTTCCGCTGGTGCGGCAGGTGATGGCCGCGGCCGGCCGCACGCTGGCCGACATCGATGTCGTGGCCTACACGCAGGGCCCGGGCCTGGCTGGTGCGCTGCTGGTGGGCGCCGGCGTGGCCTGCGCGCTGGCCGCGTCGCTCGACAGGCCGACGCTGCCCATCCATCACCTCGAAGGGCATCTGCTGTCGCCCTTCCTGTCGACCGATCCGCCCGCGTTCCCGTTCGTTGCGCTGCTCGTGTCGGGCGGCCACACGCAGCTGATGCGAGTCGATGGCGTGGCGCAGTACGAACTGCTCGGCGAGACGATCGACGATGCCGCGGGCGAGGCTTTCGACAAGTCGGCCAAGCTGATGGGCCTGGGCTATCCGGGCGGGCCGGCGCTGGCGCGGCTGGCGGAGTTCGGCGATGCCTCGACCTTCGACCTGCCGCGGCCGCTGCTGCACAGCGGCGATCTCGACTTCTCCTTCGCCGGGCTGAAGACGGCGGTGCGCACGCGCCTGGCCGGCCTCGGCGCCAACGTCTGCCAGCAGGATCTGGCACACCGCCGCATCCACGCAGCAGGCCATCGTCGACGTGCTGGTGCGCAAGTCGATCAGCGCACTGAAGCAGACCGGCCTCGACCGACTGGTGGTGGCGGGCGGCGTCGGTGCGAATGCCTCGCTGCGCCGGCAGCTGAACGAGGCCTGCGCGAAGCGGCGCGTGCGCGTGCACTACCCGGAACTCGCGCTGTGCACCGACAACGGCGCGATGATCGCGCTGGCCGCGGCGCTGCGCCTGCAGGCTGGCGCGCAGGCCGCAACCCGTGACTACAGCTTCGGCGTGAAGCCGCGCTGGCCGCTTGCCGACGTGGTGCGCTGAGGCACCTAGAATCCGCCGCCGTTCGCGGCCCGGCCGCCTTCCTCTTCCCCGATGATCCGACTTCTCCTTCGCGCCGCGGCGGCGCTCGCCGCGGCGGCCATCTGTTCGCCGCTCGCCGCCCAGGCGCCGGCATCCGCGCCCATCCCTCTCGCCCTGATCGAAGGCTTGTCCGGCCCCTTCGCCAACGCGGGCGAGGCCGTGCACCGCAACCTGCTGTTTGCCGTCGAGCGGGTGAACCGCCGAGGCGGCGTGCGACTGCCCGGCGGCGCACGCCCGCTAGAGCTGCTGCGCTTCGACGGCAAGGGCAGCAGCGAAGAATCGCTGTCCGTGCTGCGCGCCGCGCTGGATCGGCGCGTGGCCTTCGTCACCCAGGGCAACAGCTCCGCGGTGGCGGCGGCGCTGGTCGAGGCGCTGAACAAGCACAACCAGCGCAGCCCTGATGCGCGCGCTGCTGTTGAACTACTCGGCGGTCGATCCGGTGCTGACCAACGAAAAGTGCAGCTACTGGCACTTCCGCTTCGATGCACATGCCGACATGCGCTGGCGGCGCTCGTGGACGTGATGCGCACCGACGCGGCGGTGAAGAAGGTCTACCTGATCGGGCAGGACTACAGCTTCGGCCAGCATGTGCGGCGCGAGGCCCGCGCCCGCATCGGTGCGGCCCGGCCCGACGTGCAGATCGTCGGCGACGAACTGCACCCGATCGGCCGCGTGAAGGACTTCCTGCCCTATGCGATGAAGGTCAAGGCCAGCGGTGCGCAGGCCGTGCTCACCGGCAACTGGGGCAACGACTTGACGCTGCTCGTGAAGGCGCTGCGGGAGGTGGGCGTCGAGGCGCGCATCTACAGCTTCTACGGCAATGCGCTGGGGCGCCGGCGGCGATCGGAGACGCGGGCGTCGGCCGCGTGCTGGCAGTGGCCGAGTGGCATCCCAACGTCGACTCGCCGGCGGCGCGCGACTTCCACGCCGCCTTCCGCGCCCGCTTCCCCAAGCCCGAGGAGGACTACCAGCACGCGCGCATGCAGGTGATGGTGGAGATGCTCGTCGCGGCGATCGAACGCGCCGGCAGCGCCGAGGCCGGCGCCGTGGCGCGAGCGCTCGAGGGGCTGCGCTACGACGGCAGCACGCTCGGGGGCCTGCACGCCGGCTGGATGCGCGCCGACGACCATCAGTTCATCCAGCCGCTGATCGTCAGCGTGATGGACCGTCTCGGCGCGCCAGGCGTGCGCGTCGACAATGAAGGCTCCGGCTACGGTTTCCGAACGGTGCGCGCCTTCGACGCGCGTGCGACCGAACTGCCGCACACCTGCACGATGGAGCGCCCCGGACCATGATCCGACCCGTGATCGCCGGCCTGCCCGGCTCGAAGATCCGCGAGGTGGCCAATGCCGGCCTGGGCCGCAGCGACGTGCTTGCCTTCTGGTTCGGCGAGAGCGACGAAGTGACGCCCGCCTTCGTGCGCGACGCGGCCGCGGCGTCGCTGGCGGCCGGTGACACCTTCTATTCCCACAACCTCGGTCTGCCCGAACTGCGCGAGGCGCTGGCGCGCTACACGTCGTCGCTGCATGGCACGGTCGGTCCGGAGCGCATTGCCGTCACCTCCTCGGGCGTCAACGCCCTGATGCTGGCCATGCAGGCGCTGGCCGGCGCCGGCGATGAGGTCGTGGCGGTGGTGCCGGTGTGGCCCAACCTCACGGCGCAGCCGCAGATCCTCGGCGCGCAGGTGAAGCGCGTGCCGCTGAAGGTGGACCATGGCGCGTGGCGGCTCGATCTGCCGGCGCTGCTGGAGGCGGTGACGGACCGCACCCGCGTGCTGCTGGTCAATGCGCCGAACAACCCGACCGGCTGGACGCTCGAGCGTGCCGAGCAGCAGGCGCTGCTCGATCACTGCCGGCGCACCGGCACCTGGATCGTGGCCGACGAGGTCTACGAGCGGCTGTACTACCGCGAGGGTGCCCGCTGCGCGCCGAGCTTCCTCGACATCGCCTCGCCGGAAGATCGCCTGGTGGTGGTGCACAGCTTCTCGAAGAGCTTCCTGATGACCGGCTGGCGACTCGGCTGGCTGGTGGCGCCGGTTCCGGTGATCGAGGCGATGGGCAAGCTGATCGAGTTCAACACCTCCTGTGCGCCGGTGTTCGTGCAGCGCGCAGGTCTGGCGGCGCTGTCGCAGGCCGACGAGTTCGTGCCGGCGTTGGTGGGGCGCCTGAAGACCTGCCGCGACACGCTGCTGCCGGCACTGGCGGCGCTGCCGGGCGTTTCGGTGGCGCTTCCTGACGGAGGCATGTATGCCTTCTTCCGCGTCGAAGGGCAGGACGATTCGCTGGCCTTCGCCAAGCGCCCGGTGGCCGAGGCGGGCCTCGGCCTGGCGCCGGGCGCCGCCTTCGGGCCGGAGGCCGAGGGCTGGTTGCGCTGGTGCTTCGCCTCGCGCGACCCGGCGAGGCTCGAGGCCGGGGTGGGGCGGCTGGCTGGCGCGCTCGGGCTATAATCCTGCGGTTTTGCGTTCCGTCAAGGGCGCGAACAGGCACGGCACCGGTCGGTTTCACCGGTGTCCGCAAGTGAAACCGGAAACCGCGGCGGAGCCCCACGCAGGGAGCGCGCTCGGTTTCCCCAGAGGAAACTCGAATGACCGCCATCAACAAGGCCGAGATCGTCAAGGCCAATGCCCGCAGCGCCAACGACACCGGCTCCCCGGAAGTGCAGGTCGCGCTGCTGACCGCGCGCATCAACGAACTGACGCCGCACTTCAAGACCCACGCCAAGGACCACCACGGCCGCCGCGGCCTGCTCAAGCTGGTCAACCAGCGCAAAAGCCTGCTGGCGTACCTGAAGGACCGCGACGCCGACCGCTACACGGCGCTGATCGCCAAGCTGGGCCTGCGCAAGTAAGCCACGCATGAATTCGAGGAGCCTGTCTGGAATCCGCCAGCACAGGCTCTTCGCGTTTGGAGTCCGGCAGCCAACGATGACGATGTGTCATTCCACCGACGCTGAGCAGCTCAGCCTCGCTGGAATGGCATCGCGCCAGGATGCCGCAGCTCCGGGAAACCGGCGGCCCCTGTAGAGCCGCCGCCAACAGAGATTGGAGAACCCAATGAGCATGTTCAACAAAGTCACCAAGACCTTCCAGTGGGGCCAGCACACCGTCACGATGGAGACGGGCGAGATCGCGCGCCAGTCCAGCGGCGCCGTGCTGGTCAACGTCGAGGACACCGTGATCCTCGCGACCGTGGTCGCCAAGACCGAGGCGAAGCCGGGCCAGGACTTCTTCCCGCTGACCGTCGACTACGTCGAGAAGACCTATGCCGCGGGCAAGATCCCGGGCAGCTTCTTCAAGCGTGAGGGCCGCCCGAGCGAGCTCGAGACGCTGACCTCGCGCCTGATCGACCGCCCGCTGCGCCCGCTGTTCCCGGATGGCTTCTTCAACGAAGTGCAGGTGATCATCCACGTGCTGTCGCTGAACCCCGAAGTGTCGGCCGACATCCCGTCGATGATCGGTGCGAGCGCCGCGCTGGCGATCTCCGGCATTCCGTTCAATGGCCCGATCGGCGCCGCGCGCGTCGGCTACATCGACGGCCAGTACGTGCTGAACCCGGGCAAGACGCAACTGCTCGACTCGAAGATGGACCTCGTCGTCGCCGGCACCGAAGCGGCCGTGCTGATGGTCGAGTCGGAGGCGCAGCAGCTGTCGGAAGAGATCATGCTCGGCGGCGTGGTGTTCGGCCACGAGCAGGGCAACATCGCGATCAACGCGATCCACGAGCTGGTGCGCGATGCCGGCAAGCCGGCCTGGGACTGGAAGGCCCCGGCCAAGGACGAGGCCTTCATCGCCAAGATCAATGCGCTGGCCGAGCCCAAGCTCGCGGCGGCGTACCAGATCCGCTCAAGCAGGCGCGCACGCAGGCCTGCCGTGACGCCTACGCGGCCGTCTTCAGCGCGCTGAAGGAAGAGGGCGTCGAGTTCGACGCCGTCAAGGTCGAAGGACTGCTGTTCGAGATCGAGGCGCGCATCGTGCGAGGCCAGATCCTCGCCGGCGAGCCGCGCATCGACGGCCGCGACACCCGCACCGTGCGCCCGATCGAGATCCGCAGCAGCGTGCTGCCGCGCGTGCACGGCTCGGCACTGTTCACCCGCGGCGAGACGCAGGCGCTGGTCGCCGCCACGCTGGGCACCGACCGCGACAGCCAGAAGATCGACGCGCTGTCCGGCGAGTTCAGCGAGCACTTCATGCTTCACTACAACATGCCCCCGTTCGCCACCGGCGAGACGGGCCGCGTGGGAAGCCCGAAGCGCCGCGAGATCGGCCACGGCCGCCTGGCCAAGCGCGCGCTGGTCGCGGTGCTGCCGGACCGCACCGAGTTCCCGTACTCGATGCGCGTGGTCTCGGAGATCACCGAGAGCAACGGCTCCTCGTCGATGGCTTCGGTGTGCGGCGGCTGCCTCGCGCTGATGGACGCCGGCGTACCGATGAAGGCCCACGTGGCCGGCATCGCGATGGGACTGATCAAGGAAGGCAACCGCTTCGCCGTGCTGACCGACATCCTCGGTGACGAGGATCACCTCGGCGACATGGACTTCAAGGTGGCCGGCACCACCGCCGGCGTGACCGCCCTGCAGATGGACATCAAGATCCAGGGCATCACCAAGGAGATCATGCAGGTGGCGCTGGCCCAGGCCAAGGAAGCCCGCATGCACATCCTCGGCAAGATGGTCGAGGCGATGGGCGGCGCGAAGACCGAGGTCTCGCAATTCGCTCCGCGCCTGTACACGATGAAGATCAATCCGGAGAAGATCCGCGACGTGATCGGCAAGGGCGGCGCCACCATCCGTGCGCTGACCGAAGAGACCGGCACGACGATCGACATCGGCGAGGACGGCACCATCACCATCGCCTCGACCGACGCCGAGAAGGCCGAGTACGCGAAGAAGCGCATCGCCGAGATCACCGCCGAGGTCGAGGTGGGCAAGATCTACGAAGGCCCGGTCACCAAGATCCTCGACTTCGGTGCGCTGGTGAACCTGCTGCCCGGCAAGGACGGCCTGCTGCACATCAGCCAGATCGCGCACCAGCGTGTCGAGAAGGTCACCGACTTCCTGAAGGAAGGCCAGATCGTCAAGGTCAAGGTGCTCGAGACCGACGAGAAGGGCCGCGTCAAGCTGTCGATGAAGGCGCTGCTCGAGCGCGATGCGCAGCCGGCGCCGGCCGCACCGGCCGCCGAGGAGCGCGGCGAAGGCTGATGCGCGCATGAAGGCGATCGCCATCGACCGACCCGGCGCCCCCGAGGTGCTGCAGCTCGCGGAACGGCCCGACCCGGTGGCCGGGCCGGGCGAGGTGCTCATCCGCGTGGCGGCGGCGGGCGTCAACCGTCCCGATGTGCTGCAGCGCAAGGGCGCCTACCCGCCGCCGGCGGGAGCGTCCGACCTGCCGGGCCTGGAGGTCGCGGGCACGATCGTCGGTGGCGATACCTCGGCGATGGCCGCCGCGGGCTACAAGCTCGGTGACCGCGTCTGCGCGCTGGTGGCCGGCGGCGGCTACGCCCAACTGTGCGTGGCGCCGGTCGAGCAGTGCCTTCCGGCACCGAAGGGGCTGAGCGATGTCGAGGCGGCGAGCCTGCCGGAGACCTTCTTCACCGTCTGGTCGAACGTGTTCGATCGCGCGCGGCTGCAGCCGGGCGAGACCCTGCTCGTGCAGGGCGGCACCAGCGGCATCGGCGTCACCGCGATCCAGCTGGCCAAGGCCGCCGGCGCCACGGTGATCGTCACCGCCGGCAGCGACGACAAGTGCGACGCCTGCCGCGCGCTCGGCGCCGACCACGCGATCAACTACCGCTCGCACGATTTCGCGGCGGAAGTGAAGCGCCTGACCGAAGGCAAAGGCGCCGACGTCATCCTCGACATGGTGGCGGGCGACTACGTCGCGCGCGAGCTGGCCTGCCTCGCCACCGATGGTCGCCTGGTGATCATCGCAGTGCAGGGCGGTGTCGATGCGCGCATCGACGCCGGCGACGTGCTGCGCCGGCGGTTGACGATCACCGGCTCCACGCTGCGTCCGCGCCCGGTGGCTTTCAAGGCGGCCATCGCCCGAGCGCTGCGCGAGAACGTCTGGCCGTGGATCGAAGCCGGCCGCGTCCGGCCGGTGATCTTCAAGACCTTCGAAGCTGCGCAGGCTGCCCAGGCGCATGCGCTGATGGAATCGAACCAGCACGTCGGCAAGATCGTGCTGACCTGGTGAACATACGCAAGAACACTCGAGGACAGTCACGATGACGCGTCGCAAGCTGGTGGTCGGCAACTGGAAGATGAACGGCACGCGCGTGGGCAACATCGAGTTGCTCGCCGCGATCCGCGCTGCCGGGCCGTTCACGGCCGAGGTGGCGGTGTGCGCGCCGTATCCGTACCGGCCGACGTGGCGCTGTCGCTGCAGGGCTCGGACATCGGCTCCGGCGCGCAGGATTGCTCCGCGCACGAGAGCGGCGCCTACACCGGCGAGGTGAGTGCCGCGATGCTGGCCGAATACGGCTGCCGCTACGTGATCGTCGGCCACTCCGAGCGCCGCGCGCTGCATGGCGAGGGCGACCAGCTGGTGGCCGACAAGGCGAAGATCGCGCTGGCCCATCGCCTCACGCCGATCGTCTGCGTCGGCGAGACGCTCGCCGAGCGCGAGACCGGCCAGACCGATGCGGTGGTCAAGCGCCAGCTGTCCGCGGTCATCCACACACTCGGCCACTGCATCTCGCAGGTGGTCGTGGCCTACGAGCCGGTCTGGGCCATCGGCACCGGCAAGACCGCATCGCCCGAGCAGGCGCAGGCGGTGCACGCGCTGCTGCGCGCACAGCTCAAGGCCGCCAGCGAGAAGGCTGGCGAGATGAAGATCCTCTACGGCGGCAGCGTAAAGCCCGACAACGCGGCGACGCTGTTCTCGCAACCCGACATCGACGGCGGCCTGATCGGCGGCGCTTCCTTGAAGGCCGGCGATTTCGTCGCCATCTGCCGCGCTGGGGCCTGACGGCCTGCGACGCAACGAATCCCTCGGAGTCCCCACAGACATGAATCTCCTGCACAACCTGCTCGTGGCCGTCCAGATCATCTCGGCCCTGGTGATGATCGGCCTCGTGCTCGTCCAGCACGGCAAGGGCGCCGACATGGGCGCCTCGTTCGGCAGCGGCGCCTCGGGCAGCCTGTTCGGTGCCACCGGCAGCGCCAACTTCCTCTCGCGCTCCACCGCGGTCTGCGCCACGGTCTTCTTCGCCGCGACGCTGACGCTGGCCTTCTTCGCCAACGACCGCGCCTCGCGCCCGAGCGGCGGCTCGAGCGTGCTCGAAGGCGCAGCTGCGCCGGCGGCGAGCACGCCGGCCACCGGTGCCGCACTGGTGCCCGGCGCGGCCAGCGCACCTGCGGCGGCGGCTGCCGCCACGCCGGCTGCACCGGCATCGGGCGCCGGTGCCGTTCCTTCGAAGTGATCGAACGCGCGACGCGCGGGCCCCAGCCTGCGCCAGCGCAAATCACGCTGTTGCGCTGCAACGAAAGGGCGGGTTAACGCGGGGAAACAGGTTAGAATGCGGGGCTGTCCGGTAAGCCACTCCTCATGCAAACCGGCACATCCGTGAATACACGGCCGACGTGGTGAAATTGGTAGACACGCTATCTTGAGGGGTAGTGGCGAAAGCTGTGCGAGTTCGAGTCTCGCCGTCGGCACCAGACACCTGCTCCCCATGAATCTGGAACCCTACCTCCCCGTCATCCTGTTCATCCTGGTGGGCGTGGCGGTCGGTGTAGCCCCCAGCTCCTGGGTTTCCTTCTCGGGCCGCGACGGCCCGACACGGCGAAGAACTCGCCGTACGAATGCGGCTTCGAGGCCTTCGAAGACGCGCGCATGAAGTTCGACGTGCGCTACTACCTCGTCGCGATCCTCTTCATCCTGTTCGACCTGGAGATCGCGTTCCTCTTCCCGTGGGCCGTGTCGCTGAATGAAATCGGCGCGTCAGGCTTCTGGGCCATGATGATCTTCCTCGGCATCCTCGTCGTGGGCTTCGCCTACGAGTGGAAAAAGGGTGCCCTGGACTGGGAATAAAGCGCAGGCACCGAGATGGGCATCGAAGGCGTTTTGAAAGAGGGCTTCGTCACGACGAGCCTCGACGCGGTCATCAACTGGTCCAAGACCGGCTCGCTGTGGCCGATGACCTTCGGCCTGGCCTGCTGTGCGGTGGAGATGATGCACGCCGGCGCGGCGCGCTACGACATCGACCGCTTCGGCATGCTGTTCCGGCCCAGCCCGCGGCAGAGCGATCTGATGATCGTCGCCGGCACGCTGTGTAACAAGATGGCGCCGGCGCTGCGCAAGGTCTACGACCAGATGGCCGAGCCGCGCTGGGTGATCTCGATGGGCTCGTGCGCCAACGGCGGTGGCTACTACCACTACAGCTACTCGGTCGTGCGCGGCTGCGATCGCATCGTGCCGGTCGATGTCTACGTACCCGGCTGCCCGCCGACCGCCGAGGCGCTGCTGTATGGCGTGCTGCAGCTGCAGGCCAAGATCCGGCGCGAGAACACCATAGCCCGCTGACGCATCCATGAGCAAACTCGACACGCTCCAGGCGGCCCTGGAATCGGCGCTCGGCGCCCGCATCGGCAAGCTGGTGCGCGACCGCGGCGAGATCACCATCACGGTCTCGGCGATCGACTACCCCGAGGCGGCGCGCACGCTGCGCGACCACGCCGAGTTGAAGTTCGAGCAGCTGATCGACCTGTGCGGCGTCGACTACTCCAGCTGGAAAGACCAGCCCTGGGACGGCCCGCGTTTCTGCGTCGTCTCGCACCTGCTGTCGGTGAGCAAGAACTGGCGCGTGCGCCTGAAGGTCTTCGCGCCGGACGACGAGCTGCCGATGGTCAAGTCGCTCACCGAGGTGTGGAGCGCGGCCAACTGGTTCGAGCGCGAAGCCTTCGACCTGTACGGCATCGTCTTCGAGGGCCACCTCGATCTGCGCCGCATCCTCACCGACTACGGCTTCATCGGGCATCCGTTCCGCAAGGACTTCCCGACCTCGGGCCACGTCGAGATGCGCTACGACCCCGAGAGCAAGCGCGTGATCTACCAGCCGGTCACGATCGAGCCGCGCGAGATCACGCCTCGCATCATCCGCGAAGACAACTACGGCGGACTGCACTGAGCACCTGCGATGGCTGAGATCAAGAACTACACCCTGAACTTCGGTCCGCAGCACCCGGCCGCGCACGGCGTGCTGCGCCTCGTGCTCGAGCTCGACGGCGAAGTGATCCAGCGCGCCGATCCGCACATCGGCCTCCTGCACCGCGCCACCGAGAAGCTGGCCGAGAGCAAGACCTTCATCCAGTCGCTGCCGTACATGGACCGTCTCGACTACGTGTCGATGATGTGCAACGAGCATGCGTACTGCCCGGCGATCGAGAAGCTGCTCGGCATCGAGGTGCCCAAGCGCGCACAGTACATCCGCGTGATGTACAGCGAGATCACCCGGCTGCTGAACCACCTGCTCTGGCTGGGCTGCCACGGCCTGGACTGCGGTGCGATGAACATCTTCATCTACTGCTTCCGCGAGCGCGAAGACCTGTTCGACATGTACGAGGCGGCCTCGGGCGCGCGCATGCACGCGGCCTATTTCCGCCCGGGCGGTGTCTACCGCGACCTGCCCGACGTGATGCCGCAGTACCAGGCGAGCAAGATCCGCAACGCCAAGGCGATCGCGCAGCTCAACGAGAACCGCCAGGGCTCGCTGCTCGACTTCATCGACGATTTCACGAAGCGCTTCCCGAAATACGTCGACGAGTACGAGACGCTGCTCACCGACAACCGCATCTGGAAGCAACGCACCGTCGGCATCGGCGTCGTGTCGCCCGAGCGCGCGCTGAACCTCGGCTTCACCGGCGCGATGCTGCGCGGCTCGGGCATCGCATGGGACCTGCGCAAGAACCAGCCGTACGACGTCTATGCCGACATGGACTTCGACGTGCCGGTCGGCGTCAACGGCGATACGTATGACCGCTACCTGGTCCGCATCGAGGAGATGCGCCAGAGCAACCGCATCATCAAGCAGTGCGTGGACTGGCTGCGCGCCAACCCCGGCCCGGTGATCACCGACAACCACAAGGTGGCGCCGCCGTCGCGCGTGGACATGAAGTCCAGCATGGAAGAGCTGATCCACCACTTCAAGCTGTTCACCGAAGGCTTCCACGTGCCCGAGGGCGAGGCCTATGCGGCGGTGGAGCACCCGAAGGGCGAGTTCGGCATCTACCTCGTGAGCGACGGCGCCAACAAGCCGTACCGCCTGAAGATCCGCGCCCCCGGTTTCGTGCATCTCTCGGCGCTCGACGAGATGTCGCGCGGCCACATGATCGCCGACGCCGTGGCCGTGATCGGCACGATGGACATCGTCTTCGGCGAAATCGACAGGTAAGCGACCGATGAACTTCACCGACGCCACGCTGGCGCGATTCGCCAAGGAAGTCGCCAAGTACCCCGCCGACCAGAAGCAGTCGGCCGTGATGGCCTGCCCGGCCATCGTGCAGCAGGAGCAGGGCCACGTATCCGCCGACAGCGAGAAGGCCGTGGCCGAGTACCTCGGCATGCCGCCGATCGCGGTGCACGAGGTGACCACCTTCTACAACATGTACAACCAGCAGCCGGTCGGCCGCTTCAAGCTGAACGTCTGCACCAACCTGCCGTGCCAGCTGCGCGGCGGGCAGAAGGCGCTGGACCACGTCTGCGGCAAGCTGGGCGTGGAAGACGGCGGCACCACCACCGACGGCCAGTTCACCGTGCAACACAGCGAGTGCCTCGGCGCCTGTGCCGACGCCCCAGTGCTGCTGGTCAACGACCGCGAGATGTGCAGCTTCATGAGCACCGACCGTCTCGACGCGCTGCTCGACACGCTTCGCAAGGGCTGACATTCATGGTCGACCTGTCCCAATTCAAGTCCACCGGCGCCGAGACCTGCTTCCACGGCCGCCACCTCGGCGCGCAGATCTATGCCGACCTGAACGGCCGCAACTGGTCGCTGAAGGACTATGAGGCGCGCGGCGGCTACCGTGCGCTGCGCAAGATCCTCGGCAAGGATGGCGGCGAGGGCATGACGCCCGAGCAGGTGATCGCCGAGGTCAAGCTCTCCGGCCTGCGCGGCCGCGGCGGTGCGGGTTTCCCGACCGGCCTGAAGTGGAGCTTCATGCCGCGCGCCTTCCCGGGCCCGAAGTACCTCGTCTGCAATTCCGACGAGGGCGAGCCGGGCACCTGCAAGGACCGCGACATCCTGATGTTCAACCCGCACATCGTCATCGAAGGCATGGCGATCGCGGCGTATGCGATGGGCATCGGCACCGGCTACAACTACATCCACGGCGAGATCTTCGAGGTCTACGAGCGCTTCGAGGCGGCCCTGGAAGAAGCCCGCGCTGCTGGCTACCTCGGTAACGGCATCATGGGCTCGGGCTTCAACTTCCAGCTGCATGCCGCGCACGGCTTCGGCGCGTACATCTGCGGCGAGGAAACCGCGCTGCTCGAATCGCTGGAAGGCAAGAAGGGCCAGCCGCGCTTCAAACCGCCGTTCCCGGCCAGCTTCGGCCTGTACGGCAAGCCGACCACGATCAACAACACCGAGACCTTCGGCGCGGTGCCCTGGATCATCCGCAACGGTGGCCGGCCTACCTCGAAGTCGGCAAGCCGAACAACGGCGGCACCAAGATCTACTCGGTGTCGGGCGACGTGGAGCGCCCCGGCAACTACGAGATCCCGATGGGCACGCCGTTCTCGAAGCTGCTCGAGCTCGCCGGCGGTGTGCGCAAGGGCCGCACGCTGAAGGCGGTGATCCCGGGCGGTTCGTCGGCGCCGGTGCTGCCGGCCTCCATCATGATGGAGTGCACGATGGACTACGACAGCATCGCCAAGGCCGGCTCGATGCTGGGCTCCGGCGCGGTGATCGTGATGGACGACACCCGCTGCATGGTCGATTCGCTGCTGCGCCTGTCGTACTTCTACATGCACGAGAGCTGCGGCCAGTGCACGCCGTGCCGCGAGGGCACGGGCTGGATGCACCGCGTGATCGAGCGCATCGCCAACGGCCAGGGCCGCCCCGAAGACATCGACCTGCTGAACTCGGTGGCCGACAACATCCAGGGCCGCACGATCTGCGCGCTCGGCGACGCGGCGGCGATGCCGGTGCGCGCGATGATCAAGCACTTCCGCGATGAGTTCATCCATCTCATCGAGCACAAGACCCGCAAGGTCGCGGCCACCGCCTGAGCGACCGGGGCACTGACATGATCGAAATCGAACTCGACGGCAAGAAGGTGGAGGTGCTCGAAGGCAGCATGGTGATGCATGCCGCCGAGAAGGCCGGCACCTACATCCCGCACTTCTGCTACCACAAGAAGCTGTCCATCGCGGCCAACTGCCGCATGTGCCCGGTCGACGTGGAGAAGGCGCCCGCCGATGCCGGCCTGCGCCACGCCGGTCACGCAGGGCATGATCGTGCGCACCAAGAGCGACAAGGCGATCAAGGCCCAGCAGTCGGTGATGGAGTTCCTGCTCATCAACCACCCGCTGGACTGCCCGATCTGCGACCAGGGCGGCGAATGCCAGCTGCAGGACCTGGCCGTCGGCTACGGAGGCTCGGCCTCGCGCTACCAGGAAGAGAAGCGCGTCGTCTTCCACAAGAGCGTCGGCCCGCTGATTTCGATGGAAGAGATGAGCCGCTGCATCCACTGCACGCGCTGCGTGCGCTTCGGCCAGGAAGTGGCCGGGGTGATGGAGCTCGGCATGATCCACCGCGGCGAGCACTCGGAGATCACCACCGTGGTCGGCGAGACGGTGGACTCCGAGCTGTCGGGCAACATGATCGACCTGTGCCCGGTCGGCGCGCTCACGAGCAAGCCGTTCCGCTACAGCGCCCGCACCTGGGAGCTGTCGCGCCGCAAGAGCGTCAGCCCGCACGACAGCACCGGCGCGAACCTGATCGTGCAGGTGAAGAACAACCGGGTGATGCGCGTCGTTCCGCTGGAGAACGAAGACGTCAACGAGTGCTGGATCGCCGACCGCGACCGCTTCTCGTACGAGGCGCTGAACGGTAACGAGCGCCTGACCATGCCGATGCTCAAGCAGGGCGGGCAGTGGAAGGCGGTCGACTGGACCACCGCGCTGGAATACGTGGCGCGCGGCCTCACGCAGATCAAGGTCGACCATGGCGCCAGCGCGATCGGCGCGCTGGGTTCGGCCCACGCCACCGTCGAGGAACTGCACCTGCTGGCCAAGCTGGCGCGGGCTCTGGGCAGCGAGAACATCGACCACCGCACCCGCCACGCCGACTTCAGCGCGGCCGCACCGGCGGGCAAGGCGCGTTGGTTGGGCCTGCCCATCGCCGCGCTGTCGAGCCTGCAGCGCGTGCTGGTGATCGGTTCGTTCCTGCGCAAGGACCATCCGCTGTTCGCGCAGCGCATCCGCCGCCGCCCGCAAGGGCGCACAGGTGCACGGCCTGCACGCGCTCGCCGACGACTGGCTGATGCCGATGGGCACGCGCACGGTGGCCGCGCCGTCGGCGTGGGTTCAGTCGCTGGCCGACATCGCTGCAGCCGTAGCCGCCGCCAAGGGCGTGGCCGCGCCGGCCCCCGGCAACGCCGGTGCGGAAGCGAAGGCCATCGCCGAATCGCTGCTCTCCGGCGAGCGCAAGGCGGTGCTGCTCGGCAATGCCGCGGCACAACACCCGCAGGCGGCTTCGCTGCTGTCGCTGGCCAACTGGATCGCTGCGCAGACCGGCGCCTCGGTGGGCTACCTCACGGAAGCCGCCAATACCGTCGGCGCGCAACTCGTCAACGCCCAGCCGGGCGCGGGCGGTCTGAATGCCGGCCAGATGCTGGGCACGGCTTCGCTGAAGGCGGCGCTGCTGCTCGACGTCGAGCCCGCCTTCGACGCCGCCGACCCGAGCGCCGCGAAGGCCGCGCTGGAGAAGGCCGAGATGGTCGTCGCGATGAGCGCGTTCAAGAGCGGTGCGTTGCTCGACGTGGCCGACGTGCTGCTGCCGGTGGCGCCCTTCACCGAGACCTCGGGCAGCTTCGTCAACGCCGAGGGCCGCCTGCAGAGCTTCCACGGCGTCGTCAAGCCGCTGGGCGAGACGCGCCCGGCCTGGAAGGTGCTGCGCGTGCTCGGCAACATGCTGGGCCTGTCCGGCTTCGAGCACGAGACCTCCGAGCAGGTGCGTGCCGAGGCGCTGGGCGACGGCGCCGGCATCGCCGCGCGCCTCGACAACAGCTGCGCTGCCGCGATGGTTTTCGCTGGTGCGCCCACGGGCCTGCAGCGCATCGCCGACGTGCCGATCTACAGCGCCGATTCGCTGGTGCGCCGAGCGCCCGCGCTGCAGCACACCGCCGATGCGCGCCCGCCGGTGGCCGCTCTGCCGGCCGCGCTGTGGCAGCAGCTGGGTCTGGCCGCCGGGGATCGCGTGCGCGTGAGCCAGGGCGCTGCCAGCGCCGTGCTGCCCGCGCAGCTCGATGCCACGCTGGCCGCCGGCACCGTGCGCGTGAGCGCCGGTCATCCCGACACCGCCACCCTCGGCGCCGCCTTCGGCGCCGTCACGGTCGAGAAAGCCTGAGGCGCACGATGCTCGACACCGTCACCACCTACGGTTCCTCGCTGCTCGGCCCCGCCTGGCCGGTGGTCTGGACCCTCGTCAAGATCGTCGCGCTGGTGCTGCCGCTGATGATCTGCGTCGCCTACCTGACGCTCTGGGAGCGCGTGGGCATTGGCTATACGCAGATCCGCCTCGGCCCCAACCGCGTCGGCCCGCGCGGCTGGCTGCAGCCGATCGCCGATGCGGTGAAGCTGATCTTCAAGGAGATCATCGTCCCGACGGCGGCGAACAAGGGCCTGTTCTTCCTCGGCCCGATCATGACCATCATGCCGGCGCTGGCCGCCTGGGCGGTCGTGCCGTTCGGGCCCGAGGTCGCGCTGGCCAACATCAACGCCGGCCTGCTGTTCCTGATGGCGATCACCTCGATGGAGGTCTACGGCGTGATCATCGCCGGCTGGGCCTCGAACTCGAAATACGCCTTCCTCGGCGCGCTGCGCGCCTCGGCGCAGATGGTCTCGTACGAGATCGCCATGGGCTTCGCGCTGGTTGTCGTGCTGATGGTCTCGGCCAGCCTGAACATGACCGACATCGTGCTCGGCCAGGGCAAGGGCTACTTCGCGCAGATGGGGCTGAACTTCCTGTCGTGGAACTGGCTGCCGCTGCTGCCGATCTTCGTCGTCTACGTGATCGCCGGCATCGCCGAGACCAACCGCCATCCGTTCGACGTGGTGGAAGGCGAATCGGAGATCGTCGCCGGCCACATGGTCGAGTACTCGGGCATGTCGTTCGCGATGTTCTTCCTCGCCGAGTACGCCAACATCATCCTGGTGTCGACGCTGGCCGCGATCCTGTTCCTCGGTGGCTGGCTGCCGCCGATCGACAGCGCGCTGTTCAACTGGATCCCCGGCTGGATCTGGCTCGGCATCAAGGTCTTCTGCATCTGCACGCTGTTCCTCTGGGTGCGTGCGAGCTTCCCGCGCTACCGCTACGACCAGATCATGCGCCTGGGCTGGAAGATCTTCATCCCGGTGACGCTGGTCTGGCTGGTCGTGGTCGGCCTGTGGATCCAGTCGCCCTGGAACATCTGGAAGTGAGAACCTGACCATGGCACAGGCCTCCACCCTCAAGGACTTCGTCTCCAGCTTCTTCCTGCTGGAACTGCTCAAGGGCTTCAAGCTCACCGGGCGGCACTTCTTCCAGCGCAAGATCACCATCCAGTTCCCGGAAGAGAAGACGCCGCTGTCGCCGCGCTTCCGCGGCCTGCACGCGCTGCGCCGCTACGACAACGGCGAGGAGCGCTGCATCGCCTGCAAGCTGTGCGAGGCGGTGTGCCCGGCGATGGCGATCACCATCCAGAGCGACGTGCGCGACGACGGCTCGCGCCGCACCACGCGCTACGACATCGACCTGACCAAGTGCATCTTCTGCGGCTTCTGCGAGGAGAGCTGCCCGGTCGACTCCATCGTCGAGACGCACATCTTCGAATACCACGGCGAGAAGCGCGGCGACCTGTACTTCACCAAGGACATGCTGCTCGCGGTGGGCGACCGCTACGAGCGCGAGATCGCGGCCAACAAGGAGGCGGACGCCAAGTACCGCTGACCGCCCCGAGCGGCAGCGCTGCTGCGCCTGCAAACAAGAACATGGATATCCAAACCGCGCTGTTCTACGTCTTCTCGGCGGTGCTGCTGTTCGCGGCCTTCCGCGTCATCACCTCGCGCACGCCGGTGTACGCCGCGCTGTACCGGTGCTCGCCTTCTTCAACGCCGCCTGCGTGTGGATGCTGCTGCGCGCCGAGTTCCTCGCCATCGCGCTGGTGCTCGTCTACGTCGGCGCGGTGATGGTGCTGTTCCTGTTCGTCGTGATGATGCTCGACATGAACACCGACTCGCTGCGCGAGGGATTCTGGAAGCACTTCCCGGTCGCCGCGCTGGTCGGCGTGATCATCATCCTCGAGATGGCGCTGGTGCTGATCCCGGGCTTCGACGTGCGCAGCGCGCCGGCCCTCGACCCGGCGATGGCCAAGCTCGGCAACACCAAGCTGCTGGGCATCGAGATCTACACCAAGTACCTGTACCCGCTGCAGATCGCGGCCGTGCTGCTGCTGGTGGCCATCATCGCCGCGATTGCGCTGACGCTGCGCCGCCGCAAGGATTCGAAGTACATCGACCCCGCCGAGCAGGTGAGGGTGAAGAAGGCGGACCGCGTCCGCATCGTGCAGATGAAGGCGGAGGTGGAAGTCCCGGCGCCGGCCGCCCCTGCGGGAGGAGAAAGCAAATGATCGGCCCGGTCACGCTCGGCCACTACCTCACCCTCGGCGCGATCCTGTTCGCGCTGTCGGTGATCGGCATCTTCCTGAACCGCAAGAACCTGATCGTGCTGCTGATGGCCATCGAGCTGATGCTGCTGGCGGTCAACCTGAACTTCGTCGCCTTCTCGCACTACCTGGGCGACATGGCCGGCCGGTGTTCGTGTTCTTCATCCTCACGGTGGCGGCGGCCGAATCGGCCATCGGCCTGGCGATCCTGGTGGTGCTGTTCCGCAACCGCTCCACGATCAACGTCGACGAGCTCGACTCGCTCAAGGGTTGAGGCCGCCATGTCCGCAACACTGAACCCCAACCTCCTGCTGGCCGTGCCGCTGGCGCCGCTGGCCGGCGCGATCATCGCCGGCCTGTTCGGCAAGGCCGTCGGCCGCCGCGGCGCACACGTGGTGACCATCCTCGGCGTGCTGGTCTCCTTCATCCTCTCGGCGATGGTGCTGAAGTCGGTCGCCGTCGACGGCGCGCGCTTCAATGCCACCGTCTACGAGTGGATGGTGCTCGGCGGCCTGAAGATGGAAGTCGGCTTCCTCATCGACGGCCTGTCCGCGATGATGATGTGCGTGGTGACCTTCGTCTCGCTGATGGTGCACATCTACACCATCGGCTACATGGAGGAAGACCCGGGCTACCAGCGCTTCTTCTCCTACATCTCGCTGTTCACCTTCTCGATGTTGATGCTCGTGATGAGCAACAACTTCCTGCAGCTGTTCTTCGGCTGGGAGGCGGTGGGCCTGGTGAGCTACCTGCTGATCGGTTTCTGGTACACCAAGCCGACGGCGATCTTCGCCAACATGAAGGCCTTCCTGGTCAACCGGGTCGGCGACTTCGGCTTCATCCTCGGCATCGGCCTGATCGTCACGTACGCCGGCACGCTGAACTACGCCGAGGCCTTCGCGAAGGCGCCTGAGCTGGCCAAGCTGACCTTCCCCGGCACCGAGTGGATGCTGATCACCGTGACCTGCATCTGCCTGTTCATCGGCGCGATGGGCAAGAGTGCGCAGTTCCCGCTGCACGTGTGGCTGCCCGATTCGATGGAAGGCCCGACGCCGATCTCGGCGCTGATCCACGCCGCGACGATGGTGACGGCCGGCATCTTCATGGTGGCGCGCATGTCGCCGCTGTTCGAGCTGTCCGACACGGCGCTGAGCTTCATCCTGGTGATCGGCGCGATCACGGCGCTGTTCATGGGCTTCCTGGGCATCATCCAGAACGACATCAAGCGCGTCGTCGCGTACTCCACACTCTCGCAGCTGGGCTACATGACGGTGGCGCTGGGCGCTTCGGCCTATTCGGTGGCGGTGTTCCACCTGATGACCCACGCCTTCTTCAAGGCGCTGCTGTTCCTCGCCGCGGGCAGCGTGATCATCGGCATGCACCACGACCAGGACATCCGCAACATGGGCGGCCTGCGCAAGTACATGCCCATCACCTGGATCACCTCGCTGCTGGGCTCGCTGGCGCTGATCGGCACGCCGCTGTTCGCCGGCTTCTACAGCAAGGACAGCATCATCGAGGCGGTGCATGCGTCGAACATCGCCGGCTCGGGCTTTGCCTACTTCGCGGTGATCGTCGGCGTCTTCGTCACGGCCTTCTATTCGTTCCGGATGTACTTCCTCGTCTTCCACGGCAAGGAGCACTTCCGCCACAAGCCCTTCCCGGGCGAACACGATCACCACGACGATGATCATGGCCACGGGCATGCCCACGTGCCGCACGAGTCGCCGTGGGTGGTGACGGCACCGCTGCTGCTGCTGGCCGTTCCCTCGGTGGTGATCGGCTACCTGACCCCATCGGCCCGCTGGTGCACGGCGAGTTCTTCAAGGATGCGATCACCATCGACGCGGCGAAGCACCCGGCGATGGCCACGCTGTCGGAGCATTTCCACGGCGCGCTGGCGATGGCCACGCACGGCCTGATGACGCTGCCGTTCTGGCTGGCACTGGCCGGCGTCGTCACCGCCTACGTGTTCTACATGGTCAAGCCGGGCATCCCGGCGGCCATCGCGAAGACCTTCAGCCCGATCGTCAAGGTGCTGGAGAACAAGTACTACATGGACTGGATCAACGAGAACGTCTTCGCCCCCGCGGCGCGAGCCCTCGGCCGTGGCCTGTGGAAGGGCGGTGACGTCGGCCTGATCGACGGTGCGATCAATGGATCGGCGCGTGCCGTCGGCGCGCTCGCGTCGGTGACGCGCTTCCTGCAGACCGGCTACCTCTACTGGTACGCGCTGGTGATGATCGTGGGCGTGATCGGGCTGATGACCGGCAGCTGTGGCCCTACCTGGGCAGCCTGGGCGGCAAGTAGCGAACGGGACGGAGAACAAGAACATGGGTTTGCTCAGCTTGGCCATCTGGCTGCCGATCGCCTGCGGCGCGCTGCTGCTGGCGTTCGGCCGTGATTCGAACGCGGGGCCGTGCGCTGGATGGCGCTGGTCGGCGCGCTCGCCAGCTTCCTCGTCACGCTGCCGCTGATCAGCGGCTTCGACACCACCACCGCCGCGATGCAGTTCAGCGAGTCGCTGCCCTGGATCGAGCGCTTCAACGTGCGCTATGCGCTCGGTGTCGACGGCCTGTCGATGTGGTTCGTCCCGCTGACTGCCTTCGTCACCGTGATCGTCGTGATCTCGGCCTGGGAGGTGATCACCGAGCGCGTCAACCAGTACATGGGCGCGTTCCTGATCCTGTCCGGCCTGATGGTCGGCGTGTTCAGCGCGGTCGACGGACTGCTGTTCTATGTCTTCTTCGAGGCCACGCTGATCCCGATGTACATCATCATCGGCATCTGGGGCGGCCCGCGGCGCGTCTACGCGGCGTTCAAGTTCTTCCTCTACACGCTGGCCGGCTCGCTGCTGATGCTGGTGGCGCTGGTCTACCTGTACTACAAGTCGGGCGGCAGCTTCGACATCCTGGCTCGGCACAAGCTGCCGCTGTCGGCCACCGCGCAGACCTTGCTCTTCTTTGCCTTCTTCATGGCCTTCGCCGTGAAGGTGCCGATGTGGCCGGTGCACACCGGGCTGCCCGATGCGCACGTCGAGGCGCCCACCGGCGGTTCGGTGGTGCTGGCGGCGATCATGCTGAAGCTCGGCGCCTACGGCTTCCTGCGCTTCTCGATGCCGATCGCGCCGGATGCCAGCCGCGAGTGGGCCTGGTTCATCATCGCGCTGTCGCTCATCGCGGTGATCTACATCGGCCTGGTGGCGCTGGTGCAGCAGGACATGAAGAAGCTGGTGGCATATTCGTCCATCGCGCACATGGGCTTCTGCACGCTGGGCTTCTTCATCTTCAGCGAACTGGGCGTCTCGGGCGGCATCGTGCAGATGGTCTCGCACGGCTTCGTCTCCGGCGCGATGTTCCTGTGCATCGGCGTGCTCTACGACCGCGTGCACTCGCGCGAGATCTCGTCGTACGGCGGCGTGGTCAACACGATGCCGAAGTTCGCGGCCTTCGCGGTGTTCTTCGCGATGGCCAACAGCGGCCTGCCCGGCACCAGCGGCTTCATCGGCGAGTGGATGGTGATCCTCGGCACGGTCAAGGCCGGCTTCTGGCTGGCCTTCCTGGCCGCCACCGCGCTGATCTTCGGCGCGGCCTACAACCTGTGGATGGTCAAGCGGGTCTACTTCGGCGCCGTCGCCAACGACAACGTGAAGTCGCTCACCGACCTGAACAGCCGCGAATTCCTGATGATGGCCATCCTGGCGATCGCCGTGCTCTGGATGGGCTTGTACCCGAAGCCCTTCACCGACGTGATGCATGTCTCCGTGACGGAGCTGCTCAAGCACGTGGCGCAATCCAAGCTGGTCCCCTGAGCCGGACGAGAATCACATGAACCAGATGAACTGGCTCGCCATCGCCCCCGAGGTGGTGCTGCTGACGATGGCGCTGATCGTCGCCATGGTTGACCTGTGGGTGGCGCACCCGCGCCGCACGCCGACCTACCTGCTGGCCCAGGCCTCGCTGGCCGTGGTCGCCATCCTGCACCTCTTGCGCTTCGATGCCGGCGATACCGTCTACGCGGTGCAGCGCATGGTCGTGGCCGACCCGATGGGCCACCTGCTGGCCTTCTTCGCCACGCTGGCCACGATGATGTCGCTGGCCTATGCGCGCCCCTATGCCGCCGACCGCGACATGCTCAAGGGCGAGCTGATCACGCTGTCGATGTTCTCGCTACTGGGCATCTGCGTGATGCTGTCGGCGAACAATTTCCTCGTCGTCTACCTCGGCCTGGAGCTGATGTCGCTGAGCCTGTATGCGCTGGTGGCGCTGCGCCGCGACCACGCGCAATCCACCGAAGCCGCGATGAAGTATTTCGTCCTCGGCGCGCTGGCCAGCGGCTTCCTGCTCTACGGCCTGTCGATGATGTACGGCGCCACCGGCTCGCTGGACATCGGCGAGGTCTTCAAGGCCATCGCCACCGGCCGCATCAACCAGGCCGTGCTGGTGCTGGGCATTGTCTTCGTGGTGTCGGGCCTCGCCTTCAAGCTCGGCGCGGTGCCGTTCCACATGTGGATCCCCGACGTCTACCAGGGCGCCCCCACGGCGGTGACGCTGATGATCGCCGGCGCGCCCAAGCTCGCCGCCTTCGCGATCACGATCCGGTTGCTGGTCGAGGGCATGTCGGGCCTCGCGCAGGACTGGCAGCAGATGCTGATCCTGCTGTCGGTGGCCTCGATGGCGCTGGGCAACGTGGCCGCCATCGCGCAGAACAACCTCAAGCGCATGCTGGCCTACTCGACGATCGGCCAGATCGGCTTCATGCTGCTCGGCCTCACTCCCACGGTGGTGTCGGGCAACACGCTGTCGGCCGCGAATGGCTACAGCTCGTCGATGTTCTACGTGCTCACCTACGTGTTCACGACGCTGGGCACCTTTGGCATCGTGATGCTGCTGGCGCGTGCCGGCCACGAGGCCGAACAGGTCGACGACCTCAAGGGTCTCGCGCGGCGCAGCCCGTGGTACGCCGCGGTGATGGCGATCTTCATGTTCTCGCTGGCCGGCATCCCGCCGACAGTGGGCTTCTACGCCAAGCTGGCGGTGCTGCAGGCGATCGTCTCGACCAACGTCGCGCTCTACATCTGGCTGGCGGTGATCGCCGTGCTGCTGTCGCTGGTGGCGGCGTTCTACTACCTGCGCATCGTCAAGGTGATGTACTTCGACGAGCCGGCCGATGCCCATCCCATCACCAGCACCGGCGAGGTGCGCACGATCCTGTCGCTCAACGGCGCGGCGATCCTGGTGTTCGGCATCCTGCCCGGCGGCCTGATGGCGCTGTGCGCGCAGGCCATCGTCAAGGCGCTGGGCACCTGAGCGCGGCGGCGTGAGCCAGCCTCCGGCCGCGCCCGACAACGCGCACCTGCGCGAGGAGACTGTCTCCGAAGAGACGGTGTTCCAGGGCCGGCTGCTGCACGTGCGGCGTGACCACATCCGTCTTCCCGATGGCAGCGCGGGCACGCGCGAGTTCGTCGTGCATCCAGGCGCCGTGATGATCGTGCCGTTGCTCGACGACGGGCGGCTCGTGATGGAGCGGCAGTGGCGCTATCCGCTGGCCCGCGTGATGCTCGAGTTTCCGGCCGGCAAGCTCGAACCCGGCGAGCCCACGCTGCAGTGCGCGCAACGCGAACTGCTCGAGGAAACCGGCTACCGCGCCAGCGAATGGGCACTGGCCGGCGTGCTGCACAACGCCATCGCCTACTCGAACGAGCACATCGAGATCTGGTTCGCGCGCGGCTTGTCTGCGGGTGAACGGCGGCTCGACGAGGGCGAGTTCCTCGACCTGCAGCTCGTCCACGAAGCCGAGCTCGACCGCCTGTGCGCCAGCGGCGCGGTGACCGACGCCAAGACGCTGATCGGCCTGCAGTGGTTGCAGAATTGGCGCGCCGGCCGCTGGGCGATCCCCGGCTTCACGCCTCGATAAGGTCGGCCGGCCCATAATCGGGCGCATGAAGGTCCTGAACCTGCGCTGTGCCCACGAGCATCGCTTCGAGGGCTGGTTCGCCTCTGACGAAGACTTCGAATCGCAAGCGACCCGCGGCCTGGTGGGCTGCCCTGCCTGCGGCGACACCGCGATCGCCAAACTGCCGAGTGCGCCTCGGCTCAATGTCTCCGGGTTGAAGGAAGAGGGCGCGCCGACCGATCGCCCGGCCGCCGCGCAGGCGGCTGCGCTCCAGGCGGTGCAGCAGCTGATGGCCCGCACCGAAGACGTCGGCGAACGATTTCCGGAAGAGGCGCGCCGGATCCACTACGGTGAAGCCGAGGCGCGCGGCATTCGCGGCCGTGCGACTGCCGAGGACGCGCAGGCGCTTCGCGAGGAGGGCATCGAGGTGGTCGCGCTGCCGGTGCCGGCGGCGCTCAAGGGGCCCGTCCAGTAGGGCCCGTCAGACCACGCGGCCGGGGTTCATCCGGCCCTTCGGATCCAGCGCCTGCTTGATGGCGCGCATCATCTTCAGCGCCACGGGCGACTTGCGCTGCGCGAGTTCCTCGCGCTTGAGAAGGCCGATGCCGTGTTCGGCCGAGATCGAGCCGCCGTGCGCCATCACCGCGTCGTAGACGATGCGGTTGACCTCGGCCTCGCGCTCGGACAGAAAGCGCTCGGCCGATTCGCCTTCCGGTGCCTGCACGTTGTAGTGCAGGTTGCCGTCGCCGAGGTGTCCGAAGTCGACCGGGCGCACGCCGGGCACGGCCCGCTCCAGCGCCTCGTCGGCGGCGCGCACGAAGGCGGGAATGCGTGAGATCGGCACCGAGATGTCGTGCTTGATGTTCAGGCCTTCGAGGCTCTGCGCGAGCGGGATCGATTCGCGCAGGTGCCACATGGTCTTCGAGTGTTCGAGGCTGGCCGCCACCGCCGCATCGCCGATCAGGCCGCGCTCGAAGGCGAGCGCGAGCAGGTCCTCGAAGCGCTGCGCCGCGTCGTGCGGGCGGTCGTTGCTCGACTGCTCCAGCAGTACCGTCCAGGCGGCACCGGGCAGCGGCTGCTGCAGCTGCGGGAAGTGGCGCCGCACCAGATCCATCGAGAAACGGTTCATCACCTCGAAGCCGGTCAGCGCGGCGCCCAGCTGCGCCTGCGCGAGGCCGAGGAAGTCCACCGCGGCATCCAGCCAGTCGAGCGTGGCCAGCGCCGTGCTGACCGTGCCCGGCTGCGGATGGAGCTTCAGCGTGGCCGCGGTGATGATGCCAAGGGTGCCTTCGCTGCCGATGAACAGGTCGCGCAGGTCGTAGCCGGTGTTGTCCTTGCGCAGGCCCGACAGCCCGTTCCACACCTCGCCGTCGGCGGTGACGACTTCCAGCCCGAGGCAGAGCTCGCGCGCATTGCCGTAGCGCACCACCTGCGTGCCGCCGGCATTGGTGGCGAGGTTGCCGCCGATCGTGCAGCTGCCTTCGGCGGCGAGGCTGAGCGGAAAGAGCAGGCCCTTGCCGGCCGCCGCTTCCTGCACGGCCTGCAGGAGACAGCCCGCTTCCACGGTCATGGTCAGGTTGGCGGCGTCGATCTCGCGCACGCGGTTCAGGCGGCCGAGGTGCAGCACCACCTGCGTGCCCGAGTCATCGGGCACCGAGGCGCCGACCAGCCCGGTGTTGCCGCCTTGCGGGACGATGCTCGCACCGTGGGCCGCGCAGGCGCGCACCACGGCGGCGACCTCCTCGGTCGAGCCGGGACGCACGACGGCACGGGCGCGGCCGCGCCAGCGCTTGCGCCAGTCCAGCTCGTAGGCAGCCAGATCACCGCCTTGCAGCACCTGCGCGGTGCCGACGATGCCGCGCAGCTCGGCCTCCAGCGTCACGCGGCGCCTCCTGCTGCAGCGCGCAGCCGCCAGCGCACATGGAACGCGCAGGCGGCGAACAGCACGATGGTCAGCACCACCTCGATCAGCGCCGGGCGCGCCGACAGCCCGGTGTCGCTGGTCGCGCGCACCACGCCCTCGATGAAGTAGAGCCACACCAGCAGCGCCACCCAGCGGTAGGTGTACATGCGCCGCTTGAGCAGCCCGGCCACCGCGAAGGTCAGCGGCAGCACCTTGAGCGCGAGCATGCCGCTGCCGGTGGGCGCGAGCTGGAGTTCCCAGAGGAGGCCGAGGACGATCAGGCCGAGCAGGCTGGCCACCGCCACGCGCTGCGACCAGGCCACGGCGGGCGAAAGGACGTGCTGCATCGCTGGCTATCATGCCAGCAATGAATCTTCCCTCTCACCTGCGGGCCCGCTTCGAAGAGAGCTGGCGCGAGCGCATCGCGCTGCTGCTCGAGACGCTGCAGCACTGGCCCTGGCTGGAGACGCTGCGCACGCTGCGCATGCGCTTCCGCGAAGACCGCCTGGGCCTGACCGCCGGCAGCCTGACCTTCACGACGCTGATTTCGCTGGTGCCGCTGGTCACCGTCACGCTGGCGATCTTCTCGGCCTTCCCGATGTTCGCGTCGTTCCAGGAGTCGCTGCAGAAATACTTCCTGCAGAGCTTGGTGCCCGACAACATCGCCAAGCCGGTGATGGTGGCGCTGACACAGTTTGCCGCCAAGGCCAACCGTCTCGGGACGGTGGGCCTGGTGTTCCTCGTTCTCGCGGCGCTGGCGCTGATGCTCACCATCGACCGCACCCTCAACGCCATCTGGCGCGTGCGCACGCCGCGGCCGATCGCCCAGCGCGTGCTCGTCTACTGGGCGGCCGCGACCCTCGGGCCGCTGGTGCTCGGCGTCAGCCTGAGCCTGACGTCCTACGTGATCTCGGCCTCGCGCGGCATCGTCTCCGATCTGCCGGGCGGTGTCAGCCTGCTGCTCAACACGATCGAGTTCCTGCTGCTCGCCGCCGGCATGGCGGCGCTGTTCCACTACGTGCCCAACACCCACGTGCGCTGGCGCCACGCGATCGCCGGCGGCGTCTTCGTCTCGGTTGGTTTCGAGGTCGCGAAGAAGGCGCTGGCCTGGTACATCACGCAGGTGCCGACCTTCGCCGTGGTCTACGGTGCCTTCGCCACGGTGCCGATCCTGCTGGTATGGATCTACCTCGGCTGGGTGATCGTGCTGCTTGGCGCGGTGATCGCCGCCTATGCGCCGAGCCTGCAGATGCGCGTGGCGCGCTGGCCCGAGCGGCCGGGCTCGCGCTTCGGACTGGCGGTGGCGCTGCTGACGGAACTCGACCGGGCGCGCCGCGGCGAAGCCCGCGGCCTGAGCCTCACGGAGCTCTCCCAGTCGCTGCGCGTCGATCCGCTGCAGGCCGAGCCGATCGTCGATGCGCTGGTCGAGATGGACTGGCTGGGCCGGCTCGACGAGAGCGGCGCCGCCCGCTTCGTGCTGCTGGCCGATCCGGCGCAAACGCCGGCGCAACCGCTGATTGCGCAGATGCTCATCGAACCGACGCTGGCCTTGCGCGCCTTCACCGAGCGCGCCGGCTTCGAGCGGCTCACGCTGGCGGAGTTGCTGCGCTCCTGAGCTCGGTGCGCGAGGCCGCGTGGTGCACGCGGTTCTTGCCGAGCCGCTTGGCGGCATACATCGCGTCGTCGGCCGCCTGCAGCAGCTTCAGCGGATGCTGCGCATCGGCCGGCGCCAGCGCATAGCCGATGCTGGCGCTGACGCCGCCGCCCACGCCGGCGCTGACCTCACGGATCGCCTCGAGCATGTGTGTCGCCAGCGTCTGCGCGCCGATGGCATTGCGCACCGAGGCCAGCGCGAGAAACTCGTCGCCGCCGAAGCGGCCGACGGCATCGTCGGCGCGCACGCTCTTCTTCAGGGCCTGCGCCACCTTGACCAGCAGCGCATCGCCCTCGCGGTGGCCGAGGCGGTCGTTGACGGCCTTGAAACCGTCGAGATCGACGAAGAACAGGGCCACCGGCTCGTGGATCGCGGTGACCATCGCCGCCTCGATGCGGTCCATCATGGTGCGGCGGCTGAGCACGTCGGTCAGCATGTCGTGCTCGACGCTGCGTCGCAACTGCTCCTGCGCCACCGTGAGGTCGTGCACGTCGATCGTCACGGTGTAGAGGCCGACCACCGCCGCGCTCGTCGAAATCGGGCACGTAGCTGGTGCGCAGCCAGCGCGGCCCGCCATCGGGGTTGTTGGCCAGGCCGTCGACCAGGCGCGTGTACTGCACCGTCTTGCCCTCGAGCGCGCGGCGGAAGTGGGGCTCGTGCTCGGCCCAGCGCTTCTGTCCCCGCACCGCGCCGATGTGGCGGCCGAGCAGCTGGTCGGCGGGCTTGCCGGCCATGTCGCAGTAGGCCTTGTTGACGAAGCGCAGCACGAACTCGGCGTCGACGTAGGTGAGCGGGTAGGGGATGTTCTCGGTGAAGCGGTCGAGCCGCACACGCGCGGCGATCAGCGCCTCGCGCGCGGTGACGTCTTCGTGGATGTCGGTGGCGATGGTGAAGACCGAGTGCACCTCGCCGGCCGCATCGGCATCGGGAAACACCTGCACCCGCGCCCAGCGCCCCGCGAGCGTGCCGTGCTTCAGCAGCCGCTCGTAGCTGGTGGTGGCGCCGCGGAAGGCGCGCTCGAAGGCCGGGCGGGCACGCTCCCAGGCGTCCTCGCCATAGAGCTCGGCCAGTGTGCGGCCGATCAGGTCATCGCGCGCGCGGCCCGACCACAGCAGGTAGGGCGGGTTGCAGAACACCGTGCGCGCATCACGATCCCAGCGGCCGATGGGCAGCGCGACGACGTTGACCAGCCGCTCGATCGTGCGAGCGGATGGGTCGTCGCTGGGATGATCGCTCATGCTCAGAACGCGATGCGGCCGGTCCAGATGTCCTTGTACATCACCCAGTCGCCCATGAAGCTGAACAACGGGCGCTTGAATGACGCGGGCTTGTTCTTCTCGAAGCCGAAGTGGCCGATCCACGCGAAGCCGTAGCCGCACAGCAGGCCGTAGAGCAGGTACTGCGGCCGGCCGGTGGCGACCAGCATGGCCAGCAGGCCAGCGCCAGCGTCGAGCCGGCGAAGTGCAGGCGGCGACAGGTGCGGTTGCTGTGTTCGCTGAGGTAGAAGGGGTAGAACTCGGCGAAGGTCTTGAACGCCTTCGGGTCGGCGGAAGCGGAGGTCATGCGGGCTCCTGCGCTCGGGCGAGCGCCTGACGGACCGCATTCAACACGCCGTCCGGAACCTCGGTCATCAGGGAATGCCCGGCGGGCAGCGTGAGGATTTGGGCGCGCAGCGCGGTGGCCAGTTCGCGTGTGGCTTTCGGTGACGTCATCTGATCGCGCGCACCCAGGACGAGCGTCACGGGGCAGCGCACCTCAGCCGCCGCCTGCAAGCCGTTGGCGTAGGCGTCGCACAGGCGGAAGTCGTGCTCGAAGAGGTTGCGTCCTTCCAGCCCGCTGCCGCCGGCGAGCACGCGGCGCATCAGCGCGCGGGCGCCGCCATGCACCCACATGCCCGGGCCAGGGAACGACGGCTTGGTGGCGATGCTTGCGTGCGAAAGGCTGTTCACCAGGTCGATGGCGCGCAGCGGCTGCTCGCGCGCCGTGCCCAGCAGCGCATCCGACACCTTCATCGGGTAGGCCGTGCCGATCATCGCCAGCTGCGTGATGCGATCCGGCGCGCGGGCAGCCATCTCCAGCCCGATCAGCGTGCCCATGCTGTGGCCCACCACCGCGGCGCGCTGCACGCCTGCCGCGTCGAGCAAGGCCAGCGCCCAGTCGGCGAGCGACTCGACCGAGGCGGCCGCCGGGCCTTCGCTGCGGCCGTGGGCGGGTTGGTCGACCGCCAGCACCGCATGGCCATGGTGCGCGAACCAGCGCGCGAGCAGGTTCCACACGCTGTGGTCGTTCATCGCGCCGTGGAGGAAGATCACGCAGGGCAGGCTGGCATCGAAGGGTTTGCCGCCGGTGTAGGCGTAGGCCTTGCGGCCTTGCACGATGAGTTCCATCAGGCCCCCGCCTTCTCTGCCGCCTTCAGCGCGCTTGAGATCGTCGATCAGGTCGTCGGCCTCTTCGAGGCCGATCGACAGGCGAATCGTGCCCGGGCCGATGCCGGCGCGGGCCAGCGCGGCATCGTCCATGCGGAAGTGCGTGGTCGAGGCCGGGTGGATCACCAGCGAACGGCAGTCGCCGACGTTGGCCCGTGGGAGAACAGCTTCAGCGACTCGATGAAGCTGCGCCCCTGGGCGCGGCTGCCCTTGAGGTCGAAGCTGAACACCGAGCCGCAGCCGCGCGGCAGCAGCTTCTTCGCCAGCGCGTGGTTCGGGTGGTCTTCGAGTCCGGGGTAGCCGACCGAGGCCACCATCGGGTGCGCGGCGAGAAAGGCCACCACCTTGCGCGTGTTCTCCACGTGCCGCGCCATGCGCAGCGGCAGTGTCTCGATGCCCTGCAGGATCAGCCGGGCGGTGTGGGGGCTCATGCAGGCGCCGAAGTCACGCAGGCCTTCGCGCCGCGCACGCAGCAGGAAGGCGCCGACGGTGCTCTCCTCGCTGAACACCATGCCGTGGAAGCCGTCGTAGGGCTTCGTCAGTTCGGGGAAGCGACCGGACGCGTCCCAGTCGAACATGCCGGAGTCCACCAAGACTCCGCCGATCACCGTGCCGTGGCCGGAGAGAAACTTCGTGGCCGAATGGAAGATGAGATCGGCGCCGTGGTCGAAGGGCTTCATCAGCCACGGCGTCGTGAAGGTGGAATCCACCAGCAGCGGCAGGCCGTGCTCGTGGGCGATGGCCGAGACGGTGGGGATGTCGAGCACGTCGAGGCCGGGGTTGCCGAGCGTCTCGCCGAACAGCAGCTTCGTGCTCGGGCGGATCGCCGCACGCCAGCCGTCGATGTCGCCCGGCTTGACGAATGTCGTCTCGATGCCGAAGCGAGACAGCGTGTAGTGCAGCAGGTTGTGCGAGCCGCCATACAGCGCGCTCGACGCGACGATGTGCGAGCCCGCGCCGGCCAGCGTCGCGATCGCCAGTGCAGTGCGGCCTCGGCCACTGGCGGTGGCGATGGCACCGACACCACCTTCGAGGGCCGCCACGCGCTCCTCGAGCACCGCATTCGTGGGGTTGGAGATGCGGCTGTAGACATGGCCCGAGCGCTCGAGGTTGAACAGCGAGGCCGCCTGCTCGCTCGACTCGAAGACGAAGGAGGTGCTCAGGTGGATGGGCACGGCGCGCGCGCCGGTGGCCGGATCGGGCGCAGCGCCGGCATGCAGCGCGAGGGTGTCGAAGCCTGGGTCCGAGGCGCCGGGCATGGGGTCTCCTCCGGGGTGCTCTGGGGTGTCGTGTCGCGGGATTGTGGGCTATATTGGGTCGCGACTTGCGACGAGGAGACGATCCATGAAGGTCAGCGACATCCTGCGCGTCAAGGGGGAACCCTGTTCACCGTCAGCCCGTCGGAGGCGCTCGCGTTGGGCCTGAAGACCATGGCCGACAACGACATCGGCTCGCTGGTCGTGATGGATCACGGCGATCTGGTGGGCATGCTCACCTTCCGCGAGGTGATCCTGTCGGTGGTGCGCAATGGCGGCACGGTCGGCAACAGCACCGTGCGCAGCGTGATGGACGACCACCCGCTGACCTGCACGCCCGAGACCGAGATCGACGAAGTGCGCCGCATGATGCTCGACCGCCACGCGCGCTACATGCCGGTGATGGACCAGCGCACGCTGATGGGCGTGATCTCGTTCTACGACGTGGCCAAGGCAGTGGTCGAGAGCCAGGATTTCGAGAACCGCATGCTCAAGGCCTACATCCGCGACTGGCCGGTCGACGAGGCGCCCGCGCAGCCCGCTGCCAACTGATCGCGGCCTGCGGGCCACCTAGAATCGCCGGATGGCAGGCAGCACCTTCGGCGAACTCTTCCGCGTCACCAACTTCGGCGAATCGCACGGGCCGGCCATCGGCTGCGTGATCGACGGCTGCCCGCCCGGCATGGCGCTCTCCGAGGCCGACATCCAGCCCGAGCTCGACCGCCGCCGGCCTGGTACCAGCCGCCACGTCACGCAGCGCAACGAGCCCGATGCGGTGGAGATCCTCTCCGGCGTGTACGAAGGCAAGACCACCGGCACGCCGATCTGCCTCTTGATCCGCAACACCGACCAGCGCAGCAAGGACTACGGCAACATCGTCCAGACCTTCCGCCCGGGCCACGCCGACTACACCTACTTCCAGAAGTACGGGCTGCGCGATCCGCGCGGCGGCGGCCGTTCGTCGGCGCGGTTGACTGCGCCCATGGTGGGCGCCGGCGCGGTGGCGCGCAAGTGGCTGAAGGAGCAGTTCGGCACCAGCTTCGTCGGCCACATGACGCAGCTCGGCGAGATCGACATTCCCTTCGAAGGCGAAGCGCACATTCCGAACAACCCGTTCTTCGCCGCCAACGCCAGCGACATCCCGCGCCTCGAGGCTTACATGGACGAGCTGCGCAAGGCCGGCGACAGCTGTGGCGCGCGCATCGCGGTGGCCGCGCGCAACGTGCCGGTGGGCCTGGGCGAGCCGCTGTTCGACAAGCTCGATGCCGACATCGCCTACGCGATGATGGGCATCAATGCGGTCAAGGGTGTGGAGATCGGTGCCGGCTTCGCCAGCGTGGCGCAGCGCGGCACGGTGCACGGCGACGAGCTCACGCCGCAGGGCTTCGCCAGCAACAACGCCGGCGGCGTGTTGGGCGGCATCTCCACCGGGCAGGACATCACCGTCAGCATCGCGATCAAGCCGACCAGCTCGATCCGCAGCCCGAAGCGCTCGATCGACCTGAACGGCCAGCCGGCGACCGTGGAGACCTTCGGCCGCCACGATCCCTGCGTCGGCATCCGCGCCACGCCGATCGCCGAGGCAATGCTGGCGCTGGTGCTGATGGATCACGCCTTGCGGCATCGGGCGCAGTGCGGCGACGTGAGCCCTTCGCTGCCGGCCATCGCCGGCCGGATCGTCTGATCCGTCACGGAGCGCGACGCGGTTCGCTGGAACTGGGCGGGGAAGGCCGCGCAAATCCGCTCAAGCCCGCGGGTCAGGCTGCCGAAAATGGGGTGGCCCGCGAAGAAGTGATCAGACTCCTTTGGCAGTGACAGTCGTGGGCCACACCTCACCGAGGAACCCATGAGCATGTCTTCGTCTGCCTCGCGGCCGGTTGCGGCCGGCGGCACCAGCGGCCTGATCGAATTCTTCCGCCACCACGGCGCCTGGGCGCCGGGCGTCAAGCTGTTCCGTCGCATTCAGTTCCGGGCCAAGGCCGCGATCATCCTGGCGGTGCTGGTCGTGCCGCTGGTGGTGCTGGGCTGGAACTATTTCGGCGACAGGGCCGCGGCGATCGAGTTCACCGCGAAAGAGCTGCGCGGCGCCGAGTACGCCCGCGAGGTGCTGCCGCTGATCACGCATGCCCAGCGCCAGCGCGAGCTGGCGGCGGCGGCGCAGAGCAAGGGGAGGATGCGTCGGCACTGGGGGCCGCGAACGAAGCCTACGACGCACAGTTGCGCAAGCTCGAGCAGCTCGACGCGCGCCTCGGTGTGGAACTGGGCACCGACAAGCTGTTGACGGCGCTGAAGACCGTATCGCCGGCCGTTGCCGCCGGCGACTGGCTCAAGACCCACGAGGCCTACACGGCGCGTGTCGAGGCCGCGATTGCCCTGCTCACCCAGGCGGCCGACGGCTCGAACCTCACGCTGGACCCCGACCTCGATTCCTACTACCTGATGGACAGTGTCACCGCGACGCTACCCGCGATGATCGAGGCCACGGCGAAGCTGAACGACGCTGCCCGGGCCGTCGCCCGCGGTGTGACGGCGTCGCAGGCACTCGTGCATGAGATGACGCGCGCCGAAGCGCTCAGCGACTTCGGCGACGACCGCTGGGCCGCCGCGATGCCCAAGGTCTATTCACTGCGGCCCGAGTTCAAGTCGGAGCTGGGCGACGAGCCGGTGCGCCATGCGCTGCACGCCTTCCACGAGCTCGCCACCAGCCTGACGGCCGAGGACGCGAAGCTGGCTGCCGCGAGCGTGGTGATCGACGGACTGCGCGACGTGCAACTGAAATCGCTCGACAAGCTCGATCGCCTGCTCGAGGCCCGTCGCTCGGCCATGGAGACGCAGCGCGCCTGGGTCGGTGCCGTCGTGCTTCTGTCGCTGGTCACGGCGGTCTATCTCTTCTACTCCTTTTACCTCGTCACCCACGGCGGCCTGCGCGAGGTGCAGAAGCACCTCGAGGCGATGACGGCCGGTGACCTGACCACCAGCCCGCGCCCCTGGGGCCGGGACGAGGCGGCTCGCCTGATGGGTTCGCTGGCCGACATGCAGCACTCGCTGCGCGGCATCGTCGACAAGGTGCGAGGCGCCTCGGACAACATCGTTCACTCCACCGCCGAGATTTCCGACGGCGCGATGGATCTGTCCGCCCGTACCGAGCAGGCGGCCGCCAGCCTGCAGCAATCGGCCGCGGCGATGGACGAGATCTCGTCGACGGTGAAGGCCACCTCCGACCAGGCCCAGGAAGCCGCCGGCATCGCGCGCAGCAATGCCCAGCGGGCCGAGCGCGGCGGCGACATCATCGGCACGATGGTGGAGACGATGCAGGGCATCCACGCCTCGTCGAGCAAGATCGGCGACATCATCGGCGTGATCGACGGCATCGCGTTCCAGACCAATATCCTGGCACTGAACGCCGCCGTGGAAGCCGCGCGCGCCGGCGAGGCCGGGCGCGGTTTCGCGGTGGTGGCCTCTGAGGTTCGCGCCCTGGCACAGCGCTCGGCCGCGGCCGCGCGCGAGATCAAGGGCCTGATCACCGCCAGCGTCGAGCAGGTGGACCATGGCGCGAAGATCGTGCGCAACGCCGGCGACACCATCGGCCAGATCGTGCACAGCGCACACGAGGTCAACAAGCTGCTGGCCGACATCGCCAACGGCGCCAACGAGCAGGCCACCGGCGTCGGCCAGACCACCCAGGCCGTGCAGGATCTGGACGGGATGACGCAGCAGAACGCCGCGCTGGTCGAGCAGACCGCGGCCGCCGCCACGTCGCTGAAGGAACAGGCCCTCAAGCTGGCCGAAGAAGTCTCGCGCTTCCGACTGCCGGCCTGACCGCCAAACCGCACATTTCGTCGGGCGGCGGCGCAGTTCGTCGCCCGCGCGCCGCAGCCTGTCGCACGGGGGATGGTGATTCCCTGGTGCATCCCTACACTGGCGCCCGCTTCACGAGAGCGGACCAGGAGGAGAGGCGATGCGACGAGCGTGGTGGCTGGGCGGTGCGGTGTTGCTGGTGGTGGCGGCCGGGGTGGGCGTCGCCAAGGTCGGTGGCAAGGCAGGCGACGCCGAGAAGAGCAAGCCGCCGGAGCCGGCGCTGGAATTCGCCGCCCGAGAGGTGGTGCGCCCGCAAATGGCGGGGATGCCGCTCAGGCTGGAGTTCTCCGGGGCGCTGGTGGCGCCGCGCAGTGCGGTGCTGCGCGCCAAGACGGCCGGCACGCTGCTGGAGCTGGCGGTTGGCGAGGGCAGCCGCGTGCGCGCCGGCCGTGCTCGGCCGCATCGATCTGTCCGACGTCGGCAGCCGCGTCGCCGAGCGGGCCGCCACGGTCGAATCCGCCCGTGCCCAGTTCCTGCAAGCCGAACGCGTGCATGCCAGCAACCAGCGCCTGGCCGATCAGCAGTTCATCTCGCCGAATGCGCTCGATGCCTCGCGGGCGGCGCTCGACGCGGCACGCGCCGGACTCGAGGCGGCCCAGGCGCAGCTCGGCACCGCGAAGCTCGCGCTGCGTGACGGCGCGCTGGTCGCGCCGATCGGCGGCCTGGTCGCCAAGCGCCGAAGCGCTGCCCGGCGAGAAACTCGCCGTCGAGCAGCCGGTGCTGACGCTGGTCGATCTCTCGGTGCTGGAACTCGCCGGCAGCGTTGGCACGCACGAGGTGGCGCTGCTGTCGCCAGGGCAGGCCGTTCAACTGCGCGTCGAGGGCCTGGACGCCCCGGTGCCCGGCCGGATTGACCGCATCGCGCCGGCCGCCGAGCCCGGCACGCGTGCCATCGGCGTGACCGTCGTGGTCGCCAACCCGCAGGAGCGCTTGCGGGCCGGCCAGTTCGCGGTGGCCAGCCTGGTGTTGCCCGATGCCACGCCGCGGCTGACGCTGCCGCTGGCCGCCGTGGGCGGCAGCGCGGGGCAGGCGCAGGTGTGGGTGATCGAAGCCGGCGCGCTGGCGCGCCGCTCGGTCACGCTCGGCCGGCGCGACGAGGCGCAGGGCCGCGTCGAGATCGTCGGCGGCCTGACGCCCGACGCCCAGGTGCTGGCGGCCCGCTTCGACGGCCTGCGCGAGGGCCGCCGCCAAGGTGGCCGAAGGTGGCGGCTCGGCAGTGGCGTCGGCGGCCTCGGCCGCGTCCGCCGCGCCGCTGCGCTGAGGAGCGGGCCATGTGGATCACCCGCGTCTCGATCGCGAACCCGGTGTTCGCGACCATGGTGATGGTCGCCCTGTGCGTGCTCGGTCTGTTCTCCTATGCGCGCCTGGGCGTCGAGCAACTGCCCGACGTGACGCCGCCGGTGGCCTTCATCGACGTTGCCTATCCCGGCGCCTCGCCGGAGGCGGTGGAGCGCGAGGTCACCAAGCCGGTGGAAGAGGGCCTGAACAGCATCGCCGGCGTCAAGCGCATCACCTCGCGCAGCTTCGAGGGCCGCAGCCAGACCAGCGTCGAGTTCACGCTCGATGCCGACATGGCCCGCGCGATGCAGGACGTGCGCGACCGCATCGCCGTCGTGCAGGGCGTCTTCCCGAAGGATGCCAAGCCGCCCACCGTGGCGCGCTTCAACAACGACAACAGCAGCCCGGTGGTGGTGGCGGCGCTGATGTCGGCCTCGCGCAGCCCGCGCGAACTGTCCATCCTCGCCGAGCAGACGGTGGCGCGGCGGCTGCAGCGTGTCGAGGGCGTGGCGCAGGTGGAGGTGAACGGACTGGCGCGGCGCGAGGTGCGCATCGACCTCGACCCCGATCGCCTGCGCGCCTATGCGATCACGCCCGCGCAGGTGGCCACCGGGCTGCGCGATGCGCATGCCGACCAGCCGGTGGGCCTGCTGTCGGATGCGACGCAGGACGCCATCCTGCGCGTCGAGGGCCGCGTGGCCGATCCGCGCCAGTTTGCCGACATGGTCGTCGCGCAGCGCAGCGGCCTGCCGCTGCGGCTGGGCGACCTCGGCACGGTGGTCGAGCGCGAGCGCGAGCCGGAGTCGATCGCGCGCGTCAACGGCCGCCCGGCGGTCAACTTCAACGTCTTCAAGCAGCAGGATGCCAACACCGTGGCCACTGGCGAAGCGGTGAAGGCGGCGATGGAGCAACTGCGCAAGGCGCTGCCGGCCGACGTGGAACTGCTGCTGGTGGTGGCCAACAGCGACTTCGTCAAGGGCTCGCTCAAGGGCCTGCAGCACACGCTGGTCGAAGGCGCGCTGCTGACGGTGGCGATCGTCTTTCTCTTCCTGCACTCCTGGCGCAGCACGGTGATCACCGGGCTGACGCTGCCGATCGCCGTGATCGCCAGCTTCATCGCCGTGCAGGCCTTCGGCTTCACGCTGAACTTCATGACGATGATGGCGCTGTCGCTGTGCATCGGCTTGCTGATCGACGATGCGATCGTGGTGCGCGAGAACATCGTGCGCCACGTGCACCTCGGCAAGGACCACTTCGCCGCCGCGCGCGACGGCACCGAGGAGATCGGCCTGGCGGTGATGGCCACCACCTTCGCGATCTGCGCGGTGTTCGTGCCGGTGGCCTTCATGGGCGGCATCGTCGGCAAGTTCTTCCATCCGTTCGGCATCACGGTGACGGTGGCGGTGCTGGTGTCGCTGTTCGTCAGCTTCACGCTCGACCCGATGCTCTCCAGCCGCTGGCCCGACCCGCCCACCGCCTCGGCGCGGCGCATTCCGGGCGTGGCGGCACTGATCCGCGGCGTCGACCACGGCACATGGACGTGCTGCACGTCGCCTACGAGCGCCTGATCCGCTGGGTGTTCGTGCGCCCGAAGCGCAACCGCGCGATCGTGCTGGCGGTCGGCGCGGCCAGCTTCGTCGGCGCGCTTGCGCTGGCGCCGCTGGTCGGCAGCGAATTCGTGCCGCAGACCGACCAGGGCTTCACTCAGCTGGCGATCCGCATGACGGTGGGCTCCAGCCTGCAGCGCAGCGACGAGAAGGTGCGCCGCCAGTGGAAGCGATTGTCGCCTCGTTCCCGGAGGTCGCCACGGTCTCCACCAACGTCGGCGGGCAGGGCACCGGGCTGCAGGTCGGCCGCAACCCGCAGTGCTCAACATCGGCCTGGTCGAGCGCGCGAAGCGCGAGCGCACGCAGAAGCAGGTGGAAGACGCGATCCGCGCCGAGATCGCCCGCATTCCGGGCATCGAGGTCTCGGTGGATTCGACCGGCCGATCCTCGTGACGGTCCTCGGCAACGATGCCCAGGCGCTGGCCCGTGCCGCCACCGAGTTTGCCGAGAAGATGAAGGCCATTCCCGGCATCACCGACGTGGAGCTGTCGGTCAAGCCGGGCATCCCGGCCTACGCGGTGCGGCTGAAGCCCGGCGCGGTGCGCGAGCTCGGGCTGACGGCGCCGCAACTGGCGGCCAGCCTGCGCGCCTACGTCAACGGCGAGGTCGGCACCTACTGGAGCACGCCCGACGGCGAGCAGATCGAGGTGCTGCTGCGCCTGCCGCAAGCGCAGCGCCAGCGCGTGGCGCAGATGGGCGAGCTGCCGGTGGCCTTCGCGAAGGACGGCACGCCGATCGCGCTGGCGTCGGTGGCGACGATCGAGCCGGTGACCAACCCGGAGGTGATCCGCCGCCAGGACCTGCAGCGCCGCGAGGCCATCTTCGCCGGCGTGCAGGGCCGCCCGGCCGGCGACGTCGGTGCCGACGTGCAGAAGCTGGTCAAGGAAACCTCGCTGCCGCCGGGTCTGCGCTTCGACGTCGGCGGCGCCACCAAGGAGCAGCAGGACGCCTTCGCCGCGATGCTCGGCGCGATGGCGCTGGCGGTGATCTTCATCTACATCGTGCTGGCCAGCCAGTTCGGCAGCTTCCTGCAGCCGGTGGCGATCATGGCCTCGCTGCCGCTGTCGCTGATCGGCGTGATGCTGGCGTTGCTGGCCTGGCGCAGCACGCTCAACGTGTTCTCGATGATCGGCCTGATCATGCTGATGGGCCGGTCACCAAGAATGCGATCCTGCTGGTCGACTTTGCCAACCGGGCGCTGAAGGAGGGCGCCTCGGTGCCCGAAGCGCTGCTGCAGGCCGGCCTGATCCGCATGCGGCCGATCATCATGACCACTGCGGCGATGGTCTTCGGCATGCTGCCCCTGGCGCTGGCCTTCAACGACGGCGGCGAACTGCAGGCGCCGATGGGCCGCGCGATCATCGGCGGCGTGATCACCTCGACGCTGTTGACGCTGGTGGTGGTGCCGGTGCTGTGGAGCTACCTCGTGCGGGCACCGAGGCCGGCCGCGGCGCCGGCGGGCGGCGGCCTGATGCCGGCGCCGGCGGATCGGATGTGAGACTTTGTAGTCTTGATCTTTCTTAAGCTGAAACAAATGAGGGGGTTGGGGATTACGGCATGATTCGGGCCTCTTCCGACGCCACCGCCCGAATTCGTGTCCTCCAACCGCCCCGCGCTCGCGGCCAGCCGACTCGCCTGTCGGCGGGGTGACCGACTCCTCTTCAAGGGCCTGGATTTCGAGCTGAAGCCCGGCCAGATCGTCTGGCTGCGTGGCCCCAACGGCAGCGGCAAGACCAGCCTGCTGCGTCTGCTGGCGGGCCTGTCGACGCCGGCCGAAGGGGATGTCACCTGGGGCGGGGTGCCGCTGCGGGAGGCCGGCGCCGGCTGGCACCGCTCGCTGTGCTACCCGGCGCATGCCAATGCGCTGAAGGACGACCTCTCGGTGCTCGAATCGCTGCAGTTTCTCGCCCGGCTGCACGGCCACGCCGGCTCGGAGGCGGAGTGCGGCGAGGCGCTCAAGCGAGTCGGCCTGTTCAGCCGCCGCCATGCCGCCGTGCGCACGCTGTCGCAGGGGCAGCGCCGCCGCGTCGCGCTGGCGCGGCTGCAGCTCGATGCCGCGGCGCCGGTCTGGATCCTCGACGAACCCTATGACGCGCTGGACGCCGAAGGCACCGGCATGCTCGATGCAGCCTTGTCGGCCCACGCCGCGCGCGGCGGCTCGGCCGTGCTCACCAGCCACATCGACCTGACGCTGCACGAGCCCGCGCCGACGGTGCTGCAACTCGATGGTTACCGCGTGCAATGAGTTCGGTCTTCGCCACCATCGTCGCGCGGGACCTGCGGCTGGCGGCGCGCCGGCGCGTCGAGGCCTTGCTGCCCATCGCCTTCTTCCTCGTGGCGGTGAGCCTCTTTCCGCTCGGCGTCGGCCCGGAGCCGCAGACGCTGCGCCAGATCGCCCCGGGCGTGGTGTGGGTCTGCGCGCTGCTGGCCGCGATGCTCTCGCTGACGCAGGTCTACGGCATCGACCACGCCGACGGCACGCTCGAGCAGATGCTGCTGTCCGGCGAATCGCTGTGGCTGGTGGCTGCGGCCAAGGCACTGGCGCACTGGATCGTCACCGGCGCGCCGCTGGTGCTGGCCGCGCCGCTGTTCGGCATCCTGTTCGATCTGTCGGCGCCGGCCAATATCACGCTGGCGCTGTCGCTGCTGCTGGGCACGCCCATCCTCAGCCTGCTCGGCGGGCTGGGCGCGGCGCTGACGCTCGGCCTGCGCAGCGGCGCGGTGCTGCTGATCCTGATCATCCTGCCGCTGTGCATTCCGGCGCTGATCTTCGGCGCCGGCGCGGTGTCGGCCGCCGAAGCCGGCATCTCGACACGCGGCCATTTTTCCCTGCTCGGCGCACTGCTGATCGGCTCGGGGCTGCTCGCCCCTGGGCGACCGGCGCGGCCCTGCGCATTGCCACGGAGTGACTGCCTGATGAACGGGCGCCTGACCCTCTTCACCTTCGCCTCGCCGCCGCGCTTCTACTGGCTGACCGGCAAGCTGATCCCCTGGCTGTGGGCGGCCTGCATCGCGCTGACGGTCGCCGGCCTGTATGTCGGCTTCTTCGTTGCGCCGACCGACGCCACCCAGGGCGAGGCCTACCGGGTGATCTACATCCACGTGCCCGCGGCCTGGATGTCCATGCTGCTGTACCGTGATGGCCTTCTGGGCGGCCATCGGCTGGGCGTTCAACGCTCGGCTGGCCTCGATGGTGGCGCGCGCCATCGCCCCCACCGGCGCGATGTTCACCTTCCTGGCCCTGTGGACCGGCGCCTTCTGGGGCAAGCCGACCTGGGGCACCCGGTGGGTGTGGGATGCACGCCTGACCTCGGAACTCATCCTGCTCTTTCTGTATCTGGGCTACATGGCCCTGGTCAACGCGATCGACGACACCCGTCGCGCCGACCAAAGTGGCGCGCTGCTCGCCGTGGTCGGCGCCGTCAACGTGCCGATCATCTATTTCTCGGTGAAGTGGTGGAACACGCTGCACCAGGGCGCGACGATCAGCATGACCGCCGCGCCGAAGATGGCCGAGACGATGCTGACGGGCATGCTGCTGATGACCTTCGCCTGCTGGGCCTATGCCTTCGCGGTGGTGTTCATGCGCACGCGGGCCATCATCGTCGAGCGCGAGCAGCACACGGAATGGGTGTCCGAGATGGTTCGTAAGCAGGGGGCCGGCGCATGAACTGGGGCAGTGCCAGCGCATTCTTCGAGATGGGTGGTTACGGGCTCTATGTCTGGGGCTCGTACATTGCCTGCGCCGTGCTGATGGTCTTGGAGCCCATCCTGGCCGCGCGCAGGCATGCTCGCGCCCGGCTCGATGCCGCACGTATGACTGAGGAGTCCTGAGATGAAACCCCGCCACAAGCGCCCGGCCATCGCCGGAGGCGTCGTCGTCGCCGTCGGCGCCATCGCCGCGCTGGTGCTCAATGCCTTCCAGAGCAACCTGGTGTTCTTCTACTCGCCGACACAAATCGCGGCCAAGGAAGCGCCCTCGAACCGCACCTTCCGCGTCGGCGGCCTGGTGCAGGAAGGCAGCGTCAAGCGCGATGGCGTCAAGGTGAACTTCGTCGTCACCGACACCGGCCACACGGTGCCGGTGCAGTACGAAGGCATCCTTCCCGACCTGTTCAAGGAAGGCAAGGGCGTGGTCGCGCAGGGACAACTTCGTGACGGTGTGTTCGTCGCCCGCGAGGTGCTGGCCAAGCACGACGAAAACTACATGCCGCCCGAAGCCGCCGAGGCGCTCAAGCATGGCCAGCAGGTCAACGAGAAGGTCGGCAAGTCGGTGGTGCAGGGAGCGGCAAATGATTCCGGAACTCGGGCATTTCGCCCTCTGGCTGGCGCTGGGCGTCGCGCTGGTGCTCGGTGTGATGCCGCTGGTCGGCGCGCAGAAGGGCCGCGCCGACTGGATGGCGCTGGCGCGGCCGCTGACGGTGGCGCAGTTCGTCTTCGTCGCGCTGGCCTATGCAGCGCTGACCTACGCCTTCGTGCAGGACGACTTCTCGGTCCTCTACGTGGCGAGCAATTCCAACAGCGCGCTGCCGCTGGCCTATCGCCTCGCGGCGGTGGGGCGGCCATGAGGGCTCGCTGCTGCTGTGGCTGATGATGCTGTGCGTCTGGCAGCTGGCCGTGGCGAAATTCAGCGCCCACCTGCCGATGCCGGTGCTGGCGCGCATCCTCTCGGTGATGGGCCTGGTGGCCGTGGGCTTCCTGCTCTTCACGCTGTGCACTTCCAACCCGTTCGACCGGCTGATCCCGGCGGCGCAGGACGGCCGTGACCTGAACCCGCTGCTGCAGGACCCGGGCATGGTGTTCCACCCGCCGATGCTCTACATGGGCTACGTCGGCTTCTCGGTGGCCTTCGCCTTCGCGGTGGCGGCGCTGATCGGCGGCAACCTCGACACGCAGTGGGCGCGCTGGACGCGCCCCTGGACCACGGTCGCCTGGATCTTCCTGACCATCGGCATCGCGCTGGGCAGCTGGTGGGCCTACTACGAACTTGGCTGGGGCGGCTGGTGGTTCTGGGATCCGGTGGAGAACGCGTCGTTCATGCCTTGGCTGGTGGGCACGGCGCTGATCCACTCGCTGGCCGTCACCGAGAAGCGCGGCAGCTTCAAGAGCTGGACGGTGCTGCTGGCGATCATGGCCTTCTCGCTGTCGCTGCTCGGCACCTTCCTCGTGCGCTCCGGCGTGCTGAGTTCGGTGCACGCCTTCGCCACCGATCCGACGCGCGGCCTGTTCATCCTCGCCTTCCTGGTCATCGTGATCGGCTCGTCGCTGGCGCTGTATGCCCGGCGCGCGCCGAGCGTGGGTCTGGGCGCGCGCTTCGCGGTCGTCTCGAAGGAGTCGATGCTGCTGTTCAACAACGTGCTGCTGGTGGCCGCCACCGGCGCCGTGCTGCTGGGCACGCTGTACCCGCTGCTGCTCGATGCGCTCGGCCTGGGCAAGATCTCCGTCGGCCCGCCGTACTTCGACACGGTCTTCGTGCCGCTGATGGCGCCGCTGGTGTTCCTGATGGGCGTGGGCCCGCTGGCACGCTGGAAGGAAACGTCGATCCCCGATCTGTGGACGCGGCTGCGCTGGGCGCTGGGCGTGGCGATCGCCGCGGCGATCGGCGTGGAGCTTTCCACCGGCGAGATCGGCTTCATGGCCACGCTGGGCCCGGCGATGGCCTTCTGGATCATCGCCTCGGTGGCGGTCGACCTGCTCGAGCGCGTGCGCGCGGCAACCCGGTCGAGCGGCTGAAGCTGATCCCGCGCGCGATGGCCGGCATGATGATCGCGCACCTGGGTGTGGCGGCCTTCATCATCGGCGTCACGATGGTCAAGGGCCACGAGGTCGAGCGCGACGTCAAGATGGACATCGGCGACAGCACCGAGATCCGCGGCTACACCTTCACCTTCAAGGGCGTGCGCGAGGTGCAGGGGCCGAACTACGTGGCCGCCGAGGGCCTGATCGCGGTGTCGCGCGATGGCCAGCACTACCTCGACATGAAGCCGCAGAAGCGGGTCTACCGCGTGCAGCAGAACCCGATGACCGAGGCCGACATCCGCCCCGGGCTGACGCGTGACCTCTACATCTCGCTGGGCGAGCCGGTGGCCGGCAGCAACGGCGCCTGGATCGTGCGCGTCTATGTGAAGCCCTTCGTGCAGTGGATCTGGGGCGGCTGCGTGCTGATGTCGCTCGGTGGCCTGCTGGCGGCCAGCGACCGCCGCTACCGCGCCAAGGTCAAGAGCGAGGCGGCTGCCACGGTGGCGGTGGGAGCCAAGGCTTGAAGTCGCTGAAGTTCCTGATCCCGCTGGCGATCTTCCTCGTGCTGGCGGGCTTCCTGGCCGTGGGCCTGAACCTCAACCCGCGCGAGGTTCCTTCGCCGCTCATCGGCAAGCCGGCACCGGCCTTCGAGCTGACGAAGCTCGACGCAGCGGACCAGAAGCTCAAGCGCGACGACCTGCTCGGCAAGGTCTGGGTGCTCAACGTCTGGGCCTCGTGGTGCGCGCCCTGCCGCGAAGAGCATCCGCTGGTGATGGAACTCGCGCGGCGCAAGCTCGCGCCGGTCTACGGCCTGAACTACAAGGACACGCGCCCCGCGGGCATGGCCTTCCTGACGCAGCTCGGCAACCCCTACGAGGCTTCGCTGTTCGATGGCGACGGCCGCGTCGGCATCGACTGGGGCGTCTACGGCGTGCCCGAGACCTTCGTCGTCGACAAGCAGGGCACGATCCGCTTCAAGCACATTGGCCCGCTGACGCCCGAGGTGCTGGAGAAGAAGATCACCCCGCTGCTGAAAGAGCTCAATGCGTGATGTCGTGAACGCCGTGACCTTGCTGCGACGGTTGCTGCTGGCCGCGTGCCTCGCGTTGCCGCTGGCGGCAAGTGCGAAGGAGGCCGCGCCGGCCTCCGACGACCCGGTGCTCGAGGCGAAGGTGATGCGCATCTCGGCCGAGCTGCGCTGCCCGGTCTGCCAGAACCAGACCATCGCCGATTCGCACGCCGACCTGGCGCAGGATCTGCGCGGCCGTGCGCGACATGCTCCGCCAGGGCAAGAGCGAGGCGCAGATCCTCGACTACATGACGCAGCGCTACGGCGATTTCGTGCTGTATCGCCCGCCGGTGAAATCGACCACCACGCTGCTGTGGTACGGCCCGGCCGCGCTGCTGATCGGCGGCGTGATCGTGCTGATCCTCGTGCTGCGCCGGCGCAGCAAGCTGCCCGACGACCGCTTCGAGCCGGACGAGCCGGACGTGGCCGGTCCTTCGGACGCGCCGGCCCGCTAGGTCGGGCCGACCAGCGAGCGTGTCAGCTCGCCCGCCGGTATCGCCCGGCACCCACCCGTGTTCTGCCCCGCCCACAGCGGCGAGAAGTCGCCGCTGCCGCGGCGTTCCGCCCACTGGCGCAAGGGCGCGATCGCCGAGGTGGCCAGCGGAAAGGCTGGCGCTACGGCATTCATCGGCCCGAGTTCGCGCATCACGCGGTTGACGATGCCCCGCGCAGGGCGGCCGCTGAACAGTGTCGTCAGCGCCGTGTGGCGGGCGGCCTCGCTGGCGAGCGCGGCGCGGTGCATCGGCGAGGTCGTCGCTTCCGGGCACAGCAGATAGGCCGTGCCGACCTGCACGGCGGCCGCACCGAGCGAAAGCGCCGCCGCCACGCCCTGCGCATCGGCGATGCCGCCCGCGGCGATCACCGGCACGCGCACCGCAGCCACCACCTGCGGCAGCAGCGCGAAGGTCCCCATCTGCCGCGTGAGCGCAGTGGCGGGTTCGAGATCGAGGAAGTGTCCGCGGTGCCCGCCGGCCTCCAGGCCTTGCGCGATCACCGCATCGGCGCCATGCGCCTCGAGCCAGTGTGCCTCGTCCACGGTGGTGGCCGAGGCCAGCACGAAGGCGCCGCTGCGCTTGACCGGCGCCAGGAGTTCCGGCGCGGGCAGGCCGAAGTGGAAGCTGATCGCCGGCGGCGCGAAGGGCGCGACGGTGGCCCAGGTCTCGGCGCTGAAGGGCTGGCGGCCCGGCCCGGCAGGAATCGTGGCCGCATCGATGCCGGCTTCGGCATAGAAGGGCGCCAACGCCTGCCGCCACGCCGCTTCGCGCTGCGCATCGGGCGCGGGCGGCGTGTGGCAGAAGAAGTTGACGTTGAAGGGCCGCGAGGTCGCAGCGCGCAGCGCCTGCAGTTCGCCGCGCAGCGCCTCGAGCGTGAGCATCGCCGCCGGTAGAGCACCGAGTCCGCCGGCTTCGCTGACGGCCACCGCCAGCCGGTGATCCTGCACGCCGGCCATCGGCGCCTGCAGCACCGGCAGCGCGATGCCCAGGCGCTGCATCAGCGCGGCCGTGCGCTCGCTCGTCACAGCGTCAGCCGCCAGCCGTCGATCAGCGCGCCGGGCGTGCTCAGCGAGCCGAGCTGGCGCTCCTGGTAGGTGCCGCTGTCCGGGATGAACTCGGCACGATCGCCGAGGCCCACCAGACCCTCGCCGAACATGCGCAGGAATGAATCGTCGAAGCGCATCACGCCCAGCGGCGCGACCGGCTCGCCGTTCTCCACCCACAGGCAGGCGAAGCGGGTCATGCCGGTCATGCGGCAGGCCTGGCGATCTGAGTAGTTCAGATACCAGAGATTGCTGACCCACAGGCCGGTGCCGAGCGCCTTCATCGCCTCCGCCTCGCGGATGGTCCCCGGCTGCAGCGACAGCGACTCCGGCATCTCCATCCCATTGGCGCCGTTGGCCTCGACGCCGTATTCGCGCGCCGAGCGCGCGCTGTTCAGCGTGCCGGTGGCCGCCGCGCTCGATCAGGCCCACGCGCTCCGGCCGGCCGAAACCCTCGGCGGTGAAGCCCGGCGCGCTGCCCATCGCCGTGTGCTCGACCAGTTCGAACTGCGGGCTCAGCACCGCATCGCGGTGCGCCAGGCGCATCAGCGACGAGGTGCCGGTGCGCCGGCTCTTCAGCCCGAAGCCGCCCCAGCCCAGCGTGCCCAGCAGTTCGGACATCGCGGCCGGCGTCATCCACGCGCGGTAGGCGCCGGGCTGCAGCGCCTTCGGCGCCCGTGCCAGCAGCGCGAGCTGCCCGGCGCCTTGCGCCACGCGGCCGGCGAACTCCGCATCGCTCCACTGCGAGCCGGCGTAGGAGGTCTTCACCGCCTTGTCGGCCGCGTGGTACAGGCACCAGTCGGTGTGGAAGTTCTCCACGTGGTGCCAGTGCCGTGTGCCGAGGCTGTCGGCAAAGGCGCGCACCATCGGGCCGCTGGCATGAAAGCCGACGAAATCGAGCCCGCGCGCGGCCTCGATGACGCTGGCCACCACCTGCGCGGCGCTGGGCAGCGTGCCGCGGTCGTGCCGCTCGCTGTGCACCGGGGTGTCGGGCAGCAGCAGCCAGGGGTCGTCGCTCAGCTCGGGCAGCAGGCTGCGCAGCGACGCCAGCTCGGCGCGCACCCGAGCGATGTCGGCCTCGCGCTGTCCGCTGAGCGCCACGCGGCCTTCGGCGCGGCGCAGGCCCTGCGTCAGTGCCACGGTCGCGTGGGCCTGCTGCACCTGCGTGGCCTGGCGAACCGCGGCACGGTTGAAGCGGATGAAGTCCGAGGCCTCGGCCTTGAGCAGCACCGAGCTGCGCTCGCCAGCGCGGGCCTCGGCGCAGACCGCGTCAGCCAGCGCCTCGAAATACTCGCGGCTGATGACGCTCATGCGTGGCCTCCCACCACCGCGACGCGGCTGAACTTGCAGGCCGGCGAGGCATGGCCGACGCGGATCACTTGCGACGGCTCGCCCTTGCCGCAGTTGGGCGTGCCCATCACCTCGAAGGTGCTGGCATCGCCCACCATCGCGAGCGATCGCCAGAAGGTGGCGCTGATGCCGCGGTAGCCCGGGTCGCGCACCACCTCGGCGAGCTGGCCGTTGCGGATCATGCGGCCCCACTCGCAGCCGAACTGGAACTTGTTGCGCGAGTCGTCGATGCTCCACGAGACGTTGGTGCGCATCATCACGCCGAGCTCGATGCTGGCGATCATCTGATCGAGCGTGGCCGTGCCCGGCTCGATGTTCAGGTTGCTCATGCGGTCGATCGGTGCGCGGTTCCAGCTCGCCGCGCGTGAGGTGGCCACGCCCTCCAGATCGGCGCGCTGGTGCCGTGCGCGCGACAGCGACACCGCGCCGCCCAGCGGCCGCTTCAGGATGCCGTTCTCGATCAGCAGCGCGCGCTGAGCCGGCTGGCCGTCGTCGTCGAAGCCGAAGCTGGCCAGTTCCTCGCCGCGGGTCGGGTCGTAGCTCACGTTCAGCAATTCGCTGCCGTAGGCATAGCGGCCGAACATGTCGAGCGTGACGAAGCTGGTGCCGGCGAAGTTGCGCTCGTCGCCGAGGATGCGGTCGAGTTCGAGCGGGTGGCCGATCGACTCGTGGATCTGCAGCATCATCTGGTCGGGCATCAAGAGCACGTCCATCTCGCCGCCGGGGCAGGGCGGGGCCATCGCCAGCTCCAGCGCCTCGGCCGCCACGCGCTCGCCTTCGCCGCGGAACTGCGCGCGCTCCAGCACCTCCAGGCCGCCTTGCTGGCAGAAGCCGTTGTACTGGCCGGCGGACGAGCGCGTCTGCGTCACGCCGTTCACATGGGCCGTGGCCTGCACGTGCGGCATCGTGATGTGCCAGTGCTGCTCGGTGCGGCCGCCGTCGCTGGTCAGCAGCAGCTGCGAGGCCCTGCACGGCCAGCAGGCTGGCTTCACGGTCGACGATGCGCTCGTCGCCGGCCGCCGACGCGCACACCTCGCGCAGCAGTTCCAGGCGCTCGCGCAGCGGCACGGCGTTCACGGGCCGCTGCACCGCGCCGTCGTAGCGGCCCCGCCCGGTGGCCACCGGCAGTTCGGCCGGGTCGAACACCATGCGGCCGGCCACCGCGTCCGCCATCGCGCGGGCGCGGGCAAACGCATCGGCCAGGCCCGTTTCGCTGAGGTCGGCGGTGGCCGCATGGCCGAGGCCGCCACCGGCCGCCACGCTGACCATCACGCCGGCATCGCGGCTGCGCTGCGGCGATTCGGCCACGTCCTGGCGGACGCTGAGCGTCTCGCTGGTTTCGTCCACCGCGCGCAGCGTCCAGCGCGCATCGCCGGGCGCCACGCGCGCGGCCAGGGATTCGAGGTGATCGATCATCGACGGGAAGCCACTGCCTTGATGCGAGGCAGTTTAATGGCCGCGCACCGGCCGCGCCTCCCGCAGATCAGGCGACGCGGCGCTCGGTCTTCGCGTCGAACAGATGGGCGTCGGAGGCCGACCAGCGCAGGTGCACGGTCTCACCCACCTGCTGGTGCACCTTGCCGGGCACGCGCGCCATCATCTTGCCGATCGGCGTGTCGACCAGCACGTAGGTTTCCGGCCCGGTCGGCTCGATCAGGCTGATGCTGCCGGGCAGGCCGGTGTCGCCCAGCAGCATGGCCTCGGGCCGCAGGCCGTAGAGGATGCCTTCGGCGTGGCCGTTGCCGATCTCCGCGCGCTGCGCATCGTTGAGCACGAGGTCGATGCCGTGCGATGCGAAGCCGTTGGCCGCACGCTGGCCGGTCACGATATTCATCGCCGGCGAGCCGATGAATTCGGCGACGAAGCGCGTGGCCGGGCGGCTGTAGATGTCGTCGGGCGAGCCGAGCTGCTCGATCACGCCACCCTTCATCACCGCAATGTGGTCGCCCAGCGTCATCGCCTCGACCTGTCGTGCGTCACGTACACCGTCGTCACCTGCGCCTTGTTGTGCAGGTGCTTGATCTCGGCGCGCATCTCCACGCGCAGCTTGGCGTCGAGGTTGGACAGCGGCTCGTCGAACAGGAACAGCGCCGGGTCGCGCGCCAGCGCCCGGCCCATCGCCACGCGCTGCCGCTGGCCGCCGGAGAGCTGGCCCGGCTTGCGGTCGAGCAGGTGCTCGATCTGCAGCATCTTCGAGACGCGCGATGGCCGCTTCGCGCTCGGCCTTGGGCACGTTGCGCATCTCCAGGCCGAAGCTGATGTTCTGCGCCACGTTCATGTTGGGGTAGAGCGCGTAGCTCTGGAACACCATCGCGATGTCGCGGTCCTTGGGCAGCGCGTGCGTCACGTCGCGGCCGCCCATGTGCACCGTGCCTTCGGTGGGCTTGTCGAGCCCGGCGATGATGTTCAGCAGCGTGCTCTTGCCGCAGCCCGAGGGGCCGACGAGGATCAGGAAATCGCCGGCCTCGACCTCGATGTCGATGCCCTTGAGGATGTCGACGTTGCCGAAGCTGCGGCGGACGTTGCGGATGGAAAGTGCGCCCATGGGATTTGCCTCTCAGCCCTTGACGGCGCCGGCCGTCAGCCCGCGCACGAAGTATTTGCCTGCGACGATGTAGACGAACAGCGTGGGCAGGCCGGCGATCAGCGCCGCGGCCATGTCCACGTTGTATTCCTTCACCGAGCTCGTGGTGTTGGCCAAAAAGGTTGTTCAGGCCGACGGTGACCGGCTTGCTGTCGGCGCCGGTGAAGACGATGCCGTACAGGAAATCGTTCCAGATGTTGGTGAACTGCCAGATCAGAGTGACCACGGTGATCGGCGTGGACAGCGGCAGGATGATCCGCCAGAAGATGCGCCAGAAGCCGGCGCCGTCGAGCATGGCCGCCTTCACCAGCTCGTCGGGCAGGCCGACGTAGTAGTTGCGGAAGAAGAGGGTGGTCGAGGGCAGGCCGGCGATGATGTGCACCAGGATCAGCCCCCACAGCGAGCTGGCGATGCCCAGCCAGCCGAGCACCGGCTCATCGGCAGCAGCACCACCTGCATCGGCATGAAGACGCCGAACAGCATCAGCGCGAACATCAGCTCGCTGCCTTTGAAGCGCCACTTGGAGAGCACGTAGCCGTTGATGGCGCCCAGCAGCGTGGAGATCAGCACCGCCGGGATCACCATCACGACGGAGTTCATGAAGAAGGGCTTCAGGCCGCCGCAGTCGATGCCGGTGCAGGCGTGGCTCCAGGCCTTGCTCCAGGCGTCCAGCGTCGGCGCGGTGGGCAGCGAGAGCAGGTTGCCGTTGCGGATCTGCTCCATGTCCTTCAGCGAGGTCGTGAGCATCACGTACATCGGCAGCAGGAAGACGGCGGCGAACAGCAGCAGCACCGACCACAGGGCGAGCCTGTGCCAGTCGAGACGGTTCGGGTGCACGGCGGTGTTCATTTGCGCGCCCTCAGTTCGGAGTAGAGATAGGGCACGACGATCGCTGCCACGGTGGCCAGCATGATCGTCGCCGAGGCCGCGCCCAGGCCGATCTGCCCGCGCGAGAAGGCCATCGTGTACATGAAGGTGGCCGGCATGTCGGTGGCGTAGCCGGGGCCGCCGGCGGTGAGTGCCATCACCGTGTCGAAGCTCTTGATCGCCCGGGTGCGAGAGCACCATCAGCGTCGAGAAGAACACCGGCCGCAGGCTCGGGATGATGATGCGCCAGTAGATGCGCGGCAGGCTGGCGCCGTCGATCTGCGCGGCCTTGAGAATCGAGTCGTCAATGCCACGCAGGCCGGCGAGGAAGAGCGCCATCACGAAGCCCGCGCTCTGCCACACGCCGGCGATCACGATCGTGTAGATCGCCTTGTCGGGGTCCACCAGCCAGCCGAAGGTGAAGCTGCTCCAGCCCCACTCCTGCATCACCTTCTCCAGGCCGAGGCCGGGGTTCAGGATCCACTTCCACGCCGTGCCGGTGACGATGAAGCTCAGCGCCATCGGGTACAGGTAGATCGTGCGCAGCACGCCCTCGGCGCGGATCTTCTGGTCGAGCAGGATGGCCAGCAGCAGGCCGATGGCCATGCCGAAGAACAGGAACAGGCCGCCAAAGATGGCCATCCTTCAGCGCCACCCACCAGCGCTCGCTCTCGAACAGCGTCTCGTACTGCTCGAGGCCGACGAACTCGTAGTTGGGCAGCAGCCGCGAGGCGGACAGCGACAGATAGCCGTTCCAGGCCATCAGCCCGTAGATGAAGAAGAAGGCGAGCACGAAGGAAGGCGCCAGCACGAGCTTGGGCATCCATTCCGACAGGCGAGCCGAGGCCGTTGACGTGGTCATGGCGTCGTGTCCCGGGAAAGAAGAGGGCGCGGCCGCACCGCGCCCTCGGGCGGCCGGCCCGGGGCGGGCGCGGCCGGTACAGCGCGGCTTACTTGGTCTTCGCGGCGGCGACAAGCTTGTCCATCGCCTGGGCGCTGGTCATCTTGTCGTCGTTCCAGAACTGCGAGACCACGTCCTTCATCGCGCCTTCGACGGCGGAGGGCACCGACATGCCGTGCGCGATCGACGGCACCAGCGAGCCGGCCTTCGAGCTGGACACGAAGTCGGCCGACGAGGTCTTGGCGCAGTCGTCGAACTTGTCGAGCTTCATGTTCAGGCGAACCGGGATCGAGCCCTTGTTCAGGTTGAACACCTCCTGGAACTCGGGCGACATGATCGCCGCGGCCGTGTCCTTCTGCGCCTTCTGGTTGTCGGCATTCTTCAGCTTGAAGAGGGCGAAGCTGTCGACGTTGTAGGTGTAGCTCTTGGCGGTGCCCGGCGCGGCGACGCAGGCGAAGTCCTTGCCCGGCACCTTGCCGGCGGCGAGGAACTCGCCCTTGGCCCAGTCGCCCATCAGCTGCATGCCGGCCTCGCCCTTGATGACCATCGCGGTGGCCGGTTCCAGTCACGGCCCGGCGCGTTCTTGTCGGTATAGCCCTTGACCTTCTTGAAGGTGTCGAGCACCTTGAGCATGGTCGGGCTCTTCAGCGTGCCGCCGTCGAGCTGCACCAGCGCCTTCTTGTAGAAGTCGGCCCCGCCGACGCCCAGCGCCACGCTCTCGAAGGTGGTGAAGTCCTGCCAGTTCTGGCCGCCGTGGGCCACGGGGATGATGCCGGCCTTCTTCAGCGCCTCGGCGGCCACGAAGAATTCGTCCCAGGTGGTCGGCAGCTTGGCGCCGGCCTTCTTGAACGCCTCCGGGTTGGCCCACAGCCAGTTGACGCGGTGCACGTTGACCGGCGCGGCCACGTAATTGCCCTTGTACTTCAGGCCGTCGGCAATCGCCTTGGGCAGCAGCTCGTCCCACTTCTCGGCCTTGGCGACGTCGTCCATGTTGGCCAGCACGCCTTCGCGCGCCCACTCCTGGATCGACGGGCCCTTGATCTGCGCGGCGGCCGGGGCGTTGCCCGAGACCACGCGCGACTTCAGCACCGTCATCGCCGAATCGCCGCCGCCGCCGGCGACCGCGAAGTCCTTCCAGCTGTGACCCTTTTTCTGCATCGTTGCCTTCAGCTCGGCAGCCGCCTTGGCCTCGCCGCCCGACGTCCACCAGTGCAGCACCTCGACCTCGCCGGCCTGGGCCAGGCTGGCGCTCATCAGGCCGGCGGCAGCCAGCGACAGGGAAATGCGGGTCATCGACATTCTTGTCTCCTCAGGGTCCGGTTTAGGAAATGTTCAGCTTGTTGAATCAAGCGAACCGGATGTTAAAGAGGCGTTAAGGTTACGGCAAGACCACGTTCACCCGACTTACCCTAGGGTCGCCGGCTCAAGCGGCCAGCCGCGGCAAGCGCATCAGCACGCGCAGACCCTTGGGTGCCGCGCTTTCCAGGCTCACCTGTCCACCGTGGCGCTGCGCGATCTCGCGCACGATCGGCAGGCCCAGCCCGCAGCCGTCGCCCTGCATCGTCGCGCGGGCGAAGCGCTCGAAGACGCGCTCGCGGTCGGCCGGCGCAATGCCCGGGCCGTCGTCTTCCACCTCGATCTGCGCATCGGGACCGAGGGCGCGTGCGCGCACCGTCACCGAAGCGCCGCGGCCGGCATAACGGATCGCGTTGTCGACCCAGGTTGGCGATGGCCTCGCGCAGCAGCAGGGCATTGCCCGAGACCACCACCGGCGAGCCGTCGCCATCCTCGAAGCCCAGGTCAATGCCGGCCTGGCGCGCCTTGGGCACCCATTCGGCGGTGACTTCGCCGGCGAGCTTGAGCAGTTCGACGCGGGCGCGACCCTGGGCGGCAGCCGATTCCGGCTCGGCGCGCGCCAGGGTCAGCAGCTGGTTGACGAGGTGGGCGCTGCGCGTGGCGCTCTCGTGCACGCGCTGCAGCCGGGCACGCAGCGCCGGATCGGTGGTCTCGTTCAGCGCCAGTTCGGTCTGGCTCTTCAGGCCGGCCAGCGGCGTGCGCAGCTGGTGCGCGGCATCGCTGATGAAGCGGCGCTGGCCGCTCACGCTCTCGTGCACCGCAGCCAGCAGCGTATTGATGGCCTTGGCCAGCGCGTGCACTTCCCGCGGCGCGGACTCCAGCTCGAGGGGCGCGAGGTCGTTGGGCGCGCGATCCTCCACGAGCGCGCGCATGCGCGCCAGCGGCGCCAGAGCCGGCGCGGATGCCGGCCCAGACGATCATCGACATCAACGCCATCAGCAGCGACAGCGGCAGCGCGGTGTCGACGAGGATGCTGCGCGCCAGCTGCTCGCGGCTGGCGCGGCTGCGTGCCACCTGCACCAGCATCGTCTGCGGCGCTTCGGCCTCGCCGTACGAGAGATAGAGCGCGGCCACGCGCACGTCGAAGCGCTGGCTGCCTTCGCCCATCCCGCCATCGTAGAAGTAGGGCTGGCCCAGTCGCGGTGCCTCGATCGGCGGCGGCGGCGGCAGGCGGTGGTTGCCGAGGATGAACTGCCCCGGCGGCGTGCTCACCATGTAGTAGACGCGGTCGTCGGGGTCGGCTTCGATGATGTCCTGCGCGGCCTTCGGGAAGTCGATGAACAGGCCGGTTCCGATCGGCTTGACCTGCCGGGCGAGCGCCTTGCTCGCCGTGGACAGCGAGGCGTCGATCGCCCGGTTGGCATAGCGCGCGGTGAGGTTGTAGGTGAAGAGGGCGCCGGCGAGCCACAGCACCAACTGCGGCAGCAGCAGCCACAGCAGCAGGTGGCGGTGCAGCGAGCTGCCGCGGGGCGTGACGCCGGGCAGCCGGTGCAGGGCGCGCTGGAGCGGCGACCACATCGCGGTGCTCAGCTTTCGCCTTCTTCGAGCAGGTATCCCAGGCCGCGCACCGTGCGGATCGCCGTGCCCGAGCCTTCGAGCTTGCGGCGCAGGCGGTGGATGTAGACCTCGATCGAACCCGCGCCCGATTCACTGCGATCGACCGCCCAGCTCTCGGCGATCTGGTCCTTCGTGACCACGCGGTCGCGCTGGCTCAGCAGCAGGTCGAGCAGCATCCACTCGCGCGGGCTGAGGTCGAGCAGCGCGCCGTCGACGCTCGCGCGGCGCGCGTCGCGGTCGAAGCTCAGCTTGCCGAACTGCTGCGCCGAGCCGCCGCCGGCGCCACGCGCGCGGCGCAGCAGCGCGCGGATGCGCGCTTCCAGTTCGGGGAAGTCGAAGGGCTTGGTGAGGTAGTCGTCGGCGCCCGCATTCAGGCCGGCCACGCGGTGTTCCAGGCCGTCGAGCGCGGTCAGCACCAGCATCGGCAGCGCCGGCTTGGCGGCGCGCACGCGCTTGAGCACGGTGAGGCCGTCGACCATCGGCAGGCCGAGATCCAGCACGCCGAGATCGAAGTGCTGCTTGAGCAGCAGGAACTCGGCCACCGCGCCGTTGGGCGCCACTTCCACCTCGAAGCCGGCCTTGGCGAGGCTGGCACTGAGCGCGTCGGCCAGGATGGCGTCGTCTTCGGCGAGCAGCAGTTTCATCGCGTGAAGCTTAACGGATTAACGAAGATTTAACTCCCGATGAATCCGCGCGGTGAGACACTCGCGGCCATGCATCCGAACGCCCAGCTCATCGAACGCTTCTATGCCGCCTTCGCGCGGCGCGACTGGGCCACCATGGCCACCTGCTACCACCCCGAGGTGCACTTCAGCGACGAGGCCTTCGACCTGCATGGCGCCGACGCCGGCCTGATGTGGCGCATGCTGCTGACCACGGGCAAGGACCTGACGCTCGAGTACAGCGGCATCGAGGCCGATGAGCGCACCGGCCGCGCCCACTGGGATGCCCGCTATACCTTCAGCGCCACCGGCCGCAAGGTGCTCAACCGCATCGACGCACGCTTCGAGTTCCGCGACGGCTTGATCGTGCGGCATGTCGACAGCTTCCCGTTCTGGACCTGGTCGCGCCAGGCGCTGGGCACGCCGGGTCTGCTGCTCGGCTGGTCGGACTTCCTGAAGGCCAAGGTGCGCGCCAAGGCCGCGGCCGGCCCCCGCCTTCAAGCAGAAGGTCGCCGCCGGCGGCTGATCAGCATTCGACGATGTTGACCGCGAGGCCGCCGCGCGCGGTCTCCTTGTACTTGGTCATCATGTCCGCGCCGGTCTCGCGCATGGTCTTGATCACCTTGTCGAGGCTCACGTGGTGCGTGCCGTCGCCGCGCAGCGCCATGCGCGCCGCGTTGATCGCCTTCACCGACGCGATGGCATTGCGCTCGATGCACGGGATCTGCACCAACCCTCCGACCGGGTCGCAGGTCAGGCCGAGGTGGTGCTCCATGCCGATCTCGGCGGCGTTCTCCACCTGCGCCGGCGTGCCGCCAAGCACCGCCGCCAGCGCGCCGGCGGCCATCGAGCAGGCCACGCCCACCTCGCCCTGGCAGCCGACCTCGGCACCGGAGATGCTGGCGTTCTCCTTGTAGAGGATGCCGATCGCCGCTGCGGTGAGCAGGAAGTCGATCACGCCGCGCTCGGTGGCGCCCGGCACGAAGCGCGCGTAGTGAAGCACCGCCGGGACGATGCCGGCGGCGCCATTGGTGGGTGCGGTGACCACGCGGCCGCCGGCAGCGTTCTCCTCGTTGACGGCCAGCGCGTAGAGGTTGACCCAGTCGAGCACCTGCAGCGGGTCGCGCAGCGCCGCCTCCGGGTTGCTGCACAGCTGGCGGTGCAGCTCCTGAGCACGCCGGCGTACCTGGAAACCGCCGGGCAGCGTGCCGCCCGTCTCGCAGCCGCGTTTCACGCAGGCCTGCATCACGCCCCAGATGCGCAGCAGGCCGGCGTCGATCTCGGCGTCGGTTCGCCAGTGGCGTTCGTTGCGCCGCATCAGCTCGGCGATGCTGCAGCCGTGCGCCTGCGTCGAGGCGAGCAACTCGGCGCCGCTGCGGAAGGGAAGGGCAGCACCGTGGCGTCGGGTGCCACCACCTTCTGCCGTGAGCCATCGGCCGCCACTTCATCGCTGACGACGAAGCCGCCGCCCACCGAGTAGTACACGCGCTCGGCGAGGCGCCCGCCGTCTGCATCGAAGGCCTCGAATCGCATGCCGTTGGCGTGGAAGGGCAGGGATTCCCGGCGGTGGAAGACGAGGTCGGTCTTCTCGTGGAAGGCGATCGACTGCGTGCCGAGCAGCGCGAGGCGCTGCTCACCGCGCGCCGCCTGCAGCAGCGCGGGGATGGCATCGACGTCCACCGTGTCCGGCTCCTGGCCCAGCAAGCCGAGCAGCACGGCCTTGTCGCTGCCGTGGCCCTTGCCGGTGGCGCCGAGCGAGCCGTACAGCCGCGCCACGACGCGGGTGGTGGCGCCGAGCAGGCCGTCGGCCTGCAGCCGCAGCACGAACAGCCGCGCGGCCCGCATCGGCCCGACGGTGTGCGAGCTCGATGGCCCGATGCCGATCTTGAAGAGGTCGAAGACCGAGACCGCCATCGGGCGTCCGCCTCAGGCGCCGTAGTAGTTCTCGACCGGCACGCAGGCGCAGAAGAGATTGCGGTCGCCGTAGACGTTGTCCACGCGGCCCACCGGCGACCAGTACTTCTGCCGCCGCAGCGAGGCCACCGGATAGGCAGCCTCCTCGCGCGTGTAGGCATGGGCCCAGTCGGCGGCCAGCAGCGCCTCGGCGGTGTGCGGCGCGTGCTTCAGCGGGTTGTCTTCCTTCGGCCACTGGCCCGCTTCCACCTTCGCGATCTCGCCGCGGATGGCGATCATCGCGTCGCAGAAGCGGTCGAGCTCGGCCAGTGACTCGCTCTCCGTCGGTTCGACCATCAGCGTGCCGGCCACCGGGAAGCTCAGCGTCGGCGCATGGAAGCCGTAGTCGATCAGCCGCTTGGCGACGTCTTCGGCGCTGACGCCGCTGCTGTCCTTCAGCGGGCGCAGGTCGAGGATGCACTCGTGCGCCACGCCGCCGCCCTTGAGGCCGGCGATCTCGCCACTGAAGTGGATGTCGTAGTGGCCCGCCGTGCGTGCCGCCACGTAGTTGGCCGCGAGGATGGCCGACTCGGTGGCGAACTGCAGGCCCTCGGCGCCCATCATGCGCACGTACATCCACGAGATCGGCAGCACGGCCGCATTTCCCAGCGGGGCGGCGCTCACGGCGCCCACCTGCCCAGCGGCGCCCAGGCCGGCGCTGCGGTGCGCCGGCAGGAAGGGCACGAGATCCTCGACGACGCACACCGGACCGACGCCCGGGCCGCCGCCGCCGTGCGGGATGCAGAAGGTCTTGTGCAGGTTGAGGTGGCTGACATCGCCGCCGAATTCGCCCGGCGCCGCCACGCCGACCAGCGCATTCATGTTGGCGCCGTCCACGTACACGCGGCCGCCGAAGGAGTGCACCAGCTCGCACAGCTCCTTCACCCGCGACTCGAACACGCCGTAGGTCGACGGGTAGGTGATCATCACGCAGGCGAGGCGATCCTTGTTCTGCTCGCACTTGGCGCGCAGGTCGGCCAGTCGACGTTGCCCAGCGCATCGCACTTCACCACCACCACCTGCATGCCGGCCATCTGCGCGCTGGCCGGGTTGGTGCCGTGGGCCGATTCCGGGATCACGCAGACATCGCGCTGGTGGTCGCCGCGCGACTCGTGCCAGCCTTGATCACCAGCAGGCCGGCATACTCGCCCTGCGAGCCGGCATTGGGCTGCAGGCTGATGCCGGCATAGCCGGTGGCCTGCGAGAGCCAGCGCAGAGCTGCTCGTTCAGCGCGGCATAACCCGCGAGCTGGTCCTGCGGCGCGAACGGGTGCACGTGCGCGAACTCCGGCCAGGTGATGGGGATCATCTCGCTGGTCGCGTTCAGCTTCATCGTGCAGGAGCCGAGCGGGATCATCGTGCGGTCGAGCGCCAGATCCTTGTCGGCCGGCCGCGCAGGTAGCGCAGCATCTCGGTCTCGCTGCGATAGCGGTGGAACACCGGGTGAGTGAGGAAGGCGCTGCTGCGCGCCATCGACAGCGGGATCAGCGGTTTGATGCCGGCTTCGAAGGCCGCAAAGTCAGGCAGCGGCTGGCCGGCGGCGAAGAGCGTCCAGAGTGCGGTGAGGTCCTCGCGCGTGGTGGTCTCGTCGAGCGTGATGCCGACGCTGTCGGCCGAGGCGCGGCGCAGGTTCATGCCGGCGTCGCGCGCGGCCTGCAGCACGGCCTCGGTCTTCGCGCCGGTGGCCACGCACACCGTGTCGAAGGCCGCACCGTCGATCACCGCCGCACCGAGCTGCTTCAGCCCCGCGGCCAGCACCGCGGTGTAGCTGGCCACGCGGCGCGCGATGCGCTGCAGGCCCTCTGGCCCGTGGTAGACGGCATACATGCTCGCCACCACCGCCGGCAGCACCTGCGCGGTGCAGATGTTCGAGGTGGCCTTCTCGCGCCGAATGTGCTGCTCGCGCGTCTGCAGCGCGAGGCGGTAGGCCGGCGCGCCATGCGCATCGACGCTCACACCGACGAGCCGGCCGGGCATCGAGCGCTTGAACTCGTCGCGCGTGGCCAGATACGCGGCGTGCGGGCCGCCATTGCCCATCGGCATGCCGAAGCGCTGCGTGGTGCCCACGGCGATGTCGGCGGCCATCTCGGCGGGCGGCACCAGCAGCGTCAGCGCGAGCAGATCGGCGGCGACGATCGCCGTTCGCCTTGCGCATGCACCGCGTCGATGATGGGCTTGAGGTCACGCACGGTGCCGTTGACGCCGGGGTACTGCAGCAGCACCGCGAAAGCCGGCTCGGCGCCCGCCTGCTCGGCGGTGCCGGTGACCACCTCGACGCCGATCGGCTTCGCGCGGGTGCGCACCACCTCCAGCGTCTGCGGCAGCACGTCGTCGGCGACGAAGAAGCGCATCGACTTCGACTTGCCCACGCGCATCGCCAGCGTCATCGCCTCGGCGGCCGCGGTGGCCTCGTCGAGCATCGACGAGCCGGCGATCGCCATGCCGGTCAGGTCGCAGACCATGGTCTGGAAGTTGACCAGCGCTTCCATGCGGCCTTGAGAGATTTCCGCCTGGTAGGGCGTGTAGGCGGTGTACCGTGCCGGGTTCTCGAGGATGTTGCGCAGGATGACGCCCGGCGTGTGCGTGCCGTGGTAGCCCTGTCCGATGAAGCTCTTGAGCAGCCGGTTCTTCGACGCGATGGCCTTCAGCTCGGCCAGCGCGGCGGCTTCGGTCAGCGGCGCGGGCAGCGCCATCGGCGCGGCGCGCTTGATGGCGGCCGGCACGATGGCCTCGATCAGCGCGCGGCGCGACGCGGCGCCGATCACCGACAGCATGTGGCGCTCGGCGTCTTCGCTCAGGCCCACGTGGCGGGCAACGAACTCGGTGGCGTTTTCCAGCTCGCGCAGCGGCTGGTGGGCAGACATCAGCATGGGGGCTTCCTGTGCAACGAAGGAGATCAGGCGCTCTTGAGCAGCTTGTCGTAGGCCGGGGCGTCCATCAGCTGGTCGAACTCGGCCATGCCCTGCTCGGAGATGTGCACCTTGAAGAACCAGCCGTTGCCCAGCGGATCGGTGTTGGCCAGCGACGGATCGGCACGCAGCGCCTCGTTGACCTCGACGATCTCGCCGCTGACCGGCATGTAGAGGTCGGCCGCAGCCTTGACCGACTCGACGACGCCGGCGACCTCGCCCTTGGCGAAGGTCTTGCCGACTTCGGGCAGGTCGACGAAGACCACGTCGCCCAGCGCATCCTGCGCATGCAGCGTGATGCCGACGGTGGCGGCTTCGTGGTCTTCGATGTTGATCCACTCGTGGTCGGGGGTGTACATCGTCGTCATTGGAGTTCTCCTGGGTGTGATCGGGTCGTGAGAAGGTCAGCCGCGGAAGTAGCGGTGCGGCGCGAAGGGCATGGACGAGACACGCATTGGCTGGCGCTTGCCGCGCACCTCCGCGTAGACCTCGTGATTGGGCAGGGCGTGGTTGGCCGCCAGATAGGCCATCGCAATCGGCTTGCCGACGCTGGGCGCCAGCGTGCCGCTGGTGACGTGGCCGATCTTGTGGCCCTGTGCGTCGACGACGATGGCGCCTTCGCGCACCGGCACGCGCTCCAGGCCCACCAGGCCCACGCGCTTGAGCGCCGGGCCGGAGGCCAGCTGCGCGTCGATCGCCGCGGCACCAGGGTAGCCGCCGTGGCGCTCGCCGCCGGCGCGGCGCACCTTCTGGATCGCCCAGGTCAGGCCGGCTTCGACCGGCGTGGTCTTGTCGTCGATGTCGTGGCCGTAGAGGCACAGGCCGGCTTCCAGGCGCAGCGTGTCGCGCGCGCCCAGGCCAGCGGGCTTCACCTCGGGCAGGGCGAGCAGCGCCTTGGCCAGCGCGACCGCCTGGTCGGCGGGCACCGAGATCTCGTAGCCGTCTTCGCCGGTGTATCCGGAGCGGGTCGCAAAAACAGTCGATGCCGGCGATACGGCAGAAGGCGCCAGTCATGAATACCAGCGAGCGCAGCTCGGGCGCGAGGCGGCCGATCGCCTCGGCGGCCTTCGGGCCCTGGAGTGCGAGCAGCGCGCGCTCCGGCATCGGCTGCACGGTACAGCGGTGGCCGATGTTCGTCTGCAGGTGCACGATGTCGGCATCCTTGCAGCCGGCGTTGACGATCACGAGCCAGTCGCCCTCGCGCCGCGTGATCATCAGATCGTCGAGGATGCCGCCGGCGGCATTCGTGAAGAAGCCGTAGCGCTGGCGGCCCGGCGCGAGGCCGGCGACGTCGACCGGCACCAGCGATTCGAGCGCAGCGGCGGCGCCGTCGCCGGCCGGCGCACCGCCCATGTGCGAGACGTCGAACAGCGCTGCCGATTCGCGGCAGTGGCGGTGCTCGGCGAGGATGCCTTCGGGGTAGCTCACCGGCATGTCGTAGCCGGCGAAGGGCACCATCTTGGCGCCGAGTTCGAGGTGGAGGGCGTGCAGCGGGGTGGTGAGCAGCGGGGTGTCGGACATGATCGCCTCCTGGCGATGCTTTCGAGGGCCTTTGCCAACCCCGGCGCAGCCTGCGCCATGCCGGGTGCCATGCCCTCTCTGTCCGCTTTACCTGAGAGATTGACGGCGCCGCTACCCCTGCGTCCGCTTGCCCCTTCGGTGGGCCCGCTCGTGGCGGGCCTCTCTCCAGCGAGGATCGCCGTGCGTTGCCGCGCGGCGCTTGCCAGTCCTTTTGCCTGAGCGTTCGAACCGGCTCCCGAGGGATGCGGTTCTGCGCCTTCGGCGGCTTCGCGAGTGAAGCTCTCTCCTGGCGGCCGTCAGTGTAGCAGCCGACCCCGGGATAATCCCAGCCCATGACTGCTGCAGATGAATGGTTGACGGTCGAATCTCTCGACCTGGAAGCGCAAGGCGTGGCGCACGACGCCGACGGCAAGGTGGTGTTCATCGACGGCGCGCTGCCCGGCGAACGCGTGCGCGTGACGGTGCAACGCCGCAAGAACAACTGGGAGCAGGCCACCGCCGTGGCCTGGGCCCGCGAGAGCTCGCAGCGCGTGCGGCCGCAGTGCCCGCATTTCGGCCACTGCGGCGGCTGCAAGATGCAGCACCTGCATGTGGCCGCGCAGGTGGCCAAAGCAGCGCGCACTCGAAGACGCGCTCTGGCACCTCGGCAAGGTCAAGGCCGAGCGTCTGCTGCGGCCGATCGAAGGGCCGGCCTGGGGCTACCGCTACCGAGCGCGTCTGTCCGTGCGCTACGTGGCGAAGAAGGGCAAGGTGCTGGTCGGCTTTCACGAGCGCAAGTCGAGCTTCGTGGCCGACATGGAGCGTTGCGAGGTGCTGCCGCCACACCTCTCGGCCCTGCTGTTGCCGCTGCGCGACCTGATCGGTGGCATGCAGCAGCGCGACCGGCTGCCGCAGATCGAAGTGGCCGTGGGCGACGCCGTCACGGCACTGGTGCTGCGCCATCTCGAGCCGCTGTCCGAACCCGACAGGGCGCGGCTGCGCGCCTTCGCCGCCGAGCACGGCGTGCAGTGGTGGCTGCAGCCCAAGGGGCCGGATACGGTGCACCTTCTCGACGAAGGCGGGCCGGAACTGGCCTACACGCTGCCCGAGTTCGGCATCGTGATGCCGTTCAAGCCGACCGACTTCACGCAGGTGAACCACCAGATCAACAGCGTGCTGGTCTCGCGGGCGCTGCGCCTGCTCGACGCACAGCCGAACGAGCGCGTGATCGACTGGTTCTGCGGTCTGGGCAACTTCACGCTGCCGATCGCGCGCAGCGCGCACGAGGTGCTGGGCATCGAGGGCAGCGAGGCCCTGGTGCAACGTTCGCGCGAGAACGCGGCGCGCAACGGGCTGGCCGCGAAGACCTCGTTCGAGGCTCGCAACCTGTTCGAACTCCCGGCAGCCGATCTGGCCGCCTACGGAGCCGCCGACAAATGGCTGGTCGATCCGCCGCGCGAAGGCGCCTTCGCACTGGCCAAGGCGCTGGCTGAACTGCATGCCGATCCGTCGCTCGCGCCGCTCTGGCAGCCGCCCGCGCGCATCGTCTATGTCAGCTGCAATCCGGCCACGCTGGCGCGCGATGCCGGGCTGCTGGTGCACCGGGCCGGGTACCGCTGCGTGGCGGCCGGGGCGGTGAACATGTTCCCTCACACGGCCCACGTGGAGTCGATCGCCGTCTTCGAGCGGGCATGAAAAACGGGGCCCGAAGGCCCCGTCGTCTCGTTCAGCGTTGCGCCGCGATCACTCGCTGCTGCTGCCGCCGATGCCGAACAGCGAGAGCAGTGCCTGGAACACGTTGTAGATGCTCAGGTACACGTTCAGCGTCGCGCTGATGTAGTTCGTCTCGTAGCCATCGCGCACGCGCTTCAGGTCGTACAGGATGAAGGCCGAGAAGATGCCGGCCACCAGCACCGACAGGGTGATCATCAGCGCGCCCGACTGGATGAAGACGTTCGCGATGCCGGCCACCAGCACGATCAGCGCGCCGACGAACAGGAACTTGCCCATGTTCGACAGGTCACGCTTGATCACGGTGGACAGCGCCGCCATGCCGAGGAAGACGGCACCGGTGCTGGCGAAGGCCATCATGATCAGGCTGGCGCCGTTGGCCATGCCCAGCACGACGCCGATCAGGCGCGACAGCATCACGCCCATGAAGAAGGTGAAGGCCAGCAACACCGGCACGCCGGCAGCCGAGTTCTTCGTCTTCTCGATCGCGAACATGAAGCCGAAGGCGCCGACCAGGAACACCACGAGGCCGATGCCGGGCGACATGGCGCGGGCGATGCCGGTCTGCACGCCGATCCAGGCGCCGAGCACCGTCGGCACCATCGACAGCGCGAGCAGCCAGTAGGTGTTGCGCAGCACGCGGTTGCGCTGCTCCACCGAAACGCCAGTACCGGCATAACCGTAGGCAGCTTGCAGACTCTGGTCCATTGAACCTCCGTGAGGGTTGTTGATGCAGCCTGTGACAGCCGAAAAAGATTCTAGTTCCCGTCATCCGCGTCGCAAAAGACCGTACGCCGCGTGGCGGAATGCTGCTTTCAGTGCGAGATACAGTGCGTGCCGTCTCCAATCAGCACACCGCATGCCATGCAGAACAAACCCTACCTGACCCTCGACGACGTCAAGCGCATCGCGGCGGCGGCCGAAGCCGAAGCCCTGGCCAACAAATGGGCGGTGTGCATCGCCATCGTCGACGACGGCGGCCACCTCCTGTGGCTGCAGCGCCTGGACGGCACGGCGCCGATCTCTGCCCAGATCGCGCCGAACAAGGCGCGCACCTCGGTGCTGGGGCGTCGCGAGAGCCGCATCTACGAAGAGATGATCAACCAGGGCCGCGTTTCCTTCCTCAGTGCACCCGGGCTGGAAGCTCTGCTCGAAGGCGGCGTCCCGATCATGGTCGAAGGGCATTGCGTCGGCGCGGTGGGCGTCAGCGGCGTGAAGTCGACAGAAGACGCGCAGATCGCCAAGGCGGGCATCGCCGCGCTGGGTCTTGCTGGGTGAAAACCCGGGGCGGCGGTGGTCGCTCGGCTATAATTTCGAGGTTTAGCTTCATCCACCCCCGCCCAGCGAATCTCACTCGCTGATTCCGACGGAAATCCCTCGGTCTTCCCACCGCCGCATCCGCACGGATGCCGGCCCCGGCTGCGACGAGCCGAGCTGGGCGCGCACACACGAACGGAGAACCCGGTGCCGCCGCAATTGCTGTCCCCACAAGCCCCGGCGATCCTGGCTCTCGCGGACGGCACGGTCTTCCAAGGCATCTCGATCGGAGCCGCCGGTCGCACCGTCGGCGAGGTGGTGTTCAACACCTCGATCACCGGCTACCAGGAAATCCTCACCGACCCGAGCTACTGCCGGCAGATCGTCACCCTGACGTATCCGCACATCGGCAACTACGGCGTCAATGCCGAAGACGTCGAGGCGGGCAAGGTGCATGCCGCGGGCCTGATCATCAAGGACCTGCCGGTGCTGCACTCCAACTTCCGCAGCAGCGCCACGCTGTCGGAGTACCTGCAGCGCGAAGGCACGGTCGCGATCGCCAACCTCGACACCCGCCGCCTGACGCGCATCCTGCGCGAGAAGGGCGCGCAGAACGGCTGCATCCTGACGCTCGGCGTCGGCGAAGCCGTCACCCAGAAGCACCGCGACGACGCCATCGCCGCCGCAAAGGCCGCGCCGAGCATGGCCGGCCTCGATCTCGCCAAGGTGGTGAGCTGCACCGAGCGCCACGAGTGGAGCGAGACCGCCTGGACGCTGGAAGACGGCTACGGCAAGCTCGCGCAGCCGAGGTTCCACGTCGTCGCCTATGACTTCGGCGTCAAGCGCAACATCCTGCGCCTGCTGGCCAGCCGCGGCTGCCGCGTCACCGTGGTGCCGGCGCAGACGCCGGCCAAGGACGTTCTCGCGCTCAAGCCCGACGGCATCTTCCTGAGCAACGGCCCCGGCGACCCGGAGCCCTGCGACTATGCGATCGCGGCGTCTCGTGAACTCATCGAGACCGGCATCCCGACCTTCGGCATCTGCCTGGGCCACCAGATCATGGCGCTGGCCTCGGGTGCAAAGACCTTCAAGATGAAATTCGGCCACCATGGCGGCAACCATCCGGTGAAGGATCTGGACAGCGGCCGTGTCTCGATCACCAGCCAGAACCACGGCTTCGCGGTGGACGAGAAGACGCTGCCGAAGAACCTGCGTGCCACGCATGTCTCGCTGTTCGACGGCACGCTGCAGGGCCTGGCCCGCACCGACAAGCCGGCCTTCTGCTTCCAGGGCCACCCCGAGGCCTCGCCCGGCCCGCACGACATCGGCTACCTGTTCGACCGCTTCGTCGCGCTGATGGAGAAAAAGTAAATGACGCCCCCAGCTCACTTCGTTCGCAGCCCCCGTGGGGGCGCAGGCCTCCTTTGGGGTGGCCCGGCAGGAGTCCTGAATGCCGAAGCGCACCGACATCCAGAGCATCCTCATCATCGGCGCCGGCCCGATCATCATCGGCCAGCCTGCGAGTTCGACTACTCCGGCGCCCAGGCCTGCAAGGCGCTGCGCGAGGAGGGCTACCGCGTCATCCTCGTCAACAGCAACCCGGCGACGATCATGACCGACCCGGGCATGGCCGACGCCACCTACATCGAGCCGATCACCTGGCAGATGGTCGAGAAGATCATCGAGAAGGAGCGCCCCGATGCACTGCTGCCCACGATGGGTGGCCAGACCGCGCTGAACTGCGCGCTCGACCTGCACAAGTACGGCGTGCTGGCCAAGTACGGCGTCGAGATGATCGGCGCCAATGAGCACGCGATCGAGAAGGCCGAAGACCGCCTGAAGTTCAAGGATGCGATGACGGGCATCGGCCTGCACTCGGCCAAGAGCGGGATCGCGCATTCGATGGAAGAGGCGCTCGCCGTGCAGCGGCGCATCGTCCAGGAGATCGGCGGCACCGGCTTCCCGATGGTCATCCGCCCCAGCTTCACGCTCGGCGGCACCGGCGGCGGCATCGCCTACAACCCGGAGGAGTTCGAGGAGATCTGCAAGCGCGGACTCGATCTCTCGCCGACCAACGAGCTGCTCATCGAGGAGAGCCTGATCGGCTGGAAGGAGTACGAGATGGAGGTCGTCCGCGACAAGGCGGACAACTGCATCATCGTCTGCTCGATCGAGAACCTCGACCCGATGGGCATCCACACCGGGGATTCGATCACCGTCGCGCCGGCGCAGACGCTGACCGACAAGGAATACCAGCTGATGCGCAATGCCTCGATCGCGATCCTGCGCGAGATCGGCGTGGACACCGGCGGCTCGAACGTGCAGTTCTCGATCGACCCGAAGACCGGCCGCATGGTCGTGATCGAGATGAACCCGCGCGTCTCGCGCTCCTCGGCGCTGGCCTCCAAGGCCACCGGCTTCCCGATCGCCAAGGTGGCGGCCAAGCTGGCGGTGGGCTACACGCTCGACGAGCTGAAGAACGACATCACCGGCGGCGCCACGCCGGCCTCGTTCGAGCCGAGCATCGACTACGTCGTCACCAAGATCCCGCGCTTCGCGTTCGAGAAGTTCCCCGCTGCCGATTCGCACCTGACCACGCAGATGAAGTCGGTGGGCGAGGTGATGGCGATGGGCCGCACCTTCCAGGAGAGCTTCCAGAAGGCGCTGCGCGGCCTGGAGACCGGCATCGACGGGCTGACCGAGCGCAGCACCGACCGCGACGAGATCATCGAGGAGATCGGCGAGCCCGCCCCGAGCGCATCCTCTACGTTGCCGATGCCTTCCGCATCGGTATGACGCTGTCCGAGATCCACGACGAGACCTACATCGACCCGTGGTTCCTTGCGCAGATCGAGCAGATCGTCGCCACCGAGAAAGCACTGTCCGGCCGCGCGCTGGCCAGCCTCACCGCGGAGGAAATGCGCTTTCTGAAGCAGAAGGGCTTCTCCGACAAGCGCACTGGCCAAGCTGCTCGGTACCAATCAGCACGAGGTGCGCGTGGCGCGCCATGGTCTGGACGTGCGGCCGGTCTACAAGCGGGTCGACACCTGCGCGGCCGAGTTCGCGACGCAGACCGCGTACATGTATTCGAGCTACGAGACCGTGGACGGCGAATGCGAGGCGAGGCCGAGCGATCGCAAGAAGATCATGGTGCTCGGCGGCGGCCCGAACCGCATCGGCCAGGGCATCGAGTTCGACTATTGCTGCGTCCATGCCGCCTTCGCGATGCGCGAGGACGGCTACGAGACCATCATGGTCAACTGCAACCCCGAGACGGTGTCGACCGACTACGACACCTCGGACCGCCTGTATTTCGAGCCGGTGACGCTGGAAGACGTGCTGGAGATCGTCGACAAGGAGAAGCCGGTCGGCGTGATCGTGCAGTACGGCGGCCAGACGCCGCTGAAGCTGGCGCTCGACCTGGAGCGCGCCGGCGTGCCCATCGTCGGCACCAGCCCGGACAGCATCGACATCGCCGAAGACCGCGAGCGCTTCCAGAAGCTGCTGCACGAGCTCGGCCTGAAGCAGCCGCCGAACCGCACGGCGCGCACCGAAGAGGCCGCGCTGCTGCTGGCCAACGAGATCGGCTACCCGCTGGTGGTGCGGCCGAGCTACGTGCTCGGCGGCCGCGCGATGGAGATCGTGCACGGCGACAAGGATCTGGCGCGCTACATGCGCGAGGCGGTGCAGGTCAGCGAGAAGTCGCCGGTGCTGCTCGATCGCTTCCTAGACGACGCGATCGAGGTCGATGTCGACTGCATCGCCGACGGCACCGACCGCCCCGACGGCGTGATGATCGGCGGCATCATGGAACACGTCGAGCAGGCCGGCATCCACTCCGGTGACTCCGCCTGTTCGCTGCCGCCCTACACGCTGCCGAAGCAGCTGCAGGACGAGTTGCGCCGCCAGACCTTCCTGATGGCCCGCGCGCTGAAGGTGAAGGGCCTGATGAACGTGCAGTTCGCGATCCAGGGCGACACCTCGGGCGACGGCTCGAAGGCCACCGTCTACGTGCTGGAAGTGAACCCGCGCGCCTCGCGCACGGTGCCGTTCGTCTCCAAGGCCACGGGACAGCCGCTGGCCAAGATCGCGGCGCGCTGCATGGTCGGGCAGACGCTCGCCTCGCAGAAGGACGTCAAGGGAGAGGTCATCCCGGGCTACTTCAGCGTCAAGGAAGCGGTCTTCCCGTTCAACAAGTTCCCGGGCGTCGACCCGATCCTCGGCCCCGAGATGCGCTCGACCGGCGAGGTGATGGGCGCCGGCGCCACCTTCGGCGAGGCGATGCTCAAGAGCCAGCTCGGCGCTGGCTCGCGGCTGCCGCGCAAGGGTACGGTGTGCATCACGGTGAAGAACAACGACAAGGCCCGCGCCGCCGCGGTGGCGCGCGACCTGCACGCGCTGGGCTTCACGATCGTGGCCACCAAGGGCACGGCGGCGGCTATCGCGGAGGCCGGCGTGCCGGTCAAGGTGGTCAACAAGGTCAAGGACGGCAGGCCGCACATCGTGGACATGGTCAAGGCCGGCGAAATCCAGCTCGTCTTCACCACCGTCGACGAGACGCGCACGGCCATCGCCGACTCCGCCATATCCGTCAGGCGGCGCTGGCCAACCGGGTGACCTACTACACCAGCATGGCCGGCTGCGAAGCGGCCGTGGAAGGCATGAAGCACCGTGCCGGTCTGGCAGTGAAGTCCCTGCAGGAATTGCACGCGGAACTGCACTAGACTCCGCCGCTTCTGAAGGAAGATCATGGCCGCTGCCGGTCCATCCGGTGGCGGCTTCGTTTTTGCGGCAAGGTAGATTCACATGGCCACCATTCCCCTCACAAAGCGCGGCGCCGAGAAGCTCAAGGAAGAGCTGGCGCGGCTGAAGAACGTCGAACGCCACGCCGTCATTCAGGCGATCGCCGAGGCGCGTGCGCAGGGCGATCTCTCCGAGAACGCCGAGTACGACGCCGCCAAGGACAAGCAGGGCTTCATCGAAGGCCGCATCCTCGAGATCGAAGGCAAGCTCGCGGCGGCGCAGATCATCGATCCGGCGACGCTCGATGCCGATGGCCGTGTGGTCTTCGGCTCCACCGTCGACCTCGAGGACGAGGACAGCGGCGCCAAGGTCACCTACCAGATCGTCGGCGAGGACGAAGCCGACCTGAAGCAGGGTCTCATCTCCGTCAATTCGCCGATCGCCCGTGCGCTGATCGGCAAGAGCTCCGGCGACGTCGCCGAGGTGCAGGCGCCGGGCGGCGCGCGCCACTACGAGATCGTCGACGTTCGCTACCTCTGATGTCGGCCACGCGTCTTGCGGCGCTGCTGGCCGGTCTCTGGGCCGGCATCCTGCTGGCGATCGGCCTGATTGGCGCGCCAGCCGGCTTCGCAGTGCTCGCCACGCCGGCCGAGGCGGGCCGTGTCGCCGGGCGGATGTTCGCCGTCGAGGCGCCGCTGAGCATGGCGCTGGCGGTGGCGATCTTCCTGCTGGAGCGGCGGCGCGCCCGTGACGACGCCGAGGCCGGCCGGGGCTCGCAGTTCAACGCCAACATGCTGCTCGCGCTCGGCGCGCTGTTCTGCACCGTGGCCGGCTACTACGCGATCCAGCCGATGATGGCCGCGGCGCGGGCCGGGCAGGGCGCTCCTGGTCGTTCGGTGCCTTGCACGCCGCATCGACGGTCTTCTTCGGCCTCAAGGGCCTGCTGGTGCTGGCACTGGCGTGGCGGCTGGCACCGCGCTAGCGGCGGCCACGGCGATCAGGTCGCGGCGGTCTTCTTGATGCTGGTCATGCGCTTCTTGGCGCGCTTGACCTCGCCGCCTGCGGTCAGGCGCTGGTTGCCCAGCACTTTGAGTTTCTTCACCTGCGGGCGGTGGTTGCCGCTGCGCGAGAACTTGAGCACCTTCACCACCTTCGGGCCGGGCATCCGGTCTTCGCGCTCGGCCTTCTCCTTCGGCGGGATCGGGCGCCACAGCACCAGCAGCTTGCCGATGTGCTGGATGGGCGCCGCATTCAGCTCGTCGGCCAGCGAGGCGAGGATGGCCTCGCGGGTGTCGCGCTCGTCGGAGAAGACCCGCACCTTGATCAGCCCGTGCGCATTGAGCGCCGCGTCGACCTCCTTGCGCACGGCCGGCGTGAGGCCCTCGCCGCCGATCAGGACGACCGGGTCGAGGTGGTGGGCATCGGCGCGTTTGTCCTTGCGCTGGGCGGGCGTGAGCTGGATGGCAGGCATGGGCCGTATTATCCCCGCGAGATGAGGCACCCCACCCGATGAAGAAGGGCAGCAAGAAGGTCAACCGCGCGTGGCTGCACGACCACCTGACTGATCCGTACGTCAAGCTGGCGCAGAAGGAGGGCTATCGCGCCCGGGCTGCCTACAAGCTCAAGGAGATCGACGAGACCCTGCAGCTGATCAAGCCGGGTCAACTCGTCGTCGACCTGGGCGCCACGCCGGGCGCCTGGAGCCAGTACCTGCGGCGCAAGTTCGCGCCGAAGGAGCTCGGCGCGGGTGGCGCGGCGGTCGGCGAGCTCAACGGCACGATCATCGCGCTGGACATCCTCGATTTCGAGCCGATCGAGGGGGTTCGCTTCATCCAGGGCGATTTCCGCGAGGAAACCGTGCTGCGGGAGCTGGAAGCGGTGGTGGCCGGCCGGCCGGTCGATGTGGTGGTGTCGGACATGGCGCCGAACCTCTCGGGCATCGAAAGCTCCGATTCCGCACGCATCGCCCACTTGGTGGAGCTGGCGGTCGAATTTGCCCAGCGCCACCTCAAACCCGACGGCGCGCTGGTCTGCAAGGTTTTTCACGGCAGCGGCTACAGCCAGCTGGTCAAACTCTTCAAGGACAGCTTCCGGGTGGTCAAGCCGATCAAGCCCAAGGCCTCGCGCGACAAGTCGGCCGAAACCTTTCTGGTGGGCATCGGTCTGAAGCCGGGGCGCCGGAACGACGAACAGAACGTCTCCGGTGCTTGATTTGCCTCGATTCACACAGACGTTCCAGGGTGAAACTAAGACGGATGCCGACCTTGACTCGACTAAAATCGCACACATCTACCGCGGCAATGGGCGGAAACTGTTTTCGCCTCGTTGTCGTGACCGGTTGAAGGAGCCGCGGTGAACAATCAATGGTTCTCTAAAGTCGCTGTCTGGCTGGTGATCGCACTCGTGCTGTTCACCGTGTTCAAGCAGTTCGACCGCGGGGTCACGTCGGCGGGCCAGATCGGCTACTCCGAGTTCCTCGAGGAAGTGCGCAACAAGCGCATCAAGAGCGTGGTGCTGCAGGAAGGCGGCGGCGGCTCGACCGAGATCCGTGCCCGCACCACCGACGACAAGGAAGTCCGCACGACCGCGACCTACCTGGATCGCGGCACGGTCGGCGACCTGATCAACAACGGCGTCAAGTTCGACGTCAAGCCGCGCGAGGAGCCGTCGTTCCTGCTGAGCCTGCTGGCCAGCTGGGGCCCGATCCTGCTGCTGATCGGCGTGTGGATCTACTTCATGCGCCAGATGCAGGGCGGCGGCAAGGGCGGCGCCTTCAGCTTCGGCAAGAGCAAGGCGCGCATGCTCGACGAGGCCAACAACACCACCACCTTCGCCGACGTCGCCGGTTGCGACGAGGCCAAGGAAGAGGTGAAGGAGTTGGTCGACTTCCTGAAGGACCCGCAGAAGTTCCAGAAGCTCGGCGGCCGCATCCCGCGCGGCGTGCTGCTGGTCGGCCCTCCGGGTACCGGCAAGACGCTGCTGGCCAAGGCGATCGCCGGCGAGGCCAAGGTGCCGTTCTTCTCGATCTCCGGTTCCGACTTCGTCGAGATGTTCGTCGGCGTCGGCGCGGCCCGCGTGCGCGACATGTTCGAGCAGGCCAAGAAGAGCGCGCCGTGCATCATCTTCGTCGACGAAATCGACGCGGTCGGCCGCCATCGCGGCGCCGGCCTGGGCGGCGGCAATGACGAGCGCGAGCAGACGCTGAACCAGATGCTCGTCGAGATGGACGGCTTCGAGACCAACCTCGGCGTCATCGTGATGGCCGCGACCAACCGGCCGGACATCCTCGACCCCGCACTGCTGCGCCCCGGCCGCTTCGACCGCCGGTCTACGTGACGCTGCCCGATGTGCGCGGCCGCGAGCAGATCCTCAACGTGCACATGCGCAAGGTGCCGGTCGGTCAGGACATCCGCGCCGACATCCTTGCGCGCGGCACGCCGGGCTTCTCGGGCGCCGATCTGGCCAACCTCGTCAACGAGGCGGCGCTGTTTGCCGCACGGCGCAATGGCCGGGTGGTCGAAATGATCGACTTCGAGCGCGCCAAGGACAAGATCATGATGGGCCCCGAGCGGAAGTCCATGGTGATGCCCGAGGAAGAGCGCCGCAACACGGCCTACCACGAGGCGGGCCATGCACTTGTCGCGCGCCTGATGCCGAAGACCGACCCGGTGCACAAGGTGACGGTCATTCCGCGCGGGCGTGCGCTGGGCGTGACGATGCAGTTGCCCGAAGGCGACCGCTACAGCATGGACAAGGAGCGCATGCTCGACCATCTCGGTGCTGTTCGGCGGCCGCATCGCCGAAGAGGTGTTCATGAATCAGATGACCACCGGCGCCAGCAACGACTTCGAGCGCGCGACGGCGATCGCCCGCGACATGGTCACCCGCTACGGCATGACCGACGAACTCGGTCCCATGGTCTACGCCGAGAACGAAGGCGAGGTCTTCCTCGGCCGTTCGGTCACGAAGACCACCAGCATGTCCGAAGAGACCATGCGCAAGGTCGATGCCGTCATCCGCCGCATCATCGACGAGCAGTACTCGATCGCGCGCAAGCTGATCGAGGACAACAAGGACAAGATGCACTCGATGGCGCAGGCGTTGCTGGAATGGGAGACCATCGACAGCGAGCAGATCGAAGACATCATGGCCGGCAAGCCGCCGCGTCCGCCGAAGGACTGGACGCCGTCGGCGAGCAAGAGCACGCCGCCGACGCCTCCGGTGTCGCCGGGCGGCGCCGCAGCAACGACGGCCTGACCTCGGTCAAGCGTCACCACGGACGGGGCTTCGGCCCCGTTTCGCATTTCCGACACCGATGAACCACTTCTGGCAGACCACCCGCTTTCGCATCGACCTGTCGCGCCCGCAGGTGATGGGCATCGTCAACGTGACACCGGATTCCTTCTCCGACGGCGGCCGGCATGCCGACACCGCGCGGGCCCTGGCGCACTGCGAACGGCTGGTGAAGGAGGGGCCGACATCCTCGACATCGGCGGTGAGTCGACACGGCCCGGCGCAGCGCCCGTGCCGCTGGAGGAGGAACTGCAGCGTGTTCTGCCCGTGCTGGCCGGTGCGCTGAAGCTGGGCGTTCCGGTGTCGATCGACACCGTCAAGCCGGAAGTCATGCAGCGCGTGCTGGACCAGGGCGCGGACATCATCAACGACATCAATGCGCTGCGGCTGCCCGGCGCCATCGAAGCCGTGGCCGCGCATCCGGGCTGTGGCGTCTGCCTGATGCACATGCGCGGCGATCCGGCCACGATGCAGCAGCGGCCCGCCTACGACGACGTCGTGGCCGAAGTCAGCGACTTTCTGCGTGATCGGCTCCAGGCCGTGATCTCCCGCGGCGTGGCGGCCGAACGCATCGTGCTCGACCCGGGCATCGGCTTCGGCAAGAGCGTGGAGCACAACCTCGAGCTGATGCGCCGCCAGCGCGAGCTGCTGTCGCTCGGCCATCCGCTGCTGCTGGGCTGGTCGCGCAAGTCGACGCTCGGTGCGCTCACCGGCCGCCCGGTCGAGGAACGGTTGGCGGGCAGCGTCGCGGCGGCGCTGGCATCGGTGCAGCTGGGTGCGCGCATCGTGCGCGTGCACGATGTCGCGCCCACGGTCGATGCCCTCAAGGTGTGGGGGCTGCGGCACTCGTTGCCTGACCGAGAATCGCCCGCGGAGGATTTCGATGAGCAGAACCTACTTCGGCACCGACGGCATCCGCGGCACGGTCGGCCAGAGCCCGATCACGCCGGACTTCATGCTGCGCCTCGGCCATGCGGTCGGCCGCGTGCTCAAGCGCAGCGAAGATCGCCCGACCGTGCTGATCGGGAAGGACACGCGGATCTCCGGCTACATGATCGAGTCGGCGCTGGAGGCCGGCTTCGCCTCGGCCGGCGTCGACGTGCTGATGACCGGCCCGCTGCCCACACCGGGCGTGGCCTACATGACTCGAGCGCTGCGCCTGAGCCTGGGCGTGGTGATCAGCGCCTCGCACAACCCGTTCGACGACAACGGCATCAAGTTCTTCTCGGCACGCGGCGAGAAGCTGCCCGATGCCTGGGAGCAGGATGTCGAGGCGATGCTCGAGCAGCCGGCCGAGTGGGTCGACTCGGCGCGGCTGGGCAAGGTGCGCAAGCTCGAGGATGCCCGCGGCCGCTACATCGAGTTCTGCAAGAGCACCTTCAGCGGTGAACTGTCGCTCAAGGGCATGAAGCTGGTCGTCGACGCGGCCCACGGCGCGGCCTCGCGCGTGGCGCCGGATGTCTTCCACGAACTCGGCGCCGAGGTCATCGCGATCGGCTGCAGCCCCGATGGCCTGAACATCAACGCGGGTGTGGGCGCCACCGCGCCGGCCGCGCTGATCGAGGCGGTGAAGACACACCGCGCCGACTACGGCATCGCGCTCGACGGCGACGCCGACCGCCTGCAGCTCGTCGATGCCGCGGGCCGCCTCTACAACGGCGACGAGCTCCTCTACGTGATGGTGTCCGATCGCCCGGCGCAGCAGCTGCCGGTGCCGGGCGCCGTCGGCACGCTGATGACCAACATGGCCGTCGAGGTGGCGCTGAAGTCGCGCGGCGTTCCTTTCGTGCGCGCCAAGGTCGGCGACCGCTACATCCTCGAGGAGCTCGCCGCGCGCGGCTGGCAACTCGGCGGCGAGGGCTCCGGCCATCTGCTGGCACTGGACAAGCACACCACCGGCGACGGCATCGTCAGCGCCCTTCAGATCCTCCAGGCGATTCGCCGCACGGGGAGCTCGCTGGCGCAGCTGCTGTCGGGCGTGACGCTGTTCCCGCAGACGCTGATCAACGTGCGCCTGCCCGACGGCAGCGACTGGAAGAAGAATGTCGGGCTCGCCGCCGCCCAGGAGCGGATCACGCGCGAACTCGGCGCAGACGGCCGCATCCTCATCCGCGCCTCCGGCACCGAGCCGGTGCTGCGCGTGATGGTCGAGGCGCGCGACGCCGCCGTGGCGCGCCGCAGCGCCGAGCAACTCGCCGAAGCCGCGCGCGCCTGAGCGAGGAGGGCGGCCCGCGCCGCCCGCCACTCACTTCTTCGGCGGCATCAGCACGCGGTCGATCACGTGCACCACACCATTGCTGGCGGGCACGTCGGCTTGCGTGACCATGGCGTCTTCGACGGTCACGAAGCCGCCGGCCCTGGCCAGCGCCAGGTTGGCGCCCTGCACGGTCTTCGCGTTGCCGTTCTTCATCTCGGCGCTGCCCACCTTGCCCGGCAGGACGTGATACGTCAGAACCGACTTGAGCAATTCCTTGTTGGCGGCCAGCTCGGCCAGAGTCTTGGCCGGCACGGCCTTGAAGGCGTCGTCCGACGGTGCAAACACGGTATAGGGGCCGGACTGGCGCAGCGTGTCGGCGAGCCCCGCTTCGGCGATCAGCTTGTTCAGCGTGGACAGCTGCGGGGTGCGGGCGGCCGTGTCGGTGATGGTGGCAGGCGCCGGGGTGCTGGCGCAGCCCTGCAGGAGTGCGGCTGCCGACAGCGTGGCGATGGCGAGGATGTTCTTCATGGGGCCTCCGAGGTGGTTGTCGAAACCCCGGCGAGGCTAGGTTGCCTCTGTGACAGTGGCGTGATGCATTGATGACAGGGTTTGGACGCCGCGACGGCCCGGAGCTGGCGTGACGGGGCTGTCACACGACCGTCACGAAGCCTGCCTAGCATTCGCCGCAACCCAACCACCGACGAAAGGCCTCTCCATGATCCACCGCCCCTTCCGCGGTCTCGTCATCGGCGCCACGCTCTCCTTCACCGCCGGCCTGGTGCTGGCGCAGGACATCACCGGCGCGGGTGCCACTTTCCCGGCCCCGATCTATGCCAAGTGGGCCGATGCCTACAACAAGGCCACCGGCGCGCGGATGAACTACCAGTCGGTGGGTTCGGGCGCCGGCATCCGCCAGATCAAGGCGAAGACGGTCGACTTCGGCGCGTCCGACATGCCGCTGAAGGACGACGAACTGGCCAAGGACGGCATGCTGCAGTTTCCGACGGTCATCGGCGGCGTGGTGCCGGTGGTCAACATCAAGGGCATCGCCCCGGGCCAGATCAAGCTGACCGGCCAGTGCTGGGCGACATCTACCTCGGCAAGATTACCAAGTGGAACGACGCGGCGCTGACCGCGCTGAATCCGGGCGTGCCGCTGCCGGACGCCGCCATCGCCGTGGTGCGCCGCGCCGACGGCTCGGGCACCAGCTTCATCTTCACCAACTACCTCTCCAAGGTGAACGCCGACTGGAAGGCGAAAGTGGGCGAGGGCACGGCGGTGAACTGGCCGACCGGCGCGGGCGGCAAGGGCAACGAGGGGTGGCCGCCTTCGTGCAGCGCCTGCCGAACTCGATCGGCTACGTCGAGTACGCCTACGTCAAGCAGAACAAGATGACGTACACGCTGCTGAAGAATTCGGCCGGCAACTTCGTGGCGCCGGACGACGCCAACTTCAAGGCTGCCGCGGCCGGCGCCGACTGGGCGAAGAGCTTCTACCAGATCCTCACCGAGCAGCCGGGCAAGGACTCCTGGCCGCTGACCGGCGCCACCTTCATCCTGATGTACAAGACCCAGGACAAGCCCGCGAATGCCTCGGCCGCACTGAAGTTCTTCGACTGGGCCTTTGCCAATGGCGACGCAATGGCGGCCGAGCTGGAGTACGTGGCGCTGCCGCCGGCCGTGAAGGACCTGTGCGCAAGCAGTGGGGCGAGATCAAGGACGCCTCGGGCAAGCCCGTGGCCTTCAAGTGACCCGACGCTGAGACTGCGACAATCCGGGTCAGCCACCATGGCCGGCCCGGTCCAGGAGCCCGCATGACCGCGACCCTGCCCGCCGGCGCATCCCTCCAGGAGACGCCCATCGAACGCCTCGGATCGACCGGATCGCCCCCGCCGGGTCGGCGCTTCTCGCGCTGGCCCGACGTGATCTTCTCGGGCCTGGCCCACGGTGCCGCCTGGATCACGCTGGCGCTGCTGGCCGGCATCATCCTCTCGCTCGTGATCGGGGCGATGCCTCGATCCGCGAGTACGGCCTGAGCTTCCTCTGGCGCGCCGAGTGGGATCCGTGCAAGACCGCTACGGCGGCCTGGTGATGATCTACGGCACGCTGATGAGCTCGTTCATCGCGCTGCTGATCGCGGTGCCGGTCAGCTTCGGCATCGCGCTGTTCCTCACCGAACTCTCGCCGAACTGGCTGAAGCGGCCGCTGGGCATCGCGATCGAGCTGCTGGCCGCGGTGCCGTCGATCGTCTACGGCATGTGGGGCCTGCTGGTCTTCGGCCCGATCCTCTCGACCTACGTCCAGCAGCCGCTGCAGTCGGCCTTCGGCAACGTGCCGGTGATCGGCCAGCTGTTCCAGGGCCCGCCGGTGGGCCTGGGCCTGCTGTCGGCCGGCATCATCCTGGCGATCATGGTGATCCCGTTCATCGCCTCGGTGATGCGCGATGTGTTCGAGGTCACGCCGCCGATGCTCAAGGAATCGGCCTACGGGCTGGGCGCGACCACCTGGGAGGTGGTCTACAAGGTGGTGCTGCCGTACACGAAGACCGGCGTGGTCGGCGGCATCATGCTCGGCCTCGGCCGTGCGCTGGGCGAGACCATGGCCGTCACCTTCGTGATCGGCAACATGAACCAGCTGGAGTCGCTGTCGCTCTTCGAGGCGGCCAACAGCATCACCTCGGCGCTGGCCAATGAGTTCGCCGAGGCCGGCGAGGGGCTGCACCAGGCCTCGCTGATCTACCTCGGCCTGATCCTGTTCTTCATCACCTTCGTGGTGCTCACGCTCTCGAAGCTGCTGCTGATGCGCCTGAAGCGCAACGAAGGAGCGCGTTCATGACGGTCGCCGGCTTCGACGCATCGCGCCTGGCGATGCACCGCAAGCGCAAGCGCATCAACCGTGTCGCGCTGGCGCTCTCGCTGGCGGCCATGGCCTTCGGCGTGTTCTGGCTGGTGTGGATCCTGGTCGAGACCGTGCGCCTGGGCGTGGGCGGCATCGCGCTGGCCACCTTCACCGAGATGACGCCTCCGCCGATGGCCGAGACCGGCGGACTGGCCAATGCCATCTTCGGCTCGCTGCTGATGGTGTCGCTGGCCACGCTGATCGGCACGCCGGTGGGCATCCTGGCCGGCATCTACCTCGCCGAATACGGCCAGAAGACTGGCTGGGCAGCGTCACGCGCTTCATCAACGACATCCTGCTGTCGGCGCCGTCGATCGTCGTCGGCCTGTTCATCTATGCCGCGGTGGTGGCGCGCTTCAAGACCTTCTCCGGCGCGGCCGGCGTGCTGGCGCTGTCGCTGATCGTGATCCCGGTGGTGATTCGCACCACCGAGAACATGCTCAGCCTGATTCCGAACGCGCTGCGCGAGGCGGCCTATGCGCTGGGCACGCCGAAGTGGAAGGTCATCACGATGATCACGCTGAAGGCGGCGCGTGCCGGCGTGGTCACCGGCGTGCTGCTGGCGGTGGCGCGCATCGCCGGCGAGACCGCGCCGCTGCTGTTCACCGCGCTGTCCAACCAGTTCTGGACCAGCAACCTCGGCGAGCCGATGGCCAGCCTGCCGGTCACCATCTTCAAGTTCGCGATGAGCCCCTACGAGAACTGGCAGAAGCTGGCCTGGGCCGGCGTCTTCCTGATCACGCTGGGCGTGCTGGGCCTGAACATCCTGGCGCGCGTGCTGTTCCGCAACAAGCATTGAGATCTCCACCATGGACGCCAAAGTCGACCTGCCCGTGACCGAGAAGGTGAAGATCTCGGTGCGCGACCTGAACTTCTTTTACGGCAGCTTCCACGCGCTCAAGCGCATCAACCTCGACATCCCCGAGCGCAAGGTCACGGCCTTCATCGGCCCGTCGGGTTGCGGCAAGAGCACGCTGCTGCGCACGTTCAACCGCATGTTCGAGCTCTATCCCGAGCAGCGCGCCGAAGGGCAGATCCTGCTCGACGGCGCCAACATCCTCGAGAAGCGGCTCGACGTCAGCCTGATTCGCGCCAAGATCGGCATGGTGTTCCAGAAGCCGACGCCGTTCCCGATGTCGATCTACGACAACATCGCCTTCGGCGTGCGCCTGTTCGAGAACCTGCCGCGCGTGGAGATGGACGAGCGCGTGGAGTGGGCGCTGAAGAAGGCCGCGCTGTGGACCGAGGTGAAGGACAAGCTGAACCAGAGTGGCTCGGGCCTGTCCGGCGGCCAGCAGCAGCGCCTTTGCATCGCACGCGGCATCGCGATCAAGCCCGAGGTGCTGCTGCTCGACGAACCCTGCTCGGCGCTCGACCCGATCTCCACCGGCAAGATCGAGGAACTGATCACCGAGCTGAAGGCCGACTACACCGTGGCCATCGTGACGCACAACATGCAGCAGGCGGCGCGCTGCTCCGACTACACCGCCTACATGTACCTCGGCGATCTGATCGAATTTGGCCCGACCTCGGAACTCTTCATGAAGCCGAAGAAGAAGGACACCGAGGACTACATCACCGGCCGCTTCGGCTGAAGCGAAAGGCATTGCCATGAGCGACAAGCATCTCTCCACCCAGTTCGACTCGGAACTGAGCGCCATCTCCACCCGCGTGCTCGAGATGGGCGGCCTCGCCGAGTCTCAAGTCGCGCAGGCGATCTATGCCTTGGTCAACTTCAGCGGCGACACGGCCACGCAGGTCCTCAAGCAGGAGGAGCTGGTCAACCAGATGGAGGTCGAGATCGATCGCGATCTCTCCACCATCATTGCGCGGCGTCAGCCGACCGCACGTGACCTGCGCCTGCTGATCGCCATCTCGAAGACCATCGGCAACCTCGAGCGCGTCGGCGACGAGGCGGCACGCATCGGCCGCACCGTGCAGCGCCTGATCAACTCGGGCGTGTCGAGCCGGCTGCGCGTGCCGGCCAACGACGTGTCGTTCGAAGCCAGCCTGGCCACCGCGTCGCTGCGCAAGGCGCTCGATGCCTTTGCGCGCCTCGACGCCGTGAAGGCGCTGGAGGTGATCAAGGACGACAACCAGATCGACCAGGAGTTCGACGGCCTGATGCGCAAGCTGATCACCTACATGATGGAAGACCCGCGCACCATCTCGGCCTCGATCGACCCGGTGTTCGTGGCCAAGGCGATCGAGCGCATCGGCGACCACGCCAAGAACCTCGCCGAGCAGATCATCTACATCGTCAAGGGCACCGACGTTCGCCACCACTCGCTCGAGAACCTCGAGTCGATCGTCCGCTGAGGAAGTGCCGATGAGCCGAGTGCTGGTGGTCGAAGACGAATCGGCGATCGCCGAGCTGATCTCGCTGAACCTGCGCCACGCCGGTTACGAGGTGACGCTGGCCGCGAGTGCCGAGCAGGCGCAGGCGGCGGTGGATGGCGTGCTGCCCGACCTGGTGCTGCTCGACTGGATGCTGCCGGGGCAGTCGGGCCTCGCGCTGGCGCGGCGCTGGCGCGGCGACGCGCGCACGCGTGAGCTGCCGATCATCATGCTCACGGCGCGCGCCGACGAGGCCGACAAGGTGGCGGGGCTCGATGCAGGTGCCGACGACTACCTCGCCAAGCCGTTCTCCACCAATGAGCTGATGGCGCGCATCCGCGCCGTGCTGCGGCGCAAGGCGCCGGAGGCGCTCGACTCGGCGGTGGAGGTCGGCGGCCTGCGGCTCGACCCGTCGACGCGCCGGGTCAGCCGCGGCGAGATCGAGCTCAAGCTCGGCCCGACCGAGTTCCGATTGCTGCACTTCTTCATGACCCATCCGGAGCGCGTGCACAGCCGCGCCCAGCTGCTCGACCGGGTTTGGGGCGACCACGTCTTCATCGAGGAGCGCACGGTCGACGTGCACGTGAAGCGGCTGCGCGAGGCCCTGGCGCCGGCGAACTGCGCACAGATGGTGGAGACGGTGCGCGGGGCCGGCTATCGGCTGACGCAGCAGGTGGCGGCCCCCTCGGCGTGACTTCCCGGAGCCTGCGATGAACTGGCTGCTGCCCCGGCTCACGGCCGGCGTGCTGGCCATGCTGGCCGGCGGCTTCCTCGGCTACATGGTGTCGGCCGTGGAGCACACCGTGGTCTGGCGGGTGCTCGCTGGCGGCGCGATCGGCGTGGCCCTGGTGGCGATGCTCGACACGGCGCGAGGCTATCGGCTGATCAACTGGCTGCGCGGCAGCCAGGAACAGCAGGCGCCGCGCGATGCCGGCTTCTGGGGCGAGCTGGGCTACCGTGTCGAGCGTTCGATCCGGCTGCGTGAACAGGGCCTCGCGCAGGAGCGGCTGCGACTGGAGCAGTTCCTCTCGGCCATCGAAGCCTCGCCCAATGGCGTGCTGATGCTCGACGGCAACGACCAGATCGTCTGGTGCAACTCGGTCTCGGCCGACCACTTCGGCCTCGATCCGCAACGCGATCGCCGCCAGCGCATCACCAACCTCGTGCGCGCGCCGGCCTTCGTGGCTTACCTGCAGCAGGAGCGGCACGCCGAGGCGGTGAACTTTCCCAACCCGCGCGGCGACGGCACGCTGTCGGTGCTGCTGCGGCCCTACGGCGACGGCATGAAGCTGGTGCTTTCGCAGGACATCACCGATCGCGAGCGCAACGAGGCGATGCGTCGCGACTTCGTGGCCAACGTGTCGCACGAGATCCGCACGCCGCTGACGGTGCTGGCCGGCTTCATCGAGACGATGAACAACCTGCCGCTGACCGAGGTCGAGCGCAAGCGGGTGCTCGAGCTGATGACGCAACAGACGCAGCGCATGCAGACGCTGGTCAGCGATCTGCTGACCTTGGCGCAGCTCGAAGGCAGCCCGCGGCCGGCGGCCGATCGCTGGGTGGCGCTGGCGCCGCTGCTGGCGCAGGTGGAGTCCGATGCGCGTGCGCTCTCGGCCGGGCGCCACACGATCGAGTTCGCCGTCGTCGCGGATGCGGAACTGGCCGGCGCGCCGGGCGAGCTCCTCAGTGCGATCAACAACCTCGTCACCAATGCCGTGCGCTACACGCCGGCGGGCGGGCGCATCACGGTGGGCTGGCAGGTGCTGGGCGATGGCAGCGGCGAGCTGTCGGTGAGCGACACCGGCCTGGGCATCGAGCGGGAGCACCTTCCTCGCCTGACCGAACGCTTCTACCGTGTCGACGGCAGCCGTTCGCGAGACACCGGCGGCACGGGCCTCGGGCTGTCGATCGTCAAGCACGTCGTGCAGCGCCATGGTGCCGAACTGCTGATCGACAGCGAGCCGGGCAGGGGTTCGCGCTTCCGCCTCGTCTTTCCGGCACTGCGCGTGCGCGCGGCGGCAACGCGCCGGCCTGAGCGTCTAGCGCGTGGTCACGCTGCGGCGGTAGATGACCGTGAAGTCCTGCCGGTCGGTCGGGCGCTGGATGCGCGCCATCGGCTTCCAGCCCGGGTGTTCGGGCGTGGCCTGACTGCCGTCGAGGGAAACGAGCAGGAACTCGCACGGCGCGAGGTCGGCCGGCGTGATGGCATCGACACGGTAGCGGCCCATCGACTCCAGCGCCGCCAGCAGCGCGCGTGGAACCTGAGGTGCGGCGATGCAGGCATCGCGCGGGATCATCTCGGCGATGCGCGCCAGCAGCGGCCGGTAGCTGCGCGCATGATCGAGCAGCGGCAGCCACAGCGTCATCAGCAGCAGCCAGCACACCGCCACGCCGCCGGCCGGCAGCACCGGGCTCTTCCACAGCGGATGGCGATGCCGCCCGGTGCGCCAGCGCACGAGCCAGACCCAGGCGAGCGTGCCCAATGCGGCGATGACCAAGGCCGGCCACGAGAAGACCGGCACGAACTCCGGCGCCAGCCGGGCCACGTTGGCCGCCGGCTTGGCTGGCACGCCGGTCTGCACGGCCGCGTAGATCACCCAGATCGACAGCGCGCACAGGCTGAAGAAGAAGACCGAGAACCAGTCGATCGCTGCCGCGGTGCTGCGTTGCAGGGTCGGCAGCGCGAAGGCCGCCAGCACGGCCAGCGAGGGCACGCCCAGCATCAGCGCGCGGTCGGAACCGCCCATCGCCAGCAGCCGAAGATCGCCGTGAGCGTGATGCCCAGGGCACGGAGATGTGCCGGTGCAGCAGGTGGCCGCGCCAGCGCCACAGCGTCCACAGCGCCAGCGGCCGGGCCGGCCAGCCAAACCACGCGAGCAGCCGCAGCGTGCTGAAGGGGTGCAGGTTGGCGGTCCGCCACTCGCCAGCCCCAGGCATTCAGCGCGACGCCCACGGCCACCGACGCGACGCCTGCGCCAGCGATCCACCACGCCGTGCCGCGGACCTGCGCATACGTCGACTTCGCGCAGATCGCCGTGCCGACGAGCGCCAGCACGAGCGCCATGGCCGGTGCACCGCTGGCGGCCATCATCGGCAGCGCGAGCAGTGCCGCGGCGCGTGAGCGGCCCTTCCGGAAGGGTGCCGCCGCGAGCGCATAGAGAAACAGCGCGGCGCCGACGAGTTGCACGAGCTCAGGCGTCGTCTCGTGGCCCAGTTGCAGCAATCCCAGCGTGGCCACGACGGCGAGCAGCGCGCCATCGGCCACCGCGCGCGCATAGTCCACCGGTGTCGCTTCGCCGCCGAACGCAAAGGCCAGCGGCTGGGCCGCTTCGGTGCGAGCGAGGTGGTAGGTGGCGTACCAGGTCAGCATCAGCACCAGCGCCAGCAGCATCGCGAATGGGATGCGCGCCGCCAGTGCGGCATCGAGCCAGGGCAGGGCCTTGATGAAGAGGGCGCCGAGCCAGTAGGGCACCAGCGCGCCGTCGGTGGGCAATCCGGCCAGCGCCGGGGCGAACCAGGGGGCACGCCCTTCGGCCAGCGCGGCCATGTGACCGAAGGCGCTCACGTCGGCGTTCTTCCACGGATCCCGACCGAACACCCCCGGCAGCACGTAGGCCGCGCAGAACAGCAGCAGGGCCATGCGCGGCAGCCGCTGCGCGGCGCGCTGGGTGACGAGGGCGGGGGGGGGAGTTCAACGGCGCGGGTGATCGAGGGCGGCCAATGATGCAGCAGAAGCCGCAGGAACGAAAAGGGCAGCCGAAGCTGCCCTGATCGTTGTCGCTGGCGAAGAACTTACTTCTTCAGGTGAGCGAACTTGTTGCGGAACTTCTCGACGCGGCCGCCCAGCGAGTCCACGCTCTTCTGCGTGCCGGTGTAGAACGGGTGCGATTCGCTGGTGGTTTCCAGCTTGACCAGCGGCAGCTCGCGGCCGTCGTCCATCTTCACGGTTTCCTTGGTCTGCACGGTCGAACGCGTGACGAACTTGAAGCCGTTGGACAGGTCCACGAAGCAGACTTCGCGGTAGCCGGGGTGGATGCCTTCTTTCATGAGGTGCCTCTGCGTGGGTGGTTGCGGGAGCCACGCCGAACCTCTCGGCGCACTTTCCGACGCTGGAAAACCGCGAAGTATAGCCGATCGGACCAATCAGCCGCCGCGCCGCATCATGTCGAAGAAGTCCAGGTTGTTCTTCGACTGCTTCATCTTGTCGAGGATGAACTCCATCGCCTCGATCTCGTCCATGTTGTAGAGCAGCTTGCGCAGGATCCAGGTCTTCTGAAGGATCTCCGGCTTGAGCAGCAACTCCTCGCGGCGCGTGCCGCTCTTGTTGATCAGGATCGAGGGGTAGACGCGCTTCTCGGCCATGCGACGATCGAGGTGGATCTCGCAGTTGCCGGTGCCCTTGAATTCCTCGTAGATCACCTCGTCCATGCGGCTGCCGGTGTCGATCAGCGCCGTGCCGATGATGGTCAGCGACCCGCCTTCCTCGACGTTGCGGGCCGCGCCGAAGAAGCGCTTCGGGCGCTGCAGCGCGTTGGCGTCCACACCGCCGGTCAGTACCTTGCCCGAGGAGGGCAGCACGTTGTTGTAGGCACGGGCCAAAGGCGGGTGATCGAGTCGAGCAGGATCACCACGTCCTTCTTCAGCTCGACCAGGCGCTTGGCGCGCTCGATCACCATCTCGGCCACCTGCACGTGCCGCGCAGCGGGCTCGTCGAAGGTGGAACTGATGACCTCGCCGCGCACCGTGCGAACCATCTCGGTCACTTCCTCGGGTCGCTCGTCGACGAGCAGCACGATCAGGTAGACGTCGGGGTGGTTGGCGACGATGGCGTGGGCGATGTTCTGCATCATCACCGTCTTGCCGGTCTTGGGCTGCGCGACGAGCAGCGCGCGCTGGCCTTTGCCGATCGGCGCGATCAGGTCGATGATCCGCCCGGTGATGTTCTCTTCCGACTTGATCTCGCGCTCGAGCTTGAACTGCTCCTTCGGGAACAGCGGCGTCAAGTTCTCGAACATGATCTTGTGCTTGCTCTCCTCCGGGGTCAGGCCATTGACGCGGTCGACCTTGACGAGCGCGAAGTAGCGCTCGCCGTCCTTCGGCACCCGCACCTCGCCCTCGATGGCGTCGCCGGTGTGCAGGTTGAAGCGGCGGATCTGGCTGGGGCTCAGGTAGATGTCGTCGGTAGACGCCATGTAGCTGGTGTCCGGCGAGCGCAGGAAGCCGAAGCCGTCGGGCAGCACCTCGAGCACGCCGTCGCCGAAGACCTGCTCGCCCGCCTTGGCGCGCTTCTTCATGATCGCGAACATCAGCTCCTGCTTGCGCATGCGGGCGACGTTCTCGATCTCCAGCGCCTCGCCCATCTTGATGAGCTCGGAGACGTGAAGCGCTTTCAGTTCGGAAAGATGCATGGGGAGACACCCTGGGGTGATGTGCCGTGAACCGCGCCAAGGGCGCACGGCCGGAAAACTCGGGCCACCGCTCACGCGCCGCCTGAGCGACCGGCGGCGTGGACCTGCGTCTGGGAGTGAAGAAAACGCGGGAGTGGGGCCGATTCCACGCGATGCCCGACAGGGGCTTCAGCGTGCACCCGAGATCTCCGGGTGCGAATGCGCGCGTGGTGGCTGGATCTTCTGCGGCTTTGCCCGGCGACTCGTGGGGCCGGGCGGGCGCCGCGACTGCCCCGGATTATAGATGACCGTCGAGGAAGGCCGTCAATTGGGCCTTGGAGAGCGCGCCGACCTTGGTGGCGGCCAGCTGGCCGTTCTTGAACAGCATCAGCGTCGGGATGCCGCGGATGCCGAACTTCGCCGGCACGTCGCGGTTCTCGTCGACGTTCATCTTGGTGATCTGCAGGCGGCCGCTGTAGTCCTTCGACACTTCGTCGAGGATGGGGGCGATCATCTTGCAGGGGCCGCACCACTCGGCCCAGTAATCGACGAGCACCGGCTTGTCGGCTTGGAGGACGTCGGATTCGAACGACGCGTCGGAGATGTGTTTGATCAGGTCGCTGCTCATGGAGTGTCCTCGGGAGGGCACCTCGCCCGAGAGGTGACGAGGCACAATGATTCTGACACAAAGCCCCCCGCATCGTCGGCGCCACCGGCGTCCGCGTCCCTATGGCTGCGATAGAGCGCACCCCCTTGCCAGTCTCGAACGGATCGCCCTGGGAATCCGTGGCGGCGCAGGTGCGCGCACGGTCTTCGGCGCGCGGGCTGGCCCTGCAAGACGTCGTCGTGCTGCTGCCGTTCAGCGCCTTGCTGCCGATCGCCCGCCCGGGCCTTCGCGCGTCATGGTGGCTGGCAGCCGCGCCTCGAGACGCTGCGGACGCTGGCCGCCTCGCTCGGGCCGCAGGTGCCGGCGCAGGCGATGCAACTGAGCTTCGACGTCGCTGCCGACCGCCTCGTGGCGGCCCGTCTGCTGCGCATGCAGTCGGCCGGGGCCAGTTGGGCGAAGTCGGATCCCCGCCGCTTCGACCGCGCCGTGGCCGCCGTGGTCGAGACCGCGCAGGCCTTGGCCGGGGCCGCGCATGCGGCGCCGCCAACCGAGCGCGATGCGTACTGGTCGGAGGCTCGACGGAAGCTGGCCCCGATGGACGGCCCCGGCACGCGCCAGCGCTGGCTGGCGCGGGTGGCGCTGGAGTGGGCTGCCCAGGGCGCGCCCCTCGACGGACCGCGTCTTCAGTGCGGCGCCTGCGGCATGGGTCGTGCTCGAGGCAGGTGGCGCGGATGCGGCGACGCACGCGCTGCTGGCCGCCGCAAGCTGCCCATGCCACGGTGATCGATGCCGACGCCGACGATGGCGCCGGGCGCCTGCCGGCGGCGAACGCGCCGACGCTCGCCCGCTGCAGCACGTTCGAGGACGAGGCGCAGGCCGCCGCCGCGCAGGTATTGCGGCATCTCGAGCAGGGTGAACACCCGGTGGCCCTGATCGGGCTGGACCGGCAACTGGTGCGGCGCATCCGCGCGCTGCTCGAACGGCAGAACGTGCCGCTGGCCGACGAAACCGGCTGGACGCTGTCGACCACCCGCGCGGCTGCGATGCTGATGGCGCTGCTGCGCGCGGCCTCGCCGCGGGCCGGCACCGACACGCTCTTCGATGCGCTCAAGGCACTGCCCGGCTGGCCCGGCGTCGAACGCGCCGCCACGCTGCTCGCCGAGCTTGAGCGTGCCTGCCGGCGCCGTAGCATCTCGCGGGTCGACGCGCTGCCCCGCGCTGCGCTGGCGCCGCCGTTGGCCGAGCATGTGCTGCGCATCGAGGCCGCGCTGGCGCCGCTGCGCGAGGGCCGTGCCACGGTGGCCGAATGGCTGTCGCGCCTCGCGCGATCGCTGCGCGAGTGCGGGGCCTGGGAGGCTCTGTCCGCCGATGCCGCCGGGCAGGCCGTGCTGCGTGCACTCCGACTCGACGCCGCCGCCGGGGCGGCGCCGCGTGGCACGACGCCGCGAGCCAGGCGCGCATGGGGCTCGATGGCTTCGTGGCCTGGGCCGAGGCGGTGCTCGAAGGTGCCAGCTTCACCCCGCCTCAGCCGCCGCCCGATGAGGTCCGCGTGGTCATCACGCCGCTGGCGCGCGCCATGCTGCGACCTTTCGCGGCCATCGTCTGCCCGGGCGCCGACGATCGCCATCTCGGCGCACCTCCGGCCGCGCATCCGCTGCTCTCCGATGCCGAGCTCGTGGCGCTGAGGCTTCCGGGCCGTGCCGAGCAGCAGCGGCGCGAGGCGCTGGCCTTCGCGCAGGCGCTCGCGGTGGCGCCCCTGACCTTCCTGCGCCGCCATGTCGACGCGACCGGCGAACCACTGGCCGACAGCCCGCTGCTGCAGCGCCTCGCACTCGATCTCGCGGCGCAGCGGCGGCAGCTCGCGCCGTGGGCCGATGCGCGCGTGCCGCGGGCCGATGCAGCCGCAGGCGCTGCAGCGCCCGCAGCCGGTGGCCGGTGCGTCCTTGCCGCGCAGCGTGTCGGCCAGCGCCGTGGAAGCGTTGCGCGATTGCCCCTACCGCTTCTTCGCGCGCCACGTGCTCGGCCTGCGCGAGGACGACGAGCTGGAGGCCGAGCTCGAGAAACGCGACTTCGGCGACTGGCTGCACCGCGTGCTGCACCGGTTCCACGAAACGCGCGGCGCGCCGGGCTCCGCGGCCGAAGAGGCGCAGCGCCTGCACGAGATCGCGCTGCAGGAGCAGCAGGCCCAGGGCCTGGCCGACGACGAGTTCCTGCCATTTGCGGCGTCGTTCGCGCGCCTCGTGCCGCGCTACTGGCCTGGGCTGCATCGCCGCGATGCCGACGGCGCGCAGTGGCAGGCCGGTGAACGGGAGTTGCGCATCCGGCCGCCGGTCATGGACGGCACCGAGCTGCAGGGCGTGATCGACCGCATCGATGCCGTCGACCGCGGCGCCGCGCTCGAACTGATCGACTACAAGACCTCGTCCATCGAGCGGCTGAAGGCACGCGTGAAGGAACCGCTGGAAGACACGCAGCTGGCGTTCTACGCCGCCCTGCTCGCGCCACAGGCCGCGCTGCCGCTGCGGGCGTGCTATCTGCCGCTGGACCCGGGCCGACGAGATCAAGCCCGTCGTGCACCCCGACGTGCAGCGCAGCGCCGCGGTCATGCTGCGCGAGCTCGGCGGCGAGTTCGACCGTCTTCGCGCCGGTGCGAGCCTGCCGGCGCTCGGCGAGGGCGAGGTCTGCGAGCACTGCGAGGCCCGTGGCCTGTGCCGGCGCGACCACTGGCCCGACGGAGGCGGCGAATGAGCTCGCCCGGCAGCATGCCGGCCTACCGCGCGGACGGCGCGCCCGTTACGCGCGAGGCGTTCTATGCGCTGGCCTGCGACCCGCGCCGCAGCGTCGTCGTTGAGGCCTGTGCCGGCGCCGGCAAGACCTGGATGCTGGTCTCTCGCATCGTGCGCGCGCTGCTCGACGGTGCGCAGCCACAGGAGATTCTCGCCATCACCTTCACGCGCAAGGCGGCCGGCGAGATGCGCGAGCGGCTCGATCAGTGGCTCGGCGAGTTCGCCGCGGCCAGCGCGCAGCAGCGCATCGAGGCACTCGTCGCGCGCGGCGTGCCGGCCGCCCGGGCGCCGTCGCTGGCCGACTCGCTGGCGGGCCTGCAGCGTCGCGTGCTCGACGCCGGCCGGGCCGTCGAGGTGCGCACCTTCCACGCCTGGTTTGCCCAGCTGCTGAAGGCGGCGCCGCTCGAACTGCTCGACGAGATCGGCGTCGACCCCGACGGCGAGCTGCTGCAGGACATCGCCGACCACCGCAGCGAGGTGATGCGCCGCTTCCATGCCGCGCTGCTGCGCGACGAGGCGGCTCGTGCCGACCACGCTGCGCTGATCGTGGCGCGTGGGCGCAGCCGCGGCAAAGTGGTTCGATGCCGTGCTGGCGCGGCGCGTCGAACTGGAGCTCGCCGACGCGCAGGGCGCGCTCGCCGATGCGGTGCCGCCCGCCGTGCCGGAAGGCGCCCCCGAGCCACGTGCCGAGCTCGGCGGCGCCGCCTGGCAGCACGGTCAACCTCGCTCGCCGCGGCGCTGGCCGGCAGCACCAAGGTGGCGTGCCGCAACGCGGCGGAGGGCCTGCAGCGTGCGCTTGCGCTGGCCGGCGACGAGGAGCGCTTCGAGGCCGTGTGGTCGGCGCTCTTCACCACCTCCGGCTCACCGCGCAAGCTGACCGGGGTGGAGGGCGTCGAGGCGACGCAGATCGCCCTCGAGGCCATCGCCCGGCGGCAACACCAGCACGACAGCCACCGCGAGCATGCGCGCATGGTGCGCCTGTCGCGCGTGCTGCTCGCCGAATACGCCGCCTACAAGCGCGAGCGAGGCCTGCTCGACATGAACGACCTCGAGCGCGGCGCGCTGGCGCTGCTCGGCGACGCTGCTCTGTCGGGCTGGGTGCAGGAGCGGCTGGACGCCCGCATCCGCCACGTGCTGATCGACGAGTTCCAGGACACCAGCCCGCTGCAATGGCATGCGCTGCACGGCTGGCTGTCCGCCTACGCCGGCGCCGGCAGTGGCGCCAGCGGCCAGCGGCCGCCCTCGGTGTTCGTGGTCGGCGATCCGAAGCAGAGCATCTACCGCTTCCGCCGCGCCGAGCCGCGTGTATTCGCCGCCGTGCGCGAGTTCGTCGTCGGGGCGCTCGGCGGCTGTGTGCTGGAGTGCGATCACACGCGGCGCAACGCCCCGGGCGTGCTGGAGGCGCTCAACGCGGTGTTCGCGCAGGCGCAGGCGGGGCGACTACGAGGGCTTCCGGCCGCACACGACCGAAGCCGAGGCGGAAGGCGAACCGGGGCTGCTGATGCTGCCGCGCGAGCCCCGACCGCCGAAGGAGGCGGCCGATACCGACGCCGGCGAGCCTGTCTGGCGCGACAGCCCTGACCGAACCCCGCCGCGAGCCGGAGGCGCAGCGCCGCGAGGCGGAGGCGCGTCGGGTGGCCGATGCGATCGAGCAGCGGCTGGCCGAAGGCGCTGCGCCGAAGGACGTCATGGTGCTCAGCCGCACGCGCGTGCCGCTTCGGCTGCTGGCGCGCGAGCTGCAGCGGCGCCATCTTCCGCACGTCGCGGTGGACGACACCTCGCTGATCGAGGCGCCCGAGGCGCAGGATCTGGTGGCCGTGCTCGATGCGCTGGTCTCGCCGGGGCATCGGCTGTCGCTCGCCCGGGCGCTGCGCAGCCCGCTGTTCGACGTGGCCGACGACGACCTGCTCACGCTCGCGCACGCCGCCGCGGACGGTGACTGGTGGGGCGCGCTGATGGCGCTCGAGGGCGGCAGTGCCGCGCTGCAGCGCGCGCGCGGACGTTGCTGGCGCAGTGGCAGTCGGTGGCGCGGATGCTGCCGCCGCACGATCTGCTCGACCGCATCGTGGCCGATGGCGAACTGCGCGAGCGGCTGGCCGCCCTCGTGCCCCCGGCTCAGCGCGCCAACGCCCTGGCCACCGTCGATGCGGTGCTGCTGCAGGCACTCGCGCTGGACGGCGGCCGCTATGCGACGCCCTACGCCTTCGTGCGTGCGCTCAAGCGCCGCACGATCACCGTGCCCGCCGCCGACTCCGGCGATGCCGTGCGCCTGCTCACCGTGCATGGCGCGAAGGGGCTGGAGGCGGAGTGGGTCTTCGTGATGGACGGCGATCCCGAGGCGGCCCGCGCGGAGACCGCCACGCTGCTGGTCGACTGGCCGGTGCAGGCGGCTGCGCCGCGCCGCTGTGCCTTCGTCTACAGCGAGCCGTTGCCCGCCGGCCCTGGTGCCGGTGATGGACGAAGAGCGGCGCGCACGCGAACGCGAGGAGCTCAACGGGCCTGTACGTGGCGATGACGCGGGCGCGGCGCCAGCTGGTCTTCAGCGCCACCGAGCCGCACCGCGGCAGCGGCTCGGCGAGCTGGTGGCAGCGGATCGAGGGTGGCCGTGCGCTGGCAGGCCGATGTGCCTGCGGCGGCGGCGTCTGCCCGCGCCGAGCCGGTGCCGGCGATCGTCGAGCTGCCGCGCTGGACACAGACGCCCGCGGTGGTCGCCACGCCAGCGCTGCCGGACGACGGTCCGGCCGCCCGGCTCGGCCGGGCCGTGCACCGCGTGCTGGAGTGGCATGCGCAAGGCGGCGGCACGCTCGAGGCGCTGGCCGCCGGCGCCGCCGCGGAGTTCGGCGCCGCTGCGGCCGAGGTGGCGCTGCTGGCCGGCCGTATCCTCGCCAACCCGGACTGCGCGCTTCTTCGATGCACGGGGTCTGCGCTGGGCCGGCACCGAGGTGCCGGTGAGCCTCGATGGCGAGGTGATGCGCATCGACCGCCTCGTGCGGCTCGACGACGGCGGTGTCGATACCTGGTGGGTGCTCGACTACAAGCTGAACCACCGGCCTGAAACGCTGGCCGCCTACCACGCGCAGCTGGCCGCCTACCGGGCTGCCGTGCAGCGGGCCCAGCCCGGCGCACGGGTGCGCAGCGCCTTCATCGCCGGCGACGGCCGGCTGGTCGAATCCGGCTGACTCGGCACGGCCGACCGGCCGGTCGTGCAATGCGCACGATTGACGGGGTTTCCGGGCGCTGATCGTGCGTTTCACCCCACGGCGCGTGGCTTCCAATCAGCGGACGTCCACTGCCGTTGACCATGGCCGCCTCCGCCACGTCCGCTCCGTCCGCCTCGACCGTCCGTGCCAGCCCCACGCGCAGCTTCGGCCGCTACGAACTGCGTCAGCTGCTCGGCAAGAGCGCGGGCACGATGACCGGCTGGCGCTGGACACCCGCCTCGGCCAGGAGGTGACGCTGACGCTGCCGCGCGTGCAGCCGGCCGATGCCGCGGCCCTGGAGCACCGCGTGCGCGAGATGAAGCAGGCCGCGCGCCTGAACCATCCGCACCGGCCCACGCGATCGAAGTCGGCGTGCAGGATCACTGGCCCTATGTGGCCTGCGACCGTGCGCTCGGCGTCACGCTCGGCGAGTGGCTGGCCGCACAGCCGCCGCAGTCGCCGATGGAGCTCACCGGCCTGCTGTGCCGGGCGCTGCAGGGCCTGGCCTTCGCGCACGAGGCCGGCGTGGTGCACCACGACCTGCAACCGTTCCACCTCATCGTCAGCCCGCAGGGGCAGCTGCGCGTGGCCGCCTTCGGTGCGGTCGAGCAGGCACCGGCGCTCGCCGGCCCAACCAGCGAGCGCGGCATGGCGGTCGACGCCGCCGCGCTGCGCGCCCAGCGCGACGGCGCCCAGCGCGACGTGCTGGCCCTCGGCGTGCTGCTGCACCAGCTGCTGTCGGGTGCGCCGGTGCTCGACGAACCCGACATCGGCCTGGTGATCGCCCGCATGCAGCCGCAGGGCCGAGATCTCGTGCGCCTGCCCTGGAGCACGCCGCAGCCGGTGCCCGAGGGCCTGCGCGCCATCGCCAACCGCTGCACTGCTACGCAGGAGCGCCAGCGTTACCACAGCGCCCGCACGCTGCTGCGCGCTCGAGGGCTGGCGCGAGGTCGAGGCCAAGGGGCAGGGCGATCCGATCGCGCTGCTGATCGACCGGCTGCGCACCGTTGGCCACTTGCCGGCATTGCCGGGCATCACGCGGCACTGGCGCGGCTGTCGCTGACCGACAACCAGCGCACCGACGAGATGGCCGAACTGCTGCTGCAGGATCTGGCGCTGTGCTTCGAGCTGCTGCGCACGGTCAACTCGGCGCAGGTTCGCGGCACGCAGGTGGCCGGCAACGGCCCGGTGCTGACGCTGCGCCGCGCCATTGCGCTGCTGGGTGTCGACGGCGTGCGTGCTGCCGCGAATTCGCTGCGCCCCTGGCCCGGCCCGATGAGCGAGCCGGCCGCTGCCGCGATGGCTCGTCTGATCAACATCGTGCGCCCGGCCGGCCATGCAGCGCAGGCCTTGCGCCCGCCCGGCTACGACGCGGAGGTCGTCTTCCTCGTCGCCGTGCTGCAGAACCTCGGCCGGCTGCTGGTGCAGTACCACTTCCCCGAAGAGTCCGAGCAGATCCGCCAGCTGATGCAGCCGGTGCCGCCGCCGCAGCCGGGCGGCACGGAACATCCCGGCTGAGCGAGGAATCCGCGTCGTATGCGGTGCTCGGTACCGACATCGAATCGCTCGGCGCCGCCGTGGCCGCCACTGGGGCCTGGGCGACGAGGTGCAGCACATGATCCGCCGCCTGCCGGTGGGCAAGCCGGTGCGCCATCCCGACAACGATGCCGACATGCTTCGCGCCGCGGCCAGCGCCGCCAACGAGGCCGTCGATGCGATGACGCGCCTGCCCGCGGCGAAGATCCCGGCCGCGATCACGCAGGTGTCGCAGCGCTATGCGCGCGTGCTCGAGCTCAATCCGCGCGAGGTGCAGGAAGCGCTGCAGGGTGCGCGCGCCTCGCTGCAGAGCGGCACCGCCGCGGCGGCCATGCCGCGCACCGCCACGCAAGGCCTGATGGCTGACGGCTCGCCGATGCCGGTGCCACCAGCGCCGCGGGTGCCGCATGAGCGCGCTGCTGAGCACGCCAGCGGCCCAGCGCCTCGGGCGCTTCGAGCTGCGCCGCGTGCTGGGCAAGGGCGCGCAGGCGAGCGTCTGGCTGGGCTTCGACCCGCGGCTGGAGCGGGAGGTGGCGGTCAAGGTGATCACCGCCGGCGCCGATGTCGACCCCGAGCACATCACCCACTGGCTGCAGGAGGCACGCAGCGTCAGCCGCCTGACGCACCCGAACATCGTGCCGGTGTTCGAGGCCGACGTGCAGGACGGCCGGCCCTACCTCGTCTTCGAATTCGTGCCCGGCCGCACGCTGGCCGAGCACCTGCGTGCCCGCGGCAGCCTGCCGCCGCACGAGGCGCTGGCGTTGATGCTGGGCGTGCTCGATGCGCTGCAGACGGCCCATGCCGCCGGCGTGGTGCACCGGGACCTCAAGCCCTCGAACATCCTCATCGACGGCGGCGGCCGCGCGCGTGATGGATTTCGGCATCGCTGCGCGGCTGAATGACCGCCGCGGGTCGGCAGGCCAGGGCCTCGTCGTCGGCACGCCGAACTACATGTCGCCCGAGGCCACGCGCGGCGCCGCGCCGACGCCGGCGATGGATGTCTTTGCCGCCGGCCCGGTGCTGGTGGAGATGCTGGCCGGCCAGCCACTGCTGCGCGAGCGCGACCGGCGCCGCGATGCGCCGCATCGCCAGCGAGGACCTCGCCTTGCCGGCCGATCTGCCCTCGACGGTGGACGACCCGCTGCGCGCCGTGCTGCGCCGCGCGATCGCCCGCGACCCGGCACAGCGCTATCCGATGCCGCGGCCTTCGCCGACGCCCTGCGCCTGTGGATGACGCCGCGCGCCGGCGAACACGAGGCCGCAGCCGCCAACAGCGGCACGCTGGATTTCCTGCTGCGGCGCATGCGCCACAAGAGCGATTTCCCGGCGCTGTCGGATTCGATCGCCCGCATCCAGCGCATCGCGTCGTCGGAGAACGAGAGCGCGCCAATCTCTCGAACGAGATCCTCAAGGACGTCGCGCTGACCAACAAGCTGCTGCGCCGCGTGAACAGCGCGCACTTCAGCCATGCCGGCGGCGGCAGCATCAGCACGGTGTCACGCGCAGTGGCGCTGATCGGCTTCGCCGGCATCCGCAACATGGCGCTGAGCGCGTGGTGCTGCTCGAGCACATGCACGACAAAGGGGCGCCAATCAGCTGAAGGAGGAATTCCTTCGCGCGCTGATGGCCGGCTCGCTGGCCGGCGAGATGTGCCGCGTGGCCCGGGAGGGCGAGGAAGCCTTCATCGGCGCGATGTTCCGGAACCTCGGCCGGCTGCTGACCGAGTACTACTTTCCGGAGGAGGCGCGGCAGATCCGCAGTGCGGTGGCGGCGAGCGTGCGCGACGCCTCGTCGCTGGCGGCGATGGTGCAGGCGGAGACGGCCGCCTCGATCGGCGTGCTCGGCCTCAGCTTCGAGGACCTCGGGCTGGGCATCGCCAAGAGCTGGGGCCTGCCCGACAACCTGCAGCGTTGCATGCGCCGGCCCGACGGCGAGCCGCCGGCCCGTGTGCCCGAGAAGGCGCCCGAGCGCCTGCGCTGGCTGACGCTGGCCGCCAACGAACTGACCGACACGCTGCTGCGCACCGAGGGCGACCCCACCGCGCGGCTGGCCAGCGTGGCCGAACGGCATGCGCGGGCCATCGGCCTGAGCGTGCGCGAGATCAGGCCGCCACCGACCGGGCGCGCCAGCGGCTCGCCCAGGCGGCCGAGGCCATGGGGCTGCAGGTGGCGCCGCATTCGCCGGCGCGGCGGCTGCTCGCCACGGTGGTCGTGCCGCCACCGGCCGCGGCGGATGCCGACACGCTCTCGCCGCACAGCCTGCAGGCGACCGTGGCGGCCTTCGAGGCGACGCGCGTCGATGCGGCGACGCTCGTCGAGCCGCCGCGCGAGAACGCCGCCGAGGTGCTGGCCGCCGGCATCGCCGACATCACCAACTCGATGGTCGAGAGCTTCAAGCTCAACGAAGTGCTGCGCATGATCCTCGAGACCATGTTCCGCGCGCTGCACTTCCGTCGCATCGTGTTCTGCCTGCGCGACCCTAAGACCGAGACGCTGACCGGTCGATTCGGCCTCGGCGAGGACGCTGCGGCCGTGGCGGCCCAGTTCAAGGTGCCGCTGCGCGGCGGCAGCGATCTGTTCGCGCTGGTCTGCGCCAAGGGCGCCGACACGCTCATCAGCGATGCCACCGTGGCGAGCATCGAGGCCAAGCTGCCGGCCCGGTATCGCACCGGCGTCAAGGCGCCGGCCTTCCTGCTGCTGCCGCTGGCGATCAAGGGCGCGCCGTTCGCGCTGATCTACGCCGACAAGGCCGAACCGGGGCGGCATCGCGCTGGGGAGAAGGAACTCTCGCTGCTGCGCACCTTGCGCAATCAGGCCGTGATGGCCTTCCGGCAGTCGACCTGAAATCGGGGCACTCCGGGCAGGAGTGGGTGACGAGCCTTACCCCGGCACTGGTTGCAACGCTTAGGGCTGCTTGGTTCCCCACCTGACCCGGTTGGGCGCGCTCCCATGCGGGAGGCCCGTCGGCGTGCATTGTAGGCGAGGGGCGCGATGCCCCTGCGCATGACGCGCCTCAGCGCAGCTGCAGCGCGTCGTCCCCACTCGAGGCCGAGCGGCTCGACGACCAGCCGCTTCGGGCCGGCCTCGACGCGGCCGGCCACCATCGCGGCGACGCCCTGCGCCTGCGCGATCTCCACGCAGCGCTGTGCCTGGTCGGCGGCGACGAAGAGCGCGAAGCCCGCGCCCATGTTCAGCGTACCGTAGGCCTCGTGGTCGTCCTGCCGGGCGTGCTGCTGGATGAACTTCAGCACCGACGGCACCGGCGGCACGGCGTGGATGCGGTAGGTCAGCGTGGCCGGATGGCGCAGCAGCTTGCGCCAGCCGTGGCCGGTGATGTTGGCGCAGTAGTGCGGCACGATGCCGGCCTGGGCCAGCGCCTCGGTCACCGGGGGAATAGAGCACCGTCGGCGCGAGCAGCGCTTCGCCGTAGCTCAGCCCCGGCGCCACCTCGGTGAGATAGCCTTGCGGCAGTCGCTCGACCAGCTTGCGCGCCAGGCTCAGGCCGTTGGCATGGATACCGCTGGACGCGAGCAGCACGATGGCATCGCCGGCACCAAGCGCATCACCGAGCGACAGCCTTGTCTTCGGGTTGACGATGCCGGTGCAACTCGCCGCCAGATCGATGCGGCCGGCCTCGACGATGCCGGCCAGCGCCGGCGTCTCGCCGCCACCCCAGGCCACGCCGCAGGTGTCGCAGGCCTTCTTCCAGCCGGCCACCAGCGCCTGGGCGCGCTGCGCATCGCCGAACCAGTCGCTGCCGCCGGCCGCCCAGTAGGCCTGCACCACCAGCGGGGTCGCGCCGACGGTGATCAGGTCGTTGATCGCCATGGCGATCGTGTCCTGCGCGATCGCGTCGTAGAAGCTGCGGCCGGTCAGCGCCTTCATCTCGTCGGCCACCAGCGCCTTGGAGCCGAGGCACTCGACGATGCTGGCGAGGTAGAACGGCCCGACGTCGACCACGTAGGCCGATTCTCCGCGCGAGGCCGCCACTTCGGCGAAGCCATGCGGCGCGAGGTTGGCGGCGGTCGCGGCGGCGGCGCGCTGCGCGGCCACCTTCAGCGGGTCGATCAGCTCGTAGTTGACGCCGGCCTGTTCGTAGCTGAGCGTGCTGCTCGTGTCGGCGGGGGAAGCGGGGCGGGCGGCGTCGGTCATGGGCCGGGATTATCGGTCAGCGCGTGGGGTGCTCCGGGCCGGTCGGTGCGCCCCCGGCCCGTAGAATCATCCGCATGAGTTACCCGGTGCTCGCCCGCAAGTACCGGCCACGCAGCTTCGAGGCGATGGTCGGGCAGGAGCATGTCGTGCAGGCGCTGTCGAATGCGCTCACGCAGCAGCGGCTGCACCACGCCTACCTGTTCACCGGCACGCGCGGCGTGGGCAAGACCACCGTCTCGCGCATCCTCGCCAAGTCGCTGAACTGCACGGGCAGCGATGGCCAGGGCGGCATCACCGCTCAGCCCTGCGGTGTGTGCGATGCCTGCCGCGAGATCGATGCCGGCCGCTTCGTGGATTACGTCGAACTCGATGCGGCCTCCAACCGTGGCGTCGAGGAGATCTCGCAGCTCCTCGACCGGGCCGTCTACAAGCCGGTGCTCGGCCGCTTCAAGGTCTACATGATCGACGAAGTGCACATGCTCTCGAACACCGCGTTCAACGCGATGCTCAAGACGCTGGAGGAGCCGCCGGAGTACCTCAAGTTCGTGCTGGCCACCACCGATCCGCAGAAGGTGCCGCCGACCGTGCTGTCGCGTTGCCTGCAGTTCAATCTGCGGCCGATGGCACCGCAGACGGTGCAGGAGCATCTCGGCGCGGTGCTGGCCGAGGAAGGCATCGCCGCCGAACCGGGTGCGCTGCGCCTGCTCGCGCGCGGCGCGGGGTTCGATGCGCGACGCACTCTCGTTGACCGACCAGGCGATCGCCTTCGGCGCCGGCGCGCTGGCCGAGGCCGGCGTGCGCCAGATGCTCGGGGCGGTCGACCGCGGCCACGCGGTGCGGCTGGTCGAGGCGCTGACGGCGGGCGATGGCGCCGCGGTGATCGCCGGCGTCGACGGGCTGCGCTCGCTGGGCCTGTCGGCCGCCGGCACGCTCGAGGAGATGGCCGCGCTGCTGCAGCAGATGGCGGTGCAGCAGGCGGTGCCCGGTGCGCTCGATGCCAACGATCCGGACGCTCCCACTGCCGAGCGGCTTGCTGCGGCCCTGCCGGCCGACGAGACGCAACTGCTCTACAGCATCGTGGTGCACGGCCGCGGCGAGCTGGCACTGGCGCCCGACGAGTACAGCGGCCTGGTGATGGTGCTGCTGCGCATGCTGGCGTTCCGCCCGGCGGGTTCGGGCCAACCGGCGCGCGCCGCACCGCCGGCCCCGGCCCCTCAGCCCGCACCGGCGGTGCGCAACGCAGTGGCGGCGCAACCGGCCACGGTGGCAGCGGCACCGGCCTTGCGGGTGCCCGCCCGCCGGTGGCGCGCGTGCCGGCCGCAGCGCCGGTGGCGCGCTCGCCCGAGCCGCCGCCCTGGGTCGATGCGCCCGATGAGGCCGAGTCCGCGCCGATCGATGCGTCGCCTGCACCGGTTGCGGCCACCGCAGCGGCGCCACGGGCCGCCGCGACGCCCGTGGCCACCACGGCGCTGGGCGACCGCTGGGCGGCGCTGACCACGCAGATGGTCCAGGCCGGCAGCATCGGCGCGCTGGTGCGCGAACTGGCGATGCAGGCCGAGTGCACCGGCTTCGATGCAGGGTCGCAACCGCTGCGCGTCACGCTGCGCGTCGAGCGCGAGACGCTGCGCAGCAGCGCCAACATCGACAAGCTGCAGGCCGCACTCGTGCAGGTACTCGGCCAGCCGGTGCAACTGCAGGTCGAGGCCGGCGTGGCCGAGGATTCGCCGGCACGCCGCGATGCCGCCGAACGCGCGCCCGCCGGCCGAGGCCGAGCAGATCATTCACGACGACCCGCTGGTGCAGGCCCTGATGGCGCAGTACAAGACCGCGCGCATCGTGCCCGGCTCGGTCAAGCCGCATTGATGTTCAAGGAGCTCCCACCATGATGAAGAACCAGCTGGCCGGCCTGATGAAGCAGGCCCAGGCGATGCAGGACAACCTGAAGAAGGCGCAGGAGGAACTCGCGCTGATCGAGGTCGAGGCCAGTCCGGCGCCGGCCTGGTGAAGGTGACGATGACCTGCAAGCACGACGTCAAGCGCGTCGCCATCGACCCCAGCCTGCTCGCCGACGACAAGGACATGCTGGAAGACCTGGTGGCCGCGGCCTTCAACGATGCCATCCGCCGTGCCGAGCAGGTCAGCCAGGAGAAGATGGGCAAGCTCACCGCCGGGATGCCGCTGCCCCCGGCATGAAGTTCCCGTTCTGATGGTTCCCACCCGGAGCGCTCGCGCGCTCCCCCAGGGGGCGTCGCCAGCGGGCCGGCGAAGCCGGACCCGCGGCGACTGCTTGGATCCGTGCCGTGGCTGAAGGCTCGTTGGCTGCGCTGATCGACTCGCTGCGCCGGCTGCCCGGCATCGGCGCGAAGTCGGCGCAGCGGCTCGCCTTCCACCTGCTGCAGCACGACCGTGAAGGCGCGCAGCGCCTCGCGCAGGCTCTGCAGGCGGCCAGCACCAGCGTGCGCCACTGCGAGCGCTGCCACACCTTCACCGAGGCGCCGGTGTGCGACATCTGCCTGGACCCCCAGCGTGATGCGCGACTGCTGTGCGTGGTCGAGTCGCCGGCCGACCGGGCCGCACTCGAGCGCACCGGCAGCTACCGTGGCCTGTACTTCGTGCTGATGGGCCGCATCAGCCCGCTCGACGGCCTGGGCGCGCGCGACATCGGCGTCGGCGAACTGCTGCAGCGCGCCGGCGACGGTGTCACCGAGGAGGTGATCGTCGCGACCAACTTCACCGCCGAAGGGGAAGCCACGGCGCACGTGATTGGCGAGGCGCTGAAGGCGCGCGGACTGAAGGTGACGCGGCTGGCGCGCGGCGTGCCGATCGGCAGCGAACTCGAGTACGTCGACCTCGGCACCATCGCCCACGCACTGAGCGATCGGCGCTGAGCCCCACGCGCGCTACTTGCGGGCGCGCTTCTTCGGCGCGGCGGTGGCCTTCTTCGAGCTGCCGCCCTGCGGCCGCGCGCTCTTCGTGCCCTTGCCGGTCTTGGTGGCCGCAGCCTTGGCCTGCGTCGGCCGGTGGGCCACGTAGACGATGATCGACTGGCCCGGCCGGAAACTCGATCCGGCGCTGACGCCGTTCCACTCGGCCACCTGTGCAGCGCTGACGCGATAACGCTTTGCCACGCTGGCCACGCTGTCGCGTTTGCCGGCCTTCAGCGACACCCGGCGCAGCGCCGGTCCCTCGGGTGCAAGCAGCATGCTGGCGTTGTCGGCCGGTGCGGCGAGACATCGGACTCACGCTGCGCTGCGCGGCACGAGCAGCGTGGAGCCGGCCTTGATCAGCATGCGCGGCGGGATCTTGTTGACCTCGCGCAGGTCGTCCTCGTCCATGCCGACCCGGGCGCGCGGCCTCGGCGGGCTTGAGCGTCTTCGGCGCCACCCAGGCCGTCCAGCTCGCCAGCCGGCCGCGGTGTTGGGGCAGGTCGCGCACGAAGTGGTTGGCGTTGTCGTAGGGCAGCAGCACCTGCGGGTGCCGGCGGCGAGGATCACCGGCTTGTTGAGTTGCGGGTTCAGTGCCTTGAACTCGTCGAGCGGCAATTGCGCCAGCCGGGCGGCCAGCGCGACATCGATGTCGCGGTCGATGCCCACGGCGAGGAAGTACGGGTGGTTGGCCACCGCTGGCAGCGCGAGGCCGAAATCGGCCGGCCGCGCGACGATGTTCTTCACCGCCTGCAGCTTGGGCACGTACCAGCGTGTCTCGGCGGGCATGCGCAGGTCTTCGTAACCCGTACCCAGGCCGGCTCGGCGGTTCTTCGCGATCGCGCGCTGCACGTTGCCTTCACCCCAGTTGTAGGCGGCCAGTGCGAGGTGCCAGTCGCCGAACATGCCGTGCAGCCGCTCGAGGTAGTCGAGCGCAGCGCGGGTGGAGGCGAGCACGTCGCGGCGGTCGTCGCGGAAGAGGTTCTGGCGCAGGTCGAAATCACGCCCCGTCGCCGGCATGAACTGCCAGATGCCCGAGGCCTTGGCCGACGACAGCGCCACCGGGTTGAAGGCACTCTCGATGAAGGGCAGCAGCGCCAGCTCGGTGGGCAGGCCGCGCTTCTCGACTTCCTCGACGATGTGGAACAGATAGCGGCTGCCGCGCTCGGTCATGCGCTGCACATAGTCGGGCCGTTCGGCATACCAGCGCTCGCGGTTGCGCACCAGCTCGCCGTCGAGATCGGACATGCCGAACCCGTCACGCACGCGCTGCCACAGGTCGGCCTGTGCACTGCGATCGTCCAGGTTCAGCGGCACCTCGGGGCGCAGCGGGTCCACCGCCTCGGGCACCGGGGGCGGCGTTTCGGCAGCTGCAGCGGCGGCGGCCGGCGCAGCGGGGAGCGCCCGCGGGCGCCGAAGCTGCCGCTGCGGGAGGGGCTGGCCGTGGCGGGCGCGGGTGTCTCGAGCGGGCCGCTGCCGGCCGGATCGAGCGCAGGCGTCGTCGCGCAGCCGGCCAGCACGGACAGCATCAGCCAGAGCAGGGCGGACGCTGCCGCGGGTCGGAGTCGGATCATCGGAACTCGTTCTTCCAGCGGCGCAGCGTCGCGAACACGTCGGTGCCGTCGATGCCGGGTGCGCCCTGCGCGCGCGCTGAAGCGATCACCTCGGCTTCGCCGCAGCGCAGGAAAGGGTTGATGGCGCGTTCGACGGCGATGGTCGAAGGCAGGGTCGGCTGGCCCGCCGCGCGCAATGCGTCGCACTGCTGGCCGTAGTGGGCGAGTTCGGCATTGCCGGGCTCGACGACGCGAGCGAACTTCAGGTTGGACAGCGTGTACTCGTGTGCACAGCACACGCGGGTGTGGCCGGGCAATGAGGACAGGCGCTCGAGCGAGGCATGCATCTGCGCGGGCGTGCCTTCGAACAGCCGCCCGCAGCCGCCGGAGAACAGCGTGTCGCCGCAGAACAGGATCGGCGCCGCAACGCCGCCGGCCTGGAAGTAGGCGATGTGGCCAGCGGTGTGCCCCGGCACATCGATCACCTCGAAGCGCAGGCCGAGCACGTCGACCGCGTCGCCACCGGACAGCGCGACGAAGGGCTCGGGGATGCGCTCGCGCTTCGGGCCGTAGACCGGCCCCTTCAGCCGGCTGCGCAGCGCGTCGACGCCGCCGACATGGTCGCCGTGGTGATGGGTCACTAGAATGGCCGCCAGCGCCAGTTGCCGCTCGTCGAGTGCCGACAGCACGGGCGCCGCTTCACCCGGGTCGACGACCACCGCATCGGTGCCGTCATGAAGCATCCAGATGTAGTTGTCGGCAAAGGCGGGCAGGGCAATCAGTTCCATGGCGCAAAGCGAGCGAATTATAGGTTTGGCCCAGTGGCTCGCCACGCCGGCAGGACGCTATCTGCTCGCATGGGAACAGCACCATCTCGACCTCGCGGTGGCCGATGTGTTCGGCTTTCACGCGCTGCAGGTGGGCCTGCCCGAACTCGATGCGCTGCGCAGCAACCGCATGCCGCACCGCTGGGTGGCCTGCGACGAGAACAGCGGCACCTGCGATGACGATACGGCGATGCCGCGCGCGGCTGTCGCGCTGCATCTCGACTACGACGCGCTGCCTTTCGACACTGCGAGCCTCGATCTCGTGGTGCTGCCTCACACGCTGGAGATGGCGCACGATCCTCACCAGACGCTGCGCGAGGTCGAGCGCGTGCTGAGGCCGGAAGGGCGCGTCGTGGTGGTCGGCTTCAACCCGGCCAGCCTGTGGGGCTGCGGCAGAAGCTCGGTCGCCTGAGCCGCGGCATCGGTCTCGGGAAGAAGAAGCCGCTGTTCCTGCCGCCCAGCGGCGAGTTTCTCGGCTACCGGCGGCTGCGCGACTGGCTCCAGTTGCTGAGCTTCGAAGTCGAATCGGGCCGCTTCGGCTGCTACAGGTTGCCGGTGGAGTCCGAGCGCTGGCTGCAGCGCTGCGAGTGGATGGACGTTCACGGCGAGCGCTGGTGGCCCGTGTTCGGCGCCGCCTACTTCGTGGTGGCCGTCAAGCGGGTGCGCGGCATGCGCCTCGTCGGCCGGCGCGCGACCAGCGCCGGCGCACCAAGGCCGCTGCCGTGGTGGCCACGCACAAGCGCCGCGAGCGCGAGGAAGAGAGTGCATGAGTGAAGCGAAGACGGCCATCCAGCGGCCGCACGTGATCATCTATACCGATGGCGCGTGCAAGGGAACCCGGGGCCCGGTGGCTGGGGTGCGTGGTTGCGCACCGGCGAGCACGAGAAGGAACTGTTCGGCGGCGAGGCGATGACCACCAACAACCGCATGGAACTCACCGCGGTGATCGAGGCGCTCGCCTCGCTGAAGCGAACCTGCGATGTCACGGTTCACACCGACAGCGAATATGTGCGCAAGGGCATCACCGAATGGATCCATGGCTGGCAGCAGCGCGGCTGGAAGACCGCCGACCGCAAGCCGGTCAAGAACGCCGAACTGTGGCAGCGCCTCGATGCGCTGCGCCACCTGCACCACGTGCAGTGGCGCTGGGTGAAGGGCCATGCGGGTGACCCTGGCAACGAACGCGCGGACGCGCTGGCCAATCGCGGTGTGGCGTCGATCGGCTGAAGTTCCGATTGGTTGACGGAACCACGGGTTCGTGAAGTGAACGATACAGTTCACGCTGAACAACGAGAGCTCTGACTTGAAGACCCTGCACACCGTCGTCGCCGTGGTCGGCATTGCTGCCGCGGGCAGCGCTGCCCGGTGGTATCAGCACAATCTGCCAGAAGCCGGCAGCGTGCAGAAGGCGGGTGCCGCTGCCTCCGCCCCGGCCGCAACGAACCCGGGCGGCTTGGCCGCAGTGGAGGTGGCCCGCGCCACCGTGCTGCGCCTCGAGGACGACGCCGTTGCCGTGGGCTCGCTGCGCTCGAAGCAGGGCGTGATGCTGCGCCCCGAGGTGGCCGGCCGCGTGGCGCGGCTCGGCTTCAAGGACGGGCAGCGCGTGCGCCGCGGCCAGCTGCTGGTGCAACTCGATGACACGCTGCCGCGCGCGCAACTGCAGCAGGCCCAGGCGCAGGCGAGCATCGCGCGTACCAACCTGCAGCGCAACCGCGAACTGCTGGCGCAGAACTTCGTCAGCGCCAGTGCGGTGGACCAGAGCGCCGCGGCACTCGAAGTGGCCGAGGCGCAGGTGGCGCTGGCGCGCGCCCAGGTCGAGCGCATGCGCATCGTCGCGCCGTTCGACGGCGTGGCGGGGATTGCCGCCATCAACCTCGGGGACTACGTCAAGGACGGCGCGGACCTCGTCAACATCGAGGATGCGTCGTCGATGTCGGTCGATTTCCGCCTGCCCGAGCGCTACCTCGCGCGGCTGAAGGCCGGCCAGCCGGTCGACGTGCAGGTCGATGCGCTGCCGGGCCGCAGCTTTCAGGGCCGCATCGACGCGGTGGATTCGCAGGTCGACGCGCAAGGGCGTGCGCTGCTCGTGCGCGCGCGCCTGCCGAATCCGAAGGGTGAGCTGAAGGCCGGCATGTTCGCGCGGGCGCGCACGGTGTTCGCGGTGCGCGAGCAGGCTGTCGTGGTGCCGGAGGAAGCGCTGGTGCCGCAGGGCGGCAAGCAGTACCTGATCAAGGTGGCCGATGGCCCCTCGGGCAAGGTCTCGCAACGGCTGGAAGCGCGCATCGGCCTGCGGCTGCCTGGCCGCGTCGAGATCCTCGAAGGCCTCGCGCAGGGTGATCTGGTCGTCACCGCCGGCCGTGCCCGGTTGATGCGCGGCGACGGACTGCCGCTGACGGTGGTCGAGGTCGGCAGCGGCGCTGCACCGGCGGCCAGCGCGCCGGCGCGCGCCGCCTCGGCCTTGCGGCCGCCGGTCTGACGGGGCATGTGATGAAGCTGTCCGAGACTTCCATCCGCCGCCCGGTCTTCGCGACCGTGATGTCGCTGCTGCTGGTGCTGATCGGCGCGGTGTCGTTCAGGGGCTGCAGGTGCGCGAATACCCGCGCATCGACGAGCCGGTGGTCAACGTGACCACGCGGCTGACCGGCGCTTCGTCCGAGGTGATCGAGTCGCAGGTGACCAAGCCGCTGGAGGATTCGATCTCCGGCATCGAGGGCATCGACATCATCACCTCGGTGTCGCGCGCCGAGCAGAGCCAGATCACCGCGCGCTTCAAGCTGAGCAAGAACCCGGAGGCGGCGGCGGCGGACGTGCGCGACCGTGTCTCGCGCGTGCGCGCCCGACTGCCCGATGCGATCGACGAGCCGGTGATCGCCAAGGTCGAGGCCGATGCCACGCCGACCATCTGGCTGGCCTTCAGCAGCGAGACGCTGTCGCCGCTGCAGATCACCGACCTGATCAACCGCATCGTCAAGCCGCGGCTTCAGACAGTGCCCGGCGTGGCCGAGGTCAACATCAACGGCGACCGGCTCTTCTCGATGCGCATCTGGCTCGATCCGGACAAGCTGGCCGGCGTGCGACTCACGGTGCAGGACGTGGAAGATGCGCTGCGCCGCCAGAACCTCGAGGTACCGGCCGGGCGCATCGAGCCAGCAGCGCGAGTTCAGCGTCACCGCACGCACCGACCGCCACGCCGGCGCAGTTCGGCGAGATCGCGCTGAAGAACGCCGGGGCTACGTTGTGCGCCTGCGCGACGTGGCGCGCATCGAGCAGGCCGCGGCCAGCGAGCGCTCGAGCGTGCGCCTGAACGGCGTGCCGTCGGTGTCGATGGGCGTGATCCGCCGGGCCACCGCCAACCCCTGGAGGTGGCGGCCGGCGTGCGCGAACTGATCCCGAAGATCCAGCAGGACCTGCCGGCCGGCGTCACCGTGCAGCAGGCCAACGACAACTCCATCTTCATCGACCGCTCGATCAAGTCGGTCTACACCACGATCGCCGAGGCGGTGGTGCTGGTGGCGCTGGTGGTGTTCCTGTTCCTGCGCACGCTGCGCGCCTCGATCATTCCACTGGTCACGATTCCAGTCAGCCTGATCGGCGCGTTCGGCCTGATGGCGGCCGCCGGCTTCACGATCAACACCTTGACGCTTCTTGCGCTGGTGCTGGCGATCGGTCTGGTCGTCGACGACGCGATCGTCGTGCTGGAGAACATCTTCCGCCACGTCGAGGAAGGGCTGACGCCGTTCCAGGCGGCGCTGAAGGGCGCGAAGGAAGTCGGCTTCGCGGTGGTCGCGATGACGATGACGCTGGCCGCGGTGTATGCGCCGCTGGCCTTCACGCCGGGGCGCACCGGGCGGCTGTTCGTCGAGTTCGCGCTGACGCTGGCCGGCGCGGTGATCGTCTCCGGCTTCGTCGCGCTGACGCTGACGCCGATGATGTGCAGCAAGCTGCTGCGCCACGAGCCGCAGCCCAACCGCTTCGACCGGCTGATGGAGGCGATGCTGGTCGGCCTGAGCGCGCGCTACGCCTCCGCACTGCGCTGGGTGCTGTTGCGCCGCTGGCTGGTGATTCTCGTGATGCTGGCCTCCGGCGTGGCGAGCTGGCTGCTGTTCAAGAACATGCGCAGCGAGCTCGCGCCGGTGGAAGACCGCGGCGTGATCTTCACCTCGGTCAGCGCACCCGACGGCTCGACGCTCGAGTACACGCAGCGCTACATGCAGGCGATCGAGCGCATCGGCATGAGCTATCCGGAGTTCGACCGGGTCTTCGTCGTCACGGGCAACCCGACGGTTTCGCAGGGCATCGCGATCCTGCGCACCGTCGACTGGAGCGAGCGCGAGCGCAAGACGCCGGAGCTGGTGCGCCAGCTGCAGCCGAAGTTTGCGCAGCTGCCGGGCGTCTCGGCGTTTCCCGTCACGCCGCCCTCGCTCGGCCAGGGCTTCCGCGAGCGGCCGATCAGTTTCGTGATCGTCAGTTCCGACAGCTACGCCAACATGGCGCAAGTGGCGCAGCAGATGGTGGCCGAGATGGCGAAGAACCCGGGCATCGTGCAGCCCGACATCGACCTGCGCCTGAACAAGCCGGAGCTCTTCATCCAGGTCGACCGCGAGCGCGCGGCCGACGCCGGCGTTGCGGTGGACCGATGGCGCGCACCATCGAGACGCTGCTCGGCGGCCGCAGCGTGACGCGCTACAAGCGCGATGCCGAGCAGTACGACGTGATCGTGCAGACCGAGCAAGGGCCGCACGACACCCGAAGACATCGACCGCATGTTCGTGCGCGGCCGCGGCGACACCATGGTGCCGCTCGCATCGCTGGTGAAGGTGACCGAATCGGTGAGCCCGCGCGAGCTGAACCACTTCAACCAGCGCCGCTCGGTGACCATCACCGCCAACCTGGCGCCGGGTTATGCGCTCGGCGAGGCGCTGCGCTTCATGGACGCCACCGCCGAGCGCGTGCTCAAGCCGGGCTACTCGACGGAGTTGAACGGCGTGTCGCGCGAGTTCCGCTCGTCCAGCGGTGCGCTCGCCCTGGTCTTCGTGCTGGCGCTGCTGTTCATCTTCCTCGTGCTGTCGGCGCAGTTCGAGAGCTTCGTCGATCCGTTCGTGATCATGCTGGCCGTGCCCTTGTCGATGGTCGGCGCACTCGGCGCGATGCACCTGACCGGCGGTACGCTCAATGTGTATTCGCAGATCGGGCTGATCACGCTGGTGGGCCTGATCACCAAGCACGGCATCCTGATCGTCGAGTTCAGCAACCAGCTGCGCCAGCAGGGGCGCGACGTGTTCGAGGCGGTGACGGAAGCTGCCGCGCTGCGCCTGCGGCCGATCCTGATGACGACCGCGGCGATGGTGCTGGGCGCGGTGCCGCTGGCACTGGCGACCGGCGCGGGCGCCGAGAGCCGTCAGCAGATCGGCTGGGTGATCGTGGGCGGCATGAGCTTCGGCACCTTGCTGACCATCTTCGTCGTGCCGACGATGTACACGCTGTTCGCCCGCAAGGAGGTGCCCGGCGAGATCACGACGCCGGAAGCGCCGGAAGCGGCGCCCGCGCACTGAGCGATGGTCAGGTGCGCGCCTTCATGGCCTTGCGCGCCTGCACGAACTCGAAGGCGAACTGCACGGCGTCGTCGACCAGCTTGGCGTTTGCCGCGCGTTCCTTCTCGGTCAGGTAGAACGCGAAATCCACTTCATGGCGGATATAGCGCGGCGGCAGGCGGTTGAGCGCCACGCAGGCCACGTCGGCCAGCAGTTCGGGTGTGCTCAGGTGCGCGAAGCGCGCAGCGCGCTTCTCGACGGCCTCGAAGACAGCCCGCTCGTGAAAATTGTGAATCGAGGTGAAATCGGCGCTCATGGCCGGCAGTGTGGGCCCGGCGCCCCGTACCGACGGGCGGAAAAGCGCCGCCATCGCGGCGCAGTTCCGCCGATGATCAGAGCCGCTCGATCACCCGCATCGACAGGTCGATCGCCTTGACGTGCTTGGTCAGGCCGCCGATCGAGATGCGGTCCACGCCGGTGGCGGCAATGTCGCGCAACTGATCGAGTTCGACGCCACCCGACACCTCCAGCTCGGCGCGGCCGGCGCTGATCGCCACCGCCTCGCGCATCGCCGCGAGCTCGAAGTTGTCGAGCATGATGCTGGTGGCGCCGTTGTCCAGCGCCTCGCGCAGCTGCGCCAGCGTCTCGACCTCGATCTGGATCTCCACGCCGGCATTCAGTGCACGGGCCTGCGCGAGCACCGGGGCGATGCCGCCGGCTGCGGCGATGTGGTTTTCCTTGATGAGGATGCCGTGCCACAGCGCGAGGCGCTGGTTGTGCCCGCCGCCCACGCGCACCGCGTACTTCTGCGCCCGGCGCAGGCCGGGAATCGTCTTGCGCGTGTCGAGGATCGCGCAGCCGCGCGGGTTGGGCGAGGCGCCGGCAATCGCATCGACATGCGCGCGCGTCTGCGTGGCGGTGGCCGACATCAGCTGCAGGAAGTTCAGCGCCGGCCGTTCGGCGGAGAGCAGGGCGCGCGCCTTCGCTTCGATCTCGCACAGCGTCGCGCCGGCCTTCACGCGCTCGCCCTCGGCGGCCTTCCAGTCGATGCGCGCGGCCGCGTCGAGGGCCAGCACCGTGCCGTCGAACCAGTCGCGGCCGCACAGCACGGCGTCTTCGCGCACGATCACGCGCGAGCGCACGCGCTGCCCCTCGGGCACCAGCATCGCCGTCCAGTCGCCCCGGCCGATGTCTTCGGTCAGCGCATCGCGGATGTTGCGCGCGCGGGCCTGCTCCAGCGTTTCGTTGAAGTCGAACATATCAGTCCTCGCCGGGCCGCCCCAAGAGGACTGACCGCCCCCTCGGGGGCAGCACCGCAGGTGCGTGGGGGTCGTCATCTTCAGGCCGGGCCGATGTTCTTGACGAAGGCCGGCTGCGCCAGTGCGGCTGCATTCTTCGCGGTGAAGTCGAGCATGCGCTCGATGCAGCCCTGCGCCTTGGCGCGGATGCCTTCCTCGACGTGGATCTCGCCGTCGCCAGTCTCCAGCGCATGTACCACGCCGCGCAGGCCGTTCATCGCCATCCACGGGCAGTGCGCGCAGCTCTTGCAGGTGGCGCTGCGGCCGGCGGTGGGCGCCTCCAGCAGCGTCTTGCCCGGCGCCAGCTGGCGCATGCGGTGCATCAGGCCGTTGTCGGTGGCGATGATGAAGGTCTTCGCATCGCTCTTCAGCACCGCGTTGAGGATCTGCGTGGTCGAGCCCACCACGTCGGCCTGCGCGACCACGCTGGCCGGCGACTCGGGGTGCACTAGCACCTTCGCGTCGGGATGGTCCTTGCGCAGCAGGTCGAGCTCCAGCCCCTTGAATTCGTCGTGCACGATGCACTCGCCATGCCACGCGAGCATGTCGGCGCCGGTCTGCTCCTGGATGTAGCGGCCGAGGTGGCGATCCGGCGCCCACAGGATCTTCTCGCCGCGCTCCTTCAGGTGGTTGACGATCTGCAGCGCGCACGAACTCGTCACCATCCAGTCGGCGCGCGCCTTCACCGCAGCGCTGGTGTTGGCGTAGACCACCACCGTGCGGTCGGGGTGAGCATCGCAGAAGGCGGCGAACTGGTCGGGCGGGCAGCCGAGGTCGAGCGAGCAGGTCGCGTCGAGGTCGGGCATCAGCACGCGCTTGTCGGGCGAGAGGATCTTGGCCGATTCGCCCATGAAGCGCACGCCGGCCACCACCAGCGTCTTTGCGGCGTGGTCACGTCCGAAGCGCGCCATCTCCAGCGAATCGGCGACGATGCCGCCGGTCTCCAGCGCGAGATCCTGCAGGTCGCCGTCGACGTAGTAGTGCGCCACCAGCACCGCGCCGTGCTGCTTCAGCAGCGCCGCGGCGCGTTCCTTCCACTGCGTGCGCTCGGAGGGAGACAGCGGCTCGGGCACCTTCGCCCAGGCGTGGGCAGTGCAGCTGCCGCCGCTCGCATCCTGCCGCGTGTAGTCGAAAAGAACTTGGCTCATGCGGCGATGGTAGCCGCCCGCTCAGAGCAAGGCTTTGTCGAGCTCCATCAGCTTGTAGCGGGCGAGCGGCAGGTTGGTGCGCTGGCGGTCGAGCAGGCAGACGACGAAGACGTCGGGGTAGCGCGAGATCACGCGCATCACCATCTGCCGGGCACTGGTGCTGGTCATGATCTCCTCGACCGGCCCGCCCAGCCCCATGGCGCTGGAACTCTGGCGGTGCTCCCGCAGGATCTGCGCGCAGGCCGCGCCGATCACGTCGAGGTCGACCGGCTGGTCTTCGCGCATCTCGCGGGCGAGCACCAGGCCGGTGGTGGCATCCACCGCGGCGCAGCCCAGCATGCCCTCCAGGGGCAGCATGTCGGCCAGCGCGCGCGCCGCGCGAGCCGGGTCGAGCACCGAGCGGCCGAGCCGCGCCACCGGCGCTGGCGCCACGGGCCGCGCCTGCGGCGGGCGCGACAGGTCGGCCACCTTGAACGGGAACTCCGACGGGGCCGCCGGGCTGGCAGCGGCCGCAGGCGCCTCCCAGGCCGGCTGCAACTTCACCAGGTTCCAGATGCCCAGCATCGCGTTCCAGACGGCCGAAGCGCTGATCAACGGCTCGTCGATCACGTGCACGTTGACCCGCTGCGGCCAGCGCACCGCGGCGATCTTGTTGGCAATCCACACCGCATTGGGCGGCAGCATGAACAGCAGGTTGGGGCAGCGCCAGCCGGGCAGCTGCGTGGCGTCGGCCAGCGAGGCCAGCAGCGCATCGATCGCATGCGGCTGCATCGGGCCGACGATCACCGCCGTCAGGTGGCTGCGCTCCATCAGCGCGACCGGAATCTCGGCGGTGTCCTGGCCCGGCGAGCGCACGTCAGCGTGGTAGAGGTTGAGCTTCTCCTCGTGGCGGCGCACGAGGCTCGTGCGCTCGATCACGGCCAGCGTCTTCAGCGTGGTGTGTTCGCGCAGGTGCAGCCGCTCCACCGGTTGCCCACCGGCATCCGACAGCGCCTTGATCACCGCCGAGGCCCACACGCCGGTCGGGTCCAGCAGGGTGATCTGCCGCGTGGCGGTGCCCAGGTCGGCCCGCGTGGCGGCGAAGTGGTCGCGCATCGCGGCGGCGGCCGATCCGGTGACGACGAGGTCGCGCAGGTGCCGGTCGACGATCTGGCCGCGTTCGTTGACCTCGGTGGCCACGCTCTCGAGGATGGCGGTGGCGGCGAAGCCACCGTCGGTCTCGTCGGGGGCGGCGGCGCGCAGCCGTGGATCTTCGGCGGGGCCGAGTTCACCGAACAGGGACTTGAGCATGGGTTCCTCCGCAGCGGCAGGCCGCAATGTGCGCGTTGTGCGTCTTGGTCAGCCTACGTTCAACCACCCGTTTTCATTCTCAGGGAGTTGGAAGAGGTGTTGCAAACGGTCACCAGCGGGCCCCTCCAACGTGGGGGTCAGGCGAAAAACTGCGTCGGCGGCGCGCCCAGCGTCCGCCGGACCATCGCCGTGAAGGCGCTGGCGCTGGCATAGCCCAGCTCGGCGGCGATGTACGCCATGGGCAGCCGCCGAGCCGCCAGCGCCACCGCATGGGCCAGCAGCACCTGCTGGCGCCACTGCACGAAGCTCGTGCCGAGTTCGCTGCGGAACAGCCGGGCGATGGTGCGCTCGCTGGCGCCGACCTCGCGCGACCAGTCGGCCAGCGTGTGCCAGCGCGTCGGCGCCTCGATCACTGCCTCGCAGAGCTGGCGCAGGCGCTTGTCCTGCGGCAGCTCGACGCCGAGCTTGACCGGGGCGGCGCGCTGCAGCTCGTCGAGCACCAGGGCGCCGAGACAGGCCTGGCGCTCGTCAGGCGCCGCGGCGCCCGGCTCGGTGTCGAGGTGGGCCACCAGTTCGCGCAGCAGTGGCGACACCTCCAGCACGCGGCAGGCCGTCCAGCGCTGGAAGGGCGTGTCGGCGGCCGGGCCGAGGAAGCGGGCGCTCGGGTGCACGTACAGCGTGCGGATCTCGGCGTCTTCCAGCACCGTGACCACGTGCTCCACGCCCGGCGGGATCCACAGCGCCCGCGTCGGCGGCACGAGGTAGGTGCTGTGGCCGGCCTGCAGCCGGATCACGCCGGTGGCCGACATCGCGACCTGCGCCCACGGATGGCTGTGCGGATCGACGCGCGTATCGGCGGCCAGCCGGCGCAGCTTGAAGCGCAGCGGCTGCTGCGTGCTGGGCGCGAACGCCAGCGGGTCGATCGGCGGCACGCTGCGACGGCGGGAGGGGCGATTCATCGTGGCGTCCGGCTCGGTTGGCCGGATCTCGACAGAGATTGGCTTTCTATCGTAACTGCGACGCGGCAGCGCCGCCTACAGTGCTAGTCGGTTCCCGCACTCCTCGCCTGATGACCGCTCCCACCGCTTCCCTGCGCGACGACGCCCGCACCATAGTCCTGATCGGCCCGGCGCACGGCACCTCGCACTTCTTCCACATGCTGCTGCCGCCGCTGTTCCCGCTGTTCATCCGGGACTTCGGGCTGAGCTATTCGGAGCTGGGCCTTCTGGTCAGCACCTTCTTCGTCGTGTCGGGCATCGGGCAGGCGCTGGCCGGCTTCCTGGTCGATCGCGTCGGCGCGCGGCCGGTGCTGTTCGCAGCGCTGTCGTGCTTCGTGCTCGCGGCGCTGGCGGCCGCCACAGCCCAAGGGTATGCCGGGCTGATGGCGGCGGCGGCGCTGGCCGGTGTGGGCAACTCGCCGTTCCACCCGGTCGACTTCACCATCCTCAACAAGCGCGTGTCGCAGGCGCGGCTCGGCCATGCGTTCTCGGTGCACGGCATCTCGGGCAACCTCGGCTGGGCCGCGGCGCCGGTGTTCATGGCCGCGCTGACGGCCGCCACCGGCTCGTGGCGCTGGGCGGCGGCAGGGGCGGCGCTGTGGGCGCTGTTCGTGCTGGCCGTGATGCTGCTGAACCGCCAGGCGATCGACGACCGCTCGGCGGCGTGGCCGGGCGCCGCGGCCGCCAAGGCCGCGGGAAGCGCAACGACCGAACACCCGCTGGCCTTCCTGCGCCTGCCCTCGGTGTGGCTGTGCTTCTCGTTCTTCTTCTGGTCGACCTGTGCGCTGTCGGCGGTGCAGAGCTTCGCCGGCCCGGCGCTGCAGAAGCTGCACGGGCTGCCTCTGACCATCACCTCCTTCGTCGTCACCGGCTTCATGCTGTGCGGCGCGGCCGGCATGGTGGTGGGCGGCTTCCTCGCCGCCCGCGGCCAGCGGCTGGAGCGCACCATCGGTGCCTGCCTGCTCGGCGCGGCGCTGCTGCTGTTTCTCGCCGGGCTGCCGGCGCTGCCGGGGCTCGCGGCCGCGGCCCTGGCGGCGCTGGCTGGCTTCGGCACCGGCCTGCCGGCCCTTCGCGCGACATGCTGATCAAGCGCGCCGCGCCCCCCGGCGCCACCGGCCGCGTCTATGGCACGGTGTACTCGGGGCTGGACCTGGGCTTCGCGCTGGCGGCGCCGGTGTTCGGCGCCATCCTCGACCATGGCTCGCCTTCGGGCGTGTTCAGCGGCGCAGCGATGGCGCTGGTGGGCGGCGTGCTGTCGGCAGCGCTGGTGGGCGCGCGGGTGGCACGAGGGCAGGGCGGCGCGGCGAAAATGGCCGCATGACGTCGCCACGAATCGCCGGACACGCCCTCGTCGAAGCCCTGGTCGCCCAGGGCGTCACCACTGCCTTCGGCGTGCCAGGGGAAAGTTATCTCGCCGTGCTCGACGGCTTTCACGAGCACCGCGAGCGCATCCGCTTCATCGCCTGCCGCCAGGAAGGCGGCGCAGCCTTCATGGCCGAAGCGCAGGGCAAGCTGACGGGTCGCCCGGGCATCTGCTTCGTCACCCGCGGACCCGGTGCGACCAACGCCTCGATCGGCCTGCACACCGCGTTCCAGGACAGCACGCCGATGATCCTGTTCATCGGCCGGGTGGCCAGCGACCAGCGCGACCGCGAGGCCTTCCAGGAACTCGACTACCGCCGGGTGTTCGGCCCCGGCACGCTGGGCATGGCCAAGTGGGTGGGCGAGGTGCAGTCGGCCGACCGGCTGCCCGAATACGTGGCGCGCGCCTTCCACACCGCGATGCAGGGCCGCCCTGGCCCGGTGGTGCTGGTGTTGCCCGAAGACCTGCTGACCACGCCGACCGCCGCGCCCGTGCTGCCGCGCGTCGAACCCGTGCAGGCCTGGCCGGCCCCAGGCCCGCTGCGTGACCTGCGCGCGATGCTGGTGGCGGCGAAGCGCCCGTTCGTGATCGCCGGCGGCGGCGGCTGGGATGCGGAGGGGGCGCGGGCACTGCAGCGCTTCGCCGAAAACTGGCAGTTGCCGGTGGGCTGCGGCTTCCGCTTCCAGGACAGCTTCGACAACCGCCACCCGCTGTATGCCGGCGACGTCGGCATCGGCATCAATCGAAGCTCGCCGCACGCATCCGCGAGGCCGATCTGGTGATCGCGCTCGGCGTGCGGCTGGGCGAGATGACCACCGGCGGCTATACGCTGCTCGAAGCACCGCGGCCGAAGCAGACGCTGGTGCATCTGCACGCCGGTGCCGAGGAGCTGGGGCGCGTCTATGCGGCCGACCTGATGCTGCAGGCCGGCGTCAACCACGCCGCGAAGGCGCTGGAGTCGCTGACCGCGCCGCCGCAGCTGGCGTGGTCGGCCTGGAGCGAATCCGCCGCCGCCGACTTCGCCGCCAACCGCGTGCCGCCGGCCGTCGAGCCGCTGGACATGGCGCAGGTCGTGCTCACGCTCGAACGCCTGGTGCCCGAAGACAGTGTCTTCACCAACGGCGCCGGCAACTACAGCGGCTGGCTGCACCGTTACCTGCGCTACCGCGGGCTGCAGCACCACGGCCGCACGCAGCTGGCGCCGACCTCGGGGGCCATGGGCTACGGCGTGCCGGCGGCCATCGCCGCGTCGTTGCTGTACCCGGATCGCACGGTGATCAACCTCGCCGGCGACGGCGACTTCCTGATGACCGGGCAGGAACTCGCCACCGCCACGGGCTACGGCGCCGGCCGAGGTGCCGGCAAGCTGATCAGCCTCGTCATCGACAACGGCAGCTACGGCACGATCCGCATGCACCAGGAGCGCGAGTTTCCGGGGCGCGTGTCGGGCAGCGATCTGTTCAACCCCGACTTCGCCGCGCTGGCCCGTGCCTACGGCTGGAACGCGAGCCGCGTGGACGCCACCTCTCAGTTCGAGCCGGCGCTGCGCGACGCGCTGGCCGCCAGCGGCCCGACGCTGATCCACCTGAAGCTGGCCACCGACGTCAGCACCACGCGCACCACGCTGAGCGCGATCCGCGAGGCGGCGCTGAAGCGTGCCTAGGCCGCGCGCTTGAGCGCGGCGCCGCGCAGCATCAGCACCACGCCGACGAGCACGACGCCCGCCGCGGCCCACTCGAAGCCGCTGACGACTTCGCCGAGCACGGCCACGCCGAGCAGCATCGCGATCACCGGGTTGACGAAGGTGTAGCTCGAGGCCAGCCCCGCGCTGGCATGCGCCAGCAGCAGCATGTAGGCGTTGAAGGCGATCAGCGAGCCGGCGACGACGAGGTACAGCCACGCGGCCACCGCCGCCGGTTGCGGCGGCCACACCGGCTGTTCGCCCGCGAACCACGACAGCGCCATCAGCACCGCGCCGCCGGCGAGCATCTCGCTCGCAAAGCCCATCGCGCCGGGTGCGAGCGGCAGGCTGCGCTGGCTCAGCACGCTGCCCACCGACCAGGTCAGGCAGGCGATCGCGATCGCCGCCAGCCCGCCGGCGAGGCCTGGAAACCCGCGCCCTGCGTCAGCATCAGCACGCCGGTCAGGCCCACCACGATGCCGGCCAGCTCCAGCCGCGTCGGCTTCACGCCCCAGATCAGGTTCAGTGCCGCGATCATCAGTGGCACCACCGCGATGAAGGCCACCACCAGCCCCGAGCCGACGCTGGTCTCGGCCACCGCCGTGCCGCCCATGCCGCCGCCGAGCATCAGCGAACCCACCACCAGCGCATTGCGCCACTGCAGCCGCGTCGGCCACGGCGCACCGCGCCAGCGCATCCAGGCCATCAGCACCGCGCCGGCGAGCAGGAAGCGCGTGCCCATCTGCCAGAACGGCGGGAAGCTCAGCAGCGCAAACTTGATCGCGAGGTAGGTGGAACCCCAGATCAGCCCCGGTGGCGGCCGTGCACAGCAGGATCAGCGTCGACAAGGGCGCGCTGCGTGCGCCGCCGGAGGCGAGGGTGGTGGTGCTCATGGCATGAATCGTATGAAAGCCGATTGAGCGAGGCCATGGATCGTTCAAGTTCTTGCAGCCACAATGCAGGGGACTTTCAAGGAGATCGAAGGCCATGGCCTTGAACTTCGAACTCGACGCCCACGACACCCGCATCCTCGCCGAACTGCAGGCCGATGCCCGCTTGACGATGGCCGAGCTCGGCCGGCGCGTGCACCTCAGCCAGCCGGCCGTCACCGAGCGCGTGCGCAAGCTGGAGGCGGCCGGCGTGATCACCGGCTACCGCGCGACGGTCGATCTCGGCCGGCTCGGCTACGGCATCCGCGCGCTGATCCGCATCGGCCGCGCCGAGTACGCCCGCGTGGTCAAGCTGATCCAGCAGACGCCCGAGTGCATCAATGCCTACAACGTGACCGGCGAAGACAGCTGGGTGCTGGAGATCGCCGTGATCGACGTGGCCCACCTCGACGCGGTGGTCAGCAAGTTCTGCCTGCTGACCGAGACCGCCACCTCGATCATCCTCAACCCCGCACGCGAGCACCAGCCGATGCTGCCGCCGCGCCGCGAAGACGTGAAGCCTCCCATCCGCAAGGTGACCGACGCATGAATGCTCCGACCGACTTCTCCACCTGTGATCTCTGCGATGCCCACAAGGCGGCGTTCGCCCAGGGCGACGGCGCCTTCCGCGTGCTGCCGCCGGTGTTCGCCAGCTACGGCGGACGCGCGAGTTCTGCGGCCCGGTGCTGACCGTGCAGTGCTTCGAGGACAACTCGCCGGTCAAGGCCGCGCTGGAATCGCCCGGTGAGGGTCGCGTTCTGGTGGTCGATGGCGGCGGCTCGGCGCGCCGCGCGCTGATCGGCGGCAACATCGCCGCGTCGGCCGCGAAGAACGGCTGGGCCGGTGTGGTGATCGATGGCGCGGCACGCGACAAGGCCGAACTCGCCGCGGCCGACGTCGGCATCCGCGCACTGGCCCTGATCCCGATGCCCACCGATCGCAAGACGCCGGGGCAGACCGGCCTTCCGGTGCGCATCCAGGGCGTCTGGGTGCGCACCGGCGACTGGCTCTATGCGGATGAAGACGGCATCGTGGTGATGCCGACGCAGGCTTAGGCGGAGACGGCCGGCAGGCCCGACAGCGCCATCGCCAGCTCCTTCTCGTCGTAGGGCTGGTCGACCAGCTTGCCGGCCATGTAGTTGCTGTAGGCCGTCATGTCGAAATGGCCGTGGCCGCAGAGGTTGAAGAGGATGGTCTCGCTCTTGCCCTCGCGCTTGCAGCGCAGCGCCTCCTCGATCGCGCCCTTCACGGCGTGGTTCGCCTCCGGGGCCGGCACGATGCCTTCGCTGCGTGCGAACAGCACGCCCGCCTCGAAGCAGGCGTTCTGGTGGTAGGCCACGGCCTCGATCAGGTTCAGCTCCTTCAGATGCGAGACCAGCGGCGCCATGCCGTGGTAGCGCAGGCCGCCGGCATGGAAGCCCGGCGGCGTGAAGGTGCTGCCCAGCGTGTGCATCTTGGTCAGTGGCGTCAGGTGCGCGGTGTCGCCGAAGTCGTAGGCGTATTTGCCGCGCGTGAGGCTGGGGCAGGCCGCCGGTTCCACCGCCACGATGCGCCGCTTGCGGCCGCCACGCAGCTGCAGGCCGAGGAAGGGGAAGCTGATGCCAGCGAAGTTGGAGCCGCCGCCGGTGCAGCCGACCACCACGTCCGGGTCGTCGCCGGCCATCTCCAGCTGCTGGATCGCTTCGAGGCCGATGATGGTCTGGTGCATCAGCACATGGTTGAGCACCGACCCGAGCGCGTACTTGGTATCGTCGTTCGTCGCCGCCACCTCCACCGCCTCCGAGATCGCGATGCCCAGCGAGCCGGGGTGGTTCGGATCCTTCGCGAGGATCGCGCGGCCAGAGTTCGTCTCGTTCGACGGGCTGGCGATGCAGCGTGCGCCGTAGGTCTCCATCAGCGCACGCCGATACGGCTTCTGGTCGTACGACACGCGCACCTGGAACACGGTCACGTCGATGCCGAACAGCGCACCCGCGAAGGCCAGCGACGAACCCCACTGGCCGGCGCCGGTCTCGGTGGCGATCTTGCGGATGCCGGCCTGGGCGTTGTACCAGGCCTGCGGTACCGCGGTATTCGGCTTGTGCGAGCCGGCCGGCGAGACGCCTTCGTACTTGTAGTAGATCTTCGCCGGCGTGCCGAGCGCCTTCTCCAGCCGATGCGCGCGCACCAGCGGCGACGGCCGCCACAGGCGGAACACCTCGCGCACCGGCTCGGGGATCTCGATCTCGCGCTCGGTGCTGACCTCCTGGAGGATGAGTGCCATCGGGAACAGCGGCGCGAGGTCGTCGGGGCCGACCGGCTGCATCGTGCCCGGGTGCAGCACCGCGGGCGCAGGCACCGGCAGGTCAGCGGCGATGTTGTACCAGTGCTTGGGCATCCGGCTCTCGTCGAGCAGGAACTTGGTGGGGTGCTCATCGGTGGGTCTCCTCGGGCGTGACGTTGGCCGCAGCCATCGTAGGAGCTGTGACGCAGGTCACGACAGCAGGATTTCCCGGGCGCCGCGTGCACGGTGGCGCTGACAGAATCCGCCCGCGCCATCAGCGCAACGGGCAGCCTCCGGCGACAGGCCGATCACCATGCCGCATCGAACCGCTCTCATCGTTCTTGCCAGCCTCGCGACCCTGGCTGCAGGCCACGCCGACGCGCAGTCGAGCGGCAGCCGTGCCGAGGAGGAGGCCAGCCGTCCGATGCGGCTGATCCTCGAGGCCGCCAAGATCAAGCCGAAGGCCGGGCCTGCCGAAGCCACGCCGCCAGCCGCGCGCCCCAGTGTCGTTCCGGCGCGACCGGCGGCAGCCGCTGCTGTGCCTGCCGCGCCGGGTGCGGCCGCCGCACCCTGGCCACTTCGGAATCGCCGACCGCGCCGGCGCCGGGTTTGGCGGAATCGACGGTGGCCACCGTCGAGGCAGCGGCCGTGCCGCGCAGCCCCGAGCCTGCTGCGGCGCCGGTCGCCACCGCCGCGCCGCAGACGCAGCCCGAGCCGGCGGAAGCCTTGCCGCCGCTCAAGCTGCGCAGCCTGGTCGAGCCGATCACGCCGCGCCATCTGGCGGGCCGCCTGCGCGGCGAGGTTCGCGTCGAAGTGCAGTTGAACGTCGCGGCCGATGGGAGCGTCAGCGAGGCCGCAGTGATGGCCTCGAGCCACCCGCAGATGAACGCGGCGGTGCTCGACGCCGTGCGCCAGTGGCGCTACGAGCCCGCCGGCCGTGCGCGCGAGCACGCGGTGCAGGTCGTGCTGCGCCCGGACAGCTGAGCGCCCGCCGCCGGCAGCCGCGCTCAGCGGCGAACGCGGCAGCTTCCGGTGGCGGACGCCACTTCCACGCCACTGGCGTTGTAGACGGTGCCGGTCACCTTGCCGTCGACGATGAAGCCCGGGGCGATGGCGGTGGCGCCAGCGGCGATGTCCTGGTGGTCGCTGTCGAAGTCGAACTGCACTTCGCCGCGCACGGCCGTCTGTGCCAGCGCCTGCGCCTCGTTGCTGCCGGAACTGGCCCGGGCGTAGTAGCTGCCGGGCGCCAGCTTCGACGCATCGACGGAGACCTTCGAGCGGTTCGTGCGCTTCTCGCAGGTGACGACCACATCGGCGGCGCTCGCGGCGACGCTGAAGGTGGCCAGGGCCAGCGCGGCGCTGGCGATGCGGACGATGGAACGGGGCATGGTGGACTCCTCGCAGTGAAAGTGCAGTCGGGCGCGGCGAGGTCCCGACGGGCCGGAAGCGCCGCGCCCTGTGCATCGCAAGAGCGGAGCCAGCCCGCGGCCAGCGCACGCGCGGCACGCAAGTCACTGTCGGAGCTGTCTTTTTGTGCCGGAGGCAGACCGAGTGGGCCCGCGCGGTCGCGGGCCGATGGGGCTTTTTCACCCGGTGCGCTGGGCCTGATGGCCCAGATGGCTCAGGGCTGCAGCACCTCGAGCGCGCGGTCCATGCCGCCGCTCATGATCGAGATCATCGCCCGCTCGCGTACCGCAGGCTTCGGGTGGTAGGCGATCGACAGGCCGGCGGCGCCCATCATCGGCAGATCGTTGGCGCCGTCGCCCACGGCGATGCACTGTGCGGTGTCGATGCCCATCAGCTCGGCCACTTCGAGCAGCACGCGCTTCTTCTCGGCGCCGTCGACGATGTCGCCCCAGGGGCGGTCGAACAGCGTGCCGGTGAGCTTGCCGTGGGCGACGCCGAGCGTATTGGCGCGGGCGAAGTCGAGCTGGAGCTGATCGCGGATGCGCTCGCTGAAGAAGGTGAAGCCGCCGGAGACCAGCAGCGTCTTCAGCCCGGCAGCCTGGCAGGCCTGCACGAAGGTCTCGACGCCGGGGTTCAGCCGCAGCTTGTCGGTCCAGACCTTCTCCAGTGCGCTCACCGGCACGCCGGCCAGCAGTGCGACGCGGCGGCGCAGGCTGTCCTTGTAGTCGGCGATCTCGCCGCGCATCGCCGCCTCGGTGATCTCGGCCACCTCGGCCTTGCGGCCGGCGGCATCGGCGATCTCGTCGACGCACTCGATGTTGATCAGCGTCGAATCCATGTCGAAGGCGACCAGCCTGAAGTCCGCGAGGCGCAGCGGCGGCGTGAAGCCGCGGATGAAGAGGCCGGGGGAGAGTTCTTGGCTCATGGGTCGGGGCTCAGGCGGTCTGGGTCTGCTTGGGTGTGCCTAGCGAGCGCAGCACGTCGCGGATCAGTTGCGCGCGGTCGCGCGGCTCCGGCGTGTCGCGCTCGATGCGCAGCTTGTCGTTGCCGGCCAGCTTGATGTGGCGGTTCTTCTGCACCAGCTCGATGATCCTCAGGGCATCGACCGGCGGATTGGGCCGGAAGCTGATCACCATCAGCTTTGGCGCCGCATCGACCTTCACCACGCCGTAGGGCTTGGCCAGCACGCGCAGGCGGTGCACATCGAACAGCGTCTGGCCCTGGGCGGGGAGCTTGCCGAAGCGGTCGGTGATCTCCTCGAGCATCGCGTCGATCTGCTCGGCGCGCTCGGCGGTGGCCGAGGCGCTTGTAAAGCGACAGCCGCACGTGCACGTCGCCGCAGTAGCTGTCGGGCAGCAGCGCGGGCGCATGCAGGTTGATCTCGGTGGTGGCCGCCAGCGGGCTGAGCAGGTCGGGCTCGCGGCCGGCCTTCAGCGAACGCACGGCCTCCGAGAGCATGTCGTTGTAGAGCTGGAAGCCGACTTCCATCATGTTGCCGCTCTGGTTCTCGCCCAGCACCTCGCCGGCGCCGCGGATCTCCAGGTCGTGCATCGCGAGGTAGAAGCCGGAGCCCAGTTCTTCCATGTTCTGGATGGCTTCCAGCCGCTGCGCAGCCTGCTTGGTCAGACCCTCGACGTCGGGCACCAGCAGATAGGCGTAGGCCCGGTGGTGCGAGCGGCCGACGCGGCCGCGCAGCTGGTGCAGCTGCGCCGCGCCGAACTTGTCGGCGCGGCTGATCACGATGGTGTTGGCGCTCGGTACGTCGATGCCGGTCTCGATGATGGTCGAGCACAGCAGCAGGTTGTAGCGCTGGGCGACGAAGTCGCGCATCACGCGCTCGAGCTCGCGCTCGGGCATCTGGCCGTGGGCGATGGCAATGCGTGCCTCGGGCAGCAGCTCGGCGAGCTTGTCGCGGCGCGCCTCGATGGTTTCCACCTCGTTGTGCAGGAAGTAGACACGGCCGCCGCGCTTGAGCTCGCGCAGCACCGCCTCGCGGATCGTGCCGGTGCTCTCGTTGCGCACGAAGGTCTTGATCGCCGGGCGGCGCTGCGGCGCGGTGGCGATCACGCTCAGATCGCGCAGGCCCTCCAGCGCCATGCCCAGCGTGCGCGGGATCGGCGTGGCGGTGAGCGTCAGCACGTCCACGTCGGCGCGCAGCGCCTTGATCGCTTTCCTTGTGGCGCACGCCGAAGCGGTGCTCCTCGTCAATTACCAGCAGGCCGAGGCGCTTGAACTTCACGTCGGCGGAGAGCAGCTTGTGCGTGCCGACGACGATGTCGATGGTGCCGTCGGCGATGCCTTCCATCGCCGCCTTCACTTCCTTGGCGGAGCGGAAGCGCGACAGCTCGGCCACCTTCACCGGCCACTTGCCGAAGCGGTCGGCGATGTTCTGGTAGTGCTGCTCGGCCAGCAGCGTGGTCGGCGCGAGGATGGCCACCTGCTTGCCGCCCGTCACCGCGACGAAGGCGGCACGCAGCGCCACCTCGGTCTTGCCGAAGCCGACGTCGCCGCAGACGAGGCGGTCCATCGGTTTCGGGCTGATCATGTCCTGGATCACCGCATGGATCGCGGCGTGCTGGTCAGGCGTCTCCTCGAACCCGAAGCTGGCGGCGAAGGCCTCGTAGTCGTGCGGCTGGAAACGGAAGGCGAAGCCCTCACGCGCGGCGCGGCGGGCGTACAGGTTCAGCAGCTCGGCGGCGGTGTCGCGCACCTGCTCGGCGGCCTTGCGCTTGGCCTTCTCCCACTGGCCCGAGCCGAGCTTGTGCAGCGGCGCCTCTTCCGGGCTCACGCCGGTATAGCGCGCGATCAGGTGCAGCTGCGCCACCGGCACATAGAGCGTGGCCTTGTCGGCGTATTCGAGGTGCAGGAACTCGCTCGGCCCGTCGCCCAGGTCGATGTGGATCAGCCCGAGGTAGCGGCCGATGCCGTGGTTGACGTGCACCACCGGATCGCCGACGTTGAGTTCCGACAGATCCTTGATCAGCGCATTGACGTCGCTGACCTGCTCCTGCCGTCGCTTGCGGCGTCCGCTGGGCGCGGTGGCGAACAGTTCGGTCTCGGTGACGAACTGGATCGTGCGGTTCTCGGCCGGTTCGTGCCAGAAGAAGCCCTCGGCCAATGGCGCGACGCCGATGGCGAACTTTTCCTCTGCGGCCTCGAACTCGGCCAGCGTGGCCACGCTGGGCGGCTCGATGCGGTTGTCGCGCAGCAGTTCCAGCAGGCTTTCGCGGCGGCCATCGCTCTCGGCCACGATCAGCACGCGGTGCGGCGTGCCCTGCAGGTGCGCTCGCAAGCGTGCCAGCGGCTCGGGGGCGCCGCGGTCGACGCTGAGGTCGGGCAGCGGCCGCGCCCACTCGACCGGCTCGCGGCCGCGCAGCGCCAGCGTCGCATGCACGTTGGCGCGCGCAAAGAAATCCTCGCTGCGCAGGAAGAGCTCTTCCGGCGGCAGGATGGGCTTGTCCTTGTCGTGCTGCAGGAAGCGGTGCCGCTCGCGCGTGTCGGTCCAGAAGCGGGTGAGGGCCTCGTCGACCTCGCCGTGCAGCGTCAGGACAGCGTTCTCGCCGAGGTAGTCGAAGATCGTCGCCGTCTGGTCGAAGAACAGCGGCAGGTAGTACTCGATGCCCGCCGTGGCGATGCCGCTGCCGATGTCCTTGTACAGGCGCACCTTGGTCGGGTCGCCCTCGATCTTCTCGCGCCAGCGGCTGCGGAAGGCGGCGCGCGCGTCCTCGTCCATCGGAAACTCGCGGCCGGGCAGCAGGCGCACCTCGGGCACGGGGTAGAGGCTGCGCTGCGAATCGGGATCGAAGGTGCGGATGGAATCGACCTCGTCGCCGAACAGGTCGACCCGGTAAGGCACCGGCGAGCCCATCGGGAAGAGGTCGATCAGCCCGCCGCGCACCGCGTACTCGCCCGGCGAGACCACCGGCTCACGTGCGTGTAGCCGGCCAGCGTGAGCTGGCTCTTCAGCGCCGCCTCGTCGAGCCGCTGCTTCTGCTTGAAGTGGAAGGTGTAGGCAGCCAGGAAGCTCGGCGGCGCCAGGCGCACCAGTGCGGTGGAGGCGGGCATCAGCACCACGTCGACCTCGCCCTGGCGAATGCGCCACAGCGTGGCCAGCCGCTCGGAGATCAGGTCCTGGTGGGGACTGAAGGTGTCGTAGGGCAGGGTCTCCCAGTCGGGAAAGACGGCGATGCGCAGATCGGGTGCGAAGAAGGCGAGCTCACCCTCCAGCCGCTGCGTGTCGGCGGGCTCGGCGGTGACGATGGCCACGAGCTTCTTCTGCGCGGCCTGGGCCTGCGCGAAGCGGGCCAGCAGCAGCGCATCGGCCGAGCCGATCGGGCGGGGCAGCGTGAAGCGCTTGCCGGCGGCGATGACGGGGAGTTGCATCGGGTGCGATAGAACCAAAGCAAATCGCCCCACGAGGCTCTCCCGGGGGCGATGGAACGGGGTGAATCATACAATCCGGTCCCTTCGCGCGCCCGCATGAGCCCATCCCTCCCGCCTCGCTGCTACGCCTTGCTGCCCTGTGCCGGCGTGGGTTCGCGCTCCGGTGCGGCGCTGCCCAAGCAGTACGTGCAGATTGCCGGCAGGCCGATGGTGGCGCACACGCTGGCGGCGCTTTCGGCCGTGACGCGCCTGGCGGCCTCGCTGGTGGTGCTGTCGCCCGACGACGATCGTTTCGAGGCCTTGCTGCCGTCGTTCGAAGGCGAACGCGGCTGGGTTTGCCGGCGCGGCGGTGCCACGCGGGCCGATACCGTGGCCGGCGGGCTCGACGAGCTGATCGATCGCGGCGCGCGCGCCGACGACTGGGTGCTGGTGCACGACGCAGCTCGCTGCTGGTGAGGCCCGAGTGGGTGGATCGGTTGATCGATGCCTGCCTGCCCGACGAGACCGGCGGCCTGCTCGCGCTCCCGGTGGCCGATACGCTCAAGCGCGCAGAGGGCGGCCGGGTGGCCGAGACCTTGCCGCGCGCCGACAAGTGGGCGGCGCAAACGCCGCAGATGTTCCGCATCGGCATGCTGCGCGACGCGCTGGCCGCCGCCGGCAGTGCCGTGACCGACGACGCCAGCGCGATCGAACTCGCCGGGCACCGGCCGCTGCTGGTGGAGGGTGACGCCGCCAACCTGAAGGTGACCTGGCCTTCCGATTTCGTGCTGGCCGAGCGTGTGCTCGCCGCGCGCCAGAAAGGACTCGCATGAACCTGCCCAACATCCGCATCGGCGAAGGCTGGGACAGCCACCGCCTCGTCGAAGGCCGGCCGCTGGTGCTCGGCGGCGTGACGATTCCTCACACGCATGGCCTGTTCGGCCACTCCGATGCCGACGCGCTGTGCCATGCGATCACCGATGCGATCTTCGGCGCGCTCGCACTCGGGGACATCGGCCACCACTTCCCGGACACCGACGAGCGCTTCCGCGGCGCCGACTCGCTGGCCTTGCTGGCCGAGGCCGGCCGGCGCGCCCAGCAGGCCGGCTGGCACGTGGCCAATGTCGACAGCACGATCGTTGCGCAGGCACCCAAGATGGCGCCGCACATCCTGGCGATGCGCCAGCGCATCGCGCAGGCGCTGGCCATCAAGGTCGAGCAGGTCAGCGTGAAGGCGAAGACGGCCGAGAAGCTCGGGCCGGTGGGCGAGGGCCAGTCGATGGAAGCGCGCGCAGTATGCCTGCTCTACACGCTGCGCCGACCGATCGTTCCCGCCTGAACGGCGTCAGGGCGCTTTCTTGAGTCGGATGTGGCACACCGGGCCACCATCCGGCGCATTGGTCACCTCGAAGCTGCCGCCCATGCGCTGCACCGCCTTCTCGACGATCGCCGGCCCAGGCCGGCGCCCGTGGCCGCGGTGCGCGCCGCATCGCCGCGGAAGAAGGGCGTGGTCAACTGGCCCAGCTTGGCCGGGTCGACGCCGGGGCCGTGGTCGCGCACGCTGATGATCACCCACGGCCCGGTGCGCGCGTAGGTCACGGCCACCTTGGCAATGCCGGTGTCGGTGCTGCGGCCGTAGCGGCGCGCATTCTCGAACAGGTTCTGCAGCGCGCGGCCGAGTTCGGTCTCGTCGGCCATCACCTTGGTGTCGATGGCCACGCGCGCGGTGATGCGGATCTGGCTGGTGTCGCGGAAGGCCGCCATCTCGCGGTCGACCGGGCTCGACAGGTGCACCGGCACCAGCTTGACGTCGCCCGGGCGGGCGTAGTCCATGAACTTGTCGATGATGGCGTCGAGCTGGTCGATGTCGGAGGCCATGTTGCGCTTGGCCTCGTCGTCCTGCACGCTCATCTCGGCTTCCAGCCGCAGCCGCGCCAGCGGCGTGCGCAGGTCGTGGCTGATACCTGCGAGCATCACCGCGCGGTCTTCCTCCACCTTGGCGAGCTCGCGCGCCATGCGGTTGAAGCCCATGTTGACCTGTCGGATCTCGCTGGTCATGGTGTTCTCGTCGAGCACCGAATCGAACTCGCCTTCGCGGATGCGGCTGGCGGCGAAGGAAAGTTCCTGCAACGGCCGGTTGATCGCGCGCGCGATCAGCGCCGAGCCGAAGATCGAGGCAAGCACCGCGATGCCGCCCCACAGCAGCAGCGTGCTCCAGGTGATCGCCGCCACCCGCGCGGAATCCGCCTGCAGCCAGTACGGGTCCTTGTCGATCGTGAAGCCGACCCACAACCCCGGCTGCTTGTTCACCGAGCTGGCCACCACGGTGTCGGGCCCCAGTTGCGAGCGCAGCTCGGCGCCGATCGCCTTGGAGAAGCGGTCGACCTCGAAGGGCTCCCACTTGTCGCCGGGCTCGCGCGGCGACAGCCGCACCGACTCCTGCTTGGCCATGTTCTTGATCAGCGCCACGCGGTTGATCGTGTCGCTGGCCTGCAGCGCCGTGCGCGCCAGTTCACCAGGCTGGCGATCTGCTGCGCGGCCTGCACGGCGCGTGGCTCGAACTCCAGTGCCCGGAAGGTCTGCGTCCAGGCGAACACGCCGCCGACCAGCAGCAGGGCCAGCAGGAAGAAGGTGCGCCAGAACAGGCTGAAGGCGAGTTTGTTGCGGGCCATCCGTGGGGGCGAAGTGGCGACGTATCAGTCGGCGTATCGGTGGGCCAGTGTCGGCGCAAAAAAAGGCCCCGACGCGCGGGGCCGTGTCGCCGGCGTGGCGAGGCGCGCTCAAGAGGTGCCGTCCGGCACGAACACGTAGCCCACGCCCCACACCGTCTGGATGTAGCGCGGCTGCGCCGGATCCGGCTCGATCATCTTGCGCAGGCGCGAGATCTGCACGTCGAGGCTGCGGTCGAAGGGCTCGAACTCGCGGCCGCGTGCCAGCTGCGCGAGCTTGTCGCGTGACAGCGGCTGGCGCGGGTGGCGCACCAGCGCCTTGAGCATCGAGAACTCGCCAGTGGTCAGCGCGATCTGCTCGCCGTCCTTGGTCAGGCGGCGCAGCGCGAGGTCGAACTCGAAGGGGCCGAAGGTGACGGTCTGCGCTTCCTTGGCCGGCGCGCCGGGTGCTTCCAGCGTCGGGCGGCGGCGCAGCACGGCGTGGATGCGGGCGAGCAGTTCGCGCGGATTGAAGGGCTTGGGCAGGTAGTCGTCGGCGCCGACCTCGAGGCCGACGATGCGGTCGACGTCTTCCACCTTGGCGGTGAGCATGATGATCGGCGTCACGTCGTTCGCGGCGCGCAGGCGGCGGCAGATCGACAGGCCGTCTTCGCCGGGCAGCATCAGGTCGAGCACGATCAGGTCGACGGTCTCGCGCGTCAGCACGCGGTTCAGCGCCTTGGCGTCCTCCGCGAGCAGCACCTCGAAACCTTCCTGGGTGAGGTAGCGGCGCAGCAGGTCACGGATGCGCGCGTCGTCGTCGACGACGACGATGCGGTCGGGGCGCTGATTGGGATTGGTGGCCATCGGGGACTCCGAACTTGTAACAGGCGGGATTCTGCGGGGCTTTGCGAGGTGTTTCGGGAGGTCTGACCATCTGTTACAAATCTTGCCCCAGTCCGGGGCGGCGGGCAATCACCCCGTCATGACCCCGCCCGCGTATAAGCCTTCGTCGTTCACTTCACGAGGATTCGAAGACATGCGTTCGCGACTCATCGCTCCCTGGCTGATCACGGCTGCCGTTTCGTTCACGGGTGCCGCACAGGCCGAACAGGCGCCACCGCAAGGCGTGGTGTCGCTGTCGGCCAGCGCCACGGCGGAGGTCACGAAGGACCTGCTCAACGTCGTACTCTCCACCACGCGCGAAGGCCAGGACGCGGCCACCGTGCAGACGCAGCTCAAGCAGGCACTCGACGCCGCGCTGGCCGAGGCGCGCAAGGTGGCGAAGCCGGGCCAGATCGACATCCAGACTGGCAACTTCTCGCTCTACCCGCGCTATGCGCCCAAGGGCGGCATCAATGGCTGGCAGGGCTCGGCCGAGTTGATGATCGAGGGCAAGGACATGGCCGGCATCGGCGCGCTGACGGGCCGGATCACGACGATGACCGTCGCACGCGTCGGCCAGGGACTGTCGCGCGAGCTGCGCGAGAAGACCGAGGGCGATCTCACCGCCCAGGCCATCGCCCGCTACCGCGCCAAGGCGGCCGACTATGCGAAGCAGTTCGGCTATGCCGGCTACGTGATCCGCGAGGTCAACGTCGGCACCAGCGAGCCGCCGGGCTTCGTGCCGATGCCGATGGTGCGCGCCAAGGCGATGTCGATGGCGGCCGACGAAAGCCTGCCGGTCGAGGCCGGCAAGGCGCAGGTGTCGGTGAACGTCAGCGGCAGCGTGCAGCTGACGAAGTGAGCGTCACTGGGCCGTCCAGCCCCATCGACGGCCCACGCCTGCCCTCTGACGTTGTCGGCGCCAGCGGAGCACAGGAACACCGCCAGGTCGCCCAGTTGCTCCGGCGTGGTGAACTGCAGCGAGGGCTGCTTCTCGCCGAGCAGCCGGCGCTTGGCCTCTTCGTTGTCGACGCCGTCCTTGGCCGCGCGGGCATCCACCTGCTTCTGCACCAGCGGCGTCAGCACCCAGCCCGGGCAGATCGCATTCACCGTGACGCCGGTGGTGGCCAGCTCCAGCGCGCTGGCCTTGGTCAGCCCGACGATGCCGTGCTTGGCCGCCACGTAGGCCGACTTGCCGGCCGAGGCCACCAGGCCGTGGGCCGAGGCAATGTTGATGATGCGGCCCCAGTTCTTTGCGCGCATCGCCGGAATCGCCAGGCGCATCGCATGGAAGGCAGAGCTGAGGTTGATCGCGATGATCGCGTCCCAGCGTTCGACCGGGAAATCCTCGACGTTGGCCACATGCTGGATGCCCGCGTTGTTGACGAGCACATCGACGCCGCCGAACTCCTTGGCGGCGTAGGCCATCATCGCCTCGATCTCGGCCGGCTTGCTCATGTCGGCGCCGTGGTAGCCGACGCGGATGCCGTGCGCCGTTCCGGCCGCAGCTGCCTCGGCCTTCGGGCCCTCGACGTCGCCGAAGCCATTGAGCACCACGTTGGCGCCCTGCGCAGCCAGGGCGGCAGGCAATGCCCAGCCCGATGCCGCTGGTGGAGCCGGTGACGAGGGCGGTCTTTCCTTTGAGCATGAAGCTTCTCCGACGATTGACTTAGCATCGATTATGGAGAAGCCACTGACCCGGACATGACAGAACCTCGCCTCGACAGCGTGCAGTGCCTCGGCGCCCGCGGCCTGCACCGCATGGCCTATGCGGAATGGGGCGACCCGGCCAACCCGCGCGTGCTGCTGTGCGCGCACGGCCCGGCGCGCCAGGGCCGCGACTTCGACACCTTCGCCCAGGCGATGAGCGACCACTATCGCGTGGTCTGCCCCGACGTCGTCGGCCGCGGCCGCTCCAGCTGGCTGGCCGACCCGATGGGCTACCAGATCCCCGCCTACGTGGCCGACATGGTGACGCTGCTGGCGCGCATCAACGCGCGGGAGCTGCACTGGGTCGGCACCTCGATGGGCGGCTTGATCGGCCTGGGGCTGGCTGCGCTGCCCGAATCCCCGGTCACCAAGCTCGTGCTGAACGATGTCGGCCCCGCGATCGAAGCCGCCGCGCTGCAGCGCATCGGCACCTACCTCGGCCAGCCGCTGCGCTGGGGCAGCGTCGAGGAGGCGGCCGACTACCTGTGGAGCATCTCGGCCAGCTTCGGCCCGCACAGCCGCGAACAGTGGCTCGCGCTGACGCGGCCGATGCTGCGGCCCGACGGCGACGGCTTCAAGCTGCACTACGACCCGGCGATCGCCGTGCCCTTCCGCGCGATCACGCCGGAAGCGGCAGGCGCCGGCGAGGCGATGCTGTGGGCGAGCTACGACGCGCTGCGCTGCCCGACGCTGCTCGTGCGCGGGGCGCAGAGCGATCTGCTCTCGCGCGAGACCGCGCAGGCGATGACGCATCGCGGCCCGAAGGCGCGGCTCGTCGAGTTCGAAGGCGTCGGCCACGCACCGACGCTCGTGGCGCCCGAGCAGATCGCCACCGTGAGGGAGTTTCTGCTGGCGCCATGAAGACGTTGACCGCGGACGCCCGCGACGACGCGGCGCCGATCGTCCAGCTGGCCGATGCCGGGCCGGCCTCCATGCCCTCGGGCGAAGCCGATCGCGCGCCGCTGGAGCGCGCGCGGGCCTTTGCCGAGCCGCTGCTCGCCGGCCGCGCGCTCGATACCGGCGAGGATGCGCTCGGCCATGCCGACGGCGTGGCGGCCATCCTGCAGGGCATCGGCGCGGCGCCGTCGATGCGCGCAGCGGCTTACCTCGTTTACGCGGGCGACTTCCTGCAGAAGCCGGAAGAGGTCGTCGCCAAGGCCTTCGGCGAGTCGTATGCCAGCCCGGTCAGCCACACGCGGCGGCTGGTGCAGATCCAGCGCGCCGCGCGCGAGGCGCAAGTGGAGGCCCAGCAGCGCGCCGGGCAGACCGAGCGCGTGCGCAAGATGCTGCTGGCCTTCTCGCGCGACCTGCGCGTGGTGCTGCTGCGCCCGGCCTCGCGGCTGCAGACACTGCGCTGGTTTGCCGCCAGCAAGCAGCCATGCCCGCGCGCGCTCGCCGAGGAGTCGATGCAGGTCTTCGCGCCGCTGGCCAACCGGCTGGGCATCTGGCAGATCAAGTGGGAGCTGGAAGATCTCTCGTTCCGCTTTCTCGAGCCGGAGCAGTACCACCGCGTCGCGAAGCTGCTCGACGAGAAGCGCGTGGAGCGCGAGCAGGGGGTGGAGGCCTTTCGCGCCGAGCTGCAAGCCTTCCTCGCCGGCTGCGCCCTGAAGGCCGAGGTGCAGGGCCGGCCCAAGCACCTCTACAGCATCTGGAAGAAGATGCGTGGCAAGGGGCTGGATTTCGCGCGCGTGTTCGACATCCGCGCGATGCGCGTGATCGTGGCCGACGTGCCGGCCTGCTACGCGGTGCTGGCGCGCGTGCACGAGCGCTATGCCCCGGTGCCCGGCGAGTTCGACGACTACATCGCCCGGCCCAAGCCCAACGGCTACCAGTCGCTGCACACCGTGGTGATGGATGCCGAAGGCCGGCCGGTGGAGATCCAGATCCGCACGCGGGCAATGCACGAGCATGCCGAGCACGGCGTGGCGGCGCACTGGGCCTACAAGGAGGCGGGTGCCAAGGGCTATGCCGGCGTCAGCGCCGGCAGCGACTTCGACGCCCAGGTGGCCGAGGCGCGCAAGGCCGTGCTGCGCCAGCTGCTGGCCTGGGAGCGCGAGTTCGTGGAGCAGGGCGCCGAACCCGGCGCGGGCGTCTTCGACGACCGCATCTACGTCTTCACGCCGCAGGCGGCGGTGGTGGAACTGCCGGCCGGCGCCACGCCGATCGATTTCGCCTACACGCTGCACACCGATCTGGGCCACCGCTGCCGCGGCGCCAAGGTCGACGGCCAGATGGTGCCGCTGAATACGCCGTTGAAGAACGGCCAGACGGTCGAGGTCAATGCGATCAAGGAAGGCGGGCCCTCGCTGGACTGGCTCAACGGCGAACTCGGCTACCTGCAGAGTTCGCGCGGCAAGGCCAAGGTGCGCGCACGGTTCAACGCGCTGGCGCAGCGCGACACCATCGCGCGCGGCCGCGAGGCGGTGGAGAAGCTGCTGCAGCGCGAAGGCCGCACGGCGATCAAACTTGACGACCTGGCGGCGCAACTGGGCTTCCGCAATGCCGATGCGCTGTTCGAGGTGGTGGGCAAGGACGAGTTCTCGCTGCGCCACATCGAGAGCCTGCTGCGCCCGGCCGAACCGCCGCCGAGCGAGGACGAAGCCATCGTCGCCAAGCACGTCAGGCCGCCGGGGCGCGCGCCGCAGGGTGGCGTTCTGGTGGTCGGCGTCGATTCGCTTCTGACCAGCCCGCGCGCGCTGCTGCCGGCCGGCGCCGCCCGATCCGATCGGCGGCTACGTGACGCGTGGCAAGGGCGTGGCCATCCACCGCGCCGACTGCAGCAACTTCCGCGAGATGGCCGCGCGTTCCCCGGAGCGCGTGATCGCCGTGGCCTGGGGCGAGCGCAAGGGCGAGGGCGGGGCGCTGTACCCGGTCGACGTGATCGTCGAGGCGAACGACCGCCAGGGCCTGCTGCGCGACATCACCGAAGTGTTCGCCAAGGAGAAGGTCAACGTCACCGGCGTAAAGACGCAATCGATCAAGGATGCGCGCGGCGGCACCGCCTGGATGACCTTCACCGTCGAGGTGGGTGATGCGTCACGGCTGGCCCAGGTGCTCGCGCAGGTGGCGCGGGTCGCGGGCGTGCGCGCCGCGCGGCGCAAGTAGGGCGCCGGAACGCTGCTATACTCCTGGGCTTCGCAGGCGCGTAGCTCAGCTGGTTAGAGCACCACCTTGACATGGTGGGGGTCGTTGGTTCGAGTCCAATCGCGCCTACCAGATACGGTAGAGGACCAAGGGCACGGCAGTGATGCCGGGCCCTTTGTCCTTCAGGCGAATCCCTCCAGGCGACGGAGTTCCTGCATGCAACGTGCGTTCCGCGTTCTCTTCCTGGCATGGACTGGCATCGTGCCGCTGGTCGCCCAGGCGGACATCATCGACATCACCTGGAGCGAGCAGGGCCGCTTCGTGAAGGAACTGACGGTGGCCCCGGAAAGTTCGCCGAGGCCTGCGGCAAGCTCGAGCGCGGCAACGCGGTGGCACGGCGTTTCGAGGCCGGCGGGCCGCTCGACTTCAACATCCACTACCACGAGGGCAAGGCGGTGCGCTATCCGGCGAGCCGCAAGGCGGTGGCGGCGGTGCGCGGCGAGTTGAAGGTCGCGCTCGACCAGGACTACTGCTGGATGTGGACCAACAAGAGCCAGCAGCCGGTCGACCTGCGCTTCACGCTGACGCGCTGAGCGCGTCGGCCATGCGTCACGCTCCGCGAGCCGGGCTCCAGCCCAGCCGCTGCGAGATTTCCTTCGCGGCGGTGCGCACGGCCGCCGCGGCGGGCGAATCCCAGGCGGTCGAGAGATCGTCCTGGTGGCCGAGCGCGGTGACCACCAGCACCGCCTGGCCCTCGTGGTCGAACACCGGCGCACTGAAGGCATTGACGCTCGGGATCGGCCGGCCCTGCGCGCGCACCACGCCGTGCTGGCGGACGTCCTCACGCGCCGGCGCACGATGGCCAGCTCATCGCGGCTGAGCTTGCCGGAGCGGCGCGGCTCGTCGCCCACCGCGCCGGTGGCGGCCTGGGCGATGCGCGCCTCCGGCAGCGCCGCGGCGAAGGCACGGCCCGTGGCGGTGCGAAACACCGACATCACCGTGCCGGCGCGCATCGCCACCAGCAGCGGCTGGCGCGCCTCGATCAGCCGCACGATGGTCGGCCCGAAGTTGCCCCACACCGCGATGGCCACCGCGAAGCCGGTGTCTTCCGCCAGGCGCTGGATCACCGGCGATGCGGCGCGCAGCGGATCGAGCTGGTGCAGGCAGGCCGAGGCCGAGCTGCAACGCCGCCGGGCCGAGCGCATAACGGCCGGTCTGCGCATCCTGCTCCACGAGGCCCAGCCGCCCGAAGCTCACCGGTACGGATGGGCGCGCGCCGGCGGCAGCTCGGCACCGGCGGCCGGTCCTTCAGCGTCATCGGCTCGGGGTGCGCGCCCAGCACGAGCAGCAGCCGGCCGCCAACTTCCACCGACTGCACCGCACGCTGGCCGCTCTCGCTGTCCGCCGGGCTCTGACGACTCACGCTGCCTCCTCCATGACGCGCCTCCGAGTTTGCCATCTGCAAACGAATTTGCCGCATTCCGCCGCGAAGTCTACAATGCAAATCCATTCGCAATGGACAAACAGCCGATGAACGCGCCCACCAAAGCCTTCGCCTCGCAAGCCGACCTGGAAGAGAAGAAGGTCAGCTTCACGCAGATCTCCGAGCACGCCTGGGCCTACACCGCCGAGGGCGACCCGAACACCGGCATCGTGATCGGCGACGACGCGGTGCTGGTGGCCGATACGCAGGCCACGCCGGCGATGGCGGCCGACGTGATCCGCCGCATCCGCGCGGTGACCGACAAGCCCATCAAGTACGTGGTGCTGACGCACTACCACGCGGTGCGCGTGCTCGGCGCCTCGGCCTACCGGGCGGAAGGCCTGCAGCAGATCCTCGCCAGCCAGGACACCCACGACCTGATCGTCGAGCGCGGCGAGGCCGACAAGGCCAGCGAGATCGGCCGCTTCCCGCGCCTGTTCCGCAACGTCGAGACGGTGCCCCCGGGCCTGACCTGGCCGACCCTGACCTTCACCGGCCGGATGACGCTGTGGCTCGGCAAGCTGGAGGTGCAATTGCTGCAGCTCGGCCGCGGTCACACCAAGGGCGACACCGTGGTGTGGCTGCCCGGCGAGAAGACGCTGCTGTCGGGCGACTGGTCGAGTTCGACGCCACGCCGTACGCCGGTGACGCCTATTTCCGCGACTGGCCGCAGACGCTGGACAACATCGCCGCGCTGAACCCGCAGGCGCTGGTGCCGGGCCGCGGTGCGGCGCTGGTCGGCGCCGAGCGGGTGGCGGCCGGCCGGCCGGCACGCGCGCCTTCATCGCCGATGTGTGGGCGAGCGTGCAGGCGGGCGTGGCGGCGGGCAAGGACCTGAATGCCGTCTACCAGGACACCTATGCGGCGCTGAAGCCGAAATACGGCCACTGGGTGATCTTCGACCACTGCATGCCCTTCGACGTGACGCGCTGCTACGACGAGGCCACGCAGTACCGCGACCCGCGCGTGTGGACCGCCGAGCGCGACCGGCAGATGTGGAAGACGCTCGAAGGCATCGAAGGCTGAGGCCATGAAGCCGCTCGACCTGCCGGCGGATGTCTTTCGCGGCGACGGCGCCGCGGTGCAGGCCATCGCCTTCCCGTACCGGCGCAGCGCCGACCAGGACGCCGCCGCGCCGGCGAAGCATCGCATCGTCATCGTCGGCGCCGGCCCGGTGGGGCTGACGCTGGCCATCGATCTCGCGCAGCGCGGCCAGCCGGTGCTGGTGCTCGACAACGACCACAAGCTGTCGATCGGCTCGCGGGCGCTGTGCTTCGCCAAGCGCACGCTGGAGATCTGGGACCGGCTCGGCGTCGGCCAGCCGATGGTCGACAAGGGCGTGTCGTGGAATGTCGGCCGGGTGTTCTTCCACGACGAGCAGGTCTACCAGTTCGACCTGCTGCCCGAATCGGGCCACGAGCGGCCGGCCTTCATCAACCTGCAGCAGTACTACTGCGAGGCCTACCTCGTCGAGCGTGCGCTGCAGCTGCCGGGCATCGAGATCCGCTGGCACAACACCGTGAAGGGCATCGCGCCGCGCGAGGATGGCGCCACGCTGACCGTCGGCACCCCCGAGGGCGATTACCGCCTCGAGGCCGGTTGGGTGATCGCCTGCGACGGCTCGCGCTCGCCGATGCGCGGCCTGATGGGGCTGGAGAGCAAGGGCCGCATCTTCCACGACCGCTTCCTGATCGCCGACGTGAAGATGCGGGCGCAGTTTCCCGCCGAGCGTTGGTTCTGGTTCGACCCGCCGTTCCATCCGAACCAATCGGGGCTTCTGCACCGCGAGCCCGACGACGTCTGGCGCATCGACTTCCAGCTCGGCTGGGACGCCGATCCGGAAGAGGAGAAGAAGCCGGAGAAGATCCTCCCGCGCGTGCAGGCGCTGCTCGGCCCGGACGCGAAGTTCACGCTGGAATGGGCGAGCGTCTATACCTTCGCCTGCCTGCGCATGGATCGCTTCGTGCACGGCCGGGTGATCTTCGCCGGCGATGCGGCGCATGGCGTCTCGCCCTTCGGCGCGCGCGGCGCCAACAGCGGCGTGCAGGATGCCGACAACCTTGGCCTGGAAGCTCGACCGCGTGATCCGCGGGCAGTCGCCCGTGGCGCTGGTCGAGAGCTACGGCCCGGAGCGCGAATACGCGGCCGACGAGAACCTCCTCAACTCGACGCGCTCCACCGACTTCATCACGCCCAAGAGCGAGATCAGCCGGTTGTTCCGCGACCAGTGCTGGCGCTGGCGCGCGAGCACGAGTTTGCGCGGCGGCTGGTCAACAGCGGGCGGCTGTCGGTGCCGGCCACGCTGCACGGCTCGGCGCTGAATACGCCGGATGTGGATGCGTTCGACGGCCGCATGGTGCTGGCGCGCCGCTGGCCGATGCGCCGCTGCAGCGCCGCGATGGCAGCGCCACGGGCTGCTGCGCGAGTGCGCTCCCGGCTTCACGCTGATCGTCTTCGGCGACGCGCCGGCCTGGGCAGCCGAATTGCCGGGACTGTCGACACTGGCGGTGGGCCGCGACCTCATCGACGCCCAAGGCCTCGCCGCTGGCCGGCTTGATGCCCGCGACGGCACGGCCTACCTGATCCGCCCCGACCAGCATGTCTGCGCGCGCTGGCGGCAACCGACGCTGGCGGCGGTGCGCGCTGCATTGCAGCGCGCCACGGCCTGCGCCTGAAGGAGACCGGCGATGCCGCTGAACACCACCGCCCACATGGCCTCGTACGACGACTTCTACGAGGCCCTGATCTCGGCGCACCAGGGTCTTTCCACCGAGGAGAGCCACGCGATGAATGCACGCCTGGTGCTGCTGCTGTCCAATCACATCGGCGACCTCGGCGTGATCCGCGAGGCGCTGCGCATCGCGCGCGGCCGGCCCGAGGCGGCAGAGTCCGTCTCGAAGGCCGGCATCGGCGCGATCAGCCCGGTGGTGCCATCGCACACGCCGGCTTGAACAGGCACTGAAGGAGACCCCCATGCCCTTGATCGAGAGAATCCACCACGTCGCCTACCGCTGCAAGGATGCGAAGGAGACGGTCGACTGGTACGAACGCCACCTCGGCATGAACTTCGTGCTCGCCATCGCCGAGAACGAGGTGCCCTCGACCAAGGCGCCGGATCCGTACATGCACGTGTTCCTCGACGCCGGCGGCGGCAACATCCTGGCCTTCTTCGAACTGCCCAGCCAGCCGGAGATGGGGCGCGATCCGAATACGCCGGCCTGGGTGCAGCACGGCGATGAAGGTCGATTCGATGGAGACGCTGCTGGCGACGAAGGCGAAGCTCGAGGCCGCCGGCATCGACGTGCTCGGGCCCACCGACCACACGATCTTCAAGAGCATCTATTTCTTCGACCCGAACGGCCACCGCATCGAACTCGCCGCCGATACCGGCACGCCGCAGATGTACGAGAAGCTCGATGCCGTGAAGCGCGAGATGCTCGACGAATGGAGCCGCACCAAGCGCGCGCCCAAGCACGCCGCCTGGATGCACGACGGCTCGATGGCCGCCAAGGCCTGACGGCCGTGGCGCTCAACGAGACGCACGATCCGGCGCTGAAGAGCTGGGTCGAGTCGGCCAATGCATCCGCGAACGCCGGCAGCGACTTCCCCGTCCAGAACCTGCCGTTCGCCGTCTTCCGTCGGCCGCGCGAGCCGTTTCGCGGCGGCGTGGCGATCGGCGATGCGATCGTCGATCTGGCGGCGGTGGCCGAGCGCGGTGTGTGCGAGGGGGCGGCGGCACGCGCCGCTGCGGCAGCGGCGGGCGATTCGCTCAACGCCCTGATGGCGCTCGGGCCGGCGACCTGGTCGGCGCTGCGGCTGGCGCTGTCGCGCGCGCTGCGCGAGGGCTCGCCGATGCGCGAAGCCCTCGAACCCTGTCTCGTGCCGCGCGCGGGCGTCGCCTACGCCGTGCCGGCGCGCATCGGCGACTACACCGACTTCTACACCTCGGTGCACCACGCCACCAACATCGGCCGGCAGTTCCGCCCCGACAACCCGCTGCTGCCCAACTACAAGTGGGTGCCGATCGGCTACCACGGGCGCGCATCGAGCATCGGCGTCTCGCCGCAGGCCTTTCGCCGCCCGCGCGGGCAGACGATGCCGCCCGGCGCCAGCGCGCCGCAGTTCGGCCCGAGCCAGAAACTGGACATCGAACTGGAACTCGGCGTCTTCATCGGCCGTGGCAATGCGCTCGGTGAGCCGATCGGCATCGAAGAAGCGGAGGCGCATGTGTTCGGCCTGTGCCTGCTCAACGACTGGTCGGCGCGCGACATCCAGGGCTGGGAATACCTGCCGCTCGGTCCCTTCCTGAGCAAGAACTTCGCGACGACGATCTCGCCGTGGATCGTGACGCTGGAAGCGCTGGCGCCGTACCGCGTGCCGTTCGAGCGGCCGGAGGGCGATCCGCAGCCGCTGCCGTATCTGGACAGCGAAGCGAACCGGCAAGCGGGCAGCCTCGACGTGCAGTTGCAGGTGCTGCTGCAGACGCCGTCGATGCGCGAGCCCGCATCGATCTGCAACACCAGCTACCGCCACGCCTACTGGACGATCGCGCAGATGGTGGCGCACCACACCGTCAACGGCTGCAACCTGCAACCGGGTGATCTGTTCGGCACCGGCACGCTGTCGGGCCCGACACTCGATCAGGCCGGCGCGCTGATCGAGCTGACGCAGGGCGGCAATCAGCCGATCCAGCTGCCCGACGGCCAGACGCGCAGCTGGCTGCTCGACGGCGATGCGGTCACGATCCGCGGCTGGTGCGAACGCCCCGGGGCGGCGCGCATCGGCTTCGGCGAATGCGTGGGCCGGGTGCTGCCGGCGATCGCGGCGTGAGGCTGAAGACCTAAGGCTTCGCGGCGCGCGCCTTCGCGACCATCGCCGCGAGTTCGTCGCCCGACTTGTAGTGCGGCACGCGCCAGACCAGGCGCTTGCCGCGTTGCCAGAAGCTGTTGCTGCCGGCCACTTCCTCGGCCCAGTAGCGGTTGGCCAGCGCGAGGTTGCCGGGGATGTCGAGCTCGAAGGCTTCCTGGCTGCCGCGGCCGCCGAAGATGTAGAGCTTGCCGTCGATGACGCGCCAGGTGTCGGCATCGCCGCCCCAGGGGATCGCATAGGCGATGCCGTTGGCGCAGTAGCCGCCGAACTGCGGCAGGTATTTCGTCGGCTGCGCATCGAACAGCGCCTTGTGCTCGGCGCTGGCGAAGCGGAAGGTCACGCCTTCGTACACGCTCCTGATCGACGCTTGCCCCGGCTGGTAGCGGCCCTGGGTGAAATAGGCCACCACGTCGGCGCCCTGGAGCATCACGCGCGCATCGTCGCCATCCTTCACGGCATTCACCGGCTTGAGGGCACTGGAGGGGTTCTGCGCGAGCATCGCACCGCAGCCGCTGAGCGCGGCGACGCAGGTGATCGCGATCAGCGCCGCGCGCAGCAGGCGCGGCAGGGCGGGAAGGCCGAGGGTCATCAGGAGGCTCCGTACGGAAGGGGGATTCGTTCGTCCCGGCCTGCGGCGAAACCGCCGCGGCCATGTCTCGATACGGCGCGGGCCAGCCGAGCAAGGCGCTGGCGCGCTCGGCGCGTTCGCGCAGGTCGGCGCGGTCGCGGCCGCCGAGGTGGACGATGCCGTAGCGGTGGCTGCCGGTCCACTTGTAGTCGCGCGCGAGGGCGTGGCCGTGCTTCGGGAAGCTGAATACCAGGCCGTCGGGAAACTGGCGCGCAAACTGGTGGCGTTGCCACGGCGAGGGCGGCGGGGGCGGCGTTTCGCCTTCGAGCGTGCGGTAGACGAGGCTCGCCGCGGCGCCGGCAGTCGGCGCCTCGCGAGGCACATCGCGCGGATCGCGGCCGAGCGCCATCGCTAAGGCCATCGCATGCGCATCGGCGCCGAGCACGCGGCGGTACAGATCACCGAACTGCGAGGCCATGCGCGGGTTGAATTCGATGACGCTGAGCCGGCCGCTCGCGGCGTCGTGGAAGAACTCCATGTTGAAGAAGCCGTGGCGGAAGCCGATCGCCTGCAGGAAGCGGCGCGCCACGTCGAGCGCGCGGGCCTGCACTGCGGCATCGAGGCGGCTCGGCACCTCCCAGCGCATGAAGGACTGCGTGCCCGGCAGCATCACCGCATCGACCACGCCGAGCGCATGCACCGGCCGTCGAACACCCAGCCGTCGAGGTTGTACTGCGCCACCTGCGGCAGCACCGGCTCTTCCATCAGCATGCGGTGCGAGGGCCCCGCCTCGGGCAGCCGCGCGCGGCACACGCGCTCGAAGGGCTCGACGAGATGGCGGATCACCCACAGTTCGCGCCGGCCGAAGCGGGTGTGGCGCTGCAGCTCGCTGCGGCTCTCGACGCGGCGGGCCAGCACCGAGAAGGCCGCCTTCACCGGCTTGACGTAGCTCGGGTACTCGATGCCGTCCGGGATCGGCTCGCCGTACTCGGCCTGCAGCGGCGCGAAGCGCAGGTTGGCTTCAGGCGCCACCTGCTGCAGCACGCGGCGTGCATGCAGCTTGTGCTGCGCAGCGAGGATGCTCTCCGGGGGTGCCCGGCAGGCCCATGCGTTCGGCCACCAGCGCGGCAGCCAGCGCGCCGAACTGCTCGTGGTGCGAGAGCACGCCGGCCCAGGCGCGCCGCCGCGCGCGGCGCGCCCGGGCGTTCGGCCATGCGTTCAAGGTCGAAGCCGATCAGCGCAGCGTTGCTCGGGAAGCTGAAGAGATCGAAGCCGGCCGTGTCGAAGCGCGCACGGCCGGCCGCCTGCAACGCGGTCAGCGCCTGGGCATCCCAGTCGTAGGCAAACAGCCAGCCGACCCGTGGCGCGCTCATCGGCTCACCGCCTTCTGCCAGCGCTGGCGCAGCCACCACAGCGTGGCGAGCAGCAGCGTCGCCGCCAGTGCGAATGGCACCGCGTCGGCCGGTGTGGCCGAGGCGAGCTGCTGCGCCGACAGGCCCAGCCACACGTAGGGCACGGTGCCCAGCGTCAGGCCGGCCAGGCTGGGCAGCACGAAGTGGCTCAGCGGCATCTTGCTGAGGCCGAGCAGCGGGTTGAGCACCGGAAAGGGCACCAGCGGCACCAACCGGAGCACAAACAGCGGCCAGCGGCCGTGGCGGGCGAGGAAGGTTTCGACCGGCTGCAGCCGGTGGCCGAAGCGCGCCTGTGCGGCCGGCCGCGCGAGGTGGCGGGCGACGAGAAACGACGCGGTGGCACCGAGCGTCGAGGCCACGCCGACGAGCAGCGTGCCGCCCACCGCGCCGAACAGCGGCCCGGCCATCAGCGACAGCACGCTGCAGCCGGGCAGCGTGACGGCGGCCATCACGGCGAAGAGCATGGCGAACGCCAGCGTGAAGGTGATCGGGTGCTGGTCGCACCAGTGCTCGCAGCGCGCCAGCTGCTGCTGCCACCATGCCATGTCCGACAGGCCGTCCCAGGGCAGCGCGCAGGCGGCCATCGTCGTCGCGATCAGGGCCAGGGCCAGCAGGCGTGTGCTCATCGGCTCCCGTCCCTCATCGCGCCAGCAGTCGCCGCGCGCCATAGCTCGCGGCATCGACGATGGCCACCAGCACCAGCATCCCGCCGAGGATGGTGGCCGTCTTGCCCATGTGGAACAGCCCCATGTGGAAGGCCAGCAGCTGGCCGAGCCCGCCGGCGCCGACCACGCCGAGCACGGCGGCGGCGCGGATGTTGTTCTCCCAGCGGTACAGCGTGTAGCTCAGCAGCTGCGGCAGCACCTGCGGCAGCGTGGCATAGGCCATCACGCGGAGCGGGCCGACGCCTTGCGCCCGCAGCGCATCGGCCGGGCCGCTGGGCGCGTTCTCGATCGCCTCGGCGAACAGCCGGCCGAGCACGCCGGCGGTGTGCACCGCCAGCGCCAGCGTGCCGGCCATCGGCCCGAGGCCGGCGGAAATCAGCAGCAGCGCGGCCCAGACCAGCTCGGGCACGCTGCGCAGCGCGTTCAGCAGCAGCCGCGTCGGCGTGCGCCACAGCGCGCGGGCACCGGCATGCGTGCGGCTGGCCGGCAGCGCGAGCACCAGCCCGGCGATCGCCGCCAGCAGCGTGCCCAGCGCCGACATCGCCAGCGTCTCCCACGCGGCCCAGGCCACCTTGCGCAGGAACTCCGGCTGCGTATCGGGCGGGAAGAATTCGCCGAGGAAGCGGCCCATGCTGCGCAGCGCCTCGGCCGAGAAGAACTGTGCCCACTGCAGATCGAGGCTGACGAAGCTCGCCACCACCAGCGCGGCGATGCCGGCGGTGAACCAGCAGGCCTTGCAGCGGGCATCGAACAGCGGCGGCGGCAGCCGGTAGGGCGGGTTGGCAGCGTCGCGTCGGTCCATCGTCGCCTCCGCCTCAGCCCAGCGCGCGGCGCAATGCGCTGCTCACGTGGTCGGCCAGCGCCACCAGCAGCATGAAGACCGCCAGCATCGTCAGCACCTCGCCGCCGGCGAACATCTTCATCGAGTTGTCCATCTGCTGGCCGAGACCGCCGGCGCCGACGAAGCCCAACACCACCGAGCTGCGGATCGCACACTCCCAGCGGTAGACGGTGTAGCTGGTGAGCTCGGCGGCGTTCTGCGGCAGGAGGCCGTAGAAGAAGGCCTGCAGCCGGCCGCTGCCGTTGCGCATCAGCGCCTGGGTGGCCTGCGCATCGCCGCTCTCGAGGATCTCCGCATAGACCTTGCCGAGCATGCCGCCGTAGGTCAGCGCGATGGCCAGCACGCCGGCCGTGGGCCCGAGACCGACCACGCGCACGAAGACCAGCGCCCACACCAGCTCCGGCACGCTGCGCAGCACGATCAGCGCCCAGCGCAGCATCTGGCGCAGCCAGAACGGCCCGCGCGCCATGCGCCCGGACAGCGCCGACAGCGACAGCACCTGCGTGCTGGCCAGCGTCAGAGGAATCGCGATCAGCAGCGCCAGCGTGATGCCGGCGGTGGCGATGGCCACCGTGCGCCGTGCCCTCGCGTGCGACAAGACCGAGAAACTCCGGGCTGTGCGCCGGCGGCCAGAAGCTGGCAAGAAACCGGCCGCTGACCTTGAGGCTCTCCGGCTCGAACAGCGTCCAGGGGCGGAACTCGGTGGCCTGCAACAGCGGCCACAGCAGCACCAAGCCGAACAGCATCCAGCCGAGGCGGCCCCGCCACGCGGGGTCGCGCGCGGGCGGCGGGAGCGCGGCGGCCGTGTTCATCGGCAATGCATCACCACCGGTTGCGGCGCCGGCGGCTCTTCGGCGGCGGGCATCGGTGCACCGGCCAGCTCATGCTCGTGCTGGGCATAGAGGCGCGCCAGTGCTCGCGGCTGACCTGCGCCGCGGGCAGGTCGAAGGCCAGCGCGCCATCGCGCAGGCCGACGATGCGCGGAAAGCGCGCCAGCGCCACGTCCACCGGTGCAGCGTGGCCACCAGCGTGACGCCGCGCTCGGCGGCCTCGTCGCACAGCGTGGCGATGGCCTGCTGCGCGCGGTTCGGATCAAGCGCCGACAGCGGCTCGTCGACCAGCCACAGCCGGGCCGGCGCGAGCAGCGCGCGGGCCAGCCGACGCGCTGGCGCTCGCCGCCGGAGAGCCGGTCGACCCGATCGAACAGCTTGTCGGCGAGGTCGAAGCGGTCGAGCGCCGCATGCGCCGCCGGAATGTCGTCGGGATAGAAGAGGGATCGCAGGCTGCGCCACAGGCCGAGGGCCGGCAAGCGCGCCGCCATCACCGCGGTGACCACGCGCTGCCGCGGCGGCAGCGGTGGCACCTGCGGCGCGAGGAAGAGCCGGCCGCGCAGCAGGCGCAGCGCCGCGCGGGGCAGCGCCCACGGGTCAGCGCCGTCGAGGGTGAGGCGGCCAGCTGCAGGCGGCAGCGCGCAGCCCATCACCTGCAGCAGCGTCGTCTTGCCGGCGCCCGAGGGGCCGATCACCGCGAGCTGCTCGCCGGGCTCCACGCTCAGCGACAGCCCGCGCAGCGCCGCCGCGCTGCTGCTGCGCGCCGCCGGGTGACGCGCGGCGATGTCGTGCAGTTCGATCTTCAATCGCTGGCCGCTGCGGTCAGAGCAGCCCGGCGCTGCGCGCCGCGGCCTCGATGCCCTTGTAGTTGTCGACCTTGCTCGGCATGAAGCGCGTGGCGCGCTGCAGCTCGAGGATTTCCTTGCCTTCGGCGGTGTCACGGCTGAGCGACAGCAGTGCCTGCGAGCTTCTCGCGCAGCGCGGCCGGCATGTCGGCATGCACCGTCCAGTTGTAGTCGTAGTAGGTCGGCGTCGTGTAGAAGGCGCGCACCTTGGTGGTATCGACCTTCTTGTCGGCCACGAACTTGTCCCACACCGAGATGTTCAGCGCGCCGGCCTGCACCTTGCCGGCGGCCACGGCGGCGATCGTCGCGTCATGGGCGCCGCTGTACGAGACGCGGCGGAAATCCTTCTCGGGGTTCAGCCCGGCCTGCAGCAGGAAGCTGCGCGGCATCAGGTGGCCGGAGGTGCTGCTCTGCGAGCCGAAGCTCACGTCCTTGCCCTTTCAGGTCGGCCAGCGCGTTGATGCCGGCCTCGCTGGTGATGAACACCGAGCGGAACTTCTCGTCTTCCTCGCGCTGCGCGATCGGGATCACCTTGCCGCCGGAGCGCACGTTGGCCTGCACGAAGGTGAAGCCGCCGAACCAGGCCATGTCGACCTTGCGGTTGACCAGCGTCTCGACCGCGGCCGCATAGTCGGTGACCGGCGTGTACTCCACCTTCATGCCCAGCTTGCCTTCCAGGTACTTCACCAGCGGCGCCGCCTTGCGCGCCAGCTCGGTGGGCGATTCGTCCGGAATGGCGGTGATGCGGAACACTTGCTGGGCGTGCGCTATCGCGCCGAAGCTGAGCAGCGCGCAGGTGAGCAGGGCCTTGAGCGTGCGGGACGGGGACAGGTCGAGCATGGGTTGACTCCGGCAAGGGTGGTTGAAGCAGGCCGCACTGTAGCGGGCGCAAGCAGGTAGAGTCGGGTGAAGGCCCATCCGCGTGATATGCGCTCGTACGCACGCAGGGGCAGGACGGATGCCGATGTCTACGAACCGAACCCCGCGCTTCTTCCAGCTGCATCGCCTCGACGATGCGGCGCTGGCCGACGAGGCCGCCGCCGGCCTGCTTCAGCCTCAAGCCGCCGTGCCGCCGAAGTTCTTCTACGACGCCCTCGGCTCGCGGCTGTTCGATGCGATCACCGAGCTGGCCGAGTACTACCCGACGCGCACCGAGGCGGAGATCTTCGAGCGCCACGGCGCGGCGATCGCCGCCAGTGCGCTGCGCGAAGCGGGGCGGCGCCGCTGATGATCGACCTGGGCGCGGCCGACTGCGCCAAGGCGGCGCGGCTGTTCCCGTTGCTGCGGCCCGGGCGCTACGTGGCGGTGGACATCTCGGTGGAATTCCTCCGCCGGGCGATGGGCTGCCTGCAGCGCGAGCACCCGCTGATGGACCTCACCGGCGTGGGGCTGGACTTCTCCGCGCGGCTGCAGCTCGGCCACGAGATCACCGGCGACACGCCGGCGCTGGTCTTCTACCCCGGCTCGAGCATCGGCAACTTCGCGCCGACCGATGCGCTGCGGCTGCTGCGGGAGGCCCGTGCGCTGGCGCGCGGCGGGGCACTGCTGATCGGTGTCGACCGGTCAGGACGAGCGCAGTCTGCAGACCGCCTACGACGACGCGCTCGGCGTGACCGCGGCCTTCAACCTCAACCTGCTCAGGCACCTGAACCGTCTGCTGCGCGCGGATTTCGACGTGCGCCAGTGGCAGCACGTGGCGCTGTTCGACGCGGCGGCCTCCCGCATCGAGATGCATCTGGCGGCCCGCGAGGCGCTGACGGTGCGCTGGCGCGGCGGCGAACGACGCTTCGCCGCGGGCGAGCGCATCCACACCGAGAACAGCTACAAGTGGACGCCGTTGGGCTTCGGCGAACTGCTGCAGCGCGCCGGCTTCACGCAGCTCGAGCACTGGACGGACGAGCGCGGCTGGTTCGCGGTCTTTCTGGCCAGCGGCTGAGCGCCGCTAGATCGCGCAGGTTCGAAAGCCTGCCGGCACGTCGTTGCGCCCGGCGGGAAAGTAGTTGCGATAGCGCGGATGGCGCAGGCGCGGCTGCGTCATGAACGACGCGCCGCGCAGCACCGGCCGGCCGTCGAACCACGGCGCCGAGTAGTCGCGGTAGGGATGCGGCTCGAAGCCAGGGTAGGGCGCGAAGGGGCTGGCGGTCCACTCCCAGACGTCGCCCCAGCGGAAGCGGTCCGGTGCCGACACGGCGGCGCACTCCCACTCCGCTTCGGTCGGCAGCCGGCGGCCGGCCCAGCGGCACCAGCCAGCGCCTCGTGCTGCGTGAGGTGGCAGGCCGGCAGCGACGGATCGAGTTCGTGCCAGGCACCGTAGTGCTTCTGTTCCCAGCGGCCGGCCACGTGGCGCAGGTAGCGCGGCGGCGCGGCGCCGGTGGCCTCGACGAAGGGCAGGTAATCGGCCCAGCGCAGCACCTGCGCATCGATCGCGAAGCCCGGCACGGCCACCTCGTGCGCACCCAGTTCGTTGTCGAACGCGAAGCCCTCGGGCGCCGCCAGCCCGAGCCGCCGTGTCGTCGCTTCGAAGGCCAGCGGCGTGGCCGGTCCGGTCAGTCGCGCCGGGCGCCAGCGCGGATCGTCGATGGCGATGTCCAGCGCCTGCGCCATGTACAGCGCGGCCTCGTGGTGCATGTCTTCGTGCAGCAGCGCAAGGCGGAAGAAGTAGAGCGCGTCGTCGTTCTCCGCGGCGTCTGCCAGCAGTGCGAGCGTGGTGTCGATCTGCTGCTGCATCTGCCGGCGCGTGCTGGCGGCGTCGGGCAAGGGCAGGTTCCAGCGGCTGTCGTGCGGCACACGGCTGGAGTGGTACAGCGCATCGGCATCGGCGGGCTGCGCCGTCAGCCGCGGCACGTCCGGATCGGCGCGCAGTCCGAGCGCGCGATGCGGGTTGCGCTGCAGCCACCAGGCCTGGAACCAGCCGATGTGGCCCAGCTCCCACAGCGGCGGGTTGAGTTCCTCGCGCCGCGGCACGCGCAGGCCGGGCAGGGCGCGCTCGTACACCGCGAAGGTGGCCAGCGTGTCGGCGCGGCTGTCGCGCAGCGCGCGGGCCAGGGCGTCGCGGCCCCCGTGGCGGGCCAGCCGGGCGGCGTCTGAGGTTAGGCTTGCGTCGTGCATCGGAATTCGATCGTCATCGTCACGCCCGCGCTGGCCGACGCCAACAACGGCAACTGGCAGACCGCGCACCGCTGGTCGCGCCTGCTGTCGGCAGCTTACCGCGTGACTCACCGACGTCTGGCGCGGTGGCGACGAGACGCTGATGATCGCGCTGCATGCGCGCCGGTCGGCAGCCTCGATCCGCGCTTGGCGCGCGCAGCGCGGCAGCGCACCGCTGGCCGCCGTGCTGACCGGCACGGACCTCTATCGCGACATCGCCGTCGATGCCGATGCCCAGCGCTCCCTGCAGCTGGCCGATGCGCTGGTGGTCCTCAACGGCCATGGCACGCAACGTCTGCCGGCTTCGCTGCAAGCGCGTGCCCATGTGGTGCTGCAGTCCTGCACGGCGCGGCGCGCGCTGTGCAAGACGTCGCGCCACCTGCGCGTGCTCATGGTCGGCCACCTGCGCGACGAGAAGGATCCGCGCACCTACTGGCGTGCCGCCGAGCGGCTCGCGGCACGCGGCGACCTTCGCTTCGATCACATCGGCGGATCGCTCGACGCGGCGCTCGGCGAGGAAGCGGCGCGCGTTGCCACTCGCCTGCCGAACTTCCGCTGGCTCGGCCCGCAGCCGCACGAGGTGGTGCGCCGGCACATCCAGGCGGCCCACGTGCTCGCGCACACCAGCCGCATGGAGGGCGGTGCGCATGTGGTGATCGAGGCGCTGCGCAGCGGCACGCCGGTGATCGCCTCGCGCATCGACGGCAACCTCGGCCTGCTCGGCGACGACTGGCCGGCCAGTTTCGACGTGGGCGACGATGCCGCGCTCGCAACCCTGATCGAGCGTGCCCGCGACGAGCCCGCTATGCTCGTCGACCTGCAGCGCCGTGCCGTCGAGCGTGCGCCGCTGTTTGCCCCCGAGGCCGAGCGAGAGGCGCTGATGCGCATCGTGCGCGGCCTGATCGAAGCCCCGACCGAACGGAGAGAGACGCCATGAACGCCCCCGAGAAACCCGCCGAACCGCGCCTGACTTCGCTGTCGCACGGCGGCGGCTGCGGCTGCAAGATCGCGCCGGGCGTGCTGTCCGAGATCCTCAAGGGCACGGCGGCGATGCCGATCCCGAAGGAGCTGCTGGTCGGCATCGAGACCGCCGACGACGCCGCCGTCTACCAGCTCAACGACGAGCAGGCGCTGATCGCCACCACCGATTTCTTCATGCCCATCGTCGACGATCCGTTCGACTTCGGCCGCATCGCCGCCACCAACGCGATCAGCGACGTGTATGCGATGGGCGGCAAGCCGATCCTCGCGCTGGCGCTGCGTGGGCATGCCGATCAACGTGCTGTCGACGCAGACCATCGGCCGCGTGCTCGAGGGCGGCGCCTCGGTGTGTCGCGCGGCCGGCATCCCGATCGCCGGCGGCCACACCATCGATTCCGTGGAGGCCATCTACGGCCTCGTGGCGCTGGGCCCGGTGCACCCGAAGCAGGTCAAGCGCAATGCCGATGCGAAGGCGGGCGATGTGCTCGTGCTCGGCAAGCCGCTGGGCGTGGGCGTGATGAGTGCGGCGCTGAAGAAGGGCCAGCTGCCGGAAGACGGCTATGCGCAGATGATCGCCAACACCACCAAGCTCAACACGCCCGGCCCCGAGCTCGCCGCGCTGCCGGGCGTGCATGCGCTGACCGACGTCACCGGTTTCGGCCTCGCCGGCCACGCGCTCGAGATGGCGCGCGGCGGCAAGTGCCGCGTGGAGCTCGACTGGGCCGCAGTGCCGCTGCTGCCCGGTGTTCGGCAGATGGCGGGGCAGGGCTTCGTCACCGGCGCCTCGGGTCGCAACTGGGCCGGCTATGGCGAGAGCATCACGCTGCCGGCGGCGTTCGCGGCCGAAGACCGCGCGCTGCTCACCGATCCGCAGACCAGCGGCGGCCTGCTGGTGGCGTGCAACGCCGATTCGGTCGATGCGGTGCTGGCGGTGTTCGCTCGACATGGCTTCGAGCGCGCCGCGGTGGTCGGCCGCATCGTCGACAGCGCGCAGCCGGGCGTGACGGTCAAGGCCTGAGTGCCGGCCGCAGGACGGGGAACCCCTCCGGGTGCCGTGGGGGCGCTCCGTAGAATTTGTGCCCTGCACAACGAGACACCGGAGCTCCTCCCATGGCCGCAACCCGTCGACCGCCGAAGGCTTCCGCCGAGGCATCCGCCTCGCCCCCGGCCGAGGACGTCGCGGTGCGCGTGCTCAAGAAGTACCCGAACCGCCGTCTGTACGACACGCAGTCCAGCAGCTACATCACGCTGGCCGACGTGAAGGAGATGGTGATGGGCGGGGAAGCCTTCGTCGTGCGGGATGCGAAGTCGGGCGAAGACCTCACGCGCAGCATCCTGCTGCAGATCATCCTCGAGGAAGAGACCGGCGGCGTGCCGATCTTCAGCACGCAGATGCTCTCGCAGATCATCCGCTTCTACGGCCATGCGATGCAGGGGATGATGGGTTCGTACCTCGAGAAGAACCTGCAGACCTTCACCGACATCCAGCGCGCTTCGCCGAGCAGTCCAAGGGCCTGATCGACCCCAAGGCGATGAATCCCGAGCTGTGGACCCAGTTCCTGCAGGGGCAGGCGCCGGCGATGCAAGGCCTGATGGGCAACTACCTCGAGCAGAGCAAGGCGATGTTCCTGCAGATGCAGGAGCAGATGGCCAAGCAGGCCGAATCGCTGTTCCCGGGCATGGCCGGGCTGCACACGCCCAAGCGCTGAGAGGGCCTTCCGCGTCATCGGCGAAAATCGCCCGATGACCGACATTGCCACCCCGCCGAAGATCGGCTTCGTCTCGCTGGGCTGTCCCAAGGCGCTGACCGACTCCGAGCTGATCCTCACGCAGCTGCGTGCCGAGGGCTACGACACCTCCAAGACCTTCGCCGGCGCCGACCGGTGATCGTCAACACCTGCGGCTTCATCGACGATGCGGTCAAGGAAAGCCTGGACACCATCGGCGAGGCGCTGGCCGAGAACGGCAAGGTGATCGTCACCGGCTGCCTCGGCGCCAAGGCCGGCGCGAAGAGCGACAACCTCGTGCGCGAGATGCACCCCAGCGTGCTGGCCGTGACCGGCCCGCATGCCACGCAGGAGGTGATGGATGCGGTGCACCTGCATGTGCCCAAGCCGCACGACCCCTTCGTCGACCTCGTGCCGCCGCAGGGCGTGAAGCTCACGCCGAAGCACTACGCCTATCTGAAGATCAGCGAAGGCTGCAACCACCGCTGCTCGTTCTGCATCATCCCGAGCATGCGCGGCGATCTGGTCTCGCGGCCGATCGGCGACGTGCTGGGCGAAGCGCAGCGGCTGTTCGAATCGGGCGTGAAGGAACTGCTGGTGATCAGCCAGGACACCAGTGCCTATGGCGTCGACGTCAAATACCGCACCGGCTTCTGGGACGGCAAGCCGGTCAAGACGCGCATGACCGAGCTGTGCGAACAGCTCGCCGTGCTGGCCGAGCGCCACGGCGCCTGGGTGCGGCTGCACTACGTCTATCCGTACCCGCACGTCGACGAGATCCTGCCGCTGATGGCAGCGGGGCGCATCCTGCCCTACCTCGACGTGCCGTTCCAGCATTCGCACCCCGACGTGCTCAAGCGCATGAAGCGCCCGGCCAGCGGCGAGAAGAACCTGGAGAGGCTGCAGCGCTGGCGCGAGATCTGCCCCGAGCTGGTGGTGCGCAGCACCTTCATTGCCGGATTCCCGGGTGAGACCGAGGCCGAGTTCGAGCACCTGCTCGACTTCATCCGCGAGGCGCAGATCGACCGCGCCGGCTGCTTCGCCTACTCGCCGGTGGAAGGTGCCACGGCCAACGAGCTGCCCGGCATGCTGCCGGCCGAACTGCGCGAGGAGCGTCGCGCGCGTTTCATGGCGGTGGCCGAAGCGGTGTCGACCGCCAAGCTCGCGCGGCGCGTCGGCGCGACGATGCAGGTGCTGGTCGACGAGGCGCCGGCGCTCGGCCGCCGCGGAGGCATGGCGCGCAGCTATGCCGATGCGCCGGAGATCGACGGCCGCGTGCGCCTGCTGCCGCCGGAGAAGGCCTCGAAGACGCTGAAGGTCGGCGAGTTCACGCGGGCGCGTATCGTCGCGGCCGAGGGGCACGATCTTGTCGGCATGCCGGTCTGAGTACCGTCCCGCCATGAGTGCAGACAAGAAGCTCGACCCGGCCACCGCGCTGATCCACCACGGCTATCGACCGCCGGCGGGCTTCGAGGCGCCGCAGCCGCCGGTGCACAAGGCCTCGACGGTGATCTTCCCGAACGTGGCCGCCTTGCGAGCCCGCAGCTGGAAGAGCCGCGAGGGCTACACCTACGGCCTGCACGGCACGCCGACGGTCTACACGCTGGAAGAGCGCATCGCCACGCTGGAAGGCGGGCTGCAAACGCTGCTGGTGCCCAGCGGCCCGGCGGCGATCGCGCTGGTCGACACCGCGCTGCTGAAGGCGGGCGACGAGGTGCTGATCCCCGACAACGCCTACGGCCCGGGCAAGGAACTGGCCCGCCAGGAACTGGCCGGCTGGGGCATCACGCACCGCTTCTACGACGCGATGAACCCGGCGTCGCTCGCCGCCTGTATCGGGCCGAGCACGAAGCTGGTCTGGCTCGAGGCCGCCGGCTCCGTGACCATGGAGTTTCCGGACCTGCGTGCGCTGGTGCGCATCGCCCGCGAGCGCGGCGTGCTGGTCGCGCTGGACAACACCTGGGGCGCCGGTATCGCCTTCGATGCCTTCGAACTCGGCGACGGCCTCGGCGTCGACATCAGCGCCCATGCCTTGACCAAATACCCCAGCGGCGGCGGCGATGTGCTGATGGGCGCGGTGACCACACGCGACGACGCCCTGCACCTGAAGCTCAAGGCCAGCCACATGCGCCTGGGTTGGGGCGTGGCCGCCAACGATGCCGAACTGGTGCTGCGTTCCTTGCCCTCGCTGCCGCTGCGCTATGCAGCGCACGACGCGGCGGCACGCCAGCTGGCACAGTGGTGGGCAGGGCAGTCGTCCATCGTGCAGGTGCTGCATCCCGCGCTGCCAGGCTCGCCCGGCCACGAGCATTGGTCATCGCACTGCCGCGCCGCCGCCGGCCTGTTCTCGGTGGTGTTCGGCGAGCGCATCGCGCCAGAGCGCGTCGATGCCTTCGTCGATGCGCTGAAGCTCTACAAGCTCGGTTTTTCCTGGGCCGGGCCGGTCAGCCCGGTGGTGCCGTACACCTTGTCGATGATGCGCGACGCACCGGCCTGGAAGGGCGTGCTGGTGCGCTTCTCGATCGGGCTGGAATCCGCCGACGACCTGATCGCCGACTGCGCGCAGGCCTTGAAGGCCTCAGGCCTTGGTTGAGACCTTGTGCCGCATCAGGCGGCCCTTCTCGCGCTCCCAGTCCTTCTTCTTCTCGCTGTCGCGCTTGTCGTGCTCGGCCTTGCCCTTGGCCAGCGCGAGCTCGGCCTTCACGCGGCCGCCCTTGTAGTGCAGATCGAGCGGCACGAGCGTGAAACCCTTCTGCTCGACCTTGCCGATCAGGCGGCGGATCTGCTCCTTGTGCATCAGCAGCTTCTTGGTGCGATCCGCTTCCGGATGCACGTGCGTCGACGCGCTGCGCAGCGCGTTGATGCGGCAGCCGATCAGGTAGAGCTCGCCGTCGCGGATGACCACATACCCGTCGGTCAGCTGCACCGGCCGGCACGGATGGCCTTGATCTCCCAGCCCTCGAGCACCATGCCGGCCTCGAAGCGCTCCTCGATGTGGTAGTCGTAGCGCGCGCGGCGGTTTTCGGCAATGGACATGGAAGACAGATGAGGCCGAGGGCCGCCAATACAATCCATTGATTGTATGAAGCACGTGAAGAAGTCCGTCTTGCTGTGGTACTCCCCGCACGAGATGTACTCGCTCGTCACCGGCATTCCGGAGTACCCGAAGTTCCTGCCCTGGTGCGAACGCGCCGAGGTGCTGGAGCAGCACCACAGCGGCATGACCGCGCGGCTGCACCTGCACTATGCCGGCGTGCGCCACGCCTTCACGACGCGCAATACGCACGTGGCCGATGCGTCGGTGGAGGTCGATCTGGTCGACGGGCCGTTCTCGCTGCTCGAAGGCATCTGGCGTTTCGTGCCGCTGGCCATGCCGGGTGACGACGAGGCCCAGGCCTGCCGCATCGAGTTCGACCTGCGCTACGCCTTCAGCAGCCGTGCGCTGGAGGCCGTGGTGAGCCCGGTCTTCGACCGCGTGGCCAATACCTTCGTCGATTGTTTCGTGCGCCGCGCCGAAGAGGTCTATGGCGCCCGCTGAGCGGCTGCGCGTCAGCGTGGCCTACAGCCCGCGCGCCGGTGAGGTCGACGAAGTGGCGGTCGATCTGCCCGCGGGCTCGACGCTGATCGAGGCCATCCGGGCCAGCGGCCTGCTGCAGCGTCATCCGGAGATCCAGCTCGAGCAGGCGCGCCGCGGCGTGTGGGGCAGGGTGCAAGCGGACGAGACCGTGCTTCGGGAGCGTGACCGGGTGGAGATCTACCGGCCGCTGCGGGTCGACCCGAAGGAAGCGCGGCGGCTCCGTTACCGCAAGAACGGCAGGGCGTCGAGAAGCGGCACGGCGGCCGGGGGCCGCTGAAAGGTCAGGGCTTGCCGCAGTCGGCGGCGGCCACGTCGCGGGCTCGTTTCATCTCGTCGGCGCGCATCTTGTCATCGAGCACTTCGCGCTCGCCCTTCTCGTTGACGCGCGCCATGCGCATGCCGCTGTCGAGCGCGCGCATCTGTTCGCGCGCGCGCCGGCAGTTCTCGGCCTTCGCCGCGGCGACGCGCTGCTCCTCGGCCTTCGCCTTGGCAGCTTCGTCCTGATCGGCCTTCTTGCGCTTGGCTTCGAGCTCGGGGTCGACCGCCTTCGGGTTCAGCGGGGGAGCCGATGCCGCGGAGACCACCGGCGCGGGCGCATTCGCGCGCAGCGTGGCGGCGGTCGGCCGCTGCAGGATGTCCTTCTCGGCCACGCCGGGCGGTGGCGGCAGGTCGCTGTACTGGATCTGGCCGTTCGCGGCGCGCCACTTCCACTGGGCGACGGCCGGCCCCGCCAGTGCGGCGCCGACGAGGGCAAGCGTGAGGACGGCGAGGCGACAGCGCATGGTGCGGGCGTGGACGGACGGAGTTGCAGTGCAGTGTAGCGGCCCGCCCGGCCCGCGCCGTGTGCAAAGCGTCACGAAGCGTGCCGTGCTGCACGGTCCGTATAATTCGCTTTTGCGTCTGGAGCTTGCCTCATGCGCCTTCTCGGCAAAGCGCTCACCTTCGACGATGTGTTGTTGGTGCCCGCCTTCTCCCAGGTCCTGCCGCGCGACACCTCGCTCGCCACCCGCCTGACCCGGAACATCCGTCTCAATCTTCCCCTGGTGTCCGCCGCGATGGACACGGTCACCGAAGCCCGCCCGGCGATCACCATCGCCCAGGAAGGCGGCATCGGCATCGTGCACAAGAACCTCACGCCGAAGCAGCAGGCGGCCGAGGTGGCGCGCGTGAAGCGTTATGAATCGGGCCTGCTGAAGGATCCGATCACCATCTCGCCCGGCGTGCCGGTGCGCCACGTGATCGAACTCTCCAAGCAGCACGGCATCTCCGGCTTCCCGGTGGTCGACGAAGGCCGCGTGGTCGGCATCGTCACCAACCGCGACCTGCGCTTCGAGACCCGCCTGGATGTCCCTGTCCGCGAGATCATGACGCCGCGCGAGCGCCTGATCACCGTGCGCGAGGGCACCTCGCTCGACGAGGGCAAGGCGCTGATGCACAAGCACAAGCTCGAGCGCGTGCTGGTGGTCAACGATGCCTTCGAGCTGCGCGGCCTGATGACGGTGAAGGACATCACCAAGCAGACCAGCTTCCCGAACGCCGCGCGTGACGCGCAGGGCAAGCTGCGCGTCGGCGCTGCGGTCGGCGTGGGCGAAGGCACCGAGGAGCGTGTCGAGTTGCTGGTGCGGGCGGGCGTCGATGCCATCGTCGTCGACACCGCGCACGGCCACAGCCACGGCGTGATCGAGCGCGTGCGCTGGGTGAAGAAGAACTTCCCGCAGGTCGAGGTGATCGGCGGCAACATCGCCACCGGCGCCGCGGCGCTCGCGCTCGTCGAGGCCGGCGCCGACGGCGTCAAGGTCGGCATCGGCCCCGGCTCGATCTGCACCACGCGCATCGTCGCCGGCGTCGGCGTGCCGCAGATCACGGCGATCGACAACGTCGCCAAGGCGCTGGCCGGCAGCGACGTGCCGCTGATCGCCGACGGCGGCATCCGCTACTCGGGCGACATCGCCAAGGCGATCGCCGCGGGCGCGCACACGGTGATGATGGGCGGCATGTTCGCCGGCACCGAAGAGGCGCCGGGCGAGGTCATCCTCTACCAGGGCCGCAGCTACAAGAGCTACCGCGGCATGGGCTCGATCGGCGCGATGAAGGCCGGTTCGGCCGACCGCTACTTCCAGGAGAACGACGAAGCCGCCAACCCGAACGCCGACAAGCTGGTGCCCGAGGGCATCGAGGGTCGCGTGCCGTACAAGGGCTCGCTGGTCTCGATCATCTTCCAGATGGCCGGCGGCGTGCGCGCCTCGATGGGCTACTGCGGCTGCTCGACGATCGAGGAGATGCGCAGCAAGGCCGAGTTCGTCGAGATCACCTCCGCGGGCATCCGCGAGAGCCACGTCCACGACGTGCAGATCACGAAGGAAGCGCCGAACTACCGGATGGAGTGACGGCCGCGATGTCCGACAGGGAAAGCGGGCCGAGCGCCGGGCAGCGTCAGGCTGCCATGCCATTCATCATGATCACGGTGCTGATCGACATGCTGTCGGTCGGCCTGATCATCCCCGTGCTGCCGACGCTGGTCGGCCGCTTCACCAGTTCGCCGGCAGAGCAGGTGGCCCGGTACGGCGTGATCGCCTTCACTTACGGCTTCGCGCAGTTCATCGCGGCACCGGTGCTGGGGGCGCTCTCGGATCGATACGGTCGCCGGCCGGTGCTGCTGCTCGGCTTCTGCGGCCCGGCGATCAACTTCTTCGTCACCGCGATGGCGTCGGCGCTGTGGATGCTGCTGGCGTCGCGCCCGGTGGGCGGCGCGATGCAGGCCAACGCGGCCGTGGCCAACGCCTACGTGGCCGATATCAGCAGTCCCGACGAGCGCGCCAAACGCTTCGGCATGCTCGGCGCGATGTTCGGCATGGGCTTCATGTTGGGCCCGGTGCTCGGCGGCGTGCTCGGTGCGATCGATCTGCAACTGCCGTTCTACGTGGCCGGAACGCTCGCGCTGGCCAACCCGGCCTACGGCTACTTCGTGCTGCCGGAATCGCTGCCGGCCGAGCGGCGGCGCGCGGTGCAGTGGCAGGCGCTCAACCCTGTCAGCGCGCTGCGAGGACTGGTCAAGCTCAAGGGCGTCGGCCTGCTGGTGGCCGTCATCGCGCTGGCCGGCCCGGCGCAGTTCGTCCTCTACACCGTGTGGGTGCTGCACGGCAGCCTGAAGTTCGGCTGGGGGCCGAGCGAGAGCGGCTGGTCGCTGTTCGTCATCGGCGTGATGTCGGTGCTGGTGCAGGGCTTCCTGCTCGGCAAACTGCTGAAGGTGTTCCCGCCGCAGAAGTTGGCCCTGTTCGGCCTGCTGTCGTCGACGATCGCCTTCGTGGCTTGGGGCGCTGCCTCGGAGAGCTGGATGGTGTACGTGGTGATCGTCGCCAACCTGTTCGGCTTCACCACGCAGTCGTCGATCCAGAGCCTCGTCTCGAGGGCCGCCGACCCGACGCAGCAGGGCGAGGCCATGGGCGCCGTCAGTTCGCTGAACAGCCTGATGGCCGTGCTGGCCCCGATGATGGCCACGCCGCTGCTCGGCGCCGTGTCGCACTACCCGCGCGGCGACTGGCACATCGGCGCGCCGCTCTACTTCTGCGCGGCGCTGCAGGCGCTGTCGCTGCTGCTGGCCTGGCAGCACTTCCGAGCCGTCCGGCGTGCCGAGGGCGAACTGCCCGGCGCGCCCGCTTCATCGTCCTGAATTCCGTCCTGACCGGCCGAACCCCATGCACGACAAGATCCTCATCCTCGACTTCGGCTCCCAGGTCACGCAGCTGATCGCGCGGCGCGTTCGCGAGGCGCATGTCTACTGCGAGATCCACCCGAACGATGTGTCGGATGCCTTCATCCGCGAATTCGCGCCGAAGGGTGTGATCCTCTCCGGCAGCCACGCCAGCACCTACGAGGACCATGAGCTTCGGGCGCCGCAGGCCGTGGGATCTGGGCGTGCCGGTGCTGGGCATCTGCTACGGCATGCAGACCATGGCCGCCCAGCTTGGCGGCAAGGTCGAATGGAGCGACCACCGCGAGTTCGGCTATGCCGAGGTTCGCGCGCGCGGCCACACCAGGCTGCTCGACGGCATCCAGGACTTCGCCACGCCGGAAGGCCACGGCATGCTCAAGGTGTGGATGAGCCACGGCGACAAGGTCACCGAATTGCCTCCGGGCTTCAAGCTGATGGCCAGCACGCCGAGCTGCCCGATCGCCGGCATGGCCGATGAATCGCGCGGCTACTACGCGGTGCAGTTCCACCCCGAGGTCACGCACACGCTGCAGGGCCGGGCCCTGCTCGAGCGATTCGTGCTCGAGATCGCCAAGGCCAGCCCCGACTGGATCATGCGCGACCACATCGCCGAGGCGGTGGCGAAGATCCGCGAGCAGGTGGGCGACGAAGAGGTGATCCTCGGCCTGTCCGGCGGCGTCGATTCGAGCGTGGCCGCGGCATTGATCCACCGTGCGATCGGTGACCAGCTCACCTGCGTGTTCGTCGATCATGGCCTGCTGCGCCTGAACGAGGCGAAGATGGTGATGGAGATGTTCGCCGGCCGGCTGCATGCGAAGGTGGTGCACGTCGACGCGAGCGAGCAGTTTCTCGGCCACCTGAAGGGCGTCAGCGACCCGGAGGCCAAGCGCAAGATCATCGGCCGCGAGTTCGTCGAGGTGTTCCAGGCCGAGGCGAAGAAGCTCAAGGGCGCCAAGTGGCTGGCGCAGGGCACGATCTACCCCGACGTGATCGAGTCGGGCGGTGCCAAGACGAAGAAGGCGACCACGATCAAGAGCCACCACAACGTCGGTGGCCTGCCCGAGACGCTGGGCCTGAAGCTGCTCGAGCCGCTGCGCGACCTGTTCAAGGACGAGGTGCGCGAGCTTGGCGTGGCGCTGGGCCTGCCGCACGACATGGTGTATCGCCATCCGTTCCCGGGCCCGGGCCTCGGCGTGCGCATCCTCGGAGAAGTGAAGAAGGAGTATGCGGATCTGCTGCGCCGCGCCGACGCCATCTTCATCGACGAGCTGCGAATGGCCATCGACGAGCACTCCGGCAAGAGCTGGTACGACCTGACCAGCCAGGCCTTCGCGGTCTTCCTGCCCGTGAAGAGCGTCGGCGTGATGGGCGACGGCCGCACCTACGACTACGTGGTGGCGCTGCGCGCGGTGCAGACCAGCGACTTCATGACCGCCGACTGGGCCGAGCTTCCGTATTCGCTGCTGAAGAAGGTGTCGGGCCGGATCATCAACGAGGTGCGCGGCATCAACCGCGTGACCTACGACGTCTCGAGCAAGCCGCCGGCGACGATCGAGTGGGAATGATCCAAGATCGTCCCACGGTGTCTCCGGCCATCCCAGAACAATCCGATTTCGCTGTGTGGACAAGGACTTAGCGTCCGAGAGCGTCCCGCGCGATCCAGCGCCGTCCCAGGCGTCCTGACGGTTGATTTGACGGTATCCGAGCACCTACGCTTGCAGGCCCTCGGCGATACCGTCAGCCCCCATGACGGTATCGCGATCCTGCGACAGGCAGTGGATCGGAGACCTCATGGACACCTCGGTGGATCGGGCTCGCAGCGGGCCGGCCGGCGCGAAGGCGCGGCATGGCTTGACGGACGCCAAGCTGCGCGACATGCCGCCCCGCGAGCGGGCGTACAAGGTCAGTGACGGCGGCAATGGTCTCTACGTCGTCATCTCGCCCAGTGGCAGCCGGTCCTTCCGCTACGACTACCGCTTCGGTGGTCGGCGCGAGACCCTGACCATCGGGCGCCACGAGCCGGTGGCGCGTCACGCCCAGCGCTCCCACCGCCTACGGCATGGATGTCACGCTGGAGGAGGCGCGGCTGCTGCTGGCCCGGGCGCGCGTCGATATCAGTTCCGGTCGGTCACCGGCCCGTGCCAAGGTGGAGCAGCGCAGCGAGCTCGCCGATGCCATGACCTTCGGGCGGTGGACGACGCGCTATTTCGAGTTCAAGTCCGACGCCAAGAGCGGCGCCGAGCGGCTGGCCGACAGCACGCTGTCGCTGCGGCGATCGATCTACAACCGGATCCTTGCGGGCCCCTTCGGGAAGCTGAACCTCGAAGAGATCAAGCCGGTCGCGTTGGGCGAACTGCTCGATCGGGTCAAGGCGGAGCGTGGGCCGGGGCCGGCCGTCCACGCCCGCGAACTGGTGCTGCAGGTTTACCGGTTCGCGATCGGGAAGGGCGTGGAGATCGACAACCCGGCCGAGGCGCTGGCGCGAAAGGTCTACGCGACCTTCGTCCCCGTGAGCGCAACCTGAACCGCCACGAAATCAAGGCCATGCTCGATGCGCTCGAGCAGACCGGCACCATGCCGACCCTGCGGCTCGCCGTCCGGTTCATGCTGTTGACGGGCGTGCGCAAGGGCGAGTTCGTCGGCGCCACCTGGGCGGAAGTGGACTGGGACCGGGCGCAGTGGCTGATCCCCGCGGAGCGGATGAAGGCAGGCAAGCCGCACACGGTGTACCTCGCCGAGCAGGCGCTGGACATCCTGACGACGCTGCGAACCTGCTTCCCGTCGAGCAGGTTCCTGCACCCGAGCCGCTATGACTCTGCGGAGCCGATCAGCCAGGCGACGCTGAACCGGACCATCGCCGCGGCCGTGGATCGCATCAACGCAGACAGGACGCCGGCCCAGGAGCCGTTCCTGCCGGTCTCCGTTCACGACCTGCGTCGGACGTTCTCCTCACGGCTCAACGACGCGCTGTTTCCGGAGGCGCTTGTCGAGGCGTGCCTGGCGCATCAGAAGAAGGACCAGGTGGCCGCGGCATACAACCACGCGCGCTTGTCCGGTCCGAGGCGTGCGCTCATGCAGGTGTGGGCGGACATGCTGGACTGCTGGATGCGCGGGGAGAGCGCGAGAGAGGTGATCGTCCGGGGCAAGGTCAAGATCGATGAGGCCGCCCATGACGAAGAAGGCATGAACCTGTAGCTCGGCACAGATCCCGAGGCGCGCGCTCACCGGCGCGGACCTAACCGGGACCGCGACTGGAGCCCAGCTCGTTTTCGACCTTGAGTTTCTTCATCTTCTCCCAGAGCGTCTTTCGACTGATGCCGAGCAGTTCCGAGGTCTTGATGACGCTGCCCCCGGTGCGCTCCAGGGCGCTGCGGATGTGCCGGCGTTCTGCCTCCTCGACCATCGCGTGCAGTGGCGCGAACGCGCCGGCCGGGCCGTCGGCAGGCGACGCGACACGCTGCGTCACAGCGGTGTCGGGCACGTCCAGGATGCCTGCTTCGCTGAGCACCACGGCTTCTTCCAGGAACGAGCGCAGCTCCCTGGCGTTGCCCTTCCAGGTCCGGGCCATCACGTCGCGCATGAACGCTTCGGACATGGCCACGGGCCGGCCCTGCTCGATGGCGATCTGCTGCAGCATGCGCTCGGTCAGCCAGCGGATGTCTTCCGGGCGCTCGCGCAGCGGCGGCAGCCCGATGCGGATGACGGCGAGCCGGTAGAACAGGTCTTCACGAAAGGTGCCGGCCGCCATGTCGGCGTGCAGGTCGCGGTTCGTGGCCGCGATGATGCGGAAGTCGCTGCGCGTCACCTTCTCCGAGCCCAGGCGGAAGAAGCTGCGTTCCTGCAGCGCGCGCAGGAGCTTGGCCTGCATGCTGGCCGGCAGTTCGCCGACTTCGTCGAGGAAGAGCGTGCCGCCGTCCGCGCGCTCCAGGTAGCCGCGGTGCATGCGCGCTGCGCCGGTGAAGGCGTTCTTCTCGTAGCCGAAGAACTCGGCCTCCATCATCGTCTCCGGCACGGCCGCGCAGTTCACCGCGATGAACTCGCCCTTGCCAGCCCGCTCGCCGAGCTGGTGGATCAACTGGGCCGCTACTTCCTTGCCGACCCCGGACTCGCCGGTCAGCAGCACCGGCACGCGCTGTTTCGCGACCTTGCGCACCAGCGACTCGGCATGCCGCATCGCCGGCGAGATGCCGAGCACGCTGTCCTCGGGGACGACCGCGGCCGGCGAACTGGCCTCCTGGACCATGGCGACCAGGCGCTCGATGTCGAAGGGCTTGGTCAGGTACTCGCGCGCCCCGGCGCGCACCGTGGCGACCGCATCATTCACGCTGCCATAGCCGGTGAGGAAGAACCAGGGCAGTTCGCGCTGCGCTGCGGGCAGTTCCATGAACCACTGCGTCGCCAGGCCATCGGTCAGGCGCACGTCGCTGATCACCGCGCTGAAGCCGGCGGGCAGCGCCTCGGCCGCTTCTGCCAGCCTGCGACACCACTGCACTTCAAAGCCTTCGAGTTCGAATCGCTGCACCAGGGACTCGCCCATGATCGGGTCGTCCTCAATCAACAACAGGCTCTTCATGGGTCTCTCGATTGGGTATCCAGAAGACAAGGCAGGTGCCCTGACGGTGTGCTTCATCGACGGCGAATCCACCGCCGTACTGGGTGGCGATCTCCCGGCAGACCCACAGGCCGAAGCCTCGCGGGTCGTCGCCGCTCTCGGCCGCGACCGTGCTGTGCAGGCCTTCCGCGGTGAGCGTCTTGCCGCCGTGCGCCACGCTGAAGGTGACCCGATCCGCGTCGGCGCGCAGTTCGGCATGCACCGCGCCGGGCTCGCCCGCCGCCGAGACGCCATTGAGCAGCATGTTCAACATCACCTGCCGGAGCGCCGCGGAGGGCACGCGCATGGCGGACTCGACCTCGACGGCGGTGGTGAGCTTCACGTCGCGATGCGACACGTCGGGGTGCGCGAGGGTGACGACGTCGGCGAAGTCGTCGATCTCCAGTGCACGGTCCTCGACGCGCGCCTGCGGCAGCAGGGCCGCCACGGTGGTCTGGATCTGGTTGAGCCCGCGCCGCAACAGGTCGAGCGTCCGCTTGCGCGTCTCTTCCGAACCGCCGTGCACGCTCAGGGTCTGGGTGGCGGTCAGCAGCCCGGCCAGCGGGTTGTTGATCTCGTGTGCGACCGCCGCGGTGATGCGACCCACGGCCGCCATGCGCTCGGCCGACAGCGCGCGGCGCTCCGCCTGCCTGCGCACCTGCATCTCGGAGATCAACTGCTCGACCGCCGCGCTGATGCGGCCGAGTTCGGGATCCTTGGTGTGCGGCAGCTGCTGCTTCAGCTGCGCCGGTTCGTCCCGACCGAGGCGTTCGATCACGCTGGCCATGCTCAGCACGGGGGCCGTCATGCGCCGGCCGATCCACCAGCCGGCCGGGAGCAGGATGAAGGCGGCGAGGCCGACGCCGATCAGGGCTGGCTCGGTGAGCGCGGCCCAGTCGGCCGCGAACACGGGAGCATCGACCTCGATGTAGGTGAAGCCCAGCACCTGTCCGTCCTCGCTGCGGATGGGTTCGACGAGTGCGATCGATCCGTCCGGCCGGTCGATGCGCACGCGCTTCGTGACGGAAGCCGGTGAGGGCAGGGTGTAGCCATTGACCGGCTGGCCCATCAGGGCGCTCGCGGTCCGCAGCAGTTGCGGGGCCGAGCTGGCGAAGACCCGGCCTTCGTTGTCCAGCACCGCCGCGCGGGCCTGCCCGGTCGATGCGCCGGGCAGGAAGGCCGCGGTGTTGCGCAGCAGCGCGAAGACACGCCAGATGTCGTCTGCGGCCAGCAGCGGCAGCGACTGCGCCGACAGCAACTGCGCGGCGCGGTCCACCGTGGCGAGCGTGTCGGTGCGCGCCGTGCGGGCGAAGATCTGCGCCGCCACCGCCGTCACCAGCAGGGCCGCGAGCACGACCGCCAGCGACAGGCCCAACGGGATCTGGACGCGATAGGGCAGCCGCGACAGCACTAGGTTGTCACCCCGGAGCCCGGCACGCTGCGCGCAAGCTGCCGGATCGAGTCGAACAGGCCCACGGCCGGCGATGAAACCGTCGAGGTTGAGCGACTTCAGCAACGCCCGGCCGGCATCGTCCTTCTGCATGTCGAGCAGGCTGCGCCGCAGCGCCTCCACGCGCGCCGGTGCCGCGCCCGTGGCAGCCACCAGCGGCGGGAATCCGTGCAGGCGCGACTTCCAGATCACCTCGGTCTGGCTGGCCCCGGCCATGCCCTGCAGCTTCATCGTCTCCCAGACGTAACCGTCGATCGAGCCGGCATCGGCCAGGCGCGAGGCCACCGCGTCGGCCACGTTGCGGTGCCCGTGTGCGAAGAAAGCTCGCTTGAGGTCACGCTGGCCGATGCCTGCCTTAGCGAACTCGCCCTGGGCCACCAGCCAGCCCGAGTTCGACAGCGGGTCCGAGTAGGCGAAGACCTTGCCGGCCAGGGACGCCCATCCCGACACGGTGGTGTCCCCGAGCGGGCGGATCAGGTAGGACTGGTAGGTCGGCTGGCCCTGGTAGAGGGGCACCGCCACCAGCTGCAGCTGTGACTGGAAGCGCACGAACGGGTAGCCGCAGGTCCAGGCCGCATCGATCTGGCCGTTGAAGAGCAGGTCGTGCACCGTCTGGTATTGGTCTCGCGACACGAAGGTGACGCGCGTGTCGAGGCGCTGCGAGAGGTAGTCGGCCCAGCGCGCCAGGAAGGCCGCCCGGTCCGCGAGGATCACTGCCGTCAAGCCGATGCGCAGCCTCTCCTGGGCCAGTGCCGGGCCCGGCGCAGCCGCCATCGCGGCGGCTCCCCTCAGCAGTCTCCTTCGTTGCACGCCACGCTCCGGTGGTTTCGTTTCCGTAACGTACACCCGGCCGCCCGCGTTACGCCATCCGGACTAAGCCCTAAGCGCCTGCCGCCAAGTGCTTGATTTCATTGAGACAGTTCTGTGGCACGTGGCTTGCGCTGCATGAGCCGTTCGGATCACAACACCACAGGAGACAAGCCATGGAAGAGCACAAGCTCAGCCGCCGCATATTCCTCAAGTCCACTGGCGGCGCTGCGGCCGTCGTCGGCACGGCCGGTGCGGCGTTGGTGCTAGGCGCGGCCCAGGCCGCATCGCCAGCCGGCAGCACCTCGACGAACCTCAACTACCCGAAACGCAGCGTCGGCAAGGCGGGCGGCATGCCTGTCAACCAGGCGGTGAGCTTCAGCTACCCCGATCCGAGCTCACCGTGCGTCGCGATCCGCATGGGCTCGGCGGTGCCCGGGGGCATCGGGCCCAACGGCGACATCGTCGCCTACAGCACGCTGTGCACGCACATGGGCTGCCCGGTGCAGTACGAGGGCGGCACCAAGGTCTTCAAGTGCGGCTGCCACTACTCGATGTTCGATGCCGAGAACGGCGGCCAGATGGTGTGTGGCCGGCCACCGAAGACCTGCCGCGCGTGCTGCTCGAGTACGACTCGAAGACCGACACCGTCAGCGCCGTCGGCGTCGACGGGCTGATCTACGGTCGCCGTGCCAACATCCTCTAAAGGAGCACGCGATGAGCACCACCATCAAGGACCGGATCGCGCTGCCCCCGAAGGATGCGCAGCGCACGAACATGACCTGCCACTTCTGCATCGTGGGCTGCGGCTACCACGTGTACAAGTGGGACGCCAACCGCGAAGGCGGCCGCCCGGCCGGCCAGAACGCGCTCGGCGTGGACTTCACGAAGCAGGTGCCGCCGCTGGCCATCACGATGACCAAGGCGATGACCAACACGATCACCGATCGCAGCGGCAAGCGCTGGAACATCATGATCGTGCCGGACAAGGGCTGCAGCGTGAACAGCGGCCTGTCGTCCACGCGGGGCGGCAAGATGGCCTCGTACATGTACGCGCACGACGGGATCGGCAAGGAGCGCCTGAAGAACCCGCGCATCAACCGCGGCGACCAGTGGCTCGACACGAGCTGGGACAACGCGCTGGCGATCTACGCGGGCCTGACCAAGAAGATCCTCGACACCGACGGTCCGAGCGGCCTGCTCTACGACTGCTTCGACCACGGCGGCGCCGGCGGCGGCTTCGAGAACACCTGGGGCACCGGCAAGCTGATGTTCTCGGCGCTGCAGACGCCGATGGTGCGCATCCACAACCGGCCGGCCTACAACAGCGAGTGCCATGCCACGCGCGACATGGGCGTCGGCGAGCTGAACAACAGCTACGAGGACGCGCAGCTGTCGGACTGCATCATCGCCACCGGCTGCAACCCGTACGAGACGCAGACCAACTACTTCCTCAACCACTGGCTGCCCAACCTCAGCGGTAGCACGGTCGACAAGAAGAAGAAATGGTTCCAGGGCGAGAGCGCGGCGGCGGCGAAGGTCATCATCGTCGACCCGCGTCGCTCGGCGACGGTGGCCATCTGCGAGCAGATCGCCGGCAAGGACAACGTGCTGCACCTGGACATCGAGCCGGGCTCGGACACTGCCCTGTTCAACACGCTGCTGACCTACGTGGTCGACCAGGGCTGGCACGACAAGGACTACATCGCGAAGTTCACCAAGGGCTTCGACGACGCGATGAAGGTCAACCGCATGTCGCTGGAGGACGGCTCCAAGGCCACCGGCATCCCGGTCGCGAAGATCCGCCGGGGCGGCCGAGTGGGCCTACAAGGCCAAGGCCTCGGGCCACCGTCCGCGCACCTTCCATGCCTACGAGAAGGGCATCATCTGGGGCAACGACAACTACGTCATCCAGAGCTCGCTCGTGAGCTTGGTGCTGGCCACACAGAACGTCGGCCGGCGCGGCACCGGCGTGTGCCGCATGGGCGGCCACCAGGAGGGCTACACGCGCCCGCCGTATCCCGGCGACAAGAAGATCTACATCGACCAGGAGGTCATCCAGGGCCGAGGGCTGATGTACACGATCTGGGGCACCAACCCGTTCCAGACGACGCTCAACGCCGAGGAGCATCGGCGCGCGCTGAGCAAGCGGGCGCAGGTCGTGAGCGAGGCCATGGCGCGTGCCAAAGGGGGCCAGCGTCGAACAGATGGTCGACATCATCTACGACGCCTGCAAGAACAAGGGCGGCATGTACGTGGTCGGCATCAACCTGTACCCGATCACGCTGGCCGAGGAATCGCACATGCTGCTGCCGGCCGCGCACCCGGGCGAGATGAACCTGACCTCGATGAACGGCGAGCGGCGCCTGCGCCTGTCGGAGAAGTTCATGGACCCGCCGGGGTCCGCCAAGCCCGACTGCCTGATCGCGGCCGACATCGCGAACACGCTGAAGGCCATGTACGCGCGTGACGGCAAGGCCGACATTGCCAAGCGCTTCGAGGGCTTCGAGTGGAAGACCGAGGAAGACGCCTTCAACGACGGCTTCCGTCGCGCCGGCCGGCCGGGTGTGGGCCCGATCGACAGCCAGGGCGGCGACACCGGCTACCTGGCCACCTACGCGCTGCTGCGCAAGGCGGGCAACAACGGCGTGCAATTGCCGATCAAACGGGTCGAGGGCGACAAGCTGATCGGGACCGAGATGGCCTACACCGACGGCAAGTTCGACACCAAGGACGGCAAGGCGGAGTTCAAGCCGGCGCCGTGGAACGGCTTGCCCAAGATCGTGGCCGACCAGAAGGCCAAGCACCGCTACTGGATCAACAACGGCCGCGCCAACGAGGTCTGGCAGACGGCCTACCACGACCAGTACAACAGCTTCGTGCGCGACCGCTATCCGTCGGCCTTCATCGAGATGAACCCCGAGGATGCGCGCACGATGGGCGTGAACCCGGGCGACGTGGTCGAGGTGTTCAACGACTTCGGCAGCACCTACGCGATGGCCTACCCGCAGAAGGCCATCAAGCCGGGACAGACCTTCATGCTGTTCGGCTACATCCGCGGCGTGGCCGGCGACGTGACCAGCCCCTGGGTGGACCGCAACGTGGTGCCCTACTACAAGGGCACCTGGGCGAGCATCAAGCGGGTCGGCAGCGTCGACGACTGGAAGCAGAGCATCAGCTACAAGGAACGGCGCTTCGCCTGAGTGCTGCGTGCTCGGGGGTGCCGGCGGGCACCCCCTTTCGACGAGGAAGCTTCCAATGAACATGGACCACGCAGATCCCGGTGAGCGCGAGGGCCGGGCCCGATCGCAGCCCGGCGGTCCGCCCGCGATCGGCCTCGAAGGTGATGCCTTCGGCTTTGCGCAGGCCCTGATCGGGTCGCGCCAGAACGTGTCGCCCAAGCGCCCGGTGGAGCCGGGCCCGACCGCCGAGCAGTTGCACGAGCTGTTGTCCCTGGCGGCGGCGGCGCCCGACCATGGCTTGCTGACGCCCTGGCGCTTCATCATCGTGCCGGCCGGCCAACGCCATCGGCTGGCCGAGGTGTTCGCGCTGGCCCTGATCGATCGCGATCCCGGGGCGACGCTCGAGCAGATCGAGTCGGCCCGCGAGAAGGCCCACCGTGCGCCCCTGCTGATGGTGGCCATTGCGTGCCTCGGGCCTCGCGAGCCGGACACACCGTCGCTCGAGCGCATGGTGTCCATGGGGGCCGCGGTCCAGAACCTGCTGCTCGGCGCCCATGCGATGGGCTTCGGCGCCGGCCTGACCAGCGGTCAGGCGATGGCCTCGAAGCGACTGAGCGAGCTGTGCGGACTGGCGCCCGACGAGGTGCCGGTGTGCTGCGTCAACATCGGCACCGTCAGCAAGCGCAAGCCGGGATCCAGAGTTCGCCCTTTGCCATCGTCGTTCGTCAGCGAACTGGGCGGTGGCCGGGCGGCCGGGCGCGTGCAGTAGCCCGTCAGGTGGCCGCGAGGGCGCCTGCGGGTAGCGGGGCGCGGACCAGCTTCGACAACTCACCGAGGCCGATCGGTGGCACCGGCAGCCAGGGCAGCGCATACAGCCGCTGCGCGAGGCCTGAGGATATGCGCTCGATCTGCTTGCGTTCACCCGCAAGCCGGGCCTGCAGCAGGGGTCGTGCGTTCCCGCCGCCAGCACGCTCTTGTTCAGCACCCAGGCGTAGGGCTCGATGCGGGCGCGGCGCAGGTCGTCCTGCAGCGCAGCAGCCTGGGACACCGGCGTCACCTCGGGCAGGGTCACCAGGATGATCTTCGTGTACGCGGCATCCTGCAGCCGCATCAGCGGCGTCACGATGCGGGCTCCGCCGTGGCCTTCGAACTCGCGCGTCATCTGCCGGTGGTAGGCGCCGGTCGCGTCCATCAGCAGCATCGAGTGGCCGGTGGGGGCGGTGTCCAGCACCACGAAGGCACTGCGGCCTTCGCTGACGATGCGCGAGAAGGCATGGAACACCGCCACCTCCTCGGTGCAGGGGGACTGCAGGTCCTCCAGCAGCAGGGCCTGCTCCTGCGCGTCGAGCTGCGGCGACCGCGGCCATGATCTTGTCGATGTAGCGCTGCGTCGCGACCTTCGGGTCGATGCGGCTCACCTTCAGGCCCGGCAGGTCGCCGTCCAGCGTGCCGGCCGGGTGCGCCGCCGGGTCGGTGGTGCTCAGGTGCACGGTCTGGCCACGCTGGACCAGCCGATGGCCAGCGCCGCGGCGATGGTGGTCTTGCCGACGCCACCCTTGCCCATCACCATGATCAGGCCGTGACCGGCCGCGGCCAGTTGATCGGCCAGCGCAGCGAGGTCGGGTAGCGGAACCGTCTCAACGTCGGGTGCTGCCGCTCGCAGTGCGACCGGGGCAACGCCGGGGACCAGCAGTGCGCGCAGGGCCGGCAGGCCGACGGTATCGAAGCGACGCAGCGGCACGCGGTCCTGAGGCAGTGCCCGCAGCGTGGCCGGCAGGGCCCCACCGCCTGCTGTCCGAGATCCTCGATCGCGCAGGCCACCGCGTCACTGCGGTCGCTGGCATGGAACACGCCGTTGATCGCCGGCGCTGGTTGTCCAGCCCCAGCTCGCGCAGCTCGACCGAGGTGCGGGCGGCCTCTTCGATCGCGCCGCGCTCGGGCCGGGTCACCAGGACGACGGTGGTTTTCGCGGGGTCGCCCAGCGCGTCGAGCGCGGCCTGGAAGCGCGCCTCCTGCATCTTCAGGCCCGAATGCGGGCCCAGGCACGATGCACCGCGGTCGTTGCCATCCAGGAATCCGGTCCAGGCCTTGGGCAGGCTGAGCAGGCGCAGGGTGTGTCCGGTGGGCGCGGTGTCGAAGACGATGTGGTCCCAGGCTTGCGCGGCGTCGGCCAGCAGGGAGGAGAACTCGTCGAACGAGGCGATCTCGGTCGTGCAGGCCCCCGACAGCTGCTCGCGCACCGTCGACAGTTCCTCGGCCGTCGCGCTCGCGCCCATCTGCGCCAGCACGCGCTGGCGGTATGACTCGGCGGCGTTGTCGGGGTCGATGTTGAGGACCGACAGGCCGGGTGCGCCCGGCACCGGGACCGGCGCGTTGCGCAGCTCGATGCCGAGCATCTCGTCGAGGTTCGACGCGGCATCGGTGCTGACGAGCAGCACCTTCTTGCCGGCATCGGCCAGCGTCAGCGCGGTGGCGGTGGACAGCGAGGTCTTGCCCACGCCGCCCTTGCCGGTGAAGAAGAGGTGCCGGGTCGCGTGCTCGATGAACCCGACGCTGGCCGGCTTGAACCACGCCTGCACCGCCTCGTGCGACGGGATGCCTCCGCTGTGCACCACCCGGCCTTCGATGACGACGGCCGGCGTGGCGTGCACGCCGAAGGCCCTGATCGCGTCGTGATCCTCGACCTTGACGATCTCGACCTCGACGCCCGCATCGCGGGCCGTGCGTTCGATGATGCCGATCGTGCTGCGGCACTTGCTGCAGCCCGAGCCCAGAACCCTGATCTTCATATCGCGTCCTCTGTGACCACTGTGCGCCTGCGCACCTGCGGCACCTTGACGTCGATCATGCGTCCGGCGATGACTTCATCGGTGCGATCGATCGGCCCGGCGGCGTGGCTCAGCCCCTCGCGCCGGCCTCGTACCAGAGCTTGCTCTGGTTCACGAACCGCACCACCAGCAGCATCACCGGCACCTCGATCAGCACGCCGACCACGGTGGCCAGCGCGGCGCCGGACTCGAAGCCGAACAGGCTGATCGCCGCGGCCACCGCCAGCTCGAAGAAGTTGCTGGCGCCGATCAGCGCCGAGGGGCAGGCCACGCTGTGCGATTCGCCGAGACGGCGGTTCAGCCAGTAGGCCAGTCCGGAGTTGAAGAGCACCTGGATCAGGATCGGCACCGCAAGCATGGCGATCACCAGCGGCTGCTTCAGGATGGCCTCGCCCTGGAAGCCGAACAGCAGCACCAGCGTGGCGAGCAGCGCGGTGATCGACCACGGCCCGATCCTCGCGAGCGTTGCGTCAAAGGTCGCCTGCCCCTTGGCCAGCAGCGCCTTGCGCCACAACTGCGCAATCACCACCGGGATCACGATGTACAGCACCACCGAGGTGATCAGCGTGTCCCAGGGCACGATGATCGATGACAGGCCGAGCAGCAGCGCGACGATGGGCGCAAAGGCGAACACCATGATGGTGTCGTTCAATGCCACCGGCTGAGCGTGAAGAGCGGGTGGCCGTTGGTGAGCCGGCTCCACACGAACACCATCGCGGTACAGGGTGCCGCGGCCAGCAGGATCAGCCCGGCGATGTAGCTGTCGGCCTGTCCCGCCGGCAGGTAGGGCGCGAAGACATGGCGGATGAAGATCCAGCCCAGCAGCGCCATCGAGAAGGGCTTGACGGCCCAGTTGACGAAGAGCGTCACGCCGATGCCGCGCCAGTGCTGCTTCACCGGTGCAGCACGCCGAAGTCGACCTTCAGCAGCATCGGGATGATCATCACCCAGATCAGCAGCCCGACCGGCAGGTTGACCTTCGCGACCTCCATCCTGCCGATGGCCTGCACCGGCCCGGGCAGCAGTTGGCCGAGGGCGATGCCCACGACGATGCAGAGGAAGACCCAGACGGTGAGATAGCGTTCGAAGACGCTCATCGGTGCCGGCGCTGCCGGCCGGGCAGGCAGGGCGGCGCTCGACATGGTTCAGCGCGTCCCGATGTCCTTGATCTCTCGCTGGATGGCCATCCTGTCCAGCGACGCGAAGGGCAGTGCCAGCATCAGCTCGATGCGGCGCTTCAGCACGATCGCGGTGTCCCAGAAGACCTTGGCCTTCTGCTCGTCCGTGCCCTCGAAGGCGGCCGGATCGGCCACGCCCCAGTGCGCCGTCATCGGCTGGCCGGGCCAGACGGGGCAGACCTCGCCGGCGGCCTTGTCGCAGACCGTGAACACGAATTCGAGTTCGGGCGCGCCGGGCCGCGCGAACTCGTCCCAGTCCTTGCTGCGAAAGCCATCCGTGGGGATGTGCAGCTCCGACAGGGTCTTCAGCGCGAACGGGTTGACCGACGTGCCCGGGTGGCTGCCCGCCGAGAAGGCCTGGAAGCGTCCGCGACCCAGGCTGTTGAGGATGCCCTCGGCCATGATCGAGCGTGCCGAGTTGTGCGTGCAGACGAAGAGCACGTTGTAGACCTTGTCGCTCATGGAGCGTCTCCGTACGTGGTGGTGGTTCGGTTCAGCAGGTGGTGCACACCGTGTCGGACGCCACGGGCGCCGCGTCGCATCTGACGGCCCGGCAGCAGTGCGCCGAAAGGTAGGCGAGCAACTCGTTCATGGTGTCGATGCTCGGCCGGTAGATCAGGTGCCGGCCGTCACGCTCCTGCGTGAGCAGGCCGGCATGCAGCAATTCCTTGACGTGGAAGGACACGGTCGAGGGTGGGACGGCCAGTTCGCTCGCGATGGCGCCCGGCGTCATGCCGGTGGGGCCGACGCCGACCACGGCGCGATAGATGCGCAGGCGCACGTCCTGCGCCAGCGCTCCCAATGCCCGCACTGCGGCCTTCTCGTCCATCACGGTCAGGTCCCCTGGTGTGTGGCGGCTGCGGCGGCCGATTGGACCTTCGGGTCCAGGCCCGGGCCCTTGGCCTCGGCACCATCGAGCACCGGTTGCCTGAGGTTCTGCAGGCGAGTTGGCAGCGCCAGCGTGACCAGCCAGCAGGTCACGAGCAGCGTTGCCGATCCGGACAGCGACCGGCCAGCCCGCCCCACTGGTAGAGCAGGCCCGACAGCAGGGTGCCGAAGAAGCGGCCCAGCGCGTTGGCGGCGTAGTAGAAGCCCACGTCTTCGGCGGCCTTCTCCGAACCGGCATAGGCCAGGACCGGTGGGAGTGGACCGAGGAGTTCACGGCGAAGGCGAAGCCGAATACCGCGAGCCCCCGACGACGACCCACTCGAGATTCGGCACCTTTGCGAGCACCAGACCGGCCAGGACGATTGGCACGAGCGCGAGCAGGGCCGACCACAGGCGTGCTGCGGGCACCTCGGCGCTCAAGCCATCGTCGCTACGCCGCACGATGGCCGGGGCGGCCGCCTGCACCATGCCGTAGCCGATGGTCCACAGCGCCACGAAGCCGCTGACCATCGTGAAAGTCCAGCCCGAGGCGTACAGGAACACCGGCACGCCGACCACGAACCACACGTCGCGCGCGCCGAAGAGGGCCACCCGCGCAGCCGCGAGCAGGTTGATGCCGCGGTTCTTGGCGAACAACTCCTTCGCCGACTTCGAGGCCTTGCTCTTGCCCATCAGCGGCGGCACGAAACTGACGACGCCGATGAAGACGATCGCCAGCAGCCCCGCCATGATCCACAGGGCGACCTGGAAGCCAACGGCCTGGAGCAGCAGCCCGCCGAGGAAGAAGCCCACGCCCTTCATCGCGTTCTTGCTGCCGGTGAAGAAGGCGACCCACTTGAACAGCTGGCCCGAGGCATCGCCGGCCGTGGCTTTGATGGCGGACTTGCTGGCGGTCTTGGTCAGGTCCTTCGCGACGCCGCAGATGCCTTGCGCCGCGACGACCCAGGCGACCGACAGCGCCACCGACCGGTCGGCGACAGCGCCGACATCAGCAGGAAGCCGGTGATCTCGGTAAAGAGGCCCACCGTCAGCATGCGCTTGATGCCGTAGCGCGTGGCCAGCCAGCCGCCGATCAGGTTAGCCACCACGCCCATGGCCTCGTAGAGCAGGAACAGGAAGGCGAGCGTGAAGGGCGAGTAGCCGAGCCGGTAGAAGTGCAGCAGCACCAGCATGCGCAGCGCGCCGTCGCTGAGGGTGAAGCCCCAGTAGGCGGCGGTGACGATGGCGTAGTTGCGGGTGCCGGGGTTCATGGCTGCCTCAGATGCCTTGGCGCTGCATGTGGCAGGCGAGGTCCACCATGCGGCAGGCGTAGCCCATCTCGTTGTCGTACCGGGCGTAGACCTTCAGCAGGGTGCCGTCGGTCACCATCGTCGAGGGGGCGTCGACGATCGAGCTGCGGGTGTCGCGCGCGTAGTCCGCGCTGACGAGCGGGCGCTCCTCGTAGCCGAGGATGCCGGCCAGCGGCCCCTTTGCGGCCTGCGCGAACAGGGCGTTGACCTCGGCCGGCGTGGTCTCGCGCTTGAGTTCGAACACGCAGTCCGTCAGCGAGGCGTTGAGCACTGGCGCGCGCACGGCATGGCCGTTGAGCTTGCCCTTGAGTTCGGGGTAGATCAGTGCGATGGCGGTGGCACTGCCCGTCGTCGTCGGTGCGAGGCTGAGCATCGCGCTGCGCGCGCCGCAGGTCCTTGTGCGGCGCATCGACCATCAGGTTGGTGTTGGTCGGGTCGTGGATCGTGGTGATCTGGCCGTGGCGGATGCCGATGGCCTCGTGCACGACCTTGACCACCGGCGCTAGGCAATTGGTGGTGCAGGAGGCGGCGGTCACGATGCGGTGCCGGCCGGGTTCGTAGAGGTGCTCGTTGACGCCGACGACGATGTTCAGTACGTCGCCCACCTTGACAGGCGCAGCGACGATCACGCGCTTGGCGCCGCGGTCGAGGTGGCCCTGGATCGTCTCCGGCGTCAGGAACTTGCCGGTGCACTCCAGGACAACGTCGACGCCCGCGTCGCCCCACGGAATCTCCGCAGCGGTGGCATGCGACGAAAAGCCCAGCTGTCGGTCACCGATCCGGATGGCCGAATCGCCTTCTGCCGCGATGCGGTTGCGCCAGCGGCCCTGCACGCTGTCGAACTCCAGCAGGTGCGCCGTGGCGGCAGCGCCGCCCTTCAACTCGTTGAGGTGCACCACCTCCAGGCGGTTGGCCGCGCGGGGTCGTCCGCGGGGCGTTCGGCCGCGCCCATCGCGGCGCGCAGGGCCAACCGTCCGATGCGTCCCATGCCATTGATGCCGACTCTCACGATCGCTTCTCCCTCGGGAAATCAAACGGTACTTCCATCAGTGTAGAAATGATGGATGACAGTTCGGTGACACGCACTGATGCCGCCGGCGCATGCCCGGCGCGCCCGCGAGCGTTCAGCAGCAGGACGATTGCGACTTCACCGGGATGCCGATCGGCCTGCCTCGGGGGTTCGGCGTGCAGCAGGCGGCGGACTCGGCCGCGGCCAAGGCGGGGGCAGCGGTTTCGGTCGGGGACGCCGCCGGAGTGCAACAGGCCGTCGCCGTGGCCTGGGCTGCCGCAGCTTCGTTGAAGACCGGAATGTTGCCCAGCGTGTGGAAGTGCTCCCACGCGATGCCCTGCGGGTCGGTGACCCAGTGCTTCTCGCTGCGGGCATAGCAGCAGGTGGTCTCGCCTTCGTCGAGCAGCGCCATGTCGGCGGCCTCGGCGCGCGCCTTCAGCGCCGCGAGTTCTTCCGCATCGTCGGTCTGGAAGCCCAGGTGGTCGATGCCGGCCTTGCTGCCGCGCGTGGAGATCGCGAAGTTGATGCGAGGGTCTTCGAGCATCCACTTGGCGTAGTCGCCCTCGATGCGCGTGGGCTCGGCCGCGAACAGCTTCGAGTAGAAGCCGATGCTCTTGGCGAGGTCGTCGACGTGGACGTGGACATGGAATCGCTTCATGAGGTTCTCCGGTTCAGCAGGTGGTGCGGCGCTTGGCGCCAGCGGGTGCGCAGGCACGGCCTTGGCAGCAGTGCGCCGTGAGGTAGGCCAGAAGATCGTTCATTCGTTTCAGCGCCGGGCGGTAGTGCAGGTTGCGGCCGTCGCGCTCGGCGCTCACGAGGTCGGCGTGCACCAGTTCCTTCAGGTGGAAGGACAGGGTGGAGGCCGGGATGTCGAGCATCGCGGACAGAGCACTCGGCGTCATGCCCTCGGGACCCGCACCGACCAGGGCACGGAAGACGCGAAGGCGGGCGTCCTGGGCTAGGGCAGCAAGCGCAGCGACGGCAGCTTTTTCATTCATGATTCTAAGTTTATAGAAGGATTTGGCCGAGTCAAGTCGATCGCTCCCTGGAGCTGAGCCATCTCGAGGCGGGGCTTGGGCTTGCCGTGTCGACCCACGCTACCACGCCGTTCTCGCCGTCAAGGTCTGCGCGCTCGCGGGGCGAGCGCTTGCGGCCTGCGGCCGTCGTCGAACCCTGACGGCTGCGCTGCGCCGTGGTGCTCCGGTCTCGGGCAATCCCGCCCGACACAGACCGGAGTTCGCCATGTCGTCTTCTTCCACTTCTTCCACTTCTTCCGCTGTCGATGCGCTGCTGGTGCGCGATGTCGATGGTCAGTACCGTCCTGCGCGTGCCGAGGAGGTGCTGTCGCAGGCGCGGCGCGTGCTGTCGCAGCGGGTGCGGCGCGGTGCCACGATGTCATCGCCGCAGGCGGTGAAGGACTACCTGAGTCTGGAGATCGGTGTGCTGGAGCACGAGGTGTTCTGCGTGCTGTTCGTCGATGCGCAGCACCGGATCATCGAGCTGAAGCAGATGTTCCGCGGCACGGTGACGCAGACCTCGGTGTACCCGCGCGAGGTGGTCAAGGCCGCGCTCGGGTGCAATGCCGCTGCTGTGCTGCTGGCGCACAACCATCCTTCGGGCGCGGCCGAACCGAGCCGTGCCGACGAGTTCCTGACGCAGACGCTGAAGACGGCGCTGGCGCTGGTGGACGTACGGGTGCTCGATCACCTGGTGGTGGCGGGCGCGGAGGTTCGCTCGTTCGCCGAGCTGGGCCTGCTTTGAGCGCCATGGGGCACCGCGCGTGCCCCGTCGTCGCTCGTTTGCCGCCGGGTCAGGCGAGGCCGATCCGGCGGATGTGCAGCTCGAAGGGGCCGGTCTGGCGGGCGGCGATCATCAGGCCGACCTGGCGGATGCGCGCGGGATCGAGCGCTGGCGCGTTGCCGACTTCTCGTCCGCGGAAGCTGGCGCGGAAGTCGGCCAGCGGCAGGTGCAGGGTCTGCCAGTCGGAGCCTGCGGGTGCGAAGCCGGCCTGGTAGTTGAGGCTGTCGAACCCGTCGTCGGTGAGCAGGCTGAGCTTGAATCGCTTGGCGTCGCCACGCACTTCCATGTGACAGGCCCCGGCTCCCGCGAGGCCCCAGTCGCCCGGACTTGATCGCACGGATGCAAAGCCACCGTTGCGCTCCAGCGAGACGGTTCCCTCGAACACGGCGTGGCCTGACGAGTCGTGACGCAGCGTGCTGCGCGAGACGCCTCCCATCACGCGGTCGTCGATGGCACGCCATGCGCTGGCCGCGGTCGGGTCGGTGAAGTCGAAGAGCACTCTCGACATGGTGGTCGCGGTGGCTGCCGTCGACACGGGGTGTCGGGCGCGTGCCGGGTCACTCGCCGGTGGTCAAGATGGCGATGATGTCCTGCCGATCGCCAAGCAGGCGCACGACATCGAGGTGATCTTCGGCCTCGAAATACAGCCACTGCATGGGGAAACCGGTGACACGCCAGGACCGCAGGCCCGGGATCTCACACAACTGTCCCAGGCGTGGCGAGCCCATGCCGGGCATGCGCTCGATCGGTTCGAGGGCGGCGACGGCGGCGTCGAACATGCGCTCGGCCAGCTCGACGCTGCCTTCGGTGGCGTAGTGCCTCGTGGCTTCCAACAGGTCGGCCTCGGCCTGCGGGCGCAGGTGCGCGCGCTTCAACGCAGCTTGCCCAGGGCCTGCTTCTGCAACTGCGCGGCCCGCTGGGGCGTGAGGGCTGGCCGGGACCGGAGTTCAGCCCTTCCTCGATCAGTTCGCGCAGGCGCTTCTTGGCCTGCTCTTCCTGGTCGCGGCGGATCAGCTCCCGCAGGTACTCGCTGGTATTGCCGTACTGGCCGGAGCGCACGCGCTGGTCGACGTAGTCGCGCATGGCCTCGGGCAGGGCGAAGCTCATGGTGTTGGTGCTCATGGCCGGATGATCCCGCCGGCTATCAATAGTTGTCAAGTCTCGGCCTGACTTCGGGCTGCGCAGCCCGGGCCGACACGAGCTTCAGCGTACGCGCAGCATGTGGTCGGTCTCGCCCTTCTTGATCTCGACGACGGCGTCCATGGCCTTGACCATGTCGGCGAAGTTGGCGTGGCCGTGGTCCTTGGGATCGAAGGTGGCGTCGAGACGCTTGATCATGTGCCACACCGATCCCTTGTTGACCCAGGCTTCGCCCTTGGTCTCGGCGAGCAGGCGCACGGCTCGCTTGAGCATCTCAGCGGCCGGGTCGGCCGGTGGCGGGGCGGGGTGTCCTTGGCTTCGCTGAGCTTGGGCGCTTCCTCAGTGCTGGGGGCCTCGACCAGGGCTGTCGTAGTACCTGAATTCGTGGCAACTCTTGGCCCAGTGCTTGTTGGTGTTGCGGCGGTTGCCGATGCCGATGAGGGTGCGTCCTGCCGCCTTGATCTTCTGGGCGACAGGCATGAAGTCGCTGTCGCCGCCGACGATGATGACGGTGCCGATGTGGGCGAAGCGGCTTATGTCTTCGGTGGCGTCGAGGCAGAGCTTGATGTCGGCGCCGTTCTTGGCTGATGCTCCTGGCGGGAAGAGCTGGATCAGCTCGACGGCGCTCTGCAGCAGCGCGTCGCGGTAGCGACCGAAGTACTGCCAGTTGCCATAGGCACGGTTAATGGCGACGGGGCCGAAGGAGGCGCCGAGTTCTACCAGGGCCTGGACGTCGATCAGCGGTTCCTGGACCTTGAAGCGGTTGTCCTGCTTGGCGTAGGCGCCGTCGCCGTACTTGGCCTCCATGAGCCCGGCGTGCAGGTTCTCGAAGTCCCAGTAGAGGGCGACGGATCGGCTGTCGTCGTTGTCGTTCGGGTTCATGGTGTTCTCCCTCCCGGTCTTGTTGGAGTCATCCTAAAGCCTCCGGACGGGGTGAGATCGTCGTGCGACGTGGGCTCAGGCGGGGTGGCAGGTCGGTCAGTCGGTGCTGTTGCAGCGGCATCAGCCTCCAGGTCCCAGTGGGCCTGGGCGTCGCCCCGCTGCGCGGGGCCGCTGTGTCGCGCTTCGCGTCTAGCCACCGGGGTACCGGTGTCTCGCCCCCTGACGGGCTTCCGTCGCTGACGCAACACGGTCAGGCCGGCGGAGCCGGCGGTCACCACGCGGCGGCCCTTTCCCGTGCCCGGGGAGCGCGGGCTTCTTCGTCCGTCATGCTGCGCATGACCGACGCCCGCTTGGCGATCGGGCCGCGCTCGCAGGTCGCTCCGCTCGGTGCTCGCGCGTCCCGAACGCCACCCCGGTCACCCGCCGAGCCCGGAGCCGGGCCGCTGAATCCAGGGTGCAGTGAAGTGCTCGCAGCGGCTCGACCGCCGCGCCAGTCGCTGCGCTTGGTGTCACGTCGGCCGCAGAGTCGCCGCTGCTCGTGATCGTTCTGTCGGCTGCGCTGCGACCGCTGCGCCAGGCGAGCTGGCACATCGGCCGCGACGCTGCGCCGACCGTGGGGAGGGGCAGCCCGTGCGCCAGTCGTCCCACCGCGCTCCCCCACGCGCCCCGTCGAATTGCGAGGGGGACTTGTGGGGGATCTTCAAGCGGTGGGCCGGGAAACCGGCTCACTGCTTCGGCTGCGAAGAACCCCACCCATCCCCAACCCCTTCCCGTGAGGGAAGGGGCCATGCCCACCCCCCCGCCCGCCCGTGGGCGGGAGCAAGGGAGTCCGAGCGAGAGGATCAGTTTTCAGGGAACCCGGACCGGGGCCCGGCTGGTTGCTCTCGATTGGAGATCGTCATGGCAAACGTTTGTGTCATCCAGCGTCACGCGCACCGCCGGGGCCGTCAAGCTTGAAATCGTCAACGGCCGCGAAGGCAAGATCGCCAAGGCCGTGCTGACCGCGATCAGCAACACGCGGCGAGGCAGCGGCGAGACGCGCGAGGAGGAATCCACCGCGATCCAGTGGACGCTGTGGGGCAAGCAGGCCGAGAACGCGGCCGAGTACCTGGGCAAGGGCTCGCACGTCAACATCGTCGGCCGGCTGCGCAACAACAACTACGAGAAGGACGGCGAGACCGTCTACGGCATGGCGTTCACGGCCGAGGAGGTCGACTACCTCGACAGCCGCGCCGAGTCCGAAGCGCGCCGCAGCGGTGGCCCAGGCACCGAAGGCGGTACCGCCAGTGCCGAGCGCGCCAGCCCCGCGGCCCCGAGCCGCAGGCCCCGCAACGCGCGCCAGCCGGCGCAGGCCGACGCCTGAACCCTCATCGGGTGGGCGTGATGCCGATGAGCGCGCCTGCCCTTCGACCCTCATTCAACGATCGAAGGAACCATCATGTACTCGACCCCGACCCTGGCGACCCGCTTTGCCCGCAACACCCGCGTGATGCGTGGCGACCAGCCCCTGAGCGAAGACCAGATGCGTGCCGCGGCGCCGTCCATCTTCGCCGAGGGCAAGCACGCGAGCCGCTCCGAGCGCTACACCTACATCCCCACCATCGATGTCCTGCGCGGCCTGCGCAAGGAGGGTTTCGAGCCCTTCATGGTCGCCCAGGGCGCCAGCCGCGTCGAAGGCAAGGCGGAGTTCACCAAGCACATGATCCGCATGCGCCACGCCGGGCAGGTGCAGACCCGGCCGGAGGCGAACGAGATCATCCTCATCAACAGCCACGACGGCGCCAGCTCGTACCAGATGCTCGCCGGCATGTTCCGCTTCGTCTGCTGCAACGGCCTGGGTTGTGGGCGAAGTGGTGGAGGACATCCGCATCCCGCACAAGGGCAACATCCAGGGCGAGGTGATCGAAGGCGCGTTCCGCGTGCTCGACGAGTTCGAGGCCGTGAACGAGCACACCGAGGCGATGAAGGCACTTCAGCTCCAGCCGCCCGAGGAAATCGCCTTCGCGACGGCCGCCCTGGCGCTTCGCTTCGGTGAGCGCGGCGTGGAAGAGACTGGCGGCCACAAGCCCGCGCCGGTCACCGCCGAGCAGCTGATCGAGGCGCGCCGGCCCGAGGACATCGGGCACAGCCTGTGGACGACGTTCCAGCGCGTGCAGGAGAACGTGATCCGCGGTGGCCAGCCCGGCCGCAGCGCCCAGGGGCGCCGGCTGCAGACCCGGCCGGTCGGCAGCATCGACCGCGGCGTGAGCCTGAACCGCGCGCTGTGGATGCTGGCCGAGGAGATGCGCAAGTTGAAGGGTTGATCGGTGCGCGATGACTTTCCCTCGAAAGTCATCGCCTCCGACGCCGCCGGCCGGCCCGACCATCGGGCCGGCTGTCCCGCACGCACCCGAGGAGCCTTACGTGGTCCAGAACGCCATCGATGCCGAGATCGCCGCCTGCGATGTGCTGTCGCTCCAAGCAACGCAGGCCGGCGCCCAGGCCTTCGCGCGACTGTTGACGCTGGCCGAGACGCGAGACTCCGGTCAGATCCCGCGCATCGCGCGCTTCCTGGCCGCCACGTACAACGGCCAAGCCTTCCAGCTCGACCTGTTCGAACTGCGTGCCGTCGACATCGCCATCAGCAACGACATGCTGTGCTGCCTGGATGCGCTGCGCTGGGGCCGTGCCGACCTGCACACGCTGATCCCCGAAGGTGACGCCCGCGTGCGTGCCGTCATCGAGCGCTGGGGCCTGCGCTGGCCTGAAGGCGACTGATTCAGCGCTGCCATGACACCGATGATTCTTCGCTGAGATTCATCGCTGCCGCTGCCCAGTAGTGGCCCGACCATGGGCCTGGCGCGTTCGCGTCGGTGCGTGACTTCCAAGACGCGCGCTCGCCGGCCTCCACTTCGCGTCGGCCGGCTCGCGTGGCCCGGCATCGGCCCATCGAGGGCCGGCTGCCGGGCAGACCAAACACCAGCTGCCGCAACCGCGCGCCCACCTCGCGGGCCGGTGCCTCGTGCCTGCATTCTTGAACACATGGGCAGGAGGTATCCCGATGAAGACACTGGTGCTGTGCAACCAGAAGGGCGGTGTCGGCAAGAGCGCCGTCGCCACGCTACTCGCCCACCACCGGCCCACCGCGGCCAGCGCGTGCTGGCCATCGACCTGGACCACCAGGGCAACTTCACCAAGCCGCTGCGCCTGTCTGGCCGGGCTGCGCCCGCGGCCTTTGCGGCCGATGCGCTGATGACCGACACCGCGCCAGCACTGCCGGCCCGGCCCTTCGTGCTGGTGCCGGGTGACCGGGCGCTGCTTGGGCTGGAGCGGCAGCCGGCCCTGCACACTCCGTTTGCCCGCAACTTCCGCAGTTTTCTTGCCGCCGTGGATGGCGCGTTCGATGTGTGCGTGGTCGACACCAATCCGAACCCCGACATCCGCGTGATCGCAGCGCTGGCCTCGGCCGACTTCGTGCTCTCGCCGATCCAGCTCAACCAGGAGGCGATGGACGGCGTCAGAGGCCTGCTCAACCACGAGCGGGTTGGCCTCCGCAAGATCAAGGCGGTGCTGAACTCCAAGCTTGTGCTGATCGGTCTGCTGCCGACACTGGTCGAGCCGACACCGTTCCAGAAGGCGAACTTCCTGCAGGTCGTCCAGCAGTACCACCCGCTGATGATCCGCATCGGCGACGGACCTGGTGACTTCGCTTCGATGCCCCGTCGCTCTTGTATCGCAGAAGCTCAGGCCGAAGGCGCCGTGCTCTGGGAAATGAAGAAGACTGCGGCGCGTGATGCCCGGCGCGAGATCGAGCCCAGCCTGCAACGGATCGGCGACATCGTGATGGCCCCGGCCAAGTCCTCGGAGGCGAACCATGCCGCTGCAGCTTGACGACTTGGCGGCGCTGGACGCGCCGACGTTGGAGAACACCGGCCAGCCGCTGATGTTGCCCGTGGAGTCGATCGACGAGGATCCGGAACAGCCGCGCCGCGAGTTCGAAGACAACCGCCTCGAAGACCTGCCGAGACGATCCGCAGCCGTGGCGTGCGACAGCCCATCTCGGTCCGACCGAACCTGCAGGCGCCGGGGCGCTGGATGCTCAACTTCGGTGCGCGTCGGCTGCGTGCGTCGAAGATGGCCGGCATGGCTGAGATCCCAGCCTTCATCGACACCACGGCCGACAGCTACGACCAGGTGATCGAGAACGAGCAGCGCGAAGGCCTCCGGCCGCTCGAGCTGGCGCTGTTCGTCCAGAAGCGAATCGCGCTGGGCGACAACCGTGCCGAGATCGCCAAGCGGCTCGGCAAGAGCCGCCAGTGGGTGACCCTGGCCACCGCACTGATCGAGCCGCCGGACTGGCTGCTGCAGGCCTACCGCGAGGGCAGGTGCCGAGGCACCAACGAGCTCTATGACCTGCGGCGCCTGCATGGCGAGCATGGCGACGCGGTGGAGGCCTGGGCCGCTCAGCAAACCACGATCACCCGAGACCGGCTGGCGGAGTTTCGTGCAAAGCTGGAACGCCGCACGGCACCCGTGCTGGCGCCTGCTGGCACCGCCGCACCGCCGACCGGCGCAACCGACGCGGCCGACGACGATTCAGGGGTACATGCAGCCACGCAGACATCGCCGAGGGACCAGACATCACCGGCTGAGCCTCGCGGCGTCTCTACCCGCCCGGTATCCTCCGATGCTCCCATCAGGTCCGATCAACGCGTCCACGTGGAGTTCGAGGGCCATGACTACCAGCTGGTGGTGTCGGTGGTCCCCGACCACGCTGGCTGCATGTACGTGCGCCCGTTGACGGGCGGCCCCCGACGGCTAGCTCCCGTGGCCTCGCTGAAGCTGCTGGGCTTCGTCGGTGGGTGACGCGTGGGTGCCGATATTGTCAATCGGATTGACAAGATCGGCATGGTCCGCCGTGTCGATTCCTGGCTGGACCATGTGGCGCAGCTGCGATACCTTGTAGCCATGAAGAGCGCCTGCATTCCGTCCGTTCCTGTCGAGCCAGAGTTCCTGACCGAGATCGAAGCGGTGCTCGCCGACGGCGAGAGCCTCGCGGAGTTCGTCGAGGCCGCTGTGCGCGCCGGTGTCGAGCGCCGATGTCTCCAGGCAGACTTCATTGCCCGTGGCCTGCGCTCGCGAGACGAGGCCAAGCGCACGGGTGCCTACATCGATGCCGATGATGTTGTCGCCGGCTTGCAGAGCAAGCTGGACGACGCGCGCGACCGTCTGTCGAAGCTGCCCAAGACCCACGAGTGATGCGCGGCTGGCACTGACGGGGCCGCCCGGCCCGATCCGAGTTGTCAATCCGATTGACAACATCGGCCGCGCACCTGTCGCCCATCCTTCCCCAAGGGCTCGCGGCCGGCACGAGCGCCTGGCCTTGCTTCGCTCTTCGACTTGTCAATCCGATTGACACGGGGCCTTCGCTTCGCACGGCCCGCGATGATTCTGGCTTCGGAATCATCGGCATTGAAGCCTCGATCCGAGCCAATACTGAATGCGTAGGTGAGTGCAGAGATAGGCGCGGTGGCGCCGTTGTCTGACACGCTCCGCATGTCAGGAGGCTCGGGTATGGCACCCTCGTCACGTAATCGACTCAGCGTCGATCTGCATGGTCTGAAAGCCGCGCTGGTTGAGCGCGCACGGCTGGCCGGTACGTCGCCCTCAGGGTGGGTTCGGGCGACGCTTGCAGAGGCTCTGGGCGGCCCTCCTGAGCCAGTCAGAGAGGCCAGGCCGCCTCGCCTCAAAGCGCACGACGTGAGCCGCGTGCGGCTCACGCTCCGCATGTCCCGCGCCGACGCATCTGCGGTTCTGGCTGCTGCCCGTCTGGCGGGGCAGCCTCCGGGCGACTTCGTCGCTGACTTGCTGGCGGGGCAACCGGTACCAATGCCGGCCAGCGACCGCGCCGAGACCGTCGGGGCGCTGATCGCGGCGTGTGCCGATCTGTCGACGTTCAGCCGCAACCTGAGCCACCTGGTGTCGCTGTTGCGGCAAGGTGCCTTCCGTCCTGCCGAGGAGTACCGGCCGATGTTGACCACGTTGAGCATCGACGTGCGCGAACACCTCGATCACCTCACGCGTGCGCTTGTCGACCTGCAGCCCCGCCGGGGCAAGGGTATGCAACAGCGCCGCAGCGGCGCAGCCCAGCCAGGAGGACGGTCATGACCCAAGGTCAGAACATCGACGGCGTCCTGCTGCAGTGGGGCGATCGGCTCTTCTATCCGGGCAATCGGATCGTGCAGACCCGACCGCAGCCCAAGCTGAGCGGGCTCGGCGCACATCAGCGGGCCGCTGCCATCCGTGCTCGCATCGAGGCCACCGTGGTGCGTCGGGCGCCGCAAGTGATGGTGAAGGTCACGGGGGCGGGCGTGGCATGAAGGCCATCGCCGCCCACTTCCGCTACATCAGCAAGAACGGCCGCCTCGACATCGAGGACGACCGCGGCGACATCTCGCGCGGCAAATCAGCGCTGCACGGGCTGGCGGAAGACTGGCGCTACGGCGGCACCTTCATCGAAGACATCGGCGACCGGAGGGAGGCCTACAACGTCATGTTGTCGATGCCCAGGGGCACCGACCCGCTGGCGGTGCAGCGTGCAGCGCGTGAGTTTGCGAAGGCCGAGCTTGCGGACCACAAGTACGTGATGGTGCTGCACGCTCACCAAGCCAACCCGCACGTGCATGTAAGCGTGCGAGCCGAGTCCCGGCATGGCAAGCGCCTGAATCCGCGGAAGGCCGACCTGCATCGGTGGCGCGAGACATTCGCCGAAAAGCTGCGCGATCAGGGCATCGAAGCCGAGGCGACCCGCCGGGCGACCCGCGGGCGCGACAAGAACTACGAGACCCTGTGGCGACTGAAGGCCCGGCAGGATGGGCGCTTGCGCACCACGCGCCCGGGGTCCCAGGCCACGGCCGCTGCGCAGGCGGCGCGAGCGCAGGCCGTCGAAGCCTGGATGCACGTGGGCAGGGCGCTGGCCACGTCCGGGGATATGGAGGACCGCATGTTGGCTGGTGCCATCGCGGCGTTCATCAAGGACATGCCGATCAGCCGTGCAGCAGCTTCGCACCGGGCTGGGCCTGAGCAGGGGCCGAGGTCCAACGCGATGGACTTCAATCAGCAGCGAGCAAGGTGACACCGCTGCCGCAAGAGGCATTCAAAGCCTGGGTCTCCCCCATTGCGCGCGAGCCTGATTCATTTGGCCACAGGTAGACGAGCGACTGGCACCCTCGCAAGGGTCCGCGGGTCTTCCTTCTACTCTGGAACCGAAGCCAGTTTCAGACTGAACTCAGACACTCAGACCAAGTGGCTGCGTGACGTCTGGCGCGCACATAGAAAACGATCGTGGTGGGCGTGGGCGTTGGCTCACACCGTGCGCTCATTCGCGGCGCGGGAAGCCGATAGAGTCCTTTGTCGATCGCGAGCATCCGATTCGAAATCCGGCGTCAACGCGCTTGTCGCAGGTCGCCGGTCAGTGCTTCTTGTCCTTCGGCGGATTCGGATCGCGGCCGTAGCTGTCGCTGTCCCTGATCTTGTTGTCGCGGCCGTGGATGACGACCTCGACCTTCGCGCACGGCTTGTTCCTTGGCGCGGTTGATCGCCTGCTTCTGGGTGTCGGTGACCACGCCGACGCGCCCGGCGCCTTCTTTTTCGTCGCCCAGACGTCCTTGTGCGGACCGACGTGGATGTCCTTCTTCGTCATGTCAGCCCTTTCGCCGCCTTGGCGGCAGGTGGAGGGGCGGTAAACCACTTGCGCGCCTGAATGGAATGATGCAAAATTCTAGCGTGATTTGCAAATCGGCGCGCTGACCCGGCCTGCCACGAAAGGACAACACGATGACGATGGCTGACGAACCGGCGGTGCGCGCCATCCTCGCCAAGTACGAGACCGTCCTCTTCAACGCCACCCATGGCGGCTGGGAAGACTGGCGCGCGCTGCAGCTCGGCGGCCGGCTCCTGTTCCCGGCGCGCAGCCGTGCCTGCGTGGTCTATGACTTCATCGTGCAGCGTGCCATGACTGCGCTGGCCGACGACAAGGCCGTGCGCGTGATCCGGCGCGACGAGACCGTGAAGTTCATCTTCGCCGACACCGTGGCGCTGCGCTTCAAGAAGGCCAACGACAACGGCCTGGGGTCGAACATCCAGACCCAGGCGACGCTGGGCTTCGTCGAGCAGCAGCAGGAGCTGCCCGGCCTGCCGAACGTGCACAAGGTCGAGGTGGTCTATGTGCTGAACCGGCTGCAGACCCGGATCGAGCAGGTGCTTGTGGCTGCCCGCGACGGCGACGTGTGCCTCTGGAATTACGAGATCGCGCCCGACACCGGAGCCCAGGTCATTCCGCTGCCGACGCCCAGCATCGGCGATGGTGGCCGTGGTTCGCGGGTCAAGCTCCGCGTCGTGGACGAAGGAAAGCAGCACGAAACAGGCGAGAAGTAAGCCATGTCGGATCTGGGCAATCCCGATCTCCTTCGGGTCGCAAGGCAATGGCGCGGCCTGCAGCAAGGCGACGCCGCGCAGCGGCTGGGCGTCAGCCGGGCGATGCTCTCGCGCATCGAGAACAGGCTGTCAGGCTTCACTGGCGACCTGATCGACCGGGCTGCGGCAGTGTTCGACATGCCGCGCACGTTCTTCATCCAGACTGATACGGTCCTTGGTGCGCCGGTCAGCGTCCACCCCATGTGGCGCAAGAAGGCGGCCGTCAGCGCGCGCGAGATGGATCAGATCGTGGCCGAGCTGAACCTGCGCCTGATGCACATGCGCCGGCTGCTGCGCGCCGTGGAGATCGAGGCGACGTATCCCATTCCGGCCTTGCCCGTTGACGAGTTCGAGAGCGTGGAGCGCATCGCGGCCCTGGCGCGCGCAATGGCAGATGCCGGCAGGGCCGGTGCAGAACCTGACGCGCTTGCTCGAAGCGGCCGGCATCGTCGTCGTGCACTCCGACATGGCCGGCTCGGCCGTGGACGGGGTGACGTTCTCGGCGCCGGGATTGCCGCCGCTGATCGTGCTGAACGTCAATCAGCCGGCCGACCGCATGCGCTTTACGCTGGCGCACGAACTCGGGCACCCGGTCATGCACCGCACCCAGCCAACCCAGCAGATGGAAGAGCAGGCGAACGAGTTTGCCAGCTTCTTCCTCATGCCGACCCAGGACATCAAACCGTACTACGCACGCCGCATTGACCTGCGCCTGCTGGCCGAACTCAAGCCGGTATGGCGCGTGTCCATGGCCTCACTGCTGATGCGCGCGCGGTCGCTGGGGCTGCTGGCCTACAACCAGGAGCGCTACCTGTGGCAGCAATTCAGCATCGCCAAGATCAGGCAGGGCGAGCCGCCCGAGCTGGATTTTCCGCCCGAGCCGGCGACGGTGCTACCCGATCTGATGGAAGCGCACATCCGGCAGTTGGGCTATTCGATCTCCGACTGCCGGGATGCTGCACCTGCAGCCGAGTGAGCTGAACGCGCTGTATGGGTTGAGCATCACACCGCAGCCGCCAGCCGCCGCGCATCTCCGGATCGTCAAGTGAGCCAGACGCCGTTCCGATGTTGGGACGGCCATTCGCGGCGCTTTAAGTATCGACCGGGCGTGTTACGCCGGCGTCGGCCGACTCCAGCAACGGCGACCGATGGACCTGAACTTTGCAATGCCGAGGGCGCCGCGTACGTTACGCGACTTTGACCCGAGAGCGGTCAGCGCCGCGATAACGGCGTGACGATCTGCTTCGTAGATGTCAGTGGCATCGAAGGCCTCATCGAGAAGAACCAACAGAACGGCGTCAAAGTCCTTGTCGATATCGATTGAGCCGATGCGCTGGCCTGCCCTCGCCCCAGGCAGAACACAGCGGCCCTTGATCTGCAGTCGACAACCGTCTCCTGGCCGTATGGCGTCATATCCGGCGTGGCGGGCTGGTGTCAGTTCCAGCTCCAGCAGCCGCGCCGCTTCGAACTCCGCAACTTCTCCGGTCACGCCGAGTGGCTTGCCGGTCAGCGCCCGGTACTCACGCGCCAGTTGCTTGGCCTGCGCAAGCAGCTCCAGCACGCGATCAGTGGTCGGCTCCACTCCTGGCAGGTTCAAGTTTGTCATGGATGTCCATCGCTTGCGCTTGGGACATCGAAAACGAGGATGCTCAAGGTGAATTCCCGGTTGGGGTCATTGGGGTGATGGAACACATAGCGCAGGCCGGTCTCGGACGACCACGCGACGGCGCGCTTGCAGTTTGTATGTGCCTCGGTTTCCGCCTTGATGCCAGCGAGCACAGTTGAAAGTGCGGTCCCGCGGTTGAAGACGATGATCGCGGTCTTGGCATCGCGCCGCCGTGTAGCCGAGCAGCTGGTCGATGGTCTCCCGGTAGTGCTTGGGACCCTTCCAGAACTTGCACTCCGCGATGAAGACGTTGCGACCGTTCGCGCGCAGCAGAATGTCTGTCTTACCGCTGACGTTGAAGGTCTCGGCTGTGGCCGCACCCTCGAACTGACCGTTCAGCTGCACGAGGAAGTGCTGGCGCAGGTCCTCCTCTCCCATCTGCGCGAACGCGGTAGGGCTGCGCTCCATGACATGCGCCATGTTCTGCAGCACCGACAGGATGTGCTCGTAGTTCGCCGTGTCGAGCGCTGGTTCTGGTGTGAAGGCCGCGCTGGTTGCTGGCGGCAGGCCTGGCACCAGCTTTCGGCGCACCTGAGGCAGCACGTAGGTTTTCGGCGCATCGGCTCTGGCCTTCAGCGGAATGCCAAGTGCGGAGGCCCGTCCCTGATTGTCCAGAATGCGTTTGCGGCGTGCGGTGATCGCCGCGTCGCATTCCCGGGCCAGCGGTCATTGAAGCCGCTGAGGTCGCTTCTGATCCAGCCCAGATGCTGTTCAATCTCGTCTAGGATACGGTCGGCACGCTGGCGGATGTCCGTCTGACCGCTGTCGTGGGGATCTCGAACGTCAGGAAGATCGACGAACCACGGATCACCGCACGGGGCGCGGCGCTCGACATCGTGCTGGCCTGCGCGTAAAGCAGCTCGGTATCTCCTTCGACGGGCACTTCGATGTCGATACGCTGCCCGGGGATTAATGCCGGACGGCTGCGGTCCATGACATGGCGCATCTGGTCATGGCGTACATCGATCTGGACTTCCTGCTCCGCGGCCGACCACGCCTCGCGCTTTAATGTTGGAGCGGTCAGCTCGTACTTGCCGACGAGGTACTTCACCAGTCTGCCGGCGCGGTGTTCAGCAGACGGTTTGCATCCAACTGCTCAACTTCTTGGCGGGCCGCTTGAATGTTCGACGCGATGATCTCGCGCAATTCGCGGCTGGAGAACAGATATCCCTTGCTCCTGTCAATTAGCCCGAACAAAGTCCCTCCCGACCTTCCGCTAAGCGAGTGCCATCACTTCGCCGTATAGCTTGCGCAGGTGTCCATCTGACATATCGAGGATCGGCTCGTACATGAACGAATTCAAGTGAATGTTCTCCGGCGTCATGAGCGCCACACGCTGCAGAACCCCAATCGACGCGGTATCGCCCGCGAACTGCGTCTGAAACTTCTTCAACAGCACTGCGGTCTGGTTGGCCTTGATGCCGGCAACGAAAGCAGGGTCGGCAATCTTGCCCACCATGAGCCGCTCCGCGGCCGGGCGCGTCGCTATGGCGAGCACGACCTTGTTGGCGAAGTTGATGCCTTCGGGAGCCTTCAGGCACTTCGCCGCTTCGTCCGCGATCAAACTGACAACGGGCTTCTGGCCGTCGGCCGAGCTTTCCTTCGTGCCGAAGAGGCCGTTGTAGATCGCGTCCAGGTCGGCGACGGTGATGCCGGGGAGTCCGCCTTCCAGTGCAGCAGCGAGGTGAGCTTGATGAACTCCGGGTCAGTCTCGCCGCGCGTGTATTCGATCAGATTGCGGATGAAGGAGATCGAGGCGATCTTCTTCATCGGGTCCTTGAAGAACGCGCCCTTCCAGTCTTTCGTGAAGACGTTCTTGATGCCGGCAGCCGGCTCCAGCGCCACACCGGTGCTGGTCTTCGAAGTCATCAGGCAGTTGCTGTAGCCGACGAAGCGGCTCTCGACCGTGCGGTAGAAGTCGAAGTTGTGGGTCAGCAGGATCTGCTTGAAGTGCGCGCTTTCCGAGATGTCCATCAGGTACTGGATGATCGCGTACTTGTTCTTGTAGTCGAACGAGTCCGCGATGTCGTCCACGATGATGAGCGTGTCCTGGCCGGCCTTCTTCCGCGCCTCGATCTCGAACAGGATGTTCAGCACATAGAGGGCCTTCTTCTCCCCGGTGCTCAAAGCCTGCAGCAGTGAAGCACGGTCAACCGGCGCCTGCTCGGTTCCATCGGTGAAGATGAAGTCAAGGCTCAGCATTTCCTGCTGGCCCAGGATCACGTCCACGCGGTTGGACGCCTCCAGCTTGAACGGCACGAAGAAGCGCTCGTTGAAGATTTCGATGACATCCTCCCACTGGGTCCGCTCCTTCTTCGCCTGCTCCTCGATTTCCTTACGGCGCGCTTCGGCCGCCCTGGTACTGATCCAGCAGCGCCTTGTACAGGTCGAACCTCGCATCGATGTAGGCCTTCCAGACCTCCTGCCGGAAGTCGGCCATGTTGGCGAACTTTGCCAACAGCTCCTCGTGGTTGAGAAGGTAGGCCTCGAAGTCGCGCACGGTGACGTTCTTCTGGATCAGCTTCTCGATCTCGGCGAACTTCTTGCGCAGGTCCTTGTCGTTCGAGATCGCCTCTTTCTCCTTGGCGATCAGGTCCTCCAGCTCCTTTTGCGTCGTGATTTCCTTTTTCTCACCGGCGTTGAGGTTGACGGAGTGCTTGGCAGCGAAGAAGCCGTTGTCGGCAAGCTGCTTCGCTATCTGCGCCGCGTTGTAGTAGTTGAAGACGCCCTTCTTGAAGTAGGTGGAGGCGGCCAGCAGCTCGTTGTACTTCTTGATGAAGCCGTCGATGGCGGTCTTGAAGTCCTTGGTGTCCAGGAAGCTCTGCACCTTCTCATCGAAGATCAGGTCGTAGGGCACATCCTTCAGCGGCGCATCGGGCCTGTTTGCCACTTCATCCTTGATACGGTTCAGGGCGATATAGAACTTGTTGTCGTTGGCCGTGAAGGCCAGGGAGAACTCTTTCTCGATGTCGCGCTTGGAACCGGACTGTTCCCGCAGCGCCTTGAGCAGCGCAGCCTTCGCCGCATCAATGTCGGCGTGCAGCTTCTCGTACTCCTGCCGCAGCGCCGGGTTTACCAGCAGCGTCGAGGTCTTCGCCGTGTGACCCATTGCCTCTTCGTAAGGCCGGACCACGAGGACGCTGTCCTTCAGCAATTCGGCGCCGGTCTCGTCCTTGACGTTCCGCTTGCAGACGCGCGCCGGAAAGATGCGATCCTTCGAAGCCGTGCCGCCGGCAATGTCCTGGAACGTCTGCGCCAGTGATGTCTTCATCGAGCCGTTCGGGGCGTAGATGGCGATGGCGCTGGTCTTCGAGAAGTCAAACGTCGCCGTCAGCCTGCGGATGCCGTAGCAGTGTTCGAGATCAATCGTCAGAGTTTTCAAGCTGCCTTGCTCCCGCTGCTGCCAGACGCTCCGGCAATCTCCAGATGGTCCCGCACCCGTCCCGTGATGAACCGCTGCGCGCGGTCCAGTGCTACCTCCCGCTCAATCTTGCAGGGCCTCTGAGAGCGCACTCCCAGATCACCAGGACGCGCCAGCCTGCAGCCTGCAGCGCGTCAATGGCCCGGCGGTCGCGCGCCGCGTTGCCTTCGAGCTTCTGCTTCCAGAAGTCCTGGCGCGTCGCCGGCAGCTTTGAGAGGGCACAGCCATGGGCATGCCAGAAGCAGCCATGAACGAAAAGCACGGCACCGTGGCGTGGAAACACAAGGTCAGGGCGGCCGGGCAGCTTCCGGTCGTGCAGCCGGTAGCGCAGGCCGCGCGCATGCAGACCCTGCCGCACCAGCATCTCGGGCCTGGTGTCGCGCCCGCGGATGCGGCTCATGTTGAGCTGGCGCTGCTCAGCAGTGAGCACGTCGGTCATGCTGATCCCGTGGCGTCGGCGACGATTGTCCTCAGACACTCGCGCAGCTCGGCTAGGCTCATGCCGGGCCGCAGCGTCACGGCACCGAAGCGGAACTTCTCGCGGTACTGCGGATGGAACAGGCGTCCGGGAACCGGCGTCGCCCTGAAATCCGCAGCCGGTCCGGCACATGCGGCGTGAGCAGATAGGCCGCGGTGACGATGCCTTCGGTAGCGCCGCCCGCTTCACGCACGAGCGCGTCGCGGTAGGTATGGATCGAATTCAGGGCGTCGTTGAGACCGTCATTGATGCGGTACTTCGCGTCCAGCACGATCAGGCGCGGCGCCGGCGACCCGAGGCCCGTGCCGGCCAGCACCACGTCCGGCACCATGGTCCGGCTGAAGCTGCCCTGGCCGTCTGGCTCGATCCAGTACTCGCGATATTGCCGCTGGAAGCACAGCACGTTGCCGCCTCCGACGGGCACCGTGACGGCGCCGGCCGCCAGGGTCACGCCGCCCGCAGCGTCGCCACTGAAAAGGCTGCTCAGGTCCACGCCCGCGGGCCCGTACTCTTCGGCCGCCGCGCGCAGCAGGCGCAGGAAGCACCACAGCTCATACAGCTCGTAGGTCCGCGCCAGCGGCATGTTCAGGAAGTCACCGAACAGGGCGGCCAGACCGAGATTCATGTCCTGCCACAACCGGTAGAAACGCCGGTAGGCGGGATCACGGCGGAACAGGGCCGACATGTGCAGCTGCGGCATCCCCTCGCCCACATCCGCCAGGAACGGCATGGTCGCGGCGTTTGCCAGATGCCGCCCGACCTGCCGTGTCCTGACGGCCCACGCGCCGGCCGTGGTGGTGATTTCGGGATCGTCTGTCGCGCCCATGCGGGCCAGCACGTCGGCCACGCTGCCCAGCCAGGCCGACCAGGACTGCAGGCAGGCCTTCATCTGCCGGTGCTCGGGGATGTCCACGCTGTTGCGGCGCTGACGCAGCGTGATCTGTGCCGGCAGCCGCCCGCCCAGCGCTGCCGGCAAACGCGACGGGCTGACGGTCTCGTGACGGATCGCGCCCGAGCGGAAGGACTTGATGATCTCCGGCCCCGTCGCCCGCGCCGCGCGATGCGCCGGCACGGTCACGTCCTCGGCGCGCAAAAAGTGCCGCGGCGCCCGGCTAATCGCGGCAACGGTTTCGGCAATCTCGTTGGCGCGGGAGCGCAGGAACTCCAGGCGGGCCAGCGGCGGCGGCCGGTTGCCGGGCTGCCGCGCGATGCCCTTGCGGAAGGCGCTCAGCGAGAACAGCGCGAAGGTGTCTTCCAGCAGCTCGCGCACCATCGCGTCGAAATCGTCGCGGGTCAGCTTCCGCAGATCGGGATCGGTCGTGATTTCAAAGCGCCGCGTCCCCGTCCCGGGCACGCGCAGCACGGCTTCGACCATGCCGGCATGAAAACCAGCTGCCAGCGCCAGCGGGCAACACGCGGCTGGCGGGAGCGCAGGGCTTCCGCCGGCACATCGTCAATGAGCAGATCAGCGGCGAGCGCGTCGTCGCTGTCGCGCAGCTCAAAAAGGTAAGACGCCCCTTCCCGCACCGCGCCCGGCGGCACCGCATCCGGCATCGGCCAGACCTGCCATGCAGGGCCGCCCCCTTCCGCCTGGATGAAGAGTGCCGTCACGGTTCACCGCATCGCCTGGAAGGAGCCGAATTCGTCGAGGTCGGCCAGCAGGCGGCGCAGTACCGCCTGCGACAGGGGCATGCCTGCGCAGGCCTTGTCGAGGCCGGTGAGCAGCGAACGCTGACGCTCGGCGCCGCGAAGCTTGACCAGCACCTTCTGCACCAGCAGCTGGTCGGTCACGTCGCTGGCCGCGGTCTTGAGATGCTGCGCGTCGAAGGCGTGATAGCGCACGCACTCCTCGATCACGCGATAGCCAAAACCCAGACCGTGCGCCTGCATCAGGCCGTGGACTTCTGTCAGCTTTGGTCCGGCCGTTGCGACCGCGCCCTTCAGTTCCGTGAAGCGCGTCTCCAGCGAGGTTAGGTAGCCAGCACATCGACGGCCGACATGTCGATCACCGACGCGCGGTCCAGCACCTTGTCGCTGACCGGGTTGGTGGATTCGTCGATGTTGATGGTGCCGATGATGAACAGGTTCGCCGGCAGCGGCAGTTCGGCACGGATGCTGGTCCCCGTCGTGCCTTCGAGCGGCACGCCGTTGGAATGCAGCTGCAGGGCGCTGCCGGTTTCGAGGCAGGAGAGCACGTCGGACAGGTAGTACTCGACGCGCGCGAGGTTCAGCTCGTCAAGCACGACGAAGACCGGCGAGTCACGGTGCGCCGTTGCCACCAGCACCGCTTCCAGGAAGGTCGGCACGACGTAGCGGTTCGTGAGCACGTCGTTGTAGCCCGTCAGGCCCGTCGGATCGGTCCATTCGGGGCGGACGGGACAGACGAACAGCAGGGGATCTGCCGCCTCGTTCGTGAGGCCGTGGACGGCGCGCGCGTACTTCAGTGCCAGCTGGGTCTTGCCGGTGCCCGACAGGCCCGAGAGGATCACGAAGTGCTTGTGCGGCAGGAAGTTCAGCGCGGCATGGAAGCGCCGCACCTCGCCGTTCGGATAGTGCCCGCCGAGCGCGGCGACGGCCTCTTCGATATCGGCCACGGCCAGCGTGGACGGCATGCGCCGCATCGCCGGTTCCAGCGTCGCGGCGTCCTTCCAGACCGGCAGCTCGTGAATCTTCGCAGCACCAACCTGGCTGCCCAGCCAGCCAATGAACTCGCGCGCCAGCAGGCTGCGCCGTGCTGAAGCCGTCGGCGGGTGGAGCGCCACGACGACCTGATCAGGCTCCGTTGACGGACCGAAGGGCGCACGGTCGAAGTCGAGACTGTTCCAGAAGCCCGCATTGCGCAGCCACAGCAGGCCATCACCAGCCGTGTAGATGCGAACAAGGTTGTTGCGCGCGCTGTACTTGATGGGGACGCCGGATTCCTCACCGAACTCTTCCTCCGCGCCTTCCGCTGCGGCGGCCTCTTCGCCTGCCGCCTTCGCCGCGGCGCCGAGCTTCTTCATCTCGGCAAGACGCTCGAGGAACTTGGTCTTGTCCTTGCGGACCAGCACCGCGAAGTAGACCTCGTCTTCCGGTGGGAAGCGCATCACGCAGGCGAAGATGAAGGCTTCCGCGTCCTCGCGCGCCGCGTTCAGATTGACGACGCCCAGCAGCATGCCACCTTCGATGATCTTGGCGCTGTTCGAAACGCCGAAGAGTTCGTTGGGCCGGACCGCCTTCGATGTGCCGAAGTGCTTCTGAACCGCGTCAAGAAACTGCCGCTGCCGCTCTTTGAGGTTCATCCGCCGCCTCCTGTTCTGTCTGTCTCAGTGTCTTCATGATCTGGGTGGCAACGGCCTTTGCAAGCAGCGGCGGAACGGCATTGCCGATCTGCCGGAAGGCGGGGTTCATCGTGCCGCAGAAGGCGAAGCCGTCGGGAAACGAGTGCAGGCGCGCCGCCTCGCGGACTGAAATCGTGCGGGCCTGCCGGCTGTCGTAGTGAATGTGGCTGTAGCTGTCCTTGCCGAGGTGCGCCATCAGCGTGCGCGCCGGCTGGTCGCGCCACATCTTGCGCCACTTGTTCGGAAACTTACCCACGTCGTAGGGCGGCACGATGGAAGCCTTAATGTCCTCGTACTGCTGCGAGCCAGGTTTGACCTTCACACCCTGTTTCGCCAGCAGCTCCAGATGCTGCTCGAACATTTCCATCGCATGCTCATAGGCCTGCGGATACTGGTCGCCGGGATTCATGCGCGCGAAGAGCGGGTAGTCACGCGGCAGGTAGCGGATGACGTGGTCCGTCAGCGCATCGGGCGCCTCGAACCCCGGCCATGTGCGCATCAGCCTGGCATAGGCTGTGTGCGGTGCTTTGCCATAGGGCATGGGTGCATCGAAGCGCCGCGCGCCGCGGCGCAGCTCGCCGCTCTTCAGCAGCTTCCGCGCATCGATGGCTGGCAGGTCGCCCAGCGCATCTTCCGCCGTCACTGCCGGCGGAAGAGAACGCGCGGCCTTCGGCGCGTTGACGTAGCGGTGTGCATCGTCGGCGATCTCGCTGTCCAGGAACTTGAGCGCGACCGAGCGCGTGCCTTCATAGCCCGGCGGCAGATCGATGAAGTGTGTCGGCTCCGGGAAGGTCACCTTGTCGGCGATCTCGCGTCGATACGCGATCAGGATCATGCGCTCGCGCATCTGCGGCACGCCATAGAAAGCGGCGTTGAGCAGCGTGTAGCGGCAGACGTAGCCCTTGCTCTCCAGAACTTCGGCAATCTCTTCGGCGATGTTCTGGCCGCCATGGTTCAGCACGTCGGGCACGTTCTCCACCACAACGGCCAGCGGCGCGAACGCTTCGACGTAGCGCAGATAGTCGATGTAGAGCTGGGCGCGCGGATCGTGCTTGAAGGCCTCCGCATGGTTGTCCACTTCGCGCAGCTTCGGCCGACCGACCCGGGCAAAGGCACGGCAGGGGCGGGCCGCCGACGAGCACGTCGAACGCGTCGGCGGTCGGGCCGGCCTGCAGTTCGGCCGCCAGCCGGTCCGGGCTGGTCTGCGTGATGTCGCGGGCCTGTGAATGAGCGGCATCGCCGCCGTGGAAATTGCGGCCGTGGGACGCCGCAGCGTCGGGGTCGAACTCGACGGCGCCGGCGATGGTGAATCCGGCCGCGGAGAACCCGAGCGAGATCCCGCCGCAGCCGGCGAACAGATCGAGCACGCGGGGTTTGCCGCCAGCCAGCAGGCGGGCGATCTTCTGGCGGATGGCGCGGTTGTTCCTGCTCACAGCGTGGCACCTTCCTGAGTTGACGGGCTGGTCATGTGGCGGATGTTGTTGATGTTCTGCATGGCGCCGCGCTCACTGCTGGCGGCGGAAGAGCGGGTACTGCGCTTCGACGTACTTCTCGACGGCGTCGCGCACCACCCACGCGACCGAAACTTTCTTCTCTTCGGCGATCCGTTCCAGCTCGGCGTAAATCTCGCCCGGAAAGGTCACTGACGCGCGGGTTCCTTCCCGTGCCGGAGGGTGCTGTTGCTTCGCTGCGAGTGCCATGGTGCGGACCGGTGCTGGAGGGTGCACCACATTACACCACGTCGGTGCAGATGCAACCCCGGACTCTCCGGATCCGGTGTCAGTTGCACTATACTGGATATACATCCAGTATCACGATAAACTCTGCTCGAAGCCCTTGCCCGGCAGCCCGCACTCATCCCGTCATCGCCTCGAGGTATGGCCGCATCACGTTGGTCATGCGGTTGACCTTGGCGTAGCGCGACAGGTCATCCGACGTCACCTTTCGCTGCTGCCGGGCTTCGCGCAGGGCCTCGAGCGCCACGTCAAGGCCCACCTTGCTGCGCAGCTTGAAGCAGTCTGTGATGGTCTTGGCGAGGCTGTAGACGCGGACCGGTGCGCCGTCGAGCACGACGGTCTCAACGCCCTCTGTGAAGGCCGCACCCGACAGGCGGGTGACGCGCAGCGCGGCCTGGGTGCCCTTCGGGGCGTGGGTACCGGCCGGCAGTGCGATCCAGACCTCGAAGGGGGCCTGCGCGCCAATGCCGTGGATCTCCAGGGCCGAGAGCAGGCATACGACGGCCTTCGGTGCCTGCCGGGTCACCTCGATCGCGGACTGGTGGGCGCTTGGCGATCCTTCAGCGCCGGTATAGAGGCCGCGGCCCACGCGACGCACCTGGCCACGCGCCGCCATGCGGGAGACCGTGCGCGCAGGGATGCCCGCCGCGGACAGCTCGCGCGCCGATACGGCGGGCTGCCTTGCGGCGAGGTGCAGCAGCTTGGCGGCATGGCTTTGGGCAGGCATGCGGGCATGGTAGCAAAGTGCACTACTTATATGCGAGTAATGCATTCTATGGTCACCCTGCGAGGGCTGTCTGGAAAGCTCGCTCTGACCGAGTGGGCGCCGTGCAGGGCGACTGGGTGCACGGGCGCGGGAAAGCAGGCATCGGCTCACCGGACCGACGCCACGTCCAGACCGGGGTGTCACCAGCGGCGTTAGTCTCTGGGCCCGGCGAGGACTCGTCGGCATTAGTTGGCACTATGAACAGCATCGGCGGCGACCCTTCGCAGTCGGTGAGCACGACGCTCGCGATCCGGTTGCCCCGGCCGAGGTTGTAGTGCAGTCCCTTCACAAAGCAACGGGTCTCGCCGACGAGGCGATCGAGAAGCTGCTTCTCGAACCCGTCGGCAACCGGGAGCCACTGGCGCGTCACGGGCATCAGGCACAGCTCCTGGATCGCCGGAACGCCGGCACGGCCCACGCCGAATGTCGCCATCATCACCATGTGGATGTCGTCGCTGGCGCCCCACAGCGCCAGCTCCAGCTCGAAGCGCCGCCCGAGTCGCCGGTACAGCTGCTCGTCGATGGCGAAGGCCTGGTCGGGCATGTGCTTGACGACCGCCTTGAAGCCGTAGCGCGCGGGCATGATCTCCTTGACCTCGCCGATCAGCAGCATCAGGTGTTGCGCCTTCCCGGGTACGCCGACCGCGTGCTGCCACTGCGCCAGACGCCGCGCGTTGATCGCCTCTCGCTCGGCGATGGAGAACGGCTCCGGCACATAGAGCCGGTCGCGCAGCGCGTCGCCGCGCGCGAGCATGTGCTCCGCAGCCTGAAGCAAATGCCTTCGCACCGTGGCCCAGGTCCGCTTGCCGGCGAAGCCGGGATGCCAGCGCGTCAGCTGGGCTGGTCCCAGAGATAGTGCAGCAGGCCCCGCAACGAGAGCTTGTTCCCAGTGGAAGATACGCTGTCACTATTGCCGCCGGCCGGCGGCGTGACCGATCGGCCGGGCATCTTGGTCAGCGGGAAGTCCAGCCTGAGGGTCGTCTCGCCGGTGGCCGGGTCTTCGGTGATCGCGCTGCCCAGCACCTGCCCCAGACCGGAGAACTCCGCCGGCGGCTCGTACGACGGGCAGTCGGGAGCGTGATGGCTGCCCGTGTCGGGCATGCGCTTGACGATGTAGCCATCGCCCAAGCGCGCCACGTACATCTCGACGCCTTCGACCAGGGCACATGCAGCGGGGGCGTTGGTGGGCGGCATGGGCGTCGGCGACGGCATCTGCGAACCCTCGCGCCCCGACCTCCACGCGCCGGCCGGCGATCTCGTAGACCGCAGCCGGTGCCGTGATGCCCTGGGCCGAAGTCTCCACAGGCGTGGCCTCACCGCACAGGTGCCGGCGCGGCGCGGTCGCGCGAACGCTGCATCTCGGGCGTCGGGACGACGACCGGGCGCTGCGACGGTGCCGCCTTGTCGTAGACCTTCACCTTGGGCACCGGCCGTCGCGGATGCGCTGGGCCAGCTTCTCGGTCGCGGCGGCCATCACGGCGGCACGCTGCTTCTCCGGCACCTTCTTGGCGACGAGCACCGCCTCGATGGCGGCGAGCACGGCCTTGCGGCCGCCGCCGCCGCGGGCGGATGCCTTCTCGGCTGGCGCTGCCGCAGCGCCGCTGCTCGCATCCCAGGCCGGCTCGATGCGATTGATCTGGCGCGCCTCGCGCTCGCGCTTGAGCACTTCCAGGTCACCGGGGTTCGGCTCGTAGCCCAGGGTCTTCACGCCGCGCACCGAGGCCTCGAGCCAGACCATGCGCTTGAAATCCCCGTTGCCCGAGACGCGCAGCGCCTTCCAGTTGCGTGCCTCGGCCACGTCGACCATCGAGCGGGCGACCGAGGGGCTGTTGGTGTCGGTGGCCGGCGGAAGGTCGACTCGGTGAAGGCCACGCGCGAGGTGTCGCCGCGGAAGCGGTACTCGGTGCGGCCGATGGTCACGTCGCCCATCGTCACCGGTGCGCGCTTGATGATGTAGCGTTCCATCAGCGCGGCTTCGAGGCGCGCCACGAGCGCCGCGCGTTCGGCCTGGGCGTCGATCTTCGCGACGGCCTTGGCATCGATCTGTTCCGGTTGCGCCGTGGCCTTGCTGGGGCCGGGTGTTGGGGCGGTGCTCGCCGCCTCAGGCACCTCGTCGCGAGCCGGAACCGGGTCCAACGGGCGCTCGGGCGGCGCCGGACGCTGCTCACCGCGTTGCCACGCGCCGTCGACCTTCTGGATCGGCGTGCGCTTGCCGTCCTCGGCCACGGCGACGAAGCGCGTGCTGCCCAGCTGATCGGCTTTGGCGACCATCTCGCGGAACGTGTTCGCCCGGTAGGTCGCCTCTGCAAACGGGTCTCGCAGCTCGTAGCGTTCGCCGGGTTCCGGCTCCGGCGTCTGGAACTTCGCGATGGCCACCGGCGCCCGGTTGGCGGGCTCGACGGTGCCGCCCTGGACGGGCGCAGCCGGCGGACGGGGGTGTTGTCTGCATCCATGGTGACCTCGCGACGTTGGGTGTTGTGGAACCTCAGGGCTGGGCGACGGCCGTCGCACTCAGCGCAACCGGCAGTGCGCGGTACAGCTCGATCTCGACGCGGCGGTTCAGGCCGCGGCCTCCGGCACTGGCGTTGTCGGCCACGTGGTCGCCGGCGGGCTGGTAGGTGGCGCGGATGCGTGCCGGGTCCACGCCCGCGGCAACCCAGGTAGTCACGCACCGCCGCCGCCCGCTCGCGGGCGATGCGGCTTTCGGCGGGCGCGTCGGTGGTGCCATCGGTGCGCCCGCGCAGCAGGACCAGCGGCGAGTTCTTCGCGTCTTCAACCAGTGCCGCCGTGACCTCGGGCGGGATGGCGACGCGCGTGCTGCCGAATTCGAACCGCACGGTGAAGACGCTGTTGGCCTTGACCTGCTGAGCGGCCGGGGCCTGCATGGCGGCCAGAAGCTGCTGGCGTGCCGCCAGGTTCGCCAGCGCGGCCGCAGTGGTCTCGGCGATCCGGCTGGACTCCGTGGCGAGCAGGCGGGTGTTCTGCAGGTCGTTTTTGCACACCTGCAGCTCGACGGCCATCTGGGAGTTGACGGGTCGCTTCTGCGACTCGTCGACGGTCGGCGGCTTCGGCGGCGAGCTGCAAGAGGCGAGGACCAGCAGCCAAGGGATCATTGGGGTGGTGTTGCGCATGGCAGGTCTCCCGCGTTCTCAAGGCAAGAGTTGGGTCTCAGTCAGGCCCGGCTCGCTGCTCGGCGCCGAGTCGATGTCGGCGTCCAGCGCCGCCACGTCAAGCGTCATCACAGCCCGGTCGCTCTCGTCGAGCAGCACACCGTCTTCGTCGGCGGCGGGCTCGATCGCTCCGCCGATGCCCGGGATGCCCGGCGCTCCCTTGTCGAAGAAGCTCAGCAACTCATCGGCGACCTTGTCCGGCGAGCCTTCAAAGGAATCCGGTAGCAGCGTGTGGTCGTGCGCCAGCGCCTCCAGGTTCAAGGTCTGCCCCGCCGGCAGTTCGTCGTCGGCGTAGCGCCAGCGTGCTTGAACGCGCGCCACATGGAGGTCCATGTTCATGCGCGGCACCGCCGGCGCCGGCCGCAGGCGCGAGGTGAAGGCCTTGTCGCGGTAGTAGCGGATCTTCTCGCCCAGGATCGGCTTGCAGTTCTCGAAGATCACCACCCCAGGCGCTCGCTGCCCAGTTCCTTGAACTCCTGCGGCAGCAGCAGCGCGCGGCGCTGCTCGCTCTCGTTGCGGCTGACCGTGCTGTGCCCGTGGCCGCTGAAAGACCGGCTGCGCCCCCGCGACGTGGCTCGTTCGGTGAAGTGGCCGAGCATGGCGCTGTACTCGTCGGCGTCACGCTGCTCGCGCGGCGCATAGAGAATCTGCAGGCCGTGGTTGGTGGCGAAGGTGCGGGCCTCCTTGTCGCCATACACCGCATCGAGCTGCGACATGGCCTGCACCACTGTCAGCAGGCGCAGGTTGTAGCCGGCCAGGAAGGCGGCGGCGTTGGTGATGACGCCCACACGGCCCATCGCCGTGAACTCGTCGTTCACCAGCAGGCACTGCACCTTCAGCGTCGGGTCCTGCTCGGGCAGGGCCTGCGTGTTGAGGCTGACCAGCTGCGAGAAGAAGAGGTTCAGCAGCGGCCGGGCGTTGGCCAGCCGGTTCGGCGGGATCGAACGTAGACCGACATGCGGCGGCGGCGCACGTCCTCGAGCCGGAAGTCGTCGGCGCTGGTGGCCGCATCCACCACCGCATCCGCGAAGATCGTCAGGGGCGCGTTAAAGGTGGCGACCACGCTGGACAGCGTGTTCTCCGAGTTCGACAGCAGACGCTGCAGCGCGTCGGTGCACTCGTCCGACAGTGGGTTGCCTTCCTCCCGGCGCTGGGTGATCAGGCCGCTCAGGTGGTCCTTGAGCGCTCGGCCCTTGCCCGAGGACTGGCGCAGCATCTCGCCGATGGTGCGGGGGAGCGAGGGGGTTTCGAGGAGGACAAGGCCCAGGCCGAGGAACAGGTTGCGCGCCCGGTCGTTGAAGAAGGCTTCAGACGAAGTGCTGCCGCCGTCGTTGGGGAAGAAGACCGGCCGATGGTGAGCAGGTCGCCGACGCGGTGCAGCGGGCTGGAGCGCACGGCGGTCAGCGGGTTCCAGCGGTGGCTGTGGGCATCATCGTCGAAGGGAGAGAAGGCATAGACCGCACGGCCGTGAGCCGCGCGGTAGCCGGCCGTGATGTCGTAGTTCTCGCCCTTGATGTCGAGTACCACGACGGAGTCGGGCCAGTTCAGCAGGTTCGGGATGACGACACCGACGCCCTTGCCGCTGCGGGTGGGTGCCGACAGCATCACCGAGAGTTGGCCGGGCAGCGACAAGAACTTGCCGCGGTGGCGACCGATGAGGATGCCCGGCTGCCCGTCGCCACCAGTGAGGCCCGCGCGATCGACTTCGGCCGGGCTGGCGAACCGGGCATCGCCATGCAGCGCCCGCCGCGGCCGTGCGGCGGCGACGAGGCCAGCGGGCAGCAGGACCAGCAGGCCGATCCCTGAGACGCCGATCGCGAGCTGGAGCTTCTTGCGGAGCTGGACATCGTCGGCGTACAGGTCCCAGTAGTGAACGATGCTGGCGAACTGCGCCTGCTTGGGGTTCGCCTTGTTCAGCACCAGGAACAGCACGCCGGCGGGTAGACCGCTGCGCAGGCCAGCGCTGCGTAGCCGATGACGGCGACAGCGCCCGCCGCCACCTTGCGGCCCGTGGGCCAGGCCGAGAACGGCAGGGCTGCGACGCCGCTCATGTCGCTGCCGCCTGCTGATCCCAACGACCAAGCCGCTGGCGCCGGGGCTCGTAGAGGATCTCGGAGATGAAGCGCCCGCGCTCGTCGCGATCGAACTGCACGATCACGTCGACCACGACGCTCAGCAGCCACTTGATCTCGTCCATGCGCAGGCCGCCGCCGGCGCCGGTCTCGCGGATCATCAGCGACATCTGCTCGAAGGCGAGCGCGCAGCTGCCCGCGTGAACGCTGGTGATGCTGCCCGGGTGGCCAGAGGCCGCGAGGCGCACGAAGTAGAAGCACTCGTCGCCACGCACCTCGGCCAGGAAGATGCGGTCGGGCTTCATGCGCAGGCAGGCTTCGAGCAGCGACTTGGCCGTCACGCGGGCTGTGCCCTGCGCATCCTTGCTGTAGAACAGGTGCACCACGTTCGGGTGGTTCGGCAGCGTCAGCTCGGCCGTGTCCTGGATCGTGATCAGCCGCTCGTGCTTCGGCACTTCCTCGACCAGGCCCTTCATGAAGGTGGTCTTGCCCGAGCCGGTCTTGCCGCTGACGACGATGGTCTGATGCTTGCGCACGGCCAGGCGCAGGAACTCGGCATAGCGGCCGGCATCCTTCAGCTCGACCAGTTCGCGCTCGAAGGGCAGCAGTTCGGCGTGCGGCGTGCGCGTCACGGTAGCCGTGCGCTCGAACAGACCTTCGCGCTCGAAGTCGTCCAGCCGCTTGATCAGGTGCGACGGCTTGCGCACCGTGATCGACACGGTGCCGCGCGGCACGGCCGGTGGAATGACGAACTGGATGCGCTCGCCGCTCGGCAGCGTGGCCGAGAGCAGCGGGCGCTCCTGGTTGACCTGCTGGTCGCAGAAGGTGGCGACGGCTGTCGCCAGCGACAGGCAGCGTTCCTGCGTCATCTCCGGCGCCGGGACGGTCTGCCAGCCGCGCACCGTCTCGACCAGCACTTCGCCGGGCCGGTTGACGCAGACCTCCAGCACGCCGGGCGCGTCGAGCTGATCGCGCAGCGGGCGCAGGAACTCGACCACCGACGTGGCATCGCCACACCAGCCTTCGCCCAGGTCTTCGTGCTCACAGGCGTGCTGGTTCATGGCGCGCCCTCGCGGGCCGGCGCGCTGGCGGTTGGCTTCAGTTCGTAGACCGACGAGAAGTCCACGTCGCGGGCGACATAGATGCCGACGATGCCGCCCTGGTTCTGGTAGATCAGCGGCGGGATGTTGATCGTGCTGTCCAGCACCTTCTCGGCCAGCTTGCTGGTGTTGGCCGTCGTGGATGGCAGCACGATGGTGTCGGCTTGCCGGTCACTGGCCTGGTTCTGGATCACGAGCTTCACCGAGTCGTCGATCAGCGACAGCAGCATGGCCGCGCCGATGCGTTCACCCCAGCGGTTGTCGACGTAGCCGTCGATGCCGGACTCGCCGAGCTGGCCGGTGCCGGGTGAGTCGATGTCCACCGTGACGCCCAGCGGCGTGCGGATGCGGGTCCAGAGCACGGGGATGCGCACGGTCCCCGGCCGGACCGAGGCGATGCGGTACTCCCCGTCCATGTGCGAGCCGCGTTCGATCAGCAGCACGCGGCCGTCGTCGCTGAAGACGTTGCGCTGCTGCACGGCAGCCGACGAGGCCGGAGGTCGCGCTGATCACCTTGGTCTTGAGCGCACAGGTGAAGGCCGTGCCCTTGGGCAGCGTCAGGCTGCGGTTGCCCAGCATCGAGGCCGCCACCTTCGGGGTGGAGGACCCCTGAAGCTGGCCACCGAACAGGCCCCCTCCGGCGGCGGGCGCTCCGACCGGTGGGGTGCCCGCGGCCGGGGGCCCACCAAGGAGGGCCCCCGAGGGCATGGTTCCCGTCGCCGGCCGGTGGCCATCGCGGCGGTCTTGGTCAGGCTCTCCAGCATGCCTTGCAGCTGTCGCTGGTATGCCTGGAGGTTGCGGGACGTTGCCGCGACTGGATCGTTGGGTTCCGCGGCTTCGAAGGGCGACGATCCCTCGGCGGAGGGGGCACCGGCATCCGCCCTTCGGGTGGGGGCACCCGGCGGCGGGAGAGCTCCCGGCCGGGTGGTGACCAGCAGGACGGGGGCATCCTCCGGAGGGAACACTTTCGGGCCACCCGATGCGGGCGCCCCCGATCCGGTGCGTCGGACGCCGATGGTCTCGGCCAGTTCGTCAGCCGTGGGCGTCAGCGCCGGGATGCGCGGCGCGGTGGCCACGGCGGCGCTCGCGGTGGGTGCCGGCGGCATCTCCAGCCGGCGAGGCTCGGACGTGGCCGCGGTGGGCTTGTCCTTCACCAGCTTGGACTCCGCCTCGTCGGCCTTCTTGCCGCTGGCCGAGACTCGCTGGACCGTATACGCAGCGACGGCAACCATCGAGCCAATCAACAGCGCCACGGCCAGCAGCCCCTTCTTCGACATCGACACGCGCTGCCGGGCCGCGACGTTGGGGATGCCGGGCTCACCGGGCAGCGGCGAGATGGTGTTGCCATCTGCCGCGGCCTCCGCGCCCAGGCTGGGCTCGTGGGCGCGAGGGTCCTGCGTCATGGCGTTCCTCCCTTCCGGGCACCGATTGGCGCGTTGCTGCCACCGGCATCGGCCTTGAGCACGCGCTGCACTCCGGGGACCGTGGTGCCGTCGCCAGGGGGCCGTCCGTCCAGGTCAAAGGCCTCGTTCCAGAGGCCTACGACGGCAGAACCGGCGCGCAGCATCAGCTTGCGACTGACGCGATCGACCACCAGCAGGTCGTCTTCCATGCGGGCGTTGACGAGCGTCTCGCTGCCATCTCCCAGCACGTGGAACACGGCCGGCACCTCACGGTTTCCCGGGAAGCGCAGGTAGGTGAAGCGACCGTCGTCGTAGACCAGTGTCGGCACGATGTCCTGCGAGCCGGTGCCTTCGGCGATCGAGTACTGCGTGTTCATCACCAGCGGTTTCGCCTGCAGGCGCTCCGCGACGACCTGCTGCGGCGGCGGAGGCGGCGGCACCACCGGCAGCGCGACGAGCGGCACGTCCTCGCGCAGGGCGAGGCGCGCAAGGGGCGCTGGACGCGGCGGCGCCTTGACCACGAGCCGGTAAACCGGCGGCTTGGGATCGCCATCGGCCAGCACCACGAAGCGAAAGGTGTGCGTGCGACGGTCGGTGACCACCGCGAGGTTGTTTGCGGCGCTGGCGGAGCTCTTGGCCTTGACGAAGAGATTGCGACCACCGGGCTGCGCGGCCACGCACCAGGCAGCGTCGGCCTTGGCGCAGTCGCCACCCAGGCCAGCCGCAACCTCGGTGATCGACTCGTCGGAATCGAGCACCACCAGCGTCACGACGCCGCGCTTGACCGGCACGGTGACCACCGCGCGCGGGTCGTAGACCACCTCGCGCAGGCGCGGATCGGCGGCTTCGGGTGCGGCCGTCGCGGTGCCGCACAGCGCCGTGCAAACGAAGGCAGCCAGCCAAGCCAGCGGCTTCACGGCTTGGCTCCTGGGCCGGTCGTGTTGATCTCGGGATCGGATCGGTAGGCCGTGACGACGAAGCCGAACGGGTTCTCGAGCCGGTCGCGTTCCTTAGCCAGCACCTTGGGCTGGTACTGGTAGACGACGCTGGCCACGTGCCGCGTGGTGACCTCGGGCAGGTTGCGGTCTGTCAGGCGCACCACCTTGTCGTAGGTGACCGTCGCCTCGCCCTTGTTGCCGGCGCGGCCCGACGCGGCCAGGCGCACGCCGATGACGTTGATGCGCCAGTCCTCGGCGGCGCCGATCTTCTTCTGCAGCGCGCCATCGCCTTCGAACTGGCGGTTGTAGTCGGCGAACACGGCCGGTACCGCCATGCGCGCCACCGGTCGAAGTCGCGCTGCAGGAACATCCAGCTGTAGCCCTCGCGGGCCCGCACGAAGGTGGCGAGGTTGTGCTTGTCGAGTGCCTCCATCGGCGGGATGGTCTCGACGGCCGTGCGCTGCTGGATCGTGGCTTCGCCGGTCACGCGGTCGACGACGATCGGGATCTCGACGACACGGCGCAGCGGGCCCTGGACGAACACCGCCGCAATGCCGATAAGGCCCAGCACCAGGCCAGCGATGGCAACCCACCAGGCCCAGCGCTCCGAGCGTTCCAGCATCAGCGCTCGGTCGACTTCCCACGCCCGGTTGGCGTCGATCGCGGTCGTCTCGGCGGCCGACTTGCCGGTGTCGCGTGAGCGATCCGGCAATGCAGCGGCTCTTCCTGGCGTCAGGACGGCACTCATGAGGGACCTCCGTGGGGCTGCGCCGAGGGTCCGTCGCAGCGGTTCAGGGACCGGGCATCAAGGCATGCGGCTAGGGCAGATAGTCGGCCACCTTGCCCGTGCGGACGAGCATCTGGTACTGCCGCTCACGCTCACGCGACCGCGCGATGCGCTCCTCGCTGTCGGCCATGCCCTGCAGCATCTGCACCTGCGACATCTCGTGGGCCAGCAGCGCGTTCTCGGCACCGATGCGGGCCTGGATCTCCTGCACCGCCTTCTGGTCGGACGTGGCGTTGATCTGGCCCATCAGCGACTGGATCTGCGACAGGCGACCGGCCGCCGACTTCATCGCGTCCTGCAACAGGCCCTTTTGCTGGTACGGCTGCGCCAGCGTGGCCTGGCAACTGGTCCGGGCGTCGCCAGTCAGGTCCATGCAGTTGTAGACCATGCCAGCGTCCCGCAGCGCCTTCGCCGTGCCGTTCAGGCCCGAGTACCCCGACGTGTTGATCGCGTTGAGGTAGGTGTAGGCCTCGGCCGGCACGTAGTTCTTCAACATCGGGTTGTTGAAGACGTTGCCCAGGTTGCGGATGCCGTTGATGCTGTTGAGCTGGTCCTGCAGCTGGGTGATCTGCTGGACCTGGTTGCTGATCTCGGTGACATCGTTCAGCACCTGCAGGATGGTCTGGATCAGGTTGGCGATGTCGATGACGGGGATGCCCTGTGCGCGGGCGCTCCCGGTGCCAAGGCTTCCGGCAACGAGGACAGCGGCGGCAGCGGCCTTCAGACGAGTCTTCATCTCACGCTCCTTCAACTGGTTGATGACTACGCTCGGCCGCGAAGGGCGGCGAGCTTGTAGGCAGCGGTCTTCACCGCGCCGTATCCCTGTCGGACCACGGTGCCCGCACCGGCGGCCATGGCACCGGCTGCGCGGCCCGTCGCAGCCGCAGCGGCGCCGGTCGCCTGGCCTGCGGCGTAGGGGATGCCTGCACCGGCCCGGACCACACCACCCGCCGCGCCCGCTGCACCGGCGCCCCTTGCGGCGGACGCCGAGCGAAGGCCCGAGACCATCATGGCGTTCTGGATCATCTGGATGCCTTGCTGGACTGCGGCACCGCCAGTGAGCGCAGAGGCGAGGCTCGGGGCCTGGAAGCAGATGATCGCCATGAGGATCATCACGACGCAGTACTTGAGGCTCTCGCCGACGACGTTGAAGGTCGGGCCGAGGAAGCCGCCATTGACCTGGATGGCCTGAACGAGCGCATCGCCCATGAACGCACTCAACCCAAGTGCAAAGAAGGCGAACCAGGTCAACACCACGGCATTCAAGACCATCGAGAGCCAACTGTCGAAGAAGCGGGCAGTGGGACGCCATGCGAGGCACAGAATGAACAGCGGTCCCACGGCAATCACGAAGGTCAGGAAGAGCTTCGCCAGCGTCACGACGAACAGTGCGATGCACAGGAACACGACGTTTCCGATGGAGCAGACCACCGCCGCGAACAGCAAGTCGAGCCGCATGATTCCGGCTTCTTTCAGGAGGTCGAGCACCAGCTTGCTGGCTTCATCATTGAAGTTGTCCAGCACCACATATGGTGACGTGATCGTCATCGGGTCGGCGGCTGCCGGCAAGAACGTCGTTGCGACGCCGGTCGCCAGCGCATTCGCGGAGTCGGCCACGTTGGAGATGTAGAAGCCGGATTGCAGTGCGAACGCCAGTACCAGCCCGATCTTGAAGACCTTCCAGAGAAACGTCGGCACAGTCTCCGAAACCTCATTGCGCAGCACGGCCCATCCGTAGAGCGACACCCAGATGGTCATGGCGGTCAGCGCAATGGGTGCGATTCCCGCCATGAGCGCGGTAACGACCCCGAGCACGTAGGTGTTCAGGACCGCATCGAACTGTGAACCGACCCAGGTGAACATCGCTCGTCTCCCAGCTACTGAACTGCGCTGATCGGAAAGCCCGTAAGGCTGATGCACTTCCCAGAGAGGTCCGGCCGCTCGCACTGCATCCACTCACCCTTGACCTTCACGATCCAGGTCCGCGATCGCTTCTCGGTGCCATAGGTGGACTCTCGGCAGGTTCCCGGCCGTGCAAACACTTCGGTGCACTCGACGAGCCCCGCCTGACTCTCGAGCATCTTCCAGCCGCCGCCAGCGCAACCGGACTTCGCTGCAGGACAAGGCGCACCGAGCGACGCGGACGGCAGCGGCGGCGTCTCCACCTTCTTGGTCCCGTCGGGCATCACTTTGACGGCCTCGTTGCCCTTGACGAACTGGGCGCTGGCGGTGGTGGCTGCGAGTGCCAGCGTGACCGGCGCGAGGAGATGACGAACAGCTTTCATGCGGCTCTCCTGGAGGTACGAAACCTGCGATCCTGAACCTCACGAAGCAGCACTGGAAGCCATTGAAACGGATCGTTGCCATGCCGTTCTCGCACGGCATCGAGCAGGGCCACGTTGTCGGTGGTGGCCGACAGCACGGTGATGAAGTCCTCGAGCCCGGCGAGGTCCAGCTCGCAGATCGCACTGGCATGACCTTGCTTGACGAGGAAGCGCCGGCCGCCTTGCGCGCCGAGGCTGCGAACGATGTCGAATTCGGCCTGCGTCAGCCCGAAGCCATCGACGTACTCCTCGCGTACCGCCTCCGGGTTAGCGAGGAAGATCTTGGTCACGCTCTGCTCGATCATCGTGCGGCCGATGGGATGGCGCAGCACGTCGGACGGGCTCTGGGTGTCGAAGATGCCCAGGCCGTTCTGCTTGCGGATCGTCTTCTGCTTCTGCTTGGCGAAGTCGCTGAAGATCTCGTGGTCGAGGGCCTTCCAGAACTCGGAGATCACGTAGATCAGCCGCTCGCCGTTGACGAGTTCTTCCATCACCTGCAGCAGGTACATCATCACCGGCGTGCGGACCTCGGGCAGGTCGAGGAACTCGGTGGTGTCGAAGCCGATGACGTTGGCGGCGTGCAGGTCGAGCAGCCGGTCGTCGGCCTGGTCGAAGACCCATCCAAGCGCGCCGCCCTGGCACCAGCGCCCCAGGCGCTCGAAGAGGCTGTTCTCGCCCGCCTTGGGCAGGTTCTGCCGCACGGTGGAGAAGCGGCGCAGCGGCGCCGGCATCATCGCCACCGCCTTGACCGCATCGGCGATGGCGCGCTCGTCGGCCGGCAGCAACGGCATGGCCGGCGTGGCGATGCAGGTGCGGATCAGCTGCTCCCAGAACTGGATGCGCGCCGGTGTCGGCTCGCGCTGCAGCGGGTTGCAGCCGGTGGGCCTGCCGGCTTCGAGGGTGAAGTAGCGGCCACCGAGCGCACGGATCGCGATCTCGCAGCCGCGGTCCAGGTCGAACAGCACCAGGCGCGGCGCCGGGTCCCACTTGCGCGTGAGCGTCAGCAGGAACATCTCCAGCGTCGTCTTGCCGACGCCCGTCGAGCCGATGATGAGCGTGTTGCCCGGCAGCTTCTTGTCGGCCGAGTCTTCACCTTCGGGGCTGCTGTGCAGGTTCAGGTAGAAGGGCTGGCCCGAGGGTGTGCGCAGCAGGGCCAGCGCCTCGCCCCACGGATTGCCGTCGCGCTTGCCGCGCGCGAAGTTGTGTCCGCTGGATAGCGCCGCAAAGGCGCGCGAGCTGAGCTTGGCGTCCCGGGGCCGCCACTGCCAGTTGCCCGGCATCTGCGCGAACCACGCGGCATCCGCCACAAGGTCCACCGGGGACATCTGCAGGCTGGACGCTTCGCCGACGGCGCCGATGGCCTGCGCCGCGCGGCGGCCGGCATCGGCCACGCTGTCTTCACCCTCTTGGCCGAAGACGACCAGGCTGTAGTGGTACTCGCCCATGCAGAACTGGCCGTCGCCGAGTTCGTTCAGCGCCACGTCCATCTCGGCCACCGGCTGGCCACCACGTCGTCGCTGGCGATCAGCTGGTCGCGCTGCAGTTCGAGGGCGCGCATGGCCTCGCGGCGCGGAAGGATCGAGAAGCTCTGCGTCTCGATGAACTCGCTGGCCTCGTAGAGCAGGGCGTTCAGGATGCCGGGCTCCACGGCGTCGGCGTATTCCTTGATGTCGACGAGTGCCGCGTAGCGGCGCTGGTCGCCCTGGCGGAGTTCGAGCTTGTCGCCGCCGAAGGACAGGCGCGCGGTGGGCAGCGTCCGGTACAGCGGGCCGGCGGACATCGGGACCGGACGCCAGCAGCCGTTGACCAGGTAGCCCAGGAACTCGGCCACCTCGGAGTAGATCCGGCCGCGCCGCTCGCGCGTGCCGAGCAGTTCGGGGCCGAAGCCGCGCAGCACGCGGCCGACCAGGGCCGTGCGCTCTTCCATCACGCGCATGGCTTCGGCCTGGGCTTCGGCGATGGCGGCGCGCGTGCGCTGCGTCGACTGCAGCGCGCGGCTCACGCGGGACACGTTGGGCCGGTAGACCAGCGTCAGGTAGAGCTCGTTGCTCATCATCCGGCGATCGCCGAGCTTGGCCTCGTAGGCCTGCGAAAGATCCCGCGCGAAGCCGGGCTGCGCGGGGTCCTGAAGACTGTCGCTGACGACACGGTGCAGGCGGTGGGTCCACACCGCCCATTGCCCGCCAGCGAGGTTGCGCAGCAGGCTGCAGAGCGCCTCGTGCCGCTCGCCGATCTGGTGCTCGTCGGCGCACTCGAAGGCCACGCCGTCGAGCCGCCAGACGCGCAGGTAGTCGCCGCCGCGGGTGATCACGTCGTGCGGGCTGACCAGCGACGAGAACGGGATGAAGCGGGCCAGCGGGTTCTCCGCCTGGGCCTGCGCCCAGTGCCGGGGCCGGAACCCACTGCGGCCCGTCCGGATGTCAGCGCCATTGGCCTTAGACATGCCAAGCATCGCGGGCTCCCCGGTAGAGGGTGGGCGCGTAGCTGCGCGCGTGCCAGAAGCGCCAGTTGCGGTCATGCAGTCGCAGCTTCATGGCGACGAACATCTGGCGGAAGCGCTGGTCGTCCTTGGACGTCACGAAGCGCATCCAGAGCAGCGCGGGAACGAAGGAAACGACCACGCCGAGGGCGAGCCACCAGCTCACCAGGGTGCCGCCCCACATGATCAGCAGCATGCCGGTGCCGAACAGCACCACCAGCGGCACGAGCGGGATGCCCAGCTTCATCGCCGGGCGCGTGGCACCCTTGTAGATGGCTTCGCCTTGCATGTCGTGCCCCGTCTTTCGTCAGTCCGTCAGGTCACGATGTAGCTGGCGAAGGCCGCCGCGCCGCCGACCAGGGTGCCGCCGATCAGCACGTTGGCGACATCGGCCGCGGGCGCCCTGGAAGATCATCTTGAAGCCGGCCCAGATGATCGCGATGGTCACCACCGCGATCGAGATCGTCACGAGGATCGTGTTGACGTTCGTGACCGTGGTGTTGATCTTGTCGAAGCCCTGGGCGAGAGCTGCCTGGGACAGCAGGGCCGGAACGATGGCGGCGAGGGCCGGTGCGGCACGCCGGATCGATGCGAGGGTTGTCATACCTTCTCCTTCGGTTGGGCAGTGGGAACGGCTCGGGCGGCGACGATGACCTTGCGCACGTAGCCGTGACGGAAGCCGGTGTCGAAGTTGCCGCTGTAGTAGCAGGACAGGGCCTGTCGCAGGGCGACCTGATCGACTGCCTTCGATGCGGATCTGCTCGCGCGGTCGATGCACTCCGCGAGCACCGTCTGCATGGCGGTCAGGTTGGCGCACGGTTCGAAGGCGGTTTCCACGGTCAGGCCAAGCCGATCGAAGTTGCCGACGTTGATCTGCCCGAGGCCGACGCTGAAGTTCCAGCCGGCATCCCGCAGCGCCTTGGCCGTGGCCAGTGCCTCGGCGCGGTGCCGGGGCTGGCGCACGAGCGCGCCACCGACGACGCCAATTGCCCAGGGGTTGAAGGCGCTCTCGACCCTGACCAGTGCCCGCGCCGTGTCGACGTGCACCTGCGGTGCACAGGCGAGCGCCAGCGCGAGGAAGACGGACGCTTCCATGGCCCAATGCCGCCTCAGTAGCCGGACTCGGCGACAGGTGCCGGCGGCGGCAGCGCGGCGAACCACGCGGCGTAGTCGTCGTCGAACTTGGTGTCCCAGGTGCCGAGCTGGGCCTTCGCGGCCGGGGTGAACTCGGTGACGGTGTCGCCTCCGGCGTTCCACCGTGTCCGGGTGAAGGGCGCGCCGTTGATGTTCACCGTGACGGCACCGGCGTAGTCGCAGGTGTAGATCGGGCCGCTCTCGCCATCGAAGACGCGGGTGTACTGCGGAGGGCAGTAGCCGGGTGCGCTGGCCCAGGTGTTGTTGGCCGAGTTGCCGGCACCAGCCATCGAGCAGACCGGGAAGGGCTTGCCGCGCGCCAGATCGCGGTGCAGCTGATTGATCGTCGGCACGCACTCAGGGATCGAGCGCCAGCTCGGGGCGGCGAGGCAGAGCAGGACCTTGCAGCCGTCCACGGCGTGGGCCGGCGTGCTCGCACCGAAGAGCGCTGCGAACGCCAGCAGGACGGCGAAGAAGTGCGCGAGCATGCCCCGCTTGGCAGCGCGGCGGGGCCGGTCTAGAGTGCCGATTGCTTCCATGGCGGGTCCTTAGGTAGAGGAGACCGAGGGGCTTCGTGTCAGGGGGCACCACCGCGCCCCGTTCGGAAACTCTAGGTTCCTTACCCACCACTTCACGCGATGACTTCGGGTCAAGAATCATCGGATCGCGCACGCAAGCCGAACAAGGCGCCCGAGATCGAATCCCTGGCCGGTGCCTTCCATCCGCATGCGATTGAGGTGCAGGACTTCTCGCACTACGCGCTGGTCATCGACGTGCGAACGCCGCAGGAATACGAGGAGGATCACATCCCCGGTGCAGTGCAGTTCTCGCCCGCCGTGGTCAGCCAGGGGCCGCTGGTGACCGGGCACGCTGACGATCGAGCACGGGCCCTCGTGGCCCACGACATCGAGGCCGAGGGAGAGTTGCCGCCTGCACTGGCGGCGCTGGTCGCACCCTTGAAGCTGGACCAAGCCATCCTCGTCTACTGCGGACGCAGCGGGCTCGACAGCTTGCCTGTCGCCCGCGCCTTGCGCTGGCGCGGGTGGACGGTCGACGTTCTTCCGGGCGGATGGATCAACTACCGCCGGTGGGTGCAGGCCGGGCTGGAGGTTCTGCCCAGGATGGTGAGCTTCCGCGTGATCGCCACGTCGCTCGGGTGCGAGGCCGACCGCATCCTGAAAGCGCTCACGACCGTCGGCCACCGGTGCTGAACGTCGAGGCGCTCATGGTGCGCCGCCGTGGTTCGATCGCGTGCCGCTCTGCGCAACAGCCATCGCAGGCCTGGCTGGAGAGCCAATTGCTGCAGCGACTACGTGCCGTGGATCCTCGGCGCCCGGTGTGGGTCGGCGATGTCGACGCCCAGGTCGGCGAACTGCAGTTGCCAGGATCGATGGCTGACGCGCTGGGCTCTGCGCCCACCGCTGCGCTGGAGGCACCGATTGAGGAGCGCGCCAGCCGCTGGATGGAAGACGAGCCTGCCTGGGCGTCGCCACCGACTGCGCTCGATGCCCTGGTCTCTCTGCAGCCCGCGCCAGACCTGCGCATCGTCGAACGGTGGAAGGGCCTGTTGCTTGGCAGTCTGGCCGATCTGGTGGCCAGTGTGCTGACCGAGTACCTCGATCCGCTGCATGCCACCAGCACTGCGCAGCGCATGCGCCGGCCGAACAGCCTCGCGCCGTTGTCGGTCGACTCGCTCATGCCGGAACGACTGGCCCATGCGGTGCGCGCCTGGGCAACCCACCGCCGACCCCGTGGCGACCTAGCGTCGTTCTCGGCCGACATCCGCCCCCTCACCGGGAAGCCGACCCCAAGTGCGCGCAATCGCACAGGGCACAGGAGTCAGGGGCCGCTGGTGGCTTCCGAGTCGATCGCCTCCTGAACAAGCGCAGCCATGGCGCGCGCCGAGTCGCAGGCCTGCTCTCGTAGGCCGCGCACCGTTCCGACCCGGTCGGGCATCGCTTCGTCCTGGCTGGCCTTGAGCTTGCCTTCGAGGCGATCAATCGGAATCTCGATGCCCACGATGGCGCGCATCATCTTGTCCATGAACGAGGCTGGCGCATCGGATACCGACCAGGGCGCCGTCTGAGGAGCCTCATGGACCTGGGTGAGGCGTCGGAGCATGTCGAACAACCACTCGCGATCCTCGATCGCGCGTGCGACCCCGTGGGCGTGGGCCACCACGTAGTTCCAGGTCGGCACGACCTTGCCGTGTTCCGTCTTTCCCGGGTACCAACCGGGCGTGATGTAGGCCTGGGGTCCCTGGAACATGACCACGGAAGAGCCGACCGAACTGAGGTCGCGCCACACCTTGTTGGCGCGCGAGACATGACCGATCAAGGTGCCGTAGGGCCCGCGACTGCGGTCCAGCAGGAAGGGCACATGGTTGGCGACGAGGCCGTTGTCGCCCTGACAGACCCAGGCGCCGAGCGGGTGGGACGCCATCAGCGCAAACAGAGTATCGCGGTCGGTCAGTCTGTGCCGCGGGTTCACGTACATCCGTAGTCCTTTACATGCCGATGAGTGCGTGCCGCACCAGCAGCGCTGACAGCACGAACATGGTCGCACCGATCAGGCCGTCGAGCACCTGCCAAGCCTTCGGCCGCGCGAACCAGGGTGCCAGCCAACGGGCGCCGAAACCCAGCAAGGAGAACCAGACCATGCTGGCTCCGGCGGCCCCCGCGATGAACCAGCCTTGAAGCGCAGCAGGTTGCTGCGCGCCAATGCTGCCTACCAGCAGCACGGTGTCCAGATAGACGTGCGGATTGAGCAGCGTGAACGCGGCCGCCTGCGCCGCCGCAGCGCCCAACGACAACGACGAACCGGCAGCCGACGCATCCAGCTTGTGGACATGCATCGCTCGCCGCATCGCCCGCCAACCGTAGACCGCGAGGAATGCGGCGCCCGCTAAAGCCAGGGCGCGCGCCGTGCCGGGGCTCTGCCCAAGCGCCTGCGCCATGCCCATGACACCGGCGGCAATGAGCACCGCGTCCGCCGCCGCGCAGAACAGCACCACGGCGCCCACGTGCTCCCGGCGCAACCCTTGGCGCAGCACAAAGGCGTTCTGCGCGCCGATGGCGACGATGAGTCCGAAGCTCAAGGCCAAGCCTTGAACGAACACAGGAAGGCGAGACCTGCAGTGGCTGTTGGGTCCATAGCTTAGCAAGCTTGCCTGTCTCAGCCGATGAAGACAAACTAAACTCACTAATCGTGATGAAGATGAACTAATCCATGCTCGACTACGCGGCGCTTTCCGCACTGGCCGCCGTCATCCGTGAAGGCAGTTTCGAGCGCGCGGCGCAGGCGCTGTTCGTCACGCCGTCGGCGGTATCGCAGCGCATCCGTTCGCTGGAAGAGCGGGTTGGCTCCGCCCTGGTGATTCGCGGTCAACCGTGCCGAGCCACCGACACGGGTCGACGCCTGTGCCGGCACGTCGACCGCGTGCGGCTTCTCGAACAGGAACTGCAGAGCGCGCTGCCGGCGCTGGCCCCAGAGGGGATCACCCGCGTGTCGCTGCCAATCGCCGTCAACGCGGACAGCCTTGCCACCGGGTTCGCACCGGCGGTCGCCGCCTATGCGGCCAATGCCCCGGTGCTTGTGGAACTGCTGGTGGATGATCAGGACCACACCGCCGAGTGGCTGCGCAGCGGCGCGGTGCTCGCGGCCGTCACCGGAACAGCACGGCCCCCGGCGGGCTTCAACAGCAGGCCGCTGGGTGCCATGCGCTACATCGCGGCTGCTAGCCCGGAATGCGTGGCGCGAAACTTCAGCGGCGGTGTCGGAGCGGGGAGCCCGGCTCAGGCGCCCAGTCTGGTCTTCAACACGAAAGACGATCTGCAGGCCCGCTGGGTGCGACGCCTTTGCCACCGGGACGTTGAACTCCCACGGCATGCCGTGCCATCTCCTCATGCCTTTGTCGCCGCGGCACTGGCTGGCATGGGATGGGGTCTGCATCCGCAGGAGTTGATCGCCTCTCAACTCCGTGACCGATCACTGGTCGAACTGGTGCCCGAAACGCCGCTTGACGTTCCGCTGTACTGGCAGCACGCACGCGCGGCCTCCGCGATGATCGAAGAGTTGAGCCGCGCGTTGGTTGCTGCAGCGACCCGGGCACTGCGGCCTCCATAACTCGAATCGCCGCTGGAAGCCAGGGCCTAGCGTCGAGCCAGTAGGCCGGTGTCCCCGAGGCTCACCGGCAGGAATGCATTCCAGAGCCCCTCGGCTTGCCGCACGGCCAAAGGTTCCGCACCCGGAGGCCAAGATGTCACCGGTCTCCATGCGCAGTTGCCTGACTGCCCGGCGCACCACACTAGCTGATCAGCAATCCGCACTCGACCGCCAGCCTGGCCGCGAGGCGACGGTTCGGCACGCCGAGCTTCATGTTCATGCGCTGGAAGCGCGAGTTGATCGAACTCTTGCTGACGTGCAGCTCGGCCGCGATGCGTTTGCTGCTGTGTCCCTTCTGCTCGTGGCGTAGGAGTTCGAGGTCCGCCGGGGTGATGCGCGCCTTGACGATCAGCTCGCGCCGGATGCGGGCCAGCCACCAGTCGTGCAGTTCGGCCGCGATCAGGCGGGCTCCCAGGCGGAATCGCCCAAATCCCTCTCCCTCGAAGAAGCCGGGCTGGGTTGATCCGAGGCAGAGCAGGCTGATCCGGGAGTGTCCGGCGCCAGAATGGGCCGGCACCAGCGCCGCCGATGCGAAGCCGTTCTCCATGGCCAGGGCAATGACCCGTCGTCCCTCTGCGTCCAGCACCGGCAGTGTGCTGGCCGGGATCGGCTCCGAGTGATGCGCGGCATAGGCCAGCCAGGGGTCGTGGGCGAAGCACCCGGCTTCGAGGTAGCGCTGGCACCAGTCGGGCTCGCACACCAGCATGAAGCGGCAGGCGGACAGATCGGCGTTGTCGCGGATGAAGCTGACGAAGACGGCGTTCTCTGCGCCGAGCGCATGGACGCCTTCCGTGAGCAGCGCATGGACGGTGGCCTGGTCCCTGGCCTCGGTGATTCGTTCGGCGACGGCAGTGATGCGCTCGGTGTAGTCGGCGGCCGCCACGATCCGCGAGAGTGCCGCGGTCTCAGGGTCCGCTGGCGTCGCTGCTTCGCCAGAGTTCGTCGGCGTCCCGCTTGAGGTTGACGTGGAGGAGCGGGTGCTCGAACCGGATCGGGTCGTTGTCGCACCATCGCTTGAAGTGCTCGGCGTCCGCGAACTGGACGGACTGCTGCGTTCGCAGCCCTCGCCGGGGGATTTCCTCTCGTTCGACATAGAGACCTCCTGCTACGCGCTGTAGGAAGAACCGGACTTCCCCCTCCGGCCTTCGGCGCTCAGGGTTCGAGCGCCCTTGGACGCTGCCCCGTTTGTCGCCGACCCCATGGCGTCTTTCGGCACGACACGCCGCGGCAGGCCAGGGCGTGTCACGCGATTCACCGAATGCCCCCGCCTGGATCGGCCCCGGCGCGCACCGCTTCGCCGTCGCGGTGCGACGGACACCGAACAAGTGTGGCGCCTTCGATGCCGCAACGGCTGCGGCTGGCGCCTCGTGGAAACGGCGCATACCTGCTCCAAGCGATGAAAGGGAACGACACGATCCGCTCGGACAGGCGGCTTGTGGTGGCCCGCAGAAGACGGGCTTCTACACAGGTTGTAGAAGTACCCAAGTGGTGTCGCACTGTCCACCTCTGCGCCGAAGTTTTTGGTAAGCGTTGGTACGTGGGACGATTTGCTAACTCTCTAAACGCACTCTTCCTTTTGCGTGCTCATGCAGGCCTCGGCGGCGGTGTGGGACGGCCACGCCTTCATCGGCCGCCCGATGTGCGAACCGTAGCGCCGCGCGCGCTGTCGCAAGGGCCTTTCGCGGCATAGGCCGGTGCCCTCCCGCCTGCGGCGGTCCCCTCCCAGCTATTCCACGGTGCCCTTGCGCCCGCGCTTGTCCGCGGCGCTGTCGGTGTCGCACGGCGACCGACGAATGCGGGGCAGCAGTCCGCTCAACCCAACGCCGAGGGATCAACAGCCCATCCGGCTCCCTCGGAAAACAGGGCAGGCGGTTTTCAGGTCGGGAAGGCAGATGGGGTCTTGATGCAAGTCGATCTTCAACGCAGCGAGTGGGTACGGCGCCGTTTACGAAAGGTTGCCGTGCCGTTCCAAACCTGGGCCTTTCCCTGGCCCGGCGTGCCGCCGTGATGCGTTGTCGAGAGACGGTCGCGGAGTGTCATCAACCTATGGAGTTCGTCATCATGGAACACACGAAGGAGTTGCTCTCGGTGCCGCTGGCCAGCCTGGTGCCGTCGCGGTTCAACGTCCGCCGTCACTCGGTCGGACAGGTCGAGGAACTGGCGGCGCTGATCGAGGCGCAGGGCCTGCTGCACAACCTGGTGGTCACCGAGCAGGAGGTCGGCCGGGGCAAGTCGCGCAAGATGAAGTTCGCGGTCGCGGCCGGTGAGCGGCGGCGCCGCGCAATGCTGCTGTTGCAGCAGCGCGGGCGCCTGCCGAAGGAACACGAGGTGCTGTGCGAGCTGGTGCCGCCCGAGCGCGCGTTGGAGGTCAGCCTCGCCGAGAACAGCGGGCGCGAGGCCATGCACCCGGCCGACGAGTTCGAGGCCTTCAAGGCGCTGATCGACGAAGGCAAGGGCGTCGAGGACGTGGCGGCGCGCTTCGGCGTGTCGGTCCTGACGGTGCAGCGGCGCTTGAAGCTCTCGGCGCTGTCGCCGAAGCTGCTGGCGCTGTACCGCGAGGACGGCATCAACCTGGACCAGCTGATGGCGCTGACGCTCAGCGACGACCATGCGGTGCAGGAGCGCACTGGTTCGACGCGCAGCCCTGGGACAAGACGCCGGCCGCGTTGCGGCGCCGGCTGACGGTCGGCGAGGTGGAGGCCGCGGGCAGCGCGCTGGTGCGCTTTGTCGGCATCGAGGCCTATGAGGCGGCAGGCGGTGTCGTGCGGCGCGACCTGTTCGATGACGAGCAGAGCCGCTTCCTGTCGGACCCGGCACTGCTGGAGCGGCTGGCGACGGAGAAGCTGGAGGCGCTGGCCGCCACCGTGCGCGAGGAAGGCTGGAAGTGGGTCGAGTCGCGGCTGAGCGTGGATTCGATGGCCCTGCGGCAGTTCGCGCCCTGTGCGCACACCAACCGCAAGCCCACGGCCGCCGAGCAGCAGGAACTCGATGCGCTGGAGCGGCGCGCTGCCGAACCGGAGCAGCAGGCGCAGGCGCTGGACGACGCGCCTGAGTGGTCGCCCGACGAGGCCGAGATGATCGACCTGGAAGAGCAGGACATCGCGGCGCGGCGCAAGGTCATCCACGAAGCGCTCAAGACCTGGACGCTGGAGCAGAAGGCCCACGCTGGCGTCATCGTCACCATCGGCCGCGACGGCGATGTCGAGGTGATGCGTGGGCTGGTGCGCGACGAGGATCGCAAGGCCATCGCGGCTGCGGTGGGCGCGAAGGGTGCGAAGGAGCATCGCGATCCCGGCGACGCGGGAGACGACGAAGGCACGCCTTCGATGTCGATGGCACAGGAGCGCCGCACGCCGGGGTGCAGCGATGCGCTGACCAAGCGCCTCGCCGCGCACCGGACGATGGCGCTGCAGGCGATGCTGGCGCAGAACACCACGGTGGCCCTGGCCTCGGTGGTGCATGTCTTCGTGCTGCGCACCTTCGGCGCCGACTACCCGCGTGAAGCGTTGGCCTTGCAGGTGACGCCGCAGTTGTCGGCGTTCGCGCTGGAAGCCATGGCCGACGACCTCAAGCCGAGCCGGGCATGGAAGGCCATGCAGCAGGCGAAGGAAGCGTGGCGTGCGCGCTTGCCCGATGACCAGAGCGAATGGCTCGGCTGGTTGATCGGCCTGCCCCAGGCCGAGCTGATCGACCTGATCGCACTGTGCGGCGCGCTCACGGTGAACGCGCTGCCGGGTGCAGGCGCGGCGGGCAGCGCGAACGCCATCGCGTCGGCACTCGGCCTGGACATGGCCGACTGGTGGGAGCCCACTGCCGAGGCGTACCTGAACCACGTGCCGAAGGCGCAGATCATCGCGGCGCTGAAGGAGGCCGGGCCCGAGCTGGCCGGTGGTGGTGTCGAGGCGATGAAGAAGGATGCGCTGGTGAGCGCAGCGGCATCGCGGCTGGCCGGCACGCGCTGGTTGCCCGAGCCGTTGCGCCGATCGCCGGAGTTGACCGGATCGCGCAGGCGGGGTGAACCCGCCTGCGCGATCGGGGTCGGAGGAGTCATGTGGCTGCTGGTTGCTCGCGAACCCCGGCCGGACGCGCCTGACTGGCCCGGCCGGCGCTTGCTCGCGGCCGTCGATGCGGTCGCGTGGCCGCTGATGTGGGTGCTGTTGATGCGGCAGGTGCCGGGGCCTGCGGGTCTGGTCGGCCCGTTCGTGACGGCGCTGGCCGTGCTGCTCGGGCTCGGGCGGCTGCACCGCGCGCTGTGGGTCAACCACCGCTACTGGTTCACGACCGGCGCTGGGGCAAGGTGCTCGGCGCGATGCTGCTGATCGGCGCCGTGATGAAGCTGTCGATGTCGGCATAGGCCGGAACGCTTGCGAGGGGTTCTCTCGCTGCGAGGGTGTCAGTGCGACACCGTGGGCCGGCCAGCGCTCCACTGCTCGAGGTCGATGCGGCGCCACGCGACGGCGCGCTTGGCCAGTCGCACCGGCGACGGGAACTTGTCCTCGGCCATCAGCCGGTAGATCGTCGACCGGCCGAGTCCGGTCATGCGCACGACCGCAGCCATGCGGACGAACACGGCAGGCTGCACGTCGGCTGAGGTCAGTTTCGACTCGGTCTGCGTCTGGCTCATCAGGCGGCTCCTGGGCTGCGTCTGAGGAGAACTCTAGGCGCTGCAGGCGCGCCCGGGAGCGATGACTTTGGGCCGAAAAGTGTCGTGTCTCGCGCGCCGGCCCATCGCTGTCCAACACCACCGCGTCCTCGTCCTGCCTTCGGCCTTCGCGGACGGCGCGTAGGAAGGTAAGCTGGCGAACTCAAGGGTCCGAGGGGTGTGGTTCGACGGGAAGGCTAGGGCGGAACGCAGGGAAGATGGTGATACCGACAAGTGGCTCCCGGATACCGTCACTCGCGCTCTGGAACGGCCCGTCGATACCGTCATTGCGCATCAGAACATGCACTTTTGGCTCTCCATTCCCTGTCGTGAACCATCGTCGCCCGGAATTGCGGCGAAAGAGCCCTGGGCGGGGCTGTCGAACACGACGGTAGATTTGACGGTATCGAGCCGACTCGATGCCGGCGCGCGGCGCGCTCTCCCTCTGAGCGGCGCCTGCCTGTTGACAATAGAGTGGGAGTGACGGGGGTAAAAAGTATATATAAATCAATAGCTTATGGTGCCTCGTTGATGATGCGATTGCAGTGTTAGCAGGTTGAGGAGCCTTGGGTGAGAGTCGAGATCCAGGCATTTCTAGGATCTCTTGAGACGGTGAACTGACGGTACGAAACCTGCTGCCTGACAGCGCGCAGAAGCCGGTGCCTTATTCCTGCGTCGACTGCAAATTGACCGGCCGAGCGCCCAGGATCGGCCCATCGTCCGGCAAGTGGGAAGCCGTCCATTGATTTCGGCGCACGCCTCGAAAACTGAGTTGGAAGTGCTCTGTTGATTTCCGCCTGAACTGGCCTCCGCAGCAAGCGACTTCTCGCCACCACCACCAACGTCTAGATGTGAACCGTCAAGAGGTTGTATCGCGGACCCGGTAGCCGGGAGGCTGGTGCGACGCGGCCGATGCCGTGGTGCGGGCGGTGCCAGTTGTAGTGATGCTGCCAGCTGTGGAGCGCCCGGCGGCGCTCGGCGCTGTTCTGGTAGGTCCAGCCGTAGGCCCACTCGCGCAGCGCCGACTGGATGAAGCGCTTGGCCTTGCCGTTGGTCTGCGGCCGGTAGGCGCGGGTGAACTTGTGGGTGATGCCGAGTTGCTCGCAGGCAGCCTTGAACGGCTTGGAGCGGAACGCCGAACCGTTGTCGGTCAGCAAGCGCTTGATGGTCACGCCCAGGCGGTTGTAGTAGTCCACCGCGTCGCGCAGGAACTGCACGGCGCTGGGGGTGCGCTCATCAGGATGCATGGCGGTGTAGGCCACGCGCGCATGGTCATCGACCGCCACGAACAGGAACTCCGAGCCAGCACCGTCGACGCTGTCGCGACGGTTGCCGGTCACCCGGTGGCTGGGCCGCTCGATCCGCCCGAGCTTCTTGGTGTCGATGTGCAGCAGGTCACCAGCCTGCTTGTGCTCATAGCGCTGCACGGGCTCGCGCGGCTGCAAGTCCGACAGCTTGGACAAGCCCGCTCGCCTGAGTACGCGGCTGACCGTGGCCTCCGAGACGCCCACGCTGCTCGCGATCCGCGCCTGCAGCATCCGGCGCTGGCGCAGCTCGACGATCAGCAGCGCCTTGCCCGACTCGATGCTCCTGGGCGAGCGAAGCGGGCGCGAGGAGGCATCGGCCGTGCCAGCGTCGCCCTGCGCCAGATAGCGCCCGAGCCACTTCCTCGCCGTCGCCGGCGTCACGCCTTGCTGTAGCGCAGCCTCGGTGGCGCTCAGCCCGTGCTCGGTCATCTGCTTGACCATCTCGAGGCGGCGCGCGTACGTCAATCGGGCATGCTTATGGGTGTTCATCCGGCTGGTCTCCCTGAGGACTGGGGGTTTGGCGATTTCCAGTCTTCAAACCCAGTCCGGATGAACACCGGACACAACCTATTGAAGCTTCACAGCTAGAGGGCACCCAATCCCGCCACGATGCGTGGCGCAACCTTGGCCAGTGCTTCGAGAATGCAGACAGATGCGGTTCCGTTGCACTGCCACTTGGCCGCTGCTTCAAATCCTATGGTGACCGGGGCACCGTTCTTGTCGACTATGGGATATGCATCGCGGCCCTTCGCGGTGAGCCGGGACTGCGGGAGGATGGCCGCGCCGATCCCCAACGCTGCCCATTCTTCCAGCACCTGATAGCTCATGGCCTCGCCCGAGTACTCGTTGAGCTTGCGTCGATGTCGTCGGAACAGGTCACGTGTGGTGTGCGCAAGCCCGCAGGCATCGGGAACCATCACAAAGGTCTCGGCGCCGATCTCTGAGAACCTCACCACGCCACCGCGGCCTCGAGGCTGGTAGCTGTCACCTCGTGGCAGGAACATCAAGGGCTCGCGGTACAGCGGCACGGTATGCCATGGACCCCTTGAGGTACCTGCCACGCCGATGACCACATCGAGCAGCCCCTCGCCCAGCATGCGGTACAGGTCGGTCATGTTCATCTCACGCAGGACCACGTCCACATCCTGCTGTTGACCGCGGAACGGCTCGACGATGAGCGACAGCAGGTTGGCCCGGATCAAGGGAGAGGTGCCAATGCGCAGCAGGCGCCGGCTCGGCTGCAGCCGATTGCGTATCTGCGCCTCAAGGGACGCCTGCGCCCGCAGCACCTCTTCCATGTAGGGCAGCACGTCCCGACCCAGCGGCGTCAGCGCCACCTTGCGCGTCGTCCTGACAAATAGCCTGTCCCCCAGTTCCTCCTCCAGCTGCGCAATGCCGTTGGACAGCGTCGGCTGGGTGACGAAACAGGCTGCGGCCGCCTCGGTGAACGAACCTTTCTCGGCCACGGCCACGGCAAAGCGCAGTTGCTTCAGGTTCAAGTTCAATTCATTTGCCTCATCGATGAATTGGATGCCAACAATCAATTTGTGTATGAGAAGGCTGGACCATACGCTTACACCCATCGATTGATCAAGCGACGTTTCCCGCAACTCTCGACCACCTGAAAGCAACCATGGCCCATCTTCAGATCACGCTGCAGGTCCTGCCCCAGGATCGCGCCCAGGCCGCCTCGGTCTTCCATCGCTACAAGCAGCCCTTCCTCCAGCAGGTCGAGGGCGCCTTGTCCAAGAGCCTGCTCGTCCGCGACGAGGACGTGCAGGTTCTCCACCAGTTCCGGTCCGCCCAGAACGCCCGCGCCTATCTGGGCAGCGCGCTGTTCAACGCGGATGTGGTCACGGCGCTCAAGCCGCTGCTGCAGGCACCGCCCGAAGTGCGCATCTACGACGAGCGCTGAAGCCACCGAACAACGTCCCATCCCACCCACCTGTAAACACCACCATGAGCACCTCCTCTCGAAAGTTCGTACCCCTCTTGGCCGCTGCGCTCTTCGCGCTTCCGGCCCTGGCAATGGCCCAGACCGCTTACCTGCAGATCACGCTGAAGGTCGACGGCAAGGACCGCCCCGCCGCCGGCGCGGTCTACCAGCAGTTCAAGCAGCCCTTCCTGGCCACCGTGCCGGGCGCGCAGGCCAAGGAACTGCTGGTCCGCGACGACGACGTGCAGGTGCTGCACCGCTTCGCTTCGCGCAAGCAGGCTGAGGCCTACCTGAGCAGCGACCTGTTCAACAAGGACGTGGTCGTCGGCCTCAAGCCGCTGTTGAAGGCAGCGCCCGACATCCGCGTCTACACCGCCAACTGAACGCAAGAGCCGCGGCCTGCGCGAGCGCTTGCGCGTTCGCCCTTCGGCGCAACTCGAAACCCCTTCCAACCTTCTGAAAGTACCCGCATGCAACCCACCCGCAACAAGCAGCAACGCGTGCTCCTGGTCATGTCGTCCGTGGACGAGATGGGCCTGAGCGGCAAGCAGACCGGCACTTGGTTCCACGAGCTCGCCGCCCCTTACTACATCCTCACGGAGGCCGGCTGCGAAGTCGTCTTCGCCTCGCCGGCCGGTGGAGAGGCGCCGATCGACCTGCTCAGCCTCAAGGCACCCTTCACCAGCGAGTACACGGACCGCTTCCTGAACGACCCGGTGGCGATGTTTGCAGCCCGGCACACGCGCCGGCTGCGCCACGTGGACGTCGAGACCTTCGACGCCGTCTTCTTCCCGGGCGGCTACGGCCTGCTGTGGGACCCGCCTCGGACTCGTTCGCCATCAAGCTGATCCGTGACTTCCATGCCGCGCAGCGGCCCATCGCGATGGTTTGCCACGCGCCGGCCATCCTGCGCGACGTGAAGTCCGCCCAGGGCACGCATCTGGTCAAGGGTGTCAGTCTCACCGGCTTCAAGAACGACGAGGACACCGAGATCGAGCTGCTGCACCACCTGCCGTTCTCGCTCGAGGACGAACTCAAGGGCCGCGGCGCCCGCTACCTCAGCAAGGCGAACTGGGAGCCCAACGTCGTGGTCGACGGGCCCCTGATGACGGGCCAGAGCCCCGCGTCCGCCGCGCCGCTGGCCGCCGCGCTCGCCGAACGCCTGAAGGGGTGAAGGCATGACGACTCCGGGAACAGTCGTCATCGCCGGTCACGCCGCTGGACTGGGTGAGTCGCTGCGTGCGCGCTTCGAACATGGCGGGTACCACGTGGCCTGCGTGTCGCGCAGCGGTGATGCGCGCTGGGCCACCGACTTGAGCGATGCGCAGGCCGTGGCCGAGCTGTTCCAGCGGCTGGACCGCGAGATGCCGCCGCTGGCTGGCGTAGTGCACAACGCGATGCAGTTCCACCGCCAGCCGTTCCTGGAGACTTCCGCGCAGACGCTGAGTCAGGTCTGGCAGTCCATGGTGCTGACGGCCTTCAACGTCAGCCAGCAGGCCATCCCGCGCCTGCGGGCCGGCGCTGGGGGCTGCCTGATCTTCAGCGGGGCTTCGGGCAGTCGGCGCGCGGGCCCACAGTTCAGCGCCTTCAGCTCGGCCAAGTTCGCGCTGCGCGGGCTCGCCCAGGCATTGGCGCGGGAGCACGCTAGCGACGGCGTGCATGTGGTGCACGTTGTCATCAACGGCCTGATCCGCGGCGAGCGCACCTCGCAGCGGTTCGCCCAGGCCCAACCTGCCGGGCAGATGGACCCCGATGCGCTGGCGGAGCAGTACTGGCATCTCTTCCACCAGGGCGCCCAGCGCCTGGACCGACGAGATTGACCTGCGGCCCATGCTCGCTGGAAGCTGAACCGAGTCGAGGAGCCCTGTCATGTCTGATCCCGTCGTGGTTGTCGGAGCCGGCCTGAGTGGTCTGTTCGCGAGCCATCTGCTGGCCAGCGCCGGCGTCGAGGTCGTGCTGGTGGAGTCGCGCCACCGCATCGGCGGGCGGGTCCTGAGTGCGGGGCTGCCCGGCGAACGTCATCGGGTCGACCTGGGGCCCTCGTGGTTCTGGCCCGCCGTCCACCCGCGGCTCCAGCGCCTGGTGGCCGAGCTCGGTTTGCGCAGCTATGCGCAGTACACCGCTGGAGATGCCGCGCACGAGGCACCCGACGGAACCGTGCATCGGCAACGCGCCGGTCGCACGCGCCGGCCGCCCGTCGTGTCGAGGGCGGGATGCAGGCCCTGACCGAGGGCCTGTCGGTCGCCCTCGCGGATCGCGTGCTGGTCGGACCGGCGTCTCCCTGCAGAGCCTGACTCTGCGATCCGACGCCGTCGAACTGGTGTTCGAAGGTGCGCACGCCAGCTGGACCCAGCGCGCCTCGCACGCGATCCTGGCCATGCCACCGCGCCTCATCGACCAGGACCTCCGCATGACGCCCGCCCGCCCGAGGCCTGGCTGGACCGGCTGCGCCAGACGCCCACCTGGATGGCGGGCCACGCGAAGTTCGCGGCCGTCTACGCCCGCCCGTTCTGGCGCGAAGCGGGTTGGTCCGGCACGGCCACGAGTCGCCGCGGTCCGCTGATGGAGATCCACGATGCCTCGGACGCAGAAGGCCGTATCGGCGCCCTGTTCGGCTTCGTCGGGGCACCGCCGCCCTATCGAAGCGGCATCGGACCGCGGGTGCTGGCGCAGCAGGCCATTGCCCAACTCGTGCGGCTGTTCGGCGAGCAAGCCGCCCAGCCGTTGTGGCAGGGCGTGCAGGATTGGGCGACCGAACCCGCCACCGCCGCGGCGGCGGATCGACAGCCCCTGTTCGAGCACCCGTCCTACGGCGCGGCCGGCGTCCCGCCCGCGTGGCGGCAGCGCTTGCTGCTGGCCGGCACCGAGTTCTCCAGCGACCACGGCGGCTACCTCGAAGGCGCACTCGATGCGGCCGAGGTCGCCGTCGCGGCTCTGCTGGCGCAACGGCTCCTCCACACTCCAGTGGCCCGGAGCCCGATCCAACAGGACACAGCCCCATGAAGCTCCATGCCGATCTCACGCAGCGTGCGGCGGTTCACGCCTCGACGCTGCCCTGGCAACCGTCCCCCGCCCGCGGCGTGGAGCGACGCCTGCTGCATCGCTGGGGCGACGAGGTCGCGCAGGCGACCAGCATCGTTCGCTATGCCGCGGGCAGCCGCTTCGACGCCCATGTTCATGGCGGCGGCGAGGAGTTCCTGGTGTTGGAGGGCGTGTTCCAGGACGAGCACGGCGACTACCCGCCGGCAGCTACATCCGCAACCCGCCGGGCACTCGGCATGCGCCGCGCTCCGAGGTCGGCACCACGCTGTTCGTGAAGCTGTGGCAGTTCGACCCGCAGGACAAGACACCGGTGAACCGGCTGTCGGCTCACCTTGACGGGCCTGTGACACCCGGGACGCCGAGCGTCGTACCGCTGTACCAGGGCTTCGGCGAGGAAGTGCGCCTGGAGCAGTGGCCGGCCGGCAGCTGTGTCGAGCGACCGCTGCCCGACGGCGGAGAGTTCCTGCTGCTCGATGGCGCCTTCACGGAGCAGGGCGAGTCTTTCGTGCAGTGGTCATGGCTGCGGCTGCCGGCGGGCGCCGCCCTGCGGGCCGAGGTCGGGCCGCGCGGCGTTACCGTGTGGGCGAAGCTGGGCCACTTGCGACGCCTAGCCCGCCCGGCGCTGCCCGGCGCACGCTGAAGCGAGACCGCCATGGACACCGCATCGCAGCCGGGGCTGCAGCCGCTGGACCGGGTGGAGATCACCGTCCTGATCGACAACGTGACCGACAGCCTGTCCAGCGTGCCGGACAACGTGACGCAGGAGTGGGACATGCTGCGACGCGCCGGCATGCAGACACTGGCGGGCAGCTGCCAGTGCTGCGCCAACCACGGTCTGGCGCTGCTGGTGACGACTTGGCGCGCCGAAGAGAAGCACACCCTACTGTTCGACGCCGGTCCCGCAGGAGACACGCTGCAGCACAACGTCGAGCGGCTGCAGGTCGACATGGGAGCTATCGAGGCGGTCGTGCTCTCGCATGGTCACTGGGACCACGCCGGCGGCCTGCCGCGGGCCTTCCAACTCATTCGTGCTGCGGCTCCGGGGCGGCCACCGGTGCCCTGCCATCTCCATCCCGGATGTTCGTGCAGCGGGCCATTCCCAGGCCACTGGGCGGCGTGCTGCCCATCCAGACCCCGCCCGGCCCGGCGGAACTGGAGGCGGCCGGGGCGCAGCCGGTCATCGGCACGCAGCCGCAGGTTCTTCTCGGCGGCCACTTCTTCCTGAGCGGCGAGGTGCCGCGCCGCACCCACTTCGAACGCGGATTTCGCGGGCACGTGCGCCTGGATACCGACGGCCAGTGGGTGCCCGATCCACTCATCATGGACGAGCGCTACGTCGCCGTGCAGGTTCGCGGCCGGGGCCTTCTGGCGTTCTCGGCCTGCTCGCATGCCGGAATCGTCAACGTGGCGCTGGACGCGCGCGAGCGCTTCGCGCCGCTGCCCCTGCATGGGGTGATGGGGGCTTCCACCTGTCGGGCGCCAACGAGGTAGTCATCGACGAAACGGTCAAGGCCCTGGCCGACTTGGATCTGGGTCTGCTGGCGCCGGGGCACTGCACGGGTTGGCGCGCCTTGTCCGCGCTGGGCCGGCGCCTGGGCGACCAGCGAGTCGTACCCAGCGCCGTGGGTCGAAGGTACGTGATCGAGGGGAGCGCCTAACATGACGCTGGAACTCACCGTGCTCCCCGGGGCCGTGACCGTCGACGACAGGCGCACAGGCGAGCGCATTGGCCAAATCGAGGTCGGCCCGGCGCGCCCGCCGAGCGCCAGGGCATTGGCCAGGGCTTCGACGCCAGCGCCCTGGAGCGCGCCATCGACTTGACCGAAGACCGAATCCAGCAGGCGGGGCTGCGCCTGCCTGTGGGGCGGCAGCTCGCCACGCGATCGCCCGAACTCCGTGCGCTGGCGCGCATCGCCGGCCTCGAAGGCAGCGGCGTGCTGCACCGCAGTGCGGTGGAGCAGGTCTTCAGCCGGCTGGTCCTGCAGGCGCATGGCGCCGCACCCCAGGAGCTGAGCCTGCCCGGGTCGGCCGCCTTCGCCGCCACCGTGGTCCTGCTGCGCGAACTGATGCATCACCTGGGTTTCGAAACCCTTCACGTGCATGAGTCCGAACAACACCCACCTCCGAAAGGACAACCCCGATGATCTCGACCGAACTCTTCTGGCTGGCGCTGACGCTGGCCGTGACGGCACTGCTGCCCTTTCCCTACGTGCTCAACCGCATCGCCGTGCGCGGGCTGGGCGGCGCGCTGGCCAACCCGTCGCCAACGGATGAGCCGCTCGCGCCCTGGGCCGAACGGGCGCGCCGGGCCCATGCCAATGCAGTCGAGAACCTCGTGCTGTTCGCTCCGGCCGCTCTCGCCATTCATCTGACCCAGCGGGGCGACGGCTTCACCGTGGCCGCCTGCATGCTCTACCTGCTGGCGCGGCTGACGCACTACTTGGCGTACACCTTCGGCATCCCGGGTCTGCGAACGCTCGCGTTCTTCGGCGGCTGGGTCGGCATCGCGATGCTGGTGGCTCGATTGCTCGGATGGGTTTGATGGCAGTCGACAAGCGCAGGACCCTTGCTCGGTGGAACTGACAGCCGACGCAGTCTTCGTATCGCTCCTCTAGGAGTCGTACGCTGCCGGTCAGTATCGAACCCTCCGTCCGAGGCGAGGCCCAATGGCAAGGTAGCCCGCCCGGCCCCAGGGCTTGCGCATTGTCTTTCCGCCGGGTGGTCTACCTTGCCGTCGGTCCCGCTTCAGCTCGAGACTTTGGCGTCGTATTCGCGATCCTGCATCTATGGCTGCTTGACTCAATGAACAGACAACTACTCGAAAATGCGCTCGTCAGCTTCGTACGCGAGAAGAGCGGGCACATCACAGTCATGGCGCGACTTTCCGGCAAGCCAGCGAAGCTGATTGTGGACACTGGCGCTGGGGGCACTTGCATTCACACCGGCTCGCTGAAGCACTACAAGTTGCAGCTCGCGACGACGATTAGGAAGAAGGGCGGCGGAGTCGGATCGGTGGCAATGAGCATGACGAAGGTCCTTTCGCACAACTTATCGATCGGGCAAGCAGACCTCGGCGAGTTCAAGCTCCTTGCACTTGATCTATCTCACGTGATCGCTGGCCTCGCCAAGGCGAAGGTTGAAGGAGTCGTCGGTGTACTCGGCGCAGATGTGCTGAACCGCAGGCAGGCGTTCATCGACTATGCGCGCAACGTCGTCATGCTCTCAAGGTCGAGCAGCGGGCCGTCTCAGAATTGAAGTGCATCGAGCGCTTCCTCGAACGTCCGCTTGCAAGCGGGCCTCAGGTGCAACGCCCTCCCAACGCTGTGAACGACGGGTCCCCATCGTGTCTGAGTGACCGGATAGGGTCTCAGCCGTTCGAGCGGGTCTGAGTGGCGTTGGGACCGAGAACGGCTGCCCCCGCATCCGTCCGACAGGGCACGCGTTCGCGGGTCAGCAAGCCAGCTTGCGTGCCGGAGGGCGGGCAGGGTGCCGACCCTGTGCCCTGGCCTCAAGGTACGCACGCGCCTGCTCGTAGGCAACCGAATTGCCGGTCGCCTGCAACTTGGCCAAGCGCTTCTCGCCATGGCGATGGAACTCGTCCTCGGACTCCGATCGCTCGACCGTGCACACGATGGCGTCCACAATGAATGCGTGAAAGGTCTTGCCTTCGCGCTCAGCCGCCGCTGAGATGCGGGCCTCGAGATCCTCTTCCAGTCGGATGGTGGTCATGCCCATGCAGTGCTCCGTGACAGGGCAGCAAAGTCGCACAAACGTGCTGCTCGGACCTTGTACGAACAGCCGAGGCGACAATGACCGCTGCGATACCGACTCTGACCTTGCCGATACCGTCATCGACGCGGGCAACCCGGCTTCTGATACCGTCAACCCTGCCCCGAACGCGCTGCTTCTGCCTAGAAGGCCGGCAACGTCGCGGGCTTCATCGTTGGAGGTCATAAAAGGGGTCCCCTGATGCTCTGTTCAGCGACGGTAGAAATGTCGGTATCGAGCTGATTCGCATCCGGTGGAGGCTCGCTCCCACCTATGAGCGGCACCTGCCTGTTGACAATAGAGTGGGAGTGATCAGCCGGCGCGCTGCCGCGCGATCTCCTCGGCCAGCGCGATCACCGAGCAGGGGGCGCTGCCTTCGGCCTTGTTGTTGATCGTCACGTACACCGGCTGGCCGGCGGCTGACGTGGCGGCCGCGACCCTGGCCAGCACTTCACGTGTGCCGGGGTCGGGATCGACGAGGCGGTCGAAGGGCTCGTAGCCCGCCTTGGCCGATTCGTAGCCCTGCGCGCCATGGCGGCGGTGCAGGTTCCAGCGGCACACCAGCGGCCCGGGCCACAGTGCGCGCAGCATCGGCAACTGCTCGTCGATCGGCGGCAGCCGGGGATGCAGGCCGAGGCAGTAGGTGGCGCCGCGGGCTCGCAGCAGCGCGGCGAAGTCCGCGCCCAGCCAGGCGGCGTCGCGCACCTCCACGGCGCAGAGAAGGCCCGGCGGCAGCGCATGCAGCAGGGCGTCCAGCCCGGCGAACAGGGCCTCGCGGTCCGACAGCCAGTGCGCGGGCAGCGGGCTGATCTGGAACACCAGCGCGCCGAGCTTCTCCCCGAGGCCTTCCATGGCGGGGCGCACGAATTCACCGAGCGCGGTCTGCGCGTCGAGAAACAGCGGATTGGGTCGTGCACCGCGACCGCCGGGATCGCGCAGCACCGCATCGCAGATGCGCGCCGGCGCCTTGACGACGAAGCGGAAGTCGTCGGGCACCTGCTGCGCGCAGGCCGCGTACTCAGCGGCTTCCAGCGGCCAGTAGAAGCTGCGGTCGAGGCTCACGGTGCGCAGCAGCGGGTGGTGGCCGTAGGCGGGCAGGCCATCGCGCGCGAGTGCCTGCGCGCTGGCGCGATGGGCATAGACCAGGCCCGCCCAGCCGGGGAAGGTCCACGACGAGGTACCGAGCCGCACCACAGATGGCAAGGCCGCGGCCAGTGACTGCACCGGCGCGGGCACGGCGGCGGGCAGGACGCCATCGGTCTCCGGGAACATCGCTTCCTGCATGGCCGGCAAGCCTAGCGTTTGCGGCGAGAATGCGCAGCCAAAGGAGACGGCTCGCGTGATCGACCCGAAGGACGAACAGGCCATGCGCATCGCCATCGACCAGGCCCGCAATGCCTGGCTGGTGGGAGAGGTGCCGGTGGGCGCGGTGATCGTGCGCGACACGCCGGCCGGCCGCCGGTGGTGGCCACCGGCTACAACCGGCCGATCACCGAACACGACCCGACCGCCCACGCCGAGATCGTCGCGCTGCGACACGCTGCGACGCTGCTCGCGAACTACCGCCTGCCGGAGTGCGAGCTCTACGTGACGCTCGAACCCTGCGCCATGTGCGCGATGGCGCTGATGCACGCGCGCTTCAAGCGGGTGGTGTTCGGCGCCTCCGACCCGAAGACCGGCGCCGCCGGTTCGGTGGTCGACCTGTTTGCCAACCGGCAGCTGAACCATCACACCGAGATCACCGGCGGAGTGCTCGGCGACGAGTGCGGCCAGTGCTGCGCGAGTTCTTCGCCGAGCGGCGCGAGCTGTACAAGCAGCGGCGCGGCGAGCGCGGCGCGCCGTCGTCGGAATCGTCCGACGCTCCCGACACCATTCCCGCCGGGGAGGTGATCGAACTCGATCTGCCGCCGCCGGCCAGCGCCCCATGACTTCCTTGCAGCTCTTCACGCCCTCGGGCGTCGTGGCCCGGGCCGCCACCTTGCCTGGCGGCGCGCCGCCTGGCCGCTCTCGGCTTCGATGTCGCGCTGGACGAAGCCGCGCTGGCTCGTCACCAACGCTTCGGCGGCGACGACGAACTTCGGCTCGCCGCGATCCACCGCGTGGCCCGCGCGGCGCCGGACATCGCCATGGCGGCGCGGGGTGGCTATGGCCTGACGCGGTTGCTCGATCAGATCGACTGGACGCTGCTCGCCCGCAGCGTCGAACGCGGCACGCGCTGGGTGGGCCACAGCGACCTCACTGCGCTTCAGCTCGGCCTGCTGGCCCACGCCAAGGGCATGACCTGGGCGGGGCCGATGGCGTGCTTCGACTTCGGCAGCGAGGGCGTCGACGAGATCACCCGCGACTGCTTTGCCGAGGCAATGAGCGGCGAGCTGGAAGCGGTGGGCTTCCGCACCGAAGCTGGCTTCGACGGGTTGGACGTCAAGGGCGTGCTGTGGGGCGGCAACCTGTGCATGGTCAATTCGCTGCTGGGCACACCGCACTGGCCTCGCATCAAGGGCGGCGTGCTGTTTCTCGAAGACGTGAACGAGCACCCCTACCGCGTCGAGCGCAGCCTGCTGCAGCTGCACCAGGCCGGGGTGCTCGATGCACAGAAGGCGATCGTCCTCGGTGCGTTCACCGACTGGAAGAAGTCGCCGTTGGACCGCGGCTACACGCTCAAGAGCATGGTGGCGAAGCTGCGCTGCGTGACCCGCACGCCCATCCTCACCGGGCTGCCGTTCGGCCACGTGCCGACCAAGGTGACGCTGCCGGTCGGCGCGCGCGTGCAGCTCGTCGTGCAGGCACGCGACGTGCTCATCGGCTGGTGACCTCCGCGGCCCTGGAGGCGCCGCTCTAATCGGCTGGCCGGCCCCATGTTCAAGGGGCGCCGCCGGTGAAACCCTGAGCGAGGTCGCCTGGCGCCCGCTTATCATCCGCGGCTGCCCCTCGGCGGCGCGGCCACAAGCCGGTGTTCGTCGGGGGCAGATTCTTTTGGTGGAGCGGCCGCGCCAAGCCTGCGGTGGGCTCCCGATCGACGAAGGGAACGACCGCATGCACGGTCCGATGAGAGGGTGGGGCGCACGGTGGACACTGGCCTTGACGCTGGTGCTGGCCGCCTGCAACAACAGCCCGTACCCGGATGGCGCTGCCGCCACCAACACGCTGTTCAACTCCTTCGACGAACGCTCGCCGCGCTACCTCGACCCGACCGCGTCGTACAGCAATCCCGAGACGCCGTACACCTACTCGGCTTACGAGCCGATGTATGCGTACCACTACCTGAAGCGGCCGTACGAGCTGATCCCGAAGACGGCGGAGGCGGTGGCGCATCCGCGCTACGTCGACAAGGCCGGGCAGCCGCTGCCCGACGATGCACCGGCCGATCAGATCGCCGAGAGCATCTACGACGTCCGGCTCAAGAAGGGCATCCTCTACGCGCCGCACCCGGCCTTCGCGAAGAACGACAGGGGCGAGTATCTGTACCACCAGCTCACGCGCGAGCAGGTGGGTGACAAGCGCTCGCCCTGGGACTTCGAGAAGCAGGGCACGCGCGAGCTGGTGGCGGAGGACTACGTCTACGCGTTCAAGCGCCACGCCACCACGCGTATCGAGGCGCCGATCTTCGCGATCTTCTCGGAGTACGTGATCGGCCTGAAGGAGTACGCCGAGCTCGTCAAGGCGGAGGACGCGAAGCTCCTGCACGGCCTGCCCGCGTCGAGCCCCGACAAGCCCTTCCTCGATTTTCGCCGCTGGCCGCTGGCCGGCGTGACGGCGCCCGACAGCCACACGGTGCGCTTCCGGATCAAGGGCAAGTATCCGCAGTGGAAATACTGGCTGGCAATGACCTTCTCCTCGCCGGTGCCGTGGGAGGCCGATGCCTTCTATTCGCAGCCGGGCATGAACGCCAACGGCCTGTCGCTGGTGAAGTGGCCGGTGGGCACCGGCCCGTACATGATGACCGAGTACGTGCAGGATCGGCTGCACGTGATGAAGCGCAACCCGAACTTCCGCGGCGAGCCCTACCCCTGCGAAGGCGAGCCGGGCGACAAGGAGAAGGGCCTGCTCGACGACTGCGGCAAGACCATGCCCTTCGTCGACACGGTGGTGTCGACCATCGTCAAGGAGTCCGTGCCGCGCAAGGAGATGTTCAAGCAGGGCTACCTCGACGTGCCCGAGATCGAGCGGCCCGAGTGGGGCGTGCAGTTCCGCGCCGACATGGAGGATTCCGACAAGGTCCGGGCGGACTACGAGGCGCGCGGCTTCCTGTTCCCGCAGGCCACCGACATCAACAACTGGTACCTCGGCTTCAACTGGCTCGACCCGGTGGTGGGCAAGGGCGACACGCCCGAGCAGCAGGCGAAGAACCGCAAGCTGCGCCATGCGCTGTCGATCGCGATCGACTGGGAGGAAGGCTATGGCCGCATCTTCCGCAACAAGGGCGGCGTCGCCGCGCACGGGCCGGTGCCGCCGGGCGTGTTCGGCTCGCGCGAAGGCAAGCCGGACGGCATCAACCCGGTCACGCACCAGCTGGTCGACGGCAAGCCGGTGCGCCGCACGATCGAGGACGCGAAGAAGCTGCTCGCCGAGGCCGGCTACCCCGACGGCCGCGATGCGAAGACCGGCAAGCCGCTGGTGCTGAACTACGACTACCAGCGTGCCGCGACGCCGGACATCAAGCCGGAACTCGACTGGATGGTCAAGCAGTTCGCCAAGCTGGGCGTGCAGCTGGAGATCCGCGCGACCGACTACAACCAGTTCCAGGACAAGGTGCTCAAGGGCAAGCAGCAGATCTTCTGGTGGGGCTGGCTGGCCGACTATCCGGACGCGGAGAACTTCCTGTTCCTGCTCTACGGGCCGAACGCGAAGTACCCGAACCAGGGCGAGAACGCGGCCAACTACAGCAACCCCGAGTACGACCGCCTCTACCGCATCATGCAGACGCTGGAAGACGGCCCGGAGAAGCAGAAGGTCATCGACCAGATGGTGGCCGTGGTGCGAGAAGACGCGCCCTGGGCCTGGGGCTACTGGCCCTACGTGGCGCTGGCGTTCCAGCCCTGGGCGCACAACGGCAAGCCCAGCATCGTGGTGCGCGACCTGGCCAAGTACTACCGCATCGACCCGGCGCTGCGCGTGGCGAAGCAGGCCGAATGGAACCAGCCGGTGCGCTGGCCGCTGGCGCTGATCGCGCTGGCGCTGCTGGCGATGGTGCTGCTGGCTGGCGCGGCTACCGCGCGCGCCAGCTTGCTACTGCGAAGCCGAAGTCGGTCGTGGCGGCCGGAGCCTGACATGCTGAACTACCTGATCCGCCGCATCGGCTATGGGGTGCTGATCCTGATCGGCGTGAACCTGCTGACCTTCGCGCTGTTCTTCACCGTCAACACGCCCGACGACATGGCGCGGCTGAACATCGGCGGCAAGCGCGTGACGCAGGACCAGATCGAGAAGTGGAAGGCCGAGCGCGGCTACGACAAGCCGCTGTACTGGAATGCGAAGGAGCAGGGCGCCGCGCAGGTGACGCAGACCATCCTGTGGGAGCGCTCGGTGTCGCTGTTCGCCTTCCAGTTCGGCCGCTCCGATGCACGCAACGCCATCGACATCGGCCACGAGATCAAGACCCGAATGGGCGTGAGCCTGCAGCTCGCGCTGCCGCTGTTCATCCTGCAGGTGATCGCCAGCACGGCCTTCGCGCTGCTGCTGGTGTTCTTCCGCCACTCGCGCATCGATTTCTGGGGCGTGGTGCTGTGCGTGCTGATGCTGTCGATCTCGGCGCTCTTCTACATCATCGTCGGCCAGTACTTCTTCTCGCGTGTGCTGCGGCTGGTGCCGATCAACGGTTACGCGCCGGGGCTCGATGCGGTGAAGTTCCTGGTCCTGCCGATCATGCTGTCGCTGCTGTCGCGCCTGGGCGGCGAGGCGCGGCTGTACCGCGCGATGTTCCTCGAGGAGATCGGCCGCGACTACGTGCGCACCGCGCGCGCCAAGGGCCTGTCGGAAGCGGTGGTGCTGTTCCGCCACGTGCTGAAGAATGCGCTGATCCCGATCATCACCAGCGCCGGCTCGTACCTGCCCTACGTCTTCCTCGGCAGCCTGGTGTTCGAGAGCTTCTTCGGCATTCCGGGCCTCGGCGCCTTCGTCATCGAGGCGATCAGCGGCCAGGATTTCGCCATCGTGCGCTCGATGGTCTTCCTCGGCGCGCTGCTGTACATCGCGAGCTACGTGGTCATCGACGTGGCCTACACCTGGGCCGATCCGCGCGTGCGGCTCTCCTGACTGACTGCCATGCCGAAGATCGTCCTGCTCTGGACCGATGTGGTCCTCTACCTGATGCTCGCCGCGCTGGCCTGGTACGGCTGGCGCATCCGCGTCAACGCCAACCTGCGCGCCAACTGGTGGAAGGTGCTGCGTGATCCGGCCGCGCTGTGCTCGGGCATCGTGCTGGTGCTGTTCGCGCTCGTCACCATGGCCGACAGCGTGCACTTCCGCCGTGCGCTGCCGCCCGCGCCCGGTGCGCCGGCCGGCACGCCGACCTTCTACGCCACCACCACCGAGAGCCTGCTCGACGTGCTGATGGCACGGCAGATCGCGATGCGCGAGACAGGCTACTCGGAGCCGTTGGCCTACCTTGGCCTGCAGAAGGAGCCGATCGAGCGCGACGGCCAGCCGGTGCGCGACTTTCCACGGTTGAAGTTCGGTGGCGCGCATCTGAGTGAGCCCGAGTCGCAGTGGGGCGGCGATGTGGCGTCTCGCGCCGCGGTAGGCGCGCTCGGCGGCTTGATCTTCGCCGCAATGGCCACGCTGGCCACGGCCGCCGCACTGCGCCGCAGCCATGGCGGCATGGGTGGCGCGCTGCGCGACCTGCTCGGCGACCGCACCGATCTGCCGCTGCGCGCCGCGCTGATCACCGTGGCGGTGTCGTCCGTGCTGATCGGCATCGTCGTGGCGCTGATGGGCCATTACCACGTCTTCGGCACCGACCGCACCGGCAACGACGTGCTCTACCAGGCGATGAAGAGCATCCGCACTGCTTTCGTGATCGGCACGCTGGCGACGGTGGCCACGCTCCCTTCGCGGTGGTGCTGGGCATCCTCGCCGGCTACTTCCGCGGCTGGGTCGACGAGGTCATCCAGTACCTCTACACCACGCTCAGCTCGGTGCCCAACGTGCTGCTGATCGCCGCCTGCGTGCTGATGGTGCAGGTGTTCCTCGACAAGAATCCCGACCTGTTCGAGACCGGCCTCGAGCGCTCGGACCTGAAGATCTTCCTGCTCTGCGTGATCCTCGGTCTGACCGGCTGGGCGACGCTGTGCCGCCCGGTGCGTGGCGAGACGCTGAAGCTGCGCGAGCTCGAGTACGTGCAGGCGGCCACCGCCTTCGGTGTGGGCCACGCGCGCATCATGGCGAAGCACATCGCACCGAACGTGATGCACCCGGTGCTGATCACCACCGTGCTGAGCTTTTCCGAGCTGATCCTGTACGAGGCGGTGCTGACCTATGTCGGCGTGGGCGTCGACCCGTCGATGAACAGCTTCGGCGGCATGATCAACCCGGCGCGCAGCGAGATGAGCCGCGACCCGGTGGTGTGGTGGAGCTTCGCCGCCGCCTTCGGATTCATGGTCACGCTGGTGCTGGCCGCCAACCTGTTTGCCGATGGCGTGCGCGACGCCTTCGACCCGCGCGCACGCAGCTTCCGCCCGCGCCTGATCAAGCGCCCGGCGGCCTGAGGATCACGAGATGCTGACCATCGACGAACTCAAGGTGGCGCTGGATGCCGATGCCGGCCTGGTGCGCGCCATCGACGGCCTGAGCACGGCCATCCGCCGCGGCGAGACCTTTGCACTGGTGGGCGAATCCGGCTGCGGCAAGAGCATGACTGCGCTGGCGCTGATGCGGCTGTTGCCCGACAACGGCAGCGTGACCAGCGGCCGCATCGACATCGAAGGCCACGACGTGCTGGCCCTGCCCGAATCGAGCATGCGCGCGGTGCGCGGCGGGCGCATCGGCATGATCTTCCAGGAGCCGGCCACCAGCCTGAACCCGGTGATGCGTGTGGGCGAGCAGATCGTCGAGGCGATCGAGGCGCACACCGAACTGCGCGGCGAGGCGGCGCGGGCGAGGGCGATCGAATGGCTGGGCCGCGTCGGCATCCCCGAGCCGCAGCGTCGCATCGACGAGTATCCGTTCCGCCTGTCGGGCGGCCAGAAGCAGCGCGTGATGATCGCGATGACGCTGGCCTGCGAACCCGACTTCCTGATCGCCGACGAGCCGACCACGGCGCTGGACGTGACCATCCAGGCGCAGATCCTCGATCTGCTGCGCCAGCTGCAGCGCGAGCAGGGCATGGGCATGCTGCTCATCACCCACGACCTGCCGTGGTCTCGGGCATGGCGCAGCAGGTGGCGCTGATGTACGCCGGCCAGATCGTCGAGGTGGCGAGCGCGCAGGAGTTCTTCACCGCGCCCAAGCATCCGTATGCGCGGGCGCTGCTGCGCGCGCTGCCCGACACCGCCAAGCGGGGCGGGGCGCTCGCCGCGATCGCCGGCACCGTGCCGCCGCTGTGGCAGGAGTTCGGCGGCTGCCGCTTCGCGCCGCGCTGCGATCAGGCCCACGACGCATGCCCGCCGCGCCGCCGGCGCTCGAGCGCGCGGGCGGCAGCAGCGTGCGCTGCGTGCTGTACCGCGAAGGTGCCGCAGCGGTGGAGGCCAGGCTCCCGGCCGAGCCGCTGCGCTACGAAGCGCCGCGCGGCGACGGCGCCGACAAGCCCTTGCTCGAGGTGCGCGACCTGTCGGTGCGCTTCCCGATCCGCAAGGGCCTGCTGCAGCGCGTGGCCGGTGCCTTCACCGCGGTGGATGGTGTCTCGTTCGACATTCCGTCGGGCCGCACGCTGGCGCTGGTGGGTGAATCGGGTTGCGGCAAGACCACCACCGGCAAGGCGATCGTGCAGCTGTTGCGCCGCCGCGGTGATCGGCGGGCAGGCGCTGTTCCAGGGCCAGGATCTCTTCGCGCTCGAAGGCGAGGCGCTGCGCCGGCGCGCCGTGCGGTGCAGATCGTCTTCCAGGATCCGTTCGGCTCGCTGGACCCGCGCATGCGCGTGTTCGACATCCTCGAGGAGGGCTTGGTCGCCCTGCGGCCGGAGCTCGATGCCGTGCAGCGCCGCGAGCGGCTTCACACGCTGGTCGACCAGGTCGGCCTGCGCCGCGACGCGCTGCAGCGCTATCCGCACGAGTTCTCCGGCGGGCAGCGACAGCGCATCGCCATCGCGCGCGCGCTGGCCGTCGAGCCGCGCCTGATCGTCTGCGACGAGCCGACCTCGGCGCTCGATGTCTCGGTGCAGGCGCAGATCCTCAACCTGCTGCGCGAACTGCAGCGCGACACCGGCGTCTCGTACCTGTTCATCACGCACAACATCGGCGTGGTCGAGTACATCGCCGACCGCATTGCGGTGATGCAGCGCGGCCGCATCGAGGAGGCGGGCAGCGTCGAACAGGTGCTGGGCGCGCCGCGCAGCGACTACACGCGCACGCTGCTGGCGGCGGTGCCGCGGATTGCGGTGCAGGCAGAGTAGCGAGCGTGGCGCAGGCACGGCTCCTGCAACTTCGCACCGCCATCGGTCGCGCAGCGCCTCTGCATGCCCCGTCCGAGTGCTGTGTGCTCAGCGTTGACCTTCATGGCGGTTAGTGAGATCTGTCTAGACCACCGAGTCAGTCGTCTGGGCCGGAACACCTGCGCGAGTGTGATCGCGATGCCACGAACTCAAGGAATACCCTGTGAGGGCATGCGTTTTCGCTTCGCGAGAATCACAGAGTGCGCACTGCACAGACGCGAGCCACCATCGACGTGTCGAGGCATGGCTCTTGCTGAGCAAGGTGCTCCCAACCTTTCGACCTTTCCATCCTTTCAGAGGAGATAACGAATGCACAAGCGAACCAAGGTTTGCAGCGCAGTGCTGATCGCGCTGGGCGGTGCCGCGGGCATTACCAGCGTGCCTGCTTTCGGCCAAGCCACTCTCGAGCGCGTCGAGATCACGGGTTCTTCGATTCGCCGCGTCCAGACCGAAGGGGCGCTACCGGTCCAGACCATTACTCGCGAGCAGATTCAGCGAACTGGCGCCACAAACGTGGCCGACCTGCTGCAGGCGCTCCCTGCCGCGCAGGGTTCAGTGTCCCAGGCGGCGTCGGTGGGCGGTGAAACCGGTGGCTTCGTTGGCATCTCCTCCGCGCTCTCGGCGAACAGCGAACACTGGTCCTGCTGAACGGCAAGCGCATCACGCAATTCGGTGGTCAGGCGATCACCGGCTTCGGGGCCGCGGTTGACCTGAATACGATTCCGCTTGCCGCCATTGAGCGCGTTGAGATTCTGACGGACGGCGCCTCGGCACTGTATGGCAGCGATGCCGTTGCCGGCGTGGTGAACTTCATCACCCGCCGCAATGCCTCGGATGGTGATGTCAGCGTGGGCTTCTCGAGCCCGAGCGGCGGCGCGCGCGAGACCCGCATCAGCGCCACCAAAGGCTTTGGCGACATCGACACTGACGGGTTCAACGTCTTGATCGCAGCCAGCGCGGACAAGCGGACCAAGCTGAAGTCCACGCAGCGCGACTTCGCCAAGTCGGCGCTGGTCAAGTTCGCTGACAACGGCAAGAACTATCAGATCAACAGCGGTTCGCCGAGCCCGATCCCCGCCAACATCGTCATTCCCAACGGGCTGGCTCCGCTGACGACGAGATCGTCAGCCCGTACTTCATCGAGAACGGCTTCTGCCCGCCGGACACGTTCCGCTTTGGCGCCCGCGCGTGTTACTACGACTACGTCACGCAACTCGAGATCTACCCTGAGCAGAAGCGCAGCAACCTCTACCTTCAGGGTCAGATGAAGCTGGCGGGTGATCACCGCGTGACCGCAGAACTGCTGACCGCGAAGAGCGAGCAGACCTCGCGGATCGCGCCGGTGCCTGGGTCGATTCCGGTCCCCGTGGGTAGCCTGCCGACCGCGGTGCAGGGCCTTCCCGGCCTGCCGGCCACCGGCAACGTCACGGCACGATATCGCGTGTTCGATCTTGGTCAACGCACGTCTGTCAACAAGTCCGACCTGCTGCATTTCACGCTGGGTGCCGAAGGCACCGTGCTTGGCTGGGACTACGGTGCTTCGATCGTCCACTCCGTCAGCAAGTCGAAGATCTTCAACAAGGGCTACCCTGAGCAGAACGCGCTGTTCACCGACGTTCTGTTCGCCGGACTGCTCGATCCATTCGTTGGCCCGGGCCAGCAAACGCAAGGGGCGATCGATGCGCTGCAGGGCGTTCTGCGCAACGGCTACTACAACGGCGGCAAGTCGACACTGGACATGATCAACGCGAAGGTTTCGCGGGAGATCATGCCGATGGCAGGCGGTGCGCTCAGCATCGGCCTCGGCGCGAACTTCGGCATCGAGAAGAACAACAACGCTCCGAGTCCTTTGGCGCAGGGTCTGAACGGCGAAGTGCGCTTCGGTGACGAAGCGGCAGTGATCCCGTACTCGGCGCAGCGCAAGGTCGCGGGTGCCTTTGCCGAACTCGTCGCGCCCGTGACGAAGACCATCGAAACCTCGGGCGCCGTTCGCTTCGACAAGTACCAGGGTGTAGGCGAGTCGACGAACGGTAAGGTGGCTGTTCGCTGGCAGCCGTCGAGCAACGTGTTGCTGCGCGGCTCGATCGGCACGGGCTTCCGTGCACCGACCGTGAAGCAAGTGAAGAGCCCGGAAGAGTCGTTCGGCGTGACGAGCGATCAGTACGACTGCTCGACGAATACCGCGCTGCAGCAGATCGCTACTGGGTTGGGCGCAGTCTGCCGTCCCGACGGAGATCAGTACGACGTCTTCGCCGGCGGAAACCTGAACCTGAAGCCGGAGAAGTCGAAGCAAGCGAGTTTCGGCATCGTCCTGGAACCGAGTCAGAACCTGTCCTTCGGCGCGGACTACTGGGTGGTTGGTATCCGCGACAGCTTCGGTCAGATCCCGGAGTCGGAGTTCTTTGCTAACCCGACGAAGTATGCGTCGTCGTTCCGTACCAAGTTGGCGGGCACCGGCGAGAACTATCTGGCGATCTTCCAGGGCAATGCCAACCTCGGCAATTCGTGGAACGCCGGCATCGACTTCAACGTCATTGGGCGGTTCGACACTGCGCTGGGCGGCTTGACCTCGCAGCTGACCACCACCTATATGCTGCGTAATCGCTATCAGCTGCTGCCGGGCGATGCGTACTTCTCCAGCCTGGGTCGATTCGGCGAGGACACCACGGTGACCTTCCGGATTCAGGGAAGTGGGCGAATACGGTCAAGGTGTCTCAAGCCCGGTCGCACACTCTGACGGCCAACTTCAAGTCGGGCTACGACGACAGCGTCCAGGAAGCGGAGGAACTGGGGCCGGACGGTCTGCCGAACGGCAACACGGCCGAGATCCGTCGCAAGGTTCGTCCGCAGGTCACGTTCGACTGGCAGTCGGTGTGGACGCCGGCGAAGGCTTGGACCATCCAGCTTGGCGTGCTCAACGTGTTCGACCGCAATCCGCCCTTCTCGGTGGTCACTGGCGGCAACAACAAGGGCCAGATGCGCGGCTTTGACGACCGCTACTACGATCCGCGTGGGCGCACCTACTACGCCAACGCGTCGTACAAGTTCTGATCACCGACGACAAGCGTTACTTTCCTACCATGCCCGCTGGTCACGAGCCGGCGGGCATTTTTGTTAACCTCCGACGCTTTCGAACTGGAGACCCCAGGACATGAACTTCGCCCAGCGGCAGCGAGACCCGAGGAAACACCTCGTCGGTATCACCGCTGTCATCCTGTTTCACGGCTTCATCGTCTACGCGCTGCTGACTGGCACGGCCAAGAAGGTGGTCGACGTGGTTCGAGCACCGATCGAGACCAAGGTCATCGAGGAAGTGAAGAAGCCGCCGCCGCCGCCCGAAGTGGTGGTGCCACCGCCACCGAAACTCGAGGCGCCGCCGCCTCCGTTCATCCCGCCGCCGGAAGTGCAGATCGCTGCGCCGCCGCCGCCTCAGCCGACCATCACGGCCACCACGCCGACGCCGCCCCCGGCACCGGTGGTGATCGCGCCGGCGCCGCCGCCCACCGCTGCGCCTGCGCCGCCGGCACCTCCGCGCCCGCCACGGTCACCGCGTCCGTGGCTTGTTCCAACTACCAGCAGAAGATGGGTGATGCGTCGTTCCCGCGTGAAGCGGCCCGTGCGGGCCTCGAGCGCGGCGAAGCGGTCATCCAGTTCACGCTGGGTCCCGACGGCTCGATCAAGAACGTGCGCACGGTGAAGTCATCGCACCCGATCTTTGCGCGCCGCGTCCAAGATCGTCTCCGAGTACACCTGTGCCGGCCAAGGCCAGGACGTGGTCGTGACCGTGCCGTTCCTCTACAAGATCGATTGAAGGCAGTCCGACCCGGATCTGCCGTCACCACAACCGAATTCTCTGCATACCCCGAAAGAGAACCCCATGAGCTTCCGTCAAACCATTGCAGCCTTCCTCTTCTCGCTGACCGTCGGCCTCGCCCCGCAGGTCGTGCTGGCTCAGGCGTCCGCGCCGGCCGCCACCCAGGAAGCGGCCCCCGCCGCACCGGCCGCGCCGGCTGCGCCCGCCGCGGCCGCGGTGACCAAAGAGACCGTCGACAACCCCTACGGCCTGAAGGCGCTGTGGGAGCAGGGCGACTTCGTCGCCAAGGGCACGCTGATCATCATGATCCTGATGAGCATGGGCAGCTGGTACATCCTGATCACCAAGCTGTTCGAGAGCTTCAAGATCTCGGGCGAAGCCAAGCACGCTCGCTCGACGGTGTTCAAGTCGAACAGCCTCAAGGATGGCGCCTCGAAGCTGAAGGAGGGCAGTGCCTTCCGCTACATCGTCGACACCGGCATCAGTGCCAATGAGCACCACGAAGGCGAGCTCACCGAGAACATCGACCGCAACAGCTGGGTCACGATGAGCGTGCAGCGCAGCGTCGACGAAGTGCAGTCGCGTCTGCAGGACGGCCCGGCCTTCCTGGCCACGGTCGGCTCGACCGCGCCGTTCATCGGCCTGTTCGGCACGGTCTGGGGCATCTACCACGCACTGACCGCCATCGGCATCGCCGGCCGGCCTCGATCGACAAGGTCGCCGGCCCGGTGGGCGAAGCGCTGATCATGACGGCCATCGGCCTGGCGGTCGCGGTGCCGGCGGTGCTGGGCTACAACTGGCTGGTGCGCCGCAACAAGGTGACGATGGATTCCGTGCGCGGCTTCGCCGCCGACGTGCACGGCGTGCTGATGGGCGCCAAGCAGGCCCGCTGATTGCCGTAACGCCAGGAGAACGCCATGGCGATGCAAATCAGCAGCGGTGAGGAAGACGGCCTCACCAGCGCCATCAACACCACGCCGCTCGTCGACGTGATGCTGGTGCTGCTCATCATCTTCCTGATCACGATTCCGGTGGTCACGCAGACCGTGCCGATGCAGCTTCCGCTGGAAACCAACATCGCGCGCCAGACCAAGCCCGAGAACATCGAGATCTCGGTCAACAAGGATGGCGACGTGTTCTGGAACGCCCAGCCGGTGGCCGACAGCGAGGCGCTGTTCCAGCGCCTCAAGACGATCGCGGTGATGAACCCCAGCCGGAGGTCCACATCCGCGGCGATCTCGGCGCGCGCTACGAATCGATCGGGCGGGTCGTCTTCGCGTGCCAGCGCGCGGCGATCGCCAAGATCAGCTTCGTGACCGAGCCGCCGCCGAAGGGGTAACGCATGGGAATGAACGTAGGCTCTTCCGGCGGCAGCGAGCCGGACGTGATGCTCGACATCAACACGACGCCGCTGATCGACGTGATGCTGGTGCTGATCATCATGCTGATCATCACCATCCCGATCCAGCTGCACAGCGTCAACCTCAACATGCCGCAGGGCGCGCCGCCGCCGTCGCAGGTGGAGCCGGTGGTCGTCACCATCGACATCGACTTCGACGGCACGGTGCTGTGGAACGGCGAGGCGCTGCCCGACCGCGCCACGCTCGAGGCGCGGCTGTCGCAGGCCGCCGCGCTGCCCGACCAGCCCGAGGTGCACATCCGGCCGAACAAGCTGGTGGAGTACAAGTCGGTGGCGATGGTGCTGGCCTCGGCGCAGCGTCTCGGCGTGACCAAGCTCGGCATGGTCGGCAACGAGCAATTCGTCAAGTAGCGCCATGAAGCACGCACGCATCACCGCGCTGGCGGCAGCGCTGCTCATCTCGCTCGGCGCCCAGGCCCAGGAGGCCGTGCGCCCCGACGTGGGCAAGCCGCTGCAGGCGGCTCAGGAACTCATCAAGGCGGGCAAGTACAAGGAGGCGCTGGTTAAGGTCCGCGAGGCCGACGCCGCCGGCAGCAAGAACGCCAACGAGAGCTTCCTGATCGAGCGCATGCGCATCGCCGCGGCGTCGGGCGCGGGCGACATGGAGACGGCGGCGAAGTCGTTCGAGGCACTCGCCGGCAGCGGCAAGATCTCGGCGGCCGACAAGGCGCGCATGGCGGAGTCGATCGCCGGGGGTACTACCGTGCGAAGGACTACGCCAAGGCGATGCAGTGGGGTCAGCGCTACTTCAAGGAAGGTGGCACCAACCCGGCGATCCGCACGCTGCTGATCCAGAGCCAGTACCTCAGCGGCGACTTCGCGGGTGCGGCTCGCGAGCTCACCACCGAGATCCAGGCCGCAGAGAAGAGCGGCGCGGTGCCGGCCCAGGACCGGCTGAACCTGCTGCTCAACGCGGCCGCGCAGATGAAGGACCCGAGCAGCACGGTCTTCGCGCTCGAACGGCTGGTGACCTACTACCCGAAGAAGGAGTACTGGGTCGATCTGCTCAGCCGCATGCAGCGCAAGCCGGGCTTCAGCGACAGGCTGGTGCTCGATACCTACCGGCTGAGCCTCGCCACGGGCAGCCTGTCTTCCGCGGCCGACTACATGGAGATGGGCCAGCTCGCGCTGCAGGCGGGCCACGAGGACGAGGCGAAGCAGGTGGTCGACAAGGGCTTTGCCGCAGGCGTGCTCGGCACGGGCGCCGAGGCCGAGCGCCACAAGCGTCTGCGCGATCTGGTGGCGCGCAAGGTGGCGGAAGCCAAGGCCGGCCGTGCTGCGGAAGAGGCGGAGGCGAAGGCCGCCAAGGATGGCAATGCGCTGGTCAAGCTCGGCTTCGCGCGCGCGATGGGAGGGGACAGCGCGGGCGGTCTGCCGATGATCCAGCAGGGCATCGCCAAGGGCGGATTGAAGCGGCCGGAAGACGCGAAGCTGCACCTCGGGATCGCGCAGGTGATTGCCGGAGATGCGAAGGCGCAGGCAACGTTGCGCAGCGTCTCGGGCAACGATGGCACGGCGGATCTCGCGAGGCTGTGGTCGCTCTACGCCAAACGAAGAGGCTGAGCGCAACGCACAGTGGTCTAGACAGGAAGCCCCCGCGAATGCGGGGGCTTTCTTGCTTTCAGGCCCGGCACTTGCGTCATCTCGTGGTCATGGGCTGTTGCTAACGCGCCTCATCAGTGAAGCCCATGAGAGGCGCGACGGTCACATCGGGTTACGCTGAAAGTACAAAGTTCTCTCGGGACTTTGCACCAGCGTGCTCCGACCGTGATCCGGCGGTGCCGCTCAAGCAACCATAACCCGGGGCACGCGTGAGCCCCTTCTGGAGGATCTTTCAGATGTTCAAGCCAAGTCGTATTCGGCTGGCCGTGCTGGCCATGTGCGCTACCAGCGCGCAGCTCGCATGGTCGCAACAGGCGCAGCAGCAGCCCCCTCAGCAGCAGTTGCAGCGCGTGGAGGTCACCGGATCCAACATCAAGCGCACCGACATGGAGACCGCGTCTCCCATCACGGTGATCACGCGCGAAGACATGGTGCGTTCCGGTGCCTCGACGCTGGGTGACGTGATCACCAAGCTGACGGTGGTGCAGGGCGGCCTCAGCGGCGTGGAATTCAGCGGCTTCACGCCGGGCGCCGCGACGATCTCGCTGCGCGGCCTGGGCGGCGGCGCCACGCTGGTGCTGATCAACGGCCGGCGCATTGCTCCGTACGGCATCACCGGCTTCCAGGAGGTCCTGACCAGCGTGAACTCGATCCCGGTGTCGGCGATCGACCGCATCGACATCCTGAAGGACGGCGCCTCGGCGATCTACGGCTCGGAAGCCATCGCCGGCGTCGTCAACATCATCCTGCGCGGCGACTTCACCGGGCTCGAGGCCACGGTGCAGCACGGCTTCAACGAGGCCGGCGCGCTGGGCGTGACGCGCTTCGGCCTGTCCGGTGGCATCGGCGACATCGCCGCCGACCGCTACAACATCTTCGGCATCTACGAGCACCTGTCGCAGGATCACGCGACGGTCAGCGAGAACCGCTTCTATCCTTCGCGCAACTTCAATAGGTCGGGCATCCCTGTTGACGGCCGGTCGTCGTACTCCTACCCCGGCAATCGAATCGACCTGAACACCAACATCATCTCGGCGCTGCCTGGAACGAATTGCCCGCCTGCCAATCAGCGGGTAGTCGGTGGCGTGACTCGATGTGTGATCGACATCTTTCAGTACAACACCATGCTGCCCGGTGCAGAGCGCGACAGCTTGTTCGTTCGGGGAACGTTCAGAGCCGGCTCCGCTCGTCTGAACACGCCGTGAGCTGATGTAGGTGGATTGGCTGCGATTGGTGTTTGGCTTTTCGGTCTTTGTCTATCAGCCCCCGCAGGGGCCGCCGGAGGTCCCCGGTTGGGACCTGTACTCAGGTTTCAACCCTCATGCGGCCTGGGCCTGCGGCTGCAGCGTGCCGAAGTAGATCATGTCCGGCGTGCGCCCGTCGTGGCTTTGGTGCGGCCTGCGGCTGTTGTAGAAGTCCAGGTAGGTGGCCGGCCCTGGCGCGCCGCGCTGACGCTGTCGTAGGCCTTGAGGTACACCTCCTCGTACTTCACGCTGCGCCACAGCCGCTCGACGAACACGTTGTCCCGCCAGCAGCCCCGGCCGTCCATGCTCTGGCGAGCGCCGATGCGTGCCACCTCGGCCACGAACTCCGCACCGCTGAACTGGCTGCCCTGGTCGGTGTTGACGATCTCCGGCGCACCCCAGCGGGCCACCGCCTCGCGCAGCGCCTCCACGCAGAAGTCCGCCTCCATCGTGATCGACACCCGGTGGGCCAGCACCCGGCGGCTGGCCCAGTCCAGCACCGCCACCAGTACACCCAGCCGCGTGCCATCGGGATGTAGGTGATGTCCAGCGCCCAGACCTGGTTGGCCCGCTCGATGGCCAGCCCGCGCAGCGCGTACGGGAAGACCGCGTGCGCCGGGTGCTTCCTGCTCGTGTTGGGCTTGCGGTACAGCGCCTGGATGCCCATGCGCCGCATCAGCGTGCCCACGTGCCGCCGTCCGACCTCCACGCCCTGCAGGCGCAGCAGGTCTCGCAGCATGCGGCTGCCGGCGTACGGGTGATCCAGGTGAAGGCGGTCGATGCGCCGCATGAGCGCCAGTTCCGCCTCCGGGATCGGCGCGGGCTGGTAGTACACCGTGCCGCGGCTGATGCCCAGCAACTCGGCCTGACGCTTGACCGGCAGACGGTGATCGCGATCGATCATCGCTTTACGCTCAGCAACCCGGCCTTGCTGAGCGCGCCTTCCAAAAAATCGTTCTCCAGGGCCAGCTGGCCAATCTTGGCGTGCAGCGCCTTGAGGTCCACCGGCGGCGCCGCGGCCACCGCCGGCGCGCCGAACACCCCGGCCGCGCGCTCGATCAGCTGCCGCCGCCACTCCGTGACCTGATGCGGGTGAACGTCGTGCTTGTGCGCGATCTCGGCAATCGTCTTGCCGTCGGCCAAGGCCTCCAGCGCCACCTTGGCCTTGAACGCCGCTGAGTGGTTGCGGCGTGGTCTCCTGCTCATGCTTCATGCTCCTTCGTCTCAGGCTCTATCCTCGCCCATCGGAGCAGCTTTTCCACCTTACGCCGTGCTCAGATTTGCGCGGCCGGCTCTTTCAGCTCAGCTCCAATCTCACGGCATTCTTCGAGGGCGGCCTGGGCAAGAGCAAGTACAAGTATCAGCAGGATCCCCAGTTCTATTACAACGATCCGGACGGCGAACAGACTCTGCGCATGGACGGTGCTGCCTACGGCATCACCGGCCCGATCGACATCCTCTACCGCGCCGGCGACATCGGTCCTCGCACATACAAGGTCACGAACGACGAGGCTCGCCTTCTCGCCGGTGTGAAGGGCACGGTCGGCGGCTGGGACTTCGACACCGCGGCCGGCGTGATGAGCGGCAAAGTCAGGATTGACCAGACCGGCTCGATCATCACTTCGGAGATGGATGCCGCTCTGGTAGCTGGAACCTACGTTCCGGGCCTGCAGAACAGCGCCGCGGTAATTGCGCAGATCTCCCCGAAGTTGACCCGCCAGGGCAAGGCGACGACCACTTTTGCCGACGCGCGAGTGTCGACCGAGTTCGCGTCGATGACGCTGCCCGGTGGTGCCGTCGGCTTTGCCGCGGGCGTTGAGGCAAGGCGGGAGAAGCAGAAGGACGACTACGACAATCGTTTCATCAACGGTGAGGTGTTCGGCTTCGGCTCGCTGGGCGATATCGACGAGAGCCGCAGTGTCAAGTCGGCCTATGCGGAGTTCAATCTTCCGGTGCTCAAGAGCCTGGAAAGCCAGCTCGCGCTGCGCCACGACCGCTACAGCGTCGGTGGCACCTCCACCACGCCGAAGGTGGGCCTGAAGTGGAGCGCGATGTCGAACCTCGTTCTGCGCGGAACCTATGCTCGCGGTTTCCGCGTCGCGAACCCGCGCGAAACCAGCCCGGCGGTCAACGTCGGCTTTGCCAATGGCGTGCAGGATCCGGTCCGCTGCCCGGTCATCGATCCGTTGAATCCCGACTGCTCGTTGAGCATCCAGGCGAACATCAAGGGCTCGCCGAATCTGGAGCCAGAGAAGTCCAAGAGCTACACGATCGGGCTGGTGTTCGAACCGGTCAAGGACGTGAGCGTCTCGATCGACCGTTGGCGTATCGACCGCACCAATGAGATTGCCAGCACCGACATCGACTTCCTGCTGGCCAACCAGACGTCGTTCCAGCAGTTCATCACCCGCGACGCCAGCGGTTCCATCACGGGTGTCGATCTGCCCTACGTGAACCTCGCTGGGACCCGCGTCGAAGGCTGGGACATCGACTTCCGCGGCAAGACCAATCTTGGCGAAGCGGGCAAGTTGAGCTACGGCGCGGCGGCTACGTACTTCGATCACTTCTATGTTCAGCCGTCGAAGGACGCAAAGGTCGAAGACTACAACGGCACTTGGCAGCAGCCTCGCCTCCGCATGAGCGCGCGGATTGGTCTTGAGACAGGGCCCTGGACGACAGAGTTGTCGGCGAACTATGTGGGCAACTACAAGAACAAGCTAACCCCGGTTGGCGTGTGCTCGGCCCCGGCTGCGCTCAATCAGTTCTGCGAAGTCAAGGCATGGACTACGCTGGGCCTGTTCTTCGGCTACAAGGGCTTCAAGAACACCGAACTGTCGCTCGCAGTCGACAATTTGGGCGATGAGAAGCTGCCGTTCGACTACCGTGCCGGCGTGAACAGCCAGACCCGTTCGTGGGGCGCGACGTACCACAACGCGCTGGGCCGGACCTTCACGCTGCGCGCGAAGTACACGTTCTTCTGATCGGGGATCGCAGGGCGGCCGCGGGGTGATCCCCTGCGACCTGCCCGGCGAAACCTTCTTTGGCGAAAGGCGATCCACCGGTCGCCTTTCCGTTTTTCACGAGGGGAGTTCGATGTCGAAGTACCGATGGATGTTGGCGGGCCTTGCGGCCTGCGCGACGGCTTTGATGGCGCCAGTGACCCTGGCGCAACCCAAGCCGGTGATGGACTACAAGAGCGCGGCCGAGGTGCCCGTCGCGCAGTTCTTTTCCTTGCCCGACTTCCGCACCGTGCGGCTCTCGCCGGATGGCAAGCGGATCGCCGCAGTCGCACCTTTCAAGGGCCGCGGTAACCTGATCGTGGTGGATCTGGCGACGCGCCAAGCGAAGAGCGTGACCGCCACCGATCGATGGGACGTGGGTGCGATCCGCTGGATCGGTAACAACCGCCTTTACTTCACTGTCTCCGACGGACAGGAAGCCACCGGTCAGCTTCGAATCAAGGGTGCCTACACGATTGCCCCCGACGGCACCGACATGCGCGAGGTGTTCGGCTACAACGACAACGGTTCCCCGGGGGGCTTCGCGTGACCGAAGTGCTGGAAACCGAAGACGCTGATTCGACGATCGCATACGTCGCGATGCGACAGCGCTCCCGCGAGTGGAGTGACGTCTACAAGCTCGACATGCGCACGCTGAAGTTCGAGCTGCTGAGTTTCGAGAGCCCGGGGCGAACCGCCGGGTGGGTCCTCGACAACAAGAACATTCCGCGAATCGCGCAGCGCTATGAGCCGCGGCCGGCAAAGGGCAAGCCTTATGCGATGACGACCGGCATCGGCCTGCCGCGGGCGGAGCATGGGAGAAGATCTTCGAGCAGAGCAGCCAGAACGAGCGAGAGGACCTCGACGTCTGCGGCTTCGATGCGGACGACCGCACGCTCTACGTGACGGCGCGTCGGGACAGGGACAAGGCGGCGCTTTGGAAGTACGACACGCAGACCAAGCAGTTCGGCGAACTGATGGTGGAGGATCCGATCGTTGACATCGGTTGCGGGGCCAAGGAGTCCGGCGAGGGGCTGCTGGCCGATCCGCGGACGAAGCAGGTCGTCGGCTTCGCCTACCAGTCCGATCGGCCCAAGAAGGTGTTCTTCGGCGCCGACTCGCCGTATCTGCGCTTTGAGAAGAGCCTTGCGGCGTCGATCCCTGGCTTCACGGTAATCAAGCCAACCAAGGACGGCTCACGGGCGCTGATCTTCAGCTATTCGGACATCGACCCCGGCACCTACTACCTGTACGAGTCGGCCAAGAACCAGCTTGAGGTAATCGCGAAGTCGCGCGTCTGGGTCAAGCCGGAGTTGATGGCCGAACGCAAGTTCATCCAGTACAAGGGGCGCGACGGACAGATGATTCCCGCCTACGTGACGCTTCCGCGAGGCGTACCGGCGAAGAATCTGCCGCTGATCGTGAACATTCACGGCGGTCCACAGGTTCGCGGTTACTACTGGGCGGAATGGGGCCGCTGGCCCGAGGCTCAGTTCTTCGCATCGCGCGGATATGCCGTCCTGGAACCGGAACCGCGGGCCTCGAAGGGCTATGGCCACAAGCTGCACGTCTCCGGCTTCAAGCAATGGGGTCAGGCCGCGCAGGACGACATCACCGATGGTGCGCTGCATCTCGTGAAGGAGGGCATCGTCGACAAGGACCGCATGTGCCTGCACGGTGGCAGCTATGGCGGTTATGCGTCGCTGCAAGGCCTTGTTCGAGAACCGGATCTGTTCAAGTGCGCACACTCGTTCGTCGCCGTCACCGACCTCGGGCTGATGCAGAGCGTGGCGTGGTCCGACATCGCGCAGAACCTCGAGTTCAGCTACCTGGAGAACGAGTTCAAGCTCGAGATCGGCGACAGCAAGGACGACGCCGAGATGTTCCAGCGTGTCTCGCCGGCGCGCAATGCCGACAAGATCAAGGGCGCCGTCATGCTCACCATGGGTTCGGACGACGTCCGCGTACCACTGATCCATGGCGAGAAGATGCGCGACGCCATGATCAAGGCCGGCAAGCCGATCGAGTGGAAGGTGTACGCGGAGGAGGCGCACGGCTTCAACAAGGAAGCCAACGTGACCGACTTCTACACCCGCTCGCTGCGCTTCTACGACGAGCACATCGGGCCGAAGCGCAAGGCGCAGCCCTGAAGCCTGACCAACGCTAGAAGGCAAACGGGCGCCCGCTGGGCGCCCGTTTCCGTTGGGTGGTGTCGCGGATCAGCGCCGCGTCACTTCGGCGCCAGCCGGATCGCCCCGTCGAGCCGGATCACCTCGCCATTGAGCATGTCGTTGGTGATGATCTGGTGCACGAGCTTCGCGTAGTCCTCCGGCGTGCCCAGGCGGCTCGGGAAGGGCACGCCGGCAGCGAGCGCGTCCTGCACTTCCTTGGGCATGGCAAACAGCATCGGCGTGCCGAAGATGCCCGGCGCGATGGTCATGTTGCGGATGCCGTTGCGCGCCAGATCGCGCGCGATGGGCAGCGTCATGCCGACCACGCCACCCTTCGAGGCGGAGTAGGCGGCTTGGCCGATCTGGCCGTCGTAGGCGGCCACGCTGGCCGTGGAGATGAGCACGCCGCGCTCGCCGGTCGGCTCCGGATCATTCTTCGCCATCGCCTCGGCCGCGAGACGGATCATGTTGAAGCTGCCGACCAGGTTGACGGTCACGACCTTGGCGAACAGCGCCAGTGCATGCGCACCGTCCTTGCCCACCGTCTTGGCGGCCGGCGCGATGCCGGCGCAGTTGACGAGGCCGACCAGCTTGCCGAGCTTGAGCGCCGCGGCGACCGCAGCCTGGCCATCGGCCTCCTGGCTGACGTCGCACTTGACGAACACGCCTCCGAGTTCCTTCGCGACGGCCTCGCCCTTGTCCGCCTGCAGATCGGCAATCACGACCTTGCCGCCGCTTCGCGCCAGCATGCGCGCGGTGCCTTCACCGAGGCCCGAAGCGCCGCCGGTGACGATGAAGACCTTGCCTGCGATGTCCATGCCAGCCGTCCTCAGCTCAGTGCGGCCAGCGCACGAGAGGTGATCTCGTCGACGCCGCCGGTGCCGTCGATCTTGCGGTAGCGCGGCGCGTTCGCGTCGCCTTGCGCGGCCCACTTGGAGTAGTAGTCGACCAGCGGCCGGGTCTGGCTCTGGTAGACCTCGAGGCGCTTGCGCACGGTCTCTTCCTTGTCGTCGTCGCGCTGGATCAGGTCTTCGCCCGTCACGTCGTCCTTGCCGGCCACCTTGGGCGGATTGAACTTGACGTGGTAGGTGCGGCCCGAGGCCACGTGCACGCGGCGGCCGCTCATGCGCTCGATGATCGCGGCGTCGGGCACATCGATCTCGAGCACGATGTCGAGCTTCACGCCGGCGCTCTTCATCGCGTCGGCCTGGGGAATGGTGCGCGGAAGCCGTCGAAGAGGAAGCCCTTGGCGCAATCCGGCTGCGCGATGCGTTCCTTCACGAGGCCGATGATGATGTCGTCGCTGACGAGGCCACCCGAGTCCATCACGCGCTTGGCGGCGATGCCGAGCTCGGTGCCGGCCTTCACCGCGGCGCGCAGCATGTCGCCGGTGGAGATCTGCGGGATGCCGAACTGCTTGCAGATGAACGCCGCCTGGGTGCCCTTGCCGGCGCCGGGTGCGCCCAACAGGATGAGTCTCATGGGTTTGCCTCGTTTGTCTCTTTATGCGGGGAACGACGACGTGGGGCACCTCGTCGCGATGAGTCGAAATCGAGAATAACACGCAGGTCCCTGCGCAAACCTGACGCTTCCCCGGGGGCTGACGCCCGGGGCGAGTGGCTCAGCCAGCGAAGAGGGCGCGCACGCGCTCGAGGTCTTCGGGCGTGTCGACGCCGGGTCCGGGTGCATGCGCCGCGACGTGCACCGCGATGCGCTCGCCGTGCCAGAGCACCCGCAGCTGCTCGAGCGACTCGAGCTGCTCGATGGGCGCCGGCTCGAGCGCATCGGGAAGCGGCGCAGGAAGCCGGCCCGGTAGCCGTACAGACCGACGTGGCGCAGCGGCGCCGGTTGCTGCAGCGACGCAGCGCCCGAGGCGCGGCCGTCGCGCCACCAGGGATCGGCGCGCGCGAGAAATAGAGCGCACGGCCGGCGGCGTCGAGCACGACCTTGACGACGTTGGGGTTGTCGAGGTCGCCGCGGCCGTCGATCGGATGGGCGGCGGTGCTCATCACGCAATCGCTGCGCGCCTCGAGCAGCGTCGCGCAGGCATCGATCAGCGTGGGGTCGATCAGCGGCTCGTCTCCCTGCACGTTGACGACCGCGTCGCTGCCGTCGAGGCCGAGCCGTTCGCAGGCTTCCGCCAGGCGATCGCTGCCGGTGGCATGGTCGGGCCGAGTCAGCACCACGCGAACGCCATGCGCTTCACAGGCTGCAGCGATGTCGACATGGTCGGCCGCGACGACGACCGCTGCGGCCGACGACTCGGCGGCGCGGCGGGCCACGCGCACGATCATCGGCAGGCCGCCGATGTCGGCCAGCGGCTTGCGCGGCAGCCGCGTCGACGCGAGCCGCGCCGGCACCAGCACCGTGAAGTTCACGATGCCGGCGTTTCGGTCAGGGGCCGCGCTTCGCTCTCCAGCATCACCGGAATGCCGTCGCGCACCGGGAACGCCAGTGGTCGGCGTGGCACACCAGTTCGTGGCGCTCGTCGACCGGTGGGCGGCGGTGTTCCAGCGGGCCCTTGCAGATCGGGCAGACCAGCAGTTCGAGCAGACGCGTTTCCATGGCTCAGTCGCTTTGGCGTGAAGGCGGCAGCAGGGCGAGCAGTTCCTGCTCGAAGGCTGCGGGGAGTGCGAAGTCTAGCGCCGCGACCCACAGGCGCGCCGCGCCGGCGCGTTCGGGGCGGATCTTCACCGCATCCTTTTCGGTGATCACGACATCGGTGAAGCCAGCCGGCCAGGCGAGATCGGCGAACGCATGGTGATCGGGCAGCGGATGCTCCACGATCGTCAGGCCCTGCTCGCGCAGCATCGCGAAGAATCGCGCGGGCTGGGCCGTGCCGGCCGCGGCCAGCACCGGGCGGCCACGCAGGCCCTCCAGCACGGCCATGCTGGCGGCCTCGCCGCGCCACCAACCCTGCAGTGACACCGCACCGGCCAGTGCGCGCTGCGCGAGGTGGCCCGTCAGCGGTGTGCTGGGCGACGGGGCGTTGTAGAGCACGAGCGAGCGTGGCGGTACCCGCGATGGCAGCGGATCGCGCAGGGCCGGCCGGCAGCGCCCAGCCATTGCCGGCGCCGCGTTCGTCGAACACCAGCACCTGCGCGTCGCGGGCCAGGCGCAGGTGCTGCAGCCCGTCGTCGCAGACCAGGACGTCGACCTCCGGATGGCGCTGGCGCAGCGAGCGCGCGGCCGCGACGCGGTCCTCGCCGACGCTCACCGGCACATTGCTGCGCAGCCGCAGCAGCACGGGCTCGTCGCCGCCTTGCGTGGCTGGCGTGTCGGGCTGCACGTGCACGATGCCGGTCGAGCTGCGCCCATGGCCTCTCGACACGATGCCCGGCTGCCAGCCATGGCGGCGCAGCAGATCGATGAGTGCGAGTGTGGTCGGCGTCTTGCCGGCTCCCCGGCGATCAGGTTGCCGACCACTATCACCGGCACGTCGAGGCGTTCGCTGCGCAGCAGTCCGAGCCGATACATTGCCCGGCGGGCCGCCGTCAGCATCGCGAAGACCGCTGCGAGGGGCAGCATGGCGAAGGCCAGCGGCCCGCGGCTCAGCTCAGCCGCGCTGCAGGCGCAGCGCGAATCGATCGGACGTGTCCACGGCGCCGGCGCGTGCCCCGGCGGGCTCAGCCGCCGCCGGAGGTCTGCGTGGCGAAGGTCAGCCGGGCGAGGCCGGCGCGCCGCGCTGCGTCCATCACGTTGACCACGCTCTGGTGTGCTGCCGTGGCATCGGCCGAGACGATCACGACCGGGTCCTTCGCGCCCTCGGACACGGCATTCAGCTCGGCGGCCAGCAGTTCAACGCTGCGGCCCTCGACGGGCTTGCGGTTGACCACGTAGCGGCCATCGGCACTGACCAGCACGACGATCTCGCGCGGGCGATCGCGCAGCTTCTCGGCATCCGCGGTGGGCAGCGTCACCTGGAGCTCGGTGAACTTCGAGTAGGTGGTCGAGGCCATCAGGAAGATGAGCACGACCAGCAGGATGTCGATGAACGGGATCAGGTTGATCTCCGGTTCCTCGGGACGACCCTTGCGGAAGTTCAGCGACATCGTGGGCTCAGGCGGCCGTGGCGCGCGGCGAGGTGAAGCGCAGCAGGTGCGGCACCAGCCGGTTGGCGGCCTGCTCCATGTCCAGCGTGTACTGCTCCACCAGCCCGCGGAAGTAGCGGTAGAAGATCAGCGCCGGAATCGCCACGATCAGGCCGAAGGCGGTGTTGTACAGCGCGATCGAGATGCCCTGCGCGAGCTGCGCCGGGTTGCTGCCCGACGGCGACTGCGACGCGAAGATCTCGATCATGCCGATCACCGTGCCGAGCAGCCCGAGGTAGGGCGCCGACGAGGCGATCGTTCCCAGCGTGTTGAGGTACTTCTCCATGCGATGCACGGCGGCCCGGCCAGCCGATTCGAAGGCGCCGCGGAGCGCTTCCTCGGTGATGCGCGGGTCGGCGATCACGGCGCGGATGCCGGCGGCGAGCACGCGGCCGAGGATGGAGTTGTCGGCCAGCTTGTTCACCACGTCGGGCGCGGGCAGGTTGGCGCGCGTGACGGAGAGCACCTCGTCGAGCAGCTTGGGCGGCACGACGCGCGCTGCGCGCAGGCTCGAAAGGCGCTCGACGACGAGCGCCAGCGCGATGACCGAGCAGATGATGAGAGGCCAGATCGGCCAGCCAGCGGCTTGTATGATCGAAAACAAGCGAGCCCTTTCGAAGGCGGACGGCGGTTCTTTTGGGACGCGCGATGATAGACCAAGGGCCGCACTGCCACGCCTCCGCGACGACCCGAAGCCGTCTCGGCCCGCAATCCACCGGTGATGTGGATAACTTTGTGGGCAACCGGGCTGCATGCGGCGCCAAGGCGCGCCAATTCTGGCGGTCGGCTGGATTGCTGAAAATCTGAGCATCGAGATCTCCTTGCAAATCAAGCACTTGCACGAACATGACAACGCCGTGACGGCCCTCTTGGCTCGCCAGGGCGCATGGCCGCTTGCTGTGGAGTTCTTGCACCGCGCCGGTGCTGGGTTTGAGCGTGGCTGAGGCGGGCGCGGGCCTCCCGGGCCGACTCGTCTGGAGCGTTGCCGGCCTCGTGCAGGCCGTGGCCGATGCGCTCGCGGCGCGCTTTCCGGTGTGCGTCGTGCGCGGCGAAGTTTCCGCGTTCACGCGCGCGGCCAGCGGCCACTGCTACTTCAGCCTGAAGGACGCCGATGGCGAGGCGGCCCTGCTGCGCTGTGCGATGTTCCGACGCGCGGCGAGCCTGCTCGACTTCGCGCCCGCCGATGGCCAGCTCGTCGAGATGCGCGGTCGCCTGGCGGTCTACGAGCCGCGTGGCGAGCTGCAGTTCGTCGTCGAAGGCATGCAGCGCGCCGGCGCCGGCGCGCTCTTCGAGCAGTTCCTCCGCCTCAAGGCGCGACTCGAGTCGCAGGGCCTCTTCGAGGCCGCACGCAAGCGGCCGATCGAGGCCTTTCCTTCGCGACTCGGTGTGATCACCTCGCTCTCGGGCGCCGCGCTGCACGACGTGCTCACCACGCTCGCGCGGCGCAGCCCGCATGTCGAGGTGATCGTCTACCCGAGCCTGGTGCAAGGTGCCGAGGCACCCGCTGCGCTCGTGCAGGCGCTGGGCGAAGCGTCGCAGCGTCGCGAGGTCGACACGCTGTTGCTGTGCCGCGGCGGCGGCTCGCTCGAAGACCTGTGGGCGTTCAACGACGAGCGCGTGGTGCGCGCGATCGTGGCCTGCAGCGTGCCGGTGGTCTGCGGCGTGGGCCACGAGACCGACATCACGCTGGCCGACCGGCCGCCGATCTTCGCGCGCCGACGCCTACCGCCGCCGCCGAGCTGGCCGCGCCGGCCACCACGACCTGCGCCGAATCTCTGGCGGTCCTGCAGCGACGTTCGGCGCAGCGCCTGCGCGCCGCGCTCGACACCCAGGCCCAGCGGCTCGACGGCCTGGCGCGGCGGCTGTCGCGCCCCGCCGATTCGGTGCGGATGCGCCAGCAGCAGCTCGCACTGCTCGCCCAGCGCCTCGGCACGGCCGGCGCCCGCCTGAGCGAACGGCACGTTGCGCACCACGAACAGCTCGCCCGTCGGCTGGTGCGGGCGGCGGGCGTCGACCTGCGGGCGCGGCATCTGCAGCTCGCGACCTTCAGCCAGCGCCTGCAGGCGCTCGATCCGCAGCATGTGCTGGCGCGCGGCTATGCCTGGCTGACCGATGCGCAGGGCCAGTGCTGCAGTCGGTGCGCCAGCTGACGCCGGGCCGGCGCTGCAGGCCACGATGGCCGATGGCCGCGCCGGCCTGACCGTGGCTAGCATCGAGCCCGAGGGCGGCCGCTGAAGCATCACGCCCGCCGGCAGGGCCTTGGCGGCCTGCCTACAATGCGCGCCGATCCGCCCCCATCCAGAGAAGAGGACCCCATGGAACACACCCTGCCGCCGCTCCCGTACGCGATCGACGCCCTGGCCCCGCACTACAGCAAGGAAACGCTGGAGTTCCACCACGGGAAGCACCACAACGCGTACGTCGTGAACCTGAACAACCTGCAGAAGGGCACCGAGTTCGAGAGCATGTCGCTCGAGGACATCGTGAAGAAGTCCAGCGGTGGCGTCTACAACAACGCCGCGCAGATCTGGAACCACACCTTCTTCTGGAACTGCATGAAGCCGCAAGGCGGCGGCGAGCCCAAGGGCGCGCTGGCCGCGGCGATCAACGCCAAGTGGGGCAGCTACGCCGCCTTCAAGGAAGCCTTCGTCAAGAGCGCGGTCGGCAACTTCGGCTCTGGCTGGACCTGGCTGGTGAAGAAGGCCGACGGTTCGGTCGACATCGTCAACACCGGCGCCGCGGGAACCCCGCTGACCACCGCCGACAAGGCGCTGCTGACCGTCGACGTGTGGGAGCACGCCTACTACATCGACTACCGCAACCTGCGTCAGAAGTTCGTCGAGACCTTCCTGGCCTCGCTGGTGAACTGGGACTTCGCCGAGAAGAATTTCGGCTGATCCCGGAACGCACTGCCCCATGAGAAAGGCCGGTCGATGACCGGCCTTTCTTCATGCCGGCTGGTCGACTACCTGCTGCCGAACGGCGCGCCGCTGATCTTCGCGCCCGGCTTGATCGCGCGCTTGCTGAACCAGCCCTGGTTCATCTCGAGCGAAGCGCACCGGCTTGGCGGAGCAGTGCGAATCGAGCGTCTGCGGCTTCATCTCCTCGATATTGACCACCGTTCCATCGTCGTCGAGGAAGGCGATGGACAGCGGCAGCAGCGTGTTCTTCATCCAGAAACATTGCTGGCCCGGCCGCTCGAAGACGAACAGCATGCCGTCGTTGGCTGGCATGGTCGGCCGGTGCATCAGGCCGATGGCGCGCTGCTCCGGCGTGCTCGCCACCTCCGCGTTGATCAGGTGGAAGCCCACCGTCAACTTCGTGCCCGGCAGTTTCTGCGGGCCGTCCTGAGCCAGTGCGGGCAGTGCGGCGAGCAAGGCCAGGGCAACGGTGGCGAGCGGCTTGATGTATGTCATGCGATCGGAGGTGTGCGGCGCCTAGATTATCGCCGTGGCCTCCGTACTGACTGAACGCGCCGGCCTCGCTGCGGCCGACAGCGACCTTCGCGCGCTCGATGATCCGCTGAACCGGGCGTCCTTCACCACCTTTGCGCAGGCGCAGGGTGGGGCGCGCGAGGCCACCTCGCAGTTCCGCATCTCCGGCATGTACTGCGCCGCCTGCGCGGGGCTCATCGAAGACGCGTTGCTTGGCGTGGAGGGCGTGCGCGAAGCGAGGGTGCATTCGTCGACCGCGCTGGCCCTGGTGCGCTGGGATCCGCAGCGCACGCGCGCCTCGGCGCTGGTCGAAGCGGTGCGTCGCGCCGGCTATGGCGCCGTGCCCGATGCCGCGGCCAGCGCGCGCGCGCAGCGCGAAGCCGAGCAGCGCAAGGCGCTCTGGCGGCTGTTCGTGGCCGGCTTCTGCATGATGCAGGTGATGATGTACGCCACGCCGGCGTACGTGTCCGACCCGGGCGACATCACCCCTGACATGTTGCGCCTGCTGCAATGGGCGAGCTGGGTCCTGAGCCTGCCGGTGCTGCTCTTCTCCGCCGGGCCCTTCTTCGCCGGTGCCTGGAACAGCCTGAAGCAGCGCGGCCTCGGCATGGACGTGCCGGTGTCGCTGGGCATTCTCGTCACCTTCGTCGCGAGCTCCGGCGCGACCTTCGATCCGGGCGGCGTGTTCGGCCACGAGGTCTATTTCGACTCGCTGACGATGTTCGTCTTCTTCCTGCTCGGCGGGCGCTGGCTGGAGGCGAGGGCGCGGCACCCGTGGCGTTGTCTCTGGAGGCCGGCAGCGCGCGCCTGCCCGACAGCGTCGAACGGCTGCTCGACGACGGGCGCAGCGAAACGATCGCCATGGCGCGGCTGGTCATCGGCGACCGGGTGCGCGTGAAGGCGGGCCAGCCTATCCCGCCGACGGCGTGCTGCTGGAAGGCAGCAGCCTCGCCGACGAGGCGCTGCTGACGGGTGAATCCGAGCCGGTGGCCAAGCAGCCGGGCGACGACGTGGTGGCCGGGAGCCTGAACCTGCGTGCGCCCGTTGTGATGAAGGTGCTGCGGCTGGGGGACGACACGCGCCGGGCGGGCATCGTCGCGCTGATGCGCAGCGCGCTGACCCAGCGTCCGAGGCTCGTGCAGCAGGCCGAGCGCATTGCCGGGCCGTTCCTGTGGACCGTGCTCGCGCTGGCCGCAGGGGCCGCGGCCGTGTGGTCGGTGATCGATCCGTCGCGCGCGGTGTGGGTGGCGGTGTCGGTGCTGATCGTCACCTGCCCGTGTGCGCTGTCGCTGGCAGCGCCATCGGCGCTGCTGGCAGCCACCGGCGGGCTGGCCCGGCGCGGCGTGCTGCTGCAGCGCATCGAGGCGCTGGAAGCGCTGGCCACGATCGACTCGGTGGTCTTCGACAAGACCGGCACCTTGACGCTGGACCGGCTGGAACTGGCCGAGACCCACGTGTTCGGCGCGCAGGTCGATGCCGCGCAGCTGCTGCAGCGCGCTGCATCGCTGGCCGCGCTGTCCAGCCACCCGGCGTCGCGCGCGCTGGTCGAAGCCGCGCAGGATTCGTCGGCGGTGCCGGGATGGAGCGAGGTCGAAGAGCACGCAGGGCAGGGCCTCGAGGCACGCGACGCGGCGGGCATCCGCTGGCGGCTCGGTCGCCGCGACTGGGTGGATCCGGATCTGACCAGCGAGCAGGCGCCCGATGGCGCGTTGTGCTTCGGCCGTGAAGACGGTGCGGTCGCGGTGTTCGTGCTGCGCGAGAGACCCTGCGCGCCGATGCCCAGCGGGCGCTGGCGCAACTCCGGTCGCAGGGCGTGAAGCTGGCGATGCTGTCGGGCGACGCGCCGATGCGCGCCGCGCTGCTGGCGGAGCGCCTGGGCATCGCCGATGTACGCGGCGGTGCCACGCCGGCCGACAAGCTCGCCGCCGTGGCCGCCCGGCAGGGCGAGGGCCGGCGCGTGGCGATGGTCGGCGACGGCCTCAACGATGCGCCCGTCCTGGCCAGGGCGGACGTCTCCTTCGCCTTCGCGCACGGCTCGGCCGTGGCACGCAGTGGCGCCGACGTGGTGCTGCTGGGCGACCGCCTGGCCGACGTGGCGCTGGCCCGCACGCAATCGCAGCGCACGCTGCGCGTGATCCGCCAGAACCTCGCCTGGGCCGCGCTCTACAACGCGGCGTGCGTGCCGCTGGCGCTGGTCGGCTGGCTGCCGCCGTGGGCGGCCGGCATCGGCATGGCCTCGAGCTCGCTGCTGGTCGTGCTCAACGCGCTGCGCGTGTCTCGCACCAGCGCCGACGAACCCAAGGTCTGAGATCGATGGACATCCTCTTCGTGCTGATCCCGCTCTCCGTGGTGCTGGTCTTCGCGGTGATCGGCATCTTCGCGTGGGCCCTCAACGCCGGGCAGTTCGACGATCTCGAGCGCGAGGGCGAGCGCATCTTCGAGCCCGGCGAAGCCGGCCGCTTCCCGGCTTCGGGAAACGTTGACAGCGATCAAGCTCGCGAATGACCCTGCGCGAAACAATGGTTTCATTCGAAAACAGGACTTCCAAGGAAGGAGAGATCCCGATGGTCAACAACGCGTCGGCGGCCGCGAAGGGCGGGCCCGTCTACAACGACGCCGTGGTGCGAGCGTTTGCGCTCGCGGCGGTGCTATGGGGCATTGTGGGCATGCTCGTCGGCGTGATCATCGCCGCGCAGCTCACCCGCCCGAGCTCAACCTGGGGATCTCCTTCCTCAGCTACGGCCGGCTGCGGCCGCTGCACACCAACGCGGTGATCTTCGCCTTTGGCGGCTGTGCGCTGTTCGCGTCGAGCTACTACGTCGTGCAGCGCACCTCGCAGGTGCCGCTGTTTGCCGGCAAGCTGGCGTGGTTCACCTTCTGGGGCTGGCAGCTGGTGATCCTGCTGGCGGCCATCTCGCTGCCACTGGGCATCACCAGCGGCAAGGAGTATGCCGAGCTCGAGTGGCCGATCGACCTGCTGATCACCGTCGTGTGGGTGTCCTACGCGATCGTCTTCTTCGGCACCATCGGCACGCGCAAGGTGAGCCACATCTACGTGGCCAACTGGTTCTTCGGCGCCTTCATCCTGACGGTCGCGCTGCTGCACTGGTCAACAGCGCCGCGATTCCCGTCAGCCTGACCAAGAGCTACTCGGCCTACGCGGGCGTGCAGGACGCGATGGTGCAGTGGTGGTACGGCCACAACGCGGTGGGCTTCTTCCTGACCGCGGGCTTCCTCGGGATGATGTACTACTTCATCCCGAAGCAGGCCGAGCGCCCCGTCTACTCGTATCGCCTGTCGATCGTGCACTTCTGGGCGCTGATCTTCACGTACATGTGGGCCGGCCCGCACCACCTCCACTACACCGCGCTGCCCGACTGGGCGCAGAGCGTGGGCATGCTGTTCTCGCTGGTGCTGCTGGCGCCCTCGTGGGGCGGCATGATCAACGGCATCATGACCCTCTCGGGTGCGTGGCACAAGCTGCGTGACGACCCGATCCTGAAGTTCCTGATCGTCTCGCTGTCGTTCTACGGCATGTCGACCTTCGAAGGCCCGATGATGTCGATCAAGACCGTCAACGCGCTGTCCCACTACACCGACTGGACGGTGGGCCACGTGCACAGCGGCGCGCTCGGCTGGGTCGGGCTGGTGTCGATGGGCACGCTGTACTACCTGATCCCGCGCATGTTCGGCCGCAAGACGATGTACAGCACGCGCGCCATCGAACTGCACTTCTGGATCGCCACCATCGGTATCGTGCTGTACATCGCCGCGATGTGGATCGCCGGCGTGATGCAGGGCCTGATGTGGCGCGCCATCAACCCCGACGGCACGCTGGTCTACAGCTTCGTCGAGAGCGTGAAGGCGACCTTCCCGTTCTACGTGATCCGTCTGCTCGGCGGTGTGCTGTACCTGAGCGGCATGCTGATCATGGGCTGGAACACGATCAAGACGGCCACCGCCGGCAAGTACGAGCCCGTGCCCGTGCCCCCGGTCGCGGCCCACGCCTGATCTTCGAGGAGTACCGAACAAATGGCCAACAACCAAGCCACCGGCTTCTCGCACGAGAAGATCGAGACCAACAACTTCCTGATGATCGTGCTGATCCTGATCGTGGTCGCCGTGGGCGGCCTCGTCGAGATCGTGCCGCTGTTCTTCCAGAAGTCGACCACGCAGGCGGCGCCGGGCCTCAAGCCCTACACGGCGCTGCAACTCGCCGGCCGCGACGTCTACATCCGCGAGGGCTGCTACAACTGCCACTCGCAGATGATCCGCCCGTTCCGCGCCGAGACGCTGCGCTATGGCGACTACTCCAAGGCCGGCGAGTTCGTCTACGACCATCCCTTCCAGTGGGGCAGCAAGCGCACCGGCCCGGACCTGCACCGCGTCGGCGGCAAGTACAGCGACGACTGGCACCGCATCCACCTGACCAACCCGCGCGACCTCGTGCCCGAGTCGAACATGCCGGCCTACCCGTGGCTCAACAAGGCCACGGTCGATCCGGCCGACATGGCGCCGAAGATGAAGGCGCTGCGCGTGGTCGGCGTGCCCTACACCGACGACGAGATCGCCAAGGCCGGCGACGAGGTCAAGGGCAGGTCCGAGATGGAAGCGGTGATCGCCTACCTGCAGGTGCTGGGCACCGCGCCGGCGAACGCCGCAGCCAAGTGAGGGAGGCCCGCCATGGACGTCAATGACCTCAGAAGCGTGGTGACGGTGATCTCGCTGATCGCCTTCCTGGGCATCGTGGCCTGGGCCTGGTCCCGCAACAACCGAGCAGGGTTCGACGAGGCGGCGCAGCTGCCGTTCGCCGAGGAGCAGGGCGCCGAGGGCGCCTCGCGTGGAGGAAACCAACAATGAGCGACTTCATCAACAACGGCTGGTCGATCTACGTCGCTGCGGTGACGATCCTCGGCCCGGCGGCCTGCCTGTGGCTGCTGATCGTGGCCAGCAAGCGCAAGGTCATGGCCGGCGACAACACCACCGGCCACGTGTGGGACGGCGATCTTCGCGAACTGAACAATCCGCTGCCGCGCTGGTGGATGGGCCTGTTCGTGATCACCGTCGTCTTCGCGGCGCTCTACCTCGCGCTCTATCCGGGCCTGGGCAACTTCGGTGGCAAGCTGGGCTGGTCGAGTGCCGGTCAGTGGGAGGCCGAGCAGGCCAAGGCACAGGCCACCATGGCCCCGCTGTACGCCAAGTTCACCAGCCAGCCCGCCGAGGCACTGGCGAAGGATCCGCAGGCGATGGCGATCGGCGAGCGCCTGTTCATCAACAACTGCGCGGCCTGCCACGGCTCGGACGCCAAGGGCAGCAAGGGCTTCCCGAACCTGACCGACGGCGACTGGCTCTACGGCGGCTCGCACGACAAGATCAAGGAGACCATCACCGGCGGCCGCCAGGGCATGATGCCGCCGATGGCCGCGGCCGTGGGCACCGCCGAGGACGTGAAGAACGTCGCCAACTACGTGCTCAGCCTGTCGGGCAGCGCGCACAACGCACTGGCCGCGCAGCTCGGCAAGGAAAAGTTCGGCGCCTGCGCCGCCTGCCACGGCCCCGACGGCAAGGGCAACCAGGCCCTCGGTGCGCCCAACCTGACCGACAAGGTCTGGCTCCACGGTGGCGGCGAGCAGGCCGTGGTGGGCATGATCAACAATGGCAAGACCAACGTGATGCCCGCGCAGGCCTCGCGCCTGACGACCGAGCAGATCCACGTGCTCGGCGCGTATGTGTGGAGCCTGTCGCAAGGCGGCGCCAAGCCGTAACCGGAAGCCTGAATGTCTGACACGCACGCGGCCGCGCCAGGGGCGCCCGCCCCCGATGCGGCCGGCGAGATCGTCTCGCTCTACGCCGCGCAGAAGAAGATCTACGCGCGTGCGGTCAGCGGCTGGTTTGCCACCGGCGCTGGGTGCTGGTCTGGGCCACCCAGCTGCTCTTCTACGGGCTGCCCTGGTTGCAGTGGAACGGCCGCCAAGCCGTGCTGTTCGACCTGGGCGCCCGCCGCTTCTACATCGGCGGCCTGGTCCTGTACCCGCAGGACTTCATCTACCTCACCGGGCTGCTGATCCTCTCGGCCTACGCGCTGTTCCTGTTCACCGCGGTGGCCGGGCGCCTGTGGTGCGGCTATGCCTGCCCGCAGACGGTCTACACCGAGATCTTCATGTGGTTCGAGAACCGCATCGAGGGTGATCGGGCCAAACGCATGCGGCTCGATGCCGGGCCGTGGAACGGCGAGAAGCTGCTGCGCAAGGGCGGCAAGCAAGCGGTGTGGATCGCCTTCGGCCTGTGGACCGGCTTCACCTTCGTCGGCTACTTCACGCCGATCCGCGAACTCGCCGCCTCGGCGCTGACGCTGGGCTTCGGACCGTGGGAATGGTTCTGGATCCTGTTCTACGGCTTTGCCACCTACGGCAACGCCGGTTTCATGCGCGAGCAGGTCTGCAAGTACATGTGCCCGTACGCGCGCTTCCAGAGCGCGATGTTCGACCACGACACGATGATCATCAGCTACGACGCGCAGCGCGGAGAACCGCGCGGCTCGCGGCCGAAATCGATGGCGCATGCGTCGCTGAAGGATGCGGGCAAGGGCGAGTGCATCGACTGCACACTGTGCGTGCAGGTCTGTCCCACGGGCATCGACATCCGCAAGGGCCTGCAGTACGAGTGCATCGGCTGCGCCGCCTGCATCGACGTCTGCGACAGCGTGATGGACAAGATGAACTACCCGCGCGGGCTGATCCGTTATGCCACGCAGAACGGCATGACGGGGCACTGGAGCCGCGAGCAGATGCTGCGCCGCGTGCTGCGGCCTCGGGTGCTGATCTACACCGCGATCATGGTGCTGATCGTCGCCGCCTTCGCCGCCAGCCTGGCACTGCGCACGCCGTTCCGTGTCGACGTGGTGCGCGATCGCGGCGCGCTGGCGCGGCTGGTCGACGATGGCCGTATCGAGAACGTCTACCGCCTGCAGCTGATGAACGCCACCGAGCGGCCCCAGCGCTTCCGCATTGCCGTCGAAGGCCTGGCCGGTGCATCGCTGGCGTCCAAGGCGGAAGTGGAGGTCGGCTCGACCGAATCCCGCTGGGTGCCGGTGGCCGTGCAGATCGCGCCGGAGGCCGGCGAGGCCCTGGGCTCCGGCGCCCACCCGCTCCGATTCGTCATCACCCGGCTGGCCGACGCCGAAGGCGGGCGGTCGAAGTCCGCGAGAAGTCGACATTCGTCGTTCCGCGCTGATCCGAGGACATTGCCATGCAAGACAAGATGCAACCCAGCACGCCCTGGTGGAAGGTGCCGACCGTCTGGCTGGTGATCGGCGGGCCGCTGTCGGTCGTCGTCGCCAGCCTGTCCACGGCGGTGATCGCCTGGAAGCACATCGATCCGGTCATCAGCACCGCACAGGGCGACATCCGCCCGGGCGACAACATGGCGCCGAAGCTCAGCCCCAAGGATGCGCTGGCACCCGCCCAGCAGGGCCGCAATCACGCCGCCACGCCGCAGCGCTGACATGCCCATCGATGCCAAGGTCGTGAAGCAGCGCGCCCTGACCATCCTCTGGCCGGCGTTCCTGATGGCCGGCGTGCTGGAGATGCTGGTGTTCGTGGTCGTCGATCCGGGCGACCTGCACTGGTTCGGCGGTGAAGCGCTGGACTGGTCGAACCAGGGCGGTCTACACGGTGACCTTCCTGATCTTCTGGGGCGTGATCGCGATCGCTGGCGCGCTGACGGCGCTGCTGGACATGAGCGCCGACGAGATCAACGCCGACCGCGGGCGCCACTGGCCGCGCTGAGCGCGCGGCCCGAACGACGAGGCGCCCTCAGCAGCTCGTGCTGGTGATCAGCTGGCGCAGGCCGGCTTCGTCGAGGATGCGGATGTGCCGCTGCTTGACTTCGAGCAGTCCGTCGTCCTGGAACTTCGAGAAGGTGCGGCTCACGGTCTCGAGCTTGAGGCCGAGGTAGCTGCCGATCTCCTCGCGCGTCATGCGCAGGATCAGCGACGAGGCCGAGAAGCCGCGTGCCTGCAGGCGCTGCGTGAGGTTGAGCAGGAAGGCGGCGAGGCGCTCCTCGGCGCGCATGCTGCCCAGCAGCAGCATCATGCCGTGGTCGCGCACGATCTCGCGGCTCATGATCTTGTGGAACTGGTGCTGCAGCGGCGTGAAGTCGCGCGAGAGTTCCTCGAGCTGGCCGAAGGGGATCACGCAGACCTGCGAATCCTCCAGCGCGATCGCATCGCAGTTGTGGCGGTCGTGGCTGATGCCGTCGAGGCCGAGCAGTTCGCCGGCCATCTGGAAGCCGGTGACTGGTCGCGGCCGTCTTCCGACGACACGCAAGTCTTGAAGAAGCCCGTGCGCACCGCATAGAGCGACTGGAACGAATCGCCGGTGCGAAACAGCGCGTCGCCGCGCGTCACCGAGCGGCGCTTGGCGACGAGCTGGTCGAGGCGCTCGAGGTCCGGATCCGACAGGCCCACCGGGAGGCACAGCTCGCGCAGGTTGCAGTTGGAGCACGCGACCTTGAAGGCCTCGGCCCGGATCGGCACGACTGAAGACATGGCGCTGCGCGGGGCGACTTCCGACGTGCGTCCCGGCGCCGTCTTGCGCGCTGCGGGGACGTTCACGGCCGTCACTTCCGGAGTGGTGGAGGTCATGGAATTATTCTCGCGTTCACCACGTGGAAGCCCGTTGATGCACGTCAAGGCGCTTGACCCCGGGCAAGGCACAGTCTGGGCTCATGTCGACGCCCTACGCCCCCACCGAGCGCCCCATCGTGACCGAGGAGCTGCTGCGCCGGCTCGACGTCAACGGGCCGCGCTACACCTCCTACCCGACGGCCGATCGCTTCGTCGACGCCTTCGGGCCCGAAGACTATGCACGCGCGCTGGATCAGCGGGCGGAAGGGGGCGGCGTGATCGGCGGCTCCAGCCCGCTGTCGCTGTACGTGCACATCCCCTTCTGCGAGTCGCTGTGCTACTACTGCGGCTGCAACAAGGTCATCACCAAGCACCACGAGCGCGCCACCGAGTACCTCGACGCGCTCGAGAAGGAAATCGCGCTGCACGTGGCCCGGCTCGGGTCCGGCCGGTGGTGTCGCAGCTGCACTTCGGCGGTGGCTCGCCGACCTTTCTCAGCGATGCGGAACTGAGCCGGCTGATGGGCGCGCTGCGCCGGGCCTTCGGCTGGCGCCGGAAGCGGAGAACTCGATCGAGGTCGATCCGCGCACGGTCACACCCGAGCGCCTGGAGCACCTGCGCCAGCTCGGCTTCAACCGATTGAGCTTCGGCGTGCAGGACTTCGATCCCGCCGTCCAGCAGGCGGTGCACCGGGTGCAGAGCCGCGAGATGGTGGCCGGGTTGATGGCCTCGGCGCGCGAACTCGGCTTCGAGTCGACCAACGTCGACCTGATCTACGGCCTGCCGAAGCAGACGCCGGAATCGCTGCGCCGCACGGTCGAGCAGGTGGCCGAACTGCGCCCCGAGCGCATCGCGCTGTACTCGTATGCCCACCTGCCGCAGCGCTTCAAGCCGCAGCGGCGCATCGATGCCGCCGCGCTGCCACCGGCGGCCGACAAGGTGACGATGCTGTCGAACTCCATCGCCGGCTTCGTCGGCCACGGCTACCAGTACATCGGCATGGACCACTTCGCGCTGCCGGGCGACTCGCTGGCCGCGGCCAAGAGGCAGGGGCGGCTGCATCGCAATTTCCAGGGCTACAGCACTCAGCCCGACTGTGACCTGATCGCGCTGGGCGTCTCCTCGATCGGCCGCGTCGGCGCGACCTACAGCCAGAACGCCAAGACGCTCGACGAGTACTACGACGCCGTCAACCGTGGTCAGTTTCCGATCGTGCGCGGGCTGGCGCTGACGCGCGAGGATCTGCTGCGCCGCGCGGTGATCATGGCCATCATGTGCCAGGGCCGGCTCGAGTTCGAGTCGATCGAGCTCGCGCACCTGATCGACTTCCGCAAGCACTTTGCCGGCGAACTCGAGCAGCTTCGCGGCCTCGAAGCCTCCGGCCTCGTGACGCTGGAGCCGACGGCTATCCAGGTCACCGCGCTGGGCTGGTACTTCATCCGCAGCGTGGCGATGGTGTTCGACAAGTACCTTCAGGCCGACCGCACTCGCGAACGCTTCTCGCGCATCATTTAGGGCATGAACGCCGCGCTCGCCACCACCGCCTTGCTCATGGGGCTGGCGGGCTCGCCGCACTGCGCGGCGATGTGCGGTGCCGCCTGCACGGGCATCGTGCGCGGCTGCGCCGGCGGCGTCGCAACCCACACCAGCACGCTCTCGTTCCACGTCGCGCGGCTGGTCAGCTACGCCGCTGGCGGCGCATTGGCCGCCGGCAGCGTCTCGTGGCTGGCCACGCAAGGTGCGCAGGTGGCGATCCTGCGGCCGCTGTGGACGCTTCTGCAGGTGGCAGCGCTGGCGCTCGGCCTGTGGCTGCTCATCCGCGGCCGGCAACCGGCATGGATCGAGGGCATCGGCCGCGGCGGGTCTTCCCGGCGCGTGATCTGGATGCAGGGGCCGGCCGGTGCCGCCGCTGCGGGTTCGATGTGGGTAGCGCTGCCGTGCGGTCTGCTGCAATCGGCACTCGTCGTCGCGGCGCTGGGCTCCGGGCCGGTGGAAGGCGCCAGCCTGATGGCGATGTTTGCCGCGGGCTCCGGACTGGGCCTGTGGCTCGGACCGGCCCTATGGCTGCATCTGGCCGGGCGGCATGCCAGCCGTGCAGACGCTCGCCGTGCGCCTCGCCGGCTTGATGCTGGCCGGCGCCTCCGGCTGGGCGCTCGTCCATGGCCTCGCAACCGCGATGGGCAGCGATTTCTGCCTGCCGTTCTGAAGCCCTTTCGCGCGCCGGATGTCAGTCGACTGACAGACACCGTGGAATAGAATTCCACGTTCCGATACGACCCCACCCCAGCCCGGAGCCACATCTCCATGTACCAGCACATCCAGGTGCCCGCAGGCGGGCAGAAGATCACCGTCAACGCGGACTTCTCGCTCAACGTCCCGAACAACCCGATCATTCCGTACATCGAGGGCGACGGCACCGGCTTCGACATCACGCCCGTGATGATCAAGGTGGTCGACGCGGCCGTGGCCAAGGCCTACGGTGGCAAGAAGCAGATCCACTGGATGGAGATCTACGCCGGCGAGAAGGCCACCAAGGTCTACGGACCCGACGTGTGGCTGCCGTCCGAGACGCTGGAGGTGCTGCGCGAGTACGTGGTGTCGATCAAGGGCCCGCTGACCACGCCGGTGGGCGGCGGCATCCGCTCGCTGAACGTCGCGCTGCGCCAGGAACTCGACCTCTACGTCTGCCTGCGCCCGGTGCAGTACTTCAAGGGCGTGCCTTCGCCGGTGAAGGAGCCGGAGAAGACCAACATGGTGATCTTCCGGGAGAACTCGGAAGACATCTACGCCGGCATCGAGTACGAGGCCGAGCGACAAGGCCAAGAAGGTCATCAAGTTCCTCATCGACGAGATGGGCGTCAAGAAGATCCGCTTCCCGGACACCTCGGGCATCGGCATCAAGCCCGTCTCCCGCGAGGGCACCGAGCGCCTGGTGCGCAAGGCGATCCAGTACGCGATCGACAACGACAAGCCCAGCGTGACCATCGTCCACAAGGGCAACATCATGAAGTTCACCGAAGGTGGCTTCCGTGACTGGGCCTACGCGCTGGCGCGCAAGGAGTTCGGCGCCGAACTGATCGACGGCGGCCCGTGGTGCAAGTTCAAGAACCCGAAGACGGGCCGCGACATCGTCGTCAAGGACTCGATCGCTGATGCCTTCCTGCAACAGATCCTGCTGCGCCCGGCCGAATACTCGGTGATCGCGACGCTGAACCTGAACGGCGACTACATCTCCGACGCGCTCGCCGCGCAGGTCGGCGGCATCGGCATCGCCCCGGGCGCCAACCTGTCCGACTCCGTGGCGTGCTTCGAGGCGACCCACGGCACGGCGCCGAAGTACGCCGGCAAGGACTACGTGAACCCGGGCTCGGAGATCCTCTCGGCCGAGATGATGCTGCGCCACATGGGCTGGACGGAAGCGGCCGACCTGATCATCAGCTCGATGGAGAAGGCGATTGCCTCGAAGAAGGTCACGTACGACTTCGCCCGCCTGATGGAAGGCGCGACGCAGGTGTCGTGCTCGGGCTTCGGCCGTGATGATCGACCACATGTAAGCGGCGGGCAGGGCCCCGAGCCCTGCCCAAAGACAAAGGGCCCGCGCTGCGGGCCCTTTTGCTTGACGGAGACGGTGCGCTCAGCGCTCGGACTCCAGCGTGTCGGCGGCGCGCCGCTCGACACCAGCCACTGGCTGAATGTTCTGGGCCAGTTGGCCCTTGGGCCCCTGAACCAGCTCGTAGCTCACCCGGCTGCCTTGCTTGAGGGTGCGGAAGCCCTCCATCTGGATGGCGGAGAAATGGGCAAAGACGTCGTCGCCACCGCCCTCGGGTTCGATGAACCCGAAGCCCTTGGCGTCGTTGAACCATTTCACGGTGCCGATCGGCATGTTGCTCTCCTGGAACGAGTCCGGAATTCTCAAACGCGATTCAATGGCGTGTCAAGGAAGCTGCGCAAGACTTGCCACGGGCACATTGCCCGCGTGCGCGAAAATGCGTGCCTCGGGCATGTCACTTCGAGAACTTGTGATCCGCCTCGATGGCGCAATATCCAGCCGAGTGACCGGGTCCGCGGTCAACTCGATAGAATGGATTCATGCCCGACGAAACTCCGCCGCAGCCTCCGGTGCCCCCGGGCGGAGGTGTGCCCGATGACGGGCAAGGCTCGGTCGTCGCCGAGCGCAAGACGCAGCGTACCCAGCCACCCCGCATGTATCAGGTGGTGATGCTCAATGACGACTACACGCCGATGGAGTTCGTCGTCATGGTGCTGCAGGAGTATTTCAAGCGCGACCTCGAAACCGCGACCCAGATCATGCTGAAGATTCACCATGAGGGTCGAGGTGTCTGCGGCGTCTATACCAAGGACGTGGCCGCGACCAAGGTAGAACTGGTGCTGGCTGCCGCGCGTCGCGGTGGTCACCCGTTGCAGTGCATTATGGAGGCCGCATGATTGCCCAGGAACTCGAAGTCAGCCTGCACATGGCGTTCGTCGAGGCGCGCCAGCAGCGCCATGAGTTCATCACCGTGGAGCACCTGCTGCTGGCGCTGCTCGACAACCCGTCGGCAGCCGAAGTGCTGCGCGCCTGCTCGGCCAACATGGACGACCTGCGCAAGAGCCTCGCTGGCTTCATCAAGGAAAACACGCCGACCGTCGGTGGCACCGAAGAGGTCGACACCCAGCCGACGCTCGGCTTCCAGCGTGTGATCCAGCGCGCGATCATGCACGTGCAGTCCACCGGCAGCGGCAAGAAGGAAGTCACCGGGGCCAACGTGCTGGTGGCGATCTTCGGCGAGAAGGATTCGCACGCCGTCTACTACCTGCACCAGCAGGGCGTGACGCGCCTGGACGTGGTCAACTTCATCGCCCACGGCATCAAGAAGAGCGATCCGCCCGAGCCGAGCAAGCCCAGCGAGGGCAGCAGCGGTGGCAACGAGGGCGAGAAGGAAGAGGGCGAGGGCAAGGGTTCGCCGATCGACCAGTTCACGCAGAACCTGAACCAGCTCGCCCGCGACGGCAAGATCGATCCGCTGATCGGCCGCGATCACGAGGTCGAGCGCGTGATCCAGATCCTGTGCCGGCGCCGCAAGAACAACCCGCTGCTGGTCGGCGAGGCCGGCGTGGGCAAGACCGCCATCGCCGAGGGCTGGCCTGGCGCATCACGCAGGGCGACGTGCCCGAGGTGCTGTCGCACTCGGTCGTCTACGCCCTCGACATGGGTGCGCTGCTGGCGGGCACCAAGTACCGCGGTGATTTCGAGCAGCGCCTGAAGGGCGTGCTCAAGCACCTGAAGGATCAGCCCAATGCGATCCTCTTCATCGACGAGATCCACACGCTGATCGGTGCGGGTGCGGCCTCAGGCGGCACGCTGGACGCCAGCAACCTGCTCAAGCCGGCGCTGAGCTCCGGTTCGATGAAGTGCATCGGCGCGACCACCTTCACCGAATACCGCGGCATCTTCGAGAAGGATGCGGCGCTGTCGCGGCGCTTCCAGAAGATCGACGTCGTCGAGCCTTCGGTCGAGCAGACGGTCGAGATCCTCAAGGGCCTGAAGTCGCGCTTCGAGGAGCACCACAGCGTCAAGTACGCGCTCGGCGCGCTGCAGGCGGCCGCCGAGTTGTCGGCCAAGTACATCAATGACCGGCATCTGCCCGACAAGGCGATCGACGTGATCGACGAGGCCGGTGCGGCGCAGCGCATCCTGCCCAAGAGCAAGCAGAAGAAGACCATCACGCGCGCCGAGGTCGAGGACATCGTCGCCAAGATCGCACGCATCCCGCCGACCAGTGTCTCCAGCGACGACCGCGGCAAGCTCAAGAGCCTGGACCGTGACCTCAACAGCGTGGTGTTCGGCCAGGAGCCGGCCATCGAGGCTCTTGCCGCGGCCATCAAGATGGCGCGCTCGGGTCTGGGTCGCCCCGACAAGCCGATCGGCTCGTTCCTGTTCAGCGGCCCCACCGGCGTGGGCAAGACCGAGGTCGCCAAGCAACTCGCCTACATCCTCGGCATCGAGCTGATTCGCTTCGACATGTCGGAGTACATGGAGCGCCACGCCGTCAGCCGCCTGATCGGCGCGCCTCCCGGCTACGTCGGCTTCGACCAGGGCGGCCTGCTGACCGAGGCCATCAGCAAGAAGCCGCATGCGGTGCTGCTGCTCGACGAAATCGAGAAGGCCCATCCGGACGTGTTCAACGTGCTGCTGCAGGTGATGGACCACGGCACGCTGACCGACAACAACGGGCGCAAGGCCGACTTCCGCAACGTCATCATCATCATGACGACGAATGCGGGTGCCGAGACGATGCAGAAGTCGACGATCGGCTTCACCAGCTCGCGCCAGGCCGGCGACGAGATGGGCGACATCAAGCGCCTGTTCACGCCGGAGTTCCGCAACCGGCTGGATGCGATCGTGTCCTTCCGCGCGCTGGACGAAGAGATCATCCTGCGCGTGGTCGACAAGTTCCTGCTGCAGCTCGAGAGCCAGCTGGCCGAGAAGAAGGTGGAAGTCACCTTCACCGACGGGCTGCGCAAGCACTGCCAAGACCGGTTTCGATCCGCTCATGGGTGCGCGGCCGATGCAGCGCCTGATCCAGGACACGATCCGTCGTGCGCTGGCCGACGAGCTGCTGTTCGGTCGCCTCGTCGACGGGGGCGCCTGACGGTCGATATCGACGCCGACGGCAAGCCGGTGCTCGACATCACGCCGCCGAAGAAGAGCGACAAGCCCAAGGCCGAGCCGGCCACCGCCTGATGCTTCAGGCGGGGTCGGCGGCGGGGTCCTGGCGGTAGTAGCTGGCCAGGAGTTCGTAGAGCTGGCGATGCTCCCGGCGCATCGCCACCGGATCGACGAAGAAGAGCTCCGAGGCCACGGCGAAGAATTCGTCGATGGCTTCGGCGCCGTACGGATCGATCAGCGTTTCCTCGCCCGCATCGACGCTCGCGCAGAACGCTTCCCACGCCGGCTCCAGAACCCCAAGCCAAGCAGCACGGGCAGTCCGGTCGGCCAGCAAGGGCACGCCGTCGGCCGCGCCGTCGCGCATGTCGAGCACATGCGCGAACTCATGAACGACCACGTTGTAGCCCCAGGCGGCGCTGTCGCCTGCCTCGGCCACGTCGCGCCACGAGAGCATCACGGGGCCGCCCTCCATGGCTTCGCCCGACAGTTCCTCGTCGTATTCGTGCACGACGCCGTCCTCGTCCATGACCTCGCGGCGCGCGACGACGATGTCGGGGTGGACGACGATGCCCTTGAAGCCATCGTAGGCGGGCAGACCGAGGCGCAGGATCGGCAGGCAGGCCTGCGCCGCGATCGCCACGGCCATGCCGTCGTCCACCTCCAGGCCCTGCATGCCGGCGAACTCCTTGTCGGCAAGGAACAGCGTGGCGAGTTCACGCAGGCGTTGAAGGTCGTCAGCGTTGCGTCGGGCAATGAAGGGAAAGCGGGCCAGCGTGAGCGCCCAGAGCGCATCCGGGATCGAGCGCCGCGCGAGCGTGCGGGCCTCGCGCTGGCGCCGCCACCAGCCGGCAATCATGGCGCCAGGGCGATGCGCGTGAGGCCGCCGCCACGCAGGCGCAGCACCTCGGCGCGCGGTGTGCCCGGGCCGTCGCAGTCCCAGTCGCTGAGCACCTCGCGCATGTAGCCCGGCGCCAGCACCTCGTGCGCCGGTCGGTGCGTGTGGCCGTGGATCAGCGTGGGCGTGTGGGCCTCGTGCATCCAGCGCACGGCGGTGGCCTTGTCGATGTCGACCCAATCTTCGGGCGCCGTCGAGCGCTTGCGCTGCTCGCTCTGATCGCGCATCGAGCGGACGATGGCCTGCCGCTCGTGCAGCGGCTTCGCGAGGAAGTCGCGCTGCCAAGCGGGCGAACGGACCATGCTGCGGAACTGCTGGTACTCGTGATCGTCCAGACACAGTGCGTCGCCGTGCGAGAGCAAGAGTCGCTCGCCGAATCCGACCAGCACGGTCGGGTCGGACAGCGCACGCACGCCACAGTCGCGCAGCATTTCCCCGCCGACCAGGAAGTCCCGGTTCCCGCAGGCGAAGGCTACCACCCGGTGGGCGGCAGTGTCGGCGAGAACATCGACGCAGCGGGCCTCGAAGCCCTCGTGCCGTGCGTCGTCGCCCACCCACACCTCGAACAGGTCACCAAGGATGACCACCGCCGAAGCCGTCGTGCCGCGCATGTAGCCGGCCCAGACCTCGAAGGTGCGCGGCGTCGCGCTCGACAAGTGGAGATCGCTGATGAAGTCGATCGCCGTCCAGTCGTCCGGCGCCTCGAATTCCCAGAAGGTCGGCAGGGCGGGTGGCGGCGGCATTGGCGGGCGATGCGTCCTCAGTCGATGACCGTGGCGCGGGTGATCGTCACGTCTTCCAGCGGCACGTCGCCGTGGCCGCCGCTGCGACCGGTCTTGACGCGCTCGATCGCATCGACCACCTCGGTGCCGGCACTGACCTTGCCGAACACGGCGTAGCCCCAGCCGTCCTGCGCCTGCGCCTTGTTGAGGAAGCCGTTGTCGGTGGCGTTGATGAAGAACTGCGCGCTCGCCGAATGCGGCGCCGAGGTGCGGGCCATCGCGATCGTGTAGCGGTCGTTGGTCAGGCCATTGGACGACTCGTTCTGGATCGGTGCGCGTCGCCTTCTGGCGCATGCCGTGCTCGAAGCCGCCGCCCTGGATCATGAACCCGGGGATGACGCGGTGAAACACCGTGCCGTCGTAGTGGCCGGCCTTCACGTACTCCACGAAGTTGGCCACGGTGACGGGCGCCTTGGCGTCGTCGAGTTCGAGGGTGATGTCGCCCTTGCTCGTCTGCAGTTGAACCTTGATGCTCATCTCACTTCTCCACGGTGGCCTTGTTGATGGTGACCGGCTGCAGCGGCACGTCGCGGTGCATGCCCTTGGTGCCGGTGGGAACGGCGCGGATCTTGTCGACCACGTCCATGCCGGCGACGACCTTGCCGAACACGGCATAGCCGTTGCCGTCGCGCGATTGCGCCTTGTTGAGGAAGCCGTTGTCGGTCACGTTGATGAAGAACTGCGCGGTGGCCGAGTTCGGATCCATCGTGCGCGCCATCGCGATGGTGCCGCGCACGTTGTCCAGGCCGTTGCCGCTCTCCAGTGGGATCGGTGCCCGCGTGGGCTTCTCCTTCATGTCGGCCGTCATGCCGCCGCCCTGGATCATGAAGTTGGGGATGACGCGGTGGAACACCGTGCCGTCGTAGTGGCCGGCCTTCACGTAGTCGACGAAATTGGCCACCGTCTTCGGCGCCTTGGCGGCATCGAGCTCGACGACGATGTCGCCGGCGGTGGTGGCGAACTTGACGGTCTGGGCCTGCGCCAGCGAATGAGCGCCGAGCGCGAGCGCGGCGGCAAACAGCGCGGTGGGGATGCGAAGCACGGTCATGGATCTACTCCTTTGCGGATGGCGTGTCATCGAGAGTTCGGGGCGGGCATCGATTGCACCAGCTGGCGCACCAGCACCAGCTTGGTCTGCGCGGAGCCTCCGGCGGGGTCGAGCTGGCGGGCGCGTGCGTACGAGCGCAGCGCGAGCTGGATCAGCACGTCGCCGAGATTCTCGTGCGCGGTGGCGAGCATCGGGTTGGCGCGCAGAGCCTGCTCGAGGCGCCCTTGGCGCCTTCGTAGTCGCCGCTGGCCGCCTTCAGCGCCGCCAGATTGTTGTAGGGCTCCGGCAGCTCCGGGTAATCCTGCGTCAGCCGCTCGAAGAGCTCGCGGGCTTCGCCGGCGGCGCCCGATTCGGCCAGCATCACGCCGAGCTGGAAGCGCATCGCCGCGTCCTTCGGCTGGGCTGCAATGTGCCGGCGGGCGAGATCCATCGCCGCCACGAACTGGCCCGAGGCCTGGAGCCGCACCACCTCCGCCGTGTCGGAGGCATGGGCCGAGCTCACCAAGAGCGCGAGGCACAGAAGCCAGTGGCGGGAAGACCTCATGCGGCGACGAAGCGGGCAGGTGCGAATTGACGAGGACGCAAGCGGATTCGACGCCCGGACAGGCCCGCTATACTGATTCGATTCTAGTTCAGCCCCTGTCCGCGCTCGGTGTGGGGCCGTGGCCTCCGTCGCCCGGTGTGCCGCCCGACTCCCCTGGAATCTTCCGCCGAACCGGCCCATGACGCTGCGCATCCACAACACGCTCACGCGTGCCGTCGAGACCTTCAAGCCCATCGATCCGAATCACGTGCGCATGTACGTGTGCGGCATGACGATCTACGACCTCTGCCACGTCGGCCATGCGCGCTTCCTGCTCGTCTTCGACATGGTCTATCGCTGGCTGCGCACGCTGGGCTACGACGTCACCTATGTGCGCAACATCACCGACATCGACGACAAGATCATCAAGCGGGCGGTCGAGCGGGGCATCCCGATCCGCCAGCTGACTGCCGAAATGACTGCCGCAATGCACGAGGACATCGGCCAACTCGGCGTGCTGCCGCCCACGCACGAGCCGCGCGCCACCGAGTATGTGCCGCAGATGCTGGCGATGATCTCCACGCTCGAGCGCAAGGGCCGGCCTACCGCGCGAGCAACGGTGACGTGAACTACTCGGTGCGCAAGTTCGCGGGCTACGGCAGGCTCTCCGGCAAGTCGATCGACCAGCTGCGCGCCGGCGAGCGCGTGGCCGTGCTCGATGGCAAGGAAGACCCGCTCGACTTCGTGCTGTGGAAGTCCGCCAAGGCGAGCGAACCCGAGGATGCCAAGTGGGCGAGCGACTACGGCGCCGGCCGCCCGGGCTGGCACATCGAGTGCTCGGCGATGGGCTGCACGCTGCTCGGCGAGCATTTCGATATCCACGGCGGCGGGCTGGACCTGATCTTCCCGCACCACGAGAACGAGATCGCGCAGAGCGAGGGCGCCAGTGGCCAGCGTTTCGTCAACGTGTGGATGCACAACGGCTTCCTCAACGTCGACAACGTGAAGATGTCGAAGTCGCTCGGCAACTTCTTCACCATCCGCGACGTGCTCAAGCACTTCGACGGCGAGACCCTGCGCTTCTTCATGCTGCGCACGCACTATCGCAGCCCGTTCAACTTCAGCGACGCCAACCTCGAGGATGCGCGCAGCGCGCTGCGCCGTCTACACGGCCCTCGACGGGATCGAGGTGCCGGCGGGCGAGGTCGACTGGTCGCAGCCGCAGGCGGAAGCCTTCCGTGCGGCGATGAACGACGACTTCAACACGCCGGTGGCCTTTGCGGTGCTGTTCGAACTGGCGGGCGAACTCAACCGCACCCGCTCCGTACAGACCGCTGCGCTGCTCAAAGGGCCTGGCGGCGACGGTCGGCATCCTGCAGCAGGCGCCGCAGCAGTTTCTCCAAGGGGGCGCGGCAGCCGATGGCGACGAGGCCGCCTGGGTGGCGGAGCGCATCGCCGCGCGTGCCGCGGCCAAGGCAGCCCGTGACTTCGCGCAGGCCGATGCGATCCGCCAGGAACTGGCCGCGCGCGGCATCGTGCTAAAGGATTCGCCGCAAGGCACGTCCTGGATCAAGGGCTGACTCCGTGGCGCCGGGCAAGGCGGGGACGACCCCGACTACTGGGATGACGCGTGCCGGCATCTGGCCCGTCGCGACCGCGTGATGCGCAAGCTGATCCCGCAGTTCGGCGAAGGTCGGCTGCAGAGCCGTGGCGACGCCTTCACCACCCTGGCACGCCTGATCGTCGGCCAGCAGATCTCGGTGAAGGCGGCGCAATCAGTATGGGAGCGTTTCGCGGCGCTGATGCCGGAGCCGGCGAACCGGCTCAGGCCGGCGTCGCTGCTGGCGCTGAGCACCGAGGCGGCTCGGGCCGCGGGCCTGTCGGCGCGCAAGGTCGAGTACCTGTTCGACCTCGCCCAGCACTTCGAGTCCGGCGCGGTGCACGTGCGCCAGTGGCAGCAGATGGACGACGAGGCGATCATCGACGAGCTGGTCGCCATCCGCGGCATCGGCCGCTGGACCGCCGAGATGTTCCTGATCTTCCACCTGATGCGCCCGAACGTGCTGCCGCTGGACGACCTCGGCCTGCTCAAGGGCATCAGCGTCAATTACTTCAGCGGCGAGCCGGTGTCGCGCGCGGAGGCCCGCGAGGTCGGAGAGGCCTGGGCACCGTACCGTTCCGTGGCCACCGGCACTCTGGCGGAGCCTGGATCCGCTGCCGGTAGACTACTGACCCGTCGCAGGGACGCGCCGCGCGAACGCGGAACACTGCGGAGGACATCCATTCATGAGCAAACGCCACTTCCTGGAATTCGAGCAGCCGGTTGCCGAACTCGAATCGAAGATCGAGGAACTGCGCTACGTGCAGAGCGAATCGGCGGTCGACATCTCGGAAGAGATCGACCGGCTGAGCAAGAAGAGCCTGCAACTCACCAAGGACATCTACGCGAACCTGACACCCTGGCAGGTGACGCAGATCGCGCGGCATCCGCAGCGTCCGTACACGCTGGATTACGTCGCGGAGATCTTCACCGACTTCCAGGAACTGCACGGCGACCGCCACTACGCTGACGACCTCTCCATCGTCGGCGGCCTGGCGCGCTTCAACGGCCAGCCCTGCATGGTGCTCGGCCATCAGAAGGGCCGAGACACGAAGGAGCGCGCCGCGCGCAACTTCGGCATGTCCCGCCCCGAGGGGTACCGCAAGGCCTTGCGCCTGATGAAGCTGGCCGAGAAGTTCGGCCTTCCGGTCTTCACCTTCGTCGACACGCCGGGTGCGTATCCGGGCATCGGAGCGGAGGAGCGCGGCCAGTCGGAGGCGATCGGCCGCAACATCTTCGAGATGGCACAGCTCGAGGTGCCGATCATCTGCACGATCATCGGCGAGGGCGGCTCCGGTGGCGCGCTGGCCATCAGCGTGGGCGACCAGACGCTGATGCTGCAGTACTCGATCTACTCGGTGATCTCGCCCGAGGGCTGCGCCTCCATTCTGTGGAAGACGGCCGAGCGCGCGTCGGATGCCGCCGAGGCGCTGGGCGTCACGGCGCATCGCCTGAAGGCACTCCAACTGGTCGACAAGATCGTCAACGAGCCTTCGTCGGTGGCGCGCATCGCGACACGAAGCAGATGGCCTCGTTCCTCAAGCGCGCGCTCAACGATGCGCTGCGCCAGTCAGCGACCTGAAGCCCAAGGAACTGCTGCAGCGCCGCTACGAGCGGTTGCAGGCCTACGGCCGCTTCACCGACAGCAAGGAGCGCTGAGCGCCCTCCTGGCTGCTGCCGTGAAGCCCGCGCGCCGCATCGCCGTCGCCTGGAGCGGCGGCCGCGATTCCACGGCGCTGCTTCATGCCACGCTGGTTGTCTCGGCGCCGCTGGGCGTCGAGGTGGTCGCCCTCCACGTGCACCACGGCCTGAGCGCGCACGCCGACGACTGGGTCGCCTTCTGCGAAGCGCAGATCGCCCGATGGCAGAAGCGATTTGCCGTGACCTTGCGCGTGGCACGCCCGCCGCTCGACCCTCGACAGGCCTCAGCATCGAAGCGTGGGCGCGGCAGCAACGCTACCGGTCGCTCGCGCAGATGGCGCGGGAGGAGGGGCCGAGGCCGTGCTGCTGGCGCACCACCGGCGCGACCAGTGCCGAAACCTTCCTCATCCAGGCCTTGCGCGGCGGCGGGGTGGCGGGTCTCGCGGCCATGCCGCGAGAGATCGAGCGCGATGGCATCTGCTGGTCGCGACCCTGGCTCGATCGCGAGCCGCAGGGCATCGCCGCCTATGTTCGCCGCCACCGGCTGCGCCATATCGAGGACGACAGCAATGCCGATGCACGCTTCGCCCGCAATCGCTTGCGCTTGCAGGTTTGGCCGGCGCTCGAGCAGGCGTTCCCCCAGGCGGAGGCCGCACTGGCAGCTTCCGCCGCCTGGGCGCAGCAGGCCGCGGCCTGCCTCGGCGAGCTGGCGACACTGGACCTGAAGCCGCTGATCGACGAACGCGGGCTGGCCATCGAACCGTGGCTGGGCTTGAGCGAGGCGCGGCGGACCAACGCGCTGCGCCACTGGCTCGCAGCGCAACTGGGGCGTGCCGCGCCGGCCAGCCTCGTGTTACGCCTCTCGGACGAGCTTCCCGGATCAAGCAGGCAGTCTGGAAGGAGCAGGGCGGTTCGCTGCGGCTCTATCGCGGGCGCCTGTGTTGGTGCGATGACGCCGGCAAGGAACCATCTTCGGAGGCACGCAGCACCCGGCTGAGCATCCGGCGCGCCGGGCGCTATCCCTTGCCCGGCTGGGGCGGCGCCTTGCGCGCGGTCCGAGTGCGCGAAGGCGGCGTGCCGCTGGCCCTGGCTGGCGCAGCTCGAGCTCCGCGAGCGAAGCGGCGGCGAGCAGTACCAGCCGGCATCGGCCGCCCGCCGCGCAGCTTGAAGAAGCAGTACCAGGGCGCAGGCCGTGCCGGCCTGGGAGCGCGACGGCCCGCTGGTCTACAGCGGTGGGCAACTGGTGTTCGTGCCGGGCCTCGGACTCGACGCGCGCGTGATCGGCCTGCCCGGACAGCCGCTCGTGCAGCTGTCATGGGAGCGCAAGTCGGGCGGATAGAATCGCGGGTTCACGAGCGCGGCGTGACCCCTTCGAGCAATCACCGCGGCCCGATCTTTCCATGGCACTCATCGTTCACAAGTACGGCGGCACGTCGATGGGCTCGACCGAGCGCATCCGCAATGTCGCCAAGCGCGTCGCCAAGTGGGCGCGGGCAGGGCACCAGATGGTTGTCGTGCCTTCGGCAATGAGCGGCGAGACCAATCGCCTGCTGGGGCTCGCCAAGGAACTGTCGCCCGCAGCGACCACGCCCGAGCTGCAACGCGAGCTCGACATGATCGCCTCCACCGGCGAGCAGGTCTCGGTGGGCCTGCTGGCCATCGCGCTGCAGGCCGAAGGCATGCCGGCGGTGAGCTACACCGGCTGGCAGGTGCCGATCGCCACCGACAACTCGTACACCAAGGCGCGCATCCAGAGCATCGACGACCAGCGCGTGCGCGCCGACCGGCGGCCGGCAAGGTGGTGATCATCACCGGCTTCCAGGGCGTGGACGAGCAGGGCAACATCACCACGCTCGGCCGCGGCGGCTCGACACCTCGGCCGTGGCCGTGGCGGCCGCGCTCAAGGCCGACGAGTGCCTGATCTACACCGACGTGGATGGTGTCTACACCACCGACCCGCGCATCGTGCCGGAGGCCCGGCGCCTGAGCACTATCAGCTTCGAGGAAATGCTGGAGATGGCCAGCCTCGGCTCGAAGGTGCTGCAGATCCGCTCGGTGGAATTCGCCGGCAAGTACCGCGTGCCAATGCGCGTGCTGTCGAGCTTCACACCGTGGGACATCGACATCGCCGAGGAAGCCCGCTCGGGCACGCTGATTACCTTTGAGGAAGACGAGAAGATGGAACAAGCCGTCGTGTCCGGCATCGCGTTCAACCGCGACGAAGCCAAGATCAGCCTGCTGGGTGTGCCCGACAAGCCGGGCATCGCCTACTCGATCCTCGGCCCGGTGGCCGATGCCAACATCGATGTCGACGTGATCATCCAGAACGTCTCGCACGACGGCAAGACGGACTTCTCGTTTACGGTGCACCGCAACGACTACCAGCGCACGCTGGATCTGCTGAAGACCACCGTGGTGCCGAAGACCGGCGCCGCCGAGGTCAGCGGCGACACGAAGATCTGCAAGGTCAGCATCGTCGGCATCGGCATGCGCTCGCATGTCGGCGTGGCCAGCAAGATGTTCCGCTCGCTGAGCGAGGAGGGCATCAACATCCAGATGATCACCACCAGCGAGATCAAGACCAGCGTGGTGATCGACGAGAAGTACATGGAGCTCGCGGTGCGCGCGCTGCACAAGGCATTCGATCTCGATCAGGCCGCGGCCTGACGGCGAGGAGGCCGCGAACGCGGCTAGAATGCGTGACTTCGCCGGAGTCGTGACCGAGAGGCCGAAGGTGCTCCCCTGCTAAGGGAGTATGCGGGCAAAACCTGCATCGAGGGTTCGAATCCCTCCGACTCCGCCAGATGCGATAGCGAACGGGCCCTTCAGGGGCCCGTTCTGCCTTGGAGCAGGCATCGCGTGATTCGCTGACGCGGGGCGCGCCTTTCGGCGACTTCGTGCCAAGAACTCCTCGTGCGATCCCCCGACCTGGGTGGTCCCGGACCCGCTTCAAAGGGGGTCATTGCCCGCGCAGCGCGGCATACTCGACCGGCATTCCAAGACGCCCGGGGAGGGTTCTGAGTGGCCAAGGTCGCCTGGGTGCAGCGATTCGCGCCCCGTCCAGCGTGCGACCTGCGCCTAGTCTGTTTTCATCACGCCGGCGTCGGCGCTGCGGTCTATCGTCCCTGGGCCGTGGACCTGCCGCCGGATGTCGAGGTCTGCGCGATCGAACTGCCGGGGCGTGGATCCCGCCTACGCGAGGCGCCCCTCGACAGCGTCGCGCGCATCGTCAGCGAACTGATCCCCCATTTGCAGGCTGAGGTCGATCGACCGTTTGCCTTCTTCGGCCACAGCATGGGCGCCGTGCTGGCCTACGAGACTGCCGTCGCCCTCTCGGCTGCCGGCGGGCCCGTGCCGCAGCACCTGTTCGTCTCCGGGCGCCGGCCTCCGCATGTTCCCGATCCGCTGCCGCCCTCAGTGGCCTCGGTGATGCCGACTTCGTGAGCGAGGTCAATCGACGCTACGGCGGCATTCCGGCCGAACTGCTGCAGCACGCCGATGTCATGGCGCTGCTCGTCCCGGCACTGAGGGCCGACATCACGGCGCTCGATCGACACCCTGTCCGGGCGGCGGCGCAGCGGCTGGCCTGTCCCGTCACCGCGATCGGCGGCGATGCCGATGCCATGACACCGGCGGAGCATCTCGAGGCTTGGCGATCGTTGACACAGGGGGCGTTCTCCTCGAAGCTCTATCGCGGCGGCCACTTCTATCTCGATGCCCGGCGCAGCGAGGTGCTTCGGGACATCACCGCAGCGCTTCGCGTCGCCCAGCCGGCCGGCAGGTAGCACGAACGATGGATCGATTGCCCATTGCCGTCATCGGCATCGGATGCCGCTTTCCCGGCGGTGTGGGCGATGCGGCGAGCTTCTGGCGTCTGCTCAGCGAAGGTTCAGATGTGATCGGCGAGGTCCCATCGGACCGGTTCGACCTGGCGCACTTCTATGACGAAAGGCCCGCAACGCCGGGGCGGGTGATGAGCCGCTGGGGCGGCTTCCTGCGAGACATCGACCTTTTCGACGCGGCGTTCTTCGGCATCTCCCCACGAGAGGCGGAGCGGCTCGATCCGGCCCAGCGGCTCGTGCTCGAGACCGCCTGGGAAGGCCTGGAAGATGCCGGCGTCGATCCTTTGCGGCTCGATGGAAGCCGGACCGGCGTGTTCGTCGGGCAATGGCTCAGCGACTTCGAGGCACGGCTGTTCGCCGATCCGGAGGTGGTGGACTTCTACATGACGACCGGCAGCGGGCGCTATGCCACGTCGGGCCGGCTGTCGTACCTGCTCGGTCTGCGCGGGCCGAGCCTGACCCTGGACACCGCCTGCTCGTCTTCGCTCGTGGCGGTGCATCAGGCGGTGCGCAGCCTGCGCGCCGGGGAGTGCGATCTCGCATTGGCCGGTGGCGTCAACGTGATCCTGCAGCCGCACATCAGCGTGGCCTACTCGCAGAGCCGGATGATGGCGCCCGACGGCCGGTGCAAGTTCGGTGACGCCGAGGGCGACGGCTATGTTCGCAGCGAGGGCGCGGGCATGGTCGTCCTGAAGCCGCTGGCGGCGGCGCAAGCCGACGGCGATCGCATCTACGCCGTGGTCCGGGGCAGCGCCGTCAACAACGATGGACGCAGCAGTGGCTCGATGGGCACACCCAGCCGCGAAGGACAGGAGGCGCTGCTGCGCCGTGCCTATGCCGATGCTGGCGTCGCGCCGGGGGAGGTCGGCTACATCGAGGCGCATGGCACGGGCACGCGCGCTGGCGATCCGGTCGAGCTCGGCGCATTGGCGCGGGTTCTTGGCGACGGGCGCAGGCCCGGCACGCGTGCCTGGGTCGGCTCGGTCAAGACCAACCTGGGCCATACCGAAGGGGCCGCAGGGCTGGCCGGCTTCATCAAGGTCGCCTTGGCGATTCACCACGGCCGCGTGCCTGCCAGCTTGCACTGCCGGCAGCCCAACCCTGCCGTCGACTGGAGCAGCGCGCCGCTCGCGCTGGCTCGCAGCGCGGCCGACTGGACGGCCGCGCCGAGGTTTGGCGGCGTCAGCGCTTTCGGCATTGCCGGGACCAATGCCCATGTCGTGCTCGAGAGCACTGCGCCCGTCTCGAGCCCAGCCGCAGCGGCGCGCCCGCCCGCGAGGCCGGCCTTGCTGGTGCTGTCGGCGCGCAGCCGCGCAGCACTGGCCTTGCTGGCGCGCGCTATGCCACGCGCATCGAAGGGATCGCGCGCGAGTCGCTGGATGCCGTCTGCTGGGCTGCTGCCACGCGCCGCGCGGCGCTGGAGCAGCGCGCGGCGTTCATTGCCGACGATGCCGAGTCGATGCGGGCACGCCTGCTGGCCTACGCCGAAGGGGAGACATCGGCCGTCGAAGGCACGGTGCACCAGCCCCGGCCCGCGCGCCGGTGCTGATCATGCCCGCCAAGGCGGCCAGTGGCCCGGCATGGCGCGCGAGCTGATGGACCGCGAGCCGGTTTTCCGCGAGGCCCTGGAGGCCTGCGACGCGGCCGCGCGGCCCTGGATGGAGGTCTCTATCGTTGCGCAGTTGCGGCTGGATCCGTCGGCGCCGGAGAGCCGGATGGATCGCATCGACTTCATCCAGCCCGCCTTGCTGGCCGTGGGCATCGGCGCCGCGCGCTGGCTGGAGTCGATCGGCGTCGTGCCGTCCGCGCTGGTCGGCCACAGCATGGGCGAGGTCGGTGCCGCTCACCTCGCGGGGGTGCTCGACCTCGGCAGGCCATGCGCATCGTCTGCCGACGCAGTGCGCTGATGGGCCGTACGAGTGGGCTCGGTGCCATGGCCATGGTCGACCTGCCGATGGCCGAAGCCCGGGCGCGCCTGAGCGGCCGCGAAGACCGGCTCTCCGTGGCGGTGAGCAACAGCCCTCGATCCTGTGTCGTGTCCGGCGAGCCCGTTGCCCTTCGAGAGTGGATGGGCCTGCTCGAGCGCGACGGCGTCTTCTGCCGGCTGGTAAAGGTGGACGTCGCCTCTCACAGTCCGCAGATGGATGGGCCGGCGGCCGATCTGAGCGCAGAACTGGCCGGCATGCAGGTCAACGCGGCCAGCGTGCCGCTCTTCTCCACGGTCCTCGCGCAAGAGGTCCAGGGCGGCGAACTCGGTGCTGCCTACTGGGGCCGCAACCTGCGCGAGCCGGTACGGTTCGCCGAGACCATGGCCGCGCTGATGGACCTCGGCGCGACGAGCTTCGTCGAACTGGGGCCCCACCCGGTGCTCGCGCCTGCCTTGCAGCAGACCGCGCAAGCGCGAGCTCAGGACGCCTGCGTGCTGACCTGGGGCCGACGCGAGGAGCCTGAGGTTTCGCATGCGCTGGAGGTCGTGGCCGGGCTGTGGGCCGCTGGGCACGAGATCGACTGGTCCCGCCTGATCCCTGCATCCGCTCAGTGGCCTGAGCTGCCGCTGTACCCGTGGCAGCGGGAGCGGCACTGGGTCCGGCAGGCGATGGCGCGTGACGCGGGCCGCCCGAGCGTCGCGCCTGGCGTGCCCGACGATCAGGCGGCATGGTTGAACGCGCTGCGGTGGGTGTCGTCTCCCCTCGCCGAGTCTGCCGGCAACGCGGCTGCGTCAACACCGTCCGGAGCGCCGTGGCTGGTCGTCTGCGCCGGTGACGCGGTCGCTGCCGCCGTTGTGCACGCGCTTCACGCGGCCGGCGTGCGCGCGGCCGACTGCAAGCCGCAGGCACTGGCCGAAGCGCTGGCGCAGTCCGGCCCGGCGGCGGTGGTCATGTGCCTCGACGACCAGCCCGGTGCGGCGCATCGGTTGGTGGCGGCGATGCAGGCCATCAGCCGCGCGCCCGCCTGCGCCGAGACGAAGCTCTGGGCGGTTACCACCGGTGCGCAGGAGGTCCTCGAGCAGGCCCGCCACCGTGTGGCGGTGCATGCCGCGGCCGCCTGGGGCGCCGGCCGTGTGCTGGCCGACGAGCATGCGCCGCACTGGGGCGGCATGGTCGATCTCGACCCCGAAGCCGAAGGTGACGCAAGCGCGCGGCAGCTCGCGCGACAACTGCTCGCGGCCGACGGCGAACCGCAAGTGGCCTGGCGGCAAGGGCGGCGATTCGTTCTGAGGTTGTCGTCAAAGGCCGATACCGCGAGTGCGGCGTTCGCGCCGCCCTGGCGCGCCGATGGAGCCTACACGGTGACCGGTGGACTGGGCGATGTGGGCCTGCGCGTGGCCGCGGCCATGGTGTCGGCCGGTGTGCGGCGCCCGGTGTTGATGGGGCGCCACGGCCTGCCGCCGCGCCAGCGCTGGCGCGATGCCGATCTGGACGTTCGCACCGCGGCGCGCGTGGCCGCCGTGCGCTCGCTCGAGTCTGCTGGCGCCGCGGTGCATGTGATCGAGGCCGACCCGGCGAACGCGCACGATACCGAGCGTGCGCTGCGCGAGTACGAGGCTGCGGCGTGGCCGCCGATCCGTGGCGTCGTCCATGCCGCGGGCGTGCTGGAGAGTCAGCTCGCGCTGCAGGCCGATGCGGCCAGCTTCGAACGCGTGCTCGCGCCCAAGCTGGAAGGTGCGCTGATTCTGGACCGCCTGCTGCCACGGCTGGATTGCTTCATCCTGTTCTCGTCGATCATCGCGGTGCTCGGCGTGGCTGGCACGGCCGCCTACGCTGCGGCCAATGCTGGACTCGACGCCCTCGCCGCGGACCGCCGCGCGCGGGGCTCCCGGGCCTGAGCATCCAGTGGGGCGCCTGGGAGGGGCTGGGGATGCTCGGCGGCGGCGCCGGCCGCAGCCACATGGAGGGATTGCGTGCGCTGGGTGTGCGCGGCTTCTCGCCCGAGCAGGGCGCCACCGTTCAATGCGCTGGCCGGCCGGGCCGAATCGTCGCTGTGCGTGATGGCGATGGACTGGCAGGTGCTGCGCCGAGCGCGCCGTGCCCATGCCCTTGCGCTGGTCCGAGGGCGCGAGGATGTCGGGGCGTCCGATGTGCCGGCCACCGGGCTGGCGCCGCGGCTGGCCGGGCTCGACGTCCCGGAGCGCCGTGCGCTGCTCGAGCCTGCGGTGCGCGACGCCGTGGGGTCGGTGCTCAAGCTGGCCCCCGCGCGCATCGATTCCCGCAAGGCCCTGGGTGCCATGGGCCTGAACTCCCTGATGGCCATGGAGCTGCGCAACCGGCTCGAGGTGCTGCTCGAACAGCCGCTCTCGGCCACCATCGCCTGGAACTATCCGAGCGTGGACGCGCTGGTCGGGTACCTGTCCGGCCTCGGAAGCGCTGGGGTCGCCGCGGCCGCGGAGCCCGCGGCCGCGGCGGTCACGAGCCCGGCGCTGGCTGCCTTGAGCGCCATGTCCGACGAAGAGGCAGCGCAGCTGCTGCGCCGTCGCCGCTGAAACCGGCCATGAGCGACCCGACCCTGACGCCGCCCCCTGACGCAGCTGTCGCCGATCAAGCTCGCGCTGCTGGCGCAACAGGAACGCGCGCGCAGCGAGCCGGTGCTGCGAGCCGATCCGATCGCGATCGTGGGCATGGGATGCCGGCTGCCGGGCGGCGTTGTCGATGCGGAGTCCTTCTGGCGCCTGCTGCGTGACGGCGTCGACGCGGTGAGGGAGGCGCCGCAGGATCGCTGGGACGTGGCCGGGCTGTTCGACCCCGATCCTTCGGCGCCGGGAAAGATGGCGACGCGGTGGGGCGGCTTCCTCGATTCGATCGACGGCTTCGACGCCGCCTATTTCGGGATCCTGCCCCGCGAGGCCGAGCAGATGGACCCGCAGCAGCGTCTGTTCCTCGAGGTGGCCATCGAAGCGATCGAGCATGCAGGCATCACGCGCGAGCAGCTGGCCGGCTCGCGCACTGGGGCCTTCGTGGCCAGCTACTACAACGACTACGCCCAGCTGCAGGCCTCCGATCCGCTGGGCATCGATTCGCGCACCTTGACGGGCACGCTGCACAGCGTGCTGGTCAACCGCCTGTCGTACCTGCTCGACCTGCGCGGCCCCAGCATTTCGGTCGACACCGCCTGCTCGTCTTCGCTGGTTGCGATCCACCTCGCCTGCCAGAGCCTGCGCCACGGCGAGTGCGATACCGCGATCGCCGGTGGCGTGTCGCTCATGGTCGGCGAGACGCCGATGATCACGCTGTCCAAGGTCGGCTTCATGGCTCCTGACGGCCGTTGCAAGACCTTCGACGCCCGCGCCGACGGCTTCGGCCGCGGCGAAGGCTGCAGCGTGCTGGTGATGAAGCGTCTGGCCGATGCGCTGGTCGACGGTGACCGCGTGCTCGCCCTCGTTCGCGGTTCGGCGGTGAACCAGGACGGCCACTCCACGGTGCTTGCCGCACCCAATGGCCTCGCGCAGCAGGCATTGATCCGGGAGGCGCTGGCGAACGCCCAGGTCGAACCGTGGCGGATCGGCTACGTCGAGGCGCACGGCACCGGCACTGCGCTGGGCGACCCCATCGAGGTCGAGGCCCTGGCGCACACCGTCGGCCGGCCGGTCGCGGGCGCCGGGCCCTGCCTGCTGGGTGCGGCCAAGTCGAGCATCGGGCACCTCGAGGCCGCTGCCGGTGTCACCGGCGTGGTCAAGTCGGTGCTGGTGCTGCGGCACGGCGAGGTGCCGCCGCAGGTGCACTTCCGGTCGATCAATCCGCACATCTCGCTGACGGGGACGCGCCTGGCCATCCCGTCCCGTCCGACGCCTTGGCCCGGGGATGACCGGGCCCGGTGTGCAGGCGTCAGCGGCTTCGGCGTCGGCGGGACCAATGCGCATGTCGTGCTGGAGGAAGCACCCCGCATCAAGGCGACCGACCCGCCCGATTGGGCTTCGCCGCCGTGGCTGCTGCCGCTGTCGGCGCGCAGCGCTGCGGCGCTGAGAGCGCTTGCGGAGCGCTGGGTCGAGTCTCTGGGCTCGGCCAGCCAGCCGCTTCCGGCGCTCTGCGCCGCTGCAGCTCAGCGGCGAACCCACCATGAGCATCGCCTGGCCGTGCTGGCCGGCGATGCCGGCCAAGCGATCGAGCGGTTGCAGGCCTTCCTCGGCGACGCGCCGCCGAGCGGGTGGGTGGCCGGCTCGCCTTCCTCTGCCGCTGCACCGCGGATCGCCTTCGTGTTCGGCGGGCAAGGCCAGCAATGGGCCGGCATGGCCACGGAACTGCTGGCCACGGAACCCGTGTTCGGCCGGCCATTGCACAGATCGACCGTGCCTTGCAGCCGCTCGTCGGCTGGTCGCTTGGCGAAGAACTGACGGCCACGCCCGAACGATCGCGGTTGGACGACACGGAGGTCGCCCAGGTGGCGATCTTCGCCGTGCAAGTGGCGCTGTGCCGGCTCTGGGCGCACTGGGGCGTGCACGCCGACGGTGTCGTCGGGCACAGCGTCGGCGAGATCGCCGCCCTGCATCTGGCCGGCGCGCTCGACCTCGACGAGGCGCTGCGCGTGCTCGTGCTGCGAGCGAAGTTCATGCAGGCGGCTACCGGCCGTGGCGCGATGGCCGCCGTCTCGCTCACCCCGGATCAGGCCGCTCAGAGATTGTCCGGCCTGGGCACGCGGCTGTCGGTGGCCGCGGTCAACGGCCCTCGCAGCGTGGTGCTGTCCGGCGAGGAGGGGGCGCTGACGGCATGCCTGGATGCGTTCGCCCGCGAGGGCATCGCGCATCGGCAACTGCCGGTGAACTATGCGTTCCACAGCGCGCAGATGCAGCCGCATGCCGATGCGCTGGTGGCGGCCCTGGGGCGGTCGCCGGCCGTGCGGCCGTGCTGCCCGTGTACTCCACCGTCACGGGTGACCGGCACTCCGGCACCCCGGTGGACGCAGCCTACTTCGGCCGCAACGTGCGCGACACGGTTCGCTTCGCCGAGGCGATCGGTGCGATGGTCCGCGACGGGTACACCGCCTTCGTCGAGATCGGCGCACACCCCGTGCTGGCGGCGAACATCGCCGAGTGTGCCGCCGAGGGCAGCGTGTCGGTCCACGTGCTGGCGTCGATGCGCCGCGAGAGGCCGCAGCGCGAGGCGATGCTCCAGGCGTGCGCCGGCCTGTACGCGGCGGGCCGGGCGCCGGACTGGGTGGCGGTGCAGGGCGCCCACGCGCAGGTGCTCGATCTGCCGGCCTATCCCTGGCAGCACGAGCGCTTCTGGCTGAAGCGCCGTCGTTCGCCGGGCGCCGATGCGTGGTCGGCGGCCGCCACGGCCTCGGCGTCGACGCCGGCGCTGCTCGGCACGCGCCTGCCAGTGGCCGGCAGCGCCGTCTTCCAGGCCGCCCGGCCGGACGCCGCGCCGTCGTGGCTGGCCGATCACCGGCTGGGCGGTCGCCTGCTGATGCCGGCCATGGGCATGCTCGAGGTGCTGCGGCAGGCCGCCGTGAAGGTGACGGACCGCGACGATCTGGTCGTGGAAGACTTCGTCGTTCACCGCCCGATGGCGCTGGACGAGACGGACGGCGCAACCACGGTCTGGCAGGTGGTCGCGGCGGTGCGCGACGAGCAGCGCATCGAGTTGTCGATGCACTGCCGCGATCCCGGCGCCCCGCAGGGGTGGCAGGTGGTGGCCAGTGCGCGCGCGGTCAGCGGCGTCGCCAAGCTCAGCCCGGCGCGTCGTCTCGTGGTTCAGTCAGAGCTGGAAGGCGATGCCGTCTACGCCGCCTTCGACGGCCTGGGCGTCGCGTTCGGCTCCGCATTCCGGACGATCGAGCGACTGTCGGTGGGCTCGGGCGGCGCCAGCGCGACGCTGCGTCTGCTGCCTGGCGCCGCGGCGGAGGCGGGCTGCCACCCCGTGTTGCTGGACGGCGCGCTGCAGGCCTGCGTGGCGGCGCTCGACGGCGGCCGGCCCGCCGCGGTGTACCTGCCGGTCGGTGTCGGGCGCTACGCGCTGCTGTTGCCCGCGCCGGAGCGCCTGCACGCCGAAGTCACCGTCGAACGTATCGCCGACGGCGCCTCGGTCGCGGCAAGCGTGCGGCTGCTCGATGACGGCGGTCGCTGCGTGGCGATGCTGGACGATGTCCGCTTCGCCCCGGCTCCTTCCGGCATCCCCAGCACCTCGGCCGACGAATGGCTGCACGAGACGAGCTGGGTCCCGGACGAAACCGCGCCAGCCGCGCTCGCGGCCGCCGGCGACGGCGCCTGGGTGGTGGTCGCCATCGGCGCCGCCGCGCAACGCCTGGCGCAAGACACGATGCGCGAGCTGGGCTCGTCTGGCCGTATCTGCCGGCAACTGGGCGCCGACGCGCCGGCGCACGCTGCACTGGCCGACGCGAACTGGCGCGAAGGAAGGCGACTGGCCGGCGTCGCACTGATGGTCTCCGACCCCGGCACGGACGAACTGCTCGGATGGACCGCGCCGGTGCTGGCGTGGGCGCAGGCCCTGGCCCGTTCCGCAAGCGGCGCGTCGCTGCACCTCGTGACGATCGGGGCGCAGGGCGCCGGCGCGGCAGTGCCTCGGCCGGGACCGGCGGCCATCTGGGGTCTGGGCAGCGCAATTGCCGCCGAGCATCCGGAGCTGGCCTTGCGGATGATCGACCTCGATCCCGATGCATCCGATGTCGATGCGCGGCAGATTGCAGGCGAACTGCTCCGCGGCCAGGGCGGCGCAGCGCGGCTGGCCTGGCGAGCCGGACTGCGGCTGGTTCCGCGGTTGCGGCGGCGGTTGCCGCTGCCCGCGTCGGCGCCGCTGCGCAAGCTCGTCGCCGGACGCGCCGGCACCCTGGAAGAACTCGGCTGGCAGCCGCTGGCCCTCACGCCCCCGGCTGCGGGCGAAGTCCGCCTGCGCGTGCTGGCGGCGGGGCTGAACTTCCGCGACGTGCTGATGGCGCTGGGCATGATTCCGGACCAGCTCGGCTTCATGGGCGCGGAGTGCGCAGGCGTCGTCGAGGCGGTCGGCGAGGGCGTGAACGACCTGTCGCCGGGCGACACGGTGTTTGGCCTCGCGCCCGGCAGTCTCGCCAGCGTGGTGAACGTGCCGGCAGGATTCGTGGCCCGATGGCCGGATCGGCTCGGTACGATCGAGACTGCAGCCTCGCTGCCAGCGGCATTCCTCACCGCCATGCTCGGCTTGCACGACATCGCAGGGCTGCGCGCCGGCCAGACGGTGCTGATCCATGCTGCAGCCGGCGGCGTCGGCTGGGCCGCCATGCAACTGGCCCTGCGCGCCGGCGCCACGGTGCTGGCCACGGCGGGGTCGCCGGAGAAGCGCGAGATGCTTCGGGCCCTGGGCGCGGCACAGGTCTTCGATTCTCGCTCTCTGGCGTTTGCCGAAGGCGTGCGGGCCGCCACGGGCGGGCGCGGGGCGGATGTGGTGCTCAACTCGCTGGCCGGCGACTTCATCGCGGCCAGCGTCGAGGCGCTGGCTGCCGACGGCTGCTTCCTCGAACTCGGCAAGCGCGAACTGTGGTCGGCCGAGCGCTTCCGCGCCGCGAAGCCCTCGGCCCGCTACGAGATCTACGACCTGGGCAGCATCGCACGCGCCGAACCCGGCCGCGTCCGGCCGATGCTGAACGCGCTGATCGGCGCGCTCGAGGTCGGCCAGTTGACGCCACCACCGCTGCGCGTGTTCGGGTTCGACGAGGCCGCCCAGGCCATGCGCCTGATGGCGCAGGCCCGCCACGTCGGCAAACTGGTGCTGCGCGCGCCCCGCGCCGCAGACACGCAGGCACGGCCGGCCATGCGGGCCGACGCGAGCTACCTCGTCACCGGCGGCCTGGGCGCGCTCGGGCTGCACGCTGCGCGCTGGCTGGCCGGCCTGGGCGCGCGCCACCTCGTGCTGACCGGTCGGCACCCGCCAGGAAACGAGGCGCGGCCGGTGATCGAGGATCTGACACGCAAGGGGTGATGGTCAGCGTGCGCCAGATCGACGCCGGCGATACCGTCGCGATGACGGCACTGGTCGATGAGCTGGCGCGTTCGACCGCGCCACTGCGCGGCGTGATCCATGCCGCCGGACAATTGGAAGACGGCGCACTGCTTGGTCTGCATGCTTCACGCCTGGGTGCTGCGCTGCGCGGCAAAGCCGAAGGCGCCCGGGTCCTGGATGCGCTCACGCGCAGGCTGCCGCTGGACTTCTTCGTGCTGTACTCCGCCGCCGGTGTGCTGCTCGGCCCGGCCGGGCAGGGTGCCTATGCCGCCGCGAATGCCGCGCTGGATGCCGTTGCGCAGGCGCGCAGCCGGGCAGGGCTGCCAGCGACCAGCGTGGCCTGGGGGCTGTGGGGCGAAGGCATGGCAGCCGGTGCGGGACGGGCGGGCTGGGCGTCGCGCGGCCTGGGCACCATAACCGCACCGGGCGGGATGGCAAGGCTTGAGCGCCTGCTGCGCGAGGCCGCGGTGTCGGTGGCCGTCCTGCCGATCGACTGGCCGCGATTCCTGTCGGGTCTGCCGGGCGGCGTCGACCGCAGCTTCTTTGCCGGGCTCGCTCCGCGGAAATCGACGCCGCCGAGATCGTCGGCGGCGGCCGGCGGCGGCCTGGCTGCGCGCTGGCGCGAGCTGCGGCCCGGCGAGCGCCGTGACGCCATGCTGGAGGACCTGTCCAGGCAGGCGGTCCAGGTGCTGGGGCTGGGCGCCGACACCCTGCTCGATGCGCGCCGGCCGCTGAAGGAGGTCGGCCTCGATTCCCTGATGGCCGTCGAACTGCGCAACCAGCTGGCTCGAGCGGTCGATGCTGCCCTGCCGGCCACGCTGCTGTTCGACTACCCGACGCTGGAGGCGCTGGCCGCTTTCCTGGTGCAGCGGCTCGAACTGAGCCCGGCCGAGGCGCTGCCCGCGGCAGGCGGTGAGCGCCGCGCCGTGGCCTCGATGAGCGACGAGGAAGCCGAGGCCCTGTTGCTTGCCGAACTGGATGACCGCGACGATGGCAAGCGTTCCTGAGACTGCGCCGATGACCGACCCTGAACTCTCGCCCGTCAAGCGTGCCCTGCTGGAGATCCGCGAGCTGCGCGCGCGCGTGGCCGAGCTCGAGGCGGCGGCGCACGAGCCGCTGGCCATCGTCGGCATGGCCATGCGTGCACCCGGGGCGTGGTCGATGCGGCGAGCCTCGAGACGCTGCTGTGGGGTGGCGTCGATGCCATCGGCCCCATTCCGCCCGAGCGCTGGAACCTCCGCCGACTGGTACGACCCCGATCCCACCGCCCCGGGGAAGATGACGACCCGCGAGGGGGCTTCATCGAGAACGTCGATCGGTTCGATGCCGGCTTCTTCGGCATCGGTGCGGTCGAGGCCGCGAGCATGGATCCGCAGCAGCGCCTCGCGCTCGAGCTGGCCTGGGAGGCACTGGAGAACGCGGCGGTGCAGCCCTCGTCGCTGCTCGGCAGCCGCACCGGCGTCTACCTGGGCATCGCCAACGCGGACTATGGGCGGTCGCTGTTCGCCCAGCCCGACCTGATCGACCCCTACTTCAGCCAGGGCAACGCGTTCAGCGTGGCCTCCGGCCGCATCGCGTACGTGCTCGGCCTGCAGGGCCCGGCGGTCTCGGTGGACACTGCCTGTTCGTCATCGCTCGTGGCCCTGCATCTGGCCTGCCAGCCTTGCGGCGCGGCGAGTGCGATCGTGCATTGGTCGGCGGCGTCAACCTGATCCTCGGTCCGGAGGTCCACGTCAACTTCTCCAAGGCGGGCATGATGGCCGCCGACGGCCGATGCAAGACCTTCGACGCGTCGGCCGATGGCTACGTGCGCGGTGAAGGGGGTCTTCCTGTTGGTGCGCCGGCTGCGCGATGCGCAGGCGGATGGCGACCGCATCCTGGCCGTGGTCCGCGGCAGCGCGATCAACCAGGACGGCCGCAGCAACGGCCTGACGGCGCCCAACGGCCCTGCCCAGGAGGCCGTGCTGCGCGCGGCGCTGGCCGATGCGGGCGTCAGGCCTGCCGAAGTCGGCTATGTCGAGACCCACGGCACCGGCACCTCGCTGGGGGATCCGATCGAGGTCAATGCGCTCGGCGCCGTGATGCGCGAGGGCCGCGACCCGGCGCGCCCGTTGGCGATTGGCGCGATCAAGACCAATGTCGGCACCTCGAGGCGGCCGCCGGCCTGCTCGGCGTGGCCAAGGCAGTGCTGGTGCTGCGGCGCGGCGAGATTCCGCCCCACCTGCACCTGAACACACCCAATCCGCTGATCGACTGGCCCGCGCTGAGGGTGACGGTGCCGACGGTCGTCACGCGCTGGGCGGCCGAGCCGCAGGCGCGCGTCGCGGGTGTCAGTTCGTTCGGCTTCTCCGGCACCAATGCCCACGTGGTGCTGCAGGAACCGCCCGCGACCCCGCCCTCGGCAGCCCCTGGCGGCACGCGGCCCGGCGCGCTGCTGGTCCTGTCCGCCCGCGACGACGTGGCGCTGGCCGCGCTCGTCGAGCGCCACCGCGCGGCCCTGCACACGACCCAGGCCGCGATCAGCCTGAAGGACTGGTGCCATACCGCCGCCGTCGGCCGAGATCACCTGCCGTCGCGTCTGACCGTGCAGGCGGCCAGCGTGGCCGACCTCGATGCTGCCCTGGGCGCCTGGCAAAGCGGGCAGGCGACACCTGCGATCGTCCATGGGCATGCCGCAGCCCGCGCGCCACGCGTTGCCTTCCTGTTCCCGGGGCAGGGGCCGCAGTACCTGGGCATGGGGCGCGACCTGTACGAGACAGCCCCGGCCTTCCGCGAAGCCTTCGACCGCTGCGCCGAGGCGCTCGACGGCCTGCTGCCGCAGCCGCTTCGCGAGGTCGTCTTCGCTGGCGGCGCGCAGGCCGCTCTGCTGGACGAAACCCGCTATGCCCAGCCTGCGATGTTCGCGATCGAGGTGGCGCTGGCGTCGCTGTGGCGATCGTTCGGCGTGGAACCCGTGGCAGTGATGGGCCACAGCTTCGGCGAGTACGCGGCGGCGCACGTGGCCGGCGTGCTGACGCTGGCCGATGCCGCGCGCATGGTGGCCGCACGGGGGCGCCTCGCGCAGGGTCTGCCGCGCGATGGTGCGATGGTGGTGCTCGAGGCGGCCGAGTCGGCGGTCTCGGCGGCGATCGCCGCCCACGCGGGGCGCGTGGCGATCGCGGCGGTCAACGGCGATACGAACGTCGTGATCAGTGGCGAGCGCACGGCGGTCGAGCAGATCGCTGCCGGCTTCGCGGCACAGGGCGCGCGCACCAAGCCGCTGCGCGTGTCGCACGCCTTCCACTCGCCGTTGATGGACCCGGTGCTCGCCGATTTCGAGCGCGAGGTCGCCGGGGCGAGCTTTGCCGAGCCGCGCATCGCGCTGGTGTCCAACCTCAGCGCCGAGCGGGCAGGGCTGTCGCTGCTCGGCCATGCCGGCTACTGGCGACGACACCTGCGCGAACCGGTGCGCTTCGCCGATGCGATGCGCACGCTGGCGGCCGAAGGAATCACCCATTACATCGAGCTCAGTCCGCAGCCGGTCCTGCTGGGGATGGGCGCCGACTGTGGGGCAGCGGGCAATGGCTGCCCTCGCTGCGCGAAGGCCAGCCGGGCTGGTCGACCCTGTTCGAGTCCCTGCAGCACCTGTTCGTGGCCGGTGCCGCCATCGACTGGGGTGCCGTGGATCGTGGCCAGGGCTGCCGGCGCCTCGAGTTGCCCACCTACCCGTTCCAGCGGCGGCGTCATTGGATCGCTCCGGCTCCACGACATGCCGCCGGACTTCCTGCCGCGGCGCGCTGGGAAGGCGTGGCCGCGGCCATGGACCGCCGTGCCGAGCGCGGACCGCTGGACCTGAACGCCGCGAGCTACCCGCACAAATGGGCGCTGCTCGCCTGCATCACGCGTGCTCAGGCAATGCAGACCTTGCGCGAGGCAGGGGTGTTCGCGAAGGCGGGCGAGCGCCACGACCACGGCGGCGGTGCTGCGCCTCACGGGCATCCGCGACACCTACCGGCACCTCGTCGAGCGCTGGCTGCGGTCGCTGGCCGCGCACGGCCTGCTGCGGCAGGAGGCGGGGATGTTCGTGGCCGATCGTGCCCTGCCGGACCCGGGCCGGCCGGTCTCTGGATGGAAGCGGAGCAGGAGTTCGTCGACAACCGGCCGCTGTTCGACTACGTGCGACATTGCGGCACGCTCGTCTCCGGCGTGCTGACCGGCCGCGAAAGTCCGCTCGAAACCCTGTTCCCCGGCGGCGACTTCGAGCTTGCACTCGGCCTGTACGAGCGCTCGACGACGATGCGCTACATCAACCAGCTCGCGGCCTCGGCGCTGGAGTTCCTGGGCGCGTCGACACCGTCCGGGCGGGTGCTGCGCGTGCTGGAGATCGGCGCGGGCACCGGCGGAACCAGTTCTGCGCTGCTGCCGGTGCTGCCGCCGCAGCGTCGCCACTACCGGTTCACGGACGTGAGCGATGCATTCCTCGCCAAGGCGCGCGAGCGCTTCGAGGGCCTGCCGGGCGTGGAGTTCGGCCTGTTCGACCTCGACGAGGAGCTGGCCGCACAGCACATCGAGCCGCAGAGCCATGACGTCGTCGTTTCCGCCAATGCCGTGCACGCCGTCAAGGACCTGCGCGCCGCTCTGCAGCGGCTGCATGAGCTGCTGGCGCCCGGCGGGATGCTGGTGCTCGTCGAATCGACCGAGCACTTCGACTACTTCGACATGACGACCGGTCTGATCGAAGGCTGGCAGCACTTCGCCGACGACCTGCGCGGCGACAACCCGCTGCTGCCGCCGGCCGTCTGGGTCCAGGCGCTGCACGAGGCCGGCTTCCGGCAGGCGCGGGCATGGCCGCCGGCGGGGTCGCCAGCCGCGTCGATGGGGCAGCACGTGATCGTGGCGCAGAAGGCCGGCGATCACGGCGCGGTGGCGCAGCTTGCCGACGCGGGCGCGGCCACGCCCGTCGAGGCCGCCTCGGCGTCCGTTTCGGCGGCCGGCGAGTGGCGGCGGCGCTTCGACACGGCGATTCCGGCCGAGCGGCTCGATCTCCTGCGGGAGCTGGTGCGGCAGCAGGTGATGTCGACGCTTCGCCTCGAGGCCGCCCGCGCGCCGGCGCTCGGCGACCGGCTGATGGACCTGGGTCTCGATTCATTGATGGCCGTGCAACTGCGCAACGGGCTCGCCAAGGCCGTCGGCCTGCCGAAGGCGCTGCCGGCCACGCTCATGTTCGACCACCCCACGATCGATGCGATGGCCCGGCATCTGCTCGAGCGCGTCTCCGGAGGATTGCCGTCGTCGCCCGCCGTGGCCGCGGCGCCGCCGCCGTCCTCCGCGCCCCTGGCGGCCGCCGACGTGGCGCAGTTGAGCGACGACGACATCGCTCGCCTGCTCGATGAACGACTGGGGCGCCGTGAGCGACTCTGTGCAGACGGCCTCGGACACCGGCATGACGCCACTGAAGCGCGCCTTCCTCGCGCTCGAGGAGACTCGCGCGCGGCTGGCGGCGGTGGAGCGGGCCGCGCGCGAGCCGATCGCGGTCATCGGCATCGGCTGCCGCGTTCCTGGCGGGGGCGACGACGCGGCCCGGTTCTGGGCGCTGATGCGCGACGGTGTCGACGCCATCGGCCGCGTGCCTGCGCAGCGCTGGGACATCGAGGCCTTTTTCGACCCGGACCCGCAGGCTCCGGGTCGCATCGCCACCCGCGAGGGCGGCTTCATCAACCAGCCCGTCGATGCCTTCGACGCCGAGTTCTTCGGCATCGCCCCGCGCGAGGCCCAGGGCATGGACCCGCAGCAGCGACTGCTGCTGGAAGTGGCCTGGGAGGCGCTCGAGGACGCCGGCCGTGCACCCGACCGGCTAGAGGGCTCGGCCACCGGCGTGTATGTCGGCGCCTGCAGCAGCGACTACACCTACCTGCAGCTCAAGTCCGGCGACCCGGCCCTGCTCGATGCCCACTTCACTTCCGGCATTGCGCACAGCATCTTCTCGGGGCGGCTGTCGTACCTGCTCGGCCTGCAGGGGCCGAGCCTGACCATCGACACCGCGTGCTCGTCCTCGCTGGTGGCCGTGCACTGGCGGTGCAGGCGCTGCGCTCCGGCGAGTGCCGCATGGCTCTGGCCGGCGGCGTCAATCTCATGCTGGCGCCGGACATCTTCGTTGCGCTGTCGCACTCGCGCATGCTCGCGCCCGATGGCCGCTGCAAGACCTTCGACGCCGCGGCCGACGGGTTTGCGCGCGGCGAGGGCGCCGGCATGGTCGTGCTCAAGCGGCTCGCCGAAGCGCAGGCTGACGGCGACCGCATCCTGGCCGTGATCCGCGGCAGCGCAGTCAACCAGGACGGGCCGAGCAGTGGCCTGACCGCCCCGAATGGCCCGGCCCAGGAGGCGGTGATCCGCGCGGCGCTCGCCAACGCCGGCGTGGTGCCCCGCCGGTGGGCTTCATCGAGGCGCATGGAACCGGCACGCAGCTCGGCGACCCGCTCGAGGTGCATGCCCTGGGCAGCGTGTTCGGGCAGGACCGCGGCGGCGTGGCGCCCCTGGTGATCGGGTCGGTCAAGACGAACATCGGGCACCTCGAGGGCGCGGCTGGCGTCACCGGCCTGATCAAGCTGGTGCTGGCGCTGCGCCATCGCTGCATTCCTCGGCACCTGCACTTCGCCACGCCGAGCCCCCACATCCACTGGAGCGACTATCCGCTGACGGTGCCCCGCGAAGCCATGGACTGGCAGCCGATCGACGGGGTGCGCATCGGCGGCGTCAGTTCGTTCGGCTTCTCCGGCACGAACGCGCACGTGATCGTCGAGGAGGCGCCGCACCCTGCTGGCGAGGTGGCTCCGGCCCGGCGGGCCCGCCTCTTCACGCTGTCGGCTCGCGATCCGCACGCGCTGGCGGAATGGGCGCGGCGCCATCGCGAGGCCCTGGCGGGCCGCAGCGACGACGACCGCCGACATCTGCTTCACCGCCAACCTCGGCCGTGCGCAGCATCCCTACCGTGCCGCCATCCGCTGCGGGTCGCTGGACGAACTGCTGGAAGGCGGCCGCGCTCGCGCAGGGGCGCGAAGCGCCGCAGCTGCGCACGGCGCATCTGGTCCGGCGCGATCCGCCGCGGGTGGCTTTTCTGTTCACCGGGCAGGGCGCACAGTACGCCGGCATGGGCCGGCAGCTGTACGCGGCCGAGCCCGTGTTCCGGACGGCCATCGACCGCTGCGCCGCCGGCCTCGCCGCGAGCCTGGAGGTGCCGCTCGGCGATCTCCTGTTCGGCGCAACGGCCGACGATTCGCGGCTGGACCTGACCGCCAACACGCAGCCCGCGCTGTTCGCGCTCGAGTATGCGATGTGCGAGCTGTGGCGCTCCTGGGGCGTGCACCCCGATCTGCTGATCGGCCACAGCGTCGGCGAACTGGTTGCGGCCTGCGTGGCCGGGGTGATGAGCCTCGACGATGCCCTGCGCATGGTCGCCGAACGAGGCCGGCTGATGCAGTCGCTGCCCCCTGGTGGCGGCATGGCGGCCATCTCGGCCTCAGAGGCCGAGGTCACGCCGTTCGTGACGACGCGCGGGGCCCGGCTGTCGATTGCAGCGGTCAACGGCCCGGCGCAGACCGTCGTCTCCGGTACGCTGGCCGACGTCGACGCGGTGTGCGACGAGCTCACGGCCCGCGGACGGCGCTGTCAGCGACTGCCGGTGTCGCATGCCTTCCATTCGCCGCTGGTCGACCCGGTGCTCGATCGCTTCGAGCAGGTGGTGGCGTCGCTGCAGCTGTCCGCGCCGCGTCTGCGCGTGGTGTCCAACCTCAGCGGCCGGCTCGCGACGTCGGACGAGATGACGCGCCCGGCCTACTGGCGCCGCCACGTCCGCGAGGCGGTGCGCTTCGCGGACGGCTGGCGGTGCTGCGCGAGCAGCGCATCGATCTGGCGATCGAACTCGGGCCGCACCCGACGCTGCTGTCTTTCGTCGGCGCCGTGTTCGCCGACGAAGGCCCGGCACGGGTGGCCTCGATGCGAAAGGGCGAGCGCGACAGCGATGTGCTGCTCGACGCGCTGGCGAGCGCCTATCTTGCCGGTGCCCGCATCGACTGGCGGGCGCAGATGGCGGACGGGCCGGGCCCGCGGCCGCGGCTCACCGATCTGCCCGCCTATCCCTTCCAGCGCGAGCGATACTGGTTCCAGGCGAGGCCGATGCCGGCCCGCGAGCAGGCGCCCGTGCCCGGCAGCCACCGCCTGCTCGGCCGTCGCGTGCGCCACGCGGGAACCGCCCGGCTCTACGAGGCCATGGTCGGCGCGGACCAGCCGGCGTTCGTGCGCGAGCATCGCGTGCAGGGGCGAGTGGTACTGCCGGCCACCGCCTACCTCGACATTCTCCAGGCAGCCGCGCGCAGCGCTGCCGCGGCGCAGACGTGGTGGTGGAGGACGTGGCGATCCGGGAAGCCATGGTGCTGGGCGACGAGGGCGAAGCGCGGACCCTGCAGACCCTGTGCGAGCCGGTGCCGGACGCCGCCCGGCGCGTGACGCTCAGCAGCCAGCCCGACGGCGCCGACGCCGATGCGGCCTGGGTGTGCCACGTCGACGCCCGCGTCAGGCCGGTGTCCCAGATGCAGCCGGAGGTGCTCGACCTGGTCGCGTTGCGCCGCGACTGCGCGACGTCGGTCGCGCCGCAGGCGTTCTATGCCGACTTCGGCCGTCGCGGCCTGGACTTCGGGCCCGGTTTCCGCTCGCTGCGCCAGATCTCGCGCGGCGACGGCCGGGCCTTCGGCGAGGTCGTGCTGCTCGACGAGTGGGCCGATGCCGGCGAAGGCTGCCTGCTCCATCCCGTGCTGCTCGATGGCTGCCTGCAGCTGCTGGCAGCGGCGCTGGCGCCGGACGGCGAGGACGATCTCTTCCTGCCGATCGGCATCGAGCGCTATGCGCTGTTCACTGCAGGGATCGGCGCCCGGCGCTGCTGGAGTCACGTCCAGCTGGCGCACGGCGAGGGCCGCGACACGCGGCGCGCCGACCTGCGCGTGTGCGACGAGCGGGGCACGGTGATCGCCGAACTGCGCGGCCTCCAGCTCAAGCGGGTCGACCGCGACGCGCTGGCCCGGCTGGGCGAGCGCTGGCTCGATGGCTGTCTCTACGAGATGCGCTGGGTCGAGGCCGACCCTGCGCAGATCGCCCGGACCTCGCCCGAGTGGGACACAGCGGCACTGACGCAGCCGGCGGAGCAGGTGCTGCCCGCGCTCGCCCGCGACGTCGACGTGCAGGGCTACGACCGCTTTCTCGAGCGCTTCGACGCGCTCTGCCTCGCCTACACCGTGCAGGCGCTGCGCGAACTGGGCTGGGAGCCCGCCAGCGGCGAGAGCGTCGATTCCGCTGCGCTGGCTCGGCGCCTGGGCGTGCTGGCGCAGCACGACCGGTTGTTCGATCGCCTGCTGGCCATCCTCGCCGAGGCTGGCGTGCTCGAGCCGCAGGGCCACGGACGCTGGCGCGTGCAGCGCGCGCTGCCGCCAGTGCAGCCACATCGACTGGCGGTCGAGCTGCGGGCTGCTTGTCCGGCCGGTGCCGATGCCGAGCTGGAGATGACGGATCGCGTTGCCACGCGACTGGCCGAGGCGCTGCGCGGCGAGCGCGAGCCCATGGATCTGCTGTTCCCCGGCGGCTCGCTCGACACGGCGGAGCGGATGTACCGCGATTCGCCGACCGCGCGCTTGTACAACGGCCTGCTGGCCGCGCTGGTGGCCGAAGCGGCCGCACAGCGGTCAGCCGGCCGGACGCTGCGGATCCTCGAGATCGGTGCCGGCACGGGCGGCAGCACCGCCCATCTGCTGCCGCGGCTGCAGGGGCTGCCGGTCGAGTACACCTTCACCGATGTGGGGCCGCTGTTCGTGGCCAGGGCGCGCGAGCGCTTTTCCGCGTCGTACCCCCTTCGTGCGCTTCGAAGTCCTCGATCTGGAGCGCGATCCGGCCGCGCAGGGCTTTGCGCCGGGCCTGTTCGACATCGTCGTGGCGTCCAACGTCATCCATGCCACGGCCGACCTCCGGCGCACGCTCGCGCGCGTTCGCAGCCTGCTCGTGCCGGGCGGCTTGCTGGCCATGCTCGAGGTCACGGCGCCGCAGCGCTGGTTCGACCTCACCGTCGGCCTGACCAGCGGCTGGTGGGCTTTCACCGACACCGATCTCCGTTCCGAGTACGCGACGCTGAAGCGCGAGCGTTGGCTCGGCCTGCTGGCCGAATGCGGATTCGAGGCGCCCTCAGCACTGCCGTCCAGTCCGCCGGCGTCCGGCGCGCTGTCGCTGCAATCGCTGCTGCTGAGCCGCGCCGGCGGTGCAGACGCCGGCACTTGGCTGCTGCTGCGCGATGCCGCGGGTGCGGCCGCGGCGATGGCCGACCGCTTGCGCGCCCGCGGGGCCGCTGCGTGATGGTCGGCCGCGGTGCGTACGGCCGCAGCGGTGACGAGGCCACCCTCTCGCTCGACGCTGCCGACGATCTTCTTCGCCTGCTCGCCGAGTTGCGCAGCGAAGGCTCGCGGGTCAGCGGCGTCGTGCACGCCTGGGCCCTCGATGCCGTCGACGGCCCGCCAGCCGGCGATCGCGCCCGGGCCGCGGCACTCGATGCCTTGCGGCTGGCCCAGGCGCTGGTCCAGACCGAACCGCCGCCGCGGCTGGTGCTGCTGACGCGTGACGCGCAACATGCCGATCCCGAACAGCGCCACCACGATGCCGAGGCGGCGACGCTCTGGGGCTGGCGCGGGCCTTGTACCTCGAGCACCCCGAACTGCGGCCGCTGTGCTTCGATCTCGACCACGACAGCGGCGGCGACAGCGCGGCCTTCGACGACCTGGCCGACCGCATGCTGTCGGCGGCCGATGAACCGCAGTGCGCGTGGCGGCACGGAGGCAGCCGCGCAGCCAGGCTGTCGCGCTGGCGCGCGCCCGCTGCCCGCACGGTCGATCCGGCGGCGTCCTGGGTGCTCGTTCCGGAAACCGCAGGCTCGCTGGATCGGTTCCTGCGAGCCTCCAGGCCGCGGCGCGTGCCCGGCCCCGGCGAGGTGGAGATCGCGGTCGAGGCAACGGCCCTGAACTTCAAGGACGTGCTCAACGCCCTCGGCATGTACCCCGGCGATCCCGGGCCGCTGGGCGGCGAGTGCGCAGGCCGGGTCGCGGCGCTGGGGCAGGGGTGCGCCACCTGCAGGTCGGCGACCGCGTGATGGCCGTGGCCGGCGGCAGCTTCGCCTCCCACGTGATCGCGCGGGCCGAACTCGTGCAGCCGTTGCCGGGCGATGTCGATGTCGCCGAAGGCGCGGCCTTCTCGATTGCCTACCTCACGGCAGAGTTCTGTCTCGGTCACCTGGCCCGCCTGAAGGCCGGCCAGCATGTGCTCATCCATGCGGCGGCCGGTGGCGTCGGCATGGCCGCCGTCCGGCTGGCACAGCGTGCGGGCGCGGTGGTGCACGCCACCGCGGGCAGCGAGTGGAAGCGGGAACTGCTGCGCGACATGGGGGTGCAGCATGTCCACGATTCGCGCAGCGGGGCGTTTGCGCCGCAGGTACTCGAGGCCACGGGGGCCGGGGTGTCGATGTGGTACTCAACTCGCTGTCGGGCGAGTTGATCGAGCCCGGCTTCGCCGCGCTGGCACGCGGTGGGTGCTTCGTCGAGATCGGCAAGCGCGGCATCAAGCCGCCCGAGTGGGTGGCGGCGCTCGGCCGTGACCTGCGCTACCACGTGGTCGATTGGGGCGAGACGGCGGCGCGCGAGCCCGCGCTGATCGGCGCGATGTACGCGCAACTCGCCCAGGGCCTGCGTGAAGGCAGCCTGCCGGCGCTGCCGCGCCACGAGTTCCCGCTCGACGAAGCCGCGCGCGCTTTCCGTTTCATGGCCCAGGCACGCCATGCGGGCCGCATCGTCGTGCGCCATGGCCTGCGCCCGGCCTGGAAGCCGCGTCGAGACGCGACCTACCTCGTCAGCGGCGGCTTGTCCGGGCTGGGCCTCGAGGTGGCCGGCTGGTTGGCGCGGCAGGGTGCGGGCCGGCTGGTTCTCATCGGGCGGCGAGGCGCCGTGCCCGAGGCCCAGGCCGCGCTGGCAGCCATGCGCGCCGGCGGCACCGACGTGTGGGCGGAATCGGTCGATGTCGGCGACCGGGTGGCACTGGCGTCGCTGCTGCGCCGCATCCGCGCCGCCGGCTCGACGCTGCGCGGCATCTGGCACAGCGCCGGCGTGCTCGACGACGCTGCGTTGCTCGGTCAGGACGAAGCCCGCTTTGCGCATGTCTTCGCGCCCAAGGTGAATGGGGCCGTGCTCCTCGACGAGTTGACGCGCTGCGATCCGCTCGATGCGTTCGTGCTGTTCTCCTCGGTGGCTTCCGTGCTCGGTTCGGCCGGTCAGTGCAACCACAGCGCTGCCAACGCATTCCTCGACGCGCTGGCCCGTCGCCGCGCCGGCGCGGGGTTGCCGGCCCTGAGCATCAACTGGGGCGTCTGGAGCGGCGTCGGTGCCGCCGCGGACCGCGGCATTACCGGGCGCCTCGCCGCGCAAGGGCTGGGCGCATTCACACCGGAGCAGGGCATCGCGGCGATGCAGCGCCTTCTCGACGCGGGCGCCGTGCAGGCGGCCGCTGTTCTGGCGGACTGGGCACGCTATGCAGCGCACGCCGGCCAGGGGCGCCGCCTGCCCCTGCTCGAGCAGTTGATCAGCGGCGTCGACGAGGGCGTCGCATCTCCCCATCCGGTGGCCGCGGCGGCACCAGCCGACTTCCGCCGCCGGATCGGCGAGGCCCCGCAGGCGCGCCGCCGGCCGATGCTCCTGGCGCTGGTGCGCGAGCGGGCCTTGCGCGCGCTCGGGATGGATCCCGGCCGCGCGGTCGATCCGCGCACGCCGCTGGGCGACCTGGGGCTGGATTCGCTGCTTGCCGTCGAACTGCGCAACACGCTGGGCAGCGCACTCGGCCAGTCGCTGCCGGCCACGCTGCTGTTCGACTACCCCACGATCGACGCGCTGACCGACCACCTGCTCGCCGAACTGTTCGTGGCGCCACCCGACGCCGCTGACGAACCGGCGCCGGCAATCGCACCAGCCGCCAAGGCCGGCCACGCACTGGTGGGCTCGATCGAAGAACTGTCCGACGACGAGGTCGAGCGCCTGCTCGCAGCGCGCGCCGGGCGCAGGACCTGAACGATATGAGCGACTTCCTGGATCGCATCAGCAGACTCTCGCCGCAGCGCCTCGCGCTGCTGGCCCTGGAGCAGCACGAGCGGCTCGAGAATCTCGAGGCGGCGCGGCGACGCGAGTGCGAGCCGCTGGCGGTGGTGGGCATGGCCTGCCGCTTTCCCGGCGGCGCCAACGACCCGCAGTCGTTCTGGGACCTCCTGAGCCAGGGCGGCGACGCGATCGGCGACGTTCCGGCCGATCGCTGGGACATCGACGCCCTGGTTCGATGCCGATCCGGACGCGCCGGGCCGCATGGCGGTTCGGCAGGGTGGCTTCCTCGACGACGTGAGTGGCTTCGACAGCGCCTTCTTCGGCGTCTCGCCTCGCGAGGCGCTGACCATGGATCCCCAGCAGCGCCTGCTGCTCGAGACCTGCTGGCACGCCCTGGAGGACGCCGGCATGAGCCCGGAGCGCACGGCGGGTTCGGCCACCGGCGTTTTCGTGGGCATCTGCAACAGCGACCACTTCCAGCGCGTGCTCGAACAGGGTGTCGAACAGATCGATGCCTACCTCGCATCGGGCAACGCGCACAGCGTCGCTGCCGGCCGCATCTCCTACTGCCTGGGCCTGCAGGGGCCGGCCCTCTCGATCGACACGGCCTGCTCGTCGTCACTGGTGGCGCTGCACGAGGCCTGCCGAAGCCTGCGCGCCGGCGAATCCGAGATGGCCATCGCTGCCGGCGTGAACGTGATGTGCTCGCCGCAGACCACGGTGACGCTGACCAAGGCCCACATGCTGGCGCCGGATGGCCGCTGCAAGACCTTCGATGCGAGCGCCGACGGCTTCTCGCGCGGCGAGGGTTGCGGCGTCGTCGTTCTCAAGCGGCTGTCCGACGCGCGTCGCGACGGCGATCGCGTGCTCGCGCTCGTCCGCGGCAGCGCGATCAACCAGGACGGTCGCAGCGGCGGGCTGACCGTGCCCAACGGGCCGGCGCAGGAGGCCGTGATCCGCGCTGCGCTGGCCGACGCCGGCCTGCAGCCGGGCGATATCGACTACGTCGAGGCGCACGGCACTGGCACGACGCTCGGCGATCCGATCGAGGTGCGCGCGCTGGCCCATGCGCTGGCGGCCGGACGTCACCCCGAGGCACCGCTGCGCATCGGTTCGGTGAAGACGAACATCGGCCACCTCGAGTCGGCGGCGGGCATCGCCGGCGTCATCAAGGTCGTACTCTCGCTGCAGCACGAGGCGATTCCGCCCCATCTGCACTTCCGCGAGCCCAGCCCCCACATCGATTGGTCGTTCGCGCCCGTCGAGGTGACCGCGAAGGGCAGCCCCTGGCCCCGCGGGGCGCGGGCGCGGCGAGCCGGCGTCAGCTCGTTCGGCTTCAGCGGCACCAACGGCCACGTCGTGCTCGAGGAGGCGCCGTCGCCCGAGCCGCAGCCTGCGGGCGCTGTCGAGCGACCGCAGCATTGTCTGCCGGTCTCGGCACGTTCCGATGCGGCGCTGCGCGTGCTCGCTGCCGCACTGGCCGAGCGGCTCGATGCCGGCGAGGCATCGCTGGCCGACCGCGCACGTGGCCGGTGCCGGGCGTTCGCACTTCGCCGCCCGCGCAGCCGTCGTGGCGGCGGACGCCGCCGCCGCTGCCCAGGCGCTGAAGGCGCTGAGCCGCGGCGACCTGCATCCGGCACTCTCCAGTGGCGTGGCCGAGCCCGGCCAGACGCCCGAGGTGGTGTTCATGTTCACCGGGCAGGGCTCGCAGTATCCGGGCATGAGCCGCGTGCTCTACGACACCTCGCCGATCTACCGAGACGTCATCGACCGCTGCGACACCATCCTCGGACCCGATGCACAAGGCCGCAGCCTGCGGACGGTGCTGCATGCCGCCGATGCCGAAGACGCTGCGATCCACCAGACCGCCTGGACCCAGCCTGCGCTGTTCGCGGTCGAGTACGCGCTGACGCAGCTGTGGCGTTCATGGGGCATCGAGCCGGCCGCGGTGATCGGGCATTCGGTGGGCGAGTATGTGGCCGCCTGCGTGGCGGGCGTGTTCACGCTGGAGGACGGTCTCACGCTGATGGCCGAACGAGGGCGCCTGATGCAGGCCCTGCCGCCGGGCGGCACGATGGCGGCCGTGTTCGCGCCGGCCGCGGTCGTGCAGGCGGCCATCGATGCCGAGGCGGGCGCGGTGGCCATCGCAGCGATCAACGCACCGGACAGCGTGGTGGTGTCGGGCGAGAAGGCCGCCGTCGACGGATTGCTCGGCCGCACGGCCGCGCAGCACGTCGAAGGGCGCCGTCTGCTCGTCTCGCTGGCCGCGCACTCGCCGTCGGTGGAGCCAGCGCTGGCCGCGATGCAGGCTTGTGCGGCGAAGGTGACGATGAGCGCGCCACGCGTGCCGGTGGCCTGGAACCTCACCGGTGGCGAGCCGCTGCCCGGCGGCGCGCCGGATGCGTCGTACTGGCGGCGCCACCTGCGCGAGCCCGTGCGGTTTGCCGACGGGCTGGCCCGGCTCCACCAGGATGGGTACCGCGTCTTTCTCGAGGTCGGCCCGCATCCGACGCTGGTGGCGCTGGCGCAGCGCTGCGGCCGAATCCGACAGCCTGTGCCTGACCTCGCTGCGTCGCGGCAAGGACGACTGGAGCGAACTGCTGGCCAGCCTCGCCCAGCTCTATGTCCAGGGCGCTGCCGTGGATTGGGCGGGCGTGGATCGCCCGTATCCGCGCCGCCGGGTGGCGCTGCCGACCTATCCGTTCGAGCACCGCAGGTTCTGGCTCGAACCCCGCCCGCACGGGCTGGCGATGAGCGGGGAGCCCAGCGGCCATCCCTTGCTGGGCCGCCGCCTGCCGACGGCCATGCCGCTGTTCGAGACCACTTTGCGGCCGGATACGCTGGCCTGCCTGCAGGACCACCGCATCCACGGCGCCGTGCTGGTGCCCGGTCCGGCGTTCCTGGAGCTGGCCCAGGCCGCGATGCAGCACGCCGATGGCCCGGCGTTGCGCACCGTGCGGGACTTCCGCATCCTCGAGCCGCTGGTGCTGCCGCAAGAAGGTCGGGTGGTGCAGATCCAGCTCGGAACTGCCGACGGTGACGCGGGCAGCTTCCTGGTGCACAGCCGCGCCGCAACGGACGAGAAGGGCTGGCGGCTGCACGCTCAAGGCCGGCTCGAGCCGACCACGCCGCAGGCCGCCGTCGCCGGCGGGAGCACGCTGGCGCTGAGCGCCACGCAGGATGCGCTGGGCCCGGCCAGCGCCTGCGACGACTACTACGCCAGGCTGCTCGCGATGGGCATCGGGCTCGGCCCCGGTTTTCGCAGTCTCGCGCGGGCCCATCGCGGCGTGGGCGAGGCCCTGGCCTGGATCGAGCTGCCCGCCATGGCCGCGCAGGATCCCGTCGGCTGGGCCCACCCGGCCCTGCTCGACGGCGCGCTCCAATCCATCGGCCCGGCCGTGCCGGAATCGGCGCGAGCCGACTCTGCCTATCTGCTCACCGCGGTCGATCGCCTGGATCTTCTGACCCCGCTGCCCGCCGGGCTGTGGAGTCATGCCCGCGTGCTCGATGCGCTGCAGAGCGATCCTGCCCAGTGGCAGGCCGAAGTCACCCTGCGCTCGGCCGAAGGACGGGTGGTTGGTGTGATCCAGGGCGTGCAGCTTCAGCGTGCGAGCCGCGATGCGCTGTCCCGTGCCGCCGGCGGTGGTGGCTGCAGCGAGTTCTTCCACCGCCTGGACTGGCAGATCGCGCCCTTGAAGCCGCCGGCCGCGATGTCGCTCGTCGGCCCCGCCGAATTTGCGCCCGCCCTGGAGCCGCGATTCTCCGATCTGGCCGTCTCGCACGGTCTGTCGGTCTACGAGACCTTGCTGCCCGAACTGGATCGGCTGAGCGCTGATTTCGTCGGCACCGCGTTGCACGAGCTGGGCTTCGATGCAGCCCTCGGTCGCCGGTTCGACGCGGCCGATGAGGCACGCCGGCTGGGGGTTGCCGATCGCCACAGCCGCCTGTTCGGCCGCCTGCTGCAGATGCTGGTCGAGGACCGGGTCCTGCGGCGCGAGGACGGCCAGTTCGTGGTGGCCGGGGCGCTGCCGCTGGTCGATGCGGTGAGCCGGTGCGAGGCCGCGATGATCCGCTTCGCGCCCATCGACGGGGAACTGCACACCCTGCGCCGCTGCGGGCCCGAACTCGCTCGCGTGCTGCGCGGCGCGCAGGATCCTTTGCAACTCCTCTTTCCCGGCGGATCGCTGGAGGAGGCCCGCAAGCTGTACGTGGAGTCGCCCTATGCGCAGACCTACAACCGCGCCCTCGGCGAGGCGCTGAAGGCGGCCATCGCGCGGCTGCCCGAGGGCTCGCCGCTGCGCGTGCTCGAGATCGGCGCCGGCACCGGCGGCACCACCACCTACGTGCTGCCGCTGCTTCCCGCCCAGCGCACCACCTATACCTTCACCGACCTGTCGCCGCTCTTCCTCGAACGTGCCGCCGAGCAGTTTGCGGCGTTCCCCTTCGTGCGCCATGCGCTGCTGGACATCGAACGCGATCCGGTCGAGCAGGGTTTCGAGGCAGCCGGCTTCGACATCGTCATCGCCGCCAACGTGCTCCACGCCACCGCCGACCTGCGCCGCACCCTCGCACACGCCCGGCGGCTGATGGCACTGGCGCGATGCTGCTGCTGCTCGAGGGCGTGGCCCCCGAGCGCTGGGTGGATCTCACCTTCGGCCTGACCGACGGGTGGTGGCGCTTCAGTGACGCCGAGGTCCGGCCCGACTATCCCCCTCATCGATCGCGTGGCACGGCTGGCGTTGCTGCGCTCGCTGGGCTTCGCCGAGGCCGCAGCGATTCCGCCCACCGGCAGCGGCGGCCGGGCCGAGGCCCAGCAGGCGTTGCTGGTGGCGCGGCAGCCGATCGGCGGCAGGTCCTGGGCGTTGGTCGGGGGCGACCATGCCATCGGCGAGGCGCTGGCGCGCCGCCTGCAGGCCCGCGGCGACCGGGTCGAGCACCTGTCGGTCGAGCAGGACACCACGGCGCTGCGGGACGCGGCCCAACTGGTCTACCTCGGCGCCTTGCCGCTGGCGACGTCCGACCTCGACTCCGGCGAGGCCGCCGCGCGCGCCATCGACCTGTCGTGCGAGCAGCCGCTGCGCTGGCTGCGTGCCACGGCCCAGCAGCAGGGCCGCGCCTGGATGGTCACCCAGGGCGCCCAGGCCGGCGCAGGTCAGCCGCTGCCCGGCGCTGTGTGGCAGTCGCCGCTGTGGGGGCTGGGCCGAGGCTTCGCGCTCGAGCATCCGGGATGCTGGGGCGGCCTGATCGACCTTCCCGGCGCTGACGCGCAGCGCTGCGCCGAACTGCTGCTGCGCTCCCTGGACGGCAGCGATGGCGAGGACCAGTGCGCCTGGCGCGACGACGAGCGTCTGGCCCTTCGGCTGCAGCACGATGCGGCGCCGCCGGCCGGCCGGCCGCCGCTGTCCGCGGAGGCGACCTACCTCGTCACCGGCGGGTTCGGCGGCCTGGGCCTGCTGGTGGCCCGGTGGCTGATTGAGCACGGCGCACGCCACGTTGCACTGCTCGGGCGGCACGCGCAGCCGTCGGCAGAGGGAGTGCAGGCGCTCCAGCATGCAGGCGCTGTGGTGATCACGCTGGAGGGCGACGTCGCCGACGTCGACTTCATGACGCGCACCATTTCCGCGCTGCGCGAACGCGCTGCCCCGCTGCGCGGGGTCTTTCACGCGGCGGCTGCGCTCAGCTCGGCGCCGTTGGCCGAGCTCTCGCCGGCCGCGGTCCGCGAGATGCTGCAGCCCAAGCTGGCGGGCAGCGTGCTGCTCGAGCGGCTGACGCGCGACGCGGGTGTGGAGTTCCTCGTGCTGTTCTCGTCGAGCACGGCGCTGCTGGGCGCCACGGGGCTGGCCCACTATGCGGCCGCGAACGCTGCGCTGGATGCGCTGGCCTGGGCTGCGGATCGGCCGCAACGCCGCGTGCTGTCGATCGACTGGGGCACCTGGGAGGCAATGCGCCTGACCTCGGAGGAGAGCCGGCGCGGCTACCGAGAGGCAGGCCTGCTGCCGATGCCGGCGCAGGATGCGCTCGATGCCCTCGGACGCTTGCTGGCCGCGCCGCGCGTGCAGACGATGGTGGCGCGGATCGACTGGGCGGTGCTCAAGCCGCTGCACGAGGCGCGGCGCCGCCGCCCGCTGCTGGCCGAGCTCGGGCTGGCGCCGGCGCCCTCGCGCGCCGCGGCGCGCACGGAGCAGGGGCCCGGGCTGGCGGAGCGCCCGGCCGCCTTGCCGGCTTCGATGAGACACGACACGCTGGTCGACTTCGTCAGGCGGGAGGCCAGCCAGGTGTTGGGGCTGGCCCGCGAGGCCGACGTCCCGGTGGGCACGGGGCTGTTCGATCTCGGCATGGACTCGCTGATGTCGGTGGAGCTCAAGCGCCGGCTCGAGCGTGGTGCGGGCTGCCCGCTGCCATCGACGCTGACCTTCAACTACCCGAACGTCGACGCGCTGGCCCGCTTCCTGGCCACGGTGCTGCAGCCCAGGTCGGCACCGGCCGCGCCACTGGAGGCGTCGCCCGTACCTGCCAGTGCCGACTTCGATGCCGACCTCGACGCCCTGACCGACGAGGAGCTGGAGGCCGGCTGATGGCCCGACTGGAGCAGACCCGTTGAACCACGACCGTCCCGATGTCCGTCATGCACTGCTGTTCGGCGCGCTGTGGGCGGCCGAGGAGGCGCTCACGGGTCTGCTGCTGGCGCGCTACGGCCTGGCCCAGATCGTCTGGATGCGCTTCGCGACGCATCTGCTGATCGTGTGGCTGATCTGGGGAAGAATGCAGCCGGCATCGCTGCTGCGCACGCGCCGGCCACTGATGCACCTGGTGCGCGCGGCAGCGCTGGTGGCCATGCCGGCGTGCTGGGCGCTGGGCATGCGCCGCGGCCTGCCGCCGGCCACGCTGATGTCGGTCTTCTGGCTGGCGCCCGTGCTGATCCTGGCGATGGCGCGACTGCTGCTGCGCGAGCGGGTGGTGCCGAGGGTCTGGGGAGCGACTGCGCTGGCGAGCATCGGCGTCTTCGTGGTGACCGGGCCGCACCGGCTTCCCGACACCATGCTGCTGATCTACCCCCTGGGCATGGCGATGTCGTTCAGTGTCTTCCTCGTGCTGACACGGATGCTCCGGCACGAGCCGGAGCCGGTCGCGCTGACCTATCTCGGGCTGGGGGTGTGCGTGCTGCTCGCGCCGTTCGCGGCAGTGGGCTGGACGGCGCCGCGGCCTACGCACCTGCTCGTGGTGGGCGCCATCGCGCTGGTCGGCATCGGTGCCCTGCTGGCGATGGGCCGGCTGGTAGCGGTCTCGCGACTGTCGCGCTCGGCACCGATGGCCTACCTGCAGATCCCCTTCGCGATGGCGCTGGGCTGGTGGCTGGGCGTGCATGCGCCCGGCTGGGAAGGCTACGCCGGACTGGCGGTGGTGCTGCTGTCGGTGCTGCTCGCCTGGAGCCACGCCGGTGCGGAGGCTGGCGAAGGCGCTGTCGAAACCGCGCCAGCCCGACTGGAGTCGCGGCTGTGAACGACGCGCGCCGCGCCATGCTGCACATGAGCGCCTTCGCGCTGCTGTGGGCGGTCATCGAAGTGATGGCCAGCGGCGTGCTGCGCCGCTGCTCGCCCTACCAGGTGGTCTGGACGCGCTACGCCGTTCACCTGCTGCTGATGCTGGTGGTGTGGGGGCGGCGCGAGCCGCGCACGCTGTGGCACACGTCGCGGCCGGTCTTCCAGGTCGCCCGCTCGCTGCTGATGTTCGGCATGCCGGCAAGCTGGGTGCTCGCCATGGCGCATGGCGTGCCGGGCGGCACCATCATGACCATCTTCTGGTTCAGCCCGCTGCTCATCCTGCTGCTGGCCCGCGCCATGCTGCGCGAGCGCATGCCGGCGTGGTTGTGGCTGGCCACGACCGCTGGCTGCGCCGGTGCCGTGCTCACGCACGAATGGGCAGCGCCCGCGTCGGCGTGGGCGCTGGCCCTGCCGGGCAGCATGGCGCTGTGCTTCAGCCTGTACGTGGTGATGACGCGGATGCTGCGCAACGAGAACGTGCTCGCCAATCTCTTCTATACGGCGCTCGGCGTCTTCCTGGTGCTGACGCCCGCGATGCCGTGGCTGTGGGTCTGGCCGACGGCCGCCGACGCGGCGGTGATGGTCGCCGTCGGCGTTGCGGGCTTCGGCGCGCTCTGGCTGCTCGACCGCGCCTGCGCCGCCGCGCCGGTGTCGCTCGCGGCCCCGTTCAACTTCGTGCAGATCGCCGTGTTCTCGGCGATTGCCGTTCTCGGCGGCGTGCTGCACCTGCCGTCGCCGCGGCGAGCGGCCGCCGGCCTGCTGCTGATCGTCGCCGCCACGCTGTTCGCCCGGTGGCGTGCGGGGCGTCCCCGGCTGGACGCCGTTCCTTCGCCATCGATGCCCGTTTCCAAGGAGTCCTGACCATGCAAGAAGATCGCAACGCCGCCAACGGCACGGCCGCCACCGCGGCGACGGCCGAGCGACGCAGCGTGCTGCAGAACGCGCTGGCGACCATCGAGAGGCTGCAGGCCCGCCTCGAGGCGGCCGAATCCGCGAGTCACGAGCCCATCGCGATCGTCGGCATGGCATGCCGTGTTCCCGGCGGCGCCGAGGACCCGGATGCCTTCTGGCAACTGCTGGCCGAAGGCAAGGACGTCGTCGGCGAGGTGCCCCCGACCGCTGGGATGTCGATGCCTACTACGACCCCGACCCAGCGAAACTCGGCAAGGCGCGCACCAAGGCCGGCGGCTTCCTCAAGGACCTCGACCGCTTCGAGCCGTCGTTCTTCGGCATGTCACCGCGCGAGGCCACCGGCGTGGATCCGCAGCAGCGCCTGTTGCTAGAGGTGGCCTGGGAGGCGCTCGAACATGCCGGCGTGCCGGCCGACCAGCTCGACGGCAGCCTGACGGGGGTGTTCGTCGGCATCACGTCGATGGACTACTCGCAGCGAATTGACGTGTCCGATCCGGCGCGCAGCGACATCTACCGCCACCGGTACCGCGCTGAACGCGGCGGCCGGCCGGGTCTCGTTCACCTTCGGCTTCCGCGGCCCCTGCATGGCCATCGACACCGCCTGCTCGTCGTCGCTGGTGGCCATCCACACCGCATGCCAGAGCCTGCGCAACGGTGAGCGACCTGGTGCTGGCCGGCGGAGTGAACTGCATCCTCTCGCCCGATCCTTCGTGCTGATCTCGAAGTGGGGATGCTGTCGCCGGACGGACGCTGCAAGACCTTCGACGCCTCGGCCAACGGCTTCGTGCGCGGCGAGGGCTGCGGTCTGATCGTGCTCGAGCGTCTGTCGGACGCGGTCGCCAAGGGGCGGCGCATCCTGGCGGTGATCCCGGGCTCGGCCATCAACCAGGACGGCCGCTCCAGCGGCCTGACCGTGCCCAACGGCCCGGCCCAGCAGGAAGTGGTGCGGCAGGCGCTGGCCGCGGCACGGCTGAAGCCGCTGGACGTGAGCTACGTGGAGGCGCACGGCACCGGCACGTCGCTGGGCGATCCGATCGAGGTGGAGGCGCTGGCGGCGGTGTACGGTGAAGGCCGTGCGATGGCCCGGCCGTTCGAAGTCGGCTCGGTGAAGTCGAACATCGGCCACCTGGAGGCTGCCTCGGGCGTGGCCAGCGTCATCAAGATCGTGATGGCGCTGCAGCACCGGCAGCTGCCGGCGAGCCTTCACGTGAAGCAGCTGACACCGGCGATTCCGTGGGAGTCGATCCCGGTGCGCGTGAGCACCGGCCTGCACCCGTGGGAGCCCGCGAGCGGACGCCGCATCGCGGGCATCAGTGCGTTCGGCTTCAGCGGCATGAATGCCCATGTGCTCGTGGCCGAGGCCCCGCCAGCGCAGCCTCGGGCCGCGACCGACGCGCAGGGCGCGCGGGCGCTGCACGCGCTCCGCTGTCTGCGCGCAGCGATGTCGCGCTGGCCGAACTGGCCGGGCGCTTCGCCGATCACCTCGCGGCAGCGCCTCACGAGCCGCTGGCCGATGTCTGTGCCACGGCCGCGATCGGTCGCTCGCACCTGCCGCTGCGCAGCCTGATCGTCGCCCCCGATCGCGATGCGATGGTCGCCCAGCTGCGCGAGCTCGCGAGCGGAGCGGGCGAGATGGCGCGCGGCACCGCTTCGGCAGCGGGCCGCACGCGGGTGGCCTTTCTGTTCACCGGGCAGGGTGCGCAGTACCCGGGCATGGGACGTGAGCTCGATGCCAGCGAGCCGGTATTCCGTGCCACGCTCGACCGTTGCGCGGCCGTGCTCGATCCGCTGCTGGGGCGGCCGCTGCGCGAGCTCATGTTCGATGCGACCGACGGCAGCCTCGACCAGACGGGCTTCACGCAGCCGGCCCTCTATGCGCTGGAGGTGTCGCTGGCGGCACTGTGGCGCAGCTGGGGCGTGGAGCCCAGCGTCGTGGTCGGCCACAGCGTTGGCGAGTTTGCTGCTGCGGCCGTCGCCGGCGTGTTCAGCATCGAGGACGGCGCCCGCCTGATCGCCGCGCGCGGCCGGCTGATGCAGGCGCTGCCGGCCGGCGGCGTGATGGTGTCGGTGCAGGGCGATGCTGCACTGGTGCAGCGGGAGGTGGCAGCCTGCCCGGACAAGGTTTCGGTGGCCGCCTACAACGCGCCGGGCAACCTGGTGATCGCCGGCGCGAAGGCGGAAGTCGAGGCGATCGCCGCACGGCTCGCGGCCCAGGGGCTGCGCACCCAGGCCCTGCAGGTCTCGCACGCCTTCCATTCGCCGCTGATGGCGCCGATGCTCGACGAGCTCCGCCGTGTCGCCGCCGGCGTGGCCCACTCGGCGCCGACGCTGAACTGGATCTCGAACCTGACCGGCGAGACCGTGGACTGGGCGCGCTGGGGCGCGTGCATGGCGGACTACTGGACGCAGCACGTGCGCGAGCCGGTCAATTTCGAGAAGGGGATGGCCAGCTCGGCCGAGGCGGCCTGCGACGCGCACCTGGAGGTCGGGCCGCACCCGACGCTGATCGGCCTCGGCACGCAGTGCTTGGGCGCCGACCGGCCGGTCGAGTGGCTACCGTCGCTCAAGCGGACGCGGCCGGCCTGGGAGCAGATGCTCGACAGCATCGCCCGGCTCTACGTGCGTGGTGCGCGCATCGACTGGCAGGCCTTCCACGGAGACGGTCCGAGGCACAGCCTGCAGCTGCCGACCTATCCGTTCCAGCGCCAGAGCTACATCATTCCGTTCGCGCCGAAATCGCGTCGGCCCGCCGGCGAAGACGTGCATGAACTGCTCGGCCAGCGGCTCACGGTGGCGGGCGTGGCCGCGCAGTTCGAGCGGACCGTCGACGCCAGCCATCCGGCTCTGGCTGCAGGATCACCGCGTCGCCGGTGAAGTGGTCATGCCCATGACGGCGTACCTCGAGGCCTGTCTCGCCGCCGCACGGCAGCACGGCGGAGAGGGCGTCCACGCGATCGAGAACATCGAGGTGTCCGAGGCCATGCCGCTTCCGGAGGGCGAGTCGCGGGTGATGCAGGTCAGTATCGACCAGGGCGAGGCCGGCACGCCGGCCCGCGTGAGGGTGTTCAGCCGCAATGCGGCGCGAGACGATGGCGCGTGGGTCCTGCATGCGACTGCCGCCGTGGCAGCCGTCGGCGAAGGGGCCATGGCTTCGCCCGCGCCTCTCGCAGAGCGATTCGGGTCGCTTCCCGACCACTCCGATGCCGAGGCCTTCTACCAGCGCATGCACCAGCGCGGCATCGACTTCGGCGCGGGCTTCCGCTGCATGAAGCGCGTGCGCAGCGGCGCGGGAGAGGCCATCGGCGAGATCGAGTTCGCCGAGGGAGAGGGCGCGGATGCCGCCGAATACCTGCTGCATCCGGCCTTGCTCGATGCCTGCTTCCACGCCAGTGGCGGCGCCACCGACAGCCTGCCCGGCACCGACGACGGCCGCATGTACCTGCCCGTCGGCGTCGATCGCTACCAGTGGTGGCAGCGCCCCAGCGGCAGCCTGTTCAGCCACGTGACGGTTCGGGGCCCGGCCGTGCGCGGCGACACGATCGTCTTCGACATCGACGTGCAGACGCGCGACGGCCGGCCGGTGGCGCGGCTCGAGGGCCTACGCTGCCGCCGCGCCAACCGCGAGATGTTCCGCCAGCGCATCGAGGCCAAGGTGGGCGAATGGCTCTACGACGTCGCGTGGCGGCCGCAGCCGCGCGCGGCGGCCGGCGGCACGGCCGGCGAAGGGATCTGGCTGATCCTGGACGATGGCGCGGGCCGCGGCGAGCGCCCGCCGCCGAGATCGCCCAGCGCGGCGGCAAGGCCTGCCGCATCGGGCCTCACGAGGCGCCGGCCGCGGCCGCCGCAACGCTGAATCCGGAGAAGGGCGAGGACTATGCCCGCCTGATCCAGGAGGCCGGCCCGCTGGCCGGCGTGGTATCGCTGTGGCCGCTGCGCGTGCCCGCGTTGGCGCCCGACGATCTGCCCAGTGCAGGCCAGCGCTTCGGCACCGACGCCGCGCTGATGCTGCTGCAGGCCCTGTCATCGAACGCCGCGGTTGCAGGGGCTCCGCGGGTGTGGTTCGTGACCGCCGGCAGCCGTGGTCGACGGCACCGAGACGCTGCGCATCGAGCAGGCTCCCGTGGCGGGCCCGGCGCGAGTGGCCTCCAGCGAGCACCCCGACCTGCGCGTGACCCTGGTCGATCTCGATCCCCAGGCGCCGCCCGGCGATGCAGTCTGGCTGGCCGACGAGGTGCTCGCCGATGCCGAGGAAACGCAGGTCGCCCGGCGCAAGGGCGTTCGATGGACGGCCCATCTGGCGCGCTGGTCGCGGCGCAGCGAGCCGCACGTGGACGATGCGCCGATCCGCCTCAACATCGCCGAGCGCGGAACGCTCGAGAACCTGACGATCGAGCCGGCACCCAGGCGTTCACCCGGGCCAGGCCGGTGGAGATCCGGGTGCGCGCCAGCGGCCTGAACTTCCGCGACGTGCTCAGCGCCCTGGGCATGTACCCGGGCGAGATACGCCACCTCGGCAGCGACTGCGCCGGCGAGATCACCGCGGTGGGCGAGGGCGTCACGCAATTCGCCGTCGGCGATCGCGTGGTGGCGATGGTCGAAGGCGCCTTCGCCAGCCATGCGCTGGCACGCTGGGAGTTCGTGGCCCCGCTGCCCAGCGGGCTGGATTTCGAGCAAGGTGCCGCGATTCCGACCGCCTACCTCACCGCCGACATCACGCTGAACCTGCTGGGCGGGATGAAGCGCGGCGACAAGGTGCTGATCCATTCCGGTGCGGGCGGCGTCGGCATGGCCGCCATCGCGCTGGCGCACCGGGTGGGCGCGGAGGTCTTCGCCACCGCCGGCGGCCGGAGAAGCGCGCCGTGCTCGCCCGGCTGGGTGTCCACCACGTGCTCGACACGCGGAGCACGGCGTTCTGCGACGAGATCCTGCGCATCACGAACGGCCGCGGCGTCGACATGGTGCTGAACTCGCTGGCTGGCGCGATGCTCGACAAGAGCTTCGAGTGCCTGACCGACGGAGGCATCTTCCTCGAGATCGGCAAGCGGGGGCTGTGGACGCACGAGCGGGTGCAGCAGCTCGGTCGGGGCATCCGCTACCACATCGTCGACTGCAACGACAACGCGCGCGAGACGCGCCGGAGCTGGTCGGCCAGATCTTCTCCCGCGTGCTCAAGGAGATCGAATCCGGCGTGCTGCCCTGGCTGCCTTGCACGACCTTCCCGTTCGAAAAGGCGGCCGACGCCTTCCGCTACATGGCGCAGGCGCGACACATCGGGCGCGTGGTGTTCCGCCATCGCGTGGAGCCGCGCCGGCTCGAGCAGCCGGTGGTGCCGGACGCGACCTACCTGATCACGGGCGGGCTGAAGGGGCTCGGCCTGCTGGCGGCGCAGTGGCTCGCGGGCGAAGGCGCGCGTCATCTGCTGCTGGTGGGGCGAAGCGCTCCGGACGAGGCGGCAGCGCGGGCGCTGGATGATCTCCGGTCGGAGGGGGTGCAGGTCGAGGTGCTGGCGGCGGACATCGGCACCGCGCAGGGCGTCCAGCGTGTGATGGACGCGCTGGACGGCGGAAATCCGCGTCTGGGCGGCGTGATCCACTGCGCCGCGGTGCTCGACGACGGGGTGCTGGCCCGCCAGAGCCTCGAACGCTTCTCGCGGGTCATGGCACCGAAGGCCGATGGGGCGTGGCGGCTGCATGCGGCATTCGGCCGCCACGGCCATCGCCCCGACTTCTTCGTGCTGTATTCGTCGCTGTCGGCCATCCTCGGCTCTCCCGGGCAGGGCAACTACGTCGCGGCGAATGCCTTCCTCGACGCCCTGGCGCACCACCGCCGCGAGCAGGGGCTGGCCGCGACCGCCATCGACTGGGGCGCCTGGGCGGAGGTCGGCATGGCCACGCGCGGCAACACCGTGGCGCGGGCAGGTGCCCAGGGCCTTGCAGCGCTGAGCCCGACGGAAGGCATGCAGGCGCTCGGCGTCGTGTTGCGGGAGCAACTGGCGCAGGTCGCCGTGGCGCCGATCGACTGGGCCCAGCTCGGCGCGCAGTTCGGCGCTGCCCCTATCCCGCCGCTGCTGCGCGATCTGGTCGCCCAGTCGCGCAACCGCAGCGGCGCCGCAACCCGCGCCGGCCATGGCGGGCGGGGACCGCGCGTCGACTACGCCGAGCTCGACACGGCGCAGCGTCGACAGCAGATCACCGCAATGGTCCGGCAGGAACTGGCCACCGTGCTCGCCTTGAGTGGCTCGGCCGATTCCATCCCGTCCGATGTGGCCTTCTCCTCGCTGGGACTCGACTCCCTCACGGCCGTGGAACTGCGCAACCGCCTGCAAGGCGCCATCGGACGGCCGGTGCCGCCGACGGCTGCTTTCGACTGGCCGACCATCGACGAAATGTCGCAGCAGCTGGCCAGCCTGTTCGACGCAGCGGCCGAGCCGGTCGTCGAGGGTCAGGCGCCGTCCAGCGAAGGAAGGCGGGAGGAAATGACACTTTGACCAGCGAGACGGCAGAACTGCTCGAGCGGTTGCGTCGGCTCGACATCCGGCTGAGGCTGGACGGCGAGCGGCTGACCGTCAATGCGCCCGAGGGCGCGTTGACGCCAGCGCTGCGCGAGGAACTCGGGCGGCGGCGCGACGAGGTCAAGGCCCATCTTGCGACGCAGGCCCGCCGGGCTCCGCCGCCGATGGTCCGCGTGCCCCGCGAGGCCAACATGCCGGTGTCGCACACCCAGCAGCGCCTGTGGTTCATCAAGCAGATGGATCCCGGAAGCCACGTGTACAACGTTGTCTCGGCGCTGCGCATGACCGGCCAGCTCGACAGGCCGGCGCTGCAGCGGGCGCTGGCCAGCCTGATCGCGCGCCACGAGGCACTGCGCACGCGCTTTCTGTCGGTCGAGGGCACGCCTCGGTGTGCCGTGGAGGCTCACGTCGAGCCGGCCCTGGAAATCGTCGACCTGCACCATCTTCCGGGTTTGCAGCGAGAGCGGGCGGCCTTCGACCGCGCCGTGGAATTCTCGCGCCAGCCGGTGGACATCGGCACCGCGCCGCTGCTGAGGTGCCTGCTTGTCCGCAAGGACGAGGAGCACCACGACCTCGTCTTCGTGATCGACCACATCGTCTCTGACGGGCTGTCGCTGGGCATCCTGCTGGAAGACTTCGCCGTGCTCTATGCGCAGCACTGCGGCGACCCGGCCACCGAGCTGCCGGACCTGCCGCTGCAGTACATCGACTACGCCCACTGGGAGCAGGCCACCTTCGCGCACGGTGCGCTCGAGGAAGACCGGGCCTACTGGACGCAGCAGCTCGCAGCGCTGCCCGACCGGTCACGCTGCCGACTGACCGGTCGCGGCCCGCCGTCCGCAGCTCGCGGGGCGCGCGCACCGTGCTGCAGCTGCCGCCGCCGCTGAGTGCCGCGCTCAAGACCCTGGCGCGGGAAGAAGGCGCGACGCTGTTCATGGTGCTGCTGTCGGCCTTCCAGGTGCTGCTGCATCGCCATGGCGGCGAGACCGACCTGCCGATCGGTTCGGTCATCGCCAATCGAGGCCGCAGCGAGGTCCGGCGGGTGATCGGCTTCTTCGCCAACAACATCGTGCTGCGCGGCAACCTCGAGGGCAACCCGACGGTCCGGGAGCTCATCGGCCGCAACCGCGAGATCGCGCTCGGCGCCTACGCCCACCAGGACATGCCGTTCGACATGCTGGTCGATGCGCTGTCGACGCGCCGCGCGCTCGACCATGCGCCCTTGTTCCAGATCCTGTTCGTGCTGCAGAACCTGCGCCTGACCGGCTTCGACCTGCCGGGCCTTCACTGCGAGCAGATCGAGCTGCCTATCGATGTCGCTCGCTTCGATCTCTCCGTCGACGTCTTCGACCTGGACGTTGGACTTCGCGTCTACTTCGAGTACAGCACCGACCTCTACGATCCGCAGACCATCGATCGGCTGGCCGGCCACTACCAGCAGCTGCTGCAGTCGGTGGCCGACGATCCGGGCGCGCGCATCGCAGACCTTCCTCTGCTGAGCGGGCCCGAGCGCCGGCAACTGGTGCAGGCGTGGAACCGGACCGAGGCCGGATATCCGCGGGAGCAGACGGTACACGCCCTGTTCGAGGCGCAGGTGCGGCTGCGCCCGCAGGCGCAGGCACTGGTGTTCGAGGGGCAGTCGTTGAGCTACGCAGAACTGAATGCGCGGGCCAACCGGCTGGCGCACCATCTGCGATCGTTGGGAGCAGGACCCGGCGCGCGAGTGGGGGTGTGGCTGGAGCGATCGACCGGCATGGTCGAGGCGGTGCTGGGCGTGCTCAAGGCGGGAGCGGCCTATGTGCCGCTGGACCCGGCCTTCCCGCAGGACCGCATCGACTACATGATGGCCGACGCCGGTCTGGCAGTGGTGCTCACGCAGGAGCGGCTGGCGTCGACGCTGGCGGCGGATTCGCCACGGGTGGTGTGCCTCGATCGCGATGCCGCGGAGTTGGCGGCTCAGCCCGCGCAGGATCCGCCGGTGCAGGGCGGGGCCGGGGATCTGGCCTACGTCATCTACACCTCCGGCTCGACGGGGCGGCCCAAGGGGTGATGCTCGAGCACCGCGCGGTGGTCAACTTCCTGTGCAGCATGCAGCGCGAGCCGGGCATCGGGCCGGGCGACCGGTTCGTCTCGGTGACGACGCTGTCCTTCGACATCGCCGGGCTGGAGATCCACGGGCCGTTGACCTGCGGGGGCACCGTGGTCCTGGCCTCGCGAGCGACGGCACTCGACGGCCGGGCACTCGCGGCGCTGCTGGAGGCGGAGCGGGCCAGCCTGCTGCAGGCCACGCCCTCGACCTGGCGGCTGCTGCTGGACAGCGGCTGGACAGGGCGCGCCGCGCTGAAGATGCTGTGTGGTGGCGAGGCGCTGCCGCGCGACCTGGCCGAGCGGCTGATCGGGCGGGGCGGGGAACTGTGGAACATGTACGGCCCGACCGAGACCACCATCTGGTCCACGCTGTGGCGGGTGACCGAGGCATCGGGAGCCATCCCGATCGGCCGGCCGATCGCCAACACGCAGTGCTACGTGCTCGACGAGCGCAACCAGCCGGTGCCGGTGGGGGTGGGCGGCGAGCTCTGCATCGGTGGCGACGGCCTGGCACGAGGCTACCTCGGACGCGAGGACCTGACCGCGCAGAAGTTCGTCGACATCATGCTGCCCGAGACCGGGGTGCGGCGCGTGTACCGCACTGGCGACGTGGTGCGCTGGCGTGCCGACGGTGCGCTGGAGTACGTCGGTCGGCGTGATCATCAGGTCAAGCTGCGCGGCTACCGCATCGAGCTCGGCGAGATCGAGGCCGTGCTGGCCGCGCATGAAGGCGTCAAGGACAACGTGGTGCAGGTGCGCGAGGACGCGCCGGGCGACCAGCGCCTCGTGGCCTACGTGGTGGCGGAGCCGGGGCAGCGGCCGGAACCGGCCGCGATGCGGGCAACGCTGCAGCTGCGGCTGCCCGAGTACATGGTGCCGAACCTGTTCGTCGCGCTCGAGGCGCTGCCGCTGACCCCCAACGGCAAGGTCGATCGCAAGGCGCTGCCGGTGCCGCCGCGGGCAGCGCCGGCGGATCCGGGGGTGCCAGCGCAGCCGATGACGCCGACGCAGGCCCGGGTGGCCGCGTTGTGGGGGCAGGTGCTGCAGCTTGCCCGCGTCGGGTTGGACGACGACTTCTTCGGGCTGGGCGGCCACTCGCTGCTGCTGGTGAGGCTGCAGGCCGCGTTGCAGCGCGAGTTCGAGCGAGAGCTGCCACTGGTGGCGATGTTCCAGGGCCCGACCGTGCGGCAGATGAGCGAGCTGCTGGCCGCCGGCGACACGCGCCGCCACGCCGCGCAGGCCATACCTCGTGTGCCGCGCGACCAGCCGCTGCCCGTGTCGCTGATGCAGGAGCGGCTGTGGCTGTTCGAACAGCTCGAGCCGGACAGCAGCACGTATCACATACCGGCCGGATGGCGCCTGCGAGGGCCGATCGACCTGAAGGCGCTTCGAGGTGCGGTGGACGCTCGTGCGGCGCCACGAGCCGCTGCGCACCCGTTTCGAGTCGTGCGATGGCGAACTGCGACAGATCGTTCGCGAGGACGACGCGCCCGGGTTGGCGCTCATCGCACCGGAGGACCCAAGGCTTGACGACGCAGCGGCACTGGCGTTGCTGCGCGCCGCTGCGATGCGACCGTTCGACCTGGGCAGCGGGCCCCTGTGCCGGTTCGTGCTGCTCAGCGCCGACCCAGACCGACACTGGCTGTCGATCACCTTGCACCACATTGTTGCCGATGGCTGGGCCGCCGACCTGCTGGCCCGCGAACTGGCGGCCTTCTACGACGCGCTTCGCGCCGGGCGGCAGCCCTCGGCGGCGCCGCTGCCGATCCAGTACGCCGACTACGCAGCGTGGCAGAGGCGCCAAGTCGCCAGCGGCGCGCTGGAAGCATCGCTGGCGTACTGGCGCGCCAGGCTGGCCGGCGCACCGCCGGCTCTCGAACTGCCGCTCGACCGCCCGCGGCCCGCTCTGCAGCGCTTCGAGGGCGCGCTGAGCTCACGCACGCTGGCGCCGGCGCTGCGCGAGAGGCTCGGCGTCCTCGGCCGCGCAGAAGGCGCCACGCTCTTCATGGTGCTTCTGGCCGCCTTCAAGTCGGTGCTGGCGCGCCGGGCAGGACAGGACGACCTGTGTGTCGGACTGCCGATGGCGGGACGCGATCGCGAAGAGCTGCAGGGCCTGGCGGGTGTTTTCATCAACACCGTGGTGCTGCGAACGCGGCTGACGCCCGGGCTTGATTTCGCCGGGCTGCTTCGCCAGTGCGCAGTGGCTTCCACGAGGCCTACGCGCACCAGGACGTGCCGTTCGACACCCTGGTGGCCGAGTTGGGAGCGGGGCGAGATCCAAGCCGTACGCCGCTGTTCCAGGTCATGGTCAACATGCAGAACTTCGGCACCGACGAGCCGGTCCGCTTCGACGGCCTGGAGGCGGCGCCCATCCACCCGGCAGACCTCGGCGCCGTTCAGAGCAAGTTCGATCTCACGCTCTACCTGCGCGACGATCCGTCCGGCATCGCGCTCGCGCTCGTCTACAACTCGACGCTGTTCGATGCCGACCGGATCGACGATCTGCTCGGGCAGTACGTTCAGATGCTGGAGGCCGTCGCGGAGGTCCCACGCCGTCCGCTGATGCAGGTATCCCTGCGGACCGAGCTCGCCGCACGGCGCTTGCCCGACCCGCACGGCCCATGCGGGCCGCCCCCATGGAGCCGGTGCATGCCCGCATCGGCCGGCATGCCGCGGCAGCACCCGATGTGCCGGCCGTGGTCGATGCCTCGGGAAACTCAGCCGCGGCGAGCTCGATCGGCTCAGCAACCAGCTGGCACGCCATCTCGCGGATGCGGGCATCGGGCGCGACGACATCGTGGCCGTCCACGCCGAGCGCAATGCCGGCCTCGCCTGGGCGATGCTGGGGGTGCTCAAGGCCGGCGCGGCGTTCATGCTGCTCGACCCGGCGCATCCGGCGGCGCGTTCGGCGCAGTGCCTGCTGCAGGCCCGACCGCGCGCCCGGCTGCGGCTGGACACCGGCGGCGGCCTGCCCCCGGCCCTCGAAGCGGCCCTGCGCGAGTTGCCGATCGTGGCGAGCGCGGACTGGCGGGCAGTGCGCGGCTCGCCGCAGGCGGCATGGCGCGAGTGCAGCGCTCAGCCGCCGGACCGCGCCGTGGCGGCTGTAGACCTCGCCTATGTGGCGTTCACGTCGGGCTCCACGGGCGAGCCGAAGGCCATCGCCGGCACGCACTCGCCGCTGACGCACTTCTTCGAGTGGCACGGCCGCCAGTGGAGCCTGCAGCCCGGAGATCGATTCAGCGTGCTGTCCGGCCTGGGTCACGATCCGCTGCTGCGCGACGTGCTCGGCGCACTGTGGCTGGGCGCGAGCTGCTGGATGCCCGAGTCCGGGCGCATGGGCGATCCTGGCTACCCGGCGACCTGGATGTCCGGCGCGGGCATCACCGTCTCCCACCTCACGCCGGCCATGGCCGAACTCATCGCCGCGCGCGAGACGGACTCTCCGCCCACCGTGCTGCCGGCGCTGCGGCATGTGTTCTGCGGCGGTGAAGCCCTGCGAGCGGTGACCGTGGACACCTTGCGCAGGCTGGCCCCGGCGGCGCAGTGGGTCAACTACTACGGCGCGACGGAGACGCCGCAGGCCATGGGCTGGCATGCGGTCGCGCCATCGCTGGCCGCGGATGCGCTGCCCGTGCCGATCGGGCGAGGCATCGACGATGTGCAGCTGCTGGTGCTGAACGAGTCGGGGCAGCTCGCGGGCATCGGCGAACTGGGCGAGATCCACGTCCGGACGCCGTACCTCGCACGCGGCTACCTGCACGATGCTGCGGAGACCGGCCGGCGCTTCGTGCCGGCTCCGCAGCCCTGCGATGCTCGCGACCGCATGTACCGGACCGGCGACCTCGGCCGCTATCGGCCCGATGGCGAGGTCGATCATGCCGGCCGCCGTGATGGCCAGTGAAGCTGCGCGGTTACCGCATCGAGACTGGCGAGATCGAGGCAGCGCTGCGCCGCCTGCCGGAGTTGCGCGACGCGGCCGTGGTGCTCCTCGCCGATGGTGCGACCGAGCCCCGGCTGGTGGCCTACCCGGTGCCGCGCGAGCCGATGGATGAGGGCGAGACGCCCGATTGGCGCGACCGGCTGCGCGGCTGGCTGCCCGACTACATGCTGCCTGCGCAGTTCGTCGTGCTCGAGCGCCTGCCGGTCACACCCAACGGCAAGCTCGACCGCCGAGCCTTGCCGGTTCCCGCCGCCCCCGCGGGCCGGACTCGCACGGCGCCGAGCGGCCCCACGCAGCAGGCCGTCGCCGCCATCTGGGCCGAAGTGCTGGGCCATGCGTCCTTCGGAGCCGACGACGACTTCTTCGCGCTTGGAGGCCATTCGCTGATGGCCACGCGCGTGCTGACGCGCGTGCGCGCGCCTCGGCGTCGTGCTGGGGCTGCGCAGCTTCTTCCAGGCGCCCACCGTGGCAGGGCTCGCGCGTGCGGTCGACGCCGCGGTCGGCAGCGGGGACAAGGGCATCATCGAACGTGAAGACATCTCCATCTGAACATGACTCCCGCTGAGCTGCTGACCCATCTTCGCCTCAACGACGCGACGATCGCCGCCGATGGTGGCCAGCTGAAGCTGAACGCCCCCACGGGGCTTGTCACGCCCGCGTTGCGCGAGGCACTGGCCGAGCACAAGCCCGCACTGTTGTCGTTGCTGGCCGCCGAAGCGCAGGGCGCGGCGTGGTCGCGCGAGGCCGGCTGGCGGGCCCCGCTGTCATTCGCGCAGCGCCGCATGTGGATGCTCGACCGGCTGAACGGTGCATCGGCGGCGTACCACCTGAGCGGCGCCATTCGACTGCAGGGCCACCTGGACGCCGAGGCCCTGCGCCACGCCTTCGGCGAGATCGTGCGACGGCACGCCGTGCTGCGGACCCACTTCGAAGTCGAGGCCGACGAGCCCGTGCAGGTGGTGGACGCGGCGGGCGCCTTCCGTTGCCCGTGCTCGATCTCTCCGGTCTGGATGCGGCGGAGCAGGCTGCGAGCCTGGAACGCATCGCCCGAGAGGAAGCGGGCCGGCCGTTCGACCTTGCCACCGGCCCGCTGCTGCGCGTGCAACTCGTGCGACTCGCGCAGGACGAGCACATGATGCTCGCCGTCACGCACCACATCGTCTCCGACGGCTGGTCGATGGGCGTCTTCCTGCGCGAGCTGGGCGTGCTCTATGCAGCGTGCCGTGCGGGCAGCCAATCCCCGCTGGCCGAACTTCCGCTGCAGTACAGCGACTTCGCGCGCTGGGAGCGCCGTGAACTGCAGGGCGAGCGGCTCGAGGGAGAACTGGCGTACTGGCGCGGCCGGCTCGCGCCGCCGCGCGCCGTGCTGGAGCTGCCGTTTGCCCGGCCTCGGCCGCCGCTGCAGACCTTCGCCGGTGCCGAGCTGCGCCACCGCCTGCCGCCTGCGCTGGCCGCGCAGCTGCAAGCGCGTGCGGATGCAGCGCAGGCCACGCTCTTCATGCTGCTGCTGGCGGCGTTCCAGACGCTGCTGTTCCGCCACAGCGGCCGGGCTGACGTCCTCGTCGGTACGCCGGTGGCCAACCGCAACCGACTCGCGACCGAGGGGCTGATCGGTTTCTTCGCCAACACCCTGGTGCTGCGGTCGGACCTGTCCGGCAATCCGGCCTTCTCGGCGCTGGTGCAGCAGGTCAAGGCCACCGTGCTCGACGCCGAACGGCACCGTGCGCTGCCGTTCGACAAGCTGGTCGAGGAACTGCGCCCCGAAAGGGATGCCAGCCGCAACCCCTTCTTCCAGGTGATGTTCGCCCTCCAGCACGCCGCCGAGGTCGTCCCGGTGCTGCAAGGGCTCGAAGTCACTGTTCCCGGGCAGCGCGCCAGCAGCGCGGCGCGCTTCGACCTCAGCGCCACGTTCCGCGAGGGCGCCGGCCACCTGGAGTTCGCGCTCGAGTACAACACCGACCTGTTCGACGAGCGCGACATCCGCCGGCTGGCCGAGCGCTTCGAGGTGCTGCTGCACGGCATCGCGGCGGCACCCGACACACCCTTGGGCGTGCTTCCGTTGCTGACGGAGGGCGAGCGCCAGTGCGTGCTGCGCGACTGGAACCACACCGCCGTGGCGTGGCACGACGAGGCCCTGGTGCCCGAGCTCTTCGACCGCGCCGCGCGCAGCCGCCCCGACGCCGTGGCGCTGTCCTTCGAGGACCGGGCGCTGAGCTACGGTGAGCTGAGCAGCCGGTCGGCGCACTGGCGCGTCGGCTCCGGGCGCGGGGGTCGGCCCGGGCAAGCTGGTCGGCATCTGCATCGAGCGCGAGCCGCGGCTCGTGGTGGCCCTGCTGGCGGTGCTGGCCGCCGGCGGCGCCTACGTGCCGCTGGACCCCGCGTTCCCGGCCGAGAGGCTGGGCTACATGCTGGAGGACAGCGGTGCGGTCGTGCTGCTGGCCACCCGGCAGACCGCCGGCGACTTCGAGTTGCCGGAAGGCGTGGCGGTGCTCGACCTCGACGCCGAGCAGGCCACGCCGGCGGGGCTGGTGGACCAGCCGCTCGAGCCTGGCGTGACGGCGCAGGATGCCGCCTACGTGATCTACACGTCGGGATCGACCGGCCGACCCAAGGGTGTGGCCGTGCCACACCGCGCGCTGGCGAACTTTCTTCGCTCGATGCAGAGGGAACCCGGCCTGTCGGCCGCAGACGTGGTCGCTGCCATCACCACGGTGTCGTTCGACATCGCCGCCCTCGAGCTGCTTCTGCCCCTGACGGTGGGCGCGCGCATCGAGCTGCTGTCGCGCGAGACGGCAGGCGATGGCTACGAACTCGCCGACGCGCTGGCACGCTGCGAGGCCACCGTGCTGCAGGCGACGCCTGCCACCTGGCGGCTGCTGCTCGAGGCGCAGTGGCAGCCGGCGCGACCCTTGCGTGCCTTCTGCGGCGGCGAGGGGCTGCCCCGCGATCTGGCCGACGCGCTGCTCGCGCGCGTGCGCGAGCTCTGGAACCTTTACGGCCCCACCGAGACGACCGTCTGGTCGACGATCGCGCGCGTGCTCCCGGCCCCGGCTGCCGTCACCATCGGCCGGCCGATCGCCAACACGCGCGTCTACGTGCTGTCGGCCGAAGGCGAGCTTCAGCCGCCGGGCGTGCCTGGCGAGTTGTGGATCGGAGGCGACGGCCTCGCGCTCGGGTACCACCGCCGGCCGGAGTTGACCGCTGAACGCTTTCGAACCGGCCTGGCCGGTCCGGGCGCCGCGGAGCGGCTGTACCGCACGGGTGATCTGGCGCGCTGGGACGACGCGGGGCAACTCCACCATCTGGGGCGGCTGGACCACCGGTGAAGGTTCGCGGCTTCCGCATCGAGCTCGGCGAGATCGAGGCGGAACTCGCTCATCACCCGGCAGTGAAGCAGGCGCTGGTCATGGCCCGCGACGCCGGCAGCGCCGACACGCGCCTCGTCGCGTACCGGGTCCTGGCTGCCGGCCAGGATCTGACCGCGAGCGACGTGCGTCGCCATCTGCGCCGCAGCCTGCCCGACTACATGATCCCGGCGATCGTGGTGTCGGTGCCAACCATGCCGCTCACGCCGAACGGCAAGGTCGACCGTGCTGCGCTGCCGGATCCATTTGCCGACGCCGAGCGCATGGCGGGGCGCAACCACGTGCCGCCCGCCCCGGGGCTGGAGCAGGTGCTGGCCGCGATCTGGTGCGAGGTGCTGAAGCTCGAGCAGGTGGGGGCAGAAGACAACTTCTTCGAACTCGGAGGGCACTCGCTGCTGTCGTTCAAGGTGGTTGCTGCGGTCGAGCGGCGCACGGGCTGGCGCATGGATCCCCGCACGCTGTTTTTCCAGACCTTGCGTCAGCTGGCGGCCACCGGCTCGCAGGCGATCGCCGGCGGGGGCGGGCGATGACGCCGTTGTACTTCGGGAGCCCGCAGCGCCGTCTGTTCGGCCTCTATGCGCCGGCCAGCGCCAGCGCAAGACGTGCGCGGGCGATCGTGCTGTGCCCCCCTGGGGCCAGGAGCACCTCCGCGCACATCGCTCGATGCGTCAGCTGGCCTTGCGACTGGGCGCGGCGGGATTCCACACGCTTCGATTCGATTACCACGGCACCGGAGATTCCTCCGGCGACATGACGGACGCCGACCTTCCCGGTTGGGAGTCGGACATCGAAGCCGCGCTCGCGGAGTTGATGGACATGACCGGCGCGCAGCGCGTGGGTCTGGTCGGCCTGCGTCTTGGCGCTGCTCTCGCCGCGCGGGTGTGCGCACGTCGGCGCAGGCAGGTCGATTCGCTGGTGCTCTGGGACCCGGTCGTCGATGGCGCGGTTTTCGTCGATGAACTGCTGGCGTTGGACGTGGCGACCTCCGGCGGGCCAGCGCCACGACCGAGGCCGGAGGGGCGCCCCGGCTTGCAGCTGCTGGGCTTCCCGGTCACGCCGGCGATGTTCGAGCAGATGAAGGGCGTGGATCTGCTGGGCTCGGTGCCGAACCTCCCCGCCCGCACCCTTGTCATCACCTCCACGCACGGCGCCTCGGCTGCCCTGCGAGAGCGGCTCGCCCAACGCTCCGAGCCGGCAGCGAGCTGCGAGGAACTCGACCTCGAGCCGGCATGGCTTGAACAGCACGACAGCGGGGCAGGGGCCGTGCCGGTCGGGCTCCTGGATCGCATCGCGGCATGGTGCAGCGCATGACGCCCATCGAACGCGCGCACTCCTTCGGCGGGCAGCAGCGGCTGGTCGGCATCGTCACGGAGCCGGCGCAGGTTCAGTCGCCACAGCAGCGACCCATGGTCGTGATCCTCAACTCGGGAATCATCCATCGGGTCGGGCCCAACCGGCTCGGGGTATTGCTCGCCCGCGAGATCGCTGTTGAAGGCTGCCGGGTTCTGCGGTTCGATCTGTCGGGCATCGGTGACAGCGAGATGCGCCCGGACGCGCTGCCGCCACTCGAGGCCGCCTTTGCAGACATCCGCGAGGCTCTCGACTGGGCCGAGGGACACCTGGGATGTCGCAGCTTCGTGCTCGTGGGGCTCTGTTCGGGCGCCGACCATGCGGTGCTCTACAGCGGTGGGGATCCTCGGGTGGTGGGCGCGGTGATCATGGACCCGACGGTGCCTCCGACTGCGAAATTCCGCTGGCGCCGCTGGATCCGGCGCGTCACCAACCTGGAGTTGTGGCGGCGCGTCTTCACCGGCGAAGCTTCGGCGTGGCAGCGTGTGCTGGCGCGCCCGGGTGCCGCCGAGGCGCGACGGAGCCGGCGGGGTGGCCCCGACCTCGGCAGCGCGGAGGTGCGGCGCTATCTCGAGGATGCCTATCGCCGGGCACTGGCCGATTCCAGGGAACTGCTGGCGGTGTTCACCGACGGGATGCCATCGCAGCACAACTACGCCGAGCAGCTCCGTGATGCGCTGCCTGCCGTCGATTTTTCGAGCCGCTGCCGCATCGCCTACCTGCACGGCGCGGACCACACCTTCAGCGACGAGTCACAGCGCGACAAGCTGCTGGCGCTGGTGCGCAGCTGGGTGCGGGAAGCGCACTTGAAGCTGATCCCGGGCGTTGTGCTGGCCGCGTGCCTCAGCGCCGAGGTGCTCGACCTGGCTTTCGCCTGAGGCGCGCCGGCGAGGCTCAGCGAGCGGCCTGTGCGCGCGCGAAATCGTGCAGGTCGCTGCGGCCGGGCTCGAGTTCGAAAGCCGTGTGAAAGGCTCCAGTCAGGACCACGTGCCGCGAACCGGCAGGACCGCCCGAGCAACTGGGAGCGCCGACACCAGGAACATTGACGTAGAACGGATCCTGGTCGTAGTTGACGGTCAGCGTCGGTGCCACCTGAGCCACTGGAAGGCCGAGGGTGCACCAGTATCCCGAGATGGCGGCCGCCGAGATGCGCGCGTAGGCCTTCCTCGCCACGGCATACCCGCCTTCACTGTGACCGAGCAGCAGCAGGTGGCGCCCGTCGTACCACGGCTTGCCCTGCACCTGTTCGATCGCGTAGTCGGCCTCCTCGACGCGCTTGTCGTAGATGTCGAGGTTGCCGGTCCCGACGCTGGTTCCCGTGCAGGTGAAGCGACCGGCGCGGTCGGCACGCGCGAGGCTGTCCGGCATGATCACGACGTAACCCAGCGCAGCCAAGCCGGGACCGATATTCGGCAGGCTCGACAGGCCGGTGCAGCCGTGCAGCGCGATCACGACAGGCGCCGGCGCCTGAGTGGCCAGAGCCGACACGCGCGTGGGCGTCGACGTGCCGGGGCAGGAAGACGAGCGCTTCGTCCCAGGACGGCGCAGCCGCGGGGTTGGCGGGCGGCGGGGAAACCGGCGGGGGTGCTGCGCCAGACACCGACCCTCCGCCGCCGCAGGCGGCGAGAAGCGTCGTCAGGGCCAGCAGTCGCAGCAGAGGAGGGCGCATCGTCAGCCGATGCTGCTCCGTTCCCCGGACGAAGGCAAGCCGCTGGGTCTAGAAGCGGTAACCGAAGCCCAGCTTGAGCGCAGGATAAAGCTTCAGCTTGTTGACGCTTTCCTGCAGATTGGCCTGTTCTGCCGCCACGTTGGCCGGCCCGGCCGCAGCGAGAATGCCGGCGGACGGCGTGAGATTCGCATCGGCCCGGCCGATGACCACGCCCAGGTCCATGTAGAAGTTCATGCCGGGGCTCGGCTGGTGGTGACCCCAGCCGATGCCGAGGTACGGTGCGGCGGCGGGAAACTTGGCCTGCGCGAAGACGCTTTCACCGGCTGCCGGGTACGTGGTCCCGTTGATCGTGACCGTGCCATTGGTGGCCACCGCGTTGCCCGACACCTTGCGGGTGCCCAGCACGGCGCCGGCCGACAGCCGGAAGCCGCCGGCCAGGAAGTAGTCCGCGTACAGGCCGAGGCTGCTGAACTTCAGGCGCGTGTCGTAGCTGGCGCCATTTCGCTCGAAGTCGCGGCTGAGGTCGAGAAACTCAGCGCTCATGCGCAGGCCGGTGGCGCCGCCCACTCGTTCGGCCACACCGACTTCCAGGCCCGTGGTGCCAAGACCGGCAAAGGCTTCCAGGGCGTGGGCGGAAGGGGCGAAAGGCAACAGCGCCGCCGCCGTTGCTGTCGTCACAAGCTCATCCCGCTGACGGCGCCCCTTACCAATCAACGACTTACGCGGGTCCACATTGGGCCTCACAAGCTAAGAATCGCAACCTGGGCCTGATTGCAGGCTAAGGGCTGCAACGCCGTAAGTCGTTGATTTACCGAGACATTTCTGCGGCATCGTGGATGCGCTGCGCAAGTTGGGTTCTTCACGTCAACGGGCTAGGTTCAAGTGGTCGGTGACCAGCTTGGGCACGGTGACCGCTGTCGCTGTTCAGTCCCGAGGTTGCCGCCGCCTCACGCGGCAGGTCGCTACGCTCCAAAGTGGTCAGCGGCTGGGAAGCTTGATGCCCCGCCGCTCGGCCCAGGCGCGAACGTCGAACGGCTTGACGTCGGCGAACTTGCCCGTCGGAGCCGCCTGGTCGCCCGGAGGGACGAGCAATTCGTCGTAGGCACCCTCATCGAGGTCAGCCAACAGGCGTTCCAGCTCGTCAGGGGTCAAGGGCTTGGGTTCGGCCATGGAGAGCAGTTCTAACGCCCCAGACGCCGAAGGTCAACGCGCCTGAGTCGCCGCCGGATTCCACTGGCCTTTGATGATGCTGGTGCCTGCCCGCTTATTGCGTGCGCCGCCCGGGAGCACGTTTCAGCATGCTGCCGCGCTATTCTTTTGGGCGCAAAGGACCCGAAAGCTGGAGGCCATGACCGAAAGCGCTGCTGAATCCGCCCTGCCGCAGGCGCGCGACGCCCCAAACGCCGCGGTGCCACTCTCGCGCGAGCAGCTCTACGAGCTGGTCTGGAAAGAGCCCATGCTGCACATCGCCGAGCGGCTCGGCGTGTCCTCTAGCTACATGGCCCGGGTCTGCACTGAACTGCGGGTGCCTCGGCCTCCACGGGGCTACTGGGCGCAACTCGAAGTCGGCGAGGCGCAGGAGCGGCCGTCATTGCCGCCGGCGCTTCCTGGAGATGTGGAATCCTGGACCGTCGGCAGCACCATCGGGACCCACCGGCCCCGTGCCGTCGCGGTCCCCGAATCCGATAAGAGCGTGCCCGGCTCGCGCCTGCGCAGAAAGCCGGTACGCGACACGTCGCACGAGCTGGTCGCCGGCGTCCGTCCGTTCTTCCTGAAGACCCGCAGCAGCCATGAGGACGGCTTGCTGAGGCCTTTCAAGCGGATGCTGGTCGACATCGTGGTGTCCGAAGCCGCGCTGGATGGGGCCCTGGATGCGGCCAACCAGCTGTTCCAGAAGCTGGAGGCCAAGGGGCATCGAGTCACCTTCGCGCCCCCGAATGCGTACCAGCACATGCAACGCGCGGAGGTCGACACACGCGAGCCAACGCCCAAGGGCACGTACTACGAGCGTCCATGGGTACCGGACCGGCTGACGCTGGTCTACATCGGCGCGGTGCCCATCGGGCTGACGTTGTTTGAGGTCACCGAGAACGTCGAGATGGTTTACGTCGACCGCGGCTACCTTCCGGTGCGCAGTCTGAGCCCCGCCCAAATGCGCCGCTACAAAGAGCCGGTCCACTGGCGTACGCACCGCTATCGCGCATCGGGACGCCTGTGCCTGCAGGCCTACTCGCCCCGCTCGCGGGTCCCGTGGACCAAGCAATGGTGCGAGCGTAAGCCCGGCGAGCTCGTCGGGATGATTTCCCAGGTGGTGCGTGAGCTCGAGAGTGCCGGCCCCGAACTGGCCACGCGCAACGCTGAGGCAGACAGGAAAGCGGAAGCCGAACGCATTGCCCGGGAGGCTCAATGGAAGCGGCAGCGCGAAGAGGCCGAGCGCGCCCGCCGCGCCCAGGCGCGCCAGGACGCCCGCAAGGACCTCTTGGGAGCCATTGCGGCGTGGAACGAAGCTCAGGGCATCCGCAGCTACTTTGACGCGATGGAGGGGGCGCTTGCGGGACTGGACGAGACCGAACGGCCGTTGGTTGCCGACCGGCTGGAGAAGGCACGTGCGCTCATCGGCGAGCCCGACCCTCTGGCATTGCTGAGGCGCTGGAGAAGCCCCGAGGAGCGGTAGCGCACGGCCCCGCGGGGACGAACGGAGCGTGGACCTAGCGCCCCTCAACACATGATGTTTAGCGTTAGAAAACGCTTCTAAGATATTGTCATTAAATAACTATATTGGTCTTCTATAGTTATTGCGTAGACGCCTAGCTTTCCATAGACGCCGCGAATTCGGGCCGTCGGGGGCTATCGAGACCGATTGGTGATGCAACAACTGGTATTGCATCCAGCGCTGGATATGCGTACAGTTTGACTCTCTCGGGAGTCCGCCATGCATCCATCCGTCTACCGCCAGCACTACCAGCCCAAACCCGACAGGGTGCCCAGCTGGGCGAGCCGCCTGCTGCGCTGGCTTTGAAACCCAAACGCAACCCTTCCTCGTAGACCCGCCGGCAGCGGCGGGGTCTGCGGAGCCCTCTTCGCCGTGAACGCCCCGCTACTGCCCGAAATCCTCACCCGCCAAGCACGGTCGGCCCAGGCCGACCTGCCGCTGGCCTCCGAAGGTATCCAACGCTATCTATGGGAGGGCCGGTTCGGGCCGGTCCTCATTGAGGTCAAGGACGGACGCGTGTTCGTCAACGGACAGGCCGTCGAACCAGCCGACGCGCGCCTTGCCGGAGGGAACGCGCCATGAAGGAGCCGCTGCTGCCTGCCATCCATGCCGACCCGGGCGTCATGCGCGGCGTGCCGGTCTTCGCCGGGTCGCGTCTTCCCATCCGCACGCTGCTGGCGTGCGTCGATGCCGGCGAGGACTGGGAACGCCCGGTGAAGAGCTGGCCGTTCCTGACCCCGCCCACATCGAGGCGGCGCGCCGCTACCTGGACGAGCACCCGAGCCGCTGGTGACCCGTCGCCCATGGAGGAACCCTTGAACACCGGGTCGGCCCGCCACAGTCCAGAGCCGCTCGCGGCCCATGCACCGCGTCACGCGCGCGGCGAGGACCTCCAGCTCAATCGGCCCGGTCTGTACGGTGGCCCGGCCCCGACACGCTGCAGGTGGTGTACCTCGGGGTGTCGGGCGTGCTGCACCCCAGTGCGTCACTCTACGAGTTGATTGAGGGACGCTCCCCGTGGGACGACGGCCATCGGCCCTACGAGGCGGTGCCGGTGCTGGAACGCGCGCTCCGTGCGTGGCCCCAGGCGCGCATCGTCCTGACGTCGACGCAACCTTGGGCCAAGGGGCTGCCGACCGTCCTCGAGGCGCTGGGCCCTTCGTTGGCGAGCCGGGTCCTCGGCTATACCTACGAGGACCTCACGACGCGCTTGCAGCGCGGACCGAGGCGGCATCCCTTGAGCAACCAGGACTACTGGCGCCTGAACAAGTCCGACATCGTTCGGTTGCATGCGCAGTGGCTGCGGCCAGCGGCATGGCTGGCGGTGGACGACGACACCATCCTGTGGACTACGGACGAGTCCCGCCACCACCTTGTGGCCGTCGACGGCTGCAAGGGGCTTCTGGACCCGGCCGCCCAGGACCGGTTGCTGACGGTGCTGACCGGACAGTTCGGCCTTGGTGGCGGGACAGCCGACAGCCAGGCGTAGTCGCCACGGGGTCCGCTGCCGCCCTGGCTCTCAAGTGCCAGCAGTCTCCCATTGCGTCTCGTACCACGCCCGTGTGCTCGCTGGGTGTGCTCACGTCGCTGCAGCCGTTGGCGCTGAGGCCTCGCGCAGGTACGGGCGTCGGCACCAGAGCGGGTCGCGCTGTGCCGGCTGCTTGGCCGCGCTCTATGATGCCGCGGCATGACCATCGCGCCCCAGCATTCGCACGGCAGCCAGACGTCGACCTCTGGGTCGGACGTCGTTGCTGAACGCCCGGCGCGACTGGAGGCAGAGGTCGTCGCAGGGCTTCGCGACGCACGGAGCCCGGTGCTCATTCCCCGCGAGATGGCAGTGAGGGCAAAGCTCAGCTTCCCGAAGGACCCGTACGGCGTTCCCAAGGACTGGTAAGCGAGCCGCGTCGCGGCCGTACTTGCACGTCGCCCAGCCTGCGCGCAGGGCAGCGGGAGCCCCTAGCTCGCACGAGAGACCGGGTCGCGCACATCGGGCATAGCGCCTTGCTGAAAGGACAATTCAGGCCTGAGCGCCTTGCACCGCCGCGCGGTCAGCGCGTCCGCAAACATGCGCATATACCTACCTGTGTTTTCGCCTCGGGCATTCGACCTCGAGTCGCAGGCTTGCGCTGACGACCTCGTAGATTCCGGCGTTCATGGCATACAGGAATGGGGCGGGCATGACACAACCACAACTGGGAGGGCCTGAAGTGGCGCGCGTGGCCGACGTGCTCTTGCGCTACGCGCACGAGTTCACTCTGGTCAAAGGCGGCCGAGACGCGGAACTCACCCGCATCAACCATTACCTCATCGGCGCCGGGCTGCCGCCCCTCGCGTGCGAGCTCAGGGACGAGGCGCTCTGTCTCGTACCCAAAGGGTCGCCGATTGGCGAGAACACGCCCACCGGCTGGCAAGAGCACCTGCGCAAGCGTCGCCATCGACGAACCCGCACCTACGAGCTGATACGCGCCATCGGCTCCACGCGATGTGCAGACCTCACGACCAGCCAGCTGCGCACGCTGGCCACGACGATGAAGGCCGAGGGCCTGAGCCCGAGCACGGTGCAAAAGGAACTGGCCCTGCTCAAGGCCGCATTCAATGTCGCCATCCGCGAATGGCATTGGGAGGGCTATCGCAATCCCGTGGTCGGCATCGCCCTCGGCCAGTCGACTCACCGTTTCGTGCGGCTCACCCCGACCAAGAGGAGCGCCTCGTCCAGGCCTTGACCGAGTGCGACAACCCCAGTTCTGGCCCATGGTCGAACTGGCGCTGGTCAGCACGATGAGACGCGGTTCGCTGCTGAAACTCGAATGGGACAAGGTCAGCCTCGCGACGCGGGAGGTGCACGTCTGGGCCAAGGGGCGGGAAGTGACGCTGCCCCTGTCGCAACGCGCCGTGCAACTGCTGAGGTCGGTGCCAAGGAATGGCACGCCGTATGTGTTCTCCATGAGCAAGAACGCCGTCAAGCTCGCATGGGAGGGTGTCCGCGACAAGGCTGATTTGCACTGGCTGCGCTTCGCGGACCTGCGGCATCTGGGCGCTACGTTCTACGCTCGTGCCGGCCTGAACGCGCATGAGCTCCGGCTGGTTCTCGGGCACAAGACGACCAAGATGGCCGAGGTCTACGTGAACCTCGTGAACACGGACGTAATGGAGGCGCTGGACCACGCCGAAGGCCGGCGACCCATTGGGCGTCGCATGCCACCCAGGGAGGTCCATGCCGGACGCGAGGCCGGCGCCATCGTGGCCGAGCGCCGAACGGCCCGTCTCAATGGTGAACTGGCTCTGCCCCCCAACGTCGTCCCCTCTTTCCGAAAGGGCGCAGTGACCGCCGATAGCGTGAGTCCCGCATCGCTCCGTGTCCTAGAGCGTTACTCCCGGCACCCCATAGCCAAGGGCGTCACGGGCTTCAACTGGCGCGTCGTAGAGGCGGTAGCGGCGCGCTGCCGATGACCTGAAACGCGTCAGGCGAGTGGGCTCGGGGTAGGCGGGCATCGCTGGCGAACCATAGGCCTGTCGGCACAGCGCGTCTCGCCAAGTTCGGCACCATGTCCTTGGCGGTCCCATGAGCTCGCGTGTTCGAACCTCGCCTGTCATGTGCGCGAGGGTTCGTCCGCCGCGCATGACCGCAATCGCATAGCCCCCATCGTCGCTCAGTCGGCCCAGCGGGCCGGCGCCACCGGGCAACGCGGCCAGCACCGTGCCGCGAAGCCGAAGAGCGGCTCACTCCATCGCGGGTAGCGGTGCAAGCAGCCTTCTTCCAGAGGAACGCCGAACACGTCAAGGGCTTGAATCCAGTAATCGGCTAAGCGCGTACCGACACGGCTGTGAATCTCTACGATGACCTTGTTGGGCGCCAGGAACGTCCTCCTGACCCTTCGGCAACCAACCTCAGCATGACGAGGCCGGACTGTCGGGCACGGGCTTCAGCTGCTCTGCACACACCCGCACAGAGGTGAGTCGGTATGGCGCTTCCCACCCTTGCGCCGGCAAACTGCCCCCAATGACCTGAGTCAGGGCCCAGGCCACCGGGCGCGCGTCCAGCCCTCGTGCCCGCGCAATTTCGGCCAGGGTCGCCGCACTTGCCAGACCAGGCTTCGTCGCCCCCAATCGCTCCTGAATGAGTTCGTAGAGCCGACTCACGCTACGTGGATGCAGGGCTATCTCCTGAGACTGGCGGGTCACACTGACCACAAGCCGCATTGACACGAGCTCTGCCGCCAACCCCGGCCAGCCCAGCATCTGGTCTGCTTGGTCGAGCGAGAGCGTCTCGGCCAACGCCCGCTCCAGCCGCAGTACGTCATCCATGTCGAAGCCGAAGTCCTTCGGCTTGTTCTCGGAGACCGCCTCCTCGGCCATGAGCGTGCGCAAGTCCGCGCGGGACAGGCCGAGCCGGTGACCGAGTTCCTGAATGTCGACGATGCACGGCAGCGAGTCGGGCTTGAAGAACTCCACCGCCGTCGGAAGCGGAACTGACTCCCGGTCCCAGCACACCATGGCCGTGACGTCCGGCGGCAGCGCGACGGCTTCGCAGGCTTCACGCAGTAGCCGAGTCCGCTCGCTCGTAGGCAGAAGCGGCGCGTAAACCCAGCGGCGCAGAGCCTCGGCGCGCAGCAGCTCCGAGTCAATCCGCGAGCCGACCAACGTCTGCCCGAGCCGGCGCAGTGCGCCCAGACGCCTCTCGACAGCAACGGCCTCCAGGTCTCCTTGAGGCCCCAGCTCACCGGTTCGCCGGGCTTGGGTAGCGACAACAGACGCAGTAGCCCGCTCAGGTCATGGGGTTCGATGGGGAGGTTTTCGCTGGACGTGCCTAAGGCCAGCGACTTGGACGCCTGAACCCGCCGCGCGGCCTCGAGCTGGAGCTCATCGACGGGAGTCGACTTGGCACGTTCGAGCGGACGTGCGCAGCCTTCACAGCGCAGCAGCATCGGCCGGTCGAGTTTGATGAGGGAGCCACAGTCCTCGCAGTGGTCGACGAGCTGCACCCTGTGGAGCAAGCAGACGGGCGCCTGCACGTATTCCCAGCAAGCCCATGCGTAGCCGGTCTCGTGAAGGCACATAGGGCATACCGCCTGAACGCGCCGGGTGCGGGTGTACTCCGGCCACTCGTAAGCGCCATCGACGAGACGGTCCTCGTAGCCATCCTCGACGGCTGCGCGCAGCACCTTGCGCTGCAGGTGGCCGAGCGCAGCAGCGGGCTGCCGAGTGACCCGTTCCAATGCGCGCACGCTGGCCGGGCTCAGCGCCAGTTCATGCAGGCTGCGCACCGGGGTGCCCCCGTGCGTGCGAGGAGACCGAATAGCGTCGACAGGCGCGGCACCACGTTGTGCATGCAGTGCCATTGCACAAAACTCGCGAGGCTCTCGCCGGGCAGCAGCCCGCGGCAACGCACGAAGGAAGAAGTGGGTTGAAGGACAGACGTCATGAGAGAAACGGCCCACGCCGTCGCGCGGGCCGCTATAGGGTCAGAGTCACTCGCGCTCGCGTAGCTTGGAGCTCAGCTGGTTGGCCAGCGCGTGCACCGTGGCGATGTCGAGCTTGAAGGGGTCGTACTTGTCACTGCGCTGGCGGCGCGGCGCCACCTCGAGCCAGGCCGCGCTGTAGTGCGCCTGACCAACGCGCTCGGCACCGTTCATCAGGCCGTGCAGGCAAGCACGCTGCACTAGGGTCACGATGCGGCCGAAGGACGCGCGGCCAGCGAGGTAGAGGCGCTTGACCATCTCCGGCGACACGAGCGACCAGCCCGGCTCGCTGGGTAGTGCCTCGTCCATTGCCTTGAGAACCGCGCGCAGGTCGTACATGTCGTCGGCCGTCCAGCCGCATGTCCTCCAGGAACTCGCGCCGCTCGAAGCGCATCGGCATGCCATCGGCCGCATCGAGGTATTGCTCGAGCACCATGGGCCCCATCGCGATGATGGGCTTGGGGAAGGCCGAGACCACGTCCTTCAGCGTCAGCGCCATCTGACCTTGTCCTTGCCGTTCTTGGCCTCGAAGGCGTGGTGGGCCTCGTCCAGGGCGATGCCGCGGATAGCAGTCACGTGTGGCGCCAGGACCTTGAAGCGCGCAATCAGCTGGCGCGGGTGCCACTGGCGGGCACCGGGTCGCCGCAGGCCTTGAGCAACTCGACCATCAGGTCCTTCGGCGTCATGGCCGCGGTCACCGAGATGCAGGGCAGCGGGTCGGGGTCGGTCTCGACAGCCCCAGGGCCTGACGAAGCTGGGCCTTGAAGTGACGAAGCGTCGACGACTTGCCGGCACCGGATTCGCCAAAGAGCGCGAAGCCCTGGTGGCTGACGGTGTAGGGCGAGGCCCTGAAGAGGCGCATCATGGCCGCCAGGGCGACGCCATGCCGGCGCGTCACCACGAACAGCCCGCACAGGAACTGATAGACGGGCCGCAGCGGGCCGTCTGGCAGGTCGAGGCCGGAAGCGGTGTCCGTCACGGCGCCTCCCCGAAGACCATGCCCACGACGTCGTCGCCGTCGAGACCCGCCGCCGCGGCCGTCGCCTCGGCCTGTGCCTCCCGCGCTTCGGCGGCGAGGGCCTGACGGTGCAGTTCGGCCTGCATGTGGCGCAAGGTCTTCTTGAGCTGGCCGTCGCCTCAGCGATGGCACGCTTGAGCGCTTGCTCGGCCGCGGACAGACCCGCCTTGTCGGCCGTGTTGAGCCCCATGATGCGGGTTCCTGCTGGCGCACTGCCACGTGGTACGAGAGTGCGCGGCCGGTGAAGTCGGAGACGCAGTCCACCGACAGGATTTCCTGGGTCACCGGCTTGAGGACCTTGATGTTTTGCAGGTTCAGCGGGTTGACCTTGAAGGTCAACTGGGTCCCGGCCGGCACGCGGTTCCAGAGCGCCCCAAGCGTGTCGTTCTGGTACTGCAGACCGAGGAAGGTCAGCCCCGTCTGCCGCAGCACGGCAGTACGGGTCAAGGCGCAGGCCGCATCGAGTTCGTCCATCGACGCGGGCACCCGCACTGGCCAGTCGGCAATGCCGCTGGCATAGCGCCACGCCACGGTACCGTCCTTCCCGCGCCGCCTCGCCCGGGTTGTGCACCGAGCGGATGTACTGCTCGAGCAGCAGCTCGAAGTGGTCGTCCAGGAGCGTCGCGTGCTCGCGGCCGTCGTACTGCAGGTCCGCGGTCGCCTGTCCCAGCGTGGTGCCGGGCAGCCAGTGGATGAAGCGGGTGTTGAGGGTCCCGCCGGCGCGCTTCGACGGTACCCTTGTACCAAGGGCTGCGTGGTGGCGTGAAGACGAGATGGATGCCTAGCGCCGTGCACGCGTCCTGCACGCCGTGGGACGCCAGTCCAGGCCGTTGTCAACGACCAGTGTGTCCGGAATGCCGCAGGCCAGCCAGGGATGGCGTCAAGGGCCTTGCGCAGCGCGGTCTTGTCGAACGACTCCATCACGACTGCCCTCCCTTGCGACGCAATGGGTCGTTCGGGCTTCGACGCGGTGTGCGCGTCGGGGTTGACCCTGCTGATGGCTCGTTGTCGACGGTAGCGCTGGGCTTGGTTCCTTCGGAGCCAAGCCCGTCTTGGACTTCCTTTCCGGTAACTGCCGAGCCATGTGCAAGTTGACCTCGCGGATATAGCGGTCAACCATGGGCTTGAGGTGTGGCTTCAGCTGCGGGAAACAGGCCCCGGCCGTTCGAGCGAGTTCGTACATGTCTCGAAAGTAGTCCGTGAGGCAGTAGCCGTTGTGCGGGTCGTCTGCACGGACTGTCGGTGCATCTGGAAAGACCCGGTCCGCTATATGAACGACAGGGCGCGTAAAGAGAAGCTTCTTGCTCACGATGGGTGCTCCTTCTGAGAGACGTTGGGGCTGGCAGGCGATGCGGCGGCTCCACCGTGCCTGCGGGCGGTGGTCCGGATAGGTGGCCTCTGGGGTAGTGGAGAGGGGACCTACTTAGGCAGGATGGCGTGCCTCAGGCACGCGAGCACCGAGGCCGCCGAAGGCGGCGCAAAGCTCAGGTGGTAGCCGACCACCATGCCGGAGTAGTGGTCGACGGCCAGGGTCAGCCAGGGCCGGCCCAACGGCACACCGGTCCTGTGACAGACCAGGTGCACGTCGCATAGGAAGTGGTCGAGTTCGACCCGCTCGAGCGGTCGTGTCGTCACCACGCCGGCCGAGCGCGGCTTGCGCTTGGCGTCGGCAACCGACCGGCCCCATCGCGACCGCATGATTTGGTACCGGTCGACGCCAAGCGCGATTTGACGCACCGTCTCGCGCGAGACGCGCAGGGGATTGAAGGCATCAGGCTGCTGCACGGTAGTCCTCCGTCTTGCGCTCGTCCTGCTTCGTCTGCCTCCGCTTCGTCTGCTCCTCCTCGGCGGCCTGTGCGCGTTGTCGCTCCTGTTCGACGATAAATTCGGCCGCGACCTGCTGGCTCCCGTCCTTGGCGATGAAGTGGATGTGGCCCAGCTGCTTTGCCACCGAGGCCAAGGCTTCGTCCATGACGCCATGGAGGGTGGCCTTCTTGTCGGCGCCCAGCAGACGTTCGATTTCGACGGCCAGCAGGTCGCGCACGCCCTTGTCGACGCGGGGCTTGCGCTGCCGGATGGCGCCCGCGTCCTGAAGGAAGACAGCGGTGTTGTAGTTGGACAGGATGTAGCGGCGTATCCAGCGGTAGACCGAGGAGGTGACGGTGGCCGCTTGTCGCCGAGGCGCTGTGCGACCTCGGCGATGGCGGTCGACAAGCGACGGCTCAACGGACCGACCGGATAGAGCGGGGTGCAGGCATTCGTGTAGGCGATGCGACGCTCCACCCGCTTGCGCTGTTCTTGCGTCAGCGGTTTGAGCGTGGCCTTCCAGGTCGGTTCGTGCGATGCGGGGGTATCGGACGGCAGGTTCAGTTCGCCACGGAAGAACATCGTGCTCAGCTCCGCAAGGCTGTAGCGCAGCGACGCCTTGCTGGGGTACTGGGCCTTGAGGATGGCCGTGCCTTCCTTGACGTCGACGCTCTCGACTTCGACCATCTGGCCATTCAGGCTGTATTTCGCGCCCCGGACAAACGACAGCAGGGATGCTCTCATGCGGCGACCCTCCACACCGGCGTCCACGCCGACAGCGGCTCGCTCAGCAGGTCGACGCCGACCTGCCGGTCCCAGAGCATCCTGTACAGGCCACCGAGGTGGGCGTTGCCGACCAACGAGCGCAGCTCGCCCAGAGTCTGGCGCGGCCGGGCCTCAAGCGCGTCGAGCACCTGCGCGCGCAGCGTTGCCGGCGCCGGCCACCGGGCGTAGCGGTGCAGCAGGCGCAGGTTGTCCATGCGGCAGCCCACTCGCAGCTGCGCCGCATCCATGACGGAGAACTCGTAGCCGTCGCGCAGGAAACGCTCGTTGGCAGCCTTCAGCTTGCGGGCGGTGTCGGTGTCGAGGTCCTCCATGGACCCCTTGAACTCGCGGAACCCTATGACGCCGGTTCGGCGGACGTAGCGGACGTCGGGGGTGTAGTTGACGGTCCTGCCATCGACTGTCACCGCAACCGTCACTGGCTGGACTTCGAAGCGCTCGATGGTCGGGTCGTACTCCAGGTCGATGAGGCCGTCGGCTTCGACCGACGACTCGGTGGGGGCCGTGCCAATCGCCTTGATGGCGGCGACGACCCTCAGGACCCGCAGGCGACCGGCATTCGAAATGGTCCGTGTCGCGGTTTGGCGTTTGGCCATGGGTGCACTCCTCTTAGGCATTTTGGAGTGCACATATTCGGCCCAATTTGGCCGCTGGCGATAATGGTTCGCTATGCGGGCGCAGCATCATCAACAATGTTCACGAATATCCCGTGAATTTGACTAATGCCAATGACAAGTCGAACAGTTCACCAATACTTCACCCATTAGGAGACGGCTTTGATGTATAATTTCAAAAAATGTGATATTAATTAGTGTAGCCAGTGTAATCTGATTTCTGCAATACGGCCATACTATTCGAGGCCGCTGGCGAAGGCTCTGGGCCGATGGGTCGAGCGCGGCCCATCCCGCCCAGGAGTAGTCGATTGGCCTTGGCTGGGGGATGTCGCGCCGATGACGCGAATGCGTGTGCGGCCCCAGTTCCGCCCGGCAGCAGACATTGGCCTCTCCCCGTAACCTCGCCAAGTCGCGCCTAACCCTCGCACTCGAAAACCCGACTAAGCTGTACTACACGGGCGAGCCCCGGCAGTCCACCAACACCAAACTCGACCACGACTCCCTCACTGCGCTCGCGAAGGGGGATTCCGGTCGGCGAGTTCGCCAAGCGGATGCACCCGTGCGGGGTCGACGTGATGGCGGTCGGCGACGCGAAGGCCCTGGCTTAGACGGCTGACCTACTTGAGCAGCACACCGTGACCTTGTACAAGGCCGCCATTGCGCACGGCCCACTCCTGGTCCGCGTCGACATCCTGAATGAGACTGCCGACCAGGTCGACATCATCGCGGTAAGGCCAAGTCCTTCGATTCGAGTGACTCCTATGCCTTTGAGGGCAAGAGGGCCGGCTAGGTCAGTGGGATGCTCACGTACCTGCAGGACTTCCCGTTCCAGCGCTTTGTGCTCGGAATGGCGCATCCCGAGTGGCGCTTCTGGGCCTTCCTCATACTGGCAGACACCTAGAAGGTGGTGACAGTGTCCGGGTTCAATCAGTGTTCCCGGATTCGGCGGCAACCGGTCGCGCGTCAGCGAGTGGTGGTCAAGAAGGGCAGCAACTCCAGCACTATCGGCACCCCCCTGTGTCGCGGCCGCACCCTGGGTGGATTCGTCGACGCTTGGTGGCCGGGGTCTTGGGTGCCCCGGGCCATAGAGGAACCCCTCAAAGATGTTGCACGGCGGGACTACAGGCGCGACCAGTTCCATCTCGCTGCAGTACCGCGTCGTCCCGCAGCGCTACGGGTCCGAGTTCTGTCCGTTAGCGTCTGGTGCGGGGCCTGTCGACTGCTCTGAGCTGAATATGAAATTGGCCTAGTACATGTATGAGAGTCGCGATGCCGACGACCATGAACTAACGCTTCCAACTTTGCTCAGGACGCACTGCCTAGTCATTCGTGTTCGACGCAACAACCGGTGGGGCGTAACCACCAGCCGCCATACACGCCATAGAGATGAGAGATGTGCCCGGAAATCGGAGGCAGGCTTAGCGAATCGCGCCGCTCGGGCGGTAGTTGACTGCCTTCGGCCCTGAACTTCCTCCGATTTACCGAGTCGAGCCTTCCGCTGCTTCAGCGGCAGCTGCTTCTCTTGCGTCGGCTTCCGCCTGCGCAGCAACACGCGCTGCTTCGGCAGCGGCTCTGGCAGCCGCTACTCGCGATGCAATCGCCTTCTGCTTCAGCTCTATCAATGCGAGAGAGTCTTTTCCGCGGATGGCCGGAATAGCGGTTCCAAGCTTTCCGTCATCCTTCGGCGTCTTGGTTTCGGGGGTCGTGGAAGCCGCAGGCTGCGCCGTCGAGTTCGCCTGAGGTTCGCCGCTGAAGCCACCGGAGGGCTTCGACGCAGGCTTACCAGTGTTCGCAGATTGATTCTTCTCGGTCTTGTCTTCCTCAGCAGGCTGTTTCTCTTGCTCGGCCGACGTCGGGCTTGCGGGGGAGGCGGGCGACTATCCCCGTTGCTCCTTGGAGCCTCCGTAACCATCGAACAAGCAGCCGCTGTGTTCTGTGCCTCTTGGACTATCGCTGGATAGTTGGGGTTGGGCTCGGCCATGAGCAGCCCAAACTTGGTGGCACCCGCTTCAGCCTTCGCAGCGACTCGGCTGGCTAGGGTGGTGAAAGCCGTGGAACCGGAAGCTGACCCGTCCAGCTTGGTTTGTAGCGCGTTGGTTGCACCGGATAGGCCCGACCACGCCTTCGCAGCAGACCCACCAGCAGTCACCCCGAAGACGCTGCCTGACAGAACACCGAAGGCGCCCAGCATGAACGATGAGCTGTCCGCCGTGCGCCCCCTTCTCTCGTAGAAGTTGGAGACCTGTCGACAGAACTGCAGGGCAAGGCTTGTAGCGAGCCTCGCGTCTTTCTCCGTGCAAGAGGAGTTGCACATCGACTCAATGTTCGCCTTGGGTACAGGGAACGGCCAGCTAGGCGAATCAGACGGCAGTGCAAAGTTCGAAAATCCCGTCCCGAGGAGCAGGAGAAGCGGTGTCGTCCACAACCTCAACATTGTCAGCCTCCCTGCTATCGCATCCCCGGAGTAGCCCAGGTCTCGGCGATTTCTCTGAACAAGGCCTCTTCACTGAGCCTCAAAATGCGAGCCTGGCGCGCCATTGAGCTGGCAAGTCCTTCCAGGGAATGGTGTTCGTTTGTTCCTTGGCCAGCTCAAGCCACTTCGCCGAGGTCTCATCAACGGCAGCTCGAATGGCGGTTACGCTACCGGCCGTAATCGCTCGTGCCAAATCTCGATAGGCTGCAAACAGAGTCCCGCTTGAATTGGCAGTAACCAGAACAGTGCTGTGCTGGGGAAAGACAGCAGTATCTACCTTTTCAGGGAATGAACGTCACCATCTCTCCGATAATAGTAGGCCACCTCACAGGGTAGTTCTATCGCCGCACACTTTTCGTCGCAAAGCGGCGGTGGAGTATCCGGATTAGAAGTCTCCGTGAACAGCCGCCCCTGATACTGGCACCGACGAATGACTCGCGCTGGTAATGCCTTGCTTTCTCCAAAGGCCTCGTTATAGGCGTGCTGAAGATTCAGGTGAGGCTTGAGAACCACGATTCGCATCACCGTCTTGTCGTCGAACTGGCAGTCGGTATCATCCCTGCTTTTCGATATACAAGCGAGCAAGGCCGATGAGTTCGTAGGCCACTCCTCCCAGAAGGAGTATCCGCGCTCCTTCTCCGTGTGTTGCAGACAATGCTCACCAAACTTAGTTAATGCCGGCACATGAAGGTAGAGAGGATTGGGATTTGGCGCGCCGGCAACCTCAGTTTCGCTCGCCAGGAGCTGCAGTCTCAGGACACACAAATCGTCAAACACCCGAGCGTCATGCGCAGCATCCGAGAGTACTGCTGCACGCACTCCCCTCCGAAGTAGGGCGAAAAGTCCTGTGTTATCGGCGTTCCCACCGTCAAGTAATCGAATCCATGTCGAACGGATTCGGTCTCGCTTTTCCGAGGTGCCGGCAAATAGTGATTCTGCTAACGAGTCAACCGTGTTGAGAGGGAACGGCAGCGCCTGATGCAGTCTTCGCCGCCCGTCGCCGACAGAGTAGTTCGGGATGTCCGTACCCCAGTTGGCGTTAAGCAAGTACTGTGCTGAATTGAGTGCGGGGCGAGCTAACCTGTTTCCCAGACTGGATTGCGCAGAATCCAAGAACGCGGCAGCCGACGTGGTGGCTTCCAACGCGTCAAAACCCTCAAGATGGCCCTTCACAAAGCCAAACCGTCGCGAGCCAAAGCCGAGCGGTGTGAACTCAAAAGTGTCATTCGGGACATCGCGGAAGGCGTACGAGAAGACTCCGCTGATGCCTCTGTATCCTGCTGCGGTTGATTGGATTACCCAAAACGGAGAATGCGGTCCTTGACCGTTGCGGCCTCTGCTCCAGAGTGCCGCAAGTTCGGAGAACTTCAACGCGTCTGGTTCTGGTCGTCCTTCAGTGTTGCGGAAGCATCCTCTGAGCATCAGAGCTGTATCGGGTGACTCTTCTTTCGAGGGGCACGCGACATCCATCCGGAGGGTTGGCTTGCCATTCTTGTCAGTCTCCAAGACTCTGACCGCGTAATCCTGAGTGGGCACTGCGCCGTAGGTCAGGCCCATACCGTCTCGGTATGCCTTCCGCGATGGGGCGAGATTCACTCCCCAATCGAAGAGCGAATTGGCAAAGTGATGCGGTACTGCTAGACCAAGTGTCGATACGAGAAGCTGAGAGTGGGCAGAGAGGGTAGAAGCGCGCTCCTCTGTCGTCGTGTAAGCCGAGCACTCCCCGGGCTGCAAGATGTCCTGACCGCAGCGCAGATGGAACTGAAATCTGTTCTGTGGTTTGAACATCGCCAAGGGGCCCACGGACGTAGGCAGGTCGATAGGTTTGAGTGCGTACCGTCTGCTCGAATCGCAACGGAACCCTCTTTCAAGCGCCGCTTTGACCACGTCCGAGAAGTACGGCTCCGTTCCCTCGCGCTGCGCCGTAAGGCAGTCGAGAAACATCGCGTTTAGGTACCGGTCAATGGAACTCTCACCAGACCGCTCAAAGTGCGCTAGTTGGCTGAAGAGCCAGTAGGCGCTATAGCCCCCTCCCGAGACGCTGCTGATGATTTCAACCCTCGGAGTCTTCTTCTGGTCCGGCTCACTCTGGGCGCGGCCGACAAGCATGCCAGCGTCGTTTAGGCCGGCGAGCACGCCCATGGCAAAGGCGGAGGCCTTTGAACCTCCTCCCGAGAGGGCGAGACCGAATCCTCTCGTTGCCGAAAGCTCTGTCCAATCCGGCTCGCCAGCTGCAGCGCGGTATGCAGTCTCTGAGCCGCCTCCCGGCTCACGCGGCGTGTGCACGCACGGAGCTGCTAAGGCTTCACTGGTGCCGCAGGGGGAGTGGATAAGCTGTATTCGCTAGGCGCTGCGCAAGGGCGTCAGCGCAACAGAGCGACAAGAGCGCCCCGAGCATCAGATGCTTCATCAAACTGCCCCCTGCTGCATCTTGCGGAGCGAACTGCCCGCTGTGTCGTCCGGCTGAGTACTAGCTTCGGACGCGTTAGCACCACTTTTCGCGCAATCGCATGCTTCGTCAAGCCTCGAGCATGTCTTCCAACCCTATCAGTTAGGGATGCGCACGTGCCGCCATCGCGAGTTGCTAGCAAGTAACCTACAAGGAACTGCAGGTTGACGCTCCGAGCCGGCTGACAAGCTACCTTTAGCTCGAACCACGTCTTCAACGGCAACGGCGTGCGAGGGGGCTGTCCCAGGGAGTCTGTGCGACCACGCAGTCAGTCCTTCCGACTACGGCCAACGGCTCGGTGACCCGAAAGCGCGCCCTGGCACATGGGCCATTTGCATTGAGCATTGAGCACTTTCCACGCGTACGGTTGAGTGCGAAACGTGCATTGGAACTGGAAGTTGGTAGTGCAGATAGACTTGGTTAATCCGGTGCGCTGCAACGTCCGATTCTTGTAGCCCGACCTTTCGAAGCTACCGAGCGATAGGCGTAACAGCGCGCGTGAGCGGCATGTTGGAGCCTGAAGAGCTCTCGCCCACCGCCGAGGAGGGGCTCGTAGTGCCAAGTCGCAGGTCCCCGCTAACCGCGTCGCCGCGACGGCTCGCGCCTAGACCTTCTTGATGCGCAGACTGCCGGGAGATGTAGTCTTACCGGTACAGGCATCGCTGAGTCAGTCTCTCCACAGATGCCGGTGCGGGGCTACATTGAGGGAATCCTTCGTCACCAAAAGCTCTTTACAGAATCGCTCTTGGCCAAGGGCGTCGCTGGAGCTGGCTGAGGCGTCGACCAGTCGCGACGCTCGGCCCCCGGCTGGCAGAGCTTCACGAGTGTGGCGCCGAAGATGGATTGAGTTGGCCTGCAAGACATGAGGTGGCCCATACCTAGCCCGAGGAATACTTGCCATAGGCAGGAGAACGAGACTTGGTCCTGATAGCCGGACTGATAAACAAGCGACTACTCCAGAACCTCACCTCACGTCGCACTTCTGAGTATGCGGAGGTCAAGGCCGCCATTGGTTACGCCGACGGCACCAATATGCAGCTCCTGGAGAGCTGCGCGGCGAACGCCAAGCCACTCACGTTCCATGGTCGGTACGACTACTCCGTGCCGGTATCGCCAGCCGTGCTGAAGTGGTTCCTCGACAAGAAGAACCTCAATCTCGTCTGCAATCTCGTCCCCGACTTCCTGCACGCCAAGGTCATTTGGTGGGTCGGTGTCGGAGCCTACGTCGGGTCGGCAAGCGTGCGAACGCTCAACTGGGCTTGTTTCAGACTCAGCAGTCCCGGGACCTGAAGGTTCGGCTTCATGCCGAACAGTTGTGGGAGGCGCGCACGGAAGACGGAGCACGAACGCCGCTTCAAGTCTTTGACTATGTACTGTGGGGCGGCGGTGAGGTGGAGCGGCGAATTTGGGCGGCAGAGCCGGCCGCGCAAATCTGAGCACGGCGTAAGGTGGAAAAGCTGCTCCGATGGGCGAGGATAGAGCCTGAGACGAAGGAGCATGAAGCATGAGCAGGAGACCACGCCGCAACCACTCAGCGGCGTTCAAGGCCAAGGTGGCGCTGGAGGCCTTGGCCGACGGCAAGACGATTGCCGAGATCGCGCACAAGCACGACGTTCACCCGCATCAGGTCACGGAGTGGCGGCGGCAGCTGATCGAGCGCGCGGCCGGGGTGTTCGGCGCGCCGGCGGTGGCCGCGGCGCCGCCGGTGGACCTCAAGGCGCTGCACGCCAAGATTGGCCAGCTGGCCCTGGAGAACGATTTTTGGAAGGCGCGCTCAGCAAGGCCGGGTTGCTGAGCGTAAAGCGATGATCGATCGCGATCACCGTCTGCCGGTCAAGCGTCAGGCCGAGTTGCTGGGCATCAGCCGCGGCACGGTGTACTACCAGCCCGCGCCGATCCCGGAGGCGGAACTGGCGCTCATGCGGCGCATCGACCGCCTTCACCTGGATCACCCGTACGCCGGCAGCCGCATGCTGCGAGACCTGCTGCGCCTGCAGGGCGTGGAGGTCGGACGGCGGCACGTGGGCACGCTGATGCGGCGCATGGGCATCCAGGCGCTGTACCGCAAGCCCAACACGAGCAGGAAGCACCCGGCGCACGCGGTCTTCCCGTACGCGCTGCGCGGGCTGGCCATCGAGCGGGCCAACCCGGTCTGGGCGCTGGACATCACCTACATCCCGATGGCACGCGGCTGGGTGTACCGGTGGCGGTGCTGGACTGGGCCAGCCGCCGGGTGCTGGCCCACCGGGTGTCGATCACGATGGAGGCGGACTTCTGCGTGGAGGCGCTGCGCGAGGCGGTGGCCCGCTGGGGTGCGCCGGAGATCGTCAACACCGACCAGGGCAGCCAGTTCAGCGGTGCGGAGTTCGTGGCCGAGGTGGCACGCATCGGCGCTCGCCAGAGCATGGACGGCCGGGGCTGCTGGCGGGACAACGTGTTCGTCGAGCGGCTGTGGCGCAGCGTGAAGTACGAGGAGGTGTACCTCAAGGCCTACGACAGCGTCAGCGCGGCGCGCCAGGGCCTGGCCACCTACCTGGACTTCTACAACAGCCGCAGGCCGCACCAAAGCCACGACGGGCGCACGCCGGACATGATCTACTTCGGCACGCTGCAGCCGCAGGCCCAGGCCGCATGAGGGTTGAAACCTGAGTACAGGTCCCAACCGGGGGACCTCCGGCGGCCCCTGCGGGGGCTGATAGACAAAGACCGAAAAGCCAAACACCAATCGCAGCCAATCCACCTACATCAGCTCACGGCGTGTTCAGACGAGCGGAGCCGGCTCTGGCCGCACGGGACCCTGGATGGCGACTTCCGTGGGTACAGTTCAGCACACTGGGAGAGATGCTCGGCTGGGCCCGCCCGGATGAGTTCCCTCCCGGAACGACCGCAAACTGAAGGGCTTGCGGGCCCTGGGCTACCCCCTGCGCGAAGTCTGAGTGCCATGCTGCTCTGTGCAGGCTTCCAGGCGACAGCCATTCGGAAGCGGTTCTTGGTCAGGTGAGGCCTAGTCTGCTCTTGGCACGCAGCTTCGAACCGAGGAACAGAAGAGGAGGGCAAGGGAATGGCAAGCACTGAGACGACCCGAATGGCGGTGCTGATTGATGCAGACAACGCCTCTGCCTCGGTGGCCAAGGAACTGCTGGAGGAAGTCGCCAAGTACGGCACGGCAACCGTCAAGCGAGCGTATGGTGACTGGACCACTCAGAACCTTGTTGGCTGGAAGGAGCAACTCCACAAGCTTGCCATCCAGCCGATGCAGCAGTTTGCCTACACGAAGGGCAAGAACTCGACTGACTCGGCGTTCATCATCGACGCGATGGACCTGCTGTATGCGGGTAACGTCGACGGCTTCTGCATAGTCTCGAGTGACAGTGACTTCACTCGGCTAGCGACCGTGCTCAGAGAAGCGGGCAAGATGGTCGTAGGGCTTGGCGAACGCAAGGCGCCGGAGGCATTCATCGCCGCCTGCGACCGATTCATCTTCCTCGAGGTCCTCAAGCGACCCGCCGAGGCGGCAGTTCCCCTGCAAGTGGCCAACATTCCTGACCTGAAGGAGTTGCTGACCCACGCCATTAAGGAGACCGCCCGTGACAGTGGATGGGCGACCCTGTCAGCGGTTGGGTCCTTCATCGGCAAGAACAACGCCTCGTTCGATGCACGCAACTATGGCTTCACAAAGCTGAGCGAACTGGTCCGCAAGCAGAGCTACGTGGAGGTCAAGGAGGTCACGGACCCCTCGGGCTTCGTGCACATCCATGTGAGGACGGTCGCCTGAGCGCCGTCGCATCGAGTCGAGACGAGGAGATGCCACATCTTCGAGCCGGCTCCATCGGTGACCTCGTCCGCGACAGTGGGACCTGGGTCTTCGTCGATGTGGGCTTCGCGCGTGAAGGGAAGACCGGAGGTCTACTTGTGCACGACGGAGAGCCGAGGGAACTCACCTTCAGTGAACTCAAGGCAGAGCTGGCCAAGCTGGGCAGTGAGGTCGCTCGTCCCATGAATCTCGTCATAGAGGCTCCACTCAGCGTCGCCTTTACTTCTGCGGGCAACCCGGCCGGTCGCTCGATGGAGAAGGACGAGAAAGGGCACCGATACTGGTACGCTGGCCTAGGCTGCCGTGTTACTGTCGCAGCTGCGTACCTTCTTCGTGGAATGCTGGACTCTGGGCTGAGGCGAGATGTGCGCTTGTTCGAAGCCTTTGTGTCCTTCAAGGAGAAGGGCAAGAAGTCATCGCACTCGGCGGACGTCATCGCGATGAGAGCCGTAGCGTGGAACCTACCGGGAGCCAACGGCCATGTCTTGGCTCCTGGCGAACTCGCAGGGCCACATGCGAGCCACATACGGTCGGCGTTCGAGGTGTTCGGCTTTGACAGCCGGTTCCGCCGGTTATCGTCGCGCGTGTCGAGTAGCGCACGCCTCCCGGACTCATGCAGCTCTACACCGGAACATCCAAAGACTTCATCTCCGACGCCACGAGGAACGGCATCGCCAGCAAGTTGGAGCGAGCCTTTCTCGACGCCTTCCACTACAAGCCATCCCTCCAAGAGGTGCAGTCTTGGCAGAACTCCTCTTCCGGATGGCCTTCACCCTACAGCAGGGGGACTTCCTCGACCATGGCGTCTTGCTCGAGTACCAGTTGCCCCTGTCGAGCCGGCGACTGGACTGCATGGTCACCGGACATGACGACGGCGGGCAGCCTTACTCCGTCATCGTCGAGCTCAAGCAGTGGAGCGACGTCGAGGAGTCGAACGCCGAAGACTGTGTGACGACATGGGTGGCGGGCAGCAAGAAGGACATCCTGCACCCCTCTCGACAGGTGGGGCAGTACGAGGAGTACCTGCGGGACATGCACTCGGTCTTCGTGCGAGGCGAGGTCGGCCTACGGTCCTGCGCGTTCCTGCACAACCTCTCCTACAGCCCCGAGAACGAAATCTTTGCTTCACGGCACTCTACAGTGCTGAAGCAGTACCCGGCCTTCACAGGCGACAAGCAGGATGACCTCATCACCTTTATGGGGACCACCTCCGGGCGGGACGCGGTGAGGCCGTCCTGGAAAAGGTCCTCAAAAGCAAGTTCGCGCCGAGCAAGAAGCTCCTGGAGCACACGGCAAAGGTCGTGCAGGACCAGAAGGCTTATGTGTTGCTGGACAGCCAACAGGTTGTCTTTGCCAAGGTGCTGGCTGAGGTAAGGGAAGGCGCCAAGGCGTCTAAGCTGAAGAAGACGGTAGTTCTGGTCCACGGCGGCCCGGGCACTGGGAAGTCGGTCATCGCGCTGCATCTGCTCGGTCGGCTCTCGGGCGAGGGCCTGAAGACAATGCACCTCACCGGCTCAAAGGCATTTACCGAGAACATGCGAAGAGTGGTCGGCACTCGGGCAGCAGCTCAGTTTGGCTACTTCAACGTCAACAAGAAGGGTGAGTTGCCTCCGAACCAGTTCGACGCTTTGGTTCTGGACGAGGCGCATCGCATACGTGAAAGCAGCAAGGACCGCTTCACGAAGGCGAGCGACTGGTCAGGACTGCCCCAAGTTGACGAGCTCGTGCACATCGCGCGGGTCAGCGTCTTCTTCATTGATGACCGGCAGATTGTTCGGCCAGGGCGAAGTTGGCAGCTCGGACCTCATCCGTGAGGCGGCCAAGCGCGCCGGAGCAAAGCTGCTCGAGTACGAGCTCGACGCTCAGTTCCGCTGTAGTGGTTCCGATGGCTTCATCAACTGGGTCGACAACACGCTGGACATTCGCCGGACGGCAAACGTGCTCTGGAAGCGTGAGGACGTCTACGAGTTCAGAGTGATGGACTCGGTCCAAGAACTCGAGCATGCCATCCGCCAGAAGGCAGCCGAAGGCAGCGCGCGACTGGTGGCAGGCTTTTGCTGGCCCTGGTCTAACCCGAACGGCGACGGCAGCCTGGTCAAGGACGTCCAAGTCGGTACTTGGGCCATGCCTTGGAACGCCAAGCCGGACGCAGGACATCTCGGTGCGGGCATCCCAAAGTCCAACTTCTGGGCGTCGGACCCAGGCGGTCTGGAACAGGTGGGTTGCGTCTACACCGCACAGGGTTTCGAGTTCGACTACGTCGGCATCATCTTCGGACCGGACCTGCGGTACGACTGGGAGAAGAATATCTGGGTGGGTGATAAGAAGCATTCCTTCGACTCGGTCGTCAAGAAGAGCGGGGACCGCTTCGTGGACTTGGTGAAGAACACCTATCGCGTGCTCTTCACTCGTGGCATCAAGGGGTGCTACGTACACTTCATGGACGAAGGCACCCGCAAGTTCTTCCAGAGCCGACTTGAATGACCGCCATGAATGACGAGACTCGCTTCATCGACGTGGCGGCACTGGAGGCGGCCTTGCAGAAGTTTGCCGACGAGCGGAACTGGAACCAGTACCACTCACCGAAGAACTTGGCGATGGCGCTCACTGGTGAGGTCGGAGAGCTCGTCGAGATATTTCAATGGTTGACCGAAGAGCAGTCCAAGGCAGTCGGACAGGACCCGAAGACCGCTCGCCCGGTACGGGACGAGTTGGCAGACGTCCTACTCTTCCTAGTCAGGTTGTCTTCGGTTCTGGGTGTCGACCTCAATGAAGCGGTGGCATCGAAGTTGGCCTCAAACGCAGTGAAGTATCCAGCTGGGGACTCGACACCTAAGCGCACATGAGACGGACTCAAGAAAGACAGCAGCTGCGACCCAGGCGCGCCTGGGGAGCTTGCGGAAGGTGCCGCTTGAGAGGACAAGTTGGCTAAGAGTCTGTCCCACCTCCAAAGTCCGGCAGCGGTGCAAGCGGCACTGGACGAGTTCGTGGCGACCGGGCGAACGGCGTTCCTTGAGCGCTACGGCTTCGGCAAGTCGCGAGATTTTTTGGTGCGAGACCCGAGGACCGGTGAACTCTGTGACTCCAAGGCTATCGTCGGAGCAGCGTACGGCCACCAGTTTCCTCAGGATGGTCCACTGAAGGCTGAAGACTTCTCTGGTGGTGAAGCCACGGTCGTCCCGAAGCTTCAGAGTCTGGGCTTCGAGGTCGTGCGCATCGGCGAGGACTGGTCTGCCGAGGAGGTCGAGGCGACCGTCGCGGCGTACTTCGAGATGCTTCGCCTCGAGGCGAACCAGGAGACCTACAAGAAGACCGATTTCAATGCGGCACTGCGACAGAGTCTTCGAGGCCGAAGCAAGGCGTCCGTCGAACTTAAGCACCAGAACATCAGTGCTGTGCTGCTTGGATTGGGGCTACCCTACATCTCGGGGTACAAGCCTCGAAGCAATGCACAGCTACTTCTACGTAAGGCCGTGCAGTCGTTCGTCCTCGGCAACGCGGAGCTTGTCGGCAGACTGGTCGATTCGTTGGAAGAGGTCAAGCCTCCTGCCGAGAGGACCTACCGCGCCGTGGTCGTAGACCCGCCGCCGATTGAGACGGTCGCAGCCGTCGAACTCGCCGGACCGCGCGTACGCCTGCCGAGAAATGTGGATTTCGCCAGCCGTGACGAGGTCAACAGGAAGCTCGGGCGCGCCGGCGAGGAGTGGGTCATCGACTTCGAGCACAAGCGGCTGGTCGATGCTCGCATGGGCGAACTGTTTGAACGCCTTGAGTGGGTGTCCGACCGGCTAGGAGATGGGGCCGGCTACGACATCCTGTCCTATGACGCACCTAGCCAGCCCCGGTACATCGAGGTCAAAACGACCAACGGAACGCACGCCTCATCCTTCATCATCAGCCGCAACGAGCTCGAGTTCTCGAAGGAGGCCGGCGAGGCGTTCTTCCTCTACCGAGTTTTCCAGTTTCGACAATCGCCAGCCCTGTACATGCTGCGCGGTGATGTTTCCCGGCAGCTCAATCTTGAGCCGATTGACTATCGCGCCCGGTTTCGTAAGGTTGTCGCATGAGCACGAAGAGCCAGTGCGTCTTCTGCACGCTTCCTCGTGAGCGCGTCTGCGCCGAGAATGACCACGCGGTTTGGATACTCGACGGCTTCCCGGTATCCGCCGGGCACAGCCTTGTCATCCCCAAGAGGCACGTTGCCTCCTTCTTCGACGCCACGGAAGCGGAGCGACTTGGACTTCTTTCTTTGCTGGACAGGGCGAGGGACGAGGTGACACGCAAGCACGCACCGGATGCATTCAACATTGGCATCAACGACGGCGTCGCTGCCGGTCAAACGGTCCTCCACCTCCATATCCACCTGATTCCTCGGTACAGGGGAGACCGTGTAGACCCGCGCGGTGGCGTGCGCTGGGTGATTCCGGAGAAGGCGGACTACTGGACCAAGAGTGAATCGTGACGGCGACTTCGCCTCCGTCAGCTGATGCGCAGCTGGCTTTCCTCGCCAAGCTGCAACGCTTGTTTGCAGAGGGGGATTTCACGGCCACGTACAAGTTCGCACTGCTCATTGCGCTGGCTGACCTTGCCGTAGAGCTTGGACGGGACGATGGCTCCGAGCTCGTGCTTCTGACAAGGCAGTTGGGAGAACGATTCCTTGACCTCTACTGGAGGCACGTCACTCCCTACGGTCAGGGACGGGTAGGTTCGGAGCCGTGTGCTGGTGCAGAACAACGGGCCACAAGCTGCGGTCATCTCGGCTATCGGGGAGTTTCGAGCACGGGTTTCTGCTACTTCTCCACAAGTCGCAGCCCGGCATTCCTCATACCCAGCCCTCCTCAGTAAAGTGACGCACACTGTGTCCGCCCTGCCGCTGACCCACCTCCAGAACTTCGGGGAGCCACCGACGAGTTCTTGTATGACCGTCCTGCGCCGGGAAGGGTGCGCCTGAAGCCCGGGGTCATGTACTGCCTGCGTCGCTTCCAGCCACTCATTCAGCAACTCGCACGTGCGCACTGGTTGGCGCATGTCAAGGGCAATCGCCGCAACCACAGCATGCTTGGCGAAGCCGATGACCTCGAAGAGTTCTTGTTCTCGACTTCGAGGCAGTCACTTTCGACGATGGCTGAAGGATTGCGACGTCTTGACGGTGCGCACTGCTTCTATTGCAGAGGGAGTCTGACCTCAGCCAACGTTGACCACTTCATTCCCTTCTCTCAGTACCCGCGCGACCTTGCGCATAACTTTGTGCTCGCCCACCCCAGCTGCAACCGTAGCAAGTCCGACACGTTGGCGGGAAAGCAGCACCTTGAGAGGTGGCTGGCTCGGCTCAGTTTCCGTGCAGACGACATTGCAGAGCTTGGAGCTCAGGCCGGGCTGGTTGGCGACGCCGCAGTATGTCGACGAGTGGCGTCTTGGGGGTATTCGAGTGCGCTCGCGGCTGGGGGTGCCGCATGGCTCGCGCCAAACTCCTTTGAAGCAATCGACGATTCGTACATCGAATGCCTCGAATCTCATTCCAAAGCTACGGTGGGCTAGCGCCTCCTCCAAGGCTCATACGGAGCATTGGCGAACAAGGTCGAACTGCTCCGCATCTCAGCATTTGGCATCATCCGTGGTGAGGTTGCTCCGCAGTAGTTGGTAGAAGGCAAGAACAAATCAGAAGGAGGCCGCAATGAAGTTCGGAATGCGCAAGCCATCGCTGAAGAAGGTGATTGCCGCACGCACTTCTTCGGCGAGGTTTGTCCGCCACAGCCTGGGCTTCAAAGCGCCTCGGGGCTGGGGTTGGCTGACCAACCCAAAACGGGCCGCATACAACCGGGTGTATTCACGTACCACCTTCAGTGTTTGGGACATTCTCAAGAAGCTGTTCGGAGGCCGCTGAGAGATGACTAGCGCAACCGTTTGTCGTCGCTGGAACGGGTTCGGTGCCGCGGCGCGAAGCATCTGCGCGGCGCTCTTTCTTGTCGCCGCAGGCCCGTCGTTCGCAAGCACCCTAGTGGGCGTGGTTGTCGGTATTCAAGACGGCGACACCTTGACCGTTCTGGATGCGGAGCAGGTCCAGCACAGGATTCGACTCTCGGGTATCGACGCTCCTGAAAAGGGGCAGCCCTTCGGGCACCGCTCCAAGGAAGGGTTGTCCGCCATAGCGTACCGTCGGCAAGTCGCCGTCGAGTGGCACAAACGAGACCGCTACGGCCGGTTGGTCGGTAAGGTGCTCGTCGAGGGCAGAGATATCAACCTCGCCCAGATTTCGTCAGGATTAGCTTGGCACTTCGCCAACTACGCCAAGGAGCAGCGGCCCCTGGACCGCCAGCTATACGCCGAGGCGCAGACCGATGCGAAACAGCATCGCATCGGGCTCTGGCGTGACCCATCGCCCACTCCACCGTGGGACTACCGGCGAGGCAAGCGGACGACACCCATGTAGAGGAGTAGAACCGCTCTCAAGTCACTGCTAGACAGTGCAGCATCTTTGCAGTGAGCTGCACCGATAAACTTTCAGCAACACCCCGTACTTACTAGGGAGAGTCCGTGAGCGAACAGATTTCCTTCGAGACCAACGACTTCGCCAGCAATCCGGAGCCGCGCTGCCCGTGCGTCCTGCTCCTTGATGTCTCAGGTTCGATGAATGGGCGCCCAATGGACGAGCTGAACGCTGGTCTCGCCACGTTCCGCGACGAACTTTCTGCGGACGCCTTAGCGATGAAGCGTGTCGAGGTTGGAATCGTGACGTTCGGTCCAGTCAAGGTAGAAATTCCCTTCACGAGCGCGTCTACGTTCTACCCATCGACACTGCAGTGCCAAGGTGACACCCCGACTGGGGCCGCAATTCTGCAGGCCCTCGCCATGGTGGAAGACCGCAAGCGCGACTACCGCGCCAATGGCGTCTCCTACTACCGCCCCTGGGTGTTCCTCATCACAGATGGCAAGCCGACCGACGCTTGGACGACGGCTGCGGAAGCCATCCGCGAAGGCGAAGCTTCGAAGAAGTTCGCATTCTTCGCCATTGGCGTTCAGGGCGCTGACATGGATACCCTGCGGAAAATCAGCACGCGCGAGCCGCTATCCCTGCAGGGTCTGAAGTTCCGCGAGCTCTTCAGGCTCTCGAGCTCTCTGCGCTCGGTGTCGCGCTCGACCCCAGGTACCGAAGTTCCTCTTGAGGCTCCGAAGGGCTGGGCTTCGGTGTGACTTGGCGACTTGTCTACGCCTCCGAGGTAGGCACCTCCCACGCGCATGCCGGAACGCCTTGCCAAGACAGCTGCTGGGCCCAGGTCGACCAGTTGGCTGACGGACAGCCGCTTCTATCGCTCTTCGTGGCGGATGGAGCGGGCAGTGCTGCCAAAGGAGGCGAGGGCGCGGAGCTGGCTATCGAGGCCGCCGCATCACTCATCGCGAAGAAGGTCAAGCAAGGTGAGTTCGGGCTCGGAGACACCCTTGCCACCGACATCGTTCTCGCCGTTCGAGAGCGAATCTACGCTGCCGCAGAGATTGAAAGGCTCAAAGCAAGAGACTTTGCCTGCACGTTGCTGGGTGTTCTGTCTACGTCGACCGGCACGCTGGTACTGCAGGTGGGCGATGGTGGCGTTGTCGTCGACACCGGAGCCGGGCTTGAAGTCGCCGTGGTACCAATGTCTGGCGAGTACGCCAACATGACTCACTTCGTCACCGACGAGGACGCGGTGACCGTGCTGGCTACGAAGTCTTATCCCGACCGCGCGCTCAAGGTTGCAGCTTTCACTGACGGCGTCCAGCGACTCGCGCTGAACATGGCGACCAATACGCCGCACGAGCCGTTCTTCTCGCCCTTCTTCAACGGGATGGCGAAGGCCACCGCGGAGCAGGAAGACCAACTGCAGGGACTCTTGGTCAAGTTCCTTGGCAGTCAGCCGGTCAACGAGCGTACCGACGACGACAAGACACTCGCGTTGGCCCTCTGGAGGGCTTGAACCGGATATGCCGAGAACGCTGTACACGTCACGCGGTACCGCAGTGGAAATCGGACGCGAACTTGGCAAAGGTGGCGAAGGTTCGGTCTTCGACGCTCCTGCCCTCTCCAACCAAGTTGCCAAGCTGTATCACAAGGCGCCAGACGGGAAGAAGCAGGCCAAGCTCAGTTTCATGGCGTCGACCGCCGACTCCCAGCTCCTCAACTACGTCGCTTGGCCACAGGAGACGCTACACCCCAGCCGTGGTGGTCCAGTCATCGGGTTTCTGATGCCCAAGGTGTCCAACAAGGACCCCATTCACATGGTCTACAGCCCGGCACACCGCCGGCAGGACTATCCGAAGGCGGCCTGGGACTTCCTGCTATACGTGGCGCGGAACGTCGCCGCGTCTTTTGAGACTATCCATAGTCATGGTCACGTCATTGGCGACGTGAACCAGAACAGCTTCATGGTCGGGCGCGACAGCAAGGTAGTGCTCATCGACAGCGACTCGTTCCAGGTGAACGCACGCGGCACGATACACCTGTGCGAGGTCGGCGTCTCGCACTTCACGCCCCCAGAGCTGCAGTCTCTGTCGTCCTTCGACGGCTTCATCCGAACGACGAATCACGACAACTTCGGACTGGCTCTGCTGATATTCCACGTCCTGTTTGGTGGCCGCCATCCATACTCCGGCGTGCCGCTTCGCAACGGCGTCGGAGATGCGCTTGAGACCGACATCAAGCACTTCCGGTATGCCTATGCCCGGGACAACCAGTCGCGCGGATTCAGTCCGCCGCCGCGCTCCATCCCCGTGTCTATGCTCCCGGATGCGATGGAGTCGATGTTCCATCTCGCGTTCACCGAGAAAGGAGCCTCAGGGGCTCGACCCTCGGCACATCAGTGGGTGGCTGCCCTCGATAGCGTCCGCAGCAGACTCAAGAAGTGCAGTTCGTCGGCGATGCACGTCTATCCGGACCATTTGGGCACCTGTCCTTGGTGCGCGCTGGAGAAGCAGGGCGTCGTCTACTTCGTCGACCTCGGTGCCACCTTCACGCCGACCTCGTCTGGTTTTGTCCTGACTCAGGTCTGGGGGCTGATTCAAGCCGTGCCACCGCCGGCGACCCTCAATCTTCCCACTCCGGGCAGCTTCACTGTGACGGCGAAGCCGCTGCCGGCCGGCATTCCTGGGGAAGGCGCGGTGACGTTCTACAGGCTAGTAGCGGTCGCCATCGCCGTGGCCATCGCCTTCGCGGCCCCTGGCGGGTGGGTCCTTGGCTTGCTGGTGGGATGGGCGGGATGGGTGATGGCAGGAGGAGCCGGCTCCGCTAAGCGCAACGAAGAACGTGCAGCCCGAAAGAGCTTCGCGGACGCCGCCGAGCAGGAGTACGACCGCCCGGTAGCCCGCGCCAAGAAGGAAGCTGGACCAGAGGGGTTTCATGCGCGCCGCGCGGAGTTGGCCAAGATGAAAGACGAGCTCGAGGGCCTGCCTCGCGCCGAACAAGACGAGCTGAATCGATTGCATGCCACCGCCCAGGAGCGGCAGAAGGAGAGGTTCCTGAACACTTGCTTCATCGACCGGGCGAATATCCCTGGCGTTGGTCCGGCCCGCAAGGCGGCGCTGCGCTCGTTTGGCATTGAGACCGCTGCAGACGTCAGCCGGAGCCAAGTCATGCAGGTTCGAGGGTTCGGTGAGAGCCTGACGCGCGCCGTCGTTGACTGGAGACGCAGCTGCGAGCGGCAGTTTCAGTTCAACCCTGCAGCGGCCGTCTCCCAGAGCGACCGGGATGCCGTGCGCGCGAAGTTCGCGGCCAAGCGCATTGCGCTTGAGCGAACCTTGGTGGCTGGTCCCGGCGAGCTTCAGCAGTTCCGACAACGTGCAGCTAGTCAGTTGGTGACCCTCACCCCACAGCTTGAGGCGGCCGCTCGAAAGGTGGCCCAGGCGCAGGCCGACCTGGGTTTGCTTTAGAACTGGCGACCGCTCGACCCGTCTCGGCGCGGCACCAGCTTTGAGGTTGGTCGCGCAGCTAGGGAGTTGGCAGGTCCGAGGAGCCGCCGTACGTGCAGAAGGGTACGAGAGCAGGGGGCTTTCCCAGCAGCGTCAGGCCGTGCAGCAACTTTGCATGCTTCTATGCCGATGCGTTCGTGCTCGTCGCGAGCAGCGAAGAAGTGCACGAGCTCACGGAGCTCGCATACTTCGTCAAGCGGCTGCGATGGTCAGGAGGCCCCTAGGCGGCGCTGCGAACGACAAAGTCGTCCTTGAAGTCAGCCGCGTTCTTCAGAAGCAGCTGGAACTCTGGAGGCATGTGCCGGCGAGCATCCGTGGCCAGACGTAGGTCTTGAACGGTGTAGCCCACCAGACAGCGGCGAACTTCAACAGTGCGGCTTGTCGCGCCGCCCAAGTACTCGTCCTGCAACAACTGGAGTTGGCCGGTGGGAAGGGCGGGATGCGCTACCACCTCCAGCTTCGCCATCTCGTTCCAGTGCTGGTCTGCTTCCTTGGTGGCCGGGCTCGGAGACCCTTCTATCGACCCTTTGCTGATGCGACCTAGCGCGAAATCTCGGAAGGCCGCTCTCTGTGTGCACCACGCCCGAACGTGCCAGCGTCGTGCCGCTCTAATCAGCGAATGAGGGTAGACCAGACGGTCGCGACCATCTGGCTCCGACAGCGACCTGTACCGAATCTGCAAGCCGACACGCTTTAGGCAGGCCTTCGTTGCCAACGCGAACAGGGTCGAGGACACGGGTGAAAGGTCCAAGCGGAGGTCCTCAACGGCGAAGGTCCGAACCAACGGACCGACGCTGTCAACGAGCCGCAAGTACTCGTCTGGTGAGTTGCCTGCAAGACGAGGTCGGAACTGCTTTGTCGGCGTGACGGGCGCATGCGGGGAGACGCGTGTGATGGCGGGGCCGTAGGCGGCCACAAACGCGGACAGCAGCCTACTGGCCTGCACCGCCTGAACACCAAACACTTCGCGGAGTCTGGCGTTGTCGAGTTCGCCCTCCCAGCGCAGCAACACCTCCATCTCACGTAGGCGCTGTTGCGTTGGGTTGCGGGGGCCGGCTTGGACATTGTTATCTTACGTGCTAAATTAGCTATGACGATAATACTTCAAACGACAGGTACCGAAAAGCAAAGCCGCAGGGAGCGCGAAGTTGACCCAGGTCGAAAACGTTGACTACACGGCGAAAAGCTCCGAGGGTCAACCCGTGTTCTTCGAGGCAGAGCGCCTTCGATTCTTTCGTCCGCTAAACAGTGCCGCGCGAGCTCGTGGCCGCATGCCTGCGTGCATTGTTCGACCGCCTGCACGGGCCGACGGCGGACTACGCCCACAACCTGACCCGCGAAGCCCTGCGGGAGCTGCTCTTTCCTGTCGTTCGGGACTACCAGAGCTTCGCTGCGGAAGAGGGCGGAGACGACGAGTTGAGCGCTCCCGAAGCAGACGACCCGCACGTCCTTGTGAGCATGGTCATCCGGGCGCTGCTCACCGACGGGTGGCTGGAACAGTTCGCAGACCGTACGGGCCTGGTCACGGCCTTCCGGTTCTCCCGCCCTGGGAAGCTGTTCGCCGAGGCGCTGTGGTCCTTGGACCGACCGAGCCGCAGCAGACAGCGAAACATGCGCGGTTGCCGCAACGCCTTGGAGGCCGCGCTTTCCGAGCGTGGCGACGCCCACGACCTCGTCGATGCCTATGAGTACGCCGAGAAGGTCATCGAGGACCTGACGGACGGCATCGACTACTTCCAGGAGCTGGTTCGCCACCTAATGCAGGAGGCGTCTGCGCGCAATCAATGGGCAGACTTCGGTGAGTTCCTTGAGCGCTTCCGGCGTGACTACTCGAAGCAGCTCACCATCGAGAACCCGACTTCCAATCGCCAAGCCATCGTCCAGAAGCTCGAAAGCCTGCGGCTCGTACCTGAGTCCAAGTTCAAGCGCATGGAGCAGCAGCTGCGCGACGTCGCCCATTGGGCGGTGAAGGAGCACACCGGAGCCTCGGTGTATGACTGGCTGCTCAATCGCATCGAGGACATCGTCGATGCCGCGTGTCAGTCCAAGCAGCCTGCGTTCCTCAGGGCGATGGACACCTACCTGAAGCGGGTCAACGGGCTGGCACTGCAGTCCATGATGCTGCGCTCCGGCCAGACGCGACACGCGTACTTGGCAATGATTCAGAAGCTGGCGGAATCCTCTGAGGAGGAACAAGACCGACTCCTCACGCACGTCGGCCAGTTCTTGGCGCCGGCCGAAGTCCGTCTCTTGGACCCTGCGAGCTTCAAGTTGAAGACAGCGACGCAGCGACGCAAGGCCGTCACGGTGTCCATACGGCCTCGCCCATCTCGCGAGGAGCGCCTTGCCGCAGCCGTCGCGCGCGCCGAGGCTGAGGCCTTCTCCATCCCGAACGAAGAGGTCGCCCAACGCATCCGGGCGGACTTGCGCGTCTTTCAGCACCCCATCCGCGTCTCGGCTATGCCGACCGCGACAGCACGAGACCTGATTCGAGCCATGCAGGCTGTCGAAGCAGCGCGCAGCGACGGTGGCGCTGACCGGTGGTCAAGAAGCTCCCAACCCGACTGGAGAACGAGTTCTACAGCGGCAACGACTACGAAATCGCTCTGAAGAAATGAACATCTCCAGTCTCATCAACGAACAGCTTGCGCTAGCCAACCTGAAGCAAGAGCGGTTCCGAGAAATCCTGAATCGACTGCTGGCTTATGGGGTCATCCTGCGCGACGAAGACCGGACCGAACAGCTGCTCTACGACGATGCCCGTCGAGTCGAGAACCTGCTGGAGGATTACCTGGACATCGCGGGGTTCCGGCTCCACCACGACAGCACAAACCAGTTCTACCGGCTCTACGTGGCGGGCGCCATAGTCGACGGCCTGAGCGAGGACGTCTACGAAGCGGCGCCAGCACTTCGCGCACGGGTCTCCCCAGACTTCGTGGCCATGGCGCTGGCCCTGCGGTTCCTGTACCAGAACAAGCTCAATGCCGGCGAGATAGAGGCGGATGGCGAGGTCTCGGTCGGATTTGAAGAAATCGCGGCGACCATGCAGACCCAGCTCAAGCGCCCGCTGCCCAGCAGCATGGGTGACAAGATGGCGCTGTTGGCCGAGCTCAAGCGCCATCGGCTGCTCCGCTACACAGCCGAGTTCTCCATCACCAACGAAGACGCGCTGCTGGCCATCCGCCCGACCATCCTGGGCATCGTCTCCAACGACGCGCTCAGCGCCGCCCTCGACGCAGACGGAGTCGTCGAGGCCGAAGTAACGGCGCAGGAGGGCAACGAATGAAGCTCGACCGTCTGGTCCTCGTCAACTGGGGGCAATTGCGCCCGGCCAACTACGAACTGGGCAACATGACGTTGCTCACCGGGCCTACGGGCGCCGGCAAGTCCACCATGCTGGACGGCCTACAGACCGTCATGACCGCCGCGTATCAGGGCATCGTCGCCTACAACCCCGGTCAGGAGGAGAGCCAGCCGGGCCAGCGGCGAGGAAAGACGAAACGGACGCTCGAGTCGTTCGTGGTTGGCGCAGAGTACAGCCGATTCTCGCGACCTTCGGGCGCCCAGGGCTACATCGCCGCGGTGTTCCGGCCCGGGGCATCGGACGGTACAGCCAGGATGTTCACCGCCCTGGTGGCCGCGGCGGCGCGCGTGGACGGCACTACCGAGCGCCGGGACGCGAAGCTTGAGCGCGTGGTCCTGGTCATCGTCGAGGACGCGGCGCTGTCGGTCGAGGAGTTCTTCGATGACTTGGACCAAGGCGTGTGCGTTCCCGTGGAGGACATCGTCAAGCGCCTTAAGTCGAAGTACCCGAAGGTCGTCGCCTACGACGACCATAAGCGCGACTACCTGTGTGGGCTCTATGGTCGATTCCGCGGGCGTAACTCCATTCCCTGGGAGGAGGCGCAGAACGCGGCCAGGGCCTGGTCCCAGTCAATCGCCTACCGGCCCATCGGCTCGGTGCACGACCCGGTGCGCGAGGACATCCTGGAGTTCGATGGCAAGGCACTGCAGGAGAGCATCAGTCGCATCAGCGACCTCATGCGTCAAGTCACCAGCCTGAAGAACGAGGGTAAACGCCTCGAGACGGCGGTTGGGCGGCTGCGTGAGTTGAAGGAACTCATTGGCAAGACGGCGGCTACGTTCGAGGAGCAGGTGCAGTACGACCTGCTGCTGGCCAAGATGCAGGTTGCGGCCGACGAGGAGCGCATCGCTCTGGAGCGACAGCGCATCAAGGACGACACCGAAATCGCAGAGCGCTACGCCCAGAAGGCGAAGACCCAGCAGGAGCTGAAGAGGGCGGTCGACAAGAGCCGTATCTCCATCGCTGCACGACTAGAAGGTATCCCTGCGCACACGGAGAAGCAGACGCTGGACGAGCGCCTCGCACGGGCAACTACCGCCGCTAGAAACAAGCTGGGCGAGCTTCACGCGGGCCTCCATGCCGCGGCGCAAATCACGAACGCGGCCGATGGCTTGCTGCGGCGGCCCATCCCCGAGCAATTTCCCAAGCTGAAAGCCTCCGTGGAGGCGGTGGCCAAAGCCGTCTCGACCACCAACGTGTCTAGGCTTGCAGGCTTGCTCGATGCCGTGGTCGACGCCAATCGTGATGCCGAGTTGGTTGCCGAGAAGCTCTTTCAGCTCGCACCCGCCTTCAATGGTGTGGGTACCGGCCTGGATGTGCTGCACGCAGCGATGGTGGGCGCCGACGAAAGCGTCCTCGTGGCCCTAGCTGCAGAGGCCACCACGCTGGCACAGCGAGTCGACGCTGCCAAGAAGGAGCGCAAGGACCTCGCTGAACGCAAGGAGCGTCTTGCGGCGGGCGCAGGCAACTACAGCCGCGACACGGTGCTCGCCTTGGAGCGCATCCGAGAGCGGTTGCCAGACGCCGGTGTGCAAGTGCTCTGTGACCTCGTGGAGCCGGTGTCGGAGGAGTGGCAGCAGGCCATCGAGGGCTACCTCGACAACGCCCGCTTCAATCTCATCGTGAAGCCGGAGTGGGAGGCCCGTACCGTCGACTTCCTGCAATCTTGGGGCTCGCGTTCCAAGGTCGTGCAAGGTAGGCACTGCCTGGAGCGGGCGGACCCGTCCCGCGTGCCGTCGGACTCCATCATTCACGAACTGCGCACCGAACACGCCATCGCGAAAGCCTACCTCATCGAGCAGTACGGCTCCGTGGTCAAGGTGAAGGATTCGGAAAAGTTGCGGTTCACGCCTCGAGGTCTTACCAAGGACGGCAAGGGCAGTGGTTCGCGGACGATGTTCGTTGGCGAACGTCGCGACCTGGTACTCGGGCTCAAGGCTCGGGAGAGTGCGCTTCAAGCCACGACCGAGCTGCTCGAACAGACCGACCGGGAGATTCAGGAGTTCGAGCAGCTTCAAGGTGTTCTCGTTGATTTCCGACGCGCACTCGCGGGCCTGCGCGAGCCTTCGTTCGACGCTGCGCCGCTTGCGCAGTACGCCGGCGACATCGACACCGTTCGTCGCTCGCTCGCTCAGCTGGACCTAAAGGAGGTCGAAGAGCTGCGAGAGGAGCTCAAGCGTCTCGAGGACCGCATCGCCGAACATGACGAGGAAATCAAGCTCGCGAACAACACAGTGACGTTGGCTGACCAGCGCATCACGGAGGCCGAGGCGGTCATTGAGCGAGTCAAGAAGGGCCGTGACGCCCGTTTCCAGGAGCGCGACAACCAGCTTCGCCGGCTGAAGCACCTGTGCGAGGCCAATCCTGAGAAGACGTATACGGTGCTTGCGCAGCAGGTCGAGGACCTCCTGGCGTCAAAGCGGATGGACGTTGTGTGGGTGCAGGCCCGCCTCAATCACCTCCGCAGCCAGCCTGAGAGCCTGCTGGGCGAGGTGCGGGAGATGCTGGCCCAGTACAACCCCAGCGTGCGTCAGGAAGAGCGCTTCGCTCCATTGCCGCACCACCACGACGCAACCGGCTTCGACCCCTACTACGGCCCTCTGGTGCAGCTCGGCCGTGCCGTGAGCGAGCTGCACCGCGATATGGAGAGTATCGGGCTCTACAACAACCGCGCCAAAGTGGAGGAGGCGGAGCGCTCGTTCCACGACGTGTTCACCAAGCAGTTCTGCGTCGAAATCAAGAGCAAGGTCGATGAGGGTGTGCGCATGCTGAAGCAGCTGAACAACGAGCTGGAGAGGCTCAAGTTCGGCACCGACCGCTTCAGCATCGACTGGTCCAAGTGGGAACCCGAATTCCTGGAGTACTACGGCTTCTTCTCAGCCGTGGCCGAACTGGCGGACTCACCCGACACGGTCGACCTGTTCGGCGACACCGAACTCTCTCCAAAGCAAGTCGAAGTCCGAGACCGGCTGGTCAAGTTGCTGCTGGACCCGGACCAGGAGCGTGCCGGGCGAGAGTTGATGCGAATCGCCGACTACCGGAACTACCGGCGTTACGAAATCTGGAACAACTCCGACAGCGGGGGCGTATCCCGCTGTCGACCTGGGGTACTGGGTCAGGCGGTCAGCTCGAGACCCCTGCCTACATCGTCCGGGCGGCGGTGGTCAGCAACAGACTCAAGCTCTTCGAGAAGGGCGCCAACCTGCGGATGTTGGCCAGCGATGAGTCGTTCTCGACGATGGACGAGTCAAGAGCCAGTCTGTCCTGAAATACCTGCGAGACACCTTGGATATCCAGGTCATCAGTGCCATGCCCACACGCGGGGCGGGTGGCCTTAGGCCTGAGTTCGACCGGGAGTACAGCTACAGCCGGGTGACCGTGCCGGAGAACGGTGAACTCGACTTCATCCTGGAGTGCGACGAGCGCATCTTTAGGAAGGACCGCATGCGCGACCTCTGGGAGAAGCAGCGGGCGGCGGTGCGTGAACAGGCCAAGCTCGCGTTCGAGACCGCTGAGCCGGCGGAGCCGACGAAGTGACCGTAACGCCCCTTTGGCTGCAATCCGAGCCTGTCCGCGAGCTGTTGAACGTGCTCGTGAACCGGCTCGATGCAGCGGAACAGCGTGGGAGCTCAAAGGCCCAATCCGTAGCCCTGGGCGACCGAACCTCGCCGGCGCTCTACAAGGCACCCATGGAGTCCACGAAGGAGGACCTCTGGGAGCATGTTGTCGCCATGGCGAAGTGGGGTTGGTTGCAGGTGAAGCCGGAGGACGCGGTCAGGTCTCCATCGGGATACGCTTCTTCGCCACGGGTCACTGTCCTCGATGAAGACGCGATACGCCGAGCGGTTGGCCGACCAGAGCGCCAGCGCAGTTCGGTCGTGCGCTGGCGCGAAGCGGTAAACAGCGGTCTGGATGCGCCAGAGGCCGTCAAGCGCGCCGTTGGCGACTACTGCATAGACATGCCCGACCACTCGATGGCGGAGGTCGTATCCCAACTGAACAGGCTCCGTGAACTCGCCGACAAGCCGATGCTGCTGCGGGAGGTGTCGTCTCAGCTCTTCTGGGGAATGTCCAAGGTGCTGGACAAGCGGCAGGGCCTCAGTGGCCGCAATCCTGGGGGTGGACGAGTGCCCGTTTCCGGAGTCGCCCATTCAACTGCAGGTCTACCTGCCAAAGGCTGGCTACCGCGGCGTGCTGTTCATCGAAAACCAGATGAGCTTCGAACAAGCGTTGCGCTCCACCAGTGGGGCGTTCGACCGGCTCGCGCTGGTCTACGCCTCGGGGTTCAAAGGCAGCGCCCAGCGCCTTAGGAGTTCGACTGGGTGTTCGCTGTTTTACGCCGGTAAGGGTGCGCTGGGGGAGACCTGCAGGTCGCGTTCGAGGCTTGGCTCTTTGGGCAGGGCAGCACGCCTGTCTTCTTCTGGGGCGACCTTGACTACTCGGGCATGCGAATTCTGGCCGCCATGCGCTCGACGTTCCCCGATTTGGTGGGATGGACTCCCGGATACGCACCGATGCTGGCAGCATTGCTTGCAGGAGGCGGGCATTCTCCGGAGGCAGCTGAGAAGCAGGGCCAGCGACCGGTCGTCAGCACAGGCTGCGAGTACGCCGACCGCAAACTCCTACCGGCGTTGGCGCAATCGGGGCGCTACCTAGACCAGGAGCTGTTCAGTCCGTGAACGGAGCGGGAGACCAACAAAAATGTCAAGAAGAAAGAAGTCTGGCTCGGGAGGCGTCTTAGGAGCGCTGGTCATCGGCGCTATCGCGCTGCTTGCAGCGATTCCCAAGGAGGTCTGGATTGGCGCAGGGGTGCTTGCCGTCATCGGCATCGCCATCTACATGTACGGCCAGTCGAAGAAGGCCCAAGAAGTCATCGAAGAGCCGCCGCCTGAACCGAATCGGTCGGCGCCGCGCTCGCTTGAAACGACGACAAGAACATGTCAGACGCCATCCGGAACCCGAGCACCCCGGTACTTTGAAGACGCCGAGCCTGTAAGCGTTGGCCAGTCTTCCGGCACCTACCGGACCTCCTCGCCGTCTGCACCAGCACCGCCTGTCTCCAACTTCAGGGTCCCTGCCGCTCCGAAAGGGTACGGCGTCGGCCGGTGGATTCCACCCGGCGAGTCGGTAAGCATTGCGGGCCTGACTATTCCCGGGGGATGGTCTATGTCGGCAATTCGCTAAGCACACCGCTCGGGGACAACGACCCTTGCCTCATCGACCCCTCGAAGACGGTAGCAGCGCGCGCCGAGTACACCGAGCGCGACATGGGCTACTGGCCCAGCTACTCGGAGGTTTCCCCGAGCGCCCGACGGGCCTACCTCAAGTGGCTCGCGGGTGGCCGCCAAGACCCGCGCGCGGACATCGGCTACGTCTTCCTCTTCTTCTACGGTCTTGAGCGTCGGGCAATCATCGACGCGTCCAAGGACGAAACTGCCCAGGCCGACTGGCCGCTCATCGCCGACGAGCTGCGTCGGCTTCTGAGTATCTACGGGGAGAAGTCTCATTCGTTCAGGCGCTACGCAGGCGAGCTGCTGGACTGGGTCTCGTTGGCCTCGCACCCGGCAAGACTATATGAGCGGCCCGTCCCCGAGCTTCCGCGTTCGTTCGAGCTGCCGCTCTACATTCGACTTGCCCTGGGACAGGCGGCCGTAGACAGTGAACCCGTGCCTGCCCACCTCGCGCTCGCCTGGGCGAAGCTCGACCCCAACATCGCTCTGCGCACGCCAGCAACGCGCTGCGCAGAACAGTTCGAGCAGCTCTTTGCTCAGAAGTACGTCGAGCTGTATGGCCGTGGCATGGTCCTGCCCCGCAACCGGACGAAGCTGAAGTTGGTCTACCGGCCCGCGTCCTCAGGCTTTAGGGGATACCAAGAGCTCAAGCTGACGTTCAAGGACACGCCCGACGTGACCGTGCTGACGGCCCCGACTAAAAGGCTCCAAGAGGTCGTTGAGGCGGCCACCAAACCGCTGGAGTCGTTCAGCCGCCTTGTCGGCAAGAGCCCAGATGCCAAGACGTCGCTCGAAGCATTGCTTCAGCTCCCAGCGCCGCTCTGGCCTGAGAGCGCCCAGAAGGCACTCCAGGCCTTGAAGGCGCGTATGGGCGAAGGCATGGTCGCCATGTCGTTTCAAGACTTGCTGAGCGCGCTAGGAGCCAAGACAGCGTTCACGAAAGACAAGACGCTGTCGTTGGCCCGAACACTCGAATCGGCAAATGTCGGCTTCGAGCCCGATGTGCTGAGCGGCGCGAAGCCGCCAAAGCCCGAGGAGAAGGTCGTTCTGTTCGCGTTACCGCCCTCGGAGCAGTTGTCGCGTGCGAACGGACCGTACCTCGCGGCTGCGTTGACGCTGCAACTGGCCTCGGCTGTGGCCTCCGCCGACGGGGAGTTCGGCATCAAGGAGATGGGCCACCTGCGCGAGACAGTGCTGTCCTGGAAGCACCTCACGCCCAGCCAGACCAGACGTCTGCTTGCCCACCTCAGGCTGTTGATGCAGGCGCCTGCATCGCTGACTGCTCTCAAGAAGAAGTTCGAGCCGCTGGATACAGCCGTTAGGGAGACCATTGCCGCGTTCATGGCGACCGTCGCCCAGTCGGACGGCGAGGTGTCGCCGGCCGAAGTGAAGATGCTCGAAAAGGTCTACAAGGCCCTGGGCGTCGACTCGAAGAAGGTGTTCTCCGACGTCCATGCTGTTGCTGCCGGTACGAAGCCGACAGCCGCGGCTGTGGCCAAGGCCGAAGAGTCTGGCTTCAAGCTCGACCCGGCTCGCATCGCTGCGCTGCAGAAGGACACCGAGAGGGTTTCGGCGCTGCTGGCCAACATCTTCACCGAGGCAGAGGAGCAGGTGGCGGCGGTGGCAGAGCCAGTTGAGGCTGAATCCGAGACCGAAACGGTCGAGGCACCCAAGGGCCTCATGGGGCTAGACGAGGCGCACTCGGCGCTCGCCCGGATGATGCTGTCTCGCCCGGAATGGAGCCGCGAAGAGCTGCTCGACGTGGCAGCTGACCTCGACCTGATGCTCGACGGCGCTCTGGAGCACATCAACGAGGCGGCGTTCGATACACATGACATGCCGCTATTCGAGGGCGAAGACCCCGTGACTGTGAACGCCGAAATCCTGGAGAAAGTGGAAGCATGACAACGATTCGCCCAAAGGACCGAGACGCGGTCATCCAGTCGCTGCGCGCCGGCGTGGTGCCTCGCACGGGTCAGCACCGGTGCAAGTCGGACGCACGCGGGAAATCGAGACGCTCGTCACCGACATCGACCGCATCGCCGACGGCGGGTCGGCGTTCCGCGTCGTCATTGGCGAGTACGGGGCTGGCAAGACCTTCTTCCTCAACCTCGTTCGCGCGGTGGGCATGGAGAAGAAGCTGGTGGTGGCCAGTGCGGACCTGAATCCGGACCGGCGTCTTCACGCCAGTGGCGGCCAGGCTCGTTCGCTCTATGCCGAGCTGATGCGCAACCTCTCGACGCGCACCAAGCCGGATGGCGGCGCGCTGAGCGGCATCGTCGAGAAGTTCATCGCGACTGCCAAGACCGAGGCGAAGGCATCAGGCCAAACCACGGAAGCAGTGCTGCGCCAAAAGCTGGACCAGCTGACCGAGCTAGTGAATGGCTACGACTTCGCCGACGTCATTGCGGCGTACTGCCGCGGCTACGAGGAAGGGAACGAGCAGCTCAAGTCTGATGCCGTTCGCTGGCTGCGGGGTGAGTTCACGACCAAGACCGACGCCAAGCAAGCTCTCGGCGTCCGGACCATCGTCGACGACGCCGCGGTCTACGACCAGCTGAAGTTGATGGCGCGGTTCGTCCGCCTGGCGGGCTTCTCCGGCCTGCTTGTGAGCCTGGACGAGCTTGTGAACCTGTACAAGCTGGCGAATGCGCAGGCCCGCAACTCGAACTACGAGCAGATTCTCCGCATCCTGAATGACTCGCTGCAGGGCACCGCCGTGGGGCTGGGCTTCGTGCTTGGCGGCACGCCAGAGTTCCTGCTCGACACACGCCGAGGCCTCTACAGCTACCCGGCTCTGCAGAGCCGGCTGGCGCAGAACACGTTTGCGACGAACGGCCTCGTGGACTACAGCGGGCCGGTGGTGCGGTTGTCCAGCCTGACCCCGGAAGACTTCTATGTGCTGCTGCAGAAGATTCGTAGCGTCTACGCCTTCGGGGACCCGGCTAAGCACCTGCTGCCCGACAACGGAGTCATGAGCTTCATGGAGCATTGCTCCAAGCGTATCGGCGATACGTACTTCCGTACTCCGCGAACGACCATCACGGCCTTTATCAACCTGCTTGCAGTGCTAGAACAGAACCAAGGAACGGCCTGGCAGGAACTCCTTGGCGGCATCGAGGTGGCGGTCGACAACGGTGGCGCTAGCGACCGTGCCGTTGAAGCGGATGACGGCGACGAGTTCGCATCCTTCAAGATGTGAAGGGCCGGTAGAGCAGGTGCCCGATGTCGGACTCGTCGTCATTCCACCTTCTCGATGAGCGCATTCAGCGCTTCATCTGGGCCGAGGGCTGGGAGTCCCTTCGAGACGCCCAGGAAGCTGCCATCCCGCTCATCGTCAAGGCCGACCGCGACGTCATCGTGGCGGCGGCGACAGCGGCCGGCAAGACCGAGGCCGCGTTCCTTCCCGCTCTCACGCACCTGTTGCAGGCCGACCCGCCCGGGCTAATTGCCTACATCAGCCCGCTCAAGGCCCTCATCAACGACCAGTTCGGCCGTCTGGACCGCCTCTGCGAGCAGCTCGAGGTGCCGGTCTGGCCTTGGCACGGAGACATCTCGGCAACGACAAAGACGCGTTTCCTCGCAAAGCGGGAGGGAGTCCTCCTCATCACGCCAGAGTCTCTGGAAGCGCTTCTGTGCAACCGTGGCACCTCCATCGGGTCGGTCTTCGAGCGGCTGACGTTCTTCGTGGTCGACGAGCTTCACGCGTTCATCGGCGCCGAGCGTGGTAAGCAGCTTCAGTCGCTCATGCACCGTATCGAGCGCGTCATCGGTCGAACGGTGCCGCGGATTGGCTTGTCGGCGACCCTGGGCGACATGAGCCTGGCGGCGGACTTCTTGCGCCCCGGTAAGGGGCCGGCGGTTGAGATGGTGGAGTCCAAGGCGTCAGGCAACGAGCTGAAGATTTTGGTCAAGGGCTACGAGGAGCCCTTGGTCGTGGAGCCCGGCTTGATGGCTTCACCGGTTTTGACGCCGATGTCGATGACGCCGTGGGCAACGAGCAATCAGACGCTCCGGAGGCCGAAGAGGCCCTGGAGCCGGTAACGCCCGCCTTGATTGCAGCCCATCTGTTCAAGGGCCTACGTGGGTCGAACAACCTAGTCTTTCCGAACTCCCGCAGGGAGGTTGAGAGGTACACGCACCTGCTGAACAAGATGTGCGAGGACCAGCACGTTCCCAACGAGTTCTGGCCTCATCACGGCAGTCTTTCGAAGGAGATTAGGTCGGAGACCGAGGCAGCGCTGAAGCAGAAGGAGCGCCCGGCGTCCGCCATCTGTACGAACACTCTGGAACTCGGCATCGACATCGGTGCGGTCAAGAGCGTCGCGCAAATTGGGCCGCCGCCCTCCGTGGCCAGTCTTCGTCAGCGCTTGGGCCGCTCGGGCCGTCGCAAGGGTGAGCCAGCAATCTTGCGCGGCTACTGCGTTGAAGATGCCCTGGGTGGGAAGGCGTCACTCGATACCGAACTCCGGCTCGGCACCGTCCGAATGGCAGCGATGATTTCGCTGCTGCTGGAGGGATGGTTCGAGCCGCCGATGTCCAAGGGCGCGCACCTGTCGACGTTGGTTCAGCAGATTCTCTCGTTCATCGCACAGAACGGTGGCGCCACCATCGGGCAGCTGTACGGCCTGCTCTGCGGTCAGGAGACGCCCTTTGCCAGTGTTTCGAAGGAGGAGTTCGTAGAGCTGGTGCGCCACCTTGGCCAAAAGGAGCTGCTGGTTCAGGACTCATCTGGCACGTTGCTGCATGGACGGGTCGGGGAGAAGTTCGTCAACCACTACACCTTCTACGCTGCCTTCGCGTCGGACGAGGAGTTTCGCATCGTCAGTGGGGGACGAACGCTGGGGTCACTTCCTGTCTCGCAGGCGCTGAGCATCGGCCAGCGCATCTTGTTCGCCGGCAAGACGTGGCGTGTCGAAGACATCGACGAAGCCCAAAAGACCATCTTTGTGGTCAGAGCAGGTGGGGCACGCCGCCGCTATTCTCGGGCGGGGCAGGCCGGACCCACACGCGCGTTCGTCAGCGTATGCGTGAGCTGCTTGAGACGGCCGATGTACCCCCTACCTGGATGAGGTCGCGCGCCGGTTCCTTAGCGAGGCGCGAGCCAACTACGCGGCTCGCGGCCTTGGCAACGCCATCTTGGTGGACCAAGGCAGCGAAACGCTCTTGCTAACCTGGCTTGGCGACGCGGCAAACGAGGCGCTGGCCTGTCTGCTCCAACGACGGGGTTTCAGGGCGAGTGCGGCAGGACCCGGCGTTGAAGTCATGAAGGGCCCGCTCACCACCGAAGACATCCTGGACGCGCTCGCTGACGCAGCGGTGGATGAGTCACCGCCCCTTGATGTCCTGCTGGCGGATGTGAAGAACCTGCAGCGCGAGAAGTGGGACTGGGCACTACCCGACCGACTCTTGCGGCGCGCCTATGCCAGCCTGTACCTGAACCTTGACGAGGCCCTCACGTGGACCCGTACGGTCAGTGCCGACCACACAACAAAGTATTCAGAGGGAGAAGATGGTCATGAAGTTCATCCACGCGGCTGACATCCACCTGGACAGCCCACTGAGCGGCCTATCGGCCTATCCCGACGCCCCCGCGGCGCAGCTCCGGGAGCCTCCCGAGAAGCCTTCTCCCTCTTGGTTGACCGCGCCATTGAGGAGGGCGTCGACTTCATGGTCATCGCCGGCGACCTCTACGACGGCACTGGCGTGACTACAACACCGGCATCTTCTTCTGCAAGGAGATGGGCCGCCTCAAGCGAGCCGGCATTCCGGTGTACCTCCTGTTCGGTAACCACGACGCGGAAAGCGAGATGACCCGCAAGCTCGACCTGCCGGATAACGTCTCTTGCTTCTCTGCGAGCAAGCCGGAGACGTTCCGCATTGAAGGTCTGTCAGTGGCGCTCCACGGGCATAGCTTCAAGCAGAAGGAGACCACAGCCAATCTGGCAGCGAACTATCCGGCTGCGGTACCGGGCCACTACAACATCGGCGTGCTGCACACGGCGCTGGAGGGTACGCGGCCCACGCGTCGTATGCCCCGTGCACTGTCGACGAGCTTCACGCCAAGGGCTACCAATACTGGGCTCTTGGCCACGTTCATGAGTTTCAGCAGTGGAGCGGTTCGTCGACCATCGTCTTCCCTGGCAATCTGCAGGGCCGCCATGTTCGCGAGTGCGGGCGGCGAGGTGCGGTCCTTGTTTCCGTGGACGATGAAGGCGCGACCAGCGTCGAACGAGTCTTCATCGACGTCTTGCGATGGGAGCACCTGCACGTTGACGTCGGCGCGTGCGAGACGCTGCTGGAGGTGACTCGAAGCATCGGGCGCGCCCTGGAGGGTCTCCTTGCGGAGGATGGGCAGGTTCCTCGCGCGGTACGGGTAACAGTCCAGGGCCGCACCAAGGCGCATGGGCAGCTTTTCGGTCTCGAGGCGCAGTTGCGCAGCGAAGTTCTCGCCCAGATTGCTGCTATCGGCAATGAGCGTCTCTGGCTGGAGAAAGTCAGGCTGGAGACGGAAGCGCACGTGGATGCAGCGACGGCACACGAACGACTGGACGCCTTTGCTGACCTGCAGGACATCCTCGCAGACGCGGCAGCGGACCCCGAGTTCACCGCGCAGCTGCAGAGCACACTCGCCGTTCGCAGCCAAGGCTCCCTTGGACTTGCAGCCCCTTGTGCCGCTCATCGAGCAAATCCGAGCCGGCAAGCTGCAGGGCCTCGTCCAGGAAGTCTCCCCGGCTCTGCTGGCGCATCTGCAGCAAGGGGAGGGAGCATGAGGATTCGAAGGCTTGAGCTCATCCGCTACGGCAAGTTCACCGACGCCGAGGCGACCTTCCCCCAGGCGGCATGTGACTTCCACTTCATCGTCGGCCCTAACGAGGCCGGGAAGTCGACCGTTCGCAGCGCCATCTCCGAGCTGCTGTACGGCTTTCCAGCCCGCAGCGCCGCGATGGCCTTTTTGCACCCGCAACCTGAACTCCGGCTTGGGGCGCACCTGGTCGACGGAACAAACGAGCTGGAGTTCCATCGCACGAAGGGCAACAAGAACACGCTACGCACGCCGAAGGACGCTGCGCTGCCGGACGACTGCCTGGCGGGATACCTGGGCGCGTCCGACCGTGAGTTCTTCGAGCAGATGTTCGGTCTCGACCACAGTCAGCTCGTACGCGGGGCCAAACCATCCTCGATGCGTCCAAGGATGTGAGTCAGGTGCTCTTCCAGTCCGCTGCGGGCATCGCGGGGCTGGGCAAGGTCAAGGATGCCTTGGTCGCAGAAGCAGACAAGCTGTGGGCGCCGCGAGCCTCGGCTCAGCGCGCGTACTACGCCGCCTGCACACGCTGGGAGGAGGCCTGCAAGGAGTTGAAGGAGCTCACCGTTCGCACGAAGGGCTGGACGGAAGCGCGGGACCGGCTCGACGAAGTGGAGCGCGACATCGCGGAGGCGACGCAGAAGAAGCTTGCACTTCAGACGCAAAGGACCCGTCTAGAGCGCATTCGTCGCCTTGCGCCCACCGTGCAGGCTCTCAGGACGTGCCAGAAGGAGCTGGAACTGCTTGGAGAGGTGCTCGAGCTGCCTGCCGACGCTGCCGCGACGCTTCAGGCGGGCCTGTCTGACCTGTCAGTTGCGAGCACCGTCAAGTCGCAACGCGAAGAGGACGTTCGTCACTTCACCCAGCAGCGAGATGACATCGCTCTCGACCAGCAGGTTATCGACGCTCAGCACCATGTTGACGAGTTGGTCGCTTGGGGCCAGAGAGTCCGAAACCATTATGCAGACCTCGAAACCCAGATGGGCGAGCGCCAGCGGTTTCTGCTGCAGGCAGTTGCTGCGGCGCAGGAACTCGGTTGGTCCGTAGACAGCGACTCCATCGTTGGTTTCTCGCTACCGAAGCCGCTCGACTTGCGGGAGGTGCAGCGTCTCGTCGTCTCGCATGGACAGCTTTTGCAAGCCCGAAGCAACGCCGAACAGGCGCTCAAGGACAAGCAGTCCGAGACCGACGAAGCGACGCAAGAACTTGCGTCGACGACCGTTACAGAGGTCCCAAAGTCGCTGCGCAACGCTCTCTCCGACGCACAGGGCTACAAGAACACGGTCTCGGCCCAGCTGCAGTTGACGAACGCCGTAGAGGCCGCGGAACGTACGCGGCAAGACCAGCTCAGCGCGATGGGGCTACCTGCCCTGGAGCTGGAAGCACTCAGGGAGGTGTCGGCGCTTTCGACAACCAGATTGGCAGCACTCGTCCGCGACCGGCAAGCTCTTCAATCTGCGCTCGAAACAGCGCTCGACCTGCTTGAAAAGGCAGGAGAAGAGGTGGAGTCGTCGGAGCTTGCGGTGTCACAGTATGCGGAAGCCCGTCGCGTCGTCACGAGCACGGAAGTGCGTGAGGCACGTCATACGCGGGACGAGCAGTGGTCCTCAATCAAGGCCGGCAAGGTGGCAGTGGCGCAGGGAGCGGCCGCACTTGACGCCGCCATCCTCTTGTCAGATGAGCTCGCTGATACGCAGCTCGGGTCGGCGACGGAAGCGGCTGAACTCCAGAGCCTTCGCCAGCGACTGGAGCGGGCCAATCTGGACCTGAAGCAGCGCAAGGCTGCAGAGGCGGAGAAGCGTGCCGCTCTGGAGGCGTTCGACCTGGCATGGAAGCAACTTTGCCAGTCGTCTGGCGTTGCGGGCTTGGACCTGGGCGACGCCCAGTCCTGGTTCTCCACTCGCGAGAAAGTGCTCCAGGCCGCGTCCCTGGCTGACCAGAAGCGCCAGGAGTTGCGACGGGAAGAGGACGCAGCGAACTCCGCTGCTGCGCGCCTTAGGGCTGAGATGTCATCGGTCGGCGCCACTGTGGCTGAAGACTCATCGCTCGCGGCTCTTCTGTCTGAGGCAGAGCGGCTTGTCTCTCGAATCGACGCGGACGCCGCCCGCCGCGCATTGCTGCAAGAACAGGTCGCAGCCGCCGCGACAGTACTCGACGACCTCAAAGCCAAGGTCGAGGAGGCCTCGTCTAACTACGTGGAGTGGGAGGATGAGTGGCGCCAAGCGCTCGACAAGTGCCTGCTGAGCGACTACGTGAAGTCGGTTGAGGATGCCGAGCAGGGTCTGCACAAAGTCCAGGTGGTCCGCACGAACTTGGAGAAGGCCGCCGCCACGAAGAAGGACCGAATCGACACGATGTCCGCAGACCTGGATACGTTCCGTGCCCTTGCGGAAGACGTTCTTAGGCGAGTGGAGGCCCCCGACCTGAGCGGCTCTGAACCTCGTGTAGTGGCCGCGCAGTTGTCCACTCGGCTAGCTGACGCCAAGGTTGCGCTACAGCGACGGAGGGCAGCCGAGGATTCATTGGAGAAGGCAGCCGGCCAGCTTCGAGAAGCCGAGCAGCAGGTTGCGCAGATTCAGGCGAAGGTAAATCCGCTGCTGACAGCTGCCGGCGTGGCCACTCTGGAGGAAGCCGGGCCTCTTGTAGAGCGCTCCGACCAGCGTCGAGCGCTCAGCCTGCGCATGGAGCAAGCTCGTCAGTCACTGACCAAGGACTCCGATGGTTTGGGGCTCGATGCTGCCGTCGCGGAAGTTGACGCTTGCGACCTTGAGCGACTGGCTGCTGAGCTGACGAGCACAGCGGATGACTTGGAGGCCACTCTGCCGCGTCTCACCCAACTTGCCGAGGCGCGCGTACGGGCCCAGGAGGCGCTGAAGGCCATCTCCGGCGGTCAGGCGGCTGCCGCAGCAGAGTCTCGCCGGCAGGAGGCCCTCGCGGACATGGCTGACGCATCAGAGCGCTACATCAAGGTCGCGACCGCGGTGACGCTGCTTTCCTGGGCCATCGACCGGTATCGTGACCAGAAGCAGGGGCCGATGCTCGCGCGCGCCGGCGCCATCTTCTCGAAGCTGACCTTGGGACGCTACAGCAAACTGTTTGTCGACTACGAGAAAACACCGCTGAGCCTCTCCGCGCTGCGCACCGACGGTCGGCATGTCGAAGTGTCGGGCATGAGCGAGGGTACCCGGGACCAACTGTACCGGCGCTCCGCACGGCGGCAGTGGAGCTGCACCTCGACAAGTCGAAGTCGCTGCCATTCGTTGCCGATGACCTGTTTGTGAACTTCGACGATGAGCGGTCCACTGCCGGGTTGGAAGCGCTCCGGGAGCTGTCTACGAAGACGCAGGTGCTCTTCTTGAGCCATCACGACCACCTGCTGCCGCGGGTGCGCCAAGTGTTCGGAGCGGGTGTCAACGTCGTCGCGCTGCAGCGGTGAAGCCGCTGTTGCTTCTGAACCGCGTCCAATGCCGAGGTGGCCGACCGTGCTAAGCAACGCGAGACTCATCCAGTGCTCTGTTTCGCGAGACGCCGCAGGACTACCCATCTGCGCATAACGGAACATTTAGCTAGCAAGAATAGGAGGCAGCATGGCTGTCCGGTGGGAGAATTTGGCGTGGGCGACGAACGAACTGGTTGGTGAAGCCGGGCTGTGACGCGGAACTGGTCCGAATCAATCACTACGTCCAGGGTGCCGGGCTGCAACCGCTGCGGCGGGATACCGAGAACGGCCGGGCGATACACAAGCCGCTGAGCCGACCCGTCGGCAGTGGTAACCCGAAGGGCTGGACAAGGTATCTCGAGGCCCGGCGGTCTCGACGCGCCGGCACCTACCGCTTGGTGCGTGACATCGGCGCCACCCATTGAGCCCAGCTGACGACCGCTAGACTGCTTGAGCTGGCGTCGACGATGCGCGCCGAGGAGCTGAGCGGGAGCACGGTCCTGAAGGAGATGGCGCTGCTGAAGGCTGCCTTCAACGTCGCCATCCGGGAGTGGGGCTGGTCCGGGTTCGTCAATCCGGTAATCGGCATCACGCTTGGCCGGTCCAGAAGGCGATTCGTTCGCCTGACCGACGATGAAGCGAACCGTCTGGTCCGAGCCCTGGCCGAGTGCGACAACCCGCAGTTCTGGCCGATGGTCGAACTGGCGCTGACCAGCACCATACGACGCGGGTCTTTGCTGAAGCTGGCGTGGTCAAACGTTGACCTCGAGGCCCCGTGAGGCCCATGTATGGGCCAAGGGGGCCGAGGTGCCCCTACCGCTGTCCAGACGCGCCGTCACGTTGCTGCGGCACATCCCGGACAACGGCACTGGGCGGGTGTTCTCGATGTCGCAGAAAGCGGTCAAGATGGCACGGCAGCGCGTGCGGGAGAAGGCCGGCCTGCCGAAACTGCGGTTTGCAGACCTGCGGCACCTCGGAGCTACGTTCTACGCTCGTGCTGGGTTGAACGCACGGTGCGTCGGTGCTACCGCGACCGGTTGAACGTTCTCCGAGCGCGCCTGAAGTCCCAGGGCGGGATGGGTTCCCGGTCTGCCCAAAGGCCGAGGCGGCGCTGTCTGGCCGTCTCCTGCGCAGCTGCATACCGCTGCCGGTCGTCTGGCGACTGCTCGCGGGCGTATCCGGCGTGGTGCCGGCCAGCCCGGAAGAGACCTGCGCCAGGTTCACATCGCAGCCTTCCACGAGAACCTTTCCGACCATGCGGCCGTATCGGTCTCGCTTGTGCCACTGGACCTCAACCTGCTTTCCATACGCTAGCGAGGAGAGCCCTTCTTTCAGTGATTGCCCCAAGGCTGCCCCTTCTCCGGAGCGTCGATGCCTGCCAGTCGGACCCGGCGCTGAGTCTTCGACGAATCCAGGACGGTGAGCGTGTCGCCGTCCTGGATGGCGACCACACGGCCCTCGAGCATGTCGGCAATGCACGGGCCAGCGGCAAGGAGCAGTGCCAAGCCGAAGATACGAGCCAGCCACGCCGCGAGGTGGCCCAACCGGGTGGCGTGCGTTCGCATGCGTATACCTAGCGCCGGGCCTCGGACTTGTAGAAGTAGCCTTCGACCATCAGGCGGGCTCGGTCCGACTGAACAGCGTCGGGGATGAAGTTGCGCAGATACACGTAGTGCCGGCACTGCGGGTTCTGGCGCTTGCTCCAGTCGAAGATGCCTTGCACACGCGACTGAAAGTCAGCGTGCGACAACGGAGTCGCCAGCAGTGAGTCGATGTCCGGCAGAGCGCGCGCGTCGGCCTCTCGTTCGGGCGGCCAAGCTTTGGTCAGAGTGACGGTGTCGCTGCGCAGTTCAACGTTGAGCAGGAACTGGACTTTTCCGTTTTGGTCGGCCCAGCAAGGCGGCCAGTCACGTCCTCCGTTGGCATCCAGCCGATTCTTCAGGAACGCCACCGCCCCGGAGGCCGTCGACCTCCTTCTGCAAAGCGTCGATGTTGCGTCCTCCGAGCGACGCCGCGACCTTGGCGGCCTGGACCACCTGCTCGACTGCCTGACCTTCCTCGCCCGGCTTGACCCTCACGTTCAGATGCTTCTTGGCGTGCTCTCGGAATGCCGCATCGGTCTTCAACGCCTGCCGTACCCTGTCTGCCGCGGCACGGGCGTCGGGTGGTGGCTTTTGAGGGGTGGTGGGTTGCCGCTCGGCGACCTTGGTCGAGGGCTTGGTGCCTGAGGCACCTCCCTGACCGGCAACCGCGCCTGGCGCTGGAGCGCGGGGAGCAGTCGCGGCGGATGCCGGGCTCACTGGCGACTCAGCTGTGAGCTCAGGCTCTTTCTGCAGCTCGTCGCGCACGGCCTTCAGCAGCGTCAAGGCTGTGATGACCTCGTCCTTCGCGACCTGCATGCGGGCAGCCTCTCCGGTGCCTTCCAGGAGGCTCTTCAGCGCCGTCAGCGCCGTGAGCTCAGCCTCGAGGTCCGCGACCTTCTTGGCGAGGGTCTCTCGTTGTTCCCGCTCCCGGTCCGCGTCAATCACCCTGTTGATGAGGGCCTCAGGGTCCTTGGCTCCGCCCGCCTTGAGGGCGGTCTCCAGCTCGGTCTTGGCCCCCGCCAGGGCCGCGGCTGCACGAGCTGCGCCACCGGCCTCGGCGAGGGCCGCTTCCGCGGCTTGCCGCGCGGCCTGCTCCTTGACGATGAGGTAGCCCAGCAGCAGGAGCAGGATGAAGATGATGGTGAAGGCGATTTCGGTCAGCGAGAGCTGAAAGACTGGTCGTTCCTTCGACCTACGACGCGCTCCGTGGCCACTGCGCTCAACGCGGCTCAGCCGCGCCGCTATTGTTCGCCGGGGGCAACGGCGCGGGATGCGTTGGCGGGCCTTCCTGATGCGGCAATCCACCCAGAGTCTTTGGCACGAGAGCCAGCTCATCAGGCCGCGGCGGTGGGACTGACCTGGACGCTGCCTCGGGCACGAAGACAGAGTGCCCGTTGCTCACGGCGGGCGCAAGCACAGGGGAGGGCGCAAGCACAGGGGAGGGCGCAAGCGGGAGGGTGGGCGGGGACGCCAGCGACACTCGCAGGGAAGCGGCTGCAGTACTCAGCTCGCGAACGCCAGCTTCGACCTTCGTGAGCGCGGCATTGGCACCCTCACCGAGCCGGTGCAGCCGGAGCTGCTGGTCTCGTCCGGCCGAGGCCAGCGCGACGAGTTCGCGGGTAGCGGCTGCTTGTTGCTCAGACACGCCCTGCTGCTTCTCGCCGCTGGTGCGCAGCTGAGATGCGGCCGCTTCGGCTGTCTTTGCTACGGCGGACAGCTGCTGTGTGGTCTGTTCGCCAACCCTAGTCTGCGCGGCCAGCCCGGCCGTGATGCCGTCCAGGGACTCCTTCAGGCTCTTGCGTGCTGCAGTTGTCTCGTCGACGAGCTGCGAAACCCGACCCACCACTTCGGATGACGCGCCGGACGTGGTCTTCAGCTGTGCGATGACCTCGGCCAGGAGGCCGTCGAAACGCCCAAGCGTCTCCTCGACGCGTTGCAGCGCCTGCAGCTGCCCTTCGCTGGCATCGAGCACGGCCTGTTGCTGCTTCGTCAGGTGAAGCACGTGGTCCAGTGCGCCGTCGACCTGCTCAGTCTTGCGCCCAATCGAGTTGAGCGCTGCGTTGACGTCGCGAGAGGTCTGCTGGACGGAAGACGCCACCTCTTGCACGTGGCGGGACAGAGCCTCCGTCCCGTCGTGCACGTGCTGCAGCGGGCCTTGCAGCCGCTGGACGAAGAAGTCGTCGGGGAAGGTCGTGTTGCGCAGCCTCTGCGTCACCGCGTCCGCGAACGCCGTCACCTTCGTCTCGATGCTCTCCAGGTTCGCTCGCATGCCTTGCGCATAGCCGTCCACCGAGGTCGACAAGTGCTGCGTGGCGGCCCTGACCTGCTCGAGGGTCTGCGTCAACGCCGCCTGGTTGTCCTCAGTGAGCTGCTCGAAGAACGCCTGCAGGTTGTTGCCCTGTTGCTGGGCGAGCGTCTCCAGCTGCTGGCGCACGCGCTCGACGGTTTCCTTGGTGGCAACGTCGACTGCGGAGTGGAAGTCGCGCAGCCGCTCGTTGGCCAGAACCATCTGTTCGCGCAGCCGGTGGGAGGCGTCGACGATGCCGTCCTCAGCTTCCTTGATGGCGTCGGCCGCGTCCTTGCGGAAGCTCACCAGGTACACGCGCACGCACAGGCCAACGACCGTGCTGACCATGGCGGCGCCGAAGCGCACCGCGATGTCCTGCATCTTCGTGCCGATGTTCGGCAGGTCGAACAGGCTGAAGATGATGGCCGAGATGGTGAAGATGAAGCCCAGGTAGTAGCAGCTGTCGGCGAACTTCTCGTCGGAGACGTCCGTGTCTCGTCTCTTGAGGCCCAGGACCACGTACAGGCCCATCACAACCATCGGGAAGACGAAGGAGAAGGCCCACTTGAGCAGGTTGGCCTCGACGAACCAGCCGATGCCTGCAGAGATGACCTTCAGCCCAATGGCAACAACAAAGAGGCGCTGGATTCTGAAGTTCATCGGTTCAACCTTCGATGCGACGCACTTCCACGACGCGGGCGCCGGCTTTGTCGAAGTGCTTCTCCCAGAAATTGACGTTCTGCATGGTCTGCAGCTTCGGGCTGTGCAGTAGGTAGTTCAGCTCGACTTTCACGCCTTGCATCTCCAGCGTCATCTTGTGGCCGTATTCGCTGGCAGCAAATGTCCCGTAGTCGAGCGAGCCTCGGAACATCGACGCCTGTGGGGTGTTGTGCAGCATGTCGGACACGATGAGGAGTCGGCGCTCGCCCTGGACGCCGTGTTTGCGAAACGAGTTGATGCTGACCATCTGGAGCATCTCGAAGATGGGCGAGTACTTGGCTGCGGTGGAGCTCACCAGGGCCTCGGCTTGCTCCGCCAGCGGCTTCAGGAAGCGTTGCTCGTATCGCCTTTTCTCCTTCTCCGGGTTGCCGTCCAGGAAGCGCGAGTCTTCCCCCGTGCCTGGGTTGCACATCTCGATGAGAGGCTCAGCGGTCTCCTTGAAGTCCTCCCCCAGGACGTACACCGACAGTAGGTGGCCGGCCGGCGTGCGCCGCTCGATGACCTCGTGCATCAGCTCGGAGAATGCCTTCTTCTGGGTGAAGTTCAGCGGGTCGGTACGGTCTACCAGCAAGACGATGTGACCCTGCGGGCCACCGGGCGGACACAGCGTGTCTGGGTTCAACTTCGCCGGCGCCTGGCGCTGGGCGTAGATGAGGGCTGCGACCGCTCGAAGAGGGCCACAAAGGCAACGATGCCCCAAATGATGTTGTTGCGGCGCCGGGCGGCGGCGCGGCGACCCAGGTGAGCCATCAGGCGACCTCCTTACCAGGAAAGTGGGTGGCCAACGGGCTCTCGCCGTCGAACTGCTTGTTGAAGGCGGTCTGGATGTTTCCCCGTAGTTGCTCGGCCCCCTCGACGAGCCTGCGCACGAGCGCCTTCTGCATAGCCAGCGACTGCTCGTCGGCCGTCGTGTCGAAATTGGGCAGGGGCAGCTCCCGCAGCTTGGGATAGGTGTCGAAGTAGGCCGGGCGAGGCACGCCATTGCGTGCCAACTCGTTCTCCGCGCGAAACGTCTGCAGCAGTGCCTCAAGCGAGTTGTCGGCATCGGCCATGAGAGTGGCCAGTCGATTGCCCGCGGAGTGCTTGTCGCGAATCGTCGACTCAAAGACCGCAATGGACGACTGCGCACGCTCGAGCGTGCGGTCCAGGGCCTGCAGCTGCTCTTGCTTGAGCTGCTCGAGCTCCTCTCGCACGGCGTCCATCTCGTCTTGATGGTCGTCTTCGGCGGTCCGGGCTCTGCGGCTGTACGCGCCGTAGTGGGGGTGAAGGTCATCGAACGAGATGCCATCCAGCAGCGCGAAGATGGCAAACGTGATGCTGACGGCGAACAGTCCCCAGGCGGACCCTTGCAAGGCAAGTGGACTGTCCCACAGAGCCGAGCCGGCCACTTCCCATGCCCGTGCTGATTCGGACTGGACAGCTCCGCGGTAGTGGGAAATGAACAGGCCAACGAAGACCATCACGCCCACGGCGCAAGCAGAGCCGAGGACGCCGAGGCACTTGAACGCCACCGACGAGTGGAAGACGAACCGGACGACAAGCCAGCCCAACACGAACGCGATGACGACGTTGAAGAATGCGGCAGTCAACGCCTCTATCGCACCGCCCAGAAGCCCCAGGTCCAGCCCTTCGGCGAAGAACTTCGTGTTCAGGCCTGCCTCGACGAGCAGCAACAACCCCAGAAACCCGATGCGCTTAAAGCGACCGGTGGAGTCCGGGTAGTCCGCATCTCGGGTCAGGCGATGCCGTGCCTTGAAATCCTGCAACTCCCGCCTTCTCTGGCGCGCCTGCTCGGACAGCCTGGCCAGCACGCCCTCGTGGCGGTTGAGCACGCTGCTGGCTTCGCGCTCAAACTCCTGGTGGGCCTGCAGTGCCCGGTTGACCTCGGAGGTGACGTCCGAGTGCCCCAGGTCGCGGCTCAGGATGTTGAGCCTTCTTTGGGCCCAGGTGACATAGCCCTGCCTGGCTTGCTCGACTCTCTGGACGCAGGCGGACTCCGGCCCGTACAGCGTCGTCGCCTCCGGAGGCGGCAGGCCCGCTTCGCCCAGGCGCTTGCCCTCCGCGGCGAGGTTGAGCTCCTTGGCGAGCTTGGCAACATCAATCTTCTGGATGTCGTCGTCGTGGTCCGACGACTGGTTGCCGGGAGCTAAGAGCCATTGCCATACCGTGCGAAAGAATCCCAAAGGTTTCTTCTCCTGTTGCGGCGGCGCATTCAAACCGCAAGGTGCGCCGTAACCAAACGTGAGATTCTGCCTTCGTCGAGGCCCTTGGACCCGCAGTTGTGCGGGCGCTACGCTCATTTGCGGGCGTCAGCTCTCCTCGCTAAAAAGCTGGCGGGCCGCCAGGGTTGTCGCAGGTGTGACCGGGGAGGGTTGAAGACCTTGCAGGGCTTCGAGTTCGACTATGTCGGCATCATCTTTGGCCCTGACCTTCGGTATGAGAGGGAGCGCAACACGTGGGTCTCCGCGGTGCTGGGTGTGGACCTCAACGAGGCCGTAGCCTCCAAGTTGGCCTCGAACGCCGGGAAGTACCCCGCTGGGGACTCGACGCCCAAGCGGACTCAGGACCCATGCGGCCACAATGCACCAACCAGACCACGCCCGACACGCCCGTGGCCACTGCCAAGTAGGTGCGACATGGCAAGGGGTCTGTCGTCGCTCCAGAGTCCGGCTACGGTACAGGCTGCACTCGACGAGTTCACCAAACTAGGGCGCGTGGCGTCCCTTGTACACGGCAAAGCTGGCGGGCCTAGGTTCGGGAAGGTCTGCGACCGGGTTCGGTTGATGAGACGAACCGTGCGTCGTCGAACACGTGGCTCCTCAATGTCCGCCAACGCGCCGTTGGCAGTTTCATGTTGTAGTCGTTAGCAGCCTGACCTAGGAGCGTTGGCGAGGTAAGCGGGTATCGACAGTTGCGAGGCCGTGGCTCATGGCCTTGCGCATCACAGTTGACATAATATACAGACACTTGAGAGTGCGAGGCCACGCGCGCCTCAGCAGGCGAGGGGACACTAACCGCGCCGAGTGCCACCGCCAGGACCGCGCCGGCCTTAGCAGCATTCGAGGGCACCAGGCGCAGGACTTTTCCCGCGTAGGCCAGCAGCGCTTCGCGCACCTCCGGGCGCACCTCGCGTGCAGCGCGCGCCACGAGCAGCACCTCCCCGCGTTCGATACCGAGAAGGTCGGCCACCTTCATGGCGAGCGGGTCGCTCATGTTGTCGTATCGAGCGTCGCTGATCACCGAGCTGCTCACGCCGAAGTGCTTCCCGCACTCCCGGTCGCTCATCCGCTCGTTGCCCAGCTTGGCCTTTGACGCCCTGATGTAGTCGGCGCAGCTTTGCATGGAAACCTCCATAGAGACGGCCGCAGTTTACGGCATCCCGCCGTGGTATGCTCACGGCGCGAAGCCGTAAACAACTGGAGCCGCCCATGGAGCTGACCGCCACGCCCCCGTCACCCTGAATCTGCCGCCCCTGCGGCCCATCCCCTCGCCGTTCACCCTCTGGCAGGTGGACATGGAGTGCGGAGACCCCGCCGTGTGGGGGGACCGCTGGAAGCACGACTGGCGCGGCTACGCCGCCAACAGCGAGGACGCCACCCTGCGCGCCCGCGCGGACTTCTACGGCCTGTGGGCCACCCGCGAGCACCGTCGCACGGTGCCCATTCGCGTGGTGCGTTGCTTTCAGGTGGGCGTATGAGCGGCGTTGCGACCATGACTCGCGACGAGCGAGAAGCCCACGACGCAGTGCTCAACTGCCTGCACGCCCTGGTGATTGCGGCTGAGAAGTGCGAAGAGGCCGACTACGGCCACGTGCACGTGCTCGATCCGCTGAACACCGCACGCGTGCTGATTCACGGCGTGCTGCGCGTGCTGGAGGGCCGCTCATGACCGGCCGCAAGATCATCGAGGTGATGGCCGACCCTCGCCACCGCGAGCTGGCCGCTCGCGTGGAGCGCGCGTGCATCGCTCTCGACCAGTGCCGATCGGCAACTACTGCCTGCTGGAAATCGCGTTCAACGAGCTGCAGGCCGCCGTGCGTGATCTCGACCGCGCCGAGCAGATCCTTGCCGACGTGGACGAGGCCACGCGTGCAGCCATCGGAGCGGCGCCGCAATGAGCGAGACCTTCCGCCGCATCGTCCACTTCAACGTGGGCCTCAAGGGAAGCGCCGTGCCCGCCTGTGGCCAGCGCAACAGCAAGAACACCGGCTGGAGCAAAGGCCACTACGCGCGAGACACCGGCAAGGTGACGTGCGTTCGGTGCTGCAAGGCCCCGGCCTTCAAGGGAGCCAAGCCATGAGCCGCGATCGCCGCTATCCGTCGTGCATCAACCTGCGCAACCTCTTGTTGTCGATCGCGGCCTGGTGCCTGATCTGGCTGGCCATCGGCCGTGCCTACGCCGCCGAGCCGCTCAAGGCCGGCATGGTGTGCAAGGTGACCTATCACGACGGCACTGAGCGCCGCGCGATCGTGCAGCACTGGGAGCGCGAGCTCGTGCGCGATGGCCGGTGTGGGTGAGCGTGGACGATGCCCGCTTCGGGTGGTTCATGGCGCGCTATCGCATCGAGCATCTCCGGGAGTGCCGCCCGTGAAGCAGCCTGAGGACCGCTTCACGCTGGAGCTGCCGCACCGGTGCACGAAACCGGCAAGGGGAGGGGCGGCATGCGTAGCCTTCAAGACCTGCTGGAGACGAAGGCCAAGCTCGAGCGCAGCATGCGCCAGCAAGGCAAGAAGCGCGGCGCCTATGCCGGCGCTGTGAAGGTCGGCAGCCCCAACCACCAGGCGCGCGCACGAACCGGCCTCAGCCAGGCCGACTTCGCCGCGCGAGCCAGCATCAGCGAGCGAACCCTCCGCACCTGGGAGCGTGGCGACCAGGTGAGCGAAGAGAGCCAGCGCCGCATCCTGCGCCTGCTGCGCGAGTTCTGCATCGAGCCGGCCAGGCCTCGCCATGCGGTGCGGTACCGCGACCAGATGACCGGCTCCACCTGGAGCGGGCGCGGCCTCATGCCCGCCTGGCTGCGCGCCGAGATGGCCAAGGGCCGCAGGCTTGCTGATTTCGAGGCGCGAGCATGATGAACCCCCTTCATCCTCGCTGCCCGAGCCAATGGCCTACACCATGAACGCCTTCGTCGTGATCGAAGCCGAGCTGATCGCGCTTCGTCGCCTCTCGCACCCGCCAAGGCCATCTACTTCTTCGCGCTCAAGCCGACTGCCGACGCGCGCACGGGCATCGTGCCCGAGCTGACCTACTCGCAGATCTCCACCATGGTGACGCCCATGGTGAAGCGTCGCCTCGAGCTGCGGCCCGACCCGCCGTCGACTCAGCAGGTTCGCACGGCGATCGAGCAGCTGGTGGCCACCGGCCTAGTGCAGACCTCCAAGGCCGAGAACCTCAAGGCCGGGCGCGTGCTGCTCAAGCTGCTGCACCCGGGCACCCAATCCATTCCCGTCAACTGATGCCCCGGCGAGCCCTCGACGAACACACGTTGGACCTGTTCGGTTTCGATCCGGTCGGAGCCGACTTCATGTCATCGGCCGAAGAGCGCTCGCGCCTGATCGGGCAGGGGCCGCTGGCCATGGCGATCTACTGGCAAGGCCTGCGGCCCTTCGTGCGCGCCGATGGCCGCGTGATGGCTCTGAGCTACTACCGCTTGGCCTGGGTGCTGCGCTACGCCGTGAACCCCAAGGGCGGCAGGCCTAAGGCCTCGCCCTCGCCGCGCCAGCTGCGCACCGAGCTGGACGGCCTGGAGCGGGTCGGCTTTGGTCAAGCGCGCACCCGACTTCAACCGCGAACGGAAGGTGCTTCAAATTTGGCTTCCGTATGGGGTAGGGGCAGGTTCGGCCCCTGAGGTTTTGACAGGCGTTCGGCGCAAAGCGACACGCCGCAAACCCGCGCCGTTGCTGGATTCCTGACCTACTTGTGCACAGGTTAGGTCATGGGTTTTGACATGATCTAACTCCTTAGTACTTCGTACTAAGAACACAGGGGTACCCTCCTTTGTTTTCCACATTCCGTGGATAACTCGCGAGGCGCGCGGGGAGCCCTAAATCGGTCCCCCTGCGGGGAAGAACATCGCCCGCTTCGCGGGCACGCCCCCGGGGCTGCGCCCCCGCGATCGGCTTGTGCCGATCGCTCACCCCGGATCAACAGACGCACCAGGCGCACAGCGCCGCGCGAACTGCGCGCGCCTGGCCGAGGCCGGTGCTGCGCATGCAGCCCGCAATGCAGTCTTGAAGGGGGGGGCCGCCAAGCGCGGAGCGCGCTGGAGCCATGGAGAGGCGTCACGGCTTGCAGGATCGAGCGCTGGGGCGCGATCGGAGGGCGCGCAAGGGGTGGATAGGGGAGAGGCCCGGAAAACGCCTCCTGGGCCGTTCTGGCGGGTCGTTTTCCATTGACTATGGCGCGGCGCTGCGCGATAGTCTCGGACTATGGACTTGCGCGCCCTGATCAACCTGATCCCCTTTGGCCCAGCGAAGAAGCCGCTTCACGCGCTGCTGGATCGAATCGAGGCCATGGAAGCCCGCCTGGCTGCCCTGGAGAAGCGCGAGCCCTGACCCTGCCATTCCCTATGGAGCCACCCATGAAAGAACGCCTCGCGCAAGCCCTCGCCCTGCTGGCTGAACTGAACGCCGGCCAGCGGATCACCCCGGACGGCCAGCAGACGGCACAGCAGCTCGGCGTGCTGCTCCAGCAGGCGCACGACCAGGCCGAAGAGCCGCCGGTGGTGCAGCCGGTGGATGCCGCCCTGGCGCACCTGACCGAGCGTGTTGAAGCGCTCTGCGAAGCTGCCGGCGTCTGATGGCGAGCATCATCGGCCGCAAGGCCTGCCCTGACTGCGGCTTCGAACACGCGCACATCAAGCAGACGCCGGGCAAGCTGCCCTATCGGCATTGCCCGGAGTGCGGCCTGATGACGCACGCGAAGAACGGGGCGCAAGCGCAGCTGATCAAGGCCGGCATGCGGCCGGTGGGCGAGCCCGAACCGGCGCCCGCGCCGAAACCGGCAACGGATAACCCGCCCGCGCCCGTCGCCCCCTGCACCGCCTGTGGTGCAGGGGGCCGCGCCGCCGGCACCGCCGGCCGGGCGCCGCACCTGGGCATCAACCCTGCTGGACTGACCCATGAAGACCAAACCCGACGCCGAGCAGCTGCCCGGCGAGCTGGCCAGCGTCGCCGCGATCGCGGCTGCAGCCGATGCCGACCCGCCGCCGCGACCGTGATCCCTGGCCAGGAGCCCGAGCCGGAGCCCGACAAGGCCGAAGAGCTGGCCGCCATGCTCAGCCTGGCCGCGCGTGCCGCCGGCAAGATGCTGCCGCCGATCCCGAAGTACTTCGACGGTGACGCCTGCCGCGATATCGCGGAGGCGTACATGGAGTGCGCGGAGAAGTACGGCTGGGACTGGCACAACAAGCTGGGCGGCCCGGAAGTGCACTGGTCATGGCCGTGGCCGTGCCGACCTTCGGCGCCGTGATGGAGACGCGCGCCTGGATCGCCTGGCAGCGCGAGCAGGCCGCGCGCCGCCGCCGAAGGGCAGGGCGCCGCAGCTGACGCGAAACCGGCAACCGCTGCGCCGTAGTGGCAGCCGATCGCAAGGGCGAATCGTGGGCCATCCTTGCCGCTTCCGAGATGGGCAAGGGCGTCTGGCTCAAAGCCCGCTGGCCGCGACCGAGGCCGAGCCGCCCGGTCATCTGGGACACGAACGACGAATACGACCGTGCCGCGCGTGCAGTCGGTTCGCTCGCCGAGCTGGTGCGCGCGATCGCCGCGCCGGCCTTCGCTGTGCGCTATGTGCCGCGCGCTCGCAAGGATGCAGACCTGCGCCGTGAGTTCGAGGCCTGGTGCACGATCGTCTACCACGCGGCCGGCTCCACCATCGTGGTGGAAGAGCTGGCCGATGTGACTTCGCCGAGCTTCGCGCCGCCGGCCTGGCGCAAGCTCAACACTCGAGGCCGGCACCACCAGGGGCTGGTGCTGTACTGGTGCAGCCAGTCGCCCGCCTTCATCGACAAGGCCTCGCTGGGCAACGCCACTCACATGCACGTGGGCTACCTCGGCGAGCCGCGCCACCGCCAGGCCGCCGCGGCGCACATGGGCTGCCGGCCCGAGGATATCGACGCGCTCCAGCAGGGCGAATGGATCGAGTACGTCAAGGCCACCAAGGAACGCACCCAAGGGCGGGTGTCAATACCCGGTGTGGCGACGAAGCCGCGCGCCAGGCGCGAACGTCCATAGAGATTTGCCGGTTTCCCCATGGGCGTCCATGGACGCGAGCCGGTCTAGACCAGTTGGCCAGGCCTGCCTAGAGTGCGGGCCGTGAGCTTGAAACGCTACCTCCCCTCGCTGCCGCAGGTGTCTCGTGAAGCAGTCACGGTCCTCGCGGCAACCCTGCTGGCCGCCTGGCTGATCAGCAAGGTTCCCGCGTGGCAACGCCTGGTGCGCGAGAGCTCGCTCAACCCCAACTGATGGAGCTTTCCGAGTGAACAAGTACCTCGTCACGGCCGGCGTCGCCCTGGCCACCTTCGCAGTGGTCGCCGCGGTGCAGCGCCACCTCTTCGCCGTGCCCGTCGTCGGCGGCTACCTGCCGCGCTGATCGGAGGCCCGCATGATCTACCTCGACCTGCCGCCGTTCAATCCGGTGGCCAACGGCCAGCGCAGTACCACGCAGGTGCAGCGCTGGGCCATGACGCTCGGCCGCATCGTGCTGTGCTTCCCGCAGGCGACGGCCAACGGCATCACGATCGCCACCATCTCCGAAATCGTGGTGAAGATCGGCGCCCGCGTCGTCTTCGGCCCGATCAGCGGGACGGAACTCCAGCGCCTGAACGCGTATCGCGGCATCACGCAGCCGGCGGACCACGTGGTCATCGACCTGACCGAGCGCGACGGCCTCTCGGTGCTCGCCAAGGAAATCGGCGCGATCGACCTCCCGGCCCTCGGCAACGAGGATGTTTTCGTGGAGGTGGTGAACAACTACGCCGGCGCCAACCCGCTGACGCTGTATGCGCTGGGTGGCTTCACCGCGCTTCAGTTCGACCCGGCGAAGCCCACGGTGGATGGCCAGCTGATCAACAAGGTTCTGACGTACAACATCCCGACTTCGGGCGGGACGAACGTCACCTGGATGCCCGACTTCAAGGGCGCCCTGATCAAGCGCATCCACTTTGCCTACGCCGGCACCGACTGGGCCGCCAACACCGATGGCAACCCGGCGCGCGTGGAGGCCAAGAAGAACGGCACCGTGATCTGGTCGCGGATCCGCGATATCCAGAATCGCTTCATCGTCGGCGAGCAGCGCAAGGCGCCGCAGTCGCGCTGGTACTCGTTGGACTTCATCCACGACAACGTGCAGAGCTCGGCCCTCGACACGCGCGACGCTCGAGCGCTGGAGTTCAATCTCTCGTTCACCGCGGCCGACACGGTCAAGGCGATCGTGGAGTGCCTGGACCTGCCGCGCAACCTGTGACGGTGAAGACCGGGCGCGCACCATCCGCGCGCCTGGCCAGCCAGCCGGCCCGCCTGACAAGAGGGCCGGCACCAAACACGAGCCGACCATGGACGAAACCGACATCGCAGACCGCATCCGAGCCATGGCCGCCGATGGCGAGGCCCAGCCCATCGTGGAGAAGCCGGGGTTCACCGACTACCTGAGCGGCGCATTCCAGAACGCACTGAGCCTTGGCCAGACGTACCTGACGCGGCGCATGGACATCGAGCTTCAAACGCAGCTGGCCGGCGCGCAGGCCCAGGTGCAGCGCATCACGAACCAGCGCCCGGTGAACGACCACGCCTTTGTGACACCGCAGTACGGTGTGCCTGGCGGCATCGGTGGCGGCATGGGCAACATGCTGCCGCTCATCATCGGCGGCATCGCGCTGCTGACCGTTGCCGCTTTCGCGCTCAAGCGGGGCTGATCAATGATCGATGTGGCCCTGGCGCTCGCCAACACGAAGGGCGGGCAATCGTTCCTCAGCGAAGCCGGAAAAGGCCTGTTCGCGCCCGACAACTCGCCTGTGCTGTCTGGCCGGTGCAGTTCGACAGCCGGGGCTTTCTCGACGGCTCCGGCTGGACGGTGGCCACCGGGCGCGGCGAGGCGCAAGGCGCCACGCAGACGCGCAGCGGCGATCCCTTCGGCCCTTCGAGCCTCACGGCTTCGCCTGGCGGTGTGTCGCAGGCCGGCGCGAGCTGGGTCTTCGCTCTCGTCATGGTCGGCCCGGCTGCCGCCGTGGTCCTGAAAGGCAGGTTGTGAAATGGGCCTCTTGAGTGCCATCTTCGGTGGCTCCAGCAAAAGCTCGAGCACGAGCACGCAGAGCACGACCAACAATTACGACCAGCGCCAGGTGAACGATGCCGGCGGGGGCGTGATCGGCTCCGGCACCGTTGATAACTCGCTCAGCTACCAGCAGTTCACCGACTCGCGCAACCAGTCAACGACCGTTGTGACCGATGGCGGTGCCTTCGATGTGGTGCGCAGCGTGGCCGATGGCTTGAGCCGGATCGGCCTGGCCCAGACCGATGCCGCACGCGAGATTGCCACGCGCGCCGACGCCGCCGGCAACAGCGCGATGACGTTCGCCATGCGCGCGCAGCAGGACGCCGCCGGCTTCAACGAGCTGGCTGCAAGCAAGTCCTTTGACCTGGCGCGATCGAGCGCCGCGCAGGCCTTCGCCAGCTCGGGCGAGGCGATCGGCTTCACGCGTGACACCTTCGGCCGGTGGTGAGCCGGCGCGCGATGTGATCGGCCGGGCCGGCGACCAGGCCAAGCAGGTTGCGAGCACCGCGAACGCAGCGTATGCGAGCGCCAGCGACACCAGCTCGGGAAACAAGACCCTCCTTTATGCCGGCGTGGCGGCGGTGGCCCTCGTGGGCGTCGTTGCCGCTTTCGGCTTCATCAGGCGCTGATCGGCCATGCTGCAAACCTACCCCTTTCCCGCTGGCGGGCGACAGATCGACGCGAAGGCCGACTTCTTCCGCTACGAGTCGAGCGTTTCCGGTGGAGCCGATGACACGATCCGAGTGCGAGCTGACGGCAACGATCTGGGGCTGTTCTCTCCGGGCGACTCGATCAAGCTGCCGATTACGGCCAGCCGATGGGAAATCACGCCGATCACTGGCACCGTGACTGGTGCGGTTCGCATCGGCGTTGGCCCAGTGCAAAGCGCGCGAGTCGCCGGCAACGTGCGCGTGATCGATGAGGTTCAAGCGAGCTGCCAAACCGCATCGGCCGGCATCCCTGGCGCCATTGGCTCCGGTGTGGCCGCGCTGCGCGCAGCTGCGGCCGGCTTGACGCTGACGCTGCGGCAAACCTCGCTCAACATCGCGGCCGGCGCTGGAGGCCAATTCGCCGCGCGTGTCGTCGCGTCGCCTGCGGCCCCGCTGAACTTTTCGGGCGTCGCAAGCCAACTGATCCTGAGCGATCTGTACGCCACCAATGGCCAGTCCGCCTCCTTCCAGATGGGCGACCTGAAGAAGCGCCTCCCCACTGGTTGGGGCGTGTACATCCTCTATGAGGTGGTGTCCGCCGCCTCTACAGGCGGCGGGGCGTCACTGTCCTTCGAGGTTGCATGACGCGCGCTGCGCCCATCGCCGCCGGCCTGGTGGTGATCGCCGCCGCGTGGTACTGGCGAGCGACCCGCAACGAAACCGGCAACGCTGACGAACTCGACCAGGCCGACTTCTACGCTCAACCCGACTGGACGGACAACGCCATGGCCATCGGCAACGCGACGATCAACCAGCTGCTCGGCACGCCGGCCAGCGACATGCAGACCAGCGCCGCCGGCCCGGCGCACCTGAAGCAGCGCGAGTCCCTCAGCCTCACGCGCTACCGGCTCGGCGATGGCGGCTGGACGATCGGCTATGGCCGCTACTACCGCGACGGTGGCGAGGTGCCGCCGGAGCGGATCGACTGGCCACCGCGGAAGCGTGGTTCGCGCAGGACGTGGCCGAGAGGGGGAGAGCGCTGGGTCAAGGCCTACGTCACGGTGCCGCTCACCCAGAACCAGTTCGATGCCCTGGTGAGCATGGCCTACAACCTCTCGCCCAAGAGCTTCCGCAACATCGCCGACGCAGTGAACCGCGGCGAAGACCCGGAAGCGCAGGCCATGCGCTACATCCGTGCCGGCACGAACCTGGAGCGCGGCCTCCGAAACCGGCGAGCCTCCGAGCTGGCCATGTACCGGGAAGGCGTCTACGCATGAAGACCGATACCCTGATCCTCGCGGCTGCCGGTGCAGTCGCCCTCACGCTGGTGCTGTGGCCGAAGGCCTCGCGCGCCGCCGCCGCGCTGGCCAGCGGGCCGATGCTGGGCCGTGGCGACGGTGCCACCGTCTGGAACCCGCAGGCGCAGGCGAACTACCGCCAGCAGCTGGGCCGCGAGCTGGCCGGCGCGGGCGACTTCTGGATCTAGCCGGCATGAAGATCGACCTTCAGACCGCCACTGTGATCGCCGCCGGCCTGGCCGTGGTGGCGGTGGGGGTGTTCGTCGCAAAAAAGGCGTGGCCGGTGCGACTGCGGCTGTGGTCGGTGCGGCGGCTGACGCTGCATCCGGCGCCGTGGTGGGCATCGGCCAGGCCATCGGCATCCCTGCGACGAACGAGACCGAGTGCGAGCGCGCCAGGCGGGAAGGGCGCACCTGGGATGCGAGCTTTGCGTGCCCGGCCGGCACCTTCCTGAGCTACCCGGTCGGCGCCGACGCGCCAAGCCCGCCCAGCTCGAGCTATGACGAGCTCGACCGCCTGCTCAAGCGCTACCCGGCACCGGAGCCGGAGCGCACCACGTACTACGACCCGATGGGCGTTCCCATCGGCACCGTGAACGGAGAACCTCATGAACCGCATCATTGCCCACACGCTCAGCCGCCGCGCGCTCGCGCGCCGCTCCGCCTACATCGCCTCGCCGCTGCGCAAGATCGGCGGCATTGCCCCCAAGGTGCGCTGATGCTGCCTGCAGCGCCCCTGGTGGCCGTCGTCGGCGAGCTGCTCGGCAAGGTGCTGGGCGCCGTGCTGCCCGATCCGGCGCAGCGCGCGGCCGCGCAGGCTCAGGCGTTCGAGCTGCTGGCCAACGGCACCTTCGCCGAGAAGGCAGAGCAGCAGCTCGCGCTGGCGCAGATCGGCGTCAACAAGTCCGAAGCTGAATCGCCAGGCCTGTACAAGGGAGGATGGCGACCAGCGCCGGGTGGGTGTGCGTTGCCGGTTTCGGCGTGCAGTTCATCGTGGCGCCGTTGCTCCCGTGGGCCGTGCTGGTGGTCACTGGCAAGACTATTCCTCCGGTGCCGCCACTGGACACGGCAACCATGCTCGCGCTGCTGGCCGGCCTGCTTGGTCTCGGCAAGCTGCGCAGCGACGACAAGCGGGCGGGTGTCGCATGACCGAGATCCTCCCCTGGCTCAATCTCCTGCTGGTGCCGACTGTCCGCCTGCTGTGGACGATCAGCCACCAGCTCACCGAAGTGCGCGCCGTGCAGGCGTCGCATGCCCATCGACTCGACCAGCTCGAAAGGAAACCGGCATGAAGAAGAAGCGCAAGAGCCTTCCCCGCGGAAGAAGAACGGCCAGTTCCGCAAGCGCAAGTGATCGCCATGAAGCTGCAAATCGACAAGCGCATGCACCGGGTCGCCGGCCTGGTGATGTTCGTCGTCTTCCTCGTCGTCGGCATGAACAACGACCAGGCCGCGCTGGCCGTGTGCCCGGTCGCCATCGGCAAGGAGGTGTGGGACGCTGACCGCACCGACCGGCACACGCCCGACGTGTGGGACACGCTGGCCACGATCGTGCCCGCGATGTTTGGCTGGGTCTTGCTCGAGGTTCGCCAGCTGCTCTAGCCGGTCTCGCGCGGCTACACTGCCTGCCGGGTCCATTGGAAGCGCGACCACCAGAAGGGCGCGGCCTCAGCGCCGCGCCTGACGATCGTTTCGAAGTCTCCCCGGAGCTTGGCTGCCTTGATCTTCTCGACCACGTTCCAGTGCCGCACGTACCACGCCGCTCTTGGGCTGCTGGGTTCGATGCGCGGCACTGCGATCAGCCAGGCGTCTACGTCTTCAAAGGTGACGGGCACGTCACCGAACAAGTCTCGGGGGCAGTCGGACATGAAAAAGCCCCGCAGATCGAATCTCGACGTGCGGGGCTGTAGCTGTCAGGCCTTGCAGGTGTCAGGCTGCGCGCGTGAACTGCGCCTCGTTGCAGGCCGTCATGCGACGGCGGTTGACATAATATACATCGTAGCGCCTCAAGTGGCGCGTGCCGGCTCCGCGAAGTCAGGAACTTCGTCTGCTGAGGCATCGATCTGGGCGTCATGCGCCTTGTCCGACGGATGAGCCTTGTCGAGCGGACGGCAGATCCGGCTGCTGAGCCGGTTGAGCCGCTCGGATCGCTCCATTTCCGCCACCACCTCGGCGGGATTGAGCAGCAAGGCGAACGGATTGGCGACGGGTTGTGCTGACTGCATCGAGACCTCCGGCATGGGCACTGGGATGAACTCACTCTAGGCCTGAGCCCGGGCCGAGAAAGTCGTCGCAGCGCCATCCGCCGTGTAGGAAAAAACCTGACACGGCCTCTGCAGCGTGAACTGCTGCCGGGAACTCAGCGCGGCAACTTCTCGAAACGTTCGACGAGGAAGTCCCGGCCGCCCAGTTCGGCGTAGTCGATGGCCTGCAGGCCGCGCTGGTTGCGCCTGCGCGTGTCGGCGCCTCGCTTCAGAAGCAGCTCGACGGTGGCCACTGGCGCGTGCTGCGCGGCGAGCATCAGCGGCGTCGTCCCGTTCGGTGAATCGGCGTCGATCTGGGCGCCGTTCTCGAGGAGCCACTGCACCAGGCGCGTACTCGGCCCGCTGGCGGCATAGTGGATCGGCGACCAGCCGGGAAACTGCACCTTGGCGCCCCGGGCTACCAATTGCTGGCTCGCATCGAGGTCGCCGGCAATGGCGGTCAGCATCAGCGCTGTCTCGCCGGCGGCGTTGGTCGCATCGACGTCGATGGCGGGATGCGCCAGCAGCAGCTCGAATGCGCGCGGCGACTCGCGCTTGATCGCCACCGACAAGGCCGGCATCCCCTTGGGATCGCGGCTGTTCGGGTCGACTCCTTGACGCAGCAACTTTCGCAGCCCCGAAGCATCGTCCCGGATGACAGCGACGAACAGATCGTCGTAGCTGCCAGCCGAAGCCGACGAAAATGCAACCACGACAAGCAGTTGGAGCGTGAACTTCAACAGTTTTCTCATCATTGCGGATTTGGCAATGGAAGAAGAAAAGTCTTTTATTTCAAAGGTCTGGACAAGTCTTCTCAAGTATCACCGGAGGTCTTGAACAATGCTTCGAAGTTGGCGCTCGTTGCCTCCGCCACCGCCTCGATCGGCAATTCCTTGAGTTCTGCCAGCTTGGCGGCCACGTGGGGCACCAGCGCCGGCGTATTGGTCTTGCCGCGAAACGGCACGGGAGCCGGTAGGGGCTGTCGGTCTCGATCAGGCAGCGGTCCAGCGGCACGAAGCGCGCCACTTCCTGCAACTCCGTTGCGTTCCGGAAGGTCAGGATGCCGGAGAACGAGACGTAGAAGCCGAGATCCAGCGCCGCCCGCGCCACCTCCAGGGTCTCGGTGAAGCAGTGGAAGACCCCGCCACAGCGTTCGGCACCCTCCTCCCTCAGGATGGCCAGCGTGTCTGCCGAGGCACTGCGGGTGTGGATCACCAGCGGCAGGCCGGTGGTGCAGGCCGCCCGAACGTGAACGCGGAAGCGGTTGCGCTGCCGTGCCATGTCTCCCACGCTGCGGGCGCCGAGCCGGTAGTAGTCCAGGCCGGTCTCGCCGATCGCCACGACGCGCGGACGCGCGGCCAGTGCCAACAGATCGTCGATCTCCGGCTCGCGGACACCTTCGTTGTCAGGGTGCACGCCCGCGCTGCACCAGAAATTGTCGTAGCGCTGCGCCAGCCCATGCACCGTGTCGAATTCCTCCAGCGTCGTGCAGATGCACAGCGCCTTGAGCACGCCCGCGCTGGCCATCTCGTCACGGATGGACTCGATGCGCTCGGCGAGTTCCGGGAAGCTGAGGTGGCAGTGGGAATCGACGAACATGGCGAACGGGCGGTGGGCCGCGGCAAGGCGGCCACGACGAGGCCGGAGCCTCAGATGGTCTGCGTCGGCTTGGCCGAAGAGATCGAGGTGCCGAGGATCTCTTCGATCTTCAGCTTCAGCAGCCGCGTCTTCTCGTCGGTCGGGAAGCGCACGCCGACACCCTGGGTGCGGCCGCCCGAAGCATTGGCCGGCGTGATCCAGCCGACCTTGCCGGCCACAGGATAGCGCTGCGGATCGTCGGGCAGCGAGAGCAGCAGGTAGATGTCTTCGCCCAGGCGATATTCGCGGGTGGTCGGCACGAACAGGCCGCCATCGGAGAACACCGGCATGTAGGCCGCGTAGAGCGCGCCCTTCTCGCGGAAGACGAGCTGGATGACGCTCGGGCGCGCCGCCGCGGCGGAGGCCGGCGTGGCCGGTAGCGTGCTGCGTGCTGTGCCGTCGCTCATGCGGCCGAGTGTACCGAAACACCACGGCGGCCGGGACCGGCCGAGCTCGAAGTGGCCAGTGCCCGGCACGCTTGCGTGACCAGCGTCTCGATCGCCAGCCCGGCGTTCAGCGGGTGTTCGGCCTGTCGCGACGCACGCACCAGTTCGCGGCCCCATGCCGCAAGCCGTGCCAGATCGGGCTGCGCAGGGACGGACTCGGCTGGGAAGTAGCGCGGCACGCCCCCGCGCTGGCGCACACCACGTCGTGGCAGAGCTTCTGCAGCGCATCGACAACGCGCACGACACCCCATCCGGTCAGCGCCGACGCATCGCCACGGCGAACCGCCGCGGGAATCTGCAGCCAACGCTGCGCGTCCAGCCCTTCGCGGGCCCATTCGAGCGCATCGAGTGGTTGACCGCCCGCGGCCGCCAGCATCACCTCGGGGCGGGCGACGCCCTGCCCGGCCAGCCATTGCGCCGCCGAGACTGCATCGGGCAGTCGCAGCGCCAGGGCCTGGCAGCGGCTGCGGATGGTCGGCAGCAGCGACTCCGGCGCCGCGCAGCTGAGCACGAAGCGCGAAGCGCCGGCGGGCTCCTCGAGCGTCTTCAGCAGAGCGTTGGCGGCGATGCCGTTCATCCTCTCGGCCGGGTGCAGAACGACCACCTTGCCGCCGCCGCGCGCCGGAGTGGTCTGGGCAAAGGCGACGGCGCCGCGCACGGCCTCGACCTTGATCTCCTTGCTGGGCTGCTTCTTCGAGGAGCCTTCGGCCGGCTCGCCATCGCCCTCGCCGGTCTGCCAGCCCAGGTTGACCTGCATCGCCTCGGGCACGAGCACCAGCAGGTCCGGATGCGACTGCGCCTGCACCAGCCGGCACGAGGCGCAGTGGCCGCATGGCGGCCGCCGGCCCTGCGATTCATCGCACAGCCAGCCTGCGCCAGCGAAATCGACAGCTGCCACTGGCCAATGCCTTGCGGGCCGTGGATCAGCACCGCATGCCCGCGCTGCGTGCGCAGCGCGTGTTCGAGCCAGACGTCGAGCCAGGGCAGCGGCAAGGTGCCGTCAGGGCCTACCACCCGCGCTGCTCCAGCTCGGCCTCGATCTGGGCGCGCACCGCGGCCTTGTCGAGCGACGAGTCGATGTGCGCGAAGCGCTGCGGCTGCGCCGCCATGCGTGCGGCATAGCCTGCGCGAACGCGCTCGAAGAAGGCGAGGTCTTCCGCCTCGAAGCGATCGGCAGCGCGCGCCTGCGCCCGGCGCATCGCGGCGGTCTGCGCGGGCAGGTCGAGCCACAGGGTCAGGTCGGGTTGCAGCGCACCGTGCACCCACTGCTCCAGTTGCGAGAGCACGCCCGCATCGAAGCCGCGACCACCGCCTTGGTAGGCGAAGGTGGCATCGGTAAACCGGTCGCAGACCACGCAGGAGCCCCGCGCCAGCGCTGGCGCTATGACGCGTTGCACGTGGTCGCGCCGCGCGGCGAACACCAGCAGCGCCTCGGTCAGCGCGTCCATCGGCCGGTGAAGGATCAGCTCGCGCAGCTGCTCGGCCAGTTCGGTGCCGCCGGGCTCGCGCGTGCACAGCACCTCGGCCCCTCGTTCGCGCAGCCGCTGGGCGAGCGCCTCGATGTGCGTGGACTTGCCGGCGCCGTCGATGCCTTCGAAGGTGATGAATCGGCCGCTCACGGCAGGGAGCCCGGCCTCAGCGGCCGCGCTGGTACTTGTTGACCGCGCGATTATGCTCGGCGAGGGTCTCGCTGAATTCGCTGCTGCCGTCGCCGCGCGCGACGAAGTACAGCGCCTTCGAACTCTCCGGCCGGACGGCGGCGCGCAGCGAAGCCGAGCCGGGCATCGAGATCGGCGTCGGCGGCAGTCCGTTGCGCGTGTAGGTGTTGTAGGGCGTGTCGGTCTGCAGGTCGCGCTTGCGCAGGTTGCCGTCGAAGGCTTCGCCGAGCCCGTAGATCACGGTCGGGTCCGTCTGCAGCGGCATGCCGATGCGCAGGCGGTTGACGAAGACCGCAGCGACCCGCCCGCGTTCGGCCGCGGCGCCGGTTTCCTTCTCGACGATCGAGGCCAGGATCAACGCCTCGTCCGGGGTGCGCAGCGGCAGGCCCGGCACACGCGCCGCCCAGGCCTCGTCGACCCGTTGCTTCATCGCCCGGTGGGCGCGCTTGAGCACCGCCAGATCCGAACTGCCCTTGCTGTAGGCATAGGTGTCGGGATAGAAGCGCCCTTCCGGCGCGAGCCCCGGGCTGCCGACCGCTTCCATGATCTGCGCGTCCGTCATGCCGGCCGTGGCAGGCTTGAGCGATTCGGCCTTGGCGAGCTCGGCGCGGAACTGGCGGAAGGTCCAGCCTTCGATGAGGCGCACGGTGGCCAGCGTCTCGTCGCCGCGGACCATCTTCTCGAGCAGCGAGCGCGGCGTCGTGCCCGCGCCGATCTCGTAGCTGCCGGCGCGAATGCGCTTGGCGTCGCCCGACCAGCGGAACCACTGGTACAGCGCCCAGGGTGGTGCCTGCACACCGGCCTTCACCCAGCCGTTGGCGATCTCGCGCGGCAGTTCACCCTGCTCGATCGACAGCTCGACCGATTCGGCAGAGAGTTTCAGCGGCTGGTTCAGCCACCATGCCGCGCCGCCGGCCGCCGCGACTGAGAGCAGAACGGCCAGCAACAACAGGCGCCACAGTGCGCGCGCCATCCGCTTCATCGAGACCCCGAAGGCATGAGACCCATGGCGGCTGATGATAATGGCGGCATGTCGACCGACCTCGCGATCCAAGGCGCCGTGCGCCTCCATCACTGGGGCGTGATCCGCGCCCGCGGAGCCGATGCAGCGCGCTTCCTCCACGGCCAGCTCACCAGCGACATGCTGAACCTCGGCGCCGAACGCGCCGTGCCGGCCGGTTTCTGCTCGGCCAAGGGTCGCCTGCAGGCCAGCTTCGTGGTCTGGCAGCGCGCGGCCGACGAACTGCTGCTCGCCTGCGCAGCCGATCTGCTTGCGCCGACGCTGAAGCGACTGTCGATGTTCGTGCTGCGTGCCCAGTGCAAGCTCGACGACGCCTCGGCGGAGTGGCCGCTGCAGGGCCTCGTCGGCGAGGCTGCGGCCTCGCGGCTGGCGGGCGTGGCGGTCTGGGCGCACCGCGAAACGCCCGACGGCACGGTGATCCGCCTGCCCGATGCCGCCGGCCTGCAGCGCGCCCTGCTCGCCGGGCCCGCGCCGGAAGGTGTGCCGGCCATCGATGCCGGCGCATGGCGCTGGCTCGAGGTGGCCAGCGGCGTGCCGCTGATCGAAGCCGCCACCGTCGACCAGTTCGTGCCGCAGATGGTCAATCTCGAACTGATCGGCGGCGTCGACTTCAAGAAGGGCTGTTACCCCGGCCAGGAGGTGGTGGCGCGCAGCCAGTACCGCGGCACGCTGAAGCGGCGCATGTTCCTGTTCGACGTACCGGCGGCTGCGCAGGCCGGCCAGGAGATCTTCCACGACGCCGATCCCGGGCAGCCTGCCGGGCTCGTGGCCAATGCCGCACCGTCGCCGCAGGGCGGGTGGAGCGTGCTGGCCGAAATCAAGCTCGCCACGCTGGACAGCGGCAGCCTGCACCTCGGCGCTCCGGATGGCCCGGCGCTGGTGCGCCGCGAGCTCCGTACGCCGTGCCTGTGGAGTCGGCCTCCGCCGCCTGAGCGCCGCGAGGCAGACCGCACGGACGGATTTCACGGGCCCGGGCGACCGTCGCTGGCTGGAGCGCCGATGCGGGAACTGTTCATCTACTATCGATCGCAATCGGCCCACGCTGCCACCGTGCAGTCGCGGGTCCATGAGTTCCAGGCGGCCCTGTGCCGCGCCCACCCCGGCCTCGTCGCCCGATTGTTGCGACGGCCCGAGGAGCGCCACGGACTGCTGACCTGGATGGAAACCTACGCGATCGAACCGATGGCTCCTTCATGCCGACTCGACGACGACCTGCAGCAGCAGATCGAACGTCATGCCGCATGCCTGAAAGGCCTGCTCGACGGCGAGCGCCACACCGAGGTCTTCCTGCCATGTGCCTGCTGACCCTGGCCCTCGACGAGAGCCGGCGCTTTCCGCTGGTGGTGGCTGCCAACCGCGACGAATACTTCGCCCGTGCCGCGGCACGCCCGGCTGGTGGACGCCGGAGCCCGGCGCCCTGCCCATCCTCGGCGGCCGCGATCTCGATGCCGGCGGCACCGATCTCGGCCTGAGCGCCGAAGGCCGCCTTGGCCTGCTGACCAATGTGCGTGATCCATCGCGGATCGACCCGGCCGCACCCTCGCGCGGCCGCATCGTGCCGGAGTGGCTGGCGGCGCGCGAACGCGTCGACCAGTTCTGGATGCGTTGCGCACTGGCGGGCTACAACGGGTTCAACCTGATCGCCGCCGATTTCGCCCAGGGCGAATGCTACTGGGCGAGCAACGACGGTTCGCACCCGAAGCGCCTCGAGCGTGGCGTCTACGGACTGTCCAATGCGGGGCTCGACACGCCCTGGCCCAAGGTCACGGCACTGAAGTCACGCACCCGCGAGGCGATCGCGCAATCGGGCTCTATCGACGAACTGGCGAACCGGCTCTTCGAGGCGCTGGCCGATCGGCGCGTGCCGGCCGATGCCGATCTGCCCGACACCGGTGTCGGGCTCGACAAGGAGCGCATGCTCGCGCCTGCCTTCATCCGCTCTCCAGACCAGCAATACGGCACGCGCTGCTCGACGCTGATCATCACCGAGCGCGCCGGGCGCCACAACGTGACCCACGTGCTCGAGCGCACCTTCTCGGCCCATGGCGGCATGGCGCTGCTGCGCCGCGCCACGCTGAACCACTGGCCACCGCGCTACAGCGCGGGCGATGCGGTGCAGGCGATGGAAGGCGGCGCGGTCTCCGAGTCGGAGATCGAAGGGGTCTCGACTGCCACGCCACCGCGGCGCACCCGTGTGCGCAGCCTGCTGCGGCCAGAGCCGAAGCGACGCCGCGCCACGCTCGCGGCCGGCTGATCGGCCGGGCGCCGCGCGCCTCAGAGCGCGCGCACCATCTCGATGTGCGGGATGCCCGCTTCCTCGAACGCCTCGCCGCGTGGCGTGAAGCCGGCGCGTGTGTAGAACGGCGCGGCGCTCTGCTGCGCGTGCAGCAGCACCTCGCGATCGCCACGGGCCTGCGCCGCAGCCATCAGCGCCTTCAGCACCTCGCGCCCGACGCCGCTGCCACGCATCGCCTGGCTGACGGCCATGCGCCCGATCTTGGCCACCCCGGCACGTGCGGCAGCAGCCGGCCGGTGGCCAGCGGCAGCCCGAAGCGGTTGTAGGCCACCGCGTGAACGCAGCCGGCGTCGGCGGCATCCCACTCCATCTCGGCGGGAATGCGCTGCTCCCGCACGAACACCTCGGTGCGGATGGCGCTTGCATGCGGGCCGAGCGTGGCCCAGTCGCCGACACGCACCTCCACCATGCCCTGCCCTGCCTCGAAGCCCAGCAGCACATCGCGCAGCGCCTGCGGCACCGGGCGCGAGGTTTGCGAGTGCGGATCGGCGAAGACGTACACCAGTTCGCCCGAGACCAGCAGCTCGTCGCCGCGGAAGACGCCGCCGAGAAACTGGATCGACGAGTTGCCGATGCGCGCACAGCGCATGCCGATGTCGAGCTGGTCGTCGTAGCGCGCCGAGCCGTGGTACTCCACCGTGGCCTTGCGCACGTACAGATCGCCGCCGAGCGACTCCATCGTCTCGGCATAGGCAGCGCCAGGGCCCGCCAGTAGCCGGCCACGGCGGTATCGAAGTACATCAGGTAGTGCGCGTTGAAGACGATCTTCTGCGCGTCGATTTCCGCCCAGCGCACGCGCAGGTGGTCGAAGAACCGGTAGTCGCTCCGTTTCATGCGTGCAATGCCTTCTTCAGTTCGGTGCCAAGCCAGTGGATCGCGTGACGGGCCTCGTCGAGCGCGCGGCCCATCTTGATGAAATCGTGCGTGACGCCGCGCACCAGCTCCAGTTCGACCCGCACGCCCGCGGCGCGCAGCCGGTCCGCATAGGCCAGCCCCTCGTCGACCAGCGGGTCGCATTCGGCCAGCAAGACCAGCGCCGGTGCCACGCCCTCCAGGTCATCGGCATTCAGCGGCGCGAAGCGCCAGTCGCTGCGCTGCGAGCGGTCGATGTACTGATCGAAGAACCACTCGATCGTCGTCGCGTCGAGCAGGAAGCCGTTGGCGAAGAGGCGGTGCGAGGCGGTGTCGGCATGCGCGGTGGTGCCCGGCGTGATCAGCAGCTGCGTGCGCAGTTCGAGGCCATGTTCACGCGCCCACAAGGCTGCCACCGCGGCCAGCGTGCCGCCGGCACTGTCGCCGCCGATGGCCAGCCGCTCATTGTCCAGGCCGTGATGCCGGCCCTGCGTGTGCAGCCAGCGCAGCGCCGCCCAGCTGTCGTCGACCGCGGTCGGGAAGCGATGCTCGGGGGCGAGCCGGTAGTCCAGCGCTAGCACATGGGCGTCGGCGTGCAGCGCGAGTTGCCGGCACAGGCTGTCGTGCGTCTCCAGCCCGCCGATCGTGAAGCCGCCGCCGTGCAGGTACAGCAAGGTCCCGCGCGGCGTGGCGCTCGGCCGGTAGTGCCGCGCCGCGAGGCTCTCGTCTTCGGCCACCGGCACCGCCAGTCGTGCACGGCATGCATCGGCGCCCGTGGCAGATCCAGCACCTCGGCCGCTGTCGCGTAGGCGACGCGTGCCTGCTGCGGCGTCATCGTGTGGAACGGCGCGCGCTTGGCGCGCTGGATGCGTTCCAGCAGGCCGGCCATGCGCGGGGAAAGCAGTGCGGTGCTCATCGAAGCGCGGCAGTCTGCCATACGCGGGTGCGCCCGCTTGCGTTGCACCGCGTGCTGCCTACACTGCGGCGCATGGCCTTCATCAACTACGTCACCCAGATCCAGATCGACTTCGGCGCCGTCTCGCTGCTGCCGCAGGAGTGCGAACGCATCGGCATGCGCCGTCCGCTGGTCGTCACCGATGCCGGCGTGCGCGCGGCGGGCGTGCTCGACAAGGCGCTCGCCGCGCTCGGCGCCGTTCCCCACGCGGTGTTCGACCAGACACCATCCAATCCGACTGAAGCCGCCGTGCGCGCCGCGGTTCAGATCTTTCACGCGCAGCGCTGCGACGGCCTGATCGCGGTGGGCGGCGGATCGAGCATCGACCTCGCCAAGGGCGTGGCGATCGCCGCGACGCACGAAGGGCCGCTGAAGACCTACGCGACGATCGAAGGCGGCAGCCCGAAGATCAGCGAGCGCGTCTCGCCGCTGATCGCGGTGCCGACCACCGCCGGCACCGGCAGCGAGGTGGCGCGTGGCGCGATCGTGATCGTCGACGATGGCCGCAAGCTCGGCTTCCACAGTTGGCACCGGTGCCCAAGGCGGCCATCTGCGACCCGGAGCTCACGCTCGGCCTGCCGCCGCTGCTCACCGCCGCCACGGGCATGGATGCGATCGCGCATTGTCTGGAGACCTTCATGGCGCCGGCCGTCAACCCGCCAGCCGATGGCATCGGCCTGGATGGTCTCGAACGTGGCTGGGCGCACATCGAGCGCGCCACGCGCAACGGCAGCGACCGTGAAGCGCGCTGGCAGATGATGAGTGCGAGCATGCAGGGCGCAATGGCCTTCCAGAAGGGCCTGGGCTGCGTGCACAGCCTCAGCCACAGCCTGGGCGGCCTGAACCCGAAGCTGCACCACGGCACGCTCAACGCGGTGTTCCTGCCCGCGGTGGTGCGCTTCAATGCGCCGGCCGAGTCGATGGTGCGCGAACGCCGCCTCGCGCGGCTGGCGCATGCGATGGGCCTGCCGGGCTGCGACAGCGCCGGTACCGAGATCGCTGAGGCGATCCGCGGGATGAACTCGCGACTGGGACTGCCCACCGGCCTGCGTGCGCTGGGCGTTGGGCCGGAGCTGTTCGAGCGCGTGATCGATGGCGCGATGGCCGACCACTGCCACAAGACCAATCCGCGGATCGCAACGCGCGACGACTACCGGGAGATGCTCGAAGCCTCGCTCTGACTCGAAGCCGTCGCCGGCCAGCGCCCGGCCGCCCCGAAGCGGCCGGCGAACCCCCGGGGGTGGCATTCCGCAGCCGGGGGCTCAGAACACCGAGTCGCGATCGATGCCGTGGCGCAGCATGCGCCGCTTCAGCTTGAGCAGGGCCTCCTGCTGGATCTGGCGGATGCGCTCGCGCGTCAACCCGAGTCGTTCGGCGAGCACCTCGAGCGTCTCGGGTTCGCGGTCGTGCAGGCCGTAGCGGCCGGCGAGCACCTCGCGTTCGCGCTCGTTGAGTTCGTCCAGACCGTTCTCGAGCAGGCGTTCCACTTCGTTCGAGAGCGTCAGGCTCATCGGGTCGCTGGCGCCATCATCGGCCACGCTGTCGAGCACCGATTCGGAACTGCCTTCGGTCGGATGCCGATCGATCGGCGCATCCAGCGAGGTGGGCTGTTCAGCGAAGCGCAGCAGCTCGCTCACTTCCTGCACCGGTCGGCCGAGCATCGCGGCGATGTCCTCCACGCGCACCGGCCGCTCGCCATCGATGACCGCCGGCGCCTGCGACTCGAGCTGCCGCCGCGCCTTGAGCACTGGTTGAGCTCGCGCACCACGTGCACCGGCAGCCGCACGAGGCGAGCCTGGTGCATGATGGCCCGCTCGATGCTCTGGCGGATCCACCACGAGGCATAGGTCGAGAAGCGGAAGCCTCGCTCCGGCTCGAACTTGCCGATTGCGTGCATCAGGCCGAGATTGCCCTCCTCGATCAGGTCGGGCATCGGCAGGCCGCGGCCGAGGTAGTTCTTGGCAATGCTGACCACCAGGCGCAGGTTGTGTTCGATCATCGCCTGGCGGGCGTCGAAGCCGCCCTGGCGGGCGCGCATCGCCGTCTCGTACTCCTGCTGCGGCGTCAGCAGCGGTGCGCGGCGGATCTCGCGCAGGTAGGTCTGCAGCGTATTGCCGACCTCGCCATCACCTGCGGGCAGCTCGATGGCCCGCGGTGCGGGTGCGGCGTCGTCGTCATGCCCGTCAGGGCCCGGTGGCTTCGGTAAGAACTCGTCACCCTCGCTCAGCGAATGGCCGTTGAGCGGCGGCGGCGGGTTGATCGATGCCCCGGATGGCGTGGTGCGCTTCCTGGGCATCGGCGAGGCCTTTCGTCGACCGCCGTCAGCGCGGCGGCAAGAGCCTGGCCGGATCCACCGGCTTGCCCTGCTTGCGGATCTCGAAGTGAAGCAGCACGCGATCGGAATCGGTGTTGCCCATCTCGGCGATCTTCTGGCCGCGCTTGACGGCCCGGTCTTCCTTGACCAGCAGCGTCTGGTTGTGCGCGTAGGCCGTCAGGTAGGTGGCGTTGTGCTTGAGGATCACCAGATTGCCGTAGCCGCGCAGGCCCGAGCCGGCATAGACCACGCGGCCATCGGCGGCAGCGAGCACCGGGTCGCCGAGCTTGCCGGCGATGCCCAGGCCCTTGCTCTTGCCTTCCTCGAAGGCAGAGGTGATCGAGCCGGTGGCCGGCCACATCCAGTTCACGTCGTCGTCGCCGGTGCGCGCCGCGGCAGGCGTGGCCACCACGGCCGCCGGTGCCGTGGCTATGGGTGTGGGGCTTGCGCTCGCAGCGGCCGGTGCCGGCTTCGCATCGAGCGGGCGCGTCTCGGCCTTGGCGACGGTGATCGGACGCGTGGATACGCCGGTGGCGTTGTCGCCCGGCGGCACCACACGCAGCACCTGCCCGACCTCGATCACGTTGGCATTCTCGAGCTCGTTCCACTTCACCAGATCCTTCCAGTTCTGGCCGCTCTCGAGGCCGATGCGGATCATGGTGTCGCCGGGCTTGACGGTGTAGTACCCGGGCTTGCCGGCGTTCTCGGCGCCGGGCAGAGGTTTGCTCGCGTCGGCAGCGGGCTGCGCCGGCATTGCGCCCGAGCGCGACGATGTTCGCCGTCGGGCGAGGGCCGAGGGAGCGTTCCTCCACCGGTGCCGGGTGCCTGGACGTGGCACAACCGGCCAGCCACGCGACGACGCACAGCGTCGCTGCGGCGCGGCCTGCGCGTTGCAGCGACGAGAGATAAGGGATACGTTGGTTCATTCGTCAGTCACCGAGGCCGGATTTTAGGGGCACGAACTTCACCGTCTCGTGGACGCTGTGCTCGTAGCCGCCTTCGTGGCGATCGACCACCACCAGGGCCTGCCTGTTCGTTCGAGGGTCCTGCAGCGGCGCCACCAGGCGGCCGCCGACTGCGAGCTGTTCGAGCCATGCCGGCGGCAAGGCCTCGCCGCCAGCGGCAGCGATGATGCTGTCGTACGGCGCATTGGGCGGGTGTCCCCGCATGCCGTCACCATACACCAGCCGCAGGTTGCTCATCCGCAATGCCGCCAGGTTGTCGCGGGCCTTGTCGTGCAAGGGCTTGAGGCGCTCGATCGAGATCACCTGGCGCGACAACTGCGCCAGCAGCGCAGCCTCGGTAGCCGCAGCCGGTGCCGATCTCCAGCGTGCGGCCGAGCGAACCGGTGGCGCGCGCCGTGGCGCCGTGCATCAGCATCTCGATCATGCGGCCGACCACCGACGGCTTCGAGATGGTCTGGCCGAGCCCGATCGGCAGGCTCGTGTCTTCGTAAGCCTGGATCGCCAGGGCCGCGTCGACGAAGGCGTGCCGCGGCACGGTCGCCAGGGCCGCGATCACGGCGTCGTGCCGCAGGCCCTGCTGCTGCAGCCGCTGCACCATGCGGCGGCGCACGTCAGCCGAGTCGAGCCCCAGCCCGGACGGCGCGACCCGCCGGGCGGCGTCGGCATGGGCCTGCTGCAGCGGCGCTTGTGGCCGCAGCACCGCCGGCTTGGCCGTCACGCCCGCCGGCCCGACCTGATCGAGCCGCAGCGGAAAGCGCGGCGGCTTGCCGCCTTCGCTCACCGGCCGGCCCCGGTGGCCCAGGCGCGCCACGCCGGCAGCGCGGCGTGGTCGGTCAGGTCCACCTGCAGCGGCGTGACCGAGACGGCACCGTTGGCCACGGCATGGAAGTCGGTGCCCTCGCCGCCTTCGCGCGTCGCCGGCCGGTCCGATCCAGTAGATGGTGTCGCCGCGCGGGCTGGTCTGGCGGATCACCGGCTCGCTCGCGTGGCGGCGGCCGAGACGGGTGATCTGCCGCGGCAGCGCATCGGCATCAGCGCGGTTCGGGATGTTCACGTTCAGCAGCCGCGGCGCCCGCCGGCGGCTGGCGCAGCACCTGCTCGATGACGCTGCGCGCCACGCGGGCGGCGGCGTCGAGGTGGCCCCAGCCCTTCTCCACCTGCGAGAACGCGATCGCCGGAATGCCGAACAGGAAGCCTTCCATCGCCGCGGCGACGGTCCCGGAATAGAGCGTGTCGTCGCCCATGTTGGCGCCGTTGTTGATGCCCGAGACCACCCGTGTCGGGCCGGTGCGGCAGCAGCCCGGTGAGGGCCACGTGCACGCAGTCCGACGGCGTGCCGTTGACGTAGCGGAACGACTGCACCGCTTTACCGTGCGCGTGGCGCGCCGGGTACACCGAGAGGGGACGGTTCAGCGTCAGCGAGTTGGAGGTGCCGCTGGCGTTCTGCTCCGGTGCGACCACGTCGATCTCGCCCAGCCCCGCACAGGCCTGGATGAGCGCGGCGATGCCGGGCGCGAGATAACCGTCGTCGTTGGCGATGAGGATGCGCATCCGGCGGATTGTAGGGACGCGTCGCCCTGGCGACGTTGCGCCCCGCGGTTGATGCTTATCATGCGCCGCCACCGATCGACGGAGACGACGACATGTTTGCCCTGGCTGTGCGAGAACCCCACCGGCGTCGATGCCGTGGCCTGGAAGGAAGTGCCGACGCCGAGCCCTGGCGCGGGCGAGGTGCTCATCGCCATCAAGGCCGCCAGCCTCAACTTCCCCGACCTGCTGGTGGTGCAGAACAAGTACCAGATGAAGCCGACGCCGCCGTTCGTGCCCGGCTCGGAGTTCGCCGGCGTGGTCGAGGCGGTGGGTGACGGCGTCAAGCACGTCAAGCCCGGCGATGCGGTGGCGGCCTTCTCGGGCACGGGAGGCTTTGCCACCCATGCCTGCGTGAAGGCCGACGTGGTGATGCCGTTGCCGCGAGGATTCGCGTTCGATGATGCGGCGGCCTTCGTGCTGACCTACGGCACCACGCACCACGCCCTGGTCGATCGCGCCGCACTGAAGGCCGGCGAGACGCTGCTGGTGCTCGGCGCCGCCGGCGGCGTGGGCACCGCGGCGATCCAGATCGGCAAGGCGGTCGGTGCGCGTGTCATCGCGGCCGCCTCCAGCGACGAGAAGTGCGCGCTGTGCCGCGAGATCGGCGCCGACGAGACGATCAACTACGGCAGCGCCAACCTGCGCGAGGAGATCAAGCGGCTGACCGGCGGCAAGGGCCCGGACGTCGTCTACGATCCGGTGGGCGGAGACCGGCCGAGCCGGTGTTCCGCTCGATCGCCGGGCGTGGCCGCTACCTCGTGGTCGGCTTTGCCCAGGGCGGCATTCCTGCCCTGCCCTGGAACCCGGCACTCCTCAAGGGCGCCTCGATCGTCGGCGTGTTCTGGGGCGAGTTTGCCCGCCGGGAGCCGCAGGCCAATGCGCGGGCGCTCGCCGAGCTGGCGCAGTGGTATGCGCAGGGCAAGGTCAAGCCCGTGATCGACCGGCGCCTGCCGATGAACGCCCTGCCCGAGGCCTTCGCGCGCATGGGCACGCGCCGTGCGCGGCAAGCTGGTGCTGGTCAACGACTGACGCGCTCCCCCTCGAAAGCGGGAACTTCGTCACGGATCGGCCGGGCTTGCAGGCCGGTGCGCTAACATGCCGCGCAAACAACAAGGCCCCTCAGGGTCGTGACGGGTGGAGCATGTCAGTCAAAGTCCTCATCCTGGAAGACAACCCGGTTGCGCGCAGCTTCCTGTGCCGCGTCGTACGGGAGAGCTTCAGCGATGCGATCGCGATCACCGAGGCCGGCGATCTCGAAAGCGCGCGTCGCCACATCGGGCCGCTGTCGCCCACCCGCGAGCCCGCCGATCCCTTCAAGCTGATCCTGGTCGACCTCGAACTGCCTGACGGCAACGGCATGGAACTGCTGGCCGAACTGGTGAAGTACCCGGCCACGAAGATCGTCACGACGCTGTATTCGGACGACGACCACCTCTTCCCGGCGCTGCAGTGCGGCGCCGACGGTTACCTGCTGAAGGAGGACCGTTTCGAAGTGCTGGTCGAGGAGTTGCAGAAGATCGTGCGCGGCCAGCCGCCGCTGTCGCCGGCGATTGCCCGGCGTCTGCTGACCCATTTCCGCCAGGGCGGCGAGGCAGCGCCGATGACGCCGAACACCGGCTTCCAGAGCAGTCGCCCGATGCCGATGGGCCGCGGCGCGCCGCTCGACCATGAGCGCCTGACACCGCGCGAAAGCGAGGTGCTGACCTACCTGAGCAAGGGGTTTCACGATCAAGGAGATCGCGAACCTGATGGGCATCAAGTGGTTCACTGTCAACGACCACATCAAGTCCATCTACAAGAAGCTCAACGTGTCCAGCCGCGCCGAAGCCGCGGTGCTGGCGAGCAAGCAGGGCCTGGTCTGACGCCGGCGCCACGCCGTGTCGCAACGCGCTTCGCCCGGGCCGCTGTCCACGCTGACGCCGGCTGACTCGGCCATCGAATCCAGCTTCGGCGAGCGCATCGCCCGCGGCGACGGCATGTCGCGCTGGATGGGTTGGCGGCTGCGGCTGCTGGTGGTCTTCGCGCTGTGCGGCTGCCTGGGGCTGTTCCTGCTCGCTCGCGAGATGGCCAGCCTGCCGCGGGTGGATGCCAACTGGCGCGCGACGGCGGACAACCGCATCGAGCTCGTCCGGGCCAGCGACCCGGTGCTCGAGCCCATGGTGGGACAGCGCCTCGTGGCCGTGCAGGCCGATGGCCGCAGCGTGGAGCTCAAGGATGCATTGACGCTGCAGCGCTCGGCGCGCTGGGTGGTCGACGACGAGGCACGGCGAGAGCATCACCGGCTGCACGAGGAGCTGGGCGACCTGCTCGCACAGCCGGCGGTGCAGTTCGTCTTCGCCGGCGGGCGCAGTGCCTACGTGCAGACGTCGGCACGCGGCTTTGCCGGGCTGCCGGCGATGTACTGGCTGCTGTGTGCGCTGGCGCTGGCGGTGTACACGGTGGCCGTGGTCGTGCTGATGGCCAAGCCGAACGGCCGCAACCTCCTCTACGCCACCATCGCGCTGTCGCAGGCGGCCAACCTCGTCTTCATCGCGATCGAGTCGACCTCCGACCTCGCGCTGCCCCGGCTGCTGGCCCACATCGACCTGCCGCTGCGCATCGGTTTCGATCTGGTCTGTGCGGCCGCCATCGTGCACGCGGCCACTGTCCATCCCCGGCGCCTGCCCGGCGCGGCGGCCATCGCTCTTGCCGCCTGGGCGATCGCCGCCGCGCTGACCGCCGCCGTCGGCTTCGACCGGATGCCCTACGGCTGGTGGTGGACCCAGCTCGCGGTGGTGCTGTACGGGCTGGCGATGGTGGCGCTGCTGAGCTGGTCGTACCGCATCGAGCCGCATCCCTTCGCCACCGTGCTGCGGCGCTTCGGCGTCGTCACGCTGGTCACCTGGGTGCTGCTCACCGCCTCGCTGGCGGCGGCGATCACGCTGCCGGGTGTGCACCACAACATCGCCACCGTCGGCTCGACGGTCTGGTATGTGTTCTTCGCGTCGTTGATCGTGCTGGTGCCGTTCCTCTCGCGCTCGCAGCAGATCATGCGGGAGTTCTCGCTGCTCGCCGCCGTGAGCACAGTGGCCACGTCGCTCGACCTGCTCTTCGTGGCGGTGTTCTCGCTGGGGCCGTTCGCCTCGCTGACCCTGGCGCTGTTCCTGTCGCTGGCCGTCTATTCGGGCGCACGCCAGTGGGTGCTCGACCAGCTGCTGGGCAGCAACATGCTCACCACCGAGCGCATGTTCGAGCAGCTCTATCGCATCGCGCGCGAGGTCGAGGCGCACCCGGAGCGCACCGGCGTGCTGCTGTCGGAGCTGCTGCGCGATCTGTTCGAACCGATGGAGGTCATCCTCTCGGACCGAAGGGTGAGCGCCACGCGGGTGTCCAGTGACGGCTCGACGCTGATGCTGCCTGTGCCCGCGCTCGATGGCGACGCATCGCGCTCGCATGGGGCCATCGTGCTGCGCTTCGCGCATCGTGGCAGGCGCCTGTTCACGTTCGAGGATGCGCGGCTGACCGCGCGCGTGGTCGAGCAGCTGCGCCGCGCGGTGGCCTTCGACAAGGCCGTCGAGCAGGGCCGCAGCGAGGAACGCGCCCGGCTCGCCCAGGATCTGCACGACGACATCGGCGCCCGGCTGCTGACGCTGATGTACAAGGCGCAGTCGCCGGAGATGGAAGAGTACGTGCGGCACACGCTGCAGGACCTGAAGACGCTGACCCGCGGCTGGCGGCGCCCAACCACCGGCTCTCGCACGCGGCGGCCGAATGGAAGGCCGACCTGACGCAGCGCCTGACTGCTGCGCACGTGCAGCTGGACTGGACCTTCGAATCCGATGCCGACGTGCTGCTGTCGGTGGTGCAGTGGTCGGCGCTGACCCGCGTGCTGCGCGAGTTGGTCAGCAACGCGATCGCCCATGCCAAGGCCACACGCGTCGAAGTGACGCTGCTGCACCGCAAGGATCGGCTCGATCTGCAAGTGGTCGACAACGGCGAGGGCCGCAATCCGCGCGCCCGGTCGCATGGACTCGGCCTGGGCGGCGTGCGCAAGCGCGTCAAGCAGCTGGGGGTGAGGTCGAGTGGCGCGAACTGCAGCCGCGCGGCATCGGCTGCCGGGTGACCATCCTCGATCTCGCGGCGCGTGCCTGAAACGGACCAGACAACGAAAAAGCCGGGCGCTGGGCCCGGCTTCCGCATCATTCGGTGGGGTGGCTGATGGGACTCGAACCCACGACAACAGGAATCACAATCCTGGACTCTACCAACTGAGCTACAGCCACCGCAGAGCCGCGCATTATAGCGCGGCGCCAACCCAAACTCAGAGCCCGGAAGGCGCGCTGGCGGCCTTGGCTGCGGCGGGCAGGGTCTCCGCCTTGAAGCGCTTCTTCAGCGCGGCGTAGTAGGCCTGGGCCTCCGCATCGCCCCAGGCCTGCCCGAACTGTGCCTGCAGCTGGGCGGTCTCTCCGGTGGCCGCGTCGCGGCCCGACACCTTCGCGATGCGCACGACCGCATACCCCTGCGTGCCCTGCTCCACGCCCGCGAAAGACGGCAGCTTGTCGGTCGGCGCGCGCAGCGCGGCGTCGACGATGTCGCGCGGCACGTCCTTCGTGGCGGCACGCGAGACGGTCACACTCGCGCCGGCCATCGCCGTCTCCGGCGCCTTGCGCAGTTCGGCCAGACGGGCCTCGCCGTCCTTGCGCGCGAGTTCCGACGCCTGCTTGGCGACGACGCGTTCGCGGACCTGCGCCTTGACCTCGTCGAACGAACGCTGGCGCGCAGCGCTGTATTGCACGATGCGGCCGGAGGCCAGCTGGTTCGGCCCGACTTCGACGGCCTCGACGTTGCGCTTGTTCGAGACCGAGTCGGTGCCGAACAGCGCTTCGAGGAACTTGGCGTTGGCCAGCGCGCCGGTGGCACCCGGCGCGGGCGTGCGCTTCACCTCGGCGGTGCGCACTTCCAGCTTGAACTTCTCGGCGGCCGGCTTGAGGCTGTCGGACTGCTCATACACCACGTTGGTGAAATCGACGGCGGCGGCGGAAAAGCGGCTCTGCGCCTGCTGGTTCTTCGCCTCGTTCTCGATCTCGGCACGCACCTGCTCGAAGCTCTTCTTGTCGCCGCCGCGAACGCCGGTCACCTGGATGATGTGGTAGCCGAAATCGCTCTCGACCACGCCGCTGATCTCGCCTTGCTTGAGGCCGAAGGCGGCATCCTCGAAGGGCTTGACCATCGCGCCGCGGCCGAAGAAGTCGAGATCGCCACCGCGCTGTGCCGAACCCGGATCGTCACTGTTCTTGCGCGCGATGTCGGCGAAGCTGCCCGGCGCCTTCTTGACCTCGGCAAGCAGTTGCTCGGCCTTGGCCCTGGCCTTCTCGCGCTCAGCCGCCGGCGCACTCTTCTCCGCCTTCACGAGGATATGGCTGGCACGGCGCTCCTCCGGCGTCGAAAAGCGCTTCTCGTTCTCGGTGTAGTACTTGCGCAGTTCGTCCTCGGCGACGGTAATGCCCTTCTTGATCGACTCGAGGTCGAGGATGACGTACTCGATCGTGGCCTGCTCGGGGGCCTGGAACTGCGCCGCGTTCTCCGGCGCCTTGTAGTAGGCCTGCAGGTCGTCGTCGCTCGGGTTGACCTTGCCCACGTAGTCCTTCGCCTCGAAGCGCTGCACCTGGATCTCGCGCTGCTGCAGCAGCGCGTCGAATGCGGCGGTGCTGAGGCTGGCCGGCGCGAACGCGGTGGCGCCCACGCCGTCGAGCACCGATGCGCATCGTGGCGTCCTGCCGCATGCGTGCCTCGAACATCTCCGGGGTCATGCCCTGTGCCGACAGCAGTGCCTTGTAGGCGTCGACGTCGAAGCTGCCGTCCGGCTTCTTCAGAGGGCGAGCTGCGGGATGGCCAGCAGTTCCCGCTGCAGGCGCTCGTTGGTGGTCACGAGGTGCGCCTTGTTGGCCGCCGCCAGCAGCACGCGCTCGCGGATCAGGCCGTCGAGCACCTGCTGCTTCATTTCCGGCGTGTCGAACAGCTTGGCGTCGACACCTGGCATCTGGCGTCGCACGCGCTCCACCTGCTCGCGCTGCGCGGCCGTCCATTCGGCCTGCGTGATGTTCGTGCCGGCCACCTTGGCCACCGGCTCGTTCTCGCCACCGGTGAAGCGGCTGTAGCCCTGGATGCCGAAGAACACGAAGGACGGGAAGATCAGCAGCACGAGCACGAACTGCAGGATGCGGGTGTGCTTGCGGACGAAATCGAACATCGAAGGCCTCTATCGACAGCGGGGTGTCCAGATGCGACAAAGGCGAACCGGGGTTCGCCTTCGGGTCTGGTTTGCGCGCCGGATTCTATCTCAGCCCCTGGGGGCCATCCGGTCCGGCCCCAGGGAGCCGGTGGTGGGTGCTGAGGGGTTCGAACCCCGACCTACGCCTTGTAAGGGCGCCGCTCTACCAACTGAGCTAAGCACCCGCAGTGGAGACGACTTCAGTTGACGGCGTCCTTCAGGGCCTTGCCCGGACGGAACTTCGGCACCTTGGCGGCCTTGATCTTGATCGTGGCGCCGGTGCGGGGATTGCGGCCGCTGCGGGCGGCGCGCTTGGTCACGCTGAAGGTGCCGAAGCCGACCAGCGAGACGCTGTTGTTCTTCTTCAGCGTCTGCTTCACACCGCCGATCATGGCCTCCAGGGCGCGCGTGGCGGCAGCCTTGGAAATGTCGGCCTGGCGGGCGATGTGCTCGATCAATTCAGACTTGTTCACGGGATGTCCCCCTCTCAAACGGTTTCTCGGACTGAATTCGGTGGGTGTGTCTCGGAGCGTGCCACTGACGGGCACTTCCGGCGCGGGCCATTACATGCCGCGCCCCCTGGGCTGTCAAGGTCGGGAGCGCGATTCTAGGCGTAATCATGGACGCCTCCGCAGCCCCTATGTCACACCGGTGTGTCTTCGTTCAACCATGGTCGCGCACCACCATCGCCACACCCAACACGGTGAGCGTCATGCCCAGCAGCATGAGCGCCGTGAAGGCTTCGCCGAACAGCGCCCAGGCCATTGCAGCCGTGCAAGGCGGTACCGGTGTAGAGCAGGCTCGTCACCTGCGTGGCTGCACCACGTTGGATCAGCAGGTAGAGCAAGGAACTGCCGCCGAGGGTCAGCGCGAGCACCGACCACGCGAGCGCCGCAACGAGATCCGGATGCCAGCGCATCGATTCGCTCTCGAGTATCGCGAGCGGTGTCGACACGGCCAACGCCGCCAGCAGTTGCACGGCGCTGGCCGCACGAACATCGGCCACGCGCACGTGCCGCTTCTGGTAGAGCGTGCCGGCCGTGATCGAGAGCAACGCACCGATGGCGAAGAGCAGGTTCGCCACGCTGACTTCGCCGATGCCGAGCTTTCGCCAGACCACGAGCGTCAGGCCGGCCAGCCCCAGCGCAAGGCCGAGCCACTGGCGCGGCGAAACACGCGCCTGGCTGCCCGCCGTCGCGCTGAGCCACACCGCGGTGATCACTGGTTGCAGGCCGACGAGCAAGGCCACGGTGCCGGCGCCCATGCCGGCCTTGACGGCCGACCATACGCCGCCGAGGTAGCCGGCGTGCATCAGCACGCCACTCACGACCAGCGGCCACCATTGCTCGCGAGGGGGAAGCGCAACCTTCGCCAGCCGCATCCACAGCGCAAAGCAGGCCACCGACAGCGCATAACGCACCGCGAGAAACGTCAACGGCGGCGCGTGCGGCATCGCCAGCCGTGCGACCACGAAACCGGTGCTCCAGATCAGCACGAAGACCCAGGGCATCGCCCGCAGCAGCAGGCGCGAATCCGCGTCGGTCACCGTCAGCGCGCCTTGGCGCGGATCTCCGGCAGCGCCTTCTGGAGGTAGTAGATCATCGACCAGATCGTCAGCACGGCGGCCGCGACGATCAGCACGGTCCCCCACAGGCGCGTGTCGATGAGGCCGAACAGGCGGCCGTCGAAAAGCAGGAACGGGATCGCCACCATCTGCACGACGGTCTTGAGCTTGCCCAGCATGTGCACGGCGACGCTGCGCGAGGCACCGATCTGCGCCATCCATTCGCGCAGCGCCGAGATCGCGATCTCGCGGCCGATGATCACGAAAGCGACCAGCGCATGCAGCCGCGTCAGGTGCACGAGCACCAGCAGCGCGGCGCAGACGAGGAACTTGTCGGCCACCGGATCGAGGAAGGCGCCGAACGACGAGGTCATGTTCAGCCGCCGGGCCAGGGTAGCCGTCGAGCCAGTCGGTCAGCGCCACCACGACGAACAGCACCGTGGCCAGCAGGTTCTGCAGGCGCACGTCGATGTCGAGGTAGAAGACGCCGACGATCAGCGGGATCGCGACGATGCGCGCCCAGGTCAGCAGGGTCGGCAGATTGAAGAACATCGGCCCGATTGTGCCGAAGTTCTCCGAGCGCCCGGTTGACGGGCGCCGAGCGGCCAGCTGACCTTCGGTCAGCGTGTCGAGCTGGAACTTGCCGCTCTTGTCGACCAGCCAGGTGTCGGTGTACTTCACCGTGCCCAGCCGGGCCGGTGCCGGCAGCGGCGAGGCCTTGCGGATCATGTCGCGCACGCGCGCCGTCACCTCGGGCGCGTGGCTCGGCGCGCGCAGCATGCGCACGTCGCGCACGTTGCCGTTGGCATCGACCTCGGTCTCGACCACTGCGATCGCGTAGAGCAACGGCGGCAGCTTGCCCTTGTAGATGCTGTCCGGATAGGCGGCGTAGATCACGCGGGCGGCGTCCTGCCGGTAGGCCTTCTCGCTGGTGGCCTGCGAGACGCGCCTGTTTGCGGGCGCGGCCGGTGCAGCGGCCGGCGGCGCAGGCGCACGCGCCACTGGTGCGGGCGCCGGGGCCGGCGGAGGCGGCGGTGGGCTGGTACAGCCGGCCAGCCGCGCCATCGCGGCCAGCGCCGCCGGCTCTCGGATCAATGCAACGCACGGTAGATCTCCTCCGCCAATTGTCTTGAAATGCCTTCGACGCTGGCGAGTTCATCGATGCTCGCCTGCCCCACGCCGCGGACGCCGCCGAAGCGCTGCAGCAGTCTCGCACGCTTGCGCGGCCCGACGCCAGCGATCTCCTCGAGCCGGCTGCCACCCGTGCGAACACTTGCACGGCGCGCGCGCATTCCGGTGATCGCGAATCGGTGCGCTTCGTCGCGGATCTGCGCCACCAGCATCAGCGCCGCCGAATCGCGGCCGAGGTAGACCTTGGTCCGGCCGTCGGCAAACACGAGTTCCTCGAGACCCACCTTGCGCCCCTCGCCTTTCTCCACGCCGACGATCAGGCCGAGGTCGATGCCGAGCTCTTCGAACACCTCGCGCGCCATCGACACTGGCCGCGGCCGCCGTCGACCAGCACCAGGTCCGGCAGCCGCGCCGCACCGCTGGCCGCACCTTCGGCGAGCTTGGCGTAGCGGCGCGTCAGCACCGGCGCATCGCGGCATAGTCGTCGCCGCCGGTGATGCCCTCGATGTTGTAGCGGCGGTACTGTGCGTTCTGCATGCGGTGGTTCTCGAACACCACGCACGATGCCTGCGTGGCTTCGCCGGCGGTGTGGCTGATGTCGAAACACTCGATGCGAAAGGTGTCCAGGTTCTCCACCGCGAGGTCGAGCGCATCCACCAGCGCTCGCGTGCGCGCCTGCTGCGAGCCCTCCTCGGCCAGCAACTGCGCGAGCTTGAGCCGTGCGCCCTGGATGCACATGTCGAGCCAGCCCGGCGCGCCTCGCGCGGCTGGTGCTGGGCGGTGACGCGGACGCCGCTCTGCTGCGACAGCAGCTCGAGCAGCGCCTTGTCCACCGGGTGGCTGAGGATCAGCAGCGGCGGCACCGGCGCATCCAGGTAGTGCTGCGCGATGAAGGCTTCGAGCACCTGCACCTCGGGCTCGACCCGTGTGTCGCCCTCCGCTTCGTCGCCGGCAACGACGGTGCCGTCCTCGACATGGGCCGGGAAGTACGGCCGGTCGCCGAGATGCCGGCCGCCGCGCACCATCGCCAGGTTGACGCAGGCCTTGCCGCCTTCCACGCGGACCGCGAGCACGTCGGCATCCTTGGTCGTCACACCGGTGTTGTCCTCCACCGCCCGGCGGTGCAGCACGCGCGACAGCGCGCCGATCTGGTCGCGGATCTCGGCGGCCTTCTCGTACTGCAGCGCCTCGGCGTGGGCCATCATCTGGGCCTGCAGCGCGTCGAGCGTCTCCTGCTCGCCGCCGAGCAGGAAGCGCTCGGCATTGGCCACGTCGCGCGCATAGTCGGCCGCATCGATCATCTTCACGCAGGGCCCGGAGCAGCGCTTGATCTGGTACAGCAGGCAGGGCCGGGTGCGGTTGGCGAAGACCGTGTCCTCGCAGGTACGCAGCCGGAACACCTTCTGCAGCAGCTGGATCGATTCCTTCACCGCCCACGCGCTCGGATACGGCCCGAAGTAGCGGTGCTTCTGGTCGACCGCGCCGCGGTAGTAGGCCATGCGAGGAAAGGCGCCCGAGACGATCTTCAGGTACGGATAGCTCTTGTCGTCGCGGAACAGGATGTTGTAGCGCGGCGCGAGCGTCTTGATCAGGTTGTTCTCGAGCAGCAGCGCCTCGGCCTCGGAGCGCACCACCGTGGTCTCCATGCGCGCGATCTTGCCGACCATGTGGCCGATGCGCGTGCCGCCGTGGTTCTTCTGGAAGTAGCTGGAGACGCGCTTCTTCAGGTCGCGCGCCTTGCCGACGTAGAGCACGTTGCCCTGTGCGTCGAAGTAGCGGTAGACGCCGGGCAGGCTGGGCAAGGCGGCGACGTCGTCGAGCACGCGCGCGCGGGGCGGCGTCGTCCGGCGTGTCGTTCGTGGAGTCCATCGCCGCGGATTATCCGGTCCGTATCATCGGCCCGCATGCGATGGGATGTGTTCTGCCGCGTCATCGACAACCACGGCGATCTGGGCGTCTGCTGGCGCCTCGCCGCGGATCTGGCGTCACGCGGCGAGACCGTTCGGCTGTGGGTGGACGACGCCGCTGCGCTCACCTGGATGGCGCCGGACGGCGCCGAGCGTGTGGAACTGCGGGCCCGCCCGCAGTGCCTGTGGAGGCCGAGCCGGGCGACGTGGTCATCGAGGCCTTCGGCTGCGAGCTGCCGCCCTTCTTCGTCGAGCGCATGGCCGCGAGGCAGACGGCGCCGGTGTGGATCAACCTCGAATACCTCAGCGCCGAAGCGTACGTGGAGCGCAGCCACCACCTGCCCTCGCCGCAGCGCAGCGGCCTCGTCAAGTGGTTCTTCTATCCGGGTTTCAGCGAACGCACCGGCGGGCTGCTGCGCGAGCCGGGGCTGCTCGATGAACGCCGCATGTTCGATGCCGAGCGCTGGCGCGAAGCGCACGCCGTGGCCGCGTTGGCCGGCGAGCGAGTGGTCAGCCTCTTCTGCTACGCCAACCCGGCGCTGGCCGATCTGCTGCGGCAACTCGCCGAGCAGCCGACGCTGCTGCTGGTCACGCCAGGCTTCGCTGCGCATCAGGTCCGAGACCAGCTGGGCCCCGCGCTCCGCCTCGGGGCACTGCGTGCGATCGAGCTTCCCCACCTGACGCAGCTGGAGTTCGACCGGCTGCTGTGGTCCTGCGACTTCAATTTTGTGCGTGGCGAGGATTCGGCCGTGCGGGCCCTCTGGGCCGGCGTGCCCTTCGTCTGGCACTTCTACCCGCAGGACGACGGCGCCCACCACGCCAAGCGCGAAGCGTTTCTCGACCGTTACCTCTCAGGCGCCGACCCAGCCTGGAGCGCGGCCTGTCGGGACCTGTGGCGCGCGTGGAATGGCTGCGGCGTCTGGCCCGGCTGGCCGTCCAGGTCGCAAGCCGAGGCGTGGCAGGTGCATGCCCGCCTCTGGCGAGACCGACTGGCCACCCAGCCCGACCTGTGCACCCAGCTCATCGGGTTCGTTCACGAAAAGCAGTAGAATCGCGAGCTTTGCGCCACTCGGGAAACACCGCCCACGGCGCGTGCAACACCGAAAGTCACCATGAAGATCGCTCAGGAAATCCGCGCCGGCAACGTGATCATGCAGGGCAAGGACCCGATGGTCGTGCTCAAGACCGAATACAGCCGCGGTGGCCGCAATGCCGCCACGGTGCGCATGAAGCTGAAGAGCCTGTTGAACAACTCGGGCACCGAAGTCGTCTTCAAGGCCGACGACAAGATGGACCAGATCATCCTCGACAAGAAGGAGTGCACCTACTCCTACTTCGCCGACCCGATGTATGTGTTCATGGACACCGAGTACAACCAGTTCGAGGTCGAGGCCGAGAACATGGGCGACGCCATCAGCTACCTGGAAGACGGCATGGCCGTCGAGGTGGTGTTCTACGACGGCAAGGCGATCTCGGTCGAACTGCCCACGTCGGTGGTGCGCGAAGTGACCACCGAGCCGGCCGTCAAGGGCGACACGTCGGGCAAGGTCATGAAGCCCGCCAAGATCGCGACCGGCTTCGAGATCTCGGTGCCGCTGTTCGTCGAGAACGGCGACAAGATCGAGATCGATACCCGCACGCACGAGTATCGCAAGCGCGTCTGACGCTGCCTCGCCGCGGCACAGGATCGGGCGCCTTCGGGCGCCCGTTTGCTTGTGGGCTGGGCCGTTTGGGCATCATCGCGACATGGCTTTCGATTTCGCCGCCCTCACCGCGCCCTTCCGCATGCAGCCGGGGCTGCGCGCACTGGCCACCGGCACGCCGCAGCTGACGCCGAATCGTCTCGGTGATCCGGCGCTTGTCGAGAAGCTCGGCGTGCTCGCACGCCATGCCGAGGCGGCGCTGCAGTCCGCCCCCGGCTTCGATGCGGGCCCGCCGCTGCAGGCACTGTGCGATCACGCCCGAGCGGAACACCCGAGCGCCGGCAGCGCCGCGACGCCGACGGTTGGTTCGCCCCCTGGCTCGGCTGGGGACTCGACGGCGACACCCCGGTGGGCGATGGCCCGGCGGCGCTCGGCGCGTGCCTCGCAGGGCTGCCTCCGCCGTGGCGGCTCGCCGGGCTGCTGGGCCCGGCCTTCGCGGAGGACTTCGCAGTCGTCGACGGGGCCACGGCGCGCATCCCGTGGCTCGCGGTCTGCCTGCCTTCGCACTGGGCGCCGGCAGACAAGGTCGGCCGGCACTTCGCCGAGGTGCATGCCCCGGTCGCGGACAACCGCCTGCTGCTGGCCGCCAGCGAACACCTCACGCGGCTGGTGACCGGCCCGCAGCGCTGGGAACGCTTCGTCTGGACGATCACCCCGGTGGGCACGCTCGACATGCACCCGGCGCGGGTGCAGGCGCCGGCGTGGCCGCATGCCGTCGATGCGGCGACGATCGCCGCGATGGCGTGGTTCCGCACCGAGCGGCAGACCTTCATCCCCGTGGCTGATGCCCGCCAGCTGTCTTCACCATCCGCGTCGAATCCCGGCCGCTGACCGAAGCCATCGATTCGGCCGAACGCGCCCTTGCACTGCATGCGGCGCTGGGTTCGATGAGCGATGCCGTGCTGGCCTATCGCGGCCTCGCGCCGGCGCGCGAACGGCTGCTTCAGTGGCTCGCGCGCCTCGCGCGGCCATCGGCCTGAAGCTCCGATGAAGACTTCGCCGATCGAGCCGGCACGCATCGGCCTGTCCGCCGACGGGCTGCCGATGGCGCTCGGCTTCGGCGATGTCTACCACCCCGCAGCGGCGCGCTCGCGCAGGCGCGCCACGTCTTCCTCGCCGGCAACGGACTGCCGGAGCGCTGGCGGGGCCGCGACCGCTTCGTCATCGCCGAAACCGGATTCGGCCTGGGCAACAACTTTCTCGCGACCTGGGCGGCATGGTGCGCCGATGCGCAGCGCAGCGATCGGCTCGACTTCCTCTCCGTCGAACTGCACCCGCCCACGCGCGAGGATCTCGGTGCGTGGCCGCGAGACGAGCAGACGGCGGCGCTGGCCGACGAGCTGCAGCGGCAGTGGCCGCCGCTGCTGCACGGGCTGCACCGGCTCTGCTTCGACGCCGGCCGCGTGACGCTGCACCGGCCTTCGGTGAAGCCGCCACGTGGGCGCGCGAGTGGGTGGCCAGCGTGGATGCATTCTTCCTCGATGGCTTCGCGCCCGATCGCAATCCGCCGATGTGGGATGGCCGCCTGATCAAGGCGCTGGCGCGCCTCGCCGCAGTGCAGGCGACGGCGGCCACCGTCCGCCGCACGGCCGGTGCGAGACGCGCTGCAGGCGGCGGGCTTCGAGGTGAGCAAGGCCCCCGGCCAGGGCGGCAAGCGAGACATCACCGTGGCGCACTTTGCGCCTCGCGGCTCGGTGCGCTCGGCGCCGCCGGGCCGGCCGCGCACACGTGGCGTCGAGCGGCGCGCATTGATCATCGGCGGCGGCACGGCCGGCTGCGCGGCGGCCTGGGCCCTGGCCGAGCAAGGCTGGGACAGCAGCGTCTTCGACCGCCACGAGGAGCCGGCCTGCGAAGGCTCCGGCAACCCGGCCGGCATCTTCCACGGCGTGGTCACGCCCGACGACGGTGTCCATGCGCGATGGCATCGGGCCGCTGCGCTGGCCTTCGCGCCGGTGGCGCGCGCCGCCGTTCGCGAAGGGGTTCGTGGCGCCGTCGATGGGCTGCTGCGCCTCGACCCGGACGTCCCAGGCGTCGACGACATGGCAGCGAGGCTGCGCCGCCTCGGTTTGCCGCCGGAGTACGTGCAGGCGGTATCGGCCCCGCAGGCGTCGTTGCTGGCCGGCATGCCGCTGGCCCATGCGGCCTGGTTCTACCCGGGCGGCGGGTGGATCGACCCTCGCGCACTGGCCGCCTGGTACCTGCGCCGCGCAGGAGCCTCTGTGCGCTGGCACGGCGGCGAGGCAGTGATGGCGCTGCGGCGCGACGGCGACGACTGGGTGCTGCTGTCGGCACAGGGCCTGGAGCTGGCCCGCGCGCCGACCGTGGTGCTGGCCTGTGCAGGCGAGGCGGCGAGGCTGGCGGGCATGGACACCGGCATCGTCGAGCCCATCCGCGGCCGGTGTCGATCGCCGATGCGCCGCCGCTGCGGCTGCCGCGCCTGCCACTGGCGGGCTCGGGCTATGTGCTGCCCACGCTGGGCCGGCTCGCGATCTTCGGTGCCACCGCGCAGCGGGGCGACGACGCAGCGGCCGTGCGGGTTGCCGATCATGCCGACAACCTGAAGCGCTTGGCGCAACTGACGGGGGTGACGGCGGATGTGCGTCCGGAGTCGCTGCAGGGGCGCGTGGGCTGGCGCTGGACCGCGGCCGACCGGCTGCCGCTGATCGGCGCGGTGCCGGATCCCATGCTGCCGGCCGTCGGGTCGGCCGATCAGCCGCGGCTGCTGCCGCGGCAGGAGGGGCTCTTTGTCTTCAGCGCGCTGGGCTCGCGCGGGATCGGGATCTCCGCGCTCGGCGCTCGCCTGCTGGCCGCGTGGGTGACCGGTGCACCCTCGCCAGTGGAGGCCGGCCTGATGGATGCCGTCGATCCCGCGCGCTTTGCGGCGCGGGCGCGGCGTCGGGCGACTACTGCGCCCCGCCCTGCGGCGGCTGCGGAGTGAGCTCGGCGTCGTCAGCGGCGGCTTCGCCCTCGCCGCTCTCCGTGCCTTCGGCACCGCCGCCGCTCTTGCGCGCGGCCTTCTCGCGGGCCTTCTCTTCCTTCTTCTGCTTCTTGGCCAGTTCGCGCTGGCGCTTCTCGTACGAATAGTTCGGTTTGGCCATGCGGCATTCCTTCCAGGCTGGGGCGGATGCCCGCTGGCACCCCGGCCCCGAGGTTACGCGTTTTTCGGCGTCAGGCGGCGTGCCGGATCAGAAACCGAGTGTCTTCACGCCCGCCGGCGTGCCGAGCAGGCAGACGCGGGCGCGGTGCCGCGCGAAGATGCCCACCGTCACCACGCCCGGCCACTGGTTGATTTCCTGCTCCATCGCCATCGGGTCGGTGATGGCCGGCCCTTCACGTCGAGGATGCAGTTGCCGTTGTCGGTGACCACGCCCTCGCGCAGCACCGCTCTGCCCCCAGCGCCGCGAAGCGCCGCGCCACCTGCGCCGTGGCCATCGGGATCACCTCCACCGGCAGCGGGAAGCGGCCGAGCGTCGTCACGAGCTTGGACTCATCGGCAATGCAGACGAAGCGCTCGGCCAGATCGGCCACGATCTTCTCGCGCGTCAGCGCCGCGCCGCCGCCCTTGATCATGTGGCCGCCGTGGTCGATCTCGTCGGCGCCGTCGATGTAGACCGGAATGCGCTCGACGCTGTTGCTGTCCAGCACCGTGATGCCGTGCGACTGCAGGCGCTGCGTGCTCTTCTCGCTGCTGGAGATGGCGCCGGCGATGCGATCCTTCATCGTGGCCAGCGCATCGATGAAGCAGTTCACCGTCGAGCCGGTGCCCACGCCGACGATGCTGCCGGGTTGCACGTAGGCCAGCGCGGCCTGGCCGACGAGGGCCTTGAGTTCATCCTGGGTCATGGGCGGTGCGCCGTCGCGACGCGCGTGTTTGAGACAATCGCGGATTATCCCGGACCCTCGTTGCACGCTGTCCCATGGCCTTCGTCCCCTACCCGCTCGCCCGTTCCTTCCTCTTCGAGCTGGATCCGGAGAAGGCGCATGACCTGACCCTGGGCGCACTGGCACGCATCCAGCACACGCCGCTGGTGTGCACGATCGCGCAGCCGCGCGTCGACGATCCGGTGACGGTGGCCGGCCTGCGCTTTCCCAATCGTCTGGGTCTTGCCGCGGGCCTCGACAAGAACGGCCGCTGCATCGATGGTTTCGGCGCCATGGGCTTCGGCTTCGTCGAGGTGGGCACGGTCACGCCGAAGGCCCAGCCTGGCAATCCGAAGCCGCGCATGTTCCGCCTGCCGCAGGCGCGCGCGCTGATCAACCGGCTCGGCTTCAACAACGAGGGGCTCGACGCCTTTCTCGCCAACGTCAAGCGTGCCAGCTTTCGCAGCAAGGGCGGCATCCTCGGCCTGAACATCGGCAAGAACGCCGCCACACCGATCGAGCGCGCGGTCGATGACTACCTGCTCGGCCCGGCCGGCGTCTACCCGCATGCCGACTACGTGACGGTCAACATCTCCAGCCCCAACACCAAGAACCTGCGCGCGCTGCAGAGCGACGAGGCGCTCGATGCGCTGCTCGCCGCGCTGCAGGAACGCAAGGCCGCGCTGCAGACCGAGCACGGCCGCAGCGTGCCGATGTTCGTGAAGATCGCGCCCGACCTCGACGAGGCGCAGGTGAAGGTGATTGCCGCCACGCTGAAGAAGAACGGCATCGACGGCGTGATCGCCACCAACACCACCATCGCGCGCGAGGCGGTCCAGCACCTGCCGCATGGCGAGGAGGCCGGCGGCCTGTCCGGCGCGCCGGTGTTCGAGCCGAGCAACCGCGTGATCCGGCTGCTGCGCACCGAGCTCGGCAGCGCCTACCCGATCATCGGGGTCGGTGGCGTGATGAGCGGCGCCGATGCGGTCGCCAAACGCGAAGCCGGCGCAGATCTGGTCCAGATCTACACCGGCTTCATCTACGGCGGCCCGCCGCTGGTGACGGAGGCCGCGCGCGCCTTGAAGACGCGCGGCTGAGGCTCACTGCAGCGTGACGCCCGTCTTGGCCTGAACTTCATCCCGCGTCACGCCCGGCGCGAGCTCGACGATCTTCAGGCCGTGCGGCGTCACGTCGAGCACGCACAGGTCGGTGACGATGCGGTCGACCACGCCCACGCCGGTCAGCGGCAGCGTGCACTGCGGCAGGATCTTCAGGTCGAAGCCGCCGTCCTTCTTGCGCGCCACGTGCTCCATCAGCACGACCACGCTCTTGACGCCGGCCACCGGGTCCATCGCGCCGCCCATGCCCTTGACCATCTTGCCGGGGATCATCCAGTTGGCCGGTCGCCCTTCTCGCTGACCTGCATCGCACCGAGGATCGACAGGTTGATCTTGCCGCCGCGGATCATCGCGAAGCTGTCGTGGCTGCCGAAGATGCTCGAGCCCGGCAGCGTGGTCACCGTCTGCTTGCCGGCGTTGATCAAGTCGGCGTCGACCTCGCTGTCGTCGGGGAACGGGCCGATGCCGAGCATGCCGTTCTCGCTCTGCAGCCAGACCGTGATGTTCGGGTCGACGAAGTTGGCCACCAGCGTCGGCAGGCCGATGCCGAGGTTCACGTAGAAGCCGTCGGCGAGTTCCTTGGCCGCGCGCGCGGCCATCTCGTCATGGGTCCAGGGCATGTCAGGCTCCCTTCGGGTTCTGCTTGGTGGTGCGCTTCTCGATGCGCTTCTCGGGCGTGGCGTTGAGCACGAGGCGGTGAACGTAGATGCCGGGCAGATGCACGGCATCGGGGTCGAAGGTGCCGGTCTCGACGATCTCTTCCACCTCGACGACGCTGATGCGCCCGGCCATGATCACCGCCGGATTGAAGTTGCGCGCCGTGCGGCGGAAGATCAGGTTGCCGCTCTTGTCGGCCTTCCAGGCCTTGCCGAGCGACACATCGGGCACCAGCGAACGCTCCATCACGTAGGTGTGGCCGTCGAACTCGCGCGTCTCCTTGCCCTCGGCCACCAGCGTGCCCACGCCGGTGCGCGTGTAGAAGGCCGGAATGCCGGCGCCCCCGGCGCGCAGCTTCTCGGCCAGCGTGCCCTGCGGCGTGAATTCCAGTTCCAGCTCGCCGGCCGGTACTGGCGCTCGAACTCCTTGTTCTCGCCGACGTAGCTGGAGATCATCTTGCGGATCTGCCGCGTCTCGAGCAGCTGACCGAGGCCGAAGCCGTCGACGCCCGCGTTGTTGGACACCACCGTGAGGTTCTTCGCCTTGGAATCGCGCAGCGCGGCGATCAGCACCTCGGGGATGCCGCACAGGCCGAAGCCGCCCACGGCGAGCAGCTGCCCGTCGTGCACGATGCCTTCGAGCGCCTTGGCCGCGCTCGGGAACACCTTGTTCATCGAATCGTCTCCTGGTCGGATGAGAAGCCGCGCAAGGGTACTACGTAGTGCATTACGTAGCGCTACGTAGAATTGATTAATGACTACCCCGCGGACTTCCCCGCCCCTGGACTACCGCACCGCCTTCGACCTCGCCCCCGTGGGCATGGTGCTGTCGCGCAACCGGCTGATGGTCGACTGCAACCAGCAGGTGCTGGCGATGTTCGGCGCCGAGCGCGAGCAGCTGATCGGGCAGAGCTTCGAGGTGCTCTACCCCACGCACGACGAGTTCGAACGCACCGGCGCGCGCATCGCCGCGAGCCTGGACCGCCAGGGCTGGTACAGCGACGAGCGGGTGATGAAGCGCGTCGATGGTGCGCAGCGCGGCGAGCTGTTCTGGTGCCACGTGTCGGGCCGCGCGCTCGATCCGGCGCAGCCGCACGCGGCCGGCATCTGGGTGTTCGAGGATCTGTCGGCGCGGCGGCGTCTGGGCGTCGATCTCACGCCGCGCGAGCGCGAGATTGCTGCGTTGCTGATCGAAGGGCTCACCAGCAAGCTGATCGGCAAGAAGCTCGAGATCAGCCCGCGCACGGTGGATGTCTACCGCGCCCGGCTGATGAAGAAGCACCGTGCGGCGACGACGCCGGAGCTGGTGCAGAAGCTGCTGCGCGCCTGAGGAGGGTCAGCCGACGATCTCGCGGATCCAGTCGGGCAGTGGCACCGACTTCTGCTTCGGAAAATCCACCCACACCGTCTTCGCGCCGCCTTCGGTGTAGATCACGCCGGGCTGGTCGGTGCGCTCCAGCGTCATGAAGGTGTCGAAGCTGGTGCGGCCCGGGTTGGCCACGTAGTGCTTGGCCAGGACCTCGCCCGGATATTCGATCTGGCGGATGAAGCTGCAGAAGGCGTTGACGATGACCGGGCCGATGCCCTGCGGTCCCGGCACGGCACCGATCTTCTGAAACCAGTCGATGCGCACCGTCTCGAAGTAGCGGAAGTAGATGGTGTTGTTGACATGGCCCATCGCGTCCATGTCGCCCCAGCGGATGGGGATCACCATCTCGTGCACCAGCTTCTTCTGCTCGGGCAGGTGGAATCGCAGCATCGTCGTCCGGCTCTCGCTCAGGGCTTGGCCACGCCGAGCTCGGCATAGAGCCGCTCGACGAGTCCGCGCAATTCGCTGACCTCCGCCTGGAGCGCGTCGTGTCGCGCCTTCAGTGCCGCGATTTCGCTGGTGGCCACGATCTCGTCTGCCGCCGCAACGGGCATCGCGCTCACGTCGACCGGGCCGCTGAGCAGGTGCGTCCAGCGGGGTTCCCGGGCACCCGGGGCGCGCGGCAGCTTCAGCGCCAGCGGACCGCCCTTCTCTTCCGGTCGTGCAGCGAGTTCGTCGAGGAAAGCTTCGACCGACGAGGTGTCGGCAAACCGATGCAGGCGTTCGCAGTTGGCGCGCAACTCCGAAGCCGTCTGCGGACCGCGCAGCATCAGCACCGCCAGCAGCGCCACCGACTGCGATGGCAGTCCGAGCGCGCGGCCGGTGTTGTGTTCGTAGCGCGTCACGCGCGAGCCGCTGCTCTCGAACACCAGGCTCAGCGCACGCAGTGCGTCCACCGCGGCCTGCACCTCCGCCTCGGTGGCATTGAGTACCGGGTCGCGCGCGGTCTTCTGGTTGCAGCCCAGCGTCAGCGAATTCAGCGACAGCGGGTAGCTGTCGGGCACGGTGTGCTGCTTCTCGACCAGCACGCCGAGCACGCGGGTTTCGAGCAGCGACAGCGGCCGCATGCTCAGCCGCCCAGCGCCGGGCCGCCCCAAGCTGGGCGGCATCCCCTCGGGGATCGATGGCCGTACCCGGCCAGCGAGGGGTCGTCATGACTAGACCGCGAAGCCGTCGTCCGCCTGGATCACCGCGCCATTGATGAAGTGGCTCTCGTTGGCCACCAGCATCAGCAGCGTGGTGTCCAGATCCTGCGGCTGGCCCACGCGCTTGCGCGGCAGCATGTCGATCAGCTTCTTGCCCTGCTCGGTCTGCCAGTGGTGGTGGTTGATCTCGGTGTCGATGTAGCCCGGGCAGATCGCATTGACGTTGATGCCAAAGCGGCCCCACTCCAGTGCCATCGCCCGCGTCATGTGGATCACTGCCGCCTTGCTCATGCAGTACACGCCGATCTGCCCGAGCACGCGCAGCCCGGCCATCGAGGCGATGTTGACGATGCGCCCGCCGGTGAAGGTGCCCGGCGCAGAACCCTTGGCGCGGCCCAGCATGCGCTTGCCGACTTCCTGCGCGACGAAGAAGGCGCCCTTGGTGTTGGTGTCGAAGACGAAGTCGTAGTCTTCCTCGGTCACGTCGATCAGCTTCTGCGTCGTACTGACCCCGAGTTGTTGATCAGGATGTCGATCGTGCCCATCTCGGTCTCGGCGTGGGCCACGGCCGACTTGATGCTGTCGAGGTCGGTCACGTCGAGCTCGACCACGTGCGCATCGCCGCCGCCGGCCTCGATCTCGGCGCGCAGCGTCTTCAGCCGTTCGATGCGGCGGCCGGCCAGCACGACGGCGCAGCCGGCGCCGGCCAGCGTCTTGGCAAACTGCGTTCCCAGGCCGCTGGATGCGCCGGTGACGAGGGCCACCCGGCCGGAAAGATCGATGCTGTAGCTCATGCGGACTCCGTGTGCAAAACCTCTTCGGCGGGCGACGATAGCACGCGCTTTCGAGCATCGGCGGTGTCGCGGGAGTGACGCGTGCCGCGCGCTGCAAGGCCGACTTCGAGCCGCGTCCAACCTATCGAACGATCGTGCTATTTTGCGATCCCACCCCGTAGAATCGCCCGCAGTCGACCTTCAGGAACCGCCCATGAGCCCGCAACAGATCCTCGAACAATACGGCCCGCGCGAAGCGATGGAATACGACGTGGTGGTCGTCGGTGGCGGCCCCGCCGGCCCCAGCCACCGCGATCCGCTTGAAACAGCTCGCCGCGCTCGAAGGCGGCGAGGTCTCGGTGGTGGTGCTCGAGAAGGGTTCCGAACCCGGCGCGCACATCCTGTCGGGCGCGATCATGGATCCGCGCGCCATCACGGAGCTGTTCCCGACGTGGAACGAGATGGATGCGCCGCTGAAGCAGGAGGTCACCTCCGACCAGTTCCTCTTCCTCAATGAGACGGGCGCCAAGGCGACGCCCGACTGGCTGCTGCCCGACTGCTTCAAGAACCACGGCAACTTCATCGTCAGCCTCGGCGCCGTGACGCGCTGGATGGCGCAGCAGGCCGAATCGCTCGGCGTGGAGATCTTCCCGGCTTCGCTGCGGTCGAGGTGCTCTACAACGACGACGGTTCGGTCAAGGGCGTGGCCACCGGCAACATGGGCGTGGGCAAGGATGGCGAGCCGCACGAGGGCTTCCAGCTCGGCATGGAGCTGCACGCCAAGTACACGATCTTCGCGGAAGGCGCGCGCGGACACCTGGGCAAACAGCTGATCGAGCGCTTCAAGCTCGATGCCGGGCGCGATCCGCAGAGCTACGGCATCGGCCTGAAGGAGCTGTGGGAGATCGACCCGGCCAAGCATCAGCCCGGCCTGGTGGTGCACACCGCCGGCTGGCCGCTCGAATCGGATACCTACGGCGGCTCGTTCCTCTACCACGCCGAGGACAACAAGGTGGCGCTCGGCTTCGTCGTCGGCCTCGACTATGCGAACCCGTGGCTGAGCCCCTTCGAGGAATTCCAGCGCTGGAAGACGCACCCCGAGATCCGCAAGTACCTCGAAGGCGGCAAGCGCATCGGTTATGGCGCCCGGGCCATCACCGCCGGCGGCCTGCTCAGCCTGCCCAAGACGGTGTTCAAGGGCGGCGCACTGGTCGGCTGCGATGCCGGCTATCTCAACGCCAGCCGCATCAAGGGCAGCCACGCCGCGATCAAGACCGGCATGCTCGCTGCCGAAGCGGCGTTTGCGGCGCTCAAGGCCGGCCGCGCGCACGACGAGCTGAGCGACTATCCGAAGGCCTTCGAGGAGAGCTGGCTGCACGAGGAGCTGGACCGCGCGCGCAACTTCAAGCAGTGGTTCAAGAAGGGCCGCACCACCGCCACGCTGATGACCGGCATCGAGCAGTGGCTGCTGCCGAAGATCGGCTTCAAGTCGCCGCCGTGGACGATCCACCGCACCGCGCCCGACCACACCTACCTGAAGCCGGCGGCCGAGTGCGCACAGATCGTCTATCCGAAGCCGGATGGCAAGCTGACCTTCGACCGCCTGAGCTCGGTGTTCATCAGCAACACCAACCACGAGGAAAACCAGCCCGCCCACCTGACGCTGCGCAGCGGCGACGTGCCGGTGGCGATCAACCTCGCGAAGTACGCCGGGCCCGAGAGCCGCTACTGCCCGGCCGGCGTCTACGAATTCGTCAAGACGGATGCGGGCGCCAACCGGCTGCAGATCAATGCGCAGAACTGCGTGCACTGCAAGACCTGCGACATCAAGGACCCGACGCAGAACATCGTCTGGGTCACGCCCGAAGGCGGCGGCGGGCCGAACTACGCCGGCATGTGACGGCTGCCGCTGGCGCGCTCAGCGCCGGCTGGTGTAGACCTGCGCGTCAGGCACGGCCAGCATCTGCTCGAGCAGCGGCTTGCGTGCCTTGTCGGCCCAGTAGGGGTGGGCGGGTCGATCACCATGAAGGGGCACGGCAGGTCGATGCGCTCGCGCAGCTCGGCCCACCAGTCTGCGCATCGGGCTGACCCAGGCCCTTGGCGCGCTCGACGATCACCAGGCAGAAGCGCCATTGCGGCGCCGAGTTCTCGACCTTGCGCACGACGAAGGCCCGGCCGGCAGCGCGTTCGCCCCGCAGCAGATCCTGCAGCGAACGCAACACGCGGCGGCTGAGCCGGGCCGGCTCGAAGGTTTGCGGGTTCTCGAAATCGTGCAGCGCCTCCATCGCCGCGGTGGCCTCGGCATCGCGCTTCTTCAGCAGCTCACGCCACTTCTTCAGCTCGTCGAAGCGCTCGCGGCGTTCCAGCCGGTCTCGCGCCGCGCGGCGGCGCTGAAGGCCCAAGGGTGGTTGCCCTGCTCGGCCACGCTGCGCAGCAGTTCGGCGCCCTCCTCGCAGCGCGCCGCATCGGCGTCGTCGATCAGCAGCATGCCCAGTTCATAGCGACCGGCCAGGCTGTCGGGGCGCTCGTTCACCGGCGGCGCAGCACGGCCTCGCCGGCGGCATCGCCGTCGAGCAGCCGGGCGGCGCGGCCCCACAGCAGGTGGTCGTCGGGGTCGATCGGGCCGGTGGCGCTTTCCTTCTCCAGCTCGCCGATCAGGTGGCGCTGTGCGTTGGCGAAGCGATGCCGCTCGCTCCAGTCGCGGCCGATCTCCTCGCGCCAGTGCGCGTCCAGCCGCTTGATCCAGTCCTTCAGCGCGCTGCCCAGCAGCGCCTGCGCGGCCGACATCTCCGGCGCCTTCGGCAGCCCCGGCTTGATCTCGGCGAAGGCCAGACGGTCGCGCAGCGAGGGGTGCGTGTCGTCGACGTCCGACAGCCGCTTCAGGCTCTCGGCCAGCCAGCTCGGCGCCTTGGCATGCGACAGGCTCGCCGGCATCGCATCGAACAGCACGCGGTACGGTCGTTCGTTGGCCGGCGACGGCGTGCTCGCCGCACGGCGCCACACGGCCGGCCAGAACTCCTCCTGAAGGTAGCGCGCCTGCACCTCGATGGCCTGCAAGCCTTCTGCCGCCGGCTGCGCGCCGACGACGCGGTGGGCGGTGCGGTCGGCCTCGAATTCCTGCTGGCGCGAGAGCACGAAGGCGCGCGCATTGAAGCGCGGAAAGAAGTGGCGGAAGAAGAAGGCGAGCACGAGGTCGGCCACGTTGCCGCCCAGGCTCGCGCGCTCGCGGGCCAGCGCCAGCAGGTACCAGCTGCGTCGCGTGCGGTAGATCCACTGCCCGAGCTTGCCGTGGGCGCTGTGCAGGTGGCCGAACTCGTGGGCGATCACGGCGCCGAGCTGCCGCGTCGACAGGCCCATCATCAGCGGCAGGCCAAGGATCAGGTGGTTGCGGTGCCAGCCCAGCAGCCCGAGCCGGGGCTGCTGCCACACGGCGGCATTGAGCTCGCCGTCGATCAGCACGCGGTCCGGCCGCGGCGCGCCGGTCTTGCGGCGCACCTTCTCGATCAGCTCGAAGAGCCTCGGCGCTTCCTGCTCGGTGACCGGCAGGCCTTGCGGCGCCTGCGGGCGCATCCACAGCGCGCGCAGCGAGAACAGCAGCGAAGCGCAGCCGATCACCAGCATGATCTTCCAGCCCTGCACCCGGCCGTGGAGCAGTTGCCGCACGCCCCACCACAGTCCCCAGGCGGAGGCTGCCAGCGTCAGCAGGATGGCCGCGTAGCCGAAGGCGGCCATGGCGGCCGTCAGCTTGGCAAAGCGCTGCGGGTCGTCGCGGCTGTCGTGCTCGTAGCTTGCGACCAGCCGGCGGAAGGACGCGTCGTCCATCGGGCCTCTTCTCCTGGGCGTGCATCTTGAGGGCTGCGCGACCTGTTCACTTTGTCACGAGTGAGCAGCGTCAAGTTGTTCACACAAACGAACGGCGGCCACGATGCCGGCCGATACACTGCGGGGCATGTCGAAGCTGTCGCGCCGCCACCTTCTCGCCGCCCTCGCCGCCGCCCCGGTGATGGCACACGCGCAGCGGCGAGCCCCGTGTGCTGAGCTTCAGCCATCTGCACACCGGCGAACGGCTCGAGGTGGAGTACTTCAGCGCCGGCCGCTATCTGCCCGATGCGCTCGGTGCGGTGAACCGCCTGCTGCGCGACTTCCGCACTGGTGACGTCGGCACGATGGACCCGGCCCTGCTCGACCTGCTGCACGCGCTGCGCGAGCGCGCCGGCAGCTGCCAGCCCTACGAGATCATCTCCGGCTACCGCTCGCCGGCCACCAACCGCATGCTGCACGAGCGCAGCAGCGGCGTGGCAACGAAGAGCCTGCACATGAGCGGCCAGGCGATCGACATCCGCGTGGCCGACGTGCCGCTGGCCGACCTGCGGCAAGCGGCCTTGTCGCTGCAGCGCGGCGGCGTGGGCTTCTACCCCGGCTCGAATTTCGTGCACGTCGACACCGGGCGCGTGCGCGCCTGGTGAGTCGACTTCCTCAGCGATAGCGCCGCGCCTTCAGCGCGCGGTCCAGCGCCGCGTCGTGGCCGTAGATGTCTTCGGCGAAGTGCAGCATTCCGTCGTCGGGCGACACCGCGGCCGTCAGGTAGTACAGCAGCACCGGCACCGGTGCGCTCAGATTCACTTGCTGTGACTTCGCGCCTTCCATCGCCGCGGCGATGCGCTCGGCGTTCCACGCCGACTGGTCCTTCAGCAGCCACTGCGCGAGCGCCGGCGGGTTCTGCACGCGCACGCAGCCGTGGCTGAAGTCGCGCCGGCTGCGCGCGAACAGCTCGCGCGCCGGCGTGCCATGCAGGTAGACGTTGTCGTCGTTCGGGAAGATGAACTTCACGAGGCCGAGCGAGTTCTTCGGCCCGGGGCGCTGGCGGACGCGCAGCGCGCCGGCGCGGGCGGCCTCGAAGGCCTCGGGCGTGGCGGCCACCGGCTTCGCATCGTCACCGGGCCCGCTGACGATCTCCATGTCGTGGCGCGCGAGGTAGCCCGGATCGCGCAACGCCGCCGGCAGCACCTCGTTGCGCAGGATCGAGCGTGGCACGTTCCAGTAGGGCCGGAAGATCAGGTGCGTCATCTCGTCGGCGAACACCGGCGTCTGCGTGCGCACGGCGCGGCCGACGATCACCTCCATCGACAGCGCCGGCACCGATTCCGCCGCGCCGGCATCCCAGGCCCAGAGGCGGAACATCGGGATGTTGATCGCGATCACCGGACGGGAGCTGCGCGGCGGCAGCCATCGCAGCCGCTCCATCGCCAGTTCGATCTGGCGCACCCGCTGCGCGGGCGGAACGTTCAGCGCCGCCTGTGTGCCGCGGCCGATCACGCCGTCGGCGTCCAGGCCATGGCGCGACTGGAAGCGGCGCACGGCCTCCACCAGTGCGCCTTCGTAGTGGCCCGTGGCAACCGTGGCGTCGCCGGGAAGATCGCCCAGCACCACCATCCGCTCGCGCAGGCCCGCGACGCCGGCGTAGGGCTGACCAGGCTCGAGCTTCTTCGAGATCGGCGCCAGCGCCGCCCACCCCGGTGCTGCGGCGAGCAGTCGGTAACGCGCCAGCGCGTCGCGCAACTGCCGGTATTGCGCCAGAGCCGGCGCCAGTGCGCGCACGGCATTCTGCAGCTGCCCTGCAGCGACGGCGCTCGCCAGCGCAGCGTCCACCGCCGCCCCATCGCCCGGGGCACCCGTGACACCGAAGCCCAGATCGCGCGGCCGCACGCGGCCGACATGCAGATGCCGCAGGTAGCGGCGGAAGGCTTCTTCGACCGCACCGCTGCGGTAGTCGTCAGCGTCGAGGCCGTCGTTCGCGGCGCTGTCGAGAATCGTCCGGGCCTCGGCCTTCAGCCCCTCGGTCCACGGCGCGTTCACCTCGGCCGCCCGCGATGCCATGGGCGTGAGGCCGGCCCACGCCAGCAGCGTGCGCCGCCTCAATGCGGCTGGCCCCAGCGCGGCGGCCGCTTGTCGATGAAGGCCTGTACGCCTTCGAGCGCGCTGTCGTCCATCATGTTGCAGGCCATGGTCTGGCCGGCGTCGTCGTAGGCCGCGGCGATGCCCTTCTCGAGCTGCCGGTAGAACAGCGCCTTGCCCATCGCCAGCGCCACGCGCGGCTTGGCGACGATGGACGCGGCCAGCGCTTCCACTGCCGCGTCGAGCTGGTCTGGCTCGGCGACGCGGTTGACCAGCCCCTTGGCCTGCGCCTCGTCGGCGGAGATGAACGCTCCGGTGACCAGCATCTCGAACGCCGCCTTGCGCGGCAGGTTGCGCGACAGCGCCACGCTCGGCGTCGAGCAGAACAGGCCGAGGTTGACGCCGCTGACCGCGAAGCGCGCATCGCGGCTGGCCACCGCCAGATCGCACATCGCCACCAGCTGGCAGCCGGCCGCCGTGGCGATGCCGTGCACGCGCGCGATCACCGGCACGGGCAGTTTCTGAACGGTCAGCATCATCTGCGCGCACTGCGCGAAGAGCTTCTGGTAATAGTCGAGCGAGGGCTCGGCGCGCATCTCCTTGAGATCGTGGCCGGCACAGAAGGCCTTGCCGGACGCGGCCAGCACCACGACGCGGGCGGATTCGTCCTTCGCAATTGCGTCGAGCTCCGCCTGCAGCGCGGCGAGCATGTCCTCCGACAGCGAGTTGAAGGCATTCGGGCGGTTCAGCGTCAGCCGCACCACGCCGCGGGCATCGGTCTGGCGCAGCACCAGCGCTTCGTTGGTCGTCATCTCGGTCTCCTCATTCGATGGCCGAGGCGCTCTTCGCGCGCTCGCGCAGCTGGAACTTCTGGATCTTGCCGGTGGAGGTCTTCGGAATCGGCTCGAAGCGGATCTCGCGGGGCACCTTGTAGCCGGCCAGCAGGCCCTTGCAATGGGCAATGAGTTCTTCGGCCGTGACGCTGGCGCCGGGCTTGAGCTCGACGAAGGCCAGCGGCGTCTCGCCCCACTTCTCGTGCGGCCGCGCCACCACCGCGCAGGCCATCACCGCGGGATGGCGGTACAGCGCATCCTCGACCTCGATCGAACTGATGTTCTCGCCGCCGCTGATGATGATGTCCTTGCTGCGGTCCTTGATCTTCACGTAGCGGTCGGGCTCCATCACCGCCAGGTCGCCGGTGTGGAACCAGCCGCCGTGGAAAGCCTTCGCGGTGGAGGCCGGGTTCTTCAGGTAGCCCTTCATCACGATGTTGCCGCGGAACATGATCTCGCCCATGGTCTGCCCGTCGGCGGGTGTCTCGGCCATCGTCTCCGGGTCGAGCACGGTCATGCCCTCCTGCAGCACGTAGCGCACGCCCTGGCGGCCGTTCAGCCGCGTCTGCTCGGACAGGCTCTGCTGCGCCCAGCTGTCGCGCTTCACCGCCACCGAGGCCGGGCCGTACACCTCGGTCAGCCCATAGACGTGCGTGATGTCGAAGCCGATCTTCGCCATGCCTTCGATCATCGCGGCCGGCGGCGCCGCACCGGCGACCATGCCGCGCACCTTCTGGCGGATGCCTTCGCGCATCGCTTCGGGCGCCGCGATGATCAGGTTGTGCACGATCGGCGCGGCGCAGTAATGGTCGACCCCGTGCTCGCGCATCGCCGCCAGGATGGCCGGTGCCTCGACGCGGCGCAGGCACACGTGCACGCCGCCGAGCATCGCCACCGTCCACGGGAAGCACCAGCCGTTGCAGTGGAACATCGGCAGCGTCCACAGGTAGGTCGGGAAGTGCGGCATGGTCCAGGTGGCCGCGTTGCACACCGCGTTCAGGTAGGCGCCGCGGTGGTGCGTGACCACGCCCTTGGGGTCGCCGGTGGTGCCGGAGGTGTAGCTCACCGCGATCGCATCCCATTCGTCTCGCGGGCCCTCGAGCCTCGCCAGCGGTTCGTGCGCGGCCAGCAGCGCCTCGTACTCGTGGCTGCCCAGGCGCTCGCCGGGGCCGGTGTACTCGCTGTCGCACACGTCGATGACGATCGGCGTGCGGCCATGCTCGGCCTTCAGCAGCCGCAGCGCCTCGCCCATCACCGGCGCGAACTCGCGGTCGGTGATCACCACCGCGGCTTCGCAGTGGTTCATCTGCCGCCAGCAGCGGCGCATCCAGCCGCGTGTTGAGCGTGTTGATCACCGCGTTCACCGCGGGAATGGCGTAGTGCGCTTCCACCATCTCCGGCGTGTTCGGCAGCATCGTGGTCACGGTGGTGCCGCGTTCGACGCCGAGCGATCGCAGCGCGGCCGCCAGCCGCGCCGACCGGTCGCGCAGCGTGCGCCAGTCGCAGCGCCGCGCGCCGTGGATGACCGCCGGCAGATCGCCGAACACCTCGGCGCTGCGTTCGACGAAGCTCACCGGGCTCAGCGCGGCAAAGTTGGCAGGATTCCTGTCGAGGTGCTGGTCGTAGATGCTGGTCATGCGCGATGCCTCGTCGCTTCTGCTGTTTTCCGGGGAATCTTACGCGCCGCTGCGAAGGTCCTCAGCGCGACAATCACAAGTTGCAGTACCCGCCATGCCCAGCGCCCCCGCCCGTTCCCCCGATCCGTCCGAGCGCACCCTCGACGCCCTGGTGAGCGCCGCGCAGTACGAGATGGTGGTCGACCGCTCGCGGTCGTCGAACCTGATCAGCGTGCCCTTCGGTGCCGTGGTGGTGTGGGTGCTGTGGGGCGCCGTCGATCACCGCCTGCTGATCGTCTGGCTGGGCTTGAAGGTGGCGGGCAGCGCACTGCGCATCGGGGTCACCCGGGCGTTCGACCGGCACCGGCCCGACGGCGTGCAGCGCTGGGGCGGCGCTTCATCGTCGCCATCGCCATCGACAGCGCCGTCTTCGGCCTGCTCGGCACGCTGCTGCTGCCGGTGCAGGACCCGGCACTGATGGCGACGATGGTGGCCACGCTGCTGGGCATCGCCTCGATCGGCCTCGTCGTGCTGTCGATGAGCTACCGGGCATCCCTCGCGCTGACGGTGCCGGTGATGGTGCCGGCGATGCTGCTGCAGTTCAGCCGAGGCGATGCGCTGTCCACCTACATCGGCATCGGCATGGTGGTGTTCCTCGGCCTCGTGGTGGTGGAAGGCCGCCGCGCCGCCGATCACACCCGCGCGATGCTGCGCCTGCGTTTCCAGATGGACGAACTGGCCCGGCAGCGCCAGCAGGCGCTCGACGACGCCGAACGCAGCAATGCGGTGAAGAGCCAGTTCCTCGCCACGATGAGCCACGAGATGCGCACGCCGTTGCATGGCCTGCTCGGGCTGACGCGGCTGCTGCGGCAGGAGCCCGCCGGGCCGACGACGGAGCGCACGGTCGTCCTCGAGCGCACCGGCGAGCACCTGCTGGCGATCATCAACGAGGTGCTCGAGTACGCCCGCATCGAGAGCGGCCAGTTGCGCCTCACGCCGCAGAGCTTCGACCTGCGCGGCCTGCTCGGCTCGGTGGTCGAGCTGATGCAACCCTCGGCCATCGAGAAGGGGCTGGCGCTCGAGCTGGTCGACCGGCTGCCGCCGCAGGCCCACCGCCTTGGCGACGCGCTGCGGCTGCGCCAGGTGCTGCTGAACCCGGCCGGCAACGCGGTCAAGTTCACCGAGCGGGGCGGGTCACGATCAGCGCCGCGCCCGCCGAGGGCGACGGCATCCTCATCGAGGTGGCCGACACCGGCCCTGGCGTGCCGGAGGCCGACCGCGAACGAGTCTTCGAAGCCTTTCGCCAGCTCGACGGCTCGTTCTCGCGCCGCCACGGTGGCACCGGGCTGGGGCTGACGATCTCGCGCCACATGGTCGAGGCCATGGGCGGCCGCATCGTCTGCCGGCAGGCTCCGGGTGGCGGCGCGCTGTTCCGCATCGAGGTGCCGCTGCCGCCGGGCATCGAGCCGCCCGCCGCAGCGGCCCCGCCCGCCGCCGACAGCGGCGCGCCGCTCGCGGGCCGCGTGCTGCTGGTGGAAGACAACCCGGTCAACGCGATGGTGGCCGAGGCCGCTCTGCGCGCCCTCGGGCTGGCCGTGCACAGCGTGGCCGACGGCGAGCAGGCGGTGAGCTGCGCCGCGGCCGAGCAGTACGACCTGATCCTGATGGATTGCCAGATGCCGGGCATCGACGGCTTCGAGGCCACCGGCGGATTCGCCGGCACGAGGAGAGCAGCGCGCGGCCGCGCACGCCGATCGTCGCGCTCACCGCCAACGCGATGTCGGGCGACCGCGAGCGCAGCCTCGCCGCCGGCATGGACGATCACCTCGCCAAGCCCTTCCGCGCCGAGGAACTCGCCGCCGTGCTGCGGCGGCGGCTGTCAGTGCCCGATCGCTAGCCGCCGGCTGCCGCCAGCGCCTGGTCGATGTCCCACAGGATGTCGTCGATGTGCTCCAGCCCCACCGACATGCGCACCTCGGTCGGGCAGCACGCCGGCCGCGCGCTGCTGCGCTTCGTCGAGCTGGCGGTGCGTGGTGGACGCCGGATGGATGATCAGCGTGCGGGTGTCGCCGATGTTGGCGAGGTGGCTCATGAACTGGGCCGCCTCGATGAACTTCACGCCGGCGCCCTGCCCCCTTGACACCGAAGGCCAGCAGCCCCGAGGCGCCGCTCATCTGGCGCTGCACCAGCGCATGCTGCGGATGGTCGGTCAGGCCGGGGTAGTTGACCCAGCTCACGCGCGGATGCCCACGCAGGAACTCCGCCACGCGCAGTGCCGTTCTGGCAGTGCCGCTCCATGCGCAGCGGCAGCGTCTCGATGCCTTGCAGGATCTGCCAGGCGCTGGTGGCCGCCAGCGCGGCGCCGTAGACGCGCAGCGTTTCCATGCGCGCGCGCATCGTGAAGCCGAAGTCGCCGAAGGTCTCGTAGAACTTCACGCCGTGGTAGCCAGGAGACGGCTCGGTCATGCCGGGAAACTTTCCGTTGTCCCACGGAACTTGCCGCTCTCCACGATCACCCCGGCCAGCGTCGTGCCGTGGCCGCCGAGGTACTTGGTGGCCGAGTGCACCACGATATCGGCGCCATGGCGGATCGGCTGGCACAGGAACGGCGACGGCACCGTGTTGTCGATGACCAGCGGCAGGCCGTGCGCATGCGCGACCTCGGCCACCGCGGCGATGTCCAGCACCACCCAGCTGGGATTGCCCAGGCTCTCGGCGAAGATCGCACGGGTGTTCGGCCGGATCGCCGCGGCGAAGGCCCGCGGGTCGGTGGCATCGACGAAGCTGGTCTCGATGCCGAACTTCCTCAGGTTGACCGCCAGCATGGTCACCGTACCGCCGTACAGCGCACCGGCAGCGACCACGTGGTCGCCCTGCTGCAGCAGCGTCATCAGCGCCATGGCCTCGGCGGCCATGCCGCTGGACGATGCCACCGCCGCCCGGCCGCCCTCGAGCGCCGCCACGCGCTCTTCCAGCGCCGCGACGGTCGGGTTGGAAAGCCGCGAGTAGACGTTGCCGAAGGTCTGCAGGTTGAACAGCGAGGCCGCGTGGTCGGCGCTGTCGAAGACGAAGCTGGTGGTCTGGTAGATCGGCAGCGCCCGTGCGCCGGTGGCGGCATCGGGGATCTGGCCGGCGTGGATGGCCAGCGTTTCGGCGCGGAATTGGTGGTCGGGCATGGGCAGCGGTTCAGACGGGCCGGCGGGCCGAGATGACGCGGGTGTTGACGCCGGCCCAGTTCAGCCCGCCGAACAGCCGGGCGTGTTCGATCTTCACGCAGCGATCGACCACCGAATCCATGCCGGCCGCTCGCGCGATGGCCTCGGCCTCGGCACTGCGCACGCCGAGCTGCTGCCACAGGCACTTCGCGCCGATCGCCGCGGCGCTGCGTGCGATCGGCGGCACGTCGGCTTCCTTGCGGAACACATCGACCATGTCGACGCCGAAAGGAATCGCTTCCAGGCTCGGGTAGCAGGTCTCGCCCAGCACCTGCTCGTAGCGCGGATTGACCGGCACGATGCGGTAGCCGTGCTCCTGCATGTACTTGGCGGCGAAGAAGCTCGGGCGGTGCCACTCGGCCGAGAGGCCCACCACCGCGATCGTGCGGCAGCGTTGCAGGATGCGGCGCAGTTCGGAGACGGTCTCGGCCATGCGGTCACGATAACCGATCGGTCGTCGTGAAGATTGCGCATCTGCCGTGGGCGTGCCCTCAGGCTCGCTGGCCGGCGGCCGACAATCCCCGGGTGATACGCCTGCCGATCCCTGCCCTGCTGCTCGCACTGGCTCTGGTGCCCGCCGCCGGCACCTTCGCGGCCACCCTGCGGCCCGAGCGGCTGCTCGCGGTGGACGAGCGCATCGCCGATGATCCGCGCGCCGCGATCGTCGTCGCCCGCGAGCAACTGGCCGCCGCCTCGGGCCCCGAGCAGCGCTTCTGGTCGCAGCTCGGTCTGGCGCGGGCGCTGAACATGCTCGAGCGGCCGGCCGATGCCGGTCGCACCCTGGCCGAAGCCGCCGCGGCGCTGGACGGCTGGCCCCAGGCGACGCTCACCCACCGCGCCCTGGCTCGACCCGGTGCGCCTGCAGAACTCCTGGACGGTCGAAGAGCCGCAGCGTGCCCGCGAGCGCATGACGCTGCTGCAGCGGCAGATCGCCCCGCTCGACGACGCGCTGCTGAACTGCGAGGCCGGGCAGATCGACCTGTCGATGCTGATCGACGTCGGCAGCCTCGACGAGGCGGCTCGCGGCCGAGGCGGTGGAGCGTTGCGGACGCGAGCTCGGCATCCGCTCGATCGAGGCCGGCGCCCTGCTCTCGATGGGCGCCATTGCCGGCCGCGGCCGCGCGCGCACCCAGGCCGACGCCGACGTGCATTTCGAGCGCGCCCTGCGCGCGCTGGGAGAGCAGCCGGCGCGCATGGTGCGCAGCATCGTGCTGTGGAGCGCGCCAATGCCTCGCGCGCGGCCAAGCGCTGGGAGGCGGCGGCACGGCAGTTTGCCGGCGCCCGCGAGCTGTCGGTCGAGCTCGGCGACGAAGCGGGCATCGCCGCGGCCAACATCGGCCAGGCCGATGTGCAGATCCAGCTCGGCCAGCCGGCCGCCGCACTGCCGCTGCTGGCCGAGGCTCGCCGTCTGCTCGAGGATTCGGACGACGGCTACCGGCTCTTGTCGGTGGCCGAGTACACCATCACCGCACTGGCGCGCCTGGGCCGGCCCGAAGTGCTGGCCGAGATCCAGCGTGCGCGGCGCTGGGACATTCCCTCGCAGCCGGCGGCCTCCGCGCCAAGCTGGCCCGTGCGATGGCGGCGGGCTACGCCTCCCTCGGCCGCTTCGCAGACGCCTACGCGCAGACGCAGCGCGCCGAGAAGTTCCAGGATGAGGGCCGCAGCTTCGCCGCCGACGTGCAGATGCTGCGTCTGGAGGCCCGCTATGCGGCCGCGCAACGCGACGCGGAGAACGCCGAGCTGCGCCATCGCAGCGAGTCCGCCCGGCTGGCGCTGGAGGCCGAGACGGTCAAGCAGCGCGCGCTGTGGGCGGCGCTCGCCACGCTCGGCCTGCTGACCGCGGCCCTGCTCGCCTTCGGCTGGCGCGCGCTGGCGCGCCGGCGATCCCTGGCCGACCTGGCGCTGCGCGACGAGCTCACCGGCGCGCCGAACCGCCGCGCGGTCACCGCCTACGCCCAGGCGCAGTTCGACCAGGCGCAGCGGCTCGGCGTGCCGCTGACGCTGGCACTGATCGACCTCGACCACTTCAAGCGCGTGAACGACACGTTTGGCCACGCCGGTGGCGATGCGGTGCTGCGGGCGCTGGCCGATGCGGCCCAGGGCGTGCTTCGCGGGCAAGACCGGCTGGGCCGCTGGGGCGGCGAGGAATGGCTGCTGGTCATGCCCGGCACCGCGGCGGCCGAGGTGCCGGCGGTCTTCGACCGGCTGCGCAGCCGCTTCGCCGCGACGCCGGCCGACGGCATCGATGGCGAGCACGGCTGCAGCTTCTCGATGGGCGCGGCCGCGCTCACGCCGGGCATCGGTTCGCTCGACAGCCTCATCGCCGAATGCGATCGCCAGCTCTACCGCGCCAAGCAGGAAGGCCGCGACCGGCTCTGTTTCGCCGGCTGACCGGACATGAAAAAGCCCGCGGCCTGCGCCGCGGGCTTCCTGTCTCCTGCGTCCTCGCTCGCTCGATCAGGCGTGCTTCTGGTCGAAGAACTGCTCGTCTTCCGTCGAGCCCTTCAGCGCGGCGGTGGACGCTTGCGCTTCGATGGTCGTCGTCACGGCGTCGAAATAGCCGGTGCCGACCTCGCGCTGGTGCTTCACCGCGGTGAAGCCACGGTCGGCGGCCGCGAATTCCTTCTGCTGCAGCTCGACGAAGGCCGTCATGTTGTTGCGGGCGTAGCCGTAGGCCGGTCGAACATCGAGTAGTTCAGGCTGTGGAAGCCGGCCAGCGTGATGAACTGGAACTTGTAGCCCATCGCGCCCAGCTCGCGCTGGAACTTGGCGATCGTCGCGTCGTCGAGGTTCTTTTTCCAGTTGAACGACGGCGAGCAGTTGTAGGCCAGCAGCTTGCCCGGGAACTTGGCGTGGATCGCATCGGCGAAGGCCTTGGCGAAGGCCGGGTCGGGCTTGCCGGTTTCGCACCAGATCAGGTCGGCGTACTCGGCGTAGGCCGGCCGCGGCTGATCGACTGCTCCAGGCCGTTGCGGGTCTTGAAGAAGCCTTCGACGGTGCGCTCGCCGGTCATGAACGGCTTGTCGTTGTCGTCGACGTCGCTGGTCACGAGATCGGCGGCTTCGGCATCGGTGCGGGCCAGCAGGATGGTCGGGGTGCCCATCACGTCGGCGGCCGGCGGGCAGCCACGAGCTTGGCGACGGCTTCACGCGTCGGCACCAGCACCTTGCCACCCATGTGGCCGCACTTCTTCACCGAGGCGAGCTGGTCCTCGAAGTGCACGCCGGCCGCGCCCGCGTCGATCATGGCCTTCATCAGTTCGAAGGCGTTGAGCACGCCGCCGAAGCCGGCTTCCGCATCGGCCACGATCGGCGCGAAGAAGTCGGTGTCGTCCTTGCCCTCGCTCCACTGGATCTCGTCGGCGCGCTTGAAGGTGGCATTGATGCGCTTGACGACCTTGGGCACCGAGTCCACCGCGTACAGCGACTGGTCGGGGTACATCTCGCCGTTGCTGTTGGCGTCACCGGCGACCTGCCAGCCCGACAGGTAGATGGCCTTCAGGCCGGCCTTGACCTGCTGCATCGCCTGGTTGCCGGTCAGCGCGCCGAGCGAGTTCACGAACGGCTCGGTGTTCAGCAGGTTCCACAGCTTCTCGGCGCCACGCTTGGCCAGCGTGTGCTCGATCTGCAGCGAGCCGCGCAGACGCACGACGTCGGCGGCGGTGTAGCCGCGCTTGATGCCCTTCCAGCGCGGGTTCTCGGCCCAATCCTTCTCGAGGGCAGCGATCTGTTGTTCGCGGGTCAGTTTCGTCATGAGGACCTCCGTGGGTGGATGAAGACAGGGACAGAAGACTTGCGATCTCTGGCTTCAAGGTTAGTCATGACGGCGCTCGGAGGGAAGACTTATGTCTTATAGAAGACTAAAAAAGTTTCCCCGTCAAATCAATGAGTTGCACGAACGCTTCCGGGATGCGGAAGCGCGTTCTTCACGATGAGAAAGAATGCGGCGGTGCAGCAACGTCATCTTCCGCAATGCGAAAGGCTAATCCCCGATCGTGAAATGGGACTTTGGGCTGGATCAGGCGCCCAGCCAGCGTGCGTAGAGCCGCCGCGCCAGCGCCTGCTGCGACGCCAGGCGCGTCTGCGCCTCGGCGCGCATCGCAGCGCCACTTTGCACGGTGGCGCACGTCGCCTGCAGCTCGACGAAGGCCGGGTCGCGCGATGCCGACCACGCGGCCAGCTTCTCCGCATCGACCTCGACATGAAACTGCATCGCCAGGTGCCGGCCGACCGCGAACGCCTGATGCGGGCAGGCGTCGCTGCCCGCCAGCGCCACCGCGCCGGGCGGGAGTTCGAAGGCCTCGAAGTGCCAGTGGAAAACCGTCACCTCGTCGAGTTCGCCGAACCAGGGCTCGCGCCTCGTCGTGCGCGTGGATGCACGCGCGCTGCCAGCCGATCTCCGGCGCCGGCGAAGGCACCACGCGTGCACCGAGGGCAGTGGCCATCAGCTGGCCGCCGAGGCAATGGCCGATCACCGGCAGGCCGAGCGACATGCTCTGCCGGATCAGCGCCTCGGCCTGCCGCAGTGAGGGCAAGTCGTCGTTGACGCTCATCTCGCCGCCCAGCACGGCCAGCGCCCCGTAGCCGTCCATCGAGGCCGGAAACGGCTGACCGGTCGAACTGTCGACGACTTCGAAGCGACGCCCCTGCTCGCGCAGCCAGGTGGCCAGAAAGCCCGGGCCGTCGCTGCGCATGTGCTGCAGCACCAGCACCGGCTTCACGTGCGCACCGCCGCGAGGAAGTCGCCCAGCGCCCGCGCCAGCGGCTCGGCGTCATCCGCGTTCGTCATCGGCGAGGCCAGCAGCATGTTGTGGAATGGCGTGATCACGATGCCGCGGTTGAGCAGCCACAGATGCAGCACGCGCTCGACCGACTCGTCCATCGCCGCCCTCGCCTGCGCGGCATCGCGCGGTGCCTGCGTGCAGAACTGCAGTTCCATGCGCGCCCCCAGTCGCGTCACCGACCGGTCGCGCCGTGACGGCGCAACACGTCTCGCAGCCGCGCTCGATGGCCGACGCTGCCGACAGCATCGCGTCGTAGGCGGCCGGCGTCATCACCTCGCCGAGGTTGGCGTGCAACGCCGCCATCGCCAGCAGGTTGGCCGACAGCGTGGTGCCGATGCCCGAGTGGCCATCGGGCGCGGCGCGCTTGGCCGACTCCATGCGCTCGTTCATGGCTTCGCTGAACCCGTACACCGCGCATGGCAGGCCGCCGGCCACGGCCTTGCCGACGACGATGAAGTCGGGCGACAGCCCTTCGACCCGCGCATGACCGCCCCAGCCGCTGCTGACGGTGTGCGTCTCGTCGAGCACGATCAGCGTGCCGTGGCGGCGGCAGGCTTGCTGCAGTTGCTGCAGGAAGCCGGGCAGCGGCGGCACGAGGCCGCAGTTGGTCAACGCCGGTTCGGCCAGCACGCAGGCGACATCGCCCGCGGCCAGCGCACGCTCGACCGAGGCGATGTCGTTGAACGGCACCACCGCCGTGCCCAGCGCCAGATCGTGCACTGGCCGAGCAGGCTGGCGCGGGTCAGCGTGCGCTGCTGCGCATCCATGTCGACCAGCGTGTCGTCGACCGTGCCGTGGTAGCAGCCATCGAACACCAGCACCTTCCGCCGCCCGGTGATCGCGCGCGCCCATCGCAGCACGAAGCGGTTGGCGTCGCTGGCGCTGAGCGTGACCTGCCAGCGCGGCAGGCGAAAGCACGCGGCCAGGCGCTGCCCGACTTCCGCCGTGAGCACCGACGGCAGCATTGCCGTCAGGCCCCGCTGCGCCTGTTCGGCAATCGCTCGCGCCACCGGCGCGGGGCTGTGCCCGAACATCGCACCGGTGTCGCCGAGGCAGAAGTCGAGGTACTCGTGGCCGTCGGCGCACCACAGGCGGTTGCCCTGCGCGCGCTGCACGTGCAGCGCGGCGGGTGTGGGCCAATCGCGCATCCAGTGCAGCGGCACGCCGAAGAGATAGTGCGCCGCGTCCTCGGCGGCCAGCGCCATGCTGCGCGGGTGGTTGGCAATGTAGCGGCGGGTCTCCTGCGCGTGCACGTCGGCGAGCGCGCGGCAGTCGATGGTGAAGTCGGGAGGCATCATCGGACGGTGTCGGGCGACAGGGCTCTTATCATCGCCCGCCAGTTTGCAGCAGCCGCACGGCAGGACCCGCGATGACCGCTTTCGCCTTCCTCTCCAACAATGCCTTCCTGAAGGCGCCGGCCGCCAGCGCGGCCACGCCCTTCGCCGTGGCGGGCATCGCCTGGGACGGCTCGGTGACCAATCGACCCGGCGCGCGCCCGGCGCCGCGTGCGATCCGCGAAGCGAGCCACATGCTGTGCGATGCGATCCATCCGCACTTCGACGTCTCGCCCGACGGACGGCTCGGCGATGCCGGCGATCTGCCGCTGCCCAACACCAGCCTCGTCGCGATGCGCGAGGCGATGATGCCGCTGGTCAAACCGCTGATCCGCGCGCACCACATGGCCTGGATCGGCGGCGACCACAGCATCACGCTACCGCTGCTGCGCGCCTACCGGGAAATGCTGGGTCGCCCGCTCGCCGTGATCCACTTCGACGCCCATTGCGACACCTGGGAAGATCACTTCGGCGAGCCGAGCGGCCACGGCACCTGGGTCTACGAAGCCATCCAGGAGGGGCTGGTGGTGCGCGAGTGCTTCACGCAGTTGGGCATCCGCTCGGCCGGCGTGCGCGAGGCGCGCGAGTTTGTGCGTGACCAGGGCGGCCTGATCTTTACGGCACGCGATCTCCGCGGGCTGGAGAACCCGACGCAACTGGCGCCGGTGCTCGGCGCGATCCGCGAGCGGCTGGCGGCCCACGGCCAGCCGCCGGTCTATCTGAGCCTGGACATCGACTGCCTCGACCCGGCCTTCGCACCCGGCACCGGCACCCCTGAGCCCGGCGGCATGAGCACCAACCAAAGTGCTCACGGTGCTCGAGGAACTGGCCGACCTGCCCTTCGTCGGCATGGATTGCGTCGAGGTCTCGCCGCCTTTCGACCACGCCGAGCTGAGCAGCCGGCCGCCGCGCACTTCATCTGGACCTACCTCTGCGGACGCCTGAGAAAGCCTTGACCTGACGCAACTGCTGCAGTGCAGCACGGCCAAGAATGGAACCCATCCAACACCTTGCGGAGGTTCCATGGGATCGGTCCTGAAGTTCAACCCCGGCGGCACCGACTTCAAGGCGCTCGACGCTTGCCACCAGCAGATCGCGGCGCACCTCGACCGGCTCGCCGCGCTGTTCGATCACCCGCCGACGAGGGCGTCGATGGGCATGCGCAGCAGGAAGCGCGGCAGATCGAGTCGTTCTTCTCCGAGAACTCGCAGGCGCACCACCAGGAGGAAGAGGCCAAGGTCTTCCCCGCCCTGCTCGCCTCCAGTGACGAAGCCCTGGTGGCCACCGTGCGCATGCTGCAGCAGGACCACGGCTGGATCGAGGAAGACTGGCTGGCGATCGCGCCGCAGCTGCGCGCCATCGCCGCCGGCTACAGCTGGTACGACCCCGACGAGCTTCGACACGGCATCGAGGTCTTCCTCGAGCTCTGCCGCGAGCACATCCAGCTCGAGGAATCGATCATCTACCCCGAGGCCAAGGCGATGGCCGCGAAGCTGGCGCGCCGCCGCGCCACGCTGCCGCCGCTGAAGTTCACAGCGGCAGAGCCGTCGTCTTCTTGACGGTGCGCAGCACCAGCATCGAGTTCGAGCGTGCCACGCCGGGCAGGTGCATCAGCACCTGCGAGTGGAATCGCTCCAGGTCCTCGGCGTCGCGGTAGGTGAAGCGGATCAGGTAGTCGTTCTCGCCGGCCACGTAGAAGCAATCGAGGATCTCCGGCGTGTCGCGCACGGCCTGCTCGAAGGCCTCGAGCAGCGGCGTGCTCATGCTCTCCAGGTTGAGGATGGTGTAGCTGATGCCGTGCTTGCCCACGGCCTTGGCGTTGAGCAGCGCCACGTACTGCGCGATGACGCCCGCATCCTCCAGCGCCTTGACCCGACGCAGGCAGGCAGAGGGCGAGAGGTGCACGCGCTGCGCCAGCTCCTGGTTGGAGATCCGGCCCTCTTGTTGAAGCACCTCCAGAATGGTCCGGTCGATCGAATCCAGTTGCACGTCCGAGGCTTTGTTTCGCATTGGATGCGGTGGCGCGGTTGTTTGTTCGAATGATATTGCAGCGACGAGGGTCAACCCAGCGTCATTGCGCAAGCACATTGCGCCGGGGTTTCTCTAGACTCGCTTCGTGCTCGATTGCACACTCGACGGCATCGAGAACACCGGATTCCAGGAGCGCGCCGCCATGAACAAAGCCATCGATCCCGCCGTGCTGGCGGTTGCCCAGGAAGGCTCGGCGCACCCGCATTCGATGGATGCGTACTGGATGCCGTTCACGGCCAACCGCCAGTTCAAGAAGGCACCGCGCCTCCTGGCCAAGGCCAAGGACATGCACTTCTGGACGCCCGAGGGCCGCCAGATCCTCGATGGCATCGCCGGCCTGTGGTGTGTCAATGCCGGCCATGCGCGCCCGAAGATCGTCAAGGCCATCGCCGATCAGGCCGCCGAGCTCGACTACGCACCGCCCTTCAACATGGCGCACCCGAAGGCCTTCGAGCTTGCCGAGCGCCTCGTTCAGCTCACGCCCGCCGGCCTGAACAAGGTGTTCTTCACCAACTCCGGCTCGGAATCGGTGGACACCGCGCTGAAGATGGCCATCGCCTACCACCGCGCCCGCGGCGAAGGCACGCGCACCCGGCTGATCGGCCGCGAGCGCGGCTACCACGGCGTCAACTTCGGCGGCATCTCGGTCGGCGGCATCGTCGGCAACCGCAAGCTGTTCGGCACCGGCCTGGGCGGCGTCGACCACCTGCGCCACACGCACGACTGGCGCGCAACGCCTACTCGCGCGGCGTGCCCGAGCACGGCGCTGAACTCGCCGACGATCTCGAGCGCATGGTGGCGCTGCACGACGCCTCGACCATCGCCGCGGTGATCGTCGAGCCGGTGGCCGGCTCCACCGGCGTGCTGCTGCCGCCCAAGGGCTACCTCGAGCGGCTTCGCGCCATCTGCGACAAGCACGGCATCCTGCTGATCTTCGACGAGGTCATCACCGGTTTCGGCCGCCTCGGCTCGCCGTTCGCCGCTCAGCATTTCGGCGTGACGCCCGACCTGATGACGGTGGCCAAGGGCATCAGCAACGGCTGCGTGCCGATGGGCGCGGTGTTCTGCAAGCAGCAGATTCACGACGTCTTCATGACCGGGCCGGAGCACCTGATCGAGTTCACCCACGGCTACACCTATTCGGCGCACCCGCTGGCCTGTGCCGCGGCGCTGGGCACGCTGGACACCTACGCCGACGAGGGCCTGCTGACCCGCGCCCGCGAGATCGGGTCCTACTTCGAGAATGCGCTGCACTCGCTGAAGGGTGCCCGCCACGTGATCGACGTGCGCAACATCGGCCTGGTGGGCGGCGTCGAGCTGGAGTCCATTCCGGGCCAGCCGGGCAAGCGCGCCTTCGACATCTTCCTCGAGTGCTGGCAGCGTGGTGTGCTGATCCGCACCACCGGCGACACGATCGCGTTCTCGCCGCCGCTGATCATCGAGAAGCAGCACATCGACCAGCTCGTTGGCACGCTCGCCGACGTGCTGAAGACGGCGGTGTGAATGGTGCCCCCGCGCTCACTTCGTTCGCGTCCCCCGAGGGGGAGCAGGCCGTCCTTGGGGCGGCCCGGCGAACGGCCTGACCAGCATTTATGTCGCTGCTGAAGACCGACCTCGAACTCACGAAGAACTCCTACTACGCGGCCACGGCGCCGCGTCGGCAGCGCTTCCCCGCGCTGGAGGCGAACATCGATGCCGATGTCGCCATCGTCGGTGGTGGTCTCGCCGGGTTGTCGGCGGCGATCGAACTGGCCGATCGCGGCTACCGTGTCGTGGTGCTGGAAGCGCGCCAGGTGGGCTGGGGCGCCTCGGGCCGCAACGGCGGGCAGGCGATCGCGGGCGGCCTGCGACCACTCGGTGGTCGAGTCGCAGCTCGGCCGCGCCGATGCCCGCCGCGTCTGGGACATGACCATGGAAGCGCTTCGCCTGATCGGCCAGCGGCGCGAGCGATTCGGCATCGACTGCGATTGGCGCAGCGGCTACCTGGGCCTGGCCGTGAACGAGCGCAAGGCCCGCGAGCTGCGTGCTGGCACGACCAGATGCAGCGCGACTACGGCTACGAGACGCGCTGGATCTCACCGCAGGAGATGCAGCACTGGATCGCCAGCCCGCGTTTTCACAGCGGCATCCACGATCCGAAGAGCGGCCACCTGCACCCGCTCAAGTACAGCCTCGGGCTGGCCGCGGCGGCCGCCTCGCTGGGCGTGAAAATCCACGAGGATTCCGCCGTCACGGCGATCCAGCCCGGCCGCGTGGCGCGGCTGCGAACGGCGCAGGGCAGCGTCAGTGCCTCGCACGTGCTGCTCGCGGGTAACGTGTACCTGCAGGGCATCGCACCGGTTCTGGAAGCGCGCGTGATGCCGGTCGGCACCTACATCGTCACCTCGGAGCCCATCGATGCGAAGCTGATCGAGTCGCTGATCCCGTCCGGCTCGGCGGTCTGCGACACCAACTTCGTGCTCGACTATTTCCGCCCGACGGTCGACCACCGCATGCTCTACGGCGGCCGGGTCAGCTACAGCACCGCCACGCCGATGAACCCGGCGGCGAGCATGCAGCGGCGCATGGCACGCAGCTTCCCGCAGCTGAAGAATACGAAGGTCGAGTACGCCTGGGGAGGCTTCGTCGACATCTCGATGAACCGCGCGCCGGACTTCGGCCGCCTGTCGGAACGGCTGAGCGGCCCCGAGCGCAGCGACTGGGCGAACGTGTACTACCTGCAGGGCTTCTCCGGCCACGGCCTGGCGCTGACCGGGCTCGCAGGCAAACTCGTGGCCGAGGCCATCGCGGGCGATGCCGAGCGCTTCGACACCTTCGCGCGCATCCGTCATCGCCCCTTCCCCGGCGGCAAGCTGCTGCGCACGCCGGCGCTGGTGGCCGGCATGGCCTACTACCGATTGAGGGATCTGCTGTGAGCGCGAGCGCGACGTCCAAGCCGGTGGTGCTGGTGCCCTCGTGCAACCGCATGCTGGGCCAGCATCCCTTCCACGTGGCCGGCCGCAAGTACATCGAGGCGGTGCGCCCGGCCGGCGGCCTGCCGCTGATCGTGCCGGTGGCGCATGCCGACGAGATCGACGAACTGCTCGACGTGGCACACGGCGTGCTGCTGACCGGCTCGCCCTCGAACGTGCACCCGCGCCACTTCGGCGAGGAGGTGCACGACACGAGCTTGCCGCTCGACCCGGAGCGCGACGACTGGACGCTGCCGATGATCCGCCGCATCGTCGAACGCGGCATCCCGCTGTTCGCCATCTGCCGCGGCTTCCAGGAAACCAACGTGGCGCTCGGCGGCTCGCTGCACCAGCCGTGCACGAGGTCGAAGGCCAGCACGACCACCGCGGCGCCGGCGGCCGCGCCGACGCATCGGCCGAAGAGATGTACGACTTCGCGCACCCCGTCGAGGTGCAATCCGGCGGCGTGCTCGAACGGATCCTGCCCGAGCGGCAGATCCAGGTGAATTCGGTGCACGGCCAGGGCGTCAACCGCCTCGCCGACGGCCTGCGCATCGAGGCCTGCGCGCCCGATGGCCTCGTCGAGGCCTTCTCGGTGGAGCGTGCAACCGGCTTCAACCTCTGCGTGCAGTGGCATCCCGAGTGGAAGGCGGCTTCCAACCCGGTCTCGGTACGCTTGTTGCGTGCCTTCGGGGATGCCTGCCGTGCCTACCGCGATCGACCCCGGGCGCCTCAGCCACCGCGCTGACCTGCCCCTGGCGCACACCGCGCCCGCCGCCACCGCGGCAAGCCCTTCGCGACGCACCGGCCAAGAGCCGGACGCTGCGCAACAACCCTCAGGTGACCCATGGTAGACAAGAAGAATTTCGGCTTTGCCGAACTGGAGCAGTGGCTCAACGAGCGCCGCGTGACCGAGATCGAGTGCCTCGTGCCCGATCTCACCGGTGTGGCCCGCGGCAAGATCCTGCCGCGCGAGAAATTCACCGAAGACCGCGGCATGCGGCTGCCGGAGGCGATCGTCGCGATCGGCGTCACGGGCGAGTTCCCCGAGGAAGGCCCGTACTACGACGTCATCCACGCCACCGACCGCGACATGCACCTGCGCCCCGACCCCAGCACGGTGCGCATCGTGCCCTGGGCGACAGACCCGACCGCACAGGTGCTGCACGACTGCTTCGACCGCGACGGCAAGCTGATCCCCTACGCACCGCGCTCGGTGCTGCGCCATGTCTGTGATCTCTATGCCGCCGAGGGCTGGAGCCCGGTGGTCGCGCCCGAGCTGGAGTTCTACCTGATCGAGCGCAACTCCGACCCGAACACGCCGCTGCGCCCGCCGCGCGGCCGCAGCGGCCGCTCGGAGACCTCGCGCCAGGCCTACTCGATCGACGCGGTCAACGAGTTCGACCCGCTCTTCGAGGACATCTACGCCTACTGCGAGAAGATGGAACTCAACGTCGACACGCTGATCCACGAGGTCGGCGCGGGCCAGATGGAGATCAACTTCTTCCACGACCATCCGCTCGGTCTGGCCGACGAGGTGTTCTTCTTCAAGCGCACCATCCGCGAGACGGCGTTGCGCCACGAGATGTACGCCACCTTCATGGCCAAGCCGATGGCCGGCGAGCCGGGCAGCGCGATGCACGTGCACCAGAGCATCGTCGACGAGGTCAGCGGCCGCAACATCTTCAGCAACCCCGACGGCTCGCCCTCGAAGGAGTTCTACTGGTACATCGGCGGCCTGCAGAAGTACACGCCGGCGGCGATGGCGCTGTTCGCGCCCTACGTCAACAGCTACCGTCGCGCCTGGCACGCTCGACGGCCGCGCCGATCAACATCCAGTGGGGCACCGACAACCGCACCGTGGGCATCCGCTCGCCGGTGGCCACGCCAGCGGCCCGCCGGGTCGAGAACCGCGTGATCGGCGCCGATGCCAACCCCTACGTCGCGCTCGCTGCAACGCTGGCCTGCGGCTACCTCGGCATCAAGAACCGCATCGAGCCCACGCCCGAGTGCAAGGGCGATGCGTACCTGTCGGAGTACCAGCTGCCGCGTTCGCTGTCGGAAGCGCTCGGCTGGCTGGCCGACGAGAAGGACCTGCACGACGTGCTGGGCAAGGAATTCATCACCGTGTACTCGGAGGTCAAGGACACCGAGTACGGCGAGTTCATGAAGGTGATCTCGCCCTGGGAACGCGAGCACCTCCTGCTCCACGTCTGAACCGAACGAACGATTGGAGAAGCGCATGAACGCCGTTCTCAACCATCCGCACACCCGTACCACCGCCGAATGGCAGGCCGCCGATGCGGCGCACTACCTGCACCCCTTCACCGACTTCAAGGGCACGGCCAACAAGGGCTCGCGCGTCATCACCAAGGCCGACAACATCTACCTCTGGGACAGCGACGGCAAGAAGATCCTCGACGCGATGTCGGGCCTGTGGTGCGTCAACGTCGGCTACGGCCGCCAGGAACTGATCGACGCAGCCACCCGCCAGCTCAAGGAACTGCCCTTCTACAACAGCTTCTTCCAGACCGCGACGCCGCCGGCGATCAGGCTGGCCGAGCTGCTGGCCGAGGTGACGCCGCCGCAGTTCCAGCATGTGTTCTTCTCCGGCTCGGGCTCGGAAGGCAACGACACGGTGGTGCGCATGGTGCGCCGCTACTGGGACGTGCTCGGCCAGCCGCAGCGCAAGGTGATCATCAGCCGCAAGAACGCCTATCACGGCTCGACGATGGCCGGCGCCTCGCTGGGCGGCATGAGCGGCATGCACGAACAAGGGGGCCTGCCGATCCCCGATATCGTGCACATCGAGCAGCCCTTCTGGTTCGAACTGGGGCGTTCGCAGTCCCGCGAGGACTTCGGCCGCACCGCCGCGGCGTGGCTGGAGGCGAAGATCCGGGAGATCGGCGCCGACAAGGTCGCCGCCTTCATCGGCGAGCCAATCCAGGGCGCCGGCGGCGTGATCATCCCGCCGTCCACCTACTGGGGCGAGATCCAGAAGATCTGCGACAAGTACGGCATCCTCCTCGTCAGCGACGAGGTCATCACCGGCTTCGGGCGAACCGGCCAGTGGTTCGGCTGCGAGACCATGGGCACCAGGCCCGACCTGATGACCTTCGCCAAGGGCGTGACCTCGGGCTACATCCCCCTGGGCGGCGTGATGGTCGGCGAGCGCGTCGCGCGCGTGCTGATCGACCAGGGTGGCGAGTTCAACCACGGCTACACCTACTCCGGCCACCCGGTGGCCTGCGCGGTCGCCATCGCCAACATCCGGCTGATCCAGCGCGAGGGCCTGGTCGAGCGGGTTCGCGAGGACGTCGGCCCCTACGGCTCAGCGTTATGCGGAGCTGGCCGAGCACCCGCTGGTCGGCGAAGCGCAGACCTGCGGCCTGATGGGCGCGCTGCAGCTGGTCAAGGACAAGCCCTCGGGAACTCTGTTCGATAGCGCGCTCGAAGTGGGCATGGTCTGCCGCGGGCATTGCTTCGGCAACGGGTTGATCATGCGCGCCGTCGGCGACCGCATGATCATCGCGCCGCCGCTGGTGATCACGCGCGAACAGATCGACGAGATGGTCGGCCTGATCCGCCGCTGTCTCGATCTGACGCTGGCCGACGTCAAGGCGCGCGGCTGGATGTGAAAGTGGCACGGGGTTTGCCTCTAACGCCCCGTGCATGTGCCTCGCTAGACTGCGCGCCAGCTGTTTTTTCTTCCCCGTTCCTCGACCTTTCGAAAACCTCGACACCAAGGAAGTCCACCATGAAGCGGATGCTCAGTGCCCTCAGCTCCATCACCATGGCCACGCTGGCCGCCACGGCCGCGCTGTGGGGCCCGCCGGCGGCGGCACAGGAAGAGGAGAAGGTGCTCAACGTCTACAACTGGTCCGACTACATCGCCGAGGACACGATCCGGAACTTCGAGAAGGAAACCGGCATCAAGGTCCGCTACGACAACTTCGACAACAACGAGATCGTCCACGCCAAGCTGGTGGCGGGCAAGACGGGCTACGACATCGTCGTGCCCTCGTCGTACTGGGCCAAGATCCAGGCCGACGGCGGCCTGCTGATGAAGCTCGACAAGAGCAAGATCCCCAACCTGAAGAACCTCGACCCGGCGCTGCAGGAGCAGCTGGCCAAGCTCGATCCGGGCAACCAGTTCCAGGTCAACTGGCTGTGGGGCTACACCACCGTCGGCATCAACGTTGACAAGGTGAAGGCCGCGCTGGGCAACATGCCGATGCCCGAGAACGCCTGGGATCTCGTCTTCAAGCCCGAGTACATCTCCAAGCTCAAGGGCTGCGGCGTGAGCTTCCTCGATTCGGCCACCGAGGTCATTCCCGCGGCCCTGCACTACCTGGGCAAGCCGGCCTACTCGAAGAACCAGGCCGACTATGCCGGCGTGGCGCCGCTGCTCAAGTCGATCCGCCCGCACGTGACGCTGTTCAGCTCGTCGGGCTACATCAACGACATGGCCAACGGCTCGATCTGCGTGGCGCTCGGCTGGTCGGGTGACATCAACATCGCCCGCCAGCGCCATCGAAGGCAAGACCGGCCAGAACATCCAGGCGCTGGTGCCCAAGACCGGCGGCATCCTGTTCTTCGACGTGATGGTGATCCCGGCCGATGCACCGCACCCGGGCAACGCGCACAAGTTCATCGACTACATCCTGCGCCCGGAGATCCACGCCAGCCTGACCAACAAGGTCTTCTACGCCAACCCGAACAAGGAATCGAGGAAGTTCATCAAGCCGGAAGTGGCGAGCAACCCGACGGTGTTCCTCAGCGACGCCGACATGAAGAAGATGCAGGCGCCCGACGCGCTGTCCAACGACATCCGCCGGACCATGACCCGCCTGTACACCAGCTTCAAGACGGGCCTGTGACGTGAGCTCGAGCGCGGCGGCGTTTCTCCAGATCAGGACGTGGTCAAGGACTTCGGCGGCGGTGCCGTCGCGGTCAACCACGTCTCGATCGACATCGCCAAAGGCGAGATCTTCGCGCTGCTCGGCTCCTCGGGCTGCGGCAAGACGACGCTGCTGCGCATGCTGGCGGGCTTCGAGACGCCGACCAGCGGGCGCATCGTGCTCGACGGCATGGATCTCGCCGGCCGCGCGCCCTACGACCGGCCGATCAACATGATGTTCCAGAGCTACGCGCTCTTCCCGCACCTCTCGGTGGCGGAGAACATCGCTTTCGGGCTGAAGCGCGACGGCATGGCAGCCGACAAGATCGCCGAACGCGTCGACGCGATGCTCAAGCTGGTGCAGCTCGGCAAGTTCGCCAAGCGCAAGCCGCACCAGCTCTCCGGCGGCCAGCAACAACGCGTGGCGCTGGCGCGCAGCTGGCCAAGCGGCCGCAGCTGCTGCTGCTCGACGAGCCGCTGGGCGCGCTCGACAAGAAGCTGCGCGAGGAAACGCAGATCGAGCTGGTCAACATCATCGAGGAGGTCGGCGTGACCTGCGTGATGGTCACGCACGACCAGGAAGAGGCCATGACCATGGCCTCGCGCATCGCGATCATGAGCGAGGGCAAGGTGCTGCAGGTCGGCCCGCCGGCCGACATCTACGAGACGCCGGCCACGCGCTTCGTGGCCGACTTCATCGGCAACGTCAACCTGATGGACGGCACGCTGGCCGAAGACGAGGCCGACCACTGCGTGATCGACTGCGCCGACGTCAAGCACTACGTCGGCCACGGCATCACCGGCACGCAGGGCATGCCGGTGACGGTGGCCGTGCGGCCCGAGAAGATCCACCTGTCGCCGCACGCGCCGAGCGACGAGGACGAAGCGCACGGCTTCAACCGCGCCAAGGGCGTGGTGAAGAACCTCTCCTACTTCGGCAGCTACACCGTCTACCACCTCGAGCTGCCCAGCGGGCGCGTGCTGAAGATCAGCCAGAACAACACCCAGCGCCACCGGGAACACGAGCTCACCTGGGGCAGCGAGGCGTGGGCGCACTGGTCGCGCCAGTCCCAGGTCGTGCTGACGCAGTGAAAGCCTGATGAAGACCCTGCGCGCCCTCCTCGCTGGCTGGTCCGCGGACGCACCGCGGTCATCGGCGTGCCCTACCTGTGGCTGCTGGTGTTCTTCCTGCTGCCGTTCCTGATCGTCTTCAAGATCAGCGTCTCGGAGATGGAGGGCGTGGTCTTCAAGGACGTGCTGACCTTCACCGACGGCGTGCTCGCGCTGACGGTCAAGCTGTCGAACTACGTCTTCATCACGCAGGACGACCTCTACTTCAAGACCTACCTCTCGAGCATCAAGTACGCGGCCATCACCACGGTGCTGTGCCTCTTGATCGGCTACCCCTTCGCCTACTTCATGGCGCGCGCCAAGGCGACCATCCAGCCTGCGCTGCTGATGCTGGTGATGCTGCCGTTCTGGACTTCCTTCCTGCTGCGCGTCTATGCCTGGAAGGGCTTGCTGACGAAGAACGGCTGGGTTGCCGATCTGCTGATCTTCCTGAAGCTCGATCACCTGCTGCTGGCGATGGGCGTGATCCCGGCGCTGGGCAAGTTCATGAACTCGCCCTTCTCGCTCGTGCTCGGCATGGTCTACACGTACCTGCCGTTCATGATCCTGCCGCTATACGGCAACCTCGCGAAGATGGACCTGCGCCTGCTCGAGGCCGCGGCCGATCTGGGCGCCACTCCGTGGACGGCGTTCTGGAAGATCACCGTTCCGCTGTCCAAGGCCGGCATCATCGCCGGCTCGATGCTGGTGTTCATTCCCTGCATCGGCGAGTTCGTGATTCCCGAGCTGCTCGGTGGCCCGCAGACGCTGATGATCGGCCGTGTGCTGTGGGACGAGTTCTTCAGCAACAACGACTGGCCGATGGCCTCCACCGTGGCCGTCGTGATGGTGCTGCTGATCCTGGTGCCGCTGGCCATCTTCAACCGCTACCGGGCGCAGGCGCAGGAGGCGCGGCGATGAGCGGCAAGGCTTTCTTCGGCAGCGGCTTCTCGCGCGGCTTCTCGCGCGCGTGGCTGCTCGGCGGCTATCTGTTCCTGTACCTGCCGATCGTCGCACTGGTCATCTACTCGTTCAACGATTCGCCGATCCCCAACGTCTGGGCCGGCTTCACGCTGAAGTGGTATGCCGCGCTGCCCGGCGACCGCGAGATGATCGCCGGCCTCTGGCTGAGTCTGAAGATCGCCTTCCTGACGGCCTGCGGCTCGGTAGTGCTCGGCACGCTGGCCGCATTCGCGCTGGTGAAGTACCGCCGCTTCGGCGGGCGCACGATGTTCAGCGGCATGGTCAATGCGCCGCTGGTGATGCCCGAGGTGATCATCGGCCTGTCGCTGCTGTTGATGCTGGTGTCGGTGCAGCGCCTGCTCGGCTTCCCCGAGCGCGGCATGCTGACGATCTGGTTCGGCCACCTGCTGCTGGGCATGGCCTACGCCACCGTCGTCGTGCAGGCGCGCCTGCAGGACCTGAACCCTCAGCTCGAAGAGGCCGCGATGGACCTCGGCGCCCGCCCGCACCGGTGTTCTACCCGGTCACGCTGCCGATGATCGCGCAGTCGCTGCTGTCCGCACGGCTGCTGACTTTCACGCTGTCGCTCGACGACGTCGTGCTCTCCGCCTTCCTGTCCGGGCCCGGCGCGACAACGATGCCGCTGGTGATCTTTTCCCGCGCCCGGCTCGGCCTGAATCCGAGCGTCAACGCAGTGGCCACCATCATCGTCGTGGTGGTCTCGATCGGCGTGGTGCTGGCCAGCCTCGCCATCGCCCGCGCCGAACGACGACGCAGCCAGGAGCTCGCTGCCGCGGCACGCGGCGGCTGACGACACCCATCCGACACGCCATTCGAAACGACTGACCACACGAGGAGAACCCGAGATGAAATTCTGGCAACCCACCGCCCTCGCCCAGGCCGCCGTGCTCGCCCTCGGCGCCAGCTTCGCCAGCGGGGCCTCCGCGCAATCCGCGGCCGATCTGCTCAAGGAGATCCAGGAGCTGAAGAAGCGTGTGGCCGAGCTCGAAGGCAAGCAGAAGGCCGACCCGGCCAAGCCGGCCTCGGGCCAGTGGGGCATGACGCCCGAGCAGGCCGCCGAGTTCAACCGCATCGCGGTGAAGGCCGAGGCTCTGGAGGATGCGCGCGAGTTCCGGGCTCAAGGGCCTCAAGATCTCGGGCTACATGGATCCGACCTTCATCTACAACAAGCGCCAGGACCGCGCCGGCTTCCAGTTCCTCAACCGCGTCGACACCAACAACGGTGGCGACGGCTACAACTACGACAACTCCTACTTCGGCGCCGCGGTGCTCGACTTCACCAAGGAGACCGACTCCGGAACCCGCTGGCGCCTGACCTTGGCGCCGAACCGTGGCGTCGGCGCGGTGTTCGACGGTAGCTCGCCGATCCACGAAGCCAGCGTGTCGGTGCCGCTGACCGATCTGCAGACGCGCTTCATCGCCGGCCAGATCCCTGACTGGTCCGGCTACGAGTACCTGCAGCCGACGCTGAACAAGCTGATCACGCACAACCTGCTGTTCGACTTCACGCTGCCGACCGCCTACACCGGCGCTGGCCTGGAGATCACCAGCGGCAAGTGGATCTACAAGGGCGTGCTGGCGAACATGAACACCAGCAAGAAGACCTCGGGCAACAAGACGCCCGTGGTCGCCTACCAGGTCGACTACGCGCGCGGCGAGTTCCAGGGCTTCGGATTTGCCGGCGTGCACGGCAAGGCGGCCAACTTCCGTGCCGACGACGGTGTCGGCAATCCGGTCACCGGCCTGCCCTATGACCTGAAGGACACGCGCGTCGACCTGTTCGAGTTCGACGCCTACTTCATCCGCGGCGACTGGACGGTGCAGGGTCAGCTCAGCCTCGGCCAGCAGAAGAATGCCGCGATCACCGCCGACCCGGTCACCGGCGACCTCCGCAGCGCCAAGTGGTGGGGCCTGTCGACGCTGGCCGCCTACAAGTGGGATCCGCGCTTCGAGACCACGGCGCGCTTCGACTACATCAACAACAAGAAGAACGGCGGCGGCCTGCTCGGCTACAACTTCGCCGACGACCGCAACGGCATCGGCCCCGACACTCGCCGGCGATCCCGAGAAGGGCGCCAACCGCACCGCGCTCACGCTGGGTGCGAGCTATCTCTTCAACCTGAACACCACCTTCAAGGTGGAGTACCGCATCGACCGCGCCAACCTGCCCGTCTTCGTCGACGTGAAGGACGGCACCTACAGCAAGACCAACCAGCTGTTCGGCGCCTCGGTGCTGGTGTCGTTCTGACCCGCCGCCCGCCTTCGCGGCGGGCGTTCCCGGCGACACGGCTCCCGTGGCCCCACGAAGGCCACGGGCGCTTTGCCGTCTCCACCTGACACAGGAGTCCTCCATGAACAAGCCCGCACCCGACTGGCATGCCGCCGCATCGGCGCTGCGCATCGATGGCCGGGCCTTCGTCGGCGGCCAGCGCGTGGCCCCGCTCACCGGCGAGACCTTCACCAAGACCTCGCCGATCGACGGCCGGGTGCTCGGCGAGATCGCCCGCGGCCGCGGCGAAGACATCGACCGCGCCGTGGCCTCGGCCCGTGCCGCCTTCACCGATGCCCGCTGGGCCGGCAAGGCGCCGGCGGTGCGCAAGAAGGTGCTGCAGCGCTTCGCCGAGAAGATCCTCGCTGCGAAGGACGAACTCGCGCTGCTCGAGACGCTGGACATGGGCAAGCCCATCCAGTACAGCCTCGGCGTCGACGTGGCCGCCACCGCGCGCACCATCGCCTGGTATGCGGAAGCCGTCGACAAGATCTACGACGAGATCGCGCCGACGCCAGCCTCCGCGCTGGCGCTGATCACCCGCGAGGCGATGGGCGTGATCGGCGTGGTGGTGCCGTGGAACTACCCGATGATCATGGCCGCGTGGAAGCTCGGCCCGGCGCTCGCCGCCGGCAACAGCGTGGTGCTCAAGCCCAGCGAGAAAAGCCCGCTGACGGCGCTGCGCCCGGCCGAACTGGCCATCGAAGCGGGCCTGCCGGAGGGCGTGTTCAACGTGGTACCCGGCTACGGCCACGAGGCCGGCGAGGCACTGGCGCTGCACATGGACGTGGATGCGATCGGCTTCACCGGCAGCACGCGCGTGGGCCGCAAGATGCTCGAGTACGCCGGCCGCAGCAACCTCAAGCGCGTCTACAACGAGCTCGGCGGCAAGTCGGCCTTCGTCGTCTTCGACGACTTCGAGAATGTCGACCGCGCCGCGAAGACGGTGGCCGGCAGCATGTTCTTCAACCAGGGCGAGAGCTGCAATGCGCCCTCGCGCGTGCTGGTGCATGAGCGGGTGGCGGATCTCTTCCTGGAAGTCGTCGCGGCCGAGGCACCGAAATATGCGCCGGGCGATCCGCTCTCGGGCTCGGCCGAGATGGGTGCGCTGGTCGACGAGACGCAGATGAAGACGGTGCTCGGCTACATCGAGGCCGGCAACGCCGAAGGCGCGAAGCTGGTCGCCGGCGGCCAGCGGGCGCTCACGGAGACCGGCGGCTTCTACGTGCAGCCCACCGTGTTCGAGCGCGTGCGCAACGACATGAAGATCGCCCGCGAGGAAATCTTCGGCCCGGTGATGAGCGTGATCCGCTTCGCCAGCGAGGCCGAGGCGATCGCGATGGCCAACGACTCGGCTTATGGCCTGCAAGCCAGCGTGTGGAGCGACAACGTCAACCGCGCGCACCGCGTGGCCCGCGCGCTGCGCGCCGGTACCGTGCACGTGAACCAGTACGACGAAGACGACATCACCGTGCCCTTCGGCGGCTACAAGCAGAGCGGCAATGGCCGCGACAGAGCCTGCACGCCTTCGACAAGTACACCGAACTCAAGACCACCGGGCTGCGCATCGACGCGGAATGACAACCCCCCGAAGCGCCTCCGGCGCCTCCCCAGGGGGCGCCGCCAGTGGACCGGCGAAGCCGGCTCCACGGCGGCTGCTTGATGCGCCGAGGCTTTGCACCGATAGGAGAGACCATGAACCACTCCCTGAATGAACAGCTGATGGCCCGCAAGGCCGCCGCCACGCCGCGCGGCGTGGGCGTGATGGGCACCTTCTTCGCCGACCGCGCCGACAACGCCGAGTTGTGGGATGTCGAAGGCCGCCGCTTCATCGACTTCGCCGGCGGCATCGCGGTGATGAACAGCGGCCACGGCCACCCGAAGGTGATCGCCGCGATCGAGGCGCAGCTGAAGAGGTTCACCCACACCTGCTACCGGTGGTGCCCTACGAGGGCTACATCGCGCTGGCCGAGAAGCTCAATGCGCTGACGCCGGGCAGCCACGCGAAGAAGACGGCGCTGTTCTCCACCGGCGCCGAAGCGGTCGAGAACGCGATCAAGATCGCACGCTCCTACACGAAGCGCTCCGGCGTGATCGCCTTCGGCGGTGCCTTCCACGGCCGCAGCCTCTTTGCCGTGTCGCTGACCGGCAAGGTGATGCCCTACAAGGCCGGCTTCGGCCCCTTCCGCCGGAGATCTACCACGCCCCCTTCCCCTGCCACTGCGCGAACCTCGCCGAGGTGAAGAAGGCGGTGCACGCCATCTTCAAGGCCGACATCGAGCCCAGCCGCGTGGCGGCGATCATCTTCGAGCCGGTGCAGGGCGAAGGCGGCTTCAACGTGATCCAGGCCGAGGCGGTGAAGTGGCTGCGCGAGCTGTGCGACGAGCATGGCATCGTGCTGATCGCCGACGAGATCCAGACCGGCTTCGGCCGCACCGGCAAGCTGTTCGCGATGGAGCACTTCGGCGTGGTGCCCGACCTGATGACCATCGCCAAGAGCCTGGCCGGCGGCGTGCCGCTGTCGGCGGTCAGCGGCAAGGCGGAGATCATGGATGCGCCGGCGCCGGGCGGCCTGGGCGGCACCTACGCCGGCAACCCGCTGGCCATCGCCGCGGCCCACGCGATCATCGACGTGATGCGCGACGAGAAGCTGCCCGAGCGCGGTCAGCAGCTCGGTGACCAGCTCAAGGGCGTGCTCGATGGCATGCGCAAGGAGGTTCCTCAGATCGCCGACGTGCGCGGCCTCGGCGCGATGGTGGCGGTGGAGTTCAACCAGCCGGGCAACGGCGAACCCGACGCCGACTTCACGAAGAAGGTGCAGGCCGAAGCGCTCAAGCGCAACCTCATCCTGCTGACCTGCGGCGTCAATGCGAACGTGGTGCGCTTCCTCTTCCCGCTGACGATCCAGCAGCCGGTGTTCGACGAGGCGATGGCCATCCTGCGCGAGTCGCTGCTCGCCGCGCGCTCGTGAGCGACGACGCGATCGAGGCGCTGGGCGAACGGCTGGCCGCGCAAGGCGTGCACACGCTGATCGCCCAGTTCACCGACCTGAACGGTGTCGCCAAGGGCAAGTACCTGCCGCTCGACCAGCTGCGCACGCTGGTCGAGACGGGCGCGGGCTTCTCGGGGCCCTCGATCGCGGGTACCGGCCTGCCGCGCATGGGGCCGCGCTCCGAGTATTACGGCCGCGGCGATGCGGCCACGGCCCGCCCCCTGCCCTGGATGCCCGGGTACGCGCGCACGGCCTGCGACGGCTTCGTGGCCGGCGAGCCCTTCGATGCCTGCCCGCGCCAGTGCTGCGCCGGCAGGTCGCAAGGCTCGCGGAGCGCGGATGGACGCTGCAGACCGGCATCGAGCCGGAGTTCTTTCTTCTGAAGCGCGGCGAGCGCGGACTCGTGCCGGCCGACGATCACGATCGCCTCGTCAAGCCGTCATACGACCTGAAGAGCCTGCCGCGCCGCGCCGCGATGCTGCACGAACTGGTGCAGTCGCTCACGGCCTGCGGGCTTCAGGTGTTCCAGATCGACCACGAGGATGCGCACGGCCAGTACGAGGTCAACTTCCTGCACGACCGGGCCCTGGCCAGTGCCGACCACCTGATGCTCTTCAAGCTGGCCGCGCAGGCGCTGGCCGAGCAGCACGGCATGGTCTTCTCGATGATGCCCAAGCCGTTCGCCAACCAGCCGGGCAGCGGCATGCACTTCCATGTCGCTGTGGGACGGCGAGCGCTGTCTCTTCGACGACGACACGGTGATGCGCCACTTCATCGGCGGCGTGCTCGCGCATTCGGCCGGGTTGTCTGCGCTCGCGGCACCGACGGTCAACTCCTACAAGCGGCTGGTGGTGGGCGAATCGCTGTCGGGCACGAGTTGGGCGCCGGCCTACATCGCCCACGGACCGAACAACCGCACGGCGCTGGTGCGTACGCTGGCCGGCCGCTTCAGTGGCGGCTGCCGGATGCCTCGGCCAACCCGTACCTCGCCACTGCCGGCTTGATTGCCGCCGGGCTGGACGGCATCGCGCGCCGCATCGACCCCGGCCCGGCCTGCACTGACGATCTGTTCGAGCAGCCGCTGGCCGCCCTGCGCGAGCGCGGCATCGGCGTGCTGCCGCAGAGCCTGGGCGAGGCCGTCGAGGCGCTGAAGGCCGATGCGGTGCTGTGCGAGGCGCTGGGCGCCACGCTGGCGAGCGAATTCATCGCGGCGAAGCGCGCCGAATGGATCGCCTATGCGCGCCACGTCAGCGAGTGGGAGATGCGCCGCTACGGCGAGCTGTTCTAATCCGCGGCTCGATGAGTTCTCCCCGAGCGCGAGCGTTCCGCATCCCCTGCCCTGGCTGTCTTACCTGTGCCTCGCCTCCGGCATGGCGCTGGTGGGCAGCTACGTGGGCCTGTCGAAGATCCTGGTGCTGGTGCTGCCTGTCTTCCTGCTCGCCTGGCTGCGCTTCGGCATTGCAGCAGTGGCGATGGTCGGATGGGTGAAGCGCCAGCCCGGCGAGGCGCGGCTGAGCCCGCACGACCGCTGGCTGCTCTTCCTCGAGTCCTTCTTCGGCAACTTCCTCTTCTCGGTGTGCATGCTGTTCGGCGTGGCGCGCACCTCGGCGCTGGCGGCCGGCGTGATCATGGCGGCCATCCCGGCGGTGGTGGCCATCCTGTCGTGGGCGCTGCTGAAGGAGCGCATCACGCTGCGCGTGGGAGCCGGCATCGCCTGCGCGGTCGGTGGCATCGCGCTGGTGTCCTTCGGCAAGCATGCGAGCGGTGACCTGGGCAGCGTGGTCGGCAACCTGCTGCTGCTCGGCGCGGTGACCTGCGAGGCGATCTACGTGGTGATCGGCAAGAAGCTCACCGGCAACGTCTCGCCCAAGCGCATCAGCGCGCTGATCAATCTCTGGGGCCTGCTGCTGGTGACGCCGCTGGGTCTGTGGCAGGCGCTGAGCTTCGATTTCGGCAGCGTGAGCGCAGGCCACTGGTGGCTGCTGGTGTTCTATTCGCTCGCGGCCAGCATGGTCACCGTGTGGCTGTGGATGACCGGCCTGAAACATGTGCCGGCCTCGCAGGCCGGCGTCTTCACGGTGATGCTGCCGGTGGCCGCCGCGGCGGTGGGCGTGCTCTTCCTCGGTGAGCGCTTCAGCACGGCACAGGCCGGCGCCTTCGCACTCGCGCTGGCCGGCGTGGTGCTGGCCACTGGCCGGCCCGCCGCGCCTGAAGCTCAGGCGGCGGTCTCGGCTGCCGCCGGATGCCGCCGCGCCTGGGCGGCCAGCCCCGCCACCGCGGCCGGAGGCAGGCTCTTCAGCTTGTGGTCCGACCACACCTGCCGCCAGCGGCGCGCGCCCGGTTGGCCGTTCCACAGCCCGAGCATGTGGCGGGCGATGCGTGACCAGGGCTCGCCCTCGCGCGCCTGGCGTTCCATGTACTCGACCATCGCCGCCTCGACCGCTTCGCGCGTGCGCTCCACGGCCTCCGCACCGAGGAAATCGGCATCCCACTGCGCCATCAGCCAGGGGTGGTGATAGGCCTCCCGGCCGACCATCACGCCCTGGCGGCCTTCGGCGAACAGCGATTCGATCTGCGCGTTGGTCGTGACGCCGCCGTTCAGTGCAAAACGCAGCCGCGGGAAGTCGGCCTGCAGCCGCGCCACGAACTCGTAGCGCAGCGGCGGCACCTCGCGGTTCTCCTTCGGGCTGAGGCCCTGCAGCCAGGCGTTGCGGGCATGCACGATGAAGACCTCGCATCCGGCCTCGGCCACCGTGCCGACGAAGTCGCGCACGAAGTCGTAGCGCTCGATGCGATCGATGCCGATGCGGTGCTTGACGGTCACGGGGATCGTCACCGCATCGCGCATCGCCTTCACGCAATCGGCCACGAGCTTCGGCTCGGCCATCAGGCAGGCCCCGAAGGCGCCGCGCTGCACGCGCTCGCTCGGGCAGCCGCAGTTGAGGTTGACCTCGTCGTAGCCCCACTGCACCGCCAGCTTCGCGCAGTGCGCCGTCGTCGGGCTCGCTGCCGCCGAGCTGCAGCGCGAGAGGATGCTCTTCCTCGTTGTAGTCGAGATGGCGCGGCACATCGCCGTGCAGCAGCGCGCCGGTGGTCACCATCTCGGTGTACAGGCGCGTGCGGTGCGTCAGCAGCCGGTGGAAGAAGCGGCAGTGCCGATCCGTCCAGTCCATCATCGGGGCGACGGACAGGCGCCAGGGCCAGTTCGGGTCGGAAGAATGCGCGGGAGTCACCCGCGCATTGTCTCAGCCCGGGTGAGCCGCCATCAGCGGCGATCCCAGTAGCCGGGTCGTTCGCGCCAGCCGTGGCTGTCACGCTGCCACTCGTGCGGCACCCAGCGATAGCCCGGGCGCGGCGCCTCCCAGTGGCCGCCGATCCACACATGGCGGCCGGCGCGCCAGCTCCAGTAGCCGCCGATCCACAGCCATCCGAGCACGGGCGGCGGCGGTGCGTACTCCCGTTGCGGTGGCGGCGGCGCGCTGTAGACCGGCTCGCCGTAGTAGCCGTACGGCGCGGGAGCCACCACGCAGCCGGCCAGCGGTGCGGCCAGCGCGATGGCCCACAGGGCTCGTTTTGAAGCCGATACGTTCATAGCGACTCCGGTGTGGTCATGAGCCGCCAACGGCTGCGGCCGGAGACCGGTGCACCGCCAGGGGTGGCTTTACCTCGCGGACACAGTCGTATCGGTCACCGCCGTGGCGGCGGCTGCCCTCAGCGCGCCCGGGCCAGCTGGGCGATGTCGTCGGCGAAACGGACCCACAGCGGCTGCGGCAGGTCGTGTCCCATGCCCTCGACGACGTCGAGCTTCGCGCCGGCGATGCGGCGTGCCAGGTCGTGGCCGCACGCCACCGGCACCAGCGGATCGGCGGCGCCGTGGATGACCATCGTGGGCGCGGCGATGCGTGCCAGCAGCGGCGAGCGGTCTCCGTCGGCCATGATGGCCGCCAGCTGACGCACGGTGGCCGCAGGGCGGTAGGAGCGCCGCACCGATGCGGCGATGCGCTCCCGCAGCAGGGACATCGGCGTTGGATACCCTGGGCTGCCGATCACGCCATAGAGCTTCACGAAATGATCGACCACGCTGTCGACGTTGCGCGGGTCGGCCGGCCGCGACATCAGCGCGAGCCGCACCTTCAGGCTCGGCTGCGGCAGGTGGCGTGCACCGCTGGTGGTCATCATCAGCGTCAGGCTCTTCACCCGCTGCGGGTGCCGTGCTGCAAGGTGCTGCGCGATCATGCCGCCCATCGAGGCGCCGCACACGTGGGCACTGCCCAGGCCGAGGGCCTCGATCAGCGCCGCGGTGTCGTCGGCCAGATCCGCCAGCCGGTAGGGGCTCGCGATCGGCAACCCGAGCGTGTGCCGCATGCCGGCCATCGCGAGGTTGGGCACGCCGAGATGGTCGAAGCGCTGCGACAGGCCGATGTCGCGGTTGTCGAAACGGATCACGCGGAATCCGCGTTCGACCAGCAGATCGACGAGGCCCTCGGGCCAAAGCCACGAGCTGCATGCCCAGGCCCATGATCATCACGACAGGCGGACCGCCGGCCGGGCCGCGATCATCGACCTCGAGGCTGATGCCGTTGGCGCTGACCTGCATCGGGCCGGGCGTCAGGCCGCGTGCCGGTTCGTGGGCGCCGCGCCCGACGGCGTGCGGAAGAACCAGCGACGCGCACCGTGCGGCTCGAAAGGCTTCCAGTGGCCGGCCGGCTGCGAGAGGCGATCGGCGATGGCGTACAGCGCCAAGGGTTCATGCCCATGCCAACGTGGCTCGCATGCACCTCGATGTTCTCGGCCTGCGGGCCGGGCGCCACCACGCTGCAGCGCCACGACACGATGCCGTCGCTGCGCGACCAGATCGAGGTGGTGGGCACCGGCGGCTCCTGGCGGATCTGCGCCAGCACCTTCGGGTCGTGGACCGACTGGCCACTGACGAACTCGAAGAAGCGCCAGGCGTTGGTGGCGCGCGGATGGCCAGTGAAGGGCGTACCGAGCGTGATCACGCAGCGCACATGGTCGGGCAGTTCCTTGGCGAGCTCGCGCGCATAGATGCCGCCGAGGCTCCAGCCGATCAGGCTGACCTTGCGCGCGTGGGCGTTGAACAGGCGGCGGACGTCGTGGTTGCAGCGCTCGAGCACGCCCTGGCGCGGGCCGAAGTTGAAGCCCTGCCCCCACGGGTGCGTGACGTAGCCGAGATCGTCGAGGCAACGGCGCAGCGCGGCCGTGGTGAAGTCGTTGGCACCGAGGCCTGGGAACACCAGCACCGGGTGCCCGTCGCCGCGCGGCAGCTTGCGCAGCCACGGCGTCGCCGCGAGCAAGGCTGCGTATTCCCCACGGCGCGCGGCCTTCCATTGCCAGCAGCAATGCGTTCGGCGCACGCAGATCTTCGGCATGGCCGCCATGGTGTTGGTGAGGCTCGGGGTGCGTCGACGCATGCGACGCATGTTAGCGGCCGGCGCGCGCCGCCGTTGGAGCGTTGGCCCTAGGCTTGCGTGTCGCCTTCGGGACAGGCTTCTTGGCAGCAGGCACCTTGCGCGCCACCTTCGTTGTCGCCTTGGCCGGGGCTTTGGCGGGCGCAGGCACGGTGGTGGTCACCGGCAGCGCCTTGAACTCCTCGAAGGCCGTCTCGATCTGCGCGGCGAATTCGGCCACCTCCGGCATCGCTTGCGCGCAGGCCATCACGCCGACGTCCAGCGCGTCGTTGTAGGTCTGCACCGTCACGTTCAGCGCCACGCCGTGCACGACGATGGAGGCTGGATAGTTGGTCAGCATCTTCGCGCCGGCCATGTACAGCGGCACCGTCGGACCCGGCACGTTGGAGATCACCGGGTTGGCCACCGGCGGGATGCGGTCGGCCATGCCGGCGCGGCCGTAGACGGCCGTGAGGGCCTCCATCAGCCAGGGCACTCCCATCGACGGGAAGTCGGTGGGCAACAGGTTCTTCACGCTGCCGATCGTCGATTTCATCGCCGCGCTGGCCGCCATCACGTGGGCCAGCCGCTTCGCCGGATCGGCAAGGTGGGTGCCCAGGCTGATCAGCGTCATCGAGGCCCGGTTGTTCGCGGCGGTATCGCCTTGCGCGCGCAGCGAGATCGGCACCGCGGCCACCAGCGACTTGCGCGGCAGCGGCCCATGCTTGGCGAAATGCCGGCGCAGCGCACCGGCAATCACGAACATCACCGCATCGTTGAGGCTGGCGCCATGGCGGCGGCGCACGGCATTCAGTTCGGCCAGCGGCAGGCTGACGGTTGCGAAGGCGCGCGTGTCAGAGATGGTCGCGTTCAGCCGCGTGCGCGGTGCCAGGCCGAGGTTGCTGACGCTCTTCTTCGCCGGGGCGGCCGCGCCCTTGATGCGCGACCACATCGACGCGGCGGTTTCGCCGAGCGCGCCGCTGGCCGTCTGGGCAGCCACCTGCGAGATCGCGCCCACCGCCGAGGGCAAGGCCTTGACCAGGGCTGCCCACCGGGTCGAGCTGGTGCGACAGCGCGCCTCGCAGCATCTCGGTCATGCCGAGCTGGCCCTTGCGCTGTCGCGTGGGCCGCGCTTCGATCTCGCGCGGCTCGGGGCCGAGGTCGAGGATGGCCTGGGCCAGCGCCACCGCCGCCCGGCCATCCACCGCAGCGTGATGCAGCTGGGTGTACAGCGCGTAGCGCTTCTGGCCATCCGGGCCCGGCGCCGCCATCGAAGACGTGGAACTTCCACAGCGGCCGGCTGCGATCGAGCAGCACGGGGTGCAGCTCGCCGACCTTCGCTTCGAGTTCGGCGATGTCGCTGCCCTTGGGCAGCCGGATGCCGACGACGTGCACTTCCAGGTCGGGGTCGGCATCCACCCAGGCCGGTGCGGCGAGGTTCAGCGGCATCCAGGCGAGCTTGCGGCGCAGCGCGGGGGCGAGGGGCAGGCGCGAGGCGATGTGCCGGCGCATGTCGTCGAGGAAGTTGCCGCGGTAGCTGTGCGGCAGTTCGAACAGATGCAGCGCGCCGACATGCATCGGCATTTCCGCAGTCTCCAGGTAGAGGAAACTCGCGTCGAGCCCGGACAACTGCTTCATCCACGCCTCCCGGTGTTGCACGTGGATGCTAAGCCGCCGGCTGAGCGGCAGCGCCGAGGGAAAGCCCGGTCAGACCGCTCAGCCAGGCTTGCGCTCGCGCATCGCCAGCAGTTCGTTGCCGGCCAGCGCGCCCAGCACCAGCAGCCCGCCGGTCAGCACCGACGCGGCCGGCGATTCGTTTGCCCCCAGCCAGGCCCACAGTACGCCGAAGATCACCTCCAGCAGGCCGAGCAGCGAGATCTCCGGCGCAGACAGCGAGCGCGCCACCGTCACGGCCAGCAGGCAGGGAATGGCCAGCTGCACCGTGCCCAGCAGCGCCAGCAGCGCCAGATCGCGCGGTGTGGCCTCGAAGGGTAGCGCCGGCAGCAGCGTGGCGACGGCGGAAAGCATCGCGCCGATCAGCACGGCCGGCAGCATGTCCTGCTGCGCGGCGCCGCGGTTGTGCTGGATCAGCGTCCAGTTGATCGCCGCGGCGACCGGCACGCCCAACGCCACGACCATGCCCAGCACGTGCTTCGGGTCGCTGGCGCTGAGCTCGCGGGCATACATCCACGCGATGCCGATGCCGGCCACGACGATGGCGCCCCAGGTGCGCGCCGCCAGCCGGTGGCCGAGCGCGAAGCGCGCCATCAAGGCGGTGAACAGCGGGCCCAGCGCCATCGTGACCAGCACGTTGGCCACCGTGGTCAGCGTCAGCGCCATCATGAAGGCGGTGTACATCACCGCCCAGCACACGCCCGACAACCACAGCGTGCGGCCTCCGCTGCGCAGCGAGGCGGCCACCGTGGCCGGGCCGCGCAGCCAGGGAGCATGACGACCAGCGCCAGGCCGTTGAACAGGCTGCGCCAGAACGTCACCTCGAAGCCCTTGGCGGCCTCGAAGTGGCGCGACACCACGCCGGCGATGCTCCACATGAGCGTCACCGCGATCATGGTGAGCACCGCGCTGCGGTGGGTCATGCCGTTTCGCGGCTGGCGCGCTTGCGCTCGTGTTCCTTCAGGTGCCGCTTGCGGATGCGGATCGACTTCGGCGTGATCTCCACCAGCTCGTCGTCGGCGATGAACTCCACCGCGTACTCCAGCGTCAGCAGGATCGGCGGCGTGATCTTGATCGCGTCTTCCTTGCCGGAGACGCGGAAGTTGGTGAGCTGCTTGGCGCGCACCGGGTTGACGACGAGGTCGTTGTCGCGGCTGTGGATGCCGATCACCATGCCCTCGTAGAGCGGGTCGCCGGCCTTCACGAACATGCGGCCGCGGTCGTCGAGCTTGCCGAGTGCATAGGTGACGGCCTCGCCGTCGTCCTGGCTGATCAGAACGCCGTTTTTGCGCCCGCCGATCTCACCCTTGAAGGCTTCGTAGCCGTCGAAGATGTTGCTGATGAGGCCGGTGCCGCGCGTGAGGTTCAGGAATTCGTTCTGGAAGCCGATCAGGCCGCGCGCCGGGATGCGGTATTCCAGCCGCACGCGGCCCATGCCGTCCGGCTCCATGTTGACCAGCTCGCCCTTGCGTTCGCCGAGCGCCTGCATCACCGCGCCCTGGTGCTGGTCTTCGACGTCGGCCGTGACCAGCTCGATCGGCTCGTGGCGCTCGCCGTCGACTTCGTGGAATACCACGCGCGGCTTGCTGACGGCCAGCTCGTAGCCCTCGCGGCGCATGTTTTCCAGCAGGATGGTCAGGTGCAGTTCGCCGCGGCCCGAGACCTCGAAGATGCCGTCCTCGTCGGTCTCCTTGACCTTCAGCGCCACGTTGCTCTGCAGCTCGCGCTGCAGGCGATCCCAGATCTGCCGGCTGGTGACGAACTTGCCTTCGCGGCCGGCCAGCGGGCTGGTGTTGACGCAGAAGTTCATCGTCAGCGTCGGCTCGTCGACCTTCAGCATCGGCAGCGGCACCGGGTTCTCGATGTCGGTCAGCGTCACGCCGATGCCGATGTTCTCGATGCCGTTGATCAGCACGATGTCGCCGGGGCCGGCTTCGGTGGCCTGCTTGCGCTCCAGGCCTTCGAACTTGAGCACCGGTTGACGCGCGCGTTGAACGGTGTGCTGTCCGGGCCGGCGTAGACGGCCACGTTCTGCATCGGCTTGAGCGTGCCCTGGTTGACGCGCCCGATGCCGATGCGGCCGACGTAGCTGGAATAGTCCAGCGAGCAGATCTGCAGCTGCAGCGGCGCATCGGCCGCGCCCTCGTGCGGCGGCACGTGCTTCAGGATGGCGTCGAACAGCGGCGCCATGTCGGTGCCGGTCTCGCCCTGCTTCAGCGTCGCCCAGCCGTTCAGGCCCGAGGCGAAGATCACCGGGAAGTCGAGCTGCTCCTCGGTGGCGTGCAGCTTGTCGAAGAGTTCGAACGTCGCGTTGATCACGTAGTCGGGCCGCGCGCCGGGGCGGTCGACCTTGTTGACCACGACGATCGGCTTGAGGCCCAGCGCCAGCGCCTTCTTGGTGACGAAGCGCGTCTGCGGCATCGGGCCTTCGACGGCATCGACCAGCAACAGCACCGAGTCGACCATCGACAGCACGCGCTCGACCTCGCCGCCGAAGTCGGCATGGCCCGGGGTGTCGACGATGTTGATGTGCGTGCCGTTCCACTCCACGGCGCAGTTCTTGGCCAGGATGGTGATGCCGCGCTCGCGTTCGAGGTCGTTGCTGTCCATCACGCGTTCGGCGACCTTCTCGTTCTCGCGGAAGGTGCCGCTCTGGCGCAGCAGTTGGTCGACGAGCGTGGTCTTGCCGTGGTCGACGTGGGCGATGATGGCGACGTTGCGGATCTGGCGGGTCATGCGGTTCTTTCGGTGCGTTCAGTCACAAGGCCTTGCACCTCGCTCGGGCTGAGCAGCCTCGTGGAAATCAGTTCGCCGGCGACGATGTGGGCCGAGCCGAGGAAGGCCCGCGGCTCGGGGCCGAACACCCTCACCTGCCCGGCATCGGCCAGCGCGAGGCGGCGGCGCATGCCGGCGAGGAAGCGCGCGGCATCGTCGGCGCCGAGGCGCACCTCGGGGCAATCGGCCAGCAGTGCGTCGGCAGGCAGCAGGCAGGCATCGCGCGTGGGTTCGTCCATCGCTTCGAGGGCTTCGAGCGTGACTGCGCGGTCCAGCGTCAGCGCGCCGGCGCCGGTGCGGCGCAATGCCGTCAGGTGCGCGCCACAGTCGAGCGCTTCGCCGATGTCCTCGGACAGCGTGCGGATGTAGGTGCCCTTGCTGCAGCGTACATCGAGCACCCAGCGGTCGTGCTCGCCTTCGACGATGTCGATCGAGTGGATGGTCACGCGCCGCGGCTCGCGCTCGACCTCGACGCCGGCCCGGGCATATTCGTACAGCGCCTTGCCCTCGTGCTTCAGGGCGGAATGCATCGGCGGCAATTGGTCGATCTGTCCGGTGAAGCGATCGCAGGCCGCACGCACGGCCTCGCGCGACACGTTCACCGGCCGCTCGCGCAGCACCTCGCCTTCGAGATCGCCCCCTCGGCGCGTCTGGCCGAGCTTCAGCGTGGCGACATAGCGCTTGTCGGCATCCAGGCTCGCCTGCGAAAACTTGGTGGCCGCGCCGAAGCACAGCGGCAGCAGCCCGCTGGCCAGCGGATCCAGCGTGCCGGTGTGCCCCGCCTTCTCGGCACGGTAAAGGCGTTTGGCGCGTTGCAAGGCATCGTTGCTCGACAGGCCGACCGGCTTGTCGAGCAGCAGCACGCCGTGCACGGCACGGCGGACGATGCGGGGCGTTGCGGCCGGGGCGCGTTCATCGCGGTCTCAATCGTCCTTCGCGCGGGTCGCGTTGGCCTGATTGATGAGCATGTTCAGCTCCGCCGCCCGCTCGGTGGTGCGGTCGAAGTGGAAATGCAGCGTCGGCACGGTGTGGATCTGCAGCCGTTTGAACAGGCCGTTGCGCAGGAAGCCGGCAGCTTCGTTCAGCGCCTCTTCACACTCCTGCGGATCGCCGACCAGCAGCGAGAAGAACACCTTCGCGTGGGCGTAGTCGGCCGACACCTCCACCGCATGCAGCGTGACCATGCCGATGCGCGGATCCTTCAGCTCGCGGATCAGCTCGGCCGGTCGCGCTGGATCTGGTCGGCGATGCGGAAGCCGCGGTTGGGAATCGATCGCTTGTGTCGCATGGGGTGCTCCTAAACACAAACCCCGCCTTCTTGTGGAAGGCGGGGCTCGGGACGAGGCCGGTTCCGCCTTACAGCGTCCGTGCCACCTCCTTGATCTCGAAGAACTCGAGCTGGTCGCCTTCCTTGATGTCGTTGTAGTTCTTCAGCTTGATACCGCACTCGAAGCCTTCCTTGACCTCGCGCACGTCGTCCTTCAGGCGGCGCACCGACTCGACCTCGCCGGTGTAGACCACGACGTTGTCGCGCAGCAGGCGGAAGCGCGCCCGCGGCGCACCAGGCCGGAGGTGACCATCGAGCCGGCCACCGTGCCGATCTTGGAGGCCACGAACACCGGCGGATCTCCGCCGTGCCCAGCGCCTCCTCGCGCTGCTCGGGCGCCAGCATGCCGCCCATCGCCGCCTTCACCTCGTCGACGGCGTCGTAGATGATGTTGTAGTAGCGGATGTCGACGCCGTTGTTCTCGGCGAGCTTGCGCGCACCGGCGTCGGCGCGCGTGTTGAAGCCGATGATGATGGCCTTCGAGGCGATCGCCAGGTTGACGTCGCTCTCGCTGATGCCGCCCACCGCGGCGTGCACGATCTGCACCTTGACCTCGTCGGTGGAGAGCTTCTGCAGCGAACTCGACAGCGCTTCCTGCGAACCCTGTACGTCGGCCTTGACGATCAGCGGCAGGCTCTGGACCTCGCCCTGGCCCATCTGCTCCATCATCGACTCGAGGTTCGCGGCACGGCGCTTGGCGAGCTTCACGTCGCGGTACTTGCCCTGGCGGAAGGTGGCGATCTCGCGGGCGCGGCGCTCGTCGGCCAGCACCATGAACTCGTCGCCGGCCTGCGGCACCTCGGTGAGGCCCTGGATCTCGACCGGGATCGACGGGCCGGCCTCCTGCGTCGGCTTGCCGTCCTCGTCGAGCATGGCGCGCACACGGCCGTAGCTCGAGCCTGCCAGCACCACGTCGCCGCGCTTGAGCGTGCCGCTCTGCACCAGCACCGTGGCCACCGGGCCGCGGCCCTTGTCGAGCTGGGCTTCGATGACCAGGCCCTTGGCCGGTGCCTCGATCGGCGCCTTCAGCTCCAGCACCTCGGCCTGCAGCAGCACCTGCTCGAGCAGTTCGTCGACGCCCTTGCCCGTCTTGGCCGAGACCGGCACGAACGGCGAATCGCCGCCGAAGTCTTCCGGCACCACTTCCTCGGCCACGAGTTCGCTCTTCACGCGCTCGACGTTGGCTTCGGGCTTGTCGATCTTGTTCATCGCCACGACGATCGGCACGCCGGCCGCCTTCGCGTGGGAGATGGCTTCCTTGGTCTGCGGCATCACGCCGTCGTCGGCTGCCACCACCAGGATGACGATGTCGGTGGCCTTGGCACCGCGCGCACGCATCGCCGTGAACGCCGCGTGGCCCGGGGTGTCGAGGAAGGTGATCATGCCGCGCGGCGTCTCGACGTGGTAGGCGCCGATGTGCTGCGTGATGCCGCCCGCCTCGCCAGCCGCCACGCGGCTGCGGCGGATGTAGTCGAGCAGCGAGGTCTTGCCGTGGTCGACGTGGCCCATGACGGTCACCACCGGCGCACGCGGCTTTTCCTCGTGCTGCTGCTCGGCGGTCTCTTCCTCGAGGAAGGCTTCCGGATCGTCCAGCTTGGCGGCGAAGGCCTTGTGGCCCATCTCCTCGACGACGATCATCGCCGTCTCCTGGTCGAGCTGCTGGTTGATGGTGACCATCTGGCCCAGCTTCATCAGCTGCTTGATCACCTCGGAGGCCTTCACCGACATCTTGTGGGCGAGATCGGCCACCGAGATCGTTTCGGGGATGTGCACCTCCTGCACCACCTGCTCGGTCGGCGCGGTGAAGGTCGACTGCGAACCGTCGCTGCGCTCGCCGCGGCGGCCGCCGCGCGGTGCGCGCCAGCCTGCGCGTGCGCCGCCGGCCGCGCCGTCGCTGCGGCCCTTGAGCGCGGTGCGCTTCTTGGCCGCGTCATCGGCCCAGCTCGACGACAGCTTCTCGGACTTGACCGACTTCTTGTCGCCCGGCTTCGCGGCGCCCGGCGCGGCGGCGGTGGTCGTGGTCGCGCCCGGTGCGCCGGCCTTCTTGTGGATCGTGCCCTTGATCTCGGTGGCCGGCTTGGCCGGCTCCTCGGGCTTCTTCGCCACGAGCACCTTCTTGGGCGCATTCATCATCTCGCGAATGGCGCGCGCCTCGTCTTCCGCGGCCTTGCGGCGCTTGGCGAGATCGGCGGCCTTCTGCGCTTCTTCGTTGGCCACGTCGGCGGCCTTCACCACACGCAGCGCGGGCTTCGGCGCTTCGGCCACCGGGGCGGGCGCAGGCGCCGGCTCGGCCGGCGTTGCGACCTTCGCCTTGGGTTCCGGCTTGGCAGCGGCAGCAGCCAGCGCCGCCGCGGCTTCCTCGGCGGCCTTGCGCGCGGCCTCGGCAGCGCGCGCCTCGGCGGCTTCGCGCTCGCGCTTTTCCTGCTCCTCGCGCTGGCGGCGCTTCTCCGCCAGGTCTTCCTCCTGGCGGCGAAGCAATTCGGCCTGCGCGCGCGCCTCTTCCTCGCGGCGCTGCAGTTCGGCTTCGTCGATCACCGGCGCTGCGGGTTCCTCGTTCGCCGGCGCGTCGTCGCGCTTGACGAAGGTGCGCTTCTTGCGCACTTCCACCTGGATGGTGCGCGCCTTGCCGCTGGCGTCGGCCTGCTTGATCTCGCTGGTCGACTTGCGCGTCAGCGTGATCTTCTTGCGCTCGGCGCCGGCGGTGCCATGCGCGCTGCGCAGGTACTCGAGCAGACGCTCCTTGTCCGACTCGCTCAGCGCATCATCGGCCGACGCCTTCTTGACGCCGGCCGACTGCAGCTGCTCGAGCAGCGCCGCGGCCGGGCGATTGAGCTCGGCGGCGAGCTGGGCGACGGTGGTCGAAGCCATTCTGGGGTTTCCTTGCTGGGTCTAGCTCTGTCTCTGTGGCGCTGTTCGCTCAGGCGGTGAACCAGTGCTCGCGCGCCTTCATGATCAACGCCTTGGCCTGCGCTTCGTCGACGCCGGTCATCTCAGTCAGTTCGTCGACGGCCAGGTCGGCCGGTCGTCGCGGGTGTGAATGCCGCCATCGGCCAGCTTGGCGATCAGCTCGGGCGTCAGGCCGTCGAGGTCGCGCAGGTCCTGCGACACCTCTTCCACCTTCTCCTCGCGGGCGATCTCCATCGTCAGCAGCGCGTCCTTGGCGCGGGTGCGCAGCTCGGCGACGGTGTCCTCGTCGAAGCTCTCGATCTCGAGCATTTCCTGCATCGGGACGTAGGCCACTTCCTCGAGGCTGGTGAAGCCCTCGGCGATCAGGATGTCGGCGACTTCCTCGTCGACGTCGAGCTTCTCGACGAACAGCTTGCGGATGGTCTCGCTCTCGGCGGCCTGCTTCGACGCCGATTCCTCGGCCGTCATGATGTTGATGCGCCAGCCGGTCAGCTCGGAGGCGAGGCGAACGTTCTGCCCGCCGCGGCCGATGGCGATCGCGAGGTTCTCCTCGTCGACCACCACGTCCATCGCATGGCGCTCCTCGTCGACGACGATCGACTGCACGTTGGCCGGGGCCAGCGCGCCGATCACGAACTGCGCCGGGTCATCCGACCACAGCACGATGTCGACGCGCTCGCCGGCGAGTTCGTTGGTCACGGCCGTCACGCGCGAGCCGCGCACGCCGACGCAGGTGCCGATCGGGTCGACGCGCTTGTCGTGCGAGACCACGGCGATCTTGGCGCGCGAACCCGGGTCACGGGCGCAGCTCTTGATCTCCAGCAGGCCTTGCTCGATCTCCGGCACTTCCTGGCGGAACAGCTCGATCATGAAGCCCGGCGCCGAACGCGACAGGATGATCTGCGGGCCGCGCAGGGTCGGGTCGACCTCGAGGATGAACGCGCGCACACGGTCGCCGCTGCGCAGGTTTTCCTTCGGGATCATCTCGTTGCGGCGCAGCCGGCCCTCGACGCGGCCCGACTCGACGACGATGTCGCCCTTGTCGAGGCGCTTGACGGTGCCGACGAAGATCTTGTCGCCGCGCGACAGGAAGTCGTTGAGCAGCTGCTCGCGCTCGGCGTCGCGGATCTTCTGCAGGATCACCTGCTTGGCGGCCTGCGCACCGATGCGGCCGATCGACACCGACTCGACCGGCTCCTCGATGTAGTCGCCTTCCTCGATGTCGGCGATGCGATCGCGAGCGTCGGTCAGCAGTTCCTCGGAGTCGGGGTTCTGCAGCCCGGCGCTGTCGGGCACCACCAGCCAGCGGCGGAAGGTCTCGTATTCACCGCTCTCGCGATCGACCGAGACGCGCATGTCGACCTCGCCGCCATGCAGCTTCTTCGAAGCCGAGGCGAGCGCCGCTTCCACCGCGCCGAACACGACCTCGCGATCCACGCTCTTCTCGCGCGAGATGGCGTCCACCAGCATCAACAATTCGCGATTCATCGCTCACGACCTCCGTCAACCTCTTGTCCGGGCTCGGCCTGCTCGGCAGCCGGCTTCGCGGGGGCGAATCGCTTCCCCTTGAAATCGACCACCGGCACCAGCCGGGCCTCGCGCACTTCGTCGAGTGAAAAATCCAGTGCCTGATCCGTCTTGCCGTCGTTGAAGACGAGGCGCCAGCCGTCGCACCCGCCTTCGCCGCGGGGCTGCAGCACGCCGCTGTACTTCTTGCGGCCCTGGAAGGCCAGCTTCAGCGTCAGCTCCACCTGCTCGCCCGCGAAGCGGGGCATAGTCGGCCGCCTTCTTCAGCGGCCGGTCGAGCCAGGCGACGAGACCTCGAGCCGCGCGTAGGCGCAGTTCTCGACCTCGAGCACGTGCTGCAGCTGCCGGGTGACCTTCTCGCAGTCGTCGACCGTGATGAACTCGCCGGCCGGATCACCCGGAACGCGGTCGATGTAGACGCGCAGCAACCCGCCGGCAGTTCGCTCGGTATCCACGAGCTCATACCCCAGCCCGGTCACGGTGCGTTCGACGGCGCCTTGCCAACTCGTCACAGGTTCTGTCGTCCCTTGTTCAGCCGCCTGCCCGGCGGATCCAGCGAGAACTGCGAAGGATTCCGCAGCCCAAAAACGTTCGAGCAAAAAAAATGGGCTGGAAGAATCCGCCCACGCAGCTTTCTCGAAAACGGCAGATTGTAGCGTGGCCCGCCGGTACCGGCAAGCTTCGATCGTGTCAAGAGGGCCCGGGCGCCTGGGGGAGCATGCCAAAATCCGGCCCCTTCCCCAGAACCAGCAACGCGGAGACTCCATGGGCTTTCTCGCCGGCAAGCGCCTTCTCATCACCGGCCTGCTGAACAACCGATCGATCGCCTACGGCATCGCGCGCCTGCCATCGCGAAGGCGCCGAGCTGGCCTTCAGCTACCAGGGCGAACGATTCAAGGACCGCATCGCCGAGTTCGCCGCCGAGTTCGGCTCGAAGCTGACCTTCGATTGCGACGTCTCCGACGACGCGCAGATCGAGGCGCTGTTCAACCAGCTCGGCGAGTCCTGGTCGCAGTTCGACGGTTTCGTGCACTCGATCGGCTTTGCCCCGCGCGAGGCGATCGGCGGCGACTTCCTCGACGGGCTGACGCGCGAGAACTTCCGGATCGCCCACGACATCTCGGCCTACAGCTTCCCGGCGATGGCCAAGGCGGCGCTGCCGCGGCTGCGCAGCGGCGCCTCGCTGCTGACGCTGTCGTACCTCGGCGCGGTGCGCTACGTGCCGAACTACAACACCATGGGCCGGCCAAGGCGTCGCTCGAGTCGAGCGTGCGCTACTGGCGCACTCGCTGGGCGGCAAGGGCATCCGCGTCAACGGCATCTCCGCCGGCCCGATCAAGACGCTGGCGGCCTCCGGCATCAAGGATTTCGGCAAGCTGCTGACCGATTTCGCCGCCATGGCGCCGATCCGCCGCGCGGTGACGATCGAGGACGTCGGCAATGCCGCAGCCTTCCTGCTGTCCGACCTCGCGGCCGGCATCAGCGCCGAGATCACCTACGTGGACGGCGGCTTCAGCCAGGTGATGGCGGGCTCGGGCGACGCCTGATCTGGCGAGGCCCGAGCGGCCCCGTTCCGATCACAGCGCCTGGAGGATCTCCCGGCGCTTCTGCTGGTATTCCTCTTCGCTGATCAGCCCGCGCTCGCGCAGGCGCTTGAGCGTCAGCAGGCGCTGCTCGATCTCGTCGGCCGACGCGGGTGCCGGCCGCGCGGCGGGTGCTGCAGCAGGCACCGGCGGCGGCGCGGTCTGCGCCTTCGGCGGCACGCCCGGCGCAGGTGCGGGGGCGGCCGGCAACACCGCGGGCTGCGGCGCGGGCGCCGCGGCCGCTGCTCGGTTCACCGGGATCGCGAGCCAGTCAGCGCGTCGAACCGTCGCGCCCGGATCCTGCAGCGTCACCAGCCCCGCCTTGCTGCGTGAGCCAAAGGTGAAGGTGGGCGCGATGCGCGAGCCGATGTAGGCGTTGACGAAGTCGCGCCGCGCCTCGTGCACGATCAGGTGCAACGCGTTGTCCTGCACGAACAGGCGTGCGGTCAGGCCCAGCGGAGCCACCAGCACGCCGCCGCCCCGGCGGTGCGTGCTCAGCAGCAGCAGGTCATCCCCGGCTGGGCCACCGAGAGCGCCTCCGCCAGAGGCTCGATGAGGTCACTGATCTCGTCAGGCGCGAAGAGCGGCTGCGTGCCGTTGCCGACCACCGGGCGAACCGGCGCCAGCAATTGGCGCAATGTTTCCGGCGCAATCGTGGCCGGGTGCTGGTTGGCCGCGGCGCCAGCCTCTCGCTCGGCGCGCTGGATCGCGGTGAACTCGCCGATGCGCCAGATGCGGCGATCGCTCGGCACCGCCGGCTTGTCGCCGCTGGCGTTCTTCGAACCGAAGAGAAGTCGGTCCACGAGGCCGCGAAGGCGGCGGGCGCTGGCGCGAGGGTCACGCCAGCACAGAGGATCGCCGGCGCCAGCCAGCGGTGTGCACGAGTCAAGGTGTCGTCTCCTGGAGGTCTTCGAGGGCCCGTGCCGCGCCGAGCAGCGCCGGCGAGGTGCTGGCCTGCACGACGTAGGTCGGGATGCCGCGCAGGTAATCGCGGAACCGCCCCTTGGCCTCGAAGCGCTCGCGGAAGGCCGAGCGGTCGATGCGTTCGCCCAGGCGCGGCACGATGCCGCCGCCAATGTACATGCCGCCGCGCGCCCGAGCGACAGTGCGAGATTGCCAGCCACCGTGCCGAGCAGCGAAAAGAAGAGATCCACGGCCTGCGCGCAGCGCGCATCGCCGCCAGGGCCCCGAGCGTGCCGAGACGGCCGCCGCGTCGTAGGGCTCGGGGTTGGCGCCCTGCAGTTCGCACAGCGCCACGTAGAGGTTGACGAGCCCCGGCCCGGAGATCGCCCGTTCGGCCGATGCATGCCCGAAGCGGGCGCGCAGCCGCGCGATCACCGCGTCTTCCAGCGTGCTGGCGCCGGCCAGCGTCACGTGGCCGCCCTCCCCGTTGATCGGGATCGCACCTCGCCCGCCGCGGGCCGGCAGCAGCCCGGAGACACCCAGCCCCGTGCCCGGCCCGATCAGCCCGAGCGGCGAATGGGCCACCGGCGCGCCCGATCCGACCTGCCGCACATCGGCCGGCGCCAGCGCGGGCAGCGCCAGCGCCAGGGCGGTGAAGTCGTTGATGACGAGGAAGCGGTCCATGCCGAACTGCGCTCGAACGCCCTCGATCGAGAACTGCCAATCGTGGTTGGTCATGCGCACTGGTCGCCGACCACCGGATTCGCGATACCGATGGCGCACCAGCGCGGCGCAGGCAATCCCTTGGCATCGAGGTAGTGGCGCATCGCGTCCTGCAACGAGGCGTGCTCGGCGCACCGGTAAGTGTCAGCGGTTTCGGGCGCCCGGCCGGGGGCGGAGAGCCACGCGAAGCGGGCGTTGGTTCCGCCGATGTCGCCGAGCAGGCGCGGATAGCTGGCTGCCGTGGAGGTGGTGTCGTCGATCAGGGCCATGGTGAGCTTCGTCGTGTCGCGTGGCAGCAGAGTCCAGCAATCTCTGCGCCGTTGGCGCCGGCCCGTAACCGGGCACCGGGCGAAGCGCGAATGTAGCCAAACTACGTCGCAAAGACAATGACAACAACGCGGATGGCTCGAGTCATTTCTTTGATGCGGCTCAATGCTGGAGCGCGTTTGCGCAACACTGGTGCAAACCCTCGTACACCGGATGTAGTGTCACTACTAAAGTCCGCGCTGCCTCGAAACTACGCACTGCTCTGTAGTTGCACTACTTCTCGTGACGCCGCGCCTCCCGATCACCGTTTCGGCCCGCACCGGCTTCGCGCATCCCGTTTTCCCGGAAGAGCGAGTTGGCGCCGCCCCGCAAGGGGCGGCGCGTGTTTTGCCGCTGCTTCCGCACGCTGTTCCCTCCCCACCGGCAATCGCCGGTTTCAGTCCCCCAAGCACAACCTCTGAGGAGTCAACGCAATGCAGAAATTCAAGAGACTGGCCATCGCCGCAGCCGCGGCGAGCGCCTTCGCCGCGCCGGCGGTCCACGCCGAGGGCGTGGAGTTCCACGGCTACCTGCGCACCGGCACTGGCACCACCAGCGAGGGTGGCAACCAGCAGTGCTTCGGCCTCGGTGGGATCGCGCAGTCCAAGTACCGTTTGGGCAATGAGTGCGAGACCTACGGCGAAACGCTTCTGTCGGTGCCCTTCGGCAAGAGCGATGGCCCTTGGGCAAAGTACAACCTCATGCTGCACTTCAAGAATGGCGACCAGAGCGATGCTGAGACCGTGGGTAACGGCTTGGAAGTCGCAGGTCGCCAGAACTACTTCCAGGCCGGCGGTTTCTTCCCCGCGGCGGCGCTCTGGAGGACGCGTCGCTGTGGATCGGTAAGCGGTACTACAACCGCCACGACGTCCACATCACGGACTACTTCTACTGGAACAACAGCGGTCAGGGCTTCGGCATCGACGACATCAAGGCCGGTCCGGCCAAGGTGGCGTTCTCGTTCCACCAGAACGGCGGCCCGGGCAACGCAGCCAGCGCCATCGTGCCGAAGCGTTATGCCGCCCGCGTGTACGACATCGACGTCAACCCGAACGGCAAGCTCGAGGCAGAACTGGTGCTCCTGAAGGGCGACACCGCGGGTACTGGCGACACTGGAAGTGGCACCACCCTGATGGTGGAGCACACCCAGAACGGCATCCTGGGTGGATTCAACAAGCTCGCGCTCGTCTTCGGCAATAAGCTCGGCGGCGTGCCCTGGGCGCCTACCTACAACGACGGAGCCAAGACCAACGAAACGAACGGAAGCCAGTGGCGCATTGTTGATCAGCTGTACTTCGATCTCAAAGGCACCAACTGGTCCGGCATGGCGACATTCGTCTACGCAAAGATCGACTGCTGTGACTTCGGCGGCAACTGGGGTCGTACCGGCGGCAAGAAGAACTGGATGAGCGTCGGCGTGCGTCCGCAATACAACTTCAACGCCAATTACAGCGTCGCTTTCGAAGCTGGCTACGACCAGATCAAAAGGGTGGTGAAGGCACCGCCAAGCTGGCGAAGCTGACTGTCGCTCCGCAAGTGGCGCTCTCTGGCGGCTTCTGGGCCCGCCCGGTCTTCCGCGCATTCGCCACTTATGCCAAGTGGAACGACCAGGCGCAAAGCACTGTGCCGCAAGGTGGTGGTGCGCAGGTCATCGATCGCAACCAGATCGCCAACGGCGTCTTCAAGGACAAGACCAACGGCATGTCCTACGGCGTCCAGGTCGAAGCCTGGTGGTGATCTGAGCCCCAGCGCGCGGGCGGCCATAAGCGGCCCGCGCGTTCTCCCCGAGGCCCTCAGAGCGAACGGCGTGATCCGCGCCGTTCCCCCTGCGTGCCGACACGCTCCCCACCCCAGCGCAGAACCCCATGGCCAACCTGCTCCTCAAGTCGCTGAAGAAGTCGTTCGGCGACGCGGTGATCATCCCCGGCATCGATCTGGAGATCCGCGACGGCGAGTTCATCGTCTTCGTCGGCCCCTCGGGCTGCGGCAAGTCCACCGTGCTGCGCTGCATTGCCGGCCTGGAAGACATCACCAGCGGCGAGCTCTACATCGGCGGCGAACTCGTCAACGAGGTGCCGCCGGCCAAGCGCGGCATCGCGATGGTGTTCCAGAGCTACGCGCTGTATCCGCACATGACGGTGGCCGAGAACATGGCCTTCGGCCTGAAGCTCGCGGGCTACACGAAGGAGCAGATGAAGGCGGCGGTCGACCGCGCCGCGCAGATCCTGCAGATCGAGCACCTGCTCGAGCGCAAGCCGAAGGCGCTGTCGGGCGGCCAGCGCCAGCGCGTGGCAATCGGCCGCGCGATCGTGCGCAAGCCCGGCGTCTTCCTGTTCGACGAGCCGCTGTCCAACCTCGATGCCGCACTGCGCGTGCAGATGCGGGTGGAGCTGTCGCGGCTGCACAAGGAACTGAAGACGACGATGATCTACGTCACGCACGACCAGGTCGAGGCGATGACGCTGGCCAACCGGATCGTCGTACTGAACAAAGGCGCGATCGAGCAGGTGGGCACGCCGATGGAGCTGTACCACTCGCCGGTGAACCAGTTCGTCGCCGGCTTCATCGGCAGCCCGAAGATGAACTTCATCGCCGGCGAGCTGGTCTCGGCCACGCCGACCCTGGCCACCGTGAAGCTGCACGAGGGCACGGTGGTGCAGGTGGCGGCCGATGCCACTTCGCTCGCCGCCGGTGCCAAGGTCACGCTGGGCGCGCGGCCCGAGCACATCGAGGCGGCCAAGGAGCGCCCGGCCGGCGACAACGCCGTCAAGGGCCATGTGCAGCTTGCCGAGCACCTGGGCGACACCATCTTCCTGCATGCCACGCTGGCCGGCGCCACCGAGGCGATGACCGTGCGCACCCATCCGACAACCCGGTGGACACCGGCGACATGGCCTGGCTCACCCTGCCCCCGCGGCAATGCTTCCTGTTCGACGAGCGCGGCAAGACGCTCGCGCGCCCCGCCTGACCCCGCTTCAACCCCTGCCGACACGGCACCACTCCCAAGGAGAGCTCTCATGAACCATCCGCGTCAACGCATCCGCCTGATCGCGGCCGCCGCCACGCTGGCGATCGGCGCTGGCTTCACCGGCGGCGCGCTGGCCGCCGAGCCCGGCAAGCTGCTCATCTGGATCAACGGCGACAAGGGCTACAACGGCCTGCAGAAGATCGGCGACGAGTTCGCCAAGAAGACCGGCGTGCAGGTGGTGGTGGAGCATCCGGAAGATGCCCCGGGCAAGTTCCAGCAGGCCGCGGCCGCCGGCAAGGGCCCGGACATCTGGATCTGGCCGCACGACCGCATCGGCGAGTGGATCGCCGGCGGCCTGCTGCAGCCCGTGAACCCGGGCAAGAAGGTGCGCGACGACATCGACCCCCTGGCCTGGAAGGCCTTCACCGTGGGCGGCAAGACCTGGGGCTACCCGATGTCGATCGAGGCCGTCTCGCTGGTCTACAACAAGGCGCTGGTCAAGACGCCGCCGAAGACCTTCGAGGAGGTGATGGCGCTGGACAAGCAACTCGCCAAGGACGGCAAGAAGGCCATCCTCTGGGACTACACCAACACCTACTTCACCGGCCGCTGCTGGCCGCCAACGGCGGCTACGCCTTCAAGCTCAAGCCCGACGGCACCTATGACCCGGCCGACACCGGCGTGAACAATGCCGGTGCCGTCAAGGGCGCGGAACTGCTGAACAAGCTGATCCGCGAGAAGTACATGCCCGAGGGCAGCGGCTACGCCGAAATGGAAGCCGCGATGGCCCAGGGCAAGGTCGCGATGATGATCAACGGCCCGTGGTCGTGGGACAACCTGAAGAAGGCCAACATCGACTTCGGCGTGGCCAAGATCCCGGCCGTCGGCGGCAAGAAGGCGGCGCCCTTTGTCGGCGTGCTCGGCGCGATGCTCAACAAGTCGACGCCGAACCGCGACGTGGCGGTGGAGTTCATCGAGAACTACATGCTGACCACCAAGGGCCTGAAGATGATCAACGACGACGTGCCGCTGGGCACGCCGGCGAGCAAGGCGCTGTTCGCCGAGCTGAAGAGCGATCCGAAGATCCAGGCGACGATGGCCTCGGCCCAGGACGGCGCCCCGATGCCGAACAACCCGGAGATGGGCCGCTTCTGGTCGTCGATGGTTTCGGCGCTGGGCAACATCATGGATGGCCGCCAGAGCCCGAAGGAGGCGCTGGACGGCGCCGCCAAGCGCATCACCGCCAAGTAAGAGCCGAGGCAGTACGACGATGAGCGACGCGACGATGACCGCACCCGCGAAGACCGAACGGCGCTGGCTCGGGCCGACGCTGCTGGCGCTGGTGATCCTCGCGGCGCTCTACCTCGTCGTCGTCGTCTACGCCACCGGCGAGCTGCTGCTCGCGGGCACGCTGCTCGTGATCAGCGCGCTCGCCGTGTGGATCTACACCGCGAAGGCCACCTACGCCTTCCGCTATCTCTTCCCGGGCATCGCGGCGGCGCTGATCTTCGTGGTCTTCCCGATGGTCTACACCATCTCCATCGGGTTCACGAACTACAGCTCGCGCAACCTGCTCGAGTTTCCACGCGCCGAGGCCTACTTCCTCAGCGACACTTTTCGCGCCGAGGGCTCGACCTTCGAGTTCAGCCTCCACCCGGCGGGCGCCGAATACCGCGGCCGGCTCGTCGACGCCGAGTCCGGCGCCGCCTTCCAGTTCGGTCCGCTGGCGCTGGCGGCCGACCGCCGCCTCGAGGTGAGCGCCGAGCCGGAACCCGCCGGTGCCGCAGCCCTGCCCGAGCCGGTGACGCTGAAGGAGCTGATCGGCCACCAGAAGGCGCTCAAGGGCGTGACCGTGACGCTGCCCGACGGCCGCAAGGTCGGCATGGCCGGCCTGCGCGAGTTCGCCGCGGTGCAGCCGCTGTGGGTAAAGCAGGCGGACGGCAGCCTGAAGAACCAGGAAAACGGCACCGTCATCCGGCCGAACATGCAAAGCGGCTACTTCGAGACCGAGGCCGGCGAGAAGCTGCAGCCCGGCTTCCAGGTGCCCATCGGCTGGGACAACTACCGCCGCATCTTCAGCGAGGCGAAGTTCCGCGAGCCCTTCGTGCGCATCTTCGTCTGGACGGTGGTGTTCTCGGCCCTCACCGTGCTGTTCGCCACCTCGCTGGGCATGCTGCTCGCCGTGCTGCTGAACTGGGATGCGCTGCGCTTCAAGGGCACCTACCGCATGCTGCTGTTCCTGCCCTATGCGGTGCCGGGTTTCATCTCGATCCTGGTGTTCAAGGGCCTGTTCAACCAGAACGTCGGCGAGATCAACCTGATCCTCGGCGGGCTGTTCGGCATCAAGCCGCAGTGGTTCTCCGATCCGCTGCTGGCCAAGGCGATGCTGCTGATCGTCAATACCGGCTCGGCTTCCCGTACATGATGGTCATCTGCATGGGCCTGATCAAGGCGATCCCGGCCGACCTGTACGAAGCCTCCGCGGTGGCCGGCGCCGGGCCGCTGACCAACTTCTGGAGCATCACGCTGCCGCTGATCATGAAGCCGCTGACGCCGCTCTTGATCAGTTCCTTCGCGTTCAACTTCAACAACTTCGTGCTGATCAGCCTCCTGACCGGCGGCCGGCCCGATTTCATCGACACCTCGGTGCCGGCCGGCACCACCGATCTGCTGGTGAGCTACACCTACCGCATCGCCTTCCAGGATTCGGGCCAGAACTACGGCACGGCGGCGGCGATCTCGACCGTGATCTTCCTGATGGTGGCCGCGGTGTCGCTGGTGCAGATGCGCTTCACCAAGGTCGTCGAAGACGAGAAGCGCTGAAGGAGATTCGACATGGCCATCGTCCTCGACCGTTCGCACCGCTGGCGCGTGATCGCGGCGCATGCGTTCCTGATCTGCCTGTGCGCGCTGGTGATCTTCCGTTCCTGATCGTGATCTCGATCTCGCTGCGGCCCGGCAACTTCGCCACCGGCAGCATCATCCCCGAGACGATCAGCTTCGAGCACTGGCGTTTTGCGCTCGGCCTCCCCTTCCAGGATGCCAGCGGCCGGCTCGTCGAGCCCGACCTGCCGGTGCTGCTGTGGCTGTGGAATTCGGTCAAGGTGGCCACGCTGTCCGGGCTGATCTGCCTGTTCCTCTCGACCACCGCCGCCTACGCCTTCGCGCGCATGAAGTTTGCCGGCAAGAAGCAGGCATTGACCGGCCTGATGCTGATGCAGATGTTCCCCGGTGCTGGCGCTGGTGGCGATCTACGCGATCTTCGACCGCATCGGCAACGCCTTCCCGGCCTTCGGCATCGACACCCACTGGGCGCTGCTGCTCGCCTACTCCGGCGGCATCGCGCTGCACATCTGGACCATCAAGGGCTACTACGACACCATCCCGTACGAGATCGAGGAGGCCGCCAAGGTCGATGGCGCCACGCCATGGCAGGCCTTCCGCCTGGTGCTGCTGCCGATGGCGGTGCCGATCCTGATGGTGGTGTTCCTGCTCGCCTTCATCGGCGCGATCATCGAGTACCCGGTCGCCTCCATCCTGCTCAAGCGCCAGGATCTGCTGACGATGGCGGTCGGCTCGAAGATGTTCCTCTACGACCAGAAATACCTCTGGGGCGACTTCGCCGCGGCGGCCATCCTCTCCGGCCTGCCGATCACCATCGTATTCATGCTGGCCCAGAAATGGATGATCTCCGGCCTCACCGCCGGCGGCATCAAGGGCTGAGACCTTTCCCCCAACCGACGAGGACACCCATGAAGAAGACGAGCTTCTTTCTCCAGGCCCTGATCGCCGCTGCCGTGCTGGCCCCGGGCCTCGCCGCCGCGCAAGTGCCGGAAGGCAAGGTGCAGATCAACTACAACCGCTGCGACAACAACTACGACGGCTGGGGCGTGCACCTGTGGAAGGACCCGGGGATCCCGCTGCCCGGCGTCGAGTGGCAGAACCCGATGATGCCCACCGGCAAGAACGACTTCGGTGTGTTCTTCCAGGCCGACTTCAAGGAGTTCAGCAAGGGCAAGGTGAACTACATCATCCACAAGGGCGACACCAAGGACCAGGGTGGCCGCGACATGTCCTTCGACGGCAACACCGTCAAGGAGATCTGGGTGAACAACGGCGATCGCAAGATCTACACCTCGCTGGACGACGCCAAGAAGGCGCGCGCCGAGAACCCCTGCAAGTGATGTCCGTGCCGTCGCCGCTGCGGCGAGTGCTGGCCGCGCTGGCGCTCGGCCTGATGCTGCAGGCCGCGCCCGCGGCCGGCGCGCCGATTCCGGATCTCGGCCCGGTGGCGGCGCAGCCGCCGGCCAGCGCCCTGCCCGCCGGCTGGAGCCGGCGCGGCGTGTTCATGGAGGTGCTGGTGCGCGCCTACCAGGACAGCGACGGCGACGGCATCGGCGATCTCAACGGCCTGACCAGCCGGCTCGACTACCTGCAGTCGCTCGGCATCACCGGCCTGTGGCTGATGCCGGTCTTCGAAAGCGAGGACCGCGATCACGGCTACGCGGTGAAGAACTACCGCGCCATCGAGCCCGACTACGGCACGCTGGCCGATTTCGACCGCCTGCTCGCCGAGGCGCACCAACGCGGCATCGCGGTGATCGTCGACTACGTGATGAACCACGCGGCGGCGGCGCATCCTCTCTTCGAGGGCGCCTACGACAGCCGCAAGTCGCCCTACACCGACTGGTTCATCTGGTCGGAAGACAAGCCCAGCGGCTGGAACACCTTCTCCGGCGAGCCCTGGCGCGAGGGCAACCAGCGCTGGTACTACGCGGTGTTCGACACCGGCATGCCCGACTTCAACCTGCGCAACCCGAAGGTGGTCGACTTCCACCTCGACAACCTGCGCTTCTGGCTGAACCGCGGCGTGGACGGCTTCCGCTTCGATGCGGTGGGCGTGCTGTTCGAGAACAGCGCCGCGGGCTGGGAGAACCAGCCGGAGAACCACCAACTGCTCAAGCGCGTGCAGGATCTGCTGGCGAGCTACGGCGAGAAGTACATGGTGTGCGAGTCGCCGAGCGACCCGGCGCCGTTCGCCTCGCCCGATTCCTGCGGCTCGGCCTTTGCCTTCGGGCTGCAGAAGCACATCCTCTCCAGCGCCAAGCTCGGCCGGTTGCGCGACGACGTGCTCTACAGCCTGCGCAAGATGCCGGTGCCGCGCATGGCGACCTTCCTGGCCAATCACGATCACTTTGCCGGCGCGCGCCGCGCGCGCCAGTTCGATGGCGACGAGAAGGGTTATCGGGCCGCCGTGGCCACGCTGTTGACCTTGCCCGGCCTGCCCTTCCTCTACTACGGCGAGGAGATCGGCCTGGGCCAGTCGCAACCGGTGTCGAATGCCGACCAGTCGCTGCGCGGCCCGATGAGCTGGAGCAGCGAGCCGAACGCCGGCTTCACGACCGCGGCGAAGCCTTTCCGAGCCAACGTGGCGAACTGGCAGACGGCCAACGTGGCAGCGCAGGAGAAGGACCCGGCCTCGCTGCTGAACTGGTACCGCGGCCTGATCGCGCTGCGCAATGCCGAGCCGGCGCTGTCGCAAGGCAACTTCACCGCGCTCTCTCAACGTGATCAGCCGGTATTCGCCTTCCTGCGCGAGCACGAGGGCTCGCGCCTGCTGGTGTTGATCAACTACGCCCGTCAGCCGGCGCAGCATGCCCTGCCCGCTTCGTTCAAGGCGGCCGACTGGACCGTGGCCTTCCCGCAAGGCGCCGCCTCGCCCTTCGTCGCGGCCAAGGCGGGAACGCCGGTTGCCCGCGTGCAGCTCGGCGCGCAGCAGGTGATCGTGCTCAAGGCGCGTTGACAATCCGGTCATGAGCCTCGAACGCCCCGCCTCCGTGCAGCCGCATGCCGATCCGCGCCTGCTCGCCGACATCGGCGCCACCTACGCGCGTTTCTGCATCGAGCGCCTGAGCGGCCGCTTCGAGCACGTGGCGGTGCTGCCGTGCGCCGACTACCCGGGCTTCACCGCCGTCGTGCAGGCCTACCTCGACAGCCTGCCGGCCGGCGTGAAGCCGCGCCATGGTGCGGTGGCCATCGCCAACCCGATCGAAGGCGACTGGGTGCGCATGACCAACCGCGACTGGGCCTTCTCGATCCAGGAGGCTCAGCGCCAGCTCGATCTCACCACGCTGCTGGTGGTGAACAACTTCACCGCGCTGGCGATGTCGCTGCCGCGGCTGGGCGCCGAGGGGCGCCACCACCGGTGGGCGGCGGCGAGCCGCAGAGCAATGGCGTCATCGGCCTGATCGGCCCGGGCACCGGCCTGGGCGTCTCGGGCCTGATCCCCAGCGGTGACCGCTGGGTGACGCTGGCCACCGAGGGCGGCCACGTCAACTTCGCACCCACCGACGAGCGCGAGCTGCGCATCCTGCAGTTCGCGTGGAAGACGATGCCGCGTGTGTCCGCCGAACGCCTGCTCTCCGGCCCCGGCCTCGAGCTGATCTACCAGGCGCTGGCCGATGGCCGTGCCGGCGCCGAACGCCACCTGGGCACCGCCGAGATCGTGCGCCGCGCGCTGGCTGGCAGCGATGCGGTGTGCGCCGAGACGGTGGAGTGCTTCTGCGGCATGCTCGGCTCGATGGCCTCCGACCTCGCGCTGACGCTCGGCGCCACCGGCGGCATCTATGTCGGCGGCGGCATCGTGCCGCGGCTGGGCGCGCTGTTCGACCGATCGCCCTTCCGCGCCCGCTTCGAGGCCAAGGGCCGCTTCAGCAACTATGTCGGCCGCATCCCGACCTACGTGCTCACCGCCGAGAACCCGGCCTTCCATGGCGTGAGCTCCTTGCTCGCCGATCACGTGCCCGACCAGGAAGGCGGAAACCCGCTGCTCGAGCGCGTGCGCTCGGCGCGCGAGTCGCTCTCGCCCGCCGAGCGGCGCGTGGCCAACTTCGTGCTCGACAACCCGCGCACCGCGCTGAACGACCCGATCGCGCTGATCGCGCAAGGCGCCGAGGTGAGCCAGCCGACGGTGATCCGCTTCTGCCGCTCGCTGGGCTTCCAGGGGCTGGCCGACTTCAAGCTCAAGCTCGGCTCGGGCCTGACCGGCACACTGCCGGTGCAGCGCAGCCAGGTGCGCCGGCAGGACAGCACCGGTGACCTCTGCGCCAAGGTGCTGGACAACACCATCTCGGCGATCATGCACTTCCGCGAGTCGCTCAACGTCGAGGCGGTCGACCGCGCCATCGAGCTGCTGCGCCGCGCCAAGCGCGTGGAGTTCTATGCCATGGGCAACTCGGCGGTGGTGGCGCTGGATGCGCAGCACAAGCTGTTCCGCTTCCGCATCCCTTCGGTGGCGCACACCGATGGCTCGATGCTGGCGATGGCCTCCGAACTGCTGGGGCCGGAGGACGTGGCGGTGTTCGTCTCCAGTTCCGGCCAGCCGCCCGAACTGGCGCGTGCCGCCGGCCTCGCGGTGGAGCGCGGCGCAGCGGTGATCTCGGTCACCGCCGGGCAATCCCCGCTGGCGCGCCGTTCGACGGTGTGCATCCCGGTCGAGCACAGCGAGGACGTGACCACCTTCGTGTCCATGATCTCGCGCATCCTCCACCTGCTGGTGGTGGACATGCTCTCGGTGGGCTGGCGGTGCGCCGCGCCGGCGTCAGCGCCTTGACCGCGCCGAACGCTGCACCCGGTCAGCCGATCTCGGCCGAAGGCCAGCAGCAGCCTGCGCCCGGCGTGCTGATCTCGCACATCGCCTGAGCGGCCTCGCCGCTCAATCCTTCACGCAGTCGACGTAGTAGCGCTTCGGCGTGCCGGGCAGCGCATCGTCGTCGCCCACCAGACCGTGCACGTCGGTCGCGAAACCGGGGAAGGCCGCGTTGAACTCGCGCGTGAACTTCAGGTAGTCGACGATCTTGCGGTTGAAGCGCTCGCCCGGGATCAAAAGCGGAATGCCCGGCGGGTACGGCGTCAGCAGCGCGGTGGTGACGCGGCCCTCGAGTGCATCGATCTCCACCCGCTCGGTGCGGCGCTGCGCGATGTGCGCGTAGGCATCGCTCGGCTTCATCGCCGGGTGCAGGTCGGACAGGTACATCTCGGTGGTCAGCCGGGCGATGTCGCCCTTGGCGTACATCTCGTGGATGCTCTGGCACAGGTCGCGCAGCCCCATGCGCTCGTAGCGCGGGTGCTGGGCGCAGAACTCCGGCAGGATCTTCCACATCGGCTGGTTGCGCGCGTAGTCGTCCTTGAACTGCTGCAGCGCGGTCAGCAGCGTGTTCCAGCGGCCCTTGGTGATGCCGATGGTGAACATGATGAAGAACGAGTACAGGCCGGTCTTCTCGACGACCACGCCGTGCTCGGCGAGGAACTTGGTGACGATGGACGCCGGGATGCCGGTCTTGGCGAACTTGCCGGTCACGTCCAGCCCCGGCGTGATGATCGTGCTCTTGATCGGATCGAGCAGGTTGAAGCCCTCGGCCAGTCGCCGAAGCCGTGCCACTTCTCGCCGGCCTTGAGCATCCAGTCGGCGCTGGTGCCGATGCCAGAGGCGGTGAGCTTGTCCGGGCCCCAGACCTTGAACCACCAGTCCTTGTGGCCGTAGTCCTTCTCGACCTTGCGCATCGCGCGGCGGAAGTCGAGCGCCTCGAGGATGCTCTCCTCGACCAGCGCCGTGCCGCCGGGTGCTTCCATCATCGCCGCGGCCACGTCGCAGCTGGCGATGATCGCGTACTGCGGGCTCGTCGACGTGTGCATCAGGTAGGCCTCGTTGAAGAGGTGCCGGTCGAGCTTGCGGCCCGGCGAGTCCTGCACCAGCACCTGCGAGGCCTGGCTCAGGCCGGCCAGCAGCTTGTGCGTCGACTGCGTCGAGAAGACCAGCTGGTTCTTCGGCCGCTCGCGGTTGCGCCCCATCGCATGGTAGGTGCCGTAGAAGCTGTGGAAGGCCGCATGCGGCAGCCGGGCCTCGTCGAAGTGCAGCGTGTCGATGTAGCCGTCGAGCGAGCGCTTGATCGTCTCGGTGTTGTAGAGCACGCCGTCGTAGGTGCTCTGCGTCAGCGTCAGGATGCGCGGCTTGACCTTCTTCGGATCGACGCCGGCCAGCAGCGGGTTGGCGGCGATCTTGCGCTGGATCGCCTCGGGCGTGAACTCGCGCTCGGGGATCGGGCCGATGATGCCGTAGTGGTTGCGCGTGGGCGGCAGGAACACCGGCACCGCGCCGGTCATGATGATCGAGTGCAGGATCGACTTGTGGCAGTTGCGGTCGACCACCACCACGTCGCCCGGCGCCACCGTGTGGTGCCACACCATCTTGTTGCTGGTGCTGGTGCCGTTGGTGACGAAGAAGCAGTGGTCGGCGTTGAAGATGCGCGCCGCGTTGCGCTCGGACGCCGCCACCGGGCCGGTGTGGTCGAGCAGCTGCCCGAGCTCGTCCACCGCATTGCAGACGTCGGCGCGCAGCATGTTCTCGCCGAAGAACTGGTGGAACATGCGGCCCACCGGGCTCTTGAGGAAGGCCACGCCGCCGCTGTGCCCCGGGCAGTGCCAGGAGTAGGAGCCGTCCTGCGCGTAATCCACCAGCGCGCGGAAGAACGGCGGCGCCAGGCCGTCGAGGTAGCTCTTGGCCTCGCGGATGATGTGCCGGGCCACGAACTCCGGCGTGTCCTCGAACATGTGGATGAAGCCGTGCAGCTCGCGCAGGATGTCGTTGGGCAGGTGCTGCGACGTGCGCGTCTCGCCGTAGAGGTAGATCGGGATCTCGGCGTTGCGGAAGCGGATCTCGCTGATGAACTTGCGCAGGTTCACCACCGCCGGGTCGAGCTCGGGGCCGGGGGTGAACTCCTCGTCGTCGATCGACAGGATGAACGCGCTGGCGCGGCTCTGCTGCTGCGCGAACTGGCTCAGGTCGCCGTAGCTGGTGGCGCCCAGCACCTCGAAGCCCTCCTTCTCGATGGCCTCGGCCAGCGCGCGGATGCCCAGGCCGGAGGTGTTTTCCGAGCGGTAGTCCTCGTCGATGATGACGATCGGAAAGCGGAAGCGCAGCATGTCGGGCCTCGGGGCGGTGGAAGGTTCTGGGGAGGCGAAGTGTAGGGCCTGCCCCTGACCGTACACTTCCCCGCGACGAGTCATCCAGGGAGCAACGAATGACCTTCACCGCCGCCACGCTGTGGTGGGTGGCCGCCGGCATCGCCGTGGCGGCCGAACTGGCCACCGGCACCTTCTACCTGCTGATGATCGCCCTCGGCCTGGGGGCCGGCGCGATCGCCGCGCACCTCGGGCTGTCGCCGACCTGGCAGGTGGCCGGCGCAGCCTTGGTGGGCGCCGCCGCCACCGCGCTGTGGCACTGGAAGCGCGCCAGCCATCCGAAGTCGATGCCGGCCGAGCTCAACCGCGACGTCAACCTCGACATCGGCGAGCGCGTGCAGGTCGAGGCCTGGGGCGCGGACGGCACCGCCCGGGTCAACTACCGCGGCACGCAATGGACCGCGCCTCGCACCCGGTGCGGCGCGCAGCGTCGGCGAACACCGCGTCACCGCCGTCGAAGGCAACTGGCTGGTGCTCTCGCCCGCCGCTGCCTCCCACTGAAACGCACACCCTCGAGCGACCCCATGGAAATCGCCCTCATCCTCGCCGTCATCGCCGGCATCTTCATCTACCGCACCTTCAAGATCGTGCCGCAGCAGCACGCCTGGGTGGTCGAGCGGCTCGGCAAGTACGACCGCACGCTGACGCCGGGCCTGAAGTTCGTCGTGCCCTTCATCGAGCGCGTGGCCTACAAGCATTCGCTGAAGGAAGTGCCGCTGGACGTGCCCAGCCAGGTCTGCATCACCAAGGACAACACGCAGCTGCAGGTCGACGGCATCATCTACTTCCAGGTGACCGACCCGATGCGCGCCAGCTACGGCTCGAGCAACTACGTGGTGGCGATCACGCAGCTCGCGCAGACACTTCTGCGCTCGGTGATCGGCAAGATGGAGCTCGACAAGACCTTCGAAGAGCGCGATGCGATCAACGCCTCGGTGATCAGCGCGCTCGACGACGCGGCCTCCAACTGGGGCGTGAAGGTGCTGCGCTACGAGATCAAGGACCTGACACCGCCGGCCGAGATCCTGCGCGCGATGCAGGCGCAGATCACCGCCGAGCGCGAGAAGCGCGCGCTGATCGCGGCCTCCGAAGGCCGCAAGCAGGAGCAGATCAACATCGCCACCGGCGAGCGCGAGGCCTCGATCGCGCGCTCGGAAGGCGAACGCCGTGCCGAGATCAACAAGGCGCAGGGCGAGGCGGCCGCGATCACCGCGGTGGCCGATGCCACGGCCGATGCCATCCGCAAGATCGCCGCGGCCATCCAGGCCCCCGGCGGCGAGCAGGCCGTGCAGCTGAAGGTGGCCGAGAAGGCGGTCGACGCCTACGCGCAGCTGGCGCAGAAGAACAACACGATGATCGTGCCGGGCAACATGAGCGAAGTCTCCGGGCTGATCGGCACGGCGATGGCTCTGCTCAAGGCCAAGGGCGGCACGGCGGGCTGAGGCGATCGGCTAAACTCGCGGGCTCCGGAGAGATGGATGAGTGGTTTAAGTCGCACGCCTGGAAAGCGTGTGTGGGTTAACAGCCCACCGCGGGTTCGAATCCCGCTCTCTCCGCCACCGACCCCTCCCCTGCATCGCATCGGCTGAGTTCCTGGCCGCATGTGCACCCGCTACGTCTCACCCGAAGCCGCGGCCATCGAACGGGCACGGCACATCGGCCGCCACACGCCGTGGCAAGGCGGTGAGATCTTTCCGCAGCGCCCCGGCGCCTTCATCCGCGCCTCGCGTGACAGCGTCGAGCCCGAGCGTGAGCTGGTGGTCGGCCAGTGGGGCTGGTCCCGTGGTTCGCGAAGACGCCAAAGCTGACCTATTCCACCTGCAACGCGCGCAGCGAGGAGATGGCCAACAAGGCGACCTTCAAGGACTCGTGGCGGCATGGGCGGCGCTGCATCATCCCGGCACTGAGCTTCGACGAGCCGAACTGGGAGAGCGGCCGCAACGTCTGGTGGCGTTTTCGCCGCGTCGACGGCGCGCCCTGGGGCTGGCGGGCCTGTGGAACACCTGGGTCGACAAGGCCACCGGCGAGCTGGTCGAGAGCTACACGATGCTCACCGTCAACGCCGATCACCACCCGCTGATGCGCCGGATGCACAAGCCCGATCCGAAGCTGCCGCCGGAAGCGCAGGACAAGCGCTCGGTGATCCCCGTGGCAGAGGAAGACGTCGATCTGTGGCTGCACGGCCGCATCGATGACGTTCGCAGCTTGTTGCGTTTGGACGAAGGCCGGGCGTTCGACGCCGGCCCCGCCGACTTAGACTCCTCGCGATGAGCGACAAGCCCGCCGACGCCGCATCCACAGAGCCGCAGCCCGCCGACGCCGGGCCGCGCACCGAGCCGGCCAAGCCGGTGCCGGTCGCCGCCGCCACGCCGTTCAAGCGCATGCCCTACGTGCCGAAGCGAAAGCGCGGCTGGCAGGCCATCAGCGTGCCGCTGCCGCTGCAGTTCGCGATGGCCGTGATCATCGGCGTGCTGATCGCCACCGCCATCGCTGCGGCCTATGTGAAGTGGAACGCACGGGTCACCGCCGAGGCGAATGCGCGCGCCACGCAGGAGGAGATCGAGCGCATCGCGCGCGAGCGCCAGCAGCAGATCGAGGCCGAGCAGCAGGCCGTCGCGGAGCGGCAGCGCCGCGCGGCGGAGGACGAGCGCGCCCGCATCGACAAGCTGCGCGAGGATCAGCGACTGGCCGAGGAGGCGCGCCGTGCCCAGCTGAGCGAAGCCGAGCGCATGGAGCAGGCCTTCGCCGCGAGCTACCGCAAGCCACCCGGCTGCGCCGATGCCGCGACGCTCGATTGCGCGAACCACTACATCCGCGCCCGTCGCGCCTTCGAAGCCCAGTACGCGAGGCAACGCGCCGCGTCGGCCCCTAGGATCACACCCACTCCGTGGGGATGGCCGCGCCAGGGCGCCGACCTGAAGAATCCGTCGCATCGGCCCGGCAACGGGCCTTCCCTAGACGGAGCGACGAATGGCACGAATGAGCTACGGCAGCGAGAGCAACGACGGTGGTGATGCCACCACGGCCATCCGTACGCTGCTCGCTTCGCGGGGCCTCGATGCGCGCGACTTCGACATCCTGGAGGACGCCCATTCCGGCATCAGCCAGTTGCTCGGCATGGCGGGCGGCATCGTCTCGCTGCGGCGCCGCTCGACCGGCGAGATCCGCGTCTATGCCACCGGGCCTGGGTCGGCCTGGTTCGCGGCGCTCTGTGCCGACCTGGACCGCGGCCACTTCAAGGCGGCCACGCTGTCTTCCGCCTTTCGCCGCGCGGCGCTCGCCGCGCACTTGACGGCCTGAATCGGCGGCCGGTGCCGCATCAGCCGCGCAGCAGCTTCACCAGCACCAGCAAGCCGGCCAGGGCGAGCCCGACCACGCCGCTGGCCATCAGCCAGACCATCGCGCCGCTTCCGCGACGGCGCGCGGTGACCACCGGCGCCACGTAGAAGCCGGAGTGCACGCGGTAACCGGTGCTCTGCGCAAACTCGCTGGGCCGCTCGTCATGCGGCTCGACCTCCCAGTCATAGACCTGCGAGGGCTTGAAATCGGATCGTCTGTGCGTCATGCGGCCACTGTAGGCAGCCGCTGAACGCAGCATCAGCCCGCGGCTGCGGGCGGCGTTTACGTTTTGAAACGCTGCGTGAATTATTCACGCGGGCTCATCAGCGCGCGGTACAGCGCCATGTACTGGCGCGCGGCGCCGTCCCAGGAAAAGTCCTGCGCCATTGCCGCTCGCATCAGTGCGCGCCAGCGGTCGGGCTGCGCGAACAGGCCGACCGCGCGCTCGACCGCGCCTTCCAGCGCCGCCGGCGTGGCCGCGTCGAAGGCGAAGCCGGTGGCACGGCCCGCTTGAAGCGCGGCCGCGTCGGCATCGACCACGGTGTCGGCCAGCCCCCACCCGCCGCACCAGCGGCAGCGTGCCGTAGCGCAGCCCGTAGAGTTGGGTCAGTCCGCAGGGCTCGAAGCGCGATGGCACGAGGATCACGTCAGCGCCGGCGATGAGCCGGTGCGCGAGGCTTCGTCGTAGCCTACCCGCACGGCCACCTGCGCCGGGTGCGCATGGGCGGCTGCGCCGAAGGCCGCCTCCAGCACCGGATCCCCGCTGCCCTGCACCACCAGTTGCGCACCCTGTCGCAGCAGCGCGGGCAGCGCAGCGAGCACGAGATCCAGCCCCTTCTGCGCCGTGAGCCGGCTCACCACGCCGAACAGCGGCGCGCCCGCGCGCGGCTCCAGCCCCATCTCCTTCTGCAGCGCGAGCTTGTTGCGCGGCTTGCCGGCGAGATCGGTCGCCGAATAGCGCGCCGCCAGAGCGCTGTCGGTGGCCGGGTTCCACACCTCGCCATCGACACCGTTGAGGATGCCGCTGACATCGCTGCCGCGGCTGCGGATCACGCCATCGAGCCCGCAGCCGAACTCGTGCGTGGCGATCTCGCGCGCGTAGTTCGGGCTGACCGTCGTGACCCGTCGGGCGTATTTGAGCCCGGCCTTCATGAAGGAGAGCTGGCCGTGGAACTCGACGCCGTGCGACTGCATGAAGTGCAGCGGCAGGCCGAGCTGTGCAAACTCGTGCGAAGCGAACAGCCCCTGGTAGGCAAGGTTGTGCACGGTGAAGACGGTGGCGGCCGTGGCACCCGGGTGCGCCGCGATGTAGGCGCAGGCCAGTGCCGCATGCCAGTCGTGCGCATGCACGACGTCGGGCGTCCAGTCTCTGTCGAGTTCACCGGCCGCCGGTGCGCCGCCATCCAGCCGAGCAGCGCGAAGCGCTGCAGGTTGTCGGCCCACTCGCTGCCATCGGCCGCACTGGTACGGCCCGCCCGCGCGCCGGTACAGCCAGGGCGCATCGATCACGTACGCCGGCACGTGGCTGTAGGGCATGGTGCCCAGGCGCAGCGTGACGCGGCCGGCGCCGAACAGAGGTCCGAGCTCGGCGACGGTCTTCTGGTGCAGCACCGCATCGACGATCGGCGGGTAGCCCGGCAGCACCGGGGCGCACATCGGCGTCCTGGCGCATCAGGGCCTGCGGCAACGCACCAACCACATCGGCCAGCCCGCCGGTCTTGACCAGCGGAAAGACCTCCGCGGCCGCATGCAGCACTCTCATCGATCAGGTTTCCTCGAGCTTGGCGATCATCTCGCGCGTGACCAGCGTGATGCCATTGTCGGTGCGGTAGAAGCGCGCCGCGTCGGCGGCGGCATCTTCGCCGATCACCATGCCATCGGGAATCACGCAGCCGCGGTCGACCACCACGCGCGTCAGCCGCGCGCCGCGGCCCACCTGCACCCCGGGCAGCAGCACCGCCCAGTTGACGGTCGAGTACGAGTGCACGCGCACGCTGGAGAAGAGCACCGAGCGGAACACGTGGCCTGAGACGATGCAGCCGCCGGAGACCATCGACTCGATCGCCATGCCGCGCCGGTCGTCCTGGTTGTGCACGAACTTGGCCGGCGGCAGCTGCGGCTGGTAGGTCCAGATGGGCCAGCGCGTGTCGTAGAGGTTGAGCAGTGGGTCGGTGGCGGTGAGGTCGATGTTGGCGTCCCAGTAGGCGTCGATGGTGCCGACGTCGCGCCAGTACGGCTCCTCGTTCAGGCGCGTGCCCACCGCGCTGAGGTCGAACGGATGCGCTGCCGCACGGCCGTTGCGCACCGCCGCAGGAATGATGTCCTTGCCGAAGTCGTGGCTGGAGTTCGGGTCGTTGATGTCGCGCTCCAGCTCCTTGTAGAGGTAGCGCGCGTTGAACACGTAGACGCCCATGCTGGCCAGCGAGCGGCCCGGTTTGCCCGGGATGCACGGCGGGTCCGTGGGCTTCTCGACGAAGTCGGTGATCTGGCTCCTGTCGTCCACCGCCATCACGCCGAAGGCGGTGGCCTCGGCCTGCGCCACCTCGATGCAGGCCACGGTGCAGTCGCGCCCCTTGGCCACGTGGTCGGCCAGCATCAGCGCATAGTTCATCTTGTAGATGTGGTCGCCGGCGAGCACGACGATGTAGTCGGCGCCGTAGCTCGCGAGGATGTCCTGGTTCTGGTAGACCGCATCGGCGGTGCCGCGATACCAGCTCTCCTCGTCGACGCGCTGCTGCGCGGGCATCAGGTCGACGAACTCGTTCATCTCGCTCTTCAGGAAGGCCCAGCCGCGCTGCAGGTGGCGCATCAGGCTGTGGCTCTTGTACTGCGTGATCACGCCGATGCGGCGGATGCCGGAGTTCAGGCAGTTCGACAGCGCGAAGTCGATGATGCGGAACTTGCCGCCGAAATAGACCGCCGGCTTGGCGCGTCGGTCGGTCAGGTTCTTCAGCCGGCTGCCTCGGCCTCCGGCGAGCACCAGCGCGACGGTGCGCTTGGGCAGATCGAGGCTGAGTGCCGGGTCGTTCGGCTTCATCGGGACGTCTCCTGCGGGGTGTTCGTGGGTCACGGGGCGCTTGGCGCCCCAGGATCATCGGTGGTTTCGGCATCGGCGCAACACTGCGCGGGCCGCCGCCTCGCGCCAACGGCAGCATCGACGACATGAAGCCGCTGTTGTTTCGCCGTACTTCAGCGTAACTGGCAGTCAGCCCGCACGCCATGACGGTGCTCATGCCCCACCCCCGCGCATGGAGTCGCTGTCACTACGCCGAATTCATCGGTAACCCGGGCTGCAGCCGCTCGCGCGACAGGCACCGAACTTGCGATGCGCCCTCGGTTGACGCCCCTCGGATGGGCATGGACACTGCGCTCCCGCCAAGAGGCCGGCGCCGCCACGAGCGGCGTCGAACGACAAAGGATTCCTGTGGACACGAGCACGTCTTCCCCTTCCGCCCTCCCTACCGATCTCGGCAACGCCATCGACGCCCACCTGCTGCAGACCGTCGGCGTCGCCCCGGCCCAGGCCGGCAGCACCGAGCTGATGCAGGCCGTCGCCCAGGTGGCCCGCGAACAGCTCTCGCGGCGCTGGGTGGCCACGCAGGCCCGTGAACGCGACAGCCGCCCGGCGGGTGTACTACCTGTCGATGGAGTTCCTGATCGGCCGCACGATGGGCAACGCGCTGGCGGCGCTCGGCCTGACCGACGGCACCGCGGCTGCCGTGCAGCAGCATGCCCACAAGCTCGAAGAGATCGCCGACCGCGAGCCCGATGCCGCACTCGGCAACGGCGGCCTGGGCCGGCTGGCGGCCTGCTTCCTCGACTCGATGGCCACGCTGGGCCTGCCCTCGTTCGGCTACGGTATCCGCTACGAATACGGCATGTTCGCGCAGGACATCCAGCACGGCTGCCGTGTCGAGTACCCCGATCCTTGGCTGGCCGACGGCACGCCGTGGGAGTTCCCGCGCGCTGGCATCGCCTACCCGGTGCGCTTCGGCGGCTGGGTCGAGCACCAGCCGGCAAGGCGGTGTGGCGCCCGGCCGGCGAGGTGGCGGCCAAGGCCTACGACATGGTCGTGCCCGGCCACGGCACCGAGAAGGTCAGCACGCTGCGGCTGTGGAAGGCGGTGGCGCCGGCGCACATCGACCTGCACGCCTTCAACACCGGCGACTACGCCCGCGCCGCCGGCGTGAAGAACGAGTACGAGAACATCTCCTGGGTGCTGTACCCGAACGACAGCACGCCGGCCGGCCGCGAGCTGCGCCTGCGCCAGGAGTATTTCTTCGTCGCCGCTTCGGTGCAGGACATCCTCGGCCGCCACGTCGAGGAGTACGGCACGCTGGCCAACCCGGCCGACAAGGTGGCGATGCACCTGAACGACACCCACCCGGCGATCGCAGTGGCCGAGCTGATGCGCGTGCTGTGCGACGAGCACGACATGCCCTGGGCGCAGGCCTGGGGCATCACGCAGAAGGTCTTCTCGTACACCAACCACACCCTGATGCCCGAGGCGCTGGAGACTGGCCGGTGTCGCTGATGCAGCACGTGCTGCCGCGCCACCTGGAGATCATCTTCCGCATCAACCAGGAGTTCCTCGACTTCGCCGCGGCGCAGCGGCCGGGCGACCACGGCTTCCTCGCGCGGCTGTCGCTGATCGAGGAGAACGGCGAGCGCCGCGTGCGCATGGCGCACCTGTCGATCGTCGGCAGCCACAAGGTCAACGGCGTGTCGGCGCTGCACTCCGACCTGCTGGTCAAGACCATCTTCGCCGACTTCGCGGCGCTGTGGCCGGAGCGTTTCACCAACATGACCAACGGCGTGACGCCGCGCCGCTGGCTGGCCCAGGCCAACCCGGGCCTGGCCGCCCTGCTCGACCGCACGCTGGGCACGAAGTGGCGGCTCGATCTCGACCAGCTGCAGGGCCTGCGCGACCTGCGCGGCAATGCCGCCTTCCGCGACGAGTTCATGGCCATCAAGCGCGCCAACAAGGCGCGGCTGGCCGAGCACATCGCGCGCACCACCGGCATCGCGGTCGATCCGGCCAGCCTGTTCGACGTGCAGGTCAAGCGCATCCACGAGTACAAGCGCCAGCTGCTCAACGTGCTGCACGTGGTGGCGCGCTACCAGGCCATCCTCGCCCACCCGAATGCCGGCTGGGTGCCGCGCACGGTGATCTTCGCCGGCAAGGCGGCCTCGTCGTATGCCGCGGCGAAGAACATCATCCGGCTGATCCACGACGTCGGCAGCGTGATCAACCGCGATCCGCGCGTGGCCGGGCTGCTGAAGCTGGTGTTCGTGCCGAACTACGGGGTCTCGGTCGCCGAGGTGATCATGCCCGGCGCCGATCTCTCCGAGCAGATCTCCACCGCCGGCACCGAGGCCTCGGGCACCGGCAACATGAAGCTGGCGCTCAACGGCGCGCTGACCATCGGCACCGACGATGGCGCCAACATCGAGATCCGCCAGCACGTCGGCGACGACAACATCTTCATCTTCGGCCTGAAGACGCCCGAGGTGCTGGCGATGCGCGCCAGCGGCTACCAGCCGATGCGCTGGTACGAGGGCAACCCGCAGCTGAAGAACGTGCTCGACGCCATCGCCGGCGGCAGCTTCTCGCCCGACGAACCCGGGCGTTACCGCGGCCTGGTCGATTCGCTCCTCTGGGGCGGCGACCATTACCTGCTGCTGGCCGACTTCGCCTCCTATGTGGAGACGCAGCTGCGCGTCGATGCGCTGTTCCGCCAGAGCGGCGAGTGGGCCAGCAAGGCCATCGCCAACGTGGCCGGCATGGGCGCCTTCTCGTCGGACCGCACGATCCGCGAATACGCCCAGCAGATCTGGGGCATGACGCCGGCACCGTGACGGTGGCAGCGGGCACGCCGTTGCTACCATCGATGCCGATGCTGAATTCCCACGAGATCGAGCTGATCCGCCACGCCCGCCACGGCGACCCGTTCGCCGTGCTGGGTCCGCACGCCGCAGACGACGGACGCGTATCGCTGCGGGCCTTCCTGCCCGGCGCGACGCACGTGGTGGCCGTCGATCCGGACGGTGGCGCCGCGCTCGCGCCGCTGCTGCTCCTGCATGTGGACGGTCTCTTCGAGGGCACCGTGCCCGCGCCGCCGGCCGGCGGCTACCGCCTGCAGGTGCGCTGGGGCGACGGCAGCACGGCGCTGCTCGACGACCCCTACCGCTTCGGCCCCGTGCTCGGCGAGATGGACGTCTGGCTGATGGGCGAAGGCACGCACCTGCGCCCCTACGAGGTGCTGGGCGCCACGCAGCGCGAGATCGACGGCGTGGCCGGCACCGCCTTCGCGGTGTGGGCGCCGAACGCCGCGCGCGTCAGCGTGGTCGGCGACTTCAACCTCTGGGACGGCCGCCGCCACCCGATGCGGCTGCGCCGCGAATGCGGCGTGTGGGAGATCTTCCTGCCGGGCGTGATGGCCGGTGCGCGCTACAAGTACGAGGTCGTCTCGCGCGAAGGTGAACTGCTGCCGCTGAAGGCCGATCCGTTCGCGCTGCACTCCGAGGTGCGGCCGGCCACGGCCAGCGTCGTCGCGCCGCTGCCGGCGGTGGTGCCACCCTCTGAGGCACGCCAGCGCGCCAACGCGCTCGATGCGCCAGTCAGCATCTACGAGGTGCACCTCGGCTCCTGGCGGCGCAAGCCCGAGGAAGGCCACCGCTGGCTGAACTGGGACGAGCTCGCCGCAACGCTGGTGCCCTACGCGCGCGAGATGGGCTTCACCCACCTCGAGCTGCTGCCGATCTCCGAGCATCCTTTCGACGGCTCCTGGGGCTACCAGCCGATCGGCCTGTATTCGCCGACCTCGCGCTTCGGCGACCCGGAGGGCTTCAAGCGCTTCGTCGCGCGCTGCCACGAGCAGGGCCTCGGCCTGATCCTCGACTGGGTGCCGGCGCACTTCCCCACCGATGCGCACGGCCTGGCGCGCTTCGACGGCACGCACCTCTACGAATACGCCGACCCGCGCGAAGGCTTCCACCAGGACTGGAATACGCTGATCTACAACCTCGGCCGCACCGAGGTGCGCAACTTTCTGGTCGGCAACGCGCTGTACTGGCTGGAGCGCTACGGCGTCGACGGCCTGCGCGTCGATGCGGTAGCCTCAATGCTCTACCGCGACTACAGTCGCAAGGCCGGTGAATGGGTGCCCAACGTGCACGGCGGGCGCGAGAATCTCGAGGCGATCTCGTTCCTCAAGCGCATGAACGAGGTGGTGGGCAGCGAGCGGCCGCAGGCCATCACGCTGGCGGAGGAATCGACCGCCTTCCCGTCGGTCTCGCGGCCCACCTATGCCGGCGGCCTGGGCTTCCACTACAAGTGGAACATGGGCTGGATGCACGACACGCTGAAGTACATGGCGCGCGAACCCATCCACCGCCAGTACCACCATGGCGAGATGACCTTCGGCCTGGTCTACGCCTTCAACGAGAACTTCGTGCTGCCGCTCTCGCACGACGAGGTGGTGCACGGCAAGGGCTCGCTGCTGAACAAGATGCCGGGCGACCGCTGGCAGAAGTTTGCCAACCTGCGCGCCTACTACGGCTTCATGTGGGGCCACCCGGGCAAGAAGCTGCTCTTCATGGGCGGCGAGTTCGCCCAGGAGCGCGAGTGGAACCACGACCAGAGCCTCGACTGGCACCTGCTCGGCGACCGCGCTCATGCCGGCATCCAGCGGCTGATCCATGACCTCAACCGCTACTACCGCGCCACGCCGGCGCTGTACGACTGCGACTTCGACGGCGCCGGCTTCGAGTGGATCGACCATGAAGACGCGCAGCGCTCGGTGCTGAGCTTCGTGCGGCGCAGCCGCGACCGGCGCTCCGAGGTGGTCGTGGTGTGCAACTTCACGCCCACGGTGCAGCGCGGCTATCGGCTGGGGGTGCCGGCGGCGGGAGTCTGGCGCGAGCGGCTCAATACCGACTCCGAGCATTACGGCGGCAGCAACGTGGGCTGCCCGCTCGGTGCGGCCCGCAGCGAAGACGTGCCCTGCCATGGGCGGGCGAACTCGGTGCTGCTCGACCTGCCGCCGCTGGCCACGGTGATCTACGAGCGCGATCGCTGAGATGGAAAGCGGCCACCCCTGGCCCCTGGGCGTGCACTGGGACGGCCAGGGCGTGAACATCGCGGTGTTCTCGGCACATGCGCAGCGCATCGAGTTCTGCCTGTTCGACGACAGCGGCCAGCGCGAGCTGAAGCGCATCGCCCTGCCCTCGCGCACGCAGGATGTCTGGCACGGCTATCTGCCCGATGCACGGCCGGGGCTGGTGTACGGGCTGCGCGCCCACGGCCCCTGGCGGCCCGAACGCGGCCACCGCTTCAACCCGCACAAGCTGCTGCTCGACCCGTACGCCCGCGAGATCGTCGGCCGCTTCGAGTGGCGTGCCGAGCACTTCGGCGCCGATGCGCAGCATGCCGGCGACATGGACCTGCGCGACAACGCCGCCCATGCGCTGAAGGCCCGCGTGGTCGACGAGCGCCGAGGCCGCCCCGCGCGCCGCCCATCCGCACGTGCCGCTCGAACGCACGGTGCTCTACGAACTGCACGTCAAGGGCTTCACGCAGCAGCATCCAGGCGTGCCCGAGGCCTTGCGCGGCACCTATGCCGGCACGGCCAGCGACGCCGCCATCGCGCACCTGCAGCGCCTGGGCGTGACCTCGCTGTGCCTGCTGCCGGTGCACCAGCACCTCGACGAGCGGCGGCTCGTCGGCCTCGGTCTGTCGAACTACTGGGGCTACAACACCATCGGCTTCTTCGCGCCGGATGCGGGGCTCGCCAGCCGGCACAGCGGCCTCACGCCGCGCGAGGAATTCCGCGCGATGGTCGAGCGGCTGCATGCCCACGGCCTCGAGGTCATCCTCGACGTGGTCTACAACCACACCGCCGAATCCGACGAGCACGGCCCGACGATCAGCTTCCGTGGCCTGGACAATGCCGGCTACTACCGGCTGCCGCCCGATCACAAGGCGGCCTACGAAAACCACACCGGCTGCGGCAACACGCTGGACCTGCGCCAGCCGCGCGTGCTGCAGCTGGTGCTCGACAGCCTGCGTTACTGGGCCGGCGAGATGGGCGTCGACGGTTTCCGCTTCGACCTCGCGCCGGTGCTCGGCCGCGGCGACCACGGCTTCGATCCGCGCGCGCCCTTCTTCACCGCGCTCGCGCAGGATCCGCTGCTATCGCGACTGAAGATGATCGCCGAGCCCTGGGATGTCGGCCCCGGCGGCTATCAGCTCGGCGGCTTTCCGGGCGGCTGGCTGGAATGGAACGACCGCTTCCGCGACAGCATGCGCGCCTTCTGGATCGAAGGCAGCCGCTCACGCGGGGAGTTTGCGCAGCGGCTGGCGGCCTCGTCCGACATCTTCCAGCCGCGCCACCGTTCGCCGGCCGAATCGGTCAACTACGTGGTCTCGCACGACGGCTTCACGCTCGCCGACCTGGTCAGCTTCGCCGACAAGCACAACGAAGCGAATGGCGAGCACAACCGGGACGGGCATGGCCACAACCTCAGCGGCAACTTCGGCGTCGAAGGGCCGAGCGACGATGCCTCGATCAATGCGACGCGCAGCCGCGTGAAGCGCGCCCTGCTCGCCAGCACGCTGCTCTCGCAGGGCACGCCCATGCTCGCGGCCGGCGACGAGCTCGGCCGCAGCCAGCGCGGCAACAACAACGCCTACTGCCAGGACAACGAACTCTCGTGGCTCGACTGGGCGCACGCCGACGACGACCTGATCGCGTTCACCGCGCGGCTGCTCTCGCTGCGCCGCCGGTCCTGCCCTGCCTTCGCCAACCGCTGGTACGACGGCCTGCCCGATCGCCTGGGCCTCGCCGACGTGACCTGGCTGCGCGTGGATGGCAGCGAGCTGCACGGCGAAGACTGGCGCCGACCCGACGGCCGCGTCTTCGGCTGCCTGATCGGGCGGCCGGGCCGCTCGCGCGTACCGCTGCTGCTGCTGATCAACGGCGATCCAGGCGCCATTCACTTCATGCTGCCGACCGGCGCCGGGCAGGCGCTGCTGGACAGCAGCCATTCGCGTGGCGAAGCCACTGGCAGGGCCAGGGCGAGGTGCTCTACCCACTGCCCGGCCGCAGCGTGCTGCTCTTCGCCGCGCTCGGCCACGACATCGTTCTCTAGGACAAGGACCCTCCATGCGTTTTCCCCGCGCCAGCGGCGTGCTGCTGCATCCCACCTCGCTGCCCGGCCCGCACGGCTCGGGCGACTTCGGCGCCGCCGCGTACCACTTCGTCGACTGGCTGGTGGCCGCCGGGCAGAAGCTCTGGCAGATCCTGCCGCTGGGCGGCATCGGCCCGGGCAACTCGCCCTACATGAGCACCTCGGCCTTCGCCGGCAACGTGCTGCTGATCGACCTGGAGGAACTGCAGCGCCAGGGCTGGCTGACGGCCGACGAGATCCAGCCGCCGGCGGCAATCGACGAGCAGCGGCTCAACTTCGCCGCGGTGGTGCCCTTCCGCATGGATCGCCTCGCGCGGGCTGCGCAGCGGTTCGCTGCACAGGCCACGGCCGCACAGCGCGTCGAACTGCAGGCCTTCGTCGAGCGCCATGCCGACTGGCTGCCCGACTACGCGCTCTTCATGACCCTGGCCGAGCGCCACGGCTGGCGCGACTGGTGCGAGTGGGATGCGCCGCTGGCCGCGCGCAACCCGGTGGCCCTGGCCACCGCGCGCGAGGTACACGCCGAACGCATCGCCTTCTGGACCTTCTGCCAGTGGTGCTTCTTCCGCCAGTGGCTGGCGCTGAAGGCCTATGCCAACGGCAAGGGCGTGGAGATCATCGGCGACGCGCCGATCTTCATCGCCTACCAGAGCGCCGAGGTGTGGGCGCGGCCGGACCTGTTCGAGCTCGATGCCAAGGGGCGCCCGACGGTGATCGCCGGCGTGCCGCCCGATGCGTTCAGCGACACCGGCCAGCGCTGGGGCAATCCGCTGTACCGCTGGAGCGTGCATGCCGCCGATGGCTTCGCGTGGTGGGTGCAGCGCATCCGCCGCACCTTCGAGCTGGTGGACATCGTGCGCATCGACCACTTCCGCGGCTTCGCGGCGCACTGGGAGATCCCCGCCTCGGAAGCCACCGCCGTCCACGGGCGCTGGGTGCCCGGCCCCGGCGAGGCGCTGTTCAAGGCGATCGCGCGCGAGCTCGGGCCCGTACCGATCATCGCGGAGGACCTCGGCGTGATCACGCCCGACGTGGTGGCGCTGCGCAAGAAGTTCGCCTTCCCCGGCATGCGCATCCTGCAGTTCGCCTTCGAGGGCGGCAGCGGCAACGCCTACCTGCCGCACAACCACGATGTCGATGCGGTGGTCTATGCCGGCACGCACGACAACGACACCACGCAGGGCTGGTGGGCGTCCCTGTCGGAAGCGCAGCGCCACCGCGTGCGCGACTACCTCGGCGTGGATGGCCGCGAGATCCACTGGGATCTGATCCGCGCCGCCTGCGCCAGCGTGGCCGATACCGCGGTGCATCCGATGCAGGATGTGCTCGGCCTCGGCGCCGAGCGCCGCATGAACTGGCCGGGCAAGGGCGAAGGCTACTGGCAGTGGCGCTTCGCCTGGCATCAAGTGCGGCCGGAACATGCGCAGCGCCTCGCGCACTGGCGCGGCTGTACCGCCGCGACGGCACGCCGATGCAGGACTGACCCGGCCCTCCAAAGAAAAACGGGGCGTCCGAAGACGCCCCGTTGTTCGATGCCTGAAGCTCGCCGATCAGCGAACCACGGCCATCTGCTCGCGGTTGCCGCCCTTGTAGGTGAACAGGGTCAGCGCGCCGTTCTTGATGTCGCCCTTCTCGTCGAAGGCGATGTTGCCCGTCACGCCCTTGTAGTTGGCCTTGGCCAGCACCGGCAGGTACTTGGCCGGGTCGGCGGAGCCGGCCTTGACCATCGAGTCGGCCATCACCATCACGGCGTCGTACACGTACGGCGCGTAGATCTGGACGTCGGCGTTGAACTTCTTCTTGAAGTCGGCCTTGAACTTGTCCATGCCGGCCTTCTGCTCGCCCTCGACGCCACCGGCCTCGGCGCAGATCACCCGCCATCGGCCATGGCGCCCGCGGCCAGCTTGGGCAGCTCGCCCGAGCAGATGCCGTCGCCGCCCATGAACTTGGCGTTGATGCCCAGCTGCTTCATCTGGCGGATCATCGGGCCGGCCACGGCGTCCATGCCGCCGTAGAAGACCACGTCGGGGTTCTTGGCCTTGATGGCGGTCAGGATCGCGGTGAAGTCCGTTGCCTTGTCGTTGGTGAACTGCTGCTCGGCGATCTTGCCGCCGGCGGCCTTCACGGCCTTGGAGAACTCTTCGGCGACGCCCTGGCCATAGGCGGTGCGGTCGTCGATGACGGCGATCGACTTGCCCTTCAGCGTGTTCACGGCGTAGCGGCCCAGCGTGCCGCCGAGGTGCACGTCATCGGCGACGACGCGGAAGGCGGTCTTGTAGCCGTTGCGGGTGTACTTCGGGTTGGTGGCCGACGGCGAGATCTGGGGGATGCCCGCGTCGCTGTAGATCTTGGAGGCCGGGATCGTGGTGCCCGAGTTCAGGTGGCCGATGACGCCATTGACCTTGGAGTCGACCAGCTTCTGCGCCACGGCGGTGCCTTGCTTCGGATCGGCCGCATCGTCTTCGGCGAGCAGTTCGAACTTGGCCTTCTTGCCGCCGATCGTCACGCCCTTGGCGTTCAGCTCGTCGATGGCCATGCGAGCGCCCATCTCGTTGTCTTTGCCAAGGTGGGCGATGCCACCGCTGGTGGGCCCGACGTGGCCGATCTTGACGACCATGTCCTGAGCCGATGCAGCGCCTGCGATGAGCAGAGCGGCCGCAGCCACCACGGCATTCAATTTGACTTGCATGTATTGACCTCCGGTTGGGGAAAGTTGAGAGCGTTCGGAAGAGAGGGTTTTTCTCAACGGCCGAGACGATACTCCAAAAGAAACGCCGTCTCTAGCGAATTGCCTCAGGGAAACCTGCGATTGCCCGCAAAGGCTTCGGCCTCAACGCGCGGGTCAGCGTCCGCGATGACGGGCCATTTCCTGAGCGACAGCGCGCGCCACGACCTCTCGCAAGGTCGATGCCAGCTCGTTGCGGGCCTCTCGCATCAGCGCGTCGGTGGCGCGGGTAAGTACCGGGGCCAGCGCTTCGCGCAACTTGACCTCGAGCATCAGCTCGACCTGGCGCTGCACGTCGGCGAGCACGCGCTGGACGAGTTCGTCCTCGTCGAGCGTTCGGGCCGGCACCGAGGCAGGCGCGGGCGCGGCCGCCACCGCAGCCACGGGCGGCGGCGCCACGACAGTGGCCGCCGGCGGCGACTCCGGCAACGCCACCACCTCGGTGAGGGTGGGCACGCGGGTCGGCGGCGGCGGACGCATCGTCATGCCGGCACCTCGTGCTTCTCGATCGCATAACCGCGCGAGGCATAGTGCCTCCAGCGGGCCCGCGCGGCGGCACGCTCGTCGTCGTCGGTCGAGACGATCTCGATCAGCCGCTCGAAGCTCTCGAAGCCCGCCGGCGGCTCGGCACCGAGGTTGAGCAGCACGTCGTGGTGCGGTGCACCAGCCAGCGTCGCCGTCAGGCACACCGGCGTGTCGGCCAGCCGCTCGGGCAAGGCCTGGCCTTCACGCAGCAGCACGTGCGGGATGAACTCGGTCGGCTCGAAGCTCCACAGCGCGCGGTCGAGTTCCACCAGCGTCAGCACCGCCCCGGTGACGGCGATGCGCGCGTTCTGCCGGGTCGCCTTGCGCAGCAGCCGGCAGGCGTACTCCAGCCGGTGCGGCACGTTGAAGTGGAAGCTGACCCGGGTCATCGCGGCATCGGCGCGCGCTCGGTTCAGGCGGCCTGCGAGAGCACGAAGTGCGTCAGCAGCGGCACCGGCCGGCCGGTGGCGCCCTTGGCAGCTCCCGACTTCCACGCCGTGCCGGCGATGTCCAGGTGCGCCCAGCGGTACTTGGCGGTGAACTTGCGCAGGAACATCGCGGCGGTGATGGCGCCGCCCGCGCGGCCGCCGACGTTGCCCATGTCGGCGAAGTTGCTCTTCAGCGACTCGTCGTATTCCTCGTCCAGCGGCATGCGCCAGCAGGGGTCGAGCGAGGCCGCGCTGGCAGCCAGCAGCTCGCCGGCGAGCTTGTCGTCGGCGGTGAACAGGCCGGAGTGGTGATGGCCCAGCGCGATCACGCGCAGGCGCCGGTGAGCGTGGCCACGTCGATCACGCAGGCCGGCTTGAAGCGTTCGGCATAGGTCAGCGCATCGCACAGGATCAGCCGGCCCTCGGCATCGGTATTGAGGATCTCGATGGTCTGGCCCGACATGCTGGTGACCACGTCGCCCGGCTTGACGGCACGGCCGCCCGGCATGTTCTCGGTGGTGGGCACGATCACGACGAGGTTGATCTTCGGCTTGAGCTCGGCCACGGCACGCAGCGTGCCCAGCACGCTGGCGGCGCCGCCCATGTCGAACTTCATCTCGTCCATCTCGGCGGCCGGCTTGATCGAGATGCCGCCGGTGTCGAAGGTGATGCCCTTGCCGACCAGGACCACCGGCGCCTGCGTCTTCGCCGCGCCCTGGTACTGCGCCACGATGAAGCGCGGCGGCTCGGCCGAGCCCTGGGCCACGGCCAGGAACGAGCCCATGCCGAGCTTCTCGATCTGCTTGCGGTCCATCACCTCGACCTTCAGGCCGAATTCCTTGCCGAGCTTCTTGGTCTGCTCGCCGAGGTAGGTGGGCGTGCAGTGGTTGCCCGGCCGGTTGGCGAGTTCGCGCGCCAGCGTCACGCCGGCGGCAATGGCCTGGCCTCGCGCCAGGCCCTGCGCCACGGCCTTGGCCGCGGCCTTGTCGGCCAGCAGCGTGACCTTGGCCAGCGCGCCGGCGGCCGGTGCGCTCGGCTTGGTGTGGCGATAGACGTAGGTGGCATCACCCACCGCGGCCACCAGTGCCTCGGCGGTCGCTGCATTCGCATCCGCGCCCACCAGGGCCACCGCGAGGTGCTTCGCACCGCCGCCCTTGACGGCCGCCACGCCGGCGCTCAGCGCCGCCTTGATCGACTTCGCCGTCGGAGCGCCACAGGCTGCGAACACCACGCGCGCTGCCTTCACGCCCGCCGGGCGGTGCAGATAGACGGTCTTGCCGCGCTTCAATTCGAAGTCGCCGTGAGCGACCGCGTCGTCGGCGAGCTTCTTCAGTGCCGCGTCCAGAGAAGCGTCGACCTTGTCGCCGGCCACGACGACCAGCAAGGCGTCGCAGGCCACCGCGGCCAGTGCATCCAGGGAAGCGCTCTGATGACGAAAGTCCATAATCCGTGCCTGTTCCGAGAAGCGCACGATGTTATTCGATTCCTCCCTGCGGGCCGACCTGGCGAGAAGCTTCGGAGCGACGCTGGTGGTCATCCTGACCATCGTGCTGACCATGTTCCTGATCCGCACGCTCGGCCAGGCGGCGGTGGGCCGCGTGTCGCCGCAGGACGTGGTGCTGCTGCTGGGCTACACCGCACTCGGCCACCTGCCGACGATGCTGGCCCTCTCGCTGTTCGTCTCGGTGGTCGCCACGCTCGGCCGCATGTACCGCGACAGCGAGATGACCATCTGGTTTGCCAGCGGCGTGGGCCTGTCGCGCTTCGTTCGCCCGGTGCTGCGCACCAGCTGGCCGGTGCTGCTGGTGATCGGCGCGCTGGCGCTGTTCGTCTGGCCCTGGGTGAACCAACGGGCCAACGAGCTGAAGGAGCGCTTCGAGCGCCGCTCCGACCTGTCGCGCGTGGCGCCGGGCCAGTTCCAGGTGTCCAGCGACGGCAAGCGGGTCTTCTTCATCGACCGTGATTCGGAAGACGGCCGCACCGGCCGCAACGTCTTCATCCTCTCGACCACACCGAGCGCCGAATCGGTGACGTCGGCGAAGACCGGCCGCATCGAGATCGACGGCGAGGATCGCTTCCTCGTGCTCGACCGCGGCCAGCGCAACGAGGAGAACCGCGGCACGGGCGAGAAGACGCTGTCGCGCTTCGAGAACTACCGCATCCTGGTCGGCGAGCGGGTGCTGTCGCGCGTCGACGAACTGCCGCCGCGGGCCACGCCCAGCGTCGACCTGCTGCGCACGCCCACGCCGCGCAACCTCGGCGAACTCACCGGCGCCTCGGCCTGCTGCTGGGTGCCACCAACCTGCTGCTGCTGGCCATCCCGCTGTCCGCGGCCAATCCGCGGCGAGCGAGCAACTGGAACCTGCTCTTCGCGTTGCTCACCTTCGTCGTCTACTACAACGCGATCAATCTCTCGCAGGCCTGGGTGGCTGCCGGCCGCATGGAGATGGGCGCGGCGCTGGCGCTGTTCCACGGCGGTGCCTTCCTGATCGCAATCGGCCTGCTGTGGTGGCGCGAGCAGGGCAATCGGCGGCTGCTCTCGCTGCGAAGGGCGGCGGCATGAAGACCGTGCGCCGCCTCTTCAACCGGGACATCGTCAGCTCGGTGGCCTTCGTCGCGGTGGCCTTCCTGTCGCTGTTCTTCTTCATCGATTTCGTCGAGGAACTGGCTGACGTTGCCAAGGGCTACACGGTCCTGCACGCGCTGGCCTACACGCTGCTGCAGGCGCCGGGGCACCTGTACGAGCTGATGCCGATCGCGGTGCTGATCGGCACCATCTACGCCCTCGCCCGGCTGGCGCAGTCGTCGGAGTACACGATCCTGCGCACCGGCGGCCTCGGCCCCGGCCGGGCGCTGGCGCTGCTGGCGCAGCTCGGCCTGATGTTCGCGCTGCTGACCTACGTGGTCGGAGACTGGGTGGCGCCGTTCAGCGAACGCCACGCCACCGAGCTCCTCGCGCGCGCCAAGGGCAAGGTGCGCATCGGCACGGCCGGCGCCCGGCTGAAGGACAAGGCTCTCACGCCGCAGGGCGAGCGCAGCTACTCGGTCAACGTCGGCTCGGCCGGCGCCGATGCGACGCTGCAGGACGTGCGCATCTTCGAGTTCGACGCCGATGGTCGTCTGGTCCGCCGCATCGGCGCGGCGCGCGCAGATCGACGACGACAGCTGGCGGCTCGAGGACGTGCGCGTGACCCGCTGGAGCGCATCCGACAACCCCGCTGCGTCGGTCGCCGCCGAGGAGAAGCTGCCGGCGCTCGTCTGGCCGAGCTCGCTGTCGGCCGGCGTGGTGGCGGCCGCCGTGCTGCCGCTGTCGACGATGTCGACGATCGAGCTGTTCCGCTACATCGGCCACCTGTCGGACAACGAGCAGGCCGCTCAGCGGCACGAGATCCAGTTCTGGAAGCGCGCGCTCTACCCCTTCGCCTGCCCGGTGATGATGGCGCTCGCCCTGCCCTTCGCCTACCTGAATGCGCGCGCCGGCGGCATCAGCCTGAAGGTCTTCGCCGGCATCATGCTCGGCATCGGCTTCGTGCTGCTCAACAACATGGCCGGCCACCTCGGCCTGCTGCGCGACTGGACTCCCTGGATCACCGCGGCGGCACCGAGCGCGCTGTTCCTGCTCGTCTCGCTCGGTGCCTTCAGCTGGCTGGTGCGTTACCGATGAAGCGTGGTCTCCTGCTCTTCGCCCATGGCGCGCGCGACCCGCGCTGGGCGCTGCCCTTCGAGGACATCGCGCGGCGCGTGCGGGCGGCCGATCCGTCCGTCGCCGTCGCGCTGAGCTATCTCGAGTTCATGACACCCGGGCTCGTCGACGCCGGCGCCGCGCTCGTGGCGCAAGGCTGCGGGCGCGTCGAGGTGCTGCCACTCTTTCTCGGCGCCGGCGGCCATGTGCGCAAGGACCTGCCGATTCTGATGGAGCAGTTGCGCGGCGCCCATCCGGCCGTGGCGTGGGTGCTGCGCCCGGCGATCGGCGAGGACGACGCGGTGGTCGAAGCGATGGCACAGTGCGCGCTGCGCCCCCACGACGCCGCCACGCCATGAACCTGCACCAGTTCCGCTTCGTCCAGGAAGCGGTACGCCAGAAGCTCAACCTCACCGAGACCGCCAAGGCGCTGTTCACCTCGCAGCCCGGCATCTCCAAGGCCATCCTCGAGCTGGAGGACGAGCTCGGCGTCGACATCTTCGCCCGCCACGGCAAACGACTGCGCCGCGTGACCGAACCCGGGCAGCAGGTGCTGAAGTCGATCGAGATCATCATGCGCGAGGTGGGCAACCTCAAGCGCATCGGCGAGGAGTTCTCCAAGCAGGACGCCGGCACCCTCTCGATCGCCACCACGCACAGCCGGGCACGCTACTTCCTGCCCGAGCCGATCGCGCAGCTGCGCAAGCGCTTCCCGAAGGTCAACGTCAGCCTGCACCAGGGTTCACCCGAGCAGGTCGCGCGCATGGTCATCGAGGAGGTGGCCGACGTCGGCCTGGCCACCGAGGCGCTCGACGGCATCGACGAGCTGGCCACCCTGCCCTGCTACGAATGGCAGCATGCGCTGGTGATGCCGGCCGGCCACCCGCTCGCGCAACTCGATCGCATCGAGCTCGATGACTGGCGATCCAGCCGCTGGTGTCGTATCACCCGTCGTTCAGCGGCCGCACGCGCGTCGACCAGGCCTTCGCGGCGCGCAAGCTGAAGCCGAACATCGTGCTCGAGGCCATCGACGCCGACGTCATCAAAACCTACGTGCGCCTCGGCCTCGGCGTGGGCATCGTCGCCGAGATCGCCGTGAAGGACGACCCGCCGGGCGGCGAACTCGTGTCGCGCCCGATCGGCCACCTGTTCGGCCGCAACGTGACGCGCATCGCCTTCAAGCGCGGCGCCTACCTGCGCAGCTTCGTCTATGTATTCGCGGAGATGCTGTCGGACCGCCTCGGCCGGCCGGTGATCGACCAGGCCCTCTCCGGCCAGCAGCCCGACGCTTCCGACTACCAGCTCTGACACCCGCCCACGATGACCACTGCCAGCCTCGCACGCACACCCGCCATCGACAGCCGCCTGCCCCGCGTGGGCACGACCATCTTCACCGTGATGTCCGCGCTCGCGCAGCAGCACGGTGCGGTGAACCTCGGCCAGGGCTTCCCGGACTTCGATTGCGATCCGGCGCTGCTCGATGCCGTGGAGCGCGCGATGCGCGGTGGCCAGAACCAGTACCCGCCGATGGCCGGCGTGCCGCAGCTGCGCGAGGCCGTGGCCGCGAAGATCGAGGCGCTCTACGGCCGCCGCTACGACCCGGGCAGCGAGATCACCATCACCGCCGGCGCCACGCAGGCGATCATCACGGCCATCCTCGCGATCGTTCACCCGGGCGACGAAGTGATCGTGCTCGACCCCTGCTACGACAGCTACGAGCCGAACATCGAGCTCGCCGGCGGCCGCGCGGTGCATGTGCCGCTGACGCCGGGCAGCTTCCGGCCCGATTTCGCACGCATCGCGGCGGCGCTGTCGCCGCGCACGCGAGCGATCGTCATCAACACGCCGCACAACCCGAGCGCGACGGTCTGGTCGGCCGAAGACATGCAGCGCCCGGCCGATCTGCTGCGCGCGACCGACGTGTTCGTGATCGCCGACGAGGTCTACGAGCACATGGTCTACGACGGCGCCCGGCACGAGAGCGTCGCACGCCATCCCGAGCTGGCCCAGCGCGCCTTCATCGTCTCCAGTTTCGGCAAGACCTACCACGTGACCGGCTGGAAGGTCGGCTACGTGGCCGCCCCCGCGGCAATGACCGCGGAGTTCCGCAAGGTGCACCAGTTCAACGTCTTCACGGTGAACACGCCGATGCAGCACGGCACGGCCGCGTTCATGGGCGATGCCTCGCACCACCTCGGCCTGCCGGCCTTCTACCAGCGCAAGCGCGACCTGTTCCGCGCCGGTCTGGCGAACAGCCGCTTCAATCTGCTGCCCAGCGAAGGCAGCTACTTCCAGTGCGTGGACTATTCGGCGATCAGTGACGAACCCGAAGAAGCCTTCTGCCGCCGCCTGACCACCGACGTCGGCGTGGCGGCGATTCCGCTGTCGGCCTTCTACCAGGGCGGCTTCGAGCAGCGCATCGTGCGCTTCTGTTTCGCCAAGAAGGACGAGACCCTGCAGCTGGCGCTCGAGCGCCTCGCGGCGCTGTGAGCGCGATGCTGCTGCGTGCTCAGTAGCGGTCGGCGCCGTCGCGGCGCGACTTGGGGTCGATCAGCCCCATGAAATCGGAGTTGCCCGACGGCTGTTCGGGCATCGGCCGCGTCACGTCGAGATCGACCTGGACCGTGAGCTGGTTGGTCGGCGCGAAGCCCATCAGGCGGCTGGCCGTCAGTTCCTCGATCGGCTTCTCCGCGGCATCCCCGTCCATCGGCAGCAGCAGGTCGACCGAGCGGGCGTTGCTCGGGTGCTCGCCGAGGTCGCGGGCGATCGAATAGAGGAACAGCAGTTCGCGGTAGGCGGGCAGATCGTAGGTGTCGCCGTCGCTGTCCTGGCGCATCAGCGCCGCATCGAGCATCTGCGTGACGCGCTGCGGCTCGTCCCACAGGCGTTGCAGCTGCCGCAGCATCTGCGGATAGTCGTCCAGCGTGCGGCCGTCGGCCAGGTCGCTCGTCCACTCCGGCGCATAGGCACTGAAACGGCGGTTGAAGCGCTCGCGAACGCGGTCGTAGGCATCGTGGTCGCCGCGGCGGCGATAGATCTCGAGCAGCTTCAGGTAAGGCAGCGGACTGGCGCCACCGCTGCTGCGCACATGGCCCATCAGCAGGTCGATGGCGGCATCTTCCTGGCCGAGCACGACGAAGAAGTCGGCCTGCTGTTCGAGGTCGATCAGTTCCTCGACGGAGAGTTCGCGGCGCGGCGCGGCGGCGCCATCGGCCGGCGGCGGCAGCACCGATACCGGGGATTCGGTCACCGGCGCAGCGGTGGAGTCGGGTGCGTCATCGCCCGCACGGCTGATGTGCCGCTCGTCCATCACGGCCGGCTGCGTTTCCTGGCGCGCCGCCGCCTCGGCCGGAGCACGCGCCACCACCGGACGGGCCGCAGCCGTGGCCGGCACGGTCGAGCCCGTAGGCGCCAGCCACCACTGCGAGCTGCTGCGCGACTGCGACTGCCGCCACCACAGCGCGGCCATGCCCACGGCCAGCAGCGCCGAGAGGGCGGCAAGCGCGTAGACCAGCGGGTTGGAGTAGCGCTCGCCTTGCGCCTGGTCGAGCGTGGCCTGCAGCGTGGCGAGGGCCTTCTGCGTCTTTTGCGAATCCTCGCGCAGCTGGCGCAGCTGCTCCTCCAGCGCCACGATGCGCTGCTGCGCGGCCGAGGCCGCCGCGGCTGCAGACGCCGCTGCCATGTTCGAGGCTGCCACCTGCGAAGCCGCTGCCAGCGCAGCTTCGGCGGCGGCGGCCGAGGCGGCCAGCGCGGCCGCCGAGGGGACGCCGGGGTCGAGTTGCAGGCGCGGCCCGCTGCTGCGCGGCGTCGGCGTGCCCGACGTGCTGGTCTTGCGGTCGCGGGGCTGGGCTGGCGCCGCCTGGGCTACCGCCGCGTCGCGCGGACGGACGGCCGGGACAGGGTTGGCGGCGGCACGCCCACGCGCCGGGCGATCGGCTGCCGGGCTGGATGCGGAACGGCGCGGTGCCGAAGGCGCCTGCGCTGCTGCCGCTGCCGCGACCACGGGCGCGGTGTCGGCATCGAAGCGCTGCGGCGGCAGGGTGATCTCGGGCGGCGTTGCACCGGCCAGCGCGATACCCGGCGGATCGACCAGCGCCACGAAACTGCGCGTCAGGCGCTGCTGGCAGCCAGCTGTCACCGTGACCGTCACGACCGGCTCATCGATGGCCGTCGTGGTGGTCACGCGCACCGTGCGCTCGTTGGGCGTGGGCGCCGGCTCGACCGACACGCGCACGGCCGCCGGTGCAATGCGAAAGTCACCGGCCAGCACCTCGGCCGTGACGCATTCACGCGGGAGCGTCTCCTCGGCCTCGAGCCGCACCGTGGCGGCAAAGTTCAGCGGCTGGCCGAGATGGGAAACGTGAAGCGAGCGCCCGAAGCCCAGAGCCTGGGCCTCGTGGCCGGCCCCGATCAGGGATCCGCCGACGACAGCGAGACAGAGAGAGAGCGAGGCTCGGCGCATTGACGACCGGTTATTTTTCTGCTCGGAGACTCTAGCATGAGGCCTTTCGCGCAGTGCCCTTCACTGAGGGGAGCCCCACGGGCTACCGTGACACAATCGACCGATCTCGAGGCGCCTCAAGAGCCATGCCTTCCGAATTGCTGACAGAGCGCCAGGGCGCCGTGCTGATTCTCACGCTCAGCGATCCCGACAGCCGCAATGCGCTGTCGGAGGCGGTGATCACCGCGGGGATCGAGGCGCTGAGCACGGCCGAGTCCGACGACGGGATCCGCGCCATCGTCCTGCGCGGTGCCGGAGAGCACTTCTGTGCCGGCGGCAATCTTCACGGCCTGAGCACCCGGCGTCAGGCCGGGCCGGCGGCCCAGGCGCGCATGATCGATCTGCTGCACCAGTGGGTGGAGGTGATCCGCGCCTGTCCGAAGCCGGTGATCGCGGCGGTGGAGGGCGCAGCCGCCGGGGCGGGCTTCTCGCTCGCCCTCGCCTGCGATCTGATCGTGGCCTCCAGCGATGCGCGGTTCGTGCTTGCCCACGCGCGGCTCGGCCTTACGCCCGACGGCGGCGCCACGTGGCAGCTGCTGCACGCGCTGCCGCGCGGCACCGTGCAGCAGATGGTGTGGCTCGCCGAACCGGCGAGCGCGGCGCAGCTGCATCAGTGGGGCGTGGTTCAGGCGCTGTGCGCGCCGGGCCGGGCCCTCGGCGATGCGGTGGCGCTCGGCGAACGTCTGGCGCAGATGGCCCCCAACGCCGTTGCGGCGGGCAAGGAACTGCTCAACGATGCCCCCGCCCGCACGTTCTCCCAGCAGTTGGTGGCCGAGCGCGATCAGTTCCTGCGCAACCTCTTCCACGCCAACGGCGGCGAAGGCCTGCAGGCGGCGCTGGGCAAGCGTGCGCCAAGGTTCATCTGAGCGGAATCAGTCGTCGTAGCCCGGGCTGAGCCGATCGAGCCGTCGCAGCAGGCCCGGCCCGTCAATGCCCCGCCGCCGACGCCGCGAGTCACCTGCACGGCCTGCGCCTGCGCGCCGGCAATGATGCGCGAATCGACATGCGTCAGCTCGCGGCTGCCGGCCAGCGCGCGGACCTGAATGGTGCACACCGTCTCGAACAAGTACATGTTCAGGAACGCGTCGGCGATCGTGGCCCCGAGGGTCAGCAGCCCGTGGTTGCGCAGCATCAGGAAGTTCTTCTCGCCCAGATCGGCCACCAGGCGCGGCTTCTCGTCCTCGTTCAGCGCCACGCCCTCGTAGCCGTGGTACGCCAGGCTCGAGAGCACGAAGATCGACTGCTGCGACAACGGCAGCACCCCGCCCTTCTGCGCCGAGACCGCAATGCCGTTGAGCGTGTGCGTATGCAGCACGCACTGCGCGTCGTGGCGCGCACCATGGATCGCGCTGTGGATCGTGAAGCCAGCCGGGTTGACCGGGAACGGCGAGTCGTCGAGCTTGGTGCCGGCGATGTCGATGCGCACCAGGCTCGAAGCCGTGATCTCCTCGAACATCAGCCCGTACGGGTTGATCAGGAACTCGTTGTCGCGGCCCGGCACGCGCGCACTGATGTGGGTGAACACGAGGTCGTCCCACTTGAACAGCGCGACGAGGCGATAGGCCGCGGCGAGGTCGACGCGTGTGCGCCACTCCTCCTCGCTCACCTGGCCGCGCCGGCTCGGAATGCGCAGATCGTTGGCACCCATGTTCGTCTCCTGGTCGGTGGTTTTGCTCGTGGACAATAGGTTCGCACGACACGATGATGCTGTCACCTCAGCGACTGAACATGAACACCTCGGTTCTTACACTCGAAGAACGTTCCAACATCGAGTCGGGCTCTTGGTTCTCGAAGCTCTCACCGGCGCTGCGTCAGGCCATCCTCGCGCGTGCCACCGTGCGGCGCCTGGCCGACGGGGCCACACTCTCGGCGCGCGGCACGCCGGCGCAGGAGTGGGTCGGCGTCGCCAAGGGCGCGGTTCGGGTGAGCTCGGTGTCGCTGTCGGGCAAGCAGGTGACGCTGACCTACGTCGAGCCGGGCACTGGTTCGGCGACATCGCCCTCTTCGACGGACTGCCGCGCACCCACGATGCCAGCGCGCATGGCGAGACCACGCTGCTGATCGTGCGCAAGACCGACTTCAAGGAACTGCTGACGCAGCACGTGGAGCTCTACGACGCGCTGCTGCGGCTGAACTGCCGGCGCCTGCGCCTGATGTTCGACCAGATCGAGGATCTCAACACCCGCCCGCTCGCCGCGCGGCTGGCCAAGCAGGTGATGCTGCTCGCGCGCAGCTACGGCGTGCAGGAAGGCGAGGAGATCCGCATCGGTCTGGCGCTCGCACAGGAAGACCTGGCGCAACTGCTCGGCGCCTCGCGCCAGCGCGTCAACCAGGAGCTCAAGGGCTTCGAGCGCGAGGGGGCCGTGCGCATCGAGCCGACGCGCCTCGTGGTGCTCTCCAAGGACAAGCTGCTGGCCATCGCCGAGCGCTGAATCCGCATCGCGCCGGCCGCGATGCGCGCCGGCTGTTGGAACTTCTTGCCTGACACGCCATGGACGCCTTCTCCGGAACCAAGCCCGTCGCCGACCAGCACGCCTTCGACATCGGCGCGCTTCAGTCCCATCTGCAGCAGCACCTGCCCGGCTTCGCCGGGCCGCTGTCGGTGGAGCAGTTCAAGGGCGGGCAGTCCAACCCGACCTTCAAGCTGATCACGCCGGGTGCCACCTACGTGATGCGCTGCAAGCCCGGGCCGGTGGCCAAGCTGCTGCCTTCGGCGCACGCCATCGAGCGCGAGTTCACCGTGATGCGCGCTGCGCGGCAGCGGCGTGCCGGTGCCGCAGATGCACCTGCTGTGCGAGGACGAACGCATCATCGGCCGCGCCTTCTACGTGATGGAGTTCGTGCAGGGCCGCGTGCTGTGGGACCAGACCCTGCCCGGCATGAGCCCGGCCGAGCGCGGTGCGATCTACGACGAGATGAACCGCGTGATCGCCGCGCTGCATTCGGTCGACGTGCAGGCCGCGGGCCTGGCGAGCTACGGCAAGCCCGGCAATTATTTCGAGCGCCAGATCGGCCGCTGGAGCAAGCAGTACGTGGCCTCGATCACCGAACCGATCGAGGCGATGGACCGGCTGATGGAGTGGCTGCCGGCGCACATGCCGGCCAGCGCGAAGGATGAGACCCAGGTCTCGGTGGTGCACGGCGACTACCGGCTCGACAACCCGGTCTTCCACCCGACCGAGCCGCGCATCCTCGCGGTGCTCGACTGGGAGCTGTCGACGCTCGGCCATCCGCTGGCCGACTTCAGCTACCACTGCATGTCCTGGCACATCGCGCCGGGGCAGTTCCGCGGCATCGGCGGCTGTGACCTCGCCGCGCTCGGTATTCCCGACGAACGCGCCTACGTGCGCCGCTACTGCGAGCGCACCGGCCGGCCCGACCCCGATGCGGTGATGGCCGACTGGAACTTCTACCTCGCCTACAACCTGTTCCGCATGGCCGGCATCCTGCAGGGCATCGCCAAGCGCGTCGTCGACGGCACCGCGTCGAGCGCGCAGGCGGTGTCGGCAGGCGCCGGCGCCCGGCCGCTGGCCGAGATGGGCTGGCGCATCGCCAGCCGCACCTGATCACCCCCACGAGAGAGACACCATGGACTTCAGCTATTCGCCCCGGACCCAGGAACTGCAGGCGCGTCTGCTGCGCTTCATGGAGGAGCACATCTACCCCGCCGAGGGCGCCCTGGTGGGCCGAGATCGAGGCCAACACCGCGGCCGGCAAGCGCTGGACGCCGCTGGAGGTGATCGAGAAGCTCAAGCCCAAGGCGCGCGAGGCCGGCCTGTGGAACCTCTTCCTCCCGCCGAGCGCCGACGGCCACACCAACACCTCCGGCGACTACGGCATCGGACTGTCGAACCAGGAATATGCGCCGCTGGCCGAGATCATGGGGCGCGTGCCCTGGAGCAGCGAAGTCTTCAACTGCTCGGCACCCGACACCGGCAACATGGAGACCATCATTCGCTACGGCAGTGCCGAGCACAAGAAGCGCTGGGCCGAGCCGCTGCTCGAAGGCAAGATCCGCAGCGCCTTCGCGATGACCGAGCCGGCGGTGGCCTCGTCGGACGCCACCAACATCGAGGCGCGCATCGAGCGTCAGGGCGACGAGTACCTGATCAACGGCCGCAAGTGGTGGACCTCCGGCGCCGGTGACCCGCGCTGCAAGATCTACATCTTCATGGGCAAGACCGACCCGACGGCGCCGCGCCACTCGCAGCAGTCGATGGTGCTGGTGCCGGCCGACACGCCGGGGGTCAAGGTGCTGCGCCCGCTCACGGTGATGGGCTACGACGACGCGCCGCACGGCCACATGGAAGTGCTGTTCGAGAACGTGCGCGTGCCGGTCTCCAACATCCTGCTCGGCGAGGGCCGCGGCTTCGAGATCGCCCAGGGTCGCCTCGGCCCGGGCCGCATCCACCACTGCATGCGCCTGATCGGCCCGGGCCGAGCGCGCGCTGGAGCTGATGTGCAAGCGCGCCACCAAGCGCGTCGCCTTCGGCCGCACACTGGCCGAACAGGGCGTCACGCGCGAGCGCATCGCCGAAGCCCGCTGCATGATCGACCAGGCCCGGCTGCTGACGCTGAAGGCCGCCTGGATGATGGACATGGCCGGCAACAAGAGCGCGAAGAGCGAGATCGCGATGATCAAGGTGGTCGCGCCGACCATGGCCTGCCAGGTGATCGACTGGGCGATGCAGGTGCATGGCGGCGCCGGCATGAGCCAGGACACGCCGCTGGCCTACTTCTACACGCTGTCGCGCACGCTGCGTTATGCCGACGGCCCGGACGAAGTGCACCGCAACGCCATCGCCAAGCTCGAGATCGGCAAGTACGCCTGAGGTGTCGGCCGCGCCACGCGGCGCGGCACGGACCGCTACCGCGGTTTGGTGTCGTCGAAGCTCTGCCAGGCGGTCGAGCCGGTGCTCGGCCACTCCTGGCCGCTCTCGCCCACCGGCTGGCCGCGCGCAACGCCTGCCGCGCGGCGGTCTCGAACACGCCCACCGTCGCGGCCAGCGCATCCGGCTCGGGGTCGACCAGCTGCAGCCGCAGGTAGAGGCGGCCGCGCAGCGTCATCAGCACGAAGGGCGGATCGAACTGCAGCAGCGTGCCGAGCGCACGCTCGAGCTGCTGCGCCAGCGGCCCTTCCAGCCACTGCGGCACCGCCGAAGGCACGGCCGAGACGGCGCCGAGGCGGCCGCGCAGCGAACGGTACATGTTCAGGTTGGCCTTGGGAAACATCACCAGCCAGCGCACCTCTTCCGGCGTGCCGGTGTCGATCTGCGTCTGCAGGCCCTCGGTGAAGCTCTCGTAGGTCTGCCGCTCGAGCAGGTCCATCAGCGGCTTGGTCAGCAGCAGCATCTGCAGGTCGCCCGGCAGATCGAGCTCCATGCGCATGCGAAGTTCGCGGCCGGCGATGTACTGGCGCTGCGGCGGCCCCATTCGAGCCGCCAGGGCCGATCGTCGAGCAGGCCTTCGATGACGAAGCCCTCGCCTTCCCTCACGCGACGGAAGTTGAGCGCCCGGCGCGCCGACCAATCGGCCACGTCGGCCCAGGCCGCAGCGGGGGTCGGCTTGCCGGCGAAGAGACGCTTCAGCGATTCGAGCATGGCCACGGCCGATCCACTAGAGTTCGCAGCACGCCGGAGCGCCGGACAGAGACGACGAGGACCTCATGATCGAAGTGTATTCGTGGGCAACGCCAAACGGGCACAAGGTGCACATCATGCTGGAGGAATGCGGATTGCCGTACCGCGTGATTCCGGTCGACATCGGTGCGGGCGACCAGTTCAAGCCCGAGTTTCTCGCCATCAGCCCGAACAACAAGATCCCGGCGATCGTCGATCCGCAGGGCCCGGACGGCGCACCCATCTCGCTGTTCGAATCGGGCGCGATCCTGCTCTACCTCGCCGGCAAGACCGGCCGCTTCATGCCGGCCGACGTGCGCGGCAAGTACGAGGTGCTGCAGTGGCTGATGTTCCAGATGGGTGGCGTCGGGCCGATGCTCGGCCAGGCGCATCACTTCCGCATCTATGCGCCGGAGAAGATCCCCTACGCGATCGACCGCTACACCAACGAGGCCAAGCGCCTGTACGGTGTGATGGACAGGCGCCCGGCGCGCAGCAAGTACCTCGGCGGCACGGAGTACTCGATCGCCGACATGGCCGTCTTCCCCTGGCTGCGTTCGTGGAAGAACCAGGGCATCGACTGGAACGACTTTCCGCACCTGAAGGGCTGGTTCGACGAGATCGGCCACCGGCCGGCGTGATGCGCGCCGTCGAGGTGCTGGCCGACAAGCGCAAGCCGCTGGTCGACGACAAGGCGCGCGAGACGCTGTTCGGCGCAACGCAGTACCGCGCGCGCTGACGGCCCGCCGGTATCGCGGCGCGACTGGCGGTGTCGTCGCGCGGGCTCCCGCAACGTGGCCGCCGGAGCGCCGACCCGGCGGGCTAGCATGCCGTCCCATCGAAGCACCTTGCGCTCACCGATGGATCTCCGACTCGCGCTGCACGACTGGCGCACACGCACCGGCTCGATGCCGCCGCAGCCCGGCGGCTCGAAGCCCTGGCCGACCTCGACGCCGAGCCGGCGCGGCTGCAGCGCTGGCTGCCGATCGGCCTGGCGGCGCTGGGCGCTGCATTGATCGGGCTGGGCCTGATCTTCTGGATCGCCGCCCACTGGGACACACTCGGCCGCTTCGGCCGCTTTGCGCTGCTGCAGGCCACGGTGCTGGCCATGGGAGCGGGCGCCGTGTGGCGGCCCGCCCGGCGCTCGCCGCTCGCACTGCTCGTGCTGCTGGCCACTGGCGGGCTGTTCGCCTACTTCGGCCAGACCTACCAGAGCGGCGCCGATCCGTGGCAGCTGTTCGCGCTGTGGGCGGCGCTGACGCTGCCACTGGCGCTGGCCGCCCGCTCCGACCTCGTCTGGGCGCCGTGGGTGCTGGTGGTCTTCGTCGGCATCGCGCTGTGGATCCAGGCGCACACCGGGCATCGCTGGCAGGTGCAGCCGGAGGATCTTGCGGTGCACCTCGCGGGCTGGGCCGCGGCGCTGGCCACGCTGCTGTCGATCGGGCCGCCGGTACGCGCGTTCACCGGTGCCGGGATCTGGTCATTGCGCACCGCGGCGACGCTGGCGGTGATCGTCATCACCGCCACTGCGCTGGGCGGGCTCTTCTCGCGCTCGATCGGCACCCACTATGTCTTCGGCCTCGTGGTGCTGGCGCTGATCGCAGGGGCCTTCGTGCCTCGGCGGCTGTTCGACGTCTTTGCGCTGAGCGCCGCGGCGCTCGGCCTGAACACGCTGATCGTTGCCGGGCTGGCCCGGCTGCTGCTGGAAAGCGCGGGGGTGACCCGATCGGACGTCTCTTCCTGCTCGGCGCGGCCGCCGCGGGGCTGCTGGCGGCGAGCGTCAAAGCCATCCTGCAACTGTCGCGACAGCACGACGAACCGGGAGCGAACGCATGAGCGCCGCCCGGCTCGACGCCATCGTCGACGCTGCGCGCCGGCAAGGGCTGCTGCCTGCCGACGCGGTGGCGCCGCCGGATGCCACACGCCCCTGGCCGGTGGTGCTGCTCACCGCGCTGGGCGCGTGGCTGGCGGCCATACCGCTGCTCGGCGTCGTCGGCCTGCTGCTTGGCGACCTGATCAGCCGAAGCATTGGCCCCTACTTCGTCGGCGTGCTGACGATCGCCGGCGCCACCGTGGTGCTGCGCTCACGAGACGTGCCGCTGTTCGTCGAACAATTGGCTTTGCCCGCACTGCTCGTGGGGGTGGTTCGCTCGGCTTCGGCCTCTTCCGCGACGCCGGCACCTCGGCCGGTGCCGTGCTGCTCGCGCTGGTGACCCTGGCCGTCGCAGCGGCCATTCGCGCGGCGTGGCTGCGTGCGCTGCTCGGTGCCGCCGCGGCCGTGCTGCTGGCCATCGCGCTGACGCCGCAGCGCTGGTCCTTCGGCCGCGGCGCTTCGCTCGAGCAGTGGTGGCTGGCCCGGCACCTGCTGCTTGCCCTGTGGCTGGTGCTGCTCGGCGCGATGCGCTCGCTGCCGAGCCGGGTGGCGGCTGCAGTCGAAAGCACGGCCGCCGGCTGGGCCCTCGCGCTGCTCGCCGCCTTCGCATGGTGGTCGGGCATGACCTTTCTCGTCGGCGGCACGCTCGGCGGCGGGATGGGCGCAGAGATCGTGCGCGAACTGGGGCGGCGTAGCGATGCCGGCACGCTCTGGCGCGTGATGCAGGCGGTCTCGGCTGCCCTCGCGCTGGCCGGGCTGATCATTGCCGCTCGCCGCTGGCCGGGGCTTCGACGCGCACCCTTCGTTGCGGCGGGCTGGTGCTGGTCGGCACGGCGGTCTGGATGCCCTCGCTCGGCGCCACGCTGCTGATGCTGGCTGGCTGGCCACCAGCGGCCGTTCGCGGCTGGCCGCTGCGGCGGCCGTGGCTTCGGCGTGGATCGTCGGCGCCTTCTACTACCAGCTCGCCCGGCCACTGGCCACCAAGGCAGCGGTGCTCTGCGGCGCCGGCGCGCTGCTGGCGGGGCTGGCGGCCTGGGCCCGCGCCGGCGAGCCGCGCGAAGCGGCGCCTTCGTCCGCCGACTCGCAGCCGCGCTGGGCGCGCTGGGGCATCGCACTCTCGCTGCTGGCCATCGTGGCGACGGCCAGCCTCGGCATCCGCGAGAAGGAGGCGCTGATCCGCGACGGCCAGCCGGTGTTCGTCGAACTCGCGCCTGTCGATCCGCGCTCGCTGATGCAGGGCGACTTCATGCGGCTGAACTTCAATGTGCCCGGCGAGCCCGCCGAGCGCCGCGCCGGCATGCTGCGCCGCGAGCGCCCGTTCGTCGTTGCACGGCGTGACGAACGCGGGGTGGCCCGATTGCTGCGCATCGCCGACGGCGCGGCGCTGGCCGAGGGCGAGATGCGCATCGAGCTGACGCCGAAGGACGGCCGCTGGATCCTCGTCAGCGACGCACGGTTCTTCGCCGAAGGCGAGGCAGCACGCTGGGAGAAGGCGAAGTACGGCGAGTTCCGTGTGACGCCCGACGGGCGCGCGCTGCTGGTGGGGCTGCGCGGGCCGGCGCTGGAGCCGCTGTGAGCGGCGAGGTCGGCTGGCCTGCCCGGAGGGACTCGAACCCCGACCTGCTGCTTAGAAGGCAGCTGCTCTATCCAGTTGAGCTACGGGCAGCGCGGAGGCGGGAAAGATGGTCGGGGTGAGATGATTCGAACATCCGACCCACTGCTCCCAAAGCAGTTGCGCTACCGAGCTGCGCTACACCCCGAACAGGCGCGATTGTAGTGGCCGGCCTTCAGGAGCGGGCGCCGGCCGCAGAGTGCGACGTCGCAGGTGCCGGCAGCGCGAGCAGCCGCGCCACCTCCATGCACTGGCGGATGTGCTGCTCGCAGACGTACTTCAGCGCCGAGTAGGTCAGCAGCGCCGACACGGCACGGCCGGCCACGGGCACGTACTTGGCCGCCTGCTGCGTGGTCAGCCGCACGCCGATCAGGCGCAGCATCGTCATCACCAGTTCGCGCGTGACCACGCGGCCGATCAGCAGGCTGCCGCCGGCGGTGATGGCCTTGTAGACGACCACCCGGCGGTCCGGCGAGCCGCTCCACCTGCTCGGGCGTCAGGCCGAACTCGCGGTTGATCTCGGGAATGAGCTTGAGCAGCAGCGCCACGTCGGTCATCCAGTCGATGCCGGGCACCGGCACCATGGCCACGCCGGCACCGATCAGCGCACGCCGCGTCACCAGGCGGCGGCAGCGCTGGGCCACGTCGTCGATGCGGTGCGGCGTGTCGGGTACCAGTTCCCAGCGGGTTTCGGTCGGTCGACGGCTCATGCGGTGCTCCGTTGCTGCGGCGGGATGGTCAACGCTGCATCTGCTCCCACGCCTTTTCCAGCCTCTTCACGCTGACCGGCTGCGGCGTGCGAAGTTCCTGCGCGAACAAACTGATGCGCAGTTCCTCGAGCAGCCAGCGGAACTCCTCCAGGCGTGCGTCGGACTGCCCTTTACGTTCGGCCAGGGAGCGGACGAAGCGCTGCTCCAGCGGCCGCATCTCGGCCAGGCGCTGCGCATCGCGGACCGGGTCGGCGCGCCACTTGTCCAGCCGCAATTGCACGCCCTTGAGGTAGCGCGGCAGGTGGCCGAGCGCCAGCCACGGCGTGGACACCACGAAGCGCTTGCCGACCAGCCGCGCGAGCTGCGCCGCCACGTCGTCGGCGGCTTCCTTCGCCGGCTTGGTGTCATGAGCTTGCGCTGCGCGGCCGACCATTCCAGCAGCACGGTGGCCGCGGCGCGGGCGATCTCGTTGGCGATCAGCGTCAGGCGGCCGCGGCCCTCCTCGATGCGTTTGGCGAACGATGCGGCGTCGGTCGGCAGCGGGTCGCCGAAAAGGCGCGATCCAACGCGAGTTCGATGATCTGCTCGCGAAGCTCCTCGGCCGTGCCCAACGGCATGAACGCGACCGCCATCTTCTGCAGGTCGGGGATGTTCTTCTCGAGGTACTTCAGCGCGTCGCGGATCTGCAGCGCCACCAGCCGGCGCAGGCCGCCGCGATGCTTCGCGGCGGCGACCTCGGGCTCGTCGAAGACCTCGATCTCGACGTGATCCCTGTGGTCGATCAAGGCCGGGAAGCCGACCAGCGATTGCCCGCCCTTGCGCAACTCCAGCAACTCGGGCAGCTCGCCGAAGGTCCAGGCGGTGTACTTCTCGGCCTCGCGCGCCGCCGGTGCCGGCGGGGCAGGAGCCTTCGCGGCTGCGGCGCGGCTGGTCGGTACGGGCGCGGCTGCCGCCGGCTGCGCTGCACCCGCCACCTTCAGCGCCGCCAGCGCCTGGAAGGCCGAACGCGCGGCGGCCGCCGAGCTCGGCCTTCAGCGCCGCGAGGTTGCGGCCGGTGCCGAGCTGCCGGCCATGCTCGTCGACGACGCGGAAGTTCATCAGCAGGTGCGGGCTGAGTTGCTCGCGCTTGAAGTCGTTGCGCTGCACGGCAAGCTGCGTCCGCTCGCGCACATGCTTGAGCAGCACGTCGATCAGGTCACCCTGCGCGAAATCCGTCTCGGCGACGAACTCCTCTGCATACCCCGGCAGCGGCACGAGGCGCGAGCGCGGCCGCTGGTGCAGCGTCTTCACCAGCGCGAGCACCTTCTCCTTCAGCATGCCCGGCACCAGCCACTCGCAGCGCTCTTCGCTGACCTGGTTGAGGACGTAGATCGGCACCGTCACCGTGATGCCGTCCTTCGAGTCACCGGGTTCGTGCAGGTAGTTCGCCGCGCAGTCGATACCACCCAGCCGGATGGTCTTGGGGAAGGCCGCCGTGGTGATGCCCGCCGCCTCGTGGCGCATCAGCTCCTCGCGGCTGAGCATCAGCAGGCGCGGCTGGCGCTTCGATTCCTCGCGGTACCAGCGCTCGAGCGTGGCGCCGCTGACCACTTCGGCCGGAATCTGCGCGTCGTAGAAGGCGTGGATCAGTTCGTCGTCGACCAGCACGTCCTGCCGGCGCGACTTGTGCTCCAGCTCCTGCACCTGCGCGATCAGCTTGCGGTTCGCCGCCAGGAAGGGCAGCCGCGTTTCCCACTCGCCGTTGACCAGCGCCTCGCGGATGAAGATCTCGCGCGCCGCCTTCGGATCGATGATGCCGAAGTTCACCCGCCGGTTGTTGTAGACCACGATTCCGTAGAGGGTCGCGCGCTCCAGCGCGATCACTTCCGCGGCCTTCTTCTCCCAGTGCGGCTCGAGCAGCTGCGTCTTGATCACATGCGCGGCGATGCCCGGCAGCCAGGCCGGGTCGATCGCCGCGATGCCGCGGCCGAACAGGCGCGTGGTTTCCACCAGCTCGGCCGCGACGATCCAGCGCCCCGGCTTCTTCGACAGGTGCGTGCCCGGATGGCGGTGGAAGCGGATGCCGCGCGCGCCGAGGTACCAGTCCTCGTCGTCGCTCTTGCAGCCGATGTTGCCCAGCAGCCCGGCCAGCAGCGAGAGATGGATCTGCTCGTAGGTGGCCGGCGAGGCGTTCAGCCGCCAGCCGTGCTCGGCGACGACGGTGTGCAGCTGCGAATGCAGGTCGCGCCACTCGCGCACGCGGCGCGGCGAGACGAAGTGCTCGCGCAGCAGCTGCTCCTGCTTGCGCAGGCTGATCTTGTGCTCGCCGTGGCCGCCTCTGCTGTCCTCCAGCCACTTCCACAGCTTGAGGTCGCCCATGAACTCCGAGCGTTCGTCGTCGAACTTCTTGTGCGCGTTGTCGGCGGCCTGTTGCTGTTCGAGCGGGCGGTCGCGCACGTCCTGCAGGCTGAAGGCCGCGGCGATCACCAGCACCTCGGTGAGCGCGTGGCGATCACGCGCCTCCAGGATCATGCGGCCGACACGAGGATCCAGCGGCAGCTTCGAGAGCTCGCGGCCGATCGGCGTGAGCTGGTTCAGATCGTCGACCGCACCCAGCTCCGACAGCAGCTGGTAGCCGTCGGCGATCGCCCGCCTCGGCGGCGGCTCGAGAAAGGGAAAGTCCTCGACGTTGCCCAGGCCCAGCGCCTTCATGCGCAGGATCACGCCGGCCAGCGACGAGCGCAGGATCTCCGGGTCGGTGAAGCGCGGCCGGCTGGCGAAGTCCTTCTCGTCGTAGAGACGGATGCAGATGCCGTTGCTGACGCGGCCGCAGCGCCCGGCGCGCTGGTTGGCCGCGGCCTGGCTGACCGGCTCGATCTGCAACTGCTCGACCTTGTTTCGGTAGCTGTAGCGCTTGACGCGTGCGGTGCCGGCATCGATCACGTAGCGGATGCCGGGCACCGTCAGCGAGGTCTCGGCCACGTTGGTGGCCAGCACGATGCGCGGCGCACCGTGCGGCTCGAACACGCGGTCCTGCTCCTGCTGGGACAGCCGCGCGAACAGCGGCAGGATCTCCACGCCCGGCGGGTGATGCTTGCGCAGATGCTCGGCGGCCTCGCGGATCTCGCGTTCGCCGGGCAGGAAGACGAGCACATCGCCCGAGCCTTCGCGCCACAGCTCGTCGACGGCTTCGCCGATGGCGTCGTTCAGGTCGAACTCGCGGCTCTCCTCGAATGGCTTCCAGCGCTGCTCGACCGGAAACAGCCGGCCCGACACCTGGATCACCGGCGCCGGCCCCTTCGCGGAGGCGAAGTGCTGCGCGAAGCGATCGGCGTCGATGGTGGCCGAGGTGACGACGATCTTCAGATCGGGGCCGGCGCGGCAGGATCTGCCGCAGGTAGCCGAGCAGGAAGTCGATGTTCAGGCTGCGCTCGTGCGCCTCGTCGATGATCAGCGTGTCGTAGGCGCGCAGCAGCGGATCGCTCTGCGTCTCGGCGAGCAGGATGCCGTCGGTCATCAGCTTGACCGAAGCGCCGCGCTGCAGCCGATCCTGGAAGCGCACCCTGTAGCCGACCACTTCGCCCAGCGGCGAATTCAGCTCCTGCGCGATGCGCTTGGCCACGCTCGACGCCGCGATGCGCCGCGGCTGTGTGTGGCCGATCAGACCCTTGCCGCCGGCACCCAGCCCGCGGCCGAGCGAGAGCGCGATCTTCGGCAGCTGCGTGGTCTTGCCCGAGCCGGTTTCGCCGCAGACCACCACCACCGGGTGCTCGCGCATCGCCTGCGCGATCTCCTCGCGCCTCGCGGAGACGGGCAGCGATTCGGGAAACTCGATCGGCGGGATGGCGGTGGCGGTGATGGGAGGCACGGGGCGCGGATTATCGGAGATGGCCCTCGGGCAGCGCGCGAGCGTGCGGCACAATCCCCTGCGCAGCCCCACCTCGCCGTCGATGAGCCTCGTCTTCCCTCACACCTTCGTGCCATGGTTTCGCCATGTCGCGCCCTACATCCACGCCTATCGCGGCAAGACCTTCGTCGTAGCGATCGCCGGCGAGCTGATCGCCGCCGGCAAGCTCGACCGCTTCGCGCAGGACGTGGCGATCCTGCACGCGATGGGCATCAAGCTCGTGCTGGTGCACGGCTTCCGGCCGCAGGTGAACGAGCAGCTGCGCGTGAAGGGCCATCCGGCGCGCTACAGCCACGGCATGCGCATCACCGACGCGGTCGCGCTCGATTGCGCGCAGGAGGCCGCCGGCCAGCTGCGCTTCGAGATCGAAGCGGCGTTCTCGCAAGGCCTGCCGAATACGCCGATGGCCAATGCCATCGTGCGCGTGGTCTCGGGCAACTTCCTGACGGCGCGGCCCGTGGGCATCGTCGACGGCGTCGACTTCATGCACAGCGGCGTGGTCCGCAAGGTCGACGCCGCCGCGGTGCGCAAGGCCATCGACACCGGCGCGCTGGTGCTGCTGTCGCCGTTCGGCTTCTCGCCCACCGGCGAGGCCTTCAACCTGACGATGGAAGACGTGGCCACCAGCGCCGCCATCGCGTTGCAGGCCGACAAGCTGCTGTTCATCACGGAGATCCCCGGCATCCACGAGAAGGCCGACGATCTCGAAAGCCCGATCGACACCGAGCTGGCGCTGGCCGATGCCGAGCGGCTTCTCGCCGCACTGCCGGCCGCGCAGCAGCCCACCGACCCGGCCTTCTACCTGCGCCATTGCGTGAAGGCGTGCCGCGGCGGCGTCGAGCGCTCGCACATCCTGCCCTTCGCGGTCGACGGCGCCTTGCTGCTCGAGGTGTTCACCCACGACGGCATCGGCACCATGGTGGTCGACGAGAAGCTCGAGAGCCTGCGCGAGGCCACTGCCGACGACATCGGCGGCATCCTGCAGCTGATCGAGCCGTTCGAGAGCGACGGCACGCTGGTCAAGCGCAGCCGCACCGAGATCGAGCGCGACATCGGCCACTACACCGTGATCGAGCACGACGGCGTGATCTTCGGCTGTGCGGCGCTGTACGCCTACCCGGAATCGCGCACGGGCGAACTCGCCGCGCTGACCGTCTCGCCCAACGTGCAGGGGCAAGGCGACGGCGAGCGCATCCTCAAGCGCGTCGAGCAGCGTGCCAAGGCGATGGGGCTGGAAAGCATCTTCGTGCTGACCACGCGCACGATGCACTGGTTCATCAAGCGCGGGTTCGCGCCGGTCGACCCCGACTGGCTGCCCGAGGCGCGAAAGCGCAAGTACAACTGGGACCGGCGCTCGCAGGTCCTCGTCAAGAAACTGTGAAAGGAGTTCACCCATGGCCCGCACCGTCCAGTGCACGTACCTGAAGAAGGAAGGCGAAGGCCTCGACTTCGCGCCCTACCCCGGCGAGCTCGGCAAGCGCATCTACAACGAGGTCAGCAAGGAAGCCCGGCAGCTGTGGATGAAGCACCAGACCATGCTGGTCAACGAGAACCGGCTGAACTGGCCGACCAGCGTGCGCGTCAGTACCTCGCCCGCCAGATGGAAAGCTTCTTCTTCGGCCAGGGTGCCGAGCAGCCGGCCGGCTACGTTCCGCCGTCGAATTGACGCTGCGGCCGCTCGCCGCGCCTTGATCTGGCGCAATGGAACGGGACTGAGAACGATTCTCGTTTGTGGCTAGAATGCGGGCATCCGTTTCCTGGAGTCCGCATGAAGATCCGTCACGTCGCCCTCGCCGCCGCCCTGTCGATCGCCGCCGCCCTGCCCGCTGCCGCGCAGGAGAAGGTGCTCAACCTCTACTCGGCGCGCCACTACCAGACCGACGAGGCGCTGTACGCCAACTTCACCAAGGCCACCGGCATCCGCATCAACCGCGTCGATGCCGACGACGCCGGCATCCTGGCTCGGCTGAAGAGCGAAGGCACGGCCAGCCCGGCCGACGTGATCCTGCTGGTCGACGCGTCGCGCCTGTGGCGCGCCGAGACCGACGGTCTGTTCCAGCCGTTCAAGTCCGCCCTGCTCGAGCAGCGCATCCCTGCCACGCTGCGCGGCGCCGATGCCGGCCAGGGCTCGCAGTGGTTCGGCCTGTCCACTCGCGGCCGCGTGATCGTCTACTCCAAGGCCAGCGTCAACAAGGACGACGTCGACACCTACGAGGAACTGGCCGACCCGAAGAACAAGGGCAAGGTCTGCACGCGCTCCGGCTCGCACCCCTACAACCTGTCGCTGTTCGGCGCGGTGATGCAGCACCTCGGCGAAGCGGCCACCGAAAACTGGCTCAAGGGCATGGTGGCCAACATGGCCCGCGCGCCGAAAGGCGGCGATACCGACCAGATCAAGGCCGTGGCCAGCGGCGAATGCCAGATCGCGCTGACCAATACCTATTACCTCGCGCGGATGATGCGCTCGGCCAATCCGGACGATCGGGCGGTCGTGGAAAAGGTCGGCGTGGTGTTCCCGAATCAGGCCACCTGGGGCACGCACGTGAATATCGCCGGCGCAGCCATCGCGAAGAATTCGCCGAACCGCGACGCCGCGCGGCAGTTCCTCGAATACCGGCCAGCGATTCCGCCCAGACCTATTTTGCCGACGGCAACAACGAATGGCCGGCGGTGGCCAGCGTGAAGACCACCAACCCGGCGCTGGCGGCGCTGGGCCCGTTCAAGGCCGAGACGATTCCCGTGGCCGTGACCGGCGCCAACCAGACCAAGGTCCAGCAGATGCTCGACCGCGTCGGTTTCAAGTGATTCCGCGGGTAATTCACTAAAACCCGGGGGCGCAATTCCCCCTCCTCCCTAGAATCGCAGCGCCGCAATCGGTGATATCCGGGGAGAACGAAATGGCCACGCTGCAGGAACTGCTCGCGCAGAGGGAAGCGATCGAGCGGGAAATCGAACTCACGAAGAAGCGCGAGCGCGCCGACGCGATTGCGCGGGTGCGCTCGCTGATGGCCGAATATGGGCTGACGCTGGCCGATCTCGGCGGCAAGACAACGGGTTCGTCCGGAAAGTCCGCCGGCACGACCAAGGTGCCGCCGAAGTACCGCAATGCCGCGACCGGAGACACCTGGAGTGGCCGGGGCCTGCAGCCGAACTGGCTGAAAGCCGCGCTGGCCTCGGGCCGGAAGCTCGACGAATTCAAGGTCTGACTGCGGGCACCTCTTGCCCTACGCTCCGCTGATGACTGGCTTGCGCGCCCTGCGCCGTGCAGCGCTGCTGCCAGCGAGCGACGTCGTGTTGCTGCTGTGGGGCGTGCTGCTGTGCGCCGCCTACGTGGCCACCGGCTTGCTGGGCCCGCCACGCCGCAGATCGGCGAACAGGTGAGCTGGTCTGGCCGCCCGCGGGGCTGGCCTTCGCCGCCCTTCTGCGCTTCGGGCCGAGGCTGTGGCCGGCGGTGGCAATCGGCGCCTTCATCGTGGCGTCGTCCACCGGACTGATCCTGTGGGTCGCCGCCCTGGTGGCGTTGGGCAATGCCGGCGGCATGGCGGCAGCGGCCACGGCACTGCGCCACCACGGCCTGCACCCGGCGCTCGACCGCCGCATCGACCTCAAGCTGCTGGCCCTGGGCGCCGTGGGTGCCACCGTGCTGACGGCGACCAACGGCGTGACTGGCTGCTGCTCGGCGGCGCACTGCCCTGGTCCATGGCACTGCCGGCGTGGGCGTACTGGTGGGTGGGCGACCTGATGGGCGTCATCGTGGTCGGCATTCCGCTGCTGACCGCCTCGCGCCACACGCTGCAGCGAGCTTTCGACGAGCGCCGGCGGCTGGTCAGCGGCGCGCTCGCCGCCAGCGCCCTGCTATGCACCGGCTGGCGTTCCGGCTGTGCCGGGCAGCGTATCGCCGCTGCTGTTCCTGCCCTACCTGCTGCTCGGCTGGCTGGCGCTTCGCAGCGGCGTGTTCGCGGCCTCGGCAACCACCTTGCTGATCGCCGCGCTGGCCGTGGCAGGAACGATCGCCGGCCGTGGCCCGTTTGCCGACAGCGCGGCGCCTGCGGCGCTGGCAATGGCAGCCGGCTATCTCTCCACGCTGGCCGCGATGCCCCTGCTGGTCACGGCGCTGACCGGCGAACTCGGGGCCACCGAGCAGCGCTGGCAGCTGGCGCTGGCTGCTTCGCAACTCGGCGTGGCCGATTGGGATCTGCGCCGCGGCGAGCTCGAGCTCTCGGCGCGCTGGAATGCGCTGCTCGGCGAACCGGCGATCGGTTCGCATCAGCCCGCCCAGGCCTTCTGGGCGGCCCTCCATGGCGACGACCTCGCCGGGGTGCAATCGGCGCTGGCCTCGCTGCGCCGTGCCGACGGCGACAGCGTGCGCGTCGAGTGCCGCCTGCGCGGCGCGCAGCAGGCCCGGCGATGGTTCGACCTGAATGCCCTGGTGGCCGACCGCGATGCCGACCAAGAGCCGCTGCGCATCGTGGCCACGCTGCGCGACGTGCATGACGCGCGCGAGACGCGCGAGCGCCAGCAGGCCGCCGACGAGCTGTACAGGCAGTTGCAGGAACGCCGGCGCGCCAGCCCACTACGACGAGGCGACCCGCCTGCCCAACCGCGCCCGGCTCGGCATGCTGCTGCAGGACGCGCTGCTCACGAGCCAGCGCGAGGGCTCGCTGCTGACGGTGTGCCACCTCGACATCGATCACTTCAAGGCCATCAACGAACGCCACGGCCACGAGGCGGGCGACCGTCTGCTCGCCGCGCTGGCGGTGCGCGTGCAGTCGTCGCTGCGCACCTGGGCCGGCGGCGACGACGTGGCGGCCCGCGTCGGCGGCGACGAATTCGCGCTGCTGCTGCGCACCGCGACGCTGCGCGAGAGCCACCACGCGGTGCAGCGGGTGCTGCAGCAGATCGCCCTGCCCTGCGACATCGGCACGGCCGACGGGCCGCTGAGCGTCACCGCCAGCATCGGCGCCACCGTCTATCCGCACGACCGCGCCGATGGCGAGGCGCTGCTGCGCCATGCCGACCAGGCGATGTACGGCGCGAAGCAGTCCGGCCGCAACGGCTATCTCTTCTTCGACGCCGAGCTCGACCGCCGCACCAGGACCGCTTCGTCGCCCTCGGCCGCGTGCAGGAGGCCCTCGACGCCTCCGAGTTCACGCTGCACTACCAGCCGAAGGTCGACATGGCCAGCGGCCGTGCGCTGGGCGCCGAGGCGCTGCTGCGCTGGAACCATCCGGAGCATGGCCTGGTGCCGCCGGGCCAGTTCCTGCCGCTGGTGGAGCACACCAGCCTGGGCGTCGATCTTGGCCGATGGGTGCTGGCGCAGGGCGTGGCCCAGCTGGCGAGCTGGCTGCGCGAGGGGCTGGACATCTCGGTGAGCGTGAATGTCTCGGCGCGGCACCTGCAGGAGCCCACGTTTGCCGACGAGCTGGCGCAACTGCTGGCCCGGCACGACGCCACCGTGGCCGCGCACCTCGTGCTGGAGGTGCTGGAGACCGCCGCGCTGGCCGACGTGGACTACACCTGCGAGCTGATGAAGCGCTGCCGCGAACTCGGCGTGCGCTTCGCGCTCGACGACTTCGGGACCGGCTATTCGACCTTCACCTACCTGAAGCGGCTGCCGCTGGACCAGATCAAGATCGATCGCTCCTTCGTGCAGAACATGCTCGAAGACCACCAGGACTTGGCCATCGTCGAAGGCGTGGTGGCGCTGTCGCGCACCTTCGGCTGCGTGGTCGTGGCCGAGGGCGTGGAATCGGCCGCGCAGGCAGCCCGCCTGATCGAGATCGGCTGCCGCGCCGGCCAGGGCAACGGCATCGCGGCGGCCATGCCGGCTGGGCAGCTGCCCGGCTGGGTGCGCTCGTATCGCGCGCCGATCGGCCCGCGGCGCCGACCGCGTAGACTTTGGCGGTGATCCCGCCCGGCTTCATTCAGGAACTGCTCTCCCGCGCCGACATCGTCGACGTGGTCGGCCGCCATGTGCAGCTGAAGAAGGCCGGCATCAACCACAAGGGGCTGTGCCCGTTTCACGGCGAGAAGTCGCCGAGTTTCATCGTCAGCCCGAGCCGCCAGACCTACCACTGCTTCGGCTGCGGAGCCCATGGCAATGCCGTCGGCTTCCTGATGGAGCACGCCGGGCTGAGCTTCCCCGACGCGGTGCGCGACCGGCGCAGCAGTACGGGCTGGCGGTACCGGAAGACGACAGCTCGCCGGCCGAGCGCGAACGCGCCGCCGCGCAGAAGCAGCGCCAGGCGACGCTGACCGACGTGCTGGCGCGCGCCAGCGAGCACTACCGCAAGGAATTGCGCGGCAGCCCGCGCGCCATCGACTACCTCAAGCGCCGTGGCCTGACCGGCGAGATCGCCGCGCGCTTCGGCCTTGGCTATGCGCCCGATGGCTGGCGCAGCCTGGCCAGCGCCTTCCCGCGCTACGACGACCCGCTGCTGGAAGAGAGTGGCCTGGTCATCGCGAAGGCACCCGAGGACGGCAACGAGGCCGAGACCAAGCGCTACGACCGCTTCCGCGACCGCGTGATGTTCCCGATCCGCTCGGTGCAGGGCGACGTGATCGGCTTCGGCGGCCGCGTCATCGACCAGGGCGAGCCGAAGTATCTGAACTCGCCGGAGACGCCGGTCTTCAGCAAGGGCCGCGAACTCTACGGCCTCTACGAAGGCCGCAGCGCGATCCGCCAGCGCGGCTATGCGCTGGTGGTCGAGGGCTACATGGACGTGGTGGCCCTCGCCCAGAGCGGCTTCGGCAACGCCGTGGCCACGCTGGGCACGGCCTGCACCGCCGAGCACGTGCAGAAGCTGTTCCGCTTCACCGAGTCGGTGGTGTTCAGCTTCGACGGCGATGCCGCCGGCCGACGCGCCGCCGGGCGCGCGCTGGAAGCCAGCCTGCCGCATGCCAGCGACACGCGCACCGTGCGCTTCCTGTTCCTGCCGCCCGAGCACGACCCCGACAGCTACGTGCGCGAATTCGGCGCCGAGGCCTTCGAGCGCTGCGTCGCCGAGGCGGTGCCGCTGTCACGCCAGCTGATCGAGGCGGCGCGCAGCGATGTCGATACCGCCACGGCCGAGGGCCGCGCGCGCTTCGTCGTGCAGGCCAGGCCGCTGTGGTCGGCGCTGCCCGACGGCATGCTCAAGCGGCAGCTGCTTGGGCAGATCGCCTCGGTAGCCTCGCTGCCCGTCGAAGAGCTGGCGGCGGCACCTGGCAGACGCGTGCCGCGTCGCCGGCACGGGCCCCCGCCAACCGCCCACGGCCCGCGGCGGCGAGGCGCCAGATGCCACGCCAGCCGGAAGACCGCGCTTTGTGGGCGCTGCTGCTGGAAAGCGGCTGGTGGAGCCAGCTCGGCGCCGAAGACCACGAGACGCTCTGCGCGCTGGAAGGCTGGCACGGCGAGGCGTTCCGGCTGATCGACAGGCTGTCGGTCGACGAAGGCGCCCTGCCCTGGGCCGCCCTGCGCGAGCGCATCGGCGGCGAAGAATGGGGCGCCCGGGCCGTTGCGCTGGTCGACAGCGAGGACCCCGCCATCGAGCCGTCGCTCGACGACCTGCGCGCCTCGCTGGCGCAGCTGCGCAAGAGCGCCGCGCTGCGGGAAAGCATGAAGGTGCTGGGCCGGCGCTGAAAATCCTTGCAACGGCTCGTATAATCAAGGGTTTCGTACGCGCGGCAAGAGTGACAGCAGCACCTCCGGGCCCCGGCCACCCTGCGACACAGGGTCACACCCAAGGCCACCCCATACCCGCAAGGGCTGCACCCTCCGGACTGTTCACGCCAGCTTGCCCGCCCGATGCCGTCCGGCCGTTCGTGCGCCCATGGGGCCGCGAGGCGGCCGGTCCGCATGTGCATTGGTGCTGTACCGGCATGGCCCGACGAGGCCGTCCGTCTGCATGGCCCCCTACCATCCGAGGAATCGCATGACCGCGAAGAAGAGCGCTGCTCCTGCCAAGGCCGCCAAGGCCGCCAAGCCCGCCAAGGCCGAGGTCGAGGACAAGAAGAAGACCAAGGCGGTGGCCGCCGAGGTGGCCGAGAAGCCGGCCAAGGCCGCCAAGGCAGCGCCGGCGAAGGCCGCGAAGCCCGCCGCCAAGGCCGAAGCGCCCGCCAAGGGCAAGCCGGGCCGCAAGCCGAAGGACGACAAGGCGAAGAAGGAGGAGGTCGAGGAAGACTTCTCCGACATCGACGCCGAGCTCGAAGGCGAGCCCGAGGTCGAGGCGGCCGACGACGGCGCCAAGGCCGAGAAGGCCAAGCCGCTGCGCATGAAGGTCTCGCGCGCCAAGGAGCGCGCGCTGATGCGCGAATTCGGCCTGGACGAGACGCAGCTGACCGAGGAAGAGGTCACCAAGCGCCGCCAGGAGCTGAAGACGCTCATCAAGATGGGCAAGACGCGGGGTTTCCTGACGCACCAGGAAATCAACGACCACCTGCCCGAGAAGCTGGTCGACAACGAGATCCTCGAGGCCATCGTCTCGATGCTCAACGACATGGGCATCGCGGTCTACGAGCAGGCGCCCGATGCCGCGACGCTGCTGATCGCCGGCGGCGGCACCACCACCGCGACCGAAGAAGAAGCCGAAGAGGCGGCCGAAGCCGCGCTGTCGACCGTCGACTCCGAGTTCGGCCGCACCACCGACCCGGTGCGCATGTACATGCGCGAGATGGGCACGGTCGAGCTGCTCACCCGCGAGGGCGAGATCGAGATCGCCAAGCGTATCGAAGGCGGCCTGCAGGCAATGATGCTGGCCATCTCCGCCTCGCCGACGACGATCGCCGAGCTGCTGAGCTACTCCGACAAGATCCGCGCCGGCGAGATGCAGATCTCCGAGGTGGTCGACGGCTTCGTCAGCGAGGACGAGGCCGATGACTACGTGGCCGAGGAAGACGTCGACTTCTTCGACGAGGACGACGACGACGACGGCGCCGGCGGCAGCAAGGCGCTGACCAAGAAGCTCGAGGAGCTGAAGACCGCGGCGATGGTCAAGTTCGATTCGCTGCGCGTGAACTTCGACAAGATGCGCAAGGCCTTCGAGAAGGAAGGCTATCAATCGGCTTCCTACAACAAGGCGCAGCAGGCGATCAGCAGCGAGCTGATGACGATCCGCTTCACGGTCAAGACGATCGAGAAGCTGTGCGGCATCCTGCGCGGCCGGGTCGACGACGTGCGCCGCTACGAGCGCGAACTGCGCAAGATCATCGTCGACAAGTGCGGCATGCCGCAGGAACACTTCATCAAGAGCTTCCCGCCGAACGCGCTGAACCTGAAGTGGGCCGAGAAGGAAGTCGCCGCGGGCAAGCCGTACAGCGCGGTGCTGCAGCGCAACCTGCCGCCGGTGCAGGAGCTGCAGAAGAAGCTGATGGACGTGCAGGCGCGCGCCGTCGTTCCGCTGGAGGATCTCAAGGAGATCAACCGCAAGATGAACGAGGGCGAGAAGGCCAGCCGCGACGCGAAGAAGGAGATGATCGAGGCCAACCTGCGCCTGGTGATCTCGATCGCGAAGAAGTACACCAACCGCGGCCTGCAGTTCCTCGACCTGATCCAGGAAGGCAACATCGGCCTGATGAAGGCGGTCGACAAGTTCGAATACCGCCGCGGCTACAAGTTCTCGACCTACGCCACGTGGTGGATCCGCCAGGCCATCACGCGCTCGATCGCCGACCAGGCGCGCACGATCCGCATCCCGGTGCACATGATCGAGACGATCAACAAGATGAACCGCATCTCGCGCCAGCACCTGCAGGAGTTCGGCTACGAGCCGGACGCCCCGACGCTGGCCGAGAAGATGGAGATCCCCGAGGACAAGATCCGCAAGATCATGAAGATCGCCAAGGAGCCGATCTCCATGGAGACGCCGATCGGCGACGACGACGACTCCCCACCTGGGCGACTTCATCGAGGACACCAACAACACCGCGCCGATCGACGCCGCGATGCAGGCCGGCCTGCGCGACGTGGTCAGGACATCCTCGACAGCCTGACGCCGCGCGAGGCAAGGTGCTGCGCATGCGCTTCGGCATCGAGATGAGCACCGACCACACGCTCGAGGAAGTCGGCAAGCAGTTCGACGTGACCCGCGAGCGCATCCGCCAGATCGAGGCGAAGGCGATTCGCAAGCTCAAGCACCCGAGCCGCTCGGACAAGCTGCGCACCTATCTGGACAATCTGTGACGCAGGCTTGACCTCGACAAAGGGCCCCCTAGGGGCCCTTTTTGCTGAGGATGCTCGCCCGCAGACGATAAAATCGAGCGCATGCTGCCGCGTCGCCTGACCGCATGACCAAGATCGTCGAGCGCACCATCCTGTTCGCCGACCTGCGTGGCAGTACCTCGCTGTACGAGTCGATGGGCAACGCCGAGGCCACCGCCGTGGTGACGCAGAGCGTGGCCCTGCTGGCGCGCATCGTCGAGTCGATGGGCGGCCAGCTGGTGAAGACGCTGGGCGATGGCCTGATGGCCATGTTCATCCTGCCCAAGGCTGCACTGGCCGCTGCGGAAGAGATGCACGATTCGATGGAGCGCATCGGCGGCCCTGGAAGTTCGTTGCCGCAGCCGTTGAAGGTGCAGGTGGCACTGGCCTGCGGCGAGGTCGTCGAGATGTCCGGCGACGTGTTTGGCGATGCCGTCAACGTGGCAGCCCGGCTGCTCGACCACGCCGGCGACAACGAGACGCTGCTCACCTCGGCCGTGCTGGCCGGGCTGCCCCCGGCCCAGCGCGAACGCTTCCGCAGCCTCGACCGCATGCAGTTGCGCGGGCGCGTCGAGCCGGTGCACGTCTACCTGCTCGAGGCGCAGCGCAACCCGGGCGACACCGCCGCCACCGCCTTCGGTGACATGGCACCGGCCGCCGAGCCCGAAGGCATCCGCCTGATGTGGCTGAACATGAACCGCGTCTACAGCGGCGCCAGCCTGCCGGTGGTGCTCGGGCGCAGCCCGGGCGTCACCTACTGCATCGACGACACGCGGGTATCGCGCTCGCACGCCCGCATCGATTGGCACGGCGGCACCTTCCAGCTCACCGACCTCAGCTACAACGGCACCTACGTGCGCTTCGACCACGACCCCGGAGGTGATCAGCCTGCGCCGCGGCACCTGCACGCTGCACGGCAGCGGGCTGATCGGGCTGGGTACGCCGCCGATCGAAGCCGACGGCCCCTGCGTCCGCTTCGAGGTGATGAAGTTCGCGGACACGCAGCCGCACGATCTCTACCTCTGAGCATGGCGCGCGACGCCGGCCTGCATGAATCGATCCTGGCGGTGTTGCGCAGTCTGTGCCGCTAGGCCGGCGCGGCCGGTGCCGCCGTCGTGCTTGGCACGGGCGAAGCGCAGGAGGTCGTCGGCACCGGCGGCCACGACGGCGAGCAGCCCGGCGATCTCGATGCGCCGCTGACGATCGATGGCGTCGTTGCCGGCCGCTTGCGCCTGCGGGCGCCGGGGCCCCGCCGAAGCACCGCTGGCCGATGCCGTCACGGCGGTGACCGCGCTGCTGGCCTCGCACGAACGGGAGCGGCAACTCGCCGCCGTGATCGAACGCGAGCGCATGGCCGCTGCCGCCGGCAGCGACTGGCTGTGGGAGACCGACGCCGAGGGCGTTCTGACCTGGGTGTCGGACAGCGTCGTCGAGCACACCGGCTGGCCCGCCAGCGTCGAGATCGGCATGCACTCGATGAACCTGAACCGCCCGCCGCCGGGTGCCGCCGAACGCGAAAGCTGGGACCGCTACCGCGCCGACCGTGCCGCGCGGCAGCCTTTCCGCGACGGCATCGGCGAGCGCGACTGCGCGCGCGGCACGATGCTCGTCGCAATAAGCGGCCGGCCTCGCTTCGATGCCGGCGGCCGCTTCCTCGGCTACCGCGGCGCGGCGCGCGACGTGACCGCCGAGGTGGCCCAGCGCCGAGGCGGCGCAGCAAGCGCGCCAGATGCTCATGACGGCGATGGATGCCGTGCACGCCGGGCTGATGATCAGCGGGCCCGATGGACGCGTGCTGGCAGCCAACGCGGCGTGGCAGCGGCAGGTCGGGCGCTATGCGCGCGGCGCCGACGACACCTGGGAATCGCTGCTGCGTGCGATGGTCGCCCAGGGCGTCTATCCGGATGCGGTGGGCCGCGAAGACGAGTTCGTGCGCTGGCGCCTGTCGCTCGCGTCGCCCGACGCGACGCCGCACGAGCTGCGCTACGCCGATCAGGTCGTACTCGTGTGCGACCAGCGCCTGCCCGACGGCAGCACGGTGCACTTGTCGATCGACGTCTCCGAACGGCAGCGTGCCGAGCAGCAGCAGAAGAGCACCGAGGCCCGGCTGACGGCCGTGCTGCGCGCTGTGCCCGACTTGTGGTTCGTGGTCGGGCCGGACGACAGCTACCTGATGTGCAGCGACGAGCAGCACCCGCTGCTGATCGAGCCGTTCGAGCGCCAGCGCGGCCAGCGCTTCGGCGACGTGCTGACGCCGCCCTTCGACCGTCAGGCGCGCGAGGCGCTTGCGCTGGCGCGCAGCACCGGCGATATGCAGCGCCTGGAGTACGAAGGCACGATGCCCGACGGGCGCAAGCGCGTCTTCGAGGCCCGCCTCGCGCCCATGGGCGACGGAAACGTGCTCTACCTGACGCGCGACCTGACCGAACTGCGTCGCATGGAGCGCGAGCTCGTCACGCTGCAGCGCGCCGTGGAAGCCGACGCCGCGATGCCGATCGTCGTCACCGATTCCACCCAGCCCGACCGGCCGATCGTCTATGTGAACGCGGCCTTCGAACGCCTGACCGGCTATGCGCGCGACGAGGCCGTGGGCCGCAACTGCCGATTCCTGAACGACCCGACGCGCGAGCAACCCGGCCTGCCGGAGCTCCGCGCCGCGCTGGCCGAGGGCCGGCCCTGCACCGTGGTGCTCGCCAATCGCCGGCGCGACGGCAGCGAGTTCCTCAACGAGCTGAGCGTGGTGCCGATCCGCGATGCGCGTGGTCACGTGGTGCAGCACCTCGGTGTGCTGCACGACGTCACCGAGCGCGTGCGTGCGGCCGAGCGGCTGCGCATCAGCGAGGAGCTGTACCGCTCGGTGGCCGCCACCATCAGCGACGGCCTGATCGTCGCCGGGCCCGATGGCCGCATCCTCGCCTGCAATCCTTCGGCGGCCGACACGCTGGCCAGCAGCACCGCGGCGCTCACCGGCCACCGGCTGAGCGAACTCGGCTACCGTTTGCACGACGCGCAGGATCGGCCGCTGATGCCCGCCAACCACCCCGTCTACCGCGTGCTCGGCGGCGGCGACGCGGTGCACGAGATGCCGCTGGTCGTGCACCGGCCCGATGGCGCGGTGCTGCACGTGCTGCTCACCGCGCGGGCGCTCAGCCCGGGCGGTGGCAGCAAGGCGCTGTCGTGCCCGGTCAGCTTCCGCGACGTGACCGAGCAGCAGGCCGCCGCCCAGGCCGTGCTCGACAAGCAGGCCGCCGAGCTGGCCAGCCGCGCCAAGAGCGAGTTCCTCTCGCGCATGAGCCACGAGATGCGCACGCCGCTGAATGCGGTGATCGGCTTCACCCAGCTGCTGCGCATGCAGCCCGAAGGCGCGCCCTCCAAGGTGGCCGAGTACGCCGACCACATCCTGCGCGCCAGCGAGCATCTGCTCGGCCTCGTCAACGAGGTGCTCGACCTGCAGCGCGTCGAGGAGGGCCGCGCCGCGCTGGAGCCCCGCGCGATCGAGCTGGCACCCTTCCTCGACAGCACGCTGGATCTCCTCCGCCCGGCCGCCGAAGGCGCGGGCATCGCGCTGGCGAGCCACGGTGCCGCCCGGCCGCTGGGTGCGCGCCGACGAACGCTGCCTGCGCCAGGTGCTGATGAACATGGTGTCCAACGCGGTGAAATACAACCGGCCGGGCGGCTGGGTGCTGGTGTCGCTGCTCGATGCCCCCGAAGGCCGCTGCGCCATCGCGATCGAGGACACCGGCTCGGGCCTCACCGACGAGCAGCTGGCGCGGCTCTTCCAGCCCTTCGAGCGCCTCGGCCACGAGACCACCGGCATCGAAGGCAGCGGCCTCGGCCTCGTGATCACGCGCAGCCTGATCGAACAGATGGGCGGCTCGGTGAGCCTGTCCAGCGTCCCCGGCGCGGGCACCCTCGCCCGCATCGAACTGCCCGCCGCCGATTCGCCCGACACCGCGCCGGCGCCGCTCGAAGCGCCCGGCATGGCCGTGCCGGCGCCGCCACCGCTGGCCGAACAGCCGCTGCGCGTGCTGTACGTGGAAGACAACCGCATCAACGCCCTGCTCTTCGAGGAGGCGATGCGCCTGCTCGGCGGCATCGAGCTGCAGATTGCCGAGAGCGGCAAGGAGGCGCTGCAGTTGGTGGCCGGCTGGACGCCGCAGGTGCTGGTGCTCGATGCCAATCTGCCCGACATGAACGGCCACGACCTGCTGGCCCGGCTGCGCACCGATGCCGCGCTGGCCGCGCTGCCGGCCTTCATGTGCTCGGCCGACGCGATGCCGGAAGACCTGGAACGCGCCCGCACCAGCGGCTTCGTCGGCTACTGGACCAAGCCGATCGAGATGGCCAAGGTGAGTGCCGCGCTCGACGCGCTGCGCACGACGACCCCAGGCTGAGCCCCGCCGCGCCGGCTCGCCGATAATCGCGCGCCACTCGCGTCCCCCGCATGACCTTCGCCACCGAACCGCCCTTCCGCCACGGCTCGCCCGAGCGCACCGCCGTGCTGCTCGTCAACCTCGGCACGCCCGACGCGCCGACGCCGGCGGCGCTGCGTCGCTACCGGGCGCAGTTTCTCGGCGATCCGCGCGTGGTCGAGATCCCGCGCGTGCTGTGGTGGCTGATCCTGCACGGCGTGATCCTGCGCGTGCGCCCGGCCAAGTCGGCGAAGAAGTACGAAAGCATCTGGATGCCCGAGGGCTCGCCGCTGCAGGTGTGGAGTGCCGGGCAGGCCACGCTGCTGCGCGGTTATCTCGGCGAGCGCGGCCACCCGGTGCTGGTGCGCCATGCGATGCGCTACGGCAACCCGTCGGTGCCCAGCGTGCTCGACGAATTGAAGGCCGAAGGCGCCACGCGCATCCTGCTGCTGCCGATGTACCCGCAGTACTCGGGGCCTACCACCGCCAGCGCCTGGGACGCGGTGGGCGAATGGTCGCGCAGCGTGCGCCACGTGCCGGAGTTCCGCTTCGTCAACCGCTACCACGACGACGCGGCGTACATCGAGGCGCTGGCCCAGCGCGTGCTCGCGCACTGGCAGACCGAGGGGCGCGGCGACAAGCTGGTGCTGAGCTTCCACGGCGTTCCCAAGCGCACGCTGCTGCTCGGTGACCCCTACCACTGCGAATGCCTGAAGACGGCGCGCCTGCTCGGCGAGCGGCTCGGCCTCTCGCGCGAACAGCTGGTGGTGACCTTCCAGAGCCGCTTCGGCAAGGCCGAGTGGCTGCAGCCCTACACCGAGCCGACGCTGATCGAACTGGCCAAACAAGGCGTGGCGCGTGTCGACGTCATGTGCCCCGGCTTCACGGCCGACTGCCTGGAAACGCTGGAAGAGATCGACCAGGAAGCGCGCGAAGCCTTCCTCGAGGCCGGCGGCAAGGAATTCCACTACATCCCCTGCCTGAACGACAGCCACCCGTGGATCGCCGCGATGGCCGACATCGCGATGCGCCACATGCAGGGCTGGCCGATGAAGCCGGCCGATGCCTCGTCACTGGAGGCGCAGCGCCAGCGCGCGCTGGCCGCCGGCGCGACCGACTGAGGTTCGCGGCGCGCCTCAGGGCGCGCGGCGCAGCTTGCGGCGCAGGCGAAGCAGGCGCGGCAGGCCGAGCACCCCCACGATCACGACGATCAGCGTGAGCGACATCGGACGCTCGAGGAACACCCCCACTTGCCCTCGCCGATCGACAGCGCATTGCGCATCTGCGCCTCGGCCAGCGGTCCGAGGATCATGCCCACCACCACCGGCGCGGCCGGGAAGTCGAAGCGGCGCATCACCACGCCGAGCAGGCCGATCGCATACAGCAGCACGAGGTCGAAGGCCGACTGGCGCATGCCGTAGACACCCACCGTGGCGAAGATCAGGATGCCGGCGTACAGCGGAGCCTTCGGGATCTTCAGCAGCTTGACCCACAGGCCCACCAGCGGCAGGTTGAGCACCAGCAGCATCACGTTGCCGATGTAGAGCGACGCGATCAGCGCCCAGACGAGCGCGGCATTCGTGTCGAACAGCTGCGGCCCTGGGTTGATGCCGTAGTTCTGGAACGCGCCGAGCAGGATCGCCGTCGTGTTGGAGGTCGGGATGCCGAGCGTCAGCAGCGGGATCAGCGTCGCGGTGATGGCCGCATTGTTGGCGGCTTCGGGGCCGGCGACGCCCTCGATCGCGCCGGTGGTGCCGAACTCTTCCTTGTGCTTGCTGAGCTTCTTCTCGGTGGCATAGCTCAGGAAGGTCGGGATCTCGCTGCCGCCGGCGGGCACGGTGCCGAACGGAAAGCCGATGAAGGTGGCTCGCAGCCGGGCCGGCCACGAGCGCTTCCATTCGGAGGCCGTCATGTGCACCTTGCTCATGCGGTTCTGCGTCTCGACGACGCGGCCTTCGTAGAGCACCGCGTAGAGCGCCTCGGCCACGGCGAACAGGCCGACGGCGATCAGCACCACCTCGAGGCCGTCCATCAGTTCGGGCGTCTCGAAGGTGTAGCGCGCCCGCCAGAGATCTGGTCGAGGCCGACCAGCCCCATCGCCAGGCCGATGAACAGCGCCGTCAGGCCGCGCAGCGTGCTCTTGCCCAGCACCGCGGAGACGGTGCAGAAGGCCAGCACCATCAGCAGGAAATACTCCGGCGGGCCGAGCTTGACGGCGTTCTCCGCGACCCAGGGTGCGAACAGCGTGACGCCCACCGTGGCGATCGTGCCGGCCACGAAGGAGCCGATCGCCGCGGTGGCCAGCGCCGCGCCGGCGCGGCCGTTCTTGGCCATCTTGTTGCCTTCCATCGCCGTGACCATCGAGCCGGCCTCGCCGGGCGTGTTCATCAGGATGGAGGTGGTCGAGCCGCCGTACATCGCACCGTAGTAGATGCCGGCGAAGAAGATCATCGAGGCGGTCGGGTCGACCTTCAGCGTGATCGGCAGCAGCATCGCCACCGCGGTGGCCGGGCCGATGCCCGGCAGCACGCCGACCGCCGTGCCGATGGTGCAGCCCAGCAGCGCCCACAGCAGGTTGATCGGCGTGGCCGCGACGGCAAAGCCCTGCAGCAGGGCGTTCCAGGTGTCCATGGGAATTTCCTCGCCGTCAGATCCAGCCGGTGTCCGTGAGCCCGGGCAGGCTGATGGCCAGCAGCTTGCCGAACATCCAGTACACCGGTGCGGCGATCGCCATGCCGATCATCAGATCGATGCCCCATGACAGCGGCGAACGATCGCCCTTGCCTTCGGCCGACTTGAAGCCGCGCACCGCAAGCATGAAGCACAGCCCGCACGACAGCACGAAGCCGATGCGGGTGATCAGCGCCGCATTGGCCAGCAGGCCGGCCGAGACCCACACGAAGCCGGGCCAGTGGCCCTGCTCGGCGCCCGAAGGCTCTTCCATCAGCCGGAAGCCGCCGGTGAGCGCTTCGCGGATCAGGAACACGCCGCACGCGAGCAGCGCGAGACCCACCACCCACGGCAGGAAATTGGGCCGACGCCGCCGTAGCCGGCGTCGGAGCGGATCTGGGTGGCGCCCGCGGCGATCAGCGCGCCGAGCGCCAGCGTGCCGGCGCCGACCGCCGCGTGCAGCTTGTTCATGGGCTCGTCGGGCTCAGATCATTCCGGACTTGACCATGATCGCGCGCAGGCTCGCGAACTCGTCGTCGACGAACTTCTCGAAGTCGGCGCCGGCCATCAGCGCGGGCGTCCAGCCGTTCTTCTCGAGCGCTTCGGCCCAGGCCTTGGACTTGGTGGCCTTGACCACCATGTCGGTCAGCGCCTTGCGCTGCTCCGGCGTGATGCCGGGCGCACCGTACACGCCGCGCCAGTTGCCGATCACCACGTTGACGCCCTGCTCCTTCAGCGTCGGCACGTCGATGCCGGGCAGGCGCTTCTCGCTGGTCACGCCGATCGGGCGCATCTTGCCGGCCTTGATGTACTCGGCGAACTCGCTGTAGCCGCTGCCGCCGATCGTGACGTTGCCGCCGAGGATGGCCGCCACCGCCTCGCCGCCCCCACGGAAGGCGACGTAGTTGATCTTCGCCGGATCGACACCGACCTCGCGGGCGATCATCGCCGCGGCGATGTGCTCGGTGGCGCCGCGCGAGCCGCCGCCCCACTTGACGCTGCCGGGGTCCTTCTTGAGCTGCTCGATGACGTCCTTCATCGTCTTCAGCGGCGACGAGGCCGGCAGCACGAAGACGTTGTACTCGCTGGTCAGGCGCGCCAGCGGCGTGGCCTGCGAGAGGCTCACCGGCGGCTTGCCGGTGATGATGCCGCCGAGCATCACCGCGCCCATCACCATCAGCGCATTCGGATCGCCCTTGCTGGCATTGACGAACTGCGCCAGGCCGATCGCGCCGGCGGCCCCGCCCTTGTTGTCGAAGTTGACCGAGCTGGCCACGCCCGCATCCTGCAGCGCCTTGCCGAGTGCGCGGCCGGTGCTGTCCCAGCCGCCGCCGGGGTTGGCCGGGATCATCATCTTCAGGTTCGCATTGGCGCGGGCCGACAGCGGCAGCACGCCGGCGGCCGCCAGCGCGGCCAGGGAACGAAGGAAGGCGTCACGACGCATAGTCTTGTCTCCTCGATGGGGGTGTGTTCGGGTTCGACGATGGTCGTCGGGCGGGCTGTCAGTTGGCTGTCCGCCAGCCTAGGGAAAGCCCCGAGCGCCGCGGCCTGGCGCAGGCCCCGGCGGGGGCAGACTGGTGCGCCGATGAAACTGCTGCTGATCGAAGACAACGCCGCGATGCAGACGACGCTGCAGCGCTCGTTCGAGCGCCGCGGCATCACCGTCGTGTCGTGCACCGACGGCGCCCGCGCGCTCGACCGATGGCGCGCCAGCGTGCCCGACGTCGTGGTGCTCGACCTCACGCTGCCCGGGCTCGATGGCCTGCAGGTGCTGACGCTGGCGCGCGCCGAGGGCCTGCGCACGCCGGTGCTGATCCTCACCGCGCGCGGCACGGTGGGCGACCGCATCCTCGGGCTGAATACCGGCGCCGACGACTACCTGCCCAAGCCCTTCGATCTCGACGAGCTGGAGGCGCGCATCCGCGCCCTGGCGCGGCGCGGCGAAACGGCAGCCGCTGCGTCAGCGTCACCCTCTTTCGCCGGCCTGAGCGTGGACGGCACCAGCGGCGCCGTCTGCCTCGACGGCACGCCGATGGAGCTGGCCCCGCGCGAAGCCGCGATGCTGCGCGCGCTGCTCGTGCGGCCCGGGCAGGCGATGGCGAAGGAGAAGCTGGTCGATGCCGTCTTCCCGGGCGAAGACGTGCAGACCGATGCGATCGAGGTGGTGGCCTACCGGCTGCGCAAGCGGCTGGCGTCCACCGGCGTGCAGCTGGTCACCCTGCGTGGCCTCGGTTACCTGCTGAAGGCCGGCGCGTGAACCTTCGACCGAGTTCGCTGCGCAGCCAGCTGCTGATCGGCATCCTCGTGCCGCTGCTGCTGGGCATCGCAGTCAACACGGTCAGCCTGTACCGGCAGGCGCTGCGCGCCGCCGATACCGCCTACGACCGGACGCTGCTCGCCAGTGCCAAGTCGATCGGCGAACAACTGCAGGTGACGGGCGCGGGCGACGCGGCGCGCGTGCAGGCCACCGTGCCCTACTCCGCGCTCGAAGCCTTCGAGGCCGACAACCGCAGCCGCATGTATTTCAAGGTCAGCGGCTTCCAGGGCGAGATGGTCTCGGGTTTCGAGGATCTGCCCGCCTGGCGCGGCCACCTGCCCGACCGCGGCCCGTATGCGGCGCTGGTCGACTTCTACGACGACACCTACCGCGAGCAGCCGGTGCGCGTGGCCGTGCTGCTGCAGCCGGTGGCGAGCCCCGAAGGCCGCGGCATGGCGACCATCCAGGTGGCCGAGACGCTGGAGCTGCGCGAGACCCTCGCCCGGCAGATCCTCGTCGATACGCTGTGGCGCCGGGCGGCGCTGCTCGTCGTGCTGGTCGGCGCCGTGCTGTGGGTGGTGCAGCGTGCCACGCGGCCGGTGCGTGAACTCAGCGCGCAGCTCCGTGATCGGGCGGAGAACGACCTCGCACCGATCGCCGCAGCCGATGCGCCGCGCGAGCTGCAGCCGCTGCTCGATGCCACCAACCGGGTGATGGCGCGCCTCGCGCACCTGCTCGAACACCAGAAGCGCTTCGTGCGCGACAGCGCCCACCAGCTGCGCACGCCGCTGGCCGTGCTGAAGACTCAGGTGCAGTCGGCGCTGCGCGGCGACGTCGAGCCGGCGCAGGCGCTGCAGGAGATGCGCCATACCGTCGAGCGCGCCACGCAGCTGGCCAACCAGATGCTGTCGCTGGCCAAGGTCGAGCAATTGCGCCAGCAGGGCGACGCGCCGGTGCTCGACTGGGCCGAGATCGCCCGCGCGGTGGCGCTCGATCTCGGCGCGCTGATCGCAGAGCGGCAGCTCGATTTCGAGATCGCCACCGTGCCGGCGCCGGTGCGCGCGCACGAATGGGCGCTGCGCGAGCTGACGCGCAACCTTCTGCACAACGCGATCAAGCACTGCCGCGAGGGCGGCACGCTGACCATGCGCCTGGTCAGCGATGGCCGCACCGCGGCCCTGACGATTGCCGACAGCGGCCCCGGTCTGCCGCCGGGCCTGCGCGAGCGGCTCTTCCAGCCCTTCTCCGCCGGCGAGCGCGGCGGCTCCGGCCTGGGCCTGGCGATCTGCGGCGAGATCGTGCGCTCGCTGGGCGGCAGCATCTCGGTGGACGACCGCATCGACCGCGGCGCCGGCGGGCGCATCGCCGGGCTGGATGCGAGCGTGCGCATGCCGCTTGCCGGGCTGGCCGACAATGGAGGCTCATGAGCAAGGACGACGAGCACGCCACTCGCGTGCGACTGGACAAGTGGCTGTGGGCCGCACGCTTCTACAAGACGCGCGGCACGGCCGGCGAGGAGATCGCCAAGGGCCGCATCGAGGTCAACGGCCAGCCGGCCAAGGCCTCGCGCGAGGTTCGCGAAGGCGACCAGATCGCCATCCGCCATGCGCAGCAGCCGCGCACGGTGGTCGTCAAGGGGCTCAGCTCGATCCGCGGCCCCGCGCCGGTGGCGCAGCAGCTCTACGAGGAGACGCCGGAGAGCATGGCCCAGCGCGCGAAATTGGCCGAGCAGCGCCGTTTCGGCACCGAGCCGGCCCAGGCGCTCACCCAGGGCCGGCCAACCAAGCGTGACCGTCGCCAGCTGGCCGACTGGGATCGCTGGAGCGCCTCGGCCGAGCCGCCGCCGCGCGGCCGCGGCTGATCGCTCAGCCCTGTTCCCAGAGGTCGCCGGCCGCCGGGCCGGCCGGGGCTCGCAGGCGTGCCGCGGCGTTGGCATCGCCGAGCAGCTGCCAGCGCCACCAGTCGCTGCTGATCGCGGCGATCAGGGCGCGGTGCTGCGCCTCCAGCGCCACTGCCCGCTCGCTGCGGCGACCGAGCCTGCCTTCGCCGCTCAGGCCGGTACCACCGCCGAAGCTGGCGTGATCGGCGCCGTCGAGCACCAGTTGCGCCCTCTGCCCCGGCGGCAGGCCGCGGTAGACCGCGCGGCGGGCCGCATTGCTGGCATCGCCGACCAGCATCGCGTCGTCGGCCGTGCCGGTCATCGCCAGGAACGGCCGCGTGATCGCGCCGAAGCGCTGGGCCAGCGTGGTGTCGTCGAGGCCATCGCGTTCGTTGAAGCCAGGACTGAAGGCGATGAAGGCGCGGATGCGCGGCTCGGCCGTCGCACCCAGGCGTTCGGCACGGCGCGCGCGCGTCGGGCGTTCGCCGGCGAGCGCCTGCGTCAGCCGCGCGCCGAAGGAATGGCCGGAGAAGCCGATCGCGCCGAGCCGCACGCGCGCCCAGGCGCCACCGGCCGCCGCCCGGCGTTCGATCTCGTCGATGGCGAAGCGGGCGTCGGCGATGCGCGCCGGTACTGCTCGGCGCTGGCCGCCCGGCGCGCGCCGCGCAGGCCGCCCTGCTGCCACACCGCGGTATCGCTGCCCGGGTGCTGCAGGTGCAGCACGGCCGGCCGGCGGCCTGCCGTGCCTCGCCCCAGGCGGCGCCGCCGGCGCGGCTGCCGCCCAGCCCGTGCGAGTGAACGACCAGGCCGCAGGGTTCCTCACCGGCCGGCCAGCGCAGCCGCACCGGGATCTCGCGGCCGCGGGCGGCGTCGAGCCGTCTCGTCGACATAACCCGCCGGCGCGGCGGCTGGGGCAGGCCATCCGAGCGCGAGCGCCGGCAGGCCAACGAGCAGGTCACGGCGTTTCATGGGCGCGCATTCTGCGGCGAAATCGTCGAATGACCCTCTTGAAATCGCGGTCGGCGCCCCAAGGTCGACGGCTGAGCTCTTTCCTGACCGTCATGTCGAACAACGAACACGCCCAACCGACCCCGAGAACCCGGAAGCCGCGACGACCGGCGCCGGCGCCGGCAGCCCCGAGACGCTGCAGGCCCAGCTGTCCGAACTGCAGGCGCGCCACGCCGAGGTGTCCGATGCCTACCTGCGCGCCAAGGCCGAGGCCGAGAACACCCGCCGCCGTGCCGAGGAAGAGATGTCGAAGGCGCGCAAGTTCGCCATCGAGAGCTTCGCCGAGAGCCCGGTGCCGGTGAAGGACAGCCTCGAGGCGGCCATCGCCATCCAGAACGCCACCAACGAGCAGCTGCTCGAGGGGGTGCACGCCACGCTGCGCCAGCTGGCGCAGGCGCTGGAGCGCAACAAGGTGATCGAGCTCAACCCCGCCGCGGGCAGCAAGTTCGACCCGCACCACCACCAGGCGATCTCGATGGTGCCGGCCGATCAGGAAGCCAACACCGTGGTCGCCGTGCTGCAGAAGGGCTACCTGATCGCCGAGCGCGTGCTGCGCCCGGCCCTGGTGACGGTGGCTGCGCCGAAGTGACGCCATCCACAAGCGACCACCCTTGAAATAGCCCCAGTTATCCACAACTCGAAGACAACCGGATTCCCCGACTTCAGGAGCACACGAACATGGCAAAGATCATCGGCATCGACCTCGGCACCACGAACTCGTGCGTGGCCATCATGGAAGGCAACACCACCCGCGTGATCGAGAACAGCGAGGGTGCGCGCACCACGCCGTCGATCATCGCCTACCAGGAGGATGGCGAGGTGCTCGTCGGTGCCTCGGCCAAGCGCCAGCCGTCACCAACCCGAAGAACACGCTGTACGCGGTGAAGCGCCTCATCGGCCGCAAGTTCACCGAGAAGGAAGTGCAGAAGGACATCGACCTGATGCCCTACACCATCAGCGCCGCCGACAACGGCGACGCCTGGGTGGAAGTGCGCGGCAAGAAGCTCGCGCCGCCGCAGGTCAGCGCCGAGGTGCTGCGCAAGATGAAGAAGACCGCCGAGGACTATCTCGGCGAGCCGGTCACGGAAGCCGTGATCACGGTGCCGGCCTACTTCAACGACAGCCAGCGCCAGGCCACGAAGGACGCCGGCCGCATCGCCGGCCTCGACGTCAAGCGCATCATCAACGAGCCGACCGCGGCCGCGCTGGCCTTCGGCCTGGACAAGCACGGCAAGGGTGACCGCAAGATCGCGGTGTACGACCTCGGCGGCGGCACCTTCGACATCTCGATCATCGAGATCGCCGATGTCGACGGCGAGAAGCAGTTCGAGGTGCTGTCGACCAACGGCGACACCTTCCTCGGCGGCGAGGACTTCGACCAGCGCATCATCGACTACATCGTCTCCGAGTTCCGCAAGGAGCAAGGTGTCGACCTGTCGAAGGACGTGCTGGCGCTGCAGCGCCTGAAGGAAGCGGCCGAGAAGGCCAAGATCGAGCTGTCGAACGCCACGCAGACCGACATCAACCTGCCCTACGTGACGGCCGATGCGACCGGCCCGAAGCACCTCAACCTCAAGCTGACGCGTGCCAAGCTGGAAGCGCTGGTCGAGGAACTGATCGAGCGCACCATCGCGCCGTGCCGCACCGCCATCAAGGATGCCGGCGTGAGCGTGGGCCAGATCGACGACGTGATCCTGGTTGGCGGCATGACCCGCATGCCCAAGGTGCAGGACAAGGTCAAGGAGTTCTTCGGCAAGGAGCCGCGCAAGGACGTCAACCCCGACGAGGCGGTGGCCGTGGGTGCGGCCATCCAGGGCCGTGCTGTCGGGCGACCGCAAGGACGTGCTGCTGCTCGACGTGACCCCGCTGAGCCTGGGCATCGAGACGCTGGGCGGCGTGATGACCAAGATGATCCAGAAGAACACCACCATCCCGACCAAGTTCGCGCAGACCTTCTCGACGGCCGACGACAACCAGCCGGCGGTGACGATCAAGGTCTACCAGGGCGAGCGCGAGATGGCCTCGGGCAACAAGAGCCTGGGCGAGTTCAACCTCGAGGGCATTCCGCCGGCGCCGCGCGGCACGCCGCAGATCGAGGTGACCTTCGACATCGACGCCAACGGCATCCTGCACGTCAGCGCCAAGGACAAGGGCACCGGCAAGGAGAACAAGATCACCATCAAGGCGAACTCGGGCCTGAGCGAGGACGAGATCCAGAAGATGGTGAAGGACGCCGAGCTCAATGCCGCGGAGGACAAGAAGAAGCTCGAGATCGTGCAGGCACGCAACCAGGCCGACGCGCTCGTGCACTCGGTGAAGAAGAGCCCGGCCGAACATGGCGACAAGCTCGACGCCGGCGACAAGGAGAAGATCGAGACCGCGCTGAAAGAGGCCGAAGAGTCGCTCAAGGGCGAGGACAAGGCGGACATCGAGGCCAAGTCGGAAGCGCTGATGGCGGCCAGCCAGAAGCTCGGCGAGAAGGTCTATGCCGAGGCGCAGGCGGCCCAGGCGGCGGCCGGTGCAGGGGCTGGTGCCGCGCCGGAAGGTGCGCAGGCCTCGGCCAAGCCGGCCGACGACAACGTGGTCGACGCCGACTTCAAGGAAGTCAAGAAAGGATAAGGCGGGCAGGCCGTGGGCCTGACCCCTGTCCCGCCGCGTCCGGCATGCGAGGCTGCGCCTGCATGTCGGCGCGGCGTTCCCGCTTGAGCAGAACCGAGAATTCGAATGGCAGCAAAGCGCGACTACTACGAGGTCCTCGGCCGGCGAAGAATGCCAGCGAGGAAGACATCAAGAAGGCCTACCGCAAGCTGGCCATGAAGTACCACCCTGACCGCAACCAGGGTGACGGCGCCAAGGCCGCCGAGGAGAAGTTCAAGGAGGCCAAGGAGGCCTACGAGATGCTCTCCGACGCGAGCAAGCGCCGGCGTACGACCAGTTCGGCCACGCCGGCGTCGACCCGAACATGGGCGGCGGCGGTTTCCGCCCGGGCGGCGGCGGCCCGGACGGCTTCGGCGGTTTCGCCGAGGCCTTCGGCGACATCTTCGGCGACATCTTCGGCGGTGGCGGGGGTGCCCGCCGCGGCGGCGGTGGCCAGCAGGTCTACCGTGGGGCCGACCTCAGCTACGCGATGGAGATCACGCTCGAGGAAGCGGCCCACGGCAAGGAAACGCAGATCCGCATTCCCTCCTGGGAGACCTGCGAAACCTGCCACGGCAGCGGCGCCAAGCCGGGCACCAGCCCGAAGACCTGCACCACCTGCAATGGCTCGGGCACGGTACACCTGCGCCAGGGCTTCTTCAGCATCCAGCAGACCTGCCCGCACTGCCACGGCAGCGGCAAGATCATTCCCGACCCCTGCACCACCTGCAGCGGCCAGGGCCGCATCAAGAAGACCAAGACGCTGGAGGTGAAGATCCCCGCCGGCATCGGCGAGGGCATGCGCATCCGCTCCAGCGGCAATGGCGAGCCGGGCACCAACGGCGGCCCGCCGGGCGACCTGTACATCGAGATCCGCGTCAAGCAGCACGACATCTTCGAGCGCGACGGCGACGACCTGCACTGCACGGTGCCGGTGAGCCTGACCACGGCGGCGCTCGGAGGCTCGATCGAAGTGCCGACGCTCGGCGGCAAGGCGGAGATCGAACTGCCCGAGGGCACGCAGCACGGCAAGACCTTCCGCCTGCGCGGCAAGGGCATCAAGGGCGTGCGCTCCAGCTACCCCGGCGACCTCTACTGCCACGTGCAGGTGGAAACGCCGATCAAGCTCACCGAGCACCAGCGCAAGCTGCTGAAGGAACTCGACGAATCCTTCCGCAAGGGCGGCGACAAGCATTCGCCGAATGCCAAGAGCTGGACGGATCGCGTGAAGGACCTGTTCAAGTAAGCCCTTCAGCGGGCGCGGGAACGGCCGATAAGGAGATGTCCAGACTCTTCATCGGCCGTCACCCCGCATGGCACGCCAGCTGTATCCCGACATCGGCGACTGCCGCGCGCTCGTCATCGACGGCAACATGACCTCCCGCAGCATCCTCGCCGGGATGCTGCGTGACATGGGTGTCGGGCACGTGGCTTATGCCAGCCGGGCCGTCGATGCGCGTCGCCTGCTCGAGGGCCGCACCTTCGACGTGGTGCTGTGCGACTACCACTTCGACCACTCCGCGATGTCGGGCCAGGACCTGCTCGACGACCTGCGCCGCTCCAACCTGCTGCCCTACGCCACCGTCTTCGTGATGGTGACCGGCGAGGCCTCGTACACCAAGGTCGCCGAGGCGGCCGAAGCCGCGCTCGACAGCTACCTGCTCAAGCCCCACACCGCCGCCGCGCTGGAGCAGCGCGTGCTGCAGGCGCGCCACCGCAAGAAGGTGCTCGGGCCGATCTTCGAGGCGATCGCCGGGGAGGACTTCGCCACCGCCGCGCAGCTGTGCCAGGAGCGCTTCGAGCAACGCGGCGAGTACTGGCTGTATGCCGCACGTGTCGGCGCCGAGCTCTATGTGCGCCTGAACGAGCTCGAAAAGGCGCGTTCCCTGTACGAGGCCGTGCGCGAGGCCCGTGCCGCGCCCTGGGCGAAGCTGGGCATCGCCCGCGTCGAGCTGGAGTCCGGCCAGCTGCAGCAGGCCACGCGCACCCTGGAGAGCCTGATCGGCGAGCAGCCGACCTATGCCGATGCCTACGACGTGATGGGCCGCGTGCAGGTCGAGCAAGGTGACATGGCCGCCGCGCTGGAAACCTATCGCACCGCCACCGAACTCACGCCGGCCAGCGTCTCCCGGCTGCAGAAGCAGGGCATGCTGGCCTTCTACATGGGCCGTGCCGAGGAAGCCACCGATGCGCTGGAGCGCACCGTGCGCATCGGCCTGAGCTCCAAGATGTTCGACTGCCAGAGCCTCGTGCTGCTGACCTTCCTGCACACCGACAAGCGTGACACCAAGGCCTTCGCACGCGCGATCGGCCACCTGGAGCGCGCCGTCGAGAAGCGGCCGGACAGCGCCCGGCTGCGCCGGCTGCTGGAGACCGCGCGCATCCTGCAGGGGCTGGTCGAGCGGCAGACGGGTGTCGCGGTGAACGCCACGCGTGTGCTGGCGCGGCAGATCCGTGACGAGGACTTCGACTTCGAGGCGGCTGCCAACCTGATCGCTGCGCTGGCGCGCGTCACCGGCACCGAGATCGAACTGCCCGACGGCGACGCCTGGATCACCGACGTGGCCAAGCGCTTCTGCGCGTCGAAGGCATCGGCCGACATGCTGGCACTCGCCGCCGCGCCGCATCCGCCGTTCGAAGCGCTGGTCCGCGCCGCCCACCGCGATCACCACCTCGGCCGAGAAGGCGATGACGCACAGCCTGAACGGCGCGCCGGAGATCACCGTGCGCACGCTGCTCGAACTCGGCTCGCAGACGCTGAATGCCAAGCTGCTCGAGACGGCCGGGCTGGTGCTGAACCGGCACCGCGCCAAGATCGCCGACAGCGCCGACCTGCAGACCGAGATCAGCGGCCTGCGCCAGCGCTTCTGCACACGCGGCACGCAGGTGGCGCTGGGCACCGCGGCAGGACGCAGCGCAGGCGCCCTCACGCTGAGGCACTGAACATCCCGCGGCGCACCGGGGCTTAACCCCGGCGAAAGCCGGCCATGGCAGCATTTCGGTCATGCAAGACAAGACTGCGGCCCGCGCTTCGGGCACCTGGAATCCGCTCACGCTGGCCATGCTGGCCAGCGTCTGGCTGGCGACCGCCGGCAACTGGCCGCTGTGGCGCTCGCTGCTGGCCCTGCCCGAGAACGCGGGCAGCCGCGGCGTGGTGTTTGCCGCCGGTTTCGCGGCGATGGTCGCCGCGCTGACCTTCGCGCTGCTGGCGCTGCTGGCGTGGCGCCGGGCCATCAAGCCGGCGATTGCCTTCTTCCTCGTCAGCGCGGCGGCCTGCGCGCACTTCATGGGCAGCTATGGCGTGGTCATCGACCCGACGATGATGACCAACGTCGTGCAGACCAACGTCACCGAGGCGCGTGACCTGCTCAACCTCCGCCTGCTCGCCAGCTTCCTGCTGATCGCCGGCCTGCCGCTGCTGTGGCTGCTGCGGCAGCCGTTGCAGCGTGCCGGGTGGCGCGCGCAGGCCGGCCGCAATCTGCTCGGCTTTGCGGCGGGCGTCGGCGTGCTCGCGGCATTGCTCTTCGCGCTGTTTGCCGACCTGTCGTCGACGATGCGCAACCACAAGCAGATCCGCTACCAGATCAGCCCGCTCAACGCCTTCTGGTCGATCGGCGCACTGGTGCACCAGCGCAAGCCAGCCCGAGCGGCCCGCCCGCGCCGATCGGACTCGATGCGCGCTTGATGCCGCCGGCGGCGGGATCGCGCCCGCCGCTGTTCATGCTGGTGGTCGGCGAGACGGCACGCGGCGACCGCTTCTCGCTCAACGGCTATGCGCGGCCCACCAATCCGCGGCTCGCGGCGCTGGACGTGGTCAGCTTCCGCGACGTGACCGCCTGCGGCACCAGCACGGCCGCGTCGCTGCCCTGCATGTTCTCGCACCTGGGGCGCGAAGGCTTTGCTGCGCGCACGCAGGATCACGAGAACCTGCTCGATCTGGCGCAGCGCGCCGGCCCGGCCGTGCTGTGGATCGACAACCAGTCGGGCTGCAAGGGTCTGTGCGAACGCGTGCCGAAGGTCCATGCGGCGGAGCGTGCGCCAGCGGCCCTGTGCAGCGACGGCGAATGCCTCGACGAGGCCTTGCTGCACGGCCTCGATGCCCGGCTCGCGGCGCTCCCGGCCGATCGGCGCGCACGCGGCGTGCTGCTGGTGCTGCACCAGATGGGCAGCCACGGGCCCGCCTACTGGCGGCGCTCACCGCCCGACGGCAAGCCGTTCCAGCCCGAGTGCGAATCCAATGCGCTGCAGCAGTGCGACGTGCAGGCGGTGGGCAATGCCTACGACAATTCGATCGTCTACACCGACCGGGTGCTGGCCGGTGCGATCGACTGGCTGCGACGCCAGCGCACGGCCTTCGAACCGACGATGCTGTACGTCTCCGACCACGGCGAGTCGCTCGGCGAGAAGGGTCTGTACCTGCACGGCCTGCCCTATGGCGTGGCGCCACGCGAGCAGAAGCACGTGCCGCTGGTCGTCTGGACACCGTCGGCGCAGCGCACGCAGTGCCTCGCGGCGCAGCGCGACCAGCCGCTCAGCCACGACCACCTGTTCCACAGCGTCGCCGGTGACCTGGGCATCCGCACCAGTGAATACCGCGCCGAGCTCGATCTGTTCGCGCCCTGCCGCGCGCCCTAGCCGCGCGCTAGATGTGATGTTCCGATAGGTTGTTCATCCGTTCCTGATTTGGGAAGCTGGGGTTGTCGAGACCTCCCGCAACCTGGACAGGAGAACGGATGAACAGCCACAAGCATGCGAGATTGACTGCCAAAGGTCGAGCCCTGCTGGTCAGCAGAGTGCTGAACGAGGGTTGGACGATGTCCGCCGCGAGTGAGGCGGCAGGCGTGAGCAAGCGCACCGGCTTCAAGTGGCTGGCCCGCTTCAAGGCGGAAGGTGCGGCAGGCCCGGCCGATCGCAGTTCTCGTCCGAAGCGCAGCCCACGAGCGCTGACGGCCCAAAAGCAAGCGCAGCTGGAGGATCTACGGCGCCGCCGCTGGCCGCTATGGCGAATCGCCGAGCAGGCCGGCTGCGGTGTGGCGACGGTCAGCCGTTGCATGAAACGATTGGGACTGTCCCGACTGAAGTCGCTGGAGCCGCCGCAGCCCGTGGTGCGCTACGAGCGCGCAGCTGCAGGCGAGCTGCTGCACCTGGATACCAAGAAGCTCATGCACATCGATGGCATCGGCCACCGCATCACCGGCGACAGACGCACGACCAAGCGCGGCATCGGCTGGCAGATGGTTCACCCGGCGATCGATGACCACTCGCGTGTGTCGTTCGCGCAGGTGCTGCCCGACGAGACGACCGATAGCTGCGTGCAGTTCCTGCGCCAAGCGGTGGCCTACTACGCCAGCCTGGGCGTGCGCATCGAGCGCGTGATGACAGACAACGGCACGGGCTACAAGAACACCTTCAAGGCTGCCTGCGACGAACTCGGCATCCGGCACATCAAGACTCGGCCCTACACCCCCAAGACCAACGGCAAGGCCGAGCGCTTCGTCCAGACCAGCTTGCGCGAGTGGGCCTATGCCCAGCCCTACGTCAGCTCAGCGCAGCGCGAGGCCGCTCTGCAGCCCTTCCTGCACCGCTACAACTGGCATCGGCCACACTCCGCCCTGAACCGCCAGCCGCCCATGACCCGCATCCCGGCCGTGAGCAACCTCTTGGAACTCAACAGCTAGAACAGAGAAGCCTGCAGCGATGGCGCCGCTTCGTGCGGCGGACGGAACTGCGTGAGATCGAGCGGATGGCGCTCGGCATTGAGGCCGAGCCGGGCGCAGGCCTTCTCGAAGCGCTGACGCAGCAGCTTCGCCCAGACGCCCTCGCCCGTCATGCGGCTGCCGAAGCGCGCGTCGTAGTCGCGGCCGCCGCGCATCTCGCGCACGCGGGCCATCACCCGCTCGGCACGCAGCGGGTAGTGTCGCTGCAACCAGTCCTGGAAGATCGGGTTCACCTCCCAGGGCAGGCGCAGCACGATCGAGAAGGCCGTGCGCGCGCCGGCATCGGCGGCCGCTTCCAGGATGCGCTCGAGCTCCGGTTCGTTGACGAAGGGAATCACCGGCGAGACGCTCACGCCGACCGGAACGCCCGCATCGCTGAGCGTGCGGATGGTCCGCAGGCGGCGCTGCGGCGAGGCCGCCCGCGGCTCGAGAATGCGGGCCAGCGACGGATCGAGCGTGGTGACGGAGACATACACCGCCGCCAGCCGCTTCGCCGCCATCGGCGCGATCAGGTCGAGATCGCGTTCGACGCCGGAAGACTTGGTGACCAGCGAGAAGGGGTGGTCGCACTCGCTGAGGACCTCGATCACCGATCGTGTGATGCGCAGCTTGCGCTCGGCCGGCTGGTAGGCATCGGTGGCCGAGCCGATGTTGAGCATCAGCGGCTCGTAGCCGCGGTGGGCCAGCGCCTCACGCAGCCGCTGTGCGGCATTGACCTTGGCGACGATGCGCGACTCGAAATCGATGCCCGGCGAGAGGTTCAGGTAGCTGTGCGTCGGCCGTGCGAAGCAGTAGACGCACCCGTGTTCGCAGCCGCGGTACGGATTGATCGAGAGATCGAAGGCGATGTCCGGCGAGTCGTTGCTCGTGAGGATGGACTTGATTTGCTCCTCGATGATGCGCGTCTCGGGCGGCACCTCGACCTCGTGTGCCTGCTGGTCGAGCGTGCCCCAGCCGTCGTCCCACGGTTCGGCGTGCTGGCTGCTGAAGCGGTGCTCGAGCGCCCAGGTCGTGCCGCGGCCCTTGGGCGCGGCGGCGTCGGCGGGAACGATGGCGATGCGGCGGGCGTGGCGCATACTGTAAATATATACAGTCTGCGCCACTTGCGCATCGGGAAGCTCAGTAGTCGTCGGAGCTCGCCATGCCGGGGGCGAGGTTGTCGAACTTGGTCAGCGGCTTCAGGAAGGTGAGCTTCACCGTGCCGGTCGGGCCGTTGCGCTGCTTGCCGATGATGATCTCGGCCACGCCCGGTTCCTTGCACGCTTCCTTGGTGTAGTACTCGTCGCGGTAGATGAACATGATCACGTCCGCGTCCTGCTCGATGGCGCCCGACTCGCGCAGGTCGCTCATCATCGGCCGCTTGTCGGTGCGGGTCTCGACCGAGCGGTTCAGCTGCGACAGCGCGATCACCGGGCACTTCAGTTCCTTGGCCAGCGACTTCAGGCCACGCGAGATCTCGCCGATCACGGTGGCGCGGTTCTCCTCGCTGGTGCCGCCGCTGCCGCTCATCAGCTGCAGGTAGTCGACGATGATCAGGCCGAGCTGGCCGCACTGCCGCGCCTCGGCGCCGCGCCCGCGCTCGCACTTCGCTGGGCGTGAGGCCGGGGCTCTCGTCGATGTACATGCTGACCTTGCCGAGCTTCTCGACGGCCTCCGACAGCCGCCCCCACTCGTCGTCGCGCAGCCGGCCGGTACGCAGGTTGCTCTGGTCGATGCGGCCGAGCGAGCCGACCATCCGCAATGCCAGCTGCGCCGCACCCATTTCCATCGAGAACACCACCACCGGCAGGCCTTCGTTCGCGGCCACGTGCTCGCCGATGTTCAGCGCGAAGGCGGTCTTGCCCATCGACGGGCGCGCGGCCAGGATGATCAGGTCGCCGGGCTGCAGGCCGGCGGTCATCTTGTCGAGGTCGTAGAAGCCGGTGCGCACGCCGGTCACGTCTTCGGCGCCGTTCTCGTGCAGTTCGTTGACGCGGTCGATCAGCTGTACCACCAGCTGATCCATGCTCTGGAAGCCCTGCTTCGAGCGCGAGCCCTCCTCGCCGATGCGGAAGATCTTGCCCTCGGCCTCATCGAGGATCTCGTTCACCGGCGGCCCTGCGGGTTGAAGGCCGCGGTGGCGATCTCATCCGAGGTGGCAACCAGCTTGCGCAGGATCGCGCGCTCGCGGACGATCTCCGCATAACGCCGCAAATTGGCCGCGCTCGGCACGCTCTGCGCCAGCGCATTGAGGTAGACCAGCCCGCCGCACTCCTCGGCCTTGCCGAGGCTTTGCAGCTGCTCGAAAACGGTGATGACGTCGGCGGGCCGCGTCGCGTTGATCAGCGTGCCGATCGCCGCGTAGATGTGCCGGTGTTCCCAACGATAGAAGTCGCTGTCGGTCAGCAGGTCGCCGGCGCGATCCCAGGCGCTGTTGTCGAGCAGCAGACCGCCGAGCACGCTCTGCTCCGCCTCGATCGAGTGCGGCGGCACGCGCAGCCGGGCGACTTCTTCATCGCGCACCGGCGGATTCGATTCGGGAGACTCGAAGACCTTGGACATGCTTGTGGGCAACCCTGTGGACAGCCGGTGAGCGAAGCGGGGACAGCGCGGGACAACCTGTGAAAACGCGTCGCCCCAAAGACAAGGGCCGGCATGAGCCGGCCCTGGAGCGGTCGCGATGGCTACCTTAGTCGGTTTCGCCGATCACGACAACCTTGACTTCCGCAACGACGTCGGTGTGCGGCACCACGGTCACGGTGTGCTCGCCGACGGTCTTCAGCGGACCGTTGGGCATGCGCACCTGGGCCTTGGCCACCTTGAAGTCGATGCGCGTCAGCGCTTCGGCGATGTCGTGGTTGGTCACCGAGCCGAACAGACGGCCATCCACACCCGCCTTCTGCGTGATGTGCACGGTGCGGCCGTTCATCTTCTCGGCCAGCGCCTGGGCGGCGGCGAACTTCTCGGCGGCAGCCTTCTCGAGCTCGGCGCGCTTGGCCTCGAACTCCTTGATGGCGGCTTCGGTGGCGCGGCGGGCGGCCTTGGTCGGGATCAGGAAGTTGCGGGCGTAGCCGTCCTTCACCTTGACCACGTCGCCGAGGTTGCCGAGGTTCTGCACCTTTTCGAGCAGGATCACTTGCATGTCGTGGCTCCTTTAGACCTTGTGCTGGTCGCTGTACGGCAGCAGGGCCAGGAAGCGAGCGCGCTTGATGCAGGTGGTCAGCTGGCGCTGGAAGAACGCGCGCGTGCCGGTCAGGCGGGCGGGCGTGATCTTGCCGTTCTCGCTGATGAAGTCGCGCAGCGTATCGACATCCTTGTAGTCGATTTCCTTGACGCCGGTGACGGTGAAGCGGCAGAAGCGCTTGCGGCGGAACAGCAGCGATTGCTGGTTGCGCTTGGGTTTGCGGTCCTTGGAGAACCGGCCTTTACCACGGGGCGGGGGCATGGTGTACCTCTTTCTGATCTATCCGGATTGAACGTGTGTCAGTCGAGTTCGGTCACGTGAAAGACGACGCCGCGGCCGTTGCGCTGGGAGGCAAGAAAGCCGGCAAAGCCGTGCTCGCTGCCGAGTTCGAGTGCGCTCACCGTTCGCGTGATCTCCCCGATCGCCCGGGCCCGGATTTCCACCGAGACCTTCCTGGGCTGCCCGTCCTGCGTGACCTGCGATTCGTGCCGGAGGCTGAAATCGAGGGCCGGCAGACCGGCGGGGGTGTAGCGAAGTGCGGCGCGTTCGACCAGCGTGGCCGTCAGCATCAGCCTGTTCAGGCAGCCGACTCCTGCGAAGCCTTGCGGGACTCTTCCTTCTCGACCATCTTCATCATCACCGACGGGGTGGTCTCGGCCTGGGCCTTCACCACGGTCAGGTGACGCAGCACGGCGTCGTTGAAGCGGAAGCCGGTCTCGAGCTCAGCCAGGGTTTCCTTGCTGCACTCGATGTTCAGGCACAGGTAGTGCGCCTTGGCGAGCTTCTGGATCATGTAGGCCAGCTGACGGCGGCCCCAGTCCTCGACACGGTGGACCTTGCCGCCGGCGGCGGTGACCAAAGCCCTTGTAGCGCTCCAGCATGGCCGGAACCTGTTCGCTTTGATCCGGATGGATCAGCAGAACGATCTCATAGTGACGCATTGAAACTCCTCTTGGGTTCCGTGAATGGAAGCCACCCCGAAGCGTCGATCCCGGGTGTGGCAAGGGAAAGCCTGCGAGTATACCGCGGATCAGCCGCTCAGCCCGTAGACCTTGGGCTTGGCACCGCTGCGCGCCCGGCGCACCAGCACGGTCGGGAAGCTGACCGGCAGCGTGTTCGGGAAATCGCGGCTGTAGTGCAGGCCGCGGCTCTCGTGGCGCATCAGGGCCGAGCGCACGATCAGCTCGGCGCAATCGACCAAAGTTGCGCAGCTCGAGCAGATCGCGGTTGACGCGGAAATTGGCGTAGTAGTCGTCGATCTCGCTCTTGAGCAGCTTGATGCGGTGCAGCGCCCGCTCCAGCCGCTTCGTGGTGCGCACGATGCCGACGTAGTTCCACATCAAGAGGCGCAGCTCGTCCCAGTTGTGGGCGATGACCACCTGCTCGTCGGCGTTCTCGACCTGGCTTTCGTCCCAGGCCGGCAGCGGCGGCAGCTCGGCTGCCGGCCGCTCGAGAATGTTCTCCGCACAGCTGCGCCCAAGCACCACGCATTCCAGCAGCGAGTTGCTGGCCAGCCGGTTGGCGCCGTGCAACCCGGTGTAGGTGGTCTCGCCAACGGCGTACAAGCCCGGCACGTCGGTGCGGCCCTGCAGATCGGTGACCACGCCGCCGCAGGTGTAGTGCGCCGCCGGCACCACGGGGATCGGCTGGCGCGCGATGTCGATGCCCAGCGCCGGGCAGCGCGCGTGGATGGTCGGGAAGTGCTCCTTCAGGAAAGCCTCGCCGAGGTGCGTGGCGTCGAGCAGCACGTAGTCCAGGCCGTGCTTCTTCATCTCGAAGTCGATCGCGCGGGCGACGATGTCGCGCGGCGCCAGCTCGGCGCGCTCGTCGTGCGCCGGCATGAAGCGCGTGCCGTCCGGCAGCTTGAGCTGGCCGCCCTCACCGCGCAGCGCCTCGGTGATCAGGAAGCTGCGCTCCTGCGGGTGGTACAGGCAGGTCGGGTGGAACTGGATGAACTCCATGTTGCCGACCCGGCAGCCGGCCCGCCACGCCATCGCGATGCCGTCTCCGGTGGAGGTGTCGGGGTTGGTCGTGTAGCGGTAGACCTTGCCGGCGCCGCCGGTCGCCAGCACCACCGCGCGCGCCGGCAGCGTCTCGACGCGCTGGCGGTCGATGTCGAGCGCGTAGATGCCATAGCAGCGCGGCTGCTCGTCGCGCTTGAGGTGCCGGCTGGTGATGAGATCGAGCGCCATCCAGCGCTCGCGCAGCATGATGTTCGGATGGCGCTTCACTTCGTCGAGCAGGACGTCGTGGATGGCCTTGCCGGTGGCGTCGGCCGCGTGGGCGATGCGGCGCACCGCGTGGCCGCCTTCGCGCGTCAAGTGCAGGCCGAGCGGGCCTTCGGGGTCGGGCGAGAACGGCACGCCGCGATCGACCAGCCACTCCACCGCCTCGGCGCTGTTCTGCGCGATGAAGCGAGCGGTGTGTTCCTCCACCAGGCCGGCGCCCGCTTCCTGCGTGTCGCGCACGTGCGACTCGATGCTGTCGTCGTTGCCCAGCACGCCGACGATGCCACCCTGGGCCCAGGCCGTCGCACCCTCGTTCAGTTCGCGCTTGGCCAGCACGATCACCGGCTGCGTCTTGGCCAGATGCAAGGCGACGGTCAGACCGGCGAGCCCCGCACCAACGATGACGACGGGATCCGTGGCGCTGGGTTCAGAAGGATTCATGAAACACTTCGTGAAGGACGACGCATTCTATCGAGGCCCCTTCGCCGCCCTAGGGATGGGTGCATGCGACAGCAGCGTGAAAACATCCACGCCACGATGGCGCCCGGCGACCGAAAAGGCCGCAGCGCACATACAGACGCTTACACTCCCCTCACCAAGCCGTACAGGGACGCGATTCATGAGCCTCAGTACCAGCCCGCTCGGCAACGCGCCCGACACCCCGGAGGCTTGGCAAGCCACGCGTGCGCAGACGGCACTCGCCACCCAGGTGATGCGCGAGTCCGATGACGAGCGCGATCCGGACAGCCGCGAGATTGGCCGGCAGGTCGGCCCCGGCGAACGCGAACTGTTCGTGTCCTGCGCGCCTGCCGAGGCACTTCAGCAGCAGATCGATCATCTGCATCCCGACTACATCGCCGTGCACGACGTCGGCACGACTTCGTCGCGCCGGCTGCTGGCCGGCATCGCCGCGGCGAGCAAGCGCTTGGTGCAGAAGCTGCACATCCGCCGCCAGGGCTACGGCACCGCGCTGGCCACGCTGGAGTTCGTCGAGTTGCCGACCACCGACGGCACGCGGCTGCTGATGTTTTCCACCGAGGTGGAGGCCGATACGGTGTCGCGCCACGATCTCGCGCGCACGCTGATGGCCAACAGCCGCCTCGCGGTGATCATGGTCGGCGACTTGCCCAACCATGCGCTCGAAGCCGCCTTCAAGCCGATGCACACCGACATCCTGTCCGGCGGCTGGACCAACCGGCATCTCCTCGTGCTGCCGCTCACCGGCGCGAGCACCGTGGCCGCGGTCGCCGCCGAGCTGGGCAGCGGCACCGCGGTCGACGTGCGCACCACCCCGCAGGTTACGCGGCCGGCCGATGCCTGCGGGGCTTCATCAACGGCACGCTGGCGCGCATCCGCGATCAGTGGCCCTCGCGCAGCGAGCCCGCGCCTGCGGCGCGGACGCCGGCCTTTCCGCGCATCAACGAGCCGGCCGTCGCAGCGCCGGCCGCCCCGCTCGCGATGCGCCCGATGCCGGCCGTGCCGACCTCGCGCCAGCGCCCGGCGGCACCGGCGGCGGCAGAGACCCTCCTGGATCGCTACGTGCACCAGCTCGCCGAACTCACCGGCATGGTCAGCTGCTGCGTCTTCGAGCTGTCCAGCGGCCGGCCACTGGCCCATGCCGGCGCCAGCCCAGGCGCCGACGACCTCGCCGGCCACGGCACCGAATTGCTCGCATCGATCGCCGGCACCTGCCGCGCGATGGGGCTCGGCCATGCGATTCCCGATGCCGCGATCACGCTCGGCGCGCACCACCTGCTGCTGCGCGCGGTGCCCAAGCACCCGGGCCTCGCGCTGCATGCCGTGCTCGACAAGACGCACGCCAACCTGACGCTGGCCCGCCTGCAGGTGCAGCGCATGGATGCGATCTTCGACGAGCCCGCGCCGCCCGCCTGAGCGGGCGGCCGTGCGCGTGGCTTCTGCCGGCGCATGGCGCCTTCACATCGCGCGCGATGTGAGCCTGCGCCGCAACGCCTTCAGCGTTGTCAGTGGACCACGCGGCCGAAGCGGAACTCGCCCTCTTCCACGTCGACCGGGATCACGTCCTTCGGGCCGAAGCGGCCTTCGAGGATCAGCTTGGCGACCGGGTTCTCGATCTTCTGCTGGATCGCCCGCTTCAGCGGCCGCGCGCCGAACACCGGGTCGAAGCCCGCCTTGGCGATCTCGGCCAGCGCCGCCGGCGAGACGTCGAGCTTCATCTCCATCTTCTCGAGCCGCGCCTCCAGAACCTTGAGCTGGATCTTCGCGATCGATTCGATGTTGGCCTGGGTCGAGCGCGTGGAACACCACCGCTTCGTCGATTCGGTTGAGGAACTCCGGCCGGAAGTGCTGCTTGACCTCGCCCCACACCGCATCGCGGATCTGCTCGCCCGGCTGCCCGGCCATCTGCATGATCAGGTGCGAGCCGAGGTTGCTGGTCATCACGATCACGGTGTTCTTGAAGTCCACCGTGCGGCCCTGGCCATCGGTCAGCCGGCCATCATCGAGCACCTGCAACAGCACGTTGAAGACGTCCGGGTGCGCCTTCTCGACCTCGTCGAGCAGCAGCACGCTGTACGGCTTGCGGCGCACCGCCTCCGTCAGGTAGCCGCCCTCGTCGTAGCCCACGTAGCCCGGCGGCGCGCCGATCAGCCGCGCCACCGAATGCTTCTCCATGAACTCGCTCATGTCCAGCCGGATCAGGTGCTCCTCGCTGTCGAACAGGAACGCCGCCAGCGCCTTGCACAGCTCGGTCTTGCCGACGCCCGTCGGGCCGAGGAAAAGGAACGAGCCGGTCGGCCGGTTCGGGTCGGACAGGCCCGAGCGCGCGCGGCGGATCGCATTGGCCACCGCGACGATCGCCTCGTCCTGCCCGACCACGCGCTCGTGCAGCTTGCCTTCCATCTGCAGCAGCTTGTCGCGCTCGCCCTGCATCAGCTTGGACACCGGGATGCCGGTGGCCCGCGCCACCACCTCGGCGATCTCCTCGGCGCCGACCATCGTGCGCAGCAGCTGCGGCTTGCCGCCGCCCTTCTTGCCGGCCTCCTTGGCCTGAGCGTCCTTGAGCTTCTTCTCCAGCTCGGGCAGCTTGCCGTACTGCAGCTCGGCCACCTTGTCGAAGTTGCCCTTGCGCTTCAGTTCCTCGATCTGGTGCTTGACCGCGTCGATCTCATCGCGCACCTGCCCTGACGTCTGCGAAGTGGCCTTCTCCGCCTTCCAGATTTCCTCCAGGTCGGCGTATTCGCGTTCGAGCCGCTCGATTTCGCCGGAGATCAACTCCAGGCGCTTCATCGACGCCTCGTCCTTCTCGCGCTTGACCGCCTCGCGCTCGATCTTCAGCTGGATCATCCGACGGTCGAGCCTGTCCAACGCCTCGGGCTTCGAATCCAGTTCGATCTTGATCTTGGCAGCGGCCTCGTCGATCAGGTCGATCGCCTTGTCGGGCAGGAAGCGGTCGGTGATGTAGCGGTGGCTCAGTTCAGCCGCAGCAACGATCGCCGGATCGGTGATGTCGACGTTGTGATGCTTCTCGTACTTCTCCTGCAGGCCGCGCAGGATGGCGATGGTCGCCTCCACGGTCGGCTCGCCGACGAGGATCTTCTGGAAGCGGCGCTCGAGCGCGGCGTCCTTCTCGATGTACTTGCGGTATTCGTCGAGCGTGGTCGCGCCGATGCAGTGCAGCTCGCCGCGGGCCAGCGCCGGCTTGAGCATGTTGCCAGCGTCCATCGCGCCCTCGGCCTTGCCGGCGCCGACCATGGTGTGCAGCTCGTCGATGAAGACGATGGTCTGGCCGGCGTCTTGCGAGAGTTCCTTCAGGACGTTCTTCAGCCGCTCCTCGAATTCACCGCGGTACTTGGCGCCGGCCAGCAGCAGCGCCATGTCGAGCACCAGCACCCGCTTGCCCTTGAGCGAATCGGGCACCTCGCCGGCGACGATGCGCTGCGCCGTGGCCTTCGACGATGGCCGTCTTGCCCACGCCCGGCTCGCCGATCAGCACCGGGTTGTTCTTGGTGCGCCGCTGCAGCACCTGGATGGCGCGGCGGATCTCGTCGTCGCGGCCGATCACCGGGTCGAGCTTGCCCAGACGGGCGCGCTCGGTGAGGTCGAGCGTGTATTTCTTCAACGCCTCGCGCTGGCCTTCGGCCTCGGGCGAATCGACCTTCTGGCCACCGCGCACCGCCTCGATGGCCGCTTCCAGGCCCTTGCGCGTGAGGCCGTGGCCGCGCACCACGCCGGCCAGATCGGTCTTGGCGTCGGCGAGTGCCAGCAGGAACATCTCGCTGGCGATGTACTGGTCACCTCGCTTGCTGGCTTCCTTCTCGGCCGCCTGCAATAGCGAAATCAGGTCGCGGCCCGCGCCAGTCGGCTCGCCACCCTGCACTTTCGGAAGACCATTCAGCGTGGTGTCCACCGCCGTCTGCAACGCCGGCAGGCGCACACCGGCGCGCTCGAGCAAGGCGCGGGGGCCGTCGTCCTGCGCCAGCATCGCGGCGAGCACGTGCACCGGCTCGATGTACGGGTTGTCGCGGGTCACCGCGAGGCTCTGGGCCTCGGCGAGCGCCTGCTGGAACTGGCTGGTCAACTTGTCCTGTCGCATGGAAATAACCTCCGATTGCGACCGATCTGAGGCGGTCCGGCCGCCATTTCAAGGGACGCCGCGCCGGCATCCCTGAGGCAGATCAACCGAGCAGCGCTTCCAGCAGCTTGAAGCCGAGCGCCGCGCAGGCCAGCGCGCCCAGCACATGCGCCAGCGTGTGCCCGGCCGCGAGGCCCCACTGGCCGCGCTGAAGCATCAGCAGCGATTCGGCGGAGAAGGCCGAGAAGGTGGTCAGCCCGCCGAGAAAGCCGGTGACCAGCAGCAGCCGCAGCAGTTCGTTGGGGCTGCGCTCGAACCAGCCAGCGCCATGCCGATCAGCAGGCCGCCGATGCAGTTGACAACCAGCGTGCCGAGCGGAAAGCCGGCCCAGCGGGCGTTGAGCCAGAGGCCCGCGCCCCAGCGCGCCAGCGCGCCCACGGCCGCACCGGCGGCCACCGCCAGCACCTGCGCGCCGACGGCCGCCGTGCTCACGCCGCGGTTCCGGCGTTGCCCGAGGCGATGCCCCAGCGCGCCAGCGCGGCATCGTCGCTGACCCGCGCATCGACCCAGCGCGCGCCCTCGGGCGTGGTCTCCTTCTTCCAGAACGGCGCCTGCGTCTTCAGATAGTCCATCAGGAACTCGCAGGCCTGGAACGAGGCACCGCGGTGAGCCGAGGTGACCACGACGAGCACGATCTGGTCGAGCGGCTGCAGCGGCCCGACGCGGTGGATGACCCGCGCGGCGCGGATGTCGAAGCGCTTGAAGGCCTCGTCGATCATCGCCTCGATGGACTTCTCGGTCATGCCGGGATAGTGCTCGAGCTCCATCGCGCTGACCCCCTGGCCGTCGTTGCGATCGCGCACCGTGCCGACAAAACTCGCGACGGCACCGACGCCCGGATCGGCCGCGCGCAACGCGGCCACCTCGGCACCGAGGTCGAAGTCCTGGGTCTGGATGACGACTCGGGGCGCACTCATCTCAGCCTCCGGTCACCGGCGGGAAGAAGGCCAGTTCGGCACCCTCGGACAGCGCCGCCGACTCCTCGCACAGGCTCTGGTTCAGCGCGCTGCGCAGCGCCCGGCCGCGGGCCAGCGCGGTGGCGTGGGCTGCGCCTCGGGCGATCAGCGCATCGCGCGCGGCGGCCACGTTGCTGCCCTCGGGCAGTTCGAGCGTCTCGCCCGCACCGAGCGCCTCGCGGATGGAGGCGAAATAGCGCACCTGGATCTTCATGACAGCAGTTCTGCAAAGGGCAGGAAGGCGACGCGATCCCCTTCGCGATGGCCTGCCCGGAAGGATTGTCGACCAGCCCATCGCCCCACACCGCCGACGTCAGCACGCCGGAGCTCTGGTTGGGGAACAGGTCGAGCCCGCCGGTGGCATTGCGGCGCACGCGCAGGAACTCGCGGCGCCTGTCGGGCCGGGGCCAGTCGAAATCGGCGCGCATCTCGATCGCGCGCGGCATCGCCGTGTCTGCGCCTTGCAACGCGAGCAGCACCGGCCGCACCGCGAGCAGGAAGGTCACGTAGCTGGATACCGGGTTGCCCGGCAGGCCCATGAACCAACTGGCGTGGCTGCCATCGGCGCGGCGAACTTCGCCGAAGGCCAGCGGCTTGCCCGGCTTGATGGCGATCTGCCAGAGGTCGAGCCGGCCTTCGGCCTGCACGGCCGGGCGCAAATGGTCTTCCTCGCCGACGGAGACACCGCCCGAGGTGACGATCAGATCGTTGCCCTGGGCTGCGCGGCGCAGCGCATCGCGCGTGGCATCGAGCCGGTCGGGCACGATGCCGAGGTCGTTGCACTCGCAGCCCAGCGCCTGGACCAGCCCGCGCAGCGTGAAGCGGTTGGAGTTGTAGATGGCGCCAGGGGGCATCTGATCGGGCGCAATCTGGCCTGGCATCACCAGTTCGTCGCCGGTCGAGAACAGCGCGACACGAGGCCGACGCGACACGGCCAGCGTGGCCGCACCGACGGAGGCCGCCAGGCCCAGGGCCTGCGGCGTGAGCCGCGCGCCGCGCGCCAGCACCTCGGCGCCGCGCTGCACGTCTTCGCCACGGCGGCGGATCCACTGGCCCGTCTGCGGTACCACGCCGATGCGCACCTGCTCGCCCTGCGCCTCGCACTGCTCCTGCATCACGACCGCATCGGCGCCCGGCGGCACCTGCGCGCCGGTGAAGATGCGCGCCGCCGTGCCCGGCTGAAGCGGCTGGCCGACGTGGCCGGCCGGGATGCGCTGGGCGACGGTCAGCAGCGTGCCGGCAGCCGGCACGTCGGCGCAGCGCAGCGCATAGCCGTCCATCGAGGTGTTGTCCTGCGGCGGCACGTCCAGGCCCGAGCACACGCCTTCGACCAGGACGCGGCCGAGCGCATCGAAGGTCGAGACGCTCTCGGTCTCAGCCAGCGGCCGGATCGCGCTCAGCAGCCGCGCCAGCGCCTCGTCCAGCGTCAGCATCGGCGGCCGCGGCGAAGGCGTCGTCGAGGGGGAACGGTACTCATAGCGGGCGGGGTCGGCGAGCAGGAAGGCGGTCACCGCATCCGGATCGTTCAGATCCAGCAGCGGCAGCCCGGTGGGCTGGGGCAGGCGGTCGGCGCTGTCGGTGGCGATGGCGACGACATACGGGTCGTTCGGGTACTGCACCGGCTTGCCGGTCTCGGCGCGCCAGATCTCGATCTTCAGCACATCGGCGTGCTTGAAGCCTTCGACCAGCACCCAATCGACCTCGTACAGCTCGGACAGCAGCTGGTGCACCGTCGGGTCGGCGCGCAGCTCGTATTCGCGGATCTTGGCCAGGCGGCGGTCGGAAGCGATCAGCACCTCGAAGGCGCCCGCCTCGCGGTGGCGGTACGAATCCTTGCCCGGGTGGTCGATGTCGAATTCATGGTGCGCATGCTTGACCACCGAAACCCGCTGGCCGGCCAGCCGGAAACGCGAGACGAGCTGCTCGACCAGAGTGGTCTTGCCCGATCCCGAATAGCCGCAAAAGCCGATGACCTTCATTCAGGCATTCTGGGCGATGAAGTCCTTCACCGCCTGCACGTCGACGGGCATGACCTTGAATCGCTTGGGGAGTTGCTCGATGCCCTGCAGCGCAGCCGGGCGACCCGGCTCACGGCCCAGCGCCTCGACGATCGTCGCCGAGAACTTTGCCGGCAGCGCGGTCTCCAGCACGATCATCGGCACGCCGGCATCGCGGTACTCGCGCGCCACCTTCACGCCATCGGCGGTGTGCGTATCGATCACGGTGCCGCAGCGCTGAGCGGTGTCGCGGATGGTCGCCGGGCGGTGGGCGTGCGTGCTGCTGCCGGAAACGAACCCGTACTCGGCGACGCGGGCGAATTCGGCCGGCGTCAGCGTGAAGCTGCCCTTCTTCGCGATCTCGTCGGCGAACAGCGCCTTGGTGCGCGCCGCATCGCGGCCGAGCAGGTCGAAGACGAAGCGCTCGAAGTTCGACGCCTTGCTGATGTCCATCGACGGGCTCGAGGTCTCGTAGGTCTCGGCGCCGCCACGCACACGGTAGGTGCCGGTGCGGAAGAACTCGTCGAGCACGTTGTTCTCGTTGGTGGCCAGCACGAGGCGTTGGATCGGCAGGCCCATCATGCGGGCCACGTGGCCGGCGCAGATGTTGCCGAAGTTGCCCGAGGGCACCGAGAAGCTGACGCGCTCGTCGTTCGTCTTCGTGGCCTGGAAGTAGCCGGCGAAGTAGTAGACGACCTGGGCCAGCAGCCGCGCCCAGTTGATCGAGTTGACGGTGCCGATCTTCCAGCGGCGCTTGAACTCGAGGTCGTTCGAGACGGCCTTGACGATGTCCTGGCAGTCGTCGAAGACGCCTTCGATCGCGATGTTGTGGATGTTGGCGTCCTGCAGGCTGAACATCTGCGCCTGCTGGAACGGGCTCATGCGCCCGTACGGGCTGAGCATGAAGACGTTGACGCCCTTCTTGCCCCGCATCGCGTACTCGGCCGCGCTGCCGGTATCGCCCGAGGTCGCGCCGAGGATGTTCAGCGTCTGCCTGCGGCGGCCGAGCTCGTACTCGAACAGCGCGCCGAGCAGCTGCATCGCCATGTCCTTGAAGGCCAGCGTCGGGCCGTTGGACAGCGCTTCCAGGTACAGGCCGTCTTCGAGCTTCTTCAGCGGCACGATCTCGCGCGTGCCGAATACCTGCTCGGTGTAGGTCTGCGACACGAGGCGCTTCAGATCGGCCGCCGGGATGTCGTCGATGTAAAGCGACAGGATCTCGAACGCGAGATCGGCATACGACAGGCCTCGCCAACGCTTGAGCGTGGCGGCATCGACCTTCGGATAGTGCGTCGGCAGGTACAGGCCGCCGTCCGGCGCCAGCCCTCGAGCAGGATCTCCGAAAAACCGCGCGGCGTCTGGTCGCCCCGCGTGCTGATGTATTTCACTTGAGCTCTTCTTTCCGGATGCGCACGATGGGCGCCAGCACCGTCGGCAGCGACTGCATCTGCGCCAGCGCCTTGTCCATGTCGCCCTCGACGGTGTCGTGGGTCAGGATGATCAGGTCGGTCTGCGCCTCGCCCTCGGCGGATTCGCGCTGCAGCACCGCATCGATCGAGATGCCGTGCTCGGCGAGGATCCCGGTGATGCGCGCCAGCACGCCGGCCTTGTCGGCCACCACCAGGCGCAGGTAGAACGAGGTGACCACTGCCGCCATCGGCAGGATCGGCGTGTCCTGCATCGAGCCGGGCTGGAAGGCCAGCGAGGGCACGCGGTGGTCCGGGTCGGCGGTGTGCAGCCGGGTGATGTCGACCAGGTCGGCAATCACGGCGGAAGCCGTCGGCTCGGCGCCGGCGCCCTTGCCGTAGTACAGCGTGGTGCCGACCGCATCTCCATGCACGACGACGGCATTCATCGCGCCCTCGACGTTGGCGATCAGGCGCGTGGACGGGATCAACGTGGGATGCACCCGCAGCTCGATTCCCTTCTCGCGCCGCTTGGTGATGCCCAGCAGCTTGATGCGGTAGCCGAGCTGCTCCGCATAGCGGATGTCGGCCGCCTGCAGCTTGGTGATGCCCTCGACATGCGCCTTGTCGAACTGCACCGGGATGCCGAAGGCGATCGCGCTCATGATCGTTGCCTTGTGGGCGGCATCGACGCCCTCGATGTCGAAGGTCGGATCGGCCTCGGCATAGCCCAGCCGCTGCGCTTCCTTCAGCACCACGCCGAAATCCAGCCCCTTGGAGCGCATCTCCGAAAGGATGAAGTTGGTGGTGCCGTTGATGATCCCGGCCACCCATTCGATGCGGTTGGCGGTCAGGCCCTCGCGCAGCGCCTTGATGATCGGGATGCCGCCGGCCACCGCCGCCTCGAAGGCGACGACCACGCCCTTCTCGCGCGCGGCGGCAAAGATCTCGCTGCCATGCACCGCCAGCAGCGCCTTGTTGGCGGTGACCACGTGCTTGCCGGCGGCGATGGCTTCCAGCACCAGTGACTTCGCGATGCCGTAGCCGCCGATCAGCTGACGACGATGTCGATGTCGGGGTTGGCGATCACCGGCGCGCGTCGTTCACCACCTGCGCGGCATCACCGACGATCTTTCTGGCGCGCTCGACGTCGAGGTCCGCCACCATGGTGATGCGGATCTCGCGCCCTGCGCGGCGGCGGATCTCTTCCTGGTTGCGTTGCAGGACGGCAAACGTGCCGCCACCGACGGTGCCGATGCCGAGCAGGCCGACTTGGATGGGTCGCATATCGAGTCTCAGTGGGAATGCCGTTTGCGGTAATGCTCGAGGAAGCGCGCGATGCGCCCGATCGCCTCGGCCAGATCGTCGACGTTGGGCAGGAAGACGAGCCGGAAGTGGTCGGGCGTCGGCCAGTTGAAGCCGGTGCCCTGCACGATCAGCACCTTTTCCTCGGCCAGCAGCTCGTAGGCGAACTGCTGGTCGTCGGCGATCGGGTAGACCTTCGGGTCGAGGCGGGGGAACATGTACAGCGCCGCCTTCGGCTTGACGACGCTGACGCCCGGGATCTTCATCAGCAGCTCGTAGGCGAGATCACGCTGCTTGCACAGCCGGCCGCCCGGTGCGACGAGGTCCTTGATGCTCTGGTAGCCGCCGAGCGCCGTCTGGATCGCCAGTTGCCCCGGCGTGTTCGAGCACAGCCGCATCGAGGCCAGCATGTTCAGGCCCTCGATGTAGTCCTTCGCATGCTTCTTCTCGCCGGACACCACCATCCAGCCGGCGCGGTAGCCGCAGGAGCGGTAGTTCTTCGACAGACCGTTGAAGGTCAGGCACAGCACGTCGTCCGCCAGCGAAGCGATGCTGGTGTGCACGTTGCCGTCGAACAGCGTCTTGTCGTAGATCTCGTCGGCCAGGATGATCAGCTGGTGCTGCCGCGCCACCTCGACGATCTGCTTCAGCACGCTCTCCGGGTACAGCGCCCCGGTCGGGTTGTTCGGGTTGATGACGACGATGGCCTTGGTGTTGCTGGTCACCTTGCGCTTGATGTCCTCGATGTCGGGCATCCAGTCGCTGGCCTCGTCGCAGAGGTAGTGCACCGGCGTGCCACCGGACAGCGCCACGGACGCCGTGTACAGCGGGTAGTCGGGCGCCGGGATCAGCACCTCGTCGCCGGTGTTGAGCATGGCATTCAGGCTCATCGTGATGAGCTCCGAAGCGCCGTTGCCGAGGTAGACGTCGTCCACCGTCACGCCGCGGATGTTCTTTTCCTGCGTGTAGTGCACCACCGCCTTGCGCGGCGCGAACAGGCCCTTGCTGTCGGTGTAGCCCGCCGTGTGCGGCATGTTGCGGATCATGTCCTGCACGATCTCGTCGGGCGGCTCGAGTCCGAACACGGCGAGGTTGCCGATGTTCAGCTGAATGATCTTGTGGCCCTCTTCCTGCATCTGCCGAGCCTTGTCGAGCACGGGTCCGCGGATGTCGTAGCAGACATTGGCCAGCTTGCTCGACTTGGCAATGGGTTTCACGGAGCGTCTCCTGGGGCGCTGCTGCGCTGCAAAACGTAGAATTTAACCATGAAGATGCATGCGGAACGCCCGGACGGAAGCAACGCGATCACGCGCCACGCGCCCGAAGGCGTGATCGTCGGCGGCGTCGAGCACCGCAGCAGCGTGCTCGTGCCCTGGAAGGGCGACGTGCAGCCCTGGGCCGTCGATCGCTTCGAGTCGCTGAACGAGACCAGCTTCGAGCCCCTGCTGGCGCTGTCGCCGGAGCTGGTGATCTTCGGCAGCGGCAGCCGGCTGCGCTTCCGCCGCCGGCGCTGCTCAAGGCCCTGATGGCGCGCCGCATCGGCTTCGAGACCATGGATACACCGGCCGCCTGCCGCACCTACAACGTGCTGCTGGCCGAGGGCCGCGAGGTCGTCGCGGCGCTCATCTTCGAACGTGGGGTTGAGTCGGGCGCGACTCGGGGCCGCCTCGGTCGGCGCAGGCGCAAGCCTTATAATTCGCGGCTACGCCTGCCAGGGCGCAATCGAACAGCATAACTCCATGACGCCAGCCCTCAACAAACCCCTACCGGAATTTGAAGCGCTTGCCACGGGAGGCGTGAAGTTCACGCCGCAGGCCTTCGCCGGCAAGACGGTGGTGCTGTACTTCTACCCCAAGGACAACACCCCCGGCTGCACCACGGAAGCAATGCAGTTCCGCGATCACCACAAGGATTTCGTCAAGGCCGGCGCGGTGGTGTTCGGCGTCTCGCGCGACAACATGGCCTCGCACGAGAAGTTCAAGCAGAACCTCGAGTTGCCCTTCGAGCTGATCGCCGATACCGAAGAGAAGCTCTGCCACATGTTCGGCGTGGTCAAGAACAAGATCATGTACGGCAAGAAGGTCAAGGGCATTGAGCGCTCGACCTTCCTGATCGATGGCACCGGCACGCTGCGCGCCGAATGGCGCGGCCTCAAGGTGGCCGGCCACGTCGAAGAAGTGCTCAAGGCCGTCAAGGCGCTGAAGTGATCCACCGGCCGTCGCACGCAGTTGCGACTGCGTCCGAAGCCACGGTTGATGTGCCTCACTTCTTGTGTATGATGATTTCATGCACGTGAGTCGCGAGACCCGTCTCCACCGAAAGCCGCACAGTCGACTGTGCGGCTTTTTTGTTTTCCAGCCGCACTGACCCGCCTGCCTCCATGCCCCTGCCGAAGCCGCCTGCCAAACGAGCTGCCATCCTCTCCGCCACCGACTTCGAAGCGCAGGCTGCGCCCAAACCAGGCAGACGCAACACCCCGGCCCGCACCGCGGCCGAGCCCGCCACGCCCGCGGTGATGGATCTTTTCGACGGCGCTGCGCCGGCGGCTCCGGCAGCGGCCAAGGCGAGCGCACCCGCGCCGGCCCGCGCGACACCGCCGCGCCCCGTGCCGCAGCGCGTGCCGCGAACGCCGCGAGGCAGCGGCCCGGCCAGTCTGTTCGTGCTCGACACGAACGTGCTGATGCACGACCCGACGTCGCTGTTCCGCTTCGAGGAGCACGACATCTACCTGCCGATGATCACGCTGGAGGAGCTCGACGGCCACAAGAAGGGTATGACCGAGGTGGCCCGCAACGCCCGCCGTCAGCCGCGATCTCGATGCGCTGGCCGCGGCAATGCCCAAGCGTGATGCGTCGGGTATGTCCGATGGCCTGCCGCTGAGTGCCACCGGCCACCGCGAGGCGGGTGGCAAGCTGTTCTTCCAGACCAATCTCGTCAACGTCAGCCTGCCGGCCGGGCTGCCGCAGGGCAAGGCCGACAACCAGATCCTCGGCGTGGTGCAGGCGCTGCGCGAGCAGCAACCGGGCCGCGAGGTCGTGCTGGTGTCCAAGGACATCAACATGCGCATCAAGGCGCGTGCGCTCGGCCTGCCCGCCGAGGACTATTTCAACGACAAGACGCTGGACGACGGCGACCTGCTCTACACCGGCGTGCTGCCGCTGCCGGCCGACTTCTGGGAGCGGCACGGCAAGACGATGGAGAGCTGGCAGCAAGGCGGCTTCACCTACTACCGCATCAGCGGGCCGATGGTGCCGGCGCTGATGGTCAACCAGTTCGTCTACCTCGAGGCGCCCGGTGCCGCGCCGCTGTACGCCAAGGTGCACGAGATCACCGGCAAGACCGCGGTGCTGCGCACGCTGCGCGAATACACCCACACGAAGAATGCGGTGTGGGGCGTGACGGCCCGCAACCGCGAGCAGAACTTCGCGCTGAACCTGCTGATGGACCCCGAGTGCGACTTCATCACGCTGACCGGCACCGCCGGCACCGGCAAGACGCTGATGACGCTGGCCGCCGGGCTTTCGCAGGTGATGGACGATCGCCGCTACAGCGAGATCATCGTGACCCGCGTGACGGTGCCGGTGGGCGAGGACATCGGCTTCCTGCCCGGCACCGAGGAAGAGAAGATGGGCCCGTGGATGGGCGCGCTCGACGACAACCTCGAGGTGCTGTCGCGCAGCGATGGCGGCGCCGGCGAGTGGGGACGCGCCGCGACCAACGATCTCGTGCGCAGCAAGATCAAGATCAAGAGCCTGAACTTCATGCGCGGGCGCACCTTCCTGAACAAATTCGTCATCATCGACGAGGCGCAGAACCTCACGCCCAAGCAGATGAAGACGTTGATCACGCGCGCCGGCCCGGGCACGAAGATCGTCTGCCTCGGCAACCTGGCGCAGATCGACACGCCCTATCTCACCGAAGGCAGCTCGGGCCTGACCTACGCGGTGGACCGCTTCAAGGGCTGGCCGCACAGCGGCCACGTGACGCTCGCGCGCGGCGAACGCTCGCGGCTCGCGGACTTCGCCTCCGAGGTGCTCTGACGCGTCAGTAGACGCTGCCGCCCGGCTGCGACGAGTACAGCACGCCGTTCTCGGCCGAAAGGTCGTAGAGCGTCGTGCCGGTGCCGCGCCACATCGGGAGGTTGAAGCTGCCGCTGCCCGACAGCCGTTCGACCATCACGTTGCGGAAGGTCAGCGGCTGCTTGGCCGCACACACCGTCGGCGCCATCGTGGGCTTGAGGAAGTAGGCCGATCCGACGCCCAGGCGCGTGGCCGTGCCGTTGACGATGACCAGCGCCGTCTCCACGTCCAGCCCAATGCCGCCTGCGGCGGCAGGCGACAGCCAACCGTCCGCATTGACCATGCGCGCGAGGAAGGTCACGAGCCGACCCATGCGGTCGCGGCTGTCGAGGTGCGCATCGGCGATCACGCCGGTCAGGCCCGCCCCCGTCAGGAAACCCTGGTCGAGGGTGATGCGCTTGTCGTACGGATTGCCCAGCGCCCGCGCCGAATCGATCGTGCCGTTCAGCGCGGCGAAGTCGACCTGCCCGAGCACCGCGAGCCCGGCGCTGGTGCCGCCGATCGGCACATTGCGTGCCATGGCCCGCTCGATCGCGGCCTGCAACGGCGTGCCCTTCCAGAGGTTGATGTAGTCCGCCTGGTCGCCGCCCGCGATGAAGATCGCCTCGGCCCGGTCGACGCGATCGATCACGAAGGGTCGGCCGCCGCGCTGCGCGACTTGACGACCAGCGTCTCGACCGAATCGACGGTGCCCAGGCCATCGACGTAGGCGTTGTAGCCATCGGCTCCGGTGGCACGCAGCACGACGAAATCGCCACCGCCCGACTGGTTGATCATCCACCGGAAGGCATCGTCCACATCGGGTCCGCCGCCGAGCAGCACCGTCGACGGGCTGCGCGGCGCGGCGCGCACGACATCGGCCGCACTGCCGGTCAGGAAGTACTCGTAATCCACCTTGGCGGCCGGTGCCGCCGACGCGATCGCGCACGCCAGCACCGCCCAGGCGGCCAGCCCGCGCCGCAGTGCGTTCATCGCCGCGCCGCGCCCCACCGATGTCGAGTTCATCCCGACGTCCTCCCGCTGCCTCGATCTGGAGCATTCTAGAAATGGGCCGATCGCCCCGGCGCGCGGCCTGCAGCGGGCTTGCGGTGGCTCAATCCTCGGGCCGTCTGCGCACGAAGCTCGCAAACCGGGGCACGCCCTGCGGCGTTCGGCCGCGATAGGCGAAGGTCACCCGGCTGCCGCGTGACGGCGGCTGCTCGCGCTCGGCGTCGGTGAAGCCCGTGCCAAGATCGAAGACCACTCCGTCATCGCCGCGAACGCGCAAGGCACCCAGGCGCCCCGCATGCCGGCCGCGGCCGGGCAGATGGGCCAGCACGGTCGCTTCGGCATCCTGCGTCGGCTTCAGCTTGAGCAGCGCGGGGCTGCGGCCGACGAGATAGGGCGCATCGGCGCGATGCAGCATCAGGCCCTCGCCGCCCTCCTCCAACACGAGGTCGAGCCAGCGCCTCAACGCGGCACGGTCGCGCACCGCGTGCTGCGGCACCGCCTGCAAGCCCGGCACCGCGGCGGCATCGGCGATTTGCCGCAGCACCCGAGCCCGCTCGGCGAAGGAGCCGGGTGCACCCGGGAGTTCGAAGAGCATGTAGCGCAGCTCGCGCCAGCCGGTGTCGTCCGGTTCGTCGCGCCGCACGAGGCTGGAGACCTCGTCGAATCTTCCCCGGTCCAGCCAGAGTTCGCCATCCAGCGGCGTGCGCGGAAGTTGCGCGAGGAACCACGCCGGAGCCGCCACGACGCGCCCGCTGCGGAATCGCAGCTGCCGCCCGTCCCATGCGGCGCGCACGCCGTCGAGCTTCTCGCTGACCAGCCAGCCGGCCGGATCGATCGACGCTTCGGCCTCCTGGGCCAGCAGCAGGGGCAGCGCCGCGTGCGCGGGGCAGCCGCCAGTGCTGCCGCGGCCACCCACAGGCATTGGCGGCGCGTGATTGCTGAGAGATCGCATGCCATCGCAGGTCCTCGTCGTGGAACATGCGGGCATGGTGGTCGCCGCCGGCACCGGCGGCGATCCCTCTGTCGGGCCGAAGAAGAAGGCCCCTTGCGGGGGCCTCGCTCAGCCGGCGACGTTCACTTCGCGGCGACGAGGTCGCGGATCTGCTGCAGCGCAGTCGGATCGTCCATCGTCGTCAGGTCGCCCGGATCGCGCTGTTCGCACACCGCCTGGATCGCGCGGCGCAGCATCTTGCCGGAGCGCGTCTTCGGCAGCAGCGTGACGAAGTGGATGCGCGCCGGCCGCGCCACCGCGCCAAGCTGGCTGTCCACCGTCTTCATCACCTCGCCCTCGAGCTTCAGGCGCGCGGCCGGGTCGGCGGCGGCATTCGCATCCTTCAGCACCGCGAAGGCCATCGCCACGGCCCCTTGAGCTGGTCGGCCACGCCGACCACGGCCACCTCGGCCACCGCCGGGTGGCTGGAGATGCTCTCCTCGATCTCGCGTGTCCCGAGGCGGTGGCCGGCGACGTTGATCACGTCGTCGGTGCGGCCGAGGATGAAGAAGTAGCCGTCTTCGTCCTTGATGCCCCAGTCGAAGGTGCTGTAGAGCTGCTGGCCCGGAATGCTCTGCCAGTAGGTCTTGACGAAGCGCGCGTCGTCACGCCACACGGTCTGCATGCAGCCCGGCGGCAACGGACCGGCGATGGCCACCACGCCCTTCTGGTTCGGCTCCTTGACCTGCTCACCGGTGGTCTCGTCGATCAGGCGCACGTCGTAGCCGTACATCGCCACGCCGGGGCTGCCGAACTTGCTCGGCTTCTTCTCCACGCCGTTGGCGATGGTGAGGATGGGCCAGCCGGTCTCCGTCTGCCAGTAGTTGTCGATGATCGGCTTGCCGAGGCTGTCGGCGATCCACTTCGCAGTCGGCTCGTCGAGCGGTTCGCCGGCGAGGAACAGCGCGCGCAGGCTCGACAGGTCGTACTTGGTCAGGAAGGCCGGATCCTGCTTCTTCAGCACACGCACGGCAGTCGGCGCGCTGAACATCACCGTCACCTTGTACTTCTCGACCAGGCTCCACCAGATGCCGGCGTCCGGCCGCGTCGGCAGGCCCTCGTACATGATGGTCGCCATGCCGGCGATCAGCGGGCCGTAGATGATGTAGCTGTGGCCCACCACCCAGCCGATGTCGCTGGTGGAGAAATAGGTCTCGCCGGCATTGCCGCAGAAGATGTGCTTCATCGACGCGGCCAGCGCCACCGCATAGCCGCCGGTGTCGCGCTGCACGCCCTTGGGCTTGCCAGTCGTGCCGCTGGTGTAGAGCGTGTAGCTCGGGTGCGTGGAGTCGACCCACACGCACGGCACCACGGTGTTCAGGTGCTTCTCGCGCAGCGCATAGTCGACGTCGCGGCCGGCCGTCTTCTCCATCGGGCTCAGGCCGCGGTCGACCAGCAGCACCTTCGACGGCTTGTGCGCGGCCAGCTTGATCGCCTCGTCGAGCAGCGGCTTGTAGGCCACCACCTTGCCCGAGCGCATGCCGGCGTCGGCGCTGACGATCACCGTCGGCTCGGCATCGTCGATGCGGCTGGCCAGCTCACGCTGGCGAAGCCGCCGAACACCACCGAGTGGATCGCACCGATGCGCGCGCAGGCCAGCATCGCGAAGGCCGCCTCGGCGATCATCGGCATGTAGACGAGCACGCGGTCGCCCTGCTTGACGCCGAGCTCCTGCAGGATCGCCGCCATGCGCTGCACCTCGGCGTGCAGTTCGCGGAAGCTGTAGACCTTCTCTTGCTCGGTCTCGGTGGAGACGAAGATCAGCGCGTTCTGGTCGGGCCGCGTCTTCAGGTGGCGGTCCACCGCGTTGTGGCAGAGGTTGGTCTTGCCGCCTGCGAACCACTTCGCGAACGGCGGGTTGCTGTAGTCGCAGACCTTCTCATAGGGTGACTGCCAGTCGATCAGCTGCGCCTGCTCGGCCCAGAAGCCGTCGCGGTCGGTGATCGAGCGCTGGTGAAACGCGGCATAGCTGGTCATCGCTTGTCTCCTGCTGGTTGTCGTTCGCTGGCGGCGGATTTCATGCGCCGGCTCTTACGAGCGTCTGACGCTAGCCGATGCTCACCACGATGCGGCCACGCACCTTGCCGGCCATCAAGTCGTGCGCACGTTCGATGGCTTGTTCGAGCGGCACCTCGGTGGCGATGGCCTCCAGCCTGGCGATGTCCAGATCGCGCGCCGGCGCTGCCGGGCTTCGCGGCGAAGCGCCAGCGGCGCTTGCACGCTGTCGACGCCGGCCAGCGTGACGCCGCGCAGGATGAAGGGCATCACCGTGGCAGGGAAGTCGCCACCCTGCGCCAGCCCGCAGGCTGCCACCACGCCGCCGTAGCGGGTCTGCGCGCAGGCATTGGCCAGCGTGTGGCTGCCGACTGCATCGACCACCGCCGCCCAGCGCTCCTTCTGCAGCGGCTTGCCGGGCGCCGCCAGTTCGGCCCGGTCGATCACCGCCGCGGCGCCGAGGGAAGCCAGTGTCGGCCTCCGAGGCCTTGCCGGTGGCGGCGACCACGCGGTGGCCCAGTCTGGCCAGCAAGGCCACCGCCACGCTGCCCACGCCGCCCGTGGCACCGGTCACCAGCACCTCGCCGTCGCCCGGCGTCACGCCGTGGCGCTCCAGCGCCATCACGCACAGCATCGCGGTGTAGCCAGCGGTGCCGATCGCCATCGCCTGCCGCGTGGTAAAGGCCGCCGGCAGCGGCACCAGCCAGTCGCCCTTCAGCCGCGCGCGCTGCGCGAGGCAGCCCCAATGCGTCTCGCCCACGCCCCAGCCGTTGAGTACGACCCGGTCGCCGGCCTTCCAGCCCGGGTGACGGCTCTCGATCACCTCGCCGGCGCCGTCGATGCCGGCCACCATCGGCCACTTGCGCACCACGGGGCCGCGGTTGGTGATGGCCGGCCGTCCTTGTAGTTGAGCGTCGAGTGCGCGACCGCGATGGTCACGTCGCCTTCAGGCAGCGACGCCTCGTCGACCTCGCGGATGCCGGCACGAAAGCCGGTGTCGTCCTTCTCCAGCAGCAGAGCCTTGAACATGGTGTCTCCTTCGTCAGGCGCCGACGATAGCGCAGGCGCTTACAAAGCTTCGACAGATTGACGCAAGTGCCCGTCATTACTGGATTTTTCCTTGACTCGGCGAAGCGGCACCGCGTAAGCTCCGCCGCGATGTCCGCCTTCGCCCGCCTCCGCCCGCTGACCGTGGCCGCCGTCTTGGTGCTGCTCGGCGCGTCCGCGCAGGCGGCGCCGGACGCCAAGGCCGATCCCATCGGCCAGATGCTCGCCGAACGGGGCCTGGGCGATCCGGACAAGATCCCGGCCGCCGTACCGCCGAGCGAATATGCCTTCGTGCAGACCATGCGCGACAAGGCCTCCGACATGGTGCTCAGCGCGATGAACTTCCTCGGCGTGCCCTATCGCCGCGGCGGCAACTCCGCGGACCACGGGTTCGATTGCAGCGGCTTCACGCGGCATGTGTTCGAGATGAGTCTCGGCTTGGTGCTGCCGCGCCGTGTCGACGACCGGCCAGCGCGCCGGGGCTGCTCAAAGTGCGCCGCGAGGAACTCAAGCCTGGCGATCTGGTGTTCTTCAACACGCTCAAGCGCACCTTCTCGCACGTCGGCATCTACATCGGCGACGGCAAGTTCATCCATTCGCCGCGCACGGGCGGCGAAGTGCGCGTGGAAGACATGCGCTACGCCTACTGGAGCAAGCGCTTCACCGGGGCGCGAAGGGCCCAGCCGCTGGCGGAGGCGGCCCTGCCCGCGGCGAACGCTGCTCCGTCGCCGGCGCAGTCCATGCCGGCCGTGCCGGTGACGGATGCCGAGACCTTCCGCACGCTGAACTGAGCGCCATCGAACCCCGCCAACGGCGGGTCGTGAGCCGATGCGCCAGCGCGGTGCGCAGGCACAATCCGCGCCCATGGGCGAAAAAGTCATCCCGCTGGCCGACCACCGCTATGCGGCCAGCATCCCCGCATCCCCGAGCGGCTCGCGCCTCCGACCGGCCCGGTCGGCGACCGGCTCGGCCGGCCGCTGCGCGACCTGCGCATCTCCGTCACCGACCGGTGCAACTTCCGCTGCAGCTACTGCATGCCGAAGGAGGTGTTCGACAAGCACTACAGCTTCCTGCCGCACTCGTCGCTGCTGAGCTTCGAGGAGATCACGCGCGTGGCGCGCCTGTTCGTCGCGCACGGCGTGCAGAAGCTGCGGCTGACCGGCGGCGAGCCGCTGCTGCGCAAGGATCTCGAGCGGCTGATCGCGATGCTGTCGGAACTGCGCACGGTGGACGGCGCACCGCTCGATCTGACGCTGACCACCAACGGCTCGCTGCTCGAGCGCAAGGCGCAGGCGCTGAAGGACGCCGGTCTGCAACGCGTGACCGTCAGCCTCGATGCGCTGGACGACACCATCTTCCGCCGCATGAACGACGTCGACTTCCCGGTGGCCGACGTGCTCGCCGGCATCGAGCAGGCGATGCGCGTCGGTCTCGGACCGGTGAAGGTGAACATGGTCGTCAAGCGCGGCACCAACGAGCACGAGATCGTGCCGATGGCGCGCTTCTTCCGCGAGAACTTCGGCGGCGCGGTGGTGCTGCGCTTCATCGAGTACATGGACGTCGGCGCCACCAACGGCTGGCGCATGGACGAGGTGCTGCCGTCGGCCGAGGTGGTGAAGCGCATCGGCGAGGTCTTTCCGCTCGAAGCCGCCGAGGCGAGCGCGCCAGGCGAGACCGCGCAGCGCTGGCGCTACCGCGACGGTGGCGGCGAGGTCGGCGTGATCTCCAGCGTCACGCAGGCCTTCTGCCGAGACTGCAACCGCGCGCGGCTGTCCACCGAGGGCAAGCTGTTCATGTGCCTGTTCGCCGACCACGGCCACGACCTGCGCGCCCTGCTGCGCAGCGGCCACGACGACGCGCAGATCTCCGCGGCCATCGGCGCGCTGTGGAGCGGCCGCGACGATCGCTATTCCGAACTGCGCGGCGCGATGGCGGCCGATACGGGCAGCGGGCAGCGGCGCGTCGAGATGCATTACATCGGCGGTTGAGATGAGCATCGCCCGACACGACATCTCCGGCCTGATCCTCGCCGGCGGCCGCGGCAGCCGCATGAGCGGCGTCGACAAGGGCCTGCAGAACCACAACGGCATGCCGCTGGCGATGCATGCGCTGCGGCGGCTGCAGCCGCAGGTGGGCGGCGTGATGGTCAACGCCAACCGCAACCTGGGCGAGTACGAGTCCATGGGCGTGCCGGTCTGGCCCGACGCCCTGCCCGACTACCCCGGTCCGCTGGCCGGCTTCCTGGCCGGGCTCGAGCATTGCGAGACGCCCTATCTCGTCACCGCGCCCTGCGATACGCCGGGCTTTCCGCTCGATCTCGTCGAGCGGCTGGCCGCGGCGCTGGAGGCCGAGGGTGCCGACATCGCGATGGCTGCCACCGTCGAGAACGGCGAGCGCCGTTGCAGCCGGTGTTCTGCCTGATGAAGGCGACGCTGAAGGACAGCCTGGTGCAGTTCACCCAGTCCGGCCAGCGCAAGATCGATCGCTGGACGGCACAACACCGCTGCGTCGAGGTGCTCTTCGACGACGCTGGCGCCTTCTTCAACGCCAACACGCTCGCGGAACTGCAGCAGCTGCAACGCTGACGCGCCGGTGCAAGCGCGCCGGCGGCTACCATCGCGCCCATGAGTTCGACGACCCTTTCGACGACCCCGACCCTGAGCGAGATCGCCTCGTGCGTCAGCGGCTATGACCCGAATGCACTGCCGGTGGCGCAGGCGCAGGAATTCATCGCCCGCCCGGTGCCGCGCGTGCAGGCCGTGGAGATGCTGGCGCTGCGCGCCTCGCTCGGCCGCGTGCTCGCCCGCGACGTGATCTCCTCCATCAACGTGCCCTCGCACGACAACTCGGCGATGGACGGCTACGCGCTACGCGGCAGCGACCTCGCCGCCACCGGCGACACCGCGCTGACGGTCGCCGGCACCGGCTTCGCCGGCGCACAGTTCAGCGGCAGCGTCGGCCCCGGCCAGTGCGTGCGCATCATGACCGGCGCGGTGATGCCCGAGGGGCTCGATACCGTCGTGCCGCAGGAGTTCACCAGGGCCGAGGGCGAGCGCATCACCGTGCCCGCGGGCGTGGTTCGCACGGGCGACAACCGGCGCCTCGCGGGCGAAGACTGGCCAAGGGCGAGGCCGCGCTGAAGGCCGGCCGCGTGCTGCGCCCGGCCGATCTGGGCCTGCTGGCGTCGCTCGGCCGGCCGAGGTGCCGGTGCTGCGCCGGCTGCGCGTGGCCTTCTTCTCCACCGGCGACGAACTGCGCTCGATCGGCGAACCGCTCGACGAAGGCTGCGTCTACGACAGCAACCGCTACACGCTGTGGGGCATGCTGCAGCGCCTGGGCGTGGATCTCATCGACATGGGCGTGGTGCGCGACGACCCGGCGGCCCTCGAAGCGGCCTTTCGCCACGCGGCCGAGAATGCCGATGCGGTGATCACCTCGGGCGGCGTCAGCGTCGGCGAGGCCGACCACACCAAGCAGGTGATGAAGTCGCTGGGCGACGTGCTGTTCTGGAAGATCGCGATGCGGCCCGGCCGCCCGATGGCCATCGGGCGCATCACCAGCCGCGGCCACGATGCGATCCTGTTCGGCCTGCCCGGCAACCCGGTGGCGGTGATGGTCACCTTCTACGCCTTCGTGCGCGATGCGCTGCTGGCGATGAGCGGCGCCTCGCCGCAGCCGTTGCCGATGTTGCGCGCTGCGAGCACGCAGGCGATCCGCAAGAAGGCCGGCCGCACCGAGTACCAGCGTGGCATCGTCTCGCGCTCCGGCGACGGCTGGCAGGTGGAGATCACCGGCTCGCAGGGTTCGGGCATCCTGCGCAGCATGAGCGTGGCCAACGGCCTGGTGGTGCTGCACCACGAGCAGGGCGACGTCGCGGCCGGCGAGTTGGTTGACGTGCTGCCCTTCGACGGACTGGTCTGAGGAACGAGATGTATCCCACCCCTCCGCCGCCGGTGCCGCCGGCGATGCCCCGCGCAAGCCGATGACGCTGCACCGCCCGGCGGCGATGCGCGCCGCCGGCGAGAAGATCGCGATGCTGACCTGCTACGACGCCAGCTTCGCCCGGCTGCTCGACGACGCAGGCGTCGACGTGCTGCTGATCGGCGATTCGCTGGGCATGACGCTGCAGGGCCGCGACAGCACGCTGCCGGTCACGCTCGACGAGATGGCCTACCACGTGCAGTGCGTGGCGCGCGGCAACCGCACGGCGTGGGTCGTCGGCGACCTGCCCTTTGCGAGTTACCACACCGGCACCGAACAGGCGCTGCTGAGCGCCGCCAGGGCTGATGCAGGCCGGCGCCCACATGGTCAAGCTCGAAGGCGGCGGCTGGACGGTGCCGGTGGTGCGCCACCTCGTCGAGCGCGGCATCCCGGTGTGCGCGCACCTCGGGCTGACGCCGCAGTCGGTGCACGCGCTGGGCGGCTACCGCATCCAGGGCCGCGACGAGAGCGGCGCGGAACGCCTGCTGCGCGAGGCCAAGGAACTCGCCGACGCAGGCGCGGCGATGCTGGTGGTGGAGCTGATCCCGAGCGATCTCGGCCAGCGCCTGACCGAGAACCTGCCCATCCCGGTGATCGGCATCGGCGCCGGCCCCGGCTGCAGCGGCCAGTGCTGGTGCTGCACGACATGCTGGGCGTGACGCGCGGCAAGCTGCCGCGCTTCGTGCGCAACTTCATGGACGGCAGCGCCAACATCGACGCCGCCATCCGCGCCTACGTGGCCGCAGTGAAGGACGGCAGCTTCCCCGACCCGGCCGTGCACGGCTACTGAGCGAAGACCCCGCATGAAAGTGATCCACACGCTCGCCGAACTCCGCCAGGCCCTGGACGGCGAGCGCCACACCGCCTTCGTGCCGACGATGGGCAACCTGCACGATGGCCACCTGTCGCTGATCGAACTGGCGCGCCAGCGCGGCGGCCCGGTGGTGGCGAGCATCTTCGTCAACCGGCTGCAGTTCGCGCCGCACGAGGATTTCGACACCTACCCACGCACGCTGGAGCGTGACTGCGAGCTGCTCGCGCCGGCCGGCTGCGACATCGTCTTCGCACCCTCGGAGCGCGAGCTCTACCCCGAGCCACAGGGCTACAAGGTGCACCCGCCGAGCGAGCTCGCCGACATCCTCGAAGGCCACTTCCGCCCCGGCTTCTTCACCGGGGTGTGCACGGTGGTGCTCAAGCTCTTCCACTGCGTGCAGCCGCGCACGGCTGTCTTCGGCAAGAAGGACTACCAGCAGTTGATGGTGACCCGCCGCATGGTCGATCAGCTCGCGCTGCCGATCGAGATCGTCGGCGGCGAAACAGGCCGCGCGGCCGATGGCCTCGCGCTGTCCTCGCGCAATGGCTACCTCAGCGCCGCCGAGCGCGCCGAGGCCGTGCAGCTGAGTGCGGCGCTGCGCCGCATCGAGGCTGCGGTGAGCGCAGGCCGGCGAGACTGGCCGGCGCTGGAATCCGAAGCGATGAACGCCCTCGCCGCCCGCGGCTGGAAGCCCGACTACGTGGCCATCCGCCGCCGGCGCGACCTGGGCGCGCCGGCCGACGGCGAGCCGCTGGTGGTGCTGGCTGCCGCGCGGCTCGGCACCACGCGGCTGATCGACAACCTCGAACTGCCCGGCTAGCGCCTAGCGCTTGGCCAGCCGCTGCCGTGTCTCGACCACCGTGTCGGGATTCAGCGAGATCGACACGATGCCCTCGCGGGCCAGCCAGTCGGCGAAGTCCGGGTGGTCGCTGGGCCCTGGCCGCAGATGCCGACGTACTTGCCCACCGCGCGGCAGGCGGCGATGGCGCGCGAGATCATCGCCTTCACCGCCGGATCGCGCTCGTCGAAATCGCGGGCCAGCAACTCCAGCCCGGAGTCGCGGTCGAGGCCGAGCGTGAGCTGCGTCAGGTCGTTCGAGCCGATCGACATGCCGTCGAAATGCTCGAGGAACTGCTCGGCGAGGATGGCGTTGCTCGGCACCTCGCACATCATGATCACGCGCAGGCCGTCGGTGCCACCGGCCGCGGCGCGCTTGAGGCCGCGCTCGGCGAGCATGCCCACCACGCGCTCGGCCCGCCCAGCGTGCGCACGAACGGCACCATGATCTCGACGTTCGTCAGCCCCATGTCGCTGCGCACGCGCTTGAGCGCCTCGCACTCCATCGCGAAGGCTTCGCCGAACTCCTCGCTGACGTAGCGCGAGGCGCCGCGGAAGCCGAGCATCGGGTTCTCTTCCTCGGGCTCGTAGCGCGAACCGCCGATCAGCTTCTTGTACTCGTTGCTCTTGAAGTCGGACAGCCGCACGATCACTGGCTTGGGCCAGAAGGCCGCGGCGATGGTGGCCACGCCTTCGGCGAGCTTGTCGACGTAGAAGGCGCGCGGGCTGGCGTGGCCCCGGGCCACCGATTCGACGGCCTTCTTCAGGTCGGCATCGACATTCGGATAGTCGAGGATCGCCTTCGGGTGCACGCCGATGTTGTTGTTGATGATGAATTCCAGCCGCGCCGGCCCACGCCCGAATTCGGCATCTGCGCGAAGTCGAAGGCGAGCTGCGGGTTGCCCACGTTCATCATGATCTTCACCGGGCAGTACGGCAGCTCGCCGCGCTGCACGTCGCTGACCTCGGTCTCGAGCAGGCCGTCGTAGATGTAGCCGGTGTCGCCTTCCGAGCAGGCCACGGTGACGAGTGCACCGTCCTTCAGCGTCTCGGTGGCATCACCGCAGCCCACCACCGCCGGGATGCCCAGCTCGCGCGATGATCGCCGCGTGGCAGGTGCGCCCGCCGCGGTTGGTGACGATGGCGCTGGCGCGCTTCATCACCGGCTCCCAGTTCGGGTCGGTCATGTCGGTGACCAGCACGTCGCCGGGCTGCACCTGGTCCATCTCGGCGATGCTGTGCACGATGCGCACGGGGCCGGTGCCGATCTTCTGGCCGATCGCGCGGCCTTCGGCCAGCACGGTGCCGGTGCTCTTGAGCTTGTAGCGCTGCTCGACCTTGCCCTGCGCCTGGCTCTTCACCGTCTCCGGGCGCGCCTGCAGGATGTACAGCTTTCCGTCGCCGCCGTCCTTGCCCCACTCGATGTCCATCGGGCGGCCGTAGTGCTGCTCGATGATCAGCGCGTACTTCGCCAGTTCGGTCACGTCGGCATCGGTCAGCGAGTAGCGGTTGCGCTGCTCGGGCGCGGTGTCCACCGTGCGCACCAGTTTGCCGGTCTTCGCCTTCTCCTCGGCCGGCGCGAACTCCATCTTGATCAGCTTGGAGCCGAGGTTGCGGCGGATGATCGGCAGCTTGCCGGCCTTCAGCGCCGGCTTGTGCACGTAGAACTCGTCGGGGTTCACCGCGCCCTGCACCACCGTCTCGCCGAGGCCGTAGCTCGAGGTGATGAAGACCACGTCGGCGAAGCCGCTCTCGGTGTCGATCGTGAACATCACGCCGGCGGCGCCGAGGTCGGAACGCACCATGCGCTGCACGCCGGCCGACAGCGCCACGTCGCCGTGGGCGAAGCCCTTGTGCACGCGGTAGCTGATCGCGCGGTCGTTGTAGAGGCTGGCGAACACCTCCTTCATCTTCGCCAGCACCTCCTCGATGCCGACGACGTTCAGGAAGGTCTCCTGCTGGCCGGCGAACGAGGCATCGGGCAGGTCTTCGGCGGTGGCCGACGAGCGCACCGCGAACGACGCCCCCGGGTTGCCTTCGGTCAGCCGCGCAAACTCGGCGCGGATCGCCGCTTCGAGCGCCGGCGGAAACGGCGTCGCCTCGATCCAGTGGCGGATCTGCGCACCCGCCTCGGCCAGCGCGCGCACGTCGTCGGTGTTGAGCGTGGCCAGGGCGCTCCTCGATGCGCCGGGCCGGGCCCTCGTGCTTGAGGAACTCGCGGAAGGCGTGGGCGGTGGTCGCGAAGCCGCCGGGCACCCGCACGCCGGAGGCAGCCAGCTGGCTGATCATCTCGCCGAGGGAGGCGTTCTTGCCGCCGACCGCCTCGACGTCGGTCATCCTCAGTTGTTCGAACGGTACGACCAGGGCGGTCGCCAGTGCGGGGTTGGACATGGGAAAACTCCGTGATGTTGAAAAACCGGTGTCTCCCAGCCTCGGTGGCGGCCCGAGCATGGCTCGAGGGCGGCGACGAAGCCCGGCGCACGGCTGCCGCACTGTTCGAGTGCTTGTGGGCGACAGGAGGCGGTCATCGGGCGGTGGCGGATGGGATGTCTGGCCGGGATTCTAAGGTTTGTCCCTATCATCCCGGGCACCACCCCCACGGCCGAAGGCCGCGCCGCCCATGCCCAACCGCACCGTGTTCTTCGTCTCCGACGGCACCGGCATCACCGCCGAGACCTTCGGCAACTCGATCCTGGCGCAGTTTGCCGGCAAGCCGCGCCACGTGCGCCGGCCCTTCATCGACACGCCGGACAAGGCCCACCGGTGGTGCGCGAGGTCAACCACACGGCCGACGCCGAGGGCCGCCGGCCGATCGTCTTCGTGACGCTGGTCAACACCGAGATCCTCGACATCCTCAAGCATTCGCGCGGCATGGTGCTGGACATGTTCAACACCTTCATCGAGCCGCTGGAGGCGGAGTTCGGCGTCAAGTCCAACCACCGCATCGGCCGCTTCTCCGACGTCTCGAAGAGCCAGGAGTACACCGACCGCATCGAGGCGATCAACTTCTCGCTGGCCCACGACGACGGCCAGTCGGCCAAGAACCTCGCCGAGGCCGACGTGATCCTCGTCGGCGTCAGCCGCAGCGGCAAGACGCCGACCTCGCTGTACCTGGCGATGCAGCATGGCATCAAGGCCGCCAACTATCCGCTGATCCCGGAAGACTTCGACCGCGGCCAGATCCCGTCGACCCTGGCGCCATTCAAGAAGAAGTGCTTCGGCCTGACGATCGACCCGGAGCGGCTCAGCCAGATCCGCAACGAACGCCGGCCGGGCAGCAAGTACGCCTCGATCGAGAACTGCCGCGCCGAGGTGCGCGAGGCCGAGGCGATGATGCGCCGCGAGGGCATCTCGTGGCTGTCGTCGACGCACAAGTCGATCGAGGAGATCGCGACGACGATCCTGCGCGACCTGCGGCCGGACCGGCTGATGTACTGAACGCACTTCAGGCGGCGCGCTGGCGCGCCGATTCGTACAGGCATACTGCCGCCGCGGCAGCCACGTTGAGCGACTCTTCGCCGCCGGGCTGCGGGATTCGCAGCGCCATCGCGCAGCGCTGCGCCAGCGCGGCCGACACGCCCTGCCCCTCGTGACCCAGCACCCAGGCGCAGGGCCAGGGCAGATCGATCTCGTGCAGGGCCTGCCCGGCGTGCGAGCTCGTACCCAGCAGCGGCACGCGCAGCGCGGCAAGCGCCTCGGCATCCGCACCCTCGACCAGCCGCAGCGCGAAATGCGCACCCATGCCGGCGCGCAGCACCTTGGGCGACCACAGCGCCGCGGTGCCCTTGAGCGTGACGATCTGCGCGAAGCCGAAGGCCGAGGCGCTGCGCAGGATGGCGCCGACGTTGCCGGCATCCTGCAGGCGATCGAGCACCACGGTGGCGGCGTCGGGCGTGATCGCCGGCGCGGTGGGCGTGGCCACGACGAAGCCGATCGCCGGCGGTGACTCCAGCGTCGACAGGCCCGCCATCAGTTCCGCCGGCACGACCGCCACCGCGGCCGCATGCGCGGCGAGTTGTCGCAAGGCCGGGCGCGACCAGCCCTCGCTGCTGACCACCGCCTGCAGCGCGCGGCCGCCACGCTGCACGAAGGCGCTGCACAGGTGGTCGCCTTCCAGCCACACTTCGCCGAGCTTGCGGTAGGCCCCCGGGTCGGCCACCAGCTTGCGCACGCGCACCAGCAGCGGGTTGTCCTTCGAGCGGATCGTGCGCGGCTCGGCCATGGCTCAACCGGCGAGAACGTCACGCACCGGACCGAACGAGCGGCGGTGCTCGGGGCAGGCGCCGTGGGCGCGCAGCGCGGCCGTGCTCCGGCGTCGGGTAGCCCTTGTGGCCGTCGAAGCCATACTGCGGGTGCGCCGCGTGCAGTTGCAGGCAGAGGCGGTCGCGGTGCACCTTGGCCAGGATGGAGGCCGCCGAGATCGCCTTGACCTTGGCATCGCCCTTCACGATCGCCTCGGCCGGCACCTTCAGCACCGGAATGCGGTTGCCGTCGACCAGCACCTTGGCCGGCTTGAGGCGCAGCCCTTCGACGGCGCGGCGCATCGCCAGCATCGTCGCCTGCAGGATGTTGAGCGCGTCGATCTCGGCCGCACTGGCCTCGGCGATGCAGCAGCACAGCGCCTTGGCGCGGATCTCGTCGTACAGCGCCTCGCGCCGGCCCGGCGACAGCGCCTTCGAATCGGCCAGCCCATTGATCGGCTGCAGATCGTCGAGGATCACCGCCGCAGCCACCACCGGCCCGGCCAGCGGGCCGCGGCCGGCCTCGTCGACGCCGGCCACGAGGCCGGGCGCGTCGAAGCTCAGCCCGAGTTGCTCAGCGCGCAAGAATCTCCGCGATCGCATCGGTGGCGGCGCGGGCGGTGTCGCGCTTCAGGTCGAGGTGCAAGGCGTGGAAGCGCCGCTCGAGATCGGCGCAGCGCTGCGGATCATCCAGCCAGGCCAGCGTGGCCTCGGCCAGCCGCCGCGGCGTCGCCTCGCCCTGGATCAGCTCAGGCACGACGAAATCGCGCAGCAGGATGTTCGGCAGGCCCACCCACGGCTGGTACTTCATGCGCTTCATCATCTGCCACGACAGCGGGTGCATGGCATAGGTGATGACCATGGGGCGCTTGAAGAGCGCCGCTTCCAGCGTGGCGGTGCCGCTGGCGATCAGCGTCACGTCGCAGGCGGCCAGCGCCTCGTGCGAGCGACCGTCGATCAGCTCGACCGTCACGCTCGCCTCGTGCTGCCGGCGCAACGGCTCGACCATGTGGCGCAGCCCGGGCACCACTGGCAGGATGAATCGCAGCCCCGCGCGCGCCTTCGCCATCTCGGCGGCCGCGGCGAACAGGCGCGGTGCGATGTACTGGATTTCCGAGCGCCGGCTGCCGGGCAGCAAGGCCACCACGGGCTCGTCGCCCAGGCCGAGCGCGGCGCGCGGCGGCGCGCGGCACCTCCAGCGGAATCGTGTCGGCCAGCGGGTGGCCGACATACTTCGCCTCGATGCCCTGCTTCGCGTAGATCTCCGGCTCGAACGGAAAGATGCACAGCACCGCGTCGACCGCCTTGCGGATCTTCTCGATGCGCTTGCCGCGCCAGGCCCAGATCGACGGGCTGACGAAGTGCACGGTGCGAATGCCGCCCGCCTTCAGGCGCGTTTCGAGGTCGAGGTTGAAGTCCGGCGCATCGACGCCGATGAAGAGATCCGGCCTCGCCTTCAGCAGCCGATCGGCCAGCTCGTTGCGAATGCCCAGCAGCTCGCGGTAGTGGCTGAGCACCTCGACGTAGCCGCGCACGGCCAGCTTGTCATGCGGCCACCGGGCTTCGAAGCCGTGCTCGGCCATCTTCGGCCCGCCGATGCCCTGGGCGGTGAGCCCGGGCCAGCGCGCGCGCAAGCCGCCGAGCAGCAGGCCGGCGAGCAGGTCGCCCGACGTTTCGCCCGCGACCATCGCGAAGCGCGGTGCCGACGGCGGCATCGGCTCAGCGGGCGATGCCGCGCGTGGCGTGGGCGAGGAAGGCGCTCATCAGCGCCACGTCGGCGGCGGCATGCGGCTGCTCGTTGCCGAGCGCCTCGATCGCTTCCCTGGCCTGATCGAGCGTGCGACCTTCGCGGTACAGCAGCTTGTGCATCTGCTTGACCGCCGCAATGCGCGGTGCGTCGAAGCCGCGGCGGCGCAGGCCCTCGATGTTGAAGCCGCGCACCGCCAGCGGATTGCCGTCGACCAGCATGTAGGGCGGCACGTCCTGCGACACCGCGCTGCCGAAGCCGACCATCACGTGCGCGCCGATCTTGACGAACTGGTGGATGCCGGTGAGACCGCCGACCGTCACCCAGTCTCCCAGGTGCACATGGCCGCCCAGTGTGGTGTTGTTGGCCAGCGTGGTGCGGTCGCCGACCCGGCAGTCGTGCGCGATGTGCACGTAGGCCATGATCCAGTTGTCGTTGCCGATCCGCGTGACGCCGGCATCCTGCGCGGTGCCGAGGTTGAAGGTGCAGAACTCGCGCACCATGTTGCGGTCGCCGATCACCAGTTCGGTGGGCTCGCCGGCGTATTTCTTGTCCTGCGGCACGGCGCCGATCGAGCTGAACTGGAAGAAGCGGTTGTCGCGGCCGATCGTCGTGCGCCCTTCGATCACGCAGTGCGGGCCGATCGTCGTGCCCTCGCCGATGCGCACCTGCGAGCGCACGATGGCGTATTCGCCGATGGTGACGTTCTCGCCGAGCTGGGCGCCGCGTTCGACGATCGCGGTGGGGTGGATGTTCGCCATCTGGGGGACTCCGGTCGACGCGTCAGGCGAAGCTGCGCATCGTGCAGGTCAGGTCGGCCTCGACGGCGAGTTCGTCGTCGACCAGCGCACGCGCCTTGAACTTGAAGACAGAGGCCTTCATGCGCTCCAGCGTGGCTTCGAGCACCAGCTGGTCACCGGGTTCCACCGGTCGCTTGAAGCGCGCGTTGTCGATGCCGGCGAAGTAGTACACCGTGTTGGCATCCGGCTCCTGGCCCAGCGTCTCGAAGGCCAGCAGCGCGGAGGTCTGCGCCAGCGCCTCGATCATCAGCACGCCGGGCATCACCGGGCGCTTCGGGAAGTGGCCGTTGAAGAAGTCCTCGTTGATCGTGACGTTCTTGATCGCCTTGATGCGCTGGCCCTTCTCGAGCTCGACCACGCGGTCCACCAGCAGGATCGGATAGCGGTGCGGCAGCTTCTTGAGGATCTGGTGGATGTCCATCGTGGTCATGATTGTCCCGGCGTGTCGTTCTTCTCGAGGGCGCGGATGCGGTCGCGCAGCGTGTGCAGCTGGCGCAGCGTGGCCGCGTTCTTTTCCCAGGCGGAATTGTCGTCGATGGGGAAGACGCCGCTGTACTGCCCGGGCTGGCGGATCGAGCGCATCACCACCGAGGCGGCCGAGATGTGCACGTCGTCGGCGAGGCTCAGGTGGCCCAGCACGATCGCGCCGCCGCCGACCGTGCAGCGCTTGCCGATCACCGCGCTGCCGGCGATGCCCACGCAGCCGGCCATGGCCGAGTGTGCGCCGATGCGCACGTTGTGACCGATCTGGATCAGGTTGTCGAGCTTGACGCCGTCTTCGATGACCGTGTCGTCGAGCGCGCCGCGGTCGATGCAGGTGTTGGCGCCGATCTCGACGTCGTCGCCGATGCGCACCGCGCCGAGCTGCTCGATCTTCTCGTAGCGCAATCCGCCCTCGGCCTTCACGGGTGCGAAGCCGAAACCGTCGGCACCGATGACCACGCCGCTGTGCACGATGCCGCGTGCGCCGATCGAGCAGCCCTCGCCCACCGTCACGCGCGAGGCCAGCCGCGTGCCGGCACCGATGCAGGCACCGGCGCCGACCACGCACAGCGGGCCGATCACCGCATCGGGCGCAATCTGCGCGCTCGGGTCGACCACCGCGCTCGGGTGGATGCCCACGGCCGGCGCCGGCCGCATGCGCCGCGCCCACCACTGCGTGAGCCGTGCGTAGTAGAGGTACGGGTCGGGCGTGACGATCGCCGCCCCGCGGGCCGCCGCCTCGTCGCGCACCGCCGGGCCGACGATCACGCAGCCGGCCTGGGTGGTGGCGAGCTGCGCGCGGTACTTCGGGTTGGCGAGGAAGGCGATCGCGTCGGGCGTCGCGCCTTCGAGCGTGGCGATGCGCGCGATGCGCCGTTCGCCGTCGCCGAGCAGTTCGCCGCCGAGTTGCCCGGCGATCTCGCGCAGAGCAACTTCCATCGGCGCTGCCCCGCCCTTACTTGCTGTTGCCGCTCTGGGCGTTCAGCGCCTTGATCACCTTGTCGGTGATGTCGATCTTCGGGCCGGCGAACACGGCCTCCTGGATGATCAGGTCGTACTTCTCGGTGTCGAAGATCTGCTTCATCACCTTGTTGGCCCGCTCGACCACCGAGGCCAGTTCCTCGTTCTTGCGCTGCGTCAGGTCTTCCTGGAACTCGCGGCGCTTGCGCTGGAACTCGCGGTCTTGTTCGACCAGATCGCGCTGGCGGCGGGTGCGCTCGGACTCCGACAGCGTCGGTGCGTCCTTGTCGAGCTTCTCGCCGGCGGCCTTGAGCTTGGCCGCCATGTCGGCGAGTTCCTTCTCGCGCTTGCCGAACTCCGTCTCGAGTTTGGCCTGGGCAGCCTTGGCCGGGGCGGCGTCACGCAGCACGCGATCGGCATTCACGTAGCCGATCTTCAGTTCCTGGGCCTGCGCACCCAGGGCCGCGAACGCGAAGACCGCCGCGCAGGCGGACGACTTCAGGAAAGAGGTATTCATTAGAACGCGGTCCCGATCTGGAATTGCAGTCTCTCGATTCTATCGTTCGGCTTCTTGCGGATCGGCGTGCCCCAGCTGAGCTTCAGCGGGCCCACCGGCGAGATCCAGCTCAGGCCGAGACCAGCCGAAGCCCGAAGGCTGTCGGTGGTGATCTTCTCGGATTCTCCCCACACGTTGCCGACGTCGAAGTAGCCGAACACGCGCAGCGTGCGGTCGTTGCCGGCGCCGGGCACCGGCACGTACAGCTCGCTGTTCAGGTTCAGCCGGCGGTTGCCGCCGACATAGGCGCCGGTCACGTCGGCCGGGCCGAGCGAGCCCTGGTCGAAGGCGCGCACGGTGCCCAGGCCGCCGCCGTAGAAGTTCTTGAACACCGGGTACGGACGCCCGGCCAGCCCCTTGCCATAGCCCACTTCGCCGTTGATCGCGAAGGTGTACTGGCGGGTGATCGGCCAGTAGTGCTGGTACTGCAGGTTGGTGCGCAGGTAGCGGGTGTTGCCGGCCGGTGTCCAGTCGATGTTGATGCGCTTGTAGCTGCCGGCATTGGGCACCAGTGCGCTGTCGCGCTCGTCGCGTGTCCAGCCCAGCGTGAGCGGGAAGGAGTTGCTGATCGCGCCGAACTGCAGCCGGTACAGATACAGGTTATTCGGCATCGCCGCTCCGCCCTTGATCTCGGTGCGCTCGGCGCCGATGCCGACAAAGACGGTGTCGTACTCGCTGAACGGGATGCCGAAGCGCACCGCCACGCCCGGCGTGACCAGCTGGTACTGCTCGCCCTGGCTGTTGATCGGCTTGGCAGTGCGATAGTAGACGTCGAAGGCGCGCGAGATGCCGTCGATGGTGAAGTACGGGTCGACCGTACTCAGCACCAGCGTGCGGCTGCTGCGGCTGGTATTGACCTCGATGCCGAGGTAGTTGCCCGAGCCGAAGACGTTCTCCTGCTTGATCGAGGCCGTCAGCGAGAGCCGGTCGGCCGACGAATAGCCGGCGCCGACCAGCAGGTTGCCGGTGGGCTTCTCCTTGATCGAGAAGGTCAGGTCGACCTGGTCCTGCGTGCCGGGCACTTCGGTGGTGTCGACCGACACCTCGCTGAAGTAGCCCAGGCGGTCGACGCGGTCGCGCGAGAGCTTGATGCGCTGGCCGTCGTACCACGACGACTCGAACTGGCGGAACTCGCGCCGGATGACTTCGTCACGCGTGCGCGTGTTGCCGGCGATATTGATGCGGCGCACATAGACGCGGCGCGACGGGTCGGCCACCAGCGTCAGCGCCACGCGGCCGTTGGCGCGATCGATCTCCGGGCGCGCATCGATGCGCGCGAAGGCATAACCGAACAGGCCGAAGCGCTCGGAGAACTCCTTGGTGGTGTCGGTCACCGCCTCGGCCCGGTAGGCCTCGCCCGGCTTGATCTTCACCAGGGTCTTGAAGTCCTCTTCCTTGCCGAGGTAGTCGCCTTCGAGCTTGACCGAGGTCACCGTGTAGGGCTGGCCCTCGGTGATGTTGATCGTGACGGTGATGTCCTGCTTGTCGGGGAGATCGCGACCTGGGTGGAGTCGACGTTGAACTCGAGGTAGCCTCGGTTCAGGTAGTAGGCGCGCAGCGTTTCCAGGTCGGCGTTGAGCTTGGAGCGCGAATAGCGGTCGGCCTTGGTGTACCAGTTGAGCCAGCCGCCGTCGTTGAGGTCGAACAGCCCCTTGAGCGTGCCCTCGGAGAAGGCCTTGTTGCCGACGATGCGCAGTTCACGGATCTTCGCGGCCGTGCCTTCGGTGATCGTGAACGTGACGTTGACGCGGTTGCGCTCCTGCGGCGTGACGGTGGTCACCACCTCGGCACCATACAGGCTGCGCGTCAGGTACTGTCGCTTGAGCTCCTGCTCGGCGCGATCAGCCAGCGCCTTGTCGAAGGGCAGGCCCTCGCCGATGCCGAAGTCCTTCAGCGACTTGATCAGCGTGTCCTTGTCGAACTCCTTCAGCCCGGCGAAATCGATCGCCGAGATGACGGCACGCTCCTCGACGATCACGACGACGACGCCGTCGTCGATGTCGATGCGCACGTCCTTGAACAGGCCGGTGGCGAACAGCGCGCGCAGTGCAGCGGCGCCCTTCTCGTCGTTGTAGGTGTCGCCGATGCGGAACGGCAGCGAGGCGAACACGGTGCCGGCGTCGGTGCGCTGCAGGCCTTCGACGCGGATGTCCTTCAGCGTGAAGGGCTCGACCGCCCAGGCCGATCCCGCCTGGAGTGCGGCGGCGAGGGCAAGGCAGAGGATGGTGGGACGAACTGCGGGCGCGCGTCGGGAGGAAGGCATGCGTCGGGGGTCAGTGCAGGCCCAGCAGGCGGGCCACGTCGTTGTAGAGAGCCAGGGACATCATCATGAGCATGATGGCCACCCCGCCACGCTGCAGCCGCTCCAGCCACAACTCGGAGACCGGCCGCCCCGTCACACCCTCGAAAAGATAATACATCAGGTGTCCGCCATCGAGCATCGGCAGCGGCAGCAGGTTCAACACGCCAAGTGACACGCTGACCACCGCCAGGAAGCCGAGGTAGTAGGCCAGACCGAGCTGCACCGATTGCCCGGCGTAGTCGGCGATGGTCAGCGGCCCGCTGAGGTTCTTCAGCGAGGCTTCGCCGATCAGCATCTTGCCGAGCATCTTCAAGGTCAGCGCCGACATCTCCCAGGTGCGCGTCACGGCACGTGACAAGCCCTCGAACACGCCGTAGCGAACCGTCACGAAGATCGGCGCCTGCCCCGGATAGGCCTCGATGCGACCGACGCTGCGCTGGCCGTCGGCAGCGATGTTGGGCGTGACGGTGATCTCGAGCGTCTGCCCGCCGCGCTCGACGCGCCAGAGCATCGGCCGGGCGACGCCATCGGCACCGCTGGCGCGGATCAGCTCGCGGATGCGTCCTGATTCCTCGATCGCCTGACCGTCGATGCTCAGCACCCGGTCACCGGGGCGCAGGCCGGCGCGTTCGGCCGGGCCGCCGGCCTTGGTCTCGCCGAGCACCGGCTCGCTGAACGGCGCACCCAGGCCGATGCGCTTCATCAGCGCGGCGTCGACCTCGCGGGCGCCGAGCGTGTGAAGCTCCAGCACCACGCGCCGCTGGCCGCGGCCCTGCGCATCGCTGACCAGCAGGTGCAGCGGCGTGCCGTGCAGCACCGACTGCGTGACCTGCCAGCGCAGATCGTTCATCGAGCGGAGGTCCTTCCACTCGACACCGTCATCGGACCAAAGCCTGAGCCCAGTCGCCGGCACGCAGTCCGGCGCGCTCGGCGAGGCTGCCGGCCGCCGGCGGCGCCATCAGCGCCTTGGGCTCGTCCATGCCGATCCAGTGCGCGCCGGCATAGAGCAGCACGGCCAGCAGCAGATTGGCCACCGGGCCGGCCGCGACGATGGCGGTGCGCTGCCACAGGCTCTTGCGGTTGAAGGCGCGCTGCACATCCTGCGGCGCCACCGGCCCCTCGCGCTCGTCGAGCATGCGCACGTAACCGCCCAGCGGCAGCGCCGAGATCACGAACTCCGTGCCGCCCGGCGTGGGCTGCCGGCGCCAGATCACCCGGCCGAAGCCCACCGAGAAGCGCAGCACCTTCACGCCGCAGGCCACCGCCACGCGGTAATGGCCGTACTCGTGCACGACGATCAGCACGCCCAGCGTGAGGATGAAGGCCAGCACGGTGATCATCTGACAGCCCCTGGATCAACTGCCGCGCCCGGCGGCGCGAGCGCGCATCGAGTTCGAGCAGGCCCGGCAGCGAGGCGGTGGAATCCGCGGAGAGATCCACGCGCTCGATGGTGCCGGCGTTCACCGTGTGAATCTGGTCGAAGCGGATGGTTCCGGCCAGGAAAGCTGCCACCGCCTCCTCGTTGGCGGCATTGAGCACCGCGGTGCTGCCCGGCGCGCGCAGCGCCGCCCAGGACAGAAAGAGGCTGGGAAAACGCGCCTCGTCGGCCGGCTCGAAGCTCAGGGCGGCGAGGCTGGCGAAATCGAGCCGCGACGCGCCGGATTCGATGCGATGCGGGAACGAGAGGCCATAGGCGATCGGCACGCGCATGTCCGGCGTGCCGAGCTGCGCGAGCACCGAGTTGTCGCGGCACACCACCATCGAGTGGATGATGCTCTGCGGGTGGATCACCACGCGGATCTGCTCGGGCTGCAGATCGAACAGCCAGCGCGCCTCGATGACCTCGAGCGCCTTGTTCATCATCGTCGCCGAGTCGACCGAGATCTTGCGGCCCATCACCCAGTTGGGGTGGGCGCAGGCCTGATCCGGCGTGACATCGCGCAGCGTCTGCGGATCGCGGTTGCGAAACGGGCCGCCCGAGGCGGTCAGCACGATGTGGTCGATGCGCGAAGGCCGTGCGCTGCGGTCCTCCGGCAGGCACTGGAAGATGGCCGAGTGTTCGCTGTCGATCGGCAGCAGCGTCGCTCCGCCGGCCTTGACCGCATCCATGAAGAAGGCGCCGCCGACCACCAGCGCCTCCTTGTTGGCGAGCATGAGGCGTTTGCCGGCCCGCGCCGCGGCGATGCAGGGTGCGAGGCCGGCGGCGCCGACGATGGCGGCCATCACCGCGTCGACGTCCGGGTGCGCGGCGAGTTGCACCAGCGCGTCCTCGCCGCTCAGCACCTCGGTGCGCGAGCCCTCGGCCGCCAGACGCTCGCGCAGCGCTTTCGCGCGCGCCGCATCGGGCATCGCCGCGAAGCGCGGCTTGAACTGCAGGCACTGCGCGGCAAGTTCGTCGACGCGGCTCGCGCCAGTCAGCGCGAAGACCTCGAAGCGGCCGGGATGTCGGCCGACCACGTCGAGCGTGCTGACGCCGATCGATCCGGTCGAGCCGAGCACGCAGACACGCAAGGGGAAGCACAGCAGCACTCATGGCGGAATCAGCTCGTGGCCAGCGCAATGGCGATCGGGAAGACCGGCAGCAGCGCGTCGACGCGGTCGAGCACGCCGCCGTGGCCGGGCAGCAGGTTGCTGCTGTCCTTCGCGCCGGCCGCGCGCTTGACCAACGACTCGAACAGATCGCCGACCACGCTCATCGCCGCGAGCAGCAGCACGCCGCCGACCATGCCCGCCAGGCCCAGGCCGTCGCGAGACGCGAGTACAGGCTCTGCGAATCGACCGGCTGCGTGGCGTCGATCCAGCGCCACAGGAAGGCCAGGGCCATCACGCCGGCCATGCCGGACCAGACACCCTCCCAGCTCTTGCCGGGGCTGATCGACGGGGCCAGCTTGCGCCGGCCGAAGGCGCGTCCGCCGAAGTAGGCGGCGATGTCGGCCACCCAGACGAGGCAGAAGACCGAGAGGATGAAGTTCAGCCCGAGGTGCCGGGCATGCGCGATGGCCAGCCAGGCGACCCACAGCAGCGCCAGCCCGAGCACCCAGCGCAGCCCGAGCGGCACCCGCGGCCAGCCGACCGGGCCGCCGCGCAGCGCGAGCGCGCCGCCCAGCACCCAGGCCAGCGCCACCGGCCACCACAACCGGGCGGGCGGCTGGGTCGTCCAGCCGAGCCACATGGCATCGGCGCCGCCGAGCGCGAGCAGCACGCCCATCGCGATGGCGGCATCGGCCGCGGCGTTCAGCCGCCCCACCCCCAGCCGGCCGCGCCGATCAGCAGCAACGTCAGGATCGCAAACGGCCAGGAGAAAGATGCCACCAGCGCGGGCAATAGCAGCGCCAGCAACACGATGGCGGTGATCACGCGCTGCTTGAGCATCGGGTCAGGTTCCGGTGGCCTGCTCGGCCACGGGCACGGTGGCCTTGACCAGCCCGAAGCGGCGGTCGCGATCGGCGTAGGCGCGGATGGCCTTGTCGAGCTCGTCCTCGTCGAAGTCGGGCCAGAGGCAATCGCTGAACACCAGTTCCGAGTAGGCCGCCTGCCAGAGCAGGAAATTGCTGATGCGAACCTCCCCGCCGGTGCGGATCAGCAGGTCGGGGTCGGGGGCATCGCCGAAGGACATGTAGCGGCCGAGCGTGGCCTCGTCGAGCTCTTCCGGCTTGACGCCGGCGCGCATCGCAGCCCGGCAGGCCTGGACGATGTCCCAGCGACCGCCATAGGCGAAGGCCACCCACAGCGTGATGCGCGTGTTGTGGGCGGTGCTCGATTCGGCGTGATCGCAGGCCTGGCGCAGCCGCTCGGTGAGCTGGTTGCGGTCGCCGATCATGCGGATGCGCACGCCGCGCGAGGCCAGCCTGGCGAGGTATTTCTCCACCGCCACCAGCACCAGGCCCATCAGGAAGGACACCTCCTCCGTCGGGCGTTTCCAGTTCTCCGAGGAGAACGCGAAGACGGTCAGGTGCTCGATGCCGCGGTCGGCGCAGGCCAGCACGGTCTTGACCAGCGTGTCGACGCCGGCCTTGTGGCCGAACACGCGCGGCAGGTAGCGACGCTTCGCCCAGCGGCCGTTGCCATCCATCACGATGGCCACGTGGCGCGGGATGCCGGTGTCCGAAGTCACGAGCGCGGGGGCGTCGGCGAACGGGTGAGGTCGTGCGGAATCTTGGCCTCAGACGGCCATGATCTCCGATTCCTTGGTGGCGACGAGCTTGTCGATCTCCGCGATCGTGCCGTCGGTCAGTCGCTGGATCTGCTCCTGCGCGCGGCGCTCGTCATCCTCGGAGATTTCCTTGTCCTTGAGCAGCTTCTTCAGGTGCTCGTTGGCGTCGCGGCGCACGTTGCGCGAGGCGATGCGCGCCTCTTCGCCGGCGTGGCGCACGACCTTGGTCAGGTCGCGGCGGCGCTCTTCGGTCAGCGCGGGCATCGGCACGCGCAGCAGGTCGCCCTGCGCGGAGGGGTTCAGGCCCAGGTCCGACTCGCGGATCGCCTTCTCGATCTTCGCGCCCATGCCCTTTCCCAGGGCTGGACGGAGATCGTGCGGGCATCGAGCAGCGTGACGTTGGCCACCGGCTGATCGGCACCATCGAGCCGTAGTAGTCGACATGCACCGGTCGAGGATGCCCGGGTGAGCACGGCCGGTGCGGATCTTCTGCAGTTCGACCTTGAAGGCCTCGATGGTCTTGGCCATCTTGGTCTCGGCGGTCTTCTTGATGTCGGCAATCGTCATGGGAGGCCTCTTTCGGCAATCGGCGTCAGACGTGCACCAGCGTGCCTTCGTCCTCGCCCTGCACCACGCGCTTCAACGCGCCGGGCTTGAAAATGGAAAACACCTTGATCGGCAATTTCTGGTCGCGGCACAGCGCGAAGGCAGTGGCGTCCATCACCTGCAGGTTCTTCGAGATCGCTTCGTCGAAGCTGATCTGCGTGTAGCGGGTGGCTGCCGGGTCCTTCTTCGGGTCGGCGGTGTAGACGCCGTCGACCTTGGTCGCCTTCAGCACGATCTGCGCGCCGATCTCGGCGCCACGCAGCGCGGCCGCAGTGTCGGTGGTGAAGAAGGGGTTGCCGGTGCCGGCAGCGAAGACGACGACCTTGCCTTCCTCGAGGTACTGCAGCGCCTTCGGCCGCACGTAGGGCTCGACCACCTGCTCGATGGCGATGGCCGACATCACACGCGCCGTCATGCCTTCCTGGCGCATCGTGTCGGCCAGCGCCAGCGAGTTCATCACCGTGGCCAGCATGCCCATGTAGTCGGCGGTGGCGCGGTCCATGCCCACCGAGCCGCCGGCCACGCCGCGGAAGATGTTGCCGCCGCCGATCACCACCGCCACTTCGCAACCCAGCTGGGTGACTTCCTGCACCTCGCGCACCATGCGCACGATGGTGCTGCGGTTGATGCCGTAGGCATCGTCGCCCATCAGGGCCTCGCCGGAGAGTTTCAGCAGGATACGTTTGTAGGCGGGCATTCAGGCTCCTGGCGTCGCGCGGTTCTCGTGGCTCGCAAGTCTAAACGGCCGGGGAGGCTCGCTCCCCGGTGTTTCGAGGCTCAGGCGCCCTTGGCTGCCGCGACCTGTGCCGCCACTTCGGCCGCGAAGTCGTCGACCTTCTTCTCGATGCCCTCGCCCACCACGTACAGCGTGAAGCCCTTCACCTCGGTCTTGCCGGCCTTGAGCATCGCGCCCACGGTCTGCTTGCCGTCGGCGGCCTTCACGAAGACCCGGGTCGAGCAGGCTGACTTCCTTGAGGAACTTCTGCACCGAGCCTTCGACCATCTTGGCGACGATGTCGGCCGGCTTGCCGCTCTCGGCGGCCTTCTCGGCCGCGATCTTGCGCTCCTTCTCGACCAGCTCGGCCGGCACCTCGGCCGACGACAGCGCGGCCGGTTTCATCGCCGCCACGTGCATCGCCACGTCCTTGGCCGCCACGGCGTCGCCGGCAAACTCGACGATCACGCCGATGCGGGTGCCGTGCAGGTAGTGGGCCGGGCTGCCGCCGCCGCTGTAGCGCTTGAAGCGGCGGATCGACATGTTCTCGCCGATCTTGCCGATCAGGCCCTTGCGCACGTCTTCCAGCGTCGGGCCGAAGCCGTCTTGCGCGTACGGCAGCGCCGACAGCGCGGCCACGTCGGCCGGGTTGTTCTCCGCCACGAGCTCGGCGGCCGCCTTGGTGAAGGCCAGGAAGGAGTCGTTCTTCGAGACGAAGTCGGTCTCGCAGTTGACCTCGATCAGCGCGCCGGTCGTGCCATCGACCGCGGCGGCGATCACGCCCTCGGCGGTGATGCGGGCAGCGGCCTTGCCGGCCTTGTTGCCGAGCTTGACGCGAAGGATCTCCTCGGCGCGACCCATGTCGCCGTCGGCCTCGGTGAGGGCCTTCTTGCACTCCATCATCGGCGCGTCGGTCTTGGCGCGCAGTTCGGCGACCATGCTGGCGGTGATTGCGGGCATATCAGTTCTCCAATCTGAGGGCTGCCGCGGCGCGTGGGCCTCGGCAGCGGAACACGTGTCGGACATCGAAAAAAGGGGCTGTGACAGCCCCTTTCTTGGCTCGCCGCGGGGCGAGTCGGGGCGCGCGGACTCAGGCCGTCGTCTCGACTTCCACGAACTCGTCGCCGCCGGCCGCTGCCTGCACCACCTCGCTGGTGGCGTTGGCCTTGCCTTCGAGCACGGCGTCGGCCACCGCACGGGCGTACAGCGCCACGGCCTTGGCCGAGTCATCGTTGCCCGGGATGACGTAGTCGATGCCGTCCGGCGAGTGGTTGGTGTCGACGACACCCACGACCGGGATGCCGAGCTTGACGGCTTCGGCGATGGCGATCTTGTGGTAGCCGACGTCGATCACGAAGATCGCGTCCGGCAGCGCGTTCATGTCCTGGATGCCGCCAATGTCCTTGACCAGCTTGTCGAGCTCGCGCTGGAACATCAGCTGTTCCTTCTTGGTGCGCGTGTCGGTGCCCGACTCGAGCTGGGCCTGCATGTCCTTGAGCTTCTTCAGCGAACCCTTGACGGTCTTGAAGTTGGTCAGCATGCCACCGAGCCAGCGCTGGTCGACGAAGGGCATGCCGGCGCGCTGGGCTTCCTGCGAGATCACCTCGCGCGCCTGGCGCTTGGTACCCACCATCAGGATCGTGCCCCGCTTCGCGGCGAGCTGGCGCACGAACTTCATCGCGTCGTTGAAGAGCGGCTGCGTCTTCTCGAGGTTGATGATGTGGATCTTGTTGCGATGGCCGTAGATGTACGGGGCCATCTTGGGATTCCAGAAGCGCGTCTGGTGGCCAAAATGCACACCGGCTTCCAGCATTTCACGCATGCTGATCGTCATTGGGGACTCCAAAGGTTGGTTCTAGAATCCGGCCCGAATCACGGTAGCGCCTCGCAACGGCTTCCCGTCGCTGCGGCACCGCGACACCTTCAGTGGCCGGCTTCGCGATTTGCTTCGCCCGGGGCTCCCCAGACAAAACTCGCAGAGTGTACCACGCCCTCCATGCCCCCGACCTGTGTTCCGCCCGTGAGGCGCTTGCCCGCGGCACCGCCGATGCCCGCACGCTGATCGAATCCAGCATCGAAGCCGCAAAGGGCCCCGCCTGCCGCCATGCCTTCGTTTGCGAGAGCTTCGAGCTGGCCCGCGAACAGGCCGCTGCCGCCCACGCCGGCGGCCCGCTGGCCGGGCTGGCCGTCAGCATCAAGGATCTGTTCGACGTCGCCGGGCAGACCACCGCGGCAGCCAGCCGCGTGCTCGCCGATGCGCCGCCTGCCGCGGCCGATTGCCCGGCCGTGGCGCGCTTGCGCGCTGCAGGTGCCGCCTTCGTGGGCCGCACCAACATGAGCGAGTTCGCGTTCTCGGGCGTGGGCATCAACCCGCATCACGGCACGCCGGCCAATGCGGCCACGGCCGAGCTCGACGCCACGCCGCGCATTCCCGGGGCTCCACCTCCGGGGGCGCCGTGTCGGTGGCCGCCGGCGCTGCGTGGGCGGCGCTGGGCTCGGACACCGGCGGCTCGATCCGCATCCCGGCCGCGCTGCACGGCCTCGTTGGTTTCAAGAGCACCGCACGGGTGGTGCCCACGGAAGGTGCGATCCCGCTGTCGACCACGCTGGACACGGTCTGTGCGATCACGCACAGCGTTCGCGACGCGATCGTGCTGCACGAGGTCCTGGCGCAGCGCAGCGTGTCGCTCGAGCGCAGGCCAGTCAGCGCGCTGCGCCTGGCCGTGCCGACGACGCTGATGCTCGATGGGCTCGAGCCGCCGGTAGCCGCAGCCTTCGAGCGCAGCATCGCGACCTTGCGCGCTGCGGGTGCACGCATCGAGGAGATCGCCTTGCCCTCGCTGGCTGAACTGGCCGCACTGAACGCCGCTGGCGGCTTCTCGGCCGCCGAGAGCTGGGCCTGGCACCGGCATCGCCCGGCCGCCGACGGCGAGCGCTACGACCCGCGGGTGGCGATGCGCATCCGCCGTGGCGAGAAGATGAGCGCAGCCGACTATGTCGAACTGATGTGGGCGCGCCGCAAGTGGATCGCGCGCATGGAGGCCGCGATGTCCGGCTTCGACGCGATGCTCAGCCCCACGGTGCCGATCGTCGCGCCCGCGATCGCGCCGCTGATCGCCAGCGACGAAGCCTTCTTCGCCGCCAATGCCGCGCTGCTGCGCAACCCGAGCGCGGTCAACTTCCTCGACGGCTGTGCGCTCTCGCTGCCCTGCCATGAACCGGGCACGATGCCGGTGGGCCTGATGGTGTGGTCCTCGGCGCTGCGCGACGATGCCGTGCTCGATGCCTCGCTGGCCATCGAGGCCGCGCTCGCGGCGGGGCAGCGCTGACCATGCGAATTGCCGTCATCGGCGCTGGCATCGTCGGCGTCACCACCGCGTACGAGCTCAGCGCCGCCGGGCACGAGGTCACCGTGTTCGAGCGCCGCGGCAGCGTGGCGGCCGAGGCCAGCTTCGCCAATGCCGGCGTGGTCGCGCCGGGCTATGTCACGCCCTGGGCGGCTCCAGGCATGCCCTCCAGGTGCTGCGCAGCCTGTTCAGCCGACATGCCGCGGTCCGCGTCCACCCCTCGCTCGACCCCGCGCTGATCGGCTGGATGTGGCGCTGGTGGCGCGCCACGCGCGTCGAGACCTGGAAGACCAACCGCACGGCGATGCAGCGGCTGGCGCTGTTCAGCCGGCACCGGCTGCATGAACTGACCCGGACGCTGCAGCTCGAGTACGAGCGCGAGCCAGCTACCTGGTGCTGCTGCGCAGCGAGGCGGATCTGGCCGCCGCGCGACCGGGTCTGAAGCTGCTGACCGAACTGGGCAACCGCTTTCATCTGGTCGACGGCGCACGATGCCGTGAACTGGAGCCCGCGCTCAACCCCGATACGCCGCTGCACGCCGGCGTGCACGTGCCGGACGACGAGGTCGGCAACTGCCGTCAGTTCGCCCATCTGCTGCGCCACGAGGCGCAGAAGCTCGGCGCGCGCTGGTGCTTCCACACCGAGGTGCAGCGCCTCGTGGCAGGCAACCGCCCGCAGGTCGTCCACCGCTACCTGCCCCCTGCGGAATCGACGCAGTTGCTGATCGAGCCTTCGACGGGCAGCAGCGGCGGCCCGCCGACCGAGCCGGCGCCGCTGCAGCCGGTAGCCGAGGACTTCGACGCGGTGGTGGTCTGCGCTGCGATGGGATCGAGCGGCCTGCTGCGGCCGCTCGGCCTGCGACTGCCGCTGCGCGCGGTGCACGGCTACTCGATCACCGCGCCGCTGCGACCCGAAGACAGTGCCGCGGAGCGTTCACCGCGCGCCGCGCTGATGGACGAACGCTTCAAGATCGCGATCAGCCGCATCGGCCAGCGCGTGCGCGTGGCCGGCAGTGCGGAGATCGGTGGCCGGCCCGAGAAGTACGACCGGCGCGCGCTGGAAACGCTCTACAAGGTGCTCAACGACTGGTTCCCGGGGCCGGCCGCATGAGCCGTGTGCAGCGCTGGAAGGGCGCGCGGCCGATGCTGCCCGACGGGCCGCCGGTGATCGGGCGCAGCGGCGTCGATGGGATCTGGCTGAACCTCGGCCACGGCTCCAGCGGCTGGGCCTTGGCCTGCGGCTCCGCACTTGCGCTCGCGCAAGCGATCGACGGTCGCGACGCCGCGTTCGGCCTCGAAGGCCTGGGGATCGAGCGGCTGCGCTGATACGCTCGCGGCGATGCGCCGAATCGATTCCAGCACGCCGGACCTGCCGCTCTTCGACGTCGCCCGCACGCGCGAGATCGAACGCGCGGCGATGGCCAGCCTCGCGCCGCACATGCTGATGAAGCGCGCCGGCGAGGCCGTCGCACGCGGGCACTCGCGCTCGCTCCGCACGCTGAAGTGATCCGCATCGTCGCCGGGACCGGCAACAACGGCGGCGATGGTCTGGATGCCGCCATCCACCTGCGCCGCGCCGGCAAGGCGGTCGAGGTGATGCTGCTGGGTGAACCGCAGGCCGACGACGCTCGCGACGCGCTGGACCGCGCACGCGCGACGCGGGCGTGTCCATCCACGGCACGGCCGAAATGCCGCTCGGTCGGCAGGATCTGGCGATCGATGGGTTGCTCGGCATCGGCACCAGCCGCCCCGCCGAAGGCCGCTTGTTCGCGGCGATCCGGAGCTTCGCCGCACTGCCCTGCCCGGTGCTGGCGATCGACTTGCCCTCCGCGCTGAACGCCGACACCGGGCAGGCAATCGGCGAGGCAGTGACGGCGGCGCACACCATCAGCCTGCTCACGCTCAAGCCCGGCCTGTTCACGGCCGCCGGGCGAGACCACGCCGGCACCGTGTGGTTCGATGGCCTGGGCGTCGATACCGCGCACGCGACGCCCTCCGCCCGGCTCGGCGGTGCCGCAGCGGCGAGCATTGCGGTGCGCCGCCATGCACAGCACAAGGGCAGCTTCGGCGACGTGGCGGTGGTCGGTGGCGCCCCGGAATGACCGGCGCCGCGCTGCTCGCCGGGCGTGCGGCGCTGGCGGCGGGCGCCGGGCGCGTCTTCGTCGAGTTGCTGGACCCGCTCGCGCCACCGCTGGACGCCAGCCGGCCTGAACTGATGCTGCGGGCCGGCTGGAGCCATCGCGTCGACCGCGAGGCGCTGTCGCGCAGCACCGTGGTCTGCGGCTGCGGCGGCGGCGACGCGGTGCGTGCCGTGCTGCCCACGCTGCTCGGCCACTGCAGCCGGCTGCTGCTCGATGCCGATGCCCTCAATGCGATCGCATCGGATGAATCGCTGCGGCAACAGCTCGCCGCGCGCGCGCCCGCAGGCAGGCCACGGTGCTGACGCCGCATCCGCTGGAGGCGGCCCGGCTGCTGGGATGCCCTGCCGCGCAGGTGCAGTCCGATCGCCTCGGCGCCGCACGGCAACTGGCCGATCAGTCCGGCGGCATCGTGGTGCTCAAGGGCTCGGGAAGCGTGATTGCCGCGCCGGATCGCACGCCGGTGATCAACGCCAGCGGCAACGCCGCACTGGCCACCGCCGGCACGGGGACGTGCTGGCCGGCTGGCTCGGCGGAGAGTGGGCACAGCAGGCCACGGACGACGTCTTCGACGGCGGCTGGAAGGCGGCGCGTTCCGCCGTATGGTGGCACGGTGCGGCAGCGGAGGCGGCCGGCCGGCCCGTGGTGCGAGCCGCCGACCTGATCGAGCGGATGGTCCGCCGCTGAAGGCGCGTCAGCGGCGTTTGCTGCCGCGTGACGCCGCCTTGCGCGCGGTCGACTTGGCGGCCTTGACCGGATGCGCCGACTTGGCGCCCCGACTCTTGCCCTTGGTCGCCGCCTTCGCGGCGCGGTCGGCCGCCTTGACCCGCGAAAGTTCCTCCGCGGCATCACCGGACACAGGGCCGCGCTCGCGCCGTGCGCGCAGCCGCGAGGCATCGTCCTCGCCTTCGCGCACCATGCGGAAGTCGATGCGGCGCCCGTCGAGATCCACCCGGCTGACCTGCACGCGCACGCGCGCGCCGATCACGTAGCGGATGCCGCTGCGCTCGCCGCGCAGTTCCTGCCTCGCCTCGTCGAAGCGGTAGTACTCGCCGCCGAGTTCGGTGATGTGCACCAGCCCCTCGACATACAGCGCATCGAGCGTGACGAACAGGCCGAATCCGGTGACCGCGGTGACCGTGCCGGCGAACTCCTCGCCGAGGTGCTCGCGCATGTAGCGGCATTTCAGCCACGCCTCCACATCGCGCGAGGCTTCGTCGGCGCGCCGCTCGTTGGCGCTGCAATGCGCGCCGGCGGCTTCCCAGTGCTCCATCTCCTGGTTCGGCGCCTGCCTGGTCTTGCCGGCCCTGGCGCACCTTGGGCGCTTCTTCGAACTTGCCGCTGAGCAGGTGGTAGCGCCTGCCCGTGAGCAGCGCCTTGATCACGCGGTGCACCAGCAGATCGGGGTAGCGCCGGATCGGGCTGGTGAAGTGCGTGTAGGCCTCGTAGGCCAGGCCGAAGTGGCCGGCGTTGGTGCCGGTGTAGATCGCCTGCTGCATCGAGCGCAGCAGCATGGTGTGGATCTGCAGCGCATCGGGGCGGTCCTTCGTGGCCGCGGCGATTGCCCCGGTACTCCTTGGGGTGCGGATCCTCGCTGATCGACAGGCCCAGGCCCAGCGCCTTCAGGTAGTTCTGCAGCAGCGTGCGCTTCTCCGGCGTCGGCCCTTCGTGCACTCGGTAGAGCGCCGGGTGCTTGGCTCGCGCGATGAAGTCGGCCGAGCAGACGTTGGCCGCCAGCATCGCCTCTTCGATCAATCGGTGCGCATCGTTGCGCGTGCGCGGCACGATCTTCTCGATGCGGCCGTTCTCGTCGCAGACGATCTGCGTCTCGGTGGTCTCGAAATCCATCGCGCCGCGCTGCACGCGCTGCTTGAGCAGGGCGCGATAGACCTCGTGCAGGTGCAGCAGGTGCGGCACCAGTTCGGCACGCCGCGCCGCTTCGGGCCCGCGCGTGTTGCCGAGGATCGCCGCCACCTCCGTGTAGGTGAAGCGCGCATGCGAGCAGATCACCGCCGGGAAGAACTGGTAGGCATGCACCTCGCCGGCCGCGGTGACGAGCATGTCGCACACCATCGCCGTGCGTTCGACGTCCGGGTTCAGCGAGCACAGGCCGTTGGAGAGCTTCTCCGGCAGCATCGGGATCACGCGGCGGGGGAAGTACACCGAGGTCGCCCGCTCGTAGGCGTCGTCGTCGAGCGGCTCGCCCGGCTTCACGTAGTGGCTCACGTCGGCGATCGCCACCACGAGGCGCCAGCCGTTGGGCTTCTTCGTGCGGCCGATGGTCGCCGGTTCGCAGTAGACGGCGTCGTCGAAGTCGCGCGTCTTCGCCGTCGATGGTGACCAGCGGCACGTCGGTGAGGTCGATGCGGTGGCGCCGGTCGGCGGGGCGAATCTTCTCCGGCAGCGCTGCGGCCTGCGCCAGCGTCTCCGGCGAGAAGCGGTGCGGCACCTCGTACTTGCGTACCGCGATCTCGATCTCCATGCCGGGATCGTCGATCTCGCCGAGCACCTCGGTCACGCGGCCCACCGGCTGCGAATACATCGACGGCGGCTCGGTCAGTTCGATGGCCACCACCTGCCCCGCGGTCGCGTTGGCGATCGCATTCTTCGGGATGATGACGTCCTGCCCGTAGCGCTTGTCCTCCGGCGCGACCAGCCACACGCCGCTCTCGTGCAGCAGCCGGCCGATGATCGGCGACTTGCGCCGCTCGAGGATCTCGAGGATGCGCCCCTCGGGCCGGCCTTTGCGGTCGTAGCGCACGATGCGTACGCGCACGCGGTCGCGGTGCAGCACCGCGCGCATTTCCTGCTGTGAGAGATAGACGTCGGCCTCGGCGGTCTTCGCGCACGAGAAAGCCGTGCCCGTCGCGGTGCCCCTGCACCGTTCCCTCGACTTCGCTCATCAGTTCAGCGCCGACGGCGGGGAGTTGAAAGTTGGTTCGTTTTGATGGTATATTCTCGGTTTCCTGAAATGCCCAGGTGGCGGAATTGGTAGACGCACTAGTTTCAGGTACTAGCGGGTAACTCCGTGGAGGTTCGAGTCCTCTCCTGGGCACCAAGATGATAAGAAGGCCAGTGCAATCGCACTGGCCTTTTTCTTTGGTTTCGCGTCGCGGCTCAGATGACGAACTTCTTGGCCAGACCTTCAGGGCGCAGTTCGTCGTATTCCTCGAAGGGCTGGTGGATCCACGGGCTGGTGGGCAGCATCTCGACGTAATAGTCGGGCACATAGCTCGACACGCCCTTCACCCAGATCACCGCCGAGCGCAGCTCGCTGATCGACGGCATGCCGCGCAGCCGCTCGACCACCGCCTTCAGCGTGACACCGGAGTCCGCCAGGTCGTCGACCAGCAACACGCGTCCGGAGAGGTCGCCCTTGGGCATGGTGATGTACTTGGCCATGTCGAGCCGGCCCTGGATGGTGCCAGCCTCGGCGCGGTAAGAGCTCGTCGACATGATCGCCAACGGCCTGTCGAACACGCGCGAGAGCACGTCGCCGGGCCGCATGCCGCCACGCGCGAGGCAGAGGATCTGGTCGAACTCCCAGCCCGAGGCGTGCACCTTCAGCGCCAGCCGTTCGATCAGCATGTGGTACTCGTCCCAGGAGACGTAGAGGTGTTTGCCGTCGTCGGTCAGCATGAAGAGGCTCCAGCAGAAGATGGGGTCGGATTTCGCAGAGGCAATCAGCCGCGGTACGGATGCTTGAGCAGGATGGTGTGCACACGGTCGGGACCGGTGGACACCATGTCGATCGGCGCACCGATGAACTCCTGCACGCGCTCGAGATAGCGCCGGGCATTCAGCGGCAGCTTGTCCCACTCGGTGACGCCGAAGGTGGTGTCGCTCCAGCCGGGGAAGGTGTCGTAGATCGGCACGCAGGCAGCCACGTCGTCGGCATCGAGCGGAAGGATGTCGATGCGCTTGCCGTTCAGCTCGTAGCCCACGCAGACCTTGATCTCCGAGAGCCCGTCGAGCACGTCGAGCTTGGTGATGCACAGGCCGGAGATGCCGTTGATGATGATCGAGCGCTTCAGCGCTGCGGCATCCAGCCAGCCGCAGCGGCGCGGGCGCCCGGTGACCGTACCGCGCTCCTGGCCGACCGTGGAAAGGTGATGTCCGACGGTGCCCGGCTCGTCCATCGGCAGCTCGGTCGGGAACGGGCCGCTGCCGACGCGCGTGGTGTAGGCCTTCGTGATGCCGAGGATGTAGTGCAGCATGTCCGGGCCGACCCCGGAGCCGGCCGCCGCATTGCCCGCCACGCAGTTGCTCGACGTCACGTACGGGTAGGTGCCGTGATCGATGTCCAGCAGCGTGCCCTGAGCCCCTTCGAAGAGGATGTTGCCGCCGCGCCGGTTGATCGTGTGCAGCATGTAGCCCACGTCGGCGAGCATCGGCTTGAGCTGCTCGGCCACCTTCATCGCGTGGTCGAAGATCGGCTGGAACTCCAGCGCGCTCGACTTCAGGTAGCCGGTCAGCGCCACGTTGTGCAGCGCCAGAAGTTCGCGCAGCTTGGCGGCGAAGCGCTCCGGGTGCTTCAGGTCCTGCACGCGCAGCGCACGGCGCGCCACCTTGTCTTCGTAGGCCGGGCCGATGCCCTTGCCGGTGGTGCCGATCTTGCCGGCGCCGCTGGTCTCGCGCAGCGCCTCGCGGGCGCGGTCGACCTCAACGTGGAAGGGCAGGATCAGCGGGCACGATTCGCTGACGTACAGGCGCGAACGCACGTCCAGGCCGATGCCTTCGAGCCGCTCGATCTCCGACAGCAGGTGGGTCGGGTCGACCACCACGCCGTTGCCGATAAAGCAGGCCACGCCGTCGCGCATGATGCCCGAGGGGATCAGCTGCAGCGCCGTCTTCACGCCCTTGATCACGAGGGTGTGGCCGGCGTTGTGGCCGCCCTGGAAGCGCACCACGGCTTCGGCATGGTCGGTCAACCAGTCCACGACCTTGCCCTTGCCTTCGTCGCCCCATTGGGTGCCGACGACGACCACGTTGTGGCCAGCGGCTGCATTCGTCTGTTGCTGCATGTCTTGTGTCACTCGAAACTGCTGATTCGTCGGTGTGCGGCGTTCACAGGGCACGCACGGCCCACTGGTCGCCGACGGCCACCAGTTCGCGGTCGCACTCGAACTCCTGGCCCTCGTGCTCGTGGCCCGGCAGGATGCAGACGACCGTCTCGCCCTGCTCGCGCAGGCGGCGCACCGCGGCGCGCAGGCCGGCGTCTTCCGACCACGGTGCCCGCACCGCGGGGCCGGCCGCCGCGCGCCGGCACACGCTCGGCGAGTTCCTTCAGGTCGAGGCTGAAACCCACGGCCGGCCGATTGCGGCCGAAGATCGCGCCGACTTCGTCGTAGCGGCCGCCTCGCGCAATCGCGTCGCTGGAGCCGTTCACGTAGATCGCGAAACGCGCGCCGCTGTAATACGACGAGCCACCGGCATCGGCCAGGTCGAATCCGACCTTCACCTCGGGATGCGCCTGGCTCGCATGGCGCGCCAGCTTGGCGAGATCATCGAGTGCCGCGCGCAGCTTCGGCAAGGCGGGCACCGACTCGCGCGCCCGCGCAATGACCTCGGCGCCGCCGTACAGGCCGGGCAACGCCAGCAGCGCCGGCGCCGTGCGCCATCGAGATCGCTGGCGAGGCCGTGCAAGGCGGTCACGTCCTTCGTGGCCAGTGCCGCCTCGATCTCCACACGGCGTGCGCCCTCGACGCCATCGAGCAAGGCACGAACGATGCGCGCATCGGACAGGTCCAGCGTCAAGGCCTGCAGGCAGGCGGCACCGCGCAGGCAATCGAGCGCCAGGTCCTGCACCTCGATGTCGGCCTCCAGGCCGGCGTGGCCATAGATCTCGGCGCCGAACTGCAGCGGCTCGCGCGTGCCCTGCATGCCCGACGGGCGGGTGTGCAGCACCGGGCCGCAGTAGCACAGGCGGGTCACGCCGCTGCGGTTGAGCAGGTGCGCATCGATGCGCGCCACCTGCGGCGTCGCGTCGGCGCGCACACCCAGCGTGCGGCCGCTGAGCTGGTCGACGAGCTTGAAGGTCTTCAGGTCGAGATCGCGCCCGGTGCCCGACAGCAGCGACTCGATGTGCTCCATCAGCGGCGGCATCACGAGTTCGCATCCGAAGGAGCGGGCCACGTCGAGCAGCCCGCGGCGCAGTTCCTCGATGTGTCGGGCCTGCGCGGGCAGGACGTCGGCGATGTGCTCGGGCAGCAGCCAAGCAGAAGACATGGGAAACCGGCGCAGGATTAAAAACCGCATTGTACCGGCCACGTACCGGCCGGAAGCCGCGGTTCCGCGGCGGAGTCTCAGTCGCGGAACACCAGCAGCAGCACCGTGCCGAGCAACATGCTGGACAGCCCGAGGAAGCGGATCTGCCCGTCGGACAGGCGCGTCGCCTGCTCGAACAGCCGCCGCCACGCCGCCGGGCTGAAGAAGGGCAGCAGCCCTTCGAGCACCAGCATCAGCGCGCAGGCGGCGAGCAGCAGATCCCAGAAGCCGGCGCCCACCGGCGGCTACTTCTTGGCCGGGGCCGGCACCGCGGCCGGCGTCGAACCGCGCATCGCGCGGAAGAACTCGCTGCTCGGATCGAGCACCATCACGTCGCCCTTGTTGCGGAACGCGGCGCGGTAGGCCTCGAGGCTGCGGTAGAACTCGGCGAACTGCGGATCGCGGCCGAATGCCTCGGCGAAGATCGCCGACGAACGCGCATCGCCGTCACCCTTGATCTTCTGCGCGTCGCGGTAGGCCTCGGCGATGATGATCTGGCGCTGGCGGTCGGCATCGGCGCGGATCTTCTCGCCCTCGGCACCGCCGGTCGAGCGCAGCTGGTTGGCCACCTGCTGGCGCTCCGAGCGCATGCGGCTGTAGATCGAGTCGGTGATGTTGGCCACGAAGTCGACACGCTTGATGCGAACGTCGAGGATCTCGATACCGAAGGCCTTGGCGTCGTCGACCAGGCGCGCGCGCACGTCCTGCATCACCTTGTCGCGTTCGATCGAGAGCACGCCGCCGACGGTGCGCTTGGTCACCTCCTCGTTGAAGGCCGCGTGCACCACCGGCGCCAGCGCGTTTCGAGGTTGCGGATGTCGGTGCCGTTGTTGCGGATGAACTGGCGCGGCTCGGACACCCGCCACTTCACCAGCCAGTCGATCACCGCTCTTCTTCTCGGCGGTGAAGATCGGGCGCACGTCGGGGCTGTCCAGCGTCTGGATGCGCCGGTCGAGGAAGACGACGTTCTGGAACGGCGGCGGCAGCTTGACCTTCAGGCCGGGCTCGGTGATGACTTCCTTGATCTCGCCGAGGGCGTAGATCACGGCGACCTGGCGCTGGTCGACGACGAACAGGGTCGAAGCCGCGCCCATCAGCGCGAGCAGCGCGAGGCCGACGAAGAATCCGATGCGGTTCATGTTCTGTTTCTCCCGGATCGATCAGCGGCCTTCGCGGTCGCGGCCGCGCTGGCCTTCACGCGAGCGGGCATCGAGGTTCGATGCCGGCGACACCGCCGTACCGCTCTCGCCGGTGGTCGGCGCAGTCGCGGCGGCAGGCGTGGCGGGTGCCGCGCCGGCTTGCTGCATCAGCTTGTCCAGCGGCAGGTAGAGCAGGTTGGAGTTGTTGCGGCTGTCGACCATCACCTTGCTGACGTTCGAGTAGACCTGCTGCATCGTCTCGATGTAGAGGCGGTCGCGGGTCACGCCCGGCGCCTTCTGGTACTCGGTGAGCACGCGGCTGAAGCGCTGCGCATCACCCTCGGCCTGCGCGATCACGCTCGCCTTGTAGCCCTCGGCCTCCTCGCGCAGCCGCGCCGCGGTACCTTGCGCCTTCGGGATCACGTCGCTGGCGTAGGCCAGACCTTCCTTCTTCAGGCGGTCGCCGTCCTGTCCGGCCTTCAGCGTATCTTCGAATGCAGCTTGCACCTGCTCGGGCGGCTGCACGCTCTGCATGTTGACGTTGGCCACGATGATGCCGGTGTTCAGGCGGTCGAGCTGGCTCTGGATGGACTTGACCAGTTCGGCGGCGATCGCATCGCGCTGCTCATAGAGCACTGCGTCGATGTTGGTGCGGCCGACGATCTCGCGCACCGCCGACTCCGCGGCCAGCGTCACCGCCTCCTCCGGATCGCGGTTCTCGAACAGGAAGGCCCGCGCATCCTTCAGCCGGTACTGCACGGTGAAGCGGATGTCGATGATGTTCTCGTCCTGCGTCAGCATCGACGAATCGCGCAATCCGGTGGCCTGCACCACCGCATTGCGGCCGACCTCGCGCGAGCGCAGCTGCGTGACGCTCACCGTCTCGTGGGCCTGGAACGGATACGGCATGCGCCACTGGAAGCCGGCGTCCGCGGTGTGGCTGTACTTGCCGAAGGACGTGACCACCGCCTGCTGGCCTTCCTGGACGATGAAGAAGCCGCTGCCCAGCCAGATCAGCGCGACCACACCGGCAATCAGGCCGGCGCCGATGCCGGCGCTCTTCATGTCGGGCTGGAAGTTGCTGCCGCCACCGTCATCGGGCGGGCCACTGGGCCGCTGGCCGCCGCCCTTGCCGCCGAACAGGCCGCCGAGCTTGCGGTTGAAGTCGCGCCAGAGCTCGTCCAGGTCGGGCGGGCCGTCGTTGCGGCCGTTGCTCAGCAACCGGCCAGCGGCGAGGCGAAGGGCGTGCAGGGGATTCATGGTCATGCCTGTGAATCGTGGGTTCCGGTGGAAGGGGTCGAAGGCCAGTCGGTCTCGGCAAAACGGATGTCGTCGTCGGCCGCGTCGGCAAGCCGGCCATCGGCCAGCAGCGCGCCGCTGACGGCCTCGGTGAGCACCGGCGCAGTTCCGGCAGCCCGGTGCCGTCGACCGCGCTGATGAAGACGCGCGGCACGCGCTGGCCGCCTTCGCGCTCGATCAGGTCGCGCAGCTTGCGAGGTCGCTGGCTGGGCTCGAGCCGGTCGACCTTGTTGAAGACCAGCACCTGCGGGATCTGGCCGGCGCCGATCTCGTCGAGAACGCGTTCGACCTCGGCCATCTGCTCGTCGAGCACAGGGCTCGCGCAGTCGACCACGTGCAGCAGCAGGTCGGCGTCCGCCGCTTCCTGCAGCGTGGCCTCGAAGGCCTCGACCAGCTTGTGCGGCAGATCGCGGATGAAGCCGACGGTATCGCTCAGCGACACCGCCCTGCCCGCTTCCTCGAGGTAGAGCTGGCGCGTCGTGGTGTCCAGCGTGGCGAAGAGCTGGTCGGCCGCATAGCTGCGCGCCTTGACCAGCGCGTTGAAGAGCGTCGACTTGCCAGCGTTGGTGTAGCCCACCAGCGAGACTCGGAAGGTCTCGTTGCGCTCGCGCGCGCGCCGCTGGGTCTTGCGCTGCTTCTTCACGCGGTCGAGCCGAGACTTCACCGTCTTGATGCGCTCGTCGATCATGCGGCGATCGAGCTCGATCTGCGCCTCGCCCGGGCCGCCGCGGGTGCCGATTCCGCCCTGCTGCCGCTCGAGGTGGCTCCAGCGCCGCACCAGCCGCGTGGCCGTACTGCAGCCGGGCGAGTTCGACCTGCAGCTTGCCTTCGTGGCTCTTGGCGCGCGCCGCGAAGATCTCGAGGATCAGCATGGTGCGATCCGCCACCGCCACGCCGAGGTGGCGCTCGAGGTTGCGCTGCTGCGCCGGCGACAGCGCCTGGTCGAACAGCACGGCTTCGGCCCGGTGGCCTTCGACCAGCGCCTTGATTTCGTCGGCCTTGCCGGAACCGACGAACAGTGCCGGGTCGGGGGCCTTGCGACGGGCGACGACGCGCGCCACCGGCTCGTCACCGGCGGATTCGGCCAGCAGGGCGAGTTCGTCGAGCGATTCGTCGAACGGGCCGCGCCCGCCGAAATCGACGCCCACGAGAATCGCCCGCGCCGGGCCGGCGGCGGCGACGGTGGCCTGCGAAGAACTCAAGCCTGCTCTTGCGAATCGTTGGCGTGGAAGTTCACCGCACGCCCGGGCACCACGGTGGAGATCGCGTGCTTGTAGACCATCTGCGTGACGGTGTTGCGCAGCAACACGACGTACTGGTCGAAGGATTCGATGTGGCCCTGCAGCTTGATGCCGTTGACCGGGTAGATCGAAACCGGAACGTGCTCCTTGCGCAGCAGGTTCAGGAACGGGTCTTGTAGGAGTTGCCCTTTATTGCTCACGATATGCTCCGTGATGAGAGTTCTTGGACGGGAGACGTTAACACAGCGCTTTAGGCCGCTGATGGAATCTCCGCATTGACCTTGCAGCCAGCCGTTCGGATCACTTCTCGTCGAACGGGTTCCGCGAAGACCGCATCTCGATGCGCAGCGGCGTGCCGACCAGCTTGAAATGATCGCGGAAGCGCCCTTCCAGGAAGCGCTTGTACGAATCGGTCACGTGTTCGAGCGAATTGCCGTGGATCACGATGATGGGCGGGTTCATGCCGCCCTGGTGGGCATAGCGGAGCTTGGGGCGGAACATCCCGGCGCGCTTGGGCGCCCGGTGTTCCACCGCTTCGTGCAGCAGGCGGGTCAGCACCGGCGTGGGCATCTTGCGGGTGGCCGACGCATGCGCATCGGCGATCGCCTTCCACACCGGGCCGAGGCCCTGCCGCTTCTTCGCCGAGATGTGGAGCAACGGCGCGAATTTCAAGAAGGCCGGGCGCTGCTCGATGGAGCGCTGCAATTGCTGCTTCTGGTAGTCGTCGACCGCATCCCACTTGTTGACGGCCAGCACCACGGCGCGGCCGCTGTCGAGGATGTAGCCGGCAATGTGGGCATCCTGGTCGGTCACGCCCTGGGTGGCATCGAGCAGCAGCAGCACCACGTTGGCATCGGCGATCGCCTGCAGCGTCTTGACCACCGAGAATTTCTCGATCGCCTCGAACACGCGCCCCTTGCGGCGCAGCCCGGCGGTGTCGATCAGCTCGAACTTCTGGCCGTGACGCTCGAAGGGCACGTGGATCGCGTCACGCGTCGTGCCCGGCAGGTCGAAGGCCACCGTGCGCTCTTCGCCAAGCCGGTGTTGATCAGCGTCGACTTGCCGACGTTCGGCCGCCCGGCCACCGCCGGGCGGATCGGCGCATCGGGGTCGGCCTCGGTCTCCTCGGTTTCATCGAACGGAAAATCGGCGAGCGCCGCTTCGGTCAGGCTGCGGATGCCCTGGCCATGTGCCGCCGACACCGGGTGCGGCACGCCCAGGCCCAGTTCGTAGAACTCGCCGAGCAGCGGGGAATCGGCCATGCCTTCAGCCTTGTTGGCCGCCAGCAGGATCTTCTTGCCCGTGGTGCGCAGGTAGCGCGCGATGTCGTGGTCCTGGGCCGAGAGGCCGCCACGCACATCGACGACGAAGATCACCGCATCTGCTTCCGCGACGGCCTGGCGCGTCTGCTTGGCCATCTCCTTGACGATGCCGGACTCGGCCGTCGGTTCGAAGCCGCCGGTGTCGATGACGATGAACTCGCGTTCGCCGAGGTGGCCGTCGCCATAGTGGCGGTCGCGCGTCAGGCCGGCAAAGTCGGCCACGATCGCGTCGCGGCTTTTCGTCATGCGATTGAACAGCGTCGACTTGCCGACGTTGGGCCGCCCGACGAGGGCAATGACCGGCTTCATGCGAAGCGCTCCCGTCGCAGGCGGCTCATGTCATTCCGGGCGGAAGGCAAACAGCCCGCCGTTGCGCGTCGCCACCAGCAGCGTCGTCCCCGACACGACCGGCGCGGCGGCGCTCGCCGAACCGTCGGTGCCCAGGCGCAGCAGCGGCTCGCCCTTGTCGGCGGACAGCCAGTGGACGGTGCCGTCACCATCGACGAACACCACCGTCGGCCCGACCACCGCGGGTGCGCCGAGCACGCGGTACATCAGCGACTTGGTGCTCCAGGCCGTCTCGCCGCTGGCGCTGCGCCGGGCGGTGATGCGGTCCGACGCATCGGCGCCGACGATCACGCTGTCGCTGCCGCCCACGCCTTCGGTGCCGCCGGCATTCTTCGTCCACACCAGGTTGCCGCGCTCGGCATTCACGCAGCCCACGGCCGACTGGAAGGCGCGCATGCAGACGTTGTCGCCCAGGCGCACCACCGGCGCGACCAGATCGGCCGGGCGCTCGACCTCGTTGGTGCCGCGCGGCGAGGCCACCGGCACTTCCCAGCGCACGTTGCCGTTGAGCGGGTCGAGCCCCGCCGCGCGGCCCCTGCCCCACCAGCAGCGTATTCTTGAACGGCGCCAGCACGCCGCCTTGCGCCAGCGTCAGCGGCTCGCCGGGGCGCTGCTGCTGCCAAAGCTTGCGGCCATCGAGCACGTCCCAGGCGATCACCCGGCGGTCGACGCCGAGCACGAACACGCGCTCGCCGGCCACCAGCGGCGCGGTGACGACCTTGGTGCCCACCGGCTTGCGCCACAGCGGCTTGCCGCCGTCGAGCACGACCAGATCGCCCTCGCGCGTGACCACCGCCGCGAAGCGGCCATCACTGCCCACGCCGGCGACGATGCGCCCGTCGACGCTGGTGCGCCAGAGCTCGCGGCCGTTGTCGGCCTGTAGCGCGGCGACGATGCCGTCGCTGCTGGCCACAGTGAAGACGCCCGCGTGGACGGCCACGGCCAACGGGAAGTCGATGCTGCCGATGCGCTGCGACCAGACCTGCTTGCCGGCGATCGGCGCGGCGATCGGCTCCAGCGGCTTGGGCTTCGGGCGCTCCGGGCCACTCGAGCAGGCCGCGAGCACGACGGCCAGCGCCAGCGCGGCCGCGCCGCGCATCGCCATCACTTGGCCACTCCCGCCGTCTTCGGCGCTTCCGCCGGCGGCGCGGCGCCCAGCGCCGTCAGCTTGGCGTCGATCAGGCGGCGGTACTGGATGCCGGCATCCATCGTGTCCCAGGCCTTGCGGAAGGCCGTCTTGGCTTCTTCGGTCTTGCCCTGCGCGAGCAGGATGTCGCCGCGGCGGTCGGCGACCAGCGCCGCAAACTCGGGGGCTGTGGCAGCGTCGAGTTGCTTCAGCGCCTCGTCGTACTTCTTCTGGTCGGCCAGAAGGCCCGCGAGGCGCAGACGCGCCACCGTCTGGTACTCGCCTTCCCCGGCCTTGTCCGCCACCCAGCCCAGCGTCGTGGCGGCGGCATCGACCGGCCCTTGTCGGCCTGCACCTTCGCCGCAACCAGCCCGCCCTGCTGCGCGAAGGCGGTGCCGCCGAAGCGCTCCTTCAGGTCATTGAAGATGCCGGCGGTCTTGGCGGGATCACCGGCATCGGCAGCACGCTGCAGCTCATCGAACATCGCCGCGGCCTTCACCGCCTGATCGCGCTGCCACCAGTTCCAGCCGTTCCAGGCGGCGAAGCCGGCCAGCACGATCGTCAGCGTCCAGGTGATGAGGTTGCCGTACTGCTTCCAGAACGCTTTCAGCTGGTCGAGCTGTTCCTGCTCTTCGAGGTCGAGATGGGTGGCCATGAGGGGTTTTCGTGAAAGGCGGGATTATGCGGTGGCGAGATCGGCGGCCCAGGCGGCGGCGCCCGCCAGCGGCAGGCTGCGCTGCGTGGCGGCGGCATCACGCAGATCCTTCAGCGCCACTTCGCCGCGGGCGATCTCGTCGTCGCCGAAGATCAGCGCGTAGCGGGCGCCGCTGGCGTCGGCGCGCTTGAACTGCGACTTCATGCCCGAGAAGCCGGCATTCATCACCACGGCGATGCCGGCCGAGCGCAGGGTCTCGATCACCGTCATCGCCGGCACCAGCGCCGCGGGCGACGGCACGACCGCATAGATGCGCGGCGGGTTCGGCGGCGGCGCGACGCCCAGTTCCTCGAGCAGCAGCAGCACGCGCTCCATGCCCATGCCGAAGCCCACCGCCGGCGCGGGCTTGCCGCCGAGCTGCTCGATCAGGCCGTCGTAGCGGCCACCGCCGCAGATCGTGCCCTGCGCGCCGAGCTTCTCGGTCACCCACTCGAAGACGGTGAGGTTGTAGTAGTCCATGCCGCGCACCAGGCGCGGATTGACGCGGTAGGCCAGCCCGGCCGCATCGAGCACCGCGCGAACCGCGTCGAAGTGCGCCAGCGACTCCGCGCCGAGAAAGTCGGTGAGCTTCGGCGCCGCCTCGATCAGCGGCTGCATCGCCGGGTTCTTGCTGTCCAGGATGCGCAGCGGGTTGGTGTGCAGGCGGCGCTTGGCATCCTCGTCGAGTTGCGCGGCATGCGCCTCGAAGTGCGCGATCAAGGCAGCGCGGTGCGCCAGCCGCTCCGGCGGCTGGCCGAGGCTGTTGAGCTCGAGGCGCACGTCGCGCTCCTCGACGATGCCGAGCTCGCGCCACAGCGCGCGCAGCATCAGGATCAACTCGGCATCGACGTCGGGGCCGGCGTAGCCGAGCGCCTCGGCGCCGAACTGGTGGAACTGCCGCTGGCGGCCCTTCTGCGGCCGCTCGTGGCGGAACATCGGGCCGATGTAGTACAGCCGCCGGCCGCCGTCGCGCAGCAGCGAATGTTCGGTCATCGCCCGCACCACCCCGGCGGTGTTCTCCGGGCGCAGCGCGAGATGGTCGCCGTTCATCGCGTCGACGAAGGCATACATCTCCTTCTCGACGATATCGGTCACCTCGCCCAAGCCGCGCACGAACAGAGCGGTCGGCTCGACGATCGGCGTGCGCACGTTGAGGTAGCCGTAGCGGTGCATCAGCGCGCGGATCTTGTCCTCGAGCCACTCCCACCGCGCGGAGTCCGGCGGGAGGATGTCGTTCATGCCCTTGACAGCGCGGATCGGTTCAACCATGGGTCTTGTTCTTCGGGGGCACCGCCGAGCATCGGCGACGGCGCGTTTCGGGGGAAGGCACTCAGGCCGCGGCCGCCGAGCCGAAGCGCTTCTCGATGTAGTCCTCGACGATGCGATGGAACTCCTGCGCGATGCCCTCGCCGCGCAGCGTCAGCGCCTTCTCGCCGTCGATGAAGACCGGCGCGGCCGGTGCCTCGCCGGTGCCCGGCAGGCTGATGCCGATGTCGGCATGCTTGCTCTCGCCGGGGCCGTTGACGATGCAGCCCATCACCGCCACCTTCATATTCTCGACACCGGGGTACTTCGACTTCCACACCGGCATTTGCGCGCGCAGGAAATCGTCGATCTGCTTGGCCAGTTCCTGGAAGGTGGTGCTGGTCGTGCGGCCACATCCCGGCACGCCGTCACGCTCGGGTTGAAGTTGCGCAGGCCCAGCGCCTGCAGGATCTCCAGCGCCACCACCACTTCCTGCGTGCGCGCCTCGCCGGGCTGCGGCGTCAGGCTCACGCGGATGGTGTCACCCAGGCCTTCCTGCAGCAGCACCGAGAGCGCCGCGGCCGAGGCCACCGTGCCCTTGGTGCCCATGCCGGCCTCGGTCAGGCCGAGGTGCAGTGGGTAGTCGCAGCGGCGGCCCAGTGCGCGGTACACGCTGATCAGGTCCTGCACGCCGGACATCTTGCACGACAGGATGATGCGCTCGGCCGCCAGCCCGATCTCTTCCGCACGTCGTGCCGACTCGATCGCCGAGGTGATGATCGCCCGGTACATCACCTGCTGCGGCTCGTGCGGCTCGGCCAGCCTGCCGTTCTCGTCCATCATCTGCGCGAGCAGTTCCTGGTCGAGACTGCCCCAGTTGACGCCGATGCGAACCGTCTTGTCGTACTTCGCCGCCACCTCGACCATCTGGGCGAACTGCCGGTCCTTCTTGTCGCCCTTGCCGACATTGCCGGGGTTGATGCGGTACTTGCTCAGCGTCTCGGCGCAGGCCGGGTAGTCGGTGAGCAGGCGGTGGCCGTTGTAGTGGAAGTCGCCGACCAGCGGCACGTCGATGCCCATGCGGTCGAGCTGTTCGCGGATGTGCGGCACGGCCGCCGCGGCTTCCGGCGTATTGACCGTGATGCGCACCAGCTCCGAGCCGGCGATCGCCAGTTCCTTCACCTGGATCGCCGTCTCGATCACGTCGACGGTGTCGGTGTTGGTCATCGACTGCACACGCACGGGCGCGCCGCCGCCGATCGTGACCTCGCGCGAGCCCCAGCGCACCACGGCCTGGTGCGAGCGGCGCTGCGCCGGCCGTGCCGGCGCGATGAAGTCGTCGAGCGATTCGCGCGAGGAACCCTGAACCGTCATGCCTGCCTCACTGCTACTTCAATTCCAAGCGCGCGACGTTGTCGCGCGTCGTGGTCAGCGCCACCGGCTGGCCGCGAAAGCTCACCTGGGTGGCCGAGGCATTGCCGACGGTCAGGCGCAGCGGCGTGGCGCCGTCGACCCCGACCGTCTCGCCCGGCTGCAGCAGGCGCGACAGCAGCGTGGCACCGCGCGCATCCGTGACCTCGACCCATGACTCGGCGCTGGTGCGCAGCTGCAGTACGCCAGCCGGAGCGGCTTCGGCCGCGGCCGGCGCAGGGGCGGATGCCGAGTTCGCAGCAGCAGCGCTGGCGCCAGGGCTCCGGCGCTGCGGGTGCCGAGAACACCGTTTCGACGACCACCGAGGCCGCCGGCGCCGGCGGCACGGCAGGCATCGCAGCAGCGGGCTGGGATGCCGCGACCACCGCCGGCGCCGAGGCCGGATTCGCACCCGGCAACCTGACGGTGCCGGCGGGCAGGAAATAGACGACGGCCGCGAGCAGCAGGACCAGCAGCGGCGCCCACACGGCCGGCGAGCCGATGTTCAACCCGTCGCCGCCCTGGCTCATGCCCGGGCGCTCGCGGAACGGCGCGTTGATGCCTTCGGACACCTGCTCGAGCCGGTGCCCCGCCGGCTGCGGCAGCAGCGCGAGCACCGGCACCGGATCGATCTTCAGCGCGCGGCAGACCGTCTGCGCCAGCGCGCGGGTGAACGTGGCGTCGGGCAGTTCGTCGAGGCGGTCGGCCTCGAGCGCCTCGAGCTTGCGCTGCGGCACCTTGGTGGCGGCGGCGAGCATCGCAATGTGCATGCCCTGCGCCTGGCGCGCCTGGCGCAACAGGCTGCCGGCCGTGGGGGTTGCCGATGACTGGCCATCGGCCGGAGTGTCACTCATCGAACTGACCTCGCTGGAAGGCGATGGCCTCGCGGGTTTCGGGAAGCGGCTCCGCAACTGGCGACCGATCTCCTGCGCACCGCTGGTGTTGCCCATCTTCTGCTCGATGCGCGCCGCGAGCCATAGCGTCTGCGCACTCACGAAGTTGGTGTTGGCATTGACGCGCCGGATGTGGAAGCGCGCGCGGTCGAACTCGCCACGGCGCAACAGGACCTCGGCAAGGTTCACCGAGGTCGACGGGTTGTTCGGATCGACCTGGTAGGAGCGCTGCAGCGTGCGCTCGGCATCCTCGAGCCGGCCGGCGAAGGCGTGGCAGACGCCCTGGGCCAGCAGCGCGTACGGCCGACATCGCGCCGCTGCGGCACCGCCAGCGCGAGGTTGAACTGCACGTTGCCCTCGTCGTAGCGCTTGTGCTGGCAGAGATACCAGCCGTAGTTCTGCAGCGCTTCTGCATCGCGCGGATTGATCGTCAGCGCTCGGCGGAAGTCGGCTTCGGCCAGTCGTCCTTGCCCAGCGCGGCGTGCACGAGGCCGCGCAGGTTGTAGGCCTCGCCGAGACCGGGACTGGCAGCGATGGCCTTGTTGACCTCGACCAGCGCGACATCGGCCTGATTGTTGGCGAAGTAGGCGGCAGCCAGTTCCATGCGGACCTGCGCACGGCGATTGATGTCTCCGCCGCCGTCGTCGCCTTGCGGCGAGGGGCTCGGCCGGGCATCGCTGATCGGGCCGGTGGTGGTGGTGGTCGTCGTCGCGCAGCCGGCCAGCCCGATGGTGGTGGCAAGCGCGAGAACGCGCACGGTGCCCTTCATGCCTTGCTCTCCTGGCGGATCGAATCACGCGGCACCACCCGCACCGGCGCACGCACCAGGCGTTCGTGCACACGGGTACGGTCCTGCACCTCGCCGGCGAGCTGGCCGCACGCGGCGTCGATGTCGTCGCCGCGCGTCTTGCGGATGGTGGTCACGATGCCGGCATCCTGCAGGATGCGCGCGAAGGCCATCACGCGCTCGCGCGGCGAACGCTTCAGGCCCGAGGCGGGAAACGGGTTGAACGGGATCAGGTTCAGCTTGCAAGGCACGCGGCCCTTGACCAGCCGGACGAGCTGGTGGGCGAGTTCCGGCGTGTCGTTGACGCCGTCGAGCATGCAGTACTCGAAGGTCACGAAGTCCCGCGGCGCCTTGTCGAGATAGCGCACGCAGGCATCCAGCAGCGCGTCGATGCCGTCCTTGCGATTCAGCGGAACCAGCTCCGAACGCAGCTCGTCGTTCGGCGCATGCAGCGACACGGCCAGCGCCACCGGGCAGTCCTCGCGCAACCGGTCGATCATCGCCACCATGCCAGAGGTGGAGACCGTCACGCGACGGCGCGACAGGCCATATGCGTGGTCGTCGAGCATCGTCTTCAATGCCGGCACGAGCGCCGCATAGTTCTGCAGCGGCTCGCCCATGCCCATCATCACGACGTTGTCGATCACCCGCTCACCGTCCGCAGCGCGCAAGCGGTGCTCGGCAAACCACAGCTGCGCGATGATCTCGCCGCTCGTGAGGTTGCGGCTGAAGCCCTGGTGGCCGGTGCTGCAGAAGCGGCAACCGACGGCGCAGCCGGCCTGCGACGACACGCACAGCGTCCCGCGGTCTTCCTCGGGGATGTAGACGCTCTCGACGGCGTTGCCGCCGCCGACGTCGAACAGCCACTTGATCGTGCCGTCGGCAGAGCGGTGCTCGCTGATCATCGGCAGGCCGCGCACTTCCGCGGCGCCGGCCAGCTTGGCTCGCAGCGACTTGGCGAGATCCGACATCTTCTCGAAGTCGGATTCGCCACGCTGGTGGATCCAGCGGTAGAGCTGGACGGCGCGAAAGCGCTTCTCGCCCAGGCTCTCGCAGAAGGCCGCCAGCCCCTCGAGATCGAAATCGAGCAGGTTGACGGCCATTGCGGTTTCAGCGGCTGTAGACGTTCATGCCGGGGAAGAAGAACGCCACTTCCACGGCCGCGGTTTCCGGTGCGTCGGACCCGTGCACGGCGTTGGCGTCGATGCTGTCGGCGAAGTCGGCGCGGATGGTGCCCTTCTCGGCCTTCTTCGGGTCGGTGGCACCCATCAGTTCGCGGTTCTTCGCGATGGCGTTCTCGCCCTCGAGCACCTGGATCATCACCGGTCCCGAGACCATGAAGTCCACCAGTCCTTGAAGAACGGGCGCGCCTTGTGCACGGCGTAGAACTGCTCGGCCTCGCCGCGCGAGAGGTGGACCATCTTGGCTGCGATGACCTTCAGGCCGGCGCCTTCGAAGCGGGCGTAGATTTGGCCGATGACGTTCTTCGCCACGGCGTCGGGCTTGATGATCGAGAGGGTGCGTTCGATGGCCATGAATTCTTCTCCTGAATCAATAACTTGGCAAAGCTTTGGATTGTAGCCCGCGAGATGCGGTTCCCCTGAGTGTCAGGGCCTTCAACGACCGCCTCGGCCGCCCCCACGGCCGCCACCGCCTCGGCCTCCGCCGAAACCACCTCCACCGCTGCCTCCGCCACCGCCGCGGCCACCACGGCCCTTGCGGTGGAAGGCATCGGCGCCGATGTAGCCCACCGAGGTCTGCATCGGGTCGGGCTGCTTCGGGCCGCCCTTCTTGCTGCCGCCGCCGCCCCCGCCCGCGGGCTGGCCGCTGCCGCCCGGGCCGAAACCGCCGCCGCCGAAGGCGAAGGTGCGGCCGCCGATGCGGCTGCGCGGGTTCTGCACGAAGCGCTTGTCGAAGGTCTGCTCGAGCGGGTTGGGGATCTTCATCGGGTCGATGTCGAGGCCCTCGTCGTCGTAGTCGTCGCGCTCGCGGTCACGTTCGGCCGGCGGCTGATCAGCACGCGGGCGTTGCTGCTGCTGCGGCCCGCGCTGGCCGCGCTCGTTCTTCGGCCCGCGGTCGTTGCGCTGCTGCGGCTTGCCATTGCGGCCGTCGCGCCGCGGCTCATCGCCGCGCGGCTGGGCGTTGCCACCGCTGGCCAGGCGCCGGATCGCCCGCACGTCGTCAGGCCCAAGATCGACCCAGACGCCGCGCTTGAGCCCGCGCGGTAGCACCACGCTGCCGTAGCGGATGCGGATCAGCCGGCTGACCGTCAGGCCCACCGCGTCGAACAGCTTGCGCACCTCGCGGTTGCGGCCCTCGGTGATGACGACGCGGTACCAGTGGTTGACGCCTTCGCCGCCGCCATCCTCGATCGAACGGAACGCAGCCGTCTGGCCCTCGATCTCCACGCCCTCGAGCAGTTTCGCCTTCGCGTCCGGCTCCAGCGTGCCGAGCACCCGCACGGCGTACTCTCGCTCGACGCCGAAGCGAGGATGCATCAGCTGGTTGGCCAGTTCACCCGACGTGGTGAACAGCAACAGGCCTTCGGTGTTGATATCCAGGCGGCCGACCGATTGCCATTTGCCCTGCTGCAGGCGCGGCAGGCGGCGGAACACGGTCGGGCGCTGCTGCGGGTCGTCGTGCGTGACGACCTCGCCGACCGGCTTGTGATAGGCGATCACGCGCGCCGGCGGCGGCTGGATGCGCACCTTCACCGGCTTGCCGTCGAGCGCGATGCGATCGCCGAACGAGATGCGCTGGCCTATGTGGGCCGGCTCGCCGTTCACCGTGATGCGGCCGTCCTCGATCATCTGCTCCATGTCGCGGCGCGAGCCGATGCCCGACTGCGCCAGCACCTTCTGCAGCTTCGGCGCGTCCGGTTCGGGGGCGAGCACGCGCTTGTGCGCCTCGGCCTCGTTGGTCGCAGACGATGCTGCCTCGGCGGCCTCGTCTGCGCCCGCGGTCACGGCCTCAGCCGCCTCGCCGGCCGAATCGCCTTCGGCGCCAGCCTCGGCTTCCGCGTCGAATGCGCCGGACACCACTTCGGCAAACATCTCCCCGGTGCGCTCTGCCGCGACGGCAAGCGCGGCTTCCGGCGCGACGGCCTCGCCGCCTTCGGGCCGGCGGCGGTCCCGGCGATTGCGCCGACGGCCCCTGCGGCCACCGCCGTCACCCTCGCCCTCGCCTTCGCCATCACCCTGGGCTTCGCTCTCGCTGCGCTCCGGCGACTCACCTGCTTCGGCGGCGGCGTCGGCACGGCGCGGCGCCGACGGCGCCGTCGCAACAGGCGCGGTCTCGGCGGTAGTGACAGGCTCGACCGGTGCGGCGGCGGCTTCGGCGATCGCCGGCTCGGCCACCTTGCGACGGCGCGGCTTGGGCGCCGGGGCCTCGCCTTCCGATGCCGAAGCCGGCGTCTCGCCTTCGGCCGCAGCGGGCTTGCTCGCCACGCGGCGCTTGCGTGCCGGCTTGGAAGCCTCGGACTCGGCCGTCGCGGCCGGCTCCTGCTCGGGAACGTCGGGCTGTGACTCGGGCGGATGATTCATGCTTGCGGTTCCATCGGGGCGGCGTCGGCCGCTGACTCGGGATCGGGATCGGAAGAGGTGGGGGGTGGCAGCCTCGGCGTCGGGCATCGACTCGGCGTCGGGCCCGGCAGACGCCGATGGCGGCTCATCGGGCAGTTCGAGCACCAGCGCCGCCTGCGCCTCGAGCAGATCGGGCTGCTCCGGCAGCGCCTCGGCCAGCATCGCGCCGGCCGCGGGGGCGCCATCGATGGCGGGTAGTTGCTCGAGGCTCGCCAGGCCGAGGTCATCGAGGAACTGTCGCGTCGTCGCCAGCAAGGCCGGCCGACCCGGCGCCTCGCGGTAGCCGATCGCCTCGACCCAACCGCGGTCTTCCAGCTGCTTGATGATCTGGCTGGCGACGGTCACGCCGCGGATGTCCTCGATGTCGCCGCGCGTCACGGGCTGGCGATACGCAATGATGGCGAGCGTCTCCATCACCGCGCGCGAATACTTCGGCGGCTTCTCGGGGTTGAGACGGTCGAGGTACTCACGCAGCTCGGGCCGGCTCTGGAAACGCCAGCCCTGGGCCAGTGCGACCAGTTCGACGCCGCGGCCTTCCCAGTCGCGCGTGAGCTCGTCGAGCAAGCTGCGCAGCGTGTCGGGCCCGAGCTCGTCGTTGAACAATGTGCGCATGTCGCGCAGGGGCAGCGGCTGGCTGGCGCAGATGAGCGCGGTCTCGAGGACGCGCTTCGCATCCTGTGTGTTCATGGATCCTGTCAAATCCTCGGCCGGGTGCGTCCGGCTGGTCTCGTGCTCGTGTCGACCGCCACTGCATCGGCAGTGGACCATGGCTTCTGGCAGTGGCCGCGCAACCTGCGCTGGCTCGGGGCCGATGTGCCGTGGGGCGCATCGGCAACCCGGCAGCCGGACTGCACAGGGGCGCCAGGGACGGCGGCACGCAGGGTCGGGCTGGAGGGTCGAGCGGCATTGTACCCAAGCGCCGCGCTTCAGGGCTGGCCACTGACGCAGCGCCACGCCGCGGCCAGATCGACCGGCAGCGCAGACTCGAACAGCAAGGCCTCACCGGTGACCGGATGATCGAAGCCCAGCCGGAAGGCATGCAGCGCTGGCGCGCCAGGCCCAGCGCCGGCGCGCCACCGTACAGCGCATCGGCCACCAGAGGATGGCCCTGCGAGGCAAGGTGCACGCGGATTTGGTGCGTACGCCCGGTGTGCAGCGTGCAGCGAAGCGCGCTGAAACCATCGGCGCGGGCGAGGCACTCGACGTCGGTGCGCGCCGGCTTGCCGGAGGCGACCACCGCCATGCGGATGCGCGACTGCGGATCACGGCCGATCGGCGCCTCGATGCAGAACGAATCGCGCTCGATCTCACCGTGGCACAGCGCCGGTACTGGCGGCGCACGTGGCGCTCGGCGATCGCGCGCACCAGGGCGGTCATCGCCATCAGCGTCTTGGCCACCACCATCAGGCCCGAGGTGTCCTTGTCGAGCCGGTGCACGATGCCGGCGCGCGGCAGCGATGCCGCCCCCGCGTGATGCGCCAGCAGGCCGTTGAGCAGCGTGCCCGACCAGTTGCCGGGCGCCGGGTGCACCACCAGCCCCGCAGGCTTGTCGAGCACGATCAGATGCTCATCCTCGTGCACGATGGCCAGCGCCATGGGCTCGGCTCGGAACGCACGGCTCTCGTCGGTGCCGACCAGTTCCACCTCGATGCGCTGCCCCGCCCTCACCTTCTGCGACGCCGCGCGGGCCGCGACGCCATCGACGGTCACGAGCCCGCGCTCGATCAGGCTTTGCAGGTGGCTGCGCGAGAACTCCGGCGCCATCTCGACCAGCGCCTTGTCGAGCCGCTGGCCATGCCCCGCAGCCGGCACCAGATGCTCGCGCCGCTCGCTGGCAGCGTCTTCGTCCGGAGGGGTCTCCCTATAATCGCGCTCTTCTGTCATGACCGGTGTCTGCGTTCGAGCGCGGATGAGCCTCTGCCCATGGATGTGATGCGTTGGATCGGCCCGCTGGGCCTGCGCGCGGCCCTCGCGGCCACGGCCGTGGTGATGGTGGCGTGCGGATCGACCCCGCAGGACCCGAGCGCCCAGTGGACGCCGGAAAAATTGTACTCAGAGGCCAAGGACGAGACGGCCGCGGGCGCCTACGACAAGGCGGCCAAGCTGCTCGAGCGACTCGAGGGCCGCGCGGCCGGCACGCCGCTGGCGCAGCAGGCGCAGATCGAGCGGGCCTACGTGCTGTGGCGCGGCGGCGAGCGCGCAGGCGCTGTCGGTGCTCGAGCGCTTCATCAAGCTGAACCCTTCGAGCCCGGGCCTCGACTACGCGCTGTACCTGCAGGGCCTGGTCAACTTCAATGACAACCTCGGCATCCTCGGCAAGTTTGCCTCGCAGGACCTGTCCGAGCGTGACCAGCAGGCCGCGCGCGATTCGTACCAGTCGTTCAAGCAGCTCGTCGACCAGTTCCCGCGCTCCGTCTATGCCGAGGATGCAACGGTGCGGATGAACTACATCGTCAACTCGCTGGCCGCCTACGAGGTGCACGTTGCGCGCTACTACTACCGGCGCGGTGCCTACGTGGCCGCGGCGAACCGGGCACAGCAGGCGGTGCAGGAGTTCCAGTATTCGCCGGCGGTCGAAGAAGCGCTGGTGATCATGGCGCGCAGCTACGACCGTCTCGGCCTGGTCGAACTGCGTGACGACGCCCAGCGAGTGCTGCAGAAGAACTTCCCCAACAGCCGCTTCGCCGGCGAAGCGATCACGCCCTCCGACAAGCCCTGGTGGAAGATCTGGTGATCGCGCAGCCTTAGAAGGGCAGCGACTTCGCGGCGAGCGTCTCCAGCCAGGCCTGCGCCTCGCCCTCGGTGGCCACCCTCGTCATCGGCGGCAAGGCTTCGCGCAGGCGCTTGCCGTAGTTCATGCCGGCCATGCGCGGATCGCAGACCACCAGCAGGCCCAGATCGGTCTCGCTGCGGATCAGCCGCCCGGCACCCTGCTTGAGCGACACGGCGGCCTCGGAAACGAAGTAGTCGGCGAAGGCATTGCGGCCCTGCGCCTCGAGGCGCTTGACACGCGCCTCGACCAGCGGATCGTTCGGCGGCGGGAACGGCAGCTTGTCGATCAGCACGCACTGCAGTGCGTCGCCGGGCACGTCGATGCCTTCCCAGAAGCTCTGCGAGCCGACCAGCACCGAGCGCGGCTCGGCGAGAAACAGTTGCATCAGCTGCCGCTTCGGGAGCTCGCCCTGCTGCAGCACGCGGATCGTTTCGCCGCCCGCCTCGAACTCCGCGCGCAATTTCTCGGCAATCGCCTGCAGCGCGCGCAGTGTGGTCGTCAGCACGAAGGTGCGGCCGCCCAGCGTGCGCGCGAAGCGCGAGGCCAGCGTGGCCACCGCCGCCGGATGCGCGGGTTCGTTGGGCTTCGGAAACCCGGCCGGCACATACAGCCGCGCATGCGCTGCATAGTCGAACGGGCTGCCGACGCGCAGCGTGCGCGCGCCCTCCAGCCCCGCCTGCTCGGTGAACCAGCGCAGCGAATCGTCCTCGCCGAGCGTGGCCGAGGTGAAGATCCAGGCCTTCGCGCCGCTGCCCATCTGCTCGGCCAGCGCCTCGCGGATGTCCAGCGGCGATTCCACCAATCGCGCCCGGTGCGGCGAGACGTCGATCCAGCGCACGCGGCCGGCATCGGCGGCCAGCGCGAAGCGGTCGGCCAGCGACGCCAGCGCGGCCGCGCGTTCGGCGAGCTTGTTGAAGTCTGGCGACAGCTCGCTGACCGTGTCGAGCGCTTCGCCGGCCGCATCGGCGGCTTCGCCGAGGCCGGCGAGCGCGGAGAGAAAGTCGTCGCGTGACGCACGCTCGTCCCAGCGCAGCTTGATCGTGCCGCGCAGGTCGCGCAGCGGCCCGGCCGCGGCCGGCGCAGCTCGCGGGCCGCCTTCTCGACCGCCGCGCTGCGCTCCTGCCAGGGAACGAGGCCGCGCGCCTGTTGCAAGCCGACCGCGAGCAGGTCGCGCGAGAAGTCCAGCGCCTGGGCGGTCGACAGCGTGGTGCCGAGAAACTGCACGCCGGCCTCGGGCAGCTGGTGCGCCTCGTCGAACACCGCCACCTCGGCGCTCGGCAGCAGTTCGGCCACGCCGGTGTCGCGCAGCGCCATGTCGGCAAAGAACAGATGGTGGTTGACCACCACGAGATCGGCCGCCATCGCCTCGCGCCGCGCCTTCACGACGTGGCAGGCGCGGAAGTCGGCGCACTCGCTGCCCAGGCAGTTGTCGCGCGTGGAGGTGACCAGCGGGATCACGCTGCTGCGTTCGTCCAGCCCCTCCATCTCGGCCGGTCGCCGCTGGCGGTGGTCTGCGACCACTGCTCCACCTTGGCCAGCGTGCGCACCGCCCAGCGGTCGGGCAGCGTGGCCGATTGGCGCGCCTGCTTCATGCGGTGCAGGCAGAGGTAGCTGCCGCGGCCCTTGAGCAGCGCCACGTTCACCGGCAGGCGCAGTGCATCGCGCAGGCGCGGGATGTCGCGCAGGAAGAGCTGGTCCTGCAGGCTCTTGGTGGCGGTGCTCACCAGCGCGCGCGCGCCGACAGCAGCGTCGGCACGAGGTAGGCGAAGGTCTTGCCGACGCCCGTGCCGGCTTCGGCGACCAGCGCCGTGCGTGCCTCGATGGCCTCGGCCACCGCCTGTGCCATGCGGATCTGCACCGCGCGCTCGACGTGCCGCTCATCGGCCTGCGCCAGCGCACCGCCGGCCGACAGCGCCTCGGTGGACGCAGCGGCCAGTGATCCGGAGTGGACTTCGGTGTCCGGCGTCATGCCGGCTCGGGCGGATCGAGCTCGGCCTCGAGCCGCGCGATCATGTCGCGCAGCGCCAGCCGCCGCTTCTTCAGTCGGCGGACCGTCAACTCGTCGCCGGGATGCTCGATGGAGGAGCGGTCGATGAGGTCGTCGAGGTCGGCGTGTTCGATGCGCAACTCGATCAGCCGGCGAGGCAGGGAATGCAGGTTGTCGTCCATCGACACGCGACTTAATCGCGGAAAACGCCCCGTCGCGGGCAGCGGGACCGATTATAGTTTTCGCCCATGAGCACCTCGACCGCCGGTTACCGCCTCTCTGCCGCCACCGGCATCCACCGCGGCGACCGGGCCTACCAGCAGGACCGGTGCAGATCATTCCGCACCTGCGCGTGCCCGGCTGCGTGATGGCCGTGCTGGCCGACGGCATGGGCGGCAAGAGCGGCGGCCGCAAGGCGGCCGACCAGGTGATCCTCACCGCGCAGCAGATCTTCGAGCGCTATGCGCCGACCAAGGACGATCCCGCCGAGGCGCTCAAGCAACTGGTGCTCGAAGCGCACCTGATGATCAAGCTGACCGCGATCACCTCCGAGGAAGAGCCGCACAGCACGGTGGCCGCGTACATCATCAGCCCGACGCGCGAGTGCCACTACGTGCACGCCGGTGATTCGCGCGTGTATCACTTCCGCGGGCCCGACATGGTGTCGCGCACCGTCGACCACTCCTACGTGCAGCGGCTGGTGGCCGAGGGCTCCATCACCGAGGAAGAGGCCAACAACCATCCGCAGTCGAACCTGCTGACCGGCTGCCTGGGCACGCACCAGGATCCGCCGCTGAGCGTCGGCCGGTCGATCGGCTGGAGATCGGCGACAGCCTGCTTGCCTGCAGCGACGGCCTGTGGCATTACTTCACCCCGCGCGAACTGGGCGCCATCGTGCATGCGCTGCCCCGCGCGAAGCCAGCGAGATGCTGGTCAGCAAGGCGCGGCAGCGCGCCCGTGGCGGCGGCGACAACCTCTCGCTGGCGCTGATCCGCGTCGATCCGCTGTCCTGAGGCGCCGACGCTAGCGCGCTGCCGGATCCGGCAAGGGTGCGCTGGCCTTGCCGGTCGCCGCACGCTCGGCCCGGCGGCGCTCCGATTCCTCACGATGCGCCTGAGCCTCCCGCTGGCGGGCTTCGAACTGCGCGCGCTTGCGCTGCTCGCGCTGGGCGGTGGCCGCGCTGCTCGCCGGCGCCGACGCGGGGCGCGCCGCTGCGGCCGAAGCCTGCGCCCGTGGCGGCTTGACCTGCATCGGCGGGGCTGCACGAGCCGCCGGCGGCGCGCTGGCCGCGCGCTGCGCTTCGGCGCGCTGCTTCTGCTCGATCGCCGCCAGTCGTGCCGCCGCGCGCTGCTTGCGCTGGCCCTCGTCGAGCACGGCCTCCTGTCGACGCAACTGGATCATCGCACCGGCGATGCTCTGCGCGCGCTTCCTCGACGCAGGGCGTGACCGCAAAGCGCTGCGCGCACTCCCGTTGCCGCTGCTCGAAGCGGGCCTGGGCCTCGGCCCGCTCGCGGCCGATGCGGGTGCGCTCGGCGGCTTCGTCGGCGCGCGCAGGGCCCGCCAACGCCAGCAGCGCCATCACGCTCGCCACGCACCATGCAGGCGTCGCATTCATGTCAGCGAGGTGTCCACGGTGCGCCGCTCGAGCGCGAGGAACTCGGCCGACTGCATCTCCGCCAGCGCGACACGGTGCGCGGAAACTCGTGCGCCAGCGGGCCTTCGGTGTAGAGCGCCTCCGGCGGCACTTCGGCCGAGAGGATCAGCTTGCAGCGCCGGTCGTAGAGCACGTCGACCAGCCAGTGAAGCGCCGCGCCTCCGAGGCCATGCGCAGCGGCATGTGCGGCACGTTGGACAGCAGCACGGTGTGGAACTGCGAGGCGATCTCGAGGTAGTCGTTCTGCGAGCGGGGCCCGCCGCACAGCACCTTGAAGTCGAACCAGACCACGCCGCCGGCGCGGCGGCGCGCGCGCAGCTCGCGGTGCTCGATGCGCAGCACCGGATCTTCGTCGCGCGCTTCGGCCAGCTGCGCGAAGGCCTGCTCCATCGCCGCGTCGGCCTCGGGCCCGAGCGGGCAGTGGTAGAGCTTCACATGCTCGAGCGTGCGCCGGCGGTAGTCGGTGCCGTTGTCGACGTTGACCACCTCGAGCTTTTCCTTCAACAACGCGATCGCCGGCAGGATGCGGTCGCGGTGCAGCCCGTTCGGATACAGCTCGTCGGGATGGAAGTTGGAGGTCGTCACGATGCTCACGCGGTGCTCGAACATGGACTCGAGCAGGCGGTGCAGGATCATCGCGTCGGTCACGTCGGCGACGTGGAACTCGTCGAAGCAGATCAGCCGGTGGCGCCGCGCGATGCGCGCGCCGAGTTCCTGCAGCGGGTTGACCGTTCCCTTGAGCTCCTGCAGCTCGCGGTGCACCTCGCGCATGAACTCGTGGAAGTGCAGCCGCGTCTTGCGCGTCAGCGGCACGGCATTGAAGAAGCAGTCCATCAGGAAGCTCTTGCCGCGCCCCACCCCGCCATACATGTAGACCCCACGCGGAATCGGCGGGTGCCTCAGCAGCTTGGTGATGGCATTGCTGCGCCGGGCCTTGTAGTCGGCCCATTCGTTCTCGCAGCGCTCGAGCGCGGCCACCGCGCGCAGCTGCGCGGCGTCCGCCACGTAGCCGCGCTCGGCAAGCGTCTGCTCGTACAGCTGGCGGACGCCCATGCGCTGAAGGCGTTCAGAAGTTCAGCGTGCGCTTGTCGACCGCGAGAGCCGCTTCCTTGGTGGCTTCCGACAGCGACGGATGCGCATGGCAGATGCGCGCGATGTCTTCCGCGCTCGCCTTGAACTCCATCGCCACCACCGCCTCTGCGATCAGCTCCGACGCGAACGGCCCGACGATGTGCACGCCGAGGATCTCGTCGGTCTTGGCATCGGCGAGAAACTTCACGAAGCCGGTCGTGTCGCCCAGCGCCGCGCGCGGCCGTTGGCCATGAACGGGAAGCTGCCGGCCTTGTAGGCGCGGCCGCCGGCCTTGAGCTGCTGCTCGGTCTGGCCGACCCAGGCGATCTCCGGGCTGGTGTAGATCACCCAGGGGATGGTGTTGAAGTTGACGTGACCGTGCTGGCCGGCGATGCGCTCGGCCACTGCCACGCCCTCTTCCTCGGCCTTGTGCGCGAGCATCGGGCCGCGCACCACGTCGCCCACCGCCCAGACGTTCGGCAGGTTGGTGCGGCACTCGTCGTCGACGACGATCGCACCGCGCTCGTCGAGCTTCAGGCCGACGGCGTCGGGGTTCAGGCCGATGGTGTTGGGCACGCGGCCGATCGAGACGATCAGCTTGTCGACCGCCAGCGTGGCGGCTTCGCCCTTGGCGTTGGTGTAGGCCACCGACACGCCCTTCTTGTCGGTCTTGACCTCGCCGATCTTCACGCCGAACTCGAACTTCAGGCCCTGCTTGACGAAGGCCTTCTGCGCTTCTTTCGCCACCTGCTCGTCGGCGGCGCCGAGGAAGCCCGGCAGCGCCTCGAGGATGGTGACCTCGGCGCCGAGACGGCGCCACACCGAGCCCATCTCCAGCCCGATCACGCCCGAGCCGACCACGCCGAGCTTCTTCGGCACCGCCGGGATCCGCAGCGCGCCGTCGTTCGAGAGGATCTGCTCCTCGTCGAACGGTGCGCCGGGCAGCTGGCGCGCGTTCGAGCCGGTGGCCACGATCACGTGCTTGGCGATCAGCGTCTCGTTCGCGGCACCGGCCACAGCGATCTCGTAGCCACCCTCGGCCGCCTTCACGAAGGAGCCGCGGCCGTGGAAGAAGCTGACCTTGTTCTTCTTGAAGAGGTAGAGGATGCCGTCGTTGTTCTGCTTCACGACGGTGTTCTTGCGCGCGACCATCTTGGCCACGTCCATCTTCAGGTCGGACAGCGTGATGCCGTGGTCGCCGAAGTGGTGGGCCGCCTGCTCGAAGTGCTCGCTGCTCTGCAGCAGCGCCTTGCTCGGGATGCAGCCGACGTTGGTACAGGTGCCGCCCGGGGCCGGGCCGCCCTTGTCGTTCTTCCACTCGTCGATGCAGGCCACGTTCATGCCCAGCTGCGCGGCGCGGATCGCGCCGATGTAGCCGCCGGGGCCGCCGCCGATCACGACGACGTCGAATTGCTTGGTGCTCATCGCGGCGTCCTCAGATGTCGAACAGCAGGCGCGCCGGGTCTTCCAGCGCTTCCTTCATCGCGACCAGGCCCAGCACGGCCTCGCGGCCGTCGATGATGCGGTGGTCGTAGCTCATCGCCGTAATTGATCGGGCGAACGACGACCGCCGTTCTCCACCACCGCGCGGTCCTTCGTCGCGTGCACACCGAGGATGGCGCTCTGCGGCGGGTTGATGATCGGCGTCGACAGCATCGAGCCGAACACGCCGCCGTTGGAGATCGAGAAGGTGCCGCCCGACAGCTCGTCGAGCGAGAGCTTGCCGTCCTTGGCCTTCTGGCCGAACTCGGCGATCTTCTTCTCGATGTCGGCGAAGCTCATCTGGTCGGCATTGCGCAGGATGGGCACCACCAGGCCGCGCGGCGAACCGACCGCGATACCGATGTCGAAGTAGCCGTGGTAGACGATGTCGTTGCCATCGACCGAGGCGTTGAGCACCGGGTACTTCTTCAGCGCGGCGACCGCGGCCTTCACGAAGAAGCTCATGAAGCCGATCTTGACGCCGTGCTCCTTCTCGAACTTCTCCTGGAAGCGCTTGCGCATCTCCATCACCGGGGCCATGTTGACCTCGTTGAAGGTGGTCAGGATCGCGTTGGTGGCCTGCGATTGCAGCAGACGCTCGGCGACGCGGGCACGCAGGCGAGACATCGGCACGCGCTGCTCGGGCCGATCGCCGAGGTTGACAGCGCTCGGCGCAGCGACGGCCGGCAGCGGCTTGGCCACCGCGGGCGTGGCCGGCACGGCCACCGGTGCAGCGGCCGCGGGTGCGGCGGCGCCACCGGCCACGGCGGCCAGCACATCGCCCTTGGTCACGCGACCATCCTTGCCGGTGCCCGGCACCGAGCCGGCGGCGAGGTTGTTGTCGGCCATCAGCTTGGCAGCGGCAGGCATCGCCACGCCGGCCTTGGCGGTCGACGCCGGGGCGGCCGGGGCAGCGGCCGGCGCCACCTGCTTGACCTCCAGCGGGCTGACCGCGGCCTTGCCGTCGGTGTCGATGCGCGCGATGACCTCGTCGCTGACGCAGCTCTCGCCGTCGCCCTTGACGATCTGCGCCATCACGCCGGCGGCCGGCGCCGGCACCTCGAGCACGACCTTGTCGGTCTCGATCTCGATCAGGATCTCGTCCTGCGCCACGGCTTCGCCGGGCTTCTTCTTCCATTGCAGCAGGGTGGCTTCGGCCACGGATTCCGACAGTTGCGGAACCTTCACTTCAACGATTGCCATGATGTGTCTTCAGAGATGTGTTGTTCGAACCGCGCAGCCGCCGCGGAACCGGCTTGCCGGGCCGCTGGCGGCGCCCCCTCGAGGGGGAGCGCCGTCAGGCGCTCCGGGGTGGACCTATTTCGTCAGGACGAAGCCCTTGAGCTTTCCGAAGGCCTGATCCAGCAGCGCCTTCTGCTGCTCCTGGTGCAGGTGGGCATAACCCACCGCCGGCGAGGCCGAGGCCGGGCGGCCGGCATAGCCGAGCTTCTGGCCCTCGAGCATGTTCTCGTGGATCTGGTGCTGCACGAAGAACCAGGCACCCTGGTTCTGCGGCTCGTCCTGGCACCACACGACATCGGTGACGTTCGGGAACTTCTTCATCTCCGTCGCGAAGGCCTTGTGCGGGAACGGATAGAGCTGCTCGACGCGGAAGATCGCCACGTCGGTGTGCTTCTTCTCCGCGCGTGCCTTGACGAGGTCGTAATAGACCTTGCCCGAGCACGCGATCACGCGCTTGACCTTCTCCGGATTGATCTCGGCATTGACTTCGCCGATCACCGTCTTGAACTCGCCGCGGGTGAACTCCGACAGCGGCGAGGTGGCATCCTTGTTGCGCAGCAGGCTCTTGGGCGTCATCAGCACCAGCGGCTTGCGGAACATGCGCACCATCTGGCGGCGCAGCACATGGAAGATCTGGCTGGCCGAGGTCGGCTGCACGATCTGCATGTTGTTGTCGGCGGCCAGCTGCATGAAGCGCTCCAGGCGCGCCGAGCTGTGCTGCTCGGGGCCCTGCCCTTCGTAGCCGTGCGGCAGCATCAGCGTCAGGCCATTGGCACGGCCCCACTTCACTTCGCCGGAGGCGATGAACTGGTCGATGACCACCTGCGCACCGTTGGCGAAGTCACCGAACTGCGCTTCCCAGATCGTCAGCGTATTCGGCTCGGCCGAGGCGTAGCCGTATTCGAAGCCGAGCACGGCCTCCTCGGACAGCAGCGAATCGATCACGACGAAGGGCGCCCGCCGTCGGCCACGTTCTGCAGCGGCACGTAGGTACCTTCGTCCCAGCGCTCGCGGTTCTGGTCGTGCAGCACGGCATGGCGGTGCGTGAAGGTGCCGCGGCCGCAGTCTTCGCCCGACAGGCGCACCGCATAACCACTGGCCACCAGCGAGGCGAAGGCGAGGTGCTCGCCCATGCCCCAGTCGACGTTGATCTCGCCGCGGCCCATCGCAGCGCGATCGGCCAGCACCTTCTCGACCAGCGGATGCGCCTTGAACTTCTCGGGCAGCGTGGTGATGCGCTCGGCCAGCCGCTTGACCTCGGTGAGCGGCAGCGCGGTGTCGGCTGCGTCGGTCCACTTCTTGCCAAGGTACGGCGCCCAGTCGACCGCGTACTTGCTCTTGTAGTTGGTCAGCACCGGATCGACGGTGTGCTTGCCGGCATCCATCGCGGCGCGGAAGGCCTTGACCATCTCGTCCGGACCTTCGGCGCCCAGCACGCCCTGCGCCACCAGCTTGTCGCCGTACAGCTTGCGCGTGCCCGGATGCTGGCCGATCTTCTTGTACATCAGCGGCTGGGTCAGCGCCGGCGTGTCCTGCTCGTTGTGGCCGAGCTTGCGGAAGCAGACGATGTCGACCACCACGTCCTTGTTGAACTCCTGGCGGTACTCCAGCGCGAGCTGCGTGCACAGCACCACGGCTTCCGGGTCATCGCCGTTCACGTGCAGCACCGGGGCCTCGATCATCTTGACGACGTCGGTGCAGTACAGCGTCGAGCGGGTGTCGCGCGGGTCGGAGGTGGTGAAGCCGATCTGGTTGTTGATGACCAGATGCACCGTGCCGCCGGTGTAGTAGCCGCGCGTCTGCGCCAGCGCCAGCGTCTCCATCACCACGCCCTGGCCGGCGAAGGCGGCATCGCCGTGCACCAGCACCGGCAGCACGCTGTCGCCCTGCTTGTCGCCGCGGCGGTCCAGGCGGGCCTTGACCGAGCCTTCGACCACCGGGTTGACGATCTCCAGGTGCGAGGGATTGAACGCGAGGCTCAGGTGCACCGGGCCGCCGGCGGTGGTCACGTCGGACGAGAAGCCCTGGTGGTACTTCACGTCACCGGCGGGCAGATCTTCCTTGGCGGTGTGGTCGAACTCGGCGAACAGGTCCTTGGGCATCTTGCCCAGGGTGTTCACCAGCACGTTCAGGCGGCCGCGGTGGGCCATGCCGATCACGATCTCCTGCACGCCGCGCACGCCGGCGCCCTGCACCACCGCATCCATCGACGCGATGAAGCTCGCCGCCTTCCAGCGAGAAGCGCTTCTGACCGACGTACTTGGTGTGCAGGTAACGCTCCAGGCCCTCGGCGGCCGTCAGGCGGTCGAGGATGTGCTTCTTCTCCTCGGCGGTGAAATTCGGCTTGCTGCGGATCGACTCGAGCTTCTGCTGCCACCAGCGCTTCTCGACGGGCTCGGTGATGTGCATGAACTCGGCGCCGATGGTGCCGCAGTAGGTTTCGCGCAGCGCCTGCAGGATCTCGCGCAGGGTCTGCTGCTCGGCCTTGGTGAAGTAGGTGTTCGTGGCGCTGAACGTGATGTCCATGTCGGACTCGCTCAGGTCGTAGAACGCCGGCTCCAGCTCGGGGATCTTCGGGCGCTCCTGGCGCTTGAGCGGGTCGAGATCGGCCCAGCGCGCGCCGAGCGAGCGGTAAGCGGCGATCAGCGACTGGACGTGGACCTGCTTGCGCGCGACGGCGAGTTCGCTGGCGCTGGCCTTGACGGCGAAGGCATTGGCCTTGGCGCGCTGGGCGAAGCTTTCGATGACCGGGGCATGGGCCACGTCGCGGGCGTTCGAGCCATCGGTGGCCGGAACGTGCTGGAGGGCGTCGAAATACGCGCGCCAGTTGTCGGGGACGGAGCCGGGGTTGTCGAGGTAGGCCTCGTACATCTCTTCGACGTAGGGCGCATTGCCTCCGAACAGGTACGAGTTCGACCTGTATTGCTGCATCATCTTCGCTCACCTCTCGCGCCGGTTTCCAGCGCTGTAGTGGGTTGAAAAACCTTCCGCGACACGGCTTAACCGGCTGGCGGACTAGCGACCCGCCTTGGCTGAATCCAGCAAAGGGGACGGGAAGGACCTGTCAAGTCTCGGGCGCGACTGTAACACCGCCGTTATCGGCCATCAAATCGAAAGACTGAGGACCGCGGCGCCGCAACAGAATGCAGCCGGGCTTGAAACGACCACGTGCAGATCATCCGCATCCATGCTGACGCGCCGCTGAAACCGGCGCTGGGCGCGGCCTGCAACGGTTGCGGTGTGTGTTGCCTCGCCGAGCCCTGCCCGGCCGGCATGCTGGTGTCGATGAAACGACGCGGCGCCTGCCGCGCGCTGCGCTGGGACGATGCCGCACGGCGCTACCGCTGCGGCCTCATGCAGGATGCCGCCGGTCGCCGCACGCCTTGGGCATGGCTGGCGCGGCGGCTGATCGCGTCGGGCGCCGGTTGCGATTCCGACGCCGAAGTGGGCTGAGAGGCGTTCAGGCGCCGAGCAGGCGGCGGCGTGCGTCCTGGTATTCGCGGGCCGGGCGGGCCACCAGCTCGCGCGTCGGCACGACCTTGTCGATGGCGCCGATGCCCTGGCCGCAGCCCCAGATGTCCTTCCAGGCCTTCTTGGCACCGTCGCCGCCGAAGCTCATCTTGCTCGGGTCGCTCTCGGGCAGGTTGTCGGGGTCCAGGCCCGCGGCGCGGATGGACGGCTTCAGGTAGTTGCCGTGCACGCCGGTGAAGAGGTTCGAGTAGACGATGTCGTCGGAATTGCACTCGACGATCGCCTGCTTGTAGGCCTCGCTCGCGCGCGCGCTTCCTCGGTGGCGATGAAGGCCGAGCCGATGTAGGCCGTGTCCGCACCCATCGCCTGCGCCGCCAGCACCGCGCCGCCGGTGGCGATCGAACCCGACAGCGCCACCGGGCCGTCGAACCAGGTGCGGATCTCCTGGATCAGCGCGAACGGACTCTTCACGCCCGCATGGCCGCCGGCACCGGCCGCCACCGCGATCAGGCCGTCGGCGCCTTTCTCGATCGCCTTCTTCGCGAAGGTGTTGTTGATGATGTCGTGCAGCACGATGCCGCCCCAGCCATGCACCGCCTCGTTGATGTCGGTGCGCGCGCCCAGCGAGGTGATGACGATCGGCACCTTGTACTTGGCGCAGACCTGCATGTCGTGCTCGAGCCGGTCGTTGGTCTTGTGCACGATCTGGTTGATCGCGAACGGCGCGGCCGGCTTGTCGGGATTGGCGCGGTTGTAGGCGGCCAGCGTCTCGGTGATCTCGGCCAGCCACTCGTCGAGCTGCTCGGCCGGGCGCGCATTGAGCGCCGGCATCGAGCCGACGACGCCAGCCTTGCACTGCTCGATCACGAGCTTGGGGTTGCTGATGATGAACAGCGGCGAGCCGATGATCGGCAGCGGCAGCTTGGCGAGGATGGGCGGCAGCGACATGCGGTTCTCCGGAATCAGTAGGCGTCGACGGGCAGCGCGGTGACGCTCTCGGCGCCTTCGACGATGGCGTCGCGCACGCCCGGCACCTTGGCCAGCAGGTGCTCGGCATAGAAACGCGCGGTGGCGATCTTGGCCTGCAGGAACGAGGTGTCGGCGTCGCCTTGCGCCAGCTGCTGCTCGGCGGCGAGCAGCGCGCGCGCCATCTGCCAGCCGGCCATCACGTTGCCGGCGAGCATCAGGTAGGGCACCGAGCCGGCGAACACGGCATTCGGGCTGGCCTTGGTCTGTCCGGCGACGAACTCGACCACCTGCACGAAGGCCTCGCGGGCGGCGCGCAGCCGCTTGAGCATCGCCTGCGCGGCAGCGCTGCCGCTCTTGGCGAGCGCGGCTTCGGTCTGCTCGATCTGCGTCGCGATCGCCTTGGCGGTCTGCCCGCCGTCACGCGCGGTCTTGCGGCCCACCAGGTCGTTGGCCTGGATCGCCGTCGTGCCTTCGTAGATCGTCAGGATCTTGGCGTCGCGGGTAGTACTGCGCCGCACCCGTCTCCTCGATGAAGCCCATGCCGCCGTGTACCTGCACGCCCAGGCTCGTGACTTCCAGGCTCATCTCGGTCGAGTAGCCCTTCACCAGCGGCACCATGAATTCGTAGAAGGCCTGGTTCTGCGCGCGCACCTCCTTGTCGGGATGGTGGTGCGAGGCGTCGTAGGCAGCGGCGGCGGTCAGCGCCATCGCGCGGCAGCCCTCGGTGTAGGCGCGCATCGTCATCAGCATGCGCTTCACGTCGGGGTGGTGGATGATCGGCGCGCTGCCGGTCATCGAACCATCGACCGGGCGCGACTGCACGCGGTCGCGCGCATAGGCCACCGCCTTCTGGTAGGCGCGCTCGGCGATCGCGATGCCCTGCAGACCGACTGCATAGCGGGCCGCGTTCATCATGATGAACATGTACTCGAGGCCGCGGTTCTCCTGGCCGATCAACTGGCCGATCGCGCCGCCCTTGTCGCCGAACTGCAGCACCGCCGTCGGGCTGGCCTTGATGCCGAGCTTGTGCTCGATGCTGACGCAGTGCACGTCGTTGCGCGCGCCCAGCGAGCCATCGGCGTTCACCGTACTTCGGCACGATGAACAGGCTGATGCCCTTCACGCCCTCGGGCGCGCCGGCGATGCGCGCGAGCACCAGTGCACGATGTTCTGCGCCATGTCGTGCTCGCCGTAGGTGATGAAGATCTTCGTACCGAAGATCCTGAACGTGCCATCGGGCTGGGGCTCGGCACGCGTGCGCACCAGCGCGAGATCCGAGCCGGCCTGCGGCTCGGTGAGGTTCATCGTGCCGGTCCACTCGCCGCTGATCATCTTCGGGATGAAGGTCGCCTGCTGCTCGGGCGTGCCGGCGGTGAGCAGCGCCTCGATCGCACCATCGGTCAGCAGCGGGCACAGCGCGAAGCTCATGTTGGCGCTGTTGAGCATCTCGCCGCAGGCCGCGCCGATGGTCTTCGGCAGACCCTGGCCGCCGAAGTCGGCCGGATGCTGCAGGCCCTGCCAGCCACCCTCGGCAAACTGGCGGAAGGCTTCCTTGAAGCCCGGCGTGGTGGTCACCTTGCCGTCGTGCCACGACGACGGGTACTTGTCGCCTTCCCAGTTCAGCGGCGCGATGACGTCCTGGTTGAGCTTGGCGCACTCCTCCAGCACCGCCTGCGCGGTCTCGTAGCCGGCCTCCTCGAAGCCGGGCAGCTTCGCCACCTCGTCGATGGCGGCGAGTTCCTTCATGCAGAACAGCATGTCCTTGATCGGCGCGACGTAGCTCACGGTGTCATCCTCGGTGTGAATCAGGCAAGAAAAAGCCCGTCGGCCAGAGACTTCGGCGAACGGGCTGGTTCGGGTGGTTCAGCGGCTCAGAGCGCGGCCACCAGTTCGGGCACGGCGGTGAACAGGTCCGCCTCGAGGCCGAAATCGGCCACGCTGAAGATCGGCGCTTCCGGATCCTTGTTGATCGCGACGATCACCTTCGAATCCTTCATGCCGGCCGGTGCTGGATCGCGCCACTGATGCCGCAGGCCACGTAGAGCTGCGGCGCGACGATCTTGCCGGTCTGGCCGACCTGCCAGTCGTTCGGCGCATAACCGGCGTCCACAGCCGCGCGGCTGGCACCGAGCGCCGCACCGAGCTTGTCGGCCAGCGGCGTCAGCACCTCGTTGAACTTCTCGCTGCTGCCCATCGCGCGGCCACCGCTGACGATGATCTTCGCGGCGGTCAGCTCCGGGCGCTCGCTCTTGGCGATCTCGTTGCCCACGAAGCTGCTCTTGCCGCTGTCGGCTGCCGCAGCGACGGTCTCGACCGCCGCGCTGCCGCCTTGGCCCGCCGCGTCGAAGCCGGTGGTTCGCACGGTGATGACCTTGATCGCATCGGCGCTCTGCACCATGGCGATGGCGTTGCCGGCGTAGATCGGGCGCTCGAAGGTGTCGGCCGCGATCACCTTGGTGATGTCGCTGATCTGGCCGACGTCGAGCTTGGCGGCCACGCGCGGCGCGACGTTCTTGCCGCTGGCGGTGGCCGGGAACAGCACGTGGCTGTAATTCTTCGCGACACCCAGCACCACGGCTGCGACGTTCTCCGCCAGGCCGTGGGCCGCTCGCGTCGTCGGCGTGCAGCACCTTGGTGACGCCCGCGATGGCAGCGGCCTGCTTGGCCGCCTCGCCGGCATTGTGGCCGGCCACCAGCACGTGGACGTCGCCGCCGCAAGCCGCTGCGGCCGTGACGGTATTCAGGGTCGCGCCCTTGATCGAGGCGTTGTCGTGTTCGGCAATGACGAGTGCGGTCATGGTCAGATCACCTTGGCGTCGTTCTTCAGCTTGGCCACGAGCGTGGCGACATCGGGCACCTTGATGCCGGCGCTGCGCTTGGGCGGCTCGCTGACCTTGAGGGTCTTGATGCGCGGCGTCACGTCGACGCCGAGGTCGGCCGGCTTCACCGTCTCGAGCGGCTTCTTCTTGGCCTTCATGATGTTCGGCAGCGTCACGTAGCGCGGCTCGTTCAGGCGCAGGTCGGTGGTGACCACGGCCGGCAGGCTGACCGACAGCGTCTCGAGGCCGCCATCGACTTCGCGCGTGACCGTGGCCTTGCCATCGGCCACTTCGACCTTCGAGGCGAACGTGGCTTGCGGCAGATCGGCCAGCGCAGCCAGCATCTGGCCGGTCTGGTTGCAGTCGTCGTCGATGGCCTGCTTGCCGAGGATCACGAGGCCCGGCTGCTCCTTGTCGACCAGCGCCTTCAGCAGCTTGGCCACGGCCAGCGGCTGCAGTTCGGCATCGGTCTCGACGAGGATGGCGCGGTCGGCGCCGATGGCCATCGCGGTGCGCAGCGTCTCCTGGCATTGCGTGACGCCGCAGGACACGGCGATCACCTCGGTGGCGGCGCCCTTCTCCTTCAGGCGCACCGCCTCTTCGACGGCGATCTCGTCGAAGGGGTTCATGCTCATCTTGACGTTGGCGATGTCGACACCGCTGCCATCGCTCTTGACGCGCACCTTGACGTTGTAGTCGACGACACGCTTGACCGGGACCAGGATCTTCATCCGGCGGGCTCCTGCTGAATTGACGTTTACGTTAATCGGATTCTAGTGGTGCACGACGGTGCGGCCTGTCGCACTCGCGTCGAAGCGGAGTCAAAATCGAACGATCGTTCTATTTTAGCCTGCCACCCAACCACCGGGCAACCGGTTGCGACCGTGCGATCTAGACTGCGGGCCCCAGACGAAGTGCCAGCCACGCTGCATGAGTGCATTCCTTTCGACACCATGCGTCGGCATGTTCGACTCCGGCGTCGGCGGGCTGTCGATCCTGCGAGCCGTTCGTGAACGGCTGCCGTACGCGCCGCTTCGCTACGTCGCCGACTCGGCCTTCGCGCCGTACGGCGAACGCAGCGACGCCGAGATCCTCGACCGCTGCCTTCGCATCACCGAGCATCTGCTGGCGCTTGGCGCCCGCGTGATCGTCGTCGCCTGCAATACCGCGACGGCCGTCGCCATCGACGCCTTGCGAGCGCGGCATCCGACCGTCCGCTTCGTCGGTATCGAACCCGGCGTGCGGCCCGCTGTCTCGGCCAGCCGCACTCGGCGCATCGGCGTGATGGCGACCTCCGCCACCTTGCGAAGCGAGCGTATTGCTGCGCTGCTGCGGCGCGATGCATCCGACTGCCGCGTGCACCTGCAGGCGTGTCGCGGGCTCGCCGCCGCGATCGAACGCGGGCGCCGCGACGACGCCGAGTTGCGGGCGCTGGTCGAGTTGCATGCCGGCGCGGTGCGCACGGCCGGGGTCGACACCGTCGCGCTGGGCTGCACGCACTATCCTTCGTGCGCACCGAGATCGAGCGGGTACTCGGCGATGGCATTCGCGTCATCGACACGTCCGATGCCGTGGCAGCGCAGGTCGTGCGGGTGTGGGCCGGGGATGCGCGCGGGGTCTGCATCGTCGAGACGACGGGCGACCCGATGCGGCTGGCGGCATTCGTGGCAGGGTGGCTCTCGTTGACCGCCGAGATCGTGCCTCGTCCGCTGGCGGTCTAGCTGCCTGCCTCGGCCGCGGCCTGCCCGCGCTGCATGTCCACCGGACGGAGCAGGATCAAGCCGATGACGAAGAAGGCCGCGGTGGACAGGATGGCCAGCCGGTGGTTGCCGCCCGTGAGCCCGGTCACCAGGCCATACGTGACCGGACCGACGATCGCCGACAGGCGCGTCGCGAAGGTCCACAGGCCATAGAACTCGGCGCGTTGCGACGGCGGCGCAAACACGCCGGCCATGGCGCGGCCCCGGCCGACTGGCTCGAGCCCATGCACAACCCGGCGATCACCGCCGCCACCCAGAACAGCCCCGGCCCGGTGGCGAGCACCGCGAGAAGCGTCATGACGATCCAGCCGACCAGCGTCAGTGCCAGCGCGCGCTTGTGGCCGGCGCGATCCTGCCAGTAGCCGAAACCGAAGGCACCCAGCGCCGCGGCGATGTTGACGAGGAAGACGAGCATCATCGTCTGCGCCTGCTTGAAGCCGAGCACCTGCTCGGCGTAGACGGCCGCCAATGCAACGACGACGGAGATGCCGGCCTGATAGAACACGGCGCAGGCCAGCAGCCAGCTGAAGTCGCGAAATGCCCGCGCGCGGCGAGCGGTGCTGGCCAGTTGCCGCATGGCGGCGATCAATCCACCGTGCTGCGCGGCACCGGGATTCGGTATCGCGCGCTCGCGCAGCAGCGCGAACGTCGCGAGAGAGGCCATGCCGTAGACACCGGCCGTGATCAACATCGTGACCGGCACGAACTCGGTGGCCGGCAGCCCGCGCGCCTGCGCCGACAGCACGTAGGCGAGGCACAGCCCGAGCGAGAGCATCCCGCCGAAGTAGCCGAAGCTCCAGCCCCAGCCCGAGACGCGCCCCATCGACTCCGACCTTGCCAGTTCCGGCAGGAATGCGGCGGTCAACGACTCCCCGTAGGAGTAGCACACGTTGGAGACCAGCATCGCGATCACCGCGATGGTCAGATCGCCCGTGCCCGCGGCAGCCAGCGCCCCGGTGCCGGCCACGCAGGCCGCCGTGCTCATTGCCAGCAGCGCCTTCTTGCGCGCATGCAGATCGGCATAGGCGCCGAGCGCCGGCATCGTGACCATCACGATCAGGCTGGACGCAGCAATGACCAGGGTCCAGGCGAGCGTGCCCCATTCCGCGCCCTGGGCAACGACGCCGACGAAGTAGGTGTTGAACACCGCCGTGAGCACGACGGTCGTGTAGCCCGAGTTGGCGAAGTCGTACATCGCCCAGCCGAAGACCTCGCGCTTGCGTACGCCATCGTTGAGCGCGTCCTGGGGAAAGAGGGCCATGCGGTCTCCGCTGCAACGCGTGGTGCCCGGGGCGGGCATCGAACCCGCAAGCCCTCTTTCGAGAGGCGGCGGATTTTAAGTCCGCTGTGTTTACCGATTTCACCACCCGGGCGCCGGGAGGGTGGACGCGCGCGATGATATGCGGCGTATCGATGCGCCAAAGAAAAGGGCCTCGCACAGCGAGGCCCGATGGAGATCTGGAGGCGCGGGCCGGAGTCGAACCGACCTACACGGATTTGCAATCCGGTGCATAACCGCTTTGCTACCGCGCCGTGGAATCACACTTGCGGTGATTCTGACAAAAAGGAAGCCTGGGCTTCCCTTTCTGATTTGGAGCGGGAGACGAGTCTCGAACTCGCGACCTCAACCTTGGCAAGGTTGCGCTCTACCAACTGAGCTACTCCCGCGTGAGCCTCGCAGTATACACAAGAAATCGGGAAGTTCGCAAACGACCCGATTTCCTGTTCAGTGCGTCATGACGTCGCCCGCCGCACCGGCGGCCTTTGCCGCCTCTTCCCGGCTTCGCCGGCTCCTCGTCGGGCAGCGCTTGCGGCGCCGATTCGAGCGCAACCTCGAGCACGCGATCGATCCACTTCACCGGCACGATCTCGAGGTGGTTCTTGACGTTCTCCGGGATGTCCTGGAGGTCCTTGACGTTCTCCTCCGGGATCAGCACCGTCTTGATGCCGCCGCGGTGCGCCGCCAGCAGCTTCTCCTTCAGGCCACCGATCGCCGTGACCTCGCCTCGCAGCGTGATCTCACCGGTCATCGCGACGTCTGCACGCACCGGGATGCCGGTGAGCGCCGAGACGAAAGCCGTGGTCATCGCGATGCCCGCGCTCGGACCATCCTTGGGCGTCGCGCCATCGGGCACGTGGATGTGCACGTCGCGCTTCTCGAACATCTCGTCCTTGATGCCCAGGCGGCGGGCGCGGCTGCGCACCACCGAGCGCGCAGCCTCGACCGATTCCTTCATCACGTCGCCGAGCTGGCCGGTGCGGATGATGTTGCCCTTGCCGGGCATCACCGCCGCCTCGATCGTCAGCAGATCGCCACCGACCTCCGTCCACGCCAGACCGACCACCGGCCGACCTGGTTCTGCTTCTCGGCCTGGCCGTAGGTGTACTTGCGCACGCCCAGGTAATCGTTGAGGTTGTCCTCGGTGACGACCACCTTGTCGGTGACCTGCTTGAGCTGGATCGCCTTCACCACCTTGCGGCAGATCTTGCTGATCTCGCGCTCGAGCGAACGCACGCCGGCTTCGCGCGTGTAGTAGCGAATCACGCCGCGGATGGCGCTCTCGGTGACCTCGAGCTCCTCGTCCTTCACGCCGTTGTTCTTGCGCTGCTTGGGCAGCAGGTAGCGCGAGGCGATGTTGACCTTCTCGTCCTCGGTGTAGCCCGACAGGCGGATCACTTCCATCCGGTCGAGCAGTGCCGGCGGAATGTTCATCGAGTTCGAGGTGGCGATGAACATCGTGTCGCTCAGATCGAAATCGACCTCGACATAGTGGTCACCGAAGGTGTGGTTCTGCTCGGGGTCGAGCACCTCCAGCAGCGCCGACGACGGGTCGCCACGGAAGTCCATGCCCAGCTTGTCGATCTCGTCGAGCAGGAACAGCGGGTTGCGCGTGCCGACCTTGGTCAGGCTCTGCAGCACCTTGCCCGGCATCGAGCCGATGTAGGTGCGGCGGTGGCCGCGGATCTCGGCCTCGTCACGCACGCCGCCGAGTGCCATGCGGACGAACTTGCGCCCGGTCGCCCGCGCGACCGACTGGCCCAGCGAGGTCTTGCCGACGCCCGGGGCCCGACCAGGCACAGGATCGGCGCCTTGACCTTGTCGACGCGCTGCTGCACCGCGAGGTACTCGAGGATGCGGTCCTTGACCTTCTCGAGGCCGTAGTGGTCCTCGTTGAGAACCTGCTCGGCGAAGCTCAGGTCGTGCTTGATCTTGGTCTTCTTCGCCCAGGGCAGGTTGATCAGCGTGTCGATGTAGTTGCGCACCACCGTGGCTTCGGCGGACATCGGCGACATCAGCTTGAGCTTCTTCAGCTCGCTCTCCGCCTTCTTGCGCGCGTCCTTGGGCATCTTGGCGGCGATGATCTTCTTCTCGAGTTCCTCGAGATCGGCACCCCTCGCCGTCGCCCAGTTCCTTCTGGATGGCCTTGACCTGTTCGTTCAGGTAGTACTCGCGCTGGCTCTTCTCCATCTGCCGCTTCACGCGGCCGCGGATGCGCTTCTCCACCTGCAGGATGTCGACCTCGTGCTCGAGCTGCTCGAGCAGCTTCTCCAGGCGCTTGTCGACCTCGAACAGATCGAGCACCGACTGCTTGTTCTCGAGCTTGAGCGGCAGGTGCGCGGCGATCGTATCGGCCGGGCGGCCGGCGTCGTCGATGCCGGCGATGGAGGTCAGGATCTCCGGCGGGATCTTCTTGTTCAGCTTGACGTACTGGTCGAACTGCTGCGTCACCGCGCGGCGCAGCGCCTCGACTTCCGGCTTGGTATCGGCCTCGGGCGGCACCGGCGTCACGTCGGCGACGAAGTATTCGCCGTTGTCGCTGATCTGGTGGGTGTTGGCGCGCTGGATGCCTTCGACCAGCACCTTCACCGTGCCGTCGGGCAGCTTGAGCATCTGCAGGATGCTGGAGACGCAGCCGACCTCGAACATGTCGTCGGGCTTGGGCTCGTCCTTGCCGGCGGCCTTCTGGGCCACCAGCATGATCTGCCGGCCGGCTTCCATGGCCACTTCCAGGGCCTTGATGGACTTGGGGCGCCCCACGAACAGCGGGATCACCATGTGCGGGAAGACCACCACGTCGCGCAGCGGCAGCAGCGGCAGGTTGATCTTCTCGGCGGGGAGTACGGGATGTCCGGACATTGGAAACCTCTCTTTCTCAGGCCCATCTGTGGCCCGAGCCGTCAATTGCAAGGAGCCGCCATCACCTTCCCGTGGCGGCACACCGGACGTCAGGCGCTCGCCTTGGCCTGCTCGCGATAGACGAGCAGCGGCTTCGCCTCTTCTTCGATCGTGTGTTCGTCCAGCACCACCTTGGCCACGCCATCGAGGTTGGGCAGGTCGAACATCGTGTCGATCAGGAGTGCTCCATGATCGAGCGCAGGCCGCGCGCGCCGGTCTTGCGCGCCAGCGCCTTGCGCGCAATGGCTGCGAGCGCGGACGGTCGGATCTCCAGCTCGACGCCGTCCATGCCGAACAGCTTCTGGTACTGCTTGACCAGCGCATTCTTCGGCTCGGTCAGGATCTGCACCAGCGCGTCTTCGGTCAGCTCGCCCAGCGTGGCGACCACCGGCAGGCGGCCGACGAGCTCGGGGATCAGGCCGAACTTGATCAGGTCTTCCGGCTCGACCTCGCGGAACACTTCGGAAACGCGCCGTTCCGACTTGCCGTGCACCGAGGCACCGAAGCCGATGCCGGACTTCTCGGTGCGGTTCTGGATGACCTTCTCGAGGCCGTCGAACGCACCGCCGCAGATGAACAGGATGTTCGTCGTGTCGATCTGCAGGAAGTCCTGGTTGGGATGCTTGCGGCCACCTTGCGGCGGCACGCTGGCCATGGTGCCTTCCACCAGCTTGAGCAGCGCCTGCTGCACGCCCTCGCCCGAGACGTCACGCGTGATCGACGGGTTGTCGGCCTTGCGCGAGATCTTGTCGATCTCGTCGATGTAGACGATGCCGCGCTGCGCCTTCGACGTCGTAGCCGCAGTTCTGCAGCAGCTTCTGGATGATGTTCTCGACGTCTTCGCCGACGTAGCCGGCTTCGGTCAGCGTGGTCGCATCGGCGATCACGAACGGCACATTGAGCAGGCGGGCGAGCGTCTGCGCCAGCAAGGTCTTGCCGGAGCCGGTCGGCCCGATCAGCAGGATGTTGCTCTTGGCGAGTTCGACCTCGTCCTTGCTGCGGCTCATGTGCTTGAGCCGCTTGTAGTGGTTGTAGACCGCGACCGCGAGCGTGCGCTTGGCCCGGTCCTGCCCGATCACGTACTGGTCGAGGATGGCCTTGATCTCGGTCGGGATCGGCAGGTCGGACTTCGCGGCGCGGGTCTCCGCGCCTTCGGCCGGCACTTCATCGCGGATGATGTCGTTGCACAGCTCGATGCACTCGTCGCAGATGAACACCGACGGGCCGGCGATCAGCTTCTTGACTTCGTGCTGGTCTTGCCGCAGAAGGAGCAATACAGCACCTTCTCGGTGGGGAGCCTTTCTTGTCGGCCATGGATGGGTTGCCTGGGATGGGTGGCGTTGTCCAATGATAGTTGAAAAGGCGACCCAGGCTGCCCAATGGAAAAGGGCCCGAAACGGGCCCTTTCCCCACCATGGCCGCGTTCGCGGCGAAGTGATCGCTCCGGTCCCGCTCAGGGGCGCTGCGTGATCACCGGTCGATCAGGCCGTAGGCCTTGGCTTCTTCGGCGTCGAGGTAGAAATCACGCTCCATGTCGGCCTGGATCTTGGCCAGCGGCTGGCCCGTGCGGTCGGCATAGATCTGGTTGAGCTTCTCGCGCGTCTTCAGGATCTCGCGGGCATGGATCTCGATGTCGGTGGCCTGGCCCTGCGCCCCGCCGGAGGGCTGGTGGATCATCACCCGCGAGTTCGGCAGCGCCACGCGCTTGCCCTTGGCGCCGGCCATCAGCAGGAAGGAGCCCATGCTGGCGGCCATGCCCAGGCACATCGTGGAGACATCCGGCTTGATGAACTGCATCGTGTCGTAGATCGACATGCCCGCACTCACCGAGCCGCCGGGCGAGTTGATGTACAGGTAGATGTCCTTGTCCGGGTTCTCGCTCTCGAGGAACAGCAGCTGCGCCACCACCAAAGGTTGGCCGACTGGTCGGTCACCGGGCCGACCAGGAAGATGATGCGCTCGCGCAGCAGCCGGCTGTAGATGTCGTAGGCCCGTTCGCCCCGGCCGGAGGTTTCGATGACCATGGGCACCATGCCCAGGCCGGTGATGTCGAGCGCGCTCATGCTGTTCCTCGGGTTTCGGATGTCCGGAGTATGTCGCGAACTCAGCCGACCATCAGTTCGTCGAACGGCACGACCTTGTCGGCGACCTTGGCCTTGGCCATCACGAACTCCGCCACGTTGTTTTCGATGACCACGGCTTCCACCTCCGCCATGCGGTTGCGGTCGCCCAGGTACCAGCGCACCACTTCGGCCGGGCGCTCGTAGCTCTGCGCCATCTCCTCGATGTGCGCCTGCAGCTGCTCGGGCTTGGCCTGCAGGCTGTTCGAGCGCACCAGCTCGCCGACCACCAGCCCAGGCGCACGCGGCGCTCGGCCTGCGGCTCGAAGATCTCCGCCGGGATCGGCGCATTCTCGGCGTCCTTGATGCCGCGCTTCTTCAGGTCGGCACGGGCGGCCTCGGTCATGCGCTCGACTTCGCCGGCGACCAGGGCCTTGGGCACGTCGAGCTCGGCCACCTTGATCAGCGCTTCCATCACGCTGGACTTGTTGCGCGCCAGCACGCGGAACCTGACCTCGCGCTCGAGGTTCTTCTTGATGTCGGCGCGCAGCGCCTCGACCGTGCCGTCCTTGATGCCGAGCGACTTGGCCAGCGCCTCGTTGATCTCGGGCAGGTGCTGCGCCTCGACCTTCTTCAGCGTCACCAGGAAATCGGCTTCCTTGCCGGCCACGTCCTTGCCGTGGTAATCGGCCGGGAACTGCAGCGGGAAGGTCTTGCTCGCCGGCCTTCATGCCGCGCACGGCCTGGTCGAACTGCTCGAGCATCTGGCCTTCGCCGATGATGAACTGGAAGCCCTCGGCCTTGCCGCCCTCGAAGGGCACGCCGTCGATCTTGCCTTCGAAATCGATCGTCACGCGGTCGCCTTCGGCGGCGCCGTCGGCGGCGGCGCGCTGCTGGAAGGTGCGGCGCTGCTTGCGCAGGATGTCCAGCGTCTTGTCGATCGCGGCGTCGGTCACCTCGGTGGACACGCGCTCGACCTCGGCGGCGGACAGGTCGCCGATCTTCACTTCCGGGTAGACCTCGAAGGTGGCGTCGAAGGCCACCCGGCCCTCCGGGGCGCCATCCTTCTCGGTGATGCGCGGCGCACCGGCCACGCGCAGCTTGGCTTCGTTGACGGCCTCGTTGAACTTCTCGCCGACCTTGTCGTTCATCACCTCGTAGTGCACCGAGTAGCCGTAGCGCTGGGCGACGACGCTCATCGGCACCTTGCCCGGGCGGAAGCCGTCGGCCTTGACCGTGCGGGCCAGTGCGCTTCAGGCGCGACTCGACCTCCGACTGGATGGTGTCGGTGGGCAGCGTCAGCGTGATGCGGCGCTCGAGCTTCTCGAGGGTTTCGACTTGAACGGACATGGTGTTCTCGGACTGAGGGGTTGAATGTCTGGTGCGCGGGGGGACTCGAACCCCACACCATCGCTGGCGTCAGGACCTAAACCTGGTGCGTCTACCAATTTCGCCACCCGCGCATGGGGACGGCCTCGACGGCAAACCGCCGATTTTAGCGGGATGCGGCGAGCCGCTCCTCCCGGGCCGGTTTGACGCGGAACCAGGCCGCGTACATCGCGGGCAGCGCCAGCAGCGTCAGCGCGGTGGCGACGATCAGTCCGCCCATGATCGCCACCGCCATCGGACCCCAGAACACGCTGCGCGACAAGGGAATCATCGCCAGCACCGCCGCCGCCGCCGTCAGGATGATCGGACGGAATCGCCGCACCGCGGCTTCCACGATCGCATCCCAGGTGGCGACGCCGCGCTCGCGGTCGTGCTCGATCTGGTCGATCAGGATCACCGAGTTGCGCATGATCATGCCCATCAGCGCGATCACGCCGAGCAGCGCGACGAAGCCGAACGGCCGGTTCAGCAGCAGCAGCGCCGCCGCCACGCCGGCGATGCCCATCGGCCCGGTGAGGAACACCAGCACCGAGCGGCTGAAGCTGTGCAGCTGCAGCATCAGCAGCGTGAACATGATGAAGAGCATCAGCGGCGCGCCGGCGGCGATCGAACCCTGGCCCTTGCTGCTCTCCTCCACCGCGCCGGCCACCTCGATGCGGTAGCCCGGCAGCATCTTCTCGCGGATCGGCTTGAACAGCGGATCGAGCTGCGCCGTCACCGTGGCGCCCTGCAGGCCGTCGACGATGTCGCCCTGCACCGTGGCCGCATAGTCACGGCCCTCGCGCCACAGCACGCCCGGTTCCCAGGCGAAGCTCGCCTTGGCGATCTGCCCGAGCGGAATGCTGCGGCCGCTGGCGGTGGGCACGTAACCGTTGGCCAGCGCGGTGAGCGTGTCGCGCTCTTCGAATGGCTGCCGCAGCACGATGTCGATCAGCTTGTCGCCCTCGCGGAACTGCCCGATCGTCGAGCCGCTGTTGAACACCCGCGCCGCCTGCGCGATCGACTGGCTGGTCACGCCCAGTGCGCGCGCCTTGTCCTGGTCGACCTCGAGACGCAGCACCTTCACCGCCTCGTTCCAGTTGTCGTTGACGCCGCGCATGTTCGGGTTCTGGCGCATGATCGCCTTGACCTCGTCGGCATAGGCGCGCACCTGGGCCGGATCGGGCCCGACGACACGGAACTGCACCGGATACGGCACCGGCGGTCCGTTGGGCAGCAGCTTGGCGCGAGCGCGCCCTCCGGGAATTCGGTGGCCAGCAGCTCGGGCAGCAGGCGGCGCAGCCTTTCGCGCGCGGCCGGTCCTTCGGCAGCACGATCAGCTGGCTGACGTTGCTCTGCGGGAAGATCTGATCGAGCACCAGCGCGAAGCGCTCCGCACCGCTGCCCACCCAGGTCGTGACGTGGTCGACGCCTTCGAGCTTCATGATGCGCGCCTCGACGCGCCGGGTGACGTCCTCGTTCGCCGCGTACGACGTGCCTTCGGGGTACCAGAGGTCGACCAGCAGCTCCAGCCGGCTCGAATCCGGGAAGAACTGGTTCTGCACCTTGCCCATGCCGACCACGCCGAGCACCAGCGTGGCGACGGTCAGGCTGATGGTGATCCAGCGGTGCGCCACGCACCAGTTCACCAGCGCCCGGAAGCGCGTGTAGAACGGCGTGTCGAAGAGCTCGTGCGGCTCGCCCGCGACGTTGCCGTTGTCCTTGTGCTTGAGGATCAGCGTGCCGAGATAGGGCACGAAATACACCGACACCAGCCACGAGATCAGCAGCGCCGCCGCGGTGACGGCGAAGATCGCGAAGGTGTATTCGCCGACCGTCGATTTCGCCATGCCGATCGGCAGGAAGCCCACCGCGGTGATCAGGGTGCCGGTGAGCATTGGCATCGCGGTGGCCTCGTAGGCGAAGGTCGCGGCGCGCACCTTGTCGTAGCCCTCTTCGAGCTTTCGCACCATCATCTCGACGGCAATGATCGCGTCGTCGACGAGCAGGCCCAGCGCGATGATCAGCGAGCCCAGCGAGATCTTGTGCAGGCCGACACCCCAGTAGTACATGACGACGAAGGTGATCGCCAGCACCAGCGGGATCGTGATCGCCACCACCAGGCCCGGGCGCCAGTCGAGTCGGAACGACGGCTTGAAGTGCAGACCGAGGCTGACGAAGCTGACGGCCAGCACGATCACCACCGCCTCGAGCAGCACCTTCACGAACTCGTTGACCGAGCGCGAGACGACGGTCGACTGGTCCTGGAACTGCTGCAGCTCGATGCCCACCGGCAGGTCGGCCCGGATCGCATCGGTGGCGGCGTGCAGCGCCCGCCGAGCTCGATGATGTCGCCACCCTTGGCCATCGAGATGCCCAGCGCGATCACCTCGCGCCCCTGATGGCGCACCTTCACCTGCGGCGGATCGACGTAGCCACGGCGGATCTCGGCAATGTCGCCGAGGCGGAAGCTCGCGCCATTGGCGCGGATCGGGAAGCTGCGCAGTTCGTCGACGCTGTTGAACTGGCCGGCCACGCGCACCTGCAGATAGTCGCTGGGCGAGTTGATCGTGCCCGCCGACTCGACTGCGTTCTGCTGACCGATCTGCGCGATGACCCGTTGAAATCCAGGCCGAGCTGCGCGAGCCGCTTCTGCGGGATCTCGATGAAGACCTTCTCGTCCTGCGCACCGAAGATCTGCACCTTGTTGACGTGCTTGACCTTCAGCAGGCGCTGGCGCACGAAGTCGGCCCGGTCCTTCAGTTCCTGGTAGCTGAAACCATCGGCCGAGAGCGCGTAGATGGAGCCGTAGACGTCGCCGAATTCGTCGTTGAAGAAGGGCCCGATCACGCCGGCCGGCAAGGTGGCGCGCATGTCGCCGATCTTCTTGCGCACCGTGTACCAGATCTGCGCCATCTCGCGCGGCGGCGAGTTGTCCTTCACCTGGAAGATGATCAGCGCCTCGCCGGGCTTGGAGTAGCTGCGGATCTTGTCGGCGTAGGGCACCTCCTGCAGCGTGCGCTCGAGCTTGTCGGTCACCCGGGTCGGCCACCTGCTGTGCGGTGGCGCCCGGCCAGAACACGCGGATCGCCATGGCGCGGAAGGTGAAGGGAGGGTCTTCGTCCTGCCCGAGCTGGAAGTAGGCGGCAAAGCCCAGCACCAGCAGCACGACGAGCAGGTAGCGCGTCAGCGCCGGGTGGTCGAGCGCCCAGCGCGAGATGTTGAAGCGCGCCGGCGCCGCGGCGTGATCCATGGCGGCCCCGCTCACTTGACGGTCACCGGCGAAGCCACCGGCGCCACAGCGGCGCGCGCCGGCTCGGCGTAGAACTTCACCTGCTGGCCGGGGTTCAGAACGTGCACGCCGGCGGTGACGACCACCTGCCCCGGCTGCAGCCCGCCGCTGATCACGGCCTCGTTGCCATCGGCACCGGCCACCTGCACCGGCTGGGCGCGCACGGTCATGGTCTGGCGGTCGACCAGCCAGACGATCGTCTTGCCCTGCTCTTCCTTGAGCGCCGTCAGCGGCAGCTTGGTCACGCCGGCAGTCTGCGGCAACTCGACGCGCACGGTGGCGGTCTGGCCCAGCTTCACCGCGGCTTTGCCGACATCGGCCTTGACGAGGAAGGTGCGCGTCACCGGGTCGGCGGCCGCCGAGATCTCGCGGATCGTGGCCGGCAGCGCCGTGGCACCGTCGCCCCACAGCTTGACGCTGAATCGGCCCGGCACTGCGGCGAGCTGCCGAACCAGGGCCACCTTGTCCTCGGGCACCGAGAACACCACGTCGCGCGGGCCGTCGTGGGCCGGCGCAGCACCGGCGTGCCGGCTGCCACCACCATGCCCGGCTCCGCCTCAACCGCGGTGATGACTCCCTTGGCATCGGCCACCAGCGCCGCATAACCGGCCTGGTTGCCTTGCACGCTGCTCTGGGCACGAGCCTGTTCGAGCTGGGCTTGCGCCGCCTTCAGCGCGGTCTCGCGCCGCTCGAGCTCGGCCGAGCTGATGAAGCCCTGGTCACGCAGTTCCTTGAAGCGCTTGAAGTCGGCGGCCGCCCGGTCGTGGTTGACCTGCGCGGCCGACAGCGCGGCCCTGGCGGCATCCTGGCCCAGCCGCAGATCCTGCGGATCGAGCTGTGCCAGCAACTGGCCCGCGCGCACGTTGTCGCCCAGATCGGCGTCGCGGCGCACGATCTTGCCGCCGACCCGGAATCCCAGCCGCGATTCGGTCCGAGCGCGCACTTCCCCGGCGTACTCGAACACGCCGCCGGCCGACTGCGGGGCCACCGTCACGGTTCGGACGGCGCGTGTCGGCGGGGCAGCTGGCTCGGGCTTGGAACAAGCCGCCAGCAGGGCGACACCGACGATCGTGGCGAGGTGGGCAGGTTTCATGGCGGCCTTAACTGACTGACTGGTCAGTAATGTATTGGCGCCCTTGCGCCTTGTCAAACCATCCTGACAGGCCTTCGCACCGTGGACCCTCGCCGCGCCGTGGACAATCGGCGGCGTGAGCGTCGACCATTACGAAAACTTTCCCGTCGCGTCGTGGCTGTGCCCGCCGGCGCTTCGCCCGCCGATCGCGGCCATCTACTGGTTTGCGCGCACGGCGGACGACCTCGCCGACGAAGGTGACGCCGCGCCCGACAAGCGGCTGGCCGATCTGGCGGCCTACCGCGCCGATCTCACCGCCACGGCCGCGGGCGGCACTCCCTCAGGTCGCTGGGCGGCGGTCTTTGCGCCGCTGGGCGAAGCGATCCGCCGCCACGGCCTGCCGACGCCCCTGCTCCACGACCTGCTCGATGCCTTCGCGCAGGACGTCGTCAAGCAGCGATATGCCGACCGCGCGGAGCTGCTCGAGTACTGCCGACGCTCGGCCAACCCGGTCGGCCGCCTGCTGCTGCACCTCTACGGTGTGAGCGATGCCGAGGCATTGCATCGTTCCGATGCGATCTGCACGGCGCTGCAGCTGATCAATTTCTGGCAAGACCTCGGCGTCGACACGCGGCGCGGCCGCCTCTACATCCCCGAGTCCGATTGCGCAGCGCGCGGCCTGCGTGGCGAAGAACTGCTCGCCGGCGTCGATTCGCCGGCAACAAGAGCCCTCGTGCGCCAGCAGTGCGACTGGGCGCGAACGCTGATGCGGGAGGGGGCGCCGCTGGTTCACCGCGTGCCGGGGCGGGCCGGCTGGGAGCTGCGCCCGGTCGTGCAGGGTGGACTGCGCATCCTCGACCGCATTGCGCAGCTCGACCATGCCACGCTGCTCCGACGTCCGACGCTGCGTGCCCCGGACCTTCTGCTGATGCTGTGGCGCGCGCTGTGGATGCGCCCTGCCCCGGGCGCGCTCGCCGGGAGCGCTGCATGACGCCGCAGGAGTACGTGCAGCAGAAGGCGGCGCGCAGCGGGTCGAGCTTCTATTACGCCTTCCTCTTCCTGCCGCCGCCGCGTCGCGCCGCGATCACGGCCTTCTACGCCTTCTGCCGGGAGGTCGACGACGTGGTCGACGAGGTCAGCGATCCTGGCGTGGCATCCACCAAGCTCGCCCGGTGGCGGCGCGAGGTCCAGAGTGCCTTTGCCGGCCAGCCGTCGCACCCGGTGATGCAGGCGCTGCAGCCGATCGCGGCCGACTTCGGCATCCGCGCCGATCACCTGCTGGCGGTGATCGAAGGCTGCCAGATGGATCTCGATCAGTCGCGCTACCTCGACTTTCCGGGGCTGGCGCGCTACTGCCACCGGGTGGCCGGCATCGTCGGCGAGGTCGCGGCCAACATCTTCGGCCGCAGCAGCGACGCCACCATCGCCTATGCGCACAAGCTCGGCCTGGCGATGCAGCTGACCAACATCATCCGCGACGTCGGCGACGACGCCCGCCGCGGCCGCATCTACCTGCCGGTCTCGGAGCTCCAGCAATTCGAGGTCAAGGCGCAGGAGATCCTCTCTCGCAGCTACAGCGAACGCTTCACCGCATTGATGCGCTTCCAGGCCGAGCGTGCGCACCGCTGCTACGACGAGGCGATGGCGCTGCTTCCCGAGCAGGATCGACAGGCCCAGAAACCCGGACTGATGATGGCCAACATCTACCGCACGTTGCTGCGCGAGATCGAAGCCGACGACTTCCAGGTGCTGCACCAGCGCACCTCGCTGACGCCGATCCGCAAGCTTTGGATCGCGGTGCAGACGCACTGGCGGGGCCGCTAGGTGGCGCGCCGGCTGGCGGTCATCGGCGCGGGCTGGGCCGGGCTGGCGGCGGCGGTGCAGGCCGTGAGTGCCGGCTGGTCGGTCACGCTGCTCGAGACGGCCGAGCAACCGGGCGGCCGAGCACGCGACGTGCGCAGCGGCGATCTCGTGCTCGACAACGGCCAGCACATCCTCATCGGCGCCTACGTCGAGACCCTGCGCCTGATGCGCGTCGTGGGCGTCGACCCGGATCGCGTGCTGCTGCGTACGCCGCTGCGCCTGTCCGAGCCGGACGGCCGCGGGCTGCACCTGCCGCCGGCTCGCCGCTGCTCGCCTTCGCCCGTGCAACGTGGCGCCGCGCCGGATGGTCGGCCGGTGAGCGGCTCGCCCTGCTCGCCGCGGCCGGCGGCTGGGCGTTGCGCGGCTTTCGCTGCCCTGTACATTGGACCGTTGACCGGCTGACCCGCCGCCTGCCAGGAGCGGTGCGCCGTGATCTGATCGAGCCACTTTGTGTCGCCGCGCTCAACACCCCGGCCGCCGAGGCCAGCGCTGCCGTGTTTCTGCGCGTGCTGCGCGACGCGCTGTTCAGCGGCCCGGGATCGGCCGATCTGCTGCTGCCTCGCGCCGGCCTCGGCGACCTGTTCCCATCTCCGGCGATGCACTGGCTGCGCAAGCGCGGCGCCGAACTGCGCCTGTCCACGCGCGTGCTGGCGGTCACTGCCCGCAACGACGGCTGGTGCGTCGATGGCCGTGCGTTCGATGCCGTCGTGCTGGCCACGCCGCCCGCCGAAGCGGCACGGCTGATGCAGACCGTGGCGCCGGACTGGTCGGCCCGTGCCGCCGACTTTCGCTACGAACCGATCGTGACGGTCTACGTCGACGCCGGCAGCGCGCGCCTGCCCGAGCCGATGCTCGCGCTGCCGGCCGGCCCCAGCGCGCCGGCACAGTTCGTGTTCGACCGAGGCCAGCTCGGCGGGCCCGCCGGCCTCCTGGCCTTCGTCATCAGCGGCGCACAACCCTGGGTGGAGGCCGGACGCGAGGCCACGGTCGCCGCCACGCTGGCGCAAGCGCGCGGCGCGCTCGCGGCCTTCCTGGGCGAGGAACTGCACCGGTCCGTTGGATCGCCGAGAAGCGCGCCACCTTTCGCTGCGTGCCCGGCCCGGCCCGGCCCGCGGCGATCATTGCCCGGGGCCTCGTCGCGGCCGGAGATCATGTCGATGGCCCCTACCCGGCCACGATCGAAGGCGCTGTTCGAAGTGGCGTTCAGGCGGTCGATTCCCTGGGAAGACCGTGAACTGGTTCCGGATCGACCGGTCGCCCTTTCGCCATGCAAAAATCGCAGCCGGATGAGCGAGAATGCCGGCCATGCCAAACACCGAAGCCAAGAAGCCCACGATCCAGGTGCTCGAACGCGCCTTCGACTTGCTGGAAGTGCTGGCCTCGTTCCCCGACCCGGTCTCGCTGAAGGTCATCGCGGAGCGGTCCGGTCTGCACCCGTCGACCGCCCACCGCATCCTCAACGATTTGACGATCGGCCGCTTCGTCGATCGCCCGGAGGCCGGCAGCTACCGGCTCGGCATGCGGCTGCTGGAACTCGGCAACCTCGTGAAGGCAAGGCTCGATGTGCGCGACGCCGCGCTGGGTCCGATGCGCGAGCTGCACAAGCTGACGCACCAGCCCGTCAACCTGTCGATGCGCCAGGGCGACGAGATCGTCTACATCGAGCGGGCCTATAGCGAGCGCTCGGGCATGCAAGTGGTGCGCGCGATCGGTGGCCGCGCGCCGCTGCACCTCACGTCGGTGGGCAAGCTGTTTCTTGCCAACGACGATCCCCAGCGCGTGCGTGCCTATGCCGCGCGCACCGGCTTGGCCGGCCATACGCGCAACAGCATCACCGAGTTGCCGGCCCTCGAGCGCGAGCTGGCCCGCGTCAATCAACTGGGCACAGCGAGGGACGACGAGGAACTGGAACTCGGCGTGCGCTGCATGGCTGCGGGCATCCGCGACGACCAGGGCCACCTGGTGGCCGGCCTGTCGATCTCCGCGCCGGCCGACCGGCTGGAAGAGTCCTGGCTGGAGCGCCTGAAGGCGACGGCCGCGCAGATCTCGGCGTCGCTCGGTTACCGCGGCTGATCAGGTCGCCGGCTTGGCGGCCACGTGCGCCGTGGTGGCGGCGGCTGGCGCCGGCGCCCCGAGCTCGGTGATCCAGCGGCGCACGCGCTCGGCATCGCCGAGGCGCGAGTATTTCCCGGCCGAATCGAGGAACACCATGATCAGCTGGCGGCCCGCCAGCGTCGCCTGCATCACCAGGCAGCGCCCGGCCTCGGAGATGTAGCCAGTCTTCTGCAGGCCGATCTCCCAGGTGGGGTTGCGCACCAGGGCATTGGTGGTGCGGAACTGCATCTCGCGCTTGCCGACGGCGACGCTGTATTCCGGCGACGTCGACAGCTCACGGATGATCTGGTGCTCGTGCGCGGCCTTGACCAGCGTGGCCAGTCCTTCGCGCTCGACTGGTTCTTGCTCGACAGACCCGTCGGCTCGACGTAGTGCGTGTCGGTCATGCCCAGCAGCGCCGCCTTGGCGTTCATCGCCTCGACGAAGGCACGAAGGCCGCCCGGGTAGTGGCGGCCGAGCGCATGGGCAGCGCGGTTCTCAGACGACATCAGCGCCAGATGCAGCATCTCTTCGCGGCTGAGCTGCGTGCCGACACGAAGGCGCGAGCGGCTGCCCTTCTCGGTGTCGACGTCTTCCTGCGTGATCGTCAGCGTCTCGTCCAGCGGCAGCTTCGCTTCGGCCACCACGAGCGCGGTCATCAGCTTGGTGATCGACGCGATCGGCAGCACGGCATCCGGATTCTTCGACAGCAGGATCTCGTTGGTCTGCTGGTCCATCACCAGCGCAACGCTCGACTTCAGGTCGAGATCGTCTTCGGTGTTGCGCAGCCCGGCCAATTGCCCGAACGAAGGTCGCTCGGGGGTCACCGCCACCTTCTTGGCGCGGCGCTGCTTGGGAACCGCCTTGGTCGTCTTCTGCGCAGAGGCCGCCTTCTTGCGAACCTGCTTCTGTGCCGCGTCGGCCGGTGTGGCGACGGTCAGGGCAACGGCTGCCACCAAGGCCACGGCGACGGTTGTGACAACCTTGTTGAACAATCCCACGACGGCCCCTTCGACTCGACTTGGACGCGAGTCTATGTGAATGAAAAACGCGCAAGATCAGGACCTTACGCGTTTTTCCTCAAGCCAGTCCTACGACTGTCAGGATTGTGACCGATTTGGCATCTCAGCCCTGGGCGGCCACGCGCTCCGTCTTGCTGTGCAGCTTGTTCAACGCCGACAGGTAAGCCTTGGCCGACGCCACGACGATGTCCGGATCGGCCCCCACGCCGTTGACCACGCGTCCGCCGTGCTGCAGCCGAACCGTCACCTCGCCCTGCGATTCTGTGCTGCCGGACGTGATGGCATTGACCGAATAGAGCAGCATCTCCGCCCCAGTCTGCAGCTTCGACTCGATCGCCTTCAGACTCGCATCGACCGGGCCGTTGCCGTCGCTCTGCGCATGCAGTTCCTCGTCGCCGGCCGCGAACGCGACCGTCGCGTGCGGCCGCTCGCCCGTCTCCGAGCGCTGCGAGAGCGAGAGAAGCCGGTAGTGCTCGTTCTCGGCCGTGACCGACTCGTCCATGACCAGCGCGACGATGTCCTCGTCGAAGATGTCGCTCTTGCGGTCGGCCAGTTCCTTGAACTTGGCAAACGCGGCGTTGATCTCGGCCTCGGAAGCCATCTCGATGCCAAGCTCTTGCAGGCGCTGCTTGAACGCGTTCCGGCCGGAGAGTTTGCCCAGCACGATCTTGTTGGCGGCCCAGCCCACGTCTTCGGCGCGCATGATCTCGTAGGTGTCTCGCGCCTTCAGCACGCCGTCCTGGTGGATGCCGGAGGCATGGGCGAAGGCATTGGCCCCGACGACGGCCTTGTTCGGCTGCACGACAAAGCCGGTGGTCTGCGCCACCAGTCGCGAGGCCGGAACGATTTGCGAGGTGTCGACGCCGACCTCCAGGCCGAAGTAGTCGCGGCGCGTCTTCACGGCCATCACCACCTCTTCCAGCGAGCAGTTGCCGGCGCGTTCGCCCAGTCCGTTGATCGTGCACTCCACCGGCGGGCACCGCCGAGCTTCACGCCGGCCAGTGAGTTCGCCACCGCCATGCCGAGGTCGTTGTGGCAATGCACCGACCAGATCGCCTTGTCGGAGTTGGGCACACGCTCGCGCAACTGGCGGATGAAGCTGCCGTACAACTCGGGTACCGCATAGCCGACGGTGTCCGGGATGTTGATCGTCGTCGCGCCCTCGGCGATCACCGCCTCGAGCACACGGCACAGGAAGTCGGGGTCGGAGCGATAGCCGTCCTCGGGCGAGAACTCGATGTCGCCGCACAGGTTGCGCGCGAAGCGCACCGCCAGCTTTGCCTGCTCGAACACCGGTCCGGCGTCATGCGCAGCTTCTTCTCCATGTGCAGCGCACTGGTGGCGATGAAGGTGTGGATGCGCGAGCGCGCCGCGCCGCTCAATGCTTCGGCAGCACGCGAGATGTCGCGGTCGTTGGCGCGCGCCAGCGAACACACGGTCGATTCCTTGATGCTGTCGGCGATGGCCTTCACGGCCTCGAAGTCACCGTTGGACGAGGCGGCGAAGCCCGCCTCGATCACGTCCACCCGCAGTCGCTCGAGCTGCCGCGCGATGCGCAGCTTCTCGTCCCTGGTCATCGATGCGCCGGGCGATTGCTCGCCATCGCGCAAGGTGGTGTCGAAGATGATGAGCTTGTCTGCCATGGTGGTGCTCCTGCGGAAAAACAAACGGCCCGCTGCAAAGTGCAAACGGGCCGTGAGATCGAAAGACGAACAGACGCGAGCGATCAGCGAGCCCGGAAAACTCCTAGAAGAAGGCCTAGCGCGATCACGGTCGAGAACGTCATGTGAAGCAGTCTAGCACGCGGAACTCAGCGGTGCAGGCCCTGCTCGTCGGGTTCGTCGGTCGATGTGGCGATCACGCTGACCGGTCTGCCCTTGGCCTTGCGGTACGCGTACATCGCATAACCCGACAGGCCGTAGACCACGAACAGCGCGAACAGCACGGTCGGCGGGTGGTAGGCCACCAGCGCGAACGACAGCGCAATCGCGACGATCACGATGAAGGGCACGGTGCGCTTGAAGCTGATGTCCTTGAAGCTGTAGAAGGGAACGTTGGTCACCATCGTCAACCCGGCAAACAGCGTGAAGCCCATCGCCGTCCAGCCGAGCCACGGCCCTTCACGAAAGCCCTTGTAGCCGCTGTCGTCCATCAGCCAGATGAAGCCGATCACCAGCGCGGCTGCCGCCGGGCTCGGCAAGCCCTGAAAGAAGCGCTTGTCGACGACCCCGGTGTTGACGTTGAAGCGCGCCAGCCGCAACGCCGCCGCGGCGCAGTAGACGAAGGCCGCGATCCAGCCCAGCTTGCCCATGCCCTTGAGCGCCCACTCGTAGACGATCAGCGCCGGCGCCGCGCCGAACGAGACCATGTCCGACAGGCTGTCCATCTGCTCGCCGAAGGCGCTCTGCGTGTTCGTCATGCGCGCCACGCGGCCATCCAGGCTGTCGAGCACCATCGCGCAGAAGATGCCGATCGCGGCATTCTCGAAGCGCTGGTTCATCGCCATCACGATGGCGTAGAAGCCGCCGAACAGCGCCGCCAGCGTGAACAGGTTCGGCAGGATGTAGATACCCTTGCGGCGCGGGCGCGGCGCGGGTTCGACGTCGTCGGCCAGATCGGGTGCGTCGTTCATGGCCGCGAGGATACCGCAGGCCCCAGTGAAAAGGCCGCGCGGGAGCCCGCGCGGCCTCTGCCGGAATGCGCCGGATCAGTTGCGCGACTGATCGACCAGCGGTTCTTCTTGATCCACGGCATCATCGCGCGCAGCTTCTCGCCGACGACCTCGATCGAGTGCTCCGAGTTCAGGCGGCGCCGCGACTGCAGCGTCGGCGCGCCGGCGCGGTTCTCGAGGATGAAGCTCTTGGCGTATTCGCCGGTCTGGATGTCCTTGAGGACCTGCTTCATGACCTTCTTCGTCTCTTCCGTGACGATGCGCGGGCCTGTCACGTATTCGCCGTATTCGGCGTTGTTGGAGATCGAGTAGTTCATGTTGGCGATGCCGCCCTCGTAGATGAGGTCGACGATCAGCTTGAGCTCGTGCAGGCACTCGAAGTAGGCCATCTCGGGCGCGTAGCCAGCCTCGATCAGCGTCTCGTAGCCGGCCTTGATCAGCTCGACGGTGCCACCGCACAGCACGGCCTGCTCGCCGAACAGGTCGGTCTCGGTCTCTTCGCGGAAGTTGGTCTCGATGATGCCGGCCTTGCCGCCGCCGTTGGCCACGGCGTAGCTCAGGGCCGGTCGCGCGCCTTGCCGGACTTGTCGGCATGCACGGCCACCGTGCGGCACGCCGCCGCCTTGCGTGTAGGTCGAGCGCACCGTGTGGCCCGGCGCCTTCGGGGCGACCATCCAGACGTCGAGGTCATCGCGCGGCACGACACGGCCGTAGTGCACGTTGAAGCCGTGCGCGAAGGCCAGCGAGGCGCCCTTCTTGATGTTCGGCTCGACGTCGTTCTTGTAGACGGTGGCGATCTGCTCGTCGGGCAGCAGGATCATGACCACGTCGGCCGACTTCACGGCTTCGGCGACTTCCGCCACCTTCAGGCCGGCCTTCTCGACCTTGGCCCACGAGGCGCCGCCCTTGCGCAGGCCGACGGTGACCTTCACGCCGCTGTCGTTGAGGTTCTGGGCGTGCGCATGGCCCTGCGAGCCGTAGCCGATGATGGTGACGTTCTTGCCCTTGATCAGGCTCAGGTCGGCGTCCTTGTCGTAGTAGACCTTCATGGGGTTCTCCTTCGTTCGTTCAACTTCGTGTGAGGCGGGATTCAGATGCGGAGGATCCGCTCGCCGCGACCGATCCCGCTGGTGCCGGTGCGCACGGTTTCGAGGATGGCGGCGCGGTCGATGGCTTCGATGAAGGCATCGAGCTTGCTCGCGTCGCCGGTGAGTTCGATGGTGTAGCTCTTCTCGGTCACGTCGATGATGCGGCCGCGGAAGATGTCGGCCATGCGCTTCATCTCCTCGCGTTCCTTGCCGACCGCACGCACCTTGATGAGCATGAGCTCGCGCTCGGTGTAGGCGCCTTCGGTCAGGTCGACGACCTTGACCACTTCGATCAATCGATTCAGATGCTTGGTGATCTGCTCGATCACCTCGTCCGAGCCGGTGGTGACGATGGTCATGCGCGACAGCGACGGATCTTCCGTCGGCGCGACCGTCAGGCTCTCGATGTTGTACCCACGGGCCGAGAAGAGCGCGACCACGCGCGACAGCGCGCCGGGCTCGTTCTCGAGCAGCAAAGCGATGATGTGTTTCATGGTGGAGTGGCGCGCTCTTCAGACCGGCGGCGGTAACCGACGGACCTTGGCCACGCTTGTCGATGAAAGAAGAGTTCGGTTCGAGGCGTTCGGCGCATTCCGCCGGCTCCTGGCGAGCGCCCGGTCAGGCGCCCACCCTCGCCGGCGTTCAGCGCGTCACAGGTCCTCGGACCCCAGCAGCATCTCCGTGATGCCCTTGCCTGCCTTGACCATCGGCCAGACGTTCTCGGTCGGGTCGGTGCGCACGTCGAGGAACACGGTGCGGTCCTTCAGGCGGATCGCTTCCCGGAGTGCGGGCTCGACATCGCTCGGGCGCTCGATCTTCAGGCCGATGTGGCCATAGGCCTCGGCGAGCTTCACGAAATCGGGCAGCGCGTCCATGTAGCTGTGCGAGTAGCGGCCCTGGTAGTCCAGTTCCTGCCACTGCCGCACCATGCCCAGGTAGCGGTTGTTCAGCGAGATGATCTTGACCGGCGTCTTGTACTGCGAGCAGGTCGAGAGCTCCTGGATGCACATCTGGATCGAGCCCTCGCCGGTGATGCAGAACACGTCCGCATCCGGCTTGGCGAGCTTGATGCCCATCGCATACGGCAGGCCCACGCCCATGGTGCCCAGGCCGCCGGAATTGATCCAGCGGCGCGGCTCGTCGAAGCGGTAGTACTGCGCCGCCCACATCTGGTGCTGGCCGACGTCCGATGTCACGTAGCAGTCGGTGCCGCGGGTCAGTTCCCACAGTTTGTCGACCACGTACTGCGGCTTGATGACCTCGTCGCTGTTCTTGTACTTCAGGCACTCGCGCTTGCGCCACTCGTTGATCTGGCCCCACCAGGCCGACAGCGACTGCACGTCGGGCTTGGCCTGCGCTTCCTTGATCTGCGCGATCAGTTCCTGCAGCACGTCCTTCACGTCGCCGACGATCGGGATGTCGACCTTGACGCGCTTGGAGATCGACGAGGGGTCGATGTCGATGTGCACGATCTTGCGCTGCACCGAGGCGAAGTGCGCCGGGTTGCCGATCACGCGGTCGTCGAAGCGCGCGCCTACGGCCAGCAGGACGTCGCAGTTCTGCATCGTCATGTTGGCTTCGTAGGTGCCATGCATGCCCAGCATGCCGAGGAACTTCGGGTCGCTCGCCGCGATGGCGCCCAGGCCCATCAGCGTATTGGTGCACGGGTAGCCGAGCAGGTCGACCAGCTCGCGCAGTTCCGCCGAGGCGTTGCCGAGGATCACGCCGCCACCGGTGTAGATGTAGGGGCGCTTGGCCGCCAGCAGCAACTGCACGGCCTTGCGGATCTGCCCGCCGTGGCCCTTGCGCACCGGGTTGTAGGAGCGCATCTCGACCGTCGCCGGGTAGTGGAACGGCGTGGTCTTGAGAGAGACGTCCTTCGGGATGTCGACCACCACCGGGCCGGGCCGGCCGGTGCGGGCGATGTGGAAGGCCTTCTTGATCGTCGCGGCCAGTCGCGCACGTCCTTGACGAGGAAGTTGTGCTTCACGATCGGGCGCGTGATGCCGACGGTGTCGCACTCCTGGAAGGCATCGAGGCCGATCGCCGGCGTCGGCACCTGCCCGGTGATGATCACCATTGGGATCGAGTCCATGTAGGCCGTCGCGATGCCGGTCACGGCATTGGTGACGCCCGGGCCCGAGGTGACCAGCGCCACGCCGACGTCGCCAGTGGCGCGCGCATAGCCGTCGGCGGCGTGGATGGCCGCCTGCTCATGGCGCACCAGCACATGCTCGATGGTCTGCTGCTTGTACAGCGCGTCGTAGATGTAGAGCACGGCTCCGCCGGGATAGCCCCAGAGGAACTTGACGCCTTCGGCCTGCAGGCAGCGGACCAGGATTTCCGATCCGTTCGGATCGGCGTGGGGAGTTTGCGGTTGTGCCGAAGCGGCACGCTTGACTTCCGCGGCAGACATGTCCATGTAGAACCTCAGTGAATTTCTCTGACGAAAAACCATCGGTGCACCTCTCCGCATCCTCGTGAGACGGGTGTGGTGCCTGCGCGGTCAGGAATACGAGGCGTCCGGGTCGGACGTCCAGCTCATGACCCAGCTGTTGTGCAAAGCAGCATTATGACATCTGTTTGCACCTCGACTGTGCCCGCGTCGGTTTCGAAATGGGGCGATGACATAATCCCGCGCGCCCTTCCGGGCTCCGTCCCCTACGAGGCACCCTGTCCTTGGCCTCCGACAAAGAACTCGCCGACTTTCTCAAGAGCGCAGAGAAGCGCGCCTTCAAGCGCGTCGCCTACGCCGTCAGGGATGACGACGCCGCGCTCGACATCGTCCAGGATTCGATGATCCGGCTGGCCGAGAAGTACATCGATCGCCCCGCTGCCGAGCTGCCGCTGCTGTTCCAGCGGATCCTGTCGAACGCGACGATGGACTGGTTCCGCCGCCAGAAGGTGCGCAATGCCCACGTGCGGAATTTCTCGGACTTCGAGAGCAGCGATGACAGCGGCGACGGCGATTTCAATATCCTCGAAGCCCTGGAATCGCTGGATGCCGCGCACTCCGGCACGGAAAGCGCGGCCGATTCCGTGTCGCGGGCCCAGATCCTGCTCGTGATCGACGAGCAGATCCAGCAGTTGCCGGGGCGTCAACGAGAGGCCTTCCTTCTGCGTTACTGGGAGGAACTCGATGTCGCCGAAACCGCTCAAGTGATGGGCTGTTCGGAGGGATCGGTCAAGACACATTGCTCCAGAGCCGTGCACGCCTTGGCCAAAGCCCTGCAGGCAAAGGGAATCGCACCGTGAAGAACTCGAAGATCACCTTCTCTCCTGCCGGCGCCCGAGATGCACTCGAGGCGCGCATCGGGCTGCGCGTCGCTGCGCGACTGAGCCAGGGCACCATGGCGCTGGACGGCGACATCTCCGAGCGTCTGCGCTTCGCGCGCGAAAAGGCCCTGGAGCGCGCTCGCGCAGTGCGCACGGCCGAATCCCGGCCTGCGGTGGCCGTCAGCACTTCTGGCGCCGCCGTGCTCGGCGGCGGTGCAGGCTGGTGGGTCAAGCTCGGCTCGGTGCTGCCGCTCCTGGCACTGGCGGCTGGGCTGTTCCTCATCCAGTACCTCCATTCGGAAGCCCAGATCGAGACCGCTGCGGAGATCGACGCCGAGTTGCTGGCCGATGACCTGCCGCCCGCGGCGTACAACGACGCCGGCTTCGTCGAATTCCTCAAGACCCCGCGTGACTGAGGGCGGGAGCATGTTCCCGCCCCGACGCCTCACCGCTGTTGCACCCTGGGCGCTGGTCCTGGCCTTGGCCTCGGCCGGCGCCATCACATGGCTGCCCGCCGTGGCACAGGCCCCAGCGACCGGGCGCCCCGGCCCTACCGCAGAAACCGGCACGCGCTGGCAGGATCTGTCGCCCAGCCAGCGCTCGGCGCTGAAGCCGCTCGAGCGCGACTGGTCGGGCATCGATGCTGCCCGCAAGCAGAAGTGGGTCGAGATCGCCAACCGCTATCCCAGCATGCCGGCGGCCGAGCAGCAGCGCATCTCCGAGCGCATGACCGAATGGGCCAAGCTCTCGCCCGCCGAGCGCGGCCGCGCGGCTGAATTTCCAGAACGCCCGCCAGTTGGCGCCGCAGGAGCGGCAGGAACGTTGGCAGGCATATCAGGAACTCTCGCCCGAGCAGCGCAAGAAGCTGGCGGCGCGGGCAGCACCCGCGGCCACGAATCCCCGCAACGGAGATGCAGCGCGGCGCAACAACGGCCGCGCCGCGCGATGGCGTGCAGACCAAGTCAAACATCGTGCCCAATCCCAACTTCGCCGCCTCGCCTCGCCCGGTTGCCCCCACGGTGGTGCAGGCCGCACCCGGTGCGACGACCTCCCTGATCTCCAAGCGCCCCACCCCACCGGCCCACCAGCAGCCGGGACTGCCGAAGATCGCAGCCTCGCCCGGCTTCGTCGACAAGCAGACGCTGCTGCCGCAGCGCGGCGCGCAAGGCGCTGCGGCGGTGCCGGCCCAGTCGCCGAGCCGCGCCCAGTGAGCGGCGCCGACGAGGGCAGCGCCACCCCAGCGTGGCGCACGCCGAGCCTCGGCCGACGCATGACCTGCTTCATGTACGAAGGCGTGCTGCTTTTCGGTGTCGTGTGGGCGGCCGGCTTGGTCTATTCGCTCGCCACCGGCCAGCGCCACGCCATGACGGGTCACGCCGGCATGCAACTCGTGCAGTTCACCGTCATCGGCGCCTACCTCGTCTGGTTCTGGTCACGCACCGGCCAGACGCTGCCGATGCAGACCTGGAACATCCGTGTCGTCACGGCACAGGGAGCACCGCTCACCCCGCTGCGCGCCGCCTGCCGCTACGTGGTGGCGTGGCTGTGGTTCCTTCCGGCCCTGGCGACGGCGTACTTCGCCGACATTCACGGGGGCCTCGCGGTCTCGGTGATCCTGCTGGCCGGCGTGCTGACCTACGCACTGCTCACGCTGCTGCATCCGCGCCGGCAGTTCCTGCACGATGCGATCTGCGGCACGCAACTCGTCGAGTGGAAGGCGCCGCGCCGTCGCTGAGAGAGTCGGTGCCGCGCAGGCAGAATCCGGGTCATGAGCAATCCGCACAAGGGCCGCACCGGCATCGAACGCATCGTGCGTGCCACCGGCTATTCGGTGGCCGGCGTCACGGCCGCCTACCGTGGCGAGAGCGCATTCCGGCAGGAGTTCTGGCTGGCCATGCTGATGCTGCCGGCCGCCTTCTGGATCGGGCGCAGCTGGATCGAAGTGGCGCTGCTGGCCGGATCGGTGGTGCTCGTGCTGATCGTCGAGTTGCTGAACTCGGCGATCGAAGCGGCGATCGACCGCATCTCGTTCGAACTGCACGAGCTCTCAAAGCGCGCGAAGGACTTCGCCAGCGCTGCGGTGATGCTCTCGCTGCTGCTGTGCGCCGGCATCTGGGCCGCAGCGCTGTGGCATCGCTTCGGAGTGGCCGGATGAGCCAGCCGCTGTCGCTGTGCGTGTACTGCGGCTCGCGTGACGGCAGCAGCGCCGCTTTCGCGGCTGCGGCCACGGCCGTGGGCACCGAGATCGGTCGCCGCGGCTGGCGGCTGGTGTATGGCGGCGGCCGCGCCGGGCTGATGGGCCGCGTGGCCGATGCGGCGCTCGCCGCGGGCAGCAGGGTGGTCGGCGTCATCCCGCGAACGCTGATGGAACGCGAGGTCGGCCACACGGGCCTGAGCGAACTGCACGTCGTCGAGACCATGCACGAGCGCAAGCGCATGATGGCCGAGCGCTGCGATGCCTTCATCGCACTGCCCGGCGGCATCGGCACCTTCGAAGAACTGTTCGAGGTCTGGACCTGGCGGCAGCTCGGCTATCACGACAAGCCGATCGGCCTGCTGAACACCGAGGGCTACTACGACTCGCTGCTCGGCTTCCTCGGCCAGACCGTCGCCGGTGGCTTCGTGTCGGAACCCCAGCGCCAATTGCTGCAGGTCGCCACCGCTCCGGCGGCCTTGCTCGACGCCATCGACCGCCTCGTGCCGGGCGCCACCGAACCCGACGACTACCGCCGCATCTGAGGCGGCCGGCGCTTGAACCTCGTCAGACCGCGTCTTCGTTGGTCTCGCCGGTGCGGATGCGCACCACCTGCTCGATGGCCGTGACGAAAATCTTGCCGTCGCCGATCTTGCCGGTCTTGGCCGCCTTCACGATGGCCTCGATGCAGCGCTCGACGTCGGCGTCCTTGACGACGACCTCGACCTTCACCTTCGGCAGGAAGTCGACCACGTACTCGGCGCCGCGGTACAGCTCGGTATGGCCCTTCTGGCGCCCGAAGCCCTTCACCTCGGTGACGGTCAGGCCGGTCACGCCCACTTCGGCCGGCTCTCGCGCACTTCCTCGAGCTTGAACGGTTTGACGATGGCGGTGATCTGCTTCATGGCCTGCTCCGGGAGATGGGATTGCGCCTAGTTTAAGCGCGGAACTTCGAGGTGATCGGGTAGCGCCAGTCGCGCCCGAAGGCGCGATGGGTGATGCGGATGCCCACCGGCGCCGGCGGCGCTTGTATTCGTTGACCTTGATGAGTCGCGTGACGCGCTCGACGTCGGCCGGATCGAACCCCGCGGCGACGATCTGCTCGATCGACTGGTCGTCTTCCATGTAGCGCTGCAGGATCGCGTCGAGCACCTCGTAGGCCGGCAGGCTGTCCTGGTCCTTCTGGTCGGGCCGAAGTTCGGCCGAAGGCGGCCGCGTGATGATGCGCTCCGGAATCACCTCCGCACCCTGCGCGTTCTTCCAGCGTGCGAGGCGATAGACCAGCGTCTTGGCCACGTCCTTGATGACCGCAAAGCCGCCGGCCATGTCGCCGTAGAGGGTGCAGTAGCCGGTGGCCATCTCGCTCTTGTTCCCGGTGGTCAGCACGATCGAGCCGAACTTGTTCGACAGCGCCATCAAGAGCGTGCCGCGGATGCGTGCCTGGATGTTCTCCTCGGTCGCATCTTCGGCGAGGCCGGCGAATTCGCTGGCCGGCTCGCGCGGAACGCATCGAACATCGGCACGATGGAGATCTCGTCGTAGCGCACGCCGAGGCGCTCGGTCATGTCGCGCGCATCGATCCAGGAGATGTCGGCCGTGTAGGGCGACGGCATCATCACCGCGCGCACCTTGTCGGCACCGAGCGCATCGACGGCGATGGCCAGCACCAGCGCCGAGTCGATGCCGCCCGACAGGCCGATGATCGCGCCGGGAAAACCGTTCTTGCCGAGATAGTCGCGCACGCCGGTGACCAGCGCGGCCCAGGCCTGCGCCTCGATGGCCGGCACCTCGGCCAGCGGGCCGCTCGGTTGCGGGCCGTCGATGCGCACCAGCGTCAAGGCTTCCTCGAACATCGGCGCGCGCGCCACCGTGGTGCCCTGCGCATCCACAGCGAACGAGGCGCCGTCGAACACCACCTCGTCCTGCGCACCGGTGAGGTGCGAATACAGCAGCGGCAGGCCCGTGCTTCGCGCGCGCTCGGCCATGCGCGCCTCGCGTTCGGCAAGCTTGCCCAGATGGAACGGCGAGGCATTGAGCACGCACAGGACCTGCGCACCGGCTGCCTTCGCCGAAGCGGCCGGCTCGTCGAACCAGGCGTCCTCGCAGATCAGCAGACCGAAGCGCGTACCGCCGACCTCGAACACCACCGGGCCCTGGCCGGCGTCGCGGCCCGAGGCAAAGTAGCGTCGTTCGTCGAACACCGTAGTTCGGCAGTTCACGCTTGCAATAGGTGGCAATCACCCGTCCCCCTGCAAGCACCGAGGCGGCGTTGTAGCGCTGCTGCACCGCTACGGACTTCGACCTAACATCGCCGCGCTCACCGAACTGATGCGGATGCCCCACCACCACGTGCAAGCCCTCGAGATCGCCCAGCGCGCGCGCATCCTCCAAGGCCTCGCCGCAGGCGCGCATGAAGGCCGGGCGCAGCAGCAGGTCTTCCGGCGGGTAGCCGCACAGGCTGAGTTCGGGAAACAGCACGAGCCGAGCGCCTTGTTCGTGCGCGCGCCGGGCGTATTCGACGATGCGCTGGGCATTGCCGGAGATGTCGCCGACCGTGACGTTGATCTGCGCAAGGGCGACCTGCACGGGCTGATGGGCTGACATGGCGCGAGGCGAGAGCGGGCTGAAGACGGACGGCGAGCGCCTCGAAGGGGGCTCGGACGATTATGTCATCCGGGTCCACGATGACCCGGGCACGATCGATGCGCCAGCATGGGATGCGCTGCTCGATGCCGACCCGGCGGCCACCCCCTTCCTGCGACATGCCTACCTGCAGGCGACGACCGCTTCCGGCAGTGCGACGGCGAAGACCGGCTGGCAGCCCTGCTTCCTCACGGTGCAGCAGGGTGAGGCGCTGATCGCAGCCTGTCCGCTGTACCTGAAGTCGCACTCCTACGGCGAGTATGTGTTCGACTGGGCCTGGGCCGATGCCTACCAGCGCCACGGCCCGGTCTACTACCCCAAGCTGCTCGGCGCCGTGCCGTTCACGCCGGTGCCCGGTGCGCGGCTGCTGGCGCGCGCGCCTGCGGAGCGCCGCCTGCTGCTGCGGGCGATCGAACAGTTCGCCCGCGAGCAGAAGTTGTCATCGGCGCACCTGCTGTTCATCTCCGAAGACGACCGCGAAGCCGCTCAGGCCGCGGGCTGGATGCTGCGCTCGAACGTCCAGTTCCACTGGAGCAACCGCAGCCCCGAGCCTTTCGTCGACTTCCCCGACTTCATCGCCAGCCTGCAGCGCGAGAAGCGCAAGAAGATCCAGCAGGAGCGCCGCCGCGTCGCCGAGGCCGGCGTGAGTTTCGAGACGCTCGAGGGCTCGGCGATCGACGAGGCCGCGTGGGACTTCTTCCACCACTGCTACACCCTCACCTACCGCGCCCACCACTCGACGCCCTATCTCACGCGCGACTTCTTCTCGCGCATGGCGGCCACGATGACACGGCACTGGGCGATGTTCATCGCGCGCCGCGGCGGCGAACGCATCGCGTGCTCGCTGATCGCCATCGACCCGACCGCCGCGTCGCCTTCGGCCGCTACTGGGGTGCCACCGAACACGTGCCCTGCCTGCACTTCGAGGCCTGCTACTACCAGCCGCTGCAGTGGTGCATCGCGCAGGGCTATCGGCGCTTCGAGGGCGGCGCGCAGGGCGAGCACAAGATGGCCCGCGGCCTGCTGCCGGTGCCGACGCACTCGGCGCACTGGCTCGCCCACCCTCAGTTTGCCCGGGCGGTGGCCGACTTCCTCGATCGCGAAGGCGAAGGCGTGCTCGCCTACCTCGACGAACTGAACGAGCGCAATCCGTTCAAGGCTTCTTGAAGTCGCCGGCGAGCACCATCGCGAGGTCGTCGGGCTTCACGTACTTGCGAAGTGCCGCATTGACCTGTTCGAGCGTCAGCCGGCTGATCGCCTCGTCGACCTTCTGCGAATAGGCGTAGGTGCGGCCGAGATCGAGGTTGTTGGCCAGCGTCGCGGCAATGCTGCCGTCCTGCGCGCGGCCGAGGCGGCGGAAGTTGAGCAGGCCGCGCTGGCCTTCGGAGAGCTCCTGAGCGGTGAAGCCTTCCTTCAACGCACGCGCCACTTCCTCGCGGAACGCCTTCTCGACGCGCTCGCCGTTCTGCGGGGCGAAGATCGCGCTGGCCATCCACATCGAGTTCGGCTCGCGCGAGTTCCAGTTCATCATGCTGCGCACGTCGTACGACAGGCCCTCGGTCTCGCGGATGCGTTTCCACAGCCGCGAGTTGCCACCCAGGCCGAGCAGGTAGTTGGCCATGCTCAACGCCGGGTAGTCGGCATGCTCGTCCGACAACGGCATCGGCAGCTTGGCCACCAGCGTCGCGTTCTGCTTGTCGGGCGTGGCGATCACCAGCCGCTGCGGTGTCGGGGCGACGAAGGGCTGCGGCACGCGCGTGTACGGTGCGCCGGCGGTCCAGTCGCCGAAGGCCTGCTGCAGCGCGCTGCGCACCTGGGCCACGTCGAGATCGCCGGCGGCGGCAAACTCGCCGCGCGCTGCGCCGTAGAAGCGGCCGTGGAAGTCACGGATCTTCTCCAGCGTCACCGCATTCACGTCCTCGACCATCTCGTCGAAGCTGCGGGCGTGGCGCACGTCGCTGCGCGGGTACGGGTTGCCGATGCGGCCGAGCGCGTTCTCGGCCAGCGCATCGGGCTCCTTGCGCTGCGATTCGATCGCCGTCAGCGCCTGGCGGCGCACCTCGTCGAAAGCATCGGCCGGGAAAGCGGGGCGCCGCAACAGTTCGCCGGCCAGCGCGATCGCCGCGGCGAGATGCTCACGACGCGACGAAATCGAGATATCGACGCGGCCGGGCGAGGCGCGAAAAGCCATCTCCGTCTTCAGCTGGTCGAGCCGGTCCTGCACCTGCTGGCGCGACATCGTGGCCGTGCCCTTGTCGAGCAGCGCCGCGGTGAAGTCGGGCACCTCGCCGAGGTTCGCCAGCGAACGCTCGTCGCCGAAGCGCAGCGTCAGCACCGCGCGCACCGCCTCGCCGCGCGTGCCCTTGGGCAGCACCGCTGCCTTCAGGCCGCCGACCTCGAAACGCTGCGTGCGCGCGTCGATGTTGGCCGGCGTCGCCTCGAAGGCCTCGACGCGCGATGCGGCCGCAGCGGGCTTGAACTCCTTCATGACCTCGGCCACGTCGATGCGCTGCGGCGCCGGCGCGCGCACCGGCTTCTCGGTGGGCATGTAGGTGGCCAGGGTGCGGTTGTCGGCGATCAGCCGCTGCGTGGCCACCCGCTGCACGTCGGCCAGCTTGACGTCGCGGATACGGTCGCGGGCGAGGAAGAACAGGCGCCAGTCGCCCTGCGCGACCGATTCCGAGAGCAACATGCCCACCGTCTCCGGGTTGGCGAAGTTCTGCTCCCAGTTCTTGAGCCATTTGCCGCGGGCGCGCTCGAGTTCCTCCGCGCTCACCGGCTCGGTCGCGAACGATTCGATCGTCTGCACCATCGCCGTTCGCGCCGGGGCCGGGTCGGCGCCCGGCGGGAGTTGCGCGCCGAGCAGCAGCACCGAAGGCTCTGCCATGCCGAACGATTCGCCAAAGGTCGCGGCAGCGAGCTGCTTCTCGGTCAGCCGTTTGTGCAGCCGGCCCGAAGGCGAATCGCCGAGGATCAGCGCGAGCAGATCCGCCGCTGCGGAATCCGGATGCGCCGCCGCCGGCACGTGGTAGCCGGCGAACACCAGCGGCGCTCCACCGACTCGGCGCAGCGTCACGCTGCGCTCGCCGTCCTGCGCCGGGTCGAGCGTGTAGTGCGGCGCCAGCGTGCGCTTCGGGCGCGGCACGGCACCGAAGGTGGCGGCCACGTGGCGCAGCACGCGTTGCTTGTCGAAGCTGCCGGAGACGATCAGCGTCGCGTTGTCGGGCTGGTAGTAGCGGCGGTAGAAGGCCTGCAGCCGCCCGATGTCGACATTCTCGACATCGCTGCGCGCGCCGATCACGTCCTTGCCGTAGTTGTGCCAGTCGAACATCAGCGCCAGCGTGCGCTGGTAGAGGATGCGCTGCGGGCTGTTTTCGCCCATCTCCATCTCGTTGCGCACCACGGTCATCTCGGTGTCGAGGTCGCGCCGCGCGATGAAGCTGTTGACCATCGAGTCGGCCAGCCAGCCGACGTACCAGTCGAGGTTGTCGGCGTTCGCGGAGAACGTGGCGGTGTAGTTGGTGCGGTCGAAGCTGGTGCTGCCGTTGGCACTCAGGCCGCGCTTCTCGAACTCGGCCCAGACCTTCGGGTGCTTCGGCGTGCCCTTGAAGATCAGGTGCTCGAGCAGGTGCGCCATGCCGGTTTCGCCGTAGTTCTCGTGGCGCGAGCCGACGCGGTAGGTCAGGTTGACGGTGGCCGTGGGCTTGAGTCGTCCGCCACGAGCAGCAGTTGCAGCCCGTTGGCGAGACGGTATTCCTCGATGCCTTCGACCGAGGTGACGGCGCGTACGCCGTTGGGCAGGCGTTGCGCCTGCGCCGTGCCCAGTTGCAGGCCCAGGAAGAGGAGAACGAAACCGCGGAGGATTCGGAGCATGGTCGGCACGGGGGCTTCGGGAGACGGCAGTGTAGGAGCACGCCGTCGCCGGAAAGATCCCCTGGTCGCACCGACCAGGCGAGCGGAAGGCCCGAGCGCCGCTCAGGCAGCCTTCTTGGGCCTTCGCGTAGGCGGCCACGCCGCTGGCGACCTCGGCCTTGGCCGAATCGGGGCCTTCCCAGCCCTTGACCTTGACCCACTTGCCCGCCTCGAGATCCTTGTAGTGCTCGAAGAAGTGCTGGATCGCCTTCAGGCGCATCTGGTTGATGTCTTCCGGGTTGTGCCAGTGGCTGTAGATCGGGCAGACCTTGGTGATCGGCACCGCCAGCAGCTTGGCGTCGCCGCCGGCTTCGTCGTCCATCTTCAACACGCCCAGCGGGCGGCAGGTGACGACCACGCCCGGGGTCAGCGCATACGGCGTGATCACCAGCACGTCCACCGGATCGCCGTCGTCGGCGAGCGTCATCGGGATGTAGCCGTAGTTGCACGGATAGTGCATCGCGGTCGTCATGAAGCGGTCGACGAACATGGCGCCCGTTTCCTTGTCGACCTCGTACTTGATCGGGTCGGCATTCATCGGGATCTCGATGATCACGTTGAACTCTTCAGGGGCCTTCGGACCGGGGGTGACGTTGTGCAGGCTCATGGACTTCTCGGTGGCATACGGAAAACCCGGATTCTACGCAGAGCACTGTCGGCCAACTGACACATTGATCCTGGGCACGGACCGATGGAAAACACCGGGACGGGCACGTTGCCTGCCCCCGGCGCATCCCGTAGCATGCCCCGGGCTCGGGGGCGGGGCGCAAGCGGCTCGTGCGCGCACCAGCCCGGCTGAAGTCGAACCAATCAACGAAGAGCCAACAACGAGGAAGGAGATTACCTGATGTCCACCACCGTGGCGCTATACGTCGCGCTGGCCTGTGGTCTGGCCGCCGTCATCTACGGCTTCGTGCAGCGAAGCTGGATCCTGGGCCAGAGCGCGGGCAATGCCCGCATGCAGGAGATCGCCGGCGCGATCCAGCAAGGCGCGGCTGCTTATCTCGCGCGGCAGTACAAGACCATCGCGATCGTCGGCGTGCTGCTGGCCATCCTGATCGGCATCTTCCTCGACGGCACCACCGCGGTGGGCTTCGTCGTCGGCGCGGTGCTCTCGGGCGCGTGCGGCTTCATCGGCATGAACGTCTCGGTGCGCGCCAACGTGCGCACCGCGCAGGCGGCCACGCAGGGCATCGGCCCGGCCCTGGACGTCGCCTTCAAGGGCGGCGCGATCACCGGCATGCTGGTGGTCGGCCTCGGCCTGCTGGGCGTCGGCATCTTCTTCCTGTTCATCACCGGCAACGGCAACCTCACGCCTGACAAGAGCCTGTCGGCGGTGCTCAAGCCGCTGCTGGGCCCGGCCTTCGGCTCGTCACTGATCTCGATCTTCGCGCGCCTGGGCGGCGGCATCTTCACCAAGGGCGCCGACGTCGGCGCCGACCTGGTGGGCAAGGTCGAAGCCGGCATTCCGGAAGACGACCCGCGCAACCCGGCGGTGATCGCCGACAACGTGGGCGACAACGTCGGCGACTGCGCCGGCATGGCCGCCGACCTGTTCGAGACCTACGCGGTCACGCTGATCGCGACGATGGCACTCGGCGCGCTGATGGTCACCGCCGCGCCGATGGCTGCGGCGATCTACCCGCTGGTGCTCGGCGGCGTGTCGATCATCGCCTCGATCATCGGCTGCAGTTTCGTCAAGGCCACGCCGGGCATGAAGAACGTGATGCCCGCGCTGTACAAGGGCCTGATCGTCGCCGGCGTGCTGTCCTTCATCGCCTTCGTCGGCGTGACGATGCTGGTGATGCCCGACACGGCGCTGGGCGCCGGCACGCAGATGCGCATGATCGGCGCCTGCGCCGTCGGCCTGCTGCTGACCGCCGGCCTGGTGTGGATCACCGAGTACTACACCGGCACGCAGTTCAAGCCGGTCAAGCACGTGGCGCAGGCCTCGACCACCGGCCACGGCACCAACATCATCGCCGGCCTCGGCGTGAGCATGAAGTCCACCGCGTGGCCGGTGATCATGGTCTGCATCGCCATCGTCGCGGCCTACTGGCTCGGCGGCCTGTACGGCATCGCGATCGCCGCGACCTCGATGCTGAGCATGGCCGGCATCGTGGTGGCGCTCGACGCCTACGGCCCGATCACCGACAACGCCGGCGGCATCGCCGAGATGTCGGAACTGCCGCCCTCGGTGCGCGACATCACCGATCCGCTGGACGCCGTGGGCAACACCACCAAGGCGGTGACCAAGGGCTACGCGATCGGTTCGGCCGGCCCGGCCGCGCTGGTGCTGTTTGCCGACTACACGCATGCGCTGGAAGCGCGCGGCATGCACATCAGCTTCGACCTGTCGGACCACATGGTGATCGTCGGCCTGTTCATCGGCGGCCTGATCCCCTACCTGTTCGGCGCGATGGCGATGGAAGCGGTCGGTCGCGCCGCCGGCTCGGTGGTCGTCGAAGTGCGCCGCCAGTTCCGCGACATCAAGGGCATCATGGAAGGCACGGCCAAGCCGGAATACGGCAAGGCGGTCGACATGCTGACCACCGCGGCGATCAAGGAGATGATCGTGCCGTCGCTGCTGCCGGTGGTCGTGCCGGTGCTGGTGGGCATGTTCCTCGGCCCGGCCGCGCTCGGCGGCCTGCTGATGGGCACGATCGTGACCGGCCTGTTCGTCGCCATCTCGATGTGCACCGGCGGCGGCGCCTGGGACAACGCCAAGAAGCTGATCGAGGAAGGCTTCACCGACGACGCGGGCGTGCTGCACAAGAAGGGCGGCGAGGCGCACAAGGCGGCGGTGACCGGCGATACCGTGGGTGACCCGTACAAGGACACCGCCGGCCCGGCCGTCAACCCGCTGATCAAGATCATCAACATCGTGGCGCTGCTGATCGTGCCGCTGCTGCCGATGAGCGGTGGCGCGGTGAGCAAGTCGGCCAGCCATGCCGCGGCACCCGCTGCGGTGTCGGCACCGGCGGCGCCGGCGGCGAGCAAGTAGACGAGTTGCCTGTCACGAACGAGGGCCGGCGCTGCCGGCCCTCTTTCTTTGGTGCGCGCCTCTCAGCGCGACAGCCAGTGCGCGGTGAAGTCGGGCAGATCCTGGTGGGTGCTGCTGGCCAGCACCATCTCCGGGCCGATGTTCGGGCTGCCGTTGGGCGCACGGAGCACGAGGGCCGTGTGGATGTGCGAGGCCACGCCGCGGAAGTACGGCAGGTAATCGTCGACGAAGACTTCGGCGCCGATCGCCTCCACCGCATCGGCCTTGGGGCTGCGCGCCATCTCGTGGTGGCCGGTGGCGATCACGCGTTCGATCGGAAACTCCAGCGCGCGCAGGTTGTGCAGCCGCGCCGCCTCGTAGCGCTGCTCCAGCGCCGACACGCAGACCAGGTCGTAGCCGGCATCGCGCAGGCGGTGGCAGGCCTCGATCGCTCCCGGCAGCGGTGGCACCGTGGACCAGAACAGTTCGCCGAACTCGCTGCGGAAGCGCGAGCGGCGCCATAAGCGGAGCTTGGGCACCTTCCAGCGGTCCATCGGCCAGTAGGCCTGCGGATCGCGCTCCTCCGGATGGCTGCCGAAGGCCCGCTCCCACGCGGCGGCGTAGGCAAGGTGGTAGTCGAGCAGGACGCCGTCGGCATCCAGGGCAATCACGGGGCGGACCATGGGCCGACTCTAGCCGGGCGGGGCCGACCCCGTTGAGCGCCCGCACGGTCTTGTGCAACCGTTTACGAGGGTGTTGCGGAAAGCTGGGACAATAGCGGATTGATCGGGCCACCAGAGCCCCTCCTCCTCTCAGCCTTTCGTTCCTCGGACTGACTGCGCCATGACCACACGCCGCCCCTCGCCCTCTTCGACGCCCGAGACGCCCGCCATGAAGCTCCGCCAGACCCAGGCCGAGTACACCGCGGCGCGGCCGAGCGCCGAGCCGGGCATCCGGCCGCTGATGTCGAGCTCGAAGATGTACGTTTGCCGGCGCTGCCGTGCCAACTTCAAGACCGGCGATGGCAAGCCCGATCCGCGCCTGCCGGGCCTCGGCAAGTGCAACGCCTGCCCGGCCGCAGCCGCGCCGACCACGGCCTGAAGGTTGCCGCCCTCCTCAGAGGTCGAGCACCAGCAACGCTGACTTCGACCTCGAGCAGCACGGCAGGAACTGGTCTCCTGCCGCCTGCTCCTCCGGCGTGAGGTACATGTCGCGGTGATCGGGCTCGCCCTCGATCACCCGCGTCAGGCAGGTGCCGCACACGCCCTGCTCGCACGAGGTAGCCACGCTGACGCCGGCTGCCGACAGGGCCTGCACCACGGTGCAGTCGGCCGCCACGCGGATCACCCGTCCTGAACTGGCCAGCTTCACCTCGAAGCTGCCATCATCGGCACGCGCTGCGACCTCGGCGCCGAAGAACTCGTAGTGGATCTGCGCCTCGGGCCAGCCTTGCGCACGCGCCTTGACCAGCACCGCGTCCATGAAGCCCTTCGGCCCGCAGACGTAGAGATGCCGGCCCGGCGTTGGGCGTGACAGAGTCGCGTCGAGATCGAACCGCTGTTCGGCCGCCCCATCGTCGAAGTGGAAAGCCACGCACGAGGCGAAGGCCGAGGCCTCGATGCGCTGCACGAAGGCCGTCCGCGCCCTCGAGCGGGTGCAGTAGTGCATCTGAAAGTCCGCACCCAGCTGCGCCAGCCGCTCGGCCATGCACAGCAGCGGCGTCACGCCGATTCCGCCGGCCAGCAGCAGGTGGCTCTTCGCATCATGGGCGAGCGCGAAGTGATTCTTCGGCGCGCTGATGGCCAGCACGTCGCCTTCGTTCACGCGGTCATGCATCGCCACCGAGCCACCGCGCGAGCCGGCGTCGCGCAGCACCGCGATCTGGTAGCGGTGCGTCTCGGCCGGGTCGTTGCACAACGAGTATTGCCGTGTGAGGCCGCCGGGAATCTCCACGTCGATGTGCGAGCCCGCGGCGAAGGCCGGCAGCGGCTTCCCGTCGGTGCGCACCAGCTCGAAGCTGCAGATGCCTTCGGCCTCCGCCGTCTTGCGTGCCACCCGCACGCTGAAGCCGGCCGCGCTCATGCCGCACTCGCCGCCGGGGCGCGTTCCTGCTCGACCAGCCGCTCGACGATGCGCCGCGCCTGCACGCCGCCCAGGTCGGTGTTCAGCGACAGCAGCTTGCGCTCGGGCCGCGCCAGCAGGTTGCGCTGCTGGCTCTCGAGCATTTCCAGGTCTTCCATGAACACCTTGCCCTGCGCCTCGCGGATGGAGGCAGTCAGCGCCTTGTCCTCCGGCCGGAAGTTGCGCGCCAGGCCCCAGAAGTACCAGATCGAGGTCTCGGTCTCCGGGGTGATCAGGTCGATGACGATGCCGGAGGTCTTGACTGCGGCCGGCGCATCGAAACCGCCCTGCCCGGCCAGCGCCACGCCGACGTCGATGAAGACGCTGGACGGCGGCACGAAGCGGCAGCGCTGCCAGCGATCGACGGTGGCCTCGGCATCCAGCCCATTGCCGCGCATTGCCGCCTGCCAGAACGGCGGCGCCTTCACGCCCGTCATGTCGCGCCGTGTGATCACCACGTCACCCTCGGCGCTGGTGTGCGCCGGCACCTCGTCGAGCTCCTGCTGGCCGATGCTGGTGGCGTGCACGTATTTCTCGTGCGTCAGGTCCATCAGGTTGTCGATCATCAGCCGGTAGTCGCACTTCACATGGAACATGCCGCCGCCGAAGGCCCAGGCCGGGTCTTCCGCCCAGGCGAGATCGGGCAGCTTGGCCGGATCAGCCTGAGCGGCATCGCCCGGCCACACCCAGACGAAACCGTAGCGCTCGATCACCGGGTAGGTCTTCACCGGCGGGAAGCCGCGCACGCGCTGACCAGCATCGCGATCGCCTTGCCTTCGCAACCCATCTCCAGGCCGTGGTAGCCGCAGACCAGCTTGCCTTCCACCACGCGGCCCAGCGACAGCGGCGCGCCGCGGTGCGGGCACCAGTCGTCCAACCCGACGGCCTGGCCCTCGGGGCCACGGAAGAAGACGACGCGCTCGCCGCACACCGTGCGGCCCAGCGGCTTCTCGTCGATCTCGGCCGGCGTACAGGCCACGTACCATGCATTCTTCGGAAACATCGGCGGCTCCTGGATCCAATTCGCCCTAGCAATTGGATCCAATTGTCGTTCATACTGGGTAATCTCCGCAAGCGTTTGAGTTTTATGGATCCAATTCAGCCCTCCCGCGCCGAATCCGGCAGCGTCGTCGCCACCTTGCGCCAGCTCATCGTCAGCGGCCGCCTGCCGGCCGGCGAGCGGCTCGCCGAGATCCCGGTCGCAGCCTCGCTCGGCGTCTCGCGCACCCCGGTGCGCCCGGCTTTCAGAACGCTCGAGCAGGAAGGGCTGCTCGCCAAGGCCGGCAAGCGCGGCTACGAGGTGCGCAGCTTCTCCGAGGCCGACGTGCGCTCGGCCATCGAGGTGCGGGGCACGCTCGAAGGCTTGGCGGTGCGCCACCTCGCCGAACGCGGCCCGAGCGCCGCCGTGCGAGCCGCACTGGCCGAGTGCATTGCCGAGGGCGACGGGATCCTCGCCAAGGGCCACCTAGTCGAGGATGACATTGGCCGCTGGAGCCGGCTCAACAAGCGCTTCCACGACACCCTGGTGCAGTCGCACGAGAGCCGGGTGATCGCCGACGCCATCGCGCGCAACGACCACCTGCCGTTTGCCTCGGCCGATTCGATTGCATTGGACCGCGGTGATCTGCCCGCCGAGTACGAGAAGCTGCGTATCGCGCAGCTGCAGCACCGGCTGGTGCTCGATGCGCTGGATCGGCGCGAATCGGCCCGCGCGGAGATGCTGATGCGCGAGCACGCCTGGGTCGGCTTCCGCTATGGGCAGCTGTTCGGTGCTGTCGCGGCGAGTTCGCCAACGATGCGATGACCCGGCGGGAACGGCCCGCCCAGAAGCAGGAAAGCCCGGCACCTTTCGGTACCGGGCCTCTGCGGTCTTTGGTCGGGGTGGCGGGATTCGAACTCGCGACCCCTTGCACCCCATGCAAGTGCGCTACCGTGCTGCGCTACACCCCGACGAAGCTGTAGATTATAGCCCGATGCGTCGCACTCGCCGCTCAGGCGAGCAGCAGCGCGAATGGCCAGCAATTCGCTGCGCAAGTCTGCTGCTGTCGGCTCGCCGCTGTGCGGCGAACGCTCCGCGGTGTCCACGGTCGCGTCATCCGGCAACGCCTCGCTCATGTCGATCACCTCGTCCGGCTCGTCGTCCGTCGGAGGCAAGGCGGCCTCCCGGGCGGCGGACATCGCGTCGGCCAGCCGGTTGCGCGCCCCGCTGATGGTGAAGCCCTGCTCGTACAGCAGTTCGCGGATGCGCCGGATGAGCAGCACCTCGTGGTGCTGGTAGTAGCGCCGGTTGCCGCGGCGCTTCATCGGCTTGAGCTGCGTGAATTCCTGCTCCCAGTAGCGCAGCACGTACGGCTTCACCCCGCAAAGCTCGCTCACCTCACCGATGGTGAAGTAACGCTTCGCCGGGATGGCTGGGAGCGCTTTCTCCATGAAAATCAAAGAGTTCCCGTGGGAAAGCTAAGACTTTACTCGAACTCCTCCCCGGCAGGTATGTCGCCTTGCACGACTCCCTTGAGTTTGTGGCTGGCGTGGAAGGTCACCACGTTGCGTGCCTTGATCGGGATGGCCTCGCCGGTGCGCGGGTTGCGCCCCGGGCGTGGCGCCTTGCGGCGGATGTTGAAGTTGCCGAAGCCCGAGAGCTTGACGTCCTCGCCCTGCACCAGCGTGGCGTGGATGATGTCGAAGAATCCCTCGACCATGTCCTTGGACTCGCGCTTGTTCAGACCGAGCCGCTCGAACAGCAGGTCGGCCAGTTCCGCCTTGGTCAGCGTGGGCGTCTCGATCGAGGGCAGGATGACCCGCTCGCGAAGCTTGTCGTTGTCGTCCATGGTGCCTTTCGCCTGAACCTTGCTCAGCCGCGCAGGCGCACGCCCAGCCGCGCGCCCAGCCGCTCGATCACATCGGCCACGGTGGCCTCGATACGCTCGTCGGTGAGGGTGTTGTCGTTGTCCAGCAGTTCGAGCCGCACGGCCGGGCTGCGCTCGCCGGGCTTCATGTCAGCCGCCGCCGCGGCGGGCTTGTAGATGTCGAACAGGCGCGCCGAGCGCACGAGGCCGCCTTGCCCGGCGGCGATCGCCTCCATCAGCGCCGCGTGGCTGACCTGCTCGCCGGCCACCACCGCGATATCGCGGTAGACCGACTGCTGGCGCGGCAGCGGCGCGAAGGCCGGCACGTCGCGCGCGAGCACGGCTTCCAGATCGAGCTCGAACAGGAGCGGCGCCGAAGGCAGGTCATACGCCTGCCGCCAGCGCGGGTGCAGTTCACCGACGTGGCCGATGGGCCGGCCGCCGAGCTCCACGCGCGCGCAGCGCCCCGGATGCATCGCCGGATGCTCGGCCGGCGCGAAGGTCACGATACGCGGCGCGAACAGCGCCTCGATGTCGCCCTTGACGTCGAAGAAGTCGACCGCGCGTTCCTTGCTGCCCCATTGCAGCGCATCGACGCGTCCCCAGGCCAGGCCGGCGATGCGGCGCGGCTGGTCGACGCCGGCCACGCTGTGGTCACCATCGGCCACCGACGCATCACGGCGGAACACGCGCCCGCTCTCGAACACCCGCACGCGGCTGGCCTTGCGCGCCGGTTGGTCTGCAGCACCGAGACGAGGCTGCCGAGCAGCGACGAGCGCATCACCGCCAGCGGGCTGGCGATCGGGTTGAGCACGCGGATCGGGTCCGGGTTGCCGGCAAGCTCCTGCTCCCAGCGTTCCTCGACGAAGCTGAAGCCGATCGTCTCCTGGTAGCCGAGCTGCGCCAGCGCATGGCGAACGGCGCTCAGGCCGCGCTGCGCTTCCGGGCGAATGTGCGCGGTGACCGGCGCCACAGGCGGCGTATCGGGCAGCAGGCGATAGCCCACGACGCGGGCCACTTCCTCGATCAGGTCTTCCTCGATCTTCAGGTCGAAACGCCACGACGGCGGCGTGACGGTGATCGTGCCGGGCGCACTCGTGAACTGCAGGCCCAGGCGCCGCATCACCCCTTCGCACTGCTCCTGGGTGACGGGCATGCCGATCACCTTGGCAGCGCGCGCCACGCGCAGCGTCACCGGTTCGGCCTTGGGCAGCGCGAGCACCGGTCGTCCATCGGGCCGGCCTCGCCGCCGCAGATGTCGATGATCAGCTGCGTGATGCGCTCGATGTGCTCGACGGTCAGCGCCGGGTCGACGCCGCGCTCGAAGCGGTGCCCGGCGTCGGTGGCGAAGTTGAAGCGGCGCGAGCGCCCGGCCAAGGCCTCCGGCCACCAGAAGGCGGCCTCCACGTAGACGTTGCGCGTCGCATCCGACACCGCGGTCGATTCACCGCCCATGATGCCGGCCAGCGACTCCACCGCCTTGTCGTCGGCGATCACGCCGACCTTCTCGTCGACCTCGATCGTGTTGCCGTTGAGCAGCTCCAGCGTCTCGCCGGCACGGCCCCAGCGCACGGTCAGGCCGCCGTGGATCTTGTCGAGATCGAAGATGTGCGAGGGCCGGCCGTACTCGAACATCACGTAGTTCGAGATGTCGACCAGCGCCGTGACCGAGCGCTGCCCGCATCGCGCCGGGCGATCGACCATCCAGGCCGGCGTCTTCGCGGTGGTGTCCACGCCGCGCACGATGCGACCGGAGAAGCGGCCGCACAGGTCGCGGGCCTGCACCGTCACCTTGAGCTTCCCGTCGTGCGAAGGCTTGACCGGCGTGATCTCCGGCGTCTTCAGCGGCGCGCCGGTCAGCGCAGACACCTCACGCGCGATGCCGTACACGCTCAGGCCATGCGCCGTTCGGCGTGAGCTTGAGCGTGAAGATCGTGTCGTCGAGCTGCAGGTGCGTGCGGATGTCGGCGCCCACCGGCGCGTCGTCGGCGAGGATCAGCAGGCCGCCGTGGTCGTCGGACAGCTTGAGCTCGCGCGCCGAGCACAGCATGCCCTGGCTCTCCACGCCGCGCAGCTTGCCGAGCTTGATGACGAAGGGCTTGCCGTCGTCTTCCGCCGGCGGCAGCTGCGCGCCCACCAGCGCACAAGGCACGCGGATGCCGGCGCGCACGTTGGGCGCGCCGCAGACGATCTGCAGCGTCGCTCCGGTGCCGGCATCGACCTCGCAGACCTTGAGCTTGTCGGCATTGGCGTGCTGCGCCACCGACAGCACCTGCGCCACCACGATGCCGCTGAACGCGGGCGCGGCCGGGCGCGTCTCTTCCACCTCCATGCCGGACATGGTCAGCAGCTCGGCCAGCTCGGCCGTGGAGATCGGCGGGTTGCAGAACTCGCGCAACCAGGATTCGGGAAACTGCATGGATCGTGCTCAGTTGAACTGCGCCAGGAAGCGCAGGTCGTTCTCGAAGAAGAGGCGCAGGTCGTTGACGCCGTAGCGCAGCATCGTCAGCCGGTCCGGACCCATGCCGAAGGCGAAGCCGATGTGGCGCTCCGGGTCGAGCCCGAAGTTGCGCACCACGTTCGGATGCACCGGCCGGAGCCGGCCACTTCCAGCCACTTGCCCTTCAGCGGGCCGCTGGCAAAGGCGATGTCGATCTCGGCGCTGGGCTCGGTGAACGGGAAGAACGACGGCCGAAAGCGCAGCTCGAGCTCGTCGGTCTCGAAGAAGCGGCGGCAGAAATCGGTAAAGACGACCTTCAGGTCCTTGAAGCTGACGTTCTCGCCGATCCACAGGCCTTCGCACTGGTGGAACATCGGCGAGTGCGTGGCGTCGCTGTCGACGCGGTAGGTGCGGCCCGGCGCGATGACGCGGATCTCGGGCATGTGTTCCTTGCCGGCATGCAGCTTCGCGTGGCGGCGCGCATAGCGCACCTGCATCGGCGAGGTGTGCGTGCGCAGGTTGAGCCAGCGGCCTTCGGCGTCTTTCATGTCGACGTAGAAGGTGTCCTGCATCGAGCGCGCCGGATGGTTCTCCGGGCTGTTCAGCGCGGTGAAGTTGTACCAGTCGGTCTCGATCTCGGGGCCGTCGGCCACGTCGAAGCCCATCGAGCCGAAGATCGCCTCGATGCGCTCGATGGTGCGCGTGACCGGGTGCAGACCGCCCACGCCGCGCTGGCGGCCGGGCAGCGTGACGTCGAGCGCCTCCGCCTTGAGCTGCGCCTCGAGTTCGGCCTGGCCGAGCGCCTCGCGGCGCGCCTGCAGCAGCGCCTCGACCTGTTGCTTGGCCGCGTTGATCAGCGCGCCGCGCGCCTTCTTCTCCTCGACCGGCAGCGCGCCGAGCGCCTTGAGCTGCTCGGTGATGCGGCCGGTCTTGCCGAGGAAGCGCGCTTTGGCATTCTCGAGTTCGGCGGGCGTCGCCGCGGCCGCGAATTCGGCCTTCGCATCGTCGACGAGGGGAGCGAGATCGTTCATCGTTTCCGGAAACAAAAAGGCCGCACACGAGGTCGGCCTTCGAAAGCTGAGCCGGCCGCCGATGCCCTCGCGGGCACCGGTGGCACGGTGGATCAAGCGAGCTGGGCCTTCACCTTCTCGACGATGCTGCCGAAGCCGGCAGGATCGTTCACGGCCATGTCGGCAAGGACCTTGCGGTCGATGTCGATGTTGGCCTTCTTCAGGCCGGCCATGAACTTGCTGTAGGTGAGCCCCAGGCCCCGGCTCGCCGCGTTGATACGGGCAATCCAGAGCTGGCGGAACACGCGCTTCTTGTTGCGGCGGTCACGGTAGGCATATTGCCCAGCCCGCATGACCGCTTCCTTGGCGATGCGGAAGACATTCTTCCGACGGCCGCGGAAGCCCTTCGCGAGGGCCAGAACCTTCTTGTGACGAGCGCGGGCGGTGACACCACGTTTTACGCGAGGCATTTCTCTTCTCCTTTACCTTGGCGACTCAAAGACCCGCGAACGGCAACATCTGAGCCATGTGGCCCATGTTGGTCTCGTGCACGGTGACCGCACCACGCAGGTGGCGCTTGTTCTTCGTGGTCTTCTTGGTGAGGATGTGGCGCTTGAACGCCCGGCCCCGCTTGACGGTGCCACCCGGGCGCACGCGGAAGCGCTTCTTCGCGCTGCTCTTGGTCTTCATCTTGGGCATGACTGCTCCTTCTTGGTTTGCTGCTGACAGGCGCCGGGGAAACTCCGCCGTCTTGTTGGCCTGCAGCCGCTTCTGACAGCGCCCCGGCGACCAGACCGAGGCACTGAACTCTTCGACTTACTTTCGCTTCGGTGCGAGCACCATGATCATCTGCCGGCCTTCGAGCTTGGGCATGTGCTCCACCACCGCCACGTCGGCCAGTTCGTCGCGGATGCGCTCGAGCAGCCGCATGCCGATGTCCTGGTGCGTGATCTCGCGGCCGCGGTAGCGCAGCGTGACCTTGCCCTTGTCGCCGTCTTCCTCGATGAAGCGGCGCAGGTTGCGCATCTTGATCTGGTAATCGCCTTCGTCCGTTCCCGGACGGAACTTCACTTCCTTGACTTCGATGACCTTCTGCTTGGCCTTGGCTTCCGCTGCGCGCTTTTGTTCCTGGTACTTGAACTTGCCGTAGTCCATCAGGCGGCACACCGGGGATCCGCCTGAGCCACGATCTCCACCAGATCGACGTCCAGGTCGCCGGCCATGCGCAGCGCTTCCTGGAGGGGCACGATGCCCAGTGGTTCGTTCTCGGGGCCGTTCAGACGGACTTCGGGCGCCATGATCTCGCGGTTCAACCGGTGCTTGCGCTCGGCGTTCGGCGTACGGCGGTCAACAAAAGTAGCGATGGTGGGTACCTTTCAGCGGACTTCCAAGGCAAGGAAGAAGCCCGTAAACACTTTGCGCGCCGGAACTCCAGCGTGTGGCCACCGTCGTGATCACAGCTTGCGGGCGACGTCCGAGGCGATCTTCCCGAGGAAGTCCGCCAGGGGCATCACGCCGAGGTCCTGGTTGCCCCGGGCGCGCACGGCAACGGCCCCGTTTGCCTTCTCCTTGTCACCCACGACGAGGATGTACGGGACCTTCTGCAACGAATGCTCGCGGATTTTATAGGTAATCTTCTCGTTCCGCAAATCGCTGGCGGCTCTAAGTCCTTGTTTTTGCAGCGTTTTGGTAACCTCTGCCGCATAGTCTGCCTGGGCGTCGGTGATCGTGAGCACGCTGACCTGCCGCGGTGCGAGCCAGACCGGCAGCGCGCCGGCATGCTGCTCGATCAGGATGCCGATGAAGCGCTCCAGGCTGCCGACGATCGCCCGGTGCAGCATCACCGGATGACGGCGCGAGCCATCTTCTGCGACGTATTCGGCGCCCAGCCGCTCGGCCATCGAGAAGTCGACCTGCATCGTGCCGCACTGCCACTGCCGGCCGATGGCGTCCTTCAGCGTGTACTCGATCTTCGGGCCGTAGAAGGCGCCGTCGCCCGGGGCGATGACGAACTCCACGCCCGAGCGGCGCAGGCTCTCCATCAGCGCGTGCTCGGCCTTGTCCCAGATCTCGTCGGAGCCGATGCGCGCCGCCGGGCGCGTGGCCACCTTGTAGAGGATGTCGGTGAAGCCGAAGTCGGCGTAGACCTTCTGCAGCAGCGCCGTGTAGGCCACGCACTCCTCGAGGATCATGTCCTCGGAGCAGAAGATGTGGCCGTCGTCCTGCGTGAAGCCGCGCACGCGCATGATGCCGTGCAGGCCGCCCGTGGGCTCGTTGCGGTGGCACTGGCCGAATTCGCCGTAGCGCAGCGGCAGGTCGCGGTAGCTCTTGATGCCCTGCTTGAAGATCAGGATGTGGCCGGGGCAGTTCATCGGCTTGAGCGCGTAGTCGCGCTTCTCCGACTCCGTCGTGAACATGTTCTCCCGGTACTTGTCCCAGTGGCCGGTCTTCTCCCACAGCGCCTTGTCGAGCAGCTGCGGCCCCTGACCTCCTGGTAACCGTTGTCGCGGTAGACGCGGCGCATGTACTGCTCCACCTCCTGCCACAGCGCCCAGCCCTTGGGATGCCAGAACACCGTGCCGGGCGAGTGCTCGTCGAGGTGGAACAGGTCGAGCTCGCGGCCGAGCTTGCGGTGGTCGCGCTTCTCGGCCTCCTCGAGCATCGTCAGGTATTTCTGCAGGTCGTCCTTGCTCGCCCAGGCCGTGCCGTAGACGCGCTGCAGCATCTCGTTGCGGTGGTCGCCACGCCAGTAGGCGCCGGCCACCTTCATCAGCTTGAAGTGCTTGAGCTTGCCCGTGGAGGGCACGTGCGGGCCGCGGCAGAGATCCTCGAACTTCCCTTCGCGGTACAGCGACACGTCTTCGCCAGCCGGGATGCTGGAGATGATCTCGGCCTTGTAGTGCTCGCCCAGGCCCTTGAAATAGGCCACGGCCTCGTCGCGCGGCAGCACGCGGCGCTCGACCTTCTCGTCCTTCTTCGCGAGCTCCGTCATCTTCGCCTCGATGGCCGCCGGTCCTCGGGCGTGAAGGGGCGCTTGTACGAGAAGTCGTAGTAGAAGCCGTTCTCGATCACCGGGCCGATGGTCACCTGCGCCTCGGGGAACAGTTCCTTCACCGCGTAGGCGAGCAGGTGCGCCGTCGAGTGGCGGATGACTTCCAGCCCCTCGGCATCCTTGTCCGTCAGGATGGCCAGCGGCGTGTCGGCGTCCATGCGGTAGCTGGTATCGACCACCTTGGCCGCATCGCCCTGCCCCACGCGGCCGGCGATCGCCGCCTTGGCGAGACCCGGGCCGATGGACGCGGCCACCTCGGCCACCGTGACCGGGCCGGGAAACTCCCGGCGCGAACCGTCGGGCAACTGAATCGAGACCATGGTGTGACTCCGAAAACAAAAAGGCGCGGACCGTGCCGCGCCTTGGATGAACAGGGACGAAAAATGAAGATCGACGCGCGCAGCTGTGCTAGACCTTCGAGGCCCAGCGCGTAGTCCGCGGTGTCATAACCGTCATGCCTTTCTCGTCCTTGATGGTGTGATCGAAGCCAAGATTGTATTTCAGTAACGGTAGACCTGATCGCCCTCGATGCGGACCCGGTCGCCGACACGCAGATCGGCCAGTTGCTGGTAGTCGAAGCTGCGCACTGGCCCTGCTGGGTGACGATGCTCACGCGATAGAAGTCGCGCGCGCCGCGGTTGTTCTTCTCGATCTGGTTGCCGATGATCGCGCCGCCCACGGCGCCGACCGCCGTGCCGGCATCACGCCCGGAGCCGCTGCCGATCTGCCGGCCCACCACGGCGCCGATGAGGCCGCCGAGCAGCGCGCCGCCGCCGGTGGTCTGACTCTCGGCGCGCACCAGGTCGATGCTCTGCACCGGCCGTATTCCACGCGGTAGGCCGACGGCGTCGGCGGCGCGGGGCGCGTCGACGGGTGCACGGCGCAGCCGGCGGCGAGGATCGCGGCGAGCACGGCGGCGGTCAGCGTGAGAGGGCGTTGCATGGGCATGAGCTTCTCCTGGTTCGGTGACAGGCACGACCCTTCAACGCATGGCTGCGCATCCGGTTGCCGCACCGAACGCAAAGTTGTGTTGCTCGCGCCGCTCGCGGCTCAGGCCAGCGGCTGCACCTCGATCGAGCCGGGCCGCGCCAACCACTGCGCAAAGTCGTCGGCCAGCCGCCGGCTCTCGGCCACGGCGCGGCTCCAGGCGGCCACCCGCGCCGGCAGGTCGTCGCCGTAGCGCTTGAAGTCGTTGCGGTCGGGCAGCTTGGCGTCGGGCAGCGTGGCGATCCACTCGGCGCGAGGCGAGAGCACGATCACGTTGTCCAGGTGCGCCGTGGCGCGGTGGCGGTGGCGCAGAGCCTTGTCCAGCCAGCCCGGAATCACCGTCTTCTGGAAGTGCGGATAGAGCACCAGGCCTTCGTGCATCGACGCGTAGTCGAGGTGCAGGTGGTAGTCGGTGATGCCGCCGTCCCAGTAGGCGCCGCGTGGCCCGCCGGGGATGTCGTGCACCGCCTGCAGCCAGAACGGGATCGAACAACTGGCGAGGATGCTCGGTTGCAGGTTGTTCGCCGCCAGCGGCACGACGTGGGTGCGGAAATCCTTCAGGTGCACCGGCAGCGGCTCGCGCGCATCGGAAAAGATCACCCGCTCCAGCCAGCCGCCCATGGCCTTGCGGCTCAGCGCATTGGTCGCGAAGGCGCCGAGGTAGCCCAGCGGTGTGCGCAGCTTGCCCTCGCGGCCGAGGAGATGCCGGCCGCGGCTGGTGAACACATGCAGCCGGTAATGCGGGTGGCCCAGCACCTCGGCCTCGCAGAGACCGAAGCGCTCGGCCAGCTTGGCGCCGAACACCTCGCTGACGCGTGAGGCCTTCGGCGGCTTGCCCGGCGCGTGCTCGTAGGTCTGGCCGATGTAGTCGTGCGCCAGCTGCTCGAAGGCGGCGTCTGGGTCGGGAAGGCAGGCCGTTGCCATGCGCCGGGCGCCGATCGAGGCGCCGAGCAGGTGCACGCTGTGCGTGCTCTTCGCGAGCCACTGGCCGAAGAGAAAGCGATCGAGCGGATTGAGGATCAGCCCCTTGGGGCCGCCTGCGGCGGCGGGGATGGCGCGGATGTCGTCGGGGCGAAGCCCGCGCTCGCGCAGATGGCGAAGCGCACGCGGGCCGGCATGGATCTGCAGGGCTTGCATGGGCTCGCACTGTAGCGAAGGCCTCGCTACGATCGCCGCATGGCACACGACCACCACGATCACGATCACGACCACGACCATGACCACGACCACGATCACAGCGAGCTCGGCGAGATGGATCTGCGCGTGCGCGCGCTGGAGACCGTGCTCTCCCAGAAGGGCTACATCGACCCGGCCGCGCTCGACGTGCTGATCGACACCTACCAGACGAAGATCGGCCCGCGCAACGGCGCACGCGTGGTTGCCAAGGCCTGGGCCGACCCGGCCTTCGCCGATTGGCTCAAGCGCGACGCCACGGCGGCGATCGCCTCGCTCGGCTACACCGGCCGCCAGGGCGAGCACATGGTGGCGCTGTTCGACACGGCGGACGAACACCACATGGTGGTCTGCACGCTGTGCAGTTGCTATCCGTGGCCGGTGCTGGGCCTGCCCCCACACAGTACAAGAGCGCGCCTTATCGGTCGCGCGCGGTCAGGATCCGCGCGGCGTGCTGGCCGATTTCGGCGTGACGCTGCCCGAGGCCACGCGCATCCGCGTCTGGGACTCCACCGCCGAGGTGCGCTATCTCGTGATCCCGATGCGGCCCGCGGGCACCGAGGGCTTCAGCGAAGACCAGCTGGCCGAACTCGTCACGCGCGACTCGATGATCGGCACCGGGCTGCCGAAGCAGCCTGCTGAGGAGGCGGCATGAGCTACACGACCCATGCCGATCTCGGCGGCCGCGAAGGCTTCGGCCGCGTGATCCCTGAGCCCGAAGGCGAGCTCTGGCACGCGGCCTGGGAGCCGAAGGCCCTCGCCCTCACGCTGGCGATGGGCGCCACCGGCAGCTGGAACATCGACGCCAGCCGCAGCGCGCGCGAGACGCTGCGCGACTATGCGTCGCTCAGCTACTACCAGATCTGGCTGGCAGCACTCGCGAAGCTGATGGTCGAACGCGGCCTCGTCACCGAGCAGGAGATGGCCGAGGCGCGCGTGCAGATCGAACCGAAGCCGCTGGCCCGCGTGCTGCGTGCCGCCGATGTGCCGGCCGTGCTCGCTCGCGGCTCGGCCACCGAGCGCCCCGCCACGACCGCCGCGCGCTTCGCGGTGGGCGACCTCGTGCGCACCCGCACCGGCCGTGTCGACCACCACACCCGCCTGCCTTCCTATGCCGCCGGCCGCATCGGCACCGTCGAGCGAGTGCATGGCACGCATGTCTTCGCCGACACGAATGCACAGGGCCTCGGCGAGCGGCCGCAGTGGCTCTACGCCGTGCGCTTCGACGGCCGCGAACTGTGGGGCGACGAGGCGCAGCCCGGCCTCAGCGTCTCGATCGACGCCTGGGACGACTATCTGGAGCCCGCATGAAGCCCCCGCCCTGCCCGGCCAGCCGATGTGCGGCGACGAGCCGGTCTTCCGCGAGCCCTGGGAAGCACACGCCTTCGCGATGGCGGTGACGCTGCACCAGCGCGGACTGTTCACTGGCCCGAGTGGGCCGAAGCGCTCTCGGCGGAGATCACGAAGGCCCAGGCCAGCGGCGACGCCGATCTCGGCGACACCTACTACCGCCACTGGCTCGCGGCGCTGGAGACGCTGGTGGCCGAGAAAGGCGCGAGCTCGCCCGACGAACTCGCGCGCACCCGCCACGCCTGGGAACACGCCGCCGAGCGCACGCCGCACGGCCAGCCGATCGAGCTGCAGCCGCGCGATTTCGCGGCCTGAGCCCGACGCGGATTACTTGCGCGTCTGCAGCTTGGCGAAGGCCGCGGCCATCGCCGACTGGCCCTGCGGCTGCGCACTGCCGCCGCGCGCCGGCATGGCTCGCTCGCCGCGGCCGGCCGGCCGGTAGCTGTTGTCGCCGCGCTCGCCCTTGGCCACCGGCTTGGCATCGAGCTTCATGGTCAGCGAGATGCGCTTGCGGGCGAGGTCCACTTCCAGCACCTTCACCTTGACGATGTCGCCGGTCTTCACGACCTCGCGCGCATCGTTGACGAACTTGTTCGACAGCTGGCTCACGTGGACCGGACCGTCCTGGTGCACACCGAGATCGACGAAGGCGCCGAACTGCGCCACGTTGCTGACCGTGCCTTCCAGCGTCATGCCCGGCTGCAGATCCTTGATGTCTTCCACGCCGTCGTTGAAGCGTGCCACCTTGAAATCGGGGCGCGGGTCGCGGCCGGGCTTCTCCAGCTCGGCGAGGATGTCCTTGACGGTGATCGCGCCGAAGTGCTCGTCGGCAAAGGCTTCCGGCTTGAGCGATCGGATCACGTCGCTGCGGCCCATCACCTCGCCGATCGGCTTGCCCACCTTCGCCAGCATGCGCTCCACCACCGGATAGGTCTCCGGGTGCACGCCGCTCTGGTCGAGCGGGTTCTCGCCATTGCGGATGCGCAGGAAGCCGGCGCACTGCTCGAAGGTCTTCGCGCCCAGGCCGGACACATCCAGCAGCTGCTGGCGGCTGCGGAAGGCGCCATTCGCATCGCGCCAGCGCACGATGCTCGAGGCCACGGCACTCGACAGACCCGACACCCGCGCCAGCAGCGGCGCCGAGGCCGTATTGAGGTCCACGCCCACCGAGTTGACGCAGTCTTCCACCACCGCATCGAGGCTCTTGGCCAGCTCGCTCTGGTTGACGTCGTGCTGGTACTGGCCGACGCCGATGCTCTTCGGGTCGATCTTCACCAGCTCGGCCAGCGGATCCTGCAGGCGTCGCGCGATGCTCACCGCGCCGCGCAGGCTGACGTCGAGCTCGGGCAGTTCCTTGCTGGCGAATTCGCTGGCCGAATACACCGATGCGCCGGCCTCGCTGACGACGATCTTCTCCAACTTCACCTCCGGCGCCATCTGCTGGATGCGCTTGATCAGGTCAGCAGCGAGCTTGTCGGTCTCGCGGCTGGCGGTGCCGTTGCCGATCGCGATCAGGTTCACGCCGTGCGTGGCGACGAGCCGGCCCAGCGTGTGCAGCGAACCTTCCCAGTCGTTGCGCGGCTCGTGCGGGTAGACGGTGTTCGTGTCCAGCACCTTGCCGGTGGCATCGACGATGGCCACCTTGCAGCCCGTGCGAATGCCCGGGTCCAGGCCCATCACCACGCGCTGGCCGGCCGGCGCAGCCAGCAGCAGGTCACGCAGGTTTTCGGCGAAGACCTTGATGGCCACCTTCTCCGCCTCCTCGCGCAGGCGCGAGAAGAGGTCGCGCTCCAGGCTCAGGCTGAGCTTGACCTTCCAGGTCCAGGCGATCGTCTTGCGGATCAGCTCGTCACCAGCGCGCTTCGAATGGCGCCAGCCGAGATGCACTGCAATGCGCCCCTCGGCCAGCGTCGGCTGGCCCGGCACGATCTCTTCATCGAGCACCAGCTTCGCGTCGAGGAACTCCTGCGTGCGACCGCGGAAGACGGCCAGCGCGCGGTGCGAGGGCACGGTGCGGATCGGCTCGGCATAGTCGAAGTAGTCGCGAAACTTCGCCGCATCGGCGTTGTTCGGGTCCTTGCCGTCCATCAGCTTGCTCTGGAACAGGCCCTCGGCCCACAGCCACTCGCGCAGCTTGCCGACCAGCACGGCGTCTTCGGCCCAGCGCTCGGACAGCAGGTCGCGCACGCCGTCGAGCACCGCATGGGCATCGGCGAAGCCGGCCTCGGCGTTGACGAAGGCCGCGGCTTCGACGAGCGGATCGAGCGACGGATCGGCAAACAGCTTGTCGGCCAGCGGCTCCAGCCCGGCCTCGCGGGCAATCATGCCCTTGGTGCGGCGCTTGGGCTTGTAGGGCAGGTAGAGGTCTTCGAGCTCCTGCTTGGTCGGCGCGGCCTCGATCGCAGCGCGCAACTCCGGCGTCAGCTTGCCCTGCTCGTCGATGCTCTTGAGCACCGCCGCGCGGCGCTCTTCCAGCTCGCGCAGATAACCCAGGCGCGATTCGAGTTCGCGCAGCTGCGTGTCGTCGAGGCCGTCGGTGGCCTCCTTGCGGTAACGGGCGATGAAAGGGACGGTGGCTCCACCATCGAGCAGTTCGACGGCGGCGTTCACCTGGGCCGGCCGAACCTTCAGCTCGGCCGCGATCTGCAGAAGAATCTTGTCCAAAACGGCTCAGGCCCGCGAGGGGCGGTCTCGAAAAGCGGCGCAGTGTGCCACAGGGGTGTCAGCGAATCGTTACCTGCGCGCTGTGCTAGCGATGAAGGCCGCTGCGCCACGGCCGGCGACAAAGCCGCTGGCCATGCTGGCGGTGAGCAGGTAGCCGCCGGTCGGCGCCTCCCAGTCGAGCATTTCGCCGGCGCAGAAGACGCCGGGCAGGCGCTTCAGCATGCAGGCGCCATCGAGCTCGTCGAGGCGCACACCGCCGGCGGTGCTGATCGCTTCGTCGATCGGCCGCGCCGTCACCAGCGTGATCGGCAGGGACTTGATCGCCGCCGCAAGCGCCGCCGCATCGTTGAAGGTCTCACGCGGCAGCAGCTCGTGAAGCAACGCGGATTTCACGCCATCGAGGCCGAGCCGGCTCTTCAGGTGCGTGGACATCGAGCGCGAGCCGCGCGGCCGCGCCACCTCGTCACGCACGAACTCGGCGGTGCGCTCGGGCAGCAGGTCGACCTCGATGACCGCGCGGCCCTGCGTCGCGATCGCTTCGCGCACGGTGGCCGAGGCGGCATAGACGAGGCTGCCTTCGATGCCGGTCTCGGTCAGCACGAACTCGCCACGCTGGGCGAAGTCGCCGCAGCGCAGCGCGACATTCTTCAGCGGCGCGCCGGCGAACTTCGTGCGCAGGTGATCGCTCCAGCGCGCCACGTCGAAACCGCAGTTCGATGGCCGCAGCGGCGCGACGGCCACGCCGCGGTCCGCCAGCAGCGGCACCCAGGCGCCATCGGGCCGAGCCGCGCCCAGCTGGCGCCGCCGAGCGCGAGCACGGTGGCATCCGCGGGCACGATGACTTCGCCAATCGGCGAGTCAAAGCGCAAGCCGGCCTCGCTCCAGCCCAGCCAGCGGTGCCGCATGTGCAGCCGTACGCCCGAGGCACGCAGCCGGTGCAGCCAGGCGCGCAGCAGCGGCGCGGCCTTCATGTCGGTCGGGAAGACGCGGCCGGAGCTGCCGACGAAGGTGTCCACGCCCAGCCCCTTCGCCCAATCGCGCAGCGCCTGCGGGCTCAAGGCCTCCAGCCACCGCGCAACGCGCTCGTGCGCGGCGCCATAGCGGCCGATGAACGGTTCCAGCGGCTCGCTGTGCGTGAGATTGAGCCCGCCCTTGCCCGCGAGCAGAAACTTGCGGCCCACCGACGGCATGGCGTCGTACAGATCGACGGAAACGCCCGCCGCGGCCAGCGCCTCGGCCGCCATCAGCCCCGCCGGCCCGCCGCCGACCACGACGGCGCGTGCCGTCATGCCGGTTCGGCCTGCGGCTGCGGCCAGACGAGATCGAAAAACTCCAGCACCAGTTCGCTGTCTTCGCCGATCTCGAAGCCCTCGCGCTCGGCCTGCTCCGACCACTGCTGGCGGTGCGCCACCAGCCACCAGTGCAGTGTCAGGTCGCCCTCACCGGCGGTGAAGGCGAATTCGTCGTCGATGTCGCGGAAGTGGCGCAGCTCCACGTGGGTGTTGCGCACGATCGCCCGCGGGTGGCCGGCGCCGTCGAGGACGACGAGGTGGTCGCCCGGTGCCGGCAGCGGCTCGAGGTCTTTCTCGAACTCGCGCTTGAGCGTGGCATGCGCCCGCTTGACGCCGTTGCGCACCAGCAGCGCGAGCTCGTCGGAAACGGCGCGCGTGGGCCCGAGTGCCGTGGCCGCGAAGCCTTCCACCTTGATGCCGCAGGTGCGCTGGTAGTCGAGCCAGAACGGCTCGATTTCCTCGGTGCGGCCGTTCGCTGGCGGGTCGTCGGCGCGTGCCATCAGTCCGTCTCGCGCAGCGCCTTGCGCAGGCCCTCGCCGATCTCCGGCTTCAGCGCGAAGGGGTCGGTCGGGTTGCGGCCGAGCATGATGTCTTCGAGCCGCGTCTGCACGCTGGCCAGCGACTTCGGGTGGCTGTAGATGTAGAAACGGTTCTCGCGCACCGCATCCATCACGAACTGCGCCACCTGGGCCGCCGTGACCTTGCCGCTGGTGACGGCCTTGTCGCTCATCGCCTGCGCGATCAGCTGGCTCTTCGTCGGCCGCGCTGCGGCTTCTTTCATGTCCGAGGGGCGGTTGCGCTCGCTCTGGTGGATGCCGGTGGGCACGAAGAAGGGGCACAGCACCGAGGCGCCGATCTGGTCGGTGACCGTGCGCAGGTCCTGGTACAGCGTTTCGCTGAGCGCCACCACCGCATGCTTGGTGACGTTGTAGACGCCCATGTTCGGCGCATTCAGCAGTCCGGCCATCGAGGCGGTGTTGACGATGTGGCCCTCGTAGGACGGATCGGTCTTCGCCGCCTCGACCATCATCGGCGTGAAGACGCGCACGCCATGCGCCACGCCCATCAGGTTGACGCCGACCACCCACTCCCAGTCCTTCAGGCTGTGCTCCCAGATCAGCCCGCCGGCGCCGACGCCGGCGTTGTTGAAGACGAGATGCGGCGCACCGAAGCGCTCGCGCGTGGCCGCGCCCATCGCCTCCACCTCGGCGGCCTTGGCCACGTCGAGGCGGAAGCCGAGCACCTGGGCACCCAGGCCGCGGATCTCGGCCATCGCGCGGTCCAGCGCATCCTGCTGCACGTCGGCCATCACGAGGTTCATGCCGGCCGCGACGGCCAGACGCGAGTTCGAGGCCGAAACCGGAACCCGCGCCGGTGATGACCGCGGTGCGGCCCTGGAAGGTCTTCATGTCCTGCTGTCCTTTCGAATCTGGAAACCGATGCGGGGAAAATGCACGTGCAGCGTGCCTGCGCGCTCATCCTGGCGGCGGATTACCACTTCGTCGGCATCGAGGCCGACCAGCGTGCCTGCCACCGGGTCGCGGCCGTAGTCGATGGGCGCGACGGTCACCGGCTCACCCGCCTCGAAGCCCAGGCCCGGCTCGACGCGGCAGGGCTCGTGCGAGGCGGTGGCGGCCGCGAGTGCGATCGCCTCGCTGCTCTTCATCGGCGTCGGCGTGCCGTGGCCGAAGGCAGTGATGCGTGCATACCAGGCGCGCAGGCGAGGATGCGCGCCGAAGATCGTCGTCATCGGCGGCGCGAGGTGCACGAACCACACGCAATGCGCCACCGAGAAATCGGCGATCGAGACCTGCGCTCCGCAGAGGAAGTCGCGCCCGTCGGCCAGTTGCTCTTCGAGCCAGCCGAGGTAATGCGTCAGCGCCACCGTGGCGTCGGCCGGCGTCTGCCGCACCATGCCGGCGGTGAAGGGTGCGCGGTCGGCCGCGAAGGCCTTCAGGCCCTCGGGCGGCACGCCGGCCATCACATGGGCCACGCCTTGCGGCTGCAGCGTGTAGGGGATCACCGCCCAGAACAGCGTGCTGTCGGCCCACTGCGCCAGCAGCTTCGCGGCGCCAGCCACGCCCGCCGGGTACAGCGGTGGCTCGGGCTGCGCACGGTCGATCACACGCGCCATCAGGGCGCTGTCGCACCACACATCGGCGCCGCGCTGCAGCACCGGCGTGCGCCGGTAGCCGCCGGTCAGCGCGATCAAGTCGGGCTTGGGCATCACGCTCGGGATGTGCACCGAGTGCCGTGCCATGCCCTTGGCGCCGAAGATCAGCCGCACCTTCTCCGAGAACGGCGAGTTGGCGTAGTGGTGGAGGATGAACGGGTGCATGCAGCGCCTCAGGTGGGCATCGCGCGGGCGATGAGTTGATCGAAGGCCGTGGCTGCCGGCAAGGTGCCGAAGGCCTGACCCCAGTCGCCGGCCAGGCGTGAACGGCAGAAGGCCTCGAAGACAAACTCGGGCGCATGGCGGCGCAGCAGCGAGGCCTGAACGGCGAGCGCCACGTCCTGCGCGAGGCGGCGCGCCTCGAATTCGTCCACCGCCGCATCGATGCGCGCCGGCAGCGCCTCGGCCATACGGTCGAAGGCGGCATTCGCGCCGCGCGCGGTGGCGAGTTCGGCGGCCAGCGCCTCTGCGATCGATCCCGCCTGCCCACCACCTCGCAGCGCACGCAGCAGGTCGAGCGCCATGATGTTGCCGGCGCCTTCCCAGATCGAGTTGAGCGGCATCTCGCGGTAGATGCGCGCCATCACGCCCTCACCGGCTTCCTCGACGTAGCCGTTACCGCCCAGGCACTCCATCGCCTCCTGGGCGAGCAGGCTGCCGCGCTTGCAGATCCAGAACTTGGCCACCGGCGTCAGCACGCGGCGCATCAGCACTTCGAACGGATCGTCGTGCCGGTCGATCGCTCGGGCCAGGCGCAGCGCCAGCGCGGTGGCGGCCTCGGACTCGAGCGCCATGTCGGCCAGCACGTTCTTCATCAGCGGCTGATCGACCGGGCGCTTGCCGAAGGCCAGACGCTGCGACGTGTGGTTCAGCGCCGCTCAGCGCATGGCGCATCAGCCCCGCGGTGCCGAGCGCGCAGTCGAGCCGCGTCAGCGTTCCCATTTCGAGGATCTGCGCGACACCGCGGCCGACATCGCCGACCCGCCGGGCGCTCGCGGCGTGGAATTCCACCTCCGAGCTGGCATTGGCGTGGTTGCCGAGCTTGTCCTTCAGGCGCTGGATGCGGATGGCGTTGAGCGTGCCATCCGGCAGCACCCGCGGCAGGAAGAAACACGACAGGCCGCCCTCCTCCTGCGCGAGGATCAGGAAGGCATCGCACATCGGCGCCGAGAAGAACCACTTGTGCCCGGTGATCTCGGCGCGGGCGCCCCAGGGCGAGGCGGGCTCGACGATCACCGCCCGCGTGGTGTTCGCGCGCACGTCCGAGCCGCCCTGCTTCTCCGTCATGCCCATGCCCATGGTCACGCCCGGCTTGTCGGTGAAGGGCACGAGGCGCGGGTCGTAGGCGGTGCTGGCGAGCTTGCCGAACCAGTCTTCGGTGACCTTGGCATTGGCACGCAGCGCCGGCGTCACCGCATAGCTCATCGAGATCGGGCAGAGGATGGACGGCTCCAACTCGGTGAACTGCATGAAGGCGGCCGCGCGCTCGATGTGCGCGCCGGGGCCGAGCGCCCAGGGCCGGCCATGCAGGCCGGCACCCACCGCCTCGCTCATCAGCGCGTGGTAGCTGGGATGGAATTCGACACGGTCGATGCGGTGTCCGAAGCGGTCGTGCGTCTGCAGCCGGGGCGGGTGCAGGTTGGCCAGCCGCGCATGCGTCTGCCACTCGGTGCTGCCCCAGCGCTCGCCCTGCGCGAGGCTGGTGGTCTCGTCGCGGCCGGGCAGGTGGAAGGCCAGTGCGTCACGCAGCGCGGTGGCCGGCGTACAGGTTGACGTCGGCCAGCGGAGCGGACTGGTTGAAGACCTCGTGCGTCGTCGTCATGGAAGAGCCCTCCCCGCGCGCCACGTGGCTCAGATGAGCTTGACCAGTTGCTTGCCGAAGTTGCGACCCTTGAGCAAACCGAGGAAGGCTTCCGGTGCGTCTTCGATCGTCGGCGCGATGGTCTCGCGGTACTTGAGCTTGCCGGTGGCCGCCAAGGTGCCGAGCTCCTTCAGCGCCTCGGGCCACACCTCCATGTGCTCGCTGACGATGAAGCCTTCCAGGCGCAAGCGCTGCGTGAGGATCAGCGCCGGGTTGGCGAGCGGAATCGGCTGGCCTTCGTAGCCGCTGATCATGCCGCACAGCGCCATGCGGCCGAAGGCATTCATGCGGCGCAGCACCGCGTTGAGGATCTCGCCGCCGACATTCTCGAAGTTGCAGTCGATGCCGTTCGGCGCGGCCTCGGCCAGCGCGGCATCGAGCGATTTCGCATCCTTGTGCTGCTTGTAGTCGACGCAGGCATCGAAGCCGAGTTCGTCGACGACATAGCGGCACTTCTCGGTGCCACCGGCGATGCCGACGACGCGGCAGCCACGCACCTTGGCGAGCTGGCCCACCGCGCCGCCCACCGCGCCACTGGCGGCGCTGACCACCACCGTTTCACCGGCCTTCGGCGCGCACAGCTTGACCGGGCCATACCGGGCGGTGACGCCGGGCATGCCCACGGCGCCGAGGTAGGCCGACAGCGGCACGTGCGTGGTGTCCACCTTGCGCAGCATGCCGAGCATGTTGCCGTCGACCACCGCGTACTGCTGCCAGCCACCCATGCCGACGACCTTGTCGCCGGCGGCGAACTTCGGGTGCTTGGACTCGACCACCTCGCCCACCGTGCCGCCGATCATCACGGCATCGAGCGCCTGCGGCGCTGCATAGCTTTCGCATCGTTCATGCGCATGCGCATGTAGGGGTCGAGCGAGAGGTAGTGGTGGCGCACCAGCACCGGCCGTCGTTCAGCGCCGGTACCGGTGTCTCCACCAGGCGGAAGTTGTCCACCATCGCTTCGCCTTTCGGGCGCGAGGCCAGCAGCCACTGCTTGTTGATGTGTGCCATGTCGTCTTCCTTCCGTGGGGTCAGTCGGAGGCGTTCAGCCTCTGGATGCGCCGTCCGCCCGCGGGCAGCGCCTTCATGTACTTGAACGTGCCGGTGGCATGCGCCACCAGTTCGCCCTTCTCGTCGACCACCGAACCTTCGGTGAAGGCCATCGAGGCGGTGCGGTGCAGCAGCGTGCCCCGCGCCGTGAGCCGGCCGAGGCCGGCGCGCAGGAAGCTGGTCTTCATCTCGATGGTCACCACGCCGGGCGATTCGGCATGGCCCGGCTGGTTCGGGCTGCGCGCGGCGTGCGCCATCACCACGTCGAGCAGCGTCATCGTCACGCCGCCGTGGGCCACGCTCCACGAGTTGGTGAGTTCGTCGCGCAGCGCCAGCACGATCTCGGCACGGCCGGCCTCGCACGAGACCAGCTCCATGCCGAGCAGGTCGACGAAGGGGATCTTGGCGAGGAAGTTCATCCGCCGTGGTGCACTGCGCTGACGCCACCGTCGACGGCCAGGATCTGCCCGGTGATGTGCTTGCCCGCCGCCGAGGCGAAGAGCAGCGCCGCGCCCTTGAGGTCGTCGTCGTCGCCGATGCGGCGCAGCGGCGCGGCCTTGGCGAGGCGGTCGGAGCCGATGCGCTCCAGCGTTCCCTTGGTCATCTTGCTCGGGAAGAAGCCGGGCGCGAGCGCATTGACGGTGATGCCGTGCTCGCCCCACTCGCCGGCCAGCGTGCGCGTGAAATTGACCACCGCGCCCTTGCTGGTGCCGTAGGCGATGAACTCGACGTCGCCCGAACCGGAGAGCCCGGCGATCGAGGCCACGTTGATGATGCGGCCGCGCTTTCTCGGGATCATGCTGCGCTTGCCGATCTGCTGGCTCATCAGGAAGATGCTGCGGATGTTCAGGTTCATCACCTTGTCCCAGGCTTCCAGCGGATAGTCCTCGGCCGGCGCGCCCCAGGTGGCGCCGGCGTTGTTGACGAGGATGTCGATGTCGCCCAGGCGGTGCAGCGCCTCGGTGGCCACGCGCTCCACCTCGGCCGGCTGGCTCATGTCGGCCGCCACCCAGCGTGCATCGATGCCCTTGGCCTGCAGGTGGGCCGCGGCCTCTTCGAGATCGGCGGCCTTGCGCGAGGTGAGGAAGATCTTCGCGCCGGCCTCGCCCAGTGCCTCGGCGATCTGCAGGCCGAGGCCGCGCGAACCCCCGGTGACGAGGGCGGTCTGGCCGCTGAGGTCGAACAGCTTGTGGATCGGGGTGCTCATGGTCGGTCTCCTTGTGTTCGTTCGTCGTCTACTCGATGGCCAGGCTGCGGAAGAAGGCCTCCGCGTTGCCCTCGCGGCCGAGGAAGCGGCGCACCAGTTCCTGCGGCGCGACCGGCCGCCGTTGGCGAGCACCGTTTCGCGGTAGCGGCGGCCGGCGGCGGCATCGAGCCGGTCATGGGCAAAGGCGGTGCGCAGATCTTCGGCCTGGACCAGCTCCACATGTAGGCGTAGTAGCCGCTGCCGTAGCCGCCGGCCGTGGCCAAACCCGCCGGGAACATCGTGCCGGGCACATGGCCCAGCGGCGTGGCGCGCTCCATGCGCGCCCACAGCGCCATCGGCGCTTCGGCGCGCGCGCCGTGCAGAGCCGTCGTAGCGCGCGAAGATCAGCTGCCGCGAGGTGGCGATGCCCTTGGCAAAGTGGCGCGCGCGCTCGGCCCGCTCGATCTTCTCGCGCGGCACCGGCGGGCATTCGCTGCACACCTGCTGGAACAGCGCCAGCACCGCCGGGTCGTAGACCCAGTCTTCGAGCATCTGCGACGGGGCCTCGGCGAAGTCGAGCTGCACGCTGGTGCCGCCCGGGATGGCATAGCGCGTGGTCGACAGCAGCGCATGCAGCGCATGGCCGAATTCGTGCAGCAGCGTCTCGAGCTCGTCCAGCGTGAGGCCCTGGCGATCGAAATTGACCACCAGCGCGGCCGCCGGCAGACGGCCCGTTCGCGTGGACACGTTGCGGAACGACCAGACCGCCGCATGGTTGTACTTGTCCGGCCGCGGGTAGAGATCGACGAACAGCGTGCCGAGCAGCGCACCGCTCTCGTCGCGCGCCGCATAGGCACGGGCCTGCGGGTGCCACAGCGTCTGCTCCACCGGCTCGAAGCGCACGCCGAACAGCCGCTGCGCCAGCGCGAAGACGAACTCCAGGCTGCGCAGCGGCGGAAAGTGCGCGCGGAAGGCCTCCTGGTCGACGGCATGGCGCTCCTGGCGCACGCGCTCGGTGAAGTGGCGCAGATCCCAGCGCTGCAGCGTCGTGGCCGACAGCGGCTGCCCGGTGGCGTGCGCCTTCGCTTCGCGCAGCACGGCCAGTCGGCACGCTCGCGCTGCGCCACCGCCGCATCCACCTCGGCCAGAAACTTCGTGGCCTGCGCCTCGCTGCCCACCATGCGCCGGCGCAGCGTGAAATCGGCGTAGGAGTGAAACCCGAACAGCCGCGCATACTCGCGCCGCAGTTCGGCAATGCGCTGCAGCGTCTTCAGGTTGGCCTCGCCGCCCTGGCGCATCGTGGCGCGCCACATGCGCTCGCGGGTTTGCTCCTGCACGGCCCGATCCATCACCGGGTCGGCGGTCGGGTAGTCCAGCCCGAGCACGTAGCGGCCCCGGGCATCGCGCCGCGCGTTGCGCCACACGCCTTCGGGCACGCCCTCGAGCTCGGCCTCGGAGAAGGCCACGGTGTCGCGGCTCGCGGATGCGCCGCTCGAAGTCCTGCGACAGCCGGGTCAGCTCGGTGCTGATCTGGCGGGCGCGCTGGCGTGCCGCCGCCGGCAGCGCGACGCCGGAGTCCTCGAAGGCGTCGAGCTGATCGCGCTGCAGCCGGCGATCGATGTCGTCGGCCACGGCGGCACGCTTCAATCGCTGGTACACGCGGGCGTTCTGCAGGAACGAGGCGGTGAAGCGCTGGTACTCGAGATCGCAGGCCTCGGCCGCATCGCGCACCGGCTTGGCCGGATGCACCGCCGGCAGCAGCCACAGCGGCCCCATCGTGTCCTCGACGCGCTGCATCATCTCGTCGAGCGCGCCGAGCACCGGGGCGCCCTGCCCGGGCATCGCGGCGATCGCCTTCTCGCGCTGGCGCACATCGGCCAGCAACCGGCTGCATTCGGCGCGCACCTGCGCGGCATCGTTCCAGCGCGGAAACTCGTAGACCTGCGCGAAGGCCGGTGCGGCGAGGCAGGCCGCCGCGAGGATCAGCCAGCGGCGCATCAGCTTTCGTCCTTCTGGCGCGAGCGCACCCAGATCAGAACCACGCCCAGCCCTGCCACGACGCCGCCGCCCAGGGTCAGCGTCCAGCCGAGCGCCAGCTGCCGTGCTGCTGCAGCGCGATGCCGAGCCCGACCGACAGCAGGCCGCCATAAATCAGGATCCAGACCCACTTCTCGGTCGTCGAAGGCTTCATGTCGGCAGATTCAGAACCAGGCTTCGTCCATCGTTCGGCAGGTGTCGTCACGCGAGGCGACCACCCGCAGCCACGCCGCCACCTTGGGCAGATCGTGCCGGAAAAAGAAGCGGCAGGCGGCCAGCTTGCCGCGCAAAGCGGCTTCGTCGGCGCCGCTCTGGCTCAGCCCGGCCTGCGCGCACAGCGCCACGTCGAGCCAGATCCAGGCGATCACCGTGTGGCCGAAGGCCTGCAGGTAGGGCACGGCGTTGGCCAGCGCCTCCTCCGGGTTGCCGGTGGCCCAGGCCGCCTTGGTGGCGCGGCCCACCTCCGCCAGCGCCGCGGCGAGTTCGTTGCCGAAGCCGGCCAGCTCAGGCACGCGCATCGCGCGCTCGATCGTCGCGTTGATGCGCGAGGCGAGCAGCTGCAGGCCCTTGCCGCCATCCATCACCACCTTGCGGCCGAGCAGGTCCAGCGCCTGGATGCCGTGCGTGCCCTCGTGGATCATGTTCAGGCGGTTGTCGCGCCAGTACTGCTCCACCGGGAAGTCGCGCGTATAGCCGTAGCCGCCGTGCACCTGGATCGCCAGGCTGTTGGCCTCCAGGCACCACTCGCTCGGCCAGCTCTTGGCGATCGGCGTGAGCATCTCCAGCAGCATCGCGGCCTGCGCCGCATCGTCGGGCGCGCCGGTGTGCTGCTCGTCGACCAGCCGCGCGCAATACAGCTCGAGCGCCAGCGCCCCCTCGCACCAGCTCTTCTGCGCCAGCAGCATGCGGCGCACGTCGGCGTGGCGGATGATCGGAATCTGCGGCTGGGTCGCATCCTTGCCACCCGGGCCCATCGGGCGCCCCTGCGGCCGGTTCTTCGCATAGTCGAGACTCGCCTCGTAGCCGGCATAGCCGAGCATGGTCGCGCCCAGGCCGACCGCGATGCGCGCCTCGTTCATCATGTGGAACATGCAGCGCAGGCCTTCGCCGGGCTTGCCCACCAGATATCCGATGGCGCCGGCCGACCCGCGCACCGGGTACTTGCCCTCGCCGAAGTTCAGCAGCGTGTTCGGAATGCCGCGGTAGCCGAGCTTGTGGTTCAGGCCGGCCAGCGCCACGTCGTTGCGTTCGCCGGTGAGTTGCCCGTCGGTGTCGACCAGCTTCTTCGGCACGATGAAGAGCGAGATGCCGCGCGTGCCCGGAACCAGCTTGCCATCCGGCCCGGGGATCTTCGCGAGCACCGGGTGCACGATGTTCTCGGCCAGCTCGTGCTCGCCGTTGCTGATCCACATCTTGTTGCCGCGCAGGCGGTAGCGCGGCCCGAGCGGATCGCGCTCGAAGTCGTCACCGTCGGGCGTGGCGCGGGTGACGATGTCCGACAGGCTGGATCCGGCCTGCGGCTCGCTCAGGCACATCGTGCCGAAGAAGCGACCGGCAAACTCGTTCTTCGCGAACACCTCGCGCTGCAGCTCGCTGCCGTGCGCCATCAGCAGGTTGGCGTTGCCGCTGGTCAGCATGCCGGCGCCGCCGACGCCGATGCCGGCCTTCGAGAAGAACGCGTGCGCCGCCATCTCGACCACACAGGGCAGCTGCATGCCGCCCACCTCGTAATCCTGCGCCGCGGCGAGCATGCCGGACTCGGCATAGGCCCGCGCCGCGGCCACGGACGCTTCGGGCACATGCACCTTCTCGCCGTCGAACCAGGGCTCTTCCGTGTCGACGAGGCGGTTGACCGGCGCAAACTTGTCGGCGGCGAGCTTCTCGCACATGTCGAGCACGGCGTCGAAGGTCTCGCGGTTGTGCTCGGCGAATCGCGCTCGCTGCTGCAACGTCTCGACGTGCAGCCAGTCGTAGAGCAGGAAGTCGGCGGTCTGGCGGTAGCTCATGGTCATTGGGAATCCTGGCCGGGCGCGACGACGATGGTGCCCTGCGCCAGCGCACAGAGCTTCTCGCCCGCGGCGCTGACGGCAATCACCTCGCAGCGGCACACCGCCTGCGTCTTGCCGACGTGCACGGCCTCGGCGCGCGCCACGAGGCGATCTCCGACCGCCGGCCGTACGTAGTTGATCTTGAACTCACCGGTCAGCACCGGCACGCGCAGTGCGGTGCCGCCGGCGTAGGTGAGCGCGTTGTCGGCGAGGTAGGCGAGCACGCCGCCATGCACGAAGCCGTGCTGCTGCTTCAGGTGCTCGGCCACCGTCACCTGCAGCTCGCAGCGGCCGGGCGCGAGCGCATTCAGCTGCGCGCCGAGCAGGATGCTGAAGGGCTGCTTGGCGAGGATGTCCCGGCCCATGGCCAGGAAGGCTTCCGGCGACACCGTCACCGGTGGCGGGCCGCCGGCGTCCGCCATCAGAGCACCTCGAACACGCCCGCGGCGCCCATGCCGCCGCCGATGCACATCGTCACCACCACGCGCTTGGCACCGCGGCGCTTGCCCTCGATCAGCGCATGGCCGGTCAGGCGCTGGCCGCTGACGCCGTAGGGGTGGCCCACCGCGATCGCGCCGCCGTTGACGTTCAGCCGATCCATCGGGATGCCCAGCGTGTCGGCGCAGTACAGCACCTGCACCGCGAAGGCTTCGTTGAGCTCCCACAGGTCGATGTCGTTGACCGTCAGGCCCAGGCGCTTGAGCACCTTGGGCACGGCGAAGACCGGGCCGATGCCCATCTCGTCGGGCTCGCAGCCGGCCACCGCGAAGCCGAGGAAGCGGCCCAGCGGCTTCAGGCCCTTCTTCTCGGCCAGTGTCTCGTTCATCACGATGCAGGCGCCGCCGCCGTCGCTGAACTGGCTGGCGTTGCCCGCGGCGATCACGCCGCCCGGCAGCGCGGGCTTGATGCCGGCCACCGCCTCGTAGGTGGTGCCAGGGCGCAGACCTTCGTCGGCACTGACGGTCACCTCCTTCGAGCGCAGGCCCAGCTGCGCATCGGCCACGCCGGCCATCACGGTGATCGGCGCGATCTCGTCCTTGAACTTGCCGGCCTCCTGGGCGGCGCAGGCCTTCTGCTGGCTGGCGGCGCCGTATTGGTCCATGCGCTCGCGCGAGATGTTGTAGCGCTTGGCCACCTGCTCGGCGGTCTGCAGCATGCTCCAGTAGATCTCGGGCTTGTTCTGCACCAGCCAGGGTCGGCCAGCATGTGCTTGTTCATCTCGTTCTGCACGCAGGAGATGCTCTCCACGCCGCCGGCGGCGAACACGTCGCCTTCGCCGGCGATGATGCGCTGCGCGGCCATCGCGATGGTCTGCAGGCCGCTGGAGCAGAAGCGGTTGACCGTCATGCCGCTGGTGGTGATCGGCAGCCCGGCACGCAGCGCGATCTGGCGCGCGATGTTGGCGCCGGTCGCGCCCTCAGGTTGGCGCAGCCCATGATGACGTCGTCGACCTCGGCGGCCTCGATGCCGGCGCGCTCGACAGCGGCCTTCACCGCGTGGCCGCCCAGCGTGGCGCCATGGGTCATGTTGAAGGCGCCCTTCCAGCTCTTGGCCAGGGGCGTGCGGGCGGTCGAGACGATGACGGCGTTGGTCATGGATGAACTCCTTGGCTCAGGCAGCGGGCATCGCCGCCTTGTAGATGCTGTTGCGGGGCTGCGCGAACACACGGCGCAGCATCGGTTCGAACTCGCTGATCGGCAGCGTCTCGGCCTTCGCATCGAAGGCCGGGTTGTCGTACAGCGCGCAGAACTCCTCGGTGCGCGCGTAGTGCGGGTGGCCCTTGAACTGGTCGCGCAGGTTGCGGTCCAGGCCCAGGTGATGGAAGAAGTAGTAGCCCTGGAAGATGCCGTGGTGCTGGATCATCCACAGGTTCGCCTCGCTGACCACCGGCTTGAGGATCGCCGAGGCCACGTCGAAGTGGTTGAACGGCGCCAGCGTGTCGCCGATGTCGTGCAGCAGCGCGCAGACCACGTACTCCTCGTCGCGGCCGTCGCGCAGCGCACGCGTGGCGGTCTGCAGCGAGTGCGTGTAGCGGTCGACCGGAAAGCCGCCGTAGTCGCCTTCCAGCAGCTTCAGGTGCGCGATCAGCCGGTCGGGCAGCGCCTTCACGAAAGGCGCGTACTCGCCGGCGATTCGGCGCCAGTCGTCCGCGGTGCTCTCCTCCATGCGGGTGAAGGTGGCGCGCTCGCTCATCGCGGTGCTCCGGTGGGTGCTGCGCTCAGCTGAAGGTCTTGCCTTCGGCCGCCAGCTTCGCGAGCAGCGGCGCCGGCTCCCAGAACTTGGCGTCGTCGTTCGGGTTCTTCGCGAAGCGCTTCATCGCCTGCACGACGTTGAATAGGCCCACGGTGTCGGCGTAGTTCATCGGCCCGCCGCGGAACAGCGGGAAGCCGTAGCCGGTGAGGTAGACCATGTCGACGTCGGACGCACGCAGCGCGATGCCTTCCTCGACGATGCGCGCCCCTCGTTGACCAGTGCGAACACCGGGCGCTGCACGATCTCCTCGTCGGAGATTTTGCGCGGCGTGATGCCGAGTTCGGCGCGGTGCTTGGCGATCATCTCCTCGACCAGCTTGGACGGAATCGCATCGCGCTTGCCGGGCACGTAGTCGTACCAGCCGGCGCCGGTCTTCTGGCCGAAGCGGCCGAGTTCGCACAGCAGGTCGGCGGTCTTCGAGTAGCGCAGGTGCGGCTTCTCGACGTAGCGCCGCTTGCGGATGTACCAGCCCACGTCGTTGCCGGCCAGATCGCCCATGCGGAACGGGCCCATCGCGAAGCCGAACTTCTCGACCGCCTTGTCCACCTGCGCCGGCGTGCAGCCCTCTTCGAGCAGGAAGCCGGCCTGGCGCGAGTACTGCTCGATCATGCGGTTGCCGATGAAGCCGTCGCACACGCCGGAGACCACGCAGGTCTTCCTGATCTTTTTGCCGATGGCCATCACGGTGGCGAGCACGTCCTTCGCGGTCTTCGCGCCGCGCACCACCTCCAGCAGCTTCATCACGTTGGCGGGGCTGAAGAAGTGCGTGCCGATCACGTCCTGCGGGCGCTTGGTGAAGGCGGCGATCTTGTCGACGTCCAGCGTCGAGGTGTTGGTGGCCAGGATCGCGCCGGGCTTCATCACCTCGTCGAGTGTCTTGAAGACCTGCTCCTTGACGGCCATGTCCTCGAACACGGCCTCGATGACCATGTCGCAGTCCTTCAGGTCGGCGTAGTTGAGCGTGGTGCTCAGCAGCGCCATGCGCTGCTCGTACTTGTCCTGCTTGAGCTTGCCCTTCTTGACCTGGGCCTCGTAGTTCTTGCGGATGGTGGCGATGCCGCGGTCCAGCGCTTCCTGCTTCATCTCGAGGATGACCACCGGGATGCCGGCGTTGAGGAAGTTCATCGCGATGCCGCCGCCCATGGTGCCGGCGCCGATCACGCCGAGCTTCGCCACCGAGCGCACCGGCGTGTCGGCCGGCACGTCGGGGATCTTGGTGGTCGCGCGCTCGGCCATGAAGGCGTGGCGCAGCGCCTTGCACTCCGGCGTCATCATCAGCGCGATGAAGTTCTCGCGCTCGAACTTCATGCCCTCGTCGAACTTCATCGTCGTCGATGCGGCCACGGCATCGACGCACTTCGGCGGCGCGGGATAGTTCCTGGCCATCGCGCCGACGGTGTTGCGCGCGAACTGCAGGTAGGCCTGCGCATTCGGGTGCTCGACCTTCAGGTTGCGCACCAGCGGCAGCGGGCGCTTGTCCGCCACCTCGCGCGCGAAGGCGACGGCGCCGTCGAGCAGGTCGCCCTCGATCACCTTGTCGAACAGCTTCTGGCCCGGCGCCTTGGCGAGCATCTCGCTGGGAACCGGCTCGCCGCTGACGATCATGTTCAGCGCGTTCTCCAGGCCGAGCACGCGCGGCAGGCGCTGCGTGCCGCCCGCCCCGGGGATCAGGCCGATCTTCACCTCGGGCAGCGCGATCTGCGCGCCCGGCGCGGTCACGCGGTAGTGGCAGCCCAGGGCCAGCTCGAGGCCGCCGCCCATCGCGACGCTGTGGATCGCGGCGACGATCGGTTTGCTCGACGCCTCGAGCGCCAGGATCACCGACAGCAGGTTCGGCTCGGCAATCGCCTTGGGCGAACCGAACTCGCGGATGTCGGCGCCGCCGGAGAAGGCCTTGCCGGCGCCGGTGATCACGATGGCCTTCACGGCCGCATCGTTCAGCGCCTGCTCCAGGCCGGTGACGATGCCCACGCGGGTCTCGTAGCCGAGGCCGTTGACCGGCGGGTTGTCGAGCGTGATGACGGCGACGTCGCCGCGGGTCTGGGTGGTGGCGGTCATGCGGTGTCCTCTCGATGGGGAGAGCGGGCGGAAGTCGGGTGAACGAAGCAGAAAAGAACGATCGTTCGATTCTAGGATGGCCGGGCGCGGAGCCTCTGTCGCTGCCGTGACAGGCAGCGCCTGCTCAGACCTCCAGCCACTCCTTGCGAATATAGGCGTTGGCGCGCAGCTCCGCGGGGGTGCCCTCGAAGACGATGCTGCCATGGCCCATCACGTAGCAGCGCTGCGAGATCTCCAGCGCGATGGTGAGCTTCTGCTCGATCAGCAGCACCGAGATGCCGCGCTCCTTGAGCTCCTTCAGGTACTCCGCCACCAGCTCGACGATCATCGGCGCCAGGCCCTCGGTGGGCTCGTCGATGATGATCAGGTCGGGGTCGCCCATCAGCGTGCGACACAGCGTCAGCATCTGCTGCTCGCCGCCGGACATCACGCCGGCCTGGGTGTGCTGCCGCTCCTTCAGGCGCGGGAACAGCCGGTACATGTCGTCGAAGCTCCAGCGCGGCTTCTTGTTGCCGCGCTTCTCGCCGAGCATCAGGTTCTGGTGCACGGTGAGCTTGGGGAAGATGTCGCGGTTCTCCGGCACGTAGCCGATGCCGGTGTGGGCAATCTCGAAGGGCTTGCGGCCGAGCACCTGATGGTCGCGGAACTTCACCGAGCCGGTCGCGTCGACCGGGCCCATGATCGCCTTGGCGGTGGTCGAGCGGCCCGAGCCGTTGCGGCCGAGCAGCGCGACGATCTCGCCCGGCTGCACGTTCATCTGAACGCCGTGCAGCACATGGCTCTTGCCGTAGTAGGCGTGCAGGTTGTCGACCTTCAGCAGGCTCATGGATGCGCCCCGACGCCTGCGCCTCGGCCAGCACCGAGCCGAGGTAGGCCTCCTGCACGCGCGGGTTGGCGCGCACCGCCTCCGGCGTGTCGAAGGCGATCACCTCGCCGTAGACCAGCACCGCGATGCGGTCGGCCAGGCCGAACACCACGCCCATGTCGTGCTCCACCGTCAGCAGCGTCTTGCCTTCGGTGACCTCGCGGATCAACTGCACGAAGCGCGTGGTCTCGCTGCGGCTCATGCCGGCGGTGGGCTCGTCGAGCAGGATCACCTCGGCGCCGCCGGCGATCGTGATGCCGATCTCCAGCGCGCGCTGCTCGGCGTAGGTGAGGTTCATCGCCAGCACGTCGCGCCGCTTGTCGAGCTTGATCATCTTCAGCACCTCTTCGGTGCGGTCGTTCGCGTCCTTCGCGTCGGCGAGGAAGCGCCAGAACGAATAGCGGTAGCCGCGCGACCACAGCACCGCGCAGCGGATGTTCTCGAACACCGACAGTCGGGTGAACAGGTTGCTCACCTGGAAGCTGCGCGCCAGCCCCATGCGGCTGATCTCGAAGGGTTTGCGGCCGAGGATCGACTGCCCGTTGACGAGGATGTCGCCGGTGGTGGCGTGGAAGCGGCCCGAGATCAGGTTGAACAGCGTCGACTTGCCCGCGCCGTTCGGCCCGATGATGGCCACCCGCTCGCCCTGCTTCACCGACAGGCTGGCACCGCGGATGATCTCGGTCTTGCCGAAGCTCTTGCGGACGTCTTTCAACTCGACGGCGAAGCTCACAGTGCTTCCCTCCGCTTGATTTCCTTCTCGATCTCGGCCTGCGTCTCGCCCCACTCGCGCACGAACACGCGCCGCGCCAGCTCGAACAGGCCGGCGCCGGTGAGCATCACGAAGACCACGCCGAACCGGTGTCGGCGCTGCCGGTGTTCAGCGTGGCGCCGAGGAACTTCATCTCCGGCCCGAGCGCGGCGTTGAGCTGCACGTGGTAGACCATCTCGATCACCGCCGCCACGCCGAGCAGCAGCGTCGCGCCGGCCCCGCCCAGCGCCGGGTAGGCCGTCCAGATGCGGCGCAGCTTGCCGAAGGCAGCCACGCGCAGGTTCATCATGATCAGGCTGGCCACACCGCCCGGCGCATACATCACCATGAAGAGGAAGATCAGGCCAAGGTAGAACAGCCGGGCCTTGGTCCACTCCGACAGCAGCACGATCCCGATCACCATCAGCACCGCGCCGATGATCGGGCCGAAGAAGAAGGTGGCGCCGCCGAGGAAGACGAACAGCAGGTAGGCGCCCGAGCGCGAGGCGCCCACCACCTCGGCGGTGACGATCTCGAAGTTCAGCGCGGCCAGCCCGCCGGCGATGCCGGCGAAGAAGCCGGCGATCATGAAGGCGCGCCAGCGCACTGGCGCGTGTCGTAGCCGACGAACTCGACGCGCTCCGGGTTGTCGCGCACCGCATTGAGCATGCGGCCCAGCGGCGTGCGCGTCAGCGCGAACATCGCCGCGGTGCAGACGAAGCAGTACAGCGCGATCAGGTAGTACAGCTGGATCTGCGGCCCGAAGCTGATGCCCAGCACCGGCTTGCCGACGACGCGGTTGCCCGAGATGCCGCCCTCGCCGCCGAAGAACTCCGGCAGCATCAGCGACATCGACCACACCAGTTCGCCCACGCCCAGCGTGATCATCGCGAAGGTGGTGCCCGACTTGCGCGTGGTCACGTAGCCCAGCAGCGCCGCCACCGCGAGGCCCGCGAACCCGCCGACCACCGGGATGAGGCTGACCGGAATCGCCAGCTTGCCCGCCGATGCCGCGTTGAGCGTGTGGATCGCCAGGAACGAGCCCAGCCCGGTGTATACCGCGTGGCCGAAGCTGAGCATGCCGCCCTGGCCGAGCAGGATGTTGTACGACAGGCAGGCGATGATCGCGATGCCGATCTGCGACAGCATCGTCAGCCCGAGGCTGCTGGTCCAGGCCAGCGGCGCGACGATCAGCAGCAGCGCGAACAGGCCCCAGACGATCCAGCGGCCGATGTTCCAGGGTTTGAAGTGATAGACGTTCGAGGGCATGTCGTCAGTCTTCCCGCGAGCCCAGCAGGCCACGTGGCCGGAAGATCAGGATCAGCACCAGCAGCAGGTAGGGCAGGATCGGCGCGGTCTGGGCCAGCGTGATCTTGGCGACGGGGTACAGCGGGCTGTCCGGCGCGATCGCCCAGCCGAATCGTTCGCCGAGGTGGACGAGCGACTTGTCCACCGTCAGCGGCAGCGTCTGCAGGATGCCGATGAGCAGCGAGCCGACGAAGGCGCCGGGCAGCGAGCCCATGCCGCCGATCACGATCACCGCGAAGATGATCGGCCCGATGTTCGACATGTTCGGCTCGGTCACGAAGGTGATGCCGCCGGTGACGCCGGCCAGGCCGGCCATCGCGCAGCCGGCGCCGAACACCAGCATGAACACTCGCGGCACGTTGTGGCCCAGCGCCTCGGCCATCTCCGGGTGCGTCAGCGCCGCCTGGATCACGAGGCCGATGCGCGTGCGCGTGAGCAGCAGCCACAGGCCGACCAGCATCAGGATCGCCACGGCGGCGAGGAAGGTGCGGTTCAGCGGAAAGCGCGTGCACTGCACGATGACGTCGGCCGCACCCTTGCACACCTCCGGCGGCGCCACGCCGAGCACGAAGCGCATCGAGTCGGCGGAGGACTGCACGATGGTGAAGGCCGTGCCCTGCAGCACCTCGGGCGGCGAGAACGGCACCGAGGTGCGGCCCCAGATCAGCTGCACCAGCTCATACAGCACGTACGAGAGGCCGAAGGTGACCAGCAGTTCAGCCACGTGGCCGTACTTGTGCACCTTGCGCAGGATGGCCCGCTCGAACAGCGCACCGCTCGCGCCCACGAGCAGCGGCGCCAGCACCAGCGCCGCCCAGAAGCCCACCACACCGGTGAGCGTGTAGGCGAAGTAGGCGCCGAGCATGTAGAAGCTCGCGTGCGCGAAGTTCAGCACGCCCATCATGCTGAAGATCAGCGTCAGGCCCGAGCTGAGCATGAACAGCAGCAGCCCGGAGCTGATGCCGTTGAGCAGGTTGATGAGGAACTGGTCCAAGGCCGCCTCGACGTTCGCGACAGGAAAGACAAGGCCCGCGGGAGACGGCTCCGGCGGGCCTGTCAGGGCTCAGGCGATCAGGCGCCCGGGCGCTTCATCTGGCAGGAGGTCGGCGTGCTCGACACGTAGGGCTCGAACACCTTGTCCTGCACCCAGGTGTAGCCGGTGCCCTCGGCGTTCCACTGCTTCTTCGGGTCGGACAGCTTCTTCCAGGTGGCGATGTACAGCGGCTGCTGCAACTGGTGGTCGGCCGCGCGGATGGTCACGTCGCCCGAGAAGCTCTTGACCGTCAGGCCTTCCATCGCGAACGCCACCTTCACCGGATCGGTGCTCTTGGCCTTGGCAATGCCGCCGGCCAGCGCCGGCAGCACGTGCATCGTGGTCAGCAGCGAGAGGTCGTCCTTGAACTTGGCTGGTACTCACCCGCGAGCTTGAACACCTCGGGGATGTTGTTGTGGCCGACGTAGACGAACTTCACCTTGCCGTCCATCGTCGGGCCGATGGCCGAGGGCGTGCCGTTGGCGCCGCCGTAGTAGGTGTAGAAGTTGGCCTCCAGGCCGGCATCCTTCGCGGCCTTGATCAGCAGCGAGAGATCGGTGCCCCAGTTGCCGGTGACCACGCTGTCGGCGCCGCTCGCCTTGATCTTGGCGATGTAGGGCGCGAAGTCCTTCACCGAGCCGATCGGGTGCAGGTCTTCGCCGACGATCTGCACGTCGGGGCGCTTGCGCGCCAGCGCTTCCTTGAAGAACTTGGCGACCGGGTGGCCGTGCGCATAGTTCTGGCCGATGATGTAGACCTTCTTGACGTTCTTCTCGTCCTTCATGTAGGAGGTCAGCGCCTCCATCTTCATCGACGTGTCGGCGTCGAAGCGGAAGTGCCAGAAGCTGCACTTGCTGTTGGTCAGGTCGGGATCGACGGCAGCGTTGTTGAAGAACACGACCTCCTTGCCGGGGTTGCGCTCGTTGTGCTTGTTGATCGCGTCGATGATGGCGCCGGCTGCGCCCGAACCGTTGCCCTGGGTGACGTAGCGGATGCCCTGGTCGATCGCGGCCTTGAGCACCGTCAGGCTCTCCTGCGGGGAGGCCTTGTTGTCGAACGAGACGATCTCGAACTTCACGCCGGCCGGGTTGCCCGCGTTGAGCTTGTCGGCCATGAACTGGAAGGTCTTCAGGCTGTTCTGGCCGATGTTGGCGAAGGGGCCCGACAGCGGATCGATCCAGGCGATCTTGACCGTCTCGCCCTTCTGCGCCCAGGCGGCACCGCTCAGCAGCATGGCACCGCAGACGGTGCCGAGGACGTGTTTCGTGAGGTTCATCGAGCTCTCTCGGAAGTGAGGGTCTGTCTCTGGTGGACAAAGCGTTCGGACGGTAGCGGATCGTTTCCGTGTCGGGTTTTAGGGACTACCCCGAACGCCCTTGTCACTGCGGGGACAAGCGTGACTCACGCCCTCGCCAATCACGCACTCGGCAGCTGGTGATCCTTGAACATCTCGCGCAGCTTGAGCTTCTGGATCTTGCCGGTGGCGGTGTGGGGGATCTCGGGCACGAAGGCCACGTCATCCGGGATCTGCCACTTGGCGATCTTGCCCTCGAAGAAGGCCAGCATCTGCTCGCGCGTCAGCTCCGCACCGGCCTTCTTCACCACCACCAGCAGCGGGCGCTCGTCCCACTTCGGGTGACGGCAGGCGATGGCCGCGGCCTCGAGCACCGCCGGGTGGCCCATCGCGATGTTCTCCAGGTCGATCGAGCTGATCCACTCGCCGCCGGACTTGATGACGTCCTTGCTGCGGTCGGTGATCTGCATGTAGGCATCACCGTCGATCGCCGCCACGTCGCCGGTGGGGAACCACTGCCGGCCGCCGACCTTCACCAGCGGCGACTCGGGGCGCTGGAAGTAGCTCTGGATGATCCACGGCCCGCGCACCACGAGGTTGCCCGAGGCCTTCCCGTCCCAGGGCAGGGCGGCGCCGTCGTCGTCGATGATCTCCATGTCGACGCCGAAGATCACCTTGCCCTGCTTCTCCAGGATGCGCCGCTGCGCCTCGACCGGCAGCCCGGCATGCTTGCCCTTGAGCTTGGACAGTGTGCCCAGCGGCGACATCTCGGTCATGCCCCAGGCGTGGATGACCTCGATGCCGAACTCGTCTTCCAGCGTGCGCATCATCGCCGGCGGGCAGGCGGAGCCGCCGATCACCGTGCGCTTGAGCGTGCTGAACTTGAGTTTCTGGGCCTGTGCGAAGTTGATCAGGCCGAGCCAGACCGTCGGCACGCCGGCGCTGAAGGTGACCTTCTCGGCCTCCATCAGCTCGTACAGCGACTTGCCGTCGAGGTGCGGCCCGGGGAAGACCAGCTTGGCGCCGATCATCGGCGCCGCGTACGGCGTGCCCCATGCGTTGACGTGGAACATCGGCACGACCGGCAGGATCACGTCCTTGCCGCCGACGCCCATGCCGTCCGGCAGCGCCAGGCCGTAGCTGTGCAGCAGCGTCGAGCGGTGGCTGTAGACGGCGCCTTTCGGATTCCCCGTGGTGCCCGAGGTGTAGCAGATGCTCGAGGCAGTGTTCTCGTCGAACTCCGGCCAGTGGTAGAGGCCGTCCTCCGCCTCCACCAGCTCCTCGTAGCACAGCAGGTTCGGGATCGTGGTCTGCGACGGCATGTGGCTGCGACCGGTCATCGCGACGAAGTGCTTCACCGTGCCCAGCGCCGGCACCAGCTTCTCCACCAGCGGCAGGAAGGTGAGGTCGAAGCACAGGACCTTGTCGGCCGCGTCGTTGGCGATCCAGGCGATCTGCTCGGGAAACAGCCGCGGATTGATGGTGTGGCAGACCAGCTCGGAGCCGGAGGCGCCGTAGTAGATCTCGAAGTGACGGTAGCCGTTCCAGGCCAGCGTGGCCACGCGGTCGCCGGCCTCGCAGCCCAGCCGGGCGAAGGCCTGGGCCAGCTTGCGGGCGCGCAGCTCGGCGTCCTTGTACGTGTAGCGGTGGATGTCGCCCTCGACACGCTTCGAGACGATCTCGGTGTCGCCGTTGTGGCGCGCTGCGTGCACCAGCAGCGAGGAGATCATCAGCGGCATCTGCATCATCTGGCCCATCAGGCGTGCCATGGTCTTGCTCCGTGTCGGAAAAGTGATTGAGAGAGGGCAGCGAAGGATTGCTGCGACGCAGCGATGATAGGAAGCGCCGCAGCCCCGGCGGCCTGCGGTTTACCCCTAGCGGTGTCCCGGGCGCGGGGCGCTGGCTACACTGCGCCGCATGAGCGACTACAAGGTCAAGAAGTCGGACGCCGAGTGGCGGGAGCAACTCGATCCGATGCAGTACCAGGTCACGCGCCACGCGGCGACCGAGCGCCCCTTCACCGGAAAGTACTGGGATCACTGGGATCAGGGCCAGTACAAGTGCGTGGGCTGCGGCACGCCGCTGTTCGAATCGGCCACCAAGTTCGACGCCGGCTGCGGCTGGCCGAGCTACTGGCAGCCGATCAACAGCGAGGTGATCGAGCGCGTGGTCGACAAGAGCCACGGCATGGTGCGCATCGAGGTCCGCTGCAACCAGTGCGGTTCGCACCTGGGCCATGTCTTCGAGGATGGTCCGGAGCCCACCGGCGAGCGCTATTGCATCAATTCGGCTGCGATAGACTTCGCCGCCAAATGAAGCTGCTGTTCGATTTCCTGCCCATCATCCTGTTCTTCGGCACCTTCAAGGTCGCCGAAGGGCGCAAGGACTGGGCGGCGCAGTTCGCCTCCGACCAGTTCGGCTTCATGGTCAATGGCGGCGTGGTCGGCCCGAACGAGGCGCCGGTGCTGCTGGCCACCGTCGTGGTGATCCTCGCCACGCTGGCGCAGGTGGGCTGGATGATCGCCCGGGGCCGCAAGGTCGACACCATGCTGTGGGTGAGCCTGGGCACGGTCACCGTCTTCGGCGGCGCGACGATCTGGTTCCACAACGAAACCTTCATCAAGTGGAAGCCCAGCGTGCTGTACTGGGTGATGGGCCTGACCTTCTGGCTCAGCCAGCTGATCTTCCGCAAGAACCTGCTGCGCGCGCTGATCGGCGAGCAGCTCTCGCTGCCCTACGGCATCTGGCAGCGGCTGAATTTCATGTGGGTGGCCTTCTTCGCCTTCATGGGCCTGCTCAACCTGTACGTGGCCTACAGCTTCAGCACCGACACCTGGGTCAACTTCAAGCTGTTCGGCGGCATCGGCCTGATGCTCGTGTTCACCGTGGTGCAAGGCTTGTACATCAGCCGCCACGTGCAGGAAGACGACGGCGCGGGCGAAGCTCCGCGCGCCTGACGATGGCCGTCACCGCCGAGGCCATTGCGGGTGCGCTGCGCGAGGCCCTGCAGCCGGACGACCTCGCCGTGCAGGACGACAGCCATCTGCACGCCGGGCACGCCGGCGCCCGCGAGGGCCGGCATTTCAGTGTGCGGATTGCCTGCACGCGCTTCAACGGTTTGTCACGGGTGGCCCGGCATCGCCTCGTTTATGATGCCCTGCGCAACCTCATCCCCCAGGGCATCCACGCCCTGGCCATCGACGCCCGGCTGCCGGGCGAATCCTGATCTCCCTCCCCGCCATGAAGATGCACTTCCACGTTCGCCTCACTTCGCTCGCGCTCGCCGCGCTGCTGGCCGCGCCGCTGGCCGCCCAGGCGCAGAACATCGCCATCGTCAACGGCAAGGCGGTTCCGAAGGCGCGTGCCGAAGCGCTGATGAACCAGGCGGTGCGCTCGGGCCAGCCGAAGACGCCGGAACTGGAGCAGCAGGTGCGCGACGAGGTCGTCCTGCGCGAGATCTTCATGCAGGAAGCCGAGAAGCGCGGCCTGGCGGCTTCGGCCGAGTACAAGCAGCAGATCGAGTTTGCGCGCCAGACGCTGCTGATCCGCGAGCTGTTCGCCGACTTCCAGAAGAAGAACCCGGTCAGCGACGCCGAAGTCCAGGCCGAGTACGACAAGTTCAAGGCGCAGTCGGGCGGCACCGAATACCGTGCCCGCCACATCCTCGTCGAGAAGGAGGACGAGGCCAAGGCGCTGATCGCGCAGATCAAGGGCGGCGCCAAGTTCGAGGACGTGGCCAAGAAGAATTCGAAGGACCCGGGCTCCGGCGAGAACGGCGGCGATCTCGACTACGCCGCGCCGGGCGCCTACGTGCCCGAGTTCTCGCAGGCGATGGTCAAGCTCAAGAAGGGCGAAATGACCGAGACGCCGGTCAAGTCGCAGTTCGGCTGGCACATCATCAAGCTCGAGGATTCGCGCGAGGCCAAGTTCCCGCCGATCGAAGAGGTCAAGGGCCAGATCCAGCAGCGCATCAGCCAGCAGAAGCTCGGCGAGTTCCGCGACTCGATCCGCGCCAAGGCCAAGACCGACTACAAGTTCAGCACGCTGAACTGAGCGTCGAACGCCCGGCGCGAGGCGATCTCACATCGCCATCGCGCCGAGGTCGAGGCGCCCGGCCTCGATGCGCAATTGCCGGTCGCAGCGCGCGGCGATGCCTCGGTCGTGCGTCACCAGCACCAGCGTGGTGCCGGCCTCCCGGTTGAGCTCGAACATCAGCTCCATCACCCGCTCGCCGGTGGCGAAATCCAGGCTGCCAGTCGGCTCGTCGGCCAGCAGCACCGCCGGCTGAACGACGAAGGCGCGCGCCAGCGCCACGCGCTGCTGCTCGCCACCGGAGAGCACCTTCGGATAGTGGCGCAAGCGCTCGCCCAGACCCACGCGGCCGAGCATCTCGGTGGCCAGCGCCCGCGCGTCTCGGCGGCCCTGCAGTTCCAGCGGCAGCATCACGTTCTCCAGCGCGGTCAGGTTGGCCAGCAGCTGGAAGCTCTGGAAGACGAAGCCGAGCTTCTGCGCGCGCAGCGCGGCACGGGCATCTTCATCGAGCGCGAACAGATCGTTGCCGGCGATGCGCACCGTGCCGCTGCTGGGCGTATCGAGCCCGGCGATGATCGACAGCAGCGTGCTCTTGCCCGAGCCCGAGGCGCCGACGATGGCGGCCGACTGCCTTGCCTGCAGGGTGAAATCGATCTCGTGGAGAATCGTCAGCGTGCCGGTGGAATCCTGCACCTGCTTGGTGACGCGTTCCACGGCGATGATGGGTTCGGACATGAATCAGCGTGCGATGAAGAAGGCGGCGACGCGCCGCGAATGGCTGGCGCACTGTAGCCTGCTCGGACTCGGCCTGTGGTCCGCGGGGTGAACGCCGCGGCGCCGCGCGGCCCGGCCACGCTGCTCGTCGTCGGCGACAGCCTGTCGGCCGAATACGGCATCGCGCGCGGCAGCGGCTGGGTGGCGCTGCTCGAGCAGCGCCCGGCCAAGGAGAAGATTCCCGCCCAGGTGATCAACGCCAGCATCAGCGGCGACACCACCTCGGGCGGCCGCTCGCGGCTGCCCGCGCTGCTGCGCCAGCACAAGCCGACCCACGTGCTGATCGAACTCGGCGGCAACGATGCGCTGCGCGGCCTGCCGCTGCCGATGACACGCGACAACCTCGCCGCGATGGTGAAAGCCTCGCGCGATGCCGGCGCCCAGGTGCTGGTGCTGGGCATGCAGGTGCCGCCCAACTACGGCCGCCAGTACGGCGAGGATTTCGCCGCGCTGTTTGCCAGCGTGGCGAAGACCGGCGGCGCGGCGCTGGTGCCCTTCTTCCTCGAAGGCGTGGCCAATGCGGCCAACGCCGAGGCGATGTTCCAGAGCGACCGCATCCACCCGGTGGCCGCGGCGCACCCGGTGATGCTGGGCAACGTCTGGCCGGTGCTGGCGCCGCTGCTGCGCTGACGCCGCAGACGGCGCTCAGCGCTCCTGGCGCGGGCCGTTGCCCCGGCCGTTGCCGCGCTCTTCGCCGACATCCGGCCGATCACGGAAACCACCCTGCCCGTTGCCGCCACCGTTGCCGCGCATCTGCGGCGGCGGCTGCACCGGTTGCGGCTGGGGCATCGGCTGCCGGACCATCGGCGCCGGTTGCGGCACGGGCTGCGGCCGCAGCGGCTCCTGGATCTGCGGCTGCGACCGCATCACCGGCGGTTGCGGGCGCTCGACGTGCTCGAACCGGTCGGGCCGCTGGATCGGCTGGGCCGGTTGAGCGGGCAGCATCGGCTGCGCCGGTTGCATCTGCGGCGCCGGCTGCACGGGCCGCGCCATCGGCGGCTGCGGCAGCGTGCGGATCTCGCGGCTGTCACGCTGCTCCCGCTGCTCCCGCTGTTCGCGCGGATCGCGCTGCTCGCGGCTCTCCCGTTGCTCGCGCACGTCGCGCTGCTCCCGGCGGACGTCGCGCTCGCCCGCGCGCTCCGGTTCGTGCGGGATCACCGGCGCGGCGCGCACCACGTCGGGCCGGTCCGGCTGGAAGCCATTGCCGGGCAGTCGCTCTCGAAGGGCGGGCGCCTGCTGCACCGGCGGCCGCGCGACGGGCATGTCGGGCCGACGCTGCACCTGCGGCGGCGTGGCCACGGGCGGCGCCGCCACGATGCTGGCGCGCGGCGGCTGGCGAACGATCTCGCGCACTTCCGGCGCATCGCGCAACTGGCGCGCCACCGGCGTGATCGGCTGGCGCGAGGTGAAGGTGCTGGCCGGCACGACCGTCACCGCATGCGGGAACTTGCGGTTGCGGAAATCGCGCTCGCCCACGGCCTGCTGCGGGTTGTTGACGATCGTCGTGATGTTGGTGATGTTGGTCACGTGCGTCACGTTGACGTTGCGCACGTAGCCCGGGCTGACGCGGTAGTACGGCACGTAGACTTCGCGCGGCGCCAGTGGCACCCAGCCCACGGCCGGCCCGCCACCGCCGATGTTGATGCCGATCGACAGCCGCGGCCCGCCGATCCAGGCGACCAGTGCCGGTGCGTAGACCGGCCGGCGCACGTAGGTGCCCGGCGACCAGCACCAGCTGCTGCCCACGTAGACCCAGCGGCCATAGTGGAACGGCGCGAAGCCCCACGGCGCCTCGTCGATCCAGGTCCAGCCCCAGGGCGCCACCCAGGCCCAGCGGCCGGTGGTGTACGGCGCCCAGCCCGGCGCGACGGCGCGCGGCACCCACAGCGCACCGTACTCGGGGTTGTCCTGCCAGCTGCCGTAGCGGTCGAGGTCCTCGACGCCGGTCATCTCGGGCGACACATAGCGCGTCGACGCGCTGCGGTCGTCGGAGCGATCGCGTTCGGCCACCCAGCCGGCGAAGGCATCGCGCTCGGGTTCGATGATGCTGTACTGCGGCACGTTGGCGCGGTCGATCCAGAACTCGGCGCGCTGGCCGGCATTGATGCTCAGCGCATTGTTCTGCGTCTCGTAGTAGGCCCGGCCCGACAGCACGGTTGCGAAGCTGGCCTCGTCGGCGCGGTCGAAGCGATAGCGGCCGGTGCGCTGCACGGTGAAGCGGCCCTCCTGCGTGCGCAGCTCGAACCCTTCCACCTGCTCGCGGCTGCGGATGCGCACCGCCACGCTGCCGTTGTGCAGTTGCAGCGCGATGCGGTCGTCGTCCAGGCGCAGCACCTCGATCTCGGTGGCGCCGTCCAGCCGCAGCGTGGTCGATCCGATGCGCACCTCGGTGCGGGCGCCGCCGTCGGTGGCCAGGCGGTCACCGCTGGTCAGCGGGCGGTTGCGCTGCGCGGCTTCCCACTCACCGTCGGCCGGGTGGTACAGCCACACCTGGCCCTGCACTTCCGACAGCCGGCCGACGCGGCCGGGCGGATCGACGGCGTCATCGGCGCGTTGCGACGGCACCGGTGCCGCCTGCGCAGAAGTGACGTGGAAGGCCGGCCCGCGGCGGCCAGGGCCAGCGCGAGGCTGGCGATCACGGGGGAATGTCGGGGCTTCGCATGATGGTGTCTCTCGCTGCCTCTCGCGGCCTCTTGTGTTGGGAGCCGGGCGCTTCCCGAAAAGTTGCGCCTTCGGCCTCTCCGAAACGCATGCCAAGGCCGCCTCGCCGACGCGCCCCCGCGCCGGACACACAGCTTTACACGGCCGAACCGCGTCGACCCGCCAATCAGTCGTCTTCGGCCGCGTCGATGTCCGGAAACAGCACGCTGGTGTAGCCGAAGCGGCTGAAATCGCGCACCCGCATCGGGTAGAGCTTGCCGATCAGGTGGTCGCACTCGTGCTGCACCACGCGGGCGTGGAAGCCGGTGGCCTCGCGGTCGATCGGCGCGCCGTATTGATCGAAACCCCGGTAGCGGATGCGCGCGAAGCGCGGCACCACGCCGCGCAGTCCCGGTACCGAGAGGCAGCCTTCCCAGCCCTCGTCTTCCTCGTCGGACAGCGCCTCGATGCTCGGGTTCAGCAGGACCGTCTCGGGCACCGGCTCGCGGTCGGGGTAGCGGCGGTTCTTCGTGAAGCCGAAGATCACCACGGCCAGGTCGACGCCGATCTGCGGCGCCGCCAGCCCGCGCCTTCGGCAGCGCGCATGGTGTCGAACATGTCGGCGATCAGCGCATGCAGCTCGGGCGTGTCGAAGCGCTGAACGGGCTTGGCGACGCGCAGCAGCCGCGCATCGCCCATCTTGAGGATTTCTCGTACGGCCATCAGGCCAGTTTAGCGAAGGCCTCGATCACCTCGGGCGGCGCCTGCACCAGTTCGATCAGCACGCCCTCGCCGCTGACCGGAAACTCCTCGTTGCCCTTGGGATGCAGGAAGCAGATGTCGTGGCCCGCAGCACCGCGGCGGATGCCGCCGGGCGCAAAGCGCACGCCCTGAGCCGTGAGCCACTCCACCGCCTTGGGCAGATCGTCGATCCACAGCCCGACGTGGTTCAGCGGCGTGGCATGCACGGCCGGCTTCTTCTCCGGGTCCATCGGCTGCATCAGATCCACTTCGACGGTGAACGGGCCCTTGCCCATCGCGCAGATGTCCTCGTCGACGTTCTCCCGCTCGGAGCGGAAGGTCCCGGTCACCTCCAGCCCGAGCTTGTCGACCCACAGCGTCTTCAGGCGATGCTTGTCGAGCCCGCCGATGGCGATCTGCTGGACGCCCAGCACCTTGAACGGCCGCGTGCTCATTGGAACTCCAGGATGACCTGGTCGACGGCCGTGCTCTCGCCCTTGTTCGCCGCCACCTTGGCGACGATGCCATCCTGCTGCGCGACGAGGATGTTCTCCATCTTCATCGCCTCGATCACCGCGAGCTTCTCGCCGGCCATCACCTTCTGGCCCGGCTGCACGGCGACGTCGACCAGCAGGCCCGGCATCGGCGAGAGCAGGAACTTGGAGAGATCCGGCGGCGCCTTGAACGGCATCAATGCCTCCAGTTCAGCGGCGCGCGCCGACAGCACGCGCGCGTTGACCTGCAGGCCGTTGTGGATGATCCGGTAGTGCAGCCCGATGCGCTCGATCTGCGCATGGAAGGGCCGGCCGTCGATCTCGCCGCTGACGGCGATCTCGCGCAGCGGGCTGGCGAAGCGCAGCTTGGCGGTCTTGCCGCCGATGGTCACGCGGTAGCTGCCGTCGCCGTTGGTCACGCGCACCGGCGTCTGCGTGCGCTGGCCCTGCTCGTCGGTCAGCACGATGACGAACTCGTCGCCGATCTCCAGCTCGTGGCCCGGCAGCTGCCCGGTGATGCGCGAGGCGCGCTCGCGCATGCGGCGGTGCGCCGCGCCGGCGAGCATCAGCAGGAAATCCGGATCGTCGTGCGGCACCAGCGCGGCCGAGAAGCCCTTCGGATAGTGCTCGGCGATGAAGCCGGTGTTGAACTGCCCCAAAACGAACTTCGGGTGCGCCAGCAGCGCCGACTGGAACGGGATGTTGCTCGACACGCCGCGGATCACGAAGGCATTGAGCGCCTCGCGCATCTTGCGGATGGCGTCGTCGCGGTCCAGCCCGTGCACGATCAGCTTGGCGATCATCGAGTCGTAGTACATCGGGATCTCGCCGCCTTCATAGACGCCGGTGTCCACGCGCACGCCGCCGCCTTCCGGCACGGGCATCGCCGCTTCCATCGTCTGCGCCGGCGGCTGGTACTTCACCGGGCGGCCGGTGGACGGCAGGAAGTTGCGGAACGGGTCTTCCGCATTGATGCGGCACTCCATCGCCCAGCCGCGGCGCGGATCTGCGCCTGCGTGAAGCGCAGCTTCTCGCCGGCCGCCACGCGGATCATCTGCTCGACGAGATCGAGCCCGGTGATGCACTCGGTGACCGGGTGCTCCACCTGGAGCCGGGTGTTCATCTCGAGAAAGTAGAAGCTCTGGTCCTTGCCGACCACGAACTCCACGGTGCCGGCGCTCTGGTAGTTCACCGCGCGGGCCAGCGCCACGGCCTGCTCGCCCATCGCCTTGCGCGTGGCTTCGCTGATGAAGGGCGACGGCGCCTCCTCGATCACCTTCTGGTGGCGGCGCTGGATCGAGCACTCGCGCTCGTGCAGGTAGACGCAGTTGCCGTGCGCATCGCCGAGCACCTGGATCTCGATGTGGCGCGGCTCCTCGACGAACTTCTCGATGAAGACGCGATCGTCGCCGAAGCTGTTCTTGGCCTCGTTGCGGCAGGAGCTGAAGCCCTCGAAGGCCTCCTTGTCGTTCCAGGCCACGCGCAGGCCCTTGCCGCCGCCGCCGGCGCTGGCCTTGATCATCACCGGGTAGCCGATGTCCTTCGCGATCGTCACCGCCTGCTCGGGCGACTCGATCACGTCGTTGTAGCCCGGGATGGTGTTGACCTTCGCGGCCATCGCCAGCTTCTTGGAGGCGATCTTGTCGCCCATCGCGGCGATCGAGGCGTGTTTCGGGCCGATGAAGACGATGCCCTCCTCCTCGACGCGGCGTGCGAACTCCTCGTTCTCCGACAGGAAGCCGTAGCCAGGGTGCACCGCCTGTGCCCCGGTCTTCTTGCAGGCCTCGATGATCTTGTCCATCACGAGATAGCTCTCGCGGCTGGGCGCAGCGCCGATGAAGACGGATTCGTCGGCCAGCTCGACGTGGCGCGCATCGCGGTCGGCCTCGGAGTAGACGGCGACCGTCTTGATGCCCATCTTGCGGGCAGTCTTGATGACGCGGCAGGCGATCTCGCCGCGGTTGGCAATGAGGATCTTGCTGAACATGATGGGTGTCTCCTCCGTCCTCACAGCGGGATGTTGCCGTGTTTGCGCCACGGGTTCTCGAGCTTCTTGTCGCGCAGCATCACGAGGCTGCGGCAGATGCGCTTGCGCGTCTCGTGCGGCTGGATCACGTCGTCGATGTAGCCGCGCGCGCCGGCCACGAAGGGGTTGGCGAAGCGGGCCTTGTATTCGGCTTCGCGGGCCGCCAGCTTGGCCGGGTCGCCCTTGTCCTCGCGGAAGATGATCTCCACCGCGCCCTTGGCGCCCATCACCGCGATCTCGGCATTAGGCCGCGCGAAGTTGACGTCGCCGCGCAGGTGCTGGAGCTCATCACGTCGTAGGCGCCGCCGTAGGCCTTGCGCGTGATGACGGTGATCTTCGGCACCGTGCACTCGGCGTAGGCGTACAGCAGCTTGGCGCCGTGCTTGATGATGCCGCCGTACTCCTGGCTGGTGCCGGGCATGAAGCCGGGCACGTCGACGAAGGTCAGCACGGGGATGTTGAAGGCATCGCAGAAACGCACGAAGCGCGCCGCCTTGATCGAGCTCTTGATGTCCAGGCACCCCGCCAGCACCAGCGGCTGGTTGGCGACGATGCCCACGGTCTGGCCCTCCATGCGGCCGAAGCCGATGACGATGTTCTTGGCGTAATCGGGCTGCAGTTCGAAGAAGTCGCCGTCGTCCACCGTCTTGACGATCAGCTCCTTCATGTCGTACGGCTTGTTCGGGTTGTCCGGCACCAGCGTGTCGAGCGACAGGTCCAGCCGCTCCGCGGGGTCGTCGCTGCGGCGCACCGGCGGCTTCTCGCGGTTGTTCAGCGGCAGGTAGTTGAACAACCGGCGCAGCATCAGCAGCGCGTCGACGTCGTTCTCGAAGGCGAGGTCGGCCACGCCGCTCTTCGTGGTGTGGGTGCCGGCGCCACCGAGTTCCTCGGCGCTCACCTCCTCGTGCGTCACCGTCTTCACCACCTCGGGGCCGGTGACGAACATGTAGGAGCTGTCCTTCACCATGAAGATGAAGTCGGTCATCGCCGGCGAGTACACCGCGCCGCCAGCGCAGGGCCCCATGATCATGCTGATCTGCGGCACCACGCCCGAGGCCAGCACGTTGCGCTGGAACACCTCGGCATAACCGCCCAGCGAGGCCACGCCTTCCTGGATGCGCGCGCCGCCGGAGTCGTTCAGGCCGATCACCGGCGCGCCGACCTTCATCGCCTGGTCCATCACCTTGCAGATCTTCTCGGCGTGCGCCTCGGAGAGCGCGCCGCCGAAGACGGTGAAGTCCTGGCTGAAGACGAACACCAGGCGGCCGTTGATCATGCCGTAGCCGGTGACGACGCCGTCGCCCGGGATCTTGTTGTCGGCCATGCCGAAATCGGCGCAGCGGTGCTCGACGAACATGTCCCACTCTTCGAAGGTGCCTTCGTCGAGCAGCAGCTCGAGGCGCTCGCGCGCGGTGAGCTTGCCCTTGCCGTGCTGCGCGGCGATGCGTTTTTCGCCGCCGCCCAGGCGCGCCTTGGCGCGCTTGTCTTCGAGCTGCTGGATGATGTCGTGCATGGCGGTTGCCTCCTCAGGAATTCGGGGTCTGGAACAGGTTCAGCAGCGAGCGCGCCGCGGCCGAAGGCGCCACGCGCGCCTCGTTCACGTCGCTCAGGGTGTTGGGCAGCGCAGCGCACGGCCGGGTGCTGGTCGAAGGCCCGCGCAGGCCGGCGTGCACCTGTCCCACATCCAGGCGCGCGCCTGCTCGCGGCGGCGGAGTCGAGCTCGCCGCTGGCGCGCCGCTTCGATTGAAAACTGGTCACGGCCGCCCAGAAGTCGGCGATGCCCTGGGCCTTCAGGGCGCTCAGCTGCAGCACCTGCGGGTGCCAGCGTTCGGCGGCATGCGCCGGGTTGCCATGGAAGCTGAAGACGCGCAGCGCCGAGGTGATCTGCGCGCGGGCGCGGGTGGCCGCGTCGGGATCGATGTCGGCCTTGTTGATGACCACCAGGTCGGCGAGCTCCATCACGCCCTTCTTGATCGCCTGCAGGTCGTCGCCGGCATTGGGCAGCTGTAGCAGCACGAACATGTCGGTCATGCTGGACACGGCCGTCTCGCTCTGGCCCACGCCCACGGTCTCGACGATCACCACGTCGAAGCCCGCCGCCTCGCACACCAGCATCGCCTCGCGCGTCTTCTCGGCCACGCCGCCGAGCGTGCCGCTGGCCGGGCTGGGGCGGATGTAGGCCGCGTCGTTGACCGACAGCTGCTCCATGCGCGTCTTGTCGCCCAGGATGGAGCCGCCGGAGACGCTCGACGACGGGTCGATCGCCAGCACCGCCACGCGGTGGCCCTGGCCGATCAGGAAGAGCCCGAGCGCCTCGATGAAGGTCGACTTGCCCACGCCCGGTACGCCGGAGATTCCGAGGCGGATCGCCTTTCCGGTGGAGGGCAGCAGCGCATTGAGCAGCGCATCGGCGCGCGCGCGGTGATCGGCCCGCGTCGATTCGAGCAGCGTGATGGTCTTGGCCAGCGCACGCCGCTCGCGGCGCAGCACGCCGTCCATCAGGGCCTGATCACCGGCCGGCAGGCTCACGAAATCAGTCCTTCGCGGAAAGGCTCTTCTTGATCTGCTCGAGCACGTCCTTCGCGCTCGCCGGGATCGGCGTACCCGGGCCGTAGATGCCCTTCACGCCGGCTTCGTAGAGAAACTCGTAGTCCTGCCTCGGGATCACGCCGCCGACGAAGACGATGATGTCGTCGGCGCCCTGTTCCTTGAGCGACTTGATGATGGCCGGCACCAGCGTCTTGTGCCCGGCGGCCAGGGTCGAGACGCCCACGGCATGCACGTCGTTCTCGATCGCCCCGGCGCGCGCACTCCTCGGCGGTCTGGAACAGCGGGCCCATGTCGACGTCGAAGCCGAGGTCGGCGAAGGCCGTGGCCACCACCTTCGCGCCGCGGTCGTGGCCGTCCTGGCCGAGCTTGGCGATCATCACGCGCGGGCGACGGCCCTGCTCGTTGGCAAACTCGGCGATCTCGGCCTTGAGCTTGTCCCAGCCCTCGGCGCTGTCGTAGGCGGCTGCATACACACCGGTCACCTTCTGCGTATCGGCGCGGTGGCGCCCCCAGGCCTTCTCCAAGGCATCCGACACCTCGCCCACCGTGGCGCGCAGGCGGATCGCCTGGATGCTCAGGTCGAGCAGGTTTCCCTTGCCACTCTGTGCGCAGGCGGTCAGCGCGTCAAGCGCCGCCGCCACCTTCTTGTTGTCGCGCGCCGCGCGGATCGCGTTCAGGCGCTTGACCTGGTTCTCGCGCACCGCGTGGTTGTCCACCTCCAGGATCTCGATCGGATCCTCTTTCCCCAGCTTGTACTTGTTGACGCCGACGATCACGTCCTTGCCCGAGTCGATGCGCGCCTGCTTCTCGGCGGCGCTGGCCTCGATCTTCAGCTTGGCCCAGCCGGAATCGACCGCCTTGACCATGCCACCCATCGCATCGACTTCCTCGATGATCTTCCAGGCGGCATCGGCCATGTCCTGCGTCAGCTTCTCCATCATGTAGCTGCCCGCCCAGGGGTCGACCACGTTGGTGATGTGCGTCTCTTCCTGGATGATCAGCTGCGTGTTGCGCGCGATGCGGGCGCTGAACTCGGTGGGCAGCGCGATGGCTTCATCGAGCGCGTTGGTGTGCAGGCTCTGCGTGCCGCCGAACACCGCCGCCATCGCCTCGATTGTGGTGCGCACCACGTTGTTGTAGGGGTCCTGCTCGGTCAGGCTCCAGCCCGAGGTCTGGCTGTGCGTGCGCAGCATCAGGCTCTTCGGGTTCTTCGGATTGAACTCCTTCATGATCTTCCACCACAGCAGCCGCGCCGCGCGCATCTTGGCCACTTCGAGATAGAAGTTCATGCCGATCGCCCAGAAGAACGAGAGGCGCCCGGCGAACTCGTCGACGTCCAGCCCCTTGGCCAGCGCCGTCTTCACGTACTCCTTGCCGTCGGCCAGCGTGAAGGCGAGCTCCAGCGCCTGGTTGGCCCCCGCCTCCTGCATGTGGTAGCCGGAGATCGAGATCGAGTTGAACTTCGGCATGTTCTTCGCCGTGTACTCGATGATGTCGCCGATGATCCGCATGCTCGGCTCGGGCGGATAGATGTAGGTGTTGCGGACCATGAACTCCTTGAGGATGTCGTTCTGGATGGTGCCGCTGAGCTTCTCCTGCGAAACGCCCTGCTCCTCCGCCGCCACCACGTAGCCGGCCAGCACCGGCAGCACGGCACCGTTCATGGTCATCGACACGCTGACCTTGTCGAGCGGTATGCCGTCGAACAGGATCTTCATGTCTTCCACCGAATCGATCGCCACGCCGGCCTTGCCGACGTCGCCGGTCACGCGCGGGTGGTCGCTGTCGTAGCCGCGGTGGGTGGCGAGGTCGAAGGCCACGCTGACGCCCTGAGCGCCGGCGGCCAGCGCCTTGCGGTAGAAATCGTTGCTGGCCTCGGCGGTGGAGAAGCCGGCGTACTGGCGGATCGTCCACGGCCGCACCGTATACATCGTGGCCTGCGGGCCGCGCACGAACGGAGCGAAGCCCGGCAGCGTATCGGCGTGGGGCAGATCCTTCACGTCCGCCGCGGTGTAGAGCGGCTTGACGACGATGCCTTCCGGCGTGGTCCAGTTCAGCGCCTCGACATTGCCGCCCGGGGCCGACTTGGCCGCGGCCTTCTGCCATTGCGCCATGCCTTCGGATGCGCGGACGGGATCGTTGGACATCGCAGTCTCCTTGCCTTCTGCCATGGGCCCATGGCCCGTTGCACCGGCCTTGCCGCCACCGCCCGGCTCAGCCATAATTCAAAATTGAATTATATCTTCACCGGTTTCGCTTTCATACACCTTTCGCCATGGCCGCCCCGCGCAAAGAGTCGTCGCCGCCTGCCACGCCCCGCGCCGGCCGCCTGGGCGAGCGCGCGCTGTACGAGCAGGTGGCCGAACAGCTGCGTGCGCGCATCCTGGCGCACACGCTGGCGCCCGGCAGCTGGATCGACGAGCAGGCCTTGTGCGCCGAATACGGCATCAGCCGCACGCCGCTGCGCGAGGCGCTGAAGGTGCTGGCCTCCGAAGGGCTGGTGACGATGAAGCTGCGCCGCGGCGCCTACGTCACCGAGGTGTCGGAGCGCGACCTGGCCGAGGTCTTCCACCTGCTGGCGCTGCTGGAGAGCGATGCCGCGCGCGTGGCCGCGCAGAAAGCCACCGCCGAGGAGATGGCCGAGCTGCTCGCGCTGCATGACGAGCTGGAGAATGCGCTCGACGACCGCGCGCGCTTCTTCGCCGCGAACGAACGCTTCCACATGCGGCTGCTGGAGATTGCCGACAACCGCTGGCGCATCCAGATGGTGGCCGACCTGCGCAAGGTGATGAAGCTCAACCGCGCGCAATCACTGCTCAAGCAGGGCCGGCTCGAAGCCTCGCTGCGCGAGCACCGGCAGATCATGGCGGCGCTGAAGGCACGCAACGCCGAGCGCGTGCAGGCGCTGATGCAGCATCACCTCGAGGCCGGGCGCGAGGCCGCCGCACTGGCCTGATCCGACGCGCCGCGACAATAGGCGGATGACGAACCGCCACCCCACCCTCGCGCTGATCGCCGCCGTCGCCCGCAACCGCGTGATCGGCCGCGGCGGCGAACTGGTCTGGCACGAGCGAAGACCAGAAGCATTTCCGCCGCGTCACCATGGGTTGCCCGGTGATCATGGGCCGCAAGACCTGGGATTCGCTGCCCGCGCGCTTCCGGCCGCTGCCCGGGCGCCGCAACATCGTGGTGAGCCGCAACGCCGACTGGCGCGCCGAGGGCGCCGATCGCGCGGCATCGCTCGACGACGCGCTCGCGCTGGTGGCCGACGCCACCAAGGTCTTCGTGATCGGCGGCGCCGAGCTCTATGCACTCGCCCTGCCCCGCGCCAACGAACTGGTGCTCACCGAGATCGACGCCGATCTGGAGGGCGATGTCCTTTTCCCCGACTGGCCGCGCGCGCAGTTCCGCCAGTCTTCCTCAGAGCCGCACGTCAGCGCCGCGGGCGTCGGCTACCGCTTCAACCACTACACACGACAAGAGGCTGATTGAGATGTCCGGAGCTGGCTTTCACGTCCACGGGCCGCACGACCACGAAGTCGAACATGCGGCGCAGCACGAACCCACCGGCATGGCCGGCCAGATCGCGGTGGTGACGGCCGTGATCGCCACCGTCGGCGCGCTGTTCGCCTACATGGGCGGCGCCACGCAGGCCAATGCCGGCCTGCTGAAGAACGACGCCGCGATCAAGAAGACCGAGGCGTCGAACCAGTGGAACTACTACCAGCCAAGAGTGGCAAGCAGAACCTCTCGGAACTGGCGCTCGAACTCGTGCCCGAGGCGCGCAAGCCGTTCTACCAGGAGGAGATCAAGCGCTACAAGGCCGAGAAGGCCGAGATCAAGGCCGCGGCCGAGAAGCTCGAGGCCGAGGCCAAGGCCTTCGACGAGCGCAGCGCCGCGCAAATGCACGAGCACCATCGCTGGGCGCAGGCGACGACCGCGCTGCAGGTGGCCATCGCGATGGCGGCCATCGCGCTGCTGACCAAGAGCAAGCGGCTCGAGTACCTCATGTTCGGCGTCAGCGCGCTGGGCATCGCACTCGGCGCGGCGGCCCGGTTCCACGTCTAGGCGCTCTGCGGAGCGAAAACCCCGCGCCGCCACGGTGATTGGCGGCGCGGGCTGCGAGCGCCGCGGCGACTCGCCATCATCGCGACCCATCCGTTCACAACAATACCGGAGAGTCGCTCATGCTTCGTCGCCAGTTTCTCGGCGCGGCCATCACCGCCCCGCTCGCCTACGCCGCCGGCTCCTTCGTGCCCGTGTGGGCACAGAACGCCCTGAACTTCGGCACGCCGACGCTGCCCTCGCCGGGCTTTCGGCGCATCAAGGTCGGCGACGTCGAGGTCGTGTCGCTGATCGACGGCATCGCGCGCCGGCCACTGGGCGAAGAGTTCGTCAAGAACGCCCCGATCGCCGAAGTGCGCGCGCTGCTCGCCTCGCAGAACCTGCCCACCGACTACATCGACGTGCCGTTCACGCCCTTCCTGGTCATGGCCGGCGGCCGGCGCATCCTGATGGACACCGGTCTCGGCGAGTTCGGCGGCCCCACCACGGGCAAGCTGCTGGAGAACATGCGCGCCGCCGGCGTGCAGCCGGGCGATATCGACACCGTGCTGATCACCCACTACCACGGCGACCACATCAACGGCCTGCGCAACAAGGCCGGCGAGTTCGTCTTCCCGAAGGCCAAGGTGCTGGTGCCGGCACCCGAGCACGCCTTCTGGATGGACGACGCGAAGATGAACGCCGCGCCGGAAGGCATGAAGGGCGCGTTCCAGAATGCGCGCCGCGTCTTCGCGCAGATGCCGTCCGACATGCTGGTGCGCTTCGAGCCGGGCAGCGAGGTGGCGCCGGGCATCCGCTCGGTGGCGGCCTTCGGCCACACGCCCGGCCACACGCTGTTCCAGCTGCAGTCGGCCGGCCAGAGCTTCTTCTACGTGGGCGACCTGACCAACGTGCCGGCGCTGTTCGCGCGCAACCCCGACTGGGCTGTCACCTTCGACATGGATGCCGAGGCCGCGCGCAAGGTGCGCCGCGAGACGCTGCAGCGCATCGTCGATGCCAAGGCGATGATCGGCGGCTTCCACTTCCCCTTCCCCGCCTTCGGCCGTGCCGTGGCGCAGGGCTCGGGCTACGCCTTCCAGCCGGTGGCCTGAACCGATGATCACGCGCCGCCCGCTGCTGCTGGCTGCACTCGCCTCGCCGCTGGGCACGGCGCGCGCGGCCGATGCCGAGGCGCTGCTGCGCAGCGGCGGCGTGGTGATCGCGTTCCGCCACGCGCTGGCGCCGGGCACCTTCGATCCGCCGGGCTTCAAGCTCGGCGAGTGCAGCACGCAGCGCAACCTCAGCGACGAAGGCCGTGCGCAGGCACGGCGCATCGGCGAGTGGTTCGAGCAGCGTTCGCTGAAGCCGCAGCGGGTGCGCTCCAGCCCCTGGTGCCGCTGTGTCGACACGGCCACGCTGGCCTTCGGCACGCCGGAGGTCGATGCCACGCTCGGCTCGCCGCGCGGCTACTCCGAGGCGACCAATGCCGAATCGCTGCGCGCGCTGCGGCGCTCGCTGGCAGCGGCTGCGAAGCGCCCGGGCCAGTTCGAGGTGTGGGTGACGCACATGTTCGTGCTGTCGGCGCTGACCGGCGAAGGCAGCAGTTCCGGCGAGGGCCCGGTGCTGCGCCCGCGATCGAACGGCGAACCCGAGGTGCTGGCCCGGTTGCTGGTGGGCTGACGGGTCATCGGGTGCGCTGGATAGAATCCGCGCCCGCCGCATGACCGATCCAATTCCGCTCGACACCCATCCGCACAAGGCCACGCTGTCGGCCATGCTGCGAGCGCTGGCCGACGACAGCCAGCGCGAGCGCATTGCCGTGGTCGACCTGCTCGATGCGCTGGGCGATCGCGCCATCGCCGCGCTGCTGTTCGTCTTTGCGCGCTGCCCAACGTGTTGCCGATGCCGCCGGGCACCTCGGCGATCCTCGGTGCGCCGCTGCTCTTCCTGGCCGCGCAGATGGCCTTCAACATGAAGGCCCCGGCTCCCGTCCTTCATTGCGAGCCGTTCGATGGCGCGCAGCGACTTCGCCACCATGGTGCAGCGCGTGACGCCGTGGCTGGCGCGCGCCGAACGGCTGATGCGGCCGCGGCTCACGCCATTGGCCGTGGGCGCGATGGAATCGGTGGTCGGCGCGGTATGCCTGCTGATGGCAGTGGCGGTGTTCCTGCCGATCCCGATGGGCAACATGTTGCCGGCGCTGGCCATCTGCCTGCTGGCGATGGGCATCCTCGAGCGCGACGGCGTGTGGGTGCTGGTCGGATTCGCCACCGCCATCGGCGCGGCTGCGCTGGTCTCGGGCATCGTCTGGGCGATGGCCAAGGCGGCCATCTATTTCGTCACCAACGTGCTGCGCTAGCGGCTCAGCGGCCGCGCCGACGGGTGCACCACAGCGCGATTGCGGTGAGCACCAGCGCCGCGTAGTTGGCGAGCTGGAAACCCGGCGTGTTCCAGGCCGGGCCATCGAAGCCGCGTTGCGTGAACGGATACAGCACCGGCACCGGGTAGAAATCGGCCGAGTGGGTGAAGACGTCGATCACGATGTGCGACCACCAGCCGGCCAGCGGGATCAGCCATTGCCGTCGCCAGCGCCAAAGCCGCACACGTGACCAGCCCGCGATCACCGCGCTGTGACCGATGCAATGCAGGTGGTGCGACAGCATCGCCACCAACGGTGGGAGTGCGGGCTCGTGGCCCGGCGTGGCCGTGATGTAGCCGGCCAGCGTATGCCAGCCGCCGCCATCGGCCAGAAGCGGCACGAGATGCGCGAGATCGGGCAGCACCGCCAGACCGATTGACGCCGCAACCACGCGCGGCGGATCGCCATGCGCCGGCGCGCCGCCACGAGGCCGAGCCCGGCCCACAGCGCATGCGCCAGCGTGTCCATGGGGTCCGGTCAGGGCTTCTGGATCTCGGTGACGACGTAGTTGCCGCCTTCCTTGGCGGCCTTGAACTTCACCTTGTCGCCGGCCTTGACCTGATCGAGCATGGCCTTGTCCTTGACGGCGAAGACCATGGTCATCGGCGGCATGTCGAGGTTCCTGATTTCGCCATGCTTCAGCGTCAGCTTGCCGGCGTCCTTGTCGACCTTGCGCACTTCGGCATCGGTCAGGTCATTGGCGCGCACGGTGCCGGCGATGAAGGCCAGCGTCATCGCCAGCAGCGACAGTGTCTTCTTCATATCGGTTCTCCTTGAAGGTCAACGGTAGGAACTGAATACGCGCGTGCTGCCGTCCATCGCGATCAGCAGCACGTCGTAGGGATCCTTGCGGCCGCCGTACTCGGGGCCGTCCATGCCCGGCGAGCCGACCGGCATGCCGGGCACGGTCAGGCCGATCGCCTCGGGCTTCTCCCTTGAGCAGGCGCTGCACATCGCGCGCCGGCACGTGGCCCTCGATCGCATAGCGGCCGATCACCGCGGTGTGGCACGAGCCCAGCGCCATGGGCACCTTCATGCGCTGGCGCATCGCGGTATTGCCGACCTCGTGAACGGTGAATCGAAAGCCGCTCTTCTCCATGTGCGTGATCCAGTCCTTGCAGCAGCCGCAGGTGGGGCTCTTCCAGACCTCGACATGCACGCTCGGCGCCTGGGCTGCGGCCCAGGCGGGCGCCACCAGCGCGGCGACGCTGGCCAGGTTGAAGCGGCGGCGGGAAATGCTTGTGTTCATCTCATCGACTCCTCGAAGTGGCGGGGGTCACGACGACCGCGTTTCACCATGCCGGCCTGGTAGTGGCCGGCGATCAGGCAGGCGAACTGGAATTCGCCTGCGCGGTTGAAGGTCCAGACGATCTCGCCCGTGCGGCCGGGCGGCACATGGGCCATGTAGGGCTCGTCGTGCGCCATGTCGGGAAACTTCGCCATCAGCGCGGCGTGCTCGTCGAGCTCGCGCTTCGTGCCGATCACGAACTCGTGCATCAGCTTGCCACGGTTGCGGATCACGAAGCGCACGGTCTCGCCCTCGCGCACCGCGATTCGATCCGGCGTGAAGCGCATGTCGTCACCCATGCCGACCTCGATGCTGCGCCTCGCCGCGCGGCGGTCGCCGGCGATGCCCCAGTCCTTCTGCTCCTTGACCACAGGGCCGGGGGGCTTCGAATGTTCGGCGTCGCCATGCGCGAGCGCCAGAGGCGCCGCCATGCCCAGCAGCGCGGCGAGCAGCAGCCGCTCAATGATGGCCATGGGCACCTCCGGGCTTTCGCACCGTCACTTCGAAGTCCCGTGCCGGCCGCCGCCGGCGCCATCGAGCCACCGCCTTCGGCCTGGAAGCGCGCGGGGTCGGGCAGCGCGCCGGTGAACTCGTGAGCCACCGTGCCCGGCGGGTGCCGGAACCAGCCCGGGTCGCTGTAATCGCCGCGCTTCTGCCCGCGCCGCACCTTGACCACGCTGAACATGCCGCCCATGCCCACGGCGCCGAACGGCCCCTGGCCGGCCATCATCGGCGCGGTGTTCTCCGGCAGCGGCATCTGCATCTCGGTCATGTCCTTCATGCCGCGTTCGCCCATCACCATGTAGTCGGGGATCAGGTTGGTGATCTGCCGCGCCACCGGCTGTGGTCGACGCCGATCATCGTCGGCACGCCATGGCCCATCGCATTCATCGTGTGGTGGCTCTTGTGGCAGTGGAAGGCCCAGTCGCCCTCCTCGTCGGCAAGAAACTCGATCTGCCGCATCTGGCCCACCGCCACGTCGGTGGTCACCTCGTACCAGCGCGTGCTCTTCGGCGTCGGCCCGCCGTCGGTGCCGGTGACGAGGAACTCGTGGCCGTGCAGGTGGATCGGGTGGTTGGTCATCGTCAGGTTGCCGACGCGGATGCGCACCTTGTCCTTGAAGCCCACCACCAGCGGGTCGATGCCCGGAAAGATGCGGCTGTTCCAGCCCCACAGGTTGAAGTCGAGCATCGTCATCACCTTGGGCGTGTAGCTACCCGGCTCGATGTCGAAGGCATTGAGCAGGAAGCAGAAGTCGCGGTCGACCTCGTCGATCAGCGGGTGCTTCGCCTTCGGGTGCGTGATCCAGAAGCCGTACATGCCCATCGCCATCTGCACCATCTCGTCGGCATGCGGGTGGTACATGAAGGTGCCGGGGCGCCGCGCGACGAACTCGTAGACGAAGGTCTTGCCCGGCGGAATACCCGGCTGCGTGAGGCCGGTGACGCCGTCCATGCCGTTGGGCAGGCGCTGGCCGTGCCAGTGCACGCTGTGCAGTTCGCCGAGCTTGTTGGTGACGAAGATGCGCACGCGGTCGCCCTCCACCACCTCGATGGTCGGCCCCGGGCTCTGTCCGTTGTAGCCCCACAGGTGCGCCTTGAAGCCGGGCGCCATCTCGCGCACCACCGGCTCGGCGACGAGATGGAACTCCTTGACGCCGTTGTTCATGCGCCAGGGCAAGGTCCACCCGTTGAGCGTGACCACCGGGTTGTACGGGCGGCCTGTGTTCGGCACCAGCGGCGGCATGGTGTCGGGCCTCGTTTGCAGCACCGGCTCGGGCAAGGCGGCCATCGCCACCTTGCTGACCGCCGCGGCGCTGGCGGCGGCGGTGATCGCACCGGCGCCGGAGAGGAAATTGCGTCGTGAAACCATGGTTCGTTTCCGTTCAGTGGCCGCCGCCGGCGTCGGGTCGCCGGCGACACAGACAGCGCGGTGGCCGCGGCGAGGCTGGGCTTGCCGAGCAGCGCCATGTCGAGGTCGGCCTGCGCGAGCCAGAAGTCGCGCTGCGCCTCGATCGCGGCGTTCACGCCGGCAATCTGTGCACGCGCATCGGCGAGCAGTTCGAACACGCCGATCAGCATGCCGTTGTAGCGCAGCACGTTCTCCTCGGCGATGCGCTGCCGCAGCGGCACGATCTCGTCGCGGTGGTGCTTCGCCACGTCCCACGCGCTGCGGTAGGCGCCGTAGGCTTCGCGCACCTCGGAGCGCGCGTTGATCGCCGTCTCGGCCGCACGCGCGAGCGACTGCCGGTACAGGCTCTCGGCCTTGGCCACGCGCGCCGTGCCCCAGTCGAAAAGCGGCAGCTCGAAGCCGACCTCCCAGCCGCGCTGCACCGGCGCTTCGTTCGAGCTGTTGCGCACGTAGCCGAGCTCGAGCACGTTGACGAAGCGCGTGGTGCGGGTGAGGCCCAGCGACTTCGCCGTCTGCTCGGTGGCCAGCTTCGCGCCCTGCACATCCAGGCGCTGGGCGATCGCGATGCGCTCCACGTCAGGCAGCTCACGCGGTGTGGCCGGCAGATCGGGCAGGCGTTCGGGCAGCTTGAAGTCGGTCTGCGCCCCCACAGGCCGAGCAGCCGCGTGAGCCGCTCGCGCGTGGCCAGACGCGCCTGCTTCGCGCGCGCCAGGCCGATGGCGGCATCGGCCGAGAACGACTGCTCGCGCAACCGCTGCAACGGGCTGAAGTTGCCGGCCTGCGCCATGCGCCGGGCGAGTTCGGCGCCGGCGTCGGCGGCCTGCATCACCTGCGTGGCATAGCGCAGCGACTCCTCGGCAGCCACGGCCTGCACCCAGGCCTTGCGGGTATCGGCCGCGAGTGTCAGCACGGCCATCGCCGCCGCGCCCTGGGCCTGCGCGAAGCGGCGCTGCTCGATCTGCCGCTTCATCGGCAGGGCGAGCAGCGAACTCAGGTTGAAGTGCAGTCCGCGCTCCCACTCGATCTCCTCGCCCTTCGTCAGGCGAGCGAAACCGAAACCCGGGTTGGGCAGGCGGCCGGCCTGAACGAGATCGGCCTCGGTGATGCCGAGCTCGAAGTACGCGGCCTGCAGGCCCGGGTTGTTGAGCAGCGCGAGTTGCACGGCCGCGTCGATGCCCAGCGGCTGCTGCAGCAGTTCGGCCACGCGGCGCTCGATCGCTTCGCGGTCCTCGGCACTGCGTGCCCAGCGCACTTCCTGGCCGAGGTGCTGCTTCGCCGCTTGCTGGACGGTGCCGAAGCCGCCGTCGTCGGAGAACGTGGCGCAGCCGGCCAGCAGTGCGGCCGTCGCCAGCACGGTGATTCGCATCGGAGTCATGGGCACCTCAATGCCGGTGCGCCGGCACCGCCAGGGCAGCCGGTGACGACGCCGCCGGGGCGGTCGGCACTGGCGCCGCCGCCTGCGGGCATACGCGCGCCAGCCGCCGATGCGGTTGACGCGTTCGTTGGCTTCCTTCCACGAGCCCACCGGCGCTTCGGCCAGCGGCCGGTAGGCGCCAGCGCCGAGCGGTACTGGGCGGGCGGCACGGCCGCCTGCGGGTCGAGCGGATCGGGTGGGGTGGAGCGGGTCGGCGTCTGGGCCAGCGCGACGGCGCTCACCGCCGCGAGACAGGCACCAGCAAACAGGGATCGGGACATGCAGCCCTCGCTGAAGAGATCGACGACACCGTTCGCCGCGGCGAACGGACGGAGCTCAGGCGAGGACGGTGCGCGGTGGGCGTTCGGGCCCGCCGGTGAGGAACGGCGCAACGGTGCGAGTCGCCGGCTGCAGCGAGAGCACCTCGGCCAGCCCTGCGGCACGTGGATCGTGCTGGCAGGCAGGCCCAGCCCGACGCAGCAGGCGGCACAGGCGCTGCACTTGAAGACACCGCCAACGCGGGGGCGCCGTCGTCGGGCCCGGTGTCGGCGCTCGAGCCGTCGTGGTGCGCGCCGGCCTGCGCGTGATGGTGATCGGCGCCGTCATCGTGGTGATGCGTGCTCGCCACCTGCATGCGCTCGTGCATCGCCGCGCAGTGCAGTGCCCCCGTGGCCGCGAAGCCTTGCACGGGCAAGGCCACCGCCATCAGGCACAGCAGCATCAGACGCAGCAGCGAACGCATGGGCGTGACTCTAGCTGTTGAGTTCCAAGAGGTTGCTCACGGCCGGGATGCGGGTCATGGGCGGCTGGCGGTTCAGGGCGGAGTGTGGCCGATGCCAGTTGTAGCGGTGCAGGAAGGGCTGCAGAGCGGCCTCGCGCTGCGCTGAGCTGACGTAGGGCTGGGCATAGGCCCACTCGCGCAAGCTGGTCTGGACGAAGCGCTCGGCCTTGCCGTTGGTCTTGGGGGTGTAGGGCCGAGTCTTGATGTGCCGGATGCCGAGTTCGTCGCAGGCAGCCTTGAAGGTGTTCTTGTAGCCCGTGCCGTTGTCTGTCATCACGCGCTCGATGCGCACGCCCAGGCTGGCGTAGTAGGCCACCGCTTGGCGCAGGAACTGCACGCAGCTATCGGTCGTCTCGTCGGGCAGCACCTGCGCGAACGACACACGCGAGTGGTCATCGATCGCCAGGTGAACCATCTGCCAGCCGATGCCGCGCTTGGTCGTGCGTCTGTCGCCGGTGATGCGGTGGCCGATGCCATCGATGTGCATGAGCTTCTTGGTATCCAGGTGCAGCAGCTCGCCTGCAGCTGCGCGCTCGTAGCGCACCACGGGCTGCGGCGGCTCCAGCGACTTCAGTCGGGACAGTCCCAATCGTTTCATGCAACGGCTGACCGTCGCCACACCGCAGCCGGCCTGCTCGGCGATTCGCCATAGCGGCCAGCGGCGGCGCCGTAGATCCTCCAGCTGCGCTTGCTTTTGGGCCGTCAGCGCTCGTGGGCTGCGCTTCGGACGAGAACTGCGATCGGCCGGAGCCTGCCGCACCTTCCGCCTTGAAGCGGGCCAGCCACTTGAAGCCGGTGCGCTTGCTCACGCCTGCCGCCTCACTCGCGGCGGACATCGTCCAACCCTCGTTCAGCACTCTGCTGACCAGCAGGAGCTCGACCTTTGGCAGTCAATCTCGCATGCTTGTGGCTGTTCATCCGTTCTCCTGTCCAGGTTGCGGGAGGTCTCGACAACCCCAGCTTCCCAAATCAGGAACGGATGAACAACCTATCGGAACATCACATCTAGCGCGACTCGGCCCGGCCCGGGCCCGAGCAAAATCAAACCATGGAGCCTGCCCTGCTACTGCAACGCCTCGATGCCATCGGCCGCAGCCCGCCGCCAGCGGCCACGCGCTGGCGCTGATCGGGCTCGGCTCGGTCGGCCGCGAGACCGACCGGCTCGACGCCCCGGTCGGATCTGGACTTCTTCGCGATCGTCGAGCCGGGCCACAAGGCGCGCTACCTCGACCGGCTCGACTGGCTGGAGGCGGCGCATCCGCTGGCCTGGCACTTCCGAACACCCGCGACGGCCACAAGGCGCTGATGGCCGATGGCGTGTTCTGCGAATTCGCGGTGTTCGAGCCGGCGGAGCTCGACGGCATTCCGTTCGCGCCGGGCCGCGTCGTGTGGAAGCGCGACGGCGTCGACGAGGCCCTCGCCGTGCCGCGCCGCGCGCTGCCACCCGCGCAGTGGCCCGACGAGACCTGGATCGTCGGCGAGGCGCTGAGCTGCCTGCTGGTCGGGCTGATGCGCTGGCACCGCGGCGAGAAGCTCGCGGCGATGCGCATGGTGCAGTCACATGCGCTGGACCGGCTGATCGAACTCGATGCGCTGCGCCAGCAGCAGCGCGGCGAAGCCCGGCCGGGCGCCGATCCGTTCAACCGCGAGCGGCGTGTCGAGCAGCGCCAGCCCTCGCTCGGCGCCGAACTGCCGCAGCTGGCGGCCGGACGAACACACGCCCGCTGCAGCGCTGGCGATGCTGGCGGCGCTGCAGCGGCGCGGCGCGCTGCTGAACCCCGCGGTGGCCGAACGCATCCGCAGGCTCGCCGCGGCTACGATGCCGGGCTGACACGACTTCGAAGGCCGCCGTGAAACTCGCCACCTGGAACGTCAACTCGCTGGCCGTGCGCCTGCCGCAACTGCTCGCCCGGCTGGCCGAGCACCCGGTCGATGCGATCGTGCTGCAGGAAACCAAGCTGACCGACGACAAGTTTCCGCACGCCGAGCTCGAGGCCGCCGGCTACCGGGCGCAGTGGTTCGGCCAGCGCACCTACAACGGCGTGGCGCTGCTCAGCCGCAGCGACATCACCGACGTGGTCCGCAACATTCCCGGCCACGACGACGAGCAGGCGCGCGTGATCGCCGGCACCACCGGCGGACTGCGCGTCATCGGCGCCTACTTCCCGAACGGCCGCGCCGGACAGCGACAAGTTCGTCTACAAGATGCGCTGGCTCGATGCCCTTCGCGAGTGGCTGCGTGCCGAGCTGGCCGCACACCCGAAGCTGGTGCTGATGGGCGACTTCAACATCGCGCCGGAAGACCGCGACGTCTACGACCCCGTGGCCTGGGCCGGGCAGATCCACTGCACGCCGCAGGAGCGCGAGCACTTCCGGCAGCTGGTCGGTCTCGGCCTGTGCGATGCGTTCCGGCTCTTCGAGCAACCGCCGAAGAGCTGGAGCTGGTGGGACTACCGCAACCTCGCCTTCCGCAAGAACCAGGGCCTGCGCATCGACCACATCCTGGTCGGCGAAGCGCTGCGCGCGAAGGTCAGCGCCTGCAGCATCGACAAGGCGCCGCGCAAGAACGAGCGGCCGAGCGACCACGCGCCGGTGATCGTCGAACTCGCCGACTGAGCACTCCTCGGCTCAATCGTCAAGGCCGAGCTCCTGGATCTTGCGCGTGATCGTGTTGCGGCCGATACCCAGCTTCATGGCCGCTTCGATGCGGCGGCCGCGGGTGATGTCGAGCGCGGTGTGGATCATGCGCGCCTCGAACTTGCGCGTCAGCGCATCCCACACCTCGGGCGAGCCGGCCTGAAGCAACTGGCGCGCTTCGAGTTCGAGGCCCGACAGCCAGTCGGCATCGGGGTGGCCGGCAGGGCCACCGCGGGCGCAGCCACCACCAGGGGCGCAACGCCGGCCGGTGCGGCGGTGGCCGCTGGCGCCGCGGCGCCATCGATCGGCATCGCCACAGCGGGCGGCGCACTGCCCTCGCCGCCCATCAGCTCCGGCGGCAGATCCTTGGCCTCGATCACCTGCGCCGGCGCCATCACCGTCAGCCAGTGGCAGATGTTCTCCAGCTGCCGCACGTTGCCGGGGAAGTCGAACTTCATCAGCCGGGCCAGCGCCGCATCGGTGATGCGCTTGGCCTCGACGCCGAGTTCCTTGGCGCTCTTGCCGAGGAAGAATTTGGCCAGCGCGGGGATGTCCTCGCGGCGCTCGCGCAGCGGCGGTAGGCGCAGGCGGATCACGTTGAGGCGGTGGAACAGGTCTTCGCGGAAGGCGCCCTGGCGCACGCGCTCCTCGAGGTTCTGGTGGGTGGCCGCGATCACGCGCACGTTGGCACGCATCGGGCTGTGGCCGCCGACGCGGTAGAACTGGCCGTCCGACAGCACGCGCAGCAGCCGCGTCTGCAGGTCGAAGGGCATGTCGCCGATCTCGTCGAGGAACAGCGTGCCGCCGTCGGCTTGCTCGAAGCGGCCGCGCCGCGTGGTCTGCGCACCGGTGAAGGCGCCGCGCTCGTGGCCGAACAGTTCGCTCTCGAGCAGATCCTTCGGGATCGCCGCGGTGTTGATCGCGACGAAGGGCCCGCTGGCGCGCGGGCTGTGCTTGTGCAGCGCGTGGGCGACGAGCTCCTTGCCCGAGCCCGATTCGCCCGTGATCAGCACCGTCACGTGGCTCTGGCTGAGCCGGCCGATGGCGCGGAAGACGTCCTGCATGGCCGGCGCCCGGCCGAGCATCTCGGGCATCTGCGCCTGCGCGGCATCGCGCACTTCCTCGCGCAGGCTCTCGTCGACGGCGCGGCGGATCAGTTCCACCGCCTTGGGCACGTCGAAGGGCTTGGGAAGGTATTCGAAGGCGCCGCCCTGGAAGGCGCTGACCGCGCTGTCGAGGTCGGAGTAGGCGGTCATGATGATGACCGGCAGACCGGGGTGGCGCTCCTTCACCTTGGTCAGCAGCTCGATGCCCGAGCCGCCGGGCATGCGGATGTCGGAGACGAGCACCTGCGGCTCGTCGTCTTCCATCGCGGTCAGCACGTCGCGCGGGTTGGTGAAGCTGCGCACGGCGAGATCCTCCCGCGCCAGCGCCTTCTCGAGCACGAAGCGGATGGATTGGTCGTCGTCAACGATCCAGATGGGTTTCATGCCCTGCCTGTGGTGGCCACCCTCCCCGCTTCGACGCGGCGGCTCAGGGCAGCGGAATCAAGATCTTGAACAGCGTCCTGCCCGGTTCGCTCTCGCATTCGATCGTGCCCTGGTGTTGCTGCACGAAGGTCTGCGCCAGCGTGAGCCCCAGCCCCGACCCCCTTCACGCCCCGACACCAGCGGGTAGAAGATGTGTTCGCGGATGGACTCGGGCACGCCCGGGCCGTTGTCCTGAATATGCAATTCCAGTGCCAGACGATAGCGCTGCTTGCCCAGCGTCACCTGCCGCGCGATGCGCGTGCGCAGCGTGATCACCGCGTCGCCGGCAGCGATTCGCTCGGAGAGCGCCTGCGCGGCGTTGTGGGCGATGTTGAGCACGGCCTGGATGAGCTGCTCGCGGTCGCCGCGGAAGTCCGGGATGGAGACGTCGTAGTCGCGCTCGACGACCAGGCCGCGTGGAAACTCCGCCATGATCAGCGAACGCACCCGCTCGCAGACCTCGTGGATGTTGACGTCGCTGACCACGTGCGGCTTGCGGTGCGGCGCGAGCAGGCGATCGACCAGCGCCTGCAGGCGGTCGGCCTCGTTGATGATGACCTGCGTGTATTCGGTCAGTGCGCGGCTCTCGACCTCCATCTCGAGCAGTTGCGCCGCGCCGCGGATGCCGCCCAGCGGATTCTTGATCTCGTGGGCGAGGTTGCGGATCAGTTCCTTGTTGGCCTTGGCACGGTCGAGCGCGCGTTCCTCGCGGTCCTGCCGCGTCTGCTGCTCCACTTCCACCAGCTCGAGCAGCACGTGCGGCGTGCCGTCCATCTGCGTGACGATGGCATGCACCGGCAGCGCATCGCCGCCGGTCGGGCCGGGGCGGCGCAGCAGCGTTTCCATGCGGCTGGTGGAAAACTCGTTGGCGGCCACGGCAGCCACCGTCTCGCGCAGCGTGCCGGCGTCGACGAACCAGTCGAACAGCGAACCGCGCTGCACGCTGCGGCGCGACAGTCCGAGCACGTTTTCGAAGGAGGCGTTGGCGAAGATGCAGCGCCCGTCGGGCGAGACCACCGCCACCATCGTGGCCGTGGTCGAAGGCGGCATAGGCCGCGGCGTCGGCCGCTGCAGCCTCCGGTGCAGGCGGCGGCGCAGGGTTCTTCACGAGGGCGGCAGCTTGGCGATCTCGCGCTTGATCGCGGCGATGTCGCTTTCCTTGCGGGCGATGGCCGCCTTCATCTCGGCCACGCGGTCCATGTACTTCTGGTAGTTGCGCTCGTCGCCGCGGCGCTCGGGCTCGCCATTGTTGTAGTCCTTCTGCAGCTGCGCGAGCTTCTCCTCTTCCTTCTTCAGCTCGCTCTCGAGGATCCGGCGTGCATCGCCGTCGCGGGCGCGCTGCTGGGCCGGATCGACCTTCGCATCGGCCGGCCGCGGACCGCTGACCTCCGGCACCGGGTTGCCAGTGCGCGGGCGCGCGCCCTGGATCACGGTGATCGGCGCGCCGTCCAGCGGCTTGCAGCCCTTGGCCTCCGCCTCCTTGGCGCTGATGTCGGCGCTGCTCGTGTAGACGTTGCCCGGGCAGCGGTAGACGGTGGCACCTTGCGCGGCGGCCGCGGCGGGCCACAGTGCCGGCACGGCCAGCAGGATCCAGAAGCCAGGAACGAAACGATGCATGCGTGGAACTCCTTGCCTGCGCAACGCCGCAGCGACGGGCGCGGCCGACAGGCGGCGTGAGGCGATTGTCGCCCACGGTCGGTGCATTGCATGCGCCGAGAAGTTCCAGAAAAAGGACGGCCGCGGCCGTCCCTTCTTCCCTGCGTGAAAAGCTCACAGGGCGTAGTACATGTCGAACTCGACCGGGTGGGTGGTCATGCGGAAGCGCTGCACTTCCTGCATCTTCAGGTCGATGTACGCGTCGAGGTACGCATCGGTGAACACGCCGCCCTTGGTGAGGAAGGCGCGGTCCTTGTCGAGGTACTCGAGGGCTGGTCAGGCTGTGGCAGACGGTCGGGATCTTCGCGTCCTCTTCCGGCGGCAGGTGGTACAGGTCCTTCGTCGCGGCTTCGCCCGGGTGGATCTTGTTCTCGACGCCGTCGAGACCCGCCATCAGCAGCGCGCTGAAGGCGAGGTACGGGTTGGCGGTGGGATCCGGGAAGCGAGCCTCGATGCGGCGGCCCTTCGGGTTGGCCACATACGGGATGCGGATCGACGCCGAGCGGTTCTTCGCCGAATAGGCCAGCTTGACCGGGGCCTCGAAGCCGGGCACCAGACGCTTGTAGCTGTTGGTGCCGGGGTTGGTGATCGCGTTCAGTGCGCGGGCGTGCTTGATGATGCCGCCGATGTAGTACAGCGCGAACTCGCTCAGGCCGGCGTAGCCGTCACCGGCGAACAGGTTCTTGCCGTCCTTCCAGACCGACTGGTGCACGTGCATGCCGCTGCCGTTGTCGCCGACGATCGGCTTGGGCATGAAGGTGGCCGTCTTGCCGTAGGCGGCAGCGACGTTCTGGATCACGTACTTCTGCAGCTGCAGCCAGTCGGCGCGCTGGACCAGCGTGCTGAACTTGGTGCCGATCTCCATCTGGCCGGCGGTGGCGACTTCGTGGTGATGCACTTCGACCGGGATGCCCATCGACTCGGATCAGGCACATCTCCGAGCGCAGGTCCTGGCCCGAATCGACCGGCGGCACCGGGAAGTAGCCGCCCTTGACGCTCGGGCGATAGCCGCTGTTGCCGTGCTCGTAGTCCTTGCCGGTGTTCCACGCGGCTTCCTCGGACTCGATCTTGACGAAGCAGCCGGACATGTCGACGTTCCAGCGCACGTTGTCGAAGATGAAGAACTCGGGCTCGGGGCCGAAGTAGGCGGCGTCGCCCAGGCCGGAGGACTTCATGTAGGCCTCGGCGCGCTTGGCCAGCGAACGCGGATCGCGCTCGTAGGGCTTGCCATCGCTCGGCTCGAGCACGTCGCAGGTCAGGATCAGCGTCGGCTCTTCGAAGAACGGGTCGATGTTGGCGGTGTTCGGGTCCGGCATCAACAGCATGTCGGAGGCCTCGATGCCCTTCCAGCCGGCGATCGAGGAACCGTCGAAGGCATGGCCCGAGCTGAACTTGTCTTCGTCGAAGTGGGAGACGGGCACGGACACGTGCTGCTCCTTGCCGCGGGTGTCGGTGAAGCGGAAGTCGACGAACTTGACTTCGTTCTCCTTCACCATCTTCATCACGTCGGCGACGGTCTTGGCCATCAAAGATCTCCTGGCAGGCTGCTAGTGGGTGGGTTGACTGGTTTTCGTGGTTGCCCCGCGGCCAAGGCCGGGTGCCGAAAAGCGCACAGGAATGTAGCAGAAGGCATGCCAGCGACCGGGACAACCCGTAGCCCGCAGACAGCGTCGCTCCGGGGATGCGTGACCCAAACAGGTGCAATCAGCCGCACCGTCCTGGTGCATCACTTTCGATCATCAGCGCACCAACTCAGGGCCCAGCACTGCGCCGTGCTGGCGCAGACCCGTGAGCAAGGCGGCATAGGCGCCCTCCATCTGAGCCGTGTCGCCCTTCACCCCAGCTCGATGTGCTTGCCCCACTGCGGATGGTCGACGCTGGGCAGGCTGAAGACCTTGATGCCGGCAAAGCGCGCCTCGATGTTTTCCATCAGCGGCGTCAGCGACGCTTCCATCGCGCCGAAGACGATCACCGACTTCTCGCGCACGCCCACCGTCTGGTGGGCCTCGGCGGATCCCTGCTGGTCCAGCACCCACTCGATCATCGGCGGGCCATCACCGGGAAGCCCGGCACGAAGAAGACACCGCCCCGGCCCTCGGCGGGATGCAGGCTGAAGCCGGCGATCTTGTTGTACGGGTTCGGGATGATGCGCGCGCCTTCCGGAAAGACGCCCATGTTGAGCCGGTGCACGTTGTCGGGCCGGTCGGGCTCGTAGGCCACGCCCTGCTCGCGGGCCACGTCCTGCATGCGCTCGCGGATCAGGTCGGCGGCCTTGGGGTGCAGCGCCAGTGGCACGCCCAGCGCGCGGCGGCATTGCCGCGTGTGATCGTCGGGCGTGGCGCCGATGCCGCCGCAGGAAAACACGACGTCGCCCTGTCGCGCCGCGGCCAGCGCATCGCGCAGATCGGCGGTGATGCGCTGCGGGTCGTCGCCCACGTAACGCGCCCACGAGGCGTGAGTCCGCGTGCGGCCAGCAGCTCGATGACCTTGGCAAGGTGCTTGTCGGCGCGTTTGCCGGAGAGGATCTCGTCGCCGATGATGATCAGGCCGAAATTCATGGCGGGGCAGCATCTCGAGGGTGGGAAATGGCGGCGGCGCGGGCACCGGCGGGGCGGCGGCTCGCGCTCCAGGCGCAGCGCCTCCAGCGCCGCCAGCGCGAAGTGCGCGAACCACAGCGCCGCGAAGGCGAAGACGAGCGTGTAGATCCAGATCGCCGCGGGCACGAGCACCGGCGCAAGCGCCACGAACATCACTCCCGAGGCCCAGACGATGCCCGGCGCGGCGCCGAGCAGGCCGGCAAGCACGCCCATCGCCAGCAGTGCCGGCCGGTGGCGGCGGACGATCTCGTGGCGCTCATCGCGCGTCGCATGCTCGGCGAGCACGTCGTAGCTGAGCACGCGATAGGTCAACCAGCCCCAGATCAGCGGCGGGATCACCAGCACCAGCGGCGGCACCAGCCACAGCGGCACCGACAGCGCCATCAGCACCAGCGCGAGCAACGTGGCCAGCAGCGAGCCGAATGCACCGCGCCAGAACGAGCCGCCGTGGCGGCGCTCCAGCTTCGGGAAGCGCCGCTCGGCCACCAGCTGCAGCATCGACGGCGTCATCAGCACCGAGACCGCCAGCAGCGCCACCACCACGATCACCGGCGTGGCCAGGAAGACGATGATCAGCGGCGCGAGTGCCGACTTGAGCCCGGCCAGTCCAAGCGCTCGAGCGGTGAACAGGCTCGTGACCAGCGACCAGCCTTCGAGCGTCGCGTTGACCTCGTCGATGGCGCGATCCCAGAAGAGGTAGCCCAGGCCCAGCGCGGCCACCACCATCAGCACCAGGGGCAGCACCGACAGCGCGATCACCCGCGGATGCAGGCAATACGCCGCGGCGCGCCAGAAGGCGTCGAGCATGCCGCGCATCAGCGCCCCACCATGCGGCGCAGGCCCAGCCACTGCTGTTGCCAGAAACCGCGGCCATAGTCGCGCCCGCGTTCCACCTGATCGCGGATGCCGGTGGGCTCGTAGCGGTCGTCGAAGCGCGCTGTGCGGAAGAGGATGTCCCACAGCGGGAACAGCACCGCATAGTTGTGGCCGCCGAGCGAACCCTGGCCCCCGCGACTCGTGGCCGAGGCCGATGGCATGGTGAAACCGGTGAAAGCGCGGCGACACGAGCACACGCTCGAACAGCGGCCCGAAGCTCATGCGCACGTTGGCATGCGACAGGCTCTCGACCAGCTGCGTGCAGGCCACGACAACGACGAACTGACCCGGCGCGATGCCGATGGCGCGCGCCACCAGCACGATGATCGCGTCGCGGATCAGGTCGTCGAGCAGGTGGTTGCGGTTGTCGCTCCAGCGGGTCATCTGGCGCTGGCTGTGGTGCAGCGCGTGCAGGCCCCACCACCAGCGCAGGCCGTGCTGGCCGCGGTGGATCAGGTAGTCGACGAAGTCGAACACCAGCAGATAGGCCAGCAGCGCAAACCCGGGCGGTGTCGCTCACGCCCGGCCACCAGGGCGCGATCGCACCGGTCGAGCTGCCAGGCCAGGACGCCGGCCATCCGCAGCTGCGTGAACAGCGCGTTCCACACCGGCTCGATGGCGAAGAAGAGCACCAGCCGGAACAGCCCGAGCCGGTGGATCAGCGTATAGACCACGTCCAGCTGCACCGCCGCGCGATCGGTCACCGGCTCCACGGGCCGCCAGCGCTCCAGCGCGCCGAAGACGATCGCGATCACCGCGATCTGCAGCAATCCCACCAGCAGCCAGCCGGTGCCGGCATAGGCGTCTTCCAGCAGGTTGCCGATGCCGAAGGCGAGGCCAGCAGCTGCACCGCGCCCTCGAACAGCGCCTGCTGCAACTGGCCGAAGGCATCGCCGATGCGCTGGAACAGCTCGTCGATCATCGCGGTGCGGACCTCGCCATGGCCTCACGATACGCCGGGTGCTCGCGCAGCTCGCGAAGCAAGCCGCGCGCCTTCAACCGCTCGATCAGCGGCTCCAGCACCGCCGGCGCCCAGGGGTCCTGGCGTGACCAGATCCCGAGGTGCGCGAGCAGGAATGTCGCCGCGGCGAAGGTCGCGCAGCGCCTTCTCGAGCAGCTTCGCGTTGGGGTACTTGTCGCTCGGCAGTTCGTCGCCCAGAAAGCCGGCCGGGCTCCAGGGCACATGCTGCCAGCCGCACTGCGCGGCGGCGTCGAGCAGCGCCTTCGATGTCTTGCCGCCGGGTGCGCGGAAGACCGCATTCATCCGCGAGCCGGTCATCGCCTCGAAGCGCGTCGCGCTGCGCTGCAGCTCGGTGCAGTACTGCGCGGCGCTCCAGTCCGCCACCTGTCCGGCCTCCGGCCCGGCGCTCGGGCGCGTGCGAAAGCCGCCCTCGCGGTCGGCCAGCCAGTAGACGTGGTCGAAGGTGTGCGAGCCGAAGGCATGGCCCTCGGCCGCCCTCGCCTTCCACCACGGCGCCCAGTGCTCGTCGAGGCTGCTGCCGCCATCGAGCGTCTTCTCGTTGGCGAGGAAGAAGGTGGCCTTCACGCCCTGGCGCTTCAAGATCTCGGCCACCAGCGGCGCCACGCCCATGTGGCCGGTGTCGAGTCAGGTACAGCGGCTTGTCGCAGGCCTGCGCGCTGCAGGCCACGACGATGCCGGCGAGGGAGATGCTAACGGCGCGGAACATGGTCGAGCGTCCAGACGCCGTGCGGCGATCGGCCGACCGGCACCTGCCGCACCACCTGCTTCTTCTCGGTGTCGATCACGCTGAGCTTGCGCGCCCAGCGCGAGCTCACCAGGATCGTCTTGCCGTCCGACAGCATGTCCATGCAGTCGGGGCCGCCCGGCGCGGGGTAGCTTTCGACCACGCTCAGCGTCTGCGTGTCGATCTTGCTGATCGTGTTGGCCACGCGGTTGCTGACGAACAGGTGCCGGCCGTCGCCGCGCGAGCGGAAGGCATGCGCCCCTCGCCGGTCTCGATGCGGCGCACGAGCTTCGGCATGGTGCCGGTCACATCGTAGACCTCGACGAAACGATCACCGGTGAGGCCGACGAAGAGCAGTCGATCGTCGGGCGTCAGGTAGACGTCGGCCGGCAGCTTGCCCACGCCGATGCGCCAGCGCGGCTTCTGGTTGGCCAGATCCACGGCGATCAGTTCGTCGCTGTCCTGCAGCGAGGCGAAGACGGTGGTGCTGCGCGAATCGATCGCCGGTGGCTGGGCGTGCGCGCCGCCGGCACGCGCGGCGAGCTTCAGCGGCTCGGCCGCCTGCAGGCCTTCCCAGCGGTAGATGTCGATGTGGTTGAGGCGGTTCGCTGCGGTGACGAACCACTTCATGTCGGAGAAGCGCAGGTGGTAGGGGTCGGAGATGCCGGTGATGGTGCGCTGCACCTGTGCCGTGGCCGGATCCACCAGCGTCAGCGAATCGCTCAGCGCATTGGCCACCAGCAGCGAGCGCTCGTCGGGGCTCAGGTAGAGGTGGTGCGGCTCCTTGCCGGTGGGGATGCGGCGGGTTTCCGTCCAGGTGCGCGGGTCGATCACGCTGATCGTCGCGTCGAGCGATTGAGCACGAACACCGGCCGGGCCGGCGCATCCGCCGCGCTGGCCGGTGGCAGGAGCGCCGCCCCGGCGAGGGCGGCCGCGGCGATCAGGAAACGTCGCTTCACTCGTCGTCGCCGCCGAGCACGCCGCCGAGGATGCCGCCGGCGCCGAAGCCACCGAGCACCGATCCCTCGCCGCGGCCGCCGCCGCCGGTCTGCGGCGCCGCCGCGAACACGCGCGAGGCCAAACGCGAGAACGGCAGGCTCTGCAGCCACACCGTGCCCGGGCCGGTGACCTTGGCGAAGAACAGGCCCTCGCCACCGAACAGCGCCGTCTTGATCTTGCCGACGTACTGGATCTCGAAGTTGACGTTCGGCGTCATCGCAACCACGCAGCCGGTGTCGATCAGCAGCGTCTGGCCGGCCTGCAGCTCGCGCTTGACCACGGTGCCGCCGGCGTGCACGAAGGCCAGTCCGTCGCCCTCGAGCTTCTGCATGATGAAGCCCTCGCCGCCGAAGAAGCCGACCGAGAGCTTCTGCTGGAAGTAGATGCCCAGCGAGACGCCGCGCGCCGCGCACAGGAACGAATCCTTCTGGCAGATCAGCATGCCGCCAAGCTGGCGCAGGTCCATCGGCAGGATCTTGCCGGGGTACGGTGCGGCGAAGGCCACGCGCTGCTTGCCGCGCGCCCGGTTGGTATAGACCGTGGTGAACAGCGACTCGCCCGTGACCAGCCGCTTGCCGGCGCCGAGCAGCTTGCCGAAGAAGCCGCCCTGCTGCGGGCCGCCGTCGCCGAACACGGTGTCCATCTGGATGCCGGCGTCCATGAACATGAGGCTGCCGGCCTCGCCCACCGCCGCCTCGCCGGGATCGAGCTCGACCTCGACGAACTGCATCTCCGAACCCTTGATCTCGAAATCCACCACGTCCATGGCCATCTTCTGCTTCTCCTTGATGCGCAATAAGCGAAGGCGCGCGATGGTAGCGATTCTCCCAGACCCTAGTCCGTTCCCCCTAAAGAGGTAACGCCGGCATAACGCCCCGCCGCCAAAATGCCACGGCTGCGTCGCGCCATGACCCTCCACCTGCCCACCCTGCTGACCGTCTGCGTTGCCGCGCTGGCCACTTCGGCCGGCGTGATGACCTTCTACGCGGCAACGCAGCGCACCTACCGCGGCTTCGGTGCGTGGGTGGCGGCGCAGTGGCTGCTGGCGCTGGGCTGCCTGCTGCAGCTGTTCCGCGACAGTGAACCGGAGCTGCTCCCGCTGGCCAACCTGCTGCTGCTGCAGTGGCCGATCACCGTGCTGGCCGGCATGCGCCGCTTCAGCGCCCGGCAGCCGGGCCGCATCCCGGCCGTCGCCGACTGGCTGCTGCTCGCGCTGGCCTGGCTGGTCTGGCTGGCCACCTGGGCCGCGGGAGGCTCGCTCGCGGCCCGGGTGATCGCCTTCGCCGGCGGCGCCGCGCTGCTCCACCTCTATGGGGCCGTCACGCTCTGGCACATGGCGGAGTCGCGCCACAGCGCGGCGATGAAACTGCTGATCGCGCTCGAGGCCTCTGCCGCGCTGCTGCAACTGACGCGCGTGGGCGCTGCCCTGGCCGGCCCGGTCGACGGCCCTGGCGAGCAGCTGCTGCTGGCCAGCGGGCTGGTGGTGCTGGTGTCCTCGCTGGTGATGGTCTACCTTGCTCTGATGCTGACCGCCGAGCGCAGCGAGGCAAACCTCCACGAGGTGCACCGGCAGCTGCGCTTCCTGGCCGACATCGACGTGCTGACCCACGTGCCCAATCGCCGCCACTTCCACGAGCTGGCGGCCCGCACCCTGGCCGACGGCGCACGGCCACCCTGCGCGCTGATGATGTTCGACGTCGACCACTTCAAGCGCATCAATGACCTGCTCGGCCATGCCAGCGGCGACGAGGCGCTGCGACAGGTGGGCCGCTGCCTGCGCGATTCGCTGCGCGCGCCGACGTCGCCGGGCGCCTGGGCGGCGACGAATCGCCGCGCTGCTGCCGGGCACCGGCCTCGACGACGCGATGAACGTCGCCGAGCGCATCGTCGCGCAGCTCGCCGACCGCCGGTGGCGCCGGGCATTGCGCCGCTGAGCCTGAGCTTCGGCATCGTGCAGTTGCACGAGGGCGAATCGCTGGCCGAAGCGCTCCGCCGCGCCGACCGGGCGCTGTACGAGGCCAAGCGCCAGGGCCGCAGCCGTGCCGTCACCGCCTTCGGGATCGAAGACGAGCCGGTGTTCGGCGAGAGCTCGCTGGGCCTCAGCGGCTTCTGAGCGCCAGCCCCGGGGCCTCGCGACGGCGTGGCGATAGACTGCCGCATGACCGTGCCCGAGACCGATCACGAGACCCTGCAGGCCAGCGACGACGGCCCCCGCCCCGGCGACAGCTACGTGCAGTCGTTCGCACGCGGCCGGCGGTCATCCGCTCCTTCGACGCCCGCGCGCCGCAGCAGACGCTCAGCGAAGTCGCGCAGCGCACCGGGCTGACGCGGGCCGGCGCCCGGCGCATTCTGCTCACGCTGGAAGGCCTGGGCTACGTGCGCAGCCAGGGGCGGCAGTTCTGCCTGACGCCGAAGATCCTCGACCTCGGCTTCGCCTATCTGTCCTCGCTGCCGCTGTGGAACCCGGCCGAGCCGGTGATGGAGAAGCTGGTCGAGGAGCTGAAGGAGTCCTGCTCGGCAGCGGTGCTCGACGGCGCGGACATCGTCTACGTGCTGCGCGTGCCGACGCACAAGATCATGAGCATCAACCTCGGCATCGGCTCGCGCCTGCCGGCGGCCTGCACCTCGATGGGCCGCACGCTGCTGGCCGAGCTCGATCCTGCCGCCGTCGATGCGCTGCTCGCCCGCCACCCGCTCGTGGCCCACACCGACCGAACGATCACCGACCCGGCCGCGCTGAAGGTCGAGCTCGAACGCGTGCGCCGCCAGGGCTGGTGCGTGGTCGATCAGGAGCTGGAAGAGGGCCTGGTCTCGCTGTCGGTGCCCATCCGCGACCGCGCCGGCCGCGCGATCGCGGCGATGAACGTCAGCGGCCAGGCGGCGCGCGCGCCGGCGGCGCAGATGGTCGCGCAGTTCCTGCCGCGCCTGCAGGCGGCGGCGGCACAGATCTCGCAGATGCTGCTCGTCAAGGCATGAAGGCTGCGCCGGAGCCCGCTTGATCCACCTGCTCAATCTGCTGGCCGCCATCGCGCTGCTCGTGTGGAGCACGCACGCTGGTGCGCACCGGCATGCTTCGCGTGGCCGGCGAGAACCTTCGCGGCATCCTGGCCAAGAGCTTCAGCAACCGGTTGACGGCGCTGGCCGCCGGCTGGGGCGTGACCGGCAAGATCGCAATCGGCCACGGCCACCTGCCTGATCGTCGCCAGCTTCGTCGGCAAGGGCACGGTGCCCACCAGCGCCGCGCTGGCGGTGATGCTCGGCGCCGACGTCGGCAGCGCGATGATGGCGGTAGTCTTCTCGCTCGACCTGTCATGGCTCTCGCCGCTGCTGATCTTCGTCGGCGTGGTGATGTTCACCTCACGGCAGGACACCGGCGTCGGCCGCGTCGGCCGGGTGCTGATCGGCCTCGGCCTGATCACGCTGGCGCTGCAGCTGATCGTGGAGGCCACGCGGCCGCTGACCGAATCGCCGGCGGTGCGCAACCTGATCGCCTCGCTGCCCAACGAGGTGCTGCTGGACATCGTCGTCGGTGCGGTGCTGACCGTGCTGTCGTACTCGAGCATCGGCCATCGTGCTGCTCACCGCCACGCTGGCCACCTCGGGCATCGTGCCGGCCAACGTGGCGCTCGGCACGGTCATCGGCGCCAACCTCGGCAGCGGCTTCCTCGCGCTGCTGGCCACCGGCGGGGCTTCGCCGCAGGTGCGCCGGCTGCCGCTGGGCAACCTGATCTTCAAGGGCCTGGGCGCGGCCATCGCCATCCGCTTCTGCCGCAGGCGCACGTGTGGCTGCAGCTCACCGGCGCCGCGCTGCACGAGCAGGTGGTGTGGTTCCACCTCGGCTTCAACCTGATGCTGGCGATGCTGTTCATCAGCTTCACCGGCGTGGTCGGGCGCCTCGTCGAGCGCGCCCTGCCCGAGCTGCCGCGGCTGGGCGCCGGCGCCGACCGGCCGCGCCACCTCGATCCGTCGGCACTGCAGACGCCGTCGCTGGCAATCAGCTGCGCAGCGCGCGAGGCGCTGCACCGGCCGACGTGGTCGAGACCATGCTGCGCGGCATCCTGCCGGTGATCCGCCACAACGACCGGTGCTGGCCGAGCAACTGCGCAAGATGGACGACACCGTCGACGAGCTGTACTCGGCCATCAAGTTCTACCTGACGCAGATCTCGCGCGAGGCGCTGTCGGAGCGCGAGAGCCGGCGCTGGACCGACATCCTCTCGTTCACGATCAACATGGAGCAGATCGGCGACGTGATCGAGCGTGTGCTGCAGGACGTGGAGGACAAGAAGATCCGCAAGAACCGCAGCTTCTCCGAGGCCGGCCTTGGCCGAGATCAGCCACCTGCACGAGCGGCTGCTGGCCAACCTGCGCCTGGGCATGAGCGTGTTCCTCGACGGCCATGTGCGCGACGCGAAGAAGCTGCTGGAGGAAAAGGCGCGCTTTCGCGACCTCGAGCGCGAGTACGCCGCCAGCCACATCGCCCGGCTGCAGGACAACACCGCGCAGAGCATCGAGACGAGTTCGCTGCACCTCGACCTGATCAGCGACCTCAAGCGCATCAACTCGCACATCTGCTCGATCGCCTACCCGATCCTGGACATGGCCGGCGTGCTCTCGCAGACGCGCATCCGCCACTCGAAGCTGGCCGAGCTGCCGGCCGACGAGGACAAGCGCTGAGCCGTGGGGGCGCTGACCGGCCAGTGCTGGCCGCGGTGCTGTTCGGCGCGCTGCTGCATGCCTCGTGGAACGCGCTGATCAAGGGCGGGCGCGACAAGGCGCTGGACACCGCGCTGATCCACGGCCTGGGCATCGTCGTCGCGCTGCCGGTGCTGATCGTCGTCGGGCTGCCGCCGCGCGCGGCCTGGCCGTATCTCGCCGCCTCGGTGGTGGTGCGCTTGGGCTACTACCGGCGCTGGTCGGCGCCTACCGGCATGGTGACCTGGGCCTGACCTACCCGGTGATGCGCGGCAGCGCACCGCTGCTGGTGGCGCTGGCGAGCGCCGCGGTGGTGGGCGAGCCGCTTTCGCCCACCGCCTGGGCCGGTGTGCTGGCCGTCAGTGCCGGCGTGCTGGCCATCGGCCTGTCGCGCAGCGCCACGGGCGGCCATCCGGGCAAGGCGCTGCGCTATGCACTGGCCAATGCGGCGATCATCGCGCTGTACACCTTGATCGACGGCCTGGGCGTGCGTGCTGCCGGCAACGCCGCCAGCTACGTGGCCACGCTGTTCGTCTTCGAGGGCGTGCCCTTTCTCGCGCTCGTGCTGTGGCGGCGCCGCGCCGACTTCGCGGCCACGCTCGCACACATGGCGAACGCTGGAAGCTGGCATTGGTCGGCACCGCGGCCTCGTTCGGCTCCTACGCCATCGCGCTGTGGGCGATGACGCAGGCGCCGGTGGCGGTGGTGGCCGCGCTGCGCGAGACCTCGGTGCTGTTCGCCGCGGCGCTTGGCGCGCTGTGGCTGAAGGAAGGCTTCGGCCCACTGCGCGCCGCCGGAACCGCGCTGGTGGTGGCCGGCGTGATGGCGCTGCGCCCGGCCTGAACCCGGCGCCGCTCAGCGCTGCTCGTCCACCTCCAGCGCGTGGGCGTGGATCAGCGCCGCTTCCAACGTGAAGCGGCCCGCGGCGAGACCTTCGCGCAGTTCGTCGGCCGTGATGCAGGCAAAGCCCTGCACCTCGCCGTCCTGGTTCTGCGGCGCCAGGCTGCGCGGCAGCACGGCCTGGAACAGCACGGCGCGCTCGACCATGTAGCCCTCTGTCACCGGGCGGCGGATCTGCAGGTGGCCCAGCGGCTGCAGCGCATCGAGTTCTTCCAGGCGAAGCCCGGCCTCTTCCCAGGTCTCGCGCGCCAGCGTCTCGCGCACCGATTCGTCGGCCGCCATCAGCCCGCCGACCAGCGTGTCCCCCAGGCCCGGGTCGGTGGCCTTGTCCCAGGCGCGCTGCTGCACCCAGAAGCGCCCATCGGCATGCCGACCGACCAGTGCACCGCATGCGTCGTGATGCCCAGCGGGCGCACGGCGGCGCGTTCGATCGCGCCGTGCGGCGTGCCCTCCACGTCGGTCACCGGCAGCAATTCATCGCGCCAGCGGCCGGCGAGCCCTGCTCGCGCAGCCAGTGCGCCAGCTCGGCCAGCGCCTCGTCGTCGTGCGAGCCGATCTGCCGTGCGCCCGCCTCGTGGCGCAGCGGCAGGCCGTCGGCCACCATGCGCTCGCCCCATCGCCGGCTCGATCGAGCCGATCTCGGCGCGGCCCAGCCGCAGCGGCTCGCGCGGGCGCAGCGGCGGTTGCGCGGCGCGCTGGCGCAACGCCTCCAGCCAGTCGGGCCCGCTCATGCCGCACCGCCTTCGAGCAGCGCGCGCAGCCCGGCTTCGTCGAGCACGGGCACGCCCAGCTCGCGCGCCTTGTCCAGCTTGCTGCCGGCTTCCTCACCAGCGACCACGTAGTGCGTCTTCTTCGAGACCGAGCCGCTGACCTTGCCGCCCGCCGCCTCGATCAGCTCCTTGGCCTCTTCCCGCGCCAGCGTCGGCAGCGTGCCGGTCAGCACCAGCGTCTTGCCGGTCAGCGGCAGCGCGGCCGCGTCGGGGCGGTGGCCGTCGTGCTCGTCCCACTGCACGCCCACCGCGCGCAGCTGCTCCACCACTTCGCGGTTGTGCGGCTGGTCGAAGAAGGTGCGGATGCTCTGCGCCACTACCGGGCCGACGTCGTTCACTTCGAGCAGCTGTTCGACGCTGGCGTCCATCACGCGGTCGATGCCGCCGAAGTGCTTGGCCGGTCCTTCGCCGTGGTCTCGCCGACATGGCGGATGCCGAGGCCATAGAGAAAGCGCGCCAGCGTCGTGCGCTGCCCTTCTCCAGGTTGGCCAGCAGATTGGCCGCGCTCTTCTCGCCCATGCGCTCCAGCGCGCTCAGCTTGGCCGGCCCAGCGTATACAGCTCGGGCAGCGTGCGCACGATGCCGGCGTCGACCAGCTGATCGACCAGCTTGTCACCCAGGCCCTCGATGTCCAGCGCGCGGCGCTGCGCGAAGTGCAGGATGGCCTGCTTGCGCTGCGCCGGGCAGAACAGGCCACCGCTGCAACGCCAGTCGACCTCGCCCTCCTCGCGCGCGATGTCGCTGCCGCACACCGGGCACTTGCCGCCCAGGCGCTGGTACAGGTCGAAGGGTTCGCCGACATCGGCCGGCCGGCGCTCCATCACCACGCCCACCACCTCGGGAATCACGTCGCCGGCACGGCGCACGATCACGGTGTCGCCGATGCGCACGTCCTTGCGGCGCGTTTCGTCCTCGTTGTGCAGCGTCGCGTTGCTGACCGTCGTGCCGCCGACGAACACCGGCTCCAGCTTGGCCACCGGCGTGAGCTTGCCGGTTCGGCCGACCTGGATGTCGATGTCGCGCAGCACCGTCATCTGCTCCTGCGCCGGGTACTTGTGCGCCACCGCCCAGCGCGGCTCGCGCGACACGAAACCGAGACGCTGCTGCAGCGCGCGAATTGACCTTGTAGACGACGCCGTCGATGTCGAAGGGCAGCGCGTCGCGTCGCGCCGCCACGCGCTGGTGGAACTCCGCCAGCCCGGCCGAACCCTGCACCACCGCACGTTCGGCGTTGACCGGCAGGCCGAAGGCGGCAATTGCATCGAGCGTGGCGCTGTGCGTGGCCGGAGTCTCCCAGCCCTGCACGTCGCCGAGGCCGTAGGCATAGAAGCTCAGCTTCTTGTCGGCGAGCGAGCGGTTGTCGAGCTGGCGCACCGCGCCGGCGGCGGTATTGCGCGGGTTGATGAAGGTCTTGCCGCCCTTCTCTCGCTGGCGCTCGTTGAGGCGCTCGAAGTCGTCGCGGCGCATGTAGACCTCGCCGCGGATCTCGATGACGGGCGGCATGTCCGCGTCACCGCCCATCAGCCGCAGCGGAATCTGGCCGATGGTGCGGATGTTGTGCGTCACGTCTTCGCCGGTCTCGCCATCGCCGCGCGTGGCGGCCTGCACGAGCACGCCGCGCTCGTAACGCAGGTTGATGGCCGTGCCGTCGAACTTCAGCTCGGCGGCGTACTCCACGGGCGGGTCGCTCTCCGCCAGCCCCAGCTCGCGGCGCACGCGCGCATCGAAGGCGATCGCGCCGCTGGCCTCGGTGTCGGTCTCGGTGCGGATCGACAGCATCGGCACGGTGTGCCTCACCGGCATCAGCCCGGGCAGCACCTGGCCGAGCACGCGCTGCGTCGGCGAATCGGGCGTCAGCAGCTCGGGGTGCGCAGCTTCGAGTGCCTGCAGCTCGCGGAACAGCCGGTCGTACTCTGCATCGGGGATCTCCGGTGCGTCGAGCACGTAGTACAGATGGGCGTGTCGGTGAAGCGCGGCGCGCAGTTCGGCAGCGCGCCGGGCGAGATCATTCGGGCTCATGCCACGATTGTCGGCGAGCACTCCGCCTTCAGCTGAACAGGCGCCGCGCCGCCGCCGAGCCCGCCGGAAGACCGCGGGCTTCCAGCGCCCCGGTACAGAGAGGTCAGCTCGCCGCCGATGATCGCGAAGCTCTCCGGCGCGAGCGGGTTGCCGTTGTCGTCGACGATGGCCGCATCCATGCCCAGCGACAGCGCCTGCGCGCTGGCCTGCCAGCGATGAAGGGTTCGCCGGCCGGGTCGGTCTGCGGCACGTCGAAGCTCAGCGTGATGTCGCGCAGCGCCGACTGGTTGGGGTCGTCGGCCAGCGCCGCCTGCGTATCGAACGACAGGGTGAGCACCGGCGGCGCGCCTTCGTCGGAACCCGGCAGCACGAGGCGACCCGCGCCCATGCCGGGCACGAAGCCGTGCCGCGCCGCATGCTGCTGGATGAAGCCGACGCTCCAGGCCACCGAACGCGAGCGCAGGTGCACCGCCAGTTGCGCATCGTGCTCGCTGGCGAAGGCATCGAGTTCGCGGGCGCGCCACCACCTCCAGCATGTCCGGGAAGTCGGCCATCGCGCCGATGCCCTCGGCAAAGGCCTCGACCTTCTGCACGAACTCGGAGTATTCGATCTCGTTGAGCGCGCCGCCGCGGTTGGCCAGCTGCACGCCGGCCTGGAATTCGCTGTAGCGCTGGCCGGCGGCGGGCGTCTCCACTCCTTCGTGAAGACGTTCCAGCCCTCGATGAAGAAGGGCTTGCTGCCTGCGCGATGCGAGGGCGGCAGGTGCGACAGCGCCATCTCGCCGCTGATCTGCACCTCGATGCTCAGCGTGGCGATCGCGTCGATCAGCGCATCGAGCCTGGGCTGCAGGCGGCGCGGCTGGCGCAGCTCCGGGGTCGCGGCGTCCGCCGGCAGCGCCTCCACCGGCGCGTCGAAGCTGGGCTCCACCGCCGGCTCGGCCGGCTTCGCCTCCAGCACGCGCCGAGGCTGCGCGGCGGCCCTGCCACCACAGGTGCGCGGCCATCGCCGCCAGCACCGCCACACCGAAGAGGGCGAGCGCGACGGTCAGGCTCATGCGCCGAACCTCAAGCGGCTTCCGCCATGCTGACGGCGGCTTCCATGTCCACCGCCACGATGCGCGAGACGCCCTGCTCCTGCATGGTCACGCCGATCAGCTGCTCGGCCATCTCCATCGCGATCTTGTTGTGGCTGATGAAGAGGAACTGCGTGCCGCTGGCCATTTCCTTCACCAGCTTGGCGTAGCGCTCGGTGTTGGCGTCGTCCAGCGGCGCGTCCACCTCGTCGAGCAGACAGAACGGCGCCGGGTTGAGCTGGAAGATCGCGAACACCAGCGCGATCGCGGTCAGCGCCTTCTCGCCGCCGGAGAGCAGATGGATGGTGCTGTTCTTCTTGCCGGGCGGCTGGGCCATCACCTGCACGCCGGCGTCGAGGATCTCGTCGCCGGTCATCACCAACAGCTTGGCCGCCGCCGAACAGGCTGGGGAACATGCGGCCGAAATGCTCGTTGACCTGGTTGAAGGTGCTGCCCAGCAGGTCGCGCGTTTCCAGGTCGATCTTGTGGATCGCGTCTTCCAGCGTCTTGATCGCGTCGGTCAGGTCGGCGTTCTGCGCATCGAGGAAGGTCTTGCGCTCGCGCGCTGCGGTCAGCTCGTCGAGCGCGGCGAGGTTCACCGCGCCCAGCGCATTGATCTCGCGGTTGATGCGGTCGATCTCGCCTTGCAGGCCGTAGAGCTTGACGCCGTTCTCCTCGATGTTCTTCGCCAGCGCTTCCAGATCGACCTGCGCGGCGGTGAGCTGCTCGAGGTACTGCGCGCCGCCGAGCTGGGCGGCCTGCTCCTCCAGCTGCAGCTTGGTGATGCGCTCGCGCAGCGGCTGCAGGCTCTGCTCGTGCTGCAGGCGCTGCTCTTCCGAGCGGCGCATGCGCAGCGTCAGGTCGTCGTATTCGCTGCGCTTGGCGCCGAGCGCGGCCTCGCGCTCCAGCTTCAGGGCCAGTGCGGTTTGCAGGCCGGCCTGCGCGGCGGCGTCGGTCAGCCGTTCCAGCTCTTCGGTGAGCTGCTGGGCGGAAGCCTCGTTGGCCGCCACCTGCTGCACCGCGGTCTCGATGCCGCGCTGCAGTTCGCCGCGCCGCGCTGCCAGCGAGCGCGCCTGGAACTGCGCCTCCTGGCTCTGCCGCTCCAGCGCACGCAGCTGCTCGCGCGCATCGGCCAGCTTGCGCTCGGCATTGATCACGCCTTCGTCGAGCTCGGCATGGCGCTCCTGCGTGGTCGCGAGCTGCATGTCGAGCTCTTCGAACTTCGCCTCGCCGGTGGCGCGGCGCTCGTTCAGGTCCTCGAGCTGCGCGTCGAGCTCGGCCAGTTCCTCGTCGAGCTGCGCGCGGCGGGTGCTGGTCTGCTCGGCCAGTTGCGACAGGCGCAGCAGTTCCACCTGCAGCTGGTGGGCACGCGTCTGCGCCTCGGCAGCGTCGCGGCGCGCGGTGGTCAGCCGCTGCGACGCGTCGGTGTAGGCGGCCTCGGCGCGCACCAGCGCGCTGCGCGACTCCTCGGCGATCAGCGACTGCGCGCTGCTGGCGCTCCAGGTTCTCGATCTCCTGGGCACGCGCCAGCATGCCGGCCTGCTCGGAATCGGGCGCATAGAAGGCCACGGCGAACTGGCTGATCTGGTGGCCCTCGCGGGTCATGATCACTTCGCCGTGGGTGAGCTTGCCGCGGTTGGCCAGTGCTTCCTCGATGCTGGCGGCGGTGTAGACGCCTTCCAGCCAGTCATTGAGCAGCGCCTTCAGGCCGGCATCGCCCAGGCGCAGCAGATCGCTCAGGCGCGGCAGCGTCTGGTGCGTATTGGCGATGGCCGCAATCGGCGGCGTGTAGAAGGCCAGCTTGGCCGGCGGCGCATCGTCGGCGAAGGCGCGCACGGTCTCGATGCGGCCGACTTCCAGCGCGTTGAGCCGTTCGCGCAGCGCCGATTCCAGCGCCGTTTCCCAGCCGGCCTCGATGTGCACCTTGGTCCACAGGCCCTGCAGGCCTTCGAGGCCGTGCTTGGCCAGCCAGGGCTTGAGCTTGCCCTCGGTCTGCACCTTCTCCTGCAGCGCGCGTAGCGCTTTCGAGGCGCGCCGAGAGATCCGAGTGCTTCGCCGATTCGGCGTTCACCTGCTCCTGCTTGGCGCGGCGCTCGTCGTCGAGCGCGGGCACCTGTTCCTGCAGCTCGTGCAGGCGCGCGTCGGCCACGCCCTGCGCTTCCTCGGCGGCGGCGAAGCTGGTCTTCAGCTCGGCCGGCGCGCCGTGTCGGGCGCGGCGAGCTGCTGCTTCTCGCTGGTCAGCCGTTCGCGGCGGGTGTTGAACTGGCGGCGCTGCTCGTCGATGTTGCGGCTCTCGGCGGCCAGCAGCTGGATCTGCTGCTGCACCTGCGCCACCACGTTGCGCTGCTCGTTGCTCCTGGCCTGCGCGGCGCGCACGGCGTCTTCGAAGCTCGGCAGCTGGCCCGACTGCTCCTCGGCCTGCGCGGCCAGCACTTCGCTCTGTTCCTCGGCGGCGGCGATCTGCTCGGCGATCTGGCCCAGCTCGTCGTCGGCCTGCTGCCGGCGTTCTTCCCACTGCTCGCTGCTGGCCTTCAGCTCGGCCGGGCGCTGCTCGACGCGCGCACGGCCTTCCACCACGTAGCGAATGCGCTCTTCCAGCCGGCTCACCTCCAGCGCGGCTTCGGCCAGCAGCCCCTGCGCGCTGTGCAGCTCGTCGCTGGCGGCGTAGTGCGCCCGGCGGATCGTCTCCAGCTCGGCTTCGCCATGGCGCAGCTCGGCCGGGCGCGCTTCGAGCGCATTGGTCGCTTCGAGCACGGCCTTCTTGACGCGCTCTTCCTCGCTCGCCGCATCGCGGTGCTTCAGGAACCACAGCTGGTGCAGCTTTTAGCTCGCCGCTTTGCTGCAGCGTGCGGTACTGCGTGGCCACCTCGGCCTGCTTCTCCAGCTTGTCGAGGTTGCTGGTCAGCTCGCGAAGGATGTCTTCCACGCGGGTCAGGTTCTCGCGCGTATCCTTGAGGCGGTTCTCGGTCTCGCGGCGGCGCTCCTTGTATTTCGAGACGCCGGCGGCTTCCTCGAGGAACAGGCGCAGCTCCTCGGGCTTGGATTCGATGATGCGGCTGATCGTGCCCTGGCCGATGATGGCGTAGGCGCGCGGGCCCAGGCCGGTGCCGAGGAAGACGTCCTGCACGTCGCGGCGGCGCACCGGCTGGTTGTTGATGTAGTAGCTGCTGGTGCCGTCACGCGTCAGCACGCGTTTCACCGCGATCTCGGTGAACTGGTTCCACTGGCCGCCGGCGCGCGCATCGCTGTTGTCGAAGACGAGTTCGACGCTGGCGCGGCTTGCCGGCTTGCGGTTGCCCGAGCCGTTGAAGATCACGTCCTGCATCGACTCGCCGCGCAGCTCGCTGGCCTTGCTCTCGCCGAGCACCCAGCGCACGGCATCCATGATGTTCGACTTGCCGCAGCCGTTGGGCCCGACCACGCCGACCAGCTGCCCGGGCAGCTGGAAGTTGGTCGGCTCGGCGAACGACTTGAAGCCGGAGAGCTTGATCGAGTTCAGGCGCATGGGAGAGCGGGGTGTTGCCCGGCGTCGAGGTGCATCGACCTTTCGCCAAGTGCTTGATTCATATGAGAAAACCCGCGTTGACGCGGGCTCTCTTCGGGGCGGGATGATAGCATCGCGGCCCCTCTGCCAAGCTCTGCAACCCTCTCCAGACGTGTCCGCCATGGCCAAGAAGTCGCCCGCCCAGCCGCCGCTCAAAGAGCGCCCGATGCCGCCCAATCCGCCGAGCGCGCCGAGCAAGGAACTGCACGTCTTCCCGAACCCCGCGCCGGAGCGTGACTACGTCATCCAGTTCCAGGTGCCGGAGTTCACCTGCCACTGCCCGCTGACCGGGCAGCCCGATTTCGCGCACTTCACGATCGACATGATCGCGGACAAGCTCTGCGTGGAGCTGAAGAGCCTGAAGATGTATTTCTGGAGCTACCGAAACGAGGGCGCGTTTCACGAGAAGGTGACCAACACCATCCTCGACGACATCGTGAAGGCGACGGCGCCGCGCTTCGTGCGCATCACGGCCAAGTGGTACGTGCGCGGGGGCATCTATACGAATGTCGTCGCCGAGCACCGCAAGAAGGGCTGGAAGCCACAGCCGCGCGTCGACCTGCCGGCCCACGCGGCCGAGACCGGCCTGCTATGAACCCGCTGCTCGCGCGACTGCACCCCTACCCCTTCGAGCGCCTGCGCGAGCTGACGCGCGGCATCACGCCCAATCCCACATACCGGCCGATCAGCCTGGGCATCGGCGAGCCCAAGCACGCCACGCCCGAACTGATCAAGCGCGCGCTGACCGACAACCTCGCCGGACTGGCCAGCTACCCGGCCACTGCCGGCGAGCCGAAGCTGCGCGAGGCCTGCGCCGCCTGGGTGCAGCGCCGCTACGGCGTGACGCTCGATGCGGCCACGCAGGTGCTGCCGGTCAACGGCTCGCGGGAGGCGCTGTTCGCGCTGGCGCAGACGGTGATCGATCCGACCGGGCCGGGCGCGACCGTCGTCTGCCCCAATCCCTTCTATCAGATCTACGAAGGCGCGGCGCTGCTGGCCGGCGCGCAGCCGCACTACGCCAACAGCGACCCGGCGCGCAACTTCGCGCCGGACTGGGCCAGCGTGCCCGACGCGGTCTGGGCGCGCACGCAGCTGCTGTACGTCTGCTCGCCCGGCAACCCGACCGGCGCGGTGATGCCGCTGGCCGAGTGGAAGACGCTCTTCGAGTTGAGCGACCGGCACGGCTTCGTGATCGCGTCCGACGAGTGCTACTCGGAGATCTACTTCCGCGACGAGCCGCCGCTGGGCGGCCTGGAGGCCGCGCTGCAGCTCGGCCGGCGCGACTTCCGCAACCTGGTCGCGCTGACCAGTCTCTCGAAGCGCTCCAACGTGCCGGGCATGCGCTCGGGCTTCGTCGCGGGCGATGCGGCCATCCTCAAGCAGTTCCTGCTCTACCGCACTTACCACGGCAGTGCGATGAGCCCGGTGGTGCAGGCGGCCAGCATCGCCGCGTGGAACGACGAGGCGCATGTCGTCGACAACCGCAACCTCTACCGCACCAAGTTTGGCGGGTGACGCCGCTGCTGGCCGGCGTGATGGATGTCGCGCTGCCCGATGCCGGCTTCTACCTCTGGGCGCGCGTGCCGGGCGACGACGACGTAGCCTTCGCGCTCCAGTTGCTCGCTCAATACAATGTGGCGGTGCTGCCCGGCAGCCTGCTCGCCCGCGAATCGGGCGGCATCAATCCCGGCGCCGGGCGGATCCGCATGGCGCTCGTGGCCGGTGTCGACGAGTGCCTCGAAGCCGCCCACCGCATCGTTTCCTTCATCCAAGCCCGCTGAGCCATGACCCAACCACTGCAGAACATCATCGACGCCGCATGGGAGAACCGCGCCACCATCTCGGCGATCAACAGCCCCGAGGTGCGCGAGGCCGTCGAGCACGTGATCGCCGACCTGAACGCCGGCCGGCTTCGCGTGGCGGAGCGCCACGGCGTGGGCCAGTGGACCGTCAACCAGTGGATCAAGAAGGCGGTGCTGCTCTCCTTCCGGCTGAACGACAACCAGTGATGCGTGCCGGTGACCTGAGCTTCTTCGACAAGGTCCCCACCAAGTTCGGCCACGTCAGCGAAGACGCGATGCGCGCCACCGGCATCCGCGTGGTGCCGCCGGCGGTCGCCCGCCGCGGCGCCTATCTCGCGAAGAACGTCGTGCTGATGCCCAGCTACGTGAACATCGGCGCCTACGTCGACGAAGGCACGATGGTCGACACCTGGGCCACGGTGGGTTCGTGCGCGCAGATCGGCAAGAACGTGCACCTGTCGGGCGGCGTCGGCATCGGCGGCGTGCTCGAGCCGCTGCAGGCCAACCCGACCGTCATCGAGGACAACTGCTTCATCGGCGCGCGCTCGGAAGTGGTGGAAGGCGTGATCGTCGAGGAGAACTCGGTGCTTGGCATGGGCGTGTACATCGGCCAGAGCACGCCGCTGTTCAACCGCGAGACCGGCGAGATCAGCTACGGCCGCGTGCCCAGCGGCTCGGTGGTGGTCAGCGGCAACCTGCCGAAGAAGACCGCGGCCGGCCAGGACTACAGCATGTACGCGGCGATCATCGTCAAGCGCGTGGACGCCCAGACGCGCAGCAAGACCAGCATCAACGACCTGCTGCGCGCCTGAGCAGCGTACGAACCACAACCACGGGAGGATCGGCATGAGCGGTGGCGGCAACATGGAGCGCGTGCTTCGCCTGATGGCGGAGAAGAATGCGTCGGACGTGTACCTGTCGGCCAATTCGCCGATCCTCATCAAGATCAACGGGCAACTGCTGCAGCTCTCCGATCAGCCGCTGACGCACTCCCAGCCGCGCCAGCTGCTGGCAGAACTGCTGACACCCAGCCAGCTCGAGGAGCTCGACGACACCGGCGAGCTCAACATGAGCGTCGGCCTGCCGGGCGTCGGCAGCTTCCGCCTGTCGGGCTTCAAGCAGCGTGGCTCGGTGGCCGCGGTGTTCCGCTGCATTCCGGTGGTGATCCCGACGCTGGAGAGCCTGAACGTCCCGCCGATCCTGAATACGCTGATCCTCGAGAAGCGCGGCCTGATCCTCATGGTCGGCGCCACCGGCACCGGCAAGAGCACGACGCTGGCGGCCATGCTCGAGCAGCGCAACCAGCAGATGGCCGGCCACATCCTCACCATCGAGGATCCGATCGAGTTCCTGTTCTCGAACAAGAAGTCGGTGGTCAACCAGCGCGAGGTGGGCCGCGACACCAACACGCTGCAGGTCGGCCTGAAGAACGCGCTGCGCCAGGCGCCGGACTGCATCATGATCGGCGAGATCCGCGACCGCGAGACCATGACCTCGGCGATCTCGTATGCGCTGTCGGGCCATCTCGTGCTGTCGACGCTGCACGCCAACAACTCGTACCACGCGCTGGGCCGGATCCTGTCGTTCTACACGCCGGAAGCGCGCCCTGCCCTGCTGGCCGACCTGGCCGCCGGCCTGAAGGCGGTCATCTCGCAGCGCCTGGTGCGTGCGGTCTCGGGCGGCCGCGTGCCGGCGGTGGAGGTGATGCTCAACACCAAGCTGGTGTCCGAGCTGATCGAACAGGGAGACTTCACCGGCGTGAAGGAAGCGATGGAGAAGTCGCTGGCCGAAGGCTCGCAGACCTTCGAGCAGGATCTCGCCCGCCTGATCACCACCGACATGATCACCCGCGACGAAGGCCCGGCCTACGCCGATTCGCCGACCAACCTGATGTGGCGCCTGCAGAACGACATGTCGCCGGTGTCGCGCATCCAGCCGAAGAAGGAAGAGCAGGACGACCAGCCGACCTTCACCGACATCCAGCTCGACGTGCGCGAAGAGTCGAGCACGATGTCGGGCCTGCTGCGCCCTTGAGCGCGACCGCTGCCGGATGACGAACCGCACGCTGCACCTGACCGAACAGCTGATCGCCTGCCGCTCGGTGACGCCCGACGACGGCGGCTGCCAGCAGATCATCCGCGAGCGGCTGCTGCCGCTGGGCTTCTCGTTCGAGACGATCGTCAGCGGGCCGGAGAACTTCCGCGTCACCAACCTGTGGGCGGTGCGCCGCGGCAGTGATGCGGCCGCGCCGCTGCTGGCGTTCGCCGGCCACACCGACGTGGTGCCGACGGGGCCGCTGGAGCAGTGGCACAGCGATCCGTTCGTCCCCACGCACCGCGAGGGCCGGCTCTACGGCCGCGGTGCCGCCGACATGAAGAGTTCGCTGGCCGCGATGGTGGTAGCCACCGAGGAGTTTCTCGCGGCGCACCCGCGCACCGCGGCTCGCTGGCCTTCCTGCTGACCAGCGACGAGGAGGGCCCGGCCAACGACGGGACGGTGAAGGTGGTCGAGTGGCTGAAGGCGCGGGGCACGCGTCTGGATGCCTGCATCGTCGGCGAGCCGACCTCGGTGGATCGCCTCGGCGACATGGTCAAGAACGGCCGCCGCGGCTCGCTGTCGGGCAAGCTGACCGTCAAGGGCGTGCAGGGCCACATCGCCTATCCGCACCTAGCGAAGAACCCGATCCACTTGGCCGCGCCGGCGCTGGCCGAGCTCGCGGCCATCGAGTGGGACCGTGGCAATGCCTACTTCCCGCCGACAAGCTGGCAGATGTCGAACATCCACGCCGGCACCGGCGCGACTAACGTGATCCCGGGCGCGCTGGTGGTCGATTTCAACTTCCGCTTCTCCACGGAGGCCACGCCGGAGTCGCTGAAGCAGCGCGTGCATGCCGTGCTCGATCGCCACGGCCTGGACTACACGCTCGACTGGACGCTCGGCGGCGAACCCTTCCTCACGCCGGTGGGCACACTGAGCGAAGCCCTCGGCGCCGCGATCCGCGCCGAGACCGGCCTCACCACCGAACTCTCCACCACCGGCGGCACCTCCGACGGCCGCTTCATCGCGAAGATCTGCCCGCAGGTGATCGAGTTCGGGCCGCTGAATGCCAGCATCCACAAGATCGACGAATGGGTCGAGGTCGCCAGCCTCGAGCCGCTGAAGAACATCTACCGGCGCACGCTGGAGAACCTGCTCACATGAAGCTCATCGACCTGATCCACGCGCAAAGCGCCCGCCTCAAACAGGCGGGCGTTTCGTTTGGCCACGGCACCACCAATGCCTTCGACGAAGCGGCCTGGCTGGTGCTGTTCGCTCTCGGCCTGCCGCTCGATGCGCTGGAGGAGCGCGCGCAGCGCGAGGTGGCGGCCGAGGACGAGGCCAAGGCCGTGGCGCTGGTCGGCCAACGCATCGAGACGCGAAAGCCGGCCGCCTACCTGACCAAGGAAGCCTGGCTGCAGAACGTGCCCTTCTACGTCGACGAGCGGGTGATCGTGCCGCGCTCCTTCATCGCCGAACTGCTCGCTGATGGCGAAGGCGAAGGCACGCTGGATGCGTGGCTGTCCGACCAGACGAAGCGCGTGGTCGACCTGTGCACCGGCAATGGCAGCCTCGCGGTGATCGCGGCGATGGCCTATCCGGAAGTCGAGGTCGATGCCTGCGACATCTCCGACGACGCGCTGGCGGTGGCGCGAATCAATGTCGACAGGCACCAGCTGGGCCAGCGCATCCGGCTGTTCAAGTCGGATCTGCTCGACGCCGCGCAAGGCCCCTACGACCTGATCGTCTGCAACCCGCCCTACGTCAATGCGCAGAGCATGGCGGCGCTGCCGGCCGAGTACCGCGCCGAACCCGAGATCGCGCTGGCCGGTGGCGAGGACGGCATGGACCTCGTGCGCCGCATCCTGCGCGACGCGCCGCGGCAGCTCAGCGAGATCGGCGTGCTGGTGCTGGAGATCGGCCATGAGCGCCGCCACTTCGAGCGCGCCTTCCCGAAGGCGGAAGTCGCCCGGCTGCCGACCAGCGCCGGCGACGACGAGGTGCTGCTGATGACGCGCGAGGCGCTGGTCAAGCTCGCCAAGCGCATGCAGGGCTGAAGCGATGCTGGTGCTCAACGACATCTCGCTGCGCCGCGGCGTCAAGCTGGTGCTGGAGCACACCGGCGTCACGCTGCAGCCGGGCGAGAAGATCGGCACGGTCGGCCGCAACGGCGCCGGCAAGTCGTCGCTCTTCGCGCTGCTGGCGGGCAAGCTGCAGGCCGACGGCGGAGAGGTGCAGATGCCGCCACGCTGGCAGCAGCCCGGCGGCATGGCCGAGGTGGCGCAGGACATGCCCGAGACCGCCGAAGGCGCGACCGACTTCGTGCTCGCCGGCGACACGCCGCTGCGCCTCGCTCAGGAACGCCCGGCGCAAGCCGAGGCCGCCGACGATGGCCACGCCATCGCCGAGGCGCACCACGCGATCCAGGATGCCGGCGGCTTCGATGCGCGGGCGCGGGCACAGGCGATGCTGATGGGCCTGGGCTTCCGCAGCGAGCAGCTCGACGCGCCAGTGAACAGCTTCTCGGGCGGCTGGCGCATGCGGCTGCAGCTGGCGCGTGCGCTGATGTGCCCGGCCGAGCTGATGCTGCTCGACGAGCCGACCAACCACCTCGACCTCGACGCGCTGGTCTGGCTGGAGGCCTGCTGAAGCGCTACCCCGGCATGCTGATCGTCATCAGCCATGACCGCGAGTTTCTCGACGCGATCACACAGGTCACGCTGCACCTGGACAACGCCAAGCTCACGCGCTACGGCGGCAACTACACCGCCTTCGAGGAGATGCGCGCCGAGCGCATGGCGCTGCAGCAGGCCAGCTACGCCAAGCAGCAGGAGCGCATCGCCCACCTGCAGAAGTTCATCGATCGCTTCAAGGCCAAGGCCAGCAAGGCCAAGCAGGCGCAGAGCCGCGTGAAGGCGCTGGCGCGCATGGAGAAGCTGGCGCCGGTGCTGACCGCCGGCGACTTCCAGTTCGAGTTCCGCGAGCCGCTGTCGCTGCCGAATCCGATGCTGGCGCTGTCGGACCTCGACTGCGGCTACCGCAGCGATGGCGGCCGCGAGACCACCATCGTGCGCGGCATCGAGCGCTCGGTGCTGGCCGGCCAGCGCATCGGCATCCTCGGCGCCAACGGCCAGGGCAAGTCGACCTTCGTGAAGACGGTGGCCCACGAACTCGCGCCGCTGGCCGGCACGATGACCGAGGGCAAGGGCACGGCGATCGGCTACTTCGCGCAGCAGGAGCTCGACCTGCTCTCGCCCGCCGACGGCCCGCTGATGCACATGATCCGGCTGGCGCGGGACGTCGGCCCGCCGGCCCGCGAGCAGGAATTGCGCGACTTCCTCGGCTCCTTCCGATTCACCGGCGACATGGTCACGCAGGCGGTGGGCACGATGTCCGGCGGCGAGAAGGCGCGGCTGGTGCTGGCGATGCTGGTCTGGCAGCGCCCCAATCTGCTGCTGCTCGACGAGCCGACCAACCACCTCGACCTGAGCACACGCGAGGCGCTGTCGATGGCGCTCAACGAGTTCGAGGGCAGCGTGATGCTCGTGAGTCACGACCGTGCGCTGCTGCGCGAGGTCTGCGACGAGTTCTGGCTGGTAGCTGGCGGCGCACTCAAGCCCTTCGACGGTGATCTCGACGACTACCAGCGTTGGCTGCTCGATCAATCGCGCGAGGCCTCGAAGGCCGCGTCGGAGCAATCGCGCAAGGTCCGCGAGGAAGCGGCCCCGGCCGGCAACCGCAAGGAAGACCGCAAGGCCGCCGCCGCCGCGCGGCAGGCGCGCGCCGACGAGATCAAGCCGCTGAAGAAGGAACTGACGCTGACCGACCACAGGCTCGGCGTGCTGTTCGCCGAGCGCGAGAAGCTCGAGGCATCCTTCGCCGATGCGTCCCTCACGCCCGAGCAGATCGCCGAGGCCGGCAAGCGGCTGAAGGCGGTCAACGAGGACATCGAGCGGCTCGAGGGTCGCTGGCTGGAGCTCTCCACCCGCATCGACGAGCTGGGCGCGGCGGCCTGAGGCGGGCCGCTGCCATTGCCCCTTTGCGGCGCCGGGTCATTACATTGTGCGCAATTTAATTGTGCGCTTTTAAGTACAGTCCGGCCCATGGCAACCCGAGACCTCGACTGGCTTCAGCTCGACAAGCAACTCTGCTTCGCGCTGTATTCCGCTTCGCTGGCGATGAACAAGGTCTACAAGCCGCTGCTCGATCCGCTCGGCCTGACCTACCCGCAATACCTCGTGCTGATGGTGCTGTGGGAGCGCGACGGCCTGGCCGTCAACGAACTCGGCGAGCGCCTGTTCCTCGACTCCGGCACGCTGACGCCGCTGCTCAAGCGCATGGAAGCCGCCGGCTGGGTGGCGCGCGCGCGTGATGCGGCCGACGAACGCCGCGTGATCGTCAGCCTCACGCCCGAGGGCCGCGCCTTGCGGCGCCGCGCCCAGGCCGTGCCGAGCGCTGGCCGCGGCCACGGGCTGCACGGCCGACGAACTGATTTCCCTCACCGAGCGTCTGCAGCAGCTGCGCACGCAGCTGGTCGACGCCCGACCCCTCGTCCAACCCGCCTGAAGGAGTCATCCATGGCACTCGAGAAGATCATCTACACCGCGAAGGCAACCACCACCGGCGGCCGCGAGGGCTCGTCGAAGTCCGACGACGGCAAGCTGAGCGTCACGCTGGCGCCGCCCAAGGAGTTCGGCGGCAACGGCAACGGCACCAACCCCGAGCAGCTGTTCGCCGCGGGCTACTCGGCCTGCTTCATGGGCGCGATGAAGTTCGTCGCCGGCCAGCAGAAGAAGACGGTGCCGGCGGATGCCTCGATCACCGCCGAGGTGGGCATCGGCCCGATCCCGGCCGGCTTCGGCATCCAGGTGGCGATGCAGATCAGCGTGCCGGGCTGGAGCAAGGAAGACACGCAGGCGCTGGTCGACGCCGCGCACAAGGTCTGCCCCTACTCGAACGCCACCCGCGGCAACATCGACGTGACGCTGACGGTGGTCTGAGACCGCCCTCAGGTACGCATCAGCTGGAACATCAGCTCGATGCGCGCCTGCACCGGCGTGAGCGTGCCCGCCGAGGGCAGGCGATCGCCGGGCTTGGCCTGCACCGGGCCGTCGAGGCAACGTGTGCTGCGCCAGACGATCACGCCGGCGGTCTGCGCCGCGAGCAGCGCCGCTTCCAGCGCGTGATGCAGGCTGCCGTTGCCGGTGTACCCGCAACGACGAAGCCCTTCACCCCGGCCGCGACGAGCGCCTGCACACCCTCCGGCCGTGCCCCGGCATGGCTGCTCACGATCTCGACCCACGGCCATCCGCGTCCGGCGAGGTCGAGCCCGAGCGGCTCGCCCGCGGGCCACTCGCGCAGGCGACGAACACGCCCCTCCTCGATCCGCGCGAGCACGCCGGCATCGCCCGAGCCGAAGGCATCGACGCGGTAGCTGTGCACCTTGCGCACGTCGAAGGCCGAATGCACCGTGCCAGCCAGCACTGCCATCACACCGCGCGCGCCCGGCTCGCGCGCCAGCGTCACGGCATCGAGCAGGTTCTGCGGCCCGTCGCGCAGCAGCGCGGTGGCCGGCCGCATCGCCGCGCACATCACCACCGGCTTGGCCGGCGCGAGCAGCCGCTGCAGCGCATAGGCCGTCTCTTCCAGCGTATCGGTGCCGTGGGTGATCACGATGCCGGCGATGTCGGGCTGCGCGAGGTGATGCGCCACGCGGGAGGCCAGCGTCGCCCACACGGCGAAGTCCATGTCCTTGCTGTCGAGCTGCGCCACCTGCTCAGTGACCAGCGGCACGCCGGCCAGCGCAGGCACTGCCTCGACCAGGGCCTGCACGCCGAGCTGCGCGGCGCTGTAGCCGATGTTGTCGGTGGCCGAAGCGGCCGTTCCGGCGATGGTGCCGCCGGTGGCGAACACGGCGATGCGGCCTGTGGTGTCTTGCATCTTCGGGGAAACTGGATGAAAATACAGGTGCTGGATGAACGTCCAGCCGCGAATCCCTTCCCGCCCAGGAGCGCCCGTGCAGGAAAAGCCCAAACTCACCGACCGCCAGCAGCAGATCCTCGATCTCGTGCAGAGCGCCATCGAGCGCACCGGCGCTCCGCCGACGCGGGCGGAGATCGCCGCCGAGCTAGGCTTCAAGTCGGCCAATGCCGCGGAGGAGCACCTGCAAGCCCTGGCCCGCAAGGGCGTCATCGAGCTGGTGGGCGGCACCTCGCGCGGCATCCGCTTGAAGTCTGACACATTGCGTGCGCTGGCCGAATCGCGCGTCAAGCAGTTCAGCCTGCCGCTGCCCAGCCCGGCGCAGCTGTCGCTGCCGCTGGTGGGCCGCGTGGCGGCGGGCTCGCCGATCCTCGCCCAGGAGCACATCGACCAGACCTACGTGGTGGAGGCCAGCATGTTCCCGCGCCGGCCCGACTACCTGCTGAAGGTGCGCGGCATGAGCATGCGCGATGCCGGCATCATGGATGGCGACCTGCTCGCGGTGCAGAAGGCCAGGGACGCGAAGAACGGCCAGATCGTCGTGGCGCGCCTGGGCGACGAGGTCACCGTCAAGCGCTTCCGTCGCACCCGCACCGCGATCGAGCTGATTCCGAGAACCCGGACTTCCAGACCATCGTCGTGCAGCCCGGCGAGGAAGACTTCGAGCTCGAGGGCCCGCCGTGGGCCTGATCCGCAACAACATGCTGATGTGAGATGGGCGCGGTGATGACCATCAAGTCGCCCAAGGCCGCCAGCGCGGCCGAGTGCCGCTCGCTGGAGCAACTGCCCAACATTGGCCCCTCGCTGGCCGCCGACCTGCGCCTGATCGGCATCCACACGCCAGCCGAACTGCGCGGCAAGGATCCCTTCGTGCTCTACCAAAAGCTGTGCGCCGCCACCGGCCAGCGGCAGGATCCCTGCGTGCTCGACACCTTCATGGCCGCCACGGATTTCATGCGCGGCGCGCCGGCCGCGCCGTGGTGGACATACACGCCGCAGCGCAAGGCGCTGTTCGGGCAGGTCTGAATGGCGCCCCCGGAGCGCGGGTTACCGCGCTCCACCCCCCCACGGGGTCGGGCCGGCCGCTTGGGAGCGGCCCGGCGCAGGCCGACCCACCGGTTCAGCGCTGCGGCTGCAGCACCAGCGTCTGCACCGCCGGCGCCGACCACACCGGCACGTACTCCACCTTCGCCCAGCGCTCCACGAAGCTCCGGTAGTGGGGCGAGCGCGATGCCGGACTGCCCGCTGGAGTGCATGAAGCGCGAATTCGCCGGGTCACCCAGGTCGTAGATCGCGCGCAGCGACGGGCCGTGTTCGTCGAGGTAGAGCTCGCCGGTGGTCGCATCGGGCTTGAGGTTCACCCGCGACACGTTGACCGTGTACGTATCGCCACCCACCGGCGCGCGCAGCTCGAACCCCTTTGCCAGCAGCTTGACCTTGCTGAAGGGGCGATGCTCGCTGCGTGCCCGGTGGGCACGGTTCCAGCGCCACGCCGACACATCGGGACCCTGCGCCGCCTGCAGTTCGTCGAGCGCCCGCGCCAGCGCAGCATCGTTCTGCTGCTGGCAGGTTTCGACGGCGGGCGTGGTCTTGTCGTCGCACCACCGGCATCACCGCGCTCCATCACGCCCTGCAGGCCCTCGCGCCAGGCGCGGGTGCTGGCGTTCCACACCGTCTCACCCACCTCGTCGGCAAAGAGGCCCTGCGCCAGTTGCCGCGCCCAGGCCCAGAAGATCAACGGCGCGGCGCGGTCGCCGGCCATGCGGCCATCGAAGGCCTCCAGCTCGCGCTTCGCGGCCGCGGCCAGCGGATGCGAGGGCGCGGCCCGGCGGATCAGCGGCAGCAAGTGCAGCGTGGCCAGCGAGAGTTCGTCGGCCTGCATCGTGCGCATGTCCTCGATCGAGTGCTTCTCCTTGGCGTTGAGCATCTGCTCGATGCGCTGCATGCGCCAGGGCGGCGCCCATTCGCTGGCGATGTAGTGCGGGTAGTCCGGAGCGTGGATGCGCTGGTTGGCCGTGGCGATCCAGCCGCGCGCGGATCCGCCTCGCGCGGTGTGGCGGTCGGGTCGAGGAAGCCGGCCCAGTCGTAGCGCGCCTCCCAGCCGGGTGAAGGCACCGCCCCTGCAGTTCGTTGTCGGGCTTGCGCAGCGGCACCCGGCCGGCCGACACCACCGCGATGCGGCCGGCGCGGTCGGCCACGACCATGTTCTGCATCGGCGCCACGTAGCGGGCGGTGGCGCGCACGAACTCGTCGACCGAGCGTGCCGAAGTCATCTCCCAGCTCGCTTCCAACGTGCCGGCGTCGGCATCGAGGGCGGTCCAGCGCATCGCGAGCGCGTAGGCCGGCGCGCCGGCCGGGCCGGTGAGGCCCTCGGCGACACCGCTGTCGGAGATCACCGGGCCGTGGCGCGTGGCCCGCGCCGTCAGGGTGACGTCGGGCTTGCCTTTGACCTTGATCGTCTCGGTGAAGGTCTCGAAGGTCTCCCAGCCCTGCGGCGTCTGGTACTGCCCGGCCTCGCCGGGGCGGAGGCGCTCGAGGTAGAGGTCCTGCACGTCAGGCGCGGTGTTGGTGAAGCCCCAGGCGATGTGGTCGTTCTGGCCCAGCACCACCGACGGCAGCCCCGGCATGGTCGCGCCGGCCACGCGGCCTTCCGGCGTCTCGATGCGTGCGAAGTACCACAGTGCCGGGGCACTGAGCTTCAGGTGCGGGTCGTTGGCCAGCAGCGGTTTGCCGCTGGTGGCGCGCGTGCCGGCCAGCACCCAGTTGTTCGACCCCACGCCTTCGATGCCCGATTCCGGCGCCGCCGCCAGCGCCTGCGCGCCGAGCTTGCCGTCGAGCTTCAGCGACCGGAACAGTGCCGCATAGTCGGCCGTCACCTTCGGCTTCTCGCCCGGATACGGCGGCAGCAATTCGTTGATACGCTCCACCGGCAGGCGCAGCGACAGCCGCATGCGCTGCAGTTCGGCGCTCCAGTTGCCGCCAAGGTCCCAGGCCATCATGATCAGCCAGGACAGGCTGTCCTGCGGCGTCCAGGGTTCGGGCTGCAGGCCGAGCAGCAGAAACTCGGGCGGGCGGGCGCGCATCTCGTCGCGCACGAAGCTGTTGACGCCCTCGGCATAGGCCTGCAGCCGCCTTCGATCGCGGATCGAGCCGCTCCCATTGCGCCGCGGCGGCACGCCGCACGCCGAGCGCGCGCAGGAAGCGATCGGTGTCGAGCGCCGCTTCGCCGAAGGCCTCGGCCAGCCGTCCGGCGCCGATGCGGCGGTGGGTCTCCAGTTGCCAGAGGCGGTCCTGCGCGTGCACGAATCCGAGCGCGAAGGCCGCATCGTCGGCACTGCCGGCGCGGATCGTCGGGATGCCCTCGGCGTCACGCTCGATCTGCACCGGGCCGCGCAGGCCGGCCGCTCACCGCGCCCTCGGTACGCGGTAGCACCATCGATCGGTAGGTGCCCAAACCCACGGCTGCCACCGCCACCAGAAACACCAGCCCCCGCCCAGCACTCGGCCCCAACGCATCTTCTTGTCCTCGGATCGGTTCGAAACTGGCGCGCAGCTTACGGCACGGCGTGAAAAAACTGCACTTTCGCCCGCTGATCGATGCACCACGCGGCCCGCGGCAGGTTCACACTCCGGCTCAGTCCTGCTGTCGACGGGACGCCATCGTTGGGAACCATGCTCTCGCCACTGCACGCCCACCGCACCGCCGCGGGCCGCACCCGCCCCGCCCGCCTGGAGATTTGCCCCCGAGCGCCTGCCCCGCAGCGCGCACTGGCTGGCGCGTGTCAAGGGCTGGCTGGCCGCAGGTTGGCCGGGCAGCGAGCCAGCGATGCCGGTGCGGCCGGAGCGCGCCAAGGTGCTGTCGGCAGCCCGTGAGGACTTCTTCGCCGCGGTGGCCGACTTGACACTGCCTGCCGCCGGTGCGCTGCTCGACCGCATCGAGTTTGCACGCTCGATGCGCGAGCTGTGGCATTTGCGCGCCGATGTCTTCGCCCTGGTCTCGCTCGAGCGTGACCAGTTGGAAGCGGACCGGCGCACGGCCACTCTGAACCGCCATTTCCCGACCCGCGCACCGCGCTCGGGCTTCGGCGGACTCGCGGCCCGAAGGACATGTGGCCCTGAGCGACGGCCCCGATTCCGCTCAGCGCAAGCTCATCGCGAGCTCAGCGCGAGCTTGACGCCCAGCCCCACGAACATCGCCCCGGCCAGGCTCTGAAGCCACGGCCCCAGGCGCCCGCTGCCGCCGCCCTGCGCCAGACCTGCCGCCACGCCGCTGGCGGCCACTGCCACCACCAGGTTGACCGCCGTGCCGCCGAGGTTGAACAGCGTGCCGAGCACGAGCAGCGCCATCGCCTGTCCCGGTGCACCGGCATCGATGAACTGCGGCAGGAAGGCGAGAAAGAACAGCGCCACCTTCGGGTTCAGCGCGTTGATCAGCGCGCCCTGCCAGAACGGGTTGCCGGTCCTGGCCGGGGCCGCTTCGCCAGCCTTGGCGCCGTACGTGGCCGCAGCATCGCCAGGCCCGACCACCACCGGTAGGCCGCGCCCGCCCACTTCAACGCCGTGAAGGCCAGATCCGACGCGGCGATCAGCGCCGAGACGCCCAGCGCCGCCAGCAGCGTGTGGAACACGCAGCCGGCGCCGACGCCCAGCGCCGCCAGCACACCGGCCATGCGGCCACGTGCGGCGGCCGTGCCAGCCACGTACAGCATGTCCGGCCCCGGCGTCAGGTTCAGCAGCAGCGCCGCGCCGACAAAGAGCACCGGTCGTGCACCGGAAGCGTCATGTCTGCGCCTCGCCCGATGGGTACATCGGTCGATCCCCCAAGGGGATGCGGACCGGCTTGAGCGGCCCGGCGCTCGGTCCGCGTCAAGACAAGGCCCCGAGATAGTCCCCCTTGCCCAGATCCACGCCGTTGTGGCGCAGCAGCGCATAGGCCGTGGTCACGTGGAAGTAGAAGTTCGGGTGCACGTAGTGCTTCAGATAGAACTCGCCCTTGAGCACGATGTTGCCGTCGCGCCGCGGTACCGTGATGTCGCGGTCATCGCCGCCGTCGATGGCCGAGGCCGGCACCGAGTTGACGAAGGCCACCGTCTTGCGGATGCGCTCGCGCAGTTCGGCGAGGCTGGCTTCGTTGTCGTCGAACTTCGGCGCCTCGACCCCGGCCAGCCGCGCCACGCCGAACTTGGCGGCGTCGCAGGCGATCTGGATCTGCTTGGTGAAGGGCAGCATGTCGGGCGCCAGGCGGGCGGCCGGGTAGACCGAGGTGTCGAACTTCTTCGCCTGGGCATGCGCCTCGGCCTTGTCGAGCGGGCCGCCGTGTGGCCGAGCATGCGGGTGAAGACGGGCACGCTGGCCGAGTACATCGAGATCGCCATGGAGTCTCCGCGAGGGCTGTGAGAAGCCGGTGATCGTAGCCGGGCGGCGCGTGGCGTGCCGGGCGGGCACAATCACCGGGAGACGCCGCCTAGCACCGCCATCCGCCCGTGAACATCATCATCCTCGACGACTACCAGGACGCCGTGCGCAAGCTGCCCTGCGCCGCGATGCTGGAGCCGCTGAACGCCAAGGTCTTCACCAACACCGTCAAGGGCATCGGGCAACTCTCGGTGCGGCTGAAGGATGCCGAGGTGCTGGTGCTGATCCGCGAGCGCACCCACTTCCCGCGCCTGCTGCTGGAGAAGCTGCCGAAGCTGCGGCTGATCTCGCAGACCGGCCGCGTCGGCGCGCACATCGACGTCGAGGCCTGCACGCGCCTGGGCATCGCGGTGGCCGAAGGCACCGGCTCGCCAGTGGCGCCGGCCGAACTGACCTGGGCGCTGATCATGGCGGCGATGCGCCGGCTGCCGCAGTACATCGGCAATCTCAAGCACGGCGCCTGGCAGCAATCGGGCCTGAAGGCGGCCTCGATGCCGCCGAACTTCTCGCTGGGCATGGTGCTGCGCGGCCGCACGCTGGGCGTCTGGGGCTACGGCAAGATCGGCCACATGGTGGCCGGCTACGGCCGCGCCTTCGGCATGACGGTGCAGGTCTGGGGCAGCGAAGCGGCGCGCGAACGCGCCGTGGCCGACGGCCACCTCGCAGCGCGCAGCTGCGAGGAGTTCTTCGAGAGCAGCGACGTGCTGTCGCTGCACCTGCGCCTGGCCGAAGGCACGCGGGGCATCGTCAAGCTCGAGGCGCTGTCGCGCATGAAGCCCACCGCGCTGCTGGTCAACACCTCGCGCGCCGAGTTGATCGAGGAAGGCGCACTGGTCTCGGCGTTGAACCGCGGCCGCCCCGGCATGGCGGCCGTCGATGTCTTCGAGCGAGCCCATCCTGCAGGGCCATCCGCTGCTGCGGCTGGAGAACGCGGTGTGCACGCCGCACATCGGCTACGTGGAGCAGGACAGCTACGAGATGTACTTTCGCGCCGCGTTCGAGAACGTCGTCAACTTCGTCAACAAGAACCCGACGAACATCGTCAACCCGGAAGCGCTGCGCGTGATCCGATGAGGTCGTCGCGCTGGGCGCTGCTCGCCGGCAACTTCGTGATCGGCTGCGGCGTGATGGTCGTCGCCGGCACCCTGAACGACCTCTCGCGCTCGCTGAACGTCTCGGTGGCGTTGGCGGGGCAGCTGATCGCGATCGGCGCGATCGTGATGGGCGTGGGCGCACCGCTGCTGGCCAACTGGGTGGCCGGATTCGACCGCCGCCGGCTGCTCGCGCTGACGCTGGCCTGGTACGGGGCCGGCCACGCGCTCTCGGCCCTGATGCCCGACTACGCCGCGCTGGCCCCGGTGCGCGCGCTGTGCATGCTCGGCGCGGCGGTCTTCACGCCTCAGGCTGCCGCGGCGATCGGCCACATGAGCCCGCCGGAGCAGCGCGGCCGCGCGATCACCTTCGTCTTCCTCGGCTGGTCGGTGGCGTCGGTCGCCGGCATGCCGATGGCCGCATGGATCGGCGAGACCTTCGGCTGGCGCGCCGCCTTCGCCACCGTGGCCGTGCTCGGCTTCGCCTGCGCCGCCTGGGTCTATGCAGCGGTGCCCGAAGGCGTGAAGCCGGCCGCGCTCTCGCGCGCCGCCTGGAAGGAGGCACTGACGCAACCGGCGCTGATGGCCATCGTGCTCGTCACCGCGCTGCAGAGCGCCGGGCAGTTCACCCTCTTCTCCTACTTCGCGCCCTACTACCGGCAGACGCTGGCCGCCACGCCGGCGCAGATCAGCCTGATGTTCTTCTGGTTCGGCCTGTTCGGTTTGGTCGGCAACGTGCTGCTGACGCGCCACATCGACCGCTTCGGCGCGGCGCGCTGCGTCTCGCTGACGCTGGTGCTGATCACGCTGTCGCTGCTGGCCCGGCCGCTGGCCGGCAGCGGCGGCGATGGCGGTGGTGCTGGTGCCCTGGGCACTGGGCTGCTTCTCGACCAACTCGGCACAGCAGGCGCGCCTCGGCCCGGCCGCGCCGGCACTGGCGCCGGCGCTGATGGCGCTGAACACCTCGGCGATCTACCTCGGCCGGCGGCCGTCGGCGCGGCCAGCGGCGGCGTGCTGGTGGCGCATTCCGGCTTCACTGGCTGAGCCCGGTGGGCGTGCTGTGGATGCTGGTGGCGATCGCGCTGAGCGCCTGGGCGGCCGGCGCATGAAGACGGCGCGATGAGCGGAAGCGCACCCCCGATCCACCGGCGAACTCTTTCTCGCCTTCAACCGCCTCGCGCTGCAGGGCTTCGGCGGCGTGCTCGCGGTGGCGCAGGTCGAACTGGTCGAGCGGCGCCGCTGGCTCAGCCGAGAGGAGTTCGTCGAGCTGCTCTCGGTCAGCCAGGTGATGCCCGGGCCCAACGTCGTCAACCTCGCGCTGATGCTGGGCGATCGCTGGTTCGGCTGGCGCGGCGCGCTCGCGGCACTCGGCGGGCTGATCGTCATACCGCTGGCGATCGTGATCGTGCTGACGCTGGCCTATGACCGCTTCGCGGCCGTCCCCCAGGTGGCCGGCGCGCTGCGCGGCATGGGCGCGGTGGCCGCCGGGCTGGTGCTGGTCACGGCGCTGAAGCTGCTGACCACGCTGCGCGCCAACCGCCTCGGCCCGTGGCTGTGCGCCGCCATCGCCGCAGTCACTTTCGCTTCGATCGCGCTGGCCCGCTGGCCGCTGGCCGGCGTGCTTGCCGCGCTCGGCCCGCTGGCCTGCGTGCTCGCGGCCTGGAGGCTGACGCGATGAACCCGCTGAGCGGGCCCGAGCTGGCGGCGCTCACCGGCCACTTCATGCTGCTCAGCCTGGTGGCGGTGGGCGGCGCCATCACCACCGCCTCCGACATGCACCGTTACGTGGTCACGGAGCATGGCTGGATCAGCGACGCCCAGTTCACCAGCTCGATCGCGATCGCGCAGGCCGCGCCCGGGCCGAACGTGCTGTTCGTTGCGGTGATCGGCTGGAACGTGGCCGGCGTGGCGGGGCTGCTGGCGACACTCATCGGCACGCTGCTGCCCTCCACCGTGCTGGTGCTGGCCGTCTCGCGCTGGGCAGCGCAGCGCCGCGAGCCTGCCGGTGCGCGCCTTCGTCACCGGCATGGCGCCGCTGACGCTGGGGCTTCTGCTGGCCACCGGCTGGGTGCTGGCCGAACCGTTCGTGATGCAGCCCGATCAGCGCCTGGGCGCGCTGGCGCTGATCGCCGTGACGATCGTCGTGATGCTGAAGACGAAGCTGAGCCCGATCTGGCTGGTGGCGCTCGGTGCGGCGGTCGGCGCGCTCGGCGGCCTCTGAAGCGGAGCGCTCAGGCGAGCGCGCGGTCGAGCAGGTCGGGCAGTTGCGCCAGTTCCTCGGCCACCGCGCCGGGCAGGCCGTCCCAGCCGGAATCGAGCGACTGCGGCACCAGCACGTCGGCGCCGCCATCGGGCGTGCGCACCACCTGCACCGACAGCGGCACGTCGAGCACCGAATCGGCCGATGCCATCAGCACCGGCGTGCCGCCCGCCGCCGACGCCAGCACGATCACCGGGCCCTGCTGGCCGACACGCGCCAGCACCTGCAGCCCGTGCGCCTGCGCAGCCGCCTCGATGCGGCGCAGCGTCTCGGGCACGCTGTACGGACTGTGGCGCAGCACGCGCATCGAATGGGCCAGCCGCTCGGCGTCGAGCACGCCGCGGCCGGTGCACAGGGAAGCCATCACGACCGCCAGACTGCCGGTCATCCAGAGCCGGAAGGGAGTGCGCAGCGTCTTCATGACACCACCTAACCGGCCGATGTGTCAGCCGCAAGTCGCCGGCCGCGTCAGCATGTAAAGAATGGCAAGCGGTCGCCTGCCAGAGGTCAAGCGACGCGCTTGCGCATCAGCGGATCGCTTGGTGCCGAAGATCTTGTCGCCGGCGTCGCCGAGGCCGGGGATGATGTAGCCCAGTTCGTTGAGATGGCTGTCGATCGCCGCCGTCCAGCAGCGCACATCGGGGTGGGCCGCGTCCAGCGCCGCGATGCCCTCGGGCGCCGCCACCAGCACCAGCGCACGAACATCCTTGCAGCCGCGGCGCTTGAGCAGGTCGATCGTCGCGATCATCGAGCCGGCGGTGGCCAGCATCGGGTCGATGATCAGCGCGGTGCGCTCGTCGAGGTGGCCGACGAACTTCTCGAAGTAATGTTCGGGCTGCAGCGTCTCGTGGTTGCGCGACAGGCCGACGACACTCACCTTGGCGCTCGGAATCATGTCGAGCACGCCGTCGAGCATGCCCAGTCCCGCACGCAGGATGGGCACCACCGTCACCTTGCGGCCGGCGATGCGCTGCACCTCGGCCGGGCCGCTCCAGCAGTCGATCGTGGTGGTCTCGAGCGGGAAGTCGGCGGTGGCCTCGTAGGCGAGCAGACGGGCGAGTTCGTTGGTCAGCTCGCGGAATTTCTTGGTCGAGATGTCGGCTTCGCGCAGCAGGCCGACCTTGTGCTTGACCAGCGGATGGCGGACGTCGATGACGGGCATGGCGTGGGGTGGGTTCGGGCGATGCCGGCAGTCTAGCCGCGCGCTGCCCCCTGCCCTGCCCTGCCCTCAGCCCAGCAGCCGCGGCAGCAACTGGGCGGCGGTGCCGCGCAGCACGGTGTGCGCCTCGCCGTCGATCTCGCTGGCGTGCGGGTTGACGATGGCCACGTGCGCGCCGGCACGCCGGGCCGCGGCGGCCGAGCCGGCCGCCGGCCACACGGCGCCCGAGGTTCCGACCACCAGCAGGACCTGCGCGGAGCGGGCCACGCGCTCGGCATCGTCGAGCGCGCCCGCGGGCAGCATCTCGCCGAACCATACGACACCCGGGCGCACCAGGTTGCCGCATTCCGCACAGCGCGGGGGCGGCCTTCCGCCGCGTCGGCCGTGTCGCAGGCGCGTCCTCGCGAGCACGCCTCCAGCCAGCGGTCGGCGAGGATGTCGCCATGCAGCCGGATCGTGTCGCGGTTGCCGGCGCGCTGATGCAGGTCGTCGACGTTCTGCGAGACCACCGTCAGCACGCCGGGCCGGCGCCGCGCGAACTCACCGAGCGCGAGGTGCCCGGCATTGGGCTGGGCAGCGCGCACGCCCTCCGCCGCTCGGCATACCAGTCCCAGACGACCTGCGGATCGGCGCGAAAGCCGTCTTCGCTGGCCAGCTGGGCCGGATCGAAGCGCGACCAGAGGCCGGTCAGCGCATCGCGGAAGGTCGCGATGCCGCTCTCGGCCGACATGCCGGCGCCGGTGAGCACGCAGACCCGCGAAGCCGCGGCGATGCGCTCGCGCAGGCCGCGCAGGTCGTCGTCCAGATCACGCACGCTGCTCGCGCTGGCGCAGCGCCTCGTACAGGCAGATGCCCGAAGCGACCGACACGTTCAGGCTCTCCACCGCGCCCTTCATCGGCAGGCGCACGAGTTCGTCACAGGTCTTGCCGGTGAGCTGGCGCATGCCGCTGCCTTCGGCGCCCAGCACCAGCGCCACCGGGCCGGTGAGGTCGACGTCGTAGAGCGAGCGCTCGGCACAGGTCGGAGGTGCCAATCACGCGGATGTCGCGCTCCTTCAGTTCGTTGAGCGTGCGCGCCAGGTTGGTGACCATGAAATACGGCACCGTCTCCGCCGCCCCGCTGGCCACCTTGGCGACGGTGGCGTTGACGCCCACTGCATGGTCCTTCGGCGCGATCACTGCATGCGCACCGGCGCCATCGGCCACGCGCAGGCAGGCGCCGAGGTTGTGCGGATCGGTGATGCCGTCGAGCACCAGCAGCAGCGGCGGGCCTTCGACGGCATCGAGCGTGTCGTCGAGCGAATGGCTCATCGCCACGGCGCTGACACGCGCCACCACGCCCTGGTGGCGGTGCGTGCCGCACAGCTGGCGCAGCCGCTCGTCGTCGCTGTCGACGATCTTTGCGCCGGCCTCCTTCGCACGCTCGACGAAGGCGCGCATGCGCTGGTCGCGCCGCGTCGCGTCGACGTGCACCTCGCTCACCGATTGCGGGGCGGTCTTCAGCCGCACGGTCACGGCATGGAAGCCGAACAGCACCTGTTTGCTCATGCAGGCATGTTAGCCTTCCCGCATGCAAGTGATCTGTCTCGACCTCGAAGGCGTGCTCGTTCCGGAGATCTGGATCGCCTTCTCCAAGCGCACCGGCATCGCCGAACTCTCGCGCACCACGCGCGACGAACCCGACTACGACAAGCTGATGCGCTTTCGCATCGACCTGCTGAAGCGGCACGGCCTGAAGCTCGCCGACATCCAGGAGGTGATCGCGGGCATGGGGCCCATGGAGGGCGCGCGCGAGTTTCTCGACGACCTGCGCAGCCGCTACGGTGATGATCCTGTCGGACACCTTCTACGAGTTCGCCCAGCCGCTGATGCGCCAGCTCGGCTGGCCGACGCTGCTGTGCCACAAGCTGGAGGTCGACGCCGAAGGCTTCGTCACCCGCCATGTGCTGCGCATGGCCGACCAGAAGCGCCATGCGGTCAATGCGCTGCGGCTGCTCAACTTCCAGGTGATCGCGGCGGGCGATTCGTACAACGACACCGGCATGCTGATGTCGGCCCACGCCGGCTTCTTCATCCACCCGCCGGAATCGATCGTGGCCCAGTTCCCGCAGTTCCCGGTGACGCGCAGCTATCCCGAGCTGAAGGCGCACATCGACGCGGCCGCCGAGAAGCTGCGCGGCTGATCCGTCAGCGGCGCAGCATCACCACCAGCATCAAGGCGCCAATCAGCACCGGCTGGTGCACCATGTAAACTCAGGCTCCAGCGGCCGAGCACGGCCAGCGGCGCGGCGGCTGACGGCAGCGCGCCGGACAGCCAGCCACGGCGATTCGCCAGCACCCAGCGCCCGGTGGCGAGGCCCCACAGCACCACGCCCAGCCAGGGCAGCACCGGCGCATAGTCTTCCGTCACTGGCTTGCGGGTGATCAGCCCCACCCAGTTCGTCCAGCGGCTGTCGAAGAACGGATGCTGCACGAGCCACGGCAGTGCCAGCGCCACGGCACCGGCGATCCACAGCCCGCCCTTCAGCGGCGCGAGCAGCCGCGCGAGGATCAGCATCACCGCGATGCCATGCAGGATGCCGAAGCTGATCCAGCTCTTCGGGAACATCAACGCCGAGCCGATGCTCACCAGCACCGCGCAGCCGGCGATCTGCGCCCAGCGCCGCCAGAAGCGCGGCCAGCTCTGGCCTTGTTCCAGCACCACCGCCCTGGCTGAGCCCGGCGCAGAACAGGAACAGCGTGACGATGCACGCTCGCTGCACAGTCCACACCGGATCGGTGTAGAAGTTCTGGCGGATGAAGCCGAAGTAGTTGAGGTCGAAACAAAAAGTGAAAGACAGCCATCCACACGATGGCCACGCCGCGCAGCGCATCGAGCCGCTCGAAACGTTCCTTCAAAACCACGCCTTTCGCCTCTGTGTCGTGCCGGGACGATAGCGCATGCTCAGCGGCGGGAACGCGCGGGTATGCTGCGACTCTGATGGCTCACGATCCGTCCACCGATACCGCCGTCCAGCGTCAGATGCTCGATCTGGCGCGCGCTACAGAACGCGGGCCGCAGCGTGCTCGCGCTGCTGCTGGTCGTCGGCATCATCAGCTGGTTCGGCGCGCACGACGGGCAGATCGTGGCTGCCGTCGCGTGCGGTGTCCTGGGCGTGCTCACCAGCCTGTGGCGATGGTGGCTTTGGCGCCGCTATTACCGGCCCGAACCCCTGTCGGAACAGGAACTGCGGGCGGCGCAGCTCGGACTGCAGGCAAACGCCGCCCTGGCGGGCGGGATGTGGGTGGTGGCCACGGTGGGCGTGTATGCCTCCCTCGAGGGCGCGTATGCGACCGCCTTCGTGATCATGGTGTGCGGCTCGGTCGCGGTGGCGGCCTATTTCATGCCGCTGGTCGGTCGCTCGTTCGCGCTGCTCACTGTGCCGCAACTCGGATCGCTGGCCCTGGTCAATGCCCTGGGCCCGGGCGAACGTTCGCTGCCGATCGCGTTCATGGTGCTCATCTTCGGGGTGACGATGTTTCGTGCCGCCCGCGAATTCACGGCCATCACGACCCGGGCGGTGCGTCACGGACTGGAGGCCGACGCCGCCAATGCTTCGCTGCAGCGCGCCAAGGCCATGGCAGAGGCAGCCAACGAATCGCTGCGCCGCGCCAAGGAGGCTGCCGACGCGGCCAACATGGCGAAGTCGCAGTTCCTTGCCACCATGAGCCACGAAATCCGCACGCCCATGAACGGCGTACTCGGCGCACTCGAACTGCTGCGCAGCTCGCGGCTCGACCCCCAGCAGCGCCGTCTGGTCAAGACGGCGGCTTCCTCGGGCACCTCGCTGATGGCCATCCTCAACGACGTGCTGGACCACTCCAAGATCGAGGCCGGCAAGCTCAACCTGGTGCGCGCGCCGCTGTCCCTGCACGCCACGGCCAACTCGGTGGTCGCGCTGTTCCGCGCCAATGCCGAGACCAAGGGCCTTGCGCTGGTGCTGGAGATCGATCCGGAAACCGCCAACTGGGTGCTCGGCGATGCACAGCGCCTGAAGCAGGTGCTGCTCAACCTCGTCGGCAATGCGATCAAGTTCACCGAACGCGGCGGCGTGTCGCTGCGGTTGCGACCGGGCCGCGGCACCCTGCCGAAGCCGGTCGTGCGCTTCGAGGTCGTCGACACCGGCATCGGGGTGCCGCACGAGGCGCAGGACCAGCTGTTCCAGCCCTTCCACCAGATCGACGGCTCGCGCAGCCGGCGCGCAGGCGGCACCGGGCTGGGCACGGCGATCAGCCAGAAGATCGTCGAGGCGATGGGTGGCCGCATCGAGCTGGAGAGCCAGGCCGGGCGCGGCTCGCGCTTCCACTTCGACGGCCTTCGACGCCGACCCGCACCCGCCGGAAGGCGATCCGCTCGATTCGGCGATGACGCCGCTGGACACCCTGCCCTCGCAGTTGCAGGGCACGGTGCTGGTGGTCGAGGACAATCCGGTCAACCGCGTGATCGCCGAAGAGATGCTGCAGTCGCTGGGGCTGGATTGCATCGAGGCGCAGGACGGCGCCGAGGCGCTCGACGTGCTGGCGCGCCGCTCGGTCGACCTGGTGCTGATGGACTGCCAGATGCCGGTGATGGACGGCTACACCGCCACCCAGCAGATCCGCGCCCGCGAGCTCCGCCAGCGCCTGCCGCGCACGCCGATCGTCGCGCTGACCGCCAACGCCTACGACGAGGACGCGGCGCATGCGCTGCAGGCGGGCATGGACGCCCACCTCGCCAAACCCTATACCCGCGACCAGTTGCGCGAGGTGATCGCGACTGGCTGTGAAGAGGCGCCGCGGAACTAGAGAGCCCCCAGGCTGTGAGCCCGGTTCCGCGCTCCTCGCCGAAGCCGGTGTTGCCGCCACGCAGTTCGCCCCAGGCCGTATCGAGTTCGATGCGCTTGATCTCCTCGACCGCGCCCTCCTCGGCCCCGCCGGCCTTGCGCACCTGGGCGCGGGCGAGCCGCTCCATCAGCCGCAGGTCCCGGTTGGTCAGCGTCAGCGCCGTCTCGGCCCACAGGTCGACGGCCTCCACCAGCGACTCGTAGCGGATCGGTGCCGCGACGCGCTGGGCATTCAGCGCGGCCAGCGTGCCTCGGAGCCTGGGCTCGATGCTGCGCACCATCTCGAGCATCGCTTCCTCGCCGGCGCCGTCGTCCACCACCGCGTCGACCAGGCTGCGGCGCAGCAACTGCTCGGCCGTGTAGAGGCGGCCGCTGAGGATCATGTCGTTGGCGACGGCGAATCCGGCCTTGCGGATCGTGAACTGCCGTGGCGCCCATCCCAGGGAAGAGGTTGAACAGTACCTCCGGAAAGCCCGCCTGTGCGCTGCGCTCGAAGATCACCTTGTGGAAGGGCAGCACCGACTCGAGGCCGCCGCCGAGCGTGTCGCCCTGCACCAGCACGGTGGTGTGTATGCCGCGACTGGCGGCGGTCTCCATCCACCAGACCAGGTCGATGCAGCGCCGGCCGTACATCTTCAGCGAATCGATGTCCTGCGCGCGCACCAGCAGCACGAACAGCGCGAGGTCGCCGCCGAAGTTGAACACGCCGGCCACGTCGGAGCTGAGCACGAAGTGGCGGACCAGCCCCGGGTTCTCGGCGATGTCGTCCAGCATGCGCTGCAACTCCGTCATGCCGGCCAGGCTGTAGCACTGGATCGGCTTGACGCAGGTGCGCACGCGCAGCATGCCTAGTTCCTCCGTCCATTCCAGGCGCAGGTACTTGTAGGGCCGCGCGAGCGCGGCGGGCAGGCCGCCCGCCAGAGGGGGTGCCGCGAAGGGTGGAGGTCGTCATACCTGCTCGATGATCCGGGTGAAGTGGTGGAAGTTGACCAGCGCCGCGTCGATCACGGCCTCGCGCGCCTGCGCGTCTTCCAGCGTGTTCAGCACCTGGCGCAACTCGGCCATGTGCTCGGCATCCATCGTGGCATGCGAGTTGATGAAGGACACGCCGCGCTCGCCCTCGAGCAGCAGGGATTCCTTGATCGCCGAGGCGAACGGCCCGCCGTATACCGAGGCGATCACCTCCAGCGTGTAGAGCATGCCCAGCACCGAGCAGGGATGGGCACGGTCGGCCGCCCAGTAGTTGTAGCCCACCAGTGCCTGGGTGAAGGCCGAGGGCGTGTGGCCGTCGGTATCAGAAGCCGGCACGCCGACTGCCTCGAGGTCGTTGCGCACCCACTCCTCGTGTCCCGATTCCTCGTGCATGTGCTCGTAGAGGAAGTAGCGCACCGGCTTGTGGCCGTCGGAAATCCGGCTGGCGGCGGCGGCGCAGACCGGGTTGAAGTGCCAGACCACGTGGTAGAGCTCGAGCAGCAGCGTGCGATAGCGCTGCAGCGGCATGCCATGGGCCACGGCATCCAGCACGACGGGGTGGGTTTCGAAGGCACGGCGTGCCTCGTCGGTGCGGATCACCAGATCCGCGAAGAACTTTGCTCATATAGGCCTCATCAACGACCACGGTTCGTCACCGTCACAGGGCGGCCCCCGCCGATCGCGCGAACCGCTGCACGATCCATCGCCCTGCGACACTTTTGTGCGAAGCATTCTGTCCGCGTGTCGCCGAGAGCACCAGTCCTCAACCTTGACAGGGTGCTCCAAAGAGGTCGATGGCATCCGGCATCGCCACTGTGCGCGGCACTTGAAGAATCGCAAAGGCCCTGCGCGGCCCCGCGTGACCATGTGGGACGCGACGCAGCCCGACGACCACACCATGGACGAGAACCGTCGAATCCTCATCATCCAGGGGCACCCGGACGTGACCCGCACCCACCTCGGCCACGCCCTCGCGCACGCCTATGCGGCGGCGGCCACGGCGGCCGGCCACCAGGTGCGCACCGCCACGCCGGCCCAGCTCGACTTTCCGCTGCTGCGCAGCCAGAGCGAATGGGAGAGCGGACCACTTCCTTCCGGCTTGCAGAAGGCGCAGGACGACATCGCCTGGGCACAGCACCTGGTGATCTTCTTTCCGCTGTGGATGGGCGACATGCCGGCCCTGCTCAAGGGCTTCCTCGAGCAGGTGGCGCGGCCGGGCTTCGCATTCAGGCCTGCGAAGGGCAGCCCCTTCGGTCAGAAAGGCCTGGCCGGCCGATCGGCGCGCGTGGTGGTGACGATGGGCATGCCGTCGCTGGTCTATCGCTTCTACTTCCGTGCCCACAGCGTCAAGAGCCTGGAGCGCAACATCCTCGGCTTCGTCGGCATTGGGCCGGTCGACGAGACGCTGATCGGCGGCGTCGACCAGCTCGGCGACGACGGCCGCGCGAAGTGGATCGCGAAGCTGGCCTCGCTGGGTCGGCGCGCCGCCTGAGGCCCGCGCGATGACCTGGGAGGTCATCGCTGCGCTGACCCGCTGCGCTATCGTGGACGCCATGAGTTCGACACTCCCCCTGGCCCGCAACGTCGCCACGCCGCCGGTCGGCACGCTGCTGCGCGACTGGCGCCAGCGCCGCCGGCTCAGCCAGCTCGATCTGGCCGGTGATGCGAACGTCTCCACCCGCCACCTCAGCTGCGTCGAAACCGGCCGCGCGCTGCCGAGCCGCGAGATGGTGCTGCGGCTGGCCGACCGGCTCGGCGTGCCGCTGCGCGAACGCAACCGGCTGCTCGCCGCGGCGGGCTATGCGCCGATGTTCAGCGAGCATCGCCTGGACGACCCGGCGCTGGCCGTTGCCCGGCAGGCGCTCGAAGGCGTGCTCAAGGGCCACGAGCCTTACCCGGCGCTGCTGGTCGATCGCCACTGGAACCGGGTCGCCGCGAATCGAATGGTGCCGCTGATGCTCGAGGGTCTGCCGGCGGCGTTGCTGCAGCCTCCGCTGAACGTGCTGCGCCTGAGCCTCCACCCGCAGGGGCTCGCGCCGCGCATCGTCAACCTGGCGCAGTGGCGCCACCACCTGCTGGAGCGGCTGAAACAGCAGGTCGATGCCAGCGGCGACGCCACGCTCGCAGCACTGGCCGAGGAGCTGCGTGGCTACCCGCTGCCCGACGGGGTTGAAGACCGACCCATGCCCAGCCCCGCCCCGGCGGTGGCGATGCCGCTGCAGTTCCGCAGCAGCGCAGGCGTGCTGTCGTTGATCAGCACGATCACGGTGTTCGGCACACCGGTGGACATCACCTTGTCCGAACTGGCGTTGGAAACCTTCTTTCCGGCCGACGAGGCCACCGCGCAGGCGCTGCGCCACCTCGCGGCACCTCTCGGCCCGGGCGAACCGCAGCCTCAGGCCGTGCGGCCCACCTCGGTGTAGGCGGCGCCGTTCTCGCGCAGCCAGCGCTCGGCGGCCGAGCCGTCCTGCTGGCTCGGGTGGAAGCCCGGCTCGAAATAACGCTTCCAGAGCCGGTAGATGCTGCGCAGCAAGCCGCCGCGCGCGAACAGCAACTGCCAGCCGCTGCGCCAGTGCGCGGCTTGAAGAGCTCGCCGTCGTGCCAGAGGTTGCGGAGGGTCTGGCGGAACACATCCGACAGGAAGTGCAACGTGACGATGCGCATGAAGCGGTGGCGCCAGAGATCGTTGCCGCCCAGCGCCGTGTAGAGATCGAAGGCGATGCTGCGGTGCTCGGATTCCTCCGCGGCGTGCCAGTCCACAGCGTGCGCAGCCGCGGCTCGGCGCCGTCCAGGCATTCGGGATGGGCCAGCATCCACTCGGCGAAGATCGCCGTGATGTGCTCGGTGGCCGCGGTCGCTGCGACCCAGTGGCGCGGGTCCAGCCCTTCGAGCCGCTTCAGCCGCCGCGCCGCGCGCCCGCCCAGGCGTTGTGGTGGCCCTGCGCCTCGAGCTGGGCGTTGAACAGCGCGTGGATGCGCCGGTGCGTGGCCTCCTGGCCGATGAAGCCCTGGATCTGGCCGGCCATCGCCTCGCGCCGACCCTCCGGCAGCGCTTTCAGCCCGAGCTTGACCGAGTCGATGAAGAACTGCTCGCCGACCGGAAAGCTCATCGACAGCGCGTTGAACCGGGCGGTGCGGAAGGCATCGCCGCCATTCCAGTGGCGCTCGAACGGCGCCTCCAGGTCGATCAGCAGGCGGCGCACCACGAGGTCGGTCACTTCGCCACCCTCTTCTTCAGCTCGTCCTTCAGCCGGGCGTGAGCGGCCGGGTCGAGCACCTTCAGCAGATCGAGATCGGCCAGCAGCCGTGCCACGCGCGCCTCGGCATTGCCGGCCTTGATGTCGTCGATCTCCGCCTTCATCGCGCGGAAATCGTCGAAGCGTTCGTCGGCGGCCTTCGGGTCGCGCGAGCGCACCAGCAGCTCCAGCGCATCGCTGATGCGGCCGAGCTGCCGGCCGTAGCTATGCTTGCCGACGATCTCGGCCTCGGTCTGCGGCGCACTGCTGTTGAACGCATTCACGTTCAGCGTCCAGCCCGGCAGGATGGGCTGCACCAGCGTCTTCGGCGCGAGCTGCATCGCCGCGCCCCACTGCTTCAGCCAGCTCGCCGGATCCCAGGCGGGGTGTCAGTCGCTGCCATCGCCAAGCCCTCCGATCGGCTCAGTGTGCCACCGTCAGCCCACCCAGCGGCGGGCGTTGCGGAACATCCGCATCCACGGGCTGAGTTCGCTCAAGTCGCCGCTCGTCCAGCTCATCTGCACGTTGCGGAACACGCGCTCCGGGTGCGGCATCAGCACGGTAAAGCGGCCGTCGCCGGTGGTCACCGAGGTCAGGCCGTCGGGGCTGCCGTTCGGGTTGAACGGATAGGCCTCGGTCGGCCGGCCGTGATGGTCGACGAAGCGCATCGCGCGGTGCACGGCCTTGGCATCGCCGCGCTGCGAGAAGTCGGCGAAGCCTTCGCCATGCGCCACCGCGATCGGGATGCGGCTGCCTTCCATGCCGGCGAAGAAGATCGACGGGCTCGGGAGCACCTCGACCAGCGACAGCCGTGCCTCGAACTGCTCGCTCTTGTTGCGGGTGAACTTCGGCCAGGCCTGCGCACCGGGGATGATCGGCGCCAGCGCCGCCATCATCTGGCAGCCGTTGCACACGCCGAGCGCGAAGGTGTCGGAGCGGCCGAAGAAGGCGGCGAACTGCTCGGCCAGCACCGGATTGAACATCACCGAGCGGGCCCAGCCTTCGCCGGCGCCCAGCGTGTCGCCGTAGCTGAAGCCGCCGCAGGCGACGAAGCCCTGGAACATGTCCAGCCGCGCACGGCCGGACTGCAGGTCGCTCATGTGCACGTCGAAGGTCTCGAAGCCGGCCTTCGCCATCGCATAGCTCATCTCGACGTGCGAGTTGACGCCCTGCTCGCGCAGGATCGCCACCTTGGGTGTCGCCTTGCCGATGAACGGTGCGGCGACATCGTCGGCCGGGTCGAACGTGAGGTGCAGGTGCAAGCCCGGGTCGTCGGCGGCGCCCGCGACGGCGTGCTCGGCCTCGGCGCAGGCCGGGTTGTCGCGCAGCGCGGCGATGCGGGAGCTCACCTCGTCCCAGGCCCGGTGCAGGTCGCGCAGCGAGGCGCTGAAGACCGGCTTGGTGTCACGCCAGACCTCGACCACGCCGCGATCGTTGGCCTTGCCGATGAAGTGGCTGTGCCTGGAGAGGCCGTGGGCGCGCAGCACCTGCATCACCTCGTTGCGCACGGCGGTGGGCACCTGCAGCACCACGCCGAGTTCCTCGTTGAACAGCGCCTGCAGCGTGAGCTCGTGGCGGCGCGCGCTGACCTGCGCGGCCCAGTTCTTCGAGTCGCCGTAGTCGGCGCGGCTGTCGGCGATGCCGTCGCCCTCGGTGACGAGCAGGTCGACGTTGAGGTCCACGCCGCGGTGGCCGGCAAACGCCATCTCGCAGACCGTGGCCCAGAGGCCGCCATCGCTGCGGTCGTGGTAGGCGAGCAGCCGGCCCTGGCCGCGCAGTTCGTTCACCGCGGCCACCAGCGACTTCAGCAGCGCCGGGTCGTCGAGGTCGGGCACGCGGTCGCCGAACTGGTTCAGCACCTGGGCCAGCATCGAGCCGCCCATGCGGCGCTGGCCCTGGCCGAGGTCGACCAGCACCAGCGTGGTGTCGCCGGCCTTCAGCTGCGGCGTCAGCGTGGGCCGCACATCGGCGATGCTCGCGAAGGCCGAGACGATCAGGCTCACCGGCGCGGTGACCTGCTTCGCCGCCCCGCCCTCGCTCCACCGGGTGCGCATCGACAACGAATCCTTGCCCACCGGCACGCTGATGCCCAGCGCCGGGCAGAGCGCCATGCCCACCGCCTTGACGGTGTCGTACAGCGCTGCGTCTTCGCCCGGCTCGCCGCAGGCGGCCATCCAGTTGCAGCTGAGCTTCACGCGCGGCAGCTCGATCGGCGCAGCCAGCAGATTAGTGATCGCCTCGCCCACCGCCATGCGGCCGGCGGCCGGCGCATCGAGCGACGCCAGCGGCGTGCGCTCGCCCATGCTCATCGCTTCGCCGGCGAAGCCGGCGTAATCGGCCAGCGTCACCGCGCAGTCGGCCACAGGCACCTGCCACGGGCCGACCATCTGGTCGCGATGGTCGAGGCCGCCCACCGTGCGGTCACCGATGGTGATCAGGAAACGCTTGCTGGCCACGGTCGGGTGGCGCAAGACGTCGAACGCGACCTTGTCGAGTGCCACATCGTCGAGCTTCAGCGGCGCGGCCGTGCGCGCCACGCGCTGGACGTCGCGGTGCATGCGCGGCGGCTTGCCGAGCAGCACCTCCATCGGCATGTCGATGGGCCTGTCATCCGAGCCCGGCTGCTCGAGCACCAGCTGCTTCTGATCGGTAGCCACGCCGACGATCGCGAACGGGCAGCGCTCGCGCTCGCACATCGCCTGGAACAGCGGCAGCGCGTCGGCGCGCACCGCCATGACGTAGCGCTCCTGGCTCTCGTTGCACCAGATCTCCTTGGGGCGAGGCCGGTCTCCTCCAGCGGTACCTTGGAGAGGTCGAAGCGTGCACCCTTGCCGGCGCCGTCCACCAGCTCAGGGAAGGCATTGCTGATGCCGCCGGCACCGACGTCGTGGATCGCGAGGATCGGGTTGCTCTCGCCCAGCGCCCAGCAGTGGTTGATGACCTCCTGCGCGCGGCGCTGGATCTCCGGGTTGCCGCGCTGCACCGAGTCGAAATCGAGCTCGGCGGCATTCGCGCCGGCGGCCATCGAACTCGCCGCACCGCCACCCATGCCGATGCGCATGCCCGGCCCGCCGAGCTGCACGAGCAGCGTGCCGGCGGGAAATTCGATCTTGCTCGTCTGCGTGGCCGAGATCGTGCCCAGGCCGCCGGCGATCATGATCGGCTTGTGATAGCCGCGGCGGATGCCGTCCACCGTCTGCTCGTAGACGCGGAAGTAGCCGAGCAGGTTGGGCCGGCCGAATTCGTTGTTGAAGGCCGCGCCGCCCAGCGGGCCGTCGATCATGATCTGTAGCGCACTGGCGATGTGCTCGGGCTTGCCGTACGGCTGCCGCTCCCACGGTTCACTGGTGCCGGGCAGGTGCAGGTTCGAGACCGAGAAGCCGGTCAGGCCCGCCTTGGGCTTTGAGCCGCGGCCGGTGGCGCCTTCGTCGCGGATCTCGCCGCCGGCGCCGGTGGAAGCGCCCGGGAACGGCGAGATCGCCGTCGGGTGGTTGTGCGTCTCCACCTTCATCAGCACGTGGGCCGTCTCGCGGCGCGCTCCGTAGGCCGGCGCGTTGGTGTAGCCCTGGGGCAGCCAGCGCTCGACCTCGTGGCCTTCCATCACGCTGGCGTTGTCGCTGTAGGCGATCACCGTGTGCTGCGGCGCCAGCTGATGCGTGTTGCGGATCATGCCGAACATCGACTTCTCTTGCGCCACGCCGTCGATCGTGAACTGCGCGTTGAAGATCTTGTGGCGGCAGTGCTCGGAGTTCGCCTGCGCGAACATCATCAGCTCGACGTCGGTCGGGTTGCGCTTCAGGCCGGTGAAGGCGGCGACGAGATACTCGATCTCGTCGTCGGACAGCGCCGGCCGAAATTCTTGTTGGCCGCTTCCAGCGCGCTGCGCCCGCGGCCGAGCACGTCGACGTGCTCCATCGGCTTGCCGGGCTGCTCGTCGAAGAGATGCCTGGCCTCGTCGCGCGCCAGCAGCACGCTTTCGGTCATGCGGTCGTGCAGCAGCGCGGCGCACTGGCGCAGTTCGTCGTCGGACAGCGCCTTCGCGCCGCCGAGCAGGCCGCTCTTCAGCGCCGCGCGGTATTCGGTGACGCGCTCGACGCGGCGGATGGCCGTGCCGCAGTTGTGCGCGATGTCGGTGGCCTTGGAGGCCCAGGGCGACACCGTGCCCAGGCGCGGCGCCACGACCAGCAGCGCGCCTTCGGCCGGCCCCGCGTAGGGATCGCCATAACGCAGCAGCGCTTCCAGCTTGTCGTGCTCGGCGCCGGCTAGCGGATGGTCGCTCCACACCCAGTGCACGTGGCGGGCATGCACCGCGGTGATGCGCGGGTTGACGGCCTGCAGGCGCGGCAGCAGCGCCTGGGCGCGGAAGGCGGACAGCGCGTTGCCGCCCTCGAAGTGGAACAGATGCTTCTGGGGGCTGGTGCTCACGCGACGCGTTCCGGTGGAAGAGGTAGAAGGCCGGCCACGGGGCGGGCCGCCCCGGTGGAAACCCGCGATTTTACGTGGCCGATGAGATAATCCGTGCCCATGACGATCACGATCAAGACCGCCGCCGAAGTCGAAGGCATGCGCCTCGCCGGCCGGCTGGCGTCCGAGGTGCTGGACATGCTCACGCCGCACGTGAAGCCCGGTATCAGCACCGAGGCGCTGGACAAGCTCGCCCACGACCACATCGTGAACGTGCAGGGTGCCATCCCCGCGCCCGCTGAACTATTCGCCGCCCGGCTACACGCCCTACCCGAAGTCGATCTGCACCTCGATCAACCATCAGGTCTGCCACGGCATCCCGAACGACCGGCCGCTGAAGAACGGCGACATCGTCAACATCGATGTCACCGTCATCAAGGACGGCTGGCACGGGCGACACCAGCCGCATGTTCGTCGTCGGCGAAGGCTCGATCGCGGCCAAGCGCCTGTGCCAGATGACCTACGAGGCCATGTGGAAGGGCATCGCAAAGGTCAAGCCGGGCGCGCGCCTGGGCGACATCGGCCACACCATCCAGACCTTCGCCGAGAGCAATGGCTTCTCGATCGTGCGCGAATTCTGCGGCCACGGCATCGGCCGCAAGTTCCACGAGGAGCCGCAGGTGCTGCACTACGGCCGCCCCGGCACGCTGGAGGAACTGGTGCCGGGCATGACCTTCACGATCGAGCCGATGATCAACGCCGGCAAGCGCGACATCCGCGAGATGGGCGACGGCTGGACCATCGTCACCAAGGACCGTTCGCTGTCGGCGCAGTGGGAGCACACGGTGCTGGTCACCGAGACGGGCTACGAGGTGCTGACGCTGTCGGCCGGCAGCCCGCCGCCGCCGGCCTTCGTCGCGGCCTGAGCGCTGCCGTGGCCTCGGCCGTGCTCGATGCCAATGGCGCTGCCCGCGAGGGCATCGCCGAACTGCGCACCCGCTTCCGCCAGGGCAAGGCCGAGCTGATCGCGCATTTCCAGGCCTCGCGCGCGAGCGCGCCGGCGGCCTCGCGGCTGCTGAAGTCGCTCGCCAGCACGTGGACGGCACGCTGCAATCGCTGTGGGAGCGCAGCGGCATGCCCGCGGGCGCGGCGCTGCTGGCCGTGGCGGCTACGGCCGCGGCGAACTGTTCCCGCACTCCGACGTCGACGTGCTGGTGCTGCTGCCGCCAGCGGCGGTTCGCCAGCCCGACGGCGACGCGGCGGCCACGCAGGCCGCCATCGAAGGCTTCATCACCGCCTGCTGGGACATCGGCCTGGAGATCGGCTCGTCGGTGCGCACGGTCGACGAGTGCATCGCCGAAGCCGAACGCGACGTCACCGTGCAGACCGCGCTGCTGGAAAGCCGCTACCTCGCCGGCTCGCGGCGCGTCTTCACCACCTTCCGCCACGCCAACACGCGGGCGATGGATGCCAAGGCCTTCCTGCGCGCCAAGACGCTGGAAATGCGCCAGCGCCACCAGAAGTACGAGGACACGCCCTACGCGCTGGAGCCCAACTGCAAGGAAAGCCCAGGTGGCCTGCGCGACCTCCAGGTGGTGATCTGGGTGGCTCGCGCCGCGGGCCTGGGCAAGAGCTGGGTCGAGCTGGCGGCCAAGGGGCTGATCACGCCCTTCGAGGTCAAGCAGCTGCAGCGCAACGAAGGCCTGCTCGCTGATCCGCGCGCGGCTGCACGTGATCGCTGGCCGGCGCGAAGACCGCCCGGTGTTCGATCTGCAAACGGCGGTGGCCGAGAGCTTCGGCTACACCTCGGCGCCGGGCCAGCGCGCCTCGGAAGTGCTGATGCGCCGCTACTACTGGGCGGCCAAGGCGGTGGCGCAGCTCAACCAGATCCTGATGCTCAACATCGAGGAGCGCGTGGCCGGCTCGCAGGACGCGCCGATGCGCCCGATCGACGAATTCTTCCTCGAGCGCGGCGGCATGATCGAGGTGGCCAGCGACGATCTCTACCAGCGCCACCCGCACGCGATCCTGCGCACCTTCCTGACCTACCAGCAGACGGTGGGCGTCAGGGGCCTGTCGGCGCGCACGCTGCGCGCGCTGTACAACGCCCGCGAGCAGATGGGCGCCGAGTTCCGCCAGGATCCGGTCAACCGCGCCACCTTCATGCAGATCCTGCAGGAGAAGGAAGGCCAGACCCACGCCTTCCGGCTGATGAACCAGACCTCGGTGCTGGGGCGCTACCTGTGGGTGTTCCGCCGCATCGTCGGGCAGATGCAGCACGACCTGTTCCACGTCTACACCGTGGACCAGCACATCCTGATGGTGCTGCGCAACGTGCGCCGCTTCTTCATCCCCGAGCACGCGCACGAGTACCCGTTCTGCACCCAGCTCGCCCTCACCTGGGACAAGCCCTGGGTGCTCTACGTCGCCGCCCTGTTCCACGACGTGGCCAAAGGCCGCGGCGGCGACCACTCCGAGCTCGGCGCCAGCGAGGTGCGGCGCTTCTGCCGCGACCACGGCATTGGCAAGGAAGACGCGGCGCTGATCGAGTTCCTGGTGCGCGAACACCTGCGCATGTCGCGCATCGCGCAGAAGGAAGACCTCTCCGACCCGGAGGTGATCCAGGAGTTTGCCCGCCGCGTCGGCTCGCCGCGCTACCTCACCGGCCTGTACCTGCTGACGGTGGCCGACATCCGTGGCACCAGCCCGAAGGTGTGGAATGCCTGGAAGGGCAAGCTGCTCGAAGACCTCTACCGTTCGACGCTGCGCGCGCTCGGCGGCGCCAAACCGAATCTCGATGCCGAGATCGAAGCGCGCAAGGAAGAGGCGCGCCACCTGCTGAACCTGCACTCGATGCTGCCCGGCACCGAAACGGCGCTGTGGAAGACGCTGGAGGTGAGCTATTTCGCGCGCCACGATGCCGGCGACATCGCCCGCACGCGCGCTCGCTGTTCCGCCACCTCGAGAGTGCCGAGCCGGTGGTCAAGGCGCGGCCCTCGTCACTGGGCGAAGGGCTGCAGGTGCTGGTGTTCTCGCCCGACCGGCCCGATCTCTTCGCGCGCATCTGCGGCTATTTCGACAGCGCCGGCTTCAACATCCTGATGCCAAGGTGCACACAACGCGCGCCGGTTATGCGCTCGACACCTTCCAGGTCACCAGCCCGCAGCTCGAAGGCGAGGACGCGGTGCAGTACCGCGACCTGATCTCGCTGGTGGAAACGCAGCTGTGCGCCGCGGTGTCGGCGACCGGCGCGCTGCCCGAGCCGAGCCGCGGCCGGCTGTCGCGGCGCGTCAAGTCATTCCCGGTCACGCCGCGCGTCACGCTGCGCCCCGACGAACGCGCGCAGCGCTGGCTGCTGGCCATCTCGGCGAGCGACCGCTCCGGCCTGCTGTATGCCATCGCCCGCGTGCTCGCGCGCCACCACGTCAACCTGCAGCTGGCCAAGATCACCACGCTGGGCGAGCGCGTCGAGGACACCTTCCTCGTCGACGGCTCGGAGCTGCAGCACAACCGCAAGCAGATCGAGATCGAGAGCGAACTGCTCGACGCGATCAGCCCCTGATTCGCCCGATGCCGATCGTCTCCATAGCCGCCGACGAGGCGCTGCGCCGGCTGGGCTCATTCGACGCCGTGATCGATGCGCGCTCGGAGAGCGAGTACGCCGAAGACCGTCTGCCCGGCGCGATCAACTGGCCGAGCCTCACCGACGCCGAGCGCGCGCTGGTGGGCACCAGTACAAGCAGGTGTCGCCGTTCGCGGCGCGCAAGCGCGGCGCGGCGCTGGTGGCGCGCAACATCGCGGCGCACCTCGAGCGCGAGGCGATGGACAAGCCCAAGGACTGGACGCCGCTGGTCTATTGCTGGCGCGGCGGCCAGCGCAGCGGCTCGCTGGCCACGGTGCTCGGCGCGATCGGCTTTCGTGTGCACCTGCTCGAAGGCGGCTACCGCGAGTACCGCCGCGCGGTGATCGCGGCGCTGGAGGAGCTGCCGCGGCGCTTCCAGTACCGCGTGGTCTGCGGCGTCACAGGCTCTGGCAAGAGCCGGCTGCTGCAACGGGCTGGCCGCCGAAGGCCTGCAGGTGCTCGATCTCGAGGCGCTGGCCAACCACCGCGGCTCGGTGCTGGGCTGGTGCCCGGTAGCCCGCAACCGGGGCAGAAGCAGTTCGAGTCGCGCGTGTGGGAGGCTGCGCGCGGCTTCGACCCCGGACCGGCCGGTGATCGTCGAGAGCGAGAGCAAGAAGGTCGGCGACCTGCGCGTGCCCGAGACGCTGATCGAGTGCATGCGCGCCTCGCCCTGCATCCAGCTGGAACTGCCGCTGGAGGCGCGCGTTCGCCTGTTGATGGACGAGTACGACTTCTTCGTGCGCGACACCGAGACCTTCTGCCAGCGCCTCGATGCGCTGCGTGTGCTGCGCGGCCACGAGGTGGTGAATGGCTGGCAGGCCGCGGCGCGTGACTGCCCGCACGGCCGAGGTGGTGCGGGATCTGCTCGTCGACCACTACGACCCGATCTACCGCCAGTCGATGAAGCGCAACTTCACCGGTCTCGCGCAGCCGCTGGCGGTGATCGAGTGGGACGGCGGCGAGGCGTCGCTCGCGGGCGGCGGCCCAGCGCGTGGCGGGTCTGTAGCTAGAATCCGCGCTCGGTCGGCAGTTCACCCAGGCGTTGCCGCGCTGTTCCCAGCGAGCTAAACCTGCCATGTCCCGCGAGCTTGGTCACGTCATCACGTGCGCCGGGCCGGAAGACGGCAACCCCGGCGCCTCGAACCCCGAGGTTGGCGCATGAACGACGGAAGACCCTCATGCCCCGCACCGAAACGCCGCTGCATCGCGCCCGACATCTCCGCCTTCGCGAAGACGCTGGCACGCGAACTGAAGACGGCCCACGACACCCTGAACCGCCTGCCCGGCCACGTCGAGCTGCTCAACATGCTCGCCCGCGCCTCAGGCCATCGCAACTTCCAGAGCCTGGAAGGCGCGGCCGCCCGCGCCACCGACCTTGGCAAGCGCGCCCCCCTCACCCGCCCCGCTGAGCGACACCGCCCAGCGCGCACTGCGCCAGTTCGACGCCCAGGGCCGGCTGACCCGCTGGCCGATCAAGTACAGCGTGCAGCGCCTGATGCTGTGGGGCTTGTGGATGCGCTTCGACGGCAAGCGCCGCTACAGCGAACGTGAGGTCAACGAGGTGCTCAAGGCCCGGCACCTGTTCGGCGACCACTGCACGCTGCGCCGCGAACTGGTCGAGATGAAGATGCTCGAGCGCAGCGACGGTGGCGCCGAATACCGCTGCCGCGCCGCCCGATGCCGAGGCGATGGCGCTGATACGGAGCGCTGCGCGAGCGCGGCTGAGCTTTGGCTCAGGTCTTCAGGAAGTGCTCGCGGTAATACGCGAGCTCGTCGATCGATTCCTGGATGTCGGCCAGCGCGGTGTGCGCCTGCGCCTTCTTGAAACCGGCCATGATCTCGGCTTCCAGCGCTTGGCCAGTTCAGCGTGCGTGACATCGAGGTTGCGGTAGTGGAAGAAGGCTTCCAGCTCGGGCATGTGGTTGGCGAGAAAACGCCGGTCCTGGCAGATGCTGTTGCCGCACATCGGCGACTTGCCCGCGGGCACGTAACGCTTGAGGAACTCGATCACCTGGGCAGAAGCCGCGGCCTCGTCGATGGTCGAAGCCTTCACGCGGTCGATCAGGCCGCTGCGGCCGTGCGTGCCTTTGTTCCAGGCGTCCATTGCATCGAGCGTGGCATCGCTCTGGTGGATCGCGAACACCGGCCCCTCGGTGCGGCAGCCGAGGTTGGCATCGGTCACCACCACGGCGATCTCGATGATGCGATCGCGCTCGGGCGACAGGCCGGTCATCTCGAGATCGATCCAGACCAGTTCTGGTCGCTGAGGGTCAGGGTGTCGCTCATGAATTTCTGCAGTGAAGGCGTGTTCGCGTCGGGGTGGATTCTCGCAGTTCTACACTCGCGGCCATGCAAGCCTTGCTCCTGACTTCGTGCTTCGTCGCCGCCCTGCTCGTTTCGCTGGCGATGAAATACTGGCTGGCCACGCGCCAGATGCGCCACGTGGCGGCCCACCGTGACGCCGTGCCGGCGGCCTTCGCCGCCACGATTCCGCTCGCCGCCCACCAGAAGGCGGCCGACTACACGCCGGCCAAGGGCCGCTTCGGGCTGCTCTCCACGGCCTTCGGTGCGGCCGTGCTGCTGGGCTGGACGCTGCTCGGCGGGCTCGATGCGTTGAACGTCTCGGTGCGCGACGCCATCCAGCCGCGCTGGGGCGACATGGCCTACCAGCTCGCGCTGCTGGCCGCCTTTGCGCTGATCGGCGGGCTGCTCGATGCGCCCTTCGAGTTGTGGAGCACCTTCCGCATCGAGCAGCGCTTCGGCTTCAACCGCATGACCTGGAAGCTCTACCTGGCCGACACGCTCAAGGGCATCCTGGTGGGCGTGATCATCGGCCTGCCGATCGCCGCGCTGATCCTGTGGATCATGGGCGCCACCGGATCGCTCTGGTGGCTGTGGGCCTGGGGCGCCTGGATGGGCTTCAACCTGCTGATCCTGGTGCTCTACCCGACGGTGATCGCGCCGCTGTTCAACAAGTTCGAGCCATTGGCCGACCGCTCGCTCGAAGCGCGCGTGCAGGCCTTGATGGCGCGCTGCGGCTTCACCGCCAAGGGCCTGTTCGTGATGGACGGCAGCCGCCGCTCGGCGCACGCCAATGCCTATTTCACCGGCTTCGGCGCGGCCAAGCGCGTGGTCTTCTTCGACACGCTGCTGTCCAAGCTGTCGCCCAGCGAGGTGGAAGCGGTGCTCGCTCACGAACTGGGCCACTTCAAGCACAAGCACGTGCTCAAGCGCATCGTCGCGATGTTCGCGATCAGCCCGGCCGGCTTCGCGCTGCTGGGCTGGATGTCGGGCCGGCCCGTTCTACACGGCCTGGGCGTCGAGCCCCAACGTCGCCGCCGCCAACGACGCGCTGGCGCTGCTGCTGTTCATGCTGGTGACGCCGGTCTTCGGCTTCTTCGTCTCGCCGCTGCTGGCCAACCTGTCGCGCCCGCCACGAGTTCGAGGCCGATGCCTATGCCTGCGCGCAGGCCAGCGGCGCCGACCGCCGCGGCGCTGCTGAAGCTGCACGAAGACAACGCCTCGACGCTGACGCCCGATCCGGTCTACGTGAAGTTCTACTACTCCCACCCGCCCGCCTCCGAGCGGCTCGCGGCGATGCGCCACGGCGTGGCCGCCAGCGCTTGAGCCGCGGCGCCGAGCTCGACCTGGGGCTGGTGGTCACCGGCCACGGCCGGCACTACATCGTCGAGACGCCGGAAGGAAAGCGGCTGCATTGCAGCTCGCGCGGCAAGAAGAGCGAGTGCGTCGTCGGCGACCGCGTGCGCTGGATGCCCACCTCCGAGGGCGAAGGCGTGATCGAGGCGGTGGAGCCGCGGCGCAACCTGATGCACCGGCAGGACGAGTGGAAGACCAAGTCCTTTGCCGCCAACATCGACCAGCTGCTGGTGCTGGTGGCCGCCGAGCCGGTCTTCAGCGAATCGCAGCTCGCTCGCGCGCTGATCGCCGCCGAGGCGGCCGGCATCCCGGCGAGCATCGTGCTCAACAAGGCCGACCTGCCGGCGATCGACGCAGCGCGCGCGCGGCTCGCGCCTTATGCGGCCATGGGCATCGCGGTGCACGAGATGGCGCTGAAGGCCCGGCCCGAGGCCAGCCGCGCACAGCTGATGCCGCTGCTGGCGCAGCGCTCGACGCTGGTGCTCGGCCCCAGCGGCACCGGCAAGAGCACGCTCATCAACCTGCTGGTGCCCGATGCCGGCGCGCAGGTCGGCGAGATCTCGCAATCGCTCAACTCCGGTCGCCACACGACGACGACCACGCAGTGGTACTGGCTCGATGCGCAGCGAGGCGCGGCGCTGATCGACTCGCCCGGCTTCCAGGAATTCGGCCTGCGCCGTGGGAGGCGGCCGAACTGCCGCGGCTGATGGCGGACTTCCGAGAGCCGTCCACCCACTGCCGCTTCTACAACTGCACCCACGTGCAGGAGCCGGGCTGCGGCGTGCTGGCGGCGGTGAAGCGTGGAGAGATCAGTGCCTCGCGGCACCGCATCTACTGCGAGATCCGTGACGAGCTGACCCGGTCCCGCTACTGAGCGGGTCGGCGTTCAGCCGATCAAGTTGGCCAGCGTCAGCAAGGCCACCAGCAGCATCCACAGCACCACCGAGCGCCATACCAGGCCGACGATGCTGCGCAGGTGGCCCGGCACGGGCGGGACGCCGGTGGTCGAGCCTTCGGCGCCGGCGGCCTCCGGCAGCACGCCGGCCTCGAAGGTCTTGGAGCGGTCGGGCGTGACGCCCGGGGCCGCACTGCCGCCGAGCTGAACGCCGACCGCCCCTGCTGCGGCGGCGAGGATGATGCCTTCGTTCTCGTGCTTCCACAGGCCGGCGTCGCGCCGCCAGCAGGTGATGGCTTCCTCGAAGTTGCCGACCACCGCGAAGCCGAAGGCGGTCAGCCGCGCCGGCACGTGGTCGATCAGGCCGAACAGCCACTGCGAGCGCTGCATCAGCCGCTCGTTGACCGGCGCGCCGACGGTGCGGCTCTTGAAGGCCCAGTAGCGGCTGGCCAGTTCGGCCATGCGATACAGCACCGCGCCGGCCGGCCCGAGGCCCAGCGCCGACAGCAGCACGAACCAGAAGAACACGCCGAATACATGGCGGTGCGCGGCCAGCAGCGAGTGTTCGATCACGTGGCGCAACAGCTCGGTGCGCGGCAGCTCGCTGGCATCGAGGTGGCGCCATTGCGCCAGCAGGCGGCGCGCTTCGTCTTCGTCGCCGCGGTCGAGCGCATCGCGGATGTCGGTGAAGTAGTGGCTGAACTGGCGGAAGCCCAGCGTGAGGTAGAGCACCGCCACGTCGAAGGCCAGCGCCAGCAGCAGGCTGAAGTGCGAGATGGCCATGTGCACGCCGGCCACCAGCAGCGCGGGCACCAGCACCGTCACGCACCACACCACCCAGGCGTGATGATCGCGGCCGGCGTCGAAGTTGCGGCCAGTCCAGCGCATCCAGCCAGTCAGCGTGTCATGGACGACGTTGTCGCGCGGCAGCGGCTTGAGCTGTTCGAGCAGCAGGGCGAACAGGACGGCGAAGAAGCTCATGCCGCTCGATGATAGCGGCGGGCCGTCATCGCACCAGGAAGGCGTAGAGGTTGCGCAGCATCGCGGCCGTCGCACCCCAGATGAAATACTCCCGCGGCTGCCCGGCGGCGTCGACGCCCTGCCAGGGCATGGACAGGAAGCGACGGCGCTCGCCGCCGAACTCGAACTCGTGATGCCGGTGGTTCGCCGGATTCATCAGGAAGGCGAGCGGCACTTCGAAGGCCTCGGCCACCTCGAAGCTGTCGATCGCCAGCGTGAAGCCGGGCCGCACGAGGGCCACCACCGGCGTCACGTGAAAGCCCGTGACCGTGACGTAGACGGGCAGGCTGCCGATCACCTCCAGGTGCTCGGGCGACAGGCCGACCTCCTCTTCCGCCTCGCGCAGCGCGGTGTGCACCGCGTCGGCATCGATCTCCTCGGCTCGGCCGCCCGGAAAGCTGATCTGGCCGGCGTGATCGCGCAGGTGGTCGGTGCGGCGCGTGAGCAGCACCGTCACGCCGTCGCGGTGAGCCACCAGCGGCACCAGCACCGAGGCGGCAGCCGGCTCGCGGCCGCCGAAGAGGCCGCCATCGCCGTGCAGTTCGGGCTCGCCGTGCTCGGACTGCGCGAAGCGCTCGCGCAGCGCCGCCGGCAGCAGGCGCTCGGCCGGCACGGCCGGCAGCTGCGCATCGGTGGCAACCACCGGCACGGCATGCGGGTCGAGGATGGGGCGTCGGCTCATGTTGGGCGCTTCAACGACAAAGCCGCCCCGGGGGCGGCTTCGTGTGCAGGCGATCCCGGAAGGGATCAGGCCAGCTTCTCCTTGATGCGGGCCGACTTGCCCGAACGCTGGCGCAGGTAGTACAGCTTGGCGCGGCGCACGTCGCCGCGGCGCTTGACCTCGATCGAGGCGATCAGCGGGCTGTACAGCTGGAACGTGCGCTCCACGCCTTCGCCGCTGGAGATCTTGCGCACGATGAAGCTGCTGTTCAGGCCGCGGTTGCGCTTGGCGATCACCACGCCTTCGTAGGCCTGAACGCGCTTGCGCGTGCCTTCGACGACGTTGACGTTGACGATGACCGTGTCGCCGGGGCGAACTCGGGGATGGTCTTGTTGAGACGGGTGATTTCTTCCCGCTCGAGGGTCTGGATCAGGTCCACAGGGTTCTCCGTGATCGTGCGCGGGGTGTTGTGGAAGTCGGCAGCTTCTTGGAGCCGCCATGCCCGGCAGAGGATCGAAAAGCCTGTGATTATAGCCCGAGGGAAGCGGTACTTCTCGTCGGCGGCCGTGAGCTTTCCGGCAGCCCGCGCCGCGGCGATCAGATCGGGCCGGCGCCGGGCGGTGAGCGCGAGCGACTGCTCGCGCCGCCAGCGGGCGATGTCGGCATGGTGGCCCGACAACAGCACCGGCGGCACGGGTCGCGCGTCGGCGCCCTCGCCCAGCACCTCGGGCCGGCTGTAGTGGGGGCAATCGAGCAGGCCGTCGGAGAAACTGTCCTGCTCGTGCGAGCGGGCGTCGCCGAGCACGCCCTCCTGCAGCCGCGCCACGGCATCGAGCAGCGCCAGCGCCGGCAGTTCGCCGCCGGAGAGCACGAAGTCGCCCAGGCTCAGTTCGATGTCGACGTGGCGATCGAGCACGCGCTGGTCGATGCCCTCGTAGCGGCCGCACAGCAGGATGGCACCCGGCCCGGCGGCGAATTGCTGCACCACGGCTGGTCGATGCGCCGGCCCGTCGGCGTGAAATGAACCACCGGCGCGGCGTCCGGCCGCCCGGCCTTCGCGGCAGCCAGCGCCCGCTCCAGCGGCTCGGCCAGCATCACCATGCCAGGGCCACCGCCATAGGGGCGGTCATCCACGCGGCGGTAGTTGTCCTCGGCGAAATCGCGCAGCGGCCACAGCCGCACCTGGACTCGCCGGACTCGAACGCTCGGCGCGTGACGCCGGTTTCGAGATGCTGGCCGAACAGTTCGGGAAACAGGGTGACGACGTCGAAGCGCATCGCGCGCTCCCGTCAGTAGTCGAGTCCCCAGTCGACGCGGATGCGCCGGGCCGGGAGGTCGACGTCATCGACGTATTGCGCCACGAATGGAATCAGCCGCTCGTTGGCTTCGCTCTTGCCGCCATCGGGCATCACCCTCATCACGCTGTGCGCGCCGGTGTCCAGCAGCCCGACCACGGTACCGAGCGACTGCTCTTCCCGGTTCACCACCGACAGGCCGATAAGGTCGACCCAGTAGAACTCGTCGGGGCCGGCGGTCGGAAAGCTCGATCGAGCGATGAAGATGCGCGCGCCGCGCAAGGCTTCGGAGGCGTTGCGATCGTCCACTTCGTGGGCACGGGCGACGACGCCATCGCCGTGCTCCTTGGCCTCGGCGATCTTCAGCAGAAGTGGGAGCGCCGCGCTTCCCGGGCGAGCCGGCCGGAGATCATCGGCAGCTTTGAGAAACCAGCGCTTCGAAGAAAACAGCGCCTGCGGGTCGCTCGCAAAAGGCTGGACCTTGAACCAGCCTTTCACGCCCCAGGCGCCGGTAATGCGCCCGACCTCGACGGCATCGTCGGGCCAGGCCGGCTCGGCAGCGGAAGACGGGCTGTTCACCACGGCCGCTGCCGCGCTCGTTCAGGCACGCGCGTTCAGGCGGCGGTGGCCTTCTTGGCCTCGCCGACCCGGGCGAGCGACGGTGGGCGACAGCTGCGCGCCGTTCTTCGTCCAGTGCTCGACGCGGTCGAAGGCCACGCGCAGCGGCTGCTCGGCGCCGGAGGCCACCGGGTTGTAGAAGCCCACGCGCTCGATGAAGCGGCCGTCGCGGCGGTTGCGCGAGTCGGCGACGACGATGTTGAAGAACGGGCGCTTCTTGGCGCCGCCACGTGCGAGTCGGATCACGACCATGACTGAATTCCTTGAATCTGGGGTGATCGTCTGCGCCAGGGACACGGCTGGAGCCTACGGATCGGGTTCGGTTCTTCGCCGCCGTAGATACGCCAGTCACCCGACCGACCAGCAGCGAAACCCGGCATTATAGAGGGCTGCGCAGAACAATAGCCCATTCGATGACCACCGCCCCGCTGACGATCCGGCCGAGCACCGCCGACGACCTGCCCGCCATCACCGCCATCTATGCCTGGAACGTCGACCACGGCACCGGCACTTTCGAGCTGGAGGCCCCTGACCTTGCCGAGATGACGCGCCGCCGCGACGACGTGCTTGGCAAGGGCCTGCCCTGGCTGGTGGCCGAGCGCGGCGGCCAGGTGCTGGGCTACGCCTACGCCAACCACTTCCGTCCGCGCCGCGCCTACCGCTTCTGCCTCGAGGATTCGATCTACCTCGCGGAAACCGCACGCGGCCAGGGCATCGGCCGGCTGCTGCTGGCCGAGCTCGTGGCCCGCTGCGAGGCCGCCGGCGCACGCCAGATGCTGGCCGTGATCGGCGACTCGGCCAACGCCGGCTCGATCGGCGTGCATCGCGCGCTCGGTTTCGAGCACACCGGCCCGCTGCGCTCGGCGGGATGGAAATTCGGCCGCTGGCTCGACGTCGTGCTGATGCAGAAGTCGCTCGGCACCGGTGACAGCAACGAGCCGGTGGACCGCTGATGAGCGCACCTGCCCACTACAAGTCGAAGACGCTGGCCACCTGGATCGCCGTGATCGGCGGCAGCCTCGGCCTGCACCGCTTCTACCTGAAGGGCTTCGGCGATGTCTGGGGCTGGCTGCATGCGCCGCCGGCGCTGGCCGGGCTCTACGGCGTGCAGCGCATGAACGAATTCGGCCAGGACGACAGGCTGGCCTGGGCACTGATCCGCTGCTCGGCGCCGTGCTGGCCGCCTCGATGCTGGCCGCCATCGTCTACGGCCTGACGCCCGACGAGAAGTGGGACGCCCGCCACAACCCGGGCCGGCCGGTGCAGGCCACCCGCTGGGGGCCGGTGATCGGCGTGATCGTCGCGTTGATGCTCGGCGCGGCGTCGCTGATGGCCACCGTGGCCTTCAGCGGCCAGCGCTACTTCGAGTGGCAGGTGGAAGAAGGCCGCAAGCTGAGCCAGTGAGCCGGGGCGCTCACTCGAACAGCGCCATGCTCACCCAGTAGAAGACACCGGCCACGAAGGCCGACGCCGGGATCGTGAAGATCCATGCCCAGACGATGTTGCCGGCGATGCCCCAGCGCACGGCCGAAGCGCGGCGCACCGAACCCACGCCGACGATCGCGCCGGTGATGGTGTGCGTGGTCGACACCGGGATCCCCAGCGACGTCGCGAGGAACAGCGTCAGCGCGCCGCCCGTCTCGGCGCAGAACCCGCCCACCGGACGCAGCTTGGTGATCTTCTGGCCCATCGTCTTGACGATGCGCCAGCCGCCGAACATCGTGCCCAGGCCGATGGCGATGTAGCAGGTCCAGATCACCCAGCTCGGCGGCAGTGCGTCACTGGCCGAGGAGTAGCCGGTGGCGATCAGCAGCATCCAGATGATGCCGATGGTCTTCTGAGCATCGTTGCCGCCGTGCCCGAGGCTGTACAGACCCGCAGACACCAGTTGCAATCGCCGGAACCAGTTGTCCACGCGCAGGGGCGGCACGCGCCTGAACAGGTGAGCCACCGCCACCATCAGCAGCGAGCCGAGCAGGAAGCCGAGCATCGGCGAGACGAAGATGAAGGCCAGCGTCTTCAGCACGCCGCCGGCCACCAGCGAGCCGGCGCCCGCCTTGGCGATCACTGCGCCGACGATGCCGCCGATCAGCGCATGCGACGAGCTGGAAGGAATGCCGTACCACCAGGTGACGATGTTCCAGAAGATCGCTCCGATCAGCGCGCCGAACACCACGTGGTGATCGACCACGCCCGGCACGACGATGCCCTTGCCCACCGTGGCCGCGACCTTCAGCTGGAAGATGAAGATCGCGATGACGTTGAAGAAGGCGGCGAACAGCACCGCCTGCTGCGGCTTGAGCACGCCGGTGGAGACGACGGTGGCGATCGAGTTCGCGGCGTCGTGGAACCCGTTCATGAAGTCGAACGCCACCGCCAGCACGACCAGCAGCGCAACGACCCAGAAGGCGACCTGGATGCTTTCCATGGCAACGGCCCGCGACGCGACGGGTCAGGAGTTCTCGAGGACGATGCCCTCGATCAGGTTGGCCACGTCCTCGCAGCGGTCGGAGATCGATTCGAGCTGCTCGTAGATCGCCTTCAGCTTGATCAGCTCGCGCACGTCGGTCTCTTCGCGGAAGAGCTTGGACATCGCCGCGCGCATCACGCGGTCGGCGTCGCTTTCGAGCTTGTCGATCTCCTCGCAGGTCTTGATCGCCGCCTCGGCGGTGGCCGGCTGGCTGATCTTCGCCAGCAGCGAGACGGCGTGCTGCACACGCTCGCAGCACTTGGCCGAGAGATCGCCCAGGCGAAGCACCTCGTCTGTCATCGCGCGCACGTCGTACAGCTGCATCGTCTCGGTGGCGTCCTGCAGCAGGTCGAGGATGTCGTCCATCGCGTTGATCAGGCCGTGGATCTGCTCGCGGTCGATCGGCGTGATGAAGGTCTTGTGCAGCAGCCGGTTCACTTCGGCCGTGACACGGTCGGCGCTGCGCTCTGCGTTGACCACGTCGTTGGCGTACTTCTCGCGCTGGTCCAGATCGGCGTAGTTCTGGATCATCAGCATGAACGCGCGGGCGCCCTCGACGATGTGCGTGCCGTGCTGGTTGAACAGCTCGAAGAAATTGCCTTCCCGCGGCAGCAGCTTGCCGAACAGCATCCCTCACCCCTTCATGGTTGTCACACGCCCGAAACGCCGGGAGTGTAGCGGGTCGGTCAGCTGCGGAAGATGAAGTAGACGGCCCCCACGAGACACAGCCCGGCCCACACGTAATCGAGCTTGAAGGGCTGGTGCATGAAGAACATCGCGAACGGGACGAACACGGCCAGCGTGATCACTTCCTGCATGATCTTCAGCTGCGCCAGCGTGATGCCGCCGGCGAAGCCGATGCGGTTGGCCGGCACCTGCAGCAGGTACTGAACAGCGCGATGCCCCAGCTGATCAGCGCCGCCGTGTACCAGGGCTTGTCGGCGAGGTTCTTCAGGTGGCCGTACCAGGCGAAGGTCATGAAGACGTTCGACGCCACCAGCAGCAGCACGGTCTGCAGCGGCACGGGAAGGCTGTTCATGCAGGGAGCCTCTCGATGCGTTGGTCGGCCACGGCGGCCAGCAGATCGTTCACCGTGCCGCGGCCGGGAATGACGAGCGCCGGGGCGAGTTCGGCCAGCGGCGCGAGCACGAAGGCGCGCTCATGGGCGCGCGGATGCGGCAGCGTCAGTTCGGGCGTGTCGAGGGTGACGTCATCGTGCAGCAGCAGATCGAGGTCTAGCGTGCGCGGCGCGTTGCGGTACGGGCGCTCGCGCCCATGCGCGAGTTCGATCGCCTGCAGGCGGTGCAACAGGTCGAGCGGCGCGAGCGCGGTGCGCAGCTCGGCCACGGCATTCAGGTAGTCCGGCCCGCTCGAGTCGATTGGCGCGCTGCGCCGGGCGGAAGACGCGCGAAGCAGCGAGGTGTCAGGAAGCTTCGCCAACGCCGAAAGCGCCGACCGCAGCGCGGCTCGCGCATCACCGAGGTTGGCGCCCAGGCCGACGTAGACGAGGCGGTTGGCCACGGCGCGCTCAGTCACCCGAGGCCGGCGGAGCGCCCTCCGTCGTCGGCGCGGGTCCGGCCCCGGCGGGCTTGCGCCGGCGCCGGCGCCGCTTCTTCGCCGGATCACCTGCCGGTTCCGCCGCGCCGCCGGAAGCGCCACGACGCCTGCCCTCGGATTCACGGGCCTGCTCGATCAGCGCCTCGCGCTCCTCGTCGCTGCCCAGCGAGAAATCTTCCCACCACTCGGCCAGCTCGGCGTCGATCTCGCCGGCATCGGCGCGCAGGCGCAGGAAGTCGAAGCCGGCGCGGAAGCGCGGCTGCTCGATCAGCGTGTAGGGCACACGGCCGCTGCGCCGGTCGAAGCGCGGCTGCATCATCCAGATCTCGCGCATGTCGGCGCCGAGCTTGCCGCGGCCGGAGATGTCGCCGATGCGCGCGTCGAAGGCCGCGTCGATGGCCTGCTGCAGTGCCGGGAACGGCGGTTCGCCCTTCGCCTTGATCTTCTGCCAGCGGTCGAGCACGTCGTGCCACAGCATGCAGGCGAGCATGAAGCTCGGCGCCACCGGCTTGCCCTCGTTGACGCGGCGGTCGGTGTCGGCCAGCGCCAGCTGCACGAACTTCTCGCGGCCGTCGTGGCGCTGGGCCTCGTCGAGCGCCACGTCGAGCACCGGGAAGACACCTCGGTGCAGGCCCTGCTTGCGCAGTTGCTCGATGCTGGCCAGCGCGTGGCCGGTCTGCAGCAGCTTGATCATCTCGTCGAAGGTGCGCGAGGCGGGCACGTTGTCGAGCAGTGCGGCCATCTCCTGGATCGGCGCGCGCGTCTTCGGCTCGATCTCGAAGCCCAGCTTGGCCGCGAAGCGCACCACGCGGATGATGCGCACCGGATCCTCGCGGTAGCGCGTGGCCGGGTCGCCGATCATGCGCAGCAGCTTCTTCTTCGCATCGGCCAGGCCGCCGTGGTAGTCGACCACCAGCTCGCGCTGCGGGTCGTAGTACATCGCGTTGACGGTGAAATCGCGCCGCGCCGCATCCTCGATCTGCGGGCCCCAGACGTTGTCGCGCAGCACACGGCCGCTGGCGTCGACCACGCTGGTCTTGTTCGCGAGCTCGCCCTTGGAGGTCTTCTCGTTGCCGGCCACCTGCTCGGTGGCGGTGGCGTCGATCAGCGCGCGGAAGGTCGAGACCTCGATCACCTCGTGGTCACGCCCGCGGCCGAACACGACGTGCACGATGCGGAAGCGCCGGCCGATGATGAAGGCGCGACGGAACAGCGCCTTCACCTGCTCCGGCGTGGCGCTGGTGGCCACGTCGAAATCCTTGGGCCGCAGGCCGAGCAGCAGGTCGCGCACCGCGCCGCCGACGATGTAGGCCTCGTGGCCAGCCTCGGCCAGCGTCTTCACCACCTTGATGGCGCGCTCGTCGACGAGTGCCAGATCGATGCCGTGCTGCTCCTTCGGCACCTCCACACGCTTGCCCAGCGGCGCGCCGGAGGCCGACTTCGGGCCCTTGCCCAGCAGCTTGTCGATGAATTTCTTGATCATTGTTCGAACAGTCTGAGGATGCGCCAGCCGCGCTCGCGGGCCACGGCTTCCAGCGCCGGCGACGGGTTGGTCGCCACGGGGTCGGTGGCGCGCTCGAGCAGCGGCAGGTCGTTGGGCGAGTCGCTGTAGACGCTGATGCGATCGAAGTCGCTCCAGCCGCGGCCAATTTCGCCGAGCCACTCGCCCACCCGCACCACCTTGCCCTCGCGATAGCTCGGCGTACCGGCAATGCGGCCCGTGATGGTACCGCCCGGGCCGCGTTCGAGGCGCACGGCGATCAGCGTGTCGATGCCCAGCGCGCGAGCGATCGGCGCGGTGACGAAGTCGTTGGTGGCCGTGACCAGCGCGACCGGTCGCCCTGCGCCAGGTGGCCGCGCACCAGATCGAGCGCCTGCGGGCGCAGCGCCGGCTGCACCACCTCGCGCATGAACTGCGCATGCGCGGCCGCCGCCGCCTCGGGGCCGCGATCGCGCAGCGGCTCGGTGGCGAAGGCCACGTAGGCATGGATGTCCAGCGCACCTGCCTTGTACTGGGCGAAGAATTCGTCGTTGCGCCGCCGGAACGCGGCCTCGTCGACCCAGCCGAGGCGGATCACGAACTCGCCCCAGGCGTGGTCGGAATCCAGCGGCAGCAGGGTCTCGTCGAGGTCGAACAGGGTCAGGTTCACGGCGCGCCCTCCTCGGCGAGCATCAGCTTGAGCATCGGCACGGTGATGGCGCGCTGGTGGGCCAGCGAGAAGCGGTCGAGCCGGTCGAGCTGCGCCATCAGCGGCTTGAGGTTGCGCTCGAAGCGGGTCAGCAGGTAGTCCATCACCTCGTCGGAGAGGAAGACGCCGCGTCGGTCGGCCTCTCGGCGCAGCGCGGCGCGCATCTCGGCTTCGCCCAGCGGCTGCAGCGCGAAGACGTGGCCCCAGCCGAGCCGGGTGCGCAGATCCTCTCGCAACGGCAGGTCCACCGGCGGCAGGCGGCCCGCGGTGGCCACGGTGATGCCGTGCGTGGTGGCATCGACGAACAGCGCGAAGGCGGCGTGCTGGCGGGCCTCGTCCAGGCCGTCGCAGTCGTCGATCACCAGGAGCGACCAGGCTTCGTCGATTTCCCAGGGCAAGGCCGTTGCGGGCTCGAACCAGCCGCTGCGCTGTCCCTGGTCATGCGCATGGCGCGTCAGCGCGCGCAGCAGGTGGGTCTTTCCGGTGCCGCTGCCGCCCCACAGGTAGGTCACCGGCGAACGGCGCAGGCCGCTGCCCTGCAAGTGCGCCAGCGCGGCGCCGTTGGGCCCAGCCATGAAGCTGGCGAAGCTCTGGTCGGGGCCCTCTCCGATCGCGCCGATGGCCAGCGGCAGCTGCTTCATCCGCGGTACAGGGGGCTGGCGAGGTAGGCGGCCTGCAGCCGCCGCACCGCCACCACGATCAGCGCGCTGACCGGCAGCGCGATCAGCACACCGACGAAACCGAACAGGTGGCCGAAGGCGAGCAGCGCGAAGATGACCATCAGCGGATTCATGCCGATGCGCTCGCCCACCGTGGCGCGGCGTGAGCCAGAGGCTCTCGACCAGCTGGCCGATGCCGAACACCACCGCCACCGCGATGACGCCGTACCAGCTGGCGAACTGAAGCACGCCGGCCAGCAGCGCCAGCACCAGGCCGAGGCCGAAGCCGAGGTAGGGAATGAAGATCGCCAGACCGGTGAACACGCCCACCGGCAGCGCCAGATCGAAGCCGAACAGCGCGAGGCCGATGCTGTAGAACGCGGCGAGCGTCAGCATCACCAGCAGCTGGCCGCGCAGGTACTGGCCGAGCACGCCGTCGCACTCGTCGAGGAATCCGGTCACGCCGTCGCGCAGGCGCGGCGGGATCATCGCCTGGGCGCGCTGCACCAGCTGCGGCCAGTCGTCGAGCAGGTAGAAGAGCACGACCGGCACGAGCACCAGGTTGCCGATCACCGCCAGCACGATGCTGCCGCCGATGCGCGCCGAGCTCAGCGCGGTCGCCGCCGTCCTCGAGGTTGGCGTTGAGGTACTTCAGCACGAAGGCCTTGATGCCGGCGATGTCCAGCGCCACGTGGATGCCGAACTGGGCCAGCCACGGCGAGAGGTTTCGGTTGAGCTTGTCGGCCAGCAGCGGGATCTGCTCGCGCAGCAGCGGCAGTTCCTTCGAGATGATCGGCACGATCAGCAGCAGCACGGCCAGCACCGCGATGATGAACACCACCTCGACGAACATCACCGCGACCAGCCGCGGCACGCGCCGGGCGGCCAGCCGCTCCACCGCCGGGTGCAGCGCGTAAGCCAGCACCGCAGCCACGATGAAGGGGTGAGCACCGGCGCCAGCAGCCACAGCAGCAGCGTGGCAGCCGCGGCAATGGCGGCCCACGTGAGGCTGCGGCGTTGAGCGGGGGTGAGGGTCATGCGGCCGCGCATTCTACGGGCCGGCCCTGCGCGGCCGTGCTCAGTGCAGACGCGGCGAGCCCTGCCGGCGCAGTTCGGCCAGACGGGCCGAGATGGCGTGGCGGTCCTGCGCTTCGCCGGCGTTCTGCAGATACTCGGCCAGATCGCCGGCCGCGGGGCCGTTCAGGCCGAGCTCGGCCAGCACCAGCCCTCGGTCGCGCCGCTCCTCCCAGGCCTGCGGCAGCAGCAGCACCAGCCGGTTGAGCACCGCCAGCAGTCGCGGCCAGTCTTCGGCGCCGCGGTGGATCTCCTTCAGGTTGCGCAGCATGCGCGCGATCACGTCGCGCGGCGGCGCCGTCTGCAGGAACAGGCCGAGCGGCGCATCGAACTCCCCGGTCAGGCCGCGGCTGCGCTTGTAGGGCTGCAGCAGTTCGTCGAGCTCCTCGCGCGACAGCGATTGGCCGGTGAACGGATCGATCACCACCTCGCCCTGCGGCATCTTCAGTTTGACGAGGAAATGTCCTGGGAACGACACGCCACGGGCATGCAACCCCACCTGCGTGGCCAGCTCGATGTAGATCAGCGCCAGCGTGATCGGGATGCCGCGGCGCGTTTCCAGCACCCGATGCAGATAGCTGTTGGCCGGGTCGTAGTAGTCGTTGACGTTGCCGGCAAACCCCAGCTCGTGGAAGAAGAAGCGATTGAGCCAGCGCAGCCGCTGCAGCGGCACGGCATCGGCGGGAATGCGGCGCCTGAGCTTGTCGGCCAGCGCGTCGATGTCGGCGAGCACCGATCCGGTGTCGAGTTCGGGGTGGTCGTCCTGCGCCAGCGAGGCGGCAGCCTCCAGCATCGGCAGGCTGGCATCGTCGGCGACCAGCGTGCCGAAATACTCCAGCGCGCTGGGCGGCTCGAAGTGCAACGGACCGGCCATGCAACCAGTTTAGCCGCGGCGGATGAATTGGCGAAGCTTGAGGCCCGTGGCCAGCAGGGTGGCGAAGTACAGCGCCACCGCCGCGCCGATGCAGGCAGCCAGCAGGCCCACGCGCAGCCAGGGCTGGGCGCGCAGGCCGATCCAGTCGATCGAGTGCGAGCACCACACCAGCAGCGCACCCATCAGCGCGGTGGCCAGCAGCACGCGCAGCGCGAACAGCCCCCAGCCCGGTTCCGGCGTGTACAGCCCCGCACGGCGCAGCCCGACGAACAGCCAGCCGGCATTGATCAAGGCGCCCAGGCCGATCGACAGCGCCAGCCCGGCGTGGCCGAACACCGGCACGAAGACGAGGTTCATCAGCTGCGTCAGCACCAGCACGACGATGGCGATGCGCACCGGCGTGCGGATGTCCTGGCGCGCGTAGAAGCCTGGCGCGAGGATCTTCACGCCCACCAGCCCCATCAGCCCGACGCCGTAGCCCATCAACGCGAGCGACGTGCGCTCGACGTCGCGCGGCGTGATCGCACCGTAGTGATACAGCACCGCCACCAGCGCCTGCGGAAAGACGAGCAGCGCCACCGCGCAGGGCAGCGCGAGCAGCGTCACCAGCCGCAGCCCCCAGTCGAGCAGGCCGGAGTAGCGTGCCGATTCGCCGGTGGCCTGCGCCGCCGAGAGCTGCGGCAGCAGCACCACGCCCAGCGCGACGCCGAGCAGCGCGGTCGGGAACTCCATCAGCCGGTCGGCATAGGTGAGCCACGACACCGCGCCCACGCCCTGGTGCGAAGCGATCTGCGTGTTGATCAGCAGTGACAGCTGCGCCACCGACACACCCAGCAGCGCCGGCGCCATCTGCTTGAGCACGCGCAGCACGCCCGGGTGGTGAAAGGCCGCGCGCAACGAAGACGGCCCGAGGCCGATGCGGGGCAGCGCACCGATACGAAGCAGCGCCGGGACCTGCACGGCCAGCTGCAGCACGCCGCCGAGCATCACGCCGATGGCCAATGCATAGATCGGCTCGATGCCCCGCTCCTTCAGCATTGGCGCCAGTCCCCAGGCCGCGGCGATCACCGCGAGGTTGAGCAGCACCGGCGTGGCCGCCGGCACGGCGAAGCGCTTCCAGGTGTTGAGGATGCCGGCCGACAGCGCGACCAGCGACATGAAGCCGATGTAGGGAAACATCACCCGCGTCATCAGCACGGCGTCGTCGAAGCGCTCGAGGCCGGAGGCGATCAGCCAGACGACCACCGGCGAGGCCACCACGCCGATCGCGCAGGTGGCCAGCAGCGCCCAGAACAGCACGGTGGCCACGGCGTCGATCAGGCGGCGGGTGACCTCGTCGCCTTCCGTCGCGCGCGTCTGGGCCAGGATGGGAACGAAGGCCTGCGAAAAGGCGCCCTCGGCGAACAGCCGGCGCAGCAGGTTCGGATGCGGAAAGCCACCTGGAAGGCGTCCATGAAGCCGCTGGCGCCGAAGGCCGCGGCGACGATCGCCTCGCGGGCCAGCCCGGTGATGCGCGAGGCCAGCGTGAAAAGGAGACGGTGGAGGCGGCCCGCAGAAGATTCATGAGGTGCGAGCCATTATAGGTATCGCCTGGATGTGCTATATTCGCGGTCTTTGCTCCACCCAGGACAGCAGCTACAGCATGGCCACCTCCTCCAAAGCCAAGAAGACCGTTCGTATCGCGTCGGGCCGCAAGCGCGCCCGCCAGGACGTCAAGCTCAACGCCGCCAACACCGCGCTGCGCTCGAAGTTCCGTACCGTCATCAAGAACGTCCAGAAGGCCGTCGTCGCCGGCGACAAGTCCAAGGCCGCCGAGATCTTCAAGGCCGCCCAGAGCGTGATCGATTCCGTGGCCGACAAGGGCCTGTTCCACAAGAACAAGGCCGCCCGCCACAAGAGCCGCCTGTCGGCCAAGATCAAGGCGCTCGCCGCCTAAGACACATCCTGGGGTGGAAACGAAGGGCCTGCGACAGCAGGCCCTTTGTCATTTGGGGCCCGGCTTCTCGCCGCCGGTCTCCGGCAGCAGGCAGGCCTCGCTGGTCTGCAGGTGGTTGTCGCGGGCGAAATTCATCACGAAGTCCCAAGCCATCGGCTCGATCTCGCGCAGCGCCTCGTTGACGATCACGCACTTCACGCCGTTGATCACGCGCGGCACGCAGTAGGGCGAATAGCCGATGTAGGCGCTGATGCCGGTGCGCACGCCGTCGGGCCGGAAGCAGGCCATGGCGCCGGCCGTGCGCTCGGCCCAGTCGCTCGGTCGGAAGGTCTTGCCTTCGAGGGTGATGCCCTGGATGAAGATCTCGCGGGGTTTGGCGGCGGTCATGGGAGCTTCGGGGGATGCCGCGCAGTCAGCCACCAGGGCGGCTCGGGCCACAGCAGCGGCCGATCGGCAGCCGCGATTGTGCCCTGCGCTTGCTGCGTCGCAGCAAGTCGGATGCCGGAATCGGTTGCGCCCATGGGGCGTTATCGGCGCCTCAGGGGCGACCCTTAGAATCGCGCCCTCGCCTGTGGCCTGGAGAACGCGATGAACGCCCCGGAAAAAGTGCCTGCCAGCCCCGATCCGCACGTGATGAAGACCTACGGCCGGCTGCCGATCGCGCTCTCGCACGGTCGAGGCTGCTGGGTCTGGGACACCGAGGGCAGGAAGTACCTCGACGGCCTGGGCGGCATCGCGGTGAATACGCTGGGGCACGCGCACCCCAGGCTGGTGCCGGCGCTGCAGGACCAGTCGGCAAGCTGATCCACAGCTCGAACTACTACCACGTGCCGCTGCAGGAACAGCTCGCCGCGAAGCTGTGCGAGCTGTCGGGCCTGACCAACGTGTTCTTCTGCAGCACCGGCCTGGAAGCCAACGAGGCGGCGCTGAAGATCGCGCGCAAGTTCGGCCACGACAAGGGGATCGAGCGGCCGGAGATCGTCGTCTACGAGCGCGCCTTCCACGGCCGCTCGATCGCCACGCTGTCGGCCACCGGCAACCCGAAGGTGCAGGCCGGCTTCGGCCCGCTGGTCGAGGGCTTTCCGCGCGTGCCGCTGAACGACGTCGGCGCGATCGAGAAGCTGGCGGCAACGAACCCGAACATCGTCGCCGTCTTCCTGGAAGTGATTCAGGGCGAAGGCGGCATCAACCCGGCCAGCGTCGACTACCTGCGCGCGGTGCGCAAGCTCTGCGACGACAAGGGCTGGCTGCTGATGCTCGACGAGGTGCAGTGCGGCATCGGCCGCACCGGCAAGTGGTTCGCGCACCAGTGGGCCGGCATCCGCCCCGACGTGATGCCGCTGGCCAAGGGCCTGGGCTCGGGCGTGCCGGTGGGCGCGGTGGTCTGTGGCCCGCGCGCGGCGAACGTGCTCGGCCCGGGCAACCACGGCACCACCTTCGGCGGCAACCCGCTGGCGATGCGCGCGGGCGTCGAGACGCTGCGCATCATGGAAGAAGACGGACTGCTGGCCAATGCCGAGCGCGTCGGCGCAGCGCTGAAGGCCGGGCTGCAGCGCGAGCTCGCCGGCGTGGCCGGCGTGGTGGAGATCCGTGGCCAGGGCCTGATGCTGGGCATCGAGCTGGCCCGCCCCTGCGGCGAGCTGCTCGGCCGCGCCGCACAGGCCGGGCTGATGATCAGCGTCACCGCCGACAAGGTGGTGCGCCCGGTGCCGCCGCTGATCCTGTCGGAAGACGAGGCGGCGCAGATCGTTGCCCTCCTCTGCCCGCTGATCAAGGCGTTCCTGGCCGAGCCCGCCAACTGACGCGCGGATCGTGAAGACCATGAAACCCGGCTCCAGCCTGATGAAGCACTACCTGCAGTTCAAGGACTTCCGCGCCGAGGAGTACGCCTACCTCTTCGAGCGCACCGCGATCATCAAGAAGCGCTTCAAGAACTACGAGAAGTACCAGCCGCTGGTCGACCGCACGCTGGCGATGATCTTCGAGAAGGCCAGCACGCGCACCCGCGTGAGCTTCGAGGCCGGCATGTACCAGATGGGCGGCTCGGTGGTGCACCTGACCACCGGCGACAGCCAGCTCGGCCGCGCCGAGCCGATCGAGGACAGCGCACGCGTGATCAGCCGCATGGTCGACATCGTGATGATCCGCACCTTCGAGCAGACCAAGCTCGAGCGCTTCGCGGCCCACTCGCGCGTGCCGGTGATCAACGGCCTGACCAACGAATACCACCCCTGCCAGATCCTGGCCGACATCTTCACCTTCATCGAGCATCGCGGCGCACGCGGCGCCGAAGGCGGCGCACTCGATTGCCTTCAGGGCAAGACCGTGGCCTGGGTGGGCGACGGCAACAACATGGCCAACACCGGCTGCAGGCGGCCGACATCCTCGGCTTCACGCTGCACGTCAGCACGCCCAGCGGCTACGAGATCGACTCGAAGATGTCCGGCGTCGGCAACCCCGGTTGCCTGAAGACCTTCAAGAGCCCGATCGCCGCCTGCGAAGGTGCGCACCTCGTCACCACCGACGTGTGGACCAGCATGGGCTACGAGGCCGAGAACGAGGTCCGCATGAAGGCCTTCGCCGACTGGTGCGTCGATGCGCAGATGATGTCGGTGGCGCAACCCGACGCCCTGTTCATGCACTGCCTGCCGGCGCACCGCGGCGAGGAGGTCGAGGCCGAGGTGATTGACGGCCCGCAATCCGTGGTCTGGGATGAAGCCGAGAATCGCATGCACGTTCAGAAGGCGCTGATGGAGTACCTGCTGCTCGGCCGCATCGGATGATGGTGCCCCCACGCTCGCTTCGTTCGCTGCCCCCGAGGGGGCGCATGGCCGCCTAGGGGCGGCCCGGCGGCGGCCATGAAGTTGGCCCTCGTCACCGACCTGCATGCCAACCGCGAGTCGGTGGGCGCCGTGATGGCCCATGCGGCCACGCAAGGCATCGATCGCTACGCCTTCCTCGGCGACTTCGTCGGCTACGGCGCCGACCCGGGCTGGGTGGTCGATCTGGTGCGTGATCACGTGGCGCGCGGCGCGATCGCGGTGATGGGCAACCACGATGCCGCGGTGGTGCAAGGGCCGCTGCCGACGATGATTCCCGAGGCGCGCCAGGTGGTCGAGTGGACGCGCGAGCGCCTCGACGCCGAGCAGATCGCCTTCCTCGCCGCGCTGCCGATGCAGGTGAGCGACGCCGATCGCCTCTTCGTGCATGCCAACGCCTTCGCGCCCCCGGAGGGGCCTACGTGCTCGGCCGCATGGAGGCGGTGCGCAGCCTGCAGGCCACCAACGCCCGCTTCACCTTCTGCGGTCATGTGCACGACCCGAAGCTGTTCCACCTCACCGGCACCGGCAAGATCGGCGACTTCGTGCCCAGCGACGGCATGCCGATCCCGCTGTCCGACCAGCGCCGCTGGCTGGTGATTCCCGGCTCGGCCGGTCAGCCGCGCGACGGCAACCCGGCGGCCTGCTACGCCACCTTCGACACGGCCACCAGCACCCTCACCTACTTCCGCGTGCCCTACGACACCGAGGCGGCCGGCGCGAAGATCCGCGCGGCCGGCTTGCCGCAGCGTCTGGCACGGCGGCTCGAACATGGAGAGTGAACCAGTACAGCAGGAGCCGGTGTCCAGCGCCGGCCAGCGGCTGCAGCCCGGCCAGGTGATCGACGGCTTCCGGCTCGAGGAACACCTGCACCAGGGCGGCATGGCGCATCTGTGGCGCGTGACTCGCGTCGATGCCCCCGACGGCACGCCGCTGATCATGAAGGTGCCGCGCATCAAGGGCGGCGACGACCCGGCCACGATCGTCGGCTTCGAGGTCGAGCAGATGATCATGCCGACGCTGTCGGGCCCGCATGTGCCGAAGTTCGTCGCCAAGGGCGACTTCACGCGGCAGCCCTACATCGTGATGGAACACATCCCGGGCACCTCGCTGCGCGCGCGCTTCGATGCCGCGCCGCTGCCGCTGGACGAGGTGATCGAGATCGGCAGCCGGGTCGCCACCGCGCTACACGAGCTGCACCGCCAGCACGTGGTGCACCTCGACATCAAGCCGAGCAACATCATGTTCCGGCCGACCGGCGAGGCGGTGCTGGTCGACTTCGGCCTGTCGCGCCACGACCGCCTGCCCGACCTGCTCGACGAGGAATTCGAGCTGCCGATGGGCACCGGGCCGTACATGTCGCCCGAGCAGGTGCAGTTCGTGCGCAACGACCCGCGCAGCGACCTGTTCGCGCTCGGTGTGCTGATGTACCACCTCGCCACCGGCGAGCGGCCGTTCGGCAACCCGAATACCGTGCGCGGCCTGCGCCAGCGCCTGTTCCGCGAGCCGGTGCCGCCGCGCGTGCATCGGCCCGACATGCCGCCGTGGCTGCAGGAGGTCATCCTGCGCTGCCTCGCGGTGCAGCCGGCCGATCGCCATCAGACCGCCGCGCAGCTGGCCTTCGATCTGCAGCACCCGGCGCAGGTGACGCTCACCGAGCGCGCCGAGAAGCTGCAGAAGAAGACCGGCAGCCTCGGCACGATCAAGCGCTGGTTCTCGGCCATCGGCGCCGAGCCGGTGACCATCGTCAGCGCCGCCGAGCAGACCGAGCGCAGCCCGATCCTGCTGGCCGCGGTGGACGTGGCCGGCGCCACGCCGGCGCTGCTGGAGGCGGTGCGCCACACCGTGCAGCGCCTGCTGCAGACCGAGCCCGGCGCGCGCCGGCCTGCTGGCGGTGATGAAGACGAACCGCATCGCCACCGACGAGCTGATGGAGGCCGATGGCTCCAGCAAGCACGTCAACCTGCTGGTCAAGCTCAAGCACTGGGCGCATCCGCTGCACAAGGCGCTGGAGCCGCAGCAGCGCGAGCTGCAGGCCGGGCGCATCACCTACCACGTGATCGAGGCGCCCGATGCGGCCACCGCGATCGTCGACTATGCGCGCAAGAACCAGTCGACCATGTCGTGATGGGTGCGCGCAGCAGCGGCGGGCTGCGGCGTTATCTCGGCAGTGTCTCGGCCGAGGTGGTATCGCAGTGCGACTGCACGGTGACCGTGGTGCGCGCCGCGGCCGGCGACGACTGAGCGCCGTGCAGGACAACCCCCTGCACCCGCTGCGGCGCCTGCTGCGCGAGCTTCCGCGTGGACTTTGCCGTCGAGGAACTCGACGCCAACGGCGGCCATGTGCCCGAGGGGCTGGCGGTGGAGGTCAACGAGCGCACCTGCCGCATGCGCGGCACCGACCATGCACGGCCCCGCTGCGCCGCGCTGGTGGGCACGGTGGGCGAGCGCGCCCCACTGCGGCATCTACGAGTGGCGGCCGTCGCCGTGCCGCGAATTCGGCCTGCGGGCGCCGCTGGGCCTCGGCGACGAGGCCTGCGCGCGGGCCCGTGCGCGCCACGGCCTGCCGCCGCTGGCGAGCTGAGCCGCTCAGGCGCCAGAGGCTGCCGCTCGCAGCGCCGGGCCGGGCCGCTGCTGCGCGGCGTGCCACTCGGCGATCAAGTGCTCGTCGTCGCGCTCCTCCACCAGCAGCCCCAGACGCAGTTCGCGGCTGGAGTCGTACCAGCCGGGGCCGCCGGCATCGTCGTCGTCGCCCGGCCGCATCATGCGGAAGCGGCGCAGGAACAGCTCGTCGTGGGCGCGTTGCCGGCACAGGTCGGCCAGGCGGGTGATCAATCGGGCCATGGTTTCCTCCAGCGGTTGTGCTGGAGGGCAGTCTTCCGGCCCGCGGTGCGAGGCACCATCGCTCTCGCGTGTCACCCGGCGGGTGTCCCCTGCGTCTTTCCCCCGGCGGAGGGAGGATCACCTGCGGGCCGTCAGGGCACCGGCACCACGCTCACCGCCACCTGCATCGCCTGCGTGCCGCCACCGAGGATCACGCCGCGCAGCGGCACGACGTCGGCAAAGTCGGCGCCCCAGGCCAGCGTGATGTAGCGCGGGTCGGCGAACTGGTCGTTGGTGGGGTCGAACTCCACCCAGCCGTGCCGCGGCGACCGGGCGGCCACCCAGGCGTGGGAAGCGTCGACCCCCATCAGGCGGGGCTGCCCCGGCGGCGGGTCGGTGAGCAGGTAGCCGGAGACATATCGCGCCGGCAGGCCCCAGCCGCGCAGCGCGGCCAGCATGAGATGAGCGAAGTCCTGGCAGACGCCACGGCGCTCGCGCAGCACCTCGTCGACCGAGGTGCTGACCGTCGTCGCGCCGGGCTGGAACTCGAAGTCTGCGTGGATGCGGTGCATCAGCGCCGTGACGGCCTCGAGCCAGTCGCGACCCGGCGCCAGCGAGGCGGCGGCGTACTGGCGTGCCGCCTCCGACAGCGGCAGCAAGGCGGTGGCCTCGGCCATGCGGGCCGCGTCGAGCTCGGGCGTCGGGCCGGGCCGGATCAGAGCCTCGCGCACCGCCTCCCAGGGCAAGGCCGGCCCCGGCACCAGCTGCGGCCGAGCACCCACTTCCACCTCGGCGCGCATGCGCACGCGCAGTTGGCGGTGCGCGCCATGCAGGCCGAAGTGGGTGACGGTATTGCCGAAGGCATCGGGGCCGTCGTGGCGTTCGTCGGGGCGCGGGTCGATCTCGATCGAGTGCGCCCAGCACGCGTTGCCAGGGCAGGCTGCGCGGCGTCAGCCGGGCGCGCTGCCACGATTGCGAGACCGGCGCGTCGTAGGCGTAGCGCGTCTCGTGCTCGACACGGTAGCGAACCATGCTCATGCCACGAGCGACAGCACCGAGCGCGAGGCCGCGTGCGAGAAGAACTTCAGCGTGAGTTCATCCGACACGCTGCCGGCAATGCGCTGCAGCTGGTCGAGCACGCGGGCCAGCGCTTCGCTCTCCGGGTGCAGGTCGGCCGGCGCCAGCGCGGCCAGTGCCGCCGTGGCCGGGCGCGACCACGTCGAGCGCGAAGCGGCCGTGGCGCGCCTCGAGCTTCTCGACGGTCTCCGCCAGGCCCTTCATCTGGAAGGCCAGCGAACGTGGCACCAGCTCGTCGCGCACCAGCAGGTCGAGCACCGGCAGCCACTCCGGCGCGACGAGGTAGCGCGAGCGGTAGGTCACGGACGAATCGGCCCACTGCAGCAGCCACTCCAGGCCCTGGTCACGGCCTTCGCGCGTGGCCACCTGCAGCGCGGCAGCGAGGTTCCACAGCCGCTCGATGCGCCGGCCCATCGACAGGAAGCGCCAGCCGGTGCCTCGGGTCATGCCGTCGAGCACGAAGCCCGAGAGCGTGACCATCGAGGCGACACCCCGATCCAGCCGGCCAGCGCCAGCGGCAGGCGCATCGCCACCGAGGGTTCACCGCGCTGGAACACAGGGTCGCCGATCAGCTGGTTGATGGTGCGCCAGTGGTCGGCCGACATGCGGTCGCGCAGGTTGAAGGCCACGCGCGACACTTGCCGCAGCCGCTCGGCCAGCGCGCCATCCGGATGCGTGGCGGCACGCAACAGTGCGGTGGCCGGCTCGTCGTCGGCCTCGATCAGCCCGAGCCGCGCGCACAGCGCGAGCGCAGCCGAACCGCCGTCGCTGCCTTCCTCGTCGAGCTGCGCCGCGATGGCCACGCGCAACAGCCGCATCGCGGCATCGGCGCGTTCTCCGTAGCGGCCGAACCAGAACAGGTTCTCCGCGGTGCGCGACGGCAGGTTGGCGCGTGAGCCCACCAGCGCCTCGGGCGTCACCGTGGTGGTCAGCAGCGAGAAGGCCGCATTGACCGGCGTGTCCGAGAGCACCCAGGTGTCCTTCGATCGGCCGCCACGCTGCATCGCGATCACCCGCGGTTCGCCTTCGCCGGCCACGCGCCCAGGCCGCCGGGCATCACGCGCCAGCCATCGGGCGTGGCCACGGCGAAGACGCGCAGGCCCACGGTGCGCGCCGCCAGTGCCTCGCGGCCGTGCGCACGTTCGAGCACCGGTGCCTGCGACACATGCACCCACTCCTGCGCCACGTAGCGCTGCGGCCGCGCGGCGACGCGCTCGCGCAGCGCCGCCCTCGCGCGCTCGTCGAGATCGATGCCGAACACCGAGGGCTCGCGCGACGAGCGCTCGATCGGCTTGATCAGCACTGGTCGAGCCGCTTCCAGGCATCGTCGAAGGCGGCTGGCTCACCGAGCCACCCGGTGGCCACCGAGGGCAGCTTCAGCGGCTCGCCGAGCAGGCGTTCGCTGAGCGCCGGCAGGTAGCCCAGCAGCGCGCCGGATTCGAGCACGCCCGAACCCAGCGAGTTGGCGATCAGCACCGTGCCGCGGCGGGCGCATTCGGTGAGCCCGGCCACGCCGAGCGCGGAGTCGGAGCGCAGCTCGAGCGGATCGCAGTAGTCGTCGTCCTGGCGGCGCAGGATGGCATGCACGCGCTGCAGGCCCTCGACCGTCTTCATCCACACGCAGCCCTCGCGCACCGTGAGGTCGTGGCCCTCGACCAGCGCGATGCCGAGGTAGCGGGCGATCAGCGCATGCTCGAAGTAGGTCTCGTTGTAGGGCCCGGGCGTCAGCAGCGCGATCAGCGGTGTCTCCGAACCGGGGCCTCCCGGGCGCCCAGCGCAGCAGCGATTCCTTCAGCGCCGCGAAGAAGGCGGCCAGGTGCTGCACGCGCAAGTCACGGAACTGCTGCGGGAAGACGCGCGAGATCACCAGCCGGTTTTCCAGCGCATAACCCGCGCCCGACGGCGCCTGCGTGCATCGTCGCCCACCACCCACCAGCGGCCGTCGGGCGAGCGCGCCAGATCGACCGCGTACTGGAACAGGTGCACGCCGCCGGGGGCGGATGCCCAGCGCCGGCGAGAGCCATCCGGCGTGGCCGAAGACCGCCGCCGGCGGATCGCGCCGGACTTCAGCAGCGACTGCTCGCCGTACAGGTCGGCCAGCACGCGGTTGAGCAGTTCGGCGCGCTGCGCGATGCCGGCCTCGATCTCGCGCCACTCCTGCGCGGGCAGCAGCAGCGGCAGCGGATCGACTTCCCAGGGGCGCTCCATCCCACGCGAGTCGGCATAGACGTTGTAGGTGATGCCGTTCTCGCGCACCTCGCGTTCGGTGAGCGCGAGCGTGTCGGCCGGCCTGCCGGCACCGCGCGCGGCCAGCGCCTGCACGAAGGCGGCCCAGTGGGCGCGCGGCTGGTGTGCCGCCCCGAGCAGCTCGTCGTAGCGGCCGCTCTGGGCGGCGTAAGCGGCGAGCAGGGTCTTCAGCGGCATCGGTCAGGATTGTCGCCGCAGGTCCAGGTGAACGGGAAGTCGGGATTCCTCTCTTCGCGCGGCACGCGCATCTCGCCCGGCGTGTGGCCGAGGCGGAAGAAGCGCGCCAGCCGCCGCGCCTCGGCCTCGTAGGCATTGACGGGGAAGGTGCTGTAGTTGCGCCCGCCCGGGTGCGCCACGTGGTACTGGCAGCCGCCCAGCGAGCGGCTCATCCAGCCGTCGACCAGATCGAAGGTCAGCGGTGCATGCACGCCGATCGTCGGGTGCAGCGACGAGGGCGCATTCCAGGCCCGGTAGCGCACCGCACCGACATATTCGCCCACGCGCCCGGTGGGCTGCAGCGGCACCGCGCGGCCGTTGCAGGTGAGCACATGGCGATCGCCCACCAGCCCGGTCACGAGCAGCTGCAGCCGCTCCACCGACGAATCGACGAAGCGCACGGTGCCGCCGATCGCACCCTCCTCGCCCATCACGTGCCAGGGCTCGAGCGCCGGGGCGCAGCTCGACGTCGACACCCTGGGCGTTGAAGTCGCCCAGGCGGGGAAACGGAAGTTCAGGTGCGGCGCAAACCACTCGGCCTTCATCGCATAGCCGAAGTCGTTGAGTTCCTCGACCACGTCGCACAGGTCCTGCCAGACGAAGTGCGGCAGCATGAAGCGGTCGTGCAGTTCGGTGCCCCAGCGCTTCAGGCGCGCCGGGCGATACGGGTGCTGCCAGAAGCGCGCGATCAGCGAGCGCATCAGCAGCTGCTGCGTCAGGCTCATGCGCGCATGCGGCGGCATCTCGAAGGCGCGCATCTCCAGCAGGCCGAGGCGGCCGGTAGGCCCGTCGGGCGAGTACAGCTTGTCGATGCAGAACTCGGCGCGGTGGGTGTTGCCGGTGACGTCGATCAGCAGGTTTCGCAGCAGCCGATCGATCATCCACGGCGGGCAGGCGGTGGGCCCGAGCGCCGCCTGCCGCTGCAGCTCGGCGAAGGCCACCTCGATCTCGTAGACCGAATCGTTGCGCGCCTCGTCGATGCGCGGCGCCCGGCTGGTCGGTCCGACGAACAGGCCGGAGAACAGGTAGCTGAGCGCCGGGTGGTTGTGCCAGTAGGCGATCATGCTGGCCAGCAGGTCGGGCCGGCGCAGGAAGGGCGAATCGGCCACCGTCGCACCGCCGAGCACGAAGTGGTTGCCGCCGCCGGTGCCGGTGTGGCGGCCGTCGAGCATGAACTTCTCGGTGGACAGCCGCGTCTCGTGCGCCGCCTGGTAGAGGTGCGTGGTCTGGTCGACCAGTTCCTCCCAGCTGTGCGCCGGGTGGATGTTGACCTCGATGACGCCCGGGTCCGGCGTCACGCGCAACGTGGCCGGGCGCGGATCTCGCGGCGGCTCGTAGCCTTCGAGGATCAGCGGCAGGCGCATCTCCTGCGCGGTGTCTTCCACCGCCGCCACGAGTTCGAGGTAATCCTCCAGCGACGAGGTCGGCGGCATGAAGACGTAGAGCCGGCCGCCGCGCGGCTCGGCGCACATCGCGGTGCGGGTGATCCAGCCGGCCGACTCGAAGCGCTGCGGAGGGCGAGCTGCAGCGGACGGCGGCGTCGCTTCATCGAGCTGCCCGAAGCCGCTGGGGCCGAAGCCGTTGGTTGCGAAGCCGCTGCCGCGCAGCGCCGCACGCGATCGCTCGGCGAAGCTGCCGGCCGGCGGCGCGTCGGCACCGCCTTCGGCAAGCCGATCGGCAAAGCGCAGCCGCTGGTACGCCGGCAGCGGCGGGAACGGCTGCGTCGGGTCGGGCTGGTGCATCCACGGGAAGTCCGTGGCCGAGGCCCAGGGCTGCGAATCCAGCGGCAGGCGGTAGCCCAGCGCCGAGTCGCCGGGCACCGTAGCAGCGCTCGCTGCGCAGGAACCATGGGCCGGTCTGCCAGCGCACTGGCCCGCTCGGCGCGCGCATCACCGGCAGCACGTGGCCGACCAGCTTGTCCAGGCCCTGCGTGAACACCTTGCGGATGCGCTCGCGCTCGAGCGGATCGGACAGGCGCGCATCGAAGGGGTCGACGTTGGCCGGCAGCTTGCGCTCGCGCCACAGGTAGTACCAGTGTCCTCGTAGGCCGGGAACACGTACTTCGGATCCAGCGCGAGACGCTTCGCCACGCCGGCGAGGAAGGCCCGCGCCCGGCCTTCGCTCACGCCGTAGTCCTTGTGCTCGTCGGCGAATAGCTCCGGGTGCGTCCACACCGGCTCGCGGTCCTTGCGCCAGAAGAGGTTCAGGCTCCAGCGCGGCAGCTGCTCACCCGGATACCACTTGCCCTGGCCATAGTGCAGCAAGCCACCGTCGCCGTACTTGAGCCGCAGCTTGTCGAGCAGCTCGGCGGCGAGCAGCCGCTTGGTCGGCCCCATCGCCTCGGTATTCCACTCGGCGCCGTCGCGGTCGTCCACCGACACGAAGGTGGGCTCGCCGCCCTGGGTGAGCCGAACGTCGTGCGTGCGCAGGTCGTCGTCGACGCGATGGCCCAGCGCCTCGATCTCGGCCCACTGCTCGTCGCTGTAGGGCAGCGTCACACGCGGCGCTTCCCACACGCGGGTGACCTTCATGTGGTGCTCGAACTCGGTCTCGCACTCGTCGATCAGGCCGGTGACGGGCGCGGCCGAGCCGGGGTCGGGCGAGCAGGCCAGCGGGATGTGGCCCTCGCCGGCGAGCAGGCCGGAGGTCGGGTCCAGCCCGATCCAGCCGGCGCCGGGCAGGTAGACCTCGCACCGTGGCGTGCAGGTCGGTGAAGTCGACCTCGCTGCCGCTCGGCCCGTCGAGCGACTTGACGTCGGGCTTGAGCTGGATGAGATAGCCCGAGACGAAGCGCGCCGCGAAGCCGAGATGGCGCAGCAGCTGCACCAGCAGCCAGCCGCTGTCGCGACAAGAACCGCTGCCGCTGACGAGCGTCTCCTCCGGCGTCTGCACGCCCGGCTCCATGCGGATCAGGTAGCCGATGTCCTTCTGCAGCTTCTGGTTCAGCTCGACGAGGAAGTTGGTGGTCTGCTTCTTCTCCCGCGGAATGCTTTCGAGGTACCGGGCAAAGCGCGGCGTCAGCTCGCCCCTTCAGACGGTACGGCGCCAGCTCGTGCGCGAGCGAGGGTCGTACTCGAACGGAAAGTGCTCGGCGGAGGGCTCCAGGAAGAAGTCGAACGGATTGAGCACCGACATCTCGGCGACGAGATCGATCTCGATCCGGAAGCTCGTCGTCTTGTCCGGGAAGACCAGCCGTGCGAGGTAGTTGTTCTGCGGATCCTGCTGCCAGTTGATGAAGTGCCCGGCCGGCTCGACGCGCATCGAGTAGCTGAGGATGCGCGTGCGCGAATGCGGCGCCGGACGCAGCCTCACCACCTGCGGCCCGAGGTGGATGGGCCGGTCGTAGCGGTAGTGGGTCACGTGGTTGAGCGCGACGTGGATGGACATTCAGGGCTCCAGGGTGATCTCTTCGTGCATCTCGCCGGGCAGCGGCTCGATGCGCACGCGCACGCTCATCGCTTCGTCGCCACCGCCTTCGCGCACGCCGCGCACCGGGGCGCAGGCAGCGTAGTCGGGGCCGACGGCCAGCCGCACGTGGCGCTCGTCCATCGTGCAGCGGTGGGTGATGTCGACCGACAGCCAGCGCCGCGCAGCCATGTCGACGCAGACATCGGCCCAGGCGTGGCTGGCCGACCGCCGCGCGCGCGGCGAATGGAAATAGCCGCTGACGTAGCGCGCCGGCAGCCCGGCTGCGCGACAGGCGGCGATGAAGACGTGGGCTGGTCCTGGCAGACGCCGGCGCCGAGTGCGAGAGACTCCGCGGCCGTGGTGCCCACGTGCGTGACGCCGGCGCGGTAGCGAACGCGCTCGGCCACCGCCACGGCCAGCGCGAGCAGCGCGGCCTCGTGGTCGCCGCGGCCGAGCAGGTGGGCCCGGCCCAGGTCGGCCAGCGCGTGGTCGGGCGCGGTCAGCGCCGTGGCGCGCAGGTACAGCGCCGGGTGCGGCGCCGCCAGTCATCCACCAGCCAGGGCGCCGGCTGCGTGCACACGACGCCGTGCGCCATCACGCTGCCGCGGTACACATGCCGGCCGCCACGGGCGCGCGCCATGCTCCAGCTGTGCGCGAGGTTGCCGTAGGCATCACGCTGCGCGTAGAGCTGCCCGGGCGCGCTGACGTGCCACTCGTCCACCGCCTGGTGGGCATTGGCCTGCGGCGTCAGGCACAGCTGCTGCAGCGCGTACTGCAGCGGCGCGCTGTACTCGTAGTGCGTTTCGTGGCGGATGCTGAGTTTCATCGCTCAGCGGGGGTCATTGCACAGGCACGAGGAAGTCGCGGCTGATGCCCACGCCGATCGTATTCACGCGGTCGAGGAACTGCGTGAGGAACGCATGCAGCCCGGTGGCCAGGATCTCGTCGATGCGGCCGTACTGCAGATCGGCGCGCAGACGCCCCGCCGGCGCAGCGTCTCGCCGGATTGCTCGTTGGCCACGCGCTCGAGGTTGGCCACCACCTCGGTCACGCAGGCCGCCAGCGAGCGCGGCATGTCCGGGCGCAGGATCAGCAGTTCGGCCACCTTCTCCGGCAGGATCACGTTGCGATAGGCCTTGCGGTAGACCTCGAAGCCGGAGACCGAGCGCAGGATCGCCGACCAGTGATAGAAGTCGTACTCGACCGCGGCGTTGGCCGTGGCGCCCTGCATCTGCGACTGCGCCGCACCGAAGAACTCGAGGTCGGCGGCGTGGAACTTCACGTCGAGCAGCCGCGCGGTGTTGTCGGCCCGCTCGAGGAAGCTGCCGATGCGCAGGAAGTGGAAGGCCTCGTCCTGCAGCATCGTGCCCACGGTCACGCCGCGCGAGAGGTGCGAGCGGAACTTCACCCACTCGAACAGCGCGCTCGGGTCGCGCTGGAAATCGCTGCTGGCCACCATGCGCTGGAATTCCAGCCAGTCTGGTTCTGCGTCTCCCACACCTCGGTGGTCAGCGTGCCGCGCACCGCGCGGCATTCTCGCGGGCGGCCATCAGGCAGCTGCGGATGCTCGACGGGTTCTGCGCATCGGCCACCATGTACTGCATGACGTTGCGTGCGGTGACCGTGCCGTAGCGGGTGGCGAAGTCGCCGCTGAGCTCGGAGATGCCGAGCAAGCCCTTCCAGCCCTTCTCGGCGGCATCGGCGGATTGCGGCAGCAGCGAGGTCTGGTAGTTGACGTCGAGCATGCGCGCGGTGTTTTCGGCGCGCTCCATGTAGCGGGACATCCAGAACAGGTGGTCGGCGGTGCGGGACAGCATGTTGTCGTTCTCCTTCAGGCTTCCAGCACCCAGGTGTCCTTCGTGCCGCCGCCCTGCGACGAGTTGACGACCAGCGAGCCCTCCTTCAGCGCCACGCGCGTGAGGCCGCCGGGCACCATCTGCACCGTCTTGCCCGACAGCACGAAGGGCCGCAGGTCGATGTGGCGCGGCGCGATGCCGCTTTCCACGAAGGTCGGGCAGGTGGACAACGCCAGCGTCGGCTGCGCGATGTAGCCCTCGGGGTTGGCCTCGAGTGCCTTGCGGAAATCGGCGATCTCCTGCTTCGTCGCCGCCGGGCCGACCAGCATGCCGTAGCCGCCGGCGCCGTGCACCTCCTGACCACCAGCTCGCCGAGGTGGTCCAGCACGTATTTCAGGTCGTCGGCCTCGCGGCACAGGTAGGTCGGCACGTTGTTCAGGATCGGCTTTTCGCCGAGGTAGAACTCGACCATCTTCGGCACGTAGGGGTAGATCGACTTGTCGTCGGCGATGCCGGTGCCGATGGCATTGCACAGCGCCACGTTGCCGGCACGGTAGACCGACAACAGCCCGGCGCAGCCCGGCGTGGAATTCGGCCGGAAGGCCAGCGGGTCGAGGAAGTCGTCGTCGACGCGGCGGTAGATCACGTCCACGCGCTTCGGGCCCTGCGTGGTGCGCATGTAGACGAAGTTGTCCTTGACGAAGAGATCCTGCCCCTCGACCAGCTCGATGCCCATCTGCTGCGCGAGGAAGGCGTGCTCGAAATAGGCGCTGTTGTACATGCCGGGCGTCAGCACCACGACCGTCGGCTCGTTGACGGAGGCCGGCGCCACGGCGCGCAGCGTCTCGAGCAGCAGGTCGGGGGTAATGCGCCACCGGCTCGACCCGGTGCTGGCTGAACAGCTCGGGGAACAGCCGCATCATCATCTTGCGGTTCTCGAGCATGTAGCTCACGCCGCTGGGCACGCGCAGGTTGTCTTCCAGCACGTAGTAGCTGCCGCTGCCGTCGGCATTCGCCGCGCGCACGATGTCGATGCCGCTGATGTGCGAGTACACGCCGCCGGGCACGTCGACGCCCATCATCTCGGGGCGGAACTGCGCGTTCTTGAAGATCTGGTCGGCCGGCACGAGGCCGGCGCGGATGATCTCCTGGCCGTGGTAGACGTCGTGGATGAAGCGGTTCAGCGCCGTCACGCGCTGCGCCAGGCCCTTCTCCATCTCGCTCCACTCGTGGGCCGGGATCACGCGCGGGATCAGGTCGAAGGGGATCAGGCGCTCGGTGCCGGAACCATCTTCGTCCTTGGCGCCGTACACGGCGAAGGTGATGCCGACGCGGCGGAAGATCATCTCCGCCTCTTCGCGGCGCGACTTCATCACGTCGCGCGGCTGCTGGGCCAGCCAGCGGTCGTAGCCCTGGTAGTGCTCGCGCACGGTCGAACCGCTGGCGTGCATCTCGTCGAAACTCGGTCTCATCGGGTCCGTCTCCTCGTCGGGCAGGGTAGCAAAAAGCAGGCCACTCACGGCCCCAGGCTACTCCCGAGAGGAGGAATGCCAGTAGCGGCGGGCCGAATCGCGTTGACATTCGCCAAGCCCGGCCGCGTCCGACCGCCACCGCCAGGCACCACAGTCCGGGCTCGACCGGATCGTCGCGCCGATCTCGCGGTAGCGCGCCAGCACCTCGTCGACCGGGTGGCCGAACCGGTTGCGGTAGCCGGCCTGAACGATCGCCAGCTGCGGCTGCGAGCCGCCGAGAGCAGCGGCGTCGAGGTACGGCTGCCGTGATGCGGCACCAGCAGCACCTCGGCGCGCAAGGCCTCGCCGAAACGACCCGCGAGGCGCAGCTCCTGTTCGCGCTCGATGTCACCGGTCAGCAGCGTGGTCGGCGCGCCGTTCGCAGCGATGCGCAGCACGCAGGAGCGGGTGTTGGGCCGCGCCGCCGGATCGCCCTCGCCCTCGGGAGGATGCAGGAACTCGAAGCGTACGCCGTCCCACACCCAGGTCTGGCCCACCGTGCAGGAGCGATGCTCGACGGGGATGAGCGCAACGGATGCTGCGGCTCCAGCGAACTCGACACCAGCGCCACCGGCATCGCGCCGAGCAGCGCCCGCGCGCCGCCGACATGGTCGGTATCGCGGTGGCTGAGCACGAGGTGGTCGATGCGATGCTCACCGCGCGCGCGCAGCAGCGGCAACAGCACACGCTGGCCGGCATCGCTGTCGCGCGCGTACTGCGGCCCGGCGTCGTACACCAGCAGGTGACGCCGGGTGCGCACCAGCACGGCGGTGCCCTGCCCGACGTCGGCGGCGAGCAGCTCGTAGTGGCCCGGCGGCGGCCGCTCCGGCGGCATCGCCAGCAAGGGCAAGACCAGCGGCAGCGCCAGCAGCCGCCAGCGCCAGGGCAGCGGCAGCACGGCAAGCGCACCACCGAGCAGCCCGCGGCCTGCGCCCACGGCGGTGCGGCGGGCACGAACCACACCGACCACGGCCAGCCCGCCAGCCACTGCAGCAGCGCGCCAAAGGGCTGCAGCACCATGGCCGCGAGCGTCCACAGCGGCGGCAGCAGGCTGCCCGCAAGCGCCAGCGGCGTGATCAGCAGCGTGACCAGCGGGATCGCCAGCAGGTTGGCCAGGAAGCCGACCAGCGACATCTGCTGGAAGAAGATCAGCGTCAGCGGCGCCAGCCCGAGCGTGGCCACCGCCTGCGTGCGCAGGCCGCCGCGCATCAGCGCACCGAGGCGCTGCCAGCGCGAGCCGCCCAGCGCCACTCGCGAGGCGGCCTCGTCGCGCGCCGGCTCCGAGGCCATCAGCAGGCCCACCGCTGCGAACGAGAGCCAGAAGCCCGGCTGCAGCAGCGCCCAGGGGTCGGCCAGCGTCACCACCAGCGCCGCGAACGCCAGCACCAGCGGCCACGGCCAGCGCAGCCCGGCGCTGCGCAGCAGCACCACGCTGGCCAGCATCCACACCGTGCGCTGCGCCGGCACGCCCCAGCCGGCGAACACGGCATAGGCCGCGGCGGCCAGAAGCCCGCCCCACAGCGCGGCCTGTGCCGAAGGAACGAGGTGCATCGCGCGGCGGCTGCGCCGCCACAGCGCGCCGATCGCGGCAGCGGCGAGCCAGCCGAACATCGTGATGTGGACGCCGCTGATCGCCATGAGATGGGCCAGACCCGTCGCGCGGAAGACGTCCCAGTCCTCGCGCTCGATCGCGCCCTGGTCACCGACGGACAAGGCTGCGAGCACGCCGGCCGCGCGGCGGTCGGCCACGCGGGCCTCGATCGCCTCGCGCACCTGCTGGCGCCATCGATCCACCGGGAAGGCTGCCGTCTGTTCCACCGCCTGTGCCGGCGCATCGCGCACGTAGCCGGTGGCGCGCACGCCCTGCTCGAACAGCATCAGCTCCAGGTCGAAGCCCTGCGGATTGAGCGTGCCGTGGGGCCGGCGCAGCCTGCATTGAAGGTCCAGCGCTGTCCGGCGCGCAGTTCGCGTTGCGGCTGCAGCAGCGTGGCGTCTTCGTGGAAGCCGCTGTACCAGCCGAGCGCGACGAGCTGCGGCACCGCCACCGGCTCGCCCGCCATCGTGGCTTGCTCCACCCGGAAGCGGAAGCGGATGCCGTTCGGCCCGTGCTGCGGCAGGCTGGCGACGAGGCCGGTCAGGCGCAGGTCACGGCCTTCCAGCCCGGACTCCAGCACCTCGGCCAGCCGCTGCGAGGCGCGCCAGTCGGTGCTGGCGAATCCCAGCAGTACGAGGCCGATCAGCCCCAGCACGAAACCACGCCGCCAGCGCCAGCCGGCCGCGCACAGCGCGGCGCCGAGCAGCACCATCGCCAGCACGAGGCGCGGCTCCAGCAACTCGCGCTGCTGCAACTGCAGCGCCACGCCCGCCGGCACGGCCAGCAGGGCCGCGAACCAACGGAGCACGCTCGCCGGTTCGGTGGCCGGTCCTCCCATGGCGCGCAGTGTAGGATTTGCGCCCCGCATCGCCTGCCCCCAGGAACACCATGTCCAACGTCTACGACCGCCTCGCCGAACTGGGCATCACGCTGCCACCGCTGGCCGTGCCGGCCGCCGCCTACGTGCCCTTCGTGCGCACCGGCAACCTCGTCTTCCTCTCCGGCCACATCGCCAAGCGCGACGGCAAGCCCTGGGCGGGCCAGCTCGGCCGCGAGATCGACACGGCCACCGGCCAGCAGGCCGCGCGTGCGGTCGCCATCGACCTGCTCGGCACGCTGCATGCGGCCATCGGCGATCTGAACAAGGTCGAGCGCATCGTCAAGGTGATGAGCCTCGTCAACAGCACGCCGGCCTTCACCGAACAGCACCTCGTCACCAACGGCTGCTCCGAGCTGCTCGGCGCCGTGTTCGGCGACAAGGGCGCGCATGCGCGCAGCGCCTTCGGCGTGGCGCAGATCCCGATGGGCGCCTGCGTCGAGATCGAGCTCATCGCCCAAGTGGCCTGACGCCGATGAGACTCACCCAACGCGGCTGGCTGGTCGCCATTGCCGTACTCTGCCTGGGCGCCGTGTGCGCCGCGCTGTTCACCCAGTACGTGTGGGAGATGCAGCCCTGCCCCTGGTGCATCCTGCAGCGGCTGCTGTTCGTGGTGATCGCGATCCTGGCGCTGGCCGGCGCCTTCCTGCCCGGGCGCGTCGCCTTCGCCGGCCTCGCGGCGCTCACCGCCTTCGGCGGCATCGCGGCCGCGCTGTACCAGCACTTCGTCGCGGCAAAGTCGACCTCGTGCAACCTGACGCTGGCCGACAAGATCGTCAGCGGCTTGGGGCTCGACCGCGCCCTGCCCTTCGTCTTCGAGGTCAAGGCCAGCTGCGCCGACGCCGCGGTGAACCTGCTGCACCTGCCCTACGAGTTCTGGAGCGGCGCTGTTCGTGGTCGTCGTCGTGATGGTGATGGCCACGTTCAACGCGCGCAACGGCTGATCGCCCCGGGCCGTCAGCTCGCCGGGCAGTCGGCCGGCGCTGAGTCGGCCGCCGGCACGGACATCAGCCAGCCGCGCAGCTGCGCAGCAGCAGCCGCCCGCAGGCGGCCTCCACGAGCGTCGCGCGCTCGATCTTCTCGGCGCCGCCCTCGGCATAGCGGAACGTGCGCTGCGGCGCATCGGCTGCCGGCGCGGCCCGCCGGGCGCCCTGCAGCGCCACGTCGAGCGATTCCGCCAGCAAGGCGGCGCTGAGCTCGCGAAGCGCCCGCCCCGACTCGGCCTGCCAGTGCGAAGCCAGCGCATCGGACTCCAGCGACCCGGCGACCGGCAGCGGCCGCGACACGACGCGGATGGTCTGCGCATAGGCCGCATCGGACGTGGCCGGCGCGTAGATGCGCACCGCGTTGTCGAGCACGATCGCCCGCTGGTCGCGCGTCATCGAGAACACCGGCGCGATCTCGACGGTCCAGTCCAGCGCCGGGCTGTCGTCGGGGCCGAGCGCCCGCCGCGGCTCGCGGTGGCGCTGCATCGGCAGCGCCGACTGGATCAGCTGTGTATGCGTGAAGCCGTCGAGGACCGGGCGCAGCGGCTTCAGCACCTCGTCGGCTTCCGCCTGCAGCTTGTCCTTCTGCGACTGTTTGGCACCCTCGTTGAGCAGGCCGTGGGTGAGGATGGCGGCGAGCAGACCGGCGGCGTTGGGCGCCGGATAGAGCATCGCGCCGGTGCCCATGCCGGCGGCATCGTGACTGACGACACCGCGGAAGACCACGCGCTCGACGCTGGGGATCTTCAGCGCCCAGCTCCGCTCGCCCGCCGCAGCCGGATCGGCAGCGCCTGCGTGCGCCGCCGGGCCGAACATCAGCAGCGCCGCCGCAGCGGCGCAACGGCCGCGCGCGATCACGGCTTGAACGGCTTGAGGATCTCGTCCTTGCCGAGCTCGACCGCCTGGAAATAGGCGTTGGTCAGGCCCGGAAACTTCGCCGGCTCGTCCCACGGGCCATCGCTCGCCCTCATCACGTTGACCGGCTGGTACCACTCGTAGGCATTGGTCTTCAGATCGACCAGGAAGGCGGTGCCGCGCACCACGGCCTTCGGGTCGCCGGTGGGAATGTAGGCCGAGTAGGTGCGCTCGAAGCCGATCAGGTTGAGCGAGACCACCAGCAGCTTGTCGACCTCGTGCTTGCGCGCGAGTGCGCTGAAGTCCTTGCGGGCGAGGTTCGGGCCCTGCGCCGACGCGTTGGGCAGGTCGTCGATCTTCAACGGCTCGTCGATCACCTTGGCCTGCGTGCCGCGCTTGCCGAGTTGCTCGGCCAGCAGCTCCTTCAGCTTGGGCAGGTCTTCCGGCGGCAGCGTGTTGGCATGCGTGGTCAGGCTCGAATTGGCCATCGATGCGGCTGCCAGACACAGCAGGCACCCCGCGCCGGGAAAGCTCGTGTCGACCTTGGGCAGGGCCGTCATCGCGACACCCACGCGCGCGTTCGGCGCGGACAGCGCTGCGGCATTGAGCGAAACGGGGTTCTGGGGCGGCGTGGCGCAGCCGGACAGCAGGCCCGCGAGCAGGACCAGGCCCGCGGCAGCGAATCGATACTTCAAGTGAGGCTCCCTGGTGACGTTGTCGTGGTCGGCACTGACCGACCCCAGCGGCGCAGGGTCAGGCCGAGCGCGGAGGATAGCGGCGATGCAGCCCGCCGCTCGCCCCGTGCTTGCCCGCCCCCACGTTCAAGGCCCCACCGGAAGCACGCGCTGCGCCTTCATGCCTTCCACCGCCTTGCCCTTGCGCGCGCGCTTGGACGAGTAGACCGCCAGCGCTGCGCCCTTGAGCACCTCCTCGCGCGGCTTGCCGCCGCGCAGCGCGGTGCCCGTCACCTGCAGCGCCTGCGTGAAGGCCGCCACGCTGACGAGCGCGTCCTTCGCGTCGAGGTCGATCAGCGTCAGACCGCGGCCGCCATTGGGCTGCAGCTTGAGCTCATCAGGCCGAAGGTCAGCAGCCGGCCCGACAGCGACAGGCAGGCCACCTGCGTGGCCGCGCCCACCACCGCCGGCGGCAGCGGCTTCTCGTCGGCTTCCAGGCTCATGAAGCCCTTGCCGCCCTTCTGGCGTGCGACCGTCGCCCAGCTTGGCCATCAGGCCGAAGCCGCCCGTGCCGGCCAGCAGCAGCGTGGTGGCCGCGTTGCCGGCGATGTAGTGCGCAGGCTGCGTGCCCGACTCCAGATCGATCAGCGTGGTGATCGGCTGGCCGTCCCCACGCCCGCCGGGCAGGCCGGCCACGCTGGTGGAGTACACGCGCCCGTTGCTGCCGATCACGATCAGCGGGTCGACCGTGCGGCACGGGAAGGCGCCATACAGGCCATCGCCGGCCTTGAAGCTCAGCGTGGCCACCTCGACCTCGTGGCCCTTGAGCGCCCGCACCCAGCCCTTGAGGCTGACCACCACCGTCACCGGCTCGTCGATCACCTTGACCTCGGCCACCGCGCGGCGCTCTTCCTGGATCAGCGTGCGGCGCTCGTCGCCGAACTGCTTGGCGTCGGCCTCGATCTCCTTGACCACCGTGCGCTTCAGGCTGGCCGGGCTGGAGAGGATGTCTTCGAGCTTGGCCTGCTCGGCGCGCAGCTCCTTGAGCTCCTGCTCGATCTTGATGGCCTCCAGCCGTGCCAGCTGGCGCAACCGGATCTCGAGGATGTCTTCGGCTTGCCGGTCCGACAGGCGGAAGCGCTCGATCAGGGCCGCCTTCGGCTCATCGGCGTTGCGGATGATGCGGATCACCTCGTCGATGTTCAGCAGCACCAGCTGCCGGCCCTCGAGGATGTGGATGCGGTCGAGCACCTTCGCCAGGCGGTGCTGGGTGCGCCGCTGCACCGTCGTCTGGCGGAACTGCAGCCACTCCGACAGCACTTGGCGCAGGCTCTTCTGCGTCGGCCGGCCGTCGGCGCCGATCATCGTCAGGTTGATCGGCGCGCTGCTTTCCAGGCTGGTGTGCGCCAGCAGCACGTTGATCAGCTCCTGCTGCTCGACGGTGCGCGACTTCGGCTCGAACACCAGGCGCACCGGCGCATCCTTGCTCGATTCGTCGCGCACCGCGTCGAGCACTGCGAGCACCGTGGTCTTGAGCTGCGTCTGCTCGGTGGACAAGGCCTTCTTGCCGGCCTTGACCTTCGGGTTGGTGAGCTCCTCGATCTCCTCCAGCACCTTGGCCGCGCTCGCGCCCGGCGGCAGTTCGGTGACGACCAGCTGCCACTGGCCGCGCGCCAGATCCTCGATCTTCCAGCGCGCCCGCGCACCTTGAGGCTGCCGCGGCCGCTGGCGTAGGCCGCGCGGATGTCGTCCGCACTGCTGATGATCTGGCCGCCGCCGGGGAAATCCGGGCCGGGCAGCAGGGTCGCGAGTTCCTCGTCGGAGAGCTTCTCGTTCTTCAGCAGCGCCACCGCGGCGGCGGCCACCTCGCGCAGGTTGTGGCTGGGCACCTCGGTGGCCGGCCCACGGCGATGCCGCTGGCGCCATTGAGCAGCACGAAGGGCAGCCGCGCCGGCAGCAGCCTGGGCTCCTGCGTCGAGCCGTCGTAGTTGGGGATGAAGTCGACCGTGCCTTCGTCGATCTCGTCGAGCAGCAGCCGCGAGATCGGCGCCGCGCGCCCTCGGTGTAGCGCATCGCCGCGGCGCCGTCGCCATCGCGGCTGCCGAAGTTGCCCTGGCCGTCGATCAGCGGATAGCGCTGGCTGAAGTCCTGCGCCATGCGCACCAGCGCGTCGTAGGCGGCCCGGTCGCCATGCGGGTGGAAGCGGCCCAGCACGTCGCCGACCACGCGGGCGCTCTTGACCGCCTTCGGGCCGGAGGCCGTGGTGAAGGCCAGACCCATGCGCTCCATCGCGTACAGGATGCGCCGCTGCACCGGCTTCTGGCCGTCGCACACGTCGGGCAGCGCGCGGCCCTTGACCACGCTCAACGCGTATTCCAGGTAGGCCTGCTCGGCGTAGAGCGACAGCGCGATGGCATCGCCTTCGGCAGGCGGCGGGGGTCGAAGAGATCGTTCATGGCGGTGGCGGAAAGCGGCCGGCATTCTCGCCCAAACCCGGGGTGATCCCGGGCGCGGCCGGCGGCGACCGTTCGTTACCATCGCCGCCACGCCGACCCCGCAGGGAGCCCCATGCTGTCCGACATCGAGATCGCGCAGGCCGCGCGCCTGAAGCCCGTCCACGCGCTGGGCGACGCCCTGGGCATCCCCGAAGAAGCGCTGGACCCGCGCGGCCGCCACATCGGCAAGGTGGCGCAGCCCTGGCTCGACACGCTGGCCGACCGCCCCGACGGCAAGCTGGTGCTGGTGACGGCGATCTCGCCCACACCGGCCGGCGAAGGCAAGACCACCACCACCGTGGGCCTGGGCGATGCGCTGAACCGCATCGGAAAGCGCGCCATCGTCTGCCTGCGCGAGCCTTCGCTCGGGCCGGTGTTCGGCATGAAGGGCGGCGCGGCCGGCGGCGGCTATGCGCAGGTGGTGCCGATGGAGCAGATCAACCTGCACTTCACCGGCGACTTCGCCGCCATCGCGCTCGCGCACAACCTGCTCGCGGCGATGATCGACAACCACATCCACCACGGCAATGCGCTGGGCTTCGACCTGCGCCGCATCAGCTGGAAGCGGGTGATGGACATGAACGACCGCGCGCTGCGCGACAACGTGATCGGCCTGGGCGGCCCGGGCAACGGCATGCCGCGCGAGAGCGGCTTCGACATCGTCGTCGCCTCCGAGATCATGGCCATCCTGTGCACGGCCACCAGCCTGTCCGACCTGAAGGAGCGCACGGCGCGCATCGTGGTCGGCGAGACCGCCGAGCGCAAGCCCATCACCTGCGCGACGCTGAAGGCGCAGGGCGCGATGGCAGCCCTGCTGAAGGACGCGATCTCGCCCAACCTCGTGCAGACGCTGGAGAACAACCCGGCCTTCGTGCACGGCGGCCCGTTCGCCAACATCGCGCACGGCTGCAACACCGCGATCGCCACGCGCGCCGCCCTCAAGCTCGGCGACTACGTGGTGACGGAGGCCGGCTTCGGCGCCGACCTGGGCGCCGAGAAGTTCATCGACATCAAGTGCCGCAGGACCGGGCTGCGGCCCTCGGCGGCGGTGCTGGTGGCCACGGCGCGCGCGCTGAAGTACCACGGTGGCATGGCGGTGGCCGATGTCTCGAAGGAAGACGTGGCGGCGCTCGAGCGCGGCCTGCCCAACCTCGAGCGCCACTTGCGCAACGTGCAGGAGGTCTACGGACTGCCCTGCGTGGTGGCGATCAACCACCGTTCCCACGACACGCCGGCCGAGATCGAACTGCTGGTGCGGCGCGTCGAGGCGCTGGGCGGCCAGGCCGTGGTCGCGAAGCACTGGGCCGATGGCGGCGCCGGCGCCGAGGCGCTGGCCCGCGAGGTGGTGGCGGCCTGCGAGAAGCCGAACAGCTTCCGCTTCGTCTACGACGACGCGCTGCCGCTGTGGCAGAAGGTGGAGGCGATCGCGACGAAGGTCTATGGTGCCTCCGGCATCACGGCGTCGGCTGCGGTGAAGGAACGCATCGAGCGGCTGCAGGCCGAGGGCTACGGCCACTTCCCGGTGTGCATCGCCAAGACGCAGATGAGCTTCTCGACCAACGCCGCGCTGCGCGGCGCACCGAGCGGCCACACGCTGGACATCCGCGAGGTGCGGCTTGCGGCAGGCGCCGAGTTCGTCGTGATGGTCTGCGGCGACATCATGACCATGCCGGGTCTGCCCAAGGTGCCGGCGGCCGAGCTGATCGACATTGACGGCCAAGGCCGCATCAGCGGCCTTTCCTGAGCGCGCTGCGAGTTCAGGCTCGCTGGAGGACGCGGATCAGCATGTCGATCGCGTCCTGACCGTCCGGCGACTTGAGCCGGTGGCGGCGCAGCGACTGCAGCAGTTCGCTGCGCTCCAGCATCTGCGTATCGGCGCGCAGCAGCACGTTGGCGATGGCGCGCTGCACCTGCAGCGAGCGGGTCTGCGCGAACAGGCCGGCGATCGCCTTCAGGCTGTGCGGGTCGCTCACCCGCTGCTTGGCCAGCGCATCGAGCGCGCGCACCTGGGCCTCCGGGCCGCTGAGCCGACCGATATCGGCCGCGATCGCCTGCACCTCGCCGGCGCCAGCCAGCGGGCGGTGGCGCAGGTAGGTCTGCGCCACTTCCACGTCGTCGGGCCGCGGGCTCGTGAGCGCCCGCACGGTGCGGTCGTGTGCGTCGCGGCCGCCGAGGCAGGCCAGCACGGCCGAATGCGCCACCTTGGTCGCATCGGCGCTGCCGCCGGCCTGCACACGGGTGAGCAGACCGCCATCGCGTGCCAGCGGGGAGGCGCAGACCAGATCGACCTCGTGCTTGCCGATGCCGTCGCGCGCCATGCGGCTGGTGATCAGGCGCACGAATTCGTCGTGCTGCTGCGCGTCGTCGAGCCAGCCGAGGTTGCGGGCGAGATTGATCATGCGTGACTGCACCACCGCCAGATCGGCGTCGCGGCTGAAGTCGAGGAAGCGCTGCCGCGCCGGCAGGTCCAGCCGGATCGCATCGAAGGCCTTCGCGACATCGGGCTGAAGACGCTGCCCTGCACTCACCGAGCCGACGTAGCGCTCCAGGTGGTCGAGCAGCATGCGCACCTCGGTCACGTCGCGGCGCAGCACCTCGTGCACGAAGCCCAGCTTCTGCGCGGTGCTGCGGCGGTCGTCGGCGAGCTGGCAGATGTCCTGGCGCAATGCGATGTGCGCATCGTCGTCGCGCACGCCACGCACGCTGATCATCGAGGTCGGGCCGAAGGCGCTGAGCAGTGTCGCGTTCGGCCGGCCGCTGGCCACCTCACCCACTGGCCCCGTCTGCAGCACGCGCTCGAGCAGCGGCCCGGCATAGCGGCCCAGCGGCGCCTTCGACGAGAAACCGTAGAGCACCGGCACGTCCTTGAAGATCTGGCGCAGCCGGTCTCGGTTGCTCTCGCCATAGTGCTCGCTGAGCTGCGTGGCGATGCGCTGCGCCTCGGCGGGCGTCTTGCCCGAGCGCTGCAGGCTGCGCAGCACCTCGGCACCGGCGCTGCGGCGCGGGTCGGTCTTCAGCGTATTGCAGCCGAACAGGTAGACCTCCTTCAGCTGCGAGAACAGGCCGCTGCACGAATCGCTGCACGAGGCCTGCTGCAGGTCTTCCACCGGCAAAGCCTCCTTCTGCTCGAAGCGGTCGGTATAGAACTCGCTGCCGTCGTCGAAGTGGCCGGAGATCACCAGCGCATCGCACTGCACGCCGCTGCGGCAGGCCTGCGCCCACCAGTCGGGCTGGCCGTGCTGTACGAGTTCGACGAAGCGGTAGTCGCCCGGCGGCAGCTGGCGCTTCATCACGTCGCGCTCGTCGGGCGAGTTGATCGTGACGGTGCAGATCGTCTTCGGCGCGGCGCTAGCCGCCAGCGGCAACGCGGCGGCCACGGCCCATGCAGCCGCCCAGCAGGCACGCAGCATCGTTCGGGCAGCGAGGGCAGGCAGCGTCATCCGCACAGTCTTCCACGGCGCGCTGCCGCGGCGAAAACACATGTAAGCACCCGGCACAGGGCTCAGCGCGCGCCGAGCAGACCGATCAGGGCATCGATGGTTCCGCCGCCACCCGCACTCGATGCATCGCGCCTGAGCGAGATCAATGTTTCGCGCAGTTTGTCGGCCGAGAGCGCGCGGCGATCGGCGCGCAGCAGGATGCCGGCCACCGCCGACTGCACCGCCGCCGACGAGGTCTGGCCGTACAGCGCGACGAGCCGCCGCAGCACGTCACCATCGGACACATAGTGGCGGCCGAGCGCCTCCAGCGCGCGAACTTGTGCCGGGCCGGCGGGCATCGCCGAAATGCCTTGCGTCAAGTCGCGCAGTTCCGCCGGGTCGCTCACCGGCCGGTGGCGCAGGTAGGCCTGCGCGAGCTGCACGTCGGTCTCCGACGGGCCGAGCAAGGCTTGCAGCGTCTTCTCACGGGCGTCGCGGCTGCCCAGGCAGGCGCGCATCGCGGCTTGCGCGGTGCCGCCGGCGTCCTTCGATTCGGCGAGCCGGCCGTCGAGGCTGCGGTCGGCATTGAGCCGGCAGGCGAGGTTGACCTCCGCCACGCCGGCATCGCGCTTCGCTTGCAGCTCGCGCAGCATCGTGGCGAGTTCGTCGCGGTGCGCCTCGCGCGTCAGCCAGCCCACGTCGCGCGCGAGATCGAGCATGGCCACGCGGGTATCGGGCCGATCGGTCTGGCGGGCGTAGTCGAGCACGCGGTCGCGAGCGTCCTCGTCACGGGCGATCACCTCCAGCACCTGCGCGGCCAGCGGGTCGTCGCGCACGCTGGCATCGAGCGATTCGCGCAGGCGGCGGATGCGGTCGAGGTTCAGCCGCGCCTCGCCGATGTGCCGCTGCAGCAGGCCGTAGACGAAGGCCAGCTTGGCGCCGATCGGCCGGCGCTCGTCGGCAAACTGGCACATGTCCAGCCGAGATTGCCAGTACGGATCGGCCGGCGTGAGCCCGGGCACCGAGGTCATCGACATCGGACCGAAGGCGGCCAGCAAGCGGCTGCCGGGCCGGCCGCGCGCGATCTCGCGGTCGCCCGACTGGCGGAAGTAGCGGTCGAGCACGCCGCCGGCGATCGGCCCGAGCGGCGCCGACGACGAGAAGCCGTAGATCACCGGCACGCCGGTGAAGATCTGGCGCATGCGGTCGCGGCTGCTCTCGCCATGCGCAGCGGCCAGCGACTGCAGTTCGCGCTCGGCCTTCTCCTTCGTGTAGCCCTCGCGCACCAGGCTGCGCATCAGCTCGGCCGTGGCGCCGCTGTGCGGCTCGGGGTTGAGCGTGTTGCAGCCGAAGAGGTAGACCTCCTTCAGCCGCGAGAACAGCGTCGGGCACGAGCCGCTGCACGACACGCGCTCGAGCTCGCTGACCGGCAGGAATTCGCGCGCATCGAGGCTGTCGGGGAAGAACTCGTTGCCGCCGTCGTAATGCGCCGAGATCACCAGGATGTCGCACGCCACCTTGGCCCGGCACGAGGAATCGAGCCAGTCGGGCCGGCCGCGTTCGACCAGTTCGACGAAGCGGTAGTCCTTCTCGCCGAGGTGGCGGCGAAAGCTCTCCTTCTCGTCGGGTGAGTTGACGGTGATGGTGCAGACCGTCTTCGGCGCAGCTTTCGGTGCGGCCTTCGGCGCCGCCGCGGCACCGAGCGGGAGCCCGGCCAGCACGGCCGCTCCGACACACCCGATCCACCCCCTCGCGCCGCGCATGGCGGCATCCTAACAACCGTGACTTCAGCGCGCCGGTTGCAGCTTCATTTCCCGAGCGCCGCGCGCCTGCCGCTCCTGCAGCAGCGCCCAGTACAACTCGAGCACCATCTGCACATGGGCGCGTGTCTCGGCGATGTCGGGCAGCTTGCCGCCGTGGCGGCGCACCGTGCCCTCGCCGGCATTCCAGGCGGCCAGCGCCACGTCGATGCCGCCGTAGCGGCGGTTGAGGTCGGCCAGCATGCGCGCGCCGGTGTGCACGTTGATCTTCGGGTCGAGCAATCGCGTGGCGGCGGGCGTGCGGCGCTCCAGCGGCGTCGCGTAGCGATCACCGGTGACGGGCGTGATCTGCATCAGGCCGATGGCACCGCGCGGCGAAACGGCGCGTGCGTTGAACCCGGACTCCACGGCAATGACCGCCTTGAGCAGTTCTTCGTCGACGCCGTGGGCGAGTGCAGCCTCGCGCAGCAGCGGTGCCAGCGCCTTCACTTCGGGCGCGATCTGCAGCCACAGCAGCAGGCCTTCGGTGCGATCGGTCTTGCCCGGCACCGCCTCGCTGCCGTTGCCGCCCGGCGCATCGCCGATCACGCGGCGGTAGCGCGAATCGACCTGCTGCGGTGCCACGTGCGCCACACCGTCGGCGTCGATGAAGGCCCAGACTTCGGCCTGCACCGCTCCGCTCGCGCCGGCAGCCATGACCCAGCCTGCCAGCCATGCGCGCATCAGGCCGCCCCCTGCTCCCGCTCGCGCAGCAGCGCCGCGTGCTCATGGGCGAGCAGCGACATCACCACCAGCGAGTCGTAGCCCTCTGCGGTGCGCACGCGCTCTCGCGCAGCCGGCCCTCCTCGACGAAGCCTTCGCTGCGATACAGCGCCAGCGCACGTTCGTTGAGCGATTTCACGTCGAGCCAGAAGCGGTGTGCACCGAGATCACGAAGGCCATCTGCGCCAGCAGCCGCACGCAGGCGCGGCCCAGGCCGTGCCCCTGGTCTTCGGGCAGCAGCACGAGGCGCTTGAGTTCCACCGAGCGGTGCGGATTGCGGCAGCCCTGCAGGATCACGAAGCCGGCCGGCTCGTACTGCGGTCCTGTCTCGACGATGAAGTGCCGGAAGTCGGGAAAGCGCACCGCGCCTTCGTGCTGGGTGCGCTCCCAGGGGGTGATGAACGGCAGGTTGGCCTGATCCTGTTCGACCGAGATGACGAAGTCGAGGTCCGACAGCATCGTCGGTCGAAGCCTCAGGCTCATACGTCGACTTCCACGTCATCCCCTCGCAGTTCCATCAGGTCGCGGCGTGCCTGCGCCTCGCCCTTGCCCATCAGCTTGGTCAGCGCCTCGACGGTGGCCGCGAAGCCCTGCGCGCCGAAGCTCACCTGCAGCAGCCGCCGCGTGTCGGGGTTCAGCGTGGTCTCCCACAGCTGCTCGGCATTCATCTCGCCCAGGCCCTTGAAGCGGCTGATGGTCCAGCTGTTCTCGCGGGCGCCCTCCTTGCGCAGCTTGTCGAGCGCGGCGGTGAGCTCTCCTTCGTCGAGCGCATAGATCTTGGCCGCCGGCTTCTTGCCGCGCGCCGGCGCATCGAGCGGAACAGCGGCGGCTTGGCCACGTACACGTGCCCGCGCTCGATCAGCTTCGGGAAGTGGCGGAAGAAGAGCGTCAGCAGCAGCACCTGGATGTGCGAGCCGTCGACATCGGCATCCGACAGGATGCAGACCTTGCCGTAACGCAGGCCGGAGAAATCGGGCTCGTCGTCGGGCCCGTGCGGATCGACACCCACCGCCACCGCGATGTCGTGGATCTCGGTGTTGGCGAAGAGTCGATCGCGCTCCACTTCCCAGGCGTTGAGCACCTTGCCGCGCAAGGGCAGGATGGCCTGGGTTTCCTTGTCGCGACCCATCTTCGCGCTGCCACCGGCCGAATCGCCCTCGACGAGAAAGAGTTCGTTGAAGGTGAGGTCGCGGCTCTCGCAGTCGGTCAGCTTGCCCGGCAGCACGGCCACGCCCGAGCCCTTGCGCTTCTCGACCTTCTGGCCGGCGCGCTGGCGTGTCTGCGCCTGCTTGATCACCAGTTCGGCGAGCTTCTTGCCCAGATCGACATGCTGGTTGAGCCACAGCTCCAGCGCCGGCTTCACGTAGGTGGATACCAGCCGCAGCGCATCGCGCGAGTTCAGCCGCTCCTTGATCTGGCCCTGGAACTGCGGGTCGAGCACCTTGGCCGAGAGCACGAAGCTGGCGCGCGAGAACACGTCTTCCGGCATCAGCTTCACGCCCTTGGGCAGCAGCGAGTGCAGCTCGATGAAACCCTTGACCGCGCCAAAGAGACCGTCCTTCAGCCCCGACTCGTGCGTGCCGCCGGCCGGCGTCGGGATCAGGTTGACGTAGCTCTCGCGCATCACGTTGCCGTCGTCGGTGAAGGCCACGCACCAGGCCGCGCCTTCGCCCTCGGCGAAGTTCTCCGTCTCGGCGCCGTCGGCGTAGTGCTCGCCCTCGAACAGCGGAATGATCGGGTCGGCCGCGAGCGTCTGCATCAGGTAGTCGCGCAAGCCGCCCTTGTAGAGCCACTGCTGCTTGTCGCCCGACTTCTCGGTGGCCAGCGTGACCGTCGCGCCCGGCATCAGCACCGCCTTGCTGCGCAGCAGGTGGGTCAGCTCGCCCTTCGGCAATTCGGCGCTCTCGAAATATTTGGCATCGGGCCGGCGCGCGCACCGTGGTGCCGCTCTTGCGGTCGCCCGCGCCGGCCTTGCGCGTCTTCAGCGGCTCGATCACGTCGCCGCCGGCAAACACGATGGTGGCCACCTGGCCTTCGCGGTAGACGGTCACCTCCAGCCGCTTCGCCAGCGCGTTGGTCACGCTGACGCCCACGCCGTGCAGGCCGCCGGAGAAGCTGTAGGCGCCGCCCGCGCCCTTGTCGAACTTGCCGCCGGCGTGCAGCCGCGTGTAGACGATCTCGACCACCGGCACCTGCTCTTCCGGGTGCAGGCCGATCGGGATGCCGCGGCCGTCGTCTTCCACGCTCACCGAACCATCGGCATGCAGCGTCACGTCGATGCGCTGGCCGTGGCCGGCCAGGGCTTCGTCGGCCGCGTTGTCGATCACCTCCTGGATGATGTGCAGCGGGTTGTCGGTGCGGGTGTACATGCCCGGCCGCTGCTTGACGGGCTCGAGGCCCTTGAGGACGCGGATCGAGGCCTCGCCGTAGCTGCCGGGTGTCTTGCTCTTGGTCGCCATGCGAGAGATTCTAGGAGCGGCGACAATCCGCCCCATGACGACCGCCGCCTCCCCTGCCCGCCTCTCGATGACCCAGGTGCTGCTGTGCGGCGCCGCGATCGTCACGCTGTCGATGGGCATCCGCCACGGTTTCGGCCTGTGGCTGCAGCCGATCACGATGGAGCGCGGCTGGACGCGCGAGACCTTCGCCTTCGCGCTGGCCGTGCAGAACCTCGCCTGGGGCTGGCCGGCCCGTTCGCCGGTGCGCTGGCCGACCGCTTCGGTGCCTTCAAGGTGCTGATCGTCGGCAGCCTGCTCTATTCGCTCGGCCTGGTGCTGATGGCGGTGTCGACCTCGGGCACGGCCTTCACCGGCAGCGCCGGCCTGTTGCTGGGCATGGCGCAGTCGGGCACCACCTACGCCGTGGTCTACGGCGTGATCGGCCGCAACGTGGCGCCCGAGAAGCGCAGCTGGGCGATGGGCGTGGCCGCGGCGGCGGGCTCGTTCGGCCAGTTCCTGATGGTGCCGGTGGAAAACTGGCTGATCGGCGGCTTCGGCTGGCAATCGGCCCTGTTCATCCTCGGCTGCCTGGCCCTGGCCATCGTGCCGCTGGCCTGGGGCCTGAAGGAGCCGGCGCGGGCGGCGGCCACCGGTCCGCAGCAGAGCCTGGGCGCGGCGCTGCGCGAGGCCTTCGGCTATCCGAGCTTCCGCTGGCTGATGGCCGGCTATTTCGTCTGCGGCTTCCAGGTGGTATTCATCGGCGTGCACATGCCGAGCTATCTGAAGGACCACGGCCTGACGCCCAACGTCGCCACCACCGCGCTGGCGCTGATCGGCCTGTTCAACGTGATCGGCACCTATGGCGCCGGCGCGCTCGGCCAGCGGCTGCCGAAGAAATACATCCTCTCGACGATCTACCTGCTGCGCTCGATCGCCATCGTGATCTTCCTGAGCGTGCCGCTGACGCCGTGGAGCGTCTACGTCTTCTCGTCGGTGATGGGCGTGCTGTGGCTGTCGACCGTGCCGCCCACCAACGCGGTGATCGCGCAGATCTTCGGCGTGCAGTACCTCTCGATGCTCGGCGGATTCGTCTTCCTGAGCCACCAGATCGGCAGCTTCCTCGGCGTGTGGCTGGGCGGCAAGCTGTACGACGCCACCGGCAACTACGACCTGGTGTGGTGGATCGCGGTGGCGCTGGGCATCTTCGCGGCGATTGCCAACCTGCCGGTGAAGGAGCGCGCGATCGAGCGTGCACCCCTGCCGGGAGCCGCGGCGGCATGAAGCTGCGCCGTGGCCCGGCGTGGGCGGCGGCGAGCCTCGTGCTGCTGCTCGTCTTCGCCGCGTACCTGAAGCCCGATCTGGCGATGACGCTGGCCAACCAGCTCTGGGCCTGCTTCTGATGCACGGATCGCTCGCAGTCTCGCCCTGGGTGCAGCGCTGGTCGGCACTGGTGCGCGATGGCGCCACTGTGCTCGACGTGGCCTGCGGTTCGGGCCGCCACCTGCGCTGGTTCGCGCAGCGCGGCTGCCGCGTGACCGGGGTCGATCGCGATGCGGCGGCGGTCGAGCCGCTGCAATCACTCGGCGAGATCGTCGTCGCCGACATCGAGAACGGGCCCTGGCCGTTCGCCGGCCGCCGCTTCGATGCGGTGATCGTCACCAACTACCTCTGGCGGCCGCTGCTGCCGGCCATCGTCGACAGCGTGGCCGAAGGCGGCGTGCTGATTTACGAGACCTTCGCCGCCGGCAACGAGACGGTGGGCAAGCCCTCGCGGCCCGATTTCCTGCTGCGCCCGGGCGAACTGCTCGCGGCGGCCGCCAGCCTGCGCGTGGTGGCATACGAAGACGGCTTCCTGGCCGAACCGGAGCGCTTCGCGCAGCGCATCGCCGCCGTTCGCGAGGCGCCGTCATCCGCCGTTGCGCCGCGCTACCCGCTGTAGCCGGCGGTGCACCCGCCCGCCCCGGCTAAAATCGCCGGATTCCGAGGAAGCCCCATGAAGCCCATTGTTGGAAGCATCGTCGCACTCGTCACCCCGATGCACGATGACGGCAGCGTCGACTACGACGGCCTGCGCCGGCTGATCGACTGGCATGTCGAGCAAGGCACCGATTGCATCGGCGTCGTCGGCACCACGGGCGAATCGCCCACCGTGTCGGTCGAGGAGCACTGCGAGATCATCCGCGTGTCGGTGGCGCATGCCAAGGGGCGCGTGCCGATCATGGCCGGCACCGGCGGCAACTCCACGCGCGAGGCGATCGAACTCTCGCGCTTCGCCAAGCAGGTCGGCGCCGACTGCACGTTGTCGGTGGTGCCCTACTACAACAAGCCCTCGCAGGAAGGCATCTACCAGCACTTCAAGGCGATCGCCGAGGCGGTCGACATCCCGATGGTGCTGTACAACGTGCCCGGCCGCACGGTCGCAGACATGCAGCCCGAGACCACGCTGCGCTGCGCCACGCTGCCCGGCGTGATCGGCGTGAAGGAAGCCACCGGCAACATCGAGCGTGCGCAGTGGCTGATCAAGCAGGCGCCGAAGGGCTTCTCGATCTACTCGGGCGACGACGGCACGGCCGTCGCGCTGATGCTGCTCGGCGGCCACGGCAACGTGAGCGTCACCGCCAACGTCGCGCCGAAGCTGATGCACGACATGTGCATCGCCGCGGTCGAGGGCCGGCTGCGCGAGGCCACCGCCATCCAGATGCGGCTGCTGCCGCTGCACAAGGCGCTGTTCTGCGAATCGAGCCCCGCGCCCACCAAGTGGGCGATGAAGCGCCTGGGTCTGATCGGCGCGGGCCTGCGCCTGCCGATCACGCCGCTCACCCCGGCCGGCGAGAAGCAGGTCGAGCAGGCGCTGCGCGACGCCGCGCTGCTGTGACGCGAGCCTTGCGCCATTCCATTCCCGATCCCGTACACCGGCGCCGCGCGACGATCGTTGCCGCGGCCCTCTCGGAGAAGTCCCCGTGACCCGTTTCCCCGCCCACCTGCCGCTGCGCGGCGCCGCCCTGACCCTGGCCCTGGCGCTGGCCGGCTGCTCGTCGATCGAGAGCTTCGTCGCCGGCGACAAGCTCGACTACCGCACCCAGGGCAACCGCACGCCGGGCCTGGAAGTGCCGCCCGATCTCACGCAGCTCGCGCGCGATTCGCGCTACCAGCCCGCCGGCGGCGCGGTCAGCGCGTCGTCGCTGCAAGGCGCTGCGGCGGCGCCGGCGGCCACCGTGCAATCCGCGACCACGGTGGCGCCCGCGCAGGTGGGCGACGTGCGCATCGAGCGCCAGGGCAACCAGCGCTGGCTCGTCACCTCGATGACGCCCGAACAGCTGTGGCCGCGCCTGCAGGCCTTCTGGAAGGACAGCGGCTTCACGCTGGCGGTCGACCAGGCCGCCAACGGCATCATGGAAACCGAGTGGAACGAGAACCGCGCCAAGCTGCCGCAGGACGCTGTCCGCCGCACCATCGGCCGGGTATTCGAGTCGTTCTATTCCACCGGCGAGCGCGACAAGTTCCGCACGCGCGTCGAGCGCACGGCCAACGGCAGCGAGGTCTACATCAGCCACCGCGGCGTGGAAGAGGTCTACACCAACTCCCAGAAGGAATCGACGGTGTGGCAGTCGCGACCGGCCGATCCGCAGCTCGAGTCGGCCTTCCTGTCGCGCCTGATGCAGCGCCTGGGCGTCAGCGAGGCAGCCGCGCAGACCGCCGTGGCCACGGCGCCGCAGGCGCCCGCGCGCGCCCGCATCGTCGCCGGCCAGCCGGCCGCGACGCTGCAGGTCGACGACAACTTCGACCGCGCCGGCGCCGGGTCGGCCTCGCGCTCGACCGCGGCGGCTTCACCGTGGAAGACCGCGACCGCGGCCAGGGCCTGTATTTCGTGCGCTACGTCGACCCGAAGGACGTCGGCAAGGGCGAGCCGGGCTTCTTCGCCAAGCTGTTCGGCGGCGCCGATGCGGCCGCGGGCCCGCTGCGGTACCGCATCCAGGTCAAAGCCGATGGCGAGCGCAGCAACGTGACGGTGCTGACCGCGCAGGGCGCGCCGGAGGCCGGCGAGAACGGCCAGCGCATCGTCGGCCTGCTGCTCGAAGAGCTGAAGTAGGCCGGCATCGCCGATGCGCTTCTGCAGCCTCGGCAGCGGCAGCAGCGGCAACGCCACGGTCGTCGAAGCCCGCGACGGGCCGCACGCCCACCGCGTGGTCATCGACTGCGGTTTCTCGCTGCGCGAGTTCGAGGCCCGTCTGGCCCGTGTGGGCTTGAGGCCCGACGAACTCGACGCGATCTTCGTGACGCACGAGCACGGCGATCATGTCGGCTGTGCGCCGGCACTGTCGCGCCGCTACGGCATCCCGCTGTGGACGAGCCGCGGCACCGGCGGGCGATCGGCGAGCCGGAGACTGAGCACCTGCGCTTCGCGCGCGACGGCGCACCGATCGACATCGGCGGCCTGCGCCTGCTGCCCTATACCGTGCCGCACGACGCCGCGGAGCCGCTGCAGCTGCGCTGCACCGACGGCGCGCGGTCGCTGGGCGTGCTGACCGATGCGGGCTCGGTCACGCCGCATCTGCTCGATCACCTTGGCGCGTGCGACGCGCTGCTGCTCGAGTGCAACCACGATGCGGAGATGCTGGCGCGCTCGCGTTACCCCGCCTCGGTACGCGCGCATCGGCGGGCCGCACGGTCATCTGTGCAACGAGACGGCGGCGACGATCCTGCGCGCCACGGCGCACGGCGGCTTGCAGCATGTGGTGGCGGCGCACCTGAGCGAGCAGAACAACACGCCGGATCTCGCGCGCCAGGCGATGTCACACGCCTGCGGCGCCAGCGCCGACGACATCGTCGTGGCCGACCCGGTCACGGGCTTCGGCTGGCTGGCGATCGACTGAACCGCCGCTCGCGCAAAGAAAAAGGCCGCCTCGGCGGCCTTTCCCGTTCGGCAGAAGCCGAATTACTTCGAGGCAGCGGCAGCAGCGGCGTTGGCGGCAGCCGAAGCAGCGCCGGCGACAGCGGCGGCAGCTTCCGAAGCGGCGCCGGCGACGGCGGCAGCAGCGCCCGAAGCGGCGGCAGCGGTGGCGTCAGCAGCGGCCGAAGCGGCAGCGGCGGCCGGGGCGGTCACGGCGGCGGGGGCGGCAGCGGCGGAGCCTCTTCCTTCTTGCCGCAGGCGGCGAGGGCGGCGGCGGCAACCAGGGAAGCCAGCAGAACGGTCTTCTTCATACTTGTGTCCTCAAATCAAAGAGTCGAACAATTACCGGTAATTGTGGGATCCCTCCGATCAGCAGAGGCCCATCCGACAGGCCACGGACGCATCAATCGCCCGCGATAGCCAGCCTGCGATTATAGCCAGCACTAGGGAAGTCCCTAGAGTCCGAGCGTGGTCGCCGGAAACGCCTCCTCGGAGCGTTGCAAAACCGCATCAATCAGTTCGCGCCACTGCACGGCATCCGACGTCTCCCGTGAGGCCACGCCACGATAGTGCACACGGTCGTGCAGCCGGACCGACATCAGCCCCGGAATCAGCAGGATGCTGGGCATCTGCGCGGCTTCGAGATCGTTGTTGGTGCGGCAATGCACCACGATGCGAGAACTGGCGGCGCCGGGTGACCCAGCGCGCCTGATGGCGCGCCAGGTGATCGAAGCTGCGGGCAACGACCGTGAAGCTGCGGTGCATCGAGGCCCAGTGGGTGAGGTCGTCGACCACCGCGCGCTCGCCCAGCGGCCAGTCGGCGTAGTCGTCATCGACCAGCCAGATCTCGCGGCAGCCCACCAGCGCCGCTTCGGCGAGCGCCCCGCGAACGGCGTTCTGGAAGTCGGTGCGCGATTCGATCATCGCGCGGGTGGGTTGGTCGCTCATCGGCTTCCTCCTGTTTCGGCCTGTTCGTGCAGCCATCCGGCCAGCGACCACTGCTGCAGCAGCGCGCGCGCATCGGCGCTCAGCGCGGCGGCTTCGCGGCCACCCAGTTCGCGGCGATCGGCCAGCCGCCGCATCAGTGTGGCATCGCGCCCGCCGGCGCGGAAGGACTCGCCGTTGATATAGACGTGGCCGCGGTCGTGCAGCATGCGCGTGCGACGGTCCAGCCGCACGCCGCGGCCTTCGGTCAACGGCACGCCGGCGTCGAACCAGACGCCGGGCTTGGGTTCGCTGAGCACTTCGCCAAGCGCCACCTCGAAGCCGCCTTGCTCGTGCAGCCAGCGGCGCAGCCCGTCGAGCGCGAAGGCCTGCAGTTCGGGCGGAATGCGGCCCGGCTCGGCGGTCGCCGGCTGCCGCGGATCGCGGTAGATGCGGTCCTCGCCCTCGGCCTCGTCCGCATCGAGCGCGCGTTGCAGCAGTTCGCGCGCCAGTTCCTGCTGGCCGGCGGAGCGAAAACCGATCGAACAGGTCATGCACTCGCCCTCGGCGATGCCGTCGTGCGCCCAGCGCGGCGGCAGATAGAGCATGTCGCCGGGCTCGAGCAGCCACTCCTGCTCGGGCTCGAAGTTGGTCAGGATCTTCAGTGGCACGCCTTGCTGCAATTCAGGATTCGGCAATCGGCCGATGCGCCAGCTCCGCGTGCCGTGGATCTGGAGAAGGAAGACGTCGTACGAATCGAAGTGCGGGCCGACGCCGCCGCCGTCGGTGGCGTAGGACACCATCACATCGTCGAGTCGTGCATCGGGCACGAAGCGAAAGCGTTCGAGCATCTGCCGGGCGCTGTCGAGGTGCAGGTCCAGGCCCTGCACCAGCAGGCTCCAGTGGCCTTGCGAAAGCGGCGGCAGCGAACGCCGCGGCAGCGGGCCGTGGCGCAGCGACCAGTCGCGCCCACGGCGCACGATCAGGCGCGACTCGACGGCATCGCTGGCGGCGAGCGCGAAGAGCTCGGGACGCGAGACGAAAGGCTTGTCCATCGCCACCGCCTGCCGCACCAGCAGCGGCTTCTTGTGCCAGTGGCGACGCATGAAAGCGTCGGGGAAAGGCCGCCGAGCAGCGGCGTCGGCGCGGTGGTGTCGATCGGGGTCATGGGGCCGATTGTGCGATCATCAGGTGCATGCTCATCACTGATCCATGCGTGGTCACCTTGACCTGGCGGCTTGAAGACACCCAGGGCAACCTGATCGACGAACTGGCCGAGCCACTCGAGTTCTTCTACGGCGGCGACGACCTGCTGGAGAAGGTGGAAGAAGCGTTGCTCGACCAGGAAACCGGCTTCAAGACGGTGCTGCACCTCGAGCCGGAACATGCCTTCGGCGACTACGACTCGGCACTGGTGTTCTTCGAGTCGCGCGCGATCCTGCCGCAGGGCGTGGAAGTGGGCATGCAGTTCGACGGCCCGCCGCCGGGCGCCACCACGCCCGACATGCCGGCCGATGCGATCTACACGGTCACCGAGGTCTATCCGGAGCACGTGGTGCTCGACGGCAACCATCCGCTGGCCGGCATCGCGCTACGGCTCGACCTGACCGTGCGCGACGTTCGCGAAGCCACCGAAGACGAGATCGAGGCCGGCACCGTCGGCTCGTCGGCGTTCACGGTGCTGAACACCGCGCCGCCGGGCTCACCGCTTCACTGAGCGACGGCACCGGCGCCGGAAGCGTCAGTGCTTGCCGGTCGAGCCGAAGCCGCCCTGGCCGCGCTCGGACGCGCCGAACTCGTCGACGCGGCGGAAGGCCGCCTGCACCACCGGAACGATCACCAGCTGCGCGATGCGCTCCATCGGGTTGATGGTGAACGCCGCCTGACCACGGTTCCAGCAGCTCACCATCAGCGGGCCCTGGTAGTCGGAATCGATCAGCCCGACGAGGTTGCCCAGCACGATGCCGTGCTTGTGGCCCAGGCCCGAGCGCGGCAGGATCATTGCGGCGGGGCCCGGATCGCCGATGTGGATGGCGATGCCGGTCGGGATCAGCTGCGACTGCCCGGGCTCGAGCACCAGCGGTGCATCGAGGCAGGCGCGCAGGTCGAGGCCGGCGCTGCCGGGCGTCGCGTAGGCGGGGAGTTGCTCGGCCATGCGGGCGTCGAGCACTTTGAGGTCAATGGTCGTCATGTCTTGTCGGCAGCGAGGCGCGCGGCGATCTCGGCGACCAGCGCGCGCGCGAGTGAGTTTGTCGGCACGCGGCAACTCGCGGTGCCCGGCGGCATCGACCAGCGTCAGCGCGTTGTCGTCCTGTCCGAAGGTGGCGGGGCCGAGGTTGCCCACCACCAGCGGCACATTCTTGCGCTCGAGCTTCTCGCGCGCATGCTTGAGCAGGTCCTGGCTCTCGGCGGCGAAACCCACGCAATAAGGGCGATCGGGCAGCCGAGCGACGGCGGCCAGGATGTCGGGGTTCTCGGTCAGCTCGAAGGTCGGTGCGAGCTTCTTGCCGTCCTTCTTGATCTTGTGCTCGGCCAGCGTGGCCGGACGCCAGTCGGCGACGGCCGCAGTCGCGACGAAGACATCGTGGCGCGCCGCGGCCGGCAACACCGCATCGTGCATCTGCTGCGCGGTGCGCACGTCGATGCGCTTCACATGGCGTGGCGTGGGCAGGTGCACCGGCCCGGCGACCAACGTCACCTCGGCGCCCGCCTCGGCGGCGGCGCGCGCGATCGCGAAGCCCATCTTGCCGCTGGAGAGGTTGGTGATGCCACGCACCGGGTCGATCGGCTCGAAGGTCGGCCCGGCGGTGATCAGCACGCGCTTGCCGAGAAGCGCCTTGGGCTGGAAGAAGGCGATCAGTTCCTCGAGCAGCTCTTCGGGCTCGAGCATGCGGCCATCGCCCACCTCGCCGCAGGCCTGATCGCCGGCGCCCGGGCCCAGAACCGTGGCGCCATCGGCGCGCAGCTGTGCCACGTTGCGCTGTGTGGCCGGGTGCGCCCACATCTCGCGGTTCATCGCTGGTGCCAACAGCAGCGGCGGGCAGCGCTCGATCGGGCGGGCCAGGCACAGCAGGCTGAGCAGGTCGTCGGCACGGCCATGCAGCAGCTTGGCGATGAAATCGGCGCTGGCCGGCGCCACCAGCACCGCGTCGGCCTCGCGCGTGAGGTTGATGTGCGCCATGTTGTTCGGCGCCCGCGCATCCCACTGGCTGGCGTAGACCTCGCGGTTCGACAGCGCCTGCAGCGTGACCGCGGTGATGAAGTGCTCTGCCGCCTCGGTCATCACCACCTGCACCGTGGCGCCTTCCTTGAGCAGCGCGCGCGTCAGCTCGGCCGCCTTGTAGCAGGCGATGCCGCCGGACAGCCCGAGCACGATGTGCCGGCCGGCGAGTTGTCCCTTCGCTTTCGTCGTCAGAGCGGCATCCATGCGCGCGACCAGTCGGAGAAGTTGAACAGCACCCGCACCGCCTTGCCGTAGACCTGCTCGTGCGGCAGGAAGCCCCAGGCGCGGGAGTCCATCGAATTGTCGCGGTTGTCGCCAAGCATCAGGTAGTGGCCTTCGGGCACGGTGCAGCGCCGGAGCGCCGGCGCGTTGCTGCGCGCAGTGCTGCGCGATGCCTTCGATCGGCAGCCGCCCCTGCAAGAAAGGATTGAGCTTGATCTCGTGTGCGTGTCCGCCCACCGATTCACGCAACAGCCACTGGCCACGGTCTTCATCGAGAACGTCCTCGCCGGCGCCCTCGCTCAGCAGCGTGATCTGCGGCGCCTGGCCTGCGATGCGCGCGACACCGTTCTCGAACTCGATCTGATCGCCGGGCAGGCCGATCAGCCGCTTCACATAGAACTGCGAGACATCCGGCGGAAAGCGGAACACCACCACGTCGCCGCGCTGCGGCTGGCCGAGTTCGACCGCGGTGTTGGTGAACGGCAGCCGGGGCCCGTAGGCAAAGTGGTTCACGAGCAGGTAGTCGCCCACGCGCAGCGTCGGCTCCATCGAGCCCGACGGCACCTTGGGCCAGTCAGCCACCGCCACGCGGCAGGTGAACATCAGCGCCACGACGACGAAGAGCTCGGCGCCGAGATGCACCCACCACGGCTTCTTCGCCGGCTCGCGACCGCCGAGCCGGCGCAGCTTGAGCTCCACGCCAGCCACGCCGCGCCCGTGGCCAGCGAGGCCAGGAAGAGCATCTCGTTGATGGAAAAGCCGATCTGCATGCGTTGCCATGAGGCCCGAAGCGGAGCCGCGCATTATTCATCAGCCCCTCGGGTCGCCGTGCTGCATGCCGAAAGCGCATGCATTTGTGCAAAGATTCCTGGTTGGCTTCGGGCATTCCCTGTGCCCAGTGCATGGAACCCTTGGTCACTTTCGAAACACGAACCCGACCGTACAGTCCGCAACCCATGGCCGAACCGATCTCCCCAGCCGCCCTGCCTGCCTCTGCCGCCTCGGCGCCGCTGTGGACACTCGACGGCCTGCGCGCCGCCGACCCGGTGCTCGGGCTGGCGCTGCTGATGCTGGCCGCGGTGCTCCTCGCGGAACTGCTGCATCGCACTGGCGCGTGCCGCGCATCTGCGGCCACATGATCACCGGCGCCGTGGCGGGCCCGGTGATGCTGCGGCTGTTCGAAGGGCTCGATCTCGACCCTGGAAGCCCCTCATCGATCTGGCCATCGGCGCACTGCTGTTCGAGCTGGGCACTCGGATCCGGCCGCGCTGGCTGCTCGACAACCGCTGGCTCGCCCTCAGCTGCCTGCTGCAGTCGCGCTGCTCACCGGCCTGTTCGTCACCATGGTGCTCGCCTGGATGGGCGCACCCTGGCTCACGGCGGCCGTGGCCGGCACGGTGGCGGCATCGACTTCGCCGGTGATCGTGCTGGCGGTCAGCCACGAAGCCCGCGCGCGCGGACAGGTCACCGAGCGACTGATGCTGATGGCCGCCTTCAACGCGGTCATCGCGGTGATCGGGCTGAAGGTGCTGCGCATCGTCCTGGCCTCCGACGACGGCACGCCCACCGAGGAGTTCACCCGCGCCTCGATCAGCGCACTGCGCGTAATCAGCGGCTCCTTCCTGCTCGGCGTGGCCTGCGGCTTCGCGATGGATCGCCTGAGTCCGCTGGTGCGCGGCACGCCCGCGATGCCGGTGATGCAGATCGCCCTCGTCATCATCGCCAGCATGCTCGCCGCGCAGTGGACGCTGTCGCCGCTGCTGGCGCTGCTGGTGGCCGGCATGACCGCCCGCGCGCGCATGAAGCACGCGCTGACGGTGGAGCCGCACCTCGGCTCGGCCGGCGCCGTGCTCAACGTGCTGCTGTTCATCTGCCTCGGCCTGCTGTTCTCGCTCGATGGCCCGGCCACGCTGTGGCCCTGGGTGATCGTCATCGTGCTGGCGCGCGTGGCGGGCACCGCCGTCGCGATCGGCGGCCTCGCGCGGCTCAGCGGCCTGAGCCTGCGGCAGGCCGCCGGGCTGACGCTCGCGCTGCAGCCGATGAGCAGCCTCGCCGTGCTGCTGGCAGCCGACACCTTCGGCTGGAGCTCTCAGCTGCCCGGCGCCCACACGCCGACGGTGCAGGCCCTGCTGCTGGCCACCACGCTGATGCAGGTGACCGGCCCGATCTGGACCCAGCTCTCGCTGCGCCACCGGCGCGCGAGACCAACGACGCCTGACGCCCATGCCGCTGCAACCCTTCACCGTCTCCGAGCCGCTGACCCTGGGCGTCGAGCTCGAACTGCAGCTCGTCAGCACACAGGACTTCGACCACGGCGCCGCAGGCCGAGGGACCTGCTGCGCGTGCTGAAGAACCACACCGGCACCTGGGACGTGAAGCCGGAGATCACGCGCAGCATGATCGAGATCGGCACCTCGATCCAGCGCCAGCATTCGGTGCTGCTGGCCGAGTTGCGCGACCTGCGCGACCAGCTCTCGCGCGGCGCCCGCAAGCTCAACATCGGCATCGCCGGCGGCGGCACGCACGCCTACCAGCACTGGAGCGAGCAGAAGATCTTCCCGGGCGAGCGCTTCCACTACATCAGCGAGCTGTACGGCTACCTCGCCAAGCAGTTCACCGTATTCGGCCAGCACGTGCACGTGGGCTGCGAAGACGGTGACCGCGCGCTCTGGCTGCTGCATTCCCTCAGCCGCTACGTGCCGCACTTCATCGCGCTGTCGGCCTCGTCGCCCTATGTGCAGGGCGTGGACACCGGCTTCGATTCGGCGCGGCTCAATTCGGTGTTCGCCTTCCCGCTGTCGGGCCGAGCGCCCTTCTGCCTGACCTGGGAGGACTTCGAGAAGTTCTTCGACAAGATGACCAGCACCGGCGTCGTCAACTCGATGAAGGACTTCTACTGGGACATCCGCCCCAAGCCCGAGTTCGGCACCATCGAGCTGCGCGTGTGCGACACGCCGCTGACGGTCGAGAAGGCTGCGGCGCTGGCCTGCTACCTCCAGTGCATCTGCCGCTACCTGCGCGAGCAGAAGCCCTTCGAACCCTCCGAAGACGACTACCTCGTCTACACCTTCAACCGCTTCCAGGCCTGCCGCTTCGGACTGGACGGCGAGATCGTCGACCCCAAGACGAAGGAGCGGCACCGGCTGCGCGACGACATCCTGCGCACGCTGGCCCGCATCGACGAACACGCGCTCGACCTGCAGGCGCTCGACGCCTCCAACCTGATCCGCGACAGCCTGTTTGTCGGCAACGACGCGCAGTGGCTGCGCGGCCTGCGCGGCAGCGGCCGGCCGCTGTCGGCGGTGGTCGAAGGCGCCACGCAGCGCTGGATGGGCGCCTGAGAGCGCCCTGGGCTTCGCGGCCCCTGCGCGTCCGGAATGAGTTGCGCACATCAAAGGCAGTCACTACCATGCTGAAATCGTTATCAGAATGGCCGACGCATGCCTGCCTCCATCCACAACCCCGTCCTGCCCGGTTTTCACCCCGATCCGTCGATCCTGCGCGTCGGCAGCGACTACTTCCTGGCCACCTCCACCTTCGAGTGGTGGCCCGGCGTGAGGCTTCATCACTCACGCGACCTGCGCCACTGGCGGCCGATCGGCCACGCACTGACGCGCACCTCGCAACTGGACATGCGCGGCAACCCGGATTCGGGCGGCATCTGGGCGCCCTGCCTGAGCTGGCGCGACGGCGTCTTCCACCTGATCTACACCAACGTGCGCAGCCTGCTGGGCATGCACAAGGACACACACAACTATCTCGTCACCGCGCCGTCGATCGAGGGGCCGTGGTCGGAGCCGGTCTACCTGAACAGCAGCGGCTTCGATCCGTCGATGTTCCATGACGACGACGGCCGCAGCTGGCTGGTCGGCATGCAGTGGGACCATCGCCCCGGTCACCACCCCTTCTGCGGCATCCTGCTGCAGGAGTACGACCACGAGCGCCGCCGCCCGGGTGGGCGACATCCACCGCATCTTCCTCGGCACCTCGCTGCGCGTGACCGAGGGCCCGCACCTCTACAAGCGCGACGGCTGGTACTACCTCGTCACTGCCGAGGGCGGCACCTACTACGAGCACGCCGTCACGGTGGCGCGCTCGCGCCACATCACCGGGCCCTACGAACTGAGCCCGCATCACCCGCTGCTCACCGCGTTCGGCTCTTCACCTTCGGGCCTGCAACGTGCGGGGCACGGGAGCTGGTCGAGACCCAGGGTGGCGAGTGGTATCTCGCTCACCTTTGCGGCCGCCCGCTGGAATGGCGCGACGACCCGCCCGCACGGGCGCCGGAGCACTACTCGCTCGAGGCACTGCACTGCCCGCTGGGACGCGAGACGGCGCTGCAGAAGATCGTGTGGGATGCGCAAGGCTGGCCGCGGCTGGCCCATGGCGACAACACGCCGCGCCGCGAGGTGGACGCGCCGGCGCTGGCAGAGCACCGCTGGCCCGCCGAGCCGGAGCTCGACGACTTCGACGCGACGACGCTGTCGCCGCACTGGGCGACGCTGCGCAGCCCGCCGGGCGACTGGCTGTCGCTGACCGCCCGCCGCGGCTGGCTGCGGCTGCGCGGCCGCGAATCGCTGATGTCGCAGTTCGATCAAAGCCCGGTCGCGCGGCGCCAGCAGGCCTTCGACGCCGAGGCGCAGACGCTGCTGGAGTTTGCGCCGCAGGACTTCCAGCAGATGGCCGGGCTGGTGGCGTACTACAACACGCGCAATCACGCCTACCTGCACGTGACGCACGACGAGACCATCGCAGCGCGCGTGCTGCGCCTGACGGTGAACGACCGCGGCACGGCCCGCGAACCGGCGCTGCCGGTGGCTCTGCCGGCCACCGGCCCGATCGGCCTGCGCGTGCAACTTCGTGGCCAGACGATGCAGTTCGGCTGGCATGCCGGTGACGGCGCGTGGCGCGATGTCGGGCCAGCGCTGCCCACGGCGATCCTGTCGGACGAACACGCCACCGAGTTCCGCGGCGACAACGTCGCGCAGGGTTTCGGCTTCACCGGCAACTTCCTCGGCCTGGCCTGCCAATCGCTCGGCGGCGCGGACGTGGTCGCCGATTTCGACCACTTCCGCTACCGCGAGGGCTGAGGCCCTCGCGACCTCGTGCGCCGGCGAGGGCTGAGGTCCTCGCGACGGCGTGCCGCCTCAGCGGCGCACGCGCTTCTCGATCTGCGTCTTGGCGTCGGTCAGCGCCCGGCCGATGTCCTTGCCCTTCTCGAGCACGTTCTCGAGCTCGGCATTGACGATCTCCTGCGCGACCGGATCCTGCCGGTGCACGGCAGTGGCCGGGATGCGCGAGGCCGAGACCTTCCACAGCTGGCGCGCCTTCTGGTCACCGAGGAAAGCGATCGGCTGGTCGACGAAGGCGTCGTCCTGCGCGGTCACCAGCGACGGAAGGCATCGAGCGCGCGGAAGGCGCGCAGCTGCTGGTCGCGGTCCAGCGTCATGAACTTGATGAATTCCCAGGCCATCGGCTTGTTCGCCGCCTTCTTCGGAATGGCGTAGAACGAACCGCCCCATGAAGCGAAGGCGCCGGCCGGCAGCTGCGCCGAACGCCACTGGCCCTTGGTGTCGGGCGCCAGCCAGCTCGCGAGGTGGCCGCCGAGCCGCGCCCATCATCTGCGAGGCGATCCGGCCGCGCTTGAAGCCCTCGCCCCACTCGGGCGACCAGGCCGCGACCTTGCCGTCGATGCCCGCCTCGCGCGCAGCCTTGGCCAGTTCGAAGCCCTTGCGGAAGCGCGGCGAGTCCACCAGCACCTTGCCGCCCTTGTCGAAGTAGATGCCCTCGCCGTCCTTCAGGCCCGAGCGGATGTAGATGTCCTTCAGGTCGACCGCGCTGGCGATCATGTAGGCACCCGTCGCGGCCTTGACCTTCTTGCCGGCGTCGACGAATCCTTCCCACGACTTCGTCAGCTCGGCCTCGGTGACGCCGGCCTTGTCGAGCAGGTCTTTTCGGTAGAAGAGCGCGCCCGGCCCGATGTCGGCCGGAATGGCGGCGAGCCGGCCCATGCCGCTCATCGCCTGCGGGTAGGTGAAGCGTGCGAACTGCTTCTGGTACTGCATGCCGTTGTACGGCGCAGCGCCCAGGTCTTCCAGGCCGCCGGATTCGGCGAACTTGCCGATGAAACCGATTTCAACTGCCATCACGTCGGGCAGGTTGGCGCCGGTGGCCAGCGCCGTGGTCATCGCGGTGTGGTGGTCGCCGTAGGCCGGGCTGATCAGCTTGATCTCGACGTCCGGATATTTCTTCTTGAACTCGGGGATGGCCACCTTCACCGCCTCGTCGAAGCTGGGGAAGGACGCCACCGTCAAGGTGATCGGCGCAGCCGCGGCGGCACCGCTCCAAAGCGCCGGCAGCACGGCCGCGGCGGTCAACAGTCGCTTGAACATCATGTCTCCTCTGTTGGGGTTGGCAAGCGATGCGAATCCTAGGTGGGCTGAAATCGTTGTCAACAATCTGCGCTCCAGACAAACCCTCAGATGAGTTGCGCACCTCATTACGCCTCATTAGCATCGCGGCCATGGAACTCCCCAACCGGGCCAGCCTGCAGGACGTCGCGCGCATCGCCGGCGTCAGCCTCGCCACCGTCGACCGCGTGCTGCACGGCCGGCCGGGCGTGCGGGCGCGGACCGTGGAGCGGGTCAATGCGGCGATCGAGCAGCTCCGCTACCGTCCCGATCCGGCCGCCGCACGGCTGGCGCGCAACCGCACGGCACGCCTCGTCTTCGTGCTGCCCTCGGGCACCAACAGCTTCATCACGCTGCTCAGCCAGCAGCTGCAGGCGCTGGCGCCCTGGCTGGGCGAGCAGCGGGCCGCCGCCACGGTGCACACCGTCGATGTGTTCTCGCCCACGGCCGTCGCGCAGAAGCTCGCCGAGTTGCAAGGACAGTGCGATGCCGTCGTGCTGATGGCGCAGGATCACCCGCAGGTGCGCGCCGCCATCGACGATCTGGTGGATCACGACACGGTGGTCGTCACGCTGGTGTCCGACGTGCCCTCCTCGCGCCGCAGCCACTTCGTCGGCATCGACAACGTCGCCGCCGGCCGCACCGCCGCCACGCTGCTCGGCCGATTCATCGGCAACCGGGCCGGCCGGGTCGGCATCGTGATGGGCAGCCGCGCGCTGCGCGACCACGCCGAGCGGCTGTTCGGCTTCGAGCAGGTGATGGCCACCGAGCACCCGCACCTGCAATTGCTGCCGCCGATCGAGGGGCACGACCTCTCCGATCGCACCGAGCCGCTGGTGGCCGAACTGCTGGCGCGCGAGCCCGGCCTGCTCGGCCTGTACAGCATCGGCGCCGGCAACCGCGGCATCGGCCGCGCGCTGGAAGCCAGCGGCCGGCAGCGCGAGGTCACCTGGGTCTGCCACGAGCTCACGCCGCATGCGCGCCGCGCGCTGCTCGACGGCACCGCCGATGCCGTCATCAACCAGGACGCCGGCCACGAGGTGCGATCCGCCTGCCGCCCGGCGCTGGCGGAGGTGCACGGCGAGCGTGTGATCGCCGACCAGGAGCGCATCCGCATCGACGTCTTCCTGAAGGACAACCTGCCGTGATCACGATCGGCATCGACATCGGCACCTCCGGCGTCAAGGTCGCGCTGGTGCGCGACGGCGACGAGGTGCTCGCCCACAGCACCCAGCCGCTGGCCGTCAGCCGCCCGCAGCCGGGCTTCAGCGAGCAGCATCCCGAGCACTGGTGGCTGGCCGCCTGCAACGGCCTCGACGACCTGCGCTCGCAGGCACCGCAGGCGCTGGCCGACACCACCGCCATCGGCCTGTCGGGTCAGATGCATGGCGCCACGCTGCTCGATGCGCGCGGCGAGGTGCTGCGCCCCTGCATCCTCTGGAACGACGGCCGCAGCGATGCCGAGTGCGCCGAGCTCGAACGCGCCACGGCCGGCGCTGCGCCAGTCACCGGCAATATCGCGATGCCCGGCTTCACCGCGCCCAAGCTGTGCTGGGTGCGCAAGCACGAGCCGCAGATCTTCGACCGTGTCGCCAAGGTGCTGCTGCCCAAGGCCTACCTGCGCTGGCGGCTGAGCGGCGAATATGCCGAGGACTGCTCCGATGCCTCGGGCACGCTGTGGCTGGATGTCGGCGCGCGTCGCTGGTCGGAGCCGGCGCTGGCCGCCTGCGGCATGCGGCTCGACCAGATGCCGCGTCTCGTGGAAGGCAGCGAGGTGGCGGGCGAACTGTCGAGCGCGCTGGTCCAGCGCTGGGGCTTTCGCCGCACGCCGATCATCGCCGGCGGCGCCGGCGACAACGCGGCCGGTGCGGTCGGCGTGGGCGCGGTGCGCCCGGGCGATGCCTTCGTGTCGCTGGGCACCTCGGGCGTGCTGTGGGCTACCACCGGCCGCTTCGCGCCGAATCCCGCGCGTGCCGTGCATGCCTTCTGCCATGCGGTGCCCGACACCGGCACCAGATGGGCGTGCTGTTGTCGGCCGCCTCCAGCCTCGCGTGGTGGTCGGGCGTGTGCGGCCACAGCGAAATCGAGCTGCTCGATGAAATCGATGCCAACGGTCTCGAGGCCAGCCCGCTGTGGTTCGCGCCCTATCTCTCCGGCGAACGCACGCCGCACAACGACACCCGCGTGCGCGGCGGCTTCCTCGGCATCGCGGCCGACAGCTCGCGCGCCGAGATGACGCTGGCCGTGCTCGAAGGCGTGGCCTATGCGATGGCCGATGCGCGTGACGCACTCGCCGGCGCCGGCACCACGCTGCGCGAGGCCGCGCTGATCGGCGGCGGCTCGCGTTCGCCGCGCTGGGCCCAGCTGATGGCCGATGCGCTCGGCGTGACGCTGCACCAGTCGCCGAGAGCGACATCGGCTGCGCACTCGGCGCCGCGCGCCTGCCCGCATGGCCGCCGGCGAAGGCCTCGAAGTGGCCCGCCCGGCCCGGCGACTCCGCACCTACGACCCCCGACCGCAGGCCACCGCCCTGCACGCCGAGCGCCATGCGCGCTGGCAGCGCCTGTACCCCTGGCGCGCGAGATCGCGCGCTGAGGCCCTTTCTCATCCACAGCCTTTCATGAAGAAGAAATCGCCCTCCACCGCCCTGTCATCGGGCTACTTCACGATCGACGAGCCCCTGCGCTACGAGGGCCCGAAGTACAAGCCCTCGGCGAAGCGCCCGCTCGGCTACCGCTGGTACGACCCGGAGCGCATCGTGCTCGGCCGGCGCATGGCCGACCAGCTGCGCTTCGCCGTCTGCTACTGGCACAGCTTCGTGTGGAACGGCAGCGACCCGTTCGGCGGCGATTCCTTCGAGCGCCCCTGGCATGCCGCCGGCGGCGATCCGATGAAGCAGGCCATGCACAAGGCCGATGTCGCCTTCGACCTCTTCCGCCTGCTCGACGCGCCCTTCTTCACCTTCCACGACCGCGACATCGTGCCCGAAGGCGCCACGCTGCGCGAATCGAACCTCAACGTGCGCCGCGTCGGCGAGGTGTTCGCTCGCAAGATGGAGCAGACCGGCATCGGCCTGCTGTGGGGCACGGCCAACCTGTTCTCCAACCGCCGCTACATGGCCGGCGCGGCGACCAACCCCGACCCCGAGGTGTTCGCCTACGCCGCCGCGCAGGTGAAGAACGTGCTGGAGATGACGCACGAACTCGGCGGCGAGAACTACGTGCTGTGGGGCGGCCGCGAGGGCTACGAGACGCTGCTGAACACCGACCTGAAGCGCGAGCTGGCGCAGTTCGGCCGCTTCCTGCAACTGGTGGTCGAGCACAAGCACAAGATCGGCTTCAAGGGCGCGATCCTGATCGAGCCCAAACCCGCCGAGCCGACCAAGCACCAGTACGACTACGACGTCGCCACCGTGTTCGGCTTCCTGAAGGCGCACGGCCTCGAGAAGGAGGTCAAGGTCAACATCGAGCAGAACCACGCGCTTCTGGCCGGCCACAGCTTCGAGCACGAGATCGCGCTGGCGCAGGCGCTGGGCATCTTCGGCTCGATCGACATGAACCGCGGCGACGAGATGCTCGGCTGGGACACCGACCAGTTCCCGAACAACCTGCCGCAGGTGGCGCTGGCGCTGTACCACGTGCTGCAAGGCGGCGGCTTCACCTCGGGCGGCCTGAACTTCGACGCCAAGCTGCGCCGCCAGTCGATCGACCCCGACGACCTGATCGCCGGCCACGCCCACGCGATGGACCTGTGCGCGCGCGCCCTGCTGGTGGCCGAGAAGATGGTCGAGGACGGCGCGCTCGCGCGCCACGTGCAGGAGCGTTATGCGGGTTGGGACGGCAAGCTCGGCCGCGCCATCCTGCAAGGCAAACGGTCGCTCGCGGACCTCGCCGCGATCGTCGACAAGTCGTCGCTCGAACCGAAGCCCGTCTCGGGCCGGCAGGAGCGGCTCGAGGCGCTGGTCAACAGCTATCTGTGATTCCCCACGACAACGAGAGAGGAGACAAGCCATGAAACTCAGCACCCTTACCGCGGCCGGCCTGACGGCCCTCGCCGCCTTCGCCGCCGTTCCCGCCCACGCCAAGGGCGAGGTGGTCGGCGTGTCCTGGTCCAACTTCCAGGAGGAGCGCTGGAAGAAGGATGAAGCCGCCATCAAGGCGGCGCTGGAAAGCCGCCGGCGCGAAGTACATCTCCGCCGATGCGCAGGGCAGCAACGAGAAGCAGCTCGCCGACGTCGAGGCGCTGATCGCCAAGGGCGCGAAGGCGCTGATCATCCTGGCGATGGACGCCGATGCGATCGGCCCGGCGGTGGCCAAGGCCAAGGAGGCGAAGATCCCCGTCGTCGCCTACGACCGCCTGATCCAGGACAAGGACGTGCTGTATCTCACCTTCGACAACGTCGAGGTCGGCCGCATGCAGGCGCGCGAGGTGCTCAAGGTTCGCCCCAAGGGCAACTACGTGTTCATCAAGGGCTCGCCCACCGACCCGAATGCCGACTTCCTCAACGGCGGCCAGCGCGAGGTGCTGAAGGCGGCGATCGACAAGGGCGACATCAAGATCGTCGGCGAGCAGTACACCGACGGCTGGGCGCCGGAGAACGCGCAGAAGAACATGGAGCAGATCCTCACCAAGAACGCCAACAAGGTCGACGCGGTGGTGGCCTCCAACGACGGCACCGCCGGCGGCGTGGTGGCGGCACTGAAGGCGCAGAACCCGGTCGGCATCCCGGTGTCGGGCCAGGACGGGGACGTAGCGGCGCTGAACCGCGTGGCGCGCGGCGAGCAGACGGTGTCGGTGTGGAAGGATGCGCGCGAACTCGGCAAGGCCGCCGGCACCTACGCCGCGCAGCTGGCCGGCGGCGCCAAGGTCGCCAGCCTGAAGGGCGCGGCGCCGTGGAGCGGCGGCACGAAGAAGATCACCATCAGCTCGGTGTTCCTCAAGCCGATCCCGATCACGCGCGACAACCTGAAGGTGGTGATCGACGCCGGCTGGGTGACCAAGGCCCAGGTCTGCCAGGGCGTCGATGCCGCCAAGGCGCCGGCCGCCTGCAAGTGACGCATCGCTGATCTCGTGACCCCCGACGTGCCGCCCCGGCGGCGGCACGTCTCAGGAGAATTCGATGCGTTCCTGGCTGGAGCGGGCCGGTTTCGACCCGCGCTTCACTTCGCTCGTGCTGGCACTGGCCGCGGTCTGGATCGCCCTGGCGATGCTGACCGACGGCATCTTCCCTGTCGCCGCGCAACCTCTACAACCTGTCGATCCAGACCTGCGTGACCGCGCTGATGGCCTGCGGCATGGTGTTCATCATCGTCGCGCGCCAGATCGATCTGTCGGTCGGTTCGCTGATGGCCTTCACCGGCATGGTGATCGCCTGGGTGCAGGTGACCTGGCTGGGCGCCGACACGCCCGGCATCACCTGGATCTCGATCGGCGCCGGCCTGCTGGCCGGTGTGCTGGTCGGCATCTTCCAGGGCTGGTGGGTCGCGCATCGCGAGGTGCCGGCCTTCGTGGTCACGCTGGCCGGCTACCTGATGTGGCGCGGCTCGGCATTCCTGGTCGCCGACGGCCAGACGCTCGCGCCGCTGGCGCAGCCCTACCAGCGCCTGGGCGGCGGCGTGAACGGCTCGATCGGCACTGCCTGGAGCTGGGCGCTGGGCGCCATCGGCTGCGCGCTGCTGATCGGCGCGGCACTGCAGGCACGCCGCTCGCGGGCCCGCTACGGCTCGGCGCAGGCGCCGGCCTGGGCCGATGCCGCCAAGGTGGTGGTCGGTTGCGCAGCGATCCTCGGCTTCGTCGCGGTGGTCTGCGCCTATCCCGATCCTTCCGCGGCCGTCGAAGGCGCCGCACCGCCGGGCAAGGGCATCGGCGTGCCGGTGCTGATCCTGATCGCCGCGGCGGCGCTGCTGCACGGCGTGGCCACCGCCACCCGGTTCGGGCGCTACGTCTTCGCCTATGGCGGCAACCCCGAAGCCGCGCTGCTGTCGGGCCTGCCGACGCGCCGCGTGCTGCTGATGCTCTTCGCGCTGATGGGCGCGCTGGCCGCGCTGGCCTCGGTGATCACCACCGCGCGCCTGAACTCGGGCACCCACTCGATCGGCCAGATGGCCGAGCTCTACGTGATCGCCGCCACGGTGATCGGCGGCACCTCGCTGGCCGGCGGCTCGGGCACCATCCCCGGCGCCATCGTCGGCGCGCTGCTGATCCAGAGCCTGGACAACGGCATGGTGCTGATGGATGTCTCCAGCCCGATGCGGCAGATCTTCATCGGCATGATCCTCATCGCCGCGGTGTGGTTCGACGTCGTCTACAACCGGAGGCAGGGCAAGTGAGCGCCGCGCAGCTCCCTACCAGCCGCTCGTCGAGGTGCACGAGCTCTCCAAGCACTTCGGCGGCATCCACGCCGTCGACAAGGCCAGCTGCGACCTGCACGCCGGCGAGGTGGTCGGCCTGCTCGGCCACAACGGCGCGGGCAAGAGCACGCTGATCAAGGTGTTGTCCGGCGTCTTCCCGGCCGATGGCGGCACCCTGCGCGTGCACGGCAAGGACTGTCACTTCCGCACGCCGCGCGATGCGCGCCAGCCGGCATCGAGACCATCCACCAGACGCTGGCGCTGGCCGAGAACCTCGATGCGCCGAGCAACCTCTTCCTCGGCCGCGAGCTGCTCACGCCCTGGCGCACGCTCGACACCGACCGCATGGAGCACGAGGCGCGGCAGGTGATCCAGCGCCTGAACCCGAACTTCACCCAGCTGCGCAAGCCGGTGCGCTCGATGTCCGGCGGCCAGCGTCAGACCGTCGCGATCGCCCGGGCGCTGTATTTCAACGCGCGCATCCTGATCATGGACGAGCCCTGCGCCGCGCTCGGCCCGGCCGAGACGCGCATGGTGCTGGACACCATCCACCGACTGAAGGAAGAAGGCATCGGCATCTTCCTGATCAGCCACGACATGGCCGATGTGTTCGAGGTCTGCGACCGCGTGACGGTGATGAAGAACGGCAGCGTGGTCGACACGGTGCGCGTCGCCGACGTCACGCCCGACGAGGTGCTGGGCATGATCATCCTCGGGCAGAAGCCCCGCGCGAAGGGCTGAGCGCGTGCGGCGCCTCGCCCTTATCGGCTGGCACTCAGCTTCGCGGGCGCGCTCGAGGCCGCGCCCGCGGTGCCGCAGTTCGTCGATGAGACCGAATCGGCCGGCCTGAACAGCCGCTTCGACGGCGAGTGGGAATACATGGTCGGCGGCGGGGTGGCCGCGCTCGACTGCGACGACAGCGGCCTGCCCTCGCTGTTCATCGCCGGCGGCGCCAACCGCTCGCGCTTCTACCGCAACCGCAGCGCCGGGGGCGGCGCGCTGCGCCTGGTCGCCGAGCGTTCCGGGCTGGAGCTGACCAGCACGCTGGGCGCCTACCCGATCGACCTCGACGGCGACGGCCGGCTCGATCTGGTGGTGCTGCGCGTCGGCGAGACGATGCTGATGCGCGGCCTCGGCGACTGCCGCTTCGAGCGCGCCAACGAGCGCTGGGGCTTCCAGGGCGGCAACGAGTGGACGACGGCCTTCTCGGCGGCGTGGCTGGGTGGCGACGCACGGCCGACGCTCGCCTTCGGCACCTACATCGACCGCGGCCGGCCCGAGTTTCCTGGGGCAGCTGCACCGACAACGTGCTGCTGCGCCCGGCACCCGGCAGCGCCGACGCCTTGCGCTTTGCGCCGCCCACGCCGCTGCGCCCCGGCTTCTGCGCGCTGGGCATGCTGTTCTCCGACTGGAACCGCAGCGGCCAGCCTTCGCTGCGCGTGACCAACGACCGCGAGTACTACAAAGGTGGCCAGGAGCAGCTGTGGCGCATCGACGCGACGGGCGAGCCACGCCTGCACGACGCGTCCACCGGCTGGAAGCCGCTGCAGATCTGGGGCATGGGCATTGCCTCGACGCCGCTGGACGGCAGCCCCTACCCGGCCTACTTCCTGACCAGCATGGCCGACAACAAGCTGCAGGCGCTGGCCGGCGATGCGGCGCAGCCGGCCTACCGCGACATCGCCTTCGCGCGCGGCATCACCGCGCACCGGCCGCACACCGGCGGCGACGTGCATCCTCGACCGCCTGGCACGCCCAATTCGCCGACGCCAACAACGACGGCTGGCCGGATCTCTTCGTCGTCAAGGGCAACATCGGCCAGATGCCGGACTTCGCGATGCTCGACCCGAGCAACCTGCTGCTCGGCATGCCGGACGGCCGCTTCGTCGAAGCCGCCGAGGCCGCCGCACTGCGCAACTACCAGCGCGGCCGCGGCGGACTGCTGGTCGACCTCAATGGCGACGGCCTGCTCGATGCGGTGATCGTCAACCGCTGGGACCGCGCGAAGCTGTGGCGCAATGTCGGCAGCGGCACCGCTCAAGCGCCGCGCCCCCTCGGGCACTGGCTGAAGGTCAAGCTGCGCCAGGGCGGCGGCAACCGCGATGCGGTGGGGGCGTGGTTGGAGGCCGAGGCGCAGGGGCGCGTGCAGCAGATCGAGCAGGTGGTCGGCGGCGGCCATGCGAGCGGCACGCTGGGCATGCTGCACGTGGGCCTGGGCGAAGCAACCACGGCGCGCGTGCGCGTGCGCTGGCCCGGCAATCGCTGGGGCAGCGACGACGGCGTCGGCCCCTGGTTCGAGACCAGCGCCGACCGCACGGTGATCATCGATCGCGAGAAGGGGCTGCTGCCATGGGCACCACGCTGAGGACTGCGTTGAAGGCGTTCCTCGCTGCGCTGCTGCTGGCGCCCGCGATCGCTGCGGCCGGCGGCCCGGAGGCGACGCGCTACAGCGCCGCGGTGGCCACCGAATGGTTCCGCGTCGTGCTGCCGGCCATCCAGCAGACGCCCGGGCAATCGCCGCCGGTAGCCGCGCGCACGCTGGCCTACCTCGGCCTCGGGCTGCACGAGGCCATCGTCGCCGGCATTCCGCAGGGGCGCAGCCTCGCCGGTCAGCTGGTCGAGCTCGAGTCGCTGCCGCCGGCCCAGCCCGACGACACGCTGCACTGGCCGACCGTCGCGAATTCGACGATGGCCGCGCTGACCGCGATGCTGCTGCCCAATGCACCGCCCGACTGGAAGGCACGCTTCGAGGCGCTGGAGCGCAGCATGCCGGTGCTGCAGCCGCAGGATTTCGATCCGCAGCAACGCACGCCGGAGGTGATCGTGCGCTCGCAGACGCATGGCCGACTGCTGGCGATGGCGCTGATGACCTGGGCGCGCACCGATGGCGGCCACGATGTGCTCGGCGCGCGGCGCCAGCGCCTGGACGCGCAATTCGTGGCACCCAGCGGCCCGGGCGCCTGGGTGCCGACGCCGCCGCGTTTCGGCCGGCCGGTGCTGCCGCACTGGGGCGAGAACCGGCCCTTCCTGCCCACGCTCGATCGCTGCCGCATCCCGGGCCCGCCGGCCTACGACGAACAGCCGGGCTCGGCCTTCCACCGCGAAGCGGCCGAGGTGCTGCGCGTGGGCACGCGGCCCAGCGAGGAGGAGCGCCGCATCGCGCTGTACTGGGCCGACGACCCGGGCAAGACGCCCACGCCCGCCGGCCACTGGAGCTCGATCCTGACCGACCTGCTGCGCGACAGGCGCGCCGATCTCGCCGCCGCGGCGCAGCAGTATGCGCAGCTGGGCATCGCGATGTCGGATGCCTTCATCGCCACCTGGAAGATCAAGTACGAACTGAATGTGCTGCGGCCGGTCACCTACATCCAGCTGGTGCTCGATGCGAACTGGGTGCCGCCGACGATGGAGACGCCGCCGTTTCCCGAGTACCCCTCGGGCCACTCGGTGGTGTCAGGCGCTGCCGCGGAGCTGCTCGAGCGCTTCCACGGCCGCGACACGGCGATCGAAGACCGTTTCCACAACGACCGGGGCTGGGGCCCGCGCCGCTTTCCGAGCGTCGCCGCCGCCGCGCGCGAGGCGGGGCTGTCGCGGCTGTACGCCGGCATCCATTTCCGCTCGGCGATCGAGCACGGCGGCACGCTCGGCCGCTGCATTGGCGCGCAGGCGCTGGCCCTGCAGATGCGATGAGCGCGGCGCGGCTCAGCCCGGCGTCGACGGCGGGTTCGGGTGCCAGCGAGCCATCGCGAGCACGTCGGCGTAGCGGCCATCGCGCAGCGCGTAGCCGCGGTGCGTGCCTTCCACCTCGAAGCCGAACTTTCGATAAAGCGCGATCGCCGGCGCGTTGTCGACGAAGACCGTCAGCTCAGACGCAGCGCGCCGGCCCAGCGGTCGGCGTAGTCGCACATCGCCGCCATCAGCGCGCTGCCCACGCCGCGACGCTGTGCCGACGGTGCTACCGAGATGCCCAGCATCATCGCGTGGCGCCGGCGGAGCTGAGCGCCGGCCGGATGCAGCCCGCTGGTGCCCACCACCTCGCCATCGAGCTCGGCGCACAGCAGCAGGTCGGGCTTGCCCGGTGCGGTCGATTCGCTCAGCCGCGCATGCCAGAGTTCCTCGTTTGGCATCGGCATCTGCAGCAGGTTTCCGTAGACCAGCGGATCGGCCATGATCTTCGCGAAGGCCGCGGCATCGCGCGGCGTGGCGCGGCGGACGGGGATGTTCACGGTCGGTGCTCCTTGTGCGCCTATCGTATGCTGGGACGATGAAGTTGCGCCTCCCCCTGCCTCAGCGCGCTGCTGGCCCTGGCGGCCTGCGCGACCCCTGCCCCGCCCCTGCCCGATGCGCCGGTGCTGATCTTCGGCGAGCAGCACGACCAGCCCGACCATCAGCGCCAGTGGCGCAGGCGGTGAAGCAGCTGGCTGCGCAGGGGCGATTGGCGGCCGTGGTGATCGAGATGGCCGAGCAGGGCCGCAGCACCGCCGGCCTGCCGCGCGATGCCGATGCCGCCAGTGTTCGAGGCGCGCTGCAGTGGTCGGGCTGGGAGTGGCCGGTCTACGAGGGCGTGGTGATGGCGGCGGTGCGCGCCGGCGTGCCGGTGCTCGGCGGCAACCTGCCGCGCGCGAAGCTGCGCGAGACCATGGGAGATGCCGCCCGCGATGCGCTCGTCGATGCCGCGGCGCGCGAGAAGCTGGCTGTGGCCGTGCGCGAGGGCCACTGCGGCCTGCTGCCGGCCGCGCAGGAGCCGGGCATGGTGCGCGTGCAGATCGCGCGGGACCAGGCCATGGCCGAGACCATCGCCGGCGCGCTGCAGCCCGGGCGCCGGTGCTGCTGCTCACCGGCGCGCAGCATGCGGCGCGCGATCGCGGCGTGCCGCTGCACCGGCGCAGCGGCACGGTGCACCCGGCCTGCACGTGGTGATCTTCGGCGCGCAGGACCATGGCCTGCAGGCCGACGAGCTGCGCAGCGCCCGTATCACGCCGCGGCCGGATCCCTGCGAGGGCCTGGCCGAGCAGTTGAAGAAGCCACGGGCCGGCCCGTCCTGATCGCGGCCAGCGCTGGATCAAGCCCGGCGACGCGGACCCCCGATAGCATGTCACCGTGACTGAGAACGATCCCCACGTGCGGCGGCAACAGGCCGCGTTGATCTGCGGCGTGGCGGTCGCAGCGGCACTGGCGGCAACCTTGTTCGGCTTCGCGTCGACCGGTGGCATCGCGGCCGCGATGATGGCGGCATTGCTGGCGGTGGCATTGACCGCCAGCGCCATGGCCTACGAGCGTGCCCGTGCCGCCCGGGCGACGCTGCGCCAGCAGGCCCACCTCGAACGGGCGCTGGCCGATCGGCGGGCCGCCGAGGACTTCCTCCGCCTGGTGGCCGACAGTCTGCCCGCGCGCCTGAGCTACTGGGACCGCGACAACCGCTGCCGCTTTGCCAACCGCGGGTTCTGCGAGTGGCACGGCATCGGTGCCGATCGCATTCTCGGCCGGCGCATCGCCGACCTCGGCGCACCGTGGGACCGCCGGGCGCGTGCCAACGCGCCGCGCGTCGAGGCGGTGCTGGCCGGCCGCACGCAGCGCTTCGAGCGCGACGACACCGCGCCCGATGGGCAGCCCTGCGTCTCGCTCGCCTACTACGTGCCCGACTGGCGAGGCGACGAGGTGGTCGGCTTCATCGTGCTGGCCACCGACCTGAGCGCCGAGAGGCGCGCGAGCGCGAGCTCGCCGCGGCGCTCGAGCGCGCCGAGGCCGCGACGAAGGCCAAGAGCGCCTTTCTCGCCAACATGAGCCACGAGATCCGCACGCCACTGAACGCCATCCTCGGCCTCGTGCAGCTGCTGCGCCGCGACGTGGCTGAGCCGGTCGCGGCCGATCGGCTCGGCCGCGTCGAGGAAGCCTCGCGCCATCTGCAGGCGCTGATCGACGACATCCTCGATCTGTCGCGCATCGAGGCCGGCAAGCTGGCGATCGAGCCGGCGGATTTCGAGCTGCCCGCGCTGCTCGAACGCGTTCAGGCGCTGCTCGTCGAGCGGGCACGCGACAAGGGGCTGGAACTCCAGCTGCAGCTCGGCCCGTTGCCCGCGCGCGTGCGCAGCGACCCGACGCGGCTGATGCAGGCGCTGCTGAACCCGGCCGGCAATGCCGTGAAGTTCACCGAGCACGGCCGCGTCGCGATCGCTGCACAGGCGGTGGACGAAAAGCACGAGGGCTGGCGCGTGCGATTCGAGGTGTCAGACACCGGCCCGGGCCTGCCGTGTGACGGGCAGCAGCGCTTGTTCCAGCCTTTCGAGCAGGGTGACGTCTCGACGACGCGCCGCCATGGCGGCAGCGGCCTGGGCCTGGCGATCACGCAGCAGGTGGCGGAGGCGCTGGGCGGCCAGCTGTCGCTGACCAGCACGCCGGGCGACGGCACATGCGCCGTGCTGGAGGTGCCGCTGCAGCGGCCAGCCCAGCCGAAGCGCCGAGCCCGCCAGCCGACGCCGAGGCGATGCTTCGCGAACATCACGCCGGCCGCGAGGTGCTGCTGGTGGAGGACAACGAGCTGAACCAGATCGTGGCCAGCGAGATGCTGCGCCGTGCCGGCCTGACCGTGACTCTCGCGGAGAACGGCGCACAGGCACTCGCCCACGCCCGCCGCCAACCGCCGGCCCTGATGCTGATGGACGTGCACATGCCGGTGCAGGACGGGCTGGCCGCCACACGCGAGTGGCGCGACCACGAACGCGCGGCCGGGCTGCCGCGCCTGCCGGTGATCGCATTGACGGCCACCGCCTTCGCCGACGAGCGCGAGGCCTGCATCGACGCCGGCATGGACGACCATGTCGCCAAGCCGATCGATGTCGGTGCGCTCTACGCCACGTTGCTGCGCTGGCTCGACGCCAGCGCAGCGGCCAGAGATCAGGCCCGCTCGGCCACCCAGCCCTGAACCGAGGCGAGCGCCGCGCCGAGCTGGCTCGGATCGGTGCCGCCGGCCATCGCCATGTCGGGCTTGCCGCCGCCCTTGCCGCCCACCTGCTGCGCGACGAAGTTGACCAGTTCGCCGGCCTTGACCTTCGCGGTGGAATCGGCCGTCACGCCAGCGGCGATCTGCACCTTGCCGCCTTCGACGGTGGCCAGCACGATCGCGGCGGTCTTGAGCTTGTCCTTGAGCTTGTCGAGCGTCTCGCGCAGCGCCTTGGCATCGGCACCGTCGAGCTGCGCGGCGAGCACCTTCAGGCCCTTCACGTCGACCGCCTTCGCCACCAGCTCGTCGCCCTGCGACGAGGCCAGCTTGCCCTTGAGCGCCGCGACTTCCTTCTCCAGCGCCTTGACCTGCTCGAGCACCTGCGCCAGACGTGCCGGCACTTCGGCCGGTGCGGCCTTCAGCGTGCCGGCAATGCGGCCGACCGTGCCTTCGAGCGATTGCAGATAGGCCAGCGCGTTGTCGCCGGTCACCGCCTCGACGCGTCGCACGCCCGCGGCCACGCCGCTCTCGGCGACAATCTTGAAGACGCCGATGTCGCCGGTGCGCTGCACGTGCGTGCCGCCGCAGAGTTCGCGGCTGGAGCCGATCTCCAGCACGCGGACCTCTTCGCCGTACTTCTCGCCGAACAGCATCATCGCGCCGGTCTTCTGCGCGTCGTCGATCTTCATCACCCTGGCCTGCGTCGCCGCATTGGCCAGGATCTCGGCATTGACGAGGGCTTCGACCTTGGCGATCTGCTCCTCGGTCATCGGCGCGTTGTGGGCGAAGTCGAAGCGCGTGCGCTCCGCATTCACCAGCGAACCCTTCTGCTGCACGTGGCCGCCGAGCACCTCGCGCAGCGCCTTGTGCATCAGGTGCGTGACGCTGTGGTTGCGCATCGTCTTGGCGCGCTTGTCGCCATCGACGCGGGCGACGAACACGTCGCCGATCTCCAACTCGCCCTCGACGATGCGGCCGCTGTGGCCGTGCACGCTGGCCTGCACCTTGATCGTGTCTTCCACGAGCACGCGCGAGCGGCCGTTGCGCAGCTCGCCGGTGTCGCCCACCCGCCGCCGCTCTCGGCATAGAACGGCGTGTGGTCGAGCACGATCACCACGTCGTCGCCAGCGCGGGCCTTGGTGGCCGGCGTGCCGTCGACGTAGATGGCCGTCACCTTGCTGTGCTCGCACACCAGTGCTCGTAGCCGTGGAAGGCGGTGGCCGCGCCGTCGTACTCCAGGCCGGCGGCCATCTTGAACTTGCCGGCGGCGCGCGCCTGCTCGCGCTGGCGGTTCATCGCCGCCTCGAAGCCGGCGGAATCCACCGTCACGCCGCGCTCGCGGCAGACGTCGGCCGTCAGGTCGAGCGGGAAGCCGTAGGTGTCGTGCAGCTTGAAGGCGGTCTCGCCGTCGATCTGCTTCGCGCCGCCGGCGAGAGCGGCTTCCAGGATCTCCATGCCGTTGGCGATGGTCTGGAAGAAGCGCTCTTCCTCCTGCTTGAGCACCTCGGTGACACGCAGCTTCTCGCGCCTGAGCTCGGGGTAGGCCTCGCCCATCTCGTCGACCAGCGGCGCCACCAGCGCATGGAAGAAGGGCTTGCGCGCGCCGAGCTTGTAGCCATGGCGGATGGCGCGGCGCGCGATACGGCGCAGCACGTAGCCGCGGCCTTCGTTGCCCGGGATCACGCCGTCGGTGACGGTGAAGGTGCAGGCGCGGATGTGGTCGGCGATGACCTTCAGGCTCGGACTGGTCTTGTCGCAGTCACCGGCGCCCGCCGCGTCGACGGCCGACTTGGCCGCCGCCAGCAGGTTGACGAACAGGTCGATCTCGTAGTTCGAGTGCACATGCTGCAGCACCGCCGTGATGCGCTCCAGGCCCATGCCGGTGTCGACGCTGGGCTTCGGCAACTTGTGCATCACGCCCGCTTCGTCGCGGTTGAACTGCATGAACACGTTGTTCCAGATCTCGATGTAGCGATCGCCGTCTTCGTTCGGCGAGCCCGGCGGGCCGCCGGCGACCTCGGGGCCGTGGTCGTAGAAGATCTCGGTGCACGGGCCGCAGGGGCCGGTGTCGCCCATCATCCAGAAGTTGTCGGAGGCGTAGCGCGCGCCCTTGTTGTCGCCAATGCGCACGATGCGCTCGGCGGGCACGCCCACCACCTTGTTCCAGATCTCGTAGGCCTCGTCGTCCTCGGCATAGACGGTGACCCAGAGCTTGTCCTTCGGCAGCTTGAAGACCTCGGTCAGCAGTTCCCACGCATAGCTGATCGCGTCCTTCTTGAAATAGTCGCCGAAGCTGAAGTTGCCCAGCATCTCGAAGAAGGTGTGGTGCCGCGCGGTGTAGCCCACGTTCTCGAGGTCGTTGTGCTTGCCGCCGGCGCGGATGCACTTCTGCGAGGTGGTGGCGCGGTGGTACGGCCGCTTGTCGAAGCCGAGGAAGACGTCCTTGAACTGGTTCATCCCGGCGTTGGTGAACAGCAGCGTCGGGTCGTCGCCCGGAATCACCGGGCTCGAGGCCACGATGGCATGGCCCTTGGACTCGAAATACTTCAGGAACGCTTGGCGGATGTCGGCGGCTTTCATGACCCGGAATTCTACCGGGGGTCCCTCGCCCTTCGGCCCGGCGCAGTAAAGTGGCGGGCTGCACCCTGGAGACTGCACCATGGACATGAAGACCTCGCCGCTGGCCACGCTGGCCGACGCCTCGCTGCTGAAGACGAACGCCCTGATCAACGGCGAATGGGTGGCCGGCGCCGCCCGCTTCGACGTGACCGACCCGGCCACCGGCGCCAAGCTCGCCGACGTGGCCAACCTCGGGCCCCGCCGAGACCGAAGCCGCGCTGCAGGCCGCCCACAAGGCCTGGCCGGCCTGGCGCAGCAAGACCGCCAAGGAGCGCGGCGCGATCCTGATGAAGTGGTTCGCGCTGCTGCACCAGCATGCCGACGACCTGGCCCGCATCATGACCGCCGAGCAGGGCAAGCCGCTGGCCGAGGCCAAGGGCGAGGTCGGCTACGGCGCCAGCTTCCTCGAGTGGTTTGCCGAGGAGGCCAAGCGCGTCTACGGCGAGACGATTCCCACCACCGACGGCAACAAGCGCTACCTCGTCATCAAGCAGGCGATGGGCGTGTGCGCGGCGATCACGCCGTGGAATTTCCCGATCGCGATGATCACGCGCAAGGTCGCGCCGGCGCTGGCCGCCGGCTGCCCGGTGGTGATCAAGCCGGCCGAGCAGACGCCGCTGTCGGCGCTGGCCGTGGCCGAACTGGCGCAGCGCGCCGGCATGCCGGCCGGCGTGCTCAACGTGATCACCGCCGATGGCGACAACTCCATCGCGGTCGGCAAGGTGCTGTGCGCCAGCGACATCGTGCGCCACCTCTCCTTCACCGGCTCCACCGAGGTGGGCCGCATCCTGGCCGCGCAATGCGCGCCGACGATCAAGAAGCTCAGCCTCGAGCTCGGTGGCAACGCGCCCTTCATCGTCTTCGACGACGCCGACATCGACAGCGCCGTCGAGGGCGCGATGGTGAGCAAGTACCGCAACGCCGGCCAGACCTGCGTCTGCGCGAACCGCCTGTACGTGCAGGACGGCGTCTACGACGCCTTCGTCGCCAAGCTGGCCGAGAAGGCCAGGGGCATCAAGGTGGGCAACGGCTTCGAGGCCGGCGTCAACCAGGGCCCGCTGATCGACGACCAGGCCATCGGCAAGGTCGAGCGCCACGTGGCCGACGCGGTCAGCAAGGGCGCGAAGGTCGTGGTCGGCGGCGCGAAGATCGGCGAGCGCTTCTACACGCCGACGGTGCTGGCCAACGTCACCGGCGAGATGCTGTGCGCGAAGGAAGAGACCTTCGGCCCGGTGGCGCCCGTCTTCCGCTTCAAGACCGAGGCGGAGGCCATCGAGATGGCGAACAACACCGAGTTCGGCCGGCCAGCTACTTCTACAGCCGCGACGTCGGCCGCATCTTCCGCGTCGGTGAGGCGCTGGAGTACGGCATGGTCGGCATCAACACCGGGCTGATCTCGACGGCGGAGGTGCCCTTCGGCGGCGTCAAGCAATCGGGCCTCGGCCGCGAGGGCTCGCACCACGGCATCGACGACTACGTCGAGATCAAGTACCTTTGCCTGGGCGACATCCTGAAGTGACGCGCTGAACGAGGCTCAGCCGTCGTTGGCCGCGGTGCCCGTGAGGCGGCCCTCGGCCGGCGCGGCGGCGGCCAGCGCCGAGGCGCGTGCGAGCAGCGCCTCGGGCTGTGCGCCATCGCGCAGGTGCAGCGCGATGCCCAGCGCGGCCGAGACAGAGACCTCCTGCCCCGCCACCTGGAAAGGCTTGCGCAGTTGGGTCAGCAGCTTGGCGCCCACGTGCGCGGCATCGCCCGGCGCGAGCAGCGCGGCCAGCAGCACGGCGTAGCTGTCGTCGCCCAGCGAGGCCACCACGTCGCTGGCGCGCACTCCGGCACGCAGCCGCACGGCGATCTTGCGGCGCAGCACGTTGGCCGCTTCATGGCCGAGGCGCGCCGCAGCCGTCTCGATGCCCTCGATGCGCAGCACGAGGATGGCCATCGGCGCGGGCTGGCGTTCGCGCAGCGCGATCAGGTGGCTCATGTGCTCGACCAGCTGCTGCCGGTGCGGCAAGCCGGTGGCCAGATCGGTGGCATAGGCTGGCGTGCCTCGCGCTCGATGCGGCGGCGCTCCACCGCCACGCGCAGCCGCGCGCCGAAGCCCGGCGAGCGCAGGTCATGCGTGCCGGCCACGTCGGCGGCACCCTGGCGCAGCCAGCCGAGCAAGGGGCGGCATCGTCGCCCTCGGCCACCACCACCAGCGCGGTGGCTGCCGCATGTGCCGGAAGATCGGCCAGGCCGGTCGGTTGCGGCAGCAGCACGGCATCGAAGCCGCCGGCGTCGAAGGCCGATGGATCGGCCAGGGGCAGCACGTCGAAGGGGCCGGCCGGCGAGACCGCCAGCGACGCCTGCACCACGTCGAACAGCGACGCGGGCACTCCAACGCGCAGCATCTCGAGGCTCATGGCCTGGTCTCCTCCTGCCGATGCGACAGAGGGCCCCGATGGGCCCTCTGCGTCACGATTCTTGGAGCGGGTGAAGGGAATCGAACCCTCGTATGAAGCTTGGGAAGCTGCCGTTCTACCATTGAACTACACCCGCACGGCACCTCAGATTCTAGCGTGCGCAATCCGCGCGACGCCGGAGATGGCCCCGTTTCGACGGTCATTTCTGAGTCATCTGACGGTTGCTCCTGACCACAATCCGCGTCTGAACCCGCCTCCCCAGATGCAGCACACGCGGAGCAGTCAATGACGTGGACAAGGTACCTCCGGATCCCTGGCACCGCCGGCAGCGCCCTCGCGGCCATCAACGAGGGCACAGCCGCTCTCGATGCGCGCGCCGTGCCGCTGACCGGCGTGGGGCCCATGCTGAACCGATTCCTCGAGCGCATCCGCAGCCTTTGGTGCTGACCGCACGCAGCGGCAGCATCCGCACTGCGATCAACGTCGCCCACCTGAAGAAGCACGTCGAGACCTGCTCCACGGCGTCGGACCGCCAGCGCGACGACGCCCAGGTGCTGGCGGAGTCCTCTCGGCAGGTCACCGAGCTGCTGGGCAACGTGGAGGCCGCCAGCAGCGGCATCGCCGAGACCTCGAACCGAAATCTGGCCTCGGCCTCGGCGGCCATGCAGGAACTCGAGCAGGTCATGCAGCGCATGCAGACGATCGAGGCGAGCGTGGCCGAGTTCGCGCAGACGGTGCGCAAGCTGTCTGAAGGGGCGAAGGCGATCGGCGAGATCGGCGGCGTCATCCAGGGCATCGCGATGCAGACCAATCTGCTCGCGCTGAACGCCGCGATCGAGGCCGCGCGCGCCGGTGAGGCGGGCCGTGGCTTCTCGGTCGTGGCCAGCGAGGTGCGCGGTCTGGCCGCCCGCGTGAATGCGGAGACGCGGGAGATCAGCGAGCGCAGCGCGACCATGCTCACGCTGGTCGAGTCGACCATGGCGGGCACTGAGTCCATCAAGGACGGCGTCGCCAGTTCGGTGACCGACGTGCGGGCCACGGCCGGCCGCTTCGAAGCCTTCGTGGCCGACTTCGAGGCCATGGCACAGCAGGTGCAGCACATCGTCGGCACGATCGGCGAGGCGACCGGCTTGAACCGCCAGATGAACCAGCGCATCGCCGAAGTGGCCGATGCGGCGCAGCGCGCACGGCCTGATGGCCGAATCCTCCAAGCAGGTCGACGAGCTGCGCACCAACACCGAGGACATGCAGGGCGTGCTGGCGGAATTCGAACCGGCGGCACGGTGTTCGACAGACTCGTCGAGTCGACGCGCGAGCTGCGCAGCGCCACGGCCCGCTGCCTGGGCGAGCGCCTCGCCGCGGGCGTGGATGTCTTCGATCAGGACTACCAGCGTATCGAAGGCTCCAATCCGCCGCGCTACACCACGCGCTACGACGCGTCGGTCGAGAAGGACTTGCAGGCGCTGTTCGATCGAACCCTGTCGTCGCTGGACGGCTGTGTGTACGCGCTGGCCGTGGACCGCAACGGCTACGCACCCGCCCACAACGCCGCCTTCTCCAAGCCGCCCACTGGCGACCACGAGACAGACCTGAAGCAGTGCCGTCACAAGCGCATCTTCGACGACCCGGTCGGTCGCAAGCTCGCCGCGAACACGCAGCCCTTCCTGTTCCAGAGCTACCTGCGCGACACCGGCGAGGTGATCAACGATCTGTCGATGCCGATCTTCATCGACGGCCGGCACTGGGGCGCCGTGCGCGTCGGCTTCGACAACGGCCGCCTGGTCTGAGCTCGGCGCGCGTCGGGCCGGTGCGGGGTGCCGATCCGGCACAATCCGCGCCCTCATGAGCACGCCTTCCGACGAGAACTCGCCGCGCCGCGCGATCCGCAGCTACGTGGTGCGCGCGGGCCGCATGGGCACAGGCCAGGTGCGGGCGCTGGCCGAACTGGCGCCGCGCTGGGTGCTCCCCTTCGCCGGCCGTGCCGTGGACCTCTCCCCGGCATTCGGGCGCCAGGCGCCGCTGGTGGTCGAGATCGGCTTCGGCATGGGCGACGCCACCGCGCAGATCGCTGCGGCCCGGCCCGACACCGACTTCCTCGGCATCGAGGTCCATCCGCCCGGCGTGGGCGCGCTGCTGCAGCGCATCGAGGAACGGGGCCTCGGCAACCTGCGCATCGTCCAGCACGACGCCGTGGAGGTGGTCGAGCAGATGATCGCGCCCGCGTCGCTGGCGGGTGTGCACGTGTTCTTTCCCGATCCCTGGCACAAGAAGCGCCACCACAAGCGTCGGCTGATCCAGCCGCCCTTCGTGGCGCTGCTGGCCAGCCGGCTCGCGCCGGGCGGCTACCTGCACTGCGCCACCGACTGGCAGCCCTATGCCGAGCAGATGCTGGAGGTGCTGTCGGCCGAGCCGCTGCTGGCCAACCGCTTCGACGGCTACGCGCCGCGGCCGGACTACCGCCCGCTGACCAAGTTCGAGAACCGCGGCCTCAAGCTCGGCCACGGCGTGTGGGACCTGATCTTCGAACGCCCGGCGACGGGCCGCCCCTAGCCGGGCGTGGGCGCCCCTCGGGGGCAGGAGCGAAGCGACTGGGGGCGCTGTCATCCGTGCCACGTCACCCAGCCCATCTGGGCGGTGAGCAGCACCACGATGCCGAAGGCGATGCGGTACCACGCAAAGGGCGTGAAGGTGTGGCTGGCGATGTAGCGCAGCAGCCAGCGCACGCAGACCCAGGCCGACAGGAACGAGAACAGCAGGCCCACGCCGAACAGCGGCAGATCGGCCATCGACAGCAGCGCACGCTCCTTGTAGAGGCTGTAGGCGCCGGCCCCGATCAGCGTCGGGATCGCGAGGTAGAAGCTGAAGTCGGTGGCGGCCTTGCGGTCCAGCCCGAGCAGCATGCCGCCGATGATGGTGGCGCCCGAGCGGCTGGTGCCGGGGATCATGGCCACGCACTGCACGAGGCCGACCTTGAGTGCATCCCACGGCGTCATGTCGTCCACCGAATGGATGCGCGCCGCCACGCTGCGCCGTTCGGCCCACAGGATCACGAAGCCGCCGATGATGAAGGCGGTGGCCACCACGGTCGGCGTGAAGAGGTTCGCCTTGATCGCCTTGCCGAACAGCAGGCCCAGCACCACGGCCGGCGCGAAGGCGATCGCGACGTTGACCGAGAAGCGGCGTGCCGCCGGGCTGCCCTGCCCGAAACCCGCCACGGTATCGCGCAGGCGCTGCCAGTAGACGATGATCACCGCGACGATCGCGCCGGTCTGGATGGCGATGTCGAAGACCTTGCTCTTGTCGTCGGTGAAGCCGAGCAGCGAGCCGGCGAGGATCAGGTGCCCGGTGCTGGAGATCGGCAGGAATTCGGTCAGGCCTTCGACGACGCCCATGACGGCCGCCTTGGCCAGGAAGATCCACTGCGCGACGTCCAAGACCGTTCTCCGCTTCTGAAGGAGCCGCGGATGATAGCGGCCGCCCTCGAGGGCCCCTGGGAAGCCCCATGGCATGCTTGACCCATGCCTACCCAGGCAGGTACATTACTGACCAGTCAGTCATTATTTCGATGTCCACCTCCGTCGTCGCACCCCACACGCCGCGCCAGCGCCGCAAAGGAAGCCCGCCCGCAGGAACTGATCGACGCCGCGCTCGAGCTCTTCGCGGAGAAGGGTTTTGCGGCCACGCGGTCCGAGGAAGTCGCCGCACGTGCCGGCGTGGCCAAGGGCACGCTCTACCTCTACTACCCGAGCAAGGAAGAACTGCTCAAGGCGGTCATCAGCCAGCGGCTGTCCAGCGAGATCGTGGCGGTGACCGAATACGCCAACGCCTTCCAGGGCTCGTGCGAGGCACTGCTGCGCGACGTCTTCACCGAGTGGTGGAGCCGTGTGTTCGACAGCCCCACCTCGGCCGTCTTCAAGCTCGTGATCACCGAGGTGCGCAACTTCCCCGAGATCGCGGCCTTCTACCGCGCCGAGGTGGTCGAGCCCGCCACGGCGCTGGTCGGCGAGATCGTCGAGCGCGGCGTCCGCAGCGGCGAGTTCGCGCCGGTCGACGTGCGCGGCGCGGTGATGTCGCTGGTCTTCCCGATGATCATGCTGTGCCTGCACAAGCACTCGCTGGGCGCCTGCGCACCGGCCACCGACATGATGGAGCCGCACGCCTTCATCCGCCAGCACGTCGAGCTGGTGCTGCACGGCCTGCGGGCTCACCCGACTTCCACTGCTGGAGCAGATGCATGAAGCGGCACCTCAAGTGGATCGTGCCGCTGCTGGTGGTGCTGCTGGTCGGTGCGGGCGTGCTGCGCGCGCTCGACAAGCGCCGCACCGAGCAGGCTTCTGCCGCGCCGGCCCGCGAAACGCTGGCGCTCGATCTCGCCCCGGCCGATGTGGTGGTGGCGAAGACGGTGCCATTGGCGCGAACGCTCGAGGTGTCCGGCGGGCTGAAGGCGGTGAACACCGCGCTGGTGAAGGCCAAGGTCGCCGCCGAGCTGCGAGTGCTCAGCGTGCGCGAAGGTGACCGCGTCAAGGCCGGCCAGGTGATCGGCCAGCTCGACACCAGCGAGCTCGACTGGCGCCTGCGCCAGGCCGAGCAGCAGGCCTCCTCGGCCCGCGCGCAGCTCGACATTGCGCGCCGCACGCTGGAGAACAACCGTGCACTGGTGGCGCAGGGCTTCATCTCGCCGACCGGCCTCGAGACCTCGGTGAACAACGAGGCGGCCGCGCGCGCCAATCACGAGGCCGCCCTCGCCGCGATGGAGCTGGCCCGCAAGACGCGCGCCGACGCCACGCTGGTGGCACCGATCGCCGGCCTGGTGTCGCAGCGTCTCGCGCAGCCGGGTGAGCGGGTGCCGCTCGATGCGCGCATCGTCGAGATCGTCGACCTGGCGCGTGTCGAGCTGGAGGCCGCGGTGGCGCCGGAGGACGTGGTGCAGCTGGCCATCGGCCAGACCGCGCGGCTGCAGGTCGACGGCCTGCCCGAGGCGATGACGGCGCGCGTGGCGCGCATCAACCCGAGCGCGCAGACCGGCAGCCGCTCGGTGCTCGTCTACCTCGCGCTCGATCCGCACCCGGCGCTGCGCCAGGGCTTGTTTGCGCGCGGCCGCGTGGCGGTCGACGAGGCGCAGGCGCTGGCCGTGCCGCTGGCCGCCGTGCGCACCGATCTCTCGCAGCCCTACGTGCTGCAGGTGCAGGACGGCAAGGCGGTGCTGAAGACGGTGACGCTCGGTGCCCGCGGCGAGGTGAACGGCCAGCCCTGGGTGGCAATCACCGCCGGCCTCAAGGACGGCGCGACCGTGCTCACTGGCACCGCCGGCGCGGTGCGCGACGGCACCGCCGTGCGCCCAGTCGGCCCGGCCGCGGCCTCGGCCGCCCGCTAGACGCATCGCAGGCCCGCACGCCATGTGGTTCACCCGCGTCTCGATCGCCAATCCGGTCATGGCCGTGATGGTCATGCTGGCCTTCGTGGTGCTGGGGCTGTTCAGCTACCAGCGCCTGGCGGTCGACCAGTTCCCGAACATCGACCTGCCCACCGTGGTGATCCAGATGGATTACCCAGGCGCCTCGCCGGAGATCGTCGAGAGCGAGGTCACGAAGAGGGTCGAGGAGGCGGTCAACACCGTCGCCGGCATCAGCACGCTGTCGTCGCGATCCTACGAAGGCACCTCGATCGTGATCGTCGAGTTCAACCTCGACATCGACGGACGCAAGGCCGCCGAGGACGTGCGCGAGAAGGTGGCGCTGATCCGCCCGCTGCTGCGCGACGAGGTGAAGGAGCCGCGCATCTTCCGCTTCGATCCGGCCAGCGCGCCGATCTTCAACGTCGCGATCCTCGCCACCGACGGCACGAAGTCGGCGCAGGATCTGAGCACCTGGGCCACGCAGGTGCTGCAGAAGCGGCTGGAGAACGTGCGCGGCGTCGGTTCGGTGACGCTGGTGGGCGGCGTCGAGCGCGAGATCAACCTGCACATCCGCCCCGCGGCGCTGGAAGCCTTCGGCATCGGCGTCGATCAGATCGTCGCCGCGGTGAAGAGCGAGAACCAGGAACTGCCGATGGGCGCAATCCGCTCCGCCGAGCAGGAGCGCGTGGTGCAGATCAACGCGCGGCTGAAGCGGCCGGAGGACTTCCGAGACATCGTCGTCGCGCGCCGAGCAACAGGCAGCGCCGCCGCAGGCGGCGCGGGCCAGCCGATCAAGCTCTGGCAGGTGGCCGACGTGGTCGACGGCCCGCAGGAGATCGAGAGCGTGGCGCTCTACAACGGCCAGCGCACGGTGCTGCTGTCGGTGCAGAAGTCGCAGGGCGAGAACACCATCACGGTGGTCGACGGCCTGTACAAGGCGCTCGACGACGCCGGTCGGTCACCCCGCCGGGCGTGAAGGTGGAGGTCAACCGCGACAACTCGCGCGGCATCCGCGTCTCGGTGGCCAACGTCAAGCGCACGCTGATCGAGGGCGCGGCGCTGACCGTGCTGATCGTCTTCCTGTTCCTGAACAGCTGGCGCTCGACCGTCATCACCGGGCTGACGCTGCCCATCGCGCTGATCGGCACGTTCCTCTTCATCATACGCCTTCGGCTTCACGATCAACGGCATCACGATGATGGCGCTGAGCCTGTGCGTGGGCCTCTTGATCGACGACGCAATCGTCGTGCGCGAGAACATCGTGCGCCACGTGCAGATGGGCAAGTCCGCCCACCGGGCGGCGCTCGACGGCACCGCCGAGATCGGCCTGGCGGTGCTGGCGACCACGCTGTCGATCGTCGCGGTGTTCCTGCCGATCGGCTTCATGGGCGGCATCGTCGGCAAGTTCTTCCACGAGTTCGGCATCACCATCGTCGCGGCGGTGCTGATCTCGATGTTCGTCAGCTTCACGCTCGACCCGATGCTCTCCAGCGTCTGGCACGACCCGGCCGCGCACGGCACGCACCGCGGGCCGCCGGTCACGCTGTACGACAGGACGCTCGGCCGCATCACGCTGCAGTTCGACCGCTTCACCGAGTGGCTGGGCGATGCCTACCAGTCCATCCTCGGCTGGTCGCTGAAGCACAAGCTGGCGACGCTGGGGTTGGCGCTGCTCACCTTCATCGGCAGCTTCGCGCTGATTCCGGTCCTCGGCGCCGAGTTCGTGCCCAAGGCCGATCTCTCGGAAACGCAGGTCAACTTCTACACGCCGGTGGGCTCGTCGCTCGAGATCACCGAGATTCGCGCGAAGCAGGTGGATGCGGCGCTGCGCGAGTTTCCCGAAGTGCGCTACACCGTCACCACCGTCAACAGCGGCTTCACCTCGGGCAAGAACACCGCCTCGGTCTACGTGCGACTGGTCGACCGCAAGGACCGGCAGCGCAGCATCGCGCAGCTGGTCGCGCCCTTCCGCGACCGGCTCGCGCGCATCCCGGGCATCACCGTCACCAACATCGGCCCGACCGACCTCGGCGGCAACAAGAGCCTGCAGTTCTCCATCCAGGGCAGCGATCTCGGCGAGCTCGCCCGGCTGTCGAGGCAGATCACCACGAAGCTGCGCGAGATCCCCGGGCTGGTCGACCTCGACAGCACGCTGAAGGACGAGAAGCCGACGGTGTCGATCGAGGTGAAGCGAGATGCGGCGGCCGACGCGGGGCTCAACGTCAACGCGCTGGCCGGCACGCTGCGCACGCTGGTGGCCGGCAACACCGTGGGCAACTGGCGCGCGCCGGACGGCGAGAACTACGACGTGAACGTGCGCCTGCCGCCCACGAGCCGCGATGCGCTGGCCGACCTGCAGCACCTGCCGATCACCGTCGCGGCAGCGGCGGACGGCTCGCCGCGCGTGGTGCGCCTGTCTCAGGTGGCCGAGGTGCGCGCTTCGACCGGACCGAACCAGATCAACCGCCGCGATCTCAACCGCGAGATCAACGTCGACGCCAATGCGCTCGGGCGCAGCGCCGGCGAGGTCTCGGCCGACGTCAAGAAGGTGCTCGATTCGATCGCACGGCCGCCGGGCTACCGCTACGTGTTCGGCGGCTCGACGAAGAACATGAACGAGTCGTTCCAGTACGCCGTCGGCGCGCTGGCGCTGGCGATCGTGTTCATCTACATGATCCTGGCCAGCCAGTTCCGCAGCTTCCTGCAGCCGATCGCGCTGATGAGCTCGCTGCCGCTGACGCTGATCGGCGTGGTGCTGGCGCTGCTGATGTTCCGCTCGACGCTGAACATGTTCTCGATCATCGGCATCGTGATGCTGATGGGCCGGTGACGAAGAACGCCATCCTGCTGATCGACTTCGCGATCCGCTCGCGCCGCGGCGAACATGCCGGCGAGCACGGCCTGGACCACGACGTGGCGCCGATGAGCCGCGAGGAAGCGCTGCTGCACGCCGCCCGCGTGCGGCTGCGGCCGATCCTGATGACGACGCTGGCGATGGTCTTCGGCATGGTGCCGCTGGCCTTCGCGCTGACCGAAGGCTCGGAGCAGCGCGCGCCGATGGGCCAGGCGGTGATCGGCGGCGTGATCACCTCGTCGTTGCTGACGCTGGTGGTGGTGCCGGTCATCTACTGCTACCTCGACGACCTGTCGGCCTGGCTGAAGCGGCGCTTCGCCGGCCGCCCGGCTGCGACAGGTCAAGGCGGGGCGCTGACCCCGGCGAAATAAAATGCGGGGTTACCCGGAGGAGTCCTTCTGATGAACATCGAACAAGCCCGCTTCAACATGATCGAGCAGCAGATCCGTCCCTGGGACGTGCTCGATCCCGCCGTGCTCTCGCTGCTGACCGTGGTCAAGCGCGAGGATTTCGTGCCCGCGGCCTACCGCTCGCTGGCCTTCGTCGACACCGAGGTGCCGCTGCCCGGCGGCCAGTGCATGCTGGCGCCGCGCGTCGAGGCCCGCATGCTGCAGGAACTCAACGTGCACAAGCACGAGCGCGTGCTCGAGGTCGGTGCCGGCTCGGGCTACATGGCCGCGCTGCTGGCCCACCGCGCGCAGCACGTGACCACGCTGGAGATCGTGCCCGAGCTGGCCCAGCTCGCCGCCGACAACCTGCGCCGCGCGGCGGTGATGAACGCCACCGTGCGCCAGGCCGACGGTTCGCGCGGCCTCCCCGCCGAGGCGCCGTTCGACGTCATCGTGCTCTCCGGCTCGGTGGCCGAAGTGCCGCAGGGCCTGCTCGGGCAACTCAAGGTCGGCGGCCGGCTGATCGCCATCGTCGGCCAGCAGCCAGTGATGCGCTGCACGCTGATCACCCGCAGCGGCGAGCATGGCTACGCCAGCGTCGAGCTGTTCGACACCGTCGCGCAGCGCCTGCAGGGCTTTGACGAGCCGACGAAGTTCCACTTCTGATGAAGCAGCTAGCGGCCACCGAAGTGCGGCAGTGGGCGGCGCAAACCGCCGGCGACGGCGAACCGCTGCTGCTCGACGTGCGCGAACCCTGGGAGGTGCAGCTCGCCGCGATCCGCATCCCGGGCGCCAGCACGCTGAACCTGCCGATGGGCCAGATTCCGCAGCGGCTTTCCGAGCTGGACCCGGCGCAGCCCATCCTCTGTATCTGTCATCACGGCATGCGATCGGCGCAGGTCGTCGCATTCCTCGCGCGCGCCGGCTTCGAGTCGGTCTACAACCTCGCCGGCGGCATCGACGCTGGTCGGCCCAGGTCGACCCTTCGGTGCCGCGCTACTGACCCCGCTTTCGACCCGCGATCCCCACAAAGGACTTCCATGCGACGCCTGCACCTGCCCTTCCCGTTCGCCCCCGCCACCCTCGCGCTCGCGCTGGGCACGGCCTTCGGCGCCAGCGCCCGGGCGCAGAGCCTGCAGGAGGTCTACGAGGCGGCACGCGGCTACGACGCCAGCTACCCGCCGCGCGCGCGCTGCTCGATTCGGCGCAGTACCGCAACGAGCAGGCCAAGGCGCTGAACCGGCCGTCGGTGGGCCTGCAGGTCTCGGGCACGCGCTCGCTCAGCGACACGCCCTACACCAGCCCGGAGAAGACCGGCAGCACGGTCGCCCAGGCCGGCGTCAGCGCCACGCAGCCGCTGTTCAACCGCGCCAACGGCATCAGCATCGAACAGGCCGAAAAGGCGCTGGCCGTCTCGCGTGCCGACTTCGAAGCCGCCGAGCAGGAGCTGATCGTGCGCGTGGCCCAGGCCTACTTCGACGTGCTGGCCGCGCAGGACGCACTGGCCACCACGCGCGCCAACAAGACCTTCATCAGCGAACAGCTGGCCTCGGCCAAGCGCAACTTCGAGGTCGGCACCGCGACGATCACCGACACCCGCGAGGCGCAAGCCCGCTTCGACCTCGCCACCGCGCAGAAATCGCCGCCGAGAACGACCTGCGCACCAAGAGCATCGCGCTCGATCAGCTGGTCGGCCGCACCGGCGTGAGCCCCAAGGGCCTGGCCGTGCCGGTGGTGCTGCCGCCCACGCAGCCGCCGGTGGTCGACGAGTGGGTGCTGCGCGCCGATGCCGAGCACCCGACGGTGCGCAAGGCCACGCTGGGCCTCGAGGTGGCGCGGCTGGAGACCGAGAAGGCGCGGGCCGGCCACCTGCCCACCGTGGCGCTGAACGGCAGCTATGGCAAGGGGCATGTGTCGGCCGCCAGCGATCTCGCCGGCCCGAGCTACCCGAGCGTCTCCGGCACGCAGACCAATGCCAGCATCGGCGTGACGCTGCAGATGCCGCTGTTCGCCGGCTATGCGATCCAGAACCGCGTGAAGGAGACGCTGTCGCTGGAGGAGAAGTCGCGCAACGACCTCGAGGCCGCGCGCCGCGGTGTCGCGCAGGTCACGCGGCAGGCCTTCTTCGGCGTGCAGTCGGGCCAGGCGCAGGTGAAGGCTCTGGAAGCGGCGGAGTCGTCGAGCCAGCTGGCGCTGGAAGCCACGCAGCTCGGCTACAAGGTCGGCGTGCGCGTCAACCTCGACGTGCTGAACGCGCAGACGCAGCTGTTCAGCACCCGCCGCGACTGGCCAAGGCCCGCTACGACGTGCTGGTGGGCTCGCTGCGGCTGCGACAGGCCGCCGGCCTGCTCAAGCCGGAAGACGTGACGGCGCTGAACCAGCTGCTGGCGCGCTGAGCGGCGCGCTGAGCGGCCCGCTGATCGGCGCGATCAAGCCGCCACCAGCGGCCCGCGCAGCTCGCAGACTGGCCGAGCGAATCGAGGCGCACCAGCAGCGTCAGCCCGGCATTGCCGCTGAAGCCGCCTTCGATGGCCTGCAGCGCATCGGCCAGCGCGCGCTCGGCACGCTCGCCTGCATCGGGTGGCACGGGCCAGCCCCAGCGTCGGGCGGCCGGACTGCGTGCGATCTCGAGCTCCTGGGCGCCAGCCGCACGCTGGACGCGCCGGGCGGCGCCGAGCACCAGCGCCGCCGCTGGCACGGCCTCGCCCAGCGCCGGGCGCAGGCCGTGCCAGGCGGCCAGCATCCGCGCCGCGCTGCAGGCCACGCTGCGGCGCAGTGCGTAGGCCTGGGTCCGCTCCTGCCAATCCGTCTCACCGCCCCCGCCTTCCGACGCCGTACCGGCCAGCGCCCGGCGCGACCCAGCGGCTGCGTCGCTGGCCGCGCGCCACTGCGCCTCCGCCTGCACGCAGTAGTCGGCCACTTGCGCCACGAAGACCGGCTTGCGGATCGCGCCGGCGTGGTTTTCCTCCACCTCGCGCAGATGGCGGCTGAGATCCTGCAGCAGGGCCCGCAGCCGCTCCTCGCCGGCCGACGACGAGCGCAACCAGGGCGACGAATCCGCCTGGATCGCCGCCACCTCGCGGCGCAGTGCGCGCAGGTGGACCGGCGCGCAGTGCAGAGCCAGCACCAGGGCCGCGAGCCCGCAGGCGTGGCCGGGGTCGAGCGCTTGCGCCGGCAGCACGCGCAGCGCCCCTCGGCCAGTTCGCCGCGGGCCAGCGCCAGCGCCGCACCGAGCCTCAGCGACAGCCGGTACAGATCGGCCCCGCCGCCTCGCGCGTCGGCGAGCAGCGGTGCGTGCGCAAACGCGCCCGCAATCAGCTGGCACTGCATCGGCGTGGCGAGGGCCGGCGGCGCACGGTGCCACTCGCCGGCGCCGACGCGCTCGAGCATCAGCGCGGGTTCGGGGCGGTCGTCGCGCAGTTCGTAGCGGCGGGCTCGCGCGGCCACCAGCATCGCCGGCAGGCGCACCGTGGGCGGCGCCACCAGTGCCGCCACCGGCGGCTGGCTCAGCGCCGTCGGCGCAGGCATCGGTGCGAGCCCGCCGCCCGGCACGCCGCGCACCGGCGCAGGAACCGGCTGGCGCCGATCGCCCTCGGCCGAGGGCGTGGCCCGCGGTGCGCTGCCCAGCCGCGGCGCCGACGTGCGCCCGCGCTGGCGCCACAACTGGCCGAGCAGCACCGCGCAGGCCAGCGCCAGCACCGCCACGAGCCACCACGCCAGATCTTCCATCGCGATCTCCTGCCTGCATCCTGCCACGAAGGCCGTCGCCGGGCGAGATCGTCAAACGTGGGGGCGGCGTGCTATGGCCGCCATCATTCAAGCCGATTGGACTGCAGAGCCGCAGCGCGCGACCATCACCGGCATCCCCGATACGACGCAGGAACCCTCACCATGGCCAAGACCGCGACCTTCGGCGTGCTGCACCTCGGCACCTCGTTCACCGTCGGCTACCTGCTCACCGGCAGCGTGGCGATCGCCGGCGCGATCACCTTCGTCGAGCCGGCGGTCAACACCGTGATGCACTACGTCTTCGAGAAGTACTGGGCTCAGCGCGAGGCGCGGCGTGCCAGGGCCTCGATGGCCATCACGTAGCCGTCGACGCCGAAGCCGACGATGATGCCGGCGGCCACCGGCGACAGCCACGAGTGGTGGCGGAAGCTCTCGCGAGCGTGCACGTTGCTGATGTGCACCTCGATCACCGGCACCTCCACCGAACGCACCGCATCGTGCAGCGCGATCGAGGTGTGGGTGTAGGCGCCGGCGTTGAACACCACGCCCAGCAGCGCGCCCTCCTTGAAGGTGCGGCCGGCCTCGTGGATCGCATCGATCAGCACGCCCTCGTGGTTCGACTGGCGAAAGTCGACCGTGCAGCCCAGTTCGCCGGCGCGCGCCGTGCACATGCGCTCGACGTCGGCCAGCGTCGTGCTGCCGTAGGTGGCGGGTTCGCGCGTGCCGAGCAGGTTCAGGTTCGGGCCGTTGAGGACGAGGATGGCAGGCATGGCGGTGTGTCTCGCGGTCAGTGCGTCGCTGGTGCGCTTTGTACCTCAGGCCAGAGCGCGACGATCGCCTCGGCCATGCGCTGCGCGGCGCCGCGGTGCGCCGTGGCAAACGCGCGCGCTCGCAGGCTGGCCTCTCCGAGGGCCGCCTCATCGCCCAGCAGCGACAGCGCGCTGTCGAGCGCTGCCTCGATGCGATCGGCGCGCCGCGCGGCGCCGGCGGCTTCGGCGAGCTCCGCGGCTTCGGAGAAAATTGAAGGTGTGCGGCCCCATCACCACCGGGCAGCCGCACGCGCCGCCTCGATCAGGTTCTGCCCGCCCAGCGGCGCGAAGCTGCCGCCGAGCAGCGCCACCTGTGCCAGCCCGTAGTACTGGGCCATCTCGCGCATCGAATCACCCAGCCAGGCGTCGGCGTCGAGGTCGGCGGGCCGGGGCGCGTCGCCCCATTCGCTGCGCCGCGAGATCGTCAGTCCGGAGGCGCGCATCAGGGCAGCCACCTCGTCGAAGCGCTGCGGATGGCGCGGCACGATCACCAGCAGCGGCCGGCCCGGAATGCTGGCACGGCGCTGGAACCAGGCCCGAGCAACGGCGCTTCCTCGCCCTCCCGCGAGACGGCGAACAGCAGCACCGGCCGCGCCAGCGCGCGCGCCAGCCTGCCCGCGCGCCAGCAGAGCGGCATCGGGCGTCATGTCGTACTTGAGATTGCCGCAGACATGCACCTGCGCGGCACCCGATTCGCGCAGGCGCCGCGCATCGGCCTCGGTCTGCGCCAGCGCCACGTCGAGCGCGCGCACCGCCGGGCCGATCAGCGACGCATAACGCGCGCCCTGGCGCTGGCTCTTCGCCGACAACCGCGCATTGGCCAGGACCAGCGGCACGCCCTGCCCCTTGGCCTCGGGCAGCAGGTTCGGCCAGATCTCGGTTTCCATCAGCACGCCGATCGAGGGCCGGAAGTGCGCGACGAATCGCTGCGCCGCACCGCGTGTGTCGAAGGGCAGCCATCGGTCTGCCGGTCGCCCTCGCGCAGCAGTTCGCGGCCGGCCTCGCGGCCGGTGGCCGTGCCGTGGGTCAGCAGCAGCCGGGCATCGGGCCGGCGCTGGCGCAGCGCGGCGATCAGCGCGGCGGCGGCGCGCGTCTCGCCGAGCGATACCGCATGCACCCAGAGCCACCGGACGATGGCGCATCGGCGTAGTGGCCGAGCCGCTCGGCCATCGCCTCCCGGTAGCCGGGCTCGGCGCGGCCACGCCACCACAGGCGCAGCAGGTACAGCGGCTGGGCCAGCCAGAGCAGCGCCGAATACAGCGTGCGCGCCGCGCTCACGACGCGGCGACCAGCACGTCGCTCCAGGCCAGCCAGGCGGCCTGCACCGTCGGCGTGGGCCGCCCTTCGAGCGCCACTGGTGACGGTGGCCGTGGGCGGCCTGCGGCCCGGTGCGCCAGGGCCGTCGGGAAGTTGTAGAGCTGCACGTGCGGCAGGTCGAGCGCCACGGCGATGTGGCTCAGGCCACTGTCGACGCCGATCACGCCCTGCGTGAGCGCCAGCCGATCGAGCACCGCATCGAGCGAGAGCGTCGGCCACACCTCGACGTGGAAGGCCTTCTCGAACTGCAGGCCGGCCGCGATCAGCTCGGCGCGCGTCTGCTCCATCTCGTTGCCCTGCGGCAGGCCGATGCGCCAGCCCGCCTCGATGACGCGCTTGCCGAGCTGCACCCAGTGCTGCACCGGCCAGAGCTTGTCGTCGCGCGAGGTGCCGTGCACGAAGGCCACCGTCGGCGTGGCCGAGCGAAAGACCCGCTTGCTCGCATGCAGACCGTAGCGCGGCGGGCCTTCCACCGGCTTGCCCAGCACCGCGCCGACCAGCACGCGAGCGGTCCATCGCATGGATGTGCGGCTCGATGCGGATCGCATGGTCGACCAGCCAGCCCGCCGGCGCCTCGTAGCTGGAACCCTCCGTCTGGTTGGCGGCCGAAGCGGGTGCCGCGTGCGAGCTTGGCGACGATCGCCGACTTGGTCAGGCCCTGCAGGTCGATCACCGCGTCGTAGGGCTCTTCCTGCAGTTGTGCCTTGAAGGCCCGCCACTCGGACCGAGTGGCACTCGACCACCAGCTCTTGCGCCAGCGGCGCATCGGACACTCGATGACGCGACGCACGCCCGACACGCGGCGCACCAGCGGCGCGAAGGCCGGCTCGACCACCCAGTCGATCACCGCATCGGGATGCGCGGCGCGGATGTCCTGCACCGCCGGCATGGCGTGCACGACATCGCCCAGCGACGAGAGCTTGACGATCAGGACTTTCAAGCGCGCGCCCGCCCGCTCAGTGCGCCGCGGCGGCGAAGGTGGCGTCGGGCTTGACGGCGCGCAGCGCGTCCATCATCGCCGCCTCGATGCGGTGCAGCGCCTCGGGCGTGTGGCCTTCGAAACGCAGCACCAGCACCGGCGTGGTGTTGGAGCTGCGCACCAGACCGAAGCCGTCGTCGTACTCGACGCGCAGGCCGTCGATGGTGATGATCTCCTTCGCGCCAGGGAACTTCGCCGTCTCCAGCAGCCGCTGCACCACCTGCTTCGGCTCGCCTTCGGCACAGGGCACGTTGAGCTCCGGCGTGCTGTGGCTGGTGGGCAGCGCATCGAGCACGGCGCTCGGGTTCTTCGAGCGCGAGAGGATCTCGAGCAGACGCGCCGCGGTGTAGGTGGCGTCGTCGAAGCCGTACCAGCGCTCGCCGAAGAAGATGTGGCCGCTCATCTCGCCGGCGATCGGCGCGCCGATCTCGCGCATCTTGGCCTTGATCAGCGAATGGCCGGTCTTCCACATCAGCGGCACGCCGCCGGCGGCGCGGATCGCCGGGCCGAGGCGCTGCGTGCACTTGACGTCGAAGATCACGCTGGCGCCCTTGTTGCGCTGGAGCACGTCTTGCGCGAGCAGCATCAGCTGGCGGTCGGGGTAGATGACGTTGCCGTCGACGGTGACCACGCCGAGCCGGTCGCCGTCACCGTCGAAGGCCGGCCGAGTTCGGCGCCGCTGGACTTCACGGTGCGGATCAGGTCGGCGGGTTCTCCGGCTTGCTCGGATCCGGATGGTGGTTGGGGAAGTCGCCATCGACCTCGGAGTACAACTCGATCACCTCGCAGCCCAGCCCGCGCAGGATGGCCGGCGCCGACGCACCGGGAATGCCATTGCCCGAATCGACCACGATCTTCATCTTGCGCGCGAGCTTGCAGTCGCCGGTGATGCGCGCGGTGTATTCGGGCACGATGTCCATCGGCGCGGAACGGCCCGGCCGGCGAACGTAGTCCTCGCGCTCGATGCGCTGGCGCAGACCCTGGATCGCATCGCCGTAGATGGCCTTGCCGGCCAGCACCATCTTGAAGCCGTTGTAGTCCTTCGGGTTGTGGCTGCCGGTCACCTGGATGCCGCTGTGGCAGCCGTGCTGGCCGCGCGTGGCCGCCACGTAGTACAGCATCGGCGTGGTCACCGCGCCGAGGTCGACCACGTCCAGCCCCGTCGAGGCCAGGCCGCGCACCAGCGCCGCCACCAGCCCCGGGCCCGACAGCCGGCCGTCGCGGCCCACCGCCACGGCACGCTCGCCGGCGGCGATGGCTTCGCTGCCGAAGGCGCGGCCGAGGTGCTCCGCGAGGGTCTCGTCGATGGTCTTGCCGACCACGCCGCGGATGTCGTAGGCCTTGAAGATGCTGGGGTCGACTTTCATGAGACGGGCTCGGTTGAGAATCGCGGCATTGTAGGGAGGCGCACCCCTGGATCCATCCCTGATCGTCATCGTTGCCGGCGCGGCGCTGGCCGGCTTCGTTCAAGGCTTGTCGGGCTTCGGCTTCGGGCTGACCGCGATGGCGGTCTGGGCCTGGGCGCTGGAGCCGAGGCTGGCCGCCGTGCTGGCGGTGGCCGGCGCGCTGGCAGGGCAGGTGCTGGCGGCGCTGACCGTGCGGCGCGGCTTCGATGGCGCACGGCTCGCGCCTTTCATCGTGGGCGGGCTGCTCGGCCTGCCGCTGGGGCTGTGGCTGCTGCCGCGGCTCGACGTGCCGCTCTTTCGCGCACTGCTCGGCGCGCTGCTGGTCACCCGGTGTCCGCTGATGCTGCTGGCACCTCGTTTGCCCCGCATCGGCCGCGGCGGCCGCATCGGCGACGCCGCCTCGGGCCCGCCGGTGGCGTGATGGGCGGCCTGGGCGGCTTCACCGGCGCGATCCCGACGCTGTGGTGCACGCTGCGCGGCTTCGACAAGGATGCGCAGCGCGCGGTGATCCAGAACTTCAACCTGGCGATGCTGTCGGTGACCTTCGCCGCCTACCTGTGGCAGGACATCGTCACGCCGGCGATGCTGCCCTCGCTGGCGATCGTGCTGCCGGCGATGCTGCTGCCGGCGCTGATCGGCATGCGCATGTACATCGGCATCAGCGAGGTGGCCTTCCGGCGCATCGTGCTGCTGCTGCTCACGGCTTCGGGCATGGCGCTGCTGGTGGCGGCAGTGCCGGTGCTGCTCTCGCGGTAGGTTCCGCCGCCGGGCCGTCCCAAGGCGGAACGACGCCCCTCGGGGGCAGGAGCGCAGCGACTGGGGGGCTCATGTCAGGCGAAGCGGCCGTGCAGGAACCAGCCGGTGACCGCCTCGCCGGGTGAATCGGGCAGGCGGCTGCGGTACAGCCACACCAGCGCACCCTCGGCATCCTCGGCGATGAAATAGTCGCGCTCGGCGAGTTCGTGATCCCACCAGCCGGCCTCGATGCGCTCGGGGCCGCTGAGCAGTTGCAGTTCGCGCCCCGCCAGCAGTGGCCGGCCGCCGCGCACCGGCAGCGGCTCGGGCGGCGCCAGCAGCCACACCGGACGCACCGGCGAGGCCGGCACGCTGAGCGTGGCGCGCGGCTGGCCGATGCGCGCCGGCTGCGCCGGCTGCAGCGCACTGGCGCGCTCGGGGCGGTGGTCGTGCACCGGCTGCAGCGTCTGCACGCGCTCGGCGCCCAGCCGCGCTTGCAGCCGCTCGACCAGCCGCACCAGGCCCTCGCGCTCGCTGGCGGCGCTGGGAAAGAGTTCGCCGCTGGGCGCCTCGCCGGGCACGATCTCGCGCGCGGCCAGTCGAAGCTCCAGCGTGGGCGCCGGCAATTGCACCTGCGCCAGCCGCTCGCGCAGCAGCACCTGCAGGTGCGCCGGGTCGCGCGAGGGTTCGGCCAGCGCCACCTCGAGCACCGTCTGCGGCGGCACCTGCGCATCGCTGCGCCAGCGCGGCTCGTGCTGCATCGCCAGCGAGAAGCCGCGCACGAAGGCATGCTGCGCGGCCAGCCAGCTCGACAGCCGCGCCAGCAGCATGCCGGCCGCATGCAGCACCTGCTCGGCGCTGTCGGCACGGGCGAACAGTTCGAGCCGGCTGTCGAAGCGCGGCGGCAGCGTGATCGGCACGCGCGGATCGGGCCGCTCGCCGTAGGCGCGGTCGAGATCGTTCAGCAGCGCGGTGCCGAAACGCCGTGCCAGCCCGGCGCGCGGCAGCCGGCGCAGATCGGCCAGCGTGGCCAGACCCATGCCCTGCAGCGCCTCCCAGTGCTCACGGCCCGGGCCGAGCAGCCAGGGCGGCAGCGCATCGAGCGCGCGCTGCATCGCGGCCTTGTCCTGCACGTGCACCCGCTGCGGCCCGCGGGCCAGCAGCGCGGCGCCCAGCGGCGTGGGCGCGCTGGCCGCCTGGATGCGGTGCCCCAGCGGCGTCACCACCTCGCGCAGCCGCTGCAGCAGCTTCACCGGCCCGCCGAAGTAGCGCAGGCTGGCGCGCACCTCGAGCAGCACGGTGTCGGCGCTGCGCTGCGGATCGTGGGGCGGCTGCACGCACACGCTGGGCGTGAAGGCCAGCGCCGCGTGAGTGATCGCGGCCAGCGCGGCGGCATCGCGCGCCGCATCGGCCTGACCGATCAGCAGATCCGGCGCGAGCGCGAGCGCGGTGGCTCGCTTCTGCCCGGGCTCGACGCCGAGGGCGCGGGCAGCGGCATTGGCGGCAGCGATGTGGTGCGCATCCACCAGCGCCAGCGGCGCCCCGCCTGCTCGTGCGTGAGCGTGGCGGCAAAAGCCTCCAGCGAGAGCAACGGGAGGTGCAGGGCGATCCAGAGCACGGCAGGAAGGAGAAGAAGCGCGCCACGACCGCTCAGCCGACGTCGACGAAGGTGGCCACCGCCAGCGAGGGCACGCTCGCCATGCGCTCGACGCGCCGGCGGGCGTGCGCCGCTTCCGACAGCACCGGCGGCAGCGCCAGCGTGATCGGCGACTCCAGCGGCGGGCCGCGGCGCTTGAGCAGGCGCAGCGCCAGCGCGTCGGGCCCGGCGGCGCGCAGCGACAGGCGCAGCGGCGCAGCGCTCGGGCGCTCGGCGGCAGCCAGCTCGCGCATCACGAAGGCGACACCGTCGTGCGCCTGCGCGGCCAGCTGCAGCCGGCGCAGCCGCTCGGCACGCAGCCGCGGCGGCAGCCAGGGCGACCAGCGCGCCGACATGGCCGCTCTTGAGCGCCTGCTCGAAGGCCCAGAGGCTGTCGGCCCCGGCAGCACCTGCGGCGCCACGCGCTGGCGCGTCTGCACCACGAGCAGCTGGCCGACATCGAGCCCGAGCTGGGCCAGCGCCCAGGCCGAGAGCTGCGCTGGCGGATCGAACAGCATCACCAGCCGGCCGCTGCGCTGCGCAGCGGCCGGCTGGGCGCGAGCAGGCGCACCTCGCCGACGCCGGGGTGCGGCAGCAGCAGCTCGGTGAGCGTGCGGCGCGGCCAGCCACCGCCGGGCAGATGCCGGTCGAGCGCGGCAAAGCCGCTGGGCACGCCGGCGCCGGCCGCGCGGCCGAGCTGATGGCCCAGCCACAGCGCGGGGTGCAGATCCTGCGGAGCGAGGGCGGCGGCGGGCATGGCGTCCATGGAGAATACTGTATTTTCATACAGTATTTGGTGCAAGCCCGATCGCTGACCACAATCTCACGCCTTGATGAACACCCCCTGTCCTTGCGGCTCCGGCACGCCCTACGCGGCCTGCTGCGGCCGCTTCCACGCCGGCGAGCTCCATCTGCAGGCGCCCGATGCAGAGCGGCTCATGCGCTCGCGCTACAGCGCCTACGTGCTCGGCCTGACCGACTACCTGCAGACCACCTCGCACCCGAGCACGCGCCCGGCCTCACTGGAGCCCGATCCGCCCGGGCTGAAGTGGCTGGGCCTGGAAGTGCGCCGCCACGAGCGGCAGGACGAGCAGCACGCCACCGTCAGCTTCGTGGCGCGCAGCAAGCTCGGCGGGCGCGCCCACCGGCTGCAGGAAACCAGCCGCTTCGTGCGCGAAGGCGGGCGGTGGTTCTACGTCGACGGCGACGTCAGCTGAGGGTTCAGGCGAACTCTTGCTTGACCGCCGCCGACATCAGCCGGTGGATGATCCAGCCCAGCAGCGCGCAGGCCAGCAGCGTCATCGCCACGCCCATCGCGCGCGCCGCGGTGACGAAGCCGCCGAACACGCCCAGCGCCTGCTCGGGCAGCGGCGTGCGGCTCAGCGTGCTGTCGACCACCGACTGCACCACCTCGTGCTGGAACCACAGGCCCAGCAGGTTGGCGACGATGGCCAGCACCAGCAGGCCGATGAAGGCGCGGCGCGCCCAATCGAGCCGCATCAGCAGGCCGATCGCCGAGGCCAGCGTGGCCAGCGACAGCGCCAGCCCGGCGCCCACCACCCAGGGCAGGTAGGCGATCAGCAGGCCGGTGAGCAGCGGCAGCGCGCGCTGCGAGCCGCTGGCCTGCCAGCCCGGCAGCAGCGAGGCCACCGCCGCGTTCTGCACCACTGCCGAAGCCACCGCCAGCAGCGACAGGGCGATGAATACCCAGGCCACCGTGGTGACGAAGATCGAACGGGCTCCGACGTTGAAGGTCTGCGGCATGGCGGCGTCTCCGGCGGGCGGTGCACTGCACCGATGTGGGCATTGTGGGCAGCGGTATGTGACAGGACATCCCTCGCCCGTGCATCACCCCGCGAGCGCGGGGCTGCACTGTGACGCCGCCGCCACAGCGCCGCCGGCCCACCGCCGGCTCAGACCGTTTCGTCGACCATGTCGATCGCACCGCAGGGGCACTCGGCGGCGCACAGGCCGCAGCCCTTGCAGTAGTCGTAGTTGAACTGGAAGCGCCAGCCCGGCCCGAGCTTGATCACCGCGTTGTCGGGGCAGACGCCGTAGCAGTTGTCGCACTCGAAGCAGTTGCCGCACGACAGGCAGCGGCGCGCCTCGAAGAGGGCGTTGCCCTCGGTGAGCCCGCCCTGCACTTCGTCGAAGCTGCTCTGGCGGCGCGCCAGATCGAGCAGCGGCCGCACGGTGGCCGGCGCATCGCTGTAGTACCAGGGGTTCAGGCGCTCGAAGGTGGCCGGTTCGTGCTTGGGCACCGCCGTCTCGGTGGCCTCGCCGCGCAGCCAGGGCATCGATGTGCCTTGCGGCCTTCTTGCCGTGGCCGATCGCCACCGTCACGTTGCGCTCGGCCGGCACCATGTCGCCGCCGGCGAAGATGCCGGGGTGGCCGGTCATCAGCTGAGAATCCACCTGCACGACGCCGTCGCGCAGTTCCACCCCGGCACGCCGTCGAGCAGCGACAGATCGACCTCCTGCCCCAGCGCGAGCACCAGCGAATCGGCCTGCAGCGTCTCGAATTCGCCGGTGGGCTGCGGCTGGCCGGCGTCGTCGAGCACCATCTTCTCGACGGTGATCTCGCCCTCCTCGGCGCGGCGGATGGTCGACAGCCACTTGACCGTCACGCCTTCCTGCAGGGCCTCTTCGACCTCGAAGTCGTGCGCCGGCATGCGGTCGCGCGTGCGCCGGTAGACGATCACCGCCTCGGTGGCGCCGAGCCGCCGCGCGGTGCGCGACGTCGATCGCGGTATTGCCGCCGCCATAGACGACCACGCGGCGGCCGAGCAGCGGCGGCGCCTCGCCTTCCATGCTGCGCAGCACCGACACCGCATCGAGCACGCGCGCCGAGTCGCCCGCCGGGATGAAGGCGCGCTTGGCGATGTGCGCACCGACGGCGAGGAAGGCCGCATCGGCGCCCTCGCGTTGCATCGCTTCGCGCAGGTCGCCCACCTTCTCGCCGCAGCGCAGGGTCACGCCCATCGCGAGGATGCGCTCGACCTCGGCGTCGAGCACCTCGCGCGGCAGACGGTATTTGGGGATGCCGAAGCGCATCATGCCGCCCGGCTTGGGCCCGGCCTCGAGCACGGTGACGCGGTGGCCGAGCCGGCGCAGGTGGTAGGCCGCACTCAGCCCCGAGGGCCCGGCGCCGACGACCAGCACGTGCTTGCTGCTGTCCGCGGCCGGCGGCTCGAAAGCCCAGCCCTGCTTCAGCGCCTCGTCGCCGAGGAAGCGCTCGACGGCATTGATGCCCACCGGTGCATCGAGCTTGCCGCGGTTGCAGGCCGATTCGCAGGAGTGATAACAGACCCGGCCCATGATCGCCGGGAACGGGTTGTCGCGGATCAGGTGGCGCCGGCGCGTTCGTAATCGCCGCCCTCGGCGTGGAACAGCCAGCCCTGGATGTCTTCGCCCGCCGGGCAGGTGGCGTTGCACGGCGGCAGCCGGTCGACATAGACCGGGCGGCTGGAGCGCCACGAGCCCGTCTTGTTGGCCAGCGACGAGCCGACGTCCAGCGTGATCGCGAACGGCTTCTTCATCACGCGCCCTCCACGTCGACCGGATCGATCAGGCGGTAGTCGCGGATGTTCCGGTCCGCCTGCATCTGCAGCTTGGCGATCACGTCGTCACGGCGCTGCGGCGCGAAGAGATGGGCGAAGCGCTTCTGCGGCATCAGGTAGGCCTCCACCGGCACGCGCTGGCGGATCTTCGCCACCGACGTGACTTCGCCGTGCTCGGCCTCGAACACCGGGAACAGCCCCGACTGCTGCGCCAGCCGCGCGAGGCGGATGGTGTCGTGAGGCCGCACCCCAGCCCAGCGGGCACGGCACCAGCACGTGCAGGTAGCGCGCACCGCGCAGGCTCATCGCCCGCTCGACCTTGGCCTCGAGATCGTGCAGATCGGCCACCGTCGCGGTGGCCACGTAGGGGATGCCGTGCGCCATCGCGATCTTCGGCAGATTCTTGCCCTGGCCGAAGACATTGCCCGGCTGCACGCCCATCGCCGGCGTGGTGGCGGTGCGCGCGCGGCCGGCGGCGTGGCCGAGGAGCGCTGCACGCCGGTATTCATGTAGGCTTCGTTGTCGTAGCAGACGTAAAGCACGTCGTCGTTGCGCTCGAACATGCCCGACAGGCAGCCGAAGCCGATGTCGGTGGTGCCGCCGTCGCCGCCTTGCGCCAGCACGCGCACGTCGCTGCGGCCCTGCACCTTCAAGGCCGCGGCGATGCCGGTGGCCACCGCGGCGGTATTGCCGAACAGCGAGTGGATCCACGGCAGCTGCCACGAGGTCTCGGGGTACGGCGTGGAGAACACCTCCAGGCAGCCGGTGGCGTTGGCAGCGATGAGCTTGCCCTGCGCTGCACGCAACGCCGCGTCGACCGCATAACGCGCACCGAGCGCCTCGCCGCAGCCCTGGCAGGCGCGGTGACCGGAGTTGATCGCGTTGCTGCGCTCGGTGCTCGCCTGCACGCTGCGCTGTTCGGGCGCAAGCAGGCGGTTGCCGACGGTGAAGGTGCCGGTTTGGTAGAACTTGATCTGCTGGTGGCTCATCGCGATTCCTTGTTCGACCGAGCGCGGCCGGGGCGGGGCCTGCCGGTCTGCGCGCCGCCCGATATCGGTGCTCGACCGGCAGGCCCCGCCCCGGCCGTGCCACCACCGTGCCGCGCACCTCCTGCGCTGCGCTGTGTGCTCGTCGCCGACCGGGCAGGCCAAAGAGCACGGATATCGGGCCGCGCGCAGCTCTGGCCTGCCTGGCCGGCGACGCGCTCGGTGGTGGCGTGAGTGGGACTCATCGCACCCGGGAAGCCACCGCCCCCACCTCGCGCAGCATCGCCTCCGCCGCCGGCCCGCTGCGCTCCCCTCGCCGCTCGCGCTCGATCTGCCGTTCGACCAGACCCCAGTCCATATCGAGGAAAGTCAGCGGCTGCAACTCATCCCGCATCGCCTGCAGAAACACCCGTTCCAGCGACGCCTGCGTGATCGACCGCCCACCCAGCCCCGCGATCACCGTGTAGCCGTGCAGCCGGATGCCCGAGAGCGCACTGCGCACGTCGTTGGCGACGATGCCGCCCAGCCCCACCGAGAAGCTCTTCTCCAGCACCACCACGCGCTGCGCGAGCTGCAGCGCCTCGCGCACCGCCGCCAGCGGGAACGGCCGGAACGAGGTGATGCCGAGCACGCCGATCGCATGGCCCTGCTCGCGCAGTGCGTCGACCGTGTCCTTGATCGTGCCGAGCACCGAACCGAGCGCGACGACGATGGTGTGCGCATCCTGGCAGCGGTAGGTGTGCAGCAGTCCGCCGCTGTCGCGCCCGAAGATCGCCTGGAACTCCGCGGCGATCTGCGGAATGCGCTCCAGCGCCCACATCTGCCGGGCATGCGCGAGGTAGCGCACCTCGGAGAACGCTTCCGGCCCGACCATCGCGCCGATGCTCACCGGCTCGGCCGGATCGAGAACCTGGCGCGGTGCATAGGGCGGCAGGAACGCATCGACCTGCGCCTGCTCCGGCAGATCCACCCGCTCATAGGCATGCGTCAGGATGAAGCCGTCCATGCACACCATCACCGGCAGGCTCACCTCCTCGGCGAGGCGGAAGGCCTGCAGGTGCAGGTCGGCGGCTTCCTGGTTGGTCTCGGCGAAGAGCTGGATCCAGCCGCAGTCGCGCTGGCTCATCGCATCGCTGTGGTCGTTCCAGATGTTGATCGGCGCGCCGATCGCGCGGTTGGCCACCGTCATCACGATCGGCAGCCCCAGGCCCGAGGCGTTGTAGACGGCCTCGGCCATGAAGAGCAGCCCCTGGCTGGCGGTGGCCGTGTACGCCCGCGCGCCAGCGGCCGAGGCGCCGATGGCCACGCTCATTGCGGCGAACTCGCTCTCGACGTTGACGAACTCGCAGGGGCTCAGCTCGCCGGTCTTCACCAACTCGCCCAGCGCCTCGACGATGTGCGTCTGCGGCGAGATCGGGTAGGCGCAGATCACCTGCGGGCGCGCCCGCGCCACCGCCTCGGCCACCGCGCGCGAGCCTTCAATCTGCCGCAGCATGGGCCAGCTCCTCGATCTCGTTCTTCACATAGGCGAAGGCTTCGCTGGCCGCCGCCACGTTGGCCTCGGCCACACGGCCGCTGAACTTGTCGCGGATGGCGTGCGCCACCGCGTCCAGCGAGATCAACCCGCTGATCGCCGCGAAGCCGCCGAGCAGCGCCGCATTCGGCAAGGGCCGGCCGATGTGCGCCTTGGCGATCTCGCTGGCCGGCACGTTGCACAGCCGCTCGCGGTGGAAGCGGCGCACGAAGTCGCCGAGGCCAAGTTCGTCGAAGCTGCGCGAGGAGTTGATCAGCACGTAGCCCTCGGGCTTCAGTCCCTGGAAGACGTCGACCGGTGCAGCAGCGTCGGGTCCTGCACGATCAGCGCATCGGGCGCCATCACCGGCTCGCGCAGGCGGATCTCGCGCTCGGCGATGCGGCAGAAGGCCACCACCGGCGCGCCGGTGCGCTCCGAGCCGAAGCTCGGGAAGGCCTGCGCGTGGCGCCCCTGCTCGAAGGCGGCGATCGACAGCATCTCGGCGCCGGTGACCACGCCCTGCCCGCCGCGGCCGTGGATGCGGATCTGGAACATCGTGCCTCCTTCTCGGTGGCCGCATTCTTCGAGCCGGCGCGGGCCGCGCGCTTGTCCTGCATCAAGCGCGAACCGCGGCGACAATGCCGCTCCTTTCGCGCGCCCCGCGCCGGTCTTCATGCCTCCCGGAATCCTCTACGCCGCCTCCGCCTACGTGCTGTGGGGCCTGTTCCCGCTGTATTTCAGCCACCTCGCCGCGGTGGCCGCGCCCGAGGTGCTGGTGCACCGCATCGTCTGGTCGCTGGTCTTCGTGCTGGGCCTGCTGGCGGGCGGCGCCACTGGGGCTGGCTGTTGCCGGCGCTGCGCCAGCCCAAGGTGCTGGGCGCGTTCGTGGTCAGCGCGCTGCTGCTGTCGTGCAACTGGCTGACCTACATCTGGGCGGTCAACAACGGCCACGTCATCGACGCCAGCCTGGGCTACTTCATCACGCCGCTGGTCAACGTGCTGCTCGGCTACACGGTGCTGCACGAGCGCCCGCGCCGTCTGCAATGGACGGCGCTGGCGCTGGCCACCGCCGGCGTCGTGGCTGACCGCGCAGACCGGCCAGCTGCCGTGGATCGCGCTGGTGCTGGCGGCCAGCTTCGGCGCCTATGGCCTGTTGCGCAAGATCGCGCCGCTGGGCGCGCTGGAAGGCCTGACGCTGGAGACGCTGCTGCTCGCGCCGCCGGCGCTGATCGCATTGGCGCTGTGGTGGGGCCGCGGCCCGACGAGCTTCCCCGCGCCCGACCGGCCACCAACCTGTGGCTGATCGGCGTGGGCCCGCTCACCGCCGTGCCGCTGCTGCTCTTCGCCGCCGGCGCGCGGCGCATCTCGATGACGACGCTGGGCCTCTTGCAGTACATCGGCCCGTCGATCCAGTTCGGGCTCGGCGTGTGGCTCTTCAACGAACCCTTCGGCGGCGCGCGGCTGGTCGGCTTCGGGCTGATCTGGACGGCGCTGCTGCTGTACAGCGCCGATGGCTGGCTTGGCGCGCGGCGGGCCGCCGCCGCAGCGGCCTGACGTCGCCGGCTACTTCAGATCGCCGGCCGCAGGCCAGCGTGTCCGGCGCGATCACCACATGCGCGGGGTAGTTGGTGTGGTCGCAGCCGAGCTTGACGCTCGCGCCGGCGCGCACCGCCTCGCGCGCCGCGGGCGGAAACTCGAAGCGCAGGAAGTGCACCGACGAGGTCTTCTGCTCGTTCTCGCGGTCGAGATCCTCGTCGGCGATCGCATAGATGCGCGCATGGCCCTCGACCTCGACGAACATGCGGTCCTCGATGCCGATCAGCCGGGCCAGCTCGCGCTTGCGCTCGTGCGGATCGGGGTACTCGATCAGCATCGTCGCCTTCCAGTTGCTGCCGTCGGGCACCAGCGGCGCGTAGGCGTCGATCTCGCTCTGGATGCCTTCCTCGTCGAAGATCTTCTCGATGTGCAGCATCTCCTGGATCTGCCGGCGGATGGTCTTCTCGTCCTCGAACTGCACGCTGACGTGCTCGCCGAGGTGCACCGTGCGCAGCCGCCGGTGCGCGATCACCTCCGGCTTGCTGGTCTTGCGGATCTTCGAGTAGGCCTCCAGCGTCAGGAGGCTGTCGCGGGTGATGGTCATGCTCGTCTCCATCATGGGGTTCACAAACCGTAGGCCGTGCGCAGCAGCGTCAGCGGGTGGGCGATCTTCGCCGCCGGCAGGCTGTTGTTGGCCATGCCCTGCGCGATGTGGTGGCCGGCCATCGGGCAGTCGGAGCCGATCCAGTCGGGCCCGTCCTTGGCCATCTGCTTGAACACCGGCTTGCCGATCTTCATCGCGGTCTCGTGGTACGGCTTCTTCACGCCGTAGGTGCCGGCGTGGCCGGAGCAGCGCTCCACCGTGTTGAGCTGCACCGTGACCTTCTCGCCGATCAGCTTGAGCATCTCTTCGGTCTTCTTGCCGATCTTCTGCACGCGGCCGTGGCAGGGGATGTGGTAGCTGACCTTGCCCAGCGGGTTCTTGAAGTCGGTCTTCAGGAGGCCGTCCTTGTGGCGCGCCATCAGGTACTCGAAGGGGTCGAACATCGCCGCCTGCACCAGCTTCGCATCGGCGTCGTCGGGGAACAGCAGCGGGATCTCCTGCTTGAACATCAGCGTGCACGAGGGCACGGCGCTGACGATCGCAAAGCCGTCCTTCGCATACTTCGCCAGCACCGGGATGTTGGCGTTCTTGTGCTTCTCCACGCCTTCGAGATCGCCGAGCTCGAGCTTGGGCATGCCGCAGCACGACTCCTTCTCGACGATCACGTACGGAATCTCGTTGTGCTCGAGCGAGGCGATCAGGTCGTGGCCGATGCCGGGCTCGTTGTAGTTGACGTAGCAGGTCGAGAAGATCGCCACCTTGCCGGGGCTGCGCGGGCCGTCCTTCACCTCGCTCGCACTGCCCTTCTTCTTCGCGCTCCAGCGGAAGCGGCTGGTGGCCAGCTCGGGCATCCACGCGTCCTTGTGCACGTCGAGCACGTTCTCCATCACGCCGCGCGCCGCCTTCGTCCTGTTGATCGCGTTGACCGCCTGCACGACGATCGGGATGCCGGCGAACTGGCCGTGCACGTCGGTGGAGGCGAGAAACTTCGCTGGCCTTGACCTCGCCCTTGCGAAACTTGATCGCCTTGGCGCGCAGCATGGTGTGCGGGAAGTCGAGGTTCCACTCGTGCGGCGGCACGTAGGGGCACTTTGGTCAGGTAGCACAGGTCGCAGAGGTAGCACTGGTCGACGACCTTCCAGTAATCCTCCTTCTTCACGCCGTGCACCTCGCCGTCGTCGGTGGCGTCGACCGGTCGAACAGGTTCGGGAAGCTCTGGCACAGGCTGACGCAGCGCCGGCAGCCGTGGCAGATGTCGAAGATGCGCTCCATCTCGACGAAGCACTTGGCCTCGTCGTAGAAGTCGGGGTTCTTCCAGTCGACGGGGTGACGAGTCGGGGCTTCGAGATTGCCTTCGCGAGCGGTCATGGGGGTTCTCCTCGGTCCACCAATGAACAAGGGGCACGAAGCCCCTTGTCGTTCGAGCGCGATGTCGCCGTCAATCGACGAGCGCGTCGAGGGCCTTCTGGTAGCGGTTGGCGTGCGAGCGCTCGGCCTTGGCCAGCGTCTCGAACCAGTCGGCGATCTCGTCGAAACCTTCTTCGCGCGCGGTCTTGGCCATGCCCGGGTACATGTCGGTGTACTCGTGCGTCTCGCCGGCCACGGCGGCCATCAGGTTCTGGCGGCTGTTACCGATGGGCAGGCCAGTGGCCGGATCGCCCGAGCCGTTCTCGAGGAATTCGAGGTGGCCGTGCGCGTGGCCGGTTTCGCCTTCGGCGGTGGAGCGGAACAGCGCGGCGACGTCGTTCTGGCCTTCCACGTCGGCCTTGTTTGCGAAGTACAGGTACCGGCGGTTGGCCTGGGACTCGCCGGCGAAGGCGTCCTTCAGGTTCTGCTCGGTCTTCGATCCTTTCAAGCCCATGTCACTCTCCTGTCGTTGAGTTGAACCGAACCGGCCGCGGCGGCACTGCAGGCGAGCCTCACGCAGCACGCATCAACGCTACCGAGGCGGCCGCCCCGATGCCAATACAAATGCTCAATGCATTGCATTGGCCCAGGCTATGCCGGCTTGCATCACGATTGATTGATCAGGGTCACCACCGATTCACGTGCGCAGGCCAAGCCACTCCAGCACGATCGCATGAAGACGCGTGCTCGCATCGGCAAGGTCGTGCAGCACGGTGAAGTGGTTGGTGCCGTGAATCGACTCGCACACCGGCACGGCACGCTCGCCCCAGGCCTCCCGGATCAACCGGTTCTGGCGCAGGAACTCCTCGCTCTCGTCACCGCCCACCACGGCCGCGAGCCGTCCCGGCGGCGCCGGCAGCAGCGCCGGGCTGAGCCGCTGCGCCGAGGCTTCGGTGAGGCGCAGATCGGGTGCGAGGAAGGTGGTGTGGCGAATCGGCTCGAGCTCGAACAGGCCCGAGATGGACAGCGCGGAGCGCAGCAGATCGGCCGGCAGATCGGGCGCCAGCTGCGGCCAGCGACAGTTCAGCAGCATCGCCGCCAGATGCCCGCCCGCCGAATGCCCGCCGACGACGATGCGCCTCGGGTCGCCCCGTGCTCGCGCGCATGGCGCCACACCCAGGCGATGGCGTGCGCCATCTGCAGCGTGATCTGTTCGATCGTCACCGCCGGGCACAGCGCGTAGTTCGGGACGACGACCATCGCGCCGGCCTCCACCAGCGCGGGCGCGACGAACGAATGGTCGCGCTTGTCGAGCGCGCGCCAGTAGCCGCCGTGGATGAACACGAACACCGGCGCATCGGGCGCGGTGGTGCGAAAGACATCGAGCGTTTCGCCCGGCGCACCGCCGTAGGCAACGTCGAGCACGCAGTCGGACTGCGCGCGCGCCAGCGCCGAGGCATTGGCCCAGCGCTCCAGGATCTGCGGCGCCTCGGGAACGCGGGCGCGGTTGTTGTACTGGGCGTCGAGCCAGGTCGGGTCGGGGCGGGCCATGCGGTGAGCTCCAGGAGTGAGGCCCCGCGAGTTTGCTAGAATGCGCGTTGTCGTGGGGGGTAGCTCAGCTGGGAGAGCGTCGCGTTCGCAATGCGAAGGTCGGGAGTTCGATCCTCCTCCTCTCCACCACCACACACAGAAGCGCCTGATTCCTCACGGAGTCAGGCGCTTTGTCTTTGGGGCGTCGAAATCGGCGCGGGGGTCAGAGCCAGGGCCCAGAGGCGGCGCAGCCACGTGGGCGTGCGATCGGGGGCCGGGCGATAGGTCTGGCGGTGCAGTGAGTTCATCGAAACCTCCTTGATGCCACTACTGTATATAACAACAGTGCTGCGCACAAGCCGGCCTGGAGATGCCCCTGCCGTTACATCGGAACATCCCGCCACATTCGGACAAACCCTTGTCGATCGCGGGCGCCTAAGGTCCGGCCCTCGGTTCCGTTTCCCGGAGCCGCAAGGAGAAAAGACATGATCGACACTCGCTCTCGCATCCTCGAAACCACCCGCCGTGACTGGCTGATCCGTGCTGGCGCCGGCTCGCTCGCGCTGGCCGCGCCGGCACTGGCCCTCGCGGCCGACGTGACCGACGACAGCACCTACGACGAAGCCGGCACGCTCAAGGCCGCCACCGACTTCTTCGGCCAGACCACCGAAGGTCTCGCGCAGGTGATCGCCAAGGCCTTCCGCGAGCAGGGGCGGCCGAACGGCTACATCCGCGGCGAGGAAGTGGCGGCGGCCGTCACGGCCGGCGTGCGCTATGGTGAAGGCGAACTGGTGCTGAAGTCCGGCGCAACGAAGAAGGTCTACTGGGCAGGCCCCTCGATCGGTTTCGACCTGGGTGCCAATGCGTCGAAGGTCTTCGTCCTCGTCTACAAGCTGCCCGACGTGCAGGCGATCTTCAAGCGCTACCCGGGCGTCGACGGCAGCCTGTACTACGTCGGGGGCGTCGGCGTGAACTACCAGCGGCTCGATGGCGTGACGCTGGCGCCGATCCGCCTCGGCGCCGGTCTGCGCGCGGGCGCGAGCGTCGGCTACACGCATTACCGTCCGGAGAAGTCGCTCAACCCGCTGTGAGCGGTCGGAGGTATCGCGGTGCCGGCGCCCTTCATCGCAATCTCTTAGTGATAACACTGATATTAATTACCTAAACGCTAGCACGTTACGGCCGAAATGGCTGGCAGATCCCCTCTCTGCCCAGCCATGCCGCCTCGTTCGTACCCGCCCCTGCCGTCGACCGGTCTCAGCGCGACCTCCTGCCTGCTCACCGCCGACCTGGCCGCGCTGGGACACGGCGACCACGCAGCCCTGGGCCGCATCCACCACATCACGCGGCGCCTGCTGTGGCGGACCATCGAGCGCATCGTGGACACGCCGGCGATCGCTGACGAAGTCCTGCAGGACACCTTCATCAAGATCTGGATGACGGCCGACCGCTTCGATCCGCGGAAGGCGTCGCCCTGGACCTGGATGACCGCGATCGCACGCCACGCTGCGATCGATCGCCTGCGCCACCACCGGCGTCGCGTTGCGACGGTGTCGCTCGACGCCCTGCACGACGAAGAGCACGCCGAGGACGGCGCAGCCTCGCCCACGCCAGCACCGGCGGACATCGATGGGTCGCGCGGCGACCCCTGCACGCGCTGTACAGCCGGCAGTTGCGTGAGGAGATGGAGAAGCTGCCCGCCTCGCAGAGGCAATGCATGGCGCTGGCCTACGATCTCGGCCTGAGCCATGCCGAGGTCGCGGCGCATCTGGCGCTGCCGCTCGGCACGGTGAAGTGCCGGCTCAGGCGCGCCCATCTGGCCCTCCGGCAGCGACTCGAGCCTCAGTTCCACTGATTCGTCGACGATCGCTCGCGCCATGCCGGCTCGGGCACAATATCAGCATCGATTGATATTCGAAGTGCCTGCCCCATGCGCTCCTGCCTGCCCCCGGATCCAGCACCTGCGTGATGCACCGGCGTGCGTTCCTTGTGATCGCACTGGCTGGTGCGGCCACCCACGCGCGTGCAGATGCCGACTCGGTCAGCCTCGACGAGGCTCGGGCCGCTGTCGAATCGGGCCGTGCGCTGCTGATCGACATCCGCGAACCGAACGAACATGCCACCGGCGTAGCGGCCGGTGCGATGCTGCTGCCGATGAGCCAGCTCGCGCGCCGCATCGCCGAGATCCCAGCCAGTGCCGACCAACCGGTGCTGCTGATCTGCAATACGCAGAACCGCTCCAGCCGCACGCTGAAGGCGCTGCGCGAACGCGGCTACGGCCATGTGCGCTTCGTCAACGGCGGCATGAGCGAGTGGGCCAAGCGCGGCTGGCCGATGGTCAAGCCACCGGGCTGAGCGATCCGATGCTCGCGATCCAGCTCGGCCCGCTGGCCCTGCCCGTCGCGCCGCTGCTGCTGTTCGTCTCGGCACTGGCTGGCGATGACGCTGGCCTCCCGGCTCGCGCTGCCCGAGCGACGCCACGAAGCGGGCAATGCTCTGTTCCATGCGACGTTGATCGGGCTGCTCGCCGCGCGCCTGTCGCATCTGGCCTTCCACGCGTCGGCCTATGCCGCATCACCGTGGTCGATCGTCGACCTGCGCGACGGCGGATGGCACGCCACCACCGGCCCGGTGGCCGGCACGCTGTGGCTCGTCTGGCGCGGATGGAAGCTGCAGGTCTTACGGCGGCCACTGGGCCTCGGCTACCTCGCCGGCGTGCTGGTGTGGACGGCCGGCACGCTGGCCACGCAATTGCCGCGTGAATCACGCTGGCCCGAGGTCGCGCTGGCCGATCTCGCCACCGGCCGGCCGGCGACGCTGGCGCAGGCAGCTGCCGGTCGGCCGGCGGTCGTCAACCTCTGGGCCACCTGGTGCGGCCCCTGCCGCGCCGAGATGCCGGTGCTGGCCGCGGCGCAGCAGCGCAACGGCGACATCGCGATCGTGTTCGCCAACCAGGGCGAGCGCGCCGATGTCGTTCATTCCTGGCTCGCTCGCGAGGGGCTGGAACTGCGCGACGTGCTGCTCGACGATCGCTCCGCCCTCGGCCCGCTGGTCGGTTCACGGGCGCTGCCCACGACGCTGTTCTACGACGCCCAGGGCCGCCTCGTCGATGCGCATGTGGGCGTGCTTAGCGCGGCCTCGCTCGATGCGCGCCTGCAGCGGCTGCGCGACTCGCGCTGAGGGGCATATGCCGCCGGCGCGTTAGCTTAGAAGCAGTGCGTCGTTGCCGGCGCCGCCGGCACTGCCCACAATCGCCGGTTCCGCCACGGCGAGTCACCATGAACTTTCAGCAATTGCGTGCCGTTCGCGAGACGGCCCGACTCGGCTTCAACCTCACCGAGGTCGCCAACGCGCTGCACACGTCGCAGCCCGGCGTGAGCCGACAGATCCGCGAACTCGAGGACGAGCTTGGCATCGAGATCTTCGTGCGCGCCGGCAAGCGCCTGACCGGCCTGACGCCGCCGGGCGAGGTGCTGCTGCCCATCGTCGAGCGGCTGCTGCTCGATGCCGACAACCTCAAGCAGGTGGGCGACGAATTCGTAGCGCAGAACAGCGGACGCCTGTCGATCGCGGCCACGCACTCGCAGGCACGCTACGCGCTGCCGACCGTGGTGCGCGACTTCCGCGCCGTCTATCCGCAGGTGACGCTCGAATTGCACCAGGGCTCGCCGCGCCAGGTGGCGGCAATGCTGCTCTCGGGCGAGGCCGACATCGGCGTGGCCACCGAGGCGCTGGCGCAGTACGAGCAACTCGTCGCCCTGCCCTGCTACCGCTGGACCCACAGCATCGTCGTGCCGCCCGGGCACGATCTGCTGAAGGTCGACGGGCCGGTCACGCTGCAGCAGCTCGCGCGCTTCCCGATCATCACCTACGAGGCCGGCTACACCGGCCGCACGCACATCGACGAGGCCTTCGCGAAGGCTGGCCTGAAGCCGAGCGTGGTGCTCAGCGCGATGGATGCCGACGTGATCAAGACCTACGTCGAGCTGGGCATGGGCGTGGGGATCGTCGCCTCGATCGCCTTCGACGCCGAGCGCGACCGCACGCTGCGCGCGCTCGATGCGCGGCATCTCTTCGAAGTGAATCTGACGCGACTGGCCGTGCGCCGCGGCACCGGCTGCGCGGCTACGTCTATGCCTTCATCGAGAGCTTCGCGCCGACGCTGACGCGCGAGGTGGTGCAGCGCGCACTGGCCGGCGAGCCGATCGAGGGCTGAGCGCCCTTGCCGGCCCGGCGGCTCAGATCATCGCCGCCGGATCCGGCAGTTCCTCGGCGAAGCGCGTCACCTTGCGCGGGCGCAGGTGCACCGCCGAGCCGGGCTTGAGGCCGAGGCGATCGCGCAGCGCGAGGTAGTCGGCGCGCGGCAGCTCGACATCCACATAACCGGCTTCGTCGACCCGGCGCAGCTCCAGCCGTGTATTCGGCCCCACCGTCAGCGCCTGCGACAGCACTGCCGCCACCGCACCGTCCGCGCCGGCTTCGACGATCTCCAGTTCGTGCGGACGCACGTAGCTGACCTCGCCGTCCTTCGCGCCGGGGCCATGCCCGAAGCGACCATGGAACAGGTTCACGTCGCCGAGGAACTGCAGCACGAAGGGCGAGGCCGGGTGGTCGTAGACCTCGTCGGGCGTGCCCTGCTGCTCGATGCGGCCCTCGTTCATCACCACGATGCGGTCGGCGACCTCCATCGCCTCTTCCTGGTCGTGGGTGACGAAGACGCTGGTCACGTGCATCTCGTCGTGCAGCCGGCGCAGCCAGCGGCGCAGTTCCTTGCGCACCTTGGCATCGAGCGCGCCGAAGGGCTCGTCGAGCAGCAGCACCTTGGGCTCCACCGCCAGCGCACGGGCCAGCGCGATGCGCTGCCGCTGCCCGCCGGAGAGCTGGTGCGGGTAGCGGTCGGCGATCCAGTCGAGCTGCACCAGCTTGAGCAGCTCGGTGACCTTGGCGCGGATCTGCTTTTCGGAGGGGCGCGTGGCCTTGGGGCGCACGCGCAGCCCGAAGGCCACGTTCTCGAAGATCGTCATGTGCGCGAACAGCGCGTAATGCTGGAACACGAAGCCGACCTGTCGATCGCGCACGTCGGTATTCGTCGCATCCTCGCCGTGGAACAGCACCGTGCCCGAGTCCGGCACCTCCAGCCCCGCGATGATGCGCAGCAGCGTCGTCTTGCCCGAGCCCGAGGGCCCGAGCAGCGCGACCAGCTCGCCGGCCGGGATGTCGAGGTTGAGGTTGTCGCAGACGACGGTGGGGCCGAAGCGCTTGTTCAGGTTTCTGACTTCGATCGACATGGTTCATTCACTCCGTTCGCCCGCCACGCGCTTCTCGGCCTTCACGTGCTGCTCGACGATGTACTTCAGCACCAGCGTCACCAGCGCCAGCCCGGCCAGCAGCGAGGCCACCGCGAAGGCCGCGGCGAACTGGTATTCGTTGTAGAGGATCTCGATGTGCAGCGGCATCGTGTTGGTCTGGCCGCGGATGTGGCCGGAGACCACGCTGACCGCGCCGAACTCGCCCATCGCCCGCGCGTTGCACAGGATCACGCCGTACAGCAGCGCCCATTTCACGTTGGGCAGCGTCACGCGCCAGAAGATCTGCCAGCCGCCGGCGCCGAGCACGCGCGCGGCCTCCTCCTGCTCGGTGCCCTGCGCCTGCATCAGCGGGATCAGCTCGCGGGCGACGAACGGGAAGGTCACGAACACCGTGGCCAGCACGATGCCCGGCACCGCGAAGATCACCTTCAGGTCGTGGTCGCGCAAGGTCTCGCCGAACCAGCCCTGCAGGCCGAATACCAGCACATAGATCAGGCCAGCGATCACCGGGCTGACCGAGAACGGCAGGTCGATCAGCGTCAACAGCAGGTTCTTGCCGCGGAACTCGAACTTGGCGATGCACCAGGGCGGCGGCGACGCCGAACACGAGATTGAGCGGCACGCTGATGGCGGCGGCGATCAGCGTGAGCTGGATGGCCGAGCGCGCGTCGGGCTCGACGATGGCGGCGAGGTAGACGTCCCAGCCCTTCTTCAGCGCCTCGACGAACACCACCGTCAGCGGCACGAACAGGAAGAAGGTCAGGAAGGCCAGCGCGATGCCGACCAGCGTCCACTTCACCCAGGCGGCTTCGGTGGTGGCGCTGCGGATGGGGCGCGGCGCGACGCCGGCGGACTTCGGCAACGGCAAGGTGGCAGCGGTCGTGCTCATCGGCCTTGCCTCGCGCGCGTCCAGGCCTGCAGACCATTGATCGCCAGCAGCAGCGCGAAGGCGGCCACCAGCATCACGCAGGCGATCGCCGTGGCGCCCTGGTAGTCGTACTGCTCGAGCTTGGTGATGATGAGCAGCGGCGTGATCTCGCTGACCATCGGCATGTTGCCGGCGATGAAGATCACCGAGCCGTATTCACCCAGCGCCCGCGCGAAGGCGAGCGCGAAGCCGGTCAGCAGCGCCGGTGTGAGGATGGGAAAGATCACCTTGGTGAAGGTCTGCCAGCGGTTGGCGCCCAGCGTGGCGGCGGCCTCCTCGATCTCCTTGTGCAGATCCTCCAGTACCGGCTGCACGGTGCGCACCACGAACGGCAGGCCGATGAAGGTGAGCGCGACGAAAACGCCGATCGGCGTGAAGCTCACCTTGAAGGGCAGGAACTGGCCGATCCAGCCGTTGCCGGCATACAGCGCCGTCAATGCGATGCCGGCCACCGCGGTGGGCAGCGCGAACGGCAGGTCGACCAGCGCATCGATGAGCCGCTTGAAGGGAAACTCGTAGCGCACCAGCACCCAGGCGACGATCAACCCGAAGAAGGCATTGACCAGCGCCGCGGCGAACGAGGCGCCGAAGGTCAGCCGGTACGAGGCCACCACGCGCGGCGAACTCACCGCCTCCCAGAAGGCCGGCCAGTCATCGTGGCCGTCTTGAGGAACGCCGCGCTGAGCGGAATGAGCACGATGAAGCTGATGTACAGCAGCGTGAAGCCCAGCGCCGTGTCGAAGCCCGGCAGCACGCTGTGGCGCTTCAGCAGCGTCCGCTTGAGGATCATCGCTTCTTCGCCCGGGCGATGATCTGGTCGTACAGGCCGCCGTCGTCGAAGTGGTCTTTCTGCGCCTTCTTCCAGCCGCCGAACACCTCGTCCACCGTGAAGGCGTTGACCTTCGGGAAGTCCTTCGCATATTTCGCCAGCACCTTGGCATTGCGCGGGCGCAGGTGGTGCTTCGCGGCGATCTCCTGGCCTTCGTCGGACCACAGGTACTTGAGATACGCGTCGGCTTCCTTGCGCGTGCCGCGCCGGTCGGCCACCTTGTCGACCACGCTGACCGGGTTTTCGGCCAGCACCGTCCAGGTCGGGTAGATGGCTTCGTAGTCGCCGCCGAATTCGCGCTTGATCAGCGGGACCTCGCTCTCGAAGGTGACCAGCGCGTCGCCCATCTGGCGCTGCGCGAAGGTGGTGGTGGCGCCGCGGCCGCCGCCGTCGAGCACCGGCACGTTGGCGAAGATGCGCTCCACCAGCGCCTGCGCCGCCGCCGGTGCCACGCCGTTCTTCAGCGCCGCACCCCAGGCCGCGAGGTAGGTGTAGCGGCCGTTGCCCGAGGTCTTGGGGTTGGGAATGATCACCGACATGCCGGGCTTGCCGAGATCGCTCCAGTCGCGGATCTGCTTCGGGTTGCCCTTGCGCACCAGGATCACCGAGACGGAGGTGGTCGGCGCGGCGTTGTCGGGCAGGCGCTTCGCCCAATCCGCCGGGATCAATTGCCCGCGCTCGGCCAGCAGGTCGATGTCGTTGGCCTGTTCATCGTGATGACGTCGGCCTCCAGGCCCTCGACCACGCTGCGCGCCCGGCGGCTGGAGCCGCCGTGCGACTGGTTCAGCGTCAGCGCCGCACCGGTGGTCTTCTTCCAGTGCGCGGCGAAGGCGGCGTTGTAGTCCTTGTAGAACTCTCGCGAGACGTCGTAGCTGACGTTGAGCAAGGTCTTGGGGCTCTGCGCGAGGGCGAGCGGCGAAACGAAGGCGGCGAGCGCGAGCGCGGCGCCGCGGCGGGTGATGGTCGTCATGGCCGGCATGCTAGGGCAGCCGGCCTTCCTCGGCGAACGATCCGTTTCGCGCTTGCTTATGCGAAAACCGCAGGAAGCTACTTGCGGGTATAGACCGTCGAAACTGCCGCCGTCGGCAAAGTGCGTCTTCTGCGCCTTGGCCCAGCCGCCGAACACCTCGTCGATGGTGAAGAGGTTCACCTTCGGAAACTGCTTCGCATACTTCGCCGCGGCAGCGGGGTCGATCGGGCGGTAGTAGTTCTGGCCCGCGATGTCCTGGCCCTGCGGCGAGTACAGGAACTCCAGGTAGGCCTGCGCCACCGCCCGCGTGCCGCGCTTGTCGACCACCTTGTCGACGACCGTCACCGGCGGTTCGGCCAGGATCGAGAGGCTCGGCGCGACGATGTCGAACTTGTCCGGCCCGAGTTCCTTCTGCGCCAGCAGCGCCTCGTTCTCCCAGGCCAGCAGCACGTCGCCGATGCCGCGCTCGACGAAGGTGGTGGTCGAGCCGCGCGCGCCGGCGTCGAGCACCGGCACGTTGGCAAGGATCTGGCCGACGAAGGTTTGCGCTTTCTTGTCATCGCCGCCGAACTTCTTCAGCGCGTAGCCCCAGGCCGCCGGTAGTTCCAGCGCGCGCCGCCGGAGGTCTTGGGGTTGGGCGTGATCACGCCGATGCCGGGTTTGGCGAGATCGTCCCAGTCCTTGATGCCCTTGGGGTTGCCCTTGCGCACGAGGAACACGATGGTCGAGGTGTAGGGCGCGCTGTTGTGCTTCAGGCGCTTCTGCCAGTCGGCCGGGATCAGCTGCGCCTTGGCGTGCAGCTCGTCGATGTCGTAGGCCAGCGCCAGCGTGACCACGTCGGCCTCCAGGCCGTCGATCACCGAGCGCGCCTGCTTGCCCGAGCCGCCATGGCTCTGCTTGACGGTCACCGTGTCGCCGGTCTTGGCCTTCCAGTGCGCCGCGAAGGCCTTGTTGAAATCGACGTAGAGCTCGCGGGTCGGGTCGTACGACACGTTGAGCAGCGTGATGTCCTTGGCCAGTGCGGCGGTGGCACCGGCCGCCGCTGGCGGCCAGCAGGCCGATGCGGAGGCGTCGAGCAAGAGTCATGAGGCGTTCCGTGACGGGCGGTGGCCCGAGATGCGATGAGGTCATCGTAGGAACGGGGAAGCGATCTGCGAACGAAGCATTCCGCCGCTGCTTATGCGCTTTGCGTTGGCCGCGTCACCGGGCGAACGACCACTCGGCCCAATCGGCCTGGGCCGGCCGCTGCTCCGCGCCGCCCGCTGCAGCGCGGCCTGTACCCAGCGCGCCGCCAGCGGCAGCGGGCCGTGCCCGGACTCGACGTTGACGTGGCCCGCATCACCGAGGTTCAGCACATGGCAGCCCCAGCGCTGCGCCCAGCGCCGCGCGCTGGCCACCTTCATCCAGGGATCGGTCTCGCTGACCACCATCGTCGTGCTGCGCGGCAGTCGATGCGGCGGCAGGCGGCCGCCGACGCCGAAGCGGTCGGGTTCGGCCGGCGCCACCAGCAGCGCCGCGACGATGGGCGACTCCGGCTGCTGCGCAAGGTGCTGCGCCAGCGCGAGGCAGCCGAAGCTGTGCGCCACCGCCACGAAGCCGCCCGCGCCGCCCTGCGACACGGCATGGGCGATGCGCTCGGCCCAGCGGTCGAGGTCCGGCTGCGCCCAGTCGCGCTGCTTCACACGCAACGCATCGCGGTGCTGGGCCTGCAGCCAGCTCTGCCAGTGGCCGGGGCCGCTGTCGTGCAGGCCGGGCACGACCAGCAGCCGCGGCCGCTCAGAGCGCGGCAATCGACACCTCGGTCGACTTGACCAGCGCGATCACCTCCTTGCCGGGCACGAGCTTGAGCTCCTTGACCGAGCGCGTGGTGATGACGGAGGTGACCACCGTGCCCTGCGGCGTCTCGACGTCGATCTCGGAGACGACCGGGCCTTCGATGATCTCCTTGATCCTGCCGCGGAACTGGTTGCGGACGTTGATGGCGGTGATGCTCATGAAAACTCCTCGGAGTGAATGAAGACAGGGAACTCAGACGGCCCAGCGCCACGGCGCGGGCCAGGACAGCGGCACTTCCGGCTCGACCGGCGGCTCGATCGCCGGCTGGCGCAGCACGCGGCGCAGCACCGCGTCTTCGACCGAGGCGAAGGCCGCATCGCCGCGCGAGCGCGGCCGCGGCAGCACAATGGCTTCGTCCAGCGCGATGCGGTGGTCTTCGATCAGCACCACGCGGTCGGCCAGCGCCACCGCTTCCGACACATCGTGCGTGACCAGCAGCGCGGTGAAGCCGTGCTCGCGCCACAGCCGCTCGATCAGCGCCTGCATCTCGATGCGGGTGAGTGCATCCAGCGCACCGAGCGGCTCGTCGAGCAGCAGCAGGCGCGGCCGGTGCACCAGCGCACGGGCCAGGGCCACGCGCTGCCGCTGGCCACCGGAGAGCACGGCCGGCCACTCGTGCGCGCGGTCGGCCAGCCCGACGCTCGCCAGCGCCTCCAGCGCACGGGTTTGCGCATCGGCGCCGCCCAGCCCGAGCGCCACGTTGTCGAGCACGCGCTTCCAGGGCAGCAGCCGCGCGTCCTGGAACATGATGCGCACGTCGTCGCGCCCGCTGACCCGCGCCTCGCCGCCCAGCGAGAGCGCACCGCCGCTGGCCGCATCGAGACCGGCCACGAGCCGCAGCAGCGTGCTCTTGCCGCATCCGGAGCGGCCGACGATGGCGACGAACTCACCCGGCTGGATCGTCAGGTCGATGTCCTCCAGCACACGGCGCGCGCCGAAGGACTTGGCCAGCGCCCTCGCCTGCACGGCCAGCCCGCTGGCAGCGGCGATCTGCTTCACGTCGGCGAGGTTCATGCCGCCCCCTTGGCCTGGTAGCCGGGATGCCGGCGCAGCCACCAGCGCTCCAGCCCCTTGGCCAGCACGTCGGCGAGCTTGCCCAGCAGCGCATAGAGCAGGATGCCCACCAGCACGATGTCGGTCTGCAGGAACTCGCGGGCATTCATCGTCAGGTAGCCGATGCCGGCCTGCGCCGAGATCGTCTCCGCGACGATCAGCAGTACCCACATCAGCCCGAGCGAGAAGCGCAGGCCCACCAGCACCGAAGGCAGTGCGCCCGGCAGGATCACGTGGCGGTAGAGCTGCCATCCGGACAGGCCGTAGCTGCGCGCCATCTCGATCAGCCCCTTGTCCACCGAGCGGATGCCGTGGAAGGTGTTCAGGTAGATCGGGAAGAAGACGCCGACCGCGACGAGAAACAGCTTGGCGCTCTCGTCGATGCCGAACCACAGGATCACGAGCGGGATCAGCGCCAGCGCCGGGATGTTGCGCACCATCTGGAAGGTGGTGTCGAGCAGCGTCTCGGCGATGCGGAAGCTGCCGGTCAGCAGCCCCAGCACCGTGCCGAGCCCGCCGCCGATGGCCAGCCCGGCCAGCGCCCGCGCGCTGCTCACCGCCACGTGGTGCCAGAGTTCGCCCGAGGCGGCAAGCGTCCAGAACGCGACGACCACCGCCCAGGGTTCGGGCAGCACGCGGCGCGAGAGCCAGCCGCTGCTGGACGCCACTTCCCAGGCGATCACGATGCCCACCGGCACCGCCCAGGGCAGTGCCGCGCGCCAGCGCCCGGCCCAGGGGTTGAAGACAGCCGCCATGTCGTCAGCTCTGCGAGGCACGCGGCACGAAGGTGTTGGCCACCACCTCGCCGAACGGGCCGCTGAGCGCGCGGCCCGGCAGCTTCTCCTGCAGCTCCAGAGGCAGCAGCGGAAAGACCAGCTCGGCGAAACGATGGGCCTCGTCGAGATGCGGATAGCCGCTGAGCACGAAATACTCGAGGCCGAGGGCCGCGTATTCCTTCAGCCGCTCCGCCACCTGCTGCGGGCTGCCGACCAGCGCCGTGCCCGCGCCGCCGCGCACCAGCCCCACGCCGGCCCAGAGGTTCGGCGAGATCTCCAGGCCCTCGCGCACGTTGGCCTTGTTGAACTTGCCGCGATGCAGCTCGGCCATGCGGCGCTGGCCCACCGAATCCATCTGCGAGAACTTGGCCTGTGCCGCGGCCACCGTGGCTTCGTCCAGCTCGGACACCAGCTCGGCCGCGGCGCGCCAGCCTCGTCCTCCGTCTCGCGCACGATCACATGCAGCCGGATGCCGAACTTCAGCGCGCGGCCGTGCTTCGCGGCGCGGCGCTTCACGTCGGCCACCTTCTGCGCGACGGCTTCGGGCGGTTCTCCCCAGGTGAGGTAGGTGTCCACCTGCTCGGCCGCCAGCTCGTGCGCGGGCTCCGACGAGCCGCCGAAGAACACCGGTGGATAGGGCCGGCTCACCGGCGGGTAGAGCAGCTTCGCGCCCTGCACCTTCAGATGCCGGCCCTCGTAGTCGAACGCATCGCCGGCATGCGAGCGCTCGAGGATCTCGCGCCAGATGCGGATGAACTCGGCCGACTCCTCGTAACGCTCGGCGTGGCCGAGGAACTGACCGTCGCCGGCGAGTTCGTTCGCATCGCCGCCGGTGACGAGGTTGACCAGCAGCCGCCCGCCCGACAGCCGATCCAGCGTGGCCGCCATGCGCGCCGACTGCGAGGGCTGCACCAGTCCCGGCCGCAGCGCGACGAGAAAACTCAGCCGCCGCGTCGCGTCGATCAGGCTGGCGGCGACGATCCACGAATCCTCGCAGGAGCGGCCGGTGGGGATCAGCACGCCCTCGTAGCCGAGGCTGTCGGCGGCGATGGCGATCTGCTTGAAATAGGCGTGGTCGGCCACGCGGCCACCCTTGGTGGTGCCGAGGTAGCGGCTGTCGCCGTGGGTGGGAATGAACCAGAGGATCTTCATGGCGGGTCCGTTCGTGGAGTGATCGGTCTCAGCGCGCGGCGGCCAGCGCCCGCCGGGCTGCCAGACGATGTCCGCGACGCGGATGGGCTTGGGATCAGGCCGAGCCGCGCGAAGGCATCGGCCACCTTCTGCTGCTCGGCGACGATGGCCGGCGTCAGCGGGGCCACCGGCGAGGGCTGGCGGCGTTCGAGCACGCGGTGGACCGTGGCCAGCCCGAGCCCGGCGAAATCGGCGAAGCGCTGCGCGGCCTCCTTGCGGTTCGCCTGGACCCACGCATCGGTTTCGGTGAGCGCGGCGAAGACGGTGCGCAGCGCCGCTTCGTGGCCGGTGAGCGCGCGCGAGGCGAGGTAGAAGCTGTGGTTGGCCGAGAGGCCGCGGCTGGTGACGAGCACACGCACCGCCGTCGATCTCGGCGGCGGCGTAGTACGGATCCCAGATCGCCCAGGCATCGACCGCGCCGCGCTCGAAGGCGGCGCGTGCATCGGCCGGCGGCAGGTAGACCGGCTGGATCTCGCTCCACTGCAGCCCGCCGCGGCGCACCGCCTGCACCAGCAGGAAGTGGGCGCTCGAGCCCTTCTGCAGCGCCACGCGGCGGCCGCGCAGGTCGGCCAGCGTCTTCACCGCGGCATCGGGCTTCACGAGGATCGCCGAGCTGTCGGGCTTGGGCGGCTCGGCGCCGACGTAGTAGAGCTCCTTGCCCGCCGCCTGCGCGAACACCGGCGGCGAGTCGCCCACCGCACCGATGTCGACGCTGCCCACCGCGAGCGCCTCCAGCAGCTGCGGCCCGGCCGGAAACTCGACCCAGCTGATCGACGTGCCCTTGAGTTGCCTGTCCAGCAGACCCAGGCTCTTGAGCAGCACGAGGTTGAAGCTGCCCTTCTGGAAGCCGATGCGCAGCTGCGGAAGAGGCGATGGCGTGGCGGCACGCACGCCGCTCCACCAGCTCGCCGCCGTCACCGAGAGGATGGCCAGCGCCGCGCGACGGCCGGTGTCGAAGGAGTCGATCATCGCGTCCTCCTCACTTCGCCGCGGCCTGCAGGCTGGCCGGCAGCGCATCGAGGATGCGGATCGGTTTGGGATCAAGCCCAGCGCATGGAAGGTGTCGGCGATCTTCTGCTGCTCGGCCGCGACGGCGGCGGTCAGCGGCTTCACGCCGAACTGGTAGCGCGTGAGGCTGCGCTCCACCACCTCCGTCTCCAGCCCTTGCAGCGGCGCGATGATGCGGGCCGCTTCCTTCACGTTGGCCTTCAGCCACTGGCCCTGCGCCACGGTGTCGTCGAACAGCGCCTGGATCACCTGCGGATGCCGCTCGCTGTAGCCGCGCTCGGCCGGTAGTAGGCGAAGTTGTTCACCGCGCCGCGGCCATCGGCGAGGATGCGGGCGCCGGTCTGCTTCTCGACGGCTGCAAGGAACGGATCCCAGATCACCCAGGCATCCACCGCGCCGCGCTCGAAGGCCGCGCGCGCATCGGCCGGCGGCAGGAAGACGGGCTGGATGTCACCGTACTTCAGGCCGTGCTTCTCCAGCGTCTTGACGAGCAGGTAATGCACGTTGCTGCCCTTGTTCAGCGCCACCTTGCGGCCCTTCAGATCGGCCACGCTCTTCACGGCGGAATCCTTGGGCACGACGATCGCCTCGGCCTCGGGTGCAGCCGGGTCGAAGCCGATGTAGACGAACTGCGCGCCCGGCGGCCTGCGCGAAGATCGGCGGCGCCTCGCCGACGAAGCCGACATCGACCGCGCCGACGTTCAGGCCCTCGAGCAGCTGCGGGCCGGCGGGAAACTCCACCCACTTCACCGCCACACCCAGCGGCGCGAGGCGCTTCTCCAGCGTGCCCTGCGACTTCTGCAGCGTCAGCAGGCTGGCGGACTTCTGGAAGCCGATGCGCAGCAGTTCGGGCTTGGCCTGTGCATGGGCGGGATTCGCGGCGACGAGGCCGAGGGTGGCAAAGAAGGCGGCCGCGCCGGCCACGAGGCGGCGGCGGGCGATGGCGTGAAGCGAGGTGAAAGGCATGGTCGGTGTCCTGGAAGCGTGAAAAGACCACCCCGCCCGCCGCGGCAGCAGCCGGCGGGGTGAAGAAGCGCCCGGTCAGGGCAGGAGACGTTCGGTGCGGGCCGCGCGTGCAGCGCGGCGAGGGTCAGGCGCTACATCGCGCCGCGACGGGTTCGAGCGCACGCTCGAGCCGGGCCAGCAGCGCGTCGTCCGGCACGTAGGCGCCGCCGGGCAGCGGCGCCAGTTGCGCATCGGTGGCAAACACGCCATCGAGGATGTCGCGGGCACCAAGCGCGGCGAGCACCGGCTTGAGCGCGTAGTCCAGCGCCAGCAGGTGGGCGAGGCTGCCGCCGGTGGCCAGCGGCAGCACGGTCTTGCCGCGCAGCGCGTCCTGCGGCAGCAGGTCGAGGAAGGCCTTCAGCAGGCCGCTGTAGGCCGCCTTGTAGATCGGCGTGGCCACGATCACCAGTTCGGCCTGCGCGATGGCATCGATCGCTGCGCGGATCGGCGGCGCGCCCGCATCCGCAGCGAGCAGCGCGCCCGCAGGCAGATCACGAACGGCGATGAAGCGGCCGACGTTCTCGCCGTCGGCCAGGCGCGACTGCGCGAGTTGCAGCAGCCCGGGCCGAGCGCGAACGCTGCGAGGGGCTGCCGGAGATGCTGACGATGCTCATGGTGCGTGGCGTTGAAGCGATGGCGCCACGATAAGCAGCGACGGCCCCGCGGCCAACGAAGCAATGCGTGTTTGCTTAGTCGGCGTGCAACGAACGAAACGAAGCAACCCGGTGCGCGAAGCAGGCGTGAAACAGCCGATGCCCACACTGCCGCTCCACCGACAGACACCGGAGCACCGCATGCACCCCACGACCCGCACCCTCGCCACCGCCGCCCTCGCGCTCGCCGCCTTCGCTGCGGCCCTGCCCGCACAGGCGCAGAGCTTCGTCCAGACCCGCGACTGGGATGTCTACGTCGATGTGCCGACGCGCTTCGCCTACGTGAAGACGCCGGTCAAGGGCTGGGTCTTCGTGCGCCAGCTCGACGAAGCGCAGATGCAGAACCTGCATCCGACCACGCTGACCGCGCTGCTGCCGCGCGAGGCCGACGAGATCCACTGGGCGCACCCCGCGCTGGAGATGTCGCCGCGCATGCTGGCGATGCGCCAGGGCACGCAGGTGGCGGCGCAGCCGGCCGCCACCCGCGCCGAGTGAATCCTCGGTCCGCTCAGGCGTAAAGCTTCGCCTGCGCCTCCAGCGGAATCGGCTTGATCTTCGAGGCGCGCCCGGCGCAGCCGAAGGCTTCGAAGCGCGCGATGCAGACGTCGCGCGCGGCCGCGGTGGCGTCCTTGAGGAACTTGCGCGGGTCGAACTCGCCGCGGTCCTTGGCCATCGCGCGGCGCATCGCGCCGGTCATCGCGAGTCGGATGTCGGTGTCGATGTTGACCTTGCGCACGCCGTGGCGGATGCCTTCCTGGATCTCCTCCACCGGCACGCCGTAGGTCTCCTTGATGTCGCCGCCGTACTCGCGGATCACCGCGAGCCATTCCTGCGGCACCGACGACGAGCCGTGCATCACCGGTGGGTGTTCGGGATCTTCGCGTGGATCTGCTTGATGCGGTCGATCGCGAGGATGTCGCCGGTGGGCTTGCGGCTGAACTTGTAGGCGCCGTGGCTGGTGCCGATCGCGATCGCCAGCGCATCCACGCCGGTGAGCTTGACGAAATCGGCCGCCCGTCGGGGTCGGTCAGCAGCTGGTCGTGGGTCAGCGTGCCTTCGGCGCCCACGCCGTCTTCCTCCCCGGCTTGGCCCGATTCCAGCGAGCCCAGGCACCCAAGCTCGCCTTCCACCGACACGCCCACCGCATGCGCCATCTCGCAGACGCGGCGCGTGACGTCGACGTTGTACTCGTAGCTCGCCGGCGTCTTGGCATCCTCGCGCAGCGAGCCGTCCATCATCACGCTGGTGAAGCCGCTGCGAATGCTCTGCATGCACACCGCCGGGCTGGCGCCATGGTCCTGGTGCATCACGATCGGGATCTCCGGGTACATCTCGACCGCCGCTTCCACCATCTTGCGCAGGAAGGGCTCGCCGGCATATTTGCGCGCGCCGGCCGAGGCCTGCAGGATCACCGGCGCATCCGTCTTCTGCGCCGCCTGCATGATCGCCTGGATCTGCTCCAGGTTGTTGACGTTGAAGGCCGGCACGCCGTAGCCGTGCTCGGCCGCGTGGTCGAGCAGCTGCCGGAGAGAGATCATCGCCATCGCGGGCTCCTGAAGTTCAATGCAATGCGGGTTCGCTCGCGCGGGCGGCCGCGACGAGTCGCGTGGCACGCACCGCCACCATCTCGGCGGTGATGCCGAACAGGCGGAACAGGTCGCCGGCAGGTGCCGATTCGCCGAAGCGATCGAGGCCGACCACGTCGCCGTCTTCGCCCACGACCTTCCACCACAGGCCGGTGCTGCCGGCCTCCACGGCCGGCGCGGCAGGTGGCGCGGGATGATTTCAGCGCGGTACGCGGCACTCTGCCGCTCGAACACATCGAGGCAGGGCACCGACACCACGCGCGCGGCGATGCCCTCCTCGCCGAGCAAGGTGGCCGCGGCGAGCGCGACCTGCACTTCCGAACCGGTGGCGATCAGCACCACCTGTTCGTTCGCCGGCCGGCGCAGCACGTAGCCGCCGCGGGCGATGGCCTCGACGCGGTCGTGGCCGGCCTCGCCGGCATGCGGCAGGCCCTGGCGGCTCAGCGCCAGCGCGCTCGGGCCGTCGGTGCGGCGCAGCGCCTCGCGCCACGCGACCGCGGTCTCGGTGGCATCGGCCGGGCGCCACACGTCCAGGTCCGGAATCAGCCGCAGGCTCGACACCTGCTCCACCGGCTGGTGCGTCGGCCCGTCTTCGCCGAGGCCGATGGAGTCGTGCGTGAACACATGCACCACCGGCAGCTTCATCAGCGCCGACATGCGCAGCGCATTGCGCGAATAGTCGCTGAAGGTCAGGAAGGTGCCGCCATAGGGCCGGAAGCCACCGTGCAGTGCCACGCCATTCATGATCGCGGCCATGCCGAACTCGCGCACGCCGTAGTGCACGTGGTTGCCGGTGCCGGTACCGAGCAGCGGCTGGTGGCCCTTCCAGTCGGTGAGGTTGGAGCCGGTCAGGTCGGCCGAACCGCCGAGCAGTTCCGGGATCGCCGGCGCCACGGCATTCAGCAGTTCCTGCGAGGCCTTGCGCGTGGCCACGGTCGCGCGCCTGGCCTCGGTGGCGGCGATGGCCTCGGCAAACGCCTTCTCGGCGGCCGCACCGGGCACGCCCGCGTTCTGGTGGCGGCGCAGCAACTCGTGGGCGAGCTCCGGGTAGGCCTCGGCATAGGCACCGAAGCGCAGTTGCCATTCCCTGCGCTGCTGCGCGCCCTTCTCACGCGCCGACCGTGCCGCGCGCACAGCATCCGGAATCTCGAAGGCCGGCCAGCTCCAGCCGAGCTGTTCACGGGTCAGCTTGATCTCGTCGGCGCCGAGCGCCTCGCCATGCACCTTGGCCGTACCGGCGCGGTTCGGCGAGCCGTGGCCGATGGTCGTCTTGCAGCACACCAGCACCGGCTTCGTCGCGGCCTTGGCGGCCTCGATCGCGGCATCGAGCGCCGGCGGTCGTGGCCGTCGACGTTGCGCAGCACCGTCCAGCCACAGGCCTCGAAGCGCGTCGGCGTGTCGTCGCCGAACCAGCCCTTCACGTCGCCGTCGATCGAGATGCCGTTGTCGTCGTAGAAGGCGACCAGCTTGTTGAGGCCCCAGGTGCCGGCAAGCGATGCGGCTTCGTGGCTGATGCCTTCCATCAGGCAGCCGTCGCCGAGGAAGACATAGGTGCGGTGGTCGATCACGTGGTGGCCGGGGCGATTGAAGTGCGAAGCGAGCAGCTTCTCGGCAAGCGCCATGCCGACGGCGTTGGTGATGCCCTGGCCGAGCGGGCCGGTGGTGGTCTCGACACCGGGCGTCAGGCCGTGTTCCGGGTGTCCCGGCGTGAGCGAGTGCAGCTGGCGGAAGCGACGCAATTCGCTCATCGGCAGCGCATAGCCGCTCAGGTGCAGCAAGGCGTACAGCAGCATCGACCCGTGGCCGTTGCTGAGCACGAAGCGGTCGCGGTCGATCCACTGCGGGTCGGCCGGATCGTGCTTCAGGTGATGCCGCCACAGCGCCTCGGCGATGTCGGCCATGCCCATCGGCATGCCGGGGTGGCCGGAGTTGGCGGCCTGCACCGCATCGATGGCGAGCATGCGCAGCGCATTGGCGCACAGCGTGCGCAGCGCGGCGTGGTCGAGAGGGGTCTTCGTCATGATCGCGCCCCTTCCCTCAGTTCGACAGCGCCTTGCGGCGGCGCTCCACCAGCCGCAGGATCATCGGCGTGAAGATCAGCTGCATCGCCAGCTCCATCTTGCCGCCGGGCACCACCAGCGTATTGGCGCGCGACATCCACGAGTCGTGCAGCATGCTCAGCAGGTAGGGAAAGTCGATGCCCGCCGGGTTGGCGAAGCGGATCACGACCAGGCTCTCGTCGGCCGTCGGGATCGTGCGGGCGATGAACGGGTCGGAGGTGTCGACCACCGGCACGCGCTGGAAGTTGATGTGCGTGCGCGTGAACTGCGGGCAGATGTAGTGCACGTAGTCGGGCATGCGGCGCAGGATCACGTCGGTCACCGCCTCGGTGGAGTAGCCGCGCATGTTCTTGTCGCGGTGGATCTTCTGGATCCACTCCAGGTTGATCACCGGCACCACGCCGATCAGCAGATCGGGGTAGCGCGCAATGTCCACCGTCTCGGTGGTCACGCCGCCGTGCAGGCCTTCGTAGAAGAGCAGTTCACTGCGGCGCAGGTCTTCCCACGGCGTGAAGGTGCCGGGCTCCTGGTTGTACGGGGCCGCCTCGTTGGCATCGTGCAGGTATTTGCGCGTCTTGCCGGTGCCGCTTTCGGAATAGTCGCGGAACAGCGCTTCCAGTTCCTCGAACAGGTTGCCCTCGTGGCCGAAGTGGCTGAAGGCGCGGTTGCCCTTGGCCTCCTCCTCGGCCATCTTCGTGCGCATGGTCTTGCGGTCGTAGCGGTGGAAGGCGTCGCCCTCGATGACGGCGGCGTCGACCTTCTCCCGGCGGAAGATGTTCTCGAAGGTGCGCGTCACCGAGGTGGTGCCGGCGCCCGACGATCCGGTGATCGCGATGATGGGGTGCTTGGCAGACATGGGAGTTTCCGGAAAGTGAATCTCAGATCGTGGTCGTCGCGAACAGGCCGCGCTTGCCGAACAGCGGCGACTTGTACGAATCCAGCGGCTCTTCGGCGTGGTAGCTCTCGATGCGCGAGACCTCCTCGGCCGAGCCGAAGATGAAGCCGATGCGCTGGTGGATGGATTCGGGCTGCACGTCGAGGATGCGCTTGTGGCCGGTGGTGGCGCGGCCGCCCGCCTGCTCGATCAGCATGCCGATCGGGTTGGCCTCGTAGAGCAGGCGCAGCCGCCCGGGCTTGCTCGCATCCTTGTTGTCGCGCGGGTACATGAAGACACCGCCGCGCATCAGGATGCGGTGCGTCTCGGCCACCAGCGAGGCGATCCAGCGCATGTTGAAATCCACGCCTCGCGGGCCGGTGCTGCCGGCCGGGCATTCGTCGACGTAGCGCTTGACCGCCGGTTCCCAGAAGCGGCTGTTCGAGGCGTTGATGGCGAACTCGCGCGTCTTCTCCGGCACCTTCAGCCCGCGGTGGCTGAGCACCCATTCGCCGAGGCTGGGCTCGAGCGTGAAGGCATGCGTGCCGTCGCCCATGCTCAGCACCAGCATCGTGGTGGGGCCGTAGATGGCATAACCCGCGCAGACCTGTTGCGTGCCGGGCTGCAGGAAGTCTTCCGCCTTGGCATCCTGGCCCGGCACGGCGGCGCGCAGCACCGAGAAGATGCTGCCCACCGACACGTTGACGTCGATGTTCGACGAGCCGTCGAGCGGGTCGAACAACAGCAGGTATTTGCCGCGCGGGTACTGCGGCGGCAGCGTGTAGACCTCTTCCATCTCCTCCGAGACCATGCCGGCGACGTGACCGTCCCACTCGGCCGAGCGCACGAAGAGTTCGTTGCTCTCGATGTCCAGCGGCTTCTGTTCCTCGCCCTGCACGTTGATGCTGGCCGTGCCTTCGATCGGTGCACCCAGCGCACCCAGCGCGACCTTGCGCGCGATGGCCTTGCAGGCCAGCGAGACATCGGTGATCAGCGCATTGAGATCACCGGTGGCGCCGGGATGGCGGCGCCGCTGTTCGATCAGGAACTGCGTGAGGGTGGGCCTTCCGCCAGTGGGCATGACGGTCTCCTAGGAGTTGCAAATCGGTTCGCTGCCGGCGCGCGCCGTGCGCAGCGCCTGCAGCAGGTGTTCGGGGAGGCCACGCGCTGCGAATCCGGCCAGCCGCCGAGCTTCTCGTGGCCGTAGCCCCAGGTGACCAGCATCGCCGGGCAGCCAGCGGCCTGCGCGCTGCGCATGTCGGGTTCGCTGTCGCCCACCATCAGCATCTGGCGCGGCTGCACGCCGAGGCGCTCGCTGGCCGCCAGCAGCATCGCCGGCGCGGGCTTGCGCAGTGCCGGCGCATCGGCGCCGTGTACGCCGTCCAGGAAAGGCAGCACGCCCGCGGCATCGAGCACTGCGCGGGCCAGCGGCGTCGGCTTGTTGGTCACCGCCACCATCGGCAGCAGGCGGTGCAGGCCGGCCACGAGATCGACGATGCCCGGGTAGACCGTTCCGCCGGCCAGCGGCGCGGCCAGCGTGGCGGCGTCGAACCAGCGGCGCAGACGAGTGCGGAGCTCGTCCTCGGCGTCATTCAGGCCCTGGTGCGCCAGCGCCCGGGCGATCAGCATGTCGGGGCCGTCGCCGATCCAGCCGCGCACCTGATCGAGGTCGAAGTACTGCAGGCCTTCATTCTTCAGCGCTTCGTTCAATGCATGCTGGATGTCGGGCGCACTGTCGACCAGCGTGCCATCGAGATCGAAGGCCACGGCACGGACGAGACGCAGGTCGAGCGTCATGCCGGCTCCAGCGCCGCACGCGCCGCGCCGTGCAGCGCTTCGCTGCGGATCGCCGAGATCGCGCCCTGGTAGGCGGCCACGTCGCGCGCGCCGGTGAAGACCGCTGAGCCGGCCACCAGCGTATCGGCGCCGGCTTCGGCAATGGCGCGGGCGTTGTCGCGCTTCACGCCGCCATCAACCTCCAGCCAGATCGTGCGGCCGGTGCGCTGCATCGCCGCATCGACGAGCGCACGCGCCCGGGCGATCTTCGGCAGCATGCCCTGGATGAAGCTCTGGCCGCCGAAGCCGGGGTTCACCGTCATCAGCAGCACCAGATCGAGCTGGTCGATCACATGGTCGAGCACCGCCAGCGGCGTGGCCGGGTTGAGCACCGGGCCCGCCTTCACGCCCAGCGAACGGATCAGCTGGATCGTGCGGTCGACATGCTCGCTCGCCTCGGGGTGAAAGCTGATGATGTCGGCGCCGGCCTGGGCAAACATCGGCACCAGCGCATCGACCGGCTTGACCATCAGGTGCACGTCGATGGGAACGGTGGCGTGGGGCTTGATCGCCTGGCACACCAGCGGGCCGACGGTGAGGTTGGGCACGTAATGGTTGTCCATCACGTCGAAGTGGATCAGGTCGGCGCCGGCCGCGATGACGTTGCGCACCTCGTCGCCGAGCCGCGCGAAATCGGCCGAGAGCAGGCTGGGCGCGATGCGGATGCTCATCACGCGGCTCCGGCGTACAGCGCGCCCACTTCGCACAGCGGCCGCTCGCAGACGCGGCGCACCAGCTCCGGGTAGCCGAGCCAGGCGCCGTCCTGCAGCAGCGTGCCCGGCTCGCCCTCCAGCGGGCGCTGCGCATCGCCGAGGTGCGGCAGCAGCATCGCGGCGCCGCTGAAGTCGTGGTCCTCGGTCCAGTAGGTCGGCGTCACCACGGTGCGCAGGCCGGCGCCGGCGGCGGCGAGCAGGCCGTTGTGCGAGTCCTCGAAGGCGATCGCCCGATCGGCCTCCACGCCCAGGTGCTGCAGCGCGAGGCGGTAGATGTCGGGCGCCGGCTTCTTGGCGCGCACCTGGTCGCCGCAGGCGATCACGCTGAACATCTCGATGCCGCGCGGGCCGAGCGTCGAGGTCAGCAGCGCATCGACGTTGGCCGCCGTGGTGGTGCTGGCGATCGCCGGGCGGCAGCCGGCGGCCAGTGCCTCCTCGATCAGCCGCTGCACGCCGGGGCGCAGCGGCAGGTTGCCGTCGGCCACGAAGGAGCTGTAGAACTTGGTCTTCTCGGCGTGGATCGCCGGGATCATCTCGGTCAGCCGCTTGCGCTCGGCCGCGCTCATCGTCTTGGTGGCGAGGTAGGCGGCGATGCGCTCCTTGCCGCCGGTGGTCTTCAGCAGTTCGCGGTAGGCGTCCTGGTTCCACTTCCAGCCCAGGCGGAAGCGCTCGAAGGCATTGTTGAAGGCGAGGCGGTGCGCCTCTTCCGTGTCGGCCAGCGTGCCGTCGACGTCGAAGATCAGGGCTTCGAGGCTCATGCGGCTTCTCCCTTGGTCGAGGTGTTGAACACGCGGCTGGCCAGGATGTCCTGCGCCTGCAGCGTGATCAGGTCGTCGCGCGACAGCGCGCTGTCGTTGTCGAACAGGCGTGTGGCTGGCGCAGCCGGATGCGGTCGAGCGCATTGCGGATCGAGCGCGCATTGGCGAAATGCGGCTGCTGGCGGCGCAGGTGCACGTAGCGGGCGAAGGCGCTCTGCGCGTCGCCGTCGAAGCGGTAGTTCAGCTGCCCCAGCATCAGCTCGGCGATCTGCAGCAACTCCGCCTCGCTGTAGTCGGGGAAGTCGATGTGGTGCGCGATGCGCGAGGCCATGCCCGGATTGCTGGTGAAGAAGGTGTCCATGCGGTCCTTGTAGCCGGCGAGGATCACCACCAGGTCGTCGCGGTGGTTCTCCATCGTCTGCAGCAGGATCTCGATGGCTTCCTGGCCGTAGTCGCGCTCGTTCTCGGGGCGGTAGAGGTAGTAGGCCTCGTCGATGAAGAGCACGCCGCCCATCGCCTTCTTGATGATCTCCTTGGTCTTCGGCGCGGTGTGGCCGATGAACTGGCCCACCAGTCGTCGCGCGTCACCGCCACCATGTGGCCCTTGCGCACGTAGCCGAGCTGCTTGAGCACCTCGGCCATGCGCATCGCCACCGTGGTCTTGCCGGTGCCGGGGTTGCCGGTGAAGCACATGTGCAGCGTCGGCGCCTGCGACTGCAGGCCCTGCTCGGCGCGCAGCTTGTCGATCAGCAGCAGCGCGGCGATGTCGCGGATGCGGCCCTTGACCGGCGCCAGCCCGATCAGCTCGGCATCGAGCTGGTCGAGCAGCGCCTTCACGCCGGAGGATTCGAACAGCGCGCGGGGCGCGGTCGTCTTGGCGGGCATGTCCATGCTGCGTTCCTCCGGGTGCGTGGCGTCGGCCGGGTTCAGTAGCGCGCGCCTTCGGGCCGCTGCGATACCGCGTAGCTCTCGATGCTGTAGCGGATGCTGCGCCCGGGCTCCTCGGTGCGGATCAGCCGGAAGCCGGGTTCGTCCTTCGGCCGGTTGACGATGAAGGACAGTACCACCGACTCCACGCCGTGCGTCGAATCGAAGGCGGTGACGCGGATGTACTGGTCGGGGAAAGTCTTGCGGCAGGCGTTGATCTCCATCAGGATGCCCGCCGGATCCTTCAGGTCGAACATCGGGTTGCCGTGCATCTCCCAGAAGGTGTTGCGCGGGTGCGGATCGTCGGTGTACTCGATGCCCACCGCCCAGCCCTTGTCGAGGCAGTACTCGATCTGGCGGGTGATCTGCGCGTCGGTCAGGTCGGGCAGGAAGGAGAAGGTGCCTTGGGTGATTCGCATATTGGTGCTCCTCAGGCGACGGCCGGGGTCGGCACGTAGTCCGAGGTGTCCGTCGAGGTGTAGTTGAAGGTGATGTCGCCCCAGGTGTCGAGTGCGGCGGCCAGCGGCTTGCACCACTTGGCGGCGTCGCGCAGGATCTGCGGGCCTTCTTCCTTGATGTCGCGGCCCTCGTTGCGCGCCAGCACCATGGCCTCGAGCGCGACGCGGTTGGCGGTGGCGCCAGCCTGGATGCCCTGCGGGTGGCCGATCGTGCCGCCGCCGAACTGCAGCACCACGTCGTCGCCGAACAGGTCGATCAGCTGGTGCATCTGGCCGGCGTGGATGCCGCCCGAGGCCACCGGCATCACCTTCTTCAGCGCGCCCCAGTCCTGGTCGAAATAGATGCCGCGCGGCAGGTCGATCTTGGTGTGGGTGTCGCGGCAGATGTTGTAGTAGCCCTGCACCGTCATCGGGTCGCCCTCGAGCTTGCCCACCGCGGTGCCGGCGTGGATGTGGTCCACGCCCGCCAGCCGCATCCACTTGGCGATCACGCGGAAGCTCACGCCGTGCGTCTTCTGGCGCGTGTAGGTGCCGTGGCCCGCACGGTGCAGGTGCAGGATCATGTCGTTCTGGCGGCACCAGTGGCTCAGGCTCTGGATGCCGGTGTAGCCGACCACCAGATCGACCATGATGATCACCGAGCCCAGCGACTTGGCGAACTCGGCGCGACGGTACATCTCCTCCATCGTGCCGGCGGTCACGTTGAGGTAGCTGCCCTTGACCTCGCCGGTGGCGGCGCTGGCCTTGTTGACGGCGTCCATCACGAACAGGAAGCGGTCGCGCCAGTGCATGAAGGGCTGCGAGTTGATGTTCTCGTCGTCCTTCATGAAGTCCAGGCCGCCCTTCAGCCCCTCGTAGACCACGCGGCCGTAGTTGCGGCCCGACAGGCCCAGCTTCGGCTTGGTGGTGGCGCCCAGCAGCGGGCGGCCGAACTTGTCCAGGCGCTCGCGCTCGACCACGATGCCGGTGGGCGGGCCGGCGAAGGTCTTCACGTAGGCGACCGGAAACTTCATGTCCTCCAGCCGCGCGGCCTTCAGCGGCTTGAAGGAGAACACGTTGCCGATGATCGAGGCCGCCACGTTGGTGATCGAGCCTTCCTCGAACAGGCTGAGGTCGTAGGCGATGTAGGCGAAGAACTGGCCCGGGTTGTTGGGCACCGGCTCGACGCGGTAGCACTTGGCGCGGTACATGTCGCAGGCGGTCAGGCGGTCGGTCCAGACCACCGTCCAGGTGGCGGTGCTCGATTCGCCCGCCACCGCGGCACCGGCCTCGACCGGATCGACCCCGTCCTGCGGGGTGATGCGGAACAGTGCGAGGATGTCGGTGTCCTTGGGCTGGTAGTCGGAATCCCAGTAGCCCATCTGCGCGTACTTCAGCACACCGGCCGAGTAGCGCTTCTTGGCGTCGGTGATCTGCTGGACGTCCTTCATGTGGCCCATCGGAGGCTCCCTGGTGTGTGGCGGATGGACGCAATGTAGGCAGCGGCGATCAATAAGAAAAATTAAAACTTTTGACTCATCTATCTGCTTTACCTAATATCGCGCCGTGCCGCTGACCAAGAACGCCACCTTCCGCCAGCTCGCCACCTTCCACGCGGTGGCGCGGCTGGCAGCGTGTCGGCGGCCGCCGATGAAATGCACCTGACCCAGCCGGCCGTCTCGCTGCAGATCGCCGCGCTGGAGGAGTCGGCGATGACGCCGCTGCTGCAGCGCACCGGGCGCGGCATCCGCCTGACCGAAGCCGGCGAGATGCTCGACGACTACGCGCGCCGCATCCTCGAGCTGTGGCGCGAGGCCGGCGAGGAGATGGCCACGCTGCAGGGCGTGTTCTCCGGCACGCTGCGCGTGGGCGCGATCACCACCGCGGAGTACCTGCTGCCGCCGATGCTGGTGACCTTCGCCAACGAGCATCCGCAGGTCAAGCTCAAGCTGCAGGTGGGCAACCGCGACGAGATCGTGCGCATGCTCAGCGCCCAGGAGATCGACCTGGCCATCATGGGCCGGCCGCCGGCCGAGCTGAAGACGGTGTCCACCGCCTTCGCCAAGCATCCGATGGCCTTTCTCGTCTCGCCGAAGCATGCGCTGATGAAGGCCGCCCGCGCGCGGCCGGTGACGATGGAGGAACTCTCGCAGCAGCGCATCCTGGTGCGCGAGCGCGGCTCGGGCACGCGCTCGACCATCGAGCGCCTCTTCAAGGATGCCGGCCTGCCGCTGCGCATCGGCTCGGAGCTGTCGAGCAACGAGGCGATCAAGCACATGTGCGCCGCCGGCTTCGGCGTGGCCTTCCTGTCGATGCACACTTGCGTGCTCGAGATGGAGGCCGGCGTGCTGACGCTGCTGCCGATGGCGCACAACCCGATCGAGCGCGACTGGTACGTGATGCACTGGCCGCGCGCCAGCTGCCGCAGGTGGCGCTGGCCTTCGAGCGCTTCCTCGTCGAGCGCGGGCAGGGGAAATCCGCCGCCAGCTCGGCGAGAAGCCCGCGGCCTCGGCCAAACCGCGCCGCAAGCGCAGCGCTGCGGCGGCCTGAGCCATGGCCGCGCAGCCGCTCACCCACCACGAGATCATGCGGCTGGCCGCGCCGTTCGCGCGGCAGGGCCGGCAGGTCGATCTGGCCCACAGCGACCGCCTCGCACGGCGCCTGAGGTTCCGCGCGCGGCCGTTGGCCGACGATCCGTCGCTCGCCGAGGTGCTGTGCCTCGAAGACGGCGAGCGCCGCGCCCGGCGGCTGAGTCGCGAGATTGCGCTGGGGAGCGGCCCTGGTGGCAGCGCTGCGCGCCGAGGGCGACGATCCGGCCGAACTGCTCGCGCTGATCGACGCCGTGCCGGCGTCGTCGCAGTGGCGGCGTGCCGAAAGCTGGACGATCGCGCTCGAACAGCGCGTGACGCGCACCGACGACGGAGGCCCGCGCGTGGTCATTGCGTCGCTCGATGCGCAGGTGTCCGGCCTGCGGCTGCACCTGACCTTGCCGGCAGTGGCCGGCATCACCGCCGAAGTCGAGCTCGATGCACCGGGATTCACGGAGCTGCCCGACGACCTGCTGGCCGTGCTCGGCGGCGGCTGGAGCAGCCTGTGGCGCCTCGGCGACCGCTGGCGCGGCCAGTTCCGCGCGCCGCGGCGGGAACCAGCGCGCAGCGAGGCGGCACTGGCGCAGGTGCAGCGCGCCGCCGAGCACCGGCGCGCACGCTGGCCGAGCCGCCGGCGCGCTTTCACGAGCGCACGGCCGCGGCGCGCTGGCGCGTCGCCGTGCGGCGCTGCGTGCCGCTGCTGGCGGTGCTCGGGCTGATCGGCATGTCCTTCGTCGTGACGAACATGGACTTCGCCCGAGACTCGGTCTGGCGGATGCTGATCTTCAATGCGCCGCCGATCCTGCTGGCGCTCGGCGTGAGCCTGCAGGAGCTGCCGCGCTTCGAATGGCCGCGCTGGCCGCGCGCCTCGCAGGCGAGCAGCTGGCACGCCGCCTGCCAGGACACGCCCGCGAGGTAGTTCCATGCTCGGCAATCCGATGAACATTCCGCCGATCTCGATCGCCGCCGCCAAGGCCGCGCTGATCGAGCAGTACGCCGCCCCGGCGCTGCGCCACCGCGCGATGATGCTGTGGGGCACGCGCGGCGTCGGCAAATCGTCGATCGTGCGGCAGGTGGCGCAGCACTTCGGCGTGCCGCTGGTCGACCTGCGGCTGACCACCATCGAGCCGGTCGATCTGCGCGGCGCGATCTTCGCCGACGACCGCCAGGGCAAGACGGTCTGGTTCCCGCCGGAGTTCCTGCCCACCGCCGACGAGCCGGCCGGCATCCTCTTTCTCGACGAGCTGACCGCCGCCGACCAGCGGCTGCAGATCTCCGCCTACTCGCTGATCCTCGACCGCAAGGTCGGCAACTACCGGCTGCCCGACGGCTGGCAGGTGATCGCCGCCGGCAACGCGAGCTTCCACGGCGCGGTGAGCCACGACATGGGCACGGCCCTGGCCGACCGCATGTTCCACCTGCACGTGCAGACGGCCATCGATGCCTTTCTCGCCCATGCGGTCGCCCATGACTTCGCGCCCGAGGTGATGGCGTATCTCAAGGTCAGACCCGACAAGCTCGACGACACCGCGGCGCAGCTCGCCAACGACCACCTCGTCGGCGCCAGCCCGCGCGGCTGGGAAGACATCTCCAACGTGTTACGCGCGGGTGTCTCGGAATCCGCGCGGCGGGTGTTCGTGCAGGGCCGCATCGGTGCGGCCAATGCGGCCGAGTTCTTCGGCGTGCTGCGCGAGCTGCAAGCGGCGGTCGACGTGGTGAAGCTGCTCGAGGCCAAGCCGGGCCACGAGACGCTCGCGCTGCTGCCGCGCAGCCTCGACGGGCTGTACGGCATGGTCTACGGGTTGCTCGCCGCGTGCCGCGATGCGGCCGCGATGCAGCGCGCGCTGGAGATCGTCGAGCAGCTGCCTGAACTGGGCGCGAGCAGCGGCCTGCCGCTGCGCGAAGGCCAGACGCTGGCGATGGAGCTGCTGCTGCAGCGCGCGCTCGAAGGCGGCATGGAAAACGCCGTGCTCGACAGCCCGGCGTACCAGCGCTACAGCGAGCGCCGCCGCGCGGAGGGCCTGGGTGGCTGAGCGGCTCGGCCACCGCGGCACGCGCGCGGTGCAACGCATGGTGGAGTACGCGCCCTCCACCGGCGGCCCGGCGCTGTGGGTGCATCACCGCGATCTGCCGGCCGATGCGACGCTGGCCAGCCCGGTGGCCACCGATGGCCACACGCTGCTGTACGGCGCCGCCTTCGAGGCCCTCGATCTGGAGGAACAGGCCGGCTGGGTGGCGCACGAGGTGCTGCACGTGGCGCTGCGCCATCCGCAACGCTTCGCCGAACTGCGCCAGCGCGTCGGTGCTGCCGACCTCGCGCTCTTCAACACCTGCGCCGATGCGATCGTCAACAGCACGCTGGGGCATCTGTCCTGGCTGACGCTACCGGCCGGTGCGGTGACGCTCGATGCGCTGCTGCGCACCGCCCTGGGCATCGTGCAGCCGGTCGAGGTGTCGCTGCTCGAGTGGGACGTGGAACGGCTCTACCGCGAGCTGGCGCGCCAGCGCAGCGGCGACGGCCGCGAGGCAGCGCAGCGTGCGCAGGCCGAGCGATCGCTGGAGCGCGCCGACCATGCCGACCTGATCGAGGCGCCGGGCGGCGAGGAACAGGCGCCGGAGCGCGAGGCCGAGGCCACGCGCGAGTGGGCCTCGCGGCTGGCGCGCGCGCATGCCGGCGATGGCGCACATTCGATGCTGCGCCTGCTGCTGGCCGATCTGCCGCGCGTCCACACACCCTGGGAGCAGGTGCTTCGCCGGCAACTCGCGCGCGGCCTCGCGCCGCTGCCCGAGCTGTCGTGGTCGCGGCCGGCTCGCTCCTACCTCGCCAACCAGGGCCGCCGCGGGGCGCACCGGCTGCCCTTCGAGCCGGGCCAAGGTGCGACGCGGCACGTGCCGAAGCTGGCGGTGATCGTCGACGTCTCCGGCTCGATCGACGATGCGCTGCTGGCGCGCTTCTGCCGCGAGATCGAGGCCATCGCGCGGCGCAGCGGCGCCGGCCTCAGCCTGATCGTCGGCGACGACCGCGTGCAGCGTGTCGAACACTTCGCGGCCGGCCGCGTGACGCTGCAAGGCATCGCCTTCGACGGCCGCGGCCAGACCGACTTCACGCCGATGCTCGAAGAGGCCGAGGCGCACGACCCCGACATCGCCGTCGTGCTGACCGATCTCGACGGCCCGGCGCGGCACCGCCCGCGCTGCCCGGTGATCTGGGCGGTGACCGAGACCCGCGCGCGCCGAGCCGCCCTTCGGCCGCAAGCTGGTGCTGGCCTGACCGAGACAGGATGGACGCGCCCCCTCTCGCACCACGACGTGCTCGCGCTGGCCGAGCCCGTCGTGCGGCGCGGCATCGCCGTCGATCTCGCCGCCAGCGACCGCATCGCGCGGCGCATCGCCTTCCGCGCGCGCGAGGTCGACGCCACGGCCGATGGCCTCGGCCGGTTGCGCGATGCGCTGGTGCTCGAACGCCTGGCCACCGGCACGCTGCGCCTCGTGCGGACGGTGTCGCCCGCGCAGGGGCCGGAAGCGACGGTGGAGGCCCTGGGCATGGACGGCGCGGCACTGCTCGATCGGGTCGAGGCCGTGCCCGCGCCGGCGCTGCTGCGCCACGGCGAGGGCTTCCGGCTCGCCCGGCACCTGCTCGCCCAGCCGGGCGGTGCCGTCTTCGCGCGCGGCGTGGCGCGGTTCGACGGGCTGGAGCTGACGATGACGGTCTCGCCGGTGCGCGGCGTGGCCGCCGACCTCCGCCTCGTGCAGACCGGGCCAGGGGCGCTCGCGCTGCCCGAGGACCTGCTGGCCGTGCTCGGCTGGGACTGGACGCGCCTGCTGCCCGAACGCGGCGGCTGGCGCACGCGGCTGCGCCTGCGCGGCGGCGGGCAGAGGCGCACACGCACCAGCGAAGCGGCCTTCGACCGCGCCGCCACGCACTGGCGCGCGCACGCTGGCCGAGCCGCCGGAGCGCTTTCACCAGCGGCATCGCAGCGCACGGCTGTTCGCGATGTTTCGCCGCGCCATCCCGCTGCTGACGCCGGTCGCGCTGGTGATCGCCGTGCTCGCGCTGCCGCGCTTCGACGTCGAGGCCAGCCCGCTGTGGGTGCTGCTGTACCACGTGCCGACGGTGCTGATCGCGCTGGCCTTCCTGCTGCAGGAGCTGCCCGCGTTCGAGATCCCGCCGTGGCCGCGGCCGCGCCGCGAGCCCTCGTGGGCGGTCAGCCCGGCCGACCCTGCACCACGCTGAGCCGCGCCAGCGCCACGCCGCGCGACAGGCCGGCCAGCCGCTCGAACTCGGCCGCCGGCACCGGCCGGCTGAACAGGTAGCCCTGCAGCTCGTCGCAGCCCAGCGAGCGCAGCACCTCGGCCTGCGCCTCGGTCTCCACGCCCTCGGCCACCAGGTGCAGGCGCAGCGAGCGCGCCAGCGTGACGATCGCCCGCGTGACGGCCATGGCGCCGTCGTCGACGCCGAGGCCGACGACGAACGAACGATCGACCTTCATCACGTCGATCGGCAGCTGGCGCAGCAGCGCCATCGACGAGTAGCCGGTGCCGAAGTCGTCGAGCGCCACCGTCACGCCACGCCGGCGCAACTCGGCCAGCTGGGCGCGTGCCTCGCCGGGGTCGTTCATCAGCAGGCTCTCGGTCACTTCCAGCTCCAGCGCACTGCCCGGCAGCCGGTGGCGCTCCAGCGAATCGATCACCAGCGCCGGCAGCTCGCCGGAGCTCAGCTGCCGCGGCGAGATGTTCACCGACACGCGCTGCAGCGCCGGCCCTGCTGGCGCCGGGCGGCCGCCTGCGCGCAGGCGGCGTCGATCACCCAGCGGCCCAGTTCCTCGATCAGCCCGCTGGCCTCGGCCACCTCGATGAAGACGCCCGGGTACAGCAGGCCACGCTGCGGATGCTGCCAGCGCACCAACGCCTCGGCGGCGAGCACGCGGCCGTCGCCCGGCTGCACGCGGGGCTGGAAGTGCAGCACGAACTCGCCGCGCACCAGCGCCTGGCGCAGCTCCAGCTGCATCTGCACGCGCTCGCGCGCCGAACGGTCGAGCTCGGCGGTGAACAGCTTGTGCTGGTTGCGCCCCGCCCCTTGGCGGCGAACAGCGCGATGTCGGCGCAGCGCATCAGTTCCTCGCGCTGCGTGCCGTGCTGCGGGCACAGCGCGATGCCGGCGCTGCCGCCGACGCGGTTCTCGCCGCCACGCAGCGCGAAGGGCCGGCCGAGTGCGGCCAGCGCCAGGCCGGCCACGCTGGCGGCAGTGGCCTCGTCGGCGCCGGGCAGCAGCACGACGAACTCGTCGCCGCCCGGCCTCGCCACCACGGCGCCGGCCGGCACGCACGAGCGCAGGCGGTGGCTGGCTGCGCACAGCAGCTCGTCGCCCGCCTCGTGGCCCAGGGTGTCGTTGACATCCTTGAAGTGATCCAGGTCGATCGAGATCAGCGCCAGCCGTGCGCCCTGCGCCGCCCGGCCGAGCAGCGCCTCGAGCTGGGTCTGCAGGCCGTAGCGGTTGAAGAGGCCGGTCAGGCTGTCGTGCGCGGCGCGGTGCAGCAGCTGGTGCTCGCGCATACGCGCCGACAGTGCGACAGTCAGGCGGTCGCGCACCTCGCGCGCAGGCTGGAGCGCCTCGTCGGACAGGACACGGTCCAGCCCGAGGCCGACCATGGCCACCGTCCGCCCCTCATGGCGCAGCGGCAACAGCACGGCCACCTTGGCGCGGTCGATGGCGGCGTTGCGCAGGCACGGCGCCATCGCGCCGCAGGGCGGCTCGACGCCGGCCTCGTTCACCTGCTGCAGGTCCTGCGCGATCGCCGAGAAGCGGTCGAATCCGCCTTCGCCCGGCTCGAAGCGATCGTTGAGCACCAGCCGGGTGGCGTCGATCGCCGGCGCGAGCCAGGCCTGTCGCATCGCCAGCTCGCCGTCGCGCCAGGCCACCATCGCGCAGGCGCTCGGATAGTGCATGGCCAGCCGTTGCAGCGCATGGCCGGCAACGCGCTCGAACGGCGCGCCCGCAAGGATGTCGCGGTCGATCGCGGCCAGCCTTCGAGCGCATCGAACTGGGTCTCGATGCGCACCGCCATCTCGTTGAACGCCTGGGCCAGTTCGCCGATCTCGTCGTCGCGCTCGATGTCGACGCGCGTGCCGGCCGCACCCTTGGCCAGCCGCCGCGTCACGCGCGTGAGCTGCGACAGCGGCTCCAGGGCCAGCCGGATGCGCCAGTGGCTGAGCATCGCGATCATCAGCAGCGCCGCGGCCGCCACAAGGCCGAGCCACAGGCTCAGCGGCGCGCCGTACCACAGCACCGGCTGTCGCGGCGCCCGCTGCGTGAAGCGCCAGTCGCCGGTCAGCAGCTCGCCACCGAGGAAGAGCGCGGTGGAGGTCTCGATCACGTCGTCCTGTGCCTGTCCCGTCTCCCGGCGCAGGGTGAAGTCCTCGCCGGCCCGGTGCACGATCAGCTGGCCGCGGGCATCGGTCACCCACCACGCGGTATCCAGGCCGGCATCGGTCAGCGGGCCCCAGAGGTAGTCCGGATCGAACACCGCCAGCCACACCAGCGCGCCACGCCGGTGCGTGCCCAGCATCACGCGCGGCTGCGAGGGCAGCGAGTGATCGACGCGCAGCTGCACCTCGAAAGCCGCGCGGTCCGGCGGCACCGGGAGTGCCCCGCCACCGGCGGTTGTCCAGGCAATGAACAGTTCTTCGGCGATGTGCGGCGGCCAGCTCGCCGTCGCCTCGCCATCGACGCGGGCGACCTGGATGAAGACGCGCCCGAGCCCGGGCGGCGCTTCCTGCATGCGTGCCTCGGCCTGCGCCAGCAGCAGCGATTTGCCGGCCAGCAGCCGGTCCAGCACCGGCGGCTGGTGTGGCGCGTGACCTGCGAGCGGTGATCCTGCGTCAGCCGGCTGGCCACCTCGCCAGTGGCCGGCTGGCCACCCAGTCGGTCAGCGCGAGCGGCACCAGGGCCACGAGCACGAACAGCAGGAACAGCCGGCGGGCCAGCCGGCTGGTGCTCGAACGGGCGGACGGGGCGTCGGTCACGGGCCCGTGATCAGTAGTCGGCGGCCTTGCCGATGTACCGCCCGTTGCTGGCGCGGATGATGTCGTCGACGCTGTCCTTCTGGCTGATCTGCGGCTTGGTCTTGCCGTCCTTGCCGAGGCTGTACAGGTCGAAGTCGGTGTTCAGCGGGTTCAGACGCTTGTCCTTGCGGGCTCCGCCGCGGCCGTTGGCCTCGACGTTGTAATACACGTAGGGCCGGCCCCAGGGATCGAGCTGCGCGCTGGCGCCGATCTGGTCGAGCGTCGCGGGGAAGCTGCGGTTGTCCAGGAGTAGCGCTGCACGCTGGCACTGAGCACGGCGATGTCGCGAGCCGCCTGATTGAGACGCACGCGCTCGCGGTAGCCGCCGTACATCGGCACCGCAATGGCGATCAGGACGCCGAGCAACGCCACGGAGAACATCAGCTCGACGATCGTGAAGCCGCTCTGGCAGCGGCCGGCCCGGCGAAGCATGGTCATGCCCTCAGCACGAACGGCTCGTTGCTGCCATCGCGCAGCCCCAGCCAGGCGATGAACTCGTCGGCCGGCATCGGCCGACCGAACAGCCAGCCCTGCATGTAGTTGACCCCGAGCGACTCCAGCCGCGAGCGCTGCAGCGCCGTCTCGACGCCCTCGGCCACCACTTCCAGGCCGAAGCGGCGCGCCACGTCGACGGTCGCCTTGATCAGCACCTCGCCGCCGCCTGGCACGTCCTTGACGAAGGACTGGTCGATCTTCACCAGACTCACCGGCTGCTTCATCAGCGAGCTCAGCGACGAATAGCCGGTGCCGAAGTCGTCGAGGGCGAGCGTCACGCCCATCGCGCGCAGGTCGGACAGGGTCTGCGACACCCCTTCGCTGCGCGCCATCGGCAGGCTCTCGGTCAGTTCGATCACCAGACGCTGCGGCGGCAGCTTGGCGGCGGCCAGCGCCTCGCGCACCTGCGACACCAGCTTGCCCGAGCTGACCTGAGCAGCCGAGACGTTGACGCTGACCTTCGGCGGGTTGGCCCCCGGCCAGCGCGCGGCGTCGAGGCAGGCCTGGCGCAGCACCCAGCGGCCCATCGCATGGATCTGGCCGTTGCGTTCGGCCACCTCGATGAATTCGCCCGGCGACACCGGGCCCCAGGTCGGGTGCGGCCAGCGCGCCAGCGCCTCGACGTGGCTGGCCACGCCGTCCAGCGCGTTGACGATCGGCTGGTAGGCCACGGCCAGCTGGTTGCGCTCGAGCGCGCCGGGCAGGGCCTGCGCGATCTGGTGCTGGCGCTGCGCCTTCTTCGCCATCGCCACGTCGAACACGCGCACGCGGTCCTTGTCCTCGGTCTTGGCGGCGTAGACGGCCCGGTCGGCAGCGATGATCAGCGCCTCCGGCGTCTGGCCATGGTAGGGCGCGAGCGCGATGCCGACGCTGCAGCCCACGCGCACGGTGCCGTCTTCCAGACGGATCGGCACCAGCAGCTCGGCGCGGACCTTCTCCGCCACCATGCGCACCTGCTCGATGCGGCCGAGGCCGGGCAGCACGACGATGAACTCGTCACCGCCCCAGCGCGCCGGGAAGGCCGAACGCGGCAGGCATTCGCGCAGCCGTTCGGCGACCACGCGCAGCACCGCGTCGCCGGCCCGGTGGCCGAGCTGGTCGTTGATCTCCTTGAACTTGTCGAGGTCGAGGAACAGCAAGGCCAGTTCGCTGTCGTTGCCCGGCCGCTCCATCGGCGCCAGCAGCTCGACGAGATGCTGGTTGATGCCCTTGCGGTTGGGCAGCAGCGTCAGCGGGTCGGTCACCGCCTCGCGCGCCAGCTCGAGCGAGCGCTTCTCCAGGTCGATGGTGCGTTGCTGGGCCGACTGCGCCTCGCCGGCGCGTGCCAGGGCTTCGCGGGCGGCGCTCTCGGCCTGCGCCGCGGCCAGCGCGGCGCCGGCGCGCGCCAGTTCCAGCTCCAGCCGTGCGATCCGATCGACATGTTCGGCATCGGCTGCCGACTGGTGCCGCAGATCGGCTTCGGCCGCCATCAGCGCGTGCAGCTGGCGGTCGCGCGAGAGGCACAGTGCCGCGAGCAGGCCCAGGCCGGCGAACAGGCCCGTCGCCACGCTCCAGGCGGGCGACTCGGCCGCCACCAGCAGCCACAGCCCCGGCGGCGCGATCGTCACCGCGGCCTGCGCGATGGCCACGCGCGACATCGCGCGCAGCGCCAGGGCCTCGGCCAGCGCGGCCGCGAGCATCACGGTCGCCGCAGCGGCGCGGGCGGCCGGATCGGCAGCAGCAAAGGCCAGCCAGGGCAGCGCGCCCCAGCACAGGACCGTGGCGCCCATGCCGGCGAGGTACTGCGGCACCCAGCGCGCCGGCGGTGGCGGCGGCAGCTTCTCGCGCGCGCAGCACGTGCGCGAGGCGCGCAGCCAGCACGATCAGGCCGACGCCGAGCAGCGCCTTGAGGGCGGGGGCGGCTTCGCTCCATGGCGCCAGGCCGAGGACGGCGGCGGCGAGCAGCAGGGTCTGCGCGGCGATCACCGTCGGCCCGGCACGGGTGGCACCGCGCATCGCGCGCTCGGGCAGGGGATCGTGAACGGCCTCCACCGACGGTGCTGCCGCCGCCGGCCCCACCGGTGCGGCGTCTTCTTCAGCGGCGTCCGGAACGGGGGTCAGCATGGCTTCGGGCGGGGCCTGGGACGGCGCGGCGATAGGCGCTCAGAAAAGTGAGGAAGTGACGGCGGCAAGGCTAAGACAGCTCATGGGATTTCGGCACAAACGGATACCGCTGAAGTGCGCCGAGCGTGACTTCGGTCCGTGGCATCCGCCACGCCTCGCACCGCCCCCGGGGCGGGCCGTTCAGGCCGGCCGTGGAGGGTTGCCCGCCGGCGCCAGCGGCGAAGCAGCGCCAGCGCATAAGGCGCCAGAAGAACCAGTGCGGCCCCTGCCGCCAGCGGCAGGCGCAGATCGCCCTGCACCCGCACCGGCCGCGCCGTGGCCGGATCGCGCAGCGCCCGCACCAGACCGTCGGCGCTGCGCAGCCGGTGGTAGGCCAGCCCGTTCTCGCCGGCCAGCAGCTTCAGGTAGGGCTCGCGCAGCCCGGAGATGCTCGCTGCCCGGCGTGGCGCCGAGCCCGGCGGCCGGCGGCGGGCTGCCCTCCTCCACCATCGCCTCCTGCCCGACGCTGCCGCCGCGGCCGAGGCTGCGCGGGTCGACCTGCGCCACCTCGTCGGCGGCCCAGAAGCCCAGGCGCCGGCCGAGCGGATCGCGCTTGGGTATCGGCGAGGGCTTGCCCTCGCCCACGCCGACGATCACCCCGGCCACCTCGCCCGGCTTGTCGTCGAACCGGGGGCGGTGGCGCGGATTCAGCGGTGGCGATTCATGGCCGTCGGTGACGAACACCACCGAGGGTCGCCCGGGCAGGGCCTTGGCGACGACGATGCTGCTGTGCAGCCCCTTGGCGATCTCGCTGTTGCCCGACCAGGCCATGCGCCCGTCGATGCCGGCCAGCGACGCGCGCAACTCGGCGCGGTTGGCGCACACCTCCACCGGCGTGTACAGCAGGTAGCTGCGGTACTCGGTGAAGATCGCCCAGCCCAGCTTCGAGCCGCAGGGCAGCTCGACGAGCGCCTCGTGCAGCATGCGCTTGGCGAAGTCCAGCCGCGAGGCCGGCTTGCCGTCGAGCTCGGTGTCCTCGACGTTCATGCTCTGTGTCACGTCCAGCACCACCACGTGTTCGTACAGCGAGCTGTTCCACGGCAGCGTCGGCTGCGTGAAGGCCAGCAGCAGCAGTGCCGCGGCCAGCAGCGGTGCCAGCGTCTCGAGGGGCAGGCGCCCGCGCATCACGGAAGACCCGGCGAGTAACCGCGCATCGTGGTCGCCGCGCGCTCGGCGCTGCGCCGCGCCTCGGGCGGTTCTTCGTCCACGCCTTCCGGGTCGGGCACGAGGCGCTGCGCGCGTTCGAGGTTGTAGCGCGCCGGCCAGTCGTCGGCATCGTGACGCAGCACCTCGCGGTAGCCCTCCTTGGCGAGCTCGATCAGCGCCAGCGCCTGCCCGGGCTGCGAACTGGCGCGCAGCGCCATGCCCTGGCGCAGCAGCAGGTTGGCGCCGTTGTAGCGCGCCGCCTGGCCGAGCGGCGTGTCGGCGTGCAGCGCGCCATAGCGCGTCAGCGCCGCTTCGGTGGCACCGCTGGCGGCCTGCGCGGCGGCATGCGCGAAGCGCAGCTCCGCCGGCGCCGCGGCGTCTTCCGGCGGCAGCGCGCCGGCGCTGATCTGCCCATTGACGCGCTCGGCCTGCACGAGTCGCCAGCCGTCGATCGCCGCGAGCGCGGCGAGCATTCCGAGCGCGGTCCAGGCCGCGCGCACCAGCGTGCGTCGCTTCAGGCCCATCGGCGGATCTCCAGCGAGCGCGCCGCCAGCAGCAGGGCGACTGCCAGCAGCGCCAGCGCATGCGCCCACGGCGCCAGGTCGCGGCGCGGGATCAGTTCGTCGTAGGTGATCGGCAGCTTCTCCTGCCGGTTCACGTCGTCGATCGCGCGCTGCAGCGCGCCGGAATCGCTCGCCTCGTAGGCACGGTACGGTGTCTCCAGCGAATTGAAGAAGGCATGCAGCAGCAGCTCGGGCACGCTCTCGGCGGCGGCGGCCGAGTCGCCTGCGGCCAGCGTCAGCCCGGGGCTGTTGGCCGAGCGCAGGTAGATCCAGTAGATCGACACGCGCTGCTTGCGCGCCATGTGCGAGAGGCGCTCGCGCGTCTCCGGCTCCATGCGGTCACCGCCGTCGGACACCAGCAGGATGATGCGCGAGCCGTTGTAGGGCCGGCCTTCGAACATCTCCAGCCCCACCTCCAGCGCGCGGCCGATATTGGTCTCCGACAGGCCGCGGCCGATGTTGCCGGCGTCGATGGCGGCCTGGATCACGTCGCGCTTGGCGGTGAAGTCGAGCACGCGCATCGGCAGCGTGCTGAAGGCCACCAGCGCGAAGCGGTCGTCGGGCCGCTTGGCGGTGAACTCCGCGAGCAGCCGCCGCGCCACCTGTCCCTTGGGCTCGCGCAGCCGCGCCGGCGCCCGGCTGAAGTAGTAGTCGAGCGCCTGCGGGCTGTTCGGGCTGATGCCGGCCGGCAGGCCGCCACCGGGCGCGAAGCCCTGGTCCATGCTGCGGCTGCGATCGAGCAGCAGCACGATCTCGGCGCCCTGCCCGATGCGCTCGACATGGAACTCCGGCCGGTGCGGCCCGGCCAGCGCGAAGACCAGCGCGGCCAGTGCCAGCGTGGTGGCGCCGCGCAGCAGCCAGCCGAGCAGATCGGAGGCGCGGTCGCGCGGCGCGAAGCGCAGCCAGCCGTTGGCCAGCGGCGTGCCCGAGCCGACGAACAGCGGAATCAGCGCCAGCGGCAGCAGCCACAGCACCCAGGCGTCGTCGAAGGCCGGCCCAGCCCGCTCATGCGAGACCCCGCTCGGCATCGCGGCAGCGCCGCGCCAGCGACAGCAGCCAGCGGCCATCGTCGTCCTCGCGCGGCGCGCCGCCGAAGAATTGCGCGCTGGTGGTGCGCAGGAAACGCTGCAGGTCGTCGCGCAGCGGCGCGAAGGCGGCGTGGCGCTGCACGAAGGCCTCGAGGTCGCGTTCGAACAGCACCCGGCCGGCAGTGCGGTTCAGCGCCTCGTGCAGCGTCACGCAGGCCTCGCGCCAGCGCGCCTCGTCGGGCCGCGCGGGCAGGCCGCGCAGCGCACGCCACGCGCGGCCGAAGGGGCGGTTGCGCGCCGCGCGCCATGGCGGGCCGAGGTAGGCCATTGCCAGTGCCGCGGCCAGCAGTGCCGCGAGCACGGCATAGACGGTCAGCCGCGTGCGCGCTGCCGCGGTATCGACCAGCCGCGGCGGCCGGTCGGGCTGCATCTCGCCGAGGCCGCGACGCGTCGGCGCCTCCGCCTGCACCAGCGGCGAGACCGTCACCGGCCAGGCCTCGATCAGCGCTTCTTCCACGCGGCCGGCCACCGCGAAACGCAGGCGGTGGGCGCCGATCTCCACGGTGCGCGGCGCGGCCGGTGCAAGGAAGACCTGGTAGTCCAGATCGAGCTGCAGGCGCTGGCCATCGGCACTGCGCCCCATCGAGCGCTGCACGCTGCGCAGCTCCAGCGCCAGCCCGCGCCCGCCGGGCTTGGGCAGCGAGGCCTCGTCGAGCGTCCAGCCCGCCGGCACATGCACGACGACGCGGCGCTGCAGGTGGTCGCCCACCGGTAGCCGTAGGCACGCGACTCCTCCGCGTCGACGCGCAGCGTGGCCTCCTCGGCGGCCTGCGCCGCCGCGGCCAGCGTCAACACGAGGGCAAGCAGCGAGCGCTTCATGCGAGGAAGTGGCGGGTGACGGCGTCGGCGTCGAACGCACCCTCGATGAACAAAGGTGCCAGCCGCCGCGCGCGAAACCGCGACAGCAAGGCCTCGCGCCGCGCGTCGTGCGCCGACCGCCAGCGCTCGGCCAGCGCCGGGCGCCACCACAGCCAGCGCACCGCCCCGCTCTCCGGCTCGCGCACCTGCGCCAGCCCGCGCGGCGCGGACAGCCCGAACTCCGCCGGCTGCCACAGGACCACCGGCACGATGTCGTGCGGAGCCAGGCTGTCGAGCACGGCCTCGAGTTCGTCGAGATCGATGTGGAAGTCGGAGACGAGAAAGGCCAGCCCGCGTTGCCGCGGCAGGTGCCGGTGCGCCTCGCGCAGTGCCGCGGCCGTTCGTCCCTCGGGCTGGAGTGCACGCAAGCGCTCGGCCAGCGCGATGCCGGCACCGCGCGTGCGCGTCTGCGGCTGCGTGAACTCGCGGCGCACCCGCTCGTCGCAGCCGACGAAGCCGAAGCTGTCGCCGGTGCGCCGGGCCGACCCAGGCCGGGCTCTCGGTGAAGTCGGCCAGCACGTCGAGCTTGCGTTCCTCGCCCTCGAAGCCCATCGAGGCCGACAGATCCGCCACCACCATGACCGGGATCGACTTGCGCTCGCTGTGCAGCCGCACCATCCAGTTGCCGAACGGATCGCGCAAGCTGGCGTGCAGGTCGAGCCGGCGCGCATCGGGCGCATCCTGCAGCGCCGCATGGCCGCGGAACTCGAAGCCGGCATCGCCCGTGCGGCTGCGGTGCGCGCCGGGGAACAACCCGGTGGCCGCGCCGGCGATGCGGTAATGGAGCTCGCGGATCATGCTGGCCCCCCGTCCACGGCAAGCCGTGGTCGGCCCCCGAGGGGCGCGGGCCGGCTTGGGAGCGGCCCGGCGCTCGTCCCGCCTCATCGCCGTCACGGCGCGGCCACCGCCGCGAGTATCGCCGCCATCAGCCGCGGCGAGATCTCGTGGCGGTGCAGCTCATACACCGGCTGGTAGCACAGCCGGTGGGCGATGGTCTCGACGAAGACCGCCTGCACGTCCTCCGGCGTCACGTAGCTGCGCCCTTCCAGCCAGGCGGCCACGCGCGAGGCGCGCAGCAGCAGGCTCATGCCGCGCGGGCTGGCGCCGGCGAGCATCAGCTGCGACACGTCCAGGTCGCTCAGCGTCACGCCGAAGGCGTGCGGCTCGGCGGTGGCGCGCCACAGGCGCAGCGCATAGTCCTGCAGCGCATCGCTGGCCTGCACGCTGCGCTGGATCGCCTCGGCCACGCCGTTGAGTTCGCGGTGCTCCACCATCGCCGGCTGCAGCGCGCCGACGAGGCGATCGGTGTCATGGAAGCGCGGATCGAACATCAGCGCGCGGCGCATCGCATCATCGGCCGGCGGCTCGATGGTGATCTCCATCATGAATCGGTCGCGCGCCGCCGAACTGATCTCGAAGGTCTCCTCGCGCTCGACGCGGTTGCGGTCGGCGAACACCAGCAGGTGCGGGAAGCGGAACTCGCGGTTGAAGGCCGAGACGCTGCGCTCGGCCATCACGCGCAGCAGCAGCGCATGCACCTGCGGCCGCGCGCGGTTGATCTCGTTGAAGAAGAAGATCGCCGGTCTTCGCCGTGGCGAATCAGCGGGCCGGGTTCCACCGCCGGGCGGCCCTCCTCGCTGATGTAGGTGTAGTAGACGAGGTCGTTGGGCATCAGGTCGACCGTGCCCTCGGTGCGCGCAAAGGCGCCGCCGAGCACCTGCGCGAAGGCGCGCAGCAGCGTGGTCTTGCCGACGCCGACATCGCCCTGCAGCAGCACGTGGCCGCGCGCGAACACCGCCGTGTTCACCAGCCGCAGGATGCGGCCCTGGCCGATCACCGCCTTGCCGACCTCGGCTTCCAGGGCCAGCGCGCGCTGCCGCCAGTCGGCCAGCAGCGCATCGTTGCGATCCATGCGGCGTCTCCTCTGCCTTGTTGTGGGCGCATCGTGCCATGGACCGGCACAGAGTGCGTCGCGCACGGCGCACGCAGCGCCGCGCGCGTCCGACCAAGCAAGAGGCAAGCCGCCGGGCGCGGCGCCGGCAGCGTCAGAAGCTCAGCCGCACGCCCACCCACGCGGCGCGAGGCGCGCCGGGGCCCACGAACTGCTCGGCGCGCCAGTCGGCCGGCGCCTGCAATGCGCCCGACGCGTCGAACGCGTTCTCGCCGAGCAGCCCAGCCGTCGCATAGCGCCGGTCGAAGACATTGGCCACCTTGCCGAAGACCTCGAGGTTCTTGCCGAACTTCCAGCTGCCGGTCAGGTCGAGCACCGCGAAGCCGCCGATGCGCCCGGCGCCGTTGAAGTCGACGCCATCCGGGCGATGCTGGTTGTTCTCGTTGCCGCGCACGAACTGGCCCGAGTACGCACGCAGCTGCGCGCCGACGCTCAGGCCCGTGCTTGCCAGCCAGTCGGCCGCGAGCTTGAAGCTGTGCCGCGGCAGGCCGGGGATCGAGTCGCCGGGGCGGATCTCGATCTCGTCGTCGCCGGTGCAGGCCGGGCTGGTCTCGGCCGTGCTGTTGTGCTCGGCCACGATGCACGCCGACGAACGATAGGTGGCGCGCAGGTAGCTGTAGCTGGCCGACCAGCCGAAGGCCGTGTACTGCTGCGACAGGCCGATCTCCACGCCCTGCCGCTGCGTGCGGCCGAAGTTGGTGAAGTAGCCGGCGGCCGTGCCGTTGCTGATGAACAGCAGGTCGTCGCTGTTGACGGTGTGGAAGACCGCCGCATTCCAGTTCAGCGCCGGCGCGAGCTTGCCGCGCGCGCCGATCTCCAGCGTGCGCGAAACGACCTGCTTGAGCGGCGGGTCGGACTGCAGCGCATTCGGCAGCACGCAGGCGTTGGCCGGGTCGGAGCAGCCGAGCTCGATCGGGCTGGGCGCGCGGTTGCCCTGGCTCAGGCTGCCGAACAGCGTCAGCGACGGGCTGGCCTGCCAGGTCAGGCCGGCGGCCGGGTTGAACTTCCTGTAGCGGCCTTCACCGTCGAGCGTGGTCGGCAGGCCGAGCTGGATGCGTCCGTCGTCCACGGTGCTGACACGCGTGTCGTTGTAGCGGCCGGCCAGCGTCAGCTGCAGGTCCGGCGCCAGCGAGATCAGGTCGTGCACGAACACGCTGGCGGTGCGCGTGGTGCCGGAGATCAGCGCATCGACTTCCGGCGCATCGGTGGGCACGACGGCGCGCGTGGCGTCGAGGTCGCCCTCGGCCTCGGTCTGCTGGAAGCTGCTGCGCGCGCGGTCATACGAGGCGCCCACGGTCAGTTGCTGGCCACCGAGCTTCTGCGTAGATTGCAGCGCCAGGCCGGCGCCGCGCTGGCTGGTCTTCGTGCGGTTCTCGACGCCGGCCTCGGGCACCGTCGGCGGGTCGTAGTCGTCGTTGAGGTCGCCATTGAGCGTGGCGCTGCGCGCGCGGCGCACGTAGGCGGTGGCCGAGAGCTGGTGCGTGCTGCTGAGGTCATAGCTCGCATTCAGCGTCAGCATGGTCAGCTTGGTCAGCGTCTGGTCCGGCCGCGTGTAGACCTGCGCGCGCCGCTGCGCCAGCATCGATTCGGGCAGCGGACCGTTGCCGATCAGATCGTTGTCGGCGAGGGTCAGGCTCAGCGACCACGACAGGTCACCCACGTGCGCCCCGCCCTTGACGAACAGTTGCCGCACCTGGCCGGGCGAGTAGTCGCGCCAGCCGTCTTCGTCGAACACGCTGGCGGAGAGGAACAGGTGGCCGTTCTCGCCGAGCACGCGGCCGTGCGAGATCTCACCGGAGAAGCGCTTGAAGGAGCCGGCCTGCAGCTCGATCTCGGTGCCGGGGTGCGTGTCGCCGCTCTTGGTCTGCAGCGTCAGCGCGCCGCCGAGCGTATTCAGGCCGAACATCGGGTTGGAGCCGGGCATCAGCGTCAGGCTGGCCAGCGCGCCGCGCGGCACCAGTCCCAGTTGACGACATCGCCGAAGGGCTCGTTGATGCGCACGCCGTCCTGGAACACCGACAGGCCCTGCGGCGTGCCCAGCAGCGGGCTGGCCGTGAAGCCGCGGTAGTTCACGTCCATCTGGTAGGGGTTGCCCTGGATCTCGTTGACGTTGGCGCTGGGCATCAGCGTCGTCATCGCATCGGGCAGGTTCAGGCTCTGCGCCTGCTTCAGGCGCTTGTCGCCGAGCGTCTGCACGTTGGACGGCACCTGGTCCTTCGGGATGCCGAGGCCGGGGACGGGCGTCGCGCCGACCACCTCGACGCGTGGCAACGAGTTCTCGCCGGCGGGGCTGGCCGGTGCGGACTGCGCCTGCGCGAGGCTGGCAATGAAGGCCGTGCTGGCCAGCGCGACGGGGCGCAGCGTCGCTCGCTGCAGGTGATGCGGATGCATGTGAATGGTCTCCTCCTGATCACCGACGCTAGCGCCGCGGCCGCGCGGCACGCAGGGAAGTTTTCCCGTCCGCGATCAGGACAAGCCCGGATCGGCGGCGGCAATCACGCCATGGCGCAGCGCCAGTGTGCCAGCGCGGCCGAGGTGGCCACGCCGAGCTTGTCCTTGATGGCGCTCTGGTGGTTCGACACCGTCTTCGCGCTGACATTCAGCCGCTGCGCGCAGTCCGCCGCCGACAGCCCCTGCGCGAGCAGCCGGAACACCTCGAACTCGCGCGCGCTCAGCGAAGCCGTGCGCTCGCCCTCGTCTACGGCCGGGCGTGGGCCGAGCAGTTCGGCCGGCAGTTCCGGCGCCAGGTAGCGGCGCCCGGCATGCAGCGCGCGCACGCCCTCGATCAGGCGCTGCGGCGGGCTCGACTTCGGGATGTAGCCGCGGGCGCCGGCCTCGAGCGCGCGACGCACGAGCAGGCTGCTGTCGTGCATGCTGAAGACAAGCACGCGCGCGTCGTCGTGGCGCTGGCACAGGCGCTGGATCAGGTCCATGCCGCCGCCGGGCATGGACAGGTCGGCCACCACCACGTCGGGCTCGTGCTCGATGCAGGCGGCATAGGCCGCGGCACCGTCGCCGACATCGGCCACCACGCGGATGTCGCCGTCTTGCTCGAGCAGCCGCTGGTAGCCAGCGCGAACCACCGGGTGGTCATCGGCGAGCAGCACGCGCAGCATCAGCTGCCTCCCGCGACAGGCCCATGCGCTCGACGACGAGCTTCTCCTTGGCGTACTGCTCGCGGATCCACGCACCGTACTCGGCAGGGCCGAGGTACTCGAGCTCCTGGTCGTACTTGCCGATCTCGTGCGCGAAGGCGGGGTCGAACATCGCCTTGCGAAAGGCGTCGTGAAGGGTCGCCACCACCGCCGGCGGCAGGCCGCGCGGACCGCCCAGGCCATAGGGCGACATCGCGACGATGTTGAAGCCGAGCTCCTTGAGCGTCGGCACCGTCGGCCAGCGCGGCGAGCGCTTGGCCGCCAGCGTGGCCAGCAGGCGCAGCCGGCCGCTGTCGACCAGCGGCGCGAAGCCGGTGGAGTTGACGCCGACCATCACCTGCCCGGTCTCGACCGCCAGCAGCTGCTCGGCCGTGCCCTTGTAGGGCACGTGGATGTATTTCAGCCCGCGCGCGGTGAAGAGTTCCTCCAGCGCCACGTGCGGCGTCGTGCCGACGCCGTTGGTGGCGATGCTGAGCTCGCCCGGCTTCGCCTTCGCGAAGGCGAACAGGTCGTCCATCGTGCGGAAGCTGCTGCTGCCCAGCACCAGCACGCCGAAGGTGACCCCGGAGATCTGGATGATCGGCGTGACGTCGCGCACCGGATCCCACAGCACGCGCTGGGTGTACGGCACGCGCAGCACCGGCTGCGGAATCTGCGCGATCGTGTAGCCGTCGGGCTCGGCCTGCTGCAGGATCGGCATGGCCATGGTGCCGCCGGCGCCGGGCCGGTTGTCGACGATCACCTTCTGCTGCAGGTGGCGCGAGGCGATGTCGGCGAGCAGCCGCATCGTGATGTCGGTGGCGCCGCCGGCGGGCCAGGGCACCCACAGCGTGATCGGGCGCGCGGTCGGGAATGGCGGGCTGGCCAGCGACAGCCCCGGCGCGGCGGTGATGGCCGCGGCTGCCGCGAGCCGGGCGCGGCGCGTGCAGTGTCCGCGCCTCATGCCGGGCCCCCGGGGCCGCGCTTGGTCAGCCCACCGAAGCCGCGCTGCGGGTCGTAGCCCCAGCAGGCCAGGCCGAAGAAGACCAGCAGGCAGCCCAGAACCACCCAGGGCGCGAGGCCCGGATCCTTGCCGTACCAGGCGAATCGGATCCACTCGACGGCATGCGTGAACGGATTGAAGCGCGCCAGCTGGTAGACCCACTCCGCGCCCGACTCCTGCAGCTTCCACAGCGGGTACAGCGCGGTGGAGATGAAGTACATCGGGAAGATGACGAAGTTCATCGTGCCGGCAAAATTCTCCAGCTGCTTGATGTGCACCGACAGCAGCAGGCCCAGCGCGCCGAGCATCAGCGCGCCGGCCAGCAGTGCCACCAGCGCATGCAGCGTGGTCCACGACAGCACCGGCAGCTCGGTGCCGAGCAGCAGCGCGACGATCACGAAGGCCAGCGCCTGCAGCACCGACAGCAGCGCCGTCGCGCACAGCTTGCAGAACAGCAACCAGGCGCGCGGCAGCGGCGCGGTCAGCAGCAGCCGCATCAGGCCCATCTCGCGGTCGTAGACCATCGCCGGAGCTGCTCTGCATGCCGTTGAACAGCAGCACCATGCCCACCAGCCCCGGCACGATGTAGACGTCGTAGGGGATGTAGGTGTCGTAGGGCTCGACGATGGCCACGCCGAACACGTTGCGGAAACCTGCCGCGAATACGGCCAGCCACAGCAGCGGGCGCACCAGCGCCGAGACGAGCCGGCCGGTCTGCTGGGAGAACTTCAGCAGCTCGCGCAGCACGATGGCGCGCAGCGCCTGGATGGCATGCATGACAGCCCCTCGCTCGCGGCGTACCGCGAGCGGTCCCCAGGGGACGCGGGCCGGCTTGGGGCGGCCCGGCGCTCGGCCCGCCCGCCATCATCGGGTCACCTTGCACAGTTTCTCCGGAGCATCATGGCCCAGCGTGTCGAGCACGTTGGTCGGGTGCAGCAGGCCCTCGATCGGCGTCTGCGAAATCACGCCCTGGCCATCGGTCAGCAGCATCGTCTGGCGCAGCTGGCCGTCCCAGGGGCGGAAGTTCATCGCCACGCCCTTGGAGCCGTCGACCGGGTTCTTCGCCAGCGCCTGCGCCCAGGCCGCCGCCGGCCCCTTGGGCGAGGCCACGGCCGCGCCCACCAGCGCCTTGCCGGCCATCCAGGCCGACCAGTCGTGCGCCGTCATCGGCCGCTTCGCCGCCTTCATGAAGCGGCGCGACACCTGCGGCGCGCCGAATCGCTCGAACTGCGCATGCCAGGCCACCGGCACCAGGCCGGCATCGCCGACCACGGGCCGCGGCAGCACGGTGCGGTAGGGCAGCATGCGCGCGAACTCGCCGTCGCTGTCGACCACCCACACCGCGTCGTACTGCGCGCCGGCGGTCAGCAGCAGCGGGTTGGCGAGATCGCGCTCGCGCGGGTCGGCCGACATCTTGAAGGGCTTGCTGCCGGCCAGCTTCAGGCCGTAGCGCTTCATCGAGGCTTGCACGGTGGCCACGCGCTGCTGGTCGGCGGCGCTCGGGCCGGTGAGCAGCAGCACGCTGGTCCACTTGCGCGAGACCAGCGTCTGCGCCAGCGCATCGCTGCGCATGCGCTCGCTCGGGATCAGGTGAAAGAGTCGCGCGCGGCAATCCTGCGTGCGCAGCCGGTCGGCCGGCTCGCTGAGGTTGAGCACCGGCAGCTTCACCGCATCGGTCACGGCGAGCAGCCAGTCGGCCGGCAGATCGGCCAGCAGCACGGCGGCGCCGGCCTTCTCGGCGGCCAGCGCCGCCGCCTTGGCGGCCTCGAGCGAGGCCACCGGCTTGCCCTCCAGCGCCACCTTGGCACCGGCCGCGTCGAGCTCGAACTGGCCGTCGTCGAGCGCCATCTTCACGCCATCTTCGGCCGGGCCGGTCGGGTGGCCGAGGTAGGCGCGCTCGGCGCGCGAGCGCTCGAGCCGCGCATCGTCGGCCGGGTGCAGCAGCGTGGCCTTGAGCGTCTGTGCCGCCAGCGGCGCAGACGCCGCGGCCATCGCCACGGCCAGGATGATCGGCGCCCGCTTCATTCGACGATCACCACCCCGTAGGGCACGCGGCCCACCGGCACGCTCTTGACCGCCTTGGCATCGGCCACGTCGATCACCGTCACGTCGTCGCTCAGGCCATTGACCACCCAGAGCCGCTGCTCGGCCCTGTCGAGGGTGACGTTCCACGCCCGCTTGCCGACCAGCACGAGGTCGGTCACCTTGCGGCCGGGCACGTCGACGAAGGCCACGTGGTTGGCCTTGCCCAGCGCGACGAAGGCGCGCTTGCCATCCTTCGTCATCGTGATGCCGACGGGCGAGATGTCTTCGGCGCGCGCACCCTTGACGGTGAACTTCACCTCGCCGATCACGCTGTGGTCGGCGGTCGAGACGATGCTGACCGACGAGCCGAGTTCGTTGGTGACCCACAGCTCCTTGCCGTCGGGCGTGATCGCCATGCGGCGCGGCCGCTTGCCGACCTTGACGTTCTTCACCACCTTCGCGGTGGCCACGTCGATCACGTGGACCATGCTGGCCACCTCGGAGGTCACGTACAGCGTCTTGCCGTCGGCGCTGACCTTCACGCCCTCGGGTTCCTGGCCGACCTTGATCGACTGCAGGACCTTGCCGGTGGCGGCCTCGACGAAGCTCGCGGTGGCTTCGTCCTCGTTGGAGACGTAGATCGTCTTGCCGTCGGGCGAGAGATCGAAGGCCTCGGGCTCCTCGCCCAGCGGCACGCGGCGCACCGACTTGCCGGTGGCCGGGTCGATCACGTCGGCGGCGTTGGAATCGGTGCAGGCCACCATCAGCTTGCCGTCGGGCAGGCGCTGGATGTGGCGGCCGCGCTTGCAGGTGGCGATCGTGCCCTTGACGGCCAGCGTCTTGGTGTCGATCAAGGTCAGCGCGTCGTCCTTCTCGCTGCTGACATAGGCGGTGCCCTGTGCGGCACAGGTGCCGGCGGCCAGGGCCGAGCCGAACATCGCCAGGGCGCGGGAAGCAAGGCTCATCGATCGGTCTCCTTGTCGGTGGTCGTTCTTCATGGTCATTGCGTGCGCGCGATGAAGCCGGCTTCCAGCGTCGCTTCGCCGAGCGCCTCGGTCACCGCGGCACGGCTGCCGTCGGCCAGCAGTTGGCCCTTGTGCAGCACGATCACGCGATCGGCGCCTTCGGTCTCCTCCACCCAGTGCGTGGCCCACAGCACGCACACGCCGCGCTCGCGCACGTCGGCATGCAGCGCGGCGAGCAGGTCCTGGCGCGATTTCGGGTCGAGCCCGACGGTGGCCTCGTCCATCAGCAGCACCGCCGGTTGGTGCAGATTGGCGCGTACCAGTTCCACCTTTCTGCGGTTGCCGCCCGAGAGTTCGCGCACCTTGCGGTCGAGCTGGCCCTCCAGCCCGAAGCGCGCGCAGCCGGCGGCGATGCGTTCGCGGGCCAGCGCGCCGGGCAGGCCGTGCAGGTCGGCCTGGAACTGCAGGTTGCGGCGGATGCTGAGGTCGAGGTCGAGCGACATCTGCTGGAACACCACGCCGATCTCATGCAGAGCCGCCGGGCCGGCGTGGCGCAGCGAATGCCCGGCCACCTCGACATCGCCTTCGTCGGCGGCGAACAGGCCGGTGAGCACCTGGAACAGCGTGGACTTGCCGGCGCCGTTGGGGCCGAGCAGCGCCACGAAGCTGCCCGCCGAGAGCTCCAGCGTCAGACGATCGAGGGCGGCGTGCTTGCCATAGCGCTTGGTGAGGCCGCTCGTGCGCAGCACGGCGGGCGCAGCCTGTGGAGTCATCGAAGGTGGAGGCGGTTCGTCGTTCGTGGATGGCCGGCGGCAGCGCGTGCAAGGCGCGGGCCCGGTCGATGAAGCGCCGCCATTGAACGTGCGGTGCGGCGGTGCAGCAAGGCGGTGGAATCCCGCGCTTGATTTTTTCCTGCGGCCGACGGACGCGAACGAGACACTCTGTGCGACGGCGATGACACGGTTTCGGCGCACCCTGTCCACGGGCTCACGCCGCCGCACACAGCGCCCCCGCGCCGCAGCGCTGCCGACTCGTGGTTTCCCTATCAGGACCATCCCCAAGCCTCGCGGCCGCGTCCGCCAGACGGAGCACATTTGCATCGACGGCCGGCGCCCTCGGTCAGCCGGTATGTCGATGAGCGCGTTGAGGCCGAGGCCGATGCGCCGCAGCGACGAACCGGCCGGCCATGGTCCAGAAAGCGGGCGCAGAAATTGCAGTTGGGCCGTCGCCGAGCTCTCGAGGTCGCGCGGGGGGTTGGTCTTTGATTCATCCGCGCGAACGGACTCCGGTCACTTCAACAAGGAGACATCGATGCGAATTTCAGGGCAAACCCGCAAGCTCGCCCGGTCGGCGCTCGGCTTGGCGGCCTCTCTGGCGGTTCCGAGCGTGGCCACGGCCAACGCCGACGTCGAGAAGAACATCGCCAACTCGAAGAACTGGGCGATGCAGGCTGGTGACATGTACAACCAGCGCTACAGCAAGCTGAACCAGATCAACAAGGGCAACGTCGGCAAGCTGCAGGTCGCGTGGACGTTCTCCACCGGCGTGCTGCGCGGCCACGAAGGTTCGCCCCTGGTGATCGACGGCATGATGTACCTGCACTCGCCGTTCCCGAACAAGGTCTTCGCGATCGACCTCGACACGCAGAAGATCAAGTGGAAGTACGAGCCGAAGCAGGATCCGGCGGTGATTCCGCAGATGTGCTGCGACACGGTCAACCGCGGCCTGGCCTATGCCGAAGGCAAGGTCATCCTGCAGCAGGCCGACTCCATGCTCGTCGCGCTCGACGCGAAGAGCGGCAAGGTGGTCTGGAGCACCAAGAACGGCGACCCGAAGCTCGGCGCGGTGAACACCAACGCCCCGCACGTCTTCAAGGACAAGGTCATCACCGGCATCTCCGGCGGCGAGTGGGGCGTGCGCGGCTTCATCGCGGCGTACAACCTGTCCGACGGCAAGCTGGCCTGGAAGGGCTACAGCACCGGCCCGGACAACGAGATGCTGATCGATCCGGACAAGACCATGACCTGGACCGACGGCGCGCTCAAGCCGGTCGGCAAGGATTCTTCGCTGAAGACCTGGAAGGGCGATCAGTGGAAGATCGGCGGCGGCACCACCTGGGGCTGGTACAGCTACGACAAGGCGCTGAACCTGATGTACTACGGCACGGGCAACCCGTCGACGTGGAACCCGGCCCAGCGCCCCGGCGACAACAAGTGGTCGATGACCATCTTCGCGCGTGACGTCGACACCGGCGTGGCCAAGTGGGTCTACCAGATGACCCCGTTCGACGAGTGGGACTTCGACGGCATCAACGAGATGATCCTGGCGGACATCCCGGTCAAGGGCAAGCCGACCAAGGCGCTGGTCCACTTCGACCGCAATGGCTTCGCGTACACCATGGACCGCACCAACGGCGCCCTGCTGGTCGCCGAGAAGTACGACCCGAAGGTGAACTGGGCCACGCACGTCGACATGAAGACCGGCCGCCCGCAGGTGGTGGCGAAGTACTCGACCGCGCAGAACGGTCCTGACGTCAACACCAAGGGCATCTGCCCGGCGGCGCTCGGCTCGAAGGACCAGCAGCCGGCCTCGTTCGACCCGAACACCGGCCTGTTCTACGTGCCGACGAACCACGTCTGCATGGACTACGAGCCGTTCAAGGTCGAGTACACCGCGGGCCAGCCGTACGTGGGCGCGACGCTGTCGATGTTCCCGGCGCCGGGCAGCCATGGCGGCATGGGCAACTACATCACCTGGGATGCCGGCAACGGCAAGATCGTCCAGAGCAAGCCTGAGAAGTTCTCGGTGTGGAGCGGTTCGCTCAACACCGCGGGCGGCCTCAGCTGCTACGGCACCCTCGAAGGCTTCTTCAAGTGCGTCGACGCGAAGGACATCACCAAGGAGCTGTACAAGTTCCGCACGCCCTCCGGCATCATCGGCAACGTGTTCACCTACGAGCACAAGGGCAAGCAGTACATGGGCGTGTTCTCGGGCATCGGCGGCTGGGCCGGCATCGGCATGGCGGCGGGCCTCGAGAAGGACACCGATGGCCTGGGCGCCGTGGGCGGCTACAAGGAGCTGAACCAGTACACCGACCTGGGAGGTTCCCTGACCATCTTCGCGCTGCCGAACTGATCGCGCGATAACCGGTCCAACGAGGCCGGTTCGAACCCCGGGGGATGGGGCCGATGGCACCGTCCCCCTTTTCACAACGGAAGACAGACACATGTTTCGCAAAACTCTTCTGGGCCTCTCGCTGATCGTCGTTGGTACCACCGCCTTCGCCCAAGAGGTGAAGACACCGCTCTACACCGTGGTCGACGGCTACAAGGTCGACGACAACACGATGAAGGGATTCCGCACCGGCGCGCCGCCGCCTGCGACCGCTGCCATGGTGCCAACCAGGAAGGCATGGTGGGCCCGTCGCTGATCAACAGCCTGAAGACGCTGAGCAAGGAAGAGTTCGTCAAGACCGTGCGCGACGGCCGCCTCGACAAGGGCATGCAGAGCTTCGGCACGAGCCAGCAGGTGATGGACAACATGGATCACCTGTATGCGTACCTGAAGGGCCGCTCCGACGGTGCCATCACCCGCGCCAAGGTCGAGCCGCTGAACAAATGAAGCATCTGCACGCCGCGGCCCTGCTGGCCGCGCTGTTGACCGCGGGCGCGGCGTCGGCCCAGAACGCGGACGCCCCGCCCAAGCGCGAGGCGTTGCGCGTCTGCCAGGATCCGAACAACCTGCCGTTCTCGAACACCAACGCCGAGGGCATCGAGAACAAGATCGCCGAAGTGTTCGGCAAGGCGCTCGGCCTGCCGGTCACCTACTACTCGTTCCCGCAACGGCTCGCGTTCATCCGCAACACCTTGCGCTACAAGCTGCCGGGCCAGGACTATCCCTGCGACATCGTCATGGGCGTGCCGGCCGGCTTCGACCAGTCTCGGTGACCAAGCCCTACTACCGCTCGACCTATGCGCTGGTCTACGCGCCGGGCAAGGGGCTGGACCACGTCAAGACCGGCGAGGACTTCCTCAAGACCGACCGTGCCGTGCTCGGCAAGCTGCGCATCGGCCTGTACGACCGCTCGCCGGCCTCGGCCTGGCTGTCCAAGCACGGGCTGGTGGACAGCGGCGTGCCCTACCAGATCATGAACGCCGATCCGGCCCAGTACCCGGGCGAGATCATCGAGAAGGACCTGGCCGCCGGCAAGATCGATGCCGCGGTGGTGTGGGGCCCGATCGCCGGCTTCTTCGCCAAGCGCGTGAAGTCGCCGCAGCTGACCGTCGTGCCGCTGCGCTCCGAGCCCGGCGTCAAGTTCGATTTCGAGATGGCCATGGGCGTGCGCTACGGCGAGCGCGAATGGAAGCAGCAGATCGAGGGGCTGATCGAATCGAAGAAGCCGGAGATCGCCGCGATCCTGAAGGACTTCGGCGTCCCGGTCGTCGACGAAAGCTTCAGCGCCAAGAGCAACTGAGCCGCGCCCGGCCGCCCTCGCGATGAAGCGCCTGCTGTCCTGCCTCGCGATGATCGGCACCGGGATGGCTGCGCCTGCCGCCCGCGCCGCGCTCGACCAGCCGATTACGTCAGCATCGCCGCCAGCGTGCTGCGCGTGGAAGCGCCGCGGCAGCGCGGCGGCTATGCGCTCGGCTCGGCGGTGGCGGTGTCGCCCGACCAGTGGTGACCAACTGCCATGTCACGCGCGATGCACTCGCCGTGCACATCCTGCGCGGCGGGCTGCGCTACCCCGCCGCAGCGCAGGCCAGCGACGTGACCCGCGACCTCTGTCTGCTCGACGTGCCCGGCCTCGATGCCAAGCCGGTCCGGCTGGGCCGCGCGGCAGAGCTGGCGATCGGGCAACCGGTCACCGCGCTCGGGTATACCGGCGGCGTCGGCATCCAGAACAGCAGCGGCGAGGTGGTGCAACTCCACCGGCACGATGGCGGCCGTGTGATCCAGAGCAGCAACTTCTTCAACTCCGGCGCCAGCGGCGGCGGGCTGTTCGACGACGAAGGCCGCCCGGTCGGCATCCTCACCTTCCGGCTGCGCGGCGGCCGGGCGCACTACTTCTCGGCGCCGGTCGAGTGGGTGCTGCAGATGATGAAGGACAGCGCACGCGGCAACTTCCGCCAGGTGATGCCGCTGGACACGCGCCAGCTGCCCTACTGGCAGGCCGGGCCCTCGCAGCAGCCGCGCTTCCTGCAGGCTGCGGCGCTGGCGGGTACGCAGCGCTGGGCCGACCTCGAGACGCTGGCACGCGACTGGACCCTGCTCGAGCCGGAAGACGGCGAACCCTGGTACCTGCTCGGCCTCGCCCTCGATCGCCAGGGCCGTGCCGCCGACGCCCGGCGTGCCCTGCAATGCTCGCTGGAGCTCGAGCCCACGCGCCGCGCGGCCCGCGAGGAACTCGCCGAACTCTCGACCCGGCTGCCGCCGGCCGACCGATCCACACCCCCTGCCGGGCCGACAAGCCCTGACACGATGACCTTTGCGCTGCATTACCTTCCCCGACTCGCCGCGGCCGCGCTGGCCCTGGCGGCGTTCGTGCTGCCCGCGGCCGCGGCGGAAGACTATTCGCCCGCCGAGCGTGCCCTGTTCATGACCAACCACCTCGCCGGCACCAAGCCGCCGGCAACGCTGCGCTACGGCTTCACGAAGGGCGGCAGCATGGAGGAAGGCTTCGAGGACAAGGTGGCCGTGAAGCTGAAGGCCGCCAAGGGCGGCAAGTGCTGCATCGCCGATGCCGAGTTTCTCAGCGGCACGCACCGGCTGTCGCTGCCCGAGGTCGACCAGGCGCAGGGCAACCCGGCCGTGCTCTATTTCCTCGAGCGCGACATCCGCGAGATGAACCGCCTCACCAAGGGCCAGCAGAACTATTTCCGCAAGCGCATCCGCATGGCGGTGTACCAGGGCGCGCAGGTGGAAGACGTGACCGTCAGCTACCGCGGCAAGACGGTTCCGGCGCGCGAGATCCGCATCGCGCCCTATGCTGACGATCCGCTGCGCGTGCGCTTCGAGAAGCTCGCCAACAAGACCTACGTGTTCACGCTGTCCGATGCCGTGCCCGGCGGTCTGTATGCCATCCGCACTCGCATCGCCGGCGAGACGGCCGATGCCGCGCCGCTGATCGTCGAGGAGATGGTCATCGACGGCGGCACGACCACTGCCCGCTGATCCTGCTCAATCCATGCCCGCCATGAATGCCCTGAGACTCACCCTCGCCACCCTCGCGTTGACCTTCGCCGGGCTCCCGGCCCGGGCCAACGATTTCCCGACCGTCGACCGCGTGCTCTACGTGCAGGAGTGCATGCGCGACAACCCCGGGCCGAACTTCGAGATGGTCAACAAGTGTTCCTGCGCTGGATGCGCTGGCGCGCGAGGTCAAGTTCGAGGAGTATGTGGAGATGAGCACGATCGCCAAGGCCATGTCGATCGGTGGCGAGCGCGGCAACGATCTGCGCGACAACGAGACGCTGAAGGCACCGCTGAAGCGCTACCGCGAGCTCACGGCCAAGGTGCAGAAGGGCTGCTTCATCAACCCGCGCTAGCGGGGAGGTTGTTCGCATGATCCGCATCGTTCGCAGCCTTGCCGCCCTGCTCCTGGCCGCATCCGCCGGTGCCGGCGCAGCGAACCTGCAGCCGACCGACGACCCGGCCGCGAGCCCGGTGTGGCAGAAGGTGCAGGCCAGCCTGTTCGAGGGCCGGCCGATCGCGCCGGCACCAGCGGGCATGCTGCTGCTCGAGGCGCCGGCGCGCGCGATCGATGCAGCCGTGGTGCCGATCGCGATCCGATCGAAGTTTCCGCAGGGCCCGGGCCAGTACGTCAGCAAGCTCTACCTGATCATCGACGCCAATCCGTCGCCGGTGTCGGGCATCTTCGGCTTCACGCCGGACAGCGGCCGGGCCGAGGTGGAACTGCGCGTGCGTGTCGATGCCTACTCGCATGTGCGCGCGATCGCCGAGACCAGCGACGGCAAGCTCTACGGCGTCACTCGCTTCGTCAAGGCCTCGGGCGGCTGCTCGGCCGCGCCGGGCAGCGATGCGAAGGCGGCACTGGCCACACTGGGCCAGATGCGATTCCGGCTCGATGCCGACGCGAAGCCCGGTGCGCCGGCGCTGGCGCAACTGGCGATCGACCACCCGAACCACAGCGGCCTGGCGATGGACCAGTACACGCGCCAGTTCACGCCGGCGCATTACGTGCGCAAGATCGACGTCACCTACGCCGGCAGGCCGGTGTTCAGCGCCGATGTCGATTTCTCGATGAGCGAGAACCCGAACTTCCGCTTCTGGTTCCAGCCGCAGGCCGGCGGAGAACTGCGCGCGACCGTGGTCGATTCGCATGACCTGCGCTTCGTCGCGGCCCAGGCGCTTCGCGACACGCCGAAATGATCGTGCGCGCTCTGGTGGGCGCCTGCTGGGGCGCGGCGACGATGTGGGCCTCGGCCGCACCGTTCGCCTACATCACCAACCAGGGCAGCCACGACGTCTCGGTGATCGACCCGGCACAGGACAAGGTCGTGGCCACCGTGCCGGTCGGCCGCTCGCCGGCGGGGGTGGTGGCTTCGAGCCGCGCCGCGCGCGTGTTCGTATCCAACCCGGACAGCAAGACCATCTCGGTGATCGACATGCGCACGCAGCGCGTGGTCGATACGCTGCCGGCGGGCAGCGGGCCGGTGGGCATCGACGCCTCGCCCGACGGTGCGCGGGTCTTCGTGGCCGACTGGTACCGCAACCGGCTGCTCGTGCTCGATGCGACGACGAAGAACGCCGCGGCGATCGAGATCGAGGTCGGCAAGGCGCCGGCCGGCGTGGCGGTCTCGGCCGATGGCGCGACCGTCTTCGTGGCCGAGCGCGACGACGACAGCGTGGCGGCGATCGACGTCGCCTCGCGCAGCGTGCGCACGCGCGTGAAGGTCGGCTCGCATCCCTTCGCCCTGCTGCTCGATGCGCCGCGCCAGCGCCTGTATGCGCTGAACGTGCTGAGCGACGATGTGTCGGTGATCGATCTGCGCTCGATGGCCGTGAGCGCCACGGTGAAGGTCGGCAAGGCGCCCTATGGTGCGGCGCTGGCCGCCGGCGGTGCGCTGCTGTACGTGACCAACCAGCACGGCAACACCGTCAGCGTGATCGATGCCGACCGACTCACCGTGACGCGCACCCTGCCCGGCTTCGCCTACCCGGAAGGCATCGCCGCGCACGGCGAGCGTGTCTACGTCGTCAACTGGATGGACGACAACGTGGCCGTGCTCGATGCCGCTTCCGGCCGCATGCTGGCCACCATCGACACCGGCACCAACAGCCGCGGCTTCGGCGCCTTCATCGGCGCGCCGGCCGCCCCCTGATCGCCTTCCCACCACTTTCCCATCGAAGACCCGAGGAGACTCCCGATGCACTTCCGTTCCCTGCGATGGTTCACCGGCCTGACGCTCGGTGCGACCTTGAGCGCCGCGCTGGTCGCCCCCGCCGCAGCCCACGGCCCGACGCGCCAGAAGGTGACCGAGACCATCGCCATCGAGGCCCCGGCCGACAAGGTCTGGGCCCTCGTGAAGGACTTCGGCGCGCTGAAGAACTGGCACCCCGCGGTGGCCGAGAGCCCGGCCGACAAAGGCAACGAGGAGGGCTCGGTGCGCCAGATCAAGCTGAAGAACGGCGGCGCGCTGACCGAGACGCTGGAGGCCTACGATGCCGCGAAGATGCGCTACAGCTACCGCGCCAAGGACGGCGGCGCGCTGCCGGTGACCAACTACACCTCGACGATCACCGTGAAGCCCGAGGGCGCCGGCTCGGTGGTGGAGTGGCGCGGCGCCTTCTACCGCGGCTATCCGAACAACGACCCGCCGCCCGACCAGAACGACGAGGCCGCGGTGGCCGCGGTGACGGGCGTCTACAAGGCCGGCCTCGCGAACCTCAAGGCGATGGCCGAGAAGAAGTAAGCCTCGCGTGACGATGACTTCGCCGGCTTCGACCTCCCGCCGCCGCACGCTGCGCTGGATCGGCGCGATCGGGGGCGCAGCGCTCGCCGGTTGCGCCATGGCGCCCGCGGCCGCACCCGGCGCAACACCACTCGCCCGCGCCATCGCGCCGGGGGTGTACCTGCTGCCCGGCACCGGCGGCAGCGCCGACGAACTGAACCTCGGCCGCATCGGCAACGCCGGCTTCATCGTCGGCGAGACCGGCGTGGTGGTGATCGACACCGGCACCTCGGTCGAGCACGGCCGCGCCAACCTCGCGGCGATCCGCGCCGTCACCGACAAGCCGATCAAGCTCGCGCTGGTGACCCACACGCGGCCGGAGTTCCTGTTCGGCGGCCGGGCCTTCCAGCAGGCCGGCATTCCGGTGCGCATGCACACGAAGACGGCGAGGCTGATGGCCGCACGCTGCGACACCTGCCTGAAGCAGCTGCGCCAGGTGGTCGGCGAAGTGCCCTTGGCGGGCACCTCGCTGTACAAGCCCGACCAGCAGTTCGACGAGGCACACGCCGTCGAAGGCCTCGGCCGCGCGGTGCGCGTGCTCTATTTCGGCCACTCCAGCGGGCCGGGTGACATCGCGGTGCTCGACGAAGCCACCGGCACCCTTTTCGCGGGCGGCCTGCTCGACGCGCAGCGCGTGCCCGACATCCAGGACAGCGACCTGCCCGCGTGGCACCGGGCGCTGGCGAGCCTGCGCGGGCTGGGGTTCGCACCGTGGTCCCGGGCCATGGCGCCGCCTCATCATCAGCGCTGATCGATACCGTCGACGGCTACCTCGCGGCGCTGGAGAAGAAGATGCGCGACCTGGTCGCTTCCGGCACCTCGCTGCTCGAAGTGCCCGATGCCGGCGAGCTGCCGGCCTACGAGCGCTGGGACCAGTACGAGCTGGTGCACCGGCGCAACGCCTCGATCGCCTTCCTGCGCTTCGAGCGCGAGCTGTTGTTCAAGTAGTTGGAGGAGACACCCATGCCGACCGACCGCAACCGTCGCCGGGCCCTGCAGCAGCTCGCGGCGCTGGCCATCGCGCCGGCGATCGCACCGGCCGCCGCGCTGGCCGCGCCCGGCGGCCTGCCCAGCGCCACGCACGATGCCTCGTCACCCGAGTGGGAGCGCCTCGCGTCGCGGCTCTTCGCCGGCAAGACGCTGCGCGCGGGGCAGGACGTGGTCCAGGTGATCGCGCCGCTGCGCGCAGCCTACGGCGCCTCGGTGCCGGTGAAGGTGGTGTCCAAGCTGCCGCAGAAGCCCGATCTGTACGTGCGCAAGCTCTATCTCGTCGTCGACAAGAATCCCTCGCAGCTCGCTGCGGTGCTCGATCTCACCACCGAAGTCGGCCGGGCCGATTTCGAGACGCGGCTGCGCGTCGACGAATACAGCCACGTGCGCGTGGTCAGCGAACTCTCCGACGGCACGCTGCACACCGATTCGCGCTACGTGAAGACCTCCGGCGGCTGCTCGGCGCCGCCGAACCGCGATGCGCCGCACCTGATCGGCAAGACCATGCTCAAGCTCGCCGGCGAGCTGCGCATGGATCAGCCGGTGGCGGCCGACGTGACGGTGCTGCACCCGAACGACACCGGCTTCGAGCTGAACCAGCAGACGGTGATGTACATCCCGCCGCATTTCGTGCGCTCGATCCGCGTCAGCTACGCCGGGCGCAAGGTGTTCGATGCCGATCTCGACTTCTCGGTGAGCGAGAACCCGACGCTGCGTTTCAATTTCGTGCCGCACGGCCAGGGCGAACTGCGCGCGGAGGTGGTCGACACGAAGGAATCGCAGTTCGTCGGCACGCTGGCCGTCGGCTGAATCGCCATGCTGCGCCGCGCCTCCACTGCCGCCCTGCTCGGCCTCGCCTCGCTCGCCGCGGGGGCCGGCGTGCCGGCGCGCTACTCGCCCACCGAGATCCAGCCCAGTGGTACGCCGCAGCGCTACGAGTTTGACCTCACCGCCGCGCTGGAGCGCGCGAAGCGCGAGAACAAGCGGCTGTACCTTTACCTCGGCGCGAACGATTGCGCCTTCTGCCGCAAGTACGAGGCCTTCCTCGAGAAGAATGCCGCCGAGCTGGCGCCGCATTTCGCGAAGGACTGGATCGTCTACGAGATGCGCAGCAGCCTCTCGGTGCAGGCCGACCGACTGTGGTTCCGCGTCGGCAACAAGTCCCTGCCCTACGCCGACTTCATGCGCTCGCTCGGCGACGAGCGCGCACGGCAGCTGGTCTACCCGAGCGTGTGGCTGTTCGACGGCCAGGGCAAGACGCTGATGCAGATGCCCGCCGGCACCGGCACCTTCGAGACCGTGCCGGAGCAACTGGAGATCCTGCGGCTGGAGCAGTAGCCGTGCCGGCTTGACTCACCGCAAGCCCCATCACCGGTGACGCTTCGACAATTTCCGCAAGCGTCAACCAGTGAGAGGGACACGATGACAAGCTTGAAGAAACTGCCGACCCTGGCCGCCATCGCCGCCATCGCCGCTACCGCCGGCGCGCAGGCCCAGAGCTCGAAGGCCGATCTGGAGTCGGTGCAGCGCGCGGTGCATGTGTGCGCTTCGTGCCACGGCGAGAATGGCAACAGCACGAAGCCGCTGATCCCGTCTCTGGCCGGCCAGATGCGCGAATACACGATCCGCCAGCTGAAGGACTTCCGCAGCCAGTCGCGCTCGGAGACCGACATCCAGGCCTACATGTGGGGCATCTCCGCGCTGCTGTCCGACGAGCAGATCGAAGGCTTCGCCGACTACTACGCCGCGCAGAAGCCGGCGCCGGGCAAGTCGACCAACCCCAAGCTGGAAGCGATCGGCAAGGTGATCTACGAGAAGGGCCTGGCCGACAAGGGCGTGCTGCCCTGCAAGCAGTGCCACGGCGACAACGCCGAAGGCGCCTCGGGCTTCCCACGCCCGGCGGGGCAGAAGGCCGACTACGTCTACAAGCAGCTGCAGGCTTTCCGCACGCCGCTGCGCCCGCACGGCGTGGTGATGAAGAACGAGATCGCGGCGATGACGCCGCAGCAGCTCAAGGCCGTGGCGGCCTACGTGCAGTCACGCTGATCTGGCGTTGATCAGGTCGCGCCCGCAAGGCGGCGCGATTCCTTCGGGTCACGGAACACCAGCGGGTGTTCGGTCACCCGCGTGCGTGCATCCGCTTCGGCCTGCGCCACCGCCGCCAGCACCTTGTCGTGGTGCGGGCTCTTGCGGCACACCGGGTCGGCGGCTTCCGCATCCTGCGCAATCAGGTAGGCCTGGCAGCGGCAGCCGCCCAGGTCTTCCTCCTTGTGCTCGCAGGAGGAACAGGGCTCCTTCATCCAGCCGGTGCCGCGGAAGCGGTTGAAGCCGGGCGAATCGAACCGGGCTTCGCGCAGCGAGGTCTTGCGCACGTTCGGGAAGCTCATCCCCGGCAACATCTTCGCGGTGTGGCAGGGCAGCGCGGTGCCGTCGGGCGTGACGGTGAGGAACATGCTGCCCCAGCCGTTGACGCACTTCTTCGCCTTGCCCTCGTGGTAGTCGGGTGCCACGAAGAAGATGCGCATGCGGCCGTCGAGCTTCCTGCGCCACTCGTCGGTCACGGCTTCGGCGCGCTTCAGTTGCTCGCGCGTGGGCAGCAGCTGCGCGCGGTTGACGAAGGCCCAGGAGTAGTACTGCGTGTTGGCCAGCTCGATGTATTCGGCGCCGAGCTCCGCGGCCAGCTCGATGATGCGGCCGATGTGGTCGATATTCAGGCGGTGGATCACCACATTCATCACCATCGGCCAGCCCTGGTCCTTGATGATCTTCGCGACGCGGTTCTTCAGCTCGAAGGTCTTGGTGTGCGAGAGGAAGTCGTTCATCTCGCGCGTGCTGTCCTGGAACGACAGCTGCACGTGGTCCAGCCCCGCGGCCTTCAGCGCCGCGGCGCGCTCGGCGGTCAGGCCGACGCCCGAAGTGAGCAGGTTGGTGTAGTAGCCCAGCCGCCGCGCCTCGGCGACGATCACTTCGAGGTCGTCACGCAGCAGCGGCTCGCCGCCCGACAGGCCGAGCTGCACCGCGCCCATCTCCCGGCCCTCGCGCAGCACGCGCAGCCAGTCGTCGGTGGAGAGCTCCTCGGGCTGCGTCGCGTAGTCGACCGGGTTGTAGCAGAACACGCAGTGCAGGGGACACTTGTAGGTGACCTCGGCGAGCAGCCACAGCGGCGGGCCCACGTTCACGCCCATGTCAGCCACCGCTGCTTGCGCGCCATCTCGATGAAGGCGACCACGTCGCCGTGCAGGCCCTTCGCATCGAACGCTGCCTCCAGCTCGGCCACGATCTCGCCGACGCTGCGCTGCCCGTCGCAGCGCTTCATGATCTCGCCGGCGCTGCCGTTGAGCTTGACCATGCCTTCCGGGTACAGCAGCACGTGGCAGTTCTGCGCCGGCTCCCACTGCAGCCGGAACCCGGCGCCGACGCGCGGGCGGCTGTCGCTGCTCAGCTCGATCATGGGTTCACGCCGTACTTGAGCGCCATCGCATCGTTCATCGCCCACAGGATGTCGAGCTTGAACTGCAGGATCTCCAGCGCGCGCTCCTGCATCGGCCGCGTCGTGAAGTGGTCGAGCGTGACGGCTAGGCCCTGCTCCACGTCGCGCCGCGCCCGGCTGACGCGGTTGCGGAAATAGTTCAGCCCATCGGGCTCGATCCAGCCGTAGTGCTCGGGCCAGTGGCGAGGCGCTGCTTGTGGATCTCGGGCGCGAAGAGCTCGGTCAGCGACGAGCACACCGCCTCCTGCCAGGGCGCGCGGCGCGCGAAGTTGACGTAGGCGTCGACCGCAAACTTCACCGCCGGGATCAGGTGGCGCTGGTCCTCGATCTCCTCGCGCGTGAGGCCCACCGCTTCCCCAGGCGCAGCCGGCCTCGATGCCGCCCGGGTCCTTCACGCCGCCGATCTCGAAACCGTCGTGGTCGAGGATGCGCTGGATCCAGCCGCGCCGCACCTCGCGGTCGTTGCAGTTGGACAGCACCGCCGCATCCTTGATCGGGATCGCGATCTGGTAGTAGAAGCGGTTGGCCACCCAGCCGCGGATCTGCTCCGGCGTCGCCTTGCCGGTGTTGAGCATCACGTTGAACGGATGGTGGATGTGGTACGAGCGGCCGCGCTCGCGCAGCTTCGTCTCGAACTCGACCCGGTCCCACGCGGCGGCAGTCTTCGCAGAAGTCATCTCAGAGCTCGATCGTCATCCCGTCTTCGCAGGGCACGATGCCGCGGCGCGCCAGTTCGGCGCGTTCGGGCGAGTCCTCGTCGAGGATGGGGTTGGTGTTGTTGATGTGGATGAGGAAGCGGCGCGTCGCGTTCGGCAGCCTGTCCAGCCACTCCATCATCCCGCCCGCGCCGCTTTGCGGCAGGTGGCCGATGTCGCGCGCGGTCTTCTTCGACAGGCCCAGGCCGATCATCTCGTCGTCGGTCCAGAAGGTGCCGTCGACCATCACCACGTCGGCGCCGCACATCAGGTCGAACAGCGCCGGCGTGATCTCGCCGAGGCCCGGCGCATAGAAGGCGCTGCGGCCGCTGCGGCGGTCGCTGATCAGCATGCCGATGTTGTCGCCGGGCACGGGGTTGTCGCGGTGCGGCGAGTACGGCGCCGCCTTGCTCGACAGCGGGAAGGCGCGCAGCGAGAGGTGCTCGGCACCCGGCACCTCGAAGGCCGCGCCTTCGAGGCCAATGCGCTGCCGATCCACGCCGCAGTAGTGGCCCAGCACCTTGAGCACCGGGTTGCCCGTGGTCAGGTCTTCATGGACCGGGTCGGTGCACCACAGCGGCAGCGGCCGGCCGCGCTCGCGCAGCATGAACAGGCCGGTGGCGTGGTCGACCTGGCCATCCATCAGCACCACGCCGGCGATCGCGGTGTCGCGGATCGCGCGGCCGGGTTGCAATGTTGGGCTGGAGCGGATCTGCTCGAGGATGTCGGGCGAGGCGTTGAACAGCACGCCGTCGAGCCCCGCGTCGCCTTGCACGAAGATCGAGGATTGCGTGCGCGCCTTGGCGCGGACGCTGCCACGTCGCACCCCGGCGCAGTTGCGGCAGTTGCAGTTCCACTGCGGGAAACCGCCGCCGGCGGCCGAACCGAGGATGGTGATGCGCATGGCGTTGAATGAAGAAGGCCGCCGCGTGCGGTCTGACGCGCGGCGGCCTCGGGTCGATCGCTCAGCGAGCGGCGACGTACATCGTGATTTCGAAACCGAAGCGGAAGTCGGCGGCTGCCGGGGTCTGCCATTGCATGGGAAAGCTCCTTCAATCGCGTGGCACGGCGCCGGGTGGTCGCCGTGGAGACGTTCTCGTCGTCCCGTGCTGAATGGTCGCTGCCGATACCGGCAACGCACAGGCCCCGCACCATGAATCCGGCCTCATGAATATCTGCAATCGGCCTCCGGCTTGTCCCGGGGTGTGGACAGGCGCCGGGCACGCGTGTAGCGGGCGGGCCGATACCATCGATACGTGAGCGCGAACGCCCTCTTCCCCGATGCCGCCCCGTGGGCCACGCATGCGCTCGACGTGGGCGACGGCCATGTGCTGCAGGTGCTGGAATTCGGCCGGCCCGACGGCATTCCCGCGCTGGTTCTGCATGGCGGCCCGGGCTCAGGCTGCTCGCCGCTGCTGCGGCGCGTGTTCGATCCGGCGCGCTGGCGCGTGATCTGCCCCGACCAGCGCGGCGCCGGCAGCAGCCTGCCGCGGGGGTGTACGGCCCACAACACGACGGCCGATCTGCTGGCCGATCTGCGCCGGCTGCGCGAGTTTCTGGCCGTCGATCGCTGGGTCGTGGCGGGCGGTTCCTGGGGCGCTACGCTGGCGCTGGCCCATGTCGCCGATCAGCCCTCGGCCGTGGCCGCCTTGCTGCTGCGCGCCAGCTTCCTCGCGCGGCGCGAGGACATCGACGGCTTCTTCGGCCCCCTGTCGCTGGACGACCGGGCAACGGGACTCGACCACGCCGAACCGGCCGAGCGCGAGCGCACGGCGCTGGCGTGGTGGCGACACGAGCAGATGAGAGCCGGCACCGCAGGCGCCGAGCCGCAGGGCGACGCGCTGGCCGCGCAGATCGACCGCTTGCGCGTGCAGGCCCACTACCTGCGCCACGGCTGCTGGCTGCAGTCGCCCTCGCTGCTCGAGCGCTGCGAGGCGGTGCCACGGGTGCCCACACAGCTGATCCACGCCCGCGACGACCGCATCTGCCCGCCCGAGGGCGCGCAGGCCCTGCAGCGCCGCCTGCCGCACGCCAGGCTGCGATGGGTCGATGACGCCGGCCACGATGCCGGCCACCCGGCGATGATCGCCGCCGTGATGACCGCCCTCGCCTCGTATGCCGAGCACGGCCACTTCGGAGAAGCCGCATGACGCTGCGCCTGAAGATCAACCTGATCGTCGGCGCACTGACGCTGCTCTTCCTTGCCGCCGTCCTGGGGCTGCAGCTGCGCAGCATGCGCGACTCGGTGCACGAGGAGGTGGTGGCGGCCAACCGCGTGGCGTCTCAGCTGCTCAACCGCACGGTGTGGCTCTACGCCGCGCAGGGCACGCCGGCGATGCTCAGCTTCCTGCAGGGCACCGGGCGGATCCGCAGCAACGACATCACGCTGTTCGACAAGTCCGGCGAAGCGCTGTACCGCTCGCCGCCCTCCACCTACAAGGCCGGCCGCGACGCGCCGGAGTGGTTCGAGGCGCTGATCGCACCGGCGCCGACGGTGCAGGCCATCGAGTTTCCCGACGGCAAGCTGGAGGTGCGCTCGAACGCATCGCGCGCGGCCGTCGATGCCTGGGACTATGCGGTGACGCTGGTCGGCGCCGCGCTGGCGCTGCTGGTGGCAGTCAACCTGCTGGTGGCCCGGCTGGTCGGCCGCACCGTGCGGCCGTTCGGCCGCATCGTCGGCGCGCTGGAGGCGCTGCAGCGCGGCCGCTTCGACGTCTCGCTGCCGCCGCTGCCCGGCCACGAGGCCGGCGCCATCGGCGCGGCCTTCAACCGCATGGTCGGCGAGCTTCAGCGCCACATCGAGACCGAGCGCCGCGCGGTGCGCGCCGAGACGCAGCTCTCCGACAGCCGAGAGCTCACGCGCTGGATCGACCACCACATCGAGCAGGAGCGGCTGATGATCGCGCGCGAGCTGCACGACGAACTGGGCCAGTCGGTCACCGCGATGCGCAGCATGGCGACGTCGATCGCGCAGCGCTGCGCCGGGCTCGACCCGCAGTCGGAGCAGGCGGCGCGGCTGATCGCCGACGAGTCCTCGCGGCTGTACGACGCGATGCACGGCATCATCCGCGGCTGACGCCGCTCGTTCTCGACAACTTCGGCCGGCCGACGCGATCGCCGATCTGGCGGAGCGCACGCGCCGCAGCCATGCCGGTCTCGCGCTCGACTGCACGGTGGCACTCGGTGAAGCCCGCCTGCCGGCCGACGTGGCGCTGGCGCTCTACCGCGCGGCCCAGGAAGGCATCACCAACGCCGTTCGGCACGGCCAGCGCAGTCGATCGCGCTGGCCTTGCGCGGCACGGCCGACGACGTGACGCTGACGCTGCGCGACGACGGCCGCGGCCTGCCCGAGGGCGGCGCGCCGCGCGATGGACACTACGGCCTGCGCTGGCTGCGCGAGCGCGTCGAGGCGCTGCATGGCAGCGTGGCGCTGGAGAATGTGCAGCCGCGCGGCGCGCAGCTCGGCGTGCGCCTGCCCCTGATTCCGGAGACCGCATGATCCGCGTGATGCTCGTCGACGACCATGCGCTGGTGCGCATGGGCTTTCGCATGCTGCTGGCCGATTCGCAGATCGAGGTGGTGGCCGAGGTGGATACCGGCGAGCAGGCCTGCGCCGACTACCCGCGCGTGCAGCCCGACGTGGTGGTGATGGATCTCTCGATGCCCGGCATGGGCGGGCTGGAGGCGGTACGGCGCATCGTCGCGCAGGATGCGAAGGCGCGCATCCTCGCGCTGTCGGCCCATGAAGACACCGCGCATCCGCAGCGCGTGCTGCGCGCCGGGGCGCTGGGCTACCTCACCAAGCGCAGCGCGCCTGAGGCGCTGATCGCGGCCGTGACGGCGGTGTCGCGCCACGAAACCTACGTCGATGCGCACACCGCCCGCGCGCTGGCGATGGCGCAAGTCAAGGGCGAGACCAGCCCGGCGCAGATGCTCTCCGAGCGCGAGTTCTCCGTCTTCCTGCAGCTGGCGCGCGGCCAGAGCGTGGCGCAGATCGCCGAGAACCTGAAGCTCTCGCCGAGCACCGTCGGCACGCACCTCTACCACGTCAAGCAGAAGCTCGGCGCCAGCAACCAGTCGGAACTGACGCTGGTGGCGCTGCAGTGGGGCCTGCTGCAGGTCTGAGCCGTTTCCGTGACGGATTTCAGGGTTAACCCTGAATCGGGCACGCTTGTTGCGATGCAGCACAGCCAAGGGCGGAATGCCGTTGTTCCGCCCCACGGAGGTGCGCGATGCGGTGGTTTGTGCTGACGTTTCTGGGCGCTGCGCTGGCGCGGCCGGCTGCAGCCGAAGACATCGTCGACGTGCTGCGGCGCTCGCAGCAGATGCGGCTGGAGGCCATGCCGCTGGCGGCCGAGGGGCCGAAGGTGCAGGCCATCCGGCGCAGCTTCGAACATCTGCGCGCCAACCTACCCGATGACCTGACCGCCGAGCTTCGCGTCGTCAGCGCCGGCACGGTGGCCGAGACGCTGCATGGCCGCATCGTGGTCGCGCACGAATCGCTGGCCGATCTGCCCGAGGGCGCGCGGCTGTTCGTGCTGGCGCACGAGCTCGGCCATGTGGCCAGCCAGCACTGGCAGCAGATGGGCGCCGTGTACCGGCACTGGATTCCCGGCGAGGTGAAACCCGAGACCACTGACCCGGTGGCAGGCCCGCTCGGCCGCGAAGCCTCGGCCACCTCGCACCGCCAGGAGTACGAGGCCGATGCCTATGCGCTGCAGGTGCTGCGCCGCCTCGGCCGTTCGCCGCAGGATGCCTTCGCGGCCTTCATGCAGCAGGGCACGCTGCAGGACACCGCGACGCACCCGGGCACGCGCAAGCGCGTGGCCTCGCTGCGCGCGGCGATCGCCGGCGCCGCTGCTTCAGGCCGCGACGCGGAATGAGCCCATCGAGCTGGTGAGCTGGCCCGACTGACCCTGCAGCGACTGCGCTGCGGCGGCCAGCTGCTCCACGAGCGCGGCGTTCTGCTGCGTCATCGTGTCGATCTGCGCGACCGCCTGGTTGATCTCGGCGATGCCGCTGCTCTGCGATTCGCCGGCCTCGGCGATCTCGCCGATCAGCGTCGACACACGCTTCACGCTGTCGAGGATCTCCTGCATCGTGCGGCCGGCGTCGTTGACGAGCTTGGAGCCGGCATCGACCTTGGTCGTGGAGTCGCTGATCAGCGCCTTGATCTCGCGCGCGGCTGTCGAGCTGCGCTGTGCCAGTGCCCGCACCTCGGAGGCCACCACCGCGAAGCCGCGGCCATGTTCGCCGGCGCGGGCCGCTTCCACCGCGGCGTTCAGCGCGAGGATGTTGGTCTGGAAGGCGATGCCGTCGATCACGCCGACGATCTCGCCGATGCGCGTGGCGCTGGCGTGGATCTCGTTCATGCGCGAGACCACGTCCTGCATGGTCTGCGCGCCGCGGCCGGCCACGCTGCTGGACTGCGTGACTTCCTCGCGCGCCTTGTGCGTGTTCTCGGCGTTGTGGTGCACCGACTGCGCGAGCTGCTGCATCGAGCTCGCCGTCTGCTGCAGCGCGCTGGCCTGGCTCTCGGTGCGCGCCGAGAGATCACCGTTGCCCGAGGCGATCTCGGCGGACGCGTGGTTGACGCTGTCGGCCGTCTGCCGCACCTCGAGCACCATCTTGCGCAGCTTCTTGCGCATGCCATTGAGTTCGGCGCGCAGCCAGGAGATCTCGTCCTTGCCGGGCGATTCGATCTTCGTCTCCAGGTCGCCGCCGGCGATGCGCACCACCGCATCGACCGTCGACTCCACCGATTCCTTGATGCTGGCGCGAATCACCCAGCCGGCCAGCCAGGCCGACAGGCAGCCCACCGCCGCCGCGGCGCCGATGGCCATGCCGGCGCCGGTTCGTCCAGTCTGCAGCGCCCAGATGGCGGCAGCGCCCAGCGCGGCGCACCACAGCCCCATCACCGTGAAGCCGATCACCACCCGCCGCACGAGGCTGACGTTGCGTATCCAGTCCATGTCGAAGGTCTCCCATCAGCGCGCGGGCCGAGGACCCGCGGATGACCAGCGCTATCGACAGGAACGGTGCACGACTTGAGTGCGGCGGTGACGACTTACACGTCATCGATGATGCACCAGCCCTGCGCGAGGCACAGTTCACGCAGGCGCGGGTCGGGCCGCACGGCCACGGGATGGGTGACGCGCTGCAGCAAAGGCAGGTCGCTGATCGAATCGCTGTAGAACCAGGACCGCTCGGCCTGTTCCAGCGCGGGGCCCCCAGGGTGGCCAGCCAGTCGGCCACGCGGCTGACCTTGTGCTCGCGGTAGCAGGGCTGCCCGGCGATGGCGCCGTCGGGCCGGCCGTCCACCATCACCGGCTCGGTGGCCACGAGGTGCCCGATGCCGCAGGCCTGCGCGAAGGGCTCGGCCACCAGCCGCGAGGTGGCCGTGACGATGGCGCAGAGATGGCCGTCGGCGCGATGGCGCTCGATGGCCTCGCGCATCGCGGGCGAGAGACTCCCCTGCCATCTGCTTCGCAAACGAATCACGCCAGCCCGCAGCTGGTCGGGAGCGAAGGCTTGCAGCGGCTGCACCACCTCGCGGTGCATCGCATGGATGTCGAGCGTGCCGGCCACGTACTGGTGGCAGAAGTCGAGGTAGCGCGGCTCGGCTTCGGCGGGCAGCGCGCCGAGCGCGATCAGGTGGCGCGTCCAGGCCATGCCGCTGTCGAACGGGATCAGCGTGTGGTCGAGGTCGAACAGCGCGAGCTTCATCGCACCGTCTCCGGCGCGAGCAGCCGCGCGGGCAGCGCACCGCGCAGCGCATTGCACACCACGATCGCCTCGGCGGCCTCGAGATCGGCACGCGAGAGGCGGCGTTCGCTCGCCGCGAAAGCGGGGTCCGCGAGCAGCACCGAGCGCATCACGCCCGGCAAGGCGCCGTCGGCGACCGGCGGCGTGAACCAGCGGCCGGCGAGCTTCAGGAATACCGAGCTGCGCCCGCCTTCGACCAGCCAGCCGCTCTGGCTGAAGAAGAGGCTGTCGAAGGCGCCCACGGCTTCCGCCTCCTTCACGCCCTGGTCGTACAGCGCACGAAGCGTGGTCTTGTGGGCGGCCAGCGGATTCTCGTCGGGCAGCGGCTCGTGCGCGATGCGCAGGCGCACGTCGCCCGGGGGCAAGGGCGCGAGCGCGGCCTGCGTGAGCGTCAGGCGCCCGCCGTGGGCCAGCGCCGTGGCGCAGCCGTCGTGCAGCGCCCGCTGGCTCCGATGCCGCATGCGCCAGCAGCCGCTGCGCCGCCTCGGCATCGAGCGCAAAGCCGAGCGCCGCGGCACTGCGTGTCAGCCGCGCCATGTGGCGCTGCAGATACGGCAACTCGCCCTGCGCCGTGCACAGCAGCGTCTCGAACAGCTCGAAGCCCGGGTCCAACCCGGTGAGGAAGCGCGCCTTCAGCCGGCACTCGTCGAACTCGTCGTCGGCGCGGCTGTCCTTCACGATGCCGGCGCCGACGCCGAGGGTCAGCGCGCGCGCGCCCTGCTGCTGAGGTCCCAGCGTCAAGGTGCGGATCGCCACCGACAGGCAGAAGTCGCCGATGCGATCGCCCTCGCGCGGCGCATCCACCCAGCCGATCGCGCCGCAGTACAGGCCGCGCGGCGTGCTCGAACTGCGCGATCCGCTGCATCGTGTGGTGCTTCGGTGCGCCGGTGATCGAGCCGCAGGGAAAGACGGCGCGAAGAAGATCAGCGAAGCCGACCTCCGGCCGCAGCCGTGCCTGCACGGTGGAGGTCATCTGGAAGACCGTCGCGTAGGGTTCGATCGCGAACAGCTCCGGCACCTTCACCGAGCCGGTCTGCGCGATGCGGCCGAGGTCGTTGCGCAGCAGGTCGACGATCATCAGGTTCTCGGCGCGATTCTTGATGTCTTCCGACAGCAGGCGCGCCGTCTCGCTGTCGCCCTCCGGCGCGGCGAAGCGCGAGGCCGTACCCTTCATCGGCTTCGCGGTGACGAGGCCGCCGTGCGCGCGCACGAACAACTCGGGCGAGCACGACAGCACGTGCGTCACCGTGCCGCCCGGCGGCAGCACGATGTAGGCGCCGAAGGCCACCGGTTGCCGCGCGCGCAGCGCGCGATACAGCGCCAAGGGCGAGCCGAAGGCGCGGCCGTGCAGCCGGTAGGTGTAGTTGACCTGGTAGGTCTCGCCGGCGGCGATCGCCTCGTGGATGCGCGCGATCGCCTCGGTGAACTCGGCGCGGTCGACGCTCGCGCGCAGGTCCAGCGTGCCGGCCGGGCCGGCAGCTTCCGCCCGGCTGTCGAGCCAGCGCGTGGCGGCCTCGCGCGAGAGCCGCTCGCAGCGCTCGAACATCAGCACACGCAGCGCGCCCTGCGCCTGTGGCGCGAGCCGCTCGTGCCCCGCCTTCAGCAGCCGCGCGCCCCACTCGTAGTCGGCCAGCAGTAGCGCATGCAGCCCGGCGCGCTGGTCGGCTTCCACCGCCGCCCAGGTGGCGTCGAGCCCGGCCGGCTCGTCGTTGCGGTGCTCGCGCACGAAGCCGGTGTACAGCCGGCTGGTTGGGTTTGCCTCGGTCGCGTCGCGGTCGTCGAGCAGCGCACAGATCATGGAGAGTCTCGGTCCATCAAGCGGCCGCCGCGGATCCGGCTTTGCCGGGCCGCTGGCGGCGCCCCCTGGGGAGCGCGCGAGCGCTCCGGGGGTCAACTCCAATCATCCATGTCGTGCTTGATCGTGTGGCGGTTGGCGATCAGCTCGTCGATCGACGGCTCGTTGTTCAGCGCGCGCTTGATCGCCAGCTTGGTCGCCTCGTAGTTGGTGCGGTACATGTCCTTCTTGTCGAGGTTCGGATCCTTCGCGCAGCGCGGGTCGATCCACACCAGGCTGATGATGCACAGCTCGTTGGCCAGCGCCTTCGGGATGATGCCCTCGGCCACGCAATCGACCACCGCATCGGCGGTAGCGCTCTGCACCACGCCGCCGAACAGGTCGATGTTGGCCACGTCCTTCAGCGTGACCTTCGGCACCGTGATCGTCGCCGGGCGGACCATCTGGTTGCAGGCGCGGATCGCGAACATCGCGGTGTGGCCCTTGCTCTGCGCCATCATGTTGGCGAAGGCCTGGCCGACCGGGCCGTTGGTGCGGCCGATCAGGATCTCGGGCATCGCATCGGTGAACTGGCCCTCTGCGGCCAGCACGGTGGCTTCGCCGGCATGGAAAACGTAGTCGTTGCTCATGGCTGTGGTTCTCGAAGAGAGGAAGGGAAAAGGGATTCAGCGCACGACGATCAGCTCGCCCTTGCCACCCGCGGCCACGTCGCCGAGATGGCGATCGATGCCGCGCGTGGCCAGCGAGCCGAACGCACCGCCGTGCCGCGCCAGATCGCGCGACAGCAGTTGCCAGAATACCGGCGCGCCGGCCACCGCCGGCACGAAGGTGGCAGGAATCTGCGGCGCGGCGCCGGCGAAGACGAGACTGCCGCGGCGCATGCCGTAGCCCACGTGCGCACCGGCGCGGCCGGCCAGCGCGATCGTGCCGGCGACCATGCGTGAGGCGAGGAAGTCCCCGCGTCGCCGAAGATCAGCGCGGTGCCACGGCGCATGCGGTCGCCGAGGCGCGCCCCGGCGTTGCCACGTACGACCAGCGTGCCGCCTCGCATGCCATCCATGCTGCCGGGCATGGTGCTGGCGGCGAAGTCACCGACATTGCCCTCGATGATCAGCGTACCGCCGCTCATCTCGCAGGCGGCGAGATCGGCGGCGTGGCCTCGCACCGTCAGCGTGCCGGCCTTCATGGCGCCGCCGGCGTAGTCGCCCACGGCCCCTTCGGCGATCAGCGAGCCGCCGTCCATCTGCCAGCCGATGAAGTCGCAGCGGGTCAAGTCGCCCTGCAGCACCAACGAGTCATCGACATGGGGCGCGACAGCGAAGAATTCGCCAAGCGGCACGAGCGTCTTGCCGTGCCCGACCGGCAGGCCCGCGACGGCCGCCGCATCCATCGTGGCCAGTGCGTTCGGCACGAGACCGCGCAGGTCGAGCCGCAGCGTCGGCGACGCTTTCAGCGTCAGGGTGAAGCCGCTCATGCCGCTTCTCCCAGGAGCTTGTGCAGGTGGAAGTGGAAGGGCCCGAGCTTGCCGCCGTAGTTGCCCGCCGAGATGCGCAGCAGGCCGCCGGCCGCACCGAGCGCGATGCCGGCTTCCATGCCGACGCGCATCGCGGCGGCCACGTCGGTATCGGTCAGGCCGTCGATCACCACCTCCATCACGCAGCGGGTCTCGCTCGTCAGTTCGGTCTTCTTCACGAGGCCAACGAGGCTGGGGCAGAAGGCATCGTTGGTCGAGGCGCCGAGCGCCGGGTACTTGCTGCCCACCTTGGAGCCCGAGCGCACCACGCCGCCGGGGAACGGCATGATCACGTTGGGCAGCTTCTTCATCGCCGCCACCGCGGCTTCGGCGGCGGCCAACGCCGCATCGGTGTCGCGAGCCAGCAGCAGCAGGTTGCCACCGCCCACGCCCTTGACCACCGCAGTGGTCTCCTGCGCGACGAATTCGCCATCCATCACCGGCACGCGCCAGTAGCGCTTGCCGCCGATCATCTTGCTGGTCTGCCAGCCGTCGCCGAAGAAGCGCAGGTTCTTGCCCAGGGCCACCGCCTCGCCCTCGTCGATGCCCGCGTAGACGGCGGTGGTCGGGCAGGTCAGCACGCACTGGCCGACGCGCCGCTCGATCTGCTTGGTCAGTTCCTTGCCCGACATCGCGAAGATCAGCACCGCGACGCCAGGGCGGCCATCGGGTGTGTCGCTGGTCGGCAGTTCGCGCTCGATGCCCGCCTCGCAGCCGCAGGCGATCACCGAGGTGGCGAAGCCGGTGGCGGCCACCGCCGCATGCCGAGCCCACTCGAGGGTGTGCGCGGTGATGACCAGGCGCGTGGCCTTCATCGGGAAGGCCTCGGCGAAGGTCTGATCGATGGTCACGCCATTGCGGATCAGGCTCATGCCTCACCTCCGCCGGTGAAGCACTCCGCCGGCAGCAGCCGCCCGCCGTTGCAGCAGCTGCACAGTTCGTCGTGGGTGATCGCCACGTTGTCGAAGTTGATCGCCGCGTGATCCTTCCAGTGCTTGCGCAGCGTCTTCTCGATCGCGCTGTCGTAGCCGGGCTCGACGAAGTGCGTGCCGCCCACCGGCGTGGCCAGCAGCGTGCCGCTGCGCGCGACCAGCGTGCCGTCCTTGAACACCCACTCGGGCGTGCGGAACATCGCCTCGCGGTCGGCGTGCTCGCGGTAGATCGCGATGTCCGCGGCGGCACCTTCGGCGAGGTGGCCGCGGTCGGTCAGGCCGAGCAGCTTCGCCGGGCCGGAGCGCGTCATGATCGCCACCTCCTCCATCGTCAGCTCGCGGCTGATCGACTTCAGCGCGCAGCCGGCCACCACGTCGGGGTGCAGCTTGGCGAGCTGTTCCTCGCGGAAGCTGCGGTCCATCAGCAGGCGGATCAGGTGCGGGTAGCTGGTGAACGGCCCGCCGTTCGGATGGTCGGTGGTCAGCACCACCTGCCAGGGGTTCTTCACCAGCAGGAAGATCTCCAGCCCGATCACCCACTGCAGCGCATTCACGTAGCTCTGCTCGCGGTAGCGGAACGGCACCACGCCGCAGCCGGCCATCAGTTCGATGTCGGCGCCGACCCACTTGCGCGGGTTGGCCAGATCCGACTGCGCGTGCTGGCGCATCGTGTCGCCCGAGGCGGTGACGGTCTGGCCGAACATGATCTGGCCGACGTCGATGCTGATCTGCGGGTTGGCATTGACCGCTTCGGCGATCTGCAGCGCCGCCGACGAGAACTTCTTCGGCCCTTCGGTGCCGTAGGCGTGGAACTGGATGTGCGTCAGGTGCGCGGGCAGTCCCTCGAGCGCGGCGATGGTGTCCAGCGTCGAGCCGATGTTGCCCGGCACGCCGAGGTTGCTGCCGTGGATGTGCAGCGGGTGCGGCACGCCGAGCTCCTTCAGCGCACGCGCCAGCGCATGCACCACCGGCGCGGCGTGACCTGCCAGCGCACATGCGGCTCGTCGACGTCGAGCTTGCGCTGGTTGAACTTGAAGGCTGAGATGCCGCCCGGGTTCACCACCTTCACGCCCATCGCCTTGCTGGCGTTGATGGTCCAGGCGGTGTAGTCGCGGATCTGCGCGAAGTTCTTCAGATCCGGCCCGCCCTGGGCGAGCAGTTCGAGGAACAGCTCGTCGCTGCCGAGCATCACGTAGGCGCCGTGGTCGAGCACCGGCACGTCGCCCATCTCCATGTGGGCATGGCGCGCATTGCTCGGCACCATCGCCGGCTCGAAGGCGGCGGTGTAGCCCATTTCCACGTAGCGATAGCCGGTGGCCAGCGTGCCGGGCGCGCAGCTGCCGCAGGAGGCGAGCTCGATCAGGTTGTCGGGCAGCGCCAGCGGATTGACGCCGTCGCGGTGGTCTTCGGCCATCAGCATGCGCGCGAGGTTGACCTTGCCGCCGCCGATGTGGGTGTGCATGTCGATGCCACCGGCCATGACGACGCAGCCGCTGGCGTCGATGGTCTCGGCGTAGCGCTCGCCCGGCACGGGCGCGGCGATACGGCCGTCGCGCAGCACGAGATCGCGCACGGCGTCGATGCCGTTCGCCGGGTCGACCACGCGGCCACCGCGGATCAGCGTGGCGCTCATGCGGCGCTCCTGTGGGGCAGCGCGGCCAGCAGCCTCTGCGCCACCGCGGCGACGGTGGGCAGGCCATCGGGCCGCGCCGCGCGCAGTGGCATCAGCACCGTGCCATCGGTGCGGAACACATGACCGGCCGAGCCGATGCCCGGCGTGCTCACCGCGATGAAGATGCTGCCGGCGCGGCGGCAGCGTCCGGCCAGCGCCGGATGGCCGAGCACGATCATCGGCAAGGCGTTGTCCGGCGGCGCAGACTCGGCATCGAAGCTCGCCACCCACAGCAGCGCATCGACGGCGCCCTGCGCGATCAGCCGCAGGCTGCCGTAGCGCAGCGGCTCGTGCTCCAGGCCACGCGGGCCGGCGCGCGATCGCAGCGGCACGCCCGACAGCCGTGAACACCGTTGGCAGTGGCCACGCCGTTGCCGCCGCCGATCCACAGCGCCGCGGCGCGCGTGCTGCGGTTCAGCTCGTTGACGATGCGGTACAGCGCTTCGACGATCAACGCGCCCTGCTCCGGCAGCTTGGCGGTCGAGCCCGAGATCACCGCATAGCGCGCGGCGCGCAGCCGCTCGGCGAGTGCGCGCAGGCCCGCGGGCACCGCGGCTGCCGTCATCGCGGGGCGCCGGCCACCAGCGCATCGAGCAGCGAGACGGTGTCGAACAGATCGCCGTGGAGCGGCAGCACTTCGACGCTGACCCCTGCGCCGGCCCAGGTGGACAGCACCGCGTCGTCACCCGGCTTCGGGCCGAGCAGCACCACGTGCCGCTGCGCCACCTGCGGATCGCCGATGCCCATGCGCTCGCGGATCAGCGGCGCGGTGGGCAGCGGCAGGCCGCCGACGAAGACGATCACATCGGCACGCGTGCGCACCTCGGCCAGCGTGGTGGTGAACTGGCCGCGGTCCTGCAGGGCGCGCAGGCCGTGCATCAGCGCCTCGCCCGGGGCGGCATCGCAGATCGCGCCGGTGGCGCAGGCCAGCGGATAGAGCGCTCGAATGCCGGCCACGTCGGTGCCGAGACCGCCGAACAGCGGCTGGCGGCTCGCGCCCAGGCGCTGGGCGGCCACGCCGATCGCATCATCGACCGTCACCTCGCGGCCATCGACTTCGGCCAGGGGCATCGGCACCGCACTGCCGAAGCCCGCCAGCATGGCACTCGCCCGGCCACACGGGCCGCCGACGAGCTGCAGGCCCTCAGCAGCGCCACCGACACGCACGCCGACATGGTCGCAGGCCAGGGGGCAGAAGGGGCAGGTCCAGGCCGCGGCGGGCGTCTCGGATGAACTCATGGGTGCTCCGTCACGCAAGCGATGTGCCATTCGCGGACACCGGGCCAACCCGCGGCACGACGCAACCGCCACGGCCAAAACTGCCACACAGTGTTTCGGAAACGTCGGCGCCAACCGCCTGCCACCCCGCCAGGGCGGTGGCACGAATCGTGAAGGCGAGCGCTCCATGTGCTTGCGACCCCTCACGCCGAAGGCGGCTCATCGGCGCACCGGCGGCAGACGACCGTCGTGCAGCGCGCTGGCCACCAGCCGCGTGGGCGCCGGCTGCGGCGGCAGCGACGAGGTCGGCCTCGTGGCGGATGCCGCCGGCGCCCACCAGCCGGCTCGCCGGCGAACGCGCCTGCACCTCGCGCAGGGTGTCGAGGTCCGGCCCGGCATCGGCACCGACGCGCTCCAGCGTCATCACGATGACGCGCTCGGGCCAGAGCGAAGGTGCCTCCCAGCAGCCGGCCGCATCGAGCCGGCGGCCGTCGCGCCGGTCCAGCGACAGCACGCTGGCGCGGCGGTCGGCACAGCAGCGCGCCAGATCCTCGCGCGAGCGCAGCGACTCGCTGGCGAAGATCGTGACCACCCGCGCGGCCTCGGCACCGAGCGCGTCGCGCAGATCCTGGGCCGCCTTCGCATCGGCAAATCCGGCGTCGACCCACAGCTCCAGCTGCGGCAGCGCACGCAGCAGTTGCCGCAGCACCGCCACCTGCGCCTGCCCGCCGGTCAGAGCGTCGAGGTCAGCCACGTACAGCCGCCCGGCATCGCAGTGCGCGCACAGCGCACGCGCGACCGTCACCGGATCGCTGCCTTCGCACAGCGTCGACTGCACCGGCCGGTACGATGCGCGGTCGCCGCGAATCGCGCGCACCGCCTGGCCGTGCATGAGGTCGATCACGGGGATGAGTTGCATGGTATCGGCGGCTCGGCGAGGGACGGGGCGGTGATGCAGGTGTTCGTGTTCGAGTATCTCAGCGGCGGCGGTCTGGTCGACGGCGATGCCGCGGCCACCGAGGTGCTGATGCCGCAGGGCCGGGCGATGCGCAATGCGCTGGTGACCGATCTGCTGGCCTGCGGCGATTGTGACGTCACCGCGGCCACCTGCGACCGCGCCGGGGCCTTGCCGGCCGGCGCGGCGGAGGCGGTGCCGAGCGATGGCGAGACGCCGCTGGCCTTCGCCACGCGCCTGGCCGCCGGCCACGATCTCGCCTGGGTCGTGGCGCCGGAGACCGGCGGCTGTCTCGCCGAGTTCGAGCGCGCCATCGGCGCGCCGCGCTGGCTGGGCTGCGATGCGCGCAGCATCGCCATCGCCTCGAGCAAGTCGGCCACGCTGCGCCATCTGTTCGCGAACGGGCTGCCGACGCCGTGGACGCATGCCGCCGGCGCGAGGCGCTGGGTGGTCAAGCCCGACGACGGCGCCGGCAGCGTGGCCACGCAGCTGCATGCCAACCGGCTCGGCGCAGAAACCGATCTCGCTGCACGCGACGCACGCGGCGAAAGCGCTTGCCTCGAACCCTGGATCGACGGCGAGGCGCTGAGCCTGTCGCTGCTGTGCGAGCTCGGCCAGCCGAGCTGCTCAGCGTGAACCGCCAGAAGATCGTCGCGCTGCCCGACGGTTCGCTGCGCTACGACGGCGTCGAGGTCGACGTGCTGCCGCACGGCTCGGCGCGCTGGCGCGGCTTCGCCACGCTCGCCGCGCGCGTGGCCGCGGCGCTGCCCGGGCTGCGCGGTTTCGTCGGCATCGACGTGGTCGCCAGCGAGCGCCACGGGCCGGTGATCATCGAGATCAATCCGCGGCTGACCTGCGCCTACGTGGGTCTGTCCAACCGGCTGCAGCGCAACCTTGCCCGCGAGGTGCTGGCGATGCAGCGGCTGGAGCGCATCGATGCCTGAGGCCGCGGTGATCGGTTGGGACGTCGGCGGCGCGCACGTCAAGGCGGCGCGGCTCGAGGACGGTCGCATCGTCGATGCGGCGCAGTGGCCCTGTGCGCTGTGGCAGGGGCTGGACCGGCTCGATGCCGCGCTGACGGCCGCGCGCCTGCGCTGGCCCGATCTGGGTACGCGAGCGCATGCCGTCACGATGACCGGCGAGATGGTCGATCTGTTCGAGCATCGCGAGGCCGGCGTTCAGCGCATTGCCGCGCACTGGCCGCGGCCCTGCCGTCCCCGCGCTTCTTCGCCGGCGACGCAGCCTGGCCCGTCGCGAAGGAAGCGGCGGCGCACTGGGAGCACATCGCCTCGGCCAACTGGCTGGCCACGGCGCGCCATGCGTCGATGGCGCTGCCCGCGCGAGAGGGCCTGTTGCTCGACATCGGCAGCACCACCACCGATGTGATCGCCTTCCGCCGGGGCCATGTGGTCACCGAAAGCCGCAGCGATGCGCACCGCCTGGCCACCGGCGAGCTGGTCTACCACGGCGTCGCCCGAACGCCGCTGTGCGCGCTGGCGCGCCGCATCGAGTGGAAGGGCGTGCCGCACAACGTGATGAACGAGTTCTTCGCGACGACCGCCGATGTCTACCGCCTGACCGGCGAGCTCGATCCGGCGCACGACCAGCACCCGAGCGCCGACAACGCGGCCAAGGACGACCGCCACACGCGCGCGCCTGGCCCGCATGATCGGGCTCGACGAGCGCGACGGCAGTGCCGCGCAGTGGGCAGCCTTCGCGCGGGCGTGGCGCGCAGCGCAGCTGGCCGAACTGCGTGAGCAGCTGGCGCGCGTGATCGCCTTGCACGACCTCGGCCAGGGTGCGGTGCTGGTCGCCGCCGGCTGCGGCGCCTTCCTCGCCCCCGGGCTGCTGCCGGCCGGCTGGGCGCTGGCCAGCTACGCCGACGACGTGGCCGCCGTGGCCGGTGCGCCGGGCGACGAGTTGCACCGCTGGGTGCAGGTGGGCGCGCCGGCGGTGGCCGTGGCCTCGCTCTTCGCGCAGCAGCTGCAGAGGGAGACGGCCTGATGTGGGTGGTCAAGCTCGGCGGCAGCCTCAACGGCGACCCGCTGCTCGCTCAGTGGCTGGAGCTGCTCGTACAGCTCGGCGGCGGGCGCGTGACGGTGGTGTGCGGCGGTGGCAGCTTCGCCGACGAGGTGCGCCGCGCGCAATCGCAGTGGCACTTCGACGACGTGCCGGCGCACAACATGGCGGTGCTGGCGATGGCGCAGACGGCCTACATGGCGCACGGCCTGCAGCCGGCACTGCAACTGGCCAGCAGCCGTGGCCGAGGTGCACCAGTGATGCGCGGCGGGCACACCGCCCTGTGGCTGCCCTATGACGCCCTTCGCGACCGCCCGGGCCCGGATGCCAACTGGGGCATGACCTCCGACAGCATCGCGCTCGATCTGGCGCGCCGGCTCAATGCCGAGCGGCTGGTGGTGGTGAAGTCGTGTGCCGTCGACCCGGTGGCGAGCCTGTCCGAACTCGGCGAGCTCGGTGTGCTCGATCAGCGCTTTGCCAGCATCGCGGCCGGCGCCAACTTCCCGATCGACCTGGTTCACCGCGCCGAGTTGGCGCGCATGCGGTCGATGCTGATCGGCGAGGTACGGCTGGACGCCTGAGTCGCCTCGGCCACGCGCATCGCGGCCACCAGCTCGCGCAGCCGTTGACCATCGAGCGCACCGCTGCGCTCGCCGGCGCAGACCGCGCTGCGGAAGCCGGCAAAGTCGGGCCGCAGCCGTGCGATCCGCGCCGCCTGCTCGCGGCGCAGCGCCCCGGCCACTCCCACCATCACGCCGGCCTCCCGGGCCATCGCGACAAAGCGTTCGATGCTCTCGAGCGGCAGCGCCTCGAACAGGCTGCCGGCGCGCTTGTCGGCGGTATCGACCATCACGCCGGCAAAGCCGAGCGACAGCGCGAGCGCCACCGCGCGCTCGTCGAGCCCGCGGTCGGCGATGAACACCGGCACCAGCGGCCGGCCGCAGGCGGCCAGCGCGCGCAGCACCGCGCCCGCGGCCGGCGTGCGCTCGATGCCGACCTTGACGATGTCGACGCTGCAATCGCCCACGGTGGCCACGCGCGCGAGGATGCCGTCCAGTTCGTGCATCGGCACGTCGCCGATCGTGGCGCTGACCGGCAGCGCGCTGCCCCGATCGCGCAGCGCGGCGACGATGTCGCGGATCGTGCCGGCAGGCAACCCGCCCAGCGCCCCTGTGACGGCTCCTTCAGGTCGATGAAATCGGCACCGCCCTCGGCCACGAGCAGCGCTTCCGCCACGCTGCGCACGCTGATCAGCAGCCTCGTCATTGCGCGCCGACCTTCTCTCGATGCGCTGCCACGGCCTGCTGCAGCCAGCCCCAGGCCTCGCGCTCGCCGGCGCCGGCGGTCTTGTCGATGGCGATCTGCAGGTAGGCCATCTCGGCGTCGATCTTCTCCGGCGGCAGCATGTGCAGCCGGCTGACCAGCACCGCACCCTCCACCACCGCGGCCTGCGCGCGGTTCAGGCCCATGAAGGGCGCATGGCTGGCCTCGTGCACGCGCGCCATGCGCAGCACGGGACGCTGCGGATCGTCGGCGTGTTCTTCGAGTTGCAGCTCGATGTGGTGCAGCGCGCATGCGAGGCGCTGCCCGGCGATGGCCTCGGCCGGCAGCAGCGGCCACTGCTTGCGGCCGGTGACGCAGCCGGCAAAGACGCGGGTGTCGGTGATCAGGTTGAGCACCGCGTGGCGCGTGGCCACGATGTTGGCCAGCGTCGTCGACGGCTTGAACGGCATCAGCACGATGCGGCCCGCACGGTAGCGCACGCCCATCGGTGCGATGTGGGCCACGCCCTCGGGCGATTGCGTGGTCACCACGGTCTCGAAGATCTGGTCGTTCATCGTCAGGAATCGTTCTTCGGCGGCACAGAGCGTGTCGTGCCCGGCGCACACCAGGCGTCGAGGTTCTCGGCCTCGCGCTCGACGGCCGCGCCCCAATCGAGCGGCTGGTCCTGCACGTAGCGCTTGCCGAGTTGCCAGGCGATCTGCGCATGTGCAAGTTCCACGCCCATGTAGAAGGCATGCGAGGCGTCGTTCTCCAGCCCGAGCTGCGGCCACAGGTCGAAGGCGCGCGTGCCAGTGCGGATGCCGTCGCGGTTGTAGACATGCAGGCCGTCTGCGGCCACCTGCACGCGGAAGTTGGGGTCGCGCACCTGAGATGCGATGGCGGCGATCTCGGCGGGCGTGTCGGGGAACGGATGCTTGTCGTGCACCGTCATCAGCGCGCCGCTCATGCCCTTGGGCAAGGATTGGTTCCGCGCGGCGGCGTGCATGATGCGCCGCGCCCAGTCCGCCTCACGCACCGCGCGGCGCGCATGCGCGCTGACCTGCGTGGTCAGCACCGCCGCCACATTGAGTTCGGCCGCGATGCCGAACAGCAGCGCATTGATGCCACTGGTATCGGCCTCGGTCAGCTCGGTCAGGTTGCCCACGCCCATCATGATCGGCGCCAAGGGGTAACGGGCGCGCAGCGCGTGGTAGCGCACGATCGAGGCGGTAAAACCGAACGGGATCGGATCGAGGATCGGGTCGGCGAGGAAGGCCCGGCCCTTCGCGGCCATCGCGTCGATCGCGGCATGCAGCGAAGCCTCGTCGTGCGGTGTCTTCGGGATCAGCACCGGCGTGCTCGCCACCTCGTCGGCCACCCACAGCGTGTCGATCGTCAGGCTCAGCAGGTAGTCGGCGCCGACGCGGCCGCCGCGCAGCAGTTCCTGCGGATCGACGGAGTCGACGCTGACCGCGAACCCCTCCGCCTTGAGCGCACGCACGCTGTCTTCGAGGTGCGGAAATGGCGTCTCGGGCAGGCAGCCGAGGTCGATCACGTCGGCACCATCGCGCTTCAGCGCCATCGCGCGCTGCACGATCGCGTCGACCATGAGCCGCGGCGCATCGACGATCTCCGCGAAGATCGCCACCTCGTACTCGCTCAGGTCCACCGGCCGGGCCGCGCGGTTGAAGAAGCGCGGCAGGTCCTTCAGCTCCTCCGGCCCGCGCTGCACCGGGATGCCGTAGTGCGCCGCCAGCGCATCGAGATCGCCGCGGCAGCGGCCGGGCACGATGAGGCGATCGGCCTGGACCGGCGCCTCGACGCGGCGGCGGATCATGTCGGCCGTCATCAGCGCGGCGACCTGCAGGCCGATCTCGCGCACCTCGAACGTGAAGGGCGCATCGGCCCCATCGGTGAGCGCGGACAGCACCTTCTCCAGCTGCGGCTGCGCGAGCCGGCCGGTCAGGAAGAGGATGTGTTCCATGCCAGGGACAGGGCGTCGAGCCGGCGGCCGATCGCGGCCTCCAGTTCGGCCGGCGAGGTCACGACCTCGCAGAAGTCGATCTCGCGCAGCCGCTGGACATTGTCGAGTTCGAGGCGGCGCGGGCGCAGCGTCACCCAGTCGTGCGGCGACTTGGTCACCACCACCGGCTCGGTGTCGCAGGCGAAGACGATGCCGGGAATGCCCAGCTTGCCGGCCTGCGCAAACATGTTGGTGGGCAGCGTGTCGCTGATCCCGACCACGCACTTGGCCACCGTGTTGCTCGTGGCCGGCGCGATCACCACCGTGTGATAGACGTCGTCGTAGAGCATGCCCACCGGCACCGCGCTGGCGGTCTTGTCGCGCACGAGGCGAAAGCCCGGCGCAAAGCGCGGCCGCAGCTCCTCGAGCTTCATGCCGTAGATCGGCAGCACCTCCTCCGCCGCGTCGGAGAGGAACAGGTCGAGATCCGGCAGGCGCTGAGCGAGCGCGATCGATTCGTCGAGGTAGTGGCCGGAGCCGGTGACGCACCAGGCAAAACGCGAGCGCGCTGTGATCACCGGGCCAGCGACAGGATCCGGCTCTGCCGGTCCAGCCGCTGCTCCCCCTCGGGGGGCGACGCCGCAGGCGTCTTGGGGGCCCCATCACTCCGGGTGCGAGACCTCGATGTGGAGCTTGTGGAGCTTTCGGTAGAGGGTATTTCGGCTGACATCGAGCGCCTTGGCAACGTTGCTCACATTCCAGCGATGCTGTTCGAGCAATTGGAGCAGAACCTGGCGTTCGTTGGCCTGGATCGGGTTGAGCTTGACCGGAAGATCGTCGGGCAGCGCGGCCGCTGCCGGCGCGGCGGCACGCGGTGCCGCCAGCGCGGGCGCCTGCGCCGGCGCCGACAGCGGCGCATGCAGCAGCGAGGGCAGGTGCTCGCGCGTGATCGGCTTGCCGTCGGCCAGCGCGGCCGCGGTGCGCAGCACGTGGCGCAGCTGGCGGATGTTGCCCGGCCGGCATGGTCCATCAGCGCGCGCTCGGCGTCGGCGCTCAGGCTGGCGGCACCGCCGGCCTCGGAAGCGAGCACCGCATGGATGATGTCGCGCTTGTCGCTGCGCTCGCGCAGCGGCGGCAGGTTCAGCTCGATGCCGGCGAGGCGGTAGTACAGGTCTTCGCGGAACTTGCCCTCGCGCACCAGCGTCGGCAGGTGCTGGTGGCTGGCGCTGATCAGCTGGAAGTCGACGGCGTGCGTTTCCTCGGTGCCCAGCGGCGTGACCTGGCGCTCGTCGAGCACGCGCAGCAGCCGCGCCTGCAGCTCCAGCGGCATGTCGGCGATCTCGTCGAGGAAGAGGGTGCCGCCGTCGGCCTGCAGGATCTTGCCGCGGCGGCCGGTACGCTGCGCGCCGGTGAAGGCGCCGGCGCGGTAGCCGAACAGCTCGGATTCGATCAGCGTTTCGGGCAGGCTCGCGCAGTTCACGGCGACGAAGGCGCCATGGGCGTGCGGGCTGGCGTCGTGCACCGCGCGCGCGAAGACCTCCTTGCCCGAACCCGTTTCGCCACACAGTAGCACCGGGGTCTGGCGTGCGATGACACGTCGCGCCGTGTCGAGCGAGGTGACCAGGCGCGCGTCGACGAAGGTCGCGCCCGCGGCCGGCTTGGCCGCCGCCACGGCGCGCGCCGTCGTCTTGGCCTGCACCGCCGGGGTGACCCCTGCGGGCACGCCGGGGCCCGCGAGCAGCGGCGCCTTGGCATCCGACGCCGGCGGCGCGCCACCGCGAAGAAGCGCAGTGCCGCGTTCGCGCGATAGGTGACCACCGGATGGAACGAGGCCGAGGTGCTGCGTTGCAGCATGTCTTCCAGCGAAGTCTGGAAGAAGTCCTCGATGCGCCGCGCGCGGATGTCTTCCATCGACTGCAGGCCGAGCTGGAACAGTGCGCTGCGGTTGGCGGCGAGGATGCGGCCGTCATCGCCCACCGCGAGCTTGCCCTCGTGCAGCGTGTAGACGAACTCCGGCCGGCTGTGGAAGTGCAGCGGATGGGCGTTGCGGTAGCGCGTGTCGATCAGGCGGTTCTCGATCATGCGCGCCGTCATGCCCAGCAGCACGAGAAGGTGCTGCTGCATCAGGCTGGAGCGGCTGGTCACATCGAGCACGGCGGCGATCTCGCCCGACGGGTCGTACACCGGCACCGCCGAGCAGGTGAGCTGCGTGAATTCGTTGAAGAAGTGGTCTTCCTTGCGCACCGACACCGGCCCGCCGGCGGCCGTGCAGGTGCCCATGCCGTTGGTGCCCATCGCGGCCTCGCTCCAGGTGCCGCCGACGCGCAGGCCCAGCGGGCCGACTTCCGCCGCGAATTCGGGCGAACTGACCATGTGCACGATGACGCCGTCGGTATCGGTCAGCACCACCGCCGCCTCGGCGTCGGCGAGTTGCTGGTACAGCGTGGTCATCTCGTAGCGCGCGCAGGCGATCACGTCTGCGCGGCGCGCGCGGCGTTCCTCGAGCTCGACGCGGGCCACGAACGAGGGTTCGCACGGCCGTGCCGGATCGAGGCGGTATTCGTTGAGGCAGCGGCTCCACGACTGCGCCACCGGATCGTTGGCCTGCTGCTGCACGCCATTGCGCACGAGCTCCAGGATCCGGTCGGCATGCCGGTGGGCTTCACGCATCGTCAAGGTCATCGCTGCCTCCGGGGCCGGGCCCCAGCGTTTCGGGAACAATTCCTGATTGTGGACATCCCGCCCGGGCGTCCGCACCGGGTAAACCACGGTTGCTGTAACCTGCCGTGGGCGCGCAACTTGCTGCCTCGCCGCGCAAACCGCCCATCACCGGAGACACCGTCTTGACCTCCCTCAACGCCCTGAGCACCGGCTTCGTCGCCGCGCCATCGGCCTCGGCGGATGCCGCACCGATGGACCTGATCTTCATCGAGGGCTTCACCGGCCAGACGGTGATCGGCATCCACGACAGCGAACTGCACCGCCCGCAGCCGATCGTGATCGACCTGCACGCCGGCCTCGTGCGCTCGCGCGCCTGCGACACCGACCGCATCGGCGACACCATCGACTACGGCGTCGTGCGCGAACGGCTGCAGCGGCTGCTTGCCGAACACAAGGTGCAGTTGCTCGAAGCCTTCGCCGAGACCATCGCCGAGATCCTGATCGGCGAGTTCGGCGCCCGCTGGGTGCGCGTGAAGGTGGTCAAGCCGCGCAAGTTCGACGACGTGCAGGCGGTCGGCGTGCAGATCGAGCGCTTCGCGCCGCAGAGCGACGCGGCGCATCGCGGCGCCGCCGTGCTGCAGCTGATCGGCAGCGGCATGGTCCCCGGCAATCGCTGAGGCCCCATGAAAAAACCGACCGGCGAACCGGTCGGCAATCTCAACCCTCTCTCCTGACGCACCCTCGCGGGTGCGCCGCTCTCTTCACTTCGCCTGGAACGGGTGGGCCACCGAGCCCTTCTTGGCCACCACTTCGGCCGCGGTGGGCGAGTTGGCGACCGCGCGAGCGATCGCCTCCTTGGTGGCGCGGTAGTTGTAGTCCTGGATCTTCTTGTCGTCTTCGGCCAGCCAGTGGATGAAGACGCCGACCGACACGAACACGTTGTCGGCCTCGGCCGCGGGAATCGTGCCGTCCTCGACGCTGTCGGCCACGGCCATCGCCACGGCACGCTGCGCCGGGCCGAACATCTGCACGGCCTGCTTGGCGCCCTTGATCGTCACCTTGTTGAACATCACGGTGGCGGGCTTGCACAGCAGGTTGGGGGCGACCACGGCCAGCAGGGAGGTGAAACCGTCCTTGTTGTTGGTCAGCGCGTTGGCGAAGGCGGTCTCGGCCGCCGAGCCGCGCGGCCCGATGATCAGGTCGATGTGCGCAACTTCGTTGCCGTCACCGACGAGCGATTCACCAACCATCATGCGATCGATCTTTGCCATGGCTTTTCTATCTCCTGTGAATGATTCTGGGTCGTCGACACACTGGCCCTCGGCGCAGCGCGAGGTTCACGCTATCACGTTCCATGCCACGTCGGGCCCAGCAGCCCGGCGAGGAACAGCGTCGCGACGGTGAGATCGGCGCTGGTGCCGGGGTTGATGGCCTGCGCCTTCAGCGATTCGTCCCAGGCGGCGAAGCCGGCGTCGTCGGCGGGCACTTCGGCGCCCAGCCAGCGCTGCGCCGCGGCCATGACAGTGTGTGCCACGGCCTCGCCGTGTTTGCGAACAATGTGTGAATCGGGAAAGGCACCAAGGTACCCCAGGAAAACCCTTTGCACGGCGCGTGCCGTGGCCGCATCGACAGGCTCCCCGGGGGCGCCGGACATCAGGGCAAACCCGCGGGGAGATGGGCCAGTCCAAGGTCGAACAGATCCGCGAAGCCGTGCGCGTACTGGTGCGCGATGCGATCGCGATCGGCGGCCAGTGCCATCGCCTCGCGCAGGCCCAGCGTGGGCTCGTCGTGCACGTCCTGCGCGGGCGCATCGCCCAGACCGCCGGGGTTGGCACGCGCGATCGCGCGATAGGCCGCGCGGGCGTCGTCGATGTCGAGGTCTTCCAGCGTCACGTGCAGCGCGCGCCGCAGCGCCGCCGGATCGGCGCAGGCGCCTTCGCGCTCGGTCGCCGCGGCGATCGGCGCGCACAGCAGCAGGATGCCGAGGTTGGTGTTGCAGCCGACCGCTTGCAAGGTGGCTTCCATCGCGGCCTCGATGCGCTGTCCGATGCGCGCACCCGGCTGCAGCAGCGGGCCGGCGGCTGCACGGGCACTGGCCACGAACTGCTCGGCCTGCATGCGGTGCCCCGGCGAGAACACGCTGACGTTGCCGGGCTTGCGCACCGCCACGTCGAGCCAGCAGGCGCGCAGGAAGAGATCGCGCGTTCCGGTCATGCCCGGCGCACGCCCCCGCGCGCCTGGGGCAGGCGGCGGTCGAGCAGGTCGTCGACGATCGCGCGCGCGATGTTGAACGGCGTCACCCGCTGCAGCCCCTGCCGTGCCGCGACGCCGTTCACTTCGAGCACGCGCAACGTCGCTTCGTCGCCTTCGGGAATCACGTCGATGCCGGCGTAGTCCATCGCCAGCGTGTGCGCGGCGGCTTCGGCGATCTTGCGGAGCGCCGGCGTCAGCATGGCCGGCTCGCAGCGAGCACCCTGCTTGACGTTGTGGACCCAATGCTTGCTGACGCGCTTCATCGCGGTGACCGCGCGGCCGCCGATCACCAGCACGCGCCAGTCGAAGCCCGGCGACGAGATCGGCGCGACGAATCGCTGCAGGTAGGCCAGCGATCCAAACGCGCCGTCGAGCGCGGGCAGCGGCACGTGCACGCCATCGACGCAGCCCACCAGCCGCAACCCCTTGCCTTGCGAACCGAACAGCGGCTTGAGCACCAGCGCACGGCCGGCGGCACTCTCGCGCATCACGAGGCGCTGCGCCTGCGCAGCCGATTCCATCGCCCAGGTCGGCGGCGTCGGCACGCCGGCCGCATGCAGCAGCAGGCTGGTCATGCTCTTGTCGACACTGCGCTCGATGGCGCGCGCATCGTTGTAGACGGGCACCCCCAGTTCGCGCAGCGCATGCAGAACGCCCAGCCGCTTGGTCACCTGCTCGAAGCTGCCGCCGGCGATGCCGCGCACCAGCACCGCCTCGGGCAGCTCGGTGCCGAAGCCGGGGATCACCAGGCCGTGCCGCGGCGCCGGTATCGATGCGGCAATCTTCGAGATCGATGCAGCGCCCCACCGCGCCGCGATCGCGCAACGCCGCCTGCAGCTGGCGGGTGTGCCAGCCGACCTCGTCGGTGGCGATGGCGATGCGCGTCATCGCTCGCTCACGCTTCGTTCAGCCACTGTCCGCGCAGCAGCTCCATGTTCAGCGCACCGGCGTGGAAGCTGCTGCCCGTATCGAGGTTGCTCACCCACACCTCGGCCGGCGCGAACAGCGCCGGGTCGATCTTGTAGAAGTCGTACTCCACCGCCTTGAAGATGTCGGCGAACGAGCGGCCGTAGTCCTTCGAGTTGCGCGAAGGCAGCTTGGCGGCGAGCTCGCGCGCGGCCTCGTCGCTGCCGCGCACCGACAGGTGCACCAGCCCGCCGTAGAGGATCGCGTCGTTGGTGCGGCCCATCGCCTCCACACCATCCGGGCTGGGCGCGGGCAGCGGCGCGGTGGCGATGCCGTCGACCACGTGGTCGAGGCGGAAGCCGAGTTCGTGCGTCTTGTGCAGCGCCACCTCCAGCACGCGGGAGACCACCTGCGTGGTGCCGGCGGCGCTGCTGGTCGGCGTCAGCACGATCGTCAGGCCTTCGGGCGGCAGGCTGCAGTCGCGCAGGATCTTCTGCACGATCACCGGCGGCGGCACGCGGTCGACCTCGAGCACGATCACGCCGCGGTCGGCGCGGTCGCGGTAGCCGAGCTCGGCATACAGCTTCTCCTTCGCGGCCAGTGCTCGCGCCGGCCCGGAGCCCAGTGAGAAGAACTTCTTGCCGCCGGTCTCTTCCTTGCTGGCCGCGAGGCTCCAGCCGGCGTACTGGCTGGCCGGGCAGGCCAGCAGCGGCTGCGAGCTGCGCACCTCCAGCCAGCTCGGCCAGCCGTCGTGCGCCGCGGTGGTCAGCGCCACCGGCCGAAGCCGCCAAGGCAGATCTCGCCGATCAGCAGGCCCGCGGCGATGCTGCCCGGCGCCTCGATGCCGGCATCGACGATGCACGCGCCGCTGTCATCGCGGCGCACCGCCACGCGCAGCGCATCGGCCTCGCGCACGAGCCGTTCGACCCAGGGCTGAACCTGCGCATTCAGGCTGAGGGCACAGCCGGCCAGCGCTGCGGGATGGTCGCTCATCGTTCGTCTCCGAAAAGGGCCTGCACGGCATCGCGGCGCGCGGCCAGTTGTTCGTTCATTCTCGCTTCGTCGACCGCCTCGGCGCGCACGCTGCACAGCGGATCGCCGATGGCGATGCGAGTGCCGGCGCGCGGCAGATCGCAGGCGCCGGGCAGCGCAGCAAGCACCTCGGCGCACGCCGCATCGATTTCGAAGGTGCGCTCGGCGAACAGGATCTCGACGCCGCGCACGCGCCCGTCACCGATCTGCGAATCGGGCAGCATGCCCTGCTCGCAGGCCTTGACGTGCGCGCTCAACACGCCGGCTTCACCCACGCGCGGATAGAGCGCCGTGGCTCGCCGGCGGGCGCGGGTTCAGCTCGAGCACCTCGAGACGGTCGCCCTCGAGCAGCACATCGAGGCTGGCCAGGCCGCGCACGCGGAACGCGCCGGCCAGCAACCGCACGATCGCCGCCAGCTCTCGTGTCGCCGCCTCGCTCACCGGCACCGGCCCGGCGATGCGCGAGAAGACGAAGGGACGCTCGCCGATGGCCCGCACGCCTTGCCGGTTGATGCCGAGCAGCACCGCATCGACGCCGTTGCCGATGAAGGTGGCCGAGTGAGGCGTACCGCTTCGCTCGCGCTGCCAGTAGACGCCGGGCCCGCCTCCGTCGCCATGCCTCGCCCGCCGCACCTGCCAGCCGCCGCAGCCGCCCGCGTCCTTGCGCAGCCAGCCTTCGGGCGTCTCGGGCCGATCGAAGCGGATTGGCGGAAAGCCGATGCCGTGGCGATCCAGTTCGGCAAAGAAGAGCCGCGGGTCACGCACGCGGCGGACGTCACCGGCGGCGGTGCCGATCAGCGGCAGCAGGGCGGCGCCGCGTTCGAGCAGATCGGGCCGGCCGTCGAAACCGCTGCCGGCAATCCAGCCGCGCACGTCGCCACGCTCTGCGAGTGCAGACAGAACGTCGATCAAGCGATCGCCATTGATGTTCAGCGAGCCAGCCTCGCCGATGGCGCGCCATTCGCACGCCACGCGCTGCGTATCGGCATCGCCGAACGCATCGAGCGCCACGGCGCGCAGGCCCTCGTTCGCTGCCGCCTCGGCCAGCGCACGGGCGGACAGCGCGGCCAGCGCCAGCACGCGCTCAGCCCGTCTTGCCCGCCGACTCGGCGAGGAAGGCGCGCGCCATCGCGAAGGCCTCGGCAAAGCCGAGCACGGACTTCGGCTTGTCGCGCATCTGCACCAGCAGCCGGTGCTGGGTCTGGTATTTCACGTTGCCGATCGCCAGCGCCCCGATGCCGACCGCGCCGGTGCCGGCCAGCGGCTTGGCATCGTCCATCACGCCGACACCGGCCACGCCCTCCGGCGGCACGGCATTGACGTCGGCCGCCACGATCAGCTTCTTCGCATGGCCGAGGTCTTCGGCCGACACCACCTGCACGCCGGCGGCGGCGCAGGCGAGGATCACGTCGGCATCGGCGATGGAGGCGCGCACCGCCGCGCGGTCGCCGCCGGAGATGCCGTGGATCGTCACGCCGAAGCGCTGGCCGGTCTGCTGCGCGGCTTCCTCGGCCACGTCGATGCCGTTGCGGCTGGACAGCGCCACGTCGGCACCGGCCTGCGCGGCCAGCACGCCGGCGATCCGGCCGACCGGCCCGGTGCCGCCGAGCACGACGATGCGCAGGCCCTTCAGGCCGTCGGGCCGCTTCTTCTTCGCTGCCGCCTCGACGCAGGCGACCATCGCCGCGGCGGTGGTGAACGAGCCGCTCGGGTCGGCCATCACCGACACCACGAAGGGCGGCACCATCGCCTTGACCGACTGCTCGAGCATGTCGGCCGCCACCAGTGCATCACGCCCGCCGATGAAGATGCCGGTGCGCGCCACGCCCTTGGGGCCGCGCGAGAAGATCGCGTCCTGCGTCAGCGCCGTCACGCTCTTCATGTCGGCCTCGCAGTACGGCACGATGATCTGGTAGCCGGCGTCGGCCGCCATGTTGATGTCGAACGGGCTCATCTGCTTGCCCGGCGTGATCATGTGCAGGATGTAGGGGCGTTCCATGGCGGTCGTCGTCTCCGGAAATGGGGTGTCGGGGCGCGCTCAGCGCGCGTCGAGCGGGGTCAGCTGAGCGCCGCGCGGCGCGGTGACCACGTGCAGATCGAGGGCGGCATCGATCGCGCCGGCAGCGCGTGCGGCATCGATCAGATGCTGCGCAGCCGACGCGGAAGGCACGATCGCGAAGCCGGTCGGCCCCCAGGAACTCTGGCCGAGCGCGGCCGCATCGGCGCCCTGCTCGCCCCAGAAGCGCATCAGCCGGGCGACCGCAGCACTGGTCCAGGCGCTGCCATCCTGCGCCGGCGCGAAGTGGTCGCCGAGCAGCTGCTGCACGCGGTTCAGGCCGGCGGCGAAGGCGGCGAAGTCATCGAGCGCCGCGCCGGGCAGCACGCGCATCAGGAGTTGGTGGCAGATGTCGGCGGCGGCGGCCTGCGGCAGCGGCGGCAGGCTGGCGATCGCGGCGCGCTCCTGCTCGCCCGACAGCCCGCGCGAGCGCGGATCGAGCGCCACGATCACGCGCCAGTCGGGCGGCAGCTCGACGCGCGACAGCAGCGGCGCCGGCCTGCCATCGCGCCCCGGCCCGCCGTCGAGCAGCAGGCCACCGGTGTCGAAGCCGGCGATGCCGATGCCCGAGCGCAGGCCGCGGCCGAGCCACTGGGCGAGCGTGGGCGTGTCGAGATCGAGCCGGTGCAGTTGCGCGAAGGCCCGGCCGACGGCCAGCGCGAGCTGCGTGCCCGATCCGAAGCCCGCATGCGCCGGCAGCACATGGCGCAGGTGCAGCGCCAGCGGCTCGGTGCGGCCGCTGCGCTCGCGCAGCACACGCAGGTGCTCGGCGGCGCGGGGCAGCTCGGCTTCGGCCTCGCGGCCGTCGGCGCGCAGCGCGTCGCGGTCGGCACGGCGCAGCTCGAGCTCGGTTTCGAAGCCGTCGATCACCAGACCGATGCTGCCGAAGCGACGGCCCAGCGTACCGGACGGATCGAGGAAGCCGAGGTGGAGCCGTCCCGCCGCATGGATGCGAACACCCGCGCCGGCGCGAACCTCGGTGCGCGGCGCGGAAGGGGTCGGGGAGGCCATGGCGGGCGGGGGCGGAGCGTCGATCGGCCAGAGCATACGGCCTCAGGTAGCAAGCCCCGTTCCGCCGCGCCGGGCCGCGCCGGCCCGTCATCCGGCCGGCGGGATGTTCCGAATGGGGGACAGTCTGTTGCGCTGCCGCTGACGGGGTCGGTGTCCGGCGCCGGGCCGCCCCAAGCCGGACGGCGCCCCCGGGGGCAGGAGCGAAGCGACTGGGGGCTCTAGTCGTACTTGATGTACTTGAAGCGCGGGTCGTCCGGCGTGCCCTGCAGCGCGCCGCCCTCTTCCTTGCCGGGCTGCCACATCAGCACGTCCTCGATCTTCGCCGCCAGCGCGAAGTCCTTCTCGGTGATGCCCTTGGCCTCGTGGTTCTGCAGCTTCACGATCACGAACGCATACGAGACGGTGAGATCCGGATGGTGCCAGGCTGCTTCGGCGAGGTGGCCGACGGTGTTCACCACCATCAGCGTCGACTTCCAGCCGCTGGTCTTGTACTTGCGGCGGATGAAGCCCTCCTCGTAGTACCACTGCGGCAGCTGGTCCTTCAGCCGTGCCTCGATCTCCTCGACGGCATAGACGTCGTCCGCGCCCTTGCGTCGCCATTGCGCCATGGTCTTCTCCTGTGGGGTTGTGTGCAGGGCGCGACGATAGGCCAGCTCGGCTCGCCTTGGCGCCGGCGTGGCCTTCGCGGTCCCGCCGCAGGCTCAGAAGAGTTCGCCCTGGCCCACCGGCGGCCGCTTCGTGCGGCGGCCCTTCATGCCCGAAGGCGGCAGGCCGCTGCGCCGCGAGCCGTGCTTCGCCTGGATGGCATCGGCCTCGCGCTTCGCCTGCGCCTGGCCGCGCAGGCCGAACAGCCGCTCACGCGCGAAGGCGAGCGCGGCACGCTCGTCGACGATCGGCTTCGGGTAGGCCGGCGTGCCGAACTCGGGCACCCATCGGCGCACGTACTCGCCGGTCGGGTCGTGGTCGCGCGCCTGCTTGGCCGGCGAGTAGATGCGCAGCGTGTTGATGCCGGTGGTGCCCGATTGCATCTGCATCTGGCTCCAGTGGATGCCCGGCTCGAAATCGAGAAACTGCACGGCCAGGAAGAGCCCCGGCTCGCGCCAGTGCAGCCACAGGTGGTAGGCCGCGAAGCTGACCAGCATCGCGCGCATGCGGAAGTTGATCCAGCCGGTGGCGCGCAGCTGGCGCATGCAGGCATCGACCATCGGGAAGCCGGTGCGCCCTTCGCACCAGCCTCGAAGCGCTCGCGGTCGAAGGCGTCTTCGCGCAGGCCGTCGCAGGCACGCGCGAAGTTGCTGAATTCGATCTCGGGCTCGTCCTCCAGCTTCTGCATGAAGTGGCAGTGCCAGCGCAGACGGCCGCTGAAGCCCCGCAGTGCATGGGCCAGCGTGCGGTCGGGCGTGGCGCGGATCGCGCCTTCGGTGGCCTGGTGCACGCAGCGCATCGAGATCGTGCCGAAGGCGAGGTGCTCACTCAGCCGGCTGCAGCCCTGGGCGGCGGTGACGGGGCTCGACAGCGCGCGGCGGTAGTCGCGCCCGCGGCCGGCGAGGAAGCCCTGCAGCATCGGCCACGCGGCAGCTTCGCCGGCGGGCGGCACGGCCGGTGTGGCGCCGCGAAAGCCCAGATCGGCCAGCGTCGGCAGCGGCGACGGCAGCAGCCCGGGCATGCCGGCGAAGCCGCCGTCGAGCCGCGCCTCGGGCGCATTCATGCGCTGCGCCCAGCGCGCCGCCCAGCCGCTGCGGCTACGCAGGCGCCGCACCACACCGGTCTGGGCGAACTCCTGCCAAATGATGCCTTCGGCGCGGCACCAGCGGCCACCGCGCGATCGCGTTGATAACTCCAGCCGGGGCCGGTCTCCTCGTGGCTGAAGAGATGGGTGAAGCCTGTCTCGCGCCGCAGCTCGGCGAGCACCTGCGTGGCCGTTCCCACGCGCACGAGCAGCGGCAGACCCCGCGCGCCGAGATCGTCGCGCAGCGGCGCCAGCGCATCGAGCAGGAAGCGCGCATGCCGCGGATCGCACTCGGCGCTTGCCAGCCACTCCGGCTCGATGATGAACAGCCCCAGCGAGCGCTCGAAGCGCTGCGCCCCGGCCAGTGGCGCGTGGTCACGCAGGCGCAGGTCGCGCTTGAACCAGACCAGCGCGGTGGGCGCGCTCACCGCCTCACTTGACCAGCGGCCGCACGCTGGTGAAGCCGCCGTCCACCGGGATCACCTGGCCGGTGACGCGCGCGGCGCCGTCGCCGAGCAGCCGGGCCATCACCTCGGCCACCTGCGCGGCGCTCTGCACGCCGCCGAGCGGGTACTGCTTGCCGGCGCCCTCGCGCAGCGCCGGCAGCTTGAGCATCGATGCGGTCATCGGCGTCTCGGTCATGCCCGGCGCCACCGCATTGACGCGCACGCCCTGTGCCGCATAGGTGGCCGCGGCGCTGCGCACCAGCGCCTCGACGCCGCCCTTGGCCGCGGCAATGGCCTCGTGGTTGGCCACGCCGATGCGCGAGACCACCGAGCTGGCAAACACTGCGGCGCCCGGCTGGCCTTCCAGCGCCGCGATCCAGGCCTGCAGCATGAAGAAGGCACTGTCGACGTTCACGCGCATCAGTTCGCGGTACGCATCGAGCTTGGTGCGGTGCAGCGGCGCGATCAGCGTGCTGCCGACGCAGTGGGCCAGCTGTGCCGGCGCGGCGCCGAAGGCCTCGCGCGTGGCGGCCATCGCCAGCGCCGCGCCTTCCGGCGTCGTGGTGTCGGCCACCACCCGCAGGGCGGCATCGATCTCTGCCAATCTCGAAGCGTCGCGCCCCACGGCCACGACGCGCCGCCCCTGGGCCGACAGCTGCCGCGCCAGGGCGCCGCCAATGCCGCCACTGGCGCCGGTGATCAGGGTGATGTCGTTCATGCGAAGAGTTCCAGGGTCTGCGCGGTGTCCACACCGAGGAGGTCATCCACCGAGTGCATGCCACGCATCGCGCGGGTCCACCACTGCGAGAAGGAATCGCAGCGGCGCGGAACCTCCGGAAAGAGCGACGGCGGTTCCACCAGGTCGGCCCAACGTTCGAGCCACGGTGCCAGGTGCGGTTCGGCCAGGCTGCGCACGCTGCGCGCCGAGGCCAGCGCCTGACCGATCGTGCGGGAGTCGCCGAACCAGCGAAGCGACACCAGTTCGGCCATGCGCTCGCCGACGAAGCGCCAGCGCCGATCGCTCCAGCGCCAGCCGCGATGGAACTCGGCGCCAAAGACGCCGATCACCCGCGTGCCGCGGGGCGGATCGTCCGGCAGCGCGCCGAGGCTCCAGGGATGGACGAGCCATACATCGCTGCCGCGCACGTGCGCCGCATCGGGCACTGGCAGTCCAGCCACGGCGGCGGCTCGGCGGACAGCGCAGGTTCCCCGACGCCCGGCGCATGCAGGCCACCACCCATCCGGCGCGGTGAACGCGCGATGGCCTCCAGCGCCTCGTAGCTCGCGTCGATCACCGTGCCCGTGCTGTGCCAGGCCGCCGGCGAATATCGCGCCACGTTCTCGGCATTGAACAGGTAGGGCTTGTGGCTGGCGGTGCCGGCCACCCACTGCCAGCTCAGGTGGTTGCTGGCGAGGTCGCCATCGAGCAGGTGGCCATAGAGCCAGTCGGCGCCGGCGCGCCAGTGCACCTTGCGCAGGTGCACCACGTAGCTGGCCAGCCACATGCGGGCATGGTTGTGCAGCATGCCGGTGGCGTACAGCGTTCGCACGGCACGGTCGATGGCCGGCACGCCGGTGCGCGCCTCGCGGATGTCGGCGGGCAGTTCACGTGCATAGGAGGCCTCCGGCAGCACGCCGGCATGCAGCGATTCGAGGATGTCGCTGCCGCGGTGCGCCCATACGTGCCGGAAGTAGGCGCGCCATCCGAGTTCGTAGACGAACTTGTGCTGCGCATCGAGGCGGTGCTGTGCGGCCACGCCGGCCAGCACCTCGTTCAACGACACGAAGCCGTGCGTGATGTACGGCGACAGGCCGCTGACCGCACCGTCGAGGCGGTTGCGCGTGGCAGCGTAGGCCGAGGGCCGGACAGCCGCGATGCGGGCGCGTGCGGCCGCGAGTGTCGGCGAGAACTGTTCATGCATTCTTCTGCCCTCCCACTTCGCCGCGGCGGATCGCCGCCGCACGCTCCGCCACCGCCGCCTTCTGGGCGGCATCCATGCGCGCCGTTCTTCACCTGCAGCGCCATGCGCGGGTTCTTCGCCAGCACGGCTTGGTGGCGCATCAGGAACTCCCAGTACAGCGTGGTGAACGGGCAGGCGCGCTCGCCGGCGCGCTGCGCCGGGTCGTAGCGGCAGCCGCTGCAATGCGGGCTCATGCGCTCGATGTACTTGCCGGTGGCCACGTAGGGCTTGCTGGCCATCAGCCCACCATCGGCGTACTGGCTCATGCCCAGCGTATTCGGCAGTTCCACCCACTCGACCGCATCGACGTAGACCGAGAGATACCAGCCGTGCACCTGCTTCGGATCGACGCCGTACAGCAGTGCGAACAGCCCCGTCACCATCAGGCGCTGGATGTGGTGCGCATAGCCGTGCTGCAGCGTCTGCGTGATCGCGTCGCGCAGGCAGGCCATGTCGGTCTCGCCGCTCCAGTACCAGGCCGGCAGGTCTTCGTTCGCCTCGAGCGCGTTGCGCTCGAGGTAGCCCGGCATCTGCGTCCAGTAGATGCCGCGCACGTATTCCCGCCAGCCGAGGATCTGGCGGATGAAGCCCCCACGCTCGCCAGCGGCGCCTTGCCGGCGTGGAAGGCCCCCTCGGCCGCCGCCACTGCCTCGCGCGGGTGGATCAGCTTCAGGTTGAGCGCCGCTGCGATGTGCGCATGGAACAGCCACGGCTCGCCGGGCCACATCGCATCCTGGTGGCGGCCGAAGCGCGGCAGCCGCTCGTCGATGAAGCGGTAGAGCGACTGCAGCGCCGCTTCGCGCGTGACCGGCCGGGCGAACTCGTCGAGCGAGCCGGGGTGATCGCCGAAGCGCTCGCGCACGAGCGCGATGACCGGCGCGTGACGTCATCGGGCTCGAAGCGGCTGCGCGGCGGCACGCGGCCCGGTCCCTCGGGTCCGAAGGGCTCGCGGTTGTCGGCATCGAAGTTCCACTCGCCGCCGATCGGCTGGTCGCCGTCCATCAGCACGCGGTGGCGCACGCGCTGCTCGCGGTAGAAATACTCCAGCCGCAGCGACTTGCGGCCGCGCGCATGGGCGGCAAAGTCGCGCACGCTGCAGAAGAAGTGACGGTCCTCGCGGATGTCCAGCGGCAGGCAGGTGGCCTCGGCCACGCCACGCAGGGCCTGCAGCACCCGCCAGTCGCCCGGCGCCGTCATCACCAGGCGCTGCGGGCGCAGCCGTTCGATGTCGGCCTGCAACTGCGCCGACAGGGTGCCGTGGTTGCCGGCATCGTCCAGCGCCACGTAGTGCAGCGGCCGCCCTGCTTCGCGCAGCGCCAACGCGAAGTGGCGCATCGCCGAGAGAAACAGCGCGGTGCGCGACTGGCTCGACCAGACGTGGGTGGACTCCTCGGCCACTTCCGCCATCCACACAGCGTCCTGCCCGGCATCGAAATCGTCGAAGGCGGCAGCCTCGAGGTCGAGCTGATCGCCGAGCACGATCACCAGCGAACGGAGCTCAGCCATGGGCCCCCGCGCAGCGCGGCAACGGTCGGAGCAGTACTTGACCTCGGCCCAGTTCTTCGCCCAGGCGCGGCGCCAGCTCATCGGGCGGCCGCACGCCACGCAGGGCTTGCTGGGCAGCGCGGCCTTGTTGCCGCGAAACCCATGCGTGCTGCGCGTCATGCGGCCTCCGCCGGAGTGTCGGCACCGGAGGAGGCGCCGCGCCCGCGACTGCCGGCCAATGACGCCATCGCCGCTTCGGCGAGGGTGGTGCCCGACAGCCATGCCCCCTCGACGCCGCGGCCGCCGAGGAAATCACCGCAGACGCCCAGCCCCTGCACGCGGTCCCACCAGTGCAGGTGTGCGGACTCGACCGGCACCAACGGCGGCAGCGCGTATCGCCAGCGGTGCACGACGGCATGCTTCCAGCGCAGCGCCTCGCCCACCCATTCGTCGAGTGCCGCCTCGAGTTCGTCCTGCACCTCGTCCCCGGGGCCTCGAGCCGCTGTTCGCTCCACTCGGCGCGGGCATGCACGACCCAGTGGATTTCGTCCTCTCGGCGCTCGCGGCCGGGCTTGGTCTCATTGCGAAGGATCCAGGCGATCGGCCCGGCCGGCGGTCGTGCTGCATCCCATTCCAGCGCCCGGCGCATGGGCTCGCTGATGCCCATCAGCGTCCAGCACGGCTGCATGGCCACCTTCGCCGCCGTGCGTGCCCAGCCCGGTGCGTGCGGAATGAGCAGCGGCGCGGCCTGCACCGGTGGAATCGCCAGCACCACCAGATCGAATTCGTCGGACGACACCGTCCCGCGGCTGCGCAGCCGCCAGCGCCCGCCGCCGCGCAGCAGGCCCTCGATGGGCGCGTTCCAGGCGCAGGGAATGCCCGACAGCAGCTCGCGCGACCACCGGGGCAGATCCGGGACGACGGTGAAGTGCGGCCCGTGCCCCGGCAGGGGCTCGCTGGCCGGCGCGAGCGTCGGTGACCACGGTGCCAGCCAGCCGGCCTCGACGCCCCGCTCCACGGCGGCCGCGAAACGTGCATCACTCACCGTGAAGCCAGGCGCGCCGTGATCGAGGCGGGTCGTGCGGGCGGCGTCCTGCCGGTCGGTCCACTCGGCGCGCCGCGTGGCCAGCCGCCCGCCCGGGCCGCGTGACTTGTCGAACACCTGCACGGCATGCCCCGCCTCGGCCAGGCGGCTTGCCGCTGCCGCGCCGGCCAGCCCGGCGCCGACAACGGCCACACGCTTCGGAGGGTTGGAGGAGTGCATGCGCTGCAGCATACGCATTGACGCGTCACACTCGCGTCAAAGTCTTCATTGACCCCGCTTCCTCTCCGATAATCCGCGTCAATAACGATTCATAGGCAGTACATCATGGCGTCGATCCCGCTTCCGATCCCAGACGATGAACCGCGCCACCGCAGCGGCGCGGTGGCCCGCATGGTCCGCATGCCGGTGGCCACCTTGCGAGTTTGGGAGCGGCGATACCAGCTCTCTTCTCCCGCGCTGACGCCCAGCGGCCAGCGGCTTTACTCGGCCGCCGATGTGCGCCGCATCGCCTTGCTCAAGCAGTTGACCGAGCACGGGCACGCCATCGGCAGCCTGGCAGGACTGGACATGGCGCAGCTGCAGGAGGTGGCAGCCACCCATGCACACGCGGTGACCGGCTCGCTCGCAGCCGCACCGCAGCCGGCACTGGCGCGCTGGCGCGTTGTGGTGGTCGGCGAGTCGCTCGGCCGGCGGCTCATGCGGCCGAGCGTGCGCCGACGGCTCGCCGGCGCGCTCGAGATCCTGGGGCCGTTCAAGGATGCAGCCGAAGCGGCGGCCGGTATCGGGCAGACGGCAGTCGACCTGCTGCTCGTGCAGGCGCCGACGCTGCACCCGGCACGGTTGTCGGATCTGCAGGTGGCCGCACCCGCGCTGAAGACGGTGCGCACGGCCGCGGTGTACCGCTTCGCTTCCGAGACGGTATGCGAGCGGCTGGCCTCCGCCGGCGTGGCGCTGCTGCGCGAGCCCTTGGCCGATGCGGCGCTGGGGCAGTGGCTCGAGGGCACGGCCGGCGGCACGCCGCGCGCACCGCTGCCGGCCCTGAGCCCGGGGAACCGGTGCCGCCGCGACGCTGGGACGATGCGGCGCTCGCCGATATCGCCGGGCTGTCGTCGACCATCGCCTGCGAGTGCCCGCGCCACGTCGCAGAGATCCTCATGCAGCTCACCCACTTCGAGGCCTACAGCGCCGAGTGCCGCAACCGCAGCCCGGCCGACGCCGAACTGCACGCCTACCCGGCCGGCGTGGCCGCGTCCGCCCGCGCCAAGTTCGAGGAGGCGCTGGAGCGGGTGGCCGTGCACGAAGGCCTGCTGATGCCGACGCGCTGAGCCCTGAAAGACAAACCCCTCCCGACCAGAGGTGGGAGGGGCGGGCGGCTGACGCCGCCGGGTGGGGCTCCGGAGGTAAATGGTCCGGGGCTCCTGGCGCGCAGGGACTGCGCCATCGGTTGCGCCTGCGTCTGCAGGCTTCCCAAACCTAGGCGACGCGCCCGCCGACTTCAAGCGCCGGAAGCGATCGTGTTCCCTCTTGTCAGGCCACCGGCTTCATGATCTGCGCGATCACGCCGGCCACGCGCTGCTCCACCGCTGCATCCATGCGGATCGAGCGGCCCCATTCGCGCTGCGTCTCGCCCGGCCACTTGTTGGTGGCGTCCAGGCCCATCTTGCCGCCCAGGCCGCTCACCGGCGAGGCGAAGTCGAGGTAGTCGATCGGTGTGTTCTCCACCAGCGTGGTGTCGCGCACCGGATCCATTCGGGTGGTGATGGCCCAGATCACCTCGTCCCAGCGGCGGATGTCGACGTCGTCGTCGGTCACCACGATGAACTTGGTGTACATGAACTGGCGCAGGAAGCTCCACAGCCCGAACATCACCCGCTTGGCATGGCCCGGGTAGGCCTTGCGGATGCTGATGATCGCCATGCGGTAGCTGCAGCCTTCGGGCGGCAGGTAGAAGTCGACGATCTCCGGAAACTGCTTCTGCAGGATCGGCACGAAGACTTCGTTCAGCGCCACGCCGAGGACTGCCGGCTCGTCCGGCGGCTTGCCGGTGTAGGTGGAGTGATAGATCGGGTCTCGCCGGTGGGTGATGCGCGAAAGCTCGAACACCGGGAACCAGTCCTGCTCGTTGTAATAGCCGGTGTGGTCGCCGAACGGGCCTTCGAGGGCATGCAGGTAGCCGTTCATTTCCTTCAGCGGTACGCCGTGCTCGCTGACGCCCGTCCATCCCTTCTCCGCCGGCGGAATGCTGCCTTCGAGCACGAACTCGGCACTGGCCGGCACCTGCAGCATCACGCCGGCGTCGCCCTGCCCGGTCTCCGCCACCTCGGTGCGGCTGCCGCGCAGCAGGCCGGCGAACTGATATTCAGAGAGCGTGTCGGGCACCGGTGTCACGGCGCCGAGGATGGTGGCCGGGTCGGCGCCCAGCGCCACCACCATCGGGAACGGCTGGCCCGGCTTGGCCAGCGCGAACTCGCGGAAGTCCAGCGCGCCGCCGCGGTGCGCGAGCCAGCGCATGATCACCGGCGACGACCGATCACCTGCTGCCGGTAGATGCCCAGGTTCTGGCGGGCGCGGGCATTCGGCCCGCCCTGCGGGCCGCGTGTGACCACCAACCCCCATGTAATGAGGGGCCGGCGTCGCCCGGCCAGCACGTCTGCACCGGCAGCCGGGTCAGGTCGACGTCCGCCCCCTCCAGCACCACCTCCTGGCACGCCGCCTGCCGCACGCTGGCCGGCTTCATGTCCCAGATCGCCTTGGCCATCTGTAACAAGCGGCCGGTGTCCTTCAGGCCCTTGGGAGGCTCGGCTCCTTCAGCCGGGCCAGCAGACGGCCCACGTCGCGCAGCTCGTTCACCTCGGTGGCACCCATGCCCAGCGCCACGCGGCGCGGTGTGCCGAACAGGTTCGCGAGGACCGGGAATTTGTAACCGTCGGGCTTCTCGAAAAAAAGTGCCGGGCCGCCGGAACGCAGCACGAAGTCACTGACCGCTGTCATTTCCAGCCGCACGGAGACTGGCTCGGCCACGCGGCGCAGCTCGCCAAGCGCCTCGAGGCCCGCCACGAACTCACGGAGATCCCGGTATTTCATACGAAATCGTAATTAAGGATCAAGTTCTTAGTCTTGACCGGTTATGAAATGGCTTCCTAGAATTCGCGCCGTTTGCACCGCTACGGGATTACCCCAGGCCCTCGGTGCAGGGATAGAAGGGCAGCCGAGCCGCTGCCACGATCGGACGCGATCCGAATCTCCGCCGGGACACGCCGCGCAAGACGGCATCTCCAGACCGGTCAACGATTATCACCGTCGCCCCCGGCGCCACCGGCGCAGGGCCCTCCGGGGAAGGCGGTGCGAAAGGAGTGACATGACGACGCTGAAGCGATGCCTCACGCGTGCCTCGAAGGTGCGCGATGCCATCGGCGAGTCGGCCACGGTGTTCCTGAAGGACGTCGGGCAGGGCTTGCTCGAGGTCAGCCACAACATGCTGGCACTGATCGGCCTGCTGATCGTGGCCGCCGCCTTGTTCGCGCTGGGCAAGCCGGAACTGCGCCATGCGGTGGAAACGCAGGCCCTGGGCTGGCTGCAGGCCCGCCAGGAAGCGCGCGCCGAGCCGGCCGAGCTGCTGGCCCAGCAGCTCAGCGAGCCCGACGCCATCAGCCGCGCCACGGCGGCCGACCCGAAGCAGCTCAGCCGCCAGCAGGCCGCGGTGGCGCTGTGGATCTCGCGCCGCTACCGCGTGGCGCCGGAGCCGATCAGCCGCCTCGTCCAGGAAGCCCGGCACGTCGGCGAGCGCGCCGGGCTGGATCCGACGCTGATCCTGGCCATCATGGCCGTCGAGTCGAGTTTCAACCCGTTCGCGCAGAGCAGCGTCGGCGCCCAGGGCCTGATGCAGGTGATGACCAAGGTGCACGACGACAAGTACGAGCCCTTCGGCGGCAACCATGCGGCCTTCGACCCGGTGACCAACCTGCGCGTCGGCGTGCAGGTGCTGAAGGAATGCATCGCCCGCGCGGGCAGCCTCGAAGCCGGACTGCGCTACCGCGTCGGCGCGGCCAATCTCGAAGACGACGGCGGCTACGCCGGCAAGGTGCTGGCCGAGCAGAACAACCTGCGCATGGTCGCCGCCGGCAAGACCGTGCCGGCCAACGTGGCGCTGATTCCGGTGTCGCTGCCGGCCCCGGCGGCCTCCGCCGCCCAGCGCAACGCCACACAGCCGGCCAAGGCCCCGGCCGACGGTGCCGAGACCGCCGAGCAGGTCGCCCTGCTGCACTGAGCCGCCGGCGACCCTCCGCTACACTTCCGCCACCGCGCGACTGGCGATGCGGCCCCGCCCCGGGCCCTGAGGTGGTGTACCACCGGGAAGCGTGGTCGGTGGCCGACGCTTTCGGCCATCGCATCCGCCGTTCGCCTGGGCAGCCCTGCGGTCGCGTCACGCGCGACCTGCGCCGGGAACCTCTGCTGTCAAGGACTGCCGTCATGTTCGACCGTACTGTCTCCACCGTTGCCAACGTCGACCCCGAGATCTGGGCCGCCATCCAGCGCGAGAACCAGCGCCAGGAAGATCACATCGAGCTGATCGCCTCGGAGAACTACGCCTCGCCGGCCGTGATGGCCGCACAGGGCTCGCAGCTGACCAACAAGTACGCCGAGGGTTACCCGGGCAAGCGCTATTACGGTGGTTGCGAGAACGTCGACGTGGTCGAGCAGCTGGCGATCGATCGCGCCAAGCAGCTGTTCGGCGCCGAATTCGCGAACGTGCAGCCGAACTCCGGCTCGCAGGCCAACCAGGGCGTGTTCTTCGGCCTGCTGCAGCCGGGCGACACCATCATGGGCATGAGCCTGGCCGAAGGCGGCCACCTCACCCATGGCATGCCGCTGAACATGAGCGGCAAGTGGTTCAAGGTGGTGAGCTACGGCCTGAACGCCAAGGAAGAGATCGACTACGACGCGATGGAGCGCCCGGCACACGAGCACAAGCCGAAGCTGATCATCGCCGGCGCCTCGGCCTATGCGCTGCGCATCGACTTCGAGCGCTTCGCCAAGGTCGCCAAGGCCATCGGCGCCTACTTCATGGTCGACATGGCCCACTACGCCGGCCTGATCGCCGCGGGCGTCTACCCGAACCCGGTGCCGTTCGCCGACGTGGTCACCACGACCACGCACAAGACGCTGCGCGGCCGCGGCGGCCTGATCCTGATGCGCGGCGAGGAGATCGCCAAGAAGGTCAACAGCGCGATCTTCCCCGGCATCCAGGGCGGGCCGCTGATGCACGTGATCGCCGGCAAGGCGGTGGCCTTCAAGGAGGCGCTGTCGCCCGAGTTCAAGACCTACCAGCAGCAGGTGGTGAAGAACGCCGCGGCGATGGCCGAGACGCTCGTTCAGCGCGGCCTGCGCATCGTCAGCGGCCGCACCGAGAGCCACGTGATGCTGGTCGACCTGCGCCCCAAGGGCCTGACGGGCAAGGAAGCGGAGGCCATCCTCGGCGCCGCCCACATGACCTGCAACAAGAACGGCATCCCGAACGATCCGCAGAAGCCGATGGTCACGAGCGGCATCCGCCTGGGCTCGCCGGCGATGACCACGCGCGGCTTCAAGGAAGAGCAGGCCCGGCTGACCGCCAACCTGATCGCCGACGTGCTCGACAAGCCGCACGACGAGGCCAACATCGCCGCGGTGCGCGCCAAGGTGGCGGCGCTGACGCGCGACTTCCCCGTGTATCGGTGACAGCCCCCATGCTTGTCGCTTCGCGCCTTCGCTGCCCCCGGTGCCCGGCCGCCTTGAGGCGGCTCGGCGGCGGCCGGTAGGTTCGGCATGCGCTGCCCGTTCTGCGGCCACGTCGACACGCAGGTCGTCGAGACCCGCGAATCCGACGAGGGCGACCAGATCCGCCGGCGGCGGCGCTGCACGCACTGCGACAAGCGCTTCACCACCTACGAGCGTGCCGAGATCGCGCTGCCGTCCGTCGTCAAGAAGGACGGCACGCGCGCCGAGTTCGAGCTGCCCAAGCTGCGCGCCTCGATGGCGCTGGCGCTGCGCAAGCGGCCGGTGAGCGTCGAGCAGATCGACGCCGCGGTCGACCGTATCCAGGAGAAGCTGCTCAACAGCGGTGCGAAGGAAGTCACCTCCACCCGGCTGGGGGAACTGGTGATGCGCGAGCTCAAGCGCATCGACAAGGTGGCCTACGTGCGCTTCGCCTCCGTCTACCGTTCCTTCGAGGACGTGGACGAGTTCCGGCAGCTCATCCGGGACATTTGAACTTGCTCCCCCGCCCGGGGGACCCCACGGCCAGGGGCACCGCTGCGGGGCCCGGCCCTCCGCCCTTGCGCGGGACGCGCAAGCCGGCCCGATTCCTAGAGTTCGTGCATCGCATCAGCGGAGCACGACATGGAAACCAGAGCAGCACAACACGGCCTGACGCTCGTCGAAGCGGCCGTCGTCGTCGGCATCGTCGCCGCCGCAGCCACGGCCGCCACGCCGGGGCTGCAGCGGCTCGTCGAACAGCGCCGCCTCGACGGTACGGCCACGCAGCTGGCCGCCGATCTGCAGCTGGCGCGCAATGAAGCCATCGCTCGCAACCGCGTGGTGCGCGTGAACCGCGACGACGCCGCCGGCTGCTATCTGCTGCACACCGGGCCGGCTGGCAGCTGCCACTGTGCGGCCGATGGCGTCGCCCTCTGCGAGTCGGGCAGCGCGGTGATCCGCAGCGTTTCGACGCCCCAGCGCATCACGCTGCAGTCCAACGCCGCCTCGATTGCCTTCGATCCGCTGCACGGCACCGCCACACCCACCGCCACCGGCGCGTGATCGGCGCCGACGGCCGCGCCATCCACCACGTGGTCAACGTGATGGGCCGTGTGCGCAGCTGTTCGCCCGATGCGGCCGTGCCCGGCTACCGCGCCTGCTGAACCTTTCACCCCGAGGAGACCCGCCATGAACCGTCATTCGACTTCGCACCGCGGCAGCCGCGGCTTCACGCTGATCGAGATCGTCACCATGCTGGGCGTGGCCAGCGTGCTGTCGAGCCCGGCCCGGCCGAGCTTCCAGGGCAGCCTGCAGAAGGCCCGCCGCGCCGAGGCGATGCTCACGATGGCGCAGGTGCAGATCGCACAGGAGCGGTACTACGCCAACCGCGGCCGCTACGGCAGCCTCGAAGAGCTTCGCCTGCCAAACCGCACCAGCGCCGGCCACTACCGGATCACCATTGCCGAAGCGGACCTCCAGGGCTATGTGGCCGTGGCGCTGGCCAGCGGCGCCCAGGCCGGCGACGCCACCTGCCGGCAACTGCGCCTGACGGTGCTTGCCGGGTCGGCGACGCGTGCCGGGCAGCGACGAGCGCGTGGCCAACGACGCCGCTGCGAACCGCCGCTGCTGGGCCTTCTGAGCAGGTGCCACGATGCGCACGCAGCAGACCGGGCTCTCGCTGGTGGAACTGATGGTCGGCCCGGCGCTCGGCCTGTTCGTGGCTGCCGCCGCACTCGCAGCCTTTGCCGAACAGTGGCGCGAACACCGGCAGGCCACCGCCGCGATGCGGCTGATGCAGGAACTGCGCAGCGCCGGCGACGTGATCGCCCGCGACTTGCGCCGCGCCGGCCACTGGGCCGCACCGGCGGCTTCCGCGCCCAACCCTTATGCGGCCTTCGCACCGCAGGCCGCGGCCTCCGATGCAGCCTCGTTCGCCTTCTCGCGCGACACGACCGAGAACCACACGCTCGACGGCAACGAACAGTTCGGGCTGCGCCTGCGCCGCGGGGTGATCGAGCTGCTGCTCGGCACCGGCAACTGGCAGGCACTGACCGATGCGGGCACGCTGGTCGTCACCGAATTCGTGGTGCAGCCACGCATCGAGCGCGTGTCGCTGCTCGACCATTGCGAACGGCCCTGCCCGCCCGGAGGCAGCTGCGAAGCCGCGGTAGAGGTGCGCCGCATCGCCGTGGGCATCACGGCGCGCGCTGCCGACGATCCTTCACTGGTTCGCCGCCTCGACACCCTCGTTCGCCTGCGCAACGACACGCTGAGGGGCGCTTGCCCCGCCTGAGGAGAAAACCCGATGACGAACCCCTGCCCACGCCATCAGCGCGGTGCCGTCACCCTCGCGATCACGCTGGCGCTGCTGGCGGCGATGCTGATCACCCTGTGGGCCGCGAACCGCAACCTGTTGCTCGAATGGCGACAGTCGATGAATCAGACGCACGCGGCGGCCGCGTTCGAGGCCGCCGCCGAGGCCGGGCTGGACTGGGCCACGGCAATGCTCAACGACGGCACACGCGTCGGCAGCGACTGCCGGCCTTCGCCGCTGGCCACGCGGAGCTTCCGCGAGCTCCAGCTCGACACCTCGCTGGCCAGCTTCGCACCACGTGGGCGGCACCCCGCCTGCTCGCGGGAGCCGGCCGGCTGGACCTGCCGCTGCGCGGACATCGCGGCCGGCGCAGCCGCTGGCGAGCCTTCGTTCAGCCTGAGCGTCGAGGCAGGCGCCGCGGTCGGCCAGCTGCGGCTCGTCGCCAGCGGTCGACAGCGCGACGCGAGCGCGCAGCACACCACTCTCGTCGAGCTTCAGCCGGCCCTGCCCCACCCGCCGGCCACCGCGTTGACGGTGAGGAGCGCGAGCGAGACTGCCAACGCCTTCTTCGTTCGGCACTTCGGCCTGCCGAGGGACTGGTGGCAGCGCCAGCCCGCCGTGCACCGGCTCGACTGCCAGGGCGACTGCGGCGAGGCCCTCGCCGTCGCGGCGGCGCAGGGCATCACGCTGGTGGCGTTTCCCGGCGACGTGCTGCTGCGCGGCCCGCTGGTGCTGGGCACGCCCGAGCGCCCGATGCTGATCGTCGCCAGCGGCGCCCTGCATTTGCAGGGTGCGGTGCAGCTGCACGGCGTCGTGCATGCGGCCAGTCTGTCCTGGGCGGCGCCGTCGGCGATCGTGCGCGGCGCCCTGCTCAGCGAAGGACCGGCCGCAGGCGATGCCTCGCTCGATCTGGCCCGCGATGCCGTCGTGCTCGAAGCACTGCAGACGCGCCATGGCAGCTTCGTGCGCCTGCCCGGAAGCTGGCGCGACTTCTGATCTCGCAAGGGAGTCTCGATGTCGACCTTCACGCGCCGCCCCCAGCGCGGCTTCACGCTGATCGAATGTCTGGTCGCCTCTGCGGTTCTGGCCATCGGCCTGATCGCGCTGCTGCGCGTTCAGCCGGAGTTGCGCGCACATGCCGAGACGGCCCGGCAGCGCAGCGAGGCCGTGCGGCTGGCGCAGCAGGACCTCGAAGGGCTGCGCGGTTTCACATCGCTCGAGGGCCATGCGGCCATCGCCAGCCACGCCTACACCCAGGAACCCGACGATCTCGGCAGCCCGCGGTATGCACTGGAGCGCCGCGTCGATGCCGCCCGGCCCGGCGTGTGGACTGTCGACGTCCGCGTGGCCTGGACGGACCGGCGCGGCGAAGACCAGCAGGTAACCCTGTCGACGGTGATCGCGGCGCACGAACCTGCGCTGGCCGCGCAGCGCCTGCTGCCGCGCTGAACTGCCCGCTCACCGCCGCCGCGAGACAATCCGGCGCATGAGCACGCCGCACTTCCCGACCCCGATGCACGAGGCGCTCGCGCTGGCCGAGCAGTCGATCGGCCTGACCGAGCCGAACCCGCGCGTGGGCTGCGTGATCGTCGCGCCCGACGGCCGCGTGATCGGCCGCGGCCGCACCCAGCAGGCCGGCGGGCCGCATGCCGAAGTGATGGCGCTGCGCGATGCGGCGGCATGGCGCGAGATCGTGCACGGTGCCACCGCCTACGTGACGCTGGAGCCCTGCGCGCACCACGGCCGCACGCCGCCGTGCTGCGATGCGCTGATCGAGGCGCGCCTGGGCCGTGTCGTGATGGCGCTGGTCGATCCGTTTCCGCAGGTGGCCGGCCAGGGCGCCGCGCGGCTGCGCGCGCCGGCATCGCCGTCGAGGAAGGCTTGCTTGCCCGCGAGGCGCGAGAACTGAACATCGGCTTCTTCTCGCGCGTCGTGCGCGGCCGACCGTGGGTTCGCATGAAGACGGCTGTGTCGCTCGATGGCCGCACCGCGCTCACCAACGGCGTCAGCCAATGGATCACGGGGCACGCTGCGCGCACCGACGGCCACGCCTTCCGTCGCCGGGCGAGCGCGGTGCTCACCGGCGTCGGCACCGTGCACGACGACGACCCGCGGCTGGACGTGCGACTCGTCGACACGCCGCGCCAACCGATGCGCGTGGTGGTCGATTCACGCCTGGAGACGCCGCCCACCGCGAAGCTGCTCGCGCCGCCCGGCGCGGTGCTGATCTATGCGGCGCAGCCCGATGCCGGTCGCGAGGCGGTGCTGCGTGCCGCAGGCGCCGAGATCGCCTTCGTGCCGGGCGCCGGCGGCAAGGTCGATCTGGCCGCGATGCTGGCCGACCTCGCGCGTCGCGGTGTCAATGAACTGCACGTCGAGGCCGGCCACAAGCTCAATGGCTCGCTGGTGCGCGAGGGCCCGGTCGACGAGTTTCTCGTCTACATGGCGCCGCGCCTGCTCGGCGTTGGCCGCGAACTGGCGGCCTTCGGCCCGCTCGAGCGGCTGGAAGACACGCTCGATCTGCGCTGGACCAGCGTCGAACGCATCGGCGACGACCTCCGCCTGATCGCCCGCCCTGCCGGCCGCGAGGACTTCTGACGCCCACGCGACGCCGGCGCAGCGCGGCCTGCGACAATCACGGCATGTTCACCGGCATCATCACCGGCGTCGGCCGCATCGTCGACGCCACCCCGCTCGGCGCCGACGCCTCGCACGGTCTGCGCCTGACGCTGCAGGCGCCCCCGGGCTACCTCGACGACGTGGGCCTCGGCGACAGCATCGCGCTCAACGGTGCCTGCATGACGGTCACGAGCTTCGACGCCGCCGCCGCGCGCTTCACGATCGACATCTCGGCCGAGAGCCTGGAGAAGACCGCCGGTCTCGGCCAGCCCGGCCCGGTCAACCTCGAGAAGGCGCTGCGCGCGAACGACCGGCTCGGCGGGCATCTCGTCAGCGGCCACGTCGACGGCATCGGCGAGGTCACGCATTTCGAGCCGGTGGGCGAATCGTGGGAACTGCGCGTCAGCGCGCCGCCGGCCCTGGCCCGCTTCCTCGCCTACAAGGGCTCGATCACGGTCAACGGCGTGAGCCTGACGGTCAACCGCGTGGTCGACCATCCGCAGCACTGCGAGTTCAGCATCAACCTGATCCCGCACACCATCGAGAACACCACGCTGGGCACGCTGCGCGCGGGCAGCCGCGTCAACCTCGAGATCGATCTGATCGCGCGTTACGTCGAGCGCATGCTGGGCGGATCGCTCCCGCGGCACTGAGACCTCTCACCAGGGCGGAACACCCCCGCCACCTACAATCCCGCCATGTCGATTTCACCGATTCCGGAGCTGGTGGCCGAACTGGCCGCCGGCCGCATGGTCATCCTCGTCGACGAGGAAGACCGCGAGAACGAGGGCGATCTCGTGCTCGCCGCCGACCACGTCACGCCCGAGGCGATCAACTTCATGGCGAAGTTCGGTCGCGGGCTGATCTGCCTGACGCTCACGCGCGAGCGCTGCGAGCGCCTCGGCCTGGAGCCGATGGCCGCGCGCAACGGCCAGAAGACCGGCACCGCCTTCACGGTCTCGATCGAGGCGGCGGAAGGCGTGACCACCGGCATCTCCGCCGCCGACCGCGCGCGCACCGTGCAGGCCGCGGTGGCGCGCCATGCCAAGCCCAGCGACCTGGTGCAGCCCGGCCACATCTTCCCGCTGCAGGCGCAGGATGGCGGCGTGCTGATGCGCGCCGGCCACACCGAAGCCGGATGCGACCTCGCCGGCATGGCCGGCCTGACGCCCGCCGCCGTGATCTGCGAGATCATGAAGGACGACGGCACGATGGCCCGTCTGCCCGACCTGATCGAGTTCGCGCGCGAGCACAAGCTCAAGATCGGCACCATCGCCGACCTGATCGAGCATCGCAGCCGCAACGAATCGCTGATCGAGCGCGCCGGCTCGCGGCGCCTGTCCACCGCCCAGGGCGAATTCGACTGCACCGCCTGGCGTGACCGCACCGGCGGCCTGCACCTCGCGCTCGTGCACGGCAGCTGGACGCCGGCCGACGAGGTGCTGGTGCGCGTGCACGAGCCGCTGTCGGTGATGGACCTGCTCGACACCGGCGCGAGCGGCCATTCGTGGCCCTTGCCGAAGGCGCTGGCCGCCATCCAGGCCGCGCCGCGCGGTGCCGCACTGCTGCTCAACTGCGGCGAGAGCGCCGCCGCGCTGCTGCCGCAACTCAGCGGCGAGCGCCCGGCCCAGCCCGCCGCGCGCGGCCAGATGGACCTGCGCACCTACGGCGTCGGCGCGCAGATCCTTCGCGAGCTGGGCATCGCGAAGATGCGCCTGCTCGGCAGCCCGCGCCGCATGCCCAGCATGACCGGTTACGGCCTCGAAGTGACCGGCTTCGTGGCCGCCCAATGAAGACCAAGACGAAAGAATTCCATGCAGGACGCTGACAAGGGCGCACCCCTGGCATTGAACGGCCAGGACCTGCGCATCGGCATCGTGCAGGCGCGCTTCAACGCCGAGATCACCGCGAAGCTGGCCGAGAGCTGCATCGCCGAGCTGCAGGCGCTGGGCGTGAGCGAGCGCCACATCCGCCACGTGACCGTGCCCGGCGCGCTCGAGGTGCCGCTCGCACTCGACGCGCTGGCCGAGAGCGACGACTTCGATGCGCTGGTGGCGCTGGGCTGCATCATCCGCGGCGAGACCTACCACTTCGAGCTGGTGGCCAACGAGAGCGGCGCCGGCGTCACGCGCGTCTCGCTCGACCACCACCTGCCGATCGCCAACGCCATCCTCACCGTCGAGAACGAAGCGCAGGCTTGGGCCCGCGCCGAGGAGAAAGGCCGCGACGCCGCGCGGGTCGCCGTCGAGATGGCCAATCTGCTGGAAGACCTGTCGTGAGCGAACCGACTGCCAAGCCGCCCGTGAAGAAGAAGCCGGGCAAGCCGCGCGGCGGCGCACCGTCGGCACGCCGGCGTTCGCGCGAGGCCGCGCTGCAGGGCCTGTACGAATGGCTGATCGGTGGCGCCGATGCCGGCGTGATCGATGCCCACATGCGCGAGCAGGAAGGCTTCGCCGAGTGCGACGCGGCCCACTTCGATGCGTTGCTGCACGGCTGCATCGCCGAGGCCGCCGACCTCGATGCGGTGCTCGCGCGCCACGTCGACCGCAAGACGACCGAGCTCTCGCCGGTGGAACACGGCGTGCTGATGATCGGCGCCTACGAGCTCAAGCACTGCATCGACGTCCCCTACAAGGTGGCGATCAACGAGGCGGTGGAGCTGGCGAAGAATTTCGGCGGCACCGACGGGCACAAGTACGTCAACGGCGTGCTCGACAAGGCCGCCGCCGAGCTGCGCCCGCTGGAAGTGCAGGCGGCGCGCGCCGCGCGGCGCTGACGCCCCGAGTCGCATGCTGCGCACGGCCTCGCGGCTCGAGCACATCGAGCCCTTCTACGTGATGGAGTGTGCGAAGGCGGCCAGCGAGCTGGCGCGTTCGCCCGCGTGTGCCGACAAGCCGATGATCTTCCTGAACATCGGCGAGCCGGACTTCACCGCGCCACCGCTGGTGCGGGAAGCTGCCGAGCGCGCGCTGCGCGCCGGCCGCACGCAGTACACCCACGCCACCGGGCTCGAGCCCTTGCGCGAGCGCATCAGCGGCTGGTACGCGCAGCGCTTCGGCCTGGACATCGCGCCGTCGCGCATCGTCGTGACCGCGGGCGCCTCGGCGGCGCTGCAACTGGCCTGCCCGGCGCTGGTCGAGCGCGGCGACGAAGTGCTGATGCCCGACCCGAGCTACCCCTGCAACCGCCACTTCGTGGCCGCGGCCGATGGCGTGCCGGTGCTGCTGCCTTGCGGGCCCGAGCAGCGCTTCCAGCTCGATGCGGCCGGCGTCGAATCCGCCTGGGGCGAGCGCACGCGCGGCGTGCTGCTGGCCTCGCCGTCGAACCCGACCGGCACCTCGATCGATCCGGCCGAGATGGGCCGCATCGTCAAGGCCGTGCGCTCGCGTGGCGGCTTCACGATCGTCGACGAGATCTACCTCGGCCTGAGCTACGACGATCGCTACGGCCACAGCGCACTCGCGCATGGCGACGACGTCGTCTCGATCAACAGCTTCTCGAAGTACTTTTCGATGACCGGCTGGCGCCTGGGCTGGATGGTACTGCCCGAGTCGCTGGTGCCGGCGGTCGACAAGCTGGCGCAGAACCTGTTCATCTGCGCCTCGACGATCGCCCAGCAGGCGGCGCTGGCCTGCTTCGAGCCGGAGTCGATCGCCGAATACGAACGCCGCCGTGCCGAGTTCAAGGCGCGGCGCGACTTCGTCGTGCCGGCACTGGAATCGCTCGGCCTGCGCGTGCCGGTGACGCCCGACGGCGCCTTCTACGCCTGGGCCGACTGCTCGGCTCACTCGGGCAGCAGCTGGGATTTCGCCTTCGAGCTGATGCGCAGCGCGCATGTGGCGCTGACGCCCGGGCGCGACTTCGGCCGCCATGGCAGCGAACGCTGGTTGCGGCTGTCCTACGCCAGCGCGATGGCGCAGCTGGAGGAAGCCATGGCGCGCCTGCACGAGGTGCTCGTGGCGCGGGCGTGACGCCCGCCACGCAGGAAGATCAAAGTTTGGTGAGAAGCTGTTAACAGCCGATCGCATCTGGGTGTTTTTCACGCATCCGGCCACAGGGCTTGCACTAAGCTGCCGGAGTGACCTCTCCGAGCCCCTCCCAGCGGCCGGTGCCGCCGGACACCGAGCCGGCCGAACCGGTGCCCCCACCCTGCCACCGACCGCCTCCGACATCGTGCAGTGGGGCGACACCGACATCGGCGTGCCGCCCGGGCCGGTGGCCGCCTTCCCGACCAACCCGGCACCGAAGACCGACGACCAGATGCCCACCATCGGGCACATCGGCCGTTATGCGCTGAAGTACAAGATCGGCGCCGGCGGCCTGGGCACCGTCTACGCCGCGCATGATCCGCTGCTGTCGCGCCTCATCGCGATCAAGACGCTGAACCTGGAGATCGCGCCCGAGGAGCGCGAGGCCTTCAATGCGCTGTTCCTGAACGAGGCGCGCGCAGCCGGTGGCCTCTCGCACCCGCACATCGTCACCGTGTTCGATGCCGGCGTCAGCGACCAGAGCGCCTACATCGCGATGGAGTTGCTCAAGGGCCGCGACCTGCGCCAGCTGCGCCAGGAAGGCTGGCGGCCGACGCCGGTGCAGGCCGCCACCATCGTGCGGCGCGTCGCCGATGCGCTGGCCTATGCGCACAGCAAGGGCGTGATCCACCGCGACATCAAGCCGGCCAACATCTTCATGGTCGGTCGCACGCAGCCGCGTGTGCTCGATTTCGGCATCGCGCGCATCGCCCACCAGCACGACGGCGCCGGCGACGTGGCCGCCGGCTCGCCCTACTACATGGCGCCGGAGCAGGCGCGCCAGCAGCCGGTCGACCGACGCGCGGACGTGTTCTCGCTCGGCGTGGTGCTCTACGAGCTGCTCACCGACAAGAAGCCCTTCCGCGGCAGCACGCTGAGCGAGATCACCACCGCGGTGATCGAGCACAAGCCGCCGCGGGCCGACGAGGTCGACCCAAGCGTGCCTTCGGCGCTGGCCGAGATCGTCGCGCGGGCAATGGAGAAGGATCCGGAGCACCGCTTCCGCTCGGCGCGAGCACTGTCGCGCGAACTGCGCCACTGGCTGGAGGAGAACGCCCAGAACTCGGCGCCCGACAGCCTGCCTCCCGATGCCGCGGCGAACGCACCGCAGCGCCGCAAGAGCGCCGTGGCCATTGCTGCGGGTCTGGTGATCGGCCTGCTGGCCGGCCTGGGCTGGCTGACCCTGAGCGGCGGCGAGCGCCCGCCGGCCACGGCGGCGGCGCCAGCGCCGGTGGTGGTGGCTGCGGCCGCGCCGGCGGCCTCCGTGGCGGCCCCGGCGGCCGCGCCAGCACCCGCTCCCGCCGCGGTGCCCGCCGAGCCCGCAGCCACCGCCGCATCGGCCGCCCCGGAACCGGCAGCCGCAGCCATCGCCGAGCCACCCCGCGAAACGCGCAAGCCCGCCGCCGCCAAGCCGGCGCCAGCCAGGAAGCGCGCCCTGCGCGCGAGAGCAGGCCCGCCGGATCGGGCACGGGCAGCGTGCGCATTGCCGTCAGCCCCTGGGGCAATGTCGAGGTCAACGGAACCTCCGTGGGCACGACGCCGCCGCTGAACGAATTGACGCTGCCGGAGGGTCGGCACCAGATCGTCATCCGCAACGCCGATTTCCCGCCGTACAGTGCGACGATCAGCGTGGCCCCCGGCCAGCCGGTCAACCTCAAGCACAAGTTCGGATCATGACCCGACGCCTCGCCGTCCTCGCCCTTCCCCTGCTGACGAGCCTGCTGCTCGCCGCCTGCGTGCAGCCACCGCTGGCCACGCCGCCCGTGGGCCTGCTCGACGTGGCCGAGCGCCCGGCCGAGAAGGCGCTGCTGGCGGGCATGCGCGCCTACGACGACGCGCAATACCCGCAGGCCGAGAAGCAGCTGCAGGCCGCGCTGCAGGCCGGCCTGGTGTCGCCGCGCGATCGCGCCGCCGCGCACAAGCTGCTCGCCTTCATCTTCTGCACCAGCAACCGCACCGTCGATTGCGAGGCGCAGTTCCGCTCGGCGCGCGCCGCCGATCCGGCCTTCGCACTGTCGAAGTCGGAAGCCGGCCACCCGCTGTGGGGCCCGGTGTACCAGCGGGTGCTGCAGCGATAATCCGGGCTTGGCCCGAGACGACACCCCCGCTAGCTTTCGCCACACGCTGCGTGTGTACTGGGAGGACACCGACGCCGGCGGCGTGGTGTTCTATGCCAACTACCTGAAGTTCTTCGAGCGCGCGCGCACCGAGTGGCTGCGTTCTCTCGGCTTCTCGCAGGAGCGCTTGCGAACCGATACAGGCGCGATGTTCGTCGTCGCCGATACTTCGGTGCGCTACCTCAGCCCGGCACGGCTGGACGATCTGCTCGAGGTCACGGTCGTGCCCACCGGCGTGGGGCGCGCCTCGATGTCGCTGCACCAGCAGGCTCGGCGCAGCGGGCGGCGCCGAACCCGTGCTGCTGGCCGAAGGCGAGATCCGCATCGGCTGCGTCGATGCCGGAACTTTCGCACCCCGCCGCATTCCGACGGCCATCCTCGACACACTGACATGAACCAGGACTTCTCGATCTTCACCCTCGTGATGCACGCCAGCTGGGTCGTGCAGCTGGTGATGGCCGGCCTTCTCTTGGCCTCGCTGACCAGCTGGACGGTGATCTTCGGCAAGCTGTTCGGCCTGAAGCGCGTGCGCGGCGACAACGAGGAATTCGAGCGCGAGTTCTGGGCCGGCCGCAACCTCAACGAGCTGTATGCGGATGCCACCAAGCGCACCGAGGGCGCGCCGATGGAGCGCATCTTCGCCTCCGGCATGCGCGAGTTCATGAAGCTGCGCGAGCGCCGCGTGACCGACGCCGGCGCCTTGCTCGACGGCGCGCGCCGCGCGATGCGCGCGAGCTTCCAGCGCGAGATCGACGCGGTGGAATCGAACCTCTCCTTCCTCGCCTCGGTGGGCTCGGTGAGCCCCTATGTCGGCCTGTTCGGCACGGTGTGGGGATCATGCACGCCTTTGTCGGGCTGTCGAACATGCAGCAGGTGACGCTGGCCACCGTGGCGCCGGGCATCGCCGAGGCGCTGGTGGCCACCGCGATCGGCCTGTTCGCCGCCATTCCCGCGGTGATCGCCTACAACCGCTTCTCGCGCGACATCGACCGCATCGCGATCCAGCAGGAGACCTTCATCGAGGAGTTCTCCAACATCCTGCAGCGCAACGTCGGCGCCGCGCCGCCGCCCGCGCCGGCCGCCGCGCACGTGCACAGCGGCTTCCAGCACTCGCGCTGAAGCGACGGAGCCCGCCATGCCCGCCGTCGCCGCCCGCGGTTCGCGCCGCCGCACCATCGCCGAGATCAACATGGTGCCCTTCATCGACGTGATGCTGGTGCTGCTGATCATCTTCATGGTCACCGCGCCGCTGATCACCACCGGCGTGATCGACCTGCCCACCGTGGGCAAGGCGAAGAAGGCGCCGGAGCACGTGATCGAGGTCGTCGTCGTCAACGACGAGGCGCTGAAGATGAAGGTCGACGGCAAGGACGAGCAGCCGATCGCGCTGCGCAACCTCGCCGCGCGCGTCAAGCAGGTGCAGGCCGGTAACGCCGAGACGCCGGTGGTCATCTCTGCCGACAAGGCGGTGAAGTACGAATCCGTCGTCAAGGTGATGGACACGCTGCAGCGCGCCGGCGTGCAGCGCGTGGGCCTGTCGGTCAAGAGCAGCGGGGGCTGACGAACCGATGAACGCCGCCACGCTTTCGCGTGATGCGCTGATCCCCCGCAACCCCGACGGCCTGGGCCGCGGGCTCGCGCTGGCGCTCGGCGTGCATGCGCTGCTGCTGATCGCCATCGCCTTCGGCGTGAGCTGGCGCTCGAGCAATCCGGCCGGCGTCGAGGCCGAACTGTGGGCCGCGGTGCCGCAGATCGCCGCCCCGAAGCCGGTCGAGCCGGAGCCCACGCCGCAGCCGGTGAAGAAGCCCGAACCGCCGCCCCCGCCGCCGAAGGCCGAGACGCCGAAGCAGGACGACGCGCAGATCGCGATCGAGAAGGCCAAGCGCGAAGAGGAGCGCAAGCGCAAGGAAGAACAGCTGCGCCGCGAGGAAGAGCTCAAGCGCCAGAAGGAAGAGCAGCAGCGCAAGCTCGCGGAGGCCGAAAAGGCGAAGAAGGAACAGGCCGAGCAGAAGCGGCGCGAGGCGGCCGAGGCCGCAGCGGCCGAGAAGCGGCGGCAGGAGAACCTGCAGCGGATGGCCTCGCTGGCCGGCAACGGCCCGCAGAACTCCACGGGCAGCGCCGCGCAGACCGCCGGACCCTCGGCCAGCTACGCGGGGCGCATCAAGGCGCGCATCCTGCCGAACATCGTCTTCAGCGACAGCATCAGCGGCAACCCGCAGGCCACCGTGGAAGTAAAGGCCGGGCCCGACGGCACCATCATCGGCCGCAAGCTCATCAAGAGCAGCGGCGTGCCCGCCTGGGACGACGCCGTGCTGCGGGCGATCGACAAGACCGAGGTGTTGCCGCGCGACACCGATGGCCGCGTGCCCTCCTCGCTCGAGATCAGCTTCCGCCCGAGGGACTGACACCTTCTGCGGCCACCAAGAAGAACGCGGCGCCAAGGCGCCGCGTTTTCTTTCAGGCCGAAGCCGCTGTCAATTCGACTGGGACAGTTGGTCCAGAATCGCCGGGTTCTCGAGGGTGGACGTGTCCTGCGTGATCGTCTCGCCCTTGGCCACCGAGCGCAGCAGGCGGCGCATGATCTTGCCCGAGCGCGTCTTCGGCAGGTTGTCGCCGAAGCGGATGTCCTTGGGCTTGGCGATCGGGCCGATCTCCTTGCCGACCCAGTCGCGCAGTTCCTTGGCGATGCGTTTGGCTTCGTCGCCGGTCGGGCGCGGGCGCTTCAGCACCACGAAGGCGCAGATGGCCTCGCCGGTGGTGTCGTCCGGGCGGCCGACCACGGCGGCCTCGGCCACCAGTTCGGTGTGCGCCACCAGCGCCGACTCGATCTCCATCGTGCCCATGCGGTGGCCGGAGACGTTCAGCACGTCGTCGATGCGGCCGGTGATGGTGAAGTAGCCTGTCTTCTCGTCGCGGATCGCGCCGTCGCCGGCGAGGTAGTACTTGCCCTTGAAGTCTTCCGGGTAGTAGCTTTTCTTGAAGCGCTCCGGGTCGCCCCAGATCGTGCGGATCATCGACGGCCACGGGCGCTTGACGACCAGGATGCCGCCCTGGCCCCAGGGCACTTCCTTGCCGGTCTCGTCGACCACCGCGGCCATGATGCCCGGGAACGGCAGCGTGCAGGAGCCCGGCACCAGCGTGGTGGCGCCCGGCAGCGGCGTGATCATGTGGCCGCCGGTCTCGGTCTGCCAGAAGGTGTCGACGATCGGGCAGCGGCCGCCGCCCACGTGCTGGTGGTACCACTCCCAGGCCGCCGGGTTGATCGGCTCGCCCACCGACCCGAGGATGCGCAGGCTCTTCAGGTCGTAGCTCTTCGGGTGGACGGCCGCATTGGCCTCGGCGGCCTTGATCAGCGAGCGGATCGCGGTCGGCGCGGTGTAGAAGATGCTGACCTTGTGGTCCTGGATCATCTTCCAGAAGCGACCGGCGTCTGGGTAGGTGGGCACGCCCTCGAAGACGATCTCGGTGCCGCCCAGCGCCAGCGGGCCGTAGGCGATGTAGGTGTGCCCGGTGACCCAGCCGATGTCGGCGGTGCACCAGAAGACGTCGTCGGGGCGCAGGTCGAAGGTCCACTTCGTCGTCAGCGCCGCATGCAGCAGGTAGCCGCCGGTGCTGTGCTGCACGCCTTTGGGCTTGCCGGTGGAACCCGAGGTGTAGAGCAGGAACAGCGGATGCTCGGCCTCGACCCACTCCGGCTCGCAGGTGGTGCTCTGGCCGGCCACCACGTCGTGCAGCCACTCGTCGCGGCCGGCGGTCCAGGCGATGTTGCCGCCGGTGCGCTTGTAGACGATGACGTTCTTGATCGAGTCGCAGCCGCCCAGCGCCAGCGCCTCGTCGACGATGGCCTTCAGCGGCAGCTGCTTGCCGCCGCGCAGTTGCTCGTCGGCGGTGATCACGGCGACGGCGCCGGCGTCCTCGATGCGGTCACGCAGCGATTGCGCCGAGAAGCCACCGAACACCACCGAGTGGGTGGCGCCGATGCGGGCGCAGGCCTGCATGGCGACCACGCCCTCGACGCTCATCGACATGTAGATGACGACGCGATCGCCCTTCTTGATGCCGCGCGCCTTCAGCGCATTGGCCAGCTGGCTGGTCTGCGCCAGCAGCTGCTTGTAGCTGACCTTGGTGACCTTGCCGTCGTCGGCCTCGAAGATGATGGCGGTCTTGTCGCCCAGGCCGCGCTCGACGTTGCGGTCGAGGCAGTTGTAGGAGACGTTGAGCGTGCCGTCCTCGAACCACTTGAAGAACGGCGCGCCGGATTCGTTCAGCACCTTGGTAAAGGGCTTCTTCCAGGTGACCGTGTCGCGGGCATGGCGCGCCCAGAAGCCCTCGTAATCGGCCTCGGCCTCGGCGCACAGCTTGTTGTAGGCCTCGATGCCGGAGACATAGGCGCCCTTCACGGCGGCTTCCGGCGGCGGGTACAGGTGGCTCGAGCTCATGGGTCTCCTCGACGATGGTGGTTGGTTTGCCCGGACATTAGGCAGACGTTCTTACGAAGGGCTGACGCCCCGTGAAGCCCGTCATGCTACGCAGCCTAGAATCCTGCGCCAAACCCGCATCAACACCAAGCAAAACCCCATGGCCGCCACTGACCGCCCGATCACGCCTGCCCACCAGCGCCCGCTGCCGCGGCTGATCTTCGCCAGCCGCTGGCTGCAGCTGCCGCTGTACCTGGGGCTGATCCTGGCCCAGGCGGTCTACGTCTTCCACTTCTGGGTCGAGCTGGTCCACCTCGTCGAAGCGGCCTTCGGCAACACCGATGCGCTGGCCAAGCTGGTGTCGAGCATCGGCTACAAGAGCGACGTCGCGCCGACGGCGCTGAACGAGACCATCATCATGCTGGTGGTGCTGGCGCTGATCGACGTGGTGATGATCAGCAACCTGCTGATCATGGTGATCGTCGGCGGCTACGAAACTTTCGTCTCGCGCCTGGATCTGGAAGGCCACCCCGACCAACCGGAATGGCTGAGCCACGTGAATGCCTCGGTGCTCAAGGTCAAGCTGGCCACGGCGATCATCGGCATCAGCTCGATCCACCTGCTCAAGACCTTCATCAACGCCGCCAACTACACCGAGAAGGTGCTGCTGTGGCAGACGCTGATCCACGTCGCCTTCCTGTTCTCGGCGTTGGCGATCGCGCTGGCCGATCGGGTGATGGTGCACGCGGCCAAGTCCGACCACTGACACGCAAGGGATCCACGCCATGGCCGACGCCCTGCTCTTCGTCGCCGGCACAGCCGGCCTGGTGATCGGTGCCTCGCTGCTGGTGCGCGGCGCCTCGAAGCTGGCGCTGTCCTTCGGCATCTCGCCGCTGGTGGTGGGGTTGACAATCGTCGCCTTCGGTACCAGCGCGCCCGAGGTGGCGGTGTCGGTCGGCGCGGTGCTCGACGGTCGCACCGACATCGCGGTCGGCAACGTGGTCGGCAGCAACATCTTCAACGTGCTGTTCATCCTCGGCGTGAGCGCGCTGATCACGCCGCTGGTGGTCCACCTGCAGCTGATCCGCCAGGAGGTGCCGATCATGCTCGGCGCGTCGCTGCTGCTGCTGGCGCTCGGGCTGGACGGCCGCATCGGCCTGTGGGATGCGGCGCTGATGGCGGCGCTGATGGTCGCCTACACCGTGTTCCTCGTGGTGCAGTCGCGCCGCGCCTCGGCGCAGGCCACCGAGTACGACGAGGAAGTCAAGCCAGCCGCCGCGGGCGCCTGGGATGCCAGGCTTCCGGTTCAGTTGTTGCTGATCGCGGCCGGCCTGGGCTTCCTGGTGATGGGCTCGGAGGCCCTCGTCGGCGCCGCGGTCAACTTCGCCAAGGCGATGGGCGTGAGCGACGTGGTGATCGGCCTGACCATCGTGGCGGCCGGCACCTCGATGCCCGAGGTGGCCACCTCCATCGCGGCTGCGCTCAAGGGCGAGCGCGACATCGCGGTCGGCAACGTCGTGGGCAGCAACACCTTCAACATCCTCGGCTGCCTCGGCATCTCGGGCCTCGCCGCGGGCGGCGCGGGCCTGCCGCTGGCGCCGTCGCTGCTCGCCTTCGACGTCTGGGTGATGCTGGCGGTCGCCCTGGCCTGCCTGCCGGTGTTCGTGACCGGTCGGGAGATCGCCCGATGGGAGGGCGTGGTCTTCCTCGGCTACTACGTGGCCTATGTGGCCTATCTGATCCTCGCCGCGCAACAGCACGACGCGCTGCCCTTGTTCAGCAACGTCATGCTGGGCTTCGTCGTCCCGCTGACGGTGGTGACGCTCGTCGTCATGCTGCTGCGCCCGGCGCGTCAGGCGTAGCCCCGGCGACGGCGCCGGCGCGCCAGCAGTACCTTGATGCGCCAGCCCAGCGTGACGAGCAGGTAGCCGAGCAGGCCGAAGCCGGTGGCGAAGATCGCCGGGCCGAGCAGCAGCGGCTTGCCGGCCTGCTGCAGGCGCTGCCGGTGCGCTGCCACCAGCTTCCCGTGGGTTCGGGCGCGCCGGCGACCGGCGGCCGAGCGCGGCCGTCGTCCCCAGGATCGCACTGCCGGTGCGCCAGGGCCGCGTAATACACCGGCCCGAAAGTGACCGGGTTGGTGACCAGCGTGCTGGCCACGGCCATCGGCACGTTGGCGCGCAGCAGCACCGCCGCACCACCGGCCAGAGGAATCTGCGCGATCGGGATGAGCAGGCCGAAGAAGAGGCCGAGCGCCAGGCCGAGCGCCACGCCGCGGCGGTTCAGGTGCCACAGCCGCGGGTGGTGCAAGGCCGGGCCGATCCAGCGCAGCCAGCGGTTGCCCTGCAGCGCCTGCGGGCTGGGCAGCCACTCGCGCCAGCCGCCGGCGGGCTTCACGCGCGGTCCTGCGGCGGATCGCCCGCCTTCGACGGCACGCGCCGGTGCATCGCCGCCTTGGCCATCAGGTTGGCCGACACCGGCGCGGTGATGAAGAGAAACAGCGTGATCAGCAACTCCGGCACGCCGAATTCGCCGCGCCACCACGAGATCGCGAGGCTGGCCAGCAGCACGCCGCCCACGCCGAGCGTGGTCGCCTTGGTCGGCGCATGCAGCCGCATGTAGAAGTCGGGCAGGCGCACCAGCCCGATCGCGCCGACGAGCGCGAACACGCCGCCGATCACCAGCAGCACGGCCAGGAACCACTCCAGCCACAGGGGCAGACCGCTCATCGCTTCGTCCCTTTCCTTGCCGTCATCACTGACCACGTCGCCGCGGGCCGTAGCGCGCCAGCGCGACGGTGGACACGAAGCCCAGCATCGCGATGATCAGCGCCGCCTCGAACAGCAGGGCCGTCTGCCAGCGCACGCCGAGAAGGATCACGAGGGCCACGGCGTTGATGTACAGCGTGTCCAGCGCGAGCACGCGGTCGGTGGTCTCCGGCCCGCGCAGCAGCCGCCGTGCGCACAGCAGCATCGCGACAGACACCGCGGCGAGCGCAAAGTTCAACGCCAGGGCGAGCGGGCTCATCCGAAGATCTCCATCAGCGGGGCCTCGTAGCGCTGCTGGATCTGTTCGACCAGCGCAGCCGGATCGCTGCAGTCGAGCGCATGAACGAGGATCTCGCGGCGCTGTTCATCGACCTCGCACGACACCGTGCCGGGCGTGGTCGTGATGACGCTGGCCAGCAGGCTGATCGCCGTCGGGTGCTGCAGCGTCAGCGGCACCCGCACCCAGGCCGGCTGCGGGCGGGAGCGCGGATCGAGCACCAGCCCGGCGACGGTGACGTTGGAAACGACGATGTCCCACAGCACCAGCGCGGTGAAGCGCAGCGCCGTCAGCGGCGCGCGCAGCGGTGTCGCCGGGCCGAGAAAACCGTGCAGCAGCCGAGGCAGCAGCAAGCCGAGCACGGCGGCGGTGATGAGCTGCGGCACGGCGGGGCTCTGCTGCAGCAGCAGCCAGGTGGCGGCAATCAGCAGCGAGAGCACCGGGCGCTTCACTTCGAGCCTCCGGGTGCGACGCGGTAGGGCCGGGTGGTCTCGGTGTCCAGTCCTTGGGGGCCGAGCACCGCCTCGGCATAGGCACGGCGATCGAGCAGTTGCGCCGCGGCGGCGTCGGTGTACTGCTTCAGGGGCTCGGCGAAGACGCTCATCGCCACGCTGAAGCCCAGCAGTGCCAGCGTGGCCGCGAGCAGGCGCGGGCTGGCCCCCGACGCGGCACTCGGGCCTTCCTCGCGCACGCTCCAGAACAGGATGCTGCCTGCGCGCGCCAGCCCACCAGCGTGAAGAAGCCGACGGCCAGCACCACCACCCACACGGCCACCGCGGCGGCATGCGGCAGGGCCGCCTCTAGGATCATCAGCTTGCCGATGAAGCCGGGCAGCGGCGGCAGGCCCGCCGTGGACGCAGCTGCCAGCAGCATCATCGTGCCCAGCAAGGCCGGCTGCGCCACCGGCGAGGCCGGCTCCAGCCGCTCGCCCACCGCGCCGCGCTGCGCGGCCACGAGTTCGGCGAGCAGGAACAGCCCGGCGATCACCAGCGTGCTGTTGGCCATGTAGTAGAGCGCCGCCGACCAGGCCTCGGCGCGGAACAGCGCCAGCGCCGCGAGGATGGTGCCCACCGAGGCCACGGTCAGCCGGGCCACCAGCCGCGGCAGGGTGTGGGCGGCCAGCGCGCCCAGCACGCCGACCAACGAGGTGGCCAGCGCCAGCGGCAGCAGCAGCGGCTGCACCGCGAAGGCCGCATCGCCGGCCTCGGCACCGAACACCACGCCGTGCACCCGCACGATCGCGTAGACGCCGACCTTGGTCATGATCGCGAACAGCGCAGCCACCGGCGCGCACGACGCCGCATAGGTGGCCGGCAGCCACATCGCCAGCGGCATCAGCGCCGCCTTGAAGCCGAACACGACGAGCAGGATCAGCGCGGCGGCCTGCAGCACCACCGCGTCGGCACCGGTCACCTTGGGCACGCGCAGCGCCAGGGTCGGCGAAGTTCAGCGTGCCGGTCTGCGCATACAGCAGCGAGACGCCGATCAGGAACAGCGCCGAGGCCAGCAGGTTGAGCACCACGTAGTGCACGCCGACGCGCAGCCGCTCGCGGCCCTGGCCGTGCAGCATCAGCACGTAGCTGGCGATCAGCAGCACCTCGAAGAAGACGAACAGGTTGAACAGGTCGCCGGTGACGAAGGCGCCGTTCAGGCCCATCAGCTGGAACTGGAAGATCGCGTGGAAGTAGCGGCCGTGCGCGTCCCAGCCGCCGCTGGCATACACGAGCACCGGCAGCGCCACGCAGGCGGTCAGCAGCAGCATCAGCGCCGACAGGCGATCGACCACCAGCACGATGCCGAAGGGTGCCGGCCAGTCGCCCACGCGGTAGACGCGCAGCGCCTCGGCGCCGACGCCGGCGTTCGCCTCGATCATCAGCCGCGCGGCCAGCAGCAGGCCGAGCGTCGCCGAGGTGATGGCGATGCGCCGTGCCCACAGCCGCTTGCGATGGCCATGCTGGCCGGCGGTGTCGCCCGCCGCATCGCCGAGGAGCAGCAGCAGCATCGCCGTGGCCGCCGGCAGCAGCACCGGCAGGATGGCCGGTGGGTGTCGAAGAAGGCCGCCACGTTCATGCGCGCGGCTCCTGGCCGTCGACCGGTCGGTGCCCGATTCATGCCGGCTGCGCAGCGCCAGCTCGATCACGAAGCCGGTGGTGGCGAAGCCGATCACGATGGCCGTGAGCACCAGCGCCTGCGGCAGCGGATCGGCCACCGCCTGCGTGCCGGCGACGATCGGCGCGGCGTCGATCCACAGCCGGCCCATCGCGAAGATGAACACGTTGACGGCGTAGCCGAGCAGCGTGAGGCCGAGCACCACCGGGAAGGTGCGGCCGCGCAGCAGCAGGTAGATGCCGCAGGCGGTGACCCAGCCGACGCCGCTGGCGACGAGGAATTCCATGCTGATCACGCCTTGGCCTCCTTGCCTGCCGCGCCCAGCGCCGAGAGCATCAGCATCGTCGCGCCGACCACGGTGACGTAGACGCCGAGGTCGAACAGCGCCGCGGTGGCCAGCGGCAGCTCGCCGAGCACCGGCACCACCGGGTGGCCGAAGGCGCTGGTCAGGAAAGGCCGGCCGAAGGCGAAGGCGCCCAGGCCCGTCAGCCCGGCGATCGCCGGGCCGCTGCCGATCCAGCGCGTGTAGCGGCGACCGCCCGCAGCTCGCAGCAGCGCCTCGGCGCGGTCCTGACCGAGCGCCATGTACTGCAGCACCAGCGCGATCGAGGTCACGAGGCCAGCGATGAAGCCGCCGCCGGGCAGGTTGTGGCCGCGCCAGAAGATGTAGACGCTGGCCACCAGCGCCAGCGGCAGCACGATGCGCGCCGCCACCTGCAGCATCAGTGGCTGGCCGTCGAGGCTCCAGGGGCGGCCCTGCGCATCGGTGGCAGGCTTGCGCACGCGGAAGCCGTCGAGCAGGGCCAGCACGCCCACCGCGGCGATGCCCAGCACGGTGATCTCGCCGAAGGTGTCATAGCCACGGAAGTCGACCAGGATCACGTTGACGGCATTGGTGCCGCCGCCCTTCGAAACGCTGTTCTCGAGGAAGTACCAGGCGATCGAATCGTGGTCGCGCGTCAACATCAGCCGGGTGATCCAGGCGATGCCGCCGCCGCCGGCCAGCGCGAGAAGCGCGTCGCGCGCCTTGCGGCGTGCGCTCGATTCGCGCGGCGTGGTCTGCGGCAGGAGCGCCGTGCCCATCAGCAGCAGTGCGGTGGACACCACCTCCACCGACAGTTGCGTCAGCGCGAGGTCGGGCGCCGAGAAGGCGAGGAAGGTCAGCGCGGTGACCAGGCCGACGACACCCACCAGCACCACGGCGCGGAAGCGGTCGTGGTGGCCGAGCGCCAGCGCCGCGCCCGCGGCCAGCAGCAGCGCCCAGGCCACCAGGGCGAGTGGCGTGGCCGGCAGCAGCGCCGCGCGCCGGTGGCCGGAGCGGGCGAGTCGGAAACCAGCCAGGGCCACGCAGCCAGCAGCACGGAAGTTGCCACCATCCACGCCGCATAACGCTGCAGCGAGCCGTTCTCCAGCCGCTGCGTGAAGCGGCCGGCGAGCGCCAGCAAACCGTCGATCGTGCGGGTGAAGATCAGCCGGCCGGTCCAGCCACGCGGGTGGTGCAGGTGCAGGTTGAAGCGGCGCTGCAGCGCGAAGTACATCGCCACGCCGCCGACCAGCGCGACGCCGCTCATCGCCAGCGGCAGGTTGATGCCGTGCCATATCGACAGGTAATAGTCGGGCGGCGTGCCGCCGAGCACGGCGGTCGCCGCGACGTGGACCAGCGGGCCGAACGTCAGCGCCGGCGCCACGCCCACCGCCACGCAGATCACCACCAGCAGGAGCACCGGCGCCTTCATCATGAACGGCGGCTCGTGCGGATGCGGATTGGGCAGGTTCTTCGGCTCGCCGTTGAAGAACACGTCGTGGATGAAGCGCAGCGAGTAGGCCACCGAGCAGATGCCGCCGAAGGTGGCCACCAGCGGCACGAGCACGTTCCACACCGGGCCGTGCTCGACGCCCACCGCCTCGGCGAAGAACATCTCCTTCGAGATGAAGCCGTTGGCCAGCGGCACGCCGGCCATCGAGGCGGCGGCGATCATCGCCAGCGTCGCCGTCCAGGGCATCAGCCGCATCAGGCCGGCGAGCTGGCGCATGTCGCGCGTGCCGGTCTCGTGGTCGATGATGCCCGCGGTCATGAGCAGCGAGGCCTTGAAGGTCGCATGGTTGAGGATGTGGAACACCGCCGCCACCGCCGACAGCGGCGAGGCCAAAGCCGATCAGGAAGGTGATGAGCCCGAGGTGGCTGATGGTGGAGTAAGCCAGCAGCCCCTTCAGATCGTGCTTGAACACCGCGACATAGGCCGCGAAGGCCATCGTCGCCAGGCCCGTGGTGGCCACGATGCCCTCGAACAGCCCCGTGCCGCCGATCACCGGGTACAGCCGGGCGAGCAGGAAGATGCCGGCCTTGACCATCGTGGCCGAGTGCAGGTAGGCCGACACCGGCGTCGGCGCGGCCATGGCCTCGGGCAGCCAGAAGTGGAACGGCAACTGCGCGCTCTTGGTGAAGCAGCCGATCAGCAGCAGCACCGTGGCCAGCGGGAAGAGCTCGTGGGCGCGGATCATCGCCGTGCGCTCGAACAACAGCGACAGCTCGTAGGTGCCGGCGATGTGGCCGAGCAGCAGCACGCCGGCCAGCATCACCAGCCCGCCCCGCCGGTGACGGCCAGCGCCATGCGCGCGCCGGCGCGGGCCTCGGCCTTGTGGCCCCAGTAGCCCACGAGCAGGAACGACGAGATGCTGGTCAGCTCCCAGAACACCACCAGCAGCAGCAGGTTGTCCGACAGCACGATGCCCAGCATCGCCGCCATGAAGAGCATCAGCAGCGTGTAGAACTTGCCGGCCGGATCGTTTTCGCCGAGGTACCGGGCGGCGTACAGGATGATCAGCAGGCCGATGCCGGTGATCAGCCCGGCGAACATCAGCGCCAGCCCGTCGAGCCGGAAGCGCGCATTCAGCCCGATCGACGGAATCCAGTCGGCGCCGCCGAGCAGCACCGGCCGTCGAACACCGCCGGGGCCATCACCAGCAGCAGTGCCAGCGCCAGCGCCGTGACCGCGGCGGCCAGCCGGCGGTGAGCCGCCGCCGCGCCGGCGTGTTTCGAGCGGCCGGCCCAGAAGCACAGCGTGGTGCCGAGCAGCAGGGGCAGCAGGACGATGACGGGCAGCAGGCTCATCGGAGGCGTTGGACAGAGGCCCGGGAGGGCCGCGAAGGCCGGCGGATTCTAGGGATGCCCCCGGCCCCTGCCCCGAGAAAGCCCGCGCCGCGGCGGGATTGGCACGGCATCCTTGCGCCGGGCCCTTCGATCAGGCAGGCGTCAGGGCGCTGGCTACACTTTCAGGCTCGGCGGCGCCCTTGCCGCCCTTTGCGCCCCAACGGACACCGCCATGACCACCACCATCCGATACGCCGACCTCGTCGACAGCGTCGCGGCCGCGCTGCAGTACATCTCCTACTACCACCCGGCCGACTACATCGAGCACCTGGCGCGGGCCTATGCCGCCGAGCAGAGCCCGGCCGCGAAGGACGCGATCGCGCAGATCCTGACCAACTCGAAGATGTGCGCCGAGGGACGGCGCCCGATCTGCCAGGACACTGGCATCGTCAACGTCTTCCTGAAGATCGGCATGGACGTGCGCTTCGAGGGCTTCCCCGGCAGCATCGAGGACGCCGTCAACGACGGCGTGCGCCGCGGCTACCTCGACCCCGACAACACGCTGCGCGCCTCGGTGCTGTCGGACCCGCTGTTCGAGCGCAAGAACACCAAGGACAACACGCCAGCCGTCATCCACATGAGCGTGGTGCCCGGCAACACGCTCGACGTGACCGTGGCCGCCAAGGGCGGCGGCAGCGAGAACAAGAGCAAGTTCATCATGATGAACCCCAGCGACAACCCGGTCGACTGGGTGCTGAAGACCGTGCCGACCATGGGCGCCGGATGGTGCCCGCCGGGCATGCTGGGCATCGGCGTCGGCGGCACGGCCGAGAAGGCGATGCTGCTGGCCAAGGAAGTGCTGATGGAGCCGATCGACATGTTCGATCTGCTGCAGCGCGGCCCGAGCAACAAGCTGGAAGAACTGCGCATCGAGCTGTACGAGAAGGTCAATGCGCTGGGCATCGGCGCGCAGGGCCTGGGCGGCCTGACCACGGTGCTCGACGTGAAGATCGCCACCTACCCGACCCACGCGGCGAGCAAGCCAGTGGCGATGATCCCGAACTGCGCCGCCACGCGCCACGCGCATGTGGTGCTCGATGGCTCGGGCCCGGCCTACATGGACCCGCCCAGCCTCGACCTGTGGCCCGACGTGCACTGGCAGCCGGACTACAACAAGAGCAAGAAGGTCAACCTCGACACGCTGACGCAGACCGAGGTGGCCAGCTGGAAGCCGGGCGACACGCTGCTGCTGTCGGGCAAGATGCTCACCGGCCGCGATGCTGCGCACAAGCGCATCAGGACATGCTCGCCAAGGGCGAGAAGCTGCCGGTGGACTTCACCAACCGCGTCATCTACTACGTCGGCCCGGTCGACCCGGTGCGTGACGAGGTGGTCGGCCCCGCCGGCCCGACCACGGCCACGCGCATGGACAAGTTCACCGAGATGATGCTGGCACAGACCGGGCTGATCGCGATGATCGGCAAGGCCGAGCGCGGGCCGGTGGCGATCGAGGCCATCAAGAAGCACAGGAGCGCCTACCTGATGGCGGTGGGCGGCGCGGCCTACCTCGTTTCGAAGGCGATCAAGAGGTCCAAGGTCGTGGGCTTCGCCGACCTCGGCATGGAAGCGATCTACGAGTTCGAGATCCAGGACATGCCGGTGACGGTGGCGGTGGATGCGCAAGGCACAAGCGTGCACAACACCGGGCCGAAGGAGTGGCAGGCGAAGATCGGAAAGATTCCGGTGGCGGTGGCCTGACTTCATTCTTGGTTGTTCGAGCGGGCGCGGCAGGCGCGGCCCCGTGGGGGCTCATGCGGGGTCGGTCGGCTTCGCCGACTGCCCTGCGTGCCCCGGCGCTTGCAAGCGCCGGGTCCCTCGCCAGGGCGAGGAACAGTCCGCAGGGGACTGTTCCTCGTCCGGGCTCGGTGCTCGTGACGGGGTCGGCCTCGCCTAACTCGCTTCGCTCACTTCGTTCGCTGCGCTCGGACAAAGGCGACAAGTCAGATCACGATGCGCGCGGGTACGCGCGCCCGACCCCGCCACTCCGCTCCTACGGCGACCCCCAAATCGCCCCCACGGGGCCACGCCTGCCGCGCCGGCACCACTGATGGCACGCCACCGGTGGACCGTCACCCTTGGTGCAGCAAAGCGCCGTCCGGGCCGACTGCGGCGCGCCTCTGAGGCGCCGAGGAGCGCAGGGTTCGTGGCCGCGCGCGTGAGCGCGCATCGTGATCTGACTTGCCGCGGCTGTCCGAGCGCAGTGAGCGGAGCTCACGAAGCGAGTTCCGCGGCGAGGCCACGAGCCCGAGCACCGCAGGGAAGTCGGCGGAGCCGACCGCCTCAGCGAAGCACCGCAGGCGGCCCGGACGGCGCTTTGCCGCTCAACCCGATTTCGAGAGCCCCGCAGCCCGCTCCAGCAACAACAACCGCTCACGCGAGTTCAAGGCCAAAGACGCCGCCCTCTCGAACTCCGCCCTCGCCTCTTCCTGCCGCCCCAGCTTGGCCAGCAGGTCGCCCCGCACGCTCGGCAGCCATTGGTAGTTCTTCAGCGCCGGCTCCGCGCACAGCGCATCGACCAGCGGCAACGCGGCCGAAGGCCCGAAGGCCATGCTCACCGCCACCGCGCGGTTGAGTTCCACCACCGGCGAAGGCGACACCTCGGCCAGCGCGTCGTACAGCGCCACGATGCGTGGCCAGTCGGTGGCCTGCGGCGTGTTGGCCCGAGCATGGCACGCCGCGATGCCGGCCTGCAGCGCGTAGGCACCGAGCGGCTCTCCGCGCTGCTCGCACAGGGCTTCGGCCCGCTCCAGCGCGGCGGGCCGCGGCGGATCAGCAGCCGGTCCCAACGGGCGCGGTCCTGGTCCATCAGCAGCACCGGCCGACCTTGCGCATCGGTGCGGGCCGCTGAGCGGGAAGCCTGGATCTCCATCAGCGCCACGAGGCCGTGTACCTCCGGCTCATCGCCCGCCAGCCCCGCCAGCACGCGCCCGAGCCGCAGCGCTTCCTGCACGAGCGCCGGCCGCATCCAGTCGTCACCCGCCGTCGCGGTGTAGCCCTCGTTGAAGACCGGTAGATCACTTCCAGCACGGCGCCGAGGCGCGCGCGCGCAACTCGTCGCCGCGCGGCACCTCGTAGGGCACGCGCGATTCGGTCAGCGTGCGCTTGGCGCGAACGATGCGCTGCGCGATGGTCGGCTCGCTGGCGAGGAAGGCACGCGCGATCTCGGCGGTGGACAGCCCGCCGAGCAGCTTCAGCGTCAACGCCAGCCGCGCATCGAGCGAGAGCACCGGGTGGCAGGCGGTGAAGATCAGGCGCAGCAGGTCGTCGCCGATCTCGTCGGCGCGCTTCGCGTCCAGCCCGTCGACGAAATCGGGCACCACGAGCGCCTCCTGTGCCTCGAGATCGAGACCGATCTCCTCCAGCTTGCGCGCAAGGTTCTGGTCGCGCCGCAGGCGATCGAGGGCGCGGTGCTTCGCGGTGGTCATCAGCCAGCCCCGGGGTTGTCGGGCACACCGTCCTGCGGCCAATGCTCCAGCGCGGCGATCAAGGCATCCTGCGCCAGGTCCTCGGCGAGGCCGACGTCGCGCACCAGCCGCGCCACGCCGGCGACGATGCGCGAACGCTCGATGCGCCAGACGGCCTCGATGGCGCGCTGCGTGGCCTCGGCCATCAGGCCTGCGGCGGCGCGGCGTTCGGATCCATCCAGAACACCTCCCACTGGTGGCCGTCCGGATCCTCGAAGCCGTGCTGCACCATGAAGCCGTGGTCCTTGCGCTCCACCGGTGCCCGCCCGCCGGCCGCCAGCGCCTTGGCCACCAGTCGTCGACCTCGGCCACGCTCTCGCAGGACAACGCGAGCAGCACCTCGGTGCTCTTCGTGGCATCGCTGATCGGCTTCTTGGTGAAGCCCTGAAAGAAGGGCTCGGACAGCAGCATCGCGTAGCTGCCCTCGGCGATCACCATGCACAGTGCCTTGTCGTCGCTGAATTGCGGGTTGAACGAGAAACCGAGCGCGGTGAAGAAGGCGCGCGTGCGCGCCACGTCCTTGACCGGCAGGTTGACGAAGATCTGTCGTGCCATCGGTGTCTCCTTCAACGCTCGCTGGTGCCCACGCCGATCTCGCGCATGCGGTCGATCGCCGGGTCGGTGCCGAAGTCTTCCAGCTCGTACAGCCGGCGCACCTCGATCTCGCAATCCACGCCGTCGGGGAACGGCCGCGGGAAGCGGCGCGACCACTCCATCGCCTCCTCCGGCGAACGCACCTGGATCAGCGTGTAGCCGGCAATCAGCTCCTTGGTCTCGGCGAACGGGCCGTCGGTCAGCACCGGCTTGCCGGCGCCGGCCCAGCCGATGCGCCAGCCTTCGCGGCTCGGCCGCAGGCCCGAGCCGTCGAGCAGCACGCCGGCGCGGGCGAGCTCCTCGTGGTAGGTGGCCATGTCCTGCAGCAGCTTCGGGTCTTCCGGCATGACGCCGGCCTCCGACATGGGCGTGGCCCGCACGATGATCATGTAGCGCATGGGTGCTCCTTGCTCCTTGCGGCGGAGCACGCTGCCCCGCTCATGCCCACGACGAACGAGACCCCTGGCTTTCGACAGGCCGGCTCAGACCGAATCGTCGAAGCACGGCGCCAGCGCGCGCACTTCCACCGGGCACCACTGCGCGGCCGGGCATTCGGCGGCCAGCGCCAGCGCCTCGTCGCGGCTGGCCACGTCGATCATGAAGAAGCCGCCGATCATCTCCTTCGCCTCGGCGAAGGGGCGTCGACCACGCTTACCTTCTCACCCTGGCGCTGCACGCGGGCGGCTCCGTTCTGCGAGGCGAGGGATTCCACGGCGACGAGCTTGCCCTGCTCGCGCAGGCGCTCGCCGAAGGCGCGCATCGCGGCATAGGCGGCCTCGCCTTCGGCGCGGGTCCGGGTGGCCCGCTGGCCGGGCGGCTCGACGATCAGAAGCATGTAGCGCATGGAGCGCGAGCGTAGCGGAAGATCAGCCGCGCGGGTGGTGCTGGGCGTGCAACGATTTGAGTCGCTCGCGCGCCACGTGGGTGTAGATCGTCGTCGTCGAGATGTCGGCATGGCCGAGCAGCATCTGCACGGCGCGCAGGTCGGCGCCGTGGTTGAGCAGGTGCGTCGCGAAGGCGTGGCGCAGCGTGTGCGGCGACAGCGGCACGTTCACGCCGCCGCGCAGCGCATGGGCCTTGATCAGCTTCCAGAACATCTGCCGCGTCATCGGGCCGCCGCGCGCCGTCACGAAGAGCGCATCGCTCGCCCGGCCGTGCAGAATCTCGCCGCGCGCCTCGGCGAGATAGCGCTCCAGCCGCGCGGGCCTCTTCGCCGAAGGGCAGCAGCCGCTCCTTCGAGCCCTTGCCGGTGACGCGCAGCGCGCCGTCGGTGAGCGACAGGTGCACCGTCTTGAGCGTGACCAGTTCGCTGACGCGCAGGCCGCTGGCATACATCAGCTCGAGCATCGTGCGGTCGCGCAGGCCGAGCGGCGTGGCCACGTCGGGCGCGGCCAGCAGCGCTTCCACCTGCGCTTCGCTGAGCGTCTTGGGCACGCGCAGCGGCGCCTTGGCGGTGCTCATCTTCAGCGTCGGGTCGGCGCTGACGAGGTGCTCGCGCAGCGCCCAGCGGAAGAAGCGCTTGAAGACCGTCAGCCGCCGGTTGGCGGAGGTGGCCTTGCTGCCGGCGTGGCGCGCCACCGCGTAGGCGAGCAGATCGGCCTCGGTGGTGCGCTCGAGCGAGCGGCCGTGCTCGCGCGCGAGCCATCCGGCGTACAGCGTCAGGTCGCGACGGTAGGCCGCCAGCGTGTTGGCGGCCGTGCCGTCCTCGATCCACAGCGCATCGGCAAAGCGGTCGATCAGCGCCGCGCTGGATGCGGCGCTGTCTGCGCCGCTCACTCCAGCGCCAGCTTCTGCTGCGCCACGACCTTCTTGTAGACCTCGAACTCGGCCGCGATCTGCGCGGCGAACTGCTCCGGCGTGTTGGCCACGATGATCGAGCCGGTGCCTTCGATGCGCTGCTTGACCGACGGATCCTCGAGCGTCTTCTTCACCGCGGCGGCGATCTTCTCCACCGCCTCCTTCGGCATGCCCTTGGGGCCGTGGATGCCGTAGTAGGCCATGCGGTTCACCGGCTCCAGGCCGACTTCCTTGAAGGTCGGCACGTTGGGCAGCTGTGACAGGCGCTGCGGCGCGGCGACGACGATCGGCACCAGGCGGCCGTCCTTGATGAAGGGCAGCGCCGAGGGCAGGTTGTCGAAGATGATCGGCACCGGCCGGCGACCGTGTCGTTCAGCGCCGGGCCCGCGCCGCGGTACGGGATGTGGGTGATGAAGGTGCCCGACAGGCTCTTGAACAGCTCGGTCTGCAGGTGGCCGATGCCGCCGGTGCCCGAGCTGGCGTAGCTGTACTTGCCCGGGTTCTTCTTCAGCTCGGCGAGGAAGCCCTTGTAGTCCTTGGCCGGAAAGCTCGGATGCACGGCGATCACGTTGGGCGTGGCCGCCACGTTGATGATCGGCGTGAAATCGGTCAGCGGGTTGTACGGGATCTTCGGGTTGATGGCCGGGTTGGCCGCCGTGGTGGACACCGTGGCCATGCCCACCGTGTAGCCGTCGGGCGCCGACTTGGCGATCTCGTTGGCGCCCACCGAGCCGCCGCCGCCGGCCTTGTTCTCCACCACCATGGTCTGGCCGAGCGGGCCGCTGATCTTCTCGGCGACCACGCGCGCAACGATGTCGGTGGTGCCGCCCGGTGCGAAGGGCACGACCAGGCGCACCGGCTTGGCCGGATAAGCCTGCGCGTGCACCAGCGGCGACACGGCGAACAGCGAGAGCGGAACAGCGGCGAGCAGGATTCGACGGTGCATGGACACGTTCTCCAAGGGGTGAGGCGAGGGTTGGGAAAAGCGCAGTGTAGGTTCGGCCTCAGGTCTGGCCGAGCAGGCCGGCCTTGAGCTTCTTGTCGACCGGATCGGGCCCGATGAAGATCTTCAGGATCGCGGCATAGAAGGATTCGCCGGCAAAGGGCTCGCCCTTGGCCCGGCCGTTGACGCTGAGCACCAGGCCGCGCGCGGGCAGCCAGTCGAGATCCACCGTGTCGCCCTTCTTCAGCACGCCGAGGGCGAGCACGGTGCGGTCGAAGCGGTCGATGCGGTCGGCCAGCGCCTCGCGCTCGGCCGGCGCGAGGTTGCGCTTCATGCCCTTCTCGAAGGCCTTGGCGAACTCCTTGGATTCCACCTCGACCATCATCTTCATGCGCACGCGCTTCGGCCCCGGTGCGGCGAGCGCCGCTTCGGCGGTAGTGGCCTTCTGGCCGAGATAGAGGCCGGCCGCATAGCCCTTGAACCAGCCACGGCGCGCAGACCCAGGCCGTTGAGCACGAGTTCGGTGTCGGCCGTGGCGGATGCGGTCGTCGAACTGCTGCCCTTCGATGACGGCCGAGCGCGCGCCGAGGGAGACGGCGAGCAGCGAAGACAGCACGAGCATTCGGAATCGGTTCATCAGGGCTTGGTTCACGGCGGGGCGCGGAGGTTCCGGGGCCCGACTTCAACGGCGATGCTGCACCAGCAGCCGACAGGCTCCGCTGTGGGAATCACCAACAGGGTCTGCCCGGAGCCCGCCCGGCCCGCTGGCACACTCGGGCGATGTCCGATGCCCTGCTGTTGCTGCCCGATTTCACGCTGATCGTGATCGGCTGGCTGCTGTGCCGCCACACGCCGCTGAACCGCCCGGTCTGGGATGGCGTCGAGCGGCTCGTCTATTACCTGCTGTTCCCGGCGCTGCTGTTCAGCGCCATCTTGCGCCATCCCCTTCAGCCCTCCGCCGCCGCCTCGCTGGCGGCCTGCGGGCTGGGCGTGGTGGCGCTGGGCGTGACGCTGGCCTATGCGGTGAAGCTGTGGCCCGGCGTCGATGCGAAGCTGCATGCCTCCGGCGCGCAGGTCGCCTTCCGCTTCAACTCCTACGTGGCGCTGGCGCTGGCCGAGCGGCTGGCCGGCATCCAGGGCGTGGCCTGGGTGGCGCTGCTGGTGGCGCTGTGCGTGCCGCTGTGCAACATCGCCGCGGTGTGGCCGCTCGCGCGGCATGGCGGCCACGGCTTCTGGCGCGAGCTGGCGAGGAACCCGCTGATCCTCAGCACCGCGGCCGGCCTCGTGTGCAACCTGCTCGGCATTCGGCTGCCTGAGCTGGCCACGACCACGCTGGTGCGCATCGGCGGCGCGGCGCTGCCGCTGGGCCTGATGGCGGTGGGCGCGGGGCTCACCTTCGGCGGACTCAAGCGCGCACCGTGGCTGGCGGGCGCCTTCCTCTCGATCCGCCACGCGATCCTGCCGGCGGCGGCCATCGGCATGAGCCTCGCGCTGGTGATGCCGCCGGCGCAGCAGGCCATCGTGGTCGCCTTCGCGGCACTGCCGACGGCCTCGAGCGCCTATGTGCTGGCGGCGCGCATGGGCGGCGACGGCAGCTTCGTCGCGGGGCTGGTCACGCTGTCGACGCTGATCGGCATGGCCGGGCTGCCGCTGGCCCTGCTCGCGCTGCGCGCAATGGCCTGAGCTCCGAGCGCTCAGCGCTGCGCCAGCGCCCAGTCGATGTGCTCGCGCAGCAGCTCGCTGCAGCCCTCGCGTGCCGCACGCAATGCGTCGGCCATTCCGTCGTCGAGACCGGCACGCAGCGCATTGCCCATCGCCACCGCCAGGTTGCGCTGCCAGCGCAGATGGCCGATGCGGCGGATCGCGCTGCCTTCGGTGCGGCGCAGAAAATCGGCCTCGTCCCAGCGCCACAGCTCGAGCAGCGTGGCGCTGCCCAGCGGCTCGCGCGTGTCAAAGTCGGGCAGCGTGCTGCGCTGCGCATATTTGTTCCACGGGCAGGCGAGCTGGCAGTCGTCGCACCCGTAGATGCGGTTGCCCATCGCCGCGCGGAGCTCCAGCGGGATCGGCCCGTCGTGCTCGATCGTCAGGTAGGAGATGCAGCGCCGAGCGTCGAGGCGGTACGGCGCGACGATCGCCTGCGTCGGGCAGATGTCGATGCAGGCGCTGCAGCTGCCGCAGTGCGCCTCGGCCGGCGCGGTGACGGGCAGCGGCAGGTCGACATAGATCTCGCCGAGGAAGAACATCGAGCCGCCCTCGCGGTGCAACGCCAGCGTGTGCTTGCCGCGCCAGCCGATTCCGCTGCGGGCGGCCAGCTCCACTTCCATCACCGGCGCCGAATCGGTGAAGACGCGGTGGCCGAACGGGCCGATCGCATCGGCCAGCCGGTCGGCCACGCGCTGCAGCCGCTGGCGCAACACCTTGTGATAGTCGCGGCCGCGTGCATAGATCGAGATCGCGGCCCCACCCGGGCGATCGAGCCGCTGCCACTGATCGCCTGCCAGCCTTCGGGCGTGCCGCGCGGCAGGTAGTCCATGCGCGCCGTGATCACGCGCACCGTGCCCGGCACCAGCTCGGCCGGCCGCGCACGCTTCAGGCCGTGCACGGCCATGTAGTCCATCGAGCCATGAAAACCGTTGGAGAGCCAGCGAGCAGGCCCGCTTCTGCGGAACCCAGGTCCACGTCGGCGACTCCGATCTGGGAAAATCCTTCCGCCTCGGCCCAGCCGCGCAGTTGCGCGAGCAGGGCCGGCCCGTTCAACTCGCGATCGACGCTCATTTGACGATTCTAGGAAGCCGCACGCTGCACTGGGCCGACGAGGCCGATTGCGAGGCCAGCGCCCGCGCGCTGGCCGCCCTGCCCAGCTGCGCGACGCGTATGTCGAACTGCACGGCCCGCTGGGTGCCGGCAAGACCACCTTTGCCCGCCACCTGCTGCGCGCCCTCGGCGTGGCCGGCCGCGTCAAGAGCCCCACCTACGCCGTGATGGAACCCTACGAGCTGCCCGGCGGCAGCGTGTGGCACTTCGATTTCTACCGCTTCAACGATCCGCAGGAGTGGGAGGACGCCGGCTTTCGCGACGTCTTCGCCAGCCGCGGCCTCAAGCTCGCCGAGTGGCCGGAGAAGGCTGAAGGCCTGCTGCCCACGCCCGACCTGCGCATCACGATCGAGCCACTGGAGCACGACGCCCGCCGCGTGACGCTCGCGGCCGGCACGCCGCGCGGCCAGGAGCTGCTGCCATGAGCGCCACCCGCCGCGATGCGCTGCGCACCATGGGCTCGCTGGTGCTGCTGCTCGGTGCCGCCGAGATCGCCCGCGGCGCGAGCATCGTCGCGGTGCGCGTCTGGCCGGCCGACGAATACACCCGCGTCACGATCGAATCCGACACCGCGCTGAGCGAGCGCCACTTCCTCGCGCAGAACCCGCCGCGCCTGGTGATCGACATCGACGGCCTCGAGCTGAGCCCGGCGCTGCGCGAGATCGTCGGCAAGGTGCAGGCCGACGACCCCTTCATCGCCGGCGTGCGCGTCGGCCAGAACCAGCCGCGCGTGGTGCGCCCTGGTGATCGACCTGAAGCAGGCGACGGCGCCGCAGCTCTTCACGCTCGCGCCGGTGGCGGCCTACCAGCACCGCATGGTGTTCGACCTCTACCCGACGCAGGAGCGCGACCCGCTGCTGGCGTTGATCGAGGAGAAGCAGCGCTCGGAGCAACAGGCCGCGCAGGCGGTGCAGGATGCGCTGGGTGAATTCATCGGCCGCATGGACAAGCCGCCGACGGGCAAGGCACCGCCGGCCGCTTCGGCCCCGCAGCAGACCCCGGCGCCGAAGCCGCTGCCACCGATCGCCAAGGAGAAGATCGACCGGCTGATCGTCGTCGCGCTCGACCCCGGCCATGGCGGCGAGGACCCGGGCGCGATCGGCCCGACCGGCCTGCGCGAGAAGGACGTGGTGCTGGCCATCGCCCTCGAGTTGCGCGACCGCATCAACGCCCGCCCCGGCATGCGCGCGATGCTGACGCGCGACGGCGACTTCTTCGTGCCGCTGCAGGATCGCGTGCGCAAGGCGCGGCGCGTGCAGGCCGACCTGTTCGTCTCCATCCACGCCGATGCCTTCATCAACCGGCAGGCGCGCGGCGCCTCTGTCTACGTGCTCAGCGACGGCGGCGCCACCAGCACCGCGGCGCGCTGGCTGGCCGACAAGGAGAACGCCGCCGATCTGGTGGGCGGCATCAACGTGAAGAACCGCCATGCCGACGTGATGCGCACGCTGCTGGACATGAGCACCACCGCGCAGATCAAGGACAGCCTCAGGCTCGGCCGCGAGGTGCTCGGCCGCATCGGCAAGGTCGGCAAGCTGCACAAGCCTCAGGTGGAGCAGGCCGGATTCGCGGTGCTGAAGGCGCCGGACATTCCGTCGATCCTGGTCGAGACGGCGTTCATCTCCAACCCGGAGGAAGAACGCAAGCTGCGCGACCGCGAGTTCCAGGAACGGCTGGTCGATGCGCTGGAAGACGGCATCGCGCGCTACTTCGCGCGGCATCCGCCGCTGGCGCGCAACCGCCAGCTCTAGAACCGCACACTAGGCCGCGTTCGAGGCGCCGGCCGGCGCCAGCGCATCGCGCAGTCGATCGCGCCCGCTGCCGCGCGCCGACAGCCGCGCATCGAGCCGCGCTTCCAGCGCATCGATGTGGGCCTGCATCAATTGCTGCGCCCGCTCGCCGTCGCCGGCGGCCAGCGCCGCGACGATCTGCGCATGGTCGTCATTGGAATCCTGCGCCTCGCTGGCCGACTGGTACAGCGCCGCGGCGAGCACGGTGCGCGCCGACAGATCGACCACCATCGAGGTGAGGAAGCGGTTGCCCAGGCACTCGGCCAGCAGACGTGGAAGTCGGCCAGCAGCACGCTGCGTGTCGCCGCATCGGCACCCTCGATCGCGCGGCGCTCCTCGGCCACGTGGGCGCAGCCGCTTGAGCGCCGACTGCAGAGGCTTGCCTGCTTCGCGCAGCATGCCCGACTCGATGACGCGCCGCGCCCGGTAAGTCTGCTGCGCGTCCTCGAAGCTCGGCTCGACGACGAACCAGCCGGCGCGCGGCTTCACCTCGACGAATCCGCGTGCCTGCAGTTGCATCAGCGCCTCGCGCACCAGGGTGCGGCTGACGCCGAACAGGTCGGCCAGATCCTGCTCGCCGAGGCGATCGCCCGGGCGGATCTTGCGTTCCAGGATGGACTGGACGACCTTCTGGGCGATCGGCGAGAGCGTCAGCATGCGGGTTGTCGTGCGAGCCGTGTCAGGCCAGGGCCGGCACCGCGCGCGGCCTCAGGTTGGCCAGCGCATAGTAAACGGCGCCGCCGATCGCCACGCCGAAGAACCATCCGTACGTACCCCACCAGCTCGGCAGCAGCGTGGTGAAGTTGGGCAGGATGGTCGAGAACACCGCGCCGATGCCGGTGGCCACGAGCGCATTGACGTTCCAGCCGCCCTGGTAGCGGTACTCGCCGTGCTCCTCGTACAGCGCCTGCACGTTGATGCGGCCGCGGGCGATCAGGTAGTAGTCGACCAGGATGATGCCGAGCAGCGGGCCCATGGTGGCGCCGATCGCATTGACGAACTGCGCGGCGTTGCCTTCCCACGGCGCGAACGGATAGAGCACCAGCGCAATCGCCGCCGCGATGTAGCCGCCCTTCTTGAAGTCGATCTGGTTCGGGAAGACGTTGGAGATGTCGAAGGCCGAGGAGACGAAATTCGCCACCACGTTGATGCCGAGCGTGGCCACGGCGAAGGTCAGCGCGGCGATGGCGGCGAGCACCCAGCTGTCGAACTTGGCGGAGATCTGCTCGGGGTGCAACAGCACTTCGCCGTAGACCTGGAAGGCGGCGATCGTCGTGACACCGGCCACCAGCGAGAACAGGATCAGGTTGACCGGCAGGCCCCAGAGGTTGCCGCGCGTCACCGCCCCGGCGGTTCGAGGCATAGCGCGAGAAGTCGCAGAAGTTCAGGTACAGCGCCGCGAAGTAGGTGATCCAGGTGGCACCCACCGCCATCAGCGCCCAGAACGAGCCCGGCTGTCCGGCCACGCCGGCGTCCTTGGTCTTCTCGAGCAGCACCTCCATCGGAATGCCGTGCTCGAACGAAAAGCCGCCGGCCTTGACCACCAGGCCGATCGCCAGCACCAGCATCGCGACCCACACCGCCGGGCCGGCCCAGTCCTGGAACTTGCGGACCGTCTCCATGCCCTTCTGGATGATCAGCAACTGCAGGCCCCAGATGATCACGTAGCAGATCACCTCCAGGCCACTGTGGCCGAGCCAGTGCGTGGTCTTGTGGAACTCCATCAGGCCGTCGTTGCGCACCAGCAGCGCCACCAGCGCCGGAGGCCGCGGCGGTCTGCGCGCCGTACCAGAAGATCGCCACCACCGCGCGCACCAGCGCCGGCAGGTTGGCGCCCCACACGCCGAACGAGGCACGCGCCAGCACCGGGTACGGCACGCCGGTCTTCTCGCCGGCCCAGCCGATCAGGTTCATCAGCACGAAGATCACCAGCGAACCGAGGCCGATGGCGATCAGGAATTGGTGAAGCTGCCGCACAGCAGGAACAGGCTGGCGGCGAGGTAGTAGCCCCACAGGCTGTGAACGTCGGACGTCCAGACGTTGAAGATGCTGAAGGCGCCCCAGCGCCGATCGCGCGCCGGCGCGAGATCCTCGTTGTAGAGGCCGGGGGACGGGTTGCGGATTTCCATGCTCTCCTCCTGGGCTGAATCAGCCATGCAAGCTGGTATACAAGCAGTGTATGCAGTGAAACCGACCCTGCTCTCCGCGTAAACCCGGATCCAGCCATGCGCCGGCCGCAGGGCTGCCGCGACTGCCGCCGCGGCAATCGGCGCGCCGCTGCGGCATGATCGACAGCCGCCTTCCTGCCCCACCACGCCCATGCTGCACCCCCACGCCCGCGCCCTGCTCGACCTGATCGCCCAACGCGGCGTGCCGCCCACCCACACGCTGACGCCGGCCGAGGCGCGCGCCGTCTACCGGGATCGCCGCGGCTTCACGCAACCGGCGCCGCCGCCGGTGGCCTCGGTGAGCGACCTCGCCGCCGAGGGCCGCACGGCGCGATCCCGCTGCGCCTGTACCGGCCGCTGGGCACGATGGCCGACCGTGCTGCCGGCGCTCGTCTACTACCACGGCGGTGGCTGGGTGATCGGCGATCTCGACACGCACGACACGCTGTGCCGCGAACTGGCCAACCACTCGGGCTGCGCGGTGGTGTCGGTCGACTACCGCCTCGCGCCGGAGCACCGCTTCCCGGCGGCGGTCGACGATTCGATCGCCGCGGCGCGCTGGGTGCATCGCAACGCAGCCGCGCTGCACCTCGATCCCGAACGCATCGCGGTCGGTGGCGACAGCGCCGGCGGCAACCTGGCCGCGGTGGTGGCCCTGGCCGCACGCGATGCCGGCGATCTGCCGCTGGCGTACCAGCTGCTGATCTACCCGGCCACCGACCAGCACCGCAACGCGCCCTCGCACACCAGCAACGGCGAGGGTTACCTGCTCACGCGCGACACGATGGCCTACTTCACCGGCCACTACATCCCCGAGCCCGCGCATTACGCCGACTGGCGCGCCTCACCGCTGCTGCACCCGGATCTCGCGTCTGCCGCCGGCGCTGGTGCTGACCGCCGGCTACGACCCGCTGCGCGACGAGGGCTGGCCTATGCGCAGAAGCTCAGCGAAGCCGGCAATACGGCCACGCACGTGAGCTTCGAGCGGCAGATCCACGGCTTCATCCTGATGGGCAAGGTGCTCGACGAGGCGAATACGGCGGTGCGGCTGTGTGCCGCGGCGCTGCGGGATGCCCTGGAGGCCGCGCGCTGACGGCCATGGCATAGTGCCCCTGCGATGCAGGACTCGACCTGCACGACGACAAGATCAGCAGGGAGGGATCGATGAAGAAGTGCTTGCAGGGCCTCGCCGCCCTGGTGGTGGCGTGCGCGCTCGCCGCGTGCGGAGGTGGCGGGGGCGGCGGTGGCAATGCCAACGATCCGCAGATCACCCTGTCGCCGTCCAGTCTCACGGCGAACGTGGAGGCCGGCACCTCGGCGACGCTGAGCGTCCGCGCGACGGTGGGCAATCCGGCGGCTCTGACCGGCACGCTGTACATCTACATCGTCGACAGCCGGCAGGTGCTCACCGGCACGGTGAACATCACGCCGGTCGACGCCCGCACGCTCACCGCAACCGTCTTCACCTCGCCCAGCGGCCATCGGGCAGCACACCGGCACGTTGCAGATTCAGCTGTGCAAGGACGCGCAGTGCGCCAGCCAGTACGCCGGCTCGCCGTTCCCGCTGCCCTACACGATCACGGTGGCGGCCGGCCCCTTGCGGGCGCAGGCCACCAACAGCACGGCGGCCACCGTGCACTGGGGCGCCGCGCTCGCGCAGGCGGTCGGTGTCACGGTGAGTTCGGCCGATCAACCGTGGACGGCCTCGACCACCGCACCGTGGCTTCAGATCAGCGGCGGCAGCGGCCGCGGCTCCGGCGCCTTCAGCGTCTCGTACCTGACGCCCACGCTCGCCGTCGGCCAGTACGCAGCCACGGTCACCGTGCGCGGCAGCGATGGCCAGACCGCCGAGGTGCCGTTCTCGCTCGAGGTCATCCCGACACAGTTCGTGCTGAATTCCGGCGTGCCGGTCTTCTCGGCGATCAACGGCAGCCCGATCGCGCAGCAGCCGCTGTCCTTCGCGCTCGACAGCAACGTCAGCGCGCCCTGGAATGCGGTCAGCTCGCAGCCCTGGCTGCTGCTCTCGCCGGCCAGCGGCACGACGCCAGCCTTGCTGTCGATGCAGCCGGACCCCAGCCGCGGCCCACTGGCCAGCGGTGAACACGCTGCGGACGTGACGCTGTCATCGCCGGGCATCGTCAATCGCACGGTCACTGCGCGCCTGTCGCTGATCGCGCCGACGCTGTCGGCCACGGCCGGCGGCGTCACCCTCGGCGGGCCCAGGGGCCGCGATCTGACGAGCGCGCAGACGCTGGCGATCAGCCTCAACACCGCGGCGATCGAACATCCCTGGCGCCTCGGCACGCTGCCGTCATGGCTCGCCAGCACCACGCCGTCGGGCACCGTCAGTTCGATCGGCAGCACGCTGAGTCTCGCGCCCGGCATCGCACCGACCAGCGCCGGCACCTCGACCGCGACCGTGACCGTCAGTGCGACAGTCAATGGCGACACCGTCAGCCTGCCGCTGACCGCCACGCTGCACCTCGACCAGCGACGCCTTCTGCCCTCGACCTGGGGCGTCGGCACGGCCAGCAGCCCGCTGGGCACGGTGCTGTCGCGCACGCTGCGCGTGGCGGACAACTTCGGCGGCGCCCTCGGCTGGACGGCCACTTCCGACAGCGCACGGCTGGGCGTCACGGCCAGCGGCAACACCGGCTCGAGCCCGACGTTGACCCTCACGGCCAATCCGGCGAGCCTGCCCGCCGGTGCGATCAGCCTCGCCCGCGTGACCCTCGCCACCGCAACGCCGGGTGTCGAAGGTGCCGTCGTGCGTATCGCGCTGTGGAAGAGCGCCACAGCGCCGAGCGCGATCACGACCTTGCCGATGGACCTGCGCGAGGTGGTGGCCGACCGCATCCGTCCGCTCGTCTACACCCACGCCGGCGGCGGCTCGATCGGCATCTACAACGCCTACACCGCCACGCAAGTGGGAACGATCAACGGCGTTGGCGCAGCGCTGGGCAAGATGAGCGTCTCGCCCGACGGCAGCCGGCTCTACGCGCTCGACACGGCCAACCGCAGCCCCGGCGGTGGTCGACCTGGACACCCGCACCCTGTCAGCCACCTGGACGCTCGACCGGGGCGGTCGACGGCAGCACCTCGGTGCTGGCGATCCGCCCGAACGGCGTCGAGGTGGTGCTGGTGGGGCACGGCCGCGCCTACCAGCAAGGGCGCAGCCTCGGGGCGAATGCCGTGCAGGGCACGCTGACGGCCTCGGACGACGGGCGCAAGGTGTATGCGCAGGATTCGGGGCTCAGCCCCGCGTCGGTGTATGCCTACGACATCGACTACAGCGCCATGGCTGGCGGCGTGCTCAGCATCACGCCGGCCGGTGGCGGCTGGTTCATCAACGGCGCCTCCAACGGCCAGGACATCGCCGTGCGCGGCGACGGGCAGGCGCTGTACACCGCCTCCGGCGCACCGTACCGCTGCTCACGCCTGGACCCGGCCGACCTCAGCTTCGTCGGCAGCCTGCCCGGCGGCGACGCCTATCCGAACAACGTCGAAGTCACGAGCGACGGCCGCGCGATCTGCGGCATCTCCGGCTGGTACAGCGTGGCCGACTTCTGGGTGCATGCCAGCAACGGCACCGAACTGGCCAACTACCGCGTCTCCGGCTACGCGAAGGCGCTGAAGACCGGCCAGATGGTCGTCACGCCCGACGGCATGATGGTCGTGGTGCTGACCGACGACCCGGTCATGGGCTTCGTGCCGATCGGCCCGGCGCCCTGATGCAAGCGCGCGGCGCGTGGCTCAGGCCGCCGCGCGCCGCGCCTTGATCGCGCCGAAGATGACGATCAGCCCGGGGATCAGGATCGCGCCCCAGATGATCTTGTCGAGGTTCTCCTTCACCCACGGGATGTTGCCGAACAGGTAGCCCGCGGTGACCACGCCGCACACCCAGATCGCCGCGCCGACGATGTTGTAGAGCGTGAAGCGGCTGCGCGTCATCGCCGCCACGCCGGCGACGAAGGGCACGAAGGTGCGCAGGAAGGGGAAGAAGCGCGCCAGGATGATGGTGATGCCGCCGTGCTTCTCGTAGAACGCGTGCGCACGGTTGAAGGCATTCTTGTTGAAGAAGCGCGTGTTCTCCCACTGGAATACCTTGGGCCCGAAATAGCGGCCGATGCTGTAGTTGCACTGGTCGCCGAGGATGGCCGCAGCCGTCAGCAGCGCCATCGCCAGCGGATAGTTCATCAGCCCGGCGCCGGCCAGCGCACCGACGACGAAGAGCAGCGAATCGCCGGGCAGGAAGGGCATCACCACCACGCCGGTCTCGACGAAGATGATGACGAACAGCAGCACGTAGACCCAGGTGCCGTAGGTGGCGACGAAGTTCGCCAGTGCACGTCGACGTGCAGGATGAAGTCGATCAGGAAGGCCACGATGTCCATGGCGCGCGATTATCGGCGGCGGCCTTCCTACAATGCCGCATGACCATTGAATCGCAAGGTGACGTCGAAGGCCTGCAGCGGGTGGGCGCCGTCGTGTCGCGCGTGCTCGCGCGCATGCTCGACAGCCTCGAGCCGGGCATGACCACCGCCGAACTCGATGCGCTGGGCGAGCGCTGGCTGGCCGAGGCCGGCGCCCGCTCGGCACCGCGCCTGAGCTACGGCTTTCCCGGCGCCACCTGCATCAGCATCAACGAGGAAGCGGCGCACGGCATCCCGGGCGAGCGCGTGATCCGCCGCGGCGATCTGGTCAACATCGACGTCTCGGCCGAGCTCGACGGCTACTTTGCCGACACCGGCGGCACGCGGGCGGTGCCACCGGTCACGCCGGTGCAGCAGCGGCTGTGCCACGCCACGCAGACGGCGCTCGACCATGCCATGCGCCAGGTGCGCGACGGTGCACCACTCAACGTCATCGGCCGCGCCATCGAGCAGACCGCTCGCGCGCACCGCTTCCGCATCATCCGCAACCTCGCCAGCCACGGCGTCGGCCGCGCGCTGCACGAGGAGCCGACCGAGATCACCGGCTACTTCGATCCGCACGACCGCCGCGTGCTGCGCGAGGGCATGGTGATCACGATCGAGCCTTTCCTCTCCACCAAGAGCACGGTGGTCGAGGAATCGGGCGACGGCTGGACGCTGGTGGGCGCCCGCGGCAACCTGAGCGCGCAGTACGAACACACGATGATCGTGACGCGCGGCGCGCCGATCGTCGTCACGCGGCATTGAACGCATGAGCGAAACCGCATTCGCGGGCGGCGGGCCGAGCGCCGGGCCGCCCCAAGCCGGCCCGCATCCCCCTCGGGGGATCGGTCGGCGTACGCGCCGACCGAGGGGCCGTCATCTTGCGGCGCCCGATCCGCGAACTGCCCGACGAGCTGATCAGCCAGATCGCCGCCGGCGAGGTGGTGGAACGGCCGGCCTCGGTGGTGCGCGAACTGGTCGACAACGCGCTCGATGCCGGCGCCAGCGAGATCACCGTGCGCCTCACGGGCGGTGGCATCCGCGCGATCCTCGTCGAGGACGACGGCTGCGGCATCCCCGCTTCCGAGCTGCCGCTGGCACTGCGCCGCCACGCCACCAGCAAGATCGGCTCGCTGGCCGAGCTGGAGAACGTCGCGACGATGGGCTTTCGCGGCGAGGCGCTGGCGGCCATCGCCTCGGTGGCCGACGTCAGCATCGCCAGCCGCACGGTCGATGCGCCGCACGCGCAGCGGCTCGATGCCCGCTCGGGCGAACTGGTGCCGGCGGCGCGTGCCTGCGGCACCAGCGTCGAGGTGCGCGAGCTCTTCTTCGCCACGCCGGCGCGGCGCAAGTTCCTGAAGACGGAAGCCACCGAACTGGCGCACTGCATCGAGGCCGTGCGCCGGCACGCGCTGACACGCCCCGATGTGTCGTTCACCGTCTGGCACGACGGCAAGCTGGTGCAGCAATGGCGCCGCGCGAGCGCCGAGCAGCGCGTGCGCGACGTGCTCGACGACGATTTCGTCGTGGCCAGCCGGGAGGTTCAGCTCGAACTCGGCGTGCTGCGCATCCGCGGCCGCGCTGGGCTGCCGGAGGCCGCGCGCTCGCGCGCCGATCAGCAATACGTCTACGTCAACGGCCGCTACGTGCGCGACCGGCTGATCGCCCACGGCGTGCGCTCGGCCTACGAAGACGTGCTGCACGGCGCGAAGCAGCCGAGCTACGTGCTGTTCATCGACATCGCGCCGGGCCTCGTCGACGTCAACGTGCACCCGACCAAGATCGAGGTGCGCTTCCGCGATGCGCGCGAGGTGCATCAGCTGGTGCGGCGTGCGGTCGACCGTGGCGCTGGCGGTGTCGCGCGCGGGCGAAGAGATCGTACACGCGGAGCCGGCCGCACCGATGGCCATGACCACGCCCACGGGCGCCGCTTCACAGCGGCCGTGGCCGATCCATCCGCCGCAGCAGGCCTCGCTCGGCTTGCAGCAGGCCGCCGTGCTGTTCGCGCAGGAGGTGCCGCCGGCCTGGTCGACCAGCTCAGCGTCGCCTGTGGCTGCCACGGCCTCCGCCCTCCCCGACGGCGACTGGCCACTCGGCCGCGCGCTCGCCCAGGTGGCCGGCGTCTACATCCTGGCCGAGAACCGCCAGGGCCTGGTCGTCGTCGACATGCACGCGGCGCACGAGCGCATCGTCTACGAGCGGCTGAAGGCCGCGCTGGCCGGCTCGGCGATCGAGTCGCAGCCGCTGCTGATCCCCGCCACCTTCGCCGCCACGGCCGAAGAGGTCGCCACCGCCGAGCAGCGGGCCGACGCACTGCAGCGGCTGGGGCTCGATGTCTCGCCTTTGTCGCCTTCGGTGCTGGCGGTGCGGGCCCGGCCGGCCGCGCTGGCCGGCGGCGACGTGGTCGAGCTGGCGCGCAGCGTGCTGGCCGAGCTGGCGCAGTACGACGCGAGCAACGTGATCGAGCGCGCGCAGCACGAGATCCTCGCCACCATGGCCTGCCATGGCGCGGTGCGGGCGAACCGCCAGCTCACGCTCGACGAGATGAATGCGCTGCTGCGCGACATGGAGCGCACCGAGCGCGCCGACCAGTGCAACCACGGCCGGCCGACCCGGCGCCAGCTGACCACGAAAGATCTGGACGCGCTTTTCTGGCGCGGCCGCTGAACTTTGGCGCCGCTTCGGGCTCACTGGGCGATGACTCGTTGGACTGCCCTGCTGCGCTGGCCGCTGGCCCTGGTGGCCGCCCTCGCCCTGCTGGCCGGCTGCGCCACGCTCGACCAGAAGCAGCGCGAATGGATCTTCCAACCCAACCAGAACGCACGGTCGACCTCGCGCGCCGAGGGCATGGAAGACGTCTGGATCACGCATCGCTCGAACGAGAGCGGGCGAGACGTGACGCTGCACGCCCTGTGGCTGCCGCACCCGAAGGCCGATGCGCCGGTGCTGCTGTACCTGCACGGTGCACGACGCAACATCTGGGGCAGCACCTTCCGCATGCGCAACATGCAGGAGCTGGGCTTCGCCGTGCTGGCGGTCGACTACCGCGGCTTCGGCCAGAGCACGGCCGAGCTGCCCTCGGAGGACAGCGTGCTCGAGGATGCCCGTGCCGCGTGGGACTGGATCGGCCGCGCGCACCCCGGCCGGCAGCGCTTCATCTTCGGCCACTCGCTGGGCGGTGCGATCGCGGTGCAGCTCGCCAGCCAGGTCGATGACGCACGGGGCCTGATCGTCGAGGGCACCTTCACCTCGGTGCCCGATGTCTTTCGCAGCTTCAGGTGGGGCTGGCTGCCGATCACGCCGCTGATCACGCAGCGCTTCGATTCGGCGCGCCATATCGGCGAGGTGCGCGTGCCGGTGCTGGTGGTCCATGGCGCCAGCGACGGGCTGATCCGGCCCGAACTCGGCCGCGCACTCTACGACAAGGCGCCGTCTCCGAAGCGTTTCGTGCTGGTCGAAGGCGGCACGCACTACAGCACCAACGGGTCGGCCGGCGCTGTACCGCGACGCGCTGCGGGACCTCTTCGGCCTGGGTGGCTGACGCCGGCATGGTCCAGTTGCGGCCATGGCCACCCTCAAGCTGAAGAAACCCGCGGCCGCCAGCCCTGCTGCGCGCCGCACGCCGCTGCGCGGCGGCGGCGCCAAACCGCGCCCGACGCTCGCCCAGGCCCAGGCCGAACGCGCCGAGCGCGCCGCGCAGCGCGCACAGGAACCCGCACGGCCCGCCGCCGCCAAGAAGTATTCGCCGGCGCGCCCGGCACCGGCACGGCCGGGGCCTTCCGCCCCGCACCCAACCGCCCCGCCGAGGCACGCCCGGCAGCTGCACGCCCGGCGCCCGCTCGCCCTGCCCCCGCACCGCTGCCGCCCGCACGCCCGGCCGGCACCAACACCGCCTTCAGCGGCCGCAAGAAGCCGGAGCCGCCACCGCCCGCCGTCGGCGCGCCGCATCCGGAAGGCAGCGTGCGGCTGTCCAAGCGAATGAGCGAACTGGGCCTCGCGTCGCGGCGCGAGGCGGACGAGTGGATCGAACGCGGCTGGGTGCGTGTCGACGGCCGTGTCGTGGCCGAGCTCGGCGCGCGCGTGCAGCCGAACCAGCAGGTCACGGTCGACAAGCGCGCCCGCACCGAGCAGGCCCAGCGCGTGACGGTGCTGCTGAACAAGCCCGTCGGCTACGTCAGCGGCCGGGCGGAAGACGGCTACGAGCCCGCCTCGGTGCTGATCACCGCGGCCAACCACTGGCGCGAGGATCCGAGCGGCATCCGCTTCGCGCGAGAACACCTGCGTTACCTCGCGCCGGCCGGCCGTCTCGACATCGATTCGGTCGGCCTGCTGGTGCTCACTCAGGACGGCCGCGTCGCCAAGCAGCTGATCGGCGAGGACAGCGCGATCGAAAAGGAATACCTCGTGCGCGTGCAGCCCGCGGCCGGCCAGCCGCTGTCGGCCGAAGGCCTGCGACTGCTCAACCATGGCCTGGAACTCGACGGCGAGCCGCTGAAGCCGGCGCGCGTCGAGTGGGTCAACGAGGATCAGCTGCGCTTCGTACTGACCGAGGGCAAGAAACGGCAGATCCGCCGCATGTGCGAGGCCGTGGGCCTGAAGGTCACGGGCCTGAAGCGCGTGCGCATCGGCCGCGTGATGCTCGGCGACCTGCCACCCGGGCAGTTCCGCTACCTCGGCGAGGGCGAGTCCTTCGCCTGAGCTTCGACCGAGGCGAGCAGCGCGCGGGCGCGCTCGGCCCAGGTGGGTTCGGCCACCGCCACGGCCCGGCGCGCTGCCGCGAGCGCCGCATCGCGCTGGCCCAGTTGCTGCCGCGTGGCAGCAAGGTTGATCCAGGCCGGCGCGCTGGCCGGGTGCAACCGCGTCGCATCCTCGAAGGCGTTCGCGGCGGCGGCGCGATCACCGGCGGCGTGCAGGCTGTTGCCGAGGCCCATCTGCAGACTGAGGCTGCCGCCGAAGCGCTGCAGCGCGCTGCGATAGGCGGTCACCGCCTGCGCAGGTGTGGCGGCGCGCTCGAAGCCGACCGCGGCCTCCACCACCGCCGCTTCCTCGGCCGTGGCCGGCCACTGCCCCGGCGGCAGCGCCGCGAAGGCCCAGCTGCCCGCGCGAACCCAGGTGTGCTCGAAGGTGCGCATCGGCAGCGCCGTGCGCTCGGTGGTGCCGGAGCGCAGGAAGACGTCGCCCGCCTCGAGGTCGTAGCCGATCAGCACGGCGTAGTGCCGGCCGGGTACCAGCTCAAGCCGAGGTTCTGCAGCACCACCACCGGATGACCGGCCTGCAGTTCGCGCAGCAGCGCCTCGAGCGTGCCCGGCAGCTGGGTCGCGACCACGCCGTGGCGGCGTGCGCCGGCGATCATCTCGATCTGCAGCGTGCCGGTGCGTGCAGGCAGGAAGACCTGCTCGCCCAGCCGCGCGGGGTCGCGTCGGGCGACAGGCGCGACAGCACCGTGGCCAGCGCCGCCGGGCCGCAGTGGTACTCGGTCTGGGGAAAGAAGGGCGTGGCCGTCAGCTCGACGCGTGAGGCCAGCCCGGTGGGCGGGCGCGGCGCAGTGTCTCCGTCTGCACCGCGCAGCCCGACAACAGCGCCAGCAGCGCCATCAGCAGCGCGAGCGTGGCGGCACGCCACGCACGCCGCGGCATCGCGCTCAGCGGATCGAGCGGGTGAACGGGAAGATCTTCGTGAAGCCGAGGATGTCGGTGATCAGCAGCAGCACGAAGATGAAGACGATGGTGCCGAGGATGTCGCTGGCGCCGGCGGGGGCGGTGTCCAGCGTGTGGGCCACGTGGGCCACTTCCGCATCGGTCAGCGCTGCGACGCGGGCCTTGGCCTGGGCCGTCGATGCCGCGCTCCTGCAGGGCCTGGGCGACATCGGCACGCTCGAGCATCGAGTTCACGTAGGCGCGCTGCTCGGTGGCGCTGATCACGCCTTCGCTGGCCGCCACCTGCTCGGTGCTGACCAGGGTGGCTTGCGCGCTGTGCATGAAGCCCGCGAAGCTGAGGCAGACGGCGATCAGGCGGGTGGTCCAACGGGTGGTGGTGTTCATCGTTTGTCGTCCTTTGCGAACTGTTTGCGAGCTGTGGCTTGCTGGTTGTTGGTGGTGCACATGGGCAAGCCTCCACGCGCTGCGGATATCGTAACAAGCAGCGGGCCGCGCGCGTCACCGATTGCAACGGCGGCGGCAGGGTCGTCGGGCGCAGCACGCGGCGCTCACTCGGGATGGCGCGTTGGCGGACCGTACAGGAAGCGCGCGCCGGCCACGTCGTCGGCGCGCGGCATGCGCCACAGCAGAGTCGGGCGCAGGGTGGCGCTCGCATCGCCGCGACGCATCACGGAGTCGGGATGCATCGAGTCGGCCAAGCCAATCGTGTGCCCCGTCTCGCGCAGCGCCAGCAGGTACAGGTCCGTCATGTGCAGGCCACCGCCACAGGGAAAGTCGCCGACGCGCTCACCTTCTTCGCCATGCGAGAGCTGGTAGCCGACATTGGCGTTCAGGAACACATGCCCTGCGACGCCGCTTCCGCGCAGCCCCGGCGGATACGCCACGGCGGCACAGAAGTACGCTGCCAGCCCGGCATGCCGCCAGATGCCGATGCGGATCATCGGCTGCATCGCGCCGGGGTCGTCGATCGGCAGGCGCGAGTCGTCGATGCCCGTGTAGCGGAAGCGGATGTCGGCCACGGCTGCCCAGGCATCGAACGCCGCCTGAAAGACGGGCTGCAACTGCTCGATCGGCATCGGCACGGTGCGGTTGTCCCGCTGGGGCGATGGGAAGAAGTGCGGAAGCTGTCCGAGGCTCTCGCCCTGGCAGTAGGGCTCGCAGTACTCGGTGCCCGGCGTGCCTTCGGCCACGAACCCCCAGGTCACGACGCCGCCGCTGGTGCCGGCGCGCTTCGAGGCACCCCACTTCAGATACTGGCCGGGCGAGGCGGCCGGCACGACCTCGAAGGCGCACGCCGGGCCCGTGGTCTGAACGACCGCCAGGGCAACAGCCAAGCCCGCCCAAACCCGCGTCACGACGCACCCTCCGAGACGACCCGCTCCAGCATAGAGGCCGGTGCCCGGGCAGATTGCCGAAACGCAATGCCGGCAATCGACATGCTCCGCCTGTTAGGCTCGCGCCATGTCGCCCCCGGATCCTGCACGCCACGGCATGTCGCCCGCCGTGGTGGTTCTGCTGCTGACGCTGCTGCTGGGTATCCAGCCGATCACCACCGATCTCTACCTGCCCGCACTGCCCACGCTGCAGCGCGAGCTCGGCGCGAGCATGTCGGCCACGCAGCTGACGCTGTCGGCGCTGATCATCTGCTTCGGCAGCGCGCAGTTGGTGCTGGGCCCGCTGGCCGATCGTTTCGGCCGCCGGCCGGTGCTGCTCGCGGGTCTGTCGGTCTACACGCTGGCCAGCATCGCCGCCGCGCTGGCACCGAGCATCGAGGCGCTGATCGGCTGGCGTGCACTGCAAGGCGCCGGCATGGCCGCCGCGGTGACCTGCGCCCGCTCGATCGTGCGCGACCTCTTCGCGCCGCAGGAAGGCGCCCGCGTGATGTCGCGCGCGCTCAGCGGCCTGGGCGTGATCGCGATGGCCAGCCCGATCGTCGGCGGCATCGCGGTGCAGTGGCTCAACTGGCATGCGGCGCTCCTCGCGGTGGCGATCTTCGGTGCGGCGGCGCTGGCCATCGTGGCGTGGCGCTACGAAGAAACCGCGCCGGCGCGAAACCCGCGTGCGATGCAGCTGGCCGCGCTGGCGGGCAACTGGCGCTCCGTGCTGGCCAACCCCACCTTCCGCGCCTGGACGCTGCTCTCGGGCTTCGCCTACGGCGCGCTCTTCTTCCTGCTCGCCGGCACCTCGTTCGTCTACATCGGCCTGCTGGGCACGAGCAAGGTCGGCTACGGCGCGATCATGTTCACGCAGTCCTTCGCCTATTTCGCCGGCACCTTCTGGTGCCGCCGGCTGCTGCAGCGCCACGGCCTGCGCGGCGCAGTGCAGCGCGGCGCCTGGCTCACGCTCGCCGGCGCCGTCTCGATGGCCGGCTTCGCGCTGGCCGGCCTCCACAGCGTGTGGGCGGTGATGCTGCCCTCGTGGCTGTTCTGCATCGGCCACGGCGTGCACCAGCCCTGCGGCCAGCCGGCGCCGTCGGGCCCTTCCCCGAGAAGGCCGGCACCGCCGCCTCGCTGTCGGGTTTCTGGATGATGGCGGTGGCCTTCGTCGTCGGCCTCTTCCTCGGCCGCACCAGCGGCGCCAGCGTCTATCCGATGGCGCTGGGCTTCGCGACGCTGGCGCTCGCCCTCTGCGCCGTGGCCTGGACGCTGGTGCAACGCCACGGTGAGCCGGCCGCCGTGCCGCGCGGCGCGCAGGCGACGCCGGCGTGAGCACCGTTGCGCTGCGCTGCCTGTGCTGGCCGGCCCCACCGCGGCCGGCAAGACGGCGGCTGCGCTGGCCATCGCACGCGCGCTGCCGGTCGAGATCGTCAGCGTCGATTCGGCGCTGGTCTACCGCGGCATGGACATCGGCACCGCCAAGCCGAGCGCCGACGAACGCGCGCTCGTGCCCCACCACCTGATCGACCTGATCGAGCCGACCGAGGCCTACTCCGCCGCCCAGTTCGTGGCCGACGCTCGCCCGCTGATCGACGACATCCGCGCGCGCGGCCGTCTGCCGCTGCTGGTGGGCGGCACGATGCTGTACTTCAAGGCGCTGTTCGACGGACTCGACGAGATGCCGCCGGCCGATGCGGCCGTTCGGGCGGCACTCGATGCCGAAGCCGCGCAGCGCGGCTGGCCGGCGATGCACGCCGAACTGGCCCGTGTCGACCCGGCCACCGCGGCGCGCCTGCCGCCCGGCGATGCGCAGCGCATTCAACGTGCGCTCGAGGTCTTCCGCCTCACCGGGCGGCCGATCTCGTCGTTCCACCGCGAGCGCGGGCCTGCCACCGACCTGCCGCCGCTGCTGTCGGTCGAGCCCGCCAGCCGGGCCTGGCTGCACGAGCGCATCGCGTTGCGCTTCATGCAGATGCTCGATGCCGGCTTCGTCGACGAGGTGCGGCGGCTGCGCGATCGCGGCGACCTGCATCCCGCCCTGCCCTCGATGCGCTGTGTGGGCTACCGGCAGGCCTGGGAAGCGCTCGATGCCAACGATCTCGCCGCGCTGCCCGAGCGCGGCATCGCCGCCACGCGGCTCGCCAAGCGGCAACTCACCGGCTGCGCGGCATGTCGCAGCGCGAGGTGCTGGCCTGCGACGATGCGGCCGTGGTCACGCGCGTGGTCGAACGCGCGCGCCATCACGCCGATGCCTTGATGAAGGACACCTGATGCTGGAGTTGAAGGGGCTGGTCAAGCGCTACGGGAGCACGCCGGTGTTTGCCGGCGTGAACCTCGCGCTGAAGCCCGGCGAGTTCGTCGCCGTGCTCGGCGAATCGGGGGTCGGCAAGTCGACACTGCTGAACTGCATCGCCGGGCTCGATACGCTGGACGGGGGCAGCGTCCACCTCGATGGTCAGGACGTGACGACGATGGCCGAGCCCGAGCAGGCGCTGCTGCGCCGGCGCGACCTCGGCTTCGTCTTCCAGGCCTTTCACGTGCTGCCGCACCTGACGGTGGCGCAGAACGTGGCCCTGCCCCTGCTGCTGCTGAACCGTGCCGACGATGCGCGCGTGGCATGCGCGCTCGACGAGGTGGGCCTCGGCGGCTTCGGCGACCGGCTGCCGCAGACGCTCTCGGGCGGGCAGTTGCAGCGCGTGGCCATCGCGCGGGCCCTGGTCCATGCACCGAAGCTGCTGCTGGCCGACGAACCCACCGGCAACCTCGATGCGGGCAATGCCGGCCGCGTGATGGACACCCTGGTGCGCCAGGCGCGCGCGCACGGCACGGCCTGCCTGCTGGTCACGCATTCGCACGCGGCCGCCGAGCGTGCCGATCGTGTGATGGAGTTGCGCAGCGACGGCCTTTACGCCGTCTGACCCCCACCGATGCGTGGTCGGCGTCCGGCCTTCTTGCGGCCGGTCAAGCCGCGCGCGCCGCCGACACCGGACACTGCGCGCCTTCCGTCTTGCAGGGTCGAGCCATGCCGATCGAGCTGTACAACCAGAAGGGCCACCAGTGCCTGATGTTCACCGACCTGTGCGACGAGGCTGGCGACGTGGTGCAGTCCAACCAGTTCCTGATCGTCGATGGCGACACCGGCGCGATCATCGATCCCGGCGGCAACGTGGCCTACGGCGAGCTCTACCTCGCGATGACACGCTTCTTCCCGCCCCAGCAGCTCTCGGCGATCTTCGCCTCGCACGCCGACCCGGACATCATCGCCTCACTCGACCGCTGGACCACCACCACGCCGAGCGCGAAGATCTACATCTCGCGCATCTGGGAGCGCTTCATCCCGCACTTCTGCAAGCCGGGCAAGACGGCCGGGCGCGTGATCGGCATTCCCGACCCCGGCATGCGGCTGATGATCGGCCGCGGCGAGCTGATCGCGCTGCCGGCGCACTTCATGCACTCGGAGGGCAACTTCCAGTTCTTCGACGTGACCAGCCGCATCCTCTTCTCCGGCGACCTGGGCGCGTCGCTGGTCAGCGGCGAAGTGGCCAAGCGGCCCGTCACCTCGCTGGCCGGCCACATCCAGCACATGGAGGCCTTCCACCGCCGCTACATGGTCTCGAACAAGATCCTGAGGATGTGGGCGAAGATGGTGCGGCGGCTGCCGATCGACATGATCGTGCCGCAGCACGGCGCGCCGATGCAGGGCGCGGCGGTGCAGGAGTTCATCGCCTGGATCGAGCAGTTGCCCTGCGGCGTCGACCTGCTGAGCGAGCGCGACTACGCCGTGCCGGCCTGAGATCGCAGGCCCCGGCTCAAGATCGCGCGGCAGCGTCCGATAGAGAGTGCTGAACCCCAGCAGCCGACCGCCTGCCTCCATGCCGCGAATCCTCGTCGTCGAAGACCGGCCGACATCCGTCGCCTGATCCGCTGGTCGCTCGACGAGGAGCCCGACCTCGAAGTGTTCGAGGCCGCCACCGGCCAGCTGGGCCTCGATGCGGTACGCGCGCTGCAGCCCGACCTGCTGCTGCTCGACGTGATGATGCCGGGCGAGCTCGACGGCTACCCGGTGTGCGCCGCACTGCGTGCCGACCCGGCCCACGCGACGTTGCCGATCGTGATGCTCACGGCGCGGGCGCAGGCCAGCGACCGGGAGGCCGGCGCCCGCGCCGGCGCTGACGAGTACCGGTGAAACCCTTCAGCCCGATGGTGCTGGTCGAGACGGTGAAGCGCCTGCTCGCGAAGCGCACGCCACAATCGGCGCGGTGAACGCCGCCGCTCCGACGACGACCCCGCCCTCCCCCTGCCGTCCGCCCTGCCGGCGCTGCTGCGCCGGTGTCGTGGCAGCACCTGCTGCACCAGCCGCTGCGCCATGCCGTGGCGATGCTCGCCGTGGCGCTCGGCGTCGCGCTGGCCTTCTCGGTGCACTTGATCAATGAATCGGCGCTCGGCGAGTTCAGCGCCGCCGTGCGGCAGGTCAACGGCCAGCCCGACTTCGAGCTGCGCGCGCAGCGCGAAGGCTTCGACGAGGCGCTGTTCGCGCGCGTGGCGGCGCACCCTGGCGTGGCGCTGGCCAGCGCGGTGATCGAGATCGACACGCAGGCCCTCGGCGCCGACGGCCGCGATGTCGCGCTTCGTGTCGTCGGCATCGACGCACTGACCGCCGCGCCCTTGACGCCAGCGCTGATGCCGCGGCCGGCCGAAGGCAGCGAGAGGCTGGCCTTGATCGACCCGGGCGCCATCTTCCTCAACGCCTCGGCGGCGCAGCGCCTTGGCGCAGCGAAGACCGTGCGCCTGCGTGCCGGCAGCCGCATCGCGGAATTCGCCGTGGCCGGCAGCGTGATCGCCGAAGGGCCACCGCTGGCGGTGGTCGACCTCGCCGGCGCCCAGGCCGCCTTCGGCTGGCTCGGGCGCGTCAGCCGCATCGACGTGCGCCTCGTGCCCGGCACCGATCGCGACGCGCTGCTGCGCGAACTGCAGCTGCCCCCCGGCGTTCGCGCCGCCGCGCCCGACGAATCGGCGCAGCGCGTGTCCAACGTCTCCCGTGCCTACCGCGTCAACCTCACGGTGCTCGCGCTGGTGGCGCTGTTCACCGGCGCCTTCCTGGTGTTCTCCATCCTCTCGCTGTCGGTGGCGAGGCGGCTGCCGCAGCTGGCGCTGCTCGGCGTGCTCGGCCTGTCGGCACGTGAACGGCTGGCCTGGGTGCTGGCCGAATCCGCCCTGATCGGTCTGGCTGGCAGTGTCATCGGCCTCGCGCTGGGCACTGGCATGGCGGCGCTGGCCTTGTCGCTGCTGTCGGGCGATCTCGGCGGCGCGTATTTCCCCGGCGTCACGCCCAGCCTGCAGTTCAGCGCGACGGCAGCGCTGGTGTACGGTGCGCTGGGCGTGATCGTCGCTGTCGCCGGCGGCTGGCTGCCGGCCCGCACCGCGCAGCGCATCGCGCCGGCGCAGGCGCTCAAGGGCCTCGGCGATGGCGCGCCGCATCGCAGCGCGGCGTGGTTCGGCCCGGCGCTGCTGGTGCTGGGCGTGCTGCTGACGCAGGCCCCGACGCTGTTCGACATCCCGCTGGCGGCCTACGTCTCGGTGGCCTGCCTGCTGCTCGGCGGCATCGCCTGCGTGCCGGCGATGGTCGGCGCGCTGCTGCGCTGGACGAAACCGCCGCGCCACGCGCTCGCGCTGCTGGCGGTGCAGCGTGCGCGGCACGAGCGCAGCAGCGCCACCATCGCCGTGTCCGGAGTCGTGGCCAGCCTCGCGCTGGCCGTGGCGTTGACGGTGATGGTGACCAGCTTCCGCGAGGCGGTGACGCAGTGGCTCGACAGCGTGCTGCCGGCCGATCTTTATGCGCGCAGCGCGACGAGCGGCGGCACCGATGCGGTCTACGTGACCGATGCGCTGGTGGAGCGCGCCCGCGCATTGCCCGGCGTCGCGCGCATCGAGGGCCAGCGCGTCGCTTCGATCCAGCTCGATGCGCAGCGCCCCGCGGTGTCGCTTGTGGCGCAGCCGATCGCCGACGATCCGGCCAGGGCGCCTGCCGCTGCTCGGCGAGCTGCTGCCGCCGCGCGAGGGGCTGCTCTCGGTCTATGCCAGCGAGCCGCTGGCGAACCTCTACGGCCTTCGTGCCGGCGAACGCTTCGAGCTGCCGCTGCCCGACGGCCGGCGCATCCCGGCCTTCGTGCGCGCGGTGTGGCGCGACTATGCGCGCCAGCATGGCGCGGTGAAGCTCGATCTGGCCGACTACCGGCAGCTCACCGGCGACACGCGCCTGAACGACTGGCGCTGTGGCTCGCGCCCGAAGCCGATCTGGCCGGCGTGCAGCAGCGCATCCGCGATCTCGCCGGGCCGATGCGGCGCTGGAGTTCGCCTCGGCCGGCGAGATCCGCGCGCTGTCGCTGCGCATCTTCGACCGCAGCTTCGCGGTGACGTACTGGCTGCAGGCGGTGGCCATCGCCATCGGGCTGGTCGGCATCGCGGCGAGCTTCTCGGCCCAGGTGCTGGCACGGCGGCGCGAGTTCGGCCTGCTCGCGCACCTGGGGCTGACCCGTGCCCAGGTGCTCGCGGTGGTGGCCGGCGAAGGCGCGGTCTGGAGCGGCGCCGGTGTGGCGCTCGGCCTGCTGCTGGGCATCGCGGTCAGCGCGGTGCTGGTGCACGTGGTCAACCCGCAGAGCTTCCACTGGACGATGGAGCTGCTGCTGCCCTGGGGTCGGCTGGCGCTGCTGTGCGCCGCGATGGCCGCGGCGGGCACGATCACCGCACGGTGGGCCGGCCGGGCGGCCGGCAGCCGGCAGGCGGCACTCGCCGTGAAGGAGGACTGGTAGTGAAGCGCCGCCCTCTGCTGCTGGCGGCGTCGCTGCTGCCGTTTGCGGCCCGCGCGGCACCGGTCCAGCGCGGCCGCACGCTGGCCTTCCCGCGCGACCACGGCTCGCACCCCGACGCGCGCACCGAGTGGTGGTACGCCACCGGCTGGCTGGCAGCGCCCGGCGAGACCGAGCCGCGCTTCGGATTCCAGGTCACCTTCTTCCGCTCGCGCACCGAGGTCCCGCGCGACCATCCGAGCCGCTTCGCCGCCCGCCAGCTCGTCTTCGCACATGCCGCGTTGACCGATCTGGCCGCGAAGCGCCTGCGCCACGACCAGCGCATCGCCCGCGCCGGCTTCGACATCGCCGAGGCCGCCGAGGACGACACCCGCGTGGCGCTGCGCGGCTGGCGCTTCGAGCGCCACGGGCCGATCGACGCAAGCGTCTACCGGGCACGCCTTGCGAGCGACAGCGCCGGCTTGAGCTTCGACTTCGAGCTTGCCACCACCCAGCCGCTGCTGCTGCAGGGCGACGCCGGTTTCTCGCGCAAGGGGCCGCGGCCGGAGCAGGCCAGCCACTACACAGCCAGCCGCAGCTGGCGGTGCGCGGCACGCTCACGCGCGACGGCAAGCCGCTGGCCGTGCAGGGCCGTGCCTGGCTGGACCACGAGTGGAGCGAAGAGATCCTCGACGCGCAGGCCACCGGCTGGGACTGGATCGGCATCAACCTCGCCGATGGCAGCGCGCTGACCGCCTTCCGCCTGCGCCGCGCCGACGGCCAGCGCGCTGTGGGCCGGCGGCAGCCTGCGCCGGCCGGGCGGCGCGGTGCGCGCCTTCGGGGCCGAGGAGGTGATTTTCGAGCCGCTGGAGCGCTGGACCAGCCCGGTGTCGAATGCCACCTACCCCGTCGCCTGGCGGGTGACGACGCCGGCGGGCACCCACCGCGTGCGCGCCCTGCTGGCCGACCAGGAACTCGACAGCCGCAGCAGCACTGGCGCCATCTACTGGGAGGGCTTGTCGGAACTGCTCGACCAGGGCGGCCGGCGCGTCGGCCTGGGCTATCTGGAGATGACCGGCTACGCCGCGCGGCTGCGCCTGTAGGCCCGGCCATTGAAATGCGTCAACGCGCAGCCCGCTGGCGGCGCGCACACTCGCTGCACCAACGACGACGGAGACAAACCCCATGGCGCAATTCATCGACAGCATCGAGGCCGCGGTCGATCGCGTGCTCGACACCGTGCCCGGCGACATCGTGATGGGCATTCCGCTGGCCATCGGCAAGCCCAACCCCTTCGTCAACGCGCTGTACCGCCGCATCAAGGGCAACCCGGCGCGCCGGCTGCGCATCGTCACCGCGCTGTCGCTGGAGAAACCGGTCGGCAAGAGCGAACTGGAGCAGCACTTCCTCGGGCCGCTGGTCGAGCGGGTGTTCGAGGACTACCCCGACCTCGCCTACGTGAAGGACCTCCGAGCCGGCACGCTGCCGCCGAACATCGAGGTGCGCGAGTTCTTCATGAAGACCGGCGACTACCTCGGCAACCCGGCCGCGCAGCAGAACTACATCTCCACCAACTACACCTTCGTGGCGCGCGACATGGCGCTGCAGGGCATGAACGTGATTGCCCAGGCGGTGGCCGCGCGTGGCGAGGGCGAGGCGATGCGGCTGTCGCTGTCCAGCAACCCCGACGTGGTGCTGGAGGTCGTCGAGAAGCTGCGCGCCGCCGGGCAGCCGCTGCTGACGGTCGGTGTCATCAACCGCCAGATGCCCTTCATGCCCAACGGCGCGGAGGTCGGGCCGGAGTTCTTCGACCTCGTCGTCACCGACCCGGCGGGCACGCACGCCGTCTTCGCGCCGCCGAACAACAAGGTCAGCAGCGCCGACTATGCGATCGGCCTGCATGCCTCCAGCCCGGTGGCCGACGGCGGCACGCTGCAGATCGGTATCGGTTCGCTGGGCGACGCGATCGCGCAGGCGCTGATCGTGCGCGACCGGCATGGCGAAGAATACCGCCGCATCCTCGAGTCGATCAGCCCCGACGGGCTGTTCGTCGCCGGGCCGTCCCAAGACGAACGCGCCCCCTCGGGGGCCGGAGCGAAGCGACTGGGGGGGCAACGCATCTGCCGCGAGCTCGGCCGCTTCGACCAGGGCCTGTACGGCTGCTCGGAGATGTTCGTCAACGGCTTCCTGAAGCTGATCGAGGCCGGCGTCATCCGCCGCGAGGTGTTCGGCGACGTGGTGCTGCAGCGCGCGCTGAACGACGGCGAGATCGACGAGGTGGTCACCCCGCGCACGCTGACGGTGCTGATGCGCCACGGCCGCATCCGCTCGCCGCTGAACGCCGACGACCTGTCCTGGCTGCAGCACTGGGGCATCGTCAAGCCCGAGGTACGGCTCGACGGCTCTCACCTCGTGCTGGACGGCAACAAGCTGCCCAACGACCGGTCTCTCCGAAGACAACCTCGCGCGCATCGGGCAGACGCTGCTCGGCAGCCGCCTCACGCATGGCATCTTCATGACCGGCGGCTTCTTCCTCGGCCCGCGCGACTTCTACGAGCGGCTGCGCACGATGCCGCCGCAGGAGCTGGCGAAGATCGACATGACGCGCATCGACTTCATCAACCAGCTCTACGCCGAAGACGGCAGCCAGGGCGACCTGAAGCGCGCGCAGCGGCGCAAGGCCCGCTTCATGAACACGACGATGATCGTGACGCTGCTCGGTGCCGCCTGCAGCGATGCGCTGGAATCGGGCCAGTGGTCAGCGGTGTGGGCGGGCAGTACAACTTCGTCGCGATGGCGCATGCGCTGCCCGATGCGCGGCTGCTGATGATGCTGCGCGCCACCCACGACAACAAGGACGGCCTGAAAAGCAGCATCGTCTGGAACTATGGCCATGTGACCATTCCGCGCCACCTGCGCGACATCGTCATCACCGAGTACGGCGTCGCCGACCTTCGCGGCCAGTCCGACAGCGAGGTGGTCAAGCGGCTGATCGCGGTGGCCGACTCGCGCTTCCAGGAAGAGCTGATCCGCGAGGCCAAGGCGCACGGCAAGCTCGAGGCGAACTACGAACTGCCCGAGCGCTACCGTCACAACCTGCCGCAGATGCTGGAGAGCAAGCTGCACCCCTGGGCCGAGGCCGGGCTGCTGCCGGACTTCCCCTTCGGCACCGACCTCACGGAGGACGAGCTGCACATCGTGCGCGCGCTGAAGAAGATCAAGCACGCCACGCAGCACCCGGGCGAACTGCTGACGATGACGATCAAGAGCCTGTGGGAAGGCCGCGAGGCCCCGCGGCCCTACCTCGAACGCCTCGGTCTGGCCGAGACGCACAGCTTCAAGGACGCGTTCGTCAAGCGGCTGCTGGCGAACAACCTCTGATGCGGCGCTGAACGCTCAGTGGGCGCCACCGGCGTCCGCTGCGCCGACGCCGGCCGCACGCCTCGGCCGCGTCAGCCACACGACCGCGATCATCGCGAGAAAGAGGACGGCCGAGAGGTGGAACAGATCGGTCGCGGCCATCGTGTAGGCCTGCTGGTCGACGAGGCGATTGACCGTGGCGGCCGCCTGCTCGGGCGAGAGCCCGGCCGCGCCGAGCTGGGCGAAGGCCTGCGTGGCGGCCACGCTGCCCGGGTTGACCTGCTCGGCGAGCTGCGCGTGGTGAAGGATGGCCCGGTCTTCCCAGAGCGTGGTGAAGATCGAGGTGCCCATCGCCCCGGCGGTGATGCGCACGAAGTTCGACAGCCCCGAAGCCGCGGGCAGCTGATCGGGCGTCAGGCCGCTGAAGACGATCGCCTGCAGCGGAATGAAGAAGAAGGCCATCGCCACGCCCTGCACCAGCGTGGGCAGCAGCACCGTCGCGAAGGTGGACTGGGCGTTGAACTGCGAGCGCATCCACAGCACCAGCGCAAAGACGACGAAGGCCACCGTGGCGAGCTTGCGCGGATCGACCCGCGAGACGTTCTTGCCCACCACCGGCGAGAGCAGGATCGCGAAGATCCCCACCGGCGCCATTGCCAGGCCCGCCCAGGTGGCGGTGTAGCCCATGTACTGCTGCAGCCACAGCGGCAGCAGCACCACATTGCCGAAGAAGAGGCCGTAGGCCAGCGCCAGCGCCGCGGTGCCGAGCGTGAAGTTGCGCCGTGCGAAGAGGCGCAGGTTGACGATCGGGTGGTGCTCGGTCAGCTCCCAGGCAAGGAAGAAGGCGAAGCCGACCACCGCGACGACCGCCAGCAGGACGATCTGTCCCGAAGCAAACCAGTCCAGCTCCTTGCCCTTGTCGATCATGATCTGCAGCGCCCCGACCCACAGCACCAGCAGGCCGAGGCCGACGCTGTCCAGCGGCACCCGGCGCGGGCCGGGATCGCGCGTGCGGTAGATCGACCAGGCCATCGCGGCCGCCAGCAGACCCACCGGCACGTTGATGTAGAAGATCCACGGCCACGAGATGTTGTCGGTGATCCAGCCGCCCAGCAGCGGGCCCATCACCGGTGCCACCAGCGTGGTCATCGCCCACATCGCCATCGCGGTGCCGGCCATCGCCGGCGGGTAGCTCGCCAGCAGCAGCGTCTGCGACAACGGAATCATCGGACCGGCCACCAGGCCCTGCACGACGCGGAAGAAGATCAGCGATTCGATGGTGGGCGCGAGGCCGCACAGCCACGAGGCGATGACGAACAGGATCACGCTGGCGACGAACAGGCGCACTGGCCCGAAGCGCTGCGTCAGCCAGCCGGTGAGCGGCACGGCGATCGCATTGGCCACGCCGAAGGAGGTGATCACCCAGGTGCCCTGCGCCGGGCTGACGCCCATGTCGCCGGCGATCGCGGGAATCGACACGTTGGCGATCGACGAATCGAGCACGTTCATGAACGTGGCCAGCGACAGCGCCAGCGTGCCGAGCACGCGCGCACTGCCCTCCAAGGGAGGAAAGGCCGGGCCTTTCACGAGCGCGCCTTGCCCAGATTGGCGACGATGATCTCGCGCACGATCTTGTCGGCCTCCTCGCCGGGCAGCGCCATCGCCTGGGTCGCATTCGAGCGCGACACTGCCGACGACAGCAGCGGCGCACCGTCCTGCCGGCCGACGTCGACGCTGGCTTCCATCGACAGGCCGACGCGCAGCGGATGCTCGGCGAGCTGCTTCGCGTCGAGCTCGACGCGCACCGGCACGCGCTGCACCACCTTGATCCAGTTGCCGGTGGCGTTCTGCGCCGGCAGCAGCGCGAAGGCCGCGCCCGTGCCGGCGCCGAGGCCGGCGATGCGGCCGTCGTACTCGACCTTGCTGCCATAGAGATCAGCGGTGAGCTTGACCGGCTGGCCGATGCGCATCTGGCGCAGCTGCACCTCCTTGAAGTTCGCCTCGACCCAGACCTGCTCGAGCGGGATCACTGTCATCAAGGGCGAGCCGGCCGCCACGCGCTGGCCGACCTGCACGGTGCGCTTGGCCACCGGCCGCTCACCGGCGCGGGCAGCTCGGTGCGCTGCAGCGCGAGCCGCCTCGCGCACCGCTGCGGCAGCGCGCTCGACACTCGGATGCTTCTCGACGGCCGTGCCTTCGGTCAGCGCGCGGTTGGAGGCGGCCTGCTCGCGCGCCGCCGCGAGCGCCGACTGCGCGCCGGCGAGCTGGCTCTTCGCCGAGGTCAGCGTGGTCTCGGCATGCTTCATCTCCTCGCCACCGACGGCACCGCTGGCCAGCAGCGGGCGGCGCCGCGCCACGTCGTCGGCGGCGCGCGCCACCTCGGCCTCGAGGCGCATCACCTCGGCCTCGCGGGCGCGCACCGTGGCCGCGAGCGCGCTGTTGTTGACGTAGAGCGTGCGCACCTCGCGCACCGTCTGCGCCAGCTGCGCCTCGGCCCGCTCGAGCGCGAGCTTCGCGTCGCTCGGGTCGAGCCGTACCAGCGGCGTCCCTTGCTTGACGATGTCGGTGTCGTCGGCCAGCACGGCCAGCACGGTGCCGCCGACTTGCGGCGTGATCTGCACCACCGGCGCCTGCACGTAGGCGTTGTCGGTGCTCTCGTGGTGGCGCAGGGTCAGCGCCCAGTAGGCGCCGTACGCGGCCGCCGCGAGCAGCGTGACGGCGGCGACGCCGATCAGCGCCGGGCGGCGGCGCGAGGGCGCGACGGCCGGCGCCGGGGGTGTTGCGGTGCGCGCGGAATCTTTGCTGTTCGTGGTCATGGTCATGTCCTGCGAAGAGGGTGAAGCCGAGGGTGAAGCCGCTCAGGCGTCGTGGTAGCCGCCACCGAGCGAGCGGGCCAGCGCAATCTCGGCGGCCGTGGCGCGCCTTCAGATCGGCCGCGGCGCGGCGCTGCGCCAGCACGTTGGTCTGCGCCGTCAGCACGACGAGGAAGTTGCCCAGCCCGGCCTGGTAGCGTTGCACGGCCAGCTCGAAGGCGGCATCGGCAGCGGCCAGGGCCTCGGCCTGCGCCAGCTGCTGGCGCTCGATCGATTGCAGGCTCGTCACCTCGTCGGCCACCTCGCGCAGCGCGCGCAGCAGCGTGCCGTTGTAGGCATCGACGGCAGCGTCGACCTCGCTGCGGCGAGCATCGAGCTGGGCGCGCAGCCGGCCGCCGTCGAACAGCGGCAGGTGCAGCGCCGGGCCGATGCCGTAGGTGCGCGAGCCCGCCTCGACGAAACGATCCAGCCCGAGGCTGGACAGGCCGACGAAGGCGACGAGGTTCAGGTCGGGATAGAACTGCGCTCGCGCGGCATCGACCTGTTTCGTGGCCGCATCGACGCGCCAGCGCTGCGCCACCACGTCGGCGCGGCGGCCGAGCAGATCGGCGGGCAGCAGCGCGGGCAGCGGTGTCGAGCGGATCGGCGCGAGCGCCGGCGTCAGGCCGTCGAACGCCGCCGGGCCCTGGCCGGCGAGCTCGGCCAGGGCGTGCCGCGTTCGTGCGGCCGCCTCGTCCAGCGCCTCGATCTCGACGCGCGACTGCGCCACCAGCGCTTCCGCACGGCGCAGCTCGACGCGCGTATCGAGCCCGGCCGCGATGCGCTGGCGCACCAGCGCGAGGATCTGCTCGCGCTGCGCCTGCGATTCGGCCGCGATTCGGCGTGCCTCGACGAGCCGGGCGAGATCGACATAGGCGGCCGCCACCTGGCTGGCCAGCAGCACTCGGGCGGCCTGCGCCTCGGCCTGTGCCGCACGGGCACGGCCGATGGCGGCCTCGAGTTCCGCGCGGCGGCGCCCGAACAGATCGAGCTCCCAGCTCAGGCCGAGTTGGGCGCTGTTGTTCCATTCCACGGTGCCGGCCAAGGGCGGCGGCACGAGGCCGTTCTCGGTGAAGCGCTGGTCGCTCAGCTCGACCGACAGCCGCCCCTGCGGGCGACCGGCGGCCTCGCTGGACGCGATGGCGCTGCGCGCCGCGCAGGCGGTCCTCCGCGGCCTGCAGCCCCGGCGAGGCGGACAGCGCCTGATCGACGATGGCATCGAGCCGTTCGTCGCCCCAGGCGGCCCACCAGCGCGCTGCCGGCCAGGGCGCGGAGGCGGCATCGGCGCCCAGCGCGGCGGGCTGGAGCATCGCGCGCGGCGTGCCGGCCGGGCCGGGGGTGGCGCAGCCGGCCAGCGCCAGCGCGGCAGCCAGCGCCAGTGCGCCCGCTCGGATCGGATTCATGCGGCACCCTCCTCGCCTTGCAGGCTGCGTCCGTTGTCGGTCATGCGCTCCACCATGCGGCGCAACTGCTTCCATTCGCGCTCCGAGAAGCCCTGCAGGAAATCGTTGTTCACCGAGGCCAGCACGTGCGGGATGCGCGCAGCCGCGGCCTCGCCGGCCGGCGTGAGGCGGAGGTGGACCACGCGGCGGTCCGTCTCCGATCGCACCCGCTCGACCAGCCCCTTGTCCTCGAGCCGGTCGACCATGCGCGTGATGGCGCCGGCGTCGACGCAGGCCTCGCGCGCCAGCTCGATCGCGGTGGTCGCCCGGCCGGTCTTGAGCAGCCACAAGGGGCGCCACTGGGCATCGGTCAGGTCATGGCGCGCCATGCGCAGCTCGACCTCGCGGCGCATCATCTGCACCGGGCTGACCAGCTGATGGCCGACGCTCTCGGCTACCGGTAGTTCGCACCGTCGTAGCGCGGAAACGGCTTGGTGTCGGTCATCGGCCTTCCCCGGGAATCGTTTGCCACAGCAATGTTTGCATAGGCAAATTCTGCCCGGGCAGTTAAATCCGAGTGAAAGCCGTGGGCAATGCACGGTCGCCTAGACTCGCCCGATGCCTTCGAATCCGAGTACCGTGGCCGCGCCGGACGCGAACCCTTCCGACACGCCGGCCGCCTCGCGCAAGGTGCGCTCGCTGTCCGGCCTGGCGCCGTTCCTGCGGCCGTACAAGCGCCAGATCGCGCTGGCCTGCGTCTTCCTCGTGCTGGCGGCGCTGTCGACGCTGGCGCTGCCCATCGCGCTGAAATCGCTGATCGACCAGGGCATCGTCGCGGCCGATCCGGGCGAGCGCATCATGGCCTTGCGCGGCCACTTCTTCGCGCTGTTCGGCGTCGGCGCCGCGCTGGGCCTGTTCTCGGCGGCGCGCTTCTACATGGTCACGTGGCTGGGCGAGCGAGTCACCGCCGACCTGCGCAATGCCGTCTATGCGCACGTGCTCAAGCAGAGCCCGGAGTTCTTCGAGACCACGCAGACCGGCGAGGTGCTCTCGCGCCTGACCACCGACACGACGCTGGTGCAGACGGTGGTGGGCTCCAGCCTCAGCATGGGCCTGCGCAACACGGTGATGGGCGTGGGCGCGATGGCGATGCTGATCGTCACCAACCCCTACGTGATGTCACAGGTGCTGGGCACGCTGGTGCTGGTGGTGCTGCCGAGCCTGTGGCTGGGCCGCCGCGTGCGCAAGCTCAGCCGCGCCAGCCAGGACCGCGTGGCCGACTCCAGCGCCATCGCCGCCGAGGTACTCAACGCGATTCCGGTGGTGCAGAGCTACGGCCAGGAGCAGCGCGAGGCGCGGCGCTTCGACGACGCCACCGAGAACGCCTTCGAGACGGCGCGCCGCCGCACCAGGGTGCGCTCGGGGCTGGTGGCCTTCATCATCACCGCCACCTTCGGTGCGCTGCTCTGGGGCCTCTACCAGGGCACCCAGGCCGTGCTGAAGGGCGACATGACAGCCGGCCACACGGCGCAGACGGTGGTGTTTGTCACCATCCTCGTCAGCTCGGTGGCGGTGCTGTCGGAGGTTTATGGCGATCTGCTGCGCGCCGCCGGCGCCACCGAGCGGCTGATGGAACTGCTGGCCACCAGTTCGAAGATCGCCTCTCCGGCGCAGCCGCGCGCGTTGCCGGCCGCCGTCGGCGGCTCGGCCGTGGCGCTGCGCAACGTCACCTTCCGCTATCCGTCGCGGCCCAAGCTTGCGGCGCTGGCGCAATTCGATCTCGCCGTGAAACCCGGGCGAGACCGTCGCCCTCGTCGGCCCCAGCGGCGCCGGCAAGAGCACGGTGTTCCAGTTGCTGCTGCGCTTCTACGATGCCGGCGAGGGGCCGCATCGAGGTCGACGGCGTGCCGGTGAACGAGGTGGCGCTGGAAGCGCTGCGCCAGCGCATCGGCATCGTGCCGCAGGACAGCGTGATCTTCTCGGCCAACGCGCTGGAGAACATCCGCTACGGCCGTCCGGAGGCGAGCGACGACGAGGTGATCGCCGCGGCGAAGGCCGCCTTCGCGCACGACTTCATCACCGCGCTGCCCGAGGGCTACCAGACCTTCCTCGGCGAACGCGGCGTGCGCCTGTCCGGCGGCCAGCGGCAGCGCATCAGCATCGCGCGGGCGATGCTGAAGAACCCGCCGCTGCTGCTGCTCGACGAGGCCACCAGCGCGCTCGACGCGGAAAGCGAGCGCATGGTGCAGGCGGCGCTGGAATCGGCGATGAAGGATCGCACCACGCTGGTCATCGCCCACCGCCTGGCCACCGTGCAGCGTGCCGACCGCATCGTGGTGATGGAAGCCGGCCGCATCGTCGAGAGCGGCACGCATGCCGAGCTGTCCGAAGCCGGCGGGCTGTATGCACGGCTGGCGGCACTGCAGTTCGACCAGGATCAAGGCTGATACAGGCGGAAACCGGCAGCCGTCGGCGCGGCGCGAACTCCGCGCGTTGGCTGGACTCGAACGGCCGCGGCACCCGCCGCATTCCGGAACCCAGAAGGAGAACAGCATGAAGAAGACGACTTCGCTTCGCACCCCGGCCCTTGCCGTCACTGCCGCCGCGGCGCTGCTCGCCGGCTGCGCCAACATGAGCGAGCGCGAGAAGGGCACCGCCACCGGCGCGGCCATCGGCGCCGTGGTCGGCGGCGTGCTGAGCTCGGCCACCGGCGGCAAGGCCGGCACCGGTGCGGTGGTCGGCGGCGCGGTGGGCGCGGTGGCCGGCAACCTCTGGTCCAAGCGCATGGAAGAGAAGCGCGCCGCGATGGAGAAGGCCACCGCCGGCACCGGCATCGGCGTGGAGCGCACGGCGCAGAACGAACTGAAGGTCAACGTGCCGAGCGACTTCTCGTTCGACGTGGGGCGCGCCGCGATCAAGCCGCAGATGCGCCCGGTGCTCGATCAGTTCGCACAAGGCCTGGACCCGACCATGCGCGTGCGCATCGTCGGCCACACCGACAGCACCGGCAGCGATGCGATCAACAACCCGCTGTCGATCGACCGCGCCCACAGCGTGCGCGACTATCTTGCCGGCCGCGGCGTGGCGCCGACGCGCGTCGAGACCGAAGGCCGCGGCTCGCGCGAGCCGGTGGCCGACAACGCCAGCGATGCCGGCCGCGCGCAGAACCGCCGCGTCGAGATCTTCCTGCGCGAGCCGGCGCCGCCGCAGAGCTGATCACGCGCTCCTAGAATCCGGGCGATGCAGACCCCCGCCTCGCCCCGCCCGGTTCGTTCCCAGTACGAAGACTTCGTGCGCCACGTCTACACCCATGGCGTGACGAAGTCCGACCGCACCGGCACCGGCACGCGCAGCGTGTTCGGCCACCAGATGCGCTTCGACCTGCGCGAGGGCTTCCCGCTGGTCACCACGAAGAAGGTGCACCTGAAGTCCATCATCCTGGAGCTGCTGTGGTTCCTGCGCGGCGACTCGAATGCGAAGTGGCTGCAGGAGCGCGGCGTAACGATCTGGGACGAATGGGCGAAGCCCGATGGCGACCTGGGCCCCGTCTACGGCGTGCAGTGGCGCAGCTGGCCGACGCCCGATGGTGGCCAGATCGACCAGATCGCCGAGGTCGTCAAGCAGCTCAAGAACAATCCCGACTCACGCCGCATCATCGTCAGCGCGTGGAACGTGGCCGATCTGCCGAAGATGGCGCTGATGCCTTGCCACGCCTTCTTCCAGTTCTACGTGGCCGAAGGACGGCTGTCGTGCCAGCTGTACCAGCGCAGCGCCGACATCTTCCTCGGCGTTCCGTTCAACATCGCGAGCTACGCGCTGCTGACCCACATGCTGGCGCAGCAGTGCGACCTCGAAGTGGGCGATTTCGTCTGGACCGGCGGCGACTGCCACATCTACAGCAACCACTTCGAGCAGGTCGAGCTGCAGCTGTCGCGCTCGCCGTATCCGTACCCGCTGCTGAACATCAAGCGGCGGCCGGCATCGATCTTCGACTACGCGTACGAGGATTTCGAGGTGCTGGAGTACCAGCACCATGCGGCGATCAAGGCGCCGGTGGCGGTGTGAACCGCCGAGGTGTTTGGTGGAGCTGGGGGAATCGAACCCCCGTCCGCAAGCCATCGCTGGCCAGTTCTACATGCGTAGCCGTCTGATTTGAGTCTCGCGGGTCCGGTCGCGCAGCGGCACGCTACCTCACCCGCCAGTCACTGAGTCTCGCGCCGCACCGAGTGACCCGGTGCGATGCCAGCCGATGTGAATGACTTCTCAGCCCTTGCGGGCCCGGCCCATCGGCCAACCGTTGAGAAGCTCACCGGTGTTAAGCGGCGAGGGCGAAACGTTCGTCGTTCGCAGTTACTTTGTTCCAGTGGATTTACGAGCGTACTGGTGCTCGGCATGCCCCTGAACCAACTCCGCACCCACGTCGAAGCCAGGTCAGCCCCAAGCCCGGTAGTTTAGGCCAGTCCGAGCAGCTTCAAGAGCTCGGCGGGCTTTTCGATGAGATGCGTGGCGCCCCAGGCGTCGATGGCCTCGCCTTCGCCGAGGTAGCCCCAGGCCGCTGCCACCGTGGTCATGCCGGCGGCATGGCCGGCCTGCATGTCGCGCAGGTCATCGCCGACGTAGATGCAGTGCTCGGCACGGACGCCCAGGCGCCGCCCGGCCTCCAGCAGTGGCGCCGGGTGCGGCTTGGCGTGCGGCGTGGTGTCGCCGCACACCAGCGTGGCCGCCTCGTCGAGCAGGCCGAGCGCGCGCGCCAGCGGCTCGGCGAAGCGGGTGGCCTTGTTGGTGACGATGCCCCACGGCCGGCGCGACGCGTTCAGCGCGTCGAGCACCGGCCGCACTTCGGCGAAGACGCGTGTCTCGCGTGTCATGCGGCTCTCGTAGCGCCGCAGGAACTCGTCGCGCAGCGCCTCGAACTCGGCGTGGCCAGGATGCACGTCGAGCGCGCGCGCCAGCATGCCGCGCGCGCCGGAGCCCACCATCGGCCGGAAGTGCGCCAGCGGCAGTTCGGGCAGACCCCGCGCCGAACGCATGTCGTTGCCGGCGCCGGCGAGATCGGGAGCGGAGTCGATCAGCGTGCCGTCCAGATCGAACAGCACGGCGCTGACGGCCAGCGTCATGCCGACTTCCGGCAGGCGATCATGTAGTTGACGCTGGTGTCGGCCGAGAGCCAGTAGCGCCGCGTGATCGGGTTGTATTCGAGTCCCCGCGTGGCGGTGGCGTCGAGGCCGGCATCTCGGCTCCAGCGTGTCAGCTCGCTCGGGCGGATGAAGCGTGCGTACTCGTGCGTGCCCTTGGGCAGCAGCTTGAGGATGTGCTCGGCGCCGACGATGGCGAAGAGAAAGGACTTGGGATTGCGGTTGATGGTGGAGAAGAACACCCAGCCGCCCGGCTTCACGAGCGTGGCACAGGCGCGCACGACCGACGACGGGTCGGGCACGTGCTCGAGCATCTCCATGCAGGTCACGACATCGAAGGCCGCCGGTGATTCGGCGGCGAGCGCCTCGGCCGCCACCTCCCGGTAGCGCACCGATGCCGTCCCGGCTTCCATCGCATGCAGCTGCGCCACCTTCAGCGGCTTGCTGGCCAGATCGATGCCGAGCACGTCGGCACCGCGGCGAGCCATCGCGTCGGAGAGGATGCCGCCGCCACAGCCCACGTCGAGCACCTTCTTGCCGGCCAGCGGCACGAGGCCGCAGATCCAGTCCAGGCGCAGCGGGTTGATCTGGTGCAGCGGGCGGAACTCGCTCTCCGGATCCCACCAGCGGTGGGCGAGTTCGCTGAACTTGGCGAGTTCCTGGGGGTCGGCGTTGGTGGTGGTGTCCATGCGGCAATGCTAGCGAAGGGCCGCACCGATCCGCGCCGGCCCAGAAAGAAGAAACCCCGCCGAGGCGGGGTTTCGTTGCTCAGAAGGATCCGAGGATCACTTCTTGGTGCGGGTACCGACGACCTCGATCTCGACGCGGCGGTTCTTCGCCTTGCCTTCCTTGGTCTTGTTGTCGGCCACGGGCTGCTTCTCGCCCTTGCCTTCGGTGTAGACGCGGTTCTTCTCGACGCCCTTGCCCGTCAGGTAGTCCTTGACGGCCTCGGCGCGGCGCACCGACAGCTTCTGGTTGTAGGCGTCGGAGCCGTCGCTGTCGGTGTGGCCGACAGCGATGATGACTTCGAGGTTGATGCCGGCCATCTTGCTGACCAGATCATCCAGCTTGGCCTTGCCCTCGGGCTTCAGCACGGCCTTGTCGGTGTCGAAGAAGGCGTCGGCAGCGAAGGTGACCTTCTCGCTGGTCGGGGCAGCCGGGGCAGCCGGAGCGGCCGGCGGCGCAGCCGGGGCCGGGGCGGGGGCCGGCGCCGGAGCGGGGGCCGGAGCCGGGGCCGGGGCAGGCGCCGGGGCGGCCTTCTTCGGCGCGCCGTCGCACTCTTCCTTGGCGGTGGCCGGGGTCCAGTTGGTGTCGCGCCAGCACAGTTCGTTCGTGCCGTTCTTCCAGACGTTGCCGTTGCTGTCGACCCAGTTGTCGACGACGGTCTGGGCCGACACGCCCGAGGCGGCAGCAGCCAGGGCAGCGGTTGCGAAGAGCGAGGCCACCGTGTTCAGTTTCTTCATGATTCTCCTCTCGGGAATTGAGCAGTTGGTCTGCAATGACGTCCGACCCGGGTTCGGATGGTGCTGGTAAACCCCGTTGCACGGGCGCTGACCACCGACGCGGGATTGTGCCATAGCGCTTTCGGCAGACGGGATTTTGGCCAGGGTCCCGGAGTCGTCCCGATCGATGTTGCTCTCGTGCGACAAGCCGCGGCACTTACAATCGACTGTTTCGCACGGCGCGGCCGCGCCGTGCTTGTCCTTGCGTCTCATCGAGCCCGCGCTCACCCCTCGCATGACCCAGTTCGCCAAGGAAACCCTGCCCGTCAGCCTCGAAGAGGAAATGCGCCGCTCGTACCTCGATTACGCGATGAGCGTGATCGTCGGCCGCGCCCTCCCCGATGCGCGCGACGGCCTGAAGCCGGTGCACCGCCGCGTGCTGTACGCGATGTCGGAGCTCAACAACGACTGGAACCGCCCGTACAAGAAGAGCGCCCGCATCGTCGGCGACGTGATCGGTAAGTACCACCCGCACGGCGACCAGTCGGTCTACGACACCATCGTGCGCATGGCGCAGGATTTCTCGCTGCGCCACATGCTCGTGGACGGCCAGGGCAACTTCGGTTCCATCGACGGCGACAACGCCGCGGCGATGCGCTACACCGAGATCCGGCTGCACAAGATCGCCCACGAGATGCTGGCCGATCTCGACAAGGAGACGGTCGACTTCGGCCCCAACTACGACGGCTCCGAGAAGGAGCCGTTGGTGCTGCCGACGCGGCTTCCCAACCTGCTGGTCAACGGCTCGGGCGGCATCGCGGTGGGCATGGCCACCAACATCCCGCCGCACAACCTCAACGAGGTGGTCGACGCCTGCCAGCACCTGCTGAAGAACCCGGGCGCCTCGATCGACGAGCTGATGGAGATCATCCCGGCGCCCGACTTCCCACTGCCGGGATCATCTACGGCCTGAACGGCGTGCGCGAGGGTTATCGCACGGGCCGCGGCAAGGTCGTGATGCGGGCCAAGTGCCACTTCGAGGACATCGACCGTGGCCAGCGCCAGGCGATCATCGTCGACGAGATTCCCTACCGTGAACAAGAAGAACCTGCTCGAGCGCATCGCCGAGCTGGTTCACGAGAAGAAGATCGAGGGCATCAGCCACATCCAGGACGAGTCCGACAAGTCCGGCATGCGCGTGGTCATCGAGCTCAAGCGCGGCGAGGTGCCCGAGGTCGTGCTGAACAACCTGTACAAGCAGACGCAGCTGCAGGACACGTTCGGCATGAACATGGTGGCGCTGATCGACAACCAGCCCAAGCTCTGCAACCTCAAGGACCTGATCGAGATCTTCCTCGAGCACCGCCGCGAGGTGGTGACGCGGCGCACGGTGTTCGAACTGCGCAAGGCCCGCGAGCGCGGTCATGTGCTCGAAGGCCTCGCGGTGGCGTTGGCCAACATCGACGAGTTCATCGAGACGATCAAGAACTCGCCGACGCCGCCGGTGGCCAAGACGGCGCTGATGAGCAAGAGCTGGGATTCGTCGATGGTGCGCGAGATGCTCTCGCGTCGAAGGCCAGCGCGACGCCTATCGGCCCGAGGGCCTGCCGCGCCAGTACGGGCTGCAGGGCGACGGCCTCTATCGCCTCTCGGACGACCAGGCCAGCGAGATCCTGCAGATGCGCCTGCAGCGCCTGACCGGCCTGGAGCAGGACAAGATCATCGGCGAGTACAAGGACGTGATGGCGCAGATCGCCGATCTGCTAGACATCCTCGCCCGCCCCGAGCGCGTGACGACGATCATCGCGGAAGAGCTCACCGCGCTGAAGCAGGAGTTCGGCCAGACCAAGATCGGCGCGCGCCGCAGCGTGATCGAGCACAACGCGCAGGACCTCGGCACCGAAGACCTGATCACGCCCACCGACATGGTGGTCACGCTCTCGCACACCGGCTACATCAAGAGCCAGCCGCTGGGCGAGTACCGGGCGCAGAAGCGCGGCGGCCGCGGCAAGCAGGCCACGGCGACGAAGGAAGACGACTGGATCGACCAGCTCTTCATCGCCAACACGCACGACTACATCCTGTGCTTCACCACCCGCGGCCGTGTCTACTGGCTGAAGGTCTGGGAGGTGCCGCAGGGCTCGCGCAATTCGCGTGGCAAGCCGATCGTCAACATGTTCCCGCTGCAGCCGGGCGAGAAGGTCAACGTGGTGCTGCCGCTGACCGGCGAGTTCCGCAGCTTCCCGGCCGACCATTACGTGTTCTTCGCCACCGCCCAGGGCACGGTCAAGAAGACCGCGCTGGACGAGTTCAGCAACCCGCGCAAGGCCGGCATCATCGCCGTCGATCTCGACGAGGGCGACTACCTGATCGGCGCGGCGCTGACCGACGGCAAGCACGACGTGATGCTGTTCTCCGACGGCGGCAAGGCGGTGCGCTTCGACGAGGACGACGTGCGTGCGATGGGCCGAGCGGCCCGTGGCGTCAAGGGCATGCAGCTGGAAGACGGCCAGAGCGTGATCGCGATGCTGGTGGCCGAGGACGAGACGCAGAGCGTGCTCACTGCTACCGAGAACGGCTTCGGCAAGCGCACCTCGATCGTCGAGTACACGCGCCACGGCCGCGGCACCAAGGGCATGATCGCCATCCAGCAGAGCGAACGCAACGGCAAGGTCGTCGCGGCCACGCTGGTGCGCGCCGACGACGAGATCATGCTGATCACCGACACCGGCGTGCTGGTGCGCACGCGTGTCTCGGAGATCCGCGAACTGGGCCGCGCCACGCAGGGCGTGACGCTGATTGCGCTGGACGAAGGCGCGAAGCTGATCGGCCTGCAGCGAATCGTCGAGAACGACGCCAACGATGGCGGCAACGAGCCTGCGGGTTCCGAGGAGTCCTGATGCGTGCTGCCTTCGCCCTGGCGCTGGTCGCCTGCGTCTCGCTGGCCCACGCCCAGGGCAGCACGAAGAAGGAACTGGTGGCGAAGGTGCTGCAGCTGCAGCAAGCCAGCATCGAGGGCCCGGCCCGCAACATCGTCGAGCGCCCGGCGGTGCAGATGATGCAGGCCGCCGCGGCGACGCTTCAGGCCCAGGTGCCGCCGGCCCGGCGCGAGGCCGTGGCCAAGAGCATCGATGCCGACATCCGCAAGTTCGTCGAGGAGTCGACGCCGGTGCTGGCCGAGCGCGCGGTGAAGATCGCGCCGTCGGTCTACGGTGCGCAGCTGGAGGAGAAGTTCAGCGAAGACGAACTGCGCCAGCTGGTGGCCCGCTCGAATCGCCGGTGAACAAGAAATTCCAGCAGCAGCTGCCCGAGCTGCAGAACAGCTTCATGCAGAAGCTGGTGGCGGAGGCCGGGCCGCTGCTCGATCCGAAGCTGCAGGCGCTGCAGCGCAAGCTCCAGGCCACGCTGAACGCAGCGCCGGCGCCGGCCGCATCGGCCCCGAAGGCGGCCAAGCCGGCCTCGAAGTGATGCGACAATTTGCGTCACGCCATGGCTGATTCCCCGACCGCGCCACACCCCGATCTGCTCGCCCTGCGCCATCAGATCGATGGCGTCGATCGCGAACTGCTGGCGCTGCTCAACCGCCGCGCCGGCCTGGCGCTGAAGGTCGGCGAGCTCAAGAAGCAGGAAGGCTCGGTGGTGTTCCGCCCCGAGCGCGAGGCGCAGGTGATCGATGGCCTGAAGGCCGCGAACCCCGGCCCGCTGCGCTCGGAGAGCGTGGCGCCGATCTGGCGCGAGATCATGTCGGCCTGCCGCGCGCTCGAGACGCCCACCCGCGTGGCCTACCTCGGGCCGGCCGGCACCTTCAGCGAGGAGGCTGCGCTCGGCTTCTTCGGCTCGTCGATCGTCAAGGTGCCCTGCGCCAACTTCGACGAGGTGCTGCACAACACCGTGGCCGGCTCGGCCGATTTCGGCGTGGTGCCGGTGGAGAACTCCACCGAAGGCGTGGTCACCCGCTCGCTCGACCTGTTCCTGACCACGCCGCTGTTCATCATCGGCGAGACCAGCCTGCTGGTGCGCCACAACCTGCTGCGCCGCGAGAACTCGCTGGAGGGCATCACCGCCGTGTGTGCCCACCCGCAGGCGCTGGCGCAGTGCCACGGCTGGCTGTCGCTGCACCTGCCGCACGCCGAGCGCCGCCCGGTGGCCAGCAATGCCGAAGGGGCGCGGCTCGCAGCCGCCGACGCGTCCATTGCCGCGATCGCCAGCGAGCGCGCGGGCAGCGAATTCGGCCTGCACGTCGTCTCGCCGGCCATCCAGGACGAAGCCCACAACCGCACCCGCTTCGCGATCCTCGCCCACCCCGACCGCCACCCGCGGCCGGCGGCCTCGGGCCACGACTGCACCAGCCTCGTGGTTTCGGTGGCCAACCGGCCCGGCGCGGTGCACGACATGCTCGTGCCGCTGAAGAAGCACGACGTCTCGATGACGCGCTTCGAGTCGCGGCCGGCGCGCTCGGGCCAGTGGGAGTACTACTTCTACATCGACCTGCAGGGTCATCCCGACCAGCCGCATGTGGCGGCGGCCATGCAGGAGCTTCGCGCCGTCTGCGCCTTCTTCAAGTTGCTGGGGACCTACCCCATCGACGTGCACTGACCGGTTTTCAGGATGTTCAACCAGCTCGGCGTCATCGGTTGCGGTTTGATGGGCGGCTCCTTCGCGCTGGCGCTCAAGCGCGCCGGCCTGGTCAAACGGGTGATCGGCTACAGCAAGTCGCCCTCGACCACCGAGAAGGCGCGCCAGCTCGGTGTGATCGACCAGTCGGCCGAATCGGCGCTGCTGGCGGTGTCGGGCTCGGACATCGTGCTGATCGCCGTGCCGGTGGCCGCTACCGAGGCGACGTTCAAGGCCATCCGCCACCTCGTCGAGCCCGGCGTGCTGTTCATGGACGTGGGCTCGACCAAGCGCGACGTGGTCGACGCCGCGCGGCGCGTGCTGAAGGAGCGTGTGCCCAGCTTCGTGCCGGCGCACCCGATCGCCGGCAAGGAAGTGGCCGGCATCGCCCATGCGGATGCCGCGCTGTACAGCGGCCGCCAGGTGATCCTGACGCCGCTGCCGCAGACCTCGCCCGAGCTGGTGCAGAAGGCCACCGACTGCTGGGCGGCGATCGGCGCGCAGGTGCTGCGCATGACGCCGGAGAACCACGACGCCGCCTTCGCCGCCGTGAGCCACCTGCCGCACCTGCTCGCCTTCGCCTACTTCAACTCGGTGGCGCACCAACCGGCGGGCCGAGACTTCCTCTCGCTGGCCGGCCCCGGATTTCGTGACTTCACCCGCATCGCGGCCAGCGACCCGACAGTGTGGCGCGACATCCTGATGTCCAACCGCGAAGAGATCCTGAAGCAGACGCTGCGCTTCCGGCATGCGCTCGACGCGATGGAGCACGTGATGAAGTCGGGCAATGCCGAGGCGCTCGAGGACCTGATCCGCAAGGCTTCCGAAGCCCGCGGCGGCTGGCACATGGGTGCCGGCAAGACCAACCGCTGAGTGGCGCGGGCGCTGCGCTGCCCGCCGTGCCGATGTACACGACCCGATTTCTCGATCTCCCGCGCTCGGCACCGCCGCCGGGGTGGTACGCCTGCCCGGCTCGAAGAGCATCTCCAACCGGGTTCTGCTGCTGGCCGGCCTGAGTGCCGGCACGACCGAGATCCACGACCTGCTCGATTCCGACGACACGCAGGTGATGCTGGCGGCGCTGCAGACGCTCGGCTGCGGCATCGAACGAAGCGGCGAAGTCCTGAGGGTGACCGGCCTGGGCGGGCGGCTCGCGACAAGCGAGGCCAGCCTGTTCCTCGGCAATGCCGGCACCGCGATGCGGCCGCTGACCGCCGCGCTGGCGCTGTTGGCCGCGACCCAGGGCGGCGACTTCACGCTCTCCGGCGTGCCGCGCATGCACGAGCGCCCGATCGGCGACTGGTCGATGCGCTGCGCCAGCTCGGCTGCCGCATCGACTGCACGGGCAACGACGGCTATCCGCCGCTGCGGCTGCGCGGCGAGGCCGGCGGCCGGCTGCAGACCGGCCAGCCGATCCGCGTGCGCGGCGATGTCTCCAGCCAGTTCCTCACCGCCTTGCTGCTGGCATTGCCCCTGGTGGCGCAGGAGCGCGACCTCGTCGTCGAGGTGGAAGGCGAGCTGATCTCCAAGCCCTACGTCGAGATCACGCTGAACCTGCTGGCGCGCTTCGGCATCGCGGTGCGGCGCGAAGGCTGGCAGCGTTTCACGATTCCCCAGAGCAGCGCCTACCGCTCGCCGGGGCGCGTGCATGTCGAGGGCGACGCGTCGTCGGCCTCCTACTTCGTCGCGCTCGGCGCCATCGCCGCGGTCGATGCGCCGGTGCGCATCGAAGGCGTGGGCACCGATTCGATCCAGGGCGATATCCGCTTCGTCGAAGCGGCACAGGCGATGGGCGCGGAAGTCGCCAGCGGTCCCGGCTACCTCGAGGTGCGGCGCGGCCGGTGGCCGCTGCAGGCCATCGATCTCGATTGCAACCACATTCCCGATGCGGCGATGACACTCGCCGTGATGGCGCTGTTCGCGCAGGGCACGACGCGGCTGACCAACATCGCCAGCTGGCGTGTCAAGGAAACCGATCGCATCGCCGCGATGGCCACCGAACTGCGCAAGCTCGGCGCCACGGTCGAGGAAGGCGCCGATTTCATCGCGGTGACGCCGCCGGCGACGCTCACGCCGGCCGCCATCCACACCTACGACGACCACCGGGTGGCGATGTGCTTCTCGCTGGCCGCCTTCGGCGGCGTGCCGGTGCGCATCCTCGACCCGAAATGCGTCGGCAAGACCTTCCCCGACTACTTCGAGGCCTTGTTCGACCTCGTCCGCACGCCGGTCGAGGCGGTGCCGGTGATTGCCGTCGACGGCCCCACGGCCTCCGGCAAAGGCACGCTGGCCAGTGCCGTCGCGAAGGCCCTGGGCTATCACTTTCTCGACTCGGGCGCCGTCTACCGCGCGACCGCGCTGGTCGCCATGCGGACCGGTGTGGCGCCCGACGACGAAACGGCGCTGGCGCGCATCGCCGCCACGCTGCCGCTGCACTTCCTGCATGGCGACGCCCACCTCGGCGAAGAGAACGTGGCCGATGCGCTGCGGGCCGAGGAGGTCGGCGCAATGGCCTCCAAGGTCTCGGCCCGGCCGGCCGTGCGCGAGGCGCTGCGCCAGCTGCAGCTGTCGTTCCGCCGCATTCCCGGCCTGGTGGCCGACGGGCGCGACATGGGCACGGTGATCTTCCCCGGGGCTGCGCTCAAGGTCTTCCTCACCGCGAGCGCCGCGACGCGGGCGGAGCGACGCTACAAGCAGTTGATTTCAAAGGGAATTCCGGCTAACATCTCGACCCTTCGGGCGGAGCTCGAGGCGCGCGACGAACGGGATCGAAACCGCAGCGTCGCTCCCTTGAAGCCGGCCGAAGACGCGCTGTTGCTGGACAACTCGGAACTCACCGTCGAAGCGTCGATGGATGTTGTTCTGAAAGCCTGGAATCAGCGTCGGCCGTTCGGCTGAGCCGAGCGTCCTGAAGGCCCGTCGCCTTCCCTCCAGTGCCGCAAGGCACGCCAAGGCGGCGGATCGACAACCCCAACCCCGCAGCGCAAGCTGCACCGAGAAGCTCCATGTCCCAAACCCAACAAGCCACCCAAGCAGGCGGCGAATCGTTTGCCGCCCTGTTCGAAGAATCGCTGAAGCGCTCGGAGATGCGCAGTGGCGAGGTCATCACGGCCGAAGTCGTCCGTGTCGACTACAACTTCGTGGTGGTCAATGCCGGCCTGAAGTCGGAAGCCTACATTCCCATCGACGAATTCAAGAACGACACCGGCGGCCTCGAGGTCCAGGTCGGCGATTTCGTCTCGGTGGCCATCGACGCGCTCGAGAACGGCTACGGCGACACCATCCTGTCGCGCGACAAGGCCAAGCGCCCGGCCTCGTGGCTCTCGCTGGAGAAGGCGCTGGAGTCCGGCGAATTCGTCACCGGCACGGTCAACGGCAAGGTCAAGGGCGGCCTGACGGTCCTCGTCAACGGCATCCGCGCCTTCCTGCCCGGCTCGCTGCTCGACACGCGTCCGGTCAAGGACATGACGCCGTTCGAGGGCAAGACCATGGAGTTCAAGGTCATCAAGCTCGACCGCAAGCGCAACAACGTGGTGCTGTCGCGCCGCGCGGTGGTCGAGGCCTCGATGGGTGAAGAGCGCGCCAAGCTGCTGGAGACGCTGACCGAAGGCGCCATCGTCAACGGCGTGGTCAAGAACATCACCGAATACGGCGCGTTCGTCGACCTCGGCGGCATCGACGGCCTGCTGCACATCACCGACATGGCCTGGCGCCGTGTCCGCCACCCGAGCGAAGTCGTTCAGGTCGGCCAGGAACTGCAGGCCAAGGTGCTCAAGTTCGACGCCGAGAAGAACCGCGTCTCGCTGGGCATCAAGCAGCTGGGTGACGACCCGTGGCACGGCGTGTCGCGCCGCTACCCGCAGGGCACGCGCCTGTTCGGCAAGGTCACGAACATCGCCGACTACGGCGCGTTCGTCGAGATCGAGCCGGGCATCGAGGGCCTGGTGCACGTCTCCGAGATGGACTGGACCAACAAGAACGTCGCCCCGGCCAAGGTGGTCTCGCTCGGCGACGAGGTCGAGGTCATGGTGCTCGAGATCGACGAGGACAAGCGCCGCATCAGCCTGGGCATGAAGCAGTGCAAGGCGAACCCGTGGGAAGAGTTCGCGGCCAACGTGCAGCGCGGCGACAAGGTCAAGGGCCCGGTCAAGTCGATCACCGACTTCGGCGTGTTCGTGGGCCTGGCTGCCGGCATCGACGGCCTGGTGCACCTGTCCGACCTGTCGTGGAACGAGCCGGGCGAGAGCGCGGTCCGCAACTACAAGAAGGGTCAGGAAGTCGAGGCCGTGGTGCTGGCCGTCGACGTCGACCGCGAGCGCATCTCGCTGGGCATCAAGCAGCTCGACAGCGACCCGTTCACCAGCTACACCTCGGTCAATGACCGCGGCGCGACCGTGAACGGCAAGGTCAAGACGGTCGACGCGCGTGGCGCCGAGATCCAGCTCAACGACGACGTGACGGGCTACCTGCGTGCCTCGGAAATCTCGCGCGACCGCGTGGAAGATGCGCGCAACGTGCTGAAGGAAGGCGACGAGGTCACCGCGCTGATCATCAACATCGACCGCAAGACGCGTTCGATCCAGTTGTCGATCAAGGCGAAGGACAGCGCCGACCAGCAGGAAGCGATGCAGCGCCTGTCGGCCAGCAACGAGCGCGAGACCGCCGGCACGACCAGCCTGGGCGCCCTGCTGCGCGCCAAGCTGGACAACAGCAAGAGCGAGTAAGCCCCAGCCGCCGAACCGCACGTCATGACCCGTTCCGATCTCGTGGCCCAGCTGGCCGAACGCTTCAGCCAGCTGACCCACCGCGACACCGAGTTCGCCGTCAAGACCATCCTCGACGCGATGTCCGATGCGCTCGCGCGCGGACACCGCATCGAGATCCGCGGCTTCGGCAGCTTCTCCATCAATCGCCGGCCGCCGCGCGTGGGTCGCAACCCGCGCAGCGGCGAGCAGGTGATCATTCCCGAGAAGCTGGTGCCGCATTTCAAGCCGGGCAAGGCCCTGCGCGAGGCCGTGGACACGCATGTCCCGGTGATCGACCCCGACGCGCCCGCGGGCACCACGCCTCCGACCACGCCCTGAGCCGCGCGCCCCTCTCGCTAGAATCCTCGCGGGAGACACGATGCGCTTGCTCGCCCGGCTCGTTCGAGCCGCCCTCTTCTTCCTTCTCTTCGCTTTCGCGCTGAACAACCAGCACGAGGCGTCCATCCGCTGGTTCTTCGGCCACGAGTGGCGCACGAACATGGTGTTCGTCGTGCTCGCGGCCTTCGCACTCGGCTGCGTGTTCGGCATCTCGGCGATGCTGCCGAGCTGGTGGCGTCATCGCGCCGTGGCGCGCCGCCAGCGCGAAGATGCGGGTTCCGACACCTCCCAGCTGGTCATGCCCACCCTCACTCCGGAGCACCCGCCGCGCGATGGACTTTGACCTGCAGTGGCTGCTGCTCGGCCTGCCGGTGGCCTTTGCGCTCGGCTGGCTCGCCTCGCGCATCGACCTGCGCCAGTGGAAACGCGAACAGAAGGAATCTCCCAAGGCCTACTACCAGGGCCTGAATCTGCTGCTCAACGAGCAGCACGACAAGGCGATCGACGCCTTCATCGAGGCCGTCCAGCACGACCCCGACACCTCCGACCTGCACTTCGCGCTGGGCAACCTGTTCCGTCGCCGTGGCGAGTACGAGCGCGCCGTGCGCGTGCACGAACACCTGCTGCAGCGCGCCGACCTGCCGGCGGCCGAGCGCGAGCGCGCGCAGCATGCGCTGGCGCAGGACTTCATGAAGGCCGGCCTGTTCGACCGCGCCCAGCACGCCTTCCAGGCACTGGAGGGCACGGTGTTCGACACCGAGGCCCGGCTGGCGCTGCTGGCCCTGCACGAGCGCTCGCGCGAGTGGCGAGCTGCTGCCGAGGTGGCGGCGCGGCTGGAGCGCAGCGGCAGCGGCTCCTTCGCCTCGCGCATCGCGCATCACTGGTGCGAACTGGCCGCCGAGGCCGATGCGCGCCAGCAGCCCGCCGAGGCCGACGAGGCGCTGCAGCGTGCCCGCGAGGTGGCGCCGCAATCGCCGCGCCCGCTGATCATGGCCGGCCAGCGCGCCCGCGCGCGCGGTGATCACCGCGAAGCCCTGCAGCAATGGGGCACGCTGATGGTGGCGCACCCGGCGGCATTCAACCTCGTGGCGGCCGACTATGCCGACAGCGCCAAGTCGCTGGGCGACACCGCCGCGGCGCTGGAGCGGCTCGAGACCCTCCACCGTCGCACGCCCAGCGGCGATCTGCTCGCGGCCCTCGGCACGCTCGACGGCGATGCGGCACGCCAGCGCGCCCGCGTGCTGGCGCACCTGCAGCAGCAGGGCTCGCTGAGCGCAGCTCAGTCCCTGCTGGCGGCACCCGATGCGAAGCTGGAAGGCAGCGAAGCCAAGGCCCTGCACGACGCCGTGGCGCGCGCCGCGCGCCCGCTGCACCGCTACCGCTGCGCCGCCTGCGCCTTCGAGGCGCAGAACTATTTCTGGCAGTGCCCCGGTTGCCTGAACTGGGACACCTACCCGCCGCTGCGGCAGGAAGACCTCTGATGAGCACGCCGACCCGCGAACGACTCTCCCAGGCCCGCGTGCTGGTGGTGGGCGATGCGATGCTCGACCGCTACTGGTTCGGTGCCGTCGACCGCATCTCGCCCGAGGCGCCGGTGCCGGTGGTGCGCGTCAACCGCGAGGAAGAGCGGCTGGGCGGCGCGGCCAACGTGGCGCTGAACGTCAAGACGCTCGGCGCGCAGGCCACGCTGATGACGGTGGTCGGCGACGACGAACCCGCGCGCAAGCTCAGGAGCCTGCTCGAGCGCCAGGGTGTGGCCGCGCTGCTGGGCAGCGACCCGCAGCTCTACACCATCGTCAAGCTGCGTGTGATCGGGCGCTCGCAGCAGCTGATCCGCATCGACTTCGAGAACCAGCCCGACCACGAGGTGCTCGCCGCCATGCTCGGCGACTACGAGCGCGCCCTGCCGCAGCACGACGCCGTGCTGTTCTCCGACTACGGCAAGGGCGGCCTGACCCACATCCCGCGCATGATCGAGTTGGCGCGCGCGCCGCCGGCAAGCCGGTGCTGATCGACCCGAAGGGCAACGACTACAGCCGCTATGCCGGCGCGACGGTGATCACGCCGAACCGTGCCGAGCTGGCACAGGTGATCGGCCCGTGGAGCAGCGAGGCGCAGCTGCACGAGCGCGCACAGAACCTGCGCACGCAGCATCGGCTGGACGGCCTGCTGCTCACGCGCAGCGAGGAGGGCATGTCGCTGTTCGATGCGCAGGGCCACACGCAGGTGCCGGCCCAGGCCCGCGAGGTCTTCGACGTCACCGGCGCCGGCGACACCGTGATCGCGACGATGGCCGCGATGCTCGCCTGCGGCTTCTCGCTGCGCGAGGCAATGCCGGTGGCCAACCGCGCCGGCGGCATCGTGGTCGGCAAGTTCGGCACGGCCAGCGTCTCATACGAGGAGCTCTTCGCATGAAAGTGGTGGTGACCGGCGCCGCCGGCATGATCGGCAGCAACATCGTCCACGGCCTGAATGCGCTGGGCATCGATGACGTGATCGCCGTCGACAACCTGACCCACGGCCCGAAGTACCGCAACCTGCTCGGCGCGAAGATCAGCGACTACTTCGACAAGACCGACTTCTACGGCCGCTTCGCGCGCGGCGAGTTCGGCAAGGTCGAGGCCGTGCTGCACGAGGGCGCGTGTTCCGACACGATGCAGCACGACGGGCGCTACATGCTCGACACCAACTACCGCTGCTCGAAGGACCTGCTCGATGCCTGCCAGCGCCAGGGCACGCGGCTCCTGTATGCCTCGTCGGCCGCCACCTACGGCGGCAGCGCGTCGTTCCGCGAGGAGCCGCAGTTCGAGCAGCCGCTGAACGTCTACGGCTACAGCAAGCTGCTGTTCGACAACGTGGTGCGGCGCATGCTGCCGGGCGCCACGTCGCAGGTGGCGGGCTTCCGCTACTTCAACGTCTACGGCCCTCGCGAGCAGCACAAGGGCCGCATGGCCTCGGTGGCCTTCCACCACTTCAACCAGTTCCGAGAGACGGGCAAGGTCAAGCTGTTCGGCGAGTACGGCGGCTACGGCCCGGGCATGCAGTCGCGCGACTTCGTCTTCGTCGACGACGTGGTGGCCGTCAACCTGTGGTTCCTGCAGAACCCGGGCCAAAGCGGCATCTTCAACCTCGGCAGCGGGCGCGCCCAGCCGTTCAACGACGTGGCCGTGGCCACCGTCAATGCGGCACGCACCCTGAAGGGGGAGGCGCCGCTGCCGCTGGCCGAGCTGGTGGCACGTGGCTTCGTCGAGTACATCCCCTTCCCCGACGCGCTGGTCGGCAAGTACCAGTGCTTCACCCAGGCCGATCTCACGCGGCTGCGCGCGGCAGGCTGCGACCACGCCTTCGCCGATGTGGCCACGGGCGTGAGCCGCTACGTGAACTGGCTGGCCGAGCAGGGCTGAGCATTCCGCACGTCCCCCGGCGGGGGACGGCCGGCCGGGTGGCCCGCGGTGGCGATTCACGCCGTGGTGCTGCGCCGGAACACTGGCTCCCGAGCTCGCAATTCCGCGGCTCGCCAACTGACAAGGAGCCTCATCATGTTCAAGTTCATCACCGCCGCCGTCCTCGCCCTCGCCTCCGCCGCTGCGTTCGCGGCCACCGACGTCAACAAGGCCAGCCAGGCCGAGCTCGAAGCCGTCAAGGGCATCGGCCCGTCGATGGCCACGCGCATCCTGGAAGCGCGCAAGACCGGCAGCTTCAACAACTGGGCCGACCTGCAGGGCCGCGTGAAGGGCGTGGGCGATGGCAATGCGCGCAAGTTCTCGGCCGACGGCCTTACCGTCAACGGCCAGGCCTACAGCGCGGCGGCAGCGCCTGCGAAGGCCAAGGCCGAGAAGGCGCCGAAGAAGGCGGCCGAGCCGAAGGTGAAGTCCTGAAGCGGCCCCTCAACGCCACTGGAAGAACGCGCGCACCTCGTCGCGGCGCGCCATCGTGTCGGCCACGCCGAGGGCGACGAGTTCGCGCGTGTACGGTGCCTCGAAGAGCAGGTAGCTCGCCAGCGCCGCACCGCGCGCGTCCTCGCCGCGGCCCGACACGCCCACGCCGCGCAGCATGCCGCGCACCGGCCCGGGCAGGCTGCCGAGGTGCTTGGCGGCGAGGTCGTCCAGGCGCTGGCTCGGTGCGATCACCAGCGTCTCGATCGGCCGCAGCGTGGTGCGCGCCAGCGCCTCGGGCGGCAGCAGCTTCAGCGTCGCGTTGATGCGCTGCAGCCGCTCCACGTCGACCGCCAGCGCATCGAGGAAGATGTTCGACAGCGCATGGCCGGCGATCTGCGCGAGGTTCGGATATTCCGAGCTGTGCGCCCGCGGCCCCGGCGGCTCGTGCATGCGGCCGGCGCCGACGATCAGGATGCGGCTCGCGCCCAGGTGCACGGCCGGCGAGATCGGCGCCGCCTGGCGCATCGAACCGTCGCCGAAGTGCTCGATGCGTCCTTCCACCGTCAGCGGCACCGCCGGGAAGACGAACGGGATCGCCGACGACGCCATCAGGTGCGGCACGCCGATCTCGGCGCGCACCGCGATGCGTTGCGAGCGCGTCCACGGCACGATCTCCTTCACCGCATCGTAGAAGGTCACGTGCAGGCCCGAGCCGTAGCCCGATGCGGTGACGGCCAGGGCCTCGAGGTGGCCGTCGCGCATCGCCTGCTTGATCGATGCGCCATCGACCATGCGCTGCAGCAGATCGGATGCCGGCGCGTTGTCGAGCAGCGAGCGCGGCCGCGCGCGGCGCCAGCGGGCAATCAGCCAGCCCAGCGAGAACAGCGTCAGCCATCTCGCACCGGTGCGGATCACGCCGAGCGAATCGGCGCGGTAGATCTGCTCGGCATGGAAGTTCTCCCACACCTCGGCGAGCACGCGCACCGCCTCATCCATGTTGGCGCTGCGACAGGCCAGCGCGGCCGCATTGATCGCGCCAGCCGAGGTGCCGGTGATCACCGGGAACGGGTTGCCCGGCGGCGCCTTCGATTCGCGGCGGATCTGCATCACCGCCTTGAGCACGCCGACCTGATAGGCCGCGCGGGCGCCGCCGCCCGTCAGCACCAGCCCGGTGGTCGGCGTCGGCGTCATTCGTAGACGACTTCCGCCTTGCCTTGACTTGCGCCGCTGCGCCAGCGGGCGATGGCCTCGTCGGTCGGGTAGAAGCGCGCCGCTTCGCCGAGATCGATCTCGCCGCTGGCGCGCTCGCGGTGCAGCGCGAGGCGGATCGTCAGGCCCTGCGGCAAGTCGCCATGTTCGGTGACCACGCGGCGCGACGGATGATCGCGCAGCACTTCGGCCACCGGCGGAATGCTGCCGTTGACTTCCACGCGCAGGTATTTGCCGAAGCGGCAGCGCGCGGCGGCCGTGTCCCACACCTGCGTCACGTTCAGCCGCAGGCCGCCGGAGAAACGATCCGGCTGCACCTTGCCTTGCACGATGATCAGCTCATCGTCCTTGAGCAGGTCGCGGTGGGCATTGAGCAGCTCTTCGTTGGCCACCGCCTCGATGGCCTCGGTCTTGTCGTCGAGCTTGAAGATCGCCACGCGGCCGCGCTGGCCGTTGACCACGCGAAGATCACCGACGATGCCGGCCAGCAGTTGCGGCTCGCGGCTGTCCACCAGATCGGCATTGCGGCGCCGCGCGATGCGGCGCACCTCGTCGGCACTCTGGTCGAACAGGTGGCCGGAGAGGTAGAAGCCCAGCGCCACCTTCTCGAAGCCCAGGCGTTCCTTGATGCTCCAGGGCTCGGCGGCCACCAGTTCCGGTTCCTGCGTGCTGGCGGCATGCGAATCGCCGAAATCGAACAGCCCGCCCTGGTCGGCATTGGCCGCCTGCGTGTCGGCATAGTCGAAGGCCGCCCGATGCTCGCCACCATCGCCGAACGCTCGGGATGCAGCTTGTCGAAGGCGCCGGCCTTGATCAGCGCTTCCACCACGCGCTTGTTGATGCGGCTGCGGTCGACGCGGTTGCAGAAGTCGAACAGCGAGGTGAACGGGCCGCTTTCCTCGCGCGCGGCGATGATCGCCTCGATCGCGCCCTGCCCCGTGCCCTTGATCGCACCCAGGCCGTAGCGCACCACCTTGTCGGCCACCGGCGCGAAGCGGTAGCCGCCGGTGTTGACGTCGGGCGGCTCGAAGGTGATGCCCAGCGCGACGGCATCGTCGTGGAAGATCTTGAGCTTGTCGGTATCGTCCAGCGCCACGCTCATGTTGGCGGCGGTGAACTCGGCGAGGTAGTGAACCTTGAGGTAGGCCGTGTGATAGGCCAGCAGCGCGTAGGCGGCGGCGTGCGACTTGTTGAAGCCGTAGCCCGCGAACTTCTCCATCAGGTCGAAGATCTCGTTGGCCTTGGGCTCGGGGATGCCCTTCTTCGCCGCGCCCTCGGCGAAGGTGGCGCGGTGCGCCACCATCTCCTCGAGCTTTTTCTTGCCCATCGCGCGGCGCAGCAGGTCGGCGCCACCGAGCGTGTAGCCGCCGACGATCTGGGCCACCTGCATCACCTGCTCCTGGTAGACCATGATCCCGTAGGTCTCCTCGAGCACCTCCTTCATCAGCGGATGCGGGTACTCGACTTCCTCGCGGCCGTGCTTGCGCGCGCAGAAGGTCGGAATCAGGTCCATCGGGCCCGGGCGGTACAGCGCGACGAGCGCAATCACGTCCTCGAAGACGCTGGGCTTGGCGTCGCGCAGCATGCGCTGCATGCCGGAGGATTCCAGCTGGAACACCGCGACCGTCTTGCCCTCGCTCATCAGCCGGTACGAGGCCTTGTCATCCAGCGGCAGCGTCTCGAAGGCGAAGTTCTCCTGCCCCGGGCGGCGGGCACGGATGAAGTCCTTGGCGAGCTCGAGGATGGTCAGCGTCGCGAGACCCAGGAAGTCGAACTTCACCAGGCCGATCGCCTCGACGTCGTCCTTGTCGTACTGGCTCACCGCGCTGTCGCTGCCCGGCTGCTGGTACAGCGGGCAGAAGTCGGTGATCTTGCCCGGCGCGATCAGTACGCCGCCGGCGTGCATGCCGACGTTGCGCACGATGCCTTCCACACGCTCGGCCAGCGCGAGCAGCTCGGCGACTTCTTCCTCGTTCTTCTCGCGCTCCTCGATCTCCGGCGCTTCCTTGCGCGCGTAGATCACGCCGGAATCGGGCGTCTCGGGCGGGCGGCGCAGCGTCACCGTCTTGCCCGGTGGCGCCGGCACCAGCTTGGCGACGCTGTCCACGTGGCCGTAGCCCATGCCCAGCACACGGCCCACGTCGCGCAGCGCGGCCTTGGCGGCCATGGTGCCGAAGGTGGCGATCTGGCTCACCGCCTCGCGGCCGTACTTGTCCTTGACGTAGTCGATCACCCGGTCGCGGTTGCCCTGGCAGAAGTCGATGTCGAAGTCGGGCATAGACACCCGGTCCGGGTTCAGGAAGCGCTCGAACAGCAGGTTGTAGCGCAGCGGGTCGAGGTCGGTGATCTTCAGCGCATAGGCCACCAGTGAGCCCGCGCCCGAGCCGCGCCCCGGGCCGACCGGGCAGCCGTTGTTCTTCGCCCAGTTGATGAAGTCGGCCACGATCAGGAAGTAGCCGGGGAAGCCCATCTTCAGGATGGTCGCGATCTCGAAATTCAGCCGTTCGACGTAGCGCGGGCGCTCCTTGTCGCGCTGCGCGGCATCGGGGTAGAGATGGACCGGCGCTCTTCCAGCCCGGCGTGCGACTGCTGGCCGAAATAATCGGCCATCGGCATCGGCTCGCCATTGACCAGCGGCGTCGGGAAGTTCGGCAGCTGCGGCTTGCCGAGCAGCTTGTCGAGGTTGCAGCGCCGCGCGATCTCCACCGAGTTGGCCAGCGCCGACGGAATGTCGGCGAACAGTGCCGTCATCTGCGCGCGGCTCTTGAAATACTGCTCGCGGCTGAAGCGCTTGACGCGCTTCGGGTTGGTCAGCGTCTCGCCCTCGGCCACGCAGACCCGCGCCTCGTGCGCCTCGAAGTCTTCCGGCGTCAGGAACTGCACCGGGTGCGTGGCGACCACCGGCAGGCCGAGCTCGGCGGCCAGCGGCACCGCGGCGCGCACGTGCGCCTCGTGGCTGGGCAGACCGCCGCGCTGCAGCTCGAGGTAGAAGCGGTTCGGAAACAGCTCGGCCGGCGCCGCGCCAGCGTCGCGGCACGCGGCTTGTCGCCGGCCAGCAGCGCCACGCCGACGGCGCCCAGATCGGCACCCGACAGCGCGATCAGTCCGCCGCCGTGCGCGGCCAGCCACTCCCACTTCACCCAGGCCTGGCCTCGGTGCTCGTTGGCGATCCAGGCCTTGGAGAGGATCTCGCACAGGTTGAGGTAGCCGTCGCGGCTCTGCGCCAGCAGCAGCAGGCGGCTGGGCTGCTTCTCGCCCTGCTCGGCCTCCAGCCACACGTCGGCACCGAGGATCGGCTTGACGCCCTTCTTGCGCGCCCTGGCTGTAGAACTTCACCGCGCCGAACATGTTCGACAGATCGGTGATCGCCAGCGCGCCCTGGCCGTCCTTCGCCGCCGCGCCCACCATGTCGTCCACCCGCAGCGTGCCATCGACGACGGAGAACTCGGTGTGGGTGCGCAGGTGGATGAAGTCCATGAGCGGCATTCTAGGAGTGCGGGTTTCTACAATCCGCAACGTGAACGTGCTGAATATCTCCGCCTACCGCTTCGTCGAACTGCCCGATGCCGCCGCGCTGCGCGGGCGCATCCGCGAGCACGCCGCCGCAGGGCCTGAAGGGGACCGTGCTGCTCGCCGAGGAAGGCATCAACCTCTTTCTGGCCGGCGAGGCGGCCGCGATTCGCGGCTTCGTGGCCTGGCTGGAAGAAGACCCGCGCTTCGCCGCACTGGCGCCGAAGGAGAGCTGGTCGCAGACCGTTCCGTTCGGCAAGCTGCTGGTGAAGCTCAAACGCGAGATCATCCGCATGAACCACCCGGCGATCCGCCCGCAGGCCGGCCGTGCGCCGGCGGTGGATGCGAAGACGCTGGCGCGCTGGCTCGATGCCGGCTGCGACGACGCCGGGCGCCCGGTGGTGACGCTCGACACGCGCAATGCCTTCGAGGTCGACCACGGCCGCTTCGCCGGCGCGATCGACTGGCGCATCTCGAAGTTCAGCGATTTCCCCGCCGCCGCGCTGGCCCACCGCGAGCAGCTGCAGGGCAAGACGGTGGTGAGTTACTGCACCGGCGGCATCCGCTGCGAGAAGGCGGCGATCTTCCTGCGCGAGGCCGGCATCGAGCAGGTGCTGCAGCTCGACGGCGGCATCCTCAAGTACTTCGAGGAAACCGGCGGGCGCCACTTCGAGGGCGGCTGCTTCGTGTTCGACGAACGCGAGCGCCTCGACGCGGCGCTGCAGCCGTCCGCCGCCTGAGCGCTCAGGCCTTCAGCGCCGCGAGCGCCTCGGAGCGGAACTCGCGCTGGTAGAGGATCCAGACGACGCCGGCCGTCGCCAGGGCGAAGATCAGCGGCGAGAAGAACCAGCCGATCGCCGCGAAGGCGAAGTAGTAGGCGCGCAGCCCGTCGTTGAAGGTCTCGGCGGCCATCGCCACCACGCGGCCGGCGCGCTCGGCCGACGATTGGCGCAGCGCCTCACCCTCCGCGCCCATGGCCAGCAGCTGGTCGCGCTCGGGCATCGCACCGACCAGCAGCGCGCCAAAGGTGTACTGGCGCATCGACCAGGTGAAGCGGAAGAAGGCATACACGAAGATGCCGAGCATCAGCACCACCTTGAGGTCGAAGACCAGCACCGAGGTGCGCGCCGCGAACGGAATCTCGCGCACGAGCTCGCTGGCCTTCTCGGTGGTGCCGAGCACGGCGAGCAGGCCGCCGATGATCAGGATGGTGGTGGAGGCGAAGAACGACGGGCTGGTCGACAGGTTCTGGATGATCACGCCGTCGACCACACGCACCTCGCGGTGGGTGGACTGCAGCATCCACTCGCGGCGGATGCGGTTGGTGGTGTCCAGCAGCGAGGGCCGCTCGGTGCTGCGCCGCTTGGCGAAGATCACGTAGCCGGCCCAGCCGGTGAAGAACACCGCCACCGCCACCCAGTCCGTCCAGGGCAGCAGCCCCAGCACCTTGATCGCCGTCTCCATGACGGCGACTGTAGCAAGGGCTCAGCCGGCGGCTTTCAGCGCCCCGGCGACTCGCAGCAGCGCGGCGACCACCGCTTCCACCGCGGCCTGCTGCTTCGCATCCTTCAGCGCGCCCGAGTCGTCGAAGGCCTCGCCGGCGCGCGACAGCGCAAACTGCTGCGGCACCGGCATCATCGCGATCGTCATCGACAGGTATTGGCGCGTGAGGTTGAGCGAGCGCAGCCCGCCCATCGGCCCGGGCGACGCGCTGAACAGGCCGAGCGGCTTGCCCGTCGTGCCCGCCAGGCCGGCGGGCGCATCGCCCTCGGCCTGCAGTCGCGACAGCCAGTCGAAGCTGTTGATCAGCAAGGGCGTCGGAAAGCCGTTGTACTCGGGGGCTGCGAGCAACATGCCGTCGGCCGCGCGCAGTGCATCGCGCAGGCGCCGCGCGCCTTCGGGAACTCCGGAGACCTTCTCCAGGTCGCCGTCGTACAGCGGCAGCGCCAGCGAGCGCAGATCGAGGTGATCGACCTGCGCGCCGCGCGAGCGCGCCGCGGTTGCGGCCACCTCGAGGAGGCGGCGGTTCAGCGAGCCGGCGCGCTCGCTGCCGGACAGTGCCAACAGGCGCAGCGCGCTCATGGCGTCGGGCCCGCTCAGCCGAACAGCTTGGCAGTGACCTCGGCCAAGCGCTTGCCGAAGGCCTGCGCGGTGGCGATGTCGCCGGCGACCATCTCGTCGGGCGAGGCGTCGGACGGCGTGGTGGTCATCAGGCCCGACGAGGAGCCGACGTAGTTGATGTCGTTGCGGGTCGAAGCCTTGGCATTGCTCGGCATCATGCCGGTGCCGACCCACAGCATGCCGTGCTGCTGCGACAGCGTGAACAGGTAGTGCAGCGTCGACAGCTTGTCGCCGTTCATCGTGGCGGAGTTGGTGAAGGCCGCGCCCAGCTTGTCCTTCCACTGCTGGGTGAACCGGGCCTTGGACGAGGCATCGGCAAACTTCTTGAACTGCCAGCTCGGGCCGCCCATGTAGGTCGGCGTGCCGAAGACGATGGTCTTTGCGGCCTGCAGCTGCTCCCAGCCGCTTTCGGGAAGGTTGCCCTCGGCATCGATGGCCAGCAGCGCGCCGCCGGACGATTGGGCAACGGCCTCGGCGACCTTGCGGGTGTGGCCGTAGCCGCTGTGGAAGACGATCACGATCTTGGACATGTCAACTACTCCGGTTGTCGAACAGAAATGGAAAAGGGGAAGGGATCAGGCCGCGAGGTCGAACACCAGCACCTCGGCATCGCGGCCGCCCGCCAGGGTGACGCGAGATTCGCCGGCGAGTAGCGCTGCATCGCCGCCGCGCAGCGGCTGGCCGTTGACGCTCAGCTCGCCGCGCACCACGTGCACGTAGCCCCGGCGCTCCGGGTCGAGCGGCAGCTCGGCCGACTCGGCCCCGTCGAACAACCCGGCGTACAGCGCCGCATCGGCATGGATGCGCACCGAGCCTTCGCGGCCGTCGCGGCTGGCCACCGGGCGCAGCGTGCCGCGCTTGTCGGCCGCCTCGAAGCGCTTCTGCTCGTAGCTGGGCTCGACGCCGGTCTCGTCGGGCTCGATCCAGATCTGCAGGAAGTGCGTGGTGGCGTCCTTGGCGTGGTTGTATTCGCTGTGGCGCACGCCGCGGCCGGCGCTCATGCGCTGCACGTCGCCCGGGCGCACGACGCCGCTGTTCGCGCCGCCGGCGGTGCCGTTGCCCATGCTGTCCTGGTGCGCCAGTTCGCCGGAGAGCACGTAGCTGATGATCTCCATGTCGCGGTGGCCGTGCGTGCCGAAGCCGGTGCCCGGGGCGATGCGGTCTTCGTTGATCACGCGCAGGTTGCCCCAGCCCATGTGCTTGGGGTCGAAGTAGTCGGCGAACGAAAAGCTGTGGAAGCTCTTCAGCCAGCCGTGGTCGGCATAGCCGCGGTCGCAGGACTTGCGCAGGGTGATCATGGCGGTGAGCCTTCGATGCGATGGGAGAGTGGATCGATGAGCTCAATGTAGGAGCCGGCAGGGCGCATGCCACCGGTCCAGGCTTGAAGCTCCCGTTCAAATAAGATGAACGCCTCGCGCTCAGCCCCGTCTGCCCCTGCCATGACCGACCGCCGCAACGTGCTCACGCCGGAAGCCCTGGCGATGATGGACACCATCGCCCGCACCGGCAGCTTCGCCGCGGCCGCGCGCGAACTCGGCAAGGTGCCTTCGGCGCTGACCTACAACGTGCGCCAGCTCGAGGACGCGCTCGACGTGCTGCTGTTCGACCGCAGCTCGCGCCAGCCCAGCTCACCGCCGCCGGCGAGGAACTGCTGCACGAGGGCCGCCGGCTGCTCGCCGAGATGGACGCGGTGGCCAACCGCGTGCGCCGCGTGGCCACCGGCTGGGAGACGCAGCTGACGGTGGCGGTCGACGCGATCATTTCCCAGGTGACGATCTTCGAGCTGTGCGAAGCCTTCTATGCCCGCTGCGCCGAACAGAACGTGGAGCACGGCACGCGGCTGCGGCTGCGCAGCGAGGTGCTGGCCGGCACCTGGGAGGCGCTGATCAGCGGCCGGCCGATCTGGCCATCGGCGTGGGCACGCATTCGGCGCCACCGCCGGGCATCGAGTTCGCGCTGCTCGGCGACATCGACTTCGTCTTCGCCGTCGCGCCGCACCACCCGCTGGCCGCGCACGAGGGCCCGATCAGCGACACCGAGCTGCTGAAGCATCGCGCCGTGGCGGTGGCCGATTCGGCGCAGCGGCTCGCGCCGATCACCGTGAACATCCTGCCGGGGCAGGACGTGCTCACCGTCAGCAGCACGCAGGCCAAGATCGAGGCGCAGATCCGCTGCATGGGCTGCGGCTACATCCCGGAGCCGATGGCGCGGCCGCATGTCGAGGCGGGGCGGCTCGTCGTCAAGCAGGTCGAGCGCACGCGCCAGCCGGCGCAAATGGGCTATGCATGGCGCTCGGGCCTGGGCGGCAAGCAGCTCAAGCGCTTGCCGATGGGTCTGGCGCTGCAGTGGTGGCTGAACCAGCTGGAGAGCCCGGCGACGCGGCGCGCGTTGCTGGAGCGGCACAGCGGGCCGTGGGGCGGCTGATCCCCTGATGGGCGCCGGCTACATCGGTCGCTTCGCGCCCTCGCCGACCGGGCCCTTGCACGCCGGCTCGCTGGTCGCCGCACTCGCCTCGTGGCTCGACGCCCGCGCGCACGGCGGGCGCTGGCTGGTGCGCATCGAGGATGTGGACACACCGCGATGCGTGCCCGGCGCGGACCGGCTGATCCTCGATCAGCTGGCGGCTTGCGGGCTGCAGCCCGATGAGCCGCCGATATGGCAATCGGCACGCGGCGAGGCCTACGAGCTGGCGCTCGATCGACTGGTGGCGTCAGGCTGGGCCTACCCCTGTGCCTGCACGCGCAGCGACATCGAGCGGGCGCTGGCCTCGCAGGGCCGCACGAAGCCGCGTGGCGGCGAGCTGGTCTACCCCGGCACCTGCCGACGTGGGCTCGACGGCCGCGCAGCCCGGGCGATGCGCATGCGCACCTCGTTTGGCGACTGCGCCACCGAGCCCGAGATCACCCGGCGCGACCGCCGCCTTGGTACGCAACGGCAGCACCTGTGCGAAGCGGTGGGCGACTTCGTACTCAAGCGCGCCGACGGCCTCTGGGCCTACCAGATCGCGGTGGTGGTCGACGACGCCGCCCAGGGCATCACCGATGTCGTGCGCGGCGAAGACCTCGCCGACAACACGCCGCGGCAGATCCTGCTGCAGCGCGCGCTCGGCCTGCCGACGCCGCGCTACCTGCACACGCCGCTGGTGCTCGGCGCCAATGGCGAGAAGCTGTCGAAGCAGAACGGGGCTGCGGCGCTCGATCTGAGCGACCCGCTGGCCGCCTTGCGCAAGGCCGGCGCCGTGCTCGGGGTGCATGCCGATGCCCCCGATCGCGACACGTGGCTGCGGCGCGCCACCGAAGCGTGGCGGCGCCTGCTGGCATGATGCGCGGCTTGTTTCCACCACTCGACGAAAGCCCATCATGGCCCTGACCACCACCGCCTCCGGTTTGCAGTACGAAGACACCGCCGTCGGCAGCGGCGCCGAGGCGCGCGCCGGCCAGTACGTGACCGTGCACTACACCGGCTGGCTCTACAACGACGGCGTCAAGGGCGCCAAGTTCGACAGCAGCAAGGACCGCAACGACCCCTTCCAGTTCGGCCTCGGCCAGGGCATGGTGATCCGCGGCTGGGACGAAGGCGTTCAGGGCATGAAGGTCGGCGGCACGCGCCTGCTGGTGATCCCGCCGCAGCTCGGCTACGGCGCGCGCGCGGCGCGGGCGGCGTGATTCCGCCGAATGCCACGCTGATGTTCGAGGTGGAGCTCCTGGGCGTCTGAGCCCGGGCCACGTGATGGCACCGGTTCGCTACGACATCGTCCACACGACGATTTACCGCTACCGCGAACCGGTGCGCTTCGGCGAGCACCGCGTGATGTTCCGCCCGCGCGACAGCCATGACCTGCGCGTGCTCGCCACCGACCTGCAGGTCAGCCCCGAGGCAGCGGTGCGGCTGATCCAGGATCCGCACTCCAACTCGATTGCCATCGTGCAGCCGCAGGGCGAGGCGACGGAACTGCGCATCGCCTGCAGCTTCACGATCGAGCATGCGCATTCGCAGAACCTCGAGTTGCCGCTCGATCCGGCGGCCGAGTTCTTCCCGTTCGCTTACGGCGTCGACGAGCGTTTCGACCTCGAGCATTACCTGCGGCCGCAGCACGACGATCCGAAGGGCGAGCTGACGGCCTGGGCGCGGCAGTTCCTGCGCACCGATGGCCCGACGCGCACGCGCGAACTGCTGCTGACGATGAACCAGCACATCCGCGACACATTCACCTATGCCGCGCGCGACGAGGAAGGCACGCAGACGCCACTGCAGACGCTGGCGCTGCAACGCGGCACCTGCCGCGATTTCGCGCTGCTGATGATCGAGGCCGCACGCCGGCTCGGCGTGGCGGCGCGCTTCGTCTCGGGCTACCTGTACGACCCGGCGCTCGATGCGGCCGACCCGGCCACCGCCACCGAGCTGGTCGGTGCCGGCAGCACGCATGCGTGGCTGCAGGCCTACCTGCCCGGCGCCGGCTGGGTGCCGTTCGACCCCACCAACAACCTGACCGGCGGCAACACGCTGATCCGCGTCGGCGTGGCGCGCGATCCGCACCAGCCGCCCCGGTGTCGGGCACCTGGATCGGCCCGGCCGAGGCGTACCTGGGGATGGAAGTCCAGGTGCAGGTGACGCGCCAGCGCGGCGCGCCCTGATTCACCTGGAAGTCATTCAGCGTCTCAGCGCTGGAACGGGCTGCTGCGCTTGGCGCCGCCGCTGCCGGCCACGAAGGGCTTCTTCGCGCCGAAGGGTTTGCCACCACCGCCGAACGGCTTCTTGGCACCGAACGGCTTGCCGCCGCCGAAGCTCTTGCGAGCACCGAAGGCCGGGCGCTCGGCCGGGCCGTCGGCGCGTGCCGCGAAGATGCGCGGCGCCGGGATCTTCGGCTCCAGGCCGGTGACCGTGGCCACCGGGATGTCCTGCGTCGTGAAGTGCTGGATGCGGCGGATCATGCCGACGTCCATGCGCTCGGCCAGCGTCACCGCCGCCGTTGCGGCCGGCGCGGCCGGTGCGGCCGATGCGGTGCACGTAGTCCTCGGCCTTCATCGGCAGACCGTAGTTGATGACGTGGCTGATCGTCGGCACGTCGATGCCGCGCGCGGCCACGTCGGTGGCCACCAGCACGCGCAGGTGCTTGTTGCGCAGCCCCTGCAGCACGCGGTTGCGCCGGCCCTGCGGCATGCCGCCGTGCAGCGAGGCGACGGCATGGCCCAGTTCGGCCAGGCGATCGGCCAGCCAGTCGGCATCGCGCTGCGTGCTGGTGAAGATCACCGCCTGCTCGAGATCGGTGCCGGTCAGGATGTGGTCGAGCAGCGCATTCTTGTGGTGGGTGTTGTCGGCCCAGTGCAGACGCTGCTCGATGTTGACGTGCGTGTCGGTGTGCGAGGCCACGTCGATGCGCTGCGGCTCGCGCAGCAGGTTGCGCGCGAGGTTGCCGACGTTGCCGGCGAAGGTGGCGCTGTACATCACCGTCTGGCGTGCGGCGGGCACGTGATCGGCGATGGTGGAGATGTCGTCGATGAAGCCCATGTCGAGCATGCGATCGGCTTCGTCAAGCACCAGCATCTCGACGTTGTCGAGCACGGCCTTGCCGGTCTGCAGGTGGTCGAGCAGGCGGCCGGGCGTGGCGATCAGGATGTCCAGCGGGCCGCGCAGCGCCTTGAGCTGCGCCGGATACGGCACGCCGCCGACGATGGTGGCCACACGCAGGCCCGGCACATGGCGGCCGTAGGTGTCGGCCGCCTTGGCGACCTGCATCGCGAGTTCACGCGTCGGCGCGAGCACCAGCACGCGCGGGCCGTAGACCACGCCCTTCTCGCGGCGCTTGCTGTTGTCGCCGCGGGCGGCGAGCACGCGCTGCAGCGCGGGCAGGATGAAGGAAGCGGTCTTGCCGCTGCCGGTGCTGGCCGAGACCATCAGGTCGCGGCCTTCCAGCGCCGGCGGAATGGCGCGCTGCTGCACGTCGGTGGCGGTGTCGTAGCCGGCATCGGCCACGGCGCGGGTCAGGGCTTCGTTCAGGCCCAGGTTCTCAAAACTCATCGTCGTCTTTCTCGAAGCAACGGCGCAAAAAAACGCCGCCGGGCGGGCCACGGCGGGCTCGCCCTGATCAGGTCGCGGGGAAACTTCGTCGGAAGGTTCTTGGGCGACGGCATCGCCGCCAACCGTGCCCCAGCCATTGCGGTGGGGATGTTCCGAACGAGAGAAAGACGGAACGAGGTCGAAGGAGATGAACGGAGAACGCGCGGCACAAACCGCGCGTCGGGCGAGATTGTAGCCGCTGCGGCGAATTCTTGCTGCGCCGCACCACGCGCCGGCGTGGCATGACCTTGGTCAAGCGGGCCGCGCAGTCTCGCTGGCAGACTGCCGCCCCATGCGCGAAAGCCCCGCACTCGTCGAGTCACGCCGCTTCGGCACCCGCACCGTGCCCGTGCTGCGCCCGCTGGGCTGGCTGGTGGCTGGCTGGCGCGACTTCATGCGCCGGCCGCTGCCCGGCCTGCTGCATGGCCTGCTGCTGGCCGCCTTCGGGGCGGTTCTGTTCTGGGCGGCGCGCAACCAGTTCTGGCTGCTGGCCGGCGCGTTCTCGGGCTTCCTGCTGGTCTCGCCGATCCTGGCCACCGGTCTCTACGCGGTCAGTCGCGATCTGCAGCGCGGCGGCAAGGCCAGCGTGCGCACGGCGCTGGCCGCGTGGCGCCCGCGAGATGACCGGCTGATCATGTTCGGCGTGCTGCTCGCCTTCGCCGGCACCGGCTGGGTGATGACTTCGGCGGCGCTGATCACCGGCTTCGCGCCGGCGCCGGTGCGCAACCCGGTCGAGTTCCTGCGCGTGGTGGTGCTCGCCGAACAAGGCCATCTGTTCGAGATCTGGCTCGCGCTCGGCGGCGTGCTCGCCGCGCCGGTCTTCGCCTCCAGCGTGGTCGCGATCCCGTTGCTGCTCGATCGCGAGATCGGCGTGCTGGCCGCCGTCTTCACCAGTTGGCGCGTGGTGATGGACAACCCGGTACCGATGGCGCTGTGGGCGGCGCTGATCATGGCGCTCACCCTCGTGGGCATGGCCAGCGTGATGCTCGGCCTGGTGATCGTGGTGCCCTGGCTCGCGCATGCGAGCTGGCATGCCTACCGCGACCTCGTCGACACCTCGGGCCTGCCCGAGCGGCCCTGAGCACGAGGCGACGCGGCCATGTTCGGCTACACCGAGGAGCAGATCGCTGGGTTCGGCCTCACGGTCGGCGTGTCGGCGTTCATGCTGTACATGGTGTTCATCATCCTGCAGCTCGCGCGCGAGTCGAAGGCCGGCAAGTTCGGCACCTTCGTGCTGCTGCTGGGGCTGGGCGTCGGGCTGATCGGCTTCGCCGCCAAGGGCCTGATCAAGTATTTCCTGTCGGGCATCGTCGAATGAGCGCTGCCACCGGGCCGCTGCGCCATACTTGGTACGACGACGCGCTGGCCTTCGTCACCGGCACGCTGTTCATCGCCATCGGCGTCACGATGTTCACGCATGCGGGGCTGCTGACCGGAGGTACCGCGGGCCTGGCCTTTCTGGCCCACTACGCCAGCGGCATCGGCTTCGGGCCCCTCTTCTTCGCGATCAACCTGCCGTTCTATGCGCTGGCACGGCGCGCGATGGGGCGAAGCTTTACGCTGAAAACCTTCGCGGCTGTCACGCTGTTGTCGGCACTGACCAGCGCGATCCCGCGCTGGGCCGGCTTCGCCGTGCTCGACCCGTGGTTCGCCGCCGTGGCGGGCGGGCTGCTGATGGGCGCGGGTTTTCTCGTGCTGTTCCGCCACCACGCCAGCCTCGGCGGGCTGAACATCGCCGTGCTGGTGCTGCAGAAGCGCTACGGCTGGCGCGCTGGCTGGGTGCAGATGGGCATCGACGGCGCGATCCTGGTTGCCTCGCTGGCGGTGGTGGAACCGAAGCGCATCGCGATGTCGATCGTGGGGGCGCTGGCGCTGAACCTGACACTGGCGCTGAACCATCGGCCGGGGCGCTACGTGGCCTTCTAAGCTCAAGAAAAAGCCCGGCGCGCGGCCGGGCTCGTGGCGTGAACCCGGGTGGGTTCAACCCATATGGAGGCCACCGTTGCAGGAGAAATCCGCACCCGTCGTGAAGCCCGACTCCTCGCCCGCCAGCCAGCCGACGATGGAGGCGATCTCCTCCGGCGTGCCCAGGCGCTTGACCGGGATGCCGGCGACGATCTTGTCGAGCACGTCCTGGCGGATCGCCTTGACCATGTCGGTGCCGATGTAGCCCGGGCTCACGGTATTCACCGTCACGCCCTTGTTGGCCACTTCCTGCGCCAGGGCCATCGTGAAGCCGTGCATGCCGGCCTTGGCCGCCGAGTAGTTGGTCTGGCCGAACTGGCCCTTCTCGCCGTTGACCGACGAGATGTTGATGATGCGGCCCCAGCCCTTGTCGAGCATGCCCTCGATCACCTGCTTGGTGACGTTGAACAGGCTGGTCAGGTTGGTCTCGATCACCGCGTCCCAGTCGGCACGGCTCATCTTGCGGAAAACGCCATCGCGCGTGATGCCTGCGTTGTTGACCAGCACGTCGACCGTGCCATGCTCGGCGCGGACCTTCTCGAACGCCGCCACGGTCGAATCCCAGTCCCCGACATTGCCGACCGAGGCGTAGAAGTTGTAGCCCAGCGCCTTCTGCTCGGCCAGCCACTTGTTGAAGTCACGGCTCGGGCCGCAGCCGGCGATGACCGTGAATCCATCCTTGTGCAGGCGCTGGCACATCGCGGTGCCGATCCCTCCCATGCCGCCGGTGACGTAAGCGATCTTCTGAGCCATTTGTCTTCTCCTGGTTGAATCCGTTGGTGGTGTGTCGTTCGTTCAGCGCTCGACCGTCAGGGCCACGCCCATGCCGCCGCCGATGCACAGCGAGGCGATGCCCTTCTTCGCGTTGCGGCGCTGCATCTCGTGCAGCAGCGTCACGAGGATGCGGCAGCCGGAGGCGCCGATCGGATGGCCGATCGCGATCGCGCCGCCGTTGACGTTGACCTTGCTGGTGTCCCAGCCCATCTCCTGGTGCACCGCGCAGGCCTGCGCAGCGAAGGCCTCGTTGATCTCGAGCAGGTCGAGGTCAGCGGCCTTCCAGCCGGCACGCTGCAGCGCGCGCTGGCTGGCCGGCACCGGGCCCATGCCCATCGTGGCCGGGTCGAGGCCGGCGCTCGCGTAGCTGGCAATGCGCGCCAGCGGCGTCAGGCCGAGCTTGTCGGCGGTCTTCGCGCTCATCACCACCACACCGGCGGCGCCGTCGTTCAGGCCCGAGGCGTTGCCCGCGGTCACGCTGCCGGCCTTGTCGAAGGCCGGACGCAGGCCAGCCGGGCCTTCTGCGCTGGTCTTGCGGTTCAGGAATTCGTCGGCCGCGAAGACGATCGGATCGCCCTTCTTCTGCGCGATGCTGAAGGGCACGATCTCGTCCTTGAACTTGCCGGCATCCTGCGCGGCCGCGGCCTTCTGCTGGCTGGCCAGCGCCAGCGCATCCTGCGCCTCGCGGCTGATGCCGTACTTCTTCGCCACGTTCTCGGCCGTGATGCCCATGTGGTATTGGTTGTACACATCCCACAGGCCGTCGACGATCATCGAGTCGACCAGCTTCCAGTCGCCCATGCGCGCGCCGTTGCGGGAGTTCGGCAGCACGTGCGGCGCCAGGCTCATGTTCTCCTGGCCGCCGGCGATGACAATCTCGCTGTCGCCGTCGCGGATGGCCTGCGCAGCCAGCATCACCGCCTTCAGGCCCGAGCCGCAGACCTTGTTGATGGTCATCGCCGGCACGTGGTTGGGCATGCCCGCCTTGATGACCGACTGGCGCGCCGGGTTCTGGCCGGCGCCGGCCTGCAGCACTGCCGAGGATGACCTCGCCGATCTGGCCGCCTTCGAGCTTCGCGCGCTTGAGCAGTTCGTTGATCACCGCGGCGCCGAGCTCGGGGTGCGGGCGTGGATGCGAGCGTGCCGCCGAACTTGCCGACCGCGGTGCGGGCGGCGGCGACGATGACGATGTCGGTGCTCATGGAATCAGGTCTCCTGCGGTGAACGGGGATCGGGAACGAGAGGGTGTCGGGGTTGACTGTCGCGCTTCGCCGGGAGCCCATCAAGCCCCCGGAAACCCGCGGTCAGGCTTTCTGCTTCACGTAGCGGCCGGGCGCCGGCTCGATCGGCTTGTGGGTGCGGTTGCCGTAGGCCTTGGGCGCGGCGACCAGCTTGCCGGCGTGCGGCTTGAGCCAGCGGCCCAGTCCGTCCACCAGCTGCCCGGGTGCTCCTTGGCCTTGTCGAACCAGCCCTGCGCGTCGGCCGGCAGCGTGCTGCCGCTGCCGATCCAGTGGCTGCGCTTGCCCTTGGCCGGCGGGTTGATCACGCCGGCGATGTGGCCCGACGCGCCCATCACGAAGCGCACCTTGCCCTTCGCGCCGGTCAGCACCTGGGTGTTCTTGTAGGCGGCATCCCAGGGCACGATGTGATCCTCGCGCGAGGCGTACACGTAGACCGGCGCCTTGATCTTGCCGAGATCGACCTTCTCGCCGCAGACCGTGAGCTTTCCCGGCACCACGAGGTTGTTCTCCAGGTACATGTTGCGCAGGTACCAGCAGTACATCGGCCCGGGCAGATTGGTGCTGTCGCTGTTCCAGTACAGCAGGTCGAACGGCGGCGGCGTCTCGCCCTTCAGATAGTTGCCGACGACGTAGTTCCACACCAGATCGTTCGGGCGCAGGAAGCTGAAGGTCGAGGCCAGTTCCTGGCCCTTGAGCAGACTGCCGCCGCCCGGGCTCGCCGGGCCGAGCGTCATCTCGCGCATCTGCACCATCGCCTCGTCGATGAAGATGTCGAGGATGCCGGTGTAGGAAAAATCCAGCAGCGTGGTCAGCAGCGTGACGCTGGCCGCCGGCTGCTCGCCGCGTGCCGCCAGCACCGCCAGCGCGGTGGCGAGGATGGTGCCGCCGACGCAGAAGCCCAGCGTGTCGATCTGCTCGGCGCCGGTGATGTCCTGCACCTCGCGGATCGCGCGGATCGCCGCATCCTCGATGTACCGGTCCCAGGTGAACTTCGCTACGGCCTCGTCGGCATTTCGCCAGCTCACCACGAACAGGCGGTGGCCCTGCTCCACCGTGTAGCGGATCAGCGAGTTGTCCGGCTGCAGGTCGAGGATGTAGTACTTGTTGATGCACGGCGGCACGAACAACATCGGCCGCTCGTGCACCTTCGGCGTCAGCGGCTTGTATTCGATCAGCTGGAACAGCTCGTTCTCGAACACCACAGCGCCTTCGGTGGTGGCCACGTTGCGGCCGACTTCGAACACGCTCTCGTCGGTCTGCGACAGGTGGCCCTGCTGGATGTCGTTCCACAGGTGGCGCAGGCCCTGGCCGATGCTCTCGCCCTTGGTTTCCAGCGCCTTGCGCTGCGCCTCCGGGTTCAGCGCGAGGTAGTTGCTCGGCGCCGCCGCATCGACCCACTGCTGCACCGCGAAGCGGATGCGCTGCTTCGTCTTGGCGTCGCCTTCCACCGCCTCGGCCATCTGCATCAGCGTGCGGGCGTTGAGCAGGTACATCTGCGCGGTGTAGGCCGCTGCCGGATTACTCGACCAATCCTGCGCAGCGAAACGGCGGTCGGACGGCGCTGCCGGTTTCGCGTCGGTCTGCAGCGTCTGGTTCCACAGCTCGGTGGCCTGCTTCAGGTAGTCGGCCTGCAGGCTGGTCAGCGCCGGCAGCGGCAGGTTCAGCCCCTGCATCGCCTTGAAGATCTCGCCGAAGCTGTTGCCGAAGGCCTTCGCGGCCTCGGCCGTGTCCATCGGCGCCGCCGCGGATGTCCGGGTCGACGAACGGGATGTCGCTTTCATGTAAGTCTCCTCGCGGATGCTTCGCCGGTGAAGCTGTTCTTGTTCGTGCAGTTTTACCGGCGAAGCTTACCACATCATGACGGTTGATTTCACCATTCGGTAAGCAGTATGTACCTTGTCGCGATCGCCTGGGGCTATGTTGTGCTGATGATGGCGGTCGCGGAAGCGACCAGTGCCAATGGAAGCGTGCTCGGCGCGGTCTTCACGGTGTTGCTCTACGGCGTGCTGCCGCTGTCCATCGTGCTGTACCTGATGAACACGCCGCATCGCAAGCGGGCGCGGCGCGAAGCCGAGGCGAGAGAGGCGGCAGCCTCACCCGCGGCGGTCGATCCAGATCGCGGCCACCATGCGGCCGGTGCTGCGATCGCGGCGGAACGAAAAGAACCGTGACGCGTCCTCGACGGTGCACCAGCCGCTGCCGCTGATGCGGCTCACGCCGGCGTCGCTCAGCCGTTGCCGGGCCAGCCCTGCCAGTCGGCCAGCCACTTGCCCGGCGCACGGGCCGTGAAGAAGCGCTGATCGGCGCGGGTGGGTTCGGCACCGAAGGCTTCGAGCACGTCGCTTCCGACCTCGAACTGCCGCGGTCCGATGCAGGGGCCCAGCCGTGCCTGCACGTCGGGAGGCTCGCAGGCCGCCAGCGCACACAGTTCGGACAGCGTTGCCTCCAGCACACCCCCCGCCAGACCGCGCCAGCCGGCATGCGCGCCGCCGACCGCTCGCCCGCCCGGCGCGGCGAAGAGCACTGGGAGACAGTCCGCCACCTGCACCGTGCAGGCGATACCCGGCTCCGCGCAGACGCTGGCGTCGGCCGTGGGCATGGTCCCGATGGCATCGGCCGTCAGCCGCGCGACAGCGACGCCGTGGACCTGGTTCAGCCACACCGGCCGCGCGCCGATGGCGGCCGCGAAGATGGCCTGGTTGTGCGCGACGGCCGCCGGATCGTCGCCCAGCCCGCCGCACGTTCATGCTGGCAAACGGACCTTCGCTGACGCCGCCGGCCCGTGTGGTCATCAGCGCACCCACGCCCGGTGCATCCCACGCGGGCCGCAACCAGTCGGAGTGGCCGGCGACCGCCATCAGGCTGCGTCCGGGCAGGCCGAGGGCTGCGTCTTGGCGAAGGCGTCGAGCGCCATGCAGGCGTCGAAGATGCGCATGACGGTCGGCACATGGTCGAGCCGGCAGTCGAAGCGCTGCGCGTTGTGGATCTGCGGCACCAGCAGCACGTCGGCGAGCGTCGGCGCATCGCCGTGGCAGAAGCGGCCGGTGGCCGGGCTCGCGGCCGCGCTGCTCCACCACCTCGAGGCCGGTCTCGACCCAGTGGCGATACCAGCGGTTCTTGTCGTCTTCGCTGACCTTCATGTCCTTGACCGGGTAGCGCAGCACGCGCAGGTTGTTCAGCGGATGGATCTCGCAGGCGATGTCCAGCGCCAGCGCACGGATGCGCGCGCGCGCCTGCGCATCGCCGGGCAGCAACGGCGGCTTCGGATGCGTCTCGTCGAGGTACTCGATGATCGCCAGCGACTGCGTGAGGACCTTGTCGTCGTCCTTGAGCAACGGCACCAGCCGCGCTGGCGAGAGCGCGGTGTAGGACTCGGCGAACTGTTCGTTGCGCTGCAGGTGCACCGGGATGTAGTCGAAATCCAGCCCCTTGAGCGCCAGCGCGATGCGCACGCGGTACGAGGCCGACGAGCGGAAATAGTTGTAGAGCTGCAGGGCCATGGCGTGTTGCTCCCGAAGACTCAGCCGGCCACCAGCTGCACCTGCAGTGAGCCGACGCCATCGATGCGCGCGGCCAGCGTGTCGCCGGCCACCACGGCCGCCACGCCTTCCGGGCGTGCCGGTGAAGATCAGGTCACCCGGCGCGAGTGTCCAGGCGGACGACAGGTGCTCGATGATCTCGGGGATGCTCCAGATCAGCTTGCCGATGCTGCTCTTCTGCCGCGGCGTGCCGTTGACGTCGAGCTGGATGACGGTGTCGGCGCCGATGTGGCACTGCGCCGCCGGCCGCACCGGCCCGATCGGGGCCGACTCCTCGAAGCCCTTGCCGATGCACCACGGCCGACCCTGCTTCTGGCTTCGCCCTGCAGGTCGCGGCGGGTCATGTCCAGGCCGACCGCATAGCCCCACACATGCTTCATCGCATCGGCCGCGGCGATGTTCCGGCCGCCGGTGCCGATGGCCACCACCAGTTCCACCTCGTGGTGCAGGTCCTTCGTCAGGCTCGGATAGTGCATGCGGCCCGTCTGGCCCTCGGCCACCGGCAGCACGGCGTCGGCAGGCTTCATGAAGAAGAACGGCGGCTCGCGGCCGGTGAAGCCCATCTCCTTGGCATGTTCGACGTAGTTGCGGCCCACGCAGTAGATGCGATGCACCGGGAACTGGGCACCCGGCGCGGCGCCGGCGACGGGCACGACGGGCGTGGTGGGCGGGGTGATGACGAAGGACATGCTCGGGCTCCGGAAAGGGTGTCGAACGCGGTCGGATGCAACGCGGACGATGATGCCACGCCACGGTCGGCGAAGGCCTGCGCGATACACTGCCGCCGCCATGTTCAACCCGCGCAGCATCAAGCACTGCCGTGCCTGCGGCGCGCCGGCGCAGTACACCGTGCCGGCCGACGACAACCGCGAGCGTGCCACCTGCACGGTGTGCGGCACCATCCACTACGAGAACCCGCTGAACGTGGTGGGCACGGTGCCGGCGTGGGGCGACCAAAGGTGCTGCTGTGCCGTCGCAACATCGAGCCGCGCTACGGCTTCTGGACGCTGCCGGCCGGCTTCATGGAGCTCGGCGAGACGACGGCCGAAGGCGCGTTGCGCGAGACCATCGAGGAGGCCGGGGCGAAGGTCGAGATGCAGGGCCTGTTCACGGTGCTGAACGTGTCGCGCGTCGGCCGGTCCATCTCTTCTACCGGGCGCGGCTGCTCGACACCGCGTTCGACCCCGGCCCCGAGACCATCGAGGCCAGACTGTTCCGCGAAGACGAGGTGCCCTGGGATCAGATCGCCTTCCGCACCGTGAAGGAAACGCTGCAGCGCTGGTTCGACGACCGGCGCGCGGGTCAATTCGGCATCCATTGCGCCGATATCGGCTGATGGGCCCGCTCACGCCGCCATGACCAACGCCACCGTGCGCCTGCGAGAAGACCTGATCCATCCGGATCCGCTGCTCGACTGCCCGGTCGAGCTGTGCCGCCTGAACGGCCAGGCGGCCACGCGGGCGTCGTTGTCGGCCGCGCTGCCCTTGCGCGACGGCCGGCTCACGATCGAGCTGGCCGAGCGCGCCGGCGCCCGCGCGGGCATGGTTACAAGCTGCAGCGCCCGGCGCTCGAAGCGATCGACACCGCCGCGCTGCCCGCCATCCTGGTGCTGAAGGACAACGACGCCTGCGTCCTGCTCGGCTGGCAGACCGACGAGGCTGGTGCCGTGCAGGCGCGCCTGCTGCTGCCCGAGACCGGCCAGGGTTCCGTCACTTTGCCGCGCGAGGAACTCGCCGCGCGGTATGGCGGCGTGGTGCTGTTCGCCCGCCCTCACTTCCGCTTCGATGCGCGCAGCGAGCGTGCCGACGCCTCGGCGAAGACCCTGCCTTCGGGCCACTGGTTCTGGGGCGCCTTCCTCGAGCAGCGCTACGTCTATCGCGACGTGCTCTGGGCCGCCTTGCTGGTCAACCTCTTCGCACTGGCCTTCCCGATGTTCTCGATGAACGTCTACGACCGCGTGGTGCCGAACAACGCCGTCGAGACGCTGTGGGCCCTGGCCATCGGCGTGGTGCTGGTGCTCGGTGCCGACCTGTTCATGCGCCTGCTGCGCAGCCGCTTCGTCGACGAGGCCAGCGCACGCATCGACGTGCGCATCTCGGCCACGCTGATGGAACGCGTGCTCGGCATGCGTCTGGCCCATCGGCCGGAGTCGGTGGGCTCGTTCGCCTCCAACCTGCGCGGCTTCGAGCAGGTGCGCGACTTCATCGCCTCGGGCACGGTCACCGCGCTGGTCGACCTGCCCTTCGCGCTGCTGTTCGTCATCGTCATCGCGTGGATCTCGCCCTGGCTGGCGCTGCCGGTGGTCACGGCAGCACTGCTGATCCTGGTGATGGGCTGGGTGCTGCAGCACCGTCTGCACGAACTCTCGGAGACCACATGGCGGGCCGGCGCGCAGCGCAACGCCACGCTGGTGGAAAGCCTGACCGGCATCGAGACGATCAAGTCGCAAGGCGCCGAGGGCGTGATCCAGGCGCGCTGGGAGCGCGCCAACGCCTTCCTCGCCGCCACCGGGGTGAAGATGCGCGGCGTGTCGTCCAGCGCGATGTACGTCACCGGCTTCCTGACCCAGCTGACCACCGTGGCCATCGTGATCATCGGCGTCTACCTGATCAGCGAGCGGCTGCTGACAATGGGGGCGCTGATCGCCGTGTCGATGCTGTCGGGCCGTGCGCTGGCGCCGGCCGGGCAGATCGTCGGGCTGCTGATGCAGTACCAGGGCGCCCGCACGGCGATGAACAGCCTCGACCAGATCATGGCCAAGCCGGTCGAGCGGCCGGCCGGCGAGACCTTCATCCACCGCCCGCAGCTGCGCGGCGAGATCGAGTTCCGCAACGTCCATTTCGCCTACCCGAACCGGCAGGACTCGGCGCTGGAAGGCATCAGCTTCAAGATCGCGCCGGGCGAGCGCGTGGCGCTGATCGGCCGCGTGGGCTCGGGCAAGTCGACCATCCAGCGGCTGATCATGGGCCTGTACCAGCCGAGCCAGGGCGCCGTGCTGCTCGACGGCATCGACGTTCGCCAGCTCGATCCGGCCGACGTGCGCCGCAACCTCGGCTGCGTCTCGCAGGACGTGATGCTGTTCTACGGCTCGCTGCGCGAGAACATCACGCTGGGCCTGCCCTACGCCGACGATTCGGCGGTGCTCTCGGCGGCAGAGACCGCCGGCCTCGGCGACTTCGTCAACCGCCACCCGCGCGGCTTCGACATGCCGGTGGGCGAGCGCGGCGAGTTCCTCTCCGGCGGGCAGCGCCAGGGCGTGGGCTGGCGCGGGCGCTGCTGCACAACGCGCCGATCCTGCTGCTCGACGAGCCGACCAGCGCAATGGATTTCACCTCCGAGGCGCAGATCACCCAGCGCCTGGGCAGCTTCGCACAGGACAAGACGGTGGTGCTGGTGACGCACCGCACCTCGCTGCTGGCGATGGTCACGCGGGTGATCGTCATCGACGGCGGCAAGGTCGTGGCCGACGGCCCGCGCGACCGCATCATGGAAGCACTGGCCAGCGGCCGCGTGGCGAAGGCAGCATGAAGTTCGTCGACTCGATGAATGCCTGGACGGCGCGCGTCTCGCGCCGGCTGTTCGGGCCGACCGCGAAGGAAGCCGACGCGAGCCTGCCGAGCTTCGAGGCCGAGGCCGAGGCGGTGATGTCGCGCCAGCGCACCCACCGGGCGCAGATGATCGTGCGCACCGCCGTGGTGGTGGTGCTGCTGATGGTGGTATGGGCCGCGCTGGCGCATGTCGACGAGGTGACACGCGGCGATGCCCGCGTGATCCCGTCGCGCCAGCTGCAGCTGGTGCAGTCGCTCGACGGCGGCGTGGTGTCCGAGATCCTGGTGCAGGAAGGCCGTGGTCGAGCGCGACCAGTTGCTGCTGAAGATCGACGAGACCCGCGCCACCTCCGGCGTGCGCGAGAGCGCCGCCCAGGGTTTCGCCCTGCGCGCCCGGCAGGCGCGGCTGCTGCGCGCGCTGGCCGAGGGCGTGGGCTTCCAGCCGCCCACCGCTGCCGACGAGGAAGAGCGCCGCATCGTCGACGACGAACGCCGCCTCTACGAGAACCGGCTGACCGAGCTGAACACGCTGCTGGCCATCAACCGCCAGCAACTGCAGCAGCGCGAGCAGGAGCTGTCGGAGGCACGCGCCCGCCGCGCATCGGCCGAGCGCAGCCTCGAGCTCAGCCAGCAGGAGCTCACCAAGACCCGCCCGCTGCTGGCCAGCGGCGCGGTGTCGGAAGTGGACATCCTCCGCCTGGAGCGCGAGGTGTCGCGCTCGCGCGGCGATGCCGAGCAGGCCTCGGCGCAGATCGCCCGCGTGCAGGCGGCCATCGGCGAGGCGCAGCGCAAGATCCAGGAGACCGAACTCACCTTCCGCAACGACTCGCGCAAGGAGATGGCGGAGGTGGTCGGCCGCCTGAACGCGCTCAATGAAGGCGCGGTGGCGCTGGCCGACAAGGTCGACAAGTCGCAGATCAAGAGCCCGGTTCGCGGGCGCGTGCAGCGGCTGCTGGCCAACACCGTGGGCGGCGTGGTGCAGCCAGGCAAGGACATCGTCGAGATCGTGCCGCTGGACGATGCGCTCGTGCTGGAGGCGCGCATCCAGCCGAAGGACATCGCCTTCATCGCCCCGGGGCAGGCGGCCACGGTGAAGTTCAGCGCCTATGACTTCTCCATCTACGGCGGCATGGAGGCCGAGGTGGAGAACATCAGCCCCGACACGGTGGTGGACGAAAAGGGCAATGCCTTCTACCTGGTGCGGGTGCGCACCAAGGCCGCGCGGTTCAACGACAAGCTGCCCATCATCCCCGGCATGACCGCCGAGGTCGACATCCTCACCGGCAACAAGTCGGTGCTGGCCTACCTGCTCAAGCCGGTGCTCAAGGCCAAGGCCTACGCGCTTCGCGAACGCTGACACGCTGCGGCGCTCGCCGCGTCATTTCCCCCTCAAGTTTTGCCGGATCGGGTCGAACACCGATCACCCGGTGATGTCCGACCGCATCTGCGAGGGTCCGGCAAGCGTGCGCTAAGGCTGCGCCTGCCCGGCAATCCGGTGACGTCCGTCACACCCGGGACATCATGAAACGCATTTAGCGCGACGGCCTCGGTTACCCTCCGTTGCCATTGCAGTGCAGCATATGAAACAAGGCCTCGCCATGCCCGTGATCGCCCGTTCCGCCGAAGGCAAAGTCGTTTCCCTTTGGGGCACTGCCCTGATCCGGGGCGCCGACGGCAAGCTTCGCCTGCTCAAGGTAGGCGATGTGGTCCGCCAGGGCGATCAGATCCTGACGACGCAAGACGGCATCGTTCAGATCGACAACGGCGATGCACCGGTGCGGGCGGCCGAGGGCAAGGCACCGGCGGCCAGCGACGATGTCGACCAGGCGATCACCGCGTTGAACCGCGGTGACCGCGACGCGGCACCGGCTGCGGGCACGGCGGGCGGCGGCGAAGGTTCGATGCAGGAGGGCCTGCGTGTCGACCGCATCGCCGAGAACCTCACGGGTGGCGAGGTGCCGCGCAGCACCAGCGATGCCGAGCTTCGCCTGCTCACCGCCGACACGGGCAGCACGGCCACCGGCAGTCCCAGCCAGGGCGGCGGCAACCTGCCGCCGCTGGACGTGCCGTTCAGCGCAATCTCCAGCGCAGAGGAAGGTGCCCCGGCCAACCTCGGGCTGACGGCTCCGACCGGTGCTGCCGCGGGCGGCACGGTCCGCGTCGACCAAAGCCGGCGGTGGGCGAGATCCGCAAGGCCGATGGCACGCTGGTCACGGCCGGCACGGTGCTGACGCCCGCCGATCTGCCAGGGCTGAGCTACGTGCCGCCGGCGGACTACGACGGCAGCCTGCCCCCGGAACCTTCACCTACACGCTGACCACGTCGGATGGCCGCAGCAGCACCGGCAGCACCGCCATCACGCTGAGTGCCGTCAACGACGCGCCGGTGGCCACGCCGGGCACGGGCTCGGGCGATGAAGACGCCGCGCTGTCGATCAGCCTCACCGGCACCGACGTCGACGGCCGCATCGTCGGCGTGACCGTCACCGCGCTGCCGGCCGGTGGCACGCTGTGGCTGGCCGACGGCATCACCCCGGTGGCCATCGGCCAGACGCTGGCGCCGTCCGACGCGGCCACGCTGGTCTACCGCCCGGGCGCCGACTTCAACGGCAGCCAGAGCATCCTGTTCACCGTCACCGACAACGCCGGCGCGACCTCGGCGCCGGCTGCCGTGGTGCTGACGGTGGTGGCCGTCAACGACGCGCCGCTCGCGACCGACGATTCCGCCCGCGCCGTCGGCGCGGCACCGGTCACCATCGACGTGCTGGCCAACGACCGCGATGTCGACGGCGACGCGCTCGGCGTCACCTCGGCCACGGTGGACCCGGCCCTCGGCACGGTGAGCATCAACGCCGACGGCAGCCTGCGATTCGCGGCTGCGCCCGGCGTGACCGGCCCGGTGGCCGTGACCTACACGGTGACCGATGGCAACGGTGGCACCAGCTCGGCCACGCTGACGGTGAACGTGGCCGCCGGCCCGGCGGTGACGGTCGACGCGCCTGCGCTGACCAGCGACGCAACCCCGACGATCACCGGCACCAGCAACCTCCCGGCCGGCTCGGCCGTCACCGTGCTGGTGACGGATGCAGCCGGCGCGGTACAGAGCCTCACCGCCACCGTCTCGGCCTCAGGCACATTCACGGTGAACGTGCCGGTGGCACTGGCTGAAGGCAGCTACAGCGTCGTCGCGACCGCCTCCGACGGCTTCGGCAACAGCGCCAGCGCGAGTGACGGCGGAGCCATCGACCTGACGGCCCCCAGCCTGACCATCGACGCTCCGACCCTGACCAACGATGCCACGCCGACGATCAGCGGCACCACCAACTTGCCGGCGGGTTCGTCCGTCAGCCTGGTGATCACCGACTCGGCCGGCGTCACGCAGATCCTCACCGCGACCGTGAACACCGGCGGCACCTTCTCCGTCGATGTGCCCGCGGCGCTGGCCGAGGGCGGTTTCAGTGCCGTTGCCACGGCGACCGATGCGGCTGGCAACAGCGCCTCGGCCAGCGATTCAGGCGCGGTGGACGTCACCGCGCCGTCGCTGACCGTCGATGCGCCTGCGCTGACGAACGACGCGACGCCGACCATCACCGGCACCACCAATCTGCCGGCAGGCTCAACCGTGTCGCTGGTGGTCACGGATGCGCTCGGCGCTTCGCAGACCATCACGGTAACCGTCGCCGCGGGTGGCACCTACTCTGTTGACGTGCCGGCTGCGCTGGCCGAAGGCGCGTTCAGCATCGTGGCGACCGCCACCGATGCGGCCGGCAACTCGGCGTCGGCGAACGACGCCGGCTCTGTTGACGTCACTGCGCCGAGCCTCACCGTCGATGCTCCAACGCTGACGAACGACGCCACACCGACCATCACCGGCACGACCAACCTGCCGGCCGGTTCGACCGTCAGCATCGTCGTCACCGATGCCCTGGGCGCGTCGCAGACCATCGCAGCGACCGTCGCCGCGGGCGGCACCTTCTCCGTCGATGTGCCTGCGACACTGGCCGAAGGCGCTTTCACCGTTACCGCGACCGCCAGCGACGCAGCTGGGAACTCGGCGTCGGCAAACGACGTAGGTTCGGTCGATGTCACCGCTCCGACGCTTACCGTCGATGCTCCGGCGCTGACGAACGACTCCACGCCGACCATCACGGGTACGACGAACCTGCCGGCGGGCTCGACCGTCAGCATCGTGGTCACCGACGCGCTGGGCGCATCACAGACGATCTCCGCGACCGTCGCCGCGGGCGGCACGTTCTCGGTCGATGTGCCTGCAGCACTGGCTGAGGGCGCGTTCACCGTCACGGCGACCGCCAGCGACGCCGCAGGCAACTCGGCTTCTGCCAACGACGCCGGCTCGATCGATATCACGGCTCCGGCTCTCACCGTCGACGCTCCGGCGCTGACGAACGACTCGACCCCGACGATCACTGGCACGAGCAATCTGCCCGCAGGTTCCACGGTCAGCCTTGGTCGTTACCGATGCACTCGGCGCCTCGCAGACCGTCATTGCGACAGTCGTCGCCGGTGGCACCTTCTCGGTCGATGTGCCTGCGGCACTGGCCGAAGGCGCATTCACGGTTACCGCGACTGCCGCAGACGCCGCAGGCAACTCGGCTTCTGCCAACGACGCCGGCTCGCTCGATATCACTGCACCGACCCTCACCGTCGATGCTCCGGCGCTGACGAACGACGCTACGCCGACCATCACCGGAACGACCAGCCTGCCGGCCGGCTCCACCATCAGCCCGGTCGTCACCGACTCCGCTGGTGCCTCCCAGACCTTCTCCGCAACGGTCGCAGCTGGCGGCACGTTCTCGGTCGACGTGCCGGCGGCGCTGGCCGAAGGCGCATTCACCATCACCGCGACCGCCACCGACGCAGCCGGCAACTCGGCTTCGGCGAACGACGCCGGTTCCGTCGATGTCACCGCACCCACGCTCACCGTCGACGCTCCGGCGCTGACCAACGACTCGACCCCGACGATCACTGGCACGAGCAATCTGCCCGCAGGTTCCACGGTCAGCTGGTCGTTACCGATGCACTCGGCGCCTCGCAGACGGTCAGTGCGACAGTCGTTGCCGGTGGCACCTTCTCGGTCGATGTGCCTTCAGCACTGGCCGAAGGCGCATTCACCGTCACCGCGACTGCCACCGACGCAGCTGGCAACTCGGCCTCGGCAAACGACGCCGGTTCGGTCGACCTCACCGCTCCCACCCTCACCGTCGACGCTCCGGCGCTGACGAACGACGCTACGCCGACGATCACCGGTACGACCGACCTGCCGGCAGGTTCGACCGTCAGCATCGTGGTCACCGATGCGCTCGGCGCTTCGCAGACGCTCACGGCAACCGTCGCCGCAGGCGGCACCTCATGTGCCCGCCGCGCTGGCCGAAGGCGCGTTCACCGTCGTTGCGACTCAGCCGACGCGGCAGGCAACTCGGCGTCGGCAAACGATGCTGGCTCGGTCGACGTCACCGCGCCGACGCTTGCCGTCGATGCCCCCGCGCTGACGAACGACGCCACGCCAACGATCACGGGTACGACCAGCCTGCCGGCCGGCTCGACCGTCAGCTTGGTCGTCACCGACGCGCTCGGTACGGCGCAAACCATCAGTGCAATCGTCGCCGCAGGCGGCACCTTCTCCGTCGATGTGCCTGCCGCGTTGGCCGAGGGTGCGTTCACGGTTACTGCCACGGCTTCTGACGCAGCCGGCAACCCGGCCACGGCAAACGACGCCGGCTCGGTCGACGTCACGGCACCGACGCTCACCGTCGATGCTCCGGCGCTGACGAACGACGCTACGCCGACCATCACGGGTACGACGAACCTGCCGGCCGGCTCCACCGTCAGCATCGTGGTCACCGACGCGCTGGGCGCATCACAGACGATCACCGCGAGTGTCGCCGCGGGCGGCACGTTCTCGGTCGATGTGCCCGCCGCGCTGGCCGAAGGCGCATTCACGGTCACCGCGACTGCCACCGACGCGGCAGGCAATTCGGCGTCGGCGAACGATGCTGGCTCGGTCGACGTCACCGCTCCGACACTCACGGTCGATGCTCCGGCACCGACGAACGACTCGACGCCCACGATCACCGGCACGACCAACCTGCCGGCAGGTTCCACGATCAGCGGTCGTCACCGACTCTGCTGGTGCCTCGCAGACCGTCGCCGCGATCGTCGCCGCTGGCGGCACGTTCTCCGTCGACGTTCCTTCGGCTCTCGCTGAGGGCGCGTTTACCGTCACCGCCACCGCCACCGACGCAGCCGGAAAACTCGGCTTCGGCGAACGACGCCGGTTCGGTGGATGTCACCGCTCCGACGCTCACCGTCGACGCGCCTGCGTTGACCAACGACGCTACGCCGACCATCACCGGCACGACGAACCTGCCGGCAGGTTCGTCGCTCACGCTGGTCGTCACCGACGCACTCGGTGCAACGCAGACCATCACCGCGACCGTCGCCGCTGGCGGCACCTTCTCCGTCGATGTGCCCGCCGCACTGGCCGAAGGGTCCTTCAGCGCCGTTGCGACTGCAACGGACGCCGCTGGCAACAGCGCCAATGCCAACGACTCGGGCGCCGTGGATGTCACCGCTCCGACGCTCACCGTCGACGCGCCTGCCCTGACCAACGACGCCACGCCGACGATCACCGGCACGACCAACCTGCCGGCAGGTTCCACCATCAGCTGGTCGTCACCGATTCTGCTGGTGCTTCGCAGACCATCTCCGCAACCGTCGCCGCGGGCGGCACGTTCGTTCTCGGTCGATGTGCCCGCGGCACTGGCTGAGGGTGCCTTCACCGTTGTGGCGACCGCCACCGACGCAGCCGGGAACACGGCTTCGGCGAACGACGCCGGCTCGGTCGACGTCACCGCACCGACCCTCACCGTCGATGCGCCTGCGTTGACCAACGACTCGACGCCCACGATCACCGGCACGACCGACCTGCCGGCCGGCTCCACCGTCAGCCTCGTGGTCACCGATGCGCTCGGCGTTCACAGACGTTCACGGCAACCGTCACTGCGGGTGGCAGCTTCTCCGCCGATGTGCCTGCGGCACTGGCCGAAGGCGCATTCACGGTTACCGCGACAGCCGCAGACGCCGCAGGCAACTCGGCTTCTGCCAACGACGCCGGCTCGCTCGATATCACGGCACCGACGCTCACCGTCGATGCTCCGGCGCTGACGAACGACGCTACGCCGACCATCACCGGTACGACCAGCCTGCCGGCCGGCGCCACCGTCACCGACTCCGCTGGTGCCTCCCAGACCATCTCCGCAACGGTCGCCGCTGGCGGCACGTTCTCGGTCGATGTGCCGGCTGCCCTCGCTGAAGGTGCGTTCTCCGTCGTGGCCACGGCCACTGACGCAGCCGGCAACTCGGCTTCGGCGAACGATGCCGGCTCCGTCGATGTCACCGCTCCTACCCTCACCGTTGACGCGCCTGCGCTGACGAACGACTCGACGCCCACCATCACCGGCACCACCAACCTGCCGGCGGGTTCGTCCGTCAGCCTCGTGGTCGACTCGCTCGGTACGACGCAGACCATCACTGCAATCGTCGCCGCAGGCGGCACCTTCTCCCGCCGATGTGCCTGCCGCGTTGGCCGAGGGCGCGTTCACGGTTACTGCCACGGCTTCCGACGCAGCCGGCAACCCGGCCACGGCAAACGACGCCGGCTCGGTGGACCTCACCGCTCCCACCCTCACCGTCGATGCACCGACTCGACGCCAACGATCACCGGTACGACCAACTTGCCGGCAGGTTCGTCCGTCAGCATCGTGATTACGACGGTCACCGCGGGCGGCACCTTCTCGGTCGATGTACCCGCCGCGCTGGCTGACCACCGTCGCGACCGCCACCGACGCGGCCGGCAACTCAGCTTCGGCGAACGATGCTGGCTCGCTCGACCTCACCGCTCCCACCCTCACCGTCGACGCGCCTGCGCTGACGAATGATTCGACGCCGACCATTACCGGCACGACCAACTCGGCCGGCTCCACCGTCAGCCCGGTCGTCACCGACTCCGCTGGTACTTCGCAGACCATTGCCGCAACCGTCGCCTCGGGCGGCACGTTCTCGGTCGATGTGCCTGCAGCACTGGCTGAGGGCGCGTTCACCGTCGTTGCGACCGCCATCGACGCGGCCGGCAACTCAGCTTCGGCGAACGACGCCGGCTCGGTCGATGTCACGCTCCGACGCTCACCGTCGATGCTCCGGCGCTGACCAACGATTCGACCCCGACCATCACTGGCACGAGCAATCTGCCGGCGGGCTCGACCGTCAGCCTGGTCGTCACTGACTCCGCTGGTACCTCGCAGACCATTGCCGCGACCGTCGCCGCCGGTGGTACCTTCTCTGTCGATGTGCCTGAGCACTGGCTGAGGGCGCGTTCACCGTCACTGCGACCGCCAGCGACGCGGCAGGCAACTCAACGACGTCGATATCACGGCTCCGGCTCTCACCGTCGATGCTCCGGCGCTGACGAACGACGCTACGCCCACCATCACCGGCACGACCAACCTGCCGGCAGGTTCCACAGTCGGCACGGGTCATTACCGACTCGGCCGGTGTCTCGCAGACCGTCAATGCCACAGTCGCAGCTGGTGGCACGTTCTCGGTCGACGCCTTGGCGAAGGCGCATCACGCCGCGACTGGCGACAGGCAACTCGCAACGACGCCGGCTCCGTCGATGTCACCGCACCCACGCTCACTGTCGCCGCGCTGGACGGCACGATCACAGGTACGACCAACCTCCGGCAGGTTCCACGATCAGCGTCGACCGACTCTGCTGCCCGACCGTCGTCGCGACTGGCCGGCACGTTCTCGGTCGATGTCCCGGCTGCCCTCAAGGTGCGTCTCCGTCGTGGCCACGGCCATCACCGCACAGCGGCAACTCGGCTTCGCGAACGACGCCGGCTCGGCGAGTCACCGCACCCACGCTCACTGTCGATGCTCGGCGCTGACCAACGACGCTACGCCGACGATCACAGGTCGACCAACCTGCCGGCAGGTTCCACCATCAGCCGTCGTCACCGACTCCGCTGGTGTCTCCCAGACCATCTCCGCAGTCGTCGCGGGCGGCACCCCGGCTGCCCTCGCTGAAGGTGGATCCGTCGTCACGGCCGACTCCGGCGTCGGCGAACGCTCGGTCGGTCGACGCTCACCTGCCCTGCGGACCAACGACGCCACGCCCACCATCACCGGCACCACCAACCTGCCGGCGGGCTCGACCGTCAGCCTCACCGATGCGTGGGCGCTTCGCAGACCATCTCCACGACCGTGGCCGCTGGCGGCACGTTCTCGGTCGATGTGCCTGCGGCCTTGGCCGAAGGTGCCTTCTCCGTCGTGGCCACGGGCCACACGCTGCCGGCAATTCTGCTTCTGCCAACGACGCTGGCTCGATCGACACTACAGCACCGACTCACCGTCGATGCTCCGGCGCTGACCAACGACGCCACGCCAACGATCACGGGCACGACCAACCTGCCCGCCGGTTCGGTCAGCCTGCTCACCGATGCGCTCGGCGCCTCGCAGACCGTTAGTGCGACCGTCGCCGGTGGCACATTCTCGGTCGACCTGCAGCACTGGCCGAAGGCAGCTCACTCGTCGCTGCCGGCAACAGCGCGAGTGCAAACGACGCCGGCTCGGTCGACATCACCGCTCCGACGCTCACCGTGACGCCCCATCACTGACGAACGACACTACGCCGACGATCACTGGGACGACCGACCTGCCGGCCGGCTCCACCGTCAGCCTCGTGGTCACCGATGCGCTCGGCGTTCAACAGACGTTCACGGCAACCGTCACTGCGGGTGGCAGTTTCTCCGTCGATGTGCCTGCCGCACTGGCCGAAGGCGCATTCACGGTTACCGCGACAGCCGCAGACGCCGCAGGCTCGGCTTCTGCCAACGACGCCGGCTCGCTCGATACTCGGCGATTCCGGCGCAAACGACGCTACGCCGACCATCACCGCTGCCGGCAGGTTCGTCGCTCATGGTCGTCACCGACGCACTCGGCGCACGCAGACCATCACCGCAACGGTCGATGCGGCACCTTCCCGGCCCGCCGCACTGGCCGAAGGGTCCTTCAGCGTCGCTGCGACTGCAACGGACGCCGCTGGCACAGCCCAATGACACCGCTCCGATCACCGGACACGACGCCACGCCGACCTGCCGGCAGGTTCCACCGTCAGCCTCGTCACCGATTCTCTGGTGCTTCGCAGACCATCTCCGCTCGCCGCGGGCGGCGTTCGATGTTCCCGCGGCACTGGCTGAGGTGCCTTCACCGTTGTCGACCGCCACCGACCCGGGAACACGGCTTCGGCCGGATGCGCCTGCGTTGACTCGACGCCCACGATCACCGGCACGACCGACCTGCCGGGCGGCTCACCGCAGCCTCGTGGTCGGCGTTCAACAGACGCACGGCTCCGCGGGTGGCAGATGTGCCTGCGGCACTGGCCGAAGGCGCATTCACGGTTACCGCGACAGCCGCAGACGCCGCAGGCAACTCGGCTTCTGCCAACGACGCCGGCTCGCTCGATATCACGGCACCGACGCTCACCGTCGATGCTCCGGCGCTGACGAACGACGCTACGCCGACCATCACCGGTACGACCAGCCTGCCGGCCGGCGCCATCAGCCTCGTCATCACCGACTCCGCTGGTGCCTCCAGACCATGAACGGTCGCCGCTGGCGGTCGGTCGATGTGCCGGCTCACGTTCTCCGCGCAGCCGACTTCGGCGAACGATGCCGGCTCCGTCGATGTCACCGCTCCTACCCTCACCGTTGACGCGCCTGCGCTGACGACGCCCACCATCACCGGCACCACCAACCTGCCGGCGGGTTCGCCGTCAGCCTCGTGGTCGATGCGCTCGGCGCTCAGCAGACGCTCACGGCACGCGCCGGGGCGGCACCTATGCGGCGTCCGTCCCGGCCGCCCTGGCCGAAGGCAGCTTCACCGTCGTCGCCACGGCCACCGATGCCGCTGGAAACTCCGCCTCGGCCAACGATGCCGGCGCTGTCGACGTGACGGCGCCTTCGATCACCGTCGATGCGCCGTTGCTGACCAACGACTCGACGCCGACCATCACCGGCACGACAGACCTGCCGGCTGGCTCCACCGTCAGCATCGTCGTCACGGTGACGCTGCGGGCGCCTCGCAGACACTGAACCGTGGCCGCAGGCGGCACCTACTCGGTTTGCCGTGCCGGCCGCTCTGGCCGAAGGCATCTACTCAGTGGTGGCCACTGCGACCGATACCGCAGGCAATGCCGCCACCGCGAACGACTCGGGCATCCTCGACCTCACTGCACCGACCATCACGGTCGACGCGCCGGCGCTGACCAACAGTCTCGTGCCCACCGTCACTGGCAACACCAACCTGCCAGCCGGTTCCACGGTCAGCCTGCTGATCACCGACGCCGGTGGCGTGCAGCAGACCGTTACCGCCACCGTCGCTCCCGGCGGCACCTTCTCGGCCCAGGTGCCTGCACCGCTGGCCGAAGGCAGCTTCACCGTCGTGGCCACCGTCACCGACGGGGCGGGCAATTCCGCCAACGCCGTCGGCAACGGCGTGGTCGATGTCACCGCACCGTCCCTCACCGTCGATGCGCCCGCGCTGACCAACGACGCCACGCCCACCATCGCCGGCACGACCAATCTGCCGGCCGGCTCGTCGGTCACGCTGGTCGTCACCGATGCGCTCGGCGCTCAGCAAACGCTCACGGCAACCGTCGCGGCGGGCGGTACGTTCTCCGTCGATGTGCCTGCGGCTCTGGCCGAAGGCGGATTCACGGTCGTCGGAACCGCCACCGATCCGAACTCGGCTTCGGCCAGCGACGTCGGTTCGGTCGACGTCACGGCGCCGACGCTCACTGTCGATGCACCCGCCCTGACGAACGACGTCACGCCCACCATCACCGGCACCACCAACCTGCCGGCAGGCTCGACTGTCAGCCTCGTCGTCACCGATGCGCTGGGCGCGTCGCAGACCATCTCCGCAACCGTCACCGCTGGCGGCACGTTCTCGGCCGGTGGCGCTGGCGGAATTCACGGTTGTCGCCACCGCCACTGACTGGCCGGCAACTCGTCGTCGGCCAACGACGCCGGATCCGTCGATGTCACCGCTCCGACCCTCACCGTCGATGCTCCGGCGCTGACCAACGACGCCACGCCGACGATCACCGGCACCACCAACCTGCCGGCGGGTTCGACCGTCAGCCTCGTGGTCACCGATGCGCTCGGCACTCAGCAGACGCTCACCGCGACCGTCGCCGCGGGCGGCACCTATTCGGCGTCCGTCCCGGCCGCCCTGGCCGAAGGCAGCTTCACCGTCGTCGCCACGGCCACCGATGCCGCCGGAAACTCCGCCTCGGCCAACGACGCCGGCGCTGTCGACGTGACGGCGCCTTCGATCACCGTCGACGCACCGCTGCTGACCAACGATTCGACGCCGACCATCACCGGCACGACAGACCTGCCGGCCGGCTCGATCGTCAGCGTCACGGACGCTGCGGGTGCTTCGCAGACGCTCGCGGCCACGGTCGCCGCTGGGGCACGTTCTCGGTCGACGTGCCGTCTTCGCTGGCCGAGGGCATCACTCGGTGGTGGCCACCGCGACCGATGCCGCAGGCAATGCCGCCACCGCGAACGACTCGGGCATCTCGACCTCACTGCACCGACCATCACGGTCGATGCGCGGCACTGATCAACACGCCCGTGCCGACCGTCACCGGCACTACGAACCTGCCGGCCGGTTCCACGGTCAGCCTGCTGATCACCGACGCCGGTGGCGTGCAGCAGACCGTCACCGCCACCGTCGCTCCCGGCGGCACCTTCTCGGCCCAGGTGCCCGCACCGCTGGCCGAAGGCGGCTCGTGGCCACGGCCAGCGACAGCGCCGGCAACGCCGCCAGCGCTACCGATAGCGGCGTGGTCGACGTGACGCCGCCGACGGCCAGCCTGACGCTGGAGCCGGTCACGGCCGACAACGTGCTCAGCGTCGCCGAAGCCGGCGGCAACGTCCTGCTCAGCGGCTGCCGGCGGCGATGCAGTCGCCGGCGACATCGTCGAGCTGACGATCAGCGGCCAGTGTTCCAGGCCGTCGTCGGCGTGGGCGGCGCCTTCAGCGTCTCGGTGCAGCGTGCTCGTGTCCGATCTGGATTCCACGATCGTCGGCAGCCTGACGCTGACCGATGCGGCGGGCAACTTCCGTGTCGCGACGGCGCTGCAGAACTATCGTCAACGCGGCGCCTTCGGGCACGAGCGCCACGGTCAGCACGGCGGAGGACAGCCCCTCCTTCACGGCCGCCGACTTCGGCTACACGGATGCCAACGGCCAGCCGCTGGCCTCGGTGCGTATCGACACGCTTCCCGGCGCCGGGCAACTGCTGCTCGGCAGCGTGGCGGTGGTGGCGGCCAGCAGATCGCGGCAGCCGACCTCGCATTGCGCTTCGTGCCGGCCGCCGATGCCAACGGCACCGGCTATGCCAGCTTCAGCTTCTCGGTGAGCGACGGCATCACTTCGACGCCACGCCGAACCAGATCACGATCAACGTCACGCCGGTCAACGACGCGCCGGTGGCGCAGCCGGCCGCTTTCACGGTCGCGGAAGATGCCGCCGTGGTCACGGCGCCGTCACGGCCACCGACATCGACGCCGGCACCACGCTCAGCTACGCGCTGAACGGCGCGGCGCCGGCCGGCCTGAGCTTCAACGCCGACGGCAGCTACACCTTCGACGCCTCGGTGGCGGCCTGCCGTCGCTGGCCGGGGCAATCGACCGTGATCACCGTGCCTTCACGGTGACCGACAACGCGGGCGCCTCATCGACAGCCAACCTCGTCATCACCGTCACCGGCACCACGACACGCCGGTGGCCGTGGCCAATGCCGGCTCGGTGAACGAGAACGCGACGCTGAGCACCACCGCCGCCACCGGCGTGCTGGCCAACGACAGCGACGCCGATGCGGGCGATTCGGTCTCCGCCGTTTCCTTCGGTGCCACCAGCGGCACCGTCGGCAGCGCGCTGGCGGGCACCTACGGCACGCTGACGCTGAACAGCGATGGCTCCTACACCTATGTGGCAAACCGGCCCGCTGCCGAGGCACTCGTCGGCGGACAGGTCGTCACCGAGAGCTTCGCCTACACGGTTCGTGATGCCAGTGGCGCCACGGCAACGACGACGCTGACCTTCACCGTGACCGGCACGAACGACATGCCGACCATCACCGGCCCGTTGGCCGGCGCGGTGCAGGAGGACGGCACGCTCACGAGCAACGGCACGCTGCTGATCACCGATGCCGATGCGGGTGAGTCCGGCTTCGTGGCCCAGGCCGGCACGGCCGGCACCTACGGCACCTTCGCCATCACCGCCGGCGGCGTGTGGACCACACGCTGAACAATGCAGCGGCCAACGCAGGCACTGCCCGGCAGCGCAGCGCCGACGGAGAACTTCACCGTCACGACACTCGGAACGACGCGCGTGATCACGGTGACGGTCGCCGGAGCGAACGACGCAGCCGCGATCGGCGGCACCGCGGCCGGCTCGATCACCGAAGACACGAGCGTCGTCGCCGGCAACCTGAGCACGGGCGGCACGCTGACGGTCAGCGACGTCGATGCGGGCCGGGCTTGTTCCAGCCGCAGGCGTCGACCGCGGGCAGCTACGGCACCTTCACGCTGGCCGCCAACGGCGCGTGGACCTACACCGCCTCGAACTCGAACACCGCGATCCAGAACCTGGGCCAGGGTCAGTCGCTCACCGACACCTTCACGGTGCGCTCGGCCGACGGCACCACGTCGAGCGTCGTGGTCACGATCAACGGCACGAACGACGTGGCGGTGATCGGCGGCATCTCGACCGGTTCGGTGACCGAGGATGCGAGCGTGGTCGCCGGCAATATCAGCACCGGCGGCACGCTGACCGTGAGCGATGTTGACAGCGGCCGGCCAGCTTCCAGCCACAGGTTTCGACGGCGGGCACCTACGGCACGTTCACGATCGCCGCGGACGGCAGCTGGACCTACACCGCCTCCAACTCGAACACGGCGATCCAGACCCTCGGCGCGGGCGCGACGCTCACCGAGACCTTCACCGTGCGCTCGGCCGATGGCACGCCGTGGAACGTCATCGTGACGATCGTGGGCACCAACGACGCTCCGGTGGCGCAGGCCTCGAGCTTCACCGTCGCCGAGGACGCCGCGATCGTGACGGGCAACGTCAGCGCCACCGACATCGACACCGGCGGCACGCTCAGCTACGCGCTCAACGGCGCGGCACCGGCGGGCCTGACCTTCAATGCGGACGGCAGCTACAGCTTCAACCCGGCCAACGCGGCCTACCAGTCGCTCGGAGCCGGCCAGCAGCAGGTGATCACCGTGCCCTACACGGTGACCGACAACGCCGGCGCGAGCTCGACGGCCAACCTCGTCATCACCGTCACCGGCACGAATGACGCAGCGGTGGTCAGCGGTACGTCCTCCGGATCGATCACCGAAGACACGAACGTCGCCGCCGGCAACCTGAGCACGGGCGGCACGCTGACCGTCACGGACCTGGACGCAGGCCGGGCTGCGTTCCAGCCGCAGGCTTCCACCGCGGGCACTTACGGGACCTTCACGCTGGCGGCCAACGGCGCCTGGACCTACACCGCCTCGAACTCGAACACCGCGATCCAGAACCTCGGCGCGGGCCAGACGCTTTCCGAGACCTTCACGGTGCGTTCGGCCGATGGCACGACCTCGTCGGTCGTCGTCACGATCAATGGCACGAACGACGTGGCGGTGATCTCGGCTGGCACGGGCTCGGTCACCGAGGACGTCGCTGTCACGGCAGGCAACATCTCCACTGGCGGCACGCTGACCGTCACCGACGCCGACAGTGGCCGCCACCTTCCAGCCGCAGGCTTCCACTGCCGGCGCCTATGGAACCTTCACGCTGGCCGCCAACGGCGCCTGGACCTACACGGCCTCCACCCGAACACCGCGATCCAGTCGCTCGGTGCCGGGCAGACGCTCACCGAGACCTTCACGGTGCGTTCGGCCGATGGCACGACCTCTTCTGTCGTCGTCACGATCAACGGCACCAACGACGTGGCGGTGATCTCGGCCGGTACGGGCTCGGTCACCGAAGACTCGGGCGTCGTCGCAGGCAACATCTCCACTGGCGGCACGCTGACCGTCACCGACGCCGACAGTGGCCAGCCACCTTCCAGCCGCAGGCTTCCACTGCCGGCGCCTATGGCACCTTCACGCTGGCCGCCAACGGCGCCTGGACCTACACGGCCTCCACGAACACCGCGATCCAGTCGCTCGGTGCCGGGCAGACGCTCACTGAGACCTTCACCGTTCGCTCGGCTGATGGCACCACGTCGAGCGTCGTCGTCACGATCAACGGCACGAACGATGTGGCGGTGATCTCGGCCGGCACGGGCTCGGTCACCGAAGACTCTGGCGTCGTCGCAGGCAGCATCTCCACTGGCGGCACGCTGACGGTCACCGACGCGGATGCCGGCCACTACGTTCCAGCCGCAGGCTTCCACCGCGGGCGCTTACGGCACCTTCACCCTGGCGGCCAACGGCGCCTGGACCTACACGGCCGCGAACTCCAATACCGCGATCCAGTCGCTCGGTGCCGGGCAGACGCTCACCGAGACCTTCACCGTTCGCTCGGCTGATGGCACGACCTCTTCTGTCGTCGTCACGATCAACGGCACGAACGATGCTCCGGTGGCGCAGGCCTCGAGCTTCACCGTCGCCGAGGACGCCGCCATCGTCAACGGCAGCGTTACCGCCACGGACGTCGATACGGGAAGCACGCTGACCTACACGCTCAACGGATCGGCACCGGCGGGGCTGACCTTCAATGCGAACGGCAGCTACAGCTTCAACCCGGCCAATGCGGCTTACCAATCGCTGGGCGTGGGGCAGCAACAGGTGATCACCGTGCCCTACACGGTGACCGACAACGCAGGGGCCACCTCGACGGCCAACCTCGTCATCACCGTCACCGGCACCAACGACGCTCCGGTGGCCAATGCGAACACCGGCTCGGGCGTGGAAGACGTGGCCCTGACCATTCCGTTCGCAACACTGCTCGCCAACGACTCCGACGTCGATGCGGGCACCACGCTGACGATCACAAGCGTGCAGAACCCGGTCAACGGAACGGTCACGCTGTCCGGCAGCAGCGTCGTGTTCACGCCGGCGGCGAACTACAGCGGGCCGGCTTCGTTCACCTACACGATCTCCGACGGCCAAGGCGGCACGTCGACTGCGACGGTCACCGTCAACGTTGCCGCAGTCGCCGATGCGCCCACGCTGCTGGCGCCGCTCCAGATCACCGGCATCGTTCAGGCCGGCACCACGATCAGCACCGAGCCAGGAATCACGCAGGCCAACCTGGAGGCCACGCTGGGCCTGCCCAATGGCGCCCTGGATGGATTCGACCCTGCCGCAGGCGCCACGGCCAACGATCCGGGGAACGTGAACGTGGTGGACGGCAAGAGCTCGAACTACACCCTCGATCTGGGCGCGGGCAACGTGGCCTCGTTCAACTGGCAGTTCTTCAACAGCGAAGACACCACCAGCGAAATCAACAACGGCTTCAACGACCTGGTGGTGCTGGTCATCACCGGCCCGGACGGCGCGAAGCAGTACGTGCAGGTCTCATCGTCGGAGCAAACCGGTCGCAACACCAACGGCGCTGCGGCCGACGCCACGGGCACCTACAACTTCACCGCGACATCCGCGGGCGAGTATCAGTTCTCGTGGCTGGTACTGAACGGCGGCGACACCGGCAAGGACTCGTCGCTGACGGTGGCCACACCGACGGTGAGCATCGGCGGCACGGCCTATGGCCAGCCGATCGACCTGTCTATCGGCGCGGCCCTGTCGGATCGCGACGGCTCGGAGTCGCTTGCGATCACCATCTCCGGCCTGCCCACCGGTGCCATTCTCTCGGCAGGCACGAACCTGGGCGGTGGCAGCTGGAGCGTCACACCGGCGCAGCTGGCCACCCTGCAACTGCTGCCGCCCTCTGGCTACACCGGCAGTTTCAACCTCAGCGTCAGTGCCACAGCCACCGAAGCCAGCAACGGCAGCACGGCCACGAGCACCTCGACCATCGCCGTGACGGTGTCCACCACCACCGCCAGCCGGGCCGGCAACCAGAACGCCGACACCCTCACCGGCACCACGGGCGGTGATTCGCTGCAGGGCTTCGGCGGCAACGACACGATCAATGCCGGTGACGGCAACGACCGGTCTACGGCGGCGACGGCAACGACACGATTGACGGCGGCAACGGCAATGACCTGCTGTTTGGAGGCGCCGGCGCAGACATCATCACCGGCGGCGCCGGGGCCGATCGCATCCAGGGCGGTGCCGGCAGCGACACGCTCACCGGCGGTGCCGGATCCGACGTGTTCGCGTGGACCCTGGCCGATCGTGGCACCACGGCCGCGCCGCCGCAGGACACGATCACCGACTTCAACGTGGCCACGCCGGCAGCGGGCGGCGACGTGCTCGACCTGCGCGACCTGCTGAGCGGCGAGAACGCGGGCAATCTCGCCAACTTCATCCACTTCAGCACCGACGGCACGTCGACGACGATCCAGATCAGCTCGACCGGTGCCTTCAGCGGCAGCAACTACGGCACGGCCACCGACCAGACCATCGTGCTGCAGAACGTCAACCTGTTCAGCGGCGGACTGAGCACCGACCAGCAGATCATCCAGGACCTGCTCAACAAGTCGAAGCTGGTGGTCGATGGCTGAGGCACGGCGGGGCTCGCGGGCCCCGCCGTCTCAACGCGCCCTGGCGCTGACCCAGGGCCCCGTCTGGCCATCCACGCCGCATTGCCAGAGGGCCTCGGCGTCCGCATGGCCGCTGACGCCTTCGGCGATCACCTGCACCGACAGGCTGTGCAGCATCGCCACTGCGCCGGTGACGAAGCCGGCGCGGTGGCTGTCGCGGCCCACGTCGCGGGTGATCGCGCCGTCGAGCTTCACGTAATCGAGGCCGAGCTCGAACAGCCGCTCGATGCGACCGATGCGCTCGCCGGCGTGCTCCAGGCCGAGCCGAGCCCCGGCCGGCCGAAGTTGCCGGCCGAGCTCGCGAACCAGATCGAAGTGATCGGCGGCCGCGGCCTCGGGCACCTCCAGCCACACCGGCGCGCTGCGCGGGGCGCCTGCATCAGTTGCGCGCGAAGTCGAGCCGCGAAGCCGCTGTCGAAGAGTGAGGCCGCCGCGAGGTTGACGGCGCGCGCTTGTCCATCCAGCGCGATGGCGCCCAGCGCCAGCGAGAGGGCCCGCTCGTCGAGCGCTGCCGTCAGCCGCGCCCGCACGGCCAGCGGCAGCCAGCGTGCCGCTGGCTCCGGCTCGCCCTCGGGCTCGAGCTGCACGCGCAGCGGGCATTCCAGGTGCATCAGCTGGTCGCTCTTGCCGAGCACGGGGTACTCGACCAGGGTCACGCGGCCGGCGCCCAGCGCCTCGTGCAGGCGGCGCCGCCAGCCGCCTTCGCCCATGCGCGCCAGCACTGGCCCGGTTCGCCCACGGTGGCGACCTGGAACGGGCCGAGCGCCTCGGCCTGCGCCAGCGCGAGGTCGGCCCGGGACATCAAGTCGGCCAGCGTCGTGCCGCGCACGGCCTCCACCGCACCCGCGGCCACCGCCGCCCTGGCGGCCGAAGGCCGGGAGCACCGCCTGCAACGCCGAGGCGACGGCACGCGCCGTCTCTTCGGCCACGCCGCCGGCCGGCAGGCACATCGCGAAGTCCGCGCCGTTGAGTCGGCCGACGAAACAACCGGCCACCCGCGTCGTGTAGGCCTGCAGCGCCTGGGCGACCGTTTCGATCAACCGGTCGGTGCTGGCGTGGCCGATGCTGCGGTTGAGCTCGGCCAGATCGAGGATGCGCAGCAGCACGAGGCCGCTCTCCGCGCTGCCGTCCTCACGGTGCAGCATCGCATCGAGCTGGCCGAGGAAGTGCGCGCGGTTGGACAGACCCGTCAGCGCGTCGCAGTTGGCACGGCGGCGCAGCGTTTCCACCTGCGTGGCCGGCCCTCGAAGACCTGCTTCAGGCGCGTCACCATCGAGTTCATGGCCCGCACGAGCCGGCGCAGTTCGGGCGTGCCCGGCTCGTCGACAGTGACGTATTCACCGCGCTCGAGCGAGCGCGCCTGCTCGACTGCCCGCTCCAGCGGCCGGCGGATGCGGCCGACGACCACGGCGCCTGCCAGCGCCGCCAGCAGGCCGAGCACCAGCATGGCCGAGCCGGCACGATGCACGGCGTGCCAGAGCTCGTCGTGCGCAAAGTTGTCGTGGCTCTCCACCTCGATGCGGCCGAGTGCCTGCCAGCCGTCGGAGACCTGCGCCACGCCCGCCTCAGCCTTGATCGGCAGCATGCGCGCGAACCACCGCGGCGCATCCAGCGGCTGCGGCGGTGCCTCGCGCAGGAAGGCGACACTGCCGTCGGCGCGGACGAAGCGGATGCGCCGGTAGTGGCCGGTGTCGAACTGCGCCGTCAGCGCGAGGTCCATCAGCGCCGGGTCGGACTTCTGCTGCGACAGCACCAGCGCCATGGCGCTGGCGTTGTCGCCGTTCTTCATGCGCAGCTGCGTCTGCAGCGTGTCGCGCATCGCATCGGTGTGCACGACCACGCCGCCGACGAAGGCCAGCACGATCACCACCAGCAGCTTGAGCCAGATCTGGCCGATCAACGACATGTGAATCTCCTGGCTTCATTGGAACCCTTCCGCCCTCGCCTTCGCAATGATTTCGCGCCAGCGCGACAACCGGGTCACCGGATCGCCTGCCGACGCCCCCGCGGTGCCCTGCCACAGGCCCTCGCTGTTGAAGCTGAAGACCGGCGTCAGGTCAGGCCGGCGCGACGCCGGACGCACCTCGCCAATCAGGTTGTCGAGGATCAGCGGCTCTGCGCCCGGCTGGGCATACCCAGCCAGCACCATGTGAGGCTGGCTCACGCCTCCGGGGCCGCCGATCGACGCCCGCACGTAAACCAGCCGCAGCCTGGACACCGGCACACCGGCCGCCAGCAGGCTGAAATACTTGGCGATCGCATAGTCCTCGCAGTCGCCCATGCCCTTCTCCAGCGTCTCCAGCGGGCTGGCCCAGTAGTCGTCCTGGCCCCAGGCGGCACGGTCGTCCGTGAACTGCACGCGGCGGTTGAAGAAGTCGTTGATGCTGGCCAGCAGCGCCGTCTCGTCACGCGTGCCCTCGGCCAGCAATGGCTGCAACAGCTTGACGGCGGCCAGCGCGCGGCCCGGTGCGTTGCGCCGCCTGCGACATGCGGTCGCGGTCCCAGGCCAGGCCAAGGGCGCTGGTCAGCGTCAGCGCCGCCAGCGCGCAGGCCACGGCCCGCCGCAGCCACGGCCGGGCCGGCGAGGCAAGCGGGCCGGTCGGCCGGACGGGTGATGGAAGGCGCATCGACGACGTGTTCTCGTCCGTTATCCACGGCGCTTGAGCAGGGACGCTGTCGCACTCTGTTGCAAATCGAGGTGATCGTGCGGTTCAGCCGTGAAAAAGTTCGTGCTTCGCATCACGCCTCACCGGCCGCGCGTCAGCCCTCACTACACTTCCGGTGCCTTGAGATCCAACAAGCCAGCCCACAGACCGCCTTCGCGACGATGTACATGACCCCCAAAGCGATCAGCGCCGCCGTGGCGCTGCTGTGTTCCACCGCCGCGAGTGTCGCCCAGCCGGCCGACCCGCTGCGCGCCGCCGCCGAGAAGGCGGTAAAGACCAACCCGGAGGTCACGGCGCGCTTCAATGCCTACCGGGCCGCCACCGATGCCATCGACGTCGCCCGCGGCGGCTTCCTGCCGCGCATCGATCTCGACGCGCGCGCCGGCGCGACAACAGCCGCATCACCGGTCGGCTGCCCGACGAATCGACGTCGCTCAGCCGCAGCCAGGCCGGCCTGAGCCTGACCCAGCTGCTGTGGGACGGGCTGGGCACGAGCAAGGAAGTCAGCCGCCTGACGCACGAGCGCCGGCCCGCTACTTCGAGCTGCTCGAAGCCACCGAACAGACGGTGCTGGAGGCCTCGCGCGCCTACTACGACGTGCAGCGCTATCGGCGCCTGGTGCAGCTCGCCGAAGACAACTACGTGCAGCACCGCTACGCCTTCACGCAGATCCAGTCGCGCGTGAAGGCCGGTGTCGGCCGCGGTGTCGATCTCGAGCAGGCCGGCGCGCGCCCTGGCCCTGGCCGAGTCGAACCTGACCACCGAACTGGCCAACCTGCACGACGTCACGGCGCGCTACCAGCGCATCGTCGGCGATCTGCCGCCGACGCAGCTGCCGCCGCTGGCCTCGCTGAAGCAGGGCGTGCCGGCCAGCGCCGGCGATGCGGTGGGCAGCGCGCTGCGCAACAGCGCGGCAATCAGCGCCAGCATCGAGGGCCTGCGCGCTGCGCAGCAGGCCGCCAGCCGCAGCGAATCCTCCTACCAGCCCCGCGTCGAGGCGCGCCTGCGCAGCGCCGCTGGCCGCAATGTCGACGGCGTGGAAGACCAGAAGCGCAACGGCTCGGCCGAGATCGTGCTGAGCTGGAACCTGTTCAACGGCGGCGCCGATCGCGCCCGCGTGCGCCAGCAGGTCGGCCTGATGAACCGGGCCGCCGACGTGCGCGACCGTGTCTGCCGCGACACGCGCCGGTGGCGGCGATCGCCTTCAACGACACGCGCAAGCTCGCCGAGCAACTGGTCTACCTCGAGCGCAACACCCTGGCGATCGAGAAGGCGCGCGACGCCTATCGCCAGCAGTTCGACATCGGCCAGCGCAGCCTGCTCGACCTGCTCAACGCCGAGAACGAGGTCTACACCGCGCGCCGCGCCTACGCCAATGCCGAACACGACCTGGCGCTGGCCTATGCCCGCACGCACGCCGCGATGAACCGCCTGGGCACGACGCTGGGCATTTCGCGCACCGATCAGGTGGCCAACGAAGCCGCCGGCTGGTCGGCCGGCGACGATGCGCCGGGCCGCTGCCCGGCGACCGTGGCCGAGCTGAGCGCCACCGACCGCGCCACGCTCGACGCGCGGGCGGAAGCGATGTCGCGCAGCGCCCCGCGCCGCGCTAGCCGTGCACGGGTCCGGCGCCGGGCCGCCCCAAGCCGGACGGCGCCCCTCGGGGGCAGGAGCGCAGCGACTGGGGGCTACTTCCTTACCGGCGGGAGGTCGGTGCAGGCGCCCTCGAAGGCCTCGGCCGCCGTGCCAATGCTCTCGCCGAGCGTCGGGTGCGGGTGGATGGTCTTGCCGATGTCCACCGCGTCGGCGCCCATCTCGATGGCCAGCGCGATCTCGCCGATCATGTCGCCGGCATGCGTGCCGACGATGCCGCCGCCGACGATGCGGTGCGTCTCCTCGTCGAACAGCAGCTTGGTGAAGCCTTCGTCGCGGCCATTGGCGATGGCGCGGCCGGAAGCCGACCAGGGGAACAGGCCCTTCTTCACCTTCAGCCCCTTGGCCTTGGCTTCGTCCTCGGTGACGCCGACCCACGCCACTTCCGGATCGGTATAGGCCACGCTCGGAATCACGCGCGCATCGAAGGCGGTCTTCTGTCCCGCGGCCACTTCGGCTGCCACGTGCGCCTCGTGCACCGCCTTGTGCGCCAGCATCGGCTGGCCAACGATGTCGCCGATGGCGAAGATGTGCGGCACGTTGGTGCGCATCTGCACGTCGACCGGGATGAAGCCGCGCTCGCCGACGATCACGCCGGCCTTCTCGGCGGCGATCTTCTTGCCGTTGGGCGTGCGGCCCACCGCCTGCAGCACGAGGTCATAGACGCCTTCGCTCTTGGTGCCGTCCAGGCCCTCGAACTGCACGCGGATGCCGTCCTTCGTCGCCTCGGCGCCGACCGTCTTCGTCTTCAGCATCAGCTTGTCGAAGCGGTGCGCATTCATCTTCTGCCAGACCTTGACGAGATCACGGTCGGCGCCCTGCATGAGGCCGTCGAGCATCTCGACCACGTCGAGCTTCGCGCCCAGCGTCGAATACACCGTGCCCATCTCCAGGCCGATGATGCCGCCGCCGATGACGAGCATCTTCTTCTCGGCCGCTGGCGCAACTCCAGCGCGCCGGTGCTGGTGACGATGCGCGGGTCATCCTTCGGCAGGAAGGGCAGCTTCACCGCCTCGGAACCGGCGGCGATGATGGCCTGCTTGAAGCGGATCGTCTGCGTGCTGCCGTCCTTGGCCAGCACGACCTTCAGGTGGTTCGGATCGGCGAACTCGCCGGTGCCCTGCACCACCGTGACCTTGCGCATCTTGGCCATCGCGGCCGTGCCACCGGTCAGCTTGCCGATGACCTTTTCCTTGTGTGCCTTGAGCTTGCCCAGATCGACCACCGGCTCGGCGAAGCTGACGCCCAGCGCCTCGAAGTGCTTGACCTCGTCCATCACTGCCGCTACGTGCAGCAGTGCCTTCGACGGGATGCAACCCACGTTCAGGCACACGCCGCCCAGCGTGGCGAAGCGCTCGACGAGCACCGTCTTCATGCCGAGGTCGGCGGCGCGGAAGGCAGCCGAGTAGCCGCCGGGGCCGGCACCGAGCACGAGCATGTCGCACTCGAGGTCGGCGCTGCCGGCGTAGCTGGCGGCAGCAGGTGCAGCGACCGGCGCGGGCGCGGCGCAGCAGCGGCCGGTGCAGACGCGGCCGCGGGGGCCGATGCAGCAGCAGCCGCGCCAGCGGCCTCCAGCGTCAGAATCAGCGAACCTTCGCTGACCTTGTCGCCGAGCGCGACCTTCAGCTCCTTCACCTCGCCGGCATGCGACGAGGGAATCTCCATCGAGGCCTTGTCGCTCTCGACGGTGATCAGGCTCTGCTCTGCCTTGACGGTGTCACCCGGCTTCACCAGCAGTTCGATGATCGCGACGTCCTTGAAGTCGCCGATGTCCGAACCTTGATGTCGATGAGAGGCATCAGTGGCTCCTTACAGCATCACCCGGCGGAAGTCCGCGAGGACCTGGCCGAGATAGGCGTTGAAGCGGGCCGCGGCGGCGCCGTCGATCACGCGGTGGTCCCAGCTCAGCGACAGCGGCAGGATCAGGCGCGGCACGAACTGCTTGCCGTCCCAGCGCGGCTCGGTGCTGCTCTTGCACACGCCGAGGATGGCCACTTCCGGCGCATTGATGATCGGCGTGAAGTAGCGCCCGCCGATGCCGCCCAGCGACGAGATCGAGAAGCAGCCACCGCTCATCTCCGCCGGCGAGAGCTTGCCTTCGCGTGCCTTGGCGGCGAGTTCGCTCATCTCCTTGCTGATCTGCAGGATGCCCTTCTTGTCGGCGTCCTTGATCACCGGCACCACCAGCCGTTGGGCGTGTCGGCGGCGAAGCCGATGTGGAAGTACTGCTTGAGCACCAGCTGCTCGCCATCGAGCGAGGCGTTGAACTCGGGGAACTTCTTCAGCGCCGCAACCGAGGCCTTGATCAGGAAGGCGAGCATCGTGACCTTGACGCCGCTCTTCTCGTTCTCCTTGTTGAGCTGGACGCGGAAGGCTTCGAGCTCGGTGATGTCGGCATCGTCGTGGTTGGTGACGTGCGGGATCACCACCCAGTTGCGGTGCAGGTTGGCGCCGCTGATCTTCTTGATGCGCGAGAGATCCTTGCGCTCGATCGGGCCGAACTTCGCGAAATCGACCTGCGGCCAGGGCAGCAGGCCCGGGAATGCGCCGCCGCCGGCAGCTGCGGCCGCCGGCGCCTTGGCCTTCTGTGCCTGCGTCTGCACCGCGCCGCTCATCACGCCCTTGACGAAGCCCTGCACGTCTTCCTGCGTGATGCGGCCCTTGGGGCCAGAGCCCTTCACTTCCTCCAGCGGCACGCCGAGTTCGCGGGCGAGGCGGCGGATGGTCGGCGAGGCATGCGGCAGCGTGCCCTTCGGCGCAGTCGGCTCGTGGGCCGGCAGCGCCGCGGTGGGCATCGGACGGGCGGCGGCAGCAGCCGACGGCGCTGGCGCAGCGGCGGCCGGGGCGGCAGCGGGCGCCGCAGCGGCGGGCGCCGCCGCGACGGCACCGACGGCCTCGACGATCGCGACCACCGTGCCCTGGCTGACCTTGTCGCCGAGCTTGACCTTCACTTCCTTGACCACGCCGGCATGCGACGAGGGAATCTCCATCGACGCCTTGTCGCTCTCGACGGTGATCAGGCTCTGCTCGACCTTGATGGTATCGCCGGGCTTGACGAAGACCTCGATGACGGCCACCTGATCGAAGTCGCCGATGTCGGGAACGCGCACCTCGACGAGGCCGCCGGCCGGGGCAGCCGCCACTGGCGCCGCCACGACGGGCGCCGCTGCGGGCGCGGCGGCCGGGGCGGCCACCGGAGCCGGCGCAGGCGTGGCCGCTGCGGCATCGGCGCGCTCCAGCAACAGCACCAGCGTGCCCTCGCTGACCTTGTCGCCGAGGCCGACCTTCAGCTCCTTCACCACGCCGGCGTGCGACGACGGAATCTCCATCGACGCCTTGTCGCTTTCCACCGTCAGCAGCGACTGCTCGGCCTTGACCGTGTCACCCGGCTTGACGAGCAGCTCGATGACGGCCACGTCCTTGAAGTCCCCAATGTCGGGGACCTTCACTTCCACCACTGCCATGTTCTTGTCTCCGTCGTTCTCAGGCGTACAGCGGGTTGATCTTCTCGGTGTTGATGCCGTATTTCTGGATGGCCTCGGCCACCTTGGCTGCCGGCACGGTGCCTTCGTCGGCCAGTGCCTTCAGCGCAGCGACGACGACGTAGTGGCGGTTGACCTCGAAGTGCTCGCGCAGCTTGCTGCGGAAGTCACTGCGGCCGAAGCCGTCGGTGCCCAGCACCTTGTAGGCGCGGCCCTTGGGAATGAAGGCGCGGATCTGCTCGGCGAAGTTCTTCATGTAGTCGGTCGACGCCACTACCGGGCCGGCGTACGGCTCGAGCAGCTGCGTGACGTAGGGCACGCGCGGCTTCTCGGTGGGGTGCAGCAGGTTCCAGCGCTCGGCATCCTGGCCGTCGCGGGCCAGTTCGTTGAAGCTCGGGCAGCTCCACACGTTGGCGGCCACGCCCCAGTCCTTCTCGAGCAGCTCCTTCGCGGCGATCGACTCGCGCAGGATGGTGCCGCTGCCCAGCAGGTTGACGCGCGGCGTCTTCTTCTTGCCCTCCTCGAGCAGGTACATGCCCTTGATGATCTGCTCCTCGGTGCCGGCCTTCAGGCCCGGCATCGGGTAGTTCTCGTTGAGCAGCGTCAGGTAGTAGAAGACGTTGTCCTGCTTCTCCACCATGCGCTTGAGGCCGTGGTGCAGGATCACGCCGACCTCGTGCGCGAAGGTCGGGTCGTAGCAGATGCAGTTCGGGATCGTGCCGGCAAGGATGTGGCTGTGGCCGTCCTCGTGCTGCAGGCCTTCGCCGTTCAGCGTGGTGCGGCCCGAGGTGCCGCCGAGCAGGAAGCCTCGCGCCTGCATGTCACCCGCCGCCCAGGCCAGATCGCCGATGCGCTGGAAGCCGAACATCGAGTAGTAAACGTAGAACGGCACCATGATGCGGTTGTTCGTCGAGTACGACGTCGCCGCGGCGATCCAGCTCGACATGCCGCCCGCCTCGTTGATGCCTTCCTGCAGGATCTGGCCGGCCTTGTCTTCCTTGTAGTACATGACCGGTCCTTGTCGACCGGCGTGTACTGCTGCCCCGCAGGGTTGTAGATGCCGATCTGGCGGAACAGGCCTTCCATGCCGAAGGTGCGCGCCTCGTCGACGAGGATGGGCACCACGCGCGGGCCCAGCGCCCGGTCGCGCAGCAGCTGCGTCAGGAAGCGCACGTAGGCCTGCGTGGTGCTGATCTCGCGGCCTTCGGGCGTGGGCTCCAGCACGGCCTTGAAGGTGTCGAGTGCCGGCACGGTGAAGTGCTCGTCGGCCTTGGTGCGGCGGTGCGGCAGGTAGCCGCCCAGCGCCTTGCGGCGCTCGTGCAGGTAGCGCATCTCCGGCGTGTCGTCGGCCGGCTTGTAGAACGGGATCTCCGCGAGCTGGTCGTCGGGGATGGGCACGTTGAAGCGGTCGCGGAAGGCGCGCACGTCCTCGTCGATCAGCTTCTTGGTCTGGTGCGCGGTGTTCTTGCCCTCGCCGCTCTTGCCCATGCCGAAGCCCTTGACGGTCTTCACCAGCAGCACGGTCGGCTGGCCCTTGTGGTTCGAGGCGCGGTGGAAGGCCGCGTAGACCTTCTGCGGGTCGTGGCCGCCGCGCTGCAGGCGCCAGATGTCCTCGTCGCTCATCTTGGCCACCATCTCCAGCAGCTTGGGGTGGCGGCCGAAGAAGTTCTTGCGCACGAAGGCGCCGTCGTTGGCCTTCATCGCCTGGTAGTCGCCGTCGACGACGTCCATCATCACCTTGCGCAGGACGCCGTCCTTGTCGCGCGCGAGCAGAGGATCCCAGTAGCTGCCCCACAGCAGCTTGATCACGTTCCAGCCGGAGCCGCGGAACTCGCTCTCCAGCTCCTGGATGATCTTGCCGTTGCCGCGCACCGGGCCATCCAGGCGCTGCAGGTTGCAGTTGATCACGAAGATCAGGTTGTCGAGCTTCTCGCGCGCGGCCAGGCCGATCGCGCCGAGCGACTCCGGCTCGTCCATCTCGCCGTCGCCGCAGAACACCCAGACCTTGCGGTTCTCGGTGTTGGCGATGCCGCGGGCGTGCAGGTACTTCAGGAAGCGCGCCCGGTAGATCGCCATCAGCGGACCCAGGCCCATCGAGACGGTCGGGAACTGCCAGAACTCCGGCATCAGCTTCGGGTGCGGGTAGCTCGAGATGCCCTTGCCGTCGACCTCCTGGCGGAAGTTCAGCAACTGCTCCTCGGTGAGGCGGCCTTCCATGTAGGCGCGCGCATAGACGCCGGGGGCGCTGTGGCCCTGGATGTAGAGCAGGTCGCCGCCGTGACCTTCGCTCTCGGCATGCCAGAAGTGGTTGAAGCCGGTGCCGAACATCGTCGCCACCGACGCGAAGCTGGAGATGTGGCCGCCGAGGTCGCCGCCGTCGGCCGGGTGCAGCCGGTTGGCCTTCACGACCATCGCCATCGCGTTCCAGCGCATGTAGGTGCGCAGGCGCTCCTCGATGTCGATGTTGCCCGGCGAGCGCTCTTCCTGGTCGGCCGGGATGGTGTTGACGTAGGCGGTGTTGGCGGAGAACGGCACGTCGATGCCGGCCTGCCGCGCGTGGTCGATCAGTTGCTCGAGCAGGAAGTGGGCGCGATCGCCGCCTTCCGTGCCGATGACGGCCGACAGGGCGTCGAGCCACTCGCGGGTTTCCTGCGCGTCCGCATCGTTGGCGGCCGCACCGAGGAACGAATCAGGCACTGCTGACATGCTTGTCTCCGGTTGATTTCTGCGACGGGCGCGAGTGTCGCACAAGCGCGCTCATCTTCCAAATAGCAGAACTACGTACCACCATACGAAACGCAAGGGCTTTGCTCCCTCGTGCAGCCTGGTGGCTGCGGACGGCTGGCACGCACCGCCGCCCATAATCCGCCCATGCACCCACCCCACGATCCGGCGATGGTCATCAAGGCGCCGAAGAGCTGGCCGCAGCGCCTGTTCGGCCGCTGGTGGCGCCGCCAGTCGCCGGCGCGCCAGGACCGCTACGCGACGCTCGGCCCGCTGGTGTCGGTGCTGCTCTTTCTCGCGGCGATCATTTCGGCCTTCTGGTACTTGCGCAACGAGGAAATCGAGCGGGAACAGGCCTCGGTCAAGCGCGACACCGAGATCGCCCAGCAGCAGATCCGCCTGCGCCTGATCGAGAACCAGGAACAGTTGGTGCGCATCGCGCGCGAGATCGGCACCCGCACGATCGACCAGGAGGAGTTTCTCGGCCAGGCCGCGTCGTTCACCCGCGAGCGGCCGGAGATCACCTCGCTGACCTGGATCGGCGCCAACCGGGCGCGCCGCGCGAGCTATTCGGCCACCACCTTCCTCGCCGAGACCGGCGCCCAGCCCGAACAACCCGGGCGCGTCCGGCCGGCCGAACCCGAGGCCGCCTTCGATGCCGCGCGCGAGCTGCGCCAGCCGGTGTACTCGCGCCCCTTCACCGACGCCGCCGGCATCGCGGTCTTCCAGGTGCACGTGCCGCTGATCGACCGCGCCGCGTTTGCCGGCTCGCTGGTGGCCGAATACTCCGTCGAGAGCCCGGTGCGCTACTTCGTGCCGGCGGAGGTGTCGAACCGCCACGCCATCGCGCTGCTCGACGCCAACGACCGCACGCTGGCCAGCACCGTCACCAACATGCCCGGCACCAACTCGCGCCGCGCGCAGATCGTTCACGACGTGCCGGTGGCGCCGGCGGGCAACGGCCTGTACCTGCGCGGCCAGGGCTACCGAACCTCGATCGGCCTGATCTCCAACACCCTCTTCTGGATGGTCGCCGCGCTGTCGGTGCTGACGGTGTGGATGCTGCTGGGCACCCGGCGCCACATGCGGCGCCGCCTGCAGATGCAGAGCGCGCTGGTCACCGAGACCAACTTCCGCCGGGCGATGGAGAACTCCATGCTCACCGGCATGCGCGCCATGGACATGGAAGGCCGCATCACCTATGTGAACCCGGCGTTCTGCGCGATGACCGGCTTTCTCGAATCGGAGCTGATCGGCCGCCGCCCGCCCTTCCCCTACTGGCCGCCCGATCGCTTCGAGGAGAACACCCGTCTGCTGCAGCAGGAGCTGCAGGGCCGCAGCCCGGCCGGCGGCATCGAGGTGAAGGTGATGCGCAAGGACGGCTCGACCTTCGATGCGCGCATGTATGTCTCGCCGCTGATCGACCCGCGCGGCCAGCAGACCGGCTGGATGACCTCGATGACCAACATCACCGAGGCCAAGCGCATCCGCGACCAGCTCTCTGCGTCGCACGAGCGCTTCACCACCGTGCTGGAAGGGCTGGACGCCGCCGTGTCGGTGCTGTCGGTGCAGCAGGCCGAGCTGCTGTTCGCCAACCGCTCCTACCGCATCTGGTTCGGCGCCGATGCGCGCGGCCACGCGCTGCTGGCTGGCGCGGAGCCCTCGCCCTTCGAGAACAGCGAGTTCGGCGACACGATCGAGTCGCTCGGCGGGCTGCCGACCAACGAACTGACCGAGGCCACCTCGGATTCGCGCGAGGTCTTCATCGAGCCGCTGCAGAAGTGGTTCGACGTGCGCACCCGCTACCTGCAGTGGACCGACGGCCGCCTCGCGCAGATGCTGATCGCCACCGACATCACCGCACGCCGCCAGGCCGAGAACCTCGCCGCGCACCAGGCCGAGAAGGCGCAGGTCACGAGCCGCCCCGGTGACGATGGGCGAGATGGCCTCGTCGGTTGCGCACGAGCTCAACCAGCCGCTGACCGCGATCACCAACTACTGCAACGGCATGGTCAGCCGCGTGCGCAACGACCAGATCGGCAAGGACGATCTGATCGCGGCGCTCGAGAAGACAGCGCGCCAGGCGCAGCGTGCCGGGCAGATCATCCACCGCATCCGCGCCTTCGTGAAACGCAGCGAGCCGCAGCGCCAGCCGGCGCAGGCGCGCGAGATCGTGGAAGACGCGGTCGAGCTCGCCGGCATCGAGCTGCGCCGCCGCAACGTGGCGGCGCTGTCGACCTACGTCGCGCAGCGGCTGCCGACGCTGATGGTCGATCCGATCCTGATCGAGCAGGTGGTGCTCAACCTGGTGAAGAACGCGGCCGAGGCGATCGACAACGCGCAGTTGCCACCCAAGCGCCGCAACATCGAACTGCGCGTGGTGCCGCGCCACACCCCGAGGAAGGGGGCGTGATCGAGTTCACGGTGACCGACATGGGCCCGGGCCTGAAGGAAGAAGTCATCGCCCGCATGTACGAGGCATTCTTCTCGACCAAGACCGACGGCCTGGGCATCGGGCTGTCGTTGTGCCGCTCGATCATCGAGAGCCACCGCGGCCGGATCAAGGCGCAGAACCTCTACAATGGCGACACCGTGGTGGGCTGCCGTTTCTCGTTCACGCTGCCGGTCGACATCGCTCGCAGCGACAGCCAGCCGACCCCCAACTCCGTCGCCGTCTCATGAGCCTGATTCCCAAGAAGGGCACCGTCTACGTCGTCGACGACGACGAGGCCGTGCGTGATTCCCTGCAGTGGCTTCTCGAGGGCAAGGACTACCGCGTCAAGTGCTTCGACTCGGCTGAGTCCTTCCTCTCCCGCTTCGATCCGCGCGAGGTGGCCTGCCTGATCGCCGACATCCGCATGGACGGCATGAGCGGCCTCGAGCTGCAGGACCGCCTGATGGAGCGCAAGAGCCCGCTGCCCATCGTCTTCATCACCGGCCACGGCGACGTTCCGATGGCGGTGACGACGATGAAGAAGGGCGCGATGGACTTCATCGAGAAGCCCTTCAAGGAAGAAGAGTTGCTCGGTCTCGTCGAACGCATGCTCGACAGCGCGCGCGCTGCCTTCAGCCAGCACCAGGAGGCGGCCAGCCGCGATGCGCTGCTGTCGCGCCTGACCACGCGCGAGGCGCAGGTGCTCGAGCGCATCGTCGCCGGCCGGCTCAACAAGCAGATCGCCGACGACCTCGGCATCAGCATCAAGACGGTGGAGGCGCACCGCGCCAACATCATGGAAAAGCTCAACGCCAACACCGTGGCCGATCTGCTGAAGATCGCGCTGGGAGCGCAAGCCGCCAAGGCCTGAGGCCGAAACCCCACCCCGAAGGCCGCTGCAAAGCGGCCTTTGTTCTTTCGAGGACCCGAACCCCATGACCGCCCAGCTGATTGACGGCAACGCCCTGTCGAAGAAGACCCGCGCCGAGGTGGCGCAACGTGTGGCCGCGCTGGCTGCGCAGGGCCACCGGCCCGGCCTGGCGGTGATCCTCGTCGGCCACAACCCGGCCTCGCAGGTCTACGTGAAGCACAAGGTGGCCGACTGCGAGAGCGTGGGCATGCACTCGGTGCTCGACCGCCATCCGGCCGATCTGCCGGAAGCCGAATTGCTGGCGCGCATCCACGAGCTCAATGCCGATCCGGGCATCCACGGCATCCTGGTGCAGCTGCCGCTGCCGGCGCACATCGATGCCAACAAGGTGATCGAGACCATCTCGCCGGCCAAGGATGTCGACGGCTTCCACGTCGCCAGCGCCGGCGCACTGATGATCGGCCGCCACGGCTTCAAGGCCTGCACGCCCTACGGCTGCATGAAGATGCTCGAGGCCATCGGCTGCAACCCCAAGGGCAAGCATGCCGTGGTGATCGGCCGCAGCAACATCGTCGGCAAGCCGATGGCGATGATGCTGCTGCAGGCCAACGCCACGGTTACGGTGTGCCACAGCGCCACGCCCGACCTCGCCCACCACACCCGGCAGGCCGACATCGTGGTGGCCGCGGTGGGCAAGCGCAACGTCCTGACCGCCGACATGGTCAAGCCCGGTGCGGTGATCATCGATGTCGGCATGAACCGCAACGACGAAGGCAAGCTGTGCGGCGACGTCGACTTCGACGGCGTCTCGAAGGTCGCCGGCTGGATCACCCCGGTGCCCGGCGGCGTCGGGCCGATGACGCGGGCCATGCTGCTGGTCAATACCATCGAGGCCGCCGAATACGCCGCGGCCCCTGCCCGTACCTGATGCCCATGGACAACCCGCTGCTCACCCTGGACGGCCCGACGGCCCTGCCCGCCTGGGACCGCATCCGCCCCGAACACGTCAAGCCGGCCGTCGACGAACTGCTCGCGCAGGCCAATGCCGCGCTCGAGAAGGCGGTGGGCGCCGAGGTCCCTGTCGATTACGACGCGCTGTCGGCGGTGCTCGACACCGCCACCGAGCGGCTGTCGCGCAGCTGGGGCGCCGTGCGCCACCTCAACGCGGTGATGGACACGCCCGAGCTGCGCGCCGCCTACACCGAGAACCTGCCGCGCATCACCGAGTTCCACACCCGGCTGGGCGCCGACGAACGGCTGTTCGCCAAGTACAAGGCCGTGCTCGCGTCGCCGCAGGCGGCTTCGCTGAGCCCGGCGCGGCGCAAGGCGCTGTCCAACGCCGTGCGCGATTTCGTGTTGTCGGGCGCCGAGCTGCAGGGCGAAGCGAAAGTCCGCTTCGCGCAGATCCAGGAGCGCCGTGCCGAGCTCTCGCGCTGCTTCTCCGAGCACGTGCTCGATGCCACCGACGGTTTCGCCCACTACGCCAGCGAGGCCGAGCTCGACGGCGTGCCCGACGACGTGATCCAGGCCGCGCGCGCCGCCGCACAGGCCGAAGGGCTGGAGGGCTGCAAGCTGACACTGCACTTCCCGAGCTACTTCCCGGTGATGCAGTACGCGCGCAACCGTGCGCTGCGCGAGAAGCTCTACACCGCCTACGTGACGCGGGCCAGCGAGCTCGGCCCGGCCGAGCTCGACAACGGCCCGCTGATGCGCGAGCTGCTGGCGCTGCGCCAGGAAGAGGCCCGGCTGCTCGGCAAGGGCAGCTTCGCCGAGGTGTCACTGGTGGCGAAGATGGCGGAGTCGCCGCAGCAGGTGATCGGATTCCTGCGTGACCGGCATCACGGGCCCGGCCGGGCGCTGAGCGCGATCTCGCCGAACTGCGCGCCTTCGCCCGCGACGAGCTCGGCATCGAGGACCTGCAGGCCTGGGACATTCCCTTCGCGAGCGAGCGCCTGAAGGAAAAGCGCTACGCCTTCAGCGACCAGGAGATCAAGCCGTACTTCGTGCAGGAGCGGGTGCTCGACGGCCTGTTTCGTATCGTCGAGACGCTGTTCGAGGTGCGCATCCGCCCCGACGAGGCGCCGGTGTGGCACCCCAGCGTGCGCTTCTTCCGCATCGAACGGCCGGCGGCCTCCGGCGACGCGCCGGCCGAGCTGATCGGCCAGTTCTACCTCGACCCGCACGCACGCCCTGGCAAGCGGCCGGGCGCCTGGATGGACGGCACGCGCGACCGCTGGGCGCGGCCCGGCGCCGGGCTGCAGACGCCGGTGGCGCACCCGGTGTGCAACTTCGCGCCGCCGCTGGACGGCCGCCCCGCGCTGCTGACGCACGACGACGTGCAGACGCTGTTCCATGAGTTCGGGCACGGCCTGCACCACCTGCTGACGCGCGTCGACGACCTTGGCGTCTCGGGCATCTCGGGCGTCGAGTGGGATGCGGTGGAACTGCCCAGCCAGTTCATGGAGAACCTGTGCTGGGAGTGGGAGGTGCTGCAGCGCCTGTCGGGCCACGTCGACAGCGGCGAGCCGCTGCCGCGCGCGCTGTTCGACCGCATGCTCGCCGCGAAGAACTTCCACAGCGGGCTGCAGATGCTGCGCCGGTGGAGTTCTCGCTGATCGACATGCGGCTGCATGCCGAGCCGGGCAGCGAAGCGCGCATCGCCGAGATCGCGGCCGAGGTGCGGGCGGAAGTGGCCGTCGTGCCGATGCCGCCCTTCAACCGCTTCCTGCAGAGCTTCTCGCACATCTTCGCCGGCGGCTATGCGGCGGGCTACTACAGCTACAAGTGGGCCGAGGTGCTGTCGGCGGACGCGTGGAGCGCCTTCGAGGACGCCGCGGCACAGGGTAGCGTGCTCGACGTGGCCACCGGCCGGCGCTACCGGCAGAGCGTGCTCGAGGCCGGTGGCAGCCGCGGGGCGATGGAGAGTTTCAAGGCGTTTCGAGGTCGCGAGCCGCGCATCGATGCGCTGCTGCGCCACCAGGGCCCGGCCGACGGGCAGCCCGCCGCAGCGTGAGCAATTGCCCACGCACGGGCTTGAAGCGCTCGCTTGCGTGGGTACCATTGGCCGCGCGCCTCGTGGCGCGCCGGAGCCCGCCATGACCTCGACCTCGCGACACCTTCACCGCTCGACCCGCTGCGCGCGCTGCTGCTGGCGGCCGCCTGCCTGGCCGCCGGCCCGAGCTTCGCGCTCTACAAGGTCGTGGGGCCGGACGGCAAGGTCACCTACACCGACCGGCCGCCTGCAGCCGCCGAGGGGCGTGCCAGTCCGATCAATGCGCGCACCGGCGCCGCCGAATCGACCACGGCGCTGCCGGCCGAACTGCGCCAGGCCGTCTCGCGCTACCCGGTCACCCTCTACACCATCGCCAACGGCTGCGAGCCGTGCGCGGAAGCGCGCGAGCTTCTGCGCAAGCGCGGCGTGCCGTTCAGCGAGCGGCAGGTGATCACCAACGAGGACAGCGAGGCCTTCCAGAAGCTCACCGGCGGGCGCGAGGCACCGGTCCTGGCCATCGGCGCGCAGCAGCTCAAAGGCACGGCGGCACAGAACTGGAACAGCTATCTCGACGCCGCGGGCTATCCGCGCGAATCGAAGCTGCCACCGGGCTACAGCTTCGCGTCACCCCAGCCGCTGGTCGAGCGTCGGGCCGCGGCACAGCGCCCCGAGGCCACGCCTGAGGCCCCGCCACCGGCCGCCGAAACTGCGCCGACAGGCGCCGGCTCGATCAGGTTCTGACGCCGTCGCTCCGCAAGGGCGAAGAGATGCGCCGTGCCGGCACGCTGCCGGCGCCCACCGCCGCGCCCATCAGCCAGAACAGCGCCGAGGCACCCACCGCCGCGCCGAGCACACCGAACAGCAGCGGCATCAGCGCGCTGGAGAAGTTGATCGTCATCGAGCGCAGCGCGATCGCCTCGCCGTGCCGCTCGGCCGGCGTCAGCTGGTGCAGCGTGGTCATGATCATCGGCTGCACCGCGCCCAGCGCGAGCCCGAGCGCTGCCGCCAGCACGCCCATCCACCACGCCGAGGCGGCGAACGGATAGAGCGCGAAGACGGCAGCCGTCCACAGCATGCAGCCGGCCAGCACACGGCCTTCGCGCAGGTGCTGGGCGATCAGCGGAATCGCCAGCCGCACCGCCGCTACCGCCATCGCGAAGATGCCCAGCACCAGGCCAATGGCGGAGGCCGAGAAGCCACGCTCGTGGCCGAGCACGGGCACGAGGAAGGCATGCACGTCCCAGCTCGACGAGAGCAGCCAGTTCACCGCCAGCAGCCGGCGCAAGCCGGGCGTGCGCAGCAGATCCCAGGCGCCGGACACGGCGCCTTCGGTGGCGCGCGGCCGCGGCGCCTCCTTCGGCACGCGCCGCGCAAAGCCTAGCGCGGCCAGCGGCAGCAGCAGCAACACCGCATATGCGGCGCGGAAGCCGCCGAGGTCGATCAGCACGCCGGCGATCACCGGGCCGATCACATTGGCCAGCGCCGGCGCCAGCCCAGCCAGCTGAACACGCGCTTGAGCGCGGTGGCATCGGTGGCATGGCGGCCGGCGGTGCGCTGGATCGCGATCAGCCCGACGTTGGCGCCAGCGCCGACCAGCATCGCCGCCACGCACATGGCAGCGAAGGTCCACTGCGGCAGCCAGGTGACGGCCAGCGCCACGGTGCCGCCGAGCACCGTCAGCGCCACGGCGATGCGCATCGGGTGGTGGTAGCCGCGCCGGTCGGCGAGCCGCCCGGCCTGCAGCGCGAGCACGATCGGCGCGGCGGCGAACAGGCCCATCAGCAGGCCCACCACCCAGGCAGCATGCCCTTCGCGCAGCGCCTGCAGCGGCGCGGCCATGCGCACGCCGGTCATGCAGGCGTGCAGACAGATCTGGCCGACGATCAGCGCAACGAGGATGCGGCCCAGCCCGGCGTCGAGCACGTCAGCTGGCGTCCTCGTCGTCGGTGGCGGTATCCAGACCGGGCAGCAGGGCCTGCGCACGTTCCTCGGAGATCGATTCGACGGTCTTCAACGCCCGCGTCATCTGGCGCGTGCGCACGTCGGCCTGGTCCAGCGTCTTGATCACCGACTGCGTCTGATCGCGCACCTTGGCGAGCACGCCTCCGAACTTGCCGAACTCCGTCTTCACCGCGCCGAGCACCTCCCAGACCTCGGCACTGCGCTTCTCCAGGGCCAGCGTGCGGAAGCCCATCTGCAGGCTGTTCAGCGTGGCCAGCAGCGTGGTCGGCCCGGCCAGCATCACCTTGAACTCGCGCTGCAGCGATTCGGCCAGCCCCGGGCGGCGCAGCGCCTCGGCATACAGGCCCTCGGTGGGCACGAACAGGATCGCGAAATCGGCGGTGTGCGGCGGCTCCACGTATTTGTCGCGGATCTTCTTCGCCTCCAGCCGCAGCTGCGCCTCGATGCCCTTGGCCGCCGCCTCGACGCGGCCACCGGGTCGGCGCGCTCCTGCGCATCGAGCAGGCGCTCGTAGTCCTCGCGCGGAAACTTCGCGTCGATCGGCAGCCACAGCGGCGCGCCGTCGTCGCGCCGGCCCGGCAGCTTGATGGCGAAATCGACGCGCGCATTGCTGTTCGGCACGGTCTCGACGTTGCGGCCGTACTGCTCGGGCGTGAACACCTCGTCCAGCAGCGAGCCGAGCTGGATCTCGCCGAAGGTGCCGCGTGTCTTCACGTTGGTCAGGGTGCGGCTCAGCGTGCCGACGTCACGCGCCAGCCCCTGCATCTCGCCCAGCCCCTTGTGCACCTGCTCGAGCCGATCGGCCACCTGCTTGAAGCTCTCGCCGAGGCGCTGCTCCAGCGTGGCGTGCAGCTTCTCGTCGACGGTGGCGCGCATCTGCTCCAGCTTCTTCTCGTTGTCGGCCTGGATCGCCTGCAGCCGCTGCTCGACGGTGGCGCGCACCGTGCCGATCTGCTCGCCGAAGGCATCGGCAAAACGCTTCAGCGCCGCGTCCTGCGATTCGCGTGCGGCCTGCGACTGCTGCGCCAGCGCCGTGGTGGCCTGCTGCAGCGACTGGCCGACCAGCTGCTGCATCGTCGCCAGCTGGGTGCGGAAGGAATCGATCTGCTCGTTCTGCGTGCGCGCCACGTCGCCCTGCTGGGCCAGCAGCGTCTGCTGGAAGAGCGCCATCGCCTGCGTCAGTTCCTGGCGCGTGCCGCGGGCGCTGTCCTGCACCTCGGCGCGGATCTCGCGGCCGGCGCGCTCCTGGTCGTCGCGCAGGCCTTGCTGCCATTCGTCGCTCTGTCGGCGCAGCAGCAGCACGACCAGCAACACCAGTTCAGCGCCGCCAGGGCCAGCGCTGCCACGATCATCAATCCGCCATGCGGCGATTGTGACAGCGCGGCCCGCTCGGCCGCCTGCAGAAAATCAGCCGAAGCGCTATCGTCGGCGGCCTTGGCCCACAACATCCCGAAACGAGGCAAGCCATGGTCACCCTGAACATCAACGGCAAGACGAAGAGCGTCGAAGCCGAAGCCGACACCCGCTGCTGTGGGTGCTGCGCGAGAACCTGCAACTCACCGGCACCAAGTTCGGCTGCGGCATGGCGCTGTGCGGCGCCTGCACCGTGCACCTCGACGGCAAGCCGGTGCGCTCGTGCTCGACGCCGGTGTCGGCGGCGGCGGGCAAGAAGATCACCACGATCGAGGGCGTGGGCGCCACGCGCACCGGCAAGGTCGTGCAGGCCGCCTGGGCGAAGATCGACGTGCCGCAGTGCGGCTACTGCCAGTCGGGCCAGATCATGAGCGCCTGCGCGCTGCTCGCCGAGAAGAAGGCGCCGACCGACGCCGACATCGACGGCGCGATGAGCGGCAACATCTGCCGCTGCGGCACCTACAACCAGATCCGCGCGGCGATCAGGACGCGTCGGCCACGCTGACCAAGGGGGCCTGAGCATGGATGCACTCACCACCACCCGCCGTGGCTTCCTGAAGAGCGGCACCGGCGCCGCGCTGACCATCGGCTTCGCGTTGCCGCTGGCCGCCGGCCGGCTCGAGGCGGCCACGCCGGTCGTCTTCGCACCCAATGCGTGGCTGCGCCTGACCGGCGACGGCACCGTCACCGTGATGTGCGGCTCGGCCGAGATGGGCCAGGGCGTGCTGACGGCCATCCCGATGATGCTGGCCGAGGAACTCGACGCCGACTGGAAGAAGGTGCGCGTGATGCAGGCGCCGGTCGACCAGGCCTACAACAACCCGATGTTCGGCATGCAGGCCACCGGGGCAGCACCACGGTGCGCGCCCACTGGGAGCCGCTGCGCAAGGCCGGTGCCGCGGCACGCGAGATGCTGGTGGCCGCCGCCGCCGCGCAGTGGAAGGTGCCGGCCAGCGAGTGCCGCACCGAAGCCGGCCAGGTGATCCACAGCAGCGGCAAGAAGCTCGCGTATGGCGCGCTGGTGCCGGCAGCGACGAAGCTCGAGGTGCCCGCCGAGCCGAAGCTGAAGGACCCGAAGGAGTTCCGCCTGCTCGGCAAGCGCACCAACCGCCTGGACACGCCGGCCAAGATCAACGGCACGGCGAAGTTCGGCATCGATGCGCAGGTGCCGGGCATGGTGGTGGCGGTGATGGCGCGTGCGCCGCAGCCGGGCGCCAAGCCGGTCAAGGTGAACGACAGCAAGGCCAAGGCCGTCAAGGGCGTGCAGCAGATCATCACCATCCCGCACGGCGTGGCGGTGCTGGCGGATGGCTACTGGGCGGCGAAGAAGGGCCGCGATGCGCTGGTGATCGACTGGGATCTCGGCGCGGCGAAGGATCTTTCCACCGCGAAGGTGAGCGACATGCTGAGCACCGGCGCGAGCCAGCCGATGCGATCGCGCTGGATGCCGGCAACGTCAAGGACGCGGCCGCCACCAGCGCCCGCACGCTCGACGCCACCTACGAGGCGCCTTACCTCGCCCACGCCTGCATGGAGCCGATGAACTGCACGGCCTGGGTGCGCGGTGACACGGTCGAGATCTGGGCCGGCACGCAGAGCCAGGGCCCGAACCAGGGCATCCTCAGCCCGGTGGCCTCGGTCACGCCGGCCAAGGTGAAGGTCAATACCCTGCTGCTCGGCGGCGGCTTCGGCCGGCGCTTCGCGCCCGACTTCACGATCGACGCGACGCTGCTGTCGAAGATCTCGGGCAAGCCGGTCAAGCTGGTCTACACCCGCGAGGACGACATGGCCGCCGGCTACTACCGGCCGGCGGCGGTGACGAAGTTCGAGGCCGCGCTCGACGACAAGGGCACGCCGACGATGCTCAAGTGCGGTGTCGGCTCGCCGTCGATCATGGCCGCGTCGGGCTTCATGAAGATCCCGGACAACGGCGTGGACAACTTCGCGATGGAAGGCATCGCCGACCACCCCTACGACATCCCGAACCAGCGGCTGGCCTACGGCCGTACCGAGCCGGGACCGCAGGTGTGGTTCTGGCGTTCGGTGGGCCACTCGCAGAACATCTTCTTCATCGAGAGCTTCATCGACGAGCTGGCCGCGGCGGCCAAGGCCGATCCGTACGAATACCGCCGCGCGCTGCTGGCCAAGCAACCGCGCTACAAGGCGGTGCTCGAGCTCGCCGCGCAGAAGGCCGGCTGGGGCCGGCCGCTGCCGGCCGGCGTGCACCGCGGCATCGCCGTGGCGCAGAGCTTCGGCAGCTACGTGGCCGAGGTGGTCGAGGTGTCGATCGGCGCCGACGGCACGCCCAAGGTGCACCGCGTCGTCGCGGCGGTGGACTGCGGCATGACCGTCAATCCGCAGACCATCGAGCGGCAGATCGAGGGCGGCATCGTCTACGGCCTGTCGGCGGCGCTGTACGGTCGCATCGGTTTCAAGGACGGGCGCGTCGAGCAGGGCAACTTCCACGACTACCCGGTGCTGCGCATGAACGAGATGCCGAAGGTCGAGGTGCACATCCTGCCGAGCACCGAGAAGCCTGGCGGCATCGGCGAGCCCGGCACGCCGCCGATCGCGCCGGCGGTGGCCAACGCGATCTTCGCCGCGACCGGTCAGCGACTGCGCAGCCTGCCCTTCGACACGGCGAAGCTCAAGCGGGCCTGAGCGACGCTTCGGCGATGCGCTGGTGGAGGTGGGCGAGCGCCTCCTCCACCTGATCGACCAGCACCAGGCAGAGGTCACCCGGCTGCAGCGCGGCCAGCGCGCGGTCGATCGCGACGAACTCACCGCGGATCTCCTCCACTTCGCGGGTGCGCGTGGCGCCCGCGAGGCCCTCGCGCAGCAGCGCGATCACCTCGCCATCGGCACGGCCGCGCTGGGCCGCATCCTGGTAGAGCCACACGGTGTCGAAGGCAGCGCCGAGGATGCGCGTCTGGTCGCGGATGTCCTCGTCGCGACGGTCACCCGCGGCGCTGATCACCACGCTGCGGCGCTGCGCCGGCATCGCGTCGACGGCCGAGACCAGCGCACGCATCGCATCGGCGTTGTGGCCGTAGTCGGCGATCACCGTGGCGCCGCGATAGTCCATCACGTTGAAGCGGCCTGGCGCGTTCTGCGTGTCGTTGACGAAGCTCGCCAGCCCGCTGCGCACCGCGTCGAAATGCAGGCCGCAGCCCCAGGCGGCGGCTACCGCTGCGAGCGTGTTCTCGACCTGGAACGAGATCGTGCCGTTGCGCGTCAGCGGCACCTCGCGCAGCGCCAGCCGCGCGCGCGCCGAGCCCTCCACCGCAACGATGTCGCCGCCCTCGACAAACACCGAGCGCCCACCCTGCGCGCGATGCGCCACCAGCGCCGGGTGCTGGCCGTCGGCGGCGAAGAGGATCACGCTGCCGGGGCACAGCGGCACCATGCCCAGCGTCATCGGATCGGCAGCGTTGAGCACCGCGAAGCCGGTCGGCGCCACGTTCTGCACGATCACGCTCTTCACCTCGGCCAGGCCTTCGACGGTGTCGATGTAGTTCATGCCGAGGTGGTCACCCGCGCCGATGTTGGTCACCACTGCGACCTGGCAGCGGTCGAAGCCCAGGCCCTCGCGCAGGATGCCGCCACGCGCGGTCTCGAGCACGGCGGCCTCGGTGTCGGGGTGGCCGAGCACGTTGCGCGCGCTCTTCGGGCCGCTGCAGTCGCCGCTGTCGATCTGGTGGCCGTCGACCCACACGCCGTCGGTGTTGGTCATGCCGACCTTCAGGCCCGCGGCGGCGAACAGGTGCGCGATCAGCCGCGTGACGGTGGTCTTGCCGTTGGTGCCGGTGACCGAGACCACCGGAATGCGGCCATCCTGCCCGGCCGGGAAGAGGCGCTCGATGATCGCCTCGCCCACCGCGCGCGGCTTGCCAAAGCTCGGCGCCGGTGCATGCGCAGCCCGGGCGCCGCGTTGACCTCGACGATGCCGCCGCGCTGCTTCTCCAACGGCACGCCGACGCTCTCGCAGACCACGTCGACGCCGCAGATCTCCAGGCCGATCATGCGCGCCGCGGCGACGGCGCGCGCCGCCACCTGCGGGTGCACGTCGTCCGTCACGTCGGTGGCGGTGCCACCGGTGCTCAGGTTGGCGTTGTTGCGCAGCACGACACGCTGGCCGACCGGCGGCACCGAGTCGGCAGTGAGGCCCTGCACCTGCAGGCGCGACATCGCGATGTCGTCGAGCCGAACGCGGGTCAGCGAGGTGGCGTGGCCATCGCCGCGGCGCGGATCCTCGTTCACCTTGTCGACCAGCTGGCGCACGGTGTGCACGCCGTCGCCGATCACGAAGGGCGGATCGCGGCGGGCCGCGGCCACCAGCTTGTCGCCGACGACGAGCAGGCGGAAGTCGTGGCCGGGCAGGAACTGCTCGACCATCACCTCGCCGATCTCGTCGGCGGCCTTGTAGGCGGCCTCGAAGTGCTCGCGGTCGACGATGTTGACCGTCACGCCCTTGCCCTGGTTGCCGTCGCGCGGCTTGACCACCACCGGCAGGCCGAGCTGCAGCGCGGTGGACCAGCCATCGTCCACGTCCTTCACCGGCCGGCCGCGCGGCACCGGCACGCCGGCCGCGGCGAGCAGCCGCTTGGTCAGGTCCTTGTCCTGCGCGATCGATTCGGCCACCGCGCCGGTGGAATCGACCTCGGCCGCCCAGATGCGGCGCTGCTTCGCACCCCAGCCGAACTGCACCAGGCTGCCTTCGGTGAGGCGGCGGTACGGGATGCCACGCGCCAGGCCGGCGTTGACGATCGAGCCAGTGCTGGGGCCGAGGCGGATGTCCTCGTCGATCTCGCGCAGCTCGGCCACGGCCTTGTCGGCATCGAAAGTCTCACCGGCGGCGGCGGCGGCAATCAGGGCCTGCGCCAGCTCGAGCGCGCGGCGGCCGACCTTCTCCTCGGTGTACTCGACGGCGATCTGGAAGACGCCGTCGTCCGGCGTGGTGCGGGTGCGGGCGAAGCTCACCGGGCAGCCGGCGCGCGCCTGCAGCGCCAGCGCCAGGCGCTCCAGCCAGCGTGCCAGCGGCACCGTATCGGCCTCGCCGACGGGGCGCAGCGGCGCCACTTCCGGCAGCAGCTTGCGCAGCCTCAGTTCGAGCTCGTCGCCGGGGCGCACCGCGCGCTCTTGCGGCTCGCAGCGCACGTGCGCCTCGATGGCGGTGTGACGGCTCCACAGGTTGGGACCGCGCAGCGCGGGATGCGGGTGACTTCCATGGCGGGATTCCGAGGCGGATTCAGTGGGTATCGGCGGTGAGCTGGGCGTCGAAGGTGTCGATGCCGGCGGCGAGCAGCGCGGGGGCGAGGCCGCTGACCCAGGCGGCAGCCACCGCCGGCAGCAGCACGGCCACCGGCAGGCGCGGCGCGCTGCGCAGCGCGAGCGGCGTCTCCTGCGGGCCTTCGCAGAGGATCAGCTCGGCGCCGCGCGACAGCACCGCACGGCCGCCGGCAGCTCGGTGCTCGGTCAGCGCCGCGGCGTCGGTGGCGTACAGCGTCACCGACCCGTCGCAGTACTCGGCCAACGCGGCGATGCGCGCGTCGTCGGCGTTGAGCACGCCCCAGCCGTCGCCGAGCACGACATCCATCTGCGTGCGCAGTACACGCGGCAGGCCGTCGGCATCGCGGATGTCGTGGCGCTCGAGCGACTCCGCACCGGCCAAAGTCGGTGACCACGCCGACGCGACAGCGGTCGTAGACCAGGCCCTGGTCGAGGATGGTGGCCGCACCGTTCTCGAATACCGCTGTGTCGATGTCGCGGTTGAGGAGCAGCCGCTCGGCCAGCGCGCCGTCGGTGGCATCGCGCTCATCGACGCGGCGGTTGCCGAGGAACAGGCCCTCGCGGCAGGCCAGGCCCACCGGCGCCCGGCCAGCTGCAGCAGCCAGCAGTCAGGCGCGCGATGCGGCTGGTGTCGCCGCTGCCGGCAATGCCGACGATCGGGATGCGGCCGTCGTCACCCGGCGGGAAGAGATGGTCGACGATCGCTTTGCCCACCGGCCGCGGCGAGCCGACGGCCGGCTTCAGGTGCGCGAGCAGGCCCGGTCCGGCATTCACCTCCACCACCGCCGCAGCCTGCCCGGCCAGCGGCCGGGCGATGTCCTGTGCGACCAGGTCGACGCCGGCGATGTCCAGGCCGACGGTGCGGACGGCCAGTGAGGCGACGCGTGCGAAATCCGGGTGGACCTCGTCGGTGCAGTCGTTGGCCACGTTGCCATTGCGCTGGATCAGCACGCGCTGCCCCGCCGCGGGCACGGCGTCGGGCGCCAGGCCCTGGCGCTCGAGGTCGGCAAGGATGCTGCCGTCCTCGCGCACCTCGATGCGGCCGAGCGGATGGTCTTCGGTCTCGCCGCGGCGCGGGTCGTTGTTCAGCTGCGCCTCGACCAGCTGCGCCACCGACTGGCGGCCGTCGCCGAGCACCCAGGCGGTCTCGCCGCGCGCCGCCGCGACCACCGCCGGCCACCACCAGCAGGCGGTGCTCGTTGCCGGGGATGTAGCGCTCGACGATGACTTCGCTGCCTTCCTGGTCGGCCAGCGTCCAGGCCTTCTCGACCAGCTCGCGCGTCGACAGGTCCAGCGTCACGCCGCGGCCGTGGTTGCCGTCGGTGGGCTTGACGGCCACCGGCAGCCCGATGGCTTCGGCGGCGTCCCAGGCCTCGGCCGGGCTGGCGGCGATGCGCCCTTCGGGCACCGGCACGCCGACGGCGGCGAGCAGCCGCTTGGTCAGGTCCTTGTCCCGCGCGATGCCCTCGGCGATGGCGCTGGTGCGGTCGGTCTCGGCCGTCCAGATGCGGTGCTGCCGATTGCCGTGGCCGAGCTGCACCAGGGTTGCCCTCGTTCAGGCGCAGGTGCGGAATGCGCCGGTCGGTGGCCGAGGCGACGATGTGCGCCGTGCTGGGGCCGAGGTAGGCGCTGTCGATGGCACCACGCACCGCCGCCACGGCGGCCGGCACGTCGACCGGCCGATCGTTGATCACGCCCATCAGCACACGGTGGCCGTTCTCCAGCGCACAGCGCGCCACCGCCTCGTCGCGGGCGCGGAACACCATGCGGTAGACGCCATGCTGCGAGGTGCTGCGCGTCTGGCCGAAGCCGGTGGGCATGCCGGCCAGGTTGAGCAGCTCGATGACCACGTGCTCCAGCACATGGCCCATCCAGGTGCCCTCCTGCAGCCGCTGCAGGAAGCCGCCGCGCTCGCCGACGCCACAGTGGTGTTCTTCCAGCGCGGGCAGCACGGCGGTGAGCCGGCCGACGAAGCCGGGCAGCTTGTGAGAGGGGAAGTCTTCCAGCGCGCCGAGGTCGAGCCAGACCTCGAGGGCGGAGCGGTAGGTCCAGAGGTTCGGGCCGCGCAGGTAGGTCACGCGCAGCAGGCGGATATCGTCGAAGTGGGTCATCGAGGGGGCGGCCGGCGGGGCCGCATCGGCGGACTTCTGAGGTGTGGATTATTCGCGCCCGGAGGTCGCTTGTGGTCGGCTCGGGAAGGCCCCGGCGCGTTACGCGACAATCGCGCGCTCCCGCCGTTTCGATCCCATGCCCTCCACCGACCCGTCTTCCATGCTCGCCGCGGCCCCATCCGCACCGCTCGAGCCAGGGGAGAACGCGCTGGCCAGCCTCGACGTTGACCTCGATGGCCAGGACCGCTTCGCCGCCGGCCAGCTGCTGCTGACCGAGCGCCGCCTGCTCGCCCTCTCGCCCGGTGCGGACGCCCGGCAATCCTGGCCGCTCGCGCCGGGGCTGAACCTGCAGCACGGCGACCACGGCGGCGTCGGCCAGCTCTCGCTGCACGACGGCGCCGGCCGGCTGGCCGTCTGGCGCTACACGCTGGGCGCCGATCCGGCCGCACTGCGGCTGATGGCGCAGTTCGAGCGCCAGATCCGCCGGTTGGCCCACGGCGAGCCGGAGCCCGACGACGCGTCCGAGCCCGAAGAGACCGACTTCGCGGCCGAATCGCCGACGCCGCCGTCCACCTGGGTGCTGCTGCGCCTGTGGCGCTTCGCCAAGCCCTACCGCTGGCAGCTGCTGCTGGGGTTCGTGCTGATGCTGATCTCCACGGCCGCCTCGCTGGTGCCGCCGTACCTGACCATCCCGCTGATGGACGACGTGCTGATCCCGTACCAGAACGGCCAGCAGATCGACCCCGGGCACGTGATGCTGCTGCTGTCGGGCCTGCTCGGCGCGGCGGTGGTGGCCTGGGGCCTGGGCTGGTGGCGCACCGGGCTGCTGGCGATCGTCAGCGAGCGCATCGGCGCCGACCTGCGCACCGCCACCTTCGACCACCTGCTGCAGCTCAGCCTCGACTATTTCGGCAGCAAGCGCACCGGCGACCTGATGTCGCGCATCGGCAGCGAATCCGACCGGATCTGCGTCTTCCTCTCGCTGCACGCACTCGACTTCGCCACCGACGTGCTGATGATCACGATGACGGCGGTGATCCTGTTCAACATCAACCCGTCGCTGGCGCTGGTCACGCTGCTGCCGCTGCCCTTCATCGCCTGGATGATCCACCTCGTGCGCGACCGGCTGCGCACCGGCTTCGAGAAGATCGACCGTGTCTGGGGCGAGGTCACCAGCGTGCTGGCCGACACGATTCCCGGCATCCGCGTGGTCAAGGCCTTCGCGCAGGAGCGGCGCGAATCCGACCGCTTCCGCCGCGCCAACCGCCACAACCTCGAGGTCAACGACCGGCTCAACAAGACCTGGAGCCTGTTCACGCCCACCGTCTCCCTGCTCACCGAGATCGGCCTGCTGGTGGTGTGGGCCTTCGGCATCTGGCTGGTCAGCCGCAACCAGATCACGGTCGGCGTGCTGACCGCCTTCATCGCCTACATCGGCCGCTTCTACGGCCGGCTCGACTCGATGAGCCGCATCGTCTCGGTGACGCAGAAGGCGGCCGCCGGCGCCAAGCGCATCTTCGACATCCTCGACCATGTGAGCAACGTGCCGGAGCCCGCGCAGCCGGTGGCGATGGACAAGCTCGAGGGCCGGCTCTCGCTGCAGGGCGTGGGCTTCCGCTACGGCAGCCGAGCGGTGATCCGCGGGCTCGACCTCGAGATCAAGCCCGGCGAGATGATCGGCCTGGTCGGTCACAGCGGCTCGGGCAAGAGCACGCTGGTCAACCTGATCTGCCGCTTCTACGACGTGACCGACGGCGCGATCAAGGTCGATGGCGTCGACCTGCGCCGCTTCCGCGTGGCCGATTTCCGCCGCCACATCGGCCTGTGCTGCAGGAGCCGTTCCTCTTCTTCGGCACCGTGGCCGAGAACATCGCCTACGGCAAGCCGGATGCGACGCGCGAGGAGATCATCGCCGCCGCGCGCGCCGCGCACGCGCACGAGTTCATCCTGCGCCTGCCGCATGGCTACGACTCGATGGTCGGCGAGCGCGGCCAGGGGCTCTCCGGCGGCGAGCGCCAGCGCATCTCGATCGCCCGCGCACTGCTGATCGACCCGCGCATCCTGATCCTCGACGAGGCCACCTCGTCGGTCGACACCGAGACCGAGAAGGAGATCCAGAACGCGCTCGACAACCTGGTGCAGGGCCGCACGACGATCGCCATCGCGCACCGGCTCTCGACGCTGCGCCGGGCCGATCGCCTCGTGGTGATGGACCGCGGCCGCGTGGTGGAGGTCGGCACGCACGACGAACTTCTCGCGCGCCAGGGCGCCTACTGGCGGCTGTACGAGGCGCAGGCCCGGCAGGTCGACGAAGGCGACGACGAGCGCGATGCGCGCATCACGCTGCCGGCTGCGCCGGCGGCCCATCCGGCGGGGGTGGCATGAACGGCATTCATCTCTTGCGGGATGCCCATGGCCGGCTGGTGTTGACCCAAGCCGACGGGCAGCAGCACATCGGCGTGGTGCCGGTGCGCGCCTTCCCTTGTCCGATCCGGACGGCGCACTGTCGCTGGTGGGCACCGATGGCCGCGAATGCGCGTGGATCGAGCGGCTGTCCGACCTCTCGGCCGAATCGCGCGCCCTGCTCGCCGAGGACCCGGCGCGGCGCGACTTTGCGCCGGTGATCGAGGCGCTGATGGCAGTGTCGACCTTCACCACGCCGAGCACCTGGACCGTGCGCACCGACCGCGGCACGACCACGCTGGTGCTCAAGGGCGAGGAAGACATCCGCCGCCTCAGCGGCACGGCGCTGCTGATCACCGACAGCCATGGCATCGGCTACCGCATCGCCGATGCGCGCGCACTCGACAAGCGTTCGCGGCGGCTGCTCGAACGCTTCCTCTGACTACTTCTTCAGCGGCAACACCGCCGGGTTGATCGGCGTCGGCGGCGCGGCGCCGGTCAGCGCGGCGATCAGGTTGTCCGCAGCGAGGTCGGCCATCGCCCGGCGCGTGGCCACGGTGGCGCTGGCGATGTGCGGCGTCAGCACCACGTTCGGCACGGTCAGCAGATCGGGGTGGACCTTCGGCTCGCCCTCGAACACGTCGAGCCCGCCTGCGGCGATGCGCCGCTCGCGCAGCGCCACGGCCAGCGCGGCATCGTCGACCACGCCGCCGCGGGCGATGTTGGTCAGCGTGGCGGTCGGCTTCATCTGCGCCAGTTCCCTCGCGCCGATGGCGTGGTGGCTGGCGGCCGAGTACGGCACGACGATGACGAGGTGGTCGCACTCGCGCAGCAGCTCTTCCTTGCTGACGTAGCGCGCGCCAATCGGCGCTTCGATCTCGGGCGCGAGGCGGCTGCGGTTGTGATAGATCACCTTCATGCCGAAGCCGAGCGCACCGCGCCGCGCCACCGCCTGGCCGATGCGGCCCATGCCGAGGATGCCCAGGGTGGCACCGTGCACGTCGCTGCCGGCGAACATGTCGAAGGACCACTTGGTCCATTCGCCACGGCGCAGGAAATGCTCGCTCTCGGCCACGCGGCGCGCCGCGGCCATCATCAGCGCGAAGCCGAAATCGGCGGTGGTCTCGGTCAGCACGTCGGGCGTGTTGGTGGCCACCACGCCGCGCGCGGTGCAGGCCTCGACGTCGATGTTGTTGTAGCCCACCGCCATGTTGCACACGGCGCGCAGCTGCGGGTTGGCGTCGAGCACCTCGGCGTCGATGCGCTCGCTGCCGGTGATGAAGCAGCCTGCCTTGCCCGCGAGCTTCGCGCTCAGTTCGGCCTTCGTGAAGATCTGGTCGGCCGGGTTGTCTTCGACGTCGAAGTGCGCACGCAGTTTCGCGAGGGTTTCGGGGAAGACAGCGCGTGCCACGAGCACGCTGGGGCGAGAGGTCACTTCGAGACTCCGGAGGCGGCCGCCGCAGCGGGTGCTGCCGCGGCACGCTGGTTGATGGGTTCGCCATGCCAGCCGAGCACCAGCAGCATGGCCATGAAACCGAGCACGTAGCCCACGACCACGTGCCAGCCGCCGCGCAGCCGGGCGCCGACCGAGCGCGCTTCGGGATAGAGGTTCGACAGCGCCACGCCGGCCGACGAGCCGAACCAGATCATCGAGCCGCCGAAGCCCACGGCGAAGGCGAGGAAGCCCCAGTCGTAGCCGTCCTGGCGGATGGCCAGCGCGGTCAGCGGAATGTTGTCGAACACCGAGGACACGAAGCCGAGGCCGAAGGCCGTGGGCCGGCCGCCGGCGGCAGCTTGTCCACCGGCATCAGCGAGGCGCTCCACACCAGCGCGAGCAGGAAGATGCTGCCCTTGAAGGCACCGGGCAGCAGGCTCCAGTTCGGCGCACGCACCGGCGCCGTGACGAGCAGCGCCAGCACCACGGCGGCGCCGATCACCGGAAAGTGGTCCAGCACCTCGGGCTTGTTGAGGTTGAACCACAGGTTCGCCACCACCGCGGCGACGAGGATGACCACGACCACGCCGAGCCGGCCGTACTCGACCGTCACGCCGGGCGTGTCGTCTTTCTGGATCGGCTGGTAGTCGTGCTGCTGCTTGGCGGCGATCACGCCGAAGAAGAGCAGCGCGACGACGCCGCCGACGTAGGCCTCGAGCACCGCCAACGGATTCGCCCCGGCGATCCACATCATCGTGGTCGTCGTGTCGCCGACCACGCTGCCCGCACCACCGGCATTCGAGGCCGCGACGATGGCCGCGAGATAGCCGATGTGCACCTTGCGCGCAAACAGCACCGAGGCCATCGTGCCGCCGATCATCGCGGCGGCGATGTTGTCGAGGAAGCCCGACATCACGAACACGCCGACCAGCAGCGCGAAACCACCCTTCCAGTCGTCGGGCAGCAGGTGCGGCAGGATCTCCGGCAGGCGGCTGCGCTCGAAGTGATCGGCCAGCAGCGCGAAGCCGAGCAAGAGGCCGAGCAGGTTGGCCAGCGTCACCCACTCGTGCGCGGCGTGGGCCGCAAGGCCGGCCGCCCCGGAGCCGGCCTTGAAGCCGGTGACCAGCAGCTGGAACAGAGTCACCGCCAGCGCGCCGCCGATGGCGACCTTTAGGGCGTGGTGATGCAGTGCGGCCACGCCCAGCAGCGTGAGCGCGAACAGCACGAAGTCGAATGGAATTCCCAGCAGTGTCATGAGGCCCCCTCGGCGCCCCGCGATCGAGGCGTCGCGGCGGCTTCTCCAGCCCGGCGCGATTCTAGGGACCGGCCCGCCTCCGCGCTCAGCCGTGGAACCGGGTGAAACCCTCGACGCTCTCGCGCTCGGTGACCAGCGTGTTCTCGATGGCGTTCGGATCGGCGTGGCCGAGCGACATGCCGCACACCACCATCTCGTCGGCACCGAGGCCGAGCTGCGCCTCGATGATGCGGTGGAACTGCGTGAATGCCGCCTGCGGGCAGGTGTCCAGGCCGCGTCCTCGTGCGGCGACCATGATGTTCTGCAGGAACATGCCGTAGTCCAGCCAGCTGCCCTGCTGCATCACGCGGTCGATCGTGAAGATCAGGCCGACCGGCGCATCGAAGAAGGCGTAGTTGCGGCCATGCTGCGCGTGCATGCGCTCCTTGTCGGTCTTGCCGATGCCGAGCAGCCCGTACAGATCCCAGCCCACCTTGCGGCGGCGGTCGATGTAGGGCGACTGCCACTGCGTCGGGTAGTAGGCGTACTCCTCGGTGTGTCGAGCGCGCTCGGCAGGATCGTCGAAGGCGGCCTTGATGGCGGCGCTCAGGCGCTCCTTCGCGGCGCCGGTCAGCACGTGCACCTTCCACGGCTGCGTGTTGGTGCCCGAGGGTGCGCGTGCGGCCACGCGCAGGATCTCCTCGATCGTCTCGCGCGGCACCGGCGTGGGCAGGTAGGCGCGGATCGATCGGCGCGAGGTGATGGCCTCGTCGACGGCGCGGGTGGTGGCGGTGTCGGTCATGCGGGGACGATCAGGGGTTGCAGGGCGGCGCGCAGCGCCGCGGGAAGCTCCACCGGCCGGCGTGTGTGCCGGTCGACGTAGACATGGATGAAGTGGCCGGCGGCCGCCGCCTCGGGCGCGTCGTGGGCAAACAGGCCGACCTCGTAGCGCACCGAACTGCGGCCGACGTGCGCCACGCGCAGCCCGGCCTCGACCTGCTGCGGGAAGGCCAGCGAGGCAAAGTAGTTGCAGCGCGTCTCGATCACCAGGCCGATGGTCTCGCCGGCATGGATGTCGAGCGCGCCGGCCTCGATCAGGTAGCCGTTGACCGCCGTGTCGAACCAGGGCGTAGTAGACGACGTTGTTGACGTGGCCGTAGGCATCGTTGTCGGCCCAGCGCGTCTGGATCGGGCGGAAGTGCCTGTAGGCGCTGCGCGGTTCGGGATGCGGTCTGGAACTCATGGCGCCGGATTGTTCCACGCACCCCGTGCGTTCCACTGTCGCCAGCTGGTCAGCGCCTCCAGCAGCGTGCGGCGCTGGATCTCGACGGTGACGCCGATGTCGTGGCCGTAGCCGCCGGCCATGCTCACCGCGACCGGGATGCCGCGCTCGCGGCAGGCGGCGAAGACGCGCCGGTCGCGCTCGGCCGTGCCCTGGGCGCTGAGCTTCAGGCGCCCGAGCCGATCGCCCTCGTGCGGATCGGCACCGGCCGTAGAAGACGAGGCCGGGCGCACCGCCGCGGTGGCGCGCCCACAGCTCGGCCAGCGCGGCATCGAGCGCGGCGAGGTACGGCTCGTCGGTGCAGCCGTCGGGCAGTTCGACGTCGAGGTCGCTCGCTTCCTTGCGGAACGGAAAGTTCTTCGCGCCGTGCAGCGACAGCGTGAAGACGGTCGGGGCGTCGCGGAAGATTGCCGCGGTGCCGTTGCCCTGGTGCACGTCCAGATCGATCACTGCCACGCGCAATCCGCCGGCGGCGCTGCCGTGTCGGCGGTGCCACTCGGCCTGCATCAGCCGTGCGGCCACGGCCGCATCGTTGAAGACGCAGTAGCCGCCGCCCTTGTCGGCGCTGGCGTGGTGGGTGCCACCGGCCAGGTTGGCGGCCACGCCCTCGGCCAGCGCGGCGCGCGCGGCGGCGATGGTCGCGCCCACCGAGCGGCGCGATCGCTCGACCATGCGCTCGCTCCACGGAAAGCCGATTTCGCGCTGCAGCGCCGGCGCCAGCGTGCCCTCGAACACCGCCGTGATGTAGGCGGGGTCGTGCGCCAGCGCCAGCTCGCCCTCGCTGGCCGGCGGCGACTCCCGCAGCTGGAAGCCCGCGTCGCCCTCGATGCGCTCGCGCAACAGCCGGTACTTCGGCATCGGGAAGCGGTGCCCCGGCGGCAGCGGCAGCACGAAATGGTCGGAGTGGAAGGCTTGCATCGGCCGGCCGGATTCTGCCGCCGGGCGCGCAAGCCGGCTCGGCGTAGAAAAACCCCTCTAAGTTTGATGCACTGCAGCAAAAGGACTTGAAAGGGCGGCCGGCGCGCATATACTTCCGCCCATGCTGCACTGCAACAAAGATGCAGCGAATCCAGTTCCACCCCTCAATGGAGAGTTCCATGTCCTTCCTGACCGCTGAACAAGTCATCGCCGCCAACAAGGCCAACGTCGAAACCCTGTTCGGTCTGACGAACAAGGCCTTCGAGGGCGTCGAGAAGCTGATCGAGCTGAACATGCAGGTCGCCAAGACCGCGCTGGCCGAGAGCGCCGACACCACCAAGGCTGCCCTGTCGGTCAAGGACGCGCAGGAGCTGTTCGCCCTGCAGGCCGGCCTGCTGCAACCCGCTGCCGAGAAGGCCGCCGCCTACAGCCGCCACCTGTACGACATCGCCGCCGTCACCAACGCCGAAGTGGCCAAGGTCGCCGAAGAGACCGCTGCCGACACCCAGAAGAAGTTCATGGCCGTGGTCGACACCGCCGTCAAGAACGCGCCGGCCGGCACCGAGAACGCCGTCGCCCTGGTGAAGTCGGCCGTGGCCGCCGCCAACAACGCCTACGAAAGCGTGCACAAGGCCGCCAAGCAGGCCGCCGAAGTGGCCGAAGCCAACTTCCAGGCCGTGACCAGCACCGCCGTGAAGGCCACGCAAGCCGCCACGCCGAAGGCCAAGCGCGCTGCCTGAGCCGCACCCTCGGGGTCTCGAGCCGGAATGCAAAGAATTGTGGCCGGCTTGAACTAACCGGGGAGTGCCCGATCTATGTGATGCCGCCAGCGAGAGCCGGCGGTCTCCCTGAAAGGTTGTCTCCTCGGTACCTCCAGGTACCTTCCAAGGCCCGGTTCTCCGGGCCTTTTCTTTGGGGCATTTGCTGGCGTCGCCTTCTTTCGAGCGACCTTGACACGACACAAGCAGCCCCCGGGAATACCCTCCCAGAATGTGACCGAGTCCTCACAACCTCGGTCGGCCCTGGGCGCTGCGACGCCGGGCCTGGGAGCAGCAACGTGTCAACCTCAGCCCTCACCCCGGACGGCGCGTCGAGCCAGCCGTCACGGCGGAGTTTCCTGCGCTCGAGCGGCATGCTCAGCCTGTCGTCGCTGATGGGCACGGCCACCCTGATGGCGGCGTCCAACGAAGCCAAGGCGGCCGTCGAATGGGCCGAACACTTCCAGAAGAACTACCGTCTGATGACGGACCAGGAGAAGCAGGAAGCGCGGCTGCGCCTGGAGAAGCGCTACTCGCAGGAGTACGGCAAGGCGGTCTCGGTGGACACCACACCGGCCCAGCCCGGCATGCTGATGGGCTATGCGCTGAACATCCGCAAGTGCATCGGCTGCCGGCGCTGCGTGAAGGCCTGCGTCGAGGAGAACAACCAGTCGCGCGGCGAGCGTCCGGGCGAGCGCATCGAGTGGATCCAGGTGCTGCGCATGGAGCGCGGCCAGTTCGACGCCCAGAAGATGGGCCAGGGCTATCCCGAAGGACTGGGCATCCAGGTCGGCGGCAATGCCTACACGCCGGCCGGCCGGTGCTGGAAGGCCAGTACCACTACACGCCGGAGAAGGTGCCCGAGGCAGACGCCACCTACATGCCGATCGCGTGCATGCAGTGCGAGAAGCCGCCCTGCGTGAAGGTCTGCCCGGTGCGCACCACCTACCGCGAGGCCGATGGCCCGGTAGTGATCGACTACAACTGGTGCATCGGCTGCAAGATGTGCATGAACGCCTGCCCCTACTGGGCACGGCGCTTCAACCTGACCACGCCGGTCCTGCCCAAGCAGGACATGAACCCGGTCACGCACTACCTCGGCAACCGCCCGCGCATGCGCGGCGTCGTCGAGAAGTGCCACTGGTGCCTGCAGCGCACGCGGCACGGCCGCTACCCGGCCTGCGTGGAGGTCTGCCCGGTCGGCGCGCGCAAGTTCGGCAACCTGCTCGACCCGGAGAGCGAGGTCAGCAAGGTGCTGGCGCGCAAGAACGTGTTCCGGCTGAAGGCCGAGGCGAACACCTTCCCGAAGTTCTTCTACTTCTACGACTGAGGAGACGACCATGCTGCTCAGATTCGTCTCCGACTATGTGCGCTACGTGCTCAAGGGCGGCACGAAGTTCTACGCCTGGATGGGCGCGCTGGCCGTGCTCATCGTCGGCATGCTCTACGTGTACTGGCTGCAGAACACCGAAGGCCTGATCGTCACCGGCATGACGAGCCAGATCCACGACGGCCTGTACCTTGCCAACCTGGTGTTCCTCGTCGGCGTGGCCGCCGGGGCGGTGACCATCGTCTTCCCGGCCTACGTCTATCACCACGAGGGCATGCACAAGGTCACCGTGCTCGGCGAGATGCTGGCCATCTCGGCGGTGATCATGGTGATGATGTTCGTCTTCGCCCACATGGGCCGGCCGGATCGGCTGTGGCACATGGTGCCGCCCTTCGGCATCTACAGCTTCAGCTCGATGCTCGGCTGGGACGTGCTGGTGCTCAACGGCTACCTGATCCTCAACACCGTCGTCGGCTTCTGGTACCTGTACTCGAAGTACACCGGCAAGCCGGTGAACAGGAAGATCTTCATGCCGCTGGTGTACGTGTCCATCGTGTGGGCGCTGTCGATCCACACCGTCACCGCCTTCCTGCTGGCCACCAACCCGGCGCGGCCGATGTGGTTCCACAGCATGATGCCGATCCGCTTCATCGCGACCGCCTTCGCGGCCGGCCCGGCACTGATCATCATCGCCTTCCTGATCATCCGGAAGAACACGAACTTCTGGATCGAGGACAGCGCGATCCAGTTGCTCGCGACCATCGTCACCGGGTGCCTGGGCATCGCGATCTTCCTGACGCTGTCGGAGGTCGTCGTCGAGCTCTACGCCCGCACCGAGCATGCCAACGGCCTGTACTACCTGATGTTCGGCCTGCACGGCCTGACCAGCCCGGTGCCGTGGTTCTGGAGCGCCGTCGTGCTGATGGTGGTGTCGTTCGTGCTGCTGCTGATCCCTTCGATCCGCAACGACATGGGCAAGCTGCCGATCGTCTGCGCGATGGCCTTCGCCGGCATCTGGATCGAGAAGGGCATGGGCCCGTGGTGCCGGGCTTCATCCCTCGCCGATCGGCGAGGTGACGGAGTATTTCCCGACCTTCGTCGAGTGGCTGATGACGCTGGGCATCTGGGCCTTCGGCTTCTTCATCCTGACCATCCTGCTCAAGGGCGCCATAGGCATCCTGCTGGGCGACATCAAGTACGGCGCAGCCCCGGCTGCGGCGGCGCAGTGAAGGAGAGCGCCATGAAGAAGTTCATCGTCGTCCCTGCCCTGCTGCTGGCCTGCTGCTTCGGCGCCGCCTCCGCCTTTGCCCAAGGCGCCGAGAAGAAGGAAGAGATCTGCTTCGAGAGCCGCAAGGGCGCCTCGGAGGTGGTCAAGCGCGAGATCAAGCCCGGCCTGCCGAACGTGAAGTGCTCGCCCGTCACCGGTGCGGCGCTGTGGTACGGCGATCCGTACGACGGCACGGTGCCGATGGGCAAGATGCCGCAGCTCGACATCCCCGAGCACCTGGCGGTGGTGAAGCCGCGCGCCGACAAGCTGCAGTTTCTCGCCCAGTGCGGCACCGCCTGCCACAACGGCACCTTCCCGCCCGGCTTTCCGAAGACCAACAAGCCGGTGCCGATCCCGACCATGGAAGCGATGCTGCCCGACGCGAAGGACCTGCAGCACGGCCGCGGCCGCATCTGGTGCCTGGAGTGCCATCACACCACCAAGCGCAACATGCTGGTCGACCACTACGGCGATCCGATCAGCATCGAGCAGTCGCAGCTGCTGTGCGGCAAGTGCCACGGCGACAAGCTGCGCGACTGGCGCGACGGCATCCACGGCAAGCGCATCGGCGACTTCACCAGCACCGGCAAGAAGCGCTGGTTCACCTGCACCGAATGCCACAACCCGCACAACGTGCAGGACGGCCAGCGCAACCGCGGCTTCATCCAGCTGCAGCCCGAAACGCCGCCGCAGCTGCCGCGGGGCATGAAGGATGCGAGCTGGGAGAAGACGCACCCGATCGCGCACTGACATGGACCACCCCCGCAGCGCCTTCGGCGCACCCCCTCAAGGGGCGCCGCCGGCGGACCGGCGGAGCCGGATCCGCGGCGGTCGCTTGACGAGACCGAGTCTCCGCCCGAGCGTGGCGACCCGACCTGGGTCGCCCCTGCGCTGACGCGCGAGGAGCAGACGCGAAACGTCGGCAAGACGCCGATCTTCTTCGGCCCGCCGCTGGCCATCCTCACCGCCGGCCAGAAGAACACCATGCTGATCAGCGGCAAGATCAACCGCACGGCCGAGCGCTACCTGGAACTGATGAAGGCGCATGGCGTGCCGCTGTGCGAGCCGGAGCGGCAGTGCCTCGTGCATCTGTGCGGCATCGGCTTCATGTCGACGCTGGAGATCCGCGAACTGGCGATGGAAGTCGAGTTGACGTCCTTCGACTGCGAGGGGCTGGACAAGACGGCGCTGGCCGACAAGCTCAAGGCGGCGAGCTTCGCCGACCTGGTGGCGATGGTCGAATCACTGGGGTTCTGATCCGATGGACACCGCCGAAGCCGCGCTGCGGCCGCAGCTCACGCCGTGGAACGAGGGCTATCGCACCGGCCATGCGGTGCTGGATGCACAGCATGCGGCGATGCTGCAGCTGTGCGACGAACTCGCGGCGCAATGCGGCGCGGGCGACGATGCCGCGCGCGCCTTCGAGGCCACCGTCGAGCGCCTGAAGGCGCTCGCGAACGAGCATTTCGCGGCGGAGGCCGCGCTGCTGCCCGAAGGCACCGACCTCGACGAACTGCAGGACGAACGCAGCGAGTTCGGCTACCTCGCCGCCGAGGTGGCGACCACCGGCCACTTCGACCGCGTCGAGCGGCAGCGCTTTCTTGCGCTGTGGTGCCTCGGGCACATCGCCGGCTGGGCGCCGCGGCTGCGGGCGATGGCGCCGCGCGGCTGAAGGCGGCGCCGCGCTCAGTGCATCTTCGCCGCCACCTTGGCGCGCAGATCGGGCAGCGCCGCCAGCGCGGCCTCGCGCCCAGCCTGGATCACGCGCTTGCGCGCGGCGAAGTCGGCGCCTGAGACACCCGGCAGCCGCGGGCGCAGCACCACGTCGGCATCGCGCAGCTCGAACTGGTTGATGCTGCGACCCATGATCGCGAAGGTCTGCAGCAGCATGCGCAGCGCGTCGCCCGTGCCCGCACCTTCCGGTGCCGCGGAGATGTCGACCGCGATGACGACCTCGGCGCCCATCTGCCGCGCGAAGCGCACCGGCACCGGCGAGACCAGGCCGCCGTCCACGTATTCGCGGTCGCCGATGCGCACCGGCTGGAACACCGCCGGCACCGCGCTCGAGGCGCGCACCGCCAGCCCGGCATCGCCGCGCTGGAACAGGATGGGCGCGCCGGAGTCGAGATCGGTGGCCACGATGCCCAGCGGCAGCGCCATCTGGTCGATGTTCTTCGCGCCGGTGTGTTCGCGCACGAAGCGCGCCAGCGCCTCGCCGCGGATCAGACCGCGGCCGGGGAAGGCCCAGTCGGTGATCGATGCTTCGTCCATCGAATCGGCCGGGCGGATCAACTCCGCCGGGCGCTTGCCGGACGCATAGAGCGCCGCCACCGGGCTGCCCGCCGAGGTGCCGACCACCAGATCCGGCCGGATGCCGCTTTCTTCCAGTGCCTGGATCACGCCGATGTGGGCGAAGCCGCGCGCCGCGCCGCCGCCGAGCGCCAGGCCGATGCGCGGCGGCTTGGGCGGCGCCGGGGGCGCGGGCGGGATGGCCGGGGGCGGCTCGGCGACGACTACTGGCGGCGGGGCGACCGGCGCGCTCTGGCAGCCTGCCAGCCAGCTGGCCGAACCCGCCAGCGCCCAGCCGAGCCACGCGCGCCGACCGGCATTCAGCCCTTCTTTATTCTCATCAAGCATAAACAACAAACAAGAAAGTTCTTCTCATATATATAGAGGCTGCCTACAGTGCCCCATCGGCTGCCTCCGGCGGCCGTTTCAACTTCCTGGCGCCCCATGGACTGGATTGCGATTCTCAGCGGCTTCGGCGTCGGTGCCATCGTCGGCATGACCGGCGTCGGCGGCGGCTCGCTGATGACGCCGCTGCTGCTGTCGGTGTTCAAGCTGAACCCGGCCGTGGCCATCGGCACCGACCTGTGGTTCGCCGCGCTGACCAAGACCGCCGGCTCGGTCTCTCACCACAACGCCGGCCACGTGCAGTGGCGCATCACCGCGCTGCTGCTCGCCGGCAGCATTCCGGGCTCGCTGGCGATGGTGGCGCTGATGCACCAGACCGGCATCACCAAAGGCTGGGCCAGCGCGCTGACCTTTCTCTGGGCATCGCGCTGCTGCTGACCGCCGTGGTGGTGGCCTACCGAAGCGCCTCGGCACTGGTGGGCCTGCGGCTGGAGCGATGGATTCCCGAGCGCCGCAAGGCCTGGCTGACGGTGCTGTGCGGCCTGATCCTCGGCGTGCTGGTGTCGCTCAGTTCGATCGGCGCCGGCGCCATCGGCGCCACGCTGATCATGCTGCTCTACCCGCGGCTGGAATCGCACCGCGTGGTCGGCACCGACATCGCGCATGCCGTGCCGCTGACGTTCGTGGCCGGCATCGGCCACGCCACGCTGGGCCACGTCGACTGGGCGCTGCTCGGCGCGCTGCTGATCGGCAGCGTGCCCGGCATCTGGATCGGCGCGCAGCTCACCCGAAAGATGCCCGAGAAGCTGGTGCGCGGCCTGCTGTGCGCCGCGCTCGTGACCGCCGGACTGAAAGTGATCCACTGAGATGTACCGCTACACCGAATTCGACCGCCTGTTCGTCCACCAGCGCGCCGCGCAGTTCCGAGACCAGCTCGAGCGCAACCTCGCCGGCACGCTCGGCGACGACGAGTTCCGCCCGCTGCGCCTGCAGAACGGCTGGTATATCCAGCGCCACGCGCCGATGGCGCGCATCGCCGTGCCCTACGGCGCGCTGGCCTCGAACCAGCTGCGCCGGCTCGCACGCATCGCCCGCGAGTTCGACCGCGGCTATGCCCACTTCACGACGCGGCAGAACTGCCAGTTCAACTGGATCCCGCTGGTCAAGAGCGCCGACGTGATGGACCTGCTCGCCGACGTCGACATGCACGGCATCCAGACCAGCGGCAACTGCATCCGCAACATCACCAGCGATGCGCTGGCCGGCGTGGCGCCGGACGAGATCGTCGACCCGCGCCCGTACTGCGAGCTGCTGCGCCAGTGGAGCACGCTGCACCCGGAGTTCGCCTTCCTGCCGCGCAAGTTCAAGATCGCCGTCAGCGGCGCCGCCGAAGACCGCGCGGCGATCGCCTGGCACGACATCGGCCTGCAGCTCGCGAAGAACGAACGCGGCGAGGTCGGCTTCAAGGTGCTCGTCGGCGGCGGCATGGGCCGCACGCCGATCATCGCCACGGTGGTGCGCGAGTTCCTGCCCTGGCAGGAGATCCTGCTCTTCATCGAGGCGATCGTGCGCGTCTACAACCGCTACGGCCGCCGCGACAACGCCTACAAGGCGCGCATCAAGATCCTCGTGAAGGCCGAGGGCCAGAAGTTCATCGATGCGGTCGAAGCCGAATTCGCCCACATCCTCGCCGACGACGTCGACGGCGCCGCACACCGCATCCCCGAAACGGAACTCGAGCGCGTGAAGGCCAGCTTCGTGCTGCCCGAGGGCGTGAGCGAAGCGGGTGCAGCCCCGGCCCGGCCGGCGAACGCCACTGGCGCCTTCGCCCGCTGGCTGCAGCGCAACGTGCATGCCCACCGCCTCCCCGGCTACCGCGCGGTGACGCTGTCGCTCAAGCGCGCCGGCCGGGCGCCGGGCGACGTGACCGCCGCGCAGATGGACGCCGCCGCATTGCTGGCCGACCGCCACAGCCATGGCGAACTGCGCGTGACGCACGACCAGAACCTGCTGCTGCCCTGGGTGCGCGAGAGCGAACTCCGAAGCCCTGTGGCACGCCGCCAAGGACGCTGGCTTCGCGAGCCCCAACATCGGCCTGCTGACCGACATGATCGCCTGCCCTGGCGGCGACTTTTGCGCGCTGGCCAATGCGCGCTCGATCCCGATCGCCGCCGAGATCACCGAGCGCTTTGCCGATCTCGACGAGCAGGACGACATCGGCGACATCGACCTGCACATCAGCGGCTGCATCAACTCCTGCGGCCACCATCACAGCGGCCACATCGGCATCCTCGGCGTCGACAAGGACGGCAAGGAGTGGTACCGGTGTCGCTGGGCGGCTCGGATGGTTCGACGCTGTCGGGCACTTCGGTGCCGGGCAAGGTGATCGGCCCGTCGTTCGCGGCCGACGAGGTGGCCGATGCGCTCGAGGCCGTGATCGAGACCTACAAGGCGCAGCGCACGAGCGGCGAGCGCTTCATCGACACCGTGCGCCGCATCGGCATCGAGCCCTTCAAGGCGCCGGCCAATGCGGTGCGCCGCGCCACTGCGCACGCTGCCTGAGCGCGAGGACGACCCCATGCGATTCATCGACATCCACAAGGACCGCTGGCACGCCCTCGGGGGCGAAGACGGCCCGCCGGTCAGCATCAATCCCGACCCGTACCTGCTGCTCGACTCGGTGCAGTGGCACGCCGTGCGCGCGCACTGGCCGCAAGGCGTGCCGGTGGGCCTGAAGCTCGCCAACGACGACGAGGTGGAAGCCGTGGCGGCCGACCTGCCGCGCTTCGGCCTGGTGGCGCTGCATTTCCCGAAGTGGGTGGACGGCCGCGCCTACAGCCGATGCCGGCTGCTGCGCTCGCGCTACCGCTTCGCCGGCGAGCTGCGCGCCACCGGCGAGGTGCTGGTCGACATGGTGCCGCTGCTGGCGCGCACCGGCTTCGATGCGGCGGTGCTGCGCGCCGATCAGTCGATCGATGCGGCGCAGCGCGCGCTGGCCTTCTTCCCCGCGCACTACCAGGGCGACACCGCCGACAACCGGCCGCTGTTCGCCAAGCCGGGCGCAGCGGAGCAGGCGGTGTCGAAGGCCGCCGAATTCGTCAACGCGGGAGCCGCGATATGAGCGCGATCGCCCTCTACGCCCGCGCCACCGCCGGCTTCGACGAGCGTGTGGCCCATGCGGTGGCGGTGCTGCAGAGCGCCGCGACCGAACACGCCGGCCGCATCGTGCAGGCCACCAGCCTCGGCGCCGAGGACATGGTAATCACCGACCTGATCGCCCGCCATGCGCTGCCGATCGCGGTGGCCACGCTGGAGACCGGGCAGCTGCACGCCGAGACGGTGGCGCTGATCCCGCGCATCGAGCAGCGCTACGGCCTGGCGGTGGAGGTGTTCAAGCCGGCGCAGGAATCGGTGATTCACTTCGTCAAGACGCATGGCGACAAGGCGATGTACGAGAGCATCGATCTGCGCAAGCAGTGCTGCGCGATCCGCAAGCTCGAGCCGCTCGCGCGCATGCTGGCCGGCGCCAGCGCCTGGGTGACCGGGCTGCGCCGCGAGCAGTCGGACACGCGCGCGGTGGTGCCCTTCAGCGAGCCGGACGACAAGGGCCGCATCAAGTTCAATCCGCTGGCCGACTGGAGCTGGGCCGACGTGTGGCACTACATCGCCACGCACGACGTGCCCTTCAACCCGCTGCACGACGAATTCATGCCCAGCATCGGCTGCGCGCCGTGCACGCGCGCCATCGCGGTGGGCGAGCCCTTCCGCGCCGGCCGGTGGTGGTGGGAAGACGAGAAGGCCAAGGAATGCGGCCTGCACGTGAAGGACGCCCCGGTGTCCGCGAATTCCGAGATCGGAGCCCCGCGATGAATGCGCGAACGAGCATCGACCAGCTGCTGCCCGAGCTGGACCACACCCACCTCGACTGGCTGGAGGAGGAGGCGATCTTCATCCTGCGCGAGACTGCCGCTGCCTTCGAGCGCCCGGCGCTGCTGTTCTCCGGTGGCAAGGATTCGTGCGTGGTGCTGCGCCTGGCCGAGAAGGCCTTCAAGAGCCGCCGGGCCGACGGCAGCTACAAGGGCAAGCTGCCCTTCCCGCTGCTGCACGTGGACACCGGCCACAACTTCCCCGAGGTGATCGAGTTCCGCGACCGCCGCGTGGCCGAGATGGGCGAGCGCCCGGTCGTCGGCCACCTGGAGGATTCCATCAAGCGCGGCACGGTGCGCCCGGCGCACCCGCTCGAATCGCGCAACGGCCACCAGACGGTGACGCTGCTCGAAGCCATCGAGGAGCACCGCTTCGACGTGCTGCTCGGCGGCGCGCGGCGTGACGAGGAAAAGGCGCGCGCCAAGGAGCGCATCTTCAGCCACCGTGACAGCTTCGGTCAGTGGCAGCCCAAGGAGCAGCGCCCGGAGCTGTGGACGCTGTTCAACACGCGCATCCGCCCCGGCGAGCACATGCGCGCCTTCCCGATCAGCAACTGGACCGAGCTCGACGTGTGGCTGTACATCGCCCGCGAGAACATCCCGCTGCCGAACCTGTACTACGCGCACGATCGTGAGGTGATCCGCCGCAAGGGCCTGCTGGTGCCGCTGACCGACGTGACCCCGCCAGAGGCCGGCGAAACGGTGGAGACCGCGCAGGTGCGCTTCCGCACCGTGGGCGACATGACCTGCACCTGCCCGGTGGAAAGCGATGCCGCCACCGCCACCGACATCGTCGCCGAGACGCTGAAGGTGACGGTCAGCGAGCGCGGCGCCACACGCATGGACGACCGCACCTCGGATGCCTCGATGGAGCGCCGCAAGAAGGAAGGGTATTTCTGATGACTGCCGCGACCACCCCGAAGGATCACCGCGCGCTGCGCTTCCTCACCGCCGGCAGCGTCGACGACGGCAAGAGCACGCTGATCGGCCGGCTGCTGTTCGACAGCCGCGCGATCCTCGCCGACCAGCTCGACACGCTGGAGAAGAAGGCCGCCGGCGCGCCGATCGATCTCAGCCTGCTCACCGACGGGCTGGAAGCCGAGCGCGAACAGGGCATCACGATCGACGTCGCCTACCGCTACTTCGCCACCAAGGCACGCAAGTTCATCATCGCCGACGCGCCGGGCCACGAGCAGTACACCCGCAACATGGTCACCGCCGCGGCGGGCAGCGATGCCGCCGTGGTGCTGGTGGACATCACCAAGCTCGATACGGCCAAGGCGAACAACGAGCTGCTGCCGCCTGCAGATCGACGCGTCGATCTGCTTCCTCAAACTCGTCGCCATGCGCTGCTGGCCCACCTGCTGCGCGTGCCGAGCATCGTCTTCGCCGTCAACAAGCTCGATGCGGTGGCCGATCCGGCGCAGGCCTACGGGGCCGTGCACGACGCGCTGCTCGGCTTCGCCGAAGCGGCTGGCATCCGCGTGGCCGCCATCGTGCCGGTGTCGGCGCTGCGTGGCGACAACGTGACGCAGCCGCTGGCCGCGAGCTGGTACGACGGCCCCTCGCTGCTGCAGGTGCTGGAGAGCCTGCCCACCGCGCAGGAGCGCAAGGACGGCGATCTGCTCGTGCCGGTGCAGTACGTGGCCCGCGAAGGCGAAGGCACCGGCAACCAGCCGCGCGCACGCTGTGGGGCCGTGTGGCCCACGGCCGCGTGAAGGCCGGCGATGCGGTGCAGCTCTTTCCGAGCGGCGAGACGGCCACCGTGGCCGAAGTGCGCCCGGCCGGCGCGGTGGTCGACGAAGTGGCCGCGGGCCAATCGGCCGGCATCGTGCTGGATCGCCAGCTCGACGTCTCGCGCGGCGACTGGATCGCCACGCCGCAGACCGTGCAGGCCTCACAGCGCTTCAATGCCACGCTGGCCCGGCTGGACACCGAACCCGCCGTGGTCGGCCGCAAGTACTGGGTGCGCCACGGCAACCGCTGGGTGCAGGCGCGCATCAGCGCCATCGAGCACCGGCTCGACATCCACACGCTGCAGGAAACCGACGCCCACGAGCTGGCCGTCAACGAAATCGGCCACGTGACGGTGGAGGTGCAGCAGCCGCTGCCGGTGGAGAGCTACGAGACCAACCGGGTGGGCGGTGCGCTGATCGTCGTCGACCCGGCCAGCAACCGCACCAGCGGCGCACTGCTGGTGCGCGCGGCGGCCTGACCATGGGACGTGTCGCCTTCGTCGGTGCCGGGCCCGGTTCGGCCGACCTGATCACGCTGCGCGGCGCGCGGCTGCTGGCGCAGGCCGACGCGGTGCTGTTCGATGCGCTGACCGACCCGGCGCTGCGCGAGCTCGCCCCCCGGGCAAACTGGGTGCACGTGGGCAAGCGCGGCTTCGCCGACAGCACGGGCCGCGACGATCAATGCGCTGCTGGTGCGCCATGCGCGCGAGTCGGCGCTGGTCGTGCGCCTGAAGGGCGGTGACCCGAGCGTCTTCGGCCGGCTCGAGGAAGAGTTGCAGGCGCTGGACGAGGCTGGCATCGACAGTGAGGTTGTGCCCGGCGTGACCGCCGCGCTGGCCGCTGCCGCCGACACGAAGCGGCCCTTGACCCGCCGCGGCAACGGCCGCAGCGTGGCGTTGACCACCGCGATGACGCGCGAAGGCGCGCTGCAGGGCGGCCACAGCGCCGACACCGAGGTGTTCTACATGGCTGGCAAGCAGCTGGGCGCGCTGGCGCGCCGGCTGCGCGAGGCGGGCTGGGCGGCCGATGCGCCGGTCAGCGTGGTGTCGCGGGCCGGCTGGCCGGATGCGCTGGCCAGCAGCCACACCGTGGCCACGCTGGGCCGCGCCAGCGTGCTGCACGCCGGCCGGCCGACGGTGGTGACGGTCGGCGCCGGAGCCGCGGCGGTGGCACCGGTGTCGCGCCGACGCACGGAAACCGTGCGGCTTGAGACCGGTCAAGAACAAGCGGAAACCCTGAGCGCCTAAAATCGCGGGTCTGCCCGGCATCCGGCCGCATTCCCACCCGCCAAGAGTCGAAATTCCATGACCCACGTCGTTCTCGAATCCTGCATCCGCTGCAAGTACACCGACTGCGTCGACGTGTGTCCGGTCGACTGCTTCCGCGAAGGCCCGAACTTCCTGACCATCGACCCCGACGAGTGCATCGACTGCGCCGTCTGCATCCCCGAGTGCCCGGTGAACGCCATCGTCCCCGAGGAGGACGTGCCCGGCAATCAGCAACACATGATCAAGCTGAATGCCGACCGCCAAGAAGTGGCCCAGCATCACCAAGCGCAAGTCGCCGCTGCCCGACGCCGAGGAGTGGAAGGACCGCACGGGCAAGCTCGATCAGCTGATCAAGTAACCGCAATGCGGCCCGCCGGGCCGCCCACAGCATGGAACCGAAGTTGAACGACGAAGTGGCTCGCACCGCCGGTGCTCACGAAGGCCCGATCGAGACCGATGCGGTGATCGTCGGAGCCGGCCCGGTGGGCCTGTTCCAGGTCTTCGAGCTCGGCCTCCTCGAGATCAAGGCGCACATCATCGACTCGCTGCCCTACCCCGGCGGCCAGTGCATCGAGCTGTACCCCGACAAGCCGATCTACGACATCCCGGCCGTGCCGGTGTGCACCGGCAAGGAACTCACCGACAACCTGCTCAAGCAGATCGAGCCCTTCGGCGCGACGCATCACTACGGCCAGGAAGTGACCGTGGTGCAGAAGCAGGACGACGGCCGCTTCTACGTCGAGACCAGCAAGGGCACACGCTTCCTGACCAAGACGATCTTCATCGCCGGCGGCGTGGGCTCGTTCCAGCCGCGCACGCTGAAGGTCGACGGCATCGAGGCCTACGACGACAAGCAGGTCTTCTACCGCGTGAAGAACCCGGCGCAGTTTGCCGGCAAGAACACGGTGATCGTCGGCGGCGGTGATTCGGCGCTCGACTGGACGCTGAACTTCGTGCAGGACGGCCCGAACAAGGCGGAGAGCGTCATCCTGATCCACCGCCGCGACGGCTTCCGTGCCGCACCGGCCAGCGTGGCGAAGATGCGTGAGCTGTGCGAGGCCTACGAGATGCAGTTCATCGTCGGCCAGATCACCGGCATCGAGGAACGCGACGGCCGCATGACCGGCGTGAAGGTCACCGGTGGCGACGGCGTCACGCGCGTGGTGCCGATGGACATGCTGCTCATCTTCTTCGGCCTGAGCCCCAAGCTCGGCCCGATCGCCGAGTGGGGCCTGAACATCGAGCGCAAGCAGATCGTCGTCGATACCGAGAAGTTCGAGACGAGCACGCCGGGCATCTTCGCGGTGGGCGACGTGAACACCTACCCGGGCAAGAAGAAGCTGATCCTCTCGGGCTTCCACGAGGCGGCGCTGGCGGCGTTTGCGGCCGCGCCGTACATCTTCCCGGAGAAGCGCATCCACCTGCAGTACACCACCACCAGCCCGAAGCTGCACAAGGTGCTGGGCGTGGAGACGCCGACCTTCGATTGAGGCCACCGGGCCCCATCGACCGCAAGGCCCGCCTCCGGCGGGCCTTTGCTTTTGGCCGATAATCCGGCCCGCTGTGCAACCGCACGGCATCCGCTAGGGTGTTGTCCGCTTCGACAGAGGCGGCCGACTGAGAGAGTCCCTTCGAACCTGATTGAGGTAATCCTCGCGCAGGGAAGCATGGTCGAAGCGCCGCGTTCTGCGGCGGCTCGGCCCGCCGACCTGCCATCGACCTGTCAAGGAACCAGATGGCATCCGTTCACCGCCACCACCGTCACTTCGTTTCTCGAACTCCGCTCGCGCTGGCGATCACGCTCGCGTTCAGCGCCGCGCAGGCGCAGACCGCTCCGGCTCCCGCCGAATCGCAGCTCGCGCCCGTCGTCGTGCAGGGCCGCACCGCGCCGGTGGCCAGCGTCGCCGGCTGGGGCGACATCCCGCTGTCGCTGACGCCGATCCAGGCCACGGTCTTCGGCACCGAGCAGGCCCGCGATCGTGGCGCGCAGCGCCTTTCGACCTCGTCTCGTTCGATGCCGCGATCAGCGACGCCTACAACACCGAGGGCTACTGGGACTACCTGACGGTGCGCGGATTCGTCATCGACAACCGCTTCAACTACCGCCGCGACGGCCTGCCGATCAATGCGGAGACCTCGATCGCGCTCGACAACAAGGCGCAGGTGGAGGTGCTCAAGGGCACCAGCGGGATGCAGGCCGGCACCAGCGCGCCGGGCGGGCTGGTGAACTTCGTCGTCAAGCGGCCGAGCGACGTGCCGATCCGCCGCGCTTCGCTGGAGTGGCGCGAGTCGGCCACGGTGACGGGCGCGGTCGATCTCAACCAGCGTTTCGGGGCGGGCGAGGCCTTCGGCGTGCGCGTGAATGCCGCCGCGGCGACGATCGACCCGAAGGTGCGCAGCGCCAAGGGCGAACGGCATCTCTTCGCCGTGGCGGCCGACTGGCGGCTGAACCCCGACACGCTGATCGAGGCCGAGATCGAGCACAGCCGCCGGTCGCAGCCCAGCGTGCCGGGCTTCAGCCTGCTCGGCGGCAACGTGCCGGCCCCGGTCGATCCGCGCATCAACCTGAACAACCAGGCCTGGGCGCTGCCGGTGGTGCTCGAAGGCAACACGGCCTCGCTGCGCTGGCAGCAGAAGCTGGCCGACGGCTGGAAGTTCGTGGCGCATGCGGCCACGCAGCGGCTGAGCAGCGACGACCGCATCGCCTTTCCGTTCGGCTGCTTCGATCCGGAACCCGCGCCGAACGGCACCTACTACCCGGATCGCTACTGCCCGAACGGCACCTTCGACCTCTACGACTTCCGCAGCGACAACGAACGCCGCCGCACCGATGCGCTGGACCTCACGCTCAGTGGCACGCTGCGCATCGGCGGCATCGAGCACCTGATTTCGACCGGCGTGCTGCACAGCCGCGTGAAGAACCGCTTCGGACTGCAGACCTTTGCCTACAGCGGCACCGGCAACGTCGACGGCAGCATCACCGACCTGCCGGCCAACCCGGCGCCGAACGACTTCAACACCGACCGCGACGAACGCTCGACGGAGCTGAGCCTGCGCGATGCGATCCGCCTCGACGCGCGCAACACGCTGTGGCTGGGCGTGCGCCACACCCGGCTGCAACGCGAGAGCGTGCGCAACGATCCGTCCGACCCGCGCCCGACCGACTACGCGCAGTCATTCACCACGCCCTTCGTGGCCGCCAGCCACGCCTGGGCGCCAGGGCAACTGGTCTATGTCAGTTGGGGCCGCGGCGTGGAGTCGGACGTGACGCCGAACCGGCGGCGCTACAGCAACGCCGGCGAAGCCTTCACGCAGACCAGCCGGCAGGTCGAGGTCGGCGCGCGTGGCACCACAGATCTCGTCGACTGGAACGCCGCGCTGTTCGACATCCGCCGGCCGCGCCTCGGCGACCTCGGCACCTGCGACGCCGACGACACCTGTGTGCGCCGCCCCGACGGCGAACAGCGCCACCGCGGCCTGGAGGCCGGTCTTGCGCTGAAGCTCGACGCCTGGACGCTGCGCGCCGGCGCGCAGTGGCTGCATGCGCGCGTGGAAGGCTCGGCGAATCCGGCGATCGATGGCAAGGAGCCGACCAACGTGCCGGCGCGCACGCTGAAGCTGCAGGCCGATCACCGCCTCGCCGCCCTGCCCGGCCTGACGCTGCAAGGCGCCCTGGTGGCGGAGAGCGCTCGCCGGTGCTGCCCGACAACAGTGCGCAGATCGGCGGCTGGAGCCGCATCGACCCGCCGCGCGTTACGACACGCGCTGGAGCGGTACGGCACTCACGTGGCGCGCCGGCGTGGACAACGTGGCCGACCGCCGTGCCTGGCGCGAGTCGCCCTACCAGTTCGGTCATGCGTACTTGTTCCCGCTCGCGCCACGCACGCTGCGCCTGTCGGTGCAGGCCGATCTCTGAGCAGCCCAAAACTGGCTATAATGCGAGGCTCTGTTCCTCGATAGCTCAGTCGGTAGAGCGCCGGACTGTTAATCCGTAGGTCCCTGGTTCGAGCCCAGGTCGGGGAGCCACAGAAATCGAAGGGGCCCGTCAGTGATGGCGGGCCCCTTTTCTTTGGCCACGCCGCTTGTCCAAGCCCGGTCGGATCGCAGCAGCAGCGATGAACCCCTGCCGCCTCGCGCTGCGCCGTACGGTGCCGATCAGGTGCTGGAGGCCGTGGCTTCACGGTACCCGGCTTTCGAACTGCCGGATTCGCGCTCTGCGGAGTTCACCCGCGCGGGCGCGGCCCGGCTGATCGCCGACGACGCCTGCTGTGGCCGCTTTGCCCTCGGCCCTGCGGCGCGCTGCACTACTCGTGCGAAGAATGCACTGTCGGCGCTTGGCGTCGGCCTGCGGGCAGCGGATTGCGCGTCGTGCGGCACCTGCATGGTGCCGCTGCAGATCCTGCCCGGCGACCGCATCGCGGCCGACTACGGGCACTTCGGCTGCATCGGGATCGGTGTCGCAGCCTAGCGATCGCGCGCGCAGCGAAAGCCGATGTACACCACCGTGGTGTCGGCCGGCTTGCCCTGCAGATGATCGGCGCGCATCTGCGCCGCGCCGTACCACCACGAGCCGCCGCGCGTTCGGCGCTCCGCGTTGCCACTGGCGCCGCGCGGCTCGTCCACCCACTCCCAGGCGTTGCCGCCCATCTCGTGCAGCCCGTTGACGCCGGCTGGCGTGCTGCCGGCCAGCGCGTGGCCGGCGCCGCGCCAGAGCCGGGCGCCGTGCTTCACCGCCCGCGCCTCGGCCACCCCGCCGCAATCGCCGAGGCACTGTGCGCCGTCGGGCCGGTCGCCATTCGGGAAGGCGTAGCGTCGCCCCCGCTCGAAGGGCGCCTGCGGCCGCTCGCGCTGCTCGGTGTAGGCCGCCGACACCCACTCGGCGTCGGTGGGCAGCCGGCCGCCCGCCCAACGGCAGAACGCCTGCGCCTCGTCGAAGTCGACATGCACCGCAGGCTCGCCGCCGCCGGCCGGTCGCCCGAAGGGCGATCGCCAGTTCCACCCGGGCTTGGTCACCCAGCCCGACTCGTAGACCTGCCTCCGCCCGCGCGCTCGGCGCGTGTCACGGTTGCGGTCGCTTGTGCAAAGCGGGCGAACTGCGCCACCGTCGTCTCGGTGCGGGCGATCTCGAAGCCGCCGACGCGCTGCCAGTCGATGCCAGCGTCGGCGGCAAGCGCCAGTGGCTGACCAGCATCAAGCTCAAGAGGGAAAGCACGGACTTCATGGCCTCAGTCTAGGGAAGAAGTGGAGTCCCGCTTGTCCACAGTGGCAGTGGAGAACCCTGTGCACAAGCGGTGGATGTGCGCGGCAGAGCCTTGCGCCGCCTGGGGTCGCCCGGGAATGCGCATTGCCGATGCAGCCCGCCGTGAGCGGATACGGCTGTGCGCCTCTCGCGCAAAATGGAGGCTCCACCTCGATCGGGAAGCCCTCCATGGTTCGCAGCGCAGTGATTGCCTTCCTCCTGTCCGCCGGGGCGATGTCGGTCGGCTTGCCGGCGCAGGCACAGCCCTCCGCGGCCGATGTCGCCCGTGCCACCGAACGCTGTGAGCAGGAGGTGGCCGAGACCATCCGCCGCATGCGCGGCCGCGACGCGAAGGAAGTGCAGCTCGTCGCTTCGCGGCGCGTGCTCACGCCGCAGGCCGACGACGAAACGGCGATTCGCGGCGAGGGCCGCTACCGTGCGGCGGGCGGGGCAGGCGTCTCGTTCACCTACGGCTGCTCGTACAGCGCGGCCAACGACAGCACCTCGGGCGTCGTCTTTCGCGAGACGGGCGGGCAGCGCGCCTCGGCCGAGAAGCCCTTCGATCCGGATCTGACGAACGTCTCGCCGCAGGCCTGCGAGAGTGCCGCAGCGGCGGCGCTGAAGAAGCTGCATCCGCGCGTGGGCCGCATCAACTTCGGCTCCGATTCGCGCAGCGTGCAGCCGGGCGAGAACGGGCGCGTCGAACTCGTCGGCGCGGGCTCGGTGGAGCGCGCGCAAGGCATGAACCTGATCCCGTTCAGCTACCGCTGCGAGGTCGATCCACGCAGCGGCCGCGTGGTGGCAGTGAGCACGAAGGAGTAGTCCGCCAGAAGCTCAGTTCACCGGCGTGAGCTTGGCCACCGAGAGGGCCAGCCACTTCATGCCGTGCCGGCCGAAGTTCACCTGCGCCCGCGCATCTTCGCCGCTGCCCTCGAGCGTGACGATCACGCCCTCGCCGAACTTGGTGTGGAAGACGCTCTGGCCGGTGCGCAAGCCATGCGATGAAGCGGCTTTCGGTGCCGACGGATAAGACGACGCCGGCCTCGGCTCCACCTTGCCGGCCCCCACGATCGAGCCCAGCCCCGAGCCCCGCTGCCAGGCCTGCTGGTACTCGCGCGCGAAGCCCGAGCCGAAGCCCTGGTTGCGCGGCGTGATCCACTTCAGGCAGGCCTCTGGCAGCTCGTCGAAGAAGCGGCTCTTGACGTTGTAGCGCGTCTGCCCGTGCAGCAGCCGCGTCTGGCTGAAGCTCAGGTACAGGCGCTGGCGCGCGCGCGTGATCGCCACGTACATCAGCCGGCGTTCTTCCTCGAGGCCATCGTGGTCGGCCGGGCTGTTCTCGTGCGGGAACAGCCCCTCCTCGAGGCCGGTGATGAAGACAGCATCGAACTCCAGACCCTTGGCCGAATGCACCGTCATCAGCTGCACCGCATCCTGCCCGGCCTGCGCCTGGTTGTCGCCGGCTTCGAGCGAGGCGTGCGTCAGGAAGGCGGCCAGCGGCGACATGATCTCGCCGGTCTCGGCATCCGGCGCCTGCTGCACGGCCGCGGCGCCCTGCTCGTCCACCGGCAGCGCCACGGCGTCCTTGCCGAAGCCTTCCTGCGTGACGAAGGCCTCGGCGGCGTTGACCAGTTCCTCGAGGTTCTCCAGCCGGTCCTTGCCTTCCTTGTCGGTCTTGTAGAACTCGACCAGGCCCGAGGCATGCAGCATGTGCTCGATGATCTCGCGCAGCGTCAGGCCCTGGTGCCTTCGCGCATCGCATCGACCAGCGCGACGAAGGCCTGCAGGTTGGCGCCGCCCTTGCCGGGCACCGCGCCCACGCTCTGCGCCAGGCTGCGGCCGCTCGCACGGGCCGCGTCTTGCAGCTGCTCCAGCGTGCGCGCGCCGATGCCGCGCGTGGGGAAGTTCACCACGCGCAGGAAGCTGGTGTCGTCGTTGGCGTTCTCGATCAGCCGCAGATAGGCCAGCGCATGCTTGACCTCGGCGCGCTCGAAGAAGCGCAGGCCGCCATAGACCTTGTACGGAATGCCCGCATTGAACAGCGCACTCTCCAGCACCCGGCTCTGCGCGTTGCTGCGGTAGAGCAGCGCGATCTCGTGGCGCGGCACGCCGTCGCGGTGCAGCTGCTGCGCTTCCTCGACGAACCATTGCGCCTCTGCAAAATCACTGGTCGCCTCGTGCACGCGCACCGGCTCGCCGGCACCCGCCTCGGTGCGCAGGTTCTTGCCCAGCCGCTTGGTGTTGTGCGAGATCAGCTCGTTGGCGGCGTCGAGGATGTTGCCGTAGCTGCGGTAGTTGCGCTCGAGCTTGATCACCTGCTCGACGCGGAACTCGCGCTCGAAGGCACTCATGTTGCCCACCTGCGCACCGCGGAAGGCATAGATGCTCTGGTCGTCGTCGCCGACAGCGAAGATCGCCGCGCCGGGGCCGGCAAACATCTTCAGCCAGGCGTACTGCAGCTTGTTGGTGTCCTGGAATTCGTCGACCAGGATGTGGCGGAAGCGGCGCTGATAGTGATCGCGCAAGGCGGCGTTGTCGCGCATCAGCTCGTAGGTGCGCAGCATCAGCTCGGCGAAGTCGACCACGCCCTCGCGCTGGCACTGCTCCTCGTAGGCCGCATACACCTGCACCATCACGCGGGTGAGCTCGTCGCGCACCTCCACGTCCTTCGGGCGCAGGCCGTCTTCCTTCTGCCCGGCGATGAACCACGTGACCTGCTTGGGCACGTAGCGCTCCTCGTCGAGGTTCATCGCCTTGATCACGCGCTTGACGGCCGAGAGCTGGTCGGCCGAGTCGAGGATCTGGAAGCCCTGCGGCAGCCCGGCGAGCTTCCAGTGCGCGCGCAGGAAGCGGTTGCACAGGCCGTGGAAGGTGCCCACCCACATGCCACGCACCGGCAGCGGCAGCATCGCCGAGAGGCGCGTCAGCATCTCCTTGGCGGCCTTGTTGGTGAAGGTCACCGCCATCACGCCGGCCGGCGATACCATGCCGTTGCCGATCAGCCGGCGATGCGCGTCGTCAGCACACGCGTCTTGCCGGAGCCCGCACCGGCCAGGATGAGCGCCGGCTTCGCGGGCAGCGTCACCGCGGCGAGCTGCTCCGGGTTCAGCCCGCGCAGCAGGCCGTCGCCACCGGCCAGATCGGGCGGCGGTGCCGAGGCCTCGTGTTCCTCGAACAGCGGGATGTCCCGCTCGTCATGCGAATCCATCGCGGGATTCTAGGTTCGCGAACGCTGCAGCCTCCCGCGGATGCGCGACAACGCCACGGGCGTGATGCCCAGGTAAAGCGCCAGATCCTTCTGCGGGATGCGCGCCGCCAAGACCGCTTCTTCGACGAGGAATCGGCCGTAGCGCTGCTCCGGCGTGAGCGTGAGCAGTTCGCGCTCGCGCTTCTCCTTGCGCGCGCCGTAGCGCTCCATGCCCACGCGCAGCGCACGCTGCCGTGCCAGGTGCCGGTCGCCGAACTCGCGCAGCGTCACATAGGGAATCTGCTCGACCACCAGATCGGTCATCGCCACGGCCGCGAAGGTGGTGCGGCCGCGTGGCGTCAGCGCGGCCAGGCTGGCAAAGAAGCGCCTTCGGCGATGAAGGACTTGATGCGCTCGCCGCCGTCCTCGCGCGGATAGACCAGCTTGGCGACGCCGGACGTCACCACCGCCAGCCAGGGCCAGCCCTGGTCCGCATGGAACAGCGATTCTCCGGCCGCCGCGCCGCACGCGAACGTCGCGCGCGAAGCGCTCCCACTCGGGCAGCGAATCGCCGGCCAGCATCTCGAGCAGGGTCTGGCACTGCAGCGTCATGGCACGCACGTTAACGCATGGGCCGTGCGGCCGTCTTAACCGCGGTTAATGACGGCGGAGAAGTCGCTCGCCAGCATCCAGCTCATGAACGACACCCCCCTGCTCAACGGCGAGCGCGTCGCGCTCGATCCCTCGCGCCGCGACATGCCGCTGCTGTGGTGGCTGCGCGAAGACCGCGGCCTCGTCGGCACGCGCTTCGGCTGCGGCCGGGCGGCCTGCGGGGCCCTGCACCGTGCACCTCGACGGCGCGCCGGTGCGATCGTGCGTGACACCATGCAGCGCTGCCGCCGGTCGAGAGGTGACCACCGTCGAGGGCCTGGCCCGCGGCGGCCGCCTGCACCCGGTGCAGCGCGCCTGGATCGCACTGCGCGTGCCGCAGTGCGGCTACTGCCAGAGCGGGCAGATGATGGCGGCGGCAGCGCTGATCGCGGCGCACCCGCAGCCCACCGACGCACAGATCGACGCCGCGATGAATGGCCTGCTGTGCCGCTGCGGCACCTACGACCGCATTCGCGCGGCGATCCACCGCCGCGCGCCTCGCACGCGGGGAGGCCGCATGAGCCGCGTGAAACGCCGCAGCCTGCTGGCCGGCGGTGCCGCCACGGTGCTGCTCACCGCCACTGGCTGCAGCCTGCTGCCGCCGATCCCGAGACGACCGCAGCCGACGCTGGCGAACGCGCTCGGCTGGCTGCGTGTGGACGACGCCGGCCGCATCGAACTTTTTCCCCCGCATGGAGATGGGCCAGGGCATCCACGCAGCGCTGCAGGCGTTGGTGGCGCGGGAAATGGGCGTGCCGAAGGGCGCCGTGCGCATTCGCCACCCGAGCACCGGCGACGTCGCGCCGGCCAAGGCCACGGTGGGCAGCGATTCGGTGCGCGAGCTGGCGCCGCTGCTGCGCGAAGCGTGCGCAATGCTGCGCGCAGCGGCCTCGGGCCACGGCGCAAGCGGACGACACGGATGCCAATGCGTCGCTGGTGGCGCTCGTCACCGGTGCGCCGACGTTCACGGCCGATGTGCAGCTGCCCGGCCTGCGCCACGCCTGCGTGCTGCGCAGCCCGTGGCGGCGCGAAACCGGCAGCGTGCTGCTCGGCCTCGACGAGGCCGCGCTCGCGCGCGTGCCGGGTTTCCTGCGCCGTGTCGATCTGCCGCCGCTCGACGGACCGGCGCTGGTGGCCGATCACCCCGGCGCGCTGCAGGCGCTGCGCGATGCGGCACGCGCCCGCTGGAGCGAACCGCCCGGGCTGCCCGAGGCGCTGCAGGCCGTCGACGTCGACCGGGCACTCGCCGCGGGCTCGCTGACCAAGGACAACGGCCGCGTCGACGACGGACCCTGGGCCATCGACCTGCGCCTGGACGTTCCGGCGGCCGCCCATGCCGGCCTGGAGCCGCGCTGTGCCGTGGCCCGCTTCGTCGACGATGGCGCGCTCGAGGTGTGGTGCGGCACGCAGGATCCGTTCTACGTGCGTGACATTCTGGCGCGCGACCACGGCCTGCCGGTCGAGCGGGTCACGGTCCACACCATGCGACTGGGCGGCGCCTTCGGCGGGCGCACGATCGCCACCGTCGAGCGCGAGGCGGCCTGGGTCGCCAAGGCGATCGGCGCGCCGGTGAAGCTGCAGTGGAATCGCGACGACGAGTTCTTCGGCGGCTTTCACCGACCGCCGGCCTCGCACCGCATCCGTGCCCGGCTCGATGCGCAGGGCCGCATCTCCGACTGGTGGCATGCGCTGTCGGGCTCGCACGTGCTGTTCACCAATGCCGCGGTGCCGCCCTGGATGCAGCGCCTCACCGACCTGATCGGCGACGACGGCACGGCGCGCGGCCAGCATGCGCCCTATGCCTTCGCGCGGCAGCGGCGCAGCTGGCGCTGACGCGCTTGCCGATCACCACCGGCCCCCTGGCGCGGCCTGGGCGCCGGGCCGAACGTGCTGGCGATCGAGGCGGCGATGGACGCGGCGGCACGGCACGCAGGCGAGGACCCGGTGGCCTTCCGCCTTCGCCATCTGGCGCAGGCGCAGGCCGGCGAGCACCTGCTGCACCCCGAGCGGCTGGCCGCGGTGCTGCGCCGCGCTGCCGCCCGCGCGGCTGCCGTGCCCTTGCCCCGCGGCCATGCCCGCGGCGTGGCCTGCGGCGTCTACAAGGGGCGCAGCGTGGCCGCGGCGGTGGCCGAGGTGCGGCTGGAGTCCGACGCCATCCGCGTCACGCGGATCTGGTGCAGCCACGACTGCGGCGCGATGGTGGATGCCGACGGCGTGCGTGCCCAGGTGGAGGGGAATCTCGTCTGGTCGATGGGCCTGGTGCTGAGCGACGAGTTGCCCACCGACGGCGGCCGTGTGGCGGTCGACTCGTTCGCGGCCTATGCGCTGCCGCGCATCGCGCAGATGCCGCAGTTCGACATCGATCTCGTCGAGAGCGAGGCGGCGGCGTCCGGCGCCGGCGAGACAGCCATCGTGGCGGGTGCCGGCGCGATCTTCAATGCGATCACCGCCGCAGCCGGGCAGCGCCCGATGCGCCTGCCGGTCCGGCGCAGCGATCTGCCGAACGCGCCGTAACGCGGCGTCACCCACGGCTGGCATGCTGGGCACGCTTCTCGCAACGCCCTTTGCCCATGCCCTGGTTTCGCTCGCTGCCCTTCACCCGCCCTGCGCTCGGCCTCGCGCTGCAAGGCGGCGGCGCGCACGGCGCCTACACCTGGGGCGTGCTCGATGCGCTGCTGGAGACAGGGCGCTTCCGCTTCGATGCGATCAGCGGCACCAGCGCCGGCGCGATGAACGCGCTGGCGCTGGCCACGGGCTGGATGCGCGGCGGCGCGGAAGGCGCACGCGAGGCGCTGGCTGACTTCTGGCGCGCGGTGGGCACGCAGCTGCCCTTCGAGCAATGGCTGGTCGGCCCGACCGAGAGCCCCGGCCTCGCCCCCGGCATGCGTGCGCTGATGCACTGGACTCGGCTGCTCTCTCCCTACCAACTGAACCCGCTGGGGTTGAACCCGCTGCGCGAAGTGCTGGCATCTCAGATCGACTTCGAGCGGCTGAAGAAGCGGTCCGCGCCCCGCCTCTTCATCGCCGCCACGCATGCCAACAGCGGCCGGTTGCGCCTGTTCGGCAATGGCGAGCTGGGCGTGAATGCCGCGCTGGCCTCGGCCTGCCTGCCCACCCTGCACCAGGCCGTGATGATCGACGGCGAGCCCTACTGGGATGGGGGCTACAGCGCCAACCCGGCGCTGTTCCCGCTCGTGAAGGCCGGCGTGGCCGATCTGCTGATCGTCGCGCTCAGCCCGATGTCGCACGCGCACGTGCCGATGAGCGCGGAGGACATCCGCAGCCGCGCGCTGGAGTTCAGCTTCAACGCTGGATTTCTGCGCGAGGCCACGCTGCTCGGCGAGGCCTGCGCCGAGGCGCGCCGCTCGCTGTTCGCCGTCGGCCGGCTCGAACGCCGGCTGCGCAAGCTGCGCACCCACCTGATCGACGCACACGACGACCTCGGCGCGCTTGCGGCCGAGACGAAGCTGATTGCCCATCTGCCTTTCCTCGAACGCCTGCGCGATCTCGGCCGCGAGCGCGCCTCGCGCTGGCTGGAATCGCACGGCCGCCGGGTCGGGCACGAGGCCAGCGTGGATCTGGCCGCCTGCTTCTCGCCGCCCGGGCCGGCGGCGTAGAATTCGCCACCGGGCCCAAATTTTGGCGCCCGGTTTTCTTTTTCGGAACCGGGTTTCCAAGTCAAGCGCTCGCACCTTCATTCACGGAGCCGCTGCCATGGAAATCTTCGACTACGACAACATCCTCCTGCTCCCGCGCAAGTGCCGTGTGGAAAGCCGCAGCGAGTGCGACCCCTCGATCGAGTTCGGCCCGCACCGCTTCAAGCTGCCGGTGGTGCCGGCCAACATGAAGACGGTGGTCGACGAGCCCATCACCGAGTGGCTCGCCGCCAACGGCTACTTCTACGTGATGCACCGCTTCGAGATCGACAGCGTGGCCTATGCCAAGCGCATGCGCGAGAAGGGCCTGATCGTCTCGATCAGCTCGGGCGTGAAGCCGGCCGACTACCAGGTGATCGACCATCTCGCGCTCGAGGGCGTGGGCGCCGACTACATCACCATCGACATCGCCCACGGCCATGCCGAGAGCGTGCGCCGCATGATTGCCCACATCAAGGAGAAGATGCCCCGCACCTTCGTGATCGCCGGCAACGTGGCCACGCCCGAGGCGGTGATCGACCTGGAGAACTGGGGCGCGGACGCCACCAAGGTCGGCGTCGGTCCGGGCAAGGTGTGCATCACCAAGCTCAAGACCGGCTTCGGCACCGGCGGCTGGCAGCTCTCGGCGCTGAAGTGGTGTGCGCGCGTGGCCACCAAGCCGATCATTGCGGACGGCGGCATCCGCCACCATGGCGACATCGCCAGAGCGTGCGCTTCGGTGCCTCGATGGTGATGATCGGCTCGCTGTTCGCCGGGCACGAGGAGTCGCCGGGCCAGACGGTCGAGGTCGACGGCAAGCGCTACAAGGAGTACTACGGCTCGGCCAGCGACTTCAACAAGGGCGAGTACAAGCACGTCGAGGGCAAGCGCATCCTCGAGCCGATCAAGGGCAGGCTGGCCGACACGATGCGCGAGATGCACGAGGACGTGCAGAGCTCGATCAGCTATGGCGGTGGCACGAAGCTCGCCGACCTGCGCAAGGTGAACTACGTGGTGCTCGGCGGCGAGAACGCCGGAGAGCACCTGCTGATGTAGCGGCGCGCGCCCCGATCGGCGTCGCGCGCGGGCGCCACCACGCTGGCCGGCACGAACATGTAGCCGTGGCCGCGAATGGTCTGCAGGAAGCGCGGCTGCGCCGGGTCGGGCTCGACGCGCTTGCGCAGCCGCATCACCGCTACGTCGATCGCGCGCGGCAGCAGACCGTCGCTGCGGCCGTGCGAGGCCGCGAGCAGGCGCTCGCGCGAGATGGCGACGCCGGGGTTGGCCACCAGTTCGGCGAGCACGGCAAACTCCACGGTGCTCAGCACGTTCACGCGGCTGCCGCGCAGCAGGCTGCGCGAGGCGAGATCGAAGCGCAGCTCGCCGATATCCACCGGCGCCTTCGCCAGCTGCGGCAGCCGGGCGGCACGTTGGCGCGCCGAAGCAACGCGTGCAGCCGCGCCAGCAGTTCACGCAGCGGGCAGGGCTTGCCGAGCACGTCGTCGGCGCCCATCTCCAGCGCGAGCACGCGGTCGACTTCCTCGTTGCGCTCGGTGAGCAGGATCAGCGGCACCCGGTCGCCTTCGCCGCGCAGCTGCCGGCAGGCCTGCAGGCCGCTGAGGCCGGGCAAGGCCGCATCCATGATCACCGCATCGGGGCGCTGGCGGTGCATGCGGCGCAGCAGATCGGCCGCCGAGTCCATCGCGGTGACGGCGAGGCCGTGGTGTTCGAGATAGCGCGCGATGGCGCCGCGCGCGGCGGCATCGGCATCGACGAGGTGCACGTGGTGGCATGGGGTCATGGCCCCATGCTCGGTGCCGACCGTTGCGGGTCTGTGCCGCAACATGTCGGAATGTGTCTGCTGTCCGCCTGTCCGTCAGTCGGCGGTCATGCCGCGCCGCTCGCCGGGTTCGGCACCGGCACGCTGCAGCCTCGCGGCGAGCGCCCTGGCGCGGTCTGCACTCGGTGCGGCGGCGGTCGCCGGGCAGTTGCCGGTCTGCAGGTAGCCCAGCGCGGCGGCGGTGAGCTTCTCGGTCGGGTCGCCGAGAGCGCCGGAGAAGTCGTCGGCCACTGCGCAGGTCGGCGTGATGCCGGCTTCATAGTCGCCCTGGCCGAGCGAATTGACGGCCTTGAAGTTGACGATGCTGAAGGTGTTGCTGCAGGACTCCACCGGATTGAAGCCATAGGGCTTGCCGCAACTGGTGCTGCCGATGGTGCTGACCTGCTGGGCGTAGGGCCGCAGGCCGTTGATCAGCAGCTCGCTGGCCGAGCAGCTGCGCGGGCCGGTGAGCACGACGATGCGGTTGAACACGCCAGCCGCGGTGCTGGCCGTCAGCGTGAAACTGCGATTCGACGCCTGCTGCTTGCTGTTGTACTGCAGCGTGGTGAAGACACCGCGCGGGCCGACCACCTCCGAGGCGAAGTGGTTGGCCGTGGAGATGCGCCCGCCGCCGTTGTAGCGCAGGTCGATGACCCGGTCGGTCGCGCCGGCCGCCTTGATGGCGTTCAGGCGAGACGTCAGCTCGGGCTCGGCCTGCACGATGAAGTCCTTCAGCACGATGTAGCCGACCTTGGCCGTCCCCGCGGTCAACGTCGCCGAGGCGGACACCGGCGTCAACGCATAGTCGGCCGCGGTGAGGGTGACGCGCTGCGGCGTGCCGTTGCGTTCTATGTCCAGCGTGATCTGCTGGCCGGCGGCGCCGCTGAGCACCGAGAAGTTGCCGGTGATCAGCGTGGTGTCGGGCACGCCGTTGATCGCCTTGATCACGTCGCCGCGGCGCAGCCCGGCCGGCCGGCGGGAGACTGCGGCTCGATGTAGCGGATCTTCAGCGGCAGCTGGGCTTCGAGGCCGTTGACGGAGACGCCATAGCCGGTGCTGCGGCCCTCGGCGAAGAACTGGTTGTAGCTCGCCGTGCTCTGGTAGCCGCTCCAGGGATCGATGCCGTTCGGCACGCCCGGGTAGTTCGTGTACTTCAGCGCTGCGAAGTAGGCATCGAGCGTCGCGAAGCCGGCTGGCTCCGGATTCGGCGACAGTCCGGTCCAGTAGTACCAGTCGAGCATGTAGCTGCGCAGCCAGTTCTTCTGGCTGGCCACGTCGCAGGCGGCACTGCCTCCGGACGAGCCACCTCCGCCCCCGCCACAGGCCGCGAGCAGCACGGCGGCGGCGATCGAGGTGCCGAACGAGGCAAGACGACGGAACTGCATGCTTCATGACTCCCTGAACGGTGACGCGCGCACCATAGCAGCACGGCCCGTCCACCTACAATCCCGCTCTCCCCGCCTTGCACTTCGTTTCACGGCCCCGCGCCGTGCTTGCCCGCGCCATGACCGAACTCGCGAAATCCTTCGAGCCTGCCGCCATCGAGGCCCACTGGGGCCCGCTGTGGGAGAGGAGCGGCGCCTACCGCCCCACGCTGGAGTTGAACAAGCCGTCGTTTTCCATCCAGTTGCCGCCGCCGAACGTGACCGGCACGCTGCACATGGGCCATGCGTTCAACCAGACGATCATGGACTCGCTGACGCGCTACCACCGCATGCGCGGCTTCAACACGCTGTGGGTGCCGGGCACCGACCACGCAGGCATCGCCACGCAGATCGTCGTCGAGCGGCAGCTGCAGGAAGCCGGCATCAGCCGCCACGACCTCGGACGCGAGGCCTTCCTGAAGCACGTGTGGGACTGGAAGCACAGCTCGGGCGCGACGATCACCCGGCAGATGCGCCGCATGGGCGACAGCGTCAGCTGGGAGCACGAATACTTCACGATGGACGACAAGCTCTCGAAGGTCGTCACCGACACCTTCGTGAAGCTGTACGAGGAAGGCCTCATCTACCGCGGCAAGCGGCTGGTCAACTGGGATCCGGTGCTGATGTCGGCGGTGTCCGACCTCGAGGTCGAGAGCGAGGAGGAAGACGGCTCGCTGTGGCACATCTCGTATCCGCTCACCGATGGCAGTGGCGCACTGGTGGTGGCCACCACGCGGCCCGAGACCATGCTGGGCGACGTGGCGGTGATGATCCACCCGGAAGACGAGCGCTACGCGAAGCTCGTGGGCAAGACGGTGCGACTGCCGCTGTGCGACCGCGAGATCCCGGTCATCGCGGATGCGTACGTGGACCGCGAATTCGGCACCGGCGTCGTGAAGGTCACGCCGGCGCACGATGCCAACGACTATGCGGTGGGCCAGCGCCACGGCCTGCCGATCATCGGCATCCTCTCGCTCGACGCGAAGGTCAACGACCACGCGCCCGAGGCCTACCGCGGGCTGGATCGCTTCGTCGCGCGCAAGAAGGTCGTCGCCGATCTCGAGTCGCTCGGCCTGCTGATCGAGGTCAAGAAGCACAAGCTGATGGTGCCGCGCTGCGCACGCACCGGCCGTGTCGTCGAGCCCATGCTCACCGACCAGTGGTTCGTGGCCACCACCAAGCCGGGTGCGAATGGCAAGAGCATCGCGCAGCAGGCGATCGAGGTGGTGGAGAACGGCTCGGTGAAGTTCGTGCCCGAGCAGTGGGTCAACACCTACAACCAGTGGATGAACAACATCCAGGACTGGTGCATCTCGCGCCAGCTCTGGTGGGGCCACCAGATCCCGGCCTGGTACGGCATCGACGGGCAGGTCTACGTGGCGCGCAGCGAAGAGGAAGCGCGCGCCAAGGCCAGCGCCGACGGCTATGCCGGCCCGCTGCAGCGCGACCCCGACGTGCTCGACACCGGTACTCGTCGGCCCTGGTGCCCTTCTCCACGCTGGGCTGGCCGGCGAAGACGGTGGAACAGGATCTCTTCCTGCCCTCGTCGGTGCTGGTCACCGGCTTCGACATCATCTTCTTCTGGGTCGCCCGGATGATCATGATGACGGTGCATTTCACCGGCCAGTGCCGTTCCGCCACGTCTACATCCACGGCCTGGTGCGCGACGCGCAGGGCCGCAAGATGAGCAAGAGCGAAGGCAACGTGCTCGATCCGGTCGACCTGATCGACGGCATCGCGCTGCCGCAGCTGCTGGAGAAGCGCACCACCGGCCTGCGCCGCCCGGAGACCGCGCCGCGCGTGCGCAAGGACACCGAGAAGGAGTTCCCCGAGGGCATCCCCGCCTTCGGCGCCGACGCGCTGCGCTTCACCTTCGCGTCGCTGGCGAGCCTGGGACGCAACATCAACTTCGACAGCAAGCGCTGCGAGGGCTACCGCAACTTCTGCAACAAGCTCTGGAATGCCACCAAGTTCGTGCTGATGAACTGCGAGGGGCATGACTGTTCCGACAGCGGCGGCGCCGGTCGTTCGGCGGCCGATCGCTGGATCATCGGCGAGCTGCAGCGCGTGGAATCCGCGGTGGCCCAGGGCTTCGCCGACTACCGCCTCGACAACGTCGCCAACGCGATCTACACCTTCGTGTGGGACGAGTACTGCGACTGGTACATCGAGATCGCCAAGGTGCAGATCGCCAACGGCACGGCCGATCAGCAGCGCGCCACGCGCCGCACGCTGATCCGCGTGCTGGAGGCGGCGTTGCGCCTGCTGCACCCGATCACGCCCTTCATCACCGCCGAACTGTGGGAGCGCGTCGCACCGGTGGCCGGCACGCACAGCGAGCGCGGCATCGTGGCGGCACCATATCCGCAGGCGCAGCCGCAGAACATCGATCCGTCGGCCGATGCCTGGGTCGCGAAGCTGAAGGACCTGGCCGGTGCCTGCCGCGCGCTGCGCAGCGAGATGGGCCTGCCGCCGGGCCAGCGCGTGCCGCTGCGCGCCTGCGGCGACAACGCCTTCCTGCGCGAGGCCGCGCCGCTGCTCACCGCGCTGGCCAAGCTCTCGGACGTGCAGGTGTTCGACGACGAGCCCGCCTTCGCGCAGGCCACTCAGGCGTTGCCGGTGGTGGTGCGCGGCGAATCACGCCTGGCGCTGCACGTCGAGATCGACGTGGCCGCCGAGAGCGAGCGCCTGGGCAAGGAGATTGCCCGCCTGGAGGGCGAGATCACCAAGGCCAACGCCAAGCTGGGCAACGAGAGCTTCGTCGCGCGCGCCCCCGCGGCCGTGGTGGCGCAGGAGCGTCAGCGCATCGCCGACTTCACGGCGACACGGGACCGTCTGCGAGATCAGCTGGGACGCTTGGGTCCGTCGGCCTGAAGTCGCGCTGCGGCTGCGGCGCCGCGGCGAGCAGTTCGTCGATGCGCCGCGCCACCGCCCACGCACTGCGCAGGCGCGACTCACGCGTGGTGCTGGCCACGCGCGGCGTGATCTGCAGCGTGGTGATGCCCGCCAGTGGCCGGCCGCTGTCGAGCGCGCCCGGCTCCATGCTGTCGAACCAGGCCGCGGCGACACGGCCGCTGGAGAGCACGGCGGCGAGTGCCTTCTCGTCGAACAAGGCCGAGTGCGCCGTGCTGACGATCACCTGGTTGGGCTTGCAGAACGGCAGGAAGCGGTCGCCGAGCAGGCCTTGGTAGCGGCTGAAATAGGCCAGCTGCACGCACACCGCGTCGCAGGTCTCGAGCAGCTCGCGCAGGCCCATGGGCCGCACGCGCCAGCGCTCCCAGACGCTGTCGCTCGCATGCAGCGAGGGGTCGTAGCCCACCACCTTGGAGCCGAAGGCGCCAAGCAGCTGCGACATCGAGCGCGCGGCCGGCGGCATGCCAACCAGGCCGACGGTCGCGGCGCCCAGTTCGCGCCCGACCAGCATGCCGTCGCTGCCGACCACCGGCACGCGGCGCAGCATCGACAGCAGCGCCCCGATCATGAACTCGGCCTCGGCCTGGGCGCTGGCCGTGAGGCTGCGCACCACTTCCACGCCGTTGCGCGCGCAGGCGTCGAGATCGATGTTCTCCGCACCGGCGCTCGCCCGGCCGACGGCCCGCAGCACCGGCGCGTAGTGCAGCGCCTGCGCGTCGATCGCGCAGCTCGGCGGCACGATGATGGCGCGCACGTTGTACAGCGCCTGGCGCAGCGCCCGCGGCTCGAACGCGAGTTCGGGCGCGAAGCGCACCGCATGGCGCGACTCGAGCCACTGCATCACCTCGGTTTCGAGGGGTTCAACGACCAGCAAGTCCATGCGTTCGAGGGTGTGTCGCAACCGGTCCGGTCATCGAGGCGCGTGCAAGAATTTGAAAGTCCCGACGCATTGTAAGTAAATGAAAGTCACCAAGGCGATCTTTCCCGTGGCAGGCCTCGGCACCCGCTTCCTCCCTGCGACCAAGGCGCAGCCGAAGGAGATGCTGCCGGTGGTCGACAAACCGCTGATCCAGTACGCCGTCGAGGAAGCCTATGCCGCCGGCGTGCGCGAGATGATCTTCGTGACCGGCCGCCACAAGCGCCCGATCGAAGACCACTTTGACATGACCTTCGAGCTGGAAGTAGCCCTCGAACAGGCGGGCAAGCAGGAACTGCTCGACGTCGTGCGCAGCGTGAAGCCCGACGACATGGAGTGCATCTACGTGCGCCAGGCCCAGGCGCTGGGCCTCGGCCACGCGGTGCTGTGCGGCCAGCGGCTGGTGGGCAACGAGCCCTTCGCGGTGCTGCTGGCCGACGACCTGATGGTCGGCGAGAAGCCGGTGCTCCAGCAGATGACCGAGCAGTTCGCCGAATGGCGTGCGTCCATCCTGGCGGTGCAGGAAGTGCCTGCGGAGCACACGCGGCGCTACGGCATCGTCGCCGGCATTCCGGTGAACGACCGCATGGTCGACGTCCAGCGCATCGTCGAGAAGCCGGCGCCGGAGGTGGCGCCTTCACGCCTGGGCGTGGCCGGCCGCTACATCCTCACGCCGGGCGTCTTCCACGAGATCGCCCACCAGCCGCGCGGCGTGGGCGGCGAGATCCAGCTGACCGACGGAATCGCCGGGCTGCTGCGCCGCGAAAAGGTGTTTGCCTACCGCTACGAAGGCCGCCGCTACGACTGCGGCAGCAAGGAAGGCTTCCTGCAGGCCAACGTGGAGCTGGCGCTCGCCCACCCGCAACTGGGGCCCGGGTTCCGCGAATATCTGAAGTCGCTCGAGCTCTGAGGTCGTCGCCCGACGCTCAGCGTCGGCGCAGGAAAGTGGGTGAACTCGTCGTTCGCGGAAGATTGCTCGACGAGTTCGTTGCCCGTCTGCCGGGCGAAGGCCTGGAAATCCCGCACCGAGCCCGGGTCGGTGGCCACGACCTTCAGCACATCGCCGCTCTTCATGTCCGCCAGGGCCTTCTTGGCCTTGAGGATGGGCAGCGGGCAGTTCAGGCCGCGGGTGTCGATCTCTTTCTGGGCGTCCATGGCGGTGGGTGGGGTCCGTCGGAAACGAGATTTTACGTTCGCGGCGGCAGCTCGATGAATTGCGGGTCATGGCCGCGCGAGCGCAGCCAGTCGGCCAGCGCATAACCAGTGCCAGCCGGCCAGCAGCGCACGTCCTGCGGCGCGAAGAGCTTGTACTCTGCCAGTTCGGGCGAAAGCCGGATCTCGCCGCGCGCGACCACGTGGTAGGCCACGATCACCGGTTCATGCGCTGGAAGTCGTAGACGCCGATCAGGTTCACCGCTTCGACCTCGGTCGAGGTTTCTTCCTTCACCTCGCGCGCGATGCCTTCCTGCGGCGTCTCGCCGGCTTCCATGAAGCCGGTGATCAGCGCAAACATGCGGCCGCTCCAGGCGGCGTTGCGCGCCAGCAGGATCGCACCGTCGCGATCGGCCATTTCCACCACCGCGGCCAGCACCGGCGTCGGGTTGTTCCAGTGCGTCCACTCGCAGGCGGCGCAGCGCAGCCGCTCCTTGGCGCCGCCGTCTTCCTCGCGCGCCAGCCACTGCAGCGGCGTCGCGCACATCGGGCAGTAGCGGTAGGGCTCGTTCATGCCGGGAAGACGCCCGTGGAGAGGTAGCGGTCACCGCGATCGCAGACGATGAAGACGATCGTCGCGTTCTCCACCTGCTTCGCGATCTGCAACGCCACCCAGCAGGCGCCGGCGGCCGAGATGCCGGCGAAGAGGCCTTCCTCGCGCGCGAGGCGGCGCGCCATCTCCTCGGCGTCGGCCTGGCTCACGAGCACCGTCTCGTCGACGAACGCAGGGTCGTAGATCTTCGGCAGGTATTCCTGCGGCCACTTTCGGATGCCCGGGATGCGCGAGCCTTCGCTCGGCTGCGCGCCGATCACGCGCACGTCGCTGTTGCGCTCCTTCAGAAAGCGCGAGGTGCCGGTGATGCTGCCGGTGGTGCCCATCGCGCTGACGAAGTGGGTGACGCGGCCGCGCGTATCGCGCCAGATCTCCGGCCCGGTGGTCTCGTAGTGCACACGCGGGTTGTCCGCATTGGCGAACTGGTCGAGCACGCGGCCCTTGCCGTCCTTCTGCATCTGCTCGGCCAGATCGCGTGCGTATTCCATGCCGCCGGAACGCGGCGTGAGGATCAGCTCGGCGCCGAAGGCCTTCATGGTCTGGGCGCGCTCGATCGACAGGTCCTCCGGCATGATCAGAAGCATGCGGTAGCCGCGCATCGCCGCGGCCATCGCCAGTGCGATGCCGGTGTTGCCCGAGGTCGCCTCGATCAGCGTGTCGCCCGGCTTGATCTCGCCGCGCTCTTCGGCGCGGCGGATCATGCTGATCGCGGGCCGATCCTTCACCGAGCCGGCGGGGTTGTTGCCCTCGAGCTTGCCGAGGATCACGTTGCCGCGTCGCTCGTTCTCTTCGCCGGGCAGGCGCACCAGCCGCACCAGCGGCGTGTTGCCGATCACGTCCTCGAGCGTCGGGTAGCTTGGGATGGTCTCGCTCACGGGTTCCTCCTCGCGGCGATTGTGGCAGGCTGCCCAGGGCGCCGCAGGGGGCGTGACATAATCCGCCCCCTCCAAGGCCTACCCTGCGCCCGCACCTGCCGGAGTGGCGAAATCGGTAGACGCAGCAGACTCAAAATCTGCCGAGGGCAACCTCGTACCGGTTCGATTCCGGTCTCCGGCACCAACCCCGACGCCCATGCCCGCACTGCCGCCGATCACGCAAGCGCTGCTGCTCATCAACGTGGCCTTGTTTGCGGCCGACATGCTGCTCGGGCGTCTTCTGACCGAACTCTTCGCCCTGTGGCCGCTGGGCAGCGGGCGCTTCATGCCCTGGCAGGTGGTCAGCTACGGCTTCCTGCACGGCAGCTTCGGCCACCTGTTCTTCAACATGCTCGGCCTGTGGATGTTCGGCGCCGAACTCGAGCGCATCTGGGGCGGCAAACGCTACCTGCAGTTCTACATGGCCAGCGTGCTGACGGCCGCACTCACACAACTGCTCGTCGGCCTGTTCTCCGGCGGCGCGCCGACGGTGGGCGCCTCGGGTGGCCTGTTCGGCCTGCTGCTGGCGTTCGGCATGATGTTCCCGAACCGCACGATCATGCCGCTCTTCCCGCCGATCCCGATGAAGGCCAAGACCTTCGTGATGGTGTTCGGCGGCCTCGAGCTGCTGTTCGGCGTGACGGGCACCGCCTCGGGCGTGGCGCACTTCGCGCACCTCGGCGGCATGCTCGGCGGCTTCCTGATGATTCGCTACTGGCGCGGCCAGCCGCCCTTCGGCCGCCGCTGACGCGGCCTTGACGCCGACTGAAAAGCCCACGCGCTTTGCAGGGCCGGCGCGAACGATCATGCTGCGGTTCCGCGCGTCTTGTCGCGCGGTTCGCCGGAGTCCGCCATGCTGGGATCGTCGCTTCGCCGGGGGTTGATCGTGGCCTTGCTCGGCCTGCCGCTGGCGCTGCCCGCGCAGGCGGCGCGCAGCGAGAACAGCGCCCGCACCGAAGGCCTGGAACGCGCCCAGGCGGCCATGGTCGGCGTGATCGCCGAGGCCGTCGAGGACGCTGGCTCGTCTGCCACGCTGGGGCCGCTGCGCGTCGGCTCCGGTGTGGTCATCGGCGACGACGGCCTGGTGCTCACCATCGGCTACCTGATCCTCGAGGCCGAGCGTGTCGACCTGCTCATCGATGGCGAGCGCCGCGTGCCCGCGCGCGTGGTGGCCTACGACCAGGCTACCGGCTTCGGCCTTGTGCAGGCACTGACGCCACTCAAGCTGACGCCAGCGCCGATCGGCCGCTCGTCCGACGCCACGCCCGACGAACCGCTGATGATCGCCAGCGGCCTGCCCGATGGCGGCCTCAGCCTCGCACGGCTGGTGTCGCAGCGCGCGTTCTCGGGCTACTGGGAGTACCACATCGACACGGCGCTGTTCACCGTGCCGCCGCGCAGCGACCACAGCGGCGCGGGCCTGTTCAACCTCGACGGCGAACTGCTGGGCATCGGCTCGCTGGTCGTCGGCGAGGCGATGGGGCCGGCCGCGGGTCGCCTGCCCGGCAACATGTTCGTGCCGGTCGACCTGCTCAAGCCGGTGATCGCCGAGATGCGCGCGCGTGGCGCCTCGCGCGGCAGCACGCGCGCTGGCTGGGCCTGAACTGCGAAGAACGCGATGGCGAGATCCGCGTGCTGCGCGTGACGCAGGACGGCCCGGCCGAAGCGGCGGGGATCCAGCCGGGCGACCGCATCCTGCGCATCGACGACGCCGAGGTCGCGGCGCTGGAGACGCTGTGGAAGACCCTGTGGCGCAACGGCGCGGAACGCGACGTGCGGCTCACCATCCGCCGCGACGGCGAGGTTCAGACCTTCACCGTGCACGCCACCGACCGCATGAAGACGCTGCGGCGGCCCCAGGGCATCTGATCCCGGCTCAGGCGAGCAGGCCGGTCTCCACCGTCGGATAGCGCAGCCTCAGCTTCAGCTCGCGCTTCAGGCGCGTGTTGTCGAGCCGGCGCGATTCGCTCATGAAGCTCAGCAGCATCGGCGAGAGCTGCTCCCGCGCCTGCGCACGCGTGATGCGCGGTGGCTTCGGCAAGCCGCACAGGCTGGCTGCCGTGGTCGAAGTAGTCGCCCATCTTCATCTCGGTGTCGTCGCTGGCGTGCACGATGCGCTGCGGCAGCGCGCGATGCAGTGCGGCAATGCAGGCGCGCGCCAGTCGTCGGCGTGGATGTGGTTGGTATACACGTCGTCTTCGGGTGCCAGCGCCGGCGTGCCGCGCGCCAGGCGCTCGCGTGGGTGGCCGCCGGGCCGGTCCCCGGCATAGATGCCGGGGATGCGCAGGATGCTCACGCGGCTGCCGAAACGCCGACCATGCAAACGCAGTCGCTGCTCGGCATCGACGCGGCGCCGGCGCGGTCGGTGGCCGGCGCCACGGCGCGGGTCTCGTCGAAGCGTTCGCCGGCACAGTCGCCGTACACGCCGGTGGTGCTGCCATAGACGATGCAGCGCGCGCCACCGCGTCGCGCCATCGCCTGCAGCAGATGCGCCGTGCGCGGATCGCTGCGGCCCTGCAGTGGCGGCGGCGCGAGGTGCAGCACCGCATCGGCCAGCCCCGCGGCGCGCTGCAGCGTGGCCGGCTGGTCGAGATCCGCCACCAGCGGAACGGCACCCGCGGCCCGAAGCTCGTCGCGCCGCGCCGGGCTGGAAGTCATCGCCAGCACGCGCCAGCGGCCGCGCAGCATGCGCGCCACGCGCATGCCGACGTCGCCGCAGCCGACGATCAGCAGCGTGGGGCGGGAACGGCGGGCGGGGGACGGACAGCTCAGGGTCATGGGGCTCCGGGCACAATTCGGGGTTCGCCAACCATTGTCGGTCCCCTTCGCGCCATGCCCTTCACCGTGACCGTGCAGCCCAGCGGCCGCAGCTTCAGCGTCGAACGCGACGAACCCGTTCTCCACGCCGCCATCCGCGAGGGCATCGGCCTGCCCTACGGCTGCAAGGACGGCGCCTGCGGCTCCTGCAAGTGCCGCCTGCTCGAAGGCCGCGTGATCCACGGCGCCCACCAGGCCAAGGCGCTGTCGGCCGACGAGGAAGCCGCCGGCTTCATGCTCACCTGCTGCGCCGCGCCGCAGACCGATCTGGTGATCGAGGCGCGCACCGTGGCCGGCGCCGGCGAATTCCCGGTGCGCAAGATGCCGGCGCGCGTGATGACGATCAGCAAACCCGCGCCCGACGTGGCCGTGCTGTCGCTGCAGCTGCCCGCCAACGAGGTGCTGCGCTACCACGCCGGCCAGTACGTGGAGTTCATCCTGCGAGACGGCGCGCGACGCAGCTACTCGATGGCCAATGCGCCGCACACGCAGACCGACAAGCCGGCGATCGAACTGCACATCCGCCACATGCCCGGCGGCCGTTTCACCGACCATGTGTTCGGTGCGATGAAGGAGAAGGAGATCCTGCGCATCGAGGGCCCGTTCGGCAGCTTCTTCCTGCGCGAGGATTCCGACAAGCCGATCGTGCTGCTCGCCTCCGGCACCGGCTTCGCGCCGATCAAGGCCATCCTCGAGCACATCGAGTTCAAGACGATCACACGGCCCGTGGTGCTGTACTGGGGCTGCCGCAGCAAGGCCGATCTCTACCTGCACGACTGGGCGCAGGCCGCCGCCGAGCGCCTGCCCAACCTGCGCTACGTGCCGGTGCTCTCCGAGCCAAAGGCGGAAGACGGCTGGGGCGGCCGCACCGGCTTCGTCCACCAGGCGGTGATGGCCGACCTGCCCGATCTCTCCGGCCACCAGGTCTATGCCTGCGGGGCGCCGATCATGGTGGAGTCCGCCTTGAAGGATTTCACCGAGCGCTGCGGCCTGCCCGGCGCGGAGTTCTATGCCGACAGCTTCACTTCGGAGGCCGACAAGCATGGCACGCCGGCGTGATGTCCTGGCCCTCGGCGCGGCGGCGCTGGCGGGCCCCGTCTTCGCGCAGAGCCCGCGCACGCTGCGACTGATCGTGCCCTACCCGCCCGGCGGTCCGCTGGACATCGTCGCGCGCGCCCTCGCCGAGCGCGTGAAGGACAGCCTCGGCACCGTGGTCGTCGAGAACAAGCCCGGCGCCGGCGGCAACCTCGGCGCCGATCTGGCGGCCAAGGCCGCGCCGGACGGCACGACGATCGTGATGGGCGCCGTGGCCACGCACGCCATCAACCCCTGGCTCTACGCGAAGATCCCCTACGACCCCATCCGCGACTTCACGCCGGTCACCGGCGTGGCGCAGGTGCCCAACGTGCTGGTGATGAACCCCGAGGCGGCCGATCGCTTCGGCGTGAAGACGGTGGCTGACCCGGTGAACTTCGCGAAGAAGAATCCGGGCAGGCTCAACTACGGTTCCGGCGGCAACGGCAGCGCCGGCCACCTCGCCGGCGAGATGTTCAAGTCGCAGGCCGGCGTCTTCATGGTCCACATCCCTTATGCGGGCGGCAACCCGGCGCAGCTCGCGCTGCTGTCGGGCCAGGTCGATCTCAACTTCGACAACCTCGCCTCGGCCTCGGCCAACATCAAGGCGGGCAAGCTGCGCGCGCTCGCCGTCACCACCGCGAAGCGATCGCCCGCCGTGCCCGAACTGCCGACGATCGCCGAGACCGGTGGCGCACTCGCCGGCTTCGACATCCACACCGGTTCGGCCTGTTCGGCCCGGCGAAGCTTCCCGCCGAGACCACGCAGCGCCTGAACAAGGCCTTCGTCGAGGCGCTGGCCTCGCCCGAGCTGAAGGCGCGGCTGGCCACGCTGATGGCCGAGCCGATGCCCACCACGCCGGAGCAGTTCGGTGCCTTCGTGAAGAGCGAACTGGCGAAGTACGAAGGCGTGGTCAAGCGCAGCGGCGCGAAGGTCGACTGAGTCTCACTGCTCCTTGCGGCGGATCATGCCGGCGCGCCGCGCGTCTTCCGTGTAGAGGAACTGGATCTCGCCGCGGCGCCAGACGCCAAGCCAGATCATGTTGCGCGTGAAGGCGTCGTGATCGTCCGAGGAGAACGGCCGGTCGTGCGTTGTCACCACGCCGGCATAGGGCCGCTCGAGGTTCTCGAGCGCGCTCTTCAGCGCATCGCTCGACACATCGCCCTTGGTCTGGAACAGCACGCGCAGCATCAGTTGCACCGCGTCGTAGCTCTGCGCCGCGGCCATCAGCGAGCCCACCGGTTCATTGCCGGCCTGGCGCTTGAGCCGCGCGATGAACGAGCTGCGCCGCTCGTTGGAGATGTCCGGGATGATGGTCTGCACCATGATCACGCCCTCGGCCGCGGCGCCGGCCTTCTCGACCACGGTGCGGAAGGACGCCGGCCACGGGCCGTAGTGCGGCCCGGCGAAGCCGGCCCGCTGCGCGCCTGCGCCACCACGGCCTGCTCGGGCCCGACCGTGTAGGCGATCAGCACGTCGGCGCCCGCCGCCTTCGCGGCCTTGGCCTCCTCGACCAGCGACTTCACGCCGATGTCGAATCGCGCCACGTACACCGGCTTCACGCCCTTCTCGGCGAGGAAGCGCTCCACGTCCTTCAGCCCGCCCTCGCCATAGCCGGTGCGGTCGGCGAACAGCGCCACGTTCTTCAGGCCGCGCCTGAGCACGTCGTCGACGATCACGGCCGCCTGCAGCGTGTCACGCGCCGACATGCGGAAGATGTAGCTCTGCGCCGGCGGGTAGGCGGCCGTCACCGCCGTGCCAGTGGACACCGGCACCACCAGCAGGTGCTTGTTGTTCTGGAAGACGTCCAGCGACTTCAGCGCCACGCCGGTGTTGCAGAAGCCGATCGTGAAGTCGACCTTCTCCTTCAGCACGAGCTCTTCCGAGACGCGGCGGCCCTCGTCGGGGTTGGCCTTGTCATCGCGCGCCACGAGTTCGATCGGCCGGCCGAGAAAGCCGCCGACCTCGTTGATTTCCTTCACCGCGAGCTCGGCGCCGAGCTTCGCGCTGCGGCCGAAGTCCTGCGAGCCGCCGGTGAACGGGCAGATGAAGCCGATGCGGACGGGCTTGGCGGCGGTCGCCGGCTGAGCGATGGCCGTGCCGGCGAATGCCGATAGCGCGAATGCGGCCAGCACGTGCCGCATCGGGGAAGGGAGCCAGAACATGAAACCTCCGGAGCCCGCCGGTGCGGGCGTGCCGGAGGCTAAGCGCTGGGACCCGGTTGTCGCCCAGGCGACAACCCGGGGTGGGTGGACTCGACGCCGCAAAGCGCCGATTCGTCACGCGCCGGCGTTGTGCCGGCGCCGCAGCCTCACTGCTGCTTCTTCTTCGGCTGCGTGGCCGGCTTGGTCGGCGCCGGCTTGGCCGCGGGCTGCGTGGCTTCCTGCGAGGCCGGCGTCGTGCCGCCGTCCACGCCGAGGCGGCCACCGGTGCCCAGGCCACCCTTGACGGTCTGGGCCTTGTAGTTGCGCAGCGCCTTGACCATCTGGTTGTACGAGTCGGCGAAGGCCGCCACCACCACCTTGCCCTGCGGCGTGTTGGAGTAGCCGCCGCCGGCACCGGCAAAGCCGCCGAAGAAGCCGCCGAACAGGTTGAAGTCGTAGTTCTTCGAGGTGCCCTCGGCCGCCGAGATCTGCACGCCCGAGCGGTTGTCGATCAGCAGCAGCGTGGTCGACGCCTCGTTGGCGCTCATGCCGCCCGCCAGCGCGCCCAGGCCGCCGAAGGCGCGCGTCAGCACGCCGGCGGCGGCACCGCCGGTCTTCTGCGCGAACTGGATGCTCGGGCTCATGGTGTAGTCGGCCGCGACCATCTGGCCCTTGCCGAAGTTGCTGTTGTCGCGCATCTCGCCGCTGGCCTGCAGGTTGCGCTCGGTCATCATGTTGTTCATCGCGCGGCCGCGCTCGACGATGACGAAGCAGTTGCTCTGCTGGACCATCAGGCGCAGCACCGGCAGCGTGGAGCCGAGCTGGTAGTCGCGCAGGCTGTAGTACCAGGGGGAGTTGGTGTCCTCCTGCATCGCCAGCGTGCCCAGCGACTCGGTGCACTTCTCGAGTTGCGAGTTGTTCTTCTCGGCCTGCGCGCCGCCGGCCGCGCCGGTGACGGTGCCCTTGTCGCCTCCTCCCACCGTCGGCGCGGTGGCCATGCAGCCGGACAGCAGCGCCGCAACGGCAGCAGCGGCGAGAACGGTGAACGAACGGGTGGTGTGAAGCAAGGTTTTCTCCCTGGTGATCGGTTCCTGGCGGGCCGCAGTATAGGCAGCGGTCAAGCCCCGACACACACCCCCTTTGGGTGCGTTCCGAGGAGAAATACGCTCATTCGCCGAGGTAGGCCGCCCTCACCTTCGGGTCGGCCAGCAGCGCACGGGCCTCGCCGGTCATCGTGACCTCGCCGGAATCCATCACGTAGCCGCGATTGGCCAGGCCGAGCGCGCGGCTGGCGTTCTGCTCGACCAGCAGGATGGTCGTGCCGCGGCCGTGGATGTCGGCCACCACCTCGAAGATCTTGTCGACCATGATCGGCGACAGGCCCATCGACGGTTCGTCGAGCAGCAGCACCTTCGGGCGGGCCATCAGCGCGCGGCCCATCGCCAGCATCTGCTGCTCGCCGCCGGACATCGTGCCCGCCAGCTGGTTGCGGCGCTCCTTCAGGCGCGGGAAGATGGTGAAGACCTTCTCGATGTCCGCCTCGATCTCGCTGTCGTTGCGGATGAAGGCGCCCATCTGCAGGTTCTCGGTGATCGTCATGCGCGTGAAGGTGCCGCGGCCCTCCGGCACCATCACCAGGCCCTGCTTGACCAGATCCCAGGCGCCCTGCCCCTTGATGCTGCGGCCCATGAACTTGATCTCGCCGGCAGCCACCGGCTGCAGGCCGGTGACGGCCTTCAGCGTGGTCGTCTTGCCGGCGCCGTTGGCGCCGATCAGGCTGACGAGTTCGCCCTCCTGCACCTCGAACGACACGCCCTTGACGGCCTGGATGCCGCCGTAGGCCACCTTCAGGCCGCTGACCTCGAGCAACGTGTTTGCCATGTCCTGCCCTCTCAATGCGCCTTGTGTCCGGCGCCGAGGTAGGCCTCGATCACCTTCTCGTTCTTCTGCACGTCGCCCGGCGTGCCTTCGGCGATCTGCTTGCCGTAGTCGAGCACGGTCACGCGGTCGCACAGGCCCATCACCAGCTTCACGTCGTGCTCGATCAGCAGGATGGTGCGGCCGTCGTTGCGAATGCGGTCGATCAGCTCGCGCAGCACCACCTTCTCGGTGGCGTTCATGCCCGCGGCCGGTTCGTCGAGCGCGATCAGCTTCGGGTCGGTCGCCAGCGCGCGGGCGATCTCCAGGCGCCGCTGGTCGCCGTAGCTCAGCGTGCGTGCCTTGAACTCGGCGTATTTGCCGATGCCCACGTAGTCGAGCAGTTCCTGCGCGCGCTCGGCGATCGCCTTCTCCTCGGCCTTGAAGCTGCCGGTGCGGAACACCGCGCCGACCAGCCCCGACTGGCTGCGCACGTGGCGGCCGACCATCACGTTCTCCAGCGCCGTCATCTCGGCGAACAGCCGGATGTTCTGGAAGGTGCGCGCGATGCCCGCCTTGGCCACCTCGTGCACCGCGGTGGGCTTGTAGGGCGCGCCGCCGAGTTCGAAGCTGCCCGAGTCGGGCGTATACAGGCCGGTGATGACGTTGAAGAAGGTGGTCTTGCCGGCACCGTTCGGCCCGATCAGGCCATAGACACGGCCCTTCGTGATGGTGATGCCGACGTCGGACAGCGCCTGCAGCCCGCCGAAGCGCTTGGAGACACCGGCCACCTTGAGGACGACTTCGCTCATCTCGTGCTCCTCACTTGGTCACCGGGGTGGGGGCCGCCTTGCCGTGTTCCGGCGAGGGCCACAGGCCGCGCGGGCGCAGCAGCATGATCACGATCATCGCCACCGCGATCAGCAGCTGGCGCAGGATCGATGCATCGAGTCGGCCGTCGGTCATCGCCTGCAGCGGGCCGGCGACGTAGCGCAGCACCTCCGGCAGCGCCGCCAGCAGCAGCGCGCCGACGATCACGCCCGGGATGTGGCCGATGCCGCCGAGCACGACCATCGCGACGATCATGATCGACTCCTGCAGGCTGAAGGCCTCCGGCGTGATGAACGACTGGTAGCCGGCGAACATCACCCCGGCGACGCCGCCGAAGGTGGCGCCCATGCCGAAGGCGAGCAGCTTCATGTTGCGGGTGTTGATGCCCATCGCCTTGGCGGCGATCTCGTCCTCGCGGATCGCCATCCAGGCACGGCCGATGCGGCTGCGCTCGAGGCGATAGCAGATCACCACGCTGACGACCACCAGCGTGAGGAACAGGAAGTAGTAGTTGATGACCGGCGGGATCTCGTAGCCGAACACCTCGTGCCGCTTGCCCATCTCGAAGCCGAAGATGTGCATCGAGTCGATCGGGCCGATGCCCTTCGGGCCGTTGGTGATGTTGACCGGGTGGTCGAGGTTGTTCAGGAACACGCGGATGATCTCGCCGAAGCCGAGCGTCACGATGGCGAGGTAGTCGCCGCGCAGGCGCAGCGTTGGCGCACCGAGCAGCACGCCGGCCAGGCCGGCGAGCAGCGCCGCAGCCGGGATGACGATCCACAGCGGCGTGTGTAGGCCGTCCGGGAACATCGCGGCGATGGCGGGAAACTGGTCCCACAGGTGCGAGCTGGCCAGCAGGCCGAACATGTAGGCGCCCACCGCGTAGAAGGCCACGTAGCCGAGGTCGAGCAGGCCGGCGTAGCCGACGACGATGTTCAGGCCCAGCGCCAGCAGCACATACAGCAGCGCGATGTCGATGATGCGCACCCAGGCGTTGCCGAACTGCTGCGCGATGAAGGGCAGGATCAGCAGGCCGAGGGCGGCCAGCAGGAAGACGACGATCTTCTTGTCTTTCATGTCAGTGCTCCCGAATCAGGCCCGGTCTGCCACGCGCTCGCCGAGCAGGCCCGAGGGCCGCAGCGTCAGCACGAGAATCAGCACGATGAAGGCGAAGATGTCCTGGTAGTGACTGCCCAGCACGCCACCGGTGAGTGCACCGATGTAGCCCGCGCCCAGCGCCTCGATGATGCCCAGCGCCACGCCGCCGACCATCGCGCCGGCGAGGTTGCCGATGCCGCCGAACACCGCGGCCGTGAAGGCCTTCAGGCCCGGCAGGAAGCCCATCGTGTGCGAGGCCGATCCGTAATTCGCCGCCCACATCACGCCGGCGATCGCGGCCAGCGCCGCGCCGATGATGAAGGTGGCCGAGATCACCATGTCGGGGCGCACGCCCATCAGGCCGGCCACGCGCGGGTTCTCGGCGGTGGCGCGCATCGCGCGGCCGAGCTTGGTGTAGTTGACGAGGTACATCAGGCCGGCGAGCACCACGGCGGTGGTGACCAGGATGATGATCTGCACCGTGTTGATCACCGCGCCGAACACGTTGATCGGCTCGGTGGGCAGCAGGATCGGGTAGCTCTTGATCGTCGGCTTCCAGATGATCATCGCCAGCGTCTGCAGCAAGAGGCTCATGCCCATCGCGGTGATCAGCGGCGCCAGTCGCGGTGCGTTGCGCAGCGGCCGGTAGGCGACCTTCTCGATCGTGAAGTTCAGCAGCGAGCAGACGATGATCGCGGCCACGAGGGAGATCAGCAGCAGGGCCCAGCCCGGCAGGCCGGAGCCGGCCAGCACCGTGACGATGGTCCAGCTCGTCAGGGCCCCGACCATCAACACCTCGCCGTGGGCGAAGTTGATCAGGTTGATGATGCCGTAGACCATCGTGTAGCCCAGTGCCACCAGCGCATACATGCTGCCGAGCACCAGACCGTTGATGATCTGCTGGATGAAAGTCTCCATCGAGGGAATCTCCTGCCTTTGTCGATCGGGCCACCTTTGTCGAGGCGGCGGCCTCGGCGGGCGGTGCGCACCACCCGGGCGCTTTCACTCTATTAGCAAAAAGCCCGCCGCAGGGTCTGCAGCGGGCCGTGGCTTCCACCTAAGGGTTCGGCGTTGGGGGCGCATTCTAGGCGCCAGGGTCTGGGCAGATCGTACGGAGTTTCCGCAAGCATGCCGGTTGAACATAAGGTCATGCCGGCGCTTCACCGACGATTCTTCGCCTCGTCGTTCAAACGGCGCAATTCCTCCAGCTTCTCCCCGATGCGGATCTCCAGCCCGCGCGCCACCGGCTCGTAGAAGCTCGGTGGCGTGATGTCGTCCGGCCAGTAGCTCTCGCCGGCAGCAAAGCCGCCCTCCTCGTCGTGGGCGTAGCGGTAGCCGCGGCCGTAGTCGAGGCTCTTCATCAGCTTGGTGGGCGCATTGCGCAGGTGCAGCGGCACCGCCCGCGTGCCGTCGGCGGCCACGAAGGCACGCGCTGCCTTGTAGGCGGTGTAGACGGCGTTGCTCTTCGGGGCCACCGCGAGGTAGACCACCGCCTGCGCCAGCGTCAGCTCGCCCTCGGGCGAGCCGAGGCGCTCGTAGGTCTCGGCGGCGTCGAGCGCGAGGCGCAGCGCACGCGGGTCGGCCAGGCCGATGTCCTCGCTGGCCATGCGGACCAGCCGCCGCGCCGCGTAGCGCGGATCGACGCCGCCGTCGAGCATGCGCACGAACCAGTACAGCGCGGCATCCGGGTCGCTGCCGCGCACCGCCTTGTGCAGCGCCGAGATGGTGTCGTAGAACTGCTCGCCGCCTTTGTCATAGCGGCGCAGCTGTTCGCCGAGCGACTTCTCCAGCATCGTCTCGTCGATCTGCTCGACCGGGCCGAGCATCGCGACGAGGTTGTCGTAGGCATTGAGCAGCCGGCGCGCATCGCCATCGGCGTAGCCGATCAGCCGCGTGGCCGCCGCGTCGCTCAGCGGCGGCGCGTTCAGCAGCGCGCGACCGCGCTCGATCAGCGCGCGCATGTCATCGTCGGTCAGGCTCTTGAGCACATGCACCGTGGCGCGCGAGAGCAGTGCCGAATTCACCTCGAACGACGGGTTCTCGGTGGTCGCACCGATGAAGGTGAACAGGCCCGACTCGACGTGCGGCAGGAAGGCGTCCTGCTGGCTCTTGTTGAAGCGGTGCACCTCGTCGACGAAGACCACCGTGCGCCGGCCCTGCGCCTGCACGGCCTGCGCGCGCTCGACCGCCTCGCGGATCTCCTTCACGCCACCGAGAACGGCCGAGATGGCGATGAACTGCGCGTCGAAGGCGCCGGCCACCAGCCGCGCCAGCGTGGTCTTGCCCACGCCCGGCGGGCCCCACAGGATCATCGAGTGCAGCCGGCCCGATTCGAAGGCCACGCGCAGCGGCTTGCCCGGCCCGAGCAAGTGCCGCTGGCCGATCACCTCGGCCAGCGAGCGCGGGCGCAGCCGCTCGGCCAGCGGCGCGCCAGCGGCCGCGGCGGGCCCGCCGGGCTCGGGCGTCGCATCCTCCAGCGGCAGTTCGAGCGTGGACATCGTGCGATTGTCGCAGCCGCTCCGGGCTCAAGTTCTGTCCCGAGATGACGAAGCCCTGGACGAGACCCGAGAACCCCGCGATGAATCGACCGTTGCCCGCCCCCGACGCGATCGCCCGACTGGAGTCCCTGGCCGCCGAGCTGGCGTCGCTGGAGCCCGAGCTCGAGCGCTGGCTGGCCGCCACCACCGACGCGGCGCACGAGCGCGAACGCGCACGCCGCGCGTCGCTGCACTTGCGACTGCAGGTCTCGCGCGTGGCGGCCGTGCTCGCGCCGGCCGCGCCAGAATCGGGCGGCGCCCCATGGCACGGCCAGGAACGCCGCGGACCGCAGCGGGCGACCAATGTCGCGCGGCTGCCGGAGCGGCCGTCCTCGGGTCGAGCCGATACTCCCGCGACGCCGGGACCCCACGACTGGGAACCCTTCTGACCACACCCCCAACGGAAGCGCATCGATGAACCACCCGCTCGCCCTCGCCGCCGCCTTGCTCACGCTCGCCGGCGCTGCCCACGCCGGCCGACCGCTGGCGACCGAAGATGCCGACGTGCTCGGCCGCGGCCAATGCGAAGCCGAGGGCTTTCACGCCCGGCTCTCCGCCAGCGGCACGCCGGACACCCGAGGCTGGACGCTGCAGGGCGCTTGCGGCATCGGCGGCACGACGCAACTGGCACTGGCCTACAGCCGTGCACGCAGCGACGGCATGACCGGCGAAGGACTCTTGCTCGGCGGCAAGACCGGCCTCATCGGCCGCGAAGGCGATGGCCTGGGCCTGACGCTGGCCTGGGGACTGACCGGCGCCAAGGTGGGCGGTGGTTCGTTCGAGCACGAGCTCAGCTATCTCAACCTGGCGGCCACGCGCGAGATCGCGCCCTCCTGGACGGGCCACGCCAACCTCGGCTGGCTGCGCAGCGAGAGCGCCAAGGCCAACAGCACGACCTGGAACCTCGCGATCGAGAAGTCGCTCGGCAATGGCATCGACCTGATGGGCGAGGTCTACGGCGACGACCGCAGCGACGAATGGCTGGGCCTGGGCGTGCGCTGGGCAGCTTCGGACAAGCTCAGCCTGAATGCGTCGTATGCGACGCAGAACGATTCGCCGCGCGTCCGGCTGTGGACGATCGGCTTCAAATACTCGTTCTGAGCGGATGGCCCGGCGCCGGGACGTCCCAAGCCGGGCGGCGCCCCTTGGGGGCAGGAGCGCAGCGACTGGGGGCCGTCTTACTGTTCGATCACATCCGCGCCCTTGGGCGCGACGAACCTGAAGGCATCGGCCGACGTCGGCGCATTCGGCTTGAACTGGCTGAACTGCAGCAGCGAGCGCTGGCCGAAGCTGTCGACGATCTCCACCGCGGCGAGTTCCTTGCCGCGAAAGCCAACCTTCAGCGAATCGAAGGCGCCGTCCTTGGCCTTGGGCTTTGCGGCCGCCCACTCCAGGCCCTCGGCGGCAGGCAGCGGCGAGTTCGAAGTCCTTCTCGGGCTGCCGCCGGCCGGCAAGGCGGCCGGCGTGGCGCCGATCGCGGCGGACAGCTTGCGCGAGCTGACCTGGTTGAGATCGGCGTCGTAGATCCAGACCTTCTGGCCGTCGGCGACGATCACCTGCTCGAAGGGCTTGGTGTAGGCGAAGCGGAAGCGGTTCGGCCGCGAGAAGAGGAAGTTGCCGCTGCTGGTCTTCTTCTTTGCGCCGTCGGGCGAGGTCACGGTCTGCGTGAACTGCGCGCTGCCGCTCTTCACGTCGCGCACGAACTCGCGCAGCGTGTCCACCGCATCGGCCCGGGCCGACGCCGCTGCGGCGCACAGCGCCAGCAGCACAGCGAAACGAATCTTCATGCGTCGCGGTTCGGGGCGATGATGTCCCGGTTGCCGTTGGTGGACATGGCACTTACGAGCCCGGATTTCTCCATTTGTTCCAGCAGCCGCGCGGCGCGGTTGTAGCCGATGCGCAGGTGGCGCTGCACCAGCGAGATCGAGGCGCGCTTGTGCTGCAGCACGATCGCCACCGCCGGTCGTACATCGGATCGCTCTCGCCGCCGCCACCGCCGCCCTCCCCGGCGAGGATGTCGCCGCCCTCGCCATCGAGCGTGCCGCCTTCGAGGATGCCCTCGATGTAGTTCGGCTCGCCCTGGCTCTTCAGGTATTCGACGACGCGGTGCACCTCGTCATCCGACACGAAGGCGCCGTGCACGCACCGGGATGCCGCCGCCGGGCGTGAGGTAGAGCATGTCGCCCTGGCCGAGCAGCGCCTCGGCGCCCATCTGGTCGAGGATGGTGCGGCTGTCGATCTTGCTCGACACCTGAAAGCTCAGGCGCGTCGGAATGTTGGCCTTGATCAGGCCGGTGATCACGTCGACGCTGGGCCGCTGCGTCGCCAGGATCAGGTGGATGCCCGAGGCGCGCGCCTTCTGCGCCAGGCGCGCGATCAGTTCCTCGATCTTCTTGCCCACCACCATCATCAGGTCGGCGAGTTCGTCGATCACCACCACGATGTGCGGCAGCCGCTCCAGCGGCTCGGGCTGCTCGGGCGTGAGGCTGAACGGGTTGGGGATCTTCTCGCCCTTCTCGGCCGCCTCGTCGATCTTCTTGTTGTAGCCGGCGAGGTTGCGCACGCGCATCGTCGACAGCAGCTTGTAGCGCCGCTCCATCTCGCCGACACACCAGTTCAGCGCATTGGCCGCCTGCTTCATGTCGGTGACCACCGGCGCCAGCAGGTGCGGGATGCCCTCGTAGACGCTGAGCTCGAGCATCTTCGGATCGATCAGGATCAGGCGCACGTCGCGCGCCTCGGCCTTGTAGAGCACGCTGAGGATCATCGCGTTGATGCCCACCGATTTGCCCGAGCCGGTGGTGCCGGCCACCAGGCAGTGCGGCATCTTGCCGAGGTCGGCCACCACGGCATTGCCGACGATGTCCTTGCCCAGGCCCATGGTCAGCTGCGAGGCCGCATCGGCATAGACCTGCGAGCCGAGGATCTCCGACAGCCGGATCATCTGCCGCTTGGCGTTGGGCAGCTCCAGCGCCATCGTCGTCTTGCCGGGAATCGTCTCGACGACGCGGATGCTCACCAGCGACAGCGAACGCGCCAGGTCCTTGGCGAGGTTGACGATCTGTGCGCCCTTCACGCCGGTGGCCGGCTCGATCTCGTAGCGCGTGATCACCGGGCCGGGCGAGGCCGCGACCACGCGCACCTCGACACCGAAGTCCTTCAGCTTCTTCTCGATCAGCCGCGAGGTCATCTCCAGCGTGTCGGGAGAGACGGTCTCCTGGCGGCCCGGCGCCGCATCGAGCAGGTCGACCTGCGGCAGCTTGGTGTCGGCGAGGTCGGTGAACAGCGGCTTCTGCCGCTCCTTGGCCACGCGGGTGGACTTGGGCAGCTCGGGCACCGGCGGCTCGATGACGATGGGAATGTGCTCGTCGTGCAGCTGGTGCTCGACCTCGACCACCTCCTCGCGCTCGCGCAGCGCGCGTTCGCCGAGGCGGATGTCTTCGGCGCGCTCGATGCGTTCGGCGCGCTTCTCGCGGAACGATTCCAACCCGGTGCCGATGGCTTCGGCGACGCGCAGCCACGAGAACTTCAGCGACATCGACACGCCGGCCACCAGCGCGGCGATCCACAGCACGCCCGAGCCGGCAAAGCCGAGCAGCTTCTGGCTCAGCGGCCCGAGCAGGTAGCCCAGCACGCCGCCGGCATGGCCGCCGGCCACTCGCGCCTCGAACTGGTACAGGCGGGTGTTCTCCAGCGCGCAGCTCGCCGCCAGCAGCACGACGATGCCGACCCAGAACAGCCACGCCGGCGGCTCGTGCGGGTCGGCCGGCGCGGCCGGGGCCTGCTCGCTGCGCAGCACGCGCGCGAGACCGCCGAGCCAGGCGCGCAGGCTCACCAGCATCAGCCACCAGGCGGAGAAGCCGAAGAGGAAGTACAGCCCGTCGGAGAACAGCGCGCCCAGCGCGCCGGCCTTGTTGGAAGCCTGCTCGACGCTGCCCGAGGTGGTGAAGGCCGGGTCGGCGCCGCTGTGCGTGGCCAGCGCGATCAGCGCGAGCAGCCACAGCACCGCGCCGATGCCCAGGCCGAGGCGGGCGCGCCAGCGCGGCACCACCACCGGGGCAGTGGCGGCCCGCGACGAGCGGGTGGTCGAGGACGACGAAGAAGCCGGCGCGCCGCCGTCGGCACGCAGCGATCCGAGGGAAACGTCATGGCGCGGATTGTCTCCCAAGCCTCCCGGGGTCTTGTATCCGCTCGCAGCGGGCGGCAGCTAGCATGGGTGCATGAACCTTCTTCGCCAACGCCGCCTGCTGATCGGCGCTGCCGCCGCGCTGGCCCTGCCCGCCGTGTGGCGGGGCGCGCTGGCGCAAGGCCGGCTGCGGCCGACGCCGTCGCAGACCGAGGGCCCGTTCTACCCCGTGCAGATGCCGGCCGATGTCGATGGCGATCTGCTCGTGCTCGCCGGCCGACCCTACGGCAAGGGCCGCGCGGCTGGCTGGAGGGCACGCTCACCGACACCGACGGCCGCGCGCTGAGCGGCGCCGCGGTCGAGATCTGGCAGTGCGATCCCGAAGGCCACTACCACCATCCGGGCGACGGCGGCCGCGCCGACCCGGGCTTCCAGGGCTTCGGCCGCGTCGTCGTCGGTGCCGAAGGAACCTACCGCTTCCGCACGCTGCGGCCCGCACCGTACAGCGGCCGTACGCCGCACATCCACCTGAAGGTGAAGCTGGGCGCACGCGAACTGCTGACCACGCAGGTCTACGTGCAGGGCGACCCCGGTAACGAGCGCGACTTCCTCTGGCAGCGCCTGCGCGGCGAAGACCGTGCCGCGCTGACCGTGCCCTTCGAGCTGGCGGGCGATGCGCTGCGCGCCCGCATGCCGCTCGTGGTGAAGGCCTGATGGCCCTTCTGCCGCTGTCGGCGCGCGATGCCGAGGCCTTTGCCGCCTGCGCGCTGGCGGCGGTGCAGACGCGCTTTCCGCACAAGCTCGATCACCTGATCCTCGAGCACGGCGACCTGCCCTCGCCGACGCAGATCCACCCCGTCTTCGACGGCAGCTACGACTGGCACTCGAGCGTGCACATGCACTGGTCGCTGCTGCGGCTGCTGCGCCGCGTGCCCGATCTGCCGCAGCGTGCGGCCATCGAGGCGCATCTCGACGCGCGGCTGCGGGCGGAACTCGTCGAGGTGGAGCGCCGCTACGCGGCCGATCCGCGCCGCGGCAGCTTCGAGCGGCCCTACGGCTGGGGCTGGCTGCTGGCATTGCAGGCCGAGCTGGAGTCGCCCCCTGGCCTCGCCGCTGGGCCGACGCGCTGAGGCCGTTCAGCGACGACGTGGCGGCACGGCTGGCCGGCTTCCTCGGCCGCAGCCACTATCCGGTGCGCGCCGGCACGCACGCCAACTCGGCCTTCGCGATGCTGCTGGCGCGTCGCTTCGGCGATGCCGCGCTGGACGCGGAGATCGACGCGGCGGCGCGGCGCTGGTTTCTGGCCGACCGCGACTACCCGGCGCATTACGAACCCAGCGGCGCCGACTTCCTCTCCGGCGGCCTGACCGAAGCGGTGCTGATGCGCGAGGTGCTCGGCAGCGGCTTCACCGACTGGTGGCGAGGCTTCGCGCCACGCGGCGAGGCACTGCAGGCGTGGCTGGCGCCGGCCGTCGTCAGCGACCGCGTCGACCCGCAACTGGTGCACCTCGACGGCCTCAACCTGTCGCGCGCTTGGTGCCTGGCGGCACTGGCCGAGGCGCTGGAAGACACCGCATTGCAGCGCGCTGCCGACGACCACCGCGCGGCGGCGTGGTCGCACGTGAGCACCGGCGACTTCGCCGCGACGCACTGGCTGGTCAGCTTCGCGCTGTTGTCGATCGGCGATTGATCAGAAGAACGCGATCGGCTCGTAGCGCAACGGCGGGCCGGCGACGGAGCGCACCAGCGCATAGCCGTCCGCGCGCCATTCGACAGGCGGGCTCTTGCCCGGCGGCATCGCACCCTGCGCGTGCCGCGCCAGCGTGACGTGCGGCCGGAAGGGCCGCGCCTCCACCGGCAGCCCCTGCCCGCGAAGCAGGGCGGCCAGTTCCGCATGCAGGCTGGCGAGACCGGCCGGCACGGACGACGGCTCGAGCACGGCGATGCCTTGTGGCCACAGCACCGGGCGATCGAGCCGCAGCGCCAAGGGCGAGGTCAGCGGCGGCAACGACGCTGCGAGCCGTCCCGCGGCGCGCCCGTCGACCTCGTCGAGAAAATGCAGCGTCAGGTGCAGGCGCTCGAGAGGCACCCGGGCCGCGCGCTGCGGCCACGCCCAGGCCGCCTGTGCCCGGGCGAGGCACCCGCGCACCGCGTCGTCGGGCCACAGGGCGAGGAAGAGGCGCATGGCGCCATTGTTCGCCAACCCGAGCCGCATCAATGGCAGCGCCCTTGCGCTGCGTTAGTCTCGCGCCATGAAGATCCACTTCCTCGGCGCGGCCGACACCGTCACCGGCTCGCGACACTGGTCGAACTCGACGGCCAGACCCTGCTGCTCGACTGCGGGCTGTTCCAGGGCTTCAAGACGCTGCGCGAGCGCAACTGGGCGCCCTTCCCGGTCCCGCCGCGCGAGATCGATGCGGTGATCCTCAGCCATGCCCACCTCGACCACAGCGGCTACCTGCCGGCACTGGTCAAGCAGGGCTTCCAGGGGCCGATCCACTGCACGCAGGCCACGCGTGATCTGGCCGAGGTGCTGCTGCTCGACAGTGCGCACCTGCAGGAAGAAGACGCGCGCCGCGCCAACCGCCACGGCTTCTCGCGCCACGCGCCGGCGCTGCCGCTGTACACGGTTGCCGATGCCAAGCGCGCCATCGCCGGGCTGTCGCCGCTGCCGGCCGGCAAGGCGGCGCGCATCGGCCGGTGCTGGCCGAGCTGACGCCGGTGGGCCACCTGCTGGGTGCCTGCGCGGTGACGCTGCGCCACCGCGACACCACGCTCGTCTACTCCGGTGACGTCGGCCGCGGCAACGACCTGCTGATGCCTGCACCGCAGCGCATCGCCCACGCCGACGTGCTGCTGGTCGAGTCGACCTACGGCAACCGCGTGCATCCCGCGGAAGACTCGCAGCAGCAACTCGGCGCGATCATCCGCGCCACGCTGCGCCGCGGCGGCTCGGTGCTGCTGCCCTCGTTCGCGGTCGGCCGTGCCCAGGCGCTGATGCTGGTGCTGCAGCGGCTGAAGGCGGCGGGGGAGATCCCGGAAGACACGCCCGTCTTCCTCGACAGCCCGATGGCCACTGCGGCCACCACGCTGTACCAGCGCCATCGCAAGCTGCTGCGCCTGAGCCCGCGCGAGGCCAACACGCTGTGCGACGGCGTGACCGTGGTCACCACGCCGCAGCAGTCGGAGAAGGTCTCGCGCGCACGCTACCCGAGCGTGATCATCTCGGCCAGCGGCATGGCCACCGGTGGGCGCGTGCTGCACCACCTGAAGGCCATGGCGCCGAACCCGAAGCACTCGATCGTGTTCCCGGGCTTCCAGGTGGCCGGCACGCGCGGCGCCAAGCTGATCGAGGGAGCGACCGAGGTGAAGATCTTCGGCGAGTACGTGGCGGTGAAGGCGCAGGTGAGCCACCTCGAGGGCTTCTCCGGCCATGCGGATGCCAACGAGCTGATGCAGTGGCTGGCGGGCTTCGAGGCCGCACCGGCGCAGGCCTTCGTCGTGCATGGCGAGGCCGCCGCGGCCGATGCGCTGCGCAGCCGCATCGCCGACGAACTCGGCTGGCGCGTCGCCGTGCCCGAGCATCTGGCGCAGGTGTCGGTCTGAACCTGTTCGATGCCAGCGGCGCCACGGTCGAGGGCTGGCCGTCGCGCTGGGCTGCGGGCTGCTGATCGGGCTGGAGCGCGAGCGCCGCAAGGGCCGCGGCGCCGATCGAGCGGCCGCGGGCATCCGCAGCTTCAGCATCGCCGCTCTGCTCGGTGCGCTGGCGCAGGGCATCGCGCTGCCGGGGCTGGTGGTGGCGGGAGCGCTGGCGGTCGGCGGCCTCGCGGCGCTGTCGTATGCGCGCAGCCGCTCGCGCGACCCGGGGCTGACCACCGAGCTGGCGCTGTTCGCCACCTACCTCGTCGGCGTGATGGCGATGCACACACCGCTGCTCGGCGCGGCCTGCGGCACGCTGCTGGCGGTGCTGCTGGCCGCGCGCACGCAGTTGCACCGCTTTGCCACGCACTGGCTGCGCGAGCAGGAACTGCACGACGCGCTGATGCTCGCCGCCCTGGCGCTGGTCATCCTGCCGCTGGTGCCCGAGGAGCCGCTGCCCTGGCTGGCCGGGATGCGCCCACGGCCGCTGGCCTCGCTGGTGCTGCTGATCCTCGTGCTGCAGGCGGCCGGCCATGTCGCGCTGCGGCTGTTCGGCGCACGGCTGGGCACGGCCGCCTCGGGCTTCTTCGGCGGCTTCGTCTCCAGCACGGCCACGATCGCAGCCTTCGGCGCGCGGGCCCGCGCCGGCCGTCGTGGCGGTGCCACTGGCCGCGTCGGCCGGTGCGCTGTCCGGCGGGGCCACCTGGGTGCAGATGCTGGTGATGGCCGCGGCGATCTCGCCGCCCGCACTCGCCCTGCTGTGGTGGCCCGCCATCGTCGGCCTCGGGGCCACGCTCGCGGTGGCGGCGCTGTGGTCGGTGCGCGGCGCGCGCGACGGCCCGGCGGCGCTGCTGGCCGAGCGAAGCGCGCTGCGCCTGCGCGAGGCGCTGGCGGTGGCGCTGCTGCTGGCGGCGGTGGCGCTGCTGGTGTCGCAGGCACAGCGGCTCTTCGGCGATGCCGGTGCGCTGGCCGGCGCGGCGATGGCCGCGCTGGCGGATGCCCACTCGCCGATCGCCTCGCTGCTGTCGCTGTTCGATGCCAGTCGCCTCGACGCGTCGACCTTGGCGCGAGGGGTGTGGATCGCGCTGGCGGCCAACACGCTGACCCGCCCGGTCACGGCGTTCGTGTCGGGGGCGCGGCGTATGCGCTTCGGGTCGGACCGGCGCTGGTGGCCGGGCTCGCGGCGTCCGCGCTGGTGGGCACGCTTGCAGCTTGAATCGACTCGACACAGTGTGACAGTCGCATCGGGCTAAGGTTGACCTTCGAGCCGAGGAGTCGTTGGAGAACCATCATGAAAGCCAACTGGCGCACTGCGTGGCAGGGCCCCGAGATCGTGATCTACCGTGACGAGGTGATCGTCGATCGCATCGACGCGCACCAGATCGAGCGGGTCGTGTTCGTCTACCACGGCAGCGGCGACTCGCCCGGCGACCTGCTCTACGCCATCGTCGAGGCCGGCGACGAGGCGCTGATCTTTCCGGACTTCACCGGCTTTGCAGGCCGCGTGAACTTCGAGCGCCATGCGTTCTGGGCCGAGCGCGGCAGCGTCTTCTGGGTCTCGGATCGGCATGCCTCGCTGCCGGCGCGCCTGCGCCGCGGGCGCGGGTTCCTGCGTGCGGGCGGCCCGCAGTACGCGCGGGTGCCGCGGGCCGATCTTTCCGCATTGATCGGCGGCTGGCCGCTCGAGGGCCCGCAGACCTGGGAACAGCGCAAGTGGCGCCGCATCGAGAACAGCCGGCCCTTCTCGAACTCCGCGCCCGGGCAGTTGCGCGCCTGATGCGCGCGCAGCGGGCATGAAAAACCCGGCCAGGGCCGGGTTTGTCTCGGGCAGGCCGTGCGCTCAGGCGGCGGTCTTGGCCTTGGCCTTCTTCTTGGCCGTCTTCTTGGTGGTCTTCTTGGCGGCCGGCTTGGTTTCGGCCTTGGCGGCCGGAGCGGCTGCGGCCGCAGGAGCGGCCGGGGTGGCCGGCGCAGCCGGGGCGGCGGTCTGGGCCAGAACACCAGCGCTGAAACCGGCGGCGATCAGCAGGGCAACGAGCTTGTTCATGTAGTAAGTCCTCGATGATGGATGGCGAGCAGGGTGCTCGACGAGGTCAACGCACGGGCGCCGGTACCGGTTGACCCTGCGCATGCACCGGATGCGCCGGCAGTTCGTCGAGCCGCAGCACCGGCGTCACGCAGGCGTCGACACCCTCGAACAGCACCGCCCAGTGCGCCATCGGCTGCGTGGCGAAGACGGCCGCCACCTCGGCGCGCAGGGCCATCGATTCGGCGCTGCCGGGCAGCAGCCCGCGCGACCAGTGGCGCTCGGCCCACGCCGGCCGGCCGAGTGCCTCGCACAGCGCACGCCAGAACTTCATCTCGAGCGCGCCCACGGCCATGAAGCGCCCATCGGCGCAGCGGTAGGCGCCGTAGCAGGGCGCGCCGCCGGAGAGCAGGTCGCGGCCCGGCGCCGGCGTGCGGCCGCCGGCCTGCAGCGTGATGCGCGCCAGCACGTGGTGGCGCCACACCTCGTGCGTCATCGAGATGTCGACGAATCGGCCCTGGCCGGTGCGCTGCGCGGACAGCAGCGCGGCGAGGATGCCCGACACCGCGGCCTGCGTGCCGCCCATCAGATCGCCGATCTGGAAGTTGGGCACGGCGACCTCGCCGTCGACGGTGGCGATCTGCTCGAGCACGCCGGCCATCGCGATGTAGTTGATGTCGTGGCCGGCGCGGTGCGACCAGGGCGTTGTGCTGGCCGTAGCCGCTGATCGCGCACATCACCAGCCTCGGATGCAGCGCGTGCAGTGCCTCCCAGCCCAGGCCCAGCTTGTCCATCACGCCGGGGCGGAAGCCTTCCACCAGCAGATCGGCGCCGTGCAGCAATTCGAGCAGCTCGGCGCGGCCGGCATCGCTGCGCAGGTCGATCTCGCGCAGCTGCTTGCCCTCGTTGAGCCAGCGGAAGGTAAGGCTGGGCCGGCCAGCCTCGCGGTCGGCGCGGGTCAGGCCCATGTGGCGCGTGCCGTCTTCCTGGCCATCGCGCGCGGGGCCTTCGATCTTGATCACCGTGGCGCCCATCTCGGCGAGGTGCTTGGTCGCCAGCGGGCCGGGCAGCAGGCGGGTGAGATCGATCACCGTGATGCCGGCGAGCAGCCCGGCATCACCGCTCAACGGAACACCCCTTCACGCAGCCACTTGGTGGCGACCCATTTCTCTCCGGCCACCACCGGCGCTCCACCGTGCAGCGTCTTGCTCACCGGATGGGCGCGGTCGTAGCTGAAGAACACGGCGTTGCCCTTGACTGGCGCCACCTCGAGGCCGACATCCGGGAAGGTGGTGCCGCCGCCGACCTCGGGGTCGTTGAGGTACATCACGATGGTGCCCACACGCTGGCCGCCGCGCTTGAGGATGGTCGGCGTACCCGGCTGCGCCGGATCGAAATAGTCGTAGTGCGGCTTGTACTCGGCACCGGGCAGGTACTTCAGCACCTGCAGGCCTTCGCCGTTCTCGACCGGCCACTGCGTCAGCGCGGCGATGCGTTCCTCGATGCGCTGGCACAGCGCGTTCTCGCCGCGGTCGAAGAACATGCCCTGGCTGGTGCGGGCCGAGTTGACCTCGCTGGCGCCGGTGTCCGTCTGCACCGTCTCGGAACGCGTCAGCCGTTTAGCCGCCAGCGCCATCAGGTCGTCGCATTCCTGGTGCGAGAGCAGGCCGCCGAACACGATGACGCGCGGGTTGCGCATCGCCATCAGCACACGCACCTCGCGATCGGGCAGCCGCAGGGTGGTCGGCATGCCGTCGGTGGCCGGCAAGGGCTCGGGCACCGGCACCTGCGGCGGCAACTGGGCCGCCTTGGCGCGTTCGTCGAGAAAGCCGCGCAGCGTGTCTTCGAGGGCGGCGATGGCCACGTCTTCGCGCCAGCCGCTGGCCTTCATCGAGGCGAGCACGGCTTCGGGCTGGGCACCGGCCCGGGCCTGCTCGATGATCCAGGCACGCAGTTCCGGCGTGACCGGTTGGGCGGGTTGGACTTCGCTCATGGGCAAATTCTGCCCCAGCGAGATCGCCGCCTGTTACGGCGCGTCAAGCGCCGCGCATCGCATGCGTCTGGCGGGCGAGCGTGGTGATGCGGCCCCAGTCCTTCGCGTCCAGCGCGTCGGCCGGCGTCAACCACGAGCCGCCGCAGACCTTGACGTTGGGCAGCGCCAGGAACTGCGGCGCCGTCTCCGGCGTGATGCCGCCGGTGGGACAGAAGACGACGTCGGGGAACGGGCCGTGCAGCGCCTTCAGCAAGGGGATGCCGCCGGCCGCGGTGGCCGGGAAGAACTTGAGGAAGTTCAGGCCGTCGGCCTGCGCCTGCATCACCTCGCTGGCGGTGGCCACGCCGGGCAGCAGCGGCAGCGAGACATTGCGGCAGTAGTGGCCGATCTCGCTGGTGTAGCCGGGGCTGACGCCGAAGCGGCAGCCGGCATCGCGCGCCGCCTGCGCATCGGCGACGCTGCGGATCGTGCCGGCGCCGACGATGGCCTGCGGAACGGCACGCGCGATCGCCTCCATCGCGCGCAGCGCCACCGGCGTGCGCAGCGTCACCTCGAGCACCTTCACGCCACCTTCCACCAGCGCATTCGCCAGCGGCACCGCGTCTTCCAGGCGCTGGATCACGATCACCGGGATCACCGGGCCGTGGGCGGCCAGTTCGAGGGTTGTCGTCGTCATTGGAGTTCCTCTTGTCTCAGCGCATCGAGCGGCCGCCGCGGATCCGGCTTCGCCGGTCCACTGGCGGCGCCCCCTCGAGGGGAGCGCCGCAGGCGCTACGGGGTGGTCCACATCACAACCAGTGCAGGCGCCCTCTTCGGCGCTGAGCACGTTGCGGCGCATGCCGCCGAACAGTTCGCGGCCGAGGCCGTGGGCGTTGGTCTCGGCAGCGGCATCGGTGAGCTGCGCCGGTTCGCGCGCCGCCCACTCGGCCGGGTCGACCCGGGCCGCGAGCGTGCCGGCCACCGCGTCGACGCGGATCAGGTCGCCGTCGCGCACCCGGGCCAGCGGCCCGCCCGCCAGCGCTTCCGGGCTCACGTGGATGGCCGCCGGCACCTTGCCGGAGGCGCCGCTCATGCGGCCGTCGGTCACCAGCGCCACCTTGAAGCCCTTGCCCTGCAGCACCGCCAGCGGCGGCGTGAGCTTGTGCAGCTCGGGCATGCCATTCGCGCGCGGCCCCTGGAAGCGCACGACGGCCACGACGTCGCGGTCCAGCTCGCCGGCCTTGAACGCCGCCTGCAGTTCTTCCTGCGAGGCGAAGACGCGCGCCGGCGCCTCGATCACATGCCGGTCCTCCGGTACCGCCGACAGCTTGATCACCGCGCGGCCGAGGTTGCCGGTCAGCAGCTTGAGGCCACCTTCGGCGCTGAACGGCTGTGCCGCGGTGCGCACGATGGTGCTGTCGCCGCTGTCGACCGGCAGCGCGCTCCAGCGCAGCGCGCCGGCCTCGTCCTGCGCCGGCACGCGGCCGTACTCGCGCAGCCCGCCTTCGGCCACGGTGGCCACATCGGCGTGCATGAAACCGCCGTCGATCAGCTCGCGGATCACGAAGCCGGGGCCGCCGGCAGCCTGGAACTGGTTCACGTCGGCGCTGCCGTTCGGGTAGACACGCGCCAGCAGCGGCGTGGCGTGCGAGAGATCGCTGAAATCGGTCCAGTCGATCAGGATCCCCGCAGCCCGCGCCACCGCCACCCAGTGGATCAGGTGATTGGTCGAGCCGCCGGTGGCCAGCAGCGCAACCATCGCATTGACGATCACGCGCTCGTCCACCAGCTGCCCGATCGGCAGGAAGCGCGGGCCGCCCTTGGCGATGGCCAGCACGGTGCGCACCGCCTCGCGCGTCAGCGCCTCGCGCAGGCCGGCGTGCGGATGCACGAAGGCCGCGCCCGGCACATGCAGGCCCATCGCCTCGAGCAGCATCTGGTTGCTGTTGGCGGTGCCGTAGAAGGTGCAGGTGCCCGGGCCGTGGTAGGCAGCCGACTCGGCCTCGAGCAGCTTGTCGCGGCCGACCAGCCCCTGCGCAAACTGCTCGCGCACCTTGGCCTTCTCGTTGTTCGACAGCCCCGTGCTCATCGGCCCGGCCGGAACGAACACGCAGGGCAGATGGCCGAAGTGCAGCGCACCGATCAGGAGGCCCGGCACGATCTTGTCGCACACGCCGAGCAGCAGCGCGGCATCGAACACGTCGTGCGTCAGCGCGATCGCCGTGCCCATCGCGATGGTGTCGCGCGAGAACAGGCTGAGCTCCATGCCGGGCAGGCCCTGCGTCACGCCATCGCACATCGCCGGCACGCCACCGGCCACCTGCACCGTGGCGCCTCGCCGGCGCGCCTCGTCGCGGATCACGGCCGGAAAGCCCTCGTAGGGCTGGTGGGCCGAGAGCATGTCGTTGTAGGCGGTGACCACGCCGATGTTCGGCGCCCGCTCGGCCACCACCTTGAACTTGTCGCTGGCCGGCAGCGCGGCAAAGGCGTGCGCGACATTCGCGCAGCCCATGCGGTCGGCGCCGCGCGGCCGGTCGATCGCGGCCTGCACGCGGGCGAGGTAGGCGGAGCGAAGGCTCGCGCTGCGTTCGCGGATGCGCTGCGTGACCTCGACGATGGCAGGCTTCATGGCGGTGTCCGAACCATTGGTAACTCAGCCCCGAATTATCGAGTAACCGGGTTACAGCGTCAAAACAAGCCGCCTTCGCCCTGCCCGCCTGTCGGCACGGCCGGCGCCGGGCGCTTACTGGATGCGGATCTCCACCCGGCGCGCTTCGCGCGGGTCGCCGCCGCCCAGCGTCTGCTGGGGCTTGTCGAGCTGCAGTTGCGAGGCCGGCACGCCGTTGGCCTCCAGCGCATGGCGCACGGCCTGCGCACGGCGCTTGGCCAGATCGGCGTTGTGCTCGGCGTTGCCGCTGGCATCGTGGAAGCCGGAGATCAGGATCGGCGCGCCGGGGTTGTTGCGCGCGGCCTCGGCGACGCGGTTGAGCACCTCCATCGCGTCGGCGGGCAGCGCATCGGAATCGACCTCGAAGTACACCCGCGGCGCGGCGGCTTCGGCCGCAGCCACGGCAGTCGCGGCAGCCGGCGCCTTGGGCGCGCCGCTGCGGCCGATCGCCAGCGTCAGCACCCCGGCGATCACCAGGGCCACCACGGCGGCGATGGCACCCAGAGCGTAAGTTTGTGCGTCGTCGTTGGCATCACTCATGCTTTTCTCCGTTTCGAATGTGGCGAGGCATTCTAGAGTTCGGTGATGGACGCCCCGGTCGAGACGCTGACGCTGCGTGACCCGCAGATGCTGCTGGCGCAGACGCTGCGCGGCTGGTCGCCGGCCGACGATCTCTGGGTGTTCGGCTACGCCTCGCTGATCTGGCGCCCGGAGTTCGATGCCGACGAGCAGCGCGCGGCAGCGGTGCATGGCTGGCACCGCGCACTGCGCATGCGCTCGCGCATCAACCGCGGCACGCCGGAGCGGCCGGGCCTGGTCTTCGCGCTGGTCTCGGGCGGCTCCTGCCGCGGCGTGGTCTACCGCATCGAACGCTCACGCGCCGAGCGCGAACTCGAGCGGCTGTGGGCGCGCGAGATGCCCACCGGCGTCTACGACCCGCGCTGGCTGGCCTGCCGCACACCGCAAGGCACCGTACGCGCGCTGGGGTTCACGCTCGATCGCGCGAGCCCGGCACACACCGGCGAGATCGCCGAGGTCGAGATGCTCGAGATCCTGCGCCATGCGCGCGGTCGCTACGGCAGCACGCTGGACTATCTGCTCGAGACGGCCGCCTGCCTGCGCTCGCGCGGCATCCGCGACCGCGAGATCGAGCGGCTCGAGCGCCTGGCGCGGACGCTGAAGACCGCCTGAGCCACTCAGAGGCGCTGGGCCTCGTGCCGCGCCGCCTGCTGGGCAAGGCGGACACTTTCCAGGTCGGCCTCGGTATCGACGTCGATCAGCACGCCGGGATCATCCACCTCGACGCCGATCGCCGGGTAGCGTGCCGCCAGCCGGCGTGCGCCTTCGTCGCCGCGCAGTGCGGTCAGTTCGCTGTAGAGCTCGGCCGAGAAGCCCACCGGGTGGCCGCGCACGCCCTTGTGCTGCGCGAAGACCACCGGATGCTGCGCCAGTTCGCGCGCCACCTCGAGCATGGTCTCGCTGCGCACCATCGGCATGTCGCCCGGCAGCACCAGCCACCCGCTGGCATCGGGAGCGCCGCTGACGCCGCTGGCGATCGAGTAACCCATGCCGAGCGCCTCGTGGCCCGGCGAGCCCACCTCGGGCAGAACGATCACGTCGCGTGCGGCGACGCTGCGCCGCGCCACCTCGGCAAATGCCTCGGTGGTCACCACCACCACGGGCAACTGGGTGGCCACCGCATGACGCAGCGTCGTGGCCAGCACGGTGGCGCTGCCCAGACGCTGGGCGAGCTTGTGGTCGGCCCCCAGGAATCGGCTTCCCCGTCCTGCTGCCAACACGATCACCGCCGGCTGCGCCCTCATTGCGCGACCTCTCTTCTTCTTGATGAATTCGACCTGCATCAAGAATGGGTTCGCAACCCACTCGCAGGTAGTGGGACGATCACCTAAGGCCTTCCCCGTAAGCAGAATTGCCCAACCAGAACTGTCGGGCGGGTAAGCCCTAGCATGGTGCCCTTGCACCGACAACGAGCGAATCATGAGTGACAAGAGCCGCGAGATCGCCAACCTGCGCAAGAGCTACGAGCGAGACGAACTCGACGAGACCGCCAGCGCGGCCGATCCGCTGCGCCAGTTCGAGCACTGGTTCCAGCAGGCCCTCAGCGCGGAGCTGCCCGAGCCGAATGCGATGACGGTGGCCACCGTCGCGGCCGATGGCCGCCCCTCCACGCGCGTGGTGCTGATCAAGGGCTACGACGAGCGCGGCATCGTCTGGTACACCAATTACGACAGCCGCAAGGGGCGCGAGCTGGCCGGCAATCCTTTCGCGGCATTGCAGTTCCACTGGGTCGAGCTCGAACGCGTCGTGCGCATCGAGGGCCGCGTCGAGAAGGTCGGCGCCGAGGAAAGCGACGCCTATTTCCAGTCGCGGCCGCTCGATTCGCGCATCGGCGCCTGGGCCTCGCCGCAGAGCCAGGTGATCGAGTCGCGTGCCGTGCTGGTCGCCAACGCGGCGCGCTATGGCGCGCAGTTCCTGTTGCAGCCACCGCGGCCGCCGCACTGGGGCGGCTACCGCCTCGTGCCCGACCGCTGGGAGTTCTGGCAGGGCCGCAAGTCGCGCCTGCACGATCGGCTGCGCTACCGGCTCGACGCCGGCCAGTGGGTGCGCGAGCGGCTGGCGCCCTAGAAGTCCACGCGCAGGCCCACCTTCAGCGAACGGCCCGGCAGCGGCGCGAGATCGCGCACCGTGGCGATGCTGCTGGCGCTGCGCGCGAGCACGTCGCCCACGTTGGCGAGCTTCGCGAAGGCCAGCACGTCGTGGCCGCCCCACTCGAAGCGTCGCGCGGCGGCGAGGTCGACCAGCGTATAGCCCGGCGTCGCCGTATCGGTGGCCGGCACCCGGCGCTGGCGCTGCGCGTGCTCGGCCGATGCCGACAGCCGCCACGGCCCGTGGGTGGCGTCCACGCCCAGGCGCAGCCGCGCCGGGGCCAGCCTCAGCAGCGGCTCGCCGCGGTCGAGGTCGTCGCCGCGCACGCGATCGAGCTGCGCCTGCAGGTCGAGCGCCCAGCCAGCCAGCGCGATTCGGTGCCGTCCCTGCACCTCCACGCCACGCAGCCGCGCGCGGGCACTGCGGAACGCGTACTCCGGCAGGCTCTCGATGCTGCCGTCTTCGCCGACCACGTCGACCGTCGCGCCGGTCGCTGCCAGCGTGATGAAGCGCGAGAAGCGCGACTCGAAGGCGCCGAGGCGCCACTCGCTCTCGCCGCTCGCCCAGCGCAGCGCGAGATCGAGATTGCGCCCACGCTCCACGCCCAGCGTCGGGTCGCCCCGCTCGTAGGCCGCGGTCGCGGCGTGCGCGCCGTTGGCAAAGAGCTCGAACGAGGTCGGCGCGCGTTCGGTGTGCGCGAGCGTGGTGGCCGGCTCCAGCCCGGCGCGAGGGGCCACAGGTTCGACAGCGACGCGCTGCCCAGCGTGAAGCGGCGTTGCTTCGCGGCGCCGAAGCGCGGCTCGGCCGGGTCGGCATCGCCGGCCGAGGCCACGCGCACGCGCTCCACGCGCGCGCCGGCGCTGAGCGTGCCCAGCGGCCAGTTCGTCTCCTCGAGCAGAAACAGGCCCTGCTTGCGCGTGGTGGTCGAGGGCACGAAGGCCTCTTCGCCGAGGGCGGAGAAGTCGCTGTCCTCGATCTGCACGCCGACCGCGCCGCGCAGCGGCCCGAGCGGCGCATGCTGGGCTTCCAGCCGCGCTTCGTTGCCGCGCGTGGCGAACACCGTGCCGACCGCGCCGCTGCCCTCGATCTCCTCGTGCTCGTAGACGGTGCGGCCCAGCGTGGCGCGCAGGCCGCGCAGCGGCCCGTCGGCCCAGCGCCACTCGCCGTCGAGCGCGAGATGGTCGCGCTGCATGCGGATCGTCACATCGGGCTCGGCGACGATGCCGTAGCGGCTGTCGAAACGATCGACGGCCACGCCGACGTGACCGCTGTCGAAGGTCAGCGAGGCGCCGAGCGCACCGCCCTTCGAGCGCGAGGCGGAGTTGCGCACGGTGCGGGTCTCGTCCAGCGGCACGCCGTCTTCGCGCGGCACGAAGCGCGGCACGCGCAGGTCGTCGGTCTCGCGCGAGAACGCATCGGCGTGCAGCGCCCAGCGTCCGTCGCCGGTTTCGACCAGCGCCGCGCCGCCGCGCTCGCGCTGTGCGCCGCCCAGGCGCAGTTCGGCCGCGCCGCCGAGCGAACGGATCGGCTCGCGCGGGATGCGGTTGTCGATCGCATTGACCACGCCGCCGATCGCGCTGCCGCCATACAACAGCGCCGCGGGCCCGCGCAGCACCTCGATGCGCTCGACCACCAGCGGATCGATCGGCACCGCATGGTCGTAGCTCAGCGCCGAGGCGTCGAAGGAGTTGCCGCCGTTGCCGAGCATGCGCACGCGGTCGCCGTCGAGCCCGCGAATCACCGGCCGGTTGGCGTTCGGGCCGAACCAGGTGGCCGACAGGCCCGGCTGGTCGGCGATCGTCTCGGCCAGCGAGGACGCCCGGCGCAGCACGAGGCCGTCACCGGACAGCGAAGACACCGGCCCAGCCAGTCGGAGGAGCGCAAGGGGTTGCCGGTGACGAAGACCGGCTCGAGCGTGGCGCTGCTCTGCGCCTGCGCGGTGAAGGCTGCGGCCGCCGCGGCGAGGGCCACGGCGGTGCGCCGCGGCAGAAAGGAGGAGGACATGTCGTGGTTCCATCACGGAGAAGTCGGACGGCGCGAATGCGCGCCGGGCGCCATCGGCCCGGCCGATGGCGCCATGCGGGAGCGGAGGACTTCAGGCCGTGAAAGGCGGGCCGCGAGCGAGGAAGCCGGCGGCCTGCGGCGCGAGCCGGCCGGCCGGTACCGCCGCGAGCGCTGCGCTGACCACGTCCAGCGCCGGCGCCGCGCCGGCGCTGCCGAAGGCGATGTCGGCGTGCGCGAGCTGGTCGTAGAGCCGGCACTGGGGTCGCCCTCGTCGTGACCGGCGAAGGCGTGGTCGTGGTCGTGGCCGTGGCCGGTGGCCGAGGCCACCGCCGCGTCGCGCTGCACGCCGGACCCGTGCACGACGTGGTGCCAAAGGCCGAGCGCCTGCAGCCACAGCAACGCCGCGGCCAGCACGGGCAGCAGGCGTCGTCGGGTTGGAGGGCGCAGGCGCATCACGGCCTGCAGTCTAGCGGCGCGAACGACTCAGGCGTCTCGCACGCGCTCTGCAAAGGTCTTGCGAAACTTCTCCACCTTGGGGGCGACGACGAAGGCGCAATAGCCCCTGCCCCGGGTGGTTGGCGAAATAGTGCTGGTGGTAATCCTCGGCGCGCGAATAGTCGCGCTCCGCCGCGATCTCGGTGACCACGCGGCCGCCGAGCTTCGCATTCACCTCGGCCACCACCTCGCGCGCCACATGCTCCTGCTCGGGCGAATGGACGTAGATGCCCGAGCGGTACTGCGTGCCGACGTCGTTGCCCTGCCGGTTCAGCGTGGTCGGGTCATGCACGACAAAGAAGATCTCCAGCACCTCGCGCAGCGTGATCTGCGCCGGGTCGAAGCGCACGCGCACCACCTCCACGCAGCCGGTGTCGCCGGTGCACACCTGCTCGTAGGTCGGCCGCGCGATGCGGCCGTTGCTGTAGCCCGATTCGACGGCGACCACGCCGCGCACCCGCTCGTAGACCGCCTCGGTGCACCAGAAGCAGCCGCCGCCGAGGGTGATGGTTTCAGTGTTCGTGCTGACGTTCGTGCTCATGGCACGACACCTTAGCGGAACTCGTGCCGCGCCGTGAAGGCGAGCGTCCAATTCCTCGGCAGCGCCGGTTCGAAGAAGCGGCCGTTGGCGTCGTTGACGATCACCGAGCCGGCGTAGGTCTTGTCGTTGACGTTGTCCACGCGCAGCAGCTGCTTCAGCGTCCAGGGGCCGACCTTCTGGGTGAAGCCGGCACGCAGGTTGAGCAGCGTGACCGCCGGCGCGGCATCGGTGTTGGCGTCGTTGACGTACAGCTTGCCCGTGTGGATGACCTCGGCGCCGGCATTGAAACCGCCCCAGGCCGCCTTCGGCGCCCACACCAGTTCGGCAAAGGCGCTGCGCTCGGGCGTGCCGGGCAGGCGGTTGCCGGCCGGGATGTTGACCGCCGTGGCGCCGGCGCCGCTGACGAACGGGTCGTCGAAGCGCGCCTTCAGCGAAGTCACGCTCAGCGTGGTGCGCAGCGTCTCGGCGAACTGGCCCGTGTACATCAGCTCGCCGCCCTTGCGGCTGGTGCGGCCGGCATTCTTGAAGGTGGTGCGCCCGCCGGTGTTGGTGTTGGTGACGATCTCGTCCTCGGTGGCGATGTCGAACACCGCCACGTCGAGCCGGTGGCCGCTGGCGATCTTCCACTTCGCGCCGAGCTCGGCGTGGCGGCTGCGCGAGGCCTTCAGGTCGGTGTTCAGGCCGGTCTCGACGCAGCCGGCCGGCGCCGCGTGCCGCACGGCGGCCGGTACGACAGCTCGGTGAAGGTCGGCGTCTCGAAGCCGCGGCCGACGTTGGCATACAGGTGCAGCGTCGGGCTGGCACGGAAGGTCAGGCCGATCACCGGGTTGGTGGCGCTGTAGTCCTGGCCGCCGCTGTCGTCCGGGTTGCCGGGCGCGGGAGCCGGCGGCGACGGCCGGATGAAACGGTCGTCGCTGGCGAACTTCACCTTGCTCGAACGCACGCCGGCAGTGGCCGTCAGCGAGCTCAGCACGTCGTAGGCGGCCTGCGCGTACACATCGGTGCTGCGCACGGTGTTGAGCTCGTCGCGCTTGAGGATGCCCTGCACGCCGCCGTTGTTCACGTAGCCCTGGCGATCTTCCTCGCTGCGGTCGTGCTCGATGCCGGCGGTCAGCCGCGCCGTGCGCTCACCGTCGAGCCTGATCTGATGCGCCAGCTGCAGGCCGGCGCCCATGTAGCTGCGCGAGAAGTCGATGGTGCCGCCCGAGCCGGTGATCGAGGCCTGGGCCGGCGCGGTGGCCGGCACCGACAGCTTGTTGTAGAGGTTGCGGTAGCCGACATACAGGCGCGAGGTCAGCGTGGTCGCCTCGGTCAGGCGCCGCTCGTAGACGCTGCCGAGCTGCTGCTGGTTGACGACCTTGCTCGCATCCTGCGACTTGACGATGGCCGCCACCGGCGCGGATCGGCCTCGAACTGCGCCCGCGTCAGGCCGGCCGGATCCTTGCTCAGCAGCTGGTCGAAGGAGTTGGCGACCACGCTGATCGTCGAGTTCGCATCGAGCGCACGCTCCCACTTGGCGTTGAACTGCGTGCGCTCGGCCTTGGCTGTGGTCGCGCCAGCCGTTGGTGGCATAGCGCATCGCATCGACGACCACGCTGTCGCGCTCGCCGTTGTGGCCGAATTTCAGGCCGACCTTGTTCTGCTCCCACGGGCCGGCGGCAAGCATGGCCTCGACCGTGGGCACCGTGGCGTCGGTGCCGCTGAACACCTGCACCACGCCGCCCGCGGCATTGCCGTACAGCTGCGCCATCGGGCCACGCAGCACCTCGATGCGCTGGGCCGAGCCGAGCGCGATGGTCGAGGCCTGGCCCTGGCCGTCGGGCATCGAGGCCGGGATGCCGTCGACGATCAGCCGCACGCCGCGGATGCCGAAGGTCGAGCGCGAGCCGAAGCCGCGGATCGACAGCTGCAGGTCCTGCGCATAGTTCTGCCGGTTCAGCACGCTGATGCCGGGCACCCGGTTCAGCGCCTCGGAGAGGTTGACCTGGAAGCCGCCGTCGTCGATCACCTCGCGGCCGATGGCGGTGATCGCCGCCGGCGCGTCGAAGGTGGTGGTGCGCGTGCGTTCGGCGGTCACGACCACGGGGTCGAGCTCGGCCGTCTGCGCGGCGGCGGATAGGCGGCGGCGAGGGACAGGGCGAGCGTGGAGAGCGTCAACGGCTTGTTCATGTTCTGGTGTGGAGTTCGAGTCGCCAGCGGGCGCCGCGAGGCTACGCGATGCCCTCGCGGCCCGCGACGGGGTTTGCCGTTAGAGATTTTCTGGAGGTGCGCGCCATCCCGGCGCGCACCTGTTGCAAGTCAAGGCGCGGTGGCCGAGACCTGGATCGACGAGAACCAGGCGGTGACGTTGTCGATCTCCTCGTCGCTCAGCGACTTGGCGATCACCCCATCACCTCGTGCTGGCGCTTGCCGCTGCGGAAGGCACGCAGCTGCCCGGGCGAGGTAGCCCGCCGGTTCACCAGCCGGGTTGGGCGTCTCGGGCGCAGCGGCGATGCCGACCTGGCCGTGACACACGGCGCAGGCCTGCAAGGCCTTCTGCTTGCCCGCCGCGGCGTCGCCTGCGACCGCCACGCCCGGCAGCGCGGCGGCCAGCAGCAGCATCGACAGCGTCAGCGACTTCACGGTGCGCTGTAGGTGATGCGATAGATCGCACCCGCGTAGTCGTCGGACACCAGCAGCGAGCCGTCCTTCATCACCGCCACGTCGACCGGGCGACCGCGGTAGATGCCGGTCTCGCTGTCGAGGAAGCCCTCGGCGAAGACCGTGCTCGCACCGGCGGTGCCGTCGGCCTTGATGGGCACGAAGTTGATCAGGCCGCCGCTGGCCTTGGTGCGGTTCCACGAGCCGTGCGACGCGACGAACACGCCACCCTGGTACTGCGCCGGGAACATCTTGCCGTTGTAGAACGTCATGCCGAGCTGCGCCCGGTGCGCCGGGAACTCGACCTGCGGCTTGGTCCACTGCGCCGGCGGGCTCATGCCCTTCAGGTCCGGCGCCGCGGCGGTGCCGGCAATCTGCACGTTGTTGCCGTGGATGAACGGGTAGCCGAAGTGCTCGCCACCGCCACCGGGCTTGGTGATGCGGTTCAGCTCGCCGGGCGGCGTGTCGTCGCCCATGCCGTCGGTCTGGTTGTCGGTGAACCAGACGGTCTTGTCCTTCGGGTTGATGTCCATGCCGACCGAGTTGCGCACGCCCTTGGCGACGACCTCGCGCTTGGAGCCGTCGAAGGCGTTCAGCTTGATCATGCCGCCGATGCCGATCTGCTCGTACATCGCGACCTTCTCCTTCGGCTGCACGTTGTACGGCTGGCCGAGCGTGATGTAGAGGTTGCCGCTGTCGTCGACGCGGCAGGTGCGCGCGCCGTGGTTGTACGACTCCTCCTCGGGCGGGATCAGCTTGCCCTGCCCGACAACCTCGATCACCGCGACATCCGGGCCTTCGTAGAAGAACTCGGCGGCCGGGAAGTTCAGCACGCGGTTGTGCTCGGCAACGATCAGGAAACCGTCCTTGGTCCAGCACACGCCGTTCGGGTTGGTGAACTTCAGCGAGGGCGCGAAGGACTTGACCTCGTCGGCCACGCCGTCGCTGTTGCGGTCGGTGACGGCCCAGACGGTGGTCTTGCGCGTGCCGACGAACAGCATGTTGGTGCTCGGCGCGACGGCCATGTGGCGCGCATCGGGCACGATGGCGAACAGGTCGATCTTGAAGCCGGCCGGCATCTTGATCTTCTTGAGGTTCTCGCGGATCGCCGCGGCGTTCTTGCCTTCCTGCGGCACCACCGGGATGTTCAGGTCGGTGGTCGCGACCTTCATCTGCTTGAGCTTCTCGATGTTCTGCTGCGCGACGGCGGGGCCGGCCACGCACGCGGCGGCGGCGAGAGCAACGAGGGTGTGACCGATCTTCGAACGGGGCATGTACTGTCTCCTGCGTCTTGTGGTCTGTCGAATGCCGCGCGGAACGGCGCGGCTCGGGCGAATCTGCAACGGCCATGCCACTTGGGGCAGACCCGGAGGCAGCCCATCCGGCCTCCTGCGACACGCCGTCATTCGGCAGCGCGTGCCTGTCCAGCGGCTAAACACCTGCACGCAACAGGTGTTCAGGATCTGGTCAGTTGCGACGGCCCGAGGTGCCTGTTAACGTGATCCGCATCACGCAGTGACAGATGGCCGCGGCCATGACCGCCGCCACAGGAGACACACCATGGGTTCGAACGACGAGCGCGCGCTGGCGCACGCCTGGGCCATCCGTTCGCGCGGCGCCTCGCTGCCGCCGGGCGGGCTGCCGCCGCCGGAAATCCTCGACAGCTGGGTGCGCTGCGCCCGGGCCGGGCTCGATGCTTCCGCCGATCCGCCGATCCATGTCGTCGAGGCGACCGACCCGGCACGCCGTCGCGACCGGGCCGACATCGTGCGCCGCCCGGCACTGGCCGAGCTGGAAACGCTGGGCCACCAGATTGCCGGCTCCAACTTCCTGCTCGCCTTCGCCGACCCCGAAGGCGTGGTGCTCGATCTCTACGCCGACAACCGCTTCCTGACCAGCGGCTCGGCCAACGACATCGTCGCGGGCAGCCTGTGGTCAGAAGCGCAGGCCGGCACCAACGGCCTGGGCACCGCGCTGGCGATCGGCGCGCCGGTGGCCGTCAACGGGCTGGAGCACCACCTGCTGAAGTACGGCGACATCTCCTGCACCGCGGCGCCGATCCGCGATGCATTCGGCCAGGTGATCGGCGCGCTCGACGCGTCGTCCTACTTCGAGTCGCGCCAGCGGCACACCCAGGCGCTGGTGCAGATGGCCTGCACCCACATCGAGAAGCAGCTGCTGCTGCACCAGATGCGCGATCGGCTGGTGCTGGCGGTGCATCCGCGCGCCGAGTTTCTCGGCACGCTCAGCGCCGGCCTGCTGGCCTTCGACGCGCAGGGCCGGCTGGTGGCCTTCAACGGGCGCGCGCGCGACCTGCTCAGCGGCCTGGAGGTGAGTTCGGGCACGCCGTTCGAGCAGCTGTTCGATGCCCCTACGAACTCTTCGTCGCCGGGCTGCGCCACGGTGGCGAGCGGCGCCTGCGCGACGCGATGGGCAGCGAGCTGATCGCCAGCTGCGTGCACGTGCCGCCGCGCGCGCTGCCCCGCCCGGTGGCGACCCGGCAGCACCGCGAGCACGCGGCGTCGCCGGCGCCGGCGACGTCCTCGCGCGCCGCCCCGGTGCCCGATCGCCAGCCGGCCCCGCCGCGCAGCCAGGCCGACTTCGTGGCCGACGATCCCGCCGTGCTGGCCGCCCTGTCCACCGTCGAAGCCGCGCTGCGGCTGAAGGTGCCGCTGCTGGTGCTCGGCGAAACCGGCACCGGCAAGGAACTGCTGGCACGCCACGCCCACCGGCTGAGCGGGCGCGCCGGCGCCTTCGTGGCCGTCAACTGCGGTGCGCTGCCCGCCGAGCTGTTCGAGGCCGAGCTGTTCGGCTACGTGGGCGGGGCCTTCACCGGCGCGCGCCGCGAGGGCAGCGTCGGCCTGATCACCAGTGCCGACGGCGGCACGCTGCTGCTCGACGAGATCGGCGAGCTGCCACTGACGATGCAGGCCTCGCTGCTGCGCCTGCTCGACGACTGGCTGGTGCGGCCGGTCGGCGGCACCGCGGCGCGGCGGGTCGACGTGCAATTGCTCGCGGCGACGCATGTCGATCTCGACCGGCGGTGCGCGAGCGCCGCTTCCGTGCCGACCTGCTGCACCGACTCAACACCGTGCGCGTGGAACTGCCGCCGCTGCGGGCGCGCAGCGACTTCGCCGCCGTCACGCGCTTCGTGCTCGATGCCGTCCAGCGCGAGGCGACGATCGACGATGCCGCCCTCGCCTGCCTCGCGCGCCACGACTGGGGCGGCAACATGCGCGAACTGCGTGCCGTGCTGACGCGCGCGCTGCTCGGCTCGCCGCACGGGCACCTCGACGAAGCGGCCGTTCGCCGCGTGCTGCCTGCGCCATCGACCGCTCCTGCCGCGGCCTCCGAACCGCGCTCGGCCCTGGCGCGCAGCGCGATGGAGCAGGTGATCCAGGAGTTCGAACGCTGCGGCCGCAGCGTGGCACGCACCTCGCGCAGCCTGGGCATCTCTCGCACCACCGTCTACCGTTACCTGCGCCAGCGCGACGAAGGCCTGCCAGCGCGCTGATCCGCGTTCAGTTCGTCGACAGCGACAGCAGCGCACTGCCGGAGCGGGCGCCCTCGCCGCCGAGCTTGGGCGCGGCGAGGAACAGCCGCTCGCCCGGCAGCCCCTTGGCAATCAGCGCATCGCGCACCGCCGCCCCGCTGCAGCGCGAGCTCGCGCATCGCGTCGGGGCCGGCGGCGATCTGGCGCTTGAGCAGCGCTTCCATCTCCGCCGGCGGGATGTCGCGCAGCATGCGCAGTGCGTTGCGCGGCTTGTCGGGAATGTCGGCCGCGCGGTAGACGGCGCGCAGCACGCGCTCGCGGGTGGCCGCGTCGAGCGTGCTCAGCGCATCGGCCTGCGCGGCGGTGGCGCCGTCGCGCAGCAGTTCGCGGCGGCGCTCGGCGAGCAGCCGCGCCTCCAGCACCGCCCGGCGCAGTGCCTCGGACTCGGCAGCCGCATCGGCGCTGCCGGTCACGGTCATCTTCAGGGCGTCGCGGTCAGCCAGCGCCTTGGCCACCTTGTCCAGCGTGCCGCGGCCGCTGTCGGCGAGCAGCGCCGTGCCGGGCCGGAACTCGACCACGCTGAGGTCCTCGCCGCCCCCGCCGGCGAGCAGCGCGAACGGTGCGGTCAACGCCTTCACGAGCAGGTTGCCGATCACCTTGAGCACGATGCCGAACACGCTGAACTGCGGGTCGTTGATCGAGCCGCTGACCGGCAGGTTGATGTCGATGACGCCGTTGCGGTCCTTCAGCAGCGCCACCGCCAGCAGCACCGGAGCTTGGTGGCGTCGGGCGAATCGACCTTGTCGCCGAAGGTCAGCTGGTTGAGGATGACTGGTTGCGCGCCTCCAGCTGGCCGTCGGGCGCGATCTTGTAGGCCACTTCCATGCTCAGCTTGCCGCGCTCGATCGCATAGCCGGCGTATTTGCCGGCGTAGGGCGACAGCGGCGCGAGCTCCAGATCGGTGGCCTTGGCCTGGATGTCCAGCGCCAGCGGGTCGGCGGTCGGGTTGAGTGCGCCGCGCACGTCGAGCAGCGCCGTGCCGGCGGCACGGCCGCGCAGCTCCAGCGTGGCCATCTCGCGCGAGCCGGTGCGGAAGGCGCCGAGCGAGCCGTTCAGTTCGGTGAGGTTGGCGCTGTAGTTCGGGCGGATGAAGCGGTCGCTGAAATCGATGCGGCCGTTGTTGAGCTTGACGCCGCCCACCGCCAGGGCGATCGGCGCCCCGCTGCCCTGGGGGCCGAAGCGGCGGACGCCGGTGCGGCGGGCGCCGAGGCCTGCATCGCCGGCGCGTCGGCCGCGGCGCTCGCATGGCTGTTGAGGTTGAGCCGCCCCTGCTCGGTGACCACCAGCCGCGCGAAGAAGTCGTTCAGCGCCGCCTCGCGCACCTCGATCTGCGGCGTGGCCTGCGGTTCGACGGCCACACGGATGCCGTCCAGCGCAAAGCTCTGCCAGCTCAGCAGTTCGTCGCCCGCCCCGCTGCTGGTGTCGGCCTTGGTGTGCACGCGCACCTCGGCCGGCGCGCATCGCCGCTGGCCTTCACGGCCCAGCCCGCGGTCGCCCTGGCGCGCTTCGAGTTCGCCGCTCCACTGCGCCTCGGCGCGCAGCACGGCCAGCGGCAGCCGGTCGGCTACGTAGGGCATGAAGGCGTGCAGCGGGAATCTTTCGATGCGCAGGCGGCCCGACGCGAGCAGCGGATCGGGCGCGAGGCGGCCGTTGAAGTCGACGCTGCCGGTGCTGGCCGCGGCGCTGCTGGCCGCGGCGCCGCTGGCCGCGAACGCCGAACTGAACGCGTGGGGGCGGCGTGCCACGGACCGCGGGCCGTGCCAGATCCTGCACACGCAGGCGCAGCGCGCTGGCGTCGAGCTGCACCGGCACCTCGGCCGCACGGCCGGAGGCAAAGCTGTCGGCCGCGCACGCGCCCGCCGTCGATCTGCAGGTCCTTCAGCCTCAACGACCAGCCCGGTGCAGGCGCAGATGTGGGGGCGCAGTGGGCGCCGATGCCGCGCGAACGGCCGGGTCGCCCTCGCGCGAGCCCCGCCAGATTCCAGCGGCCCTGCCCATCGCGCAGCACCGCCACCGCGGGCTGCATGCGTGGCGCGGCCGAGTTCGACACTCCGCGCGATCAGGTCGACGCGCAGATCCCCGAGCGCCAGCTGCTTCAGCGCGATCTCCTCGCGTGCACTCCGCCACTGCCCGTCACCAGCTTGGGCGCATCGAGCGTCACTTCGTCGAGCAGCAGTTCGGTCCTGGGCGAAGCGGGATCGGCGCTCCAGGCGAAACGGCTCCTGGCGCTGGCGCGTCCGAGCAGCCGGGGCTGCAGCGCCTGCGCCACGTAGGGCGCGAGCGCCTCGAAAGCCAGCCATCGAGCGCCAGCGTGCCGCTGGCCTCGCGGTCGTTCGCACGCGCCTCGAGGTTCAGCTGTCCCGCCGGAGCCGTTGCCTCGCCCGGCCCGCGCAGCGTGGCCGCAAGGCTCAGCGGCATCGGCTCGCGCGCGGGCCAGGCGATCTTCTCGCCGCGCAGGCTCAGCCCGTCGAGCAGCAGCGCCGCCGCGGCCGCACGGCGTCGTTCCAGGCGACGCGCGCGCCCTCGATGGCCAGCCGATCGAGCTCGATCTGCCAGGGCGTGGCAGGCGCGGCCGCAGCCGGCGCCGAGGCCGGTGTCGCTGCCGGTGCCGCCGCGCCGCCGCCCAGCCGCTGCAGGTTGAGCCGGCCATCGGCCGCACGCACGAGCTGCAACCGGGCACCATCGAGCGCGATCTCGCCGAGCGCGATGCGACGACGCAGCGGCTGCACATCCCGCAAGCCGATGCGCAGCCGGGCTGCATCGAGCAGCGGCGCACCGTCGGCCTCGGTGACGGCGAATTTTTCCAGCGTCGTGGAGCCCGACAGCCGCACGATCGGGTCAGCACCCTCTGGCCGCTCGAACTGCAGGCCCAGGTCGGCGCCCAGCACGCCTTCGCGCAGGCGCACTGGCAGGGATGCCGGCACGTAGGGCGCAAAGCGCGCCAGATTGAGTCCCTCGAAGACCAGCCGCAGTTCACCGCGTTGCCGCTGCGCGAAAGGCGTGGCCTGCGCGCCGCTGTCGAAGCTGGCGCCATCGAGCCGGAACGCCAGATGCGGCTCGACCGTCACTTCCAGGTGCGCGGGCAGGCTGGAGACGAAGGGCAAGGCCAGCTGCAGCGATTCGACACGGTGCACGCGCTGTGCCGGCCGGTCGTCGAAGACCAGCGTGGCGTCGCTGAGCCTGAGGTTGTACAGCGCGAACCGGACCGGCTCGCTCGGCCGGGGCCGCGTCCGGCGCGGGCTTGAATCGCGCGATCAGGTCGTCGATGTCGTAGCGGCCAGGGGCGAGATGCGCCACGCGGATCTGCAGCCCGTCGAGCTCCAGCGCCCCGATCACCGGCGCCATGCGCCAGATCGACGCGGCATCGGCATTCACGTAGGCGCGCGTGAAGCGCATCAGCGGTTCATCGCCCGGGCTGCCCCCGATGGCGACATCGCGCAGCGTCAGCTCCAGGCTCCAGGGCCGGAAGTCGACCGCGCCGATGCTGACCGGCCGCCCGAGCCGCTCGCTCAGGCGCTGCTGCGCCTGCGACTTCAGGATCGGCGGCACGGCCAGCCGCCAGCGCCCAGAGCAACAGCAGCATGCCGAGGGCGATGGCGAGGCGGCGCAGGAGAACGGGACGGGCAGGAGTGCGAGCGGCATGGCCGCGGAGTCTGCACCATGCCGGGCCCGTGCCGTCCTGCACAATCGACGATCGCCCGCGATCTGCCTGCACCGTGAACGAATTCTTCAACATGCTCGGCCTCTCGTCGTGGAAGCCGTCTGTCGCTGCCCTGCTGTTGCCGCCGGCCCCGCTGATCCTGCTGATGCTGGTGGGCACGCGCCTGGCCTTCGTTCGCCGGGGGCTGGGCTGGCTGATCGTGCTGTTCGGTGCGGTGATGCTGTGGCTGACGAACACCACCGGCTTTGCGCAGCTGATGTCCGACTACGCGCTGCGCCCGCCCGGCGCCCTCTCGCAGGAGCGCATCGCGGCCTGGAAGGCCGCCGTGAAGGCCAAGGAGCCGGTGGCCATCGTCGTGCTCGGCGGTGGCAGCCGGCCGCTGTCGCCGGAGTATGGCGTCAGCAACCTCGAAGACCGCTCGATGGAGCGCCTGCGCTACGGGCTGTGGCTGGGCCGCGAGACGGGCGCGCCGGTGGCCTTCACGGGCGGCATCGGCTGGGCGCTGGGCGACGCGGTGGTGACGCCCGAGGCGCAGATCGCCGCACGCATCGCCGCGCAGGAGTTCGGCCGGCCGCTGAAGTGGATCGAGGACCGATCGCGCGACACGCGCGAGAACGGCATCTACACCGTGCGGCAACTCAAGGAGCAGGGCATTCGGCGCGTGCTGCTGGTCACCCATCAGCGCCACATGCCGCGCTCGCTGCGCGCCTTCGAGGAGGCCGCGGCGGGCAGCGGCATCGTCTTCGAGGCCGCGCCGGTCGACGTGCTGGTCACGCCCCTGCAGGCGCCGCGCTCGTGGCTGCCGTCGGCCCGCGGCGGCGCGACCACGCGCGAGATCCTGCACGAGCTGGTGGGGCGTGTGTCCGGCGCCTGACGGCGCCCGCGCCGGCTCAGCCGCTGGCCAGCGGCAGGCCCGCGGCCGGCAACACCTGCAGGCGCAGGCCCGGCGAGCTCCACAGGCTGCCGTCGCGCCGCACGATCAGCGCCTGCACGCCCGGCATCAGTTCGAACAGCGTGCGTGCGGCGTTGTCGTCCAGCACCATCGCGGCGGCGCCCAGGCCGTTGACGTCGGCCGCGCGCTCGGCCAGCAGCGTCACGCCATGCGCGCCGCGGCTCGGGTAGCCGGTGCGCGGGTCGATCACGTGGTGGTACCGCTGCCCGCCCTGCTCCACGCAGCGCAGGTAGTCGCCCGAAGACGCCAGCACGCCGCGGTGCAGCGCGATCACGCCGAGCACCTGCCCGGGGCGCCGCGGGTCGCGCACGCCGACGCGCCGGCCGGCTGGTCGTCACGGGACAGGGCCAGCACGTCGCCGCCGCCGTTGACCAGCGCGCGCTCGATGCCGGCCTCCTGCAGCGCCTGCAGTCCCGCTTCGAGAATCGGCAACTTGGCGATGCCGCCCAGGTCGAGCCGCATTCCCGGGCGCCGCAGCCAGGCCGTGCCGGCACGCTCGTCGATCAGCAGGTCGCGCCAGTTCACCAACGGCAGGCCCTGCCGCACCTCGTCGGGCGACGGGATGCGCGGCTGGCGCGGATCGAAGTGCCAGCGCCCCGCCGAGCCGACCGTCGCATCGAAGGCGCCGCCGGTGCGCCGCGCGGCCTGCTGTGCCGGCGCAGCACCGACAGCAGCTCGGGTGCGTTGCGCACCGGCTGCACGCCGGCGGCACGCGAGATCGCAGCGGTGCCGCTGCGGTCGCTGTAGTGGCTCATCAGCGCCGCCTGGCGCTCCATCACGGCGTAGGCGTGGCCGATGGCCTCCTGCAGGGGCCGCGCGTCGTCGCCCTCGGCGAGCAGTTCGACCCGCGTGCCCATCAGCTCGCGCGCCGCCTGCAGGCGCACGATGCCGGCCGGACGCGCCGTGAGCGGCCGTGCGGCCGCACCCAGCACGGCGAGCCGCCCAGGGCCGCGATGCGGCGGCGCTGCGCATCGGGCGCCACGGACGCGTGAGGAAGCCGGTCCATGCTCAGCGCGAGGCCGCGACCATGTGATCGACGGCGGCCTTGACCTCGTCGTCGCTCAGGCTGCTGCCGCCGCCTCGCGCGGGCATCATGCCCTTGGCGCCGGTGAAGCCGCCGAGTGCGTGCCGGTAGAGCACGTCCTGCCCCTGCGCGATGCGCGGGCCCCAGTCGGCCTTGTCGCCGGGCTTGGGGGCGCCGGCCACGCCGGCCGCGTGGCACATCGCGCAGACCTTGTTGTAGACCGACTTGCCGACGCCGTTGTCGGCCGCGGGCGCAGCGACAGGCGCCGGCGTGGCGGGCGGCACCGGCTCGGGTGCGGGGGCGGCGGCTGCTTGCCGCAGGCGGCCAGCGCGATCAGCGCGGCGGCCGCCAGGGTGGAACGGATTGAGGGCTTCATGGCGCGCAGTGTGCGCGAGCGCATCGCCGTCCGCGAGCGCTGCGTGCAAGCCGTTGGCGGCAGATCAAGCGCCGGCGCGACGAGGGCACCGATTCCCGCTTTCTTGAACCACTTCAAGGCCGCCGGGGCGCGCGCCGGAAGGATGCGCGTCGTCGCCACCCGCACACGCCTTCGTGTCCACCACCACCTTGCTGCATCGCCTGCGCCCCGCCTCGCTGCGGCGCTGGGTGATGGCCTGCGTGCTGATGGCCTGGGGCTGCGCCTGGGCCGCGCCGCTGCTGCAGCCCGCCGGCCTGCACGTGGTGTGCGGCGCGAACGGCCACGTGAAGCTCATCGCTTCGGCACCGATGGGCGGTGCCGGTGCCATCGATGCACACGACTGCCCGCTGTGCACGCCCCCGGCGTGCTGCCGACTTCCTGCCGGCTTCGACCGGGCCGGCCGCCGTCACCGAGCGTGGCACGGCCAGCCCGATTCCTTCCCCCGCGTCCGCCACGCCCGGTGCCCTGCCACCGGCACGCGGGCCTCCGCTTCACTGAGTCCACACCGAGAGGAGAGACCATGTCCGCCGACAAGACCCCACTCTGCCCGTGCCCGAAGGCCTGGGCCGCCGCCGCTTCATCAACAGCGCCGCCCTCGCGGGGCTGACGCTCGGCGTCGCCGCCTGCGCGGAGAAGAGGAGCGACAGCGCCGCGGCGCCGGCCGCCTCGGGCCCGCGCCCGCCGCAGCCGCGGCCGACCACGCCGCTGCCGGCGTGCACCCGAAGCCGGGCGAGCTCGACACCTACTACGGCCTGTGGAGCGGTGGTCACACCGGTGACGTGCGCGTGCTCGGCCTGCCCTCGGGCCGCGAGTTGCTGCGCATTCCGTGCTTCGTGCCGGATGCGCTGGTCGGCTGGGGCATCACCAACGAATCGAAGAAGGTCATGGGCACCAAGCCCGACGGCTCGCTGCGCTACACCGTGGGCGACACCCACCACGTGCACGCCTCGTACAAGGACGGCGACTACGACGGCCGCTACGCCTGGGTGAACGACAAGATCAACAGCCGCATGGCGCGCATCCGCCTGGACTACTTCGTCTGCGACAAGATCACCGAGATCCCGAACATCCAGGGCTTCCACGGCATCTTCCCGGACAAGCGCGATCCGGTCGATCCGAAGATCAACTACACGACGCGTGTCTTCGCCGGCGCCGAGTTCCACCTGCCGCTGCCCAACCAGGGCAAGGACCTGGAGAACACCGAGGCCTACCGCGCGCTGTTCAGCTGCCTCGATGCCGAGAGCATGGAGGTGCGCTGGCAGGTGCTGATCGACGGCAACTGCGACCTCGTCGCCACCTCGTACGACGGCAAGCTCGCCGCGAGCAACCAGTACAACACCGAGGGCGGGGCGCGCTTCGCCGACATGATGTCGGCCGAGCGTGACGCCTGCGTGTTCTTCAACATCGCCCGGATCGAGGAAGCCGTCAAGGCCGGCAAGTTCAAGACCTACGGCGACAGCAAGGTGCCGGTGGTCGACGGCACGCGCAAGAGCAATGCCGATCCGAAGACCGCGCTGGTGGCCTACGTCAGCGTGCCCAAGAACCCGCACGGCGTGAACGCCTCGCCGGACGGCAAGTACTTCATCTGCGCGGGCAAGCTCTCGCCGACCGCCACGGTGATCGAACTGGCCAAGGTGCTCGAGTGGTTCGACGGCAAGCTCGAGAAGCTCGACAAGGCCATCGTCGCCGAGGTCGAGATCGGCCTCGGTCCGCTGCACACCGCCTTCGACGGCCGCGGCAACGCCTACACCACGCTGTTCCTCGACAGCCAGTGGTCAAGTGGAACGTCGAGCAGGCGATCAAGTTCAGCGCCGGTGACAAGAACGCCAAGTACGTGGTCGACCGCATCGACGTGCACTACCAGCCCGGCCACATCAACGCCTCGCAGTCCGAGACCATGAAGGCCGACGGCAAGTGGCTCGCGGTGGGCTGCAAGTTCTCGAAGGACCGTTTCCTGCCGGTGGGCCCGCTGCACGCCGAGAACGAGCAGATCATCGACATCTCCGGCGAGAAGATGAAGCTGGTGGCCGACCACCCGGTGCGCGGCGAGCCGCACGACTTCATCTTCTTCAAGCGCGATCTGCTGCGCCCGAAGCAGATCTACAACCTCGACGACCACCCGCTGGCCGTCAAGGACGTGAAGGACAGCAGCATCAAGCGCGATGGCAAGAAGGTGACGGTGCGCCTGAGCAGCCGTGCCCCGCGTTCAGCCAGACGGAGATCAAGGTCAAGAAGGGCGACGAGGTCACGATCATCCTCACCAACCTCGACAAGGTGGAGGACCTCACGCACGGCTTCGCGATCCCGAAATACAACGTCAACTTCATCGTGAATCCGCAGGAGACGGCGTCGGTCACCTTCGTGGCCGACAAGCCGGGCGTGTTCTGGGCCTACTGCACGCACTTCTGCCATGCGCTGCACCTGGAGATGCGCAGCCGCCTCATCGTCGAGGCCTGAGCGGACGAGGCGGCGCGGCCGCCTTCTCCGCCGCGCCGCCCATCCGTCAAACACACCATGCCCTTGCTGACCCGCGCGCTGCTCGCGCTCCTTCTGCTCGCCCTCGCCGGCCTCGCGCCGGCCGCCGAGACGGCCTACGAGGCCCCGCTGCCGGCGGAAGTGAACACGGCGCCCGACCTGTGCGCCCACGTGCCGTGCCAGGAAGTGCTGCCCGGCGCCGAGAGCTTTTCGCCGCGCATGGGCAAGCCGGCGTACGTGGAGGGCTACCGCGGCTCGGGCGAGCACAGGTCGCTGGTCGGCTATGTCTTCCTTTCCACCGACATCGTCGACATCCCGGCCTACTCCGGCAAGCCGGTGATCACGCTGATCGGCATGGACACCCGGGGCCTGATCACCGGCACGCGCATCCTGCGCCACAGCGAGCCGATCCTGCTGCTGGGCATTCCGGAGAGCGTGCTGACGAAGTTCATCCAGCAGTACCTCGGCAAGTTCGTCGGCGACAAGATCGAGATCGGCAAGTCGCGCGAGGGCGAGGGCTACATCGGCCTGGACGCCATCACCGGCGCCACCGTGACCGTGATCGCGCAGAACCAGGTGATCCTGCGCTCGGGCGTGGCGATCGCACGGCAGGTGGGCATCCTGAAGGTGGAGCCCAAGCCGCCGGTGCGCTTCTCGGCGGTGAACGAGAAGCTGTCCTGGGCGCAACTGGTGGCCGAGGGTAGCGTGCGCCGGCTCATGGTGAAGCCGGAGCAGCTCGGCATGGCGCGCGCCGACGAGCCCTACATCGACATGCACTATGGCTACCTGAACACGCCCAGCGTGGGCAGGAGCCTGCTCGGCGACGCGGGCTACGAGTCGCTGATGTCGCGCCTGCGCAGCGGCGAACACGCGCTGTTCATCGTGGCCAATGGCAGCGACTCGTTCAAGGGCTCGGGCTTCGTGCGCGGCGGCATCTACGACCGCGTGCAGGTGGCCCAGGACATGGACGCCTACACCTTCCGCGATCTCGACTACCTGAACCTCTACGGCCTGAGCGCCGCCGGCGCGCCGGCCTACAAGGAATCGGCGATCTTCATCGTGCGCGACCCCGGCTTCAGCCCGGCCTACCCGTGGAGCCCGGTCTTCCTGGCCAACAAGCTCGACCGCAGCACCGGCCACCGCGATTTCGTCAGCTTCAGCGACGAATACTGGGTACAGGCGCGCTACCTCGAGGGCGGCCGGCCGGCGGTGATCAAGCCCGATCCGACCGGCTGAAGGTCTGGAAGGCGCGTGCGCCGCAGATCGCGTTGTTCGCCGCGCTGCTGGCGCTGGTGGCGGTGGTCTACTCGCAGCGCGAGCGGCTGACCCGGCGCTCGACGCGCAAGAACAAGTGGCCGGTCAATGCGTTCAAGTACGGCGCCCGGCTGCTGAGCATCGGCTTCGTCGGCTTCGGCGTGCTGGCGCAGCCGTCCATCACGCAGGTGCTGACCGGTTCCACTCGCTGCTGTTCAAGTGGACCTGGGAGCTGTTCCTCAGCGACCCGTTCATCTTCCTGTTCTGGATCTTCATCATCGTCACCACCTTCGTGTGGGGGCGAGGCCTGTTCTGCGGCTGGCTGTGCCCGTTCGGCTCGCTGTCGGAGCTGCTCTACAAGATCGGCGGCGCACTGGGGCTCAAGCGCTTCCAGTTCCTCGTGCCCAAGCGCCTGCACGACAGGCTCAAGTGGATCAAGTACGGCGTCTTCTTCGGCCTGCTGGCGGTCTCGATGTTCTCGATGGGCTGGGCCGAGATGCTCGCCGAGGTCGAGCCCTTCAAGACCACCTTCCTGGTCGGCTGGGGCCAGCGCGCTGGCCCTACACGATGTTCGCGGCGGGGCTGCTGGCGCTGTCGATCTTCACTGAGCGGCCGTTCTGCAAATACCTGTGCCCGCTCGGCGCCTCGCTGGCCATGCCGTCGACTTTCCGCTGGTTCGGGCTGCGCCGAAAGCAGGAGTGCAGCACCTGCCACGCCTGCCAGAAGGGCTGCGGCGCGCAGGGCCATCGACGACGACGGCCGCATCGACCACCGCGAGTGCCTGCACTGCCTCGACTGCATGGTGCTCTACACCGACGAGCACGCCTGCCCTCCGCTGGCCCAGGAGCGCAAGCGCCGCGAACGCGAAGGGCTTCCCTTGACGCCGATCAGCCGCGAGGGCTACTACATCCCGATCACGCCGGTGCCGATGGACAACGCGGCTCGACAATCCTGACGCCATGGTCGACCCCCGACTGCCCACCGATCCCGCGCTGCCCTCGTACGGCCAGCGCAGCGGCGCCGCTGCCCTGGCTGATCGCCGAGGCCTGGGACCACTTCTGGCCCTGGAGCCGCGCAGGCCTGCGCAGGCAGCGCCTGTGGCAGGCGGCCGGCTTCGCCGTCGCGCTGGCGGCCACGCTGGTGTGGGTGCTGGCCGCGATGGGCCAGCTGCAGTACGGCGCAGTGATCGGCTGGTGGTTCGGCTGGAGCGTCTACGAGGTGCTGGTGCGCCTGGGCGGCAAGCGCTACGTGAAGGACGGGCCCTGGTGGGGCCGCACCTACCGCGTCGCCAGCGTGATGGACATGCTCAGCTATGTCGGCTTCAAGAACCTGCTGATCGGCGCCGCGCTGTTCCTGGCGCTCAAGGCGCTCGGCCTGCTGCAGGTGTGAGGCACGCATGGTCCGAGCTGTCCTGAAGCACGGCGTTATCGGGCTGCTGGCGCTGCTGGCGTCGGCGGCAGGCGCCGCGGTCTGGACGGTGCAGCCCGGCGACGACCTGCAGGCGGCCATCGCCCGCGCCGGCGCCGGCGACACCGTGCAGCTTCAGCGAGGCCACTACCGCGCCAACCTGCTGATCGACAAGCCGCTGACGCTGCGCGGGCTGCAGCGCCCGACCATCAGCGGCGGCAACGAGGGCGACACCATCCGCGTGACCTCGCCCGACGTGACGATCGAAGGCCTGATCGTGCGCGACTCCGGCGCCGATCTGCTCGCGCAGAACTCCGGCATCTACATCCGCCCCGGCGCGCACCGCGCCGTGGTGCGCGACTGCGACATCGTCTACACGCTGTTCGGACTGTGGATCGAGAAGGCCAACGACGTGCGCGTGGAGCGCAACCTGATCACCGGCAAGCGCGAGCTGAACTCCTCGCAGCGCGGCAACGGCGTGCAGCTGTACAACACCACCGGCGCGCGCATCGAGGGCAACCGCATCGGCTTCGTGCGCGATGCGCTGTACGTCGACGTCTCGCACGATGCGGTATTCCGCGGCAACCGGCTGCACCGCAGCCGCTACGGCACGCACTACATGAACTCCTACCGCAACCTGTGGGAGGACAACGAGACCTTCTACAACCGCGGCGGCCTGGCGCTGATGGAAGTGCGCGACCGGGTGGTGCGCAACAACCGCGCCTGGGGCAACAGCGACCACGGCATCATGCTGCGCTCGATCCAGGATTCGGTGGTCGAGAACAACGTCGTCGCCGGCAACAACCGCGGCTTCTTCATCTACGACGTCGAGTACACCCGGCTGCTCGGCAACCTGGTGGTCGACAACCGCGTCGGCGTGCACCTCGCGGCCGGCTCGACGCGCAACCGTGTCGAGCGCAACGATTTCATCGGCAACCGCGAACCGGTGCGCTATGTGGGCTCGCGCGACGAGATCTGGGGCCGCGACAGCGGCAACCACTGGAGCAATTACGCCGGCTGGGACCGCGACGGCAACGGCCGCGGCGACATTCCCTACGAGGCCAATGATCTGGTCGACCGTCTGGTCTGGCGACACCCGATGGTGAAGCTGCTACTGGCCAGCCCCGCCGTGCAGGCGCTGCGCCTGGCGAGCCGGCAGTTCCCGCTGCTGCGCGTGCCCAGCGTGGTCGACCCCAGCCGCGCATGAGCCCCGCACGGCCCGACTGGAGCGAGTGGAGTGGCAAGCACTTCCCCCATGAACGCTGAAGCCGGCGCGGCGGTGTCGCTGCGCGGCGTGACGAAGCACTACGGTGCGGTGCACGCGGTCGACGGCGTCGATCTCGACGTGCCGCGCGGCGAAGTGTTCGGCCTGATCGGCCACAACGGCGCCGGCAAGAGCACGCTGTTCAAGATGATGCTCGGCCTGGTGGCGCCGACGTCCGGCGAGATCCGCATCCAGGGCACGCCGGTGGGCGGGCGCCGCTTTCGCGAGGTGCGCCGCGGCATCGGCTACCTGCCCGAGAACGTGGTGCTCTACGACAACCTCGACGGGATGGAGACGCTGCGTTTCTTCGCCCGGCTGAAGGGCGCGCCGATGGCCGACTGCGAGGCGGCGCTGCAGCGCGTCGGACTGGCCGGCGCCGGCCGGCGCCCGGTGCGCGAGTACAGCAGGGCATGCGCCAGCGGCTCGGCTTCGCGCAGTCGCTGCTGGGCGCACCGCAGGTGCTGTTCCTCGACGAGCCGACCAACGGCCTCGACCCCGAAGCGATCCGCGACTTCTACGCCACGCTGCGCCAGCTGCGCGACGAAGGCACGACCATCGTGATCACCTCGCACATCCTGGCCGAGCTGCAGGAGCGCGTCGACCGTCTTGCCATCCTCGCCGCCGGGCGCGTGCGCGCGCTGGGCAGCGTGCAGCAGATGCGCGAACGCATGCAACTGCCGCTGCGGCTGCGGGTGCAGATGGCCGAGGGCGCTGCCCCGGCACTGCAGGCCGCGATCGCCGGCCTGCCGCTGGCCGAGGCCCGCTGGCGCGGCCTCGAGCTCGAAGCCGATTGCCCGCGCGAGGCCAAGATGGGCGTGCTGGCCGCGCTGGCCGGCCTGGGCGCGCAGGTGCGCGACATCCAGGTCATCGAGCCTTCGCTCGAGGATCTGTTCTTCGGGGTGGCGGCATGACGGGCCCGTGGATGGATGCGCGCCAGTCCTCGCCATCGCCGCCAAGGAGCTGCGCGACCGCCTGCGCAACCGCTGGGTGCTCGCGGTGGCGGTGGTGTTCACGGCGCTGGCGCTGGTCATCGCCTACTTCGGCGGCGCGCAGCAGGGCGCGGTGGGCCTGCGCTCGATCGAGTTCACCATCGCCAGCCTGGTCAGCCTGGTGATCTACCTCGTGCCGTTGATCGCGCTGCTGCTCGGCTTCGACGCCATCGTCGGCGAGCGCGAGCGCGGCTCGCTGGACCTGCTGCTGGCGCTGCCGATCACCCGGCTGGAACTGCTGCTGGGCAAGTACCTCGGCCTGGCCGCGGCGTTCTGCCTGTCGACGCTGCTCGGCTTCGGCCTGGTGGCGCTGCTGCTGGCCGCGCAGCTCGGCGGTGCCGGGATCTACCACTACCTCGGCTTCATGCTCAGCTCGGCGCTGCTGGGCCTGGCCTTCCTGAGCCCGGCGGTGATGCTCTCGGTGTTCGCCGCCGACCGCACGCGCGCGTCGGGGCTGTCGATCGCGCTGTGGTTCTTCTTCGTGCTGGTGTTCGATCTGCTGCTGCTCGGCGTGCTGGTGCTCGGCGGCGGGCAGGTGGGCGGCGCGGCCCTGCCCTACCTGCTGCTGTTCAACCCGGCCGACATCTTCCGCATCCTCAATGTGTTTTCGCTCGACGACGTGCGCAGCATGTACGGCCTGACGAGCATCGTGCCGAGCGCCCTGGCCAGCCCCTGGCTGATGGGTGGCGCGATGGTGGGCTGGATCGTGCTGCCGCTCGCGCTGGCTTCCTGGAGATTCCGCCGATGAACCTGAACCGACGACGTTTTGGCTGCGCGCTGTGCGGCGCCGCGCTGTTCGCCCTGGCCGGATGCGGCAGGCAGGAAGCCGCCGGCGCCAGCGGCCCGGCCGAGATCGCGCAGGGCACCGCCTGCGAGCTCGACGGCATGCTGCTGGCCGACTACCCCGGGCCGAAGGGGCAGATCCTGTTCGCCGACGCGCGCGAGCCGGCATTCTTCTGCGACACCGTGGAACTGGTGTCCACGCTGCTGCGGCCCGAGCAGGTGCGCCCTGTCAAAGGTGCGTGGGTGCAGGACATGGGCCGTGCCGACTGGGCGCAACCGCGCGGCCACTGGATCGATGCCAAGGCGGCCTTCTACGTGCGGGGAAGCAAGAAGCACGGCTCGATGGGCCCGACGCTCGGCACCTTCGCGCAGCGCGCCGACGCCGACAGGTTCGCCGTCGAGCACGGCGGCAAGGTGCATGCCTTCGCCGAGATCACCCCGGAGATGGTCGATCTGACCGGCGGTGCGCTGCACGATTCGCGGATGTAGCGATGCGCGTTCCGGCCCTGCGATCGCTGCCGGCGCCTGCGGCGCTGCTGGCGCTCGGGATCGTCGTCGCGATGCTGGCGGCGGCCCTGGCGGCCGGCATCGCATGGCAGGCCCGCGCCCGCGCGGCGGTGCTCGCCGCGCCTGCCGGCGAGGTCTGCCTCGTGGCGCCCAGCCTGTCGTACGACCCGGCCAGCGGGCTCGACCGCTTCGCGGCGCGGCCCGTGCCCTCCGACGCCCGCTGCCCGGTGTGCGGCATGTTTCCCGCGCGCGCGCCGCGCTGGGCCGCCCAGGTGATCTACCGCGACGGCGACGTGCACTTCTTCGACTCGCCGCTGAGCCTGCACCTGTTCCTCGCCGAGGTGCCGCGCTACGCCAGCGGACGCGGCCGTGCCCACGTGGCGGTGCAGTACGTGACCGACACCGCCGGCGGCGGCTGGATCGACGCCCAGGGCGCGTACTACGTGCACGGTTCGTCGGAGGCGGGGCCGATGCGCGCCGGCAACCTGCCGGCCTTCGCCACGCTGGCCGGCGCGCAGTCCTTCGCTGCATCACGCGGCGGGCGCGTGATCACCGCCAGCCAGATCGACGGCGCGATGCTGCGCCAGCTCGACACACGCCGCACGCACCGGCACTGAACGATGGCGCGGGAGACGGCGGCGCGAGCGGGGCATCTCAGCGGCGACCTCGCGATGTGGTTCATCGTCGCCATCGAGATGCTGACCTTCGGCCTCTTCTTCGTCGTCTTCGCGGTGGCGCGGGCGCGCGATCCGGCCACCTTCCAGGCGGGGCAGGCGATGCTCGACCTGAACCTCGGCGCCATCAACACCGTGCTGCTGCTGACGGGCAGCTGGTGCGCGGCACGCGGCGTGCTGGCGCTGCGCCGCGGCGGCATCGAAGCCGGCGCCCGCTGGCTGTGGAGTGCCGCGGCATTCGGTGCCGGCTTCGTGATCGCCAAGGGCTTCGAATACCGGCAGAAGGTGTTGGCCGGCTACGACCTCGAGACCGACACCTTCTGGATGTTCTACTACGTGCTCACCGGCTTCCACTTCCTGCACGTGGCGGCCGCCACGCTCATGATCGCCGGCATCGCCGGCTCGCGCCGCAGCGGCGCTGGAGCGGCGCCGGCGGCATCCATGCGCCGGAGACGGTCGCCATCTTCTGGCACATGGTCGATCTGCTGTGGGTCGTGCTCTTCCCGCTGGTCTACGTGCTGCGATGAGTTCGCCTCGCCAACGACTCGACGCCGTGTGGGTGGCCACGCTGCTTGCCACGGGCATCACCTGGTGGGCCGGCGAATCGGGCCTGGGCGCTGCCGCGCCGTGGGCCGCGGCGGCCGTCTTCGCGCTCTCGCTGGCCAAGGGCGTGGCCATCGGACTGGAGTTCATGGAACTGCGCGGCGCCCCGGCCGTGTGGCGCCGCTTCGTGATCGGCTGGCTGGTGATGGTGATCGCATTGATCGCCACGCTGCGCCTGCTGGCGGGCTGAAAGCAGACGGGGCCGGCATCACTGCCAGACCCCGTCTTGCTTTCCTGGTGGGCCCTGTAGGATTCGAACCTACGACCAACGGATTAAGAGTCCGCTGCTCTACCAACTGAGCTAAGAGCCCGAAACCTTCCGAATTCGTGCCACCTTCGGTGGTGGGTCGTGCAGGATTCGAACCTGCGACCAACGGATTAAAAGTCCGCTGCTCTACCGACTGAGCTAACGACCCGAAAAGCCTGCGATTATAGCAACGCTTTGCGAGCCCTCAGCTCCCGACAGCCGCGCATTCTAGCGCAACTTGCGCGGCCACCATGCCGAAGGTGGCCGTCACGCTCACCGTCGAGCCATAGCCGTGGCAGTTGAGGTTGCCTTCGACGTCGCAGGCATCGGCCGCAGCTGGCAGCACCACCGGCTCCCGCGAGAACACGCAGCGCACGCCCATCGGCCCCTTGCGTGCGACGCCATGCTGCTGGCGCAGGCGCTGGCGCAGCCCCGCGAGCAGCGGATCGTGCGTGGCCGCGGCGAGGTCGTCCACCTCCACGGCCTGCGGCTTGCGCTTGCCGCCGGCCGCGCCCACCACCACCAGCGGCACCTTCGTGCCCAGCGACCAGGCGGCCATCGCCACCTTCGCGCGCAACTGGTCGCAAGCGTCGATCACCACGTCCACCGGATGCGGCAGCAGGCCCGGCCAGTTGTCAGCCTGCGCAAACTCCTCGACCTCGTGCACGCGGCAATGCGGGTGGATGTCGGCAAAGCGCGCCGCCAGCGCCCTCACCTTTGCCAGCCCCACCGTCGCGCCGAGCGCCTGCACCTGCCGGTTGATGTTCGATTCGGCGACGTGGTCCAGATCGACCAGCGTCAGTTCGGCCACGCCGCTGCGCGCCAGCACCTCGGCGGCCCACGAGCCCACGCCACCGACGCCGATCACGGCGATGCGTGCGGCGCGAAGGCGCGCATACGCCGCGTCGCCATACAGACGCCGAAGCCCGCCGAAGCGCCGCTCGAGATCGGCGTCGGCCGGCAGCGGCACGACGGCGCTCATGCCGAGCGCTCGATCAGCCAGAACTGGTACTTCAGGCCTGCCACCGCGCCGAGGATGATCGCGGCGATGGCAACGAAGCTCGTGAGGCTCAGCGTCGACAGGCCCGACAGGCCCTGGCCGATCGTGCAGCCCATCGCGGTGACGCCGCCCACACCCATCAGTACCGCGCCGACCAGATGGTGCGCGGTGTCGCCGGCATTGCGGAAGCCCTCCCAGCGGAAGCTGCGCGAGGCCAGCGCATACAGCGCCGAGCCGACCACGACGCCCACGGTGGTGACGATGGCGATCGTCAGCACCTTGCTCTTGTCGCTGAAGAAGATCAGCCAGTCGATCGTGTAGGCCATCGGCGCGACGAAGGTCAGCGATTCCATGCCGCGCGAGTTGGTGGCGACGAACACCTCTTCCAGCGTGTTCGGGTCTTCCGCCACGTGGCCGAGCCGGCCCGACACCCACCACAGCGCGGCGATGATGGCGCCGAGGCCGAGCCCGCCGAGCAGGTTGTCGGCGCTGCGGCCCTCGCGCCGCATCAGCGACCACACCAGCAGCGCCGCACCGAGCCCGATGCCCAGCACCGCGGCCAGCGTGTTCTTCGCGACGCCGGTGGCGCCGGCCAGCAAGGTGGGCAGATCCTGCCCGCCGGCGAATTCGACAGCCACCGCATCGACGGTATTCACGCGCAGCACCGCGGTGATGCCGCGCATCGTCGCGAAGGCCGCGAAGCCGAGCACGAAGAAGACGACGAGCGATTTCAGGTTGCCGCCGCCGATGCGCACCAGCGTCTTGCTGCCGCAGCCCGAGGCCAGCACCATGCCGAACCCGAACATCGCCCCGCCGACCAGGGCCGACAGCCAGATGAAGCGCGGCCCGGCATAGACGGTATTCGCCGCCTGCAGCCAGCCGAGCGCCACCATCGCGTTGAAGCCGATCATGGCCACACCCATGGCGGTGACCCACATGCGCATGCGCGACCAGTCGCCCATGGTCATGATGTCGGAGACCGCACCCATGGTGCAGAAGTGGGTGCGCTGCGCGATCGCGCCGAAGATCACGGCCAGGGCGAACGAGGCCCACAGCACGGTGCGGCTCAGCGCCGCGATGTCGATGTCCTGCATGCCGCGATTTTAAGCAGCGCCTGCGCGCTGCCCTTCTCGCGGCCGGGACGACCTCTGACGGTTCCCTACTTCAGCGAGGCCAGGCGCTCGCGGCCCGCCTGAGCGGCTTCCGACTTCGGATAGGCCTGCACCAGCTCGCCGATGGTCTTGCGCGCGCCCTTCGGATCCTTCAGCTCGATCTGGCAGTTGGCGACCGCCAGCATCGCCTCCGAGGCCTTCGGGTGCGACGGGTTGCGCGCCAGCAGCGAACGGAACGAGGCGATCGCCTCCTTGTACTGGCGCTGCCCGTACTGCGCGTTGCCCAGCCAGAAGGTGGCCGAATCGGCATAGCCGCTGGCCGGGTAGCGCTTGAGAAACGCCGACAGCCCGCTGCCCGCCGCGACGAAGTCGCCACTGCGGATGTGGCCGAAGGCTTCGTCGTACAGGCGCTTCTCCTCGGGGTCGGCGAGGAACTGTCTGTCGTCGAGCGTGACGCTGATCGGCTCGAGCTTGCGGATGCGCTCGTCGATGCCGGTCTGCACGTCCTTGGTCTTGCGCTGCAGCTCGGCGACGTCGCGCGCCAGCTGCTCGTCCTGCCCACGCATGCGTGCCATCTCGGCGCGCATCGCCTCGAGCTGGTTGTTCAGGTCGAGCAGGCTGCGCTTGAGCTGCGAGAGCTGATCGGCCATCTGCGCATTCAGCTCGGCCTGCTTGGCACGGTTCGCCTCGTTGCTCGCCTCGAGCTTCTGGCGCAGGTCGAGGATGGCCTTGCGGGCCTCGTCGTCGTCGAAGATGCCTGCCTGCGCCGGCAGCGCCAGTGCACCGGCGAGGCCGAGCATCGTGAAGGTTCGCAGCAACAAGGCCCGCATCGGCGTCATCTCCGGATCAACGGTAGACCAGTTCGGCGCGGCGGTTCTTCGCCCACGCGGCTTCGTCGCTGCCCTGCACCGCCGGGCGCTCCTTGCCGAAGCTCACCGCTTCCATCTGGCCGTTCTGCGCACCCAGCAGCGCCAGCGACTTGGCCACCGCCTCGGCGCGCTTCTGGCCCAGCGCCGTTGTACTCGCGGCCGCCGCGCTCGTCGGTGTGGCCTTCGATCACGACCTTCTTGGCGCGGTCGGCGGTCAGCACCTTGGCATTGGCCTCGACGGTGGAGCGGAACTCGTCCTGACGACGTAGCTGTCGAAATCGAAGAACACCACGCGCGGCAGGTTGCTCAGCGCGGTGCTGTCGGTCTTGGCGATGTCGACCGGCGTGACCTTGCTCTGGGCCGTGCTGGCGCCCGCGCCGGCAGCACCGGTGCTGCGCGACTCGACCGGCGCGCCGCCCTTGTTCTCGTCCAGCGGCACGCTGGAGCAGCCGGCCAGCACGGCGGCGGCAAACGCCGCCAGGGCGATCTTGGGCAGATGGGTCTTGGACGTCGTGTTCATGAGGACTCCTTTGTGGTGATGAAAGATGGATCGTGCGCCTCAGCGGCCGTAGGGGCCCCAGGTCGGCTCTCGCACGTCGGCGCTGGTGGACACGAGCCGCGCCTTGATGCGGCCATCCAGCGTGGTGGTCATCAGCACGTCGCGGCCGCCGGCACGCGTCGCGTAGATGATCAGCTTGCCGTTCGGCGCGAAGCTCGGGCTCTCGTCGTCGACGGTGTCGGTCAGCGCCACCGGCTGCGCGCCCGGCGAGGCCAGGTCGAGCGTGTGCAGCCGGAAGTTGTTGCCCTGGCGCGAGATGTAGGCCAGCGTGCGCCCATCCGGGCTGACTGCCGGGCTGATGTTGTAGCTGCCGGCGAAGGTGATGCGCTCCACGCCGCCACCGCCGGCCGCCACGCGGTACACCTGCGGGCCGCCGCCGCGGTCGCTGACGAAGTAGATGCGCTTGCCGTCGGGAAGATCGAACACCGGCTCGGTGTCGATCGCCCGGCTGGTGGTCAGCCGGCGCACGTTGCCGCCATTGCGGTCCATCAGGAAGAGCTGCGAGCCGCCCTCGCGCGAGAGCGTGGCGGCCAGCGTGCCGCCATCGGGCGACCACGCCGGCGCGCTGTTCGTGCCGCGGAAGTTGGCCACCGGGCGACGCTTGCCGCTGAGCACTTCCTGGGCATAGATCACCGCCTTCTGGCTCTCGAACGACACGTAGGCGAGTTCGCGGCCATCGGGGCTCCAGGCCGGCGAGATGATCGGCTCGGGGCTGTTGAGCGCCACCGGCCGCCCTCGCCATCGGAATCGGCCACGCGCAGCGTGTAGCGCGGCCGCCGCCGCGCGTCACGTAGGCGATGCGGGTGGAGAAAACGCCCTTGTCGCCGGTCAGTTTCTCGTAGATGTAGTCGGCGATGCGGTGCGCCGCCGGCGCAGATCGGCCGGATCCACGGCGCTGGCCTGGCCGCCCAGGTCGCTGCCCTTGACCACGTCCCAGAGCTTGAAGCGCACGTCGACACGGCCATCGGCCGTGCGCTGCACCGAGCCGGCAGCCAGCGCATCGACGCCCTTGCCGCGCCACTCGGTCATTGCCGGGCGGGCCGTCTCGTCCATCGCCGCCCCGTTGCCATCGACCGGACGGAAGAAACCGCTGCGCTCGAGGTCAGCGCGCACGATCGCCGACACCTGCTGGGAGAGCTTGTCCTCATCGCGGAAGCGCGGGATCGCGATCGGCATCTGCGTGGCGCCGACGCCGGAGATCTCGACGCGGAACTGCGCCCAGGCGGGCAGCGCACCACCGGCCGTGCCGGCGGCAAGGATGTTTCTTCTTGTCAGCATGGGTGCAAGTGAGTCAACGGGCGCGCAAGAGTTCAATGCAATTCGACGCGGATCAGCGCAGCTGTGGCGTGTTGGGCGCATACGCCATCTTCAGGTAACGGTAGTAGGTGCCCTCGGCGATGTACACGGCCAGCACGAAGCCGAGCCGTCCATCGAGGAAGCCGCGCTTGAGCACGTAGCTGCGCAGGAAGGCCCACAGCCCGTGCCCCAGCGCGCCGCCCAGGCTGCCCCGCTTGCCGGCGCGCACGCGATCGAGCGCGCGGCCACTGGTGTAGCGGTTCATCTTGTCGAGGGCGTCGTCGAGGCTGGGCATGGTGTGGTGCAGCAGGTCTCCTTCGAGGCGGCCCACCGGGCCGTCGACCACGATGCGCTCGTGGACCAGATCTTCGGTGAAGCGACCGTGGCCGCGGCGGAACAGGCGCAGCACCCGGTCGGGGTACCAGTCGCCGTGCCGCATCCACTGGCCGCAGAAGCTCGACAGGCGCGACAGTTCGAAGCCGAGTGTCGCACCGCCGGTGCCGCTTTCCGCCGCAAAAGCTTGACCACTTGTATCGGCGACCGGCCCGCCCACGACCCGGCGGATCCGCGCGGCCAGCTCGGGGCTGACGCGCTCGTCGGCATCCAGGCTCAGCACCCACTGCCCCGTGGCCTGCGCCAGCGCGCGGCCCTTCTGCACGCCGAACCCGGGCCAGTCGGGTGTCACCGTGACCCGCGCGCCCAGGCGCTGCGCGATCTCCACCGTGCCGTCGCGGCTGCCCGAGTCGACCACCACGATCTCGTCGGCCGGCCCTGCACCGAGCGCAGGCAGTCCTCGATGTTGTGCGCCTCGTTCTTGGTGATCAGGATGACGGAGAGTCGGGGCTGGGTCATGCGCGCTCGCACCGCGGAGCAACCCGCCATTGTAGGCAGGCCGCCACGGAGGGCGGCGCATAATCGCCGCCCATGCCCGATACCCCCAGACGCTCACCCGACGCCTGAGGCGGATCGCGCCCTTCTTCGCTTCCAGCCGGCGCGGGCTGGCGCTGGCGGCCGCGGGCGCGGTCGTCGGCGCGCTCACCGAGCCGCTGATCCCGTCGTTCATGAAGCACCTGCTGGATGCCGGCTTCCAGCAACGTGCGCTGCCGCTGTGGCAGATCCCGCTGATCATCGTCGGCCTGTTCGGCCTGCGCGGCTTCGCCGGCTTCGTCGCCCAGTACGGCCTGGCCTGGGCCGCCAACCGCGCGATGGTCGATCTGCGCAGCGCGCTGTTCGAACGGCTCATGAACGCACAGCCTGCGCTGTTCTCGCGTCATGCGGCGAGCAACCTGATCAACACCGTCACCTTCGAGATCCAGGCCGGCGCCTACCAGCTCACGCAGTCGCTGACCACGCTGGTGCGCGATTCGCTGACGCTGGTGGCGCTGCTGGGCTACCTGCTCTGGCTGAACTGGAAGCTCACGCTGTTCGTCGGCGTGCTCTTCCCGGCGGTGGCGTGGATCATGCGCACGCTGAGCCGGCGGCTGCACCGGTTGACGGTGGAGGGCCAGAAGGCGATCGACGAGCTGGCCTACGTGGTCGAGGAGAACGTGCTCGCGTGGCGCATCGTGCGGCTGCACGGCGCGCAGGCCAGCGAACGCTCGCGCTTCGGGCGGGTCAGCGATTCGGTGCGCCGGCTGTCGGTGAAGGCGGCGGTGGCCGCGGCAACGATGACGCCGCTGACGCAGCTGCTGGCCGCCTGCGCGCTGTCGGCGGTGATCGTCGTCGCGCTATGGCAGAGCAGCCAGAGCGGCGGATCGGTCGGCGGCTTCGTCGCCTTCGTGATGGCGATGCTGCAGCTGGTGGCGCCGATCAAGCACCTGTCCGAGATCGCCGGCCCGATCACCCGCGGCCTGGCGGCGCTCGAGCGTGGCATCCAGCTGATCGACACCACGCCGGTGGAAGCCGGCGGCAGCCACGCGCCGGCCCGCTGCGCAGGCCGCATCGAACTGCGCGACGTGTCGCTGCATTACGAAGGCGCCGCCGCACCGGCGCTCGACGGCGTCACGCTGAGCCTGCGGCCCGGCGAGACGGTGGCGCTGGTCGGGCCTTCCGGCGCGGGCAAGAGCACCATCGTCAACCTGCTGCCGCGCTTCCTCGAGCCCACCGGCGGCACCGTGCTGCTCGACGGCACGCCGCTGCCCGAGTGGGACATGGCTGCGCTGCGTCGCCAGTTCGCGCTGGTCAGCCAGGACGTGGTGCTGTTCAACGACAGCGTGGCCGCCAACGTGGCGCTCAGCGAGACCATCGACACCGCCCGTGTCACCGAGGCGCTGCGCGGCGCCAACCTGCTCGACTTCGTGCAGACGCTGCCGCAGGGTCTGGACACGCCGGTGGGCCACAACGGCAGCCAGCTCTCCGGCGGCCAGCGCCAGCGCCTGGCGATCGCCCGCGCGATCTACAAGGACGCGCCCATCCTCGTGCTCGACGAAGCCACCTCGGCGCTCGATTCCGAATCCGAGCGGCTCGTGCAGGAAGCGCTGGAGCGGCTGATGAAGGGCCGCACCAGCATCGTCATCGCGCACCGCCTGTCGACCATCGAGCGCGCCGACCGCATCGTCGCGCTCGAGGCCGGCCGCGTCGTCGAACAGGGCAGCCACGCCGAGCTGCTCGCCGCCGGAGGCCTGTATGCCCGGCTGCATGCCCTTCAGTTCAGGAGCCCCGCATGAACGCACCGATCTCGCGTTATCCCGTTCCCGCCCTCGAGACGCTGCCCGACGACGTGCGCGCGCGCATCGTCGAAGTGCAGGAGAAGTCGGGCTTCGTGCCCAACGTCTTCCTCGCGCTCGCGCACCGCCCCGACGAGTTCCGCGCCTTCTTCGCCTACCACGACGCGCTGATGCTGCGCCCCTCCGGCCTCACCAAGGGCGAGAAGGAGATGATCGTGGTGGCCACCAGCGGCGCGAACAACTGCCTGTACTGCGTGGTGGCGCATGGCGCGATCCTGCGCATCTACGAGAAGAAGCCGCTGCTCGCCGACCAGGTGGCGGTGAACTACCGCAAGGCCGACATCTCGCCGCGCCAGCGCGCGATGCTCGACTTTGCGATGAAGGTCTGCCTGCGCTCGGCCGAGGTCGACGAGGCCGACTTCGCCGCGCTGCGTGCGCACGGCTTCAGCGACGAGGACATCTGGGACATCGGCGCGATCACCGCGCTGTTCGGCCTCTCCAACCGCATGGCCAACCCGGTGTCGATGCAGCCCAACCCCGAGTTCTTCCTGCTCGGCCGGGTGCCCAAGGCCAAGGGCTGACACCTGTGCCGCAGCCTGCGCCGCTCGTCATCAGCAACCATGCGCTTCGCCACAGCGGGGGCATCGAGCGGTACTTGCTGACGCTGGTGCGGGGCCTGCACGAGCGGGGCATTCGTCCGCTCGTGGTGGTCAAGATCTGGACCGCCGGCTCGAGGAGGCGGCGTGGGTCGATGCCGTGACGGTCTCCGTCGGCTGGCTGCCCGGCAAGCTCCGCGACGCCCGGTTCGACCGCCGGCTGCGGCAGCTGAAGGCGGCGAGGAACTGGTATCCCCTGGTGGCGCTGAACCAGACCGGCGCCGCTGACATCGCGATCTGCGGCAGCAACCACCCGGCGTATCTGGCCGCCATGGGCCGCGGCGCCGGATGGTGGGATCGGCGCAAGATGGCCCTCGAGCGCGCGCACCTCCAGAACTCGCGCGTCATCGTCGCGCACTCACGCCTGCTGGCGGATCAGGTCGTGGAGCACTATGGCGTGGATGCGGCCAAGATCCACGTGGCCTATCCGCCGGTCGACACGGACCGCTTCCGTCCCGTCGATCCTGCTCGGCGCCGGGCGCTGCGTTCGGCACTCGGCGTCGACGAAGCGCAGTGTGCCTTCCTGCTCGCCTCCACCGGCCACGCCCGCAAGGGGCTGGATCTCGCCGTGGAGGCGCTGCGCGGGCGCGGCGCGGTGCTGCTGGTCGCGGGCCGCCCGCCGGATGTTCAGGCGCCCCACGTGCGCTATGTCGGCTACCGCACGGCCATGGAAGAGATCTATCCCGCGGCCGACTTCACCTTCATGCCCTCGCGGTACGAGCCGTTCGGGCTGGTCGGCATCGAGTCGGTCCTGTGCGGGACGCCGGTGCTGGTCGAACGGCGTGTCGGCTGCGCCGAGACCCTCGATGACGAAGCCGCTCTGCGCTTCGACGCGGACCACCCCGAGAGCGTCGCGGCAGCCGTCGACGCGGCGCTCGACCGCTTGCGCTCGGGCAGGGCAAGGCTGGCGCAGCCCCTGCGCCACATCGGTTACGCGCCGGACACCCAGGCCCATCTCGACACCTTGCTGGCATGGGTCGAGCGGCTGAAAGCTTCTTCGTCTGCAGACCCCACGGAGCCCACATGAGCATCGACGCTACGCCGGCGCAACGGCGCCACCTGGATCTCGGTTGCGGCGCCATGCCGCGCAACCCGTACCGGCGCCCGGAGCTGTTCGGCATCGACATCCGCCGGGCCGCGAACGCCGCCACGGGCTTCCACTTCACCGAGGCCAACCTGACGCTGCAGCCCATCCCATTCCCCGACGGCCACTTCGGCTCGGTGTCGGCCTTCGACTTCATCGAGCATGTGCCCAGGGTGCTGCCCACCGTCGACGGCCGGGCCACGCGCTTTCCGTTCGTCGAGCTGATGAACGAGGTGTGGCGCGTGCTCGCGCCGGGCGGGCTGTTCTATGCGCTGACGCCGGCCTTTCCGCGCGCCCACGCCTTTCGCGACCCGACGCACGTGAACATCATCACCGAGGAAACCCACCACTATTTCGTCGGCGACCCGCCCGGCGCGCGCATGTATGGCTTCGTCGGCGGCTTCCGCACCCGCCGCTGCGGCTGGGCCGTGCCGCGCGACAGCGAACTGGCCGAGCCGCCGAACTGGCGCCAGAAGGTGCGGCTGCTGCAGCACACGCTCAAGGGCCAGCTGAGCCACTACCTGTGGGAGCTGGAGGCCGTCAAGCCATGAACCTGAGTGCCGCCAGCAGCACCGGCCCGGCCGTGCTCGCCTTCGTGCTGCCGCAGTTCCACCGCATCGCCGAGAACGACGCCTGGTGGGGCGAAGGCTTCACCGAATGGACCAACGTGCGCAAGGCCCGGCCGCAGTTCCGCGGCCACCGCCAGCCGCGCGTGCCCCTGGACGGTCGCTATTACGACCTGACCGACGAGCAGACGCAGCAATGGCAGGCGGATCTGGCGCGCCGCCACGGCATCGGCGGCTTCTGCTACTACCACTACTGGTTCAACGGCAAGCGGCTGCTCGAGCGGCCGGTGCAGGGGATGCTCGAGCGCGGCCGGCCCGACTTTCCGTTCTGCCCGGCCTGGGCCAACGAGCCCTGGACGCGCGCCTGGGACGGCGGCGAGCGCGAGATCCTGATGCCGCAGACCTACGGCGAGGAAGCCGACTGGCGGCAGCATTTCGACGAACTGCTGCGCGCCTTCCGTGACCCGCGCTACATCCGCATCGAAGGCCGGCCGGTCTTCCTGATCTACCGCAGCGCCAGCATCGCCTGCGCCCCCGAGATGATCGCGGCACCGGCGGCGCTGGGCGGCCGAGGCCGGGCTGCCCGGCCTGCACCGGTGCAGATGCTGACCGGCTTCGAGCGCGACAGCCGCGCGGGCCTCTTCGATGCCTGCGCCGAGTTCGAGCCGATGTACACCATGTACCACCAGCTCTCGCGCTGGGAGCGGCGCAGGAATACGCTGGCCCGCCACCGCGCCCGCCCGGTCAAGTGGCTGACGGGCCGCGCCGCATGCGCCCAACAGCTTTCACTACCAGCGCCTGTGGCGCGCCATCGCGCAGCGGCCGCTGCCTGCCGGCCACTACCCCGGCGCCTTCGTCGACTGGGACAACAGCCCGCGCCGCGCGCTGGCCCGGGCGATCGTCTTCCGCGGCTTTGCCGAGACGGCTTTCGAGCAGGGGGTCGCCGCACAGTTTGCGAAGGCGAGGGCGGCCGGCGCGCCGCTGATGTTCATCAACGCCTGGAACGAATGGGCCGAGGGCACCTACCTCGAGCCCGACGAAGAACGCGGCACCCGCATGCTCGAAGCCGTGGCCCGCGCGAGCGGCCGCACCGCATGAGCGCAGACGCGCCGAAGCGCGCGCCGCTCGTCTCGATCCTGCTGATCGCCTACCGGCAGCGCGACAGCGTCGGCGAGGCGCTGCGCGGCGCCCTGGCGCAGACCTACGAGCCGCTGGAGATCATCGCTTCCGACGACGCCTCGGGTGACGGAACGTGGGAAGCGCTGTGCGCCGCCGCGGAAGCATATGCGGGGCCGCACCGGCTGCGCCTGAACCGCAACGAGAGCAATCTCGGCATCGGTGCACACATCAGCCACCTCGCGCAGATGGCGCAAGGTGAACTGCTGGTGGTGGCGGCGGGCGATGACATCTCGATGCCGCAGCGCGTGCAGCGCATCGTCGACGCCCTGGCTGGCGCACGACCGGCAGCCCGACCTGATCGCCAGCGCGCTGGCCGACATCGACGCCGAAGGCCGCGTGCACGGAGAAATCGTGCCGACCGACCTGGCCCGCTACTCGACGCTCACGCAATGGGCGGCACAGCCGCCGCACGTGGTGGGTGCGGCGCAGGCGTGGACGAAGCGCCTGTTCGATCGCTTCGGCCCGCTGCCGCCCGGCACCGTGGCCGAAGACCTGGTGATGGTCTTCCGCGCCATCGGCAGCGGCGGCGCGATCACGCTGCACGAGCCGCTGGTGCAGTACCGCCGCGGCGGCATCTCGCGACGGCGGCGCAACCTGCAGGCGGGCGACGTGATCGAGCGGCTGCTGAAGAACAACCGCCATGCGCTGGTCGAGACGCAGCAGATGCTGCGCGATGCGCGAGTCATGGGACGGCTCGGCGAAATCGGCCCGCACCTGCAGCGCGTGCTCGAACGCGAGCAGTTCATCGCGGCGCTGTTCGGCGCACCCTCCGGCTTCTCGAAACTGCGTATCGCGGCATCGGCAGGCGAGCAGCCGCTGGCGATGCGCCTGCGCCTGCTGGTCTACGCCGCGGCGCCCTGGCTGACGGCGCCCTTCTTCGCGCTCAAGCGCCTGGCGGCGCGGCGCCGCGGCGCGTAGCCCGAGCGCTCACCCGAACCGCTTGCGCATCCGGCTCTTGAACAGCGAGCGCCGCAGCGCCGGCGTGGCCTCGGGCTCCGGCAAGGCATCGCCGGCCAGCGGCTGCCCGCGGCGCAGGTAGAAGCGGTCGAAGGTCGACTGCGTCATGCCCCACTTGTCGAGGAACTGGCGGCGGCCGTCGTTCTTCACCACCTTGCCGGTCGACTTCTGCTGGAAGTGGTAGACGAGCGAATCGCCGACGCCGATGAAATGGCGGCAGCCGGCGTGCCAGAGCTTCATCGAGAAGTCGTTGTCGCTGCTCATGCCGGGGCTCAGCTCGGTGCTGTAGCCGCCGACGCGGAACCACCAGCGCCGCGCCACCAGCGTCGGCGGCCGTGGCGCCGTACCAGTCGGCGCGCTTCAGCGTCGGCGCATCCTGCAGCAGATCGGCCTCGCGGAAGCTGCCCACGCTGTCGCCGTAGGAGCCGACCACCACGCAGGGGTTGCCGCTGTCGCGCGGCTCGACCATCGTGCCGGAGAGCAGGTACAGATCCGACGGCATCGCCGCCGCGCGCCGCTGCAGCGCGGTGTCCCAGCCCGGCAGGCAGAACATGTCGTCGTTCATGTAGACGAGCTGCTCGTGCTTCGCGAGCATCGCCGCCTCGTTCATCGCATAGCAGATGCCGATGTTGTCGGCCGACGCGGTGTGCTCGAGGCCTTGCGCGCGCACCCAGGCCAGGCTGCCATCGCTGCCGTCGTTCACGTGCACGACGATCTGGTGCTGCTGCACCGAATGCTCGCGGATGCTGCGCACCACCAGCTGCAGGTGGGCGAGGTTGTTCCAGGTGGGAATGACGATGGAGAACATGGGAACCTGCGGCAGCGCCGCTACATCAGCACGATGTCGTACTGCTCCGGCGAAGCGAAGGGCTCGGCCTTCAGCGAGATCGGCTTGCCGATGAAGTCCGACAGGCCCGCCAGTGCTGGCTCTCCTCGTCGAGCATCATCTCCACCACGGCCGCGCTGGCGATCACGCGGAACTCCTTCGGATTGAACTGCCGCGCCTCGCGCAGGATCTCGCGCAGGATGTCGTAGCAGACGCTGCGCGCCGTCTTCACCGCCCTTGCCCTCGCAGGTGGGGCACGGCTGGCACAGCATGTGGGCGAGCGATTCGCGGGTGCGCTTGCGCGTCATCTCCACCGTGCCGAGCTGCGTGAAGCCGCTGACGGTGATCTTGGTGCGGTCGCGCGAGAGCTGCTTGCGCAGTTCGGCGAGCACCGCGTTCTGGTGCTCCTCGCGCGACATGTCGATGAAGTCGATGATGATGATGCCGCCGAGGTTGCGCAGCCGCAGCTGCCGCGCGATGGCCTGCGCCGCCTCGAGATTGGTCTTGAAGATGGTGTCGTCGAAGTTGCGCGCGCCGACGAAGCCGCCGGTGTTCACGTCGATCGTCGTCAGCGCCTCGGTCTGGTCGATGATCAGGTAGCCGCCGCTCTTGAGATCCACGCGCCGCGCCAGCGCCTTGGCGATCTCGGCATCGATGTTGAACAGGTCGAAGATCGGCCGCTCGCCCTTGTAGTGCTCCAGCTTGGCCACCGAGCCGGGCGTGTACTCCTCGCCGAAGGCCTTGAGGATGTCGTACTGCATCTTCGAATCGATGCGGATCGCGCCGGTCGCATCGTGCGAGAGATCGCGCAGCACGCGCTCCACCAGGCTCAGGTCCTGGTACAGCAGCGTGCCCGGCGGCGAGCTGAAGCCGCGCTCGCGCACCGCCGCCCAGCTCTTGCGCAGGTAGGCGATGTCGTCGGCGAGTTCCTCGTCGGTGGCGTCTTCGGCGTTGGTGCGCAGGATGAAGCCGCCGGTGGGCGAGCCATCGGCCGTCGCGGCGAGGCGGTTCATGCGCGAGCGCAGCTGCTCGCGCAACTCCGGCGAGCCGATCTTCTGCGAGATGCCGATGTGGTCGTCCTGCGGCAGGAACACCAGCAGCCGGCCGGCGATGCTGATCTGCGTCGACAGCCGCGCGCCCTTGGTGCCGATGGCGTCCTTGATCACCTGCACCATCAGCGTCTGGCCCTCGAAGACGAGACGCTCGATCGGCACCTGCTGGGCGTTGTCGCCGCGGGCCGGCGGGGCGCCATTCACATGCACATCGGCCACGTGCAGGAAGGCGGCCCGTTCCAGGCCGATGTCGACGAAGGCCGATTGCATGCCGGGCAGCACGCGCGCCACGCGTCCGGTGTAGATGTTGCCGACGAGGCCACCCGCTCGAGGGCGCGTTCGATGTGCAGCTCCTGCACCGCGCCGTTCTCGACGATGGCCACGCGCGTTTCCTGCGGTGCCCAGTTGATGAGGATGTCCTGCATGGGGCGTTGCCGGTTCAGAACTTCACGCCGGCCTGGCGGAGGAGTTGGGCCGTCTCGAAGAGAGGCAAACCCATGATACCGGAGTAGCTGCCCTCGATCCGCGCGATCCAGGCCGCGATGCCGCTCTGGATCGCATAGGCGCCGGCCTTGCCGAAGGGCTCGCCGCTGGCCACATAACGCGCGATCGCCTCGGCGGGCATCTCGGCGAAATGCACGCGCGACACGTTCACCGCCAGCCATTCGCGCCGGCCCGACGCCACGGCCACTGCGGTGATCACACGGTGCGTGCGGCCGGACAGCGCCGTGAGCGTCTCGATGGCATGGGCCGCATCGCGCGGCTTGCCGAGGATGCGCCGGCCGAGTGCCACCGTGGTGTCGGAGCACAGGATGGGCGCAGGCGCGCCCTTCATCGCCGCCAGCCGCGCCCGGGCCGCGTGCAGCTTGGCCCGCGTGACGCGCTCGCAGTAGTCGGCCGGCAGCTCGCCTGCCTGCTCGGCTTCCAGGGCCTCGGCATCCTCGTGCGCTTGCGGCAGCAGCAGTTCATGGCGCACGCCGAGCTGTTCGAGCAGTTGCCGGCGGCGGGACTCTGCGAGGCGAGGTAGATGAATTCGTGCTGCATCGCCGGCTCACTCACGGTGGTAGGGGTGGTTCACCATCACCGTCCAGGCGCGATACAGCGCTTCGGCGAGCAGCACGCGCACGAAGGCGTGCGGCAGCGTCAGGTCGGACAGGCGCAGCATGTCGTCGGCCGTGGACTTCAGGTCGGGGTGCAGGCCATCGGGGCCGCCGATGAAGATCACCACGTCGCGGCCGTCGCGCTGCCAGGCCTGCATGCGCTGCGCGAGCTGCACGGTGCTGACGCGCTCGCCGCGCTCGTCGAGCACCACGCGTCTTGCACCCTTGGGCGCCGCAGCCTCGAGGCGCGCGGCCTCGGCGGCCATCAGCTGCTCGGCCGTCTTCGAGCCGCGCGGCTCGGCCTTCACGGCCTTCAGCTCCAGCCGCATCTCGGGCGGGAAGCGCTTGGCGAAATCCTCGTAGGCGGTGTCGGCCCAGGCCGGCTGGCGCTGGCCGACGGCGGCGAGCACCAGCTTCATGGGCGGCGGTTCACGCGCGGGCGGTCTTCTTGGCCGGGACCTTGCGCGCCGCGGTCTTCTTGGCCGGGGCGGCCTTCTTTGCGAGCGCGGCCTTCCCGGCTGCCGGTGCCTTCTTGGCGGGGGCAGCCTTCTTCGTGGCCGGCGCCTTCTTGGCCGGAGCTGCCGTTTTCGCCGCGGTCTTCCCCGCAGTCCTGGTCACCGTCTTGGCGGCCGCCTTCTTCGCCGGCGCCTTCTTCGCCGCCGGGGCCGGTTCCTCCGACGCCTTCACCAGCTTCACCGGCGCGCTGTCGACCTTGAGCTTGACCGGCTTGCCGCCCCAGATCTCCTCGAGGCGGTAGTAGTCGCGGATCGCCGGCTGCATCACGTGCACGACGGCACTGCCGCAGTCGACGATGATCCACTCGCCGTTCTCTTCGCCCTCGGTGCGCGGCTGCGCGAAGCCCTTGGACTTCACCGCATCGCGCACGCTGGCGGCCAGCGCCTTGGTCTGCCGGTTGCTCGTGCCCGAGGCGATGATCACCCGCTCGAAGAGCGGCGAGAGTTGCTCGGTGTTGAAGACGACGATGTTCTGGGCCTTCACGTCTTCGAGGCCGTCGACGATGGCGCGTTGCAGCTTGCGGATGTCCAGGGTGTGCTCCTTGGTTCAGGCCCGGGGGCCTTGTAGAGGTGATTCGTTTCAATATATCGCGCGACGCTGACGGGGACCAGCGCGCCGATGTCCTGCCCCGCGGCCACACGCCCGCGGATGTCGGTCGAGGCGATGTCGAGCATCGGCAGCGGCACCACATGGTGTGCGGCGGCCTTCACGTCCGGATGTGGCTCGGCGGCCACGCCCGGCCGGTGGGCCACCGCCAGCGTCACCCGCGAGAGCAGCTCGCGCCAGTCGCGCCAGTGTGCAGGCCGGCGTACTGGTCCTGCCCGACGATCAGGAACCACTGCGCGCCGGGCTGTGCCGCCTGCAGCTCGCAGACGGTGTCGAGCGTGAAGCTCGGGCCCGCGCGGCGGATCTCGCAGCGCTCGAGCACGAAGCGCGGCTCGTCGCCCATCGCCGCGCACCATCGCCTCGCGGTGCGCCGCCGGTGTGATCTGCCGCGCCTTCTGCCAGGGCTGGCCGGCGGGGATCCAGCGCAGTTCGTCGAGCGCCAGCTCGGTCAGCGCGAGACGGGCCAGCGCCACGTGCGCTGCGTGCGGCGGGTCGAAGGTGCCGCCGAACAGGCCGATGCGCCGGGGCGTCGTCAAGACGGGGTCCAGTTCGCCCAGTCGCGCGGGCGCAGGAAGTCGCTGTACAGCTTCGCCTCCGGCGTGCCGGCCGCGGGCTGCCAGTCGTAGCGCCACTTCACGATCGGCGGCATCGACATCAGGATGCTCTCGGTGCGCCCGCCCGACTGCAGGCCGAACAGCGTGCCACGGTCGAACACCAGGTTGAACTCGACATAGCGGCCGCGCCGGTAGGCCTGGAAGTCGCGCTCACGCTCCCCGTAGGACATGTCGCGGCGGCGGCGCACGATCGGCAGGTAGGCGTCGAGGAAGGCATCGCCCACCGCCTGCATCATGCCGAAGCTGCGCTCGAAGCCGAGCTCGGAGAAGTCGTCGAAGAAGACGCCGCCGATGCCGCGCGGCTCGTTGCGGTGCTTGAGGAAGAAGTACTCGTCGCACCACTGCTTGAAGCGCGGAAACTTGTCGTCGCCGAAGGGTGCGAGCGCGTCGCGGTTGACGCGGTGAAAGTGGGCCGCGTCTTCCTCCTGCCCGTAGTAGGGCGTGAGGTCCATGCCGCCGCCGAACCACGCCACCGGCTCGCGCCCTTCCGGCTTGGCGGCGAACATGCGCACGTTCATGTGCACCGTCGGCACGTAGGGGTTGCGCGGGTGGAACACCAGCGACACGCCCAGCGCCTCGAACGGCGCGCCGGCGAGCTCCGGCCGGTGCGCCGTGGCCGAAGGCGGCATGGCCTTGCCCTTCACGTGGCTGAAGTTGCAGCCACCGCGCTCGAGCAGGTTGCCCTCTTCCACCAGCGCGCGAGGCCGTCGCCTTCGAGCCGGCCACCGGGCTCGCGCGTCCAGCCGTCGCTGACGAAGGGCTTGCCGTCCTCCGCCTGCATCGTGGTCACGATGCGGTCCTGCAGGCCGAGCAGGTAGTCGCGCACGCGGGTGATGTCGAGATCGGTCATGGCTTGAAGCGGATCGGGGCGGCATTGCGCGGGCGACAGCCATGGAACGCGCCGAAGCCCTGCGCGATCGCGGCCATGTCCGCGGCAGGATCGCCGCTGAGTTGCAGGAAGCGCCGGAAGCCGAGTTCCCGCCGCTCGTAATCGAAGAAGATCAGGGCCAGCGGCACGTCCGCTGCCGTGGCCACATGGTAGAAGCCGCTGCGCCAGCCTTCACCCGCGCTGCGCGTGCCTTCCGGCGCCAGCACCAGCCACAGGAAGCGCCCCTCGGCGCGCGCGTCCTTCAGCGCCTGCGCCATTTGGCCGACGATGCCGCTGGCGTTCTGGCGATCCACCGGCACGCCGCCCAGCCAGCGCATCCAGGGCCCGAGCAGCGGCACGCGGAACAGGCTGTCCTTGCCCCAGAACGTCGCCGGCAGCCCGATCGCCCACTTGGCGAGGATGCCGAACACGAAATCCCAGTTCGAGGTATGCGGGTAGGCGATCGCGACACCCTGCGCCGCCGGCAGCCCGTCGAACACCACGCGCCATCCGGCCAGGCGCAGTGCCGCACGGGCCAGGGCGCTGCCGCGCAATTGCACCGGCCGCTCGAGCAGTTCGAGCGGCACCGCCGGCGCCACCGCGTCAGCGCTTGATCGCGCGATGGCCGATGTCACTGCGGTACTGCGCGCCGTCGAAATGGATCGGCTTGAGCATCTCGTAGGCGCGCGCCTGCGCCTGCTTGACCGAGTCGCCGAGCGCCGTCACGCACAGCACGCGCCCGCCGTTGACGGCGAGCTGCCCGTCGGCCAGCGTGGTGCCGGCATGGAAGACGATCGCATCGTCGGCTTCCGGCGGGATGCCGGTGATCGCATCGCCCTTGCGCGGCGTCAGCGGGTAGCCGTGCGCGGCCATCACCACGCCGAGCGCCACGCGGCGGTCCCAGTCGAGCTCGACCTTGTCGAGCGTGCCGTCGGTGGCGTGCATCAGCACGTCGAACAGGTCGGTCTTCAGCCGCATCATGATCGGCTGCGTCTCCGGGTCACCCATGCGGCAGTTGAACTCCACCGTGCGCGGCTGGCCCTGCGCATCGATCATCAGGCCGGCGTAGAGGAAGCCCGTGAACGGCATGCCGTCGGCGGCCATGCCGGCCAGCGTGGGCAGGATGATCTCGTGCATCGCCCGCGCATGCACGTTGGGCGTGACCACCGGCGCCGGCGAATAGGCGCCCATGCCGCCGGTGTTGGGGCCCTGGTCGTGGTCCTGCAGGCGTTTGTGGTCCTGGCTGGTGGCCAGCGGCACGACGTTCTTGCCGTCGCTGAGGACGATGAAGCTGGCTTCCTCGCCTTCGAGGAACTCCTCGATCACCACGCGCGCCGCCCTGGTTGTGGGTCACGCCCAGCTTGTTGTCCAGCAGCATCCAGTCGATCGCCTGGTGCGCCTCGTCGAGCGACATCGCCACCACCACGCCCTTGCCGGCGGCCGTGCCATCGGCCTTGATGACGATCGGCGCGCCGCGGCCGTTCACGTAGGCGTGCGCGGCGGCGGCGTCGGAGAAGGTCTCGTAGGCCGCGGTCGGGATGCCGTGGCGCTTCATGAACTCCTTCGCGAAGGCCTTGAGCTCTCCAGCTGCGCTGCGGCCTTGGTCGGCCCGAAGATGCGCAGGTTGCGGGCGCGGAAGGTGTCGACCACCCCGGCGGCCAGCGGCGCCTCGGGGCCGACCACCGTCAGCGCGATCTTCTCGGCCACCGCGAAGTCGGCCAGCGCGGCAGGCTCGGTGATCGCCAGGTTGTGCAGCCGCTTGTCGAGCGCCGTGCCGCCGTTGCCCGGCGCAACGTAGACCGTCTGCACCTTGGGCGACTGCACCAGCTTCCAGGCCAGCGCGTGTTCGCGCCCGCCATTGCCGATCACGAGGACCTTCATCCGGTTCAGCCTTCCAGCTCGGCGTTGTGATACACGTCCTGCACGTCGTCGAGATCCTCGATCACGTCGAGCAGTTTCTGCATGCGCTGCGCATCCTCGCCGGCCAGCGCGATGGTGTTCTCGGCGCGCATCGTCACCTCGGCGATCTCGGGCTTCAGCCCGGCGCCCTCGAGCGCATTCTTCACAGCTTCGAAGTCGCCCGGGGCGCACAGCACCTCGATCGAGCCGTCTTCGCCGGTGACCACGTCTTCCGCGCCGGCTTCGAGCGCGACTTCCATCACCTTGTCTTCGCTGGTGCCGGGCGCGAAGACGAACTGTCCGCAGTGCTTGAACTGGAAGGCCACCGAGCCTTCGGTGCCGAGGTTGCCGCCGTACTTGCTGAAGGCGTGTCGCACCTCGGCCACGGTGCGCACGCGGTTGTCGGTCATGCAGTCGACGATGATCGCCGCGCCGCCGATGCCGTAGCCCTCGTAGCGGATCTCCTCGTAGCTCACGCCCTCGAGGTTGCCGGTGGCCTTGTCGACGTTCTTCTTGATCGTGTCGGCCGGCATGTTGGCGGCCTTGGCCTTGTCGATGGCCGTGCGCAGGCGCGGGTTCATCGCCGGGTCGCCGCCGCCCTGGCGGGCCGCGACCATGATTTCACGGATGATGCGCGTCCAGACCTTGCCGCGCTTCTCGTCCTGGCGGCCCTTGCGATGCTGGATGTTGGCCCACTTGGAATGACCGGCCATAGGTTCCTCGGTGCTGGCGCCACTTCGGTCGGTGGCAGCCTCGTGTTGTTGGCTAGACTGCGATTTTACGTGTCCCCCCACGGCCCCCTCGCATTCAGGAGCCCGCGATGCCCGAACCGATCCTCGTTGCCCAGCATGGCGACATCCAGTGCCACCTGCTGCCCGGCCCGCCAACCGCCACGGGCTGATCACCGGCGCCACCGGCACCGGCAAGACGATCACGCTGCAGACGCTGGCCGAAAACTTCTCGAAGATCGGCGTGCCGGTGTTCATGGCCGACGTCAAGGGCGACCTGACCGGCATCAGCCAGAAGGGCGCGCTGCCGCCCAAGGTGCAGGCCATCCTGAAGGAGCGCGGCCTGCCCGAACCCGAATCGCTGCGCTGCCCGACCACGCTGTGGGACGTCTTCGGCGAACAAGGCCACCCGGTGCGCGCCACGGTGTCGGACATGGGCCCGCTGCTGCTGGCGCGCATGCTGGCCCTGAACGAAACCCAGCAGGGCGTGCTGACGCTGGTGTTCAAGATCGCCGACGACCATGGCATGGCGCTGCTCGACCTGAAGGACCTGCGCGCGATGCTGCAGTACGTGGCCGACAACGCCAGCGAGTTCCAGACCGAGTACGGCAACGTCAGCGCGGCCAGCGTCGGGGCCATCCAGCGCGGCCTGCTGCAGATCGAGGAACAGGGCGGCGACAAGTTCTTCGGCGAGCCGATGCTCGACATCCAGGATTTCATGCAGGCCGACGGCGGTCAGGGTGTGATCAACATCCTGGCGGCCGACAAGCTGATGAACGCGCCGCGGCTGTACGCCACCTTCCTGCTGTGGATGCTCTCCGAGCTGTTCGAGCAGCTTCCCGAGGTGGGTGACCTGGAGAAGCCCAAGCTGGTGTTCTTCTTCGACGAAGCGCACCTGCTGTTCAAGGACGCCCCCGGCGCGCTGGTCGAGCGCATCGAGCTGGTGGTGCGCCCGGTGCGCTCCAAGGGCGTCGGGGTGTATTTCGTGACGCAGAACCCGCTGGACATTCCCGACACCGTGCTCGCCCAGCTGGGCAACCGCGTGCAGCACGCGCTGCGCGCCTTCACGCCGCGCGACCAGAAGGCGGTGAAGTCGGCCGCCTCGACGATGCGCGCCAACCCGAAGCTCGACATCGAGACCGCGATCACCGAGCTCGCGGTGGGCGAGGCGCTGGTCAGCTTCCTCGACGCCAAGGGCCGGCCGAGCGTGACGGAGCGCGTCTTCGTGATCCCGCCGGGCAGCCAGATCGGCCCGATCACGCCGGATCAGCGCAAGGCGCTGATTGCCGGTTCGCTGGTGGCGGGCGTCTACGAGAAGGCGGTCGACCGCGAATCGGCCTACGAGAAGCTCAAGGGCCGCGCTGCGCAAAGCGCCGATGCGGCACAGGAGATGGCCACCAAGGCGCCGCGCACGCTGCCCGGCCGGGCCTCTCAGCAGGCACCGCAGGACGACGGCGGCGGCCTGCTCGGCGGCCTGAAGGACGTGCTGTTCGGCTCCACCGGCCCGCGCGGCGGCAAGCGCGAGGGCCGCCGAGACTGCTGCCAAGTCGGCGATGCGCAGCGTGGGCTCGGCGGTGGGCCGCGAGATCATCCGCGGCGTGCTCGGCGGCATCCTCGGCGGCGGCTCGAGGCGCCGCTGAGCCGCAGGCTCAGGGCAGCGGGCTGAGGCGGAAGCCCGGCCGCGCCAGCACGCGCGATACCGTCGTCACGCCGCTGACGAGCCCGTGCGTCACGTAGCTGCTCGGCGTGTCGGGCTCCAGCGCAGAGATGGCCAGGGCGGCGAGCGGCTGTTCCAGCGACACATACCAGCTGCCGACCGCGACATCGAGCAGCGCCGGCACCGTCTCCACCTGCGGCAGCATCGCGCCTGGCGCATCGGCCACCGCCGAGCGTGAGGTCTCGCGGAAGCTCTCGCCGCGCACCACGCCCTTCTCGTCGATGCGCTGCACCGTCAGGCCGAGGCCGCGCAAGCGCATCGCCGCCTCGCGCTCGCTGGCGGCCAGCCAGTAGCCGCAAGGGCGACCGCGCGTCTTCACCGCCTGCAGCTGCAGCGTCGAATCCCAGGCCACGCTGACCGGCATGTCGGCGCCGTTGGCCGGGTCGATCAGCTTGAGCACATACTCGCTTGGGGTGGCCGCCGCTTCGACGGTGACCTCGCCGGTGCAGGCCTGCGCGAGCGTCTCGGTCTCGATGAAGCGGCGCAGCTTGACCAGATCGTCGGCGCGCGCCGCGGCGCTGTCCAGGATGCTGCGCATCGCCACCAGCTGCGTCTGCACCCGGCGCGCCAGGTGCGTGCGGCCGAGGTCGCTGCCACGCGTTTCCACCAGCAGGCTGACGGCGTGGCGCAGGCCGGCCGCATTGCGGCCAATCTCCGGGCGCGGGCTGCCCATCGCCACGCGGCGATCTTCCGACGACACCGACAGCGTGTGGTACCAGTCGCTGCTCAGTCCCTCGCGCTGCAGGCGATCGAGCAGCGGGCGGCGGAACCACTCCTCGGCCGCACGGGTGACGAACTCGTGCACCTGCGCGGCGGTGGCGTACTGCAGCAGCACGTCGGCGCGCGCGATGCCGCCGAACTTGTTGAGGTAGGCGCCCACCGCCGGGTATTCGTGCGCATCGGCCACCACGGCCGGCGTGTAGTCGCGCAGCAGCCCGGCGATCGCCTGCGCTTCGGGCGTGCGCAGCAGCAGGTGGTCGCGGTTGGCATCGATGCCGCTGGCGGTGGCGCGCTGTCCGGCGGCGGCGCCGTCCGGGTTGGCGCGGGGCAGCACGATCACGTTGAGCCGCTCGGTCAGCGCGCCCAGCTCGCCCTGTGCCAGCTCGCGCGCAAGCACGAGCAAGGCTTCCGCACTGGCCGGTTCGTCGCCATGCTGCTGGCCAATCAGCAGCACCGTCGGCCGGCCCGACGCGCGGATCGCAGCAGGCGACAGATCGGCCCGGCGCGCGAACAGCACCGCCTCGATCGGCTGGCCGGTCTGGGACGCGCCCGCCACGAGCAGCTGCGCGCGCAGCGAGGGGCGCGAACCTCACGCGCAATCGCGCGCATCTGCGACTGCAGCTCGGCGTTGGTCGTGAAGCCGGTGTGGCCCGGCGCAAAGGCCGGCGTGCCGAAACGCACGGCCGGATCGGGAAAGCGCGCCATCACGGCGGCGCCGTACGGCGCCGCCGGTGGGGCCACGGCAGCCGCTGGGGCTGCGGAGGCAGCAGCCGCCGGGGTGGGAGCGGGCGCAGGCGCCGGTGCTGCCACCGGCGCGCTGGGGGCGGACGGCGCACGCGGCGCGGGCACCGGCGGCGTGGCACACGCGGCCAGCAGCGTGGCGGCGAGCAGCGGCAGCGCCGGCACGCGGAGGCGGTCACACAACGTCCGGGGCATGGGCATCGGGCTGTCGTCGGGTGGCGGAGCGCGCACTATAGGGCCCACGGGCCAACGGACGCCGCCGGCCCCACAATGCGCGCTGCCGTATCTCGCCGCCGATTCGCCATGGGCCTGCTCAAGACCGTCTCCCTCGTGTTGCTGCTGCTCGCCGTGCTGGTGGCGCTGGCCGCGCAGTTCGGCCTGCTGGCGGGCCGCATGCCGGGCGACCTCGGCACGCGAGACGGCCGCCTCAAGCCACCCTCGATGACGCCCAACAGCGTCAGCAGCCGCCGGCCTGTACCCCGACCATCCGCAGCGCGCCTACGCGCAGATCGAGCCCTTCCCGGTGATCGAGGGCGGCCCGCAGACCCTGCAGCGGCTGCGCCGCATCGTCGAAGGCATGGAAGGCGCCAAGGTGGTGAAGGCCGACCCGGGCTACCTCTACGTGCAGTTCACCACGCGCTGGATGCGCTTCGTCGACGACTGCGAGTTCTGGTTCGATCCGCGCGCCGGCGTGATCCACGTGCGCTCGGCCTCGCGCGTCGGCCGCAAGGATTTCGGCGTCAACCGCGCCCGCGTCGAGGCGATCCGCGCCCGGCTGGCGGCGGGCTGACGGCCGGCGCCACGCGGCAGCCCGTTCGCGCCCTGGGGCGACGGCTCGTCGCATCGCGCTCGGCGGATGGACGGGGGCGCCGCACAATCTCCCGCCATGGACACACGCCCCGCCCTTCCCGCATCACCGCCGCGGCGCAGCTTCGCCCGGCGCGGTGCCAAGGTGATGCTGGTGGGCACCGGCATCGCGCTGCTGTATTCGCTGCCGACGCCGCACCGCATCGGCATCTCGATGGCCTATGCACTGCCGATCACCTTCGGTTGCTGGTTCTTCATCGACGGTGGGCGGCTGCTCGCGGTGCGCTGGCTCGGCCGCGGCGACACCGTCGGCGACCTGCAATGGCCCGGCTGGGGCTGGATGACGGCGATCGTCGTCGTCGGCACGGTGCTCGGCTTCGTGGTCGGCCAGGCGGTGGGCAACCTGATCACCGGCCTGCGGGACCCTGGCCTGCTCGCCGGCAGCCCGCAGCGCGGCCTCACGCTGCTGCTGATGTCGATGGTGCCCGGCGTCATTGCCACCTGGATCTTCTACACGCGCGGCCGGCTGTCGGCCATCGAAGCCCGCGCACAGCAGGCGCAACGCCAGGCCACCGAGGCGCAGCTGAAGCTGCTCGAGGCCCAGCTCGAGCCGCACATGCTGTTCAACACGCTCGCCAACCTGCGCGTGCTGATCGCGCTCGATCCGCCGCGGGCGCAGGCCATGCTCGACCAGCTCATCGCCTTCCTGCGTGCCACGCTGAATGCCTCGCGCGCCGGGCAGCACGCCTTGTCGGCGGAGTTTGCCCGGCTGGCCGACTACCTCGCGCTGATGCAGGTGCGCATGGGCGAGCGGCTGCACACGCGGCTGGATCTGCCCGACGAACTGGCCTCGCTGCCCGTGCCGCCGCTGCTGCTGCAACCGCTGGTGGAAAACGCCATCCGCCATGGGCTGGAGCCCGCCGTGGCCGGCGGCCGAATCGAGATCGGCGCCTCGCGCGATGGCGATTCGCTGGTGCTGCGCGTGCGCGACACCGGCGTCGGCCTCGACCGGCCCGCCGGCGACGGCACGCGATTCGGCCTGCAGCAGGTGCGCGAGCGCCCTGGCCACGCTGTACGGCGAACGCGCCTCGCTGTCCCTGCAGGCGGCCGGCGATGCCGAAGGCGGTGCGCTGGCCATCGTCCGCCTGCCGATCACGACCTGATGGGATCCCGGACGCCATGACCACCGCCCTGATCGCCGAAGACGAAGCCCTGCTCGCCGAGCACCTGCGCAGCGAACTGGCCCGCCAGTGGCCGGAACTGCAGGTGCTGGGCATCGCGCCGCACGGCGCCGCCGCGGCCGAGATGGCGCTGGCGCAGCGGCCGGACATCGTCTTCCTCGACATCCGCATGCCGGGCATGAGCGGTCTCGAGGCCGCCGAAGCGATCGGCGAAGACTGGCCGGAGGGCGTGCCGGCGCCGCTGCTGGTGTTCGTGACCGCCTACGACCAGTACGCGCTGCAGGCCTTCGAACGCTCGGCGATCGACTACCTGCTCAAGCCGGTGCAGCCCGAGCGTCTCGCGCAGACGCTCGCGCGCCTGCGCCGGGCGCTGCAGCAGCGGCAGGCCGCGCCGGCCGGGCTGGCGGAGACGGCCCTCGAACAGCTGCGCGCGCTGCTGGCGGCGCCGGGGCTGGGCATGCCCTCGATCGTGCCGGCGCGGCTGAGCGTGATCCAGGCCGGCCACGGCACCGCCATCCACCTGGTGCCGGTGGTCGAGGTGATTTATTTCGAGGCGGCCGACAAGTACGTGCGGGTGATCACCGCCGAGCGCGAATACCTGATCCGCACCTCGCTGCGCGAGCTGCTCCCGCAGCTCGACCCCGAGCGCTTCTGGCAGGTGCACCGCGGCACCGTGGTTCGCTGCGACGCCATCGCGACGGCGCTGCGCGACGAGGCCGGCAAGGTCACGCTGACCTTGCGCGGCCGTCCTGACCGCCTGCCCGTGAGCCGGCTCTATGCGAACCGCTTCAAGGCCATGTGAGCGTTGCGCTCAGTGGCGGTACTTTCGGTCGTCGCGGTAATCGCGGTATTCGCGGTACTCGCGGTCGTCGCGGTAATAGTCGCGCCGGTTGTCGTAGCCGTCCTTCCAGTTCGGGATGCCGTCGCGGTCGCGGTCGCCCCAGTCACGGCCGTGGCGATGGCGATGGCCGTGGTAGGGCTCGCCGTAGACGATCGGCACCGGGCGGCTCACCACCACCGGCGCGGGGTACACCACCCGCGGCGCGGGCTGGTACACCACCGGCGGCGGCGCGTACACGACCGGCGGCGGCGCGTAGACCACCGGGGGCGGCGAATACACGGGCGCGTAGACGGGTCCATTGGAGATCACGGTGCCCACCGGCGGCAGGTTGATGCCGATCGACCAGTTGACGTTGCCGGCCCGTGCGGTGCCGGCAGCCAGCAGCCCGACGGCAGTGGCAACAGCGGCAATCAGGGACTTGTTCATGCGATGACTCCTTGGCTGGCACGCACAGCTTGCGCACCTGGTGCCCACAACGGCCGTGCAGGGGGACCTCGTTGACGGTTCAAGGTAAAGACATGTTGCGAGCGCCTCCCTCCGACGGGGATCACGATCAGACCTCGTCGATAGAATCACCGCATGAGTTCCGCGCCCGCCGACGACAGCACCAAGACCCCACCTGCCAGCAACTTCCTGCGCCATATCGTCGAGCGCGACCTCGAACAGGGCACCTACGCGCAGCGCCGTTTCGCCGGCACGCCGGGCGACGCGTCCCACCACGCGGCAGCGCCGCTGGACACCGCGCGCATCCGCACCCGCTTCCCGCCCGAGCCGAACGGCTACCTGCACATCGGCCACGCGAAGAGCATCACGCTGAACTTCGGCCTCGCGGCCGAGTACGGCGGCATCTGCCACATGCGCTTCGACGACACCAACCCGGAGAAGGAAGAGCAGGAGTACGTCGACTCCATCCTGGACGCGGTGAAGTGGCTGGGCTTCGACTGGAAGGTGGGCGGCGTCGACCACCTCTACTACGCCAGCAACTATTTCGACTTCATGTACCGCGCCGCCGAGGCACTGATCGACGCGGGTCTCGCCTACGTCGACGAGCAGACGCCCGAACAGATGCGCGCCAACCGCGGCGACTTCACCACGCCCGGCACTGACAGCCCGTTCCGCAGCCGCACGCCAGCCGAGAACCTCGCGCGCTTCCGCGAGATGCGCGACGGCAAGCACCCCGACGGCGCGATGGTGCTGCGCGCGAAGATCGACATGGCCTCGCCCAACATCAACCTGCGCGACCCGGCCATCTACCGCATCAAGCACGCCGAGCACCACAACACCGGCAACCGCTGGTGCATCTACCCCATGTACACCTATGCGCATCCGATCGAGGATGCGCTCGAGCAGATCACGCACAGCATCTGCACGCTGGAGTTCGAGGACCAGCGCCCCTTCTACGACTGGCTGCTCGACACGCTGTGCCGACTCGGCCTGCTCGCCCAGCCGCGGCCGCACCAGTACGAATTCGCGCGGCTGAACGTGACCTACGTGATCACCAGCAAGCGCAAACTGAAGCAGCTCGTCGACGAGCAGATCGTCGATGGCTGGGACGATCCGCGCATGCCGACCATCGTCGGCCTTCGCCGGCGCGGCTATACACCCGAGGCGATCCGCCTGATGTGCGAGCGCGCCGGCACCAGCAAGGCCGGCGGCTGGACGGACTATGCGAGCCTGGACATCGCGCTGCGCGACGACCTCGAAGGCAAGGCCGCACGCGCGATGGCGGTGATCGATCCGCTGAAGCTCACGCTGACCAACTGGCGCGAGATCTTCGGCGACGCTCCGGGCGAGCCCTGCCACGCGCCGGCGCATCCGCAGCGGCCCGAGCTCGGCGAGCGACGCTTCGGCCTCGGGCCCGCGGTGTGGATCGAGCGCGACGACTTTGCCGAGACGCCGCCCAAGGGCTTCTTCCGCCTCTTCCCCGGCAACAAGGTTCGCCTGAAGTACGGCCTGGTGGTCGAGTGCACCGGCTGCGCGAAGAACGACGCCGGCGAGATCACCGAAGTACTCGCCACCATCGTGCCCGATACGCGCAGTGGCACGCCGGGCGCCGACAGCGTCAAGGTCAAGGGCACGATCACCTGGGTCGGCGTGCACGATGCGGTGCCGGCCGAGCTGCGCCTGTACGACCGCCTCTTCACCGAGCCGCAGCCCGATGCGGGCGGCCGCGACTTCAAGGCCAGCCTGAACCCGGCGAGCAAGCGCGTGGTGACGGGCTACCTGGAGCCTTCGCTGGCCGCGCTCGCGGGCGACGTGCGCGTGCAGTTCGAGCGCCACGGCTACTTCGTCACCGACCGCATCGATCACACGGCCGCGAAGCCGGTGTTCAACAAGATCACCGGGCTGAAGGACAGCTGGTCGAAGTAGCGGCTTGGCGCCCGGCTCAGCCGATGCAGGTTCGGTTCTTGCCCGTGCGCTTGGCTTCGTAGAGCGCCCGGTCGGCACGCTCCAGCGCCGCCTCGATGCTCTCGCCCATGCGATAGGCGGTGACGCCGGCCGAGAAGGTCACGAAGATCTGTTTCTGCTCGTGCATGAACAGGCCGCCCGAGAGCGAGCGCTGCAGGCGCGTCAGGATCTGCTGGCCCTCGTCCACCGGCGTGGCCGGCAGCAGCACGACGAACTCCTCGCCACCGTAGCGCGCCACCATGTCGCTCGGCCGCAGGCTCTTGCTCACCACGGCCGCGAGCGAGCGCAGCGCCTCGTCGCCGGCCGAGTGGCCGAGTTCGTCGTTCAGGCGCTTGAAGTTGTCGATGTCCAGCAGGCCCACGGCCAGCGGCGCGTCGTCACGCTCGACGCGTGAACGCTCGGCCTCGAAGGCCTGCAGCAGCCCGCGCCTATTGGCGATCTGCGTGAGCTGGTCGGTCGAGACTTCGCTGGAAAGGCGGCGAAGTTCGCCTTCCAGTTCGTTGACGCGCGAGGTCAGTTCGCTGGCCCGCGCATGCTCTTCCTGCAGCCGCGACTGCGTCTGCTGCACGAGCGCTTGCACGGTGCGCGTTTCCTCGACCATCTCGCGCACCACGCCGGCCAGGCTCTCCAGCGAATCGGCCTTCTCGATCACGTCGGCATAGCGTCCCACGCTCTCGTGGAAGCGGCCGGTCTGCGAGCCGAGTTCGCCCAGTTCGCTGAGCATGCGGTTGATCAGCGTCTTCAGCGCCTCGCGCGCCTTCTCGCGCTCGGCGCGCAACGCCCCTGGCGCTCGCGGGTGTCGCGCAGCAAGGCGCTGACGGCCTTCACGCCGCGCGCCGTCAGGCCCTCTTCGAGCTTGACGCGCATCGCGTCGCACTGGCCTTGCGCCCAGCTGTCGTCCTCGGCCAGATCGGTCAGGCTGGCAGTCAGCTCCTGGCACAAGGCGCCGAGCTGGTCGACGAGGTGATGGCGGTGCTGCAGCACGATGCCGGCGCGCCGGCAGATCGCGTCGAGTTCGTCGGCGAGCGGCTCGGACGCTCCCTCGCGACCGACGCGCTCGACCAGCGAGGCCAGCGACTGCGCGAGCTGGGCCGCTGCGTCGTCCTGCGCGGGCAAGGCGCGGCACGTGGTGTCGCCGAGCGTGCCGACGATGCGGCCCCAGGGTCGGTCGTCGGCTGCCGGGCCGAGGTTCAGCGCGATCGGCGCCTCGATCGCCGCGGCGGGCGTGGCGGCGGCCGGAGGCAGTTCGTCCAGCGGCGCCGGCTCGGTCTCGACGCCGGCGTCCGGCGTGTCGGAATCCCAGCTCGCGGCGAGTTGCGTCAGGCGCTGCTGCAGGCGCTTGGCGTCGCTGCGGCTGCCTTCCAGCACGCGCTGCAGGCTGTCCTTGCGGCGCGCGGCGGTCCAGTGGCGGCCGCCGCGCTCGACGCCGCGCACCAGCTTGCCGATCAGCGCGGCCAGCGCCGGGCCGTCGTCTGCCGCGGCCGGCTTCTCGCCGGATTCCTGCGCGTAGGCGCGCGCATAGTTTTCGGGGGTGGGCTCGAGCTTGTCGAGCACCGGCGCCTCAGGGCCGCCTTGGCAATCTGCGCCGGCAGCGTCTCGGCACCGGGGCGCGCAGCCGGGGTGCGGGTGGTGTCCATCGTGGTCGGGAGGGGATGTTCAGCCGGCCGGCTTCAGGCGCGGGCCACGGCCTTCGAGCGCACGCGCCGCCTCGGAAAGGTCGTCTTCGCCGACCTTGCCGATCCAGGGCGCCTTGCGCGGCAGCACGGTCTGCTGCAGCCAGGCCTCGACGTCCTCGGCCGGCTGCGGGCGGCTGAACAGGAAGCCCTGCATCAGCCAGCATCCTTCCTTGTGCAGCGCCTCCATCTGGCGCAGGCTCTCCACGCCTTCGGCGACCACGCGCAGGCCGAGCGCGCGGGCCAGCGAGATGATCGCCTTGACGATCGCGGTGCTCGCCGGCGTCAGGCCGAGGTCGCGCACGAAGCTGCGGTCGATCTTGAGCTCCGAGATCGGCAGCGTGGTCAAGTAGGCGAGCGACGAGTAGCCGGTGCCGAAGTCGTCGATCGAGATCTCCACGCCGATCTCGTTGAGGCGATGCAGCGAAGGAATCACGCTCTGCAGTTCCTTCATCAGGCCCGTCTCGGTGATCTCCAGCTGGATCGAATGGTGCGGCACGCCGTAGGTGCTCACGGCGTCGTGGATGTGCTCGACGAGATCGGTGCGCTCGAACAGCCGGCTCGGCAGGTTCACGGCGATCGATTCGGCGAAGCCGAAGCTGTCCTGCCACTCGCGCGCCTGGCGGGCGGCTTCCTTGATCGCCCATTCGGAGAACGGGTTGATCAGGCCGGTTTCCTCGGCCAGCGGGATGAAATCGCCCGGCGGCACCAGCTGCCCGCCGCGCCGCCAGCGCATCAGCGCCTCGGCGCCGATCATGCGCGCGCTGCGCACGTCGATCTTCGGCTGGTAGTGCAGTACCAGCTCCTCGCGCTCCAGCGCCTTGTGCAGGTCGGTCTCGAGGGCGAGCTTCTCGCGGCCCTTGCCGGCGAGCATCGGCGAATACAGCGTCGCGTTGTTGCGGCCGGCCGACTTCACCGCATACATCGCGACGTCGGCATTGCGCAGCACGTCGGCCATCGTCGCGCCGTCGCGCGGGTACAGCGCGATGCCGACGCTGGCGGTCACGAAGCATTCCTGGCCGCCGACGAAGATCGGCTCGCGCATCAGGTCGAGGATGCGCTTGGCCACCCGCTCGGCGTCGCGCTCGTCGGACACCTCGGGCAACAGCGCCACGAACTCGTCGCCGCCGAGCCGGCCCACCGCCTCCAGCGTGCGGTGCGAGCGCGAACCCATCGCCTCGAGCGAACTTTCCATCACCTGGTCGGAGTGGCGCACGCAGGAGCGCAGCCGGCGCGACACCTCCATCAGCAGCTCGTCGCCGGCGCCGTGGCCGAGCGTGTCGTTGATGACCTTGAAGCGATCCAGATCGATCAGCAGCAGCGCCACCGGGTGGCCGAGCCGCCGCGCATGCTCGAGCGCGCGCTCGGTGCGCCAGATCAGCTGGCGCCGGTTCGGCAGCCCGGTCAGGCCGTCGAAGTTGGCCAGTGCTTGATCTTGTCCTCGGCCATGCGCCGGTCGGTCACGTCCTGCACGATGCCGGTGTAGCCGATCAGGTTGCCGTGCTCGTTGAACTCCGGCTCGGCTTCGACGTGAACGATGCGCTGGCGGCCGTCGAGCAGCGTCACCGGCACGTCGGTGGCGAGCACCGAGCTGTGCTTGATGACCTCGCGCAGCACCGTCAGCAGGCCGGCGCGGTCTTCGGTGGGCAGCATGCGCAGCAGCACGCGGAACGGCAGCGACTCGTCGGGCGCGAGGCCGAACACACGCAGGCCTTCGGCCGAGAACACCGGCCCGCCGACGCCGCGCTTCCAGTCGAAGCTGCCCATGCGCGCCAGGTCCTGCGCGCGCGCCAGGCGCGACTTGTTGCGCTCCAGTTCCAGCCGGGTGCGTGCCGAGCGCAGCAGGTAGCGCAGCCGGCCCGACAGCAGGCTCCATTGCGTGGACTTGACGAAGAAGTCGGTCGCGCCGGCCTCGTAGGCGCGGGTGATCGAGGCGTCGTCGTCGAGGCCGGTGAGCATCAGCACCGGCAGCGATTCGAAGCCAGGGCAGCTGGCGCAGCTGGCGGCAGGTCTCGAAGCCGTCGAGCCCCGGCATCATCGCGTCGAGCACCACCACGTCGGGCAGCCACTCGGTGAGGATGCGCATCGCCTGCTCGCCGCCGGTGGCCTCGGTGATGTCGAAGCCGCGCTCGCGCAGCGCGATCGAGGTCAGCAGCAGGTTGACCTCGTCGTCGTCGACGAGCAGCACCCGCGGCTGGCCGGGGAGATCGTCGTCGTCGCGGGCGCCGAGGGTGCTCATCGTGGTTCGAGCATCGTGCGGATGGCCGCGCGCACGGCATCCAGTTCCGCCACCAGCGCCGACAACGGCGCCTGCAGGTCTTCGCTGCTGTTCTCGCGGATCAGTCCCTCGACCTTGGCGCAGTGCTGGGACAACGCCAGCGCACCGATGCTCGCCGACGAGGACTTCAGCGTGTGCGCGACGTGGCGCACACCGGCGCGATCGCCGCTCGCGCGGGCGGCCTCGAGCTGGGGCAACAGGCGCAGGGCCGAGCTTTCGAAGGCCCGCAGCACGCGGTCGATCAGCTGATTCTCGCCCTTCGGATCGAGCTCGCGCAGACGCGCCAGGGCCTCGGCGTCGAGTTGGGCAGTCGGGGGCGAGGTCGGCGAAGGGACAGACACGGCGGCTGCAGGCAAGGGGTCGGGCGTGACAGCTGTTTCAGGGTATTGTGTCTGCAATCCGCCCCCTGTGCCCAGCAGGGCATGGCCTGGGCGCCACTGCCCGGCGTGAGGATGTCACGGCGGGAGTCTCCAAGCGTCGCTTGGGCCGGCGCGTCAGCGCGTGCCAACTGCGCCAGATGCACGGCGAGCCGCTCGAAGAGTGCCTCCAGCCCGCCGGGCTCGGCCTGCAGCGCCACCGGGCCCAGCTCGATCAACCAGGCCCAGCCGGCGTCGGCGCCACGCACCGGGATCGCGAAGGGCCCGCCGCCCGGCCCGGCCACGCGGCCTTCACGCACGGCCTCGCCCAAGGGAGAACGCTCCAGGCGAACCCGGTGCTCGATGCCCGGCAGGCCATCGACCGTGACCGTGATCAGATCCACGAAGGGCGGCGACACGGCGTGCACACGGTGCACGGTGGCCTCGCGCGATCCGAGTTCGGCGCGGAGGATATTAGTCGCCGCCAGCACAGCGGACTGCAGCGAAGGGGCGCCGGTCACCGCGTCGCGCAGGCGCAGCCCGATCTCGCCCAGCGCTGCCGGATCGAGCCGCGCGGGTGCGCTGTCCGGCGCGGTCCGCTGCGCCGCCGCGCGGTCGCGTTGCAGTGCCCAGCGCGCCAGGGCATAGGCGGCGATCACCGCAAGGCCGGCCAGCGCCGTCAGTACCGTCGCAAGCTGCGGCGGCCCGAGCAGGGCGGTGGCCGCCGAGGCGGCCGCCAGCCAGAAGAGGATGCGCGAGAGTCTGAACAGCATCGAGGTCGTGCGGCAAGGCGCACCGTCGTCTTCGGCTTGCAGCCCCCGAACTTGAACCCGCACCCCGGTCGGACCGTGCAAGGGTGCTCCTTACAATCGGTCGCATGTCCGCGCTGTCCCCCTGGGGCTTCGTCCTGCCCTCGCTGCTGATCGGCGCCCTGCTCGCCCGGCTGTGGGTGCGCGAACAACGCCGCATGCGCGATGCCTTGCGCCGCGCCCGCGAGGAACTGCGGGCGCTTCAGGAACAACTCGACGTCTGGCAGTGGCGCACCGATGCCATGCACCGGCTCGTCGAGTTGCGGCCGCCGGCCGATGGGGCGACGGCGCCGGTGGAAGGCATCGGCACGGCACTCGCCGAGCGCGTCGCGCCGATCGCGCCGACCGCCTTGCAGCAGGCACTCGACCGCCGCGCGCCGCTGCACGACCTCGAAGGCCGCTTTGCGCCGACGGCCGATCAGCCGGTGCGCCGCGTGCTGCTGCGCGGCCGCACGCTGGCCGACGACGAAGGCCGCTTCGCCGGCTATGCCGGCACGTTGCGGGTGCTCGAAGAACAGGCCAGCGCGCCGGCCGCCGGCGACAGCGAAGCCGAGCGGGAGTCGTTCGGCTACACCGTCTCGCACGACCTGCGCGCGCCGATCCGCGTCGTCGAGGGCTTCACGAAGATCCTCAAGGAAGACTACGGCGGCTCGCTCGACCGCATCGGCAACGACCATCTCGACCGCGTGCTCGGCGCCGCGGCGCGCATGAACGCGATGATCGATGCGCTGCTGACGCTCTCGCGTCTGTCGTCGCAGCCGCTGATGCGCCAGCCGGTCAACCTGTCGCAGCTGGCGGCGTATGTCGCCGAAGACCTGCGCCGCCAGTCACCGGGCCGCGAGGTCATCCTGCACATCGAGCCGGGCCTGCAGGTGATGGGCGACCCCACGCTGCTGCGCCTCGTGCTCGAGAACCTGCTCGGCAATGCCTGGAAGTACACCGGCAGGACGCGCGCCCCCGAGGTGTGGCTGGAACGCCGCCCGCAGCACCCCGACACCTACACCGTGCGCGACAACGGCGCCGGCTTCGACATGCGTTTCGCCGAGCGGCTGTTCGGCGTCTTCCAGCGCCTGCACAGCGCCAGCGATTTCCAGGGCACGGGCATCGGCACGGCCACGGTGCGGCGCATCGTGCGGCGTCATGGCGGCGAGGTCTGGGCCGAGGCTGAAGTGGATCGCGGCGCGAGCTTCCACTTCTCGCTGCCACCCGGCTAGACCCAGCCGCGCTACTCGCCCGGGTTCGAGCAGTTCCACCGCCTGCAGCAGCCGCTCGGCCTGTTCGGTCAACGGGCGCTGGTCGGCAAGAGCCTGCTTGCGCAGGCGTTCGAGCGCCGGGCCGCGGGCCAGCGAATAGCGGTGCATCAGCACGCCGACCGCCATCGCGACGACCGGCTCGAGCGCCTCGCCCATCGGCGCGGATGCCACGACAGGCGATGCCGCCGGCGGCGCGGCACGGCGGGCGCCGACGTTGGCCAGTGCCGCCTCCACCGCCGGCACGATCTGCCGGATGTCCAGCGGCTTGACGAGGTAGGCCACCGCGCCGAGCGCCTTCACCTGCGCGACTGTGGCGTCGTCGGAGAAGGCCGACAGGAACATGAACGGGATGCGGTACTTGTCGCGCAGCGTCTCGGCCACGTCGAAGCCGCTCTTGCCTTCCATGCGGATGTCGAGCAGCGCGAGATCGGGCCGCCGCTCGCGGGCAAGCAGGATCGCGTCGTCGCCGTTGTCGGCATCGATCACCTCGTAGCCGGCCTGCACGAGGCCGTGGACCAGCGTGGCCAGCACCAGCCGGTCGTCATCCACCACCAGGATCGTGCCCTTGCCCGTCGCACCCACCTCAGCCTCTCCCCGAGACATCACAGTTGACGCGGATTGTCCGCGAAGAAGGCCGCCGCGGTCACGCCGGATCCAGCCGCGTGATGCTCGGCGGATCGAGCGTCACGCTGGCCAGTACCTGCTCGCCTTGCTGCTCGATGGCCAGCGCCGCGCTGCGCCGTGGCAGCAGCGCGCGCACCAGTCCCAGCCCCGACACGCCACCGCGCACGCGCGCCGGTCGAAGCCCTCGGGCAGCCGCCCGGCGTTGCCGATGGCGATGCGCACGCCGTCCTCGCCGCAGGTCAGCGTGCAGCACACCTCGGCGCCGGCGCTGTGCTTCACCGCATTGGTCAGCAGTTCGTTGACGGTCAGCGCGATCGGGATCGACTCGGCCTCCGGCAGCGCCCAGCGGTGCGGCGCCGGGCCTTCGAGCGCGAAGCGGATCGTGCGGCCGAAGGTGCGCTGCACCGAACCGGCGATCGCCTCGACCACGCTCTTCACGCGCAGCGGCCCGGTGGCGCCCACCTGCAGTCCGTAGACCTGCGCGATCGCCTGCACCGGCCGATCACCTCCGACATCACGCCGGCCACCTCGGGCCGCCGCTGGCCGATCTGCTGCAGCAGGCCGGCCACGCCCTGCAGGTTGTTCTTGATGCGGTGGTGCACTTCCTTGACCAGCATCTCGCGCTGCGCGATGGCCGCCTCGAAGCGCGCCTCCTGCGCAGCGCGCTGCTCGGTCACGTCGGTGGCCACCATCAGCAGCTGGTCGGGCGGCTGGCCCGGCTGCGTGGCCAGCGGCAGGTAGCGCGCATCCCACACCTGCGTCGTGCCGTTGATCTCGATGCGGTATTCGTGCTGCGTCAGCTCGCGGCCGGCCAGCGCGCGCTCCATGTCGGCGCGGCGCTGCGCGGCGGTCGGCGCATCGAACAGCTGCTCGGGCGCCGCCCACCAGCTGCTGCGGCGTCATGCCGGCATTGCGCGCCGCCACCTGGTGGCCTGGAGGACCTTCAGCGTGCGCGCCTCGCGCAGCGTGATGGCCATCGGCGCCGCCTCGATGATACGTTGCAGCGAGGCCTGCGCCTCCGACATGCGCGCCTCGGCACGGCGGCGCCGCTCGATGTCGAGCAGCGCGTAGGTGAGTTGGCGGCCGGTCGACTCGCGGCTGGTGGCCACCGCGTTGCCCACCACCCAGAACTCGCGGCCGTCGCGCGCCTTCACGCGGCACTCGAAGGTCTCGGCACGGCCCTCGGCCAGCTCCTCGAGGTAGTGCGTGCGGCGGAACGGGTGCGTCGGCTCCGGCGTGGCCACGGTGGAGATCGGCTGGTTGAGGAAGTCGGCGAGATCGCCGCCGAACATGCGCCGCGCCGAACGGTTCATCCACTCGATGCCGTTGCCGCCGACGGTGACGATGCCGACCAGCACCGAATCGAGGATCGCCCGCGTGCGTTCGGCCTGCAGCGCCACCGCCAGCTCGGCGCGATGGCGCGCATCGACGTTGACGAAGCTGGCGATGAAGCCGGCCGCCGGATCGCCCTGCTGCACCAGGCGCAGGCCGAGCTGCACCCACAGCAGTGCGCCGTCGCGGCGGCGCAGCTGCAGCTCGCCGCTCCAGCGGCCGTGCAGCCGCAGCTCGCGCTCCTGGTGCGGCCAGCGGCGCGCATAGTCGGCCGGGTCGGCGTAGAGCATCGACAAGGTCAGGCCGGCCAGATCGGACGCCGGCCAGCCAGCCAGCTGCGCCAGCGCATCGTTGGCCCGCTGGATGCGGCCGTCGCGCACCGAGGCGATGCCCACCTCGGAGAGGCTGAACATCAGCTCGCGATCGCGCGCGGCGAGTTCCAGCTCGCTCTGCTGCAGCTTCAGCCGGGTGATGTCGGACAGCACGGCGATCAGTTCCACCGCGCCGGAGGCGCATCGGTGCGCCGCACCGACAGGCCGTACCACAGCGGCGCCTGCCCCGGCGGCGTGAATTCGAACTCGGTCTCGAGCACCTCGCCTTCGGCGAGTGTCTTCAGACCCCGCTCGGCCGCATCGAGGACCTGCGGCTGCGCCGCGAACAGTTCGTGCAGCGTGCGGCCGGCCGCGATGCCCGGCGGCAGGCCCAGCATGGCCTCGAAGCGCTGGTTGCAGCGCACCGGTGATCGCCACGCAGGTGCGCTATGCCGGTGACCGTGCTCTCGAGGATGCTGGTCATCTCGCGCAGCAGTTCCTCGCTGCGCGTGCGCGCCTGCTCCTGCTCGGTGACGTCCAGCGTGACGACCGACGTGGTGCGCTGGCCGGAGGCCAGCGTGGCCGGCTCCACGCGCGTGAGCAGCCAGCGCTGGCCCAGCTCCGGGTGGCGCACCGCATAGCGCACCTCGGCGCGCTCGCCCAGGCGCAGCGCGCGCTGCAGCCGTTCGTACTCGGGGATCGACTCGGGCAGCACCACGTCGCGGCCGATCGCCTGCAGCGCCGAGGGGGCGCCGCCGGCCGAACCGCCCTGGCGCTGCCGTACCCAGCCCGCCGATTCCTGGAAGGTGGCCGGCCGACGCCGGCCGTGTCCATCATCGCGCCGATCTGCAGCTGGGCGAGGTCACGCTCCTCCTCGGCGCTGCGGTCCTCGACGATGGCCATGAAGCGCGGCGAACCGCCGCTGGACTTGTAGCAGCGCACCACCGCACGCAGGCGCAGCGGCGCGGCCCCTGGCCGCGGCAGCCACACCTGCCGCTCCAGCGGCGGCGCGCCGGGCCGCAGCTCGGCCGCCACGCCCTCGCCCTGCCAGCACAGCAGCTCGCGCACGGCTTCGTCGGCCTCGGGCAGCGTCACCGGCACGCTGCCCACCAGCGCCTCGAAAGCCGGGTTGCTGCGCACCACGAGGCCGCGTTCGTCGAACAGCACCATGCCCACGGGACTGAGGTCGAACCACTGGTCGAGCTCGCGCGCCGAGCGGTCGGCGCGTTCGCGCGCGGCATGTTCGGCCGTCGAGTCCTGCATGATCACCAGCAGCAGCGTGCGGCCCTGCGCATCGGTCACGCGCCGGCGCGCCGCGCGGTACCAGCGCTCGCGGCCCTGCGCGTCGATCAGCCGGCGCTCGAACAGCGGGCCGGTCTCGGCCTCGCCGCGCAGCGCGAGGTAGGCGTCGCGGGCCGCCAGCGTGCGCGGCCGGTCCTCGTCGGGCTGCAGCTCGATCGGGTCGCGGCCGATCAGCGCCTCTCGCGTGTAGCCGGTGAAGTCGAGGTAGGCCGGGTTGACGTCGACGATGCGGAAGTCGGCATCCTGCAGCGAGGCCGGGAACGGTGCATCCCACACCAGGCGGAACGCCTCCTCGACGCTGTGCGCCGGGCCGGTCAGCGGCGGCGCACTGGCCACCGGGGCGTGCAGGCGCAGGCTGAGCGCGCCATCACCGCTGTCGAGCCGGCGCCGGGCGATGTGCGCCTGCCGGCCGTCGGCCAGGGTCGCGGGCGGGGCTCCGCACTGCGCACGCCGCCGCGCTGGGCGGCCTGCACCCACGCCGCGGCCTCGTCACCGAGCCAGCGGGCGAGCGCGTCGACAGGCTGCCCCACGGCGCCTTCGCACAGCTGGCGCGCACTGGCATTGGCCATCTGCACGACGCCCGCGGCATCGAGCAGCAGCACCGCATCGCCCAGCGTGTCGAGCAAGGGCATCCAGGCCGCCAGCGGCAGCCGGGTCTCGGGGCGGATCGGGCCCCTCACTGCCACGGGGCCGCGGCGGCGCCTTTCATTCCAGCTGGGAGGCGGCGGTCAGGGCGCGCAGCTGCGCCGGTTGACTTCGCTCACGCTCATCATCAGCGCGTCGGCGGCCTCGCGGAAGTCGAACAGCGATTCGTTCTCGATCGCGCGCACCATGTTGACGTAGGGCTGGAACGGCCCTTCGTCCTTGGCCAGCGCCTGGAACACACGCTCGGGCACCGGGATGCTCGACAGAAGCTCGGAGAACGGCTGCTGGAACATGCGGTCGAGCAGCGAGAAGACACCACAGATGAACAGCTCGCTGCGCATCTCCTCGTCGCTGCTGGCGCGGCCGAGCTCTTCCATCAGCAGCCCGCGGCGCACGGCGGCGAACATCACCGGCTTCATGTTGACGTCCTTGCTCGCCGTGGCCAGCAGCAGCGCCACCCAGCGCTTCAGGCGCTTGTAGCCGAGCATCATGATCGCGTGGCGGAACGAGCTGATCTCGACGCGCAGGCCGAAGGCCGGCGAGTTGATGTAGCGCATCAGCTTGAAGGCCAGCGACGGATCGCGCTTGAGCGTGTTCTCGAGCTTCTCGATCGGCTCCGCGGCATCGACCTGGCGGATCAGCTCGACCATCGCCTGCATGTCGGGCTGGCCGGCGCGCGACTTGGCGTTGCCGGCCTGCACCACGTCGTCGATCGGCCAGCCGAGCACGGCCTCGGCGCCGCGGGCGAACGACTGCTCCATCTCGGCGATCGTGCGCACACCGGCCTGCACGTGGGGAATGCTGCGCTCGACGCCGGGCGGCGGCTTGGAGCCATCGGTGCGGCGGTCGTCGGCGACATCGATCACCGAATACTTGAAGCAGGGCAGCACCTCGCGCGGCAGCTCCTGCAGCGGGCGGCCCTTGAGCATCAGCACGTTGCCGTTGGCGCGCAGCGCCAGGATGGCCGCGGTATTGGCCGGGTCGCAGGCCATGAAGGCCGGGATCTCGACCATCACGTTGCCCGAGGGCTGGGCGTTCATCAGCTCCTGCAGCAGCGATTCGCTGGCCACGTTGAGCGACACGCGCGCGCCATCGGCCGGCCAGACGCCGCCCACCGCGTGCAGCAACTGCGCGGCATCCGGCACCGCATCGGGCTTGAGCGGGAAGACCGTCAGCCGCGTGGCCGTGACCGAGCGGTTCTTGTCGATGAAGGGCGAGTAGCCGAAGGCCACTGGCCGAGGATTGCGACATCCAGCATCTGGACCTCAGGTTCTCAAGTACTCGAACAGCGACAGCCGCTGCACCATCGAGTAGGACTTCAGCGCGGCATCGTAGCCGGTTTGCATGTTCTGGAACTTCGAGATGGCCTCGGTCATGTCCAAATCCTCCGCACTGCTGCGCTGAATCTGGTTGGCCAGTTTCTGGTCGTCCAGCCGCGAGGTCTCGCCGTCGATGCGCACGAGCATCTCGCCGGCCACCGCACGGGCGCCCTGCAGCTGGGCCATCGATTGATCGATGTCACGCAGCGCATCGGTATTGGCCTGGGCGATCTGGGCATTGCTGCGGCCGGCGGTGGCCAGTTGCCCGGAGGCGCGGTCGAGCGCATCGAAGATCGACAGCGTCGATGTCGACGGCGCCACCGTGAAGGTGTTGCCGTTGGCCGGCGCGCCGCTGACGCGGAAGGTCATGCCATCGACGGTGATGTCCTGGCCCGACACGTAGGGCGCCGCGGTCACGGCGGTCGGGTTGCCGTCGCGCAGGACGGCGTAGGTGGTGGCGCCGCCGGAGACGCTGAACTGCAGCGTGTAGGTGGAGCCGGTCAGTGCGGCCGGGTTGCTGACACGGCCGTTGTCGATCCAGGCGCTGGTGACGCCGGCGCCGGCACTGGTCTGGAACACGCCGTTGCCGGTGCGGGCGGTCATGAAGACACCGTCGCCGTTGACGGTCAGCGGCAGGTCGGTGCCCATCTCGGTGCGGCGCTCGCCGCTGATGCCGCGGTAACCCACGCCGCCGGCGGCGTCGACGAAGGGCTGCGTGGTCGCGCCCTGGCCGCCGAACAGGAAGGTGCCGGCGCCATCGGTGCGGTTGGCCACCGACAGCAGCTGGTTGCGGATCGCCTTGACCTTCTCGGCCGGTTGGCGCGCTCCTGGTCCCTGTAGGACGCGTTGCCGGCGGCCACCATGGCCTCGCGGGCCTGCTGCAGCAGCTCGATCGCATCGCCCATCGCGGTTTCCGACAGCGACATCGCGGTGCGGCTCGCGTCCACGGCGCGCTGGCTGGTCTCGGCGCGCATCTGGCCGGCCAGCGCGCGCTCGGCGCGCGCCGCGGCGGCGGGGTCGTCGCTGGCCTTGTGCACGCGCTTGCCGGTGGTCAGGCGTTCCTGCGCCTCGGCGTCGACCTGCCGCTTCTGCAGCGTCTCGATGCCGGCTTCGGTGACGCCGCGGGTGCTGATGCGAACACTCATGGGTGCCTCTCGGTTCAACCGGCGGTCTGCAGCAGCGTGTCGAACAGCGACTGCGCCACCTGCAGCATCTTGGCCGCGGCCCGGTAACTCTGCTGGAACTGGATCAGGCGGGCGGCTTCCTCGTCGAGGTTGACGCCGACCTTGGCCTGCACGTTCGACTCGGCCTGATCGGCAATCGCCGCCGACTGCTTCGAGGCGAGTTCCGCGCTCTGCACACGCACGCCGATTTCGGCCAGCACGTTCGCGTAGGCATCGGTGACGCTGGAGCCCGGCACCACCGTGCCGCTGGCCAGCGTGCGCTGGCCGACGATGCCGGCATCGCGCAGCGCCATCATCGCGCGGGCATTGCCGTTGTCCGAGGCCGGGAACGGCGTGTTGCCCACCGTCAGCACGTCGCCGTTGCGCGGCACGCCGCTGAGATCGAGCGCCCAGTCGTAGCGCTGCGCCGGCGTGGCCGGCGTCCAGGCATCGCTGCGGATCGGCGTGCCGGCGGTCCAGGTGCCGGTGCCGCTGCGCACCAGCGCGTTGCTGGCGTCGCGCAGCTCCCAGTTGTAGGCGCCGCTGTCGTTGGTGAAGGTGATCGTCGCGGTCAGCGGTGCCGCGGCGGCATTCACCGCGGTGGCGCTGAGCGAGGCCGTCGACGCCGTGCCGAGGTTGTCGACATCGAAGGTGGCCGCCACCGGCGAGGCCGCGGCGATGCCGCGGGTGTTCTCCAGCGCCAGCGCGGCGTTGCGCGCCGCCGCCGCCACCGGCTGCAGCAGGAAGCGGTCGTTGGCGGCGGGCGCCGGCGCACCGACCGTGATCTGCAGGCCGTCGACCACCGCACCGCTGGTCACCGTCTGCACCGTGCCGTCGGACAGCCGCGTCAGCCGATAGCTGCCGGCCGGCAGCGCCGGGTCGCGGAAGAGTTCGTAGTCGCTGGCCTGCAGCTCCATCGGGTTGGCCACCGCCGGGCTCACCGTCGAGCTGCCGGTGTTGGTGCTGGCCGGCAGCACCTGCGGGCCACCGACGGTCAGCAGCGGCGCGCCGGTGGCCGGCGGCTGGCTGCCATCGAGACCGAGCGCCTGCTGGCGGTTGACGTTGCCGGCCACCGAGGCGGCGATCTGGCCCAGCTGGTTGCGCGCGGCCACCGTGTCCTGGTTCTGGAAGCGCAGCAGGCCGGCCAGCGAGCCGCCGGTCACCAGCTCCTGCGGCATCTCGCGCAGCGTGCCGGCGTCGTTGACGCCGAGCTGCAGACGCGACGGATCGAACACGTCGGCCACCGCCACCAGCGAGGTGGTCTGGTTGCCCAGCACCAGCTTCTGGCCGCCGCCGATGAACACGCTCATGCTGCCGTCGCCGGCCTCGATGGTCGTCACCTGCAGGTAGCGGCTCATCTCGTTGATGGTCTGGTCGCGCTGGTCGAGCAGGTCGTTGGGCGACTGGCCCGAGCCCTTCACCGCCGCGATCTTCTGGTTCAGCTCGGCCACGCGGCCGGCCAGCATGTTGACCTGCGAGATGCTCGCCTTCAGCTCTTCCGTCACGCCCTGCTGCAGCGTGTCGAGCTGCTCGCCGGCGCTCTTCAGCCGCGAGGCGAATTCACCGGCGCGGGCCAGCACCACCGGCGTGCCGAGGTGTCGGCGGGCTTGTTGGCCACGTCGACGAAGGCATTGAACATCTGCGTGGCCGAATAGCCGAGGCCGTCCTCGCCGAGCGGGAAGACCTTCTCCAGCTGCTGCAGCTGCGTGCTGCGCGTCTCGTCGGCCGCGGCGATGGCGCGGGTGGTGGCCGCCTCGCGGGTCAGGAACTCGCTGTGCTCGCGCTTGACGGCGTCGACATTGACACCCTTGCCGAAGAAGCCGGCGCCGGTGAACTGCCCGCCGTTGGTGCCGAGCACCACGCTCTGCCGCGAGTAGCCCTCGGTGTTGACGTTGGCGATGTTGTGGCCGGTGGCCTGCAATGCCGCGTAGTTCGCGGTCATCGCGCGCATGCCCAGCGACATCAGTGCGGAAGCGCCCATGCTCGGATGTCCTTCAGGTCATGGCCCGCTGCAGCCGCAGCGTGGTGTTGATGGTGCGCGCCAGCTTGTCGGCATACGCGGGGTCGGTGGCATAACCGGCCTTCTGCAGGCCCTGCGCGAAGCCTTCGGCGCTCGTCGCGTTGGCCAGTACGCCGGTGTAGCGCGGGCTGGTCTTCATCAGCCGCGCATAGTCTGCAAAGCTCTCGGCGGCGCTGGCATAGGCACGGAATTTCGCCGTCACCTTGCGCGGCTGGCCGTCGACATATTCCGTCGTCGTGATCTCCGCGACCGCACCCTTCCACGACGGGCCCGCCTTGATGCCGAACAGGTTGTTCGAGGGCGAGCCATCGGCGTTGCGGATCTCGCGCCGGCCCCAGCCCGATTCATGTGCGGCCTGCGCGATCATGAAGGCGGCCGGTATGCCGGTCTCGGCCTCGGCGGCACGCGCTGCGTTGCTGTGGCGGCTGACGAAATCGGCTGGCCCGGCGTGCCCTTGCGGCCGTTCGGCGGCGCGAGCTCGGTGGCCGGTGAGGCAGGAATCGCGGGCTGCGCGCCGCTCATCTGCCGCTCGAGCTGCCCGGCGATGATGTCGGCCAGCCCGCCGGGCAGGCCGGTCATCTTGGTGGCGAACTGGGTGTCGAGCATCTCGGTGCCCAGCTTCGAGCCTTCGTTGTCGAGCATGCCGCTGGACATCGACGCGTCACGCATGCTCTTCATCAGCTGCTGCATGAACAGCGCCTCGAACTGCTTCGCGGCTTCCTTGACGGCGGCTTTCGGATCCTGGCCGGCGCTGAATTTCAGCGCCTCGAGCGAGCGGGTGTCGGTGGCCAGCGACTTGGACGCGTTGATGGCCATCAGATCACCTCCAGCTCGGCGTTGAGCGCGCCCGCGGCCTTGATGGCCTGCAGGATCGCCAGCAGGTCCTGCGGCGTGGCGCCCAGCGAGTTGAGTGCCTTGACCACGTCGACCAGCTGCGTGCCGGCCGGCATCTGGATCAGTGAGCCGGGCTGCTGGTTGATGGTGATGTCGGCCTTCTCGCGCACCACCGTCTCGCCGGCAGCGAGAGGATTGGGCTGGCTCACCACCGGCGTGCTGCTGATGGTCACCGACAGGTTGCCATGCGCCACCGCACAAGGCGCCAGCGTGACGGCACGGTTGACGACGATCGAGCCGGTGCGGGCATTGATGACCACGCGCGCGGCCGGTGCGGCGCGTTCGATCGGCAGGTTCTCGATGTCGGCGAGGAAGGCCACCCGCGCATCGGGCGAAGCCGGCATGCGCACGCGCACCGCACGGCCGTCGAGCGCCTGCGCCACGCCCTCGCCCATGCGGGCGTTGATCGTGCGCGCCACCTCGCGGGCGGTGCCGTAGTCGCTGGCGGCGAGGTCGAGCTGGATGTGCTCACCCTGGTTCAGCGGCGTGGGCACCGCGCGCTCGACCGTGGCGCCCTCGGGCACGCGGCCGGCGCTGAGGTGGTTGATCTGCACCTTGGAGCCGCCGGCCGAGGCGCCAGCGCCGCCGACGATCAGGTTGCCCTGCGCCAGCGCATAGATCTGACCATCGGCGCCCTTCAGCGGTGTGGCGATCAGCGTGCCGCCGCGCAGGCTCTTGGCATTGCCGAGCGACGAGACGTTCACGTCCAGCGTCTGCCCCGGCTGCGCGAAGGGCGGCAGCTGCGCCGTGACCATCACCGCGGCGACGTTCTTCAGCTGCATGCTGGCGCCGGCCGGCACCGTCACGCCCATCTGCTGCAGCATCGCGGCGATGCTCTGCGCGGTGAAGGGCGTGGAGGTGGTCTGGTCGCCGGTGCCGTCGAGCCCGACGACGATGCCGTAGCCCACCAGCGGGTTGCTGCGCACGCCCTGCACCGAGGCGATCTCCTTGATGCGGGCAGCGCTCGCGGTGGCCGGCCACCACAGCGCGGCGCTGGCCAGCACGGCAGCCAGGGCGATCAGCGTGCGGATCAGCCGCTCGATGCGGTCGGAGGGGCGGAGTGGGCGTCATGGTCCATGACGCCATTCTTCGCGGGCTCAGATCGGCAGAACGTTCAAAAAGAAGCGGGCCAGCCAGCCAATTCCCTGCGCCTCGGCCTGCGCGCCGCGGCCGCGGTGCTCGATGCGCACGTTGGCGATCTGCGCGCTGGGCACGGTGTTGCCCGGCTGGATGGCACGCGGGTCGACCTGGCCGGAGAAGCGCAGCACGTCGACGTTGTGGTTCACGCCGATCTGCTTCTCGCCGGCGATCAGCAGGTGGCCGTTGGGCAGCACGCCGGTCACCGTGGCGGTGATCGTGCCCGAGAAGTTGTTGGTGTTCTCGGTGCTGCCCTTGCCGGAGAAGGTGTTGCTCGAGGTACCGGCCACGCTGGCGCGGCCGAAGGAGTTCGACTTCACCAGCGGCAGCGCGGTCACGCCGCCGCTGAGCTCGCCGCTCTTGTCGATGCTGCTGGTGCTCTTCTGGCTGGCCGAGACCTTCTCGACGATCTGCACCGTCAGCGTGTCGCCGACCAGGCGCGCGCGGTGGTCCTCGAACAGCGGCCGGTATTGCGCCGACTGGAAGATCGCGCCGTTGTTCACCGCCGGCGCGGGCTGCGCCACCGGCATCGCGGTGGTGGGCTCGGCCACGTCGACCTGCGGCGGTGCGTTGAGCACCTGGCAGCCGGCGAGCAGCGAGGCGGCGGCGAGCGCCGCGGCGGTGCGGATGAGCGCCTTCATCAGAGTTGCCCCAGCTTCTGCAGCATCTGGTCGGAGGTCTGGATCGCCTTCGAGTTGAGCTCGTAGGCGCGCTGCGTCTGGATCATGCCGATCAGTTCCTCGACGACGTTGACGTTGCTCGTCTCGACGAAGCCTTGGCGCAGAGAGCCGAGCTGGTTGGTACCCGGCGCGCCGGTCTGCGGTGCCCCCGAGGCGGCCGTCTCGGCGAACAGGTTCTGGCCCTTGGGCTCCAGGCCGGCCGGGTTGATGAAGCTGGCCAGCTGGATCTGCCCCACCGCCTGCGGCTGCGGGTTGCCCGGCAGCACCACGCTGACCGTGCCGTCGTTGCCCACCGTCACGCTCTGCGCCTCGGCGGGAATCGTGATGCCCGGGTTCAGCAGGTAGCCGTTGTTGGTGACCATCTGGCCCTGGGCGTTGACCTGGAACGAGCCGTCGCGGGTATAGCCCACGGTGCCGTCGGGCATCTGGATCTCGAAGAAGCCGTTGCCCTGCACCGCCATGTCCAGCGGGTTGCTGCTCTGCTGCAGGTTGCCCTGCGTGAAGCTGCGCACGTTGGCCACCGCGCGCGTGCCCAGGCCCACCTGCAGCCCGGTGGGCAGCGTGGTCTGCTCGCTGGTGTTGGCGCCGGCCCGGCGCATGTTCTGGTACATCAGGTCCTCGAACACGACGTGCGACTTCTTGAAGCCGTTGGTCGCCGCGTTGGCGAGGTTGTGCGAGATGGCATCGAGCTGCGTCTGCTGCGCTTCCATGCCGGTCTTCGAGGTCCACAGCGATCGCATCATGATCGTCTCTCCTTGATTGCCGACGTCGTCGTCGGCGTCGTCGCTACGACATCGACAGCAGCTGCGCCGCCGCCTTCTCGTTGCCTTCGGCGGTCTGCAGTACCTTCATCTGCGCCTCGAACTGCCGGGCCGCGGAAATCATCGCCACCATGGTCTCGACCGGGCTGACGTTGCTGCCCTCGAGCGCGCCGTCCTGCAGGCGTGCGGTGGCATCGGCCGGCAGGTCGCCGTCGGCGCCGCGGAACAGGCCGTCGGCACCGCGGTTCAGCGGCGCCTCCGGCGTCACCAGCTTGAGCCGGCCCACTGCGGTGTTGCGGCCGTTGGCGCCACGGGCGCTCACGGTGCCGTCGGCGGCGATGCTCACGTCGCTGTTGGCCGGCACCTGGATCGGGCCGCCATCGCCCATGACCTGCAGCCCGCTGCGGGTCAGCAGCGTGCCGTCGGCGCCGACCTCGAGCGAGCCGCCGCGCGTATAGGCCTCGGTACCGTCCAGCGCCTGCACCGCCAGCCGGCGTTGCCGCGCATCGCCACGTCCAGCGGGCGGCCGGTGTTGGCGATCACGCCGGGGCTGGCGTCGTAGCCGGGCGTGGTCTCGAGCGCATAGACCCGCGTGCTGGCGCCGCTGCCTTGCACCGGCACGGCGCGGAAGGCATGCAGCTCGGCGCGGAAGCCGGGCGTTGAGGCGTTCGCGAGGTTGTTCGCGAGCACGTCCTGGCGCTGCATGTTGGCCTTCGCGCCGGCCATGCTGAGGTAGATGAGACGGTCCATCGCGCGCTCTCAGTTCAAGTCGATCAGCGGAGATTGACCAGCGTCTGCAGCACCTGGTCCTGCGTCTTGATGGTCTGCGCGTTGGCTGGTAGACCCGCTGCGCGGTGATCATGTTGACCAGCTCGCCGGTGAGGTCGACGTTGGCTTCTTCCAGCGAGCCCGACTGGATGGAGCCGAGGTTGCCGTCGCCGGGAATGCCCAGGATCGGATCGCCGGAAGCGAAGCTGCGCTGCCAGCCGTTGCCGCCCATCGGCAGCAGGCCCTGGTTATTGCGGAAGGAGGCGATCTCCACCTGCCCGGCCGGCTTGGACTGGCCGTTGGAGTAGCGCGCCGTGACGATGCCGTTGCTCTCGAACTGGATGCCCACCAGCTGGCCCGGCGCGTAGCCGTTCTGCACCAGGTCGGTCACCGCGAAGTTGGAGCCGTACTGCGTGGCGCCGGACAGCTCGAGCTGCACGTTCGGGATCGCCAGCGTCTGCGCGCCGTTGCCGTTGGTCGAGGCCGGGATGTTCAGCGTCACCGTGCCCACCGGCGCGATCGGGGTACCACCGTTGGCGGGAAACTGGATCGTCGTCGAGGGCTGCGGAACGCCGGCGCCGTTGGTGCTGATCGGCGCGCCGTTGGCCGTCACGTAGACGTTCCAGGTGTCGGTGGCCGCCTTCTGGAAATAGTAGGTCAGCGCCACGTCCTGGCCCTTGTCGTCGTAGACGGTGACCGAGGTGGCGTTGTTGTACGTGCGCGGGTCGCTCAGCACGATCTGCGGGCCGGCCGTGGGCAGGGTGGTGGCGGCCCGCGAGTCGAGGTTCATCTCGAGGCGGATCGTCGACGTGGCCGCCGGGTCGATGCCGGCGGTGGGCATGCGCAGCGGGCCGGCGGTGCCGGGCTGGATGATGCCGTTGCCGTCGGCCGGGTAGCCCATCAGCTTGTCGCCCTGGTTGTTGACGACGTAGCCCTCGCGGTCGACCTTGAACTGGCCGTTGCGCGTGTAGGTGATCGGGCTCTTGCCGTCGGTCACCTGGAAGAAGCCCGCGCCGTTGAGCGACAGGTCCATCGGGTTCTCGGTGGTGACGATGTTGCCCTGCGTGAACTGCTGGGCCACCGCGGCGAGGTTGACGCCGATGCCGATGTTGTTGGTGCCGGTGCCGCTCATCGAGGTGGCGTACATGTCGGCGAACTCGGCCCGCGAGGCCTTGAAGCCGTAGGTGTTCGAGTTGGCGATGTTGTTGCCGATCACCTCCAGGTTCTTGCTGGTGGCGTTGAGTCCGGAGAGGCCTTGCTGGAAGCTCATGGGGTGTCCTCGCTGAGAGCGGTGATCAGTTGAATGCCTTGACGTCGGCGTAGCCCACGCTGCCCGATCGGGCCAGTTCGAGGCTGAAGCCGGTGCCGCTGGTGGTGACGGCGTCGACGGTGTCGCGCATCAGCGCGGTGGCGCTGGTGGTGCTGCCGCCGAGCGTGGAGGTGACTCGGAAGCGCAGCCCGCTGTCGTTGGTGGCGGTGCCGGCATCCCAGTCGAAGCTGTGCATGCCGGCGCTCTGCGCGCCCAGTTGCATGGTGTGCACCACCTGGCCGGAGGGCGAGAGAATCTCGACCTTCACCGCATCGGCCGCCGAGCTGAGCTCGAAACCACCCTGCCCCACGCCCTCGCGGATGTCGAGCTGGTTGCCCGGCACGATCACGTCGCGGCCGACCAGGCTGGCGCCCTGCAACGCCTGCATCTGCGCGAACTGGCTGGTCAGGCCCGCCACCGTGCCGTTGAGCTTCTCGATGCCGCTGACCGTCTGGATCTGCGCCATCTGGCTCGTCACCTGGGCGTTGTCCATCGGGTTGAGCGGGTCCTGGTTCTTCATCTGCGCGACCAGCAGCTTGAGGAAGCGGTCGGACGCGCCGGCCGTCGACGAGGCCTGCGCGGCCCAGTCGCTTGCGGCGGTGTTCGAGACGGAAGAGACGGCCATGGGGTGCTTTCAGCGAAGTGAGGTCACTGGCCCATCTGCAGCGTCTTCAGCAGCAGGCTCTTGGCGGTGTTCATGACCTCGACGTTGTTCTGGTACGAACGCGAGGCGGAGATCATGTTGACCATCTCCTCCACCGGGTTCACGTTGCTGTAGGTCACGTAGCCCTCGGCATCTGCGCCCGGGTGCTTGGGGTCGTGCACCCGGCGGCCTTGCGTCTGGTCTTCCTGGATGGTGCTGACGCGCACGCCGGCCGCGCCGACCGGCCCATCAGCTCGGTCTGGAACACCACCTGGCGCGCCTTGTAGGCCTGGCCGTCGGGGCCGGCCACGGTGTCGGCGTTGGCGAGGTTGCTCGCCACCACGTTCAGGCGCTGGCTCTGCGCGCTGGCGGCGCTGCCCGAGACATTGAAGATGTTGAACATCGACATGAGGCGACTCCTTACTGGCCCTTGATGGCGTCGAGCATCGTGCGCACGTTGCCGTTGATGAAGCGCAGCGTGGCTTCGTACTTCACGCTGTTGTCGGCGAAGGCGGCGCGCTCGCGGTCCATGTCGACGCTGTTGCGGTCGAGATTGGTCTGGCTGGCGCTCGAATAGAGAAGATTGGGCTCGGCGCGCGCGCCGGTGGCCGCGGCGATGTGACCGGCCGTCGAGGTGGCCAGCGTGGAGGCGACGTTGCCCTGGCCGGTGGCTCTGGCGCAGCGCCGCGGCGAAATCCATGTCGCGGGCGATGTAGCCCGGCGTGTCGGCATTGGCGATGTTGCTGGCCAGCAGGCGCTGCCGCTCCGAGCGCAGCGTGAGCGCCTGGCCGTGGAAATCCAGCGATGCGGTGAGGCGGTTCAGCATGGTGGCTCGTCCTTTCGAGGCCTTTCGGGCCTTGAGGCGGAATTCTGGTCAGCCGGTCGCCGGACATGAGCCGGATAAGCGCCGTGTTCCCGCGCCATTTCGCGCCCTTGCGCTGGACGAGCCGGCCCTACAGTGATCACATGCACTCCTGGGCTTTCACCTGCCGTTGCTGGCGTCGGTTCGCCGCGCTGGTGCTGCTCGCCATCGCCGCGATGGCAGGCGCGCGCGCGGCAGAAGACAGCGGCCTGCAGCAGCAGGTGAGGCAGTTCGCCAGCACCTCGCTGATGGCGAAGAACGGAGCGCGGGTGGAAGTGGAAGTCGGCTCGCTGGACCCGCGCCTGAAGCTCGCCCCGTGCAACGACATCCAGCCCTACCTGCCGGCCAATGCGCGGCTATGGGGCAAGAGCCGTATCGGCCTGCGCTGCGCCAGCGGCCCGACGCGCTGGAACGTCTTCCTGCCGGTGACGGTGAAGGTCTACGCCAAGGCTCTGGTCGCCACGCGCGCCCTGCCCGCCGGCACGGTACTCGCCGAATCGGACCGGCTCAAGAAGAGGTGGATCTGGCCGAAGACAGCGCGGTCGCCCTGGTCTCGCCGGACCAGGCCGTGGGCCGCACGATCGACCGGCCGTTGGCGGCTGGCCGCAGCCTGCGCCAGAACCATCTGAAGGCACGCCAGTGGTTTGCTGCCGGCGAGACGGTGCAGCTGGTGGCGCAGGGCCCCGGCTTCAGCGTGGCCGGCAGCGGCCGCGCGCTGACCGCCGGCATCGAAGGCCAGCCGGTGCGCATTCGTACCGAAAGTGGGCGCATCCTGACGGCCGAGGCCGTCGGCGAGCGCCGAGCGGAGGTGAATCCGTGACGGGCTTCACCCCCATGAACGAGGGAGGGCTGCGAAAAGAGCCTAAAGTCACGCCCGGCGTCTCCGATAACCCGTGCATGCAAGCCGCGGAACGCCCCGGCTCCTCCATCGGGAGAACACCATGAAGATCGGCAACCCTGCAGACAAACGCAACGTCGTCGCGACCGAGAACGCCAACGCGCCCGCCAAGGGCACGGCGGAAACGGCACGCCGGGCCGGCGTCGCCCAGCCAGCGGCCGATCCGAGCGCCAAGGTGGAGCTGTCCAGCGCCGCCAACCTGATGTCGAACCCGAGCAGCGCCGATTTCGACGCCGAGAAGGTCGAACGCATCTCCCAGGCCATCGCCAGCGGCAGCTACCGGTCAACGCCGAGCTGATCGCCGACAAGCTGATCGCCAATGCCCAGGAATTGCTGGGCAAGGTCCAGCGCTGATCGTTTCATGACCGATACGCCTGCCGCCACCGACACCCGCCTCGACGCGGCGCTGACTGCCGTCGACGAGCGCCTCGGTGCGCTGGGCGAGGCCCTGCGCGCCAACGATGCCAATGCCATCGAGTCGCAGGCCAACGAGCTGCATCGCGCGCTGACCCGCGCCGTCGATCAGTTTGCCCTCGCCGCGAAGAGCGGCCCCGTCTCGCCGGCCCTGCGCCAGCGCGCCCCGCCCGCACCAGCGGCCTGGTCGCGGCCCAGCGCGAATCGCTGTCGCGCGCCACCGCCGCGCTCGACCGCGCCATGGACGTGCTGATGCCGCGCGACGCCGCCACCGTCTATTCGCCGCAAGGCAGCGCCGACCGTGGCCTGCGCGGCGGCGCCATCCAGGCCTGATCCCGCCACTCGCCGGCCGTTGCCGGCGCTTGCCACTGACGCTGCTGCCGGCTATGCTGTATGCATGTACAGCCCCGGCGCAGCCTCGCCCTCCCGGCGCCTGATTGCCCACCTCGACATGGATGCGTTCTACGCGTCCGTCGAGTTGCTGCGCTATCCGGAGCTGCGCGGCCTGCCGGTGGTGATCGGCGGCGGCCGCCGCCACCAGCCCGAAACGCTGGCCGACGGCACGCGGCGCTTTTCGAAGCTGCGCGACTACACCGGCCGCGGCGTGATCACCACCAGCACCTACGAGGCCCGCGCGCTCGGTGTCTTCTCGGCGATGGGCACGATGAAGGCGGCCCAGCTCGCACCCGATGCCATCCTGCTGCCGGTGGACTTCGACGAATACCGCCGCTACTCGCGGATGTTCAAGGCCGCGGTGCGCGAGATCGCGCCGAAGATCGAAGACCGCGGCATCGACGAGATCTACATCGACCTGACCGAGGTGCCCGGTGCGCTCGACGACGCCGGCCGGGCCATCGGGCAGCGGCTGAAGGACGCCGTCTTCGCCGCCACCGGCCTCACCTGCTCGATCGGCATCACGCCGAACAAGCTGCTGTCCAAGCTCGGCTCCGAGCTCGACAAGCCCGACGGACTGACGCTGCTCGGCATCGATGACATCCCGGCGCGCATCTGGCCGCTGGCCGCGCGCAAGGTCAACGGCATCGGCCCGAAGGCCAGCGAGCGCCTCGCGGGGCTCGGGCTGCACACGGTGGGCGACATCGCCGGCGCCGACCCGGCCTTCCTGGTGCAGCACTTCGGCGCCAACTACGGCCGCTGGCTGCACGACATCGCCCACGGGCGCGACGAGCGCGAGGTGGTCACCCACAGCGAGCCGGTATCGATCAGCCGCGAGACCACCTTCGAGCGCGACCTGCACGCGGTGCGCGACCGCGCCGCGCTGTCGGCCATCTTCACCGATCTGTGCGTCGAGCTCGCCGGCGATCTCGCCCGCAAGGGCTACGCCAGCAAGACCATCGGCATCAAGCTGCGCTTCGACGACTTCAAGTCGGTGACGCGAGACCTCACGCTGCCGGCCCACACGATGGATGCGCGCACGATCCGCCGCGCGGCCGGCGAATGCCTCAAGCGCATCGACCTGACCCGCCGCCTTCGGCTGCTAGGCGTGCGCGCCGGTGCGCTGGCGAAGATCTCCGAGCTGGTGGCGCCCTTGCCGCCGCCCCCGCCGCCAACCGACACCCGGGTGCGCGCCGAGGAGCCTGCGCCGCTGTACGAACTGCCGCTCTTCGCGCAGATGGATTCGTGACAAAGGACCGCATCCGCACCCCTGCGCTGACGTATCAAGGCGGATCGTCACCGCGGAGATCCCATGTCACCCCGAACCTCGCTCGCCCTCGCCGCAGCGCTGCTGGCCGGCACCGCCAGCGCCTCCCCTTCGGCAACGGCAAGCTGCTGCTGACCGGCGGCGTCTCCACCATCGAGGGCGCCGCCGGCGGCGGCCTCACGCCCTGGGCCGTGACCGGCAGCTACGCGACCGGCTCGCAGATCGGCGCCACCGCCTTCGCCACCCGCGTGCGCTCGCAGGACTATGCGCTGAGCGTGGCCGGCGCGGCGGTGGGCTTCGGCGACCGCGCCGAACTCTCGATCGCGCGGCAGGACTTCGACACCGGCGACAACCTCGCGCCGCTGGGCTTGCCCGGCCTGCGGCTGAAGATGAACGTGCTCGGCGCCAAGCTGCGCACGGCCGGCGATGCGGTGCTCGACAGCGATTCGCCGATGCCGCAGGTGGCCGTCGGCGTGCTGCACAAGCGCACCGATGCCGGGGCCCTCGAGCCCACGCTGACCGGCGCGCTCGGCGCGCGCACACGAGGCACCGATCTCTACCTGAGCGCCACCAAGCTGTTCCTCGCCCAGGGCGTGCTCGTCAACGGCACGCTGCGCGCGACGAAGGCCAACCAGGGCGGCCTGCTCGGATTCGGCAGCGCCTCGCAATCGAGCTACCGGCTGCAGCCGGAGGTGTCGATCGCTCTGGCTGCTGCGCCGCGACCGGCCGTCGGCGCCGAATACCGCGCCAAGCCGGACAACCTGAACGATTCGGTGCTCGGCGCCGGCGCGCTGAAGGAAGACGACTGGGCCGATCTCTTCATCGCCTGGGCACCCAGCAAGCACCTCTCGCTCACCTTCGCCGTGGCCGATCTCGGCCGCATTGCGCCGGCCGTGCAGCCACGTCGCCAGCGCGGCGCCTACCTCTCGGCACAGATCGCCTATTGAACCGGAGTTCCACGATGAATCGATTCACTCGCACCCTCTGCGCCTTCGCGGCCGTCTGGATGCTGGCCGGCGGCGCGCGGGCACAAGCGGTCGCCCGCGACGACAGCCTGTACCAGTCCTTCGGCGGCCAGAACGGCCTCGTGCGCCTGATGGACGACTTCATGACGCGGCTGCTCGCCGACGCGCGCATGCGGCCCTTCTTCAAGGATGCCGACCAGGCCGCGCTGAAGAAGCAGCTGGTGCTGCAGTTCTGCGAGGTCTCCGGCGGCCCCTGCCGGCGCGACGGCCCGACCATGAAGGAAGCGCACGATGGCATGGACATCACGCGCGGCGACTTCAACGCGCTGGTGGAAGTGCTGCAGGACTCGATGAGCGCGCAGGGCGTGCCCTTCGCGGCGCAGAATCGGCTGCTCGCGCGGCTGGCCCCGATGCACCGCGACATCGTCAACACGCCTTGAGGGAGGCCCGATGAAACGAACGCTGGTTTCGATCGCGCTGGTGTCGGCCGCCGTGGCGGCCCCGGCCGGCACGCTGAGCGTCACCGTGACCGACAAGGACGGCAAGCCGGCGCCCGACGTCGTGGTGCTGGTGGACATGCCGATCCGCCCGGCGGTGAGTACCGCGCCGGTCACCGCCACCATCGTGCAGCAGGGGCTGAAGTTCCAGCCCTTCCTGACCGTCGTGCCGGCCGGCAGCACGCTGCGCTTCGTCAACCGCGACGGCTACGACCACCACGTGCGTTCCCAACCGAGCGGCGCGCTGGGCTCGGTGCCGCCGGCGCAGAACTTCGAGCTGCGCCTCGATGCGGCGGAAGGCGCCGCCAAGGCGAGCGAGGACGACTATCAGAACCCGCACGCCGCGCCGCGCAAGAAGAGCGGCATGACGCAGGCCGACGTGAAGCTGGAGAAGACGGGGCCGATCGCGCTGGGCTGCCACCTGCACTCGTCGATGCGCGGCGGTCTACGTCAGCCCGACGCCGTGGTTCGGCAAGACCGATGCATCGGGCGTCGCGCGCATCGACGCCGTGCCCGATGGCCCGGTGCAGATCACGCTGTGGCACCCCGACCAGCTGCAGGAGCAGGCACCGCTGCGCGCCGACTCGGCGGCCACGCCGGTGGCGGTCAGCAGCCAGCTCAACTTCGTGCCACGGCGCCGGCGCAACTGAGGCCGCCCCCGGCCTTGGCGACAATCGCGCCATGGCCACTTCGCCGGACGTCCGCTTTCCTTCCATCGACGGCCTGCGCGCCTTCGAGGCCGCGGCGCGGCTGGGCAGCTTCGAGCGCGCCGCCGACGAGCTCGACGTCACCGCCAGCGCCGTGGGCAAGCGCATCGCCGCGCTCGAGGAGCTGCTCGGCACGCCGCTGTTCACCCGCGGCGCCAAGGCGCTGGCGCTGACGGCCACCGGCAAGGAATACCTCGCGCAGGTGGGCGCCGCGCTCGGCTTGCTCGCCGCGGTGCCGCTGCACCGCCGCGCCGCGCAGCGCGCCGAGAAGCTGCGCATCAGCGTGCCGCCGACTTTCGCCCGGCAGATCCTGGTGCCGGCGCTGGAGCGGTTCACCGCCGCCCACCCGGCAGTCGAGCTGGAGGTGGTGCTGTCGATTCCCTTCCTCGACGCCGCCGCGACCGAGGCCGATGTCGAGGTGCGCCACGGCGACCCGGCGGCGCACGGCGGCCAGCCCTTGCTCGACGAGCTCGTCGTGCCGATGGCAGCACCGGCGCTGCTGCAGCGCCTGCCGCCGCTGCGCGTGCCGGCCGATCTGCGGCACGCGCCGCTGCTGCGCACGCCGCTGGAGCCGTGGGCGCCCTGGTTCGCCGCGGCCGGCCTGGACTGGCCGGAGCCGGCGCAGGGCACCAAGCTGGTCGATCTCGGCCTCACGCTGGAGGCGGCGGTCAGCGGCCAGGGGTGGCGCTGGCCCGGCCCAGCCTGGCGCGGCACTGGCTGGCCAGCGGCGCGCTGCGCGCGCTGTTCGGCATCGGCGCCGCGCCCGCCTACCGCTACTACCTGCTGCCGCATGCGCCGCAGGGTGCGGCTGCGGCATTTGCCGAGTGGTTGCGCACGGAGAGCAGCGAGGCGGCACGCGCCGCAGCGGCGCTGCTTTCGCCTGCCGCCTGAAAAACTTTCCGGCCGCGCCGCGGGTGCGCCGCTAGCATCGTCCTCGCCCAGAATCAGACCGCCGAGGAGACACCCGCGATGACCGTGATCACCAACATCGAAGACCTGCGCGTGCTGGCCGAGAAGCGCGTGCCGCGCATGTTCTACGACTATGCCGATTCGGGCTCCTGGACCGAGGGCACCTACCGCGCCAACGAGAGCGACTTCCAGTCCATCAAGCTGCGCCAGCGCGTGGCGGTGAACATGGAGAACCGCTCGACGGCGACGACGATGGTCGGCCAGGCGGCGAAGATGCCGGTGGCGATCGCGCCGGTGGGCCTGACCGGCATGCAGCACGCCGACGGCGAGATCCACGCGGCGCGCGCGGCGGAGAGTTCGGCATCCCGTTCACGCTGTCGACGATGAGCATCTGCTCGATCGAGGACATCGCCCAGAACACCAGCGCGCCGTTCTGGTTCCAGCTCTACATGATGCGCGACCGCGATGCGATGGCGCGCATGATCGAGCGCACCAAGGCCGCCAAGTGCAGCGCGCTGGTGCTGACGCTGGACCTGCAGGTGATCGGCCAGCGCCACAAGGACCTGAAGAACGGCCTGACCGCACCGCCGAAGCCGACGCTGCGCAACATCCTCAACCTGATGACCAAGCCGCGCTGGTGCCTCGGGATGGCCGGCACGCAGCGGCGCACCTTCCGCAACCTCGTCGGCCACGTGAAGGGCGTCAGCGACATGAGCTCGCTGGCCGCCTGGACCAACGAGCAGTTCGACCCGCGCCTGTCGTGGGCCGATGTCGAGTGGGTCAAGAAGCAGTGGGGCGGCAAGCTGATCCTCAAGGGGATCATGGAAGTCGAGGACGCGAAGCTCGCGGTGGATGCCGGCGCCGATGCCATCGTCGTCAGCAACCATGGCGGCCGTCAGCTCGACGGCGCGCCGAGCAGCATCCGCGCGTTGCCGGCCATCGTCGAGGCGGTCGGCAGCAAGACCGAGGTCTGGATGGACGGCGGCATCCGCAGCGGGCAGGACGTGCTGAAGGCCTGGGCGCTTGGGGCGCGCGGCACGATGATCGGCCGCGCGATGGTCTACGGCCTGGGCGCGATGGGCGAGGCCGGCGTCACCAAGGCGCTGCAGATCATCCACAAGGAGCTCGACGTGACGATGGCCTTCTGCGGCCACACGCAGCTGACCAACGTCGACCGGTCGATCCTGGTGCCCGGCACCTACTGAGTCTCCACGGGCTAGGGGCTGGCGCCGAGCTGACGCGAAACTTACACTGAGCGCATCCACCGCTGCCAGGGGATGCGCCATGACCCTCGACCAGTTCCAGGACCTGCGGGTGTGGCACCTGCGACACCGCAACGACCATCCGATGGAGGCTCACATCTGGACGGCGGTGCTCACGCTGTGGATGGTCGGCTGGGTCGGCACGCCCGCCGCCCTGGCTGCTGCGCTGGGACATCCTCGCATTGGTCACGGCGGCCTTCGTCTTCCTGCCCGCAAGCTACGTGTGGGCGCGCAGGCGGCTGCACCGGCGTGGCCGCCTGCGCTGCGACTGGCTGGTGGCGTTGCGCTGAGAGGGCCGCGCGCTCAGAGCGTGCGCGCCTCGAAGGTGTTGCACTGCTGCACGCTGCCGGTCTGCATGCCGCGCTTGAACCAGTGACGACGCGCTGCGCGCTGCTGCCGTGGGTGAAGGTCTCCGGCCGCACCGTGCCGGTCGATTGCCGCTGCAGCGCGTCGTCGCCGATGCGGCTGGCGGCGTTCAGCGCCTCTTCCAGATCGCCCTGCTCCAGCACCTGGCGGGCTTTCTGGGCGTGATGCGCCCAGACGCCGGCGAAGCAGTCGGCCTGCAGTTCGAGGCGCACCGACAACTGGTTGCCCTGGGCCTCGCTCGTGCGCCGGCGCTCCTGCTCGACCTTCTCGGTGATGCCCATCAGGTTCTGCACATGGTGGCCCACCTCGTGGGCGATGACGTAGGCCTGCGCGAAGTCGCCCGGCGCACCCAGCTGGCTGCGCATCGTCTCGTAGAAGGAGAGATCGATGTAGACCTTCTCGTCGCCCGGGCAGTAGAACGGCCCCATCGCCGACTGGCCCATGCCGCAGGCGGTCGGCTCGCTGCCGCGGAACAGGCGCAGCTTGGGCTCGCGATAGCTGCCGCCCATCTCGCGGAAGCGCTCGTGCCAGACGTCCTCGGTATCGGCCAGCACCACCGAGACGAAGCGCGCCATCTGGTCGTCGGCCGGCGGCCTCGTGGCCGGTGATTGCTGAGCCACCGGTGCGCCGCCGAGGTCACCCCGCCCAGTACACCGAGGATGGTCAGCGGGTTGATGCCGAAGATCCAGCCGGCCACGAGCGCGATGACGATCGTGCCCAGCCCGATGCCGCGACCGCCGCCCAGGCGCATGCCGCCCGGCATCCGGCCGCCGCCACCGGCGCGGGCATCCTCGACGTTGTCGCTCTGGCGGTTGCCTTCCCACTTCATGCTTGTCTCCCCGGCAAGAACCGCTCCGCGCGGCGTTCAGGTCTTGGGCAACGTCACGCCGCGCTGGCCCTGGTACTTGCCGCCGCGATCCTTGTAGCTGGTCTCGCAGACCTCGTCGCTCTCGAAGAACAGCACCTGCGCGCAGCCCTCGCCCGCATAGATCTTGGCGGGCAGCGGCGTGGTGTTGCTGAACTCGAGCGTCACGTAGCCTTCCCACTCGGGCTCGAAGGGCGTGACGTTGACGATGATGCCGCAGCGCGCGTAGGTGCTCTTGCCCAGGCAGATGGTCAGCACGTTGCGCGGGATGCGGAAGTACTCGACCGTGCGCGCCAACGCAAAGCTGTTCGGCGGGATGATGCAGACGTCGGCCTCGATGTCGACGAAGCTCTTCTCGTCGAAGTTCTTCGGGTCGACCACCGTCGAGTGGATGTTGGTGAAGACCTTGAACTCCGGCGCACAGCGGATGTCGTACCCATAGCTGCTGGTGCCGTAGCTGACGATCTTGTGGCCGTCGGGCGCTTGGCGCACTGGCCGGGCTCGAACGGTTCGATCATGCCGTGCTGCTCGGCCATGCGCCGTATCCACTTGTCGCTCTTGATGCTCATCTGCGCATTTCCCGGTGCTATGCGTGCATTTTAGGGACCGGCCAGCGCACACCCCGGCCAAGCTGTGCCACAGTTGGGGCTCAGAGTTGTTGTTTCCCGGAGATTGCCATGCGCGGCGCGACCGAACTCCTGAGCCAGTATGCGATGTACCACCGCGACCGTCGCAACATCGCCAGTCATTTCGTCGGCGTGCCGATGATCGTCTTTGCCGTCGGCGTGCTGCTGGCCAAGCCGGCTTTCATGCTCGCCGGCCTGTCGCTGACGCCGGCCTGGATCGTCTTCGCCGGCGTGGCGATCTGGTACCTCACCCGTGGCAACTTGCAGCTCGGCTTTGCCGTCACGGCGGCGGTCGGCGTGCTGATCGCGCTGGCGCACCGCGTCGGCGACAGCGGCACCGGCGCGTCACGGCTGGCCTGGGGCATCGGCTTCTTCGCCGTCGGCTGGGTCATCCAGTTCGTCGGCCACTGGTACGAAGGCCGCAAGCCCGCCTTCGTCGACGACCTGATCGGCCTGCTCGTGGGCCCGATGTTCGTCACGGCCGAGGCGCTGTTCTCGTTCGGCTGGGGCAAGGAACTGCTGGCCGAGATCGAGAAGCGTGCCGGCCCGACGGTGCTGCGCGACCGGCGCGAATCGCCTGATCGATCAGGCCGCTGCCGGCCGCGGCGGCTCGGGCTGCGCCTCGAAGCGCTCGAAGCCCGTGTAGCAGATGAAGTGCCGGTTCGTCGCCCGGCCGAACAGCGCCGAGCCCAGTTGCTTCGCCACCTCGTAGCCCATCTGCGTGATGCCGCTGCGCGAGACGATCACGGGTACGCCCATCTGCGCCGACTTGATGACCATCTCGCTGGTCAGCCGGCCGGTGGTGTAGAAGATCTTGTCGCCGCCGTCCACGCCGTGCAGCCACATCCAGCCGGCGATGGTGTCGATCGCGTTGTGGCGACCGACGTCTTCCACGAACATCAGCAGTTCGTCCTGGCGGAACAGCGCGCAGCCGTGCACCGATCCGGCCGATTTGTAGGTGCTTTCCTGGCGGCGCACCGCGTCGAGCAGCCCGTAGAGCGTGGCTGGCTCAGCCGGGCACCGGGATCGCTCGCCGGAGGCAGTGCGATGCGGTCGAGATCGGCCATCATGTCGCCGAATACCGTGCCCTGGCCGCAGCCGGTGGTCACCACGCGCTTGGCGGTCTTTTCCTCGAAGCGCTCGACGCCGCCTCGGGTGGCGACCGCGGCAGCCTGCACATCCCAGTCGACCGTCACCGAGTCGATCTGCTCGACCCCTTCGACCAGTCGCTGGTTGCGCAGATAGCCCAGCACCAGGAGCTCCGGCGCTGCGCCCAGCGTCATCAGCGTGACCAGCTCGCGCTTGTCGACGAAGACGGTGAGCGCACGCTCGGCGGGGATGGAAATCTCGCGCTCGGCGCCGAACTCGTCGCGCACGGCGATGGTCTGCATCAGCGGCGCGCTGGCCTGGGTCAAGCGAACGGTCATGCCGGGACTCTACGGGATGGCGGTACGGCAGAAGCGACAAGGGCCGCCTTGCGGCGGCCCTCGCGGAACGGCGGTGCCGGGTTCAGCTCTTCTTCGCCGGTGCCGCGGCTGCCGGCGTGGCGGCTGCCGGCGCGGTGGCCGCCGGTGCCGCGGTCGCGGCGGGCACATATGGCCCCGGGTCGACACAGGCCGGCGTCTCGGTCGGCTTGTTGACGGGGCGGCCGGCCTTCTTCGCCTCCGCCATGTAGTGCGCGGCCACCTTGTCCATCGACAGGCACAGCTTGTAGTTGTCGACCTTGCCGGCGTGCGCCGTCTTGGCTGCAGCCTCGGCGGCCTTGGCCTTGGCTTCATCGGACAGCGGCGGCAACTTGGCCAGCGCCGCGCCAGTCAGCGAGGTGGTGATCAGGGCGAGAAGCAGGTGTCGCATGGTCGGCCTCGTCGGGTCGTTCAGATTTGCGGGGCAGCCACTCCGCCGGCCGGCGTGCTGCGCTGCGCCGGAATCTTGCCGGCGCGGATGTCGTCGTACCAGAGCTCGTGGTGCTCCTTGGCCCAGCCCTCGTCGACATAACCGGTGCGCATGCCATCGAGCGCACCCTTCATGCCGATCGTGCCGATGTACATGTGGCCGAGGAACATCGCCATCATCACGATGGTCGCGACGCCGTGGATCATCATCGCGATCTGCATCTGGTCGCGGGTGTACGCCAGCCCGGCAGCACCTTGTCGAGCACCGGGCCGGAGCCGACCACGATCAGGCCGATCAGGAAGACACCGATCCAGAATAGCATCTTCTCGGCACCGTTGAAGCGGTGCGACGGGATCTCGTGCTCCGACATCAGCCCGCCGCCCTTGAGCACCCACTTGATGTCGGCCGCGTTCGGGATGTTGTCCTTCACGAAGGTGACGATCACCACCACCAGCGAGACGGCAAACAGCGGCCCGGCGAAGTTGTGCGCGGTCTTCAGCGCGTAGGTGAGCCAGCCGAACAGCGTCGAGCCGATCACCGGCAGCAGGAAATACTTGCCGAAGGCCATCACGATGCCCGATACGCCCAGCACCACGAAGGCGATGGCATTGGCCCAGTGCGCGCTGCGCTCGAACGGCGTGAAGCGCTCGATCTTGCGGCCGGTGTCGGGCTGATGGCCGCCCAGCGGCCCCTTGCGCCAGTAGAACAGCGCGATGGCGCCGAGCACGATCAGCAGGAACGAACCGCCGTAGGGAATGATCCACTGGTTGCGCACCTGCCGCCGCCTCGCCGGCAGTGGTGAACTGCGAACCCGGGTACTGGGTGAACTTCTGCACCAGCACGCCGCCTTCGTTGGCGGGCAGCGTCGTGTAGCCCGGCGTGCTGCCGGAATCGCGCACGCCGCGCCAGAACGGCGCGTTGTTGCCGGGCTGGCTCTTCGCTCGCTCGGCGTTGGTCTCGTCGGCCTTGGGCAGCGTGGCCTGGGCGGCGTCGTTCGGGGCCACCCGGTCGTCGCCGGTGGTCTGGGCGAGCGCATGGCCCGACCAGGCCAGCGTCGCCGCCAGCAGCAAGCTGCGCATCACGCGGTGCATGGTGTCTCCTGGGCGAATCACGGCCGCGGTGGATTGCGGGTGTACTCGTTCTGGTTCTGGGCGCGCACACGCATCTGCGCCTCCCAGCTGTCCTTGTCACCGGCCTTCCAGCCCTGCGCGACATGGCTCTTCTGCACGCCTTCCCAGGGCTTGGCGTCCGACTTCTTGGTGGCGGCGGTCTGCGGCTTCTCGCCGCAGGCCGACAAGGCGGCCGCCAGGGCGGCCGCGAGGACGATGCGTCCGATCATGACTTCGTGCCTTCCTTGGGTTGGCCGGCAGCGCCACCCGCCGGCTTGCCGTAGGCCGTGCCCCAGCCCCAGATCTCGCTGCCCTTGCCGCGCGAGAGCACGCGGGTGCGGAAGATGTCGGCGACGACGTCGCCGTCACCTCCGAGCAGCGCCTTGGTCGAGCACATCTCGGCGCAGATCGGCAGCTTGCCTTCGGCCGCGGTTGCGGCCGTACTTGTCGTACTCCGCATCCGAACCGTTGGCCTCCGGGCCGCCCGCGCAGAAGGTGCACTTGTCCATCTTGCCGCGCAGGCCGAAGGTGCCGTTGGTCGGGAACTGCGGTGCGCCGAACGGGCAGGCATACGAGCAGTAGCCGCAGCCGATGCAGGTGTCCTTGTCGTGCAGCACCACACCTTCATCGGTGCGGTAGAAGCAGTCGACCGGGCACACCGCCATGCAGGGCGCATCGGAGCAGTGCATGCACGCCACAGAGATGGAGCGCTCGCCGGGCAGGCCGTCGTTGAGCGTGACGACCCGGCGCCGGTTGACGCCCCAGGGCACCTCGTGCTCGGCCTTGCAGGCCGTGACGCAGCCGTTGCACTCGATGCAGCGCTCGGCGTCGCAGATGAACTTCATTCGAGCCATCGTGTGTCCCCTTACGCCGCGCGCTCGATCTGGCAGACCGAGGTCTTGGTTTCCTGCATCATCGTCACCGAGTCATAGCCATAGGTCGTTGCGGTGTTCGCCGCTTCGCCGCGAACGATCGGAGCCGCGCCTGCCGGGTAATGCTTGAGCAGGTCTTCGCCCTGCCAGCGTCCGGCGAAGTGGTACGGCATGAAGGCCGTCTCGCGGTCGACCCGATCGGTCACCATCGCCCGCACCCGCAGCCGCGCGCCGCTGGGCGTGGTCACCCAGACGTTGTCGCCGTTGCGGATGCCGCGGTCGTTGGCGGCCGCAGGGTTCAGTTCGATGAACATGTCCTGCTGCAGCTCGGCCAGTAGCGGTTGGAACGGGTTTCGTCGCCGCCGCCCTCGTACTCGACCAGTCGGCCGGTGGTCAGGATCAGCGGGAACTTCTTGCCGATGTCCTTGTTGGCTTCCTGAACGGTCTTGAACAGCGTCGGCAGACGCCAGAAGGCCTTGCGGTCGTCGTGCGTCGGGTACTGGGCGACCAGCTCCGGGCGCACCGAGTAGATCGGCTCGCGGTGCTTCGGGATCGGATCCGGGAAGTTCCAGACGATCGCGCGCGCCTTCGCATTGCCGAACGGATGGCAGCCATGCTTCATCGCCACGCGCTGGATGCCGCCGGAGAGGTCGGTCTTCCAGTTCTTGCCCTCGGCCGCCTTCTTCTCGGCGTCGGTGAGGTCGTCCCACCAGCCCAGCTTCTTCAGCAGCACGTGGTCGAACTCCGGGTAGCCGGTGGTGATCTCGGCGCCCTTGGAGTGCGAGCCGTCGCCGGCCAGCAGCGACTGGCCTTCGCGTTCCACGCCGAAGTTCGCGCGGAAGTTGCCGCCACCGTCCATCACGTGCTGCGCGTTGTTGTACAGCACGTGCGTGCCCGGGTGCTTGATCTCGGCCGTGCCGTAGCAAGGCCAGGGCAGGCCGAAATAGTCGCCGTCGAGCTTGTAGCCGGTGTCCTTGTCGATGCCGCCCTTGGCACGCAGCGTCGTCGGGTCGAACACATGCATGTTGCGCATGTGGGCCTTCAGGCGCTCCGGGCTCTGGCCGGTGTAGCCGATGGTCCAGACCGAGCGGTTGATCTCGCGCAGGATGTCCTCCGGCACGGGCTCGTCCATGCCCTTGACCTGCTGCATCTTGAAGTTCTTGACCAGTTCGGTGCCGAAGCCGAGCTTCTGCGCCAGCTGGTACATGATCATGTGGTCGCTGCGCGATTCGTACAGCGGCTCCATGACCTTCTCGCGCCACTGGATCGAGCGGTTGGAAGCCGTCACCGAGCCGCTGGTCTCGAACTGCGTGCAGGCCGGCAACAGGTACACCGCCCGGTTCGGGTTGGTGTCCTCAGCCTTGCCCGGCATCGCTGCCATCGCGGCGGTGGCCGACGGGAACGGATCCACCACAACCAGCAGGTCGAGCTTGTCCATGCCGCGCTTCAGATCGAGGCCGCGCGACTGCGAGTTGGGCGCATGGCCCCAATAGAACATGCCGCGCAGGTTGCTCGGCTGGTCGATGTTCTCGTTCTTCTCGAGAACGGCGTCGTACCAGCGCGAGACCGTGATGCCCGGCTTGACATCATGCCCGGCGCATAGCGCTTCTTGATCCACTCGAAGTCGACACCCCAGACCGAAGCGAAGTGCTTGAACGAGCCTTCGGCGATGCCGTAGTAGCCGGGCAGCGAATCGGGGTTCGGACCGATGTCGGTGATGCCCTGCACGTTGTCGTGGCCGCGGAAGATGTTCGTGCCGCCGCCGCTGACGCCGACGTTGCCCAGCACCAGCTGCAGCAGGCACGACGCACGCACGATGGCGTTGCCGATGCTGTGCTGCGCCCGCCCATGCACCACACGAGCGTGCCCGGGCGGTTCTCGGCCAGCGTCTTGGCGACCTTGAAGCAGGTCTCCTCGTTGACGCCGGAGACGGCCTCGACCTTGTCGGGAGTCCACTCGGCCAGGACGGTCTCGCGGACCTTCTCCATGCCGTAGACGCGGTCCTCGAGGTACTTCTTGTCCTCCCAGCCGTTCTTGAACACGTGGTACATCACGCCGTAGATGAACGCGATGTCCGTTCCCGAACGCAGGCGGACGTATTGATCTGCCTTGGCCGCCGTTCGCGTGAACCGGGGGTCCACGACGATCATCTTGCAGCCGGTTTCCTTCGCATGAAGCATGTGCAGCAGCGAGACCGGGTGAGCTTCCGCGGCATTGCTGCCGAGGTAGATCGCCGACTTCGCATTGCGCATGTCGTTGTACGAATTCGTCATTGCACCGTAGCCCCACGTATTCGCCACACCGGCGACAGTAGTGGAGTGGCATATTCGTGCCCGGTGGTCGCAGTTGTTACTGCCCCAGAGCGTCATCCACTTTCTCAGCAGATAGCCCTGTTCGTTGTTGCTCTTGCAGGAGCCAACGATGAAGACGCTGTCCGGGCCGCTCTCCTCGCGCAGCTTCAGCATCTTGGCGCTGATCTCGTCGAGGGCCTGGTCCCAGGAGATGCGCTGGTACTTGCCGTCTACCAGCTTCATCGGGTACTTCAGGCGGAACTCGCCATGCGCGTTCTCGCGCAGCGCGCCGCCCTTGGCGCAGTGGCCGCCCATGCTGATCGGCGAATCGAACACCGGCTCCTGGCGGACCCAGACGCCGTTCTCGACCACCGCATCGACCGCGCAGCCCACCGAGCAGTGCGTGCAGACGGTGCGCTTCACCTCGACCTTGGCGCCGCCCGACGAGGCCGCTGCGGGATCCGCGGCCTGCGCCTTGCGCACCAGCGAGAGCTGCGACGCGGCGATGCCCGCGCCGAGGCCCAGGCCGGAACGGCGCAGGAACTTGCGCCGGTCCATCGTGGGCATGGCGCGGGACAAGCCCCGCGCCAGGTTGTCGACGAATGCCCGGGACGACGACGTCGTCCCGTCACCCGCCGACTTGCGTGTCAACAGCATGCTGCCTCCTGTTGGACGGCTGATGGATGGAAGGATCGGATGAGCCCGCTGCCGCTCAGTGGCGGGCCGAGGCGTAGTACTGCTTCACGTGCTCGCTCAGCCGGTAGCCACCGGCCTGCTCGGGCTTGTCGGCCGGGGCCGCAGCCACCGTGGCCTCGCGTGCGGCGGGAACCACCGCCGCGGCGGCGGCCAGCGCCCCCACGGCGCCGGCGCCGGCGAAGACCGTGCGGCGGCTCAGAGCGGGAGTGGACGGTTTTTTCATCGGGAAGACCTCCGTGCGATCTGCCTTGCGGCTCAAGCGCGCACCCATGCACGCACCTGCATATCTTGCCCCTGCGATTTCCCCTCAAGCGAGAAGTGGCTTCAAGCGGGAAACCCCTAGCGGCGTCGCGACAGTCTGTCGCACGGCCGTCGCCAGCTTGTCGCCCGGCCCTGCCGCGGCGCGAACACGGCGGTTACGCTGACAATCACGGCCTCCCGTGCAGCTTCGCGCTCGAACCCACCGTGATCATCGGAACCGCAGGCCATATCGACCATGGCAAGACCTCGCTGGTCAAGGCGCTGACCGGCGTCGACACCGACCGGCTCAAGGAAGAGAAGGCGCGCGGCATCACCATCGACCTCGGCTTTGCCTACCTGCCGCTGCCGGACGGGCAGGTGCTGGGCTTCGTCGACGTCCCGGGCCACGAGAAACTGGTTCGCAACATGCTCGCCGGCGCCACCGGCATCGACCACGTGCTCCTGGTGGTGGCCGCCGATGACGGGCCGATGCCGCAGACGCGCGAGCACGGCCATCGTCGACCTGCTCGGGCTGCGCCGTGGCGTGGTCGCCTTGACCAAGTGCGACTGGTCTCGCCCGAGCGGCTCGCCGCTGCCGAGGCGGAAGTGCATGCGCTGCTCGCCGGCAGCGGGCTGGCGGGGGCTCCGGTCCTGCCGGTCTCGTCCACCACCGGCCAGGGCATCGCCGAACTCCGCGCGCACCTGACGCAGGCGCAAGCGGAGCCGGCGGCCGATCGCAGCGGCGGCCAGTTCCGGCTGGCGATCGACCGCGCCTTCAACCATGGCCGGCATCGGCACGGTGGTCACCGGCACCGCGGTGGCCGGCCGCGTGGCGGTGGGCGATCGGCTGCTGCTGTCGCCGCGCGGCCTGCCCGTTCGTGTACGTGGGATTCATGCACAGAACCGCCAGGCCAACGAGGGCGTGGCCGGGCAGCGGCTGGCGCTGGCGCTGGCCGGCGTCGAGCGCGACGACGTGCGCCGCGGCGACTGGGTGCTGGCCGAGCCGCTGCATACCCCGACCCAGCGCATCGACGTGCGCCTGCAGTTGTTGGCCAGCGAGGCGGCCGCTGGCGCACTGGACACCGGTGCACCTCACCTGGGCGCCGAAGACGTCGGCGCGCGCGTCGTGATGCTCGAGGGCGAGAACATCGCGCCGGGCCGGCAGGCCCGTGTGCAGTTGCAGCTCGAGCGGCCGATCGGCGCTGCGCGGCGACCGCTTCATCCTGCGTGATCAATCGGCGCTGCGCACGCTGGGCGGCGGCACGGTGATCGATGCCTTCGCCCCCGAGACGCGGCGGCGGAGAGAGCAGCGCGTGGCTGCGCTCGACGCGCTCGAACGCGAAACGCCGGCCGAATCGCTAGCGGCGCTGCTCGCGCAGTCGCCGCCCTCGGGCATCGATGCACGGCGCTTCGCGACGCTGTGGAACCTGCCGGAGCCGCAGTGGCAGGCGGTGCTCGCCCAGGTGCCGCACCGCGCCATCGCCGATGGCACGCGCGAGCTGCTGTTCTCGCCCGCGCAGCTGGAACGCTACGACGCCTCGGTGAACGCGCAGCTCGCGGCCCACCACCAGCGCAAGCCCGACAGCCCGGGCCTGACGCAGGAACAGCTGCAGCGCGCGGTGCGCGACAAGCCCGCCGGCGCGCTGTTCGCGATGCTGCTCAACGAGCTGGTCCGAACCGGCAAGATCAAGCGCAGCGGCCCGCACCTCGCTGGCCGGCCACTCGGCGGCCCTGCAGGGCGCCGAGAAGCAGCTCTGGGAGCGGCTCAAGCCCTGGCTCGACGAAGGCGGCATCCACCCGCCGCGCCTGAGCGAGATGCTGCTGCGCGACCGCAGCCTGCGCCGCGACCAGATGCTGCGCGTCTTCGAGCGCCTGCAGCGCATGGGGAACCTGCATGCGGTGGGCGCCGAATACTTCATCCAGACCACGCATCTGCTCGAGCTCGCAGTGCAGGCGTGGGATCTCGCGCAGGCCGATCCGAACAAGCGGCTGAACGTCAAGGAGCTGCGCGAGCGCACGGGCATCAGTCGGCACCTGTCGGTTCCGCTGGTAGAGTATTTCGATCAGATCGGCCTGACGCGGCGCGACGAGATCGGTCGGCATTTCCGACGTGATCCGCGCCTGGTCTTCGATGGCTGATCGACTCAGGAGGAGGATCGTCCCCGGTGGGGCGTCCGGTCTGCAAAACCGGGTGGGGCTGCCCTGCGGTCCCAGGTGGGTTCGACTCCCACCCTCTTCCGCCATCCCGAGCTCACGACGTGACCGCTACCGCCCACCGCCCGCCCGCGCTCGACAAGCTGCTCGACAGCGAACTGATGCAGGCGCTGGCCCTGCAGCATGGCCGCGTGCCGCTGCGCGATGCCGCGCGTGCCGAACTCGAACGCTGGCGTTCGCAATCGCCGCAGCCGCCCTTCGACGTGTCAGTCTTCGAGGCCGCATGCAGCGCACGCCCGCCGCGGCGGCGCAACCGGCCTTGCGCCCGATGCTCAACCTGACGGGCACCGTGCTGCACACCAACCTCGGCCGCGCCGTGATGGCGTCTGAGGCCATCGAAGCCGTGCTCGCCGTGATGCGCGGGCCGTCGAATCTCGAATACGACCCGGCGGCCGGAAAGCGCGGCGACCGTGACGCGCACATCGAGGCGCTGCTGCGCGAGCTCACCGGCGCCGAAGCGGCCACTGCGGTCAACAACAATGCCGCGGCAGTGCTGCTGGTGCTGGCGGCGCTGGCCGATCGCCGCGAGGTGCCCGTGTCGCGCGGCGAGCTGGTCGAGATCGGCGGCGCCTTCCGTATTCCCGACATCATGCGGCGCGCCGGCGCTGCTGGTCGAGGTGGGCACCACCAACCGCACCCACCTGCGCGACTTCGAAGCGGCGATCGGCCCCCGCACCGCGCTGGTGATGAAGGTGCACGCGAGCAACTATGCGATTCAGGGCTTCACCGCCAGCGTGCCGGTGGCCGAACTGGCGGCGCTGTGCCGGGCACGCGGCGTGCCGTTCGTGGAAGACCTCGGCAGCGGCAGCCTGATCGACATGACGCGCTGGGGCCTGCCGGCCGAACCCACGCCGCAGCAATCGCTGGCCGCGGGGGCCAACCTCGTCACCTTCAGCGGCGACAAGCTGCTCGGCGGCCCGCAGGCCGGGCTGATCGTCGGCGACAAGGCGCTGATCGCCCGCATCCGCAAGCACCCGCTGAAGCGTTCGCTGCGCCTGGACAAGATGACGATCGCGGCGCTCGAGGCCACGCTGCGCCTGTACCGCGATCCCGACCGGCTGGCCGAGCGCCTGCCCACGCTGCGCATGCTCACGCGCAGCGAGAGCGACATCCGCTCGCAGGCCGAGCGCCTCGCGCCGGCGCTGGCCGCGGCGCTCGGTGATCGCGTGCAGGTTCAGGTGCTGCCATGCCGCAGCCAGATCGGCAGCGGCTCCTTGCCGGTGGACCGGCTGCCCAGCGCCTGCCTCGCCATCGGCGCACCGGCCGATGCCGGGCGCGCCGGCCGCCTGCCGGAGCGGCTGGCCGATGCGATGCGCGCCTTGCCGACGCCGGTGATCGGCCGCATCGAGGACAACCGGCTGTGCCTCGACCTGCGCGGGCTCGACGGTGATGCCGCCGAGGCGCAATTCCTCGCGCAGCTGCCGCTGCTGGTGACGGCGAAGCTCTAGGCGCTAGTTGTGATGTTCCGATAGGTTGTTCATCCGTTCCTGATTTGGGAAGCTGGGGTTGTCGAGACCTCCCGCAACCTGGACAGGAGAACGGATGAACAGCCACAAGCATGCGAGATTGACGGCCAAAGGTCGAGCCCTGCTGGTCAGCAGAGTGCTGAACGAGGGTTGGACGATGTCCGCCGCGAGTGAGGCGGCAGGCGTGAGCAAGCGCACCGGGCTTCAAGTGGCTGGCCCGCTTCAAGGCGGAAGGTGCGGCAGGCACGGCCGATCGCAGTTCTCGTCCGAAGCGCAGCCCACGAGCGCTGACGGCCCAAAAGCAAGCGCAGCTGGAGGATCTACGGCGCCGCCGCTGGCCGCTATGGCGAATCGCCGAGCAGGCCGGCTGCGGTGTGGCGACGGTCAGCCGTTGCATGAAACGATTGGGACTGTCCCGACTGAAGTCGCTGGAGCCGCCGCAGCCCGTGGTGCGCTACGAGCGCGCAGCTGCAGGCGAGCTGCTGCACCTGGATACCAAGAAGCTCATGCACATCGATGGCATCGGCCACCGCATCACCGGCGACAGACGCACGACCAAGCGCGGCATCGGCTGGCAGATGGTTCACCGGCGATCGATGACCACTCGCGTGTGTCGTTCGCGCAGGTGCTGCCCGACGAGACGACCGATAGCTGCGTGCAGTTCCTGCGCCAAGCGGTGGCCTACTACGCCAGCCTGGGCGTGCGCATCGAGCGCGTGATGACAGACAACGGCACGGGCTACAAGAACACCTTCAAGGCTGCCTGCGACGAACTCGGCATCCGGCACATCAAGACTCGGCCCTACACCCCCAAGACCAACGGCAAGGCCGAGCGCTTCGTCCAGACCAGCTTGCGCGAGTGGGCCTATGCCCAGCCCTACGTCAGCTCAGCGCAGCGCGAGGCCGCTCTGCAGCCCTTCCTGCACCGCTACAACTGGCATCGGCCACACTCCGCCCTGAACCGCCAGCCGCCCATGACCCGCATCCCGGCCGTGAGCAACCTCTTGGAACTCAACAGCTAGTCGCGCGGCGCGGGCGGCGGCTGATCCAGCAGTTCGTCGTCGATCAGGCCCAGCTCGCGCGCCTTCAGGATCTTGCGCTGCCGGCCGGTCGGCGTGCCTTCGATCTCGTGAACTTCGGCGACGCTCACGTCGAGCCCGTCGGACTGCCGGAAGTGCGGATCGCCGTGGAAGATCTCGCGCAGCGCGGCATTGCGCGCCTTCTGGGCATCGTCGGCCGCGGCAGCCGGCGCCTGGGGTGGCACCGGGGTTGGCCCGCCGGCCGCGGCCTCCGCCGCGAGCCGCGCCTGGCGCTCGCGTTCCTGCGGGCTGAGGAACGACGCCGCCCGCACCTTGCGGCGAACGTCCGGCTGGAAATTCGCGTTGGTGAACGCCTGCAGCCATTCGCACAGCTCGGGCGCCAGCGGCAGCGTCTGCACATGCTCCTCGGAGGCCATGCGGCGGTCGGCCTCGATGTAGGACACCGACACCGCCGTCACCTTGGGCATCGACGGGTCGTCTTCACCGATCACCCAGGACACGAACCACGACGGGTGGCCCGAGGTCAGGTTCAGGTAGTAGCCCTTGCTCGGTCGGGAACAGCTCGACGACGAAGCCGGGGAACAGCCAGCGCGAGCGCTTGCCATCATCGACCAGCCGGCGCGGCGCCGAGCCGAAGACGCCTTCGTCGGGCACCACCTCGACGAGGCGGAAGCCCCAGGCCTCCCATTCGTTCGGCGCGGCGACGCGTTCGATCACCGCCGCCACCTGGATCTGTTCTCGCGAGCTCATCGGGCGCCTGGGTTCTGGGGTGCGCGCGAGTCTAGCGGAGCGCTCGGAGCCCGCTGCGCAGACAACCCTGCCGGCTTCCCGGGGCCTGCGCCCCGAGAGCGGCACCCCTAGAATCGCGGGCTCCTTTCGGTTGGAGTGAGTGCGGCATGGACGAGGGTGGCGGCTTTCTCGCTCGCTGGGCGCGGCGCAAGTCGCAAGCCCGCAGCGGCGTCGTCGAACCGGATCGACCCGCGCCGCCGCCGCTGCCGCCTGCGGCCGTTGTTGCGCCCCCGCGCGAGGCGCCGGCGCTTGCGCCTGCCGCGGCACTCACCCCGGCAGCAGCGCCCGCTGCAGAGCCATCGCCGCCGCCGACCATGGACGACGTCGCCGCACTCACGCCCGACGCCGACTTCGGCCGTTTCGTGGCCCGCGACGTCGACCCGGGCGTGCGCAATGCGGCGATGAAGAAGCTGTTCAGCGACCCGCACTACAACGTGATGGACGGCCTGGACATCTACATCGACGACTACGGCAAGCCCGATCCGATTCCGCAGAGCATGCTGCGCGGCACGGCGCAGTCGCAGCTGCTGGGCCTGTTCAAGGACGAAGGCGACGACAAGCCCGAGGCCGCCCACGCCACCACGATCGATCACGCGAGCCCCACGGCCGAATCCTCGGCCGAGTCCTCGGCCGAACCTGACCGGACCCACGATGAAGACCCTGATCTGCAACTGCAACCGGACGATGCCGCTGGAGCCCGCGCTGGTGAACCGGGTGGCTCGCACGCTGGCGGCGACCCCGCAGGCGAGCGCTGACGGCCTCGAGACCGTCCACACGCTGCTGTGCCGCCGCGAGGCGCCGGCCTTCCAGCGCGCCGCCCGCGACACCAGCGCCAGCGGCGACGAACTGCTGGTCGCCTGCACGCAGGAGCAGCGCCTGTTCCTCTCGCTCAACGAGCAGACCGAAGGCGCGGCGAGCGTCGAGGAGCGGCCGATCCGCTTCGTCAACCTGCGCGAGACCGGCGGCTGGTCGCGCGATGCGGCGCAGGCCGCGCCGAAGCTCGCCGCGCTGATCGCCGCGGCGCAGTTGCCCGCGCCCGAGCCGGTGCCGACCGTCACCTACCGCTCCGCCGGGCGCTGCACGGTGATCGGCGGCGCGGATGCGGCCACGCGCGCCGCCGCGATGCTGCGTGACCGGCTCGATGTCGCGCTGCTGCTCGACCGCCCGGGCGGCGCACTCGCCCAGGTGCACGATCTGCCGGTGCACCACGGCCGGCTGCAGCGCATCACCGGCTGGCTCGGCGCGTTCCAGGTGGAGTGGCAGGCCGACCAGCCGATCGACCTCGACCTGTGCACGCGCTGCAATGCCTGCATCGACGCCTGCCCCGAGGGCGCGATCGGCTTCGACTACCGCGTCGACCTGTCGGCCTGCAAGTCGCACCGCGATTGCGTGCGGGTGTGCGACAGCGCCGGCGCGATCGACTTCAACCGCGAGCCCGAGCTGATCACCGAAGCCTTCGATCTGGTGCTCGATCTGCGCGAGGCGCCGGCCTTCGCGATGCACCAGCCGCCGCAGGGCTACCGCCACGTGGGCGCCGACGAGCGCGCGCTGGTCGATGCGGTGCTGGCGTTGCGTGAGCTGTCCGGCGAGTTCGAGAAGCCGCGCTTCTTCCGCTACGACGAGAAGCTGTGCGCGCACAGCCGCAACGAGCGCGTCGGCTGCAGCGCCTGCATCGACGTGTGCTCGGCGCGCGCGATCCGCAGCGATGCCTCGCGCAAGGGCCGCACCAGCGGGCAGCCGCGCCGGCAGCCGGTGCCGGTGCCCGGCAGCAACCCGGCGCTGCCGGCGGCCACCGGCGGCGGGGTGATCGTCGAGCCCTATCTGTGCGTGGGCTGCGGCGCCTGCAGCACGGTGTGCCCGAGCGGCGCGATGAGCTTCGCCTACCCCGGCCCGGCCGAGCAGGGCCGCCGGCTGCGCACGATGCTGAGCACCTACGCCCGCGGCGGCGGCCGCGACGCAGCGCTGCTGGTGCACAGCGAAGGCGCCGGTGCGCGGCTGATCGACGACCTCGGCCGCGCCGCCCGCACCGACCGCGGCATCCAGGGCGTGCCGGCCCGCGTGCTGCCAGTGCCCGTCTGGCACACCGCCAGCATCGGCCTGGATCTGTGGCTGGCAGCGATCGCGCACGGCGCCAGCCGTCTGGGTGCTGGTCACCGGCGAAGAGGCGCCGGAATACCGCCGTGCGCTGGCCGAGCAGATGGCCGTGGGCCGTGCCATCCTCACCGGCCTGGGTTATGCCGGCACGCACCTCGCGCTGATCGAAGCCCGCGATGCGCGCGACCTCGCGGCGCTCGACTTCGCGCTGCGCAGCGCGCCGGCGCAGGGCGTGAAGACGGCTGCCGGCTTCGCGGTGCAGGCCGGCAAGCGCGACACGCTGGAACTGGCGATCGATCACCTCGCCGCCCAGGCGCCGCAGGCCCGCGACGAGATCACGCTGCCGGCCGCCGGCGCGCCGTTCGGCAGCCTCGTGGTCGACACGGCCAAGTGCACGCTGTGCCTGAGCTGCGTCGGCGCCTGCCCCGAGTCGGCGCTGGCCGACAACCCCGACCTGCCGCAGCTGCGCTTCATCGAGAAGAACTGCGTGCAGTGCGGCCTGTGCGCCGGCACCTGCCCGGAGCAGGCGATCACGCTGCAGCCGCGGCTGTGGCTGGCCGACGGCGGCCGCGCGCGCAAGACCGCGCGCGTGCTGGCGCAGGCCGAGCCATACCGCTGCATCCGCTGCAGCAAGCCCTTCGGAACGCTGCAGGCGGTGGAGGCGATGATCGGCCGCCTCGGCGCCCACCCGGCCTTCCAGGGCGCTGCGGCCGAGCGGCTGCGCATGTGCGGCGACTGCCGGGTGATCGACATCCACACCAACCCCGCCGAAGTGCGCATCACCGACCTCTGATGCGGCCGGAGCGAACACCATGAGCCAAGACACCCCCACCGACGCGATCCACCGGCCGACCCCGGCGACGTCGAGGAAACCGCCCGCGCCGAACTCTACGGACTGCTCGCGCGGCTGTGGCTGGCGCCGCCCGACGAGGCGCTGCTGTCGCAGTTCAGCGTGGCCGTGACCGAGGCGCCCGAGGCCGGCGGCCACCTGGAAGCGCCGTGGCAGGAGCTGGTCGGCGCGATGCGTGCCACCACGCCCGCGGCCGCCGCCGAGGAGTTCGACGCGCTGTTCCAGAGCGTGGGCAAGCCCGAGGTCTTCCTGTTCGGTTCGTACTACCTCAGCGGCACGCTGAACGACCGCTCGCTCGCGCAGCTGCGCACCGACCGCCGCGCTGGGCCTGGGCCGCGACGAGGCGCGCATGGAGACCGAGGACCACGTCTCCTACGTCTTCGAGGTGATGCGCTACCTGATCGCCGGCGACGATGCCGGCACCTGCAACCTCGAGCAGCAGCGCCGCTTCTTCCGCGGCCATGTGCAGCCGTGGCTGGCTCGCCTGTGCGACGCGGTGCAGGCGCATCCGCGCGCGCGCGGCTGTGGGCCGCGGTGGCCGCATTCACGCGCGCCTTCGTCGAGGTCGAGACGCAGGGCTTCGACCTGCTGGAGGCCTGATGCCGACGCCTGCGATTGCGCCGGAAGAGATCACCGGCGTCGTGCTGTCCGGCGGGCGCGGCACGCGCATGGGCGGCGGCGACAAGGGCTGCAGAACCACCACGGCATGCCGCTGGCGCTGCACGGCGTGTTGCGCCTTCAGCAGCAGGTGGGAACGGTGATGGTCGCCGTCAACCGCAACCTGGCGGCCTACGAGGCGATGGGCGTGGACGTCTGGCTGGACTCGGTGCCCGACTTCGCCGGGCCGCTGGCCGGCATGCTGACCGGCCTGGAGCGCTGCGAGACGCCGTGGCTGCTGGCCGTGCCCTGCGATGCGCCCAGCTTCCCGGAGAACCCGGCCGAACGGCTGGCCCGCGCGGTGGCCGAGAACGACGCCGACATCGCGATGGCCGCCACGCGCGAGCAAGGCAAGGTTCGGCTCCAGCCGGAGTTCTGCCTGCTGCGCGCGATGCTGATGGAAGACCTGATGGCCGCGCTGCAGGCCGGCGAGCGCGAGATCGAGCGCTGGAGCGAGCGCCATCGCCGCGTCATCGTCGAGTTCGACGATGCCGGTGCCTTCTTCGACGCCAACACGCCGGAAGAACTCCACCGTCTCCAGCAGCGGCAGCTTCACGCGGGCTGACGGCATGCCCTCCATCCCCGCCCCACCCGAGTGGCCGCTGGCCCATGTGCTCATCGTCGACGACGAGGCGGGCATGCGCAACTTCCTCGAGAAGACGCTGGCCACGCGGTGCGGCGAGGTCTGCAGCGCGCCCGATGCCGAGACCGGCGACGAGCTGATGAAGCGGCACCGCTTCGACCTGCTGATCCTCGACATCACGCTGCCGGGCAAGAACGGCATCGCCCGGCTGCGCGAACTGCGCGAGCAGGGCTATGGCGGCGAGGTCGTGCTGATCACCGCCTTCGCCGATCTCGACACCGCCATCGAGGCGCTGCGCGCCGGCGCGAGCGATTTCATCCTCAAGCCTTTCCGGGTGACGCAGATCCTCAACGCGGTTCGTCGCGGCCTCGAGCGCGCACGGCTGCAGCGCGAGAACTGGGTGCTGCGCCGCGCGCTGCGCCAGCGCACGCCCGAGGCCGACGGACTGGTCGGCCGCTCGCTGGCCATCAAGGGCCTGCAGGCGGCGCTGCAGCGCGTGGCCTCGGTCAACAGCACGGTGCTGCTGTCGGGCGAATCGGGCACCGGCAAGGAACTCGCGGCGCTGGCACTGCACCGCAACAGCCCGCGCCGCCACGGGCCCTTCGTGCCGGTCAACTGCGCGACGATGTCGCCCGAGCACATCGAGCAGGAGCTGTTCGGCCACGCGCAGGGCGCCGCGGCCGGCCGCGGGCCGGGCCGCGACGGATTGTTCGTCTACGCGCAGAGCGGCACGCTCTTCCTCGACGAGATCGGCGATCTGCCGCTGCCCCTGCAGGCCACCTTGCTGCGCGTGCTCGAAGACCGGCACATCCGTCCGGTGGGCAGCGAGCAGCAGATTCCGGTGGACGTGCGCATCGTCGCCGCCACCAACCGGCGCCTGTCCGACGAGGTGGCCGCCGGCCGCTTCCGTGCCGACCTCTACTACCGGCTGCAGGTGGTCGAGATCAACCTGCCGCCGCTGCGCGGCCACAAGGAAGACATCCCCGACCCGGTGGCGCATTTCATCGCCACGCTGGCGCCGCAGCTCGGCGTGCCACCGATGGAGGTGACCGAGGACGAGCTCGGCTACCTCGCGCAGTACGACTGGCCGGGCAACGTGCGCGAGCTGCGCAACCTGATCGAGCGCTCGCTGATCCTCGGCGCGCTCAACGTGTCGGCGCTGTACCAGGGCCTGTCGCGCATGGACGCGAGCACGCGCGCCTTGCCGGCCTCCCGGCCGACCGACCTGCATGCGCTGGAGAAGCAGCACATCCTGTCGGTGCTCGATTCGGTGGGTGGCGACAAGACGCGTGCCGCGCAGCTGCTCGGCATCTCTCGCCGCACGCTGGAGCGCCGCGTCGCCGAATGGAGCGAACCGGCCCGCGCCGCGCGCGCGGCGCCTGAGAGGTCCATCGTTCATGCTGCGCCGTTTCCGGGAACTGCCCATCCGCGGCAAGCTGCTGGCGATGGTGCTGGTGCCGCTGGCGGTGGTGCTGCCGCTGCTCGGCGTGATCCTGCTCACCTGGGCGAGCCTCGCCTTCGATCGCCTGCTGATCACCAAGGTGCAGGCCGACCTCGCGGTGGCCAACGGTTATTTCGAGCGCGTGCTCGTCGAGGTGGGCGGCAGCGCCGCCACCGTGGCCGAATCGCATGCGCTGCAGCTCGCGCTGGGCCGGGAGCCGGCCGGTGACCGTGCCGCTGCTGCAGCGCTACAAGGCCCGCGAGGGGCTGGACTTCATCAACCTGCGCCGCGACGACGGCAGCCCGGTCGCCACCGACTACGCCGCGGCCGAGGCGCGGCTCGCCGGCCCGGCGCGCCGGCACGGCCACGTCCCGGCATGGCACGGTGGAGGTCCTCGACCCGGGTGCGCTGAGCCTGCTGGCGCCGGCCCTGCTGCCGCGCGTCGGCGTGCCGCTGGTGCCCACGCGCAATGCCGCGCCCACCGAGCGCACCGAGGAAGACCGCGCGATGGTCGTGCTGGCCAGCGCGCCGGTGGTCACGCCGGACGGGCGCCGCCTCGGCCACGTGCAGGCCGGGGTACTGCTGAACCGCAACCTCGGCTTCATCGACCACATCAACGAGATCGTCTATCCGCAGGGCTCGCTGCCCTTCGGCAGCCAGGGCACGGCCACGCTGTTCCTCGACGACGTGCGCATCAGCACCAACGTGCGCCTGTTCGGCGCCGACCCCTCCAACCGCGCGATCGGCACGCGCGTCTCGCAGACGGTGCGCGACGCCGTGCTCGGCGAGGGCAGCACTGGCTGGACCGCGCCTTCGTCGTCAGCGACTGGTATGTGTCGGGCTACCAGCCGCTGGTCGACGGCGGCGGCAAGCGCGTGGGCATGCTCTACGTCGGCTTTCTCGAGCAGCCCTTCACCGGGCTGAAATGGGGCGCGCTCGCGGCCATCGGCGCGGCCTTCTTCGCCGTGATGATTGCGGCGGCCATGGTGTCGCTGCGCGGCGCGCGCGGCATCTTCCGGCCGATCGAGCAGATGGCGCAGACGATGCAGCGCGTCGAAGGCGGCGAGATGGAGGCCCGCGTCGGCCACGTGCGCAGCAACGACGAGATCGGCCAGCTCGCCGGACACCTCGACCACCTGCTCGACACCATCGCCGACAAGACACGGGCGCTGGAGCGATGGAATGCCGAGCTCGACGCCAAGGTCGCCGAGCGCACGCGCGAGCTGCGCTCGGCGCAGCAGCAACTCGTGCGCAGCGAGAAGCTGGCCGCGGTGGGCCAGCTCACCGCCAGCATCGCCCACGAGGTGAACAACCCGATCGCGGTGATCCAGGGCAACCTCGACCTCGCCCGCGAGCTGCTCGGCGAGGACGCGCAGCGCGTGCAGGGCGAGCTGCGCCTGGTCGACGAGCAGGTCGAGCGCATGCGCCTGATCGTGACGCAGCTGCTGCAGTTCGCGCGGCCGAACGAATTCGCCGGCTACGTCGACAGCGTCGACACCCGCGAGGTGCTGGAGGGATGCCTCGTGCTGGTGGCGCACCTGCTGTCGCGCACGCACATCGCGCTGGTGCGCGACTACCGCGCCACGCGGCAGCCGGCGCTGAACCGCAACGAGCTGCAGCAGGTGATCGTCAACCTGCTGGTCAATGCCGTCCACGCGATGCCCGAGGGCGGCACGCTGACGCTGGCCACGCGCGACGGCGGCGACGACACGGTGGAGATCGACGTGATGGACACCGGCGCCGGGCTGCCGCCGGAGATCCTCGCCGAGCTGTTCCAGCCCTTCGTCACGCACAAGAAGGACGGCACCGGCCTCGGGCTGTGGATCAGCCGCAGCATCGTCGAGCGCTACGGCGGCGACATCCGCGCCGCGCAGCGCCCCGAAGGCGGCGCGGCCTTCACCGTGGTGCTGCGGCTGGACGGCAGGCCGCGCTGAGGCGCGGCTGCTTTCGCCTCAGGTGTTCTTCGAGATCGTGATGCTGGGGAACTTCGCGCTGAAGTCCTTCGCGCGCTGGGCGATCTTCACCGCCACCGGCGCGCCACGCCCTTGTAGAGGCCGGCGATCTCGCCATCGGGGTCGCTGACCACCGTCGGCCGGCCGGCATCGGCCTGCACGCGGATCGACAGGTTCAGCGGCAGCGCGCCGAGGTAGTCCATCTGGTACTCGGCGGCCATGCGCTTGCCGCCTTCCTCGCCGAAGATGTGCTCCACGTGGCCGCACTTCTCGCACACGTGCACGGCCATGTTCTCGACGATGCCGAGGATGGGCACGCCCACCTTCTCGAACATCTTGATGCCCTTGCGGGCGTCGAGCAGCGCGATGTCCTGCGGCGTGGTGACGATCACCGCGCCGGTCAGCGGCACGCGCTGGCTGAGCGTCAGCTGGATGTCGCCGGTGCCCGGCGGCATGTCGACGATCAGGTAGTCGAGGTTGCTCCAGTTGGTCTGGCGCAGCAGCTGCTCGAGCGCCTGCGTGGCCATCGGGCCGCGCCAGATCATCGGGTTGTCGGGCTCGATCAGGAAGCCGATCGAGATCACCTGCACGCCGTAGTTCTCCAGCGGCTCCATCGTCTTGCCGTCGGCGCTCTCGGGGCGGCCTTCGATGCCCATCATCATCGGCTGGCTGGGGCCGTAGATGTCGGCATCGAGGATGCCCACCGTGGCGCCTTCGGCCGCCAGCGCCAGCGCCAGTTGACGGCGGTGGTGCTCTTGCCGACGCCGCCCTTGCCGGACGCGACGGCAACGATGTTCTTGACGTTGGGCAGCAGCTGCACGCCGCGCTGCACCGCGTGGGCGATGATCTTGCTGGTGATGTTGGCGCTGACGTTCTCCACGCCGCCCACCGAGCGCGCCGCGGCGATCAGCGCCTTGCGCAGCGCCGGGATCTGGCTCTTGGCCGGGTAGCCGAGCTCGACGTCGAAGGAGACGTCGCCGCCCTCGACCTTGAGGTTCTTCAGCTGCTTCGTCGAGACGAAGTCTTTCCCGGTGTTCGGGTCGGTCACGCCCTTCAGGGCATCGAGCAGGGCGGATTCGGTGGCGGCCATGAAGACGGTCAGGGATGACGGGACGGGGCCGGCAGTCTAGCGCTTCTAGAATGGGCGGATGACCCGCAAGCTCTTCGTCACCACCGCCCTGCCCTACGCCAACGCGCCGTTCCACGTCGGGCACATGATGGAGTACATCCAGGCCGACATCTGGGTGCGCTACCAGCGCATGGCGGGCCACGAGGTGCACTTCGTCTGCGCCGACGACGCCCATGGCGCGCCGATCATGATCGCCGCCGAGAAGGCGGGCAAGACGCCGCAGCAGTTCGTCGCCGAGATCGCCGCCGGCCGGAAGCAGTACCTCGACGGCTTCCACATCGGCTTCGACAACTGGCACTCGACCGACGGCCCGGAGAACCACGCCTTCGCGCAGGACATCTACCGCGCGCTGCGCAAGCAGGGCCTGATCGCGATCCGCTCGATCGAGCAGTTCTATGACCCGGTCAAGGGCATGTTCCTGCCCGACCGCTACATCAAGGGCGAGTGCCCGAAGTGCGGCGCGAAGGACCAGTACGGCGACAGCTGCGAGGTCTGCGGTGCGGTCTATTCGCCCACCGAGCTGAAGAACCCTTACTCGACGCTCACCGGCGCGACGCCGGTGATGAAAAGCAGCGAGCACCACTTCTTCCAGCTCTCCTCGCAGCGCTGCCTCGAGTTCCTGCAGGACTGGACGCAGACGCCCGGCCGGCTGCAGCCCGAGGTGCTGAACAAGATCCGCGAGTGGTTCGCCACCGACGACGAAGGCCGCGTCGGCCTGGCCGACTGGGACATCAGCCGCGACGCGCCCTACTTCGGCATCCGCATTCCCGACACGGAAGACAAGTACTTCTACGTCTGGCTCGATGCGCCGGTGGGCTACCTCGCCTCGCTGAAGAACTACTGCGACAGGACCGGCCGCAGCTATGAAACGCTGATGGCCGATCCATCCCTCGAGCAGATCCACTTCATCGGCAAGGACATCACCTACTTCCACACCCTGTTCTGGCCGGCGATGCTGCACTTCAGCGGCCGCAGGACGCCGGACAAGGTGTTCGTGCACGGCTTCATCACCGTCAACGGCGGCGAGAAGATGAGCAAGAGCCGCGGCACCGGCATCTCGCCGCTGAAGTACCTGGAACTCGGCATGAATGCCGAGTGGCTGCGCTACTACATCGCCGCCAAGCTCAACGCCAAGGTCGAGGACATCGACTTCAACCCCGACGACTTCGTCGCCCGCGTCAACAGCGACCGGTCGGCAAGTACATCAACATCGCCAGCCGTGCGGCCGGCTTCCTCGCCAAGCGCTTCGGCGGGCATCTGAGCGCCGACATCGGTGTCGAGGGCCGCACGCTGCTCGACGGCCTGCGCGCGCACCGCGGCGAGGTCGAGCGCCTGTACGAGGAGCGCGAGTACGGCAAGGCGCTGCGCGAGATCATGCTGCTGGCCGACCGCGTCAACGAATACGTCGATGCCAACAAGCCGTGGGAACTGGCCAAGCAGGCCGGGCAGGACGCCGTGCTGCACGACGTCTGCACCGTCTGCATCGAGGCCTTCCGCGTGCTGACGATCTACCTCAAGCCGGTGCTGCCGGCGCTGGCCGTGCAGGTGGAAGCCTTCCTGAAGGTGGCGCCGATGAATTTCGCCGATGCGGCGCGCTCGCTCGGCGGCCACCAGATCGGCGAGTACAAGCACCTGATGCAGCGTGTCGATCCGGCGCTGCTCGACAAGCTCTTCGAGCCGCCCAAGGTCGAGGCGCCCAAGCCCGGCGGCGAGGACATCGCGCCGGCCATCGCCATCGACGACTTCGCGAAGATCGACCTGCGCATCGCGAAGATCGTCGCCTGCGAGCACGTGGACGGCAGCGACAAGCTGCTGCGCCTGACGCTGGACGTCGGCGAGGGCCGCACGCGCAACGTCTTCTCCGGCATCAAGTCGGCCTACCAACCGGAAGACCTGGTCGGCAAGTTCACCGTGGTGGTGGCCAACCCGGCGCCGCGCAAGATGAAGTTCGGCATCAGCGAAGGCATGGTGCTGGCCGCCAGCCACGCCGACGAGAAGGCGAATCCGGGCCTGTACGTGCTCGAGCCCTGGCCGGCGCCACGCCGGGCCTGCGCGTGCGCTGAAGTTCAGAGCCGGGTCGGTGCCGGCGGCGTGCGCGCCGCGGCCGATTCGAGCGGGAGGCGCAGGCTGACGCGCGTGCCCACGCCGGGCTCGGACTGCATCTGCACGTCGCCACCGTGCGCGCCGGCGATCTGCTTGACCAGCGCGAGCCCGAGGCCACTGCCCTCGTAGTGCTTGCGCAGGTGCAGGCGCTGGAACGGCTGGAACAGGCGCGGCAGGTCTTCCGCGGCCACGCCGATGCCGTTGTCGGTGACGCTGACCACGGCGGTATCGCCCTCGATGAGAGCGCGCACATGCACCTCGGGCCGCTGGCCCGGCGCCACGAATTTCAGCGCATTCGACAGCAGGTTCTGCAGCGCCAGCGCGAGCAGGCTCTCGTGGCCGCGCACCACCGGCAGGTTGTCGACCGCCACCAGCGCGCCGCTGTCGCGGATGCGGCCGGCCAGCGACTGCAGCACCTCCTGCATCACGCGGTCGAGCTCGACCGCATGGCCAGCATCGGTACCGCTGCGCTGCACGCGCACGTAGTGCAGCATGTCGTCGAGCAGCCGCCGCATGCGCGTGCCGGCCCGTCCGACCAGGCCCAGCCGGTGCGCGCGCCTCGGGTGGCAACTGCGCACCGTGGTCGCTCTCGATCAGGCCGGTGAACTGCACGATGGTATTGAGCGGTTCGCGCAGGTCGTGCGAGGCGATGCGCACGAACTGCTCGAGGCCCTCATTGGCGCGCTGCAGCTCGGCGCTGGCAGCGGCCAGCCGCTCGTGGCTGTCGCGCCGGTCGGCCATCGTCGCGGCCAGCAGTTGGGCCGGGATCAGCGCCGCGGCATAGGCGGTGTAGACGAACAGCTCCTGCCATTGCGCCACGAAGGGCGGCGGCACGAAGACGCCCACCGCCGTGCTCGCCGCGATGACCAGCGAGACCAGCAGCACCAGCGCCAGGGCCGCACTCAGCTCCAGCACGATGGCGGCAAAGAGAAGCGGGATCGCGATGTAGACGAACGGAAACGGCACGTGCGCCGGCTCAGCAGCGTGACGCCGGCGGCCGCGGCGCCGAGCGCGAGCGCGCGCCAGTCGAGCAGGTCGCGGCGGATCAGCGCCGGGTCGTCCCGCCGCAGGCAGATCACCAGCGCCAGCAGGGAGATCGAGCCGATCGTCGAGCCTTCCATCCAGCGCTGCCACATCGACCAGAAATCGCCGGCGCCGAGCGAACGCAGCGTGGCCGCGCCGAGCGTGGCGCCGACCAGCTGTGCACCGATCGCACCGATGGCCAGCAGCTGCAGCATCGCGCCGGGCGTGCGCAGGCCGCTGCGCCCGAAGCCCACCTTGCGCAACGCCCAGGCCGCCAGCAGCATCTCGGCGCCGTTGGCCGGCAGGAAGGCCAGCGCCAGGCTCGGCGGCAAACCCTGCAGCAGATTGGCCAGCAGGTTGCCGGCGATGACGGCCAGCATCAGGCCCGGCCAGCGGCGGCGCGAGGCGGTGGCGAGGAATCCGACGCCCACCGCATTGGCGAACCACAGGTTGGCCACCGAGCCGGGCTGGCGTGACAGGGCGATCGACAGGGCGGCCGCCGCGGCATAGAGCAGCGCGAGCAGCAGCGCTTCCTTCAGCGCATGGGGCGGCGGCCGCGGCGTCATCGGCCCGGCTCCGGACGGCGGCGCCACAGGCCACGTGCTGCCGCAACGCCAGCCACCAGCACGCCAGTGGCCAGCAGCGTCCAGCCGACGGCGGTGGCCCACGGCGTGCGCCGCGGCACCCGGGGCTCGGCCAGCCACTGGCGCAGCACCGCCCGGCGCTGCTCGCGCGGCAGCGCGCGGATCGCGGCGTCGAGTGCATCGCGCAGTTCGGGCCAGTCGCTGCGCACGGCGAAGGACAGCGTGTACTGAAGTCCACCGGCCCGACGACCTCCAGCCCCTCCAGCCGCTGTACGCGGCTGACGTGGGCAAAGCTGGCCGCATCCACCACCGCGGCTGCATAGCGGCGCTGCGCGAGGCCACGCAGCGCCACGGCATCGTCGCTCACGCCCTGCCAGGCACGCGCGGGTAGCGCTGGCGCATCACCGGCTCCACCGCAAAGCCCTGGCCCACGGCGATGGCCTCCCCGGACATGGCGGCCAGGCTGCGCTCGGCCTCGCCGGTGCGCATCACCAGCACGGCCGGCACCGACACGTAGGGCAGCGTGAACAGGGCGTATGCGCCGCGTTCCGGCGTGGCACGCAGTGACGACACCAGGTCGGCGTCACGCTGCCGCAGCGCCTGCAGCTGATCGTTGAGCGGGCGCGCGGGCAGCATCTGCAGCGTCAGGCCGATGCGCTGCTGGAGCAGCCTCAGCATCTCGATCGACAGCCCGTCGATGGCGCCGTCGTCGCGCTGGAAGACGAACGGGCCGTAATCGCGCTCGGGCGCAACTCGAACCGGTTGCGACGGGCCGGGCCACTGCGCCTGCGCCGCCGTGGCCAGGGCGGCACACAGGGCCGCGACCTACGGCGACAGGCAGCGCTTCACGCCCGCAGCAGGTCCAGCAGCCCCTGGGCCTGGCCCGAGGCCAGCGGCTTGGTGACGAAGCCGCGCACACTGCCGAAGCTCTCGGCGCTTCGCCGATCGGTCGGGTCGGCCGACGAACTGAGCATCACCACCGATGGCGTGTGCGGCCTGCGGGCGGCGGTCTCGTACGCGCGAAGGAAATCGAAGCCGTTCATGCCCGGCATGTTGATGTCCAGCAGGATCAGGTCGGCACCCGGGCAATCGGGGCGGTCGAGCCGTGCCAGCGCGTCACGGGCCGACTCGAAGTGGACGATCTCGCGCACCACCTTCGCGCGCTCGAGCACGATGCGCGTATAGATGAGATCGGGCTCGCTGTCGTCGATGAGAAGGATGCGATCGAGCATGGGCGCCACCAATCCGCCATCGTATCGGCGAACGGCGTGCCGCGCATCCCTCGCTGAGGGTCGGAACGACGCCCCGGCCATCACCGATCGTCACCGGCGCGAAGAATGTGGGTGCGCAGATCGGCGAGCAAGGCGGCGCGGCCATGGCCATGAGCAAGGCGGCGATCGGCACGGTGGCCACGAAGCCGGCGTGCTTGAAGGCGAGCGCGCCGACGATGCCGCCGCCGAAGAACAGGCCCAGGATGGTGGCGTGGATGGCGAGCTTGTCTCGGTTGGCGCGCACGAAGTGCCGCTCGTTGGCAACCGTGGAGCGGTTCCAGTAGAGCAGCCGGCCGAGCTCGATGCCGAGGTCGGTGATCACGCCGGTCATGTGCGTGGTGCGGATTTCCGCTTGCGAGATCTTGGTGACGATGGCGTTCTGCAGGCCCATGATGAAGCACAGCAGCAGCACGGTCGACGGCAGGAACACATCGACGAACAGCTCCAGGTTGGCGCCGAGCAGCCCGAAGGCCAGCAGCAGAGTCGCCTCGAGCATCAGCGAGAGCGCGTACTCGCCCTGCAGCTCGCGCCGGCGTGCCCAGTTGATCAGCACCGCGGTCAGCGCCGCGCCGCTGACGAAGGCCAGCAGCGCCGAGACACCGGCCATGGCCAGCGCGAACTGGCCGAGCACCAGATCGTCGGCGATGGCGGAGACCACGCCGGTCATGTGCGAGGTGTAGCGCTGCACGGCGAGGAAGCCGCCGGCGTTGATCGCACCGGCGACGAAGGCCAGCACCGCACCGAGCTGGCGGTTGCTGCGCCGCGTGCGGGTGCGCCGCGTCAGGCCGTGGAGGAATTCGGCGGGCATGTGCGCCGTGCGGCCTAGCGGCGCGCCGCCGGCTTGCGCGCGACCACCTTGCTGCGTGTCGGGTAGGCCACGCCGTGGCGGTCGAGGTACTCGCGGATCAGCTGCCGCACCACCTGCGAGGGCGCGTGAGGTCCTGCGCTGCGCACAGCGACTCGAAGGCAGCCTTCTTGGCCGGATCGATCAGCAGCGTGAGTCGGGCGGTCTTGCTTTCCATGGCCGTGCGGTCGAGTGCATCTGATGCACATCATATGTGAATGATGTGCCAACCATATCCGCAAGGCATACTCAGGCGGCGATGCAGCTCCACCCCTTCCGGCCGCGACTGCTGACCGCCTTGCGCGGCTACGACGCGACGCGGCTGCGTGCCGACGTCGCCGCGGGCGTGACGGTGGGCGTGGTGGCGTTGCCGCTGGCGATGGCCTTCGCGATCGCCTCGGGCGTCAAGCCGGAGCAGGGGCTGGTCACCGCGATCGTGGCCGGGCTGCTGATCTCGGCACTCGGCGGTTCGCCGGTGCAGATCGGCGGCCGGCCGGCGCCTTCATCGTGATCGTCTACGGCATCGTCGAGCGCTACGGCCTGACCAACCTGCTGATCGCCACCTCGCTGTCGGGCGTGCTGCTGTTCGTGATGGGGCTGTTGCGCCTCGGCGCGCTGGTGCGCTACATCCCGGTGACGATCATCATCGGCTTCACCAACGGCATCGCGGTGCTGATCGGGCTGTCGCAGCTGAAGGACCTGCTCGGCCTGAGCATCGAGAAGATGCCGGCCGACTTCTTCACCCAGATCGGCGTGCTGGCACGGCAGCTGCACACGCTCAACCCGCTGGCACTCGCCATCGGCCTCGCCTGCGGCGCTGGTGGTGCTGTGGCCGAAGTCATACGCGGTGCCGCGGGACAACATCGGCTGGCGCCACCGCCTGTACCGCTCGGCGGCACACGTGCCCGGCACCATCGTCGCGCTGGTGCTGGCCACGCTGGCCACCGCGATGCTGGGCCTGCCGGTGGAGACCATCGGCAGCCGCTTCGGCGGCATCCCGCAGGCCCTGCCCGACCTGCAGCTGCCGCCCTTCAGCTGGGACAGTGCCAAGCAGCTGGTGATCCCGACGCTGACGCTGGCGATGCTCGGCGCGATCGAATCGCTGCTGTGCGCGCGAGTCGCCGACAACCTGATCGATGCGCCGCGCCACGACCCGAACCAGGAGCTGATGGCGCAGGGCGTGGCCAACATGGTCGTGCCGGCCTTCGGCGGCATTCCGGCCACCGGCACGATCGCGCGCACCGTCACCAACGTGCGCTCCGGCGCCACCAGCCCGATCGCCGGCATCGTGCATGCGCTGACGCTGCTGGCGGTGGTGCTGGTCGCGGCGCCGCTGGCGCTGCACGTGCCGCTGGCCGCGCTGGCGGGCATCCTGCTCTTCGTCGCCTGGAACATGGGCGAGTGGCGCGAGTTCGCGCGGCTGCGGCAGTTCAGCGTGCCCTACCGCACGATCCTCGTCGGCACCTTCGTGCTGACGGTGGTGTTCGATCTCACCGTCGCGGTGGAGGTCGGTCTGGTGCTGGCTTGCGTGTTCTTCATCTACCGCATGAGCACGCTGTTCCGCATCGAGCCGCACGCCCGCACCGATGCGGCGCAGGGCGTGCAGGTTCGCGAGATGTACGGCGCGCTCTTCTTCGGCGCCGTCGGCAAGCTCGAAGCGCTGCCGGCGCAGCTGCCCGAGGGCACGCACGCGCTCGTGCTCGACACGCACCGGCTGATCGCGATGGACACCTCGGGGCTCGATGCGCTGGAGCAGTTGCATCGCGCGCTCGGCCGGCGCGGCATCACGCTGTGGCTGGCCGAACTCAACGAGCAGCCACTGTCGCTGATGCGGCGTGCCGGCTTCGCCGCGCAACTCGGCGAAGCCGCCTTCGCGCCGACACTGGCCGAGGCGCTGCAGCGCTGCCGTCTCTGAGCCCGTTGCCGCTCAGCGCGGCCAGGGCTTCTTCGCGGCGGCGAAGGCCGCCAGCGCCGGCTCGCAGGCGGCGGCCAGGGCCTCCCGGCGCGCCGAGAGCCAGCCGAGCGCGAAGGCCGTCGATGGATCGGGCTCGGGGATGCTCCGCCAGGCCGCGAGGGCCACGGCCGCATCGTTGAGCGCGCCGAGCTCCTGTTGCAAGGCCGCCAGGGCGCGCAGGTAGCGGTCCGTGGCCTTGCGGCCGAACAGGCCTCGCGCGAACGCCACGCCGTAACGCAGGCGCTTGACGCGCCTGCGGAGCCGATGGCGCGCGGCATCGTCGAGCGATGCGAAGCGCTTGACCTCGCGGCGCAGCGCGCGATGCCAGTGGTCGAGCGCCGGCACCATCACCGCTGCGGCCGCCGGCGAATCGGGCTGCGGCGCTGTCGGCAGCAGCGCAGCGCCCATCAGATCGAGCAGCAGGCGCTGGGTCGCAGCGTCGCGCACGGCGAGCGCCGGGTCGGCGGGGTCGCCGAGTTGCAGGCGCGGCGGCACGAGCTGCGGCGCGTTGGCCGACATCGCGGCGTCGATCTGATCCCCCCAGCGGCCCGGCAATCGCCGCCGCGTCGCGGGCTGCGGACAAGGCCCGGAATGCGTCGGCGGCGGCGGCCTCCATCGCATCGCCCTGCGCATCGGCCGCGAACAACTGCAGCGCCGTGCGCAGGCGCCGCCAGCCCACGCGCAGCTGGTGCACATGCTCTTCGGCGAAGTCGCCGCTGGCCACCGTGCTGGCATTGGCCGTCACCTGCTGCAGGCATTCGGCCAGCACGATGCGGCGCGCGCTCGCGGCGTCGGCCGCACGATCGAGGCGCACGTCGACAGCCTTGCGGGGCGGCGAGTGCGCGCGGCCTTGCGCGAGCATCGTGCCGCGCTCGGCCTTGCTGCGGGTATCGAGCCAGAGGCCGTGGCGGGCGACCCACTCGCCGGCCACGGCGAGCAATCCGGCCGGCGAGCCCGCAACCAGCTCGATCTCCAGTTCACAGACCGCCACGGCAGCCTCGCCGGCGACGATCACGCCCTCGTCGAACGCCAGCTCCAGCGTCGCGCCGTGCCGGCGCAGCAGGCGGGCCGTGCGGCGAATGTCGGTGCGGTAGCGGCACACCAGCGTGGCATCGGGCCGCGATGCCAGCAACGCAGCGAGCCGGTCGCCGGCCGGCGTGCCCGTGTGCAGCGCAAGATCGAGCGCCGGCACCGCCGCGCCGCGTTCGCGGCGCGGCGCGTTGTGCTCCAGCCGCGTCATCGCATCGGCGCCGGTGGCCTTGAGCGTCTGCACCCAGCGAGGGCCCTCGCGGCGCAGGCGCAGCGCCACGCCGGCACCGGCCAGCAGGCCGTCGTCGGTGTCGAAGTAGGCGGCCTGCAGGCGCAGCGGCATGGCAGAGGCGCCGCGGCCGGCCACGGCGGCACGCACCGTCTCGCGGCGCTCGTGCGGCACCTGGAACTTGAGCTCGATCTCGGTCATGCGGCGATCCTCGCAGAAGCCACCCCGGGCTTGATGAAAGCACCGTCGCGATGCTGCGACATGCCTTTGCCCGTCATCACGGCCGAACAACAAGACCGTGAGTCTCCTCGACGAGCTCAAGCGGTCGGCTGAAGTCACCAAGGCGGGCCAGACGGTCGACCTGTCGGAAGCCGCGCAACGGGCCAGCGTGTTGCCTCCACGAAGGATTTCCTGCCCGACAAGCGGCGTCAGCCGGCCGTCCGGGGCCGGCGGATAAAATCGCCGCCATGCCGCTCTTCTGGAAACCCTACAAGTCCGACGTCACCAGCTTCCTCGACCAGCTGAAGGCCGCCCGCCCGACGCTGGAGCAGGAACAGCAGGCCGGCCGTGCCCTGCTCTGGGACAAGCCCGTCGACCGAGACGCCCAGGCCGAATACCGCGAGGCCCGCGTTCCGCAGCAGCCCTGTGTACCAGACCAAAGGCCACTGAGCCCCCACGGTCGATGAGCCACGACGCCGCGGCACCCGAGGTGCCCGACATGCCGCCCCCACGCCCGACGTGCAGGCCCTGCCGCCGGCGGTGGTGGACAGCGTCGCCGTGGCGCGGCTGTATGGCGAACCGCTGTTCGCCATGCCGCAGGATCTGTACATCCCGCCGGATGCGCTGGAGGTCTTTCTCGAGGCCTTCGAGGGCCCGCTGGACCTGCTGCTCTACCTGATCCGCAAGCAGAACTTCAACATCCTCGACATCCCGCTGGCCGACGTGACGCGCCAGTACCTCGCCTACGTCGACCAGATCCGCAAGACCAATCTCGAGCTGGCCAGCGAGTACCTGCTGATGGCAGCGATGCTGATCGAGATCAAGTCGCGCATGCTGCTGCCGCCGAAGAAGACGGAAGACGGCAAGGAGCCCGAGGATCCGCGCGCCGAGCTGGTGCGCCGGCTGATCGAGTACGAGCAGATCAAGCTCGCGGCGGCCAAGCTCGACGCACTGCCGCTGCTGGGCCGTGATTTCCTGCGCGCCCAGGTAACGATCGAGCAGTCGCTCGCACCGCGCTTCCCCGACGTCGACGCCGACGACCTGCGCGCCGCCTGGGCCGACATCCTGCGCCGCGCCAAGCTGAATCAGCACCACACGATCACGCGCGAGCAGCTCAGCGTGCGCGAGCACATGAGCATCGTGCTGCGCCGCCTGCAGGGCCGCCGCTTCGCAATGTTCGAGGATCTGTTCGACACCTCGCGCGGCCCGCAGGTGATGGTGGTCACCTTCATCGCGATGCTCGAGCTGGCGCGGGAGCGCCTGCTCGAGATCACCCAGGCCGAGGCCTTCGCGCCGATCTACGTGCGCCTGGCCTACGAGCCGGCCTGACGCCGATGCGGGCCTTCGCCCGCGGCGGCCGGTCGGTCAGCGCGCCGGCTTCACGCCCAGCTTGAAGGCGATCATCGCTCGCAGCTTGTTGGGCACCACCGGCTTGAGCAGCAGGTGGAAATCCTTCTCCTGCGCCTCCTTGTCGAGCGTGCTCATCGTGCTGCCGGTGACCACGATGGCCGGCAGCCGCGCGCCGAAGCGCTGGCGCAGCGCGGCGATGGCTTCCACGCCGTTGCGACCGCTTTCCAGCCGGTAGTCGACGATGCACAGGTCGGGCTGCACCGAGGCCGGGTCGGCCGCCTCGGCCCAGGCGGCGCAATCGGCCACGCTGTCGAACGAGACCAGCTTCGCCCCCAGCCCTGCAGCAGCACCTCCAGGCCGCTGCGCACGGCCGGCTCGTCTTCCACCACCACGATCAGGCGGCCGCCCAGCGTCAGGCCCGCCATCGCCTTGGACGACAGCGAACTTGGTTGCGCCCGGGGCTTGGTGCCGACCGGCAGTTCCAGCGTGAAGACCGTTCCGCGCCCGGCGCGCGAGCGCAGCGTGATCGGCGCGCCCATCAGGTCGGCCGGGCGTTTGACGATCGCCAGCCCGAGCCCGAGGCCCTTGCGCTGGTGCGGCGCCACCGCCGGCGTATTGGGCACCGGTAGAACTCCTCGAAGACCTTGGCCTGCTCCTCCTCGCGGATGCCCAGGCCCGAGTCCCACACCTGCACCAGCACGGTGTCGCCGCGCTGCCGCGCGCCGACCAGCACGCCGCCGTCGTTCGTGTAGCGGATCGCGTTGCTGACCGGGTTGCGCAGGATGCGCTCGACCAGCAGCGGATCGGCATGCACCACGCGCTGGCCGCCGCGCAGCACCAGCGCCGGGCCCTTCTCGAAGGCCGTCGGCTCGAAATGCAGGCGCAGCTTGCGAAGGATGTCGTCGAGTTCGAAGTGCTGCGGCCGCACCTCCACGCCGCCGGCATCGATGCGGGTGATGTCGAGCAGTTCGGAGAACAGGCCCTCCAGCGCATCCACCGAGGCATTGATGCTGTTCACCAGGTTCGCCACTTCCGGCTCGTGCGTGCGCTGGCGCAGCGCCTCCGCGAACAGGCCCATCGCATGCAGCGGCTGGCGCAGGTCGTGGCTGGCGGCGGTGAAGAACTGCGTCTTCGCGCGGTTGGCCACCTCGGCCTCGTAGCGCGCCGCCTCGGCGGCCTGCTTCTCGATGCGCAGCTCTTCCAGCAGCCCGTCGGCCCGCAGCTTCAGCTCGATCACCCGCTGCAGCGCCTGGCGGTAGTTGCGCGCCAGCACGGTGGTCAGCGTGATGATGATCACCAGCATGCCGGCCAGCCTCAGGCTGTGCGCCTCGCCGCCGGTGGCGATGCGCGCGACCAGCGGGCCGAAGCAGATCGCCACGTAGGCGAGGAACATGCGCGGCTGGTTGGCCAGCACCGGCACCGCCGCGATGCAGAAGGTGTAGATGACGAGGATCAGCCCGGTCTGCTGGATGCCCAGCCCGCGCGTGTAGAACAGCCAGCCCGACAGGCCCCAGGCCCCGGCTGAGGCGATGGTCAGGATGTTCCAGCGCAGGCGCCAGACGTTCCAGTCGTTGATGCCCTCGCGGCGCAAGGTGGCACGGAAGGCCTGGGCCAGCCAGATGCGCACCCCCCACAGGCCGATGAAGAGTGCCGCCCAGGGCAGCAGCACCGCCAGCGGTGCGCTGTTCCAGAACAGCAGCAGCAGCATGCCGAAGCCGGCCGCCAGGCCAGCCAGCGTGGCCGGTGCGTAGGCATAGACGGCCAGCACCTCCTCGCCGAGGGCGGAATGCCGCTGCGCCGCCGCGGCCGGCTCAGGCGGAGGCGACGGCTGCGGCGGCGTGCTCAGCGCGGGGCGTGCGCCATGCGTTGATGCCGCCTTGCTGCGTCATCTGGCTGACGGCCAGCACCGCCTGCGTGCGCGAGTTGACGTTCAGCGCGCGCAGCACCGCGGCGACGTGGTCCTTCACCGTCTCGACCGAGAGGTTGAGATCCCGCGCGATCAGCTTGTTCGGCTTGCCCTGCAGCAGCAGCGCGAGCACGTCGGTCTGCCGCGGTGTCAGGCCCAGCGAGGCCAGCGGCGGCGCCTTCTGCACGGCGCCGGCCTCGGCCTGCTCGCGCACGGTATTCAGCGCGGCGGGTACCGCGCCTGCGGCAGCCGTGCCCGAGGGCCCGTCGTTGTCGAACGAGCGCAGTGTCATCGGCGGCACGTAGATGCCGCCGGACATCACGGTGCGCAGCGCCTCGAACAGCGTGTCGTTGCTCGCCCGCTTGGGCACGAAGCCCATCGCGCCGAGATCGACGGCGTGGATCACGTCGCTGCTGCGGTCGGAGGCCGACACCACCACCACCGGCACCGCCGGGTACTGCGCGCGGAACTCCACCAGCACGTCGAAGCCGTGCGCATCGCCGAGAGACAGGTCGAGCAGCACGAGGTCGAAGTCGGGGTCGGCGGCCAGGGTCTGCCGGGCCTCCTTGGCGCTGGCCGCGCCGACGACGGTGGCGCCGTCGCCCATGCCTTCGATGACGCTCTTCAGCGCCGAGAGGATCAGCGGGTGATCGTCGACCAGCAGCACCTTCATCGCCGGCTCCTCAGACGTAGCGGCGCGACAGCGATTCGGCCACGCACACCGGCTTGGCCGAACCCTCGCGCTCCATCGTGACTTCCATCGTGATCTGCGCGCCGCCTTCGATGGGCTCGAAGGCGGTCAGCTTGAAGTGTCCGCGCAGCCGGCTGCCCACCGGCACCGGCGCGGGAAAGCGCACCTTGTTCAGCCCGTAGTTGACGCCCATGCGCACGCCGCCGAGCTCGATCGCCGAATCGGCCATCTGCGGCAGCAGCGAGAGCGTGAGGAAGCCGTGGGCAATGGTCGTGCCGAAGGGCCCGGCCGCTGCGCGCACCGGATCGACGTGGATCCACTGCCGGTCGCCGGTCGCTTCGGCGAACTCGTCGATGTGCCGCTGGGTGATGGTGATCCAGTCGCTCGTGCCGACCTCCTGCCCGAGGCAGGCGGCGAGCGCTTCCAGCGAATCGAAGGCCCTCATGCGTTGATCCAGTCGATGATCGGTTGCCATTGCGCCAGATCGCGCTCGAAGCGCGAGGGCGCCACGTCCCACAGCGTCAGGCCGCGCGCGGCCAGTGCACGTAGTTCTGCGTGTCGCGCAGCTGGCCGATCAGCGGCACCTTCAGCTTCTCGACGAAGGCACGCAGGTGATCGGCCGACAGCGTGCCCTCGCGCACGCGCATGCAGACGATGCCGAACTTCACCTTGTCGCTGCGCCGGTGCGCCAGCAGCTCGTTGACGAAGGCATGCGTGGCGTGGATGTCGAAGATGCTGGGCTGGATCGGCACGATCACCTTGTCGGCGAGCTTCATCACTTCGTCGAGCCGCTTGCCGTGCAGGCCGGCCGGGGTGTCCAGCACCACATGCGTCGTGCCCTTGGGCGGGCGCACCACCTCGCCGTGGGTGTCCCAGCCGCCGATGGCCGGCAGCTGCGGCGGGCGCAGCGCGAGCCACGTGAGTGCCGACTGCTGGCGGTCCACATCGCCGAGCATCACCGCATGCCCGCGCGAGGCGAAATAGCCCGCGAGATTGGTCGACAGCGTGCTCTTGCCAACGCCTCCCTTGGGATTGGCCACCACGATCACCGGCATGCGGACCTCCGTCCTCGTCGTTGTTTGTCGGGCGTTGTTTACAGCTTTGCGGGTATGGTAGCGGCACCTCGACCCCCTCCCCATCCCTTGCAACCCCACGCCGATTCCGACGAGAGGCTGCCGCCGGCGCCGAAGTGCTCGTGCTCGTCGCCCACCCGCAGATGGAGCAGTCGCGCGTCAATCGCACGATGATGCGTGCCGCCGGTGCGCTGGCCGCGCAGGCGCCCGGGCGCATCGAGGTGCGAGACCTCTATGCGCTCTACCCCGACTACGACATCGACACGGCCGCCGAACGGGCGCGGCTGGCGGCGGCGAAGCTGGTGGTCTGGCAGCACCCGCTGCACTGGTATGCGATGCCGCCGCTGATGAAGCTCTGGCTCGACGAGGTGCTGGCCTTCGGCTGGGCCTACGGCCCGGGCGGCGATGCGCTGCGCGGCAGGACCTGTGGCTGGCCGTCTCCACCGGCGGCGACCCGCAGGCCTACCGGCCCGACGGCTACAACCGCTACTTCTTCGACGCCTTCCTGCCGCCGGTGGAGCAGACTGCCGCGCTGTGCGGCATGCGCTTCCTGCCGCCGCTGGTGCTGCACGGTGCGCACCATGCGGACGATGCGGCGATCACCGAGCACGCGAGGCTCTACGCCGAACGGCTGGCGAGTTATCCGGCCTCGGCCCGAAATCGACGACCTGCCCGAGTGCGTGGCCTGCGAGGTGCCCGCCAGCGCGCGCCCGGCGGCCACGGAGGCGCCCTGATGGACCACGGCAACTGGCTGACCGGCAGCTGGTCTACCTCGCCGCCGCCGTGCTCGCGGTGCCGCTGGCCAAGGCGCTGGGACTGGGCTCGATCATCGGGTATCTGGCCGCCGGCATCGTCATCGGGCCCTGGGGCCTGAAGCTGGTGTCGGATCCGCAGGACATGCTGCACTTCGCCGAGTTCGGCGTGGTGCTGATGCTCTTCCTCGTCGGCCTGGAGCTCGAGCCGCGGCGGCTGTGGGCGCTGCGCCGGCCGATCTTCGGCTGGGGCAGCGTGCAGCTGTTCGGCTCGGCGGCGCTGATGACGGGCGTGGCCGTGGCCTTCGGCATCGACTGGCACATCGCGCTGGTGGCGGCGCTGGGCCTCGCGATGAGCTCCACCGCGATCGGCCTGGGCGTGCTCGCCGAGCGCAACCTGATGGCCACCACCTCCGGCCAGGGCGTGCTCAGCGTGATGCTGCTGCAGGACGTGGCGGCCATCCCCATCCTCGCCTTCGTGCCGCTGCTGGCCGCCGCCGGTGCGCAGGAGGCGGGCCACGGCTGGTGGGGCGCCGCCAAGGCCGCCGGCGTGATCGCGATCATCGTGCTCGGCGGTCGGCTGCTGCTGCGCCCGGCGCTGCGCTGGATCGCGCGCAGCCGCACGCCGGAGATCTTCACCGCCGCCTCGCTGCTGCTGGTGGTGGCCACCGCCGCGCTGATGCAGTCGGTCGGCCTGTCGATGGCGCTGGGCGCCTTCCTCGCCGGCGTGCTGCTGGCCGAGAGCGAGTACCGCCGCGAGCTGGAAACCGACATCGAGCCCTTCAAGGGCCTGCTGCTCGGCCTGTTCTTCATTGCGGTCGGCATGAGCATCGACTTCGCGGTGGTGCTGGCGCAGCCGCTGCTCGTGGCGGCGATCGTCGCCGGCTTCCTGATCGTCAAGGCCGCGGTGCTGTGGGCGATGGGCCGCACGATGCCGATCCCGGCCGGCGAGCGCCCGCCCTTCGTGATCCTGCTCGCGCAAGGCGGCGAGTTCGGCTTCGTGGTGTTCCAGACCGCCGCCGGCGCGAACGTGATCGACGCGCCGACGTCCTCGCTGCTGGTGGCGGCGGTGGCACTGTCGATGCTGCTGACGCCGCTGGTGCTGCTGCTGTCCGACCGCTTCTGGTCGCGACGGCATGCGGCCGCGGCGGGCGAGGCGGCCTACGACACCATCGACACCGCCCATGCGGCGCCGGTGATCATCGCCGGCTTCGGGCGCTACGGGCAGATCGTCGGCCGGCTGCTGTTCGCCAGCGGCTTCTCGGCCACCGTGCTGGAGCACGACGCCGAGCAGGTGGAGGCGGTGCGCCGCTTCGGCTGGCCGGTGTACTACGGCGACGCCTCGCGGCTGGACCTGCTGCGCAGCGCCGGCGCCGACAAGGCACGCCTGTTCGTGCTCGCCATCGACGACGTGGCGCAGAGCGTGGCGGTGGCCAAGCTGGTGCGCGAGCACTTCCCGCGGCTGACCATCGTGGCCCGCGCCCGCAACGTGGCGCACTACTACCAGCTGCGCGCGCTCGGCATCGAGGCGGTCGAGCGCGAGACCCTCGATTCGGCGCTGATGAGCGGCCGCAGCGCGCTCGAGGCGCTGGGCTTCGAGCGCCACCAGGCGCGCACGCTGGCAATGCGCTTTCGCCGCCACAACATCGAGCTGGTCGAGCAGATGCGCCCGCACTCGGGCGACCCCGACCAGCTGATCGCCATCGCCAAGCAGGGCCGCCAGCAGCTCGAGGAGCAGTTCGCCCGCGAGCGCGAGGAGGCGCGCCAGCACCGCGGCTTGTCCTGACCCCGCGCTCGGGTTCCGGGCTCGCACGGCAAATGCAAGTGCATTTGCAATAAGATGCCGACCTGCATGGAAACCCGCCCCTCCCGCCAGACCCGCCAGAAAGAGGCCGTGCTGCGCTCGCTGGTCGACAGCGGCCGCTCTCTGGCGCCCGCCGAGATCCTCGAGCTGGCGCGTGCCGAGGTGCCGACGCTGAACCTCTCCACCGTCTACCGGCAGCTGCGTGCGCTGCACGAGGAGTCGCAGGTGGTGCGCGTCGACCTGCCGGGCCAGGGCGGCGGCGCGCTTCGAGGCGCCGTGCAGCCACGCCCCGGCGCGGGGCCATGCGCACCACCACCATCATTTCCACTGCACCGCCTGCGACCGGGTCTTCCCGATCCACGGCTGCCCGGGCGGCATCGAGCGCCCGGCGCCCGCCGGATTTCGCGTCGAGCAGCACGAGCTGACGCTGCGCGGGCGCTGCGCCGAGTGCGCGGGAGCGGCGGCATGAAGCACGATCACGCGCACGACCACGGCCACGCGCACCACCACGGGCACGGGCACGGCCACGGGCATGGACACGCGTCCGTGCCGGCCCCGCGCGAAGCCGTGCTGCCCAGCGTGCTGATGAGCGGGGCCGCCACCCGCGTCGCCGCGGCGCTGGCGGCGCTGGCCCTGCTGTGGGGCGCCGTGGCCTGGGCGTTGACGGACCTCGCCGCATGAGCGCCAGCGCCGTCCGCGTGATCGACCTGACGGTGACGCACCAGCGCCACCCGGCGGTGCACCACCTCAGCGGCGAGCTGGCGATGGGCTCGCTCACCGCCGTGATCGGCCCCAACGGCGCCGGCAAGAGCAGCCTGCTGGACGCACTGGCCGGCCGCCTGCCGCTGAGCTCGGGCCGCATCGAGATCGCGCCGGAACTCGTCGGCCGCGTCGCCTACCTGCCGCAGCAATCGCAGATCGACCGCAGCTTTCCGCTCGGCGTGCTCGACCTCGTCTCGCTCGGCCACTGGCCGCGCCGCGGTGCCTTCGGTGCGATCGACGCGCCGCTGCGCGCGAGCGCGCCCGCGAGGCGCTGGCCTCGGTCGGGCTGGGCGGCTTCGAGCAGCGGCGCATCGGCGAACTCTCGGTGGGCCAGTTCCAGCGCGTGCTGTTCGCGCGGGTGCTGCTGCAGGACGCCCAGCTGATCCTGCTCGACGAGCCCTTCAACGCGATCGACGCCCGCACCAGCGCCGACCTGCTGGCGGTGGTGCGCCGCTGGCATGGCGAGGCACGTACCGTGGTGGCGGTGCTGCACGACATGGAGCTGGTGCGTGAGCACTTTCCGCAGGCGCTGCTGCTGGCCCGCGAGCCGGTGGCTTGGGCCCGACCGCGCAGGTGCTGCGCGCCGAGAACCTGTTCCGCGCGCGGCAGATGGCCGAACGCTGGGACGAATCCGCGCCCGTCTGCGAGAAGGCCTGAGGCGCGCACATGGGCCTCTACGAACTCATCATCCAGCCGTTCGCCGAATTCGGCTTCATGCGCCGCGCGCTGGTGGCCTGCCCTGGCGCTCGCACTCGGCAGCGCGCCGATGGGCACGCTGCTGGTGCTGCGCCGCATGAGCCTGATGGGCGATGCGATGGCGCACGCCGTGCTGCCCGGCGCCGCGATCGGCTTCGCGATCGCCGGCTTCTCGCTGCCGGCGATGGGCGCCGGCGGCCTCGCCGCCGCGCTGCTGGTGGCGGTGCTCGCGGGCTGGGTGGCGCAGGTCACCACGCAGCGCGAGGACGCCAGCTTTGCCGCCTTCTACCTGATCGCGCTGGCCGCCGGCGTGCTGATCGTCTCCACGCACGGCAGCCCGGTCGACCTGATGCACGTGCTGTTCGGCAGCATCCTGGCCGTCGACGATGCCGCGCTGGTCACGGTGGCCGGCGTGGCGAGCGTGACGCTGCTGGTGGTGGCAGCAGCCTACCGGCCGCTGCTGGTGGCCAGCGTCGACCCCGGCTTCCTGCGCTCGGTCGGCGGAGCCGAACGCACGCTGCACTTCGTCTTTCTCGGCCTCGTCGTGCTCAACCTCGTCGCCGGCTTCCAGGCGCTGGGCACCCTGATGGCGGTGGGCCTGATGATGCTGCCGGCCACCGCGGCGCGCTTCTGGGCGCGCGAGGTGTGGAGCCCGGCGGCCGTGGCCACGCTGATCGCGCTGCTCAGCGCCACCGGCGGGTTGCTGCTGAGCTACCACCTGCAGTTGCCCTCGGGCCCGGCGATCGTGCTGCTGGCGGGTGCCGCCTACCTCGTGTCGCTGGCCACCGGCCGGCACGACAGCCTGCTCGCCCGCCGCATCGCGCTGCGCGCGCACCGCATCGCCTGAGTCTTCCGATGAACCGCCTTCGTTTTTTCTCGATCGCCCTGGCCCTGATGGCCGCGGCCTTGCCGCTGCACGCGCAGACGACGAAGCCGCTGCAGGTCGTGGCGAGCTTCTCCATCCTCGCCGACATCGCGCGCGAGGTGGCCGGCGATGCGGCGCAGGTGCACGCGCTGGTCGGCCCGAATGCCGATGCGCATGTGTTCGAGCCGACGCCGGCCGATGCGCAGCGGCTCGCGAAGGCCGACCTGGTGATCGTCAACGGCCTGCACTTCGAAGGCTGGATCGATCGCCTCGTGCGCGCCTCCGGCTACCGCGGCAAGGTGGTCGAGGCGACGCAGGGCATCGTGCCGCGGCGTGCGGGCCGCAGCGTCGATCCGCATGCTGGCAGAGCCTCGTGCATGCGCAGCGCTACGTGGAGAACATCCGCGCTGCACTGGTGGCGCTGGCCCCGGCGCAGGCGGTGGCCATCGATGCACGGGCGAAGGCCTACACCGCGCGCCCGGCCGAGCTCGATGCCCGCTCGCGCGCCGCCCTCGACGCCATCCCGCGCGAGCAGCGCCGCGTGGTCACCACGCACGACGCCTTCGGCTACCTCGGCGACGCCTACGGCATCACCTTCATTGCGCCGCGCAGTTGGAATACCGAGAGCGAGGCCTCGGCCGCCGGCGTCGCCGCGGTGATCCGCCAGGTGCGGCTGCACCGGGCGCGCGCTGTTCGTCGAGAACATCACCGACCGGCGCAGCATCGAGCGCATCGCGCAGGAAACCGGCGCGCAGGTCGGCGGCACGCTGTATTCGGATGCGCTCTCGGCGCCCGGCAAGGGCGCCGCCACCTACCTCGAGCTGATGGCGCACAACGTCGACGCGATCGCCGGTGCGCTGCGTGATTCGATCAAGGCCAGACCATGAAGAAGACGCTCCTGATGCTCGCCCTCGTCGCCACGGCGCCCGCCTGGGCCGGCAAGGCTCACGAACACGGCGCCGCGCGACTCGATGTCGCGCTGGAAGGCTCGACGCTGACGATCGCGCTCGACACGCCGCTCGATGGCCTGCTCGGCTTCGAGCGCGCACCGCGCAGCGATGCCGAGAAACGCGCCGCCGAGAAGGCCGTGGCCACGCTACGTGCCGCCGATCAGTTGTTCACCATCGACCCGGCCGCGGGCTGCGTGCTGTCCTCGGTGACGCTCGAATCCGCCCCGCTGAAGCTCGGCAGCGCGCCGGCCGCCAAGGACGATGGCCACGGCGATCTCGAAGGCGAGTTCGTCTTCCGCTGCCAGCCGCGCCTGCCTTCGTCGATGCCGGCCTGTTCAAGGCCTTCGCGCGCCTGTCGCGCCTCGACGTGCAGGTGGCCGCGCCCAAGGCCAGCGCAAGATCGTGCTGAAGCGGCCGGCGCAACGCATCGACCTGCCGCGGTGATCTCGCTGCGCGACGTCCGCTATGCCTGGCCGCGCGCCACGCGCGACGTGCTGGCCATCGATGCGCTCGACGTCGCCGCCGGCGAGACCGTCTTCCTGCACGGCCCGAGCGGCTGCGGCAGAGCACGCTGCTGTCGCTGCTGGCCGGCGTGCTGCTGCCACGCGAGGGCCGCGTGGCGCTGGCTGGCCTCGACTGGGCCGAACTGCCCGCCGCCGCGCGCGATCGCCATCGCGCCGAGCACGGGCTACCTGTTCCAGCAGTTCAACCTGCTGCCCTGGCTGCCGGTGATCGACAACGTGCTGCTCGGCTGCCGCTTCTCGCCGGCCCGCAGCGCGAGTGCCACGCAGCGCAGCGGCTCGCCGACGGCGCAGGCGCGCACGCTGCTGCAGCGCATCGGCCTGCCGCAGGACGCCTGGGCGCGGCGGGCCAGCGAACTTTCGGTCGGCCAGCAGCAGCGCGTGGCCGCGGCGCGCGCGCTGATCGGCGCCCCGGAGGTGGTGATCGCCGACGAGCCGACCTCGGCGCTCGATGCCGCGTTGCGCGACGGCTTCATGGAAGTCCTGCTCGGCGAGTGCCGCGCCGGCGGCAGCACGCTGGTCTTCGTCAGCCACGACGAGCGCCTCGCCGGCCGCTTCGACCGCGCGCTCTCGCTGCCCGAGCTCAACCGCGCCACGCACGGGGCTGCCGCATGACGAGCCTGCCGGCCCTCGCAGCCGCCAGCGCCTGGAACCGGCGCGGCACGCTGTCGCTGGTGGCGCTGTCGATCGCGCTGGCCACGCTGCTGCTGCTGAGCTTCGAGCGCGTGCGCCTGGACGTACGCGACAACTTCACCAGCGCGGTCAGCGGCACCGATCTCGTCGTCGGCGCGCGCACCGGCCCGATCCAGCTGATGCTCTATGCGGTCTTCCGCCTCGGCGGCGCGACCAACAGCATCCGCATGGACAGCCTGCGCGCCATCGAGCAGCACCGCGCGGTGGCGTGGGTGGTGCCGTTGTCGCTGGGCGATTCGCACCGCGGCTTTCCGGTGCTGGGCACGACGCCGGCCTACTTCGAGCGCTTCCGCTACGGCGAGCAGCAGCCGCTGACGCTGGCGCAGGGCACGCCCTTCACGGGCGATCTCGACGGCCTGTACGGCGCGGTGCTCGGCGCCGAGGTGGCGCAGCGCCTGAACTACACGATCGGCAGCCGCATCGTGCTCGCGCACGGCAGCGGCACGCTGCCCGGCAGCGAACATGCCGACAAGCCGTTCACCGTGGTCGGCATCCTCGCGCCCACCGGCACGCCGGTGGACCGCACGGTGCACATCAGCCTGCAGGCGCTGGAGGCGATCCACCTCGACTGGTCGGCGGGCGTGCCGATGAAGGGCATCGCCATCCCGGCCGAGCAGGCGCGCAAGTTCGATCTCGAACCGAAGCAGGTGACGGCCGCGCTGGTCGGCCTGAAGGGGCGCGCGGCGGTGTTCAACGTGCAGCGCTTCGTCAACGAGTACGAGGGCGAGCCGCTGATGGCGGTGCTGCCGGGCGTCGCACTCGACGAACTCTGGACGGTGGTCGGCGTCGGCGAGAAGCTGCTGCTGGCGCTGTCGGGCCTGGTCGCGCTGGTCAGCCTGGCCGGCCTGGTGGCCACGGTGCTCGCCGGCCTCAACGAACGCCGCCGCGAGCTGGCGGTGCTGCGCGCGGTGGGCGCCGGGCCGCGCCATGTGCTGCTGCTGCTGGCGCTCGAAGGGCTGCTGGTCACGCTGGCCGGCGTGGTGCTGGGCGTGATCGCCAGTGCTGCGCTGATCGGCGGCGCCGGCCCCTGGGTGCAGACGAACTATGGCGTGGCGCTGACGCTGGCCGCACCGAGCCCGACGCAATGGGCGCTGCTGGCCGGCGTGCTGGCCGCGGGCGTGCTGGCCAGCTCCGGTGCCGGGCGTGCGCGCCTATCGACTCTCGCTGGCCGACGGGCTGGCGCCGCGAAGCTGAGGAAGGAATGGCGATGAAGACATGGCTCACCGGATTGCTGGCGCTTGCGCTGATGGCGCCACTCGCGCAGGCCCAGGACAAGCCGGCCCCTCGCGCCGGCCACACCGAGATCAGCTGGGACGAGCTGGTGCCGGCCGACTGGGATCCGCTGAAGCAGTTCAAGGACATGAACTTCGGCGTGCTCAGCGATGCCGACCCGAAGGCCGCGGCCATGCTGAAGAAGATGCGCGAGGTCTGGGACAACGCGCCGGTCAACAACAAGATGGACGGCCGCGCGATCCGCATCCCCGGCTACATCGTGCCGCTGGAGGAAGGCAAGAACGGCATGACCGAGTTCCTGCTCGTGCCCTACTTCGGCGCCTGCATCCACTCGCCGCCGCCGCCGGCCAACCAGATCATCCACGTCAAGCCGAAGACGCCGACCAAGGGCTTCAAGTCGATGGACACGGTGTGGATCGACGGCACCCTGCGCACGCTGCGCTCCGACACCTTCATGGGCGTCAGCAGCTACCGCATGGAGGCGGTGGGCGTGGAGCGCTACGTCGAGAAGCCGGCGAAGTAGACCCGCGCTACTTCAGCCCGTCGTAGAGCAGTTTCGCACCGGTCAGCGCCATGCCGGTGTAGGCCGCGATAGAACCACGAGGGATCGATGCGCTTCGTGGCCCACACGCCCAGCCACACGCCGACCGGCGCCAGCGGCATCAGTACCAGCGCGGTGGCCATGTTGGTCACGTCGATCAGGCCGAGCCAGGCGTACGGAATCCACTTCGACAAGTTCACCGCGGCGAAGAACACGGAAGCCGTGGCGGCGTAGGTCAGCGGCTGCAGACGCAGCGGCAGCACGTAGGCATTGAACGGCGGGCTGCCGGCATGGGCCACGAAGCTGGTGAAGCCCGAGGCGATGCCGAGTGCAAAGCCCAGCGGCTTCGGCGGCGGCGGATGGTCGGCGCGCGGCGGGAAGACCAGCCTCTGCGCGAGGAAGAGCAGCGTCAGCGCGCCCACCACGCCGGCCACCGTGGCGGCGCTGAGCACGCCGAAGAGCAGCGTGCCGACCACCGTGCCGAGCAGACCGGCCGGCAGCAGCCAGCGCAGCAGGCCTCGATCGCAGTGCCGCCACAGCTGTTGCAGCCCGGTGGCATCCATCACCAGCAGCAGCGGCAGCATGATCGCGGCCGCCTGCGGCACCGGGATCACCAGCGCCATCAGCGGCACTGCCAGCGAGCCGAAGCCGCCGAGGAAGCCGCTCTTCGACAAGCCCATCATCAGCACCGCCGGCACCGCCACGGCATAGAAAGCCGCGTCGTGGATCAGCGGCCAGTCACTCCATGCCGTCATAGGGCGACAATTGTCCGATGTTTGCTCCTTCCCAGAACGACGTGCGCCGCTTCTTCTGCGCCACGCATGCCAAGCACCGCGAGGGCTCGCCACTGACGCCGATGGAGGCGCTGGCCGCCGACTGGATCGCCGAGCACCCGGAGTACCACGCCGAGCTCGCCGATGTGGAGGCCGCGCTGGCGGCGGTCTACGACGTGGAGGCGGGGCGCACGAACCCGTTCCTGCACCTGTCGATGCACCTGACGATCACCGAGCAGGTGGCGATCGACCAGCCGCGCGGCATCAAGCAGGCCTACGAGCTGCTGGCCGCCAAGCGCGGCTCGGCGCACGAGGCGCACCACGAGATCATGGAGTGCCTCGGCGAAATGATCTGGGCTTCGCAGCGAAGCGGCCTGCCGCCGGACGGCGAGCGCTACCTGGAGTGCGTGCGGCGCCGCGCGACGGGGCTGACTCCCGCTCACGCCGCCTTCGAGAGCTGATCGTCGGCCAGCGGCTTGGTCGCCAGACGCGAGGTCTGCCGCGTCTCGCCGAACAGCGAGTTCCGGAACACCGAGGAATCGCCGCGGTCGCCCAGCGCCCACAGCAGCAGCGCGCGCGCCGTCATCGGCCGGGCGAACAGGTAGCCCTGCAGTTCGTCGCAGCCCATCTCGGCCAGGATCTGGTGCTGGCGCGGGTTCTCCACGCCCTCGGCCACCACCTTCAGGCCGAGCGCGTGCGCGAGCTTGACCACCGCATCGACCACCGCGCGCGCATCGGCGCTGTGCTCGAGATCCTGCACGAACATGCGGTCGATCTTCAGCTCCTCGGCCGGCAGCTTGCGCAGGTACGCGAGGCTCGAGTGGCCGGTGCCGAAGTCGTCGATCGACAGGTGCACGCCGAGTTCGCCGAGGCGGCGGAAGGTCTCCTGCGTCGCCTTGGTGTCTTCCATCGCCGCCGTCTCGGTGATCTCGCAGGTCAGCAGCGAGGGGCGGATCTTGTGGCGCTTGAGCGCCTCGGTGATGCGGTCGACGATGTCGTCCTGGCGCATCTGGTAGGTCGAGAGGTTGATCGCCACGCGCATGCGCAGACCCTTGTCGCGCCAGGCGCGGGCCTGGCGGCAGGCGTCCTCGATCACCCAGTCGCCCAGGGCGCCGATCAGCCCGGTGCGCTCGGCCAGCTCGATGAAGCTGCCCGGCATCACCATGCCGAGCTTGGGATGGTTCCAGCGCAGCAGTGCCTCGGCCGCGGTGACCGGCCGCTGCGCGCATCGATCTTGGGCTGGAAGTAGAGCTCGAGCTCGTTGCCGGCGATGGCGCGGCGCAGGTCGCGCACCATCTCGAAGTCCTGCTTCGCGGCGTGGTCCATCTCCGGCGAGAAGTAGGCGTGGCGCGTGCCGCCGGCGCGCTTGGCGGCATACATCGCGGCGTCGGCGCGCGCGATCAGCTTGTTGGCCTTGCAGCCGTCCGGATAGAGCGCGATGCCCACCGAGCACGAGATGCTGATCTCGCGCTCGTCGACCTTGTAGGGCCGGCTGAGCAGTTCGATCATCGCCTTGGCCACGCGGGTGACCGAGTCCTGCGAGCTGATGGCGGGCATCAGCAGCAGGAATTCGTCGCCGCCGACGCGCGCGGCCACGTCGGCACCGCGGGTGATCGAGCGCAGCCGCTGGCCCACCTGCTCGAGCACGCGGTCGCCGCAGGCGTGGCCATAGGTGTCGTTGACGGGCTTGAAGCCATCGAGGTCGATGAACAGCACGGCCAGCTTGCCGCGCTTGGCATCGCAGCGCCGGGCGGCCGAGGCCAGACGCTCCTCGAAGAACTGCCGCGTGGGCAGGCCGGTGAGCAGATCACCGGCCGGGCGCGCGGCGCGCGGTGCCGCCTCCGCCGGCGCGTTGCCGAGGCGCAGCGCCGCCCACAGCGCCGCCGCCAGGGCGGCCATCACCGCCAGCATCGCGACTTCGTGCCACGAGGTCAGCGGCACGGCCGCATCGGTGGCCAGGAAGCGGCCGAGCGCCAGCGCGACGATGCTGGCCACCAGAACGGCCGCGACCGCGTGGCCCACGGTGGCGGCGCGGGCGGAACGCAGCGGCACGAACAGGCCGGTCACGCCGACCGCCAGCAAGGCGATCGCCACGCCTTCGCCGACCGGAATGTCCACCGGCGCGGTGCGGAACAGACCGGGCAGCAGCAGCATCGCGTAGCCGTAGGCACCCACCAGCGTGGCGGACGCTGCGGCCAGCACTCCGGCCACCGAACGCATCGCCCAGGCCCGGCCGGTGGCCAGCGCCAGCAGCGCCGGGCCAGCGCCGGCAGCCAAGCCAGCATCGAGCGGATGCCCGAGCTCGCCACCAGCGTGCCCTCGACCTGCAGCGTGTGCGCGGGCCACCACAGCCCGCAGGCGACCAGCGCGGCGGCACCGAGCCGGATGACGCGTGCCATCGGCGTGCCGCGCTGATCGGCCGCCGCGCCCACGCCGGCGGCCAGCCAGAGCAGCAAGGCGGTCACGACGAAGCAGGCAGCGACGAGCATCGTTCAGGGAATTGGGGAGGGATCATCGAGTGACGAACGCCCCCGATCTTCAGTCCTTTCGGCGCGGGCTTCGCGGGCTTGAGCGGCACAAGGCGCGCCGACCGTGATGCACGCCTCAACTGGCCGCGCGGGCCCCCACGTTCATTGGCCGACGAGGCCATGGCGGATCGCGTAGACGGTCATCTCGGAGTTGTTGGCGAGCGACAGCTTCTCCAGCACGCGCGCCCGGTAGACGCTCACCGTCTTCGGGCTGAGCTTGAGCTCCTCGGCGATGTCCGACAGCCGCTTGCCCGAGGCGATCATCACCAGCGTCTGCAGCTCGCGGTCGGACAGCTTCTCGTGCGAGTTCTCGACCACCGGAGCGGTCAGGCTCTCCACCAGCATCTGGGCGATCTCCGGCGTGACGTACTTGCGGCCCTGCGACACCGTGCGCACCGCCGCCACCAGCTGGGCCGGATCGCCGCCCTTGTTGACGTAGCCGAAGGCGCCGGCGCGCAGCGCGCGGATCGCATACTGGTCTTCCGGGTACATCGAGACCACCAGCACGCGCATCGGCAGGCCCTCGTCCTTCAGCACGTGCAGCACGTCCAGGCCGCTGCGCCCGCCGGGCAGGTTGATGTCGAGCACCAGCACGTCGCAGCTGTGCTGGCGCAGCAGCGTGCGCAGCTCGCCGTAGTCGCCCGCCTCGCCGACGACCTCGATGTCCGGCGCATCGGACAGCGTGTCGCGGATGCCGCGCCGGATCAGCGCGTGGTCGTCGCAAAGCATGACTTTGATCACAGAGTGCCCCACTGCGAAGGATCGTCGGGTTCCGTCGTCGGGCCTTCCGGCATCGGCGCGGTCTCGCCCAGCGCGTTCAACGGCACCGAGAGTATCAGCGTCGTGCCGCCCGGGCCGCTGGAGAGGTCGACCCAGCCGCCCACCGTGCCGGCGCGCTCGTGCAGGCCGCGGATGCCGAACGAGCGCGCCTTGGCCGGTCCTGCTGCGACAGGCCGCGGCCGTTGTCGCTGATCTCCAGCGACATCACGCCGCACCGGCCAGCGAGAGATCGATCTGCACGCGGGTGGCGTGGGCGTGCTTGGTGATGTTGGTCAGCGCCTCCTGGGCGGTGCGGTAGGCCACCAGTGGCACGCCCGGCGGCCATTCCGGCGCGTGTGACGGAATGCGCAGCTCGCAGGGGATGCCAGTGCGCTTTTCGAAGCGCGAGGCGATCCACTGCAGCGCTGCCACCAGCCCTGCTCCAGAATGGCCGGGCGCAGGTTGTGCATGATGCGCTTGCTCGATTCGATCGCCAGCGTCACGGTCTCGAGCGCCGACTGCACGCGCAGCCGCACGCCCTCATCAGTGGTGTGGCGGGCGATCCAGGCCAGTCGAACTTCAGCGCGGTCAGCGAACCGCCGACGTCGTCGTGGATCTCGCGGGCGATCGCCGCGCGCTCCTGCTCGATGCTGGTCTGCAGGTGCTGGGCGAGCTCGCGCAGCCGCTGCTTGGACTTGTTCAGCTCGCGGTCGGCGTGCTCGCGGGCGTGGCGCGTCTCGGTGGCTTCCACCGCATGCAGCAGCGCGGGCACCAGCCGGGCCAGGTTGTTCTTCAAGAGATAGTCGGAGGCGCCGTTGCGCATCGCCTCCACCGCGGTGTCCTCGCCGATCTCGCCGGAGACCAGGATGAAGGGATGTCGCGGCCGCTGGCCTTGAGCAGGTCCAGCGCGACCAGGGCCCGAGAAGCCCGGCAGGTTGAAGTCGGAGATCACCACGTCCCAGGGCTGCTCGAGCGCGGCCAGGAAGGCCGACTCGAATCCACGCGCAGCGAACGCACTTCCAGCCCGCCCCGGCGCAGGTGGGTGAGCATCAACTCGTGGTCGAGCTCCGAGTCCTCCAGGTGGAGCACGCGCAGCGCATGGTCGAGAAGCGGGGCCGCCATGCGTGAAGTATGCCGCGCATGAGCCTGCGGATCTGGCGGGAAATTCGCACCGTCATCACCCTAATGATTCACGGGCGGCTGCCGAAAATGGTCTGAGTCGCCAGCCCGCGGGCCGGCGCCTGAGCCTTACTAGCGGAGCAACGATGCCTGACCGCCTCGAGATGGACCCCGGTGGGGAAGCCCCCTGCCCTTGATGGCTGCCGCCGACATCCAGGACAACCTGATGACGGCCAGCAACGACCTGGAACGCCTGCAGCGCCTGCTCAGCGACGCGAGCGACGCGCTGCTGGGCCACTTCTACGGCGCCTCGGGCCAGCTCAACCACCTGCTGCACACGATGGCGCAGCACCCCGACGTCGACGTGCGGCAACTGCACGACGCGATGCAGCACATGGCCGGCGCCATCACGGCGATGCAGTTCCAGGACATGGCCTCGCAGCTGATCCATCACACGAACACCCGGCTGCGCAGTTGCGCCGACCGCCCGGCCGCCGAGGCCATGGGCGACGACGAGGACGGCACGGCCGTCGTCGAATCGGCCCCGCTGCGCCCCAACCCTGTCACGCAGGACGAGATGGACGCCGGTTCCATCGAGCTGTTCTGACCCCTGGCATTCAAGAAAACCGAAACCTTCCCGAAATCCACTCGTTACCTGGAGCCCGACATGCATTCAATCCTCGCTGTGGACGACTCGGCCTCGATGCGCCAGATGGTCTCTTTCACGCTCAAGAGCGCCGGCTACAACGTCGTGGAGGCGGTGGACGGCCAGGACGCCTGGGAGAAGGCCGGCTCGCGCGACTTCGACCTCGTGCTGACCGACCAGAACATGCCGCGCCTGGACGGCATCGGGCTGACCAAGAAGCTGCGCGACAACCCGAAGTTCAAGGCCACGCCGATCCTGATCCTGACCACCGAGTCGAGCGACCAGATGAAGCAGGCCGGTCGCAACGCCGGCGCCACCGGCTGGCTGGTCAAGCCCTTCGACCCGACCAAGCTGCTCGAGGTCATCAAGAAGGTCATCCGCTGAACACCGGCCGACACGACAGGAATCACGGGAGCACGACGCCATGGGCGAGATGACTTCGGAAGGCGCGAACGTCGGCGCCGGCATCGACCTGAGCCAGTTCTACCAGGTCTTCTTCGAGGAAGCCGGCGAGAACCTCGATCGCATGGAGCAGCTGCTGCTCGAGATCGACATCGAGGCCGCCGACGACGAGGAACTCAATTCGATCTTCCGCTGCGCGCACTCGGTCAAGGGCGGCGCGGCGACTTTCGGCTTCAACGACGTGGCCGAGCTGACGCACCAGATGGAGACGCTGCTGGACAAGCTGCGCCGCCATGAACTGGCACCCACGGCCGCGATGGTCGACGTGCTGCTGGCCTCCGGCGATGCGCTGCGTGCGCAGCTGGCCCGCCACCAGGGCGCCGGCGGCGACGCGATCGACACCACCGAGCTGCTGTTCAACATCCGCGCGCTGGTCGCCGGCGAAGCGCCGCCGGCACCGCTGCAGGCCGCCGCCCCCGCGCCGGCCGCGACGCCCGCCCCCGCGGCTGCGCCTGCTGCTGCCGCAGCGCCCACCGGCGCGCGTGCGCTGGAGCTGCGCGTCGGCCCGCTGGACCATCCGGAGATGGCCGACAACCTGATCGAGCTGTTCAAGGAGATCACCGATCTCGGCACGATCGAGCCGATCGACGGCGGCCAGCCGAGCGACGGCATGCGCCGCTTCAAGATCACCACCACCAGCAGCGACGGCGACCTGCTGGACCTGTTCACCTTCCACGTGCCGCGCGAGGCAGTGGCCCTGCTGCCGCTGGGCCCCGGCTTCGGCTTCCACGCCGGCAACCCCGGCGCGCCGGCCGAAGAGGCGGTGTCCGACCCGGGCTACGGTTTCTTCGACGACGCCCCCGGTTCACCCGGCGCCGCCCATGCGAGCGCCGACACGCCCGCCGCGCCGGCTGCCGCTGCCGCGCCGGCCGCGCCGAAGCCGGCTGCGCGCACTGCGCCGAAGGCCGAGAAGTCGGCCGCCGCCACGCTCGAATCGTCGACGCTGCGCGTGTCGGTGGAGAAGGTCGACCAGCTGATCAACCTCGTCGGCGAACTCGTCATCACGCAGGCCATGCTGGCGCAGAACAGCAAGAACGTCGACACCGCGCTGTACCAGCAGCTCGCCGCCGGCCTGGCCGACCTCGAGCGCAACACGCGGGATCTGCAGGAATCGGTGATGTCGATCCGCATGATTCCGATGTCGATCGTCTTCAACCGCTTCCCGCGCATGCTGCGCGACCTGGCCGGCAAGCTCGGCAAGAAGGTCGAGTTCGTGACGCACGGCGAGGCCACCGAGCTCGACAAGGGCCCGGTCGAGAAGATCACCGATCCGCTGACGCACCCGTGCGCAACAGCTGCGACCACGGCATCGAGCTGCCCGCCGAGCGCCCGGCCAAGGGCAAGCCGGAGCACGGCACGATCACGCTGAGTGCCTCGCACCAGGGCGGCTCGATCGTCATCGAGGTGCGCGACGACGGCAAGGGCTTGTCGCGCGAGAAGCTGCTGAAGAAGGCCCGCGAGAAGGGCATCGACGCACCGGACTCGATGACCGACCAGGAAGTCTGGGGCCTGATCTTTGCGCCCGGCTTCTCCACCGCCGAGGTGGTCACCGATGTCTCCGGCCGCGGCGTCGGCATGGACGTGGTGAAGAAGAACATCACCTCGCTGGGCGGCACGGTGGAGATCGACTCCGCCGAAGGCTACGGCATGAGCGTCAAGGTGCGCCTGCCGCTGACGCTGGCCATCATGGACGGCATGAGCGTGGGCGTCGGCGAGGAGTGCTACATCCTGCCGCTGTCCAGCGTGGTCGAGTCGTTCCAGGTGCAGCCGGGCATGATCCGCACGATCGGCAACAGCGGCCGCGTGGTGGAAGTGCGCGACGAATACATGCCCGTGCTCGAGCTCGAGCAGGTGTTCAACGTGCCGCGCTTCGACTTCGAGAACGTCAGCGCGATCATGGTGGTGGTCGAGGCCGAGGGCGGCCGCGTCGCCCTGCTGGTCGACGAACTGCTCGGCCAGCAGCAGGTGGTCGTGAAGAACCTCGAGGCCAACTACCGCCGCGTCGACGACGTCTCGGGCGCCACGATCATGGGCGACGGCCGCGTCGCGCTGATCCTCGATGTCGGCAGCCCGGTGCGTCGATCCCGTCACTGATTCTCCCGCGTCCGCTGCCGGCGCCGTTCCGAGATGTCTTCCCTCCTGCGCCAGCTCAGCATCCGAACTCGCTTCATCGCCGTCACGGTGATGCTGGCGTTGCTGACCACGGTCTTCCTCGGGGTCACGCGTGTCGCGCGTGACCGTGTCAACCAGGAGCTCGAAGCGACGGTCAACCGCGAACTCGCGGTCATGGCGCGTGCCGACGAGCTGCGTGCCGGCGGCTCGCTCGATGCGCAGGCCCAGGCGGAACAGCTTCGGCTGACCGCCGAGGCGCGCACGCGGCTGGAAGCGGCCCGTGCGCATGCCCGCGCGATGGATCGGCAGATCGGATTGGGCGGCATCCTCGGCGGCGCGGCCATCATGGGGCTGCTCGCCGGCGTGATGTGGCTCACCTACCGCTCGGTGCGCGAGCCGATCGAGGCCGCCAAGCGGCTGGCCCACCGCATCGAGCAGCACGATCTCAGCCACCGCCTGGCCATCGACGGCCGCGACGAGACCGCCGAGCTGCTGCGTTCGCTCGAAGCCATGCAGGAATCGCTGCGCGGACTGGTCGGCCAGGTCCGCTCCAGCTCCGACAGCATCGGCACCGCCAGCACCGAGATCGCCACGGGCAACCAGGACCTGAGCTCGCGCACCGAGCAGACCGCCAGCAACCTGCAGCAGACGGCCAGCGCGATGGAGCAGCTGACCGCCACCGTGCGCAACAGCGCCGACTCCGCGCGCCAGGGCGAATCAGCTCGCCGCATCGGCGGCCGAAGTGGCCCAGCGTGGCGGCTCGGTCGTCTCGCAGGTGGTCTCCACCATGGAGCAGATCAACGCCAGCTCGAAGAAGATCTCCGACATCATCGGCGTGATCGACGGCATCGCCTTCCAGACCAACATCCTGGCGCTCAACGCCGCGGTGGAAGCCGCCCGCGCCGGCGAGCAGGGCCGCGGCTTCGCGGTGGTGGCTTCCGAGGTGCGCTCGCTCGCCCAGCGCAGCGCCGAGGCCGCCAAGGAGATCAAGGGCCTGATCGGCACCAGCGTCGACAAGGTGGAAGCCGGTTCGCGCCCGGTGTCCGACGCCGGCGCCACGATGGACGAGATCGTCGCCTCCGTTCGACGCGTGTCGGACGTGATCGGCGAGATCACCGCCGCCGCCGCCGAGCAGAGCGACGGCATCGGCCAGTCAATACCGCCGTCACCCAGCTCGACCAGATGACGCAGCAGAACGCCGCGCTGGTCGAACAATCCGCCGCCGCCGCCGAGAGCCTGAAGGACCGGGCCGTGCGTTTGAACCCGGTGGTCGGCACTTTCCGGCTTCAGTGAGCCCTCCATCCTTCCGATAAGAGCACTCATGAACCTCAACCACCTCAAGATCGGCCGGCGCCTCGCGCTGGGCTTTGGTGCGCTCTTGGCGCTGATGCTGGTGCTGTTCGGCGTGGCCATGTGGCAGTTCGCCACCACCTCCGGCCAGCTGATGAAGGCCGACGAATACGACCGTCGCGCCAACATCACCCGCGAATGGCGAGCGCTGACCGAGCTCAACGTCACGCGCGCGGTGGCGATCGCCAAGTCATCCGGCCTGTCCCAGCTCGAGGAGTACTACGCCCCGCTGATGAAGGACACCTCGGCCAGGATCTCCGAGCTGCAGAAGAACCTCGAGGAGTCGATCGCCTCCGAGAAGGGCAAGGCGCTGCTGGCCGACGTGGCCGAGAAGCGCAAGGCCTACCTCGACATCCGCAAGGAACTGATCGCCAAGCTGAAGAACGGCGACCCGCTGGCCGCCGAGGCCCTGCTCGACGCCAAGATGCTGCCGGCCGCACAGGCCTATCTGGCCTCGCAGCAGCAGATCCTCGACTTCCAGAACAGCCTCGCGGCCGAGAACAACGAGGAAGTGGCCAAGTCGCTGGCCCAGGCCAAGATGATCCTCGGCGTCCTGCTGGTCGCCGGCCTCGTGATCGGCGTGCTGATGGCACGGTCGATCGCCCGCTCGGTGACGGTACCGGTGCAGGAGGCGGTGCATGCCGCCGAGGTGATTGCCGGCGGCGACCTGACCCACCGCGTCGATTCCCAGCGCCGCGACGAACTCGGCGACCTGCTGCGCACCATCGGCCGCATGCAGGAGGCGCTGCGCAACCTGGTCGGCGGTGCGCGCCAGCACCGACAGCATCGGCACCGCCAGCGTGCAGATCGCCACCGGCAACCAGGATCTGAGCTCGCGCACCGAGCAGACCGCCAGCAACCTCCAGCAGACGGCCAGCTCGATGGAGCAGCTCACTGGCACCGTCAAGCAGAGCGCCGACTCGGCCCGCCAGGCCAACCAGCTCGCGGCGTCGGCCGCCGAGGTGGCGCAGCGCGGCGGCTCGGTGGTCTCGCAGGTGGTCTCGACCATGGACGAGATCAACGCCAGCTCGAAGAAGATCTCCGACATCATCGGCGTGATCGACGGCATCGCCTTCCAGACCAACATCCTGGCGCTCAACGCCGCGGTGGAAGCCGCGCGGGCCGGCGAACAAGGCCGCGGCTTCGCGGTGGTGGCTTCCGAGGTGCGCAGCCTCGCCCAGCGCAGTGCCGAAGCCGCCAAGGAAATCAAGGGCCTGATCGGCGCATCGGTCGACAAGGTCGAGACCGGCTCGCGCCCGGTGTCCGACGCCGGCTCGACGATGAACGAGATCGTCGCCTCGGTGCAGCGTGTCTCCGACATCATCGGCGAGATCACCGCCGCCGCCGCCGAGCAGAGCGACGGCATCGGCCAGTCAATACCGCCGTCACCCAGCTCGACCAGATGACGCAGCAGAACGCCGCGCTGGTCGAAGAATCCGCCGCCGCCGCCGAATCGCTCAAGGAACAGGCGCAGCGCCTTGCGCAAGTGGTCGCCACCTTCCGCCGGCCGATGGCGGCGGCTTCAGCGCCGCGCCGCGTGCCCTGGAGCCGGCACGCAAGCCGGCCCCGCCGGTGAGCGCCTCCAAGGCGCTGGCCGCACCGAAGCCCGCCGCCCGCGTCGAACCCAAGCCGCTGCCGCGCAGCGAGCCGAAGCCGGCTGCCGCACCGGCGCCGGTGGCGCAGCGGGTGATCTCGGCCCCGGCCGACGGCGAGTGGGAAACCTTCTGATCTGCAGTACCCCGTTTCGAGGACGGACGCCATGAACCTGCAGGCCGCACTTCGCCGCTTCACCATCCGGCTGCGCATGATTGGCGCGATCTGGATGGTGATCGCCCTCTTCCTGCTGGTCGGTTCGGCCGCACTGGTCGGCGGTGCGCACCTGAAGGGCCTGAACGAGGAGTTCATGTCGCACTCGGTGCACGAGATCACCACGGTCGGCGAACTGCGCAACGGCCTCGGCGAACTGCGTCATCACGAGAAGAACATGGTGATCGACTACGAGAACGGCGTGGCCGTGCTCAAGCATCGCGAGGCCTGGGTCGCCACCGCGGACAAGCTGCGCAAGGCCTTCGCCGCGATGCTCGAAGGCGAGGAAGACGAGGACAACGTCGTCGTGCGCGAGGCGCTGAAGAGCCTGGACGCCTACGTGAGCGAGTCCAGGCCGGTGCTCGATGCCGTGCAGAACGGCGCCTTCGACACCGCCAAGGTCGCCGACCGGCGGCTGGAGAAGGCCAAGAGCCATGTGCGCGAGGTCGAGCAGCACATCGACAAGATCGCCGCCATCGTCAACGGCGAGGTGCAGTCGCGCAAGGCCGAGTTCGCCGCCTCGATGCAGAACACGCTCTATGCCTTCGTGGTGCTGCTGGCGCTGTCGCTGGTGGTGGTGGTGCCGCTGACGCTGCTGAACTCTCGCTCCATCGTGCAGCCGGTGCGCCATGCGCAGCAGATCGCCCAGGCCATCGCCGGCGGCGACCTGACACGCAAGATCAGCATCGAGGGCAAGGACGAGGCCAGTGACCTGCTGACCGCGCTGTCGCGCATGCAGGATTTCCTGCGCGACCGGGTCGGCCGTGTGCGCGCCAGCGGCGAGAACATCGGCAATGCCAGCGCCGAGATCGCCAGCGGCAACCAGGACCTCAGCGCCCGCACCGAGAACGCGGCCAGCAGCCTGCAGCAGACGGCGTCCTCGATGACGCAGCTGACCGGCACCGTCAAGCAGAGCGCCGATTCGGCCCGCCAGGCCAACCAGCTCGCGGCGTCGGCCGCCGAGGTGGCGCAGCGCGGCGGCTCGGTGGTCTCGCAGGTGGTCTCGACCATGGACGAGATCAACGCCAGCTCGAAGAAGATCTCCGACATCATCGGCGTGATCGACGGCATCGCCTTCCAGACCAACATCCTGGCGCTCAACGCCGCGGTGGAAGCCGCGCGGGCCGGCGAACAAGGCCGCGGCTTCGCGGTGGTGGCTTCCGAGGTGCGCAGCCTCGCCCAGCGCAGTGCCGAAGCCGCCAAGGAAATCAAGGGCCTGATCGGCGCATCGGTCGACAAGGTCGAGACCGGCTCGCGCCCGGTGTCCGACGCCGGCTCGACGATGAACGAGATCGTCGCCTCGGTGCAGCGTGTCTCCGACATCATCGGCGAGATCACCGCCGCCGCCGCCGAGCAGAGCGACGGCATCGGCCAGGTCAATACCGCCGTCACCCAGCTCGACCAGATGACGCAGCAGAACGCCGCGCTGGTCGAAGAATCCGCCGCCGCCGCCGAGAGCCTCAAGGAACAGGCGCAGCGCCTGAACCAGTGGTCGGCACCTTCCGCGTCGAGGCGGCGCACGCCTGAATTCTTCCCCCATCACCCACCAGCCCGCGAGAAGCACCATGGACATGATCACCGACGCCCAGCACGTGGCCCAGCACGAGGCCGTCCGCGCTCAGACGCATGCCGGCGGCGAGTTCCTCACCTTCCGCCTCGGCGCCGAGGAGTACGGCATCGACATCCTGCGCGTGCAGGAGATCCGCTCCTACGAGCAGCCCACCCGCATCGCCAACGCCCCGCACTTCATCAAGGGCGTGGTCAACCTGCGCGGCGTCATCGTCCCGATCGTCGACCTGCGCATGAAGCTCGGCTGCGAATCCGCCGAGTACAACGCCTTCACCGTCGTCATCGTGCTCAACGTCAAGGGCCGCGTGGTCGGCGCCGTCGTCGACTCGGTCTCCGACGTGCTCGAGCTCGGCGCCGCCTCCATCAAGCCCGCGCCGGAGATGTCCAGCGCCATCGACGCCAGCTACATCACCGGCATCGGCGCGATCAAGAACGGCTCCGGCGACGACGCCTCCGAGCGCATGCTCATCCTCATGGACATCGAGGCCCTCATGGCCTCGGCCGACATGGGACTGATCAACGAGATGCACTGAGCCGGCGTTTGATCTGGCTCAAGGAGGCCGCCTGCGGGCGGCCTTCGTCGTTGCTGGAACGCCAACCGCGTCACGAAGCGGACCGTGGCGGCCTCCATTTGTCCCGCGGCTCGCCGATATCTCGCGAAGGAAATCACTTTCGAGAGACCGACGAATGGACATGATCACCGACGCCCAGCACGTGGCCCAGCACGAGGCCGTCCGCGCCCAGACGCATGCCGGCGGCGAGTTCCTCACCTTCCGCCTCGGCGCCGAGGAGTACGGCATCGACATCCTGCGCGTGCAGGAGATCCGCTCCTACGAGCAGCCCACCCGCATCGCCAACGCCCCGCACTTCATCAAGGGCGTGGTCAACCTGCGCGGCGTCATCGTCCCGATCGTCGACCTGCGCATGAAGCTCGGCTGCGAATCCGCCGAGTACAACGCCTTCACCGTCGTCATCGTGCTCAACGTCAAGGGCCGCGTGGTCGGCGCCGTCGTCGACTCGGTCTCCGACGTGCTCGAGCTCGGCGCCGCCTCCATCAAGCCCGCGCCGGAGATGTCCAGCGCCATCGACGCCAGCTACATCACCGGCATCGGCGCCATCAGGAACGGCTCCGGCGACGACGCCTCCGAGCGCATGCTCATCCTCATGGACATCGAGGCCCTCATGGCCTCGGCCGACATGGGGCTGATCAACGAAATGCACTGAACGCCGCCCCCTCCGGAGATCCTGAATGACGACATCCCACACCGCGATCGACAGCACCACCAGCCTGGGTCGCACCGCCGACCTGATCATGCTGATCACGCTCGGCGCGTTCTCGGCGGCCGCACTGGCGATCGGCCAGTACTACGGCTCGCTCGGCCTGGCGGCCGGCGTCTCGCTGGCGCTGCTGGCGCTCGGTGGCTTCAGCTACGCCAGCGCCGCCGGCTCGCTGGCCTCGCGCCTGGTGCTCGGCCTGTGCGTGGCCTCGTCGGTGGCGCTGCACATCCACCTCGGGCGCGGCACGCTGGAGTTCCACTTCGGCGTGTTCGTCACGCTGGCGCTGCTGCTGGTCTACCGCGACTGGCGGCCCATCGTGGCCACGGCGGCCTTCTTCGCCGTGCACCACGTCGCCTTCGATCGCCTGCAGGCGGCCGGCCTGGGCGTCTACTGCACGCCGGAGCCCAATTTCCTGAAGATCGTGATGCACGCGGCCTACGTGGTGCTGCAGACCTCGCTGGAAGTGTGGATCGCCATCCGCATGGCCGCGCTGGCCAAGCAGGGTGACGAGCTGACGGCGCTGGTGCAGGAAGTGGAAGCCGACGGCCAGATCTCGCTGGACCTCGCGCATGTGCCGGCCACCACCGGCCGCGCCATCGCGCTCAAGCAGGCCCTGGGCCGCGTGCAGCAGACGCTGCTGCAGGTGCGCGAATCGGCCGGCAGCGTGACGACCGCCAGCGACGAGATCGCCACCGGCAACCACGACCTCTCCGCCCGCACCGAGCAGGCCGCGAGCAACCTGCAGCAGACCGCCAGCGCGATGGAGGAGCTGACCGCCACCGTGCGCAACAGCGCCGACTCGGCCACGCAGGCCAACCAGCTCGCGGCCAGCGCCGCCGAGGTGGCGCAGCGCGGCGGCAGCGTCGTCTCGCAGGTGGTCTCGACCATGGACGAGATCAACGCCAGCTCGAAGAAGATTGCCGACATCATCGGCGTGATCGACGGCATCGCCTTCCAGACCAACATCCTGGCGCTCAACGCCGCGGTGGAAGCCGCCCGTGCCGGCGAACAGGGCCGCGGCTTCGCGGTCGTCGCCTCGGAAGTGCGATCGCTGGCCCAGCGCAGCGCCGAAGCCGCCAAGGAGATCAAGGGCCTGATCGGCGCCAGCGTCGACAAGGTCGAGACCGGCTCGCGGCTGGTGTCGGATGCCGGCGCCACCATGGACGAGATCGTCGCCTCGGTGAAGCGCGTGTCCGACGTGATCGGCGAGATCAGCACCGCCTCCAGCGAGCAGAGCAACGGCATCGGCCAGGTCAACACCGCCGTCACCCAGCTCGACCAGATGACGCAGCAGAACGCCGCGCTGGTGGAGCAGTCGACCGCTGCCGCCGAGCCTGCGCCAGCAGGCGCAGCGGCTGGCCGCGGCGCTGGCCGGGTTCCGCCTCGCGGCGGCCTGATCGCCGGGCGCGCTACTCCGCCGCGCGGCGGAGTGTCTCGACGACCGGCCTGCGCAGCACCTCGCGCAGGCCCCACCACCCGGCGGCCAGCGCGAGCAGCGCGCCCGCCGCACCACCGGCCAGCGGCACCCACGGCGACGGGTTCCAGCTGAACTCGAAGGCGTAGCGCGCCAGCGCCCAGCCCACCGCCACCGCCGCCAGCGAGGCGAGCAGGCCGGCCAGCGCACCCACACCGAGCAGCTCGGCACGCTGCACCTGGCCGAGCAGGCGCGCGCCGGCACCCATCGCTCGCATCACCGCATATTCCTTGGCACGCGCCTCGCGCGTGGCCGTCACGGCCGCGAACAGCACGACGAGGCCGGCCGCCAGCGTGAAGCCGAACAGGAACTCCACCGCGCGGATCACCGGGTCGAGCACGCGCTGCACCTGGGCGATCGACGCCGTCACGTCGACGTTGGTGATGTTCGGGAAATCGCGGCTGAGCGCGTTGTCGAAGGCCGCCCCAGCCTCGCGGCCGTCCGGCGCGCGGAAGGCGGCGATGTAGCTCGCCGGCAGGTCGTCGAGCACGTCGCTCGGGAAGATCACGAAGAAGTTGACCCGCATCGAACCCCAGTCGACCTTGCGCAGGCTGGTGATGCGGCCTTCGGCCGGCATGCCGGCGATGTCGAAGCGCAGCGTGTCGCCGAGCTTCACGCCAAGCGATTTCGCCGCCCTCCTCCACGCTCAGGCCGTCCTTCTCGTTCGGCGTCCAGCGGCCGCCATCGAGCTGGTTGTGCGGCGGCAGCGTGGCGGTGTGGCTGAGGTTGAACTCACGGTCCACCAGGCGCTTGGCGCGCTCCTCGGCCATGTCTTCCGGGCGCACGCTCTGACCGTTGATCGCCACCAGCCGGCCGCGGATCATCGGGTACCAGTCGTAGCGCGCGATGCCGGCGTCCTTCAACTTCTGCTGGAAGGCCTCGCCCTGCTCCGGCTGGATGTTGATGACGAAGCGGTTGGGCGCATCCGGCGGCGTGGCCTCGCGCCAGCTGCCGATCAGGTCGGTGCGCAGCAGCACCAGCAGCACCAGCGCGAGCAGGCCCACCGACAGCGCCGACACCTGCAGCACCGCGAAGGCCGGCCGCGCGGCGATCTGGCGCGTGGCGAGCACCAGCCAGCGCGGCGCGCGCGACTCCGGCACGGCACGGCGCAGGGCCTGCACCGCGAGCCACGACAGCAGCGCGAACAGCGCCACCGCGGCGGCGAAGCCGCCCACCGCGATCAGGCCGAGCTTGAGATCGCTGGACACCGCCATCAGCAGCGCGACGAAGCCCGCCGCACCCGCGGCCAGCACCGCCAGCGAAGCCGGCTTCAGCGCGCCGACATCGCGGCGGATCACGCGCAGCGGCGGCACGCGGGCGAGTTGCAGCACCGGCGGCAGGCCGAAGCCGAGCAGCAGCGTCATGCCCACGCCGAGGCCGAAGGCCGCCGGCCACCAGCCCACCGCCGGCAGGGCCCCATCGACCAGCCCGGCCAGCAACCAGACGAACACATGGTGCACGACGAAGCCCAGCGCCACACCGAGCACGCTGGCCACCAGCCCCACGCCGACGAACTCGATCAGATACAGCAGCGCGATGCGCCGCTGCGGCTGGCCGAGCACGCGCAGCATCGCGCAGTCGTCGAGATGGCGGCTGGCGAAGTCGCGCGCGGCGATGCCCACCGCCACCGCGGCCAGCAGCGCGGCGAGCAGCGCGACGAGGTTGAGGAACTTCTCGGCGCGGTCGAGCGTCTGGCGCATCTCCGGCCGGCCGGTGGCCACCGATTCGAGGCGGATGCCGCGCAGGTCGCGCTGCCTGATCTCGTCCTCGGCCCACTGCACGAAGGCGCGCACCGGCGTCTCGCTGGCGCCGGGCGCGGCCACGGCGAAGCGGTAGGTCACGCGGCTGGCCGGCTGGATCAGCCCGGTGGCCGGCAGGTCGGCCTGGTTCAGCATCACCCGCGGCGCGAAGCCGAGGAAGCCGGCGCCGCGGTCGGGCTCGATGACGATGATGCGGGCGATGCGCAGGCTGGCATCGCCGAGCAGCAGCGGGTCACCGATCTTCAGGCCGAGCGAGCTGAGGATGGCCGCATCCACCCACACCGTGCCGGCCTCGGGCGCCGCAGCCACTTCGCGGTCTTCGCCGCCGGGCGCATCGGCCGGGCGCAGCTTGCCGCGCAGCGGGTAGGCCTCCGACACCGCCTTGGCGGTGATCAGCCGCGTGGCACCGCCTTGTGCATCGGCGGCGCGGCCCATGGTCGGGAAGGTGGTCGTCAGCGCATGCTTCAGGCCGAGCGCCGCGGCCTTGTCGGCAAAGCCGGCTGGCGGCGGCTGGTCGCTGGCCACGATCGCGTCGCCGCCGAGGATCTGCCGGGCGTCGCGGGCCGGGCCGCTGTTGATGCGGTCGGCGAAGAAGGCCACCGCAGTCAGCGCGGCCACCGCCAGCATCACCGCCACCACCAGCAGGCGCAGTTCGCCGGCGCGGAAGTCGCGCGCCATCTGGCGCCGTGCGAGCGTGGCGAGCGAGGCGGAGGGCGGGGTGGCGGAAGATGACATGCGCGCGACTGTGCCACGAGCCGTGGGCACCACGGGAACGTGAGGGAATGCTCAGCGTGACGCCATCAGGGGATGACCGCGGTGACGCGGCGCGTTCTACAGTGCCATCCATGAGCGGTCTGCAGTGCCTGCTGTACATGAGCCGGGCGACCGGCGAGATGGCGCCGGCCGATATCGACCGGCTGCTGGAGGGCGCCCGCCAGCGCAACCGCAGCCGCGGCGTCACCGGCGCGCTGCTGCATTACGACGGCCGCTTCCTGCAGGTGCTCGAAGGCGAGCCGGAAGCCATCGACCAGTGCTTCGAGCGCATCCAGGGCGACCGCCGCCACGAGCGGATCACGCCGCTGTACCGCGCGCCGATCGAGGTGGCGCGATTTCCCGAGTGGTCGATGCGCTACGTGAGCAGCAGCGGCCCGGCCGACCGCGCAGTCTCGGCCTTCCTCGACCAGCTGCAGGCGCAACCCACCGAGGCCACGGTGAAGCAGGCGATCACGCTGCTGCACCGGCTGGCCGCCGGCAGTGCCCACTGGCAGGCGCGCTGAACGCTGCGTGCAAACGCGCTGAGCTTGCGCCCGGCGGTGCGGGCGTCAAATCCGGGTCATGGACTCGAACCGCCTGCCCGCTCTCTTCGTCTCTCACGGCTCGCCGATGACGGCGTTGGAGCCGGGCGCCGCCGGTGCCTTCATGCAGGCACTGGGGCCGCGCGGCGGCGGCCTTCGGACGCCCGAAGGCCATCGTCGCCATCTCGGCGCACACCGCGGCGCGTGCGCCGGTGCTGCTGGCCGCCGAGCGCCACGAGGCGGTGTACGACTTCGGCGGCTTCGATCCGGCGCTCTACACGCTGCGCTACGACGCGCCCGGCGCACCGGCGCTGGCCGAGCGTGTGGTCGCCTTGATGGACGCGGCTGGATTGCCGGTGCACGTCAGCCCTCAAGGCGGGCTGGACCACGGCAACTGGACGCCGCTGCGCTACCTCTTCCCCGACGCCGACATCCCGGTGCTGCCGCTGGCCTTCGTGCCGACGCAGACACCGGCGCAGCAGTTCGCGCTCGGCCAGGCGCTCGCGCCGCTGGCCGATGACGGCGTGCTGATCCTCGCCAGCGGCAGCATCACGCACAACCTGCGCCGCGTGTTCGGCACCGGCATGCGCGGGCCGGTCGACGCGCCGGAGATCGCCGAGAGCCGGGCCTTCCGCGACTGGATGGCCGCGCGCGGTGCCGAGCGCGACTGGGACGCCCTCTTCGCCTACCGCAGCCGTGCGCCGCACGCGGTGGACATGCACCCGACCGACGAGCACCTGCTGCCCTGGTACGTGGCGGCGGGCGCCGGCGGGCGCGAGGCGGCGCCGCGGCGGCTGCACGAGAGCGTCACCTACGGCTGCCTGGGGATGGATGCCTACGCCTTCGGCGCCAACGCCGCACGCCTCGCCGCCTGATCAGGGCAGCGTGCCGACCACGCCGGCGGCGAGCCAGTTCATCGTCGCGATGGCCGCATCGTCCATCGTGCCGCCGGCTGGCGCTCGCGGCCGACGCTGTCGAGCAGCCGGCCTGAGAAGGGCTGCAGCTTGCCGGCGACCACCGCCTTGCGGCGCGCCTCCAGCTGGGTGCGCAACTCCTTCGGCAACGAAGGATCGATCGCGCTGAGCTGCACCAGGCCGTCCTTCATGCCGGCCCACACCGGCTTCGGCTGCCAACGGCCGTCGATCGCCGACTGCGCCACCTGCGTGTAGTAGCCGCCCCAGTGGTGGGTCACGGCGGCCAGCTGCGCATCGGGTGCGAAGGCGCGCATGTCGCTCTGGTAGGCGATCACGCGCACGCCCTTGTCCTGAAGGCGGCCTGCGCGGCCAGCGGCACGGCGGGCGAGCCGCTGTGGTTGGTGAGCACGTCGGCCCCCTGGTTGATCAGCGCCTGTGCCGCCTCGCGCTCGCGCGCCGGGTCGAACCAGGCGTTGAGCCACAGCACGCGCACCTGCGCCTTCGGGTTGGCCCTCGCGCATGCCGATCGCGAAGGCGTTGATCCCCTGCACCACCTCCGGCACCGGAAAGCCGGCCACGTAACCGGCGATGCCCGATTTGCTCGCCTTGCCGGCCAGCCAGCCGGCGAGATAACGCGCCTCGTAGTAGCGCGCGTTGTAGGTGTTCAGGTTGGCCGCGGTCTTGTAGCCGCCGGCGTGCTCGAACTTCACCTGCGGAAACTCGGCGGCCACGCGCAGTGCCGGCTCCAGATAGCCGAAGCTGGTCGCGAAGATCAGCTGGTGGCCTTGCGCGGCCAGATCGCGCATCACGCGCTCGGAATCGGCGCCTTCGGCCACGGCCTCGACGACGGTGGTCTTCACCTTCGCGCCGAGCACGCGCTCCATCTCGCGGCGGCCGAGATCGTGCTGGAAGCTCCAGCCGGCCTCGCCGACCGGGCTGACGTAGACGAAGCCCACCTTGAGCGGCGGCTTCGTCTGGGCAGGGGTGTGGAAGGGACTCAGCAACGCAGCGGCAAGCGCAGCCGCGCGGGCGAGGTTTTTGTACATGGTGGTCCTCTACATGGCTCCGGATGAAAAGCACAAAGCGGCAGGGAGCACTGCCGCTTTGCAGGCCTGATTGTCGCCGAGGCGGCGGCCGGCCAATTCCGTGGTCAGGATGCGGTCTACTTGCGAATGGTTCTCATTTGCAGGAAGATGCGGCCCAAGGAGAATGGCCATGCCCCCGACCGACCCACACCTCACCGAAGAGCACGAGCTGCCCAGCGTGGAAGCCGTGCTCGCCGGCACGATGGCGCTGATGACCGGCTATGCGCAGGCGCTGCAGGCCGACATCCACCCCGAGCAGCGCCTGCTGATGGGCGCGAAGATCGGGCGCAACCTGGAGATGCTGGCCGAGCACGGCGCGCTGAGCGAGTCGTTCCAGCGCATTGCGCTCGGTCTGTCTGCGCGCGCTGGCAGCTGATGAGCGCCTGCACCGAGCAATCGGCGCCATGCGCGTGCGCCGCCGGCGCCACGCTTCACTGAGCGGCCGCGGCCTCCTCGAACGCCGTTCGAGCTGGTTGATCCAGTGCGACTTGGCGCCGGCATCGGCGAAGCTGGCCTCGAAGCTGTTGCGTGCCAGCGTGTAGGCCTCGCGCGCGCCGAGTTGCGGCAGCGCGGCGAAGGTCTCGACGAAGTTCTGGTTGACGTAGCCACCGAAATAGGCCGGATCGTCGGAGTTGACGGTGGCCTTGAGGCCTGCCGCCAGCAGCGCCGGCAGGTTGTGATCGGCCAGCGTCTCGAAGACGCACAGCTTCACGTTCGACAGCGGGCACACCGTCAGCGGCACGCCCTCGCGTGCGAGGCGCTGCACCAGCGCGGGGTCTTCGAGGCTGCGCACGCCGTGGTCGATGCGCTCCGTCTTCAAGACGTCCAGCGCACTGCGGATGTACTCGGGTGGCCCCTCCTCGCCGGCATGGGCCACGATGTGCAGGCCGGCCTCGTGCGCCTTGGCGAAGACGCGGGCGAACTTCTCGGGCGGGTGGCCGCGCTCGCTGCTGTCCAGGCCCACGCCGATGAAGTGGTGCTTGTGCGGCAACGCCTCCTCGAGCGTGGCCATCGCCTCGTCTTCGCTGAGGTGGCGCAGGAAGCATAGGATCAGCTTCGCGCTGATGCCCAGTTCCTGGTGCGCGCGTCGGCGGGCATGCTCCAGGCCCTGGATCACCGTGGTGAACGGCACGCCGCGCGCGGTGTGTGTCTGCGGGTCGAAGAAGATCTCCGCATGCAGCACGTTGTCGGCCGCGGCGCGCTGCAGGTAGGCCCAGGCCATGTCGAAGAAGTCCTGCTCCTTCAGCAGCACGCTGGCGCCGGCGTAGTAGATGTCGAGGAAGCTCTGCAGGTCGGTGAAGGCATAGGCCGCACGCAGTGCCTCCACGCTCGGATAGGGCAGCGCCACGCCGTTGCGCTGGGCCAGCGCGAAGATCAGCTCCGGCTCGAGCGAGCCTTCGATGTGCAGGTGCAGCTCGGCCTTGGGCATGGTGCGCAGCAAGGCGGGCAGGCGATCGCGCGGAATCGCATCGAAGGCGGTGAAGCTCATGACAGGACTCCGAAGGTGACGCCGGTGTCGCGCAGGAAGCGGCGGTAGGCCGCCGAGCTGCGATCGGCCGCGCAGTGCACTTCGCCGCTGGTCAAGGGCAGGCGCTTGGGACGCTGCGACTCGAGCACCGGCTGGTCCTGCGTGAAGATGGTGTGCTGGAAGGCGCGGATCTCGTCGTCGCTGGAGTCGAAGTCGGTCAGCGCCATGCGGAACCAGACGCGGCTCGATTCTTCGTCGCCCGGGCAGACGAAGAGGCCGATCTCGTCGCGGTAGCCGCCCTGCTTCTCCGGCAGCTTGGTCAGCACCGCGCTCCACGGCGAGGTGACTTCGTAGCGGTAGTCGACCCAGCTGCCTTCGCTGGACAGCCGGTTGCTCTTCGGCTGCCGGGCGCGGCAGCCGCTGGCGACGAAGCCGGTGGCGGTGGGCTCGACGCGGTAGTCGCCCAGCTGCGCATGCGCGCGATCGCCCAGCCAGCCCTCGTGTACGAAGCCGAAGTGGGCGAGGTCGAGAAAGTTCTCGACGATGCGCGGCGCACTGGCCGCCACGTCGTAGGGGCCGACGTTGAGCTTGCGCAGCTTCGCATCGGCCTCGGCGTCGAAGCGCGGCAGCGGTGCATCGGCTTCGAGCTGCAACCAGAGCAGGCCGTGCGCCTCGGTCAGGCCCAACGTCGACAGGCCGTGCGAGGCCGGCGGCGCAAACCCCGGCAGCGCGGGGATGGAGACACAGCGGCCGGCGCCATCGAAGCGCCAGCCGTGGTACGGGCATTCGATCTGCCCTCGCAGACGCGGCCCAGCGAGAGCCGGGTGCCGCGGTGCGGGCAGCGGTCGGGCGCGGCACGCGGCACGCCGGCCGCGTCGCGCCAGATCACGATTTCGTCGCCGAGCACGCACGGCGACCGGCGCATCACCCAGCGCCGATGCGTCGAGCACCGGGTGGGCGAAGCGCCGTTCGACCATCACTTGTCGCCGGGGACCTTGCCCTCGACGCCCTTGACGTAGAACTTGATGCCGCCGAGGAACTTGTCGTCGGCGACCACGTCCTTGGCGAGGATCTCCTTGCCGTCCTGGCCGACGATCGGGCCCTTCCAGATCGCGAAGCTGCCGTCCTTCAGGCCGGCCTTGACGGTCTCGACCTTGGCCTTGATGTCGGCGGGCACCTTGTCGGAGATCGACACGATGTCGATCGTGCCTTCCTTGACGCCCCACCACGAGGCCTCGTTGCCCTTCCAGGTGCCTTCCAGCGCGTCCTTCGTGGCCTTGATGTAGTACGGGCCCCAGTTGATCACCGCCGAGGCGAGGTGCGCCTCGGGCGAGTAGGCGCTCATGTCGCTGTCCCAGCCGAAGGCGTACTTCTTGGCCTTGCCGGCGGTCTGCAGCACGGCCGACGAGTCGGTGTTCTGGAACAGCACGTCGGCGCCGCCGTTGAGCAGCGATTGCGCGGCCTCGGTTTCCTTGGGCGGGTTGAACCACTCGTTGACCCAGACCACCTTGGTCTTGATCTTCGGGTTGACCGACTGCGCGCCCATCGTGAAGCTGTTGATGTTGCGGATCACCTCGGGGATGGGGATCGAGCCGACCACGCCCAGCGTGTTCGACTTGGTCATCGCGCCGGCGATGATGCCGGCCATGTACGCGCCCTCGTAGGTGCGGCTGTCGTAGGTGCGCATGTTCTCGGCCTGCTTGTAGCCGGTGGCATGCTCGAACTTCACGTCCTTGGCGTCGGCGGCGACCTTGAGCATCGGCTCCATGTAGCCGAAGGTGGTGCCGAAGATCAGCTTGTTGCCCTGGCCGACCATGTCGCGGAACACGCGCTCGGCGTCGGCGGCCTCGGGCACCTTCTCGACGAAGGTCGTCACGACCTTATCGCCGAACTCCTTCTCCACCGCCTTGCGGCCGTTGTCGTGGGCGAAGGTCCAGCCGCCGTCGCCCACCGGGCCGACGTAGGCGAAGGCGATCTTCAGCGGCTCGGGCTTGGCCGGGGCGGCGGCCACCGGCGAGGCGGCGGGCGCCGCGGCCTGCGGCGCCGGCTCTTCCTTCTTGCCGCAGCCCACCAGGGCGGCGGTGGCGGCGAGCGTGCTCCAGCCGGCCAGCTTGATCAGGGAACGCTTGCTGTGAAACGTCATGTCGACTCCAGGTTGAGATGCGAGGGAGCGGGAAAGCGCGAAATTATGGGCCCGTCACGAACCGGGGAAGAAGGGCTTGCCGATCGATGCCGGCATGTTGACCTTGATGAAGTTCGCGTTGCGAGAGATCAGCACCAGCACCACGATGGTGGCCACGTAGGGCAGCATCGTCAGGAACTGGCTGGCGATCTGCACGCCCTCGCCTTGCAGGTGGAACTGCAGCATGGTCACCCCGCCGAACAGATAGGCACCAAGCAGGACGCGTGCCGGCCGCCGTCGCGAAGGTGGTCAGCGCCAGCGCGATCCAGCCCTTGCCGGCGATCATCCCTTCCACCCACAGCGGCGTGTAGATCACCGAGATGTAGGCGCCCGCCACGCCGCACAGCGCACCGCCCACCACCACCGCCAGCAGCCGGATGCGCCGCACCGGATAACCCAGCGCATGCGCCGATTCGGGCGATTCGCCGATCGCGCGCAGCACCAGACCGGCGCGCGAGCGGTAGAGGAACCGTGCGATGGCGATCGTCAGCAGCACCGCGAGGTAGACCATCGGATGCTGCTTGAACATCGCCGGGCCGAAGAACGGGATGTCGGCCGCCGGGGATCTGGAAGTGCGGCCGCTCGGAAAGCTTCTCCTGCGTGTACAGGATGCCGGCGAAGGCCGAGAAGCCGGCGCCGAACAGGCTCAGCGCCGTGCCGGTGGCGTACTGGTTGGTATTCAGCCAGATCACCAGCACGCCGAAGGCAGCGGCCAGCAACGCGCCTGCCAGCGCCCCGGCGCCGAAGGCCAGCCAGTCGTTGCCGGTGTGCACCGCGGTGGCGAAGCCGGCGATGGCCGCGACCAGCATCATGCCCTCGGCACCGAGGTTGACGATGCCGGCGCGTTCGTTGATCAGCAGGCCGAGTGCGGCGATCGCCAGCACGGTGCCGGCATTGAAGGTGGCGGCGAGCAGGAGTGCGAAAGCGTCCATCTCAGGCCTCCTTCGGGGTGCTGGCAGCGGCGAGCTTCGCCACCTTCGGCTGCGCCGGCTTCCAGCGCAGCCGGTAGGCGATCAGCGTGTCGCACGCCAGCAGCGTGAAGAGCAGCAGCCCCTGGAACACGCCGGTCAGCGACTTGGGCAGGCCCAGGCGCGATTGCGCCAGCTCGCCGCCGATGTAGAACATGCTCATCAGGATGGCCGCGAAGATCGCCCCCACCGGATGCAGCCGGCCGACGAAGGCGACGATGATGGCCGCGAAGCCGTAGCCGGCCGGCACGTGCGGCGTGAGTTGCGCCAGCGGCCCGGCCACTTCCAGTGCTCCGGCCAGCCCGCCATGCCACCCGACAGCAGCAGCGCCGTCCACAGCGCCTTGCGCGACGAGAAGCCGGCATAACGCGCGGCATGCGGCGCGAGGCCGCCCACCTGCAGCTGGAAGCCGGCGTAGGTGCGAAACAGCAGCACCCAGAACGCCAGCACGGCGAACAGCGCGATCAGCAGGCCGATGTTGACGCGAAAGCCATCCACCAGCCGCGGCACCTGCGTGCTCTTCAGGAAGGTGATGGTCTGCGGGAAGTTGTAGCCGGCCGGGTCCTTCCACGGCCCGTAGACGAGGTAGCCCAGCACCATGTCGGCGATGTAGACCATCATCAGGCTGACGAGGATCTCGCTGGCGTTGAAGCGGTCGCGCAGCAGCGCGACGATGCCGGCCCAGACCATGCCGCCCACCACGCCGGCCAGCAGCACCGCGATGACGAACCAGCGGCCGGTGTCGGGCCCGGCCTGCATCGCCATGCCGCCGGCGAAGATCGCGCCGATCACGAACTGGCCTTCGGCGCCGATGTTCCACACATTGGGCGGAAGCACACCGCGAGGCCGAGCGCGATCAGCAGCAGCGGCGTGGCCTTCATCGCCAGCTCCGACAGCGCATAGGCGCTCTTCACCGGCTCGACGAAGAACACCTGCAGGCCGCGCACCGGATCCTTGCCCAGCGCGATGAACAGCAGGGTGCCGATCACCACCGTGATCGCCAGCGCCAGCAGCGGCGAGGCGATCGACATCAGCTTCGACGGCTCGGGCCGGGCTTCAAGCTTCAGCATGGACGGCCTCCTTGTTCCACAGCCCCGACATCCACTCGCCGATCATTTCGATCGTCGCCTTCGAGGTGTCCACGCTGGGCGAGACGCGGCCCTGCGCGATCACCACCAGCCGGTCGCAGATCTCGAACAGCTCGTCGAGCTCCTCGCTCACGACGAGCAGCGCACAGCCCTTGTCGCGCAGCGCCAGCAGCTCGCCGCGGATCTGCGCCGCCGCACCCACGTCCACGCCCCAGGTGGGCTGCGAGACGATCAGCAGCTTCGGATCGGCATCGATCTCGCGGCCGACGATGAACTTCTGCAGGTTGCCGCCCGACAGGCTCTTGGCCGCCGCCTGCGGCCCGCCGGCCTTGACGTTGAAGCGCTTGATCAGCGCCTCGGCCAGCGCCTTCACCTCGCCGGTGCGGATCCAGCCGGAGCGATTCACCGTGCCGGTGCGCGTGAGCAGCGTGTTCTGCGCCAGCGACAGCGTCGGCACCGCGCCGCGGCCGAGGCGCTCTTCCGGCACGAAGTGCAGGCCTTCCTTTGCGGCGCTTGCGCGGCGAGTCATGGGCGATGTCCCGGCCGAAGAGCTGGATCGAGCCCGAGGGCGCGCGCAGGTCTTCGCCGGAGAGCGCGGCCATCAGCTCCTGCTGGCCATTGCCGGAGACGCCGGCGATGCCGACGATCTCGCCGGCGCGCACGGTGAAGCCGATGTCGCTCAAGGCGGTGGAGAACGGATCGGCCTTGGGGACCGACAGGCCCCTGACCTCCAGCACCGTGCTGCCCAGCTTCGCCTGGATGTGCTGCAGCTGCGGCGGCTCGGCGCCGATCATCAGGCGCGAGAGACTGGCGTTGGTCTCCTGCGTCGGGTCGACCTCGCCGGTGACCTTGCCGCCGCGCAGCACCGTGCAGTGGTGGCACAGCGCGCGGATCTCGTCGAGCTTGTGGCTGATGTAGAGGATCGAGCAGCCCTCGTTGGCAAGCTGGCGCAGCGTGACGAAGAGCTTGTCGACCGCCTGCGGCGTCAGCACCGAGGTGGGTTCGTCGAGGATCAGCAGCTTCGGCTTGGTCAGCAGCGCCCGCACGATCTCCACGCGCTGGCGCTCGCCCACCGAGAGCGTGTGCACCGGCCGCAGCGGGTCGACATCCAGGCCATAGCTCGCCGCGACCTCGTTGATGCGCTCGATCACCTGCGCGAGCGAGAGGCTCCTGCCCAGCCCGAGCCAGACGTTCTCGGCCGCGGTCAGCGTGTCGAACAGGCTGAAGTGCTGGTAGACCATGCTGATGCCGAGCTGGCGCGCCTGCGCCGGCGATGCGATCTGCACAGGCTGGCCGTTCCAGCGGATCTCGCCCTCGTCGGGGCGGACCGCGCCGTAGATCATCTTCATCATCGTCGACTTGCCGGCCCCGTTCTCGCCGAGCACGGCATGGATCTCGCCGGGCTTGACGCGCAGGTTGACGCGGTCGTTGGCCTTCACGGCCGGGTACTGCTTGCTGATGTCGATCAGCTCCAGTCGCAGCATGCTCGTCTCCTCGTTCAGCGCTGGTATCGCACCGCGCCGTTCACGATGCTCGTCACCAGGCAGCGCTCGTCGCCGAGCGTCAGCCATGCGAACACCTTCTCATGCAAACCGCGCGCCACCGCCATGCGCTGCTGCGCGACCGGGCCGGCGGCCCAGTCCCACACGCACAGGTCGGCGGCATGGCCCGGCTCCAGCGAGCCGATCTCGTGGCCCAACGACAGCGCCTGCGCTGCACCGCGCGTGGAGGCGTGCAAGGCCTTCCAGGCGGTCAGCCGCTGGTGCGCCATCGCCTGCACCTTGTAGGCATCGGCCATGGTGCGCAGCATCGACAGGCTGGTGCCGCCACCGACGTCGCTGGCCAGCGTCACCGCGGCGCCGGCAGCTTCGGCGGCGCGCCAGTCGAACAGGCCGCTGCCGAGAAAGAGGTTGGACGACGGGCTGTGCGCGATCTGCGCGCCCGATTCGCGCAGCGCCGCGCGGTCGGCATCGTCGAGCCAGATGCCGTGGGCGAGCACGCTGCGCGCATGCAGCAGCCCGGCGCGGGCATAGACGTCGAGGTAGCTGCGCGCCTCGGGGAACAGCTCGCGCACCCAGCGCACCTCGTCGCGGTTCTCGGCGACGTGGGTCTGCAGGTACAGCGTCGGGTCTTCGGCGCACAGCCGGCCGGCCATCGCCAGCTGCGCCGGCGTGCTGGTCGGCGCGAAGCGCACCGTCACCGCATAGGCGAGGCGGTCGCGGCCGTGCCAGCGTGCGATCAGCTCGCGGCAATCGGCCTCGGCCTGCACCACGTCGTCGCGCAGGCCATCGGGGGCGTGGCGGTCCATCAGCACCTTGCCGGCGATCAGGCGCATGCCGCGCTCGGCCGCGCCGGCAAAGAGCGCATCGGCCGAGACCTTGTGCACCGTCGGGAACACCACCGCCGCCGTGGTGCCGTGCGCCAGCAGCGCAGCGAGGAACAGCGCCGCGCCGCTGGCCGCCAACTCGGGGTCGGCGTAGCGCCGCTCGGCCGGGAACGTGTAGGTGTTCAGCCAGTCGAGCAGTTCGCTGCCGTAGCTTCCGATCACGTCGAGCTGCGGGCTGTGCACGTGGGTGTCGATGAAGCCGGGCAGGATCAGCCGGCCGGCATGGTCCTCGCGCGGCCAGTCGTCGCCCGGCGCCTCGGCCTGCACCGCAGCGATGCGGCCGTCTTCGATCAGCAGCCAGTGGTCGGGGCGAAAACGCACCGCGGGCGACTCCGTCACGCCCCAGTCCGGCTCGGCCGTGAAGTCGAGCAGGTCGCCGCGAAGCGCGATTCGCTTCGTCATGCGCGGCCCCGTGCGGGCAGGCCATGCGCCGCCACGTTGCGCGCCACCTCGCGCACCTGCTCGCGCAGCCAGCGGTTGGCGGCGGAGGCGTGCGTCAGCTCGTGCCAGAGCTGGTAATAGGTCAGCGGCGGAAGGCCACCGGGCAGCGCACGATGCGCACCGGCAGGCTGTCGATGTAGCGCGTGCAGAAGAGGCGCCCGGTGGTCAGCACCAAGAGGCTCTGCGCCACCATCAGCGGGATCAGGCTGAAGTGCGCGCTCTTGACCACCACGTCGCGCTTCAGGCCCAGCGAAGCGAGGTGGTCGTCGATCACGCCGGGCGTGGTGCCATGCAGCGGGGTCGGTGCCACGTGCTGGCAGCCGAGGTAGCGCTCGGCCGTCCAGGTGCGGGCGTTCAGCCGCGCGGCGGGGTGATCCTCGGCCACCGGGCAGACGATCTCGTCGGACATCAGCCGGCCCAGGTGCAGTTCGCCCGGCGGCTCCAGCCAGTTGCCGATCACCAGATCGACCTGCCCCTGCGCGAGGCTGCGGCGGTAGTCGAAGGCGCCAGAGAGAGGCAGCAGCTCCAGCCGCGCATTCGGCGCCTGGCGCTGCAGGTGCGCCACCAGTTCGGGCAGGAACAGCGGATCGAGGTAGTCGCTCGCGGCGATGCGGAAGGTCAGCGTGCTCTGCGCCGGATCGAAACCCTGGGCGCGGGCGCGCGGGCTGAAGAGGCGGTCGGCATCCTGCAGCAGGCGGCTGGCCGGGTCCAGGAGTTGCAAGGCGGTGTCGGTGGGCGTCATGCCGTTGCCCGAGCGCACCAGCAGCGGATCCCCGGTGAGGGCGCGCAGCCGCTTGAGCTGCGCACTCACCGCCGGCTGGGTGCTGCGCAGCCGCATCGCGGCACGGGAGACGCTGCGTTCGGTGATCAAGGTCTGCAACACCCGGATGAGATGGAGCTCGATCTTGTCGGTTTCGGCGCGCTGCGTCATAGCGCTGCGATGATAGGTGTTATCCACGCGACGACATACGCGGCGGGCCGGATCGGCGTACCTTCGCGCTGACGCACCCGCCCGGCTCCCCCACGATGACCATCCGTCCGATCCGCTTCTTCCACCGCGGCCAGATCGTCGAGGTCGACGACGCCGCACCGACACGCAGCGTGCTCGACTGGCTGCGCGAGGACGCCCGCTGCACCGGCACCAAGGAAGGCTGCAACGAGGGCGATTGCGGCGCCTGCACGGTGGTGCTGGGCACGCTGGCCGCGCCCGGCGAGACGAACGCGATTCGCGGCCTGAAGCTGGAGACGGTGAACGCCTGCCTGCAATTCATGCCGACGCTGGACGGCAAGGCGCTGTTCACCGTGGAAGACCTGAAAGCGATGACGCCGGACGCGGCGCTGCACCCGGTGCAGCAGGCGATGGTGGAGTGCCACGGCTCGCAATGCGGCTTCTGCACGCCGGGCTTCGTGATGAGCCTGTGGGCCGGCTACGAGCGCCACCGGGCGTGCGGCAGCACGCCGACGCGCCGTGCGCTGGCCGACGATCTCTCCGGCAACCTCTGCCGCTGCACCGGCTACCGGCCCATCCTCGATGCCGGCCAGCGCATGTTCGAGTTGCCGGCGGTGGCCCTGGACACCACGCCGGTGGTGGCGGCGCTGAAGACGATCGCCTCGGGCGACACCTTCCAGTACGGCGATCGCTTCTTCGCGCCGCGCACGCTGGAAGACCTCGCGGCACTGCGGCTCGCCGTGCCCGACGCCCGGCTGCTGGCCGGCGCCACCGACATCGGCCTGTGGGTGAACAAGCAGTTCCGCGATCTGGGCGAGATCCTCTACCTCGGCGGCGTGGCGGAACTGCGCACGATCGAGGAGCGCGACGGCAGCTTGCGCATCGGCGCCGGCGCGTCGCTGGAAGACGCCTGGCGCGTGCTGGTGCAGCGCTGGCCGTCGCTGACCGACGTATGGCTGCGCTTCGCGTCGCCGCCGGTGCGCCATGCCGGCACGATGGGCGGCAACCTCGCCAACGGCTCGCCGATCGGCGACAGCGCGCCGATCCTGATGGCGCTGGATGCGCAGATCGAACTGCGCCGCGGCCACCACATCCGCTGCATGCCGCTGCCCGACTTCTACGTCGACTACATGAAGAACCGGCTCGAACCCGGCGAATTCGTGAAGGCGATCGTGGTGCCGCTGGCATCGGCGGAGCGGCAGGTGCGTGGCTACAAGATCAGCAAGCGCTTCGACTGCGACATCTCGGCGATCTGCGCCGGCTTCGCGATCGAACTCGACGGCGAAGTGGTGCGCAGCGTGCACCTCGCCTTCGGCGGCATGGCGGCGATCGTGAAACGCGCCGCGCATGCGGAAGCGGCGTTGCTCGGCCAGCCGTGGAACGAAGCCAGCCTCCGTGCCGCGCAGGCCGCATTGGCGCAGGACTTCAAGCCGCTGACCGACCTGCGCGCAAGCGCCGAGCACCGCATGCGCGTGGCGGCCAACCTGCTGCGCCGCTTCTGGCTGGAGACGCGGCTGCACGATCCGTTGCCGGCCGAAGCGCTCAACGTCTTCGCCTCCCTCGCCCACGAGGCGGCCTGAGATGAACAAGCCCATCGATTCCGACGTGATCGCCGCCAGCACCGCGCAGGTGGGTATCGGCCGCCCGCACGAATCGGCGCACCTGCACGTGGCCGGCGCGGCGCCCTACGTGGACGATCTGCCCGAGCTCGCCGGCACGCTGCACTGTGCGCTGGGCCTCTCGCCGGTGGCGCATGGCGTGCTCAAGGGCATCACGCTCGACGCGCTGCGCGCCGAGCCCGGCGTGGTCGCGATCCTCACCGCCGACGACATTCCGGGCGTCAACGACTGCGGCTCCATCGTCAAGGACGATCCGATCCTCGCTCGCGGCGAGGTCCGTTACCTCGGCCAGCCGGTCTTCGCGGTGATCGCGCGCACGCGCGAGGTCGCGCGGCGCGTGGCGGCACGTGCGAAGCAGGCACTTCAGATCGAGCCGCTGCCGGCGGTGATCGACCCGCTCGACGCGCACGCGAAGGGCCAGTACGTGCTGCCGCCGATGCATCTGCAGCGCGGCGAGGCACGCTCGGCCATCGACACCGCGCCGCGGCGGCTGCGGGGCACGTTCGAGGTCGGCGGGCAAGAGCAGTTCTATCTCGAAGGCCAGATCAGCTACGCCATCCCGCGCGAGAACGACGGCATGCTGGTGCACTGCTCCACCCAGCATCCGAGCGAGATGCAGCACCGGTGGCGCATGCGCTCGGCCTGCATGCGCACCACGTTCAGGTGGAATGCCGGCGCATGGGCGGCGGCTTCGGCGGCAAGGAATCGCAGTCGGCTCTGTTCGCCTGCGTGGCCGCGGTGGCCGCGAAGAAGCTTGGCCGACCGGTCAAGCTGCGGCTGGATCGCGACGACGACTTCCTGATCACCGGCCGGCGCCACTGCTTCCGCTATGCCTACGAGGTGGGCTACGACGACGAAGGCCGCGTGCTCGGTGCCGAGATCACGATGGTCTCGCGGGCCGGCCATTCGGCGGATCTGTCGGGCCCGGTAATGACCCGCGCGCTGTGCCACTTCGACAATGCCTACTGGCTGCCCGACGTGGCGATGCACGGCTACTGCGCGAAGACGAATACGCAGAGCAACACCGCCTTCCGCGGCTTCGGCGGGCCGCAGGGGGCGATCGCGATCGAGAACATCCTCGATTCGATCGCGCGGGCGCTGGGCAAGGATGCGCTGGACGTGCGGCGGCTCAACTTCTACGACCAGGGGCAGAGCACGCCTTATGGACAGGCGGTGGACGACAACGTCATCCGCGAACTGGTGGCCGAGCTCGAAGCGACCAGCGACTACCGTGCGCGCCGCAAGGCCGTGAACGCGTTCAACGCCAGCAGCCCCGTGCTCAAGCGCGGCCTCGCGCTGACACCGGTGAAGTTCGGCATCTCGTTCAACGTCAAGCATTTCAACCAGGCCGGCGCGCTGGTGCACGTCTATACCGATGGCTCCATCCTGGTGAACCACGGCGGCACCGAGATGGGCCAGGGGCTGAATACCAAGGTGGCGCAGGTGGTGGCACATGAACTCGGCGTGCCCTTCGAGAGCGTGCGCGTCACCGCCACCGACACCCACAAGATCGCCAACACCTCGGCCACCGCCGCCTCTACCGGCAGCGATCTCAACGGCAAGGCGGCACAGGATGCCGCACGTCAGATCCGTGAGCGGCTCGCGGCCTGCGCGGCAGCGCTGTTCGGCGGCGAGACGTCGGCCGTGCGCTTCGCCGGCGGCGTGGTCAGCGTGGCGGGCCGCAGCCTGCCCTTTGCCGAACTGGCGACGAAGGCCCGGCAGGAGCGCGTGCAGCTCTGGTCCGACGGCTTCTACGCCACGCCGGGCCTGAGCTGGAACCGCGAGACGCTGCAGGGCCGGCCCTTCTACTACTTCGCCTACGGCGCGGCGGTCAGCGAGGTGCTTCTGGACACGCTCACCGGCGAATGGCGGCTGTTGCGCGCCGACGTGCTGCACGACGTCGGCCGTTCGCTCAATCCGGCCATCGACATCGGCCGGTCGAAGGCGCCTTCATCCAGGGCATGGGCTGGCTGACGATGGAAGAACTGGTCTGGCATCCGCAGACGGGACTGTTGCTCACGCACGCGCCGAGCACCTACAAGATCCCGACCGCCAACGATTGCCCGGCCGACTTCCGCGTACGCCTGTTCGACAACGCCAATGCCGAAGACAGCATCCATCGCAGCAAGGCGGTGGGCGAGCCGCCGCTGCTGCTGCCCTTCTCGGTGTTCTATGCGCTGCGCGATGCGGTGTCGGCGGTGGGTGGCCACCGCATCGACCCGCCGCTGAGCGCCCCCGCCACCGGCGAGGCGCTGCTGCGGGCGATCGAGGCGGTGCGAGGGGGCGCCTGACATGCACTCGCTTCGCGACACCGCCGCACGCTGGCTGGCCGACGGCACGCTGGCGATCGTGGTCGAAGTGACCGAAGCCCTGGGTTCGGCCCCGCGCGAGGCCGGCACGCGCATGCTGGTCGGCGCCGCGCAGTGCGCTGGCACCATCGGCGGTGGCCACCTCGAGCTCAAGGCCATCGAACGCGCGCGGCGCATGCTCGCCACCGGCGACCACACCCCGCAGTCGGCACACTATCCGTTGGGGCCCGCGCTGGGCCAGTGCTGCGGCGGGGCCGTCACGCTGGCCTTCGGCCGGCTTAACGCGAGAACCCTCGCCGCATGGCCGCTGGCCGCGCCGCGCTTCGAACTGCAGCTCCACGGCGCCGGACACGTGGGCCGCGCGATCGTCACCGCGCTGGCACCGCTGAACGTGAAGGTCGACTGGATCGACGAGCGCGACGACGAGTTCCCGCCCGATGCCGCCCTGCCCGCCCACACCCGCAAGATCGCAACCGACCTGCCCGAAGCCGAGGTGCGCGACGCCCCGCGCGGCGCCTACTTCCTCGTGCTCACGCACCGGCACGATCTCGATCTGCGCATCGCCACGGCCATCCTGAGACGCGGCGACTTCGGCTTCTTCGGGCTGATCGGCTCGCAGACCAAGCGTGCTCGCTTCGTGCATCGTTTCGAGGCGATGGGGATCGCGCCCGAGGCGATCGCGCGCATGCACTGCCCGATCGGCGTGCTGGGCGTCTCGGGCAAGGAGCCCGAGGTGATCGCGGCGTCGGTGGTGGCGCAGCTGCTCTTGGCCAGCAGCCGCACCGAAGATCAGGTGCCGGCCAGTGCGCGCAGCGCGGCGAGGTCGAGCACCTTCACGGTGTAGCCGGTCACGTAGATCAGCCCCTTGCGGCTGAGCTGGCGCAAGAGGCGCGACAGCGTCTCGGGCGTGATCGCCAGTTGCGACGCGATGTCGCGCTTGCGCTCGTTGAGCGAGACGGTGACGCTGCCGTCGCTCTGTGCGCTGCCGGCGCAGCGCTGCAGCAACCGGCCGCGAAGCGCCCTTCGGCATCCTTGTGCATCAGGTCGTGCGTGGCCACGGTCAGCGAATGCACCCGCCCGCCAGCGTGACCACCAGCCGCCGCGCCAATTCCGGGTGGCGCAGCATCAGCGCCTGCAGATCGCTGCGCGGCACGCTGACCAGCACCACGTCGGAGAGCGCCACCGCATCCTGCGCCGGCATGCCGCCCAGCCGGGCACTGCTCGCATCGAGCCAACTCGGGCCTTGCACGCTGCGCTCGGGGTGGAAGCTGCCGTCGGCCGGAGCGCTGCCCAGCGCCGCATCGCCACGGGCGATCAGGCACAGCTCACGTGCCGGCTCGCGGCTCGACACGAGCAGGCTGCCCGCCGGAAGCTCGCGCACTGGCTGATCTCCTGCAGGCCCGCAACGATGTCGATGGCCAGCGCCGGCGTGCCGAACAAGGCCGTCCAGAACGCGGCACCGCCTGCCGCCGGCGCCGGGTCGGAACCCGGCACGACACGCCGCGGCCGCAGCGGACGCATCGGCCGTGCTGCAACGCCGCTGAGGATGGTGTGGGTGTCCAATCGTCGTCCCCGGAAGTGTCCCTCGATGGAGCGGAATGTGTCCTGCCCCTTGACAACCGTCTTGCGGTGGATCAAAGGGTCTCCGGGGCCGGCCGCGTGCAGCGACCGGAATTGAGGCAACTCAGGCCACCTCGTGCTTCGCGAGGATCTCCAGCGCGCGCACCAGCGCCGAGTGGTCGCTCTCGCCGAAGCCGTGCGCCGCGCAGGCCTGCATCAGCTGCGCCGCGTGGGCCGTGCCCGGCAGGCTCACGCCGAGGGCCCGGGCGCCTTGCAGCGCGAGGTTCAGGTCCTTCTGGTGCAGCCCGATGCGGAAACCCGGGTTGAAGGTGCGCTTGATCATGCGCTCGCCGTGCACTTCCAGGATGCGGCTGGCCGCGAAGCCGCCCATCAGCGCCTGGCGCACCTTGGCGGGGTCGGCGCCGGCCTTGCTGGCAAACACCAGCGCCTCGCCCACCGCCGCGATGTTCAGCGCCACGATGATCTGGTTGGCCACCTTGGTGGTCTGCCCGTCGCCGTTGTCGCCCACCCGCGTGATGTTCTTGCCCATCAGCTGGAACAGCGGCAGCACGCGCTCGAAGGCCTGCTCGGGCCCGCCGACCATGATGGTCAGGCTCGCCGCCTTGGCACCGACTTCACCACCACTGACCGGCGCATCGAGGTAGTCGCAGCCGAGTTCGTTGATGCGCTTGGCAAACGCCTTGGTCTCGATCGGCGAGATCGAGCTCATGTCGACCACCACCTTGCCCTTGGAGAGACCTGCCGCCACGCCGTTCTCGGCGAACAGCACGCGCTCGACGTCCGGCGTGTCCGGCACCATCGTGATGATCACGTCGGCGCGCTCGGCCACGTCCTTCGGTGAAGCGCAGGCGACCGCGCCGGCGTCGAGCAACGCCTGCGGCAGCTTGCTGCGCGTGGCGACGAACAGCTCGTGGCCGGCAGCGCGCAGGTGGCCCGCCATCGGCGCGCCCATGATGCCCAGGCCGATGAATCCGATCTTCATGCGTCTTGTGCCTTAGTTGCGGCGCATGTCCGCGAGGATTTGCTGTGATCCGGCCGCGAGCAGCCGGGCGTCCGAACCGACCGTGACGAAGCGGAAGCCCTTGGCGATGCGCGCCCGCGCCACGTCGGGCCGGCCGTTGTGGATGCCGGCCTTCACGCCATGGGCCTGCGCCCGCGCGAGGATGTGGTCGATGGCCTGCGCCACCTTCGGCTCCACGTCGTCGAAGGTCGGCTTGCAACCCAAGGCGAGCGAGAGATCCGAGGGGCCGATGTAGATCGCGTCCAGCCCCTCCACCGACAGGATGGCGTCGAGGTTGTCCAGCGCCTGCGCCGTCTCGATCATCGCGAAGCGCACGATGGTGTCGTTGGCATGCGTCGGGTAGTCGGCACCGCCGTACAGCAGCGCGCGCACCGGGCCGAAGCTGCGCGTGCCCTTCGGTGCATAGCTGGTGTAGGCGACGAAGCGCTGCGCCTCCTCGCGGGTGTTGACCATCGGGCAGATCACGCCGTAGGCGCCGGCATCCAGCGTCTTCATCAGGATGCCCGGCTCCAGCCAGGGCACGCGCACGATCGGCACGGTGGCCGTGGTCGAGATGGCCTGCAGCATGCCGACCATCGCGGGGTAGTCGACCACGCCGTGCTGCAGGTCGATGGTCAGCGTGTCCCAGCCCTGGTGGGCCATGGTCTCGGCCGAGAAGCTGTTGGCGATGGCCAGCCAGCCGTTGACGGCCGCCTGATCGTGGGCCCACAGCGTGCGCAGCTTGTTCTCTCTCATCGGAAGTCCTTCAGGGAAACGGAGCGGGCGAGACCATGCGGCCGTCGCGGAAGAAGCCTTGCAGGTTGTCGAAGACGCGGTCGGCCATGGCCTGACGCGTTTCCTCGGTGCCGCTGGCGATGTGCGGCAGCAGCACCACGTTGTCGAGCTCGAACAGCTCGCGCGGCACGTTCGGCTCGTTCTCGAAGACGTCCAGCCCCGCGCCGGCGATGCGCCGCTCGGCCAGCGCGCGCACCAGCGCGACCTCGTCGATCACCGAACCGCGCGCCACGTTGACGAGGAAGCCGCGCGGGCCGAGCGCGTCCAGCACCTCGGCGTTGACGAGGTGACGCGTGCCCGCGCCGCCGGCAGTGATGACCACGAGGTAGTCGCACCAGCGGGCGAGCTCGACCAGCGAAGCTTCGTGCCGCCAAACCACGCCTTCGACCGGCCGGCGGCTGTGGTAGCGGATGTCCATCTCGAAGCCGGTGGCGCGCTTGGCGATCGTCTGGCCGATGCGGCCGAGGCCGACGATGCCGAGCTTGGCACCGCTGACCTTGCGCGCCAGCGGAAAGCTCTTCGCACCGGGCGTGGTCCAGCCGCCGCGGCGCACGAAACGATCCGCCTCGCTGACGCGCCGGCCGATGTCGAGCATCAACGCCATCGCCAGATCGGCCACGCAGTCGTTGAGCACATCGGGCGTGTAGCCCACCGCGATGCCGCGCGCCTTCGCGGCGGCGAGGTCGAGCTTGTCCAGGCCGACGCCGAAGCTGGAGATCACGCGCAGCTTCGTCAGCGTCGCGAGCGTCCCGGCCGTGTAGCCCACGCCTGCCGAGGTGACAAAGCCCTCGAACTCGCCGCCGTGCGCGGCGAGGAAAGACGCCGGATCGGGCTGGTCCGCGAGCAGCGTGGTGTCGAACTCGGCGGCCAGCCGCGCTTCGAGCGAGGGCAGCAGGCGGCCGGCCTGCAGGATGCGGCGCTTCTTCATCAATCGATTTTGACGCCGCCCTGCGCCACCACGCCGGCCCAGTGCTTGCGCTCACGCTCGAAGAAGCCGCCGAACTCGGCGGGCGTCATCGTGTACACCTCGGCGCCCTGCGACACGAGGCGCTCGCGCACCTCGGGCGAGCGGATGATTCGGGTGAGCTCGGCCGCGAGGCGGTTCACCACCGCCGGCGGCGTGGCAGCCGGCACCAGCACGCCCCTGCCCGGTGCCCGATTCGAAGCCCTTCACGCCCTGCTCGGCGATGGTCGGCACGCTGGCCAGCAGCGGCACGCGCGTGGCCTTGGAGACGCCCAGCACCTTGAGCTTGCCCGCCTGCACCTGCGGCAGCGTGGCCAGCATGCCGTTCATCAGCACCTGGGTCTGGCCGGCGACGGTGTCGCCGATCGCCTGCGAGCCGCCCTTGTAGGGGATGTAGGTCCACTGCGCCTGCGTCGCCTTCTCCACCGCGACGCCGGCGAGGTGCGGCGCACTGCCGATCGCGGTGACGGCGAAGTTCAGAGGCTCCTTCTTCGACAGCGCCACCAGTTCCTGCAGGCTGTTTGCCTTCACCGACGGGTGCACCACCAGCAGGTGCGGCGAGTAGGCCAGCATGGTCACGCCGCGCAGATCCTTGCTCGGATCGAACGGCAGCTGCTTGTAGACCGAGGGCGTGATCGCCAGCGCGCCGGTGTCGCACAGCAGCAGCGTGTGGCCGTCGTTGCTCTTGGCGACGGCATCGGTGCCGGTGTTGCCATTGGCGCCGGGCTTGTTCTCGACGATCACCGTCTGCTTCAGCGCCTCGGACAGCGGCTGCGAGATGGCGCGTGCGATGATGTCCGACGAGCCGCCCGGCGGGTACGGCACGACGATGCGGATCGGCTTGCTGGGCCACTGCTGGGCCGAGGCGTGCAGCGCAACGGTCGCCAGCGTGGCGACGAGCAGCTTCTTCATCGTGTCTCCTGATGGTCGTTGGGGCTCAGCGGACCATGCAGGGCCGCTTCGGGTCGAAGGTCCAGTTCGGGATCAGGTACTGCATCGCCACCGCATCGTCGCGGGCACCCAGCCCGTGCTGGCGATAGAGCTGGTGAGCCTTCTCGACCTCGCCCATGTCGAGTTCGATGCCCAGGCCCGGCTTCTTCGGCACCTGCACGTGGCCGCCGACGATCTGCAGCGGCTCCTTCGTCAGGCGCTGGCCGTCCTGCCAGATCCAGTGCGTGTCGATGGCCGTCACCTTCCCCGGCGCGGCGGCGCCGACATGGGTGAACATCGCCAGCGAGACATCGAAGTGGTTGTTCGAGTGCGAGCCCCAGGTCAGGCCCCAGTCGCGGCAGGTCTGCGCCACGCGCACCGAACCGGCCATGGTCCAGAAATGCGGATCGGCGAGCGGGATGTCGACCGACTGCAGCGCCAGCGCATGCGCCAGCTGCCGCCAGTCGGTGGCGACCATGTTGGTGGCCGTGGGCAGCCCGGTGGCGCGGCGGAACTCGGCCATCACCTCGCGGCCGCTGAAGCCCTGCTCGGCGCCGCAGGGGTCTTCCGCATAGGCCACCACGCCGCGCATGCGCTGGCCGAGGCGGATGGCGTCCTTCAGCAGCCAGCCGCCGTTGGGGTCGAGCGTCACTCGCGCCTCGGGAAAGCGTTCGTGCAGCGCGATCACCGCATCCACCTCGGCATCGCCGGCCAGCACACCGCCCTTGAGCTTGAAGTCGTTGAAGCCATAGCGCTCGCGTGCCGCCTCGGCCAGGCGCACCACCGCCTGGGCGTCGTCGCCACTTCGTGGCGCGCCCGGAACCAGGCGTTGTCGGCGCCGGGTTCGCTCGAATAGGGCAGATCGGTCTTCGTACGGTCGCCGACGAAGAAGAGATAGCCGAGCATCTCCACCGCGTCGCGCTGCTGGCCTTCGCCGAGCAGTGAGGCCACCGGCAGTTCGAGATGCTGGCCGAGCAGGTCGAGCATCGCCGACTCCACCGCGGTGACCGCGTGGATGGCGGTGCGCAGGTCGAAGGTCTGCAGCCCGCGGCCGCCGGCATCGCGGTCGGCGAAGGCCTGCTGCATGCGCTGCATCACCGCCTGCACGGCGGCCACCGGCTGGCCGACCACGAGCTCGCGCGCATCGTCGAGCGTCTGGCGGATCTTCTCGCCGCCGGGCACTTCACCCACGCCGGTGCGGCCGGCGCTGTCGGTGAGGATCAGCAGGTTGCGCGTGAAGAACGGGCCGTGCGCGCCGCTCAGGTTGAGCAGCATGCTGTCGCGGCCGGCGACCGGGATCGCCTGCAGCGAGCGGATGACGGGTGGGCTCATGCTCGGTCGGACCATCAATCCGCAGTGATCTTGCGGGCCTCGATCAGCTTCTTCCAGCGCGCCGATTCAGCGGCCTGGAAGGCAGCGAACTCGGCCGGCGTGTTGCCCACGATCTCGAAGCCGACCTCGAGCAGCTTCGGCTTGACGGCCGGGTCGTTCAGCGCCGCGATCAGTGCGGCGTGCAGCTTGGCCTTCACGTCAGCCGGCAACCCCTTGGGCGCTGCGATGCCCTGCCAGGAGTAGACGTCGGCATCCTTCACGCCGGATTCGGCCAGCGTCGGCACCGCAGGCATCAGCGCCGAGCGCTTGAGCCGGTGACGGCCAGCGCGCGCAGCTTGCCGGCGTTGACGTGCTGCACGATCGCATTGATGTTCTGGAACGAGGCTTCCACCGCCGCCGAGCAGGTCGCTGACCGCCGGAGCGCCGCCCTTGTAGGGCACGTGAACGCCGCTGGTGCCGGTCTGCAGCCAGAACAGCTCGGCGGTGAGATGGTCGGACGAACCGTTGCCCGACGAAGCGAAGGTCAGCTTGTCGGGCGACTTCTTCGCCGCGGCGATCACGTCGGCCACGGTCTTGTAGGGCGAAGCGGCCGGCACCACCAGCACGTTGGGCGCCTGCACGGCGACGGTGAGCAGATCGAGATCCTTGCCAGCGTCATAAGGCACGTTCTTCAGCAGGTGCGGCGCGATCACGAGGGGGCCGAGCGAGGACACCAGCACCGTGTGGCCGTCGGCCGGCGCGCGCGCCACCTGCGCGGTGCCGATGGTGCCGGTGGCACCGGCCTTGTTCTCGATGATCACCGTCTGTCCCAGCTTCGCCTGCATGCTTGCACCGAGCGTGCGCGCCAGCGTGTCGGTCGAGCCGCCCGGCGGGAAGGGCACGACGAGCGTGACAGGCTTGTCCGGCCGGCCTGGGCCGGAGTGGGCAGGCCCATCACGAGGGCCAGGGCGACGGCGGCAGAGGAGAACAGTGTCTTCATGGCGGGCATCGGCGGTGGAGTGGAACAGCGACTTAAGTTGTCAGTCATCGTACAACTTAGGTGGCAGTCTTTCAAGCCACAGGGACTAGTGGTTACTGCGGATCCACCACCGCCCGCCGCCGCCGCTCGCGGCTGTTGGCCGTGGGTGCGCATGGCCGCGCGCGCGGCCTCCGCATCCTGCGCCGCAATGGCGTCGACGATGCTTTCGTGCTCGGCGTTCACCCGGCGCAGGTAGGCCCGGCGCTGCGGATCGATGGCCGCCGCAGGCTCGAGCCGGGCCCGGGGAATGATCTGCGCCCCCAGCGTGGCCATCAGCCCGGCGAAATGCTCGTTCTGCGTGGCCCGGGCGATCTCGGTGTGCAGCTGGAAATCAGCCGCGACGGCATCGCGCCCCCTCCTCCGCCGCCGCAGCGAATTCGGCGATGGCGCGGCGCATCGCCGCGAGATTGGTGTCGCTGCGCCGCTGTGCGGCCGGCCGGCGGCTTCGGTCTCGATGCCGATGCGCAACTCGAGCACGGCGATCACGTCGCGCAGCGTGGCGAGCTGCTGCGGCTCGATGCGGAACGCCGAGGCATCGCCCGGGCCGACGACGAAGGTGCCGACGCCATGGCGGGTTTCGACCATGCCGGCAGCCTGCAGCTTCGACAGCGCCTCGCGCACCACCGTGCGGCTGACGCCGAATTCGCTCATCACCTCCGCTTCGGTGGGCAGCTTGGCACCGGCGCGAGCCGGCCGTCGCGGATGCGATCGGACAGCGCCTCGACGACGCCGAGGGCGAGGCTGCGGGGACGGCGCGCGGTGAGGGAATCAGTCAGCAAGGGTCACTCGGCAGGAGACGATCGTCGGCAGCGGTTGTACGACAACTGCAGGTTGGCGACAAGGGCTGGCCGACCGTTCAATCAGCGCAGATCCGCGCGCAGCGCCGACGCGGCGACGATGCGATCGCGCCCGGCCGCCTTGGCGGCGTAGAGCGCGCGGTCGGCATCGGCCCAGCAGCGCTCCCAGTCGCCCTTCTGGCCGCAACGGCCCGAGATGCCGACGCTCACCGTGCAGTGCACCGGCACCTTCGCACCGGGCACCTTGATGTCGAGTCGGCGCACCGCGCCGAGCAGCCGCTCGGCCAGCGCCCAGGCCACGCCGTCGTCGGCGGCCACGCAGCCGACGAGAAACTCCTCGCCGCCGGTGCGGGCGATGAAATCGCTGGCGCGCACGCTGCTCGCCAGCGCCGCCGCCACCTCGCGCAGCACCCGGTCGCCGGCGGCATGGCCGAGGCTGTCGTTGATGCGCTTGAAGTGGTCGATGTCGATCTGCAGCAGCGTCACCGGCCGCGTCTCGCGCGCGGCGAAGTGGCGCGCCACCACCTCGTCGAGGCCGTTGCGGTTGAGCAGCCGGGTCAGCGGGTCACGCGAGGCGAGTTCGGCCAGCTGCGTATTCAGCCGCGAGAACACCAGCCAGACGAGGTTGAGACCCAGCATCACGGCGGCCAGCGACGCGTAGCCGTAGTAGAACTGGGCAAACAGGCCGCGGTACAGCGGATCCGGACCGACGCTGACGATCAGCACGCCGCGCGCCAGCGTGGGCAGCGCCAGCGAGCCCATCATCAGCGCCAGGAACAGCAAGGGCGGGCGCAGCGCGGCATGCTGGTGGCCACGCGCGCGGAAGGCCTCCAGCGCGAGGCCGCCGTACAGCGAGCCCAGCAGCAGGTTGAGCAGCGCATGCCGGCCGACGAGCCCGAACTGCCAGACGAGCAGGCCGTGCAGAACGACAAAGACGAGCAGGAAGCCGGCGAACATCGGCCAGCGGCCGGCCGGCTTGCCGACGAACTCGCGCAGGCCGGTGAAGAACAGCAGCGCAGCCACGGCCATCGCGCCATCGAGCAGCAGCTGCATCGGCGCGGGAACCGGCTGTCCCACCAGCAGCCGGCCGCCATAGGCCAGCCCGAACATCACCGCGCCGACCGCCCATCGATTGACACCGCTGCGTGGCGGCATCGCGCGACCGATCAGCCAGTACAGCCCGCCCGAGCAGACCAGGTGAATCGCGAGAACGAAGATGAGCGTGGACTGATCCATGGCGCGGGCGGGCGGCCCGGCGATTATCGCGATCAGACCACCAGCAGCACGCGGAAGTCGTTGACGTTGGTGAACGTCGGCCCAGGCACGACGAGGTCGCCCAGCGGCGCGAAGAAACCGTAGGCGTTGTTGGCGTCGAGAAACTCCTGCGCCTTCATGCCCTGGGCCTGCGCGCGCGCCAGCGTGTCAGGCGTGACGACGGCGCCGGCGTTGTCTTCCACGCCGTCGATGCCGTCGGTGTCCGCGGCCAGCACGTGCACGCCAGGCTGTCCCTGCAGCGCGATCGCGCAGCCGAGCAGGAACTCGGTGGCGCGGCCGCCGCGGCCGCCTTTGCTCTTCACGGTGACGGTGGTTTCGCCGCCGCTGAGGATCACGCAGGGCCTCGCGAAGGGCGTGCCGGCCTGCGCCACCGAGCGCGCCAGCGCCGCATGCACCTTGCCGACCTCGCGCGATTCGCCTTCCATCTCGTCGCTCAGGATGTAGGGCGTGATGCCCGCGGCGCGTGCCACGGCCGCAGCGGCCTCGAGGCTCTGCCGCGGCGTGGCGATCATGTGCACCTCGTGGCCGGCGAATCGCGGGTCGCCCGGCTTGGGCGATTCGAAGGCGCCGCTTTCCAGCCCGGCGCGCGCGGCCGGCGGGATCTCGATGCCGTAGCGGTTCAGGATCGCCAGCGCATCGGCGCAGGTGGTGCTGTCGGGCACCGTCGGGCCGCTGGCAATGACCTCGGGCGCATCGCCGGGAACGTCACTGATCAGCAGCGTGACCACGCGCGCCGGCGCGCAGTTCACCGCCAGACGCCCGCCCTTGATGGCCGAGAGGTGCTTGCGCACGCAGTTCATCTCGTCGATCGCCGCGCCGCTCTTGAGCAGCGCCTTGTTGACCGCCTGCTTCTCCTCCAGCGTGAGGCCGGCGGCCGGCAGCGAGCAGCGCCGAGCCGCCGCCGGAGATCAGGCACAGCACGAGATCGTCGGCGGTCAGCCCCTGCGCGAGCTGCGCGATGCGCTCGGCGGCACGGCGGCCGGCCTCGTCGGGCACCGGGTGCGCCGCTTCGACGACCTCGATGCGGCCGGGGTTCGCCTTGTAGGCCGGCGGCACATGGTCGTAGCGCGTGACGACCAGGCCCGACAGCGGCGCCTCCTGCGGCCACAGCGCATCGACGGCCGCCGCCATCGCACCGCCGGCCTTGCCCGCACCGATCACCACCGTGCGGCCCTTGGGCGGCTTCGGCAGCCACGGCGCCGTGGTCTCGGCCGGCAGCGCGGGCCACCGCCGCGTCGTACAGCGCGCAGGAACCCGCGCGGATCGGTGTGGGGTTCGGCGTCGTCATGGCCGCGGATTATCCGGCGGCCACCTCGTGCTTCGCCAGGATCTCCAAGGCGCGCACCAGCGCCGAGTGGTCGCTCTCGGCCAGGCCGTGGGCCGCGCAGGCCTGCATCAGCTGCGCGGCGTTGGCCGTGCCCGGCAGGCTCACGCCCAGCGCCCGTGCGCCCTGCAGCGCGAGGTTCAGGTCCTTCTGGTGCAGCCCGATGCGGAAACCCGGGTTGAAGGTGCGCTTGATCATGCGCTCGCCGTGCACTTCCAGGATGCGGCTGGCCGCGAAGCCGCCCATCAGCGCCTGGCGCACCTTGGCGGGGTCGGCGCCGGCCTTGCTGGCAAACACCAGCGCCTCGCCCACCGCCGCGATGTTCAGCGCCACGATGATCTGGTTGGCCACCTTGGTGGTCTGCCCGTCGCCGTTGTCGCCCACCCGCGTGATGTTCTTGCCCATCAGCTGGAACAGCGGCAGCACGCGCTCGAAGGCCTGCTCGGGCCCGCCGACCATGATGGTCAGGCTCGCCGCCTTGGCACCGACTTCACCACCACTGACCGGCGCATCGAGGTAGTCGCAGCCGAGTTCGTTGATGCGCTTGGCAAACGCCTTGGTCTCGATCGGCGAGATCGAGCTCATGTCGACCACCACCTTGCCCTTGGAGAGACCTGCCGCCACGCCGTTCTCGGCGAACAGCACGCGCTCGACGTCCGGCGTGTCCGGCACCATCGTGATGATCACGTCGGCGCGCTCGGCCACGCCGCGCGGGCTGGTGCACTGCGTGGCACCGCTGGCGGCGATCTCGGGGTGCACCTTGCTGCGCGTGTAGACGAACAGCTGGTGGCCGGCCTTGATCAGGTGCAGCGCCATCGGCGCGCCCATGATGCCCAGGCCGATGAAGCCGATCTTTTGCGGGGAGGACGTCATCTCGATGTCTTTCGTTCGAAGGTTCGTTCAGCGCACCGGGCGCAGCTGGCGGCGTGCCTGCTCCAGCCAGGCCAGGCCCGCCTCGGTGCCCTTGGCCGGCTTGTATTCGCAGCCCACGTGGCCGCGGTAGCCGATCCTCTCGAGGTGACCGAAGAGGAACGCATAGTTGATCTCGCCCGTGCCCGGCTCGTTGCGGCCCGGGTTGTCGGCCACCTGGATGTGGCCGATGCGTGCGAGGTGCTTCTCCATCGTTGCCGCCAGTTCGCCCTCGGTGCGCTGCGCGTGGTAGACGTCGTATTGCAGGAAGAGGTTGTCGGCGCTGACCTCGTCCATGATCGCGATCGCCTGCGCGGTGCGGTTGAGGAAGAAGCCGGGAATGTCGTAGCCGTTGATCGGCTCGATCAGCAGCTTCAGGTTCGCCTTCTTCAGCTCGGCCGCGGCGTACTTCAGGTTGGCCACGAAGGTCTGCCGCAGCAGCTTCTCGTCGGCACCGAGCGGCGCCTTGCCGGCCGCAGTTCAGTTGCGGCGCACCCAGCGCGGTGGCGTAGTCGATGGCTTTCGCGACACCGGCACGGAACTCGTCCACGCGATCGGGCAGGCAGGCGATGCCACGCTCGCCGGCCTCCCAGTCGCCCGCCGGCAGGTTGTGCAGCACGCACTGCAGGCGGTTGCCCTTCAGCCGGGCCGCCACCTCGCCCGGCGTGTGCGCATAAGGTAACAGGAACTCGACCGCGCTGAAGCCGGCACGGGCGGCCCGCTCGAAGCGGTCGAGGAAGGGATGCTCGGTGAAGAGCATCGTCAGGTTGGCGGCAAAACGCGGCATGGGGTGGCTTTCAGAGTCAGTCGAGCAGGCCGGCGAGCTCCAGGCCCTTGGTGCCTTCGGGGTGGCGGCAGTCGATCGATTCGAACTCGTTGACCTTGTCGATCTCCGTGCCCATCGCGATGTTGGTCACCTTCTCGAGGATCACCTCGACCACCACCGGCACGCTGTACTGCCGCGCCATGGCCTGCGCCTGCGCCAGCGCGCCGCCGATCTTCTCGGGGTCGGTCACGCGCAGGCTCTTGCAGCCCAGGCCCTGCACCACCGCACGGTGGTCGACGCCGTAACCCTTGAGCGATTCGTCGTCGACGTTCTGGTTGTCGAAGGCGAGCTGCACGCAGTAGTCCATCTCGAAGCCGCGCTGGCTCTGGCGGATCAGGCCGAGGTAGCTGTTGTTGACCAGCACCTGCACGTAGGGCAGGCGGAACTGCGCGCCCACCGCCAGCTCCTCGATCAGGAACTGGAAGTCGTAGTCGCCGGAGATGCCGACCACGGTGCGCGTCGGGTCGGCGGCCACCACGCCCAGCGCGGCGGGAATCGTCCAGCCCAGCGGGCCGGCCTGGCCGCAGTTGATCCACTGGCGCGGGCCGTGCACGTTGAGAAACTGCGCCGCGGCGATCTGCGACAGGCCGATCGTCGACACGTAGATCGTGTCGCGCGGGAAGGCGGCATTCATCTCCTCGTAGACGCGCATCGGCTTGATCGGCGTCTCGGTGTAGTGGCTCTTGCGGTGCATCAGACGCTTGCGCTCGGTGCAGCGGAAGCGCCAGTCGCCGTAGTCGCGCAGCGTGCCCGCGGCCTTTCGCTCCTTGGCCACCTGCACGAAGAGTTCCAGCGCCGCCTTGGCATCGCTGACGATGCCCAGATCAGGCATGAACACGCGGCCGATCTGCGTCGGCTCGATGTCGACGTGCACGAACTTCCGGCCCTTGCAGTACACCTCGGTCGAGCCGGTGTGGCGGTTGGCCCAGCGGTTGCCGATGCCGAGCACGAAGTCGCTGGCCAGCATCGTCGCGTTGCCGTAGCGGTGGCTGGTCTGCAGGCCGACCATGCCGGCCATCAGCGGATGGTCGTCGGGGATGCTGCCCCAGCCCATCAGCGTCGGGATCACCGGCACGCCGATCGTCTCGGCGAACTCCACCAGCAACTCGGACGCATCGGCATTGATGATGCCGCCGCCGGCCACGATCAGCGGCTTCTCGGCCGCGAGCAGCATGTCCAGCGCCTTCTCCACCTGTTTGCGCGTCGCGGCGGGCTTGTAGACCGGCAGCGGCTCGTAGGTGTCGATGTCGAACTCGATCTCGGCCATCTGCACGTCGAACGGCAGGTCGATCAGCACCGGGCCCGGACGGCCCGAGCGCATCAGGTGGAAGGCCTGCTGGAAGGCGCGCGGCACCTGCGCCGGCTCGCGCACCGTGACACTCCATTTGGTCACCGGCTTGGCGATGGATTCGATGTCCACCGCCTGGAAGTCTTCCTTGTACAGCCGCGCGCGGCGCCTGGCCGGTGATGCACAGGATGGGGATGCTGTCGGCGCTGGCCGAATACAGCCCGGTGATCATGTCGGTGCCGGCCGGGCCGGAGGTGCCGATGCACACGCCGATGTTGCCGGCCTTGGCACGGGTGTAGCCCTCGGCCATGTGCGAGGCGGCCTCGACGTGGCGGGCCAGCACGTGGGCGATCGACGCGCGTTCGCGCAGCGCGGCGTACAGCGGGTTGATCGCGGCACCGGGGACGCCGAAGGCCTGGCTCACGCCTTCCTTCTCCATCACCAGGACGGCGGCCATGGCGGCTTTCATTCGGGCCATCGGGAGTCTCCTTCGCACGTTGACGTTGACTGGTCGGGATGGTCGCCGCCGATCGCGGTGCCGAGAAGAGCAGGTCGGGCATGTTTGTCATTCCGTGCAGGAATGACCGGGCCGCTCAGGGCATCATCGGGGCTGGAGATACGACAGAACATGGACCGCATCACCGGCGTGCAGCTGTTTGCGCGCATCGTCGAGACCGGCAGCTTCAGCAAGGCCTCGTCGGACCTGGGCATCACCCAGCCGACGGCGACCAAGCACGTCGCCGCGCTGGAGGGCGCGGCTCGGCGCACGGCTGCTCAACCGCAACACGCGCGGCGTGAGTGCCACCGAGATCGGCGCGCTGTACTACGAGAAGTGCAAGGCCATCCAGCGCGAGCTCGACGAGGCCGACAGCCCGGCCGCGCTGCTGCAGAGCAAGGTGCGCGGCCAGCTGCGCATCAGCACCTCGGTGGCCTTCGGCCGTCGCGTCGTCACGCCGCTGGCGCTGAGGTTCATGCGCGAGCATCCCGACGTGACGCTGGACCTCAGCTTCGACGACCGCTACGTCAACCCGGTCGAGCAGGGCGTGGACGTGGCGCTGCGCATGGGGCGGCTGGCCGATTCGGCACTCGGCGCGCGCTACCTCGGCACCAACCCGTGGCTCACCGCGGCGGCGCCCGAGTACCTCGCGCGGCGCGGCACGCCGACCACGCCGGCGGAACTCGCGCAGCATGACTGCCCGGTCTACAGCAGCGTTCAGGGCGACGATCGCTGGAGCTTCACCGGCCCCAACGGCGAGACGGCCTCGGTGCCCGTGAAAGGCACGCTGCGCTCGAACAACCTCTCCGCGGTGCTGGCCGCCTGCCGCGCCGGGCTGGGCCCGGCGGTTCTGCCCTGGTACGTGGCGCGCGAATCGGTGGCCGATGGCGCCATCGTGCCGGTGCTCACCGATTTCACGCTGCCCACCCAGGAGCTGCATGCGGTCTTCCCGTCGCCGAAGCTGGTGCCGGGCAAGGTCAGCACCTTCATCGACTTTCTCAAGCTCCATCTCGACGGCGAGTGGTGGAAACGCGCGCCTGCAAATTCATGAGATCTCCTCGCCGCCCTCGCCGGGCTGCTGATGTCTGCGCACTCGACCGCCGCACCGCCGCAAGACACCCTCGCCCAGCGCGTGCTCGCCTGCACCGCCTGCCACGGCCAGGAAGGCCGCGCCGCGCCGATGGCTACCACCCTCGCATCGCCGGCAAGCCGGCGCAGTACCTGTTCAACCAGCTGGTGAACTTCCGCGAGGGCCGGCGCCGCTATGGGCCGATGGTCTACATGGTCGATCACCTCAGTGACGCCTACCTGCACGAGATCGCCGAGCACTTTGCGGTGATCGATCTGCCCTACCCGGCGCCAGCGCCGGCCAGCGACGCCCGCGAACAGCTGGCCCTCGGTGAAGCGCTCGCGCTGAAAGGCGACGGGGCGCGCAAGCTTCCCGCCTGTTCCGCCTGCCATGGCCCTTCGCTGACGGGCGTGGCTCCTGCGATTCCCGGGCTGCTCGGCCTGCCGCGCGACTATCTGAAGGGCCAGCTCGGCGCCTGGGCCAACGGACAGCGCCGCGCCCACGCCCCGACTGCATGGCCGACATCGCCCGGCGCCTGACGCCACAGGACGTGAGCGCCGTGGCCGCGTGGCTGGCTTCGCGGCCGGTGCCGGTGCCGGCCAAGGCCGCCGATTCGCTGCCCGCACCGCTGCCGCAGGAATGCGGCAGCGTGCCGCGCTGAGGGGCCGCCATGCTCGGACGCTGGTTGCTCTTCCTCCTCGTGCTGCTCGGCGGCCTGGCCGCCGGCGTGGCCTGGCTCAACGTGGCGGGCGAGGCGCCGATCGCCGCCGATGCGGCGCCTTCGAACGGCACGCCGGAGCAGGTGGCGCGCGGCGAGTACCTCGTGCGCGTGGGCAATTGCATGACCTGCCACACCGCGCGCGGCGGCACGCCCCTGGGCCGGCGGGCGCGGCATCGCCACGCCCTTCGGCACCGTCTATGCCGGCAACCTCACGCCCGACGCCGAGACGGGCCTCGGCCGCTGGAGCGCCGACCACTTCTGGCGCGCGATGCACCACGGCCGCTCGGCCGACGGCCGGCTGCTCTACCCGGCCTTCCCCTACCCCGACATGTCGCGCGTGAGCCGCGAAGACAGCGACGCGATCTACTTCTACCTGCGCACGCTGCCGCCGGTGCGCCAGCCGCCACGCCGCACGCGCTGGACTTCCCCTACGGCACGCAGGCCGCGCTGGCGGTCTGGCGGGCGCTGTTCTTCCGCCCCGGTGGCTTCGAGCCCGAGGCGGCGCGCAGCGCGGAATGGAACCGCGGCGCCTACCGGTGCGCGGCCTCGGCCACTGCGCCGCCTGCCACGGCGGGCGCAATCCGTTCGGCGCGACGCCGGAGCGCGGGCTGTCGCTGGCCGGCGGCCTGATCCCGATGCGCAACTGGTATGCGCCGGCGCTGACTTCGCCCGACGAAGCCGGCGTCGCCGACTGGGACGCGGCGCACATCGTCGCGCTGCTGCGCGACGGCACCTCGCCGCGCGGCTCGGCGCTCGGGCCGATGGCCGACGTGGTCTACCGCAGCCTGCAATACCTGCGCAACGACGACCTGCAGGCCATTGCCGTCTTCCTGAAGTCGCTGCCGCAGCAGCGCAGTGCGGCCGGCGCGCGCAAGGCGCCCGATCCGGCGCAGGTGGAGGTGGGCGGCAAGCTCTACGAACAGCATTGCGCCGACTGCCACGGCGCGAAGGGCGAAGGGGCGATGACGACGGCCGGCGCGACGATGGTGCCGCCGCTGGCCGGCAATCGCACGGTGACGATGGACCCGCCGGCCAACCTGATCCGGGTGATCGTGCATGGCGGCTTCCTGCCGGCCACGCGTGGCAACCCCCGGCCGTTCGGCATGCCGCCATTCGGGTTGGTGCTCACTGACAGCGAGATCGCGGCGCTGGCGAGCCACATGCGCACGAGCTGGGGCATGCGGCCGGCGAGGTGCGGCCGCAGGACGTGGCGCGCTACCGCGGCGGGACGGGAGACTGAACGGCGCAGCGGTCACCAATTCACACATCCCGGGGTCGCCGGAAACAGGCGGCGAGCAGTGCAAATGTTAGATTTGCACATACCAGAGGCGGCGCTGTCGCCTCACTCGTCCAACCCCATCGGGAGCCGCCATGACGCTGCATACCCTTCTGAAGCCCGGCATCCTCGCCGCCGCCGCCACCGCTGCCCTGCTCGCCGCCTGCGGCGGGGGCGGATCGTCCTCCACCGCCCCCGGCACGCTGCGCCCGGCGCTGACGGATGCGCCAGCCTGCGGCTTCGACGAAGTCAACGTCACGGTGCAGAAGGTGCGGGTGCACCAGAGCAGCACCGCCGCCGACGGCGACAGCGGCTGGTCGGAAGTGGTGCTGAACCCGGCCCGCAAGCTCAACCTGCTCGACCTGACCAATGGCGTGCTCGCCGAACTCGGCCAGACCGAGCTGCCCGCGGGCACCTATTCGCAACTGCGCCTGCAGCTGGCCAGCAACAGCGGGGCCGCGCCGCTGGCCAACTCGCTGGTGCTGACCGGCGGCGACGGCAGCGAGATCCCGCTGGACACGCCGAGCGCCCAGCAATCCGGCCTGAAGATGAACCTCAACCTGACGGTCAGGCCGAACGAACTGGCCGACCCGGTGCTCGATTTCGACGCCTGCAAGTCGGTGGTCGTGCGCGGCAACTCGGGCCGCTACAACCTCGCCGGTGGTCAGCGTGCTGCCGCGCGTGCGCCTCGATGGCCCGGTGGCCGAAGGCTACGTGGCCCCGGCCATCGCCCTGGGCACCACCAGCGTGTCGCTGCAGCAGAACGGCGTGCCGGTGCGCTCCACGGTGCCGATGGCCGATGGCCGCTTCGTGCTCTATCCGGTGCCTGCCGGCAGCTACGACCTCGTCGTCAGCGCCGAGGGCCGCGTGACCGCGGTGATGACCGGCGTGCCGATCAGCGAGAACTCGCGCACCTTCGCGACGCCGGCCAGCACCGCGATCGACCCGCCCGCCGGCACCCCGCGCGGCGGGCCGCCACCGGCACGGTGAGCATCAACGGCTCGACCACCGTGCCCGTGGCCAACGTGCGTGCCACCCAGGCCGTGAGCACGACGCGCGTGGAGCGCATCGCGCGCCCGGCCGATGCCGACACCGGCAACTACTCGCTGCCGCTGGTGACGGGCTCCCCGGTCTTCACCGCCTACAACGCGGCGGCGACCGCGCTGACCTTCGCTGCCGACGCCAGCCAGGCCGGCAAGTTCCGGCTCGAGGCCAGCACCGAGGGCAAGGCACCGATCAACGCCGAGATAGACGTCACCGACGCCGACAAGGCCACGCCGCTGGTCTTCGCACCCTGAGGTCCCCGATGAACCACAAGCTTCTCCTCGGCACCGTCCTGGCCCTGGCCGCAATGAGCCCGGCCCGGGCGGCTGACGTGGGCGTGTCGATCAGCGTCGGCCAGCCCGGCTTCTATGGCCGCATCGACATCGGCAACGTGCCGCCGCCGGTGCTGATGTACCCGCAGCCGGTGATCATCCAGCCGGCACCGGTGGCGGTGGTGCGGCAGCCGATCTACCTGCACGTGCCGCCCGGCCATGCCAGGACTGGCGTCGCTATTGCGGACGCTACGCGGCCTGCGGCCAGCCGGTCTATTTCGTGCAGGACCGCTGGTACAACGAGGTCTACGTGCCGCAGTACCAGCAGCGCTATGCGCCGGTACCGCAGCGCGCCTATCGGCACGACGACGATCGCCGCGGCAAGGGGCGTGACGACCGCGACCGTGGCTACGACGACCGCGGCCGCGGCAAGGACAAGCACGAGGACAAGGGCCGCGGCCACGGGCGCGGCCGCGACAAGGACTGAGTCAGGACGAGGCCGGCTTCGCGGCCTTGTCCGACCACAGCACGCCGCCGGTGGCCCAGTCCTCGCGCTTCACGTCGGTGAAGATCACGTCGACGCTGTCGGCGCTGCCGCCGAGCACGCGCACGCAGGCCTCGGTGAGTTCCTTCGCCAGCGCGCGCTTCTGCTCGACGGTGCGGCCTTCGAAGAATTCGACGTGCAAGGTGGGCATCAGCGGGCTCCTGTGATCGGTGAATGGGACGGTGGCACCCCCACGAAAGTGGAGCGCCTTCCCCCATTCTGGATGACGCGCCGCCGCGCCGAGGCTCCTAAGCTGGCTTCACCGGCGAAGGATCTCGCCGGCTGGAGCCGCGATGTCCCGCATTCGTCCCTTCTGCCTGGCGCTCATCGCTGCGATGGCATTGACGGCGCACGCGGCGCCGATCGGCACGGTGACCATCGTCGACGGCGAAGCCGCCATCGTGCGCGAGGCGCAGCGCTTCGCAGCCACCGAAGGCCTGCGGCTGCGCGAGGACGACATCGTGCGCACCGGCAGCGGCACGGCCCTGCTGCGCATCGAGCTGCCCGACGGCACGGCCCTCGATCTCGGCCCCGCCACCGAGCTGATGCTGCAGCCGCGTGCCGGCAGCCGACTCGGTGAACGCGCCGCGCTGCTCTATCTGGCGCGCGGATGGCTGAAGGTGACGGCCGGCGCGGGCGGCGCGGCGGGTCTGGCCAGCCCGCTGGCCGATGTCCGCCGCCTCGACGGGACGGCGGTGCTGAGCGCGTCGGCACAGGCGGCGCTGCTCTTCGTCGAGGCCGGCCGTGCGCACGCCGCCGAGGGCGGCCGCAACACCGAGTTCGCTCTGTCGGCGGGCGATGCGCTGGTGCGCCGCGCGGGTGAGCCGGCCACGGCCGCACGGCGCCCGCCGGCCGATCTGCTGGCCGGCCTGCCGCGCGCCTTTGCCGACTCGCTGCCGCGGCGCGCCGCGCGCTTCGTGGCCGCCCCCGCGGCACCCGGCCCGGCGCAGCCGGTGGCCTTCAGCGAGGTGTCCAGCTGGATCGACGGCGAAGCCTCGCTGCGCAGCCACGCCGCGCAGCGCTTCGCGTCGCGCGCCGGCGACCGCGAGTTCCGAGCCGCGCTGCTGGCCGGCCTGCGCAGCCACCCCGAGTGGGACCGCACGCTGTTCCCCGAGAAATACCGCCCGAAGCCGGTGGTCGTCGTGCAACGCGCCGACACGCAGGCGCTGAGCCTGCGCGGCGTGATGGCCTGGCCGACCGCCGCCTCGCCCGACACGATGGAGAACCCGCGATGAGACTGCTGCTGAAGTTCAACCTGGTGTTCGTGCTGATCTTCCTGCTCGGCCTCGTCGCCACCGGCGTGATGACGCGCCAGATGCTCGAGCGCCACGCGCAGGAAGAGACGCTGCAGCAAGCGCGCTTCCTGCTGGAGAAGGCGCTGGCCGTGCGCTCCTACACCTCGACGCAGGTGGCGCCGCTGCTGGACACGCAGATGAAGTACGCCTTCCTGCCACAGTCGGTGCCGGCGTTCTCGGCCACCGAGGTGCTGGCGAAGCTTCAGAAGAACCACCCCGAATACGCCTACAAGGAAGCGACGCTCAACCCCACCAACCCGCGTGACCGGGCCGTGGAGTGGGAGGCCGACGTGATCGCCGAATTCCGCAAGTCGTCCGAGCTGAAGGAGTTCGTCGGCGAGCGCGACACGCCAGCCGGCCGCGCGCTCTACATCGCCCGCCCGATCCGCATCGCCGATGCCGCCTGCCTGCGCTGCCACAGCACGGTCGAAACCGCGCCGCGCACGCTGGTCGAGAAATACGGCCCGGCCAACGGCTTCGGCTGGCAGCTCGGCGAGGTGGTGGGCGCGCAGATGGTGTCGGTGCCGATGGCCGTGCCGATGGCGCGGGCGCAGGCGGCCTGGGCCGCCTTCATGGGCATGCTGGCGGCGGTCTTCGTCGTCATCGCCGTGGCGCTCAACGCGATGCTGTGGTGGCTGGTGATCCGGCCGGTGACGCGGCTGTCGCGGCTGGCCGACCGGGTGAGCCTGGGCGAGCTCTCGGCGCCGTCGTTCGCCACCGGTGCGCGCGACGAGATCGGCCGGCTCGCGGCCTCGTTCGGCCGCATGCGCAAGAGCCTGGTGCAGGCGATGAAGATGCTCGACGGAGCCACGTCATGAGCGCGCGGCCGATGGGCTGGGAGCCCGCTCCGGGCAGCGGCAGCGCCTTGCCGCAGCGCCTGGGCAAATACCGGTCTCGCGCCTGATCGGCGAGGGCGCGATGGGCGTGGTCTACGAGGCGCTCGACCCCGACATCCATCGGCCGGTGGCCCTCAAGGCGATCCGCGCGCCGCTGCTCGCCCCGGAGGCGCACGATCTCGACGGCGAGAGCCGCTTCCTCGTCGAAGCGCAGGCCGCAGGGCGCCTCTCGCACCCGAACATCGTGTCGGTCTACGAATACGGGCAGACCGGCGACCAGCGCTACATCGCGATGGAGTACGTCGCCGGTGTCTGCCTGCACGAACCGCTGGCCCTCGGCCTGCGCCTGCCGCTGGCCGACACGCTCAGCCTCGTGGACCAGCTGCTCGATGCGCTGGAATGCGCCCATGCGCAGGGCGTCTGGCACCGCGACATCAAGCCGGCCAACCTGCTGCTCACGCCCGAGGGCCGGCTGAAGGTGACGGACTTCGGCATCGCCCGCATCGACGATGGCGCCCGCACGCGCCACACCAGCGTGCTCGGCTCGCCGGGCTACATGGCGCCGGAGCGCTACACCAACGACGCACCGGATGCCCGCGTCGACCTGTTCGCCTGCGGCGTGCTGCTGTACGAGCTGCTCACCGGCCGTGCGCCCTTCCGCGGCGCTGCGGGTTCGGTGATGTACCAGTGTGCTGCACGACGAGCCGCCGGCGCCCTCGTCGCTGCCGCTCGACCCGCCCGTGCCGGCCGCACTCGATGCCGTGGTGGCGCGGGCGATGGCCAAGCGCGCTGACGAACGATTCGCCGACGCGGCGCAGATGCGCACTGCCCTGGCCGGCGCGGCCACGGCAACCGGCACGACCATCGCGGCGCGGCTGTCGGCACAGACCATGGATCGGCTTCGCGCGCGTCGCAGCACCGCGCCGACGCAGCGCCTGCCACGTGCGATGGCGGTGATGCCGCGCGGCAGCACGCCAGCGCCGTCGGTGCCCGCCTCGACGCCCAGCCTGCCCGGCTGGGATGCGAAGGCGTTGATGCTGATCGAGCAGCTGCTGCTGCCGCAACTCGGCCCGATGACGCGGCACGTGGTGCGCAGCGCCACCCGGCGCGCCGCCGATCTGCCCGCGCTGCTGGCCCTGCTGGCCGACGAGGTGCTGGAGCCGGCCGAACGCGAGCCTTTCCTGACGCGGGCGAAGCGCCTGCTGCCAGCGGGGCCTGGTCCCGGCCCGGCGCTGCCGGTGCTCGGCAGTACACCGATGCAGCCGGCACTGATCGAGCAGGCCGCGCGCGAGCTGGCGGTGCACATCGGGCCGATCGCGCTGGTGCTGGCCCGCCGCGCCGCGGCGCAGACGACCACGCGCGAGGCCTTCTTTGCCGCGCTGGTCGACGCCGCCGGCGAAGGGCTCGACCGCAAGGCGCTGCTGCGTCGGCTCTGGCAACTGCCTTGAGCGCGGCGCCGCAGCGCGGCTTCAGTGCGCCTCGGCGGTCTTGGCCGCCTCGATCGCGCTGGCGCGGTCTTCCTTCGCGCCGTTGAAGAAGATGTTCAGCACCACCGCGGCCACCGCGGTGAGCAGGATGCCGCTTTCCAGCAGCGGGTGCAGGCCGTGCGCCATCTGCTGCGTCCAGCGCGGGGCCACCAGCGGGATCAGGCCGAAGCCGATCGACAGCGCGACGATGTAGAGGTTGTGGCGGTTGCCCTTGAAGTCCACCGTCGACAGGATGCGGATGCCGGTGGCCGCCACCATGCCGAACATCACCAGCCCCGCGCCCCCGAGCACGAACTGCGGGATCGATTCGACGAAGGCCGCCATCTTCGGCAGCATGCCCAGCACGATCATGATCACGCCGCCGGCCACGCACACCCAGCGGCTCTTCACGCCGGTGACGCCGACCAGCCCACGTTCTGCGAGAAGCTGGTGTAGGGGAAGGTGTTGAAGATGCCGCCGATCAGCGTGCCCAGGCCGTCGGTGCGCAGGCCCGCGGCGAGCGCGGGCTGGTCGATCTTCTTGCCGGTGAGGTCGGACAGCGCGAGGAACATGCCGGTCGACTCGATCATCACGACGATCATCACCAGCGTCATCGTCAGGATCATCACGAGGTCGAAGGTCGGCATGCCGAAGGCGAAGGGGGTGACCACGTCGAACCAGTGCGCCTTGGCCACCTTGTCGAAGTTCATCTTGCCCATCGCGATGGCCACCGCGCAGCCGGCCACGATGCCCAGCAGCACCGAGATGTTGGCCACGAAGCCCTTGGCGTACTTCACCAGCAGCAGGATGAACACCAGCACCGCGCCGGCGATCGCCATGTTGTCGAGCGCGCCGTAGCCGGGGTTGTTGGTCATCGGGATCGGCCCGGCGAGCTTCACCGGTGCGCTGGCCGCCTCGGCCGTGGCCTTGGCCGCGTCGACCATCGCCACCAGCTTCGGAACATCCACGCTCTGCGCCATTGGCGCCGGCCCGCCCATCGCCCAGCCCACGCCCACGCGCATCAGGCTGATGCCGATGATCGCGATGATGGTGCCGGTGACCACCGGCGGAAAGAAGCGCAGCAGCTTGCTGACCACCGGCGCGATCAGCATCGAGATCACGCCCGCGCCGATGATCGCGCCGAAGATCGCGCGGGCGCCGTCGACGCCGGGCATCGCGTTCGCGAACGCGACCATCGGGCCGACGGCCGCGAAGGTCACGCCCATCATCACCGGCAGCTTGATGCCGAACCAGCGCGTGACGCCGAACGACTGGATCAACGTGACGATGCCGCAGCAGAACAGGTCGGCCGAGATCAGCAGCGCCACCTGTTCGGGCGTGAGCTTGAGCGCGCGGCCGACGATCAGCGGCACGGCGATCGCGCCGGCATACATCACCAGCACGTGCTGCAGACCCAGCGCCGCCGTGCGCGGCGCCGGGAGTTTCTCGTCCACCGGGTGGACCGTCGTGTCGCTCATGGGTGTCTCCTCGTATGGTCTTGTGTCGTGAGCGTCGGGTACGGGCCGGCCGTCAGTAGCGGTGGCGCACGCCGATCGAGAAGGCGCTGCCGCTGCTGAGACCATCGACCTTGTCGCTCATCGCCACCGCGTACAGGTCGGTGCGCTTGGACAGGAAGTAGTCGTAACCGGCCGAGAAGGTCTTGCGCTTGGCGCCCGTCTCCGGCTTGATCTGGCCCCACTGCGCGAGCACCTTGCCGTTGCCCACCGGCACGCTGGCGCCCAGGCCGGTGATGTCGTACTCGTTGCCGGAGGTCTTGTTGGCCACGTTGCCGAACTGGCCGAACAGCTTGGCCACGCCGAAGTCGTAGGTGGCGGCGGCCTGCCAGCTCTTGGTGTCGGCCACGGCGGTGGCGCCGTCCTTCTTGACGTCCTGCCAGGAGAAGGCCGTGTCGAGCGCACCCGACCCCCAGCGCAGGTTGACGCCGTGGTTGCGGCCGTTGCTGCCGGCCTCGCCGGCGGCCATGAACAGCTGCGCGGTGGCACCGCCGATCTTCGGGCTGGTGTACAGCACCGAATCGCTCCAGCCCGAGTCGCCCGTCAGCGTGCCGCTGGTGAAGTAGTGGCGGATGCTCGGCGAATAACCGAAGGAGTCGCCGAAGGGGTTGAACGACAGCGTGGTGACGAAGAACGGCGTGGTGTTGCGGCCGATCGTCACGCGGCCGAAGCTGCTGCTGGCCAGGCCGACGAAGGCGTTGCGCGCCCAGAAGGTGTCGGCGCCGAAGCGGCCTGAGGCGCCGGTGTCGGCGCGCATGAAGGACTGCAGCGTGAACAGCGCCGAGAGGCCACCGCCCAGGTCTTCGGTGCCGCTGACGCCGAACCAGCTGGTCGTCATCTGGCCGTTGTCGACGTTCCAGGTCTTGTTCGGGTTGCCGGCCGGCTTGGACTGGCCGGCGCTGATGTCGAGCAGGCCCGACAGCGTGACACTGGACTGGGCCAGTGCCGTGGCCGGCAGCGCCAGCGCGGTGGATGCGGCGATCAGCGCGCAGAGAAAGGCAGAAGAACGTTTCATCGCGGGTTTCCTCCTCGGGTTGTGCGACGTCTTGGGCGTCAGTTCAGGGGCGAACCGGCCTCGAACCAGCGTCCGAGCAAGGTCCGTTCCGCATCGGTGATCTGCGTGGCGTTGTTCATCGGCATGGCCTTGAGCACCACGGCCTGCTGGTAGATCGCCTGGGCGTTCTTCGCGATCAGCTCGGGGGTGTGCAACTGCACGCCCTTGCTGACCACCTGTTCGTTATGGCACATCGTGCAGCGCTGCTCGACCACCGCGCGCACCTGCGCGAAGCTCGGCGGCGCCACGCTGGTGCTCTTCGGGGCGGGCGTGGGCGCGAGCCACAGCGCGATGCCGGCGATCAACGCCGTGCCGGCCGCCGCGTATTCCCAGGGCACACGCTGGCCTGCGACGAGCGCCTTGTGGCGTGCGACGAAGGAGTGGCGGATCAGCGCACCGGCCAGCATGATCAGCACGAGTACCAACCAGTTGTGCTTCGCCCCGTAAAGGAAGCCGTAGTGGTTGCTGAGCATCGCGATCAGCACCGGCAGCGTGAAGTAGGTGTTGTGCACGCTGCGCTGCTTCGCGCGCTGCCCGTGCACCGGGTCGACCGGCTGTCCGGCCTTCATCTGCGCCATCACGGTGCGCTGCCCCGGATGATCCAGAAGAACACGTTGGCGCTCATCGCCGTGGCCATCATCGCGCCGACCAGCAGGAAGGCGGCACGCCCCGCGAACAGCTGGCAGGCCAGCCACGAGGCAACGACCACCGCGACGGTGACGCCGATGCCGACGATGCGGTCACCCCGGGCTTCTGGCCGAAGGCGCGGCAGATGCCGTCGTAGACGAGCCAGAAGACGACGAGAAATCGAGCGCCGCGGCGATGGCCGCGGCCGGCGACCGTGCCACGAGGTTCTTGTCGATCAGGAAGGTGCTCGCCTGGTACAGGTACAGCACCGTGAAGAGCGCGAAGCCGGTGAGCCGGTGGAGTAGCTCTCCCAGTAGAACCAGTGCAGGTTGGATGGCAGCGACTTCGGCGCCACCATGTATTTCTGCGGGTGGTAGAAGCCGCCGCCGTGCACCGCCCAGAGCTCGCCGTCGACGCCCTTGCCGACGAGGTCCGGCGCGGTCGGTTTCGTCAGGCTGTTGTCGAGGAAGACGAAATAGAACGACGAGCCGATCCAGGCGATCGCGACGATGACGTGGGCCCAGCGCAGCAGCAGGTTGAGCCAGTCGAGAACGTACGCTTCCATGCGCGGACACTTCCTTTCGGCACGAACCGCGCAAGAAGCGGGCCCGTGGGCGACCTCACCACAGCGGGCTCTGTGAGGCTGGAAGTGTCGCGACCGGTGGGGGCACCGGGCTCCGCGGCGACGCATCAGAACTGTATACACGCCGGATCACACCGCGATCCGGACTTACCCGCAGGCGCTCAGCTGCCGCGGTAGGTGGAGTACGACCAGGGGCTGGCCAGCAGCGGCACGTGGTAGTGCTCGCCGGCCGCCGACAAGCCGAAGTCGAGCGGCACCTCGTCGAGGAAGGGCGGCTCGGCCAGCGTGGCGCCGCGGCCGCGGAAATAGGCCGCCACGGCGAAGACCAGGGCGATAGCGCCCGGGCCGGAAGCTCTCTCCCTGCAGCAGCGGCGCATCGGCCCGGCCGTCGTGGTTGAGCGTGAGGCGCTGCAGTTCGGTGGCCGTGCCGTCGCTGCCGATGCGGTACAGCCGCACGGCCATGCCGGCCGCGGGGCAGCCGTTGGCAGTGTCGAGCACGTGGGTGGTGAGCTTGCCCATGAAGTTTCCCGGTGAAGGCTTGCGTGACGCTCGAAAGTGTATACACTTTGTCGAGCCAATCAAGTACCAGACGACGCCACCATGCCGCGCAGCAGCCCCACCGTGCAGGTCGCCCGCCCGAGCCCCAGGGCGAGCAAGCCGCGCGCCAGCGCCGATGCGGGCAGCAACGCCAGCACCAGCACGCAGCGCATCGTCGAGTCGATCACCACGGCCATCGTCGAACGCCGCCTGATGCCCGGCACCAAGCTGGCCGAGCAGAAGATCGCCGACATCTTCAAGGTCTCGCGCACGCTGGTGCGCCGTGCGCTGAACCAGCTCAGCCGCGACAAGCTCGTCACGCTCGAGCCGGCGCGCGGCGCGCGCGTGGCCGAGCCGAGCATCGAGGAGGCGCGCCAGGTGTTCGAGGTGCGGCGGCTGCTCGAGACAGCCATGATCCGCCGTGCCGCTGCAGAGCTGAGCGACGCACAGCTCGCCGAACTGCGCACGCACCTGCGCGATGAGCAGGCCGCGGTGCAGCGCACCGATGTCTCCGGCCGCACCCGGCTGCTGGCCGATTTCCACGTCGTGATCGCCCGCATGCTCGGCAACGAGGTGCTGGCCGATCTGCTGGCCGATCTGGTCACGCGCTCGTCGCTGATCGCGCTGATGTACCAGTCGTCGCATTCGGCCGAGCACTCCTACGAGGAGCACGTGGCGATCGTCGAGGCGCTCGCCCGGCGTGACGCCCGCGCCGCAGTGAAGCTGATGGACGAGCACCTGCACAACGTCGAGCACAACCTGCGCCTCGATCCGCGCACCCCGATCTCACCGACGCCCTCAAACCTTACGCGCCATGAACGCCATCTACCCGAGAGACCTGATCGGCTACGGCCGCAACCCGCCGCACGCGCTGGCCCGGCAACGCGCGTCGCGGTTCAGTTCGTGCTGAACTACGAGGAAGGCGGCGAGAACTGCGTGCTGCACGGCGATGCCGGCAGCGAGCAGTTTCTCTCCGAGCTGTTCAACCCGGCCGCCTTCGCCGACCGGCACCTGAGCATGGAGTCGGTGTACGAGTACGGCTCGCGCGTGGGCGTGTGGCGGCTGCTGCGCGAGTTCGAGAAGCGCGGCCTGCCGCTGACCGTCTTCGGCGTCTCGATGGCCCTCGAACGCCACCCCGAGCTGACGCAGGCCTTCGTCGAGCTGAATCACGAGATCGCCTGCCACGGCTGGCGCTGGATCCACTACCAGAACATCTCCGAAGCCGAGGAGCGTGAGCACATGCGCATCGGCATGGAGATCATCGAGCGGCTGACCGGCGAACGGCCGCTCGGCTGGTATACCGGCCGCGACAGCCCGAACACGCGCCGCCTCGTCGCCGATTACGGCGGCTTCGAGTACGACAGCGACTACTACGGCGACGACCTGCCCTTCTGGACGCAGGTGACCCGAACCGACGGCAGCACGGTGCCGCACCTGATCGTGCCCTACACGATGGACACCAACGACATGCGCTTCTCGCTGCCGCAGGGCTTCAGCCAGGGCGACGACTTCTTCACCTATCTGCGCGATGCCTTCGACGTGCTCTATGCCGAAGGTGACGAGGCTCCGAAGATGATGAGCGTGGGCATGCACTGCCGGCTGCTCGGCCGGCCCGGGCGCATGCGCTCGCTGCAGCGCTTCCTCGATCACATCGAGAAGCATGACCGCGTGTGGGTGTGCCGACGCATCGACATCGCCCGCCACTGGAGGCAGGTGCACCCCTTCAAGGCCGCCGCATGACGATCACCCTCGCCCAGCTCAACGCCGCGCCAGCCGACGAAGCCGCACGGCTGCTCGACGGCCTGTACGAGCACTCGCCGTGGATCGCCGGGCGCGCGCTGCAACGCCGGCCCTTCGCCACGCTGGCCCAGCTCAAGCGTGCGCTGGTGGAAGTGCTGGCCGAGTCCGGACGCGACGCGCAGGTGGCGCTGATCCGCGCCCACCCCGAGCTGGCCGGCAAGGCCATGGTGACGAAGACGCTCACCGCCGAATCGACGAACGAGCAGAGCACCTCGGGCCTCACGAACTGCTCGCCGCAGGAGTTCGCGCGCATCCAGCAGCTCAACGCCGACTACAACGCCAGGTTCGGCTGGCCGTTCATCCTCGCGGTGCGCGGGCCGCGCGGCAACGGGCTCACGCGCGCCGAGATCATCGCCACGTTCGCGCGCCGGCTGGAGAACCACCCCGACTACGAGCTGGCCGAGTGCCTGCGCAACATCCACCGCATCGCCGAGATCCGGCTGAACGACAAGTTCGGCCATGCGCCGGTGCTCGGCAACCGTGTGTGGGACTGCGCCGAACTGCTGGCCCGCCACAGCGACCCGGGCTATGCCGAGCAGGGCCAGCTCACCGTCACCTACCTGACCGACGCCCACCGCGCCTGCCGCGGCAGCTGCAGCGCTGGATGCGCGACTGCGGCTTCGACGAGGTGCGCCTGGATGCGGTGGGCAACGTGGTGGGCGTCTACCACGGCACCGACCCTGCCGCGAAGCGCCTGCTGACCGGGAGCCACTTCGACACGGTGCGCAACGGCGGCAAGTACGACGGGCGGCTCGGCATCTTCGTGCCGATGGTCTGCGTGCGCGAGCTGCACCGCGCCGGCAAGCGGCTGCCCTTCGGCATCGAGGTGATCGGCTTCGCGGAAGAGGAAGGCCAGCGCTACAAGGCCACCTTCCTCGGCTCGGGCGCGGTGACCGGCGATTTCGATGCGGCCTGGCTCGACCAGCGCGATGCCGACGGCATCACGATGCGCGAGGCGATGCAGGCCGCCGGGCTGCCGGCCACGCTGGCGGCGATCGGCGCGGAGAAGCGCGACCCGTCGCGCTACCTGGGCTTCGTCGAGGTGCACATCGAGCAGGGGCCGGTGCTCAACGAGCTCGACCTGCCGCTGGGTGTGGTCACTTCCATCAACGGCAGCGTGCGCTACCTCGGCGAGGTGATCGGCATGGCCAGCCATGCCGGCACCACGCCGATGGGGCGCCGCCGCGATGCGGCGGTGGCGGTGGCCGAGCTGGCGCAGTTCGTGGAGCAGCGCGCGGCCAGCGTGCCCGACGTCGTCGGGACGATCGGTATGCTGAACGTGCCCAGCGGTTCGATCAACGTGGTGCCGGGCCGCTGCCAGTTCAGCCTCGATCTGCGCGCCACGAACAACGAAGCGCGGGACGCCCTCGCGGCTGACGTGCTCGCGGAACTGAAGGCGATCTGCGAACGCCGCGGCCTGCACTTCAGGCTCGAGGAGACGATGCGCGCCGCCGCCGCGCCCAGCGCGCCGGCATGGCAGCGGCGCTGGGAACGCGCCGTCGAATCGCTCGGCCTGCCGGTCTTCCGCATGCCCAGCGGTGCCGGCCACGACGCGATGAAGCTGCACGAGGTGATGCCGCAGGCCATGCTCTTCCTGCGCGGCCTGAATGCCGGCATCAGCCACAACCCCTCGAATCCATCACCAACGACGACGCCGAACTCTGCGTGCGGGCCTTCCAGCACCTGCTCGGCCAACTGGAAGAAGAACTCGCATGAACCACTACGAGAAGCTCGACGCCTGGATCGACGCCCACTTCGACGAACAGGTGCGCACGCTGCAGGCGCTGGTGCAGGTGCCCACCGACACGCCGCCGGGCAACAACGCACCGCACGCCGAGCGCACGGCGGAGCTGCTGAAGGGCTTCGGCTTCGAGGCGGAGAAGTTTCCGATTCCGGCGGATCTGGTGAAGGCCGCCGGCCTGGAGAGCCTGACCAACCTGATCGTGCGGCGCCGCTACGGCGGCGGCCGCACGGTGGCGCTGAATGCCCACGGCGACGTGGTGCCGCCCGGCGAAGGGTGGACGCACCCGCCCTATGGCGGCGAGGTGCACGACGGCAAGCTCTACGGCCGCGCCGCCGCCGTGAGCAAGTGCGACTTCAGCACCTACATCTACGCCACCCGCGCGCTCGAATCGCTGGGCCTGCCGCTCAAGGGCGGCGTCGAACTGCACTTCACCTACGACGAGGAGTTCGGCGGCGAGCTCGGCCCGGGCTGGCTGCTCGCGAAGGGCCACACGAAGCCCGACCTGCTGATCGCCGCCGGCTTCAGCTACCAGGTGGTGACGGCGCACAACGGCTGCCTGCAGATGGAGGTGACGGTGCACGGCAAGATGGCGCACGCCGCCATTCCCGACACCGGCGTCGATGCGCTGCAGGGCGCCACCGCCATCCTCAATGCGCTGTATGCGCAGAACCTGCTGTACAAGCAGGTCAGCTCGAAGGTCACCGGGATCAAGCATCCGTACCTGAACGTGGGGCTGATCCAGGGTGGCACCAACACCAACGTCGTGCCCGGCAAGGTGGTGCTCAAGCTCGACCGCCGCATGATCCCGGAGGAAAACCCGGCCGAGGTGGAAGCCACGATCCGCCGCGTGATCGAGGAGGCCGCCAAGGCCGTGCCCGGCATCACGGTGGAGATCAAGCGCATGCTGCTGGCGCGCGCGCTGACGCCGCTGCCGGGCAACCAGCCGCTCGTCGACGCGCTGTGCAAACACGGCGAAGCGGTGTTCGGCGAACCGATCCCCACCTCGGGCACGCCGCTGTATACCGATGTGCGCCTGTACTGCGAGCGCGGCATCCCGGCGGTGATTTATGGCGCCGGCCCGCGCACGGTGCTGGAGAGCAACGCCAAGCGCGCCGACGAGCACATCGTGCTGGAAGACCTGCGTCGCGCCACCAAGGTGGTGGCGCGCACGCTGCTCGATCTGCTGAGCTGAGACGCACGGTCGCGGCGAACCGCCGTGGTGCGCGCCGCACCACGGCGGGCCCGCACCGCTGCGCACGCTTCTTGCGACTTCGGGGCATCACGATGTCCCCTGCCCTGGAGTCTGCATGGTCCCGAAGTCCACCCTCTCCCGCCGCGCGCTGATTGCCGTGGCGGCCTCGTCGCTGACGCTGCTGGCCGCGCTGCCGCTGCGCGCGCAGGAAACGCCGGTCAAGTTCCAGCTCGACTGGCGCTTCGAGGGCCCGGCCGCCCTCTTCCTCGTGCCGGCGGCCAAGGGGCACTTCAAGGCCGAGAAGCTCAACGTCACCATCGATGCCGGCAACGGCTCGGGCGGCACCGTCACGCGCGTGGCCTCGGGCAGCTACGACATGGGCTTTGCCGACCGGGCGGCGCTGATGGAGTTCCACGCCAACAACCCGACCGCGCCGAACAAGCCGGTGGCGGTGATGATGGTCTACAACAACACGCCGGCCGCGGTGCTGACGCTGAAGAAGACCGGCATCAAGGCGCCGGCCGATCTCTCGGGCAAGAAGATGGGGGCGCCGGTGTTTGATGCCGGGCGCCGCGCCTGGCCGATCTTCGCCAAGGCCAACGGCATCAAGGACGCCACCTGGACGGCGATGGACCCGCCGCTGCGCGAGACCATGCTGGTGCGCGGCGATGTCGATGCGATCACCGGCTTCTCGTTCACCTCGCTGCTCAACCTGGAAGCGCGCGGCGTGAAGCCGGACGACATCGTGATGCTGCCGTATGCGAAGCACGGCGTGAAGCTGTACGGCAACGTGATCATCGCCGGCGAGGACTTCCTCAAGAAGAATCCGGAAGCGGTGAAAGCCTTCCTGCGTGCCTTCACCAAGGGCATGCGCGACGTCATGGCCGATCCGAAGGCGGCCGTGGCCACCGTGAAGGAGCGCGACGGCATCGTCAACGCCGACCTCGAACTGCGCCGGCTGAACCTCGCGCTGGAGCAGACCGTGCTGACGCCAGACGCCAAAGCCGAGGGCTTCGGCGACGTCAACGCCAGCCGCCTGGCGCTGATGGCGAGCCGGTGTCGGATGCGTTCGCGACGAAAGAGCGCGTCAATGCGAATGCGGTGTGGAACCCGGGTTTCCTGCCCAGCGTGAGCGAACGCAGCATCTTCAGGAAATGACCGCGTTCGTCGACTTTCACGACGTCTGGCTGGCCTACAACGACGAGCTGCTGGCCAAGGGCCAGTTCGCCGTCGAGGCCATCGACCTGAAGGTGAACGAAGGCGAGTTCATCGCCATCGTCGGGCCTTCGGGCTGCGGCAAGAGCACCTTCATGAAGCTGGCCACCGGGCTGAAGCGGCCGAGCAAGGGCACGGTCATCATCGGCGGCCAGCCCGTGACCGGGCCGCTGAAGATCACCGGCATGGCCTTCCAGGCCCCCAGCCTGCTGCCCTGGCGCACGACGCTGGACAACGTGCTGCTGCCGCTGGAGATCGTCGAGCCCTATCGATCCAACTTCCGCAGCAAGCGCGGCGAATACGCGGCCAAAGCCCGCGCGCTGCTCGCGTCGGTGGGCCTCGCGGGCTACGAGGACAAGTTTCCCTGGCAGCTCTCCGGCGGCATGCAGCAGCGCGCCAGCATCTGCCGCGCGCTGATCCACGAGCCGAAGATGCTGCTGCTCGACGAGCCCTTCGGCGCGCTCGATGCCTTCACGCGCGAGGAGCTGTGGTGCGCTGCGCGACCTGCAGGCCGAGCAGCAGTTCAACGTCATCCTGGTCACGCACGATCTGCGCGAGAGCGTCTTCCTCGCCGACACCGTCTACGTGATGAGCAAGAGCCCGGGCCGCTTCGTCGTGCGCCGCGAGATCGATCTGCCGCGCCCGCGCGATCTGGAGATCACCTACACGCCGCGGTTCACCGACATCGTCCATGAACTGCGCGGCCACATCGGCGCCATCCGGGGAACATCCGGCAAGCCGACGGGCGCCGCGCCGGAGCTGGCCTCGTGAGCAAGCGCCCGCTCGAACGTGCCGCGCCGCTGCTGCTGCTGGTCGCGGTCATCGCGCTGTGGCAGATCGTGTGCAGCGTCTTCAACGTCAGCGAGTTCATCTTCCCGAGTCCGGCCCGCATCGCCGAGCAGACCTGGGAGCACCGCGGCACCATCCTCGGCCACGCCTGGCGCACCTTCTGGGTCACGATGGTCGGCTTCGGCATCGCCATCGTGGTCGGTGTGCTGCTCGGCTTCCTGATGGGCAGCTCGCGCCCGGCCTACGACGCGATGTACCCGCTGATGACCGGCTTCAACGCCCTGCCCAAGGCGGCCTTCGTGCCGATCCTGGTCGTATGGTTCGGCATCGGCGTCGGGCCGGCGGTGCTGACGGCCTTCCTGATCAGCTTCTTCCCGATCATGGTCAACATCGCCACCGGCCTGGCCACGCTGGAGCCGGAGCTCGAAGACGTGCTGCGCGTGCTCGGCGCGAAGCGCTGGGACGTGCTGATGAAGGTCGGCCTGCCGCGCTCGATGCCCTACTTCTACGGCTCGCTGAAGGTGGCGATCACGCTGGCCTTCGTGGGCACCACGGTCAGCGAGATGACCGCCAGCAACGAGGGCATCGGCTACCTGCTGATCTCGGCCGGCAGCTCGATGCAGATGGGGCTCGCCTTCTCCGGCCTGGTCGTGGTGGGCGCGATGGCGATGGCCATGTACGAGCTCTTCTCGGTGATCGAGAAGCGCACCACGGCCTGGGCGCACCGGGGCTCGCAAGCCATCTGAATTGTTGGTGGGCAGGCCGAGCACCCGGGGCGTGTGCCCGCGGACGCTCAGCGCTCCAGCCTGAGAATCGCCCCCTCCGGCGAGGACACGGCCACATACAGCCAGCCGTCAGGGCCGAGCTTGACGTCGCGCACGCCGGCATGGCGGCCGAGGTAGACGGGCGATTCATCGACCACGCGGCCACCGTCGATGGCAAGCCGCGTCATTGCGCGGCCCCACAGCGCGCCGACCACCAGTTGGCCGCGCCACTGTGGGTAGCGGTCGCTCCCGAGGAAGGCCATGCCGGTGAGTGGCACGGAGCCCGGCCCGAACCACTTCAGCGGCTGCTCCATGCCGTCCTTGTGCGTGCCTTCTCCGATCTTGTCGCAGCTCACGTATTCGCAGCCATAGGTGATGACTGGCCAGCCGTAGTTCGCACCGGGCTTGACGAGGTTGATCTCGTCGCCGCCCTGCGGCCCGTGCTCGCTGGCCCACAACAGACCGCTGCCCGGCTGGAACGCCGGGCCCTGCACGTTGCGATGACCGTAGGACCAGATCTGCGGCAACGCGCCCTCGCGGCCGATGAACGGATTGCCGGGCGCGGGCTTTCCGTCGACGTCGATGCGAAGGATCTTGCCCATGCCCACCGACAGATCCTGTGCCGAGTCGCGCGCGCCGCGATCGCCCAGGCCGATGTAGAGGTAGCCGTCGGGGCCGAACACCGTGCGCGATCCGAAGTGCGTGCCACTGAGCTCGTAGCGTTCCTGGCGGTACAGCACCGCGATTTCCTGCAGCGCATTGCCTGCGAGCTTCGCGCGGGCCACCACCGTGGCGCCGCCGTGCTTGTCGCCCTGCCGCGGCCCCGGCGCCGGCTCCGCATAGGCGAAGTAGATCCGCCCGTTGCTGGCGAACTGCGGATCGGCAACGACGTCGAGCAGGCCTCCCTCGCCCGCGGCGAGCACTTCCGGCACCCCCTCGATCGGGGGCCGAGCTTCCCGCCGGGAGCTGCCAGCCGGAGCCTTCCGGGCCGTTCGCTCACCAGGAGCCGGCCGTCGGGCAGGAAGGCAAAGCCCCATGGCACCTCGAGCCCCGCGACGACGACGTGCGCGTCGAAGTCGTGATGTATGTACCGATACCAGAGCCGGGGGCCATAGATAATCGATGCCCAACCCACGAGTACCAGCGCAACGAGGGTCAGTGCGATCTTCAGCGAGGTATTGCCGAGTACAGCGCGGGATGTCATTCGGTGGCCTTCCGGGAGCTCCGAGCGTGAAATTGTGAGGAAGTTGCCTGCTTCGATGGGTTCCGTAGCACCGGTCGAGAAATATTGCGTCGTGGCGCTCGGCACACCGGCCGGGATGCTACCGTCGATGTGGACCGCTCAACTCGACATGGCGCCCGCCGCGGCGCAGCGGAAGTTGCAGCAGGGCTATCTGCGCAACCCCGCCGGCGCCGGCGAAAGCCGCGGCCTCATCGCCACCGCAAGCGGCCAGCTGGTCGGCTCGCAGTGCCTTCACCTTCGCCGCTTCCATCTCGGCCTCCGCCAGCGGGTCGGTGCTTGCACGGCCGACTTCGTCGTGGCCCCCGAACACCGCTCGGCAGGGCCGGCGGTGATGCTCATGAGGGCCACCGTCGAGTGCGGCGGACTGCGCCGCACTCGTGTATGGCTTCCCCAGCGAGAAGGCGAAGGCCATCTGTGCCCGGGCCGGCCTGCGCCGGGCGGGCTCGCTGGCGCGCATGGGCAAGCTGCTGCGCCTGCGAGAGGCGTTCCGCGGCCGTGCAATGCCGTGGTGGGCACGCTGGCGCGGCCCGTCGCCGACACCGGCCTGTCGTGGCTGGATACGCTGCTGCTGTGGGGTCGTGGTGGGGCCGGCACCCGCTGCAACGAGGGTTCGCCTCGTGACCCGGGCATCGACGAGGTGTGGCGCGATCGCGACCCATCGCTGCTGCTGTCCGAACGCACCGCCAGCATGCTGGCCTGGCGTTACGGCTACGACGAGCAGGCCAGCCCCTGGCGCACGCTGATCATCCGGCGCCGCAATGGCACGGCGCTGGGCCACGTGGTCTGCCGGATCGAGGACGAGCTGGCCATCGTCAGCGACTTCTTCTGCCGCCGGCCGGCGCGCGAGAGCGCCGTGCTGCTGCTCAGCGCGGCGCGCCATCTGCGCCGGCAGGGCGCGGGCGCGATGTCGCTCGAACTGATGGCCGGCCCGCAGGTCCAGCAGCAGTTGCGCCGCGCGGCCTTCCTGCACTGGGCCGACGGCCAGCCGGTCTACATGCGCAAGACCGATGCCGAGTCGACTCCGCCCGAATGCCAGTTCATGACCGGCTTCGACCGGGACATCTGAGGCCACTCACGATGTGCGGCATCGCAGGTCTCTGGAACCCGGGCGGATCGGCATCGCGCGAAACACTCGCCGCGATGATCGCCACGCTGCACCACCGCGGGCCGGATGGAACGGGATTTCACCTCGATGGCCCCGTCGGCACGGCCCATGCCCGGCTGGCCATCATCGACTGGCCGGCGGCGCGCAGCCGCTGTGCAACGAGGACGGCAGCGTCTGGGTGAGCTTCAACGGCGAGATCTTCAACTACATCGAACTGCGCGAGGAACTGCTCGCACGGGGCCACCGCTTCGCCACCAGCTCCGACACCGAGGTGCTGGTCCATCTGTACGAGGAGCACGGCGACAACTTCGTCGAACGGCTGAACGGCCAGTTCGCCATCGCGCTGTGGGATGCGCGTGCGCGCCGGCTCGTGCTGGCGCGCGACCATGTCGGCATCCGCCCGCTGTTCTATGCGCGCCAGGGCCGGCAGCTGGCCTTCGCCTCGGAGATCAAGGCACTGTTCGCCGTTCCCGGGCAGGCGCGGGCCTGGCATGCCGGCGGCCTCGCGTCGGTCTTCAGCTGGTGGTCCGCACTGCCGCCGGACACCGTGTTCGAGGGCGTGAAGTGCCTGCCGCCCGGCCACCGGATGGTGGTCGACGACAGCGGCGAGCGCATCGAACGCTGGTGGTCCTGGCCGGCCCCTGGCGACGACGATGCGACCGCCGACGAAGACGAGCTGGCCGACGAGCTGCACGCATTGATCGTCGATGCGGTGCGGCTGCAGCTGCGCTCCGACGTGCCGGTGGGCGCCTACCTCAGCGGCGGACTGGACTCCTCGATCATCACCACCGTGATCCGGCGCCACACCAGCGCGCCGCTGCGAAGCTTCTCGCTCACCTTCGCCGACGCCGAGTTCGACGAGAGCGCGTACCAGCGAGAACTGGTGGGCCATCTCGGCACCGAGCATTCGTCGGTGTCGTGCTCTGCCGACGACGTGGCCAGCCTGTTCGCCCGCACCGTCTGGCATGCCGAGACGCCGCTGGTGCGTGCCGCCCCGGCACCGATGATGCGCCTCGCGCAAAGCGTGCGTGGCAGCGGCTACAAGGTGGTGCTGACCGGCGAAGGGGCCGACGAGGTCTTTGCCGGTTACGACCTGTTCAAGGAGGCCAAGGTGCGCCGCTTCATCGCGCGCCAGCCGGATTCGCCGCGGCGCGCCCGGCTGTTCGAGCGCCTGTATCCCTATCTGGCGAGTTCGCCGGTGGGCGCACGCAGCCTGTCGCAGCGCTTCTTCATGCAGGGCCTGGATCAGATCGACCGCCCCTGGTTCGCCCACGCGACCCGGCTGGCCACCACGCGCCGCACCCTCGAGTTCTTCCGTGCCGACTGGCGCGAGGCCATGCTGGCATGGGATCCGCACGCCGCACTGCAGCAGACGCTGCCGGCAGGCATCGACGGCTGGCCCGGGCTGGCACGCGACCAGGCCGTGGAGGCGGCCAGCCTGATGAGCGGCTACCTGCTGTCGTCGCAGGGCGATCGCATGGCGATGGCCGCCTCGATCGAGGCGCGCTTTCCGTTCCTCGATCCGCGCGTGATCGCCTTCGGTGCGCGGCTGCCCACGCGGCTGAAGATGCGCGGGCTGATCGAGAAGCTGCTGCTCAAGAAGGCCTTCGCACACGAGCTCCCGCCGGTCATCGCGAAGCGGCCCAAGCAGCCCTACCGCGCGCCGGACAGCGCGAGCTTCTTTCGCGCCGGGCGACCGTTGCCGTGGGTGGAGGAACTTCTGGAGGCCCGGAGCCTGGAGCAGGCCGGACTGTTCGACGCAGGCGCCGTGGCCAAGCTGGTGGCCAAGTGCGCCGCCGGCCGCGCCATCGGCTTCGGCGACAACATGGCGCTGGTCGGTGTGCTCTCGACCATGCTGCTGCACCGCCAGTTCGTGGCGGCTCGGCCGGGAGCACGCCCCCTTGAACGGCACTGGCGACTTTCCGCCCGGTCCGGCGCTCAGCTGCGCCTTCCTGGCGAGCAGCGAGCGGCTGGCGGAAAAGACGGCGCTGGTCTGCGGTGACGAGCGCCTCGGCTACGGCGAGGTGCGTGCACGGGTCGCCGGCCCGGCGCAGGCGCTGGCCGCCGCCGGCGTGCAACGCGGCGAGCGCGTCCTGATCTACCTGGACAACGGCATCGAGTTCGCGGTGGCGCTGCATGCGGTGCTGGCGCTGGGCGCCGTCATCGTGCCGGTCAGCCCGCAGACCAAGCTCGACAAGCTGCGCTTCTTGCTGGCCGATACCGAGGCCGTTGCGCTGCTCACCCAGGCATCCCTCGCGCCGGTGTGGCAGCCGATGCTGGCCGCGTCGCCGGCGCCGGCCGTCGTCTGGGTGGCGGGCGCCCTCGACAACGCCGACCCGCGGTGCCGGCCCTGGCCGGCGCCGGCCGATGCGGCCTCGCTGTCGCAGGCGCCGGTGCAAGGCCACGACCTCGCCGCGCTGATCTATACCTCGGGAACCACCGGCATGCCCAAGGGCGTGATGCTGGGTCACGCCAACATGCGCGCTGCGTGGCGGTCGGTGCAGGCCTACCTGCAGCTGCGCGAGGACGACGTGATCGGCCTGGCGCTGCCGATGAGCTTCAGCTACGGCCTCTACCACGTGCTGATGGGCCTCGGGCTCGGCGCCACCGTGGTGATCGAGCGTGGCATGGCCTTCCCCGTGAAGCTGCTGCAGCGATGGGCGCAGGAGCGCGTGACGGTCTTTCCCGGCGTGCCGACGCTCTTCGCGAGCCTGCTGGCGCAGAACCTGGAACGCCACGACCTTCACCACCTGCGCATCGTCACCAATGCCGCGGCACCGCTGCCCACGGCGCACCTGCAAAGGCTGCGCGCAGCGTGGCCGCAGGCGCGCTTCTTCGCGATGTACGGCATGACCGAGTGCAAGCGCGCGAGCTACCTCGATCCTGCCGACGCGGACGAGCGCGCCGGCAGCGTGGGCCGTGGCATGCCCGGCCAGCGCCACTGGCTGGTCGACGAAGCCGGCCGCGAGGTGCCCTGCGGCGGCACCGGCCAGCTGGTGGTGGCCGGCGAGCACGTGATGCAGGGCTACTGGCGCAACGCGCAGGCCACAGCCGAGAAGCTGCGCCCGGCCCCCGACGGCACGCCGGCGCTGCACACCGGCGACATCTTCCGCAGCGACGCCGACGGCTACCTGTACTTCGTGGCCCGCAGCGACGACATCATCAAGACGCGTGGCGAAAAGGTCAGCCCGGTCGAGGTGGAGCATGCGATCTGTCAAATCGCCGGCGTCGCGGACACCGCGGTCGTGGGGTGCCCGACGAACTTCTGGGCCACGCCATCCATGCCTATGTGAAACTCGCGCCCGGCGCCGATCTCGGCGAACGAGAGGTCATCCGGCACTGCCTGGTCACGCTCGAGAGTCACATGGCGCCCAAGCGTGTCTTCTTCGTCGACGCATTGCCGCTGACGGATTCCGGCAAGGTTCGCCGAGCCAGCCTGCGTTGAACATTCCGATCCACCAACCCTTCCCGCAGCATGAGTGACATCAAGGCGCAGGTGCGCCAGTACATCGCCGACAACTTCATGTTCGGTGCCGGCGCGCGCGTGCCCGGCGACAGCGAATCCTTCCTCGAGCACCATGTGCTGGACTCCACCGGCTTCCTCGAGCTGGTGGCGCATCTCGAGGAGCGCTACGGCATCCAGGTCGCCGACGAGGAGATGATCCCTGAGAACCTCGACTCGCTGGACGCCATCGCCGCGTTCGTGGCACGCAAGCAGGGGCGTTGAACATGGCCCGGCCCGTGTCCCAAGACGTCCTCGCCCTCGACTACGGCGCCGAGGCCGACCGCATCGCCTCCTGGATGCGCGAGGTTCTCGTCAGCCCGCTGCACCGCCGAGGGGTGGTGGTGGCGATCTCCGGCGGGATCGACAGCTCGACCTGCGCCGCGCTGGCCGTGCACGCGCTGGGCGCGAGCAAGGTGTTCGGGTTGCTGCTGCCCGAGCAGGATTCGAGCGGCGCCTCCACCGAGCGCGGGCGCCAGCTGGCAGAGCACCTCGGCATCGAATACCGCCTGCACGACATCGCCCCGGCGCTCGACGCGCTGGGCTGCTACCGCGAGCGCGACGAGGCCATCCGCCGCGTCGTGCCGGAGTACGGTACCGGCTGGAAGAACAAGATCGTCATCGCCGGCGGCATCAGCGGCGGCATCAACCACTTCCGTCTCGTCGTCGAGAGCCCGAGTGGCGTGCGCCAGGAAAAGCGCCTGCCGCTGCGCGACTACCTGCAGATCGTCGCGGCCACGAACTACAAGCAGCGCATCCGCAAGACGGTGGAGTACTTCCATGCCGATCGGCTGAACTATGCCGTCATCGGCACGCCCAACCGGCTGGAGTACGACCAGGGCTTCTTCGTCAAGAACGGGGACGGCTCCGCCGACCTCAAGCCCATCGCGCACCTCTACAAGACGCAGGTCTACGCCATGGCGCGGCACCTCGGGCTGCCGCCGGCCATCTGCGCGGCCGTGCCGACCACCGACACCTACAGCCTGCCGCAGGGCCAGGACGAGTTCTACTTCGCCCTGCCCTACGCGCAGATGGACCTGGCCCTGTGGGCGCTCGACCATGGCGTTGCCGCGGCCGATCTTGCCCCGGCGATCGGCCTGGACGAGAAGCAGGCCGAGTGGGTCTATGCCGACATCCGGGCCAAGCGCGCGGCGACGCGCTATCTGCACGCGCCGCCGCAGCTGGTGCCGTCGGCGGCGGGTTGACTCAGAACGGGTAGTGCCGCGGCTGCGTCTGGACGGTGATCCAGCGCAGCTCGGTGAACTCGGCAATGCCGGCCTTGCCGCCGAAGCGGCCCAGGCCCGAGCCCTTGACGCCGCCGAAGGGCATCTGCGCCTCGTCGTGCACCGTCGGCGCGTTGACATGGCAGATGCCCGACTCGATGCGCTTCGCGACGTTCATCGCCCGCGCGATGTCGCGGCCGAACACCGCCGCCGACAGGCCGTATTCGTTGTCGTTGGCGCAGTCCACCGCCGCATCCGTGCCCTTCACGCGCACGATGCACTTCACCGGGCCGAAGGTCTCCTCGTGGTAGATGCGCATCTCGCGCGTCACGCGGTCGAGCACCGTGGCCGGCATCAGCGTGTCCTTGGCCTTGCCGCCGCACAGCAGCTTCGCGCCCTTGGCCAGCGCATCGTCGATCAGCGCATTGCAGTGCTCCACCGTGCCCATGCCACCACCGAGCCCAGCACCACCGGCTCGGGCTTGCGCGGGGTCGCCCAGCGGCAGCTTGCTGGCCTTGGCGACGAACTTGTCGACGAAGGCATCGGCGATCTTCTCGTCGACGATCAACCGCTCGGTCGACATGCAGATCTGCCCCGAGTTGGCAAAGCAGCCGAAGGCGGCGGCATTCACCGCATCGTCGATGTCGGCGTCGTCGAGGATCACCAGCGGCGCCTTGCCGCCGAGCTCCAGCACCACCGGCTTGAGGTACTTGGCGCAGGTCATCGCGATGATCTTGCCCACGCGCGTGCTGCCGGTGAAGTTGACGCGCCGCACCGCCGGGTGCGCGACCATCGCCTCGACCACCTTGCCGGCATCGGCCGGCGCATTGGTCACGTAGTTGACAACGCCCGCCGGGAAGCCGGCATCCTGCAGCGCCTCGATGATCAGCTGGTGGGTGCGCGGGCAGTTCTCGCTGCCCTTGAGGATCACCGTGTTGCCGCAGGCCAGCGGCGTGGCGATGGCACGCACGCCGAGGATGATCGGCGCATTCCACGGCGCGATGCCCAGCACCACGCCGGCCGGCTGGCGCACGCCCATCGCGAGCGAGCCCGGCACGTCGGACGGAATCACCTCGCCGCTGATCTGCGTGGTCAGCGACGCCGCCTCGCGCAGCATGCCGGCGGCCAGCATCACGTTGAAGCCGGCCCACATCGCGGTGCCGCCGGTCTCGGCGGGCACGGCTTCGCAGAACTTCGGCGTCTTGGCTTCCAGCGCGTCGGCGGCCTTGAGCAGCAGCGCGCGGCGCTCGCCGGGGCCGGTCTGGCTCCAGGTCTTGAAGGCTTCGGCGGCGGCTTCGACGGCCGCCACCGCATCGGCCTCGCTCGCGGCCGGCGCGCGCGTGGCCACGCTGCCATCCAGCGGGTTGCGGCGCTCGAAGGTGGCGCCCTTCTCGGCCGAGACGGCCAGGCCGTTGATCAGCATCGACAGGTCGGACATGGTGTGCTCCTTGTGTGCAGCTTGGGATGCGGTAGTGCCTGAGCCCTGGCCCAGGTAGGCGTGTCGGATGACGGTGGAGCGCGCGAGCAGGAAGGCCGGCCCGCTGGCGACGAGCTTGCCGCGTTCGAGCACGTAGCCGCGGTCGGCCACGGCGAGTGCCTTGCGCACGTTCTGCTCGACCATCAGCACGGTGGTGCCGGCGTCGGCGATGCGCCGGGCGATGGCGAGCAGCTCGTCGACCATCTTCGGCGCCAGGCCGAGCGAGGGCTCGTCGAGCATCAGCAGGCGCGGCGCGCTCATCATCGCGCGCGCCACCGCCACCATCTGCTGCTCGCCGCCGCTCATCGTGCCGGCGAGCTGGTTCGCGCGTTCGCGCAGCTTGGGGAAGTCGGCGAAGGCCTGCTCGAGCCGTTTGGCGCGTTCTTCCGGGCCGACCAGCCAGCCGCCGAGTTCCAGGTTCTCGGCCACCGTCATCTGCGGGAACAGCTGCCGGCCTTCGGCCACCAGCGCGATGCCGCGCTTGACGATGTCGGAGGTCTTGGCGTCGGTGTCGATCTCCTCGTCGTCGAGCTTCACCGTGCCGCCGCGCGGAATCAGCCCGGCGATGGCCTTGAGCAGCGTGGTCTTGCCGGCGCCGTTCGGCCCGAGGATGACGGTCAGCCCCGGGCGCGCTTCGAGCTTGAGATCGCGCAGCACCAGGAAAGGGCCGTAGCCTGCGCTCAGGCCCTCGATCTTCAGGTGCGCGAGCTGGCGGGCGAGCATCGCTTCGATGTCGTTCTTCATGCGGCTTCCACCATCTCGTCGCCGAGGTAGGCCTCGATCACCTCGGCATTGCGCACCACCTCGGCCGGCGTGCCGTCGGCGATCTTGCGGCCCTGGTGCAGCACCAGCACCCGCTCGACGTGGCGCAGCAACGTGGTCACGGCGTGCTCGATCCAGATCACCGTGAGGTCCAGGTCGTCGCGCAGTCGGCGGATCAGCTGCGCCATGTTCTCGATCTCGCTCTCGGTCAGGCCGGCGGCCACCTCGTCGAGCAGCAGCAGCTTCGGCCGCGTAGCCAGCGCCATGCCGATCTCCAGCAGGCGCTGCTGGCTGGGCGTGATGGCCGCGGCGGGCAGGCTGGCCTGCGCGGCCCGGCCGATCAGGTGGAGGATGCTGGTCTCGTCCTTCAGCAGCCACGACGCGCTGCGCTGCCGGCCGGCAAACTGCAGGCCGAAGTCGATGTTGGCGGCCACGCTGAGCTCGGCGAACACGCGCGGCGTCTGGAAGGTGCGCGCGATGCCCTGCTGCGCGAAGCGGTGCGGCTTCGCGCCGGTGAGGCGCGAGCCGCCGGCATAGAGCTCGCCCGAGGTGGCCTCCACCACGCCCGACAACGCGTTGAAGAAAGTGGTCTTGCCGGCGCCGTTGGGCCCGATGATGCCCACCAGTTCGCCCGGTGCGAAGGCCGCGCTGACGTTGTCGACGGCGGTGAGGCCGCCAAAGCGCACCGTCACGCCGCGGGCTTCGAGCAGCGGATGGCCGTTCATGTCGCCACCGCCTTCTTCGTCTTGTCGCGGCGCAGCTCTCGCCACCAGCCGCGCACGTCGTCGCGCCACATCGTGAAGGTCTCGCGGCGCAGCGAAGCGAGGCCGCCGGGCAGGTAGAGCACGGAGAGGATCAGCAGCAGGCCCAGCGTCATCATGTACAGCTGCGGCAGCTGCAGCCGCAGCGTCTCGGCGAGCAGGCTGAAGACGATCGCCGCGATCAGCGGGCCCCACAGCGTTGCCGCGCCGCCGATCAGCGCGATCAGCACGGTCTGGAAGCCGATGAAGGGGTTGAAGACGGTGGCCGGGTCGATGTAGGTCCAGCGAACGCTCATCGCAGCGCCCACCGCACCGGCAAAGGCGGCGGTCAGCGCGAAGCCGCCGATCTTCACCAGCCGCGTGTTGACGCCGAGCGTCTGCGCGCGCTGCTCGTCGGCGCCGATGCCCAGCATCGCCAGGCCGAAGCGGCTGCGCCGCACGAGGATGGACACGAGGATGGCCAGCACCGCCAGCGCCAGCACGGTGAGGTAGACGGTGTCGCGCTCGGGCACCACCACCAGCACGCGGCCCACCGTGCCGGTGACCTGCTTCTCCCAGTAGGTGATGGCGTGGCGGATCAGCTCGGTCATGCCGAAGGTCAGCACCGCGAAGTAGGTGCCGCGCAGGTGCAGCACCGCCGCGCCCATCACCACCGCCACCGCCGCGGCGATCAGCGCGCCCAGGCCGATCGCCATCCACCAGCCCTGCGATTCGAGCAGCAGCGCGCTGGTGTAGGCGCCGATGCCGAAGAAGGCCGAGGTGGCCAGCGACAGGTAGCGCGTGGTACCGCAGAACAGGCTCCAGCTCGACGACAGCGCCACGTACATCAGGCAGGTCAGCGCCATCGAGATGGCGAACTCGCTGCCGTAGTGCGGCACTGCCAGCGCCCAGCCGGCCAGCGCAAAGAGGACGAGCAGATCGCGCCCGGTGTTCATTTGCGTGCGAACAAGCCGTTGGGCCGCCACAGCAGCACGGCGATGAAGATGCCGTACGACAGCAGCGACTTGAGCGAGGGGTTGGTGAAGTGCATGCCGATCGCCTCGACCACGCCGAGCGCGAGGCCGCCGACCAGCGCGCCGCTCATGCTGCCGAAGCCGCCGAGCGTGATGACGATCAGCGCCGTCACGGTGTAGGGCTCGCCCATGCTCGGCGAGATGGTGTACGTCATCGACAGCAGGCAGCCGGCCACGCCGGAGAGCCCCAGGCCGACGCCGAACATCAGCGGGTGCAGCCGCTCGGTGTCGATGCCGACCAACTGCGCCCCGGTGGGCGACTGCATCAGCGCGCGCACGCCCTTGCCGTACAGCGTCTTCTTCAGCGTGATGATCAGTGCCGCGCTGAAGGCCAGCGCCAGCGCCAGCAGCAGCAGCTTGTTGGCGGCGAACTGCGCGCTGCCGATGGCCACCGGCTCGGTCAGGAAGTCGTAGCCGCGCAGGTCACCGCCCCAGGCCATCTGCGCGAAGTTCTGCACCAGGAACATCAGGCCGAAGCTGACCATCAGGCCACGCGCCTCGAAGATGTCGAGGTTGGGGCTGGTGCGGGTGAGCCTGCGGAAGACCAGCCGGTGCACCCCGAGGCCCACGGCCATCAGCAACGCGAAGGCGACCGGGATCATCAGCAACGGCGAGATGCCGAACTGCGTGCTGGCCATCCAGGTGATGAAGGCGCCGACCATCAGGAACTCGCCGTGCGCGATGTTCAGGATGCGCATCAGGCCGTACTGCAGGTTGAGGCCCAGCGCGACGAGCGCATACACGCCCCCGGTGATCAGACCGGAGGCGATCAGCTCGAGCCAGCCCCGGCGGTCATCACACCCAGGCCGGCTTCTGCGCGACGAGCGGCGCGGTGGCGTTGGCCTTCGGCCACACCACCTCGAACTCGCCCTTCTGCCACTGGCTCACCGTGCCCGGCGTGCCGACGTTCTCGCTGCCGGCAAACTTGATCTTGCCGAGGATGGTGCTGTGCTCGTTGCCGGCCACGTAGTCGCGGATCGCCTTGCGGTCCAGGCCGACCTTGCCGACCGCCGCGGTGAGAATCTCCAGCGAGGCCCAGGTGGCGCCGCTGGCCCAGCGATCGGGTTCCTTCTGCGCGCCGAACTTCTTCACGTGCGCATCGAAGTAGGCCTTCGCGCCGGGGCTGGTCTTGCCGTTCCACGAGCCCATGCCGAGCACGCCCTCGGCGCCGGCGGCCATCACGTTGCGGTAGAGCTGGAACGCGGTGCCCACGCTGGCGTAGAAGAACTTCGGGTTGAAGCCGATCTCCTTGCTCTGCCGGCTGGCGAGGATGGTGTCGGGCGGGTAGGTCAGGCCGATGAAGGCATCGGGGTTCTTGTCCTTCATCGAGCGCAGCACCGGCGACAGGTCCTTCACGCCGAGCGGGTAGCTCTTGTCCTCGACGATGCTGATGCCCGAGCCCTGCAGTGCCACCTTCAGCGCGGCATAGTTCTCCAGGCCGAACAGGTCGTCGACGTAGACCACCGCGGCGGTCTTCGCGCCGTTGGCCTTGAGCATGTCGACCAGCGCATCCATCATCGGCTTGGGCTGCTGCAGCATCAGGAAGAAGTACGGCAGCTTCATCTCGATCAGCCGGCGGCTCAGCGCCGTCGGCGCGAGGAACGGATAGCCCATGCGGTTGGCCAGCGGAGCAACGGCGAAGTTCGCATTGCTGCCCCAGGGCGGCAGGATCAGGTCGACCTTGTCGCTGCCCATCAGCTTCTCGTAGGTGCGAACGCAGGTCTCGATGTTGCTCTGGTCGTCGCTGCTGATCAGCTCGATCGGCCGCTTCACGCCCTTCACGTTCAGGCCGCCGGCAGCGTTCTGCTGCTCGGCCCACAGCAGGTAGTTGGGCTCCTGGCTCACCTGCGCGCCGGTGGTCCAGGGGCCGGTGCGGGCGATGGCATAGCCGATGCGCACCGGCGCGCCTTGCGCGCGAACGATCGACGGGAAGGCCATTGCGGCGGACGAGGCGGCCAGCGCCTGGACGACGGTACGGCGGGTGCTCATGGTCAGTCTCCTTGGATGGATGGCCCGGCTCGATCCGGCCGGTGGGGCTTTCGACGCTGCGCATTCTTCGGACATGAGCGCGACGCGGCTTTGCCGAACGTGCAGCCACGCTTGACGATCCGTGCAGCCGGGCTAGGGCTTTCCCGATACCCCCGTCCCCACGGCTTGAGGGGACAAGGCCGCGTCGCTACCCTCGCGCATCCCACGGAGGCAGCCATGGCCCATCCACCGTCAGCGCGATGAGCACCGACCGTGTCGCGGCCGCCGAGCGGCCCGGTTTCTGGGCCGACTGGATCCACAAGCTCTTCCACGGCCTCGATTCCGACCTGTACGGCGACACCTCCTTCGACGGCCGCATGGCCACCGTGCACGCCGGCGACATCGTGTTGACGAAGCTGGAAGCGAATCGCCACCGGGTGATGCGCTCGGCCTCGCTGGTGCGGCAGTCGGAGGTGGGCTACCTGAAGATCGTCGCGCCCTGGGTGGGCTGCGCGGGCGTCGAGCAGAAGGGCCGCGAAGCCTGGGTGACACCCGACCAGTGGAGCATCTACGACACCACCGACAGCTATGCAGTGGCCAACCCGGTGCGGGTGGAACACCTGATCGTGATGGTGCCGAAGGATCGCCCGGTCGAGCGTGGCCTCGCGCTCGATCCGCTCATGGCGCGGCGCCTGGGCGGCAGCGGCGGCGTGGCGCGCATCGCGCTGGAGACGATGCGCAACGCCTACCGCGAGCTGCCCGGCATGTCGGAGACGGCCGCGCGCGGCGTGGGCGATGCCATCACGCAGCTCGTGCACCTGTCGATGCTGGATCTCGCCGGCATCGGCACCGCGGTGACGCAGCGCGAGGCGCTGCGCGAGCGCATCAAGCAGCATGTGGGCGAACGGCTGGGCGACCCGGCCCTCACGGTCGACAGCATCGCGCTGGCGCTGAACTGCAGCCGCCGCCAGCTCTACAACGCCTTCGCCGAAGAGCCCGACGGCGTGGCCGGCTACATCCTGCGGCGGCGCCTGGAAGGCTGCCGCCGCTGCCTCGACGACCGCGCGCAGGCGCACCGCTCGCTGACCGACATCGCCTTCGCCTTCGGCTTCTCGAACATGGCGCACTTCAGCCGCGTGTTCCGCGCCCACCTCGGGCTGCCGCCCAGCGATTACCGGCGCAGCGCTCTGGCCTGAGCGCGCCGGGCTGCACGGCCCTGGCTACACTGCCGGGGCACTTTCTCGCGCACCCATGGGCTGGCACGGCCGACTCCAACTCGACTACCACCGCGACGGCGACACCACGCAAGCCCACGACCGCCACGAGGGGCCGCTGCGCGTGCTCCAGAGGCTCTATCCGGAAGGGCCGGGCATCTGCCACCACGTGCTGGTGCATCCGCCCGGCGGCATGGTCGGTGGCGACACGCTCGACATCACGCTCACGCTGGCGGAGCGCAGCCGTGCGGTGATCACCAGCCCCGGCGCCGCGCGCTTCTACCGCAGCCAGGGCGAGCCGGCCGTGCAGCAGGTGCGCGCCACGCTGGCCGCCGGCGCGCGGCTGGAGTGGCTGCCGCTGGAGACGCTGGCCTACAGCGGCTGCGACGGCGAGAACCGGATGCGCTTCGAGCTGGCCGGCGGCGCGGAGATGATCGGCTGGGACATCCTCGCCCTCGGCCTGCCGGCCGCCGAGCAGCCCTTCGTGCGCGGCCGCTACCGGCAGCACATCGAACTGCCGGGGCGCTGGCTGGAACGTGCCCTGATCGCCGCCGCCGACGCCACCTTGCTGGATTCGCCGCTCGGCACGGCCGGACGCCGCGTGATGGGCACGCTGTGGTTCGCGGCCGGCGCGCCGCTGCCCGCGGCACGCCGCGACCTCCTGCTGGAGGCGGCCCGCGACGTCGCGTCCGGCCACGACCTGGCGCCGACGGCAGGCGCCACCGCCCCCAGCGACGCCGTGGTGCTGCTGCGCGCGCTGGCGCCCCGCGTGGAGCCGCTGATGCAGCTCTTCAGGGCCGTGCGACATCGCTGGCGCGCGCAGGCCTGGGATCTCGAGGCGGTGTCGCCCCGGATCTGGACCACCTGAGCCGCGGCCCCGGCGTCAATCCGGGGGCCGCTGACAGGGCCATGTGCGAGAGCGAACGGTGGGGTCGGGCCGGTTCGCGCAGACTGCGCGCATGCGCTCGATCCTGATTGCCCTTGTTGCCGCCGCCATCCCTGCCATGAGCCACGCCATCGAGGAACCCGCCTACGAGGTACAGCGCCGAATCGGCGAGATCGAGGTGCGCCAGTACGCGCCGTACGTGGTGGCCGAGGTCACCGTGGATGGCCCGGCCGACGCGGCCGGCAACGCGGCCTTCCCCATCCTGGCGGGCTACATCTTCGGCAAGAACAAGGGGGAGCGGAAACTCGAGATGACCGCCCCGGTGACGCAGGCGGCCGTCCCGGTCAAGATGGAGATGACGGCGCCGGTGACGCAGGCGGCGTCGGCAGGCGGGTACGTGGTGCAGTTCGTGCTGCCGCGCGAGGTGACGCTGGAGACGGCGCCCGAGCCGCTGGATGCCCGCGTGAAGGTGCGGCAGGTGCCCGCCAGCCGCGTCGCGGTGATCCGCTACTCCGGCCGCTGGACGCAGGCCAACTACGACGAGCACCTGGGCAAGCTCCAGGCTGCGTTGCGAGAGGCGGGGGTGGCGTGGTCGGGCGAGCCGGTGCTGTCGCGCTACAACGCGCCGATCACGCCGTGGTTCATGCGCCGCAACGAGATCTGGCTGACCGTGCCCTGAAGCGGCCGCCGTCGGCGCTTGCTCAGTCGCCGGCGAAGCTGTACGGCCCGCCGCGCTCCAGGGCCTTGCGGTAAGCCGGCCGCGAGTGGATGCGCTGCAGCCAGTCCATCAGCTTCGGACGGCTGGCGTCCAGCCCGGCGCGCTGCGCGGCCGCTTCGAGCGGGAAGCTCATCTGCACGTCGGCCGCGCTGAACTCCGTGCCGGCGAACCACGGCCGCCCGGCCAGTTCGGCCTCCATGAAATCGAGCTGGCGCTCGATGTTGGGCATCACGAAGCTCTTCAGCACCTGGGCCGAGATGCCGCGCGCCACCGGCTTGACGAAGAAGGGCATCGGCGCGCTGGCCACCTTGTCGAACACCAGCTTCATCAGCAGCGGCGACATCGCCGAACCCTCGGCAAAGTGCAGCCAGTAGCGGTACTGCAGGAACTCCGGCGTGCCCGGACCCGGGCGCAGCCTGCCGCCTTCGCGATCGACGAGGTACTCGATGATCGCGCCCGATTCGGCCACCGTCACGGCCCCGTCGGTGATGACGGGCGACTTGCCCAGCGGGTGCACGGCACGCAGCTCGGGCGGCGCGAGCATGGTCTGCCGGTCGCGCTGGTAGTGCTTGATCTCGTAAGGCAGCCCGAGCTCCTCGAGCAGCCACAGCACGCGCTGCGAGCGCGAATCGTTGAGGTGGTGGACGGTGATCATCCGGACATTGTGCCGGCCACCGCGAGCGTGCGGCCGCTACGCGCGCTCCCACTCCATGATCCAGCCCGCCGTGAAGCTGCGGCCGCCGTCGCGCGACACCGACTGCTGCCAGCGGCAGCTACGCGGCGTGATGCGGTCCCAGGTGCTGCGCACGCGGATGGGCTGGTCGCCGTCGGCGTCGTCGGCCTCGAACACCGCGGCGCCGTCTCGAAAAGCCCCGGCATGCCGGGCCCGGCGAGCGAGGCCCCTTGGCGTTGGTCCACAGTTCGAACCAGTGGCCCTTGCTGCCGTCGAACAGGCGCAGCCCCATGCCGCTGAACTGGCGCGACGGGATGCGCAGTTCCTCGATGCTCGCGACGCCGCCCAGGATGCTCCAGCAGGTGGCCTCTCCATCGAAGTGGTCCCACTCGTCGCGCGCAGAGTCCTTCAGGCGCCGGTGGCGGATGCGCCACTCGCCGGTCAGGAAGTCGAACTCGCCGGCGTGCCCTGGCGCCGGACCCGGGATCGGCAGGGCCTCGTCGCGAGAGGTGGCGGCGGGCGCCTGCGCCACCATCGGCGCCAGCGCCGCCGCCGGCGACGGTCTGCAGCAGGCTGCGGCGCGGCCACAGCCCATGTTCGTCGTGCATCGTTTGCTCCTCGGTTCGACAGGGAATGACGCGATGCTGGCCGAATTCAGATGACAAGGCCTGTCATGTTTTCGACGCCTTGCGCGCGGCGGCCGGCGCATGCAGTGCCAGCAGTGCCCGCGCACGGCGGCACATCTCCTCGCGCAGCGCCGGGGCTCGACCACCTGGACCTCGGCCCCGAGCGAGAGCAGTTGCAGTGCGCCCTGCTCCACCGACTCCAGCGCCAGCACGCCATCGCGCCAGCCGGCTGTCGGGCCGGTGCCGGCGTTGGCCTGCGGCCAGGGCGCGAACGCCATGCGGGCGTTGACCAATCGCTTGAGCCCGCGCGGCGAAACGCGCACGCGCGTATTCAACTGACGCAGTTGTGCCTCGAAGCGCGCCGAGGCCTCGCGCCACCAGGGCTTCGAGGTCGAACCCGCGCGGCCGCCGGAAGGGCCGGCCCAGGCCCTCCAGCGCCACGATGCTGGCCAGCCGGTAGGTGCGCACCTCGGCGCGTCCCGCCTGCCGCGCGGCGACGTACCATGCACCGGCCTTGAGCACCGGGCCGAGCGGCTCCAGTTCGCGGCGCGACACGCCTTGCCAGCTCTCGTAGGTCAGGACGAGGCGGCGGCCGGTCCATACCGCCTCGGCCACCTCGCGCAGTCCGCGCGGCGTGTCGGGCGCGCGGTACCAGTCCACCGGATCGACGTGCAGCCGCTCGCCCACCCTCGCGGCCTGCTCGCGCCACTCGGCCGGCAGGCTGGCCACCAGCTTCAGCCGCGCCGAGGCCGCGGCGGCGCCCAGCCCCAGTTCGGTGGCGGGGCCGGGCAGCCCGGCCAGCAGCAGCGCGCCGGCCTCGGGCTCGGTCATGCCCGTGAGTTGCGTGCTCCAGCCCGCCCGCAGCTGGAAGCCGCCGGCGCGACCCCGCTCGCCCCACAGCGGCACCCCGGCGGCCGACAGCTGGTCGATGTCGCGCAGGATGGTGCGCACGGAGACTTCCAGCTCGGCCGCCAGCTCCCCGCCGTGAGACGGCCACGCGACTGCAGCAGCATCAGGATCGAGAGCAGGCGACTCGCCTTCATCGACGCTCCGTTGAATCACGCCATCCGGTGGCATGTTTGGATCGTGATCATGCCAGCCCCACCACGCCCCGGACCCCACCCATGGATGCGCTGCCCGATGCCGGCCACTAGGCGTCGCACTTCGCCCTCGTCGCCGGCGTGATCGTTCTGCCGGGCATGGACATGACCTTCGTGCTGGCCCCCTGCCTGCTCAAGCCGACGGCCTATGTCTTCAGGCTCGCGGTGTTCCCGCAGTGCCTGCGCCCCGGTCGAGGCCCCATCGTGGCGCAGGCGCTGCTGCTGGGCAGCATCACTGCGGCCACGCAGGCCGGCGTCTATGGTGGCGTGGCGCTGGCCGCGGGCCGCATGCACGGCGCACTGCAGGCCAACCTGCACGCGCCTCGCCGGCTCGGGCGAATCGTCGCCGTGCTGTTCGCGGCCACCGCCGGCGTCACGCGGTGGCAGGGGCGGCAGGCCTGACCGGCACCGGCCTTCGGCGGGACCGGCTCAGATCGACATGCGGTCGCGCACGCCTTCCTGCTCCATCGCCGCGCCGCGGCGCGGTGCACGATCTCGCCGCGCTCCATCAGCAGGTACTGGTCGGCCAATTCGGCGGCGAAGTCGTAGTACTGCTCGACCAGCACGATGGCCATGGTCCTGCGGTCGGCGAGCATGCGGATCACGCGGCCGATGTCCTTGATGATGCTGGGCTGGATGCCCTCGGTGGGCTCGTCGAGGATCAGCAGTTTCGGCCCGGCCGCGAGCGCCCGCGCGATCGCCAGCTGCTGCTGCTGCCCGCCGGAGAGATCGCCGCCACGGCGGTGCAGGAACTGCTTGAGGATCGGGAACAGGTCGAACAGCTCGGCCGGGATCGGCGTGCCGCCCGGGCGCGTGGCCGAGCCCATGCGCAGGTTCTCCTCCACCGTGAGGCGGCCGAAGATCTCGCGTCCCTGGGGCACGTAACCCACGCCCTTGCGGACGCGCTCGAAGGGGCTGTCGCGGGTGATGTCCTGGCCGTCGAGATGGATCGTGCCGGTCTTCACCGGCACCACGCCCATCAGCGACTTCAGCAGCGTCGTCTTGCCCACGCCGTTGCGGCCGAGCACGACCGTCACCTCGCCGAGCCTCGCCTCGAAGCCCAGCCCGCGCAGGATGTGCGAGCCGCCGTAGTACTGGTTGATGCCGTCGACCTTGAGCATGGTGGTTCCCGTCATCGGCCGAGGTACACCTCGACCACCTTGTCGTTGGCCTGCACGTCCTTCAGCGAACCTTCGGCAAGCACGCTGCCCTCGTGCAGCACCGTCACCTTCTTGTTCGCCTTGCCCTGCGTGAGCTCGCCGATGAACTTCATGTCGTGCTCCACCACCACCAGCGAATGGCTGCCTTCCAGCGAGAGAAACAGCTCGGCGGTGCGCTCGGTCTCCTCGTCGGTCATGCCGGCCACCGGCTCGTCGAGCAGCAGCAGCTTGGGGTCCTGCATCAGCAGCATGCCGATCTCCAGCCACTGCTTCTGGCCGTGGCTGAGCAGCCCCGCGGTGCGCTGCGCATGGTCCTTCAGGTGGATCAGCGTGAGGATCTCGCCGATGCGGTCGAGCTGCGGGCCGGTCAGACGGAACAGCATCGAGGCACGCACGCCGTGGTCGGTCTTCAGCGCGAGCTCCAGGTTCTCGAACACCGAGAGGTGCTCGAACACCGTCGGCTTCTGGAACTTGCGGCCGATGCCGATGGTGGCGATCTGGTTCTCGCGCAGGCGCAGCAGGTCGATGGTCGAGCCGAAGAAGGCCTTGCCGGCATCGGGACGCGTCTTGCCGGTGATCACGTCCATCATCGTCGTCTTGCCGGCGCCGTTCGGGCCGATGATGCAGCGCAGCTCGCCGGCGCTGATCGACAGCGACAGCGCATTCAGCGCCTTGAAGCCGTCGAAGCTGACCGTGATGTCGTCGAGGTAGAGGATGGCGCCGTGCGCCGTATCCACCTCACCCGGCGTGACCACGCGTCCGTAGCTCGCGCCGCCCGAGACGGCCTTGGCAGCCACGGACTTGGCATGCTCTTCGCGGATCTTCGCGCCCGCCTTCATCAGCTCCGGCGTCATGAACGCTCCTCCTTCTTCCCGCGCCTGAGCAGCCCGACGATGCCCTGCGGCAGGAACAGCGTCACCGCGATGAACATCGCACCCAGCACATAGAGCCAGAACTCCGGGAAGTGCTGCGTGAACACGCTCTTGCCGCCGTTGACGACGAAGGCGCCGACGATCGGGCCGATCAGCGTGCCGCGGCCGCCCACCGCCGCCCAGATCGCCATCTCGATCGAGGCGGCCGGGCTCATCTCGCTCGGGTTGATGATGCCCACCTGCGGCACGTACAGCGCGCCCGCGATGCCGCACATCACCGCCGAGATCACCCAGATCGCGAGCTTGTAGCGGATCGGGTCGTAGCCGGTGAACATCACGCGGCTCTCGGCATCGCGGATCGCCATCAGCACGCGGCCGAACTTGCTGGCGACCAGCCAGCGGGCGAACAGGTAGAAGCCGATCAGCACGAGGCCGGTGATGACGAACAGCACCATGCGCGTGGACGGCGTGGCGATCGGGATGTCGAGGATGCGCTTGAAGTCGGTGAAGCCGTTGTTGCCGCCGAAGCCGGTCTCGTTGCGGAAGAACAGCAGCATCGCCGCATAGGTCATCGCCTGCGTGATGATCGAGAAGTACACGCCCTTGATGCGCGAGCGGAAGGCGAAGTAGCCGAAGACGAAGGCGAGCAGCCCCGGCACCAGCACCACCATCGCCATCTGGAAGACGAAGCTGTCGCTGAAGGCCCAGTGCCAGGGGAACTCCTTCCAGTTGAGGAAGACCATGAAGTCCGGCATGTCGGACTGGTACTGCCCGTCTCGGCCGATCTGGCGCATCAGGTACATGCCCATCGCATAGCCGCCGAGCGCGAAGAACAGGCCGTGGCCGAGCGAGAGGATGCCGGTGTAGCCCCAGATCAGGTCCATCGCCAACGCACAGATGGCGTAGCACATGATCTTGCCGACCAGCGCGACGGCGAAGTCGCTCATGTGGAAGACGCTGCCCTCGGGCACGACGAGGTTCAGCACCGGCGCCAGCACGGCGACGACCAGCAGCGCGACGATGATCGGAAACCAGCGCTGCGCGATCATGCTTCGGCGCTCCTTCCTTTCATCGCGAAGATGCCTTGCGGGCGCTTCTGGATGAAGACGACGATGAACACCAGCACCATGATCTTGGCCAGCACCGCGCCGGCCCATCCTTCGAGCAGCTTGTTGAGCACGCCCAGGCCCAGCGCCGCGTAGACCGTGCCGGCGAGCTGCCCCACGCCGCCGAGCACGACGACGAGGAAGCTGTCGACGATGTAGCTCTGGCCGAGATCGGGCCCGACGTTGCCCACCTGCGAGCGCGCAGCCGCCCAGCCCGGCGATGCCCGAGCCGAGCGCGAAGGCATAGGTGTCGACGCGCGCCGTGTTGACGCCCACGCAGGCGGCCATGCGGCGGTTCTGCGTCACGCCGCGCACGAACAGGCCGAGCCGCGTGCGCGCGATCAGCAGCGCCACCGCGAGCAGCACCAGCGCGGCGAAGGCGATGATCGCGATGCGGTTGAAGGGCAGCGTCAGGTTGCTCATCAGCGAGACGCCGCCGGACAGCCAGGCCGGGTTTTCCACCGGCACGTTCTGCGCGCCGAAGAGCGAGCGCACGCCCTGCATCAGCACCCGGGCTGATGCCCCAGGTGGCCAGCAGCGTCTCCAGCGGCCGGCCGTAGAGCCAGCGGATCACGCTGCGCTCCATCGCCGCGCCGACCAGCGCCGAGGCGAGGAAGGCCGCGGGAACGGCCGCCAGCACGTAGTAGTCGAAGGCGCCGGGCAGGTACTGACGGAACAGGTTCTGCACCACGTAGGTAGCGTAGGCGCCGATCATCAGCAGTTCGCCGTGGGCCATGTTGATGACGCCCATCAGGCCGTAGGTGATGGCCGGGCCCAGCGCGGCCAGCAGCAGGATGGAGCCGAGGCTGATGCCGGTGAAGACCACGCCGGCGCGTTCGCCCCAGGCCAGGCGCGAGCGCACGTCGTCGAGCGCGCGGGTCAGCGCGGCGCGCACCTGCGGATCGGTCTCGGCATCGGGCGCCGGGCGCTCCTGCAGCAGGCTCGCCACCGCGCTTTGCCGGCTGCCGGCGAGTTCGGCCACCGCGGCCAGGCGCTTGGCCTTGTCGGGCGAGGCAATCAGGATCGTGGCGCGCATGCGCTCGAGCGATTCCTTCAGCGACGCATCGCTCTCGGCGGCCAGCGCCTTGTCGAGCAGCGGCAGCTGCGATTCGTCGAGCGACTGTTTCAAAGAGCTCGGCCACCGAAGCGCGCCGCGTGGCCAGATCGGGCGAGAGCAGCTGCAGCGAGGCCAGCGCCGCCTGCAGCGCCCCGCGCATGCGGTTGTTGTTGACGACGTCCTCGGCCTCGGCCGGCAGCGTGGCCGCGGCGCCGGTGGCGGCCTCCACGGCCTTGTCGCCCTGCACGACGAACACCTTGTCGCCCGCGACCTTCACCGCATCGTCGAGCAGCGCCTGCACGAACGGCCCGAGCCCCTCGGCCCCGGCCGCCGCGGCCTCGTTCAGCGCCGCAATGCGCTCGTCGCTGTCACCGATCGCGATGCCACGCGCCTGCTCGGGCGTGAGGGCGAGGGCAGCAAAGGAGCTGCACAACAACAGACAACAGAAAACCAGACGTCGGATCATGAGGAACCAGTTGCGCGGGGCGATGCGGGCAGGTCGCAGACCGCCCGCACCATCAAGCGGACGCCGCGGATCCGGCTTCGCCGGTCCGCTGGCGTCGCCCCCTGGGGGCGCCGTCAGGCGCTACGGGGGGCTACTTCTTCTCGGGGATGTTCTTCTTGCCCTTGTTCTCCGGGATGTAGTCGCTCCACGGGTCCGCGACCACCGGGCCCTTGGTCTTCCACACCACGTTGAACTGGCCGTCGGCCTTGATCTCGCCGATGAACACCGGCTTGTGCAGGTGGTGGTTCTCCTTGTCCATCGTCGACATGAAGCCGCCCGGCGCCGGGAAGGTCTGACCGGCCATCGCGGCGATCACCTTGTCGGTGTCGGTGCTCTTGGCCTTCTCGACCGCCTGCTTCCACATGTGGATGCCGATGTAGGTGGCCTCCATCGGGTCGTTGGTCAGTGGCTTGTCCTTGTGGCCGGGAATGTTCTTGGCCTTGGCATAGTCGCTCCACTTCTTCACGAACTCGGTGTTGGCCGGGCTCTTGATGCTCATGAAGTAGTTCCAGGCGGCCGGGTGGCCCACCAGCGGCTTGGTGTCGACGCCGCGCAGCTCTTCCTCGCCCACCGAGAAGGCCACCACCGGCACGTCGGTCGCCTTCAGGCCCTGGTTGCCGAGCTCCTTGTAGAAGGGCACGTTGGAGTCGCCGTTGATCGTCGACACCACCGCGGTCTTCTTGCCCTCGGAGGCGAACTTCTTGATCTTGGCGATGATGCTCTGGTAGTCGCTGTGGCCGAAGGGGGTGTACTCCTCCATGATGTCGGCCTCGGCCACGCCCTTGGCCTTCAGGAAGGCGCGCAGGATCTTGTTGGTGGTGCGCGGGTAGACGTAGTCGGTGCCCAGCAGCACGAAGCGCTTGGCCGAGCCGCCGTCCTTGCTCATCAGGTACTCGACGGCGGGAATGGCCTGCTGGTTCGGCGCGGCGCCGGTGTAGAAGACGTTCTTGCTGAGCTCCTCGCCCTCGTATTGCACCGGGTAGAACAGCAGCGAGTTCTTCTCCTCGAAGACCGGCAGCACCGACTTGCGGCTCACGCTGGTCCAGCAGCCGAACACCACGGCCACCTTGTCCTGGTCGATCAGCTGCTTGGCCTTCTCGGCGAACAGCGGCCAGTTCGAAGCGGGGTCCACGACCACCGGCTCGAGCTTCTTGCCCATCACTCCGCCCTTGGCGTTGATCTCGTCGATCGCCATCAGCGCGACATCCTTCAGCACGGTCTCCGAGATGGCCATCGTGCCCGACAGCGAATGCAGCACGCCGACCTTGATGGTGGCCTGGGCCTGGGCGATGGTGGCGAAGCCCATCGTGCAGGCGGCAGCGGCCAGCGCGGTGAGCGACTTCGTGGCGAAGCGGCGGGTGATCTTCATGGGTGGGTCTCTCCTGGCGGTTGATCCGGGGTCCTTCCCGGCTGAGCGCAGGTTAGGTGCGGTGCAGCAAACGCCCAATACGCAAGGTGGCGTAGATGACCGGCCCGCGCTCGCTCAGGTGGCGGCCAGGTAGATCAGCGCCGCATTGATTCCGTACGCCGCCACCAGCCCGACGCTGACCCAGCTGGCCACGCGCAGCACGCGACCCTGCGGCCGCATCACCAGACCGACGATCACCAGCCCGGTCATCATCAGCGCGGTGGCGGCCGTGCCGGCATGCGCGCCCGACACGTCGGCAAGCAGCGGGCCTGGCAGGTAGGCCGTCGTCGATCGCGAGGATGGTCAGGTTGAAGAGGTTGCTGCCCAGCAGGTTGCCGATCGCCATGTCGAGTGCGCCCAGGCGCAGCGCCGAGACGGTGACCGCCATCTCGGGCAGCGTGGTCACCAGCGCCATGAACACCGTGCCGACAAAACTGCGCGACAGACCCAGCGCGTTCGAGCCCGTCGGCCACCTCGGGCAGCCAGCTGCCGATCGCCAGCACCACCAGCGCGGCCATGCAGAAGCGTCGCCACTCGCGCCGAACGGCCTCGCGCGATGGCCGCTCGAGGGCCGCCGCCTCCGCACACGATCGGGTCGACTGCTCGTGCGCGAACACGCTGCGCAGCGCGAGCAGGTACAGCGCCAGCAGGACCGGGCTGTACAGCCCGACGCCGAGGAACTGCGGCGCCGCACGGCCGGTGACCGGGCTCATCGCCACGAAACCGAGCATCACCACGCCGAAGCCGGCCGACAGCAGGTGCGTGGCGCTGGCGCGGCCGTACATCGGCTGGTGGCGCTGCAGCAGGTCGACGACGACGAGGAAGGCAAGGTTGACCACGCAGGCGCCGAGCGCATTGCCGACCGCCGGGTTGGGTGCGCCGACCAGCGCCACCGCGCTGACGCCCGAGGCCAGCTCGGGCAGCGAGGTCACGGTGGCCAGCAGCGCCAGACCCACCCATCCGCGGCCCCAGCCGTGCGCCTCGGCCAGCGCGTCGGCGCTGCGGCTGAGCACGAAGCCGGCCGCGGCGATCAGCACCGCGCAGAGCAGGAACTGCAGCGCCAGCCCGAGCAGCGCCATCACGCCGCCTCGCGGCGCTGCGCGCTGCGCACGACCCGCTTGCGCAGCTCCTCGGCCCACAGCACCGGCTGGCCAGCGCCAGCAGCGGCAGCAGCGAGGCCGGCGGCAGCGGCACGGTATGGAACAGCGTGTTCATCGCCGGAACGTACAGCACCGCCGCCTGCAGCGCCACGCTGAGCGTCAGGCCGCCAGCCAGCCAGCGGTTGCGCAGCAGCCGCGTTCCGATCGCCGAGGCGGTGGCCGACTGGCAGTTCAGCACGTTGAACCACTGGCACATCGCCAGCACGGTGAAGGTCTCGGTGCGCACCACGTCCTCGGGCACGCCCTGCGAGAGCCGCCGGGCGAACCAGCCGAAGGTCACACCGGCGATCGTCGGCGTCATCAGGGCCACGCGCTGCAGCAGCTGCCGGCCGAGCAGGCGGTCGTTGCGCGGCACGGGGCGCCGGCGCATCTCGTCGCCGTCGGGCGGATCCATCACCAGGTTCACCGTCACCGTGCCTTCGGTGACGAGGTTGATCCACAGGATCTGCACCGCCGCCAGCGGCAGCGGGAAACCGCCGAGCAGCGCCAGCAGCAGCACCAGCACCTCGGCCATCGAGGTGGCGAAGAGGTAGAGGATGACCTTCTTCAGGTTGGCGTAGACCACGCGGCCCTGCTGCACCGCGCCCACGATGGTGGCGAAGTTGTCGTCGGTGACGACGATCTTGGCCGCGCTCTTGGCCACCTCGGTGCCGGTGATGCCCATCGCCACGCCGACGTCGGCGCGCGCCAGCGCCGGCGCGTCGTTGACGCCGTCGCCGGTCATCGCCACCACCTCGCCGCGCGACTGCAGCGCCTCGACGATGCGCAGCTTCTGCGCCGGCTGCACGCGCGCGAACACGGCGATGCCGGGCAGTTCGTCGCGCAGCTCGGCCTCACCCATGCGCTCGAGCTCGGGGCCGTCCACCGCACGGTCGCCGTCGCGCGCGATGCCCAGCTCGCGTGCGATCGCCGTGCCGGTGAGCTTGTGGTCGCCGGTCACCATCACCGGCCGGATGCCGGCGCGGCGGCACTCGGCCACCGCCACCTTCACCTCCTCGCGCGGCGGGTCGATCTGGCCGATCAGGCCGAGCAGACGCACGCGGCCGCCCAGTGCCCCGAAGCCGTCGGCCGGATCGAGCGGATCGTCGTCGACCACGCCGAAGGCGAGCACGCGCAGCGCGCGTGGCCATGGCCTCGGCCTGCCAGCGCGCAGCGTTCAGCGTGGCATCGTGAACCCCGTCGGCCAGCCGCAGCACCGCCTCCGGCGCGCCCTTGATGAAGACGCGGCGCGGCGCCTCGGCCAGCGGTGGCGCGTGGCCATCAGCTTGGTGTCGGAGTCGAACGGCAGCTCGGTCTCGCGCGGCGCCTCGCGGCGCAGCGCCGCGAGCTCGATGCCCGCCTTGCCGGCCAGCACCAGCAGCGCGCCCTCGGTGGGGTCACCGAGCACCGTCCATGCGGCCCGTTCGTCCTCGGGCGGCAGCAGTTCGGCGTCGTTGCACAGCGCAGCGGCGACGACCAGCTCGCGCAGCGCGCCGTCGCGCAGGTCGGCCGGATGACCGTGCTCGAGCAGTGCCCCCTCGGGCGCATAGCCGATGCCGCCGGCCGCGATCTCGCGGTGCGCGCCGCCGCGGCCGGGCAGCCACAGCTCGACGGCGGTCATCTCGTTCTTCGTCAGCGTGCCGGTCTTGTCGCTGCAGATCACCGTGGTCGAGCCCAGCGTCTCCACCGCCGAGAGGCGCCGGATGATCGCGCCGCGCTCGGCCATGCGCTGCATGCCCACCGCCAGCGCGATGGTCATCGCCACCGGCAGGCCCTCCGGCACCATCGAGACCATCTGGCTGATCGCCACCATCAGCACCTCGGGCAGCGGCAGCGAGCGCCACAGGCCCAGCAGCACCACGAGCACGAACAGCCCCAGCGCCGCAGCCACCAGCGCGCGGCCGAACTGCTCCAGGCGCAGCTCCAGCGGCGTCTTCGGTTCCTCGGCCCGTTCGGTCAGTCCGGCGATGCGGCCGACCTCGGTGTGGATGCCGGTGGCCACCACCACGGCCCGTGCGCGGCCGGCGGTGACGTGGGTGCCGGAATAGACCATGTCGTGCCGGTCGGCCGGGCCGGTGGCCTCGGGCACCGGAGCGACCGACTTGGCCACCGGCACCGATTCGCCGGTGAGCGTCGCTTCGGCCACCTGCAGTTGGGCCTCTTCGATCAGCCGGCCATCGGCCGCCACCGCATCGCCGGCGGCCAGCAGCATCAGATCGCCCGGCACCAACTCGCGCGCCTCGAGCACCTGCTCGTGGCCGTCGCGCAGCACGCGCACGCGCAGGGTGGACAGCCGGCGCAACGCCGCCATCGAGCGCTCGGCGCGGCCTTCCTGGAAGCTGCCGATCAGCGCATTGACCAGCACCACGGTGAGGATCACGCCGGCGTCGCCATGGTGTCCCAGCGCCACGGCCAGCACCGCAGCGACGAACAGGATGTAGATCAGCGGGCTGTTGAATTGACGCGCGAAGGTGCGCCAGACCGGCTTCGGCGGAGGCTCGGGCAGCGCATTGGGGCCGTGTTCGGCCAGGCGCCGCATGGCCATGGCGGCGGCGAGGCCGCGCACGGGGTCGGTGCCGCAGCGCCGCAGTGCCTCTTCGGCGGGCAGCGCATGCCAGTCGCTGGCCGCGGCGGCAGGGGGATCATCGGTGGTCGTTGGCGGCACGCCGGTGGTCTCCGTCTCCAGGTCGGCCCGATTCTGTTCAACACCGACAGCCCTGTCTCGCCGCGAGGCGGCTGCGCTGCGCAGGATCAAACAGCCGCGTCCATGTGGCCGCGGGCGCGGAACTTCCGGCCGGAGTGCCACTCCCTGGCGGGTTGCAGTGCCGGAACACAGGAGATGCCGATGACGACGAGAGACAACCCGCGGCCGTTCTCGGCTGCGGCCGCCCGCGTACTGGCCCTGATGGTGGCCGCCAACGGTCGCGCCGATCCCCGTGAGTTGCAGGCGCTGGAAGACGTCGATGCCTTCGCCCGGCTCGGCGTGCCGCGCGAGCATTTCCTGTCCCTCGTCGACCAATGCCCGGCGGATGTCGGCTACGGGCTGGCGGAGTGCTCATGGCTGCGCACAAGTGACCAGGCCCTATGTCGACCGCCTGCTCGACGCCGTGGTCGATCCGCAGGCGCGGCTGATGGTCTGCCGCCTGGCGGCGGCCGCCGTGACCGCCGACGGCCACGTCTCCGGCGACGAGCGGCTGGTGTTCGATCATGCGCTGGCGCGATGGCGCATCAGCCGATCGATGCTCACCGAGGCGATCCGGCACGACGGCGTCCGGCGCGGCCGCGCCGTGGTGCATCGGGCGATCTGAGAGCGGCGGCGACGCTCAGGCGTCGAGCAGGCGCTGCCGCATCAGTTCACGGACGATGTGCAGCAACGGTGCCTCGGAGCGCCGCGCCAGCGTGACGAGACCGAGGCGCGCCGTGGCATCGAGTGCCGGGCGCAGCGTCAGCTCCTGCAGCATAGGCGCCGTGGCGCGGATGGCCAGCAGCACCGCATCGCTGTACTCGGCCACTTCCACCAGGCTGGCCACCTCGTCGCAGCGCAGCGTCACGCACTGCTCGGGGTGGGCCTGCGGGCCGTAGCGGGCGATCAGGATGCGGGCCACCTCGTCGGACAAGGGCGTCGAGGCGATGGGGTAGCGGCTGACGTCGGCGAAGGTCGGGCCGCCACGAAGCTTCGTCAGCGGATGGCCGCGGCGCACCATGAAGGCACCGCGCATCTCGACGAGCAGATCGGTGCGAAGGTCGGGCGCGGGCTTGAGCGAACGGGCGTCGACCACCAGCGCATCCAGCGTGCGGGCGCGCAGCGACTGCACCAGCAGCTCTGTGCCGCCGCGTGCGATCTCCACATGCACCTGCGGATGGTCGAGCGCGATGGTCATCAGCAGCGGCGTCATCAGCATCGCGCCGGGCCCCGAACCCATGCCGATGCGCAGCACGCCGCGCCCGCCGTCCAACGAACGGCGACCGCTGCCTTGCAGTTCCTCCGCGTCGGAGACCAGCAGCCGCGCACGCTCCAGCGTGGCACGGCCGAAGGCGGTGAGCTCGATGCGCCGGCCGACGCGGTCGAAGAGCGGCATGCCGAGCTCGTCTTCCAGCGCGCGGATGCTGCGGCTGAGCGCGGGCTGGGTGAGGAACTGGGCCTGGGCCGCCCGGCTGAAGGAGCCGGTCTCGGCCAGCGCGATCAGGTGGCGCAACTGAACCAGCGTCATGCCATCACCTCCGGCTTTGCATGCATTGAACTCATGCTAACGCAGACCACAATGCATTGGACTTCGCATCGGCCGGTTTCTACATTGGCGGCACGCTTCCTTCATCCCCGTCCGTTCAGGAGTGCCCCGATGTCGAATCCCGCCCGTCGCCTCGTCCTCACCACCCTGCTCGCCGGCGGATGCCTGCTGGCTGCCGGCGCTGCGTTCGCCCAGGCCTGGCCGAGCAAGCCCGTCAACCTGATGGTTCCCTACCCGGCGGGCGGCCCGTCGGATGCGATCGCGCGCATCTTCAACCAGCAGCTCGGCAAGGAACTCGGCCAGCAGGTGCTGGTGGAGAACCTCGGCGGCGTCAGCGGCGCGCTGGCCGCGCAGAAGGTGCTCGGCGCGCCGGCCGATGGACAGTACGTCTTCCAGGGTTCGCCCAACGAGGTGATCCTGTCGCCGCTGGCGAATGCGGCGGTCAAGCTCAAGACCGAAGACTTCCGCCTCGTGCACCCCGTGGCCGATGCGGTGATGGTGTTCGTGACGCGCAAGGACCTCGGCGTCAACAGCGTCGACGAGCTGATCGCGCTGGCGAAGAAGTCGGCCGACAAGCCGCTGACCTACGGCAGCGTCGGCGTCGGCTCGCTCTACCACCTGATCCTCGAGCAGGTGCAGGCGCAGACCGGCATCAAGCTGGCCCACGTGCCCTACAAGGGCAACGCGCCGCTGCTGCAGGACATCGGCGGCGGCCGTGGTCGATTTCGCGGTGCTGGTCTACAGCGCCGGCATGGGCGCGCTGGCCGACCAGGGCCGGCTGAAGGTGATCGGCCAGCTCGGCGCGCAGCGCTCCGATCTGCTGAAGAACGTGCCGGCGATGAGCGAGACGCAGTCGCTGAAGAATGTCTCCTACAAGATCTGGACCGGCTTCATGGTGCCCAAGAACACGCCGGAAGAAGTGGTCGTGAAGCTGCATGCGGCGATCGGCAAGACGCTGCAGGATCCGGGCGTGCGCGCACAACTGGCGGCGCAGACCCAGCACCCTTCGGCGCCGATGACGCTGGCCGAATCGGCGAAGTTCTTCGACGGCGAGGCTGCGCGCTACCGCGCCATCGCCAAGCAGATCAACCTGCAGCCGCAGTGAGCGCGGAGGCGGCGTGACCTACCTGCTGCAAGCCCTGCAAGCGCGCGTGGGCGAGTTCGTCAGCCTGCGCCGCGACATCCACCGCCACCCGGAGCTGGCCTTCGAGGAGCACCGCACCGCGGCCCTCGTCGCCGACAAGCTCGAAGGCTGGGGCTATGCCGTGCACCGTGGTCTGGGCGGCACCGGCGTGGTCGGCACGCTGCAGCGCGGCCAGGGCACACGGCGACTCGGCCTGCGCGCCGACATGGATGCGCTGCCGATCGAAGAGGCCAGCGGCGCCGAGTGGCGCAGCCAACGCCCCGGCCTGATGCATGCCTGCGGCCACGACGGCCACACCGCGATGCTGCTCGCGGCCGCGCGGCACCTCGCCGAGCAAGGCCGCTTCGACGGCACGCTGAACCTGATCTTCCAGCCGGCCGAAGAAGGCGGCGGCGGCGCGCTGCGCATGATGGCCGACGGCCTGTTCGAGCAGCACCCCTGCGATGCGGTCTTCGCGATGCACAACATGCCCGGCATCCCGCAGGGGCGGCTCGTGCTGCGCGAGGGCGCGACGATGGCTTCGTCGGACTACGCCACGATCACGCTGACCGGCATCGGCGGCCACGGCGCGCTGCCGCAGCACACCGCCGATCCGATCGTCGCCGCGGCGAGCCTCGTGATGGCGCTGCAGACGGTGGTGTCGCGCAATGTCGATCCGCTGCAGGCGGCGGTTGTGACGGTGGGCGCCTTGAACGCCGGCCGGGCCAACAACGTGATCCCGGCCACCGCGACGCTGGAGCTCAGCGTGCGCGCGCTCGACCGCGAGGTGCGCACGCTGCTGGAGCGGCGCATCAAGGCGCTGGTGCAGTCGCAGGCCGAGAGCTTCGGGGTGCACGCGAGCATCGACTGGCGCGCGGGCTACGCGGTGCTGGTCAACACACCGGAAGAGACCGCCTTCGCCCGCGAGGTGGCCGTGGAGTTGCTCGGCGCCGAACAGGTGACACTGCAGGGCCCGCCGCTGACCGGCAGCGAGGACTTCGCCTTCATGCTCGAGCGCGTGCCGGGTTCGTACCTGTTCATCGGCAACGGTGATGCGCCGGGCAATTGCATGGTCCATCACCCCGGCTACGACTTCAACGACGACAACATCGCCATCGGCAGCGCCTACTGGGTGAAGCTGACCGAACGGTTCCTCGGCGCGGGGGGTCGTCCACCCGCCAGTAAGATCACGATCACTGCAGGAGAGTGCCGGCACCGTCCGGCCCCCGAAGGCGCAAACTCCCATGAACGCTCAGGGCCCGTACTGCAACACACCAATGCCGTCTGGAGAGACGTCACCCGCGTGACGCACCGAAGGAGCAAGGCCCGCGCCGATGGCATGGGCCGAATCTCTCAGGTACCGAGGACAGGGGGAGCGGCAAGCGCACGAAGCGATTCGTGCGCGCAACCCTTGTCCATCGGAGTCATCTCATGCGTGTAGTCGTTCTCGGCGCCGGCCTGCTCGGCGTTACCTCGGCCTACTTCCTTCGCCAGCAAGGTCACGACGTGACCGTGATCGACCGCCGCCACGCCGGCGGCGGAAACCAGCTTCGCCAACGGCGGGCAGATCTCGGTGAGCCATGCCGAGCCCTGGGCCAACCCGGGCGCGCCGCTGAAGGTGCTGAAGTGGCTGGGCCACGAGGATGCGCCGCTGCTGTTCCGCCTGCGCGCCGACCTGCGCCAGTGGCTGTGGGGCCTGCAGTTCCTGCGCGAGTGCACGCCGGCGCGCACGCGGCACAACATCCGCCAGATCGTGAGCCTGGGCACCTACAGCCGCGACACGCTGCAGCGGCTGCGCAGCGAGCGCGGCATCGCCTACGACGAGCGCACGCAAGGCATCCTGCACTTCTACACGAGCCAGAAGGAGTTCGACGCCGCCGAGGCACCGGCCGCGCAGATGCGCGAGCTCGGCTGCGACCGCCGCGTGATCTCCGCCGACGAGGCGGTGAGGCTCGAGCCGGCGCTGCGCCACATCCGGCCGCAACTCGCCGGTGCCACCTACACCGCCGAGGATGAATCGGGCGACGCCAACCGCTTCGCGCGCGAGCTGGTCAAGCGCTGCGAGGAAGACGGCGTGCAGTTTCTGATGAGCCACACCGTGACTGCGCTGCGCGAGGTGGGCGGCGAGCTCGACCATGTGGAGGCCACCGACGGCGAAGGCCGCTTCCGCCAGATCCGCGCCGATGCCTACGTGCTGGCGATGGGCAGCCTCTCGCCGCTGTACGCCAAGGCGCTCGGCATCTCGCTGCCGATCTACCCGGCCAAGGGTTACTCGGTGACGATGCCGGTGAATGACGCGTCGATGGCGCACCAGTCTCGCTGACCGACGACGAGTACAAGCTGGTCTTCTCCCGGCTCGGCGATCGCCTGCGCATCGCCGGCACCGCCGAGCTCAACGGCTACGACCGCGATCTGAACCGCGTGCGCTGCGAGGCGATCGTGCGCCGCGTGGAGCAGCTCTTCCCCGGCGCCGGCGACACCACGCAGGCGCAGTTCTGGACCGGCCTGCGCCCGGCCACGCCGAGCAACGTGCCGGTGATCGGCCGCTCGAAGCTGAAGAAGCTGTTCCTCAACACCGGCCACGGCACGCTGGGCTGGACGCACGCCTGCGGCTCGGGCAAGAGCATCGCGCGCATCGTCAGCGGCCTGAAGCCCGAGGTCGACTTCGCCTTCAGCGGTGCCTGAGGCGACGGCCGCCTCGACGCTTTGCACCCGAGAGGCCTTCGCTTTCGAAGGTCTCTCGATTCGTCGAGTACATTAGGGCCGTAGGCATGATCAAGACCATTGTTCCTTAGGTCTTCTCTGACGCCACCGGCACCCGCTGCCGGCCGGCACCGGTTGAAACTCCCATCGATGATTTTCTTGGCGTCTCTGCCTGCGCCGGCGTTCGCCTGCGCAGATTCATCGAAAGGAATCGACATGACGACTCAAACCGGCACCGTGAAGTGGTTCAACGAAGGCAAGGGCTTCGGCTTCATCGCCCCCGACGACGGCGGCAAGGACCTGTTCGCCCACTTCAGCCAGATCCAGGGCGGCGGCTTCAAGACCCTGGCCGAAAACCAGCGCGTGGAATTCGAAGCCACGCAGGGCCAGAAGGGCCCGCAGGCCTCGAACATCCGCGTGGTCTGAACCTGCGCGAAGGCTCCTCGCGAGCCGGGCACGAAACCGCGGCCCTGCCGCGGTTTTTTTTTTCAGGAGCTGCGATGAACAACCTTCAGGAAGCCACCGAGCGCATCTGCGAACTCAAGGGCAACGTGATGTCGCTCGACGCGCTGTGCACCGCGCTGCTGCAGCAGATGGCACCGCCGGCGCGCGAGCGCTTCCGCAAGACCTTCGAGGGCTGGGCCGAGATCGCCCGCACCGCGCTGCTGCATGCCGAGATCTCCGAGCACACCATCGCCACGTTCGAGCGCGACACGCAGCGCATCGGCGCACTGATCGACACGCTGGAGCGCCGCCAGCGGCCGCGCCGCCCGGGCAGCGGCGTGGAACCGCTTCTGCTGGCGGTGCCGCGCGTGCTGACCTACCAGGGCACACGCTCGCTCACCGCGGCCAGCGGCTTCTTCTTCGCGCGCGACGAGCGCCTGTACCGGTGACCAGCCGCCACGTGCTGATCGACGAACCGAGCGAGCACTTTCCCGACCGCATCGAGATCGAACTGCATGCCGACGAGGCGGATCTCTCCCGCGCCAGCGTGCTGTCGGTGCTGCTCCACGAACAGGGCCGCGCCGTGTGGCGGCAGGCCAGCGACAGTGGTGGCGAGATCGACGTGGCGGTGATCCCGCTGGAGCGCGACAAGCTGGGCTTCGCGCCGCCGGCTTTCACGCCGGCCAGCCTGCAGGATTCGCTCGGCGAGGTCGACGTCGGCACGCCACTGCTGGTGGTGGGCTTTCCGCTCGGCTTCCACGACAGCCGCTTCCACCTGCCGGTGGCGCGCCAGCCTCGGTGGCGTCGTCGTTCGGCACGCGCTTCCAGGGCCAGGGGCTGTTCCTCACCGATGCCCGCACGCACCGCGGCACCAGCGGCGCGCCGGTGGTGATGCGCGCGCCGGCGCTGTTCGGAGAGGACGAGGCCATTCCCTGGAAGCTGCTGGGCATCCACTCGGCCCGCATGGACGTGGGAGACCGCGATCTCGCGGCCGACGAATCGCTGGGGCTGAATTGCGCCCGGTATGCCGACGTGCTGTTGGCGCTGACCGAGGCCTGAGTCAGCCGTCGCGGGCCAGCTGCGGCCACGGCACCGGTTCGGCCGGTGTTTCATCGGGGGCGAGGTGGCGCAGCGCCAGGCCATACCAAAGCCACGTCCCACCAACGGCCGAGCTTGAAGCCGGCCTGCGGGTACAGGCCCACCGGCTCGAAGCCGAGCGCACGGTGCAGGCCCACGCTGCCCTCGTTGGGCAGCGTGATGCCGGCGAAGGCGCGCACGGCGCCCTGGCGGCGCAGCGCCTCGAGCAACTGCGCATACATCGCACGGCCGATGCCGCGGCGATGGTGGCCGTCGCGCACGTAGGCCGTCGTCGTCACCGACCATCGGTAGGCCTCGCGCTCGGCGAAGGTGCTGGCGTAGCAGTAGCCGAGCACCGGCCGCCGTCGTCGGCCAGCAGCCAGGGCCGGCGGTGGTGATGCGCGCCAGCCGCGCGACCATCTCGGCGGCATCGGGCGCACGCAGTTCGAACGAGGTGGGCCGCTGCAGCACGCTGGGCGCATAGATCTCGGCCAGTGCCTGTGCATCGGCGGCAGTGGCGGGGCGGATGACGAGGCTCATGGGGACCCTCCTTCCAGTCGGCACTCAGCGGGCTGCGGCCAGCTGGCGCACGCGCGCCATGGCCATACCGGCGGCAGCCGTGCGCGTCTCCACGCCCAGCTTCTCGAACACATGCTCCAGGTGCTTGTGCACGGTGCGCGGGCTGGTGCCGAGGATGTCACCAATGTCGCGGTTCGTCTTGCCCTGCACCACCCAGTACAGCACCTCGGCTTCGCGCGCAGTGAGCCGGAAAGCCGTGCCCAGCGCCTCGATGGTCGATTCGTCGGACGATTCGCTCATCACCAGCAGCCACTCGTCGTCGCCGCCGCTCTCGCCGCCGCTGGCCGCGCTGGTCTCGTGCAGCGCCAGCGCGAGCCGCTTGCCGTGGCGCGCCAGCGTCAGCGGCTGCGGCGTGCCGCCGGTGGCATGCACCACGGCCTGCGCCTGCAGCCAGTCGAGCACGGCCTCGCCGAGCTGCACGCCGTCGCCGGCCTCGTGCGTGGTGAGCAGCTGGCGCGCAAGCGGCGTCTGCCAGAGGATGCGGCCGTCGGCGGCGCGCACCGACAGCGTGGCATGGCCGAAGGCATCGAGCGCATGCCGCGCCTGCCGGCGCTCGCGCGCACCCTGCACATGCGCGGCGATGCGCGCCAGCACCTCCATCGGCTTGATCGGCTTGGCCACGTAGTCCACGCCGCCGCTCTGGAAGGCGGCGAGCACGTGCTCGGTCTCGGTCAGCCCGGTCATGAAGATGATCGGGATCGCGGCCGTGTCCGGCGTGGCCTTCAGGCGGCGCGCCACCTCGAAGCCGTCGAGCCCCGGCATCACCGCATCGAGCAGGATCACGTCGGGCAGCGCCTGCGCGGCGCGCTGCAGCGCCTGCTCGCCATTGACGGCCACCAGCACGGTGTAGCCGAACTCGTCGAGCGCGTCGTGCAGCATCGAGAGGTTGTCGGGCACGTCGTCGACGATCAGCACGACGTCGGAGTTGTGGCGGTCCAGTTCCATCTCAGGCCTCGGCCAGCGCGCGCCTGAGCACGCCGCTCATCTCGTCGAGCTGGAAGCCGCGCGCCATCGTGCGCATGCGTTCGACGAAGGCCGTGCTCTCGGGCGACTCGCGCTCGATCTGGTCCAGCCGCTTGACGATGCCGCGCACGTAGCCGATGTCCACCAGCTCCTGCAGCGCACGCAGCTGCGGTTCGGGCGGCAGCACCTGCGCCTCGGGGCGGCCGGCGCCGGCGCTGCGGCGGACTTGCCGGCCTCGGCCGTGCTCCAGCGCAGCGACAGCGCGCCGCCCAGCCAGTCGAGCAGTTCGGCCATGCGCACGGGCTTGGTGATGAAGTCGCGCGGCGTGATGCCGACGTCGTTCTCCAGCCCCTTGTCGAAGGCATTGGCGGAGACGATGGCCACGGCCGGCGGCGCCAGCGCCTCGTGGCGCAGCCGGCGGATCGTCTCCCAGCCGTCGATGCCGGGCATGGCCAGTCCATGAACACGGCATCGGGCCGCCAGGTTCGCTGGCGCAGCAGCGCGAGCGCCTCTTCGCCCGAGGCCGCCGTGCGCAGCTCGAAGCCCAGCGGCGCGAGCACGCTGACCAGCAGTTCGCGATCGGCCTCCTCGTTGTCGACCACCAGGATGCGCCGGCGCTCGCCTTCGTAGCCGGTGCGCTGCGCCGCCAGCGGCGCGGGCAGCGCATCCGAATGCAGCTCGGGCAGAAACAGGCGCACGCGGAACACCGAGCCGCGGCCGGGCTGGCTCTGCACCGTCATCTCGCCGCCCATCAGCTCGGTGAGCATCTTCGCGATCGTCAGCCCGAGCCCGGTGCCCGAGCTGCCGCCCTGCCCCGCCGCCGAGCCGCGGGCGAAGGGCTCGAAGACCTTCGCGACTTCGTCGGGTGGCATGCCGGGCCCGGTGTCCTCGATCTCGAAGTGGGCGATCTCGCGTGCATAGCGCAGCCGGAAGCAGACACGGCCCTCGCGGGTGAACTTCACCGCATTGCCGAGCAGGTTGATGAGGATCTGGCGCAGCCGCTTCTCGTCGGCGCGCACCAGCTCGGGGGCCTGCGCGTCGATCTCCGCCGCGAAGGCGATGCCCTTGCCCTGCGCCTGCAGCTCGAACATGCGCGCGATCTGCTGCAGGCTCTCGCGCAGCCGCATCGGCGCCGGCTCCAGCGTCAGCTTGCCGCCCTCGATGCGCGCCATGTCCAGCGTGCCCTCGATCAGCGACAGCAGGTGGTCGCCGCCGCGCTTGATCACCCGCACCGCCTGGCGGCGCGCTTCGGGAATCGACGGGTCGTCGTCGAGCAGCTGCGCATAACCGAGGATGCTGTTCAGCGGCGTGCGCAGCTCGTGGCTGATCGCCGAGATGTAGCGCGTCTTGGCACGGTTGGCGCTGTCGGCCAGTTGCTTGGCCTGCTGCAGCGCGAGGTCGGTGCGGCGATGCGATTCGATTTCCTGCACCAGCAGCTGCGTCTGGCGGTTCGATTCTTCCTGCGCCACCTTGGCGCTCTTGTGCTTGAGCACCAGCCACCGGCGACCACGGCGCTGAGCACCAGCAGCGCGGCGTAGATCTTCACGAAGCCCATCTGCAGCGCCGCTTCGGCATCGGGCGAGAGGTTGCCGAGCAGCCGCCGCTCGTGGCGGTAGACCGCGGCGAACAGCGCAGCCAGCAGCGGCATGGCCAGGGCCATCAGCATCAGGTAATGGCCGAGCTCGGTGTCCAGCCGCTGCCACAGGCGCTCGGGTACCAGCTTCGTCATCGCCGCGCGCCACTGCACCGCCAGGCGTGCGTGCGGCTTACACAGGTCGTGGCAGCGCGCATCGAGCGAGCAGCACAGCGAGCAGATCGCGCCGTCGTAGGCAGGACAATGCGCCATGTCGTCGTGTTCGTACTCGCGCTCGCAGATCGTGCAGCGGGTCAGGCGCTTGTAGGTGCCCTGCTCCGCCGCCACGGCTTCGGGCTGGCGAGCGATGTAGTAGCGCCCCTTCGTCCACCACGCGATCAGCGGCGAGACGACGAAGGCCGTGACCATCGCGATCACCGCCGAGAACGCCTGCGCCATCGGGCCCAGGAAGCCGAGGTAGGCCACCACCGAGAGCACCGAAGCCGCGCCCATCGCACCGACGCCGACCGGGTTCACGTCGTACAGGTGCGCCCGCTTGAACTCGATGCCGCGCGGCGACCAGCCCATCGGCTTGTTGATCACCAGATCGGCCACCACGGCCATCATCCAGCTGATCGCGATGTTCGAGTACAGGCCCAGCACCTTGCCGATGGCCTGGAACACGTTCAGCTCCATCAGCATCAGCGCGATGAGCGTGTTGAACACCATCCACACCACGCGCCCCGGGTGGCTGTGCGTCAGCCGCGCGAAGAAGTTCGACCACGCCAGCGAACCGGCATAGGCGTTGGTGACGTTGATCTTGAGCTGCGAGACGATCACGAACAGCGCGGTGGCGGCCACCGCGAGGCCGTAGTTCGAGGTGACCGCGCCCCAGGCGACGAGGTACATCTGGTTCGGGTCGACCGCGCGCACCACCGGCACGGCATAGCCGATGGCCCGGTACGCGAGCAGGCAGCCCGCCAGCATCTTCAGCACGCCCAGCACCACCCAGCCCGGCCCGCCGATCACCACGCCGGCCCACCACGCGAAGCGCCGGCCCGGTTGCGGCTCCGGCATGAAGCGCAGGTAGTCGGCCTGCTCACCCATCTGCGTGATCAGCGCGATGCCCACCGTCATCGCGGCACCGAACTTCAGCAGGTCGAAGCCGGCCGGCTGCACGTTCTCGGCCGTGCCGCCCGGCGCGATGCCGCCGAAGTGCCAGATGTCGGCCAGCGCCGTCGGGTGCTGCTGCAGCACGTATACGAAGGGCAGCACCAGCATGGCCAGCCACAAGGGCTGCGTCCACACCTGCAGCCGGCTGATCGCGGTGACACCGTGCGTGACCAGCGGGATCACCGCCAGCGAACACAGCAGGTAGCCCCAGGCCGGCGGGATGTCGAAGGCGAGCTCGAGCGCGTAGGCCATGATGGCCGCCTCGAGCGCGAAGAAGATGAAGGTGAAGCTCGCGTAGATCAGCGAGGTCACCGTCGAGCCGATGTAGCCGAAGCCGGCGCCGCGCGTCAGCAGATCCATGTCGACGCCGTGCCTCGCGGCATAGACGCTGATCGGCAGGCCGGCCGCGAAGATGATCAGCCCGGTGGCGAGGATGGCCCAGAAGGCATTGACGAAGCCGTAGTCGACCAGCAGCGTGCCGCCCACCGCCTCGAGCACGAGGAAAGAGGCGGCGCCGAACGCGGTGTTGGCCACGCGCATCGACGACCACTTGCGGAAGGAGCGCGGCGTGAAGCGCAGCGCGTAGTCCTCCATGGTCTCGCGCGCGACCCAGTCGTTGTAGTCGCGGCGGACCTTGATCACCCGCTGCACCGCCTTGGTGCTGGGCGGCGTGGCGATGGCCGCGCCCAGCGGCGGTTCGTGCACGGGCGCAGCGGGATTCGCACTCATGCGCCATCGTGGGGCAAGGCCTGTGCCAACTCGCGCGGCGCGCGTAGCATCTGGCACGCCTCCTGCTGACCCGCACCCCATGGAACTGACGCCCCGCGAGAAGGACAAGCTGCTCATCTTCACCGCTGCCTTGCTCGCCGAGCGGCGCAAGGCACGTGGCCTGAAGCTCAATTACCCCGAGGCGGTGGCGCTGATCAGCGCGGCCATCATGGAAGGCGCGCGCGACGGCAAGAGCGTGGCGGCGCTGATGAGCGAGGGCAAGACCATCCTCACGCGCGCCGACGTGATGGACGGCGTGGCGGAGATGATCCCCGACATCCAGGTGGAAGCCTCCTTCCCCGATGGCACCAAACTGGTGACCGTGCACCAACCGATTGCATGAGCGGCGACTTCCACAACAACACACCGAGGAGAACGACGATGCACCGCACCCTGGCCGCCCTGGCCTTCACCCTCGCCAGCGGCTGGGCCGCCGCCCACGAAGGCCACGGCCCGGCCAACCCGCACTTCCACGCCAGCGACCTGTTCGGCGTGATGCTGGCGGTGGGGGTGGCCGCCGCCGGCGTTGCGTGGTGGCGGGGTCGCAAGTGACACCGGGCGAACTGATCGTCGACGACGGCGAGCTGCCACTGAACAGCGGCCGCCGCACGCTGACGCTGGTGGTGGAAAACGGCGCCGACCGGCCCATCCAGGTCGGCTCGCACTACCACTTTGCCGAGACCAACGGCGCGCTGAAGTTCGATCGCGAGGCCGCACGCGGCATGCGGCTGAATATCGCCTCCGGCACCGCGGTGCGCTTCGAACCGGGGCAGCAGCGGACCGTCGAACTCGTCGACCTTGCCGGCGACCGCGCCGTGTACGGCTTCCGCGGCCTCGTTCAAGGAAAGCTCTGACCATGGCCACCATCGGCAAACGCGCCTACGCCGAGATGTTCGGCCCCACCGTCGGTGACCGCCTCCGCCTGGCCGACACCGAGCTGATCATCGAGATCGAGAAGGACTTCACCCTGGCCGCCGGCAGCTACGGCGAGGAAGTGAAGTTCGGTGGCGGCAAGACCATCCGCGATGGCATGGGGCAGAGCCAGCGCATCAACGGCCCGGGCCGCGACGAGGCGGTGGACTGCGTGATCACCAACGCGGTGATCATCGACCACTGGGGCATCGTCAAGGCCGACATCGGCATCCGCGGCTGCCGCATCGCCGCCATCGGCAAGGCCGGCAACCCCGACGTGCAGCCCGGCGTGGACATCGTCATCGGCCCGGGCACGGAGATCATTGCCGGCGAGGGCATGATCGTCACGGCCGGCGCGATCGACTCGCACATCCACTTCATCTGCCCGCAGCAGATCGAGGAGGCGCTGGCCTCGGGCGTGACCACGATGCTCGGCGGCGGTACCGGCCCGGCCACCGGCACCTTCGCCACCACCTGCACGCCGGGGCCGGCCAACATCGCGCGCATGCTGCAGGCCGCCGATGCCTTCCCGATGAACCTCGGTTTCCTCGGCAAGGGCAACGCGAGCCAGCCCGAGGCGCTGCGCCAGCAGATCGACGCCGGCGTGGTCGGCCTGAAGCTGCACGAGGACTGGGGCACCACGCCGTCGGCGATCTCCTGCTGCCTCGACGTGGCGGAAGAAACCGACACGCAGGTGGCGATCCACAGCGACACGCTGAACGAATCGGGCTTCGTCGAGAACACCATCGCGGCCACCAAGGGCCGCACGCTGTGCGCCTTCCACACCGAGGGCGCTGGCGGCGGCCATGCGCCGGACATCCTCAAGGTGGTGGGCGAAGCGAACTTCCTGCCCTCCTCCACCAACCCGACGATGCCCTACACCGTCAACACGCTCGACGAGCACGTCGACATGCTGATGGTGTGCCACCACCTCGATGCCTCGATCGCCGAAGACACGGCCTTCGCCGAGAGCCGCATCCGCCGCGAGACCATCGCCGCCGAAGACGTGCTGCACGACCTGGGCGCGATCAGCATGATGAGCAGCGACAGCCAGGCGATGGGCCGCGTCGGCGAGGTGGTCATCCGCACTTGGCAGACCGCGCACAAGATGAAGCTGCAGCGCGGAGCCCTGCCCGGCGATTCGGCGCGCAACGACAACACGCGCGTCAAGCGCTACATCGCCAAGCTGACGATCAACCCGGCGCTCGCGCACGGCCTCTCGCACGAGGTGGGCTCGATCGAACCCGGCAAGTGGGCCGACCTGGTGCTGTGGAAGCCCGGCTTCTTCGGCGTGAAGCCGGCGCTGATCCTGAAGGGCGGCTTCATCGCCGCCGCGGCGATGGGCGACCCGAATGCGTCGATCCCGACGCCGCAGCCGGTGCACTACCGGCCGATGTTCGGCGCCTACGGCGGCGCGCTGCACGCCGGCTCGATCACCTTCGTCAGCGGCGCCGCGCTGGCCGGTGGCGTGCCCGAATCACTCGGGCTGAAGAAGCACGTCTCGGCGGTGAAGGGCTGCCGCGGCGTGACCAAGCAGCACATGGTGCACAACGGCCTCGCGCCGAAGATGGAAGTCGACGCGCAGACCTACGAGGTGCGCGCCGATGGCCAGCTGCTCACCTGCGAGCCGGCCACCGTGCTGCCGATGGCGCAGCGCTACTTCCTCTTCTGAAGCTTCACGCTCAGAAGCTGCGCTGCAGGCTGGCCGCCACGCCGCCGGTGCGCGCCGTACCGCCGAGCGTGCTGCGCATCTCCAGCGAAGCCGACCAGCCGCCCAGCGCGCGGGCGCGCAGGCCCACGCCGATCAGGCCCTGCTCCTGCGCCGGATCGCGCGTGACCAGCGTGTAGCTCGTGCCCGCCGGGTCGTCGGCGTAGCGCAGGCCTTGCGAGTTCACCCTGGCTGCGGCGCCGCCACTCGACCAGCAGGTTCGGCTCCAGCGTCCAGGCGCCCATCGGCCAGTCGACCGCGAGCTTCAGGCCGCCGCGCACTTCGTTGCTGCTCAGCGTCGCGTCGTCATAGGCCAGCGCCAGCGGGACAGGCCCGTCTCGGTGTAGGCGCCGAGCCGCGCGCGCTGGTGTTCGAGCACCAGCTGCGGCCCGAAGTGCCAGCGGCCGAACGACCACTTCGCCGAGCCCGCGATGGCCGCGAAGCTCTGGCGCGCACGGCGTTCGCCGGTGACGCTGAGCGAATCGCCGCTGATGGCGCGCTGCGTCGTGATGGTCGTGCTGCCCTGGCCCACGGCCGCGCTCAGACGCAGGCCCAGCGGCGTGCGCCAGTCGCGTAGGCCGAAATGCTCTCGGCTTGCGCCTCCATGTGCGTGGCATCGCTGCCGCCGATGCGGCTGCGCTCGGAACCGTGGCCGAAGGCGAAGCCGGCGCGCAGGCCCGGCGCGAGCGCCGCATCCCAGCCCAGCGTGAGGCCCGGGCTGCTGAAGCGCGTATCGCCGCTGCCCGCCGGGCCGTCGATGCGGCCGCGCTGCACGGTGCCGGCGATCCAGCCGGCCGTGCCGGTGGCGCACTCACGCTCGCGCGCGGTGCCCGGCACGGGCTTGTTCTCGTGGGCCGCTGCGGCCGTCGCAGCCTGGCGCCAATCGGTGGCCAGCCGTGCGCGGGCGTCGAGTTCGGGCAGGCACTCGCGGTCGTCGTCGAGCCGGTCGAGCATGTTGCGCAGTTGCGCGCTGCCGAATCGCTTGAGCGCTTCCGCCTGCGCCACCTGCAGGCCGATCACGCCGGCATCGGCCGTCGGGTCGGGACGGGCCGCCACCTGCAGGCGGATCGGCACGTCGAGCGTGTTCGCATCCGCATCGGTCACGCGAACGGTCAGGCCCGTCACCCCGGCGGCGCGCGCACGGCCCGAGAGATGGCCGCTGCTGTCCATGGCCAGCCCCGCGGGCCACTGGCCTGCGGCCAGCTCGAAGCGATACGGCGCGGTGCCGCCGCTGGCGACCAGCGTCGCGCTCACGGGCGTTCCGGCCGGTCCCAGATCAACGGGCGGGGCTGGACATCGAGTCGGATCGGCGCGGTCGTGGCCAGGCGGAAGCTGCGCAGCACGCGTGCGCCGCTGGCGTCGACCACGGTCACCGTGTAGTCGGTCATCGGCGTCGATGCGCTCGGCGTGCCGGTGACTTCGCCGGTGGAGGGGTTCATCGTCAGACCCGCGGGCAGGCTGGGCCCGACGCTGAAGGTGTACGGCTGCTGGCCGCCGGTGACGACCACCGGTGTGAACGGGCCGACCGGCGAGTCGAGCTGCACGACGGTGTTGTCCACCTGCGTGGTGGCCGCCAGCGCGGCGCGCACGTCGAGCGTGAAGGTCTGGCTCGACGTGGTGCCGTGGGCATCGGTCACCGTCACGGTGTAGGTGCCGCTGGCACTGGCCGCACTCGGCGTGCCGGTGATCTCGCCGGTGGTCGCGTTGAAGGACAGACCCGCCGGCAGCGCGGGTGCGACGCCGAATGCGTAGGGGCCGGTGCCCCCGAGGCCGTGACGGGCGTGAAGGCGGTGGCGGCAACGCCCACCGTCAGCGAGTTGGTTGCCTGCGCCTGGGCCGTGGCCAGCACCCGCCGACGCTCAACGTGAAGGTCTTGCTCGACGTGCTGCCGTTCCCATCGGTCACCGTCACCGTGTAGGTCGTGCTCGCGCTGGCGGCGCTCGGCGTGCCGCTGACCTGGCCAGTGCTGGTGTTGAAGCTCAGGCCGGCCGGCAGCGCCGGGAGATGCCATAGCTGTACGGCGTGCTGCCACCCGAGGCCGTCACCGGCGTGAAGGCAGTGGCGGCCACGCCCGCGGTCAGCGAGCTGCTCGCCACCGCCTGCGTGGTGCTCAGCGCCGCGCCGATGCTCAGCGTGTAGTTGCGCGTGCCGGTGGCGCCGTTGGCGTCGGTGGCCGTCACCGTGAAGCTGCTGCTGCCCGATGCGCTGGGTGTACCGCTGAGCGTGCCGCCGCTGGCCAGGCTCAGCCCCGCCGGCAGGCTGCCGCTCGTCACGCTGTAGCTGTACGGTGCCGTGCCGCCGCTGGCCGTGATCGACTGGCTGTAGGCCGCGCCGGCCACGCCTGAGGAGAGGCTGCTCGGGGAGACGGAGACGCTCGCTGCGGCTGCAACGCTCAGCGTGAAGGTCTTGCTCGACGTCGTACCGTTGGCATCGGTCACCGTCACCGTGTAGGTCGTGCTCGCGCTGGCGGCGCTCGGCGTGCCGCTGACCGGCCAGTGCTGGTGTTGAAGCTCAGGCCGGCCGGCAGCGCCGGCGAGATGGCGTAGCTGTAGGGCGTGCTGCCGCCCGAGGCCGTCACTGGGGTGAAGGCGGTCGCAGCGATACCCGCGGTCAGCGAACTGCTCGGCACCGCCTGCGTGGTGCTCAGCGCCGCGCCGACGCTCAGCGTGAAGGTCTTGCTGGAGGTCGTACCGTTGGCATCGGTCACCGTCACCGTGTAGGTCGCGCTGGCGCTCGCCGCGCTCGGCGTGCCGCTGACTGCCGGTGCTGGTGTTGAAGCTCAGGCCGGCCGGCAGCGCCGGCGAGATGGCGTAGCTGTACGGCGTGCTGCCGCCCGAGGCCGTCACCGGCGTGAAGGCGGTCGCAGCGACACCTGCGGTCAGCGAGCTGCTCGCCACCGCCTGCGTGGTGCTCAGCGCCGCGCCGACGCTCAGCGTGAAGGTCTTGCTGGAGGTCGTACCGTTGGCATCGGTCACCGTCACCGTGTAGGTCGTGCTCGCGCTGGCGGCGCTCGGCGTGCCGCTGACCGGCCAGTGCTGGTGTTGAAGCTCAGGCCGGCCGGCAGCGCCGGGGAGATGCCATAGCTGTACGGCGTGCTGCCACCCGAGGCCGTCACCGGCGTGAAGGCAGTGGCGGCCACGCCCGCGGTCAGCGAGCTGCTCGCCACCGCCTGCGTGGTACTCAGCGCCGCGCCGATGCTCAGCGTGTAGTTGCGCGTGCCGGTGGCGCCGTTGGCGTCGGTGGCCGTCACCGTGAAGCTGCTGCTGCCCGATGCGCTGGGTGTACCGCTGAGCGTGCCGCCGCTGGCGGGCTCAGCCCCGCCGGCAGGCTGCCGCTCGTCACGCTGTAGCTGTACGGTGCCGTGCCGCCGCTGGCCGTGATCGACTGGCTGTAGGCCGCGCCGGCCACGCCGGCCGTCAGGCTGGTCGGCGACACCGTGATCGTCACGCCGCCGGCATTGATGGTCAGCGAGAAGGTCTGCGTGCCGGTGGCGCCGCCCGAGTCGGTGACGAGCACCGAGAAGCTGTAGGTGCCGGCCGTGGTCGGCGTGCCGGTGAGCGCGCCGCCCGACGACAGCGTCACCCCGGCGGCAGGCTGCCGGACGACACGCTGTAGGTGTACGGCGTGCTGCCGCCACTGGCCGTGATCGTGCCCGAGTACGCCGTGCCGACCGTGCCGGCCGCCATGGAACTGGTGACGGTCAGCGAGCAGCCGCCGGCGGGCGCCGCATTGACGATCAGCGTCAGGCCGGACTTCGTGGCGGTCGCGCCGGCCGAGTCACTGACCGTGACCACGCCGAGCGGGTAGGTGCCGTTGGAGCCGCAGGTCACGCCGGTCAGCAGGCCGTCGCTGCTGACGGAGATGCCGCTCGGCAACGCGCCCGCGAAGCTGAAGCTGTACGGCGCGACACCGCCCGTCGCGCTGAGGAACACGACGTTGCTGTACGAGACGCCGCGGTCGATGTGCAGGTTGTTGTCGGTCGGCTGGCTCAGGGCCGCCCAAGAAGGCGGGGCGAGTCCGGCCAGAAGAAGGCCGGCGAGGACCGAACCCAGTCGGCGCAAGGTGGTGATCATCGGGAGTGCATTTCCTGTTGCTGCCTCTGGGCAGCACGCGCCGCCAGTCGACGAGTGATGAATCGACACAAATCGCGGTCACTTGAGCGCATAAATGAGTCAAAGGGCCGCGAGCTCGGTGGTTCTTCGTTCAGCCCGCCCCGGCCGCGGGTTGCAGCAGCAGCTGCGCCGTCAGCGCAGCGGCCACCTCGGCAAACTGGAGGTTGTCCATCTGCTCGCGCAGCGCGGCATAGGCTTCTCTGCCCAGCTGCCGCCGCAGTTCAGGCGCCCATTCGGCGAAGCGCTGCAGGGCCGACAGATCGCTGCTGCGCAGCTGATCGATCAGTGGCGCGAGGTCACGCGGGTCGAGGTCGCCGTCCAGTGGCACCGCCGCGCTGGCCGGATCCCGTTCGTGCTCGACGATGAACTCGTCCGCGTGGCGAGACAGGGCCTGCAACTGGGCGGCGAGCAGCGCCACGAGGTTGCCTGCCCGAGTTGCGTCACCGGCTCGACAGGCCTGCTCCGCCTGCGCGGCCAGCCGCTCGACGGACTTTGCGCCCAGCGTGCCTGCACTGCCCTTGAGGTTGTGCAGGCGCCCGGCCCGAGCGGTCCAGCCCGCCGGGCTCGTTCGCCAGCGGCTCCGCGAGATCCGCGAAGTCGCGCAGCAGCCGCTTCAGCATCGCATGGAACAGGTTGACGTCACCGCCCATGCGCCTGCTCGCGTCCGCCGCGTCGATGCCCTCGATTGCCGGCCAGCCCTGTGCCGCTGCCTGCGCTGCATCGGCGCTCGCCGCTGCTGCCGCAGCAGCAGCAGCAGCCTCGGGGTCAATCGTCACGTAGCGCCGGATACAGGCCACCAGCGTGCTCGGCTCGAACGGCTTGCCCAGCACATCGTTCATTCCGGCGGCAGCGGCTCGTTCGTGCTCGCCCGTGGTCACGCCAGCGGTCAGCGCGATGACCGGCAGCGCCACCAGGCCCAGCGCGGTGCGGATGCGCCTCGTCGCGTCGTGCCCGTCGAGCACCGGCATCTGCACGTCCATCAGCACCACGTCCACCGAGCCCGGAGCCGCCAGCAGGTGATCGACCGCCTGCTGGCCGTCGTGGGCCAGCTGACCCGCGCTCCTTCGAGCTCGAGGATGCGCCGCGCGACCTCGCGGTTGATCTCGCTGTCGTCCACGACCAGCACACGAACGCCCGGCAGCGCCGGTCCCTGCCCGCTGTTCCGCTCGGGCGCCGGCGCCGCGGCTGCCAGACGTGCATCGCTGAGCGGCAGCGTCAACGTGACGGCGAATTCGCTGCCCTGGCCCGGCGTGCTGGCCACGGCCACCGGCCGCCCATCAGCTCCACCAGTTGCTTGACGATCGACAGGCCGAGCCCGGTGCCGCCATAACGCCGCGTGGTCGAGGTGTCGGCCTGCGCGAATGGCTGGAACAGGCGGCTCAGGGCCTCCGGCTCGATGCCGATGCCGCTGTCGCGAACCGCCGGGCGCAGCCGGACCTCCTGCGCGCCGCGCTGCAGCACCTCGGCGCGCAGACGGACTTCACCCTGCGCGGTGAACTTGATCGCATTGCTCAGCAGGTTCAGCATCACCGGCGCAGCCGGGTGACATCGCCTTCGACGGCGTCGGGCAGCGGGTCGGGCGTCTCCATCGCGAAGCCGATGCCCTTGGCCTCGGCCTGCACGCGCATCAGCTCGGCGATCTCAGTCAGCATCGGCAGCGGCGCGAACGGCGCGCGCTCGATCTGCATCTCGGCGGCCTCGATCTTCGACAGGTCGAGCACGTCGTTGATGATCGACAGCAGGGACTTGCTGGCCACCTTGATCTTGCCGACGAAGCCGGACTGGTCGGCGTCCAGCGCCGTGCGCTCGAGCAGGTATGACAATCCGATCACTGCGTTCAGCGGCGTGCGGATCTCGTGGCTCATGTTGGCGAGGAACTGGCTTTTCGCCCGGTTGGCATGGTTCGCGCGGTGCATGGCCTGCTTCAGCGAGCGTTCGTACTCGCGCCGTGCGCTGACGTCCTGCGCCAGACTCAGGTAGCCCACCAGCGCGCCGGCGTCGTCGCGCATCGCCGTGACCACCAGCGAGACGGGAACCGTGCTGCCGTCGCGGCGACGGAACGTCCACTCCTGCTCGCGGCCGAGCGACTCTTCGGCGAGGACGGCCTCCCGCGGCGCCACCGGGCGGCCGCACCGGGCGGCGAGGGTCCCGGCCCGCATCTTCATTTCCTCGCCATCGTGGAAATCCAGGGCGCGCATCCGGCCGATCACGTCGTCGGGGTCGTGGCCGAGCAGGCGCTGGGCGCCGCGGTTGAACACGGTGACCACACCCCCGGATCGGCGGCGATGATCGACACCTGCGTGGCCGCATCCAGCACGCCGCGCAGCATCGCCAGCACGCGCTGCAGCTCGCGGTCGGCGCGGCGGCGCTCGGTGACGTCGGCGCTGACGAACAGGAAGCCGATCACCCGGCCGTCGGCATCCCGGTCGGGCACCAGCTGCACCTCGCGATCGGACGGAGCGCCGCCGTGGCGCTCCTCCACCTCGAAGCGCTGCGGCTCGCCGCGCAGCACCGCGGCCACGCGGCCCGCGTCGAACTCCGGCAGGTCGAGCGTCTGCAGTTCGTCCAGCCGCCGCCCGAGGAGGCTGTCGCGCTCGCCGCCGCTGCGCTCGCACAGGGGGCGTTGACGAAACGGAAGCGGCCCTGGGCGTCCACGCAGGCGATGCGCAACGGCAGCCGGTCGGTCACCTCGCGCAGGAAGCGTCCGGCGTCCTCGGCCTGCCGGCGCGCCTCCTCGGCCTCTGCCTGCAGGCGCTTGATCGGGGTGATGTCGGTGCGGATCGAGATGTACTTCTCGGCCGCCCCTGGGCGTCGAGGAACGGCGCGACGATGGTGTCGAGCCAGTGGATCGTGCCGTCCTTCGCCCGCGTGCGCATCTCGCCGCGCCAGGGCTCGCCATCGGCGAGGCGCTGCGTGATGTCGGACAGCAGCGCGGCATCATTGGTCTGCTCGTCGAGCACGTGCTGGGAGTGGCCGATCAGCTCCGCCTCCGCGTGGCCGGACAGCCGGCACAGCGCCTCGTTGACCGACACGATGCGACCGCTGCGATCGGCCACCGAGACCATCGCGAACCGGTCCAGCGTCTGCAGCAGCGCGGCGTTGTCGCGCTGCGCCGCTGCAAGCTGCAGCCGGCTCTCGGTGATCTCGCTGACGTCGTGCACCATCACGTAGAAGCCAAGCACCTCGCCGTCGGCAACGTCGGGCAGGTAGTGGCACAGGATGTGCCGCACGCCGCCATCCTGCCGCGGCACGCTGCGCTCGAACACCTGCGGCTCGCCGCGCAGCGCCGCCTCCACGCGGGGCCGCTGCACCTCGTAGTACTGGCCGAGGACCTCGGGCAGATGGCGACCGCGCAGCGTCTGCGGATCGAGGCCGAACCAGGTTCCGTAGGCCCGGTTGGCCACCCGGTTGATCAGGTGCCGGTCCCAGTAGCCGATCATCGACGGCACGGCATCGATGATGGCGCGAAGGTCTCGCAACGCCATGTCGAGCCGCGCAGTGCGATCGGCCACCTGCTGCTCGAGGCTGGCGTTGAGCGCCGCCAGCGCCTCGCGGCTGCGCTGGGCCTCGCGCATGTCGCGCAGCGTCTTGGCCATGCCGACGCAGCGGCCGCCTTCGTCGAGTATGGGCGAAGCCGTCAGCGACACCGCGATGGCGTGGCCGTCCCGGTGCCGCCGCACGGTGTCGAAGGGCGCCACGCGCTCGCCGCGGGCGATGGCCTCGAGCAGCTGGGCGTCCTCGTGCACCCGTTCGGATGGCAGCAGCAGGCTGACCATTGTGCGGCCGAGGGCCTCGGCCGCGGGTAGCCGAACAGGCGCTCGGCGCCGCCATTCCACTCCGTGACCACGCCCTGCAGCGTGGCGCCGATGATGGCGTCTTCCGATCCTTCGACGATTGCGGCGCGGCGCGCCTTCTCCAGCCGCTCGCGCTGGCTGCGTGCGGCGCCCTGGGCAAGCAGGAAGGCCAGAGAGGCCAGCAGCAGGCTCAGGCCCAGCGCACCGACGCCGACGGACAGCGGGCTGGCCTGCTGCAGCGAGGCCATGAAGATCGGCGACGCAGTCAAGGCCGCTTCCCAGGTGCGGCCGTGGATGTCGAAGGTCAGCGTGCTGCGCGGGTGCCGGGCGGCGCTGGGCAGCTGGAGGCCGGAGGCCAGGAAGGAACCGCCATCCTCGCCGCCGGCGGTGTCGCGCAGGGCCAGTTCGTAGTGGCCGGCCTGACCGTCGAGGCCGGTCAGCACCTCGTCGATCAGCAGCGGGGCGTAGGACCAGCCGATCACCGCCGCCTGCCGCTCGGTCGCCGTCTCCAGCGGCAAGCCGCGCCGGAAGATCGGCAGCATCAGCAGGAAGGCACGCTGCTTCTGGCCGCTGGCCTGCACCAGCGTGATCGGCGCAGTCAGCGTGGCCTGCCCGGTGCGCACGGAGGTCTCGGCGGCCTCGTTGCGGCGGGCTTCCGAGGCCACGTCGAGGCCGACGGCCTGGCGGTTGCGCTCGATCGGCTCGATGAAGGTGATGACCTTGCGCTCGCCGCCGTGCGGCGTCAGCTGCTTGACGGCGAAGCTGGGCCACTCGTCGCGGCGAGCGGCATCGACGAAGGCCGCTTCGCTCTCGGCGGGCACGCGCCAGATCACGCCGAACCCGCGAGCGCCCGGAAACTCGCGGTCGATGTCGCGGCTGGCCACATAGGCCCGCACCGGTCGCGGCGGATGGCCGTGCCGCCGCCTGCGGCCACCGCACCGCGCAGGCCGCGCAGGCCGTGGTCGTACATGCGCACGCGCTGCTCGATCTCGGTGGTCACCCGCCGCGCGAGGGCGTCGAAGCGCTGCTGGGCCTCGCTGCGGTTGCGATGGATCTGCCACATCGTCGCCGCAACCGAGAGCAGGACGCCGACGGTCAGGACGAGCGTGCCCGCCATGCGGGGTTCGGCCAGACGCGTCATTGCGTGCCCGCCGCCGGCAGAAGGAGCGGCGCGGCGCCGACCGCGCGGGCGCACTCCGGCGCCTCGACGTCGTCGATGTCGAGCGCCCAGGCCTGCGCGCGCCCCGCGGACTTGGCGGCGTACAGCGCCGGTCGGCGGCCTTGACCAGTTCGGAGCGCGTGCGCTGCGACATCGCGGCGTGGCGCGATCCAAGGCCCGCCTCGGTCCATGACGTGCTGTCGGCATCGAAGCTCGCCACGCCGACGCTGACCGTCACCCACGGCGCAGTGGCCGAGCTCTCGTGGGGCAGGCTCAGCGACGCCACCTGCTGGATCACACGCTGCGCGACGCTGGCCGCGCCGCTGCGCGCGGTGTTCGGCAGCAGCAGCGCGAACTCTTCTCCGCCGTAGCGGGCCACGCAGTCTGCCGGCCGCAGCGTGGCCGTGCGCAGAGCCTGGGCCACGGCATGCAGGCAGCCGTCGCCGGCCGGGTGGCCATAGTGGTCGTTGTAGCGCTTGAAGTGGTCCACGTCGACCAGCAGCAGGCTGATCGGCGTCGCATCGCGCTGCGCGCGCCGCCATTCCCGCTCGAGCCGCTCGTCGAAGCTCCGCCGGTTCGCCAGTTCGGTCAGCGCGTCCGTGCGCGCGACGTCACGCAGTTCGTCGGTCAGCCGCTTGATGCGCAATTGCGTCTTCACGCGGGCCACCAGCAGCGGCTCGCTGATCGGCTTGGCGATGAAGTCGACCGCGCCCAGCTCCAGCCCGCGCAGCTCGTGGACGTTGTCGCTGTGGCCGGTCACGAAGATCACCGGGATGCCGGCCAGATCGGGATCGACCTTCATCTGCTCGCACACCTGGAAGCCGGTCAGCCCGGGCATTTCGCCGTCGAGGAGCACGAGGTCGGGCGGCAGCTCGCGCATCTGCCGCAGCGCCTGCTGGCCGCTGGTGGCGAAGCGCAGGCGGCCCAGACCCGCCAGCGTGCGGCCCATCAGCTGGATCATCCCGGGATCGTCGTCGACGAGCAGGAGCTGGTACGGATGCATGGCCGTGCGCTCGTGTTCAGGCATACGGCATCAGGACCTTGAAGCAGCTGCCGACCCCGGCCTGGGATTCGACCTGCAGCTCGCCGCCCATCGCGTTCACGTACTGCCGCGTGATCACCAGGCCCAGACCCGTGCCCGGCGTGCTGCTGCGCTCGCGGCCGAGCCGGTTGAAGGGTTCGAACAGTGCCGCGAGCTGGTTCTCGTCGAGTCCGAGACCGTCGTCGCGCACCTCGATGCACGCGCGCCGGGCCATCGGCACGACGGCGAGCCGCACCGTGCCGCCGGGCCGGTTGTACTTGATGGCATTCGACACGAGGTTGCCGAGGCACTGCCCGAGACGCCGTGCGTCGGCGCACACATTGACGCCGACCTCCGGCGGCTGCACCTTCAGTTGCACGCCGGCCCGCTCGGCAACGCGCGCGAAGCGCTGGACCACGTCGTCGATGCATGCCCCCAGTTCCACCTCGCCCAGCCGGACCTGGGTCGCGCCGGACTCGTTGCGCGCGAAGTCCAGCAGGTCGTCGAGCAGCGTGCGCAGGGTCGAGGCTGCATCGTCCATCTGCTGCACCCAGGCCTTCTGGCGCGGCCCGAGCGCGTCCGAGGCGTCGAGCTTCAGAAGCTCGGCGAAGCCCAGCAGCGCGTTGAGCGGGTTGCCCATCTCGTGCGCGATCACGCCGATCATGCGCGTCTTGCCCTGGCTGCTCGCCTCGGCCGCGATGCGGGCACGGGTCTCGGCCTCGAGCCGCTCGCGGTCGGCCACGTCGCGCAGCACGAGCGTGACCAGCGGGCTGCCGCCCGCTTCCGAGCGCGAAGCCGTCACTTCGGCGGCCGCAACGGTACCGTCCGCGCGGCCCAGCGACAGCCGCAGCGGCACCCTCGCGGCGCGCTCGGCCACCTCGGCGGCCAGCGGCACGAAGCCGGACAACGAGTGTCCGACGAGCTGCTCGACCTGCACGCCGAACAGGCGCCCTGCCGCAGCGTTGGCCAGCAGGATGCGCCCGAGCGCATCGCAGCACAGGATGGCATCGGATGCGGTGCGCACGACTTCGGCGAGGCGCTCGTCCGCCAGCTGCCGCCAGCGCTCGCCGTGCTCGCGCAGTTGCGCATCGGTCCGCAGCTTCAGCTCCAGCAGGTTGCGCACGCGGGCACGCAGCACGGCGCTGCTGAAGGGCTTGCTGATGAAGTCGGCTGCGCCCAGGTCGAGCGCCAGCGTCTCCGCCGGCGTGTCGTCGAATCGGGTCACGAAGACAATGGGCACGTGCTTGAGCTTCTCGTCGGCCTGCAGTTCGCGGCAGACCTGGAAGCCGTCGACGTCCGGCATGTGGGAGTCGAGCAGCACCAGATCCGGCGCCAGCTCACGCGCCCGCGCGACCGCCTCGGCGCCCTTGGTGACGAAGTGAACGACCCCCAGGTCCTGCAGCGTCGCGCCGAGCATCTGCACCGCGGCGACGTCGTCGTCGACGATCATCAGCGTCGGCCGGTCGAGGCGCGACTGCGCGACGACGGTGTCGCCCGGCCGGCCAGCGCGGTCGCGCAGACGCGCCTTCACGCGCGCCCGGAAGATCTCCTTGGACAACGGCTTGGAGACGAAGTCGGCCACGCCGCGCTCGACGGCCGCGAGTTCCACCTCGCTGGTCTCGTGCGCCGTGGCCATGATGATCGGCACCTGTGCGAGGGCGGGATCGCGCTTCATCGCCGCACAGACTTCGAGGCCGCTCATGCCGGGCATGTGCGTGTCCAGCACCACCAGTCCGGCCGGCTGGCGCGCGCAGCGCGCAACGCCTCGGTGCCCGACCGTGCGAAGCGCAGGTTCTCGCAGTCCGCCAGCATGCTCCGCATGGCATGGATGCAGGTCGGATCGTCATCGACCAGCAGAACGTTCGCACTTTTGATATCCATGAGCCCTCCAAAGCATCATTGATATCATTTTAAACATGGAGACTGGGATATTTGCTCCGATGCTGTTGTTTCTATCGTTTGCGTGACAAACCACCGTCCTTCGCGGCTGTAGGACACTCCGGGACGTCGCACACCACGCCACAGACCCTGAGAAGGACCCACCGCGTTGCTCACCCTGAACAAAATCATTCCTGGCGGGCGCGGGCTCGCCGGCGTGCTGCTCAAGCGCGCCCCGACCGTCGAACTGGACTGGGACACCCGGCAGAAGAGCCGCTTCGACGCCATCGACTCGAGCGGCCGCGCCCTCGGCGTCTTCCTCGCCCGCGGCACCGTGGTGCGGGGCGGCGACGTACTGGTGGCCGAAGACGGCTCGCTGGTACGGGTACAGGCCGCCGCGCAGCCGGTGCTGCGCGTGACGCACTGCCCGCAGCACGGCACGCCCTTCGATCTGCTGCGCGCGGCCTACCACCTCGGCAACCGCCATGTGCAGCTGGAGCTCAAGCCGGATCACCTGCAGCTCGAACCCGATCACGTGCTGGCCGACATGCTGCGCCAGATGCACCTGATCGTGACCGAGGCGCAGGCCCCCTTCGAGCCCGAGAGCGGTGCCTACGCGGCGGCGGCCACCGCGGCCACGGCGCATGATCATGGGCATGGTCACGACCATGGCCACGCTCACGACCACTCTCACGATCACGGCCACGGTCATTCCCACGGCCATGTCCACGGCCCCGGCTGCGGGCATGACCACTGAGCCGGCCGCCTCGCCGGCCGCGCTGCTTCAGCTGATCTGGCTGGCTTCGCCGGCGTTGCCGGTAGGCGGCTTCAGCTACTCCGAAGCGCTGGAGGCCGCGGTCGACAGTGGCCACGTCAGCGGCGAAGCCGACGCAGCGCGCTGGCTGCAGGACCAGCTCGACCGCTGGCGCGCAGCGAACTGCCCTTGCTGGCGCAGGCGCTGCGGGCCCGGCAGGCGAGCGACCTGCCGCGCGTGCGCGCACTGAACGACTGGGTGCTGCACACCCGCGAATCGCGCGAGCTGCGGGCGCAGACCGAGCAGATGGGCCGCTCGATGCTCGAGTGGCTGAAGAACCGAGGCGTCGCCGACGATCGCATCGCCGCGCTGGCCGCGCTGCCGCCGGCGCCGAGCTGGCCGGTGGCCTTCGCGCTGGCCGCCGCGCACAGCGGTGCGCCGGCACGCGACGTGCTTCTGGCCTTTGCATTCGGCTGGTGCGAGAACATGGTGCAGGCCGCGCTGAAGGCCGTGCCGCTCGGCCAGAACGCCGGCCAGCGCATCCTCGCCGCGCTGTCCGACGCGATTCCACCGGCCGTGCAGCGCGCGCTGGCGCTGGCGGACGATCAGCGCCAGGCCTTCTCGCCGATGCTGGCGATTCTTTCCGCGCAGCACGAGACGCAATACTCGCGGCTGTTCCGCTCCTGACCTTTCACCGACACCGAGACCTTCGCATGAGCACGCTGCACCACATCCCCGGCCGAACGAAGAAGCTCCCGCCGCTGCGCGTGGGGGTCGGCGGGCCGGTCGGCTCGGGCAAGACGACGCTGGTCGAGATGCTGTGCAAGACGATGCGCGAGCGCTGGGATCTGGTCGTCGTCACCAACGACATCTACACGAAGGAAGACCAGCGGCTGCTCACCGTGGCCGGCGCGCTGGAGCCCGAGCGCATCGTCGGCGTCGAGACCGGCGGCTGCCCGCACACCGCGATCCGCGAGGATGCGTCGATCAACCTCGAGGCGGTGGACCGCATGCTGGAGAAGTTTCCCGACGCGGACATCGTCTTCATCGAATCGGGCGGCGACAACCTCGCCGCCACCTTCAGCCCGGAACTGTCGGACCTGACGATCTACGTGATCGACGTGGCCGCCGGCGAGAAGATCCCGCGCAAGGGCGGGCCGGGCATCACGAAGAGCGACCTGTTCGTGATCAACAAGATCGATCTCGCACCGTACGTGGGTGCGGATCTGGCCGTGATGGAGGCCGACACGAAGCGCATGAGGCCCACGAGGCCCTATGTGATGACCAACCTGAAGACGAAAGCCGGCCTCGAGCAGGTGATCGACTTCATCGAGACCCGGGGATGCTCAGAACATGAAGATTCATCGACTCGCCGCCGCGCTGCCCTTGCTGGCCGCGCTGTTCGGCGCGCAGGCGCAGACTGCCTCGCCCACGCAGGCGCCGCCGGCGCGCAACGTGCCCGAGACCTTCTTCGGCACGACCGTCAACGACCCGTACCGCTGGCTGGAGGACGTGAAGTCTCCGGAGGCGGCGAAGTGGATGAAGGAATCGAGCGAGCGCAGCCACGCCGCGCTGGCCGCCATTCCCGGCCGCGCCAATCTGCTCGATGCGCTGGAGAAGATGGATGCCTCGGTGGCCGCGCGCGTGTTCGGCGTGGTGCGCGAGACCGGCGACCGCTGGTTCTTCGAGCGCCGCGGCGCCAGCGAGAACCAGTTCAAGCTGCTGGTGCGCGACGGCCTCGCCGGCAAGGAGCGCGTGCTCGTCGACCCCGAGGCGATCGAGAAGAAGACCGGCAAGCCGCACGCGATCAACTACTACACGCCCTCGCCCGGCGGCGCGCTGGTGGCCTACGGCCTGTCGGCGCAGGGCTCGGAAGCGGCCGTGCTGCACGTGATGGACACGCGCACCGGCCGTGCGGTCGGCCGCCCGATCACGCGTGCCGACTATGGCTCGCCGAACTTCACGCCCGATGGCCGCCAGCTGTTCTTCTCGCGCCTGCAGGAACTCAAGCCGGGCATGCCGGAGACCGAGAAGTACCAGCGCTCGATGAGCTACCCGGTGCGCGTGGGTGGTGACGCCGAGAAGGCGCGACCGATCTTCGGGCTGGGCGTGCCGGGCGTGGACATCACGCCGGCCGAAATCCCCATCGCGACCATCACGCACGACGGCCGCTGGTTGATCGGCTATGTGTTCAACGGCACGCAGCGCGAGATCACGCTCTATGCCTCGCCGGCGCAGCCGGTGCTGGCCGGCAAGCCGCTGCGCTGGACGCGGCTGGTGACCGCGGCCGATGCGGTCAGCGGCGCGAGCTATTTCGACGACAGCCTGTACCTCGTCTCGCACAAGGACGCACCGCGCTCAAAGGTGCTGCGCCTGTCGCTGAAGGCGCCGGACATCGCCAAGGCCGAGGTGCTGGTGCCCCAGGGGGACCCAGGTGGTCACCGGCATCGCCTCGGCCGCCGATGCGCTGTATGTCGAGCGGCGCGACGGCAACATCAAGCGACTGTTCAAGCGCGCCCATGCGGGCGGCGCCACGCTGCAGGAAGTGAAGCTGCCGATCGAGGGCTCGTTCCAGCTCAACGCCAGCGAGAGCCCGGCCAGCGCCGCCGATCCGCGCCTGCCGGGCCTGGTGCTCGACCTGCAGAGCTGGAACCGCGCGCGGCAGATCTACCCGGTCGGAGCCGATGGCAGCGTGGCCAACTCGGGCCTGCAGCCGCGGGGCCCGTACGACGCGCCGGCAGACATCGTGGTCACCGAAGTCAAGGTGCCCAGCCACGACGGTGCGCTGGTCCCGTTGTCGATCCTGCACCGCAAGGGCGCGGCGCTCGACGGCCGCAATCCGACGCTGCTCTACGGCTACGCCAGCTACGGCATCACCGAGGAGCCGTTCTTCAGCCCCGGGCGCCTCGCCTGGCTCGATGCCGGCGGCGTGCTCGCGGTCGCCAATCCGCGCGGCAGCTCGGTCTACGGGCAGGACTGGTACAAGGCGGGCTGGCAGGCGACCAAGCCCAACACCTGGAAGGACTTCATCGCCTGTGCGCAGTGGCTGGTCGACCAGAAGTGGACCTCGCCGGCGAAGCTGGGCATCCTCGGCGGCAGCGCCGGCGGCATCCTCGTCGGCCGCGCGATGACCGAGCGGCCGGATCTCTTTGCCGCGGTGGTCCCGGCGGTCGGCGCGCTCGACATGGTGCGCGCCGAGGTCACGCCCAACGGCGTGCCCAACATCCCGGAGTTCGGCACCCGCGCCACCGAGGCCGGCTTCCGCGCGCTGCTGGCGATGAGCACCTACCACCAGATCGTCGACGGCACGAAGTACCCGGCGGTGATGCTGACGCACGGCGTCAACGATCCGCGCGTGGAGGTATGGCACAGCACCAAGACGGCGGCGCGCCCGGCCGCGGCCACGACCAGCGGCAAGCCCATCCTGCTGCGCCTGGACTACGACGCCGGCCACGGCATCGGCAACACCCGCAAGCAGCAGATGCAGGAGCGCGCCGACGTCTACGCGTTCTTCCTGTGGCAGATGGGCGTCGAGGGCTTCCAGCCCAAGGCGCCTTGAGGCTCGCATGAGCGACCGCGCCGCCGAACTGCGCCGCGCCCTCGTGCGCAACCTCGACGAGGTGAAGCTCGAGCGCCAGCAGCGCGAGCCGCTGTACGACACGCAGTGCGCGAGCCTCTCGGCCGGAACCGCGGCGAGCAAGCTCGGCGCCGGCTACGACGTGCTGGCGCCGGGCAAGCGCAGCTGCCCCTACCACCTGCACCACGCGCAGGAGGAGATGTTCGTGATCCTCGAAGGTCACGGCACGCTGCGCGTGGCCGGGGAGATGGTGCCGGTGCGCGCCGGAGACGTCGTCTTCATCCCGCCCGGGCCGGAATACCCGCACCAGTTCATCAACACCTCCGACGCGCCGATGCGCTACCTCAGCATCAGCACGCAGGAGCGGCCGGAACTGTGCGAGTACCCGGATTCGGGCAAGGTGGCCGGCTATGGGCGCGGCCTGCGCATCATCCAGCGCCCGGGCGAGGCACTGGACTACTGGGACGGCGAGCCGTAGGCGAGCGCGAGCGCGCGCCGGAACACCTGCATCGGCGCGACATGCTGGTTGGGCTGGTTGTACTGGCCGGCGGTGATCACGACCACGAGATCGAGCGCCGGCACGAGAAACAGTCGCTGCCCGCCGTTGCCCCAGGCGGCCACCCAGTCGTGCCAGCGGCCGCCGGCCTCGCTGCGGCCGAGCCACCACTGGTAGCCGTAGCGGCGCCCGGCCGTCGCGCTGATGCGCGGCGCGAAGGACTCCTCGATCCATTCGGCCGGCACGACCTGCCGGCCATCGAAGCGGCCTCCGTCGAGCAGCAGGCGGCCGAGGCGCACCAGGTCGCGCGGCACGAGCCGCAAGCCACCGAACGGCGTGACCTTGCCATCCTGGCGTCGCCACTCGTAGCGTGCGATGGCCATCGGCTCGAACAGCGCCTCCTCCGCGAATCGTTCGAGCGGCTTGCCGCTGCGCCGCGCCAGCACCTCGCCGAGCAGCGCCGTGGCGCCCCCGCAATACTCGAAACGCTCGCCCGCAGGCACGAGGACCGGCCGCTCGAGCACGAAGCGAATCGGGTCCGATGCGAAACGCATGCGTGTCTCGCTGTTGCCGGGGCGCAGGTAGCTTCCGGACTCATCCCACTCGAGACCGGCCGTCATCGACAGCAGATGCTTGACGCGGATCGCCGGCGTTCAGGGCTGCGCAGGTCGGCGTGTTCGGGAAAGAAGTCCAGCACCGGTCGTTCGATCGACTCCACCAGCCCACGCTCGAGCGCGATGCCGACCAGCAGGCCCACGACGCTCTTGGTGACCGAGCGCACATCGTGCAAGCTGGTCGCGTCGAAGCTCGCGGGCCGCGGGAAAAGGCTGCCGCCGGGCTGATCCCAGCCATCGAAGTAGCTCTCGACGCGCAGCTGCCCGCCTTGCTCGACGAGCACGCCATGCAGGTTAGCGTCACCGGCGGCCATCTCCGGCAGAGCCCGGCACAGCGCGTGGGCATCGAAGCCCGGCGTGTTGCCCGCCGGCGCCGTGCAGCGGTCGGCCGCAGCAAGGCCGAGAGGCGCACAGCCCAGCAACGCCGCGCCCGATCGGCGCAGCAGCCGGCGACGCGTCAGCGCAGCGACGGCGCGATCTCCCGCATCGCCTTCACCGCGCCGGCACCGACGCCGGCGCCGAAGCGCTTGGCCAGCCGCTCGGCCACGTTGTCGTGCGGCGTGTAGTCGATGATGTCCTCGGCCTTGACGATCTCGCGGGCGACGAAGTCGAGGTTGCCGGTCTTGTCGGCCGTGCCGAGCTTGATGGCTTCCTCGCCGTTCCAGAACAGGCCCGAAAAGGTCTCCGGCGTCTCCTTCAGGCGCTGGCCGCGGCCCTGCTTGACCACCGCGATGAACTGCTGGTGGATCTGGTCGATCATCGCCTTCGCATAGGCCCGGTGCTGCTCGTTCTGCGGCGAGAACGGATCGAGCATGCCCTTGTTCTCGCCGGCGGTGAGCAGGCGGCGCTCGACGCCGAGCTTCTCCATCGCGCCGGTGAAGCCGAAGCCGTCCATCAGCACGCCGATGCTGCCCACCAGGCTGGCCTTGTCGACGAAGATCTCGTCGGCCGCCACGGCGATGTAGTACGCGCCCGATGCGCACATCTCCTCGACCACCGCATACACCGGCTTCTTGTGGAGCGCCTTCAGGCGGCGGATCTCGTCGTTGACGATGCCGGCCTGCACCGGGCTGCCGCCGGGCGAGTTGATGCGCAGCACCACGGCCTGCGCGCCCGGATCCTCGAAGGCCGACTTCAGCGCGGCCACCAGGCCCTCGGCATTGGCCTCGGTGTCGGCCGCGATCTCGCCACGCACCTCCACCAGCGCGGTGTGCGGCGCGCTCTTGGCCGCCGGCCCGCGCGGCGAGGCGAACAGCAGCGAGATGATCACGAGCACCAGCAGCAGCCAGGGCCGGGCGGAAGAAGATGCGCCAGCGGCGATCGGCCCGGCGCTCGCGCAGCATGTCGCGCGCCAGTTCCTCGAGGTTGGATTCCCAGGCCGGTGCCCGTGGGGCCGCAGGCGCCGAGGGCGCGGGAGCGGGTGCAGCGCTGCCGAAAGCGGGTTCGACGCGGGCGCCGGAAGTGGGTTCGTCGGGTGTGCTCATCGCAGGGCGCTCAGTCGGCGAAAGGGGGTTGGGTGTCGCGGGAAGGATACCAATACACCTGCCCGTCCCGTTCCTCGGTGGCGATGGCCACGAGACGGCCGCGGCCACACGGCCCGGCAACGCAGCGGCCGCTGGCCGGCTCGTAGGCCGCCCCGTGGATCGAGCAGAGGATGAACTGCCGCTCGCTGTCGAGGAATTGACCCGGCTGCCAGTCCATCTCGGTGGGCACGTGGGCGCAGCGGTTCAGGTAGGCGACCACCTTGCCGTCGATGCGCAGCGCGAAGGCGCGCGCCGGCTGCCGGTACTGCAGCACGTCGAAGACGATCGCGTCGCCGCGCTCGGCGAGCTCGGCCGACGCGCAGAGGTGCTGAGCCTCGCCTTGTGGCTCGGGGTGCCGAGCCTCAGGCATGCTGCAGCAGCCAGTCGTGCAGCTCGCGGGTGGAGTGCGCGACGAAGCGCGTGTCGAAGTCACCGAAGGCCTCGTGCTCGTGCGCGCCATAGCTGACGCCGACCGAGGCCGTGCCGGCGTTGGCAGCCAGCTGCAGGTCGTGCGTGGTGTCGCCGATCATCAGCGTGCGCTCCGGCTCGACGCCGAACTCGCGCATCAGCTCGAGCAGCATGCGCGGATCGGGCTTGGAGGCGGTCTCGTCGGCGGTGCGCGTGGCGTCGAACAGGCCCTGCAGCGCCACGGTGCGCAACGCCTCGTCGAGCCCGCGGCGGCTCTTGCCGGTGGCCACGCCCAGCCAGTGGTGGCGCGCCTTCAGGTCGTGCAGCATCGGCAGCGTGCCGTCGAACATCACGATCTCGTGCTGCTTGGCGAAGTAGTGGTGGCGATAGCGATCGGCCAGTTCCTTGTAGCGCTCGCGCGGCAGTTCGGGCGCGGCGTGCGTGAGCGCCTCGACCAGCCCCATGCCGATCACGTAGCTGGCGTCGCGGTCGCTCGGCACGGTCACGCCGACGTCGCGGCAGGCGGCCTGGATGCAGCGCGCGATCAATGCGGTGGAATCGAACAGCGTGCCATCCCAATCGAAGACGATCAGGTCGAACTGGCGGGGTCGGGTCATGTCGGGGCGGAAAGCGTCGCGAGAAAGGCCTCGCATTCTGGCGGCAACGGTGCTTCGAGCTGGATCACCTCGCCGCTGGCGGGGTGCTGGAAGCGCAGCTGCTTCGCATGCAGGAACATGCGCTCGAAGCGCGCCGCACCACGCGCGACGGCCTTGTTCAGCGCGAAGTCGCCGTACTTGTCGTCGCCGACGATCGGGTGGCCTTCGTGCGTCAGGTGCACCCGGATCTGGTGGGTGCGGCCGGTCTTGATGGTCACGTCCAGCAGCGTGAAGCCGGCATAGCGCCGGGCGATCTTCACCAGCGTGATCGATCGCTTGGCTTCGTCGTGGCCGGGTTCGACGGCACGCACGCGCCGCTCGCCCTCGCCGGTGAGGAACTTGTGCAGCGGCACGTCGATGACCTTGCGGCTGGCGGGCCACTCGCCGCTCACCAGCGCCGCGTAGACCTTGCCGGTCTCGCGCGCGCGAAGCTGGTCCTGCAGCGCGGTCAGCGCCGCGCGCTTCTTGGCGATCAGCAGCAGGCCGGAGGTTTCCTTGTCGAGCCGGTGCACGAGCTCGAGGAATTTCGCCTGCGGACGCGCCCGGCGCAGCTGCTCGATCACGCCGAAGCTCACGCCGCTGCCGCCGTGCACCGCCACGCCGGCGGGCTTGTTCACGGCGATCAGGTGCTCGTCTTCATAGACCACCGGAAATTCGCGCGCCGGCGCCGGCACAGCCGAGGACCGCTCGGCCACGCGCACCGGCGGCACCCGCACCACGTCGCCGATTTCCAGCCGCGTGTCGGCCGAGGCGCGGCCCTTGTTGACCCGCACCTCGCCGGAGCGGATCACCCGGTAGACATGGGTCTTGGGCACGCCCTTGAGCAGCCGGATCAGGAAATTGTCGAGCCGCTGGCCCTGGGCGCCTTCGTCCACCGTGAGGCGCAGCACGGACGGCGCCGTGCCGGCGGGTGCGGCCGCCGAGTTTTTCCCACCTATAATCGGCCGGTCCACGCTGAGCTCTAAGTGCTTGATTCTTCGGAGTTTAGCCTCGCAGCCAGGGTGGCAGGCCGTTCAGGAGAGCGGCCATTCCGGTGATGCAACGCAGTGCAGTCCCCGCAGGAGCCGTCCCGAAGCGACGGCGCGGCGAGAGAAGCGCTGCGGCAGAGCGAACGAACAACGAACCAAGAACAAGGTTTCCCGGACTGGAGACAAGTCCCGCGGCCCCGCCGCACAGACTGCGCTCAAGTCCGCGTCCAGTGATCCCAGGCGGATGTCGACTCCGGTTACCCCCGATCTGCAATCAGGCTGCATGGCGCAGCCCGCGATCGGTCACGCCACGTCACCAGCAGGTCGGCCCACGAGGCCCGCGCGCTGGCGCTGCTCCGCCCCTCCCACTGTCACGCACGCGCCAACGCTGCGGTTGCACCCGGTCTTCTGACCGGCCGCACCGCAGTCCAGGGCGATTCCTTCCGGTTCCCACGCGTTCTCTCGTGCATCGAAGCGTCGCCTTCCGCATCTGCGGGCGGTGACTGTTGATGTGGTGCCGCCCTCGATGGCGGCGCCGGAGGAGTGCACATGAAACGCATGCTGATCAATGCGACGCAGCAGGAAGAGCGTCGCCCGGCGATCGTCGACGGCCAGAAGCTGCTCGACTTCGAAACCGAGATCGAAGGGCGCGAGCAGCGCAAGGGCAACATCTACAAGGCCGTCGTCACGCGCGTCGAGCCGTCGCTCGAGGCCTGCTTCGTCGACTACGGCGAAGACCGCCACGGCTTCCTGCCCTTCAAGGAGATCGCCAAGGAGTACTTCAAGCAGGGCGTGAGCGTCCGCGACGCGAAGATCCAGGACGTGATCTCCAACGGCCAGGAATTGCTGGTGCAGGTGGAGAAGGAAGAGCGCGGCAACAAGGGCGCGGCGCTGACCACCTTCGTGTCGCTGGCCGGCCGCTACCTCGTGCTGATGCCCAACAACCCGCGCGGCGGCGGCGTGAGCCGGCGCATCGAGGGCGAGGACCGCGAGGAGCTGAAGGAGAACCTCGAGTCGCTCGATTACCCCAAGGGCATGAGCCTGATCGCCCGCACCGCCGGCATCGGCCGCTCGGCTGCCGAGCTGCAGTGGGACCTCAACTACATGCTCAAGCTGTGGGAGGCGATCGACGGTGCTGCCAAGGGCGGCAAGGGCGCCTTCCTGATCTACCAGGAATCGAGCACGGTGATCCGCGCGATCCGCGACTACTTCACCGCCGACATCGGCGAGATACTGATCGACACCGACGACATCTTCGATCAGGCGCAGCAGTTCATGAACCACGTGATGCCGGAGACGGCGCACAAGGTCAAGCGCTACCGCGACGACGCCCCGCTGTTCAGCCGCTTCCAGATCGAGCACCAGATCGAGACGGCCTTCAGCCGCACGGTCAACCTGCCTTCCGGCGGCGCGATCGTGATCGACCACACCGAGGCGCTGGTCAGCGTCGACGTCAACTCGGCGCGCGCCACCCGCGGCAGCGACATCGAGGAAACCGCGACCCGCACCAACCTCGAGGCGGCCGACGAGATCGCCCGCCAGATGCGCCTGCGCGACCTCGGCGGCCTGATCGTCGTCGACTTCATCGACATGGAGGAGAGCAAGAACCGCCGCGAGGTCGAGACGCGCCTGCGCGATGCGCTGCGCCAGGACCGCGCCCGCGTGCAGTTCAGCTCGATCAGCAAGTTCGGTCTGCTCGAACTGAGCCGCCAGCGCCTGCGCCCGGCGCTGTCCGAAGGCAGCCACATCACCTGCCCGCGCTGCAACGGCACCGGCCACATCCGCGACACCGAATCCTCCGCACTGCAGATCCTGCGCATGGTGCAGGAGGAGTCGATGAAGGAGAACACCGCCGCCGTGCACGTGCAGGTGCCGGTGGAAGTGACCTCCTTCCTGCTCAACGAGAAGCGCACCGAGATCACCAAGATCGAGCTGAAGCAGCGCGTGACCGTGCTGCTGGTGCCGAACAAGAACCTCGAGACGCCGAATTACCGCCTCGAGCGCCTGCGCCACGACGATCCGCGCCTGGAGAACCTGCAGGCCAGCTACACGATGATCGACGATGTCGAGGAAGAGGTCGGCATCACGCGGCGCGAGAAGGCCAAGGCCAAGCAGGAGCCGGTGATCAAGGGCATCCTGCCCGACGCGCCGGCACCGCAGCCCGAACCCAAGCCCGAGCCGGTGGCAGCCGCCCCGGTGGCCGCGCCGGCACCGGCACCGGTGGCCGCCCCGGCGGCCGCGCCGGCCGGCAGTGGCTTCTTCGGCTGGATCAAGCGCGTCTTCGGTGGCGGCGAGGCGGCCCCCGCGCCGGCACCGGTGGCCGCGCCCGCGGCAGCGCCGGCGGCCGAGCCGCGCAAGGAAGGCCGCGGTGAGCGTGGCGAGCGCGGTTGCCGTGGCGGTCGCGATGGCCGCCGCGGTGAACGCGGTGAGCGCGGCGAACGTGGCGAGCAGCGCGGCGAGGGCCGCAATGGTCGTGAGGGTCGTGAAGGCCGCGAGAACCGCGAAGGCCGTGGCCGCCGCGGCGAGCAACGAGCCGAGCGCCCCGAGGGCGAAGAGGTCAACGCGCTGCGTGCCGAAGGCGCTGGCGAGGCGCGCGGCGAAGGCCGACGCGGCGGCCGGGGTGAGCGCGGCGAGCGCGCTGAACGTTCCGAGCGTGGCGAACGCGGTGGCGAGCGCCGCCCGCCGGTGGAAGCCGTGGCGGCCGATGCCGCCGTGCAGCCGCAAGGCTTCGTCGATACCGTGCCGACCGGCGAGCCGGGGGCCGAGGGCGAGGCCCAGGGCGAGCGCACCGGTCGCCGCCGTCGTCGCGGCCGTGGTGGCCGTGACCGTGACGAGAACCGTGCGGTCGAGGGCGTGAACGAGGCGAACGGCGCCGAAGTTTCGGCCGCCGACACCGAGACGATGGCCGCTGAACCGGTGGCCGCCGAAGGTGCCGAGGCACCGGTGGCTGCGGCCGACGGCGAAGAGCGTGGTGAAGGCCGTCGCCGTGGCCGCGGGCGCGATCGCCAGCGGCGCGAGCGCCGCGAGGACGGCGCGCCGGCGGGCGAGACCGCGCTCGGCGAAGTCGTGACGGCGGAAGCCGACACTGCGGCGATCGAACCGATGGCGACCGAGTCCGCGCCGATCGAAGCGGCTGCCGCGGTGACGCCCGTCGCTGCCGTACCCGCACCGGCTCCGGTCGTGCCGGCGCCGGTGCCGGCCCCGATCGCCGCCCGCGTCGAACCCTTCGTGCTGCCGACCGATCAACTGGCGAGCATCGCCGAGGCCGCCGGCCTGCAGTGGGTCAACTCGGACGCCGAGAAGATCCGTGCGGTGCAGGACGCGATGGCGCGCGAACCGAAGCCGGTGCACGTGCCGCGCGAGCGCAAGCCGATGGTGATCGTCGACGAGGGCCCGCTGGTGCTGGTCGAGACCCGCAAGGATCTCTCGCAGATCACGCTGCCCTTCGACAGCGCGCGCTGAGCGCGCGCGCGCTTCGCGCCACGCCGCCGCGGCTCACGCCCGGCGGCGTTCTGCTTTCAGGGCAAGCGTTCGAGCGAACGCTGGTACGCCGGGTCGTGCATCAGCTCGTCCCACGACAGCGGATGGCTCTGCGGCAGCAGCTTCAGGCGGCGGGCCTCGCTGTCCGGGTCGAGATGCCAGTGGCCGTCGTCGAGCCCGCGCTCGAGGCCGTCGAGGAGTTCGTCGACCGCAGCGCCGCCATCGACCGACTGGTTGCACAGCAGCACGAGATCACAGCCCGCCGACAGCGCGATCGCTGCGGCCTCGGCATAGCTGACCTCCGCACCACTGACGCGCCGCGCACCTTCCATGCTCAGGTCGTCGCTGAAGATCGCGCCGGTGAAGCCGAGCTGCTGGCGCAGGATCTCCTTCAGCCAGCGTGGCGAGAAGCCGGCCGGGTGCGCATCGACCTTCGGGTAGACCACGTGCGCCGGCATCACGCTGGTCAGGCTCGTCGAAAGCCATTCGTAGGGCTTGGCATCGTCGGTGAGGATCGCCTTCAGGCTGCGCTTGTCGACCGGCATCTCGGTGTGGCTGTCGGCCTTCACGAAGCCGTGGCCGGGGAAGTGCTTGCCGCAGTTGGCCATGCCGGCGAGCAGCAGGCCGTGCATCAGGCTCTTGGCCAGCACCGTGGCCACCCGCGCATCGCGGTGGAAGGCGCGGTCGCCGATCACGCTGCTGCCGCCGTGGTCGAGGTCGAGCACCGGCGTGAAGCTGAGATCGACACCGCAGGCGCGCAGTTCGGCGCCGAGCACATGGCCGGCGGCGGTGGCGGCGTCGGTGGCGGTCATCGCATCCTTCATCCACAGCTCGCCGAGCACGCGCATCGCCGGCAGATGCGTGAAGCCGTCGGTGCGGAAGCGCTGCACGCGGCCGCCTTCGTGGTCGACGCAGACCAGCAGGTCGGAGCGGATCGCCTTGATCTCGGCGGTGAGCTCCACGAGCGCGCGGCGGTCGGCCCAGTTGCGCGCGAACAGGATCATGCCGCCGACCAGCGGATGGGCAAGGCGGCGGCGGTCGTCGGCGTTCAGCGTGGTGCCGGCGATGTCGAGGATGACGGGGGAATGACTCATGGCATGTCCAGGGTTTCGACGACGACGAAGCTCGCCGCGTAATCGGTTTCGTCGGTGACGCTCACGTGGGCGCGCAGGCGGCGCTGCGCGAACCACTCGGCCAGCGCGCCGTGCAGTCGGATCTCGGGCTTGCCGCTGGCGGCCTTGACGATCTCGCAGTCGCGCCAGTCATCGGCATGCGCATGCCGAGGCCGATCGCCTTGGAGAAGGCCTCCTTGGCCGAGAAGCGCGTGGCGAGATAGCTGATGCCGCGCGACTCCACCTTGGCCAGCCGCGCATGGAACACCTCGATCTCGTGCGGCCCGAGCACCTTGCCCGCAAACCGCTCGCCGCGGCGTGCGAAGGTGTCGCGCATGCGGCGGATGTCGCAGATGTCGGTGCCGACGCCAAAGATCATGGCGCGATCAGGCGTAGGCGCGGTGGATGCAGCGCAGGTAGTCGCGCACCGTCTCGGCCAGGCCGAGTTCGAGCGCGTCGGCGATCAGCGCATGGCCGATCGACACCTCCTGTACGCCGGGCACGGCGCGCAGGAACTCCGTGAGGTTGTCGCGGTTGAGGTCGTGACCCGCGTTCAGGCCCAGGCCTTCGGCCAGTGCAGCTTGGGCTGCCGCCGTGAAGCCGGCCAGCACCTGCGCCTGCTGCGGCGTGCCGTGGGCGCGGGCGTAGCTCTCGGTGTAGAGCTCGACTCGGTCGGCACCGGCCTCGCGCGCGCCGCGCATCTGCGAAGGCTCCGGGTCCATGAAGAGGCTGACGCGCAGGCCCATCGCCTTGCATTCGGCCACCAGCGGCACGAGGCGCGCGTGATCGTCGGGAAACCGCCAGCCATGGTCGGAGGTGGGCTGGTCGACGCTGTCGGGCACGAAGGTCACCCGGTGCACCGGCAGGCCGCGCTTCACCAGCCCGCGCACCTCGTCCATCAGGTTGTGGAAGGGGTTGCCCTCGATGTTGTATTCGGCCTGCGGCCGTGCCTTGAGCAGTTCGCCCAGTTCGATCACATCGTGCGGCCGGATATGGCGTTGGTCGGGCCGCGGATGCACGGTGATGCCCTGGCAGCCGGCCTCCAGCGCCAGCGTGGCCGCCCGCGTCACGCTCGGGATGCCGAGCGCGCGCGTATTGCGCAGCAGCGCGACCTTGTTCAGGTTGACCGACAGCGCGGTCATGCCGCGGTGGGCGTCGAGGCCGGTGGTGAGCATCGGGTTCATCAGAGCGTCCGCAGGTCGTGCATCACCGCGCGGGTGCGCAGCGGCGTGGAGCCCAGATGATAGTGAAGCAGCGCGCGCAGCTGCGCCTTCAAGGCCGGCAGCGCCAGCGCGCAGGTGTGCTGCAGCGCTTCGAGGACGCCGCGGTCGAGTGCGATTTGCAACGCCGCGAGAACAGCGCCCGGGACCCCCGCTTCGTCGTCCTGCGCCTCGATCACGCCGGCATCGGCGCGCAGGGCGTAGTGGCCTTCGGCGCGCAGCGGCTGCAAGGTCAGCGTGGCCGTGGACAGATCCGGCAGCAGGCCGATCTCGCGCAGCAGCGTCAGCTCGAAGGCCCGCAGTGCCGACTGCACCACCTGCTCGTCGGCGGAGGCCAGCGACGGCAGCGTCTGCGCATAGGCGTCGAACAGTGCGGGGTGGGCGTCGTGCCGCGCCAGCAGCTTCATCAGCAGCTCGTTCAGGTAGAAGCCGCTGAACAGCGCCTCGCCGGTGAGCATCGCCATGCCGCCGGCCCACTCGGCCTGGCGCAGGGTCTGGATGTCGCTGGCGCCCTCGCCTTCCGGCAGGCGGCCGAGGGAGACATTCACGCGCTGGAACGGCAGCAGCACGGCGCGCAGGTTGGAGTGCGGCTTCTTCGCGCCCTTGGCGACGACGGTCAGGCGCCCCTGGGCACGCGTGAACAGGTCGAGGATCAGGCTGGATTCGCTCCAGTCGTAGCGGTGCAGCACGAAGGCCGCCAGCGGCGCCGCGCCGCGCGCCGTCGCCATCGGCTACTCGTAGCCGTAGCTGCGCAGGTGGTCTTCGTCGGCCGCCCAGCCCGAGCGCACCTTGACGAAGAGCTCCAGGAAGACCTTGGCGTCCATCAGCTGCTCGAGCTCCTGGCGCGCCTCGGAGCCGATGCGCTTGAGCCGTTCGCCGCCGCTGCCGATGATCATGCCCTTGTGCGCGTCACGCTCGACGACGATCGAGGCGGCGATGCGACGCAGGTGGCCTTCCTCCTCGAACTTGTCGATCACGACCGTGGACGTGTAGGGCAGCTCGTCGCCGGTCAGGCGGAACAGCTTCTCGCGGATGATCTCGCTGGCGAGGAAACGCTCGCTGCGGTCGGTCAGCGCATCTTCCTCGTAGAACCAGCCTTGCTCGGGCAGGTAGGGCCGGATGATCTGCAGCAGCCGCTCCATGTCGGCCGCCTTCTTGGCCGACAGCGGCACGAACTCGGCAAACGCATGGCGATCCTGCATGCCCTTCAGCCAGGGCATCAGTTCGGCCCGGCGCTGCACCGCATCGAGCTTGTTGGCGATGAGGAAGACCGGCTTGTCCTTCATGCCGTCGCCCTGGATCAGCGACAGCACCTTGGCATCGTCCAGCCCGAAGCGGCCGGCCTCGACGACGAAGAGCACCACGTCGACGTCGGCCAGCACGCCCTGCACCGTTCGGTTGAGGGTCCGGTTCAGCGCCGCGCCGTGGCGGGTCTGGAAGCCCGGCGTGTCGACGAAGACGAACTGCGTGTCGTCCACCGTTCGGATGCCGGTGATGCGGTGCCGCGTGGTCTGGGCCTTCGCCGAGGTGATGCTGATCTTCTGCCCGACCAGCGCATTGAGCAGCGTCGACTTGCCGACGTTGGGCCGGCCGACGATGGCGATCAGGCCGCAGCGCTGTGCCGCGGGTGGCTCTTCGTGCCCGTCGGATTCACTCATGAGCGCAAAGGCCCGCCGGGCCGGTCACTGGCTTTCAGGTCATCGAGCATCTTGCGCGCCGCCTCCTGCTCGGCCTGTCGCCGCGAACGGCCTTCGCCGGCCTGGGTCAACCCGAGTGCCGGGACCATGCATTCCACCTCGAAGGTCTGCGCATGGGCCTGGCCGCGCGTGGCGCTGATGCGGTAGGTGGGCACCGGCAGACGCCGGGCCTGCAGCCATTCCTGCAGTTCGGTCTTGGCATCCTTCGCCCAGCTGCCGATCTCGGTGCTGGCGATCACCTCGCCGAAGAGGCGTTGCGTCAGGCCGCGCGCCGCATCGAACCCGGCGTCGAGGAAGACGGCGCCGATCACCGCCTCCAGTGCATCGGCCAGGATGGAGGCGCGCTGCGCACCGCCGCCGCGGGCCTCGCCCTCGGACAGGCGCACCACCTCGGGCAGGCCAAGCTGCAGGGCCATGCGGTGCAGGCTGTCCTCGCGCACGAGGTGCGCTCGCACGCGGGTCAGGTCGCCCTCGTCGGAGCCGGCGAAGCGCTCGAACAGCAGGCTGGAAACCGCCGGGCTGAGCACCGCATCGCCGAGGAATTCGAGGCGTTCGTTGTGATCGGCGCCGAAGCTGCGGTGCGTCAGCGCGCGTGCCAGCAGGTCGGCCTGCCGGAATCTATGCCCGATGCGGGCCTGGAGTTCGTCGAGTCGTTCGTCCATCGGGTTGCTTTGCTGCGGGCGGTCGGCCCGCGTGGCCCCGCTGCGCTACTTCTTCGAGCGCCCCTCGTACTTGATGAGCAGGTAGACCGGCGCGACCAGCTCGATCTCCTTGTCGTAGGCGAAGCTCACCACGACGCGCTCGTTTTCTTTGGTGATCTGCAGATCCTTTCCGTCGATCGAGCTGATCGAGTATTCGATCTGCTTCTGCTTGTCGAAGGCGGCACGGATCTCCGGCACGGTGGTGCCACCTTCACGGGCGATCTTGTCGACGGCCCGCTGGATCGTGTAGTACTCGTTGACCGTCGGCAGCACGCGCATCACGACCAGCGCCGTTGCGCCGATCAGGATGGCCCAGAACATCAAGCCGAACAGGGTGACGCCGCGCTGGCGGCGACTCGATGCAAGCTTTGCGGTCATTCGTTCATGCTCCCGTCGCGAACCCCGTGCCCCGGCGCATCAATGGAAGGATCCGATGCGTTTCGGGTTGCCGAAGTTCATCCACACGAAAAGGCCTTGCCGACAATGTTCTCGTCCGGGACGAAGCCCCAGAAGCGAGAGTCCTCCGAGTTGTCGCGGTTGTCGCCCATCATGAAGTAGTGCCCTTCGGGCACCTTGCAGGTGACGCCTTCGGCACTGTAGCGGCAGTTCTCGCGATAGGGGAAGGCATAGGCGCCTTCGGGGCCGAAGGGCCGCTGCGCGTTCGGATCGACGAGGATCCGGTGTTCCACCTCGCCGAGCTTCTCCTTGAACTCCGGGGAGTAACGCAGCGTGGTCTCGTCGTAGAAGCCCGGCGGCGGCAGCGCCTCGAGGGGGCGGGCTGGCCGTTGACGTACAGCTTCTGGTTGCGGAAGCTGATCTCGTCGCCCGGCAGGCCGACCACGCGCTTGATGTAGTCGATGCTGGTGTCGCGAGGAAAACGGAACACGATCACGTCGCCGCGCTTGGGGTCGTTGTTGGCGATGATCTTCTTGTTGATCACCGGCAGGCGGATGCCGTAGTGGTACTTGTTCACCAGGATCAGGTCGCCCACCAGCAGCGTCGGGATCATCGAGCCCGAAGGAATCTTGAATGGCTCGAACAGGAACGATCTGAGCAGGAAGACCGCGAGGATCACCGGGAACAGGCCGGCGGTCCAGTCGAGCCACCAGGGCTGCATCAGCAGACTCTCGCGCGCCGGCGTGGTGTCGGTGTCGACCTTGGTGATGCCCTGCGCCGCCAGTTGCGCGCGGCGAGCTGTCTCCTGCTCCTCGAGCTGCCGGGCCGCAGCCCTGGCGCTGCGGCGCGAAGTGGAAGCGCTCGGCCAGCCAGTAGGCCAGCGTCACGAGGCTGAGGATGAACAGCAGCAGCGAGAAGTTGCCTGTCCACTTGCCGAGGTACCAGCCGCCGAGGTAGACGGCCAGGACGCCATAGAGCACACCGGTCAGAAGACCCATCAATCGTCCACCTGGAGGATGGCCAGAAACGCTTCCTGCGGCACCTCGACGGAGCCGATCTGCTTCATGCGCTTCTTGCCTGCCTTCTGTTTTTCGAGCAGCTTGCGCTTGCGCGTGATGTCGCCACCGTAGCATTTGGCGAGCACGTTCTTGCGCAAGGCCTTGATTGTCTCACGCGCAATGATGTTGGCCCCGATCGCCGCCTGCACCGCCACGTCGTACATCTGCCGCGAGATCAGCTCGCGCATCTTGGTGACGACGGCCCGGCTCCGATAGACGCTCTGGCTGCGGTGCACGATGATCGACAGCGCGTCGACCTTGTCGCCGTTGAGCAGGATGTCGACCTTGACCACGTCGGCGGCGCGGTACTCCTTGAACTCGTAGTCCATCGAGGCATAGCCGCGCGACACCGATTTCAGCTTGTCGAAGAAGTCCAGCACGATCTCGGCCAGCGGCATCTCGTAGGTGAGCATCACCGGCGGCCGTGGTAGGCCATGTTGATCTGCGTGCCGCGCTTCTGGTTGGCCAGCGTCATCACCGGGCCGACGTAGTCCTGAGGCATGTACAGGTGCACCGTGACGATCGGCTCGCGGATCTCTCGGATGCGACCCTGGTCGGGCATCTTCGAGGGGTTCTCGACCTGCAGGACCGTGCCGTCGTTCAGCTCGACCTCGTAGACGACGCTGGGCGCGGTGGTGATCAGGTCCTGGTCGAATTCCCGTTCGAGCCGCTCCTGGACGATCTCCATGTGCAGCAGGCCGAGGAAGCCGCAGCGGAAGCCGAAACCCAGCGCCCGGCTGACCTCGGGCTCGTACCGCAGCGACGAATCGTTGAGCTTGAGCTTCTCCAGCGCGTCGCGCAGCTGGTCGTACTCGCTGGCTTCGGTGGGATACAGCCCCGCGAAGACCTGCGGCTGGATCTCCTTGAAGCCCGGCAGCGGCTCGGTGGCCACGCCGTTGTTGTTCGGCAGCTTCTTCTCCAGCGTGATCGTGTCGCCCACCTTGGCGGCCTGCAGTTCCTTGATGCCGGCGATCACGAAGCCCACTTCGCCGGCCCGCAGGGTCTCGCGGGGCAGCGACTTGGGCGTGAACACGCCCAGCTGTTCTGCACCGTAGACCGCATCGCTGGCCATCAGGCGGATGCGCTCGCCCTTGCTCAGCGAGCCGTCGACCACGCGCACCAGCATCACGACGCCGACGTAGTTGTCGAACCAGGAGTCGATGATCATTGCGCGCAGCGGCGCGTCGGGGTTGCCCCGCGGCGGCGGCATGCGCTGGATCACCGCCTCGAGGATCTCGTCGATGCCTTCGCCGGTCTTGGCGCTGCACGGGATGGCGTCGTCGGCGTCGATGCCGATCACGTCCTCGATCTCGGCCTTGGCGCGATCCGGGTCGGCCTGCGGCAGATCCATCTTGTTGAGCACCGGCACCACCTCGACGCCGAGTTCGATCGCGGTGTAGCAGTTGGCCACGGTCTGCGCCTCGACGCCCTGGCTGGCATCGACCACGAGCAACGCGCCTTCGCAGGCCGACAGCGACCGGCTCACCTCGTAGCTGAAGTCCACGTGCCCCGGCGTATCGATCAGGTTGAGGTTGTAGAGCTTCCCGTCGCGTGCCTTGTATTGCAGCGCTGCGGTCTGAGCCTTGATGGTGATGCCACGCTCCCGCTCGATGTCCATCGAGTCGAGCACCTGCGCTTCCATCTCGCGGTCGGACAAGCCGCCGCATCGCTGGATCAGACGATCGGCCAGCGTGCTCTTGCCGTGATCGATGTGGGCAATGATCGAGAAGTTGCGGATGTGGTCCATGAACAGCAATGCGACTTCGATGCGAGCACCGGGCACACAACGGCGGAGCCGTTGCGTCGGACGCCAACTTCGCGCAGCGAAGTTAAGCGTGGCGTGAGCCACGCGGCGGGAGACAAAAAAAGGCACGTCGAACGAGTGACGCGCCTTCCAACAAAACGTATGGCAACTGCTTGTTGGGCCTTCATTGTAGCCAAAAGCACCCCGCGGAATCCCGCGCCAATGCTCGATTTCTGCTCGTTGCGGAGCCCCAACAATGAAATTCATCCACAGATTGTCCACAAATGCTTGTGGAGCACATGGGGATAGTTACGAGCGCGACTTTTACTTGTACAGGATGCGCAAAGAGCGCCGAAGATCGACCAGATTCTACCGATTCGGACGAACAATCGACGGCAGGCTAAACAGGTTTGCGCTCACTGACTTTCACAGGGTGCGATGAGCCTTCCGGCCGCGACGAACACCCCTGACGTCACCGTTCGTCACTTCCCGGATACCGGAAAGACCCGACGCTGCAGTCGGGCGCCCGACGCGAGGCCAAGCGCCCGCATCGCGCTCAACGGGCAGGGCGGATGATCACGAAGTTCACCGTATCACCACGGCGGACGAGGGCGGTGACCGCACGCGACTTGTCGAGCTTGGTCACGATCGACTCGAACTGCTTGACGCTCGTGATCTCGGTGTTGTCGATGGACAGGATGATGTCGCCCTCGCGGACACCCGCCCGCGCTGCGGCGCCCTCGGCCACCTCGACACGAACACCGTTCTTCAGCTTCAGTTCTCGCTTCTGCGCCTCGCTGAGCTCCGACACGCCGATGCCGAGCGTGGTCGTCGGCGAGGGCTGCTTCGGCTCCGCCTCGGCCGTGCGGCGTGCACGATCAGGCTCGACTTCGGCCACGACGACGCTCAGGTCCTTGTAGCCGCCGCGGCGGAAGACCTGCAGCGTCGCCTTGCTGCCCGGCTTCACGGCACCGACGATGCGCGGGAGGTCGCCCGACTTCTCCACCGTCTTGCCATCGAACTTCGTGATGATGTCGCCCGGCTCCACGCCGGCCTTCTCCGCGGGCCCGGCGGCTTCCACGCTGCGCACCAGCGCACCCGCCGCCTTGCCCAGGCCGATCGACTCGGCGACCTCCTTGGTCACCTGGTCGATGCTCACGCCGATGCGGCCGCGGCTGACCCGGCCGGTGGACTTGAGCTGCTCGGCCACGCGCGTGGCCTCGTCGATCGGGATCGCGAACGAGATGCCCATGTAGCCACCGGAGCGGCTGTAGATCTGCGAGTTGATGCCCACCACCTCGCCGCGCATGTTGATCAGCGGCCCGCCGGAGTTGCCGGGATTGATCGCCACGTCGGTCTGGATCAGCGGGAGAAACTCGCCGGTGTCCCGCGCCTTCGCGCTGACGATTCCGGCGGTCACGGTGTTCTCCAGGCCGAAGGGCGAGCCGATGGCGATGACCCACTCGCCGACACGCAGGCGGTTGATGTCGCCGGTGCGCACGGTCGGCAGGCCGGCGGCATCGATCTTGACCAGGGCCACATCGGAGCGCCGATCCGAGCCGATCACGCGAGCCTTGAACTCGCGCTTGTCGGTCAGTGTGACGAAGACCTCATCGGCACCTTCGATCACGTGCGCGTTCGTCATGACGTAGCCGTCGGCGCTGAGGATGAAGCCCGAGCCAACGCCGCGCTGCTGCGGTTCGCCATCGGGCTGCTGCGGCCGCTGCCCGCGCGGGCCGGGCTGGCCAGGAATGGGCACGCCGAAACGTCGGAAGAACTCGAGCATGTCCTCGTCCATGTCCGGCATGCCGTTGCCGCGCGCGGTGCGCCGCTCGGTGGTGCGGATGTTCACGACCGCGGGGCCGACCCGTTCGGCGGTCGGCGAACTCCGGAAGGTTCGACTGCGCCCGCGCGGCCGGGGTGGCGACGATCGCGGCACCCGCCACCAGAAAGCTGGCGAACGCCAGCAGAACACCGCGGCGCACAGCCGCGAAGACCGTTTGTTGATTGGAGTACATGGTCAGAGACAGCCTCATTGCTGAGACCCGCGGAGCGGGCCTGTCACTTGCGCCGTTCGAGCGCGTTGGCGAAGGCCAGCAGGGTGGCGGGCGGAACGTCGCCCACGAGGGTGACCCACCAGTCGCCCTGCCGGCGCATCAAGGTCTGCGTGGCACCGACGGCCGTGCGCATCGAGCGTTGGTGGCGCGCCGGGCTGAAAGGTTCGATGAAGACCGACACATAGGTCAATCCGTCGGAGTAGATTGTCTGCAGCACGGGCTCGGACGATGCTTCCTGCGCATTCGAGGTCGGCGACTCCATCGGTCGCTTGACGCAGTTGACTTCGCGGAATCCCGGCACGAGCTGGCGCATGGACCAGCCCTCGACTTCGAGCCGCGTGCTGTTCACGGTTGGCCGGATCACGCGATAGCCGTCGAGCTTGCGCATCGGCCCGGTGACGCTGTCGAACTGCGCCTTCACGCCGATCGTCACCTCCGAGAACGCCGAAGTCTCCAGCACCTCGTTCTTCTCGTTGAGCACATCCGATCGCAGGAGCAGGCCGGATGCCTTGTCAGACCAGAGGCGGTAGCCGAAGCGATGGCCATCACGCGGGTGGACCAGCAGCACATGGGCCTCGCGCCCGGCGACACGCTCGCTGCCTTGCGGCTGGACCTCGTAGAACTCGGCGAGGCGGTCGATGCTGCCCTGGAGCAATGAGGGAAAGCCGCTCAGCGCCTGCGCCTGCTCGACGAGTGCCACGCGGTTGCCCGGCCACAGGGTGTGGATAACGTCGTTGTGGCGGTAGACGTAGCGGGTCTGCCCGTCGAGTGATTCGATGCGCTCGTACTGGTTGGCGCCTTCCCCGTAGTGGGCGATCCGGGCGCTGGAAACGGCACCGCCGCCACTGACCACGAAGGTCCCCTGGAAGTTCTGCTTGCCGGCCGCTTCATGGATGCGCGTCAGCCGGCCTTGACCTCGCGACTTTCCGGTGCCGAAGCCGCTGGTGCAGCGGACACGAGCCCACCGTGAGCGCCGATCAAGGTCAGCGCGAGCAGGGAACGCAGCAGCATGGGTGCAGTCGGTCCGGTCAACGTCTCAGCGCTGCGCAGCGTCGGTCGTTGCACTGCGCAGGAACGAGGACGGCACACCCAGGGCCGACGCGCCGGCGAACCGCTGGTGTGCGGCGAGGTAGCGGTCGAGTCGCGCATCGCGGATGAGCTGGCCGTCGGTCACCAGCACGGCGTGCTCACCCGCGGGCTCGGCGCCCATTGGCGCCATGGTGGTCGCCGGAACGATCGACGAGGGCCCCGGGCCACCGACGGTGCCGGCTCGGGCGACGGCGCCTGCAGCGCCACCAGCGCGCCGGCCACGGCCACGAAGCCTGCCGCCACGGCCGCACCGGCACGCCAGCGACGGGCCGATCGGCCGGCGGCCAGCGAGACCGTCTCCGCCGGCTGCGGCGCCAGCACCACCGGCTCGTCGGCCAGCCGGGCGCGCAGTCGCTGCACGAATTGCTCGTCTCGCGCGGGGTCGCTGGCGGTCGTCGGAGCGCAGCACGTCGCCGATCAGCTGGTAGGCATGCCACGTCCGGCGGAGTTCGGCATCGCTGCGCCGGGCGGCGGTGGCCTTGGCGACGTCTTCCCTGCCCGCCTCGCCATCGACCAAGGCCGACAGGATCTCGTCACGACCGTTCATGCTGGACTGCTCTCTGGACATCATCGACTCCAAACCCCTCTCGACCCCTCACCACCGCTCGCCTTCGCGCGTGTCGAGCAGCGGCCTCAGCCGCAACGCGATCGCCTCGCGCGCCCGGAAGATGCGCGAACGCACCGTTCCGATCGGGCAGTTCATCAGCTCGGCGATCTCTTCGTAGCTCAGCCCCTCGATTTCCCGAAGGGTGATGGCCTGCCTGAGATCCTCCGACAGGCCTTCGATCGCCGAGTTCACCGCCGCCGCAATTTCCTTGCTTGCCAGCACGGCATCGGGGTCTCGCCGTCGCTTAGTTCGTTTTCGACCCGCGAAGTTTCGTCGTCGTCGTCGCGGCCGGCCAGTGCGGATTCCGTCACGACCGGATCGCGCTTGAGGTCGACCAGCGCCTTCTTGGCGGTGTTGACGGCGATGCGGTACAGCCAGTGTAGAAGGCGCTCTCGCCCCGGAACTGCCCGATCGCGCGATAGGCGCGCACGAAGGTTTCCTGGGCGATGTCGGGCACGAGGTCGACATCACGCACCATCCGGCCGATCAGGCGTTCGATGCGGCGCTGGTACTTGACGACCAGCATCTCGAACGCGCGGACGTCACCTTGCTTTGATGCGTTCGATCAGCGGTGCGTCGGCGTCATTCGGATTCATGCGGGAGGGTCGGCGGGAGCCTGCGCCGCGAGGCCGGCCGGTGAAGGTCGCGGCGAATATACCGCACGGCGAAATGCGTGCCATGTGCCGGCCATGTCGCGCTGCGACACGGCCAGCCAGGGATCGCGGGTCCGCCAACAGGCGCCCTCGGTGCGCAGTCGCAGCAGCATCCAGCCACCGAGATCCACCGCCACGACGAGTTCACCGACAGTCGCCGTTTCGCCAGCGGCAGCCGGTTGGAAGCGCCATCCCACGGCTTCCCGGGCCAACTGGCCCTCCGGCTGGCTTCGCCACGGGGCCAAGCTCGCCATCGCCAGGATCATCGGGAGCGCAAGTCCAGCCCAGACGGCGCGGCCGCGGCTGGCCATCGTCACGGCCCATGCCAACAGTACCGCCAGGGCAAGCATGGACAGCAAGAGACTCGCCACGCGCCGGGCGCGGTTCGAGTGCGCCGGGTAGGCCGCGCCTGCCGTCATCGCAGCCACCACTGCCGCCGGCGCGAGAGCCGCGCCGCGTCAGGCGCGGCGGAACACCAGCGTGCCGTTGGTGCCGCCGAAACCGAAGTTGTTCTTCACGGCGTGCTCGATCTTCATCGGCCGCGCCTCGTTGGCGCAGTAATCCAGGTCGCACTCAGGGTCCTGGTTGAAGATGTTGATCGTCGGCGGAGACACCTGATGGTGCACCGCCAGCACCGTGAAGACCGACTCGATGCCGCCGGCGCCGCCGAGCAGGTGGCCGGTCATCGACTTGGTCGAATTGACGACGAGCTTCTTCGCGTGATCGCCGAAGGCCAGCTTGATCGCGTTGGTCTCGTTCACGTCGCCCAGCGGCGTCGAGGTGCCGTGGGCATTCAAGTACTGCACCGCATCGCCGTTGATGCCGGCGTTGCGCAGCGCGGCTTTCATCGAGCGCTTCGGGCCGTCGACGTTGGGCGCAGTCATGTGGAAGGCATCCGCGCCCATGCCGAATCCAGCGAGCTCGGCATAGATCTTCGCGCCGCGCTTCTTCGCGTGTTCGTACTCCTCGAGCACCAGCACGCCAGCGCCCTCGCCGAGCACGAATCCATCGCGATCCTTGTCCCAGGGCCGCGACGCCGTCTCGGGGAATCGTTGCGCGTCGACAGCGCGCGCCGCGGCGAAGCCGCCGATGCCCAGCGGCGACACGGTGGATTCCGCGCCGCCGGCGATCATCACGTCGGCATCGCCATATTCGATCAGCCGCCCCGCCTCGCCGATGCAGTGCAGGCCGGTGGTGCAGGCCGTCACGATGGCGAGGTTCGGCCCCTGGAAGCCGAAGTGGATCGACACATGCCCGGAGATCATGTTGATGATCGACGCCGGCACGAAGAACGGCGAGATTCGACGCGGGCCGCGCGCCGTGTACTCGCCGTGGGTTTCCTCGATCATCGGCAGTCCGCCGATGCCCGAGCCGACGAGGCAGCCGATGCGCTCGGCGGTCTCTTCGTTCAACGCGTCGTTGGTGGGCAGCCCTGCGTCGCGCACCGCCTGGATCGACGCCGCCATCCCGTAGTGGATGAAGGTGTCCATGTGGCGGGCTTCCTTGCCGGGGATGTAATCCTCGATGTTGAAGCCCTTCACCTCGCCGGCAAACTTGCAGGCAAACGCCGACGCGTCGAAGCGCGTGATGTTCGCGATGCCGGAGCGGCCGGCGACGAGGTTGGCCCAGCCTTCGGCCACCGTGTTGCCCACGGGGCTGACCAGGCCCAGCCCGGTGACGACGACGCGACGACGGCTCATGCGCGGATGCGGGTGCTCAATGGATGCGAGGGCTCGCGCCTTCAGGCGGCCTTCTGGTGCTTGACGGCGTAGTCGATCGCCAGCTGCACGGTGGTGATCTTCTCGGCTTCCTCGTCAGGGATCTCGATGCCGAACTCGTCTTCGAGGGCCATCACCAGTTCGACCGTGTCGAGCGAATCGGCGCCGAGATCGGCCACGAATGCTTTCTCGTTGGTGACATCGGCCTCGGGCACACCCAGTTGCTCGGCGATGATCTTCTTGACTCGTGCTTCGATGTCGCTCATGACTCCTCCGGGAGTTGTTTGCTGAAAACAGGGGCGGATTCTAAGGCTTGACCGGGCGCGGGCCGAACCGGCCCGCCCTGCCGGAATCAGGCCATGTACATGCCGCCGTTGACGTGCAGTTCGGTGCCGGTCACGTAGCCGGCGCCGGGTGATGCCAGGAAGGCCACGGCGTTCGCGATCTCCTCCGCCTGGCCGAGCCGGCCGAGCGGGATCTGCGCCAGCAGGGCGGCCTTCTGCGCTTCGGGCAGCGAATGCGTCATGTCGGTATCGATGAAGCCCGGCGCGACGCAGTTGACGGTGATGCCGCGGCTGCCAAGCTCGCGCGCCAGCGACCGCGTCATGCCCGCGACGCCGGCCTTCGCGGCGGCATAGTTGGCCTGGCCCGGGTTGCCGCTGGCGCCCACCACCGAGGTGATGTTGACGATGCGGCCGTAGCGCTGCTTCATCATCGGCTTGATCGCCGCGCGGCTGGCGCGGAAGACGGCCTTCAGGTTCGTGTCGAGCACGGCGTCCCAGTCGTCGTCCTTCATGCGCATCGACAGCGTGTCGCGTGTGATGCCGGCGTTGTTGACGAGCACATGCAGGCCGCCGTGCTGCTTGACGATGCCGTCGATCGCCGCCTCCAGCGCGGCGCCGTCGGTCACGTCGAGCTTCAGGCCGCTGCCGCCCAGGGGCACCAGCGCATCGCCGATCGCCGCGGCGCCCGCCTCGGTGGTGGCGGTGCCGATCACCGTCATGCCCTGTGCGGCGAGCGCCATCGCGATGGCACGGCCGATGCCGCGCGAGGCGCCGGTCACCAGCGCGATCTGCGCCGAGGTCTTTGCGTCGCTCATGCCAGCAGCCCCTTCGTATCGGCCATCGTGGCCGGATCGAGCACGTTGCCCACGGCCAGTTCGGCGTCGATGCGCTTCGCCAGCCCGGCCAGCACCTTGCCCGGACCGCACTCGATCACGTGCGTGATGCCGCGCGCGCGCATCGCCTGCACGATCTCCACCCAGCGCACCGGGCCGAAGGCCTGGCGATACAGCGCCTCACGGATCGCCTCGGGCTCGGTCTGCACGGCAACGTCGATGTTGTTGATCAGCGGGATCTTCGGCGTGCCGATCGTCACCGACGCCAGCCGCTCCCGCAACTTCTCGGCCGCTGGCTTCATCAGCGCGCAATGGAAGGGCGCGGACACGGCCAGCGGCAGCGCGCGCTTCGCACCGCGGCCCTTGAGCGCCTCGCAGGCCTGGTCGACCGCGGCCTTGGCGCCGGCGATGACGGTCTGCTTGGGATCGTTGAAGTTGGCGGCCGATACCGTCTGGCCGACGGCGGCTTCCACCTCGGCGCAGGTGCTTCGCACGACTTCGGCATCGAGGCCCAGGATCGCCGCCATCGCGCCGACGCCGACAGGCACCGCATCCTGCATCGCCTGCGCCCGGAAGCGCACCAGCGGCAGCGCCTCGGCCAGCGTCAGCGAGCCGGCGGCGACCAGCGCGCTGTATTCACCCAGCGAGTGCCCGGCCACCATGGCCGGCGTCTTGCCGGTTTCGGTGACCCACGCGCGGTAGCAGGCCACGGCCGCAGCGAGCATCACCGGCTGTGTGTTGGTGGTCAGGTCGAGCTGCTCCTTCGGGCCGGCGTGGATCAACGCGGCGAGATCCTCGCCGAGTGCCTGCGAGCCTTCGGCCAGCGTGTCGCGCACGACGGGGTGGTCGCCCCAGGCGTCGAGCATGCCGACGGTCTGCGAGCCCTGGCCGGGAAAGACGAATGCGAATTGGGTCATCGCGGCTTGTCTCAGTCTTGTGGTTTTCTTCGTCGGCCCGCGGGGGCCGCGCCCTCAGAAGTCGAGCAGCACCGCGCCCCAGGTGAAGCCGCCGCCGACGCCCTCGAGCATCACCGTGTCGCCGCGCTGCACGCGGCCCTGGCGCACTGCGACGTCGAGTGCCAGCGGAATCGAGGCGGCCGAGGTATTGCCGTGCTGGTCGACGGTGACGACGAGCTTCTCGGCCGGCAGCTTCAGCTTCTTCGCCGTGCTCTGCATGATGCGGATGTTGGCCTGGTGCGGGATGAGCCAGTCGATGTCGGCATCGTTGCGGCCTGCCTTTGCCAGCACGGCACGCGCGGCGCTTTCGAGCACCCCGACGGCCAGCTTGAAGACCGCCTGGCCGTCCATCTTCAGCAGCGGATCACCGAGCACCTGGCCGCCCGACACGGTGCCGGGCACACAGAGGATCTCGACGTGACGGCCATCGGCGTGAAGCTCGCTCGCCAGGATGCCCGGCGTGTCGCTGGCTTCGAGCACCACCGCACCCGCGCCATCGCCGAACAGCACGCAGGTGGTGCGGTCCTTGAAGTCGAGGATGCGCGAGAAGACTTCGGCGCCGATCACCAGCGCGCGCGTGGCGAGGCCGCCGCGGATCATCGAGTCGGCAACGGCCGTGCCATAGACGAAGCCCGAGCAGACGGCCTGCACGTCGAACGCCGCGCCACCGAAGGCACCGAGCTTGCGCTGCACGATGCAGGCCGTGGACGGGAAGACCATGTCGGGCGTCGAGGTTGCGACGATGATCAGGTCGATCTCTTCGGCCTTGCGACCAGCCGCTTCGAGCGCATGGCGCGCCGCCTCGACGGCCAGATCGCTGGCCGCCACGCCCGCTGCGGCGAAATGTCGCGCACGGATGCCGGTGCGCTCGACGATCCATTCGTCTGAGGTCTCAATGCCGTCGCGCGCCAGCCGCTGGGCGAGCGCTTCGTTGGTCAGGCGCTCCGGCGGCAGGTAGCTGCCGGTGCCGGTGATGCGGGAATAGCGCGAAGCGGGTTGGCTCATCGGGAGGCGGCCAGTGCCGGCGGTTCGGTCTGAGGCTCCGCGCTCGGCGCCGGCATCTCGGCCAACGTCTCGAGAATGCGGTCGTGCACGCGGTCGAGCAGGCGATTTCGCGCCGCATCATAAGCCCGGTTCAGCGCCATCTGGAACGCGAAGGCATCGGCCGAACCGTGGCTCTTGAACACCAGGCCGCGCAGGCCGAGCAGCGCCGCGCCGTTGTAGCGGCGGTGGTCGACGCGCGCCTTGAAGTGATTGAGCACGGGCAGCGCCACGACGGCCGCCAGTTTGGTGAAGACGTTGCGCGTGAACTCCTGCTTGATGAAGTTCGACAGCATCGAGGCCAGACCCTCGGCCGTCTTCAGCGCGACGTTGCCGACGAAGCCGTCGCAGACGACGATGTCGGTGGTGCCCTTGAAGATGTCGTTGCCTTCCACGTTGCCGTGGAAATTCAGGTGGCCGCTGGCCGCGGCGGCGCGCAGCAGCTCGCCGGCCTGCTTGATCGATTCGCTGCCCTTGATCGCCTCTTCGCCGATGTTGAGCAGGCCGACGCTCGGGTTGTCCTTGCCCTCGACGGCGGCCACGAGCGCGCTGCCCATCACCGCGAACTGCAGCAGGTGCTCGGCCGTGCAGTCGACGTTGGCGCCCAGATCGAGCACGGTGGTGTAGCCGTCGCGCTCGTTCGGCATGACGCTGGCAATCGCCGGGCGATCGATGCCGTCGAGCGTCTTGAGGACGTATCGCGAAACCGCCATCAACGCGCCCGTGTTGCCGGCCGAGACGCAGGCCTGCGCTGCAGCCTGCCCGGCTTCCGCAGGCTTGACCTGGGCGACGGCAACGCGCAGCGAAGAGTCCTTCTTCTTGCGCAGCGCCACTTCGACCGGATCGTCCATCTCGACGACCTCGCTCGCGGCCACGACGGTGCAGCGCGGCCATCCGGCGGCTGCAGCCAGTGCGTCGGACTTGCCGACGAGGATCAGGTGAGCCCCGGGATGCGACTCGAGGAAAGCGCGGCAGGCCGGCAGCGTGACCGACGGCCCATGGTCGCCGCCCATGCAGTCGACGGCGAGCGTGACCCGCTCCAGAACAGCGGTGTTCATGTCAGACCGGGGAGCGGGGAGCCCGCGCCGCAGCCACGACGCCTCAGGCGTCGGCCTTGGTCTTCAGGACCTTGCGGCCACGGTAGAAGCCGGTCGGGCTGATGTGGTGGCGCAGGTGCGTCTCGCCGGTGGTCGGCTCGATCGCGGTGCCGGGCGCCGCCACCGCGTTGTGCGAGCGGTGCATGCCGCGCTTCGACGGCGACTTCTTGTTCTGCTGGACAGCCATGGAATTCTCCTGTGGGCGGGCCCGGTGATGGCCCCGGCCCAACGCGGCGCCTCGGGGCACCGCGCGCGGCACCCGCCAAAGTTGCACACGCAACCCTCCCAGGCGCCCGATGAAAAGCCCGCGATTCTAGCACGGCGGCCGATGCCGCTCACTGTACCCCTCAGTGCGGCCCCTGGCGCTTGAGCGCCGCCAGCGCCGCAAAGGGATTCGGTCGCTCTTCGACCTCCGGCTCGGCGGTCACGGGCCGGCTCAGCGGCTGCGGGCAGAGCTCGTGCATCGGCACCAGCGGCAGCGCAAGGATCAGTTCGTCCTCCACCAGTTCGTGAAGGTTCAGCGCGCGAGTGAGCGCCAACACGTCGTCTTCGCTGTCGGCATCGATCTCGGCCGCGGTGGCCTCGTCGACCACGAAGCGGAAGCTGCGCTGTGCACTCAGCGCCGCATTCACCGGTCCCAGGCATCGCTGGCACTCCAGGCTCATCTGTGCACGGGCCCGGACATGCAGCCAGACTTCGGGCTCGCCGCCGCGCACCGGGCGAAGTTCGCCGTCGGCCTGCCACACGGCTTCGTCGGCTGGCAGCGGGCGGGCCTCGGGATGCGCCGACTCGACCAGGGCGGCCGAAGCCGGCCAGCGGCCAGCGGCCTTCCAGCCGGCCCCCTTCCTTGGCGAAGGGCTCGACGTCGAGTCGCAGCGGATCGCGGATGCGCGGTTTCATGCCGGTCAGTGTAAGAGGCGCGATGGGACAATCCCGGCATGACCACGCGCCCAAAGCTGATCCTCGGATCGACCTCGCGCTACCGGCGCGAACTGCTGGAACGCCTGCGGCTGCCGTTCGACGTCGTCTCGCCGCAGGTCGACGAGACACCGCTTGACGGCGAGACGCCCGCCGCACTGGCGATGCGACTGGCCGCCGCCAAGGCCGCCGCCGTTGCCGCGCTGCATCCGCAGGCGGTGGTCATCGGCTCCGACCAGGTGGCCGAGCTCGACGGCACGCCGATCGGCAAACCCGGCACGCACGAGCGGGCCGTCGCGCAGCTTCGTGCGATGCGCGGCCGCAGCGTGGTCTTCCACACGGCCGTGGCGGTACAGCATGCGGCCAGCGGCTATTCGGGGGCGGCGCTGGCGCCGGTGAACGTGCGTTTTCGCGACCTCGCCGACGCCGAGATCGAACATTACCTGCGCACCGAGCAGCCCTACGACTGCGCCGGCAGCGCCAAGTGCGAGACGCTGGGCATCGCGCTGCTGGCGGCGATCGAATCCGATGACCCGACGGCGCTCGTCGGCCTGCCGCTGATCCGCACCTGCGCACTGCTGCGCGAGGCCGGCATCGACCCGCTGCAGCCATGAGCGAAACCCGCGGCACGCTGTACCGGGTGCCCAATGCGCTGGACTTCGGCATCGCCGGCGCCGACGAGGCCGTGCCACTGGACGACGTCCTGCCGATCGGCGCACTGCGCGTTGCCGCCGGCCTGAACCACTGGGTGGCCGAGAACGCACGCAGCACGCGGGCCTTTCTCAAGCGGGTGGACCGCATCGTGCCGCTGGCCCGGGCCCTTCAGCAGATCGAGATCGTGGAACTGCCGCGAGTACCCAAGGGCGGCAAGCAAGCCGCCGCGCCGGAGCTCGGCCCGCTGCTGGCGCCGCTGCGTACAGGCGCCGACCTGGGCCTGATCTCCGAGGCCGGACTGCCGGCCGTCGCCGACCCCGGCGCCGCGCTGGTTCAGGCGGCGCATGCCGAGCACCTGCCGGTCGTCGCCCTACCCGGCCCGAGTTCGCTGCTGCTGGCGCTGGCCGCCAGCGGACTGAACGGCCAGAGTTTCGCCTTCGTCGGCTACCTCCCGGTGGAGGCGCCGGCCCGTGCGGCGCGGCTGCGCGAGCTCGAGGTACTGTCTCGCAAGGCGCGGCAGACGCAATTGCTGATCGAGACGCCCTATCGAAATGCCGCGATTCTGCAGGCGATGCTCGAGCACCTGCAGCCGGGCACGCGGGTGGCGGTGAGTTGCGGCCTGACGGCGCCGGGCGCCTTCACCCGCACCGACAGCGTCGCGCGCTGGCGATCTCAGCCGGGCACGCTCCTTCCGATCGACCGGCGGTCTTTGCGCTGCTCGCCGATTGAGTCGCGCGCCCTTCAGGACGACGAGGTTTCCTCGTCCGGCGCCTTCTTGGCCCCGAACAGCGCCGCCACCTTCTTCTTCGGCTTGATGTAGGGCGACAGGCCGCGCGGCGCAGGCGCCGCGGCCTTCTTGTCCCAGGCCGGTTCGGCCTCGGGGTTGCTCGGCACGTAGGGCTGATCGAAGAGCGGATCGGCCGAACGCGCAGGCGCGGCGCTGGAGCGCGGCGCGGGCGGGCGGGCCGGGCGCTCGTCGTCGTCTTCGCGGCGAGCACGCTCGCGGAACGATTCGCGCCGCGGCCGCTCATCGTCGAGTTCGAGCGGCTCGACGTCGATCTTCTTCTTGATCAGCTTCTCGATGTCACCGACGTTGCGCATGTCCTCGCGCGCCACCAGCGTGAAGGCCAGGCCCGACGCGCCGGCGCGCCCGGTGCGCCCGATGCGGTGCACGTAGTCCTCGGCGTTGAACGGAACGTCGAAGTTGAAGACGGCCGGCAGGTCGGCGATGTCCAGCCCGCGAGCCGCCACGTCGGTGGCCACCAGCACGTCGACTTCGCCGCGCTTGAACGCGTCGAGCGCCTTCAGCCGCTCGTCCTGGCTCTTGTCGCCGTGCAGCGCGTTGGTGCGCAGGCCGTCGCGCTCGAAGGAGCGCGCCAGCCGCGCGCAACCCAGCTTGAGTTGACGAACACGATCGCCTGCGTGATCGAGCGTTCCTTCAGCAGCTTCAGCACCGCGCGACGCTTGTCGTCGGGCGAGACGCTGAAGAAGCGCTGCTCCACCGTGGAAGCCGTGGCGTTGGGCCGCGCCACCTCGACCAGCACCGGATCCTGCAGATAGCTCTCGGCGAGCCGCTTGATCTCGGGCGAGAAGGTGGCCGAGAAAAGCAGCGTCTGCCGCTGCCTGGGCAGGTAGCTGAGGATGCGTTGCAGATCCGGCAGGAAGCCGATGTCGAGCATGCGGTCGGCTTCGTCGAGCACCACGTACTCGACCTGGTTGAGCACGCAGTTCTTCGCCTCGATGTGGTCGAGCAGCCGGCCCGGCGTGGCGATCAGCACCTCGACGCCGGCCTTGAGCTCCAGCGTCTGCGGCTTCATGTCGATGCCGCCGAACACCACGGCGGCGCGCAGCTTGGTGAACTTCGAATATTGCTTGACGTTGTTGGCGACCTGGTCGGCCAGTTCGCGCGTGGGCGCCAGCACCAGCGCACGAACGGGGTGGCGCGCCGGCGACATGCTCGGGTTCTCGTGCCGGAGCATCTTCTGCAGCAACGGGATCGAGAACGCCGCGGTCTTGCCCGTGCCGGTCTGCGCCGCACCCATCACATCACGGCCGGCCAGCACGATCGGGATCGCCTTGGCCTGGATCGGCGTCATCGTCTGGTAGCCGGAGTCGGCCACCGCGCGCAGCAGCTTCTCGTCCAGCGGCAGGGTGTCGAAACGAGCCGGCGCGGGTGTGGCGGCCTCGGGGGTGGCGCCGCTCGTGGCGGTGCCGGGGTGGGGTCACTCATGCCGGGATTATCGCCCCTGGACCCTTTCAGGCCAGGAAGGGCACGGGGCACGGCCTAGAATTTGCGCCGTCGACGTCTGCGCAGGAGCCCCGATCCATGATCCTCGTCACCGGCGGCGCCGGCTTCATCGGCGCCAACTTCGTGCTCGACTGGATTGCCGAAACCGGCGAGCCGGTGCTCAACCTGGATGCGCTGACCTACGCGGGCAACCTCGAAAGCCTGAAGTCGCTGCAAGGAGATGCCCGCCACGTCTTCGTCAAGGGCGACATCTGCGATCGCGGCCTGCTCGATCGCCTGTTCGCCGAGCACCGCCCGCGCGCCGTAGTGCACTTCGCGGCCGAGAGCCATGTCGACCGCAGCATCCACGGCCCCGGTGCCTTCGTCAAGACGAACATCGAGGGCACCTACACGCTGCTCGAGGCGGTGCGCGCCCATTGGTCGGCGCTGCCCGCAGGCGAGAAGGAAGTCTTCCGCTTCCACCACGTCTCCACCGACGAGGTCTACGGTTCGCTCAAGCCGAACGATCCGGCCTTCACCGAGAAGAATACCTACGAGCCCAACAGCCCTTACTCGGCCAGCAAGGCCGCGAGCGACCACCTCGTGCGCGCCTGGCACCACACTTATGGCCTGCCGGTGCTGACGACCAACTGCTCGAACAACTACGGTCCTTATCACTTTCCCGAGAAGCTGATCCCGCTGATGATCGTCAACGCACTCGCCGGCAAGCCGCTGCCGGTGTACGGCGACGGCATGCAGGTGCGTGACTGGCTCTACGTCAAGGATCACGCGTCGGCCATCCGCGCCGTGCTGGCCAAAGGTCGCGTCGGCGAGACCTACAACGTCGGCGGCTGGAACGAGCGGCCGAACATCGAGATCGTGCGCAGCGTCTGTGCGCTGCTCGACGAGATGCGCCCTGACCCGGCCGGTTCGTATTCGCGCCTGATCACCCACGTGACCGACCGCCCCGGCCACGACCGCCGCTACGCGATCGACGCACGCAAGATCGAACGCGAGCTCGGCTGGCGCCCGGCCGAGACCTTCGAGACCGGCATCCGCAAGACGGTTCGCTGGTACCTCGACAACGCCGACTGGGTGGCGCATGTGCAAAGCGGCAGCTACCGCGATTGGGTGGCCACCAACTACGCGGCGCGCTGAGGCCCCATGAAGATCCTGCTGCTCGGCAAGAACGGCCGGGTCGGCTGGGAACTTCAGCGTTCGCTGGCGCCGCTGGGCGACGTGGTGGCGCTGGACTTCGACAGCCCCGGTCCGCTGACCGCCGACTTCTCGAAGCCGGAGTCCCTCTCGGCCACGGTGCAGGCGGTGGCGCCGGACGTGATCGTCAATGCCGCCGCCCACACCGCGGTCGACAAGGCCGAGAGCGAGACCGACCTGGCCCGCGCGATCAACGCCGCGGCCCCGCCCTGCTGGCCCGCGAGGCGGCCGCACGCGGCGCATGGCTGGTGCACTACAGCACCGACTATGTCTTCGACGGCAGCGGCACCGCCCCGCGCAGCGAAGAGGCACCGACCGGCCCTCTCAACGTGTACGGCCAGACCAAGCTGGAAGGCGAAGAAGCGATCCGCGCGAGCGGCTGCCGCCACCTGCTGCTGCGCACCAGCTGGGTCTACGGTGCGCGAGGTGGCAACTTCGCGAAGACGATGCTCAGGCTGGCGCAGGAGCGCGAGGCGCTCAAGGTGATCGACGACCAGATCGGCGCGCCCACCGGAGCCGATCTGCTGGCCGACCTCACGGCACACATGATCCGCGCGGCGCGGGCCGATGCATCGCTGTCCGGCACCTATCACGCCGTGGCCAGTGGCCAGACCAGCTGGCATGGTTACGCCAGCCACGTGATCGCATTTGCACGTGCGGCGGGCGCTTCGCTGAAGGTGAGCCCAGACGCGATCGAGCCGGTGCCGACCACCGCGTTCCCCACGCCGGCACGCCGGCCACTGAACTCGCGGCTGAAGACCGACAAGCTGCAGGCACGCTTCGGCCTCTCGCTGCCGGACTGGCGCCCGGGCGTGGAGCGCATGCTCACCGAGGTCCTGGGCCGCTGAGCCCCGTCTAGAATCCGCGCTTTGCTGCGGTGGCGGCCCGAGGTGGGCCGTGGTGTCCGCCCGTTCTGATCCGAAGGCACTCGCACACCATGCGTCTCATCCTCTCGATGCTGCTGATCGCGGCGGGCGCCGCGCAGGCGCAAGCGCCAGTCGACCCGTCGCAGATCCCCGGCGAACTTGCCACCCAGGGTGCCGGCTCGCCGATCCGGCTGCGTCAGGGCGTGCCTGCAACCCTTCCGTCGTCCCGCGAGGCGACCTCGTCGCTGCCAGTCAGCCCCACGACCGGTTCGCCCCCGGTCGCCCGGTCACAGAGCCTCCTGCGCCCTATCAACCCGACGACTTCGAGCGCTACGTGCGGCGCCTTGCCGGGATCGATGAATCGCGCAACCTCCTCGCACCGGGCTCCCAGATCGACATCCGGCGCTTCGGCGCCGAGTTGATCTCCGGCGCCGAGGCGATGGGCGCAGCGGATGGCAGCGCGCTGGTGCCGGCCGACTACGCCATCGCGCCCGGCGACGAACTGCAGATCACCCTGTGGGGCAGCGTCGACGCCGACGTGCGCGCGACGGTCGATCGCTCCGGCCGCATCAGCCTGCCGCGCGTGGGCAGCTTCATGGTCGCGGGCACCCGCTACGCCGATCTGCCCGACGTGGTGAGCCGCCGCGTCGGCCAGGTGTTCAAGAACTTCCAGCTCAGCGTCGGCCTGGGCCAGCTGCGCAGCGTGCGCGTCTACGTGACCGGCTTCGCCAAGCGCCCCGGCGCGCACAACGTGGCCAGCCTGTCGACCATCGTCAACGTGCTGATGCGCTCCGGCGGCCCGTCCTCGGCGGGCAGCTACCGCAAGATCGAGCTGCGTCGCGGCGGTCAGACCGTGGCCACCTTCGATCTCTACGACCTTCTGCTCAAGGGCGACAAGGCAGCTGATCGCATCGTGCAGGCCGAGGATGTGATCCACATCGGCCCGGTCGGCCCGCAGGTGGGCCTGATCGGCAGCGTGAACAAGCCCGCCATCTTCGAGCTCAAGCCCCGCGAGACCGCACAGGACGTGCTGGCCATGGCCGGCGGCTTCACCGCCGTGGCGGACCGTACCCGCCTCGCGCTGGAGAGCCCGGCCGAGCGCGACGGCGAGCGCATCAAGCAGTTGCGCTGGCCCGAGGAGTCGAGTCGCGCCCTGGAAAGCGGCGATGTCCTGCGCGCCTTCAGCCAGTGGACGCACGGCTCTCCGCGCAGCTGCAGAACAAGCGTGTGCGCGTCGAAGGTGAAGTGGTGCGCCCCGGTGAGTACGTGCTGCCGGCTGACAGCTCGCTCGCCGATGCGCTGCGCGCCGCCGGCGGTCTGACCCCGCTGGCGTATCTGTTCGGCACCGAGTTCACGCGGGAGAGTGTGCGTGTCACGCAGCAGGAGAACTACGAGCGTGCGCTGCGCGACCTCGAGGTGGAATTTGCCAAGGCGGCCTACACGCGCAAGGCTCTGACCGCCGACGAAGCAGCGGCGCAGGCGGCGTCCGGCACAGGCTCGTCGGTCCTCATCCAGCGCCTTCGCGAAGTCCGCCCCACCGGCCGCATCGTGCTGCAACTCGATCCTGCGGCACCGCAGCTGCCGGCGTTGGCGCTCGAAGACGGCGACCGGATCTACGTGCCGGCCCGGCCCAACTCGGTCGGCGTTTTCGGCAGCGTGTTCAATGGCGGCAGCTACCTGTTCGGCCAGGGCCGCACCATCGACGATTTCCTCAAGCTCGCGGGAGGGCCCACCCGCGGTGCCGATGCGGAAAGCGTGTTCGTGCTGCGTGCCAACGGCAGCGTCGTCAGCGCGCGCCAGGACGGGGGCTGGTTCGGTGGCGGCTCGCTGGCCAACCTCGCGGCGCAGCCGGGCGACACCGTGTTCGTGCCCGAGGAGGTCGGCAAGACCAGCTGGGTCCAGAACGCCAAGGAATGGACGCAGATCCTGGCCCAGTTCGGCCTGGGTGCGGCGGCGATCAAGACGCTGAAGTGACAGACGCCATGACCGACAAGGTGCGTGCGTCCGCGCAGGACGAATGGATCGAGGACGACGAGCCCGGCGTATCGCTGCTGGAGCTGGCCTCGATGCTGGTTGCGAAGTGGAAGGTGATCGCGGCCTCGGGATTGCTGGTCGCTGGAGTGGCATTCGGCATCGCCAGCGCGATGCCCAAGTGGTATTCCGCGAGTACCGTCATCATGCCACCACAGCAGCAGCAAAGCTCCGCCGCAGCCGCAATTTCTCAGTTGGGGGCACTCGCCGGCCTAGCTGGCGGTCTGGCGAACGTGAAAAGCCCAGCGGATCAGTACGTGGCGCTGATGCAGAGCGCGACGGTCAGTGACCGTCTAGTCGAAAGGTTCAACCTCATGAGCGTCTACAAAACCGGATTCCGACAAGACGCACGTGCCCAGTTGCGCAACAACGTGCGAATAGGTGTTGGCAAGAAGGACGGTCTCATCACTGTCGAGGTAGAGGACGATGACCCGAATCGAGCAGCCGAGATGGCGAACGCTTACGTTGAGGAACTGCGGGTCATGACTAACGGTCTGGCCGTTTCCGAAGCACAGCAACGGCGAGCATTCTTCGAGCAGCAGCTCAATCAGACCAAGGAGCGGCTGGCCAAGGCGCAGGCTGCCCTGGAGGAAAGCGGCATCAGCCAGGGAGCACTGAAGGTGGAGCCCAAATCGGCTGCCGAGAGCTACGCACGTCTGCGCGCCCAAGTCACCGCGGCGGAAGTTCGGCTGCAGACCCTGCGGCGGATGCTCGCGGAGAATACGCCGGAGGTGATGCAGCAGCAGGCAGCGCTGGCGGCGCTTCGCGAGCAGGTGGCACGCGCCGAGCGCCAGGACGAAGGTCGCGGCGGCTCCGACTACGTCGATCGCTACCGCGAGTTCAAGTACCAGGAGGCGCTCTTCGAGATCTTCGTCAAGCAGTACGAACTGGCGAAGGTGGACGAGAGCCGGGAAGGCGCCCTGATTCAAGTGGTCGACACCGCACTGCCCCCGAGAAGAAGGCTGGCCCGAAACGTGGGCTGATCACCGTGGCAGCGGCGCTGCTCGCCATCCTGGCCGCCAGTACCTATGCGGTGGCCACCGGGCTGTGGATGCGGCGTCGAGAGGCGGGACTGCAGCAATGAAGCGCAAGGGCATCATCCTGGCGGGCGGCTCCGGCACCCGGCTGCACCCGGCCACGCTGGCGATGAGCAAGCAGCTCCTGCCGGTGTACGACAAGCCGATGGTTTATTACCCGCTGGCCACGCTGATGCTCGCCGGCATCCGCGAGATTCTGCTGATCAGCACGCCGCAGGACACACCGCGCTTCGAGGCGCTGCTGGGCGACGGCTCGCAGTGGGGGCTGGATATACGCTACTGCGTACAGCCCAGCCCTGACGGGCTGGCGCAGGCCTTCATCCTCGGCCGCGACTTCGTGGCCGGCGGGCCCAGCGCGCTGGTTCTGGGCGACAACATCTTCTACGGCCACGACTTCCAGCGCCTGCTGGGCAACGCCGCCAACCGCTCAGGTGGCGCCACGGTCTTCGCATACCACGTGACCGACCCCGAGCGCTACGGTGTCGTCGAGTTCGGTCCGGACAAGCGCGCGCTGAGCATCGAAGAGAAGCCGGCAGCGCCCAAGAGCAACTATGCGGTGACCGGCCTGTACTTCTACGACGCCCAGGTGTGCGACATCGCCGCCAGCATCCGCCCCTCGGCACGCGGCGAGCTCGAGATCACCGACGTCAATGCCCGCTACCTCGCTCAGGGCCAGCTCGACGTGGAGATCATGGGCCGCGGATATGCCCGGCTCGACACCGGTACGCACGACAGCCTGATGGAGGCCGCCCAGTTCATCGCCACGCTGGAGAAGCGCCAAGGCCTGAAGGTGGCCTGCCCGGAAGAGATCGCGTGGCGATCGGGCTGGATCTCCTCGGAGCAATTGCAGCGCCTGGCGCAGCCGATGCTGAAGAACGGCTACGGGCAGTACCGGTGCGCCTGCTGAAGGAGCGCGTGTTCTGAGATGGACGTGACCGCCACCGCCATCCCCGGCGTGCTGATCCTCGAGCCGAGAGTGTTCGGCGACGAGCGCGGCTTCTTCATGGAGAGCTTCAACCAGAAGCGCTTCGACGAGGCGGTGGGGCGTCACGTCAGCTTCGTGCAGGACAACCACTCGCGCTCTGCGCGTGGTGTGCTGCGCGGGCTTCACTACCAGCTGCCGCCGCATGCGCAGGGCAAGCTGGTGCGGGTGACTCATGGCTGCGTGTTCGACGTGGCCGTCGACATCCGGCGCGACAGCCCGACGTTCGGCCGCTGGATCGGCGTGGAACTGAGCGGGGAGAACCACCGTCAGCTGTGGTTGCCCGAGGGCATGGCGCACGGCTTCCTGGTGCTGAGCGAATCGGCCGACTTCCTCTACAAGACGACCGCCTACTACAGCCCTTCGCACGAGCGGTCCATCCGCTACGACGATGCCGGCATCGGCATCGGCTGGCCCGATCTCGCGGGAATGGTGCCGGCCTTGTCCGCCAAGGACCAGGCGGCGTCTACCCTCGATCGCGCCGAACTGGCTTGAAAGGAACCTGCAACGCTCAGCGCTGCAGGATCCGCGACAGCGTCTCGATCACGCGCTCCTGCTGCGCCTCGTTCATGTTCGACCCGGACGGCAGGCACATGCCGCTCTCGAACAGCTCCTGCGACACCGACCGCCCTTCGTGGGCATGGAAGCGGCATTGCGCGAAGACTGGCTGGAGCTGCATCGGCTTCCACACCGGCCGGGCTTCGATGCGCGCTCAGCGGCAAGCTGTCGGATGACGCGGGGAATGTCGTCTCCCGGCACAGCGCCATCCAGCGTGCACGCGCTGAGCCAGCGGTTCGACCGGCTCCATTCCGGTTCCGGCATCCAGCGCAGCCTGGCAACGCCGGCAAGGCCCCGTCGATAGCGATCGAACACGGCGCGGCGAGCCTCTACCCGCTGCTGCAGCACGCGCAGCTGGCCGCGCCCGACGCCGGCCAGGATGTTGCTCATCCGGTAATTGAACCCGATGACGCGGTGCTCATAGTGGAGCGCCGGCTCGCGAGCCTGCGTAGCGAGGAACCGCGCACGGGAGATCAATGCCTCGTCGTCGGAGACGAGCATGCCGCCACCGGAGGTGGTGATGATCTTGTTGCCGTTGAACGAGAAGACACCGAGAGCGCCGAAAGTGCCGCTCGGTCGCTTCTTGTAGAACGCCCCCAGTGACTCCGCCGCGTCCTCGACGATCGGCACACCGTAGCGTCCGCAGATCTCCACGATCGGATCGAAGTCGGCACTCTGGCCGTAGAGATTCACGACGATCACGGCGCGCGGCATGCGGCCGTTGGAGCGCGCGTCGCGCAAGGCGTCTTCGAGGGCGGCCGGTGACATGTTCCACGTGCCGGGTTCGGAGTCGATGAAGACCGGCTCCGCGCCCTGGTAGACGATCGGATTGGCACTGGCGGCGAAGGTCAGCGCAGAGCAGAACACGGTGTCGCCGCGCTCGACACCGAGAAGCACCAGCGCCAGTGGATGGCGGCCGTGCCCGAGCTGACCGCCGCGGCATGGCGCACACCGACGTACTCGGCCAGTTCGCGCTCGAATGCATCGACATTCGGGCCGAGTGGTGCGATCCAGTTCGTCCGGAATGCCTCCTCGACGAACTCCCGCTCGTATTCGCCAAGGTGGGGCGACGACAGCAGGATCTGCTCATCGACCTCCTTGCGATCGAGCAGACGCACGACGCGGCCCTGCGCATCGAGCACCGGCAGATGATTGATCGAGTGCTGGTTCATCAGCTCGAGCGCGCCTTGCCGGGTGAAACCCTCGTGCAGGACGACCGATTCCAGCGAAGGCAGCCCCATCAGCGTGTCGTCCAACGTGCCGCCGGACAGCAGCAGACGGCGGATGTCCCCATCCGTCACCGTCCGCTGGAAGCGGCCCGCTTCGTCGGTGAGCAGCAGCACGCCCCTGCCGGCGCGATCCAGGCGCTGCAGCGCCTCGCGAATGCTCGCCGAGCGGGTGACGCTGGATTCTCTGATCTCGTCTGCCAATCATCTCTCCTGAAAACGGGCCGGCACGCCGACGACCACCGCACCGGCGGGAACGTCCTTCACCACCACGGCGCCGGCGCCGATCACCGCGTTGTCGCCAATGGTCACGCCGGGCAGCACGTTCGCCCCGGCACCGACCAGCACGCAGCGGCCACAGGTCACGGCTCCCGCGAGTGTCGCGCCAGGCGCAATGTGCACGAAGTCGCCGAGCCGGCAGTCGTGGTCTACCACGGCCGCATGATTGACGATCACGCCATCGCCCAGCGCCGCCAGCGGCCCCACCACCGCGCCCGCCGCCACGAACACGGACTGGCCCAACGTCGCATGCGCGGACATGCTGGCCAGCGGATGGATGGCCGAGAACGGACAGGCGCCGACGGCGCGCAGCTGTTCGAAGATCCTTGAACGCGCGCCGTTGTGCCCGATGGCCACGTGGAACGGAGTGCCGGCGCGCACGATCGCCGCCACCGATCCGAGCACGGGCCGGCCGAGCATCTCGCGCTCGTGCAGAGCGGCGTCGTCATCGGCGAAGGCCAGCACTCTGGCTCGGAGTGCGACCGAAGCAACGCATCCATGACCACACGCGCATGGCCGCCCGCGCCGACGACGACGTGATGCTCAGTACGCATTGCACTTCGCCATCAAGCGCGCGTCCAGGTTCGCATGCGCGAGCACCTCGACGATGCGCGGGCCGGCCCGGCCATCGCCATAGACATTCTCGGCGCCATGGCGGCCGATGCTCAGCGCCTTGGCGATCGCCGCCTGCAGGGCATGGCGCTCGGGGGAACGTCGATGACATTGGAGTTGCGCTCGCGCAGGTTCTGGCGCGAGCCGACATTGACCACTGGCGTGCCGAAACTCGCGGCCTCGATGATGCCGCTGCTGGAGTTGCCGAGCAGGACATCGCAGCTGGCCAGCCAGCCGATGTATTCGTCGCGGCGCAGGTGCTTGCGCAGGACGAGGCGCCCCATACGCTCGGCATCGAGCAGTTCCGCCCTCACCGCTTCGTGGCCGGCATCCGAATTGGGCAACAGGGCGAGCAGCTGGACGCCTTCGGCGAGCGCGGCGTCGACGATCGCGCGAACCTGACCCGCGGCGTCACGCGCCTCCTGCAGGACGGGGTGGAAGACCATCAGGGCCACGGCCCGCTCCGCATCCAGGGCCGCCGCGCGGCAGAGCTCGGCGCGCGGTGGACGTGGGCACGCCAGCAGGTCGTCGATCCCGGGTGCGCCGACGACGTGGATGGAATCCCCGCGCTCGCCCATGCGGACCAGGCGATCACGCGCATCCGACGTGGCAACGAGGTGCAGGTGGGAGAGCTTGGAGACGGCATGCCGCACCGGCTCGTCGACCGTGCCCGATCGCTCGCCGCCGTGCAGGTGCGCCACGGGAATCCCGAGGTGGATCGCGGCGATCGCGCCGGCCAGCATCTCGCCGCGATCACCGAGCAGCAGCAGCAGATCCGGCCGGAGGCGCTCGAGCGCAGGCACGAGGCCGTGCAGCATGGCTGCGAGGTTCTGCGCCATGCCGGCACCGCCGGTCAGGTCGTGATCGACCGCGATCCGCTCGGCGATGTGAAGCCCGGTGGCTTCGATCTCGTCGATCGTGCGCCCGAATCGCTCGGAGAGGTGCATGCCCGTCACGATCAGGCTCAAAGCCAGCCGCGGGTCGGCGTCGATGCGGCGCAAGGTGGACGCCATCAGGCCGAAGTCGGCCCGCGTTCCGGTGAGGTAGCAGATGCGGCGCGACATGGCGTGTTCAGCCGAAGTCGCTCCACAGCAGCGTCGTGCCGGCCGGCACGTCACGCTGGGGCACGCGGCCGACCAGTGCCTCGATGTGTTGCGGTGCAATGCCGGTGCCGGGCCGCAGCAGGCAGAGATCGTCCGCCGTCAGCGGCACTCCGGCTCTCAGGTCTCGCGCGCTGGTCACGCTGCGGCGCACCAGTTCCCTCACCGGCAGTTCCGCGGCCGTCGGTTCCTTCCGGTCCGATCCCAGCGCCCGTTCGACCGCCCGCACCTGCGCGACGAGCGCGGCGAGTTCGCCCGGCGACAGGGAGGCCTTGTGGTCGGGACCCGGAAGGCTGGTGTCCAGCGTGAAGTGCTTTTCGATGACGGTGGCTCCAAGCGCAACCGCGGCTGTCGAGACGGCGATGCCGAGCGTGTGATCGGAGTAGCCGACGGGCACGCCGACCGCAGCGGCGATCGTCGCCATCGCGCGAAGATTCACGTCTTCCAGCGCAGCCGGATAGTTCGACGTGCAGTGCAGGATGGTCAGCATCTGCTCGATCGGGCGCGCCAGCCCGCGTCGTTCCCGCTCGGCGCGGATCACCGCCGTCGCTTCCACGATCTCCTGGAGCGTGGCCATGCCCGTCGAGAGGATCAGCGGCAGGTCATGGCGGGCGAGGTGGCGCAGGAACGGGTGGTTGGTAATCTCCCCGACGGAATCTTGATGCGCCGCATGCCCAGTGCGACGAGAAAGTCGGCCGCTTCCTCGTCGAACGGCGTCGACATGAACTCGATGCCGCGCTCCTGGCAGCGGGCGAACACCTTCCGGTGCATCGCCTCCGACATCTCCAGCCCGGCAAGCATGCTGTGCTGATCGCCCGCACCGGTGGCCGCCTCCTGGTAGGCCGCCTTCGACGCGCCCCGGCGCACGAGTCGGTCGGCCTTGAAGGTCTGGAACTTGACGGCATCGGCGCCGCAGCGCGCGGCCGTGTCCACCAGCTGCAACGCGAGGTCCTCGGAGCCGTTGTGGTTGACGCCGGCTTCGGCGATGAAGAATGTCTTCATGAGGGCACTCACCATACCGTCAGCCCACCATCGACGACGATGTTCTGACCGGTGACGTAGCTCGAAGCGTCCGAGAGAAGGTAGGTCAGCGCACCGCACAGTTCGTCGGCCTGCCCCATCCTTCCCATCGGCACACGCTGGCTGTAGCGCTGGACGAAGGTCTCGTTTTGGCCACTGAAGATGCCGCCGGGCGTCAGTGCATTGACCCGAATCCCGATGCTTCCCCAGTACGCGGCGAGGTAGGAGGTCAGCCCCCACAGCGCGGCCTTGCTGGCGCTGTACACCGCCGGCGTGTTGATCGCTCGGCCCAGATACTCCGATCCCTCGTAGATTCGCTGGTCGGGGGCGACCACGCCGTAGATCGACAGGACGTTGACGATCGAGCCCCGTCGGCGCCCCGCCATCGCACCGCCAAACTCCTGGGCGCAGACCACCGCACCCGTGAGATTGACGGACATCACGTGGTCCCAGTCTTCGAGCGGGAAGCTTTCGAACGGCTCGAAGAAGTTCGGGCTCTTGGTCGCGGCATTGTTGAGCAGGCCGTCCACCGGCCCCATCGCCTGCTCGGCACGCCGTCGAACCGCCGCCACCTCCGACCGCACGCGAATATCGGCCCGGCACGCCATCAGGCGTTCGGAATCGGCGCCCAGCTGCTCGACGAGTCGCTGCAGCGACGCGTCGTCCTGGTCGATCGCCACGACCCGTGCGCCGCCGGCGAGCAGTTCGCGGCAGAAGCGTCCACCCAGGATTCCGGCCGCGCCGGTGACTGCGACCACCCGCCCGTCCAGCGAGAACCTCTCGTTCATGCCTTTCCTTCCCGCCGCGCCATCAGCATCTCCACGATGTCGAAATCAAGCGGGCTGTCGATGTCGATGGATCTCTCGCGCGGCATCACGTGCATTCTCAGCCGGCCGCTCCACAGCCCCTTGGCAAGCGAATGCCGGTGCCAGACGTAGATCGAGGCGTTCATCGAGTACACCTTGGGCGCCTGCTGCCGGGCGACCACGCGGGTCGCGGGCGGGCAGACCAGCCGACATTGCCATCGGCCTTGTATTCCACCATGTTGAAGTACGGGTTCTTCTCCGACTCGAAGGCCGTGATCACTGCGTCGGCTTCCGCGTCGAGCAGGGCGAGACAGGCTTCGATGTCCGCCACCGTTCGCAGCGGCGACGTCGGATCGAGATCCACGACGCGGTCGAACTCTCCGCGCTCGGTGGCCACCCAGTCGCATAGGTGCTGGATCACCGGAAGCTTCGCAGCGCTGGAAGTGGCCAGTTCGGCAGGACGAAGGAACGGCACCTGCGCCCCGTGCCGTGTCGCGACGTCGGCAATCGTGGCGTCATCGGTGGAAACATAGACGGCATCGATTCCCGCGACCGACAGCGCCTGCTCGATCGTGTGAGCGATCAGCGGCTTGCCGAGAAGCGGGCGTATGTTTTTGCCGGGAACCCCCACGGATCCCCCGCGGGCACAGATGCTGGCGATGGTCTTCATGATGTCAGCCGCCGCGCGGCCAGTGCAACTTCGAGCGCATCGAGTCCCTCCTCGATCGGTTGTGCGGAAGGCCGGCCGGCGGACATTGCGGCCAGCATCTCCCGCATGGCCGAGACGTAGGTCGCCGCCACGTCGTATGCGCCCTCGTCGAGGGCGATTGTCTCCACGCCCGCCGGCGTCTCGAGAGTCAGCGTCGACGCACGAAGATCCCAGCGGAGCGTCCCGGTGTCGCCGACCAAGGTATAGCGCCGCACCGGTCGGCGGCTGACGTAGTCGATGCGGACCGTGGCGATCGGGCCGGCGGCGCGCGCAAGGAGAAGCGCTGCGCTGTCGTCGCTGTCGATGTCCAGACCCGAGGTGCGCGCAGCGAATCCGCTGGCTTGGTCGAATCGCCCGAACATCCACAGGGCGGCATCGACCTCGTGGATGAGATCCAGGCACACGCCGCCGCCCAACGAGGCTCTCGCGCTGTACCCGAGCCGGTAATCCTGCGCCGGTCGCCAATCCGGCAGCCACTGTCCGGCCTCGAAGTCGGCGCGCGCGATCCGGCCGAGCCGACCTTCCTTCACCATCGCTCGCATCACGGTCAGCGAGTGCAGGAAGCGCAGATTGCATCCGACCATGTTCGGTGGCAGGCCGCCTCTTGCAATGCGGTTGCGCAGCAGTGCCGTGTCTTCGCGGCTCGCCACCACCGGCTTCTCGACGTAGAACGGCGTGCGACTCTCGATGGCCGCCAGAACCGGCCGCAGGTGCAGCGCGCTCGGGCTGGCGATCACGATGAGTTCCGGCTTCGCCGCGAGCGCGGCATCGAGTGACTGCACCACAGTCACGTCATCCGGTTCGACACTGCCGCCAGCCGGGCGTTCGGCCTCGCGGAAAACGGTGAACCGGACGCCGCCCTCAGTTCGCGCAGGCTTGCCATGTGCCTGCGTCCGATTGAGCCGGTACCGATCATCAGGACTCGCATGCGCAGACCCCCGACCCTCACAACGTCAGAAAGCGTCGAACGATCGCGAGACCCGTCTCACCACTGCGCTCCGGGTGGAACTGCGAGGCCATCAGGTTGTCGCGCTGGACGGCCGCGCAGATCCGGTGCCCTCCGTAGAGGCAGTCGGCGAGGCGGTCGGAGGCCAGGGTGGGAACGGCAGCGAACGAATGTACGAAGTAGACCGCCGGCTGCGATCCGGCGAACGGATCGAGCAGGGTGCCGTGCCAGTCCCGGCCGCCTTCGGGCTCGACAAGGTGGTTCCAGCCGATGTGCGGCACGCGCTGCGCCACGCCGTCGGTGCGTCTCGAAGGTACGGCGCGAACACGTCCCGGCAGGATGCCCAGGCCGGCATGTTCGCCGAACTCTTCGCTCGCCTCGAAGAGCATCTGCATGCCGACGCAGATGCCGAACATCGGGCGACTCGTCGACGCGTATTCGCGAATGGCATCCGCGAAGCCGCGCCCGACCACTTCCCGCATGCTGTCGCGGAACGCCCCCACGCCCGGAACGACGAGTCGTTCCGCACGGGTCAGCGCCTTCGGATCTTCTGTCACTGTCACCTGCGCGCCGCAGTGCTCAAAGGCACGGGCGACGTTCAGGAGATTGCACATGCCGTAGTCGACTATGGTTACGCTGGCTGCGCGCATCTCAGATCTTCCTCGCCGGCAGACCGGCATCAACGGCCGCACGGCGGATGTCGCCGATCGTCATCCGCTTGTAGTGCAGCACGTCCGCCATCGCCACGCCATCCGCCTGGCCTTCGACGGCCGCCGCGATGAAGTGCTCGAGGCTGCCCATGCCGCCGCTGGCAATCACCGGCACCGGAACAGCGGCGCTGACGGTTCGGATGAGTTCGATGTCGTACCCCTTGCGCGTGCCCTCCCTGTCCACGGCCGTCAACAGGATCTCGCCGGCACCGAGCTCGACGCCGCGGCACACCCATTCCAGCACATCCTTGCCGGTGCGCTCGCGGCCGTTATCGGTGTAGGCCTCCCACTTCCCGTCCGCCACCTGCTTCGCCTCGATCGACAGCACCATCGCCTGGGAGCCGAACCGGTGCGCAACCTCCGTGATGAGTTCGGGACGCGCGATGGCCGCCGTGTTGATGGCGACCTTGTCGGCCCCGGAACGCAGGATGTGCCGCGCGTCGTCCACCGAACGGATGCCGCCCCCACCGTGATGGGGATGAAGACGTCCTTCGCGGCACGGCTGATGATGTCGCTGAGGTTGTTGCGCCCGTAGAGGCTGGCGACGATGTCCATGTAGACGAGCTCGTCGGCCCCTTCCTCGTAGTAGCGGATCGCGTGCTGTTGCGGATCGCCGATGACGCGCAACCCCTCGAGCCGTATGCCCTTGATGAGGTTGGGCCCCTTGATGTCCAGCCGCGGGATGATGCGGAGGTTGCTCATGGCTCAGGAACCCGCGCCCTCGTGCCAGACGGCGTGGCGCAGCTTCCACGCACCGTCTTCCCACTTCCACAGATGCGGCGAGCGGAAGCTGTCGGCCAACCGGTCGAAGTAGGCACGGGTCATGATCGGCTCCTCGAACATGCGGCTGGCCTCGGGGAACTCCTGCGCCGGAACGCTGAGGTAGCGGAAGATCTCGTCGGCAAAGCGCTCGGGAAACTCGTGGTCGAACCGCTTGACGAGCGCCACGCCCTCCTCGCGCGTGATGTCGCCCGAGCGGATCTCCTGGGCCGCATCGTACGAGGCGCGTCCGATGCCGAACTTCACACCGGTGGTGTAGTAGTGGAAGTCGTCGATGCGATCGTCGATGCTGTTGTACTTGCTGTAGGTGCCCGGCGTCCGCTCAGGCGAAGCCTCGAACCCGCCGTGCTCCACCGCGTAGTAGTAGCAGGCCTGCGGGTGCCACTTGAGGTAGTAGCCGAGGTAGTGCACCTCGATCTTCTTCTCCTCGATCTCGTTGGGGTTCGCAGGCAGATAGGGAATCAGATCCTGCTGCTCCAGGCCGAAGTGCTTCTTGAGGTCGGGCACCGCCACGCCGCCCAGGCTGACCTTCGACTGATCCTCCGCGGTGAAGTATGACCAGTCGCGCTTGGCGGTTTCGGTGTCGCCGATCGGATTGCCGTACTCGGCCTCGTTCTCGCCGTAGATGACCAGCGGGATGTTGAACAGCAGAGCCATCTTGGGCGCAAGGGCCTTCTGCCCGAACATGAAGGCCTGGAACGGATGGAACAGGTTGTCCACCGCCAGACGGGTCAGCAGCCGATGGGCGCGGCCGTTGGGCGTCATGAGGTAGTTGTCATGGCCGGCATGGATCCAGCGCTGAAAATTGCGCCAGCCCCACTCCGTGTAGACATGGGGCGCCCAGGTCACGGTCAGCGGGTGCATCCCGTACTTCGTGCGCAGGATGTGCGAGGCGTAGAAGCTGTCCTTGCCTCCCGAACCGGGTACCAGACAGTCGTAGCTGCCATCGCGGCTGCGGTGGCGGTCGAGCAGATCGCGCAGTTGCCGCTCGCGTTCGGCCCAATCGATCACGCCGTGCTTCTTCTCGGCGAACCGACAGGCGTCGCAGACGCCTTCGTCGTCGAAGGCGATGGTCTTCTTCTTCGACTCCTTGGTGTGCGTGTACTCGACGGCAGAATTGGGCCGCTGGTTCGAGATCACGCAGCGCTTGCAGAACACGACCTCTGATGGCAGCCCGTACTTGGGCGGCAGCTTGCGGGCATCACCCAGGTACAGCGATTTGTCGACTTCCTGGGGTGCAGCGATGCGTTCCATAACTCTTTCTCCGGAATGAAGCTTCAACTCAACAGCGAATCCATGACCCGCAGGATCTCGCCCGTGGCCGATCGGCCCGATTGTCCCTGGGAAAAGGCCACGCCGGCACCAGCGGCGGCTTCCCGCACCGCCGAGGCCACTTCGTTGGCACTTGCCACACCCCTGGCGACGCCCATCTCGGCATAGCGGGTGTCCGGCGTGAAGATGGATTCGTCGACGGAAATCACCGGCCGCCCGGCGATCGCAGCCTCAAGGCCAACCGTGGAGGCCGTGACCACCACAACGTCGACCGCGTGCAGCAGATCGGCGATGTTCTCCGACGTGGCGCTGAACTCGACGCGCGGCGCGGCGCGGAACTGCACACGCTCGCTCGGGTGGTACCTGACCACGAGCCGGAAGGACGGATCGCTTGCGACCAGGGCGCGCAGCCGCGCCTCGACGCGACGCGGCAGCGTGGGGTCGCCGCAACGGTCGGTGAAGGGATGGCGCTCCGGCTCGATCTGCGATGCCCACAACACGGTGGTCAGGCCGTCGTTCCAGCCACGAGCCTGCCGCAGCGCCGCACCTGCGTCGACCGCGGCGACCGAGGTCAGGCGGTCGAAGGCGGGATTGCCGGTGACGATGATTTCCTCGGACCTTCTTCCGTGCTCGAGGAACATGCGGCGCACCGAATCGTTCAGTACGCACACGCGAGTGGCGTATCCCGGCTGCCCGATCCATTGCACTTCCTGCAACGCGAACAGGTCGACGGCGCAAATCGAGGGGATGCCGAGCTGCCCGGCGGCCATGATGGCCGCACGTTCCGCCCGCGGGGAGTTGGTGGCCACGACGAGACGCGGCTCGAGCGTTTCGAGCCCGGCTCAGCGTGGCGACGGGCAGGAAGGCACGGCGGCCGGCACTCTCGTACCTGCGGCGGGCTTCGACCAGGGCCGTGCTCGTCGACGAGATCGCGAAAGCTCAGCCCCAGGTAGGCAATCGTCTCCTCCGGAGCGACCGGGCCACCAACGGGAAGATCGGCGGCGAGTTCGCGGCCCCAGCGCTGGACATCGGCGTCGCCGGCGCCCGGCAGATCTCGAAATCCGATGCACGGCAGGCCCATGCGCTCGAGCGCGGGCCCGGCCGTGGTGAGCGCCAGGAAGGTGAATTGGCGGCCGCTTGCCTTCAGCGCCGCAGCAATCGGTGCGAGCATGGCAACGTGGCCGCCGCCGTAAGCGGTGAGCAGGATCCGGCTCATCGGACACCTATTCCGTCAAGCCTCAAGGCGCATTCGAGTTAGGCTCAACGCGGAACACCAGGGCGTTCCCGACGTCGGCGACGAAGAACCCGCTCGCGTCGCAGGCGACAGAGTGCAAGAAGGAGACTCGACTTCCGTCAGCGCTGTATCCCTGCGTGCCACCGAAGACAGTGCTGATCCTGCCGTCCGTGGATACGCGACGGATGGCGAAATTGAATTCGTCGGCAATGAGGACCCCACCATCGGGACAGAATGCCAGATCTGAGGGAGTATTCAGCTTCGCGCTCGCCGCAGGGCCCCGTCGCCCGCATACTCTCCCTGTCCCTGATAAGGGGCGTTCAGTTCGTTCCACTGGGGTGCATGCCCAGGCACGCCGGCGAATGGCCTGAGCATTCCCTGATCTAAGGAGTAGACCGCATTGTTCCAGGAGTCGGCAACAAGAATCCGGCCCGCCGGCGAAACCCTCACCGCATGCGGCCGATTGAGCGGCGATTGCCGCGCATCCACGTCAAAGCGCGGCGACAGTTCAGCGAACGTACGCCCCAATCCGTTGCCTGCGATCAATTCCACAAGAGAACCATCTACAGACACGCGCTTGATTTGATTGTTGTACGTATCGGCGACGTAGAGGCGATCTTGTGAGTCGAACGCCAAGCCTCGAATCCCATTGAACCTCGCAGTAGCGCAGGGCGCATCGTAAATGTTCCCCGCGGTCTCATAGCCGCAGAACAGGCTGACCTGCCTAGAACTCGCATCAATACGCATGATGCGATGCTGCTCCGCTACGAATATGTTGCCCCGGCTATCAGCTGCAAGGGCACTTGGGTACAAGAACCCGGTCTGCGCAGCGTCGACCGATATGTCAGCCCACGCCAGCCGGCCATTCCCCGCAATCCGGCTTGAGTTTCCATCACGGTCGACGGCAATGATTGCCGGCTTCGCGTTATCGAGTGCCAGAAGTCTTCCGCCCGACTGCGCGACCGAGACCACGACGCCCAGTGCGCTCGGCGAAGTTCCGGTTGACCAAATGACGTCCCCGGTCGTGGTAATCCGGAAGATTCGGCCTTCATCGGAGTCCACGACCAACAGACCACCAGACGGCGATCGCTTGATCGAGGTGACGTTCGCGAACTGTCGCGGCAAGCGCCCAATTTCGCTTCCGTCCGCGGCCAACATCAAGATCGATGTGTGATCGCCCAGGAAAGTCCGCCCGGCTTCGTCACGATAAATACCCCCGATGAACCGGGAACTCATGCCTCGGGAACTTGCCGAGTAGGTCGTCAAGCGGAGAAATCTTCCCCCGGTCTCAAGCAGGTCGACACCAATCCCCACGTCAACCCACACGCCAGATATCTCCACACCGCTTGTGACGAAATCCGGCAAATCAAATCTGCGCCACTGCCTTGACGTTGGTTCGAGCCAATAGAGTCGCGGCGGCTCCAGCCCCGTTGCAGAGGACATCGCGGCCCACAGCAGACCGGACGCATCGAAGCCGAGCCACGAAACGTACTCGATCGTGGTTTGCGTCGCCTCCGTTCTGGGCTCGGCCAGCCGCGCTGACCGGGCGTACCGGCAATCACCTTCACCGGCCGGTCGCAACGTTGATCGAACGCACGACGAAATTACTTGCATCGGCAACGACCAGTTCCCCGGCCCGATGGGTGATGGCGGTCGGGAAACGCAGTTGCGTCGCCCTGCGATCACCGTCGCCATTGAATCCAGGTTGCAGTGTGCCAGCGTATACCTCCACCAGCCCGTCCCGAATACGGCGGACAACGTGAGACTGCGTCTCGGCAACATAAATCGTGCCGTCTTCCGTCTCGACCGCGTCCTGCGGGTAGTTGAACCGGAACGTGAGCGCTGGCGCAGGCGCATCCGGCGGCGTACCCAGAACGACCTTCACCCCGGGGGGACGTTCAACCTGAGTCGATGGACCGGTTCCTCCGCCGCAGGCAGTCAGCAACAGCGACAGGGGCACGAGTGCAAACCCATGACTCATGGCAGACGACTTCAGAAGGCGCTCAGCGGCACGGGTGAGCCAGCGAATGGAGAACATGGAGGTCAATCTTGGATAGCTAGCTTCAATGAATCGGGCGATGGTCGGCGAGAACGTCGATTCACCCCCTGAAGCCAGAACCCCAGAAGAGCCAACGCCGGTGGGATTGCCAAGGTCAGAACCGTGAAGCCGAACAGTCCGCCCAGCACGGCGAATATCGCAAGCACCTGGACCGCCGTGAGACCAGGCCCAAGCATGATCATCGGCACCACGAGGATGAAAGCCATACCGAAGAGCGCTCCGATTGCCAGCGTCAAGTAGCTTGGCCCCAACAGTACCGTGCCCAACCCATGTTCCAGCATGGCAACGGCTCCCGCGAAGCCGCCCCCGTAGAAGTCCACATTCTTCTCCACGGCGAGAAGGAAGAAGTCGGATGCGGCGTAGATGAGAGGGAAACGACGACCAACGTGATCAGCATGCCGATCCGACCTCGCCGGCGCAACCAGAAGCGGCGACCGTGGAACCAGGGCGAGTGCCAAACAGACCACGACGAAAACCCCGGTACTGACCGTGGCAAGGATGAGGCTGATCATCGTGGCAGGGACTTGCCTTGCCATCGGAAGTCCATGCGCAAGCCTCAAGGAGACCCAACAACAAAGCAACCATGAACACCAGGCAATCACACCTCGACCGTTCATCGCGAAGTGGGCGACGATGAACAAGCCCAATACGGCCGCACCTACTGAACCCGAGAGATGCAACCCTGCCACTCTCCGGAAGAGCACCAAGTTGGTGGCGAAGAACGCACACATGTAGAGGGAGAATCCTCGGCCGGGTATGACCTCTTCAAGCACTAGTCCCGGATAGGCGACGAGATAGCGCGGGAAGTGCGGATGCCCGATCAGAAACAGCGGATTGGCGTTCGAGTCCCACAAGTAGGCGACCTGCTCCCACGGCTCGAATACCTTCAAGCGCGCGACAGTGAGCAGAGCGGCCGCGGCAAAGGCGGCGATCCACTCAACGCTTACGGGCAAACGCCGAGTAGAACGCAACTGAGGTTCTCCACAAGGAGCGAATGAGGCCTTCCCGTACCGGGGCGTCAGTCAGTCCGATCCTGATCGGTGCACCGCGAGGCGGAAGCATGGCCGTGCCAAAAGCGACATCCCAGAGCTGAAAGAGGCTGGCGAAATTCTTGTTATGGTGTGCCTCCTCCATGCTGTGATGCAGGCGATGGGCGCGGGGGCGACTGCACAACCCAACGACCGAGCCAGCCCCAGTCGGAGTCCAGGTTGCTGTGCTTGAGAAAACCAACCGACTGAAGCAGCAACTGAGCAGCCAGATAGTGTGATGGGGGCATGCCGAGAAGCGCCGAAGGGATCGCGCCTGCGCTGTGCAGCAGCACTCGCTCCATCGGATGATCTCGAAGCGTCGTGAGCATGGTGAAGTCGCGCGCTTCATGGTGGAATCTGTGAATTTCCCACAAGCGACGGTCGGTGTGCATCCACCGATGGACCCAATAGTTGGTGAAGTCCAGGGCGACGATATAAACCGCGTAGCAGACATACGGGCTGCCTGCGTAGTCGAGAACCCCGATCGAAATATGCGCCTTGATCTGGGCGGTCAAGGCATAGACGACGCCGAACGTCATTACCGTCCCCAACAGCAGCGCGACGTTGCTCAGGACAAGGGCAGCGCAAGCAATGTCCACCCATGCGCTCATGGATTTGGAGAGCAGGGCCCGCAGACTGCTCTTACTCCAACCCACCAGCGCGCACTCGATCAACAGTAGAGACAAGAGCAGCCCCGCCGTGACAAGCATGCTCTGCTCGACACCCCGAAACAGGTTCTGCAGTTTGGTCGTCAGGCTGACGATGACGTCATTCATCGGCTCGTGCAATGGAAGCTCAGGCCAGGGTCCCAAGCCAGTGATGCAACGCGATCAACGCTCTGAGTTCCCGAGTGCGGTCGACCCGACGATTGATGTGATCGTCGGCGATCTTCAGAACCTCTTGCTCGCAGAACTCATTCGGGAGGAGCTTGCTCAAGCCTGAGATGTGATCACGACAATAGGACGCGCGCTCGGATTTGAACCATTCGCCCACGGGAACGGTAAACATCTGCTTGCGCCGGTAGGCCAATCTGGAACCGATCAAGGGCTCGACGGCCTTCTTGTAGAGATATTTGGTCTCTCCGCTCCGCAGCTTCAGCTCCCCGGCATGCGGAAGGCGAATTCCATCATCCGGTAGTCGAGGAAGGGCGTGCGCGCCTCAAGAGACACGGCCATGCCCATGCGATCGGGCTTGACGAGGTTGTTGCCGGACAGCAGCAGTTGCATGTCCAGGAACAGGGCCTGGTTGATGCGATCCTGATGGGCGACGGCATCGAACCAGGGGCGGGCCACGTCGAAGGAGTCGGTGCGCCCGTCCAGCTCGCGCATGGCCTCGCCGTACAGACGGCGCTTCGCGCCCGGGTCGAACAGCGAGATGCTTTCGAAGTAGCGTCGTTGGAACGATTCGTCGTCGAGCGCAGCCATGTCCGGCGCCGAGAAGAAGTCCTTGTACTTGTCGTAGCCCGCGAACAACTCGTCGCCGCCGTCGCCCGTGAGCACCACCTTGACATCGCGCACCGCGAGTTCCGACACACGGTAGGTCGGAAGGAAGGAAATGTCGCCGTGCGGCTGATCGCAGTGGTAGGTGGCCAGGGGCCAGAGGGCGAGCATGTCGGGATCGACCCGCTCCATCGTGTGGTGTGCACCGAAGCGGTCGGCAGCCTCCTGGGCATAGGCCGACTCGTCGTAACGCGGATCGTGGAAGCCGATGCAGAAGGTCTTCACCGGCTCGTCCATGTGCCGCGCCATCAGGCCGACGATGGTGCTCGAATCGACGCCCCCGGAGAGAAACGCGCCGAAGGGCACGTCACTGCGCAGCCGCAGGCGAACGGCATCGTCGAGGATGGCGTTGAACTCCTCGATCCACTCGCCTTCGGCGCGGCCGTGCACCGGCTGGACAGACGACAGATCCCACCACCGCGTGGTGCGACTGCCCGAGCGCGTCACCTCCATCATGTGCCCCGGCATCAGGTGCCGGATGCCTTCGTACATCGTGTGCGGCGCCGGCACGTAGTTGAAGCTGAGGTAGTGGTGCAGCGCCTCGCGGTCCATGGCGGGCTTGGGCATGCCCGACTTCAGGATCGACTTGATCTCGGAGGCGAACACCAGCCTGCGTCCGTCATCGTGCACGTAAAGCGGCTTGACGCCGATTCGGTCGCGGGCGAGGTACAGCACGCCGCGGCGCGCATCGTGGATCGCGATCGCGAACATGCCGTTGAGGCGTTTCAGGAATCCGATGCCCTCGTATTCGTAGAGCCGCAGAAGCACCTCGGTATCGGAATGCGTGCGGCAGGGGTGTCCGGCAAGCGCCAGTTCCTGCGCCAGCTCGACGTGGTTGAAGATCTCGCCGTTCTGCACCACGACGATCTGGCCGTCATCGGAGACAAACGGCTGGTGCCCTCCGGCAATGTCGATGATCGACAGGCGCTGGTTCCCGAGCGCCACGCCCTGCCCTGCAGACACACCCTGGTCGTCCGGGCCGCGGTGGCGGATGGCCTCGCCCATGGCGCGCAGCGTCTGCGCATCCATGGAGCGCGCGTCACGGTCGAAGTAGCCGAAGATGCCGCACACGTCAGTTACCGCCCTTGAAGAGAACCTGCCTGACGGTCAGGAGGATGATCCGAAGATCCAGAGCCAGCGACGCCGACCTCGCGTACTCCAGATCGAGCGCCTTGCGCTGCTCCGGCGTTGCCTCCGAGCGCAGCGTGGCCTGGGCCAGTCCGGTGATGCCCGGCCGTACGCTGTGGCGCAGCTGCCATTCCTCGTCGGTGTAAAGGCTGCGCTGGGCCGGCACGTCAGGGCGGGGCCCGACGATGCTCATGTCGCCGGTCAGCACGTTGAACACCTGAGGCAGTTCGTCCACGCTGGTACGGCGGATCCAGCGACCCAGCGGCGTGATGCGAGGATCGCGCTCGGCCGTGGAGTAGCCACCGAGCCGGTCGGCGTCGACGACCATGCTGCGGAACTTCCACATGCGGAACTCGCGGCCGCCCAGGCCGACGCGTCGCTGCCCGAACAGACTGGGGCCGCCATCCTGCAATCGGACGCCGAGCGCGACGGCCACCAGAAGGGGCAGTGCGAGGACGACGGCGACAAGAGACATCACGAGGTCGAGCAGGCGCTTCATGAACGGGAATCTTTCGATCGGCGCGGTGGCGCGAGGAGTCGATGCGGCAACACGATGATCGAGAGCAGAGCCAGGGATGCCAGTGCCAGCCTGACGACACTGTGGCCACCCGAGAACATTCGATCCAGGGCGATGAAGCATGCCACCAGTGCCAGGGCTGTTCCGAGCAAGCCCGCCATTTTAGCGTTCAGCCACTGACGGCCTTCCGCGCGCGTCAGCCCGCTCGCGTATGCCAGGGCCGCCGCATGGACCGCCTGGAAGCCCACGACCGCCGCAGCCAGGAGAACCTCCGAATTCCAGACGACGCCCGGGAGCGCCAGCACCGGCAGAAGCAGCAGACAGGCCAGCGTGACCCGGAGAACGGTTTGCGGCCGTTCGCGGGCGTTCAGATCGGCTGTCGCCATGCTGGACACGGCGAGAAACGGCAGGCCCGCCATCAGCAGTCGCGACAGATCGACGACCCGCTGCACTTCGGTCGGTCCCATCGCGCCGCGCCCCAGGACCAGTTGCACGATGGCATCGGCAAAGTAGGCCATCACGAGCCCGGCGCCCGTCGCGTTCGTGATCGAGCGTTGCAGCCCCTCGTGCAGCGATGTTCGCGCGGCTGCAGCATCCCCTCCGCCGTAGTGCCCGCTGAGCCGCGCCAGGGCCACTGTGGCGACCGACGTGACCAGCACGCCCGCCGGGAGCTCGGCCAGCTTCAGTGCGTAGTTCATCGCCGCGATGGCGCCGGCCGCCGTGGTCGACGCGAGTGCGCGCACGATCACCGGCACGAGCAGGATGAGCGACGCTGACAACGCGGCCGCGAGGAACCCGCGCACGAAGGTCCTGTCCGGCGGCGATTGCCGTGGGACGGCCCGAGCCAGCCTCCCGGCAGGCTGAACAGCTGTGTCGCGAGCCGGAACGCCGCACCGGCGCAAATGCCGAGGCCCAATGCGATCAGCGGCGCGGCCATGCCGTGCCGTCCGGCCACCAGGGCGGCGATCACGACCAGGTTGAAGAACAGCGTCCCGCATCCGGCCACGAGGAATCGCTGCGAAGCGTTCAAGCCGGCGGTCGTCACACCCGCAGCGGCCGTCAGGGGAATCGCCGCCGCCGTGGCGACCAGGGCGGCCACGGGCGGCAGCGCCTGCGCGGGCAGACCGGGCGCCAGCAGCGCGAACCACGCGCCTGGCCAGATCGCGAGCAGGACGGCCAGCCCGCCGAACAGGGCGAGCACTCCGGACAACGTCTGCCGCATCAGCACCTGCGCCTGATCGGGGGCCAGCGCACGCAGGCGCGGCACGAGCGCGGCGGTGAGCCCTCCGGACAGCAGCAGGTTGACCAGCAGGTCCGGCAGGGTCAGCAGCAGCACCGCGGCATCTGCGCCGCTGGACACGCCGAATGTCGCGGCGAGCTCCATCTCGCGGAGCAACCCGCTGAGCCGACCCGCCAGAAGCGCCCCCCAGCAGTGCACCCGCGCCGATCACCCACCGGCCGATGCGCAACCCACCATCAGCCGTTGGCATTGCCCGTCGCGGTCGTGTTCCCGGAGCCTGTCGCGGCCGCTTTCGCGACGATCTGCTCGACGATGGCACGAACCCGCGCGTGCTGCGATTCGAGCACCGCGGGTTCTGCCGCGCAGTGGGCCCGGTAGGCCTCGCGCAGCTTGCGGACCTCGTCGGAAAAGTCCATCTGGGCCTCGATCTCGTGCACGCTGCGGGCTTGACGATGAAAGGTGCGCGAGAGGATTGCGGCAGTGGAACCCAGGCGCGCATGCTCGGCCAGCAGCAGCTCGGCAGGCAGCAGCCCTTCGCCGACGCGCGCGACGCCGCCGATGCCGAAGGGGATCTGCGCGTCCCGCAAGAGCGCCGCCATGCGATCGACGTGTCCGTCGGCCAGCGGCTGGAACATGAACCTGCATTTCATCTCCAGGTGCAGGTCATTCAGCCCGATGTGGACCTCGTCGACGCCGCGCACCCGGAGAATCTCCCCAGGCTCTCCATCGCCCCCAGCGTCTCGACCAGAAGACACACCCGCGCGCGACCTGCCACGAGAGCGCAGAAGGTTTCGACCTCTGCCGGGGTGCGGAACATCGGCAGCATCACCACATCCGCGCCGCGCCGCAGCACCTCGTCGACTTCTTCGGCGCTGCCCGGGTTGACAGGATTGACTCTAACCAGGAGCTTTCCTGGCGGGACGGATTCGCGCACGCGCGTCACATCGGCGAGCGAATGGCGGCTGATCACGGTGTCCAGATGCCCCTGCCGTTCGTGCTTGCCCAGCACTTCGAGATCGACGAACACCCGGTCCACTCCCCGCGCGCACACATAGGCAGCCACCTCCGGCTGGTTGGTGATGAACAGAAGTCGGAGCGGGGAAGTGAGCATGCGCAAAGGTGCGGTCTGGAACAACGGTCACTGGACGGGGCTGGAGCCCGGGAAGACTATCATGCGCGCCCGGGAGCAGCCGCACCGGCAAACCACCCCTGTCCCACGAGCGCCCATGAACCGAATGTTGAAGACGCTGAGCCGGCCTCGCCGCGGGCCAAGGCTTTGATCATGGTGGGCTGCGACGCACTCTGTCTGTCGATGTGCATGTCCCTGGCCGTTGCACTGCGACTGGGGTCATTCAGCACGATGGCGGGGGCTTCGCCCGGGCTTCAGACCACGCTGGCGCTGCTGACATTGCCGGCGCTTGCCCTCGCCGGCCTGTACCGGACCGTGGTGCGCTACATCGACCTGCGCGTCGTGCTCGCCTCGGGGATCGCACTGGGTCTGGCGGTGCTCGGCATCTATCTGGTGGCCCTGGCGCTGGATCTGCGGGCGCTGCCACGCTCGGCGCTGCTGATCTACTGGTTCATCGCATTCGCCTACGTCGTCACGTCGAGGTTCGCTGCGCGCTCGCTCCTGCACCGGGGCCTGAGGCCCGCCGGCCGGGCGCGCGTTCGGACCGCCATCTATGGTGCCGGCGCGGCGGGTGCCCAGCTCGCCTACAGCATGTCGTTCAGCACCGAGTACCGCCCGGTCTGCTTTCTGGACGATCGCAGCGATCTGCAGAACAAGACCGTGGCCGGTCTGCGCGTGTACGGGCCCGACGACCGGCCGGGGCGGCGTTCAGGCACGAGATCGAGCAGATCGTGGTGGCCATTCCTTCGGCCAGTTCCACCCAGAAGCGCCGGTTGATCCAGCGGGTCGAGGAGTCCGGGCTGCCGGTGAAGATCCTGCCGGGCCTGGTGGAACTCGTCGATGGCAAGGCCGCGATCTCCGACATCCGCGAGGTGGATGTCGCCGACCTGCTGGGCCGGGATCCCGTGCCACCGGATGCCAAGCTGTTCGCTCGGAACATCACCGGCAAGGTGGTGCTGGTGACAGGGGCGGGCGGCTCGATCGGCAGCGAGCTCTGCCGTCAGATCCTTTCCCAGCACCCGAGCGAGCTGGTGCTTCTCGACCATTCGGAGTTCGCGCTGTACTCGGTCGACCATGAACTGCAGCCGGTGGCGCACGGCACTCGCATCGTCGCCTGTCTGGGCTCGGTGCTCGACGAAGCGCTGCTGCGCGACGTGATGACCGGGCATCGCGTGCAGACGGTCTACCACGCTGCCGCCTACAAGCATGTGCCGCTGGTCGAGCACAACATGCAGCAGGGCCTGCGCAACAACGTCTTCGGCACCCTCGCCGTCGCGCGCCGCCGCGGCCGAAGCCGCGGTCGAGACCTGCGTGCTGATCTCGACGGACAAGGCGGTCCGTCCGACGAACGTGATGGGAACGTCAAGCGCGTCGCGGAGCTGGTCATGCAGGCCGCGGCGCTGCGCCCCGGCGCACGCACATGCTTCTCGATGGTGAGATTCGGCAATGTGCTCGGCTCGTCGGGCTCGGTGGTGCCGCTGTTTCGCCGGCAGATCCGCAACGGCGGCCCCATCACCATCACCCATCCGGACATCATCCGTTACTTCATGCTGATCCCGGAGGCGGCGCAGCTGGTCATCCAGGCTGGTGCCATGGCGCAGGGGGCGAAGTCTTCGTGCTCGACATGGGTGAGCCGGTGCGCATCGTGGATCTGGCCCGTTCGATGATCCGGCTCTCGGGCCTGACCGAGAAGACCGCGGACCACCCGGCAGGCGACATCGAGATCCGAGCCGTCGGTCTGCGGCCGGGGAGAAGCTGTTCGAGGAGTTATTGATCGGCGACGATGTCGCTCCGAGCGGCCACCCGCGCATCATGTGCGCGCGCGAGCGTCATATCGATCCGGCCTTGCTCGACAAGATGCTGCTGGCGTTGCGCCAGGCATGCGACGCCAACGATGGCGAGGCGATGATCCGCCAGCTGCGCAATCTGGTGCCGGAGTACCGTGCGGCCGAGGAAGTCAACGCCGAAGCCGAGGCGGCGTTGGCGGGCCGCAGCAGCTGAATAGCGCGTCACTCGGGAGCCGGCGGGCGCCGGTCAATGGATCGGCACGACATTCACCGGCCCGTTCAGGCCGGTCAGGATCGACATCTTATGGTCGGCACCGACGTAGATGACCCGCGCGTTGTCCGTGTCGGCCACCCACATGCCGTCCTGTTCGAGATGGATGCCGTTGGGCGCATAGAGAGTGAACTCGCCTGAACAGATGTCGGAGGCAATGGAGCGCGGGTAGGCAGTTCCTTCTCCGCAGTAGCCGTCGACGAGGCCGCTCAGGGTCATGCCGCTGTTCCAGCGATCCGGCGTGGGAGGTGCAAGGACGACGTGCTTGCTGCCGTCGCCAAGGTTCAAGGCGACGACGCGGTCGAGGTGCTCTTCGACGACGTAGAGAAAATCGCCGCGCCAGGTGATGCCATTGGGAAAGGCCGCGGGACTCTCAAACTGGACGGCGCCGCTGCTGATCGACTGGACCACGACCTGCTGTCCATAGGTGTCAGCGATGGCAATGCGATCGCCGGAGAGCTCCGCCGAGCGTCCGTAAGAGACGTTCACGCTGCTGAACAGCTTCTCTCCGAGTCGGTGATCCGGTCCCCACCGGAACACTTCGGCGGGGCCTACGTCGTTGTAGACCACGATCAGCCTGTCGCCCACCGCCTTGGCATAGTTCACTTCACGGTCGAAGCGCAGAACGGCGGTCTTCTGTCCGGTCGTGTCGAGGACGTCGACCACGTGGACATCGTCAATGTCGCTGACGAAGATCTCGTCGTCGTTGACCGTGACGAACCGCCCCGCGCTGGGGAACGACCAGAGCGGGTTGCCCGTCGAATCGAAGTTCACCAGCGCCTTCTGGAACTGGATCATCACGAGAAATCCAGCGGGAAACGGCTCCCCGATGGCGCGGGCCTCCACGGGCATCGTATCCGTGAGAAAGACATTCACCGTCCCGTTGCCGGGCGAGTAGTACGAGTAGCGATCCTCCGGCGCATAGCGCAGCGGCGCATACTCCTGCGCGAACTCGATCGGTGGCCGCGGGTCGATGGCAATCCTCACGGCCGCCTCTTGGGTGTTGGTCGCCGTGCCCGCCACGTTCAGCACCCGCCGTGGCGCAAGACTGACCTCGACATGACCCGCCGTCGCGGTCGAACACGCCTCGAGCCGGTAGCGCTGCGCCGATTGTTCGACCAGGCCCGAGATCGCTCCCCCTTTGCGGTGAAGTCAGCGATGCTCAGTGGCTTGACCGGCTCGGACAGCGAGATTGTCACGCCCCCGCACTGCTCGTACCGAAGGCTGGCCACCTCGCTCGACATGTCGATGCGCACCGGCGGCACAGGGTCGGCTCCTCCACCACCGCACCCGGCCACCGCGAGGCTCAGACCCAGCGCAGGTCCGAACCAGTCGACGCGGGCGGCACGCGACCCGATGCCGCGCACAGCAGCAGCGAGAGCCGAGCAAAACGACGCGACAGAAGAGGAAATGGGCAAAGGCAACATCGAAACGATGATGCCGCCTTGCGGGACCGCGGAACCGGTGAAAAAGTATCAAAAAGCCAAGCAAATGACAAAATGCTCAAATATCGGCTTCCGGATCTGACATACAGTGACAAAGATGACGCGCTAGATGTTGAGTTCCAAGAGGTTGCTCACGGCCGGGATGCGGGTCATGGGCGGCTGGCGGTTCAGGGCGGAGTGTGGCCGATGCCAGTTGTAGCGGTGCAGGAAGGGCTGCAGAGCGGCCTCGCGCTGCGCTGAGCTGACGTAGGGCTGGGCATAGGCCCACTCGCGCAAGCTGGTCTGGACGAAGCGCTCGGCCTTGCCGTTGGTCTTGGGGGTGTAGGGCCGAGTCTTGATGTGCCGGATGCCGAGTTCGTCGCAGGCAGCCTTGAAGGTGTTCTTGTAGCCCGTGCCGTTGTCTGTCATCACGCGCTCGATGCGCACGCCCAGGCTGGCGTAGTAGGCCACCGCTTGGCGCAGGAACTGCACGCAGCTATCGGTCGTCTCGTCGGGCAGCACCTGCGCGAACGACACACGCGAGTGGTCATCGATCGCCGGTGAACCATCTGCCAGCCGATGCCGCGCTTGGTCGTGCGTCTGTCGCCGGTGATGCGGTGGCCGATGCCATCGATGTGCATGAGCTTCTTGGTATCCAGGTGCAGCAGCTCGCCTGCAGCTGCGCGCTCGTAGCGCACCACGGGCTGCGGCGGCTCCAGCGACTTCAGTCGGGACAGTCCCAATCGTTTCATGCAACGGCTGACCGTCGCCACACCGCAGCCGGCCTGCTCGGCGATTCGCCATAGCGGCCAGCGGCGGCGCCGTAGATCCTCCAGCTGCGCTTGCTTTTGGGCCGTCAGCGCTCGTGGGCTGCGCTTCGGACGAGAACTGCGATCGGCCGGCCTGCCGCACCTTCCGCCTTGAAGCGGGCCAGCCACTTGAAGCCGGTGCGCTTGCTCACGCCTGCCGCCTCACTCGCGGCGGACATCGTCCAACCCTCGTTCAGCACTCTGCTGACCAGCAGGGCTCGACCTTTGGCAGTCAATCTCGCATGCTTGTGGCTGTTCATCCGTTCTCCTGTCCAGGTTGCGGGAGGTCTCGACAACCCCAGCTTCCCAAATCAGGAACGGATGAACAACCTATCGGAACATCACAGCTAGATCACCTTGGCGCGCATCAGATCATTCGAATTAAGGGCGCCGACCAGCGCCCAAGTCCGTCGACCACCAGCACGCTGGTGATGCGATGCTGCTCCATCAGGTCGGCCGCGTCGACCGCGAGCGCATCGTCGCGCACGGTCTTCGGTGTCGGGTAGAGCACGTCGCGCGCGGTCAGCGATCGCAGATCGGCGCCGCGTTCGATCAGGCGGCGCAGGTCGCCGTCGGTGAAGATGCCGGCGATGCGTCCGTCGGCTTCCACCACCGCCGTCGCGCCCAGGCCCTTGCGGGTCATCTCGCGCATCATGTCGACGAGTGCGGTGTCGGGGGCCACGCGCGGCACGGCCTCGCCGCTGCGCATCACGTCACGCACGTGCGTGAGCAGCTTGCGGCCGAGCGCGCCGCCGGGATGCGAGCGGGCGAAGTCTTCCTCGCGGAAGCCACGTGCATCGAGCAATGCCACGGCCAATGCGTCGCCGAGCGCCATCTGCGCCGTGGTGCTGGCCGTCGGTGCGAGGTTGAGCGGGCAGGCCTCCTGGTCGACGGCGCTGGACAGCACGATGTCGGCGTGCCGCGCCAGCGTGCTCTCGGCGCGGCCGGTCATCGCGATCAACGTGACGCCAAGGCGCTTGATCGCCGGCACCACGGCGGCGAGCTCATCGCTCTCGCCGGAGTTGGAGATCGCCAGGACCACGTCACCCGCTGTCACCATGCCAAGGTCGCCGTGGCTGGCTTCGGCGGGGTGCACGAACATCGCCGGCGTGCCGGTGGAGGCCAGCGTGGCGGCGATCTTGCGGCCCACGTGACCGCTCTTGCCCATGCCCATCACGACCACGCGGCCGCGGCTGTCGAGCACGCTGCGCACGGCCTGAACGAAGGCATCGCCCTGGCGCGCCTTCAGGCCGAGCAACGCCCGCGCCTCGATGTCGAAGGTTTCGGAGGCGAGCTGCAGCACGCGCTGTGCGTCGAAAGTCCCGCTGTGAGCCATGGCGAAGATTCTAGGTGGGCAGCGCCTGCGGGGCGTCGTGCAGTTCGAGCCGGCTGGGCACGCTCATCACCGTGAGCCCGGTCTGGCGCGCCAGCTCGATCACCTGCTCGCGCCGCTCGGCGCTGGCGCCGGGCATGGCCACGATGATGTGCGTGGCACCGGCCAGCAGGTGCGGCAGCACCACGTCGGCGATGGTGCCCTGCACCGTCACCCCGCCGATGCGCAGGCCCTGCTTGGCGGCGTCGTCGTCGAGCAGCGCCAGCACCGTCCATCCGTCGCGCCGGTGAATGGCGCCGAGCAGCCGCCGGGCCGCCTCGCCCGCGCCGAGCACGATGGCGCGGCGCGGCTCGCCCTCGACGCCGCCGGCCACGGAGCGCGCCTGCTCCCACACCATGCGGTAGGCCATGCGCACCAGGCTGAGCATCAGGATGCAGAAGAACGGGTGCAGCAGCAGCACCGCGCGCGCCACGCCCACCAGTTGCGCCATCAGCACCGCCACCGCGCTGATCGTGCCGGCCAGCAGGCAGGCCAGCGCGATGCGCTTGAAGTCGTCGAAGCCGAAGAAGCGCCACGGCCCGCGCGGCACGCCGGTGATGGCGAGGAAGAGCAGATAGCACAGCACCACGCCGGCGGACACCGCATCGTCGTAGGGCGGGCGCCCTGGCTGCCAGCGCTCGAAGCCGAGGCGGAACAGGTACATGAGGTGCCAGCCGGCGAGGATGACCAACGCATCCACGAGCATCGCGATCGCGCGGTTGCGCGGGTGCAGCGCCGACATCGCCTGGTCGAGCCAGAGCCAGAGTTTCCGGTCGTTCATGCCGAGGATCCTCGTGGGGGACGGAAGGGTGGGAACGAAGACCGTGCGCAGCGTCAGGCCGAGCACGCGCAGGTCGTTGGTGAGGCTGGGCCGCTCGACGTAGTGCAGCGCATAGCGCAGCTTGGTCGGCAGGATGACGTCGATGTATTCGCGCTCCGGGTCGCTGGCCGCAGCGAGCAGGTCGTTCTCGTCGCGGTAGCGCACCGAGGCGAAATCGGTGATGCCCGGCCGCACCGAGAGCAGCCGCTCGCGCCACTCGGGCGGGTAGTGCGCCACGTAGCGCGGAACCTCGGGCCGCGGGCCGACCAGGCTCATCGTGCCGCGCAGCACGTCGATCAGCTGGGCCAGTTCATCCAGCTTGGTCCTGCGCAGCAGCGCGCCCACGCGCGTGATGCGGCGGTCGCCGGCCACCGTGAGCGGCACGCCGCCGGTGGGCGGCGCCACCGTCATCGTGCGGAACTTGAAGATGCGGAACGGCCGGCCGAAGCGCCCCACGCGTTCCTGACGGAAGAACACCGGCCCCGGCGATTCGAGCTTGATGGCCAGCGCGATCAGCAGGAACAGCGGCGCCAGCACCAGCAGGCCGGCCGCCGACGCGACGACGTCGACCACGCGCTTGAGCATCGCCTCAGGCGTTCAGCGCCTGCCGCACCGCGGCGGCCACGCGGGCCACGTCGGCCTCGGTCATGCGCGAATACATCGGCAGGCTCACCAGCCGCTCGTAGGCATGCTGGCTGTGCGGAAACTGCTCGGGGCGCAGGCCGTAGCGGTCGCGCCAGTACGGCATCAGGTGCAGCGGCACGTAATGCACGCTGCAGCCGATGCCGGCGGCGAACAACTGCTCGATGAAGGCATCGCGGCCGATGCGCGCTTCGTCGCCCAGGCGCACCACATAGAGGTGCCACGAGTGCAGATCGCCCTCGGCTGGCCCGGGCGGCAGCACCAGCGGCAGCCCGGCGAGTTCGCCCGCATAGGCTTTCGCCACCGCCTCGCGGCGCGCCTGGAACTCGCGCGCACGCCTGAGCTGATGGATGCCCAGTGCCGCAGCGATGTCCGTCAGGTTGTACTTGAAGCCGGGCGCGACGATCTCGTAGTACCAGCTCGGCACCTTGGCGGTGAAGCGGTCGAAGGCGTCGCGGCTGATGCCGTGCAGGCGCATCACCTTGATGCGCCGGCCAGCGCCTCGTCACGCACGACCACCATGCCGCCTTCGCCGGTGGTGATCGTCTTGTTGGCGTAGAAGCTGAACACGGTGGCGTCGCTGTCGAGCGTGCCGATCAGCCGGCCGCCACAGGTGGTGGGCAGCGCATGCGCGGCGTCCTCGACGATCTTCAGCCCGTGCTTTCGCGCCAGCGGGATCAGGCGCTGCATGTCGGCGGCGAGGCCGGCGTAATGCACCGGGATCACCGCCTTCGTGCGCGGCGTGATGGCGCGTTCCACTGCATCGACGTCGATGCACAGCGTGGCCGGGTCGATGTCGACCAGCACCACGTCGGCACCGAGATAGCGCACCACCTCGGCCGTCGCGGTGAAGGTGTGGGTGGTGGTGATGACCTCGTCGCCCGGGCCGATGCCCAGTGCCTCCAGCGCGAGGTGCAGGCCGGCGGTGGCCGAGTTGACGGCCAGTGCATGCAGCGACGGGTCGCCCAGCCACGCCGCGAAGTCTTCCTCGAAGCGGCGCGTCTTCGGCCCCGTGGTCACCCAGCCCGAGCGCAAGGTGTCGACGACCTCGGCGACCTCGTCGTCGCCGATATCGGGCAGTGCGAAGGGCAGGAACGGGGCGGAGCTCATGGCGAAGGCTTTTCGATCCAGGCCAGCACGTGGGTGCGCAGCAGCGGGATCGTGTTGAACAGGCTGTAAGCCGCCGGATGCAGGCGGACGACGCGACGCGCGATCGGCGGTGCGAGCGTCACGCGCCGCGCATCGATGCGGCCGGCAGGAAAGAGTTCCCGCACGCGCGCCAGCGGCACGCCGCGCACGTCGCGGTTGGCCGGATTATCGACGGTGAAGTCGTACCAGAGCACCGCGCCGCCCGGCTTCAGCCAGCGCCACATCGTTTCGGCCAGGCGCTGCTGGAAGGCGTCGTCGAGCAGCGAGCTGAAGACGGTGGAGACGAAGACGATGTCCTGCGAGGAATCCGGCAGCGCCAGCGCGCAGGCGTCGCCGCCGTGGAGCACAAGCCCAGAAGGCAGCCGCTCGCGCGCCTGCGCCGTGCGCTGCGGCAGCAGCTCCGCGCCCTGCAGATGCTCGGGCCGGAAGCCCAGCCGCAGCAGCTCCAGCAGGTTGCCGCCGGCACCGCAGCCCACTTCGATCAGGCGCAGCGACGCGGTATCCACCCGGCCATGGCGCAGCAGCAGTGCACGCAGGGCACGCTGGCGCTCGTGCAGCGTGGCCATCACGTCGGCCTGCAAGGGGCCGTAGCGGGCGTCCGCTGCAGCGCGCGCGCATAGCGGCTGGCCAGTTCCTCGGGCTCGTGGCCGGCACTCATGCGATCGCCTCCAGGAAGCGGCGGGCCAGCACCGGGTAGGTGTGGTGCGCCAGCACGAAGGCACGCCCGCGTTCGCCCATCGCGCGGCGGGCGCCCGGCGACAAGGCCGCGAGTTGGCGCAGGCCCGCCGCCACCGCGGACGCCGACTCGGGCGCCACGGTCAGCCCGCAGCCAGCCTCGGCCACCGGGTCGTTGCCGGCTTCCACCGAATGCAGCACGGCCACGCCGGCCATCATGTAGTCCATCAGCTTGTTCGGCGCGATGCCGAAGCGGTACAGCGGCTGGCGCTTCCAGCCGATGTAGGCGATGTCGGCCTCGCGCAGCAGCGCCGGAATCCGCGACTTCGGGATCGGGTCGAACATCGCGACGTTGGTGATGCCCTCGGCGGCCACGCGCGCCACCACCGCGCTGCTTCTCGTGGCCACCGCCCACCAGCACGAAGGCCAGCGGCGCCTCGGCGAGCTGCTTTGCCGCGTCGAGCAGCACGTCCAGCGCATTGGGCTCGCCGTGCGAGCCGGCGTAGATCACCAGCAGCTTGCCGGCCGCGCGCTGTGCCGCGAGGTGCTCGCGCAGTACGTCGTTCAGCGGCGCGGGCTCGGCTGCCCAGTCGTCGGGCACGATGCCGTTGGGCACGATGTGCAGCTTCTTCAGGTCCAGCCCTCGCGAGGCCGGTGCGGGCCGACCTTGGGCAGCAGCGAGACCACACGGTCGGCATCGCGGCAGGCGTCGTCTTCCGCCTTCTGGCACAGCACGATGAACGGGTGGCGGCGCGACATGCCCGAGAGCTCCACCGGCGACGCGGGCCACAGGTCATGCACCTCATGCACCAGGGCGTGCGCCGCAGCGGCGCGCGATGCGGCGGGCCACCCAGATGTCCATCGGGTAGGTGCTGGAGGCGATCACCGCATCAGGCCGGAACTCGTCGGCCCAGCGCGGCGCCTCGCGCCACAGTGCGCGCAGGAAGGCCCAGATGTTCAGCACGCGGCCGAGGCCGTTGCCCTGGTATGGCGGCGTCTCGATCCAGTGGTAGGCGATGCCGTCGATCACCTCGTCACCGGCCGCGGCTGGCTGCACGCTGCGCACGTGCGAGAAGGTCGCCGCGACGATCTGCACGCGATGCCCCAGCTTCACCCACTCGCGCGCCGGTGGTAGGGGCGGTATTCCATGCCGTGGCTCGGCGAGCCGGTGTAGTGGTTGATCAGCAGGATGTTCATGCGCCGGCCTCCTGCAGGGCCTGCAGCCGCGCGACGAAGCGATCGACGGCCTGCGGGAACAGCGCGTGCTCGCCCACCCAGCGACGGTTGGCCTCGGCGATGGCGCCGGCGCGCGGCCGCAGCGCTTCGAGCCGCGGCGCGATCGGCGCGCCGTCGTCGGCCACGATCAGGCCGTTGTCGCCGTCGCGCACGAGTTCGCGGTTGGCCGGCAGGTCGGACAGCAGCGGCACGCAGCCATGCGCCATCGACTCGAGCACCGAGACCGAGACCGAGTCGCTGCCCGGCAGGCTGAGATACCAGCGGGCCTCGTCGTAGTGGCGATCCTGTTCGTCGCGCGAGAGGCGGCCGACGAAGCGCACGCAATCGGCGAGGCCGAGCCCGATGGCCTGCTGCGCGAGCTGGGCGCGCAACGAACCATCGTGCGCGACCACGAGCCGCGCCTGCGGCCGGCGCGCGCCACGTCGGCGAAGACCTCCAGCACGCGCTGCGGCCGGTAGATCGGCTCCAGCCCGCGGTTGGCAAAGAAGAGCATGTCGTCCTTGCGCCCGGCCGGCGGCGGCAGGCTTTCCAGGCCGAACGGAAACACCATCACCTCGCCGGCACCGAGTTCGCGCATGCGATCGGCCATCACCTGCGAGTCGCTGGTCGTCAGCGCACAAGCCTTCAGAACGCGCGACGTGAGCCAGCGCGCCATCGCACTGCGCTGCGGCGTGACGAGGATGTCGCTGCCCCAGGCCGAACCGACGAGCCGCCCCGGCGCACCCAGCGCGCGCGGCCAGCCGTGCCAGCGTGCCGTGCGACGTCAGGTAGTGGGCGTGGATCCAGTCGGCGCGCACGCCCTTCAACCAGCGCGTGAGCTGCGGAAGATGCCGAAGCACGCCGACGTTGCCGCCGGCGACGTCGGGCCGCGTGCCGAGTGCGAGACGACGAGCTTCAGGCACCAGTGCAGCAAACCCCGACGTGAAGCCCCGCGACGACGCCGCCCACAACTCCACCCGCGGCGCAAGCGCACGGGCCCACTTCTCCAGGTGCGGGCTCTCACCGTCGCCGAGCAGCACGAGCCTCATCGCACGCCGCGCTCGCCGGCCCAGGCGTCGTAATGGGCGCGCAGATCGGGGTGGGCGTCGAGCCAGCGCCGATCGCCGTCGCGCGAGTCGCCCACCACCACGGCCGGGTTGCCGGCGATCACCGAGAACTCCGGGAAGGAGCCGCGCAGCACGCTGCCCGCGCGCACGATGCAGCCGCGGCCGAGCGTGGTGCCGGCTTCGAGCAGCGAATGCGGGCCGATGAAGCAGTAGGGGCCGATCGCGACGGGCCCGGCGATCCAGCCCGGCTTCGGCCCGTTCCAGTCGACATACGCCCGCCCGAGCAGCCGCTGGGCGCGGTGCGAGCTGTGCGTGACGATGCTGACGTGGTGCGTGATCTGCGTGCCCTCGCCAATCGCCACGCCGCCGCTGGCTTCGATGAAGCAGAAGGGGCCGATGAAGACGTGGTCGGCGAGTTGCAGTTTCGATTCGTGCTCGATGCAGGTCGAAGGCGCGATGCGCGTGTTCGGCAGCGCCCGGCCCTGCGAGCTCTCGCCGAACACCACGCGGTGCAGCAGCGCCTGCACGAGGCGTCGACGCCAGCGGTTGAGCCACGCGCGCAGCATCACGCCCCCTCCACCGGCCAGCGGGCCAGGCTGAAGAAGTACCAGCCGAAATACAGCGTCATCGCCAGCGACACGGCCCAGCCGGCGCCGCGCAGGCCGTCCGCCATCAGCCCCGCCAGCAGCGCGATCACGAACAGCGCCTGCCCGATCAGCGCCAGCTTCAGCGCCCAGGCCTGCGCATTCCACGCGAGCGTGACCACGCTCAGCGGCGAGGCGATGAAGTGCATGCCGATGTACAGCGCCAGCGCACGGCCCAGTTCGCCGGCGCTGCGCCATTCGGCGCCGAAGGCCCAGGCGAAGACGGGCGGTGCGGCGAGCCACAGCGCCAGCACCAGCGGCGCGGCGATCAGCGCCAGCAGGCCCATCGTGCGGATCACCAGTGCGCGACCGGCCACCGTGCAGCCGGCTTGCGCGAGCTGCGGATAGAGCGCCTGCGAGACCGCGCTGCCCACCAGCGTGGCCGGCGCCTTCAGGTAGCGCAGCGCGAGGCCCCAGGCCCCGGCGGCGGCCACACCCTGGTGCGCAGCGACCAGCGCGATGGCCAGCGTGTCCTGCAGCGCGCCGAGAAAGGCATGCGGCGTATTCAGCAGGGGAAAGTCGCGGTGCGCACGGGCCACCGCCTGCCAGCGCTCGCGCGCGGCGCGCGCCGGCCCGGGCCAGCCGAGCGCCGCCATCGCGACCGCGGCGGCCACCACCGGCCCAACGATCAGTCCCTGCACACCCGCACCGATCACGCCGGCGGCGCCCTGCAGCAGCGCACCGCCACCATGCTGCAGCACCCGCGCCCAGGCCAGCGCGTGATAGCGCTGCGCGCGCGTGGCGTTCAGCGTGGCCAGCGAGAGCATTGCCAGCAACGCCACGGCAGGCCCCAGCCACAGCGGCCGGCAGCGCCGATGCCCGCTGCCCACACGGCACCGGCAAGGGCCGCGAGCACGGACACGATGCCGATCAGCCGCAGACACAGCGTGCGCAACGCTTCGGCTTCCGCATCGTCGGTGACCTTGGGCAACGCAAACTCGTAGCGCGCGCAGGCCACCACGGCCACGTTGGCCGCCGCCGCGAGCAGGTGGTAGATGCCGAAGGCCTCCGGGCTGTACAGCCGCGTGAGCCAGGGGCCGAGCAGCAGCGGCACCAGCTGCGCCAGCGCACCGCCGGCCAGCAGCGTGAGGCTGGCGCGCAGCAGGCGGGACGATGCCGGGGTGTCGGTCACGGCCTCAGCCTGTCGCTGCCACGGCCGCCTTCAATGCCGCCACCACGCGATCCTGGTCGGCCTCGGCGAGATCCGCACTCATGGGCAGGCTCATCACGCGCGCCGCGGCCGCGATGCTGTGCTCGCAGCACTCGGGGCAGCAGTGCTGCGCATAAGCCGGCTGGTGATGCAGCGGCTTCGGGTAGTGCACGGCGGTGGGGATGCCCTGCGCCTGCAGCGCAGCCTGCACGCGCGCGCGGTCGTCCACGAAGACGGTGTACTGCGCCCAGACGCAGTCGCGGTCGGGCCGCACGGTCAGCAGCTCGATGCCACTGCCGGCGAGCAGTTCGCCGTAGCGCGCGCCGATCTCGCGGCGGCGCTGCAGTTCCCACTCGAATCGTTCGAGCTTGGCCAGCACTACCGCGCATTGCAGCGTGTCCATGCGCCCGCCCACGCCCACGCGGGTGTGGGTGTAGCGCGCGCTCTGGCCGTGCACGCGGATCTCGCGGCAGGCCTGGGCCAGTTCATCGTCGTGGGTGAAGATGGCGCCGCCGTCGCCGTAGCAGCCCAGCGGCTTGCTCGGGAAGAAGCTGGTGCAGCCGAAGGTGGACAGATTACCGCTGCGCCGGCCCTTGTAGGTGGCGCCGAAGCTCTGCGCCGCGTCCTCGATCACCGGGATGTGGCCGTGCCGCGCGGCGATGGCATTGATCTCGTCCATGTCGGCCACCGGCCATACAGGCTCACCGGCATGATGGCCCGCGTGCGCGGCGTGATCTTGGCCTCGATGCCGCGCCAGTCGACGTTGCAGGTGTCGGGCTCGATGTCGACGAACACCGGCACGCCGCCGAGCAGCACGATCACCTCTGCCGTGGCGGCGAAGGTGAAGGGCGAGGTGATGACCTCGTCGCCGGGCTTCAGGTCGAGCGCCATCAGCGCGATCAGCAGCGCCTCGGTGCCGCTGGAGACGGTGATGCAGTGCTTCGCGCCGCTGAACGCCGCGAGCTGCTGCTCCAGCTCCTTGACCTCCGGGCCCATGATGTACTGGCCGTGGTCGAGCACGGCCTGCATGCGCGCGGCGATGCGGTCCTTCAGGGCCGCGTACTGCGTCTTCAGGTCGATGAACTCGAGCTTGCCGCTCATGCCGCGCCGCCTTCCAGCGAGCAGACGCCGCCACGCAGCACATAGCGTTCGCCGGTGGCCGGGCACGTGGCCTCGCCATCGCCTGCCAGCGGCAGCGCCAGCCGCTCGCCGTGCCGGCTCATCCAGCCGATCTGCCGCGCCGGCACGCCGACCATCAGCGCGAAGTCGGGCACGTCGCGGTTGACCACCGCGCCGGCGCCCACGAACGCATGGCGCCCGATCGTGCTGCCGCACACGATCGTGCAGTTGGCCCCGAGCGTGGCGCCCTGCCTAACCACCGTGCGGCGGTATTCGGCCTTGCGGCTGACCGCTGCGCGCGGGTTGTAGACGTTGGTGAAGACCATGCTCGGGCCGCAAAAGACGTCGTCCTCCAGCGTGACCGCGTCGTAGATCGACACGTTGTTCTGGATGCGGGCGTTGTCGCCGATGCTCACGTCGTTGCCGACGAAGACGTTCTGGCCGAACGAGCAGCGTGCGCCGATGCGCGCGCCGGCACTGATGTGCACGAAGTGCCAGACGCGGCAGTCCTCGCCGAGCACGGCGCCCTCGTCGACGATGGCGCTGGGGTGGATGGTGGTGGCCATGTCAGCGCGGCCGGGCCGCCCCAAGGCGCTGACGCGCCCCCTCGGGGGCCCGCGAACGAAGTGAGCTTGGGGGCGTCATTCAGTACGAGAGCGGCAGGTTCACGCGCTTGCCATCGCGGGCAGACATGTACATCGCGATCAGCAGCTCCAGCGACTTCAGACCCTCGCGCCCGTCGGTCTCCGGCTCGGCCTCGCCGCGCAGCGTCTGGATCACGTTGTCGTAGTACAGCGGGTGGCCGAAGCCGTAGACGGAACTCGTCTGGTAGGTGGCATCGTTCACCTGCGCATCCATCTCGTGCGGCGCATCGAATTCCCAGTGCTGGATCTGGTTGACCGCCACGCCGCCGATGCGCACCGAGCCGCGCTCGCCGAGCACGGTGATCGACCCCTCCAGGTTCTTCGGATGGGTGAGCATGGTCACGTTGATCGAGCCCATCGCGCCGTTGCGCCACTTCAACGCCGCCACGCCGGTGTCTTCCACCTCGATGTTGCGCGCCAGCGTGCCGGTGTAGGCCATCACGCTCTCTACCGGGCCGACGATCCAGTCGAGCAGGTCGACGTAATGGCTGGCCTGGTTCATGAACGCGCCACCGTCGAACTCCCAGGTGCCGCGCCGGGCGGCGCTGTCGTAGTAGCTCTGCGGCCGCGTCCAGAAGACGTTGACGCTGACCATGTAGAGGCGGCCGAAGCGTTCTTCGCTCACCGCGCGCTTGAGCAGCTGCAGCGTGCGGTTGCGGCGGTTCTGCTTGACGACGAAGAGGCGCACGCCGGCTTCGTCGCAGGCGCGAACCATCGCCGGGCCGTCCTGCCAGCGCGTGGCCATCGGCTTCTCGGTCATCACGTGGCGGCCGCTGCGCGCCACCTCGATGGCCTGCGCAGGGTGCAGGCCGCTGGGCGTGGTCAGGATCACGCAGTCGGCGTCCGTCACGGCCAGCATCGAGCTCAGGTCGCGGTGGCCGCGGGCGCCGGTGCGCGCCACCGCGGTGTCGAGCGCCTTCGGGTCGACATCGCACACGTCGACCAGTTCGCAGCGCTCGGCGTGCGCCCGGATCGCCTCGAAGTGGTTGGCCGCAATGCGGCCGCAGCCCACCAGGGCGAAGCGGATCTTGCGATCGGTGACCGGGGAGCGACGAGAGGGCATGGGATCGGCCTTCGAGGGCGGCGGGGCGCCGGGCGGGCCCCCACGGGGCGCGGCGCGCCATTTTAAGTGAGGCCCCAGCCTCTAAAATCGCCGGTCCACCGGAACCCCGCCATGACCGAAGCCCACGCCAGCGCCCCTGCCCCCGACGACAACCAGCTGATCGCCGAACGCCGCGAGAAGCTCGCCGCGCTGCGTGCGCAGGCCAAGGCCAAGGGCGCCGCGGTCTTCCCGAACGATTTCAAGCCCAGGCACCGCGCGCTGGAGCTGCAGCGCAAGCACGGCGAGGTGCCGAACGAGGAGCTGGAACCGCAGGGCATCGTGGTCAGCGTGGCCGGCCGGATGATGCTCAAGCGCATCATGGGCAAGGCCAGTTTCGCGACGCTGCAGGACGCCTCCGGCCGCATCCAGCTGCGCGTGACGATCGACGGCGTCGGCGCCGAGGTCTACGAGCAGTTCAAGCACTGGGACCTGGGCGACATCCTCGGCGCCGAGGGCACGCTGATGCGCACCAAGACCGGCGAGCTCACCGTCACCGTGCGCACGCTGCGCCTCTTGACCAAGAGCCTGCGCCCGCTGCCGGACAAGTTCCACGGCATGACCGACCAGGAGCAGAAGTACCGCCAGCGCTATGTCGACCTGATGACCGACGAAGAAGCGCGGCTGCGCTTCACGGCGCGCAGCAAGGCGGTCTCGTCGATCCGCAACTTCATGGTCGAGCACGGCTTCCTCGAGGTCGAGACGCCGATGCTGCACCCCATTCCCGGCGGCGCCAACGCCAAGCCCTTCGTCACCCACCACAACGCGCTCGACCAGGAGATGTTCCTGCGCATCGCGCCCGAGCTGTATCTGAAGCGGCTGGTGGTCGGCGGCTTCGAGCGCGTGTTCGAGATCAACCGCAATTTCCGCAACGAAGGCATCAGCGTCCGGCACAACCCGGAATTCACGATGATGGAGTTCTATGCGGCCTACTGGAACCATCACGACCTGATGGACTTCACCGAGCAGGTGCTGCGCCATGCGGCGCGCCAGGGCCACCGGCTCGGCGAGCCTGACCTACGCCGGCCGCGCGGTGGACCTGGACAAGCCCTTCGCCCGCCTGACCGTGCAGGATGCGCTGGTGGTGCACGCCGGCCTCACGCGCGAGGAGGCCGCCGACGCCAAGGTGCTGCACGAGAAGCTGAAGTCGCTCGGCGAGGAGCCGCCGGCGCACTGGACGCTGGCGGAGCTGCAGTTCGGCCTGTTCGAAGCGGCGGTCGAAGAGAAGCTCTGGGATCCGACCTTCATCATCGACTACCCCGTCGAGGTGAGCCCGCTGGCCCGCGCGTCGGACACCAACCCGGCGATCACCGAGCGCTTCGAGCTCTTCATCACCGGGCGCGAATACGCCAACGGTTTCTCCGAGCTGAACGACGCCGAGGACCGGGCGGCGCGCTTCCAGGCCCAGGTGGCCAACAAGGAAGCCGGTGACGACGAGGCGATGTACTACGACGCCGATTTCATCCGCGCACTCGAGTACGGCATGCCGCCCACCGGCGGCTGCGGCATCGGCATCGACCGGCTGATCATGCTGCTGACCGACAGCCCGAGCATCCGCGACGTGATCCTGTTCCCGTCGCTGCGCAAGGAAGCCTGAGATGAGCGACCGCCTCGATTCGCTGGCCGCGATCGAGGCGGCGATCTGGCACGAGCTGGCGGGCTGCGTCGCGAACAAGACGCACCCGTGGCGCACGCCGGCGCTGGCCACCATCGACGGCGACCGGGCCGATGCGCGCACGGTGGTGCTGCGCGAGGTCGATGCACGCACCGTGCAGTTGCTGATCTATACCGACGAGCGCGCCGGCAAGGTGCACCAGCTGCTCAACCACCCGCACGGCACGCTGGTGATGTGGTCGCCAGCGCTGGGCTGGCAGCTGCGCTGCCGCGTGCGGCTGTCGCTGGAGATGTCGGGCCTGGCGGCCTCGTCGCGCTGGGCGCGCATCCGGCTGTCGCCGGCAGCGCAGGATTACCTCTCCCCCTGCCTCCGGGCGCGCCGCTGCAGGGCCAGCGCCGGCGCATGCGCCGGTCACGCGCGCCTACTTCGCGGTGATCGACGCGACCGTCGAATCGCTCGACTGGCTGGAGCTGCATGCCGAGGGCCATCGCCGGGCCGTCTTCGACGGCCAGGCCCGCGCTGGGTGCAGCCCTGACGCATGGCGCCGTCGCTCAGCCCGCTTCGAACAGCGCGGTGTAGCGGCGCTGCATCTCCTGCGGCGTCAGCGTCTCGATCGAGTGGCCGATCAGCCAGGTGTGGCCGAACGGATCGCGCAGGCGAGCGCTGCGCTCGCCATAGAACTGGTCGGTCGGCGGCATCAGCAGCGTGGCGCCGGCAGCCACCGCCGCGGCGACCACCGCGTCGCAATCATCGACGTGAAGATGCACGGACGCACCGATGTCGCTGTCACCGGGCGGCGCGCTCAGGCCCCACTCGGGAAAGGCATCCGACAGCATCAGCACCGCGGGGCCGAGCTGCAGTTCGGCATGACCGATGCGGCCCGACGGCTCGACGAGCCGGAAGCGCTCGCTGGCCCCGAAGGCCTTCACGTAGAAGCGGATGGCCGCGGCGCTGTCGCGCACACGGAGGTAGGCGAAGACTTCGTGGATGGCGGGCATGGCAAGCTCCAGATGACCTGGCGCCAGCCTATTCCGGCGGCGGCCGAGTGTCTTGCAGAAAACTTCGCTGCGGCAGGTGGCGGGGCTGGTCCGGCGACGCCGGCCGGTAGCGGGCTGCGGTCACGCCGGCAAGCCGTCGGAACTCGTGGGCGAAGTGCGCTGGTCGGCATGGCCGGTGGCCAGTGCGAGTTCGGCCAGCGATGGCGGATGCGCGCCGGCCAGGGCGGCCAACGCGCGGTTGAAGCGCAGCAGCCGGGCGAAGCGCTTAGGCGTCAGCCCGGTCTGTGCGCGGAATCGCTCGATGAAGCGCGTCGCTCCCAGGCCGGATTCGGCGCACAGCGCCTCGATGCGCAGCCGGCCGTCGCCGGCCTGCAGTCGCTCCAGCGCGGCGGCAACGAGCGGGTCCGTCCGGGCACCCGCCAGCCGGGTGTGCAGCAGGGCTTCGAGCCGCTTCAGGCGGGCCGGCGGCTCGCTCGGCCAGCAGGCATTCGCGCCGAGCAGACCACTCGCCGGGAAAGTCCGCCAGCGCGACGCTCAGGCCGGAGGCTTCGACGGCCGCGCCGCCGAACAAGGCCGCCGCGCCGCCCGGCCGGAAATGCACGCCGACGACATCGGCGCGGCCGCCGGTGGCGCGCAGCACGGCCGCATCGCAGGCGCCCTGGAACACTCCGCCGCGCAGCCGCTCGATGCGCCCCTGCGGCGCGCGCAGCACCGCGTCGTCGTGCAGCGGGATCACGATATCGGCACAGCCGGAAGGCAGCAGCCATTCCAGGCCGTGAGGCAGCGCCTCGCGGCTCGAGGGCCCACAGCAGCTCGACATGCGCGGCCAGCCGCAGGCGGGTCGGAGCTGCCAGAAGGCCATGCGCCGGGCTCAGCGTTGCTTGAACGCCGGCTTGCGCTTCTCGACGAAGGCGGCCATGCCTTCCTTCTGGTCGTCGGTCGCGAAGAGCGAATGGAACATGCGCCGCTCGAACATCATGCCGTCGGCCAGCGGCCCTTCGTAGGCGCGGTTCACGCACTCCTTGGCCATCATCACGCTCGGGCCGCTGAACTCGCAGATGGTCTGCGCGGCGGCGAGCGTGGTGTCGATCAGCTCAGCGGCCGGCACCACACGGGAGACCAGCCCGGCGCGCTCCGCCTCGGCGGCATCCATCATGCGGCTGGTCAGCACCAGTCCATCGCCTTGGCCTTGGAGATCGCGCGCGGCAGGCGCTGCGTGCCGCCGGCGCCCGGGATGATGCCGAGCTTGATCTCGGGCTGGCCGAACTTGGCCGTATCGGCGGCGATGATGAAGTCGCACATCATCGCCAGCTCGCAGCCACCACCCAGCGCGAAGCCGGCCACCGCGGCAATCACCGGCTTGCGCACGGTGCGGATCGTCTCCCAGTTGCGCGTGATGTAGTCGCTCTTGTAGACGTCCATGTACGACCGGGTGGCCATCGCACCGATGTCGGCGCCGGCGGCGAATGCCTTCTCGCTGCCGGTGATGATCATGCAGCCGATCGATTCGTCGGCATCGAAGGCCTTCAGCGCGGCGCCGAGTTCATTCATCAGCGTGTCGTTCAGCGCGTTGAGCTGCTTGGGGCGGTTCAGCGTGATGAAGCCGATGCGGCGCTCGCCGCTGCCGCGGGTCTCGACGAGGATGGTTTCGTAGCTCATGAGGGTCTCCTGTGTCGTCAAACTATACGGCGCCGCGGGGGCTGGTCAGGGCCCGGCGATCTCCGGCTTGCGCGAGAGGGCGAGGTCGATGAAGGTCTCCGGATCCTGCTCGATGCGGATGCGCGCCGGCAGGTAGCGCAGCGTCGGCGCGAACCACACTTCGGCGACCAGATCGCCGCCCGGCCGCGAGACGCGGCGCGGCTTGAGGTGGAAGGCGTTGACCGCGCCGAAGTGCGTGGCCACCGGCTCCTCGGCGATGACGTCGTAGACCCAGCGGTCGACGCTGCGCGGCAGCGCCAGCGCGAAGTCGACCGTGTTGCCGACGCGCAGCAGCTCGGGCTTCGTGCTGAACAGCCAGCTGAGCTGCACGAACTGGCTGGCGGTGTCCTGCACGCCCTCCCAGCGCGGCTGGCGAGCGCCATTGGGCATCACGATGCCCTCGGGCTCGAAGCGCATCGTCAGCCGGCGCCGGTCGCGAAAGGCGATCTTGGTGTCTTCGTCGTAGCGCCGCGGTGCGAGGCCCTGCGCGGTGAGTTCGCCGTCGCTGCTCATGCGGCGCGTCATCAGCGGCGCGATGGGCAGGCCGACGGTCACGTCCAGGTGCACTGGTAGCGCGAGCCTTCGCGCACCCACTCCACCTGCGCATCGCCATTCACCTCGCCGCGCACGCTGCCGGTGAGCTTGTAGCTCAGCCGCGTCGAGGCGGGCCATTCGAACGGTGGCGATGCGGAGGAGGCACTGGCCGGGGCCTCGGCCGCGAGGGGCGCTGCAGGCATCGATGCAAGCGGCTCAGGGGCGCGGCCGCGACCGTCGTTTCGGGCGGTGGCTCGGGCGGCGGAGGTTCCGGTGTGGGAGGCGGTGGCGGCGCCGAGGCCGGTGCTGCGGGCGGCTTCACGCGCCGCGGCGGCGCTGGCGGTGGTGCAGGCGGCGCCACGACGGCCGTCGGCGCGGCCGGTTCCAGTTCCCGGACGTAGGCCACCTCGATGCGCGGCGGCATCGCGGCGTTGCCACGGAACTCGCCGATGTGATCGCGCAGCGCATCGGCCAGCCCGCCGTGCAGCGCGAGCACGATCAGCACCAGCGCGGCGAAGGCGAGGCGTCGTCGCGGCGGATTGCTGCCGCTCAGCGGCCCAGCCATGCCTCGCGCAGCGCCAGCGCCGTCTTGCCCGGCTTGGCATCGGCCACCGGGTTCACCGGCGCGCCGATGCCGGCCTCGGCGGGCAGCACGAGGTTCAGCGCCATCACGCGCTGGTCACGCGACACCAGCAGTTCGGCGGCGCGGCCCGGCACCAGCAGCCGCAACGCGTCGTCGAGCCGGCGCACGCGCCAGCCCGCCACCGCGAGGATCTCATCGCCGGCGGCGATGCCCGCCGCTTCCGCCGCACCGCCGCGCAGCACATGCGTGGCCTTCACGCCGGTCAGCGCACTTTCGGCCACGCGCAGCCCGAGCCGCTGAGCCAGGGCTCGGCGCCTGCGCCTGCCACTCGATGCCGGCGCTGTACAGCAGGCCCTTGAGCGGCAGTTCAGCGCGGCCGTGCACCCACTCGGCCAGTTCCTTCGCATACGAGCGGCCGCCGCATCGTTGCAGCGCCGTCGCGATGTCGGCCTCGCTGATCGGCCCGCCGCCGCTGGAGCTCCACAGCGTGCGCATCACCTCGTCGAGCGAGCTGCCGTCCCGGCGCAGCGAGAGATCGAGCGCCAGTGCCACCAGCGAGCCCTTGGCGTAGTAGCTGATCGTGGCGTTGGGCGTGTTCTCGTCGGTGCGGTAGTACTTCACCCAGGCGTCGAAGCTCGCCTCGGCCACGCTCTGCACTTCGCGGCCCGGCGTGCCGGCCACGCCGGTCAGCGTGCGCGACAGCAGGCGCAGGTAGCGCGGTGTGTCGATCAGGCCGCAGCGGCGCAGGAACAGGTCGTCGTAGTAGGAGGTGAAGCCCTCGAAGAACCAGAGCAGCTCGGTGTAGTTCTCCTGCGTGTAGTCGTAGCGCGCGAACTCCGCCGGCCGCAGCCGCTTGACGTTCCAGGTGTGGAAATACTCGTGGCTGATCAGGCCCAGCAGGTCGGCATAACCGTCGCTCGTCTCGGCGCGGCCCAACTGGGGCAGGTTGCGCCGCGCGCTCAGCAGCGCGGTGCTGGCGCGGTGCTCCAGGCCGCCGTGGCCGTCTTCGCTGGTGTTGAGCAGGAAGACATAGCGATCGAATGCCACCTTGGGCTTGCGCGCACCGTGCCAGAAGGCGATCTGCGCCTCGCAGATGCGGCGCGCATCGGCCAGCAGCCGCTCGCCGTCGAAATCGGGCAGCGCACCGGCCACGACGAATTCGTGCGGCACGCCATGCGCTCCGAAGCGGCCGCGCCAGAAGGCGCCGAGCTCGAACGGATGGTCGACCAGCTCGTCGTAGTCGGCCGCCTCGTAGACGCCGCGCCCGGCGGCATCGGCCTTGACCGCTGGCATCGCCGTGGCCACCTGCCAGCCGCGCGGCAGCGTGCCGATCTGCAGGCGATGCGGCTCCGCCTCGCGGCCCTCGACCCGCAGGCACAGCCCGGTGCCGTTGAAGAAGCCGCGGCTCGCATCGAGGAAGGCGCAGCGCACCGAGGTGTCGAAGGCATAGACGAGCGCACTGACGCTGAGCTCGCCGCGTCCGGCGCACTCGGCCACCCAGGTCGCCTTGTCGAGCTGGCGCAGCGGCACCGGCTGGCTGCCCTGCTCCGCTCGCAGGTCCGACAGGTGCCGTGCGAATTCGCGCACCAGGTAGCTGCCGGGGATCCACACCGGCAGGCTCAGGCGCTGTGAGCTTGCCGGCCGCGGCACGCGCAGCGTGACGCGGAACAGGTGGGCGTGGACGTCCTCGACGTCGATGCGGTAGTGGATGGTCATCGCGCGCTCAGCTCCCGGCTGCGCCGATGAAACAGCTCAGCGACGCCACCGCCGTCAGCCGGAAACGCAGCGTGAGCCACGCGGCCGCGCCCTGCGCGGGGTAGACGCGCCGGTCGACGAGGTAGCAGACGATCAGCATCACGCCGTGCACCACCAGCCGGCATAGGCCGGCATCAGCACCGCCACCCAGGCCACCAGCGAGGGCACCACGCCCCACAGCGGCAGCGAGGCGGCCGGGCCGCTCTGGCGCATCGCGAAACCCCAGTGGATGCCGCCGAGGAAGGAAACGATCACTGCGGCATAGGCCGACAGCGCCGCGGTCACGTAGGGGTGCGCATCGGGGCGCACCAGCCAGGTCAGGATCGCGCCGGCAACGAAGGGCAGCAATCCGGCATGGCCCAGCCGCAGCGCGGCGGGCGTGGGCATCGGGGTCGGGTCGGGGGTCGGGGCGAGGGAAGCGGCGGTCACGCGAAGGCTCCGGGAATCGACTGCCCGCGATTGTCGCTGCGCCGCGACGAGCCGTCGGCGCTGGGGCCGTGGCGCCCGCACGCTCGCCCGCCTCCAAATCGACCGGGAAATCCTGAGTTTTCAAGAATTCCTGAAAATTGCGGTACGCTCTTGACCGTCATCAAGACAGGATCCGCGACATGGACACTCTCTCGCCGCTCGTTCGCAGCTTCGTCGCCCACTTCGGTGAGATGGGCAGCCGCTGGGGCATCAACCGCACGGTCGGCCAGATCTATGCGCTGATCTTCGTCTCGCCGGCGCCGCTGAATGCCGACGAGATCGCCGAGAAGCTGGAGTTCTCGCGCTCCAACGTCAGCATGGGCCTGAAGGAGTTGCAGGCCGGCGCCTGGTGAAGCTGCGCCACCAGCCGGGCGACCGGCGCGAATATTTCGAGGCGCCGTCCGACGCCTGGGAGATCTTCCGCACGCTGGCCGAGGAACGCCGCCGGCGCGAGATCGAGCCGACGCTGTCGATGCTGCGCAATGCGCTGCTCGAGGAGCCGGCGAGCGAGGCCGACCGCGTGGCGCTGGAGCGCATGCGCGGCATGCACGACCTGATCGAGCTGACCACCAGCTGGTTCGACGACGTGCAGCGCATGGACCAGCCACGCTGGCCAAGCTGATGAAGATGGGCGCCAAGGTGCAGCGCCTGCTGGAGTTCAGCGACAAGGTCAAGGTCGTGGCCGGCGGCCGCAAATAAGGACGTCAAGGAGAACATTCGATGGACGCCCTGCTTCTGGCGCGCATGCAGTTCGCCGCCAACATCAGCTTCCACATCCTCTTTCCGACCATCACGATCGCTCTCGGATGGTTGCTGCTGTTCTTCCGCTGGCGCTACCTGCGCGCCGCCGATGCGGTGGTGAAGCAGTCGTGGCTGGCCGCCTACCGCTTCTGGACCAAGGTGTTCGCGCTGTCCTTCGCGCTCGGCGTGGTCAGCGGCATCACGATGAGCTTCCAGTTCGGCACCAACTGGCCGGGCTTCATGGAACGCGTCGGCAACGTGGCCGGCCCGCTGCTCGGCTACGAGGTGCTGACCGCCTTCTTCCTCGAGGCGGGCTTCCTCGGGATCATGCTGTTCGGCCACGGCCGGGTCAGCGAGCGGGTGCATTTCGTGTCCACCTTCCTCGTCGCGCTGGGCACGACGCTGTCGGCGTTCTGGATCCTGGCGCTGAATTCGTGGATGCAGACGCCGGCCGGCCACGAGGTCATCGACGGCGAGTTCCACGTGACGAACTGGCTGCAGGTGATCTTCAACCCCTCCTTCCCCTACCGCTTCGCGCACACGCTGCTGGCCTCGGCGCTGACCTGCGGCTTCCTGATGGCCGGCCTGTCGGCCTGGCAGCTGATCAAGCGCAGCGGCAGCGCCGCCGCACCGCGCGTGCTGCGCGTGGGCCTCACGCTCGGCGCCGTGCTGATCCCGGTGCAGATCTTCGTCGGCGATCTGCACGGCCTGAACACGCTCGAACACCAGCCGCAGAAGGTGGCGGCGATGGAAGGCATCTGGCAGACCGAGCGCGGCGCGCCGCTGCTGCTGTTCGCGATCCCCGACGAGACCGCGCGTGACAACCACGCCGAGATCGGCATCCCCAAGCTCGCCAGCCTCATCCTCAAGCACGACCCCGAGGGCGAGATCCGCGGCCTGAACGAGTTCCAGGGCGCGCATCCGCCGGTGGCGCCGGTGTTCTTCGCGTTCCGCGTGATGGTCGGCGTGGGCGTGCTGATGCTGGCGGTCAGCTGGGCGGGCTGGTGGATCTACCGCCGCCGCGGCTGGAACGCCGAGGCGCTGCCGAAAATGCTGCTGTGGACGCTCGCCGGCATGACCTTCTCCGGCTGGGTGGCCACGCTGGCCGGCTGGTACGTCACCGAGATCGGCCGCCAGCCCTTCATCGTCTACGGCCTGCTGCGCACCGCCGATGTGGCCTCCACCGTGCCGGGTTCGATGATCGCGCTGACGCTGACGCTGTACGTCACCGTCTACCTCGCGCTGATCGTCTCCTACATCGGCGTGCTCAAGTACATGGCCGAGAAGCCCGAGCAGACGATCGCCGACGAGCCGCCGCCGGTGGCGCTGCCCACGCGGAGCGCAGCATGAACGTGATGAGCTTCGACCGGGCCCTGCCAGTGATCTTCATGGCGCTGATGGGGATCGCGATGCTGGTCTACGTCATCAGCGACGGCTACGACCTCGGCGTCGGCATGCTGATGCACCGCGCCACGCCGGCCGAGAAGGACGTGATGATCGCGTCCATCGGCCCCTTCTGGGATGCCAACGAGACTGGCTGGTGCTCGGCGTCGGCATCCTGCTGGTGGCCTTCCGAAGGCGCACGGCCTGGTGCTCACCGAGCTCTACCTGCCGGTGACGCTGATGCTGATCGGCCTGATCCTGCGCGGCGTGGCCTTCGACTTCCGCGTCAAGGCCAAGGCCGCGCGCAAGCCGATGTGGGACCGCCTCTTCTTCGCCGGCTCCACGCTCGCGGCGGTGTGCCAGGGCTGGATGCTGGGCCGCTACGTCAGCGGCTTCGGCTCGGGCTGGAACTACCCGCTCTTCGCCGCGGCGATCGCCGCCGCCCTGCCGATGGCCTACGTGCTGCTCGGCGCCGCCTGGCTGATCATGAAGACCGAGGGCGAGCTGCAGCAGCGTGCGATCCGCTGGGCCAAGATCGCCTGGGCGCCGATGGCCGGCGGGCTGGTGCTGATCTCGATGGCCACGCCGTGGATCAGCGAGACGGTGCGCACGCGCTGGTTCGCCCTGCCCGAGCTGATCGCGCTGGCCGCCATTCCGCTGATGACGGCGGTGCTGCTGCTCGGCGTGCGAGGCCTGCTGAACTCGCGGCTGGTGCGCGGCGATGCGTCGTGGGCGCCCTTCGTGCTGCTGATCGCGGTGTTCGTGCTCGGCTTCCTCGGCCTGGCCTACAGCCTCTACCCCTGGGTGGTGATCGACCGGCTGACGATCTGGCAGGCGGCCAGCAGCCCGGCGGCGCTGAAGGTGATCCTGGTCGGCGTGTGCATCTCGGTGCCGGCCATCGTGGCCTACACCGCCTTCGCCTACCGCGTCTTCGGCGGCAAGACCGGCGAGCTGCGCTACGCCTGAGCCGCCTACTTCGCGGTGTTGGCGGCGGCGCGGCTGGCCACGAGCTGCTGCTCGATCTGCTGGGTGTTCATCGCGCCGGGCGAACGCTTGCCGTCCTCGAAGACGATGCCCGGCGTGCCGTTGATGCGGTACTTGCGGCCGAATTCGGCATTGCGCTGCAGCGCCGCGGTGTCGCACTGCCCCATCGCCTTGGCCGGCGTCGCACCGTCGAGCATCCAGTCGCGCCAGGCGGCGGTGCGATCCTTCGCGCACCAGATGTTCCTCGACTTCTCCAGCGAATCGGCGCCCAGGATCGGGTACAGGAAGGTGTAGACGGTGACGTTCTTCACCTCGTTCAGATCGCGCTCGAAGCGCTTGCAGTAGCCGCAGTTCGGGTCGGCGAAGACGGCCATCTTGCGCTCGCCGGTGCCCGACTTCCAGACGATCGCATCCTTGAACGGCAGCTTGGCGAAATCGATCGCGGTGAGCTTGTCGATGCGCTCCTGCGTGAGGCCGGCGCGGCTGCGCGTGTCGATCAGGCTGCCGTCGATGATGTGGTTGCCCTGTTCGTCGGCATAGAAGATCTCGTTGCCGACACGCACCTCGTACAGGCCCGGGATCGGGCTCTTCGTCACTTCGTCGATCTTCGGGAAATTGGGCAGGCGCTCGGCCAGGTTCTTGCGGATCACCGCCTCCTGGGCGAAAGCCGGCGCGGCCAGCGCGAGGGCGAGAGACAGGGCGGCGAGTCGTTGCATGGCAGAGGCTTTCAGCGATCGAGTGCGCGGGCGGTGAGCCAGCGCTTCAGGGGGTGGCGCGATTGACCAGACCCAGGCCGCGGTTGCGAAGTTCCCGCACGGCCGGCGCCGGCTGCGCGAAAAGACGCAACAAACCGTCGGTGAGCTGGCCCATCGCCCAGGTGGGCAAGGCGCGCTCACGCACGTAGCGGCGCAGCAGCTTCTCGTCGGACAGCGGCCGCCAGGGCTCGCGAGCGGCAATCACGCGGGTCAGCGCGGCCACGTCGGCCGGCCGAGGTTCAGGCCCTGGCCGGCCAGCGGGTGCACCAGATGGGCCGCATCGCCGAGCAGCACCCAGCCGGGGCCGCACCAGGCGCTGGCCTGCGCGATCGCCAGCGGCCACTCGGCGCGCGGCGAGGCGAGTTGCAGATCACCTGCCGCACCTTCGGTGGCGGCCATCAGCGCGGCGGCGAAGGCGGCCTCGTCCAGCGCCATCAGCTCGGCACAGCGCTCGCGCGGCAGCGACCACACCAGCGCATAGCTGTGCTGCGGCTGGGGCGAATCGAAGGGCAGCAGCGCCAGCACGTCGGGCGAGCGGAACCACTGCCGCGCCGTGCCCTGGTGCGGCGCCGAGGCCACCAGCCGCGCGGCGATGGCGCTGTGGCCGTAGTCGTGGCGCTCGAAACGCACGCCCAGCGCCGCGCGGCCGGCAGAGGCCTTGCCTTCGCACAGCGCCGTGAGATCGGCCCTGATCGACTCCGCCTGCGCAGCGTCGAGCACATGCACGTGCGGCGAGAAGCGCACGGCATTGCCGAGCTCGCGCTCCAGCACCGGCGCATCGACGATCCAGGCCAGTTCGCCGGCGCGCTGCTCCCAGGCGGAAAAATCGATCGCGCTGCCGTGGGCGTCGCCGCACACGTGCATGTCGTAGACCGGCGTGGCGGCATCGGCCGGCAGCGCGTCCCAGACCTTCAGCGACTTCAGCAGCGCCACCGACGCGGCATTGAGCGCATAGGCCCGCACGTCGGGCGTGCCGCCGGGCCGCGGATCGTCCGGACGCAGGCCCACCTGCAGCCCGAGCCTGCCCAGCGACAGCGCCGGGCTCTGCCCGACGATGCCTGCACCCCGCACCAGCACGTCCACGTGTTTCATCGGCTTTCATTGTAGGCAGGGGGTCATGCCGTCGGTGCCACCATGGGATGCACAATCCGCGCTCCCCGCGTCGCCCTCCCCGTCCACCCGTCCCGGTTCACTGTCATGTCCGTCTGGATCAAGCGCATCGCGCTGGCGATCGCCGTGCTGCTTCTGCTGGCCATCGCGGCCGGCGCCTGGCTGATCGCCAGCTTCGACCCGAACCGCTACAAGGGCGTGGCGATCGAGTGGATGAAGACGAACCGCAACCGCACGCTGGCGATCGACGGGCCGATCGAGCTGTCGGTCTTTCCCCGCGTGGCGGTCAAGCTCAGCCAGGTCAAGCTCAGCGAAGCTGGGCGCAGCGAGACCTTCGCGGCCATCGACCAGGCGGCGCTTGCGGTCGACGTGCTGCCGCTGCTGCGCGGCCGCGTGGTGGTCGGCCGTGTCGAAGCCTCCGGCGTGCGCGTGCAGCTGTTGCGCGATGCGCAGGGGCGGCGCAACACCGACGACCTCGCGGGCACGGGCTCGACGCCCAAGGCCGAGGGCGGGCAGCCCTCCGAGGGCGCCGGCAGCCGCGCTCGATCTCGACATCGACCGCATCGCGCTCACCGACGTGCGCGCCCGCGTGAAGGACGAGCTGGCCAAGCTCGATGGCGAACTCGTGCTCGCGAAGCTGGCCACCGGCCGCATCGCCAGCGGCGTGGCCACGCCGGTGGAACTGGCCGCCACCGCGGATTTCCGCCAGCCGCAGCTCAAGGGCGAGCTCGGGCAAGACCACGCTGACGCCCGAACTCGCCAGCGGCTCGGTGAAGCTGTCCGGCATGGACCTCGCCTGGAAGGGCGACCTGCCCGGCACCACCGGCGTGCAGGCCGGCGTGCGCGGCGAGCTGGCCTATCACGGCGGCCAGGGCTCGATCGATGCCCGGCAACTCGAGGTGCAGCTGGCCGCACGCGCCGGCGCGATCCAGCTCGCCGGCAGCAGCCTGTCGATCGCCGCCTTCGCCTTCGATCCGGCGAAGCAGGCGCTGCGCGTCGAAGCGCTGAAGCTGCGCATCAAGGGCCAGCGCGGCAAGGATCCGCTCGCGCTCGATCTCGACTGGCCGCAGCTCGACGTGGCCGGCGAGAAGCTCAGGGGCAGCGCGCTGCAGGGCCGGCTGGAGCTCGGCGGCGAACTGCCCATCAACGCCACCTTCAAGAGCGGCGCGCCCACCGGCACCTTCGATTCGGTGGCCCTGCCCGGCTTCGAGGCGGTGCTCAAGAGCGCCGGAGGCGGCCGCTCGCTCGACGGCACGCTGCGCGCCAACCTCGGCCTGCAGCCCGCCAAGCAGGCGCTGAACCCGGCCGCATTGGAAGTGAAGGCCCAGTTGCAGGACAAGCAGCTCAAGCCGCTGGCGCTCGATGTGCGCGGCAATGCCAGCGCCTCGCCCGAGGCGGCGAAATGGTCGCTGGCCGGCTCGCTGAATACCAACCAGTTCGCGCTCGACGGCAGCGCCAATCTCTCCGCGCGACCGGTCTTCGTGAAGGCCACGGGGCGCTTCGATGCGCTGGATCTGAACACGCTGCTGCCCGAGACCGCCTCTGCGGGCGCCGCGCCCGGCACGGGCAAACCGGCGCCGGCCGACGCGCCGGTGGATCTGGCGGGCCTGCGCGCGCTCGATGCCGACGTGGCGCTGCGCGCCGGCAGCCTGGTGTTCCGCCAGTACCGCGTGGCCGACGCGCGCATCGAAGCCAAGCTCGACAACGGCATGCTCAAGGTGCCGGTGCTGCAGGCCAAGGCCTGGGGCGGCTCGCTCGACGCCAACGCGCTGGCCGATGCGCGCGCCAGCCGCATCGCGGTGAAGGCGGTGGCCACCGGCGTCAACGTCAATGCGCTGCTGAAGGACGTGGCCTCGAAGGACATCCTCGAAGGCACCGGACGCGTGACGCTCGACGTCGACACCAGCGGCCGCACGGTCGGCGAGTTGCGCTCGAAGCTGCGCGGCGATGCGGCGCTGAATCTGCGCGACGGCGCGGTCAAGGGCGTGAACCTCGCGAAGTCTCTGCGCCAAAGGCCGCGCTGACGCTGCGCAAGGACGAGGTGGAGCAGGCGAAGCAGACCGAGAAGACCGACTTCTCCGAGCTGAACGCCACGTTCCGCATCGCCGACGGCGTGGCGCGCAACGACGATCTCGACGTGAAGAGCCCGTTCCTGCGCCTCGGCGGTGACGGCGCCATCGACATCGGCAAGGGCCGCATCGACTACACGGCGCGCGCCACCGTCACCGGCACAGCCGCCGGCCAGGGCGGCGCCGAACTCGCAGCGCTCAAGGGCCTGACGGTGCCGGTGAAGCTCAGCGGGCCGTTCGAGGCGGTCGACTGGAAGGTTCAGTGGTCGGCCGTGGCCGCCGGGGCGCTGCAGAACAAGGTGGAAGACAAGCTCAAGCAGAAAATCGGCGAGAAGCTGGGCGCGAGCCCGGCCGAGCCCGGCGCGTCCGCGCCGAAGCCGAAGGACGTGCTGAAGGAAAAGCTGTTGAAGGGGTTGTTCAAATGAGTGCCACGGGAGATCTGGACGTCCGCATCGCAGCGCTGCACCTGCATCCGGTGAAGTCCTGCGGGGCCATCGCCGTCGACGAGGCGGTCGTGATCGAGACCGGCCTCGAGTTCGACCGCGCCTGGGCGGTGGTCGACGAACGCGGCGTGGCCGTCACGCAGCGCGATCTGCCGCGCATGGCGCTGATCCAGCCGACGCTGAAGCACATCGACATGGTGCTGCGCGCGCCGGGCATGCTGGCGCTGCACGTGGCGCTGGACACGGTGGAGGCGGCGACGCAGGCGACGGTGTGGAACGACACTGTCAAGGCCTACGACATGGGTGATCTCGCGGCGCAGTGGTTCAGCGATTTCCTCGGTCGCAAGCTGCGCACGGTGCGCTTCGACCCCGAGCAGCGCCGCCTCGCCGATGCGCGCTGGACCGGGCCGATCGAGGCCGAGACGGCCTTCGCCGATGCCTACCCGCTGCTGGTGGCCAGCACGGCCGGCCTCGATGAACTCAACCGCCGCCTCGCCGCCTCGGGCCAGAGTCCGGTCACGATGCAGCGCTTCCGCGCCAACCTCGTGCTCGACGGGCTGGACGCGAACGGCGAGGACCACCTCGACGAAATCGTCTTCGCCGCGCCGGAAGGCCCGGTGCGCATCAAGCTGGTCAAGCCCTGCGACCGCTGCACCGTGCCCGATGTCGACCCCGCCACCGGCACGCCCGGCCATGCGGTCGGCGATGCGCTCAGCGCCTATCGCGCCGACGCGCGGCTCGACGGCGCGATCACCTTCGGCATGAATGCGGTGATCCTCGAAGGCATCGAGGCCACGCTGAAGACCGGCATGACGGGCCGCGCCACCTACAAGTTCGCGTGAGCCGGCTCGCCAACTGGCAGCTGTTCGCGGTCTGCGTGGTGGTGTGGGGCACCACCGGTATGCCATCACCGGCAGATCGCCGATCTCGCGCCGGAGATCGGCGTGGCGCTGCGCTTCGCGCTGGCCGGCGCCACGGTGCTGGGCTTCGCGGCCTGGCGCGGCATGCCGCTGCGCTTTCCCGCGCGCGACCATGCGCGCTTCGCGCTGCAGGGGCCTTCATGTACGGCGTCTCGTACGTGTGCGTGTACCACGCCGAGCAGCACGTGGTGTCGGGGCTGGTCGCGGTGGGCTATTCGGCGTCGCCGCTGATCGTTTCGCTCGGTGCGCGGGCGGCGTTCGGGGCGCCGCTGTCGGGACGATTCATCGCCGGAGGCGTGGTCGGTCTGATCGGCGTCACGCTGATCTTCTGGCCGGAGATCGCCAAGGCGCCGGCCGGCGCCAGCAGCACGCTCGGTGCGATCTTCACCGTGGGCGCGGTGCTGCTCTCGGCGGTGGGCAGCCTGTCGGCCAGCCGCCGCAACCGCCACCACGGTCTGCCCTTCTGGCCGGCGCTGGGCTTCGGCATGCTGTGGGGCGCGCTGGCCAGCGTGCTGCTGGCTGCGGCGCTCGGCCGGCCGTGGTCGCTGCCTCTCAACGCGGGCTGGTGGATCTCGCTGGGGTACCTCGCGATCGCGGGCTCGGTGATCACCTTCGCCTGCTACCTGACGCTGCAGGACCGCCTCGGCCCCGGCCCGGCCGGCACCATCGGCGTGATGACGCCGCTGCTGGCGCTGATCGTCTCGCTGCTCTTCGAGGGCTATCGTCCCGAGCCGATCACCTTCATCGGCGCGGCGCTCGCGGTGGCGGGCAACGTCGCCATGCTCAGGGCCCGCCGCGGCGGCAAAGGGATGAACTCGGTCTCGCCCGGCACCTTCGGGAAACGCTGAGCTTCCCAGTCGTCCTGCGCCTGCACGATGCGCTCGCGGCGCGACGACACGAAGTTCCAGGCGATGAAGCGCCGGCCCAGCGGCGCACCGCCGACCATCACCACCCGCGCGCCACCCTGCGCCTGCAGCAGCGGCTGCGAGCCCGCCGGCAGCACCGCCAGCGTGTGGGGCGGTACCGCCGTGCCGCCGATCTCGATCGGCGCATCGACGCTGTAGACCGCGCGTTCCTCTGCCGCGTCCGGCAGCACCAGTTGGCCGCCCGAGGCCAGTGCGATGTCGACGTACAGCGTGGGCGACGGCGTGGCCACCGGCGAGCTCAGCCCGAAGGCGCTGCCGATCAGCACGCGCACGGCGGCGCCGGGCAGGTTGTGTTCGGGCAGTTCGTGTGCAGCGTGGTGCTGGAAGGCCGGTTCGTCTTCCTCGTTCGCCTCGGGCAGCGCGCACCACAGCTGCAGGCCGTGGCTGCGCCGCGTCACGCCGCGCAACTCGTCGGGCGTGCGCTCGGAGTGCACGATGCCACGGCCGGCCATCATCCAGTTGATCGCGCCGGGCTCGATGCGCTGCACCACGCCGGTCGAGTCGCGGTGCAGCATCGCGCCCTCGAAGAGATAGGTGACGGTGGCCAGCCCGATGTGCGGGTGCGGCCGCACGTCGTGGTTGTCGCCGGGCTGCGCGGTGATCGGCCCGAAATGGTCGAAGAACAGGAAGGGCCCGACCGCCTGGCGCGCCGCCGAGGGCAGCAGCCGGCGCACGACGAAGCCGCCGCCGAGGTCGTGGGTCTTGGGCTCGGTCAGGGCCAGGGGCGTGCTCATGAAGGGGCAGTGTAGGCCGCGCGCCTAAAATCCGCTCCTTCGCCGCGCCGTTGCGCGGCCTTTCCGGAAAGCCCCCCATGAGCCTCAAGTGCGGCATCGTGGGCCTGCCCAACGTCGGCAAGTCCACCCTCTTCAACGCCCTGACCAAGGCCGGCATCGCCGCCGAGAACTATCCGTTCTGCACCATCGAACCCAACGTCGGCGTGGTCGAGTTGCCCGATCCGCGGCTCGAGGCGCTGTCGGCCATCGTCAAGCCCGAGCGCGTGGTGCCGGCGATCGTCGAGTTCGTCGACATCGCGGGCACGGTGGCCGGCGCGAGCAAGGGCGAAGGCCTGGGCAACCAGTTCCTGGCGCACATCCGCGAGACCGATGCGATCGTCAACGTGGTGCGCTGCTTCGAGGACGAGAACGTCATCCACGTGGCCGGCAAGGTCGACCCGATCGCCGACATCGAGGTCATCCAGACCGAGCTGTGCCCGGCCGACCTGACCACGGTGGAGAAGAGCCTCGCCCGCTACACCAAGGTGGCCAAGGCCGGCAACGACAAGGAGGCGCAGCGCCCGGTCGACGTGCTCAACAAGTGCCCGGCCGCGCTGAACGAAGGCAAGCCGGTGCGCAGCATCGCCTTCAGCAAGGAAGAGCAGTTCGTGCTCAAGCCGCTGTGCCTGATCACCGCCAAGCCGGCGATGTTCGTCGGCAACGTCGATGAGCACGGCTTCGAGAACAACCCGCTACTCGACAAGCTGCGCGCCTATGCCGAGGCGCAGAAGGCGCCGGTGGTGGCGATCTGCGCCAAGACCGAGGCCGAACTCGCCGACATGAGCGACGAGGACAAGCAGATGTTCCTCGCCGAGATGGGCCAGACCGAGCCGGGCCTGAACCGGCTGATCCGCGCCGCCTTCAAGCTGCTGGGCCTGCAGACCTACTTCACCGCCGGCGTGAAGGAAGTGCGCGCCTGGACCATCCACATCGGCGACACCGCGCCGCAGGCCGCCGGCGTGATCCACACCGATTTCGAGCGCGGCTTCATCCGCGCCCAGACCATCGCCTTCGACGACTTCGTCGCCTACAAGGGCGAGCAGGGCGCGAAGGACGCCGGCAAGATGCGCGCCGAAGGCAAGGAATACGTCGTCAAGGATGGCGACGTGATGAACTTCCTGTTCAACGTCTGATCAGCGCCGGATCAGCGGCAGCGCCGCCAGCGTGAGCGCGGCGAAGGCTGCGCCGGCGGCGAAGGTGGCTGGCGCGCCGACCCACTGCCACAGCGCCCCGGCGATCGCGCTGGCCGCGAGCATCGCGACGCCGACCACCAGGTTGAAGACGCCGAAGGCAGTGCCGCGCAGGTCGTCGGGCGCGGTGTCGGCCACCATCGCGGCCAGCAGGCCCTGGGTCATGCCCATGTGCAGGCCCCACAGCGCCACACCGGCCAGCAAGGCCGGCCAGCTGCTGGCCGTGGCCAGCACGATGTCGGCGGCGATCAGCGGCAGCAGACCGAGGGCGAGCAACCGCCCATGGTCCATCGCATCGGCGAGCTTGCCGAACGGATAGGCCGAGCCGGCGTAGACGAGGTTCATCGCCACCATCACCAGCGGCACCAGCGCCGCCGGCACGCCCAGCGCCTCGGCGCGCAGCACGAGGAAAGCCTCGCTGAATCGCGCCAGCGTGAACAGCGCGCCGAGCGCCACCACGCCCCAGTAGGCCCCGCCAAGACGCGCCAGCGCCTCGCGGCGGATCGGATTGACGGCCCGCGCCGGCCCCGCTCGCTCCGGCTCCTGCACGCCCAGCGCCAGCAGCAGCACCGCCAGCACGCCGGGCACCACGGCGATCCAGAACACCAGCCGGAAGTCGTTCATGAAGACCAGCATCAGCCCGGTGGCCAGCAGCGGCCCGGCGAAGGCGCCGACGGTATCGAGCGACTGGCGCAGCCCGTAGGCCGCACCACGCAGCGCGGGCGGTGCGATGTCGGCCACCAGCGCATCGCGCGGCGCGCCGCGGATGCCCTTGCCGATGCGGTCGACGAAGCGCGCCGCGATCACCACGCCGGCGCCCTGCGCCAGCGCGAAGAAGGGCTTGCTGGCTGCGCCGAGGGCGTAGCCGATCACCGCCGTGCGCTTGCGCCGGCCGAGCCAGTCGCTGAGCGCGCCGGAGAACACCTTGGCCACCAGCGCGGTCGACTCGGCCACGCCCTCGATCAGGCCGACCATCAGCATGCTCACGCCCAGCGGGCCGACGAGGAACAGCGGCAGCAGGCTGTGGATCATCTCGGAGGAGATGTCCATCAGCAGGCTGACGAAGCCGAGCACCCAGATGGCCCGAGGCAACCGGGATGGCATGGTGGCGTCGGCGTCGCGCGGGTTCGACAGCATGCGGCCGACTCTAGCAAGCGGGGCGGCGCACCGGTCTGGCCTGTCCTTGATCAACGCCTGTGCCGCCGGCCGGCGCCAAGATGCGCCGATGGACACGCCGCACGAAGAAACCCCCACCGAACGCCTCGACCGCCTGCTGCACGTGGCGGCTTCCCCACTGACCGGCGGGCTGTCGCCGGTCTCGCTGTCGCTGGCCTGGGCCGACTGGGCCTGGCACCTGGGCGTCTCACCCGGGCGGCAGATGGAGCTGGCGTCGCGGGCGATGCAGCTGGCCACCGATGCGCTGCAGGGCAACGACGCCCCGGCCGGTGCCGCCGACGAGGACCCGCGCTTTCGCCATCCCGACTGGGCGAACTGGCCGTTCAACGTGATGCGCAGCAGCTTCCGCAATGCCGAGGCCTGGTGGCACGACGCCGCGCGGCTGCCGGGCATGACGAACCACCATGCCGAACTGACCGACTTCATGGCCCGACAGTGGCTGGGCGTGATGACGCCGGCGAACTGGTGGCCCAGCAACCCGGTGGTGCTGCAGGCCAACGCGGAAAAGCTGGGCGCGCCGCTGCGCCAGGGCTGGCTGAACTGGCTGGAAGACCGGCCACGCCCGCCACCGAGCGCGCGGCAGCCGAACGCGAAGCGCGCTTCAAGGTCGGCCGCGACGTGGCCGTCACGCCCGGCGAGGTGGTGATGCGCAACGGCCTGGCCGAGCTGATCCGCTACGCGCCGCAGACGAAGACGGTGCATCCCGAGCCGGTGCTGATCGTGCCCTCGTGGATCATGAAGTACTACATCCTCGACCTCTCGCCGCACAACTCGCTGGTGCGCTACCCGGTGTCGCAGGGCCACGTGGTCTACATGCTGTCGTGGAAGAACCCGGAGGCGTCCGACCACGACCTGACGATGGACGACTACCTGCGCCTGGGCCCGTTCGACGCGCTGAAAGCCATCGCCGCGCTGGAGGGCCGTGCGCCGGCCCATGCGATGGGCTACTGCCTCGGCGGCACGCTGATGGCCATCGCCGCGGCGGCGCTCGCGCGCGAGGGTGTGGTCGCCGACCGCAAGCGCCTGGCGCCGCTGAAGACGCTGACGCTGCTGGCCGCGCAGACCGACTTCTCCGAGCCGGGCGAACTGGGCCTGTTCATCGACGAGAGCCGTCGCCTACCTGCAGGAACAGAACCGCGGCCGCGGCTACTTCCCCGGCGAGGCGATGGCCGGGTCGTTCCAGTTCCTGCACTCGCGCGACCTGGTCTGGACGCGGCGCATGCGCGAATACCTGATGGGCGAGCGCGAGCAGCCGAGCGACCTGATGGCCTGGAACAGCGACTCGACCCGCATGCCGGCGCGCATGCACCACGAGTACCTGACCTCGCTGTACCTGCACAACGCATTGGCGATGGGCAGCTACCGCGTCGGCGGGCACGAGGGCAAGACGGTCTCGCTGGCCGACCTGCACCTGCCGGTGTTCCTCGTCGGCACCACGCGCGACCACGTCTCGCCGTGGCGCTCGGTCTACAAGCTGCACCACCTGTGCGAGGCGGAGATCACCTTCGCCTTGGCCAGCGGCGGGCACAACGCCGGCATCGTGTCGGAGCTGGGCCATCCGCACCGCAGCTACCGCCTCGCCACGCGGCGCGCCCACGGGCCGTGGGTTCTGCCGGCCGACTGGGAGCGCGGCGCGGCCGAGCACGAGGGCTCCTGGTGGCCGGCCTGGCATCGCTGGCTTGCCGGTCATTCTTCACGCCGGCGTGTGCCGCGACCGCTGGCACGAGGCACTTCCCTCGGTGCCGCCCCGGGACCTACGTGTTGAAGTGTTTTTCCGACTGAGAAGCTCGCGCGCATCGGGATAATGCGCGCTCCATGCTGCCCCTGACTTCCCTCGCCGCCGACGGCCCTCGCCTCTCACCGATCGTCGCCGGGGTCTGGCGCATGGCCTACTGGGGCTGGAGCGCACAGGAGCGGCTGCGCTGGATCGAGCAGAGCGTCGAACTCGGGGTGACCAGCTTCGACCATGCCGACATCTACGGCGGCTACAGCGTCGAGGCCCTGTTCGGCGAGGCACTCGCGCTGGCCTCGCCCTCGCTGCGCCAGCGGCTGCAGATCGTCAGCAAGTGCGGCATCAAGCTGGTGACGCCGGCGCGGCCCGAGCACCGCATCAAGCACTACGACACCACCGCCGCGCACATCATCGCCAGCGCCGAAACCTCGCTGCGCGCCCTCGGCGTGGAGCGGCTGGACTTGCTGCTGGTCCACCGCCCGGATCCTCTGATGGACGCCGACGAAGTTGCCGGCGCCTTCGCCGCGCTGCGCGATGCCGGCAAGGTGGCGCACTTCGGGGCCTCCAATTTCGCGCCGGCCACGTTCGAGCTGCTCGCCAGCCGCTTCCCGCTGAGCACCAACCAGATCGAGCTGCACCCCTTGCACCGCGCGCCGTTCAGCGACGGCACGCTCGACCAGCTGCAGCGGCTGCGCATCCGGCCGATGATCTGGTCGCCGCTGGCCGGCGGCGCGCTGCTGTCAGGCGACGGCGAGGCCGAGCGCCGGGTGCAGGCCGCGCTCGCGCGCGTGGCCGGCCGGCATGGCTGCACGGCCGCCACGGTGGCCTTCGCCTGGCTGCTGCGCCTGCCCAGCCGGCCGCTGCCGGTGGCAGGGTCGCGGCGCATCGAGGCGCTGCGTGACGCCGTGGCAGCGCTTCAGCTCACGCTGAGTGCGCAGGACTGGGCCGAGATCTGGCAGGCCGCCGCCGGCCGCGAGCTGCCCTGAAGGCGCGATGGCGGCGACGATCGCGACGGCCGACGAACTCGCTGCGCCGCGCAGCGGCTGGGTGATCCTCGCCACGGCGCTGGCTTACCTGCTGGTGGGTGTTCCGGCGCTGCAACTCGCGATTCCTCCGGGTTATGCCTCCCCGCTGTATCCGCCGGCCGGCATCGCGCTGGCCGCGGCGCTGGTCTACGGGCGCGCCGGGGTGATCGGCGCGGCCATCGGCGCCTGCCTCGCCAACATGACGCTGGTCGCGTTGCGCGGCCATGGCGATGCGGCCGGGCTGGCCATCTCTGCGCTGATCGGCCTCGGCTCAGGCGCGCAGGCCTGGCTCGGCGCCTGCACGGTGCGCCGCTTCGCGCGGCACCCGAATGCGATCGACGAACCGCGCGACGTGGCGGTGCTGTTCGTGCTCGGCGGTGCGGCGGCCTGCCTGCTGGCGCCGACCTTCGCCACCGCCGTGCTGGTGGCCAGCGGCTCCGTGCCGCGCGCCGACGCGCTCGTCACCTGGATCACCTGGTGGGCCGGCGACACGTTCGGCGCGATGATCGCGACGCCCGTCGTGCTCACGCTGATCGGCCGGCCGCGGGCCGACTGGGCCGCCCGCCGCGCGATCATCGGCCTGACGCTGGGGCTGGTGACGCTGTTGATGGCGCTGGGCATCGTCAAGGTCTCTCAGTGGGACGACGAGCGGCTGCACACCGCCTTCATGCGCGATGCGACCCACGCTGCGACCGCGCTCGAGACCCGCCTGCGCGAGCCGCTGCTCGCGCTGGAGGCGATGCGCGGGGTGTTCATCGCCTCCGAGGATGTCAGCCGCGACGAGATGCGCCGGGCCAGCGAAGCTGGCTGGCCGGCGGCCGGCTGGCAGCGATCGGCTGGTACGAGACGCTGGACCGCGCCCAGGTGCCGGCCTTCGAGGCGGCCGCGCGCGCCGAAGGCCTGGAGCCGTTCAAGGTCTTCGAGCGCCAGGAGGACCCGGCCTCGACACCTGCCGAGCCGGTGATCGCGATGCGCTACGTCGAGCCGATGCGCGGCAATGCAGCGGCACTCGGGCTCAACCTGCAGTCGGTGCCGGCCGCGCGCGCCGCGGTGGAGCGCAGCCGCAACGACGGCGTGCCGGTGGCCAGCGCAGCCTTTGCGCTCACGCAGGTGCCGGAAGGCCAGGACCGCACCGGCGTGGTGGTCTACCGGGCGATCGCCCACGGCGAAGGCGCTGCCGACCGCAAGGCACGCGGCTCGTCGCGCGGCGTGCTGTTCGTGACGCTGCGCCCGGGCCCGATGCTCGCGTCAATGGCGGCCGATCTGCCGCCGCACCTCGCGCTGTGCCTGACCGACCTCGACGTCCGCGCGCCGATCCGCCGCTGGCCGGCGCGCCCGGCTGCGAAAGCCTGCCGGGGCGAGCTGGCTCAGCCACGCCCACGAGTTCAGCTACGGAGGCCGGCGCTGGGAGCTGCGCATCAACGCCCGCGCGACCGACGTACCCGACGGCCGCAGCGTCAACGCCTGGCTGTTCTCGGTGGTCGGCCTGCTCGGTGCCGCGATGCTCGGGGCGCTGCTGCTGGTGGTCACCGGTCGCGCGCGGCGCATCGAGGCCGCGGTGCACGAGCGCACGGCCGCGCTGCAGGCCGAGGTGCACGAGCGCGAACGGGCGCAGGCCGCGCTGCGCGACAGCGAGCAGCGCTTCCGCAACATCCTCAACACCGCGCCGATCGGCATTCTCTACACCGACCTGCGCGGCAACATGAAGCAGGCCAATCCGCGCTTCTGCGAGCTGGTCGGCTACAGCGAGGACGAGCTGCAGACCATGCCGGTGTCGCAGTACACCCATCCGGAGGACGTGCCGCTGGACGTCGAGCTGTCGCGCCGCCTGGTGCTCGGCGAGATCCCGATGTACCGCCGCCAGAAGCGCTACGTGACCAAGGCCGGCCACACGCTGTGGGTGCAGGCCACCGTGACGCTGCTGCGCGACGAGCTCGGCCAGGCGCGGCGCATCGTCGGCGTGGTGGAGGACATCAGCGAGCACCTGCGGCTGCAGGAGGCCGAGACCGCGCGCGAGCGCGCCGAGGCCGCCAACCGGGCGAAGAGCGAATTCCTCTCGCGCATGAGCCACGAGCTGCGCACGCCGCTGAATGCGATGCTCGGCTTCGCGCAGCTGCTCGAGATCGACCGCCGGCACCCGCTGTCGGCCGACCAGCGGCCGTGGGTGGCGCAGATCCAGCAGGCCGGCTGGCACCTGCTGGAGATGATCAACGACGTGCTCGACCTCTCGCGCATCGAGTCGGGCAACCTCAAGCTGCAGATCGAACCGCTGAACCTGCCGGAGCTGCTGTCGGCCAGCCTCGCGATGGTCGACAACGACGCCCGGCGCCGCCAGCTGACGGTGAGCACCGAGCTGAACGAAGGCACCGGCGTGCTGATGGGCGACGCCACGCGGGTCAAGCAGATCCTCGTGAACCTGCTGAGCAATGCCGTCAAGTACAACACCGACGGCGGGCGCATCCACGTGGCGGCCCGGCTGCGGCCGCAGGACATGGTGGAGATCGCGGTGACCGACACCGGCCTCGGGATGACGGCCGATCAGCTCGGCGAACTGTTCCAGCCCTTCAACCGCCTCGGCCGCGAGCGCTCGGCCCAGGAGGGTACGGGCATCGGCACGGTGATCAGCCAGCGGCTGGCCGAGCTGATGGGCGGTTCGCTGCGCGCGCGCAGCATCGCCGGCGAGGGCTCGTCGTTCATCCTGACGCTGCCGCGGGCGGTCGAGCCCGACACCGTGCCCTCGAACCTCGATCCGCTGGTCACGGCCAGCGCCGAGTACCACCGCCGCGTGGTGCACTACGTCGAGGACAACGAGACCAACGTCGAGGTGATGCGCGGCATCCTGGCGCAGCGCCCGCAGGTGCAGCTGGAGGTCTCGGGAACCGGCGCCGAGGCGATGCGCAGCATCTTCGCGCGCCAGCCCGACCTGATCCTGCTCGACATGCACCTGCCCGACACCAGCGGCCAGGAGCTGCTCGAGCGGCTGAAGGGCGATCCGGTCACCGCCGAGATCCCGGTGGTGGTGGTATCGGCCGACGCCACGGCGCGGCAGATCGAGGCGGCGATGCTGGCCGGTGCCAGCCTCTACCTCACCAAGCCGGTGAGCGTGCAGGAACTGCTGAATGCGGTGGACGACGTGCTCGAGCGCAGCGCGACCCGCTTCGGCTGAGCCGCACTACCAGCGCGCGCCGAAGTGCGTGCGCAGTTCCTCGATGCGCGCGTCGCTCAGCGGGGTCGCGCTGCGGCCGCCGAGCAGCCACAGCTGGCCGTCTCTTCGAGTTCCTCGAGCACGGCCATCGCCGAGGCCGGCGATTCGCTCCACACGCTGGGGCCGAGTCGATCGAGCATCACCGCACGGATCGGCGTGCCGGCGGCCACGCCCGCGGCAATGCGCGCCGCCACCGCGTCACCGACCGCCGGATCGCCCGGGCGGTGGTACGGGATCAGCGGCACGTGGCCGACCTTCATCACGTAGTAGGGCGTGATCGGCGGTACGACGTCATCGTCGGTCCAGACGCCGGCCAGCGTCAGCGCGACGAGGTGCGTCGAGTGCGTGTGGATCACGCAGCGCGCGCTGGCATCGGCCGCGTAGATGCGCCGGTGAAGGGAAAGCGTCTTGCTGGCGCGATCACCATCGATCTGCTGACCCTGCGCATCCAGCCGCGCCAGGCGCGCCGGATCGAGCGCCCCCAGGCAGGCATCGGTGGGCGTGATCAGGAAACCGTCGTCGAGCCGCACGCTGATGTTGCCGGCCGTGGCGTGCGCGTAGCCGCGCGCGAACAGGCTGGCACCGACGCGGCAGATCTCGTCGCGGGCGCGGCCGTCCGCGCGCGCCTCGGGGCTCATGCCAGCACCTCGAAGGCCTTGTCGAAGAAGTCGGCGCTGCCGAAGTTGCCGGACTTCAGCGCCGGTGGATCGGGCGGCCGCTGCCGGTGGCAGAATGACACCAGGGCACGCCCGGATCGATCTGGGCGCCGATCTGCAGCTGACGCACGCCGAGCGCCTGCACGCAGGCGCCGGAGGTTTCACCGCCGGCGACGACCAGCTGGCCGACGCCTCGCGCGATGAGGCCGGCTGCCACCTGCGCGAGCGTGCGCTCGACCAGCGCACCGGCCTGCTCCACGCCGAGCGCGGCCTGCGCGGCCTTCACCGCGTCGGGCGCGGCCGTGGCAAAGACCAGCAACGGCTCGTCGCCGGGTTGCCCGCCCGCCCAGGCCAGCGCGGCGGCGGCGAGATCCTCACCGGCCGCCGCGCAGCGGGTCGATCGCAAACCCGCGCTGGGGATGGCGGCCGAGGAAGGCGGCGACCTGCGCATTGGATGCCGCCGAGCAGCTGCCCGAGACGATCGCCCGCGCACCAGCGGCCGGCGGCAGCGTCGCCGCGTCGGCGCCCGGCGCGAGGCCGAAATTAGCCGGCAGGCCGATGGCCACGCCCGAGCCGGCGGTCAGCACCGGCAGCGTGGCGAAGGCCCGGCCCATCGCGTGCAGGTCGGCATCGTCGAGCGCATCGACGATCGCGATGCCGACGCCTTCCGCGCGCAGCGCGGCCATGCGCGCGGCGATCGCGTCGCTGCCACGGCGCACCACCGCATGCTCGATCAGCCCGACGCGGCGTCGGCACTGGCGCTGCATCACGCGCACGAGGCTCGGGTCGGTCATCGGCGTCAGCGGGTGATCACGCATGCTGCCCTCGCTGAGCAGCACGTCGCCGGTGAACAGGTAGCCCTTGTAGACGGTGCGACCGTTGGCCGGGAAGGCCGGGCAGGCAATGGTGAAGTCGCAGCCGAGGGCCTCCATCAGCGCCTCGGTGACCGGGCCGATGTTGCCGCGGTCGGTGGAGTCGAAGGTCGAGCAGATCTTGAAGTAGATCTGCCGCGCGCCGTGATCGCGCAGCCAGCGCAGGGCCCGCAGCGACTCGGCCACTGCGTCCGCCGCCGGGATGGTGCGGGACTTCAATGCCACCACCACCGCCTCGGCGCCGTCGGGCGGGGCACCGTCGGGCACGCCGATCGCCTGCACGGTGCGCATGCCGCTGCGCACGAGGTTGTTGGCGAGATCGGTCGCGCCGGTGAAATCGTCGGCGATGCAGCCCAGTTGCATGAGACTCCTCCAGGGCCGGGAGTCTGGCACAGGCGGCGCGAACGAGGCCTCGGGCTCACGAGTCACACATTGTGAGCGAACGCACACATATCTTTGCCAACTCCGCCCTGCCCGCCGTCAGCACTCTCCATCGTCGAGTGCTAATATGAACGGAACGAAAGGAGCCCCAGCATGTCTGAAGCTTCCATGACCATGAACCCGACCACTGCCCTGACCGTCCGCGATCCGTGGGCCCTGGTGCCCTCGCTGGGCAACCTCGATGCGTACATCAGCGCCGTCAACCGGCTGCCGCTGCTCACGCAGGAGGAGGAGGTCAGCCTCGCCCGCCGGCTTCGCGCCAGCGGGGACCTGCAGGCCGCCGGCCAGCTGGTGCTGTCGCACCTGCGCCTGGTGGTGTCGATCTCGCGCCAGTACCTCGGCTACGGCCTGCCGCACGGCGACCTGATCCAGGAAGGCAACGTCGGCCTGATGAAGGCCGTCAAGCGCTTCGACCCCGACCAGGGCGTGCGCCTGGTCAGCTATGCGATGCACTGGATCAAGGCCGAGATCCACGAGTACATCCTGAAGAACTGGCGCATGGTCAAGGTCGCGACGACCAAGGCGCAGCGCAAGCTGTTCTTCAACCTGCGCTCGATGAAGCAGAACCTCAAGGACGAGGCCGCCGATGTCGACACGCACCGCAGCACGCTGACCGCCGCCGAGGTGGATACCGTCGCCCGCACGCTCAACGTCAAGCGCGAAGAGGTGCTGGAGATGGAAACGCGACTGTCGGGCGGCGACGTGGCGCTCGAGCCGCAGTCGGGGGACGACGGCGAGGAGAGCTTCGCGCCGATCGCCTACCTCGCCGACGAGGCCCACGAGCCGACCCGCGTGCTCGAAGCAAGCAAGCGCGACTGGCTGGCCAGCGACGGCATCGCCCGCGCGCTGGACACGCTCGACGAGCGCAGCCGCCGCATCGTCGAGGAGCGCTGGCTGAAGGTCAACGACGACAGCTCGGGCGGCATGACGCTGCACGAGCTGGCCGCCGACTACGGCGTCTCCGCCGAGCGCATCCGCCAGATCGAGGTGGCGGCGATGAAGAAGATGCGCAAGGCGCTGGCCGAAGCCGCCTGAGGCCGCGGCCAGCCCCGCTCAGCCGGCGGCGAGCAGGGTCTTGAGATCGGCAGCGAGCGCGTCGGCGCCGCTGCCGTAGCGCACGAACAGGCGCACCTTGCCGGCCGCGTCGAACACGTACGACCCTGCCGTGTGGTCCATCGTGTAGGTGCCCTCGGCCTTGCCGGGCACCTTCGCGTAGAAGACCTTGAACTCCCTCGCCATCGCCGCCGTCTGGTCGGGCGTGCCGCGCAGCGCGACGAAGCTCGGGTCGAAGCTGGCCATGTAGGCCTTCAGCAGCTCGGGCGTGTCGCGGTCGGGGTCGACCGTCACGAATACGCCCTGGATCCGCTCGCCGTCGGCGCCCAGCGACTTCTTCACCTGTGCCAGCTCGGCCATCGTGGTCGGGCAGACGTCGGGGCACTGGGTGTAGCCGAAGAACACCACCGTCACCTTGCCCTTGAAATCGGCCAGCGTGCGCGTCTTGCCGTCGGGATCTTGCAGCGACAGCGTCCGCGCATACTCGGCGCCGGTGATGTCCACGGCCTTGAACGAAGCACCGCTGCCCGCGCCGGGCTTGTCGCAGCCCGCCAGCAGCAGCGTCGCGATGGAGATCAGGGCGAAACGTCGGGAGCTCATCGCAGCAGCAGTCCGAGATAGTGGTCTACCAGCAGCGCCGCGAACAGCAGCGAGAGGTGCCAGATGGAGAAGCGGAAGGTCTGGCGCGCGAGTTGATCGGAGTACGTGCGCCACAGCTTCCACGCATAGCCGATGAACAGGCCACCGAGCACCAGCGCGCTGGCCAGGGTAGAACCAGCCGCTCATGCCCGAGATGAAGGGCAGCAGCGTGGCGGCGAACAGCACGAAGGTGTAAAGCAGCACGTGCAGCCGCGTGTACTCGGCGCCGTGCGTGACCGGCAGCATCGGCAGGCCCGAGCGGCGGTAGTCCTCCGCGCGATACAGCGCCAGCGCCCAGAAGTGCGGCGGCGTCCACAGGAAGATGATCAGGCACAGGATCAGCGCCTCCGGGCCGACGTCGCCGCGGATCGCTGCCCAGCCCAGCACGGGCGGCATCGCGCCGGAAGCCCCGCCGATCACGATGTTCTGCGGCGTCAGCGGCTTGAGGATCACGGTGTAGATCACCGCATAACCGACGAAGGTGGCCAGCGTCAGCCACATCGTCAGCGGGTTGGCCCACAGGTAGAGGATCGCGCTGCCGATGCTGCACAGCACGGCGGAGAAGGCCAGTGTCTGCGGGCGCGTGAGTTCGCCGCGCGCCGTGGGGCGCCAGGCGGTGCGCGCCATGCGCGAATCGATGTGCTGCTCGATCAGGCAGTTGAAGGCCGCCGCAGCGGCCGCGACCAGCCAGATGCCGACGGTGCCGGCCAGCGCCTCGCGCCACGGCGGCAGGCCGGGCGTGGCCAGCAGCATGCCGATCACCGCGCAGAAGACGATCAGCTGCACCACGCGCGGCTTGGTGAGCACGTAGTACTGGCGCCAGCGCGACGGCAGCGTCGCGGGAACGGCGGACGGGGGAGCGAGGGTCTCGGACATGGGATTCGGGCCGCGCAGCCTACAGCATCGCGCGGGCGGGCAGCCCGGCCGGGGCCGCCGTTCGGTAGGCGCCGCCGGCCAGTGCGGTGCGCGCGAGCGAGACAGCCAGCAGGGTGATCAAGGCCGCCGCGCCGGCGGTGTGGGCCAGTGCGGCCAGCAAGGGCCAGCCGAGCACGACGTTGCTCAGGCCGGAGAACAGTTGCCATGCGGCGAGGCCGGCCAGCGCATAGGCCAGCCCGCGGGCGTCCGGCCCTGCGCGGCGATGCAGCGCCCAGGCCAGACCCAGCATCGCGGCGAGCACGACATAGGCTGCGAGGCGATGGGTGTAGTGGATCGCCGTGAGCGCGGCAAACGGCAGATAGTCACCGTGCTTCGTTTCCCCAGCTCGCGCAGCAATGTGAAGCCATGACGGAAATCCATCGCCGGCCACCACGAGCCCTGGCAGGTGGGGAATTCCTGGCAGGCCAGCACCGCGTAGTTGGTGCTGACCCAGCCCCCAGCGCCACCTGCAGCAGCGCCAGGGCCGCGACGATCTTCAGCCATCGGCGCAGCCCCGGCGTCAACGCCATCGGACGCGGCGATTGCACCTCGGCAATGACCGCCAGCAGCGCCAGCAGACCGATGCCGCCGAGCAGGTGCAGCGTGACGATCGCCGGATAGAGCTTGAGCGTCACGGTGAGCGCGCCAAACGCGCCCTGCGCGCACACCCAGACCAGCGCTGCGGTCGCCCACCAGGGCGACACGCCGACCGCCTTGCCGCGCTAGGCGCCAGCTGGCCACGGTCATCACGATGATCAGGATGCCGACCGACATCGCGAGGTAGCGGTGGATCATCTCCACCCAGGCCTTGCCGTGCGTCACCGGACCGGTCGGGCGTACGCTCTGTTCGGCATGGATCTCCTCGCGCGCGCCGAGCGGGCTGGCGCTGCCGTAGCAGCCCGGCCAATCCGGGCAGCCGAGGCCGGAGTCCGACAAGCGCGTGAAGGCGCCGAAGACGACCAGATCGAAGGTGAGGAACAGCGTGAGCAGCGTCAGCGCGCGCAGCCTGCGGGCCGGCGCCGCCTGCCGGTGGCGCAGCCACACCCAGGCCAGCGGCCCGAGCGCGAGCGCCACGCCGAGCAGCGCCAACTGCAGCACCGGCGCGAGGTCGTAAAGAGGCTGTGCGTCCATTCGATGGGCCTGGTGTCAGGGGCGGCCTGCCGTGTCCCACGACGATGACGCGCGCAGCAGCTTCTCGAGGTCACGCTTGAACTTCGCCGGATCGGCTTCGCCGGGCGTGCGCATCATCCAGTTGCCCAGCGGATCGACGACGTAGAACTGCGACTCGAGTGCACGGCCTGCTGCGGGCTGCAGCCACTGGGCCAGGGCCTCGCGCGGCGCGCGCGCAGCACCGTCGGCGGCGCCACGGCCTGGATGGCCTTGAGCGTCTCGTCGCGCACCGGCTGGTCATCGACGATCAGCCAGACCTTGTCGAGGCGATCCTTCTCGCGGCCGAGCGTCTCGCGCAGCTGCCGCTGCAGCCACAGCCGCTTCTCGCAGGCGGCGTCACAGGCGGCACCGGAAACGACGATCAGCAGCCACTGGCCCCGCAGCGAGGCCACCGGCACCGGCTGGCCCTGCAGGTCGGTGAAGGGCAGCGAAGCCGGCAGCGGGCGCTGCGGATCGATCAGCTCTCCGTAGTTCGTGCGACCTTCGGGCCGGATCACGAAGTAGGTGAAGTACGAGGCGATCACCGGCGAGGCGCAGACCAGCAGGATCAGCAGCATCTTCACGCGTCCCATCGTGGTGCGGCGCGCGCCGTCGTCGACGCCGGGCGTCGGCATCGAGTGCACGGTGAAGCTCAGCGGCGAAGCGGCCTCACGCGCGGCGTCGGAGCCGGGGACGGACGAGTTGGAACCAGACATAGAGACCCGTGATGAGGCTCGCCAGCGCGAACCACTGAAAGGCATATCCGTAGTGCTTGTGCACGTCGACCGCCGGCGCCGGCCAGCTCCGCAGCAGGCCGTCGGCCGGCGCGCCGGGCATATCGGTCTGCTGCACCGACAGTGGCCGCAGGCGCAGGCCCGTTTCGCGGCCGAAGGCGTCGACGTCGAGATTCTGCCGGATCAGGCCCTGCTGCTCGGCGCCGAGCTCGAAGAGCCGTGACGGCGGCGGGGCGATGCGGCCCTCGATCCGCACCATGCCCTCGGGCGTGGCGACGGCCGGCAGGCGGCTCCGGTCGGCCGCATGGCGCGGCACCCAGCCGCGCTGCACCAGCACCGCATCGCCATCGGGCAAAGCCAGCGGCGTCACCACGTAGAAGCCGGCGCGGCCATCCATCGGCCGGTTGTCGAGGTAGACCGTGCGGCCGCTGACCCAGCGACCCTCCAGCGTGATGCGGCGATGGTGCTGGTTCGCCGCCTCGGCGGTCGAGCGCGCCAGGGCATCGGCCGCCAGCGGCGGTGCCGCGCCTCGCGAATCGAGCGAGGCCTGCAGCGATTCCTTCTGCGCCGCGCGCGACAGCTGCCAGACGCCCAGCCGCGCGGTGATGCCGGCCGCGATCACCGCGGCCAGCAGCACGACGAGGCTTCGACCTCGCACGTTCATGGGCGCTCCCCGGGTATCGGGCGAGGCGGATAATTCGGCGACATGAAGATCCTGATGGCACTCGCCTTTGTCGGCATCCTGGGGGCGCTCGCCTCCGCCGGCGTGTTCATGCTGCGCGAGGGCCGCGACGGCAAGCCCAAGACCGGCAACATGATGCGCGCCCTGGCCGCTCGCGTGGCGATCTCGGTGGCGCTGTTCCTGTTCGTTCTGCTGGCTTGGTACATGGGCTGGATCCAGCCGAAGGGCATTCCGGTCAGCCGCTGATCACCGTCTGCGCGGCCCTCCAACGAAAAACGCCGCTCACGCGGCGTTCTTCGTGGCGGAGCCGGGAGGCCGTCAGGCCCAGTACACCACGATGTACAGGCCCAGCCACACGACGTCGACGAAGTGCCAGTACCACGCGGCGCCTTCGAAGCCGAAGTGGCGCTGCGGCGTGAAGTGGCCCTTCATCAGGCGGATGGTGATGAACAGCAGCATCAGCATGCCGACGAACACGTGGAAGCCGTGGAAGCCGGTCAGCATGAAGAAGGTGGAGCCGAATGCGCCGGAGCTGAGCTTGAGGTTCAGGTCACGGTAGGCGTGCATGTACTCGTAGCCCTGCACGACCAGGAAGGTGGCGCCGAGCAGCACGGTGATCCACATCCAGAAGATCGTCTTGCTGCGCTTGTCGGCGATCAGCGCGTGGTGGGCGATCGTCAGCGTCACGCCGGAGGTCAGCAGCAGCAGCGTGTTGATCGTCGGCAGCGGCCACGGGCCGATGGTCTGGAACGGCTCGACGATGCCTGCCGGCGAGCCGGTGGCACCCGGCGCGCTGCTCGGCCACACGGCCTTGAAGTCAGGCCACAGGAGCGCGTTCTCCAGGCTGCCGAGGTTGGGCAGTGCGTGCAGTCGGGTCCAGTAGAGCGCGCCGAAGAAGGCGGCGAAGAACATCACCTCCGAGAAGATGAACCAGCTCATGCTCCAGCGGAACGAGACGTCGATGCGGTCGCTGTACAGCCCGCCCTCGCTCTCGGCGATCGCGGCGCGGAACCAGCCCTGCATCACGTAGGCCCACATCGCCAGGCCGAACAGCGTGACCCAGGCTCCCCAGCCGTGGCCGTTGACCCACTGGCCGGCGCCGAGGATCACGAAGAACAGGCCGGTGGCGGTGAGCACCGGGTAGCGCGAGGGCGCCGGAACGTAGTAGTAGGGCGTCTGCCCGTGGTGTGTCGCTGCCGACATGGGTTCTCCTCAGGGTCCTATTCAGTTTTCTACTTCGCCACTCCGCTGGCGATGATCCAGTTCACGACGAGCATCAGCACGCCGATGAAGACGGCGGCGCCGATCACGCCGGCGATGATCACGTGCACCGGGTTGAGCTGCGCGACGTCCTGCTCGTAGTCGCGCGACTTGCGCACGCCGAAGAACGACCAGGCGACGGCCTTCATCGTCTGCGCGAACGAGCCCTTGCGCTGCGCCGCTTCCTTCAGACCGTCGCTCACAGGTTCGGCTCCGGTGGCGTCTTGCCGCCCACCTCGAAGAAGGTGTACGACAGCGTGATCGTGCGCACGTCGCGCGGCAGCTTCGGGTCGACGATGAAGACGACCGGCCACTGCTTGCTCTCGCCCGGCTGCAGCAGGTATTCGTTGAAGCAGAAGCACTCGAGCTTGTTGAAGTGCGCCATCGCCCGGCGCGGCGCATAGCTCGGGATCGCCTGGGCGGCCATCGCGCGGTTCTGCACGTTCTTGAACTCGTACATCACCGTGGCCATCTCGCCCGGGTGCACGTCGATCGAGCGCTTCTCGGACTTGAACTCCCACGGCCCGCGCACGTTGGCATCGAACTCGATGGTCACGATGCGGCTGGTGTCGACCTGCGTGTTCTGCGCCTTCGGCGCATTGCCCGGCACCTTGCGCTCGGCCACCGACAGCACGTTGATGCCCAGCGCATTGCAGATCGCGCGGTACATCGGCACCAGCGCGTAGCCAAAGCCGAACATCAGTGCGGCGATGACGACGAGCTTGCCGACCATGCGCAGGTTGTCGCTGCGCAGGGTCGGGTCGAGGTCGTTCGGGCTGGCGCTCATGCGGGGCAGTGCAGGATCAGTTCGTGCCGAGCAGGGCAATCTTGGCCACGAAGCCGACGAACAGCGCTGCCGCCACGGAGGCGAGGATCAGGGCCAGCCTCAGGTTGGCCTTCTTCTGCTCTTCGGTCTTCATGGCGCCGGCCTCAGCCCATCACCTTGGTGGCCGACGGGTTCAGCAGCGGCGGCGTCTCGAAGGTGTGGAACGGCGCCGGCGACGGCACTTCCCACTCCAGGCCCTCGGCGCCTTCCCACGGCTTCTGCGGTGCCTTCTCGCCCTTGCCGCGCATCATCGGCACGACGACGAAGAAGAAGAAGTACACCTGCATCAGGCCGAAGCCGAAGGCGCCCACCGAGGCGATCGCGTTGAAGTCGGCGAACTGCATCGGGTAGTCGGCGTAGCGACGCGGCATGCCGGCCAGCCCGAGGAAGTGCATCGGGAAGAAGGTGATGTTGAAGAAGATCAGCGAGCCCCAGAAGTGGATCTTGCCGCGGGTCTCGGAGTACATCACGCCGGTCCACTTCGGGCCCCAGTAGTACACGCCGGCGAACAGCGCGTACAGCGAGCCTGCCACCAGCACGTAGTGGAAGTGCGCCACCACGTAGTAGGTGTCCTGCAGCTGGATGTCGATCGGCGCCATCGCCAGGATCAGGCCGGTGAAGCCGCCCATCGTGAACACGAAGATGAAGCCCACGGCCCACAGCATCGGGGTCTCGAAGGTCATCGAGCCGCGCCACATGGTCGCGATCCAGTTGAACACCTTCACGCCGGTGGGCACCGCGATCAGCATCGTCGCGTACATGAAGAACAGCTGGCCCGTCACCGGCATGCCGGTGGTGAACATGTGGTGTGCCCAGACGATGAACGACAGGATCGCGATCGAGGCGGTCGCGTACACCATCGAGGTGTAGCCGAACAGCGGCTTGCGGGCGAAGGTCGGGATGATCGCGCTGACGATGCCGAACGCCGGCAGGATCATGATGTAGACCTCGGGGTGACCGAAGAACCAGAAGATGTGCTGGTACATCACCGGGTCACCGCCGCCGGCGGGATTGAAGAAGTGCGTGCCGAAGTGGCGATCGGTCAGCGTCATCGTGATCGCGCCGGCCAGCACGGGCATTACCGCGATCAGCAGGTAGGCGGTGATCAGCCGCCTCCAGCAGAACAGCGGCATCTTCATCAGCGTCATGCGCGGGGCGCGCATGTTCAGGATCGTGACGATGATGTTGATCGAGCCCATGATCGAGCTGGCGCCCATGATGTGCATCGCGAAGATGCCGGCGTCCATGCTCGGGCCCATCTGCAGCGTCAGCGGCGCGTAGAGCGTCCAGCCGGCAGCCGGCGCGCCGCCGGGCATGAAGAACGAACCCACCAGCATCAGCGCGGCCGGGATCAGCAGCCAGAAGCTCAGGTTGTTCATGCGGGCGAAAGCCATGTCGCTCGCGCCGATCTGCAGCGGGATCATCCAGTTCGCGAAGCCGACGAAGGCCGGCATGATCGCGCCGAACACCATGATCAGGCCGTGCATGGTGGTCAGCTGGTTGAACAGCTGCGGGTTGACGATCTGCAGGCCGGGCTGGAACAGCTCGGCACGGATCAGCAGCGCGAGCACGCCGCCGACCATCAGCATCGCGAACGAGAACAGCAGGTACATCGTGCCGATGTCCTTGTGGTTCGTCGCATACAGCCAGCGGCGCCAGCCGGTGGGCGCGTGGTGATCGTGATCGTGATCGTGGGCGTGGTCGCCGTGATGGTCGAGAACTGCGCTCATGACGTTTCCTTCGAATGCGACGAATTACTTGCGGGCGGCGAGCACTTCGGCCGGCTGCACCAGCTGACCGGTCTTGTTCGACCAGCTGTTCTTCGTGTAGGTGATCACCGCGGCGATCTCGGTGTCGGAGAGTTGCTTCCAGGCCGGCATCGCGCCGTTGTTCTGGCCGTTGAGCAGCACCGCGATCTGCTTGGTCTTGTCGGCATCGAGCACCACCGGCGAGCCGTCGACCGGCTTGATCGGGCCGGCGCCCTTGCCGTTGGCACGGTGGCAGGCCGAGCAGTTCGCCGCGTAGACCTTCTCGCCGCGCTCGACCAGGGCCGCGAGTTCCCAGACCTTGTTCGGGTCATCCGCCGCGGCGGCCATTTCCTTCTTCTTGCCGTCGACCCACTTGCTGTAGTCCTCCTTCGACAGGACCTTCACGTGGATCGGCATGTAGGCGTGCTCCTTGCCGCACAGCTCGGCGCACTGGCCGTAGAAGTCGCCGGTCTTCTCGGCGCGGAACCAGTGTCGCGGACGAAGCCGGGGATCGCGTCCTGCTTGACGCCGAAGGCCGGCACCATCCAGGCGTGGATCACGTCGTTGGCGGTGGTGATGATGCGCACCTTGGTGTCGACCGGCACGACCAGCGGGTTGTCGACCTTCAGCAGGTAGTCGTCGGTGGCCGGCGGCTTGCCGCTGTTGGACATCTCGCGGTGCGTGACGTCGAGCGTGGACAGGAAACCGATGCCCTCGCCCTCGCCCTTCAGGTAGTCGTAGCCCCACTTCCACTGGTAGCCGGTGGCCTTGATGGTCAGGTCGGCGGCGCTGGTGTCCTTCATCGCGACGACGACCTTGGTGGCCGGCAGCGCCATCGCGACCACGATCAGCAGCGGCACGATGGTCCAGATGATCTCGACCGTGGTGCTCTCGTGGAAGTTGGCCGCCTTCGCGCCGCGGCTCTTGCGGTGCTTGAAGACGGAATAGAACATGACGCCGAACACGCCGATGAAGATCACCGTGCAGATCGCCAGCATGAAGTAGTGCAGCCACTGCTGTTCGGCGGCGATCTTCGTGACCGGCGTGTGCAGGTCGAGCTGGTTGACGGCCGGGCCGCCCGGCAGGCTGTTGACGGCCAGCGCGGCCTGCGTGGCCAGCGTGGCACCGGCCACGACGGCCAGGCGCGCCAGCGTCGCGCGGAGTGATTTGATCGTCTTCATCGTTTTCACGTCTGTTTTGAGCCCGTTCAAGCCGCACCGGGCACGAAGCCCCGCACGTCTCCTCGCTGCGCCAGCGCCCACCGCATCTCGTCGGCGAGCTGACCGCGCAGCTCGGGGCGCACGAAGCGCCCCACCACCACCTTCTTCCCGCGCTCGGACAGCTCGATCAACGAGCCGTGGCCGCTCACGGGCGACACCCTCACCCACTCGGTGCAGAACTCGCACCGCTCGGTGCGCGGACCACAGGCCCGCTCCACCATCAACTTGTCGCCTTGCAGCCGGATGCTGTCGCGGTCGGTGACGTGCCGCGCATGCACCAGCAGCGCCACCCCGACGGCCAGGATTTCCAGCCAGGGCGAAGGGCATGACCAGTTTCGCGCCCAGCGACCAGAATATTCCGGCCACGGCCAGCGAGACGCCACTCAGGCCCAGGTAAAACCCCAACATCTGCTTCGGCGTCAGACTGCAGTTGCGCCGAAGATCCCACTGCACCGAACGGTCACCCGACTCGATCTCACAGGCTCGTCCGAAACGCAGGCGACTCGTGGCGGCCCGCGCCGGTGTCGAACTGGATTCGATCGGCATGCTCTTCTTACGTACTGCTGACTGCTCGGCCATCGAAACACCGCCGTCCGGCGGTGCTTTGATCAACTGCAAGAGTTTAGCGCACCGGCCCGTGGTTACGGCCGCGGATCAGCGCGCGCATGTCGTCGAGGCTCACGTTCGTCACGTCTGAGACGCGTGCGCGTGGCGCGGCGCGAAAGGCATGGCCGTAGGCCACCTCGAAGCTCATCGAGATACGGCCCTCCGCGTCGGCGAGCGCACCGAGTGCTTCGAGGAGTCGGGCACGCCAGCGAGGCGTGCGCAGGCCGGCGTGGCGCTGCGGCGCCGCGTTGCTGCCCAGACCCCGCAATTCCGCCAGCAGCGACGGGGCGTCGCGCCATTGAAGCGTGATGACCTCCTGGTCCATGACCGGGTCGGCGAAACCGGCATGGACCAGCATGTCGCCGAGATCGTGCATGTCGATGAACTTGGCCGTGGCCTCGCCCCAGCCCAGCCGCGCATACAGAGCGCGAAGCTCGCGCAAGGTGCCGGGCCCGAGGCAGGAGAACATCACGAAACCGTCCACGTCGAGCGCACGCTGCCAGCGCTCGAACAGCGCCGGAGGATCGGCAACGGCATGCAGCATCATGTTGGCCCACAGGAGCTGTGCCGGGGCGCCAAGCGGTTCGGTCTCGACGAGCACCTGCGGCGCGGGGGCCTGCCAGCGCCGCGCACTCCACCAGGGCCGCCGGTTCGCCGCTTCGCTCGATGCACGCCAGACGGCATCGGGTTCGACGACCAGATGCTCGGCGCGTGGATACGCCTGCTCGAGCAGTTCGCGTGCGCCGCCCAGGCCGCCCCACCAGTCGATCACGCGAGTGGGCTGAAGCCGGATGATGGCCAGGCGCTCGGCCATGCGGCGAGCAATCTCGCGATGCAGCCAGGGTGCCTCGCCGTGCCGCGCGAGGCGCCGCAGCGCAGCCACCCACCGCCGCGGCATCCAGCCCGCGCGAAGAGGTGTCGGTGGCGGGCATGTCGCTCATGGCCGGGCAGTATATTGAGGCGGTGTCGATCGCCTCGATGCTCCAGGCCCTGCCCGGCCAGTGCAGCCTCTGCCGCAGTTGGGGCGCGGGGCACTCTGCACGGCATGCCGGGGCGCTCGTGGCCCGACGACCTCGCTGCCTGCGCTGTGCGATCGCGGTTCCCGCCGGTGAGACGATCTGCGGCGCCTGCCTGCGCCAGCCGCCGCCGTTCGAGCGCACGGTCGCCGTGCTCGACTACGCCGCGCCGTGGGACGGCCTCATCCGCCACTTCAAGTTTCACGGCCAGCCCGAACTCGCCGCGCCGCTGGCCGCGCTGTTGCGCGAGGCGATCGAGGCCGCTGCGGACCCGATGAGTCCCGACCTCGTGCTGCCCGCACCCTTGAGCGATGCGCGCCTTCGCGAGCGCGGCTTCAACCAGTCGTGGGAGATCGCGCGCCGCCTGGGCTGGCGCGCCGATCCGGCGCTGCTGCTGCGCATTCGCGACACGCCGCACCAGGCCGATCTGCCGCTCGATCGCCGCGCCGCCAACGTGCGCAGCGTCTTCGCGGTGGAGCCGCTGCGGCGGCGCGAGGTCGACGGCCGCAGCATCGCCGTCGTCGACGACGTCCTGACCACCGGCGCCACCGCGTCCGAGATGGCGCGCACGTTGCGAGATGCCGGCGCGGCGCGCGTGGCACTGTGGGTGATTGCGCGCACGCCGGCACCGGGCGGCAGCTGAAGCACACGCACTCGCCGACAATCGGCGCGCCATGTTCAACATCGTGCTCGTTCATCCGGAGATCCCGCCGAACACCGGCAACGTGATCCGGCTCGCAGCCAACACCGGCTGCGCGCTGCACCTCGTCGAGCCGCTGGGCTTCTCGATGGAAGACAAGCTGCTGGTGCGCGCGGGGCTCGATTACCACGAGTACGCCAGCGTGCGGCGTCATGCCTCGTGGCAGGCCTTCGTGCGCGATGCGGTGCCTGCGCCCGAGCGCTGCTTCGCGTTCACGACGAGAGGGACTCGATCGTTCGCCGAGGTGGCGTGGCGTGCTGGCGACTGGCTGGTCTTCGGTTCGGAGAGCGCGGGCCTTCCCGTGGACGTGCGCGAGTGGTTCGCCGCGGCTCAGCGCCTGCGCCTGCCGATGCGCGCCGGCCAGCGCAGCCTCAACCTGAGCAACGCGGTGGCGGTGGCGGTGTTCGAGGCGTGGCGGCAGTGCGGCTACGACGGCGCCGCGCCCATCGATCCGCCGCCGGCGCCCGTCATTCCGGTTTGACGCCGGCCGCGGCGATCACCTTCGCCCAGCGCTCGCGCTCGCCGGACATCAGGTTGGCCAGCGCGGCCGGCGCGGTGCCGGCGGCGCTGAAATACTGCGCCAGCATCTTCGTGCGCACCTCGTCGCTGCGGATGATGCGCACCAGCTCGCGCGAGAGACGATCGACGATCGAGGCCGGTGTCTTCGCGGGCGCCAGCACGGCCTGCCACGAGACGGCCTCGAAGCCGGCGAAGCCCTGCTCGGCCAGCGTCGGAAACTCGGGCAAGGCCGAGGTACGGCCGAGCGTCGAGACGGCCAGCCCGCGCAGCTTGCCGGCGCGCACTGGCCCATCGCGATGCCCGGCACCATGAAGGCAGCCTGCACCTGGCCAGCCAGCATCGCGTTGACCACCTGCGGAAAACCCTGGTACGGCACGTGCACGAGATCGACGCCGGCGCGCGCCTTGAAGAGCTCCATCGCCAGGTGCGCCGCGCTGCCGTTGCCGACGCTGCCGTAGTTCAGTTCGCCGCGGCGCGCCTTGGCGATGCGAACGAAATCGGCCAGCGTCTCGGCGCCGAGCTTCGGATCGACGACGAGCAGGTTCGGCGAGGTGGCCACCAGCGTCACCGGGGCCAGTTCCTTCGCCGGGTCGTAGGGCAGCGCCTTGCTCAGCAGCGGCGCGGTGACCAGCGGGCCCTGGATCGTGAACAGCAGCGTGTGGCCATCGGGTTCGGCCTTGGCGACGAAGCCGGTGCCGACGTTGCCGCCCGCGCCCGGCCGGTTGTCGATGACCACGGGCTGGCCGAGTGCCGCCGCCAGCGGCTCGCCGATCAGGCGTGCGATCAGGTCCGGCGAACTGCCCGGCGTGAACGGCACGACCAGCGATGGGGCGCGAAGGCCAGGACTGTGCGAAGGCCGGCAGGGCGAGACTCGCGGCACCTACGGCTGCAACGCGGATGAGTAGACGACGATGCATGGCGCCTCCCGCGGTTTCGGAGATTCAATGTTCCGGGCGTGCCTCGCGGCCCATCAGCGCGCCGAGTGCCTGCGCCGGCGTGATGCGCGCTTCGAGCACGCCGACCACCGCCTCGGTGATCGGCATCGCCACCTGCAGGCCCTGGGCGCGGCGCAGCACGGTGGCGGCGCTGAGCACGCCCTCGGCCACGTGGCCGAGTTCGGCGAGATCTGCGGCAAGGCGAGCCCCTGCGCGAGGCGCAGGCCGACCTGCCGGTTGCGCGACAGGTCTCCGGTGGTGGTGAGCACCAGTCGCCGAGCCCCGACAGGCCCATGAAGGTCTCGGCGCGCGCACCGAGTGCGACACCCAGCCTCGTGATCTCGGCCAGGCCGCGTGTGATGAGCGCCGCACGCGCATTCAGCCCGAGCGCCATGCCATCGGCGATGCCGGTGGCGATCGCCATCACGTTCTTGACCGCGCCACCGACCTCCACGCCGACCGGATCGGTGGAGGTGTAGACGCGCAGGCTCTCGCTGTGGAAGGCCTCGACGGCGCGCTCGGCAAGCCGGGCATCGCTGCTGGCCGCGACCAGGGCCGTCGGCTGGCCGCGCGCCACCTCGATCGCGAAGCTGGGGCCGGAGAGCACACCGCAGCGCAGCGCCGGCGCCACGTCGCGGGCGATCTCGTGGCCGAGGCGGCCGGTTCCCTCCTGGAAGCCCTTGCACAGCCAGAAGACGCCGGCGGCATCGGCCGGCAGCCGTGCGAGCGTGCCTTCGAGGCCGGACATCGGCGTGCCGATGACGATCAGACCGCCACGTGCATGCGCGACGGCCTCGTTGAAGTCAGCCGTGATGCTCAGCGGCGCCGGCAGTGGCGCGTCGGGCAGGTATCGCGCGTTGCAGCGATCGCGCCGGATGGCCGCGGCTTGCGCCGCATCGCGCGCCCACAGCAGCGTGGGCTGGCGCGTGCAGGCGCTGGCGGCCAGCGCGGTGCCCCACGCCCCGGCGCCCAGTACCGTCAGGTTCATGGGGCGGGGCGCGCGCGCTCTCAGTTGGCGCTGGTGATGATGCCCGAGCCGTTCTGCGCGGCGGCCTGCGCGCGCTGGGCTTCGTACATCGCCTGGAAGTTGACTTCGGCCAGCATCACCGGCGGGAAGCCGGCGCGGGTGCAGACGTCAGAGACGATGGCGCGAAGGTACGGGTAGACGATGCCCGGGCAGGCGATGCCGATGATCTGGTCGAGCTGTTCGCCGGGGATGTTGCGGATCTCGAAGATGCCGGCCTGCTTGGCCTCGACGAGGAACAGCACCTTGTCGTTGACCTTGGTGGTGACCGTGGCGGTGACGGCAACCTCGTAGATGCCGTCGGCCACCGCCTCGGCGCCCAGGCCGAGCTGGATGTCGACGGAGGGCTGCGACTGCTCCAGCAGGATCTGCGGCGAGTTGGGCTGCTCCAGCGACAGGTCCTTCAGGTACATGCGCTGGATCTGGAACACCGGGGTCTGGTTGTCGTCGGCCATGAAAATCTCTGTGGTGGTTTCGGCCGCCGAAGTGGCGGCGAGCCGCGGATTATCGCCCGCGGCGGCAGCGGCTCGGGTCGCGCCTCAGGCCTGCAGCATCGGCACGAGCCCGCCACGCTGGTCGAGCGCGATCAGGTCGTCGCAGCCGCCGACGTGGGTGGCGCCGATGAAGATCTGCGGCACCGTGCGCCGGCCGGTGATCTGCATCATGTGGTCGCGCTGCGCCGGATCGAGATCGATGCGGATCTCCTCGATCTGCTCGACGCCGCGCTGCTTGAGCAGCGCCTTGGCGCGCTGGCAGTACGGGCAGACCTGGGTGGTGTACATCTTCACGGCGGCCATGTCGGTTCCTTCGCGTGCGTTCGTTCTTGCGGTCAGGCGGTCTTCTCGATCGGCAGGTTGGCCTCGCGCCACGCCGCCAGCCCACCGGCCAGCACGTGCGGCTTCTCGAAGCCCAGCTTCTTCAGCGTCACCGCGGCGCGCACCGCACGCGTGCCCGACGGGCACACCACGACGACCGGCAGGGTCTTGTTCTTCGGCAGGTCGCCCGAGGCTTCCAGGTTGCCCAGCGGCACGTTCTTCGAGCCCACCGCATGGCCGCCGGCGAATTCGGCCGGCTCGCTGACGTCGATCAGCACCGCCTTCTCGCGGTTGATCAGTTGCACGGCCTGCGCCGGGCTCACGCGGCCGGCGCCCCCCACCGCGCGTCAGCATCGGCCACAGCAGCAGGCCACCGGAAACGATGGCGGTGAAGAACAGAAACCAGTTGTCGATGAAGAACTTCAAGGGGGCCCTTCGGGTGCCTGCAGGCAAAGCCCGAATTATAGAATTCGCCCCTCGCCTGTCCGGGCAGGCCCCGGACCATCTCCCCACCGACCGAATCCCTGCCCCCATGCACAAGCTCGTCCTGATCCGCCACGGCGAATCGACCTGGAACCTCGAGAACCGCTTCACCGGCTGGACCGACGTGGGCCTCACGCCCACCGGGGTGGCGCAGGCCAAGGAGGCCGGCCGGCTGCTGAAGGCAGAGAGCTACGAATTCGACGTGGTGCACACCTCGGTGCTGAAGCGCGCCATCTGGACCACCTGCACGCCCTGGACGAGATGGACCGGCACTGGCTGCCGGTGATCAAGCACTGGCGACTCAACGAGCGCCACTACGGTGCGCTGCAGGGGCTGAACAAGGCCGAGACGGCCAAGCAGTACGGCGACGAGCAGGTGCTGGTCTGGCGGCGCAGCTACGACACGCCGCCGCCGGCGCTGGAGGCGGGCGACCCGCGCTGCGAGCGTGGCGACCGCCGCTATGCGGGTCTGGCGGCCGGCGAAGTGCCGCTGACCGAATGCCTGAAGGATACGGTGGCGCGCGTGCTGCCGTACTGGAACGACACGATCGCGCCGGCGATCCGCAGCGGCCAGCGTGTGCTGATCTCGGCGCACGGCAACAGCATCCGCGCGCTGGTGAAGTACCTCGACGGCATTGCCGACGATGCGATCGTCGGCCTGAACATCCCGAACGGCATCCCGCTGGTCTATGAGCTCGATGCCAACCTGAAGCCGATCCGCCACTACTACCTCGGCGATGCCGAGGCGGCGGCCAAAGCCGCGGCGGCAGTGGCCAATCAGGGCAAGGCCTGAGGCGCAGGCCTCATTCCTGCAACCCGAACAGCCGCTCCGGCGGCATGCGCAGCACGAACTTCGACTCGGACGCGGTGGCGGTGATCGCGAACTCGGCCTTCGCCGTGTCGCGCAGCACGGTGTTGACATGCGGCATGCCGTGGCGGTCGGTCACGCTGGCGGCCAGCGGCGTGCGTGCATCGGCGCTGCGGCGAACCACCACCGCGAGCTCGCCGGACTTGAGCTGCACGAACTCGCCCGGCGGGTAGATGCCGAACTCCTTGATGATCGCCGCCGCAGCGCTGGCGCCACCGCTTTCCTGGTAGAGCTGCTTCGCAGCCTGCTGCGGCGGCAGGGGCGCGGCGCGCAGCGCGCGGTGCCATCTTGGCCATGAAGACATCGATGTAGCGCAGCACGGTGGCCAGTTCGCCCACCTCGCGCAGGCCTTGCGGATAGCCGCTGCCGTCGGCGCGTTCGTGGTGGTCGGCGACTGCGGCGAGCCAGGCGTCATCGGCCACGCCGGCGGCCTGCAGCATCTTCACGCCGACACCGGGATGGGCGCGGATCATCTCCATCTGCGGCGGCGTCGGCGGCGCGCCTTGCGCCGCCATGCGGCCCTGCAGATCGAGGATGGCCACGTTCATCGTCAGTGCCGCACGCATCAGCGTGCGCGTGCGCGGCTCGTCCCAGCCAAGCCGCCGCGCCATCAGCAGCGCCACCAGTGCGCAGTGCACCGAGTGCGCGAGCGCATAGATGGTCAGGCGCTTCGGGTCCTGCCGCACGGTGAGGTAGATCGCGATGTCGGGGTCGCGCAGCGTCAGCGTCTCGATCTGCTCACGCACTTCGTCGATGCGCCCGGCGAAGCCCGGCTCGTTGATGCTGCGCAGCGCGCGGTCGAGCTGCCACAGCACCTGCTCCCATTGCGCGAAGAGGCTCGGGGTCGCTTCTTCTCGGCCTCCGCGCGCGAGGCCGCGGCCCGCACTTCCTCGATATCGACCGTGGCACCGCGCTCCAGCAGCGCCTGTAGTTGCGCATCACTGCCGATCACATGCCCGCGGGCGAGCAGCAGCTGACCATGTTCGTCACGCACGCCCCAGGGCAAGGGTTCGCCGAGGCGGACCTGGCTCGCGATGAGCCGCAACAGGTGCATGGGACCCTCCCGGTCAGGTACGGTCGCCAGTATGGGCGCCGTGCCCAGTCAGTCGCTATCCGCGATTGCCCTCGCCAGCATCGGCGCGATCGTGACAACGTTGGAGGAATGGGGCACGGCATCGGTGCTCCACACGCGGCCGATGCCCGCCGCGGCAAGACGCTGCACCGCATCGCCGCCGAACAGGGCATGCACCACGGCCACATCGATCGAGGCCACGCCTCGGGCGCGCAAGGCCTGGGCCGCCTGCACGAGCGTGTGGCCAGTGCTCGCCACGTCATCGATGAGAACGATGGCGCGACCGGACAGGTCGGAATCAGGAAGTTCGACCTGGACGTCACGATCGCCGTGCCGCGTCTTGCGACAGACGAAACCGTCCAGCCCGGTCGTCGCGCCGGCCGCACGCACCCACTGCAGCGCTTCTTCGTCGGGCCCGACGAGCAGTGGCCGCTGCGTGCCCGGCCACTGCGCCGCGATCCACTCGCCGAGCAGCGGTGCCGCGGTCAGCGCGATGCCGCGCGAGCCCGGCATCACCTCGTCCAGCGAGGCGATGCGGTGCAGGTGCGGATCGATAGTGACGACGCGCTCGAACAGCTCGCCGAGGAAGCCGGCCACGACGCGCTGGCTGATGGCCTCGCCGGGGTGGAACTCGATGTCCTGGCGCATGTAGGCGAGGTAGGGCGTGGCAAGCACCAGCCGCCGTGCGCCGAGGCGCCGCGCCGTCTTGGCGGTGAGCAGCAGCTGCACGAGCCGTTCGTTGGGCTGGTGCAGGCCGCGCAGGACGACCACGCGCTGCGGCAGCGGGCTCGGCAGCGTCAACTTGATCTCGCCATCGGGAAAACGGTGCTCGGCGACGAAGGCGAGTTCGCAGCCGAGCTGCGCACCGAGCTTCTCGGCGAGGGCGCGTTCATCGGCAAAGGCCAGCAGCATCGCGTCTCTCCTCAGGGTTCGGCGGCGTCGCCGTGCGGCGTGTAGTCGCGCGGCAGTTCGGCGGCCTCGCCGATGCGAAAGCCCGGCTCGGCGTTCGACTTGCGCCGGGCGTAGTCGAGATCGGCATCGAAGCGCGCGATCACCCGGTACAGCGGCTCACCGGCGCGCACCGGCTCGCCCAGGCGCCGCAGCAGTTCGATGCCGGCGCCAGCCACCTTGGGCGCGCCGGCGAGCTGCGCGATGCGCGCGATGGCGAGGTTGTCGATGGCGGTGACCACGCCGTCGCGCGGCGCGGCCACCTCGAAGCTCAGCGGCCCCAGCGGCGGCGCATGCCAGTCGAACGGCCGGCGGCCCTGCGCATCGATGATCTGGTTCATCTTCGCCAGCGCACGGCCGGAGTCGAGGATGTCGCGCGCGATCGCGAAGCCGTCGCCGCCGCGCACGTCGGGGTCGAACTCGATCACGCGGCCGGCCAGGCGCAGCGCCTTCTGGCGCAGGTCCATCGGCGCGGCGGGGTCGTTCTCGAGCACCTGCATCACGTCGCGCGCCTCCAGCACCGGGCCGATACCTCGGCCGATCGGCTGGCGGCCATCGGTGATCACGACGTCGATGTGCAGCTGCAGCCGCGACGCCACGTACTCGAACAGCTTCTTCAGCCGCTGCGCCTCGGGCATGCTGCGCACCTTGGCGCTCGGCCCGACCGGGATGTCGAGCACGAGGTGCGTGGAGCCGGCGGCGATCTTCTTCGACAGGATCGAGGCCACCATCTGGCCCGGCGAATCGATCGCCAGCGGGCGCTCCACCGCGATCAGCACATCGTCGGCGGGCGAGAGATCGGCGGTGCCGCCCCAGGCGAGGCAGGCGCCGCTCTCGCGCACGATCTGCGCGAGGCGATCGAAGGGCAGCTCGACCTGCGCCAGTACCTCCATCGTGTCGGCGGTGCCGGCCGGCGAGGTGATCGCCCGCGACGAGGTCTTGGGGATCAGCATGCCGTGGGCCGCGACGATGGGCACAACCAGCATCGAGGTGCGGTTGCCCGGGATGCCGCCGATGCAGTGCTTGTCGACCACCGGGCCGCTGCGCACCTCGTGGCGCCAGTCGAGGCGGCGGCCGGCGGCGATCATCGCCTCGGTGAGGTGCAGCACCTCGTCGCGGTCCATCTCGAACTGGTTGGCGGCGACGACGAAGGCAGCGAGTTCGATCTTCGTATAGCGCATCTGCGCGATGTCGCGGATGATGGCGTGAAGGTCTTCGCGCGACAGGCGCTCGCCGGCGATCTTGCGGTGCAGCGCGGCGATCGAGGCTGCCGGCTCGGCATGCTGCAGGCTCACGGCATGGCCGGCTTCGAGCCCGAGATCGGCGAAGGCGTCTTCGCTGAGCCCGAGCTCGTTCGGCGAGACGATGCATTCGTCGTCGACGACATTGAGCACGGCGAGGATGGTCGACCCGTTGCCGCGCACCTCGACCTTCGACAGCGCCTGGAAGCCCTCGGCGCGCACCGCGGTGCAGTCGCGGTGCAGGTAGCACACATGCTCCCGGAAGGTGTCGATCGCCACGCGCCGGATGTTCAGCGGTGTCATGCACGCCCCTCGTTCAACCGGCCGACGATGATCTCGCGCAGGTGTTCGGCGAGCGCGCGCCGGTCGGCATGGCGTGCGCCCTGGGCATTCTCGACCCGCACGTCGGCGACGAGCTTGTCCGCCGTCACGGTGGCCCACAGCGACGCGACGAGGCTGGTGTCGCCCACGTAGGCCGGCGCGGCGCTCACGGCCGAGTGCGCATCGCGGTAGCGCAGCACCAGCGGCTGCACCGGCGCTTCGGTGGCGATGGCCGCCTGCAGCAGGTTGGCATGGAAAGGCAGCACGCCATGTCCGTCGCTGGTGGTGCCTTCGGGAAAGACCGCGACGATGTCGCCGCCCTTCAGCGCCTCGGCGATCTGGTGCACCACGCGCAGCGCATCGCGCTTGCGTTCACGCTCGATGAACAGCGTGCCGCCGCTGGCGACCGGGTAGCCGATGAACGGCCAGTGCTTGACGTCGGCCTTGGAGACGAAGCGCGCCGGGTGGATGGCATTGATCGCCAGGATGTCGACCCAGGAGATGTGGTTGGCGACGATCAGCACGGGGCCCGAATGCACGGTGCCCTGGGCGCGCAGCGTGATGCCCAGCGAGCGCAGCATGCGCGCCGACCAGCGGCCGACATGGCCCATGCGCTGCGCCGGCGTCAGGAAGGGAAACCACAGCGCGCAGATCAGCGCGCCGCCAACGGCCTGGATCAGCGCTGCGGCCGGGCGCCAGAGCGCGCGGGCCAGCCTCACCCGCGCGGCGCCTCGTAGGCGACGTGGCCGCCGACGACCGTGGCCATCACCTTGCCGGGCAGCTCGTACCCGGTGAACGGCGTGTGCTTGCCCTGGCTGCGCAGCGTCGTCGAATTGACCAGCCAGTGGGCCGCCGGGTCGAACAGGCACAGGTCCGCCACGCCGCCCTCGACCAGCCGCCCGGCGCTCGAGCCCAGCGAGCCGAGCGAATCGCCGAGCACGCCCACCGGCCGCTGCGTCACCGTGGCCAGCGTCTTGCCCAGCGGCAGGCCGGAGTCGTGCCCCCACTTGAGCGCCAGGCTCAGCAGCAGTTCCACGCCGGTGGCGCCAGGCTCGGCTTCGGCGAAGGGCAGGTTCTTGGCGTCTTCGTCGACTGGCGTGTGGTCGCTGACCAGCGCATCGATCGTGCCGTCGGCCAGCGCGGCGCGCAGCGCGTCGCGGTCGCGCTGCTGGCGCAGCGGCGGCGTCACGCGCATCGCGGCATTGAAGTAGCCGATGTCGACGTCGGTCAGGTGCAGGTTGTTGACGCTCACGTCGCAGGTGATCGGCAGGCCTTCGGCCTTGGCCGCGCGCACCATCTCGACGCCGGCGGCGCTGCTGAGGCGGCACAGGTGCACGCGTGCCTTGGTGTCGCGCACGAGTTCGAAGATCAGCGCCAGCGCGATCGACTCGGCGATGACCGGCACGCCCGACAGACCCATGCGCGTGGCCAGCGGGCCCTTGGCGGCGACGCCATTGCCCAGCCAGGGGTCGTTCGGGCGCAGCCATACGGCATAGCCGAAGGTCGACGCGTACTGCAGCGCACGGTGCAGCACCAGCGTGTCGCGCACCGGCGCCTCGGCCTGCGCGAAGGCCACGCAGCCGGCCTCGGTGAGCTCGGCCATCTCGGTCAGCGCTTCGCCCTGCAGGCCACGCGTCAGCGCGCCGAGCGGATACAGGCGCGCATGGTTGAGGTTGCGCGCGCGGAACTTGAGCATCTCCACCAGCCCGGGTTCGTCCAGCGGCGGGTCGGTGTCGGGCGGGCAGACGAGGTGCGTGACGCCGCCGGCCATCGCTGCGGCCATTTCGCTCTCGAGCATGCCTTCGTGCTCGTGGCCGGGCTCGCGCAGGCGCACCGCGAGGTCGACGAGGCCTGGCGCGACCACCATCCCGCGCGCATCGATGGTGCGATTGGGCGCGAAATCGGCGGCCACGCGGCCGATCGCGACGATGCGGCCCGCAGCGATGGCGATGTCGCCGGTCTCGTCACGCCCGCTGGCCGGATCGACGATGCGGCCGTTCTGGATGAGGACTTTCATGCGTTGTTGCCCGCGATGATGGACATGACCGCCATGCGCACCGCGATGCCGAAGGTCACCTGCGGCAGGATCACGCTGTGCTCGCCGTCGGCCACGGCGGAATCGATCTCGACGCCGCGGTTGATCGGCCCGGGATGCATCACGATCGCGTCGGGCTTGGCCAGCGCCAGCTTCTCCGGCGTCAGGCCGTAGTTCTTGAAGAACTCGCCGGCCGAGGGCAGCATCGCGCCGCTCATGCGCTCGTTCTGCAGGCGCAGCATGATGATCACGTCGGCGCCGCGGATGCCCTCGGCCATGTCGTGGCAGACGCGAACGCCCATCTCGCGCAGGTCGCCCGGCACCAGCGTCTTCGGGCCGACGGCGCGGATCTCCGGCACGCCCAGCGTGGTCAGCGCGTGGATGTCGGAGCGCGCCACGCGCGAGTGCACGATGTCGCCGACGATCGCCACCGTGAGGTTGGTGAAGTCGCGCTTGTAGTGGCGGATCGTGTACATGTCGAGCAGGCCCTGCGTCGGGTGCGCGTGGCGCCCGTCGCCGGCATTGACCACGTGCACGTGCGGCGCGCAGTGCTGCGCGATCAGGTAGGGCGCGCCGCTCTCGCTGTGCCGCACGACGAACATGTCGGCATGCATCGCGGAGAGATTCGCGATCGTGTCGAGCAGGCTCTCGCCCTTGGCGGTGGAACTGCGCGCGATGTCGAGGTTGATCACGTCGGCGGAGAGGCGCTTGGCCGCGATCTCGAAGGTGGTGCGCGTGCGCGTGCTGTTCTCGAAGAACAGGTTGAACACGCTCTTGCCGCGCAGCAGCGGCACCTTCTTCACCTCACGCTCGTTGACCGACAGGAAGCTGCCCGCGGTGTCGAGGATCTGCGTCAGCACGGCCTTGGGCAGGCCCTCGATCGACAGCAGGTGGATCAGCTCGCCGTTGGCGTTGAGCTGGGGTTGCGCTTGAAAGCATCTCAGGCGGCTTCCTTGATGTCGAAGCTGAAGTGGCCCTGCTCATCCCGTGCCAGGGACAGGCGCTGGCCGCGCGGCAAGGCGATGCGCGCGGCCGAGAAGGCCGGCTGGATCGGCAGTTCGCGGCCGCCGCGGTCGACCAGCACGGCCAGCGTGACGCTGGCCGGGCGGCCGAAGTCGAACAGTTCGTTGATCACCGCGCGCGTGGTGCGCCCGGTGAAGAGCACGTCGTCGATCAGCACGATCGGTCGGCCCTCGATCTCGAAGGGCAGCCGGGTGTGGTCGGCCGCACCGCTCAGGCCGCGCGAGCCGAAGTCGTCGCGGTGCAGCGCGCTGGAGATCACCCCGTGCTCGCCTGGCAGCTTCAAGTCGCGCTGCAGCCGCTCGGCCAGCCACGCCCCGCCCGACCAGATGCCGACCAGGGCGCTGTCCGGCTGCAGCAGCGTGCGCACGCCGGCCAGCAGGTCGGTGTAGAGCGCTTCGGCGTCGAGGTGGAGCGTGCTCATGGCAAGGTTCGCAGGTATTGGTCGAGGATGATCGCCGCCGAGGCGGCATCGAGGTCGCGCGCGCCCGCTGCCGAGGCTTCGGTGGTGCTGTAGCGTTCGTCGACCTCGTGCACCGGCAGCCGGAAGCGGCCGTGCAACTGGCGGGCGAAGCGCTGGGCGCGGCGCGTATTGTCGTGCGGCGCGCCATCCGGGTGCACCGGCACCCCCACGATCAGCGCATCGGGCTGCCACTCGGCGATCAGCCGGCCGATGGCGTCGAAACGGGCGTCACCCTCGGCCGCCACGGTGCGAAGCGGCGTCGCCCGGCGTGTCAGGCTGTTGCCCGCGGCCACGCCGACGCGCTTGAGTCCGAAATCGAAAGCGAGAAAGCTGCGGTGGGCGGAGGACACGGCGCTCTCCGAAGCGCTCATGCGTGCCCCGCCTCCTGGCTGAGCATGCGCGGGTCGATGCCGAGCAGCGACAGCGCGCGCTCGTAGCGCTGCTCGACCGGCGTGTCGAAGATGATGCCGGGCTCGGCATCCACCGTGAGCCAGCCGTTGCGGCCGATCTCGTCTTCCAGCTGGCCGGCGCCCCAGCCGCTGTAGCCCAGCGTCACCAGCACCTTCTTCGGGCCGGCGCCGTGGGCCAGCGCCTCCAGCACGTCCTTGCTGGTGGTCATCTCCAGCCCGCCGGGGATCTGCAGCGTCGAGTTGTAGTGGCCGCCGTCGCCCTCGCCACCGCCCAGCGGCTCGTGCAGCACGAAGCCGCGTTCGGTCTGCACCGGGCCGCCGAAGAATACCGGCGCCTCGGCCAGATCCTCGCGATCGAGCGTCAGTTCGACCTTCTCGAACAGGTTCTTCAGCTTGATGTCGATCGGCTTGTTGATCACCGTGCCGAGCGCGCCCTTCTCGGTGTGCTCGCACAGGTAAACCACGCTGCCCGCGAACGTGCCGTCGGCCATGCCGGGCATGGCGATCAGGAACTGGTTCGTGAGGTTGATCGGTTCGCCCGCCATGAGGGCATTTTATAGACTCGGCCCATGCCCCACGACAAACACGCCTCGGCGCCGCTCGACGCGGCCCTGGTCTGGTTCCGCCGCGACCTGCGCGCCGACGACCACGCCGCGCTGTACCACGCGCTGCGCTCGGCGCGGCGCGTGTGGTGCGCGTTCGTCTTCGACCGCGACATCCTCGACGCGCTGCTGGTGCGGGGCCTCTCGGCCGACCGCCGGGTGGAGTTCATCCACGACAGCCCGGTGCAGCTCGACGAGGCACTGGCCGCGCTCGGCCGCGCCCACGGTCACGACGGCGTGCGATTGCTGGTGCGCCACGGCCATGCGGTTCCGGAGATCGACCGCCTCGCGCGTGAACTGCACGTTCAGGCCGTCTACGCCAACCACGACGACGAGCCGGCCGCGCTGGAGCGCGATGCCAAGGCGCGCGGCGCGCTGGCAGCGCACGGCATCGCGCTGCACACCTCGAAGGATCACGTGATCTTCGAGCGCAGCGAGGTGCTCACCGGCGCGGGCGCGCCGTACAGCGTCTTCACGCCCTACAAGAATGCTGGCTGCGCAAGCTGGAGCCGTTCTACCTGAAGGCCTATCCGGTGGAGAGGCACGCCGCCGCGCTGGCGCCGGTGCCCGAGGGCATCTCAACCGCCATGCCGACGCTGGAGGCGATGGGCTTCGCAAAGACCAACCTGCACGCCCTGAAGATCCCGGTCGGCGCGCGTGGCGCGAGCGCATTGCTGGAAGACTTCCTGCCACGCATCGACGACTACCAGCGCACGCGCGACTTCCCCGCCGTCAAGGGGCCGAGCTATCTGTCGGTGCACCTGCGCTTCGGCACCTGCTCGGTGCGCACGCTGGCGCGCGAAGCCGGGGCTCGCGCGCAGGCCGGCAGCGAGGGGGCGCAGACCTGGTTGTCGGAGTTGGTGTGGCGCGACTTCTACCACCAGATCCTGCATCACCACCCGCGCGTCGTGGGCGCCAGCTTCAAGCCGGAGTTCGATGTGATCCGCTGGGAGCACGGCAAGCATGCCGACGAACTGTTGACCGCCTGGTGCGAAGGTCGAACGGGCTATCCACTGGTCGACGCGGCTATGCTGCAGCTCAACCAGACCGGCTACATGCACAACCGCCTGCGCATGGTGACGGCGAGCTTCCTGACCAAGGACTTCGGCATCGACTGGCGGCGCGGCGAGCAGTATTTCGCCGACCGCCTCAACGACTTCGACCTCGCCGCCAACAACGGCGGCTGGCAGTGGGCGGCCTCCACCGGCTGCGATGCGCAGCCCTGGTTCCGCATCTTCAACCCGGTCGCGCAGAGCCGCAAGTTCGATCCGCAAGGCCGCTTCATCCGCCGCTACCTGCCGCAGTTGGCGAAGCTGCCGGACGAGCTTATCCACGCACCGTGGGAAGCCCGCCCCGTGGACCCGCCGCCGCCGGCATCGAACTCGGCCGCGATTACCCGGCGCCGCTGGTGCGGCACGATGAGGCGCGCGCGCGCACGCTGGAGCGCTTCGAGGTGGTGAAGAAGCGTTGAACTAGAAGAGTTCCACGTCGCCGATCTTGGCGTCGTCGGCGAGGTGGCCCTGGGCCACCAGTCGGCGTGGTGGCGCACCCGGTTGCGCCCATGGCCCTTTGCGAAATACACCGCCTTGTCGGCACGCTCGAAGGCGCCGTTGGGGGTGTCGCCCGGCTTTAGCTCGGTGAAGCCGATGCTGACCGTGATGCGCCCGACCTGCGGGAACTGGTGGCGCTCGACGTTGCCGCGCAGCCGCTCGAAGGCATGCGCTGCCGCCTCGCCATCGGCACAGCGCATCAGCACGACGAACTCCTCGCCGCCGAAGCGATACAGGCGATCATCGAAGCGGAAGCTGCTGCGCATCAGCCGCGACATCAGCAGCAGCACCTCGTCGCCGATCAGGTGGCCGAAGCTGTCGTTGACGCGCTTGAAGTGGTCGATGTCGATCACGCCCAGCCAGTGGCGGCAGCGCCCGGCCGGCGGCGGCCGGCATCCGCATCGGCGGCCGGGGGCGGGTTCGACTCCGCCACCGTCTTCATGAAGCTCTCGTCGAAGGTCTTGCGGTTCAGCAGCCCGGTCAGCGTGTCGCGTTCGCTGTAGTCGAGCAGGCCCTGGAAGTTGCGGTAGATGCGCAGGATGCTCATCACCATGCGCTCGTCGCGTTCGTCCAGCGGCGCATCGCTCTCGACCTCCATCACGCCGAGGTGCTCGCGATCGGTGGCCACCGGGAAGAAGGTGCGGTGAGGCGTGCCCGGCACGGCCACGATGCCGTGGCTCAAGTAGGCCTGCAGCCGCTCGGGATGGTCTTCGCGGCGCGGCAGCTGATCGAGGTCGATCCAGGCCGGGTCGGCGCTGGCCGCGAGCTCGCCGGCAGTCAGGCGCGCTCGCGTGAGCCAGCGCTCGTTGCCCGCCTCGCCGACGCTGCGGTAGATCGCCACCGCCCGCGGCCGCGGGCGCAGCAGATCTCGCAGCGCGCCGACCAGCGTGACGTCGAGCAGCTCGCGGTCGCGAAAGCCGGTCAGCTCGGCGAGGTGGTCGACCAGCTCGGCCATGTCGCCATCAGGCCGTGGCGGCCGTGGCCACGTAGCGGCCGATCAGCGCCAGCAGGTCGTCTTCCGAGTACGGCTTGCCCAGGTAGTGATCGACACCGAGCTCGGCGGCGTAGTCGCGGTGCTTCTGCGCGATGCGCGAGGTGATCATGATCACCGGCAGATCGCGCAGGCGGGCGTCGCCACGGATGTTGCGCACCGTGTCGAAGCCGTCCATGCGGGGCATTTCAATGTCCGAGAGCACCACCTGCGGACGCTCCTCGGCGAGCTTCTCCAGCGCGTCGATGCCGTCCTTGGCCAGCGCGACGCGGTAGCCTTCGCGCACCAGCAGGCGCTGCGTCACGCGGCGCACCGTCAGCGAATCGTCGACCACCAGCACCAGCGGCGCGGCCGCCACCTGCGGCTCGGGCGTCGCCTCGGTCGGCGAAGCCGGCGCCGTGCCGCCCTGCAGCGTGGCCAGCGTGGCGGCGCGTGCGGTATCGCCGTACAGCGTGGCCAGCGCCACCGGGTTGTAGATCAGCGCCACCGAGCCCGAGGCGAGCAGCGTCATGCCGGCCAGACCCGGCAGGCGCGAGAGCTGCGGCCCGAGGTTCTTGACCACCACTTCCTGGTTGCCCAGCACTTCGTCGACGTGCAGCGCCACGCGCTGCTGCGCCGAGCGCACCACCACCACCGGGCGCGTGCGGCCGGCGTTCTCGGTTGGCGCCGGGCTCAGTTGCAGCAGGGCACCGAGCCAGAAGAACGGCAGCGGACGATCGCCCAGCACGTAGGCGCCGCTGGCATAGGCCTGCTCGATCTCTTCCGGCGAGGCGCGGCGAACGATCTCGATCAGCGTCGACGGCACCGCGACCGTGGCGTCGCCGCAGCGCAGCATCACCACCTGCGTCACCGCGGTGGTCAGCGGAAGCACCAGCTTGAACGAGGTGCCCTGCCCCGGCGCGGTGGCGGTCTCGATGCGGCCACCCATCGCGTTCACTTCGGAGCGGACCACGTCCATGCCGACGCCCCGACCGGCGAGTTCGGTCACCGTCTCGGCGGTGCTGAAGCCCGGCGTGAAGATCAGGTTGGCCAGTTCGGCATCGCCGACGTCCTGGTCGGCGCCGATCAGGCCCATCGCCACGCCCTTGGCGCGGATGCGCTGCAGGTCGAGGCCGCGGCCGTCGTCGCGGAACTCGATGCCGACTTCGTTGCCTTCCTGCGTCACCGACACCAGCACGGTGCCGGCCGCGTCCTTGTGCGCGGCGGCGCGCGCCTCGGGCGACTCGATGCCGTGCGTCACGCAGTTGCGCAGCAGGTGCTCGAAGGCGCCGATCATCCGGTCGAGCACGCCGCGGTCGATTTCGATCGAGCCCCCGACGATGTCCAGGCGCACCTGCTTGCCGGTCTCCTTGGCCGCCTGGCGCACCACGCGGTACAGGCGGTCGGACTGGCCCTCGAACTCCACCATGCGCGTGCGCAGCAGGTCGTCCTGCAGGTCGCGCGTCAGCCGCGCCTGCGTGGCCAGCTCGTCTTCGGTGCTGTCCAGCGAGCGCTGCAGCGTGCGCTGCACCGTGGCCACGTCGTTCACCGACTCGGCCATCATGCGGGTGATTTCCTGGAAGCGCGTGAAGCGGTCGAACTCCAGCGGGTCGAACGACTGCGACGCGGCCTTGGCGGCCTCGAGCCGAGAGCTCATCTGCGTCTCGGCCTGAAGCTCGATGTCGCGCAGTTGCTGGCGCAGACGCTCCAGGTTTTCCGTCAGGTCGCCCAGCGAGTTCTTGATCTGGCCGACTTCCGACTCGATGCGCGAACGCGTGATCGACACCTCGCCGGCCTGGTTGACCGGGCGGTCGAGCAGCGGCGCACGCACGCGCACGGCAGTCTGAGCGGCCGACTGCGTCTTCTCGACGACGACGCGGGCATTGGCACCACCCAGCGCGAAGCGCGACCAGTCGAACGGCGCCACGTCGCTCGCCGGTGCGGCGGCAGCCGGCACCGGTTCGGCGGCCTGCACCGCAGGCTCGGCCAGCGGCGCTTCCGGTTCGGTCGTCTCCGCCACCTCGAGTGCGGGGCCGGCTCGGCCGGCGGCAGTTCGATCACGCTGACCACCGGCTCGGCCGGCGGCGGGGTCACGGCCGCCACGGCAGCGCTGGCCTCGGCGTAGGCCTGGGCATCGCGCGAGCGCAGCAGCTCGAAGACCTGCATCAAGCCGTCGGCGCGCGACTGCAGTTGCTCCACGTCGGCGGCGGCCACCGGCGGATCGGCCAGCAGCTGCTCGATGCGGGTCTCGAGACGGTGCGCCATTTCGCCCAGGCGCATCGCGCCCGCCAGTGCGCGCACCGCCCTTGAGCGTGTGCAGCGTGCGCATGCAGGCCGCCGCGTGGCTGGCCTCGCTCGGACGACGGGCCCAGTCGCGCAGCTGCGACGCGAGCTGCGGCAGCAGGTCCTGGCCCTCTTCCTCGAAGATCGGGAACAGTTCGGCATCGACGGCGTCGACTGCGTCGATGTCCTCGGTGCCTTCGATCGCGACTTCGCGTTCGACCGGCGTGATCCGCTCGGCATCGGCCGAGGGCAATTCGCCCAGCGGCTTCAGTTCGGCGACACCGAGCGCTTCGACACGGGTGTCGAGCTGGCCGAAACTGGTGGTGCCCATGCCGCTGGTCTCGAACGGCGCAGGGCGACTGATGGCGGGCGGCTCGGCGGGTGCAGCGGGCTCGGCCGGCGCAGGCGCCAGATCGATGCGCTCGAGCACCGGTGCGTCCTCGAAGGCGCCCATGCCGGTGGACGGCGGCAGGTCGGCCGCGGCGGTGGCCGCCTCGAGGCGGCGCGCCGATTCGAACTCATGCTCGGCCGGCGCTGCAGCAGCTCGGGCGCGGGCTCCTTCAGGAAGCCGGCGGCGAACTGGTGCAGCAGTCGGCGGATTTCCTCGGCGGTGTCGACGAACAGCCGCGCCTCGTCGGGCGTGCCGTAGCCGATCGCCTGCGAACGGGTCTGCGCATGCTCGAGCGCACGGGCCAGCTGCGACAGTTCGTTGAAGCCGACCGTGGCCGAGCTGCCGGCCAGCGAGTGCGCCAGCGCGATCGGCGTCTCGCCGATCGGACGGTGCAGTTCCATCGCCCACTCGGCGACTTCGGTGGTCAGCCGGCGCGACAGCTCGTCGGCCTCGTTGAGGTAGATGTTGAACAGCGGGATACCGATGCGCAGCGGGCCGACGACCTTGACGTTGTCGTCGTCCGACGGCGCCGCGACGGAAGCCGCGGCTTCCATGGCGGGTTCGGGTGCGGGTGCCGCAACGACCGGCTCGCCACCGAGATCGAGGTCGATCAGGTCGAGCGAGAGGTCGACCATGGCCGGCGCGGGGGTCTCGGCCAGCGGCAGCGGCTGGGTGGCCTGTGGCTCGAACGGCGTCGGCGCGGAGGCCGGGGCGTCGAGCGCCGACAGATCGATCTCGAACGACACCTCGGGCAGGGCGGGCTCGGGCTGCGGCACGGCGGCCGGCAGTTCCAGCGCCTGCGCGCTGGGCAGCTCGGGGACGGCGAGCGTCAGCGGCACGGCGGTCTCGGCCGGCTCAGTCGGCACCGGCGCTTCGCCGGAGGCCGGCGCTGCGCCGCGGCCTTGATGGCGGCGGCACTGCGAGCGCCATCGCGGCGCTGGGCGATGTCCTCGACCCAGGCGGCCGTCGACGAGCACCCAGCGGGTGAAGTCGATCAGCGCCGGCTCGGCCGGGCGGCTCTCGGCCAGTTGCGTGTTGTAGATCTGCTCGCAGGCCCAGGCGGCTTCGCCGAACTCCTTCAGCCCGACCATGCGCGAGCTGCCCTTGAGCGTGTGGAAGGCGCGGCGCACGGTGGTGAGCAGCGCCACGTCGGACGGCGCACCGGCCAGCCCGTCGGTGGCGGACCCGGCGTCCTGCAGCACCTCGCGGGCCTCCTCGAGGAAGACCTCGCGCATCTCGTCGTCTTCGGCGAGCTCGGGCTCGGCGGCCACCAGCGGGGCCGGCGCCGTCACCGGCGCGGCACGGAACTCGGCGATCTCCGGCTCCAGCGGCATCGGCTCGGAGGTGCTGTGCACGAAGTCGACCAGCAGGTCGCTCAGCTCACCGCGCACCGAGGCCACGCCTTCACGGTCGTCGGCCTGCTCGGCGCGGGCCAGCGCCTCGCGCGTGCGATCGACGGTCTCGGCCAGCGTGTCCTGATCGGCCGGTGCGCCTCGTGCGAGAGCCGCTCGAGGTCACGCGCCACCTCCGCCACCGGCACATCGGGCTGCGCCGCGGCGAAGGCCAGCTGCTGCGCCTGCTCGATCAGGCGCGGCTCTACCGGCGGCACGCTGCCGCCATGGCGGGTGCTGTCGCCGCGGCCCATCACCGGATCGAGCGTGCCGGTGCGCGGGTCGAAGACGAACAGCGACTTCGCCATCTGCGGCTGCACGCTGAGCATGTCGATCAGGAAGCCGAGCGCACCGAGGTTGCCGGCGATGCGGTCGAACAGGCCGGTCTGGTTGATGCGCGTCGGGTCGAGTTCGGTCTGGATCAGGCCCTCGACCTCGTCGCGCATGCGCAGCAGCGCGGTGGTGGCCCGTCGATGCCCAGCACCGACAGCACGCCGCGCATCGCCGAGAGCTGGCTCGGTACCGGGATCAGCACCGGCGATCGGCCGGATTGCGGAAGAACTGGTCGATCAGCTTCTCGGCCTCGGCCAGCGAGGCGCGCAGCTCCTGCACCACGCTGCCCATCGTCTGGCGGTCGGAGACGCGGCGGTAGAGCTCTTCCATCCACGGCTCGAGCGGCTCGGGCGGCTTGCCCTCGCGCACCGAACCGAGGCGGTCGGCCAGCCGGCGCACGCGCTCGGCCTGCACCGGGTTGTCGAATTCCGAATCCTCCAGCGCAGCCTCGATGTACAAGAGGCTGGTGGCCACTTCCATCGCCAGTTGCGCTTGCGGCGCGGCACCGCTGTTGATCGTCTGCGCAATGGCCATCTGCAGCTCGGCTGCGAAGGCCTCACCGAGCGGGAACAGGCGCTTGAGCGAATCACCGACCAGCGAGAACTGCTCGTTCAGGCCCGACAGGCGGTGCAGTTCGCCACCGGCCACGCCTTGCCACGATTCCTTGGCCGCAGCCACACGCTTGCGAGACTGCACGACCACCGCCGGGTCGAAGCGGCCGAGCGTCGGCGCGTTGTAGTCGACGGGCACGTGGTGGGCCAGCCCATAGGCCTGGCGCACGGCGGCCAGTCGCGGCGCACGGCGCCCGTCACCCGGCGACTGCGACTGGGCGCAGAAGAAGAGCAGGTCCTGCGCGAGGCGCTCGGAGACTTCGTTCTGGCCGCGCTCGAGCACGCGGTACTGGGCGAGCAGCCGCGAGGCCACGCGCTTGCTGAAGACGTCGAAGCCGAGCAGGCCCTGCGCCTGCGCCTCGAACACCGCCGAGGCGAGCTTCCACAGCGTGGCCACCTGCGGGTCGGCCGAGGCCGCGCCGAGGCCGGCGCAGCCTTCGCTCATTCGTGCCGCAGCCAGCGTGGGCTGCGGCGTGCGCATGATGCCCAGCAGGTGGCCTTCCATCGCGGTGCGCGTGGCGGCATCGAGCGCACGCGGCGGCACGCTGGTATCGCTGGCGATGTCGCGCCAGCGCCAGTCGGTCGTCCAGAGGTCGGCCGGATGGATGCGCTCGGCGCCGGCGGCTTCCTGAACCGCGCGGTATTGCGGGAACATGGCCAGCGCCGAGACGGGCTTGCCGGCCGGGCGGCGCGCCGGTAGTCGAGCAGCGCGAACGAGGCGTGCTCGATCGCCTCGACCACCAACGGCGTCAGCTTGTGCGGCTTGGCGACGAATTTCTGCACCAGCGATTCGCTGGCGCGCAGCACCAGTGCCGCTTCGGGCAGGCCGACCAGCTCGAGCGCGCCGGCACCCTGGTGGATCGACGTGCGCGCGCTGCGCAGCACGGAAGGATCGACGGTGTCGACGTCGGAAGACCCGACAGCCTCGGATTCCTTCAGGCAGCGGCGCAGCGACTTGTGCGCCGCCTCGAGCGTGCGACGCAATTCGTCCTGCACCCACGCCAGGGCGCTGAGGTCATCGGCGGGTTCGCCCCGCGACGTGGCATTCGGGGCGTTACGCGTGTCCATGCGGTGCTCTCAGGCCGGAAAGGTCACTCGATCTTGAATCGCGCCACCGACTGCTTCAGTTCCTCCGCAGTCCGCGACAGTTCGCGCACCATCGCCGCGGTCGAGCGCGTACCTTCTCCGGTCTGCTCCGTCACCGCGAAGATGTGCTGGATGTTCGAGGCCACGACGTTGGCCGATTGCGCTTCCTGCTGCGCCTGCGTGGAGATCTGCGAAATCAGGTCGGCGAGCTGGCGCGACACGCGGTCGATCTCGCCCAGCGCGGTACCGGCCGCGTCGGACAGTCGTGCGTTCTCGACCACGCCCTGCGTGCTGCGCTCCATGGCGCCCACCGCATCCTGCGTGTCGGTCTGAATGGTCTTCACCAGCGCCGCGATCTGCCGCGTCGCGTCGGCGGAGCGTTCCGCGAGGCGCTGCACTTCTTCCGCCACCACCGAGAAGCCTCGTCCGGCTTCACCGGCCGATGCGGCCTGGATGGCGGCGTTCAGCGCCAGCACGTTCGTCTGCTCGGTAATATCCGAGATCAGCTCGGTGATTTCACCGATCTCCTGCGACGATTCACCCAGCCGCTTGATCCGCTTCGATGTTTCCTGGATCTGGTCGCGCAGCAGGTTCATGCCGCCGATGGTGTTCTGCACCGCGCGCAGGCCCTGCTCGGCGGCGTCCAGCGACTGGCGCGCCACCTGGGCCGTTTCCTGCGCTCGGCCCGACACGTCGTTGATTCGGCCGGCCATCTGCAGCACCGATTCGCCGGTGTCGCGGATCTCGCGCAGCTGTTCGGTCGAGGCGGCCAGCAGTTCGGTCGAGGTAGCCTCCACCTGCTGCGTCGTCTCGGTCACGCGGCCCACCGTGCCCTGCACCTGCGACACCAGCGTGCGCAGCTCTTCCACGGTGTAGTTCACCGAGTCGGCGATGGCGCCCGTGATGTCTTCCGTCACCGTGGCCTGCTGCGTCAGGTCGCCTTCCGCGACCGTCTGCAGTTCGTTCATCAGCCGCAGAATGGCCGCCCGGTTGGCGTCGTTGACGCGCTTGGCTTCCTGCTCCTGCCGCTCGGCCTCGAGCCGCTGCGCTTCCGCGAGCTGCGCACGCTGGGCCCGGTCACGCACGTACAGGCGCAGGAAACCCAGGCCGCCGGCGATGATCAGAGCGGCGAAGACGATCAGCGCGAGGAAGCTGCCGAAGCCGAAACCGGTCTGCTTTGACAGCGCTTCCTGCACGGCCTCGAGGCCCTTACGCAGCGGTTCGCTGTCGGTGATGATCTGTGCCTGCGCTTCGCGGGCGGAGACCGTGCCCTGCAGGTTGCCCAGAATCGCGCTGGCCTGCGTGCGGGTCTCCTCGTACTGCTTGAGCAGCGCGACGAGACGTTCCTTGGTCTGCGGATCCTTGGTGCCGGGCAGGCGCAGTTCCGGGTTACCGTCGGCCGTGCCCTGGGCGATCTCGCGGAACGAGTTCAGGTCCTTGCCGAGCAGGAACACCGCCTCGGGCGACACACCCTCCATGGTCAGGAATTCGTTGGCCGACTTGCCGATGCGCTGCGTCAGCATCACCAGCTGACCGACCGCGGAGAGCTCGGCTGGCGACGCTTCCTGCTGCAGCTTCAGCGACGAGATCGTCTCGGCGATCTCCAGCAGGTCGGACGACTGGCGGTTGATGGTGCGCAGCGCCTGACCCACCTGGGTCAGGATCTTCTGCTGCGCGATCACGGTGTTGGCATTCTTCTCGGCGCGATCGACCAGCGGGATCATCGGGTCGAGCAGTTCCTGCACGGCGGCCGGCGCGGCCGCCAGCGTGCCTTCGCCGGTCTTCAGTTCGCGCACGGTGCGCGCCAGCACGTCGGAGCTCTCGCGCACTTCCGGGAAGGCCTGCGGGCTGCCGATCAGCGCCTGCGACACCGACTTCGCCAACCGCTGCGACTGCATCAGCGCCTGACCGGTGCCACCGACCTGGGCCGAACCCCGCGTCGCGGCATTCAGCGAGATGATCGTCGTAGCCACCACGCCGATCACGCCCAGCAGCACCAGGCCGCCGAGGATGCGCTGCTGCTCGCCCAGCGGGCGCGCGCCGATGACCGGCAGTGCCCCGCTGCCGGCCGACTGTGTCTCGGGTCCGGCGTTGCGCTCGGAGAATTCGGCCAGTTCGGAAGGCGCCGCCTCGGTGATGATCGAGGAATCCATCTGCGCCGTGGCCTGCATGCCGCCGACGTCGAGCGCCGCCGTGCCACCCGGGCCCACGGCGGGCATGTCGTCACGGCCGGGCTCGTCGAAGCGGTCCTGCTCGAGCGTGTCCAGATCGGCGCTGTCCTTGCGCCCCAATCCCTTGATCTTGTTCAGGAAGCTCATGGTTTCCTCTTGTGCTCTCGTTGGGCCTCGTCAGCCGACGATCTTCAGAAATGCCTCGTCACCGGCCAGCGCGGCAAGGCTCAATTCCTGCCATTGCCGGCCACTGGCGTCCCGGTATCGCGCTCCGACGAACGAGGGCGCGCCCCGCTCTCGTCAGGCTCGCGTGTCAATTGGTCTTCGCCGCGCAGGCCGGCCAGGCGGTCGACCAGCAGCACGCAGTTCAGGTCGAGCGTCTGGTTGAAGCCGACCAGCTGCGCCTGCTGCGGCACCGCCTCGCCCGACTTGACGCCGAGAAAGCCGGCCGGGTCGACCACGCCGTGCAGGTGGCCGCGCAGGTTGGCCACGCCGACGAACCAGCGGTGCGTGTGCGGCACCGGCACCAGCGGCGCCAGCGCAAAGATTTCGCCCGCTTCCTTCAGCGGAAACAGGATGCCCCGGCCGGCCACTTCCACCGCCAGCCAGGAGCTGCCGCGCTGCTGGGTGCGGGCGGCCTGCAGCCGCTCGGCAAGCCGGCTCTGCAGTTCGCGCAGTGCTTCCTTCTTGGCCATGCAGGTGCTGTGTGTTCGTCAGTCGAAGGCGCGGATCTTGGAGACCAGCTCTTCCGGATCGACCGGCTTGACGATGTAGTCACGCGCGCCCTGCCGCATGCCCCAGACCTTGTCGGTTTCCTGGTTCTTGCTGGTGCACATGATCACCGGCACGTCGGTGAAGCGCGGGTCGCGCGTGATCGCGCGGGTCAGCTGGAAGCCGTTCTGGCCGGGCATCACCACGTCCATCAGGATCAGGTCGGGCTTTTCCTCGCCCAGGCGCTTCATCGCTTCCTCGCCGTTCTCGGCGGTGCGGATGGCGTAGCCGCGCTTGGTCAGCAGCTCCGAGAGGTGGTGCAGTTCGGTCTTCGAGTCGTCGACCAGCAGAATTTTCTGGATCGGCATGGCGGGTCCTCAGTGAGCACCGGCTTGTCGGCCGGCACCGTCGAAGTCAGCGCTTGCGCGCAAATGGGGTTCGGTACAGGCGTGGATCATGCGGCACGCCGATGCTGCGCCACCGCCTGCAGGAGCTGATCTTTCGTGAAAGGTTTGGTGAGATAGTCTTCCGAACCGACCATCCGGCCACGGGCCTTGTCGAACAGGCCGTCCTTGGACGACAGCATGATCACCGGCACCTTCGCGAAGCGCGCGTTGCGCTTGATGATTGCGCAGGTCTGGTAGCCATCCAGCCGCGGCATCAGGATGTCGCAGAAGATCAGATCGGGGTCGTGATCGTTGACCTTGGACAGCGCGTCGAAACCGTCCTCCGCGAGCAGCACGTCGTGGCCGCCCTGCTTCAGGAAGATTTCCGCGCTGCGTCGAATGGTGTTGCTGTCGTCGATGACCAGCACCTTGATGCCTGCGCCACCGGCGGGGACTTCATTGCTCACCGAGCGTTCTCCTCGTCGACTCGACCGACATCGGCACGGCCTCTAGCGGCCGGCGACGTCAGATCTGGACCATCTCGAAGTCTTCCTTGCGGGCGCCGCACTCCGGGCAGGTCCAGTTCATGGGCACCTGCTCCCAGGGGGTGCCCGGCGCAATGCCGTGCTCGGGGTCCCCGGCAGCCTCGTCATAGATCCATCCGCAGATGAGGCACATCCAGGTTCGGGGTTCGCTCACGACGCGTCTTCGCCTTCACTACAATGCAACGGAACCGGATTGTAGCCACGCGATTTAGCAAAAATCAAGGCCGCGTAGGCACATACGCAACTTTCTTCACGTTCGGCTGTAAGTGCAGAGAAGGGTCCGAAAACCTTTTCTGGCGCCGTCAGCCCGCTGCCATGACCCCAGACACCTCCCCGACGCCACCGGCGGCGACGCGCTGCAGGAGCAGCCCGCGCCCGCCTGCGTGATGAGCTTCAATGCCAGCGACCCCAGTGGCGCCGGCGGCCCGGCCGGCGACGTGTCGACCATCGCCGCCATGGGCGCCCATGCGCTGCCGGTGGTGACCACCATCGTCATGCGCGACACCGCCGAGATCTTCGACCAGCACGTGATCGATGCCGACGTGGTGGCCGAGCAGGCGCGCAGCATCCTGGAAGACGTGACCATCTCCGGCTGGAAGGTCGGCTTTCTCGGCTCCGCCGAGGGCGTCAGCGCCGTGGCCGAGATCCTCTCCGACTACCCCGACGTGCCGCTGGTGGCCTACCTGCCCAACCTCAGCTGGATCGAGGAAGACGCGCAGCAGGCCTACCACGATGCCTTCCGCGAGCTGGTGCTGCCGCAGACCGAGGTGCTGGTGGGCAGCCACCAGACACTGACCGACTTCCTGCTGCCCGACTGGGACAGCGAGCGGCCGGCCTCGCCGCGCGAGCTGGCGGTGGCCGCCGCGGAACACGGCGCTGCCTACGTGCTGGTGACCAGCGTGGTGCTGCCACCGGGCAAGGGTGGCGCCGACCAGTTTCTCGACAACGTGCTGGCGTCGGCCCAGGGCGCGATCACCGGCGAGAAGTTCGAGCGCTTCGAGGTGGCCTTCGTCGGCGCCGGCGACACGCTTGCTGCTGCGCTGGCCGCGCTGCTGGCCTCCGGCGCCGAGCTTCATGCAGCGGTGGGCGAAGCGCTCACTTTCCTCGACCAGTCGCTCGACGCCGGCTTCCGCCCCGGCATGGGCAACGTGGTGCCCGACCGCTTCTTCTGGGCGCTGCCGCCCGCCGAGGAAGGCGAAGGCGGCGAAGCGCCGGCCGACGCACCTTCCGCCGCTTCCGACGACAACGACAACCCGCCCAAGGGCCCCCGCCATGTCCACTGATTCCAAGACCAACGCCGGACTGTTCGAACGCGCCCAGAAGGTGATTCCCGGCGGCGTGAATTCGCCGGTGCGCGCCTTCCGCGCCGTCGGCGGAACGCCGCGCTTCATCGCCAGCGCGCAGGGCGCCTACATGGTCGACGCCGAGGGAAAGCGCTACATCGACTACATCGGCTCCTGGGGCCGATGATCCTCGGCCACGGCCACCCGGCGGTGCTGGAGGCGGTGCAGAAGGCGGCCGCCGAGGGCTTCTCGTTCGGCGCGCCGACCGAGCGCGAGATCGAGCTCGCCGAGGAGATCCTCTCGCTGGTGCCGAGCATGGACCAGTGCGCCCGGTGAGCTCCGGCACCGAGGCGGCGATGAGCGCGCTGCGCCCGCACGCGGCGCCACCGGCCGCAGCAAGATCGTCAAGTTCGAGGGCTGCTACCACGGCCACGCCGATGCGCTGCTGGTCAAGGCCGGTTCCGGCCGGCCACCTTCGGCCACCCCACCAGCGCCGGCGTGCCGGCCGAGGTGGTGCAGCACACGCTGGTGCTCGAGTACAACAACCTCGCGCAGATCGAGGAGGCCTTCTCGCTGCACGGCAGCGAGATCGCCTGCGTGATGATCGAGCCGATCGCCGGCAACATGAACTTCGTGCGCGCCAGCGTGCCGTTCATGACGAAGCTGCGCGAGCTCTGCACGAAACACGGCGCGCTGCTGGTCTTCGACGAGGTGATGACCGGCTTCCGCGTCGCGCTCGGCAGCGCGCAGAGCCTGTATGCGAAGCTGATTCCCGGCTTCGTGCCCGACCTCAGCGTCTTCGGCAAGGTGATCGGCGGCGGCATGCCGCTGGCCGCTTTCGGCGGGCGCCGCGCGGTGATGGAGCAGCTCGCGCCGCTTGGGCCGGTCTACCAGGCCGGCACGCTGTCGGGCAACCCGGTGGCCACGGCCTGCGGCACCGCCACGCTGCGCGAGATCCGCAAGCCCGGCTTCTACGAGGCGCTGGGTGCCAAGACGAAGTCGCTGGTCGACGGCCTGCTCGGCGCCGCGCGCGAGGCCGGCGTGCCGATGGTGGGCGACAGCGAAGGCGGCATGTTCGGCTTCTTCTTCCCGACGAGCGCGGGCGAATCCCTGCCGCAGAACTACCCGGCGGTGATAGCCACCGACAAGGACCGCTTCAACGCCTTCTTCCACGCCATGCTGGATGAAGGCGTGTACCTCGCGCCGGCGCTGTACGAGGCGGGCTTCGTCAGCGCGGCGCACAGCGCCGCGGACATCGCTGCCACCGTGGCGGCGGCGCGCCGCGCGTTGAAGCGCTGAGCCCTTTGCTCAGGCCGGTGAAGAGCGCAGGCCGTAGGTCTGCGCGCCCACCATCAGGTACTCCACGCGCAGGATCGGTTCGCCCTTCTCGCCGGCGAAGGTGAAGCCGACCATCGCGACCGCATCGCCGTCGCGCAGCGGCGCCACCTTCCAGGCTTCCATGCGGGTCAGCGGCGCAAGCTCGATGTGCCACACCTTGTCGGTGCGCGTCGGCAGCTGCGCACGTGCAAGCAGGCCTGCACCATCGACGCTGGCCGATTGCGCGGGCACAGGCCGCTGGGCCAGGTCGGGCGGCAGCTTCAGTCCGGCATCGAGCTCGAGATCGAGCTCGGCGTGCGGGTTGCGCCGGGCGACCTTGCGCGCCTTGCCGGCCCGATCGGCCGGGTCTGGTCGAAGCTGCTCCAGCCGTGATGAGCGAGAGCGGGGGCGAGCGGCGCGGCGGCCGCGGCGATCAGCAGGTGTCTGCGCAGCATGGGACTCCGTTCGGTCAGTAGTAGGCAATCCAGCGGCCGCAGATGATGACGGCGACCCAAAGCCCCAGCGAGACCAAGGTCTGCGCCCGCGCAAAGCCATCGAGCGCCGTGACGCCGCCGCGCGCGTGGAACGAGGCGGCATTCAGGCCGGCCAGCATCAGCAGCGCCATCTTGATCACGAACATGCGATTGGCCAGCAGTTCGGCCGGCTGGCTGATGAACATCGTCAGTCCGGTGGCGGCGGCCACGCCGAAGCCCGCCAGCGACACCGGCAGCGCCAGCCGCGCCAGTGCCTGCGGCGCGATCGCGGCGCCCAGGCCCCACACGCGCAGCTCGAAGACCACGAGGCCGCCGAACAGCATCGCGATGCCGATCACGTGCAGCGACTCCAGCAGCGGGTACAGCCACGGATGCGAGGCGATCCAGGCGAAGGCGATCACGGGGCGGGCTTCGGGCATGGGCGCGAACCTTAGCAGCCCGTGCCGACCCCGGTGCGCTCCCTAGAATCGGCGCATGCACATCCACATCCTGGGCATCTGCGGCACCTTCATGGGCGGCTCGGCCGCACTCGCACGCGAGGCCGGCCACCGCGTCACCGGTTGCGACGCCAACGTCTATCCGCCGATGAGCGACCAGTTGCGCGCGCTCGGCATCGATCTGATCGAGGGCTATGGCGCCGACCAGCTGGCGCTGAAGCCCGACCTGTTCGTCATCGGCAACGTGGTCTCGCGCGGCAATGCGCTGATGGAGGCGATCCTCGACGCCGGCGCGGCCTACACCAGCGGGCCGCAGTGGCTCGCCGACCACGTGCTGCAGGGCCGCCACGTGCTGGCCGTAGCCGGCACGCACGGCAAGACGACGACGACCTCGATGCTCGCCTGGATCCTCGATCAGGCCGGGCTGCAGCCGGGCTTCCTGGTCGGTGGCGTGCCGCTGAACTTCGGCGTCTCGGCGCGCCTCGGGGCGGGCAAGACCTTCGTGATCGAGGCCGACGAATACGACACCGCCTTCTTCGACAAGCGCAGCAAGTTCGTGCACTACCGGCCGCGCACGGCGATCCTCAACAACCTCGAGCTCGACCACGCCGATATCTTCGAGAACCTGGCGGCGATCGAGCGGCAGTTCCACCACCTCGTGCGCACCGTGCCCGGCCAGGGCCGGCTGGTCGTCAACGGCCGCGAGGAGAGCCTGCAGCGTGTGCTGGCGATGGGCTGCTGGAGCGAGGTGGTGCGCTTCGGTGTGCGCAAGGAAGAGCCCGGCGCCCTGGCGCGCCCGCGGCGAGCCGCATGCCTTCGACGTGCTGCGCGGCAGCCTGAAGCTTGCGCGCGTCGAGTGGTCCCTGCTCGGCGAGCACAACCAGCTCAACGCGCTGGCGGCGCTGGCGGCAGCGGAGCATGTCGGCGTGGCGCCGGAGGTGGGTGCACGCGCGCTGGCGAGCTTCGAGAACGTGCGCCGCCGGCTCGAGCTGCGCGGCGAGGCCCGCGGCGTGAAGGTCTACGACGACTTCGCCCACCACCCGACGGCGATGCGCACCACCGTCAACGGGTTGCGCCGCAAGGTCGGCAACGAGCGCATCCTGGCGGTCTTCGAGCCGCGCTCGAACACGATGAAGCTGGGCACGATGAAGGCTCAGCTGCCCTGGTCACTGGAAGAGGCCGACCTCGCCTTCTGCCACAGCGGCGGCCTGGGCTGGAACGCCGAGGAGGCGCTCGCGCCGATGGGCCGCCAGCCGTGGTGTGCGATTCGATCGATGCGCTGGTCGAGCGGGTGGTGAGTGCGGCACGCCCCGGCGACCACGTGCTGTGCATGAGCAACGGCGGCTTCGGCGGCATCCACGGCAAGCTGCTCGCCGCGCTGGCCGCGAAGGCGCGCTAGCGGGGCGCGACATCCCACCGCGGCCGTGGCGCCGCGTGCCACAGCCGCGTGAGTTCCGCACGCGCTGCGCATTCAGGGGGATGCCGCCGCGCCCGCCGATGCCCAGCATCCCGGCCCGGAAGCGCTCCCGTCGTACCGAGCGCTCCGGACACGGAGACAAGCGCATGAACCGCCCCGGCGCGCTGCCCCCGGCACGCGCATCGCCGACCTCGAGCTGCAGTGCTGCCTCGGCAGCTCGCCGCTCGGATTCGACTACCTCGCCCACAGCCCCGGCAGCGCCACGCCCTGCCGCGTGCTGGAATACCTGCCCGAGGCGCTGGCCGAGCGCCGCGGCATCCGTGTGGCCGTGCGGCTCGGCGCCGCGCCGGCCTTCGATGCCGGCCGGCGCGCCTTTCAGCTCGACGCCGATCGTTTCGCGCTGCCTCGCCACGAATCGCTGATGGTGGCCGCGCCTGCTCGTCGAGCACGGCACGACCTATGTGCAGCTGCCATGGGTCGAGGCACAGCCGCTCGCCGACGACATCGGGCGCTGCGGCGCGCCGGTCGATCCGGCCGACGTGCGCGGCTGGTTGCGGGCCATCGGTGGTGCGCTCGGCCAGTTGCACCGCGGCGGGGTCGTGCACGGCGGCGTGTCGCCCCGCCGCGTGCTTCGCCTGCCGGGCGGCGGCGTGCTGCTCGACTTGCCCGAATCGGCGCGCTGGGCGCTCGCGCCCTGGCGACCGGAGCTGGTCGACGTCGACGATCCCTCGCTGGCGCCCGAGCAATGGCTGGAGCCGGCCGTGCGCGCCCGGGCGATCGGCCCCTGGACCGACGTCTACGGCCCTGGCCACGACGGCCCACCTCGCGATTGCCGGCAGCCTGCCGCCGCCGGCACGGCTGCGCGAAGCTTGCCTGTCGCGCCCGTCGCTGGTGAACTTTGCCGGCGGGCGCTGGGATGCTGCGATGCTGCTGGCGATCGACCGCGCGCTCGCCCGACCCCGCTTCGCGGCCCCGCAGCATGGACGACTTCATGGCCTCGATGGGCCTGATGGAGCGGCGGGCGCGCCCGCGCATTCCGGGTGAGAGTTCGCTGGCGCCCGTACTGGACCGGCCGAAACCGGCTGCATTGCCTCCCCGCCCAACGATCGAGACACCCGCCCGGCCCGCCGAGCGGCGGCCCGACGCGTCGCCGCCTCCGCCGCGCCAGCCGGCCGCCTGGCAGGTCCTGGTCGTGGTGCTGTTCGCCGTGCTCGCCAGCGCCGCGATCTGGGCTGCCGCTCGGCCCGGCGACGCCGCGCGCGGGGCCGCGGGTCAGCGCCCGAGCGAGATGCCGGTGTCCAGCGCCGTGCGCAGCAAGGGGTGATCGGCCGGCACGTTGCGGCTGCGCCCGGCCACTTCGGCCAGCGGCACGCTCTCGATGCGTTCGCCCTGCAGCACCACCACCCGGTTGAAGCGGCGCTGCGCGATCAGCTCCGCCGCCGCATGGCCGTACTGCGTGGCCAGCACGCGGTCGAAGGGCGTCGGCGGCCCGCCGCGCTGCACGTGGCCGAGGATGGTGGTGCGCACCTCGCAGTCGAGCAGCGGCTCGAGCTGCGCCCGCAGCACGTTGCCGACGCCGCCCAGCCGCACCGGCTCGGGTGAATCCTCGATGCGCTCCTTCACCGTGACGCTGCCGCCTTCCGGCTTCGCCCCCTCGGCGATGCAGATCAAGGTGTAGCGCTGGCGCGCCTCGCGCTCGCGGCACACCCGCGCCACGTCGTCGAGGCGGTAGGGCAGTTCGGGCAGCAGGATGATGTCGGCGCCGCCGGCCAGCCGGCATGCAGCGCGATCCAGCCCGCCCACCGACCCATGGTCTCGAGGATCATCACGCGGCCGTGACTCTGGCCGGTGGTCTGCAGGCGGTCGAGCGCCTCGGTGACGATGGCCACCGCCGTGTCGAAGCCGAAGCTGCGGTCGGTGTGCGCGAGGTCGTTGTCGATCGTCTTCGGACAGCCGACCACTGGCACGCCCTGGTCGGCCAGCTGCTGCGCGATCGCCATGCTGCCGTCGCCGCCGATCACGACAATCGCGTCCAACCCGAGCTCGCGAACGTAGGCGATCACGCGGTCGGAGACGTCGGCACCGCCCGCCCCGAAATAGGCGAAAGGATTGGCCTTGTTGTGGGTGCCGAGGATGGTGCCGCCGCTGGCCATGATGCCCGCGACAGAACGCAGGTCCAGCGGCCGCACGCGGCGCTCGATCAGCCCGAGAAAGCCCTGCTCGATGCCGATCACCTCGGCGCCGGCGCGATGGATCAGCGACTTCGTCACCGCACGGATCACCGCATTGAGGCCCGGGCAGTCGCCACCGCCGGTCAGCACGCCGATGCGCATCATCGTCTCCTGCTCTGTGTCCGGCGCAGTGTAGGAGCGCACGCGGGCTTGGTGCAGACTGCGGCTTGATGGCGCGCAAACCGATCACCCACCTGCTCTACCTGCATGGCTTCCGCTCCTCGCCGCGCTCGGCGAAGGCCCAGCGCATGGCCGCCTGGGTGGCCGCGCACCGGCTCGACCTGCACTGGTGGTGCCCGCAGCTGCCGCCGTCTCCGCGCGAGGCACTGGCCCTCTTGCTGCAGGGTGTGTCGGCGTGGCCGCATGAGGCGATGGCGGTGGTGGGCAGTTCGCTTGGCGGCTTCTACGCCACCGTGCTGGCCGAGCGCCTGGGCTGCACGGCGGTGCTGCTCAACCCGGCGGTCGATCCGGCGCGCGACCTGGAGAAGTACATCGGCGAGCAGACCGCCCGGCACGATCCGGCCGAGCGCTTCTTCTTCCAGCCGGCGTTCGTCGGCGAGCTTCGTGCCATGACCCCGCCCGCCGTCACGAAGCCCGAGCGCTATGGCGCAGTGATCGCCAAGGGCGACGAATTGCTCGACTGGCGGGAAATGGCAGCGCGCTACGCAGGCTGCCGGATCAAGCTGCTGGATGGCAGTGACCACGCGCTGTCGGATTTCGACGCGCACCTGCCGGACATCATCGACTTCCTGGGGCTGCTCAGGCCGTCGGCACGCCCCAGGTGAAGATCGTCCAGACGACGCGGCCCCAGATCTCGGTGTTGAACCAGAGCAGCGCGATCAGGATCGTGAAGTGGCGCAGCCGCTTGCCCAGCTCGGCGAAGCGATCATCGTCGCGCAGCACGTACATCAGAAACGTGAAGAGCCATCCTGCGGCAAACAAGCCGCAGAGCACGCCCACGATCCAGCGGAAGATCACCATGCGCTGATTCCCATGCTCGCCTTCACAACGCCATCGCCATGCGCTCGAGGATGAGCACAGCGAAGAAGCCCAGCGCCGCGATGACGGTCCACTTGACGATGCGGATGCCCAGGTGGCGCCACTTGGCCGGCCCGTGCCGATGTACATCGCGAAGCACAGCAGCCCGGCCACCAGCAGCAGCAGGACGATCCAGCGGAAGATCAGCATCGTCGCGCAGCGCCTTCACCAGGCCGGAGCGAGTTCCGCCGAGCCACGCGGCAGCCGGCTCGCATCCTCGATGGTGACGATCTCGAAATTCTGCGGATCGGACATCAAGGCCCGCAGCAGCTTGTTGTTCAACGCATGGCCCGACTTGAAGGCGCTGTAGGCGGCCAGGATCGGCCGGCCGGCCATCGCCATGTCGCCGATCGCATCGAGGATCTTGTGCTTGACGAACTCGTCGTCGTAGCGCAGCCCCTCGGCATTGAGCACCTTCGATTCGTCGACGACGATCACGTTGTCCATGCTGCCGCCCAGGCCGAGGCCGCGGGCGCGCATCATGTCGACATCCTTGCTGAAGCCGAAGGTGCGGGCGCGGGCGATCTCGCGCTTGTAGTTGCCCGAGCCCATGTCGAAGGTCACGCGCTGGCCGGTCTGGTCGACCGCCGGGTGGTGGAACTCGATCTCGAAGGTGAGCTTGTAGCCCTCGAAGGGCTCGAGCTTCGCCCACATCAGGCGCGCGCCCTCGCCTTCGCGCACCTCCACCGGCCGCTTGACGCGGATGAAGCGCTTGGGCGCATCCTGCAGCTCGATGCCGGCGCTTTGCAGCAGGTAGACGAACGAGGCTGCCGAGCCATCGAGGATGGGCACCTCTTCGGCGGTCAGGTCGATCGTCAGGTTGTCCAGGCCGAGGCCGGCGCAGGCCGACAGCAGGTGCTCGACCGTCTTCACCTTGGGCGCGCCCGGGTCGCCTTCGGGCGACAGCGTGGTGGCCATGCGCGTGTCGGAGACCACCTCGGCCGACAGCGGAATCGCCACCGGCTGAGGCAGGTCGACGCGGCGAAAGACGATGCCGTGGTCGGGCGGCGCGGGGCGCAGCGTCAGCTCGACCCGCTGGCCGCCGTGCACGCCGACGCCCACGGCGCGTGTCATCGACTTCAGGGTGCGTTGCTGCAGCATGACCGGGATTGTCCCCGATCCGGCACGCCGCCGCGCCACGAAGCGATCGATCACCTCCATAGTCGCTCCAGCGGATCAAGCGACCGCCGCGGATCCGGCTCTGCCGGTCCGCTGGCGGTGCCCCCGAGGGGAGCGCCGTGAGGCGCTCCGGGGTGGTCAGTCAGCTTGTTTGCGCAGGAACGCCGGGATCTCGATCTCGTCCATGCCGTGGCTGGCCAGCGCATCCACCTTCGCCGCCGCGGTGCGGCCGTTGCGCCACACGCTCGGGGTGTTGAGCGCGGTGTAGTCGTGCGCCGGCGGCGTGGTCTGCACCGGGGTGGTCAGCACCGGGATGTTGTCGGTGCCGGTGCGCTGCATCGGCGCGCTGTGCACCACCTGGATCGGTGCGGCCTGCTGGCGCTTGACCGGGCTCAGGCCGGTGGCGATCACCGTCACGCGCAGCTGGTCGCCCAGGCTGTCGTCGTAGGCCGTGCCGTAGATGACGTGCGCATCGTCGGCCGCATAGCGGCGGATGGTGTTCATCGCGTTGCGGCTCTCCGACAGCTTGAAGTTCGCGCGGTTGGCCGCGATCAGCACCAGCACGCCACGTGCGCCCGACAGGTCGATGCCTTCCAGCAGCGGGCAGGCCACGGCGGCCTCGGCGGCCTTGGTGGCGCGGTCGGGGCCGGCGGCCATCGCCGTGCCCATCATCGCCTTGCCGGGCTCGCCCATCACCGTCTTCACGTCCTCGAAGTCGACGTTCACCATCCCCGGGATGTGGATGATGTCGCTGATGCCGCCGACGGCATTGCGCAGCACGTCGTTCGCATGCGCGAAGGCCTCGTCCTGCGTGACGTCGTCGCCCAGCACCTCGAGCAGCTTGTCGTTGAGGATGACGATCAGCGAGTCGACGTTGGCCTCCAGCTCGGCCAGGCCGGCGTCGGCAGCCTTGGCGCGGCGGGCGCCTTCGAAGTCGAACGGCTTGGTGACCACGCCGACGGTCAGGATGCCCATCTCCTTGGCCACGCGGGCGATCACCGGCGCGGCGCCGGTGCCGGTGCCGCCGCCCATGCCGGCGGTGATGAACAGCATGTTGGCGCCGGTGATGGATTCGCGGATGCGGTCGACCGCCTCTTCGGCCGCGGCACGGCCGGCTTCCGGCTTAGCGCCGGCGCCCAGGCCGGTGGTGCCGAGCTGGATCAGCGCGGTCGCGGCGGAGCGATTGAGTGCCTGCGCATCGGTGTTGGCGCAGATGAACTCCACGCCCTGGACGCCCTTGGCGATCATGTGCTCGACGGCATTGCCGCCGCCGCCGCCGACGCCGATGACCTTGATGCGGGTGCCGAGGTCGAACTCTTCGATCATTTCGATGGGCATGGTGTTTCTCCGAGGTAGGGTGCAGTTGCCTGAAAGTGACTAGCCGTGGATCCAACGCGTTCGCGTCTTGTTGTTCCGGTCTTCGCCGGATCGCCTGGATGGGGACGAGGGGCGGATCGTGGTTGTTCATGCGTCCGCCCTTTCAGAAGTTGCCGAGGAACCAGTCCTTCGCGCGGCCGAACAGGGTCTGGACCGACCCCGCCTGCTGCGCGGCGCGCTGGCCGCGGGTGCGTGACAGACGGGCCTCTTCGAGCAGGCCCATCACAGTGGCCGAGCGCGGGTTGGCCACCATGTCGGCCAGCGGGCCGTGGTAGGTGGGGATGCCCTTGCGCACCGGCTTGAGGAAGATGTCCTCGCCGAGCTCGACCATGCCCGGCATCACCGCCGCGCCGCCGGTGATCACGATGCCGGAGGACAGCAGCTCCTCGCAGCCGCTCTCGCGGATCACCCGGTGCACCAGCGAATAGATCTCCTCGACGCGCGGCTCGATCACGCCAGCCAGCGCCTGGCGGCTGAGCATGCGCGGCGCGCGGTCGCCGAGGCCGGGCACCTCGAGGTTGTCGGACGGGTCGGCCAGCAGCTGCTTGGCCACGCCGTACTCGACCTTGATCTCCTCGGCATCCTTGGTCGGCGTGCGCAGCGCCATCGCGATGTCGCTGGTGATCAGGTCGCCGGCGATCGGGATCACCGCGGTGTGGCGGATCGCGCCGTCGGTGAAGATGGCCACATCCGTCGTGCCCGCGCCGATGTCGACGATGGCCACGCCGAGGTCCTTCTCGTCCTCGGTCAGCACCGCATGGCTGGAGGCGCTCGGGTTGAGCACCAGCTGCTCCACCTCCAGGCCGCAACGGCGCACGCACTTGACGATGTTTTCCGCCGCGCTGCCCGCACCGGTGACGATGTGCACCTTCACCTCGAGGCGGCCACCGCTCATGCCGATCGGCTCCTTGACCTCGTGGCCGTCGATCACGAACTCCTGCGCCTGCACCAGCAGCAGCCGCTGGTCGTTCGGGATGTTGATCGCCTTGGCGGTTTCGACCACGCGCGCCACGTCGACCGGCGTGACCTCCTTGTCGCGCACGATGACCATGCCGGTCGAGTTCTGGCCGCGGATGTGGCTGCCGGTGATGCCGGTGTAGACGCGGGTGATCTTGCAGTCGGCCATCATCTCGGCCTCCTTCAAGGCCTGCTGGATCGACTGCACCGTCGCATCGATGTTGACCACCACGCCACGCTTGAGGCCGTGGCTGGGCGCCACGCCCAGGCCCGCGATGCGCAGCTCGCCATCGGCCTGCACTTCGGCCACCACCGCCATCACCTTGGCGGTGCCGATGTCCAGCCCGACGACGAGATCCTTGTATTCCTTGGCCATCCTCTAGTTCCTCCCGGCGCCGCCGGCGCCCGACCCGCTGGTCGAGACACCCTTGAGCCGCACCGCATATCCGTCGTTGTGGCGCAGGTCGGCATGCACCAGCGGGCGCTGGTGCTGCGCGATCACCTGCGGCAGCGTGGCCACGAAGCGCTGCAGCCGGGCCACGATCTCGTCGTCTTCCCACGGCCGATCTCGATCGCCGCGCCGCCGTCGAGCTCGGCGGTCAGCGAGCCGCGGCCGGACATCGACAGCTCCTCGATGCGCATGCCCAGCGGCTGCACCACCGGCTGCAGCCGCGCATGCAGCTTCAGCAGTCGCTGCGAGCTGCCCTCGGGGCCGCGCAGCACCGGCAGTTCGTCCTCGTCGATGTCGCCCGGGTTGGCCTCGAATACCTCGCCGAAGCTGTTGACCAGCTTGTCCTCGCCTTCTTCCGTGGCCCACAGTGCCGCAGCGCGGTGCTCCTCCAGCCGCACCGCGAGGCGATTCGGCCAGATGCGCTGCACGACGGCGTGGCGCACCCAGGGCACCGACTCGAAGGCCTCGCGCGTCTGCTGCAGATCGAGCGAGAAGAAATTGCCCGCCAGCCGCGGCATCGCATTGGCGCGCAGCGTGGCGACGGTATTGCGCGCCACATCGCCCTCGACGCGGATCGAGCGCAGCGAGAACAACCGGCTGCTTGGCCATCCACAGCACCGCCACCGTCGCGATCGCCACCACGCCCACCAGCGCGAACAGCGCCGCGGTGGCGTTCATCAGGCGCACGTCGACCGGCAGGCCGTGGGCTTGCGTGCGCGAGGGGGTGGAGGGGCGGCGGGCCATGGTCGCGTGAGGGGGTCAGCCGTCGAGCGCGGCACTCGCCGCGATGTGCAGGCACAGCTGCTCGTAGCTCATGCCGGCGGCCTTGGCCGACATCGGCACCAGCGAATGCGAGGTCATGCCCGGGCTGGTGTTCATCTCCAGCAGGTACGGCTTGCGGTCGCTGGCACGCACCATCAGGTCGGCCCGGCCCCAGCCGCGGCAGCCCAGCGCGCGGTAGGCCTCGACGACGATGCGCTGGATCTCGCGCTCCTCGGCCTCGGGCAGGCCGCTGGGCACGAGGTACTGCGTGACGTCGGTGAAGTACTTGTTCTGGTAGTCGTAGGCGCCCTCGGGCGCGACGATGCGGATCACCGGCAGCGCCCGCGCGCTGTCGCCCTCGCCGAGCACCGGGCAGGTCAGCTCGTCGCCCTCGATGAACTCCTCGCACAGCACCACGTCGTCGTGCTTCGCGGCCAGCGCCACCGCGTCCTGCATCTGCGAGCAGCCCTTGACCTTGGTGACGCCGATCGACGAGCCCTCGTGCGGCGGCTTGACGATCAGCGGCAGGCCGAGTTCGTCGGGCACCTGCACGATGCGCTCGCGCGTCTGCGTGGCACGCGGCAGCGCCACGTACTTCGGCGTCGGCAGGCCGGCCGCCTGCCACAGCCGCTTGGTCATCACCTTGTCGATCGCGATCGCCGAGGCCATCACGCCCGAGCCGGTGTAGGGAATGCCGAGCAGCTCCAGCGCGCCCTGCACCGTGCCGTCCTCGCCATGGCGGCCGTGCAGCGCGATGAAGGCACGCGCGAAGCCCTCGCGCTTGAGCTCGACGAGATCGCGCTGCGACGGGTCGAACTCGTGCGCATCGACACCCTGAGAGCGCAGCGCGGCCAGCACGCCGGAGCCCGACATCAGCGAGATCTCGCGCTCGGCCGAGCTGCCGCCCATCAGCACCGCCACCTTGCCCAGGCTCTTCGGATCGATCTTCATGCAGCGGCTCCCAGCAGTTCCAGCACGTGCTGCGCGGTGTGGCCGATCGTGCCGGCGCCCATGGTGATGACGACGTCGCCGTCCTTCGCCTGCGCGGCGATGGACTGCGGCATCGCGACGATGTCGTCGACGAACACCGGGTCGACGCGCCCGGCCACGCGCAGCGCACGCGCCAGCGCACGGCCGTCGGCGGCAACGATCGGCGCTTCGCCGGCGGCATAGACCTCGGCCAGCAGCACCGCATCGGCGCTGCCCATCACCTTGACGAAATCCTCGAAGCAGTCGCGCGTGCGGGTGTAGCGGTGCGGCTGGAAGGCCAGCACGATGCGCCGCCCCGGGAACGCGCCGCGCGCGGCCGACAGCACCGCGGCCATCTCCACCGGGTGGTGGCCGTAGTCGTCGATCAGCGTGAAGCGGCCGCCCGTGGTGGCGGCCACTTCGCCGTAGCGCTGGAAGCGCCGGCCCACGCCGCGGAATTCGGCCAGCGCCTTCACGGTGGGCGCATCGGGCAGCTCCAGCTCGGTGGCGACCGCGATGGTGGCCAGCGCATTGAGCACGTTGTGCTCGCCGGGCAGGTTCAGCGTGACATCGAGGTCGGGCATGCGCACGCCATTGCGCCGCTGCACGGTGAAGGTCATCGTGCCGCCCTCCCGTGCCTGCACGTTCACCGCACGGACCATCGCGTCCTCGCCGAAGCCGTAGCTCACCAGCGGGCGCGAGATCATCGGCATGATCGAGCGCACGCCGGCATCGTCGGCGCACAGGATGGCCGCACCGTAGAAGGGCATGCGGTGCAGGAAGTCGACGAAGGCCTGCTTCAGTTTGGCGAAGTCATGGCCGTAGGTGTCCATGTGGTCGGCGTCGATATTCGTCACCACCGACATGATCGGCATCAGGTTGAGGAACGACGCATCGCTCTCGTCGGCCTCGACCACGATGTACTCGCCCGAACCCAGCCGCGAATTGGCGCCGGCCGCATTGAGCTTGCCGCCGATCACGAAGGTCGGGTCCACGCCCGCCTCGGCGAGCACGCTGGTCACCAGCGACGTGGTCGTGGTCTTGCCATGCGTGCCGGCGATCGCGATGCCCTTCTTCAGGCGCATCAGCTCGGCCAGCATCACCGCACGCGGCACCACCGGAATGCGCTTGGACCGTGCCGCAATCACCTCGGGGTTGTCGCCCTTCACCGCGGTGGAGGTGACCACGGCCTCGGCGCCGGCGATGTGCGCGGCATCGTGGCCCACCGCCACGCGGATGCCCAGCGAGGCGAGGCGGCGCGTGACCGGGCTGTCGCCCTGGTCGGAGCCGGAGACGGCGTAGCCGAGGTTGTGCAGGATCTCGGCGATGCCGCTCATGCCGGCGCCGCCGATGCCGACGAAGTGGATGTGCTTGACGGCGTGCTTCATGACTGCCCCTCGTCCGACGGGTACGTCGGCCGATCCCCGAGGGGATGCGGGCCGGCTTGGGAGCGGCCCGGCGCTCGGCCCGCGTGTCGAAGGCGCGCGTGTCTTTCATGCTGCGGCCACCAGTCTTTCGATCTCGTCGGCGACGCGCGCGGCCGACTTCGGTTGCGCGAGCACTCGCGCCTTGTTCGCCATGGCCAGCAGCGCGTCGCGCGTCAGGCCCGAGAGCAGTTCCGCGAGCTTCTTCGGCGACAGCTCGGATTGCGGCAGGTGGATGCCGGCGCCCTGGCCGGCCAGCCACTGAGCGTTGTCGCGCTGGTGCGAGGTGGTGCTGACCACCAGCGGCACCAGCACCGCCGCCACGCCCGCCGCGCACAGTTCGCTGACCGTCACCGCGCCGGCGCGGCAGACGATCACGTCGCAGTCGGCCGGCGCTGCGCCATGTCGTCGATGAAGGGCAGCAGTTCGGCCTCGACGCCGGCGCGCTCGTAGCCGGCGCGCACCTCGTCGAGGTTCGCATTGCCGGTCTGGTGCGTCACCTGCGGCCGCTGCGTCACGTCGATCATCGCCAGCGCCTGCGGTACGGCTTCATTCAGTGCGCGGGCGCCGAGGCTGCCGCCGACCACCAGCACGCGCAAGGGGCCGCTGCGGCCGGCGAAGCGCTGCGCCGGCGCGGGCAGCGCCTCGATCTCGGCGCGCACCGGGTTGCCGGTCACCACCGAGTTCTTCACGTTCGCGAGCGACGGCCCGTCGAAGCCGAAGGCAATGCGGTCGACGACCGGCAGCAGCGCCTTGTTGCTCAACAGCAGTGCCGCATCCGCGTTCACCAGCACCAGCGGCTTGCCCAGCAGCGAGGCCATCAGGCCGCCCGGGAAACACACATAGCCGCCCATGCCCAGCACCGCGCTGGCGCGGCGTGCGCGCAGGATGCGCAGGCAGCTCCAGAATGCGGCGAGCAGGCGCAGACCACCGGTCATCGTGTGCACCCTTGCCCTTGCCGCGCAGGCCGCTGAAGGCGATGGTGTCCATCGGGATGCCCGAGGGCGGCACGAGCTTGTTCTCCATGCCGTGCGTGGTGCCCAGCCAGCTGACCGTCCAGCCGCGCGTGAGCATCTCGCGCGCGACGGCCGCCCGGGATCACGTGGCCGCCAGTGCCGGCCGCCATCACGACGAGGTGGCGGCTCATGCGCGGCCCCTCTCATCATCTGGCGATTCTCCACGTCGATACGCAGCACGATGGCCAGCGCGACGAGGTTCATCACGATCGCCGAGCCGCCGTAGCTCATCAGCGGCAGCGTCAGGCCCTTGGTCGGCAGCACGCCGAGGTTCACGCCCATGTTGACGAAGGCCTGCCCGCCGAACCAGATGCCCACGCCCTGCGCATACAGCCCGGCGAAGACACGATCGAGCGCGATCGACTGCCGGCCGATGTGGAAGATGCGCCGCGTCATCCAGAAGAAGGCGAGGATCACGCAGGCCACGCCAACGAAGCCGAGTTCCTCCCCGATCACCGCGAGCAGGAAGTCGGTGTGCGCCTCGGGCAGCCAGTTCAGCTTCTCGACACTGGAGCCGAGTCCCTGGCCGAAGAATTCGCCGCGGCCGAAGGCGATCAGCGAGTGCGTCAGCTGGTAGGCCTTGCCCAGCGCATATTCCGGATCCCACGGTTCGAGGTAGGCGAAGATGCGCGAGCGCTTCTCCGGGCTGGAGGCGATCACCAGCACGAACGAGGCCACCAGCACCGTGCCACTGAGCAGGAACATGCGGCCGTTGACGCCGCCGAGGAACAGCACGCCCATCGAGATCAGCGCGATCACCATGAAGGCGCCCATGTCGGGCTCGCGCAGCAGCAGCACGCCGGTGAAGCCCAGCGCCACCGCCATCGGCCACACGGCACGCATGAAGTCTTCCTTCACGTCCATCTTGCGCGTCATGTAGCTGGCGGCGTACAGGCACATCGCCACCTTGGCCAGTTCGCTCGGCTGGAAGTTGATGACGCCCAGCGGGATCCAGCGCCGCGAGTTGTTGACCACCTTGCCGATGCCCGGGATCAGCACCAGCACCAGCAGCACCAGCGCGAGCACGAAGACCCAGGGCGCCACCTTCTCCCACACGCTCACCGGCACTTGCACCACCAGCAGGGCCGCGAAGACCGCCAGCATGATCTGCAGCGCGTGGCGGGTGAGGAAGTGGCTGTTCTCGTAGCGGGCGAACTTGGGGCTGTCGGGCAGCGCCACCGAGGCGCTGTAGACCATCACCAGGCCGAGCGCGAGCAGGCCCACCACCACCCAGACCAGCGCCTGGTCGAAGGCCATCAACCGCGGCGGCTGGCCGCTGCCGACGTTGATCCAGTCGCGCACCGGAATGGCCGCCGCTGCGCCGCCCTCGGCATCGCCGCGGCGCGAGAACACGCCGGCCGTGCGTTGCCGCCAGGCTGTGAATCCGGAGCGCACGGCGGTGTTCATGTCGCCATGTCTCCGTGCTCGGCCGCCATCGCCTGCACCTCGGCGACGAACACCTCGGCGCGGTGCGCATAGTTGCGGAACATGTCCAGGCTGGCGCAGGCCGGGCTGAGCAGCACCGCATCACCCACGTGGGCACGCTCGAAGCACCAGCGCACCGCGGCTTGCAGCGTCTCGTGGCGCTGCAGCGGCAGCACGAGGCCGGCCAGCGCTTCCTCGATGCGCGGCGCATCGCGGCCGATGGTGGCCACGGCGCGTGCATGGCGCTCGACCGGCGCGCGCAGCGGCGTGAAGTCCTGTCCCTTGCCTTCTCCGCCGAGGATGACCACCAGCTTCGCCGGCGCCTTGTCGGCGCCCAGGCCGTCGAGCGCGGCCACGGTCGCGCCCACGTTCGTGCCCTTGCTGTCGTCGAAGGCGTCGACGCCGTTGACGGTGGCCACGTATTCCACGCGATGCGGCTCGCCGCCGTATTCGCGCAGGCCGTGCAGCATCGGTGCGAGCGGGCAGCCGATGGCGGTGGCCAGCGCCAGTGCGGCCAGCGCATTGGCGGCGTTGTGGCGGCCGCGCACGCGCAGCGCATCGGCGGGCATCAGGCGCTGGATGTGCAGCTCCTCCTCGACGTCGCCCTTGCGGTGCTTCATCGTCTCGTCGGCTTCCATCGCCCGCACCAACCGGCCATGCCGTTCTCGGTGCGCAGGCCGAAGTCGCCCGGCCGGGTCGGCTCGCCGAGGCCGAAGCGCAGCACGTTGCGCCCGATCGGCTTGGCACCGCGGCCCTGACCGGGATCGGCTCGGGCACCATCTTCTCGACCGCGGCATCGTCGCGGTTGATCACCATCACCGCGTCCTTGCCGAAGATGCGCGCCTTGGCAGCCACGTAGGCGGCCATCGAGCCGTGCCAGTCGAGGTGGTCTTCGCTGATGTTGAGCACGGTGGCGGCATCGGGCTCGAAGCCCTTGGCTTCGTCGAGCTGGAAGCTGGAGAGCTCCAGCACCCACACCTCGGGCAGCGGCTGCGGCTCGTCCTCGCGCGCCGCGGCATCGAGCGCGTCGGCCAGCGTCTGCAGCATCGTCGGGCCGATGTTGCCGGCCATCGCCACGCGCTTGCCGGCGCGCTCGACCAGCAGCGCGGTCATCGCGGTGGTCGTCGTCTTGCCGTTGGTGCCGGTGATGGCCAGCAGCTTGGGCGCATAGCCCTGTGCTTCCTTCAGATCGGCCAGCGCGCGGGCGAAGAGTTCGAGCTCGCCCTGCACCAGGATGCCGGTATCGGCGGCGCGCGCGAGCGGGCGGGCGATGCGCTGATCGGTGGGCGCAAGGCCCGGGCTCTTGAGCACCAGCTTCACGCCGGCGAAGGCTTCGTCGGTCAGCTCGCCGCGCAGGCGCTGTGCCTGCGGCAGCGCTTCGGCCAGCGCGGCATCCTGCGGCGCGTTCTCGCGCGAGTCCCACACGCGCACGCGCGCGCCGTGGCGGGCGCACCAGCGCGCCATCGCCAGCCCCGATTCGCCGAGGCCGAGCACGAGCGCGTCGATGTCGTTCAGGTAGTTCATCAACGGAGCTTCAACGAGGCGAGGCCGATCAGGCACAGCAGCATGGTGATGATCCAGAAGCGCACGACGACCTGCGTCTCCTTCCACCCCGACTTCTCGAAGTGGTGGTGCAGCGGCGCCATCTTCAGGATGCGGCGGCCTTCGCCGTATTTCTTCTTCGTGTACTTGAACCAGGGTGACCTGCGCCATCACCGACAGCGCCTCCAGCACGAAGACGCCACCCATGATCCCGAGCACGATCTCCTGCCGGGTGATCACGGCGATGGTGCCGAGCGCGCCGCCGAGCGCGAGCGCGCCGACGTCGCCCATGAACACCTGCGCCGGGTAGGCGTTGAACCACAGGAAGGCGAGGCCCGCGCCGGCCATCGCGGCGCAGAAGATCAGCAGTTCGCCGGCACCCGGGATGTAGGGGATCAACAGGTACTTGCTGAACACCGCATTGCCGGTGACGTAGGCGAATACGCCGAGCGCCGAGCCGACCATCACCACCGGCATGATCGCCGGCCGTCCAGGCCATCGGTGAGGTTGACGGCATTGCTCGCACCGACGATCACGAAGTAGGTCAGCGCGATGAAGCCGAAGACGCCGAGCGGGTAGCTCACCGTCTTGAAGAAGGGCACGATCAGGTCGGCCTTGGGTGGCAGGTCGGTCGAGAAGCCGCTCTGCACCCAGCGCAGGAACAGCTCCAGCACGCGCAGGTTGGAGGTCTCGGAGACGCTGAAGGCGAGGTACAGCGCCGCCACCAGGCCGATCACCGACTGCCAGAAGTATTTCTCGCCCGAGCGCATGCCTTCGGGGTTCTTCTGCACCACCTTGCGCCAGTCGTCCACCCAGCCGATCGCACCGAAGCCCAGCGTCACGATCATCACGATCCAGACGAAGCGGTTGCTCCAGTCGAACCACAGCAGCGTCGAGACGCCGATGCCGATCAGGATCAGCACGCCACCCATCGTCGGCGTGCCGCTCTTGGCGAGGTGCTCCTGCACGCCGTACTCGCGGATCGGCTGGCCGATCTTCAGCTCGGTGAGACGGCGGATCACCCACGGCCCGAAGGCGAGGCCGATCAGCAGCGCGGTCAGCGCCGCCATCACCGCGCGGAAGGTCAGGTACTGGAAGACGCGGAAGAAGCCGAACTCCGGCGACAGCGTCTGCAGCCACTGGGCGAGGCTAAGCAGCATGCGCGCCTCCTTGCATCAGCGCGGCAACGATCCGCTCCATCTTCATGAAGCGCGAGCCCTTGACGACGATGGCCGCGGCCTGCGGCGCCTGCGGCAGTGCGGCGATCAGCGCGTCGACCGAGTCGAAGTGGTGGGCGCCGGCGAACGCGGCCGCGGCGTGGCGCATCAGCTCGCCGGCGCACCACAGCTGCTCGATGCCGCGCTGCTTCGCATACGCGCCCACCTCGGTGTGGAAGGCCGGGCCCTGGTCGCCGACCTCGCCCATGTCGCCGAGCACCAGCCAGCGCGGGCCGGGCAGCGCCGCGAGCACGTCGATCGCGGCGCGCACGGAATCCGGGTTGGCGTTGTAGGTGTCGTCGACCAGCGTGACGCTGCGCCCGCCGCGCGAGAGCGTCTTGAGCTGCGAACGGCCCTTGACCGGCTCGAAGCCCGACAGGCCGCGCACCACGGCGTCGAGCGGGCAGCCGGCCGCGAGTGCGCAGGCCGTGGCGGCCAGCGCATTGCGCACGTTGTGGGCGCCGGCGATGCGCAGCGCGAAGGCGGCCGGGCCCGCCGGCGTCTTCATCTGCACGGCCCAGCGGTCGCCCTGCCAGTCAGCGCGACCCGTGACTTCGGCATCGCCGGTGGTGGCAAAGCGCAACACGCGACGCTGGCCGGCCAGCGCCTGCCACAGCGGCGCATGCGCGTCGTCGGCCGGAAACACCGCCGTGCCGTCGGCCGGCAGTGCGGCGATCACGCTGCCGTTCTCGCGCGCCACCGCCTCGACGCTGGCCATGAATTCCTGGTGCTCGCGCTGCGCGTTGTTGACCAGCGCGACTGTCGGCGCGGCGATCGCGGCCAGCTGCGCGATCTCGCCCGGGTGGTTCATGCCGAGCTCGATCACCGCGGCGCGGTGCAGCTCGCGCAGCCGCAGCAACGTCAGCGGCACGCCGATGTGGTTGTTGAAGTTGCCCTCCGTGGCCAGCGCGGCGTCGCCCTGCCAGGGCGCGCAGGATGGCCGCGATCATCTGCGTGACCGTGGTCTTGCCGTTGCTGCCGGTCACTGCGATCAGCGGAAGCGTATGGCGCGCGCGCCGGGCACCGCCGAGCGCCATCAGCGCGGCGCCGCTGTCGGCCACCTCGATGCACGGCAGGCCGGCTGCTTCGAGGCCGCGCTCGGCGATGGCCGCCGCGGCGCCGCCGGCCTTGGCCTGCGCAAGGAAGTCGTTGGCATCGAAGCGCTCGCCGCGCAAGGCGGCGAACAAGTCACCGGCGCGCAGGCTGCGGGTGTCGGTGTGCACGCGCTCGATCGCGGTGGCGCCATCGCCCAGGAGGCGCGAGCCGGGCAGCAGCGCGTGCAGGGAGGCCAGCGTGGTCATCGCCATCAGCGGGCTCCCAGCGCGAAGCGCGCTTCCTCGATGTCGGAGAACGGCAGCTTGCGGCCGTCGATCTCCTGGTAGTCCTCGTGGCCCTTGCCGGCCAGCAGGATGACGTCGGCGTCACCGGCCTCGCGCACGGCCACGGCGATCGCGCCGCGTCGGTCTTCGATCACCTTCAGCGCGCGCGCATCGGCCGGGATGCCGGCGCGGATCTGCGCCAGGATGGCCGCCGGCGGTTCGTGGCGCGGGTTGTCGCTGGTCAGCAGCACACGATCGGCGAGGCGATGGGCAATCGCGCCCATCAACGGCCGCTTGGCGGCATCGCGGTTGCCGCCGCAGCCGAACACCGCCCACAGCCGGCCGCCACGCTGCGTGGCCAGCGGGCGAAGCGCAGTCAGGGCCTTCTCCAACGCATCGGGCGAGTGGGCGTAGTCAACCACCACCGCCGGCCCGGGCCGCGCCGACTCCACGCGCTGCATGCGCCCCGGCACCGAGCTCAGCACGGCGCAGGCCGCTGCCGCCTCGGCCAGCGGCACGCCCAGCGCACGCAGCCCACCGATCACCGCCAGCAGGTTGGACACGTTGTATTCGCCGATCAGCTGGCTGCGCACGGGGGCGCGCGCGTCGCCTTCTACCACCTCGAAGGCGAGGCCACCATCGCGGTAGCCGATGACCTCCGCCCGCAGCGTGGCCTCGCGGTGCAGCGAGTAGGTCCAGGCCTGCGGGCCGCGCAGCCGCGCCACCAGTTCGTCGCCCTTCGGGTCGTCGAGGTTGACCACCGCGGCGCGCAACCCCGGCCAGTTGAACAGCCGGCTCTTCGCCTCCCAGTACGCTTCCATGCTGCCGTGGAAGTCGAGGTGGTCCTGCGTGAAGTTGGTGAACAGCGCCACCGCGATGCGCGTGCCGGCCAGGCGCTGCTCGACGATGCCGATCGACGAGGCCTCGATCGCGCAGGCTGCGAAGCCGTGGTCCACGAAGCGGCGCAGCGCGCGCTGCAGCGTCACCGGGTCGGGCGTGGTCAGGCCGGTGGACTGCACGGTGGCCGGCTGGTGATCATGCGGTGGTTCACCGATGCCGAGCGTGCCGATCACGCCGCAGCGCCGGCCGAGCTGGCGCAGCGCCTGTGCCGTCCACCAGGCGGTGGAGGTCTTGCCGTTGGTGCCGGTGGTGGCCACCACCGCCAGCGCCTCGCTCGGCCGGGCGTAGAACGCATCGGCGATCTCACCGGTGTGGGCCTTCAGGCCGGCCAGCGCAGCCACCGGCGCATCGGCACCGAAATCGAAGGCCGCCACGCCATCGGCCTCGACCAGACAGCCCGAGGCGCCGGCGGCCAGCGCCGTCTTCACGTACTGACGGCCGTCGAGCGCGTGGCCCGGCCAGTGTGAAGACATCGCCCGGCTGCACGCGGCGGCTGTCGGTGACCAGCGCGCGGGCGCGGCACGCACCGAGCCACTCGAGCGCGGCGCCCACATCGGCGAGGTGCTGCAGGCCGGCCATCAGTAGCTCTCCTGCACCGAGGGCAGGTCGTGCGCGACGATCTGCGACTTGACGTCCAGATCCGGCGGCACGCCCATCGAGCGCAGCGTCTGCTGCACCACCGGCTGAAGACCGGCGCGGCCACGTCGCCGCCGAAATACTTGCCCGCGCGCGGCTCGTCGATCATCACCGCGACGACGATGCGCGGCTTGTCGGCCGGCGCCAGGCCGACGAACCAGCCGCGGTGGCGGTCGCTCGCATAGCGCTTCTCGTGCTTGAGCCACTTGCGCGAGGTGCCGGTCTTGCCCGCCACCGAATAGCCCGGCACCTGCGCCTTCAGCGCGGTGCCGCCTTGCTGCGTGACCATCGCGAGCATCTTGCGAACCGCCTTGGCGGTCTGCGGCGAGATGACCTGCTGCCGCACCTGCGGCTCGACCGCCTCGCCATCCGGCGGCAGCACCAGCGACAGCGGCACCAGGTCGCCATCGCGCGCGAAGATGGTGTAGGCCTGCGCCAGCTGCATCAGTGAGACCGACACGCCGTAGCCGAAGCCGACCGTCGCCCGGTCGATCGGCCGCCACGATTGCCAGCCGCGCAGCCGCCCGGTCTCGCGGCCGGGGAAGTCGATCTGCGGCTTCTGGCCGAAGCCGACGCGGGTATAGAAGTCCCAGATCTCGCGCGCCGGCATCGTCATCGCCATCTTCGCGGTGCCGACGTTGCTCGAGCGCTGCACGATCTGCTCGACCGTCATCATCGGCAGCGAGTGCTCGTCGGTGATCGGCAGCCCGGTGATGAACAGCTGGCGTGGCGTGGCCAGCACCTCGGTGGCGCGGAAGCGGTTGGTCTCCAGCGCCAGCGCGGCGATGAAGGGCTTCATCGTCGAGCCGGGCTCAGCGGTGTCGACCAGCGCGAGGTTGCGCCGCGCACTCACCGTGCCCGAGCCGGGGCCGCGCAGACTGGCACGAAGCTCGGGTAGTTGGCCATCGCCAGCACGCCGCCGCTGGCAACGTCGAGCACCACCACGCTGCCGCTGGTGGCGCGGTGCTCGGCCACGGCGTCGCGCACCTTCTGGTAGGCGAAGAACTGCACCTTCGAGTCGATCGTCAGGCGCAGGTCGCGGCCGTCGACCGGCTGCACGCTCTCGCCGATGTCTTCCACCACGCGGCCGAGGCGATCCTTGATCACGCGGCGCTTGCCGTCGGCGCCGGCGAGTTCGCGCTCGTGCGCGAACTCCACGCCTTCCTGGCCGCGCTCGTCGGCGTTGGTCGAGCCGACCACGTGCGCCGCCGACTCGCCTTCCGGGTACTTGCGCTTGTACTCGCGCACCGGTGCACGCCCTTGAGGCCCAGCGCGGCGACATCCTTGCCGACCTGCTCTTCCACCTGCCGGCGCAGCCGGACGAAATTCGGGTGGCGCTGCAGCCGCTCGTCGAGCTCGGCGCTGGTCATGCCCAGCGCCTTGGCGAGCTGGCGACGCTGGTTGCGGTCGGCCTCGAAGTCCTTCGGGATCGCCCAGATCGAGGGCGAAGGCACGCTCACCGCGAGGATCTGGCCGTTGCGGTCGAGGATGCGGCCGCGGCTGGCGGGCAGGTCGAGGTTGCGCGTGAAGCGGATCTCGCCCTGCTTCTGGAAGAAGTCGTTGCCCAGCACCTGGATGTACAGCGCGCGGCCGAGCAGCACCACGAAGCCCAGCGCGACGAGGCCGACGACGAACTTCGAGCGCCACGGCGGTGTCTTCGAGGCCAGCAGCGGGCTGCTGGAGTAGGCGACGCTGCGCGCGCTGACCGCGCCGCCGCGCGGACGGTTGCCGCCCGAGCGCTTGCCGAAGAGATCGCCGAGCTTCTTCATCGCGCGGCTCCCGAGGCGGGCGCAGCCGGGGCGGCATCGGCATGGGTCACGTACTGCGTGACGGCCGGCGTCGCGTTGCGCATCGCCGGGCGCTCGCGCGCGATGCGCTCGACCTTCAGCGGCGTGGCCTGCGCCTGCCGCTCGGCCTTCAGGCGCTCGAACTCGGTGGCCAGCGCCTTCTCCTGGTTGCGCGCGGCATCGAGTTCCGCATACAGGCGCCGTGCGTCGTACGACACCCGCACGAGGTACACGCTGCTGGCCAGCAGCATCACGAACAGCACGATGTTCAGGCGGTTCATGCCGGAACCTCCGTGCGCTCGGCCACGCGCATCACCGCCGAGCGGGCGCGCGGGTTGGCGCGCACCTCGGCGTCGGACGGCTTGATGCGCCCGATCGAGCGCAGGCGATGCGGCTTCTCCGGCGCGAACGGCGCGCGGCGGTCCACCTCGCTGCGGCTCTCGCGCGCGATGAAGGTCTTGACGATGCGGTCTTCCAGGGAGTGGAAGCTGATCACGACCAGGAGCGTCCCGACGGGTTCAGCAGTTCGACTCCGGAACTCAGGCCCTGTTCGAGCTCCTCAAGCTCGGCGTTGACGTGAATCCGAAGGCCTTGAAATGTGCGCGTTGCAGGGTCCTGGCCCGGTTCGCGGGTCTTGACCGTACGAGCCACGACTTCGGAAAGCTCCCCTGTGGTTCGAACAGGGTTCCCGCTTTCGCGCCGAGCAACAAGCGCCTTTGCAATCGGTAAAGCAAACCGTTCTTCCCCATGGTCTCGTATCACCTCCGCGATGTGGCGCTCATCGGCGCGGGCCAGGAACTCCGCCGCGCTCTCGCCGCGCGTCGGATCCATGCGCATGTCCAGCGGCGCGTCGAAGCGGAAGCTGAAGCCACGCGCGGGGTTGTCGATCTGCGGCGAGCTCACGCCGAGGTCGAGCAGCAGGCCGTCGATGCCGGCCACGCCCTGCGCGGCCAGCGTCTCCTTCATCGCGCCGAAGCGGGCGTGATGGATGGTGAAGCGGGGATCGGAGATGGTGTCGCGCGCCGCGGCCACGGCCTCCGGATCGCGGTCGAAGGCGATCAGCCGGCCGCGCGCAGACAGGCGTGCCAGCAGCGCGCGCGAGTGGCCGCCGCGGCCGAAAGTGCCGTCGACGTAGAGACCGTCCGGCGTGGTCAGCAGCGAGTCGATCGCTTCGGCCAGCAGGACAGTCGTGTGGTGCCATGCGCTGTCGCGGTCCATCAGAGGATAAAGTTCCGGACCGACTCGGGCATCGGCGTGGAGCGCACCGTGGTTTCCTGCTCCAGGTAGCGCCGCTTGTCCCACATCTCGAGGCAGCTGCCCATTCCCAGCATGTACACGTCGCGCGAGAGATCCGCGTACTCCTTCAGCGCGGGCGCAATCAGCATGCGCGAGCTGCCATCGAGCTCGACCTCGGTAGCGTTGCCGAGGAACAGCCGCCGCCAGCCGATGGATTCCATCGGCAAGGCCATCACCCGCGCCGCGAAGTCTTCCCACGCCGCCGGCGGGAAGACGAGCAGGCAGCCGTCAGGGTGCTTGGTGATCGTCAGCTTCGTGGCGCCCATGGCCGACAGCACCTCGCGATGGCGCGCAGGCATGGCCACACGCCCCTTGCCATCCAAGGTGAGATCCGCCGGGCCCTGAAAGCCGAGATTCGCCACAAAAACCCACTAAAGTGCACTTTGCGCCACTTTAGCGGATCGTCCTGCGCCGGGTCAACGGAACATGTAAAGAAAAATCAGTGAAATCAATCACTTAGAGCCGCAATTTCAGGCAGCGTTGGCCGGTTATCTGTTCAAAAACAAGGACCTGCGGTGACGACTGAAAGTGACTGATGAGGTTGGAAGTCAAAAGCAAAGGCCACCCGGAGGTGGCCTTTGTTCTCGGGGGAGGAGCGCCTGACCGTCAGGCGGCGGCGCGGAAGATGCGTACCGCCTCGGCCACCACGTCGGCCTGACCGCTCAGTGCACTGGACGTGGCAGCCAGTTCCTCGACCATCGCGGCGTTCTGCTGGGTGAGCGTGTCGAGGTTGGCGACCGCGGCGTTGACCTGCACCACCCCGGTGGACTGCTGCTCCGAGGCCATCGAGATGTCGGAGACCAGCTGGGTCACGCGGGTCACGGCATCGAGCGTCTGCGCCACGGTGGCGCCGGTGTCGGCCACCAGCTTCGTGCCCGATTCGACCTTGCGCGCCGAATCCTCGATCAGCGCCTTGATCTCCCGCGCCGCCGCACTGGTGCGCTGCGCGAGCTGGCGAACTTCCGCGGCCACCACCGCGAAGCCGCGCCCGGCCTCGCCGGCGCGGGCTGCTTCCACTGCCGCGTTGAGCGCGAGGATGTTGGTCTGGAACGAGATGCCGTCGATCACGCCGATGATCTCGCCGATGCGGCCGGACGACTGGCGGATCTCGTCCATGCGCTGTGTCGCATCGGCGGCGGCGCTGCCGCCGCGGCGAGCCACCTCGCTGGCCTGCTGCGCCAGCGTGGCGGCGGTGCGCGCGGCGTCGGCGTTCTGGCGGATCGTCGCGGTGATCTGCTCGAGCGCGGCGGCGGTCTGCTGCAGGTTGCTGGCCTGCGCTTCGGTGCGCGAGCTGAGATCCTGGTTGCCGCCGGCGATCTCTCGCGTGGCCGTGTGGATGCCATCGACCTCGCGGCGCACGTCGCCGACGATCGCCTGCAGGTTCACGTTGAGCTGGGCGAGGCCGCGCATCAGGCGGCCGATCTCGTCAGGGCGCGTCGAGGCGTCGCTGCGCTGCGACAGGTCGCCGGCCGCCAGCCGGTTGGCGATGCCGGTGGCCTCGCGCAGCGGCCGGGTCGCCAGCGTGCTCAGCCACCCCGCCGCGGCGACCGCCGTCACCGCGCCCGCGGCCAGCATCGGCAGCCACGCCGCGCCGGCCAGCACGCCAGCAGCCGTCACGACGAGCGGCGCGGCGCCGGCCGACAGCGCCACCCGCGCGCCGTAGCCCGGCCGCAGCCAGCGGGCCAGCCGCGCGCCCGGCGTCTGAGAGACAAGCTCGGCGCGATGCAGTGTCGTCACGAGGCGCCCGGCCTGCGCCTCGTCACGCATGCGCGCATACAGGGCCTCCGCCTCAGCCACTTCTTCGCGGCCGGGCTTGGTGCGGACCGACATGTAGCCACTGATGCGGCCGTGTTCGATCACCGGCGTGACATTGGCGCGCACCCAGTAGTGGTCGCCGTTCTTGCGGCGGTTCTTCACCAGCGCCGTCCAGGGCTCGCCAGCCTCCAGGGTGGCCCACATGTCGCGGAAGGCCTCCGCCGGCATGTCGGGGTGGCGGATCAGGTTGTGCGGCTGGCCGATCAGTTCGTCGCGCTCGTAGCCGCTGGCGGCCACGAACGCCGGGTTGCAGTAGGTGATGCGGCTCTTCAGGTCGGTGGTGGACACCAGGGTCGCACCGTCGTCGAGCATAAGTTCACGCTGGGTGACGGGGCCGGTCTTTCGCATCGGGTACTCCAGGGGGCATGACGACTGCCCTGAAGTGCTCTTCGGCCTTTGCCGCCGCGACTTGGGCCGGCGTTCCGTGAAGCCCTCCACGAAGCGCGGCTCACTCCGCATCACCCTTGCGCCAGATCAAAAGAGCGCGACCCCGATCAGCCGGGCGTGGCCCCCTTGACGAAAAAGCCATAGAGCGCGAGGCCGGCGAAGACCGCGATGAGGTCATTGAACCGGCCGGCCGGCGCGCCCGGCAGCGGCCGCTGGGTGCGCCGCTTCATCGAGATGCGGTCGGCCACCGCCCAGACGAGAAAGCCGCCGAAGAGCAGCACGTCGGCCAGGTTGCCGTTGGCCAGCAGATGCGCCGTGGCCCAGAGCTTGGTGGCCAGCAGCATCGGGTGCTTTGCCGCCGACTTGATGCGCCCCGGCAGGTAGGCCGCCAGCAGCAGCGGGAAGACCGGCAGCATCAGCAGCAGCGCGGCGTGGCGCAGGCCGGTCGGCGGCGTGTACAGCACCACCGGCGCCCGGCGCGCCTGGCCGTAGCCGTAGACCAGCAGCGCGAAGCCGACGATCGAGAGCACCGTGTAGACGCCCTTCCAGCCCATCTCGCCGAGGCGAGCGGCCTGCGCATCGCGCCAGCCCGGCGCGACGATGGACACCGAGTGAACGCCGAGGAAGATCAGCAGGCCGAGGATCAGCAGGGTCATGTCGCGCAACCGGGAGTCGGAATGCGCGCGAGTCTAGGGGCTAGTGCGACTCTTTGATCAATCGCCCCGAGACCGACTGGATCGGCCGGGCATTCATCGGGTACAGCCGCGAGAAGATCGCGATCTGCTCGGGCGATACCGTCACCGGCTGCTTCATCACCATCCACAGCACACCTTCGCTGCACGGCGGCGTGGTCAGCGACCCCATGTAGGTGAAATAGCCGCGCTCGGCGGGCAGCAGCGCGTTGAGGTCGATCGTCCCGCGCGCGGGCACCTCGTCGCCCTTCTCCAGCGGCAGGTTGTTCCAGATCGACTGCACCAGCGGCTGCGCGCTGCCGCCGTCGAGCAGCACGGCGATCACGGCCGGGCGGCCCTCGGCATCCTTGTGCACCGGGTGCGCCGACATGTCGAACACCCGTCCGTCGATGCGCTCTTCCGAGGGCCGGTGGAAGTGGAACTGCTGCAGCTCGTAGCGCCGGCCCATCACCTCGATGGTGTTGCCGCCGTCGACGTTGACCTGTACCGTGTGGCCGGTGTCGATCACGCGGAAGCCACTGGCCTTGTAGCCGAACTGCACCGGCTCGAGTTCAACGCGGATGCCGTCGCGCAGATCGATCGGGCTCTGCCGCTGGCCGCTGCCGCAGGTGGCGAATTCGGGGCGCATGGCGGCCCATTGCGCCGGGCCGCCAGCGCCCTCGTAGCCCCAGTGCCCTGGATGGCCCTCGCCTGCGTCGCGAGGCTTGGCGCGCGGCTTCGGCGGCGCTGCCCGGGCGGCCGACTTCGCCGCCGACTCAGCCGGTGCCGCGGTCGCGTCGGGTGCCGGCCGGGTGGCCACGCGCAGCACGTTGGGGTTGCTCGGTGCCGCCTTGGTCGCGCCGAGCCTCTCGGCCGGGCGCTCGCGCAGGCGGTCCATCGGATCCTGCACCTCGGCGGCGGAGGCGCCTGCAGGCGCCAGCAGCGCCAGCGCCAGCATGGCGGGCATGAGTCGGCAGACGGCGGTGTCGGGCATGGCTCGGGCTCCTCGGGCGCCCCGCAGGCGCCCTCATCCGATGCCATATCGGCCGCCGCGGGCCGCGGCTTGAGCCGATCAGGTCACGCGCGGCTTGACCCAGACCCAGGCGACGATGCCGATGCTCATCATCAGCAGCGAGGCGGCGGCCAGCGCGACGGTGGAATGCATCACCAGCGGCGCGATGACACCGGCGACGAAGCCGTTGGCGATGCTGCCCACGCAGGCCTGCAGCGAACTGGCCATGCCGCGGCGGTCGGGCGCGAGGTCGAGCACCATCAACGTGACCACCGGCACCATCAGCGCCCAGCCGAAGGCGAAGATCGCGATCGGCCACAGCGCCCACCAGGCCTGCGGCTCGAACAGCAGGTTCAGCGCCGGGTTGGCCAGCGAGATCAGCAGCATGATCACGAAGCCGTGGCGGATCTGGTGCTTGGGCTTGATGCGCCCGGCCAGCCGTCCCGACAGGAATGAGCCGCCCATGATGCCGGCAATGGTCAGCGTGAAGAACCAGAAGAACTCGCCCGGCCCGAGGCGCAGGTGCTCGCCGAGGAAGACCGGCGCCGACAGCACGTAGAGGAACATGCCGTTGAACGGAATGCCGCTGGCCAGCGCGAGCAGGAAGAAGCGCGGGTTGGAGCCGAGCTGCCAGTAGCCGCGCATCAGGTGGCGCACGTTGAACGGCTGCTTGTGCGTGGCGTGCAGCGTCTCGGGCAGCAGCTTCCAGTTGGCCAGCCACAGCAGCACGCCGACGCCGGTGAGGAACCAGAAGATCGCGTGCCAGTCGGCGTGAATGAAGAGAAAGCCGCCGACCATCGGCGCCACCGCCGGCGCCACGCCGAAGTAGATCGTCACCTGCGACATCACGCGCTGCGCATCGGCCGGCGGGAACATGTCGCGGATCACCGCACGCGAGACGACGATGCCGGCGCCGGCCGACATGCCCTGCACCGCGCGCCAGAACACCAGCGTGCCGATGTGCTGCGCCAGCGCGCAGCCGGCGGAAGCCACGGTGAAGGCGGCCACGCCCCACAGCACCACCGGCCGGCGACCGAAGCTGTCGGACAGCGCGCCGTGGAAGAGATTCATCACCGCGAAGCCGAACAGGTAGGCCGACAGCGTCTGCTGCATCTCGGTCGGCGTGGCGCCGATCGACTTCGCGATGCCGGTGAAGGCCGGCAGGTAGGTGTCGACCGAGAAGGGCCCGAGCATGCCCAGGCAGGCGAGCAACAGGGCCAGGGCCCAGCGCGGTGCGCGCCAGAGGGTGTGGGCGTCTGGGTTCATGGAAGAAGCGGCAGAGTGTAGCGGCGCACCGCCGAGGGCGCAGAATCGCGCATGGCCCTGCGAGACGGAGGCTTCACGTGAGGTTCTTCCTGGCATTCGCGGCCGCAGCGGCGCTCTGTTCCGCCGCCCACGCCGCGACCGATCTGCACAACTACTGGGACAGCCGCTGCCGCGAGTGCCACGGCGAGTCCGCCGCCTTTGCACGCAGCACGCTGAGCGTCGAGGCAGGCCGACTGCTCGGCCGGCACCACCGCGACGATCTCGCGACGTTCCTGCGCCAGCATTACCTCAGCGACGATCTGGTCGCTCCGGTGCTGCAGATGCTGCAAGCGCAGGCGACGACGTCGCCGGTCTTCAAGGACAAGTGCGCCGGCTGCCATGGCAGCGCGTCGCAATTCGCGCGCGAGTCGCTGGTCATGCGCGATGGCGTGCTCACCGGACGAGCCAGCGGCCGCCCGGTACGCGAGTACCTGCAGCGGCACGGCAAGCTGGCGCCGGAGCAGGTCGGGCCGATGGTCGCCACGCTCGAGCGCGTGCTCGGCGAGGTCGGCGGGCGCTGATCGCGCCTCGCACGAACGTCGGAAAAGTGTGAAGCGGGCCGATAGGCCGGATTCTGTGCGTCGGCGACTCCTTGCGAAGCCGCCGCCGTGACCGCCATTCCTCTGGGCCGTGCATCGCTGCATCGGCTCGGTGCCACCTACCCGCCGGCTCCGCGGAGCCACATCATCGCCGGCCTATTCGGTGTTGCTGCGCGTAGAGATTGCCCGTTTCACCCGGAACCGCCTTCTTGCGAAGACGGCCCCGACTCGTCTCTGTTGCTCTGATCCTCGGCTCACGCCGGACAGCCGTTGGCTGCTACGCCGCCCTGTGCAGTCCGGACCTTCCTCCCGTGCGGCCTTTCGGCGGATGCACCGGCGGCGGTCTGGCCCGCTTCACGGGCATGATTATCCCCGCGGCGGGCGGAACACGCTGGCATCGTCGTAGAAGGCGAACGATTCGTTGGCCGGCCACCAGCCCGGCACGCCGAGCACCGGCAGCGGATGGAAGGGCTTGCCCGCCCACGCCGCGGGCTGGATCGAGCCGGGTTCCTCGGGTGCAGCGACGGCCAGCCACACATGGGCCGTGATCGCGGCGCGCGGCGCGGCGAGCTTCTCGAGCAGCGCATGGCCGATCAGCACCGGCCTCGACGCGGCCCACAGCGCGCGGTGGGTGACGAACAGCGCGCGCCAGTCGCGCCGCTGCAGCGCCTCGGCCAGCGCCGGCGGCGCCTGCCACCATGCGCCGTTCTCGTCGAACAAGGTCAGCGCATTCCGCAGCGGGCCGCGCTGCGGCTGCACGCCTTCGGCCGCGATCTGCGCCGCGTGAAGCCGGTTGAGCCTGTGCTTGAGCGCCGGGAAGCGCAGCCACACGAGGCCGTTGAGCAGATCGTGCAGGTTGTCGCGCGTGGGCACGCGGCCGGTGCGGCCGATGAAGGCCTCGTAGGCTTCGCCCTCGGGCAGCTCGCCCTGAGCGACGAAGCGCGGACCACCGAGCGCCGCGGCGACGCTGTCGCTCGCCTCCAGCCGCTCGATCACCGGGCGCGCCACCTCGACGTAGGGCGCGAGCCAGGGCGCGCGCCAGTCGAGCGAGCGCCAGAACATCAGCCCTTGGCCGCCGCCTTGGCCTGGCGCCTGTCGCGCAGCACGAACTGGCTGCCGCGCCGGTCGAGCTCGAACAGCTGCGTCGCCTCGATCAGGTCGATCAGCTTGCGGTAGCCGTAGTTGCGCGGGTCGAAGGAGGCCTGGTTGCCGATCTGCTGACCGACGGAGCCGAGCGACGACCAGCCATCTTCACCCGCCGCCGATTCCACTGCGTTGCGCAGCAGCGAGACCAGCCGCGCGTCGCGCTTGAGTGCATGGGTGTCGAGCTTCACCGGCGCCGCATCGGCCGCCTCGGTGGCCTCGGTCGATTCGGCCGGCGCGGCGGCCTCGTCCGCCTTGGCCTTGCCGCGCCCGCCGCCCTTGCGCGCCGGCTTGGCCGGCTTCTTCTCGCCCTCTTCCGCCGACGGTTCGGCCGCACGGCCGAGGTTCTCGAGGAACAGGAAGCGCGAGCAGGCGTTGACGAAAGGCATCGGCGTCTTCTTCGCGCCGAAGCCGAACACCTGGGCGCCCTTGGCGCGCAGGTGCATCACCAGCGGCGTGAAGTCGCTGTCCGACGACACGATGCCGAAGGCGTCGGGCCCGTCGCTGTAGAGCAGGTCCAGCGCATCGATCACCGTGCCCATGTCGGTGGCGTTCTTGCCCTTCGTGTAGTCGAACTGCTGGATCGGGCGGATGGCGTACTCGTGCAGCACGTCTTCCCAGCCCTTCAGGCCCGACTTCTTCCAGTTGCCGTAGGCGCGGCGCACGTTGACGACGCCGAGCTTGGCGAGTTCGGCCAGGATCACGTCGATCTTCGCCGCCGGCGAGTTGTCGGCATCGATCAGCAGCGCGATGCGCGGTTGTTTTTCCAGCATCGGGTTTCCTTCAGATCTGCTGCCGGGCCAGCGTCTCGCCGCCGCGAAGCGGCTTGGCTGCGCCTCGCCGAAGGGCACGGTCTCGGGCAGCGTCCAGGGCTTGCGCTGCAGCGTCACGGTGCCGGTGTTGCGCGGCAGGCCGTAGAAGGCCGGGCCATGGAAGCTGGCAAAGCCTTCGAGCTTGTCGAGTGCGCCCGCGGCATCGAAGGCCTCGGCGTACAGCTCCAGCGCCGACAGCGCCGTGTAGCAACCGGCGCAGCCGGTGGCATGCTCCTTCAGGTGCGCCGGATGCGGCGCACTGTCGGTGCCGAGGAAGAATTTCGCGCTTCCCGAGGTGGCGGCATTCACCAGCGCGCGGCGGTGCTCCTCGCGCTTGAGCACCGGCAGGCAGTAGTAGTGCGGCCGCACGCCGCCGAGGAAGATCGCGTTGCGGTTGTAGAGCAGGTGGTGCGCGGTGATCGTGGCCGCGGTCTTCGGCCCGGCCTCGCCGACGTATTGCACCGCCTCGCGCGTGGTGATGTGCTCGAAGACGATCTTCAGCTCGGGAAAGTCGGCGCGCAGCGGAATCAGCTTCTGGTCGATGAAGGCCTTCTCGCGGTCGAACAGGTCGATCTCCGCATCGGTCACCTCGCCATGCACCAGCAGCAGCAGGCCCTCGCGCTGCATCGCCTCCAGCGTCTCGTAGGTCTTGCGCAGGTCGGTGACGCCGGCGTCGCTGTTGGTGGTGGCGCCAGCGGGGTACAGCTTCACCGCCACCACGCCGGCCTCCTTCGCGCGGCGGATCTCGTCGGGCGGCAGCTTGTCGGTGAGGTACAGCGTCATCAGCGGCTCGAAGCTCACGCCGGGCGGCACGGCGGCGCGGATGCGCTCGCGGTAGGCCACGGCCTGCGCGGCGGTGGTCACCGGCGGCTTCAGGTTGGGCATGATGATCGCGCGGCCGAACTGCCGCGCGGTGGCCGGCACCACGGCCTGCAGGGCGGCGCCGTCGCGCACGTGCAGGTGCCAGTCGTCGGGGCGGGTGATCGTCAGGGTGTCGGGGTCGCGCTCATGGCCGGCGATTCTCGCACCCGGGGCCGGCCGAGATGGGGCCGGAATCCCGCTCGTTTCCGGCGACCGCGCCGACCGGCCGTTGGCACGATGCATCTCATCTGCCACTGCGCCCTGCCTGCGATGTCCGCTGCCCTGTTCCGCCTCGCACCGCTCGCCGCGGCCATGGTCGTCTCCGCCTGTGCGCTGTCGCCGGCGGAGCCGCTCGGACCGCTGGCCAAGGAAACGATCCACGCCGTGACCGCTTCGAGCCGGCTGCTGAGCTTCAACGCGGGGCAGCCGCAGAAGATCCTCGCCAGCAAGGCCCTGACCGGGCTGCGCGACGGTGATCGCCTCGTCGGCATCGACTACCGCGTGGCCAAGGGCCAGCTGTACGGATTGGGCGCCAGCGGCCAGCTCTATCGCATCGACGCGTCCAGCGCGGTCGCCTCGCCGATCGGCAGCCCGGCCACGCTGCCCGAGGGCCGCGAGTTCGGTTTCGACTTCAATCCGACGGTGGATCGCATCCGAGTGGTGAGCGACGCCGGCTTCAACCTGCGGCTGCACCCCGATACCGGCGCGGTGGTCGATGGCGATGCCAGCCAGCCGGGCGTGCAGTTCGACGGCCGGCTCGCCTACGACGCCGCCGACCGCATGGCCGGCCATGCGCCGCGCATCGTCGCCGCGGGCTACACCTACAACAAGGACAACGAGAAGATCACCACCAACTACGCGCTCGACGGCGCCGCCGGCACGCTGGTGCACCAGGGCACGAAGGAAGGCGTGGCGCCGGTGGTGTCGCCGAATACCGGCCGGCTGTACACGGTGGGCATGCTCGGCACCGGGCCCTTCGCCCGCGCCAGCCTCGACATCTCCGACATCTCGAACACCGCCTATGCCGGCATCGCCATCGCCGAGGGCAGGCCGACACGCTGGTACCGCATCGATCTCGCCAGCGGCGCCGCCACCTTCATCGGCACGGTGGGCGGCGGCGAGCCGATCACCGGCAGCGCAATCGAGCCCTGAGCGGGCCCGACGCCCGGCCTGCGGCTCAGTGCTGCAGGATTTTCGACAGGAAGTCCTTGGCGCGCGGCGAGCGTGCCTCGGGGTTGCCGAAGAAGTCTTCCTTCTTGCAGTCCTCGACGATCTTGCCCGCGTCCATGAAGATCACGCGGTGGCTGACCTTCTTGGCGAAGCCCATCTCGTGGGTGACGCACATCATCGTCATGCCCTCGTTGGCGAGCTGAACCATCACGTCGAGCACTTCGCCGACCATCTCCGGGTCGAGCGCCGAGGTGGGCTCGTCGAACAGCATCACGATCGGGTCCATGCTGAGGGCGCGCGCGATCGCCACACGCTGCTGCTGGCCGCCGGAGAGCTGGCCCGGGAACTTGTCCTTGTGCGCCGACAGGCCGACGCGGTCGAGCATCTTCAGGCCCCGCGTCTTGGCCTCGTCGGGCGTGCGGCCGAGCACCTTGATCTGCGCGATCGTCAGGTTCTCGGTGACCGACAGGTGCGGGAACAGCTCGAAGTGCTGGAACACCATGCCGACGCGGCTGCGCAGCTTGGGCAGGTTGGTCTTGGGGTCGCTGATGCTGACGCCATCGACCACGATGTCGCCCTTCTGGAACGGCTCGAGCGCATTGACCGTCTTGATCAGCGTGCTCTTGCCCGAGCCCGACGGGCCGCAGACCACGACGACCTCGCCCTTCTGGATGCTGGTCGTGCAGTCGGTCAGCACCTGGAAGCTGCCGTACCACTTGCTCACGTTCTTGATGTCGATCACGGCGATGCCTCCTAGCGAATGATCTGGATCTTCTGCTGCAGCCGGCGCACGAGCATCGACAGGCTGAAGCAGATGATGAAGTAGACGACCGCGGCGACGAGGTAGGTCTCGACCGGGCGGTTGAAGTTCTTGCCGGCCACCTCGAAGCCCTTGAGCAGGTCGTAGGCGCCGATCGCGTAGACCAGCGAGGTGTCCTGGAACAGGATGATGGTCTGCGTCAGCAGCACCGGCAGCATGTTGCGGAAGGCCTGCGGCAGCACCACCAGCTGCATCGTCTGCCGGTAGGTCATGCCCATCGCATAGCCGGCGTGCACCTGTCCCTTGGGCACGCTCTGGATGCCGGCACGCATGATCTCCGAGTAGTAGGCCGCCTCGAACACCGTGAAGGTGATGATGGCCGACAGCTCGGCGCCCATCGGCCGGCCGATGAGCAGCGGAATGAGCAGGAAGAACCACAGGATCACCATCACCAGCGGGATGGAGCGCAGCGTGTTGACGTAGAACGCGGCAGGCATCACCAGCCACTTCTTGCCCGACAGCCGCATCAGCGCGAGCAGCGTGCCGAGGATGATGCCGCCGACCATCGCGATCAGCGTCAGCTGCACCGAGAAGACCAGGCCCTTGAGGACGAAGCCGGAAACGACGTTCCAGTTGAGGAAGCTGAAGTCGAGCGCGTTCATTTGCCGCCCCCGATCATGCCCGGCACCTGCACGCGGTTCTCGATGAACAGCGCGACGCGGTTGACCGCGAAGGCGGAGACGAAATAAAGCGCCGTCACCGCGAGGTAGATCTCGATGCCGCGCGAGGTCTCCTCCTGCGCCTGCATCGCGAACATCGTCAACTCGGCGATGCTGACCGCAAAGGCCACCGACGAGTTCTTGATGATGTTCATCGATTCGCTGGTCAGCGGCGGGATGACGATGCGGAAGGCCATCGGCAGCAGCACGTAGCGGTAGGTCTGCGGCAGCGTCAGGCCCATCGCGAGGCCGGCGTAGCGCTGGCCCTTGGGCAGCGCCTGGATGCCGGCTTTCACCTGCTCGGCGATGCGCGCCGAGGTGAAGAAGCCCAGCGCGAAGACCACCAGCACGAAGCTCGGCACCGAGCGCAGGCTGGTGAACAGCGACGGGATCACGTGGTACCAGAGGAAGATCTGCACCAGCAGCGGGATGTTGCGGAACAGCTCCGTCCACGCATTGCCGAGGAACACCAGCGCCTTGTTCGGCGTGGTGCGCAGGATGCCCATCAGCGAGCCCACGGCCAGCGCCACCACCAGCGAGCAGCCGGCCACCGAGAGCGTCCAGCCCCAGGCCGACATCAACCACTGCAGGTAGGTTTCCCCTCCGCCGGTGTCCTGCAGGAACACCTGCCAATCCCAGGTCATTGCGCCGTCTCCTCTTCTTGTGTGCCGGTCGCCAACAAAAAAGCGCGACGCGGATGGCCCGGCGCCGCGCTCCCCCAGCATAAGCAAGCCCCGGGCCGGAAGGCCCCGGGCTTGCCAGGGGATCACTTCTTCATGTATTCCTCGACCGGCTTGTCGTTCGGGCTCGCCCAGGCCGCCTTGGTGGCCTCGCTGGCCGGCAGGTTCAGCTTCGTGTTGGCCGGCGGGATCGGCTGCATGAACCACTTGTCGTAGAGCTTGGCAATCTCGCCCGACTTCATCATGGCGATGATGCTGTCATCGACGGCCTTCTTGAAGGCGGGGTCGTCCTTGCGGATCATGATCGCGATCGGCTCGACCGACAGCACTTCGCCGACGATCTTGAAATCGGCCGGGTTCTTCGACTTGGCGATGTTGCCGGCCAGGATCTGGCCGTCCATCACGAAGGCATCGGCGCGGCCACTCTCGAGCAGCAGGAAGCTGTCGGCGTGGTCCTTGCCGAACACCTCGTCGAAGTTCACGCCGCCGGCGCGCTCGTGCTTGCGCAGCAGCTGCACGCTGGTCGTGCCGGTGGTGGTGGCGACCTTCTTGCCGTTGAGCTGGGCGATCGAAGTGATGCCGGAATTGGCCTTCACCGCGATGCGCACTTCCTCGACGTAGGTGGTGACGGCGAAGGACACGTCCTTCTGGCGCGTGGCGTTGTTGGTGGTCGAACCGCACTCGATGTCGACGGTGCCGTTCTGCACCAGCGGGATGCGGTTCTGCGAGGTGACCGGCTGGTACTTCACGTCGAGCTTGGCCAAGCCCAGCTGCTTCTGGATGTCACCCAGCACACGGGTGCAGATCTCGTAGTGGTAGCCGGTGTACTTGCCGTCGCCGAGCGTGAAGCTCAGCGCGCCCGAGGACTCGCGCACGCCCATCGTGACGCTGCCGCTGTCCTTGATCTTCTTGAGCGTGTCGGCGTGGGCGCCGAATGCGACCGAGGCGGCAGCCAGCGCGATGGCCTGAACGAGCATCGTCTTCTTCATGGGGACTCCTGCGGGTGAGTTGAGAGGGAGAGAAACCGGGATTCTAGGGAGCCGGGAACGCACGCCGGCACGTAGTTCCCCGCGTTCGCCGGGGTCGATGCGGTGCTTGTTTCGCAACCTCCGTGCCACGAGCCCTGCGGCTTGGGCGCGGACTGTAGGGCTGCGCCCGACCGCACGGCCAATGCCGTTGCGGCAGCCGGTAATGCGCGCGGCGCATGCCCGCCCAGGGTCAACCCGTAGTCGAACGCCGCGCGTCGTCGCGCAGGAACTCCCACAGCGCCAGTGCACCGGCCTTGTTGTGCCGCGCCAGTTCGGGGCGCTCGCGGTAGATGCGCACTTCCATCGTGATCTCGTACTGGCCGGCATCGGCGGCCCGCACGAGACGCTTGCTCTTGAGCTCCTTCTTCACCGAACTCGCGGGCAGGAAGGCCGTGCCGTGGCCCTCGAGCGCCATCGCCTTCAGGCCCTCGGCCATGTCGGTCTCGTAGATCGCATCGAGCTGTGGCGGCACCGCCGCCTGCTTGACGATCACCTCCACCAGCCGGCCGAGGTAGGCGCCCTCGCCGTAACCGAGGTAGGGCACCTTGTGCGCCGCGCTGCCGGGCAGGCGGAAGAGGGGCTGGCCAGCGTCGTCGCCGCGTGCATAGGGCGCCAGCGTCTCACGCCCGAGGCTGAGCATCTCGTAGCGCTCGGGGGCCAGCTGCAGCGGCTGGCTGGGGTGGTGGTAGGCGATCAGCAGGTCGCAGCTGCCTTCGGTGAGCTGCATCACCGCGTCGTGCACGTTCAGCGTGATCAGCCGGCTCTTCAGTGCGCCGAAGCGGCTGCGCAGGTCCATCACCCAGTGCGGGAAGAAGGTGAAGGCCAGCGAGTGCGGCACGGCGAACTCGATCATGTCCTGCGCGCCGCTCTGGTGGCCGCGCATCATGTTGCGCGTGGCCTGCAGCGTGCCGAGGATCTCCAGCGCCTGCGCGTGGAAGGTCTCGCCGGCCGGCGTGAGCCGTGTCGGGTAGGACGAGCGATCGACCAGTCGATGCCGGCCCAGGCTTCCAGCGCCTGGATGCGCCGCGAGAAGGCCGGCTGCGTCACGTGGCGAAGCTGCGCCGAGCGCGAGAAGCTGCGCGTCTCGGCCAGGCTGATGAAATCCTCGAGCCACTTCGTTTCCACGGCGGGCAAGTGTAGCCACCGGCGCGCGCCGCACTTCTACGGGATAACGGGCACACTGCCGGCCCGATGCCTTCGACCACCGACCCTTCCGCGCGGGCCGCCCGCCTCGTCTTCCTCGCCGGCGTCTGCGCCGCGCTGCATGTCGGCAAGCTGCCGCCGGCGATCGCCACGCTGCGCGAGGCGCTGGGCATGACGCTGGTCGAGGCCGGCTTCCTGCTCTCCCTCGTGCAAGCCGCCGGCATGGCGGCCGGCATCGCCTTCGGTGTGCTGGCCGATGCGATGGGGCTCAAGCGCAGCATGCTGGTCGGCCTGATGCTGCTCGCGCTGGCGAGTGCGCTCGGCGCAGCCTCACAGGGCGTGACGATGCTGCTCGTGCTGCGCGCGGTGGAAGGCTTCGGCTTCCTGATGGTGGTGCTGCCGGCGCCGGGGCTGATCCGCCGCCTCGTCGACGGCCCACGCCTGCCGCGCTGGCTCGGGGTCTGGGGCACCTACATGCCGCTGGGCGCTGCACTCGGGCTGCTGGCCGGCCCGCTGTGGATCGCGGCCTTCGGCTGGCGCAGCTGGTGGCTGGCGCTCGGAATGCTGTCGGCCGCGATGGCACTGGCACTGTGGCGCGGCGTGGCGGAGCCTGCCGCTGGCACCCTGGCGGCGCCCAGCGGCATCGTTCCGCGTCTGCAGCGCACGCTCGGCGCCAGCGGCCCGTGGCTGGTGGCGGTCAGCTTCGCGCTCTATTCCAGCCAGTGGCTCGCGGTGATCGGCTTCCTGCCGACGATCTACGTCGGCGCCGGCATCGGTGCGGCCGCGACCGCGGTGCTGACGGCGCTGGCCGCCGCCGTGAACATGGTCGGCAACCTCGGCGCCGGCCGGCTGCTGCAGCGCGGCGTGGCACCCCCTCGGTTGCTGGCCACCGGATTCATCGTGATGGCGCTGGCCGCCGCCGCGGCCTTCGCCGGCAGCGAAGGCGCCGGCCTGCCGCCGACGCTGCGCTACGCCGCCGTGCTGGCCTTCTCGATGACCGGCGGCATGGTGCCGGCCACGCTCTTTGCCGTGGCGATGCGCGTCGCGCCCGGCGAAGACACCGTCTCGACGACGGTGGGCTGGATGCAGCAGTGGTCGGCCTTCGGCCAGTTCGCCGGCCCGCCGATCGCGGCGTGGCTGGCCGCGCGCGCCGGCGGCTGGCACTGGACCGGCTGGGCCACCGGCACCGCGTCGCTGCTCGGCGTGGCCTTGTCGGTGCTGCTGGCGCGCCGGCTGCGCGGCTGATCGATCAGGCCTCGACGTCTTCGCCGGCCTGCTGCAATCGCCACATCTCGGCGTAGCGACCATCCATCGCGATCAGCTCGGCATGCGTGCCGCGCTCGACGATGCGGCCGTGCTCCATCACCAGGATCTGGTGCGCATCGGCCACCGTCGACAGACGGTGCGCGATCACCAGCGCCGTCTTGTTGCGCGCCGCGCTTTTCAGCTCTTCCTGGATGGCACGTTCGTTGGCGGAATCCAGCGCCGAGGTCGCCTCGTCGAAGATCAGCACCGGCGGGTTCTTCAGCAGCGTGCGCGCGATCGCCACGCGCTGCTTCTCGCCGCCGGAGAGCTTCAGGCCACGCTCGCCGACCATGGTGTCGTAGCCCTTGGGCGTCGAGCTGATGAAGCCGTGGATGTGCGCGGCGCGTGCGGCCTCTTCCACCTCGGCACGGCCGGCGCCCGGGCGGCCGTAGGCGATGTTGTATTCGACCGTGTCGTTGAACAGCACGGTGTCCTGCGGCACGATGCCGATGGCCTGGCGCAGGCTCTTCTGCGTCACCGCGCGGATGTCTTGCCCGTCAATGCTGATGCGGCCTTCGCCCACGTCGTAGAAGCGGAACATCAGCTCGCCAGCGTGCTCTTGCCCGAACCCGACGGGCCGACCACCGCCACCGTCTTGCCGGCCGGGATCTCGAAGCTCACGCCGTGCAGGATCTCGCGGTCGCGGTCGTAGCCGAAACGGACGTTCTCGAAGCGCACCGTGGCGCCGTGTGCCTGCAGCGGCTGCGCGTCGGGCGCGTCGGCGACCTCGCGGTTCTGGCCGAGCAGCGCGAACATCTTCTCCATGTCGATGGTCGACTGCTTGATCTCGCGGTAGATCACGCCGAGGAAGTTCAGCGGGATGTAGAGCTGGATCATCAGCGCGTTGACCAGCACCAGATCGCCCAGCGTCATCGTGCCGTCGACCACGCCGACGGTGGCGCGCCACACCAGCAGCACCACCGCCGTGGAGATGATCAGACTCTGGCCGAGGTTGAGCAGCGAGAGCGAGGTCTGCGACTTCACCGAGGCCTTCTCCAGGCGCTGCAGGTTCTCGTCGTAGCGCGCCTGCTCGAAGCCCTCGTTGGAGAAGTACTTGACCGTCTCGTAGTTGATCAGGGCGTCGACGGCCTTGGTGTTGGCCTTGCTGTCCTGCTCGTTCATCGCGCGGCGGAAGTGGGTGCGCCACTCGGTCACCGTCACGGTGAAGACGATGTACGCGGCCAGCGCCGACAGCGTGATCGCGGCGAACCAGCCGTCGAACTTGGCCGACAGCAGCGAGATCACCAGCACCATCTCGACCAGCGTCGGCAGGATGTTGTAGATCGTGTAGTTCAGCAGCGAATGGATGGCGCGCGAGCCGCGTTCGATGTCGCGCGAGACACCGCCGGTCTGGCGCTCGAGGTGAAAGCGCAGGCTCAGGGACAGCAGGTGCTCGAAGGTCTCGAGCGAGACGCGCCGCGCGATGCGCGCCGCCACCGGGTAGAAGAGGAATTCGCGCAGTTCCGTGAACAGCGTCACCGACACGCGCAGCGCACCATAGGCCAGCAGCAGCGCGACGGGCACCACCAGCACGCTGCGTGGATCGCCGGAGTGCAGGTCGAGCGCATCGACGATCTGCTTGAGTACCAGCGGCACGCCGACGTTCGCGAGCTTGGCCGCGACGAGAAAGCCCAGCGCCACGCCGACGCGCCAGCGCCACTGCCACACGTAGGGTGCGAGCTTCTTCAAGGCCCGCCAGTCGGAGCGCGGCGCGGCCGGCGCATCAGCCTGGGCGGGAGTGGCGGGCAGGCTGTGCGGGCGCATGCGGACAGTCGGGAGGGTCGGGCGTGGAAGAATGCGGCGAGAACCACCGCAGGTGCAGGATCATGCCCGAGACTTCAAGCCCCACCCCGGCCTTCCGTCCGCCGACCCGCAGCACCTGTCGCCGGTGAGCCTGCCGGGCGACCGCCAGCTGGTGCTGCGCGTGATGCCGATGCCGGCCGATGCCAACGGCAACGGCGACATCTTCGGCGGCTGGATCATGGCGCAGGTCGACCTGGCCGGCGCGGTGCTGCCGGCGCGCATCGCCAAGGGGCGCATCGCCACCGTCGCCGTCAACCAGTTCGTCTTCAAGCAGCCGGTGTCGGTGGGTGATCTGCTGAGCTTCTATGCCAAGGTGGAGCGCATCGGCACCACCTCGATCACCGTGCATGTGGAGGTCTATGCCGAACGCAACCCGGCCAACCTGCAGGTGGTGAAGGTGACCGAGGCCAACCTGACCTACGTGGCGATCGACATGCAAGGCCAGCCGCGCAAGATCCCGCGCGACTGACGCGCGCCGCTACTTCGCCTTGCGCGGTGGCAGGCCGGTGTGCTGCGTCAGCACGCGGCCCTTGGTGACCGGCGAGGTGCGCGCCCCGCTGGGCGTGGAGTTCTTGCGCCGCGCGCTCTGGTAGCTGCCGTCGGTGGCCGGCTGGAAGGTCGGCACCGTGTGGTGCTTGCCGTTGCCGATCAGGTCGGCCCGGCCCATGGCCTTGAGCGCATCGCGCAGCAGCGGCCAGTTGTTCGGGTCGTGGTAGCGCAGGAAGGCCTTGTGCAGACGGCGCCGCTTCTCGCCGCGCACGATGTCGACACGCTCGGCGCGCGTCTCGTCGCGGCTGATGCCCTTCAGCGGATTCATCCCCGAGTGGTACATCGCGGTCGCCGTGGCCATCGGGCTCGGGTAGAAGGTCTGCACCGGTCGGCCCGGAAGCCATTGCGCTTGAGCCACAGCGCGAGGTTCATCATGTCCTCGTCGCGCGTGCCCGGGTGCGCGGCGATGAAATACGGGATCAGGAACTGCTTCTTGCCCGCCTCGGCGCTGAACTTCTCGAACATCTGCTTGAAGCGGTCGTAGCTGCCGATGCCGGGCTTCATCATCTTCGACAGCGGCCCTTCCTCGGTGTGCTCGGGCGCGATCTTCAGGTAACCGCCGACGTGGTGCGTGACCAGTTCCTTCACGTATTCCGGCGAGCGCACCGCCCAGTCGTAGCGCAACCCCGAGCCGATCAGGATCTTCTTGATGCCGCGCAGCAGCCGCGCGCGGCGGTACATGTGGATCAGCGGGCCGTGGTCGGTGTTCAGGTTCGGGCAGATGCCCGGGTAGACGCAGCTCGGCTTGCGGCAGGCGGCCTCGATCTCCGGGCTCTTGCAGCCGATGCGGTACATGTTGGCCGTCGGCCCGCCGAGATCGCTGATCACGCCGGTGAAGCCCTTGACCTTGTCGCGGATGTCCTCGATCTCGCGGATCACCGAGTCTTCGCTGCGGCTCTGGATGATGCGGCCCTCGTGCTCGGTGATTGAGCAGAAGGTGCAGCCGCCGAAGCAGCCGCGCATGATGTTCACGCTGAAACGGATCATCTCCCAGGCCGGGATCTTGGTCGGCCCGTCGTGGCCGCCGGTCTCGTCCGCGTAGCGCGGGTGCGGGCTGCGCGCGTAGGGCAGGTCGAAGACGTGGTCCATCTCCGGCGTGCTCAGCGGGATGGGCGGCGGGTTGATCCACACGTCCCGGTCGGCATGGCGTTGCACCAGCGCGCGCATTGCCGGGGTTGGTCTCGAGGTGCAGCACGCGGTTGGCGTGCGCATAGAGTACCGGATCGCTCTTGACCTGCTCGTAGCTCGGCAGCCGGATCACCGTGCGCTCTCGCGGCGGCATCGTGATGCGGCCGCTGGCCCTCGGCACGATGGTGATCGGCTTGGCCTCGTCGGGCTTCGCGCCCTCGTCCTTCGCGCAGCTCGCGCCCTGCGAGGCGGCTGCTTCGCTCGTCGTCAGGTACGGGTTGATGTGCGCGTCGATGCGGCCCGGGCGGTCGACCTCGGTGGAATCGATCTCGAACCAGCCTCCGGCCGTCGGGTCGTCGGTGCGGCGCATGAAGGCGGTGCCGCGCACATCGGTGAGCGCCTCCACGGGCTCCTTGCGTGCCGTGCGGTGGGCGATCTCGATGATTGCGCGCTCGGCGTTGCCGTACAGCAGCAGGTCGGCCTTGCTGTCGACCAGGATCGAGCGGCGCACCTTGTCCTGCCAGTAGTCGTAGTGCGCGATGCGGCGCAGGCTGGCCTCGATGCCGCCGAGCACGATCGGCACGTCGTTCCAGGCCTCCTTGCAGCGCTGTGCGTAGACCAGCGAGCTGCGGTCAGGGCGCTTGCCGCCCTCGCCGCCGGGCGTGTAGGCATCGTCGCTGCGGATCTTCCGGTCGGCGGTGTACCGGTTGATCATCGAGTCCATGTTGCCGGCGGTCACGCCGAAGAACAGGTTCGGCTTGCCTAGCGCCTTGAACGGGTCGGCCGACTGCCAGTCGGGCTGCGCGATGATGCCGACACGAAAGCCCTGCGCCTCGAGCGTGCGGCCGATCACCGCCATGCCGAAACTCGGGTGGTCGACGTAGGCATCGCCCGTGACCACGATCACATCGCACGAGTCCCAGCCGAGCGCGTCCATCTCGGCGCGGCTCATCGGCAGGAAGGGCGCGGGCCCGAAGCGCTTGGCCCAGTACGGCTTGTAGCTGGTCAGCGCGCGGGCGCGCGGCGGGACGAGGGTGGAGGCAGTCACGACCGCGATTGTCGTCGCCCCGGGCCGACCCGCGCCGGCCTGGGGTCAGCCGGCGGCAATCGTCGTTCGTCAGCCCGCCACCGTGCCGCGCATCAGCACGACTTCGAAGTCGCTGCCCTTCACCTGCCCGAGTTCGGCGTTCAGGGCGTCGTTGTTCCAGCGCGAGTCCGGTGCACCACTCACGTACCAGTTGCTACCGTTATCCGCCACGATCATCCCGTAGGTCTTCATCGCGGTCAGCAAGGCCTTGGATTCGGCACTGAAACCCGCGGGGATCACGTAGCTCGCCTTCAGGCGCACGCGCATGCCCATCGGCGGCAGGTTGGCGCCGGTGTTGCTGGAGGCGTAGTGCGTGGCCGGCGGCACGTAGGCCCGCCGCGATCGCGCCACCGTGAATCGCAGGGCGTGGCGAATCCCTCCGGCCCCCGGGCCGCTTCCTCGTAGCGGGCCAGCCCGGGGAAGATCGGCAGGCCGGCCGCATCGGCGCTGGTCCAGCCCGGCTGCCCGCCGGGACGAACGTCGTTGCTGTCGAGGTGGAAGACCGCGCCGCAATCGGCCTGCCGGGTGCGGCCGTCGGGCTGCAGGAATGCGCGATAGAGCTCGTACAGCCGGTTGTTGTCGCGGTCGATGACGAGCACGTGCCGATCGCCGTTCGACGCGTTGCCGCCTTCGACCTCGGCGTTGGCGGGCACCGGGTAGGGACCCGGTTCGCTCTCGTCGCCGTAGGCCGTGAAGACGATCGGCACCCGGGCTTGCGAGCCGGCGACGATGGCGTACGGGATGCCAATCGGCGCGCCGTTGTACAGGCCGGCGCCGAAGTCGGGGTGCAGCCCGGTCGTGGCGCCGATGCTGGCGATCAGCGCATCGGAGTTCGGGTCGACCGGCTCCGCGGAGATGTCGCGGTTCCAGGGGTTGTCGGCCGGGAAGGCGATGGCGCCCTGGGTGCTGGCCCCGAGGCCGAGCGAGGCACCACGAAAGTCGCCATAGACCGAGCCGCCAGGGCGCCGGTGAAGGTGCCGGCGGTGGAGCGGGCGGTGGGCCAGGGTTGGGCGCCGGGCTCTGCCCCGGCGCAGCGGTCGGCTCCGATCCCCGCCGCCGCCGCAGGCCGCGGTGAGCAGGCTGCACAGCATCAGCAGCGACGTGCGCCGATCGATCGGTTCCAATGCGTCCTCCAGGCCAGTCCTGCGTTGGCGGACGATTCTGCGTTGCCAGAAAGCGCAACGGGCGCCTGCTGGGCGCCCGCCTCGAACAACTTACCCGGTGTCACAGCCGGGTGGCGCGGTCAGCCGGTGAGCTGTTCCTTGATGATCACCGAGCCGTTTTCCTGGGTGTGGACCATGCCGCGCTCTTCCAGGTCCTTCATCACGCGGCTGACCATCTCGCGCGACGCACCGACGATCTTGGCCAGATCCTGGCGCGAGACCTTGTTGCGGATGATCTTCTGGTCACCGTCCATCTCGGCCATGTCGAGCAGCGCGCGGGCGACGCGGCCGTAGACGTCGAGCAGCGCCAGCGACTCGATCTGCCGGTCGGCACTGCGAAGCCGCTGCACCAGGCCGCGCATGATCGCGTACGACAGGCTGGAGTTCTCCGGCAGGCAGCGGGCGAACTCGGCGCGGCCGAGGATCAGCATGTCTGTCTGCACTTCGGCGCGCACCGTGGCCGAATGCGGCTCGTTGTCGATCAGGCTCATCTCGCCCACGTAATCGCCGGGCTGCAGCACGGCGAGGATGACCTCGCGGCCGCGCGAATCGGACGTCAGCACGCGTGCGCGGCCGGTGAGGAGGATGAACAGCGCGTTGGACTTCTTGCCGTGCTCGACGATGATCTCGCCGCGACGGAAGCGCCGCTTGACGACGCTGTCGGCGATGCTCTGCGCCTGATCGTTGGTGAGCATCGAAAAGAGCGGCACACGCCGGATCAGGTCCAGGTTGGAGAGCATCGCCATACGGTTTCCCTTCGTTCTGTTTCGAGTGCTGTGGCCCGTGGGGCCCTGTCAGCGGACGCCGGGTTGCGTCCGTGCGCGTGAAAATGCCACATTTCAGCGCCGGGCACTATTGTCGTCATTACGAGAAATGACGCCAGCGGATTCCGCCCCATGCCAGACTCGCGACCCCGAGTTGTGGTGTCATTGCCGACACTTCTCCCCGTTTTCAAGGCGTTTCCCCATGAGCACCCCCACCCTGCACGCCCAAGTCCTGATCCTCGGCTCCGGCCCGGCCGGCTACACCGCCGCGGTCTATGCCGCGCGCGCCAACCTCAAGCCGGTGCTGATCACCGGCATCGCCCAGGGTGGGCAGCTGATGACCACCACCGAGGTCGACAACTGGCCGGCCGATGTCGACGGCGTGATGGGCCCCGAGCTGATGGCGCGCTTCCAGCGCCACGCGGAGCGTTTCAACACGCAGATCGTCTTCGACCACATCAACCAGGTCGACCTGAGCCAGCGCCCGTTCACGCTGACCGGCGACTCCGGCAGCTACACCTGTGACGCGCTGATCATCGCCACCGGTGCCAGCGCCAAGTACCTCGGCCTGCCGTCCGAGGAGGCCTTCATGGGCCGCGGCGTCAGCGGCTGCGCCACCTGCGACGGCTTCTTCTATCGCGGGCAGGAGGTCTGCGTGGTCGGCGGCGGCAACACCGCCGTCGAGGAAGCGCTGTACCTGTCGAACATCGCCAGCAAGGTGCATCTGATCCATCGCCGCGACAAGTTCCGCGCCGAGCCGATCATGGTCGACAAGCTGATGGACAAGGTGAAGGCCGGCACGATGCAGCTGCACCTGTGGCACACGCTCGAAGAGGTGCTCGGCGATGCCTCGGGCGTGACCGGCGTGCGCATCAAGAGCACGCAGTCCGGCGCGACCACCGACATCGCGCTGAAGGGCTGCTTCATCGCCATCGGCCACCAGCCCAACACCGACATCTTCAAGGGCCAGCTGGAGATGAAGGACGGCTACATCATCACGCGCGGCGGACTGAACGGCATGGCCACGATGACCAGCGTGAACGGCGTGTTTGCGGCCGGCGACGTGCAGGACCACGTCTATCGCCAGGCGATCACCAGTGCCGGCACCGGCTGCATGGCCGCGCTGGATGCCCAGCGCTTCCTGGAGCAGTAAAGCCGGCCGGAAATGAGCTATACTCGCGGTCTTTGCCGAAATCCGTCGGCACGAATTCCATTGGATAGACCTGAAGCGAGGTAGCGAGCGATGGCACGCGTCTGTCAAGTCACGGGCAAGCGCCCCATGGTGGGGAACAACGTCTCCCACGCCAACAACAAAACGAAGCGCCGCTTCCTGCCCAACCTGCAGTACCGCCGCTTCTGGCTGGAAACCGAAAACCGCTGGGTGCGTCTGCGCGTCAGCAACGCCGCGCTGCGCCTGATCGACAAGGTCGGCATCGACCAGGTGGTTGCCGATCTTCGCGCCAAGGGCGAACTCTGATCTAGGAGAACGACATGGCCAAAGGTGGACGCGAAAAGATCAAGCTGGAATCGTCGGCCGGTACCGGTCACTTCTACACGACCGACAAGAACAAGAAGACGACGCCCGAGAAGATCGAGATCATGAAGTTCGATCCGAAGGCACGGAAGCACGTGAAGTACAAGGAAACGAAGCTGAAGTAATCGCTTCAGTTCCTCCAGCACAAAGGGCCGCAGTTGCGGCCCTTTTGCTTTGTAGGAAAAGGGGTGGTCGCGCCAGCGACCCACCCTCGTGTCCTGCCGAACGTTATGCGTGCGCGGCGCGCAGCTTCAGCGAGAACTCGCGCAGCGCGGCGATGCCGCTGTCCTCGGCCTTGCGGCACCAGGCCTGCAGATCAGCCACCAATTGCTCGGCCGACACGTTGGTGCGGGTCCAGAGCTGACGCAGCTCCTCGCGCATCGCCACCAGCTTGGCCAGCGAATCGGAGCTGGCCGCAGCCTGCGCCACGCTGGCGCGCAGCTCGGCCGGGATCTTCTCCTCGTCACGGTGCAGCCAGCGCTGGGCGAGCAGCATCTGCTTGACGCGCGCGGTGTTCTCGCCGCCCTGCGCCTTCAGGCGATCGAGCTCGGCGCCACAGGCGGCGCGCATTTCCTTGGCGTACTTGGCCATCACCTCGTAGCGGTTGGCGATGATCGCTTCCAGCGTCTTGCCGTCGGCCACTGGCTTGACTTCGCCGAGCTTGAGCATCGGCGGCGTCTTGCGCACCTTGGCCCAGCCCAGCGTCTCGAGGATGCGGATGTACAGCCAGCCGATGTCGAACTCGTAGGGCTTGACCGACAGCTTGGCCGAGGTCGGGTAGGTGTGGTGGTTGTTGTGCAGTTCCTCGCCACCGATCACGATGCCCCAGGGCGAGACATTGGTCGAGGCGTCCTGCGCTTCGAAGTTGCGGTAACCCCACCAGTGGCCGATGCCATTGATGATGCCGGCGGCGGTGATCGGAATCCACAGCATCTGCACCGCCCACACCGTGGCGCCGATGGCGCCGAACAGCATCAGGTCGATGATCAGCATCAGGCCCACGCCCTGCCAGCTGTAGCGGGTGTACAGATTGCGCTCGAGCCAGTCATCCGGGGTGCCGTGGCCGTACTTGCTCAGCGTCTCCTGCACCTTGGCTTCGGCGCGATACAACTCGCTGCCCTCGAGCAGCACCGTCTTGATGCCGCGCGTCTGCGGGCTGTGGGGGTCGTCGACCGTCTCGCACTTGGCGTGGTGCTTGCGGTGAATGGCGACCCACTCCTTGGTGACCATGCCGGTGGTCAGCCACAGCCAGAAGCGGAAGAAGTGGGAAGGAACGGGCCCGAGGTCAAGCGCGCGGTGTGCCTGGGAACGGTGCAGGAAGATCGTCACCGCCGCGATGGTGATGTGCGTGGCCACCAGCGTGAAGGCCAGCACTTGCCACCGGTGGTCTCGATCAAACCATTGGACAGCCACGACACGATGCCGTCCCAAACCGACGAAAGAATTTCCATGAACCCGCCTAGATCGCCGTCAAGAACAACGGCGCTTCGATTGTAAGTGGCAGGGCTCTGGAGAGACCTCGGAAACTACTGGGATACGCCCTGCGACTTGAATGCAGATGGCGACTTTTTGCGTGCGATCAAGCCTTCTGCCACACGGCGGCGAAAAAACCGTCGGTGGCGTGGCGGTGCGGCCAGAGCCGCAGGAAGCCGTCGCGCACCAGCTCGGGCGCTCGCTGAACGTGGGCAGCCGCGAGCGCCTCGTCGGCCGGCAGCGGCCGGAACGTGGCCTTGTTCGCTTCCGTAAACGCCTCAACGACCGCCTCGTTCTCCTCACGCAGCAGGCTGCAGGTGGCGTAGACCAGCCGGCCACCCGGCTTGAGCAGCCGCGCCGCGCTGGCCAGGATGGCCGCCTGCTTGGCGCGCAGTTCCTCGATCGCCTGCGGCGTCTGGCGCCATTTGAGGTCAGGGTTGCGGCGCAGCGTGCCCAGGCCGGAGCACGGCGCGTCGACCAGCACGCGGTCGATCTTGCCGGCCAGGCGCTTGATGCGGTCGTCGCGCTCGTGCGCAATCTGCGCCGGATAGACATTCGACAGCCCACTGCGCGCCAGCCGCGGCTTCAGCGACGCGAGCCGATGCCCCGAGGTGTCGAAGGCATAAAGCCGGCCGGTGTTGCGCATCGCCGCACCCAGCGCCAGCGTCTTGCCGCCGGCGCCGGCGCAGAAGTCCACCACCATCTCGCCGCGCTTGGCGTCGAGCAGCAGCGCGAGCAACTGGCTGCCCTCGTCCTGCACTTCCACGTCGCCACGGGTGAAGACATCGAGCTTGTTCAGTGCCGGCTTGCCCTGCACGCGCAGGCCGAGCGGCGAGAACGGCGTGTCTTCGGCGTCGATGCCGGCCTTCGCCAGCGCGGCCTTCACGTCTTCGCGCTTGGCCTTGAAGGAATTGACGCGCAAGTCCAGCGGCGCGCCTGCGCTCATGCTCTCGACAAACGGCCAGAAGTCATCGGCGAGCTCGCGCTGCAGCGCCTCGGCCAGCCAGTCGGGCAGGTTGTGACGCAGCTTCTCGGGCAGGGCCGAGCGGTCGATCGCCTGCACCTGGGCGAGCCATTGCTGCTCCGCCTCGGACAGGGCCGCGCGCAGGAAGCCTTCGTTGCCCTGCCAGCCGAGCACGGCCAGCGCCGCTCCATCTCGCCCTTGCCCGACTGGGCGAGGTGCTGGAACAGCAGCCGCTGGCGCAGCACGGTGTAGGTGGTCTCGGCCAGCGTGTGGCGCTCGCGGCTGCCGAGCGCCTTGTGCTGGCGGAAGAAGTCCGACACCACGCCGTCGGCCGGATGCTTGAACTGCAGCACGCGGTGCAGCAGTTCGGTGGCGAGTTCGAGCAGGGCGTTGGGGTGCATCAGACGAGGAGTTGCGGTTCGCCGCGCAGGTGGCGCACGGTGGCGTCTTCGACACGCAGCAGGCCATCGACCAGCCAGCGCACGGCGCGCGGATAGAGCACGTGCTCGCGCGCCAGCACGCGGGCGGCGAGCGTCTCTTCGGTGTCGCCGGGCAGCACCGGGACCACCGCCTGGGCAATGATCGGGCCGTGGTCGAGCTCGGCGGTGACGAAGTGCACCGTCGCACCCGCTGCCTTGCAGCCGGCCTCAATCGCACGGCGGTGGGTGTGAAGCCCGGTGAAAGCCGGCAGCAGCGACGGATGCACGTTGACCATGCGCCCGGCGTAGTGCGACACGAAGCCCGGTGTGAGGATGCGCATGAAGCCGGCGAGCACCAGCAGATCGGGCGCGAAGCCGTCGATGACCTCGCGCAGCGCGGCGTCGAAGCTCTCGCGCGACGCGTGCTGGCGGTGATCGACCACCGCCGTGGCGATGCCGCGCGCGCGGGCGAAGGCCAGGCCGCTGGCGTCGGGCTGGTTGCTCACCACCGCAGCGATGCGTGCATTCCAGCCCTCGGTGGCGCAGGCCTGCACGATGGCCTCCATGTTCGAGCCGCGTCCCGAGATCAGGACGACGAGGTTCTTCATTCTTCGGCCATCAGTTGCGCAAGCGCCGCGGCGACGTCGGCTTCGCTGACGCCCTCGCCGCGCACGGCAGCCACACCGGGTAGCGCCGCGGCGCCCTCGCGCTTCAGGCGTGCCACGCCCTGGCCGGCGTCCTTGCCGGAGGCGAAGCCTTCGCTTTGCAGCAGCAGGCGACCATCACCCGACAGCAGCTTGAAGTAGAAGCGGCCATCGGCCTCGCGGTACTGCTTGAACTCGGGCAGCTTGCTCTTGCTCTGCGTCTTCTTCTCGCCCACCGTCGTGAGGGCTGCCGTCATGCGCCGCAGGCCGACCGCCTCGCGCAGTTGCACCAGGAACGGCGCGGCGATGGCGCGCGCCTTGCGCGCGCCTTCCATCAGCGCCTCCTCGATGCGCGCCGGATGCGCGATCAGCGATTCGTAGCGCTCGCGCATCGGCGCGATGTCGCGCTCCAGCCGCTCGTAGACCCGCTGCTTGGCGTCGCCCCAGCCGAGCCCAGCCTTCAGGTCGGCGCGGAACTGCGCGCGCTCCTCGCTGCTGGCAAAGGCGTCGTAGATCGTCACCAAGTGCGCGCTGTCCGGGTCCTTCGGTTCGCCGGGCAGCTTCGAATCGGTGACCACGCGCGCCAGCGCCGCCTGCAGGCCCTTGGCGCCGCCTTCGAACAGCGGGATCGTGTTGTCGTAGCTCTTCGACATCTTGCGCCCGTCGAGCCCTGGCAGCGTCGCCACTTCCTCGTCGACCACCACCTCCGGCAGCACGAAGTGCTCGCGCCCCTGGCCGAACAGGTGGTTGAAGCGCTGCGCGATGTCGCGCGCCATCTCCAGGTGCTGCACTGGTCGCGGCCCACCGGCACCTGGTGGGCGTTGAACATCAGGATGTCGGCGGCCATCAGGATCGGATAGCTGAACAGGCCCATCGTCACGCCCGAATCGACGTCTTCGCCGGCTTCCAGGTTGGCGTCGGCCGAGGCCTTGTAGGCATGCGCCCGGTTCATCAGGCCCTTGGGCGTGACGCAGGTGAGCAGCCAGGTCAGCTCCGGAATCTCCGGGATGTCGCTCTGGCGATAGAAGAACACGCGCTCGGTGTCGAGCCCGGCCGCGAGCCGGTCGCGGCGATCTCCAGCCGCGATCGCTCGATGCGCGCCGGCTCGTCGCACTTGATCAGCGCGTGGTAGTCGGCCAGGAAGAAGAAGCTCTCGACGCCGGGCTGGCGGCTGGCGGCGATCGCCGGGCGGATGGCGCCGACGTAGTTGCCCAGGTGCGGTGTGCCGGTGGTCGTGATGCCGGTAAGGACTCGGGTCGTCATAGGCCCGTATTGTCGCCGCGCCGCAGCGCCGGCCTCAGATCGCCGCGGTGACGACGATCTCGATCTTCCACTCCGGCCGGGCGAGCTTCGCCTGCACGGTGGCGCGCGGCGGCGCATCGCCCGGCGGCACCCAGTCGTCCCAGACGGCATTCATGCCGTCGAAGTCGGCCATGTCGGCCGGTAGACCTGCGTCATCAGGATGCGCGCACGGTCTGTGCCGGCCTCGGCCAGCAGCTTGTCGACCATCGCGAGCACCTGCGCGGTCTGGCCACGGATGTCCTGCGTGGCGTCGTCGGGCACCGGCCGGCGAGGTAGACGGTGCCGTTGTACACCGCCATCTCCGACAGGCGATCGCCGACGTGGAAACGGTGCAGGCCGTGCTCGAGATTCATCACTTCGCTCCATGGGGCTTGGCCTTCTGGCCGAGCTTGCTTTCGGTGCCCTTGAGCAGCTTCTGAATGTTGGCGCTGTGGCGCCAGATCAGCAGCAGGCCCATCACCGCCACTGCGATGGCCGTCGGACCGCCGCCCCAGATCAGCAGCTGGTAGAACGGCGCGAAGGCCGCCGACACGATCGCTGCCAGCGACGAGTAGCGGAAGAAGGCGGCAATGATGATCCAGGTCAGCAGCGTGGCGGCGCCCAGCCAGGGGTTGAGCGCCAGCAGGACACCGGCCGCGGTGGCCACGCCCTTGCCGCCCTGGAACCTGAAGAAGACCGGCCACAGGTGACCGAGGAACGCGGCCAGCCCACCAGCGCCGCCGTACCCTCGCCGAGACCGTAGGCACCGCCATAGATCACCACCAGCAGCACCGGCACGTAGCCCTTCAGCGCATCGAACACCAGCGTCAGGATGGCCGCTGCCTTGTTGCCCGAGCGCAGCACATTGGTGGCACCCGGGTTGCCCGAACCGTAGGTGCGTGGATCGGACAGGCCCATCAGCCGGCTGATGATCACTGCGAACGACAGCGAGCCGATCAGGTAGGCCGCCAGCGCGGCCAGGAGCGGAAGCAGACCCTGCATGGAAGACGATGGAGATGCGTGCGACGGGCCGCCATTCTGCACCCGCGCCCCCGGCAGCCGGTCCCCGGGGCGGCCCGGAGATCAGGCGCCCGGCACCGCCAGCACGAACACGCTGCCGCCACCCGGCCGCGCCTCGCAGCGCACGCTGCCGCCGTGGCGCTGCGCGATCTGCCGCACCGTGCTCAGCCCGAGGCCGACACCGCCGGCCTGCTCGGCGTGGCCGGGCAGCCGGTAGAAGGGCTCGAAGATGCGCTCGCGCAGGTTGTCCGGCACGCCAGGGCCGCGGTCACAGACGCGCGCCTCCGCGCCCGTCGCCGTGCGGGCAAGCTCGACCTTGACCTCGCTGCCGCCGTAGCGGCGCGCGTTCTCCAGCAGGTTGCGCAGCGCGCGGCGCAGCAGGCGTTCGTCGCCGCGCACCTGCAGTGGCGGGCCCTCGACCTCGGCATCGACGCGCGCCGCTTCTTCGGCGGCCAACCCGAGCAGGTCGACCGGCTCGCGCCGATCCAGCGACTCGGTGGCGTCGAGCCGGCTGGCCAGCAGCACCTCCTCGACCAGCGCGTCGAGTTCGGCCACGTTGGTCTGGATCTCTCGCTTGAGCTGCTCGCGCTGCGCCGCCGGCACCTCGTCGAGCATGGACACGGCCATCTTCATGCGCGCCAGCGGCGAACGCAGCTCGTGGCTCGCGTTGGCCAGCAGCGACTTGTTCGACTGCACCAGCGCCTCGACCCGAGCCGCGGCATGGTTGAAGCTCGCGGCGACAGCGGCCACCTCGTCGCGCCCGCTGACGTGCACACGATGGTCGAGCTGGCCGGCGCCGAAGCGTTCGACACCGCGCTTGAGCGACTCCAGCCGCCGCGTCAGCCGGCGCACGACCGGATAGGCGCCCGCGGCCACCGCGACGAACAGCACCGACAGGAAGACGACGAGGCCCACGCCGCGCGGCAGCCCCGGCGGCATGAAGGGCAGCAGCACGTCGTCCGGCGGCCCGGCGCGCGGGTCACGGCGCACGCCCGGTGGCTCCGTCGCGCCCGGCGGCGGGCGCAGCCGCGGGCGAACGATCCACAGCGTGCGCCCGTCATCGAGCCGCACGGCCGTGATGCGCACGCCCTCTTCCAGTTGCCGGCGCTGGAACAGCTCGGTGGCGATGATGCGCCGCCCCTGCTCGTCGTCCAGCGCCAGCGCGATGCGCAGCCGCGCCGACCATTCGCGCACCGCAGCCGCCTGCTCGTCCGGCGGCGCCTCGGCGCCGGGCAAGGCACGCTGCAGCAGTTCCGCCCAGGCGGCCGTGCGGTCGCCGACCAGGCGCCTTCCACGCGCACGCGTTCCTGCTCAAGGTGGCGCTGGAAGACCCAGCCCGACGCCGCCGCGAACAGCAGCAGCACGGCCACCACCGTGAGGTAGATGCGCAGGTAGAGCGACTTCATCCGCAGCTCAGGACTCGTCGTCGGTGTCCTGCTTCTTCGCGAAGACGTAGCCGGCGCCGCGCACCGTGAGCACGCGCCGCGGCGTCTTCGGATCGTCCTCGATCACGGCGCGGATGCGCGAGATATGCACGTCGATCGAACGGTCGAAGGCCTCGAGCGGATGGCCCTTGAGCGAATCCATGATCTGGTCGCGCGAGAGCACGCGCCCGGGGCTCTGTGCCAGCACCACCAGCAGGTCGAACTGATGGCTGGTCAGGTCGCAGGGCTTGCCCTCCAGCCGGGCCATGCGTGCGCCCAGATCGATCTCCAGCCGGCCGAAGCGCAGCACCTCGTCGTCGGCGGGCTGCGGCTGCGCGCGGCGCAGCAGCGCCTTGATGCGCGCGAGCAGCTCGCGCGGCTCGAAGGGCTTGCCGAGATAGTCGTCGGCACCGAGCTCGAGGCCGACGATGCGGTCCAGCGGCTCGCCGCGCGCGGTGAGCATCAGCAGCGGCAATCCGCGCGTGCGGGCGGTGCCGCGCAGTTCACGGCAGAGGTCGAGGCCGTCGCCGTCAGGCAGCATCAGGTCGAGCAGCAGCGCGTCGAAGTTCTCGGCCGCCAGTCGCTCGCGGCCGGCGGCCAGCGAGCCGGCCGTGGTCACGTCGAAGCCGGAATGGCGAAGATAGTCACCCACCATCGCCGACAGGCGGGCGTCGTCGTCGATCAGCAGCACGCGTGTGGTCATCGGCGCAAGCATAGCGGCCTCACGCTCCGCAGCCGCGATCACGAGCGGGGCTGCGCGCCGTGCATGCGCTCCATGCGCTCGCGCATCATCTCGCCGCGCTGCTTCATGCGCTCGGCCAGCTTCACACGCTGCTCGGGCGTCAGCACCGCTGGCATCGAGCATGGCCTGCATGCGGCGCTTGCTGGCCCGGTCGTGCAATTGCACCATCTGCTGGCGCAGCGATTCGGCCGCGGCGGCATCGACGGTCGGCGCCGAGAAGATCTGCGGGCCGCGCTCGTGCAGCGCGCGGCGCTGCTCGCGCTGCGCCTTCATGTCGTCGGCCGCCGCCTTGAAGATCTGCCGGATCTGCGTGCGCTGCGCGTCGGTGGCGTTAATGCCATCGAGCATGCGCTCGGCACCGCGGCCGTCCATCATCATCCCGGCGCCATCCATGCCGGGGCGGCCGTGGCCACCGGGCATCGCCCAGGCCGACAGGGCAAACGTCGCGGCCACCGCGACGACCATGCCGGACAGCATCCAGCGGACGCTGCGCCCTGAGGCGCGGCGGTTGGCGACAGCAACTGCGGTGGTCGAGGTCTTCATCTCTGGCTCCTTGCGTGCAGGCCGGCTTGGCCCATGGAGCGAGATGGTCGGCCGGCGCGGTGAAGACGCGATGGCGACGGGGTAAAGATCTGTGAATGCCGCGGCCACGAAAAAGCCGCCTCGCGGGCGGCTCGTTCGTTGGCGGAGAAGGAGGATTCGAACCCTCGATACGGTGAAACCGTATACCGGATTTCGAGTCCGGCGCATTCGACCACTCTGCCACCTCTCCGGTGTTCTGAATTCGTTCGGCGGGTCGGTGCCGAGCCGCGCATTCTAGCGCAGTCGCATGGCGGCCTCAGGGCACCGTGTGCAGCGTCAGTCCGTGAAGCGCTGCATGGTCGGGCCGGCTTTGCCAGACCCGGCCGGGAGACATCGGCCAGGCATCGGTGATCGTGCCGGTGGTCACGACGTCGCCCGCCCGCACCTGCCATCGCGGGGAGTGCTCCTGCATCGCCTGAAGCCACAGGCGCAGCGCATTGAGCGGGCCGTCCAGCACGTTCGTGCCGCGGCCGGCATCGACGTCGACGCCATCGCGGCCGAGCGTGAGCCCGAGGCCGGCGAGTTCGTCACCGAGTCGCCCGAAGCGCGCGACCGCTACGCGCGGCCCGACATAGAGCCGGCCATGGAGCGCGAAATCAGCGACGGTGTCCGGCGCCGCAAAGCGCCAGTCCGCGAAGTGCGTGTGGACGATCTCGAAGCCGTGCGCCACCCAGTCCAGGCAGGCGACGAGTTCCTGCTGGTCCATGCCGGCATTGGGCGAGTGTGCAAAGCCGAAGACGATCTCCGGCTCCAGCCGCGGCTGCACGAGGCCGGCCAGAGAAGCCGTCGCTTCGGTGCCTTCGAGCATCGTCACCGTGCTGCGCCACACCGGCGCCCAGATCGGCGCGAAGACGCCGTAGCGCGGCCAGATCGTGCGGTTGGTGAAGCCGATCTTGTAGCCGCGAGGCGTGTCGCCGCGCGCGATGCGGCGCTGTCGCAGCACGTCGCCCACCTCGAAGGCCTGCGCCAGCGTCAGCCCGCCGGGGCGGGCACTCGGCGGCTCGATCAGGCCCGCGCCATCCCAGGCCGCAAGCAGTTCATCCGCAAGCGCCGCGCTGTCCACGAATCAGGCCCGCAGCACCTCGAGCCCGCCCAGGTAGGGCCGCAGCGCCGCCGGCACCTGGATCGAGCCGTCGGGGCGCTGGTGGTTCTCCAGCACCGCCACCAGCGCGCGGCCGACGGCGAGGCCGGAACCGTTGAGCGTGTGCACCAGCTCGTTCTTGCCCTGCGCATTCTTGAAGCGCGCCTGCATGCGCCGCGCCTGGAAGGCCTCGCAGTTCGAGCAGGAGCTGATCTCGCGGTAGGTGTCCTGCGCCGGCAGCCACACCTCGAGGTCGTAGGTCTTGCTCGAGCCGAAGCCCATGTCGCCGGTGCACAGCGCCACCACGCGGTACGGCAGCTCCAGCTTCTGCAGGATGGCTTCGGCATGGCCGACCATCTGCTCCAGCGCCTCGTAGCTCTTCTCGGGATGCGTGATCTGCACCATCTCGACCTTGTCGAACTGGTGCTGGCGGATCATGCCGCGCGTATCGCGGCCGGCGCTGCCGGCTTCCGAGCGGAAGCAGGGGCTGTGGGCCGTCAGCTTGATGGGCAATGCGCTCTCGGGCAGCACCTGCTCACGCACGGTGTTGGTCAGCGAGATCTCGCTGGTGGAGATCAGGTACTGCTCGCGCTGCGTTTCGTCACCGCCTCGGCTCACCCAGAACATGTCGTCCTTGAACTTCGGCAGCTGGCCGGTGCCCTCGAGGATCTCGCGATTGACGATGTAGGGCGTGTAGCACTCGGTGTAGCCGTGCTGCTGTGTCTGCGTGTCGAGCATGAACTGCGCGAGCGCGCGGTGCAGCCGCGCCGCCGGGCCGCGCAGGAAGGTGAAGCGCGAGCCGCTGAGCTTCGCGCCCGTGTCGAAATCGAGGCCGAGCGGGCCGCCGAGGTCGACGTGGTCGCGCGGCGTGAAGTCGAAGCTGCGCGGCGTGCCCCAGCGGCGCACCTCCACGTTGCCCGTTTCGTCGGCGCCCACCGGCACGCTCTCGTGCGGCAGGTTGGGCACGGCCATCAGCATCTCGGCCAGATCGGCCTGGATGGCCTCGAGTCGCTCGGCCGAGGTCTTAAGCTCATCGCCGATCCCGGCCACCTGCGCCATCACCGGCCCGGTGTCCTCACCCTTGGCCTTGAGCTGGCCAATCTGCTTGGAGAGGCTGTTGCGCTGCGCCTGGAGCTCCTCGGTGCGGGTCTGGATGGCCTTGCGCTCGGCTTCCAGCGACTGGAAGCGCGGCACGTCGAGAAAGGCTTGCGGCGTCTTGCGCGCTTCGAGGCGGGCGACCACGTGCGCCGTCCTTGCGCAGCAGGTTGATGTCGAGCATGGAAAGCCGGGCGCCGGGCGGCGCCCTCAGAGGTGTGAGACCTCAGGATTGTAGGCAGGCGAGCGATTCTTCCTCGGCTGCGAGCTGCTGCTTCGCGTCGCGCATCACCTGGCAGGCGCACTCGGCGCATCGACCGCACTGCGTGGCCACACCGAGTTCGAACTGCAGCGCCTCGAAGGTCTGCGCGCCGTCGCGGACGGCCTGGCGGATCTGGTGGTCCGAGACGCGGCGGCAGACGCAGACGATCATCGTGCAGTCCTCAGGCGGGGTCGCCCATCATCGATTGCAGGTAGTTCTGCAGGCCGACCTTGCCGACGAGATCGATCTGCGTCTCGAGAAAGTCGATGTGCTCCTCGGTGTCGTCGAGGATGTCCTGCAGGATGTCGCGAGAAACGTAGTCGCGCACCGATTCGCAGTAGGCGATGCCGTCCTTGATGGTGCCTTGCGCGCCCTGCTCGAGCTTGAGATCGCACTCCAGCAGCTCCGGCACGCTCTCGCCGATCATCAGCTTGCCCAGGTCCTGCAGGTTCGGCAGGCCGTCGAGCATGAAGATGCGTTCCATCAGGCGGTCGGCGTGCTTCATCTCGCCGATCGACTCCTCGTATTCCTTCTTCGCCAGCTTGTCCAGGCCCCAGTGCTTGAGCATGCGGTAGTGAAGGAAGTACTGGTTCGTCGCGGTCAGTTCGTTCTTCAGCTGGGCATTGAGGTGGGCTATCACCTGCGGGTCGCTCTTCATGGCTGCTCCTGGTTCGGGTGCGGGGACGAGCCCATTCTGATCTGCCTCAATCCGCCCCGGGCAGAGCCGGCCTTACGCTCAAGGTCGAGCGAATAGTACTTGATAATCGTTCGCATTAGCAATACCCTTGCTGCCATGACCCTGAACGACCTGCCGGCCGACGCCCGCGCCACCGTGCGCGGCGTTGCGCCTGCCTCTCCTGACCTCGCCGCTGGCGATCTGCGCCGGCTGGCCGAACTCGGCTTCATCCCCGGTGAGCCGGTGCACCTGCTGCGCCGAGGGCCGGGCGGTCGCGAGCCGCTGGCCGTGCGCGTGGGCGACACGCTGTTCGCCCTGCGCCGCGCCGAGGCGCTGTGCATCGAGGTCGACCCGGCCTGAGCCATGGCCCCGACCTGCATTGCCCTGGTGGGCAACCCGAACTGCGGCAAGACGGCGCTGTTCAACCTGCTGACCGGCGCCCGCCAGAAGGTCGCCAACTACGCCGGCGTCACCGTCGAGCGAAAGGTCGGCACGGCGCTGCTGCCCGATGGACGACGCCTGTCGGTCGTCGACCTGCCCGGCACCTACGGCCTGGCGCCGACCACCCCGACGAGCAGATCACGCTGGAGGTGATCGAAGGCCGGCGCGCCGGCGAGGACGCGCCCGATGCGATCGTCGCGGTGGTCGATGCCACCAACCTGCGCATGAACCTGCGCCTCGTGCTGGAACTGCGCGCGCTCGGCCGCCCGATGGTCGTGGCGCTGAACATGATCGATGCCGCCCGTGCGCAGGGGCTGGCGATCGACAGCGCCGTGCTGGCGCGCGAACTGGGCTGCCCGGTGGTGGAGACCGTGGCCGTGCAGCGCCGTGGGCACGAAGCGCTGCTGGCGCAGGTGGCGGCGCTGCAGTCATTGCCGGCCGGATCCCAAGCCCCGGCGGCGTCCTCCCGGTCGCCGGCGGAGCTGCAGCAGGAGGTGCGGCGCATCCTCGCGCTGGCTGCGCCCGCGTCGCCACGCGTACAGCGCTTCCGCCTCGCGGTGGATGCAGTGGTGCTGCACCCGGTGGCCGGCCTCGCGCTGCTGGCGGCCCTGCTCTTCCTGATGTTCCAGGCCGTGTTCTCCTGGGCCGAAGCGCCGATGAACGACATCGAGGCCGGCATGGCCTCGCTCGGCGGCTGGGTCGGCACGCATCTGGCCGACGGCCCGCTGCGCAGCCTGCTCGTCGACGGCGTGATCGCCGGCGCAGGCGGCGTGCTGGTGTTCCTGCCGCAGATCCTGATCCTGTTCTTCTTCATCCTGCTGCTCGAGGATTCCGGCTACCTGCCGCGCGCCGCCTTCCTGCTCGACACGCTGATGGGCAAGGTGGGCCTGTCGGGCCGAGCGTTCATCCCGCTGCTGTCCAGCTTCGCCTGCGCGGTGCCGGGCGTGATGGCCACACGCACCATCGCCAACCCGCGTGACCGGCTGGCCACGATCATGATCGCGCCGCTGATGACCTGCTCGGCCCGGCTGCCGGTCTATGCGCTGCTGATCGGCGCCTTCGTGCCCGAGCGCTCGATCGGCCCGTTCAACCTGCGCGGGCTCACACTCTTCGGCCTGTACGTGGCCGGCGTCGCTTCCGCGTGTGTTGTGGCTGGTGCATCAAGCGCTTCTGGACGCGGCGCAGCTACCAGCCGCTGATGCTGGAACTGCCGCCCTACCGGCGTCCCAGCCTGCGCAGCCTCGCGCTCGGCCTGTGGGAGCGCACGACGATCTTCCTGCGCCGCGTCGGCACGATCATCTTCTCGCTGATGGTGGTGCTGTGGTTCCTCTCCACCGGCCTGCGCCGCCGGCCGGTGCCACCGGGCCGGCGATCCAGTACAGCCTGGCCGGGCAGCTCGGCCGTGCGCTGCAGCATGTGTTCGCGCCGATCGGCTTCAACTGGCAGATCTCGATCGCGCTGGTGCCCGGGCTCGCGGCCCGCGAAGTCGCGGTGGGCGCGCTCGGCACCGTCTACGCGCTGTCGGCCTCGGGCGATGCGGTGGCCGAGTCGCTGCTGCCGGTGATCTCGCAGGGCTGGCCGCTGGCCACCGCCTACTCGCTGCTGGCTTTGGTATGTGTTCGCGCCGCAGTGCCTGTCGACGCTGGCCGTGGTGCGGAGGGAAACCAACTCGTGGCGCTATCCGCTGGCGATGCTGGCCTACCTGTTCACGCTGGCCTATGTGGCGGCGTTCGTGACCTACCGCGTCACGCTCTGGCTCGGAGGCTGAGGCCGATGGACTCGCAGACCCTGATCGTCGGCGTCATCGTCGCCGCCTGCGCGGCCCACGCCGTCTGGACGCTGCTGCTGCGACCGCTGCTGAAGGCCCGCCGCGGAGACGGCGGCTGTTCCGGTTGCGGCGGCGTCAGCCGATGCCGGCCATCGAGCGGTCACCCAGGCCCATCGGCAGCGGAAAGTGCACCGACTCCGCCACGCCCGGCAGCGATCGTACGGACAGCGCGCCCAGCGAGCGCAGCCGCTCGATCACCTGCTGCACGAGGATGTCCGGCGCCGACGCACCGGCCGTGAGACCGACGCGCTTCTTGCCCTCGAGCCACTCGGCCTTCAGGTCTTCCGGCTGGTCGACCATGTAGGCCGGTGTGCCCAGGCGCTGCGCGAGCTCCTGCAGGCGGTTGCTGTTCGAGCTGGTCGGGCTGCCGACCACGATCACGACGTCGACCGACGGCGCCAGCACCTTCACCGCGTCCTGGCGGTTCTGGGTGGCGTAGCAGATGTCCTGCTTCTTCGGCTCGCGCACGGTGGGGAAGCGGCGCTTGACGGCCGCGAGGATCTCGGCCGCGTCATCGACCGACAGCGTGGTCTGCGTGACCACGGCGATGCGCTCGGTCTGCGGCAGCACCAGTCGCTCGACGTCGGCCACGTCCTCGACGAGGTAGATGCCCTCGTCGAGCTGGCCCATCGTGCCCTCGACTTCCGGGTGGCCCTTGTGGCCGATCATGATGAAGTCGTAGCCTTCCTTGTGCAGCTTGGCGACTTCCACGTGCACCTTGGTCACCAGCGGGCAGGTGGCGTCGAACACCGAGAAGCCGCGCTGCTGCGCCTCGTGGCGCACTGCCTGCGAGACACCGTGCGCGCTGAACACCAGCGTGGCGCCGGGCGGCACGTCGGCCAGCTCCTCGATGAAGATCGCGCCCTTGGCCCTCAGGTCGTTGACCACGTAGGTGTTGTGCACGATCTCGTGGCGCACGTAGATCGGCGCGCCGAACTTCTTCAGCGCCCGCTCGACGATCTCGATCGCGCGATCCACCCCGCGCAGAAGCCGCGCGGTTCGGCCAGCAGCACCTCGCTCGGGCCGTCGACGATGTCCTGGCCCATCACAGCACCCCGATCAGTTGCACTTCGAAGGTCACCGGCCGGCCGGCCAGCGGGTGGTTGAAGTCGAACAGCAGCCAGTCCTCGCCCACCTCGCGCACGACGCCGGCATAGTTCGCCTGCCCGTCGGGCGTGGGGAACTGCACCACGTCGCCAACGTGGTAGGTCTGGTCGGGGTCGCCGAGTTCGGCCAGCAGCGAACGCTTCACGCGCTGCAGCAGCTCGGGGTTGCGCTCGCCGAAGGCCTCGCCGGCCGGCACGTCGAAGACCTCGCGCGCACCCTCTTCCAGGCCGAGCAGGCGCTGCTCCAGCGCCGCGGCGAGTTCGCCGGTGCCCAGCGACAGCGTCGCAGGCTTGTCGGCGAAGGTGTTGACGATGTCCGTGCCGTCAGGCCCGGCGAGGCGGTAGTGCAGGGTCAGGAAAGACCCCGGCTGCACGAGATTCACGGCGTTGCCCGCTCCAGTAGACTGACCCGGATTTTACGAGCCCGGCCCGCACGGCCTTCCCGACCGTGATCAAGGACATTCCACCCGACGCGCGCCCGCGCGAAAGCTGCTGTCGCAAGGGCCGGCCGCGCTGGCCGATGCGGAGCTGGTGGCGCTGCTGCTGCGCACGGGCCTGAAGGGCACCTCGGTGCTGCAGCTCGCCCAGCAGGTGCTCGATGCCTTCGGCGGCACGGCCGGCCTGCTGCACGCCGACCCGGCCGAGCTCAAGCGCATCAAGGGCCTGGGCCCGGCCAAGCGCGCCGAGCTGTCGGCGGTGATCGAGCTGGCGCGGCGCTCGCTGCAGCAGCGTCTGGCCGACCGCCCGGCCTTCGATTCGCCCGGCGCCGTGCGCGACTACCTGCGCCTGCACCTCGGCGCTCGCGATCACGAGGTGTTCGCGGTGCTGTTCCTCGACGCCCAGCACCGGCTGCTGCAGTTCGACGAGATGTTCCGCGGCACGCTGACGCAGACCAGCGTCTATCCGCGCGAGGTGGTGCGTCGGGCGCTGGCGTTGAATGCCGCCGCGGTGATCCTCGCCCACAACCATCCCAGTGGCGTGGCCGAACCCTCGCGTGCCGACGAGTTCCTGACCCAGTCGCTGAAGAGCGCGCTGCAGCTGATCGACGTGCGCGTGCTCGACCACATGGTGGTCGGCCGTGGCGAGGTGGTGTCGTTCGCCGAGCGGGGGCTGCTGTGACGTCAGCCAAGGTCACCTCGCTGGCCGATCTGAAGCTGCTGCGCAAGGCGATGCGCGAGGCGGAGCGCGAAGCCGCGGCCGCTGCGGCGCGGGCGCAGGCCGAGATCGCCCGGCTGCAACGCGAGCGCGATCTGTTCGCGCGCAGCGTCGGCCCGGTGGTCCCGCTGCAACCGCCGGCGCGCGCGCCGATCGTGGTGCCGCGCCCTCGGCCCGAGCCGCGCCAACGCCTGCGCGACGAGGCGGCGGTGCTGGCCGAATCGATCTCGGACGAATTCGACGTCGAGTCGCTGCTCGAGACCGACGAGGCGCTGTCTTTCCGCCGCCGCGGCGTCGGGCCGGAGGTGGTGCGCAAGCTGCGCCGCGGCGTCTGGGCGATCAGGCCCAGCTCGATCTGCACGGCCTGCGCCGCGACGAGGCCCGCGAGCGGCTGGCCGCTTTCCTGCGCGAGGCGGTGCGCGGCGGGCTGCGCTGCGTGCGCGTGATCCACGGCAAGGGCAATGGGTCGCCGGGCCGTGAGCCGGTGCTCAAGGGCAAGGTGCGCAGCTGGCTGGTGCAGAAGAACGAGGTGATCGCCTTCACGCAGGCCCGCGCGCAGGACGGCGGGCATGGCGCGCTGATCGTGCTGTTGAAGCCGTCGAAGGCGACGACGGCCTAGTCAGCCACCCTTATTGCGCATCCAGTCTGCCGTGCCGAAGAAGGCCTGAGCCAACCGCTCGGCCAGCGCCGGGTCGACCGCCCGCTCGCGCATCGCCTGGCCCATGCAAGCCAGCCACTGGTCGCGCTCGCGGATGCCGATCGGAAACGGCAGGTGCCGCGCCCGCAGCCGCGGGTGGCCGAAGCGTTCGACGTAGTGCTGCGGCCCGCCGAGCCAGCCGCAGAGAAACCAGAACAGCTTGTCGCGCGCGTCGTCCAACGTGCTGCCGTGCACCGCGCGCAGCGCGGCGTAGGCGGGCTCGAGGTCCATCAGGTCGTAGAAGCGATCGACGAGCCCGCGCACGGCCGGCTCGCCGCCGAGCAGTTCGAACGCGGAGGTCTCGCTGCTGGCAGCCGAGTCGTTCATGAGATCAATCGCTCGGCGGCCGCCGAGATGCCCTGCGCCGCCGGACAGCCCGGCTGCAGTTCCATCAACAGGCGGCGCTTCTGCACCGCCTCGCGCACGGCCGAGTCGGTCGGAATCTCGCCGAGCAATTCGAGCTTGAACGGGACGCCCGGGTCGATCATCTGCGGCGTGACGTAGCGGTCGATCACCTGCTGGAGCTGTCCGCGGATCACGCGCCCCTCGCCCTGGCGCCCGATCTGGTTGACCATCAACCGCACCGCCTGGCGCTGCTGTTGCGTGGCCAGCACCTTGATGGTGGCGTAGGCGTCGGTCAGCGACGTGGGCTCGGGCGTGGCCACCACCAGCACCTCGTCGGCCAGCGACACCGCGTACAGCACGACGTCGGAGATGCCCGCGCCGGTGTCGAGAATGATGCGGTCGAAGCGCGGCGCCACCTTCTGGATCACGTCGAGCAGCTTCTCGCTGACTTCGGGCGTGAGCCGCGAATACTCGACCAGCCCCGAGCCGGCCAGCAACACCGAGAAGCCGCCGGGCGCCGGCAGGATGGCCTGCTCGAGCTCGGCCTTGCCGGTGAACACATCGTGCAGCGTGATCTTCGGGAACAGGTTGAGCACGACGTCGAGGTTGGCCAGGCCGAGGTCGGCATCGAGCACCAGCACACGCTCGCCCCGCCGCGCCAGTGCCGCCGCGAGGTTGGCCGAGACGAAGGTCTTGCCGACGCCGCCCTTGCCGCTGGTCACGGCCAGGATGCGCGCGCGCGTGACGGGCTTGCCGCCTTCGGCCGGAGTCGGATCGCGGTCGCTGCTCATTCGAGGTCCTGGAACTGGGAATGGCCGAAGAGCAGGCCCTTCTCCTCGGCGCTGACGTGGGAGACCGGCGGCATCTCGAGGCAGGCGCGGTTGCGCCCTTCCTGCTTGGCGCGGTAGAGCTGCTGGTCGGCGCGCTCGATCCACAGCGGCGCCGACGAGCGCACCCATTGCGGCGCATAGGCGCCGCCGATGCTCACCGTCACGGCGATGTCGGTGCCGGGCGCCACGTTGACCGGCCGCATTTGCACCTTGTTGCGCACGCGCTCGGCCACCGTCTGGCCGAAGGCCGGCGGGCAGTTCGGCAGGATCATCGCGAACTCCTCGCCGCCCATGCGCGCCACCGTGTCCATCGGGCGGATGCACTCGTGCAACGCCTGCCCGACGGCACGCAGCACCTGATCCCCTGCCGAATGGCCGTGGGTGTCGTTGACGCGCTTGAAGTGGTCGATGTCGATCATCAGCACCAGCGCGGGCTCGCCGGCACGCGCCACGCGGTCGATCTCGCGGGCCATCGCCAGTTCGAACTGCCGGCGGTTGGCCGGGCCGGTCAGCGCGTCGCGGCTGGAGAGTTCGCACAGGCCATCGACGACGGCCTGCAGCCAGCCGGCCGGATCGCTCTGGCGGGTATCGGGCAGCGCCATCCCGGACTGCTGGAGCAGCTGCAGGGCCGACTCCAGGCGCAGGGAGCCGGCCTTGATCGGCGGGGGCGGGGCGGGTGCGTCCAAACGGGAGTCGGGTGAAGTCGGTACCGGCTTACGGCCCAGTCTAGCAGCCGTCCCGACGCCGATGCCTCGAAATGACGCACTTTGACCTGTCTCATCGTGCGTGACGATCTCCCTCAAGCGGCGCGCCGGCGGGTCGATAACGCGGTGATACCCCGGCCGGGTGTGCCCGCCTTGGCCGTCACTTTGGGAGACCCGATGAACGTCCTCGCCTCGAACGCCCCGACCCGACCGGCCACCGCTGCCGGCGGCCCTGCCGGCGCCGGACCAGGAGTTCAGCTTCGGCCTGGCCGACTTCGAGCGCGTGCGCACGCTGATCTACCAGCGCGCCGGCATCAGCCTGCACGCTGGCAAGCAGGCCATGGTGTACAGCCGCCTGTCGCGCCGGCTGCGCGAGACGGGTCACCGCAGCTTCGGCAGCTACCTGCAATGGCTGGAGCAGCACAGCGGCGCCAGCGGCGAGGCCGAATGGCAGGAGTTCATCAACTGCCTGACCACCAACCTGACCGCCTTCTTCCGCGAAGAACATCACTTCCACGCCTTCGCCGACGACCTGAAGGCGCGCGGCGTGAACAACCCGCGGATCTGGTGCAACGCCGCCTCGACCGGCGAGGAGCCCTATTCGATCGCGATGACGGTGGCCGAGACGCTCGGCGCCTCCACCGGCGCGCGCATCCTCGCCAGCGACATCGACACCAAGGTGCTGGCCACCGCGGCGCGCGGCGTCTACCCCGCCGATTCGCGCGGCCTGTCGCCTGAGCGGCTGCGCCGCCACTGCCTGCGCGGCACCGGCACCAACGCTGGCTTCATGCGCATCCGCCCCGAACTGCAGAAGCTGATCGAGTTCCGCACGCACAACCTGATGGCGGCGCAGTGGTCGCTCGGCGAGCCGTTCGACTTCGTCTTCTGCCGCAATGTGATGATCTATTTCGACGCACCCACGCAGCGCCGCGTGCTGGAACGCATCCATGCGGTGATGAAGCCCAAGGGCCTGTTGTACGTCGGACATTCGGAGAACTTCTCCGATTCGCGCGACCTGTTCCGCCTGCGCGGCAAGACCATCTACGAGCGGGTCTGAGGCTGTCCGCTTCAGTCCGCCCCACGTCACGCCGATAAGGCACGCATCATGGCCCTCGCACCCAGCATCACCTCTTCGGCCGGCACGCGGCTGGCGCCTGAAGGCGCAGCCGCGCAAGCCGGGCGAGGCCTCGTTCTTCTTCTACGACGCGCACTTCAAGAACGATGCCGTCAAGATCCTGCCGGGCGAGTATTTCGTCGACAGCGAAGACATCCTGATCATGACCACGCTGGGCTCGTGCATCGCCGCCTGCCTGTGGGACCGCAACGCGCACATCGGCGGCATGAACCACTTCATGCTGCCCGACGGCGCGGGCAACGGGCTCGACAGCGGCCGCTACGGCTCGTACGCGATGGAACTGCTGATCAACGAACTGCTCAAGCGCGGCGCCACGCGTGCCACGCTGGAGGCCAAGGTGTTCGGCGGCGGTCAGGTGATCAGCGGCATGAGCACGATGAACGTGGGCGAGCGCAACACCAGCTTCGTGCTCGACTACCTGAAGACCGAGCGCATCCCCGTGGTGTCGAAGGACGTGATGGACGTCTATCCGCGCAAGGTGTGCTTCCTGCCGCATTGCGGCAAGGCGATGGTCAAGCGTCTGTCGCCGACCAACCCAGAGGCGCTGGCCGCGCAGGACCGCGCCGCCGCCCAGAAGGTGGTGCCGCCGGCCAGCGGCGCCGGCTCGGTCGACCTGTTCTGAGACAAGACGAAGCGAGGAGGCGCATTCATGGCCAAGACGCGCGTGGTGGTGGTCGACGACTCCGCCCTGGTTCGCAGCCTGCTGTCCGAGATCATCAACCGCCAGCCCGACATGGAGTGCGTGGGTGCGGCGGCCGATCCGTACGTGGCCCGCGAGATGATCCGCAACACCAACCCCGACGTGATCACGCTCGACGTGGAAATGCCGCGCATGGACGGCATCGACTTCCTCGGCAAGCTGATGCGGCTGCGGCCCACACCGGTGGTGATGGTCTCGACGCTGACCGAGCGCGGTGCCGACGTGACGCTGCGTGCGCTCGAGCTCGGCGCGGTGGATTTCGTCGCCAAGCCGAAGATCGGCGTGGCCGATGGCCTGCGCCAGCTCGCCGAGGAGATCACCGACAAGGTCCGCATCGCCTCGAAGGCGCACCTGAAGCGCCTCGCGGTGCCGGTGGCCGGCCCGTCGGCAGGGCACGGCGAGAGCGCGCCGGCACGGCCGGCCGCGCCCTCGTCGATCGGCCGGCTGTCGACCGAGAAGATCGTCTTCATCGGCGCCTCCACCGGCGGCACCGAGGCCACCAAGGAAGTGCTGATGCAGCTGCCGCCGGACAGCCCGGCGGTGATGATCACCCAGCACATGCCGGCCGGCTTCACGAAGAGCTATGCGGCGCGGCTCGACGGCCTGTGCCGCATCCGCGTGGCCGAGGCACGCGACGGCGAGCGCGTCCTTCCCGGCCATGCCTACATCGCGCCCGGCGGCATGCACCTGAGCGTGGAACGCAGCGGCGCCAACTACATCGCCCGCGTGCAGGCCGGCGAGCCGGTCAACCGCCACATGCCGTCGGTGGAGGTGCTGTTCAAGTCGGCCGCGCGCGTGGTCGGCCCCAACGCGCTGGGCATCATGCTCACCGGCATGGGTGCCGACGGAGCCAAGGCGATGCGCGAGATGCGCGACGCCGGCAGCTACAACTTCGTGCAGGACGAGGCCAGCTGCGTGGTCTTCGGCATGCCGCGCGAGGCGATCGCCCACGGCGCGGCGCACGAGGTGCTGCCGCTGACGCAGATCGCGCCCAAGCTGATCGAGCGGCTGCGCAGCACGGCCGGCATGTCGATCAACCGCGTCTGAACCCCGCCGACGCCGCTCAGTAGAAGCGGCCCGGCCCGGCGTCGCCCAGGCGTTCACGCCGGGCGCGCGCCTCTTCCTGCATCCACAGCGGCATGCCGAGGTCGCGCAGCGTCGCCTCGTCGAGTTCCATCACGTCGCCAAGCGCACGGCGCGCCTTCCAGCGCAACCAGAGTTCCGCAACGCGATCGGCCAGCCGCTCGTGCCAGCGGCGGTACAGGGAATGGTGCTGCAGGCGTCCATGGTGATTCCTTGTTCAGTGGTCTGGTAAGCGTAGGCGCCCAGATACAGCGATGGAATCGATGTGTTCCGGCCACTGTGGTCAGTTATGCTTACCAGCATGGCCCGACTGCCCCTGCACGTGCTGCCCACCTTCCGCGCCGTCGCGCGGCGGGCCAACCTGCGTGCTGCCGCCGAGGAGCTGCACCTCACCCATAGCGCGGTCAGCCAGCAGATCAGGTTGCTGGAAGAGCAGCTCGGCTTTGCGCTCTTCGATCGCCATGGTCGCCGCGTCGCGCTGAACGCCGCCGGGGCCGCGCTGCTGCGGGCGGTGGAACCCGCGCTGGCCCAGCTCGACGACGGCGTGCGCGCGGCGCAGGCGGCCAGCGCTGGAACCGGCGACGAGAACCTGCGCGTCTCGGTGCTGCCGTCCTTCGCGCAGCGATGGCTGCTGCCGCGCATGGCCGACTGGCGCGCGCGCCATCCGCAGATCGCCCTCGAACTGCACGCCTCGCAGCAGGTGGTCGACCTCACCCGCGAGGGCTTCCACGCCGCGCTGCGCACCGGCACCGGGCCGTGGCGCGGGCTGGCGGCGCAGCGGCTGATCGACTCACCCTGGATCGTGGTGGCGCCGCCCGCCGTGGCGCAGCGGCTGCGCGGCGCCACGGCCGATGCATTGGCCCACGAGCCGCTGCTGGGCGACGGCCCGATGTGGCAGCGCTGGTTCGCGCTGGCCGGCCTGAAGGTGAAGGTCAAGCCGGTGGCCGAATTCAACGATGCCGGCCTGATGCTGCAGGCCGCGGAGCAAGGGCTCGGCCTGGCGCTGGCGCGCGAGGTGCTGGCCGCCGATGCGCTGGCCGGCGGCCGGCTGGCGCGCCTGTCGCCGGTCGCGCTGGAAGACCCGGACGCCTACCCGTACTGGCTCGTCTACCCGCCCACGCTGGCCGAGTGGCCGCCGCTGCGCGCCTTCCGCGACTGGCTGACGGAGGAACTCAAGCGGCCGGCAGGAACAGCGACTGCAGGTCGGACAGGAAATCGAAGCCGCGCGACGTCGGCCGCAAGCCGGCCACGTCGCGCTCGATGAGGCCACGGCGCTCGGCTTCGGCCAGCGCCGGCGCGATGGCCGACAGCGGCAGGCCAGTGCGCTCGCTGAAGCGCGTCAGCTCGAAGCCCTCGCGCAGCCGCAGCGCGTTGAGCATGAACTCGAAGGGCAGCGCGCTGCGTGCCACCTCCTCGTCGTTGGAGATCGCCTCTCCGGCCAGCGCCCGCTCGATGTAGGTCATCGGCTCGCGCCAGCGCACGGCGCACGATGCGGTGCGGGAAGCTCAGCTTGCCGTGCGCTCCCGCACCGATGCCCAGGTAGTCGCCGAACTGCCAGTAGTTGAGGTTGTGCGCGCAGCGATGGCCCGGTTTCGCGAACGCCGAGACCTCGTAGCGCTCCAGGCCACGGGCGGCCGTGCGCTCGGTGATGAGGTCCAGCATCTGCGCCGCGGTGTCGTCGTCGGGCAGGCCGGCCGGCGGCGTGTTGGCAAAGCGTGTGTTCGGCTCGATCGTCAGGTGGTAGATCGACAGGTGCGGCGGCGCGAAGGCCAGCGCGGTGGCGAGCTCGCGGTCCAGCTCGTCGACCGTCTGCCCCGGCAGCGCGTACATCAGGTCGAGGTTGAAGGTCTCGAAGTGGCGTGCGGCTTCCTCGAGCGCGGCCTTCGCCTGTGCCGCATCGTGCACGCGGCCGAGCACGCGCAGCTTCGCGTCATCGAAGCTCTGCACGCCGACCGACAGGCGCGTGACGCCGGCCTCGCGGAAGGCGCGGAAGCGATCGCGCTCGAAGGTGCCGGGGTTGGCCTCCAGCGTGATCTCGGCGCCGGGCTCCAGCGGCAACCGCGCGCGGATGTCGCCGATCAGCGTGGCGATGGCGTCGGGCGAGAACAGGCTGGGCGTACCGCCGCCGATGAAGACGCTGATCACGCGCCGGCCCCAGACGAAGGGCAGCGAGGCTTCAGGTCGGCACGCAGCGCCTCGAGGTAGCGCTGCTCCGGCGGCGAGCCGCCCTGCTTTCCCTGGCCTTGCCACTCGTGCGAGTTGAAGTCGCAGTACGGGCACTTCTTCAGGCACCACGGCAGGTGCACGTACAGCGACAGCGGCGGCAGCGCGGCCAGCGACAGTGTGCCCAGCCGCGTGTAGCGCGCCAGGCGTTCGGCGGCGGTTTCAGCCAAGGTGCCGGCCTCGCGCATCAGCACGAGCATCTGCGCGGCGGCGAGCGCGCGGTGGCTGTGGCGGTTCTTCGTCGCCGCATCGAGTTCGGCCACGCTGGTGCCGAGCGCCGGGATGAACATCAGCGGGTCGTAGCCGAAGCCGCCGGCGCCGCGCGGCGCCTCGAGGATCTCGCCCTGCCAGCGGCCCACCGCGACCAGCGGCTCGGGATCGTCGGCCGAGCGGATGGCCACCAGCGTGGAGACGAACTTCGCGCGGCGGTCGGCCTGGCCCTGCAGCCGCTGCAGCAGCAGCGCATTGTTGGCCTCGTCCTGCACACGGCGTTGCGCTTCGCGGTCGCCCACTGGCGGCGCCACCGAGGCAAAGTTCGCCGAGACCACGCCCGGCGCACCGCCCAGCGCGTCGACGCACAGCCCGGAGTCATCGGCGATCGCCGCGACGCCGGTGGCACGCGCTGCATGACGCGCCTTGGCCAGAGCGTTCTCGATGAAGGTGTGGTGCGGCTCCTCGGCCTCGCTCACGCCGAGCGCACCCTGCGCGACGATCTCCAGCGGCAACGTCGCGAACAGCGCCTTCAGCTCGGCGAGCTTCTTGGCGTTGTTCGACGCCAGCACGAGACGCATGCCCTCAGACCCCCAGCGCGGCCTTCTGCGCCGCGACCAGTTCGCGGATGCCCTTGTCGGCCAGCGCGAGCAGCTGCGCCATCTCGGCGTGCGTGAAGGGCACGCCCTCGGCGGTGCCCTGCACTTCCACGTAGCCGCCTTCGGCCGTCATCACCACGTTCATGTCGGTGTCGCAGGCCGAGTCTTCGATGTATTCGAGGTCGAGCAGCGGCGTGCTCTCGACGATGCCCACCGACACCGCGGCGACGAAGCTGCGGATCGGCGAGGCGGCGATCTTGCCCTGGCCCATCAGCCAGCTCACCGCGTCGTGCGCCGCCACGAAGGCGCCAGTGATCGCCGCGGTGCGCGTGCCGCCGTCGGCCTGAAGCACGTCGCAATCGAGCGAGATGGTGCGTTCGCCGAGTGCCTTGAGGTCGAACACGCTGCGCATCGAGCGGCCGATCAGGCGCTGGATCTCCTGCGTGCGGCCGCTCTGCTTGCCCTTGGCGGCTTCGCGGTCGCTGCGCGTGTGGGTGGCGCGCGGCAGCATGCCGTACTCGGCCGTCACCCAGCCTTCACCGGAGCCGCGCTTGTGCGGCGGCACCTTCTCGTCCACCGAGGCGGTGCACAGCACCTTGGTGTCGCCGAAGGCGACGAGCACCGAGCCCTCGGCGTGGCGGGTGTAGTGGCGGGTGATGCTCACCGGACGCAGTGCGTCCGCGGCGCGGCCGTTCGATCGCTGGAAGGAAGTCATGCTGCGATTGTCGCAGCCGGCGTGAAGCTCAGGACTTCTTCTGGGAAGAGCGGCGGATCGCCTCGTTGATCTCGCGAATCGAACGTTCGATCTCGGCGTCGTCGAGTTCGTCGGGCGAATCGGTGCCGAGCACGCTCGCCTGGATGGTCGAGGCAAAGACTTCCTCGCCGAGCGATTGCGTGGAGATGCCCAGGCCGCTGTCGCTGTCTTCCGCGGCTTCCCACTCCACTGCGAGCACCGAGACGTTGTCGCACTTCGGACCGCCATTGCGCAAGGCCTGCTCGACGAGCTCGGGCACCGCATCGGAGATCGCGTTGCGCGAGAGCTGATCGGTGATCTCGGTGTCGGACACCGTGCCCCACAGGCCGTCGCTGCACAGCAGCAGGCGGTCGCCGGCTTGCAGCAGCAGCGGGCCGACGGTGTCGACCACCGGCTTGCCCGGGCTGCCAAGGCAGGTGAACAGCACGTTGCGGTTGAAGCGCTCGCCCATGGGCACGACCTCGCTCATGGTCTCCTGCAGCTCGGAATAGGAGTGGTCGCGCGTGCGGGCGATCAGCTTGTCGCCACGAACCATGTACAGGCGCGAATCGCCGCAGTGCGCCCAATAGGCCATGTTGCCTTGCAGCAGGCAGGCCACGACAGTGGTGCGCGGCGTGTCGATCAGCGCCTTCTGGGTGGCGTAGCGCAGCAGCTGGTGGTGGCCGGCGATGATGGCTTCGTTGAGGAAGCGCATCGGGTCGGGCAGCGTGGGCTTGGAGTCGCGCTGGAACATCGCCGCCAGCGTCTGCAGCGCCAGCTGCGAAGCGACCTCGCCCTCCGGATGACCGCCCATGCCGTCGGCGAGTGCGAAGAGGCCGGCATCCCGCGTGTAGCAGTAGCCCATGCGGTCTTCATTCTTTTCGCGGCCGCCCTTGCGGCTGACCCGGTGCCGAGAAACGCATCCGATCCTCGGCTTCAGGCCTTCGCGCCCGTGGTCAGGTTTTCGATCTGCAGCTTCAGCCGCTCGCTGAAGCTCAGCTTGGTGTAGCGGCGCTCGGTCTCGCGCGCGAGTTCCTTCTGCAGCGCGAACACGCTCTGCGGACGCGACAGCGGATCGAGCGACATGCACCATTCCGTCACCTCGATGAGGTTGTCGGAATAGACATTGCGCAGCCGCGAGAGGCTCAGCGCCGCGGTCCTTCTCGATGCGCTGCGGCGCGTCGTTGGGCGGGTAGCCCTGCATGCAGGCGTAGATGCAGGCACCGATGGCGTAGATGTCGGTCCAGGGGCCGAGCGTGCCATCGCGGCGGTACATCTCGGGCGCCGCGAAGCCCGGCGTGTACATCGGGCGGATGAAGTTGCCTTCCTTGCTCAGCACCTCGCGCGCTGCGCCGAAGTCCAGCAGCACCGCCTTGTTGTCGTTGGTGATGAAGATGTTCGCCGGCTTGATGTCCAGGTGCAGCATCTTGTGCTGGTGCACGATGCGCAGGCCGCGCAGGATCTCGTCGAACAGCGAACGGATCGTGCTCTCACGGAACACCTTGTCGCGCTTGAGGTCGCGCGCGGTGACGATGAAATCCTGCAGCGTGTCGCCCTGCAGGTAGTTCATCACCATGTAGACGGTCTCGTTCTCGCGGAAGAAATTCAGCACCGAGACCACGCTCGGATGGCTGATCTGCGCGAGGGAACGGCCCTCCTCGAAGAAGCTCTTCAGCCCCAGGCGGTACAGCGGCTGCTTCTCAGGCTTGACGCGCGGCGTCAGCTCGCCGGGCGAACGCTCGGCCAGCGAGGACGGCAGATACTCCTTGAGCGCAACCAGGTGACGATCACTGTCTTCGGCCGGTAGACGACGCCGAAACCACCGGCCGCCAGCTTCTTGATGACCTGATAGCCGCCCACCACCGTGCCGGAAGGCAATGGTGCTGGTTTGGGCTTTGACATAATCGCGTTTTTCGAGGGAAAAGGGCGAATGGCAGTCTACAGCATGACCGGCTACGCCAGTGCCACCGCGGGGCCTGCCGCCCCGGGCGACGAAGCCGGAAATGCGGAAACTGGCACGCCGCGCGCACCTTCGCCGTCCGGCTCCGTGACCGTGGAGCTGCGAAGTGTCAACAGTCGTTTCCTCGACCTCGTCCTTCGCCTGCCCGACGAATTCCGCGCGCTCGAGCCGGTCCTGCGCGATCTGGTGGGTGCGGCGTTTCGCCGCGGCAAGATCGAGCTGCGGCTGAATGCGCACACCGAGACCGACACCGCCCGGCCGCAGCCGCAGCCCGAGCAACTGAACCGCCTCGCCCGGCTGGAAAGCACCGTGCAGGGCTGGCTACCGAAGGCGCAGGGCCTGTCGGTGCACGAGATCCTGCAGTGGTGCAAGGGCGGCAATGCCGCGCCGCGGCTGGACGAAGCCGCACTGGAAGCCGCGAAGCGCTGCATCGCCGGCCTGCGCGAAGCCCGTGCCCGCGAAGGCGACAAGCTGGTGGCGATCCTGATGGAGCGCGTGCGCCGGCTGCGCGAGCTGGCCGCCCAGGCCGAGCCGCTGGTGCCGGCGGTGGTGCAGCGCCAGCAGCAGCGCTTCCTCGAGCGCTGGCACGAAGCGCTGGGGGTGGCCGATGCGGCCAACACCGTGCCACGCGAGGCGTTGCAGGAGCGCGCGATCAACGAGGCCGCAGCCTACGCCATCCGCATCGACGTGGCCGAGGAACTGGCCCGCCTGCGCGCCCACCTCGACGAGATCGAGCGGCTGCTCAAGGCCGGCGGCGAGCTCGGCAAGCGGCTCGACTTCCTCATCCAGGAACTGCTGCGCGAAGCCAATACGCTGGCGTCCAAGGCGGCGTCGCTGGAGCTGACCAACGTCTCGGTGGAGATGAAGGTGGCGATCGAGCAGCTTCGCGAGCAGGTGCAGAACATCGAATGAACTCCGACGACTACCCCGGCAACCTGTTCGTCGTCGCCGCTCCGAGCGGCGCCGGCAAGTCCAGCCTCGTCAAGGCGCTGCTCGAGCTCGATTCGCACCCGGCGGTGTCGATCTCGCACACCACGCGCAAGCCGCGTGGCCAGGAGCAGCAAGGCCGCGAATACCACTTCATCGGCGAGCCGGAGTTCCGCGCCAAGATTGCCGCCGGCGACTTCTTCGAGTGGGCTGAGGTGCACGGCAACCTGTACGGCACCTCGCGCGAGGCGATCGAGGCGCGCATCGCCGGCGGGCAGGACGTGGTGCTCGAGATCGACTGGCAAGGCGCCGTGCAGATCAAGAAGCTGTTCCCGCACGCGGTGCTGATCTTCATCCTGCCGCCGAGCTGGGAGGAACTGCGCCAGCGCCTGATGCGCCGCGGCGAAGACGGCGCCGAGGTGATCGAGCAGCGCATGGTCAACGCCCGCGAGGAGGTGGCGCAGGCCCGCCACTTCGACTTCGTTATAATCAACGCCCTGTTCGAGACGGCGCTTTTCGATCTGAAGACCGTCGTTCACTCGCAGCGGCTCAAGTACGCCGCCCAGCGCCGCAACAAGTCTCAAGTGTTTGCCGCGCTCGACCTGATCTGATTCCCGGAGAGCCCATGGCCCGCATCACCGTCGAAGACTGTCTGCAGAAGGTCCCGAACCGCTTCCAGCTGGTTCTCGCCGCCACCTACCGTGCGCGCATGCTGAGCCAGGGCCACGCCCCGAAGATCGAGACCAAGAACAAGCCTGGCGTGACGGCGCTGCGCGAAATCGCCGCCGGCGAAGTCGGCGTCGAGATGCTCCGCAAGGTCCCGGTCTGACCTTGAATTGACCTCGGGCGGCCCTTGCCGGCCGCCGTCGCCCCGACGGGTCGCGAGGCGGCCTGTTAAATTCGCGGCATGGGCGCCCGCTCTCCCGATGCACTGCACGACACGACGGCCTCGCCGGGCCGCCGCGGTGCGCCTGCGCCCAAGCAGGTCACGGCCGATGCCGCCGCAGCCTCCTTCGCGGCGCTGACCTCCAAGCTCGACTACCTCGACGCCGCCGACATCAAGCGCGTGCGCGAGGCCTACCGCTTCGCCGACGAGGCCCACCTCGGGCAGTTCCGCGCCAGCGGCGAACCCTACATCACGCACCCGATCGCGGTGGCCGGCCTGTGTGCCGAGTGGAAGCTCGACGTGCAGGCCATCATGGCCGCGCTGATGCACGACGCGATGGAGGATTGCGGCATCGCCAAGAGCGAGCTGATCGAGCGATTCGGTGCGCCGACCGCCGACCTCGTCGACGGCCTGACCAAGCTCGACAAGCTGCGCTTCTCCACGCGCGAGGAATCGCAGGCCGAGTCCTTCCGCAAGATGCTGCTGGCGATGGCGCGCGACGTGCGCGTCATCCTGATCAAGCTGGCCGACCGCCTGCACAACATGCGCACGATGGATGCGATGGCCGCGAACAAGCGCGTGCGCATCGCCGGCGAGACGCTGGACATCTACGCGCCGATCGCCCACCGCCTCGGCCTGAACCAGACCTACCGCGAACTGCAGGAGCTGTCGTTCCAGCACCTGCGGCCGTGGCGCCATGCGGCCTTGTCGAAGGCCGTGCAGAAGGCACGCGGCTACCGGCGCGACGTGGTCGAGCGCATCCAGAAAGAAGTCGAGAAGTCGTTCGCGCAGCACAAGCTGGCGGTGCAGGTCTACGGCCGCGAGAAGACGCTGTTCTCGATCTACAAGAAGATGAACGACAAGCGCCTGAGCTTCGCGCAGGTGAGCGACATCTTCGGCTTTCGCATCGTCGTCGGCACGCTGCTCGAGTGCTACCAGGGCCATGGGCGTGCTGCACCAGCTCTACAAGCCGATGCCCGGGCGCTTCAAGGACTACATCGCCATCCCCAAGGCCAACGGCTACCAGTCGCTGCACACCACGCTGGTCAGCCCGCTGGGCACGGCGGTGGAATTCAGATTCGCACCGAGCAGATGCATGCGGTGGCCGAGAAGGGCATCGCGGCGCACTGGATGTACAAGGCCAAGGGCGCCGGCGCCAATCCGCAGGATGCGCAGCGCCTGGGCGCGATGTGGCTGCAGTCGCTGATCGACATCCAGGACGAGACGCGCGACGCCAGCGAATTCCTCGAACACGTCAAGATCGACCTGTTCCCGACTCGGTCTACGTGTTCACGCCGAAGTCGAAGATCCTCGCGCTGCCGCGCGGCGCGACACCGGTGGACTTCGCCTATGCGATCCACTCCGACGTCGGCGACCACTGCGTGGCCGCCAAGGTCAACGGCGAGCCGGTGGCGCTGCGCACCGAGCTGCGCAGCGGCGACGTGGTCGAGATCGTCAGCGCGCCGAATGCGCGGCCGAATCCGGCGGCTGAACTTCGTGCGCACCGGCCGCGCGCGCTCGAAGATCCGCCACTACCTGAAGACGATGGAGCAGGAGGAGTCGCAGGATCTGGGCGAGAAGATGCTCGCGCAGGCGCTGCGCGCTGAAGGCCTGCAACTGCCCGACGAGAGCGAGACCCATGCGGCGCTGTGGCAGCAGATCACGCGCTGGAGCGGCAACCGCAACCGCGCCGAGCTGCTGACCGACCTGGGCCTCGGCCGCAAGATCGCCAGCATCGTGGCCAAGCGCATCGCGCGGCTGCTCGCCGACGAAGGGCAGCGGCCCGATGCATTGACGCTGACGCTCGGCCGCTACGCCAGCGACGAGAACGCGCCGATGCAGGGCATGGTGCAGATCGACGGCAGCGAAGGCGCCTCGGTGCAGCTCGCGCCGTGCTGCCGGCCGATCCCGGGCGATGCGATCGTCGGCTACCTCGGCCGCGGCGAAGGCCTCACGGTGCACACCGCCGACTGCAGCGTCGGCAAGCGCCTGTTCGAACGCGACAGCGAGCGCTGGATGACGGTCGAGTGGGCCGAGCAGCCGGTGCGGGCCTTCGAGACCGCGATCACCGTGCTGCTGAAGAACGGCAAGGGCGTGCTCGCCGAGGTGGCGTCGGCCGTGGCCTCGGCCGAGGCCGACATCACCCACATCGACATGGGCGATGAACGCGCGGCACAGACCAGCGAGCTGCGCCTGCTACTGTCGGTGCGCGACCGCCTGCACTGGCCGACGTGATGCGCACGCTCAAGCGCCGCCTCGGTGCTGCGCGTCTCGCGCGTCAAGCCCTGAGCCGAAGCCTCAGGCTGCACCCGGCTTCGGGTAGTTCACCTCCACCACCTCGATGCGCTCGACGCCGCCTGGCGTCTGCAGCGTCACCTCGTCGCCGACGCGGGCCTTCAACAGCGCGCGCGATCGGTGCGATCCAGCTGACCTCGCCCTGCTGGTTGTCGGCCTCGTCGATGCCCTTGATGGTGATGGTGCGCTCGTCGCCCTTGCTGTTCGCGTAGGTGACGGTGGCGCCGAAGAAGACCTGGTCGTGGCCGTGGTGCGCCGACGGATCGACCACCTCGGCGATGTCCAGCCGCTTCGTCAGGAAGCGGATGCGGCGGTCGATCTCGCGCAGGCGCTTCTTGCCGTACAGGTAGTCGCCGTTCTCGGAGCGGTCGCCGTTCTTCGCCGCCCACGACACCACCTCGACCACCTTCGGCCGCTCCTCGTCGAGCAGGGTCATCAGCTCGGCGCGCAGGCGCGCGTAGCCCTGCGGGGTCACGTAGTTCTTCGTGCCCTGCGGCAGTGCGGGCAGCGCGATGTCCTCGTCATCGTCGCCGCTGTCCGTTTCCTTGGTGAAGGCCTTGCTCATGGCCTCGGAATTCTGCCAGCCGCCGCTAGCATGGCGGCATGCGCCAAGACACCGACGTGCTGATCGTCGGCACCGGGATTGCCGGGGCCTCGATTGCTGCCTTCCTCGCCCCCACGCACCGCGTGGTGCTGCTCGAAGCCGAATCGCAGCCCGGATACCACAGCACCGGGCGCTCGGCGGCGATGTTCATGGAGAGCTACGGGACGCCGACGATCCGCGCGCTGACGCGCGCCAGTCGCGCGTTCTTCGAGACGCCGCCGGAGGGCTTCACCGCCGCACCGCTGCTGGCGCCGCGCGGCGCGATGTACGTGGGCACGCCGGCGCAGCGCGAGATGCTCGACACATTGGCCGACGAGCTCGCACCGCATGCGCCCACTGTGCGCCGGCTCTCGGCCGCCGCGGCGATCGAACGTGTGCCGGTGCTGCGCTCGGAAGAGGTCGCCGGCGCGGTGCTCGACCCCGATGCGACCGACCTCGATGTCGACGCGCTGCACCAGGGCTTTCTCCGCCGCGCCAAGGCGCACGGCGCGCAGGTCATGTGCGACGCGCGTGTCGAGGCGATCGCGCACGAGAACGGCCTGTGGCGGCTCCGCACGGCTCGAGGCGAGTGGCGCGCGCCGGTCGTCGTCAATGCCGCCGGCGCCTGGGCCGACCGCCCGGCGACCCTGGCCGGCCTCGCGCCGATCGGCCTGCAGCCCAAGCGGCGTGCGGCCTTCCTCTTCGCGCCGCCGGCCGGTGCGGAGATCGCTGCGTGGCCCTGCGTCTGCGGTGTCGACGAAGCCGAAGGCTGGTATTTCAAGCCCGATGCCGGCGTGCTGCTGGGCTCGCCGGCCAATGCGGATCCGGTCGAGCCACACGACGTTCGCCCCGAGGAGCTCGACATCGCCCTCGGCATCGCCCGCATCGAGGCGATGACGACACTGGCCATCCGCCGGCCCAGCCACACCTGGGCCGGGCTGCGCAGCTTCGTGCCCGACGGCGATCTCGTCGCCGGCTTCGACCCCACGGCGTCGGGCTTCTTCTGGTGCGCCGCGCAGGGCGGCTACGGCATCCAGACGGCGCCGGCGATGGGCGAGCTCTGCGCCGCGTGGATCCGCGGCGAGCCGACACCGCGCCACATCGCCGACGGGGTGTGGATGCTGCGTACCTGCAGGTGGCGCGGCTGCGCCCACAATCTGCGGCCTGACTGGAGAACACGCTCATGAGCAAGTCCTACCGCATCGCCGTGATTCCCGGCGACGGCATCGGCAAGGAAGTGATGCCCGAAGGCCTGCGCGCGCTCGAGGCCGTCGGTTCGCGCCACGGCATCCGCTTCGACTGGAAACCGATCGAGTGGGCCAGCTGCGACTGGTATGCGAAGCACGGCAAGATGATGCCGGACGACTGGTTCGACCAGCTCGCGCCGATGGACGCGATCTACTTCGGCGCGATCGGCTGGCCGGCGACCGTGCCGGATCACATCTCGCTGTGGGGCTCGCTCCTGAAGTTCCGCCGCGACTTCGACCAGTACGTCAACCTGCGCCCTTGCCGGCTGATGCCCGGCATCCCCTCGCCGCTGGTCGACCGCAACGGCCGCGCGCGCCAGCCCGGCGAGATCGACTTCTATGTCGTGCGCGAGAACACCGAGGGCGAATACTCCAGCGTCGGCGGCCGCATGTTCGAAGGCACCGACCGCGAGGTCGTCATCCAGGAGACGGTGATGACGCGCACCGGCGTCGACCGCGTGCTGCGCTATGCCTTCGAGCTCGCCAACAAGCGGCCGAAGAAGCACCTGACCTCGGCCACCAAGAGCAACGGCATCGCGATCACCATGCCCTACTGGGACGAGCGCGTGGCCGCGATGTCGAAGTCCTACCCCGAGGTCAAGGTCGACAAGTACCACATCGACATCCTGACCGCGAACTTCGTACTGCACCCCGACTGGTTCGACGTCGTGGTGGCGAGCAACCTGTTCGGCGACATCCTCTCCGACCTCGGCCCGGCCTGCACCGGCACGATCGGCATCGCGCCGAGCGCGAACATCAACCCCGACCGCCGCTTCCCGTCGCTGTTCGAGCCGGTGCACGGCTCGGCGCCGGACATCGCGGGCAAGTTCATCGCCAACCCGATCGGCATGATCTGGTCGGGCGGCATGATGCTCGAGCACCTCGGGCACCCTGAGGCCGCGGCCGAGGTGCTGGCCGCGATCGAGAAACTGCTCGCCGACCCGCAGGCGCCGAAGACGCGCGACATCGGTGGCACCGCCGGCACCGCCGACGTCGGCCGGGCGATCGCCGCGCTGCTGCGCTGAGGACCGCAGGATGCTGCTGTCTGCGGAGACGCTCGGCCTGTTTCTCGTGGCCTCCGTGGCCCTGGCGCTCGCGCCGGGGCCGGACAACCTGTTCGTGCTGACGCAATCGGCGCTGCACGGCCGCATGGCCGGCCTGCTGGTCACGCTCGGCCTGACCAGCGGCCTGCTGGTGCACACCGCCGCGGTGGCACTCGGCGTGGCGGCCATCGTCAAGACCTCGCCGCTGGCCTTCACGCTGCTGAAGGCGGCCGGCGCGGCCTACCTGCTCTACCGCATGGCCTGGATGACGCTGCGCGCCCGCCGATGGCCCTGGACGGCAGCGGCCCGCCGGCGCTCAGCGCGCGGCAGCTGTACACCCGCGGCATCGTGATGAACGTCACCAACCCGAAGGTGACGATCTTCTTCCTCGCCTTCCTGCCCCAGTTCACCGATCCGTCGCGTGGCTCGCCGACGCTGCAGGTGCTGCTGCTGGGCGCCCTGTTCATGGTCTCGACGCTGCTGGTCTTCGGCAGCATCGCCTGGGCCGCCGGTTTTATCGGCGAGCGGCTCAAGCGTTCGGCGCGGGCACAGCTGGCGATGAACCGCATCGCCGCGCTGGTCTTCGGCGCGCTGGCGCTGCGGCTGGCGCTCAGCCCAGCCTGAGATGCTGGCCGTGCACCGCCGCGCCCGCCTTCGTGGCGAGGAAGGCGATGGCATCGGCCGCTGATTCGAGGCTGACCCAGCCCGAGCGGTCGGCGTCGGGCATGGTCGCGCGGTTGGCCGGCGTGTCCAGCGTGGTCGGCGCCACGCTGTTCACGCGCACGCCGCTGCCGGCGCATTCGCTGGCCAGCGTTTCCACCAGCCGCTGCAGCGCGCTCTTCGCGGCGGTGTAGGCCCCCTTGAGCGCACGGCCACTGCCGGCCGCTGCCGCGCTCACCGCCACCACGCTGCCGCCGCCCTGGCGCTTCATCGCCGGCACGCAGGCCTTGGCCAGGGCGACGAACGACCACGCGTTGAGTGCGATCATGCGATCCCACGAGGCGCGGCTCAGCGCATCGACCGTCTCGCCCATCTCGAAGCCGCCGGCCACGTGCACCAGCGCATCGAGTCGGCCGAGTGCCTGCAGCGCCCGCTGCACGGCCGCCGCCACGGCCCCCTCGTCGGTGATGTCGACGGCCTCGGCGACTGCTTGCGGAAAGAGCTGATTCAACGCGGCGGCATCGCGGTCGAACAGCACGAGGCTTGCGCCATCGGCGGCCAGGCGCTGCGCCACCGCGCGGCCGAGCGCGCCGGCGGCGCCGGTGATCAGGATGACGGGGGTCGGGGCGTTCATCGGTTGTTCTCCGAACGGGCCAGGGCCTGGGCGAGGTCACGCTGCAGGTCGTCCGGATGTTCCAGGCCGACCGAGAAGCGCACGAAGTTGGGCGGGATGCCGGCGGCGCGCATCTGCGCCTCGTTCATCGTGCCCGACCACATCGCCGCCGTGTGCACGATCAACGATTCGACGCCGCCCAGGCTCACCGCATGGGTGGGCAATTCGAGTGCCGCGACGAAGCGGCTGGTGGCCTCGTAACCGCCCTTCACCGCGAAGGCGATCACCGGCCCGCCGCCCTTCATCTGCCGCTTCGCGAGCGCGTGCTGGGGTGGCTCTCCAGGCCCGGGTAGTGCACGCGCTCCACCTGCGGCTGCGCCTCCAGCCAGCGGGCCAGCTGCAGCGCATTGGCGTTGATGCGCTCGACGCGCACGGCCAGCGTGCGCAGCCCGCGCAGCAGCAGCCAGGCATCCATCGGGCTGAGCACCGAGCCGAGCGTGATGTGCATGCGCCAGATCTTCTCGGCGAGTTCGTTCGAGCAGCAGATCGCGCCGGCAGTCAGGTCGTGGTGGCCGCCGAGGATCTTGGTGGCGCTGTGCACCACCACGTCGATGCCCAGCGCATGCGGCTGCTGGTTCAGCGGCGAGGCGAAGGTGTTGTCGCAGATGGTCGTGATGCCACGCTCGCGGGCGATCGCCGCGACGGCGGCCAGATCGGTCAGCACCAGCGTCGGGTTGGCCGGCGTCTCCAGCATGATCAGCTTCGTCTCCGGCCGGATCGCGGCGCGGATCGCCTCCACGTCGCTCTGCTCGACCAGCGTGGTCGTCACGCCGAAGCGCGGCAGCACCTCGTCGAACAGCTTGGCGGTGCTCATGTAGTGGCGCGTCTGCGCCACCACGTGGTCGCCCGCCGAGACCAGCGCCAGCACCGTGGTGCTGATCGCGCCCATGCCCGAGCCGGTGAGCATCGCCGTCTCGGTGCCTTCAGAGGCCGGCGAGGATCGCCGCCACGCGCTCGTGCACCGGGTTGCCGTAGCGCGTGTAGTAGGCCGCGTGGCGCGGCTGCGTCGCCATTTCGGCAAATTCGGCCGCATCGCGGGCACGGAAGGTGGCGCTGTAGTGGATCGGCGCGACCACGCTGGCACCATCGGCCAGCGGGGCATCGCCGTGCAGCACGCGGGTGTCGGCGTGCCAGGGGGAATGGTGTCGCTCATGGCCCGCATCATCGCAGGAGCGCAGACCCCCGGGGGCGCCGATTGCTCTGAGTCAAGCGTTGCCGCACCCTGGCGGCCAACAATGAAGCAAGCACTGAAGGAGAAGCCTCATGTCGACCCCCTACCCGCTCGAGCCCCGCAGCGCCGCTGCCGCGCAGGTGCGCGCCACCCTGCAGGATCGCGAGGCGCGGCTGCGCGCCGAGGTGGAGGCCACGCGCGCACGTGGCGAGGGCGATCCGACCCGCGTGGCCCGCGAAGCCACCGACCGCGGCGAGGATGCCGAATCGCAGGTGGAACTCGGCCTGAACGATGCCGAGGTGGCGCGCGACGTGGCCGAACTGCGCGAGATCGGCGAGGCGCTGGCCCGCCTCGATGCCGGCCGCTACGGCCTGTGCAAGGACTGCGACGAGCCGATCGACGAGCGCCGCCTCGCCGCCGAGCCCTTCGCGATCCGCTGCACCGCCTGTCAGGGCCGCTTCGAGCTGGCGCGCAGCCGCCGCGCCTGAGCGTTCGCCGCTAGTCCAGCTTCAGCGTCAGCACGGCCCCGCCGCGCAGCACCACCAGCTTCGTGCCGGCCGTCTGGCGCCAGCCGAGCAGGCTGCGCGCCGTGGTCGGCGCTGCCGCTGATCGGCTTGTCGTTCATCGCCACGATCACGTCCTGCGGCTTCAGCCCCATGCGCTCGGCCAGGCTGCCACGGCGCACGGCGTTCACCACCGTGCCCTGCGTCGTGCCGCGGCCGCTGGCCAGCGCGAGCTGCGGGCTGACGTCGTCGAACTCGGCACCCAGCCGAGGCCGCGCGATGTCGCCGCCACGGCGCATCTCGGCGGCGATCTCCAGCACGATCTCGATCGGAATCGACAGGCTGACGCCGGGCGTTCCATAGGCGCCGATCACGGTGCGGATGTTCATGCCGACGATCTCGCCGCCGGCATTGACCAGCGGGCCGCCGGGTTCCCGGGGTTCAGCGCGATGTCGGTCTGCAGGTAGAGCAGTTCGGGGTCGTCGCTGAAGTGGCGGTCGGTGCCGCCGACGATGCCCGCGGCCACCGAGCGGTTCAGCCCGTAGGGCTCGCCGACCGACAGCACCCAGTGGCCCGGCCGCAGTTGTGCACTGCGCCCGAGCGGCGGCGCCACCGGGCCCGGGCTGGCGATGCGCAGCAGCGCGATGTCCAGCTCGGCATCCGCGCCCACCAGCGTGGCCGGCAGCACGCGCTGGTCGGCCAGCTTGACGATGATCTCATCGGTGTCGGTGACCACGTGTGCCGCAGTGACGAGATGGCCCTGGTTGTCGATCATGAAGCCGGCGCCAACGCGGGCGTACGGCATCGCCGGCTCGCCGCGTTCGGCATCGGCCTGCGGCTGCGCCGCGCCCTCGGCCACCGGCTCGGCGCGGGCGACGCCGTAGACGCCGACGGCGAACGGCATCGCGCGCGCCAGCGCGTTGGCAAAACCGTCGGGCGGGAACGATCGCGAAGGAGCCGCGCAACCGGCGAGCATCGCCAGCGAGACGGTGAGGGCCAGAAGGGTCGTGCGCATCATCGGCAGTATGCCGGCGTCAAGCGTGAGCAAGCGCGATCACCCGCTGCCGCTTGCCGCTGCGGCCGGCCGCCACGGCCGGCACGGGGCGCAGCGACAGCCGGACGTCGCCCAGGCCCTGCGCCGAGAGCCCAGGCGCGCAAGGCCGCGCCGGCGCGCGCCGGATCGGCCTGCGAATGCTGCGCTGCGAGGTCCAGCCGCAGCGAGCGCGGACCGGTCTGCACGAGCTGGAAGTCGAACACGCCGGCCTGCTCTTCGAGCACGCTGACCAGCGCCAGCGGCAGCAGGCGCACCACCCGGCCACGGCCGTCCTTCAGCGTCAGCACATCGTCGCTGCGCCCCTGCACCTCGACCACCGGCAGCGGCGAGCCGCAGCCGCAGCGCTCGGCGTGCAGCGTGATGCGGTCGTGCAGTTCGTAGCGGATCAGCGGCTGCACGTGGTTGGCCAGATTCGTCAGCCGGGCGCTGTCGCCCGCCACGCCCGGCGGCACCGGTCGCCCCTGCCGATCCACTGGCTCCAGGATCACCCAGTCGGCATTGAGGTGCAGCCGGCCGCGCGTGCAGCTCGACGCCATCGCGAGAAACTCCGAGGCGCCGTAGCTGTCGGCCAGCGGGCAGCCGAAGGCCGATTCGACCTCGGCGCGCACCGCGGCACCCAGCGTCTCGCCGCCGGTCCACAGCTCGAGCGGCGCCACGCGCAGCCGGCCGGCGCGCGCTTCGCCGGCCAGCAGCAGCGCGGCACTCGGATAGGTGGCGATGACGGTGGGCGCGAAATCGTTGAGCTGCGCCACGACGGCCGCCAGCGGCTGCAGCACGTCGACGCCCAGGCTGCGTTGCGCGAATCCCGGCTGCAGCCGCGTGATCCGCCGCATCGACACCGTGCTCGCGAAGTGACCTTGCGTGGCGCCGACGAAGGCGATGCGCTCGAGCAGCAGCCACGGGTCCAGCCAGCGGCGCAGCGGCTGCAGCGACGGGCGGCGCAGGCCTTCGAGCGCGTCGTAGACCGCCATCGCGCCGACGTCCTGCACGAACAGGCCGGGCTCGCCGCTGCTGCCCGAACTCTCCCAGACGATCCAGCGGCCCTCGAACGGCTCGCCGATGCGCTGTGGGTCGGCCACGAAGGCCTGCAGCGCGGGCAGTGTCAGGCGCGCATCGGTGACGCAGCGATCGAAGTTCGCCATCCACTCGCGCTTGCCGACCGGACGCAGGCCGCTCAGGCCATCTTCGGGCCGACGGCCGCGCAGCCGTTCGCGCCAGAACGGCGCGGCGTCGGCGGCTTCGAGCAGCGCCAGCAGCCGCTCGCGCTGGCGCCGCGCGATCTGCGCCGGCTCGGCGTGCGACAGCGCGAGCACGTCCAGCGCCACGGCGGCGCCGCGCCACGGATCGAAATCGCCCCACATGGCGCCATGCTCGCGCAGTTGCCCGCGGCCATCTTGCGCAGACGCAAGAGGCCGCGTTGCTCAGCGGGCGCGCCGCAGCTCGAAGACGCGTTGCAGCAGGCAGAACAGCAGCAGCAGAGCGCCGATGACGATGCGCGTCCACCAGGAGCTGAGCGAACCGTCGAAGGCGATCAGCGTCTGGATGATGCCCAGGATCAGCACGCCCACCAGCGTGCCTGCGACGAAGCCGACACCTCCGCTGAGCAGCGTGCCGCCGATCACCACCGCGGCGATCGCATCGAGCTCCAGCCCCACCGCATGCAGCCCGTAACCCGACAGCATGTAGAAGGTGAACACCACGCCGGCCAGCGCCGAGCAGAAGCCGCTGAAGGCATAGACCAGCACGGTGGTGCGTGCCACCGGCAGCCCCATCAGCGTCGCCGAGGCTTCGTTGCCGCCGATCGCATAGACGGTGCGGCCGAATTCGGTGGCGTGGGCGAGCCAGATGCCCACCACGACTGTCAGCAGCGCCACGATGGCGCCGATGCTGATCGACACCTCGCCGCCCAGCGGCACGCGGGCATGGGCGATGCCGGCGTAGGCCTCGTCGGTGATGCTGATCGAATCGATGCTGATCAGGTAGCACAGCCCGCGCGCGAGGAACATGCCGGCCAGCGTGACGATGAAGGGCTGCAGCCGGTAGCGCTGGATCAGCCAGCCCATCAGCGCGCCGAAGACCGACCCGAAGGCCAGCACGAGCGGTATCGCCTGCCGGGCGCTCCAGTGGTGCTGCTCGACCAGCGCCGCGGAGATCATCGTCGTCAGCGCGACCACCGCGCCCACCGAGAGATCGATGCCGCCGGTCAGGATCACGAAGGTCATGCCCACGCCGACGATGCACAGGAAGGCGTTGTCGATCAGCAGGTTCATGAACACCTGCGCCGAGAAGAAGCCGGTGTAGGCCACCGACCCGCACGCGGCGGTGACGAGAAACACCGCGATCGTGCCGATCAGCGGAATGAAGCGATCGTCGATGCGGCGCATCATCGGCCGGCTCCCCGAGCGCCGGGCGCCGGACCAGCGACAGCATGTCGGCCCGGAAGGCGGGCGACTGCAGCAGCATCACGACGAACACCACCGCCGCCTTGACGACGAGGTTGATCTCGGGGGCACGCCGATCGAATAGATCGTCGAGGTGAGCGTCTGGATGATGAGCGCGCCGATCACGCTGCCGGCCAGGCTGAAGCGGCCGCCGGTCAGCGCCGTGCCGCCGAGCACGACGGCGAGGATGGCATCGAGTTCGAGCAGCATGCCGGCGTTGTTGCCGTCGGCGCTCTTCACGTTCGAGCTGATCACGAGGCCGGCCACGCCGGCGGTGAGGCCGCAGAAGCCATAGACGCAGACGGTGATCAATCGCTCGTGCAGGCCGGCCACGCGCGAGGCCGCCGGGTTGATGCCGATCGACTCGACGAACAAGCCCAGCGCCGTGCGCGTCAGCGCCAGTGCAGCGCCCCCACACGGCGGCGAGGATGAACAGCGAGAACGGCAGCCCGAGCAGGAAGCCGTTGCCGAGGAAGAAGAACGGCGGGTAGTAGACGGTGATGATCTGCCCGCCGGTCAGCAGCTGCGCGATGCCGCGGCCGGCCACCATCAGGATCAGCGTGGCGATGATCGGCTGCATGCCGACCTTGGCCACCAGCAGGCCGTTCCACAGGCCGCAGGCCGCGGCCACCGTGAGCGCCGCGACGATCGCCAGACCCATCGGCACACGGCTGACCGGCGTCTGCGTGCCGTTGTTCACCACCAGTCGCCGCCGATCATCAGCGCGACCACCGCCGCCGAGATCGCCACCACCGCGCCCACCGAGATGTCGATGCCGCGCGTGGCGATCACCAGCGTCATGCCGATGGCCACCAGCGCCAGCGGCGCGGCGCGGTTGAGGATGTCGATCACGCTGCCGTAGAGGTGGCCGTCGCGCCACTGCAGCTGCCAGAAGCCGGGGTTGAGGCTGGCGTTCACCGCCAGCATCAGCAGCAGCGTGGCCAGCGGCCAGAACAGGCGGTGGCGCGCCAGCGAAGAAAGGCGTTTCATGCGGTACCGGCAGCGATGAGGTGGAACACGTCCTGCTCGGAGCTGCTGCCCGGCAGTTCGCCGACCTTGGCGCGATCACGCAGCACGACGATGCGGTTCGACACGCGCACGACTTCCTCCATCTCGGAGGAGATGAAGAGCACCGCCAGCCCGTCCCGGGCCAACGCGAGGATCTGGTTCATGATTTCCTGCTTGGCGGCCACGTCGATGCCGCGCGTCGGTTCGTCGAGGATCAGCAGCCGCGGCTGCGTGGCCAGCCAGCGCGCCAGCACCACCTTCTGCTGGTTGCCGCCGGACAGCTGCGCCACCGGCGTCTCGATGTCGGCGGTCTTGATACCCAGCGCAGCCACGTAGCGCTCGGCAAGCTCGCGCTGCCGCGCCAGCGACAGCCGCGGCCACAGCCCCTGCCGCGCCTGCAGCGCCAGCGCGATGTTCTCGCGCACCGACAGATCGGCGACGATGCCGTCGTGCTTGCGCTCTTCCGGGCACATCGCCAGGCCGTGGCGGATGGCGGCCACCGGGGTGTCGAAGCGCACCGGTCGCCCGCCGACCTGCAGCTCGCCGGCATCGGGGCGGTCCAGGCCGAAGAGCAAGCGCGCGAGTTCGGTGCGGCCGGAGCCCAGCAGCCCGCCGACACCGACCACCTCGCCGCGGCGGATCGTCAGATCCAGCGGCTGCAGCTGCCCGCGCCGGCCCAGGCCGCTGGCCTGCAGCACCGGCTCGCCGGTGGCGGCACCCGCGCCATCGTGGCGGCCGGCCTGCGCACTCAGTTCACGGCCGACCATCGCGGTGATCAGCGCCGCCGCCGGCAGTTCGGCCGCCGGCCACTCGCCGACGAACTCGCCGTTGCGCAGCACGGTGATGCGGTCGGCGATCGCATACACCTGCTCGAGAAAGTGGGTGACGAACAGGATCGCCATGCCCTGCGCGCGCAGCCGCCGCAGCACCTCGAACAGGCGCTCGACCTCCTGCTCGTCGAGGCTGGAGGTCGGTTCGTCGAGGATCAGCACCTTCGCATCGACGCCGATCGCGCGCGCGATCGCCACCATCTGCTGCACCGCGACCGGGTAGCTCGACAGCAGCCGCGTCACGTCGATGTCCAGGCTGAGCCGCGCCAGCAGCTCCTTCGCACCGGCCGCCATCGCCGAACCGTCGATGCGCCACAGCCCCGCCGCGCCGCGGCGCGGGTAGCGCCCGGCGAAGATGTTCTCCGCCACCGAGAGGTTCGGGCACAGGTTCACTTCCTGGTAGACGGTGCTGATGCCCAGCGCCTGCGCATCGGCCGTGGAGCGCGGCTGCACCTCGGCGCCCGCCAGCGTCATCTGTCCGGCATCGGCACGGTGCACGCCGGTCATCACCTTGATCAGCGTTGACTTGCCGGCGCCGTTCTGCCCCATCAGCGCATGCACTTCGCCGGCGCGCAGGTGCAGCGCCACGTCGCGCAGTGCCTGCACGCCGAGAAAGCGCTTGGTGATGCCCGCGAGCTTCAGCATGGCCTCACTTGCTCCGGTTGTAGACGTCCAGGCACACGGCGGCCAGCAGCACCAGGCCCTTGATGACCTGCTGGTAGTCGATGCCGATGCCGAGGATGGACATGCCGTTGTTCATCACGCCCATCACGAAGGCGCCGATCACCGCGCCCATCACCTTGCCGACGCCGCCGGAGGCCGAGGCACCGCCGATGAAGCAGGCGGCGATCACGTCGAGCTCGAAGCCCAGGCCGGCCTTGGGCGTGGCGGTATTGAGCCGTGCGGCGAACACCAGCCCGGCCAGTGCCGCCAGCACGCCCATGTTCACGAAGGTCAGGAAGGCCAGGCGCTCGGTCTTGATGCCCGACAGCCGCGCCGCCTTCTCGTTGCCGCCCAGCGCATAGATGCACCGGCCGACGGTGGTGCGCGTGGTGACGAAGTCGTAGGCCACCATCAGCACGAACATGATGATCAGCACGTTGGGCAAGCCCTTGTAGGTGGCCAGCAGCCACGACAGCGCGAGGATGATCGCGGCGAACACCGCGTTGCGCGCCGCGAACAGCACCGCCGGCTCGGTGTCCATGCCATGCAGCCGCTGGTTGCTGCGCGCGCGCCAGCCCGCCACCACCATCGCCGCCGCCACGCCGGCGCCGAGCAGCAGCGAGCTCAGGCGCAGTTCCGCGCCGCCGAGCGGATCGGGGATGAAACCCGAGCTCAGGCGCTGGAAGGCCTCCGGGAAGGGCCCGACCGACTGCCCCGCCAGCAGCGCCAGCGCCAGGCCCTTGAACACCAGCATGCCGGCGAGCGTGACGATGAACGACGGAATGCGGAAGTAGGCGACGAACCAGCCCTGCGCCGCGCCGATGAGCGCGCCGCACAGCAGGCACACGATGGTGGCCGGCACGAAGTGCCACTCGTGCTGCACCATCAGCACCGCCGCCAGCGCGCCGATGAAGCCGCACACCGAGCCGACCGACAGGTCGATGTGGCCGGCCACGATGACCAGCAGCATGCCCAGCGCCATGATGACGATGTAGCTGTTCTGCAGCACCAGGTTGGTCAGGTTCAGCGGCTGCAGCAGCGTGCCGTCGGTCATCACCTGGAAGAAGACCATGATCGCCACGAGCGACAGCAGCATGCCGTACTCGCGCAGGTGCTGCTTCAGGAAGTGGGCGGCGTTGTGGCCGCGTGAAGTGGCGCTCTGGGGGATCGTCCGTTCCATGATGTCGGGTCTCAGGCGGCGGCCTTCACGATGGCGCGCATGATCTTCTCCTGCGTGGCCTCGGCGGCTTCGAACTCGGCGACGAATTCGCCTTCGTTCATCACGTGGATGCGATCGCACATGCCCAGCAGCTCCGGCATCTCCGAGGAGATCATCAGGATGCTGCGGCCTTCGGCCGCCGTGCGTGCGATCAAGGTGTAGATCTCGAACTTGGCGCCGACGTCGATGCCGCGCGTCGGCTCGTCGAGGATCAGCAGCGTCGGGTCGGCGAACAGCCACTTGGCCAGCACCACCTTCTGCTGGTTGCCGCCGGAGAGGTTGACCACCGGCTGGTGCACGCCGGCGCAGCGCGTGGCCAGGCGCTGGCGGAAGTCGTTGGCCACCGCGTGCTCGCGGCCCTCGTCGATCACGCCGCGGCGCGACACGCCCTTCAGGTTCGCCAGGCTGGTGTTGTGGGCGATGCTGTCGTCGAGCACCAGCCCGAGCGACTTGCGGTCTTCGGTGACGTAGGCGATGCCCTGCGCCACCGCCTTGCCCACCGTGCTGGTGTCGACCTCGCGGCCGTGCATGCGCACGCTGCCGCTGATGCGGTGGCCGTACGAGTGGCCGAACACGCTCATCGCCAGCTCCGTGCGGCCGGCGCCCATGAGGCCCGCGATGCCGACGATCTCGCCGCGGCGCACCGTCAGGTTGACGCCCTTGACCACCTCGCGCTCGTGGTGCAGCGGGTGGAAGACGCGCCAGTCGCGCAGCTCGAAGACCGGCTCGCCGATCTTGGGCGTGCGCTTCGGGTAGCGGTCGGCCATCTCGCGGCCGACCATCGCGCGGATGATCAGGTCTTCGCTGGCCGGGCCGCTCAGCGCCCGGTCGCGGCAGTCGATGGTGGTGATGGTCGAGCCGTCACGCAGCACGGTGATCGCATCCGCGACCTTGGCGATCTCGTTGAGCTTGTGCGAGATCAGGATGCAGGTGATGCCCTGCTGCTTCAGCTCCAGCAGCAGCTGCAGCAGCGCTTCGCTGTCGTGCTCGTTGAGGCTGGCCGTCGGCTCGTCGAGGATCAGCAGCTTGACGTCCTTGGCCAGCGCCTTGGCGATCTCGACCAGCTGCTGCTTGCCCACGCCGATGTCGGTGATCAGCGTCGACGGCGACTCCTTCAGGCCCACCTTGGCGAGCAGCTCGCGCGTGCGGCGATGCGCCACCGCCCAGTCGATCACGCCATGGCGGGCCGGCTCGTTGCCGAGAAAGACGTTCTCGGCGATCGAGAGCAAGGGCACCAGCGCCAGCTCCTGGTGGATGATGATGATGCCGAGCTGTTCGCTGTCGTGGATGCCCGAGAAGCGCCGCTCCTGCCCCTGGAAGCGGATCTCGCCCTCGTACTGCGGGTGCGGGTAGACACCCGACAGCACCTTCATCAGCGTCGACTTGCCCGCGCCGTTCTCGCCGACCAGGGCATGGATCTCGCCGGCGCGAACACTGAGGTTCACGTCCGACAGCGCGGTCACACCAGGAAAGCGCTTGGTGATGCCGCGCATCTCGAGCAAGGTGTCCACGGGCTTACTTCAGCTGGCTTTCCTTGTAGTAGCCGCTGTCGACCAGCACTTGCTTCCAGTTGCTCGAATCGACCGCCACCGGCTTCAGCAGGTAGCTCGGCACCACCTTCACGCCGTTGTTGTAGGTCTTGGTGTCGTTGATCTCCGGCGTCTTGCCGGACAGCACCGCATCGACCAGGTTGGCGGTGACGCGGGCGGTCGCGCGTGTCCTTGAACACGGTGGAGTACTGCTCGCCCTTCAGCATCGACTTGACCGACGGGATCTCGGCATCCTGGCCGCTGACCACCGGGCAGGGCTGCGCCGCCGTGCAGTAGCCCACGCCCTTGAGCGAGGACAGGATGCCGATCGACAGGCCGTCGTACGGGCTCAGCACCGCATGCACCTTCTCCTTGCCGTAGAAGGCGGACAGCAGGTTGTCCATGCGCGCCTGCGCCACCGCACCGTCCCAGCGCAGCGTGCCGACCTTGTCCATGCCCATCTGCTTGCTGCGCACCACGAGCTTGCCGCCGTCGATGTACGGCTTGAGCACCGACATCGCGCCGTCGTAGAAGAAGAAGGCGTTGTTGTCGTCGGGGGAACCGCCGAACAGCTCGATGTTGAAGGGGCCCTTGCCCTGCTTCAGGCCGAGCTTGTCGACGATCGAATTCGCCTGCAGCACGCCGACCTGGAAGTTGTCGAAGGTGGTGTAGTAGTCGACGTTCTTCGAGCCGCGGATCAGGCGGTCGTAGGCGATGACCTTCACGCCCTTGTCGGCCGCCTTTTGCAGTGCGCCGGACAAGGTGGTGCCATCGATCGCCGCGATCACGAGAACCTTCACCCCTTTGGTGATCATGTTCTCGACCTGCGCGAGCTGGTTCGGGATGTCGTCGTCGGCGTACTGGAGGTCGGTCTTGTAGCCCTTCTCCTGAACACCTTGACCATGTTGTCGCCGTCGGCGATCCAGCGGGCCGAGCTCTTCGTCGGCATCGCGATGCCCACCGTGCCCTTGTCCTGCGCCAGCGCAAAGGGCGCCCAGGCGGCCAGTGCGGCCACGGCGAGCGCGCGGCGGCGGTTCCATGCATTCATCGCTTGTCTCCTCGTTTGTCGTTATGGCACCGCGAGCCCGGCGCATTCGGGCCCGCGGCGGGGATCCGTTCACTTCGTTCAGTACTTGCGCTTGGGGAACTCCGCCGCGGCGGTTTCCATCGGGAAGATGCCTTCCTCGGTGACGATGCGCTTGGGCAGCGTCTTGCCGGCCTTCAGGTCCTTGACGGCCTGCATCAGCTGCGGGCCGAGCAGCGGGCTGCACTCGACGCTGACGTTGAGCTTGCCGGCCATCATGGCCTGGAAGGCACCCTTCACCGCGTCGATCGAGATGATGATGATGTCCTTCGCGGGCTTCAGGCCGGCTTCCTCGATGGCCTGGATCGCGCCGATGGCCATGTCGTCGTTGTGCGCGTAGAGCACGTTGATCTTCTTGCCCTCGGCCTTCAGGAAGGCTTCCATCACCTCCTTGCCCTTGGCGCGGGTGAAGTCACCGGTCTGCGAGCGGATGATCTTGAAGCGCGGCTGCGCCTGATGATCTCCTCGAAGCCCTTCTTGCGGTCAATCGCCGGCGCCGAGCCCACGGTGCCCTGCAGCTCGACGATGTTCACGTCGCCCTGGCCCTTGTAGTTCTCGAGCAGCCAGCGGCCGGCCTTGCGGCCTTCCTCGACGAAGTCGGAACCCATGAAGGTGACCCACAGCGAATCGTCCTTCTCGTTGACGGCGCGGTCGGTCAGGATCACCGGGATCTTCGCGGCCTTGGCCTCGCGCAGCACCGTGCCCCAGCCCGACTCCACCACCGGCGAGAAGGCGATCACGTCGACCTTCTGTGCGATGAACGAGCGGATCGCCTTGATCTGGTTCTCCTGCTTCTGCTGCGCATCGGAGAACTTCAGCTCGATGCCGTGCTCCTTGGCCGAGGCCTTGATCGACTCCGAGTTTGCGGTGCGCCACTCGGATTCCGCGCCGATCTGCGCGAAGCCGAGCACGATCTTGCCCTGCGCCCACAGCGGCAGCGGCAGGCCGGCGGCGATCAATGCCGCGACGGCGGTTCGACGTTGGTAATCCATCCTTCATGTCTCCTGGGTTATGGGCGCCGAGGCGTCGACGCCGAATCGATGCACGGTCGTGCTCTGGTAGATCTCGCCCGGGCGCAGCACGGTCGACGGGAAGTCGGCGCGGTTCGGTGCGTCGGGGGATGCTGGGTCTCGAGGCAGACGCCATCGCCCTGGCGATAGGCCTGCCCCTGCCGGCCGCGCAGGCGGCCATCGAGGAAGTTGCCGGAATAGAACTGCAGCGCGGGCTCGGTGGTGTCGAGGTCGAGCACACGGCCGCTGGTCGGATCGGCAAGCCGTGCGGCGTGGACGAGACCCTCGCGGCCCGCCGGCCGGTCGAGCAGGTAGCAGTGGTCGTAGCCGCGCGCGGTGCGCAGGCGGAGATCGTCGTCGCGGATGCGCTCGGCGATGCGCCGCGGCCGGCGGAAATCGAAGGCGCTGCCGGCCACCTCGGCCGCTTGCGTCGGGATCAGCGTGTCGTCGGTCTCGAGGAAGCGGCTCGCGTGCAGCGTCAGCTCGTGATCCAGCGCGCTGCCGCTGCCGGCGAGGTTGAAGTAGCTGTGCTGCGTGAGGTTGACCACCGTCGGCCGGTCGCATGCGGCGCGGTAGTCGACGCGCCAGCTGCCTGTGGGGCCGAGCGTGTAGCGCACGCTCACGTCGAGCCGGCCGGGGAAGCCCTGGTCGCCGTCGTCGCTGGTCAGGCTCAGATCGATCGCCACGCCATCGACCTCGCCGGCCGGCACCTCGCGGATCGCCCACCAGCGCCGGCCGAAGCCTTCCGGCCCGCCGTGCAGCACGTTCTCGCCTTCGTTGGCGGCAAGCCGGTGCTCGCGTCCGTCGAGCGTGAAGCGCGCGCCGGCGATGCGGTTCGCATAACGCCCGACCAGCATGCCGAAGTGCGGATTGCGCTCGACGTAATCGGGAAGATTGTCGAAGCCGAGCACGACGTTGCCGCTGCGGCCGTGGCGATCCGGCGCCTCGATGGAGGTGACGATGCCGCCGTAGTTGATGGCCGACAGCCGATGGCCGCGCCCGTTGTCGAGCGTGTATTCGTCGACCCGCCGGCCATCGGCCAGCACGCCGAACGGGCGCACCGAGATCGACGCAGCTGGCATCGATTTCACGCCCAACCGCCGTCGACGATGAAATCCTGCGCCGTGCACATCGCACTGTCGTCGGCCGCGAGGAACAACGCCATGCGCGCAATGTGCTCAGGCATCAGCGGGCGGTCGATGCACTGGCCGCGCGCGATGTCGGCGCGGGCCTGCTCGTCCACCCACAGGCGCAGCTGCTTTTCGGTCATCACCCAGCCGGGCACCAGCGTGTTGACGCGGATGTTGAACGGCCCGAGATCGCGCGCCGGCTGCGCGTGAGGCCCTGCACCGCCGCCTTCGAGGTGGTGTAGACCGGCATGCCGCCCTGCTTGAGCATCCAGCTGATCGATCCGAAGTTGACGATCGAGCCGCCGCCCTGCGCCTTCATGTCGGCCGCCACGTTCTTGGCGGCGAAGAACTGGTGCCGCAGGTTCACCGCGATGCCGGCATCCCAGCCCGGCACGGTGGTCTCGTCGATCGAGTGGCGGCGGTCGTTGGCGGCGTTGTTCAGCAGCACGGCGATCGGCCCGATGCGGCCGCGCAGCTCGTCGATCGCGGCATCGAGCCGGGCGATGTCGGTCAGGTCGGCGCGCACGTAGACCGGGGCATGGCGCGCACCGGCGGCCAAGCCTTGCGCGAGCGCTTCAGCCGCCGCGTCTTCGATGTCGAGAAAGCCGACGCGCGCGCCCTGCGCCACGAAGTGCGCGACCAGGCTCGCGCCGATGCCGCTGGCGCCGCCGGTGACGAGCACGCTGCGGTCGACGAGGCTGGGATAGCGCGCGAAGGAGTCCATGGGTCCTGGATCAGATCGATTTAACGTCATACTAAAATTGCGTCTTCTTGCTGTCTTTAAGGGTTATCCCGGTGCATTGAACGCAAGAAGTATTACTTTAATGGAGCCCATGAACACTTCCCGACCCAAACTCCGATCGGCCGAGTGGTTCGGCACGGTCGACAAGAACGGCTTCATGTACCGGAGCTGGATGAAGAACCAGGGCATCCCGGAGCACGAGTTCCAGGGCAAGCCGATCATCGGCATCTGCAACACTGGTCGGAGCTGACGCCCTGCAACGCCCACTTCCGGCAGATCGCCGAGCGCGTGCGCCGCGGCGTCTTCGAAGCCGGTGGCTACCCGGTCGAGTTCCGGTGTTCAGCAACGGCGAATCGAACCTGCGCCCCACCGCGATGTTCACGCGCAACCTCGCCAGCATGGATGTCGAGGAAGCGATCCGGGGCAACCCGATCGATGCCGTGGTGCTGCTCGCCGGCTGCGACAAGACCACGCCCGCGCTGCTGATGGGCGCGGCCAGCTGCGACGTGCCGGCCATCGTGGTCAGCGGCGGGCCGATGCTCAACGGCAAGCACCAGGGCCGCAACATCGGCTCCGGCACCGCGGTGTGGCAGCTCTCCGAGCAGGTGAAGGCCGGCACGATCACGCTGCACGACTTCATGGCGGCCGAGGCCGGCATGTCGCGCTCGGCGGGCACCTGCAACACCATGGGCACGGCCTCGACGATGGCCTGCATGGCCGAGGCGCTGGGCGTGACGCTGCACAACGCCGCCATTCCCGCGGTGGACGCGCGGCGCTACGTGCTCGCGCACCTGTCGGGCGTGCGCATCGTGCAGATGGCGCTCGACGACCTGCGGCTGTCGCGCATCCTGACGCGCGAGGCCTTCGAGAACGCCATCCGCACCAATGCCGCCATCGGCGGCTCGACCAATGCGGTGATCCATCTGAAAGCGATCGCCGGGCGCATCGGCGTCGATCTGGAACTCGACGACTGGACGCGCATCGGCCGCGGCACGCCGACGCTGGTCGACCTGCAGCCCTCGGGCCGCTTCCTGATGGAGGAGTTCTATTACGCCGGCGGCCTGCCCGCGGTGCTGCGCCGCCTCGGCGACGCCGGCCTGCTGCCGCACCCGGGCGCACTGACCGTCAACGGCCTGAGCCTGTGGGACAACGTGAAGGACGCGCCGCAGTACGACGACGAGGTGATCCGGCCGCTGGACAAGCCGCTGGTGGCCGACGGCGGCCTGTGCGTGCTGCGCGGCAACCTCGCGCCGCGCGGTGCGGTGCTCAAGCCTTCGGCGGCCACGCCGGCGCTGCTGCGCCACCGCGGCCGCGCGGTGGTCTTCGAGAACCTCGATGACTACAAGGCGCGCATCGCCGACCCCGATCTCGACGTCGACGCCGACTCGGTGCTGGTGCTGAAGAACTGCGGCCCGATGGGCTACCCCGGCATGGCCGAAGTGGGCAACATGGGCCTGCCGCCCAAGCTGCTGGCGCGCGGCGTGACCGACATGGTGCGCATCTCCGACGCGCGCATGAGCGGCACCGCCTACGGCACCGTGGTGCTGCACGTGGCGCCCGAGGCACGCATGGGCGGCCCGCTGGCGGTGGTGCGCAGCGGCGACTGGATCGAGCTCGACTGCGCCAGCGGCCGGCTGCACCTGGAGGTGGACGACGCCGAACTGGCCCGACGCCTGGCCGAGTGGCAGGCGCAGCGCCGCCCCGACCCGGCCGATGCCACCGGCTACCGCAAGCTCTATGTCGAGCACGTGACGCAGGCCGACGAGGGCTGCGATTTCGACTTCCTCGTCGGCTGCCGCGGCGCGCCGTGCCGGCGCATTCCCACTGACACCATGGCCACCACCTCGAACCGCAGACCGTACCGGGGCGTCTTCCCCGTCGTGCCCACCACCTTCGACGCGCAGGGCGCGCTCGACCTGCCCAGCCAGAAGCGCTGCATCGACTTCATGATCGATGCCGGCTCGCAGGGGGCTGTGCATCCTGGCCAACTTCTCGGAGCAGTTCTCGCTGTCCGACGACGAGCGCGAACTGCTCACCCGCACGCAGCTGGAGCACGTGGCCGGCCGCGTGCCGGTGATCGTGACCACCTCGCACTTCAGCCCGCGCATCTGCATCGAGCGCAGCCTGCGCGCGCAGGCGCAGGGCGCCTCGATGGTGATGGTGATGCCGCCGTACCACGGCGCCACCGTGCGCGCGAGCGAAGAGGCGATCGTCGACTTCTTCGCGCGGCTGTCGGATGCGCTGGCGATCCCGATCATGATCCAGGACGCGCCGGTCAGCGGCACGCCGCTGCCGGCCTCGCTGCTGGCCCGCATGGCGCGCGACATCGAACGCGTGTCGTACTTCAAGATCGAGACCGCCGGCGCCGCTTCCAAGCTGCGCGAGCTGCTGCGCCTGGGCGGCGACGCCATCGAAGGCCCGTGGGGCGGCGAGGAGGCGATCACGCTGCTGCCCGAGCTCGACGCCGGCGCCACCGGCTCGATGACCGGCGGCGGCTTCCCGGACGGCATCCGGCGCATCGTCGATGCCTACGCGGCCGGGCGCCGCGAGGAGGCGGTGGCCGAGTACACCCGCTGGCTGCCCCTGATCAACTACGAGAACCGCCAGTGCGGGCTGCAGGCGGCGAAGATCCTGATGCACGAGGGCGGCGTGATTGCCTGCGAGGCGCCGCGTTTGCCCCTGATGCCGGTGCATCCGGACACACGCCGCGGCCTGATCGAAACGGCGCGCCGGCTCGATCCGCTGGTGCTGCGCTGGCCCGGCGCTCGCTGACCGGAGAGGACACCAGACCATGCACAAGAACCTGATCGGCGGCCAGTGGGTCGACGGCGCACGCGCCAGCCGCAACATCAACCCGTCGGACACGCGCGACGTGATCGGCGAGTACGCGCAAGCCGATGCGGCACAGACGCTCGAGGCGATCCGCGCTGCGCGCGCCGCCTTCCCGGCGTGGAGCCAGTCGACGCCGCAGCAGCGCTTCGACATCCTCGATGCCGCCGGCAGCGAGATCCTCGCGCGGCGCGCCGAACTCGGCGACCTGCTCGCCCGCGAGGAAGGCAAGACGCTGCCCGAGGCGACCGGCGAGGTCGTGCGCGCCGGCAACATCTTCAAGTTCTTCGCCGGCGAGGCGCTGCGCATCAACGGCGACCTCGTCGCCTCGGTGCGGCCGGGGGTCTCGGTCGAGGTGCAGCGCGAGGCGCTCGGCGTGGTCGGCCTGATCACGCCGTGGAACTTTCCGATCGCGATTCCGGCCTGGAAGCTCGCGCCGGCGCTGGCCTACGGCAACTGCGCGGTGCTCAAGCCGGCCGAGCTGGTGCCCGGCTCCGCGTGGGCGCTGGCCGACATCCTGCACCGCGCGGGCCTGCCGGCCGGCGTGCTCAACTCAAAAGATGGGCCGCGGCAGCGAGGTGGGTGCCACGCTGCTCGACGACGAAGGCGTCGATGCGATCAGCTTCACCGGCTCGGTGGCCACCGGCCGGCGCGTGGCCGCCGCCTGCGCGGCGCGGCTGGCGAAGTTCCAGCTCGAGATGGGTGGCAAGAACCCGTTCGTCGTGCTCGACGATGCCGACCTCGGCACCGCAGTGAGCTGCGCCATCAACAGCGGCTTCTTCTCCACCGGGCAGCGCTGCACGGCTTCGTCGCGGGTGATCGTCACCGAGGGCATCCACGATCGATTCGTGGCTGCCATGGTCGAGCGCATGCGCACGCTGAAGATCGACGATGCACGCAGGCCGGGCACCGACATCGGCCCCGTGGTCGACGAGCGCCAGCTCGCGCAGGACCTGGAGTACATCGACATCGGCCGCCGCGAAGGCGCGGTTACTCGTCGCCGGCGGCGAGGCGATGGCGCGCAACAGCGCCGGCGCGCCGGGCCACTACCTGCAGCCCGCGCTGTTCACCGACACGACGCCGCAGATGCGCATCAACCGCGAGGAGATCTTCGGCCCGGTGGTCAGCGTGCAGCGTGCGCGCTACGACGAGGCGCTGGCGCTGGCCAACGACACGCCCTTCGGCCTGTCCAGCGGCATCGCCACCACGTCGCTGAAACACGCCGCGCACTTCAAGCGCCATGCCCAGGCCGGCATGGTGATGGTCAACCTGCCCACGGCCGGCGTCGACTACCACGTGCCCTTCGGCGGCCGCAAGGCCAGCAGCCACGGCCCGCGCGAGCAGGGCCGTTACGCCGCAGAGTTCTATACGACCGTGAAGACGTCCTACATTCAGCCCTGACACTCCACCCCCACCCGCCATGCTGCCGACCACCGCACCGATCCCCCTCGGTGAGCCGACTTTGCATCTGGGACGCCTCCGCCACGCTCGGCGAAGGCCTGTGCTGGTCACCCTCCACGCAATCGCTGTGGTGGGTCGACATCCTCGAGCGCCGTCTGTTCCGCTACGTGCCCCGATCGGGCAGCCGCGAGCAATGGCAGTTCGACGAGGAGATCAGCGCCGTGGCCGAACGCGCCGATGGCGCCGGGCTGGTGATCACGCTCCGCCGCGGTCTGGCCGAGTTCGACCCGCGCACGCCCGGCGCGCGCCACGCTATCTGCAGCGCCCGCCGGAAGAGCCCGCGGGGAACCGTTTCAACGACGGCAAGTGCGACCGCTCCGGGCGCTTCTGGGGCAGCTCGATGGACTTCCACTGCCGCGAACGCACCGGCGCGCTGTACGGCTTCACGGCCGACGGCCGCTGTCAGCCCGTCTGGCCCTGGGCTATGCCGTGACCAATGGGCCGACCTTTGGTCGCTCGATGGTCGGCGCATGTATGTCAACGACACGGTGCGCGGCCGGGTGAACGTGTTCGAGTTCGATCCCTGCCGGGGCGGACCACCGAGGGCCGCGAGTGGCTGCGCTTCGCGCCGGGCGACAGTTATCCCGACGGCATGACCACCGACGCGCAGGGCCGCCTGTGGATCGCGCACTGGGGCGGCAGCTGCGTCAGCTGCCACGATCCGGACAGCGGCACCGAGCTCGGCCGCATCACATTGCCAACCCGCCACATCACCAACTGCGTCTTCGGCGGTGCCGACCTGCGCTCGCTGTTCATCACCAGCGCGCGCTGGGAACTCAGCGCCGAGCAACTCGCCGCCGAGCCGCTGGCCGGCGGACTGTTCGAGGCTCGGCTCGGCGAACCGGGCCTGAACCCCGGGCGCTTCGGCGTGGCGCCCTAGGGCGTAGGCCGCCCTAGAACACCTGCGGCCGGGCCTCGAGCACGGCGCTGATGTCGTCCTTGGTCTCGTTGAGCTGCACCAGCGCGGCCTGCTGCGCGGCGAGCGGGTCGCGGTTGAGCATCGCCGTCAGGATCGCCTTGTGGCGCGGCAGCGGAGCGCATGCGTATTCGGGTGCTTGCTGCTGAGCTTGATGGACTCGCGCAGCGCCAGCGAGCATGTTGCCGATGTAGGCGAGCAGCGCGTTGTCGGTGGCCTCGGCGATGCGCCGGTGGAAGGCGAGATCGGGCTCGAGCAGTTCCTCGGGCGAGCGCGCCGCCTCCATGCCCGCATAGGCTTCCGCCACGCGGTGCAGCGACTCGTCGCTGGCCACCTTCGCGGCCAGCGCCGCGACTGCCGGCTCGAAGATGCGCCGTGCGGTCATCAACGTCTCGACGAAGGCCGGTTGCGGCTGGGTCTGGATGAACCAGTAAAGAACGTCGGGGTCGAGCAGGTGCCAGTCGCTGCGCGGGCGCACCGTGGCGCCGCGCGCTGGCGCGATTGCACCAGCCCCTTCGCGACGAGCACCCTGACGGCCTCGCGCAGCACCGGGCGGCTGATGTCGTACTGGGCCAGCAACTCGGCTTCACCGGGGAGGCGATCACCGGGCGCGAACTCGCCGGAGGGATGCGGGTACCCAGATCGCGCACGATCCGGGCATGCATGCTCTTGTGCTGCGGCGGCTGCCTGTAATCCCGGTTTCCCTGGGCGGTGCTCACGCCGACTCCTCTCATACTGACCTCGGGATTATGGCGCAGGGTGGCAGCTGGATGAGGGCAAGTCGGCCCGTGCGTCAACCCGTGGCAGACCGGACGCGGGCCTTCGATTGACGCAAGCCAAGGCGGTGTCTAATGTCGCCCATCGCCGCTTGCCTTGACCGTCATCCGTGACCACTCCGACCCATCTTGCGGTGCTCGACGACGAAGTCGACATCACGAGCCTGCTGGGCCACTACCTGCAGAGCCAGGGATTCCGCGTCAGCACGCTGCACACCGGCAGCGCACTGATGGATCTGATGAGCCGTGACGCGCCTGCCCTCGTGCTGCTCGATCTCGGCCTGCCCGGCGAAGACGGCTTCGCGATCGCGCGACAGCTGCGCGAGCACTGGCACTGCGGGCTGGTCATCGTCACCGGCCGCGGCGATGCGATCGACAAGGTGGTCGGCCTCGAGGTCGGTGCCGACGACTACGTCACCAAGCCCTTCGACCTGCGCGAACTGGTGGCGCGCATCAAGGCCGTGCTGCGGCGCCTCGAACCGGCGCCGAGCCGCCCCGCGCCGCTGGCGGCGCCGGCGCCCGCCGCCGCCGGTGAGCGCTCGAAGCTGCGCTTCGCGCAGTGGCTGCTCGACACCGCGGCACGCCGCCTGAGCGACGAGCAGGGCCGCGACATGCCGCTGACCACCGGCGAATTCGACCTGCTCAGCGCCTTCGCGCGGGCACCCGGTCGCGTGCTCTCGCGCGACTACCTGCTCCGAGCAGACCCGCGGCCGCAGTGCCGGCCCGTTCGACCGCACGATCGATGTGCAGGTGGGCCGGCTGCGCCGCAAGCTCGAGGTCGACCCGGAAGACCCGCAGATCATCAAGTCGGTGCGCGGCGCCGGCTACATCCTCGTGCCGCAGGTGGTGGCCGAATGACGCCGGCGCCGCCGCCGATCAGCCAATCGCTGCCGGCCGGTCTCGACGAGCGCAGCGTCTTCCGATCGCTGTTCGCCGCCTACCCCGACGGACTGATCGTCGCCGATGCCGAGGGCCGCATCGTGCTGGCCAACGAGATGGCGGCACAGCTGCTCGACTACCGCGTCGACGATCTGGTCGGCCTCTCCGTCGAGGCGCTGGTGCCCGATGCGATCCGCCCGCGCCACGCCGGCTTCCGCGAGGCCTATGCGAAGTCGCCGCGGCCGCGGCCGATGGAGCACGCAGATGGACTGGTCGCGCGCCGCCGCGATGGCAGCGAGGTGATGGTCGAGATCGCGCTGAGCCCGCTTCAGGAGCTCGGCCTGCCCTACGTGGTGGCGGCGATCCGCAGCATCGGCGCCTATCCGCGCGTGCGCCGGGCGCTGCAGCGCGCGCACTATGCCGAGCAGGTGGCGCAGTTCGGCCGCTGGCGGTCGATGCGCGCGACCCGCTGTCGCTGATCGAACAGGTGCCGTGCGTGGCCATCGAGGGCTCGGCGCCACCTCGGCCACGGTCTTCCTGCTGCAGGCCAACCGGCTCGATTTCCGCGTGGCGGCCTGCGTCGGCCCCTCGGTCGGCGAGGGACTCGGGGACAACGTGCCCAACCGCGCCGACACGCTGCCCGGCTTCGTGCTCGCGCAAGGCATGCCGGTGCGCAGCGACGATCTGCGCCGCGAGACCCGCTTCGCCGTGCCTGCGGCTGGCTGCAGGCCGGCGATGCCAGCGCACTGGCCGTTCCGCTGCACGACCGCGGCCGGATCGTCGGCGCGATCGCGGTGCGCGACCGCACGCCGGCCCGCTTCGCCGACGACGAACTGCGCTTCCTCGATTCACTGGCCAGCCTGCTGGCCACCAGCCTGCAGCGGGCACAGACGGAGGAACAGCTCAACCACTCGCAACGGCTGGAAAGCGTCGGCCAGCTGACCGGCGGCATCGCGCACGATTTCAACAACCTGCTGACGGTGATCTCGGGCAACCTGCAGGTGCTCGAGGAGCTGCCGTCGATGGTCGGTGATCCGTTCGCGCAACAGCTGGTGGGCGCGGCGGCTCGCGCCAGCCGCCGCGGGGCCGAACTGACGAGCAAGCTGCTGGCCTTCTCGCGCCGCCGGTGCTCAAGCCGACCGCGCTGGACACCGGGATGCTGCTGCGCTCGCTGGCCGACATGCTGCGCCGTACGCTCGACCAGCGCATCCGCATCGAGGTCGATGCACCGGCGGATTGCCCGCCGGTGCTGGCCGATGCCGGACAGCTCGAATCGGCGCTGCTGAACATCGCGATCAACGCGCGCGACGCCATGCCCGAAGGCGGCCTGCTGTGGTTTGCCTGCCGCGAAGTGCCCGCGCGCTCACCCGACCTGCCGGCCGAACTCGCCGAGGCCGAAGGCACCTCGTACGTCGCCATCGCCGTCGGCGACACCGGCTGCGGCATGCCCGAGGAGGTGCGCGAGCGCGCCTTCGAGCCCTTCTTCACCACCAAGGATGCCGGCCGCGGCACCGGGCTGGGCCGCCACCGTCTACGGATTCGCCAAGCAGTCCAAGGGCGCGGTCGGTCTGGACAGCGCGCCAGGCAAGGGCACGACCATCACGCTGTTCCTGCCCAGCGAGCCGGAAGCGGCGAACATCGACATCGAGATCGAAGCGCCCGCGGCGCTGCCGGTTGGCCTGCACGTGCTGCTGGTCGAGGACGATGCCGAAGTGCGCAGCGTCGCGCAGCGCTTCCTGATCGCGCTGGGCTGTACCGTCACCGCCTGTGCCAGCGCAGAGCAGGCGCTGCTGGAGCTGCGGCCGGGGCCGCCGTGGGCATGCTGCTGACCGACATCGCGCTCGGTCCGGGCATGCGGGGCACCGAACTGGCCGAGCAGGCGCGCGCACGCCTGCCGCAACTGCCTGTTCTGCTGATGAGCGGCTATGCCAGCGCGCTGCTCGATGCACCGCCGGGCTGGCATCTGCTGCGCAAGCCCTACACCCGCGCGGAGCTCGGGCGCGCCATGGCCCGCGCACTGGCGGGCGCGCGGCCGGGTTGAATGCGCCGACCGCGGCTCAGTGCATCATCGCCACGGCGCTGGCCGCGCCCTGCGCAGCTCCGGCCGGCGCCACGCACGACTGGATGAAGCGCTCCAGCGCCTCGACCTTCGGGATCTGGATCTCGCGGCGGCCCTTTTCGGCGAAGCGGATCACCTCGGTGCGCGCCAAAGCGCGACAGCGCGCGGCTGACGGTCTCCAGCGTCATGCCCAGGTAGTTGCCGATCTCGGCGCGCGTCATGCGCAGCGTGATCTGGTCGGTGCGCAGGCCGCGCTCGGCCAGGGCCTCGGCCCAGTTGCGCAGGAAGTCGGCGACGCGGGCATCGGCCGGCAGCGTGCACAACGACATCATCGAATCGCGGTCGCGGCCGATCTCGCGGCTCATCGCCTCGTGCAACACCTGCAGCAGCACCGGCTTGGTCGAGCAGGCCTCCAGCAGCGCGTCGTAGCGGAACGACCAGACCTCGCCGGTGTCCATCGCGATGGCATCGCAGCCGTAGTGTTCGGTGGCGATGCCGTCGAACCCGAGCCAGTCGCCACGAAAGTGAAGACCAACCACCTGCTCGCGGCCATCGGGCGACAGGTTGACGATCTTGACCATGCCCGAATTCAGCACGTGCAGCGAAGTGAAGCGCTCGCCGGCCTGGTAGAGCACGTCGCCGGCATGCACGACGCGGCGCTGGATCGGCAGCGAGTCGCGCAGGAGTTCGAGGCAGGCGGCGATGTGCTGGCTGCGGGACTGAGTGGTGCGGTCGATGCTGGCGGTCATGGCTTGCTCCTGATCAATGAGGAGAAGTCTCGTGCTTGACCGAAAACAAACTGAGAACGGCGCTTCGCGTTCGGTAACGCTGGGTAAACCGTTTGTCGCAGGCGGGTAATGACGGGACCGACCCTCTCACTTTTGATGGGGATCAAGGTCCTGCGGTCGGCGCTGGGTAGGGTGTCACCCTGATCATGTACGCGCGACCGAACATCCGCCATCGCAACCTCTGGTCGGTGGACAGCCTGTCGCCCGCCGAGATCCGCGACGTGCTGGATGCTGCACGACGGCTGCGCCTGGCGGGCGCGAACGGGCAATCCGGCACCCGCTGCGCGGCCGCAACCTCGCCTTGTTGCACGAGGCGCCGCCGGATGCTGCGGCCGATGGACTGCACAGCGCTGCCGTCGGGCTGGGCGCCCAGGTGTCGCACCTGCGCCCGGTCGATGCCCGCATCACGCCCGCCGGAGCCGATGCCGCCACGCTGCGCATGCTCGGCCGCCTGTACGACGCGATCGACTGCGAAGCGATGCCGCCGGCGCTGGTGGCCGACGTGGCGCGCGAGACCGGCGTGCCGGTGTTCAACGGCCTGGGCCACGCGCGCCACCCGACGCGCGTGCTCGCCGAATTGCTGGCCATGCAGGATCACAGCGGCAAGACCCTCGACCGGCTGAGCGTGCGCTTCGTGGGTGACCCCTCCAGCGCGTGCGGGGCCGCGCTGCTGCGCGCCGCGGCCGCTACCGGCATCGAACTGCGCGTGGCCTCGCCCCGCGACCGCTGGCCGCCGCCGGAACTGTGGGAGGCCCTCAAGGCCGGCGCCGTGGCGCGCGGCGAGCGGCTGCATCTGTTCGAGACCGCCGCACAAGCCGGCGAGGACAGCGACCTCACGGTGCATGCCGCCAACGACCCGCCGTGGCCGCTGTCGCAACGCGGTGCGGGCGCGCTCGACGTCGAGCGCCGCGACTACCGCCGTGCCACGCTGCAGGCGATGCTGGTGGCGGCGATCAACTGAGGCGCCGCCCGTCCGGTCAGGAACAGGCGGCCGGTTTCAGCCGTTCGCGATGCGGCTGACCAGCGCCTTGGCGAAGGCACCGGTGCTGGCCGAGCCGCCGAGATCGCCGGTGCGCACCTTGTCGACGTTCAGCGTGGCATCGATCGCGCTGCGCAGGCGGTCGCCGAGGTCCTTGCGCTTGACGTGGTCGAGCATCAGCGCCGCGGCGAGCATCAGCGCCGTCGGATTGGCCTTGCCCTGGCCGGCGATGTCGGGTGCCGACCCGTGCACCGCCTCGAAGATCGCCGCGTCGCGGCCGATGTTGGCGCCCGGCGCCATGCCCAGGCCGCCCACCAGGCCGGCGACCAGATCGGAAAGGATGTCGCCGAACAGGTTGGTGGTGACCAGCACGTCGAACTGCCAGGGTTGAGCACCAGCTTCATCGCGCAGGCATCGACGATCACCGAGTCCATCGCGATGCGACCGTTGTACCGCTCCTCGTACATCTGCTCGGCCGTTTCCTTGAAGATGCCGGTCAGCGCCTTCATGATGTTGGCCTTGTGCACGATCGTCACCTTCTTGCGGCCGGTGGCGATGGCGTGCTCGAAGGCATATTCGAGGATGTGGCGGCAGCCGGCGCGGGTGTTGATGCCGGTGGCCATGGCCACGGCGTGCGGGTCGTCGTCGATCTGCACGTAATGCTCGTGGCCGATGTACAGGCCCTCGAGGTTCTCGCGCACCACCACCGTGGTCGATGTTGTCGAAGCGGCCACCGGGCACGATGGTGCGCGCCGGGCGCAGGTTCGCGTAGAGCTTGAACTCCTCGCGCAGGCGCACGTTGCTCGAGCGGTAGCCGCCGCCCGACGGCGTCTCGAGCGGGCCCTTCAGCGCGAGCCGCGTGCGGCGGATGCTGTCGAGGGTCGCTTGCGGCAGCGGGTCGCCAGCGGCCTTGATGCCGGCCGGGCCGGCGGCCTGGGCGTCCCACTCGAAGGGAGCGCCCAGCGCATCGAGTGCGGCCAGCGTGGCATCGACGATCTCGGGGCCAATGCCGTCGCCGGCGATCAGGGTGGCGGAATGCGGGTGGACATGGTCGTGTCTTCCAGGGTTCGGCGCGAAAGCGCCGAGCATACGGTGCCAGCTTGGCAACTGGCTGACAGCCCGCCCGCGCCCGCCGCTCAGGGCTTGAAGCCCTGGCAGGCATCCCGGCGCGGCTGCGCCGGCATCGCCACGCCCTTCTCCTTGGCGCGTGCCGCCATCTGCTCGTGGTGCTTGTCGCGCAGCGCGACGCACTCCTCGCGCGTCTTCGCCGAGCGCATCTGCTCGCGGTGTTCGTCGCGCTCCTTCGCCGTCATCAGGGACCAGCCCGGCGTGTAGTCGGCGCCCCAGCGCGGCCCGCCGCGCATCATCCGCCGCCGCCCGGGCCCATGCCCATCCGCGGTCCGCTCGCGCCCGGGCCCGGCGCGGACGCCTGTCCCTTCGGGCCGCCTTGCGCCAGCGCCATGCCCGCCCACAGCGCCAGCAGCGCCACCCACGACGTCTTCTTCCAGGCCTTCATGCGCACCTCCGGTGTCCATCGTTGAGGAACGAGACGATGCGCCGGCGTGCTGTCGGCCTGCTTGAGCCAGCGCAACGCCGCCCTCGCCATGCGATGAGGGCTAAGCTCACGCCATGGCGACGAACACCAGCTTTCCCGATGCCGCGGCGATGTGGGACCATCGCTATGCCGGCGAGGCCTTGCTCTTCGGCGAGGCACCCAACGAGTACCTGCGCGCGCAGGCCGCGTGCCTGCCGCGCCGCGGCCGCGCGCTGTGCGTGGCCGACGGCGAGGGCCGCAACAGCGTGTGGCTCGCGCAGCGCGGGCTGCGCGTCGATGCCTTCGACATCTCGGCGGTGGGTGTGGCCAAGGCTCGCGCCCTGGCGCAGCGCCATCACGTGGCGGTCAACTACGCGGTGGCCGACTGCGATGCACTCGCCTGGCCCGAGGGCCTGTACGACGTGATCGCCGCGATCTTCGTGCAGTTCGCCGATCCGCCGATGCGCGAGCGCCTCTTCGCCGGCATGGCGCGCGCGCTGGCGCCCGGCGGGCTGCTGGTGCTGCAGGGCTACACGCCCGATCAGCTGAAGTTCCGCAGCGGTGGCCCACAACGCATCGATCACCTGTACACCGAGGCCCTGCTGCGCGAACACTTCGCCGATCTCGAGATCCTCGAGCTGACGCGCTACGAGGCCGAACTGCACGAAGGCCCGCAGCACAGCGGCATGGCCGCGCTGGTCGGGATGGTGGCGCGCAAGCGCTGAGCACAGGGCACCGCAACGAAAAACGGGCCGGTTCCTTGAGGAATCGGCCCGTCGAGATGGGTGGCGCGGCTGGCAGGATTCGAACCCACGACCCCTTGGTTCGTAGCCAAGTACTCTATCCAACTGAGCTACAGCCGCGCGAGCCGCGCAGTATAGCAGGCTTTCGCAGCCTTCCCGCTCAGGCCAGGATGGCGGCCGACTCGTAGGCGCGGGCGGCGCGGGCCCCGTCGCCCTCGTCGCTGGCGATGCGCGCCAGCGTCAGCCGAACCTTGCGGCGCGCTGCGGTCTGCAACGATGCATCGGCCGCCGCGTCCTCCAGCAGGCGACGCGCCTTGCCCCACAGCTGCCGGTCGGCCAGCGCCATGCCCACGGCAAAGCCGATCGCCGGCTCGCGGCCGTGGGCCTGCGCGGCGGCCTCCAGCTTCGGCAGCCACTCGGCGCCCAGGCCTTGCGAACAATCGGCCAGTGCCAGCGCCAGGACGGCGCGCTCGTCGGCGCCCAGCTCGGCCAGCCGGTCCCAGAACGGGCGCAGCCAGCCGCGCGCTTCATCGGGGGCGCCGAATGCCGCGGCGCGGGTGGCCGCCCGGCCGCGACGAACGCGTCGCGGCGGTCGACGTTGTCGAGCTGCGCCCAGACGCGGCGCAGCTGCTCGGCGTCGCGCGCCGTCTCCAGGGATTCAAAAGGCCAGCGAGCGCAGCAGGCCCTGCGCCGCCTCCTTCGAGAAGCCCTGGTGCTTGGCCAGCAGCCGTGCCGTCTTCAGCGCCTCCTGCGGCTGGCGGCCGAGCCGCGTGGCCTGCAGGCGAAGGCGCAGCGCATGGGTGCGACGCGCCACGCCCGTCGGCAGGGCCCCGAGCAGTTCCAGCGCCCGCTCGGCATCGCGGTCATCGAGCGCCCATTCGGCCGCGAGCAGCCGTGCGCCCTCCTCCGCCGCGCGCGCCGAGGGCTGCGCCGCGCCGGTCGAGCGCTCGTTCGATGGCGCGGTCGCGGCCGGCGCGATCCTGCAGGCGGTGGGCACTGCCGGCGGTGAGCAGGTGGCCGAGCACGGTGAACTCGTTGTCCTGCGCCAGCTCGGGCGTGTCGGCCTGGATGGTGAGGGCGCGCTGTGCGGCCTTCTGGGCGCGGCTGTAGCGGCCACCGAAGTACTGCGCGAGCGCCTCGCGCAGCGAGGCCTGCGCCGTGCGATCGCGCCGCGACACGCGCCATTCGCGGGCACGGCGCGGCAGGCCGATCAACGCGTTGATGGCGTTGAACACCGTCACCAGCACGAAGCACAGGCCGGCCAGCAGAAGCAGGAACAGGTTCAGCGAGAGGTCGAGCCGGTTGCCGGCCCAGTAGATGCTGACCGGTGCCGTCGTTGCCGCCGAGCGTGGTGGCCGCCACGACGGCGACCACGAACAGCAGCACGAACCAGATGACGGCGCGCATCGTCGATCAGCCCGGCACGCTCAGCGGCCCGCCGCGGCGGTGGCCAGCGCCGCGAGGGTGTCGTCCGGGCGCGGCAGCGTGGTCTGGCGCGCCTGCATCGCCACCCGGCGCAGCAGCTCGCTGGCGGCCGTGGCGCGACGCGAGCTGCGGTCGAAGTAGCGCTCGAGCGCCTGCTGGGGCCGCCTGCAGATCGGCCTGGGCGGTGGGGAACTGGCGGCTCATCAGTGCAAGCCGCGCGTTGAGCAGCTTGAGCTTGAGGTTCTCACGCAGGAAGTAGGCCTGCTCCGGCGCCAGCAACGCGGCCTCCGGATGATCGATGCGCGTCACCCGCACCAGCGAGCGGACCTCGTCCCACACCGAGGCGCTGATCCGGTCCCAGGCCTCGCCCCAGGCCGCCGGCCAGCCGCTCTTCGGCGCGGGGGCGGAGGCCGCCGAGGCCGGCCGGGCCGCGGCGGGCGCGGCACGCGCCGCGTCGCGCGGCAGATCGCGCTTCGGGTCGGCCAGCGAGAGCAGCGGCAGGTCGTCGACCATGCGCATCACCTCGTCGAGCTTGATGGTCAGCGAGGCGATGTCGAGCGCACCGACCGACTTGACGCGGTCGAGGTCCCGCGCGATCGCGCGGCGAACGCCCTCGAGGCGCGGCTGGCTGAAGCGCGCGAGGCGCTCGTCGCTCTGGCGCAGCGCCAGCACCAGCGGCTCGGTGCTGCCGGTGATCGCGCCTTGCTGCATCGCCATGCGCAATGCCGCCTCGATGTCGACCAGGAGGTTCTCGTCTCGCGAGCGCGACAGCGACTGGATCAGGTCTTCCAACTGCGTGCGCTGCAGCGCCACCTCGGCCACGCGCGCCTCCAGCAGCGCCACCTTGGCCGCCGCGGCGCCCATGCCCTCGCTGGCCTGCTTGGCCAGCATCTGGGCCTCGACGGCTTGCGTGGCGCTTTCCTGCTGGCGCCTGACGAGTTCCTGCTCCAGCGAGCTCACTCGCTGCTCGGCTTTCCATGCCAGCGCCAGCGCGGCCACGCTGATCACCAGCAGCAGCGCGGCCAGCACCGCCTGGAGGCGACCGGCGCGCGACGGCGGCGGCAGCGACGCGGCGGGCGGCGGCGACGGATCGGCAGCGGGGGCAGGGAGGGGTGTCGCTCAAGGCCATCTCTTGCGCCGCAGCGCGGCTCAGGTCTCGATCGATTGTAGGCAGGCGATCACCGCCTCCATCGAGGGCCGGCATTCATGCACCACGCCGAAGCCCGCGCTGCGTGCGCTCCGCGATGCGCGGGTGGGTGGCCAGCGCGTTGGCGCCGCCCCAGTCGGCACGTGGCGCGATCGCTTCCAGGTGCGCGATCGATTCGGAACTGCTGAACATCCACACGTGCCGGCCTGGCGCCGCGAGGGCCTCGCGAAGCAGTTCCCGAGCCGATGCATCGAGTTCCGGCGCGCAGCGCTCGTAGGCGGTGACGAAGGACACGCTGGCGCCATGCGCCCGCAAAGTGTCGGCCAGCCAGTCGCGGCCGCTCTCGCCACGCACGATCAGCACCGAAGCATCGTGCCAGTCGTGCGCGCGCAACTGCTGCCAGAGCGACTCCGAATCGAACTGCGCGGCATCGGCGGCCGGCTCGGCGATGCACTCGGCGGGCACGCCCAGCACGCGCAGCGTGCGGCTGGTGCCCGCCCCGGCGAGCCGGCGAGCGTCGCCGCGGGCCGGCCACGCCCGTTGGACGCAGCGCGAAGAACTGCTCGGCCGCATTCGGGCTGACGTACATCACCAGGCGATGGCGCCCCAGTCCGGCCCACGCCGCCCGCACCGGCTCCGCGTCGTGCGGCGGGCGGATGCCGATCAGCGGCAGCGCCCCGGCATCGATGCCCCGCTCGCGCAGGGCTGCCACCCACTCGGCCGCCTGCCCGGCGGGACGGGTGACCAGCACCTTCATCGCGCGGTATTCAGCTGTCGGCGAGGTAGGCCGCCGAACCCTGCGCCTGAAGGGCCTGCGCGGCGCGCTCGCCGAGGGTGCGCGCCTGCGTCGTCGGCCACCGCGGCCTCGACCTCGGCGCGCAGCAGCGGCGACATCGGCTTGCCCGGATGGCCCAGTGCCGCGCGCAGCCAGAGCTGATCGCCGCGCCACTGCGCATGCACGGCCAGCGGCATGCTGCAGCTGCCGCCCATCGCGCGCGAGACGGCACGCTCGGCCTGCACCGCCAGCCCGGGTGGGCTGGTGCTTCAGCGTGGCCAGGCGCTGCAGCAGCGCGGTGTTGTCGGCGCGCACTTCGATGCCCAGCGCGCCCTGCCCGGCGCACGGCAGCATCTCATCGGTCTCGAAGACGCTGCGGATGCGGTCGCCGAGGCCGAGGCGCTTGAGGCCGGCGGCGGCGAGCACGATCGCGTCATACTGGCCTTCGTCGAGCTTGCGCAGCCGTGTGTCGAGGTTGCCGCGCAGCGGCTCGACCACCGTGTCGGGGCGCAGCGCACCGAGCTGCACCCAGCGGCGCAGGCTGGAAGTGCCCACCTTGGCGCCCTGCGGCAGATCGGCGAGGCGCTCGTAGCGCGGCGAGACGAAGGCATCGCGCGGGTCTTCGCGATCCAGCACGGTGGCCAGGGCGAAGCCTTCGGGCAGGTCCATCGGCACGTCCTTGAGCGAGTGCACCGCGAGGTGGGCGCGGCCCTCTTCGAGCGCCGTCTCCAGCTCCTTGACGAACAGGCCCTTGCCGCCGACCTTCGACAGCGTGCGGTCGAGGATCTGGTCGCCGCGCGTCGTCATGCCCAGCAGCTCGACCTTCGCGCCGAAGCGCTGCGTGAGCAGATCGCGCACATGCTCGGCCTGCCACAGGGCCAGTCGGCTTTCACGGGTGGCGATGACGATGGATTCGGCCATGGGGCGGCATGCTAGCAGGCGCGGCTCTTGCGTCGGACGACCGTGCGCAGGGCTGCTGTTAGCATCCGGCGCACGTAACCGAGTTACAGCCCCGGAGAGGCCCCATGAACAAAGCGCCCCGCCGCCGCGCCGCCAGCGACGCCGCCGACAAGAACCGCCCGCTGGTCGAGGACATCCGGTTGCTCGGCCGCATCCTCGGCGACGTGATCCGCGAGCAAGAGGGCAAGGACGCCTTCGAACTGGTCGAGCGCGTGCGCAAGCTCTCGGTGGCCTACCGGCTCAAGCGCGATGCGCAGGCCGGCCGCGCACTCGACCGGCTGCTGAAGAACCTGTCGGGCGACCAGACCGTCAGCGTGATCCGCGCCTTCAGCTATTTCTCGCACTGGCCAACATCGCCGAAGACCGCCACCACGTGCGCCGGCGCGAGCACCACGAGCGCGAAGGCCATCTGCAGGAAGGTTCGCTCGCACTCAGCTTCGAACGACTGGCCGCTGCCGACATCCGCGCCAGCGAGATCGTGAAGACGCTGCGCCACGCCTACATCAGCCCGGTGCTCACCGCCCATCCCACCGAGGTGCAGCGGCAGAGCATCCTCGGTGCCGAGCGCGCCATTGCCGAGCTGATCGGCGCGCGCGACGAACTGCGCACCGAGCGCGAGCGCGCCGAGAACGAGGCGCTGATCCGCGCCCGCGTGACGCAGCTGTGGCAGACGCGCATGCTGCGCACCGCCAAGCTGACGGTGGCCGACGAGATCGAGAACGCGCTCAGCTACTACCACGCCACCTTCCTGCGCCAGATTCCGCGGCTGTACCGCGAGATCGAGCAGGCGCTGCCCGGCCACGAGATCGCACCCTTCTTCCGCATGGGCCACTGGATCGGCGGCGATCGCGACGGCAACCCCTTCGTCACCGAGGCCACGCTGCAGATGGCGCTGCGCCGGCAGAGCGAGACGGTGCTGCGCCACTACCTCACGGAAGTTCACCACCTGGGCAGCGAGCTGTCGATGTCGGCGATGCTCGCACCGGTGACGCCGCAGATGCAGGCGCTGGCCGAACGCTCCCCCGACCAGAACGCCCACCGCGAAGACGAGCCCTACCGCCGCGCGCTGATCGGCATGTATGCACGGCTGGCCGCCACGCTGCACGAACTCACCGGCACCGAGGCGCTGCGCCATGCGGTGGCGCCGGAGAGCCCTACCTGCACGCCGGCGAGTTCCTCGCCGACCTGCAGGTGATCGAGGCCTCGCTGCGCTCTCACCATGCCGAAGCGCTGATCGGCCCGCGCCTGGCGCCGCTGATGCGGGCGGTGCAGGTGTTCGGCTTCCACCTCGCCACGGTGGACCTGCGGCAGAGCTCGGACAAGCACGAGGCCGTGGTGGCCCAGCTGCTGAAGACCGCGCGCATAGAGACTGACTACAGCGCGCTGCCGGAGCCGGCGCGCCGGGAGCTGCTGGTGCGGCTGCTGAACGACGCCCGGCCGCTGCGCGTGCGCGCGGCGTCCTACAGCGAGCATGCGCAGGGCGAGCTGGCGATCTTCGAGACCGCCGCGCGCATGCTGCAGCGCTTCGGCCGCGAGGCGATCCGCCACTACATCATCTCGCACACCGAAGACGTCAGCGACCTGCTCGAGGTGCTGCTGCTGATGAAGGAAACCGGCATCGTGCGCGGCGAGCTGCACGAGGGGGCGACGACGGACCTGATCGTCGTGCCGCTGTTCGAGACCATCGGTGACCTGCGCAACGCCGAGCCGATCATGCGCGCCTTCTACGCCCTGCCCGGCATCGCCGCGATGATGAAAGGCCTCGGGCGCCGAGCAGGACGTGATGCTCGGCTACAGCGACAGCAACAAGGACGGCGGCACCTTCACGAGCAACTGGGAGCTGTATCGCGCCGAGATCGCACTGGTGTCGCTGTTCGAGGAGCTGGGCCGCGCGCATGGCATCACGCTGCGCCTGTTCCATGGCCGCGGCGGCACGGTGGGCCGCGGCGGCGGCCCGAGCTACCGTGCCATCCTCGCGCAGCCGCCGGGCACGGTGAACGGCCAGATCCGCCTGACCGAACAGGGCGAGGTGATCGCCTCGAAGTATGCGCACCCGGAGATCGGCCTGCGCAATCTCGAGACGCTGGTGGCCGCCACGCTCGAAGCCACGCTGCTGCACCCGACCAAGAGCGCACCGAAGGCCTTTCTCGAGGCGGCCGATGCGATCAGTGCGGCCAGCTTCGCGGCCTACCGCAAGCTGGTCTACGAGACGCCGGGATTCACCGACTATTTCTTCAGCGCCACGCCGATCCGCGAGATCGCCGAGCTCAACATCGGCTCGCGGCCGGCTTCGCGCAAGGCCACGCGGGCGATCGAGGACCTGCGCGCGATCCCCTGGGCTTCAGCTGGGGCCAGTGCCGCGTGGCGCTGCCGGGCTGGTGCGGCTTCGGCTCGGCGATCGAGGCCTTCCTCGGCAGCGAGCCGAAGGCGCGCAAGGAGAAGCTCGCGCTACTGCAGAAGATGCACCGGCAGTGGCCGTTCTTCCGCGCGCTGCTGTCCAACCTCGACATGGTGCTGGCCAAGAGCGACCTGGGCATCGCCGCGCGCTATGTGGAACTGGTGGAAGACAAGCGCCTCGGCCGGCGCATCTTCGGCCTGATCCAGGCCGAGTGGCAGCGCACGCACGATGCGCTGACGCTGATCACCGGCGAGAAGCAGCGGCTGGCCTCGAACCCGTCGCTGGCGCGCTCGATCGAGCACCGCTTCCCCTACCTCGACCCGCTGAACCACCTGCAGGTGGAACTGATGCGCCGCTACCGCGCCGGCCGCGACGACGATCCGGGCATGGACCGCGTGAAGCGCGGCATCCACCTGTCGATCAACGGGGTGGCGGCGGGGTTGCGCAATACCGGCTGAGAAGCTTCAGCGGGCGGCTTGCTGGCGGCGTCGCAGGGCGCCGACCTCGCCGTATTTCGTGAGATCGGAGAAATAGGCCTCGATCTTCGACAGTCCCTCGCAGCCAATCGTTTGGTCGACCTGGACCAATGCGGTCTGCATGGCGTCCAGTTCCTGCTTCATGCTGTCCAGTCGGTCCTTCGACCATCCCAGATTGCGACCGATGGCGTGGCCGAACTGGCGCAGCATGAAGGAGTCGCTGTTCTCGCTCAGGTGGGTCGCGAGGTACTCGCAACGCGTCCGCCGGCTGCCTCGGCGCAACTCATCCTCGCGGCAGTGCTCGATCACCGACACGGGCGCCATCATCTGGATGCCGCTGAACGTCACCGCCTGCGCGAAGAGCGCGCTGCGGTCCTTCGCTGAAGCCGATGGCGCCAGCGCCCTGGCGAGCGGTTCGTAGGCATAGCCCCAGTCGGAGCGAATCGTCTTCGTCGCCACCGCTCGCTCGATGAACTCTTCACGCCGCGCCGATCCCTTGGGCTGGTAGGTAGAAGCCAACAGCCACGGGTAGCCGTTATCGGGATCGCGCCGCGCCCACTCCTCGAAACCCAGCCCTGCGCATGCCGTCTTGGGCGAGAAATCAGCGAGAAAGCCGCAAGCGTTCATGGCCGTGCCATAGACCTTCGGGTCGGCGGAGCGCTGCGCCAGCCGCGCGAGTTCGTCGAGGCCGTCGATCGGCATGTCGAGCTTGGTCCAGTGCTTGTTCTGTTCCTCCACGGCCGGCAGAACCTTTCTGCGCCAGGACTCGACCGCTTGCGTAAACCGGCCACCGCCTGGACGTCCCTCGTCGGCGCTGGCCTTCATCTTGTGCAGCCACCCTGGCAGGCGCTCGACGCGATGTGCTTCCAGCTTGGTGAAGAGTTCGTCCCTCAGCGCATCGACCTGCTGCTCGTCTTGCGGATTGAAGCTCACTGATCCAAAGCCGCAGACGAGTTCGGCCGTCGAGGCCGCCGGCGCCGGTGCAGATGCGGCCGCCAGCATCCCGGAGCGTGCGGAGGGCGCCGCCGGGGTCGGCGAAGCGATCGCCGCACCGGAGGCTGCCTTCGCCACTGCCACGACGGCCGGCGCCTCCTCGAACGCCCCGCGCCGCTGCGCCACCCACACCCCCACCAACGCCGTCGCCACGACCACCGTCACCGCCACCCGCCCCCAGCGCACGTGCGGCGGGTCGAACCAGATGCGCAGCGGCTCCATGCGCGTCAGCGGCCCACCGCCAACAGCGCCTCGCGCACCGCGGCCAGTTGGCGGCGCGAGACGGCGAGCCATTCATCCACCGGCGCGATGCGCACCGCCCAGCCTTCACCGGCTTCGTCGTCGCCCTCGCCGGCCATCACGCGGCGCTCCAGCGCGCGCACCGCGGCGCGGGCCACCAGCGCATTGCGGTGCACGCGCAGGAAGCGGTCGCCCAGGCGCGCTTCGAGATCCGACAGCGAATCGTCCAGCACGTGGCTGTGCGCGGCGGTGCGCAGCGTCACGTACTTCAGCTCGGCCTTCAGGTAGAGCACCTCGGCCACCGGCACGCGCACGACGCGGCCACGATCACTGACGACCAGGACCTCCGGCTCGGCTCCTGCGACGGTCGCTTCGTCGCGGGGCGCTAGCCGCTGCGCCACCCGCTGCAGCGCCGCCTGCAGCCGCTCGCGCTTGACCGGCTTGGTGAGGTAGTCCACCGCCTCCAGCTCGAAGGCCTGCAGCGCATGTTCGGCATGCGCGGTGACGAAGACGATGGCCGGCGGCCGGGCCTGCTGGCGCAAGCGCGCGGCGAACTGCATGCCGTCCAGGCCGGGCATGTGCACGTCGAGCAGCAGCAGGTCGCACGGGTGCGCCGCGAGGAAGTCGGCCGCCTGCACCGCGTTGGCGGCCTCGCCGACCACGGTGGCGGGCACCTCGCGGCAATCGGCGACCAGCGTGCGCAGGCGAAGGCGCGCGAGCTCTTCGTCGTCGACGAGAAGAATGCGCAGCGTCGGGTTCACAGCGGCACCACCAGTTGCACGCGGAACGCGCCCTCGACGCGCCGCGCCTCGAACTGCGCCGCCATGTCGTGCATCAGGTGCAGCCGCTCGCGCACGTTCTTCAATGCCATGCCCGAACCCGGCTGCGAAGGTGCGGCCGGCACCGTGTTGGCGATCACCACCTGCGCCCGCCCCAGCTTCACGCGGGTCCTGATGCGCACCGTGCCGCCTTCGGGCGCCGGTTCCACGCCGTGGCGCACGGCGTTCTCGACCAGCGGCTGCAGCAGCAGCGGCGGCACGCGGCCTCGCCGGCCGCTTCGTCGAGCTCCCAGACGATGTTCAGCCGCGTGCCGAAGCGCACCTGCTCGATCGCGAGGTAGCGGCGCGCGAGTTCCACCTCCTCGGCCAGCGACACCGATTCGCCGATGTCGGTGAGCGCCACGCGGAACAGCTCGGCCAGTCTTCGAGCACACCTCGGCCCGCGCCGGATCGACGCGCACCAGCGCCAGCGCGGTGTTCAGCGTGTTGAAGAGAAAGTGCGGGCGGATGCGCGACTGCAGCTCGGCCAGCCGCGCGGTGGTGTCGGCCGGCAGCAGGCCGCGGGCGCGCAACTGCAGCCAGCCATAGACGGCTGCCGCACCCGCGGCGCCGGCGGCCACCGGACCGAGCAGCGGATGCTCGCCGAGCAGGTCGAGCCCGATCGATTGCACCAGCAGCGCGGGCAGCACCGGCGCCAGCGCACCGATGCCGATCGCCGCGACCCAGCGCAGCCACGGCACCAGCACGCCCAGCGGTCGCTTGAAGAGGCAAGCGGTGCTCAGCCAGATCAGCACGGCCGGCACCGCCACCGACGAGGCCAGTGCGAGGCGCTGAAGCCAGCTTCGAAGCTGATCGAGACGAACAGCACGCCCAGGCCGACTGCCAGCTCGGCGGCCAGCAGCGTGCGCAGCACCACCCCGGCATGGCAGACGTCGAACACCGAACCCGCTCGGCGGGCGCGCCCTCCGCGGCGTCGGGCATCAGCGTGTCGAGCAGCGTCGAGCCGAACCCGGTGCTGCGCGCGTCGGCGCGCACGGGGCTGGCAGGCAGGGTGCTGGGCTCGGTGGGCATCGGCTCGGTTCGAGACGGCGTAGGACGACGGAGGGCGCCGAATAGAATGCCGGCGCAGCGCGCATTGTCGCCAAACACGGCCGCTCGTCGACGCGCGCCGCCCCCACGTTCACGCCTTGTTGCGCCTCGCCCCTGCCCGGATCCTCCTGCCATGTCCTCCAACCAACTCGACAAGAAAGCCCAGGCCTGGTCGGCGCTGTTCTCCGAGCCGATGAGCGAGCTGGTGCAGCGCTACACCGCCAGCGTCGGCTTCGACCAGCGCCTGTGGAAGGCCGACATCGCCGGCAGCGGCGGCGCACGCCGAGATGCTGGCCGCGCAGGGCATCATCGCCGGAAAAGATCTGGCCGACATCCAGCGCGGCATGGCGCAGATCACCCAGGAGATCGAATCGGGCGCCTTCGAATGGAAGCTGGCGCTCGAAGACGTGCACCTGAACATCGAGGCAAGGCTGACGCAGCTGGTGGGCGACGCCGGCAAGCGGCTGCACACCGGCCGCTCGCGCAACGACCAGGTCGCCACCGACGTGCGGCTGTGGCTGCGCGACGAGATCGACGGCCTGTCGGCGCTGCTCACCGCGCTGCAGCGTGCGCTGGTCGATCTGGCCGAGAAGAACGCCGAGGTCATCTTGCCCGGCTTCACGCACCTGCAGGTGGCGCAGCCGGTGAGCTTCGGCCACCACCTGCTGGCCTACGTCGAGATGTTCTCGCGCGATGCCGAGCGCCCGCCGACGTGCGCCGCCGCACCAACCGCCTGCCGCTGGGCAGTGCCGCGCTGGCCGGCACCAGCTACCCGCTGGACCGCGAGCGCGTGGCCAGGACGCTGGGCATGGTGGATGACGATGGCAAGCCCAGCGTCTGCCAGAACAGCCTCGACGCCGTGAGCGACCGCGACTTCGCGATCGAGTTCACCGCCGCCGCCTCGCTGTGCATGGTGCATGTGTCCCGCTTCAGCGAGGAGCTGGTGCTGTGGATGAGCCAGAACTTCGGCTTCATCGATCTGGCCGACCGCTTCTGCACCGGCAGTTCGATCATGCCACAGAAGAAGAACCCCGACGTGCCGGAGCTCGCGCGCGGCAAGACTGGCCGCGTGGTCGGCCACCTGATGGGGCTGCTGACGCTGATGAAGGCCAGCCGCTGGCCTACAACAAGGACAACCAGGAAGACAAGGAACCGCTGTTCGACACCGTCGACACGCTGCGCGACACGCTGCGCATCTTTGCGGAACTGGTCGGCGGCATCGCCGTCAAGCCCGAGGCGATGGAGCGCGCGGCGCGCCGCGGCTACGCCACCGCGACGGACCTCGCCGACTACCTGGTGAAGAAGGGCCTGCCCTTCCGCGATGCGCACGAAGCCGTGGCCCATGCGGTGAAGGTGGCGATCCAGCAGGGCGTCGATCTGTCCGAGCTGCCGCTGGCCACGCTGCAGGGCTTCCACGCGGCGATCGGCGAGGATGTGTTCGCAGTGCTCACGCTGCGCGGCTCGCTCGATGCCCGCAAGGTGCTGGGCGGCACGGCACCGCAGCAGGTGCGCGCGCAGGTGGCGCGGCACCGCACCCGGCCCGGCTGAGCCGCGCGGGGCCCGATCTCAGTTGAAGCTGATGCGGCGCGCGGCCACGCGCGTGCCGCCGGCACTCGGGTTGCCGACCACCGTCACGCTGCGGCCGTTGGCCAGTCGTCGGCGTCACCGCCCTCGAACTGCACGCTGTTGCCGCTGTAGTCCACCGTCGATCCGCGCAGCACGAAGTTGCGCGCCGAGGTATTCAGCGATTCGATGGCGCCCTGCAGCGTGATGCTGCCCTGCCCGCCGCTGCCGCGCTCGTCGAGCCGGACCTTGCTGGCGATCAGCACCCCGCCGGCGCTGGCGCCGTCGACCACCACCGTCTTGCCCAGCGCCAGGTCACCCGGGCGGCCGATGAAGTTGGCGGTGCGCGCATCGACGCGCTGGCCGTTGAGGTCGAAATCGGCGTCGGTGGCGTATCGGGTGATGCCGCCGCGCAGCTTCACACGTTCGAGGTCGGGCAGCGCGCGCACCCCGGCCTCGACGGTGCGCACCGGCCACCGGCCGGCCACGGCTTGCGTCTGCGCCTGCACGCGCAGGTAGGCACCTTCGGCCAGCAGCGGCAGCGTGCCGTCGTACGAGAACTGCGCGGTGCCGACGCGGAAAGTGCGCGCGGTGGTGTCGAGCGAAGCTACCGGGCCGCGCACCTTGTAGGCGGCGAGCGTGCCGTCTCGCGGCGCGATCCGGGTGGCCACAAACCGTGACCTGGCCGCGTCGAAGCTGCCGAACACCTCGACCGCCGTGCCGTTCGCGATGCCGGCCAGACCGCCGGCGAATACCGGATCGATCAGGGTGTCGGCACCGACGACCACGGTCTGGTCGAACACGACGACCGTGCCGGCCACCGGATCGGCCGCCGAGGCCGCCGACGATCTCGCTGACCGTGCGGATGCGGTTGGCCACGGCGGTCGGCGCAGCTTCCGTGCCGCCCACCGCGCCGGCCTCCACTTCCACCGTCATGCCCAGACGCAGCGCGCTGCGCGAGCTGGCGGCGCCATCCTCGTCGACCACGCTGGCGCCGCTGTCGTCGTACTTGATGCCACCGACGTAGACCGAACCGAAACCCTCGATCGGTGCCGAGCCATAAGAACCGGTGCCGCCGACGCCGACGCTGCCACCGCAGCCGGCGGCCACGGCGGCCGCGGCGAGCACCAGCGCGCCGCTCCAGCGCAGCCAGCATGAGGTGAACAGGGGCTGCAAGCTCATGAAGTCTCTCCTTCGCGGCGGCGCGCCCGCGGGGCGGCCTTGCGCGCCGCGGGCGTCTTCGCCGCCGGCGCCGGCGGATCGACCGGCACCCGGTAGCTGAAGACGCCGATGCGCATGCGATTGCCGGCGCCGGCGGTGCTGCCGATGCCGGCGGCGTCGTCGTCGGCGATCATCTTCTCGATGCGCGGCACCAGTCGTTGGTCATCGCCTGCCAGTGCTGGGTGACCAGTTCGCGCAGTTGCGCCAGTGACTGGTCGGACAGGCCGTCCGCATAGATGGCCTGCTCGAAGTGTTCGCTGCCCACCGCCAGCACGTTGTCGACCGCGGCGTTGAAGTGGTCGCCCAGGTTGGCGCCCATGAAGCCGACCATGCGCGCTTCGTCGCCCTTGGGCACGAAGGCCGCGCGGTTCAGCGCCACGGTGTCGGTGGTCTCGTCGTGCTCGGCCGTGCCGAGGCGGATGAGTTCCTCGAGCAGGCTGCGCGGGTGCATGTCGCGCGTGACGGACTGGGCCAGCGTCTCGAAGCTCGGCGCCGTGCCCAGGCGCGGCAGCGCCTTCGGCCGGCCGTCGTGGTCGAGGTATTCGGAGTGGGTCGACCAGCGCGCGAAGATCTCGCTCGGGTACGAACGCGCCGGCGCCGGCTGCGTCTTGCGGGCTTCGACGAGCCGCGTGACCTCGCGCCGGTTGATGCCGGTGGCCGCGCTGATGCGGCTGACGCGGCGGTGCTCGAGCAGTTGGGGATAGGCCGCGTGGGCCACGTCCACGAAGGCCGCGCGCAGCATCTCGTCGACCGTGGCGTGGGTCAGCCCGCGGGCGACGGCGAGCCGCGCGAGCGGTTGCAGCAGCGCCCGCACGGCATCGAGCAGTGCAGGCTGTTCACCGGGTGGCAGGCTGGCTGAGGAGGTTGAGTCGGTTTCGACCACGATGGGCCGTGATGTTAGCCGCGCGCCCGTCGCAGAAATGGAACGAGCCCCTGTTTCGGGGCCCGTTCCCACGCCAAAGCGTGCAACAGTGTGCAGCGCGGCGTGGCGCGCTGCCCTCAGTGCTCAGTCTTCGAAGCGGATCAGCACCGCATTCAGCGTCTTGCCGTCGGCCGACAGCGCGCCCTTGACCTCCACGTTCTGGTTGTCGGCCAGCTGCGCTTCGGTGCCGCGCTCGTAGGTCACGGTGCCCGCGTAGCTGACCGTCACGCCGCGCAGCACGAAGGTCTTGGCGGTCTTGTCGAGGCTGCCGATGGCGCCGTGCAGTTCCACGCCGCGCACCATATCGTCACTGGCCGAGACCACCTTGACGCGCTCGGCGACGATGCTGCCGTCGCTGGCGCGGCCACGAACCTCGACGCGGGAATCGGCAGTGACCGGGCCGTCGTCGATGCGCGCCCGCGAGGCGTCGACCTTCACGCCGTTGACGTCGAAGTCGGTGGCCGAGCGGAAGGCGGTCACCGCCGACCAGACGCGCGTCGTCGTGGTCGTCGACCTTGCGCTCGCCTTTGCGCAGCGACGTGGCGATCCACTGCCCGTTCTCCTGCTGCGGCTTCACCTTCACGCGCAGCACCCGCCGTTGGCGAGGTTGGCCGGCACGTCGGCGCCGGGCACCGAGGCGTAGTTGATCACCGCGGTGCCGATCTGGAAGGTCTTGGCCGTGGTGTCCAGCGCGCTGATCGCGCCGCGGATCTTGAACAGCAGCGCGCCGTCCTCCGCCTCGATGCGCGTGGCCACGTAGTGGCCGCTGCCGGCGTCGAAGATCGCATGCACCTCGACCACCTTGCCCTGCAGCGCCGGCAGGTGGCTGCGCCGAGCGCGAGCGAGTCGTCGAGCACGGTCTCGGGCCGCACGTCGACCGTCTGGCCGAGCATCGCGAAGCTGCTACCGCTGACGCTGTCGACCACGCCGACGAGTTCGCTGCCGATGCGGATGCGGTCGGCGCTGGCGCGGCCGGTGCTGTCGTCGATCTTGCCGCTCTCCACCTCGACCATCGCGCCCAGGCGGAGGTCGTCACGCCCACGGCCGCGGCCCTCGTCGTCCTCGATCTGCGCGCGGCTGTCGTCGAAGCGAACGCCGTTGACGATGATCGAGCCGAAGCCGCGGATCGGGCCGACCGCATACGCGGAGGCCGCCGCACCGGCGGTCACGCCGCCCCGCCGCCGCCACCGCAGGCCGCCAGCATCGCTCCCGCCACTGCCGTACCCAGCAGCGCACCCCACAGGCCGCGAATCGGCCGCTTGGTCTTGTCCATGTCTGTTCCTCCGGTCGTCAGGCCGGCACCCGCGGCGCCTTCAGCCATGGGGCGAACTGTAGTTGGGAAAATTTTCCCAATCAAGCGATCCAGAGAACAGATTCGTTTCAGCCGGTTTCAGCCTTTCCAGCGGGCAGCGGTGCCCTGGTAGAGCCAGACGGGCCTCGCGCCATCGCGGCGCAGCACCCGCGTCGGCCGCACGCCCGGCACCTCGAACTCCAGGCTGGCCAGCCGCGCCCGGGCGCAGCTCGCGGCGCGCCTTGTCCAGCGCGCGCGGCATGCTCTCGGGGCGCTGGAAGAGGTAGACGAGATCCTGCCGTGACCAGTCCGAGGCCCACAGGTCGCCGCGCGAAACGCGCGCAAACCGGCAGCGCAGCGCGCACGCCAGGCGCAGCGGCCGGCTCCATTCCACGCCCTCGATGCGGGCCAGTGGGTACTCGCGTCGCAATTCGCGCAGGCCGTCGCCCAGGCCGCAGCCGGCGTCGAGCACCTGCGCGCCGCCGTGCAGCGGCGCGAGCGACGACAAGCCTCGCAAGGCCTCGTGCGGGGTCGGGAACATCGGCGCATCGCGCCGTGTTCAGCGGATAGAGCAGCAGGAGCGCCGCGAGCGCAATCAGCCGCCCACCCGGGCAAGCCGGCCGCCGTGCCCGAGGCGGCAAGCGAGAGCGGAAAGCCCGCGGCCACGAAGAGCCGACGCCAGTGTGTGGACAGCGGCAACGCCAGCACGATGCCGAGCGCGACGGCCAGCCCGATCGACATCGACAAAGGGGTCGCGAGCCGCGAGAGGACGGTGAACAGCGCCCAGCAGGCGCCCCAGGCCAGCAGGGCCGGCAGCGGCCAGACCAGGCGGGGCACGGCGAACAGCGTCAGAACTGGAAGGCCGGCGCAATCCGCCCCAGTGGCGGCCGCCGACGACGATCGGCGCTGCCGCTTCCTTCATCAGCACGAAATGGCCGCCGCCCATGTCGCGACGGTAGGTCTGCAGAAGGAACGGCCGCTGGTTGCGCGCGGAAGCGAGGCCGGTGCGGTCATTGAAGATGCGCCGCCAGCGGCTGTTGGCGGTGTTCCAGACCACATCGCCGGCGCGCTGCGACTGGCAGTACTTCTGGTTGTGCGTGGGCACGTAGCCGTTGCGGTCGACCGCGATGCAGTAGACCACCTTCGGGCTGATCGTCAGCGCATGCTCCTGCACCTGCGGGAACAGGCGGTCGGCCAGCGCGACGAACCGCGTCGTGTGCTGCGGCGGGTTGGTGCCGGGCATCGGCTGGTAGCTCTCGTCGAACAGGTCGGCCATCGTCGTCGCGCCGGTGCGCAGCGCACCTTCCAGCAATTGAGAGATCTGCGCCGCGGCGTGCTGCGCGGCGCGGATGTAGGGCGTGTCCTCGGTCTCGATGCCGCACTGCGCCACCGTCTCGATCAGCTGTTCCGACACGCGCAGGAAGGATTCACTGCGCGTCATCGCGACGTCCAGCGCCGCGCCGGTGCCGCGCATCTCGGTCTCGATCGCATTCATGCGCTCGCCGAGATCGGCACAGATCTCGCGGCTGCCGTCGGCCGCCTCGGCGATGCGCGAGACACCGCCCTGCACATCGGCCAGCGCGCGGTGGAAGGCACCCTGCTGCGCCGAACCCGGCTCGCTGCGGATCTCGGAGGCCAGCGACTCGATGCGCGCATTCAGCTCGGCCACCGTGCTCATGATCTGCTTGGAGCTGGCCTCGACCTTGCCGGCCGTCCTTCACCGCATCGGCCACGACGCCGAAGCCGCGGCCGGCCTCGCCGGCGCGCTTGGCCTCGACCGAGGCGTTGAAGGCCACCAGCCGCGTCTGCAGCGCGATCTGCGTGATGCCGCTGGCGGCATCGGCCACCGGCGCAGCGTGGCCACGATCGCCGAGACCTCCTGGCCCACGCCCTCGACGGTGTCGCGTGCGCGGTCGACGGCGGCCGTGCTCGCGTGTCGTGCCGCCGATGGCGTTCTGTGCGCTGGTGATCTCCTGCACCCGCTGGGCGAGCGCCGAGACGGCCTGCGCGCTGCGTTGCGCGGCCTTGGTCGTGTCGTCGATGACCCCGCGCACCTCGGCGGCCTCGCGGCCCATCGAGCTGGCGCGCTCGGCGATGGAGGCCACCGCGGCGTGCAGCGTCGCGGCATCGGCACCGGCGGCGGCCGGCGGGGTGTCGGTCGTGGCGTCGGTGCCGCTCTCGCGGCGCAGCAGGCTCAGCATGGCGGGCCCCTTCTGGGTTGATCAGTATTCGCGCAGCTTCACACGCAGCCGAGCGATCGACTGGCTGTGCAGCTGGCAGACGCGCGATTCGGTGACCTTGAGCACCGCCGCGATCTCCTTCAGGTTCATGTCGTGCTCGTAGTACATCGACATCACGTACTGCTCGCGCTCGGGCAGGTGCTTGATGGCCTCGACCAGCGCCTCGCGCATGCGATGGTCCTGCAGCTGCGCGAGCGGGTTGGCCTGCTCGTCGGCCACGTGGCGGTCGAGGTAGTCGTTGTCGCCCTCGTCGCCGCTCATGTCCTCCAGGTAGACCAGCTGGGTGCCACGCACCTTGCCGAGCAGCTCCTGGTATTCGGTCAGGCTCATGCCCATCTCGCGGGCGATCTCGCTCTCGGCCGGCGCACGCCCGAGCTTCTGCTCGAGCTTGTGCACCGCGCTCTCGATCGAGCGCTGCTGCTTGCGGGTGCCGCGCGAGAGGTAGTCGTTGCCGCGCAGCTCGTCGAGCATCGCGCCGCGGATGCGCTGCGTCGCGAAGGTCTCGAACTGCACGCCCTGCGCCTCGTCGAAGCGGCTGAGGGCATCGGCCGGCCGATCATGCCGACCTGGATCAGGTCGTCGAGCTCCACGTTGGCGGGCAGCTTGGCGATCATCTGGTGGGCGAGGCGCCGCACCAGCGGGCTGTACTGCTTGAGCATCGAATCGAGGTCGAGGCGGCCCTTGGCGGTGTACATCGATCAGCTCCCGGAATTCAGTTCATCACCCGACGTGCTTCGGCGGCACGCTGCGGGCGGTCGACGTAGTACGGCGCGGCCAGCGAGGCCGGGGCGCTCGGCTGCGCGTCCAGGCGCAGCGCCTCGCGCACCCAGCGGCGCAGGCCCTCGCTCGGCGCCTCGCTCGGATCGGTGGCCGGATCGATGCGCACCCAGTCGCGCAGCACCGCACCGAGGAAGTCGTCGGCGCAGGTGGCCAGCTGGATCGCTATGCGCTCGGCGCGCGGCGAATTCGGCGCGGCGCCGAGCAGCAGGTCGTGCACCACCAGACCGGCGCGCTGCGTCAGCAGCTTCAGCGCGGCATAGGCGTGGGTGACGCTGGCCGGCCGGTCGTCGGCCAGCAGCAGCGGGCGCACCAGGGCGGCTTCGTCGCCGCTGCGGCGGGCGAGCTCGGCGCTGCGCGCGAAGAGGCGGCAGAGTTCGTTGGCCGGCGCGTGCACGAGGATCACCTCGGCGCGCGGCGCGGCATCGGTCAGCGCGGTCAGGAAGGGCGCGGTCGAGCCGGTGGCATCGACGTGGCGGATCGGCAGCCCGCGCGCGGCGAGGTAGGACACGCCTTCGGCCAGCGGCTCGATCGCATCGCGCAGGTCCATCACCGCCAGCTCGAAGGCGCGCTGGCGCGCTCCGAGGCATCAACCACCAGCACCTGCAGGCCCAGCTCGGTGAAGCCGGCGCACAGGCGCTCGAGCATCACGCCGCCGAAGGCCACGTGCGGGTTGGAGACCACGGGAATCATCTTCACGCGGTTCCGGGCAAACAGCCGGCGCAGGCCATCGGCCTGGTCCAGCGGCAGGGGGCGGGAATCGAAGTCGCGCATCGTCGGGCGTGGGAGCGGGTTGTCTGGCGTTGTTGTTGGTGTCTGGCGGCGAGAAACTTCAGTGCGCGGCCATGCCGTGCAGCAGGCCGCTGCGGGGCGCGGCGAAGATCAGGTTGACGTCGCCGGCGTCGAGCTTGTAGGCCGAGCTGCCGCCGCCGCGCAGCGCGCGGTGCACCAGCGCATTGGCCGACAGGCGGTGCCAGTCTTCCGGCACGCGCTGGCCGTTGGCCACGCCCACCACCTTGAGCTTGTGGCGGATCAGCGCGTCGAGCGCCGGGCCGAGCTTGACGGCCTCGTCGAGCTTGGACAGCACCACGCCGGCGCAGCTGGCGGCGCGGTAGGAGATCATCACGTCCTCGATGGTCTCGCCCTGGCTGGCGGCATTGACCACCAGCAGGCGCTTGATCGCGCGGTGCTGCAGCATGTCGAGCAGCTCGCGGGTGCGGCTGTCGCGCTGCGCCATGCCGGCGGTGTCGATCAGCACCATCTTCTTGCCCGCCAGCAGCTCCAGCAGGTCTTCCAGCGAGGCGCGGTCGTGCGCGGTGTGCACCGGCACGCCGAGGATGCGGCCGTAGGCACGCAGCTGCTCGTGGGCGCCGAGCCGGTAGGCATCGAGCGTGATCAGGCCGAGGTTGCCGGCGCCGTACTTGGCGGCGAACGCCGCGGCGATCTTGGCCGTGGAGGTGGTCTTGCCGACGCCGGTGGCGCCGACCATCGCGTACACGCCGCCCTGGTCTTCCAGTGCGCCGTCGGCCTCGCCGGTGAGGATGTTGCGCTCGAGCACCGAGCCGGCCCAGCTCATCTCGTCGGTGACCTCGTGGGGCATCGCCTCGGCGAGCTTGCGGATCAGTGCCGGCGAGAAGCCGCAGTCGAGCAGCCGCTGGGTCAGCCGCGCCTGCGCCGGCTGGCGCTGCAGCTTCTCCATGAAGGCCAGCGCACCGAAGCGCTCCTCGATCAGGCCCTTGACCTGGCGAAGCTCCTTGATCATCTCCTCCTGCTCGCGGCGCGTGGCCACCGGCGCGGCGGGCTCGGCGGCCGGCACGTCGTGCAGCACCGGCACGGCGGGTACGGGGCGCGCAGCGGGCATCGCGGTCGAACCGCTCATGCGCGCCTGCAGCGGGCTGGTGCGCTCGACCACCGGCTCGGCGGCGCGGGCGGCGGCCTGCGGCGCGGCGGCGCGGGCGGGTGCTGCCGGCATCGGCTGCACCGGCGGCGTGGGCGGCACTTCGGTGTACGAGCCGATGATCGGCATGTCCACCGCATCGTCGGGGAAGCGCGAGGCCTCGCTCATCGCATCCTGGCGGCGCTTGAGCATGCGCTCGCGCACGAAATCCTGGAACGACAGCGTGCTCATCGACAGCTTGCGCACGTCGTCCTCCACCGGCGCCACCTCGGGCTCGATGCGCTCGGCGAGCGTCTTGCCCTTGCGCGCCGGCGGCGTCTGCTTGACGGCCGGGGCCGACACCTTCGGGGCGGAGGCCGACAGCTGCTCGATGTGCGCCATGCCTTCCGGCGCCATCGCCAGCACCTCCACGCCTTCGGCGCAGGGCTTGGTCGAGAGCACGACGGCGTCTTCGCCGAAGGCCCGGCGGACCAGGGTCAGGGCCTCGCGCGAGGTACGCGCCGTGAAGCGTTTGCAGTTCATGACTGTGCTCCTATCACCGAGCCGATGCGGATCGAGTGCGTTTCAGGAATCTCGCTGTGGCCGAGCACGCGCAGTCGCGGCGCGGCACGCTTGAGCAGGCGCGCCATCGGGGCGCGGATCATGTCGGGCACCAGCAGGCAGGCCGGCACGCCCAGGTCTTCCTGGCGCTGTGCCGATTCGGCGGCGCGCCGGGCCAGCGTGTCGGCCACGCCGGGGTCGAGCACCGCGCCGTGCGGCGAGTTCAGCGCCTGCGTCACCAGACGCTCGAGGTCGGGTTCGAGGGCGATCACGTCCAGCTCCTTCGCCGGACCGTAGATCTGCTGGACGATCGCCGGCGCGAGGTGGATGCGGATGCGGCGGGCCAGTTCGGCCGGGTCGGTCACCGTGGCGGCGTGCTCGGCCGTGCACTCGACGATCGAGCGCATGTCGCGGATGTGCACGCCCTCTTCCAGCAGCAGCTGGAGGACCTTTTGCAGGGTGGCGATTCCGACCATCTTGGGCACGACGTCTTCGATCAGCTTCGGGGCCAGCTTGGTCACGTGTTCGACCAGCTGTTGGGTCTCGACGCGTCCCAGCAACTTGGCCGCGTGGAGTTGCATCAAGTGTGAAAGATGGGTCGCCACGACGGTCGCGCAATCAACCACCGTAAATCCGCCCATCTGCGCTGCTTCGCGCTGGCGCTCCTCGATCCACACCGCCGGCAGGCCGAAGGCGGGGTCGACGGTGCGCGTGCCGATGAGGTTGGTGCTCGCTCCGCCGGGGTTGATGGCCAGCAGCATGCCGGGGTAGGCCTCGCCCTCGCCGACCACCGCGCCGCGCAGCGTGATGCGGTAGGCGCTGGGCTTGAGCTCGAGGTTGTCGCGGATGTGCACCGGCGGCGGCAGGAAGCCGACGTCCTGCGCGAACTTCTTGCGCACGCCCTTGATGCGGGCGAGCAGGTCGCCCTGCTTGCTCTTGTCGACCAGCGCGATCAGCCGGTAGCCCACTTCCAGGCCCAGCGTGTCGACCGGCTGCAGGTCGTCCCAGGTCGCTTCCGGGTTGGCCTGCGCGGCCTCGGCCGGGCGCACCGGCTCGCGCTCCTTGAGCTTGCGGTCGCGCTCCTTCATCCACCAGGCGGCATACCCCAGCGCCGAGGCGATGGTGATGAACACCAGGTTGGGCATGCCCGGGATCAGTCCGAGCGAACCGACGATGCCGGCCGTGATGCCCAGCGAGCGCGGCGAGTTGAACACCTGCTTGGCGATCTGGTTGCCGACGTCCTGCTCCTTGCCGACGCGCGACACCACCATCGCGGTGGCCACCGAGATCAGCAGCGCCGGGATCTGCGCCACCAGCGCGTCGCCGATGGCCAGCAGGATGTAGCTGTTGGCCGCCTCGCCCGCCGACAGCCCGTGCTGCGCCACGCCGATGATGAAGCCGCCGACGATGTTGATGAACAGGATCAGCAGGCCGGCGATCGCATCGCCGCGCACGAACTTGCTGGCACCATCCATCGAGCCGAAGAACTCCGCCTCGTCGCCGACTTCCTGGCGGCGGCGGCGCGCTTCCTTCTCGTCGATCAGGCCGGCATTGAGATCGGCGTCGATCGCCATCTGCTTGCCGGGCATCGCATCCAGCGTGAAGCGCGCACCAACTTCGGCGATGCGCTCGGCGCCCTTGGTGACGACGATGAAGTTGATCACCACCAGCACCGCGAAGACGATCAGGCCGACGGCGAAGTTGCCCCCGATCAGGAAGTGGCCGAACGATTCGATCACCTTGCCCGCCGCGCCGGGACCGGTGTGGCCTTCCATCAGCACGACGCGGGTGGACGCGACGTTCAGCGACAGGCGCAGCAGCGTGGTCAGCAGGATCACCGTCGGGAAGGCGGCGAAATCCAGCGGCCGCACCATGTAGGCCGCGACCATCAGCACCATCAGCGCCATCGCGATGTTGAAGGTGAACAGCAGGTCCAGCGCGAAGGCCGGCAGCGGCAGCACCATCATCGCCAGGATCAGCACGACGGCCACCGGCGCCATCAGCGCGCGCAGCGCGCGGCCGTCGGCGCCGAAGATGCCCTGCAGCTGCTTCAGCACGGGGTTCATTCGTAGAGCTCCATGTCAGGAACGGCCTTCTGGTGCGGGTCGAGTTCGGGCGGCACCGGCAGCTCGGGCAACTCGCCGGGGGCCGGGCCGCGGCCGGCCATCGCGGCGCGCAGCTGGTAGACGTAGGCCAGCACCTGGGCCACCGCGGCGAAGAGGGCCTGCGGAATCTCCTGGTCCAGCCCGGTGTGGGCGTACAGCGCGCGGGCGAGCATCGGCGCCTGCAGCACCGGCACCTGCGACTCCTTGGCCACGTCGCGGATCTTCATCGCCAGCAGGTCGACACCCTTGGCGACGACGCGCGGCGCGCCCATCCTGCCGTCCTCGTACTTGAGGGCCACGGCATAGTGGGTGGGGTTCATCACCACCAGGTCGGCCTTCGGGATCGCGGCCAGCATGCGGCGGCGCGAGACCTCGCGCATCTTGGCCTTCTGCTTGCCCTTGACCTCCTGGTTGCCCTCGGACTCCTTGTGCTCCTGCTTGGCCTCCTGGTGGCTCATCTTCAGGCGGTCGGCGTGCAGCTTGCGCTGCAGCGGCACGTCGACGATGGCGAAGGCCGCGAGTGCCAGCACCAGCATCGCGATGCCACCGAGCACCGTGGTGGCGCCGGCTTCCACCGCGGCCGGCAGGCTCATGCCGAGCATCGCGGTGAAGTCGCCGACATGCGCCTTCAGGTACAGCGCGCCGATGGTGCCGAGGATCAGCGCCAGCACGCAGGCCTTCAGCGCCTCGATCATCTGCTGCTTGGAGAACAGCCGGCCGACGCCCGCGATCGGGTCGAGCATGGCGAACTTGGGTTGCAGCGGCTTGAGCGTGAAGTTCCAGCCGCCCGAGGCGGCGCTCACGCCCACCGCCACCAGCGTCATCAGCACGCCCAGCGGCAGCACCATCCACATCATCGAGGCGGCCAGCTCGGCCGGGCGCTCGAGCATCGCCTCGGGGCGCGCCACGCTGCGCGCGTCGAACTGCAGCGCCTGCGCCAGCCGAACCTTCAGCCATCCGCTGGCCCAGGGCATCGCCGCCACCACCACCGCACCGCCCACGGCGATGGCGGCAAAGTGGCCGAGGTCGCGCGAACGCGGCACCGCCCCTGCTCGCGTGCTTTCTGCAGCTTGCGGGCTGAGGCTGGGAGATTGCGGTCCTGTGCGTCCTGGTCGGCCATGGCGTGACGCCCCATCGGGAGGGGGCCGTGCCATTGTTCCGGGCGGGTCCGGAAACTTGAGGCGGAAGAGAACGCAAAAGGGCCGCTTATCGCGGCCCTCGTCGCAGGGTGTGCAGGAGTTGGCTAGAAGCCGAGGCTGGCCAGCAGGTCGTCGACCTCGGCCTGGTCCTTCACCACGTCGGTGCGGCCTTCCGGATTGACCACCGGGCCGTTGAGCACGGCCGATTCCACCTTCTGCGCCTGCTCGGGCGGCGCGGCCTGCACGAGCAGCTTCACGAGGCTGTCTTCCAGCTCGGTGGCCAGCGAGACCACCTTGGCCACCACCGGCCGGTGAGGTCGTGGAAGTCCTGCGCCATCATGATGTCGGTCAGGTGGCCGTCGATGCGCGCCGTGGCGGCCTCGACGTCGCCGACGAAGTTCATCACCGCGCCCGAGGCGACCGCCTTGACCGGATCCTTGACGATCGCCTCGGCGATGCGCCGGGTCTCGCTGGAGATGTGGGCATGGTCGGCCTTGGCCTGGTCGACCGAGTTCAGCACCTTGTTGGCAGCGTCGCTGGTCTTGTTGGCGATGTAGTTGAGCCGGCTGCGCGCATCGGGCAGGCCATCGGCAGCCACCTGCAGCTTGGGCATCACGCCGAGCTGGGTGAGCGTGTCGTGCAGCTGGCGCGTGATCATGCCGAGCTGGTGGAACACTTCGGGCGAGGCGCCGGCAGCCATCTGGGGCGCCAGTCCGACAGGTCGTCCATCTTCATTGTGTGGTCCCTAGGTTGGCGTCGGGCGCTCAGGCGGTGGCGGCGAGCTTCTGCATGATCTTCTGCACCTTCTCCTCCAGCGTTGCCTTCGTGAAGGGCTTCACGATGTAGCCGGCGGCGCCCTCCTGGGCGGCGCGCACGATGTCTTCCTTGCGCGCCTCGGCAGTGACCATCAGCACCGGCAGGTGCTTCAGCGATTCGTCCTTCTTGATCGCGGTGAGCAGCTCGAAGCCGTTCATGTTCGGCATGTTGATGTCGCTGACCACGAAGTCGAACTTCGCGCTCTTGAGCATGTTCAGCGCCGCGGCGCCGTCCTCGGCCTCCTCGGCGTTGTTGCAGCCCATCTCCTTGAGCAGACCACGCACGATGCGCCGCATGGTGGAGAAGTCGTCGACGATCAGGAATTTCAGGTCGGTGGGGTTGCTCATGTCGGTCCTCGTTGCGGACGGGGTCGGGTGGTTATCGGGCGGGCGGCACGAAAGTTGAGACCGGCTCCACCACCTTGTGATCGACCAGCGCAGGTTGTTCGGCCGGTTCGGGCTCGCTCGGCGCGCCGGGCCGCAGGATGCGGTCTTCCGCCTCGCGGTTCATCACGATGATGCTGATGCGGCGGTTCGCCGGGCTGGCCGGGTTGGCGGGCTCGATCAGCTGGCTGGAGGCGAGGCCCTGCACGCGCAGCACGTGGTCGTCGGGCATGCCGCCGGCCACCAGCTCGCGCCGCGAGGCATTGGCCCGGTCGCTGGAAAGCTCCCAGTTGCTGTAGCCGCGCTCGCCGGCGGCAAACGGCTGCGCATCGGTGTGGCCCTCGAGCGTGAGCCGGTTGGGCACCTCGGCGAGCACCGAGCCGATCTCGCGCAGCAGTTCGCGCATGTGCGGCTGCACCACGGCGCTGCCGCTGTCGAACATCGCGCGGTTGAGTTCGTCGACGATCTGGATGCGCAGGCCGTCGGCCGTCATGTCCAGGCGGATCTGCGATTTCAGTGCGGCCAGCTTCGGGTTGGAGGCCAGCACCTCCTCCACCTTCTCCTTGATGGCCTTGAGCTTGGCCATCTCGGCGCGCTTCTGCTCTTCCTTCAGCGCCTGCAGGTTGATGGTGCGCTTCTTGGCCTCGATCTCGCCCTGCTTGACCTGCCCGCCGCTGCGCGAGAGGTCCGCGCCGCCGCCCTTGATGATCGACGACGAATCGCCCGAGCCGGAGCCGCCGAACATGGCGATCTTCAGCGGCGAGTTGAAGTAGTCGGCGATGCCCTTCTTGTCGCCCTCGGTGGTGGAGCCGAGCAGCCACATCAGCAGGAAGAAGGCCATCATCGCCGTCACGAAGTCGGCATAGGCGATCTTCCAGGCGCCGCCGTGGTGTCCGTGCCCGCCCTTCTTGATCTTCTTGACGATGATCGGCTGGAGCTTCTTGCTGTCGCCGGCCATTTACTTCTTCCCCTTCACGTGGCCTTCCAGCTCACTGAACGTGGGGCGCTCGGTCGAGTACAGCACCTTGCGGCCGAACTCGACGGCCACCTGCGGCGCGTAGCCCTGCATGCTGGCCAGCAGCGTGGTCTTGATGCACTGCAATTCCTTGGAGCCCTCGTCGACCTTTTGCTCCATCAGGCCGGCCAGCGGCTCGGCCACGGCATAGGCCAGCAGGATGCCGAGGAAGGTGCCGACCAGCGCCGAGCCGATCATGCCGCCGAGCACCGCCGGCGGCTGGCCGACCGAACCCATCGTGTTGACCACGCCAAGCACCGCGGCCACGATGCCGAAGGCCGGCAGCGCGCCGGCCGCGCGCCACCGCGGCGGCGGGCGCATGCGCCTCGTGGTGGTGGGTCTCGATCTCGCTGTCCATCAGCGATTCGATCTCGTGCGCATTGAGGTTGCCCGAGACCATCATGCGCAGGTAATCCGTCACGAACTCGACCACGTGGTGGTCGTTGCCGACGGTGGCGTATTTCTGAAACAGCGCCGAGCTGTGCGGCTCCTCGACGTCCTTCTCGATGGACATCAGGCCTTCCTTGCGCGCCTTCTGCAGGATGTCGTACAGCAGCGCCAGCAGTTCCATGTAGCGCGCCTTGGTGTACTTCGAGCCCTTGAACACGCCGGCCGGGCCGCCGATCGTGGCCTTCAGCACCTTGGGCTGGTTGTTGACCACGAAGGCGCCGATCGCGCCGCCGAGAATGGCGAGCATCTCCGTGGGCAGCGCCTTGAGGATGACCCCCATGTTGCCCCCGTGCACGATGTAGGCGCCGAAGATGCAGCCCATCGCAACGACCCAACCGATGATGACGAACATGACTTGCGCGGTTTCGTGGTGGTGCGCCGCGCTCCATCAGCACGGCGGCTTCGCTCACTTATCGGCAATGCTGGGGGCGTCTTGAGCGGCCGAAGGCCGGAGATGCGCAGGGAAACCGGACCCTGAAAGAAAAGAGCGGATCCCGAGGGATCCGCTTCGAAGGCACTAGGGACGTGCCAGGAGGAGACAAGCAAGAAAAACGATTCCTGCACTGGTTGTCGGCCAGGCGCCGGCAGACTTTAGTGGGCGTCCATCCGGATCGCGCCGGCGGCGCTGCCCATGCCGGTGTCCATCTTGATGGCCCCGGCCGCGTTGCCCTTTGCCGGCGCGGGCCGGCGGGTTGCACAGGCCGCAGACGTAGTGTTTCGCGATCTCGTGCGGATGGGTCACGAAGTGGCCCCCGCATTTCGAGCACTTCGTCATGGAGAGCATGCCGTTGTCGACGAACTTCACCAGGCGCCAGCGCGGGTCACCGACAGCAGCGCCTCCAGGCCCTGGGCGGTGGTCTGCTCCTGGTAGAGCTGGTAGGCCTTGATCACGGTGTCGATCTCGTCGAGCTCGGCCACCTTGTTCAGGTATTCGTGGATGTTGAGGAACAGGCTGGCGTGGATGTTCGGCTGCCGGTCATGAACCAGTCGGTCGAGAACGGCAGCTGGCCCTTGCTCGGGGACTTGCCGGAGACTTCCTTGTACAGGCGCAGCAGCCGCTCGTACGAGAGATCCGTCTCGGATTCCAGCACCTGCAGGCGCGCGCCGAGGTGGATCAGCGTGACCGCACGCTCGATCTGCTTGGCCTCGGTCAGGATCGACTTCACGCGGGCCATGATCAGGCCGCCTCTTGGTGACGGCCGGCCATCAGGATGGCGGCGTGCAGGCGGCTCGTGGTGTCGTTGGCGGCCGACTTGCCGTGGTTGGTGAGCAGGCCCCAGACCAGCTCGTCGTCCATGCGGAATTTGCACAGCAGCGTGTTGCCGGCGGCGATCTTCATCATCTGCGCCGGCGTCAGCAGCGCGATCATCGAGGCGGTCTCCTCGTTCAGCCCGAGGCGGAACAGCGCCTGCTCGCGGTCGGCGCGGATCAGGCTCTGCGCCAGCATCAGGTAGGACAGGTTGGCTTCGCGGATTTCGGTGAGGATCTGGTCGGCGTTCATTTGCGTTGGCTCCGGTTCGTTTGCTCTTCGTTGTTCGTCACTGACTTCAATCGCCGCCTTTCGTGACGGCATGGAACGAATTGTGAGCAGCGGGATTGGGCTGGAACATCAGCCCATCTCCAGGGCTTGAGTCCACTTTCATCCAGAGCGCTTGTCAGGCTTTTTCCTACAAGCGCGGGCTGCAACTGTGTCCGGATGTGCAACCGGTCACGAAGCGGGCGTCCCGCCTGCCGCGGGGGCTAGACTCGTCCACCGATGACCGACCTCCACACCCTGCCCCCGCCCTCGGCGGCGAGGCCTTCGACATCGTCGACACCGCCACCGGGCGCATCCACGCCTATGCCGGCGTGCCGCCGGGCGATGCGGCGCAGGCGCGGCCGCTGCTGCTGGTGCACAGCGTCAATGCCGCTGGCTCGGCGCGCGAGGTGCGGCCGCTGTTCGACCGCTACCGCACCGGGCGGCCGGTGTATGCGCTGGACCTGCCCGGCTTCGGCCTCTCCGAGCGCAGCGAGCGCGCCTATTCGCCGCGGCTGATGACCGATGCGGTGCTGGCCATCGCCGCCGAGGTGCAGCGCCGCCATGGCCTGGCGCCGATCGACATGCTCGCGGTCTCGCTCGGCGGCGAATTCGCCGCGCGTGCCGCGGCCGAGCAGCCGACGCGCTTTTCCAGCGTGGCGCTGGTCAGCCCGACCGGCTTCAACGGCACCAGCCGGCGCGTCGGCGCCACCGGCAGCACCCGCGCGGTGCCGGGGCTGCACCGCGTGCTCGCCCAGCCGCTGTGGAGCGGGGCGCTGTTCCGCGGCCTCACGCGCCCGGGCGTGATCCGCTTCTTCCTCGAGAAGACCTGGGGGTCGCGGCAGATCGACGAAGACCTCTGGCAGTACGACGTGGCGATTACCCGGCCGCCCGAGGCCCGGCATGCACCGCTGTACTTCCTCTCCGGCGCGCTGTTCAGCGCCGACATCCACCGCGTCTACGACCAGCTGACGATGCCGGTGTGGATGGTGCACGGCCAGCGCGGCGACTTCGTCGACTACCGCGGCAAGCGCTACTACGAGAACCGGCCGAACTGGCGCTTCGACGTGCTCGACACCGGCGCGATGCCCTACTTCGAGCAGCCCGACGCCTTCTGCGCGCGCTACGACGCGTTCCTCGCGGGCCTGTAGGCGCATCTGGCGCCAGCCCGGAACCGTTCGTCGCGCGGCGCGCGACCCGGCGCCGCGCCGGCCCTACGCTGGCGGCCATGAACACCACCACCCGCCCCGTTCTGCCCCGGCTGCTGCGCCACCTCGTCATCACCCTGCTGGTGCTGCTGGCGGTGCTGGCGGCGATGGTGCTGTGGCCGATGCAGCCGCCGCCGCCGCTGGCCAGCATCGCGCAGGCTGCCCGCCGCATCGACACCAGCGGCCTGCCGCCGCTGCAGCAGCTGGCGGCCCGCGACGGCGCCGCCCTCGCCTTTCGCGCCTACGGCCCGGCGCAGTCGCAGCGCGTGGCGGTGCTGGTGCACGGCTCCTCGGCCGACAGCCGCAACATGCACCGCGTGGGCCTGGCGCTGGCCGAGGCCGGCATCGCCGCCTATGCGCTGGACATGCGCGGACACGGCGCCAGCGGCCCGCGCGGCGACGTGCCGAAGGTCGGCCAGCTCGACGACGACATCGCCGACGTGGTGGCCGAACTGAAGCGCCGCCATCCCGGCGCGGCGCTGTCGATGATCGGCTTCTCCTCCGGAGGCGGCTTCACGCTGCGCACCGCCGGCGGGGCCAACGGCGAGCGGTTCGACCGCTACGTGATGGTCTCGCCGATGCTGCACCAGAAGGCGCCGACGGCCCGGCCCGACACCGGCGGCTGGGTGAAGGTCAACATGCCCCGCGCGGTGGCGCTGACCATCCTCGACCGGCTCGGCATCGAGGCCTTCGGCCACCTGCCGGTGCTCGCATTCGCACTGCCGCCCGAGGCGGCGGCGCAGCGCACGACGATGTATTCCTACCGGCTGCAGCTGTCGTTCCGGCCGCACGAGGATTACCTCGGCGACGTGCGCGCCATCCGCCGGCCGGCCACGGTGATCGTCGGCGCGAACGACGAGCTGTTCCGCGCGGAGGCCTATGCGCCGCTGCTCGAGCCGATCCAGCCGCGGCTGAAGGTGAAGCTGCTGCCCGGGCTCGGCCACATCGACATGGTGGTGGAGCCCTCCGCGATCGGCGCGATCGTCACGGCCGCCTTCTGAGGCTGCCGCCGCTCAGGGCGCCGGCTCTCGCGTCGCGCGCAGCAGGCCGCGGCCGTCGGCATCGCGGATCTCCAGCAGCCCGTCGGGCCGCACGCGCGCGGTGACGGCGAGTTCCAGCGCGGTGAGGATGCGGTCTTCCTGCTCGCGCAGCAGCTCCGGGCAGGCCAAGCGCGTGGTGGCGATCGGGCCGATGCGGATGCGGTCGCCCTCCAGCGTGAAGCTGCCGTTCATCGCATTGCAGCTGTTGTGGCCGGAGAGCCGGCCGTCGCGGCCGAGCACCGTGCGCGCTCGGCGTTTGTCGAGGATGGGCTCGGCACGGGCCTGCTCGATCACCCAGGTGCCGTGGACGTCGGTCGCGGGTGCGGGGGTGGTGGCGGCACAGCCGGCAACCAGTGCGGCGGCGGCGAGGCTGGTGGCCTTCGTCAACTTCATCCGGTAAGCCCTCGTAACTGGACGGAAAAGCGGTGTCTCATGGGCCGATCGACGCGACGGCCGGCCGGTAGATTGTGCTCAAGTCCGGCAACCTGCCGGTGCCGCTGCCGACACGGAGTCGCCCGATGAATACCAACCCGCCGCCGGATCTGGACTTCAGCATCCTGATCGAGCTCGATGCCGCCGGGCGCTGCCTCACGGTGCTGCGTGCGCTCGCCGGGCAGTCAGTGCCACGCGAGCGCTTCGAGGTGATCGGCGTGTGCGCCGCCGGCCTCGCCGTGCCGGAGCCGGTGCGCCAGCAGCTCGACTGGCTGCTCGCCGATCCGCGTGGCCAGGGCGGCGCGCTGCACCTCGGCTTCAATCGCGCCGCGCGGCTGGCGAGCGGCCGCATCGTCGTGCGCTGCGACGCCAGCGCCGAGCTGCCGCCGGGCTTTCTCGAGTGCCTGTCGGGCAGCTTCGCGGCCGAGGGTGGCAGCGCACGCCAGCCAGTGGTGACGCTGCAAGGCGGCGACAGCAGCGGCGCCAAGCTCGCGCTGGCCCTGCACCGGCAGGACGCGCAATTTGTGCTGGCCGCCGGCCGCACCGACATGCTGCTGGAAGACGCCGCCTGGCTGCTCGTGGAATCCGGCGCGCAGCACCTGCGCCTGGATGCCGGCGGGCCGGCCGCGGCCGCCGTCGTGCTCGACTGGCGCGACATTCCCGTCTTCATCGTCAACCGCAATCGCCACGAGGCGATGGTGCGGCTGATCGACTGGCTGCGCGCCGGCGGCACGCGCAAGATCGTCATCCTCGACAACGCCTCCACCTACCCGCCGCTGCTGCAGTACTACGACGCACTGCCGCAGGGCGTCAACGTGCTGCGCCTGCCGCAGAACCACGGCCCCTACGTGCTGTGGCAGCAGCGTGTGCACGAGGTGCTCGACACGCCCTACGTGCTGACCGACTCCGACATCGTGCCGGCCGAGTTCTGCCCGGCCGACCTGTGGGCAAGCTCTACGAGACGCTGCGCCGCTATCCGGATGCCGGCAAGGTCGGCCCGGCGCTGCGCATCGACAACCTGCCCGACGGTTATGCCGATGCCGACACCGTGCGCAAGTGGGAGAGCCAGTTCTGGGAGCACCCGGTGGCGCCGGGCGTCTTCGCCGCGCCGATCGACACCACTTTCGCGCTGTACCCGGCGCGCTCCGGCTTCTCGATCGACGACCGCGCGCTGCGCCTGGGCCGGCCCTATGTCGTCGAGCACACTCCCTGGTATGCGGTGGAAGGCCAGCTCTCCGACGAGGAGCAGTACTACCGCAGCCATGCCTCCAAGACCTTCAGCAACTGGAGCGTGCGCGGCAAGCAGTCGAGCACCTACCTGTCGGAGCGCGTGCAGCGCTTCGACCAGCGCGCCAAGGTGCTGAACATCGATGCCGCCGACGAGCACATTCCCGGCTGGATGAATTTCGGCCACGAGATCCAGCTCGATGCGCAGGGCCGCTTCCCGCTGGCCGACGGCACGCTCGACGGAATCCGCCTGAACGACGTGCTGGGCGCCATTGCCGACAGTGCGCCGCTGTTCGCCGAGCTGCGCCGCGCCGCCCGCGCCGGCGCCAAGATGCAGCTGCGCATGGCCGTGGCCGCCGGCGAGGACTGGCAGCGCGCGCGCTGGGCGCAGCAGCTGCCCGCCGCCGCCGCACAGGCCGGCTGGGAGCTGCAGGAGCTGCGCCCGGTGACCGACCGCGAGAGCGTGGCCCGCCGACTTCGCCAGCAGGGCGCGGCCGCCGGTGCGGCGCCGGTGCAATCGGTGGTGGTCACCCTCGCGGCGCTGCCGCGCGGCGCTCGACCGCTGCACGCTGGCCGGTGCCGGTGCTGATTGGCGACGACCGCCTGGCGCCTTTCTTCGTGCCGGCGAGCCGTGATGGCGGCGTGAAGACCGCGGCGATGCATGCCGCGCAGGGTCGCTCGAAGCGAGCCACACGCTGCCGGCCGAGCTGGCCGCCTGAGAGCGGCCGCGGGGCCGCTCAGGCCTCTTCCGGATCGAACAGGAAGCCGCTGCCGCGCGACAGCCGGCGCTCGAAGTCGTCGAACTGCCGCCGGGCGCGCTGCGCGAAGCGCTGGTCGTCGACGAGCATCGCCTCGATCTCGGCCAGTGCCTCGTCGGCATACAGGCAATCCACCGTGCCGTCGGCAAAGTAGGCCGGCGACGACGCATAGTCCGTCGGCCATAGCGTGCGGGAGGCATGCAGCAGGTAGCAACCGCTGGCCAGGAAGCTGATGCTGCCGGTGGTCGGCTGACCGAAGCTCACGCACAGGTCGGCCTCGGCAGCGACCTCCTCGATCGAGGGCTTGAGCACGGCCTCCAGCGCTTCCACCGGCACGCCCAGCGCGCCTGCGATCATGTTCACGCCCGAGGCGGTGGGCTTCAGGCGCAGCACCAGCCCGCGCCGCGCTGCTCGCACAGCGCATCGAGCGCCTTGTAGAAGGCCACCATGCCGGCGAAGTCGATGTGGAAGAGCCCGTTGCTGATCATGCCGTTGAGCAGCATGCACACGGTCTTCGCGCGCTCGCGCGGCCGCCGCATCGGAACGGGCGTCAGGCGCACGCCGCGGGTGCGGATGCGTTCGCCCAGCACGGTGCGCATCGGCGTCATGAAGCCGTCGCGCTCCACCACTTCCACGCGCCGCCCGTGCGGAATGGCCCCGGTGGCGTAGGAGGAGTGCGGCAGCACGGTGACGCGCGCATCGAGTTCGGCGGCCACGCTGAACAGCGGGCCGTTGTTGCCGGTGTCATGGTCGGTGACGACGAAGTGCGGCCGGCTGCCGGCCAGCGCGCGGCGCAGGCCGTGGTAGTTGACCGCCTGCATGTGGCAGCGCTGCGCGAACAGGTCCACCTGCGCCTGCAGCCCGGCGCGCACCGGCAGCAGCGCACCGAGGTGCTGCTCGAAGATCGCGCGGGCGCGCTCGCGGTAGACGCTGCACGCCTCCGGCGCGTCCTGCGCGGCGGCCTTGGTGATGGGTTGCGCGAGCACCGCGTCGCGGCGGATCGGCAGATCCCAGAACGGGCTGGGCAGGTCCACGTTGGAGGCAAAGACCGCCGTGATCTGCCGCTCGTAGACGTCCAGATGCCGGTAGGTGGTGGGAATGTGCGTGATCGCGTCGGCGCGGCCCTGCACCACCCGCTCGCGGATGGCGTCGAAATCGAAGCAGTGCGCGAAGGTCCCGCTCTGCCAGTGCTTGCCGGCCGCATAGCGGTCGACGACCTGCCAGCGCGTCGAGGCGCCGCAGAACATGTCGGTGGCGATGCAGGCGTCGTAGTAGAAGAGCTGCGGGTTGTCCGGGCGGAACACGCCGAGCTGCGCCTCGGGGAACGTGCGGTCGCAGATCTCGCCGAGGTACTTGAACAGCAGCGCGCGCACGAAGAACTGGCGTAGCAGCGACTGGTCCCAGCCCTGCAGCACGCCGTCGCCGAACAGCGCCTGGCGCTCGCGCGTGAGCCGCTGGTCGAGCATCGCAGCGTGCGTCGAGGCCTCGGTGAAGACACGCGACTGCAGGTGGCGGCCGACATCGAGCGCACGGAACTCGAAGTGCTGCAGGTCGACACCGGCGGTCACCGCGGCTTCCACCAGGCCCGGGTCGATGAACAGGCGCTTCAGCCCGTGGTAACGGTGCTGCGTCGCCTGGAAATGGGCGATATCGCTGGGTTGCAGGAAGAGGAAGGCGTCGACGGACATGCGGGCGGCTCCGAGCGGCATGCGCTCTGCGGGATGTCTGCCATTGAAGCCGCGAACGCCAGGAAGAAGGCGCGAAACAGCACTGCCCCAGTGCCCTTCTTCGAGGCATCGCGCCCGGCCGCGCGCGCGGAAGATGGCCGCAGGATTCACCCCTGGAGATCGCCATGATCCGCCTCTTCATCGGCTACGACCCGCGCGAGACCGTCGCCTGGCACGTGCTGTCGCACAGCATCCTCGCGCGCTCGTCGGCGCCGGTGGCGATCACGCCGCTGGCGCTGAACAACCTCGGCGCGCAGATGTGGCGCGAGCGCAGCCCACTGCAGTCGACCGACTTCGCCTTTTCCCGCTTCCTGACGCCGTGGCTGTGCGGTTTCGAGGGCTGGTCGATCTTCATGGACTGCGACATGCTCGTGCGCGACGACATCGCCCGCCTGTGGGAGCTGCGCGACGAACGCTACGCCGTGATGTGCGTGAAGCACGACCACGTGCCCACCGAGACGGTGAAGTTTCTCAATGCGCCGCAGACGGCCTATGCGAAGAAGAACTGGTCGAGCGTGATGCTCTTCAACAACGCACGCTGCAAGGCGCTGACGCCGGAGTATGTGAATACCGCCAGCGGGCTGCAGCTGCACCAGTTCAAGTGGCTGGAGTCGGAATCGCTGATCGGCGAGATCCCGCACGGCTGGAACCACCTCGTCGGCTTCGACGCCTACGACCCGGATGCCGCCAACGTGCACTTCACCGACGGCGGCCCGTACTTCCACGAACATGCCGACTGCGACTATGCGCAGGAGTGGTTCGCCGAGCGCCAGCGCATGCTGCGCGTGGACCAGCGCGAGACGGCAGGCAAGCTGGTGGTGGCCGAGCCGGTGATCACGCCGGCCGGCGAGCGCCACCGGCCGACACCGCACGCCGCTGAACACCGAGACGCCGAAACGACAACGCGGGGCCCGAGGGCCCCGCGCTTCATTCATGGTGGGCGACGCGGGCCTCAGCCCTGATTCAGCACCGTGCGCGACTGCAGCGACTGCACGATCACCGCGAAGCCGTTGCTCACCGGCTCCACGCGCAGCATCCTGAAGCGCTGCTGCAGCCTGGGCAGCCACCACTGCGGCGGCTGCTGGATCAGGTGGGCATTGCGGCCGTCAGCGAGAAACTTGCCCGCCGGGCCGGTGTGGATGGTGAAGAAGCCGAACGGATCGCACAGCGCAGCGAGGTGATCGAGCACGTTGTCCAGCAGCTCGGGCTCGATGTGCTCGAGCACGTCGATGCACACCACCAGGTGCGCCGGCTGCGGCGCGGCGGCGTATTCCGGCACCGCCGGGTCGTAACCTTCGTAGCGCACGCCGGGCGGCAGGTCCAGCACCTGCAGCAGGCTGCGCTTGCTGCCGCAGCCATAGTCGAGCAGCGTGCGCGCGCCGCAGATCCCGATCAGTGCCGACACCGGCTCGCCGTACTGCAGCGCGGCCAGCCGTAGTTGCCCTGGGCGTGCAGCGCGGCCTGCTGGGCGCGGTAGTTCTCGGTGATGGTGGTGGCGGGGGTCATGCGGGGTCCTCGTTCAGGCCAGGGCCTGCTGCGGCCGGCGGCTGCGCTGCAGCTCGCCGCACAGCGTGGGAATGCGCTCCAGCGCGGGGTACTTGTCGAGCAGCACCTGCGCGCTGGCGTGGAAGGCCTCGGGCAGCGACCAGGCCGTGCTGGAGTTGTGGAACAGCGGTGCCTCGACGATGTGCGCCTGGTCGCGCGGGTCGCGCGAGGCGCGGGCCTGCAGGCACAGGTCGGTGCCCCAGAGGTGCCAGCCGAGCCTGCGGTCGATGCTCACCGCCGCGTCGCGATGGAGCGCGATGGCGAATTCGTCGACCGACAGCGCCGCCTCGGTGCCCGGGTGCTGGAAGAGGTTCGTGCGGTCGATGACCATGCCGGCGTGGCGCACGCTGCCATCGGCGCGGCCCGAAGGCGCGAGCCCGGCAAAGCCGACCGGGCCGCGCGTGCGCCCGGCCGCTTCCAGGCCGCCGAGCAGCCGCGCCAGCGCGAAGCCGCTGCCAGTGGGGAAGTAGACGTCCTGGTGCACCAGCAGGTGCCGGGCATGGCGGGCGCGCTGCGTGGCGAAGGTGTAGGCGGTGGCAGCGCTGTCCGCTCCTGCACCGGGATGATCTCGGCGTCGATCTCCTTCAGCCCCGGCGATCGCGCGATGTTCAGCTCGTACTGCCACGGCCGGTTGACCGGCACGATCACGCTGGGCGGTGCGCTCGGGCCAGCGCCACGCAGCGGCTCCATCGCCCACTTGCGGCAGACGATCACCATCTGGTAGCAGCCGAGGTTGCGCACCGCCGTCTCGGCCGGCAGGCCGAGCAGTTGCGCCGCCTCGACGATCTTGGCGGCGAAGTGCGTCTGCGGCACCTCGACGCGGTACTGGTCCTGCAGGTGCGGCAGCCAGCCGGCATCGAGGAAGGTCTTGAAGGCCGAGGCCGGCGAGTAGAAGCGCACGTGGGTCTGGTCGAGCAGACCCATCGAGTCGTAGCTGATGTCGCCGGCGATCATGCGCTCGATCACCGACAGGTGCGCCATGTTGGGCAGGCAGCAGACGATCTGCGCGCCGGGCGTGGCGGGTCATACAGCGACTCCAGCAGCCGCGCCGGCTCGCGCACGTGCTCGAGCAGGTCGCCGATCACGATGGTGTCGAAGCCGCCTTCGAGCTGCGCCAGGTCGGCGCGGTCGAGGTCGAGCTGGAAGACGCGGTCCAGGTGCTGCGCGGCGGTGGCGGCGGCATCGGCCATCAGCTCCACGCCCCACCAGTCACGCCCGGGTGCAGCTCCTTGAAGCGGCGGCCGAGCCGGCCGTTGGCGCAGCCGAGTTCCAGCACGCGCTTCGCGTCGGCCGGAATCGCCTGCAGCAGCTTGAGGTTGAGGCCGTCGTAGTAGTTGCTCATCGCGTGCCTCAGCCGTTGACCGCCAGCGCCTCGCGCAGCGCATGCACGTTGCTCGGCGCGGCCTCCGGAACCGCCAGCTCGAACGGATCGTCGGGGATGCGCACCTGCGGCTGCATCGCCTGGGCGTGCATGCGCTCGGCCGGCGTGGTCTCGATCTTGCGCAGCGACAGGCGCATGAACGAGGCTGGCCCTGCTCGCAGGGCTGCACGCGCTCGTCGAGGTAGGTGCTGCTGGCGATCTCGAAGCGGTGCTCGTACCAGCCGAGGTACCAGAACCAGTCGGTGTAGTAGGTCCAGCTGTTCTCGTTGAGCGCGCGCACGTGCGTCGGGTCCTGCCAGGCGGAGCGGGCGTGCTCGTAGGGCACCTCGATGCGGAATTCGCCGCCGAGCTTGAGCAGCTTCAGGCAGTTGCCCATCAGCGTGACGAGATCGGGCACGTGCTCCAGCACGTTGTTGGCGTTGATCAGCTCGACGCTGCCCTCTTCCAGCAGCAGCTCGCCCTGCGTCGGCGTGGCCGCGCGCAGCGGCAGTTCCAGCGGCTGCGCCAGATCGAGCAGCAGGTCGGGCTCGGTGCGGGCCACGATGTCGAGGTTGAGCCAGCCGGGGTGGTAATCCTTGCCGGAGCCGAGATTGATCAGCGTCGGCTGCCACGGGCCACTGGGCAGGCGCCGGGACATCTCGCCGGCATAGCCGCGGGCGAAACCGAGCATGTCGGCATACTCGGCGATCGGGTCCTGCGCGCGGAAGCGCTCCAGCGCGCCGACCATCGCCTCGTAGTAGGCCGGCGTGGCGAAGTCCTCGGTGAAGAACTGCTCCAGCTCCTCGCCCTGCAGCCACAGCACGCTGTCCTCGAAGGCCTCGTGCGGCAGCGTCTTCGGCGTGCGCTCGGAGATCACCGGCGTGCCCAGCGACAGGCAATGCGCCACGCGCGCCTGCTCGAAGCGGCAGCTCTCGTAGTAGTGGGCGTTGATCACCGCCTTCGATTGCACGATGTAGGCATCACGTTCGGCGCCATACAGCGCGCCGTCGAACATCGCCACGGTGCGGCCGCAGGCCTCGATGCGATCGATCCAGGCCTTGCGGCGCTCGTTCATGCTGCCGATGAACAGCAGATCGATCGGCCGGTCTTCCAGCGGGATCGGGTTCGCGGGCGTCAGGTAGGGGCGTACAGGATGGGCGCCACCGGCACGTCGGCCGGGTCGGCGGCGTAGGCGGCCACGTTGCCCCGGTCGTAATCGACCACCGCCGAGCGGCGCAGCAGCTCGATGAAGCTCAGGTGCATCTGCCGCCCGCCCTCACCCAGCTGCTCGAGGTTGACGAAGACGCAGGCGTGGCGCTCGGCCGCGGCGGTGTTGAAGCCGTCGTGCGCGCCGAAGACGAAATTGATCGCGCCGTGGCGCAGCCGGTTCTTGGCGATGGTCACGTTCGCACCGAGGCGGCGGAACATCCAGCGGTAGTAGCGCGCACGGTCTAGCAGGCCCAGCCAGTGCGGCGAACCCAGCGGCTGGCAGATGCTGAGGTGGATGTCGGCGGTGGGGCTCATGCGCGGCGGCCTTTCTGGATGGAAGCAGGCCACCCGCGTGGTGGCCGCTGTGCCAGAAGGTTAGGCGCCGCCCGGCGCCGGAAAGCCCGGATGTGCGCCGCGAAAGCCGCTCAATTGCGGCGGCGGATCAGGCGTTGCCGGCCGGCCAGTGGGCCGGCGGCTGGCCGGCGCAGGCGCGCAGCCACAGGCCCTGCAGCAGACGCTCCATGTCGCGCGCGAAGCGTTCGCCGCTGAACAGGGCGCAGGCTTCGCGCTGCCCAGCCGTGCTCGCGCAGCGCGGCGGCGGCTTGCATCGGCCGCCAGCGCCGTGACGGTATTCACGTAGGCGGCTTCGTCGATGCAGGCCATCTGGTCCTGGCCGACACGGTGCAGCAGGCTCGCAGCCACGCGCTGCGCGAAGGTCTCGCCGAGGATCGTGACCACCGGCACGCCCATCCACAGCGCCTCGCCGGCGGTGGTGTGGGCATTGCAGGGCCGGGCGTCGAGGAAGACATCGGCGCAGGCCGGGCGGGCAGTGCCGCTCGAGCGGCAGCAGCGGCGCGAAGACGAGCCGTTCGGGCGCGATGCCTTGCTGCCGCGCCGCGGCGAGCAGCGATTCGCGCACGTTGGCGTTCCATTCCAGCAGCCACAGCACGCTGCCGGGCACGCGCTGCAGGATCTCGCACCAGCGGTCGAAGACCGTTTGGGAGATCTTGAACGACTGGTGGAATCCGCAGAGCACGATCGCGCCGTCCGGCAGGCCGGCTTCGGCGCGCGAGGCCGGCGCAGGCCGCGCCCGCTTCGCGTCGTTGGGCTGGTAGCAGCCGCTCAGCTGGGCGATCTTCTCGGTGAAGTGGGCCGCGTGCGCGAGCGGCGTGACGATCGCGTCGCCGATCACGTAGTCGATGAAGCGCGCGCCGCTGGTGCCCGGAAACGCCAGCCAGTTCAGCTGCAGCGGCGCGGGCCGTGCGGCCAGCACGGGCAGCAGCGTGCCGTCGGTGGCGCCCTTGACGTCGATCAGGATGTCGACGCCGAGCGCACGGATGCGCCTGGCCATCGCATCGTGGCTCGCGCCGTGCATGTCTTCGAAGCGGTGGCAGGCGCGCTTCAGGCGCTGGCGCATGGCGCTGCCGTCGTCGGCGCCGGCCGAGACCAGGGTCACTTCGAAGCGCTCGCGGTCGTGCGCCTCGAGCATCTGCACCATCAGCTGCGCGGTGGCGTGCTGCTGGAAATCCGCCGAGATATAGGCGATGCGCAGCGGCCCGCCATGCGCGCGTGCGCGCACCGGCGGCAGCGGCTTGACGAAGCTCTCGAAGAAGCGCGCATAGTGCTCGGCCACCCGCCTGATGCGCAGGGCGTCGCTGGACAGCACCGCATGCACGAAGGGATTGATCTGCAGCGGCTCGCCTTCCGGCCGGGCGTCGAGCGCGGCCTCCAGCGCGCCCCACTCGGCCTCGGCCGAGGCCCAGCGGCAGCCCTCGCGCTCCATGTAGGCGAGCAGCCCGCGGGCGAACAGCTCGTCGTCGAAGCGCAGCGCCAGTGCGGTGCGGATGCACTCGGCCGCTTCGAGCTTCATGCCGCAGTCGCGGAACGAGACGCCGAGGCGGTAGTGCGTGAAGGCGTCGTCGATCTTCAGGCCGAGCGACTGCATGAAGCACTGCACCGCCTCCTGGTGGCGGCCGTGCGACTGCAGCTCGACGCCGCGGCGGGTGAGCGTGGCCGCGTCCATCAGGCGGCGGCCGGCAGGTGCTCGGGCGGCAGGCCGGCCACGGCGCGGGCCCACATGCGCTCGTACAGTGCCTCGATGTCGCGCGCGAAGCGCTCACCATCGAAGAGCCTGCCGCCGCGCTGCGCGATCAGGTGCGCGCGCAAGGCGGCACGCGCCGCCGGATCGCGCGCCAGCGCGATGGCCTGGCGCTCGTAGCCGGCCACGCCGTCGCTGGCCAGAACGTCGAGCCCCACGGCGTTCAGCAGGCTCGGCGCCACGCGCTGCGCGAAGGTCGGGCCCTCCCACGTGACCACCGGCACGCCCGCCCACAGCGCCTCGCCGGCGGTGGTGTGGGCATTGCAGGGCCAGCATCGAGGTAGAGATCGGCACAGGCCAGGCGCGAGAGGTGCTGCGCCAGCGGCAGCATCGGCGCGAAGACGAGGCGGCCCGGGGCGATGCCGCGCTGCTGCGCCGCCGCTTCGAGCGCCGCTTGCACGTTGGTATTCCAGCGCATCAGCCACAGCACCGCGTCCGGCACCGCGTGGAGGATGCGGCACCAGCTGTCGAACACTTCCGGCGAGATCTTGTACGACTGGTGGAAGGCCGCCAGCAGCGGCACGCCCTCGGGTACGCCCCAGTCGGCACGGTGGCTGGGCGCCGGCAGCGCGCGCTTCGCATCGTTGGGCTGGTAGCACAGCGGCATCTGCGCCAGCTTCTCGCTGAAGTGGGCGGCGTGCTCGAGCGGCGTGGTGATCGGGTCGCCGATGAAGTAGTCGACATAGTCGGCGCCGCTCGTACCCGGAAAGCCCAGCCAGCTCACCTGCAGCGGTGCGGCGCGCTGCGCCGTCACCGGCATCAGCGTGCCGTAGGTGGCGCCCTTGGCGTCGATGAGGATGTCGATGCCGAGCTCTCGGATGCGCTGCGCCATGGCGCCGTGGTTCAGCGTGCGCAGGTCCTCGAAGCGTTCGCTGGCTGCGCGCAGGCGCGCGCGCATCGCGCTGCCGTCGTCGGGGCCGGCCGACAACAGCGTCACCTCGAAGCGGCTGCGGTCGTGCGCCTCCAGCATCTGCACCATCAGCTGCGCGGTGGCGTGCTCGTGGAAGTCGGCAGAGAGGTAGCCGATGCGCAGCCGCCCGCCATGCGCACGCGCCACGCGGCGCGGCAGTGGCTGCACCCGGCTGGCCACGTGCAGGGCATAGAGGCGCGCCACCTTCAGCTGCTCGAGCGGATCGTCGACGAAGACCGCATGCGGGAAGGGCATGGTCTCGGCGGCCCGATCGGCCGGTGCGGCGGCGATGTCGGCGCGCAGGGCCGCCAGATCGGCCGAGGCCGGCGCCCAGCGGCAGGCTTCGCGCTCGAGGAAGACGAGCTGCGCCCGCGCGGCGAGCTGGCTGGTGTCCAGCCCGAGCGTCAGCGCGGTGCGCACACATTCGGCAGCCTCGGCCTTCATGCCGCGGTCCTTGAACGACATGCCGAGGCGGAAGTGCACCGTCGCATCGTCCATCTTCAGCGCCAGCGCCTGCATGTAGGCACCGATGGCATCGTCGTGGCGGTTGCAGCGCTGCAGCGCGGCGCCGAGCGACACCCACCAGGGCTGGTCACGCACCGCGGCCTCGGGCAGCGAGAGCAGGCATTGCAGCGCAGCCTCGTTCTGGCCGCGGTCGAGCAGCGCGTGCGATTCGAGCGTGTAGGCCAGCGTCAGGTTCGGGTCGCGCGCGCGCAGCGATTGCGCGCGGCGCACGGCGAGATCGGCACGCCCCGCCTTGATCAGCGCATGCGCCGCGGCCGCCGTAGGCAGCGCCTTCGTGTTCGGCAAAGGCCTTCTCGAAGCCGAGCGCGGCTTCGCCCCAGTGCTCTCGCTGCGCGTTGCTCTGGGCGGCTTGCCACTGGCGCCAGGCGCGCTGCTGCGCGGGCGAGGCGGATTGCGGCGGCGTGGGCTGGGGCAGGACGAGGGCCATGGTCCGGCGAGCGTACGCGCGCGCCGCGGCGTGCAGCGCCGGAAAAGGCCGGCTTCCGGCTGCCTGTTCAGCGCGATGGCGGCCGCAGCGGCATCGCCTCGGCGCGCCACTGCCGGGCCCGCTCGCGCCACTGCGCGGCCTGCGGCGCCTGCCCCAGGCTCTGATGGAAGGCGGCGAGGTTGTGTGCGGCCAGATAGCTGCCGCGACCCTTCACGCTGTCGGGCAGCTCGGGCCGCTCGCCGATGGCCACGGCGCGCAGCCAGCTCGCCTCGATCTGCGGCAGCAGCCCGGCGGCGCGTGCCGGTTCCGCCAGCGCCCAGTCGAGCAGCAGGTCGCCGAGCGCGAAGAAGAAGTCGGGCGATTCGCCCCACCTCGCGATCTCGAGGCCTGCCAGATCCGCAGCTTCGGCAAACCGCTGCAGCTTCTTGAGGGTGAACAGCAGCCGCACGACCAGATCGTGCCGCCATGACGCCGCCGGGTCGCCGCGGCGATGCGCCTCCTTGTAGAAAGGCAGCGCCTGCGCGAACTGCGAGCGCACCTCCAGGTCCTTGCCGAGCTGGTAGTGCAGGTAGGCGTCGCCCGGATGCTCGGCCAGCGCCGCGCGCAGCAGCCGTTCGTTGCGTCCGGCCTTGGCCTGCTGCGCGGCGGCGAGATAACCATCGTGCCCGACCACCAGCGGCAGCCGCTCGCGCGGCCGGCGCCGGCGGGCTGTTCGTGGATGCGGCCTTCGTACTGCACGCCGGCCGGCAGCACGCGCGGAATCCAGCTCGGCGCCTGCTGCTCCTCGCCGCCGGCACCGTCGATCTCGCTGGTCACACTCAGGACGCCGATGAACGAGGGCTCGCGCTGGCGCAAGGTGGCGAGGCATTCGGCGCCGGCGGCGATCCACTCGTCGGCATCGAGCACGAGGCGCCACGGCGCGGCGGTGTGCGAGCGCGAGATTGCGCGCCGCGCTGAAGTCATCCGGCCACTCGGCCGATAACACGCGGGCCCCGGCCGCTGCGGCGATCTCGCGCGTGGCATCGGTGCTGCCGGTGTCGAGCACGATCATCTCGTCGACGTGTGCTCGCGCACTGGCCAGCAACGCGCGATGCAACGCGCCTCGTTGCGGGCAATCATCACCAGCGCGATCGCATGAGCCATGGCGGCATTGTCGCGCGGCGTGAATGCGCAACGAGTTGCAACCGATGCGCGAAAGAAAGGGGTTCGGCGCGTGCTATTTCCACGATTGGCCGCTTGACGAACTTCGAAGCCCCACTTCCCGCCCCCTCAAGTTTTTCCGGCACGGCTCCGATAACCCTCGCAACGGTTCTGGCATCAGCACCGTGTCCGGTTAGCCGGCCAATGGTTGAGCAGCACGACGCACTGCAAGACACAGCGGACGACTGGAGTCTTAACCACTGACAGGAGTCTTCATCATGCCCATGACCATCAACACCAACGTGCAGTCGTTGAACGCCCAGCGCAATGCCACCTCTTCGCAGGCTTCGCTGTCCACTTCGCTTCAGCGCCTGTCTTCCGGCCTGCGCGTGAACTCGGCCAAGGACGACGCCGCCGGCCTCGCCATCGCCGACCGCATGAATGCCCAGATCAAGGGCATCAACGTGGCCATCCGCAACGCCAACGACGGCATCTCGCTGGCACAGACCGCCGAAGGCGCGCTGTCCACCGTGACCGACGTGCTGCAGCGCATGCGCGAACTCGCGGTGCAGGCGCAGAACGGCACCAACGGCACCAGCGACCGAGCCAACCTCGACACTGAATACAAGCAGCTGTCCGAGGAAATCACCCGCATCTCGCAGCAGACCAAGTTCAACGGCACGGCCATCGTCGGCTCGGGCGCCGGCGTGAACACCTTCCAGGTGGGCGCCAACAACGGCGACACGCTGACGATCACGACCTCGCAGATCAGCACCGTCGGTGGCGACCTGACGACGGCCGGCAACGCCTCGACTGCGGTTGCCGCGATCGACAGCGCGCTCGACACGATCACCACCAGCCGCTCGGTCTACGGCGCTGCGATGAGCCGCTTCGAGTTCGCGATCAACAACCTGCAGATCACTGGCGAGAACCAGCAAGCTGCCCGCGGCCGCATCATGGACGCCGACTTCGCGAAGGAAACCGCGAACCTGTCGCGTGCCCAGATCCTGCAGCAGGCCGGCTCGGCGATGGTGGCCCAGGCCAACCAGCTGCCGCAGGGCGTGCTCTCGCTGCTGCGCTGATCAGGTCGCCGCGTCACACGAAGAAGCCGCCCTCCGGGGCGGCTTTTTCTTTGGATCGACGGCATCGAACTGCGCGGCAAATCGGCCGCTATTCATCGGACCCCCGCCACGCGGCTGCCGAAGAATCCGTCTGACAGGCCGCACTTCGCGAGAAGGGCCTGAAGTCGCCGGTCAGTGATCCGGCAGCAATCGGATCCTTCAGGAGGGCTTTCATGCCGCAGACCATCAACACCAACGTTTCGTCGCTGAACGCGCAACGAAACCTGAACACCTCGCAGAGTTCCCTGGCCACCTCGATGCAGCGCCTGTCCTCGGGCTTGCGCGTCAACTCGGCCAAGGACGATGCCGCCGGCCTGGCCATCGCCGACCGCATGAATGCGCAGATCCGCGGCATCAACGTCGCGATCCGCAATGCCAACGACGGCATCTCGCTGGCGCAGACCGCCGAGGGCGCGCTGGCCACGGTCACCGACGTGCTGCAGCGCATGCGCGAACTGGCGATCCAGGCGCAGAGACGGCTCGAACGGCACCGGCGACCGTGCCAACCTCGACACCGAATTCCAGCAGCTGTCGCTGGAAATCACCCGCATCTCGCAGCAGACCAAGTTCAACGGCACGGCCATCGTCGGCTCGGGCGCCGGTGCGCAGACCTTCCAGGTCGGCGCCAACAACGGCGACACGATGACGATCACCACCTCGCAGGTGAGCACGGTGACCGGCGACATCCTGACCTCGGGCGCAGCATCGACGGCGGTGTCGGCGATCGATGCGCAGCTCGACCTGATCACCACCAGCCGCGCCACCTACGGTGCCGCGATGAGCCGCTTCGAGTTCGCGATCAGCAACCTGCAGATCACGGGCGAGAACCAGCAGGCGGCGCGCGGCCGCATCATGGATGCCGACTTCGCGCACGAGACGGCCAACCTGTCGCGGGCGCAGATCCTGCAGCAGGCCGGCACCTCGATGGTGGCGCAGGCCAACCAGCTGCCGCAGCAGGTGCTGAACCTGCTGCGCGGCGGCTGACCCCGGGCAACACTTCGTCACGCACGGCGGCTCAAGAACGGGCCGCCGCCGCCGAGAACAAGGCGCCGAGCGCACCGCAAGGGTCATGCGCCGGCGCCTTCGCACTTCCTGAAAGGGGTTCCGCATGGCCACCATCAGCTCACCCGGCATCGGCAGCGGGCTCGATGTGAGCTCCATCATCTCGCAGCTGATGGCCCTCGAGCGCCAGCCGCTGAAGCAGCTGGAGACCGCGGAGACGAAGATCCAGTCGCAGATCTCCGAGGTCGGCAAGATCAAGAGTGCGTTGTCGAAATTTCGCGACCTCTCGGCCAAGCTGGCGTCGAGCGACTTCTGGAAGACCACCACCGGCAGCGCCTCGAGCAGCGCGGTGGGCATCACCACCAGCAGCACGGCCAGCCCGGCGCGCTTCGATGTCTCCGTCACCGCGCTGGCGCGGGCGCAGACCATCGCGGCGCCCGCCGTGGCCTCGAGCGCGGCCACGCTCGGCTCGGGCACGCTGACCATCCAGCGCGCGAGCGGCGGCGACCCGTTCAACGTGACCATCGAGGCCACCGACACGCTGGCCGGCATCCGCGACAAGATCAATGCCGCGGGCGCCGGCATCACCGCGAGCATCCTCAACGATGCGAGCGGTGCGCGACTGGTGATGCGCGCCAACGCCACCGGCACCGACAACGCCTTCACCACCACCGTCAGCGGCACCGGGCTGGACGGTCTGACCTTCAACGCCGCCACGCAGACCGGCGGCGCCAGCGTGGCGCAGGCCGCGCGCAATGCCACGGCCACGATCAACAACCTGCCCGTCACCTCGCAGAGCAATACGCTCACCGACGTGCTCGACGGCGTGACGTTGACGCTCAACGCCGAGACGGTCGCGCCGGTGACGGTCGACGTCAAGCCCGACAACGACGCGCTGAAGAAGGCGCTGACCGACTTCGCCGCGGCCTACTCCGACCTGGCCAAGCTGATCGCCACCGGCACCAAGTACGACGCTGCCTCGAAGAAGTCGGGCCCGCTGCAGGGCGACAGCGCCATCGTCGGGCTGCAGACGCAGCTGCGCGCGATGGTGGGTGCCAGCAGTGGCGCCTCCACCGCGTTCTCGCGGCTGTCCGATGTCGGCCTCGAGATGCAGCAGGACGGCAGCCTCACGGTCAACAGCACCAAGCTCGACAAGGCGCTGGCGAACCTGCCGCAGATCCGCGCACTGTTCTCCAACTCGAGCCTCACCGACCCGAGCCTGGACGGCTTCGGCAAGCGCTTCCGCGTGGTGGCCAGCAACATCCTCGGCATCGACGGTTCGCTGACCTCGCGCACCGACGGCCTGAACGAGAAGCTCAAGCGCAACCAGAAGCAGCAGGACCGCATGGAAGAGCGCCTGGCGCAGACGCAGAAGCGCCTGGAGAAGCAGTACAGCACGCTGGACACGCAGCTCGGCAAGCTCAACGGCCTGAGCGGCTACGTGACCCAGCAGGTCGCGCTCTGGAACAAGGCCTGAACAAGGGCGCTCACGCCCCGGTTTCCGAGGGCTTCGCACGGCTCAAGTCCCCAGGCACCGGGCCGATATTGAGAGCAAGTCAAACAGCTCCGAGGCCCACGATGTTCGCAGCCACCTTCGCCCCGACGCGCACACTGCACTCCCTGGCCAATGCCTACCAGCAGATCGGCCTCGAGACGGCAGTTGCGAACGCCTCGCCGCACAAGCTGATCGAGCTGCTGTTCGACGGCTTCGCCGACGCTGTCGCCCGCGCTCGCGGCGCGATGATCGCCCGCCAGATCGAGGCCAAGGGCCGTGCGATCAGCCACGCGGCCCGCATCGTCGAAGAAGGCCTGAAGGCCTCGCTGAACCTGAAGGACGGCGGCAAGATCGCCGCCGACCTCGACGCGCTGTATGCCTACATCGGCATGCGGCTGACCTACGCGAACCTGCACAACGACGCCGAGGCGCTGGACGAATGCGCCCGCCTGATGGCGCCGGTTCGCAGCGCCTGGGCCGAGATCGGCCCCCAAGTGACGGCCACCGCGCAGTGAACGGCCAGCCCTCGATGAACCCGACCGGAACGCACGCCATGCCGTCGCAACTGCTCAACTACTACGAGGCCATCGAACAGGCCAGCCAGGACATGCTCGAAGCCGCCCGCAGCGGCAACTGGGACCAGGTGGTCAAGCTCGAGGGTGCCTGCGCGCTGCTGATCTCGCAGCTCAAGCACGCCGCCGCGCAGCAGCCGCTGCCCACCGAAGAGGCGCAGCTGAAGTCGCGCATCATGCAGCGCATCCTGGTCAACGACGCCGAGATCCGCCACCGGCCGAGCCGTGGCTGGAGCAGCTCGACGAGCTGCTCGCCGGCAAGACCAAGACCGTCCACTGACTTCACCGCCGACATCGACATGGAAACCTTGCCGATGCCGCTGGAGTCGCTGTCCGCCCAGCATGGCGGGCTCGACGAATTCCGCATCACCGCCCCGCGCGAGATCCTGGCCATGCTCAAGCAGTTCCAGGATGGCAACGTGCTGCTCAACCTGAACGGCAGCAACGGCGCGATGCTCTCCACCACGCTGTGGTCGCTCGACCCGACGCGCGGCCAGCTCAGCTTCAGCGCCGATGCGCACGCGCCGGTGACGCAGCAGCTGGTCGAGTGCGACGAGGCCGTGGCCGTGGGCTACCTCGACAGCATCAAGGTGCAGTTCGACGTGCAGGGCCTGGTGCTCGTGCGCGGCGTCGGCGGCAGCGCGATCAGCGCCCGGCTGCCGCGCGAGCTGTTCCGCTTCCAGCGCCGCAACTCGTTCCGTGTGCGGCCGCTGCTGCGCAGCTCGCCGGTGGCGCGGGTGCGCCACCCGGCGATCGCCGAGATGCAGCTGGCGCTGCGCGTGATCGACGTGTCGATCGGCGGCTGCGCCCTCTTCCTGCCCGACGACGTGCCGGCGATGCAGGCCGGCATGGTGATGAACCGGTGCAGCTCGACCTCGATGCCGACACCCGGGTCATGGCCAACCTGCGGCTGCAGCACGTCAGCGTGCTCAACGCCGAGGCGCGCGGCGCGCGGCTGGGCTGCGAGTTCGTGCAGCTCGGCGCCGACGGCGAGCGCACGCTGCAGCGCTTCATCGACCAGACGCAGAAACGGCGCCGGCTCATGTCGCTGGACTAGCGTTCGACGCTCGCTGCGCGAGCAATCTTCACGCCTTGTTACAGCTCGGGGGAAATCACCCTCAAGTCCGGCTTTGGGTTGCCGAAGAACCTGTCGTAGCGACTTTCGCCCCGACAAGGAGCGCATCATGAGCGTGAACAACGTCTCTGGCGTCGGACGCGTCGTGCTGCCGGCGACGCCCAGCAGAACGGCCGACCGGCCAGCGCACAGCCAGAAGCCCAGGCTCGGCCACAGGCCGGGAAGACATCCGTGTCCGTCGTGGAGTTCGACGAGAACACGCAGCAGCCTTTGCCGCCGCGATTCCCCTGGCTGAGCCGGCTCGCCCGCGAGCTGGAGCCGGCCTCGAAGCAGCCTTCGCCCTACGGCAACGTCCCGATCCTCGGCGAGAAACTGGACAAGCAAGCCTGAGCCTCGGCGGTCGCCAGTGCGAAGAATGTCCGGCGCCGGGCCGTCCCAAGCCGGACGGCGCCCCTCGGGGGCAGGAGCGCAGCGACTGGGGGCTCACACCTGCATGTTCATGATCTCGCTGTAAGCGGACACCAGACGGTTCCGCACCGTCAGCGTGGCCTGGAAGCCGATCTGTGCCTTCTGCATGGCCACCATCGTCTGCTCCAGGCTGACCTCCGGGTTGCCGATCTGCAGCTCGCGCTGCAGGCGGCCGGCCCGGGTTCTGCGCATTGCTCACCGAACCCAGCGCCTGGGTCAGCGCGGCCTGGAAGCCGCCGCCGTCCACCCCGCCGGCGGCCTTCAGCGGCTGGCCGTTGGGTGACAGGCCGGCCTTGGCGGCCGCCTGGGCGAAATCGAAGGGTTTCAGCGTGACGTTCATGGCATGCCCTCACCATGGGGGATGGCGTGACTGTAGTCACTGCCCGCGGCGACATGGGTCGGAACTGGCCGCATTTGCCCGGGCTGTTCACGGCATTCGCGGGCCTCAAGTTCTCGAACAATCGGGTTCGATCCGGGCGCCTTCGTGCCTGGGGACTGAACCGATCGCCCATGGACAACGCCGTCGTCGCCGCCAGAGCCAACGCCACCGCCCTGCCCCTGGTCGAACCCGCCGGGTTCGGCGCGCGGGTGGCCGCCATGCCCGCCAGGACCAAGCTGATGTTCGCCGTCGGCCCGGCCGGCCTTGTCGCGCTGGCCGTGGCGATGACCATGTGGAGCAGCCAGGGCGACTACAAGGTGCTGTACGCCAACCTGTCGGACAAGGACGGCGGCGCGATCATCGCGCAGCTGTCGCAGATGAACGTGCCCTACAAGCACGCCGATGGCGGCGCCGCGATCCTGGTGCCCGCCGCCAAGGTGCACGACGTGCGCCTGAAACTCGCCGCCGCCGGCCTGCCCAAGGGTTCGGTGGTCGGCTACGAGCTGATGGACGGCGCGCGCTTCGGCCAGACGCAATTCCAGGAACGGCTGACCTTCCAGCGCGGGCTCGAAGGCGAGCTCACCCGCTCGATCACCGCGATGGCCGCGGTGCAGAACGCCCGCGTGCACCTCGCGCTGCCCAACCAGAACGGCTTCTTCCGCGAGCAGCAGAAGCCCAGCGCCTCGGTGCTGCTGACGCTCTACCCCGGCCGCACGCTGGACCGCGCGCAGATCGCCGGCATCGTGCACCTCGTCTCGTCGAGCGTGCCGGAGATGAACCCGAAGGCGGTCAGCGTGCTCGACCAGACCGGCGCGCTGCTCACCGGAGATGCCGCGAACCCGCAGGCCGGGCTCGATGCCCACCAGCTGCAGTACGTGGCGCAGATCGAGTCGGGCTACCAGAAGCGCATCTTCGAGTTGCTCGAGCCGCTGGTCGGCCGCGACAACCTGCGCGCCACCGTCACCGCCGACGTCGACTTCTCGCAGACCGAAGCCACCTCGGAAGAGTTCTCGCCCAACCAGGGCGCCGACGCCAGCGTGGCCATCCGCAGCCAGCAGGTCAGCGAGCAGAGCGGCAGCACCGGCGGCGCGCCTTCGGGCGTGCCGGGCGCCGCCTCCAACCAGCCGCCGGTGCCCGCCACCGCGCCCCTGACCGGTGCCGCGCAGCCGCTGCAGGCCGCGCAGGGCGGCGGCAACAGCAACAGCCGCCGCGATGCCGTGACCAACTACGAGGTCGACAAGACCGTGCGCGTGACGCGCAACGCCACCGGCACCGTCAAGCGCCTGAATGCCGCCGTGGTGGTGAACCACCGCAGCACCACCGACGCCAAGGGCAAGACCACCACCACGCCGCTGAGCAACGACGAGATCCAGAAGCTGACTGCGCTGGTGCAGGAGAGCATCGGCTTCAAGCAGGACCGCGGCGACTCGGTGAAGGTGATCAATGCACCGTTCAAGGTCGAGAAGATCGAGAAGGTCGACATCCCGCTGTGGAAGCAGCCGGAAGTCATCGACATGCTGCGCGCGGCCGCCGTGCCGGCGGGCCTCGCGCTGCTCGGGCTGATCGTGTTCTTCGGGATGATCCGCCCGGCGATGAAGGCCGCGCTCGCGCCGCCGCCCCCGCCGGCGCCCGGCCAGCAGCTCACCGCCGTGGTCGACGACGACACCGCGCTGCCCGAGCCCGGCGCGCCCGCCGCGCTGCCGGCGCCCAAGAGCAGCGAACACCTCGACGCCGCGCGTGCGCTGGCCAAGGAAAACCCGGCGGCGGTGGCGAACATCGTGCGCGGCTGGGTCAGCGGCGAGGCGGCCTGACGGATCATGGCGATGGACGATCAGGGCATCGAAGACGCGGCGATCCTGCTGATGTCCCTCGGCGAGGAAGAGGCCGCCGAGGTCTTCAAGCATCTCGCGCCGAAGGAAGTGCAGCGGCTGGGCGAGACCATCGCCAAGCTCAAGACCATCCCGCGCGAGCGCGTGGACGGCGTGCTGGAGAAGTTCAACGAGGTCGCCGGCACGCAGAGCATGCTGGTCACCGACACCGACGAATACGTCAAGAGCGTGCTGCGCAAGGCGCTCGGCGAGGACAAGGCCAACCTGCTGATCGACCGCATCCTGCAGGGCGCCGACGTCACCGGCATCGAGAGCCTGAAGTGGATGGATGCCGGCTCGGTCGGCGAGCTGCTGCGCAACGAGCACCCGCAGATCGTCGCGGCCATCCTCGTGCACCTCGACTTCGACCAGGCCAGCTCGGTGCTGCGCACCTTCCCCGAGCGCCAGCGCAACGAGGTGATGGTTCGCATCGCCACGCTCGACGGCATCCAGCCCTCGGCGCTGAAGGACCTCAACGAGGTGATGAGCAAGGTGCTGGCCGGCGGCGACCGGCTGAAGAAGGCCTCGCTGGGCGGCGTGAAGACGGCCGCCGAGATGATCAACCTGATGGGCAGCAGCGTCGAGACCGCGGTGCTCGACTACATCCGCGAAGTCGACAACGACCGGCCCAGAAGATCATGGACAACATGTTCACCTTCGACGATCTGGAGAAGATCGACGACAAGGGCATCCAGGCGCTGCTCAAGGAAGTGCAGAGCGAGTCGCTGGTCATCGCGCTCAAGGGCGCCACGCCGGAGATGCGCGAGAAGGTGTTCAAGAACATGTCCACCCGCGCCGCCGAGACGCTGCGCGAGGACCTCGAGTCGCGCGGCCCGGTGCGCGTCTCCGAGGTGGAAGCCGAGCAGAAGGAAATGCTCAAGATCGTGCGCCGCCCGGCCGACGAGGGCCAGATCGTGCTCGGCGGTGGTGGTGACGACGAATTCCTGTGATGAGACTCGAATCTGCATTGATCGAGATTGACCGGGCCGCGCGCATGGCCGCCCCAAGCCGGCCCGCGATCCCCTCGGGGGATCGGCCGGCGTACTCGACGGCCGAGGGGCTGTCATGACCAAGGACAGGATCCGCAACGTGCCGCCGCCCCCCGGGGCGGCAAGGGCGCGCATGCCTATACCCGCTTCATCCCGCGCGAGGAGCTGTCCGGCTTCGCGGCCTGGACCCCGGCTCGCTCGGTGGCGAGGAGGAAGCCGCCGCCGCGGCGGCCGCCGCGGCCGAGCCGCAGATGAGCCCCGAGGAACAGCAGGCCGAGGCGCTGCGCACCGCACGCCAGGGTGGCTACCACGACGGTTATCGCGACGGCCCGGCCGCGCTGGAGAGCTTCAAGCAGAGCTTCGCCCAGCAGGCCACCGCGCAGATGGGCGCGTTGATGCAAAGCTATGCGGGCCAGATGGATGCGCTGCAGCAGCAGATGGCCAGCGCGCTGGCCGATGCAGCGGTGTCGCTGGCGCGCCAGGTGGTGCGCGGTGAACTCTCGGCCCATCCGCAGCAGGTGGCCGCGGTGGCCCAGGAGGCCATCGAGGCGCTGCTGCTGTCGGCCCGCCACGTGACGGTGCGCGTGCACCCCGACGACCAGCCGCTGGTGGCGCAGGGCGCCGCCGAGATCCTCGGGCGCGCGGCGCGCGCCTGGTGGCCGATGCGGCGGTCACGCGCGGCGGCTGCATCGTCGAATCGGACATCGGCATCATCGACGCGAGCATCGAATCGCGCTGGCGCCGTGCCGCGGCGGCGCTCGGATCGCAGGCCGCCTGGAGCGAGGAGAGCGGCTCATGATGAGTTCGCAGATCGAGGAGCGCGCGCTGGCCACCACGGCCAACTGGGGCCGCTTTCTCGCCGACGTTCGCAACTTCGCCGCCGAGCCGGTGCCGCTGGAAACGGTGGGCCGGCTGGTGCGCGTGGCCGGTCTGGTGCTCGAAGCCACCGGCATCCGGCTTCCCGTGGGCTCGGTCTGCGAGGTGCGCATGGACGGCGCCACGCCGGTGACCGCCGAGGTGGTGGGCTTCAACGGCGACCGCGCCTACCTGATGCCCACCGGCGACGTGCATGGCACGGCCAGCGGCGCCGCGTGATCCCGCGGCCCACGCCGGTGGTGCCGCTCAAGCTCGGCGCGATGCGCCACCCCTGGCGGCGCGGCGAGGACCGCACGCTGCACCTGCCGGTGGGCGACGGGCTGCTGGGCCGCGTGGTCGATTCACACGGCCACCCGATGGACCGCAAGGGCCCGATCGAGCACGTCCACAACGAACCGCTGATCCGCCGCCCGATCAATGCGATGGATCGCGAGCCCGTGCGCCAGCCGCTGGATACCGGTGTGCGGGCGATCAACGCGATGCTCACCGTCGGCCGCGGCCAGCGCATCGGCCTGTTCGCCGGCACCGGCGTCGGCAAGTCGGTGCTGCTGGGCATGATGGCGCGCTACACGAAGGCCGACGTGATCGTCGTCGGGCTGATCGGCGAGCGCGGCCGCGAAGTCAAGGAATTCATCGAGGACATCCTCGGCGAGGAAGGCCTGTCGCGCTCGGTCGTGGTGGCGGCGCCGGCCGATGCGCCGCCGCTCGTTCGCATGCAGGGCGCCAACTACGCCACCGCGATCGCCGAGCACTTCCGCGACCGCGGCCTCGACGTGCTGCTGCTGATGGATTCGCTGACGCGCTACGCGATGGCACAGCGCGAGATCGCACTGGCGATCGGCGAGCCGCCGGCGACGAAGGGCTATCCGCCGAGCTGCTTCGCCAAGCTGCCGCAGCTGGTGGAACGCAGCGGCAATGGCGTGGCCGGCGGCGGCTCGATCACCGCCTTCTACACCGTGCTCAGCGAAGGCGACGACACCAACGACCCGATTGCCGATGCGGCGCGAGGCATCCTCGACGGCCACATCGTGCTCTCGCGCGAGCTGGCCGAATCGGGTCACTACCCGGCGATCGACATCGAGAAGTCGGTGTCGCGCGTGATGACCAGCGTGGCGCCGCAGCCGCACGTGGAAGCGGCCCGCCGGCTGCGCCAGATGCTCTCGAAGTTCAACAAGGCGCGCGACCTGATCCAGCTCGGCGCCTACGCCCCCGGCCACGACGCCGAGCTCGACACCGCGGTGCGCCTCGCCCCGGCGATGCGCGCACTGCTGCAGCAGGACATGCGCGAGAACGCGCCGCTCGAGGCCAGCGTGCAGCAGCTGCGCGCCACCGTCGGCGGCTGACCGTCACCCCGAAGAACAAGCAGCGATCCATGAACGACACCCAGCCGCTGATGGCCCTGCTCTCGCATGCCGAGCGCGAACGCGACGAGGCACTCGCGCACCGCCAGCGCATGCGCGAGGCGCTGGACGCGGCGCGCACCCAGGCCGAGCAGCTGCTCGCCTACCGGCGCGACTACGAGCAGCGCTGGGCCGAACGCTTTGCGCAGGCCGGCCGTGCAGCTGCTGCACAGCTACCACGGCTTCGTGACCCGGCTGACGCAGGCCATCGAGCACCAGGACCGCGTGGTCGTGCAGGCCGAGCGCCAGCTCGAGCGCGCCGCCGAAACCCTGCAGCAGCAGGAGCTGCGCGTGGCCTCGGTGCTCAAGCTGATCGAGCGCCGTATCGCCGAGATCGAGAAGACCAGCGCGCAGCGCGAGCAGCGCGCGCTCGACGAACTCGCCTCGCGCGCCGCCTGGAACCGGCTGGCCGCCGCCACCACCCGCTTCTGACGCCTTCTGACGAGTCGACCGCGATGAGTACCGTGCAGATCCAGCCTCCCGCCTCCGCCCGCCCTGCGGTGCGTCCGCCCGCCAGCGAGGCGCAGCCCTCCGGCGAAGGCGGCGACTTTGCACAGCTGATGGCCTTGCAGGCGCCGGCCGAGGAGCCGCCCCAGGGCCAACGCCCCGACGACGCGCGCCGGGCGCGCGCCCGCCGAGCAGCCCGCCCGATGCTGCGTCAGGCTCAGGCCGAGGCGATGCGCGACAAGCCCGACGTGACCCAATTTGCCCGCGAAGGGGCCGACACGCGGCACCCCGCCGCCGACGAGGCGCCGCCGCTGGACCCGGCGCTGGCGCAATGGCTGCAAGGGCTGCACCGGCCGGACGCGTCGGCGCCCCCGCCGGCCGCCGACGCGCAGGGTGAAGTGGCGCTGGGTGGCCTGCGCAAGCAGCACGGCCTGCCGCTGGCCCGCCCGGTGACGGAACACACCGATGAAATCGACGTGACAGCCGCCGCGGCCGGCCATCGCGCCGGCCACGGCGCGCCGGCCGCGCGCACTGCCGACAAGGCCGCCCGCGAGACGCTGCCGACCGACGCTGCCGCAGCGGCCCGCCACGCCGACGAATCACCGTCCGCGCTGACCGCAGCCACGCCCGAGACCACGCCGGCCCCGACGACCGCGGGCTTCACGCTGCCTGCCGGCTTCGAGCCGGTGGCGGGCGCCACGCCCGACATGGCCGCACCCGCCCCGATCGAGACCGCGCTGCGCGCCGTGCCGATGGCGGTGCCGCTGCATTCGCCCGAGTTCGCCCAGGCCTTCGGCCTGGAGATCAGCACGCTGGCGCGCGACGGCATCCAGCAGGCCGAACTGCACCTCAACCCGGCCGAGATGGGCCCGGTGTCGGTGCAGATCGCGCTCGACGGCGACAAGGCACGCATCGACTTCGGCGCGCAGGCGGCCGCCACGCGCGCGGTCATCGAGGCCAGCCTGCCCGAGCTCGCCGCCGCGCTGCGCGATGCCGGCCTGACGCTGGCCGGCGGCGGTGTCTCGCAGCACGCCGGTGCGCGCGACGACGGCCGCCGCGAAGGCCGCGGCGACTCGGCACCCTTCGGCTCGCGCGAGCGTGCCGAGGCCGTGGCCGCCACGCCCGCCCGGCCGCCGCTGCGCAGCCGCGCCGGCCCCGGCGGCGTCGACTTGTACGCCTAACGCCGGGCGGCCGCCCCGGGCGGGGCCGGACTGACCGGAAAACCGCCCCTTTTCACCGCATCGCCGCGAGGCCCGATCTCCAGAATCACCTGCATTGGCCGGCCGAGGTGCCGTGCCCGCTCATCAAGGAGAGCCGATGTCTGCCGCTGCCGCTCCCGCCGAAGCCGCTGCGCCCCGAAGGGCAAGAAGAAGCTGATCATCATCCTCGCCGCCGTGCTGCTGCTGGCCGGCGTGGGCGGTGGTGGTGCCGTGTTCATGATGAAGAAGAAGGCCGCCGAGGCCGCCGCTGCCGCCGAAGAGGGCGAAGACGGCGCGCCGGCCAAGCACAAGGCGGCCAAGAAGGACCACGGCGCGCCGCCGGCCTTCCTGCCGTTGGAGCCTTTCATCGTCAACCCGCCGACAAGGAAGTCGATCGCTACGCCCAGATCGGCGTCACGCTGGAGATCGACGACGCCAAGACCGCCGACCAGCTCAAGGCCTACATGCCGGCGATCCGCAACGGCATCCTGATGGTGCTGGCGCACAAGACCTCGGCCGAGCTGCTCGAGCGCAAGGGCAAGGAAGCGCTGGCCAACGAGATCATGCGCGAGACCGTGCGCCCGCTGGGCATCGAGATCGAGGATCCGGAGGCCGACGAGGCGGAGGACGAGGACGCCAAGCCGAAGAAGAAAAAGAAGAAGAAGGCGCCCGCGGTGGACAACCCCGTGAAGCACGTGCACTTCTCGAACTTCATCATCCAGTGAACATGGCCCCCCCCCCCCGTAGCGCCTTCGGCGCTCCCCCAGGGGGCGCCGCCAGCGGACCGGCGAAGCCGGATCCGCGGCGGCCGCTTGATCGGCCTGCCCGGCGGAGCGTGTGAGATGAATCAGCAAATCTTGTCTCAGGACGAGGTCGATGCCCTGTTGCAGGGCATCACCGGCGAGAGCCAGAAGCTCGAGCAGGAGGAGGCGCCTTCGGGCGGCATCCGCTCCTACGACCTGTCGAGCCAGGAACGCATCGTCCGTGGGCGCATGCCCACGATGGAGATCATCAACGAGCGGTTCGCGCGCAACATCCGCATCGGGCTGTTCAACTTCATCCGCAAGAGCCCGGAGATCGCCATCGGCGGCATCAAGGTGCAGAAGTACAGCGCCTTCCTGCGCGAGATCGTGGTGCCGACGAACTTCAACATCGTCAGCGTCAAGCCGCTGCGCGGCTCGGGCCTGATCGTCTGCGACCCGACGCTGGTGTTCGCGGTGATCGACGCGCTGTTCGGCGGCGCCGGCAAGTTCCACACGCGCATCGAGGGCCGCGACTTCTCGCCCACCGAGCAGCGCATCATCACGCGGCTGGTCGAGGTGATCATCGCCGAGTACAAGAAGGCCCGGCAGGGCATCTATCCGCTGGAGCTGGACTACCAGCGCTCGGAGATGCAGCCGCAGTTTGCGAACATCGCCACGCCCAGTGAGATCGTCGTCGCCACCTCGTTCACGCTGGAGATCGGCGACACCAGCGGCACCATCCACTTCTGCATCCCGTACTCGACGCTGGAACCGATCCGCGACGTTCTCTACTCGACGATGCAGGGCGACTCCAACGAGCCCGATCGCCGCTGGGTGAACCTGCTGAAGAACCAGATCCAGGCCGCCGAGGTGGAGCTGGTGGCCGAGCTGGCCCATGCCGATGCCACCGTCGAGCAATTGCTCGCCTTCAAGCCGGGCGATTTCATCGAGCTCGATCTCGAGAAGAACATCCAGGTCAAGGTGGTCGGCGTGCCGGTGTTCGAGTGCCAGTACGGCACCAGCGCCGGCAAGTACGCCCTCAAGGTTGAACGCATGTTGACCGGGTCGAACATGACCTGGCTGGGAGAAAACCATGTCAGCTGACAACGGCGCCGAACAGGACGCGATGGCCGCCGAGTGGGCCGCGGCGCTGGCCGAGGCCAAGCCGACCGAGACCGCCTCCGAGATACAGCCCGAGCAGGTGGCGCCGGCGTCGTTCGCCAACTTCTCGCCGACCACGGCGACGAGTGCGGGCAACGACATCAACATGATCCTGGACATCCCGGTGCAGCTCACCGTGGAGCTGGGCCGCACCCGCATCCCGATCAAGCACATCCTGCAGCTCGCCCAGGGCTCGGTGGTGGAGCTCGATGCGCTGGCCGGCGAGCCGATGGACGTGCTGGTCAACGGCTACCTGATCGCCCAGGGCGAGGTGGTGGTCGTCAACGACAAGTTCGGCATCCGGCTGACCGACATCGTCACGCCCAGCGAGCGCATGCGCCGCTTGTCCAAGGGTTGAGATGAACTCTTCCCTGATGACCTCGCTGCTGTGGTTCGTCGCCATCCTGGCGATGATCCCGGCGGCCCTCTGGCTGCTCAAGCGCACGCCGGTGGGCGGCGCCGGCAGCAGCGCGCTGATGAAGAACATCGCGGTGCTGCCGCTCTCGGCCAACCAGCGCATCGTCACCGTCGAGGTGGGCGCGGGCGAGTCGCGCCAGTGGCTGGTGCTCGGCGTCACGCCGGCCAGCATCACCACGCTGCACACGATGGCGCCGGTGGATGGCGCCGTGCCGCCCGCGGCGCCCGGCGGCCCGGCCTTCGCCGGCCTGCTGGCGAAGTTCCACAAGCCCGCGGGAGGCCCGGATGCGCGCTGAGCTGCGCCATGCGGCCCGCCTTCTCGCCCTGACGGCTCTTTCGGCCATTCCTGCAGCGGCTTTAGCCCAGCAGGCCGGCGGCCCGGCGCTGCCGCTGGTGGTCGGCCAGGGCGCCGGCGGCACCAGCTACTCGGTGCCGATCCAGACGCTGCTGTTCTTCACCACGCTGAGCTTTCTGCCCGCGGTGCTGCTGATGATGACCGGCTTCACCCGCATCGTCATCGTGCTGGGCCTGCTGCGCCAGGCGCTGGGCACGCAGGCGGCGCCGCCGAACCAGTGATCGTCGGCCTGAGCCTGTTTCTGACCTTCTTCGTGATGGGCCCGACCATCGACAAGGTCTATGCCGAGGCCTGCAGCCCTACTCGGAGAACAAGATCCCGTTCGACGAGGCGATCAAGCGCGGCGAGAAGCCGATGCGCGAGTTCATGCTCAAGCAGACGCGGCAGAGCGACGTGATGCTCTTCTCGCGCGCCTGGCCAAGATCGACCCGGCCACGCCCGCCGCCGACGTGCCCTTCAAGGTGCTGGTGCCGGCCTTCGTGACCAGCGAGCTCAAGAGCGCCTTCCAGATCGGCTTCCTCATCTTCATTCCATTCCTCATCATCGACATGGTGGTGGCCAGCGTGCTGATGAGCCTGGGCATGATGATGCTCAGCCCGGTGCTGGTGGCCCTGCCCTTCAAGCTGATGCTGTTCGTGCTGGCCGATGGCTGGAACCTGCTGCTCGGCTCCCTTGCCGCGAGCTTCGTGACATGAACCCCAGATCGTCTTCACTTTCGGCCAGGAAGGCCTCTACACGCTGCTGATGGTGGCCGCGCCGATGCTGCTGACCGTGCTGGCCGTCGGCCTGCTGGTGAGCATCTTCCAGGCCGCCACGCAGATCAACGAGGCCACGCTGACCTTCGTGCCGAAGATCGTCGCCGCGGTCGCGGTGCTCGCCGTGGCCGGCCCGTGGATGCTGACCACGCTGGTGGACTACCTGCAGCGCACGCTGCAGGCGATCCCGACCGTCGTCGGCTGACCCGGCCGTCGCGGCCATGTTCACCGTCACCGAAGCGCAGATCCTCGCCTGGATCACGCCGGTGATCTGGCCGTTCCTGCGCGTGCTGGCGCTGCTCGGCACGCTGCCGGTGATCGGCCAGCGCACGGTGCCGGCGCGCGCGCGCGTGGCGCTGGCCTTCCTGATCGCGGTGTGCGCTCAGGCCTCGCTGCCGCCCATCCCGCCGATTCCGCTGGACTCGGCGGTGACCTTCCTCGTCGTGCTGCAGCAGATCGTGATCGGCGTCTCGCTCGGCTTCGCGGTGCGCATCGTCTTCGCGGCGGTGGAGTTCGCCGGCGAACTGGTCGGGCTGCAGATGGGCCTGAACTTCGCCGGCTTCTTCGACCCGGCGACCGGCGGGCAGACCACGGCGGTGAGCCGCTTCTTCGGCGTCACGGTGAGCTGGCTGTTCGTCGTCACCGGCGGCCACCTGCTGGTGATCGCCGGCGTGATGCAGAGCTTTCACAGCTTTCCCGTGGGCCCGGAGCCGTTTGCCTTCGTGAAGGAATCGCTGCCGCACCGCTGGGGCGCCGAGGTGTTTGCGATCGGGCTGTGGATCGCGCTGCCGATGGTGGCGATGCTGCTGTTCGTCAACCTGGTGATGGGTATCGCCTCGCGCGTGGCTCAGCAGCTCAACCTGTTTGCGATCGGCTTCCCGATCACGCTGACCGTCGGCCTGGTCGGCGTGCTGCTGACGCTGCCGATGATGCAGGCACCGTTCACGATGGCGCTCGAGCGGATGCTCCAGCACTTCCAGTAGGCGCATCGGCCGCCTCGTGCGGCGGCAGCGTGTCGGCGAAACCATCGGAGTGGATCGTCGAACCGGGGCCCTGGCCGTGCCAGGGGTCGACCGCCTCCGGCCGGCGGCTGCGCCACCAGCCCAGGCCCCAGTCGACCAGCAACCACGCGATCACCGCGCCGACGACGACGAAGAATGCAGTCATGGGGGCTCTCCAGGCTTTGCGCGACTGTAGGCATCCGGCGTGCCGGCTTCAACGGCGCTCCCCCGCATTCGGGGGCGTATCCGGCGGCTGCAGGCCGGCCCGCGCAGCGGCGGCCACCGCCTCGCTGAGCGTGCGCAGCACCGGCGCCTCCAGGCTCCAGCGCTGCCAGTACAACGGCACGTCGAGCGTGCACCCGGGCGCAAGTTCGACGAGGTCGCCGCGGGCCAGCAGCGGCGCGACCAGATCCTCCGGGTTCATGCCCCAGCCCAGGCCGTGCAGCGCGGCGTGGATGAACCCGTGCGTGCTGGGAATGCGGTGCTGCGGCGGCTGCAGTCGCCGCCGCGTCAGCAGCCGCAGGAAGCGGGCCTGCAGCTGGTCCTTCTGGTTGAAGACGTTGCACGGGGCCTGCGCCAGCGCCTCGTCGTCGACGCCGCGCGGGAAGTGTCGCCGCATGAAGGCCGGGCTGGCCACCGCGCGGTAGCGCATCCGCCCCAGCGGCGCAACCCGGCAGCCCTGCACCGGCGCCGGCTCGGCGCTCACCGCGGCGAGCACACGGCCCTGGCGCAGCAGCTCGCTGGAGTGGTCCTGGTCTTCCACGTGAAGATCGATGGCGATGTCGTGCCGCTCGCGCACGGCGGCCAGCGCCGGCACGAACCAGGTGGCCAGCGAATCGGCGTTGACGGCGATCGACAAGGGAAGCGCGGCCGCGGCGCCGGCCTCGAGGCCGAAGGGCGCCAGCGCCTGCGCTTCCAGCACCTGCAGCTGCTGCGCGTGGCGCTGCAGAGACTCGCCGGCCTCGGTGGCGGCGCAGGGGCTGCCGCGACGGATCAGCACCCGGCCGAGCCGCTCCTCCAGCGCCTTGATGCGCTGGCTCACCGCCGACGGCGTCACGTGCAGCGCCCGGGCCGCGGCTTCGAAGCTGCCTTCGTGCAGCACGGCGGCGAAGGCGGCGAGCTGGCGGGAATCGAGCTGCATTCAGTTCTGCTAATGAATGTTCAGGAAGTTTAGCTGGACGCTCTGGCGCGTCGAAGCGAGCATCGCGGCCGACATGAATGCCACCGTCTTCCTCCAGGGCTTCGCCACCTCGCTGGCGCTGATCGTCGCGATCGGTGCGCAGAATGCCTTCGTGCTGCGCCAGGGCCCGGCGCGCACCCATGTACTGCCGGTGGTGCTGGTGTGCGCGCTGTCGGATGCGCTGCTGATCTCGCTGGGCGTGGCCGGGCTCGGCCGCTGGGTGCAGGAGCACCCGGCGCTGCTGACCGTCACGCGCTGGGGCGGCGCGGCCTTCCTCGTCGCCTACGGCGCGCTGGCGGCGCGCCGGGCGCTCTCGCCGCACGCGCTGTCGGTGCAGGGCGCGGCCGTCTCCGATCTGCGCGGCGCCATCGCCGCCTGCCCGGCCTTCACCTACCTGAACCCGCACTGCTGGCTCGACACCGTGGTGCTGCTCGGCTCGGTTGCCGCGCAGCAGCCCGAGCGCGCGCAGCGTGTTCGGCGCGGGCGCGGCGAGCGCCAGCGCGGTGTGGTTCGTCTCGCTGGGCTATGGCGCGAGGCTGCTGGCGCCGCTGTTTGCCCGGCCGGTGGCCCGGCGGGTGCTGGATGCCGCGATCGCGCTGGTGATGTTCGCGATCGCGCTCTCGCTGATCACGTAGGCTGTGTGCGAGCGCGCACCGCGTCGAGCAGCGGCGCCAGCGCCGCCAGCAGGCCGTCCGTCGAAGCCTCCGCGCCGCCCGGCGCCCAGCGCGCCTGGAATTCGGCCACTTCCAGTCCGACCACGGAAAGCGTGGCGAGCGCCTCGAAGGCCTGCCCCAGCCGCGCCAGCGTGAGCCCGCCGGGCACCGAAAAATCGGTGGGCACGCAGCCGGGTTCGAGCACGTCGCAGTCGAGGTGGATGTAGACCGGCCGGCCGGCCACCTGACGGAGCAGGTCGGCCGCGAGGTCTTCCGAGCCGCTGCGCACCAGCGGACCTCGCCGGAGCCGATCAGCGCTTCCTCGAAGGGATCGAGATCGCGGGAGCCGACCAGGATTACCCGGTCCAGGCCGATGCCCGCGCCGAAGCCGCTGTCCCACAGGCCCGCGGGCCCCGAGAGCGCCATGCCGCCCAGATAGCCGCTCGATGTCGATGCCGGCGTATTCAGATCGGCGTGGGCATCGAACCAGACGATGGCCGCATCCGGGTGCGCCTCGGCCACCGCCGGCAGCGTGGCGATTGCCGCGGCGCATCGATTGAGCGCGGTGAACGGCACACCGCCGGCTGCGAGCACCGGCGCGTGCGCAGCGCCAGTCGTTCGAGGTCGCAGCGCGCCTCGGCCAGTTCGATCTCCCAGCCGTGGTTCAGCGGCGGCTGCGGCCGGCCCACTGTCACAACCGGCGAGCCCAGGCGCGATGACAGCGCCTCGGCCACCTTCCGCGCACCGGGCCAGGCGAGCTCGTTGCGATCGCCGGCGCGGCCCTGGTAGGCGGTGAGGCCGATCGCGCCCTTCACGCCGCTCACTTGCCGACCGTGACCCACTGCACCTCGAGCCAGTTGTCCGGCCGGTGCACCACGCTGACGTTGCTGCGCGCCGCCCAGGGGATCACCTGGCGGTGCAGCGGGATCACGTGCACCTGCTCCTTGTATTCGCGCATCGCCGCCTTGATCAGGCCCTCGCGCTTCTTCGGGTCGGGCTCGACGCTGCTCTGCGCGGCCAGCGCATCGAACTTGTCGTTCTTCACGCCGCCGAAGTTCCAGTAGCCCTGGCCTTTCTCGCCGCGGTTGCGCAGCACCGGCGTGAAGGTGGTTTCGGCATCGGTGATCGCGCCGCCCCAGCCGAGCATGTACAGGCTGGTGTCCTGCTTCTCGATCTTCGGGAAGTAGGTGGCGCGCGGCTGTGCGTTGACGCGCACCTTGATCTTCAGCTGCGCCCACATGCCGGCCAGCGCGATGCAGATCTCCTCGTCGTTGATGTAGCGGTTGTTCGGGCAGTCGAGCGTGACCTCGAAACCGTCGGCGAAGCCGGCATCGGCCATCAGCTTGCGTGCGGCGGTGAGGTCGTAAGGCAGGCGACCTTCGATCTCCGGATCGTTGTACGAGCCCAGCGGCGACGGCGTCAGGCCCCCGGTGGGGACGCTCTGGCCGTTCATCAGCTTGGTCTTGATCGTCTCGATGTCCACCGCACGGTACATCGCGCGGCGCACGCGCGGGTCCTTGAACGGGTTCTTGTCGCCGGGCACGTTGCCGTACAGCAGCTTGTCGCGGAACTGGTCCATGCCGATGAAGACGATGCGGTTCTCCGGCCCGTCGATCACCTTCACGCCGGCGGTGTTGCGCAGGCGCGGCACGTCGCGCGGAGCCGGATCGAGCACGAAGTCGATCTCGCCGGAGACCAGCGCGGCCAGGCGCGTGGCGTCGTTGCCGATCGGCGTGTAGACGATCTCCTGCACGTTGCCCTCGAACTTGCCCCACCAGTTCGGGTTGCGCTTGTAGACCGTCTTGATGCCCGGCGCGCGGCTGACCAGCATATAGGGCCCGGTGCCGTTGGCGTTCAGGCCGGCGTGGCTCTCTTCCTTGTTCTTGAAGTCCAGCGGGCGCGTGACCTTGTTCTTCTCGCTCCACACCTTGCTCATGATCCACAGCGTCTCGAGGTGCTGCAGGAAGATCGGGTTGGGCGCAGCGAGCTGGAACTCCACCGTCAGGTCGTCGACCTTGCGCGGCTTGCCCACCGCCACGGCGTACTGGTTGATCGTCGAGGTGGGCGCGGCGCCGCGCTCGATGGAATAGACGACGTCGTCGGCATTGAACGGCGTGCCGTCGTGGAACTTGACGTTGGGGCGCAGCTTGAAGCGCCACAGCGTCGGCGACACCTGCTGCCACTCGGTGGCCAGCGCCGGCACGATGGCGAGCTGCTTGTCGCGGGTGACGAGCTTCTCGTACACCTGCCCGTTCATCATGTTGGTCATGGACTCGTTCTGCGAGTGCGGGTCCATGGTCTGCGGGTCGCCCTGGCTGGCCCAGCGCAGGGTCTGCGCCTGGGCCGGCGCGGCGGCGAAGGTGGCAACGAGGGCGACGGTGGTGACGCTCGTGGCGATCAGTCGAAGCATGCGGTCCACTCCATGAGGTTTGAAGTGGCCGCAGTGTAGGGGCGGGCGCGGCTCAGCGCGCCGGGTAGCCCTCTTCGGCAAGCGCCTGCTTGACGGTCTCGGCGCTCTGCGTCGTCTCGATGCGCACGGTGTGGGTGGCGAGGTCGCATTGCACCTGGGCAGCGGCGTCGAGCTTCTGCACCGTGCCGGTGACGGTCTTGACGCAGTGGCCGCAGGTCATGTCGGGCAGGGTCAGTTCGATCATGGAGATCTCCAGTGAGGGTGACGGATGGGCAAACGATAGACCTTGACACCGTGGCAAGGTCAAGCGAAAAGATCAAACGAGACAGCGCTTGACCCTGACATGATGTCAAGGTCCAGACTGCAGCGCATGAACACCACCACCACCCTCACCCTGCCTGTCGAAGGCATGACCTGCGCCTCCTGCGTGGGCCGCGTCGAGAAGGCGCTCGCCAAGGTGCCCGGCGTCGCGCAGGCCACCGTCAACCTCGCCACCGAATCGGCCGCGGTGACGCTGGCCGATCGCGTGGCGGCGCAGGACTGGCTGCGGCCGTCGAGCGCGCCGGCTATGCCGTGCCGCACGACGCCGCCGACGTGCGCATCGAGGGCATGACCTGCGCCAGCTGCGTGGCCCGTGTGGAGAAGGCGCTGAAGGCCGTGCCGGGTGTGGTCTCGGCCACCGTCAACCTCGCCACCGAACAGGCGCACGTGCAGCGCCTGCGCGGCGCGGCCGGTGCAGCAGCGCTGATGGCCGCCGTGCAGAAGGCGGGCTACACGGCGCACGTCGTCACCGCCGACCAGCCGCCGCCGGCCGCAGCCGCCTCGCACGACGGCTGGAAGGTGGCGCTGGCGGCGCTGCTGTCGCTGCCGCTGGTGGTGCCGATGGTCGGCGACCTGTTCGGCCGCCACTGGATGCTCTCGCCCTTCGTGCAGTGGCTGCTGGCCACGCCGGTGCAGTTCTGGCTGGGCGCACGCTTCTACCGCGCCGGCTGGAAGGCGCTGCGCGCCGGCAGCGGGAACATGGACCTGCTGGTCGCCCTGGGCACCAGCGCCGCTTACGGCCTGAGCCTGTGGCTGTGGTGGGCCGCCGACGGCGCCATGGCGCACCTCTACTTCGAATCGGCCGCCGTGGTGATCACGCTGGTGCTGCTGGGCAAGTGGCTGGAAGCGCGCGCCAAGCGGCAGACCACCGATGCGATCCGCGCGCTGCAGGCGCTGCGGCCGGAGACGGCCCGCGTGCGCCGCGACGGCATCGACCTCGAGGTGCCGGTGGCCGAGCTGGCGGTGGGCGACATCGTCGTGGTGCGCCCCGGCGAGCGCTTCCCGGCCGACGGCGTGGTCGAAGACGGCCGCAGCCATGCCGACGAATCCATGCTCACCGGCGAGCCTGCCGGTGGCCAAGCAACCGGGCGACCGCATCACCGGCGGCGCGCTGAATGCCGAAGGGCTGTTGCTCGTGCGTACGCAGGCCATCGGCGCCGAATCGACGCTGGCGCGCATCGTGCGGATGGTCGAATCGGCGCAGGCCGCCAAGGCGCCGATCCAGCGCCCGGTCGACCAGTCAGCGCAGTCTTCGTCCCGGTCGTCGTCGGCATCGCACTGGTCACGCTGCTGGCCTGGGGCGGGCTGACCGGCGACTGGTCGACCGGCGTGCTCAATGCGGTCGCGGTGCTGGTCATCGCCTGCCCCTGTGCGCTGGGCACGGCGACGCCGGCGGCGATCATGGTCGGCACCGGTGCCGCGGCGCGGCGCGGCATCCTGATCAAGGATGCGCAGGCGCTGGAGCTGGCGCATGCGGTGCGCGTGGTGGCCTTCGACAAGACCGGCACGCTCACCGAGGGCAAGCCGCAGTTGGCCGCGGCTGAGCCGGTGCCGGGCCGCGGGCTGGACCGCGATCGCCTCGTGGCGCTGGCCGCAGCGCTGCAATCGGGCAGCGAACACCCGCTGGCCGCTGCCGTGATCGCCGTGGCACCCGCGCCACTGCCGTCGGCCAGCGAGGTGCGCGCCCTGCCCGGCCGCGGCATCGCGGGCCGTGTCGATGGGCGAGAACTGCAACTCGGCAGCACCCGGCTCATGGACGAGCTCGGCCTGTCGCGCGAGGCGCTGCACGATCGCGCCCAGGCGCTGCAGGCCGAGGGCCGCACGGTTTCGTGGCTGGCTGGGCGCCATGACGGCGAAGCCCGGCAGCTGCTCGGCCTGTTCGCCTTCGGCGACACGCTCAAGCCGGGGGCCGCGGCGGCCATCGCCACGCTGAAGTCGCTCGGCCTGCGCACGCTGATGATCAGCGGCGACAACGCCGGCAGCGCGAATGCGGTCGGCCGCGCGCTGGGTATCGACGACGTGCGCGCCGAGGTGCTGCCCGGCGACAAGGCCGCGGTGGTGGCGTCCTTGCGTGAAGGCGCGACCAAGGTGGCGATGGTGGGCGACGGCATCAACGACGCGCCGGCACTCGCCGCGGCCGATGTCGGCATGGCGATGGCCGGCGAGCAGGGCGGCACCGATGCCGCGATGCAGGCCGCCGGCATCACGCTGATGCGTGGCGATCCGGCGCTCGTCGCGCAGGCGATCGACATCTCGCGCCGCACGACGGCGAAGATCCGCCAGAACCTGTTCTGGGCCTTCTTCTACAACGTGGTCGGCATTCCGCTGGCGGCCTTCGGACTGCTCAACCCGGTGGTGGCCGGCGCGGCGATGGCGATGTCCAGCGTCAGCGTGCTGACCAACGCCCTGCTGCTCAAGCGATGGGAGCCCAAGGCATGAACATCGGCGAAGCCGCGAAGCGCTCGGCCGTCTCGGCCAAGATGATCCGCCACTACGAGACGCTGGGCCTGCTGCCCGAGGTGCCGCGCACCGAAGCCGGCTACCGGCAGTACGACGAGGCCACGGTGCACACGCTGCGCTTCATCCGCCGCGCGCGTGACCTCGGCTTCGGCCTGCCGGAGATCGAGACGCTGCTCGGCCTGTGGCGCAACCGCCGGCGCAGCAGCAAGGACGTCAAGCGCGTCGCGCTGGAACATGCCGCCGACCTGCAGCGCCGCATCGACGAGATGCGCGCGATGCAGCGCACGCTGCAGCACCCGGCGCACTGCTGCCACGGCGACGAGCGGCCCGACTGCCCGATCCTCGACGACCGGCCGGCGGCCGGTCGGATTAGCTCTTGCCCAGCTTCCTCAGCACCTCGGGTCCGGCCCACAGCTCGTCGAGGTGTGGGAATTTCCACTGCGCATTGCTCTCGCGGGCCACGATCGCGTCGTTGCAGCCGGGCGACGAGAGATCGACCAGCTCGACGGCGATCGGCATGTTCGAGCGCGTCGAGAAGAACAGCTTGACTTTCGGCGACACCAGCGAGGTCTCGTTCTGCTCGACCACCACGCCGAGCTTGCCCGAGCGCATGCGCACCAGCGAGCCGATCGGGTAGATGCCCAGGCTCTTCACGAAGGCCTGGAAAATCTCCGTGTCGAACTGGCCGGCCCACGAAGCCATCTTGGCGATCGACTCGGCCGGGTCCCAGCCGGCCTTGTACGGCCGGTTGGAGGTGATCGCGTCGTAGACATCGCACACCGCGCCCATGCGCGCCACGCGGCTGAGCGCGTCGCCCGCCGTGCCGTGCGGATAGCCGCGGCCGTCGGGCCGCTCGTGGTGGTGCAGCGTGACGTCGAGCGCGATCTCGCCGACGCCCTTGCCTTCCTGCAGCAGCTCGTAGCCATGCTGCGGGTGCGTCTTCATGATCGCGTATTCGTCGTCGGTCAGCTTGCCCGGCTTGTTGAGCACCTCCAGCGGCATCGCCGCCTTGCCCATGTCGTGCAGCATGCCGGCCATGCCCACCTCGCGCGCGGTGGCCTCGTCCATGCCGAGCTGGCGGCCGAGCGACACCATCAGCGCGCACACCGCCATCGAATGCATGTAGGTGTAGTCGTCGTGCGTCTTCAGCCGGGCCAGGCTGACGATCGCCCCCGGGTTGCGCCACACCGACGAAGCGATCTCGTCGACCAGCGGCAGGCACTTCTCGGCATCGAGCGCGCGGCCCATGCGCGCCTCGGCGAACAGCGACGACACCGCCTCGCGCGACTGGTTGACCAGCGCCGATGCACGCTGCAGTTCGGCGCCGATGTCGGCACTGGCGCGCGGCTCGGGCGGCGACACCTCGGCGACCACCGGCGCCGCGCGTTCGCGCACGGCCACGGCAACGCCCGGCCCATCGCGGCGCGGCGCCACACCGGCCTCGACCGGTTCGACGTCGCGGCCCTTGGCCGCGTCGATCCAGACCTCCTTGACGTTGCTGGCGCGCAGCTTCTCCAGGTCGGCCGGATCACGCAGGATGAACTTGGTGCGCCAGAAGGGATGGTCCAGCCATGCGCCGCACATCGCGTGCAGGTGCATGCCCAGGCGCAGGTCTTCGACGGGAATCTTCTTCAGCATGGCGCGGCATAAGCCGGCGGCACCGGCTGCTTCGAGTATCGGCCTGCGCCGGGCTGACTTGAGCGGCCACACCAATGAAAAAGCCGCTGGAAACCAGCGGCTTTTCACGGTTGCGGAGCCGGTTCAGCGGAAGCGCGACTCGGGCACCGTCTTGAGGTCGCCCGGCAGCGAGGCGATGTAGTTGGCCAGCAGCTTCAGCTCGGCATGGCTGAAAGGCTTGGCCATGCCGGCCATGATGGCGTTGGCGCGGCCCACCGGCTGTTGTTCTCGGTCTGGTAGGCCTTCAGCGCCACGTAGAGGTAGTCGGCGTGCTGACCGGCGAGCTTGGGATAGCTCGGGTCGATCGGCTTGTTCAGGTTCTCGCCGTGGCAGGAGGCGCAGTTGCCCTTCTTCAGCAGCTCGGCCACTTGGGCCGGCGGCGTGGGCGCGGGGGCGTCGGCATTCTTCGCCGGGCCGCCGTGGGTTTCGTAGAAGGCGCCGAGGTCGGCCATGTCCTGATCGGTCAGCGAGGCGGCGATGCCCTTCATCGTCGGGTGCTTGCGCTCGCCCTTCTTGTAGGCATTGAGCGCGGCGACGATGTACTTGCCGCTCTGGCCGGAGATCATCGGCACCTTGTGAATTTCCGGGAAGCTGGCCTGGTAGCCGGGGATGCCGTGGCAGCCGATGCACATGGCCGCCTTCTTCTCGCCGGCCTTGGCGTCCTGGGCCGAAGCGGCGCCGCTGAAGCCGGCAACAGCCGCCAGCACGAGGATCATCGAGAGAGCTTTGTTCATCGTCAACGCACGCGCAGTTTTTCGGGGACAGCGGGCGATTATAGGGGCGCCGATATACTGGCCCGACCGCACTTTCCGCCCAGCGCGCGATCCATGAAGTTCCAAGGCTCCGAGAACTACGTCGCCACCCAGGACCTGATGCTCGCGGTCAATGCCGCGATCACGCTGAAGCGCCCGCTGCTGGTCAAGGGCGAGCCGGGCACCGGCAAGACGATGCTGGCCGAGGAAGTGGCCGCCGCGCTGAAGATGCCGCTGCTGCAGTGGCATGTGAAGAGCACCACCAAGGCGCAGCAGGGCCTCTACGAGTACGACGCGGTGAGCCGCCTGCGCGACTCGCAGCTCGGCGACGAGAAGGTCAAGGACATCCACAACTACATCGTCAAGGGTGTGCTGTGGCAGGCCTTCTCGGCCGATCAGCCGGTGGCGCTGCTGATCGACGAGATCGACAAGGCGGACATCGAATTCCCCAACGACCTGCTGCGCGAGCTCGACCGCATGGAGTTCTACGTCTACGAGACGCGAGAGCTGGTGCGGGCGAAGCACCGCCCGCTGGTGTTCATCACCTCGAACAACGAGAAGGAGCTGCCCGACGCCTTCCTGCGCCGCTGCTTCTTCCACTACATCAAGTTCCCCGACGCCGACACGATGAAAAGCATCGTCGACGTGCACTTCCCGCAGCTGAAGAAGGAACTGCTCGCCGCGGCGCTGAAGAACTTCTACGACGTGCGCAACCTGCCCGGGCTGAAGAAGAAGCCGAGCACCTCGGAGCTGCTCGACTGGCTGAAGCTGCTGGTGGCCGAAGACATCCCGCTCGACGCCCTGCAGAGCAAGGACGAGAAGGTCAGCGTGCCGCCGCTGGTGGGCGCGCTGCTGAAGAACGAGCAGGACGTGTCGCTGTTCGAGAAGCTGGTCTTCATGCAGCGCCACAACCGCTGAGGAGTCGATGGACGGCGACCTGCTGCAGCCGGTGGTGCTGGCCGGGCCGCATGCGCGGCTCGAGCCGCTGAATGCAGGTCATGCGCCGGCGCTGTCCGAGGCGGTGCGCGACGGGGAGCTGTGGACGCTCTGGTACACGAGCGTGCCCGCGCCGGAGCGCATGGCGGCCGAGATCGAACGGCGCCTCGCGCTGCAGCGCGGCGGCAGCATGCTGCCCTTCACCGTGTTCGATGCCGGCGGCCGCGTCGTCGGCATGACCACCTACATGAACATCGACCGCGCGAACCGCCGCGTCGAGATCGGCTCGACCTGGTATGCGCGCTCGGTGCAGCGCAGCGCGCTGAACACGCAGTGCAAGCGGCTGCTGCTCGGCCACGCCTTCGATGCGCTGGGCTGCATCGCCGTGGAGTTCCGCACGCACCGGCTGAACGTGCAGAGCCGCCGCGCCATCGAGCGGCTCGGTGCGCAGCTCGACGGCGTGCTGCGCGCCCACCAGCGCATGCCCGACGGCACCTTGCGCGACACCGCCGTCTACAGCATCACCGCGGCCGAATGGCCGACGATTCACGCATCTCGACTTCCAGCTGCAGCGCCGGTCTTCTCCGGCCTAAAGTGCCGGCCCGGTCCGCCGAAAAGGGGTGTTCCACATACCCCCGGAGGACCCCATGACGCACTTCACCCGCCGCATCGCCCTGGCCCTGTTCGTGTCGCTGTGCAGCGCCCTGCCGGCCCACGCTTCCAGCCCGACGAAGGACGAGGCCCAGGCCCAGGCCAACGCCGCCGTGACCCAGATCAAGAAGGTCGGACTGGAGCAGGCGATCAAGGACATCAACAGCGGCGCCGAGTGGAAGACCAAGGAGATGAACGTCAACGTGGTCGACTTCAAGGGCGTGGTGCTGGCCAGCTCGCTGAACGAGAAGCTGCGCGGCAAGGACACGCTGGAGAGCAAGGACCCGTCGGGCAAGGCCTTCGTGAAGGAGTTCATCGCGACGGCGCAGAAGGGCGAGGGCTGGGTCGACTACCAGTTCATCAACCCGGTGAGCAAGAAGCTCGAGGAGCGCTCGATGTTCGTCAAGCGCGCCCCTGGCGCCGAGGCCTTCGTGGCCGTTGCAATCACCAAGCAATAAGACCCTCGACGCGCGTTCGACCTCGCCCTGAAAGGCCGCCCCCATGTTCGCGAACTATCGCATCGGCACGCGCGGCCTTCGGCTTCGGCGGCGTGATCCTCGCTTCCGTGCTCGCCTTCGGGCTGGCCGTCTTCCAGGGCCGCCAGGGACAGGCGGCGCTGGCGGAAACGGCCAGTGCCACGACCGCCCGAGTGGCCATGGTGCACGGCATGATCGAGGCCCAGCTGCAGCTGGTCTCCTCGATCCGAAATGCCGGGCTGCAGACCGCCGGCGACAAGATCAACGCCGACGTCGAGGCCTACAAGAAGTCGATGTCGGTGCTCGCCGGCCTGGAAGCCGACTTCGCCCGGCTCGACGTCTCGGCGCAGGAGAAGGAGCTGCTCGCGCTGGCCTCGCAACTGCGCGGCAAAGCCGACCCGATCGTGCAGGAAGCGATCGGCTACGCGATGGCCTTCGACGGTGAGGAGGCTGCCAAGACGCTGACCACGCGCCCGGCACCGATCCAGGCCGAGTGGGGCGCCGCGCTGCAGCAGCTCGGCCGCGTTCAGGCCGAGCGCGCCGCGGCTCAGGCGGCGGAGATTGCTGTCTCGAACGACCGTCGCGCGCTGGCCTTGGCCTCCGCGCTGGCCGTGGTGGCGCTCGCCGCCGCCGCTTTCGCGCTGATGCTGACGCGGTCGGTGACCCGCCCGCTGGAGCAGGCTGCGCAGGCCGCCGAGCGCGTCGCGCAGGGCGATCTGTCGGTGCGCCTGAACGCCGATGGCCGCGACGAGGCCGCGCAGCTGCTGCGCGCGCTGCAGTCGATGGCCGAGCAACTCGCGGGCATGGTGCGCTCGGTGCGCGAATCGTCGGATGCCATCCGCGGCGCCGCCGCCGAGATCAGCACCGGCAATGCCGACCTGTCCAACCGCACCGAGCAATCGGCCGCGTCGCTGCAGGAAGCCTCGGCCACGCTCGATTCGCTGACCGACAGCGTGGCCGAGAACAACGGCCATGCGCGCGATGCGAGCCGGTGGTCACGCAGACCGGTGCGATCGCCGAACAGGGCGGCCGCGCGATGGTCGAGGTGGTCGAGAAGATGCAGGGCATCAGCGAGTCGTCGCGCCGCATCGCCGACATCATCGGCGTGATCGACGGCATCGCCTTCCAGACCAACATCCTTGCGCTCAATGCGGCGGTGGAAGCCGCGCGCGCCGGCGAGCAGGGCCGCGGCTTTGCCGTGGTGGCGGGCGAGGTGCGCAGCCTCGCGCAGCGCAGCGCCGAAGCGGCCAAGGAAATCAAGGGGCTGATCACCACCAGCGTCGAGCGGGTCGAGCAGGGCTCGGCGCTGGTCGAGCAGATGCGCGGCACGATGGGCGATCTGGTCGGCGGCGTCGGCCGCATGCAGACGCTCGTCACCGAGATCGCCGCGGCCTCGGGCAGCCAGCACCAGCGCATCCGCGAGGTCAACGAATCGGTGCGCGGCATCGACGGCAGCACGCAGCAGAACGCGGCGCTGGTCGAGCAGGTGGCCGCGGCGGCGCAGAGCCTGTCGAGCCAGACCGAGCGGCTGGCCGGCACGGTGAACCGCTTCCGCGTCGAATCGGCCACCGCCTGATCGAGGCTGGCGGCCGGCCACGGGCAGTTCACAATCGCGCTCGCCGGGATGGCCGGCGCGCGATCAGGAGTGGACATGGCCCAGCGCCGAACCATCGGCATCGACGATCTCTGGAAGTTCGAACGCCTCGGCGCGCTGTCGCTGTCGCCCGACGGCGCACAGGCCGTCTGCACGGTGCAGAGCTTCTCGATGGAGGAGAACCGCGGCCAGACCTCGCTGTGGCTGCTCTCCACCTTCGGCGGCGGGCCGCGGCGGCTGACCAGCTGCGGCGAGAAGGACGGCCAGCCGGCCCGGTCGCCCACCGGCGAGCGCATCGCCTTTCTCGCCCGGCGCGAGCAGCAGGGCGCGAAGGACGGCACCGCGCAGCTCTACGTGATCGCGCCCGATGGCGGCGAGGCGCGGCGCATCAGCGACTTCGCACCCGGCATCGAATCGTTCAAGTGGCTGCCCGACGGCAAGCGCATCGCCTTCGTCGCCTGGGTCTGGCCCGAGCTGCGCGGCACGCGTGCGCAGGCCGTGCGCTTCAAGGAGTTCAAGGAGCGCAAGGAAACCGCCTACGTCACCAGCGAGGCGCAGTACCGCTACTGGGACCACCATGTGCCGATGGGCCGCGTGGCCCACCTGCACCTGCTCGACGTGGCCAGCGGCCGCATCGTCGACCTGTTCGAGGGCACCGGCCACGAGCTGTCGCGCGCCGAGCCGGACGCGAACTGCTTCGATGTCTCCAGCGACGGCCGGCACATCGTCTTTGCGCATGATCCGGCGCCCGAGAAGCGCATGGACAACTGCCGCGCGCTGGCCGAGATCGACCTGCGCACGCGCCGCATCACCGTGGTCGCGCACGACAAGGGCTGGGACATGGAGGCGCCGCGCTACAGCGCCGACGGCGCTCGCATCGCCTTCATCGCCGCGAACCAGGGCAAGCGGCACACGTTGCCGGGGCAGCTGGCGGTGCTGGAGCGCGGCGGACGCTGGAAGGTGATGAGCGCCGCCTGGGACCACGCCGTACACGCACCGCTGCGCTGGGACGACGACGGCCAGTCGGTCTGCTTCACGGCCGAGCACGAGGCGCGCAATCACCTCTGGCGCTTCGACCTTCGCGCGCGCGCGCCACGCGCATCGTTGCCGGCGGCTGGGTGCAGTCGTTCGACGTGGCTGCGGGCGTGGTGGTCACCGCGGCCGATGCGATGGACCATCCGGCGCGCGTGCATGCGCTGCGCGACGGCGAGCCGCCTCGCCGGCTGGAGCGCTTCAATGACGAGCTGCTGGTCACGCTGAAGCTCGGCACGCACGAGGACGTGCGCTACAAGGGCGCGCAGGGCGACGAGGTGCACATGTGGCTGGTCTATCCGCCCGGCTTCGACGCGCGCAAGAAGTACCCGCTGCTGCACAGCATCCACGGCGGCCCGCATGCGGCCAGCGGCGACACCTTCCACTACCGCTGGAACAACCACGTGTTCGCCGCCCAGGGCTACGTGGTCGCCTGCGTGAACTACCACGGCTCGAGCGGCTTCGGCCACGCCTTCCTCGACAGCATCACGCACCGCTGGGGCGAACTCGAACTCCAGGACATCGAGGCTGCCACCGACTGGCTGCTGAAGAAGCCCTGGGTCGACCGCCAGCGCGTCTTCGCCACCGGCGGCAGCTATGGCGGCTACATGGTCGCGTGGATGAACGGCCACGTGAAGCCCGGGCGCTACCAGGGCCTACGTGTGCCACGCCGGCTGCTTCGACTGGGTGGCGATGTTCGCCGAGGACGCCTACACCGGTTCCCGCGCGAGCTCGGCGCGAGCTACTGGGACGACATGGCCCGCGTGCATGCGCAGAGCCCGCACGCCTTCGCCGGGAAGATGAAGACGCCGACGCTGGTGATCCACGGCGCGCTCGACTACCGCGTGCCCGATGGCCAGGGCCCGGCCTACTACAACACACTGAAGGCACGCGGCGTCGATGCGCGGCTGGTGTGGTTCCCCGACGAGAACCACTGGATCCTCAAGCCGCGCAACTCGAAGCTCTGGTACGGCGAGTTCTTCGACTGGCTGAAGCAGCACGACCCGGGCCGCGCGGCAGCGCGCGCCGCCGCAGCCGCTGAGGCGCGCTCAGGCAGCCATCACCACGCGATCGCGGCCGCCCTCCTTGGCCGCGTAGAGCGCGCGGTCGGCCCGCTGCAGCGCATCGCGCGGCCCGTGGCCGGGTTGCCGCACCGTGGCCACGCCGACGCTGACCGACAGCGGCAAGGGGCCGGCCGACACCGCATAGGGCGAGCCAGAAACAGCGGCGCGCAGCCGCTCGGCGGCCGAGCGGGCGCCGGCGTCATCGGTCTCCGGCATCAGCACCACGAACTCCTCGCCGCCGGTGCGCGCCACCGGTCGGCGCCACGCACGGCATCGCGCAGGCGCTGGGCGGTCTGGGCGAGCACCTCGTCGCCGACGAGGTGGCCGTAGCGGTCGTTGACGCGCTTGAAGTGATCCAGATCGAGCGCGAGCAGCGCGAACGGCGCGCCGTCGCGCTGCAGCCGCGCCCATTCGCGCTGCAGTTCGGTGTCGAGTGCGCGGCGGTTGAGCAGGCCGGTGAGCGGATCGTGCAGCGTCAACTCGCGAAGGCGGCGCACGTAGCGCAGCGTCAGCAGCGCCACGAAGCCGAAGTTGTAGGTGGCCGCCATCACGCCGTAGGCATAGAGCAGGCCGCGGTTGGCGTCGGTGTAGCGGTGCATCTCCATCGAGAGATCGGGATGCAGCGCCTGCTGCACGAAGCGCGCGCCGAAGACGGCGAGGACGAGGGCCACCGGCGTGGCCAGCGCGGGCGCCATGCGGTTGCCGAACTCGGCCCGGAAGGCGGACTGGAGCGAGATGGCCGTGCGAGCCAGCACCCAGCTCGGCGCGCCGTAGGCCAGCAGCACGCGGGATGCGGCGTTGTTCTCGCCCGGGCCCAGATGGGCGAACAGCACGCCGAAGACCGCCAGCGTCAGCACATGCTCGCGGTCGGCCGGGGCCACGCCCATGAAGCGCTCCATGCCCCGGCGCAGCACGACGAAGCCCACCGTGAAGCAGAAGTTGGCGCCCCCGTAGGCCCAGGCCGTGCGCGGCTCGCCGCGCTGCGTGGTGAGGACGAAGCCGAGCCCGAGCAGCGCCATGAACAGCGACCAGTGCGCCACCGAGTCGCGCTGCTCGCGCACGATCAGGCTGCACAGCCCCCACCCGATGGCGTACATCAGGAACTGGCTGGCCACCATCCAGGCCATCGGGGAGAGTTCGTTCACTTGCTGGGTCGCCCGCTGCATGACGCGTCCGGAGCTTGGATCCGGGACGCCGCTCTCCTGGATGTCGGACGCGGGGAGGAAAACTGAATGGGCAGAATGCTCAGCTCACCAGGCCGACACGCGGAGTTCCAGGTGCCGGCTCGGCCTCGACACGGTTGCGTCCCGCCGCCTTGGCGCGGTACAGGGCCGCATCGGCCCGCGCCAGCAGTGCGGACAGCTCGTCGCCGGCCTCGCTCCACTGCGAGGCGCCGGCCGACAGCGTCAATGCCACCGCCCGGTCCTGCCAGCGCAGCGGCAGCGCCTGCACCCGCTCGCGCAGCCGCTCGGCCACCTCGCGCGCCTGGGCCAGCGAGGCGCCGGGCAGCAGCACCACGAACTCTTCGCCGCCCCAGCGGCCGACGCGGTCGATGTCGCGCATCTGCGCCGCCAGCACCGTGCCGAGGTGCTGCAGCGCGCGGTCGCCGGCCGCATGGCCCTGCACGTCGTTGACCGTCTTGAAGTGGTCGGCGTCGAGCATCAGCACCGAGAAGGGTTCGCCGAGCCGGCGCGAACGCTGCGCCTGCTCCTCCAGCGCCGCCTGCATCGCGCGGCGGTTGAGCAGGCCGGTCAGCGCGTCATAGCGGGAGCTGCGGCGCAGCTCGACCACGCCGCGGGTGACCACCAGCGCCACCAGCGTGAGCTGGAAGACCAGCGCGATGATCAGGTAGCCGAAGGCCGCCGCCACGTTCAGCCCGCTGTCGGCGGCCACCTCGGCAACGATGGTGCCCGGCGAGAGCAGCGCCCTGGCGGCGCGCAGCCCGAAGATCAGGCCGCCGGCCAGCAGCGGCACGGCGAGCACGACGCCCCAGCGCAGCTCCATGCGGGCACGCGCCTCGCGCTGCAGGTCCCAGGCGACCGACAGGCACAACGCCGCCAGCGCGCCGGAAATGATCATCACGCGCCAGGCGCCGTAGGCCGGGTCGAGCCCGAGGGCAGTGACCCCGACCGCGGCCGCCAGCACCACCGCATGCCCGCGCCAGCCGCGCGGCAGGCCGAAGAAGGCCAGACGCCGCGCTGCAGCGCGATCAGGGAGACGACGATGCACAGGTTGGCGGCTGCACGCACCGGCTCGATGCCCGGCTTGACGGACACCACGAACAGCACCAGCGACAGCGCGCTCAGCGCCGCGTACGCCGCCCAGTTCAGCGCGGCCCGGCGCGACTCGACCATCAGCGCCGCGCCGGCCAGCCAGCCGAAGGCGAGCACCGCCTGCTGGCTGGCGACCATCAGGAAGGCGACCTCGGTGGCGGAGTAGCTCGGCATGCGGCCGGCATTGTCCGCCTCCCGACGTTCCGGCGAAACACCCGGGCACGTCGTCGGCCCCGGCGGGCGTGTATCCTCCTCGAACCGTCCTCGCTCCAGGGAGCCGGCGCGCCGGCGAGCCGATGCTGATCAACTTCTTCTACACGCTGCGCGCGGCCAAGCTGAAGGTGTCCGTGAAGGAATACCTCACGCTGCTCGAAGGCCTCAAGGAGGGCGTGATCGACAACTCGGTCGACCAGTTCTACTACTTCGCGCGCACCGCGCTGGTCAAGGACGAGGCGAACTTCGACAAGTTCGACCGCGCCTTCGCGGCCTACTTCAAGGGCGTGGAGATGCTCACCGACTTCACGCAGGACATCCCGCTGGAATGGCTGCGCAAGCACCTCGAGCTCGAGCTGACGCCCGAGGAGAAGGCCGCCATCGAGAAGATGGGCTGGGACGAGCTGATGGAGACGCTGAAGAAGCGCTTCGAGGAGCAGAAGGAGCGCCACGAGGGCGGCAACCGGATGATCGGCACCGGCGGCACCAGCCCGTTCGGCGCCTACGGCTACAACCCGCAGGGCATCCGCATCGGCCAGGACAAGGGCCGCAACAAGAGCGCGGTGAAGGTCTGGGACCAGCGCCAGTACAAGGACTACGACGACACGCTGGAGCTCGGCACGCGCAACATCAAGGTGGCGCTGCGCCGGCTGCGCCGCTTCGCGCGCGAGGGCTCGGAAGAAGAGCTGGATCTGGACGACACCATCCGTTCCACCGCAGCGAACGCCGGCTGGCTCGACATCAAGATGGTGCCGGAGCGGCACAACAAGGTGAAGGTGCTGCTGCTGATGGACGTGGGCGGCACGATGGACGAGCACATCCACCGCGTCGAGGAACTCTTCTCCGCCGCCAAGAGCGAATTCAAGCACCTCGAGTTCTTCTACTTCCACAACTGCGTCTACGACTTCATGTGGAAGAACAACCGCCGCCGCTACAGCGAGAAGTTCCCGACCTGGGACGTGATCCGCAAGTACAACAAGGACTACAAGCTGATCTTCATCGGCGACGCGACGATGAGCCCGTACGAGATCCTGCAGCCCGGCGGCAGCGTCGAATACAACAACGAGGAGCCGGGCGCCGAGTGGCTGCAGCGCCTGACGCACGCCTTCCCCAAGTTCGCCTGGATCAACCCCGAGCCGCAGGGCGTGTGGGGCTACCGCCAGAGCATCTCCATCGTCCAGCAGCTGATGAACCAGCGCATGTTCCCGCTCACGCTGCAGGGGTTGGAAGGGGCGATGCGACTGCTGAGCAAATGACCGCTGCCGCGCCGCGCCCGGCGCTGGCGGCCGGGGTGGCGGCGCTGGCGATGCTGCTGCTCGGCGGCTGCGCAGCAATCGACAAGCTGCGCGGCCAGCCGGATGAGCCTTCGGCCACCGCGCCCGCGGCGCCTTCGCGCCCGGCCTATCGGCTCGAGCTGATCGCCCCCGACGAATTGCGCCCGTTGCTGGCCGAGCACCTGGACCTCTCGCGCTTTCGCAACGCGCCGGACACCGAGGCCATCGACAGCAGCGAGCTCAACCGGCTGGCCGCCGCAGCGCCGGCGCAGGCGCGCACGCTGCTCGAGACCGAGGGCTATTTCGCCGCCCAGGTGAGCAGCGCACGGCGCACCGACAGCGACGGCCAGCCGGTGGTGCAGATCCGGGTCGAGACCGGGCCGCGCAGTACGGTCGAGCGCGTGGAATTCGTCGTCGACGGCGAACTCCAGCGCCTCGCCACGCAGCGCGACGCGCAGGCCGGCGAACTGCTCGGCACGCTGCAGGGCGACTGGCCGCTGGAGGCCGGCCGCCCGTTCCGCCAGCCCGCCTGGACCGCAGCCAAGAACGCCACGCTGGCCCGCGTACGCGCCGAAGGCTATCCGGCCGCGAACTGGACGAAGACCGAGGCGCAGGTGGATGCGAGCCGGCACCGCGTGGCGATCCGCCTCGAGCTCGACAGCGGCGCGCTGTTCCGCCTCGGCGAGGTGCAGGTGGAAGGTCTGCAGCGTTTCGACCAGAGCACCGTGCAGCGCCCGGCCACGTTCGGCCGCGGCACGCCCTACAGCGAGAAGCTGCTGCTCGACTACCAGGAGCGCATCCTCAAGCTCGGGCTGTTCGAGAGCGCCTCGGTCGAGCTCGATCCTGATCCGGCCACCGCGGCCGCGGCGCCGGTGAAGGTGCGGGTGCGCGAGCTGACGCTGCAGCAGGCCACCATCGGCGTCGGCGTCAGCGCCAATACCGGCCCGCGGGTGACGCTGGAGCACCGCCACCGCAAGCCGTTCGGCCTCGACTGGGTGGCCACCAACAAGTTCGAGGTGGGTTCGCAGATCAAGTCGTGGAGCGGCGAGCTCATCTCGCATCCGCTCGAGGGCCTGTACCGCAACCTGATTGCAGGCAATGCGGAGCGGCTGCGTTCCGGCGAGGAGATCCGCACCGCCTGGACGGCGCGCCTGGGCCGCACGCAGGACACGCAGCGCATCGAGCGGCTCTACTTCGGCGAGCTGACGCACGCGCGCGTCGAGAACCCGGCAGGCAGCACGCGCAGCGAGGCCGTCACCGCCAACTACCACTGGATCTACCGCGAGGTCGACAGCGTGCTGCTGCCGACCGACGGCTACACGCTGTCGCTGCAGTCGGCCGTCGGCCGCTCGCGCAACTCCACCGAGCAGAACGGCCCCTTCGGCCGCGGCTATGGTCGCTTCACGCTGTACCAGCCGCTGGGGCGCTCGTGGTACGGCAGCGCGCGCATCGAGGCGGGCAACCTCTTCGCCGCCAACAACGTGGGCGTGCCCGACACGCTGCTGTTCCGCGCCGGTGGCGACGACTCGGTGCGCGGCTACGCCTACCGCACGCTCGGGCCGGTGGTCGACGGCGCGGTGACGTCGGGCCGCGTGATGTTCACCGGCAGCGCCGAGATCGCCCGGCCGATCTCGGCACAGCGCCCGGCCTTCTGGTGGGCGGCCTTCGTCGATGCCGGCAATGCGGCGAACCACTGGAACGAACTCGACCTGGCCTGGGGCTACGGCGTGGGACTGCGCTGGCGCAGCCCGGTGGGGCCCTTGCGCGTGGACCTCGCCTACGGCGAGGAGGTGCGACGGTGGCGGCTGCACCTGAGCGTGGGCATCGCCTTCTGACGCGATGGCCGAGCCGACCGTGCGCCGACCCGCCTGGGGCCGCTGGCTGACGCTGCTGGCGGTGGCGCTGGCCGTGCTCGCGGTGGCGGCCGCAGGCGCGCTGTGGCTGCTGCGCACCGAGGCCGGGGCGACCTGGGCGCTGGCGCGCGTGCCCGGCCTGCAGGCCAGCGGTGTGAGCGGCGCGCTGTTCGGCGACCTGCGCGTGCAGCGCCTGCGGATCGAACTGCCGCGCGGCGGCGAGGCGGTGCTCGACGGAGCGTCGTGGACCGGCCTGCGCATCGAGCGCGCGGCCGCGTGGCGACCGCGGGTCGTGATGGATCGCCTGGCCGCCGACCGGATCGCCATCCGCCCGGGCGCTGCCTCCGATGCCCCGCCGTCGCCGCCGGCGTCGCTCGCCGTGCCGCTGGAATTGCGTGTGGAAGCGATAGAGGTTGGCCTGCTCGCGATCGCACCGCTGGGTGACCTGCCGATCGAGCGGCTGCGCGCGCGGTTGCACATCGGCGCGGACGACGGCTCGATGCACCGCCTCGATGCGCTCTCGCTGGCCTACGGCCGGCTGCGCCTGCAGGGCGAGGCCACGCTCGGCGCCGACTCGCCGATGCCGCTGCAGGCCTCGCTGAGCGCCGAGCAGGAGGGCGCATTGGCCAATGCGCAGTGGTCGGCGCGCGCCACGCTGGCCGGCGAACTGACCGCGCTGCGCCTGCAGGCGACGCTGCGCGCGCAGCCGCAGGCGCCCGCGGGTGCACAGCCGCTGCCGCCACAGGCGCTCGACCTCGACGTCACGCTCAAGCCCTTCGAGCGCTGGCCGCTCGGCAACCTGCAGGCCCGAGCGCAGCGGCTCGACCTCTCGGCCTTCCATGCCGCCGCGCCGCTGACCGCCCTCAGCGGCCGGCCAGTGCCCGCACGCAGGGCAGCGATCAGCCGGCCGAGATCGACCCGCGCTGGACAACGCCGCGCCGGGCGCCTGGAACGAGGGCCGGCTGCCGCTGCGCCGGCTGGCGCTCGATCTGCGCGCCCGCCCCGACGACCCGCAGACGCTGGAATTGCGCACGCTGAGCGCCGAGCTCGGCAACCTGAAGCTGGCGGCCGGGCGTATCGAGGGCCGCGGGCGCTGGTCACGCGAGGGCTGGACGCTGGACGCCACCATCTCCGCGCTGCAGCCCGACCGGCTCGACGCGCGCGCGCCGGCGATGCGGCTCGACGGCCCGCTGGCGCTGGCCGGCAGCGCGCCGGGCGCCGCATCGGCGCGCGTCACCGTGCGCGGCGATCTCTCGGGCAGCGTGCGCGACCGCGGTGCCGATCGTCCCGCGCGGCTGCGCGCCGAAGGCCGCTGGCAGCGCGAAGGCACCACCGACCGCATCGAGCTGGGCCGAGGCCGAGGCGCGCGCCGCCGGCGCCACGGCCACGCTCTCCGGCCACGCCACCCGCAGCGCGGCCGAGGCGCCCTGGCAGCTGAAGGGCGGGGCCGCCCTGGCCGACTTCGACCCCACCCTGTGGTGGCGCGGCCCGGAGGATTCGCCCTGGCGACGCGGGCCGCACCGCATCAATGCGAAGGGCGAACTCGACATCGTGCTGCCGAAGACCACCGGCGCGGCCGCGGGCCGGGCGCTCGATCGCCTGTCGGCGCTGCGCGGGCAGGCGAGCCTCGCGCTCGCCGACAGCCAGCTGGCCGGCGTGCCGCTGCGTGGCCAGCTCGGCCTGCGCAATGCCGCCGGCGAGTTGCTGCTGACGGCACAGGCCGAGCTGGACGGCAACCGCATCGAGGGCGAGGGCCGCATCGCGGCGGCGCGCCGAGGCGCGGATGACCGCTGGACGATGACGCTGGACGCGCCGGCGCTGGCGAAGCTGGCCCCGCTGGCGCGCCCGCCGGCCTCGACCCGGCCGGCCAGGGCGTGGCTGGGTCGCTGACGGCGAAGCTCGACGCCCAGGGCCGCTGGCCGGCGCTGAGCACGCGAGGCGAGGCCAGCGCCAGCGGTGTGAAGGCCGGCGCGCTGCAGCTGCGATCGGGCCGCGCCCAGTGGCAGGCCGGCACCGCGCTCGATGCGCCGGTCGAGGCCACGGTCGAGCTCGGCGAGCTGGCCGTCGGCCCGGCGCGCATCCAGGCAGCCGTGCTGCGCGCGCAGGGCAGCGGCCGCGCCCATCGCGTCGAACTCACGGCGCGCAGCAACGCCCGGCCGCCCGCCTGGGCCGAGGCGCTGCAACCCATCAGCGCCGACAAGCCCGGCGCGCAGGCGCGCGTCGTCGCGCAGGGCGGATTCGTGGCGGGCGCGGCGTCGGCCGTGGCGGGCTGGCGCGGCACGCTGCTGCAGCTCGATGCCCGCCCCGGCGAGGGCGAGGCGGCTGGCTGAGCAGCCGCGACGTGGCGCTGGAGATCGCGGGGCTCGATGGCGGCGCGGCGCAGTTGCTGCTGCAGCCGGGGCGCGCGGAAATCCTCGGCGGCGTGCTGCGCTGGAGCCGCGTGGCACGGCAGGCCGCGCATGCTGGCGCGCCGGCGCAGATCGACGCACAGGCCGAGCTCGAACCGCTGGCCGTGGCACCGCTGCTGCAGCGGCTGCAGCCGGATTTCGGCTGGGGCGGCGACCTCCGCCTGCGCGGCCGCCCGGCGCTGCGCAGCGCGCCGAGCTTCACCGCCGACATCGTGATCGAGCGCGAGCGTGGCGACCTGACGGTGACGGACGAGACCGGCACGCAGTCGCTCGGCCTGTCCGACCTGCGCCTCGGCCTGGACGTGGCCGACGGCACCTGGAGCTTCACGCAGGGCCTGGCCGGCTCGACGCTGGGCGTGGCCGCCGGCGCGTTCGTCGCGCGCACGACGCCGCAGGCGACCGCCGGCGCCGGACACACCGGTCTCCGGCGTGCTCGAACTGCAGGTGGCCAACCTCGGCACCTGGGGCACCTGGGTGCCGGCCGGCTGGCGGCTCGGCGGCATGCTGGGCGTCACCGCCGGCATCGGCGGGCGCTTCGGCGCGCCCGAATTCACCGGCGCCGTGAAGGGCAACAACCTGTCGGTGCGCAACTTCCTGCAGGGCGTGAACGTGACCGGCGGCGAGATCGCCATCGCGCTGCAGGGCGACAGCGCCCGCATCGAGCGCTTCAACGCCCGCGCCGGCGCCGGCACGCTCGCGGTCACCGGCGATGCCGTGCTCGGCGCGGCGCCACAGGCGCGGCTGCAGCTGGAGGCGCAGAACTTCCAGCTGCTCGGCCGGGTGGACCGGCGCATCGTCACCAGCGGCCGCTCGCTGATCCAGCTGGAGCGCGACAGGCTGCGGCTGGACGGCAGCTTCGCCGTCGACGAAGGACTGATCGACTTCTCGCGCAGCGATGCGCCGACGCTCTCCGACGACGTCGTCGTGACTCGCGCCACGCCCGCGCCGGCCACGGCACCCGCAGCGCGCAGCAATGGCGCGGCCGGCCGCGTGCCGAGCGTCGACCTCGACCTGCGCGTGGATCTGGGCAAGAGGCTGAAGCTGCGCGGCCGCGGGCTGGAAACAGGACTGGAAGGAGAGCTTCGACTCACTTCGCCGGGCGGCAAGCTGGCCGTCAACGGCACCGTGCGCGCCACCGGCGGCACCTACGCGGCCTACGGCCAGAAGCTGGAGATCGACCGCGGCAACATCGCCTTCAACGGCCCGGTGGACAACCCGCGCCTGGACATCGAGGCGACCCGGCCGAACCTCGACGTGCGCGTTGGCGTGGCGGTCACGGGCACGGCGCTGAATCCACGGGTACGCCTGTTCTCCGAGCCGGAGATGGCCGACATCGACAAGCTCTCCTGGCTGGTGCTCGGCCGCGCCAGCGAAGGCCTCGGGCGCGCCGACACCGCGCTGCTGCAGCGCGCCGCGCTGGCCCTGCTAGCCGGCGAGAACCAGGGGCCGACCGACCAGCTGATCCAGGCCATCGGCCTGGACGAGGTCTCGGTGCGGCAGAGCGACGGCGAGGTGCGCGAGACGGTGGTGTCGCTAGGCAAGCAGCTCTCGCGGCGCTGGTACGTGGGCTACGAGCGCAGCCTCAATGCCACCGCCGGCACCGGCAGCTGATCTACCGCATCGCCCAGCGCTTCACGCTGCGTGCGCAGTCGGGCGAAGACAGTTCGCTGGACGTGATCTGGACCTGGCGCTGGAACTGAGCCCGGGCGGGCCGGCGGCCGCGGGATGCGAGAATCCGCCGCGCCCGCCGTAGTTCAATGGATAGAACGGCCGCCTCCTAAGCGGCAGATACAGGTTCGATTCCTGTCGGGGGCCAGTCGAGCGTTTTCCCAGCCGTCATTTCCGAGCTTCAAGCTAGGGAGTGATGGCGACGGCGTCACCCGCGCTCGCTACCATGGGTGGGCAGCCTGCCCATTCCGGGCCGGGCGGCGAGAGGTGGTAGACCATGGCGCGATTCACGGCGAACAAGCAGCAGCCGGCCAAGCTGGTTTGGCGGATCACCGCGAATGCGCCGCATGGCGAGTACATCGACCCCAAGCAGGCGATGCCCGCGAGCGCCGAGCCCAAGGCCACTGTCGACCCCCGCGAGAACGGCTGGCTGGCCTCGTCGCTCGAACTGCTCGGCGGCGTGCGCATCAGCGAGGCGCCGATGGACACCCTGCCCGGCGAGCTGATCGACGAGTTCATGAACCCGAAGCGCTGAGCGGCGTCGCGCCAGCGCTCAGCCGCCGCGATCGGGCCGCAGCGAACGCGACAGCATCAGCACCGGGATCAGGCCCACCGCCACGATGGCCAGCGAGGGCAGCGCCGCCTCGCCGAGCCGCTCGTCGCGCGCGAGCTGGTAGGCCACCACGGCCAGCGTGTCGCTGTTGAACGGCCGCAGCACCAGCGTGGCGGGCAGCTCCTTCATCACGTCGACGAAGACCAGCAGCATCGCCGCGAGCCCCGCCCGGCGCAGCAGCGGCAGGTGCAGTTCGCCGAACAGCCGCCGGCGGGAGGCGCCGAGCATGCGCGCCGTCTCGTCCACCGAGGGCGGCACGCGTGCGTAGCCGGCCTCGACCGACTGCAGCGCCACCGCCGAGAAGCGCACGAGGTAGGCATACATCAGGCCGAAGACCGTGCCGGTGACCAGCGCCGTGGTGCCCAGCTGCGGGAAGCTCGCCTGCAGCCAGCCCACCGGCAGCAGGATGCCCACCGCGATCACTGCGCCGGGCACGGCATAGCCGAGCGAGACCACGCGCGCCGCAGCGCGCAGCATGCCGCTCTCGCGCAGGCGCAGCGCAAAGCCCAGCGCCATTGCGGCGGCGGTGGCCATCAGCGCGGCGAGGCCGGCGAGCTTGAAACTGGTCCACGCCCACTGGGCGAAGCGCGCCAGCGGCAGGCCGAACTCGGCATTGGCGGCCTCCAGCCAGACGAGGCGCAGCAGCACCGCCACCGGCAGCACGAAGCCGAGCAGCACCGGCGTGGCGCACAGCGCCACGGCCAGCGCGGCGCGCCCGCCGACCAGCACGATCGGCCGTGCTTCGGCCGCGTGCGCCGCACCGGTGCGCGTGGCCGCGAAGCGCAGCCGCTTCTGCGCGCGTTGCTCCACCCACAGCAGCAACGCCACGACCACCAGCAGCACCGAGGCCAGCTGCGCCGCGGCATCGCGATCGACCATCACCAGCCAGGCCTTGTAGATGCCGGTGGTGAAGGTGGCGAGGCCGAAGTAGGCGCCGACGCCGTAGTCGGCGAGTGTCTCCATCAGCGCCAGCGCGACGCCGGCGGCCAGCGCCGGCCGCGCCAGCGGCAGCGCCACCTCGCGCACGCGGCGCAGCGTGCCGGCGCCGAGCAGCCGGGCGGCTTCCATCAGCGGCACGGCGCGTTCGCTGAGCGCGGCGCGCGTCAGCAGGTAGACGTAGGGATAGAGGCAGAGGATGAACATCGCCGCCGCGCCCCACAGGCTGCGCACGTCGGGCCACAGCGCGCCCTGCGCGCCGGTGGCGGCGCGCAGCCAGTCTGCAGCGGCCCGCTGTACTGCAGGAAATCGGTGGCGGCATAGGCGAGCACGTAGGCCGGCATCGCCAGCGGCAGCAGCAGCGCCCACTCGAACACGCGCCGCAGCGGAAACTCGAACAGCGCCACCAGGGCCGCCGTGGCGCCGCCGAGCAGCGCCACCCCCACCGCCACCGTGACCGCCAGCAGCAGCGAGTTCAGCGCGTACTCCGGCAGCACCGTCTCGAGCTGGTGGCGCAGCACGCCGAGGCTGGCCGCATCGAGTGCCACCCACGAGCCGAGCACGCCCAGCACGGGCACGGCGAGCAGCAGGCAGGCGAGCGTCAGCAGGCGGGTCATGGCGCGGCGGGAAGGAGCGGGCGCATCGGGAGACGGAGCGGTCGGGCGCACGGCTTGACCGGGCGCAAGCCATTTGCGAACGATTCTTGTTCTTGCGAAAGGCCCGATATCATAGGGTGATGTTCCTCGCCATCGAGCACGCCACCGTCACCTACCCCGGCAGCGCCGCCCAGCGGTCTGCGGTGCAGGACGTGTCGCTGGTGCTCCAGCGCGGCGAGATCGGCGTGCTGATCGGCCCCTCGGGCTGCGGCAAGACCTCGCTGCTGCGGGCGGTGGCCGGGCTGGAGCGGCTCGCGGCCGGCCGCATCGTGATCGACGGCGAGTTGCTCGCCGACGCCGCCGGGGGCCGGCACGTCGCGCCGGAGGCGCGCCGCATCGGCATGGTCTTCCAGGACTACGCCCTCTTTCCGCACCTGAGCGTGGAGGCCAATGTCGACTTCGGCATCCGCCACCTCCCGGCCTCCCAGCGCCGTGCCCGCACGCAGGAGGTGCTCGACCCGGTCGGCGGCGCATGCCGCCCGGCGGGCGCCGCACCAGCTCTCCGGCGGACAGCAGCAGCGCATCGCGCTGGCCCGGGCGCTGGCACCGAACCCGCGGCTGCTGCTGCTGGACGAGCCCTTCTCCAGCCTGGACGTCGACCTGCGCGAGCGCCTGGCCCAGGAACTGCGTGCCATCCTCAAGCAGGCCGGCACCACGGCGCTGTTCGTCACCCACGACCAGATGGAGGCCTTCGCCGTCGGCGAGCGGATCGGCGTGATGCACCGCGGCCAGCTGGAGCAGTGGGACGACGCCTACACGCTCTACCACCGGCCGGCGACCCGGTTCGTCGCCGACTTCATCGGCCATGGCGTCTTCACGCCGGCCCGGATCGTCTCGCACGGCGTGCCGGAAGACGGCCACTGCAACTGCATCGTGCGCACGCCGCTGGGCGACCTGACCGACGTGGCCGAGTGCCCGATGCCGGAGGCCTATCCCGAGGGCGAGTGCGAGGTGCTGCTGCGCGCCGACGACATCGTCCACGACGACGCCGCGCCGGTGAAGGCGCGCATCGAGAGCAAGGCCTTCCGCGGCGCCGACTTCCTCTACACGCTGCGGCTGGCCAGCGGCGACAAGGTGCTGGCCCACGTGCCCTCCCACCACGACCACCAGATCGGCGAGTGGATCGGCATCCGCCCGGAGGTGGACCACGTGGTGACCTTCCACCGCGAAAAGGCCTGATCGAGCGCCGCCGCGGCGGTTGCACCGCGTTGCCGGAAAGCCGTTCGCCACGTGCAACTTTCCCGGGCAGCCGCGTCTCCAAGCCCGACCCGCGTCCTATACTGGCCGTTCATGCGTGCTTCCCAGGCACGCGCGCGGGTGTGAAGGGGTCGTGAATGGGTAGCAAACTCAAGGTCGCTGGCTGGTTGGCTCTCGGTGCTGTCGCCGGCGCGCTGACCACGATGCAGTTCCAGGCGATCGCCCGCAGTTCGGTCTCGGCCCTGCCGCTCGAGGAACTGCAGCAGCTCGCCGCGGTGTTCGGCATGGTCAAGAGCGACTACGTCGAGCCGGTCGACGAGAAGAAGCTCATCAATGACGCGATCTCGGGCATGGTGTCCGGGCTCGATCCGCATTCGCAGTTCTTCGACAAGAAGACCTTCAAGGAATTCCGCGAGGGCACCAGCGGCCGCTTCGTCGGCGTCGGCATCGAGATTGGCATGGAAGACGGCCTGGTCAAGGTGGTCTCGCCGATCGAAGGCTCGCCGGCCTTCCGCGCCGGCCTGAAGAGCGGCGACCTGATCACCAAGATCGACGACACCGTCGTCAAGGGCCTGACGATGGACCAGGCCGTCAAGAAGATGCGCGGCGAGCCCAACACGAAGGTGGTGCTCACCGTCTTCCGCAAGGCCGAGAGCCGCAGCTTCCCGGTGACCATCGTGCGCGAGGAGATCCGCGTGCAGAGCGTGCGCGCGAAGATGGTCGAGCCGGGCTACGCCTGGCTGCGCGTGAGCCAGTTCCAGGACCGCACCGTCGAAGACTTCGCGAAGAAGCTCGAGGAGCTCTACAAGCAGGACCCGAACCTCAAGGGCTGGTGCTCGACCTGCGCAACGATCCGGGCGGCCTGCTCGAAGGCGCGGTGGCGATCTCTGCCGCCTTCCTGCCCACCGACGTGGTGGTGGTGTCGACCAACGGCCAGATCGCCGACAGCAAGGCCACCTTCAAGGCCTCGCCCGAGTACTACCTGCGCCGCGGCGGCAGCGATCCGCTCAAGCGCCTGCCCGATGCGGTGAAGAAGGTGCCGCTGGTGGTGCTGGTCAACGAAGGCTCGGCCTCGGCCAGCGAGATCGTCGCCGGCGCGCTGCAGGACCACAAACGCGCCACCATCATGGGCGCGCAGACCTTCGGCAAGGGCTCGGTGCAGACCGTGCGCCAGCTCGGCCCCGACACCGCGCTGAAGATCACCACCGCGCGCTACTACACGCCCAGCGGCGCCTCGATCCAGGCCAAGGGCATCGTGCCCGACGTGATGCTCGACGAAACCGCCGAGGGCAACGTGTTCGCCGCACTGCGCGTGCGCGAGGCCGATCTGGAGAAGCACATCGCCGGCCAGGGCGAGCAGAAGGACGAGGCCCGCGAGAAGGCGCGCGAGGAAGCGCGCAAGAAGCTCGAGGCCGAAGCCGCCAAGAAGGCGGAGATCAAGCCGCTGCCCGAGTTCGGAAGCCCCGAGGACTTCCAGCTCACCCAGGCGCTGAACCGCCTGAAGGGCAAGCCGGTGCTGGTCAGCAAGAGCGTCGTCGAGCGCAAGGCCGAGGCGCAGACCAACTGAGCCACGCCGACCTCAGCGACGCGCAGCTGCTGCGCTATTCGCGCCACATCCTGCTCGACGAGATCGGCGTCGAGGGCCGGCGCGGCTGCTCTCGGGCCATGCGCTGGTGATCGGCGCCGGCGGACTCGGCTCCCCGGTGGCACTGTTTCTCGGCACCGCAGGGGTCGGCACCATCACGCTGGTCGACCACGACACGGTCGACCTCACCAACCTGCAGCGTCAGATCGCCCACACGATGGCTCGCGTCGGTGAGCCCAAGGTGGGCTCGGCGGCGCAGGCGATCGCGGCGATCAACCCCGAGGTGCGGGTCGTCACGCTGCAGGAGCGCGCCGACGCGGCGCGGCTCGATGCGCTGGTCGCCGCGGCCGACGTCGTGATCGACTGCTGCGACAACTTCGCCACCCGGCAGGCCGTCAACTGGCCTGCGTGACGCACCGCAAGCCGCTGGTCTCGGGCGCGGCCATCGGCTTCGACGGCCAGATCTCGGTGTACGACGTGCGCGGCGAGGCGAACCCCTGCTACGCCTGCCTGTTCCCGCCGGAGGCGACCTTCGAGGAAGTGCGCTGCGCGACGATGGGCGTATTCGCGCCTCTGGTGGGCATCATCGGCACGATGCAGGCCGCCGAGGCGCTGAAGCTGCTGGCCGGCGTGGGCACTTCGCTGGCCGGCCGTCTGCAGATGCTGGACGCGCGCACGATGGAATGGAACGAGATCCGCATGCAACGTGCGGCAGCCTGCCCGGTGTGCGCCTCGCGGCGCTGAAGGCGGGCTCGGCGCGCGTATCCTCCGCGCCATGAACAAGAAGCAGGATCTGACCGCACGCAACTTCCCGACGGCGGAAGAGGACGCCGAAGCCGTCGTCGAGCCTTCGCGCTATGCCGGCCCGGAGAGCGCCTACCGGCTGGCCTTCACCGACACCGAGTTCCTGCTGCGCGAGGAACTGCGGCCGGTGCGCATGCAACTCGAGCTGCTCAAGCCGGAGATGATCCAGGCGGAGCACGGCATCCGCTCGACCATCGTGATCTTCGGCAGCGCCCGCATCCTGCCGCCCGAAGCCGCCTTCGCGCGGCTCGAAGCGGCGCGCGCGGCCGGCGAGACCGATGCGATCCGCCGCGCCGAGATGGCGGTGACGATGTCGCGCTACTACGACGAGGCGCGGCGCTTTGCCGCCATCGTCACCACCAAGTCGCGCGAGATGGAAGCACCGGTCTACGTGGTCACCGGCGGCGGTCCCGGCATCATGGAAGCGGGCAATCGCGGCGCGCACGAGATCGGCGGCAAGAGCATCGGCCTGAACATCGTGCTGCCGCACGAGCAGGCGCCGAATCCGTACATCACGCCGGAGCTGTGCTTCCAGTTCCACTACTTCGCGCTGCGCAAGATGCACTTCGTGATGCGCAGCATCGCGCTGGTGTGCTTCCCGGGCGGCTTCGGCACGCTCGACGAGCTGTTCGAGACGATGACGCTCACGCAGACCGGCAAGTCGCGCAAGCGCCCGATCCTGCTGTTCGGCCGCGAGTTCTGGACGCGGCTGATCGATTTCGACTGGCTGATCGAGACCGGCATGATCAGCCCCGGCGACGTCAACCTGTTCCGCTTCGTCGAGACCGCCGAGGAGGCTGGTCGGTGCTCGCCGAGGAATACGGCTTCGACCTGCCCGACACCACCACCGGCCCCTTCGCCGACGACGTCTGAGGATCACGATGAAGAGACAGGTCAGCCTGATCGGCGCACCCACCGACATCGGCGCGGGCAGCCGCGGCGCCAGCATGGGGCCGGAGGCGCTGCGCGTGGCACAGATCCTTCCGGTACTCGAATCGCATGGGCTCGAGGTCATCGACCGTGGCAACCTCACCGGCCCGTCCAATCCCTGGCAGCCGCCGGTGGACGGCTATCGCCACCTCGCCGAGGTGGTGGAGTGGAACCGTGTCGTGCACGAGGCAGTCTTTGCCGAGCTGCAGCTCGGACGCCTGCCGATCCTGCTCGGCGGCGACCACTGCCTGGGTGTCGGCTCGATCAGCGCCGTGGCGCGGCATTGCCGCGAGGCCGGCAAGCTGCGCGTGCTGTGGCTGGACGCGCACGCCGACTTCAACACCAGCGCGCTCACGCCCAGCGGCAACATCCACGGCATGCCGGTGGCCTGCCTGTGCGGCCACGGCCCTAAGGAACTGGTGGAGATGGGCGGCCACGTGCCGGCGATCAGCCCGAAGTGGGTGCGGCAGATCGGCATCCGCAGCGTCGACCCCGGCGAGAAGCGCTTCGTGCACGAGATGGGGCTCGAGGTCTTCGACATGCGCTACATCGACGAGATGGGCATGCGCCACGCGATGGAGCTGGCCCTGGCCACGCTGGACGCCAACACCCACCTTCACGTGAGCTTCGACGTCGACTTCCTCGACCCCGAGATCGCACCGGGCGTCGGCACCACCATCCCCGGCGGGCCGACCTACCGCGAGGCGCAGCTGTGCATGGAGATGATCGCCGACACCGGCCGGCTCGCCTCGTTGGACGTGATGGAGCTGAACCCGGCGCTCGACGTGCGCAACAAGACCGCGGTGCTGGCAGTGGACCTGATCGAGAGCCTGTTCGGCAAGAGCACGCTGATGCGCGTGCAGCGCTGAATCACCGAGCCGTCAGTCGCAGGGGCCGTGCATGCGGCGGAACAGCCACGGCTCCATCGGCGCGGCATCGGCAAACAGCCCGATGCGGCGCTGCTGCGCCTCGCGCTGCTCGCGCGCGTAGGGCCCAGGGTGGCGCTGGAATCGCGGGCTCCAGGCCGGCCCTGCGACACCATCCATGCCGCCACGTCGCTGCCGTCGGCCAGCCGCAGCCCACCGAGCACGCGGCCGTGGGCGTCGACGCCGCGCGTGGGCACCTCGACGCGCTCGTGCAGCACCCGCGCCGTGAGCGCCGCGGTGGCTTCCGCGCCCCACGGCTGGCAGCGCTCGGGCGCATCGATGCCGACGAGCCGCACCTTCACCGGCTTGCGCTTCGGCGCATCGTCGGGCTTGACCCAGACGGTGTCGCCGTCGCTGACCCGGGTCACCACGCCGCTCAAGGCCCACGCCGGGCCGGCCGCCGCCGCGGTCATCAGCAGGATCAGCGCCCTCATGCGGAAGCGAACACCCGCACCAGCCACCACACGAACAAGCCCAGCAGCACCAGCCAGATCAGCACGATGACCAGCGCCCCCACCACAGCTTCGGCAGCCGCTCCGCCGAGGCTTCGGCCTCGCGCAGCCTCGCTTCCCACAGCGGCCGGGGCGTCAGTTTCATCGCCAGCGCCACGCCCAGCGGCAGCAGGATCAGCTCGTCGAGCTGGCCGAGCACCGGAATGAAGTCGGGGATCAGGTCGATCGGGCTGACCGCATAGGCGATCACCGCGATGGCCACCAGCTTGGCGGCCAGCGGCGTCTGCGGGTGCTTGAACAGCTTCCACAGCGCGATCAGGTAGGTGGCCAGCTTCAGGGCGCGGGCGGCCGCGATCCATCGTTGCCATCGCATCACGCAATTGTGAACGACGGCACGCCACCATCATTGATTGGGGTGACGTGCCGTGACGGTTGCAGGGGACAATACGCGCCTCACTTGCCTACGCTCCCAACCGTGACCGCCCCGATCACCGTCGAACTGGCGGTGCCTGCCTCCCTGGATGACCTGCGTGACGAATGGCGCGGGCTGGAGGCGCGCGCCGGGGCGGGCTTCTTTCTGAGCTGGTCGTGGCTGGGCACGTGGCTCAGCACACTGCCGGCCGGCACATGCCCCCGCGTGCTCCGGGCACGCCGCGGCGGCCGCACGGTCGGCCTGGCCCTGGTGGTGCCGGGGCCCATCCGCTCGATCCCGCTGTTCGGCGGCCGCGGCCTGTGGCTCCACGCGACCGGCCTCGACGAGATCGACGGCATTGCCATCGAGCACAACGGCTGGCTGGTGGAGGAGGGTGACCACGAAGCCTCCAGGGCCATGCTGACCCTTCTGTGCGGCGGTGAGCAGCCCTGGCGCCGGCTGACGCTGCCGCACCTGCACCCGAGCGCTGCGCAAACCCTCGGCCAGCCTGTCGACGGACTCGCGCTGCGCACGGTGGAGGAACCGAGCTGGCTGGTCGACCTGGGCGCGGCGCGCAGCCGGGCCGGCGGCTACCTGGGCCTGCTCGATTCGGACATGCGCCGCAAGATCCGCCGGGCACGCGAGGCTTGCGAAAGCCTGGGAGCGATCGAGGTGTCGGTGGCCGCCGACCTCGAGACCGCGCGGCGCTATCTCGATCGGCTGGTGACACTGCACGAACGGCGCTGGGCCGGACGCGAGGAGCCCTCGTCCTTCATCCGTCCGTTCGCCCAGACCTTTCACGCGAAACTGGTGGAGACCGCATTCGCCCGGGGCGAGATCCAACTGCTGCGCATCACCGCGGGTGGGCGCGAGATCGCCTACTTCTACAACTTCGTGCACCGGCGGCGGGTCAGCTACTACCAGTCGGGCATCGATTACGAAGCCCTGCCCGGCAAGCACAGCCCCGGGCTTCTCGGGCTGGCGCTGGCGGTGGAGCACAACATGGCGCTCGGCCACGACGTCTTCGACTTTCTCGCTGGAGCCAGCCACTACAAGCGGCATCTGTCGACCCACCAGGAGTGCCTTCGCACGGTGGTGCTCGATCGAAAGGGCTTCCGACACACAGCGGAACAGCAGTTGCGCACGACCCTGCTGCCGTGGATCAAGCGCGTGAGCGGGCAGCCCGTCTACTGGCGACTCTGGCTGCGCAAGTGGATGGGCCGCGTGGGGCTGGGCATCTGCCTGCCCGCAGCGCTGCTGGTGCTGGACGCCTGCAGCGAGCAAATGGAACCGACGATGGCGCCGCCCGCACTGGCCACGGTGGCGCGCTGATCAGGATCCGGCTCGATCGGCGCAGCGCTCCGCATCGCGCACGATGCGTTCCAGCCGATCCGCCAGTTTCTCGTTGCTCAGTTTCTCGCGGAAGCGCTCCACCATCAGCGGCAGCGCAAAAGGGCTGGGCGCCTTCAGCTCCACGTATTCCAGCCGCCGCTGCGCCAGACGCTGCAGCGTGGCCGACAGGCGCCCGATGTCGAGTTCCTGGCTCAGCACCTCGGCCTGCGCCTGGGTGAGCAGCAGGTTGCTGGCGTCGTACTTGCGGAAGACCTCGTAGAACAGACCGCTGGAAGCCTGCAGCTGGCGCATGCTCTTGGGCGCTCCGGGGTAGCCGCTGAAGACCAGGCCCGAGACGCGCGCAATCTCGCGGAAGCGGCGCTGAGCCAGCTCGCTGCTGTTCAGGCTGGCGAGCACGTCGTCGAGCAGATGCCCGGCGGAGAACAGCTGCCCGTCGTGCAGCGACGAGAGATCCGCCGGCTCGGCGCTGAGCAGCTCGAAGCCGTGGTCGTTGACGCTCAGGCTGAAGGTGTTGGGCGCGTGGCGCGCCAGGCGCCAGGCGAAGAGGCTCGCGAGGCCCAGGTGCACGTAGCGGCCGGCGAACGGATAGAGGTAGAGATGCTCGCCCTCGCGCGAGCGGTAGCGCTCGACCAGCAGTGTCTGCGGCGTCGGCAGGCGCGACAGCCGCGCCTGCGTCGCCAGCATCGGATGCGCGGCCTGCAGCTCCGGCGCGGCCGCCGCGGAAGGATCGTCGGCGCTTGCGCCGGCGAGCAGTTCCACCACCGCGTCGGCGAGTTCCGTCGACAGTGGCATGCGCCCGCCCGCCCACGACGGCACGATGCCCTTGTTCTTCGTCGCCTTCTTCACGTAGGCCGCCATGTCCTGCGTGCGCACGAATTCCAGCACCCGGCCGGCGAAGACGAAGCAGTCGCCCGGGCGCAGCCGCGCGATGAAGCTTTCCTCGATGCTGCCGATGGTGCCGCCGCTGAGGTATTTCACCTGCATGCTGGCGTCACCGACGATGGTGCCCACCTGCAGGCGGTGCCGCTTGGCGATGCCGCGATCGGGCACGCGGTACAGGCCGTCGACGAGCACCACGCGGTGGTACTCGGGGTAGACCGCAAGGCTGGCGCCGCCCTTCTCGACGAAATCCAGCGCCCACTGGAACTCCTCGCGCGTGAGGGCGCGGAAGGCGTGCGTGCCGCACACCTCGGCGTAAAGCGACTCCGGCTCGAAACCACCGCCGAGCGCCACCGTGACGAGGTGCTGCACCAGCACGTCCAGCGGCTTCTCCGGCGTCGGGCGGCGCTCGATGCGGCCGGCCTGCGCGGCGTGGCGCGCGGCCGCGGCTTCCACCAGTTCCAGTGTGTTCGTGGGCACGATGGTCACGCGGCTCGGCCGCCCCGGCGCATGGCCGCTGCGGCCGGCGCGCTGCAGCAAGCGCGCGATGCCCTTGGGCGAGCCGATCTGCAGCACGCGCTCGACCGGCAGGAAATCGACGCCGAGGTCGAGCGATGACGTTGCCACCACCGCCTTCAGCCGCCCTTCCTTCAGGCCCAGCTCCACCCACTCGCGCACTTCCTTGTCGAGCGAGCCGTGGTGCAGCGCCACCAGCCCGGCCCACTCGGGCCGCTCCTGGATCAGCAGCTGGTACCAGATCTCCGCCTGCGAGCGGGTGTTGGTGAAGACCAGCGTGGTGCTGCTGCGCTCGATCTCCTCGACCACCGGCCGCTGCATCTGCGCGCCCAGGTGGCCGGCCCAGGAAAAGCGGCCGGGGTTCTCGGGCAGCAGCGTGTCGATGACCAGCGTCTTGTCGATGCGGCCCTGCACCAGCGTGGCCGGGCGCTCGCCGACCAGCACGCGCATCGCCTCGTCGAGATTGCCCAGCGTGGCCGACAGGCCCCACACCGCCAGCGACGGGTTCCAGCGCGCCAGCCGGGCGAGGGCCAGCTGCACCTGGACGCCGCGCTTGTTCCCCATCAGCTCGTGCCATTCGTCGACGATCACGGTGTGCACGGCGCCGAGCTCGGCCGCGGCGCCGTCACGCGTCAACATCAGGCTCAGCGACTCGGGCGTGGTCACCAGAACGCTCGGGAAGCGCCGGTCCTGCCGCGCGCGCTCGGCGGCCGGCGTGTCGCCGCTGCGCTGGCCGAGCGTCCAGTCCGGCGCGAGCTCCGGCAGCGGCGCGGCCAGGGCGCGCACCGTATCGGCGGCCAGCGCACGCATCGGCGTGATCCACAGCACCTGCAGCGGTGACGCGCCGCGCGAGGGTTGCGGCAGCGCCAGGCCGCGTTGCAGCGCGCCCATCCACACCGCATAGGTCTTGCCGGCGCCGGTGGTGGCATGCAGCAGGCCGCTGCGGCCAGCGGCCATCGCCGCCCAGACCTCGCGCTGGAATTGGAAGGGTTGCCAGCCGCGGGCGGCGAACCAGCGTTCCATCGGTTCCGGCGGTTCCAGGGCAGCGGACGGGCGTTTCTCCTCGGGCATCGGAGCGAGTGTGCCGTAACCCCTTTGTTCCTCTCGGCCATGCGCCATTTGCCCGGGATCAAGCCCGATCATGGGGAGACGACACAGCATGCGCGCGCATGACGCCTCCGTCCTCCGGCCCCTCCTCCCTCGTCCAGCGCCTGCGCGAAGCCCAGGCCGAGCATGGCTGGCTGCCGCGGCCGCTGCTCGCCGCCCTGGCGCTGGAGTTCGGCGTGACGCTGGCGCACGTGGAGGGCGTGGCGAGCTTCTACCGCTTCTTCCACCTGCAGCCGGTCGGCCGCTACCGGATTCTGTTCAGCGACAACATCACCGACCGCATGCTCGGCAACCAGGCGCTGATGGCGGATCTGTGCGCGCGACTGGGCGTGAAGCCGGGGAAGTGCGTGCCGATGGCCGGGTCAGCGTGGCCGCCGCCTCGTGCACGGGGCTGTGCGACCAGGGCCCGGCGCTGCTGGTCAACCACCATCGCGTGGTGACGCGCCTCGATGGCGAGCGCGTGGCGCGCATCGCGGAGCTGGTGGAAGCGGACGTGCCGCCGGATCAGTGGCCCGCCGAGTGGTCGCGCGTCGAGGACAACGTTCGCCGAGCCGACGTGCTGCTCGGCAGCACCCTCGCACCCGGCGAGGCGCTCGCCGCCGCGCTCGCGCGCGGGCCGCAGGCCGTGATCGAGGAAATCAAGCGCTCCAGTCTGCGCGGTCGCGGCGGGGCGGGTTTTGCGACCGGCACCAAGTGGGAGCTGTGCCGCCAGGCGCCGGGCACCGAGCGCGTGGTGGTGTGCAACGCCGACGAAGGCGAGCCCGGCACCTTCAAGGACCGTGTGCTGCTGTCACGCCATGCCGATCTGGTGTTCGAGGGCATGACGGTGGCGGCGTTGGCGATCGGCGCGACGCAGGGCTTCGTCTACCTGCGTGGCGAGTACCGCTACCTGCTCGAGCAGCTCGAGGCCGTGCTGCAGCGCCGCCGCGAGTCGAAGCTGCTGGGTGAAGGCATCCTCGGCCGTGCCGGATTCGATTTCGACATCAGCATCCACCTCGGTGCCGGCGCCTATGTCTGCGGCGAGGAATCGGCCTTGATCGAATCGCTGGAAGGCAAGCGCGGCACGCCGCGCATCCGGCCACCCTTCCCCGTCGAACATGGCTATCTGGGCCGTCCGACCAGCGTCAACAACGTCGAGACCTTCTGCGCCGCGGCCCACATCGCACTCTCCGGCAGCGCGTGGTGGGCCGGCATCGGCACGCACAAGTCCACCGGCACCAAGATCCATTCGATCTCCGGCGACTGCGAGCGGCCGGGCCTGTACGAATACCCGTTCGGCACACGCGTCGAAACGATGCTGATCGACTGCGGCGCGCGCGACACGCAGGCCGTGCAGGTGGGCGGCCCTTCGGGCACCTGCCTGTCGGCCAGCGAATTCGGCCGGCGCATCTGCTTCGAAGACGTGCCCACCGCCGGCGCACTGATGGTCTTCGACCGCTCTCGCGACATGTTCGAGGTGGCGCGCAGCTTCGCGCAGTTCTTCGCCCACGAGAGCTGCGGCTTCTGTACGCCCTGCCGCGTCGGCACCGAGCTGGTGGTGCGCAGGATGGACAAGCTTGCCGCGGGGCGTGGCTCGCGCCACGACGTGGAAGTGCTCTACGAACTCGACAAGCTGATGCACGGCGCCACGCACTGCGGCCTCGGCGGCGCGGCCTGCAACCCGCTGCGCGACACGATCGTCAAGTTCCGTCCGTCGTATGAACGGCGGCTGAAGTCGCTGCACTTCGTGCCCGGCTTCGACCTCGATGCCGAGCTGTCGGAAGCGCGCGCCGCCACCGGCCGCGACGATGCCGGCGCGCACCTGGAGTCTTCGCATGAGTGATGCGGCCCTGTTCAGCCTCGACGGCGAAGACGTTCCGTTCGAGCCCGGCGAGACGATCCTGCAGGCCGCGCGACGCGCTGGCCGCTACATCCCGCACCTGTGCTGGCACCCCGACTTCGCGCCGCACGGCTCCTGCCGCATCTGCACCGTGAAAGCCGGCGGCCGCATGGTCGCGGCTTGCACGGTGAAGGCGGCGCCGGGGCTGGAGGTGGAAAGCGACACCGAGGAACTCAACGCCCAGCGCAAGACGCTGCTGCAGATGCTGTTCATCGAAGGCAACCACTTCTGCCCCTCGTGCGAGAAGAGCGGCAATTGCCTGCTGCAGGCCACCGCCTACGAGATGGGCATGGAAGGCCCGCACTTCGAGGAGTTCTATCCGGCGCGCCCACTGGATGCGAGCCACCCCGACATCCTGCTCGACTTCGACCGCTGCATCCTGTGCGAACTCTGCGTGCGGGCCAGCCGCGAGGTCGACGGCAAGAACATCTTCGCGATTGCCGGCCACGGCATTCGCACGCACCTCGTCGTCAACAGCGAGAGCGGGATGCTGCGCGACACCGACATGGCGGCCACCGACCGCGCCGCAAGCATCTGCCCGGTGGGTGTGATCCTGCCCAAGCGCCGCGGCTTCGTGATCCCGATCGGCCAGCGCCGCTATGACGAAGGCACGGCCGCGGATGCCGATCGGCAGGAGGCCTCGTGATGGCCAAGCTCAAAGTTGCCACCGTCTCGCTGGCCGGCTGCTTCGGCTGCCACATGTCCTTCCTCGACATCGACGAGCGCATCCTCGAGCTGATCGAGCACATCGAATTCGACCGCTCGCCGCTCACCGACATCAAGACGGTCGGCGCATGCGACATCGGCCTGATCGAAGGCGGCCTGTGCAACGCCGAGAACGTCGAGGTGCTACGCGCGTTCCGCGCGCACTGCAAGACGCTGGTGGCGGTGGGCGCCTGCGCGATCAACGGCGGCCTGCCGGCGCAGCGCAACCGGCTGCCGCTGCGGCCGCTGCTCGAGTCGGTCTACCCGCAGGGCGTGCCGAACGACCCCGAGCTGCCGCTGCTGCTCAACCAGTGCGACCGATCCACGAGGTCGTGAACATCGACTATTCGCTGCCCGGGTGTCCGCCGTCGGCCGATGCCTTCTGGCAGTTCCTCACCGACCTGATGGCCGGGCGCACGCCGCAGCTCGGCCATGGGCTGATGCACTATGACTGACTCGCTGGAAACCGCCGCGAACCCGGGCGGGTTGCGCCGCGTGGCCATCGACCCGGTGTCGCGCGTCGAGGGCCACGGCAAGGTGACGATCCTGCTCGACGACGCGAACCGCGTGCAGCAGGTGCGGCTGCACATCGTCGAGTTCCGCGGCTTCGAGAGATTCATCGAAGGCCGGCCTTACTGGGAAGTGCCGGTGATGGTGCAGCGGCTGTGCGGCATCTGCCCGGTCTCGCACCACCTCGCCGCCAGCAAGGCGATGGACCGCGTGATCGGCGCCCACCCGGTGCCGGCTTCGGCCACCGCGATCCGCCGACTGATGCACTACGGTCAGGTGCTGCAGTCGCACGCGCTGCACTTCTTTCACCTCAGCTCGCCCGACCTGCTGTTCGGCTTCGATTCGGAGGTGCAGAAGCGCAACGTCGTCGGCGTGATCGAGGCGCACCCCGACATCGCGAAGAAGGGCGTGCTGCTGCGCAAGTTCGGCCAGGAGGTGATCCGGGTCACCGCCGGCAAGCGCGTGCACGGCACCGGCTCGGTGCCCGGCGGCATGAACCGCCACGTGAGCGCCGAAGACCGCGCGATGCTGCAGGCCGACATCGCGCAGATCCTCGCCTGGAGCGAGGATGCCGTGGCGATCGCGAGGCAGCTGCACGCCGCCAACCGCGCGCTCTACGACGGCTTCGGTGCCTTCCGCTCCAAGATGCTCTCGCTGGTGCGGCCCGACGGCGCGATGGAGCTCTACGAGGGCGTGCTGCGCGCCCGCGACGAGGACGGCGCGATCCTGCTCGACGGCGCGAGCGACCAGGGCTACCGCGGTCTGATCGACGAAGACGTGAAGCCCTGGACCTACATGAAGTTTCCTTACCTGCGCGCACTCGGTCGCGAGGCGGGCTGGTACCGCGTCGGCCCGCTGGCACGGGTGCAGAACTGCGACTTCATCGACACGCCGCGGGCCGAAGCGGCGCGGCGTGATTTCATCGCCTGGGGCGGCGGCAGGACCCAGCACGCCACGCTGGCCTACCACTGGGCGCGCATGATCGAGGTGCTGCACTGCGCCGAGGTGATCGAGCGGCTGCTCGACGATCCGGCGATCCTCGCGGGCGACTTGACGAGCAGCGGCAGCCGCACCGGCGACGATCCACGACACGGCGTCGGCATCATCGAAGCGCCGCGCGGCACGCTGATCCACGATTACGACGTCGGCGAAGACGACCTCGTCACCCGCTGCAACCTGATCGTCTCGACCACCCACAACAACCAGGCGATGAACGAAGCCGTGCGCAGCGTGGCGCGCGAATACTTCGACGGCCGCGAGATCACCGAAGGCCTGCTGAACCGCATCGAGGTGGCGATCCGCGCCTACGACCCCTGCCTCTCGTGCGCCACGCACGCGCTCGGCCGCATGCCGCTGGACGTGGCGCTCGTCGATGCCGACGGCACGGTGCGCGACCAGTGCTGAAGTCGGCCGACGGTTCGCTGGTTCGCCCATGACCGCGCCGCTGCTGGTCTTCGGCTGGGGCAATGCGAGTCGTGGGGACGATGCGCTCGGGCCCGCATTCATCGAACGTCTGCGTGCGCTGGCCCTGCCCGGCGTCGAGTGCCTCGACGACTACCAGCTGCAGCCCGAGCATGCGCTCGACCTCGTCGGGCGCGAGGGCGTGCTGTTCGTCGATGCGAGCCTCACCTGCCCGGCGCCGCTCGAGGTGACGGCACTGCAGCCGCAGCGCGACGCCAGCTTCAGCAGCCATGCGATGTCACCCGCCGCGCTGCTGCAGGCCTACGTCGACGTGCATGGCAGCGTACCGCCCCCGCCACGCTGCTGACCATCCGCGGCGAGCGCTTCGAGCTTGGCGAGCCGATGAGCGAGGCGGCGCAGGCCCATCTCGAAGCCGCGCTCAGCTGGGTGCAGAGCTTCCTGCGCTGACGATCCAGCCTTCGAGCGGGTCGAGATCCGCCGGCAGCCCGAAGCCCGGCTCGCGCGCCGCCCAGGCCGCCTGCACGAGGCACAGCACCGCGTCGAGTTCGTCGCCCGAGGCATCGGCGGCCAGTGCATCGCGCTGCGCGTGCGTCAGCCGCAGCCGCAGGCCCAGCCGCGTGCGGCCCTGCTCCAGCGCCTCGATCAGATCCTTGCGGGCGATCAGCCGCTCGGGCGTCTGCTTGGCCGCCTCGTCGCTCTTGTAGGAGCGGTTGCCGATCAACTCGCGCGCCAACAGCCCGGGGTAGGCCTCCAGCGCCACGCGGTGGGCATCGCCCGCGTGCAGCCCCGGCAGGTGCACACCGGCCTCCAGCAGCAGCGGCACGCCGGCGTGCAGCATGTAGGCCACCGGCGGGTTGACCCACTTCATCGACGGCGACGAGCCCGCCGGCCCATCGCAGGCGCGGTGTGCGAACTTGCCGCCCACCGGCCGCGCATCGCAGAACGCAGCGAAGGTGGTGCGGATCTCCTCGCGCGTCAGCGCCGCATAGTGGCGCATCAGCGGCAGCCACTCGCGCGGCCAGCCGAGCGTCTCGACCAGTTCGCGCGGCAGGCCGAAGGGGAAGTCGAAGGCGCCCAGCCACGGCCCGGGCGTCTGCAGCCAGCCGGCGAACGATGCGAAATCGGCGTGGCGGTCGAGCCGCAGCAGCTTGACGCTCTGGCCGTCGCTCGTGCCGAGCGCGACGGTGATCGGCTTGCGCTTCGTGGGCCGGCTGGTGAAGTCGATGCCGGCGAGGGTGCTGAAGGACATGGGCGGCGATTCTGCGCGAGCGTGCATGCCCGGCCACAATCAGGGTCGTGAACCGTTCGTCTTGGTGGATCGTCGTCATCGTCGTCGCCGTGCTGGCGGCCGGGGCTCTTGGCGCGCTGCGGCTGGGCGCCAGCCGTCTGGAAGCAGCCCTGCACGACGCGCTCGGCCCGCGCGCCAGCATCGGCGCGGTGCGCATCGGCCTGACCGGCGTGCAGATCGACGATCTGCGCATCGGCGCGGCACCGAGTGGATGGCCCGCCGCCGACGAGCTGGTGGCGCGCCGCGTGCACATCCGCCCGTCGCTGGCGAGCCTGTGGTCGCACGGCTGGCACATCGCGAGCATCGAGGTCGAAGACGGCTACCTGTCGCTGCTGCGCACGCGCCAGGGCAAGCTGCGCGTGCTGCCGGCGCTGCTCGAGAAGCCGCGAGGTGACCCGGCCTCGGGCGAGGCGCCGCGGGTGCGCATCGCCGATGTCGCCCTGCGCGAGGTGGCGATCGATTTCTTCGACGCCAGCGTGCGCGGACCCACGCACAAGCTGCGCTTCGAGTCGCTGCGCGCCGACGTCGGCCCGCTGGCGATGCCCGCCTTCGATGAACCCACCGCGATCGATCTGGCCGCCACGCTGAAGGGCCCGCAGAAGAGCGGCCACATCGCGATCGACGGCACGGTCACCATCGCCACGCTCGACGCCAAGCTGAAGGCGGCCGTCCGCGGCGTCGACCTCGTCGCGCTGCAGCCCTACCTGCTGAAGGTCAACGAAGCCGGCGTCAAGCGCGGCACGCTCGATCTGACGCTCGATGCCAGCGTCAAGGCCAAGCGCCTGCACGCGCCGGGCCGCGTCACGCTGACCGGCCTCGAGCTGGCCAGCGGCAGCGGCGTGCTCGCCACCTTCGGCGGCGTGCCGCGGCAGGCCGTGCTCTCCGCGATGGAGCGCGAAGGCCGCATCGAGGTCGGCTTCACGCTGGAGGGCCGGCTCGACGATCCGGCCTTCTCGATCAACGACAACCTCGCCACCAAGCTCGCCGGCGGGCTGGCCGAATCGCTGGGCGTCAGCCTCGGCGGCGTGGTCGAGGGCGTGGGCAGCGTGATCAAGGGACTGCTGGGACGATGACTCCGAATCCGGTACTGGTGGAGGCGCTTCGCGGCAGCGCCGTCGAATCGATGCACCGCGGCGCGATCGCCATCGTCGATGGCGACGGGCGCAGCGTGCTGGCGCTGGGCAGTGTCTCGCGCGCCGTCTTTCCGCGCTCGGCGGTCAAGCTGCTGCAGGCGCTGCCGCTGGTGACCAGCGGCGCGGCCGATGCGCTGCGGCTCACCGACGCGGAACTGGCCATCGCCTGCGCCTCGCACAACGGCGAGCCGGCGCATGTGGCCACCGCCCGCGGCATGCTCGCCAAGGCGGGGCTGGACGCCGATGCGCTCGAATGCGGCGCGCACTGGCCGGGCCTGGACGTGGCCACCCGCGAACTGGCGGCGCGCGGCGAGGTCCCCGGGCCGCTGCACAACAACTGCTCCGGCAAGCATGCCGGCTTCGCCTGCTGGCCTGCGCGCTGCACGGGCGCGACGGGCTGCGCGGCTTCCTCGGCGGCTATGTCGAGCCGGGCCATGCGGTGATGCGCGAGGTGACCTCGGCGCTGCAGGCCGCCACCGGCACCGATCTGGCGCAGGCGCCGATGGGCATCGACGGCTGCTCGATCCCCACCTTCGCCATCCCGCTCGATCGGCTCGCGCTGGCCTTCGCGCGCGTGGCCACCGGGCAGGGGCTGTCGGCCGACCATGCGCGTGCCGCCCGGCGGTTGCGCCGGGCGATCGCCCGCGCGCCCTTCATGGTGGCCGGCACCGGCCGTTTCGACACGCGTGTGATGGAGGTGCTCGGCGAGCGCGTCTGCTGCAAGGTCGGCGCCGAGGGCGTCTACTGCGCGGCACTGCCCGAGCGCGGCCTCGGCGTGGCGATCAAGATGGACGATGGCAACACCGCCCGCGCCGCCGAGGTGGTGATGGCCGCGGTGATCGAGGCGCGGCTGCGGCTCGACGGCGACGAAGCCGCGCTCATGCGCAGCCTGTCCGAAGTGACGCTGCGCAACTGGCGCGGCACGGAGGTCGGCGGATTGCGCGCGAGCCGGGCGCTGCGCGAGGCGCTCTGAACGCTCAGGACATCCAGCGCGCGGGCGGCCCGGGCACGGCATCCGCAGTGCGCGGCGCTGAACGGCACCGCCGCGGCCAGCGCCTGCTCGACCTGCGTCGCCGCCTGTGCCCACCTCCTACACTCAACTCAGGCGCGGCAAGGCTCGCGTTCATTGAGCATCGTCAATCGCGTCAAGACCTGCTGTCGTCAGCTTTGTCTGACACTCCGGTGTCATGAACGATCCCGATCCGCTCTCGCGCAGCTTCGGTGACGCGCAGGTCGACGCGCCCGAGCGCGAGCGGCGCATCCGCCGCGTCTTCGAGGCCGTGGCGCCGCGCTACGACCTGATGAACGACCTGATGAGCCTGGGCATCCACCGTCTGTGGAAGCGCACGTTCGCCCGCATGGCGGCGCCGCGTGCCGGCCAGCGCATCGTCGACCTGGCCGGCGGCACCGGCGATGTCGCGGCGCTGCTGGCCGCGCCCGACCGCGAGGTGACGGTGATCGACCCGAGCCAGGCGATGATGGCGGCAGGCCAGCGCCGCGGCCTGGCGCATGTGTGCTGGCAGGCCGGCAGCGCCGAGCGGTTGCCGCTGGCCGACGCCTCGGTCGACACGATCACCATCGCCTTCGGCATCCGCAACGTCACGCACCTCGACGCCGCGCTGGCGGAGATCCACCGCGTGCTGGTGCCCGGCGGCCGCTTCCTGTGCCTGGAGTTCTCCACGCCGCGGCGCTGGCTGAAGCCCTTCTACGATGCCTTCTCGTTCGCCGTGATCCCGCGCCTGGGCGCGCTGATCGCCGGCACGCCGCAGGCCTACGTCTACCTCGTGGAGTCGATCCGGCGCTTCCCGTCGCAGCCGGCGTTTGCGGCGCATCTGCGCCGCGCCGGCTTCGAGGGCGTGCACTGGCGCGACCTCAGCTTCGGCATTGCCTGCATCCATGTCGGCCAGCGCACTGCGGCTTGCTCCGCGTCAATTCCGACCAGCACGATGGCTGCCGAGAATGATCCGCAAGGAGTGAGCAGTCCATGAGCGTCGAACCAGCACGCCCCCACGACGCCACCGAGGTCCGCACCGGTTCGCTGCAGGCCTGGTCGGTCGCGGTTCGGCCGAAGAGCCTGCTGGTCGCGCTCAGCCCGGTGCTGGTCGGTGGCACGCTGGGCTTCGTTCGCAGCGGCGGCATCGACTGGGTCGCCGCGGCGCTGGTGCTGGCCGCGGCGCTGCTGATGCAGGTCATCACCAACATGCAGAACGACGTCGGCTACACCGTGCGCGGCGGCGAGCGCAGCGGCACGCGCACCGGCCTGCCGCGGGCCACGGCCAATGGCTGGCTGAGCGTGCGCCATGTGCGCGCCGGCATCGTCGTCGCGGCGCTGGTCGCCACCGCGATCGGCATCGCGCTGGTGGCCTGGCGCGGCTGGCCGGTGCTGGCCATCGGCGTGGCCTCGCTGCTGGCGGCGCTGGCCTACATGGGCGGGCCGCGGCCGATCGCCTACACGCCCTTCGGCGAACTCACCGTCTTCGTCTTCTTCGGCCTGGTGGCGGTGATGGGCACCGACTGGGTGCTGACCGGCGGCATCGGCGCGACCACCGCGCTGGCATCGGTGGCAATCGGCGCGCTCGCCGCGGCGGCGCTGGCGGTCAACAACCACCGCGACATCGCGCATGACCGGCTGGTCGGCCGGCGCACCTTCGCCGTCACCTTCGGCGAAATGGGCTCGCGGCGGCTGTTCAGCGCGCTGGTGGCGCTGCCCTTCGTTCTGGTGCTGGTGATCGGCCACCTCGAGCAGGCCTTCGGGCTGCTGCTGCCGCTGTTGCTGCTGCCGGCGGCATGGAAGCTGCGCCGTGCCTTCATCACCTGCCCGCGCGGCACGGCCTTCAACGAGGTGCTGTTCGCCACCTTCCGGCTGGAGCTGTGGTTCGCGGCGCTGCTGTCGGCCGGCGCGCTGCTCGTTCCGTACACGCAGCGATGAACCCACCGTGCTCGCGCCGGACCCTGCTCGGCGGGCTCGCCGCGGGCTGGTGCTGCCGCTGGCGCGGCCGGTGCGCGCAGCGGTCTTTCCCGAGCGAACGGTGCGCATCGTCGTGCCCTACGCAGTGGGCGTGGGCCCGGATGTCATAGCGCGCAGCTGGCCGAGCGACTGACGCGGCAATGGGGCCAGGCGGTGATCGTCGACAACAAGCCGGGCGCCTCGGGCATCGTCGCCTTCGGCGAGGTGCGGCAGACGCCGGCCGATGGCCACACGCTGTTCCTGGCCGACACCGCCACGCTGGCCGTCAACCCGCTGCTGCACGACACGCTGCCCTACGACGTGCAGCGCGACCTCGCGCCGCTGACGCTGCTGTTTCGCGCCACCTTCGCGCTGCTCGTCGGCGCGCGCAGCCGCTGGCGCAGCGTCGGCGAGATGCTCGAAGCCGCACATGCACGCCGCGATGCGGTGAGCTATGCGAGCCTGGGGCACGGCCACGCCAGCCGGTGGCGATCGAGACCTTCGCCCGCGCCGCCGGCGTGCAACTGCTGCACGTGCCCTTCAAGGATGCCGGCGCGGCCTTCACCGCGGTGGCCGCGGGTGACGTCGATTTCACCGCCTTCGGCCTGAATACCGTGGCCGGGCTGATCGCCGGCGGCAAGCTGCGCGCACTCGCCGTGGCCGCGCGGCAGCGGCTCGTCGCCCACCCCGAGCTGCCGACGCTGCCCGAATCCGGCGGCCCGGCGGTGGAGATGCACCCCTGGGCCGCGCTGGTGGCGCGTGCCGGTGCGCCGCAGCCTGTGCTCGAACAGCTGCAGCGCGACATCGTGGCCGCACTGTCGTCGACCGACGTCGTCTCGCGTGCCGAACTCGCCGGCTTCGAGATCACGCCGTCGACGCCGCAGGCGCTGCGCGAGCGCATCGCCGCCGACCGCGCCGCCGTGGCGCCGCTGGTGGCCGAGGGCCGCATCGCGCGGCTGTAGCGCGGGCCGCGACATGCTGGTGCGCCGCGCCGCGCTGGTCGAGCGAAGCGCCGAGCAGCTGTTCGATCTGATCGAGGCCGCCGAGCACTATCCGCGCTTCCTGCCCTGGTGCGCCGGGGCGACCATCCTCGCGCGGGACGAGGCCATGGTCTCGGCCGAGCTGTGCGTGCGCCCGGCCGGCACGCAGTTCCAGATGCGCACCCGCAACCCCAAGCGGCGGCCCGAGTGGATGGCGATCCACCTGGAGAGCGGGCCGTTCCGCCGCTTCGAAGGTGAATGGCAGCTGGCGCCGCTGGGTGCCGATGCCTGCCGCGTCGGCTTCACACTCGACTACGAATTCGGCAGCAGCTTCGTCAGCCGCGCCGCGGCACCGGTGTTCGACCGCATCGCCGATTCGATGGTCGATGCCTTCGTGAAGCGCGCCGAGGCGATGCCGCCTTATCCGCCGGTGCCGGTGAGCGGCAGCGCCAGTCCGCCGTAGGCGGCGTTGTAGGGCACGCTGACCGTCAGCGGCGTGGGCACCGAGATGCCGGTGACGGTGGGCGAGAACGTGACGCTGACGTTGCAGCTGGCACCGGCCGTCAACGTATCGGGGCAGTCGTCGCTGGCGCGCCAGCCGGTGCCGGTGGGCGCGGTGACGGTGAGCGCGCCATCGGCATTGCCGATGTTGCGAACCACGTAGACCTGCGTCTTCGAGCCGTTGCGCGCCACGGTGCCGAAGTCGCCATCGGTGCTGCCGGTGAAGACGACGGCCGCCGCGGCCGGGCTCAGCGTGGTGACAGCCGTGCCGCTCAGCGCCAGCGAGACGACGCCAGCGTTGCTCGTCACGCGCAGCTCACCGGCGAGCGAGGCTGCGGCGGCCGGTTGGTAGTAGACGGAGAGAAAGCACTCGTCACCTTCTTCGAGGCGTGTGGGGCAGGTGTGCTGGGGCCCGAGCTCCGGCGGAATCGCCTCGATGACGATGTTCTCCAGCGGCTTCACCTTCGCCAGGCCGGCGTCGCTGTTGCGCAGGCGGAAGTCGAGCCGCTTGCGCGTGCCGACCAGCGTCTGGCCGAAGTCGGTGCCGGGCGCGCTCACTGCGTTGAGCTGCGGCTTGGGGTCGCTTTCGTCGATGTTGCCGCAGCCGGCGAGCGCGGCGGCGGCGCCGGCGGCCGCGAGCGCGAAGGCGAATCGCGTCATGTGGTGTTCTCCTGCGGGAGATCATGCCACGCCGAGCAGGGCCTCCAGCGTCTGCAGCGTGTCGGCCTCGTGCAGCGGCTTGTCGGCGCGGATGCGCAGCATGCGCGGGAAGCGCACCGCGATGCCGCTCTTGTGCCGCGGGCTGCGGCCGATGCCTTCGAAGCCGAGCTCGAACACCAGCGAAGGCTTCACGCTGCGCACCGGGCCGAACTTCTCGATCGTGGTCTGGCGGATCACGCGGTCGACCTCGCGGAACTCGGCGTCGCTCAGGCCCGAGTAGGCCTTGGCGAAGGTCACCAGCTGCAGCGCGCCGGGCTGCGCCGGCTCGCGGCGTTCGATGGCGTCGAGCACCGCCTGCGCCTCGGCGGCATCGCGCGGCGCGCGGCTCCACACCGCAAAGGTGTAGTCGGTATAGACGCTGGCGCGGCGGCCGTGGCCGGCCTGCGCATAGACCAGCACGGCATCGACCGAGAGGGGCTCGATCTTCCACTTCCACCGGTGCCGTCCGCCTTCGTGCGGCCGCTGCCGTAGCGCGCCTCGCGGTGCTTGAGCATGAAGCCCTCGACGCGCCGGTCGCGCGACTGCTCGCGCGCCATGGCCAGCGTGTCCCAGCTGTCGCCTTCCACTGTGGGCGAGCTGCAGCGGCTGGCCCTGCAGCAGCGCCTCGAGCCGCGCGCGGCGCTCGTGTTGCGGCCGCTCGCGCCAGTCTTCGCCCTGCGCTTCGAGCAGGTCATAGGCGATGAAGGCCACCGGCGCCTCGGTGAGCACCTTCTTCGTCAGCGACTTGCGGGCGATGCGCTGCTGCAGCAGCTGGAAGGGCGCGAGGGCGGCGTCCTTCCACGCAACGATCTCGCCGTCGAGAACGGTGCCATCGGGCAGCGATTCGGCGGCCGAAACGAGCTCCGGGAAGCGCTCGGTCACCAGCTCTTCGCCGCGCGACCAGATCCAGCACTGCCCGCCACGCCGCACGATCTGCGCACGGATGCCGTCGTACTTCCACTCCACCAGCCAATCGGCGGGCGGGCCGAGCTTCGCCTCGAATTCGGCACGCGGCAGGTCGAGTGCATGGGCGAGAAAGAACGGATAGGGCTGGCCGAGCGCGGAGCGGCCTTCGCCTGCCGGCGCGAGCAGCGCCTCGAACGCGGCTGCGTCAGGCCGCGCGCCGGCATCGGTGTAGCCCATCATGCGCTGGGCGACGAGCTTGGCGTCGAGCCCGGCATGCGCCGCCAGCGCCCGCTGCACCAGCAGCTTGCTGACGCCGACGCGGAAGCCACCGCCGATCAGCTTGATCAGCAGGAAGCGCTCTTGCGTCTCCAGCTCGTCCCACCACGCGAGCAGGCGCTCGGCCTGCTGCGAGGGCTCGGCGCCGCGCAGTGGCAGCAGCCGGTCCTCCACCCAGCGCGCCAGGCCGAGATCGCTGCACTGCGAGGGCGATGGCAGCACATGGGCGATGGTCTCGGCCAGATCGCCGACGGCTGGTAGCACTCCTCGAACAGCCATTCGTCGATGCCGGCGCGCTTCGCGGCCAGCGTGCGCAACGCCGCGGTGGGCACGGTCTGGCGCGGCTTGCCGCCGGCGAGGAAGTAGGTGGCCCAGGCGGCATCGGCGGCCGGCGCCTCGGCGTAGTAGCGCTGCAGCGCCGCGAGCTTCTCGTTCGTGGCCGTGCTCGCATCGAGTTCGGCGAAGAGCCGCGCGAAGCGCTTCATGCCGGCTCCTCGTTGCCGTATTCGGTGGCGAAGGATCCGGCCTGCAGGCCCCGTTCGGTGAGCCAGCGCACCATCACCGCTTCGTAGCCATGCGTCACGATCACACGGCTCGCGCCGGTGGCCGCAATGGCGCGCTGCAGGCCCGGCCAGTCGGCGTGGTCCGAGAGCACGAAGCCGCGGTCCACGCCCTGCCGGCGGCGCGCGCCGCGCAGCTGCATCCAGCCGCTGGCGAAGGCATCGCTGGCCTCGCCGAAGCGCTTCAGCCGGCTGAGCCCGCCACCGCGGGTGGCGCCACCACCAGCGCCCGCGAGAGCACGGCCTTGTCCTTCACCTCGGTGGCGAGCTGCGTGGCCGGCAGCGCCACGCCGGCCGCGCGGTAGGCCTCGTTGAGCGGCTCCACCGCACCGTGCACGAGGATGGGCCCGATCGAGGCATCGACACCGGCGAGGATGCGCTGCGCCTTGCCGAAGCTGTAGCCCATCAGCACGCTGGCACGCCCGGCCGCGGCATTGGCGCGCCACCACGCATCGACGTCGGCGAACACCTCGCGCTGTGGCCGCCAGCGGTAGATCGGCAGGCCGAAGGTCGATTCGGTGATGAAGCAGTCGCAGCGCACCGGCTCGAAGGGCGCGCAGGTTCGGTTGTCGTCGCCCGCGCCGCTGACGAAGTAGTCGCCCGAGGCCACCCACACCGGCCGCCGTACTCGATGCGCACCTGCGCCGAGCCGAGCACGTGGCCGGCCGGATGCAGGCTGATGCGCACGCCGCGGTGCTCGATCACCTCGCCATAGGCCAGCGGCTGCAGCGTGATCTCGCCCAGCCGCGCGCGCAGCACGCCCTCGGCCGGCGCCGCGGCGAGGTAGTGGCCATGGCCGCGGCGGGCGTGGTCGGCGTGCGCATGGGTGATCACCGCGCGGTCGACCGGCCGCCAGGGGTCGATGTAGAAGTCACCCGGCGGGCAGTACAGACCTTCGGGGCGACGCACGACAAGATCGTTGCGCATCGGCCCATCCTAGCGACCGCCGCAGCGGCGACAGGTCGCTAGGGACGCAGCACGCGGATTGCCTCGAGCAGATGGCCGGCGCGATCGCGGTCGAACGGCGGCGCGTCGAGCGGTGGCTCGATCGGGTAGGGCTTGAAGGCGAAGAGCTGGCGTGATCCGTCGCGACGGGTGATGGCCGCGACGCCGTCTGCGCCGTCGTCACCCGCCCTCTCGACCACGCCCCATTCCGCATGGGGAAGGCGCATCACGGGGCGCAGAGGCGGCCAGTCGTCATGCGAATCGAGAAAGACGACAACCTTCGAGGTCACCGCCACCACCCCGGGAATCCAGCGACCGCCATCGCGCCTCACGGCCCCGGCGAGGCGCTCCAGCACCGACTCGTCAGCGAGCAGCACTGGCTGGAGCAGAAGATCCGTGCGCACCTTCGCCAACGTCAGCGGCAGCGACGCCTCGAGGCACGGCGAGGGCGGCTTGCAGCTGCCGGCATCGACGACGCTGGCGCGAAAGCGGCCCTCGCGGTCGAAGAAGACGTAGTGCTTGCGATAGTGCAGCACGTCCTTGGTCTCGAAGCCACCCATCACGTAGGGCCCGCCGGTCAGGACCAGCAGGTGTCCCGTGCCGCGAAAGTCCTCCCACGCCAACCAGCTCCCGTCCGGGGCCGCGTCGTCGGGGTCACCGAGCGCGAGCAGCACGTCTTCCGCCGCGTCACCCCCGCTTGCCAACCCGGCACGGCGGCCTCGCCAAGGTGGTCACGCACGCGGCTTCGATCACCCGGGATCGGCACGGCAATGCAGCCGGCGAGCAGCCCAGCCAGCAACGCGACCCACCAGTGACCACGGTCCGGATTGGCCATCTCATCCACCCGCTGCGCGCACGAGGGACTGTCGCGCCAAGCGGCCCGTCGAGTCGAACACCAGCACCAGGCTGACGCGCTTGCCGTAGTCGAACCATGCGCCGGGCACCGGCAGCGGGTGCAGCCCATCGCCATCCTCGCCCAGGCGCCAGGTCATCACACGCCCACCCTCTCCCGCCGGGAGATCGCGGCTCGGCGGCCCGAGGCGCGCAATGCACTGATCGGACGTCGTCTGAGCCTCGACGAGAAAGTCCAGCCGGACTGCCGCCAGCGCCGGCGCCTTCGGGGTCGTGTCGCAGCCGACGAGGAGCAGCACCGAGAGGCAGCCGACGATCCAGGAGCGCATGCACCCCATTCGAGCAGGCGCAGGACGCCGGATGCTTGATCGCGCGCAATACGGCAGCCGCGTCTCAGTAGCGCTTGCCTGCGATGAGAATCATCAGCCGCATGCCAGCATAGGCCAGCCAGTTCGCCAGCCGCGTGGCCAGCGAGCGGCGCAGGTGGGCATCGGGCGCGACGCGCCGGCCCTGGTGCGCGATGGCGTGGCGCAGGTGGCCCATCACCTCGGCGGCGAAGCCGTCGTCGCGTACGAACACGTTGGCCTCGCGCGCCAGCAGCAGGCTGAACGGATCGAGGTTGGACGACCCCACCGTCGCCAGCGCGCCGTGCGGCGTGTCCATCACCGCCACCTTGGCGTGCAGGAAGCTGGCCTCGTACTCGAAGATCTCGATGCCGGCCTCGAGCATCGGGCCGTAGACGGCGCGGCTGGCGTGGTACTGCATGAAGTACTCGTAGCGCCCCTGCAGCAGCAGCGTGATCTTCACGCCGCGCTGCGCCGCGCGGATCAGCGCCCGCTGCAGCTGCACGCCGGGCACGAAGTAGGCGTTGGCGATGACGATCTCGCGCCGCGCCTGCGCGATTGCCAGCCGGTAGACGCTCTCGATGCGGCGGCGGAAGCGGAAGTTGTCGCGCAGCACCAGCGAGGCGCGCATGCCAGGGCGGATGCGGCGGCTGTGCGTAGGCTCCTCGACGCCGGCGTGCGCCGCGGCGCGCACCGCGGCGAGCGTGCCTTCCGGATCGGCCTGGCGCAGCTTGCGCGCGGTCTGCAGGCGCCACCACAGCCGCGTCATCGTGTCGTGCACGTCGCCGACCAGCGGGCCGCGCACGCGCACCGCGAAGTCCAGCCGCGGCTGCGCCAGCGCGCCGTGGTTCGGGTCGTGGTGGTCGTCGAGCAGGTTGATGCCGCCGCAGAAGGCCACGTCGCCATCGACCACGCACAGCTTGCGGTGCAGCCGGCGCCAGCCGCGCGGCACCAGCAGCCGCCAGCCGCGTGCCGGGTTGAAGACGCGCCAGCGCACGCCGGCCGCGGCCCAGCGGGCGTGCCATTCGCCGGGCACCTCGCCGGTGCCCACGCCATCGACCACCACCCGCACCGTCACGCCGCGCGCGGCGGCGCGCTCCAGCGCTTCGGCCACCGTCAGCGCCGAATGGCTGAAGTCGAAGATGTAGGTCTCGAGCATCACCGGCTGCGTGCCGCATCGATGGCCTGGACCATCGCGGGGAACAGCTCGACGGCGCCCTTGAGCAGCGTCAGCTCGTGATCCGCGCGCGGCGCATCGCCCTTCATGCGGTGGCGATCATGCGGCGACGAAATCGGCCACCAGCGGCAGGTGGTCGGACATGCGCGCCCAGACCGTGCCGCGCGGCACGGTGCTGGCCACGCAGCGCAACCCGCGGGTGTAGATGCGGTCGAGCGAGAACACCGGCACCCGCGACGGGAAGGTGTTGAGCCGGCCACCCGACTCGGCGCGCTCGAGGCCGCAGTCGCGCATCGGCGCATCGAGCTTCTCGCCCCAGTCGTTGAAGTCGCCGGCCACCACCATCGCCTCGCCGGCCGGCACATGGGCCTCGATGAAGGCCGCCAGCCGCTCGACCTGGCGCACGCGGCTGGCGTGCATCAGCCCGAGGTGGGCGACGATCGCGTGCACCAGCAGCCCGTTCCAGGTGACCGGCACGTGCAGCAGCCCGCGCTGCTCGAAGCGGTGGTCGCTGACGTCGTGGTGGCCGATGTCGCCGAGCGGCCAGCGCGACAGCAGCGCGTTGCCGTGCTCGCCGTGGCGGGTGACGGCATTGGTGCGGTAGGCCACCTCGTAGCCATCCGGCGCGAGGAAATCGGCCTGCCCTTCCTTCGGCCAGCCGAACGAGGTGCGCTCGAAGCGCCGCGCCTCGCGGTGGTGGAAGCTGCGTACCTCCTGCAGGAAGACCAGATCGGCGTCGAGCGCCTCGATGCCCAGGCCGAGGTTGTGGATCTCCAGGCGCTTGCGCGGGCCCACGCCGCGCACGCCCTTGTGGATGTTGTAGGTGGCCACGCGCAGCGTGTCGCCGTGGCCGTAGGTGGAATGCGGAAGGGATTTCATCGGGCGAAGCGCGGCAATTGCAGGATCGCCTCGGCGTTGCTGAACGAGAAGCAGCTGTCGGCCGCCTCCCGCCACGGCAGCCAGCGCCGGCGAGGTGTTCTCGCGGGGCCAGCACGATGGGTGTGTCGCGCGGCACCGTCAGGCCGAACACATGCTCGGTGTTGCGCGTGACGCCCGGCGCATAACGATGCCGCCAGGCCGGGAAGATCTCGTAGACATTGCGCAAGTTCCAGTCGACCAGGGCGTCGCGCGGCACGCGATCCGAGCCGATCACGATGCCGGTCTCCTCGGCCACCTCGCGGATCGCGGTGTCCTCGAAGGGCTCGTCCTCGCTGTCCTTCGAGCCCGTCACGCTCTGCCAGTGCCCGGCACGTCGGCGCGCTCGATCAGCAGCACCTCGAGCGCCGGGCTGTGGATGACGACGAGCACCGATTCCGGAATCTTGGGGGGCGGGCCATGCGCGCAAGAAAAAGGGGCGCCCGAAGGCGCCCCGTCGATTCTGCACGAGCGGCAATGACCGTTCAGGCGGCCGGCGTCGGGTTGCGCAGGCGGATGTGCAGCTCGCGCAGCTGCTTCTCGTCGACGGCGCTCGGCGCGTTGGTCAGCAGGCACTGCGCGCGCTGGGTCTTCGGGAAGGCGATCACGTCGCGCAGGCTCTCGGCGCCGGTCATCAGCATCACGAAACGGTCCAGGCCGATCGCAATGCCACCGTGCGGCGGCGCGCCGTACTTCAGCGCATCGAGCAGGAAGCCGAACTTCAGCTGCGCCTCCTCGGCATCGATCTTCAGCGCGCGGAAGACCTTGCTCTGCACTTCCTCGCGGTGGATACGCACCGAGCCGCCGCCGAGCTCGATGCCGTTGAGCACCACGTCGTAGGCCTTGGCAATGCACGCGCCCGGGTTGGTCTCGAGCCAGTCCTCGTGCCCGTCCTTCGGGCTGGTGAACGGTGGTGCACCGCGTTCCAGCGCTGGGCGTCGTCGTCGTACTCGAACATCGGGAAGTCGACCACCCACAGCGGCTCCCACTGGCCCTGCACCGGGCCACGGGCCTTGCCGAACTCGCTGTGGCCGACCTTGATGCGCAGCGCGCCGATCGCGTCGTTGACGATCTTCGCCTTGTCGGCGCCGAAGAAGATCAGGTCGCCGCTGGCCGCGCCGGTGCGCGCGAGGATGTCGGCGATCGCCTTGTCGTGAAGGTTCTTGACGATCGGCGACTGCAGGCCCTCGCGGCCCTTGGCGGTGTCGTTGACCTTGATCCACGCGAGGCCCTTGGCGCCGTAGATCTTCACGAACTCCGTGTACGCGTCGATCTCGCCGCGGCTCATCTCACCGCCGCCGGGCACGCGCAGCGCGACCACGCGGCCGTCGGCCGCATTGGCCGGGCCGGAGAAGACCTTGAAGTCGACGTCCTTCATCACGTCGGTCAGCTCGGTGAACTCGAGCTTGACGCGCAGGTCGGGCTTGTCCGAGCCGTACAGCCGCATCGCATCGGCGTACTTCATCACCGGAAAGGCCGGCAGCTCGACGCCGATGGCGTGCTTGAAGGTGCTGCGGATCATGCCCTCGAACATCGTGCGGATCTCTTCCTCGGTCAGGAAGGAGGTCTCGATGTCGATCTGCGTGAATTCGGGCTGGCGGTCGGCGCGCAGGTCCTCGTCGCGGAAGCACTTGGTGATCTGGTAGTAGCGGTCGAAGCCCGCCACCATCAGCAGCTGCTTGAACAGCTGGGGCGACTGCGGCAGCGCGAAGAACATGCCGTCGTGCACGCGGCTGGGCACGAGGTAGTCGCGCGCGCCCTCCGGCGTGCTCTTGGTGAGCATCGGCGTCTCGATGTCGATGAAGCCGTTGGCATCGAGGAACTTGCGCACCTCCATCGCCACGCGGTAGCGCAGCATCAGGTTGCGCTGCATCGGCGGGCGGCGCAGGTCGAGCACGCGGTGCGTCAGGCGCGTGGTCTCGCTGAGGTTATCCTCGTCGAGCTGGAACGGCGGCGTGACCGAGGCGTTGAGCACCTCGATCTCGTGGCACAGCACCTCGACCTTGCCGCTGGTGATGTTGGCGTTGGTCGTGCCGGCCGGCCGCTCGCGGACCTTGCCGACGATCTTCAGGCAGAACTCGTTGCGGATGCCTTCGGCGACCTTGAACATCTCGGGGCGGTCGGGGTCGCAGACCACCTGCACGAGGCCTTCGCGGTCGCGCAGGTCGACGAAGATCACGCCGCCATGGTCGCGGCGGCGGTGTGCCCAGCCCATCAGCGTGACGGTCTGGCCGAGAAGGGCCTCGCTGACGAGGCCGCAGTACGTGGTTCTCATGGTTCTTCTCCGGAATTCGGTTCGGGGCGTTGCGGCGTTGTGGCGGTGGGGCACTGCAGCCGGCGCGCGGCCGGGCAGCGCCCCCTCAATTTCGGGCCGGCTCCGCGGCGAGCGCCGGGGCAGCGGCCGGCAGCGGCGGTGCCACCACGCCCATCGAGATGACGTACTTCAGCGCCTCGTCGACGCTCATCGCGAGTTCGATCACGTCGCGCCGCGGCACCATCAGGAAGAAGCCCGAGGTCGGGTTCGGCGTGGTCGGCACGTAGACGCTGAGGTAGTCGCCGGGCAGGTGGTGCGCCGCCTCGCCGCCGGGCTTGCCGGTGACGAAGGCGATGGTCCAGGCGCCCTCGCGCGGGTACTGCACCAGCACGGCCTCGCGGAAGGCGTTGCCGCTGCTGGAGAACAGCGTGTCGGAGACCTGCTTGATCGAGTTGTAGATCGACTTGACGATCGGGATGCGGTTGAGCACCCGGCTGCCCTGGCGCAGCCACCACTGGCCGACGATGTTGGTCGCGAAGATGCCGGTGATCAGCAGCGCGACCACCGTGACCACGAGGCCGAGGCCGGGGATGCGCCGCAGCATCTCCAGCGGCGCCGTGGCCGAGGCCGGCAGCACCGCCTGCGTGGCGGTGAGAAACCACCCGAACATGCCGTCGAGCAGGCCCAGCACCGACGTCAGCACCCAGATCGTGAGTGCCAGCGGCAGCCAGACCAGCAATCCGGCAATGAGGTATTTCTTCAAGGGTGGCCTTCGGCGCAGCGGCTCAGTGGCAGGCGCAGGAGCCGCCACAGGCGGCACCGGCCGAGGCGGTGGTGCCGCTCGAACCGCTGTCGCTCGAAGGCGTGGACGACGCCGGCGCGGCGGTGTCGCTCTTCGCATCGGCCGGCTTGGCCGTGGAGCCGCCGCCCTTGAAGTCGGTCGCATACCAGCCCGAGCCCTTGAGCTGGAAGCCGGCGGCGGTGAGCTGCTTGGAGAAGCTCTCGGCGCCGCAGGCCGGGCAGGTGGTCAGCACGGGATCGGAGATCTTCTGCAGCACGTCTTTCGCGTGGCCGCAGGCAGTGCAGCGATAGGCGTAGATCGGCATGACCAAGTCCTTGATCCGAAAAGGAAAACCGCAAATTATACGGGCCCGCACGGCGAGCCGCCGCGCGGGCCCTCCCGGGGCGAGCCGACTTCAGGCGCTCAGCGGCCCTCGGCCACGCCGACCACGTGGTGGTGCGAGCCGTGGCGGTTCTTCAGCGCCTGCGGCCCGAGCGAGCCGATGACCATGCCCACTGCCGCCATCAGGAAACCCGCCAGCTGGGCCGGGAAGGCCTCGCCGGCCGGCGTCATCATGAACAGCAGCCAGTCAGGATGCCCAGCACGATGGAGAACACCGCGCCCTGCGTGGTGGCGCGCTTCCAGTACAGGCCGGCGACCAGCGGCACGAAGGCGCCGACCAGCGTGACCTGGTAGGCCCCCGAGACCATGTCGTAGATCGGCGTGCCCTGCAGCGCGATGGCGTAGGCGCAGACGCAGATGCTGAAGACCAGCACAGCCACGCGCATCGTCCACAGCTCCTGCTTGTCGCTGATGCGCGGGAAGAACTGGCGCCAGATGTTCTCGACGAAGGTGACCGACGGCGCCAGCAGCGTCGCCGAAGCGGTGGACTTCAACGCCGACAGCAGCGCGCCGAAGAACAGCACCTGCATGATGAACGGCATCTTCTCGAGCACCAGCGTGGGCAGCACCTTCTGCGGATCCTCCTTGATCAGCGTGGCGGCCTGCTCCGGCATGATGATCAGCGCGCTGGTGACGAGGAACATCGGCACGAAGGCGAACAGGATGTAGCTCAGGCCGCCGATCACCGGGCCGCGGGTGGCGGCCTTGACGTCCTTGGCCGACATCACGCGCTGGAACACGTCCTGCTGCGGGATCGAGCCGAACATCATCGTGATCGCTGCGGCGATGAAGAACATGATCTGCGTGAAGCTCGGCTCGGGCAGGAACTGGAAAAGATCCTTGCTGGCCGCCAGCGCGATCACCTTGTCGGCGCCGCCGGCCATGTCGGCGGCGAACACCGCGATGATCGACAGGCCGACCACCAGGATGATCATCTGGATGAAGTCGGTCACCGCCACCGACCACATGCCGCCGAACAGCGTGTAGGCCAGGATCGAGGCGGTGCCCAGCACCATGCCCACCGGGATGCTGATCGCGCCGCCGGACAGCAGGTTGAACACCAGCCCAGCGCGGTGACCTGGGCCGACACCCAGCCGAGGTAGCTCAGGATGATGATCAGCGAGCACACCACCTCGATGCCGCGGCCGTAGCGCTCGCGGTAGTAGTCGCTGATGGTCAGCAGCGTCATCTTGTAGAGCTTGGCGGCGAAGAACAGGCCGACCAGGATCAGGCAGGTGCCGGCGCCGAACGGGTCCTCGACGACGCCCTTCAGGCCGCCCTCGACGAACTTGGCCGGGATGCCGAGCACCGTTTCCGAGCCGAACCCGGTGGCGAAGGTGGTGGTGACGATCATCACCAGCGGCAGGTGGCGGCCGGCGATGGCGAAATCGGCCGTGTTCTTGACGCGCTTGGCGGCCCACAGGCCGATGGCGATGGTGATCAACAGGTAGAAGATGACCAGGGTCAGCAGCATGACGGGCGGGCTCCGGACGGGGCTTGGGGCAGGCTTCGGGAGAGGGGGCCGTTTTCGGGCAGCGCGGATTATCCCCATTCGGGGCCGTCGCGCCCACGGCTAAACCGCAGACGCCGCGGGCCGTTGCGTGGCGCCGATCAGACGTGCCAGCGCAGCAGCGCCAGTGTCAGCAGACCGCCGGCGACGAATCCGCCGAGCACCGACGCGAGCACCAGCAGCAGGCGGTTGGTGCGCTGCTGCTCGTCGATCATGCGCACCAGCAGCCGGGCCTCGCCGCTGCCGTCGCGCTGCAGCGCCCGGTGCACCAGCCGCGGCAACTCGGGCAGCAGCTGCACGTAGCGCGGCGCCTCGTTCTTCAGCCGCTCGGCTGTGCCGCGCCAGCCGATCTGCTCGTTCATCCAGCGCTCGAGGAAGGGCTTGGCGGTGTTCCACAGGTCGAGGTCCGGGTCGAGCTGGCGGCCCAGCCCTTCGACGTTGAGCAGCGTCTTCTGCAGCAGCACCAGCTGCGGCTGGATCTCGACGTTGAAGCGGCGCGAGGTCTGGAACAGGCGCAGCAGCACCGGCCGAGCGAGATGTCCTTCAGCGGGCGGTCGAAGTGCGGCTCGCACACCGCGCGGATGGCGCCTTCGAGCGCATCGACACGCGTTTCCTTCGGCACCCAGCCGCTTTCCACGTGCAGCTCGGCCACGCGCTTGTAGTCGCGGCGGAAGAAGGCGATGAAGTTCTGCGCCAGGTATTCCTTGTCGAACTCGGTCAGCGTGCCGACGATGCCGAAGTCCAGCGCGATGTAGCGGCCGAAGGTCTCCGGCGCGATGCTCACCTGGATGTTGCCCGGGTGCATGTCGGCGTGGAAAAAGCCGTCGCGGAACACCTGCGTGAAGAAGATCGTCACGCCGTCGCGCGCCAGCTTCTTGATGTCGACGCCGGCGTCGCGCAACCGGTCGATCTGGCTGATCGGCACGCCCTTCATGCGCTCCATCACGATGACGCCCTGGGTGCACAGGTCCCAGATCATCTCGGGCACCATCACCGGGCGCAGGCCCTCCATGTTGCGGCGCAGCTGCGCGGCGTTGGAGGCTTCGCGCACGAGGTCGAGTTCGTCGTGCAGGTAGTTGTCGAACTCGGCGACCACCTCGCGCGGCTTCAGGCGCTTGCCGTCCACCGACAGCCGCTCGACCCACGCAGCCATCGTGCGCATCAGCGCGAGGTCGTCGTCGATGACCTCGAGCATGCCCGGGCGCAGCACCTTCACCGCGACCTCGCGGCCATCCTTCAGCGTGGCGAAGTGCACCTGCGCGATCGACGCGCTGGCCACCGGCTCGGCATCGAAGCTGGCGAAGATCTCGTCGACCGGCCGGCCGAAGGCGCGCTCCACCAGCGCACGGGACTGCGCGGCCGGAAACGGCGGCACGCGGTCCTGCAGCCCGGCGAGTTCCTCGGCATAGTCGGGCGGCAGCAGGTCACGCCGCGTCGACAGCACCTGGCCGAACTTGACGAAGATCGGCCCGAGCCGCTCAGGCCCTTGCGCAGGCGCACGCCGCGCGGCTCGTCGAGGCGGCGGCCGATCGTCAGCACGCGCACCAGCGCCCGCACCCAGCGCTGGCGGAAGCTGGACAGCGCCAGCTCGTCCAGCCCGTAGCGCAGAACCGTGACGCAGATGAAGACGAGCCGCCCGATGTGCCTCATCGCGGCGTGGATCCGCCCGTGCCGTTGCCACTGCCGCTGCGCAGCCGCGAGGCCAGCTGCCGATGCCGCGCACCGCCTCGCGCAGCGCAGCCGCGACGCTGCCGCCGAACTTCGACAGCTCGCGCGCCGGCGCGTCGCCGATCAGCCGGGCGAGGTCGTCCTCGAGATCCCAGCGCAGGTTGTCGAACAGCCAGTTGACGTCGCTGGCGAACTGGGCATCGCCGGCCACCTCGATGCGCGGCTTCTCGCCGCCGAGCGCACGCACCAGGGCCAGCGCCGGATTGGAGGCGTCGACGTTGACGCGCAACTCGGGTTCAGCGGGAATCTCGTCGCCGCACCACTCGAGCAGACCGGCCGGCGTGATGCGGACCGCCAGCGGCGGCACCGGCGGCAGCAGGCTCGGCCAGCCGTCGAGCGAGAGCAGCACGCTGCGCGCCGCGTGGGCGGCCAGCCGTTGCGCGGCCACCGGCTCGCCCGCGATGACATGGTTCGCCAGCAGGATGGCGCGCTCGATGACCGCTCGCGAGGCGAGCGCTTGCAGGCTTTGCAACATGCACGGATTGTAGGCAAGCAGCCATCACCCCCGACTCGCGGCCCCCTGCGCGCCGCGCGCCCGGCACAGAATCGGCCATTCAGAGAACGCCATGACGACTGCACCCACCATCCTGCTGACCGGGGCCACCGGCTACATCGCCTCCCACACCGGGCTGGCGCTGCAAGCCGCCGGCCTGCGAGTGATCGGCCTCGACGACTTCTCGAACAGTTCGCCGGAGGTGCTGAACCGGCTGGAGCGACTGTCGGGGCAACGTCCCGACTTCGAACGGGCCGACGTCGGCGACGAGAAGGCGCTCGACGCACTCTTCCAGCGCCGGCGCATCGACGCGGTCGTGCACTTCGCGGCCTTCAAGGCGGTGGGCGAAAGCACGGCCAAGCCGCTGGAGTACTACCGCAACAACCTCGGCGGCCTGATCGCCCTGGCGCGGACGATGCAGCGCCATCGCTGCCGGCGCGTGGTCTTCAGTTCGAGCGCCACGGTTTACGGGCAGCCAGAGACGCTGCCGATCCGCGAGGACGCGCCGCTGTCGGCCACCAACCCCTATGGCGCCACCAAGCTGATGGGCGAGACCATCCTGCGCGACCTCGAGCGCTCGGAACCCGGCTGGGCGAGCGCGCTGCTGCGCTACTTCAATCCGGTCGGCGCCCACGAGAGCGGCCTGATCGGCGAAGCGCCGCAAGGCACGCCGAACAACCTGATGCCGTACGTCACACAGGTCGCCGTCGGCCAGCGCGAATCGCTGAAGATCTTCGGCAACGACTACGACACGCCCGACGGTACCGGCGTGCGCGACTACATCCACGTGGTCGATCTGGCGCAGGGGCACGTGGCAGCCGTGCAGCACCTGCTGGGCGCCGGCGGATCGCTGACCGTCAACCTCGGCACCGGCCGCGGTTACAGCGTGCTGGAAGTGGTGAAGGCCTTCGAACGCGCCAGCGGCCGCCGCATTCCCTACGAGTTCGCGCCGCGGCGCTCCGGCGACGTGGCGGCCTGCTACGCCGACCCCACGCTGGCGCGCGAGCGCCTGGGCTGGCAGGCCGGGCGCGGCCTGGACGCCATGTGCGCGGACAGCTGGCGCTGGCAGTCGATGAATCCCCGCGGATTCGAGCCTCTGAGCCCCTGAACCGGCGGGTTTCCGGCGCCCTGGCTTCGTTCACAATCAGGGTAGACCCTCGCCTGAGGCGCCACGCGCCCGCCTTCCACACCACACACGCATGAAGATCCTCGTCACGGGTGCTGCCGGATTCATCGGCATGCACGTCTCGCAGATCCTGCTGGCGCGCGGCGACGAAGTCGTCGGCCTGGACAATCTCAACGACTACTACGACCCGAATCTCAAGCTGGCCCGGCTGGCACGGCTGACGCCGCAGGCCGGCTTCCGCTTCGTCAAGATGGACGTGGCCGACCGCGACGGCATGGCGGCCCTGTTCGCGCAGGAGAAGTTCGATCGCGTCGTGCACCGGCGGCGCAGGCCGGCGTGCGCTACTCGCTGGTCAACCCGCACGCCTACATCGACAGCAACATCGTTGGCTTCACGAACGTGCTGGAAGGCTGTCGCCACAACGGTGTGCAGCACCGCCTATGCGTCGAGCTCCAGCGTCTACGGCGGCAACACGGCAATGCCGTTCTCGGAGCACCACAACATCGACCACCCGGTGAGCCTGTATGCGGCCACGAAAAGGCCAACGAGCTGATGGCGCACACCTACAGCCACCTGTTCCGGCTGCCGACCACCGGGCTGCGCTTCTTCACGGTGTACGGCCCTGGGGCCGGCCCGACATGGCGCTGTTCCTGTTCACCCGCGCCATCCTCGCCGGCGAGCCGATCCAGGTGTTCAACCACGGCAGGATGGTGCGCGACTTCACCTACATCGACGACATCGCCAACGGCGTGGTGCGCGTGCTCGACCGTCCGGCCACCGTCGATGCGGGCTTCGATGCGGCCGCGCCGGATCCGGCGCGCAGCAATGCGCCCTACCGCGTGTTCAACATCGGCAACAACGACCCGGTGCCGCTGATGGACTTCATCGACGCGATCGAGTCCTCGCTGGGCCGGACCGCGATCAAGGAATTCCTGCCGCTGCAGGACGGCGACGTCCCGGCCACCTCGGCCGACGTCTCCGAACTGGAAGCCTGGACCGACTTCCGCCCGCGCACGCCGGTGCGCGACGGCGTCGGCCGCTTCGTCCAGTGGTATCGCGAGTACTACAAGATCTGAGAAGCAGAGGAAAACAACACCATGACCACCATCGCAGTCATCGGCCTGGGCTACGTCGGCCTGCCGCTCGCCGTGGAGTTCGGCAAGAAATTCCGCACGCTCGGCTTCGACCTGCACGCCGAGAAGGTGGCCGCCTACGGCCGCCACGTCGATCCGACCGGCGAAGTCAGCAGCGCCGACCTGAAGGCCGCGACGATGCTGACCTGCAGCACCGACCCGAAGGTCATCGCCGAGGCCGACTTCATCATCGTGGCCGTGCCGACGCCGGTGGACGATGCCCATCAGCCGGATTTCACCCCGCTGGTGAAGTCGTCGGAGAGCGTCGGCAAGCACATCAAGAAGGGCGCGATCGTCGTCTACGAGTCGACCGTCTATCCGGGCGCCACCGAGGAGGTGTGCATCCCGATCATCGAGAAGCACTCGGGCCTGAAGTGGAAGGAAGGCTTCTTCGTCGGCTACAGCCCGGAGCGCATCAACCCGGGCGACAAGGAGCGGACGGTCACCAAGATCACCAAGGTGGTGTCGGGCGACACGCCGGAGACGCTGAAGAAGGTGGCCGAGGTGTATGGCTCGGTGATTACCGCGGGCGTCTACCCGGCCAGCTCGATCAAGGTGGCCGAGGCAGCAAAGGTGATCGAGAACACCCAGCGCGACCTGAACATCGCGCTGATGAACGAACTGGCAGTGATCTTCCAGCGCATCGGCATCGACACCCTCGAGGTGCTGAAGGCGGCGGGCACGAAGTGGAACTTCCTGCCCTTCCGCCCCGGCCTGGTGGGCGGCCACTGCATTGGCGTCGATCCCTACTACCTGACGCACAAGGCCGAGAAGCTCGGCTACAACCCGCAGGTGATCCTGGCCGGCCGGCGCATCAACGACAGCATGGGCAAGTTCGTTGCCGAGCAGACCGTCAAGCAGATGATCGCCGCCGACATGCCGGTCAAGGACGCCGACGTGATCGTGCTGGGCATGACCTTCAAGGAGAACTGCCCCGACCTGCGCAACAGCAAGGTCATCGACGTGGTCAACGAGCTGAAGAGCTTCGGCGCCCGGGTGCACGTGCACGACCCGATCGCCGACTCGGCGGAATGCGAGCACGAGTACGGCATCGGGCTGACGCCGTGGGAACAGCTGCCCCGCGCCTGCGCCGTGGTCGCGGCGGTCTCGCACAAGGAGTACGCGGCGATGGGTCTCAAGGCGATCGCCGAGAAGGCCATGCCGGGTGCCGTGTTCGCCGACGTGAAGTCGAGCTACGACCCGGCCGAGCTGCGCTCGCTGGGCCTGCGCACCGGCGCCTGTGAAGGCGGCCGGCGCTGTTCGCTAGAGCAGCGCCTGCTGGCGCGCCAGCTTCCAGGCTTCGCCGGGCTGGCTGCGCGTCAGCATCCACACTTCGCGCAGCGGCGCGGCATCGCCCAGCGCAGAATCGCGCACGACGCCGCTGAACTCGATGCTGGCCAGCTCCAGCGGGCCGATCTGCTCGCGCGCGATCAGGTGTGCCTCGAGCGCGAGCACATGGGTGCGGTCGCGTGCGGTGTCCGCATCGGGCAGCTGCGCGGCGAGTTCGGCGAACATGCCGTCGGTGGTCAGGCGGCGCAGCGTGTCGTGGTCGGCTGCATCCCAGGCCGCCTGCAACGCGAGGAACTGCCGGCGCGCCTGGCGCAGCAGTGCACGGTCGTCGTCGCTGGGCACCGCGCGGGCCAGGATCGGCTGCGGCAGCTTGCGCCGCGCGAACAGCGGCAGGAAGCGAAGGCCGGGCGTGCGCAACTGCACGAAAACCACGGCCAGCAGCAACAGCAGCACCGACAGGCCGAGGACCGTGGCCGCATTCGCCGGCGAGCCGCGCTGCGACGCCAGCAGCGCCACCAGCGCGCCGGCCGGCCCACCGAGGTGGACAGCCCGGTCATCGCAGCCGCCGACGCGCTGGCCGGCAAGGCGACCAGCAGGCCCAGCAGCAGCGCCGGACCGCCGCGCTTCAGCACTTGATCCCCACGTGCAGCGCGACGACGCCGGCACTCAGGTTGTGCACGTCGACGTGGCCGAAGCCGGCGCCCTTCATCATCGCCTTCAGCTCGGCCTGGCCGGGGTGCATGCGGATGGATTCGGCCAGGTAGCGGTAGCTGTCGGCGTCGCCCGCGACCCACTGTCCGACGCGCGGCAGCACGTTGAACGAATACCAGTCGTAGGCCTTGGCCAGCGGCGGGGCGATCTTCGAGAACTCGAGCACGAGCAGCCGTCCACCCGGGCGCAGCACGCGGTTCATCTCCGCCAGCGCACGATCCTTGTGGGTCATGTTGCGCAGGCCGAAGGCGACGCTGACGAGATCGAAGCTGCCGGTGGCGAAAGGCAGCACCTCGGCATCGCAGATCACCGTCGGCAGCACCAGGCCTTCGTCGAGCAGGCGGTCGCGGCCGCGGCGCAGCATCGCCTCGTTGATGTCTGTGTGCACGACGGTGCCGCGCTCGCCGACCTTGCGCGCAAAGGCACGCGACAGATCGCCGGTGCCACCGGCCAGATCGAGCACGCGGTCGCCTTCGCGCAGGTTGGCCACGGCGACGGTGTAGGCCTTCCAGGCCCGGTGCAGGCCCATCGACATCAGGTCGTTCATCACGTCGTATTTCGACGCGACCGAATCGAACACGCTGCGCACGCGCGCAGCCTTCTGCGCCTCGTCGACGGTCTCGAATCCGAAGTGGGTTTCGCTCATCGCACGCTCAGTGGTGGTGTCCGCAGGACGACGCGGCCGCGGCGGCCATCGGCGCGTCACGGTCGACGCCGGCCTCGCGCAGCCTCGCCTCGTAGCGCTGCCACAGCTCGTCCTGCTGGGAACCGAGGAAGTACAGGTAGTCCCACGAGAAGATGCCCGAATCGTGGCCGTCGCTGAAGGTGGGCTGCACGGCGTAATTGCCCACCGGCTCGAGCGACACCAGTTCGACTTCGCGCTTGCCCGTCTGCAGCACTTCCTGGCCCGGGCCGTGGCCTTGCACCTCGGCCGACGGCGAATACACGCGCATCAGCTCGAACGGGATGCGCCGGTGTTGCCATCGGAGAAACCGACTTCGAGCACGCGCGACTGCTGGTGAACGGTGATGCCGACGGGCTGCGGCGTTGCGGGGCTGAGACCGGCCATGGGAGAGGGGCGTGTTGACGAAGCGCCCGCAGTGTAGCCAAGCCCCCGCGCGATGCGATCAGGGACATTGATACCGGTCAGTCACGCGATCGAAGGGCGTCCACCACGCAGGCGTCGAGGTCCTGCAGCGACAGCGGCAGCCGCGCCAGCGGCCCGCCGGCCACCTCGCGCTGGCGCGCGCCCCAGATCGGCTGCGGGAAGTGGCTGTCCCAGTCGAATCGCGCGATCACATGCCAGTGCAGATGCGGCACCACGTTGCCGAGCGCGGCGAGGTTGATCTTGGTCGGCCGCAACTGCTCGACCAGCACACGCTCGATGCGGCAGACGATGTCCATGCAGCGTGCCCGTTCGGGGGCCAGCAGCGCCGAGAACTCGGCCACGTGGTGGCGGGCGATGACGCGGTAGAAGGCCGGAAAGTCGGCGTCCTCCGCACGGATCACGCGCCGTGCGTCGTCCTGCCACAGCGGCACGCCGCTGGCCTGCGTGCACAGCACGCAACCGGGCTCGGCATCGGGCAAGGCGGAGAAGGGATGCGTCATGCCGACACCGTGTCGCGCGGCGTGCGCCGGGCGCCAGCGCCGCGATCTCCGCTGCCGGCATCGGCCACGCGACCGGCACGCGCGCAGCGCACCGTGTCGCGACCTTCTGCCTTGGCGCGATGCAGTTGCCGGTCGGCCTCCTCGACCAGTGCCTCGACGGACTCGAAGCCCTCGGTCAGGCCGGCCGCTCCCATCGACAGCGTCAGGCCGTGCGGCTGCGCCAGGCCGTGCACGGACTGCGCGGCCAGCCGGGCGCGCAGGCGCTCGAAGACCGCCGGCATCTCATCGATCGCCGTGCCGGGCATCACCAGCAGCCACTCGTCGCCGCCATAACGGCCGAGCCGCTCCTGGCCACGCAGCACGTTGCCGGCCGCCTCGGCGAAGTCGCGCAGCACGCGGTCGCCGGCGGCCTGGCCGTGGCGCTCGTTGATGGCCTTGAATCGGTCGAGGTTGACCAGCGCCACGCTCAGCTCGATGCCCAGGCGGCGGCACAGCTCGAACTGCTCCTGCGCGAAGGCCATCACCGCACGGCGGTCGGGCTGGCCGGTCAGTTCGTCGCGCATCTCCAGGTCGGCCGCCTGACGGCGCCGGCGCCGTGCGCGCAGCACGAACCAGGCGCCGCCGGCGGCCGCCGGCCAGCGCCGCAAAGGCGGCCCACAGTGCGCGCTGCTGCGCTTCGCGGGTCTGCAGCGCCAGCCGGTCGGTCTCGGCGCGGTGGCGCAGGTCGGCCAGCTCGGCCTCGCGGCGGGCGATCTCGTAGCGCGCCTGCAGGCGCAGCAGCTGCGCATCGCGGATCGACTGCTGGCCCGCCGTCAGCGCCTCGTTCGAGCGGCGCAGCTCGGCATAGGCCTGCGCGTAGAGGCCCTGCGAAGCGTAGCCTTCGGCAACGCGCTGGAGCAGCCGCGCGCGATCAGGCGCCGGCAGCAGCGCGCCTTCGAGCGCGCGGGCGCGCTCGATCTCCTGCAGCACCTCCTGCCGCTTGAGGCGCGCCAGCGCCTCGATCACCGTGCCCTCGCCGAGCGCCAGCCGCGCCGGCGCCTCGACCTCGCGCAGCGCCGGCAGCACGCCACGCACCAGATCGAGCACACGCTGCGGCTCGCCCTGGGCCGGCGCAGCGCCGCCAGATCGAGCGTCACGATCGCCTCGCCGGTGGCGTCGCCGATCTCGCGGCTGCGCGACAGCGCGGCCTCGAAGCTGCGCGCGGCCCGCTCGGTCTGGCCGAGGCGCGCCAGCGTGTTGCCCATCTCCCATTCGATCCAGCCGCGCTGGAAGCGCGCCGGCTGCGCGCCGAGCACCTCCAGTGCCCGTTCGAAATAGCTCTCGGCCGGGGCCTTGCCCGACAGCGAACTGGCCATGCTGCCCATCGCGATCAGCGCCGAGGTCTCGATGTGCAGCTGCCCGAGCTTGCGGCCGCAGCGCTCGGTCTCTTCGGCCACGCGCCGCCTCGTCGAGCGCGTAGGTCTCGCGCAGCAGGAACAGGTCGCCCACCGAGATCTCGCACAGCAGGTATTCGTCGCCGAGCGGTGCCGCGGCCCGCCGCAATTCGACGCTGCGTGCGATCAGCCGGGCGGAATCCTCCTGGCGGAACAGCGACCCGATCGCATACGCCTCCAGCCAGAGGTGGTGGCGCGGCGTGGCCGTGGGCACGCGGCCCAGCCGCGCTCGCGCTTCGTCGACGCTGCGCTGGGCATCGCTCGGCCGGTCGAGCAGCGTGTAGACGGCCGCCTTGCCGAGCAGGCGCCAGAAGCGCGATTCGGAGTCGAGCGAATCGAGCGTCGCATCGGCCAGCGCCAGCGCCTCGCGCGGGTTGTCGAGCGAGCGCTCGAGCAACGGGCGCAGCGGCTCGGGCAGCACCGGCGCCGCAGCGGACCCAGCCGGCCAGGACAGCGCCACCGCGGCGCAGACCGGGCCGGCGACGCGCCAGGCGCTTTCGAACAGGGGATGGCGAACTCGGGCAATCATGGTGCAGGCGAGCCTATTGTCGCCGCTAAGATCATCGCTCCCTCACCCCGCCGAATCGACGCATGAACCGCACCCTGACTCGCCGCGCACTTGGTGCCCTCGCGCTTGCCGCCCTCGCTGCCCCGCTGGCCGCCCAGGCCCAGGCTCCTGGCCGTCCAAGCCGATCCGCTGGGTGGTGGCCTACCCGGCCGGCGGCGGTTCCGACTTCCTTGCGCGCCAGCTCGCACCGCAGCTCGGCAAGCAGCTCGGCCAGAACATCGTGATCGACAACCGCCCGGGCGCGGCCGGCATGATCGGCACCGACAACGCCGCCAAGTCGCCGGCCGACGGCTACACGATGGTCACCGGCGACAACGGCGTGATGGTGTTCCACGAGGCGATGTACAAGAAGATCCCCTACGCGCCGTCCGACCCGGCGCCGGTGGGCTTCATGGCCCGCTTCCCGCTGATCGTCGCGGTCAATCCGTCGGCTGGCTTCAGCGATGCCGTGCAGTGGCTCGATGCGCTCAAGAAGAACCCGGGCAAGTTCAGCTACGCCTCACCCGGCATCGGCAGCCCGCACCACCGGGCGATGGAACTGCTGAAGAGCCGCACGCAGACCTTCGTCGTGCACGTGCCCTACCGCGGCACCGCGATGGCCGTGCAGGACGTGATCGCCGGCCAGTGCCGATGATGGTGCTCGACACCGCGGCCGGCCTGCCGCAGATCCGCTCGGGCAAGGTCAAGGCGCTGGCGGTGATGTCGAAGAAGCGCATCGCCGCGCTGCCCGACGTGCCCACGCTCGACGAACTCGGCGTGAAGGACTTCGAGGTCACGGCCTGGCAGGGCTGTTCGTGCCCAAGGGCACGCCGGCCGACATCGTCTCGCGGCTGACCGCCGAGATGAACAAGGCGATCGCGGTGCCCGAGGTGAAGTCCAAGCTCGAGGACTTCGGCCTCGAGGTGCTGCCGAGCGACGGCCCGGCGCTGGCCTCGTTCATCCAGAAGGAAACGACTTTCTGGCATGCGCTCATCAAGGAGCGCAAGCTTTCCGCCGAGCAGTAACCCCAAGGGCTCAGACAAGCACGCGCTCGATGCCCCGTCGTTGGCGCGCTCGACGTAGTCGGGCAGCCAGTCGGGGCCGAGGATGCGGTTGGCCATCTCGACGACGATGTAGTCGGCTTCGAGCAGGCCGTTCTGCAGGTCGCCGGTGTAGCGGTTCAGGCCCTGCAGGCAGCTCGGGCACGAGGTCAGGATCTTCACCGGGCCCTTCTCGGCCACTGCACCCGTGCTGCGCAGCGCCGCCTCGTCGCGGCGCAGTTCCTCGGTCTTGCGGAAGCGCACCTGCGTGGAGATGTCGGGCCGCGTCACGCCCAGCGTGCCGCTCTCGCCGCAGCAGCGCTCGCTCTTGCGCACGTTGTCGCCGACGAGCGCCTTGACCGTCTTCATCGGCTCCTGCAGCTTCATCGGCGAGTGGCAGGGGTCGTGGTACAGGTAGCCGCCCGCGCTGTTGCCGGCATCCAGCGTGATGCCCTTCTCGAGCAGGAATTCGTGGATGTCGACGATGCGGCAGCCGGGGAAGATGTCCTCGAACTTGTAGCCCTGCAGCTGGTCGTAGCAGGTGCCGCAGCTGACCACCACCGTCTTGATGTCGAGGTAGTTCAGCGTGTTGGCCACACGGTGGAACAGCACCCGGTTGTCGGTGATCATCTTCTCGGCCTTGTCGAACTGGCCGCTGCCGCGCTGCGGATAGCCGCAGCACAGGTACCCCGGCGGCAGCACCGTCTGCACGCCGGCATGCCAGAGCATCGCCTGCGTGGCCGTGCCCACCTGCGAGAAGAGGCGCTCCGAGCCGCAACCGGGGAAGTAGAAGACCGCCTCGGTGTCGGCAGTGGTCGTCTTCGGGTCGCGGATGATCGGAACGAAATCCTTGTCCTCGATGTCCAGCAGCGCCCGCGCGGTGCGCTTGGGCAGGTTGCCCGGCATCTTCTTGTTGATGAAGTGGATCACCTGCTCCTGATCGGAGCCGGGCCCACCGTGGCCGGCGGCGCGGCGGTCTGCTGGTTGGCCGTGCCACGCAGCAGGTTGTTGGCGAAACGCTGGACCTTGAAGCCGACGTCGACCATCGCCGTGCGCATCAGCTTGATGGTCTCGGGGCTGGTGGCGTTGAGGAAGAACATCGCTGCCGCATTGCCGGGGCGGAAGCTCTTCTGCCCCATCTTGCGCAGCAGGTTGCGCATGTTCATCGACACGTCGCCGAAGTCGATCTTCACCGGGCAGGGGCTGGCGCACTTGTGGCAGACCGTGCAGTGGTCGGCCACGTCCTCGAACTCCTGCCAGTGCTTGATGCTGATGCCGCGGCGCGTCTGCTCCTCGTAGAGGAAGGCCTCGATCAGCAGCGAGGTGGCGAGGATCTTGTTGCGCGGGCTGTACAGCAGGTTGGCGCGCGGCACGGGGTGGCGCACACCGGCTTGCACTTGCCGCAGCGCAGGCAGTCCTTGACCGAATCGGCGATCTGGCCGATGTCGCTCTGCTGCATGATCAGCGACTCGTGGCCCATCAGCCCGAAGCTCGGCGTGTAGGCGTTGGTGAGATCGGCGCGGATCTCGCCGCCGCGCAGCAGCTTGCCCTTGTTGAAGCGGCCTTCCGGATCGACGCGGCGCTTGTAGTCGGTGAAGCCGGCCAGTTCCTCGTCGCTGAGGAACTCCAGCTTGGTGATGCCGATGCCGTGCTCGCCGGAGATCACGCCGCCAAGGCTGCGCGCCAGCGCCATGATGCGGCCCACCGCCTCGTGCGCGGTCTGCAGCATCTCGTAGTTGTCGCTGTTGACCGGGATGTTGGTGTGCACGTTGCCATCGCCGGCGTGCATGTGCAGCGCCACCCAGACACGGCCCTTGAGCACGCGGTCGTGGATCCTCTGGCACTCAGCCACGATGGGCTCCAGCGCCGCGCCGGCGAAGATGCTCTGCAGCGCGCTGCGGATCTGCGTCTTCCACGAGGCGCGCAGCGTGTGGTCCTGCAGGTCGGCGAAGACGGTGCGGCCCGTCTCCGCCTGCACCACGTCGAGGTTGGCCATCCACTGCTGCCAGAGGCTTCGCACCTCGCGCAGCACGGCCAGCGCCTGCTGCACGCGGTCTTCGAGCAGTTCGGCCGAGGCGATCTCGCCGGCATCGTCGCTCTTGCCCAGCGGCAGGTTGCCGGCGACGAAGAAGGCCTCCAGCGCATCGACCATCGCCAGCTTGTTGCGCAGGCTCAGCTCGATGTTGATGCGCTCGATGCCCTCGGTGTACTCGCCCATGCGCGGCAGCGGGATCACCACGTCTTCGTTGATCTTGAAGGCGTTGGTGTGCTTGCTGATTGCCGCGCTGCGCTTGCGGTCGAGCCAGAACTTCTTGCGCGCATCGGCGCTGACCGCAACGAAGCCCTCGCCCGAGCGGCTGTTGGCGATGCGGATCACCTCGCTGGTGGCCCGCGCCACGGCATCGGCGTCGTCGCCGGCGATGTCGCCCACCAGCACCATCTTCGGCAGGCCGCCGCGCTTGCTCTTGGTGGCGTAGCCCACCGCCTTCAGGTAGCGGTCGTCGAGGTGCTCCAGGCCCGCGAGGATCGCGCCGCCCGGGCGTTTCGCCTCGGCGAACATGAAGTCCTTGATCTCGACGATCGACGGCACCGCGTCCTTCGCATTGCCGAAGAACTCCAGGCACACCGTGCGGGTGTGCGCCGGCATGCGGTGCACGATCCAGCGCGCCGAGGTGATCAGGCCGTCGCAGCCTTCCTTCTGGATGCCCGGCAGGCCGGCGAGAAACTTGTCGGTGACGTCCTTGCCCAGGCCTTCCTTCCGGAACACGCGGCCGGGGATGTCGAGCCGCTCGGTCGAGACCAGCGTCTTGCCGTCGGCGGCGAAGGTGCGCAGTTCGAAGCTCGCCAGCTCCACATCATGGATCTTGCCGAGGTTGTGGTTCAGGCGAACCACCTCCAGCCACTGCGCCTGCGGCGTGACCGCCATGCGCCACGACGCCGGGTTGTCGAGCGCGGTGCCCCACAGCACGGCCTTCTTTCCACCGGCATTCATCGCGATGTTGCCGCCGATGCAGGACGCTTCCGCCGAGGTCGGGTCGACCGCAAACACATGGCCGGCTCGCTCGGCCGCGTCGGCCACGCGCTGCGTGACCACGCCGGCTTCGGTCCACACCGTGGCCACGGGAAGGTCGACGCCGGGCAGCGAGACCATCTCGACCTCGCTCATCGCCTCGAGCTTCGGTGTTGATCACCGCGCTCGACCACGTGAGCGGCACGGCGCCGCCGGTGTAGCCGGTGCCGCCGCCGCGCGGGATGATGGTCAGGCCGAGCTCGATGCAGCCCTTGACCAGCGCAGCCATCTCGGCCTCGGTGTCGGGCGTGAGCACGACGAAGGGGTATTCGACGCGCCAGTCGGTGGCGTCGGTCACGTGGGCCACGCGCGACAGGCCGTCGAACTTGACGTTGTGCTTCGCGGTGGCCCGGCCGAGCACCTTGGTCACGCGGCGGCGCAGGTCGGCCATCTCGGCGAACTGGCGCTCGAAGCGTTCGACGGCCGAGCGCGCGGCCACCAGCAGTTCACCCACCGCCGCATCACGCTCGCCGTCTTCCTGCGGCGAACGGCGCGCCTCGATGGCGCCCAGGCGGTGGTGCAGCGCCTCGACTGCGCGGCGCGGCGCTTCGGGTTGTCGAGCAGGTCGTCCTGCAGGTAGGGGTTGCGCTGCACCACCCAGATGTCGCCCAGCACCTCGTAGAGCATGCGCGCCGAGCGGCCGGTGCGGCGCTCCTCGCGCAGGCGGTTGAGCACTTCCCACGCCCGCACGCCGAGAAGGCGGATGACGATTTCCCGGTCGGAAAAGGAGGTGTAGTTGTAGGGAATCTCGCGCAGGCGCGGCGCGGCCCCTTCGGCGGCGCTGCCGGCCTGGGCAACGGCGGCCATGTGGGTCAGGGAAGCGGGTGCGTTCATCGGGACCGGGGCGCTCTCAGCCCCCGTGCTGGCACTTGAGGCCGAATCGTAGCGCAGCGCAGCATTTCCCGGGGATTCACCGGGCTGCCGCCCGGCGGGCCGCGAAGTAGCATCCGCCCCTTCAACGAGCCTGTCACAGATCCACGAGACACTGGCCGGCTGGCCCTTCGGCCTGTCATCCAACCCACACGGAGATGTCATGAAGACCTTCCGCCTCGCCCTTTCCGCGATTGCCCTCGCGGCTGCACTGCCCGCCCACGCCCAGACCGAGATCCAGTGGTGGCACTCGATGACCGGCGGCCTGAACGACTGGGTGGTCGATCTGGCCAACGGCTTCAATGCCAGCCAGAAGGATTACAAGATCGTCCCGACCTACAAGGGCTCGTACGACGAATCGATGACGGCCGCGATCGCCGCCTTCCGCGCCGGCAATGCACCGCACATCCTGCAGGTGTTCGAGGTGGGCACCGCGACGATGATGGCCAGCAAGGGCGCCATCGTGCCGGTGGGCAAGGTGATGGCCGATGCCGGCTACAAGTTCGACCCCAAGGCCTACATCTCCGCCGTGGTGGGCTACTACACCGCGCCGAACGGCCAGATGCTCAGCTACCCGCTGAACAGCTCGACCACGGTGCTGAACTACAACAAGGACCTGTTCCGCAAGGCCGGCCTCGACCCGAACAAGCCGCCGGCCACCGCCCGAGCTGGTGTCGGCCGCCGCCAAGCTGAAGGCCTCGGGCGTGGCCTGCCCCTTCACCACCAGCTGGCAGGGCTGGACGCAGCTGGAGAGCTTCTCGACTGGCACAACACGCTGTTCGCCACGCAGAACAACGGCTTCGGCGGCACCAGCGCGCGGCTGGTCTTCAACAGCCCGCTGCACGTGCGCCACATCGAGAACCCCGCCAACATGGCCAAGCAGGGCCTGTTCCAGTACCGCGGCCGCGGCAACCTCGGCGACGCGCCGTTCTATTCGGGCGAATGCGCGATGGCCACGGCGTCGTCGTCCACCTACGCGAGCATCAAGAAGAACGCCAAGTTCGATTTCGGCATCGCCCCGCTGCCCTACTACCCCGACGTGCCGGGCACGCCGCAGAACACCGTGATCGGCGGTGCCTCGCTGTGGGTGATGTCGGGCAAGAAGGCGCCTGAATACAAGGGCGTGGCGTCGTTCTTCAATTACCTGACCAACGCCGAGATCCAGGCCAAGAGCCACCAGCGCACCGGCTACCTGCCGGTGACCCTGGCCTCGTTCGAGCTGACCGAGAAGTCGGGCTTCTACAAGCAGAACCCGGGCACCGACACCGCGGTGAACCAGATGATCCGCAAGACCACCGACAAGTCGCGCGGCATCCGCCTGGGCAACTTCGTGCAGATCCGCGCCATCGTCGACGAGGAGCTCGAGCAGGTCTGGTCGGGCAAGAAGGGCGCGAAGGAAGCGCTGGACAGCGCGGTGCAGCGCGGCAACGAACAGCTCGAGCGCTTCGAAAAGGCCAACAAGAGCTGAGCCGCCTTGGCTTCCGAAAAGCGCGTCGTCTTCCGCTCGTCATGGCTGCCCTGGGCGCTGCTCGCGCCCCAGGTGGCCGTGATCGCGGTGTTCTTCTTCTGGCCGGCCGGCCGTGCGCTGCTGCAGTCGTTCCAGCAGTCCGACGCGTTCGGCACGTCCACCGAGTGGGTCGGGCTGCAGAATTTCGAGCGGCTGTTCGGCGACCCGACCTACCTCGCCTCGTTCAAGACGACGGCCGTGTTCTCGGTGCTCGTGGCCGGGCTGGGCATCGCCCTCTCGCTGCTGCTGGCAGTGTTCGCCGATCGCGTGGTGCGTGGCACCATGGTCTACCGCACGCTGCTGATCTGGCCCTACGCCGTGGCACCGGCGGTGGCCGGCGTGCTGTGGCTGTTCATGTTCGCGCCGTCGATCGGCATCGTGTCCTACGCGCTGCGCCAGTTCGGCATCGACTGGAACCACCTGCTCAACAGCGGCCGTGCGATGACGCTGATCGTTGCCGCCGCGGTGTGGAAGCAGATCTCGTACAACTTCCTGTTCTTCCTCGCCGGGCTGCAGAGCATCCCGAAATCGCTGATCGAAGCCGCGGCGATCGACGGCGCGCGGCCGTGGCGGCGTTTCTGGACCATCCAGTTCCCGCTGCTGTCGCCGACGACCTTCTTTCTCTTCGTCATCAACGTCGTCTACGCCTTCTTCGACACCTTCGCGATCGTCGACGCGGCCACGCAGGGCGGCCCGGGCAAGGACACGGCGATCCTGGTCTACAAGGTCTACTACGACGGCTTCAAGGCGATGGACCTGGGTGGCTCGGCGGCGCAGTCGGTGGTGCTGATGGTGATCGTCATTGCGCTCACGGTCGTGCAGTTCCGATTTGTCGAGAAGAAGGTGAATTACTGATGCCTTTGCGTCGCGTGGGCTCTTCCTGCAACCTCTGGAGCGCGGCACGGGCCGGGCAGGCCGGGCTGTGCGCGGCCCGATATCCGTGCTCGCCCGGCCTGCCCGGCCCACGCCGTGCGACCACCGCTGCATTGCGGTCCGCACGGGCCTCGGTGGTTCCCCAGCGAGTCAGGGGCCTGCCTGTCGAGCACCGATATCGGGCGGCGCGCAGACCGGCAGGCCCCTGGCTCGCCGCGCTCAACCGGTGGCACAGGCACGGAACCGCTGAGATGGTCGAACGCCGCCCCACCCTCGGCATCCTCGCTCACGCCGTGCTGATCCTCGGCGTGCTGATCGTCGCCTTTCCGCTGTACGTGACCTTCGTCGCCTCCACGCAGACGGCCGACCAGATCGTGCAGGCGCCGATGTCGCTGCTGCCCGGCAGCCACCGGTCGAGAACTACATCGCCGCGCTGAAGGGCACGGCGATGGGCGCGGCCTCGAATGCACCGGTGGGCCGCATGATGGTGGTCAGCCTGATCACCGCGCTGGTCATCGCTGTCGGAAAGATCGCGATCTCGCTGCTGTCGGCCTTCGCGATCGTCTATTTCCGCTTCCCGCTGCGCAACGTCTTCTTCTGGGCCATCTTCGTCACGCTGATGCTGCCGGTGGAGGTGCGCATCGGCCCGACCTACGAGGTGGTGGCCGGCCTCGGCATGCTCAACAGCTATGCCGGCCTGACGGTGCCGCTGATCGCCTCGGCCACCGCCACCTTCCTGTTCCGCCAGTTCTTCCTCACCGTGCCCGACGAGCTGGTCGAAGCCGCGCGCATCGATGGCGCCGGCCCGATGCGCTTCTTCAAGGACGTGCTGGTGCCGCTGTCGGCCACCTCGATCGCGGCACTGTTCGTCATCCAGTTCATCTACGGCTGGAACCAGTACCTCTGGCCGCTGCTGGTGACCACCGATGAATCGATGTACCCGGTGGTCATCGGCATCAAGCGCATGATCAGCGGTGGCGACGCGGCCACCGACTGGAACATCGTGATGGCCACCGCGATGCTCGCGATGATCCCGCCGGCGCTGGTGGTGCTGCTGATGCAGAAGTGGTTCGTCAAGGGCCTCGTGGATACCGAGAAGTAGAAGAAAGAAGTCCGATGGGAGCGATCAGCATCCGCAACGTCGTCAAGCGCTACGGCAAGCCGCCGAAGGCGAATCAGGTGATCCATGGCGTCAATGCCGAGATCGCCGACGGCGAATTCATCGTCATCGTCGGGCCCTCGGGCTGCGGCAAGAGCACGCTGCTGCGCATGGTGGCGGGGCTGGAGGAGATCAGCGAAGGGCAGATCGCCATCGCCGGCCGCGTGGTCAACGACGTGGAACCGAGCGACCGCGACATCGCGATGGTGTTCCAGAACTATGCGCTGTACCCGCACATGTCGGTCTTCGAGAACATGGCCTACGGCCTGAAGATCGCCAAGGTGCCTGCTACCGAGATCGAGGCGCGCGTGGCCAAGGCGGCCGGCATCCTGCAGCTCGAGCCCTACCTGAAGCGCAAGCCGCGCGAGCTCTCCGGCGGGCAGCGCCAGCGCGTGGCGATGGGCCGCGCGATCGTGCGCCAGCCCGAGGTGTTCCTCTTCGACGAGCCGCTGTCCAACCTCGATGCCAAGCTGCGCGCGCAGACGCGGCTGGAGATCCAGAAGCTGCATGCCGAGCTCGGTGTGACCTCGCTGTTCGTCACCCACGACCGGTCGAGGCGATGACGCTGGCGCAGCGCATGATCGTCATGAACGCCGGCCGCATGGAACAGATCGGCACGCCGGAAGAGGTCTACGCGCGGCCGGCCACCACCTTCGTCGCAGGCTTCATCGGCTCGCCGCCGATGAACCTGATCAACGGCATGGCCGATGGCTCGCGCTTCACGGTGGATGGCGTCCAGCTGCCGCTGCCGGCGGCCGCCCCGCGTTCCGGCGAGCTGATCGTCGGGCTGCGGCCCGAGCATTCCGTGCTGAAGCCGGCGGGCGTGCTGGGCTGGCCTTTCAAGGTGGAGACCAGCGAGATGCTCGGCGCCGAGCGGCTGATCCACGGCCTGGTCGGTGCGCAGCTCTTCACCGTGCGGGTGGATGCCACCCTGCCCGCGCCGCGCAACGGCGACACGATGACGCTGCAAGGGCCGGCGGAGCAGCTGCACTGGTTCGATGCCGCCACGCAGCAGCGCCTCGGCTGAGATGGCGATGACCGACGACTGGCTTTATCCGCTCTGGATCGCCCACCGCGGCGCCGGCAAGCTGGCGCCGGAGAACACGCTGGCGGCCTTCCGCATCGGCGCAGCGCACGGCTACCGTGCCTTCGAGTGCGACGTGAAGCTCAGCGCCGACGGCGTGCCCTTCCTGCTGCACGACGCGACGCTGCAGCGCACGACGCCCGAGCGCGGCACGGCTGGCGAGCGCAGCTGGTCGGAGCTGTCACGACTCGATGCCGGCGGCTGGCACAGCCGCGCCTTCGCCGGCGAACCGATCCCCAGCCTGGAGGCGATCGCCGCCTACGTGCTGCGCAACGGCTTCGCGCTGAATATCGAGATCAAGCCGACGCCCGGCCAGGAGCTGGAAACCGGCCGCGTGGCCGCGCGCGAAGCCGCGCGGCTGTGGGCCGCGAGCCGCCATGCGCCGGTAGCGCCGCCGCTGCTGAGCTCCTTCCGCCCCGAATCGCTGCAGGGCGCGCGCGAGACGGCCCCCGAGCTGCCGCGCGCGCTGTTGCTCGACACGTTGTGGAACGGCTGGTTCGACATCGCCCGCGCGCTCGACGTGCGCGCCTGCATCACCAACCATGCGCTGATGGATGCGGCGCTGATCGCGCAGCTGCATGGCGCAGGCCTGCGCGCGCTGGTCTACACCGTCAACGACCCGGCCGAGGCGCAGCGGCTGCTGGCGCTCGGCATCGACGGGATCATCACCGACGCGGTGGATCGCTTCGCGCCGGGCGACTCACTTCGCGACTGACAGGGTCAGCCGCTCCTCGATCCCCGCACGCGGGCATACACCCGCGTGCTGCGGATCTCACCCGCCGGCGTCAGGCTGTCACCGCGCAGCAGCGCCTCGAGCGTGAAGCCCGCGCGCTCGGCCACCTTCCAGCTCGCGCTGTTGGCGTCGTCGGTACGGATCTCCACGCGGCGGGCGGCGAGGTGGTCGAAGGCAAACCGCGACAGCGCGCGCGCCGCCTCGGTGATGTAGCCCTGCCCGCCGCAGCCGCTGCGTCGCCAGTAGCCGATCTCGAAGCTGCGCAGCGCCCAGTCGATACGGTGCAGCCCGCTGCCCCCCAGGAAGCGGCCCTCGCGGCCCATCACGTCGCGCTCGAAGATGAACATCACCAGATCCTCGCGCAGCAGGTAGCGCGCCTGCATGCGGCGGCAGTAGGCCTCGGAGTCGTCGAGGCTCTTCTCGACGTGCGCCCAGGGCATCCACGGCTTGAGTTCGGCGCGCGTCTCGCGCTCGGCGTCGTTGACGATCGGCCCGTCGCCGGGGCGCGGGCAGCGCAGGATCAGTCGTTCGGTTTCGATGCGCTCCGGCACATCGATCAATACGGGGTCCATCTTGTTGTTCTCCCTGTTCTTCAGTTCGAGGTCTGCGGCGCGACGCCGGCGGATTCGGCGCCGATCCAGTCGTCGGCGTGTTCGGGCTTCGGCAGCTCGCGCAGTTCGGCAATCACGCGCACGCGCGAGGCCACCAGCGCCAGCAGCAGCGCCGTGCCGCCGGCAAAGCCCAGCGACGCGCGCAGGCCGATGTGCTCGCCGAACCAGCCGCCGAGCAGCGCGCCCGGGCCGGCGGGGATGAGGATCAGCCAGCGCATCGTGCTGGTCATGCGGCCGAGCAGCGGCTCGGCGTCACCGCCTGACGCAGGGCCAGGAAGTTGATGAACACCAGCACCGCGCCCGCCGAGAACATCAGCAGCATCAACGCGAAGGCCGCCACGCCGAAGCGGTTGGCCGGCGCCAGCGCGAGCATCGTCCAGCCGAGCCCGCAGATGGCGAAGCCGAGCGTCAGGCAGCGGCCCGGCCCGAGCCGCTGGCTGATGCGGTTGCCGTAGACGCTGGCTGCGACGGTGCCCGCGCCCATGCCCATGTAGCTCAGGCCCACCGCCTGCTCGGACAGACCCAGTGTGCGGGTGGCGAAGAGGATCTGCACGACCAATGCCGCGTGGTGGCACATCTGCCAGACACCCACCGCACAGGCCAGCGACACGAGCAGCCGGTGGCCGGCGACGAAGCGCACGCCGGCGCGCAGGTCACGCCAGAAGTGCGCATCGGCGCGCGGCTTGCGCTCCTCGTTGACGACGATGCCACGCAGGATGCCGGCCGAGACGAGCAGCAGCACCGCATCGACCAGCAGCGCCAGCGGCGCACCGACGATCTTGATCAGCGCACCGGCAAAGCCCGGTCCGGCCACTTCGGCGCCCGAGGTCGCGAGCGCGTTCTTCGCGTGTGCTTCCACCAGCCGGTCGCGCGCCACCACCTGCGTCAGCACGATCTGCGCCGCCGAGCCGGCCGTGGTGTAGACGGTGCCGATCACGAAGCCGACGACGTAGAGCCACGACATCGTCAGCCAGCCCATCCACCAGGCCAGCGGCACGGTGGCCACCACCACCGCCAGCATCGACTCGCCGATCACGTACACCGGCAGCTTGCGCACGCGGTCGAGCCATACGCCCGAGGGCAGCGAGAACAGCACGAAGGGCACGATCTCCATCGCGGTGAGCAGGCCCATCTGCGTGGGCGAGGCGTGCAGCAGCACCGCGGCCGTCAGCGGCAGCGCGAGCATCGTCACCTGTCCACCGAAGGAGCTGATCAGGATCGAGGTCCAGAGGCGGCGGTAGGTGGCCCGGCGCAGCAGGTCGTGGCGCGGCAGGGCGTCGTCCAGCCAGCGCGCCAGGGCGCAGCAGGGCGCCCTGTCTCAGACTCAGCAGCCATTGCGTCATGGTTGCATCCTCTCGTTATCTCTCGTCGGGCGCCGGTGGGCGCCCTGGGGGTCGATGGACCCGGTATGGCGAGGGAATCGAAGGCCCCGATTCATCCCGCCGGATCTCTCGGCGGGCGCCTCGGTGGAGGCAGGGGCCGAGAGGACTACGAGCCGGTGAACACCGGCGACACCGGGCGCTTCGATGCGTGCCGCACCATGCCCGACGCACCGGCGCCGATACCGGCGATGTGCGTGAGGTGGATGGCGTGGTTCATGGCGTGCTCGAAGGGGTGAATGGCGAGCATCGTAGCAGCGCGGTCGGCGGCAAGGCAACGTGGTAAACGTGGGGGCTGGCGGGCGGAGTGGCGTAGCGCGATACCGCCGGTGACGCGGTGCGGGCCTGTCGCGGCTAGCACTTGCCGCACGGGCAGCGGCCACCGCAGCATGCGCGCCATGCACTCATCCACCACCTCCGCTGCCACACGAACCAGCTGTACCGTCCGTGATCCGAAGCCCCGGCTGCTGCTCGCCCTGGCCGCGCTGCTCGCCGCGGCGCTGGCCTGGCACGGCCCGATCGCCCAGTGGGCCACGTACCACCAGTTCGCCGATGCACGGGCGTGGCTGGGCATCCCGAACGCTGCCGACGTGCTCAGCAACCTTCCCTTCGCGGTGATCGGCGCGTACTGGCTCATCGCGATGCGCGGCGCACAGGCAACGCCGTCGACGTTCGCCCTGGCGCGCCTTCGCGCTGGCGCTGGTCGTCACGGCGGCCGGCTCGGCCGCCTATCACTGGGCACCCGACAACGGCTCACTGGCCTTCGACCGCCTGCCCATTGCCTGGGCCTGCGCCGCGCTGACCTGCGCCTTCCTCGCCGAGCGTGTCGATGCGCGCTGGGCGCGGCCGGCTGCGCTGGTCGCCTCGATGATCGTGGCCAGCCTGTCGGTGGCGCTGTGGTGGTGGAGCGAGGTGAACGGCCGCAGCGACCTGCGGCCCTACCTCTTCGTGCAGTTCCTGCCGATGCTGCTGGTGCCCGCCGCCATGCTGATGCGCATGCGGCCTCGCTTCGCCGGCGCCGCACCGGACGCCGCCCGGTGGGGCGTGCTGGTCGGCTACGCGCTGGCCAAGGGCCTGGAAGTGGCCGACCATGCCGTCTTCGATCTGCTCGGGCTGACCAGCGGCCACACGCTCAAACACCGGCGGCTGCGGCTGCAGCCGGCTGGCTGCTGCGCGGCGCTGGCGCGCCGCGTGCGAGATCAACTGCGGTAGTCCGCGTTGATCTTCACGTAGTCGTAGCTGAAGTCACAGGTCCAGACGGTGGATTGCGCGCTGCCGCGGTGCAGGTTCACGCGCACCGTGATCTCCGCCTGCTTCATCACCCGCGCTCCGTCTTCCTCGCGATACTCCGGTCGGCGGCCACCCCGGTGAACCACGTGGACATCGTCGAGGTACAGGTCGATCAGCGACTGGTCGAGATCGTCGATGCCGGCATAGCCCACCGCGGCGAGGATGCGGCCGAGGTTCGGGTCGCTGGCGAAAAAGGCCGTCTTGACCAGCGGCGAGTGGGCGATCGCATAGGCCGCACGGCGGCACTCGTCTTCCGCGCGGCCGCCTTCGATCGTCACGGTGATGAATTTGGTTGCGCCTTCGCCATCGCGCACGATGGCCTGGGCCAGCTGGCGCGACACATCGATCAGCGCCTCGCGCAGTTGCCGGCCCTCGGCCGAATCGAGGCGGGTGATCGGCGCATGGCCGGCGCGCTGCGTCGCGATCAGCACGAAGGAGTCGTTGGTCGAGGTGTCGCCGTCGATGGTGATGCGGTTGAACGACTGGTCGGCGGCCTCGCGCACCAGATCCTGCATCAGCGCCGGGTCGATCACCGCGTCGGTGGCCACGAAGCCGAGCATCGTCGCCATGTTCGGGCGAATCATGCCGGCGCCCTTGCTGATGCCGGTGATTGTCACCGTCCTGCCGCCGATCGTGACTGGCGCGACGCCGCCTTCGGCAGCGTGTCGGTGGTCATGATGGCCTCGGCGGCCAACGCCCAGTTCGCGGCCTTCGCATCGGCGAGCGCGGCAGGCAGACCCGCCTCGATGCGATCGTTGGGCAGCGTCTCCATGATCACGCCGGTGGAGAACGGCAGCACCTGCTCGCTCTTCACGCCCATCAGGCGCCCGAGCGCAGCGCAGGTCGAGCGAGCACGGGCCAAAGCCGTCTGCGCCAGTGCCCGCATTCGCGTTGCCGGTGTTGACCACGATCGCACGGATGCCCTGGCCCGCAGCCAGATGCTCCCGGCACACCTGCACCGGGGCGGCACAGAAGCGGTTGCGCGTGAAGACGCCAGCCACCACGCTGCCTTCGGCCAGCTGCACCACCAGCACGTCGCGGCGGTTGGCCTTGCGCACGCCGGCCATCGTGACGCCGAGTTCGACGCCGGGCACGGCATGGAGATCGTCCGGATTCGGAGCGCTCAGGTTGACGGGCATGCGGGCCTCCGCTCGGGGTCAGTCGATCAGGCCAGCTTGCCGTGGCACTGCTTGTATTTCTTGCCGCTGCCACAGGGGCAGGGGTCGTTGCGGCCGACCTTGGGCACCTCGGCCGCGACGGTGGCGAGGTCGGGTTCCTCCGACACCGAACCGTCCTCGTTCGGGTGCGTGTAGGTCACGTTGCTGATGCGCTCGGCCTGCTCCTCGATCGCCTCGGCGGCCTGCTGGGCCTCTTCCTGCGTCTGGATGCGCACCGTCATCATCACGCGGGTGACTTCCATCTTCACCACGTCGAGCAGCTGAGAGAACAGCTCGAAGGCCTCGCGCTTGTATTCCTGTTTCGGGTTCTTCTGGGCGTAGCCGCGCAGGTGGATGCCCTGACGCAGGTAGTCCAACGCCGCCAGTGCTCGCGCCAGTGGTTGTCGATGGCCTGCAGCAGCACCATGCGCATGAACGGCGTGAACTGCTCGGCACCGACGCGCTCGAGCTTGTCGTTGAAGTGGGCATCGGCCGCGGCCACCACCTTGTCGACGATGTCGTCGTCGGTGACGCTGTCGCTCTTCTCCACTTCGGCGGCCAGCGGCACCTCGAGCTGCCACTCCTCGCGCAGCACCTTCTCGAGCGTGGGCAGATCCCACTGCTCCTCGACGCTTTCGGCCGGTACGTAGGTGCGCACCACCTCGATCATCGTGCTCTTGCGCAGGTTGCCGATCTGCTCGGTCAGGCTCGCGGCCTCGAGGATCTCGTTGCGCTGCTGGTAGATGACCTTGCGCTGGTCGTTCGAGACGTCGTCGTATTCGAGCAGCTGCTTGCGGATGTCGAAGTTGCGCGCCTCGACCTTGCGCTGCGCGCTCTCGATGCTGCGCGTGACGATGCCGGCCTCGATGGCCTCACCATCGGGCATCTTCAGCCGGTCCATGATCGCGCGCACGCGGTCTCCGGCGAAGATGCGCATCAGCGGATCGTCAAGGCTCAGGTAGAAGCGCGAGGAACCCGGGTCGCCCTGGCGGCCGGAACGCCCGCGCAGCTGGTTGTCGATGCGGCGCGACTCATGGCGCTCGGTGGCGATGATGCGCAGGCCGCCAGCAGACTTCACCTGCTCGTGCAGCGTCTGCCATTCGTCCTGCAACTGCTTCGCCTGCGCCGCCTTGGCGTCGTCGGAGAGCGCCTCGTCGGCCTCGAGGAACTGGATCTGCTTCTCGACGTTGCCGCCGAGCACGATGTCGGTACCGCGGCCGGCCATGTTGGTGGCGATGGTGATCATCCCCGGCCGGCCGGCCTGGGCGACGATCTGCGCTTCCTTCTCGTGCTGCTTGGCGTTGAGCACCGGGTGCTCGAGCTTGGCCTTCTTCAGCAGCTCGGAGACCTTCTCCGAGTTCTCGATCGAGGTCGTGCCCACCAGCACCGGCTGGCCACGCTCGTGGCAGTCGCGGATGTCCTTGACCACCGCGTCGTACTTCTCGCGCTCGGTCTTGTAGACCGGTCGAGCTCGTCCTTGCGGATGGTCGGCTTGTTCGGCGGGATCACCACCGTCTCCAGGCCGTAGATTTCCTGGAACTCGTAGGCCTCGGTGTCGGCGGTGCCAGTCATGCCGGCGAGCTTGCCGTACATGCGGAAGTAGTTCTGGAAGGTGATCGAGGCGAGCGTCTGGTTCTCGCTCTGGATCTGCACGCCTTCCTTGGCCTCCACGGCCTGGTGCAGGCCGTCGCTCCAGCGGCGGCCGGTCATCAGGCGGCCGGTGAACTCGTCGACGATGATCACCTCGCCGTTCTGCACCACGTAGTGCTGGTCGCGGTGGTAGAGATGGCGAGCCCGCAGCGCCGCATACACGTGGTGCATCAGCGTGATGTTGGCCGGGTCGTAGAGGCTGGCGCCTTCGGCCAGCAGGCCGGCTTCGCTGAGGATGGCCTCGGCATTCTCGTGGCCGGCTTCGGTCAGGAAGACCGGTGCGTCTTCTCGTCGACCGTGAAGTCGCCCGGCTCGATCACGCCTTCGCCGGTGCGCGGATCGGCCTCGCCGATCTGCTTCTTCAGCTTGGGCACCACGGCGTTGATGCGCACGTAGAGCTCGGTGTGGTCTTCGGCCCGGCCGCTGATGATCAGCGGCGTGCGCGCCTCGTCGATCAGGATCGAGTCGACCTCGTCGACGATCGCGAAGTTCAGGCCGCGGGCCACGCGGTCGGCGATCTCCTGCACCATGTTGTCGCGCAGGTAGTCGAAGCCGAATTCGTTGTTGGTGCCGTAGGTGACGTCGGCGGCGAAGGCCTCCTGCTTCTCGGCGCGCGACATGTTCGGCGTGTTGACGCCGACCGTCAGCCCGAGGAAGGTGTAGAGGCGGCCCATCCACTCGGCGTCGCGACGCGCGAGGTAGTCGTTCACCGTGACCACGTGCACGCCCTTGCCGGAGATGGCGTTCAGGTACACCGGCAGCGTGGCCATCAGCGTCTTGCCTTCGCCGGTGCGCATCTCGGCGATCTTGCCGTTGTGCAGCGTCATGCCGCCGAGCAGCTGCACGTCGAAGTGGCGCATCTTCAGCGTGCGCTTGCTGCCTTCCCGCACCACCGCGAAAGCCTCGGGCAGCAGCGCGTCGAGCGATTCGCCCTTGGCGTGGCGGGCGCGGAACTCGTCGGTCTTGGCGCGCAACTGCTCGTCGCTCAGTGCCTCGAGGCCCGGTTCCAGGGCGTTGATCTGCGCAACCGTGCGCCGGTATTGCTTCAGCAGGCGTTCGTTGCGGCTGCCGAAAATCGAGGTGAGGAGCTTGGGTAGCATGCGGCGTCTGGATTGGCGCGCTCGACACGCCCGCTTCGAGCGGGCCGCGTTGTCGAACGCCGGGAGCCTGGAGGTGGGGCCGCCCGCTTGCGATGCAAGCGGCAGCTGCCTGTCAAACGCGCAAGTTTACATCCGCACGCCTGCGGGCACGGTGGGCTCAGGGGCGGTTGCGCCCGGCCTTCTCGGCCGCTGCGAGCGCGGCGCTGCCGCCGGCGAGGAAGCGCGCCGGGTTCTGCGGCACGCCGTCGACGAGCACCTCGAAGTGCAGGTGCGGGCCGGTCGAGCGGCCGGTGTTGCCGACGTGGGCGATCAGCTGGCCGCGCTTGACGATGTCGCCGGTGCGCACCAGCAGCTTGCTGGCATGGGCGTAGCGCGTGACCAACCCGTTGCCGTGGTCGATCTCGGCCATCTGTCCGTAGGCGGGATGGGTTTCGGTCAGCTGCACCACCCCACCGGCAGCGGCCACGATGGGTGTGCCGACATCGGCCGGGAAGTCCAGGCCCATGTGCAGCGCGGAGCGGCCGGTGAACGGATCAGGACGGAAGCCGAAGCCCGAGCCGATCGGGCCGGCCACCGGCGCCGTGCTCGGGACCATCAGCGACTGCAGGCGCGACTCCATCAGCCGCGATTCGACCAGGGTGAACAGGTCGGCGTTCTGGTCGGCGGTCTCGTCGAGTGTGTCGACGATGCTGCGAAGCTGCTCGAGCGTGACAGCCTGCGGCGGAATGTAGGGGCCGCCTTGCGCGCCGCCCGGCACGACCTTCGGCTTGGGCGCATCTCGCAATTCGTCGCTCTTCACCCCGGCCAGCCCCGACACGCGGTCGCCCATGGCCTCGAGCTTGACCAGCTTGGCCTGCATCTCGCCGACCTTCTGCGCCATCGCATCGAGGTTTTCGCGCATGAAGCGGTCGCGCTGTGCAAACTCGTCGCGCACCACGAGGCGAACGATCTGGCTGACCACCGGCCAGCCTTCGCGGGCGGCCTTCAGGAAGACGAAGTGGTAGACGGTGCCGGACAGCAGCGTCAGCACGGCCACCAGCGAGATCAGCATCGCCGCCATCTGCCAGCGGTTGAAGTGCAACACGCGCGTTCGCGCCAGCGTGCCGTGCGTGATCAGAATCTGCATCGCTACACTCCTCGTGTGAGCACCAAACCGCCCCCGCTCGTGCCCGACTCGATGAGCGTTTCGGAGGCCTTGCGGCGCAGCGCGCCGCTCGCTCAGCTGCGTGCCCGCCTGCAGGATTCCGCCGATCGCTTCGAGGCCATTCGCGCCGCCCTGCCCGGCGCGCTGGCCCGGCATGTGAAACCGGGGCCGGTCGACGAGGAAGGCTGGTCGCTGCTGGCGGCCAATGCGGCGGTGGCTGCCAAGCTGCGCCAGCTCACGCCACGCCTGGAAGCCTTGCTTCGAGAGCAGGGCTGGCAGGTTAGCTCAATCAGGATACGGGTTCAATCGAACTGACACGCGGTTGCACCGCTTGCCAAGGTATCGCCGCGAGGGCCCGCGGATCGTGATGCAGATCACTGGTGCCGGCTGTCAGAGTCGAACTGACGACCTTCCGCTTACAAGGCGGGTGCTCTACCAGCTGAGCTAAGCCGGCCCGGATCCGAAGGCAGTATAGGCCGCGCTACTTGATGCGCTTGAGCGACGGGCGCCCGCCGGCGGGCGGCTCCGGCGGCTCGCTCGGGGCGTCGTCGCCCGGGGCCGTCGAGGTGTCGGTCAGCGTCAGGTGGGCACCCCGCGGCACGGAGGATTCGGCCACCGGCATGCCCGCCGCCGGGCCGGCCGACGTCGGCTCGGTCGGCACCGGGAAGGCCATGCCCTGCCCGTTCTCGCGCGCGTAGATGGCGATCACGTGATCCACCGGCACGACGATCTCGCGCGCCGCGCCGCCGAAGCGCGCCTTGAACTCGATGAAGTCGTTGCCGAGCTTCAGGCCGCTGGTGGCCTCGAAGCCGACGTTGAGCACGATCTCGTTGTTCTTGACGTATTCCTGCGGCACCTGCACCGAGGCATCCACGAACACCGCGACATACGGCGTGAAGCCGTTGTCGGTGCACCAGTCGTGCAGCGCCCGGATCAGGTACGGGCGTGTCGAGCTGCCGGTCGGCGCAGGTGCGGTGGGCGGGGTGCTCATGCGCAGCGCCCTACTTGCGCATCACCTTCTCGGACGGCGTCAGCGCCTCGATGTAGGCCGGGCGCGAGAAGATGCGCTCGGCGTACTTCAGCAGCGGCACGGCGTTCTTCGACATGTCGATGCCGTAGTAGTCCAGGCGCCACAGCAAGGGCGCGATCGCGACGTCGAGCATCGAGAAGTCGTCGCCGAGCATGTACTTGTTCTTCAGGAAGATCGGCGCCAGCATCGTCAGCCGGTCGCGGATCTGGGCGCGGGCCTTCTCGAGCTGCTTGTCGGTCGGCTTGATGCCGCGCGACTCGAGGATGTTCACGTTCGAGAACAGTTCCTTCTCGAAGTTGAACAGGAACAGCCGCACGCGCGCACGCGCCACCGGGTCGCCCGGCATCAGTTGCGGGTGCGGGAAGCGCTCGTCGATGTACTCGTTGATGATGTGCGACTCGTACAGGATCAGGTCGCGCTCGACGAGGATCGGCACCTCGTTGTACGGGTTCATCAGTGCGATGTCTTCGGGCTTCGCGAACAGGTCGACATCGCGAATCTCGAAGTCCATGCCCTTCTCGAACAGCACGAAGCGGCAACGGTGCGAGTACGGGCAGGTGGTTCCGGAATAAAGCACCATCATGGCGGTGTGCTCCTAGAGACAGCGAAAAACACGAGCGCAGTGGGTGCCTTTGACGGGCAACACCACTGCGCTGCGGCCCGTCGCCCGGTCAGGAGCGACGGACGGGGACGATCACTTCACGTCTTTCCAGTAGGCGGCATTCAGACGCCAGGCAATCAGCGTGAAGACACCGAGGAAGATCAGCACCCACACACCGATGCGAACCCGCTGGCTGCGCGCCGGCTCGCCCATCCACTGCAGGAAGGCGACCAGGTCACCCACCGCGGAATCGTACTCGCGGGCCGACATCGTGCCCGGCGTGAGCTGCTCGAAGCCATCGAAGCGGTGGATCGTCTTGGCCGGATCGTGCGGATCCTTCTCCTCGACGTAGCGCGCCGCGCGCTGGCCCTGCAGTTCCCACAGCACGTGCGGCATGCCGACGCCCGGGAACGCGAGGTTGTCCCAGCCCGTGGCCTTGTTCGGGTCACGGTAGTAGGTGCGCAGGTAGGTGTAGAGGTAGTCGGCGCCGCTGCCCTTGCCGAAGTCGGCACGCGAGCGGGCGATCACGGTCAGGTCGGGCGGCGTGCCGCCGAACCAGTCCTTGCCCTGCTTGGGCGTGATCGCGGCCACCATGGTGTCGCCCACCTTGTCGGTGGTGAACATCAGGTTGCTCTTGATCTGCTCTTCGGTCAGGCCGATGTCGCGCAGGCGGTTGTAGCGCATGAACGCCGCGGAATGGCAGTTCAGGCAGTAGTTGGCGAACAGCTTGGCGCCGTTCTGCAGCGCCGCCAGTCGTTGGCCTTCTCCTGGGGGAACTTGTCCCAGGCGATGCCGCCGCCGGCAGCGTGCGCGCCGGCCGCGAGGCCGAGCGCCATGAGCAGGAAAGGATGATCTTCTTCATGATGTGGTCGTTCCCGGCGGTCCGTCAGTGGGCGGCGAAGTTCACGCGGTCAGGCACCGGCTTGAACTCGCCGAGGCGGCTCCACCAGGGCATCAGCAGGAAGAAGCCGAAGTAGAACAGCGTACCGACCTGGGAGACGCGCTCGCCGATCGGCGACGGCGGCTGCACGCCGAGGTAGCCGAGGATCAGGAAGTTGATGATGAACAGGCCGTAGACATACTTGTGCCAGTTCGGGCGGTAGCGGATCGACTTGACCGGGCTGTAGTCGAGCCAGGGCAGGAAGAACAGGATGATGACCGCGCCGCCCATCACCACCACGCCCCAGAACTTGGCGTCGATGGCGAGCATCAGCGCCGCCACGACCAGCGCGCCGCCGAGGATGGCCATCTTGAACAGGCCGCCGATGCGCGCCTTCAGCACGCCCAGCGCGGCACCGGCGATCACGCAGGCGATCAGCACGTACATCATCTCGCTGGTGATGGCACGCAGCATCGAATAGAACGGCGTGAAGTACCAGACCGGGGCGATGTGGGCCGGCGTCTTCAGCGGGTCGGCCGGGATGAAGTTGTTGAACTCCAGGAAGTAGCCGCCGAACTCGGGCGCGAAGAACACGATCGCGGTGAAGGCGATCAGGAACACCGACACGCCCATGATGTCGTGCACGGTGTAGTACGGATGGAACGGGATGCCGTCCAGCGGCTTGCCCGAGGCATCCTTCTTCGCCTTGATCTCGACGCCGTCCGGGTTGTTCGAGCCGACGTCGTGCAGCGCGAACAGGTGCGCGACGACGAGGCCGAGCAGCACCAGCGGCACGGCGATCACGTGGAAGCTGAAGAAGCGGTTCAGCGTTGCGTCGCTCACCACGTAGTCGCCGCGGATCAGCAGGGCGAGGTCCGGGCCGACGAACGGGATGGCGGCGAACAGGTTCACGATCACCTGCGCGCCCCAGTAGCTCATCTGGCCCCAGGGCAGCAGGTAGCCCATGAAGGCCTCGGCCATCAGCGTCAGGAAGATCGCGCAGCCGAAGATCCAGACCAGCTCGCGCGGCTTGCGGTAGCTGCCGTAGATCATGCCGCGCCACATGTGCAGGTAGACGACCACGAAGAACGCGCTCGCGCCCGTCGAGTGCATGTAGCGGATGATCCAGCCGCCCGGCACGTCGCGCATGATGTACTCGACCGACGCGAAGGCGAGCGCCGCGTCGGGCTTGTAGTGCATCACGAGGAAGATGCCGGTGACGATCTGGATCACCAGCACCAGCATCGCCAGCGAGCCGAAGAAGTACCAGAAATTGAAGTTCTTCGGCGCGTAGTACTCCGACATGTGCACCCGGTAGCCAGCGAAGGCGGTCGGGAACCGGTTCTCGAACCAGTTGGTCACCTTCTGGGCGACCGGTGCGTCGGCGGGGACTTCCTTGAATTCAGCCATGGTCGTGCTTCCTGTCCTGTTCAGGCCTTCTTGTCTTCACCGATCAGCAGACGGGTGTCGGACAGGTACATGTGGGGCGGCACCTCGAGGTTGTCGGGCGCCGGCTTGTTCTTGAACACGCGGCCGGCCATGTCGAAGGTCGAGCCGTGGCAGGGGCACAGGAAGCCGCCGGCCCAGTCGTCGGGCAGCGAGGGCTGCGCGCCCGGCTGGAACTTGTCGGACGGCGAGCAGCCCAGGTGCGAGCAGATGCCAACGGCCACCAGGATCTCGGGCTTGATCGAGCGGTGCTCGTTGCGGGCGTATTCCGGCGTCAGGTCGGCCGGGTTGCGCAGCGACTTCGGGTCGGCCAGCTGGCCGTCGAGCTTGGGCAGCGCGGCCAGTTGCTCCGGCGTGCGCTTGATGATCCACACCGGCTTGCCGCGCCACTCCACCGTGAGCTTCTCGCCCGGCTTCAGGGCTCCGATGTCCACCTCGACGGCGGCACCGGCGGCGCGGGCGCGCTCGGAAGGCTGGAACGAGCTGACGAAGGGCACGGCGGTGAAGCCGACACCCACGGCGCCGGCGCAACCGGAGGCGATGAGCCAGTGCGTTTGCCGTTGTCGACGGGACTGTCACTCATGGGGATCCTCGGGCGAGTCTTCTTAATCGGGGTCAACCCGACATTCTAGCGGACGCGTCAAGGGGGCCTGTCCTCTCGCTGACGGCCTGCAGCGTGATCAAGCTCTCATCGTCAAGGCGCGGTCACCACGGTGCCGCCGAGGCAATCACGCCCGCGCTGCGCGTGCCTTGACTTCCCGGCGGGTGCGGGAATACTGCACGGCGCCGCGCAGAAATGACGGCACCCTCACCACAACGACAGAAGAGGAGTTCCCCATGGGATTCGCAAGCGAGTTCAAGGAATTTGCGATGAAGGGCAATGTCGTCGACCTCGCGGTCGGCGTGATCATCGGCGCGGCGTTCGGCAAGATCGTCGATTCGGTGGTCAAGGACCTGATCATGCCGGTCGTCGGCCGTGTGATCGGCGGCCTCGATTTTTCGAACTACTTCATCAAGCTGGCCGATCCGCCCGCCGGCTACAACGGGCCGATGACCTACGAAGCGCTGAGCAAGGCCGGCGTGCCGCTGTTCGCCTACGGCAACTTCCTCACGGTGGCGATCAACTTCGTGATCCTCGCCTTCATCATCTTCATGATGGTCAAGCAGATCAACCGGCTGAAGAAGGAAGCGCCCCCGGCGCCGCCGGCGGCACCGCCGGAAGACGTGGTCCTGCTGCGCGAGATCCGCGACGCGCTGAAGAAGTAGTTCGCCTCCGGCCGTGGTCGACGGCCGTGACCGAACGCACATCCGGAGGGGGTTTTTGGGCCCATACTTCGCGCACGCATGACCGGCGGCGCGCCCGGCGCCCGCGGCCGGAAGGCCGATACGCCCCCGATGAACCTCTCCGACCCTCGCCAGAAGGCCGCGATCGACGCGGCCGTGAGCCAGATCAACAAGACCACGGCCTCGGTGGCCGACCGGGTCTCGGATCTGCTCGGCACGCTGTCGATCTCGGCGACCAAGACGGCCGAGCGCGATGCGCTGCTGGCGGCGCAATTCGACTTGCGTCGCAACATGGCCGCCTTCCACCGCCTTTCGCGACACGCTGCGCGAGTGCATCACCAAGGATCTGGCGCCGCGCGCCGACGGCCGCCGACGACTGGAGGCGACCGACTGGCAGTCGCTGAGCCTGGTCGACGACAACGAGGTCGAGCAGAAGCTCTACGCCGACCGCATCGCGGCGCAGATCGCACAGGAGTGCGAGTGGGAGCAGGCCGAGGTGTCGTCGCACATGGCCGCGCTGCTGAACACCGTGCGCCGCGACGAAGACCGCAACCCGCTGCGGCCGTCCAGCATCGGCCTGGCCGCCTACCGGGCCATCGAGGCCGTCACGCCTCAGCCGGAAGCACGCAAGGTGCTGGCCCGCGAGATGGGCATTGCGCTGGCCAAGGCGATGAAGCCGTGCTACGCGGACATCCTGCGCGATCTGCAGGCGCGCGGCGTGAAGTCGGCCGGCCTGAACGTGCGCGCCGGCGACGGCCCTGGCTACCACCTGCCGGGCGGCGTCAACTCCGGCTATGCCACGCTGCAGCACAGCGAATACCGTTCCACGGGGGCTTCGCCCAGAGCAGCGGCTTCGGCCCGCAGGAGGCCGCAGCACCGGCTTATCCGCGGGGGCCCGGGCTGGCCGGACTGCCGGCCGTCGGCGCGAGCAGCGGCAGCGGGACGCTCTCGCGGGCGGAGCTGGGCCACCGGGTCGCCGCCGCGTCGTCGCGTGCCGATGCGGAACTGATGACCCTGCTTCGCCGGCTGAACTCCCTGGCCAGCCGGCCGGGTGAACTCGATCCCGGCCCGGGCGCGGGCCTCGGCCGCAGCGGCTTTCACAGCACCGGCCGGCCGGGTCTGGCCGGCATGGCGGGCGACAGCCGCTTCCCGCGCGGCAGCGCCGGCACCTCCGGCGGCGGCCTGTACGGCGACAAGCTCACCGGCCTGATGGCCGTGAACCTGATCCGCGCCCACCGCGAGGAGCTGATGCAGGCGTCGAGCGGCAAGCTCGACCACATGGTCATCGACGTGGTCGGCAGCCTGTTCGACCAGATCCTGTCGGACCCGCGCGTGCCGCCGCAGATGGCGCGCCAGATCGCCCGCTTGCAGCTGCCCGTGCTGCGCGTGGCGATGCACGACTCGACCTTCTTCTCGTCGCGCCGCCATCCGGTGCGCCGCTTCGTCAATCGCATCGCCTCGGCCGCCTGCGCGTTCGACGATTTCGACGACGGCCCGGGCAAGGAACTGCTCGACCGCGTCAAGCAGCTGGTGCAGGAGATCGTCGAAGGCGACTTCGACCAGATCGAGATCTACACCGCCAAGCTGGCCGATCTCGAGCAGTTCATCGCCGACCAGACCCAGCGGCAGATCCAGCAGACACCCGCCGCGGCGACGCTCGAGAACAAGGAATCCGAGCTGCGCATCCAGCAGCGCTACATGCTGCAGCTGGCCACGGCGCTCAAGCCGATGTCGCTGCCACCCTACCTGCGCGAGTTCGTCTCACAGGTGTGGAGCCGGGCCCTCGTGCTGGCCATCCGCCGCGATGGCGCCGCCTCGGACCGTTATGCGCGCTTCAAGCGCGCCGGGCGAGACCTTGGTGATGAGCGTGCAGCCCAAGGGTTCGCCGATCCTGCGCAAGAAGTTCCTGATGCAGCTGCCGCAGCTGATGAAGGACCTCAACGAAGGCCGGCGATGATCGGCTGGCCCGAAGCGGCGCAGAAGGCCTTCTTCGCGCAGCTGCTGCCGGCGCATGCCGAGTCGCTGAAGGCGCCTCCGATGTCGGAGCTCGACCACAACCTGCTCGCCAAGCAGATCGAGGGCGTCTTCAACACCACCGTTCCCGGCGTCGATTCTCTGTCGGTGGCCGACGTGGTACCCGAGGTCGAGAGCGAGGTCATCGAGAAGCGCTTCACGCCGGAGGAGGCGCGACAGGTCGGCTGGTGGAAGAGAGCGCGGTCGACTGGTCGGGCACGGTCGACATCGAGCTCGACGACGCGGTGGCCGGCGACACCCAGCCTGACGGGCTGCACGGCGGCGAGGATTCGCTGCCCAGCGATCTCGGCCTGGACATCAACCTCGACCTGACGCCCACCGACCCGCCGGAGCCCTCACGCGGCCCGCAGCTGATGGAGCACATCAAGCTGGGCTTTGCCTACCAGATGCAGCTCAAGGACGAGTGGCAGAAGGTGCGGCTGACCTACGTGAGCCCGGGGCGCAGCTTCTTCGTCTTCTCGCGCGGCAAGAAGCACCAGGAGACCATCTCGATGACGGCGCGCATGCTCTCGCGCATGTGCGAGACCGGCCGCATGCGCGCCTTCGAGAACGCCTACCTGATCGAGCGCGCCACCGCCCGGGCGCGCAAACAGCTCGCGGCGCTCAAGGCGGCGCCGACCAAGCACTAGCCCGCCGCGGCGCCGGCAGCGAGCCGCCGCGCCATGTGCACGGCGGCGGCGAGGCTCGAGGCATCGGCCCGTCCCGTTCCTGCGATGTCGAAGGCCGTGCCGTGGTCGGGGCTGGTGCGCACGAAGGGCAGGCCGAGCGTCACGTTCACGCCTTGCTCCACGCCGAGGTATTTCACCGGGATCAGGCCGTGGTCGTGCGTCATCGCCACGACGATGTCGAATTCGCCGGGGTGCGCGGGTGGGGCGTGGCGGGCGCGCATGAACACGGTGTCGGGCGCAAAGGGGCCGCGGGCATCGATGCCTTGGGCACGCGCCTGCGCGATGGCCGGCGAAATGATCCGGATCTCCTCGTCGCCGAACAGGCCGCCTTCGCCGGCGTGCGGATTCAGCCCCGCCACGGCGATGCGCGGCGACGGCTGGCCCCAGCGCGCCGAGGCGGCATGCGCGATGCGGATCGTCTCCAGCACGGCTTCCTGCGTGATGGCTTCGATGGCGCGGCGCAGCGACACGTGGATGGTCACGAGCACCGTGCGCAGTTCGTCGTTGGCCAGCATCATGCGCACCGGCGGCGGGGTGCCCCCCGGCGGCCAGCGCCTGCAGCATCTCGGTGTGGCCCGGAAAGCCGATGCCCGCCGCGGCCAGTGCCTCCTTGTGGATCGGCGCCGTGACGATGCCCGCCACCTCGCCCGCTTGCACCAGCGCCACCGCGTGCTCGATGCAGCGCGCGGCCGCGGCGCCGGCCCGGGCGTCGATGCGTCCGAGCGGCGCGTCGGCCAGATCGCCGGGCAGGCCGGGCACCGGCAGCACCGGGATGCACATCGGCGGCAACTCCCACGCGTCGATCGCGCGCTCGACCGGCGCCACGGCGAGCAACGCACCGGTGAGCCGCACGGCCCGTCGCATCACGGCCAGATCGCCGAGAACGACGCAGCCCGCCGCCGCTTCGCTGCAGAGCAGCTTGGCGATGATCTCCGGCCCGATGCCGCAGGCATCGCCCATCGTCAGGGCCAGCAGAGGCCCGCGCATCGGCTCGTTCATGCCGGGTTGTCGATGTCGATGAACTGGTGCTCCAGCCCGAAGGTCTCGGCCACCTGCGCCGCCACCGCCGGCGCGCCGTAGCGTTCGCTGGCATGGTGGCCGCAGGCCGTAGGCCACGCCGGTCTCGCGCGCGTAATGCGCCTGCGGCTCGGAGATCTCGCCGGTGATGAAGGCGTCCGCGCCGGCCGCGATGGCCGATTCGAAGTAGCCCTGCGCGCCGCCGGTGCACCACGCCACGCGCTTCAGCGGCCGCCCGTCGCCTTCGACCACCGTCGGCGCGCGGCCGAGACGGTACTGCAGCAGCGCCGTCAATGCAGCGACGGTCAGCGGCTTCTCGGGCGTGCCGATGAAGCCCAGGTCCTGGTCGCCGAAGCGGTCGTCGGCCACCAGCTTCAGCTTGGCGCCGAGCTGCGCGTTGTTGCCCAGATCCGGATGCGCATCCAGCGGCAGGTGATAGGCGAACAGGTTGATCTGGTGCGCCAGCAGCTTCTCGAGCCGGGCCTTCAGCCAGCCGGTGACGCGGCCGTCGTGGCCACGCCAGAACAGGCCGTGGTGCACCAGGATGGCATCGGCCTGGGCTTCGATGGCCGCCTCGATCAGCGCCAGGCTGGCGGTCACGCCGGAGACGATCTTGAGAACTTCCGGCTTGCCCTCAACCTGCAGACCATTCGGCCCATAATCTTTGAAGCGGCCGACATCCAGCAGTGCCTGCAGGTGCGAGTCGATCTCGTTGCGGTGGGCCATGTCGACGGGCTTTCAGGTGTTTCGATGCGCAGAACCCGGCTGATTTTCTCGCAAGCGGTGACGGTCGCCGTGGCGGTGCTGTTCGTCGTGGCCACGCTCAAGCCCGACTGGCTGCCCCGGCGCGTCGACGGCTCGGTCGTCACCGCGCTGCCGCCCCTGGCGCCAGCGGCCGTGCCGGTGGCCCTGCCGCCGGGCAGCGCGGTCAACAGCTACGCCGCAGCCGCCAAGCGCGCCACGCCGGCGGTGGTCAGCATCACCGCGCGCAAGGCGCCGCCGCGCTCGGCGCAGAGCAACGATCCGTGGTTCCGCTTCTTCTTCGGCGACGGCAACCAGCAGCCTCAGACGGGCCTCGGTTCCGGCGTGATCGCCACACCCGACGGCTATCTGCTGACCAACAACCACGTGATTGAAGGCGCCGACGACATCGAGGTGCAGCTCACCGATGGCCGCACCGCCACCGCCAGGCTGATCGGCACCGATCCGGAAACAGATGTCGCCGTCCTGAAGATCGACCTGGACCGGGTGCCCGCCATCGGCTTCGGCAACATCGAGAACCTGCAGGTGGGCGACGTCGTGCTGGCCATCGGCAACCCGTTCGGTGTCGGGCAGACCGTCACCTCGGGCATCGTCAGCGCGCTGGGCCGCGACCAGCTCGGCATCAACACCTTCGAGAACTTCATCCAGACCGACGCGGCGATCAATCCCGGCAACTCCGGCGGCGCGCTGGTCGATGCGGCCGGCAACCTGGTGGGCATCAACACCGCCATCTATTCCCGCAGCGGCGGCGGCAGCATGGGCATCGGCTTCGCGATTCCCGTCGACACGGCCCGCCGGTGATGGAAGGGCTGGTCCGGGACGGGCAGGTGACGCGCGGCTGGATCGGCGTCGAGCCCCGCGAGCTGACGCCTGAAATCGCCGAGACGCTGCGGCTGCCGATCCGCCAGGGCGTGCTGATCACCGGCGTGCTGCAGAGCGGGCCGGCCAGCGAAGGCGGCCTGCGCCCGGGCGACGTGGTCGTGAAGGTCGGCGATCGATCGGTGGCCAGCACCGGCCAGCTGCTCAACGCCGTCGCGGCACTGAAGCCGCGCGAGAAGGCGGTGATCTCTGTGCAACGCGGCGACAAGGCCATCGACCTCAACGTCGTCGTCGGCCAGCGTCCGAAGGCGCGGCCCGCTCGGCAGCCGCAGTAAATCACGCCGCAGGGGCGCGGCGCTCAGGCCGAACTGCCCTTGCCCTCTTCGGCCGGCGCCTGCGTGTGCTTGATGAACACCTGCGCGGCCCAGATGCCCAGCTCGTAGAGCAGGCACATTGGGATGGCCAGCGCCAGCTGCGACACCACATCGGGCGGCGTGATCACCGCGGCGATGATGAACGCGATCACGATGAAATAGCTGCGGAACTCGCGCAGCTTCTGCACGCTGACCAGGCCCATGCGGGCCAGCACGACCACCACCACCGGCACCTCGAAGGCGGCGCCGAAGGCGATGAACATCGTCATCACGAAGCTCAGGTAGGCCTCGATGTCCGGCGCGGCGGTGATGCTCTTCGGCGCGAAGCTCTGGATGAACTTGAACACCGGCCGAAGACGAAGAAATAGCAAAACGCCACGCCGATGAAGAAGAGCACGGTGCTCGAGATCACCAGCGGCATCACCAGCTTCTTCTCGTGCGAGTACAGGCCCGGCGCCACGAAGGCCCAGGCCTGGTAGAGCACGACCGGCAGCGCCAGCAGGAAGGCCGCCAGCAGCGTGATCTTCAGCGGCACGATGAACGGCGAGATCACGTTGGTGGCGATCAGCGTGGCGCCCTGCGGCAGGTTGGCCACCAGCGGCGCGGCCAGCAGGTCGTACAGCCCCGCAGGGCCGGGCCACAGCGCCAGCGCACCGAAACACACCGCCACCGCGATTGCGGCACGCACCAGCCGGTCGCGCAGCTCGATCAGGTGCGAGACAAAGGGCTGCTCGGTGCCCGCGAGCTCGTCGGGCTTGTCGTCGGGAGCGCTCATGTCAGTGGCGTCCGGCCGTCCGAAGCCACGAAGCGCCCCCGTGGGGGCAGCGAGCGCGAGCGAGCTTGGGGGTCGGATCATGTCAGGCCTGCGGCCGCGGAGGCCGGAAACGGGCGACCCGGGCCGCGCCGGATTGCGCCTTGCCGCGGATGCCGTGGCGCTGCTTGTACCACTGCGGCGTGGCGCCACGCTTGAGGCGCCAGTTTTTCTTCGGATGCTTGTACGACGGCACCGGCGTGGCCAGCGGATCGTAGAAGCTGCCCTCGTCCGACGACGCCGAGGTACCGGTGCCGACAGCCTCCGACCAGGACTTGTCCAGGTCCGAAGTCGTCTCGCGGATCTCGGTGCTCACCGTCTGTTCGACGTTGCGCGCCGCGTCCTCGAAGGTCGACTTCATCTTCTTGAGCTCTTCGAGCTCGATCGAGCGGTTGACCTCCGCCTTGACGTCGGCCACGTAGCGCTGCGCCTTGCCGAGCAGGTGGCCGACGGTGCGCGCGACCCTCGGCAAGCGCTCGGGGCCGATGACGATCAGCGCCACGGCGCCAATCAGGGCGATCTTGTCGAAACCGAAATCGATCATGCGGACAGGCAGGCGCCGTTGCCGGCGCGGCGCAGGATCACGACTTGGTCTTGGCTTCCACGTCGACCGTGTTGGCGTCGGTGGCCTTGTTGGCGGTCACCTGCTGGGCCGGCGCGTTGGCGTCGGCGTTGCCCGCAGCGCCATCCTTCATGCCGTCCTTGAATCCCTTGACGGCGCCACCCAGGTCCGAACCGATGTTCTTGAGCTTCTTGGTGCCGAACACCAGCAGCACGATGACCAGCACGATCAACCAGTGCCAGATGCTGAATGAACCCATGACTTCTCTCCAGTCGTCAGCGACAAGTTTTCGATTCTAGGGGAGGGCCCGGGTTCAACCCTTGGTCCAGGGCCTTGGCCCGCCCATGACGTGCATGTGGACATGCGGGACTTCCTGCATGCCGTCACGCCCGGTGTTCACCACGATGCGGAATCCGTTGGTGACACCAAGATCGCGCATCAGCTTCGGCGCCATGGCCGTCATGCGGCCAAGCATCGCGGTGTGGCGCTCGTCGGTGTCGTACATCGTGGCGATGTGCTGCTTGGGGATGATCAGCACATGCACCGGCGCCCACGGCGCGATGTCGTGGAAGACCAGCAGCTCGTCGTCTTCGTGCACCTTGCGGCTCGGGATCTGCCCGGCCACGATCTTGCAGAAGATGCAGTTCGGATCTGCGCTCATGTGAATTCCTCAGACGGCCATCGGCTTGCCGTCGTTCCAGTTCAGGAAGCCCTTGACGATGCGGTAGATGCACCAGACGAAGTTGGCGAACAGGATCGCGAAGCCGACCAGCACGAACATCGTGATGAAGCCGACCACCGCCCACAGCAGGCCCCACCAGAAGGTGCGGATCTGCCCGGTGAAGTGGCTTTCGTAGATCGTGCCGACGGTGTCGTCGCGCTTCACATAGTTCATCACGATCGCCACGATGCCGGTCAGGCCGACGAACAGGCTGGCCGCCTGCAGGATGTAGATGATCATCGTGAGCTGCTTCAGGCTCTCGAGTTTCGCTGCATCGGGCGCCGGCGAAGGCGTCGCGTCGATCACGTCGTTCATGGCTTCTTCTCCTCCTGGTCGCGGGATTGTGCCTTGCGGGCCGCGAATTCCTCGAGGCCCGACAGGCCCTCGCGCCGGCGCAGCTCGGCCAGCACGTCGGCCGGCGTGAGCCCATGCACGGACAGTGCCAGCATCGAGTGGAACCACAGGTCGGCAACCTCGTAGACGATCTTCTCGCGCACACCGTCCTTGCAGGCCATCACCGTCTCGGTGGCCTCCTCGCCGACCTTCTTCAAGATGGCGTCCTGCCCCTTGGCGAACAGGCGCGCCACGTAGCTCTTGTCGGGATCGCCGGCCTTGCGGGACTCGATCACCGCGGCCAGCCGCGCCAGGGTGTCGTCGCTCGTCATGCTCATTTGTAGATGCGCTCCGGGTCCTTCAGCACAGGCTCGACGCTGGCCCACCGCCCGCCTTCGAGGCGCTGGTAGAAGCAGGAATGCCGGCCGGTGTGGCAGGCGATGCCGGGTTCGTGGCCGAGCTGCGTGACTTTCAGCAGCACCACGTCGTTGTCGCAATCGAGCCGCATCTCGTGCACCTTCTGGATGTGGCCCGATTCCTCGCCCTTGTGCCACAGCCGGCTGCGCGAGCGGCTCCAGTACACCGCCTCGCCGCGCTCGGCGGTCAGGCGCAGCGCCTCGCGGTTCATGAACGCGAACATCAGCACGTCGTTCGTGTCGAGCTCCTGCGCGATCACGGGCACCAGCCCTGCGCGTCCCACTTCACTTCGTCCAGCCAATCCATGGCCGGCAGTGTAGCGAGCGGCTCAGGGCCGGCGCCGGGCCGTCCCAAGCCGGCCGGCGCCCCTTGGGGGCAGGAGCGCAGCGATTGGGCGGCTCAAAGCTCGCGGTGTGTGGCGCCGGCGAAGCCGCGCTCGTCGGCAAACCAGCGCAGCACCGGAATCGTGCCGGGCAGCACCGGCGTCACCTCGACGGGCAGCGTCTGCCAGGCCATCGCCTGGCGCTCGCGCATCTCGAAGGCGCCCGTCCACTCGAAGACCTTGCAGAAGTGCAGCCGCACACGGGCGTGCGGATAGTCCATCAGCTCGACCTTCCACGGGTGCGCCGCACCGATGGTGATGCCGATCTCCTCCCGCAGCTCGCGGCGAAGCGCCTCCTCGACCGTTTCGCCGGCTTCCAGCTTGCCGCCCGGAAACTCCCAGTAGCCGGCGTAGACCTTGCCCTCGGGGCGCGAGGTGAGCAGGAATCGGCCTTTGGCGTCGATCAGGACGCCGACCGCCACGTCGACCGGCGTGCGTTCGCTCGTCGCTTCACTCACCGTGATGCCGCCCCGCATAGTCCTTGGCGAACTGGAACGCCACGCGCCCGGAGCGCGAGCCGCGCTCCAGCGCCCACACCAGCTCTCCTGCCGGGCCGCCGCGATGGCGTCTTCCGGCACGCCGTAGCCGCGCAGCCACTGCGCCACCACGGCCGGTATTCGTCCTGGCTGAAGGGGTAGAAGCTGATCCACAAACCGAAGCGCTCCGACAGCGAGATCTTCTCCTCGATCACTTCGCCCGGGTGCACCTCGCCATCCTCCGTGTGCTGGTACGTGAGGTTCTCCTTCATGTACTCGGGCAGCAGGTGGCGGCGGTTGCTGGTGGCGTAGATCAGCACGTTGTCGGAGGCCTGCGCCACCGAACCGTCGAGGATGGACTTCAGCGCCTTGTAGCCGGCCTCGCCCTCGTCGAAGCTGAGGTCGTCGCAGAAGACGACGAAGCGCTCCGGCCGGCTGGCCACGAGGTCGACGATGTCGGGCAGGTCGACCCGGTCGGCCTTGTCGACCTCGATCAGCCGCAGGCCCTGCGGCGCGAATTCGTTGAGCACCGCCTTGATCAGCGAGCTCTTGCCGGTGCCGCGCGCGCCGGTCAGCAGCACGTTGTTGGCGCCGTGGCCCTCGACGAACTGGCGCGTGTTGCGCACCGGCGTTCCTTCTGTGGTTCCACTTCCACCAGCGCCTCGAGGCGGATCGTGGCCACGTGCCGCACCGGCTCGAGCACCCCGAGGCGCCGCGCTTGCGGTATCGGAAGGCGATGGAGGCCGCCCAGTCAGGGGCGGCGGGCGGGTGCGGCAGCACCGCTTCGAGGCGGGCGAGCAGTCGCTCGGCACGCGCGAGCACGGAGTCGAGATCGGCCATGGGGCCCGGAGTTTACGTGGGCAGTTCGTGCACGGCGTCACCGGCGACGGCGAACACCCGGTCGCCGGGTTCCCGGCGCACCGGGTGCATGCCGGTGAAGCTGCCGAACGCCGGCAGCACCAGCATGTGCGCGCGGCGATGGAAACAGGGCAGCCGCAGCCGCTCGCGCGCGCGGCCGTGGACCGACACGCACGGGTGCAGGTGGCCGGCGATCACATAGAGGCCGTCGCGCGGCCGCGGGTGGTGGCACAGCGCGAGCGCCCCGTCGCGCAGGGGTTCGTCGACGACGTCGAAGCCGAGCGTGGCGGGCGGGTCACCAGCGCGGTCGTCGTGGTTGCCGCGCACCAGCACGAGATGCAGCGCGGCATGGCGCTCGCGCCAGCGCGTGACCGCGGCGAGCGTCTCGGCCGCATGCGAACGCGCCGAGTGCAGGAAGTCGCCGAGGAAGACCACGCGCCGGACTTGGTGGCGCTCGATCAGGCCGCTGAGCGCCGCCAGCGTCTCGCTGGTCGTGCCGCGCGGCACCGGCACGCCGAGCGAGCGGAAGCTGGTCGCCTTGCCGATGTGGGCGTCGGCGACGAGCAGCGTGTGGCTGTCGGGCAGGAGCGCGGCCTTCTGCGGCAGCAGTGCCAGGGCCTGTCCGGCCACCTCGATCGTGACCATGGTCAGGCGGGCGAGGGGATTCAGGCGGTGAGCAGACCGAGCGCCACGTCGAGGTGCTCGGTGGGGCTGCGCTTGAAGCCCGAGCGGGCGTAGCGCTGCAGGCGACCGACCGCGAAGGCGGTCAGCACCGAGGCCTTGGCGTTGGCGTCGACCGTGGGCGTCGACGAGCCGGCCGCCTCGGCCGCGGCGCGCAGGCTCTGGCGAAGCTGCGACTCGATGCGGTCGAAAAACTGGTTCATGCGCGTGAGCAGGCGATCGTTCTCGAACACCAGCGCATCACCGACCATCACGCGGGTCATGCCGGGGTTCTTCTCGCCGAACTGCAGCAGCACGGTGATGACCTTGCGCACCTGCACGAGGGCATCGGCCTCACGCTCGTTGATCTGGTTGACGAGACTGAAGATCGAGCTCTCGATGAACTCGATCAGGCCTTCGAACATCTGCGCCTTGCTGGCGAAGTGGCGGTACAGCGCCGCTTCGCTGACGTCGAGCGCGCCGCCAGTGCGGCGGTGGTGATGCGTTCGGCGCCCGGCTGCTCGAGCATGGAGGCCAGCGTCTGCAGGATCTGGATGCGGCGCTCGCCCGGCTTCGGGCGCTTGCGCGTGGGTGCGCCTGCGCTGCTCGCTTCGTCCGCGGGAACCCCTTCGGGTGCGTCGGTGTCGACGGGGAGGTCTGACGCGGAGGGGTGGGTATGGGTCATCGCAGCGTATGCAACGTCTTCAGCGAAAAGATTCTGGCATACACGTACGGGGGCATGTGGCAAGGGTGAACACCAACTTTCACCTCGCGGCGCCCGTTGTTGATTCCATCACGCAAAGTCCCCTTGAAACGGCCGTCGAGGTAGCGGCGCATCCACACCGTGCGCATGCCCAGCGCGTGGGCCGACTTCTGGTGGTCCAGCGTGTCTTCCACCAGCACGCAGCGCGACAGCGGCACCTTCAGCCGCGCCGCCATCGCACGGAACATCCGCGCATCCGGCAGGGGCGGTGGTGGCCGAACATGCGCATGTCTTCCACGCACAGGATGCCGTCGAACAGGTGCGTGAGGCGCAGGCCGTCGAGCACGCGCAGCGCATGGAGTCGCGCGGCGCGTTGGTCAGGATGTACTTGCGGCCGCGCAGCCGCTTCAGTGCGGCGCGATCGTGCGCGCTGGTGCGCAGCCGGTCTTCCAGACCCGGCAGGCGGTGCGTCTGTTCAAGGAAGTGCGCGGCGCGCACGCCGTGGTGGCGCACGAGACCGAGCAGCGTGGCGCCGTAGTGGTGCCAGTAGTGCTGGCGAAGCGTTGAAGCCTCGTCAGTCGGCAGCCCGAGGTGCTCGACGATGTAGTCCGTCATCGCCCGGTTGGTCGGGCCGAAGGCCGCGTGGCTGGCGTCGTGCAGCGTGTTGTCGAGGTCGAAGAACCAGACGCGGTGTCCGCCCGCCGAGCGCTCGCGCATCAGCGCAGCTCCGCCACGAAGTGGTGGCCGAGCGCCGGAGCGCTCTGGCGGATCTCGTGCACGGTCACCAGTTCGTGCGCCACCGGCTTCGCGAAGCGCGGGCCATCGAAGACGAAGGTGTGGAACTCGCCGTTCTCGCCGCAGGCGTCGACGCCTTCGGGCAGATCCGCGACAAAGCCGGCATCGAACTGGCGGCCGCAGAAACGCGCGTCGAGGAAGCGTGCATCGACACACCCACCCTGGCGCGGTAGCCCAGGGCCAGCAGTTCGTCGACCAGGGCGCGCCGATGGCCCTGCCACAGCGGCAGTTCCGCACGAAGACCGGCCGCAGCGCAGACCTTCTCTTCCCAGTCGCGATGCGGCTGCAGGTCGATGTCGCCGAACAGGCCATGCGTCAGGCCCTGCGCCGCGAAACGCTGCAGATGGCGGGTGAAGACCGCCTCGTAGTCCGCCCAGCCCGCCTGCCCGATCACCAGCGGGATGCCGAGCGCATCGGCCTGCGCCTGCATCAGGTGCGGAGGGATGGCATGCGAACGCGAGCGCTGGCCGTCCTCGTCGAACATCGCCAGCAGGGCCTCGACGCGCCAGCCCGCAGCCAACGCGCGATGCAGGGCCAGCATCGAATCCTTGCCGCCGCTCCAGCTGAAGAAGGCCCGCTGCGACACCTCAGTGCGAACGGATCATCGTGCCGTAGGCCTGATCGGTCAGCACCTCCAGCAGCATCGCGTGCGGCACGCGCCCGTCGATGATGTGCACGGTGTTGACGCCGTTCTTCGCCGCGTCGAGCGCCGAGCCGATCTTCGGCAGCATGCCGCCGCTGATGGTGCCGTCGGCGAACAGCTCGTCGATCTCGCGCGCCGAGAGGTTGGTCAGCAGCTTGCCGCTCTTGTCGAGCACGCCCGGCGTGTTGGTCAGCATCATCAGCTTCTCGGCCTTCAGCACCTCGGCCAGCTTGCCGGCCACCACGTCGGCGTTGATGTTGTAGTTCTCGTTGTCCTTGCCGAAGCCGAGCGGCGAGATCACCGGGATGAACTGATCGTCCTGCAACGCCTTGACCACGCTCGGATCGATCGACTCGATCTCGCCGACTGGCCGACGTCGTGCTCGATCGTCGGATCCTTGTGGTCGAGCATCTTCAGCTTGCGCGCTCGGATCAGCCCGCCGTCACGGCCGGTCAGGCCCACGGCCTTGCCGCCGGCCACGTTGATCAGGCCGACGATGTCCTGCTGCACAGCCGGCCAGCACCCATTCGACGACCTCCATCGTCTCGGCATCGGTCACCCGCATGCCCTGGACGAAGGTCCCTTTCTTGCCCAGCTTGGCCAGCGCATCCTCGATCTGCGGGCCGCCGCCGTGCACCACCACCGGGTTCATGCCGACCAGCTTCAAGAGCACCACGTCTTCGGCGAAATCCTGCTGCAGCGCCGGATCGGTCATCGCGTTGCCACCGTACTTGATGACGATGGTCTTGCCGTGGAACTTGCGGATGTACGGCAGCGCCTGCGCGAGGATCTCGGCCTTGTCGCGCGCCGCGATGTGGGTGAGGTCGTGGGCGGCCGGGGACGGCGCAGCGTGGTCGCTCATGGCAGGGTCAGCTCCGAGAGGCGTGATGCAGTGCGGCAAATTGTAGGCGGCAGGGCCGGGGAACTCCGGAGGGCACCCGATAATCGGTTCAGCATGGAACGGCAGGAGCGAACGACGAGATCGGTGCATTGGGCATGGGCAGCCGCGGCAGCCGTGCTTTCGCTCGGCGGCTGCGCGCTGCAGCCCGGCCGCGGCAGCCAGACGCCGAGTTCCGTCTACCAGAACGAGCGCTTCCAGGCCGACGAGACCTTCTCTCGCCTGTTCGATGCGAGCGTGCCCGACACCTGCGAGGCCGCGCGCCGCGCGCTGCTCAGCCAGGGCTACGTGATCACGGCCTCCCGCCCCGACGCGATCAGCGGCAGCAAGCGCTTCCAGCCGCAGGGCGAGGTGCATGTGGAGATCAGCTTCACCGTCGTCTGCGTGCCCGAGGGCAGCAGCGGCAAGCTCTCCACCGCCTACGTGTCGGCACAGCAGGATCGTTATGCGATCAAGCGCGCGCAGAGCAATACCAGCCTGGGCGTCGGCGCGCTGGGCTCGATCTCGGTGCCGCTGTCGTCGAGCGAGGAAGCACTGGTGAAAGTCGGCTCCGAGACGATTCCCGCCGGCCAGTTCTACGACCGCTACTTCTCGCTGATGAGCCGGCTGCTGACCGACCTGCGCGAAGGCGGGGGTGACCCGGCGCCGGGCCCTCCGCCGGGGCCGCGTCAGAAGTGGATGCCGCGCATCATCTGCTGCAGCGCCACCGCCTCGGCGCTGAGCTGCGGCTTGCCGCCCTTCTCGCCCTTGGCCGCATCGCTGTCGGGGAACATGCGGAAGCTGGTGTTCATCACGATCTGCGCGACGCGCGGCGCCACCGCATGCAGGATCTCGCCGAACTGGCCGAGTCGCGTGGCGATGCGCACCGGCTTGTCGATGCAGGCCTGCGCGATCATGTCGGCGGCCTCCTCGGGGCTGAGCGTCGGCACGTTCTGGTAGATCTTGGTCGGCGCGATCATCGGCGTGCGCACCAGCGGCATGTTGATCGTCGTGAAGGTGATGCCGACGTCGGCGTACTCGCTCGACGCACAGCGCGTCCAGGCGTCCAGCGCCGCCTTGCTGGCCACGTAGGCCGAGAAGCGCGGCGCATTGGTCAGCACGCCGATCGAGCTGATGTTGACGATGTGGCCCTTGCGCTTGGCCACCATGCCCGGCAGCAGGCCCATCGTCACACGCAGGCAGCCGAAATAGTTCAGCTGCATCGTGCGCTCGAAGTCGTGGAAGCGGTCGTAGCTCGATTCGATCGCGCGGCGGATCGAGCGGCCGGCGTTGTTGATCAGGAAGTCGACGCCGCCGTGTTCCTCGTTGAGCCGCTTGATGAACTCGGCACAGCCCGCTTCGTCGGCGATGTCGACGCTGTAGCTGTAGACGTGCGCATCCTTGCCGGCCACCGACTTGATCTCCTTCACCGCTTCGGCGAGCTTGTCTTCATCGCGCGCGCAGATGATGGTGACGGCGCCCGCCTGCGCGAACTTGGCAGCAGCCGCCGGCCGATGCCCGACGAACCGCCGGTCACCAGCACCACCTTGCCGCCGACCGTGCCCTTGAGGCTGCGGTCGATGAAGAGCGCCGGGTCGAGGTGACGCTCCCAGTAGTCCCACAGCCGCCGCCGCGTAGTCCTTCAGGTTCGGGCACTCGATGCCGCTGCCCTTGAGCGCGGCATCGGTCTCGCGGCGGTCGAAGCGGGTCGGGTAGTTGACGAAGGTCAGGATGTCTTCCGGCAGCCCGAGATCCTTCATCACCGCATGGCGCACGCGGCGCACCGGCGCCAGCGCCATCAAGCCTTTCTTGACGCTCTTCGGGATGAAGCCGAGCAGCGCGGCGTTGACGAACAGGTTCATCTTCGGCGCGTGCGCGGCGCGGCTGAAGATGTCGAGCACGTCGCCGACGCGGTAGCCCACCGGATCGACCGGTGGTAGCACTTGCCGCTGGCGTGGAAGTGGTGGCTGATGTGGTCGAGCGCGGCGACGACGAAGTCCACCGGCACGATGTTCACGCGGCCGCCTTCGAGGCCGATGCTCGGCATCCACGGCGGCAGGATCTGCCGCATGCGCTGGATCAGCTTGAAGAAGTAGTACGGCCCGTCGACCTTGTCCATCTCGCCGGTGCGCGAGTCGCCCACCACCATCGCCGGGCGGTACACCGTCCAGGGCACCTTGCACTCCTTGCGCACGATCTTCTCGCTCTCGTGCTTGGTGGCGAAGTACGGATGGTCCAGGCCCTCGGCCTCGTCGAACATGTCCTCGCGGAACACGCCTTCGTACAGGCCCGCGGCGGCGATCGACGACACGTGGTGGAAGTGCTTGGCGTCGATCGCCTTGGCGAACTCGACGGCGCTGCGCGTGCCCTCGATGTTGGTCTTGATCTGGCTCTCTTCGTCGGCCGACAGGTCGTACACCGCTGCGAGGTGGTACAGGTGGTCGATCTGGCCCTTCAGGCCCTTGATCGCATCGGCCTCCACGCCCAGCTTCTTCGCGGTCAGGTCGCCGTACACCGGCACCGCGCGCGCCTTGCCCACGCCCCAGTACTGCAGCAGTTCGGGCACCTTGCCTTCGGACTCCGGGCGCAGCAGGAAGTACACGATGGCGCCGCGCCGCGCCAGCAGGGTCTTGACGAGACGACGGCCGATGAAGCCGGTGGCGCCGGTGACGAAATACTGCATGGGAGTTCCTCCGGGTCGTTCTGTCGGGAGAGGGGTTTGCCCCAATTCTTGTCCAAAGGCTCCGCGGCCACGCTGCGCGCTTACCCGGAGCGCGGGCTCAGCCCGCGTAGAGCCTGCGCCCTAGAGAATTAGGCTGCCCGCTCCAGGGGGCTGCCTATAGTGCGAGGCATCCCGGCAGCACATCCAAGAAGGACAGACACCATGGTCAAGAAGCTCAAGCAGATGGCGAACAAGAAGGCCGCGTCCACGGGCAACCTGCTCGACAACGCGCTGGCCGGTTCGGTCAAGGATTCCGCCCAGCAGATCTGGCTGGCCGGCATGGGCGCCTTCTCGAAGGCCCAGGAAGAAGGCGGCAAGGTGTTCGAGGCGCTGGTCAAGGAAGGCCTGTCGCTGCAGCGCAAGACCCAGGCCGTGGCCGAGGAGAAGTTCGGCGCCGTCACCGGCAAGATGACCAGCATGGCCGGCGACGTGCAGAGCAAGGCCGGCCAGCACTGGGACAAGCTCGAGACCATCTTCGAGGAGCGCACCGCCAAGGCGCTGAACAAGCTCGGCGTGCCCTCGGCCAAGGACGTGGAAGCGCTGATCAAGCGCATCGACGCGCTCAGCGCCCAGGTGGCCAAGCTGTCCAAGGGCGGCGCGGCACCGGCGGCCAAGAAGGCGGCTCCGGCCAAGAAGGCCGCCGCCAAGCGCGCGCCGGCCAAGAAGGCCGCGGCCTGAAGCCGTCGTTCTTTCGACGAGAAAGGGGGCACCTCGGGTGCCCCCTTTCCATTTGCGAATCCGCAAGCCGTTCTAGATGTGATGTTCCGATAGGTTGTTCATCCGTTCCTGATTTGGGAAGCTGGGGTTGTCGAGACCTCCCGCAACCTGGACAGGAGAACGGATGAACAGCCACAAGCATGCGAGATTGACGGCCAAAGGTCGAGCCCTGCTGGTCAGCAGAGTGCTGAACGAGGGTTGGACGATGTCCGCCGCGAGTGAGGCGGCAGGCGTGAGCAAGCGCACCGGCTTCAAGTGGCTGGCCCGCTTCAAGGCGGAAGGTGCGGCAGGCCCGGCCGATCGCAGTTCTCGTCCGAAGCGCAGCCCACGAGCGCTGACGGCCCAAAAGCAAGCGCAGCTGGAGGATCTACGGCGCCGCCGCTGGCCGCTATGGCGAATCGCCGAGCAGGCCGGCTGCGGTGTGGCGACGGTCAGCCGTTGCATGAAACGATGGGACTGTCCCGACTGAAGTCGCTGGAGCCGCCGCAGCCCGTGGTGCGCTACGAGCGCGCAGCTGCAGGCGAGCTGCTGCACCTGGATACCAAGAAGCTCATGCACATCGATGGCATCGGCCACCGCATCACCGGCGACAGACGCACGACCAAGCGCGGCATCGGCTGGCAGATGGTTCACCTGGCGATCGATGACCACTCGCGTGTGTCGTTCGCGCAGGTGCTGCCCGACGAGACGACCGATAGCTGCGTGCAGTTCCTGCGCCAAGCGGTGGCCTACTACGCCAGCCTGGGCGTGCGCATCGAGCGCGTGATGACAGACAACGGCACGGGCTACAAGAACACCTTCAAGGCTGCCTGCGACGAACTCGGCATCCGGCACATCAAGACTCGGCCCTACACCCCCAAGACCAACGGCAAGGCCGAGCGCTTCGTCCAGACCAGCTTGCGCGAGTGGGCCTATGCCCAGCCCTACGTCAGCTCAGCGCAGCGCGAGGCCGCTCTGCAGCCCTTCCTGCACCGCTACAACTGGCATCGGCCACACTCCGCCCTGAACCGCCAGCCGCCCATGACCCGCATCCCGGCCGTGAGCAACCTCTTGGAACTCAACATCTAGAGGCGCCGACTCAGCATCGGCGCCACCGCAGTGTCTAGACTGAACCTCATGCAGCAACGTCCTCGCATCGGTGTCGCGCTGGCCGGCGGCGGGCCGCTCGGCGCGATCTACGAACTCGGCGCGCTGTGCGCGCTCGACGAGGCGATCACCGGCCTCGACCGCCGACTGCGATGCCTACGTCGGTGTCTCCGCAGGCGGCTTCATCGCCGCGGCGCTGGCCAACGGCATGGGACCGCGCGAGCAGTGCGCGGCCTTCATCGAGAACGAAGGCGCGGCGCACGACATCTTCGAGCCTTCGCTGCTGATGCGCCCGGCCTGGGGCGAGTTCGCCAAGCGGCTGGCGTCGCTGCCGAAGGTGGCGGCGCAGGCGCTTTGGGTGGGCGCATTGCAGCGCCGCTCGGCCAGCGTGACCCTCGAGCAGCTCGGCCACGCGCTGCCCACCGGCCTGTTCTCCAACACTGGCGTCGAGGCGCAGCTGCGCCGGCAGTTTGCCGCGCCGGGCCGCAGCAACGATTTTCGCGAGCTCAAGCGCAAGCTGGTGCTGGTGGCCACCGACCTCGACAGCGGCGAGAGCGCGCCCTTCGGCCTGCCCGGCTTCGACGACGTGCCGATCTCTCAGGCGGTGCAGGCGAGTTCGGCGCTGCCGGGGCTGTTTCCGCCGGTACGCATCGGCGATCGCTACTTCGTGGACGGCGCGCTGAAGAAGACGCTGCACGCCTCGGTGCTGCTCGACGACGGGCTGGACCTGCTGATCTGCCTGAACCCGCTGGTGCCCTTCGACGCCGCCCATGCGCCACGCGAGCGGGTGCTCAAGAGCGGCGAGCCGCGCATCCCGAAGCTGGTCGACGGCGGATTGCCGGTGGTGCTGTCGCAGACCTTCCGCACGCTGATCCACTCTCGTCTCGAGCTCGGCATGAAGGGCTACGAACGCAGCCACCCGGACACCGACATCCTGCTGTTCGAGCCCGACCATCGCGACCCGGAGATGTTTCTCGCCAACACCTTCGGCTACTCGCAGAGGCGCTGGCTCGCCGAACACGCCTACCGGCAGACACGCGAGCAGCTGCGCGCGCAGCGGCCGCAACTCGCGGCCCAGCTGGCTCGCCACGGCCTGGTGTTCGACGACAAGGTGCTGGCCGACCACCACCGCACACTGCTGCGCCGCCCGGCGCGGCGCGCGGCACGCCGCGGCTGCCCTCGGCGCTGGCGGTGAAGAAGCTCGAGCAGGTACTCGATGACCTCGAGGTGGCGCTGAAGGCGCTGTGAGTCTCGCCCGGCTCAGAGCTGGCCCGGAAACCACCACAGCAGCGCCGACGTCATCACCAGGTAGCGGCCGAACTTGCCGATCGCCATGTAGACCACGCAGGGCCAAAAGGGCAGGCGCAGCCAGCCAGCCACCGCGCACAGCGGATCGCCCACCACCGGCAGCCACGACAGCAGGCAGGCCTTGGCGCCGAAGCGCTCCAGCCACTTCAGCGCCTTTGCTTCCACATGCTTGTGCGTCACCCGCTCGTAGGCCAGTTCGGCGCCGTAGCCCATCGCCCAGCTGATCGCGCCGCCGATGGTGTTGCCGGCGGTGGCCACCAGGATGGCCGGCCAGAAGAGATCGGCATTGAGCTTGACCAGCCCGAACACCGCCGGCTCCGAGCCCAGCGGCAGCAGCGTGGCCGAGATCAGCGAGACGACGAACACCGTGCTGAGCCCGTATTCGGGCAGCGCGAGCGTCGCGAGCAGGGACTGCAACCGGGCTTCCATCCGGCCCATGATAGGCAGGCGTCGCGTTGGTGCAGCGCAGGAAGATCAAGCCCGGTGCGCTGGCTATACTCCTGCCTCTCTTTTCAGCACCTCCCCTCCCCGTCCCCCCATGCGCATCGGCCACATCACGCTGGCGAACCGGCTGTTCGCCGCCCCGATGGCCGGGGTGACGGACCGCCCGTTCCGCATGTTGTGCAAGCGGCTGGGCGCGGGCTACGCGGTCAGCGAGATGGTGACCTCGCGCAAGGAGCTGTGGAACAGCCTGAAGACCAGCCGCCGCGCCGACCACAGCGGCGAGAGCGATCCGATCTCGGTGCAGATCGCCGGCACCGACGCGGCCATGATGGCCGAGGCCGCGGCCTACAACATCGACCGCGGCGCGCAGATCATCGACATCAACATGGGCTGCCCGGCCAAGAAGGTCTGCACCAAGTGGGCCGGCTCGGCGCTGATGCAGGACGAGCCGCTGGCCGCGGCCATCATCGAGGCCGTGGTGGCCGCGGCCGCGCCGCGCAACGTGCCGGTGACGCTGAAGATGCGCACCGGCTGGTGCCGGCCGAGCGCAACGCGGTGCGCCTGGCGCGCATCGCCGAATCGGCCGGCGTGGCGATGGTCACCGTGCACGGCCGCACGCGCGAGCAGGGCTACGGCGGTCACGCCGAGTACGACACCATCGCGGCGGTGAAGGCGGCGGTGGGCATCCCGGTGGTGGCCAACGGCGACATCGATTCGCCGCAGAAGGCGCGCGCCGTGCTGGAGGCGACCAAGGCCGACGCGATCATGATCGGCCGCGCGGCGCAGGGCCGGCCGTGGATCTTCCGCGAGATCGCCCACTTCCTCGCCACCGGCGAGGAGCTCGAAGCGCCCGAGACGCTGCAGGCCAAGGCCCTGGCTGGTCGAGCACCTGCACGACCACTACGGCCTGTACGGCGAACTGGCTGGCACGCGCAGTGCCCGCAAGCACATCGGCTGGGCCGTGCGCGGCCTGCCCGGCGGCGAGGACTTCCGCGCCGACATGAACCGCATCGACGACTGCGCGGCGCAGCTGCGCGCGGTGGAGGCGTTCTTCGACCGCCTCGCCGACACCCACCCCCGGCTGCCGGCCACGAGCCGCGCGGCCAACGACGACTCTCTCGCACAACAAGCATGAGCAAGAAGCACATCGAGGAGTGCATCCGGGACAGCCTGGACAGCTACTTCAAGGACCTGCGCGGCGTGGAGCCCAACGGCATGTACGACATGATCCTGCGCGTCGTCGAGAAGCCGCTGCTGGAGACGGTGATGAAGCAGGCCGAGGGCAACCAGAGCCGCGCCGCCGACTGGCTGGGCATCAACCGCAACACGCTGCGGCGCAAGCTGCTCGACCACAAGCTCATCAAATAAGAACACCGACATGACCACCGCGCTGATTTCCGTTTCCGACAAGACGGGCGTGCTCGAACTCGCCAAGGGCCTCGCGGCATTGGGCGTGACGCTGCTGTCCACCGGCGGCACCGCCAGCTGCTGGCCGATGCGGGCCTTGCCGTGACCGAGGTGGCCGACCACACCGGCTTTCCCGAGATGCTCGACGGGCGCGTGAAGACGCTGCACCCGAAGATTCACGGCGGCCTGCTGGCCCGGCGCGAACTGCCGGCGCACATGAAGGCGCTGGCCGACCACGGCATCGCGACGATCGACATCCTCTGCGTCAACCTCTATCCCTTCGAGGCCACGGTGGCCAAGCCCGGCTGCACGCTGGAGGACGCGATCGAGAACATCGACATCGGCGGGCCGGCGATGGTGCGCTCGGCAGCGAAGAACTGGCAGGACGTGGCGGTGCTCACCGACGCCTCGCAGTACGAGGGCGTGCTGGCCGAGCTGAAGGCCGGCGGCATCAGCCGCAAGACGAAGTTCGCGCTGTCGGTGGCAGCCTTCAACCGCATCGCCCACTACGACGCGGCGATCAGCGACTACCTGTCGTCGATCCAGGACGACGGCTCGCGCGCCGCCTTCCCGGCACAGATCAACCTCGGCCTGCAGAAGGTGCAGGACCTGCGCTACGGCGAGAACCCGCACCAGAGCGCCGCGTTCTATCGCGAGAAGTCGCCCGCCGCCGGTACGCTGGCCACCGCGAAGCAGCTGCAGGGCAAGGAACTCTCGTACAACAACATCGCCGATGCCGACGCGGCCTGGGAATGCGTGCGCAGCTTCGAGGCGCCGGCCTGCGTGATCGTCAAGCACGCCAACCCCTGCGGCGTAGCGGTGGGCGCGACGATCGAGGAGGCCTATGCCAAGGCCCTGGCAGACCGACCCCACGTCCGCCTTCGGCGGCATCATCGCGCTGAACCGCCCGCTCGATGAAGCCACCGCGCAGCGCATCGGTGCCCACAAGCAGTTCGTCGAGGTGCTGATCGCGCCGAGCGTGACGCCCGAAGCCCGCGCGATCTTCGCCGCCAAGCAGAACGTGCGGCTGCTCGAAGTGGCGATGGGCAGCGGCACCAACCCGCTGGACTTCAAGCGTGTCGGCGGCGGCCTGCTGGTGCAATCGAGCGACACCCGCAACGTGGCCCGCGAGGAACTGCGCGTGGTCACCAAGCTCGCACCGACCACGGCGCAGCTCGACGACCTGCTGTTCGCCTGGAAGGTGGCCAAGTTCGTCAAGAGCAACGCCATCGTCTACTGCGGCGGCGGCATGACGCTGGGCGTGGGCGCCGGGCAGATGAGCCGGCTCGATTCGGCGCGCATCGCCTCGATCAAGGCCGGCCACGCCGGCCTGTCGCTGAAGGGCTCGGCGGTGGCCAGCGATGCCTTCTTCCCGTTCCGCGACGGGCTGGACGTGGTGATCGACCAGGGCGCCACTTGTGTGATCCAGCCCGGCGGCTCGATGCGCGACGACGAGGTGATCGCGGCCGCGGACGAGCGCGGCATCGCGATGGTGTTCACCGGTGTCCGGCATTTCCGGCACTAAGTGAGCCCCAAGCTCGCTCCGCTCGCTGCCCCCAAGGGGGCGCGCCCCTTCCTTGGGGCGGCCCGGCGGAAGGGGTCTTTCCGATGAAGCTGCCTGAACTCGCGGGCCTCTTCCTCGCCTTCCTCGCCCGCTTGATCACGGGCGCGCAGGGCCACTGGTATGGCAGCCCGCCCAAGGCCGAGCAGCGCATCTATTTCGCCAACCACCAGAGCCACTTCGACTGGGTGCTGATCTGGGCGGCGCTGCCGCGCGAGCTGCGCGCGGTGACGCGGCCGATCGCCGCGCGCGACTACTGACCTCGAGCAAGCTCAAGCACTGGATCACGCGCGAGATCTTCAACGCGGTCTACGTGTCGCGACAGCGCCGGGCGGACGAGGACCCGCTCGAGCCGCTGATGGAAGCGCTGCGCAACGGCGATTCGCTGGTGATCTTCCCCGAAGAAGGCACACGCGGCTTCGCGGCCGACCCGGCGCCGTTCAAGGCGGGCCTGTATCACCCGCCGAAGCCTTCCCCGAGGTGCAGCTGATCCCGGCCTGGATCGACAACGTGCAGCGGGTGATGCCCAAGGGCGAGGTCGTGCCGGTGCCCATCCTCTGCTCGGTGACCTTCGGCGCACCGCTGCAGCTGCAGCCGGGCGAGGACAAGCGTGCCTTCCTCGATCGCGCACGCGCGGCGGTGATCGCGCTACGGGAAGTCGCCTGACATGGGTTCGCTGCGCGACCTCTCCGTCGACCAGCAGGTAGCCCTGCTGTTCGTGCTGCTGTTCGGGCTGCTGGCGATCGTCAGCATCGTGGCCACCACGCGCTCGGTGCGCGAGCGCACGCCGGCCGACCAGGAACTGTTCGACCGCTTCGTGCGCGACCTGCGCGCCGTGTGGGCTGGCGCGGTGCTGTTCTGGGTGGCCTGGATCGCCGGCGCCGTCGTGTCGACGCTGCTGTTCGGCGTGCTGTCGTTCGTGGCGCTGCGCGAATTCGTCACGCTCACGCACACGCGCCGCGGCGATCACCGCAGCCTGCTGCTGGCCTTCTTCGTCGTGCTGCCGGTGCAATACGTGATCGTGGCGACGCGTCACTTCGACCTGTTCACTGTCTTCATCCCGGTCTACGTCTTCCTCGCCATCCCGGTGATCAGCGCCTTCGGCAATGACCCGACGCGTTTCCTCGAACGCACCGCGAAGATCCAGTGGGGCGTGATGGTCTGCGTCTACGGCATGAGCCACGCACCCGCGCTGCTGCTGCTCGACCTGCCGCGTTATGCCGACCGCGGCGCCTTCATGGTGCTGTACCTCGTCGTCGTGGTCGCCACCGCGCAGATCGCGCAGGAGGCGGCCAGCCGCTGGCTGCGCCGCCGGCCGGTGGCACGCGCGATCAGCCGTTCGTTCTCGTGGCGCGCCCGGTGGGCCGGCGCGCTGGCCGCAGCCATAGTCGGCGCGGCGTTGTACTGGGCCACGCCCTTCAAGCCGGTGCCGGCGCTGGTGATGGGCTTCATTGCCGGCGGCAGCGGCACCTTCGGCGAGTTCGTGATGAAGGCGTTGAAGAAGGATGCGGGCGTGCGCAGCTGGGGCGGCAAGGTGTCGGTGACCGGCGCGGTCGGCCTGCTCGACCGCGTGGCGCCGCTGTGCTTCGCGGCGCCGGTGTTCTTCCACGCCGTGCGCTGGTATTTCAGCCTGCGCGCCTGAGCAGACCGATGAAGATCCTCGGCATCGACCCCGGCCTGCGCACCACCGGCTTCGGCGTCATCGAGACCGAAGGCGCGAAGCTGCACTACGTGGCCAGCGGCACGATCCGAACCGACGCTGCCGCGATCGGTGATCTTCCCGGGCGGCTGAAGATCATCTTCGAGGGCGTGCGCGAGGTCACCGCGCGCTACCGGCCCGACTGCGCCTCGATGGAAATCGTCTTCGTCAACGTCAATCCGCAGTCGACCCTGCTGCTCGGCCAGGGCGCGGCGCGGCGCTGGCGGCGCTGGTCTCCACCGATCTGGCGGTGTCGGAATACACCGCGCTGCAGATGAAGAAGGCGGTGGTCGGCCACGGCCAGGCGCGCAAGGAGCAGGTGCAGGCGATGGTGGCGCGGCTGCTCGCGCTGCCCGGCGAGCCGGGCAAGGATGCCGCCGATGCGCTCGGCCCGGCGATCTGCCACGCCCACGCCGGCGCTTCGTTCGCGGCCCTTTCGCGAACCACGACACTCTCGCCGCGCTCGCATGCCCAGTACCGCAAGGGCAGAACCTACTGAGGGCCACCGCCTTCAGGCGACAATCCGCCCGATATGTATGCCCTGTTCGAGGACGCCGGCAAATTCCAGGCCGGCCGCGTGATGACCGAAGCCGACAGCTCGATGCAGATCGAGCTGGACTCCGGCAAGCGCGTCAAGGTGAAATCGGCCAACGTGCTGTTGAAGTTCGACAAGCCGCAGCCTGCCGAGCTGATTGCCTCGGCGCAGACACTCGCCCGCGACATCGACCTCGACCTCGCCTGGGAATTCGCCCCCGAGCAGGAGTTCGGCTTCGCCGAGCTGGCACGCGACTATTTCGAGGCCAGCGCCGGCGTCGAGAAGCAGGCCGCGGCGCTGTTCCGGCTGTTCGAGGCGCCGCACTACTTCCGCCGCCTCGGCAAGGGCAACTTCAAGAAGGCGCCGGAAGAGACGGTCAAGGCCGCGCTGCTGGGCATCGAGCGCAAGAAGGCGCTGCAGGCGCAGATCGAGGCCTGGGCCGGCGAGATGGTCCAGGGCCAGTGCCCGGCGCCGGTGCGCGAGCAGCTCTACAAGATCCTCTTCAAGCCGGACAAGAACGCCGCCGAATACAAGGCGGTGGTCGAGGCGGCGAAGCGCTCGCAGAAGCCGCCGCTGGAGTTGCTGAAGGCCGCGGGCGCGATCGATTCGCCCTACCAGTTCCACTGGAAGCGTTTCCTGTTCGACAACTTCCCCAAGGGCACCGGCTTCCCGGCGGTGACGGCGCCGGCGGTGAAGGACGAGTTGCCGCTGTCGCCGGCGCAGGCCTTCTCGATCGACGATTCGCACACCACCGAGATCGACGACGCGCTGTCGGTGCAGGGCCTGGGCACCGGCACGGTGGTGTTCGGCATCCACATCGCCGCGCCGGGGCTGGCCATCGCCACCGATTCGGCGCTCGACAAGCTCGCGCGCGACCGTCTCTCCACCGTCTACATGCCGGGCTGGAAGCTGACCATGCTGCCCGACGAGGTGGTGCAGGTCTACACGCTGACGGCCGGCCGCGACTGCCCGGCGGTGTCGCTGTACGTCTCGCTCGACGAAGCCACGCTCGAGGTGAAGGCCAGCGAGACCAAGCTGGAGCGCGTGCGCATCGTCTCCAACCTGCGCCACGACCAGCTCGATGCGATCATCACCGAGGCCTCGCTGACCGGCGACGCGTCGGCGCCCTACGACCACGCTACCGAGCTCGCCTTCGCCTTCCGCCCGGCGCGCCACCTGAAGGCGCGGCGCGAGGTGGTGCGCGGCAAACCGAGACCTTCAACCGGCCCGACTACACCTTCCGCCTCGAAGGCAACGACAGCCGCGAGCCGCAGGGCAACGAGCGGGTGGTGATCAGCACGCGGCAGCGCGGCGCGCCGCTGGACCTGATCGTCGCCGAGGCGATGATCCTGGCCAACAGCACCTGGGGCGGCTGGCTGGCCGAGTGCGGCGTGCCGGGCATCTACCGCAGCCGGCCAGCCTGGCGCCGGGCGTGAAGGTGCGCATGGGCGTGAAGCCGGCGCCGCACGCGGGCATGGGCGTGGCGCAGTACGTGGGCGACCTCGCCGCTGCGGCGCTACGTCGACCGGTCAACCAATGGCAGATCATCGCCTGCGCGCGCGGCACGGCCGCACCGCGGCGCTGGCGGCGCCCTTCAAGCCCAAGGATGCGGCACTGTTCTCGATCATCTCGGCCTTCGATGCGGCCTATGCCGAATACAACGGCTTCCAGTCGGCGATCGAGCGCTACTGGACGCTGCGCCACCTGGAGCAGAACGGCATCAGCGAACTCGACGCCGCCGTGATGAAGGACGGTCTGGTGCGCGCCGACACGCTGCCGCTGGTGTTCCGCGCCCTCGGCGCGGAGGGGGCCGCGCGGCGCGCGCGTTCGGGTGAAGATCACCGGCACCGATCTGCTGACGCTGGACGTGCATGCCAACCTGCTCGGCCGCATCGACGATCCGGCGACCACGGCCGACGATGCGGTGGTCGATGACGCGGAGGCCGAAGAGGCGACCGAGAGCGCCGGGCCGCTGACCTTGGCGATCGATGTCGCCGGCGACGAATCGCCCACGGAAGGCGGCACGGCCGCCGCGACGAACTGAGCCCGCCATGATCAAGGCGCTGCGCAAGCTCTCGACCCTGCAGATCGCGCTGGCGTTCTCGGTCGCGGTGCATGCCGCGCTGCTGGGCGTGCGCTTCGTCGACCCGGAAGGCTTCAACCGCATCTTCCAGGACACGCCGCTGGAGGTCATTCTCGTCAACTCGCGCTCGGGCGAGGCGCCTTCGGTGGCCGCCGCGATCGCGCAGGCCAACCTGCAAGGTGGCGGCGAGGCCGAGCGCGGCCGCGCCACCTCGCCGCTACCGCCCTCGGCAACGATGGAACTCGGCGACGCCACCGAAGATGCGCGCCGCCAGATCGAGCAGCTGCAGGAAACGCAGCAGCAGCTGCTCGCGCAGATGCGCCGCGAGCTCGCGCTGCTGCCGCCGCCCGACCCGCGGCGCGACCAGGGCTCGCCGCAGGAGCGTGCGCTGGAAGAGAAGCGCCGCCGGCTGATCGAGCTGCTCGCCGAGATCGAGAAGCGCATCAACGAGGAGAACGCGCGGCCGAAGCGGCGATACATCAGCCCGGCCACGCGCGAAGAGGTCTACGCGCTCTACTACGACCAGCTGCGCCGCAAGATCGAGGAGCGCGGCACGCGCAACTTCCCGAGTACCAGGGCAAGAAGCTCTATGGCGAGCTGGTGATGAACGTGACGGTGGATGCCGAAGGCCGGGTGATCGACACCGAGGTCGTGCGGCCGTCCAGCTCGCCCATCCTCGACCGGCGGGCGGTGGCCATCGTGAAGGCGGCGGCGCCCTTCGGGCCCTTCACGACGGCGATGCGGCGCAAGGCCGACCAGCTGGTGATCACCTCGCGCTTCCGCTTCACGCGCGAAGAGGGCCTGTCGACCACGCTGAGCGCGCAATGAGCGGCGCGCTTCCCGACCGCTACGCGGTGGCGGGCCATCCCGTCGAGCACAGCCAGTCGCCCTTCATCCATGCCGAGTTTGCGCGGCAGACCGGGCAGTCGGTCGACTATGGGCGGTTGCTGTGCCCGCTCGATGCCTTTGCGACGACGGTGCGTGCGTTCGCTGCCGACCATTCGGCCGGCCCCGTGCGCGGCTGCAACGTGACCGTGCCCTTCAAGTTCGAGGCCTTCGAACTCGCCGCGCGCCGGACGCCGCGGGCCGAGCGCGCGCAGGCCGCCAATACGCTGCGCTTCGATCGCGACGACGAGGGCGGCTGGCTCGCCGACAACACGGATGGCGTCGGCCTCGTGCGCGACATCGAGCGCAACGCCGGCATGGCGCTGGCCGGGCGACGCGTGCTGCTGATCGGCGCGGGCGGTGCGGCCGCCGGTGCGCTCGGGCCGCTGCTGGAGGCGCAACCCTCCTCGCTGGTGGTGGCCAACCGCACCCTTTCGAAGGCGCAGACACTGGTCGCGCGCCATGCCGACGTGGCCGCGGCCACGACGCTGTCGGCCATCACGCCGGACCAGGCGGGCGCGGGCTTCGACGTGGTGATCAACGCCACCGCATCCAGCCTGCAGGGCGCCGACATCCCGGTCGATGCACGCGTGCTCGCGCCGGGCGCACTCGCGCTGGACATGATGTACGGGCCGGCCGCGAAGGGCTTCCTCGCCTGGGCCGAAGCGCACGGCGCGAGCGGCCGCGACGGCCTGGGCATGCTGGTCGAGCAGGCGGCCGAAGCCTTCTTCGTCTGGCGCGGCGTGCGACCGGAGACGTCGCCGGTGCTGGCGGCGCTTCGGGCACGGCTGGCGGCGAAGGCTGGCTGATGCGCGCCGCGATGCGCGCGCTGGCGCGCCTGCTGACGCTGCTGGTGCTGTCGTTCATCGCGCTGCAGCTGTACTTCCTCGTGCGCGTCGCGCTCATGACCGCGATCGACCCACAGTCCACCACCTTCCAGCGTTCGGAGGCATGGCGGCTGCTGGTGGAAAAGCAGCAGATCGCCTGGGCCCAGCAATGGGTGGATTACGCGCGCATCTCGCCGAACCTCAAGCGCGCGGTGATCGCGTCCGAGGACGCCGAGTTTGCCGAGCACAGCGGCATCGACTGGGATGCGATCGAAAAGGCGTGGGAGCGCAACCAGCGCGCCGAGGCCTTGGCCGAGCGGCTGGCGGCGCGCTCCCCCTCAAGGCAAGGCGCCGGCCCCGCGGCCGGTGAAGGTGGTGGGCGGCTCGACGATCACCCAGCAACTCGCCAAGAACCTCTTTCTCGGCAGCGAGCGCAGCCTGGCTCGCAAGGGCCAGGAGTTCCTGATCACGATGATGCTGGAAGCCCTGCTGTCCAAGCAGCGCATCCTCGAGATCTATCTGAACAACGTGGAGTGGGGCGAGGGACTCTTCGGTGCCGAGGCCGCGGCGCGTCACTACTTCCGTGCCACCGCACAGACGCTCGGGCCGACGCAGGCGGCGCGACTGGCGGTGATGCTGCCAGCGCCCAAACGCTTCGAAAAAGCGGCCCAACTCCGCCTACGTGGCCGGTCGGGCCGCGACCATCGCGGCACGCATGGGTGCGATCGACCCACCCTGATCCCGGGCTTCGGCCCGGTCTTGGGGCCCTGCCTAGAATGAGCCGATGGTCCCGACCCTGACCGAAGAGATTGCTGCGGCCGCCGCCCGACTGGTGGTCGAAGAAGGCATGGAGTACGGCCCGGCCAAGCGCAAGGCGGCCAAGGCGCTGGGCCGCCACAGCGTGCGGCCGGCCGAGATGCCGGCCAACGAGGCCGTAGAAGACGAGGTGAGGGCCTATCTGCAGCTGTTCTGCGCCGACACCCAGCCCGAAGAACTGCGCGCCCTTCGTGCCGTGGCGGCCCAGTGGATGGAGCGCCCGGCGCCGCTCAGGCCGCACCTGGCCGGCGCGGTCTGGCGCGGAACGGCCACCCGGCTGTCGGCCGTGCACCTTCAGCTCTACTGCGACGATTCCAAGCAGGCCGAGATCTTTCTCATCGACCTCGGCGTGCCGTACGACGTCGGCAGCCGGCCGGGCCCGCGCGGCGAGAGTGTCGACGTGCTGACCGTCTCCAGCCCGAGTCGCGAACTCGGTGAGGTGGTCACCGTGCACCTGACCGTGCTCGACCACGACGACCTTCGCGGTGCGCTCAAGCCCGATGCGCGAGGCCTCAGCGCCTGTGGCGACTTGCCGGCACTGCGCCGGCTGATGGCCGCGTCATGAAGCGCCGCCCTCTGCTCCTGGCGGCCGGCGTAGGCGCGGCGGCGGCGGTGCTCGGTGCCGGTGTGGCCCGGTGGCGATTGCGTCCGCAGGAATCGGCGCTGCCAGCCGGCTTCTGGGAAAGCCGCTTCGAACGACCGGAGGGGGAGAGTTGGTGCTGGCCAACTTTCGTGGCAAACCACTGGTTCTCAATTTCTGGGCCACCGGTGCCCGCCTTGCGTGACCGAACTGCCCTTGCTCGACGCCTTCCACACACAGAACGCGGCAGCCGGCTGGTCGGTCGTGGGATTGGCGGTGGACAGCCCGACGCCGGTGCGCGAGTTCCTGCGCAAGCGGCCGCTCGCGCTGCCGGTCGGACTCGCCGGGCTCGATGGCATCGAATTCGGCCGATCCCTCGGCAACCAGCAAGGCGGGCTGCCCTTCACGATCGTGCTCGACCGCGCCGGCGCGGTGCGCAGCCGCCACCTCGGTGCCCTGAAGGAGCCCGATCTGGCGGCTTGGAAGGCCCAGATCGCCTGATCTCCGGCCTTCTTCGTAAGCACGAAGGGCGCGGCTTGTCAATTGCGCCCAAATGCGCACAAAGCGCGTAAAGTCGCGGCCTTCGCTCCCCATTTCGCTTCCCAGCCTGGCGCTTTGGCAGCTTCGCGAGACCTCGGGATGCCGATCCGGCGCGCCGTCAGCAACGGCGACTTGCCGGATCTTGCTGGCCGTTGAGCGCGAATTCGGGACAGACGCACCTTCAGAGACCGAAGACCTCGAACTACCGTTGGAGAGAGCATGGACCTTCGCAAGCTCAAGACACTGATCGACCCGGTGTCCGAATCGAACATCTCGGAACTCGAAATCACCGAGGCCGACGGCAAGGTCCGCATCGTCAAGGCCGACCCGGCCGGCGTCGCGATGGTGCCGGCGGCCAGCGTGGCGCAGATGCCGGCGCCTGCCATGCCAGCGCCGGTGGCGGTGGCCGCGGCGCCGGTCGCGGCCGCAGCGCCGGCGGCGGCTGCGCCGACGGAGACTGGCCACGTCGTGAAGTCGCCCATGGTCGGCACCTTTTACCGCTCGTCCAGCCCGGGTGGCAAGCCGTTCGTCGAGGTGGGCAGCGAGGTCAAGGAAGGCGAGCCGGTCTGCATCATCGAGGCGATGAAGATCATGAACGAGATCGAATCGGACAAGGCCGGGAAGATCGTCAAGATCCTGTGCGAGAACGGCCAGGGCGGTCGAGTTCGGCCAGCCGCTGTTCATCGTCGAGTGAGCGCCACTCGATGTTCAAGAAGATCCTGATCGCCAACCGCGGCGAAATCGCCCTGCGCATCCAGCGCGCCTGTCGCGAGATGGGCATCAAGTCGGTGGTGGTGTACTCCGAGGCCGACCGCGACGCCAAGTACGTCAAGCTGGCCGACGAGGCCGTGTGCATCGGCCCGGCGCCCTCCGCGCAGAGCTACCTCAACATGCCGGCGATCATCTCGACGGCCGAGGTGACCGATGCCGAGGCCATCCACCCTGGCTACGGCTTCCTGTCGGAGAACGCCGACTTCGCCGAGCGCGTCGAGCGCAGCGGCTTCACCTTCATCGGCCCGACGCCCGAGTCGATCCGGCTGATGGGCGACAAGGTCTCGGCCAAGCAGGCGATGATCAAGTCCGGCGTGCCCTGCGTGCCGGCTCCGAGGCGCGCTGCCCGACGACCCGAAGGAGATCATCCGCATCGCGCGCACGATCGGCTACCCGGTGATCATCAAGGCCGCCGGCGGCGGCGGTGGTCGTGGCATGCGCGTGGTGCACACCGAAGCGGCGCTGATCCACGCGGTGCAGACCACGCGGGGCGAGGCCGGCGCGGCCTTCGGCAACCCGGCCGTCTACATGGAAAAGTTTCTCGAGCGGCCGCGCCACATCGAGATCCAGGTGATGGCCGACCAGCACAAGAATGCCGTCTGGCTCGGCGAGCGCGACTGCTCGATGCAGCGCCGCCACCAGAAGATCATCGAGGAGGCGCCGGCGCCGGGCATCCCGCGCCGTGTGATCGAGCGCATCGGCGACCGCTGCGCCGCCGCCTGCAAGAAGATCGGCTACCGCGGTGCGGGCACCTTCGAGTTCCTCTACCAGGACGGCGAGTTCTATTTCATCGAGATGAACACGCGCGTGCAGGTGGAGCACCCGGTAACCGAACTCGTGACCGGCATCGACATCGTGCAGATGCAGATCCGCGTCGCGGCCGGCGAGAAGCTGCCATTCTCGCAACGCAACATCCAGATGCGCGGCCACGCGATCGAATGCCGGGTGAATGCCGAGGATCCGTACAAGTTCACGCCCTCGCCCGGCCGCATCACCATGTGGCATCCGCCCGGTGGCCCCGGGGTGCGCGTGGACTCGCACGCCTACACGAACTATTTCGTGCCGCCCAACTACGACTCGATGATCGGCAAGATCATCGCCCACGGCGACACGCGCGACCAGGCGCTCGCGCGCATGCGCATCGCGCTGTCGGAGACGGTGGTCGAGGGCATCCTGACCAACATTCCGCTGCACCGCGAACTGATGGTCGACGCCAAGTTCGTCGAGGGCGGCACCAGCATCCACTACCTCGAAGGGTGGATGGCCGAGCACAAGCGTTGATCGGGTGGCGATGGTCGAGTTGCTGCTGCTCGCGCCGGAGGGCGTGGTCGAGTCGGTCACCGATGCACTGATCGACGAACTCGGCGCGCTGTCGGCCTCGGTCGAGGATGCCGATGCCGATACCGACGCCGAAAAGGCGCTGTTCGGCGAGCCGGGCATGCCGGCCCCGGCCGGCGGCTGGCAGCGTTCGCGAATCGTCGCGCTGTTCGACGACGACACGGCCGCCACCGAGGCCGCGACCCTGCTGCTGGCGCAGGACTGGGCGAGCGACGTGTCGCTCGTCGCGATGCGGCCGGTGCAGGAGCAGGACTGGGTGCGGCTGACGCAGTCGCAGTTCGCGCCGGTCGAAATCTCGAACGGCTTCTGGATCGTGCCGAGCTGGCACGAGGTGCCGGCCGGTGCGCAGCGGGTGATCCGGCTCGACCCGGGCCCGGCCTTCGGCACCGGTACGCACCCGACCACGCGCATGTGCCTGCGCTGGACGGCGCACCACGCGGCGGCACTGTCGGCAAGCTGGACGCGCGTGCTCGATTACGGCTGCGGCTCCGGCATCCTGGCGATCGGCGCGGCGCTGCACGGCGCCACGGCCATCGACGCCGTCGACATCGACCCGTCCGCCGTCGAATCGACGCGCGCCAATGCGATGGCCAACGGCGTCACGGTGAATGCCGGGCTGCCGGACCTCGCATCCGGCAGCTACCCGCTGGTCTACGCGAACATCCTGGCCACGCCGTTGAAGCTGCTCGCGCCGCTGCTGAGCGCGCACGTGGCCGGAGGTGGCCATCTCGTTCTGGCCGGCATCCTGGAGCGGCAGACCGACGAGCTGAAGGCCGCGTATGCGCCATGGCTCACGCTCGAGGTCGCCGACCGTGACGAAGGCTGGGCGCTGATGACAGGCCGGATGGCATGATCCGCACATGAGCTCGCCACACGCTGCACCTCCTGCGGAACCGTCTTCCGCGTGGTGCAGGACCAGCTCAAGGTCTCCGAAGGATGGGTGCGCTGCGGGCGCTGCAACGAGGTCTTCAACGCACTCGAGGGCCTGTTCGACCTGGACCGCGACTCCCCGCCGGAGTGGTCGGAGTCCAAGCAGATGACACCGGCCAGCGCGCCGTTCGACGAGGAGCGCGAGGAGGAGCAGCCGGATCCCGATCTCGTCGACAAGATCGACGAACAGTTGCTCGGCACGTCGCGCCGCACCGGCTTCGGCGCGCTCACCGGGCTCGGTGGCCCGGACCGCAGCAAGAAGGGCCCCGACTTTGCGGACGCCCGCTTCGACACCGACGTGCCCGACGATGCGCTGGCGCCGCTGCCGGATCTGACGTCCGCGCGGGCCGACGGCCCTTCGTCGATCGACCCCGACGAGGCACCTGCCTTCGTGCGCGAGGCCGAACGCGAGGCGCGCTGGCAGTCGTCGGGCATGCGCAGGCTGCTCGGCCTGTTGGCCTTTGCACTGAGCCTGCTGCTCGCGGGCCAGGCCGCTCATCACTACCGCGATGCGGTCGCGGCGCGGCTGCTGGCGCGGCGCCCGCCCTGCACGCGTGGTGCGCGTGGTCGGGCTGCACGATCGAGGCGCCGCGGCGTCTGGAAGACATCGTCGTCGAGCACGGCCCTGGCCAAGGCTGCGGCCGGAGACGCCTTCCGGTTCAGCGTGGTGCTGCGCAACCGGGCGACCACCGTGGCGGCCCTGCCCTGGCTGGAGCTGACGTTGACCGATGCCAACGGCGAACTGCTGGCGCGGCGCGCGTTGAACCCGCGGGAACTGCGCGCGCGCTCTGCGGAGATCGGCCCAGGCGCCGAGACCACGCTGCAGACCACGATTTCCACCGGCGCGCTGCGCGTCACCGGCTACACGGTCGAGATCTTCTACCCGTAGGGAGCGCCTCGCGCGACGCTCCCCACCTCTCGAACACCATCAGCGGAGTCTTCATGTCCGTCCTCATCTGCGGCTCGCTCGCCTTCGACACCATCACCACCTTTCCGGGCCGCTTCTCGGAGCAGATCCTTCCCGAGCAGGTGCACATCCTCAACGTGTCGTTCCTCGTGCCGACGCTGCGCCGCGAATTCGGCGGCTGCGCCGGCAACATCGCCTATTCGCTGGCGCAGCTCGGCGTCGAGCCGCTGATCATGGCGACGCTCGGGTCTGACGGACAGGGCTACATGGAGCGAATCAGCGGCTGGGGCGCGAGCACCGAGTACGTGAAGGTGATCGAGGACAGCTACACGGCGCAGGCGATCATCATCACCGATACCGACAACAACCAGATCACCGCGTTCCACCCGGGCGCGATGCAGCACGCGCACCTGACGGCGGTGCCGAAGAACCGCAAGGACATCCAGCTGGCCATCGTGGCACCGGACGGCCGCGACGCGATGCTGCAGCACGCCGCCCAGCTGGCCGAGGCAGGCATTCCGTTCATCTTCGATCCGGGCCAGGGCCTGCCGATGTTCAACGGAGACGAACTGAAGGCCTTCATCGCCAAGGCCGCCTGGGTGGCCGTGAACGACTACGAGGCGAAGATGCTGTGCGACCGCACGGGGCTGACACTCGAGTCGCTCTCCAACTCACACCTCAAGGGCGTGATCGTGACGCTCGGTGCGGAGGGCTGCGATGTGTGGGAACAGGGGCGGCGGACGCATGTCGCCGGCGAGAAGGCAGAGGCCGTGGTCGATCCGACGGGATGCGGGGATGCGTTTCGGGCTGGACTGTTGTCAGGCTTGGCGCGAGGAATGGGGTTGTCGGAAAGTGCCAGACTTGGCAACCGCCTGGGAGCGCTGAAGATTGCTTGCCGGGGGGCAGAACCACGAAATATCGCCCTGATAGTCCGTCACCGCACCGACTTGCCAAGGCTCGCCGACCAGGAGCTCTAGGGAGATGGGCGTAGCGCGACAAGCAGGAAGTAGGACATGCGTTATAGCGGGAAGCGCTGCTCCAAGAGGCTTGACCCACGCGAGTTTGTTACTCTGTCGAGCACGTATGCCTGCAATTCTGAGAATTCGCGCCAACAAACCGCAGCCTGCTCTTCGCATTCTCTCGATCGGGCTTCGAACCCGAGCATACTCCACCCTGCAGCCAAGCGAGAAAGGGTAGCGGCTCTTTCATCCGCTTGGCGTACCGCACTCACGGATTCGTAGATCCGATTGAAAACCTCTGCCGGACTGTCCGACCTTCCTAGCGCGAGCTGACACCACTCCCGGTCAGCCAACATCCAAGTGCCCCAGTTGTGGAGTGAAACCACATCAAACTCTTCGCTGCACTTGTCGTAAAGACTCACCGCCCGTTCGTATTCGGCACCAAGCGAGCAAATCTGTGCCTCGAGAAGGGGCGTCAACACGCTAAGCGCTGATAGCCCGACGAGGCCGTCGAAATTAAAGCTCGATATGGCGCCGGAAAGCGCCTGACGAGACTGGTCCGAGGTTTTTGGACCTCCTAGCTGGGAATTGCGACAGTTGGACAGCCAAAGTGCAGCCATATTGTGGAGCATCGCGCTGATCATCGCTTCGTCATGCAGTTCGACCGCGAAGAGGTGGCTCCTTCGATACCAAGGCATCGCCAAGTCGAATCGATTGGCGAGGTGCAGTGACATCGAAATGTTCAAACTGGTTCTAGCTAGAGCAACGCTGTCCGTGCAATTTATTGTGCCGATGCATTCGTCTATGCAGCGGCACATGTCATCGAATCGATAAGCCCCATAGTGAACGAGGCCGAGCCAGCTCAGTGCTTGTCCCTCAAGGTCTGACTGACCGCCCACCTGAGCAATTGCACGAGCGCGAGCGAATCGGTCGGCTGCCATCGGACTGACATTCTTGTAGTAGTGACAGAGTCCGTCGGCGAGGTTCAGCAACGCAGAGGTCCGCCCCCTAAAGCAGAATGCTCTCGCCGAATGACGTCTATTTGCTCCCCGCGACTCTTCGACTTGGCCAGAGCGCGCGAGATAGGCTGCCCGCTCGGCAAGCCGGGCGACCCGTTCTTCTCCTGCCGAGGCAGCGATCTTCGCGTCGAGGACGTTGAGAAAGGCTGAATTCATGATCACTCCACGAGTTGTTTCAACGCTTCTCGATACCTACCTGCGGTCTGTCTGATCGCCACCGAATCAAGATGCGGCGCCGGCGCCCTCTTGTCCCAAGCCCGCCCGTCCACCCGAACGCTCTCGAGCCAATCTCGCACATACTGCTTGTCGAAACTCGGCGGATTCGAACCCTCCTTGTAACCCTCGACGGGCCAGAAGCGCGATGAATCCGGAGTCAGCACTTCGTCCATGAGCGTGAGCGTGCCCTGCTCGTCGAGCCCGAACTCGAACTTGGTGTCGGCGATGATGATCCCGCGCGTCAACGCGTAATCGGCCGCCTCCTTGTAGAGGCGGATCGACAGTTCCCGCACCTTGGCCGCCATTTCGGCGCCGATGATTTCCTCCATGCGCTCGAAGCTGATGTTCTCATCGTGGTCGCCCACGGCCGCCTTGGTCGCAGGCGTGAAGATCGGCTCAGGCAGCTTGCTGGCGTTCTTCAGGCCGGCGGGCAGCTTCACACCGCACACGCTCTGGCTCTGCTGGTACTCCTTCCAGCCGCTGCCGGCCGTGTAGCCGCGCACCACGGCCTCCACCGGCAGCGGCTTCAGGCGCCTCACCAGCATCGAGCGGCCGCGGATCTGCTCGCGCTCGTCCGGCGCCACCACGCTCTCGGGGTCCTCACCGGTCAGGTGGTTGGGCACGATGTGGCCCAGCCTGGCAAACCAGAACAGCGCCATCTTCGTCAGCATCTCGCCCTTGCCGGGGATCGGCTCGTTCATCACGACGTCGAAGGCGCTCAGCCTGTCGGTCGCCACCATCAGCAGGCGATCCTCGCCCACCGCATAGTTGTCGCGCACCTTGCCCCGGGCAACCAGCGGCAGCGAGTGGAGGGAGCTTTCGTAGAGGCCGGCAGTCATGGGTGTCCTTCGGTCGCCGCTCGGGCGCAGGGGTGGGAAATCGTCGAATTCTACGAACCGGCCCCATGAAAAAACCCGGCCGAAGCCGGGTTCCGGGACCTTGGTGCGAAGCCCTCAGACCACCGTCTGGGCCAGTTCGCCTCGCGCGTAGCGCTGGGCGACCTCACTCAGCGGCTGCGGCTTGATCTTGGCAGCCCGGCCTTCGCAGCCGAATTCGAGGTAGCGCTGCTTGCAGACCTTGTAGGCGGCCTCGCGGGCGGGCTTCAACCACTCGCGCGCATCGAACTTGTCGGGGTTCTCGGCCAGGAACTTGCGCACCGCACCGGTCATCGCCGGGCGGATGTCGGTGTCGATGTTGATCTTGCGCACGCCGTGCTTGATCGCTTCCTGGATCTCCTCGACCGGCACGCCGTAGGTCTCCTTCATCTTGCCGCCGTACTGGTTGATGATCGCCAGCAGTTCCGGCGGCACCGACGAGGAGCCGTGCATCACCAGTGCGTGTTCGGAATGCGCTTGTGAATCTCCTTCACGCGGCCGATGGCGAGGATGTCGCCGGTGGGCTTGCGGCTGAACTTGTAGGCACCGTGGCTGGTGCCGATCGCGATCGCCAGCGCGTCGAGCTGCGTGGCCTTCACGAAGACGGCGGCTTCTTCCGGGTCGGTCAGCATCTGGCTGTGGTCCAGCTTGCCGGCAGCGCCGATGCCGTCTTCCTCGCCGGCGTCGCCCGTCTCCAGGTTGCCCAGACAGCCGAGCTCGCCTTCGACGGTCACGCCGACGGCGTGGGCCATGTCCACCACCTTGCGCGTGACCTGCACGTTGTAGTCGAAGTCCGCCGGCGTTTTGCCGTCTTCGCGCAGCGAGCCGTCCATCATCACCGAGCCGAAGCCTAGCTTGATAGCGCCTTCGCACACGCCGGGCGTGGTGCCATGGTCCTGGTGCATCACCAGCGGGATGTGCGGATAAGACTCGGTCGCGGCCTGGATCAGGTGCTTGATGAAAGGCTCGCCGGCGTACTTGCGGGCGCCGGCGCTGGCCTGCAGGATCACCGGGGCACCGACCTCGTTCGCTGCCTGCATCACCGCCTGCACCTGCTCCAGGTTGTTGACGTTGAAGGCGGGGATGCCATAGCCGTTTTCGGCGGCATGGTCGAGCAGCTGGCGCATCGAGACGAGTGGCATGAGGACTCTCCGGGGGTTTGAATCGGTGGCTTCGCCAAGCGCCGGCGGCTGTAACCTGGCGGTAACTACAACAATTTTAGCGATCGACCTGCCTGCAAACTGACCGAAGCACCTCCGCAAGCCGGGGGATGCGAGCCGAGTTCCTCAAGCCTTTGCTGCTTCGATCTCGGCCAGCATGCGCATCGTGCGCAGCACGGTGTCGGGCGTCAGGCTGATGCTGTCGATGCCGAGGCCGACGAGGTATTTCGCAATCTCCGGGTGGTCGCTCGGCGCCTGCCCGCAGATGCCGCTGTGCCGGCCGTTGCGCTTCGCGCCCTCGACGGCCGCAGCATCTTCAGCATGCCCGGATCGCGCTCGTCGAACGACTCGGCGACGATCTCGCTGTCGCGGTCCACGCCCAGCGTCAGCTGCGTCAGGTCGTTCGAGCCGATCGAGAAGCCGTCGAACAACTCGGCAAACTCGTCGATCAGCAGCACGTTGTTCGGGATCTCGCACATCACATAGACCTGCAGGCCGTTCACGCCGCGCGCGAGGCCCTGGCTGGCCATGGCAGCGAGCACACGCCGCGCTTCGTCGAGCCGGCGGCAGAACGGCACCATCACCTTCAGGTTGGTCAGCCCCATCTCGTCGCGCACACGCTTGAGCGCCCGGCATTCGAGTGCGAAGCCCTCGGCGTAGGCCGGATGCACGTAGCGCGCCGCACCGCGGAAGCCGATCATCGGGTTCTCCTCGTGCGGCTCGAACGCGCGGCCGCCAACCAGCGCGGCGTACTCGTTGCTCTTGAAGTCCGACAGCCGCACGATCACCGGCCGCGGATAGAACGCCGCCGCGATGGTGCCGATGCCTTCGGCGAGCCGCTCGATGAAGTAGCTCGCTCCATCGGCATGCCCGGCGATCAGGCCCATCACCTGCGCACGCTCACTCTCGTCCGCGATGCGCTCGGGATGCAGCACCGCCATCGGGTGCACCTTGATGTGCTCGTTGATCACGAATTCCATGCGCGCCAGCCCCACGCCATCGCAGGGCAACTGGCTCACCTGGAAGGCCAGTTCCGGGTTGCCGAGGTTGACCATGATCTCGGTGCGCGGCTTCTTCAGGCCGGCGATGTCGCTCACCTCGCGGTGAAAGGCCACCTCGCCGGCATAGACCTTGCCCATCGCACCTTCAGCGCACGAGACGGTCACGCGCTCGCCATCGGCCAGCGCGGTGGTCGCGTGCTCCGCGCCCACCACGGCCGGAATGCCCAGCTCGCGCGCCACGATGGCCGCGTGGCAGGTGCGCCCGCCGCGGTTGGTGACGATCGCGGCCGCGGTCTTCATCACCGGCTCCCAGTCGGGCGTGGTCGTGTCGGCCACCAGCACCTCGCCCGGGCGAAACTCGGCCAGGTGGCGCGCATCGGCCACCCGCCGCACCGCCCCGCTGGCGATGCGCGCACCCACGGCGCGGCCTCGCACCTTCACTTCGCCCTTGCCATCGAGCACGAACTCCTCGATCTGCGCCGCCTTGCGCTGCGACACCGCCGTTTCCGGCCGCGCCTGCACGATGTACAGCGCGCCGTCCGGGCCGTCCTTGGCCCATTCGATGTCCATCGGCCGCCCGTAGTGATCCTCGATCTGGATCGCGGCGCCGGCCAGTTCCAGCACGTCAGCATCGCTCAGGCAGAAGCGCGCGCGGTCGGCCTTGGGCGTCGGGCGGTTCACCACCGGCTCGCGCGTGCGGCCGCTGGCATAGACCATCTGCACCTGCTTGTCGCCCAACGTGCGGCGCAGCACGCTGCGAAAACCTTGCCGATACGTCGGCTTGTGCACGTAGAACTCATCGGGGTCGACGGCGCCCTGCACCACGTTCTCGCCCAGGCCCCAGGCGCCGGTGATGAAGACCATGTCGGGGTGACCCGACTCGGTATCGATGCTGAACATCACGCCACTGGACGCGAGATCGCTGCGCACCATCTGCATCACCGTGACCGACAGGAACACCTTGAAGTGGTCGAAGCCATTGTCGATGCGGTACGAGATCGCGCGGTCGGTGAAGAGCGAGGCCTGGCAACGCTTCACCGCATCGAGCAGCACCTCCTCGCCCTGGATGTTGAGGTAGGTGTCGTGCTGGCCGGCGAAGCTGGCGTTGGGCAGATCCTCCGCGGTGGCGGAACTGCGCACCGCCACGCTGAGGTCTTCGCCGAAGCGCGCCGTCATCTCGCGCCAGGCTTCGCGGATCGTCGTCTCCACATGCCTCGGCATCGGCGCGCCGTAGACGATCTCGCGGCAGCGCTTGCCGGCGCGCGAGCGCCTTCACGTCGCGCTTGTCGAGGCCATCGAGCGCGCGGTGCAATTCCACCCACGCATCCGATTCGTCGAGGGCATCGCGGTAGGCCTCGGCGGTGACGGCGAAGCCATCGGGGATGCGTACGCCCAGCGGCGTGAGCGATCGGAACATCTCGCCGAGCGAGGCATTCTTGCCGCCCACCAGTGGCAGGTCGGCCAGCGTCAGGTCACGGAACCAGCGGATGCAACTCGTCGGTGCGCTCGTCATGGCGGATCTCCCGGAACAGGTCGATCTCCATGCTCCGCCGGCCGCCGCAAGGGCGGCTTGAGAACCGTCAACCGATGCGTTCGGCGCGGTAGCCCTGAGCGCGCATCGCCTCGAGGATCTGCGCGATGTGCTCGACGCCGCGCGTCTGTACCACCACCTCGATCTCGGCACGCTCGACCGACAGCGAGGTGAACGCGCGCTGATGCTCCACCGAATCGATGTTGGCGCCGAGCTTGCCCAGCAGTGTGGCCACGTCGGCCAGCGCACCGGGCACGTCACGGATGTCGAGCTTCAGCCGCGCAAGGCGGCCCGACTTCACCATGCCGCGCTGGATGATCTCGGCCAGCACCAGCGGCTCGATGTTGCCACCACACAGCACCAGCCCGACCTTGCGACCGGCGAAGCGCTCGCGGTATTTCATCAGCGCCGCCAGCCCGACGCCGCCGGCGCCCTCGACCACCGTCTTCTCGATCTCGAGCAGCATCAGGATGGCCTGCTCGATGTCGTCCTCGCTGACCAGCAGCACGTCGTTCACCCGCTCGCGGATGATGGGCACGGTCAGCGCGCCGGGCGACTTGACGGCGATACCGTCGGCGATGGTCGCCTGGCCGCTCTCGCGATGCCCATCGTGCGCGGCATTCCACACCGCCGGGAAGCGCTCGGTCTGCACGCCGTAGACCTCGATGCCCGGCCTGATCGCCTTGGCCGCCGTCGCCATGCCGGCGATCAGCCCGCCGCCGCCGATGGCCACCAGCAGCGTGTCGATCTCCGGCTGCGCCGCGAGCATCTCGAGCGCGATCGTGCCCTGGCCGGCGGCCACCGCGAGGTCGTCGTACGGATGCACGACGGTGTAGCCGCGCTGCTGCGCCAGCGCGAGACCGTATGAGCGTGCGTCGTCGAAGGTGTCGCCCTCGAGCACCACGGTGGCGCCGAAGCGGCGCGTGTTGTCGACCTTCACCGCCGGCGCGAAGCGCGGCATCACGATGGTCGCCGGGATGCCCATGCGCTGCGCGTGATAGGCCACGCCCTGCGCGTGATTGCCTGCCGAGACGGCAAGCACGCCGGCCGCACGCTCGGCCGCACTCAGCTGCGCCATCTTGTTCAGCGCGCCGCGCTCCTTGAACGAGGCGGTGAACTGGTGGTTCTCGAACTTGAGGAAGACCTCGCAGCCGGCCAGCGACGACAGCGTGCGCGAGTGCAAGCACGGCGTGTCGACCACCTCGCCGCGCAGGCGCTGCGCGGCGGCTTCGATGTCGGCGAGCGTGAGCGTGCTGGCCATCAGCCGACGCGGCAGACCTTGAGCATGTTGGTGCCGCCGGGGTAGCCCATCGGCTCGCCGCAGGTGATGGCGTAGGTATCGCCCGGGCGCAGCACGCCGCGCTCGACCAGCAGCTTCTCGGCCGCGGCCAGCGCCCGGTCACGGTCGGTGAAGACCGGCATCAGCAGCGGCCGCACATTGCGGTACAGCGTCATCTTGCGCTGCGAGACCAGCTGTGTCGTCAGGCCGAAGATCGGCACCTTGACGTTGTGCCGGCTCATCCACAGCGCCGTCGAACCCGATTCGGTCAGCGCGAGGATGGCCTTGCAGCCAAGGTGATGCGCAGTGAACAGCGCACCCATCGCGATCGACTGGTCGATGCGGCCGAATTTCTTGTTGGTGAAGTCGGTCTCGATGGTCACGTCTTCCGCGGCCTCGGCCTCGAGCGCGATCGCCGCCATCTGCGTGATCGTCTCCACCGGGTATTTGCCGGCGGCCGTCTCGGCGCTGAGCATCACCGCATCGGTACCGTCGAGCACGGCGTTGGCCACGTCGCTCACTTCCGCACGCGTCGGCACCGGGTTGACGATCATCGACTCCATCATCTGCGTCGCGGTGATGACCACCTTGTCCATCTCGCGTGCCATGCGGATCATGCGCTTCTGCAGCGCCGGCACCGCGGCGTTGCCGACTTCCACCGCCAGTCGCCGCGCGCGACCATGATGCCGTCGCTGGCCTTGAGGATCTGGTCGAGCACGGGGATCGCCTCGCTGCGCTCGATCTTGGCGATCATCGCCGGCTTGTGGCGCCACGGCTCGCCGGCGACGTTGGCGAGCTGCCGCGCCATCTCCATGTCGGTGGCGTTCTTGGGGGAAGCTCACCGCCGGTATTCGCACTGGAAGGACATCGCGGTCTTGATGTCCTCCATGTCCTTCGCGGTGAGCGCCGGCGCGGTGAGGCCACCGCCGGCCTTGTTGATGCCCTTGTTGTTCGACAGCTCGCCGCCGACCACAACGGTGGTCACCACCTGCTCGCCGCGCACCGCATCGACGGTCAGCCGGATCAGGCCATCGTTGAGCAGCAGCGTATCGCCGGGCTTCACATCGCGCGGCAGATCCTTGTAGTCCAGGCCCACGCGCTCGTTGTTGCCGAGCTCGCTCGTGCCGGCATCGAGCACGAAGGTCTGGCCCGTCTGCAGCACCGTCGAGCCGCCATCGAACTTGCCGACACGGATCTTCGGGCCCTGCAGGTCGGCCATGATGGCCACCTCCTTGCCGGCCCGCGCCGCCACCTCGCGCACGAGCGTGGCGCGGTCGATGTGGTCCTGCGCCTTGCCGTGCGAGAAGTTGAGCCGCACCACGTCGACCCCCGCACGCATCATGCGCTCCAGCACCTCGGGCGAGCTGGAAGCGGGGCCGAGGGTGGCAACGATCTTGGTGGCGCGGGGCATGGAGTCTCCGGGGATGGGGTCGAGGAAATTATCGAACTGCCGCGGCGCACCGACCCACGAAGACAGGCATGAGTGTCATGCCTGCGCGCGCTTGGCGAGGATCTCGAAGGCCGGCAGCGTCTTGCCCTCCAGCACCTCGAGGAAGGCACCGCCGCCGGTGGAGATGTAGCCCACCTGCTTCTCGATGCCGTACTTGGCGATGGCGGCCAGCGTGTCGCCACCGCCGGCGATGCTGAAGGCGCTGCTGTCGGCGATGGCGCGGGCGATCGCTTCGGTACCCTTGGCGAAGGCGTCGAACTCGAACACGCCGACCGGGCCGTTCCAGACGATGGTGCCGGCGGCCTTGAGCATGCCGGCGAGCTGCGCTGCGGTCTGCGGGCCGATGTCGAGAATGAGGTCGTCGGCGGCGACGTCGGCCGCGGCTTTCACGGTCGGCTTGGCATCGGCCTTGAATTCCTTGGCGACCACGACGTCGACCGGGATCGGCACCGCCGCGCCGCGTGCCTTCATCGCCTCGATCACCGCCTTGGCGTCGTTGACCAGTCCTTCTCCGCGAGGCTGTTGCCGATCGGCAGGCCGGCCGCGAGCATGAAGGTGTTGGCGATGCCGCCGCCGACGATCAGCTGGTCGACGTTCTTCGCCGGGCTCTGCAGGATGGTCAGCTTGGTGCTGACCTTGCTGCCCGCGACGATGGCCACCAGCGGCCGCTTCGGGTTGGCCAGCGCCTTGGAGATCGCGTCGATCTCGGCGGCCAGCAGCGGGCCGGCGCAGGCGATCTTGGCGAACTGCGCGATGCCGTAGGTGGAGGCTTCCGCGCGATGCGCGGTGCCGAAGGCATCGTGCACGAAGATGTCGCACAGCGCGGCCATTTTCTTCGCCAGCTCTTCGTTGTTCTTCTTCTCGCCCTTGTTGAGGCGGCAGTTCTCCAGCATCACCACCGCCCGGCGCGACCTGCACACCGTCGACCCAGTTCGACACCAGCTTCACCTCGCGGCCGAGCAGTTCGCCCATGCGCTGGGCCACCGGCGCCAGCGAATCCTCGGGCTTGAACTCGCCTTCGGTCGGGCGGCCCAGGTGCGAGGTGACCATCACCGCCGCACCCGCCTTCAGCGCCTGCTCAACGCAGGGCACGCTGGCGCGGATGCGCGTGTCTTCGGTGATGTGGCCGGCGTCGTCCTGTGGCACGTTGAGGTCGGCCCGGATGAAGACGCGTTGGCCGGCCACCTTGCCGGCGGCGATCAGGTCGGTGAAGCGGAGAACGTTCATGATGAAACTTAAGGGTTGATGATAAGGTAACCTGGTTACTTCGAGAAATCGTTCGAGGCGGCCGCCGTCGGTCGCTACCAGCCCCACACCAGCCGCAGCGGCAGGAAGACAGCCAGGCCGGCCAGCAGCGGCCCGAGCACACCCGGGCGCCAGAGGTAGTACAGCGTGGAGGCCAGCACGGCGGGTAGCCGGGCGTCCTGCCGGTGGTGAGAAACGACCCGCGCGTCAGGAAGATCTCCGGGACGACCACTGCGGCCAGTGCCGCCAGCGGAGCCACCTTGAGCCCTCGCTGCAGCCACAGCGGAATCTTGACCTCGCGCTCGGGAAAAGAAAGAAGTTGCGGGTGACCACCGTCACCACCGCGAGGCCGAGGATGGCCAGCGCGCCGCTCCAGCCCTCGGTCATGCGCCGCCTCCCTTGAGCTTCTGGCCGGCACGCTCGGCCTGCTCCATCAGCAGGCCGGCAGCCACCGCGGCGGCGATGGCCACCACGATGTTCAGCTTCAGCGGCAAAGCATAGGCGGCCACGGCGGCGGCGCCGGCCACCAGCGCGGCCGTCCAGGTGCTGCGATCGTGCATGAGTCCGTAGGTCAGGCCCAGCATCGCCAGCGTGCCGGCAAAGCCCAGGCCCCACTGCGTCGGGATCGCCTCGGAGAGGAAGATGCCCAGCAGCGAAGGCAGCTGCCAGCACAGCCAGATCGTCGCGATGCCGCCGACGATGTAGCGCACCTGGCCGTCTTCACGCTGGGCGCCCGGCCGTGCCCGCTGGAAGGCGATCAGGTTGAGGTCGGCGAGCAGGTAGCCGATGGCCAGCCGCCGGCCGCGCGGCAGGTGGCCGAGGTGCACGCGCCACTGCGCGCTGAAGATCACGAAGCGCAGGTTGACGCAGAAGGCCGCGGCCCAGATCACCCACAACGGCGCGCCGGCGGCCAGCAGCGGCAGCGACGCGAGTTGCGCGCTACCGGCATAGACGGTGAGCGACATCAGCACGGCCAGCGGCAACGAGAGGCCGCTCTTGGCCATGGCCACACCGGTGACCAGGCCCCAGGCGGCGATGCCGGGGCGAAATCGAGCATGTCGCGCGCCGCGGCGGAAATGGGAATCGTGCAGCAGCGCACGCAGCGGGGTCATCCCCGCATTGTCGTCGCTCGTGGAAGCCGCCCGGGCGGCGGCTGATCAGGACTCGCGCTTCGGCTTGGCCTTGGCGTCGCGGTTCTTGGCGGGCGACTTCTCTTCCGCGTGCGAATCGGGTTCGTCGGCGGCAGGCTTGGCAGCCGCACCGGTGGCGGCCACCTGCGGCGCCACTTCGGCGATCTGGTTCTCGCGCATGTAGTCGTTCATCTCACGCCAGCCGGCGAACACCGCGGCGCGATCGGCCTTCTTGTTCAGCGCGTAGCAATCCTCGATCGCCCGGCCAGCATGTCGACAGGCGCCACCGATCGCCTTGCCATCGGCCTCGCGGTTGGCGGCCACCTTCTCCGGCGACTCGATGCCGAGCATGTCGCAGCCCGCGAGGAGCGTGAGCAGCAGCAAGGGGACGAGGCGCTTCATGGCAACCTTATCGGCCGCCGGCGCCTCGACTTGAGCCTCAGGCGCCGCCGGCCATGGCCAGCAGGCGCTGCACGCGCTCCTCCGTCGCCGGGTGCGTGGAGAAGAGCCCGCGCAGGCCACCGCCCGAGAGCGGGTTCATGATCATCATCTGGGCCGTCTCGGGGTGGCGCTCGGCCGCGGCCATCGGAATGCCGCGGGCATAGGCGTGGATCTTCTCCAGCGCCGAGGCCAGCGCGCGCGGATCGCCGGAAATCTCGGCACCGCCGCGGTCGGCCTCGAATTCGCGCGAGCGGCTGATCGCCATCTGGATCAGGCTGGCGGCCAGCGGGGCCAGCAGCATCACCAGCATGCCGACGATCGGATTGGCCGGACGGCCTTCGCTGTCGCGGCCGCCGAAGATCATCGCGAAGTTGGCCAGCATCGAGATCGCGCCGGCCATCGTCGCGCTGATCGTGCTGATCAGGATGTCGCGGTGCTTCACGTGCGCCAGCTCGTGCGCCATCACGCCGCGCAGCTCGCGCTCGCTGAGCACGCGCATGATGCCGGTGGTGGCAGCCACCGCGGCATTCTGCGGATTGCGGCCGGTGGCGAAGGCGTTGGGGGCTTGCTCGTCGATGATGTACACGCGCGGCATCGGCAACTGCGCGCGCTCGGCCAGCTCACGCACCATGCGATAGAACTGCGGCGCGGAGGTCTCATCGACCTCGCGCGCGTTGTACATCTTCAGCACCATCTTGTCGGAGAACCAGTAGCTGAAGAAATTCATCGCGATGGCGATGGCCAGCGCGATCATCATCCGCTCTGGCCGCCCATGACCGAGCCGATGGCCATGAACAGGCCGGTGATGGCCGCCATCAGGATGGCTGTCTTCATCAGATTGAACATGGTCGTGCGACTCCGTGTGGGCACCGCAAACGCGGCAGTGCCGTAGATGCGGCCCGGGCCGCGGAGTTCAACCGTTAGGCGGATCGAATGCCGCGCCCGCCGGGATCGGGTGGCCGGCGAGGAAGGCCGCGGCCGGCAGGCGCTTGCCGCCCGCGCGTTGCAAATCCGTCAGGCGAAGTGCGCCCTCACCACAGGCGACGTCGATGCCGGCGTCGCTCGCCGCCAGCACGCTGCCCGGCTGGCCTTGTCCGGCGACGACATCGCCGCGCCAGACCTTCAGCGGCTGGCCCGCCAGTGTGGCGAGGCCACCCGGAAACGGGTCGAAGGCACGCAGCCGGCGTTCGATCTGCACCGCAGACTGCCGCCAGTCGATCGCCGATTCCGCCTTGTCGATCTTGTGGGCGTAGGTCACGCCTTGCTCGGGTTGCTTCTGCGGCGAGAGCCCACCGCATGCCGCCAATTCGAGCGCTTCGACGATCAGCCGCCCGCCGAGCGCGGCCAGGGCGGTCGTGCAGCGTGGCGGTGGTGTCGTCGCGCCGGATCGGCTCGCGCTCGACGAGCAGCATGTCGCCGGTGTCCAGGCCGGCGTCCATCTGCATGATGGTGATGCCGGTCTCGGTGTCGCCGGCCTCGATCGCGCGGTGGATCGGCGCGGCACCGCGCCAGCGCGGCAGCAACGACGCATGGATATTCAGGCAACCCAGGCGCGGCAGCTCGAGCACCCAGGCCGGCAGGATCAGCCCGTAGGCCGCCACCACCATCACGTCGGGGCGGGCCGCCTGCAGCATTTCACGCGCCGCCGCGGCATCGCCGGCGTACTTGCCGTCGAGCTTCAGGCCGCGCGGCTGGGCGACCGCAATGCCGTGCGCCGCGGCGAAGACTTTCACCGGCGAAGCCTGCAACTTCATGCCGCGGCCCGCGGGCCGGTCGGGCTGCGTCAGCACCAACGGAATCTCGAAGCCGGCCGTGTGCAGCCGCTGCAGAGCGACGGCGGCGAACTCCGGCGTGCCGGCAAAGACGACGCGCATCGGCCTGCGCTTCAGGCACGGACCTCGTCGCGCGTCTTCTTCAGCATCTTGGTCTTGATGCGGTCGCGCTTGAGCGGGCTGAGGTATTCGACGAAGACCTTGCCCATCAGGTGGTCCATCTCGTGTTGCACGCACACCGACAGCAGGCCTTCGGCGTCGAACTCGTAGGTCTCGCCGCTGCGGTTCAGTGCCCGCACGCGCACCCGCGCATGGCGCTGCACCTTGTCGTAGATGGTCGGCACCGACAGGCAGCCTTCGTCGCCGACGTGCATCTCCTCGCTGCGCATCACCAGTTCGGGATTGATCAGCACGCGCGGCTCGTTGCGGCCCTCGGAGGTGTCGATCACGATCACCCGTTCGTGCACGTCCACCTGCGTCGCCGCGAGACCGACGCCCTCGGCGTCGTACATGGTCTCCAGCATGTCGTCGACCAGCTGGCGGATGCGCTCGTCCACCTGCTGCACCGGCTTGGCGACGGTGTGCAGGCGCGGATCGGGGTAGCGGAGGATGTTCAGTCGAGCCATTTGTATCCAGTCGATTCTGCAGGAAGCCTTTGTGGAGCGCACACAACGAGATGGTCCGTGACAGGCCTCACACTGCCGGCCCCAGCGACCCAGTTTCGTTGCGATATCAAGGGTTTAGAGGCAGAATCTTCGAAACCATATGAGCATTTTCGCCGAATGCGGACCGCTCACGGAGCATTCGGCTCAGCAACCCTAGAGCGCGCTGGCCTCTTCAGCGCAGCCCCGGAGAACCGCCCCCATGATGCGTCGCCAGCCGATTGTCTCCTCTGCCCGCCGGGCCGCTGCGCTCTCGACGGCCCTTGGCGCCGCGCTGTTGACCACGTCGGCGCTGGCGGTCAACTATCCCGTCACGCCGCAGCAGCGCAGCACCGCGCAGCAGGTGGCGCAGGCCGGCGTGCCGCTGTCGGAACTGGCCGCCAACGCCCCCGACTCCTACACCGTCAAGCGCGGCGACACGCTGTGGGGCATCTCCAGCATGTTCCTGAAGTCGCCCTGGCGCTGGCCGGAGCTGTGGGGCATGAACCTCGAGCAGATCCGCAATCCGCACCTGATCTACCCGGGGCAGATCCTCTACCTCGACAAGACCGACGGCCGCGCCCGTCTGCGCGTGGGCCAGCAGGTCGGGCCGGATGGCACCGTCAAGCTGTCGCCGCGCGTGCGTTCCTCGGGTCTGGGCGATGGTGCGATCCCGTCGATTCCCTTCCATCTGATCGAACCCTTCCTGACTGAGGCGGTCATCTTCCAGAGCAACGAGCTGGAGACCGCGCCGCGCATCGTCGGCACGCAGGAAGGCCGCGTCGTGCTGGGCAAGGGCGAACTGGCCTATGTGCGCGGCGAGATCGCGCAGCAGCGCGAGTTCCGCGTCTTCCGCGAACCCAAGGCGCTGCGCGATCCGACCACGAAGGAGATCCTCGGCTACGAGGCCACCTATGTGGGTGCGGCCGAGTACATCCGGCCCGGCGAAACGCGCAACGGTGCCGACGGCAAGCCCGAGATCGTGCCGGCCACGTTCCAGATGACGGCCGCCAAGCTGGAGGCCGGCGTCGGCGACCGCCTCGCGCCGATGCCGCCGCGCGAGTTCAGCAACTATGCGCCGCACGCACCGCAGAGCCCGATCGAGGGCCAGATCGTCTCGATCTATGGCGATGCGCTGACCGCCGGGCAGAACCAGATCGTCGCGCTGAACAAGGGCTCGGCCAACGGCATCGAGCGCGGCCATGTGCTGGCACTGTGGAGCTCCGGCGAGCGGATCATCGACAAGACCGACCCGTCGCGCCCCACCATCAAGCTGCCGGACGAGCGCCACGGCATGCTGTTCGTGTTCCGCGTGTTCGACCGCATGTCGTATGCGCTGATCCTGTCGGTGAAGAACCCGGTCAAGTCCGGCGACAAGTTCACCCAGCCCTGAGGCTGCGCCGGCGCTGGTTCGGCTCGCCCGGCCTGCCATGAATGGCCGCGACTGCGACGAGCGCGAACTCGACGCATGGTTGCGGTTGCTGGAGACACCCGGCGTCGGCCGTGAAACGGCACGGCGCCTGCTGGCCGCTTTCGGGTCGCCCCAGGCGGTGCTCGGAGCCACGTCGGACGACCGACGGCAGTTCGTCAACGCCGCATGCGCCAGCGCTCTGGCCCGCCCCGCGGAACGCCATGCCTCGCTGGTGGCCGAGACCCTGGCACGGCTCCACGCCGATGATCGGCATCGGATGATCACGCTGGGTGAAGCCGACTATCCCGCCGCGCTCCTCGAGACCGCCGATCCGCCCTTGATGCTGTACGCCTGTGGCCGGCCCGAGCTGCTGGCGCACGGCTCGCTGGCCATCGTCGGCAGCCGCCACGCCACGGTGCAAGGCCGCGAGAATGCCCGCGCGTTCGCAGCCCACCTCGGACACGCCGGGCTCACGATCGTCTCCGGGCTCGCGCTGGGCATCGACGCGGCCGCCCACGACGGGGCGCTGGGCACCGCGGGCAGCACGATCGCCGTGGTGGCCACCGGGCTCGACCAGACCTATCCCCGGCGGCATGCCGCGCTGGCCCGGCGCATTGCCGACGAGGGCCTGCTGCTGAGTGAATATGCACTGGGCACACCGCCGCTTCGAGCATTTCCCGCAGCGCAACCGGATCATTGCCGGCCTGACGCGGGGAACGCTGGTGGTCGAGGCCACGCTGCAGTCGGGGTCCCTGATCACCGCGCGGCAGGCGGTGGAAGCCGGGCGCGACGTCTTCGCGATGCCGGGCTCGATCCATTCGCCGCAGGCCAAGGGCTGCCACGCGCTGATCAAGCAAGGGGCCAAGCTGGTCGAGACGGCGCAGGACGTGCTCGACGAACTCGGCCTCGCAGCGCAGGCTGCGGCCAGCCATGCGCCTGCGGGCGAAGAGGCACTTCGCCCGGATCCGATCCTCGCCGCCCTCGGCCACGACCCCATCGGGCTGGACGAACTGGTTGCCCGTACCGGCTGGGGTGCCGCCGAGCTCAATGCGAAGCTGCTCGAACTCGAACTGGCCGGGCAGGTCGAGCGGCTGCCCGGCCAGCGCTTCCAGCGGCTGGCGCGCGGCTGAAGGGGTCGGCCCAAACTTCACGCCATCGGCCGATGGCGCTGGGGTATAGTGAATCTATGTTCGACGTGCTCGTGTACCTGTACGAAAACTACTGGCGACCCGATGCGTGTCCCGACCATGAGCAGCTGACCCGCAAGCTGTCGTCGGTCGGTTTCGAATCGGACGAAATCCAGGAGGCTCTGCGCTGGCTCGACGGCCGGCCGGCGCATCGGAGGCCTACGTCGGCGAACAGGGCGCCGCGGCGCTGCGCGTGTACTCGGTGCAGGAACAGGAGCACCTGGGCAGCGAATCGATCGGCTTCATCAGCTTCCTCGAATCCGCCGGCGTGCTCCCGCCCCCGATGCGCGAGATGGTGATCGACCGCGCCAGCGCGATCAGCGGCGGCCCGCTCGACCTCGAAGACCTGAAGATCATTGTGCTGATGGTCTTCTGGAGCCTGGGCGAAGAGCCCGATGCGCTGATCCTCGACGAGCTCTTCGTCGCACCGGAAGAACGCCTGATCCACTGAGCCGCTTCGCGGCTCGCATCCCGCTCAGTTCAGCAGGCGGCTCGGATCGACGTCGAGCTTGGCCAGCGCGCTGCGCGTGGCCTTGACGGTCAGCGACTCTTCCTGCGCCGGCACGAGCAGGCCGGCCTGCAGGAAGGCCGCCAGACGGTGCTGCTGGAACAGGATGCCGCGGCCCTGCGGCGAGACGAACAGCGTCAGCTGCTTGCGAAGCCCCTGCCGGGCGAGCTGCACCTGCTCGTTGCGGCCGCGGTAGTCGAGCATGTACCAGCTGCCCACCTGCAGCTCTCGCGCCCAGGCCAGCATCGCCGGCGTCGGCATCGAGCCGCCCTCGCCCACCACCTCGAGCTCCGAGCTCTCGTGGCCGGAGAGGTCGAGCACCATCGATTCATCGATCTCGACGTCGGCCGCCTCGGGCAGCAGTTCTTCGAGGGTCTCGAGGCGACCCATCAGTTCCTCGAGGCGCTCGTGCGGGATCACCGCCGCCTTGGCGGTGAAGGCCGCCGCCAGCGAGTTGTTGAGCTTCTGGATGTGCTCGTCCTGCTTCTCCAGCGGGACGCCGGCATTCTCCATGCCTTCACGCAGCGTCTTCAGCAAGGGCGGCAGGCGGCGAATCACCTCGGCGCGCTCCTCGCGCGAGACCTTGGCGCTCGCCGACCAGATCAGGTCGGCCGCGGCGCGCTTCATCGCCTTGGCCTGCTCGCTCTGCGCATCGCCCGACTTGACGGCAGTCATCGCCATCACGTCGGCCCAGACCTGGAACAGGAACTCGCGGATGCCCTCCTGCACCGGCACCTCGTTGAGCATCTTGCGCAGCTCGATGGTGTACTGGATCGCCATCGTCTCGCGCTGCTCGACCTGCTGCGCCAGCGACACGCCCTTGCGCGAAGCTTCGTTGGCATTCTTGAAGTAGTGCTCGAGGAACTTCTCGAACTCGGTCAGGACCGTCTGGAAGACGCGGCGGCCGGTGTCGGGATAAGCCTCGACCACCTGCACGACGCGCTTGATCTCCTTCTCGAGCAGATCGGCCACGGCGCGGCCGGTGGCGTCGAAACCCATCACGCAGGCGCCCATGCGGTCGATCAGCTTGCGCGCCGGGTGGTCGACGGTGGCGAAGAAGTCCGGCTCGCTAACCGCCACGCGCAGCACCGGCATCTGCAGGCGCGCGAACCAGACGCGCACCGAGGCCGGGATGCGCTCTTCGGTGAGGATGCTCTGGAACAGCAGCGCGACGATCTCGATCGTCGCGCGCTCGACCGGCGTGGCCGCGGCCTGCTTCAGCGCCTGCTTGCGCTGGTGCAGCTCTTCCAGCATGGCCGGCGTGCTGACTGCGCCCATGTCGGTGCGGGCGCCGGCGGCCGGGCCGGCGCCGCGCAATGCCTTGCTGGGCATCGGAGATGGCGGCGCGCAGCGCGGGCGACGCCGCCGCCGCCGGCGCGCCGGCCTGCTGCGTGGCGACGAACTCCGGCAACTGCCGCCCGATCAGCTTGTTCAGGCGTCCGAGCACCGCCTCGGCGTGGTCGATGCCGCGCGCCAGCGGGCCGGCGCGCGTCATCATGCGGGTTTCCTCGCCGACACCACCGCGGCCGCCGGTGGTCGTCGTTGCTCCGGTGCTGCCCGGCATCGTATGCACACCGGAGGCCACCGAACCCACCCAGGCCGAATTCACCGAGCGCTTGATGTAGGGCCGCAGGTCGACCTCGGGCATCACGCGCCGTTGCAGCAACCACGCGTTGATCTCGTGGTAGCCCTCTTCGACGAACTGCGCGAACTCCTCGTGCAGCACCGCCTGCAACAAGCGCCAGGCCTCCAGCGTCAATCCGGCCGCGCGCCACGATGCAGTGGCGATGCGCGCCAGCACGTGCGGGCGGAAGGCATCGTTCGGGTCGAGTTCGTCGCGCCGCTCGAGCTGGTTGATGCGCGAGCGCAGGTCGCTGAACTCCCACGAGGCGCGGTCCATGATGGCCAGCGCCAGCCGGGAGCTGAGGATCTCGTGCTCGATGGTGTCGTCGTCGACGAGGCTCAGCCCGCCGGCGTTGCGCACCGCCGGCGCCGGCAGGTCACCCGGGCGCGAGGCGGACACCAGGCCGCTGGTCAGCGCGCCGCGCAGCATGGAGATCATGCCCTGCTGCCAGAACGGCGCCGCCTTCTGCAGATCGAGCACGAGATCGCGGCGCTTCATGGCCAGCGACGGCTCCGACGACTGCGAGCTCAGCCCCCGCGCGCCCTTCTCGACCGCCTGCACCAGCGCCGGAAGGCCGCGCAGCGCACCCTCGACGTAGGCGCGCCGGGCCTGCTGGGCCAGCGCGGACTGGGTCGAGGGCGATGTCGCCATTGGGATGGGTGGGGCGCGGTTCGGCAGGGGACTCGGAAGGACTCTACACCACGGCCCCGGCGTTGGGATCGTCCGGGTCGGTTTCCTTCGGACCCTGTCGCACCAGATCCTCACGCTTCACGCCCAGCCACATCGCGATTGCCGCGGCGACGAAGACCGACGAGTAGATGCCGAACAGGATGCCGATCATCAGCGCCAGCGCGAAGTAATGCAGCGTGGCGCCGCCGAAGATGTACATCGACACCACCATCATCAGCGTGCTGCCGTGGGTGATGATCGTGCGGCTGATCGTGCTGGTGATCGCGTGGTCGATGACCTCGCGCGAGTTGAGCTTGCGGTACTTGCGGAAGGCCTCGCGCACCCGGTCGAAGATGACCACCGACTCGTTGACCGAGTAGCCCAGCACCGCCAGCACCGCGGCCAGCACCGCCAGCGAGAACTCCCACTGGAAGAAGGCGAAGAAGCCGACGATGATCACCACGTCATGCAGGTTGGCCACGATGCCGGCCACCGAGAACTTCCACTCGAAGCGCACGGCGAGGTACAGCATGATGCCGATCACCGTGGCCAGCAGCGCATAGGCGCCGTCGCGCGCCAGCTCCGAGCCGACCGAGGGGCCGACGAACTCGCTGCGCTGCAGCTTCACCGGCTCGGCGCCGGGCTGGCCGCAGACGACCTTGCTCACCGCCTCGCCCTTGTCGGTGGTCAGCTGCACGGTGCTGGTCTTGGCGCCCTCGGCGCTGCACAGCGCGTCGAACACGCGGCCGACCACCTCGCCCTGCTTGACGTCGCCGCGCACCGGCAGGCGGATCAGCACGTCGCGCGAGGTGCCGAAGTTCTGCACCTGCACTTCGCCGAACTTCAGCTCGTCGATGGTGGCGCGCACCTTGTCCAGCGGCGCCGTCTGGGCGTACTCGACCTCGACGACGGTGCCGCCGGTGAACTCGATGGACAGGTGCAGCCCGCGCGTCGCGATGAAGAACACCGCGGCAAGAAAGGTCACGGCCGAGATCACGTTCAGCACCAGCGCGTGGCGCATGAACGGGATGTCGCGGCGGATGCGGAAGAATTCCATGGTCGTTCCTCCTCAGGCCTTGGCGGCGGGTTCGCTGCCGGGTTCGGCGGCGGGTTTCCACACCGGCCGATCGACACGCTCTTGAGCTTCTTCTGGCGGCCGTACCAGAGGTTGACCAGGCCGCGCGAGAACATCACCGCCGAGAACATCGAGGTCAGGATGCCCAGGCAGTGCACGATCGCGAAGCCGCGCACCGGGCCGGAGCCGAAGGCGAGCAGCGCCACGCCGGCGATCAGCGTGGTGACGTTGGAGTCGAGGATGGTCGCCCAGGCGCGCTCGTAGCCGGTGTTGATCGCCGCCTGCGGCGAGGCGCCGTTGCGCAGTTCCTCGCGCACTCGCTCGTTGATCAGCACGTTGGCGTCGATCGCCATGCCCAGCGCCAGCGCGATCGCCGCGATGCCGGGCAGCGTCAGCGTGGCCTGCAGCATCGACAGCACCGCGATCAGCAGCAGCACGTTGAAGGCCAGCGCCAGCGTCGAGAACACGCCGAACAGCAGGTAGTAGGCGCACATGAAGATGCCGATCGCCGCGAAGCCGTACAGCACGCTGTTGAAGCCCTTGGCGATGTTCTCGGCGCCCAGGCTCGGGCCGATGGTGCGCTCCTCGATGATCTCCATCGGCGCGGCCAGCGATCCCGAGCGCAGCAGCAGCGCGGTGTCGTTGGCTTCCACCGTGGTCATGCGGCCGGAGATCTGTACCCGGCCGCCGCCGATCTCGCTGCGGATCACCGGCGCGGTCACGACCTCGCCCTTGCCCTTCTCGAACAGCAGGATGGCCATGCGCTTGCCGACGTTCTCGCGCGTGATGTCGCGGAACACGCGGGCGCCCTTGGCGTCGAGTGTCAGGTTGACGGTCGGTTCCTGCGTCTGGCTGTCGAAGCCGGCCTGCGCATCGACGAGGTTCTCGCCGGTCAGGATGACCTGCCGCTTGAGGATCAGCGGCGAGCCGCCACGCTCCACGTAGCGCTCGGTGCCGAAGGGCACCGGGCCGCTGCCGGCAGCGGCGGCCGCAGCTTCGGCGCTGTCCTCGACCATCCGCACTTCCAGCGTGGCGGTGCGGCCGATGATGTCCTTGGCCTTGGCGGTGTCCTGCACGCCGGGCAGCTGCACGACGACGCGGTCCAGGCCCTGCTGCTGGATCACCGGCTCGGCCACACCGAGTTCGTTCACGCGGTTGTGCAGCGTCGTGATGTTCTGCTTGACCGCCGTTTCCTGCACCTTGCGCGCCGCCTCGGGCTTGAGCGTGCCGGAGAGCTTGAAGTCGGCGCCATCGGGCGCCTCGGTCCAGGCCAGGTCGGGCAGCTGGTCGGTCAGCAGGTTGCGCGCGGCGGCCAGCGTCTCGCGGTCACGGAAGCGCACGTCGACCGTGTTGCCGTCGCGGCTGATGCCGGCATGGCGCAGGTTCTTGTCGCGCAGCAGCGTGCGGATGTCGCCGGTCAGCGCCTCGGCCTTCTTGGTCAGCGCCGCCTTCATGTCGACCTGCATCAGGAAGTGCACGCCGCCGCGCAGGTCCAGGCCGAGGTACATCGGCAGCGCATGCAGCGTGGTGAGCCACTGCGGCGAGCGCGACAGGAGGTTCAACGCGACGATGTAGCTGGGGTCGGCCGCATCGGGATTGAGCGCCTTGTCGATCGCGTCCTTGGCCTTGATCTGCGTGTCGGTGGTCTTGAATCGGGCGCGCACCGAGTTGCCGTCGAGCTGTACGAAATCGGCCTCGATGCCGGCGGATTGCAGCGCCTGCTGCACGCGCGGCACCGGCCGGCGTCGACCTTCAGCGTGGCCTTGCCGCTGCTGACCTGCACGGCCGGCGCTTCGCCGAAGAAGTTCGGCAGCGTGTAGATCAATCCGACCAGCAGCGCGATCAGCAGGATCGCGTACTTCCACAACGGGTAGCGGTTCATGGCGACTTCCTTGCCGGCGCAAGCCGGCTTCCGGCGCGGCGCGGCCCGCTCGTGGCGGGCCGCTTGCCCGGTTGGGGGCCGGTCAGGGGTTTACTTGAAGGTGCCCTTGGGCAGCACCTGGACGATGGCGGTGCGCTGGATCTGGATCTCGACGCCGTTGGCGACTTCCACGTGCACGTAGCTCTCGCCCATCTTGGCGATGCGGCCGATCAGGCCGCCGCCGGTGATGACCTCGTCGCCCTTCTGCAGCGCGTCGATCATCGCCTTGTGCTCCTTCTGCCGCTTCATCTGCGGGCGGATCATCACGAAGTACAGCACCACGAACATCAGCAGCAGCGGCAGCATGCTGCCCAGGCTGCCCAGGAACGAGTCGGGTGCGGCCGCAGGCGCCGGCGCCTGCGCGAAGGCTTGGGAAATGAACACGGGTGACGTCCTCAGGTGAAGCCCCGGGACGCCGGGGCAAAACCCGAAGATTGTACGGGCCGGGGTTCAGGCCCCGCGCAATGCCCGGGCGACCTCGTTGGCACCCTGGGCACTGCCGCTGTCGGGCACCATCTCGCCGCTGCGGTCGGAGATCTCGGCGAAGCGCGCCGCCACCTGCTCGGCCGCATCGGGCCCGGTGCCGATGTGCACGCCGGGCGTCATCGTGATGTGGGCGCGCTCGAAGGTGCCCGCGCCGGCGCAGAGGATCGCGCGGGTCGGCGCATCCTGCGACACCGGGTAGATCACGCCGGGCGTCACGGCCTCGGGCGCCAGCCGGGCCAGCACTTCGGCCGGCATCAGGCTTTCGGTCATGCGCGTCGCGGCGGTGGGCGCGAGGCAGTTGACACGGATGCCGTCCTTCGCGCCTTCCAGCGCCAGCGTCTGCATCAGGCCGACCAGCGCCATCTTGGCGGCACCGTAGTTGGTCTGGCCGAAGTTGCCATACAGGCCCGAGGACGAGGTCGTCATCACGATGCGGCCGTATTTCTGGGCGCGCATGATCGGCCAGACGGCGTGGGTGCAGTTCACCGCGCCCATCAGGTGCACGTCGAGCACGAGCCGGAAGTCGGCGGGTCCATCTTGGCGAAGGTCTTGTCGCGCAGGATGCCGGCGTTGTTGACGAGGATGTCGATGCGGCCCCAGCGCTGCATGGTCTCGTCGACCATCGCGCGCACCGCGGCTTCGTCGGTCACCGAGGCGGCATTGACCACCGCGGTGCCGCCGGCGGCCTCGATCTCGCGCACCACCGCCTCGGCCGCCGTCATCGTCTGGCCTTCGGCCACCCGGCCGAAGTCGTTGACCACCACCTTGGCCCCGCGCGCGGCCAGCGCCAGCGCATGCTGCCGGCCCAGGCCGCCGCCTGCGCCGGTGACGATGGCCACCTGCCGTCGAATCGAATGCTCACTCGAGTCCTTTCAGGAATGTTCTATTTGGCCGCCGGGCCGAGGCGCTCGATCAGCGCTTTGTCCCTGGCGAAGGTTTCAGCGGCCCATTTTGCATAGTCCTCGCCGCTGCGGTACCAGAGGTCCTGGTTCAGCTGTTCGAGCAACTCGAGGTGCTTCGGGTCGTCCATGGCCTTCTTGAAGGCGTCGTGCAGCGTCTTCATCACCGCCGGGTCCATGCCCTTCGGGCCCACCAGCCCGTAGGGCGAACTCGACACCACGCCGTAGCCGAGTTCCTTGGCGGTGGGCACGTTGGGCCAGCGCTTGGTGCGGCTCTCGCCGAAGGTGACGAGCAGGCGCATCTGCCCGCCATCGACGAACTTGTCCCAGCCGGTCGCGTCACTGGCCGCCATCACGTGGCCGCCGATCAGCGACTGCATCAGGTCGGCGTTGCCCTTGTAGGGCACGTGAGTCAGCTGCACCTTGGCGGCCGCGGCCACCTCTTCCATCAGCAGGTGCGGGCTGGTGCCGTTGCCGGTGGAGCCGTAGTTGACCGCGCCGGGCGACTTGCGCGCAGCCTCGACGTAGTCGCTGAAGCTCTTGAACGGCGCGTCGCCCTTGACGACGAAGCCGAAGGTGTAGCCCGAGACTCCCAGGATGAAGCTGAAGTCGTTCAGCGGATGCCACTGCTGCTTCTGCATGTGCGGGATGCGCAGCATCCCCATCGGAAACTGGGCGATGGTGTAGCCGTCGGGCTTGGCATTCAGCGCCATGCTGCCGGGGCCGAGCGTGCCGCCGGCGCCGGGCTGGTTGTTCACGATCACTGGCTGACCGAGGTGGCGCGAGGCGATTTCCGCCAGGCCGCGCAGGTGGCGGTCGGTGGAGCCGCCGGCCGGCCAGGGCACGATCAACGTGATGGGCTTGCTCGGGAAGGCTTGCGCGCCGGCCAGCATCGGAGAGGCCAGCGCCGCCGCCGCGAGCGCGGCGCTGACGAGGCCACGGCGGGAGATGCTGCGAAAGATCGATCGACTCATGGCAAGGGTCCGGCACAGTTCGAGGTGCTGCGCATGATCGGCATCGATGCCGCGGCGCACCATTGGGGCATGTCCGCCGCGCCGTGTCGCGCGGGACAGCCCGCCCTTCACTTGCTCACACCTGACACCCCAGCCTTGGCGTTTCCCTGAGTGCGCGCCCGGCGATCCGCCTTAATATCCGTACTTGCTTATATACAGATTCTCAACCCGTCTCCTGGGAGCCCCCGTGGAACGCGATCCTTTCCAGGCCGGCCGGCTGCAGCGCGCACCGGAAGGCTTCATCGACAAGGCCGGTATCCGCACGGTGTTCGCCGAGGCCAAGCAGGGCCGGCGCAACTTCATCCGCAGCGCCTTCGCGGCCGCGGCGGCCGGTGCCACGGCCCCGCTGGCCATGGCGCAATCGAACCCGGTGCCCGCGGCCGGCGGCGACCCCAACATCCTCGAGCTGCCCGAGCACAGCCGCGGCCTGGGCCAGCCGGTGGCCACCGACGGCTACGGCAGGCCGTCGAAATACGAAGCCAACGTCCAGCGCCGCCCGAGCCCCGGGCTGACGCAGACCTCGCAGGCCTCGGTCTCGTTCGCGCCGCTGCAATCGCTGTTCGGCATCGTCACGCCGGCCGGCCTGCACTTCGAGCGCCACCACCAGGGCTGGTGGGACATCGATCCGTCCAAGCACCGCCTGATGCTCAACGGCTCCGATCCGTCGCTGATGAAGAAGGCCATGGTGTTCACCATGGACGAGATCATGCGGCTGCCGTCGGTGTCGCGCTTCCACTTCATCGAGTGCGGCGCCAACACCGGCATGGAGTGGGGCAACGTGGCGGTGCCGACGGTGCAGTACACGCACGGCATGATTTCCTGCAGCGAGTTCACCGGCGTGCCGCTGCGCATCCTGTTCGACCGGCCGGCGTGGACTACAAGCGCGCCCGCTTCGTGCTCGCCGAGGGCGCCGACGGCTCGTCGATGACGCGCACCATCCCGATGGAGCTGGTGGAGTCCGGCGAGGTGCTGGTGGCCTACGGCCAGAACGGCGAGATGCTGCGCCCGGAGAACGGCTACCCGCTGCGCTCCGGTGGTGCCCGGCGTGCAGGGCGTGAGCTGGGTGAAGTACCTGCGCCGCATCGAGGTGGGCGACAAGCCCTACGGCACCAAGGACGAGACCATCCACTACGTCGACCTGATGCCCGGCGGCCTGCACCGCCAGTACACCAGCACGCAGGAAGTGAAGAGCGTGGTCACCACGCCCTCGGGCGGCCAGTGCTGCTCGACAAGGGCTTCTACAACATCTCGGGCCCGGCCTGGTCGGGCCGCGGCAAGATCGCCAAGGTCGACGTCTCGGTGGACGGCGGCCGCAACTGGCGGCCGGCGCGCCTCGAGGGGCCGGTGATGGCCAAGTGCCTGACCCGCTTCAACATCGACTGGGTGTGGGACGGCAAGCCCGCCATCGTGCAGAGCCGTGCCACCGACGAGACCGGCCACATCCAGCCGACCTACCGGCAGAACCGCGCGGTGCGGGGCTCGCGCTCGATCTATCACAACAACTCGATCCAGTCGTGGCTCGTGCAGGAGAGCGGGGAGGTGAAGAATGTCCAGCTTTCATGACCGCCCCCAGTCGCTTCGCTCCTGCCCCCGAGGGGCGCCGTCCGGCTTGGGGCGGCCCGGCGCCGGACATCGCTCATCGTTGCGGCACTCGCGCTGAGCTGCGGCACGGCCTTTGCCCAGACGGCCATCGTCGGCATCGGCCGCGAGGCCACGCCCAGCGAGGTGAAGGCCTGGGACATCGACGTGCGCCCCGACTTCAAGGGCCTGCCCAGGGCCAGGGCTCGGTGAGCCAGGGGCAGGACGTGTGGGAGGCGAAGTGCGCCTCCTGCCACGGCATCTTCGGCGAATCCAACTCCACCTTCTCGCCGCTGGTCGGCGGCACGACCAAGGAAGACGTCAAGACCGGCCGCGTCGCCCGCCTGACCGACGAGGCCTTCCCGGGCCGTACCACGCTGATGAAGGTCTCGACCATCTCGACGCTGTGGGACTACATCAACCGCGCGATGCCGTGGACGCAGCCGAAGTCGCTGACGCCCGACGAGGTCTATGCGGTCACGGCCTTCCTGCTCAACCTCGGCGACATCGTGCCGGCCGACTTCGTGCTGAGCGACCAGACGATGGCGCAGGCGCAGGCGCTGCTGCCCAACCGCAACGGCATGACCACCGATCACGCGATGTGGCCGGGCGGCAAGCCGCGCCAACCCGACGTGCAGGGCTCCAACTGCATGCGCGATTGCGCTGCCGAGCCGAAGCTGGCGTCCTTCCTGCCTGACTTCGCTCGCAATGCCCACGGCAACCTGGCCGAGCAGAACCGACTGATCGGTGCGCAGCACGGTGCCGACACCACGCGGCCGGCCGGGGCACCGCCGGCTGCTGCGCCCGCCGCCCCCGCGCCGAAGATGGAGACGCCGGCGGCCATCGCGCTGCTGAACAAGAACGGCTGCATCGCCTGCCACGCGCAAGACACCAAGCTGGTCGGGCCGTCCTTCCGCGACATCGCAAAGAAGTACGCCGGCCGCGCGGACGCGACCGCCTACCTCGGCAGCAAGATCCGCGCCGGTGGCAGCGGCGTGTGGGGGCCATTCCGATGCCGGCGCAATCACTTTCCGAAGCCGACGCAAAATCCATCGCGCAGTGGCTCGCCGATGGCGCCAAGAAATGAGCCCGGGCATCACACCGGCCCGCTTCACGCCCGCGGCAAGGGTACTCACGGTGTGAGCCGCCCATCCGCTTGACTACGATCCCGAATCCCAAGGAGAAGCAATGCAAACCCGTCGTGAAATGCTGTCGCGCAGCGCGTCCGTGGCGGCCGCGCTGGCCGGCCTCGGCCTGCTGCCGCAAGCCGCGCAGGCCGCGTGGTCGCAGGCGGCCTTCGAGGCCAAGAACATGGGCGACCTGATGAAGGCACTCGGCTCGGCCAACCCGACCGAGAGCAAGGACGTCACCATCACCGGCCCGGACATCGCCGAGAACGGCGCCGTGGTGCCGGTGGGCGCGTCCACCACGCTGCCCGGCGTCAAGCGCCTGATGCTGCTGGTCGAGAAGAACCCCAACATGCTGGCCGCGATGTTCGACGTCACCGATGCGGTCGAGCCGAACATCTCCACGCGCGTGAAGATGGGCCAGTCGTCCAACGTGTTCGCCGTGGCGGTCACCGCCGACGGCAAGGTGCTCTACGCCGCCAAGGAAATCAAGGTCACGCTCGGCGGTTGCGGTGGGTGAGGCCGGACGTGAAGACGTGCCTGCGCACGTCTTCGCGCCTGCCGAACGACCGCGGGCATGCAGGCCCGCGGGCTGGACGAAATACTGAACACTGGAGATACACATGGCAGACCCGATGCGCATCCGCGCCCAGGCGCAGGGCGACAAGACCACCGTCCGCGTGCTGATGAGCCACGAGATGGAGACCGGCCAGCGCAAGGACGCTTCCGGCAAGACGATCCCCGCCCGGTTCATCCAGGAAGTCACCGCCAGCCACAACGGCAAGCCGGTGATGACGGCCCAGTGGGGCCGTCGGTCGCGAAGAACCCGTTCCTGCAGTTCACGATCAAGGGCGCCAAGGCCGGCGACAAGGTCGCGGTGAGCTGGAAGGACAACAAGGGCGACACCCGCACCGACGAAGCCACCGTCAGCTGAACGAAGTCCCGCACGACACCATGCGCCGCATCCTCGTCACCACCGTTCTGGCGGCTGCCTCGGCCGCCGCCCTCGCGCAGAAGAGCGCCGCCGACGGCATCGCCGAATACCGGGCGATGCTCGCCGATGGCAACCCGGCCGAACTCTTCGAGGCCAAGGGCGAAGACCTCTGGAAGAAGAAACGCGGGCCGAAGAATGCCTCGCTCGAGCAGTGCGACCTGGGCAAGGGCCCGGGTGTCGTGAAGGGCGCGTTCGTCGAACTGCCGCGCTGGTTCGCCGACACGAAGAAGGTGCAGGACCTGGAAACGCGCCTGGTGACCTGCATGGAAACGCTGCAGGGCTTCAACGGTGACGAGATCGCAAAGACGCCGTTCGGCAAGGGCGAGCAGGCCAACCTGACCGCCTTGGCCACCTGGATCGCCGCCGGGTCGCGCGGCATGCGCTTCAACCTGCCGCAGGGCCATTCGGCCGAGAAGACGATGTACGAGGTCGGCAAGCGCGTGTTCTTCTACCGCGCCGGCCCGATGGACTTCTCCTGCGCTTCCTGCCACGGCGAGGACGGCAAGCGCATCCGCCTGCAGGACCTGCCGAACCTCACCAAGAACCCGGGCGACGGCATCGGCTTCGCGGCCCGGCCTGCCTACCGGGTGAGCAACGGACAGATGTGGAGCATGCAGCTGCGCCTGAACGATTGCTACCGCCAGCAGCGCTTTCCGTACCCCGGCTTCGGCAGCGAGCCAACCATCGCGCTGGGCGTCTACATGGGCGTCAACGCCAAGGGCGCCGAGTCGATCGCCCCGTCCATCAAGCGCTGAACCCACCTGATACCGCGATGAAGACACTGCATCTCGCCTTCCTGCTCGGCTGCTCGGTGCTGCTTGCCAGCTGCGCGACCACGCCCTCGGCTGCGGACCTCGACAAGCTGACCGAGCAGGTCATGAAGTCGTCGTTCCGCGACGAAGGCATCGCCAAGGCCGACCGGCTCAACCAGGATCTCGGCCAGAAGGCCTGCTCCTCCGACAAGGCACCGAGCGAGGCCATCGCCAGGCAGATCGAGGCCGAATCGCTGGCCAGCATCCAGTGGCCCGCGGGGGCCGCTACATCGGCGACTGGCGCGAAGGCGAGAAGCTCGCCCAGAGCGGCCGGGGCATGACCTGGACCGATGCCTCCGCCGACCCGAAAGCCAACGGCGCCAACTGCTACAACTGCCACGAGATCGACAGGAAGGAGATCTCCTACGGCACCATCGGCCCGAGCCTGTGGAACTACGGTAAGCTGCGCGGCGTGAAGGATGTGGCCGACCCCAACACGGCCGCGATCGTGCAGTACACCTGGGGCAAGCTGTGGAACAGCAAGGCCTATTCGGCGTGTTCGAACATGCCGCGCTTCGGCCACATGAAGCTGCTCAACGAAGACCAGCTGCGCCACGTCATGGCCCTGCTGCTCGACCCGAAGTCGCCCGTCAACCAGTGAGATCGAACAGCCCGCTCGCGCGGGCTTTTTGATCAGCGAAACATAAGCCGCTACTTATCATGAGTCTGAGCAAGCGAGAGTTCCTGCAGATGCTGGGTGCCGCCGGCGTGGCCGGCATGGGCACACGCGCCACGCCGAGGCCGACGCCGCCACCGCCGAGAAGGCCTTGTACGACGTGCCGCGCTTCGGCAACGTCTCGCTGCTGCACATGACCGACTGCCATGCGCAGCTGCTGCCGATCCGCTTCCGCGAGCCGAGCGTGAACCTCGGCGTCGGCAGCATGGCCGGCCAGCTGCCCCACCTGGTGGGCGAGCATCTGCTGAAGAAAGCCGGCCTGCGCCCCGGCACGGCGGCCGCGCACGCCTACACCTTCATCGACTTCGAGACCGCCTCGAAGCGCTACGGCAAGGTCGGCGGCTTCGCCGAGCTGGCCACGCTGGTCAAGCGGCTGAAGGCCAGCCGCCCGGGCGCGCTGCTGCTCGACGGCGGCGACACCGGCAAGGCTCGGCCACGTCCCTCTGGACCAACGCGCAGGACATGGTCGACGCCTGCAAGCTGCTCGGCGTCGACGTGATGACCGGCCACTGGGAATTCACCTACGGCATGGAGCGGGTGAAGGAGATCGTCGAGAAGGACTTCAAGGGAAGGGTCGACTTTGTCGCCCAGAACGTGAAGACCACCGACTTCGGCGATCCGGTGTTCGAGCCCTACGTGATCCGCCAGATCAACGGCGTGCCGGTGGCGATCATCGGCCGCCTTCCCCTACACGCCGATCGCCAACCCGCGCTACATGGTGGCCGACTGGAGCTTCGGCATCCAGGACGACAACCTGCAGAAGATGGTCGACGAGGCGCGCGGCAAGGGCGCGCAGGTGGTGGTCGTGCTCTCGCACAACGGCATGGACGTCGACCTGAAGATGGCCTCTCGCGTGCGCGGCGTCGATGCCATCCTCGGCGGCCACACGCACGACGGCATGCCGGTGCCGGTGCTGGTGAAGAACGCCGGCGGCACGACCATCGTCACCAACGCCGGCAGCAACAGCAAGTTTCTCGGCGTGATCGACTTCGACGTGAAGGACGGCAAGGTCGCCGACTTCCGCTACACGCTGCTGCCGGTCTTCGCCAACCAGATCCAGCCGGACAAGGACATGGCCGCGCTGATCGCGAAGATCCGCGCGCCGTATGAAGCAAAGCTGGCCGAGAAGCTCGCCGTGACCGACGGCACGCTGTACCGCCGCGGCAACTTCAACGGCAGCTGGGACCAGCTGGTCTGCGACGCGCTGATGGAGGTGCAGGGCGCGCCGATCGCCTTCTCGCCGGGCTTCCGCTGGGGCACCAGCCTGCTGCCGGGCGAAGCGATCACCCGCGAGCTGATGATGGACCAGCTGGCCACCACCTACTCCTACGCCACCGTCACGGAGATGAGCGGCGAGATGATCAAGACCATCCTCGAGGACGTGGCCGACAACCTCTTCAACCCCGACCCCTACTACCAGCAAGGCGGCGACATGGTGCGCGTGGGCGGCCTGACCTACGCGATCGAGCCGGCCGCCAAGATGGGCTCGCGCATCAGCGACATGCGCCTGGGCGGCCGTGCCATCGATGCGGCCAAGACCTACAAGGTGGCCGGCTGGGCGCCAGTGGCCGAGGAGGCGAAGAATGCCGGCAACAAGCCCGTCTGGGACGTGGTCGAGCAGTGGCTCAAGGCCAAGGGCCGCGTCGCGCCGCGCCGCATCAACACGCCGCGCTTGATCGGCGTTCAGGGCAATCCCGGCCTGGCCTGACAGACTTTCATCACCCCGAGGAGACGACCATGCTGAACGTTCGCCGCTTGTTCGCTGCCTTCCTGCTGAGCTTCGCCGCCGCCGGCGCGATGGCGCAGGACAAGGTCGTCTACCACTTCGACGATGCGGCGGCGCAGGCGCTCAAGGGCCTGCGCAACATGAAGAACCACCTCGATGTCGACCCCTCGGCGAAGCTGACCGCCGTGGCGCACGCCAACGGCGTCGACTTCCTGATGAAGGACGCCAAGGACCGCAACGGCAACCCCTACGAGGTGGCCGTGCAGGAGCTGGTGGCGCGCGGCGTGAAGTTCGAGGTGTGCGAGATCACGCTGAAGAACCGCGGACTCAAGCGCGAGCAGTTCATCGAGGAGGCGAGCTTCACGCCTTCCGGCGTCGTGCGCGTGGCCAAGCTGCAGCGCGAAGGCGCCGCGTACATCAAGCCCTAGCGCATCGCGGTGCCTCGATGAGCCTGGAGACGCTGCTCGACCGCTTCGGCCAGGCACCGGTGCTGGCCGGCGGTGGCGTCGCCATCGGCTTCGTCTTCGGCTTCTTCGCGCAGCGCTCGCGCTTCTGCCTGCGCTCGGCGGTGATCGAGTTCTCGCGCGGCATGCATGGCGGAAAGCTGACGGTGTGGCTGTTCGCCTTCTCCATCGCGCTGCTCGCGACTCAGGGCCTCATCGCCCTCGGCGCGATGGACGTCGGCAGCGCGCGCCAGCTCGCGGCGCGCGGCAGCCTCTCCGGTGCGGCGATCGGCGGGCTGCTGTTCGGCATCGGCATGATCCTCGCGCGCGGCTGCTCGAGCCGTCTGCTGGTGCTGGCCGCGCAGGGCAACCTGCGCTCGGTGCTGTCGGGCCCGGTCTTCGCGGTGGCCGCTCAGGCCTCGTGGACCGGCGTGCTCGCGCCGTGGCGTGAACGCATCTCGGCGTGGTGGACGGTCGAGGGCGGCCCGTCGCGCGATCTCACCGTGATCACCGGTCTGGGCCGCCCCGGCGCACTGCTCTTCGGGGCGGTGTGGCTGGCCGCGGCCATCGTCTGGGCGCGGCGACAACGCGTCGCACCCTGGGGCTGGGCCGGCGCCAGCGCGGTGGGCCTCGCGATCGCATCCGCGTGGTGGTTCACCGCCAGCGTGGCCGCCACGTCGATGGAGGCCGGCCCGGCGCCGATCCAGGCGCTGAGCTTCACCGGCCCGAGTGCGGAAGTGCTCAGCCGCGTACTCTTCGCCCCCGACAAACCGCCGACCTTCGACCTCGGCCTCGTGCCGGGCGTCTTCCTCGGCGCGTTCGTCGCAGCAGCGCTGTTCGGCGAGCTCAAGCTCGAGGGCTTCGCGGGCGGCGCGTCGATGCGTCGCTACCTGATCGGCGCCGTGCTGATGGGCTTCGGCGGCATGACGGCCGGCGGCTGTGCCGTCGGCGCGGGGCTGTCCGGCGCGGCGGTCTTCACCGTCACCTCCTGGGTGACCCTGTGCGCGATGTGGCTCGGCGCCGCGGTGACCGACCGCCTCGTGGATCATTCCGGCCGCGAAGCCGCCCAGCCGAATCTCGGCGACCAGCCGGTGCCGCACAGCCGCGCCTTCACCTGATGCTCTTCTCCGACGCACTTCCCATGACCCTGCGCCGACACCTCCTCTCGCTCCTCGCGGCGGCATCGTTGCTGCCCGCGGCGCACGCCGCCGATCTCACGCGCGCCGTCGAGATCGTCGAAGGCAAGTGCTTCATCTGCCACGGCGCCGAAGGCGAGAGCTCCAGCCCGGTCTTCCCGCGCGCCTGCCGGGCAGCATGCGAGCTATGTCGCGCGGCAGCTGGCCGACTACCAGAGCGGCAAGCGCAAGAACGACACGATGCAGGCGATGGTGGCCGATCTGTCGGCCGACGACATGCGCCTGCTCGGCATGTATTTCGAATCGAAGCCGACTCGCGCCCATCCGGTGGCCGACCCGAGCTCGCGCAGGTGGGCCGCTTCGTCTACCACCGCGGCAATCCGTTCTCGGGCGTGGCGGCCTGCGCCGATTGCCACGGCGCCGCCGGCCACGGCACCGACAAGCTGCCGCGACTGGGCGGCCAGCATGCGCAATACGTGGAGAACCAGCTGAAGGCCTTCAGCAAGCGCGAGCGCACCAACGACAACGCGGTGATGCACACCATCGCCTCCAAGCTCACCGAGCTGGAGCTGAAGGCGGTGGCAGCCTATGTCAGCAGCTTGAAGTAGACGGTACGGCGTTGCCGAGCAGCCGCCGCGGGGCCGGCTCGGCCGGTGCGCTGGCGGCGCCCCCTGGGGAGCGCCGCAGGCGCTACGGGGGGTCAAGACAAGGCCAGCGAGTCGGCCCAGATGTTGTCGGCCCACGAGAGCGCGTAGCGCCCTTCCACCGGTTGGCCGCAGCGGAAACGCCGCCCGAGCCGGGAACCGGAAGGAAGGTCTTCTGCTCGGCGTTGTACTGGTGCACCGAGGCGACGTGGATCACGTCCCGAGCCGACACGAAGCTGTAGCAGGTATTCATCACCACCGGCGTGCTGTTGACCGCCTCGCCCTTGAGTAGCTGGATGATGGCCGCGGCCGCCACCTTGGCATGCTGGTTGGCCATGTGGCCGGACTTGGGCATGGTCGGCGCCGGGAAGGTGGCGTCGCCGAGCACGTGCACGCCGGGCAGCGCGGTCGATTCCATCGTCAGCCAGTTGACGCCCACCCAGCGGTTGTTGACGTTGACCAGCCCGGCGTTCTTCGCGAGGTCGGCGGCGCGCTGCGGCGGGATCACGTTGATCACGTCGGCCTTGACGTCCTCGAACTCCAGCTTGGCGGTGCTGGTGCCGGCGTCGACCTCCTTCAGCTCGGCATTCGGGCGGTATTCGAGGACGCCGGCATAGCGGTCCTTGAAGGCCTTCTCGAACAGCGCCTTCTTCGACTGGACCTCGGGGTTGGCGTCGAGCAGCAGCAGCTTCGACTTCGGCTTGGCCTGCTGCAGGTACGAGGCGATCACGCAGGCGCGCTCGTAGGGCCCGGGCGGGCAGCGGTACGGCACCTTGGGGATCGAGATGGCGACCACGCCGCCATCCTTCATCGATTCGATCTGCTGGCGCAGCGCCACGGTCTGCGCTCCCGCCTTCCAGCTGTGCAGGAACTTGCCCTGCGCAGCAGGCGTGGCCCGAGCCGCCGACGGCCTCGGTCATGAAGTCGATGCCCGGCGAGACGATCAACCGGTCGTAGGCCAGCGTGCTGCCATCGGCCAGCTTGATCTTCTTGCCCGCCGCATCGATGGCGGTGACCTCGCCCTGCACGACCTTCACGCCCATCGCCTTCAGGCCGTCGTAGCCGCGGGTGATGTCGCCGATCTGCTTGTAGCCGCCCAGCACGAGGTTGGAGATCGGGCAGGAGACGAAGCTGGCATTGCGCTCGACCAGCGTCACGTCGACGTTGCCGCCCCACATCTTCAGGTAACGCGCCGCGGTGGCGCCGCCGAAGCCGCCGCCGACCACGACCACGCGGCCGATCGACGGACCCGAGCCCATGGTGGAACAACCGGCCAGGGCCAGCCCCCGAAGGCGGCGCCGGCGCCGAGCAGGCGGCGGCGGGAGAGTTGCTTGTCGTTCATGTCGTCGTGTCTCCTCACTGCGCCGGCTTCTGTGCCGCGAACCAGTTGGCGATCAGCTTGAGCTGCTCGTCGGTATAGCCCTTGGAGATCTGGTGCATGATCGTTGCGGGCTGGGCGCCGCTCTTGTAGTCGGCGATCTGCGCCAGGATCTTGTCGGCCGCCACGCCGGCCAGCGGCTTGACGTCCTTGCCGCGCACGTTGCCATTGGTGCCGTGGCAGTTGGCGCAGGTGGCCGCGAGGTTGCGGGCCGTTCGGATCCGGAGTCTGGGCCTGTGCCCAGGTGGCGGCCAGCGCCAGAACGGCGGCGGCCAGGGGACGGCGGTCGATCATCAAGAGTCTCCTCGGCAGTGAACGCGCGGATTGTGGGTCAATCGTGCCGCCCGCCGCGCTTCGGGTTTATGCACTTGCCAAGCTTGCTGATGCAGGTTTCAAATATCAGCGCATGCGAATGTACTGTTGGAAACTCCGCCGCGCGCTCGGACAAACCCTCGCCGTCGGCCTGCTGCTGGCCGCGGCGCTGCACGGTGCAGCGCGGGCCCAGGACACGCCGCTGCCCGAGCTGGTGGCGCCGGGCGTGTGGATGGTGCAGGGCCAGTCGGCGATGGGCTCGTCGGCCAACCGCAACTTCATCTCCAACGCCGGATTCGTGGTCACGCAGGAGGGCGTCGTCGTGATCGATGCGCTGGGCTCGCCAGCGCTCGCCGAGGAACTGCTCGCGCAGATCCGCCGCATCACGCCGCTGCCGGTGCGGCACGTGATCCTGACCCACTACCACGCCGACCACATCTACGGCCTGCAGGCCTTCAAGGCGGCCGGCGCCACGGTGATCGCCCACCGTGCGGCCGGCGAGTACCTGAACTCGGAGACGGCCGCTCAGCGGCTGAAGGCCAGCCGCGAGGAACTGTTCCCGTGGATCGACGAGAAGACCCGTCTGGTCGGAGCCGACCGCTGGATCGACGGCCCGACCTCGCTGACCGTCGGCGGCGTGGAGTTCCGCCTGCAGCCGGTCGGCCCGTCGCACGCCGGAAGACCTGGTGGTCTACGTGCCGTCGCTGCGCACGCTGTTCGCCGGCGACCTCGTCTTCCGCGGCCGCGTGCCCTTCGTCGGCCGGGCCGACAGCGGCCACTGGATCGCCGCGCTGGACACCTTGCTCGGCTACGACATCGACGTGGCCATTCCGGCCACGGGCCGGCCTCGAAGAGCGCGCGCGCCGACCTCGAACTGACGCGCGACTACCTCGTGCACCTGAGAAAGACGATGGGCGAGGCGGCGCGTAACATGGAACCCTTCGAGGAGGCGTATGCGAAGGCCGACTGGTCGCGCTTCGACAAGCTGCCGCTGTTCAAGGCCGCCAACCGCATCAACGCCTACAACACCTACCTGCTGATGGAGCACGAGGCGAAGTGAAAGCCACCCGACGCACGCTGATCGCTGCACTGGCCGCCTGCGCGGCCGGCGTGCGCGCAGCGCCTGCCGCACCGGGCGAGGCGGTGCGCTGGCCCGAGGTGATGATGCTGCTCGACGGCGAACGCTGGACACCGGCGCCGGGCCGCGCGCAGGTGGTGGTGTTCTGGTCGGTCACCTGCCCGTTCTGCAAGCGCCACAACGCGCATGTCGACAAGCTGCATCGCGCCTCGGCCTCCGGCGGCCCGCAGGTGCTGACGGTCAGCCGCGACCGCGATGCCGCCGCGGTGCAGCGCTACCTCGCCGCCAACGGCTACTCCTTCCCCGTCACGCTGGCGAACGAAGCGATGTCCGCCGCGCTCGTGGCACGCCGCATCATCCCGTTGACCGTGCTGATCGACCGCCAGGGCCGGCTGAAGCAAGCGATCCCTGGCGAGATGTTCGAGGAAGACGTGATGGAGCTGACGAAGCTCGCCTGAGGCCGGAGACCCTTCATGAAGTCAATTGCCGCGAGCCTCGTGCTGGCCGCCCCCGCTGATCGCCACCGCGCACGGCGCGCCGCTGTTCAAGGACGCCGACCTCGCGCTCGGCGAAAAGCTGATCGCCGAGCACCGATGCACGGCCTGCCACATCCGCCGCGTCGGCGGGGACGGCAGCGCGATCTACCGCCCGCAGGGCCGCATCAACACCGCCGGCGCTGCGCGGCATGGTCGACTACTGCAGCACCGAGCTGAACCTGAGCCTCTTCCCCGAGGAGGTGACCGCCGTGGCCGCGGTGCTCGACCGCGACCACTACCGCTTCGAGCGCAAACGCTAGACTTGCGCGCATGAGCGAAGACGCCACGCCCGTCGCTGCCGCCGGAGCCGAAGCCGACGAGGTGTTCGAGTCGGCCGCGGAGCTGTTCTCGCTGCTGTCCACGCCGATCCGGCTGAAGCTGCTGTCGGCGCTGTGCCACGGCGAGCGCAACGTCTCCGAGCTGCTGGCGCAGATCGACACCACCCAGCCCAACCTGTCGCAGCACCTGGGCACGCTCTACCGCGCGCAGATCCTCGGCCGCCGCCGCGAGGGCACGCAGATCTACTACCGCATCGCCAACCAGCGTGCCGTGACGCTGTGCCGCGCAGTGTGCACGCAGATGGCGCTGGAGATGGACAGCGCCGCCGAGCTGCCCGAAGAAGAGCGGCTGCTGCCGCCGCGGCGCCGCTCCGCCTGAGGCCGACCACTTCGAGCCGCCCGCAGTCGCGGGGCTGCACGACCGTTCGTGCCGGCGCACAATCCGCCGCTGTCGTTTCCGCCGCATTGCCGAGATGAGCACCCACTTCCTTCGCACCACAGGCCTGCTGGCCAGCGTGCTGCTCGCCAGTTCGGCCCATTCGGCACTGGCCGCCGCCAGTGCGGAGCAGGTGGTCGGAGGCATCGAGGCGGTGCTGTTCGTCTGCACGCCGCTCGATGCGAAGAGCGTCAAGCCAGGGCAGGAGTTGCTGCAGCGCGCCGTTGAGCAGCGCAAGCTCGATCTGGCGGCCATCCGCAAGACCGAGGCCTACCGCGTGGCCTACAACGCCGAGGCCAACCGGCTGCTCGCGCTGCCGCAGCGCGAGCGCGTCACGGCCTGCCAGACGGCTTGGTGAGAACCCTCGCCACCCGAGGCGCGGGGTTGCCACGGCCAACGCTCCGGCCGACCATGTGGCCAACGCATCTGCAACCACGCGCCATGCCGTCCGCCCCCGACTTCCAGCCGCGCAAGCTGTCGCCCGCCGAGGCGCAGGAACTCCGCTGGCACGAGCTGCTGCAGCGCCTGCAGACGCTCAACGCCCAGCTCGAGTACCTGAAGCTGATGATGAAGCTCGGCGTGCGCTGAGCTTCGCCCGCGAACCGGCGCGTCTCAGACGCCGGTCAGCACCCGCAAGTGCGCGGCCACGCTGCGCGCCAGCGCGCTGAGGTTGTAGCCGCCTTCCAGGCACGACACGATGCGGCCCTTGGCATGCCGCTCGGCGATGTCCTTCAAGCGCATCGTGATCCATTCGTAGTCGGCCTCGACGAGGCCGAGCTGCCCGAGGTCGTCTTCGCGGTGGGCATCGAAGCCGGCCGAGATGAACATCATCTCCGGGCGGAAGGCGTCGAGCGCCGGCATCCAGTTGGCCTCGATCAGCTCGCGCAGTTCGCCGCCGCGCGTGTACGGCGGGATCGGCAGGTTGAGCATGTTGGTGCCCTTGGGCACCGCGCCGCTGTACGGGTAGAGCGGGTGCTGGAAGAAGCTGACCATCAGCACGCGGTCGTCGCCGGCGAGGATGTCTTCGGTGCCGTTGCCGTGATGCACGTCGAAGTCGATCACCGCCACGCGCTTGAGGCCGCGCACGTCGAGCGCGTGGCGCGCGGCCACCGCCACGTTGTTGAAGAAGCAGAAGCCCATCGCCTCGTCGCGCGTGGCGTGGTGGCCAGGCGGGCGGACCGCGCAGAAGGCGTTCTCGGCGCGGCCGTCGATCACGGCGTCGGTGGCGGCCACCGCGGCGCCGGCGGCGCAGCGCGGCCTTCCAGGTGCCCGGGTTGGCGGCTGTATCGGGGTCGAGGGCCTTGGCCTGCCCGCTGGCCTCGACCTGCTCGAGCACCTCGCGCAGCTCGCTCACGTAGTGGTGGGTGTGGGCCAGCTCGACGTCCTTCAGGTCGACCAGCGGCGCATCGTGCCGCGTCAGTGCGATGTCCAGGCCGGTGGCGATCAGGTGGTCCTCGATCGCGTCGAGCCGCTGCGGGCACTCGGGGTGGCCCGCGCCCATGTCGTGGCGGCGGCAGTCGGGATGGGTGAAGAACGCCGTGCTCATGTCTCAGGTCTTTTTCGATCGGTTATGGTCTCGTCATGAACTCAGCGCTCGGCGATCAGATCGATCGACTCGTCAACCAGATTAGCACGATCATCGTCGGCAAACGCCCGCAGATCGAGGACTGCGTCGCCTGCCTGCTCGCCGGTGGACACCTGCTGATCGAAGACGTTCCAGGCGTCGGCAAGACCACGCTGGCCCACGCGCTGGCGGTGTCGCTCGGCCTGCGCTTCTCGCGCACCCAGTTCACGGCCGACCTGATGCCTTCCGACTTGATCGGCGTCAGTGTCTACGAGCGCAGCCAGGAGGCCTTTGTCTTCCATCAAGGGCCCGTGTTCACCCAGGTGCTGCTGGCCGACGAGATCAACCGCGCCGGGCCGAAGACGCAGAGCGCGCTGCTCGAGGCGATGGAGGAACACCAAGTCAGCGTCGAAGGCCAGACGCGCGCGCTGCCCGAGCCCTTCTTCGTGATCGCCACGCAGAACCCGAGCGACCAGCTCGGCACCTACCCGCTGCCCGAGTCGCAGCTCGACCGCTTCCTGATGTGCATCACGCTCGGCTACCCGGATGCGAAGAGCGAACGCGCACTGCTGTCGGGCCAGGATCGCCGCGAGGCGATCCACGGCCTCGGCGCCGTGATGACACCCGTCGAGCTGCTGGCGGCGCAGAAGGTGGTGCAGGCGGTTCACGCCTCGGAGGCGCTGCTCGACTACCTGCAGGCGCTGATCGCCGCCACGCGCTCCGGGCGCTGGTTCGTCGAGGGCCTGTCGCCGCGCGCCGGCATCGCGCTGCTGCGCGCGGCCAAGGCGCGCGCGCTGATCAACCAGCGCGACTACGTCGCGCCCGACGACGTGCAGGCCGTGCTGCCGCAGGCCGTGGCGCACCGCCTCGTGCCGGTGGCCGGCGCCGGCCGCGGCCGCATCGAGCAGGTGCGCGCCATGATTGCCGCGGTGCCGGTGCCGTGACGACGGCCCCTCGGCCGCTGAGTACAGCGCCTGATCCCCCGAGGGGATCTCGCCCGGCTTGGGGCGGCCCGGCGCCGGGCTCGCGTGGCGAGGTGATCGCGCGCGTCAGGCGTTGGTGGCAGGCGAAGCTGCCGCGCAGCGACACCCTGGTGCTCGGCCAGCGCAACGTCTACATCCTGCCGACGCCGGCCGGCCTGATGTTCGCCGCCACGCTGCTGGTGCTGCTCGTGGCATCGATCAACTACCAGCTCAACCTCGGCTACGTGCTGACCTTCCTGCTGGCCGGCAGCGGCGCCGTGTCGATGCATGTCACCCACGGCACGCTGCGCGGGCTGACGCTGCGGCTGCGCACGCCGAGCCCGGTGTTCGCCGGCGAGCCGGCACTGCTGGAGGCGGTGCTCGCGAGCCCGGACCGGCCGCGCTTCGGCATCGGCCTGAGGATGGTCGACGCCGATGCCTCCAGCCTCGGCTGGCTGGACGTGCCCGCGCAGGGCCAGGCCAGCGCGCAGGTGAGCTTCGTCCCGCCCACGCGCGGACTGCACGAGCTGCCGGCGATCCACATCGAGACGCGCTTCCCGCTCGGACTGTTCCGCGCCTGGGCGATCTGGCGGCCCGCCTCGCAGTTGCTCGTCTACCCGGCGCCCGAGCGCCCGGTGGCGCCGCTGCCGGCGGCACGCGCCGTCGCCGGCGGCCAGGCTCGCGGCCGCTCGGCCGAAGGCGGCGAGATCGAGGGCGTGCGCGGCTATCGCCGCGGCGATCCGCTCAAGCTCGTCTACTGGAAGAAGGCGGCCAAGGCGCTGGCCAGCGGCGGCGAGCTGGTCAGCCGTGATACCGCCAGCGCGGTGCAGCAGCAGCTGTGGCTCGACTGGCAGGCCTGCGGAACGCTGGCGCCGGAGGAGCGACTGTCGCGCCTGACGGCCTGGGTCAATGCGGCGCAGCGCGCCGGCGCCGAATACGCGCTCGGCCTGCCCGGCGCGGCCATCGAACCGGCCGAAGGCGAAGCGCACCGCCGCCGGTGCCTGGAGGCGCTGGCGCTGTGGCACTGACCCTGCCCCAGGGGCCGAAGGGCCCGGGCTGGCGGCTGCCGCGCTGGCCGGGCTGGTCGCGCCTGCCGCGCGAGCCGCGACACGTTGTTCCTGCTCGGCGTGATCGCCTGGACGGTGCTGCCGCACGTCGGCCACCTGCCGGCACGGTGCACCGCGCTGACGGCGGTCGTGCTGCTGTGGCGTGCCGCGCTGGCCGTCGGCAACGGTGCACTGCCCGGCCGCTGGCTGCTGGTCGCGGTGCTGGCCGTGGCTGCGGGGCTCACCTTCATGAGCTTCGGCACGCTGCTCGGCAAGGAGCCGGGCGTGACGATGGCGGTCGTGCTGATGAGCCTGAAGACCCTGGAGCTGCGCGCACGCCGCGACGCCTTCGTCGTCTTCTTCCTCGGCTTCTTCCTCGTGCTGACGCATTTCCTTTACTCGCAGTCGCTGGCCGTGGCGGCGGCGATGCTGGTCTCGGTGTGGGGGCTGCTGACGGCGCTGGTGCTGGCGCACATGCCCGTGGGCCAGCCCAGCCTGAAGCAGGCGGCGCGGCTGGCCGGGCGCACGGCGCTGCTCGGCGCGCCGATCATGCTGCTGCTGTTCCTGCTCTTTCCGCGCGTCGGGCCACTGTGGGGCATGCCGAAGGACGGGATGTCGAGCACCGGCCTGTCGGATCGCCTGCGCATGGGCTCGGTGGCGGAGATCGCGCAGGACGACCGCATCGCGCTGCGGCTGCGCTTCGACGGCGAGACGCCGCGGCCCGAAGCCTGTATTTCCGCGGCCCGGTGCTCGCCGCCTTCGACGGCACCGAGTGGCGTACGCTGATCCCGCGCTTCCCGCCCAGCCTGCAGCCCCGCGCCGACCTGCGCCCGGTCGGGCCTCCGCTGCGCTACGAGATGACGATCGAGCCGCTGCGGCTGCCGACGCTGCCGCTGCTCGAAGCGAGCCCGGCCGCGCCGTCGATCGAGGGCTACCGCGTGCGCGGCACGCCCGATCTGCAGTGGCTGACCGAGCGGCCGCTGCTCGAGCGGCTGCGCTTTCGCGCCGAAGCGCACCTGCGCTTCGAGCACGGCCCGCGCGATCCGGTGCTCGGCCTGCAGGATTACCTCGAGCTGCCGCCCGGCTTCAACCCGCGCACGCTGGCCTGGGCGGCCGAGCTGCGCCGCGATCCGGCCTTCGCCGATGCCGGCGCGAGCGCGCTGGCGCAGCGCGTCATGCGCCACATCCGCGAAGGCGGCTACAGCTACACGCTCGCACCCGGCGAATATGGCCGCAACGCGATCGACGAGTTCTGGCTCGACCGCAAGGAGGGCTTCTGCGAGCACTTCGCCGCGGCCTTCGTCGTGGTGATGCGCGCGCTCGACGTGCCTGCGCGCATCGTCACCGGCTACCAGGGCGCCGACCCGCTGCCGGTGGATGGCTACTACGTCGTCCGCCAGAGTGCCGCGCACGCCTGGGCCGAGTACTGGCAGCCCGGCAGCGGCTGGGTGCGCGCCGACCCGACCGCCGCGGTGGCGCCGGATCGCATCAACCGCAGCATGCGCCTGGCGCCGCCGCCGGGGCTGGTGGCCGGCGCCATCAACGCCGTCAACCCGAGCCTGCTGCAGCAGTTGCGCGAGGGCTGGGAGGCGATCAACAACCGCTGGAACCAGTGGGTGCTGAACTACTCGCGCGGCCAGCAGCTGGAGGTGCTGAAGGATCTCGGCTTCGAAACGCCCGACTGGCGGACGCTGGCCAAGCTGCTGATCATCGCGCTGAGCACGCTGGCGCTGGTCGGCGCAGGCTGGGCGTGGTGGGACCGCCATCGCGTCGATCCATGGACGCGCCAGCGCGAGGCACTGCTGCGCACGCTGCGGCGGATCGGCATCGCGGCCGACGTGCACGACGCGCCCGCCACCCTCGCCCAGCGCGTGCGCGAGCGCTTCGGCGCTGCCGGCGAGCCGCTGGCCCAGCTGCTCGACACCCTGCAGGCGCAGCGTTATGGCCGCGACGCGCGCCGCTCGCCCGACGGCGCGCTGACCCGATCCTTCCTGGCCGCGGCACGCGGCCTGCCGACCACTTCCGAACGATGACCGATTCCCTGCACCCGCTCCGACGCCGCCACGCCGTCGGCCTGCTCGGTACGCTGCCGCTGATGCTGGCAGCGCCGGCGCTGGCCCGCGCGCGCAAGGACAAGGGCGAGGAACTGCTGCCCTACGGCACCCGCGACGACGTGATGCGCTTCGCCGACGAGGTGGCGCAGCGCCTCGACCTCGACGCCGCCTGGACGCGCGACGCGCTGGCCCGAGCCCGCCAGTGCCGGCGGTGCAGCGCCTGATCATGCCGCCCCCGGCCGGCACGGCGAAGAACTGGGCCGCCTACCGCAGCCGTTTCGTCGAGCCGGTGCGCATCCGCGCCGGGCTGGCCTTCTGGCAGGAACACGAGCGCTGGCTGCAGCGCGCCGAGGAGCGCTTCGGCGTGCCTGCCGCCATCGTCGTCGGCATCATCGGCGTCGAGACCATCTACGGCCGCCACACTGGCAACTTCCGCGTGCTCGATGCGCTGGCCACGCTGTCGTTCGACTTCCCCACCGGCCGGCGCGACCGCACGCCCTTCTTCCGCAGCGAGCTCGAGGCCTTCCTGCAGTACTGCCAGCGCGAAGGGCTGGACCCGACCGAGCCGCTGGGCAGCTATGCCGGCGCGATGGGCCTGCCGCAGTTCATGCCCTCGAGCATCCTGCGCTACGGCATCGATTTCGACGAGGACGGCCACGTCGACCTGCACCGCAACCCGGCCGACGTGATCGGCAGCGTGGCCAGCTACCTCGCTCAGTTCGGCTGGGAACGCGGCCGGCCGACGCACTTCGGGGTGGCCGCGCCGGTGGAAGTGCGTGACCGCGCCCATCTGCTGGTGCCTGACATCGTGCCGAGCTTCACCGCAGCGGAATTCGCCGAGCGCGGCGCCGTGCTCGACGAGCCCGGACGCGGCTGGGACGGCAAGCTGGCGCTGATCGAGCTGGCCAACGGCGAGGCTGCGCCGACCTATTTCGCCGGCACCGGGAACTTCTATGCCATCACGCGGTACAACTGGTCGAGCTACTACGCGATGGCCGTGATCGAACTCGGCGAGGCCATCCGGCGCCAACGACGCTGACGCTGTGAAGGCCCCGCCCGATGCACCATGAACTCACGTTGATCAACACCATCGCCGCCGCCCTCGGGCTGGCGCTGGTGCTCGGCTTCATCGCCGCGCGGCTGAAGCTGCCGGCGCTGGTGGGCTATCTCGCGGCGGGCATCGTGATCGGGCCGTTCACGCCCGGCTTCGTGGCCGACAGCGCGCTGGCTGCGCAGTTGGCCGAGATCGGCGTGATGCTGCTGATGTTCGGGGTCGGGCTGCACTTCTCGCTCGACGACCTGATGGCCGTGAAGCGCGTGGCCGTGCCCGGCGCGGTGGTGCAGATGGCCGCGGCCACCGCGATGGGTGGCGCGCTGGCGCACTTCTGGGGCTGGGACCTCGGCGCCGCGCTGGTGTTCGGCATCTCGCTGTCGGTGGCCAGCACCGTCGTGCTGCTCAAGGCGCTGGAGGCCAAGGGCGTGCTCGACAGCGTCAATGGCCGCATCGCGGTGGGCTGGCTGGTCGTCGAGGACTGGCGATGGTGCTCGTGCTGGTGCTGCTGCCGGCCGTCGCGCCGATGCTGCGCGGCGGCGAAGGCGGCAGCGCCGACGGCGAGCTGTGGGGCACGCTGGCACGCACGCTGCTCGCGGTCGCAGCCTTCGTCGCGCTGATGCTGGTGGTAGGCCGCCGCGTCTTCCCCTGGCTGCTGTGGCAGGTCACCAAGACCGGCTCGCGCGAGCTCTTCACGCTGTGCGTGGTCGCCGCCGCGGTGACCATCGCCTTCGGCTCGGCCAAGCTGTTCGGCGTGTCGTTCGCGCTGGGCGCGTTCTTCGCCGGCATGGTGCTGCGCGAGTCGGAGTTCAGCCACCGCGCCGCCGAGGAATCACTGCCGCTGCGCGACGCCTTCGCGGTGCTGTTCTTCGTCTCGGTGGGCATGCTGTTCGACCCCAGCGTGATCGTCGAGCGGCCGCTGCAGGTGCTGGCGGTGGTGGCGGTGATCGTGGTCGGCAAGTCGATCGCCGCGCTGGCCCTGGTGCTGCTGCTGCGCTATCCGCTGAACACCGCACTCACGGTCTCGGCCAGCCTCGCGCAGATCGGCGAGTTCTCGTTCATCCTCGCCGCGCTGGGCGTGTCGCTGCAACTGCTGCCGCCGGAAGGGCAGAGCCTGATCGTCGCCGGCGCGCTGATCTCGATCGCGCTGAACCCGCTGACCTTCTCCTTCATCGAACCGATCGAGCGCTGGATCCTGGCCCGCTCCGAGCTGGCGCGGCGCTTCGCCCAGCGCGACGACCCGCTGGCCGAGCTGCCGGCCAGCACCGAGGAGCGCTTCCTCGCCCGCCGGTGGTGCTGGTCGGTCACGGCCGCGTCGGCCAGCGCATCTCGCGCGCGCTGCGCGAGGCGGGCGGCCTGCGTGGTGGTCGACGAGAACCGCGAACGTGTCGAGGAGGTTCGGGCGCAAGGATGGCCGGCGGTGATCGGCGACGCGGCCGATCCGGCGGTGCTGATCCAGGCGCACATCGCCGAGGCGGCACTGCTGGTGATCGCCGTGCCGGATCCGCTGGGCGTGCGCAAGATGATCGAGACCGCGCGGCTGCTCAACCCGCAGGTGCAGGTCGCCGTGCGTTCGCACCACGAGGACGAGGCGCGCTGGCTGGCCGGCGAGGGCGGTGCGCGGGTCTTCGTCGGCGAGGAGGAACTCGCCCAGGCCATGCTGCGTCACACCCTTGCTACCATGCAATCCGTACCGACAACAACAAGATCCCGGGAGGCTGACCCGCCATCGCGAGGAAGGCCATGAAGACGAGAAGCGTCGTGATCCATACCGGCGAGCGTTTCGAGGTGCCGCAGGGCATCCAGCGCATCGACCACCGATCCACCCACGGTTGGCAGCTCCGCTATGCGGGCACCCGCCTCTACTCCGACGGCAGCAACGGCGCCCGCGCCTCGCTCGAATCGGCCAAGAAGGAACTGGCGCGGCGCATCGCGACGCTGCCGGCCCCGGCACGCCTGCAGCGGCAGCCCAGCGGCAACAAGAGCAACGACCTGCCGGTGGGCATCTCCGGGCCGGTGGTGCGCCAGCGCCCGGGTTCACACACGATGGACTCCAGCCTGTCGGTGTCGCTGCCGCGTTATGGCCAGACGCCACTGCGCCGCAGCGTGTTCATCGGCACGCAGAACACCTACACGGCGGAGCGCTACCTGGAGGCGCTGGCCAAGGCGATCACGATGCGCAGCGAGGCCGAACTGGCCTACCAGCGCGCCGCCACCAAGGCCAAGCGCGCCGCGGCCCGCGAGGTGCTGACGGCCGCCGCACCGCGCGCTCGCGGGAAGCGCTAGGCTGCACGCAGGCGCGCACCGCGCGCCATTGCGTGGAGAGCTCCGATGAACAAGTCCGTCCGCTTCCTTGCGGCGCTGGCCGTGCTGGCCGGCATCACCGCGCTGTTCGCCGCACCGCTGGCGCGCTCGCAGCCCCAGATCACGCCGAGCTTCCTCGTGCTCGGCACGTCGCAGGCCGGCAGCAGCAGCATGGCCTGGTTCCACGATCCGTCGGGCGCGCGGGTGATGGCCTGCCGTGCCACGCCGGTGGCCAACGGCACGCCGGCGGTGGCCTGCACGATCGCGAAGATGCCCTGAGCAGTCCGGGCGGCCGTCAGCCGCCGGCGGCGCGGGCGCGCTGCACCTGCGCCCACAGCGCCCGGCACTGGTGTTCGATCGGGCTGGCGGCGGAGGCGGCCGATGCGGCCGCCGCCGCGGCCTGCGCACTGCGCCGCTCCTTGCGGTAGGTCGCGCTGTCGCGCAGCGCGGCCGGGCTTGCGCGCCGCCTCGTCGGCCTTGACGCGGTAGGCGGCGAGATAGGCTTCGTCCCTCGCGCCCTTCATGGGTGCGAAGCGGGCCTCGCAGCGGCTGTAGCCGAGGTCGAAACGCGCCAGCCCGGCCGCGTCGAAGCCTCCGGCGGACACGACCAGCGGCGCGGCCAGCAGGCACGACACGAGCAGCCTGCGCGTCATGAGGCTGCCCCGTGCCCGCGGGCACTGCCGGGGCGGCCGGCGCCGCGCAGCCGCGCGCTGGCCCACGCCCTTCAGGTAGGAGCGGCGCACCGAGCCGGCCGCGATGGCCGCGGCCACCTCGCGCGAGTAACGCTCGGCGCCGCTGAGCTTGCGCACCCAGCCGCGGAACGGGATCACGCCTTCGGCGGCGCCGCGCAGCGCGCCGACCGCTGCATCGCCGGCGGCCGAGCTGCCGCGCTCGATCAGGCTGGGCCGCGCGGCCGACGCCGGCACGTCGAGGTCGGCACCGAGCACCGCCTCGAGCTGCGTCACCTCCGCAGCGATGGCCTCACCAGCCCGGCCCGGCCGGCGCGAGGTAGGGCGCCTTCAGGGCAGCCGCGAGCACCGGCGGGATTTCGGCCTTGACCAGATTGAGGTCGGACAGCGGCGTGGTCGCCGCGTCGGACACGCCCTTGCTCCCGGGGCCCGAGGCACAGCCGGCGAGCGTGATGACGCAAAAGCTGACGAGCCACTTCATGGCGGCGCAGCATATCCCAGCGCGCGGCGCCCCGGAAACAGGTGGTCACCGCCCTGCCCGCGCCTGATGCGCCTGCATCGACTTCGGCCTAAGCTGCATGCTGCGATCGCTGGAAGACTCCATCCATGCCCGTGCATCCCGACTCCCGACTGCCGCCGCCCGCCGCGAGGCGCGACGGAGCCGTCCTGGGCGCATGCCTCCGGCTGGGCGCAGCTGTCGGGCTCGCGGCAGACCGTGTCCTGCGTGCTGCCCTGCCGCGACAAGGCGCGCACGCTGGCCATGCTGCTGCCGATCCTGAGCGACACGCTCACCGAATGCGGCTACCCCTGGGAAGTCATCGTGGTCGATTGCGGCAGCGTCGACGGCACCGACTCGCTGATGAGTTCCTGGGGCGAACTGCCCGGTTTCCGCCACCTGCCGATGGACGGATCGGCGCGCCTCGAATCGGCCTTCGAAGCCGGCATCCTGGCCGCGCGTGGCGATGCAGTGATCCTGCTCGACCCGGCCCTGCCGCACTCGCCCGAACTGATTCCGGCGATGCTGCAGCAGTGGAATCCGATGCGCGGCTGGTTTACGCGACCCGCGCTGGCAGCGGCAGCAGCACGCTGCGCTGGTGGGACGACGCCCGCGGCGCACGAGACCGCGCGGCCCGACATGCACCTGCCGCCGGAGTGCATGGCGCTCAGCCTGCTCGACCGGCGGCTGGTCGACTGGCTCGCGCAGGCCGGCTGATCGCGCGCGTCTCGCGCGGCGCCAGCACCGTCACGCTGCAGCCCGGGCTGCGGTAGCAGATCGTGGCGCGCGCCAGCTCGTGGACGAAGTCCATGTCCGAGGCGGCGTCCACAGGTCCACCGTCCACTGCCGTGCCGGGTCGAGCGGAAAGGCGGTGTCGCGCACGCGGGCGCCGGGCTCGCCGGCGGGCGCACCGTCGTCGTCAGCGATGCAGATCAGGCGCACGGCCTCGTCGTCCAGATGGCACAGCCACTGCACACCGGCATGGGCAGGCACGGCGGCCAGGGTGAAGCCGGCGACGAGCACGGCGCGGAGGATGGGCGGCATGGGCGACTCCTGTCGTCCCTGCCATCGGCCGGCGCCGGCCGGACCTGAGCGCCGCGCCGCCGCGGCGCGTGACGCAATCGACGCCGATCAGACGATCGTCATGCGCCGCCGCGTCGCGGCATCGGCGAACTGCAGCCGCGGTGCCAGTGCGGCGCTGACCTCGCCGCGGCCGTCGCCGTCGATCGCCAGCACCCGCGTCACGCCCAGGCGCGCGGCCACTCGCCGCCAGCGCTGCGGCCCCCCACCAGCAGCGCGGTGGCGGCCGCATCGGCGATCGCCGCGGAGGGTGCAGCACGGTCACGCTGACCCACGCCGCCGCCGGCACTGCGGTGTGCGGGTCGAGGATGTGCGTCACGCGCCGGCCATCGGCCTCGCGGTGGCGCTCGTAGCTGCCCGAGGTCACCACCGCTTCGCGGCCCCGCGGCGCCAGCGTCGCCACCAGCCCCGGGCCGTGCGGATCGCGGATGCCGATCTGCCACGGCCACGCCTCGCCCGCCTCCACCGTGTGGCCCATCGCCGCGAGGTTGCCGCCCAGATCGACGATCGCATCGCGCACACCGGCCGCCTGCAGCCGGTCGAGCGCGCGGTCGATGGCCACGCCCTTGGCCACCGCGCCGAAATCGAGCTGCAGCGCCACGTTGCGGCTGGCGACCGTCCCCCGCGCAACTCGAGCTGCGCGAGGCTCGGCGAATCGGCCCGCCAGCGGCTCAGCTCGGCCTCGCGTGGCGCGGCGCCGGACCGCATCACGTCGTCGTGAAAACCCCAGCCGCCCACGGCCGCGCCGATGCCCGCATTGAAAAAGCCGAAGCTGTCCTGCTCCAGCCGCGCCGACAAGGCGATCATCCGCCGCAGTGCCGCGCTGGCGGGCGCGGCCCGGCCGGCCCGCAGCGCGGCGTTGAGGCGGCCGAGCTCACCACCGGGCTTCCACGCATTCCACTCGCGGTGGGTCAGCGCGAGCTCGGCCACTACAGCATCGAGCGCAGCCTCGCCGCCGCGGGCGACCAGGCGCACCGGCGAGCCGAACAGGAAATGCTCGCGCTGGCCGAGCCCGGTGTCGGCGCGCGCCACGTCGCCGAGCAGCAGCGTGCCGGCGAGCGCGCCCAGCACGTCACGGCGGCGCAGCGAAGCGGCGTCCATCGTGTCGACCGTTCAGTAGCGGATGCGCGCCGCCAGCAGCGCCGCGTTGACGCGCTCGTGCTCCAGCGCGAGCTGCGCGATCAGCGCGGCGGCCGGCGCAAGCTCGCCGGCCCGGCAGTGGCGTTCGAGCTCGGCGCACAGCGCCGACATGCGCACCGCGCCGATGTTCTGCGTGGCCGAGAGCAGCCGGTGCGCGCCGCGGCCGAGCCGCTGTGCGTCGCCCTCGCGCTGCGCCTCGCCCAGCGCGACCAGTGCCCCGGCGCATCGGCCACGAACATGTCGATCAGCTCGCGCACGAGCCCCGGCTGGCTGTCGTCCTGCAGGCCGCGCAGATGTTCGAGCCGCGCGAGGTCGAGCACCTCGTCGGCGGCCACCGTCTGTGCGGCGACCCCGCCGCGCGCGAGCATCGCCACGCGCGTCATCGCGGCGGCGAGGTCGCCCATCTCGATCGGCTTGGCCACGTAGCCGTCCATGCCGGCGGCGATGTAGGCCTCGCGGTCGCCGGGCATCGCGTTGGCGGTCATCGCGATCACGCGCGGCAGGCCGTCCTCGCCGCGGCGCTGGGCGATCCAGCGTGCGGCCTGCAGGCCATCCATCTCCGGCATCTGGATGTCCATCAGCACCACGTCGTAGTGCTGGCGCTCGACGGCGTCGATGACCTCGAGCCCGTTAGCCGCCACGTCAGAACGGTAGCCCAGCCGCTGCAGAAGGCGCAGCGCGACGCGCTGGTTGATCGCGTTGTCCTCCGCCACCAGCACGCGCAGCGGCAGGCTCGCGGCCAGCACCGGGATCTGCGGCGCCGGTGCCGGTGCGGGCGGCTGCGGCGCGAGGCGCTGGCCCTGCACCACCGCCACCAGCGTGGCGAACAGCTGGCTGGCCTTGATCGGCTTGGCGAGGAAGGCCGCGAGCCCGGCGCCGTGCGCGCTTTGCAGCGCCTGGCGCTGACCGAGCGAGGTCAGCATCACGATCGGCAGTTCCTCGGCGCTGCGCCGGCGGCGGATCTCCACCGCCAGCTCCAGCCCGTCGATGCCGGGCATGCTCATGTCGAGCACCGCCACGTCGAAGCACTCGCCGTGGCGGATGCGGTCCAGCGCCTCCAGCGCCGACGGCAAGGTGGACGGCAGCATGCCCCACATCAGCGCCATGCGCGTCAGGATGCGCCGGTTGGTGAGGTTGTCGTCGACGATCAGCAGGCGCTTGCCCGCCAACGCCGGCACGTCGCGCTGCAGGAAGTCGGCCGGCTCCGCCGCCGGCGCCACCTGCGCCAGCACCGTCACGCGGAACAGCGAGCCCTGGCCCGGCTCGCTGTGCACGCTGACCGAGCCGCCCATCAGTTCGGCCAGCCGCTTGCTGATCGCCGTGCCCAGGCCGGTGCCGCCGTACTTGCGCGTGGTCGACGGGTCGACCTGCGTGAACGACTGGAACAGCCGCGGCAGGTGCTCGGCAGCGATGCCGATGCCGGAATCCTGCACCGAGAAGCGGATGCGGTGCGTGTCACCTTCCACCGGTTCGCTGTCGACCGCGACGAACACCTCGCCCTGGTGGGTGAACTTCACCGCGTTGGACAGCAGGTTGACGAGAATCTGGCGGATGCGCGTCGCATCGCCGACCAGCATCTCCGGCGTGCCGTCCTCGATCAGGTACGCGAGGTTCAGCCGCTTCTCGAGCGCGCGCGGCGCGACGAGATCGAGCGAATCCTCCACGCAGCGGCGCAGGTCGAACACCTGCTGCTCGATCTCGAGCTTGCCGACATCGGCCTTCGAGTAATCGAGGATGTCGTTGATGATGTCCAGCAGCGACTCGCCGCTGGCGCGGATGGTGCGGGCGAAGTCGCGCTGGTCCTCGCTCATCGGCGTGTCCAGCAGCAGCGTGGTCATGCCGATCACCGCATTGAGCGGCGTGCGGATCTCGTGGCTCATGTTGGCCAGGAACAAGCTCTTGGCGCGCGCCGCGGCCTCCGCGTCGGCTTTGGCGCGCTCCAGCGCCAGCGCCTGCTCGTGGCTCTCGGTCACGTCGGTCACGGTGCCGAGGAAGCCGCCCTCGCCATCGTGGCTGCGCACCGCACGCGCCATCACCCACGATTCGCTGCCATCCGGGCGCAGGAAACGGTGGCGCAGGTCGAAGTGGCCGCGGCCTTCCACCGCCGCCGTCCAGGCCTGCAGCACGCGCAGCCGGTCGGCCGGGTGCACGGCGCGCAGCCAGCCGGCGCCGGCCGCCTCGGCGGGCGTCATGCCGGCCATCGCGCACCAGCGGCCGTTGACGTATTCGCACAGCCCCGACGCATCGGTCTGGAAGATGCCGACCGGCGCGCTCGCCGCAAGCTCGCGAAAGCGTGCCTCGCTGCGCGCCAGCGCGCGTGGCCTCACGCGATTCGCTGACGTCGCGCAGGATCGCGGCGAAGTAGGTGCGCCCGTCGATGGCCACGTGCGAGATCGAGGCCTCGGCATCGAACAGGCTGCCGTCGGCGCGCCGGCCGTGGATGTCGCGCCGCTCGCCCATGCGCCGCGCGGCCTGCGGCGAGACGGCGAATTCGTCGAGGTGGCGGTGGTGCGCTGCGCGTGCCGATTCGGGCAGCAGCACCTCCAGCGGCTCGCCCAGCACCTCGTGCATGCGCCAGCCGAAGATCCGTTCGGCGCCGTCGTTGAACAGCACGATGCGCTGCTGCCCGTCGGTGACGATCACCGCATCGTCGGCGATCGCCAGCAGCCGCGCGATCAGCGGGCCGAGGTCGGTCGGCACCAGATCGTGCGGCAGCGAGCGGTCCATCGCGACACTGTAGCGGCCCGGCGTCCGCTCAGGAGGGCTTCAGCCGCGCCACGCCGCCGAAGCTGCCCACCCACAGAGTGCCGTCGCGCGCGGTGGTCATCGAGAAGACGGTGTTGCCGAACAGGCCGTCCTGCGTGGTCAGCACCTCGAAACCGCCGGCGGTCATCTTCGCCAAAGCCGTTGTTCGTGCCGACCCACATCGTGCCCTTGGGGTCGATGTGCAGCATGAAGACGTGGTTGCCGGGCAGGCCCTCGGAGACGGTGTAGTGCTTCCACGACTTGCCGTCGAAGCGCGACAGGCCGCCGCCCCAGGTGCCGGCCCAGACGATGCCCTGCGCATCGACCGCCATCGAGACGATGTAGTTGGGGTTGTAGGCGACGTCGATGTTCTCCAGCCCCATCTCCTTCTTCTGCGCGGCGTGGTGCTCGGAAACCTTCGACGGATCGCTCTTGTACTGGATGTGCTCCTTCACCTTCTCGTACGGCGCACCGAGCCCCTTGGCGTGGTTCCAGTTCTCCCAGCGGCCTTCCTTGAAGTGCGCCGGCCGCCTTCGGTGCCGAGCCAGATCTCGCCATCCTTGCCCTCGGCCGGCCGTAGACCCAGTCGTTGGGCAGGCCGCCTTTCGTGCTCTCGACGGTGTGCAGTTCCCAGGCCGAACGATCCTTCAGCCGCCCGCCCTTGACGCGGTTGACGCCCGACCAGTGGCGATCCACACGTCGCCGTTCCTGGCCTTCAGCACGTCGTAGACGAAGGCGTCGCCCAGGCCCTCGGGAATGTTGTAGGTCTCCCAGCCGCCGGTCTTCGCGTCGAGCAGCGACAGGCCGCCGCCGTAGGTGCCCACCACCACGCGGTCGTCGAGCTTGCCGACGTAGAACACGCCGTTGGACAGCAGCCCGCTCTTGGTGTCGAAGAGCTTGTACTCGTCGGTCTTCGTGTCGTAGCGCACCGCGCCGCCCGAGGTGCCGACCCAGACGGTGTCGCCGTCGACGAACAGGCGCTTGACGTTCTTGTTGCCGACGCGGAAGTGGGTGAACTTCTGCGTCGGGTCGGGCGCGAGCTTGCCCTCGCGCTGCGGGGCCGGCGGATGCCCCGGCGGCACCACCGCCGACGCCGCGGCCGCAGCCGGCGCCGGCGCGGCGGCGACGAGCGCCCCGGCGTTGCTGCGCCCGAGCTGATAGGCACCGGCCAGCGCCGTGCCGAGTGCGATGACGCCGATGCCGGCCGCGCGCAGGCTGAGGGCCATGAGTCTTCCTTTCATGTGGTGTCTCAGCGGCCGATGCGCGCCACGCCCTTGCGCGTGCCGACCCAGATGTCGCCGCCGGGCGCCACCGCCAGCGCATAGACGTTCTTCTCGAGCAGGCCTTCCTTCATGCCGAAGTTGGTGAAGGCCTTGCCGTCCCAGCGCGAGACGCCGTTGTTGGTGCCGAACCAGAGCGCGCCGTCGCTGCCCTGCGTGATGCTGTAGACGATGTTGCCGGCCGGGCCCTCGCGCGTGGTCAGGTTGATCCAGGCCTTGCCGTCCCAGCGCGCCGCGCCGCCGCCCCAGGTGCCGGCCCACACCATGCCGTCGCGCGCCACCTGGATCGCGAACACGTAGTTCGGGTTGTAGGTGGCCGGGCCTTCGGCGCTGACCGAGAGGTCGTGCCGTGTGCGCGTGCCCAGGCCGGTGTTGGCCGAGAACGGCAGGTTGTCGCTGTTCGGCGCGCCCAGGCCGTCCTTGTGCGTCCACGACACCCAGCGCTTGCCGTCGTACATCGACACGCCGCCTTCGGTGCCGAACCAGACGCGGTCCTGCGCATCGACACCGATGCCGTAGACCCACTCGTTGACCAGCTCCTTCACGTAGGTGCTGAACTTGCCGGTCTTCGCATCGACCTTGTTGACGCCGGCCCAGGTGCCGATCCAGAAGTCGCCGTTCTTCTGCTGCGCGAAGGCATAGATCCAGTAGTCGGCCAGGCCGTGCATCGGGAAGAAGGTCTTCCACTGGCCGTCCTTGTAGCGCGAGACGCCGCCGGCATTGGTGCCGAACCACTTGTAGCCGCTGCGGTCGAGGCCGACGGCGAAGACGTATTCGTTGGCCGGCCTTCCTTGCGCGTGAAGGTGTTGCGCAGCTTGCCGCTGGCCAGATCCACCTCGTGCACGCCGGCCGAGGTGCCGACCCAAAGCGCCGCCTTGGACGGCTCGACGGTCAACGCCCGCACGTAGACGTTGGGGCCGACCTCGTAGACATCCTTCACGCGCGGCGCGCTCTGCGCGAGGGCCGCGGTGGCGCTCAGGGCCAGGGCCGCAGCGCATGCGGCGAAACGAAGGGTTCGGTGGTTCATCGCAAGGTACGCAGGTGGGCCACGATGTCGAGAATGTCGCGGTCGCGCAGCAGGCCCTGATAGGCCGGCATCGCGCCGCGGCCGGCGCGGATGGCCGCCAGCAAGGTGGTGTCGGGCTTGAGCAGCGCGGTGGGGCGCGAGAAGTCGGGCGCAGCGGGCATCACCGGGCGGCCGTCGCCGCCGTGGCAGTGGCTGCAGTGGCGCGCATAGAGCTCCGCGCCCTGGCGCGGGTCGGCGGCCTGCGCGGGCAGCGCGATGGCGGCGGCGAGCCACACGAGGCCGTTGCGCCTCATCGCGCGCCACCCTTCGCCGGCTTCGCGGCCTGAGCCGGCAGGCCCATCAGCCCCTTGGCCCTCGCATCGGCCAGCACCTGGATCGAGGCCGCATGGCCGAGCTCCGCCGCTTTCGAGAAAAGCGCCAGTGCCTGCTTCTCATCTTTGGCAACGCCGCGGCCGGTGAGGTGGAAATTGGCCAGCGCATACAGCGCATCGGTGTCGTCCTGCGCGGCCGCCTGGCGATACAGCGCGGCCGCCTCGTCGATGAAGTCGCCGCGGTCGAGCATGAAGGCCAGCAGCGACTGCGACGGCGCGTGGCCCGCCCTGGCCGGCGCGCGCAGCACCGACATCGCGGTCGCCACGTCGCCCCGGTTGTAGGCCTCGAGGGCGCGGCGGTGCTCGTCTTCGGGCGCGGCCAGGGCCGTGACGACGCTGCATTGCAGCAGCATCGCGAGCATCGCCAGTCGTGTCGTGCGCCAGGGCTTCATGCCCCTGGCGAGCGATTTCCATGCCAAACGGCTCAGCCGCCGGCGGGTGTGTCGCCCTGGAATTCCTCGAGCTTGCGGTACAGGCTCGACAGCCCGATGCCGAGCTTCGCGGCTGCCGCGCGGCGATCGCCGCCGCACTCGTCGATCGCGCGCAGGATCAGCGAGATCTCGTAGCGCCGCACACGCTCGCGCAGCGGCAGCTCGCCGCTCTCGCCGGCCATCGCACCGGCGAGCGCCGGCAGCGCACGCGACACCTCCGGCGGCAGGTCGCCGGCGCGGATGCAGCCGCCATCGGCGAGGATGGCCGCGCGGTGCAGCACGTTCTCGAGCTGCCGAACGTTGCCCGGCCAGTTGAAGGCGGTGAGCATGTCCATCGCCTCGGGGTCGATCGCCAGCGCCTCGCCGCCAGCCGGCGCCACGCGGCGCGCCAGCAGGTGCTGCACGAGCGCGGGAATGTCGACGCGCCGGTCGCGCAGCGGCGGCATGCCGATCTGGAACACCGACAGGCGGAAGAACAGGTCTTCGCGGAAGCGGCCCTGCTGCACCATCGCCTGCAGGTCGCGGTTGGTGGCGGCGACGATGCGCACGTCGACCTTGCGGCTCTGCTCCGAACCCAGCGGCCGCACCTCCTTGGCCTCGAGCACGTGCAGCAGCTTGGTCTGCAGCGCCAGCGGCAACTCGCCGATCTCGTCGAGGAAGATGGTGCCGCGGTCGGCCTGCATGAACAGGCCGCGGCGCGGCTTGTCGGCGCTGGTGAAGGCGCCCTTGGTGTGGCCGAACAGCTCGCTCTCGATCAGGTTCTCGGGAATGGCGCCGCAGTTCACCGACACGAACGGCCCGTCGCGCCGCGACGAGAGCTCGTGGATGCGCCGCGCCGTCACGCCCTTGCCGGTGCCGCTCTCGCCGGTGATCAACACCGTGCTGTCGGTGGGTGCCACGCGGCCGACGAGGCGGTCGATCGCCTGCATCGCCGGCGAGACGAACTGGAAGGCCGGCTGCGCGCCGCCCATCACCAGCGTGCGCAGCGCGCGGTTCTCCTCGCGCAGGCCGTGCATCGCCTCGATCTGCTCGAGCCGGTGCAGGATCTCCTCGCTGCGGACCGGCTTGGTGATGTAGTCCCAGGCGCCGGCCTTGATCGCGTCGATCGCCGAATCGACCGACGCGAACGCGGTCACCATGATGAAGGTGGCCGAGTGGCCGCGCGCTCGCGCCTGCTTGAGCAGCTCGATGCCGTCGGTCACCGGCATGAAGACGTCGCTGAGCACGACGTCGATCGTGGCCTTGTCGAGCTTGGCCAGCGCCTCCGATGCCGAGGCCGCCATCTCGACCGCATAGCCCGCCTTGCCGATCGCGGCGGCGAGCACCTGCCTCACCGCAGGCTCATCGTCCACCACCAGCACGTTCAGTTCGGGCATGTTCAGCAACTTCCGGATTCACGCCTTTCCTGATGCGGCAGGCCACGCCAGCAATCTGCAGCCGGGGCCCGCGCTCTTGACGGAACGCAAGCCGCGCCCCGAGCGGCTCGACGATGGCGCGGCTGAGCAGCAGCGAGCGCTGCACCTCGGCGCGGCCGAAGTCGAGGTGGCCGGGGAAGTCGAGCAGCACCTCGGCGGCATCGCCGCGGCGGCGCGTGTCCACCCGCACCTCCTTGCCGTCCGCAGCCCGCGCGGCCTCGCAGCCGAGCGTGGCCATCTGCATCAGCACCTGCTGCAGGGCCGAGGCCGGCGCCTGCACGGCGGGCAGGTCGCCGTCGAGCTCGCTGGCGAATTCGATCGCGCGGTAGCGCTTGTCGTAGTGCATCAGCTGCAGCACGCGCCGCACCATGCCGTTCATGTCGACCCAGTCGAGCTCGCTGGCCTGCGGCGCGGCGAGCTCGGCGAGCTGCCGCGAGGCCATCGACGCGCGCTGCGCCTGTTCGATGATGCGCTGCGCGGCCTCGGCCACGCGCGGCGCCGGCACGCTGCCTTCTGCGGCGCCGAGGTCCTGCGCCACGCCGGCAATCACCGCCAGCGGGTTGTTGACCTCGTGCGCCACGCCGGCGGCCAGCGCGCCGACGGTGAGCATCTTGTCCTCGTGCGAGCGGCGCTGGCCTTCCAGCTCGATGCGCCGCTCGTGCTCGCCGAGATCGGCGGCGAGCCGGTTCACCGCCTGCACCAGCCGGCCGAGCTCGTCGTCGCGCCGCACCGGCAGCACCAGGCCGCGGCCGCCATGCACGATGCGCCGCGCATGCGCCTCGAGGCGGCGGATGTCGGCGGTGAGCCGGCCGAAGAACTGAGCCACGCCGACCGCGAAGACCAGCAGCCCGGCCATCGCGAAGCCGATCGCCTCGACCGTCACCGCGTCGTAATGGCGCTGGTAGTCGGCCGTCAGTGCATCGCGCTGCTCGACCAGCGCGAGGCGGCGGATGTCGAGTTCGTCGGCGGCGCGCACGAGGGCATCTCGCAGCGCGGCGCGCTGCGGCGCACCACGCCCTTCGAGCCACTCGCCGTGGCTGCGCTCGATCGCGCGCTGCACCAGCGCATAGCCGGGGTCGAATTCGTCGAGCGCGGCGAGCAGGCGTGTCTGGTGCAGCACCGCCGGCGTGAGGTCTTCGCCGGCAGCGGCCACGTCGGCGAGTGCCGAGCCGAGCGCGGCTTCGGCCAGCGCCAGGGCCTTCTCGTGGCGCGACAGAGCCTGCATCGCCTGCACGCTCGCATAGATGCGGCCGCGCTCCACGGCCACCCAGGCCATCGCGGCCAGCAGGTAGGCGAACAGCAGCAGCGTCGCGATCAGTCCGCGCGCGCGCAGCGAGTGGCGCAGCGGCAGCGGCGCAACGGGAACGGCGCTTGCATCGTCGTTGTCGCTTGCCGGGAGACCCATTGCCATGCTGCTGCCCAGACCCTTCGCCCGCCGACTCGGCGCCCTCACCCTCGCGCTGCTGCCCGCCCTGGCCGCGCATGCCGATGCACTGCAGGACGGCGTGGCGGCGATGAACCGCAAGGACTATCCCGCGGCGCTGCAGCTGCTCGAGCCCCTGGCCAAGGCCGGTCATCCTCAGGCCCAGCTGCGCCTCGGGCTGATGCACTACCACGGCCATGGCGTTCGCGAGAGCGACCGCGAGGCGGTGGCGTGGTTCGAGCGCGCGGCGCGCCAGGGACTGGCCGAAGCGCAGTTCCAGCTAGGCAATATGTATGCCTATGGCACGGCCGATCCGGACGCCGATGCCGACCCCAACCGCATCGCCGCGCAGTGGTATTTCGAGGCCGCGCGGCAGGGCCATGCCGAGGCGCAGTACAGCCTGGGCATCCTCTTTCTCAGCGGCTCGGGCGTGCTGCAGGACGCCGCCGAGGCGCGCCGCTGGATCGAGCGCGCGGCCACGCAGGGGCATGCCGATGCGCAGGCCTACCTGAAGGGCATCGGCAAGCGCTGAGGCCCGGCCTCAGGGCTGCACACTGGTCGATCACCACACGCAGCCCCTGCGCCGACGACGACACCACCGCGCTGCTGCCGATCAGGTCGCCCGGCTGCGGCGTGGCGTTGCCGCTGCGCGAAATGCGCGCCCCCACCACCACCTGCGGCTGCGACGACAGGCGCTGGTTGGGCGACATGGCCATCGCATCGCTGAGCACGAAGCGCTGCGGCCAGCCCCCACCGGCTGGCGCAGGATGGCCAAGGGCATGCGTGATCCTTCGGCCGCGCGCGCGAAGACGAACAGCGTGTCGCCGGCGGCGACGCGCGCGGCCAGCTCGGGGCTGAGGCTGACCTCGCCGGTGAGCGGCGCCGCGGCGGTGGTCGGTGCCGCGCCGGCGCCGAGCGCGGCCTCCATCTTCAGCGCCTGCGCGATGCTGCCCTGGATCGATCGCGCCACATCGGACTGCGCCGGCACGACGGCGAGCAGCCGCTCCCAGTAGCCGCGCGCGGCCGGATAGTCGCGCGCCTCGAAGGCCACGCTGCCGGCCAGCGCGAGCGACTTCACGTGGCGTGGGTCGGCGTCGAGCGCGCGCTGCACCAGCGCGGCCGGCTCGCCGGCCGTGCGCTTGCCTTGCGACATCGCCACCACGTCGGCCAGGTCGGCGAGCAGCGTCGCATCGGGCGCACGCAGGTCCACCGCGCGGCGCCGGGCCATCGCCGCATCGCGGTAGCGGCCCAGCACCACGTACGAACGGCCGAGCATCACCCAGCCTTCGGCATCGCCGGCGAGGCCTTCAGCCGCTCGGCCAGCGCCGCCACGCGCGCCTCGATCTGGCCGGGCGTCAGGCTGTGCTGGGCGCCGTTCGCCGCAGCGGCCGGCGGCGGCTCGCTGGCCTGCAGCGGCCGCAGGTCGCCGAGCTGCAGGTAGGTCAGCACGCTGGCCAGCGGCAGCAGCACGAGCAGCGCGATCGCGCTGGCCCGCGACAGGCGCGGCGCGACCCGGCAGCGGCCGTCGCCGCCTCGCCTTCTTCCAGCCAGCGCCGCTGGATGTCCCTCGCGCACTTCGGCCGGGCGCTCCGGTGCGAGAAGGCCTTCGCCGAGATCGGCCTCGGCCTCGCGCCACTGGTCACGGTAGACGGCCAGATTCGCCGCGCCCGCCGATACCGCGGCGGTCGCGCCTCGGCCGCCGCGCCACAGCGGCGGCACCAGCATCAGCAGCGCGCCGGCGAGCAGCATGGCGACGACGAGCCAGAACACCGTCATCGCACGGCCCTCCCCACGAACGGGAACCGCTTCCCGGAATCGGGAAGGCGCAGGCGATCGGAACGGCCATCGAGCGGATCATGGCCGGCGCGATGCAAGAGCGCTGCCAGCCCCGCGGCGCTCGGCGAGCTGCGCTTCCCACCCCACAGCGCGGCCCGTGCGCGGCGCTGGTGGTCCTCGCTTTCGCTGCGGCCGAGGTGCAGGTAGCTGCGCATCGCGCCGAGCGCGAGTTCGAGATCGCCGAGCGACTCCTGCGCGAGCGCGAGGCCGTAGTAGGCATTGGCCTGCGCCGGCCGAAAGGCGATGGCGCGCTCGAAGGCCACGCGCGCCGCGTCGGGCTGCTGCAGGCCGAGCAGCGCGAAGCCGAGGTTGGCATGCGCCTCGGGCAGCGCCGGCGAGCTCGATCACGCGCAGCAGCAGCACGCGGGCTTCGTCGAAGCGGCGGCCGTGCAGCAGCAGTACGGCGGCCTCGAAGTGCCGACGCCGCGTGTCGCTCGCCTGGGCGGCCGGCTCGGCGTCGGGCTCGTGCATCGGCGCGAGTGCCGCGATGCCGAGCCCGCCGGCCAGCACCAGCGCAGGTGAGCAGGAATCCCGCGGTGCGGCGGTCGATGCGGCGGGCGGCCGTGCTCATATCGCTCCCTTGTGCGGCGCCGTCGAGAGGAACGGCACGCCGAAGAAGGTCAGGAAGGCCAGCGCGAAGCTGCCGGCCAGCCACAGCCCGAACTGCCACGGCGGCGGGCGCAGCGTGGCGCGCGCATGCAGCGCCATCACCAGCGCGAGCCAGCTCGCGAAGGCCCACGATTCGAGCGGGTCCCAGGCCCAGTAGCGGCCCCAGGCATCCTGTGCCCACACCGCGCCGACGATCAGCATCAGCGTATCGGCCACCAGCGCATAGGCGGCGAAGCGGTGGGCGAGTTCGTCGAGCCGCCGGTCATCGGCCCCCTTCGCGAAGCGCCGCGCGCCCCAGGCCGTACGGCGCAGCGCGCCGGCACCGTGCCGAGCACCACCGCGACCAGCAGCAGCCCGAGGTAGAGCTTGCCCACCACCGCATGCAGGTAGAGCAGCGGCGTCGCGTAGGTGGGCGGCAGGTGGCCGGCGCGTGCATCGGCCATCAGCAGCCACGCGGCGAGCACGGCCCACACCGGCAGCACCACCGGCAGCGCGCCGCGCAGCTCGGCCACCCACCACCACGCCAGCGCGAAGACCAGCGCCGTGGCTCCACAGGCTGCTGCTGAGGATCTCGTGCATGGTCGTGAACGGGCCGTGGCCGAGCGCGTTCCAGCGCAACGCGAGCGCGAGCGTGTGCAGCACCAGCGCGGCGGCGAGCGCCAGCCCCGCGAGCCGTTGCGCGCGGCGCGCCACCGGCTGCCAGGGCGCGCCGGCGGCGGGCAGCGCGAGGGCCGCCACCAGCGCGTAGGCGGCCAGCGCGGCAAACAGCATCAACGATCCGGGCATCGCTTCAGGCATGGCGCACACGCTTTGGCGAAGGCCGTACGGCGGAGGCGGCCGGCACGGCGAAGAAGAAGCGCTGCGTGTAATGCCAGGCCAGCGCGAACGCCGCCAGCAGCGAGGCGGCGAGCAGCCACGGCAGCGTCGGGTCGGAGGTGACGCGGTAGCCCATCCAGGTGCGCAGGCCGAGGTAGGTCAGCGTGCCGCCTTGCAGCGCCACGCTCTGGCCCGGCTGGAGCTCGTGGCGGACGGGGTCCATGCGCAGCACCAGCGTGTGCCGGCGCGGCAGCTCGAAGCGGCTCGCGCGCGACGGATCGATCAGCGTCTCGTCGGTCTGCAGCAGCACCCAGGCCTTGCGTCCGTCGGGCAGCGACCATTCGATGGATTGCCGCAGCTCGTGCGCCGGAAAGGCGGGCAGGTGCACCGCGCCCGTCACCGGCTCGCCGCCGGTGGGCGTCCACGCGAGCAGCGGCGCGAAGCCCTTGTTCGGGCTGGTGTAGAGGCGGTAGCCGTCGATCACCAGCGGCCGGTGGTCGCCGATCACCGCGCTGCGCTCGCGGCCCTCGTCGTCGCGCCAGCGCACCGCGTTGCGGGTGGCGCCGCGCTTGCGGCCCGGCGCGTAGTCGATCTCGAAGCCCTGGTGGCTGAAGGCCGTGCGCTGCAGGCCGTCGCGGTGCAGCGCGCCGGTGCGCACGTCGATCAGCGTGCCGTCGAAGGGCACGCCCTGCGTGAGTTCGAAGCGGCCGTCGAGCGAGGCGAGCCGGCCGTACGCGGCCAGCAGCACCAGCGCGAGCAGCGCGAGATGCGCCACCAGCAGCGGCAGCTGGCGGCGGAAGGCGGGGTGCACAACGATCGCTGCGACGAGGTTGAGCGCCAGCAGCGCCATCGCCAATGCGAGAGCCGGCGCGCCCAGCACCTCGGCGATCTGCCCCGAGAAGACCGCGGCGCCGAGCAGTGCCATCAGCGCCAGCGTGCTGCGCGGCGAGCCGATGTGGGCGATCAGCGGGCGCATCGTCATGGCGGGTTGGTGCAGACGTCACGCATCCAGTCGCGCCCGTTGAGCGTGCTGTTGCCGTTGGTGCCGAAGGTCAGCGACGAGTTGTTGGAACCGCAGTTGGTGTCGACCCAGTTGCCGCTGGTGGCGAAGGTGCGCACCTTGAGCTTGGCATTGAGGTAGTAGGGCTGCTGGCTGAAGGCCTGGGCGGTGCCGTTCATGCGCCACTCCTCGTTGCCGGCGCGGCCGGCCTCGGGCCCGACGTCGTTGAGGTTGACCAGCAGCGCCTTGTTCTTCCAGCCGTGCGGCACGGCCACGTGGCACCAGTTGCAGCGGATGCGCCCGACCTTGTCGGTGTGGTACGCATGAAGGTTGCCGCGATCGGCATTGAAGAAGCCGGTCGTGCCGCTGCCGTTGCGGTTGGCGTAGGTGTTGGGCTGGTGGCACTTGAAGCACAGGCCGTTGGCATTCGGCCCGCTGTCGCCGCGGTTGTCGGCGCCGACGCTGGTATTCCACAGCCCCTTGAGCAGAAAGTTGTTGTTCGAACCATGCGGCCCCCAGGGCGTGCCGTCCTCGCCGCCGGGCGGCACGACGCTGGTGTCGGCCGTGTTGCTGCCGTGGCAATCGCTGCAGTACATGGTCTGCGTGCCGATCGCATTGCCCCAGGGCGCGCGGAAGGCGGCGGCATTGGCACCGTTGCGGCCGGTCGCGTCCATCACCGGGTGCCAGGAGCGGTGGTTGTTGGTGGCGTAGTTGCTGCCCGATCCGCTGTTGGGCTTGGTGCCCTCGCCGCGGTGCGTGGCGGGCGCCTGGAACTCCTTGGCCTGGGTTGGTATAGACCGTCAGGCCGTTGCTGCCCGAGGGTGTGCCGCCGGTGCGGCCGAGCTGCGGCCGGTTGCCCAGCGGGTAGACGTTGTTGTCGGCATAGCCGTAGTCGCTGTGGCACTTCAGGCAGATCTGGTATTCGCGCGTCACGTAGCTGGCCGTGACCGAGGTGTCGACGCTCGCGCCCGGGTCGCCGCGCTTGACGGTGTAGCCCGAGGGCAGGCTCTGGAAGGAGGTCGAGCCGTACACCGGCTCCACGCCCGAGCTGCCGCGCAGCACGCCGGAGATGATGTTGCTGTGGGTATAGCCGGTGGTCTCGTCGTGGCGGTGCGTGCCGGCCGGATCGGGCGCGCCGGCGATGCCGGCCGCGCCGCCGGTGAAGCTGCGGAACTTCACGACGCGGTGCGGGTTGTGGCAGTCGGTGCATTCGGCGTGGCGCTGGGCGAGGCGGTCGCGCGACTCGAGCATGTCGGCGCCGCAGCGGTTGGTCGGACCGCTGCAGTCCAGCGAGGGCTCGCTGAAGTTGCCGCCGATGTCGTGCACTTCCTGCGTGGTGCCGCCCTGCTCGGCGGTGGTGATGGGCATGCGGATCGCGAGGTTGAACTCGCTCTCGATGTTGGGCACCTGCAGCACCGAGTTGAGCACCGACGACGCGCCGGTGGTGTGGCACTGGTAGCAGGTCTTCTCCAGCGCCGGGTTGCCGCCCTGGCGCGCGGCGAAGGGGTTGCCCGGCGGCAGCGGCGCATCGGTGCCTTCGCGCGTCAGGCGGCGCGCGCCCTGCACGGTGTGGGTGTCGTGGCAGTTCAGGCACGAGGCCTTCCACACCGGCAGCCCGGCGGGAAACTCGCGCAGCGTGGCGGCGGCGTCGCGGTAGGTCTCGTCGGCCACCTCGGGCCGTGCATGCGCCGAGAAGGCCCAGATGCCGAAGCCGCCGTTCTTGTCGTGGCAGCCGAGGCAGACGATGTCGGTCGCCGCGTTGTGCGCCGCCGTCGGCGCGGCCTCCTGGAAGCGTTGCGCGCGCAGGAATTTCTGGTTGCCCTTGCCCGGATCGAGCTCGCGCACGTGCGGGTCGTGGCAGCTCGCGCACTGCACCGCCCCGCCCCGCCATTGCCGGTGGGCTCCAGCGGCAGCAGCGGCTTCACGCCGGTAGCCCGCAGGCCGATCACGCTGCCCGTGCCGGCCGGCCAGCGCTGCGCCGCATCCACCGGCCTCAGTTCGCCGTCGCGCGCCGCGAGCGCGCTGTTGAAGGTGACGGAGATCGGGTGATCGTTGCGCAGGTCGGTGCCAAGGAAGCGTGTGAAGCCGCTGGTCACGCCCTCGCCCACCGGCATCGTGCCGCCGGCGCCGGTGCCGGTCATCGGTATCGAGGCATTCGCCGTGCCGTTGAGCACGTTGACGTTGCCGATCGCCAGCGTGCCGTCGTGGCACGACAGGCACAGCTTGAGCTGCCACCCGGCTGTGCACTCAGGCCGTCGAGGATGGCCTGCGCATCGAGCGACGACGAGGTGTAGGGCGTGTAGGTGGCTCCGTCGGGCACGCGTCGGTTCCACAGCGGCGCGCGCATCGGCGTGCCGCCCTGGTCCTGCGCGGTGGCGCCGTGCGGCGTGGGCAGAACACGCAGACCTCGCTGGTGCCGCCGGCCGCGGCGTGCGTGGTGCCGGTGCCGCTGGTGGACAGGTTGTGGCGCGTGCCGCGCACGTCGGAGATGCGCTGCGCCAGCACCGGCAGGGCCACCACGGCCATGAGCAGCAGCGCAAAGCAAGCGACCGCCGCGGAACCGGCTCTGCCGGGCCGCTGGCGGTGCCCCCTCGAGGGGGCGCGCGAAGCGCGTAGGGGGAGTCATTTCAGCCGCCCCCGAGAAACTGGAACAGCACGATGCGGCCGTTGAACATGTCGGCCACGTGCACGCGGTTCTTCGCATCGACCCACACGCCAGCGGGCAGGTAGAAGCGGCCGGTCGAGGTGCCGGTGCCGCCGATGGGCAGCAGGAACTCGCCGCGCGGCGAGAACACCAGCAGGCTGTCGTGGTACGACTCGACCACGTAGACGTTGCCCTCGGCATCCACCGACACGCCCTTGGGCCGCACCAGTTGCCGAGGTACAGGCCGCGCTCGCCGAAGCGCCGCTGCAGCGCGCCGGCGGCGTCGAACACCTGCACGCGACTGTTCATCGTGTCGGTCACGTAGAGCTCGCCGTGCGCGAAGGCCGTGCGTCGGAAAGTTGAACTCGCCGTCGCCGCTGCCGCGCCGGCCGATCGTGCGCAGCAGCGTGCCGGCGTCGTCGAACACCTTGATGTCGTGCGCGTAGGCATCGGCGACGTAGAGCAGGCCCTGCGCCGCATCGCGCGCCAGCCCACCGGCCGCTGCAGCACGCCGGCGCCGAAACGCGACAGCGGCCGGCCCTGCGCGTCCAGACGCACCACCACGCCGAGCTCGGCATCGGCGACGTAGAGGCCGCGCTGCGGGCCGCGGCAAGCCCGGCCGGCGCGACGAAGTTCAGCAGCTCGCCGGCACGGTCCCACACCTGGAGCTCGCCCGCGGCTTCGTCGAACACGAAGACGGCCTGCCGGCTGGTGTCGCTGACGAAGAGGCGGCCGCCGTCGTCGCCGATCACCGCCGCCGGGCGCTGCAGCACCACCGGCTTGTCGGCATCGGCACCGACGATCCAGCGGCCGAGCGCACGCAGTCCGGTCGCCGCCTCGCGGCGGAAATTCGCTTCGCCGGTGAGCGTGCCGGCATAGAGGAAGCGCGGCACCTCCGGCGCGGCCGGCCAGAGCAGGCGCTGGCCTTCGGGCGCATCGCTCAGGCCGTAGTGCATCGTGCCGCGCACGGCGTCGGTGCTGGCGCACCCGGCGAGCAGGCACGCGGCCACGAGGATGGTCAGCCGCCTCATGGCCGCGCCTCGCCGGCCAGCTGATGGATCACCACCGCGCCGCCGACGCGGTCGCTGACGGCGAGAAAGCGCTCGTCGACCGCAATGCCGCCGATCTGCTGCACGCCGAGCGCCTCGGCGCCGAACACCTGCGCCTCGCGGCCGGGCACGAGCAGCTTCACCGTCCGGCCCGCGTCATCGACCACGAACACCCGCGCGAAACGATCGGCGGCCACCGCCTGCGGCTGCTTCAGTTCGCCCTCGCCGAGCGTGGCCAGCAGCGTGCCGTCGCGGCGCAGCGCATGCACGGCGCCACGTGCCTTGTCGAGCACGAACACGCTGTCCCCGGCCACCGCCACGCCATCGGCGCTGCGCACGTCGCTCGGCAGGGAACGCGGCTGCGCGAGGCCGCCGGCGCCGCGGAACTCGACCCACTGTCCCAGGCTGTCGTCGACCACCAGCAGCGTCGCCCCGCCATCGGCCAGCGCGAAGCCGGCCACCGAGGCCGCCGCCGGCGCCGCGCGCCGTGGTCTGCAGCAGCCGCCCGTCGCGCGCGAAGCGCAGCACCGGCGCGTGATGCCGTCGAGCACCCAGGCCGAGAGATCGGGGCCGATCGCCACCAGCGTGCCCGGCGTCACCGGCGCCCCGGCGATCGGCGTCAGCGTATTCAGCGCCATGTCTTCGCGCCACAGCCGGCCGCTGCCGGCATCGGCGATCAGGACGTCGCTGCCGCGCAGCGCGATCGCGGTGGGTGCGAGCAGCTTGACGAATGCGCCGGTGCCCGGCCGAGCGGGCAGGCCGAAGGCCGCGCCCGGCGGGGCGATGAAGCCGCCCTGCAGCGTGCGCCAGGGCCGCAGCGTGCTCACCCCGCCCGGCGCCGATGCGACCGGCGGCGCGGGCGTCGGCGTCACGCAGGCGCCGAGCACGGCCAGCACCGTGCCCATCGTCGCGCAGCGCAGCAGCGGCATGATCGCGGCCATCGGCATCACCACCGCCCCGGCCCCGAGGTCTGCGCGCCGCCGGCGATGCCCGGCGGCAGGTTGGGCAGGCCGGAGTGGCACAGCTCGCAGCGCTCCGGCCCCCACGCGACTGCCGTTGTGGCACATGCCGCAGAACTTGCCGTCGACGATGTCGGTCATCAGCACGTCGTTGGCGCCGGCGCGCATCTTGAAGCCGAGCTCGCTGTGGCAGACCTTGCAGCGGAATCGGATGCGGTGGAACCAGTGCGGGAAGATCACCGGCCGCACGCCTTCCTTGTCGGAGCGCTTGTTGATGACCACGTCGCCGTATTCGGCAAACGGCGTGCCCTGCGGCAGCGTGAAGGCCAGTGCCAGCAGCAGGGCCTGCGCGGCGCGCAGCGAAGGGCGGCGCCTCATGGCGGCCCCGCCTGCCGCCGCAGCGTTTCGTTGGGCACGCTGTGGCAGCGGTTGCATTCGGTCAGCGGAAAGGCCACGGCGCCATGGCACAGGCCGCATTGCTCGCCATTGAGGATGGCCTGCATGTTCAGCTTGTTGGCGCCCGCCTTCTCGATGAACGGAGAGGGGTGGCAGTTCGAGCAGTCCAGCCACAGCGTGTGCTGGCGGTGCGGAAACTTCACCGCCGGCATGGAACCGAACTTCGAGACGATGATGTCCTGGTCGAGCACGCGTACCTTCGTCTCCGGCAGGATGTTGGTGCGCGGGTTGATCGCACCGCTCTCCAGCGCCTGCACCCAGCGCACCAGGTTGCCGGCGGTGTCGCGCGGCAGCGGGCGCAGCGCATCGGCCGGCTGTTGCAGTTCGCGGAGGCCGGGGTTGCGCGGGTCGTGCAGGCCGTCCTTTTCCAGCGGCAGCCAGGGCGCGGTGGAGGCGGCGAGCGCGGAGCTGCACAGCATCGCGAGTGCCCATGCCATCCATCGTCGACCTCGTGGCCCCATGCGCGTTCATCCAGGGATGTAGATGCCGCCGGAGCGGATGGCGCGGACGAGTTCTCGCGTCGAATCCTCGAGCAGCCTGATGCCCGCGGCGTGGTCGCCCTTCTTCGCCTGTGCCTCGGCCTCGCTGCGCAGCGCGGCGGCCTTGTCGGTGAACGGCGCCATGGCCGGCGCGGCGTCCTTGCGGTCGGCCAGCAGCACCTTGATCAGCATCGCGTGGGTGTCGTTGCGGTCGATCTCGTAGTCGTATTCCTCGCGCTTGCTGGCGAAGTTCAGCGAGCGCACCAGCGTGTCGCCGCGGCGCATGCTCTCGATCGACACGCGCGCGGTCAGGTAGGCGCGGTCGAGCACCGGCCGCGCGTCCTCGTGGCGGCCCTGCGCGGCGATCGCCTGCGCCTCGCCGATCTGCCGCTCGATGCTGCGCGCGGCGTCCTGCGCCTCCTTCGTGGCGCCCTTCTCCTGCGTGATGCGCTGCTGCGCGGCCAGCAGCGCGCGGGCGCTCTCCAGCCGCGCCTCGAAGTCGCGCTTGTGCTTCTCGCCGGCCACCTGCTCGGGCTTGGCCAGCGCGCGCCGTCCATCATCTGGCGCGCGGCACTGGTCGAGCAGCTTGGAGGCCCCGGCCACGTCGTTGGCGGCCAGCGCGGCCACCGCCTCGCGGTGGATGAGGCGTGCGTTGTCGCGCCGCTCGCGTGCCGCGGCCACGCCGCTGCCGTCGATCTGCTGCGCGGCCGACGAACTCTCGATCAGCGTGCCGACCGATTGCACGCGGCGCTCGACCTGATCGCGCTCCTGCGCCGCGGCGCCGAAGGCGAAGCTGGCCAGCACGACGGCGGCAAACAGGCGGGAGACCAGATTGGGGCGATGTCGGCGGGCATTCATGGCGTGGTTCCGGTGGGCTGCGGCGCGACGAGGCCGGCCGCCAGCAGGGCCCGCTGCACGAACAGCGTGGCGTTGCGAAGGTGGGCGAGCGCCTGCACGACGTCGCCCGACTGGAAGTGCTGCAGCGCCTGCGCATACAGCGCACTGCGGCTCTCGCCGAAGCGCTCGATCTGCGCCATCGCCTCGGCGCGCGGCTGCAGGTCGCGCACGGCCAGCGGAATCAGGTCGGCCGTGCCGCGGTGCCGCGCCAGCTCGATCTGGAACTCCTCCACCGGCGAGCCGGCGCGCACGGTGTAGTCGAGCGTGGTGGCATTGAGCGTGCGGTTCATGCCGGCCAGCACGTGGCGCTCGGCCTGCGCCAGCGACTGGTTGGCGTCGTCGTAGCGGCCTTCCTGGGCGTGCTGGCGGCTCACCGCCACCAGCCCCATCGCGGCGGTCACGTCGGCCGCCTCGGCACGGCCCGCGCGCGCACGCAGCGACTCGAGCAGGCGCTCGACGCTGGCCAGCAACTGCTCGTGGCGCGCCTTCGCCGCCTCGCGCCGCGCCGGCGCATCGGGCACATGGCGGCTGGCCATGCCGAGGTGCTTGAGCGCCTCGTCGGCGGCCTTGCGTGCGCCGCTCAAGTCACCCTTGGCCAGCAGATCGCCGGCCAGCGAGTGATGCAGCCGGCCTTCGTCGAGATGCGCCACCGCCTCGGCGCTGCCGCTGGTGGTGATGCGCTGCGCGCGGCGCGAATCCGACAGCAGGCTGGCCACCAGCTTCAGGCGCTGCTCGACCTGCGCGCGCTGGGTGGCGTCGTCGGGGGCCTGGGCCTGTGCCGGCGCGCCGACCAGCAGCGCCGCCGCCAGCGCCGCGCTGCCGAGGTGCCGATCGCTCGTCACGGCTTCTTCTCCGCGGCCACCACCGCCTCGGTCTTCGAGTGGCACAGCCGGCATTCCGACACCGGGAAGGCCACCTTGCCGTGGCACACGCCGCACTTCTGGCCGAGCAGGATGGAGGCCATGCTGATCTGGTTGGCGCCCTTCTGCGGCACGAAGATCTTCGGGTGGCAGTTCGAGCAGTCCAGCCACTCGGTGTGCTGCTTGTGCGGGTAGACCACGTCGGGCATCGAGCCCTTCACCTCGCGCACGATGTTCAGGTCCATCACCACCGCGGCGGCGGCCGGATCGTTGCGGTCCCAGCGCGGCGCGATCGCCTTGCTGTCGAGCGACTTGACCCAGTCGACGTGGTTGCCGGCCATGCTCTTGGGCATCGCGGCGAAGGCCACCGACGGCGGCTGCAGCTGCAGCGTCATGTCGTTGGCCGGATCGTGGATGCCCGACTCCACCGCCGGCCGGTTGAAGCGGCCCACCGGCTTGAGCAGCCGGTTGAAGGCATTGACCTCGGCGCTCGGTGTCGGCGAGGGAGCTGCCGCGCGCGCGGCAGCCAGCGTGGCTTCGGGGGAGTGGCCGGCGTGGCGACTGCCGGGGTGGCGGCCGGCGCCGGGGCAGGCGCGGCCGCCGCGGCCGGGGCGGGTTTCGCCGCAGGCTTCTCGGCTGGCTTGTCCGCGGGATCTCTCGCTCGGCTTGGCCGCCGCCACCGCGGGCCTTGCCGCCGCTCATCATGTACTCGATGGTCTCCTTCAGCTGCGCGGTGCTCAGGTCGGCCCGGCCGCCCTTGGGCGGCATGCCCTTGGCGGTGCCGGCGGTGGCGCTCTTGACGAGCCCGTCGATGCCGCCGGCCGCCTTGGCGCGGGCGCCCCAGGCGGCGCCGTCGCCGAACTTCGGCGCGCCGAGCACGCCGCTGCCGTGGCAGCCGGCGCAGGCCGCGTCGTAGACGCTCTTGCCCGCCTGCGCGAAGCTGTCGAAGGCACTGAGGAAGAGGCCCGCCGCGGCGAGCGCTGCGATGACGATGCGCTTCATGGCCGGCCCCTTCACTTGCGCGCCGGCGCACTGGCGCCGGAGATCACCGGGGAGGCGGCGGCCGCCGGCGCCCCCGAGGGGCCGCCGAGCTTCTGCAGCGTGCTCTCGTGCACCTGCGTCACCGTGCCGGGCTTGCCCGAGTGGCAGAGGTTGCAGTTCTCCGCGCTCCAGGCGATCTCGCCGTTGTGGCAGGCGCCGCAGTACTGGCCGTCGATGATCTTCAGCATGTTGATCTGGTTGCCGCCGGCCTTGAACTCGAAGCCGAGGTCGGCGTGGCAGACCTTGCAGCGGAAACGCACGCGGTGGAACCAGTGCGGAAACACCACCGGCCGCATGCCGGCGGCATCGGAGTAGTTGTTGATGACGACGTCGCCGTATTCGGCCTGCGCGTCGGGCGGCGCGGCGCTCCACAGCAGCAGCACCGCGGCGAAGGCGGCCAGCAGGCTGCGCCAGGGCCGTCGCAGGAGGGGCAGGGTGTTCACGGGAAGGACTCCGGGTTCGATGGATGAAGGGGTTCAGTAGCGCCGCTGCACGCGCGCGAACAGCGCCGTCACGCTGCGGCCCTCGATGCGCGCCAGACGCGCCGACAGCCGCGCCTCGAGGCGGCCGATCGAGTAGTCGACGCGGCTCTCCAGCGATTCGGTGATGCGCTCCAGCGGCGCGTCGACATCGCCGAGCGCGCGGCTCTCGAGCTGCTGGCTGTTGACGGTCAGGATCAGCGCGTAGCGCAGCCGCGGCACGTCGAGGAAGCGCTGGTGCTCGTAGCTCAGCGTGCCGCTGTAGAAGCGCTGCCAGCCCAGGCCCGCCTGGCGCAGCGTGCCGGTGAAGGGGTCGAGCTGCGTCGCATCGCTGCGCGCCGACTGCCGGTCAGGTTGCCGTTCCAGCTCGAGTAGCGCGTGAGCTGCGTGCGGCGGCTGAACTGCGCATTGACCAGCTGGAAGCGGCCCGTCTCCTGCGCGAAGGTGCGCGAGTCGCTGGCCGACAGGCCCGCATAGCTCTGGCTCGCGCCGTCGCCGGCGCCCTGCCAGTACAGGCTGGCCGAGTGCGAGAGCGCGCGTCACGTCGGGCGTCAGCGACTCGCGCAGCAGCGCGAGGCTCTGGGTCAGGTTGACCGAGACGCTGTCGGCCGGCCCGGCCATCCAGGTGCGCGACACGCCGTGGTTGCCCTGCACGCCGGCCGCCTTGCGCAGCGGCATCTGGCTGCTGCGCGTGGCGCTGCCGCTGGCGCCGAGCGAGGGCGTGTAGCGCCACTCGCCGAAGGCGAGGCCGTGCGAAGTCCAGGTGAGGCCGCCGGTGCCGGTGGCATTCAGGCTGCGCGGCTGGCCGTCGATCTGCACCGAGCCGCCGGACAGCGCGCCCGAGGCGCGCCACTCGCGTGTGAGCTCCACGCTCGCGCCGAGCGTGCCGTTGAAGGCGCGCGCGCGCTGCTCGGCGAAGGCCAGCTCGCTGTCGGTAGCGGTACCGGCATCGAGCAGGCGCACGCTGCCGGTCAGGTACATCGGCGAGTCGGGCCAGAACAGCGCATCACCCTCGCGCGGCCGCCGTCGCGAAGCTGGAGAGCTGCCGCACGTCGCTGCGCGTCTCGAAGCGCGAGCCGCCGGCGCCGCTGGCCGGGCGCAGATCGCTCCAGCTGGCCAGCGTGTCCACGTGCAGCGCCTCGGCCGGGTGGAAGGTGTGGCGGCCATTGACCAGGCCGATGCGCGTGCGGTCGTCGCTGTCGCTGCGGTCGTTGCGGCTGAGCTGGGCCGAAAGCTCGAACGAGTGGTCTGCCAGCTGCCGCAGCGCCGTGCCGCGCAGCGTGACGACGGTGTCCTCGATGCCGGTGAAGGATTCGAGCCGGCTGTAGTCGAGCGAGGCATTGACGCTGTGGCCCCCGCTCTCCGGCCGCCAGGCCTGCGTGACGCCGAGGCGCCAGGTGCGGAAGTCGGCGCCGAGCGTGTCGCCGCCGGCGCGGCTGTCGGCCACCTCGGCGCGGAACTCGAACGGGAAGCGGCTGACCGGGAAGACCGACAGCGCGAGGCGCCCGGTCAGCGCGAGGCTGCGCGTGGTCGTGCTGGCCGCGCCGTCGGCGGGCGTGGCGGTGTCGCGCGCCGCCAGCAAGCCGGCGCCGGCGCGCAGCTGGATGAACCACGGCTGCCACACGTGCGTGGCCATCTCGATGTCGTTGTAGAGCAGGCCCTGGCTCGTGCGCGAACCGTCTTCGAGGCGCAGCCGGCGCGCATCGAGCGACAGCGTGCCGCCCCAGCGCGGCGGCGCGAATTCCCAGCGGATGCCGTTGCCGGCCACCGGCAGCGCGATCTCGGGCTCGATGCGGCCGGTGGCGCCGGTGGGCGGGTCGGCCTCGGGCGCGCCGGGCACGAACGCTGCGGCGCCGGCGCTGCCCGCGCGCAGCAGCAGCGCGGCGCAGAACCAGCGGGCGCGAACGTGCCGTCTCCAGCGCATGGGAGACCCGTGGTGCCACCGGCACTCAGCCGGCGCGCGCCTTCTCCGGGGTCGCGGGCAGCGGCGCATAGTGGCTCTCGTCGATGCGGACGGGCGTGGCGCGGCGCAGCTCGGCGATCAGCTTGTCCCAGCGCGCCTGGGCTTCTTCGCGCTGCCAGAGATCGGCCGCGCGTTCCTTCACCTGCTCGAAGCGGCGCTGCTGCGCGGCGCGGCGGTCGTCCAGGCGCAGGATGGCGATGCCCTCGAGCAGTTGCACCGGCTCGGAGAGGTCCCTGGGCTTGAGCGCATCGACCACGCCGTGCACGGCCTCGGGCAGCATGCCGCGGTGGGTGTAGTCCATCTGCCCACCCTGCGCGGCGCTCTTGTCGCCGGAATGCAGCTTCGCCAGCTCGGCGAAATCGGCACCGGCCTTGAGCCTGCGGTGGATGGCCTGGGCCTCGTCCTTCGCGCTGTTCCACACCGCCTGCGGCGAGCTCGGGTCGACCTTGAGCAGGATGACGCTGAGCTTGACCTGCTCGGGTTCGACGAACAGGTCCTTGTGCTTCTCGTAGTAGGCCCGCGCCACCGCCTCGCTCGGCTCGGGCACGTTCTTCACCAGCTTGCCGAGGCGATCGAGCAGGCTCTCGGCCTCGAGCTGCGGCACCACCGCGGCGAGCATCTTCTCGCGGTTGGCCTTCCAGTTGGCGCTGCCGCCGTACTGCCTGTCGTAGCCGGCCACGGTGGCGTCGATCATCGCGCGGTCGGGCTGGATGCCGCGGCGCTTCGCCTCGGCCAGCAGCAGCACGCGGTTGACCACGTCGTCGCCGACCTCGCGCTGGAACTTCGCGTACTCCGCTTCCGGCGGCTTGGCGTGGTAGTACTTCTTGCGCATCGCCACCGACAGCGCACGCTGGTAGTCGGCGGCGCTGATCACGGTCTCGCCAACGGTGGCGAAGCGATCGCCGGCATGCGCGGGCACGGCCGCGGCCAGCAGCGCGGACAGCGTCGCGGCATACAGCGGCGCGAGGAAGGCTCGTGAGGCCGATGGCATGGTCGTGTTCCTCGTCGTGTGATCGGTTCCGGAAATCGAACGGGGCCGGGCACTCGCATGCCGGGCCCCGTTGAACTGCTGGGCGTCAGTGCCTCACTTCACGTGGCACGCAGTGCACAGCGCACTGTTGGCGTTGGAGATGCGCAGGAAGGTCTCGCCCGCGACCCGGTTCGTGCCCGCCGGGCCAGCCCGGCCCTGCGAGACGTGCGGGTCGTGGCAGCTGCCGCACTCCACCAGCGGGCCGGTGGCCGTGGCCTCGCCGGGGCGCACGTACAGCGGCAGGTCGGTGCGCTGCTTCGTGCCGGGCGCGCCGGTATCGATCCAGAAGACTGGTTGCCGTTGATGGTCGCCGTGGTCGCCGGGTTGAAGTCCTGGTCGCGGCAGTTGGTGATCGCGCCGGTGTTGTCCATGCCACCGCCGCAGTACTGGATGCCGATCGGGTGGTCGTTGGACAGGTCGGTACCGATCAGCGCTGCACCGCTGGTGAGCTGACCCACCGCGTTGACGGTGCCGCCGGTGTTCCAGGTGAAGGCCTGGCCGTTCGTGCCGCCGCCGTCGGCGTTCAGGCCGCCGGAGCCGGGCGAGTTGATGATGTTGTCCATCGCCTGCGTGCCATCGTGGCACGACAGGCAGGCCAGCGAGATGCCGCCCACCGGCGCCACCGAGCCGTCGAGCGACGGCGTCTGCAGCGACGCGTAGGTGGTGTAGCTGCCGCCGCCCGCGGGCGTGCCGTTGGCGCCGAGGCGCTTGTTCCACAGCGGCACCGGTGCAGTGGTGCTGCCGCCGTGCGGCGTGTGGCAGAACACGCAGACCTCGGCCGTGTCGGTGACCTGGTTGCGCCCGGTCGGTCCGGTGCCCGATCCCAGGTTGTGCTTGGTGTCGTTGATGCCCGCTTGCGCGGTGCCGCTGAGGCCGAGGAACAGTGCCGCCAGTACCGCTGCGGACGCCGCCCCCACCTCCCTCGGCCACTGAGCCATGACAGCTTCATGTTGCCCCTCTCGTCGGTTGGTTGGTTGAACAGTCGTCAGGCCCGGCACTCCCCAATGCCCGCATGACGCGGGGATTTCTGCAGGTTCTGTGCCATTTGCCGCAGTGCGGGTCTTCCCACGCAAGGCGGACCCTCAAGCCCTAAAAGCTCCCGCTTTCCGGAAGAAGATTTCTCGTGAACGGGAAAGCCTGCGCCGGTGCGGCAGGCCGGGCTGCTTCTCGACTACTTCGCGGCGACGGCCGGCCGCGCGAGGAAGCCGCTCTTCTCGCTCAGGCCCGCCGGGCGGTAGATGTCGATCTTGCGGAACCACTGGTCGACCACCAGCACGCGGCCGTCTTCGTCGACCGCGATGCCCGAGGGCAGCATGTAGCGCGCGGGCGCATCACGCTCGGAGCGATCGCCGACGAACAGCAGCAGCTCGCCGTCGGGGTTGAAGATCTGGAAGTTGCCGAAGGCGGTGTCGACCACGTAGACGTTGCCCTCGCGGTCGACCGCCACTTCCTTGGGCCGCGCAAACTGGCCGTACTGCTTGCCGACGCTGCCGAAGCTGTGCAGGTAGCGGCCCTCGCGGTCGAACACCACGACGCGGAAGTTGCCGCCGTCGACCACGTAGAGCCGTCCGTCCTTGCCGATCGCGAGATCGCGCGGCAGGTTGAACTCGCCCGGGCCCGACCCGCGCTTGCCGATGTCCTGCAGGTGCGCGCCGGTGAGCGCATCGAACACGCGCACTGGGTGCTGCTCGGAGCTCACGCCGCCGAGATCGACCGCATAGACACGCCGGCCTTCCGGATCGACGGTCACGCTGGACAGCCGCGAGAACCACTTGTCGCCGCCGATGCGGCGCAGGAAGCGGCGGTCCGGCCCGTAGACGTTGATCGCCTTGGCACCGATGTCGGCCACGTAGAGATGGCCGGCGGCGTCGACGTCCAGCCCGATCGGCTTGATCAGCTGGCCCGCGCCTTCTTCCTCGCCGATGCGGTACTGCTTGCCCGCCGGCACGTCGAACACGCGCACGAAGCGCGAGACGGTGTCGGAGACGAAGATGCGGCCGCGGTACACCGCCACCGCATAGGGCTTGGACAGTGCCTCGCCGCTGGCCTGCTCGCCGGTGACGAGCTTGCGCAGCTCGCTGCCCGCTTCGGCGGGCAGGATGTCGCCGCTGGAGCGGATGGTGCGCTCGAAGTAGAAGCGCGGCTCGTCGGGCGGCGGCGGGAAGACGATCTCCGCGCGCGCCGCATTCGGGTTCGGCCCTGGCGCCTGCGCGCAGGCCTGCAGCAGCAGCGCCAGCGAAGCGGCCAGCAGCGGTGAAGTGCCCTGCCGCGTCATCGCGCCGGCTCCGTCTCGCGCTACCGGCCGCGCCGACCATGTAGTCGACGGCAGCCTTGATGTCGTCGTCGCTCAGGTTGGCGGCGCCGGCCTTCGGCGGCATCGCCCCCTTGCCCTTCACGACGGAGCCCACCAGCGCATCACGCCCGGTGGCGATGCGCGGCGCCCATGCGGCCTTGTCGCCGAACTTCGGCGCGTTGGCCACGCCGCTGGCGTGACAGGCCACGCAGGTCTTGTCGTAGACCGCCTTGCCATCGGCCGCGAAGGCGGTGCCGGCCAGTGCGGCGCTGCCGAAAGCGAGAAAGACGAGTCCCGTTCTTGCGAAATGCATGGGCGTGTTCTCCGTGCGGATCGTTGTGACGCACGAGGAAACGCAAACCGCGTGCCACGCGGGCGGCGAATGGCAAGGAAGTTGCAACCTGCGGTGGACACAGATGCCACCACGACCGGAGCGCCACCGATGAACCTGCTGTTCGCCCCTGCGTGCGCGTTCGCCCTGCGCTGCGTTGCCGCGTGCGTGCTCGCGCTGCCGCTGTGGGCCGGCGCCGCCGCGCCGCCGAAGGACGCGCCGCGCGGCGCGGTGCTGTATCACAACTACTGCTCGGTGTGCCACGGCGACAAGGGCAACGGACAGAGCCGCGCCACCGGCTCGCTGTCGACGCCGCCGCGCGACTTCACCAGCGAGGCGAGCCGCGCCGAGCTCTCGCGCGAGCGCATCGTGCTGGCCATCACCCATGGCCGGCCCGGCACCGCGATGGTCGGCTGGAAGACCCAGCTGTCGGATGCCGACATCGGCGTGCTCGCCGACCACGTGCTCGCCACCTTCGTCAACCGCGAGGCCGGCTCGGGCGCCGCGGGGACGGCCACGGCGGGCATCTCCGGCACGCGGGCGCACGGCGGGCGCGAGGCCGATACCGCTTCCACCCCCGTGCAGGTCGACATGACGGCCGGCCTCCCCAACGGTCTGAAGGGAGACTTCAAGCGCGGGGGTGCCTTTATCTCGCCAACTGCGCCACCTGCCACGGCGCGCGCGGCGACGGCGCCGGGCCGCGCGCCTACTTCATCAACCCGAAGCCGCGCAACTTCATCGAGCCGGCCTCGCGCGCGCTTCAACCGCGTGGCGCTGTATGCCGCGGTGAGCGAAGGCCGACTGGGCAGCGAGATGCCGGCCTGGAAGCAGGTGGCCACGCCGCAGCAGATGGCCGACGTGAGCGAATACGTGTTCCGCAGCTTCATCGTGGCCGCACCGGCCGCGCAGGCCGCCGCCAAGTGAAGCGGGGCGCCGCGTCGGTCCTCGCTGCGGCGCTGCTGGCCGCGGGCTGCGGCGTGCGCGACGACGAAGCGCAGCTCGAAGCCGGCCGCGCGGTCTACAACTACCGCTGCTACTTCTGCCACGGCTACTCGGGCGATGCGAAGACGCTGGCCGCCACCTACCTCGAGCCGAAGCCGCGCGACTTCACGCAGGGCCCGCCGCTCGATGCCGCGGCCATCCTCGCCACGCTGAAGCACGGCCGCGAAGGCACGGCGATGAAGTCGTTCACCGGCATCATCAGCGAGCGCGAGATGGCCGCGGTGGCCGCCTTCGTCGAACACGAGTTCGTGCGCCGCAAGGCACCCAATACCGCGTACCACACGGCCGACAACGGCTGGCCCGACCACCAGCGTTATGCGGTGGCGTATCCGTTCGCCACCGGCGCGGTGGCGCTGGACACGCCCGTCGAGCAGCTCGATGCGCACCAGCGCCGCGGCCGCACGCTGTTTCTCGAGGCCTGCATCAGCTGCCACGATCGCGCCCGTGTCGCCGACGAGGGGCCGGCGTGGAGCTCGCGGCCGCTGTCGTATCCGCGCATGGGCTTCCAGCCCGGCGACTACGGGCCGCCGAAGCCCGATGCGGTGTCCAGCGCCAGCGTCTATGCGCAGCACGACATCGTGCCGGTGATCGAAGGGCTGACGCCGCTGGAGAAGCGCGGCGAGTCGCTGTTCCAGGCCAATTGCGCCTTCTGCCACGGCGCCGACGGCACCGGCAAGAACTGGATCGGCCAGTTCATGGAACCGAAGGCACGCGACCTCACGCTCTACACGCGCGAGCATGCCGGCGGCGCGGCTGCACGAGACGATCCGCGAAGGGCTGCCCGGCACCTCGATGCCGGCGTGGAAGCACGTGCTGCAGCCAGCAGAGGTGGAGGCGGTGGGCGCCTACGTGTCACGCGCCTTCTTCCGCCGTGATGGCGGCTGAACACCGCGCCGCGGCGCCAGCCTACTTGCTGTGGCAGGTCAGGCAGATCGCGCTGCCGGTATTCGGGCGGCGCAGGAAGGTCGCATTGAAGTTGCTGCCCGGCCCGGCCGAGGGCACGCCGTGCGGATCGTGGCAGGAGGCACACTCCACCTCGTAGCCGTCGCCGGTGTTGTACAGGCGCAGCTCGTTCGGCTCGGCGCGGCTGTTGCCGTTGACGTCGAAGTAGGCCAGCCGCGCCTCGCGCCGCCCGGGTTCGTTGAAGTCGGTGCCCGCGCCGGCCGGCGGGTAGCGCACGCCCACCGGGTGGTCGTTGCGCAGGTCGGTGCCGATCGCGAAGGCGCTGAAGTCGTAGGCGGTCGGGAAGGCTGCGCCCGCGCCGTTCGGGTTGTGGCACACGAGGCAACCCTGGTCGGGCCCCTGCAGGCCCACGTGGGTGACCGCCGCGTTGGGCCACTCGTTGAGCAGCGCCGGCGCATCGGAGCTGACGCGCGCGATGTTGTAGCGGCCCGAGCCCGGCATGTTGACGATCGCGTCGACCGCGGTGGTGCCGTCATGGCAGCTCAGGCAGGTGAGCGAGCTGGCACCCGGCTGCGTGACCGGCTGCGTCATCGAGGCCGTGGCCAGCAGGTCGTAGGTCTGGTAGGTGTTGACCTTGGTGGTGCGGTTCCACAGCGGCGCGGCGATGGTCTGGTTGGCGCCGTGCGGCGTGTGGCAGTAGACGCAGACCTCGCCGTAGTTGTTGCGCTGGGTGTCCATCAAGGCGGCGTTGATCGTGCCGCCCGGGCCGGTTTCCACCGGCCGCTGCGTCAGGTTGTGGCGCGTGTTGGCCACGCTGCCGCGGTTGCTGAACTTGCTCGGCGTGCCCGGTGCGGGGTCGGGGCCGGCCGAGGCGGTGCCGATGACGCTCGCTGCCAGCAGCAGCACGGTACAGCGGAGCAGGGCCAGCGCTTCATGCCGCTCGTTCTGCAAACCTCGTACCGGCCGCGCCATGGCCGCCTGCAGCGTGCAGCAGCGCGCGGTGCGTTCCCGGAATCGGGCCGCCGATTCCCGCCAGCGGGAATCACGCATGACGCGAATCAAGCCGAAGCGAGCTTGCGGATCACCTCGATCTTGTGGAAGAACTGGTCGGCGACATACACGCGGCCGGTCTCGTCGCAGGCCACGCCCGCGGGCAGCGCGAAGCGGCCGGGGGCGTCGGCACTGCCACGCCCGCCGAGCGCGAGCAGCAGTTGCCCGTCGCCCTGGAAGACCTGCACGTTGGCGAAGCTCGCATCGCTGACGTAGAGCAGCCCGTCGCCGTCGATCGCCAGGCCGCGCGGCCGGCCGAACTGGCCGAGGCCGTTGCCGGCCGAGCCGAAGGCGCGCAGGAAGCGGCCCTGGGCATCGAAGGCCTGCATGCGGAAGTTGCCCGCATCCAGCACCCACAGCGTGCCATCGGGCGCCAGCGCGGCATCGACGGGCAGATTGAACTCGCCGTCGCCCTCGCCGCGGCGGCCGAGGCTGCGCACGAGGCGGCCCTGCGCGTCGTACTCGTGGACGCGATGCGAATCGCTTTCCACGCCGCCGGTGTCGACCACACAGACCCGCGCGCCATCCGCGCTCACCGCCACGCCGGTGGGGCGCACCCACAGCGCAGCGCCGTCGATGGCGCGTTGGAACAGGCCGATCGCGTCGTAGACCACCAGCCGCCGCGCGGTGGCATCGACCACGTAGACCAGCCCCTGCGCATCGATCGCGATGCCGGCCGGCTTGCGCAGCTCGCCCTCGCGGCGCAGGCCGAAGAGGAAGCTGCGCCGTCGCGCCAGATCGAAGACGAAGATGCGCCGGCCCTCGGTATCGCCCACATAGACGCGGCCGCGAGCGGCGGCCACCGCGCCGGGCTTGCCGAAGCTGGCCGGCGGCGTCTCGCCGCCGAGCTGCTCGCGCAGCCGGGCCGCAGCGCTGGCATCGGCAGCGCTGCCGGCATTGCGCAGCGTGGCTTCGTGGCGGAAGCGCGCCGGCTCGGGCGGCGGTGGCCACACCGGCGGCGCCTGCGGATCGCGCGCGGCCGGCGCTGCGGCGCAACCAGCCAGCGCGAACAAGGCCGCGGCCGCCGGCGGCAGGAGCAGGTCACGTCGTCGCATGCGCGCGCTGCTGCAGAGCGCGTGCCAGCCACGGGCATGGGCCTTGCAAACGCGAAGGCCATGCTGCCCGAACTCGGACACTTCGCGCTCATCGTCGCGCTGTTCATCGCCATGGCGCTGGGCACGTTGCCGGTCGTCGGCGCGGCGCGCGGCGATGCGGCCGCGATGGCGCTGGCCCGCCCCGCCGCGCAGGCGCTGTTCCTCTTCGTCGCCATCGCCTTCGGCTGCCTGATGGCCTCGTTCGTCGGCAACGACTTCTCGGTGCTCAACGTCGCCTCGCACTCCAACACCGAGCTGCCGCTGGCCTACCGCATCGCCGCCACCTGGGGCAGCCACGAGGGCTCGATGCTGCTGTGGGTGTTCATGCTGACGCTGTGGATGCTGGCGGTGAGCCTGTTCTCCAGCCGGCTGCCGCCCGACATGGTGGCGCGCGTGCTCGGCGTGATGGGTGTCGTCGCGGTGGGCTTCCTGCTCTTCGTGCTCTTCACCTCCAACCCCTTCCAGCGCTCGTGCCCGCCGCGCTCGACGGCCGCGACCTCAACCCGCTGCTGCAGGACCCGGGCATGGTGTTCCACCCGCCGATGCTCTACATGGGCTATGTCGGCTTCGCGGTGGCCTTCGCCTTCGCGGTGGCGGCGCTGCTCTCGGGGCGCTTCGATGCCGCCTGGGCGCGCTGGTCGCGCCCGTGGACCACCGCGGCCTGGGTCTTCCTCACGCTCGGCATTGCGCTGGGCAGCTGGTGGGCCTATTACGAGCTCGGCTGGGGCGGCTGGTGGTTCTGGGATCCGGTGGAAAACGCCTCCTTCATGCCCTGGATCGTCGGCACCGCGCTGATCCATTCGCTCGCCGTGGCCGAGAAACGCGGCGCCTTCAAGGCCTGGACGGTGCTGCTGGCGATCGCGGCGTTCTCGCTCTCGCTGCTCGGCACCTTCCTCGTCCGCTCCGGCGTGCTGACCTCGGTGCATGCCTTCGCCACCGATCCGGCGCGCGGCATCTTCATCCTCGGTTTCCTGCTGGTCATCGTCGGCGGCTCGCTCGGCCTGTTTGCACGGCGCGCGGCGAGCGTGGGCTTCGGCGGGCGCTTCGACCGCGTCTCGCGCGAATCGCTGCTGCTGGTCAACAACCTGCTGCTCGTCACCGCCGCGGCCTCGGTGATGCTGGGCACGCTGTACCCGCTGGTGCTCGATGCGCTGGGCCTGGGCAAGATCTCGGTGGGCGCACCGTATTTCGAGACCGTCTTCGTGCCGCTGATGGCGCCGGTCGTGCTGCTGATGGGCGTGGGCCCGCTGGCGCGCTGGAAGGCGGCAAGCGCGGCCGAGCTGGCGCACAAGCTGCGCGGGCCGGCGCTGATCAGTGTGGTCGCCGCACTGGCGCTGCCGCTGGCCGCGGGCCGGTTCAGCCTCGGCATCGCGCTCGGCCTGCTGCTGGCCGCCTGGGTGTTCGCCAGCACGGCGGCGCTGCTCGCGCAACGGATGCGCGGCGAGCCCGGCGGCGGGTTGCGCGCGCGCTTCGCGCAACTCTCGCGTTCGTCGCCCAGCTTCTTCGGCATGGTGCTGGCGCATGCCGGCGTCGGCGTGTTCATCGTCGGCGTCACGATGGTCAAGGGCTACGAGCTGGAGCGCGACGTGAAGATGGCGCTGGGCGACAGCGTGGCGGTGGCCGGCTACACCTTCACCTTCCAGGGCGTGGAGGAGTTCGAGGGGCCGAACTACGTCGGCGTGCGCGGCACGCTGCGCGTGCAGCAGGGTGATGCGGCTGCGTTCCTGATGCGCCCGGAGAAGCGCCTGTACAAGGTGCAGCAGATGCCGATGACCGAAGCGGCGATCGACAGCGGGCTGTGGCGCGATCTCTACGTCTCGCTCGGCGAGCCGCTGGATGCCAACACCTGGACCGTGCGGGTCTATCACAAGCCCTTCGTCGACTGGATCTGGTTCGGCGCGCTGGCGATGGCGCTCGGCGGAGCCTTGGCCGCCGCCGACCGGCGCTATCGCGTGGCCACCCGGCGCGAGGCGCAAGCGATGGCCGGGCCACGCGCCGCCGCGGCCGCGCTCACGGCGGGCCTGCTGCTGATGGTGGCGCTGCCCGCTGTCGCTGGCGAGGCCCAGCCGGTGGCCGCCGATCCGGCGCTGGAGGCGCGCGTGAACCGCCTCGCCGCCGAACTGCGCTGCCTGGTGTGCCAGAACCAGTCGCTCGCCGATTCGCATGCACCGCTGGCGGTGGACCTGAAGAACCCGGTGCGCGAGCAGCTGCAAGCGGGCCGCAGCGATGCGCAGGTGATCGACTACATGACGCAGCGCTACGGCGACTTCGTGCTCTACCGCCCGCCGGTGAAGGCCACCACCGCTGCTGTGGGGCGGGCCGCTGCTGTTGCTGCTGGCCGGCGCGATGCTGCTGTGGCGCCTGCTCGGCCGCAGCGCGCAGCCGGCGCCGGCCGCTGCGCTGGCCGAGGGCGACGCGGCCCGCGCCGCCGAGCTGCTGCAAGCATCCCCGGCCGAGCGCTGAGATTCCCGGCACGTGGACAATCGGGCGTCCATGCCCGATCGTTCCACCCGCGTGCTCGCCGTCATCCCGCCGATGACGCAGCTGAACACGCCCTACCCTTCCACCGCCTACCTGACCGGCTTCCTGCGCTCGCGCGGCATCGAGGCGCATCAGGAAGACCCGGCGCTGGCGCTGGTGCTGGAACTGCTCAGCGCCGAAGGCCTGCGCGCGGTGCGTGGCGAGATCGAGGCCCCGCCGGCGAAGCGGCGCAGCGCGGCGGTGCAGCAGTTTCTCGCATCGTTCGATCGCTACGAAGCGACGATCGACCGCGTGATCGCCTTCCTGCAGGGCCGCGATGCCACGCTGATGCACCGCATCTGCAGCCGCGCCTTCCTGCCCGAAGGATCGCGATTTGCCTCGCTCGATGCCTACGTGGCCGACGAGGACGGCGGCGACCCGATGGCCTGGGCCTTCGGCGCGCTCGGCACGCACGACCGCGCCCGGCACCGGCCACGCTGTACCTGAACGACATCGCCGACGTGCTGCGCGATGCGATCGACCCGCGCTTCGAGTTCGTGCGCTATGCCGAGCAGCTGGCCACCAGCCAGCCGAGCTTCGATCCGCTGGCGCAGGCGCTGGCCGCGCCGCCGCACCTGATCGACCGCACGCTGCAGCGCCTCGCGCTCGCTGCGATCGAGCGCCATGCGCCGACGCTGGTGCTGCTCTCGGTGCCCTTCCCCGGCGCGGTGTATGGCGCGCTGCGCATCGCGCAGGCCATCAAGGCGCATCACCCCTCGATCACCGTCGCGCTCGGCGGCGGCTTCGTCAACACCGAGCTGCGCGAGCTGGCCGAGCCGCGCCTGTTCGACTTCGTCGACGTGATCACGCTCGATGGCGGCGAGCGGCCGCTGCTGGCGCTGATCGAGCACCTCGAGGGCCGGCGCTCGAAGGAGCGCACGGTGCGCAGCTTCGTGCGCGAAGGCGAAACGGTGAAGTACCTCCACTTCCCCGAGCCCGACATTCCCTTCGACGAGACCGGCACACCCACCTGGGACGGCCTGCCGCTGCCGCGCTACCTCTCGCTGCTGGACATGCTCAACCCGATGCACCGGCTGTGGAGCGACGGGCGCTGGAACAAGCTCACCGTGGCGCACGGCTGCTACTGGAAGAAGTGCAGCTTCTGCGACGTCAGCCTCGACTACATCTCGCGCTACGAAGCGGCCAATGCGAGCACGCTGGTCGATCGCATCGAGGCCATCGTGCAGGAGACCGGGCAGACCGGCTTCCACTTCGTCGACGAGGCGGCGCCGCCGAAGGCGCTGCGCGCGCTGGCGCAGGAACTCAAGCGCCGCAATCTGGCGATCTCATGGTGGGGCAACATCCGCTTCGAGAAGAGCTTCACCGCCGAGCTCGCGCTCGAGCTGGCCGACAGCGGCTGCATCGCGGTGACCGGCGGGCTGGAGGTGGCGTCGGACCGCCTGCTCGCGCTGATGAAGAAGGGCGTGTCGGTCGAGCAGGTGGCGCGCGTGACGCGCGGCTTCGCCGATGCCGGCATCCTGGTGCATGCCTACCTGATGTACGGCTTCCCGACGCAGACGGTGCAGGACACGGTGGATGCGCTCGAGTACGTGCGCCAGCTCTTCGCCGCCGGCTGCATCCACAGCGGCTTCTTCCACCGCTTCGCCTGCACGGTGCATTCACCGGTGGGCAAGGATCCGGCGGCCTACGGCGTCACGCTGCTGCCGCTGCCGGAGGGCCACTTCGCGAAGAACGACGTCGGCTTCATCGACCCGACCGACGTCGACCACGATGCGCTCGGTGTCGCGCTGAAGAAGGCGATCTACAACTTCATGCACGGCATCGCGCTCGAGCAGGACGTGCGCCGCTGGTTCGACGTGCCGGTGCCGAAGACGCGCGTGCCGAAGCACTACGTCGAGCGCGCGCTCGGGGCGCGCTGAGCCTTCGCGAAGTTCAGTGCCGCAGGTGGCGGATCATCGTCAGCGCGAAGGCGACGATGGCCAGCGCCTGCAGCGCGCCCGCGCCGGCGCGCACGCCGGTGCTGCCGGTCGCATCACCCAGCGCACGCAGCGCCACGCCCAGCGTCATCATCGCCACCGGTACGAAGGCGAACGGACCCGGCGCCGACACTGGCCGGCGCAGCAGCGCGGGCAGCACGATCGGCGCATGGCCGAACACCATCGAGAAGACGAAGCCCAGCAGCAGCATGTGCAGCGGCCCGGGTGAATCGAGCGGCAGGCCGCGCAGCGCGTTGACCGCACCCCAGGCGCCCGCCAGCAGCATCCAGGTGTAGCCCAGGCGCAGCGAGCGCGCGGTGTGCAGCGACCAGGCCCGGGCGCAGCATGCGCGGCCGGCAGGCCAGTCGTAGCGCAGCAGCCAGCCGGCCATCAGCGACATCGACAGCCACCAGAAGCCGCCGGCGACCGGATGCTCGTGCCAGGGCACGGCCAGCACCGCCAGCGCCAGCGCCTGGACGCCGAGCACCGCGAGATAACTCTTGCGTGCCTTGCCCGACAGCGGCACGAAGCGCGCCAGTTCGCGGCGCTCGCCGGCGATGGTCAGCACGAGGAACGAGGCCCACCACGCCACCACCACCGAGAACGGCCGGTCGAGCAGCCACCACAGCGTGCCGCCGGCCCAGGCCAGCGCGCCGGCCCCTTCCACCGCGGTGTACAGCGCCGGCGTGCGGCGCAGAACCTCGGCATAGACGACCACCAGCGCCAATGCGGCTGCGAGCCAGAAGCCGCCGGCCAGCGCCGGCTGCAGCGCCAGCGCGGCCACGGTGCCGCAGGCGGCCAGGGCCGGGACGGCGAAGGCGATCGGCTTCTTCAGCGCCGCGGCGCGCTCCAGCGCGATGCCGAAGCCGAAGAATCCGCACACCATCAGCGCGCTGTGCAGTGCCACCGGGAGACGAAGCGCTCGGGCAGCAGCGGCCAGCCGATGCGCACCAGTCCGCCGGCCATGCCCGACAGCAGCGCCAGTGCGCCCGCCAGCGTGATCACGATCACCAGCAGCGCCGAAGCGCGCGGGAAGCCTCGTGAGGGCATGCCCGCTCCTGCCTGCTTGATCATGCTTCGTCGTTCCAGCCAAGGCGCTCGCGCGCGCTGTCGCTCAGGCGCGAGGGATCCCAGGCCACGCCGTCGGCCTCGCTCACCGAGATCTCGCGGCCCGGAAAGGCCTCCTGCAGCGCCTGCCGGGCTTCGTCGGCGATCGCATCGCCCATCGGGCAGGTCGGGCTGGTCAGCACCAGCGTGAGGTCGATGGCCGACGGTGTGATCTGCAGGCGCTCGACGAGGCCGAGGTCGACGATGCTCTCGCCGACTTCGGGGTCGCTCACCTTCGCCAGCGCTTCGAGGGCGCGGCGGCGGTCGGCATCGAACGTGTCGTTCGTGTCCATGCCGCGATGGTGGCCCGATGCCGCCGCGCTGCATTGATCCGCATCAACCGTGTGGCCTCAAAAGATGTACGGATGATATTGCTTATCGGGAAGCCGCTGCCTACCATCGGTCCGTCATCCACTCCTGAATCCGAAAGGCCGGCCCGATGTCCGCCAACACCACCACCATCGACGTGCGCAGCATCACGCCGCGCGAGCGCCACCCGTTGATCTTCTCGACGCTCGGCGGCCTGCTGCCCGGTGCCGCGCTGGAACTGGTCAACGACCACGACCCGCAGCCGCTGTACCACCAGCTGCAGGCGCAGGCGCCGGGCCGCTTCAGTGGGCGTACCTCGAGCAGGGCCCGGACACGGCGCGTGCAGATCACCCGCCGCGAGGCCGGCTCCTGCTGCGGCGGTTGCTGCGGCAGCTGACGCGCCGAACCGAACGAGACCGCCATGGCCACCATCCTGCTGAACATCGAGGAGCCCAAGCCGAAGCCCGTGCAGGGCGTGGCGCTGTGGCAGCTCGGCTTCCGCCCCTTCTACCTGCTGGCCAGTGCCTTCGCGGCCCTGTCGGTGCTGCTGTGGGCGCTGCAGTTCGGCGGCTGGCTCGGCCGGCCGTATCTCGCCGGGCCGCTGTGGCATGCGCACGAGATGCTGTTCGGCTACGGCCTCGCGGTGGTGGTGGGCTTTCTCTTCACCGCCGGGCGCAACTGGACCGGCCAACCCACGCCCACCGGCCTGCCGCTGGCGCTGCTCGCGGTGCTGTGGCTGGCCGGCCGCGTGCTCGTGCTCACGCCGTTCGGCTGGGCGGCGGCGTTCGTCAACGCGGCGTTCCCGATCACCTGCGCGATCGCGCTGGCGGTACCGCTGTGGAAGGCGAGGAACCAGCGCAACTATTTCTTCGTGGCCGTGCTGGCCGGCTTCGGCCTCGCGCAGTTCGTGCTGCACCTCGCGCAGCTGGGCGTGATCGCCCTGCCCGGCTGGGCCGGCGTGCAGATCGGGCTCGACCTGATGCTCTTCGTGATGGCGGTGATGGGCGGGCGCGTGATCCCGATGTTCACCAACAACGGTGTGCCCGGCGTGCAGGCGCGCCGCCACGAGACGCTGGAGCGCTTCGCGCTCGGCGCCGTGCTGGCGGTGCTGCTGGCCGACATTGCCGGGCTGCAGGGCATGGCGCTCGCAGCGCTGCTGCTGCTCGCCGCGGGCCTGCACGCCGCGCGGCTGGCGCTGTGGCAACCCTGGCGCGTGCTGCGCACGCCGCTGGTGTGGGTGCTGCACGCGGCCTATGCGTTCATCGTGCTGCACCCGGTGCTGCGCGGCGCCGCCGCAGCGGGCTGGATCCTGCCCTCCGTGGCCACGCATGCGCTGACCGCCGGCGCAATCGGCACGATGACGATCGGCATGATGACGCGCACCGCCCGCGGCCACACCGCGCGGCCGCTGCGCGCCGATGCGTTCGACGTCGCGGCCTATGCCTGCGTGGTGCTCGCCGCGCTGGTGCGCGTGGGCGTGCCGCTGGCGGTGCCGGCGTGGACGGTGAATGCCTCGCTCGCCGCCGGCTGGCTGTGGGCCTGCGGCTTCGCGCTCTATGCGATCCGCTATGCGCCGTTCCTGATCCGCCCTCGCCTGGACGGCAAACCCGGCTGATCGACAGCGAGCCGCCGACAATCGCCCGATGGACTACGCGACGCTCAAGCTGATCCACCAGGGGGCGGTGGCGGTCTCGATCACCGGATTCTTCGCGCGCGGCGCGGGGGCGCTGTCCGGCGCGGCCTGGGCGCGCGGCCGCGTCGCGCGCACGCTACCGCACCTGGTCGACACCGTGCTGCTGATAAGCGCCGTCGCGCTGGCGTGGATGCTGCGGCTGAACCCGCTCGAGAACGCCCGGCTCGCCGCGAAGATCGTCGGGCTGCTGGCCTACATCGGGCTGGGCATGGTGGCGCTCAAGCCCGGGCGTCCGTTGGCGCTGCGCGCCCTGGCCTGGGTGGCCGCGCTGCTGTGCTTCGCGCAGATCGTCACCACCGCCATCACCAAGAACCCGCTCGGGCTGCTGGCGCTGGGCTGATCCTCAGCGCGCGCGCCGCATGCCGCGGCGCATCTGCGCCAGCGGCCGCTTGCCGCCGAGCTGGCGCTCGATGCCGTCATTGAGCGCGGCGCGCAGCGCCAGCACTTCCTCCACGTGGCCGTAGACACCCTCGAAGCGCAGGCCGAGCCACAGCCACAGCGTGCAGGCGCGCAGCGCCATCTCCATGCGGTCGAGCCGGCTGTGGCCGTCGACCTCGTCGAGGAACCAGGGCCGCCCGGCACGCCGGTGATCGCATGGGCATTGGCCCAGCCGAGAAACTCCTGCAGCTGCGTGTCGGTGCGCGTGTCCACCGGCGCCTGCGCATAGCGGAAGCGCGCCTGCAGCGGCAGGCGGATCGCGCTGGCATCGAGCTGCTCGGCCAGCAGCAGCATCTGGTCGAGCTCGGCCACCTGGAAGTGCGCATCGTCCAGCCGCAGCCGGTCGACGAACACGCCCAGCACCTCGCGCAGCGACTGGCTGGACATGCGCGAGGCGATCGTCTGCACATGCCACGGGTTGGGCGCCACCGGCGCCTTGAAGCCCGGCGGCTCGATGGCCAGCTTCGCCATCAGCGCCCGCAGCTCGCGCGCGGCCTCGGGCTCGGCGGTGTCGAGCACACCGGCGAAGCCCTCCTCGTGCATGCCGAAGCGGCCGGCGCGGCCGGCGATCTGGTGCACCTCGGACGCTTCGAGCGGCCGATCGGCCTCGCCGTCGAATTTCTCCAGCGTGCTGAACAGCACGCGGCGGATCGGCAGGTTCAGGCCCATGCCGATCGCATCGGTGGCCACCAGGATGTCCGATTCGCCGCCGGCAAAACGCTCGGCCTCGCGGCGCCGCACTTCCGGCGGCAGCGCGCCGTAGATCACCGAGACGGCGTGGCCGGCAGCGGCGATCTGGTCGCGCAACATCAGCACGTCGCGCCGGCTGAAGGCCACCACCGCATCACCGCGCTGCAGCTCGGCCATCGGCACCGGCCGCGGCAGCAGCTGCACATGCTGCTTGCGCTCGAAGCGGCGCACGCTGCAGCGTTCGCCGCACACCGCGAGCAGCCGCTCGATCGCCGGCACCGCATGCTCGGAGCAGATCACGATCAGCTCGCGCGCCGGCACGCCGACGATGGCCTGCGTCCAGGCCCAGCCTCGCGAGACGTCGAAGAGCATCTGCGCCTCGTCGATCACGCCGACGTCGAGCACACGCGCGGTGTTGACCATCTCGATGGTGCTGGAGACCACGCGCGCATCGGCGGCGGGCACGTTCTCCTCGCCAGTCAGCAGCGAACACGGCACGCCGCGCGCCACGAGGCGATCGCGCCCTTCGAGCGCGAGCAGCCGCAGCGGGGCGAGGTAGGCGCCATCCAGCGCCTGCGCGAGACGCTCGAAGGCGGCGTGCGTCTTGCCGCTGTTCGGCGGGCCGACGTAGAGCGTGATCTGGCGGCCGAGCGCGCGCGCCGCCTCCTCGAAGCCATCCGGGTAACGCTGGAAGGCGAGGTCCTGTGTCAGCCCTTCGAGCGCGACGAGCTCGGTGACGAGGCGCTCCCAGCGGTCCTGAGCCGCGGTCAGCGCCGCCTTCAGCTCGACCAGCGCGCGCGGCTGTGCGCATTCGGCGGCCGGGCGGGGCAGCAGCGAATCGAGGCGGCGCGGCTGGTAGGCATGGCTGCGCGCGATCAGGCGTTCGAGATGCTCGCGGATCTCGCCGGCGTGCGGGTATGCGGCCGCGCCGCTGCAGGCCGCACGCAGGGCCTCGAGATCGCCGCTGCGATGGAACGCCCAGGCCACCTCCGAGGCCAGCGGCACGAGGTGCGCCACGCTCACGCGCCATGGCCGCGCATCGGGCACCGGCACCTCGACGGCGTGCGACACCTGCCGCACGAACCCGTGGGCCACACGCTGCACGCCCTGCGCGATCAGCGCGGCGCGGCGCTCCAGCATCTGCGGCAGCGCGCCGGTGGACGTGCCGCCGGTGGCATCGAGGTGCGCCAGCGCCGCGGCCACGTCGCCCGGCGCAATCCAGCGGCTGGGCCGCGAGCCGCCGGCGGCCTTCTGCAGCTGCACGAAGCCGGCGCGCTGCAGCGCGGCCTCGCCCTCGGCATTCGGGCCGTCGTGGAACTCGGCGGGCGTGAGGGCCTGCGGCAGCAGGTAGGCGGCGCGGCGCAGGCGGTCGAGCTGGGCGCGCGGGAAGTCGTTCGCGGGGTGATGCACCCGCGGACTCTAACCGCCACGCCTGCGCCGGCGCTGACTCAGCTCAGCCAAAGCCGAGCGGTGATCGCGCGCGTAGTCGGCGAAGCGGCGCGGCGCGCGGCCGGTGATGGCCTGCACCGCATCGGTGGTCCGCTCGGCGTAGCCGGCCTTGAAGAAGCCGAGGATCAGCACGAGGAACTCCGCGTAGTCGTTCGGCAGCCCGGCCTGCAGCAGGCCTTCGAGCATCGCCTCGGGCGTGATCTCCTGGTAGCGGATGTCGCGGCCGGTCTCGCGCGAGAGGATGGCGGCCACCTCGTCGTGGTCCAGCGCTTCGGCGCCGGTCAGGTCGAAGTCACGGTTGGCCAGATCGTCGCGCGTGAGCAGCGAGGCCGCCACCGCGGCGATGTCGCGCGCATCGATGAAGCTGCCCTTGGCGCGGCCCACCGGCAGCAGGATGCGGCCCTGCGTCTGGATGCCGTGCAGCCAGAAGGTGTTGAAGTTCTGCATGAACCAGTTCGGCCGGATCACGTTCCAGGCCGGGCCGAGCGCTCGAGCTGCAGCTCGGCGCGGCGCAGCGGCGCTGTCGTCGGCATTGGCGCCCATGGCGCTCATCAGCACCACGCGGCGCAGGCCACGCTCGCGCGCGGCATCGATCACCGGGCCGAGCAGTTCGTGCTGATGGGTGTGGCCGGGCGGGGCGAGCAGGAAGGCGCGATCGACGCCTTGCAGCGCGGCGGCAATGCCGGTGCCGCGCGCGAGGTCGATCTGCACCTGGTCGGCCGACGCCGGCGCGCGGCTGGTGGCGCGGCGCACGGTCTGGCCCTGGGCGGCGAGCAGGCGGGCGAGTTCGGAGCCGACCGTGCCGCTGGCGCCGATCACGAGGGTGGTGGTCATGACGGGAGTCCTTCAGGAAGTGAAAGTGACGCCATGATTCCCGTGATGTTCCGAACCCTGAATGGACATTCGTCCGCTTTTCATGTCCAATCGTCCGGAATCATGGATCTTCTGACCGACCTCCTGCAGCGCGCCGGCTTGCGCCGCCGCCTGCTCGATCTGCGCCGGCTCGCCGTCGGCAGCGCGCTGCGCTTTCCCTGCGAACGCAGCATCGGGCTGCACGTGGTGACGCACGGCCAGGCCTGGGTGCACGCGCCGCAGCTCGACGAGCCGCTGCACCTGCAGGCCGGCGACATCGCGGTGATGGCGCGCGGCTGCCACCACGTGCTGTCCACGCAGCCCACGCTGGACCAGCGCCGCGAGCTGCCTTCGGCGATGGTCTGGACACCGCCGCCGGCCGGCGAAGACGAACCGGCGGCGGCCAGCGCGGTGATCAGCGGCGCCTACCAGCTCTGGAACGAACCGCTGCACCCCTTCTTCCGCGAGATGCCCGCCTGGTTCGTGCTGCGCGCCGACAGCGTGCCGCGCCTCGGGCCGCTGGCGCTGACGGTCGGGCTGCTCGACGAGGAGATCAACCGCCGCCGGCTCGGCGCCGACACGATCGTGCACGGCCTGCTCGACGTGATCTTCACCTACGTGCTGCGCGAGATCGTCGCGCGTGAAGGCGGCGGCCAGCCCGGCTGGAGCCGGCAGTGGCCGATCCGCCGGTGCGCACGGTGGTCTCGCTGATGCACGAGGACTGCGCGCACCCGTGGACGCTGGAGGAACTGGCCGCACGCGCCGGCCTCTCGCGCACGGTGCTGGCCGAGCGCTTTCGCAGTGCGATGGGCGAGACGCCGCTGGCCTACCTGCGCACGGTGCGCATGCAGAAGGCGATGCAGATCCTGTCGGAGACGGCGCACACGCTGGAGCAGGTGGCGCAGGCCGTCGGCTACCAGGATGCCTTCGGCTTCAGCAAGGTGTTCAAGCGCAGCACCGGCCTGTCGCCGCGCGAATTCCGCCAGCGCGATGCGCAGGAGCAGGCGATGCCGTGGCGCTTCGGCGCCGCGGGCTGAGCCGCGGGCCGCGCCTCAGCCGGAACGCTTCTCGAGCAACTGCTCGATCAACGCATCCTTCTCGGCCCACTGGGCCTCGATCCAGGTCGACAGGCGCTGGCGGTAGTCCTTGTCGGCCACCGGGTCGCCGCCCAGCACCTCGGCCGGGATGTCGCGATGCTGCACGCGCACGACCACCGCATCGACGCGGCCGCACAGCAGATCCCAGAAGCTCGGCGCGCCGTGCGGATAGACGATGGTGATGTCGAGCATCGACTCGAACTGCTCGCCCATCGTCGCCAGGGCGATGCCCAGGCCGCCAATCTTCGGCTTGAGCAGGTGCCGGTAGGGGCTGTGCTGCGAATGGTGCTTGGCCTTGGTGAAGCGCGTGCCTTCGACGAAGTTCATCACCGCAGTGGGAATGCGCTTGAACTTCTCGCAGGCCTCGCGGGTGGTCTTCAGGTCGCTGGCGCGCGCGCCATGACCGCGGCCTCGCTTCATGAAGGGGAAATCGAGTGCCCACCGGGCCAGGCCGATCACCGGCACCCAGATCAGCTGGGACTTGAGGAAGAACTTCAGCAGCGGCACATGGCCGTGCAACACGCGCTGCAGCACGAGGATGTCGACCCAGCTCTGGTGGTTGCTCGACACCGGTACCAGCCGCGGCGGTGCAGGCCCTTGACACCCTGCACGTCCCAGCGCGCGCGGTTGACGGCGCCGATCCAGGCGCTGTTGTTGGCCACCCAGCGGTTGGCGATGGCATTGAGCATGCGCGTGCTGAGGTTGCGCACGGAGGTGACCGGCACGAGCAGCTTGACCAGCGCCGGCACGACCATCAGCGCCACGCCGATCAGCGTATTCAGGCCGAGCAGCGTCGACGTGACGATGCCGCGCAGCAGCGGCGGGAGCGAGGCCAGCATCGCTCAGGGCTGCTTCGCGCCCTGCGCCATCCAGCGCAGGATGTCGGTGGCCGCTGCGTCGCTGACGAACACGTGGCCGTGCACGCGGTCCTTCTCGCGCATCTCGTGCAGCGCGTGGTTCACCGCATCGCTCTCGTTGCTGCGCCGGCCGATCTTCGCGGCCAGATCCTTCAGCAAGGGCGCCTCGGGCGGATGCGTGCGAACGCCGTGGCAGTTCAGGCAGCCATGGTCGGCGGCGAGCGCCGCGCCATCGGCGGCGAGGCCGGCGCCGCCACGCAGACGGCTGCCGCCAGCAACAGTGAAGCAGATCTCATGGCCCGAGTGTGACGCAGCGCCGCCGCGACCGGGTGCGACAGATCAAGACGGGCGCTCGGCATCGCGCTCGTCATCCCGCTCGATGCGCCCGTCGACCAGCTCGATGGTGCGGTCGCAGCGCTCGGCCAGCCTCGGGTCATGGGTGACGATCAGGAACGAGGTGCCCAGCTCGGCGTGCATGCGGCGCATCAGCGCGAAGACCTCGTCGGAGCTGGCGCGGTCGAGGTTGCCGGTGGGCTCGTCGGCCAGCACCACCGGCGGGCGCATCACCAGCGCACGGGCGATCGCCACGCGCTGCTGCATGCCGCCGGAGAGTTCGCCCGGGCGCTTGTCCATCGCATTCGCCAGGCCCACGGCGGCCAGCACCTCGCGCGCATGCTCGCGCCGCTCGCGGCTCACGCGGCCCTCGCGCATCAGCGCCGGCAGCGTCACGTTCTCCAGCGCGCTGAAGGCCGGCAGCAGGTGGTGGAACTGGAAGACGAAGCCCAGCGCCTCGCGGCGCTTGAGCGTCAGGCCGGCGTCGTCGAGCCCGCCGACCTCCTCGCCCTGCAGCCGGTAGCTGCCGCCGCTCATCGTCTCGAGCAGGCCGATGATGTTCAGCAGCGTGCTCTTGCCCGAGCCGGAGGGGCCGATCAGCGCGGCGAATTCGCCGGCGTGCAGCGTCAGCGAAAGGCCGTGCAGCACCTCGGTCTCGTTGGGGCGGCCGACGTTGTAGCGCTTGCGCACGCCGTCGAGCTGGATCAGCGGCACGCGTGGCTCGTTCACAGCCGGATCGCCTGGGCCGGGTCGAGCGCGGCCGCACGCCGCGCCGGTGCCACCGCCGCCAGCACGCCGCAGGCAGTGGCGATCAGCGCGATGCGCAGCGCCAGCGCCGGGGCCAGCGTGATGGAGAACAGCGGCAGGCCGTCGGAGCCCTTCACGAAGGTGGTGAAGGCCCAGATCAATGCCACCGCGAGCAGCACGCCGAGCGCCGACCCGGCGGCACCGACGATCGCGCCCTGCAGCAGGAAGACCCGCAGCACCTGCGCCTGCGTGGCGCCCATCGCACGCAGGATGCCGATCTCGCGACGCTTCTGCACCACCGACACCACCAGCACGCTGGCGATGCCGAGCACGACGACGATCATCACCACGCCGCGGATCAGCGCGGTGCTGACCGACTGCGCATTCAGCGCCGACACCAACTGGGCATTGAGCTGCTGCCAGCTCTCCACCTTGTACGGATAGCGCCGCGCCAGCTCGGCCGAGAGGTCGGCCGCAGCCCACACGTCGAACAGCGTCAGGTCGAGGTTGGTGGCGCCGCCGGGCAGGCCGACCAGCTCTGCGCGGCGCGCAGCGGCACGATCACCGTGCGCCGGTTCAGTTCGCGCACGCCGAGATCGACCAGCGCGGTGACACGCGCCGAATCGCTGACGCTTGTGCCGGCGCTGCCGGCCACCACCACCGACACGCGATCGCCGACGCGCACGCCGAGATCGCTGGCGAGGTCGCGCCCGAGGATGGTCTCGCCGGGGCCCAGGCGCGCCTCGCCCTCGACCACCTTGCTGCGCAGGCCGACGATGCGGTCATAGCGATCGAGCTCCACGCCCACCAGCGCGATCGAGCGCGAGGCCTCGCCGCGCAGCGCCAGGCCGGCGCCGGCGACCATCGGCGACACCGCCGCCACCGCCGGCATCGCCTCCAGCACCGGCATCAGCGCCTGCCAGTTGACGATCGATCGCGGCCGCTGCGAGCGCGGCTGGGTCTGCAGCAGCGCCTCGGTGCCCGAGGCGGCCGGCGCCGCGGCGAGCACCGCATCGTCGGGCGCCGAGAGCGTCACGTGCGGCTGCGCGCCGAGCGTCTTGTCCAGCGTGTTGCGCTGCAGCCCGCTGATCAGCGCCGAGATGTAGGCCACCACCGCCACGCCGGCGGCCACGCCGACGACGATCAGCAGCGTCTGCATGCGCCCTTCGCGCAGGAAGCGCAGCGCGACGCGCCACTCGAAGCCGAGGAGTCGCAGCATCGTTTCGCGTCAGCGACCCATGGCGCTGCCGATGGCGCCGCCGGCGTTGTCCTTCGACGCCCGGCCACCGTTGGCTGCGCGTTGCGCCGCGGCCGCTTCGGTGTCGGCGCGGGCGCGCGCGCCGGCCGGCAGCGTGCTGCCAAGGAGCACGACGTCGCCGGCGGAAAGGCCCTCGGTGATCTCGGCGGCATCGAGCGTCGCCAGGCCGAGCTTGACGGCGCGCAGCTCGACGCGGCCGTCGCGCAGCACGCGCAACGTGGCACTGCCGTTGCCGCGCTCGCCGTTGAAGGCATCCATCGGCACGACCAGCGCGCGGTCGCGCCGGCCGGTGGCCACCTCGATCGACAGCGTCATGTCCTCGCGCAGGAAGGCTGGCGCCGCCTGCGGCAGCGCGAGCTTGACCTCGATCGCGCCGCGCTGCGCATCGACCACCGGTGCGATCTGGCGCACCGTGGCGGCGAAGGGCGACTGCGGGTAGGCATCGGCGCGCACCGTGGCGGCCCGGCCCACCTGCAGCTGCTCGAGGTAGCGCTCGTCGACCGCCGACCAGTTCCACCGGGCTGGTCAGCGCCAGCGTCAGCAGCGCACGGCCCGGCTGCACGATCTGCCCGGGCTCGACGCTGCGCAGCAGCACGCGCGCATCGGCCGGCGCGCCGATCGCGGCCTGCTCCAGCCGCGCCTGCGCCGCGGCCACGGCGGCCTGTGCGAGCGCGAGCTGCGCCTGCGCCTGGATCACGTCGGTGCCCTGGTCGGCATTGGCGCCGGCCTGCGCCAGCGCCGCGTCGCGCTGAGCCTGCGCCACCGCGACGGCACGCTGCGCATCGTCCAGCCGCGCGGCGCTGAGGAAGCCGCGCGCCACCAGGTCCTGCGTTCGCTGCAGATCGGCCTGCGCGGCACGCAGCACCGAATCGGCCTGCGCCACGCCGGCCTGAGCGGCGCTGCGCCCGGTGCTCTTCAGGCCGGCCAGCCGTGCCTGCGCACGGCGCTCGCTGGCGCGGGCCTGGGCCAGCGCGGCGCGCAGCTCGTCGCTTTCCAGCTGAAGGAGCACGGCGCCGGCCTTGACCGCATCGCCTTCGCGCACCTTTACCGCCTCGACGCGGCCAGTCAGCGTGCTGCCCACCTCCACGCGCGAGGCGCTGGCCACGCGCGCCGAGAAGACCAGCGTGCGCAGCAGCGGCTTCTCCGCCACGACGATCGCCGGCACCTGCGGTGGCCGCATCGCCATCCATGCGAAAGCCGCGACGAGCGCGGCGGCGATCACGGCCAGGGCGGCGAGGGTACGGCGGTTCATCCGCCGATTGTTTCACCCCCGCGGCGTGCGGCCCGGCGGCAGCTCGACCAGCGGCGCGAACGACGATCGCAGGTGCGCCGTCAGCTCCTCGCGCGTGCCGGTGCGGCCGGCAGGCCGCCAGCCCGAGGGCAGCGGCTTCGCGCTCGGCCAGACGGCAAACTCTCGGGCGTCGTTGACGACGATCTGGTGCAGGGCCGGCGCGGTGTCGAGCTCATGCCGCCAGTGTGGCAAGCGCAACGTCGCAGCGCCATCCGCCCCCGGGCAGCACCGCCAAGGATTTCACGCAGCGTTCTCACGACGACCACGGAATCGCGCGCCGTGCGGCCCTGTTACGCTTGCCGCGATGCTTGCCCGCGACGATGGCCTCACGCTCCAGGATCTGCTCGTCACCGAGGCGGTGAAGGACCTGGAAGCGCACACGCCGCTGCGTGACGACGCCGCGCTGGCGGAAGCCGTGGCCGGCGGCGATGACCGCGCCGTGCGTGTGCTGGTGCGCGCGCGCCGCCGCGCCGCCGACACCGGCATCGACCTCGACGTGGCCCGCCTGCGCGACCGGCTGATCAGCCTCGGGCTGCTGCTCGCCGCGCTCGGCGTGGTGCTGGCCACGATGGTCGCGCTGACGCTGCTCGGCGACGGCCATCGCATCAATGCAGTCGCCGCGATCGTGATGCTGATCGCCCCCAACGTGCTGGGCATCGTCGTCTGGGCGGCCTTCGTGCTGCTCGGGCCGCGTGGCAGCGGCGCCGGCGCCTTCGGCCGCGCGGTGTCGGCGGTGGCACGCCACCGCCGCGCGCCGGAACACGTGCGCCGCGTCTGGCCGGCGGCAGCGCGGGTGCTCGACGCGCAGGGCCTCACCGCGTGGGCGCTCGGCGGCCTCAACCACCTGCTGTGGGCGATGGTCTATGCGGCTGCGGCGCTGATCCTCGCCGCGGCATTCGCCCTCAGCCAATACCGTCTCGGCTGGGAGACCACCATCCTTGCGCCGCAGACGCTGCACGACATCGCGCGCGCCATCGCACGGTGGCCCGGGCAGATCGGGCTGCCGGCGGACGTGCCGGCGCAGCTCGACGACCCCGACGCCTCGCGGCTGCTCGGCCGCTGGCTGATCGCCGGCACGCTGGCCTACGGCACGATGCCGCGCGTGCTGCTGGCGCTGCTGTGCGGCGCGGTGCTGCTCCGGCGGCGCCGCGGTCTTGCGCTCGATCTCGACGAGCCCTACCACCGCCGCGTGATCGCGCGGCTGGAGGCGCTGGCGCCGACACGCGTGATCGATGCGGAGCACGCGCCACCCGTTGCGCCGCGCGCGCTCGCCGGCGGCGCGGCCGAGGCCGGCAAGCTCGTGCTGATCGGCTTCGAACTGCCCACCGAGCTGCCACTGCCGCCCGCACTGCTGCAGCGTGCCGCGTGGAACGAGCGACTCGATGGCGGCCTCGAGGAACGCCAGGCCGTGCTGCGCCGCCTGGCCGACCATCCGCCGGCGCGGTTGCTGCTGGCCTGCCATGCGCCCTCGACGCCCGACCGGGGCACGTTGCGCTTCCTCGAGGCGGCGCGCGCGGGCGCCGTCACGCTGCTGCTGGGCGACGGCACGCACGCCGCACGCTGGCGTGACTGGCTCGACGCCGCGGGCCGCAACGACATCGCGGTGCTCACCGACGCCGAGGCGGCGCTGGCCCATGGCTGAGACGATCACCATCGCCGTCGTCGGCCACACCAATGCCGGCAAGACCTCGCTGCTGCGCACGCTGACGCGGCGGCGTGACTTCGGCGAAGTCTCGGCGCGCCCCGGCACCACGCGTCACGTCGAGGCGGTGCAGCTCGCCAGCGACGACGGCGTGGTGCTGCGCTTCCTCGACACGCCAGGGCTGGAAGACCCGATCGGCCTGCTCGATGCCCTCGGCCCGCTGCGTCCGGACATGACCCCGCCGCAGCGCATCCGCGCGCTGCTGGCCACACGCGCCGCCGAGGAACAGTTCGAGCAGGAGGCCAGGTGCTGCGCGCGCTGCTCGACGTCGATGCGGCGCTGTTCGTGGTCGACAGCCGCGAGCCGTTGGTCGCCAAGTTCCGCTGCGAGGCGGAGATCCTCGCCTCCTGCGGCAAGCCGGTGCTGCCGGTGCTGAACTTCGTGCGCGATCCGGCCACGCGCGAAGAAGCCCGGCGCACGCTGCTGTCGGCCTTCGCGCTGCATGCGCAGGTGCGCTTCGATGCGGTGGCGCCCTTCGATGGTGGCGAGGCGCAGCTCTACGCGGCGCTGCAGGCGCTGCTGCCGCAGCGGCTGGCGCCACTGCGCGCGATGGCCGCCTTCATCGAGCTCGAACGCGCCGCGCGCGCAGAAGCCGGGCTGCGGACCGTGGCGCAGACGCTGATCGCACTGGCAGCGCTGCGCGTGACCGTCGCGCGCGAGGAACTGGCCGACGCCACGCGCAAGGCGGCGATCGTCGAGGCCTTCCGCGCCGAGGTGCTGCAGCGCGCCCGCCGCGCGGTGCACGAGCTGCTCGACCTGCATGCCTTTGCGCGCGGCGACGCCGAGCTGGCGATGCTGCCCTGGCTCGACGGCCGCTGGGCCAGCGACTTCTTCCACCCCGAGACGCTGCGCGATGCCGGCGTGCGGCTGGGCAAGGGCGCGGCGATCGGGGCCGGCGTGGGCCTCGCGGCCGACATGGCGATGGTCGGCCTCTCGCTCGGCGCGGCGGCGGCGCTGGGCGCCACGGTCGGCGGCGCGATCAGCCAGGGCTTCGGCCCGCTCGGCCGGCGCATCGCCGATGCGCTGCAGGGCCGCGAATCGCTGTCCCTGGAAGACACGGTGCTGCTCGTCGTCGCGCAGCGCCTGCTCGGCTTGCACCGCGCGCTGCAGCAGCGCGGCCACGCGGCAGACGATCGCATCGATCTGGACCGTGCGGCGTTGCCGATGGATCGCTTGCAGTCGCTGCCACGCGCCTCGGCAGCCGGCGCGCGCCCATCCGCATTGGGCCGATGAAGACTCGCTGCGGCGCGAGGCCACGCAGCGCGAATTGCTCGCTGCGCTGCGGACCCTGGCCTGAGCTTCAGCCCTCCTGCGGCGAAGCAGCCGGCGTGCTGTCGGACGCGAAGGCGCCCTGCAGCCACGCACCGACGGCCGGCCCCGAGCACCCACAGCATGTCCAGGTTGCCGGTGCCCAGGCCGGCGATGGCCGGCCCGGGCAGACGCCGCTGAGACCCCAGCCGATGCCGAACAGCGCCGAGCCGATGAAGGTGTCTCGGTGCATGCGCGCCGTGTGAGCCTCGTAGGCTGCCGCGAGCAACGGTGTGCGCCGCCAGCGCGGCGCGAGCTGATAGGCGGCGAGCGTGACGGCCAGGCCACCGGCCATCACCAGCATCAGCCCGAAGTCGCGGAACTGCAGGAACGACAGCACCACCTCCGGCCGCACCATGCCGGAGAGCGCCAAAGCCAAAGCCGAACAGCGCGCCGGCGATGATCGTGACGATCGCCGTGCTCATGGCGTCGCTCCGAGCGCGCCCAGCGCCATCGCGGTGAGGAAGCCGGTGGCCATGAAGGTCAGCACCGCCAGCAGCGAGGGCAGCTTCAGCGAACCGAGCCCGCAGATGCCGTGGCCCGAGGTGCAGCCGCCCGCCAGCCGGGCGCCGAAACCGGCCACCAGGCCGCCGAGCGCCAGGCGCCACGCCGGCACGGCGGTGGACAGCGGCTCGGCCGGGCCGAGCCACAGCCACCACAGCGCCGCGCCGAGCACCAGGCCGAGCGCGAGCTGCAGCCGCCACACCCGGCTGTCCCGCCAGCGCGGCGACTGGAACGCGGCGCGCGAGGAGACGAACGACCGGTCGAGGTGAACACCGAGCTCATGCCTGCCAGCCGTCCGGTGGCCACGTAGAGCAACGCGACGCCCGCGCCGATGACCATGCCACCGGCGAGGTAGTGCATCCAGCCGAGCGGGAACAGCGTCGAGATCACGGTGCGGCTCCGGCCTTCCAGCCGCCGCCCAGCACGCGGTACAGCGCCGTGAGGTTCTGCGCGGCGGTGGCCTGCTGCTGCACCAGCGCCTGCTGGGCGGTGAACAGCGAGCGCTGCGCATCGAGCCGCTCGAGCGAACTGGCCGCGCCGTTGCGCCAGCGCAGCTCGACGAGGCGGTTGCGCGCCTCTTCGGCGACCAGCTGGCGCTGCTGCGCCTGCAACTGCTCGGTAAGCGTCTCGCGGCCGGCCAGCGCATCGGCCACCTCGCGGAAGGCACCCTGGATCGCGCGTTCGTACTGCGCCACCGCGATGTCGCGATTGGCCTTCGCGAGCGCCAGGTTGCCCTGGTTGCGACCGGCATCGAAGAGCGGCTGGATCAGCTGCGGCGCGAAGCTCCACGCCGTATTGCCGCCCTTGAACAGCTCGCCGAGGTCACCGCTGGCGAGGCCGACGCTGCCGGTCAGCGTGATGCGCGGGAAGAAGGCCGCGCGCGCCGCGCCGATGTTGGCATTGGCTGCGATCAGCTGCTGCTCGGCCTGGCGCACGTCGGGCCGGCGCAGCAGCACCTCGGACGGCAGGCCCACCGGCAGTTCCGGCAGCGCGGTCAGCGCCGCCATCGGCTGCGCCGGCGGCAGATCCGCCGGCAGCGGCTGGCCGATCAGCAGTGCCAGCGCGTTCTCGTCGAGCGCACGCTGGCGCATCGCCTGCGCGAGGCTGACCTTCGCCGCCTCGAGCAGCGATTCGGCCCGGCGCAGGTCGAGCTCGGAGCTGGCGCCGTTGTCGAAGCGCAGCTTCACCAGGCGCAGCGACTCCTCGCGCGAGGCCAGCGTCTGCCGCGTGACCTCGAGCAGCGCCTCATCGGCGGCCAGTGCGATGTGCGCATTGGCCACCGCCGCCACCAGGCTGATCTGCACCGCCTTGCGCGCCTCCTCGCTGGCCAGCACCTGCGCGGCCGCGGCCTCGCTCAGGTTGCGCAGCCGGCCGAACAGGTCGAGCTCGTAGGCGGTGATCTGCAGCCCGGCGGTGTACAGCGAGTTGATGCCGCCGGCGGCGGTCGGCGTGCGCGAGCCGGTGAGGCCGGCATTGACCGTCGGCCAGCGGTCGGCATCGCGCACCGCCGCCTGCGCGCGCACCGCCTCGATGTTCAGCGCGGCGATGCGCAGGTCGCGGTTGCCGGCCAGCGCGAGGGCGATCAGGCGCTTGAGGCGCTCGTCGGCGAAGAACTGCGCCCAGTCGAGATCGGCCGCCGAGGGCGCACTGGCTGCCGTCTCGGGCGCGAGCGGGAAGCGCTCGGCCACCGGCGCGGCTGGGCGCTCGTACGTCGGCGCGAGGTTCGTGCAGCCGGCGAGCAGCGCGACCGACAGCACCACGCCGCCGCGGATCAGGCAGCTCGTCTTCATGCGTCCTCCTTCGGCTGAGCCGGCACATCGGCACCGATGGCATGCGCATGGTCGCGGTCGAACTGCCGCTGCCGCTCGCTGCCCTTGAAGAAGCGGCGCACGACGACGAAGAACACCGGCACGAAGAACACCGCCAGCGCGGTGGCGCTGAGCATGCCGCCGAGCACGCCGGTGCCGATGCTGTGCTGGCTGGCCGAGCCGGCGCCGCTGGCCAGCACCAGCGGCAGCACGCCGAGGATGAAGGCCATCGAGGTCATGATGATCGGCCGGAAGCGCAGGTGCGCCGCCTCCAGCACCGCATCGACCACGCTGCGGCCCTGCGCCGCCGTCCTTCGCGAACTCGATGATCAGCACCGCATTCTTCGCCGACAGGCCGATGATCGTGATCAGGCCGACCTTGAAGAACACGTCGTTCTCCAGCCCGCGCACGTTGGCGCCGAGGATCACGCCGAGCACGCCCAGCGGCACCACCAGGATCACCGCCAGCGGGATCGACCAGCTCTCGTACAGCGCCGCCAGGCACAGGAACACCGACAGCAGCGAGAAGGCGAACAGGATCAGCGCAGTGGAGCCGGAGAGCTTCTCCTCGCGGGAGAGGCCGGTCCACTCGTAGGCGAAGCCCGGCGGCAGCTGCGCCGCCGGGCGCTCCATCTCGGCGATCGCCGCGCCGCTGCTGACGCCCGGCGCCGGCTCGCCGGCAATGCGCATCGTCGGGTAGCCGTTGTAGCGCACCTTCTGCATCGGCCCGGTGATCCAGCGCGTGCTCGCGAAGGCCGACAGCGGCACCGGGCTGCCGGCGCTGTTCAGTGCGTTGATGCGCAGCAGGTCGTCGGGCTGCATGCGCGTGGGCGCATCGGCCTGCACCACCACGCGCTGCACGCGGCCGGCGTTCGGGAAGTCGTTGACGTAGGCCGAGCCGAGCGCGGTCGACAGCGCGCTGTTGATTGCCGTGAAGCTCACGCCCAGCGCACCGGCCTTGTCGCGGTCGATGTCGAGCTGCAGCTGCGAGGCGTCTTCCAGGCCATCGGGGCGCACGGCCACCAGCAGCGGGCTCTTGCCCGCCAGGCCGAGCAGCTGGTTGCGCGCCGCCAGCAGCGCCGCATGGCCGGCGCCGCCGCGATCCTGCAAGCGCATCGCGAAGCCGTTGGCGCGGCCGAGGTCGCGGATCGCCGGCGGGCTGACCGGGAAGATGAAGGCATCGCGGATCTTGCCCAGCGCGCCGAAGGCGCGGCCCACCAGCGCCTGCGCCGACTGGCCGGGCGCGGTGCGCTCGTCCCAGTCCTTCAGCGTGACGAAGGCCAGCGCCGCGTTCTGGCCGCTGCCGGCGAAGCTGAAGCCGAGCACCGACACCATGTTCTGCACCTCGGGCTGCGCCATCATGTATTTCTCCACCTGCTGCATCACCGCGAGCGTGCGGTTCTGCGTGGCGCCCGGCGGCAGTTGCACGTTGACGAGGATGTTGCCCTGGTCTTCGTTGGGGATGAACGAGGTCGGCAGGCGGCCGAACAGCACCACCACGGCGCCGATGATCGCGGCGTAGATGATCATGAAGCGTCCAGCGCGGCGCAGGATCTTCGCGACCCAGCCCTCGTAGCCCTTGGCGGTGCGCGAGAAGCCGCGGTTGAACCAGCCGAAGAAGCCGCTCTTGGCATGGTGGTGTCCGGCCTCCACCGGCTGGAGCAGCGTGGCGCACAGCGCCGGCGTGAGCGACAGCGCGAGGAAGGCCGAGAACGCCACCGAGGTGACCATCACCGCGGCGAACTGGCGGTAGATGTTGCCCACTGCGCCGCTGAAGAAGGCCAGCGGCACGAACACCGAGATCAGCACGACGGTCACGCCGACGATCGCGCCGGAGATCTGCCCCATCGCCTTGCGCGTGGCCTGCAGCGGCGGCAGGCCCTCGGTGCTCATGATGCGCTCGACGTTCTCGACCACGACGATCGCGTCGTCGACCACGATGCCGATCACCAGCACCATGCCGAACATCGTCAGCACGTTGATCGAGAAGCCCATCGCCAGCAGCGAGGCGAAGCTGCCGAGCAGCGCGATCGGCACCACCAGCGTCGGGATGATCGTGTAGCGGATGTTCTGCAGGAAGAGGAACATCACCAGGAAGACCAGCACCACCGCTTCCACCAGCGTCTCGACCACCTGGCGGATCGAGATACCGATGAAGGTCGAGCTGTCGTACGGGATCGTCGCCTTCACGCCGGCCGGGAAGTAGGGGCGCAACTCGTCGAGCCGCACCTTGATCGCCTTGGCGGTCTGCAGCGCGTTGGCGGTGGGCGAGAGCTGGATGCCGATGCCGGTGGAGGGCTCGCCGTTCAGCCGCGTGCGCACGCCGTAGCTCTGCGCGCCGAGCTCGATGCGGGCGACATCGCGCAGCCGCACCGTGGAGCCGTCGGCGTTGGCGCGCAGCACGATGTCGCCGAACTGTTCGGCGGTCTCGCGCTGGCCCTTGACGACGACGGTGGCGAAGATGCCCTGATCCGGCGTGTTGGGCAGATCGCCGATCGTGCCGGAGGACACCTGCGCGTTCTGCGCCGCGATCGCCGCATTCACATCGGCGGCCGAGAGCCGGTAGCCGACCAGCTTGGCCGGGTCGATCCAGATGCGCATCGCACGCTCGGTGCCGAACAGCTGCGCCTGGCCGACGCCGGGCACGCGCTGCATTTCGGGCAGCACGTTGCGAGAGGCATAGTCACCCAGCGCCACCGGATCGAGCACGCCCTTGTCGCTGGACAGCACGACGAAGAGCAGGAAGTTCGCATTCGCCTTGTCGACGCGCACGCCCTGCTGCACCACCGCCTGCGGCAGCCGCGGCGTGGCGCGCGAGAGGCGGTTCTGCACGTCGACCTGCGCGAGATCCGGGTTGGTGCCGGGCTCGAAGCTGAGCGTGATGGAACCGCTGCCGTCGGCCTGCGCCACCGATTCGAAGTAGGCCAGGCCGGGCGAGCCGTTCATCTCGCGCTCGATCACGGCGATGACGCTGTCCTCGAGCGTCTGCGCCGAGGCGCCCGGGTAGGCCACGTTGACGACGATCGATGGCGGCGCCACCGGCGGGTATTGCGCCACCGGCAGCTGCGTGATCGACACGCCGCCGATGACGAGGATGAAGAGTGCGATCACCCACGCGAAGATGGGCCGATTGATGAAGAACTGCGCCATGGAAGCGGGCTCCTCAGCGCGATGCGGCGGAGGCCGGTGCGGATGCGCTGGCCGCTGCCACCGGGGCGCTGGCTGCGCCCGCCGGCTGCCACGGCACCGGCTTCACCGGCGCATTCGGGCGGATCTTCTGGAAGCCGTCGACCACCACCTGCTCGCCGCCCGAGAGGCCCTCGAGCACCACCCACTGCCGGTTCGGCCCGAGGCTCACCTTCACCGGCCGCGGCGCGACCTGCCGTCGGCGCCGACGACCATCACCGTGTCACCGCCGCTGCCGCGTTGCACCGCCTGCTGCGGCAGCGCGATGCCGGCGGGCAGTTCCGCCTGCGCCAGGGCGCACGCGCACGTACAGGCCCGGCAGCAGCGCGCCCTTCGGATTCGGCACCTCGGCGCGCAATGCGATCTGCCCGGTGGTCGGGTCGACCGACAGATCGGAGAACAGCAGCTTGGCGCGCTGCGGGTAGATGCTGCCGTCGTCCAGGACCAGTTCACGGCCACCGAGCCGGCGGCGCCGGCGCTCTGGAACCTGCCACTCGCAATGGCCGAGCGCAGGCGCAGCACCTCGTCGGCGCTCTGTGTGAAGTTCACGTACAGCGGATCGATCTGCTGCACCACCGCCAGCGGCGTCGCTTCGCCCTGCCCGACCAGCGCGCCTTCGGTGACCAGTGCGCGGCCGATGCGCCCGGAGATCGGCGAGGTGACGTTGGTGAAGGCCAGATTGATCTGCGCCGTCTGCACCGAGGCCTTGGCCGAGGCAACATCGGCCTCGGCCTGCTTGAAGGCCGCCTGCGCGGCGATGTACTCCTGCTCGCTCACTGCCTTGGCCTCGGCCAGCGGCTTGTAGCGCTCGGCCTGTGCGCGCGTCTGCAGCAGGTTGGCTTCGGCGCGCGCCTGCGCGGCCTGCGCGGAGGCCAGCGCGGCGCGGAAGGGCGCGTCGTCGATGCGGAACAGCGGCTGGCCGGCCTTGACCTCGCTGCCTTCGGTGAAGAGGCGCCGCTGCACGATGCCGGCGGCGCGCGCCCGCACCTGGGCCACGCGTGACGATTCGGTGCGCCCGGGCAGCTCCGACACCACGCCGACGCTGGCCGGCGCGGCCACCACCACGCCCACTTCGGGCGGTGGTGGCGTGGCCGGCGCAGCGCCCTGGCTCTTGGGGCCGCAGGCGGCCAGCGGCAGGGCCAGCACGGCAACGATGGAGGTGAGTCGGAAGCGTGCCCGCTGGCTGATCATGAAATCCCCTTGTGACGGCCCGCACCTCCCGGTGCCAGCGACGGGAAGTTACTATACATACAGACCTGAATGTATGTCGGTCATCTGCCGAAACACCCATGGCCCGCCGCACCAAGGAAGACGCCCAGCGCACCCGCGACCGCATCCTCGACATGGCCGAGCGCGAATTCCAGCGGCGCGGCGTGTCGCGCACCTCGCTGGAGCAGATCGCCACGGCGGCCGGCGTCACGCGCGGCGCGATCTACTGGCACTTCCGCAACAAGAGCGATCTGTTCAACGCGATGATGAACCGCGTCACCTTGCCGCTCGAAGCGGAGATTCTTCGCAGCGGCGAACGCACGCTCGACGACCCGGTGGCGCAGATCCGCGGCAGCTACCTCGCGGCGCTGCGTGCGACAGTCAACGACCCCAAGGCACGCCGCCTGTTCGAGGTGGCGCTGTTCAAGGTCGAGCATGGCAATGGCCTGCGCGGCGTGCGTGAGCGGCGGCTCAGCGGGCTGCGCAACCGCGTGGCGAACGTCGAACGGGGCTTCCGCCGCGCCGCGCGGCTCGGCCTGCTGCACAGCGCCTTGCCGCCTCGGGCCGCGGCGATGGCGATGGAGTCGCTGGTCGACGGGCTGATCACCAACTGGCTGCTGGAGCCCGTGTCGTTCGATCTGGTGCGGGTCGGCGAGCAGGCGATCGACGCCTACTTGCGGGGGCTTTGCGCAGACACGGCCTGATCAGACGGCCTTGTGGAAGTAGGTGGTGGCGCACAGCCGGCCATCGGGCATCAGCGCATAGTCGGGGATCACGCCGACGCGCTGCCACCCGCCGCGTTCGTACAGCCGCTCCGCATCGCCACCGGTCACGGTGTCGAGCACGAGCACCCGCTTGCCCGCCTCGCGGGCCGCCGCCTCCGCCGCCGCGAGCATCGCCTTCGCGAGTCCCTGGCGGCGGGCGCGCCGATGGACGAGCATCTTGGCAAGGTCGGCGCGGTGCGGCTGGTTGTCGGGTTGCGCGAGCACCAGTTGCACCGTGCCATCGATGCGTTCGGGCCGCGTCTGGCCGACCAGCAGCAGGCGTTCGCCGCACTTCACCCCCTCGGCCACGCCACGCCAGAACGCCAGGGCGCGCTCGCGCGGCAGCGGCCACATGAAGCTCACCGAGGCGCCGCCTTCGACGCAGTCGAGCAGCACGTCGGCCAGCGGCTCGACCAGCGAATCCACCTCCGCGGCGTCGACGCGCCGGATCATGAGTCCATCGTTCATGAGAGCCTCCGGGGGCCGCTTCGCGGCAGCGTGACCAGCGCGACGAGGTAGCGGGCCTCGCGAGTGCCGGGGTTGTGGAAGACGATCGGTGCGTCGAGCGTCATCGCCGTGCAGTCGCCGGCGTCGAGCCGCCACGTGGTGTCGCCCACGGTCACCGACATCGCACCGTCGATCATCCAGACCTGCTGGTGCACCTCCTCGTCGCGCGCCGAGGCTTCGTACGCCACGCGCTGGCCGGCGGGAAATCGAACGTCGACCAGCTGGATCGGCGACCGCACCGCCGGCGAGACGTTGCGGCGCCGATAGCCCGAGCCCGGGTCGGTCCACATGGGCTGGTCGGCCACGCGGGCGAGCGGCGAGGCCGCCTCGCCCGCGTGGGGCGTCTCCTCGAAGAGCGAGGCCAGCGTCACGCCGAGGCCGGCGCTGAGCTTGTCGAGCACGCTGGCAGTCGGGCTGCTCTGACCGCGCTCGATCAGCGAGATATTGGAGCGGCTCACGCCGCTGCGCGCGGCGAGAGCGTCGAGTGACCAGCCGCGCCCTTCGCGCAGGGACTTGAGGCGCCGTGCGAGGCGTTGATTGACATCCATGATTCCAGTTTACTGGATTGTTCCTCCGGTAAGCTGCCCACCGATCGCTGGGGCTGTTAATCGCAGGCCAAGGCGCGCACGGCACACTGCGGCCATGCAGTTGCGCTCTTCTCTCCTCGCGGTCGGCCTGGCGGTTTCCATGGCGGCGCGAGCCGAGTCGCTGGCGGGCGCCCTGCCGGGGCTGGCCGAGCTGGAGGCCAGCGGCGCACGGATCGGGCAGATCATCGTGGTGCCCGACACGATCTTCGACACCTCCAACCCGAAGGAAGATCGCTGGCTGTTTCGCACCGCGAACCGGCTGCACATCACCACCGGTGAGGGCGTGATCCGGCGCACGCTGTTGTTCAGCGAGGGTGAACCGCTGTCGGTGCGCCTGATCGACGAGACCGAACGGCTGCTGCGCAGCAACCGCTACCTGTACGACGTCAGCATCCGGCCGGTCGCCGTGCACGACGGGGTGGTCGACCTCGAGGTGCGCACGCGCGACACCGGGTCACTGATCCGGGGCTGAGTGCGGGCCGCACCGGCGGCGCCACGACCGGCGGCTTCAGACTGCGCGAGTACAACATCCTCGGTACCGGCACCTCGATCGCGCTGGGCCGCTCGAAGGACCTGGATCGCACGAGCACCGAGTTCGAGTTTTCCAACCAGCGTGCGTTCGGCACCTGGGCGTCCTTCTCGTATCAGCACGCCACGAGCAGCGACGGCGGCCGCGATGCGGTGTCGCTGATCCGCCCCTTCTACGAACTCGATGCGCGCTGGAGCGCGGGTGTCTCGGCGGTGCGCGACGATCGCATCGATTCGGTCTACAACGCCGGCAACGTGGTCAGTCAGTACCGTCGCGGGGAGCGACGTTCGGAGGTGTTCGGCGGCTGGTCCGCCGGCCTGCGCGACGGCTGGGTGCAGCGCTACTCGCTGGGCCTGCGCCGCCTCGACGACACGTACGCCCTGGAGCCGGGGCTGGTGGCGCCACCATCGCTGCCATCGAGCGAGACGCTGGTGCTGCCCTTCGTGCGCTACGAACTGCTGGAAGACCGGTTCGAGCGCGAGACCAACCGCAACCTGATCGGTCGGCCGGAGTTCTTCGCGCTCGGCCTGGGCGCGACCTTCGAGCTGGGGCGGGCGTCATCAGCACTCGGTTCGGACCGCACGCCGTGGCTCTACAGCGCCATCGTCGGGCGGGGCTTCGAACCGGCGCCGGAGCAGCGGCTGATGCTTCAAGCCATGGCCACCGGCCGCTTCGACGACGGCCAGTCCCAGCGCCAGCGCCTCGGGATTCAGGCGCAGTACTACGTGCCGCAGGGCAAGCGCTGGCTGTTCTATGCCGCGGCGTCGGGCGATCGGCTCACGCGCCCCTCACTGTCCGACACGTTGCTGCTCGGCGCGGACAACGGCCTGCGCGGCTACCCGCTGCGCTACCAGGGCGGGACGAAGCGCGCGCTGTTCACCGTCGAGGAACGGTTCTACACCGATCTGTACGTGTGGCAGCTGTTCCGCGTCGGAGGCGCGGCATTCTTCGATGTGGGCAGGGCCTGGGGCGGTGACAACGTCAACACGGTGAATCCGGGCTGGTTGCGCAATGCTGGCGTGGGGCTGCGCATCGTCAGCGTGCGCTCGGCGTTCAGCAACGTGCTGCACGTCGATCTCGCCTTCCCCATCGATGCCACGCAGGACATCAAGAAGGTGCAGTTCAACGTGAAGACGAAGACCAGCTTCTGAGTCAACCGTCCTTGCGCTGCGCCTTCAACTGCGCCTCGAGTTCGGCCCATTCGGACGGCGTGATCTCGAGTTCGGTGATCTCGGGCTTGCGCGGTTCCATGCCCACGCGGCGCTCGCGGCCGGTCGGCGATCCACGATCGACCTTGCGCCGATCGATGCCGGCGCGTCGTTCGGAGGCGGGCGGGGACTTCTTGGCGGGACTCACGGTGCAACTCTAGCGGAGCGGAGCTCGTGTCGGCCGATGGTCGGAATTGAGCCCGGGCTTTCGGCCGCTGCGAAAACGAAGAAGCCCGCGTGAGGCGGGCTTCGATACGGATTCGGTGGTTGCGAGGGCAGGATTTGAACCTGCGACCTTTGGGTTATGAGCCCAACGAGCTACCAGACTGCTCCACCTCGCGACTGAAGCTGCGGAGTATAGCGCATTTCCGCGGAGGCGTTCAAAGCCGAAGCGGTGCTGTGGACGTGATCAGCCACCGCCGGCTGAGCCCGGCGGCACGCGTCGCCGCACGACCATCAAGGGAGGGTAGTTCACGTGCAGCTTGCGCTGGTGGAATCGCTGCAGCCGCTCGATCTCCACGCGCACGCGTTCCGAGAAGCCCTTGCGCTGCCCGCGCCGGTCCTGCAGCAGGTCTTCGAAGATCGCCTCCACCTCGACCTTGTCGCCCCAGGCCATCGCAAGCCGGTTGGCGATGCGCGGGTAGTAGCGGCACAGGTGCTTGGGATGGATGGCGGAAGGAATGCGGCGCAGCCAGACGTGGGTCGGGCTCTGAAGCACGCGGTCCTGGTCACGCTGCGGGCTTCGAACACGCACCCAGTCGATGCTGTCGCTGGCCGGCGGCGGGCTGCCCGCTGCTTCGTTGGGGGTATTGCTCGTGGTCATCTGCTCTCGCCATCCCGTCGGTTTCATTCTGCCGCGCTGCGGCGCACTGCGCAGAGGCCAGCGGCAGCCATCACCGGGCTAGGGGGTCAGGCGGGCGTGACATTCTTGGCTGTCCGCTTCGCCTGCTGCGGGGCACCACAGTGGCGACGGAGCCGGAAACAAAAAAGCCGGCTTGCGCCGGCTTTCCGTGGATCCGCTGAGAGCCTCGAGCTTCACTCGGCCTTCTCGGCGGCAGGCGCCTCTTCGGCAGCCACCGGTTCCGGCCGATCGACCAGTTCGACGAAGGCCATCGGCGCGTTGTCGCCGACGCGGAAGCCCATCTTCAGGATGCGCGTGTAGCCGCCCGGGCGGGCCTTGTAGCGCGGGCCCAGCTCGTTGAACAGCTTGGTGACCACGGCGCGATCGCGCGTGCGGTCGAAGGCCAGCCGGCGGTTGGCCAGCGTGGGCTCCTTGGCCAGCGTGATCAGCGGCTCGACGACGCGGCGCAGTTCCTTGGCCTTGGGGACCGTGGTCTTGATCGCCTCGTGGGTCAGCAGCGAATTGCACATGTTGCGCAGCATCGCCGGCGATGCTCGCTGGTGCGGTTGAGTTTGCGAAGTCCGTGACGATGACGCATGGTGCTTTCCTGTCTTTATTGAACCCCGGCCGTATCAGGTACCGGGGTTGCACATGGCGCTGAGGGTTTCAGCGCTTGTCCAGGCCTTGAGGCGGCCAGTTCTCGAGGCGTGCGCCGAGCGTGAGACCACGCGAGGCAAGCACTTCCTTGATCTCGTTGAGCGACTTGCGGCCGAGGTTCGGCGTCTTCAGCAGCTCGGTCTCGGTGCGCTGGATCAGGTCACCGATGTAGTAGATGTTCTCGGCCTTCAGGCAGTTGGCCGAGCGCACCGTCAGCTCGAGCTCGTCGACCGGGCGCAGCAGGATCGGATCGAACTTCTGGTCGCTGCGCTCGGTGCGGCCGGCGTCGAAGATCTGGTCGACCGCCCTCGAGCTGCGCGAACACCGCGAGCTGCTCGACCAGCACCTTGGCCGAGGCGCGGATCGCCTCTTCCGGGGTGATGGCGCCGTTGGTGACGATCTCCATCACCAGCTTGTCGAGGTCGGTGCGCTGCTCCACGCGGGCGCTCTCGACCGTGTAGCTGACGCGCGAGACCGGCGAGAACGACGCGTCCAGCACGATGCGGCCGATCGACTTGGTCGGCTCGTCGCCGTAGCGGCGCAGCGTGCCCGGCACGTAGCCGCGGCCCTTCTCGACCTTGATCTGCATGTCGAGCTTGCCGCCCTGCGACAGGTGGGCGATGACGTGCTCAGGGTTGATGATCTCGACGTCGTGCGGCGTCTGGATGTCGCCGGCGGTCACGGGGCCCTCGCCTTCCTTGCGCAGCACCAGCGTGACTTCATCGCGGTTGTGCAGGCGGAACACGACGCCCTTGAGGTTCAGCATGATGTGAACCACGTCTTCCTGAACCCCGTCGATCGCAGAGTACTCGTGCAGCACGCCGGCGATCGTCACTTCGGTCGGCGCATAGCCGATCATCGACGACAGCAGCACGCGGCGCAGCGCATTGCCCAACGTGTGGCCGTAGCCGCGCTCGAAAGGCTCGAGCGTGACCTTGGCGCGATTGCCGCCGAGCGGCTCCACGTTGATGGCTTTGGGTTTCAGCAGATTGGTTTGCATTGAGTCCTGTTCCTCTCAATACCCTCGGCTCGTTACACCGATAAGGCTGGCGGACATGGCCGGGAAGTGAATCGGATGCTTCGCCCCGGCAAAGGAAGCATCGGCGCGAAGGGGTGCCCGCTCGCGCCGGCACCCCGTCGACGTTCTTGGCTTTAGCGCGAGTACAACTCGACGATCAGCGCTTCCTTGATGTCGGCGCCGAACTCGTCGCGGTCGGGAGCCTTCTTGAAGACACCCTCGAGCTTGCTGGCGTCGACCTGCACCCAGCCGGGCATGCCCTGGCCTTCGGCGAGCTTGACCGCGTCGGTGACGCGCAGCTGCTTCTTGGCCTTCTCGCGCACGGCGATGGTGTCGCCCGGCTTCACCAGTACGAGGCGATGTTCACCACTTCGCCGTTGACCGTGATGCCCTTGTGCGAGACCAGCTGGCGCGCTTCGGCGCGCGTGCTGCCGAAGCCCATGCGGTAGACCACGTTGTCCAGGCGCGACTCGAGCAGCGTCAGCAGGTTCGAGCCGGTGTTGCCCTTTGCGGCGCTCGGCCTCGGCGAAGTAGCGGCGGAACTGGCGCTCCAGCACGCCGTACATGCGCTTGACCTTCTGCTTCTCGCGCAGCTGCAGGCCGAAGTCGCTGGTGCGGCTGCCCGAGGTGCGGCCATGCTGGCCGGGCTTGGAGTCGAACTTCGCCTTGTCGCTGATCGGGCGGCGGGCGCTCTTCAGGAACAGGTCGGTGCCTTCACGGCGGGAAAGTTTGGCCTTGGGGCCGAGGTAACGTGCCACGTTGGTGTCCTTCGGTCAATCTGGCGCGAGCACTGCCCGGAGGGCGGCGTCGCGTGAGCCGGTCACGGAGTGTTGTTATGGGCGCTCAGGCGGTGGGCTTCACAAGCGAAAAAGTCGGCGAGGCCGAAACGGCTTCGCCGACCACGGAAAGCAGCGCTCAGATGCGGCGGCGCTTCTGCGGACGGCAGCCGTTGTGCGGAACCGGCGTGACGTCCGAGATCGAGTTGATGCGGATGCCCAGCGAGGCCAGCGCGCGCACCGACGACTCGCGGCCGGGGCCCGGGCCCTTGATCCGCACGTCGAGGTTCTTGATGCCCTGCTCCTGGGCCGCGCGGCCCGCCACTTCAGCGGCCACCTGGGCAGCGAACGGCGTGCTCTTGCGCGAGCCCTTGAAGCCCTGGCCACCACTGCTGGCCCACGACAGCGCGCCGCCCTGGCGGTCGGTGATCGTGATGATGGTGTTGTTGAACGATGCGTGCACGTGCGCGATGCCGTCCGCGACGTTCTTGCGGATCTTCTTGCGGACGCGTTGCGCGGCGGTGTTGACGGGTGCCTTAGCCATGTTCGTGACTTTCGTTCAATGCTTACTTCTTGACCAGGGCGCCGGACTTGCGCGGGCCCTTGCGCGTGCGCGCATTGGTCTTGGTGCGCTGGCCGCGCACGGGCAGCCCGCGGCGATGACGGAAGCCGCGGTAGCAGCCGAGGTCCATCAGTCGCTTGATGTTGATCGACATCTCACGGCGCAGGTCGCCCTCGATCGTCATCTTGCCGATCTCTTCCCGGATCTTCTCCAGGTCGCCGTCGGTCAGATCCTTGATCTTCTTCGAGTACGCGACGCCGACCTTGTCGCAGATCTTCTGCGCGGTCGTGCGGCCGATGCCGTAGATGTGCGTCAGGCCGATCTCGGTGTGCTTGTGCGGCGGGATGTTGATGCCAGCAATGCGTGCCATTTCTTGAATCCTTCAGTTCAGCCTTGACGCTGCTTGTGACGCGGGTCGGTGCAGATCACCCGCACCACACCCTTGCGGCGGATGATCTTGCAGTTGCGGCACATCTTCTTGACGGAAGCGGCTACTTTCATGGTCTTCTCCTAAGCCCTCGTCAGGCTGCTCACTTGGCCCGGAACACGATGCGGGCGCGACTCAAATCGTAGGGCGTCAGCTCGACCGTCACCTTGTCGCCCGGCAGGATGCGGATGTAGTGCATGCGCATCTTTCCGGAGATGTGGCCGAGCACGATGTGCCCGTTCTCCAATTTCACGCGAAACGTGGCGTTCGGCAGGTTCTCCAGAATCTCGCCCTGCATCTGGATGACATCGTCTTTCGCCATCTCAGCTCGCCTTGAAGTTCGCCTTCTTCAACAAACTCTCGTACTGCTGACTCATCACGTAACTCTGCACCTGCGCCCAGAAGTCCATCGTCACGACGACGATGATCAGCAGCGAGGTGCCGCCGAAGTAGAACGGCACGTTGTACTTCAGCACCAGGAATTCGGGCAGCAGGCACACCGCGGTGATGTACACCGCACCCACCAGCGTCAGGCGCGACAGGATCTTGTCGATATGCTTCGCGGTCTGCTCGCCCGGCCGGATGCCCGGGATGAAGGCGCCGCTCTTCTTCAGGTTGTCGGCCGTTTCACGGCTGTTGAAGACCAGCGCCGTGTAGAAGAAGCAGAAGAACACGATCGCCGCGGCGTACAGCATCACGTAGATCGGCTGGCCGGGCGACAGCAGCGAGGCCAGTCCTTCAGCCAGCGCAGGCCGTCGCCGGTGGCGAACCACCCCACCACGGTGGCCGGCAGCAGGATGATCGACGACGCGAAGATCGGCGGGATCACGCCCGACATGTTCAGCTTCAGCGGCAGGTGCGACGACTGACCGCCGTAGACCTTGTTGCCGACCTGGCGCTTGGCGTAGTTCACCAGAATCTTTCGCTGGCCACGCTCAACGAACACCACCACGTAGGTGACGACGACGACCAGCGCGATGATGAACAGCGAGACGATGATGCTCATCGCGCCGGTGCGCACCAGCTCGAACAGGCCACCGATCGCGCTCGGCAGGCCCGCCGCGATGCCGGCGAAGATCAGGATCGAGATGCCGTTGCCCAGGCCACGCTCGGTGATCTGCTCGCCCAGCCACATCAGGAACATCGTGCCGGCGACCGTGCTCACCACCGCGGTCAGGCGGAAGCCGAAGCCCGGGTCGATCACCAGACCGGGCGAGCCTTCCAGCGCCAGCGCGATGCCCAGCGACTGGAACAGCGCCAGGCCCAGCGTGCCGTAGCGGGTGTACTGCGTGATCTTGCGGCGGCCGGCCTCGCCTTCCTTCTTCAGCGCCTCGAGCGAGGGCACCACGTAGGTCATCAGCTGCATGATGATCGACGCGGAGATGTAGGGCATGATGCCCAGCGCGAAGACGGTGAAGCGCGACAGTGCACCGCCCGAGAACATGTTGAACAGGCTCAGGATGCCGCCGGCTTGGCCCTTGAACAGCTGCTGCAGCTGCTGCGGGTCGATGCCGGGCACCGGAATGTGCGCGCCGATGCGGTAGACCACGAGCGCCAGCACCAGGAACACAAGCCGGCGACGCAGGTCGCCGAACTTGCCGCTCTTGGCCAGTTGAGTCGCGTTGGTTGCCACTGAGATCCGTTCGAGTTCGTCGAGCGAAGGCCGATCAGGCCACCGAGCCGCCGGCCGCCTCGATGGCAGCCTTCGCGCCGGCGGTGGCGCCGATGCCCTTGAGCGCGACCTTGCGGGTCAGCTCGCCGGTCTTGATGACCTTGACGGTCTGAGCCAGCTGGCTGACCAGCTTGGCCGCCTTCAGCGCCAGCAGGTCGACCTCGTCCAGGCCCAGCTTGTCCAGGTCGGCCAGGGTGATCTCGTCGTTGTACTTGAGCTGCGCCGACTTGAAGCCGCGCTTTGGCAGGCGACGCTGCAGCGGCATCTGGCCGCCTTCGAAGCCGACCTTGTGGTAGCCGCCCGAACGCGACTTCTGGCCCTTGTGGCCACGACCGGCGGTCTTGCCCAGGCCGGAACCAATGCCTCGGCCGACGCGGCGACGCGCCTTCTTGCTGCCTTCGGCAGGCTTGAGGGTGTTCAGTTCCATTACAGCACCTTCACCGGTACGAGACCTTGTTGATCATGCCGCGCACCGACGGCGTGTCTTCCAGCGTCGATTCGCTGTTGAGCTTGCGCAGGCCCAGGCCGCGCACCGTGGCGCGATGCGACTCGCGCGTGCCGGCGACGCTGCGAACCAGCTTTACCGTGAGGGTCTTCTTGTCTGCCATGACTGTTCTCCGCAGGTCGATCAGCTGAACAGCTGCTCGACGGTCAGGCCGCGCTTGGCGGCGACCTCGGCCGGCGTGGTCGAGCTCTTCAGCGCGTCCAGCGTGGCGCGGACCATGTTGTACGGGTTGGTCGAGCCGTGGCTCTTGGCCACGATGTCGGTCACGCCCATGACTTCGAACACAGCGCGCATCGGGCCGCCAGCGATGATGCCGTCACCCTGCTTGGCCGGGGCCATCAGCACCTTGGCCGAGCCGTGCTCGCCGATCACCTTGTGGTGGATCGTGCCGTCCTTGAGCTGGACCTTGAACATGTTGCGGCGCGCGGCTTCCATGGCCTTCTGCACCGCCACCGGCACTTCTTTGGCCTTGCCCTTGCCCATGCCGATGCGGCCGTCGCCGTCACCGACCACGGTCAGCGCCGCGAAGCTCAGCGTGCGGCCACCCTTGACCACCTTGGTGACGCGGTTCACCGCGATCATCTTTCCTTCAGGCCGTCGTCGTTGCCTTCGGTCTGCTGGCGGGGTTGAAACTTTGCCATTGTCGAATTCCTTGTCGTCGCCGAAACGGGGGCGCTTAGAACTGCAGGCCGGCTTCGCGGGCCGCCTCGGCCAGCGCCTTGACGCGGCCGTGGTAGGCGAAACCGGCGCGGTCGAACGCCACCTTCTCGATGCCGGCGGCCTTGGCCTTCTCGGCAATGCGCTTGCCGATCACCGTGGCAGCCGCCACGTTGCCGCCTGCCGGCCGCGCCGAGTTCCTTGCGGACATCGGCTTCGGCGGTCGAGGCGGAGGCGAGCACCTTCGTGCCGTCGTCGGAGATGACGCTGGCATAGATGTGCAGGTTCGTGCGGTGCACGGTCAGGCGAGCCACACGCTGCGTCGCGATGCGAACGCGGGTCTGGCGGGAGCGGCGGATGCGCTGATCCTTCTTGTTCAGAGTCATGGTCGTCGCTCCTTACTTCTTCTTGGTCTCTTTGATCGTGACCTTCTCGTCCGCATAGCGGATGCCCTTGCCCTTGTAGGGCTCGGGCGGGCGGATCGCGCGCACTTCAGCGGCGATCTGGCCCACCACCGGCGGTCGGAACCCTTGATCACGATCTCGGTCTGCGTCGGGCAGGTGACCGTGATGCCGGCCGGCATGTCCTTGACGACCGGATGCGAGAAACCGATCTGCAGGTTCAGCTTCGGGCCCTGCGCCGCGGCACGGAAACCCACGCCGACCAGCGTCAGCTTCTTCTCGAAGCCCTTGCTCACGCCGTTGACCATGTTGGCCACCAGCGCGCGCATCGTGCCGCTCATCGCATCGGCCTCGGCCGTCTCGTTGGCCGGAGCGAACTTGAGCGAACCGCCCTCGTTCTTGATCGTGACCAGCTCGTTGACCGGGCGCACGAGCGTGCCCAGCGAGCCCTTGACGCTGATCTTGTCAGCCGTGACCGAGACGTCCACGCCTTGCGGCAGGGCGATCGGCATCTTTCCCACGCGTGACATCGCTATCTCTCCTTAGGCCACGTAGCAGAGCACTTCGCCGCCGATACCGGCCTGGCGCGCCTTGCGGTCGGTCATCACGCCCTTCGGGGTGGTGACGATGGCCACGCCCAGACCGTTCATCACGTTCGGGATGTCGTGGCGGCCCTTGTAGATGCGCAGGCCCGGGCGGCTGACGCGCTCGATGTGCTCGATCACCGGACGGCCGGCGTAGTACTTCAGCGCGATCTCGAGCTCCGGCTTGGCCGGCTCGCCGCGGATCGCGAAGTCCTCGATGTAGCCCTCGTCCTTCAGGACCTTGGCGATCGCGACCTTCAGCTTGACGACGGCATCGCGACGCGGGCCTTCTCGACCATCTGCGCATTGCGGATGCGGGTCAGCATATCGGCGATGGGATCACTCATGCTCATGTGAATTGCTCCTTTGCGCGCCGATTACCAGCTGGCCTTGACGACACCGGGGATGTCGCCCTTGAAGGCCAGTTCGCGGATCTTGTTGCGGCCCAGACCGAACTGGCGGAACGTGCCGCGGGGGCGGCCGGTCAGCTCGCAGCGGTTGCGCTGGCGGGTCGGGTAGGCGTTGCGCGGCAGCTTCTGCAGCTCCAGGCGCGCGGCATAGCGCTCTTCGTCCGACTTCTTGGCGTCGTTGGCGATCGCCTTGAGTTCGTCGTACTTCTTCTTGTACTTGGCGACCAGTTGCTCGCGCTTGAGTTCGCGCTGGATGAGGGAGAGTTTAGCCACGGGCCACCTCAGTTCTTGAACGGGAACTTGAATGCGGCGAGCAGCGCCTTGCATTCTTCGTCGGTCTTCGCGGTCGTCGTGATGCTGATGTTCAGCCCGCGCAGCGCGTCGATCTTGTCGTAGTCGATCTCGGGGAAGATGATCTGCTCTTTCACCCCGATGTTGTAGTTGCCGCGGCCGTCGAACGAACGGCCGGAGATGCCGCGGAAGTCGCGCACGCGCGGCAGCGAGATCGTCACGAAACGGTCGATGAACTCGTACATGCGCACGCCACGCAGCGTCACCATGCAGCCGATGGGCACGTTCTCGCGGATCTTGAAGTTCGCGATCGCCTTGCGCGACTTGGTCACGACGGGCTTCTGGCCGGCGATCTTGGTGAGGTCGCCAACGGCGTTGTCCATCACCTTCTTGTCGGCCACGGCCTCGCTCACGCCCATGTTGAGCGTGATCTTGGTGATGCGCGGCACTTCCATCGTCGACTTGTAGCCGAACTTCTTCACCAGTTCGGGGACGATCTTCTCGCGGTAGATCGCCTGCAGGCGGGCGGATTGCTGTTGAGCCATGTTCTTGATCCTCAGGCCTTGATCTCGTCGCCGCTGGACTTGTAGACGCGCACCTTCCTGCCGTCGGCGAGCAGCTTCACGCCCACGCGGTCGGCCTTGCCCGTGGCGGCGTTGTAGATCGCCACGTTGCTCTGGTGGATCGACATCGACTTCTCGACGACGCCGCCGGTCGTGCCCTTCATCGGGTTCGGCTTGACGTGCTTCTTCACGATGTTCACGCCCTCGACGACGATGCGCTCGTCATCGACGCGCTGCGTCACGGTGCCGCGCTTGCCCTTGTCGCGGCCGGTCAACACGATGACCGGGTCGCCCTTGCGAATCTTGTTCATGGCCTGTCCTTCTCTTCCGTGCCGCTCAGAGCACTTCCGGCGCCAGCGAAACGATCTTCATGAAGCGCTCGGTGCGCAGCTCGCGCGTGACCGGCCCGAAGATGCGGGTGCCGATCGGCTCGAGCTTGGCGTTCAGCAGCACGGCGGCATTGCCGTCGAAGCGAACCAGCGAGCCGTCCTGGCGACGCACGCCCTTGGCGGTGCGCACGACCACGGCGCTGTAGACCTCGCCCTTCTTGACGCGGCCACGCGGCGCGGCTTCCTTGATGGAAACCTTTGATGACGTCGCCGATGCCGGCATAGCGACGCTTGGAGCCGCCCAGCACCTTGATGCACATGACGGACTTCGCGCCAGTGTTGTCCGCGACGTCGAGTCGCGATTGCATTTGAATCATTGTCTGTCCCCAACTTGAACCCGCAGTCGCCTGCGTGGTCAGTCTTGGGCCCGTTGTGGGCGGATCCGAAGCACGGGGTTTCCGAACGGAAACGCACCGAGCTTTCGGCGAAGCTGCGGATTATGAAGGCAAACCCGAACCCGTGTCAACGGGGTTCGGTATCGCAGGGCCTGACTTCAGCCGAGAAGCTGTTTGGCCTGGGCGAGCATCGTGCCGGCGTCGCTGACCTCGAACTTGCCGGGGCCCTCGATGTTCAGCGACTTCACCACGCCATCGACGACGAGCATCGAATAGCGGTTCGAGCGCAGGCCCATGCCGCGCGCGGTCAGGTCGAGCGTGAGACCGGTCGCCTTGGTGAAGTCCGCGCTGCCGTCGGCCATCATGCGCACCTTGCCGGCGGTGTGCTGGTCGCGACCCCAGGCGCCCATCACGAAGGCGTCGTTGACCGACACACACCAGATCTCGTCGATTCCCGCCTGCTTCAGCGCGTCGAATTTCTCGACGTAGCCCGGCACGTGCTTGGCCGAGCAGGTCGGCGTGTAGGCACCGGGCAGGCCGAAGATGGCGATCTTCTTGCCGGCGGTGATCTGCTCCACGTCGAAGGTGTTCGGGCCGAGCGAACAGCCATTGCCCTCGACCTCGATGAATTCCTGCAGCTTGCCCGCGGGCAGCTTGTCTCCGACCTTGATCATGTCGTGCTCCTCCTTGTTGCGACCCAAAGAAAACGGCCGGACGCCAGTATTCCAGCGTTCCGGCCGATCCGCCCAAGGCCCTTCAAAGGCCTCTGGCGCTGGCTGACTTAGACGGCCGCGGCCTTCTGCACCGTGCGGGTCACGACCCACGACTTGGTCTTGGAGATCGGCCGGCTCGGCGATCTCGACGACGTCGCCCATCTTGTACTCGCCGTTCTCGTCGTGCGCGTGGTACTTGCTCGACTTGGCGACGATCTTGCCGTAGAGCTCGTGCATCGCACGGCGCTCGACCAGCACGGTGATGGTCTTGGCGCGCTTGTCGCTGACGACCTTGCCGATCAGCGTGCGGGTGTTCTTGGCCTTGGCCTGGGTTTGCGCTTCGCTCACTTGGCAGCCTCCTTCTTCTTCTCGGCCAGGATGGTCTTGGCGCGAGCGATGTCGCGGCGGGTCTTGCCCAGCTGCGAATGGTTGTTCAGCTGTTGCGTGGCCTTCTGCATGCGCAGGCCGAAGTGGGCCTTCAGCAGATCGCTGACTTCCTTCTCCAGGCCGGCGACATCCTTGGCGCGCAGTTCAGATGCTTTCATGGTCTTGCTCCTCAGGCGCCGATGGCGCGCGCCACGAACGTGCACTTCAGCGGCAGCTTGGCCGAAGCCAGCGTGAACGCCTCGCGGGCCAGCGCCTCGGGCACGCCGTTGATCTCGTACAGCACCTTGCCCGGCTGGATCTCGGCCACGTAGTACTCGGGGTTGCCCTTGCCGTTGCCCATGCGGACTTCGGCCGGCTTCTGCGAGATCGGCTTGTCGGGGAAGATGCGGATGAAGATGCGGCCACCGCGCTTGATGTGGCGCGAGATGGCACGACGGGCGGCCTCGATCTGGCGCGCCGTCAGACGGCCGCGCTCGGTGGCCTTCAGGCCGAAGTCGCCGAACGACACCGCGGCGCCACGCGTGGCGATGCCGGTGTTGCGGCCCTTCTGCTCCTTGCGGTACTTTCTGCGTGCGGGTTGCAGCATGCTTATTCTCCTTTGCCCTCGGCGCCAGGCGCGGCGACCTTGCGGACGCGCTTGACGGCGGGGTCTTGGGCGCGTCGGCGGCGACGGCAGGCTTGTCGCTGCCATCGGCCGGCGCACCGGTCTGACGCGGGGCGCGATCGGCACCCGGGCCACGGCCACGGCTGTCACGGCCACCCGGCGCACCGGGGCCACCCGGACGCGGACCACGACGCGGACGGCGATCGTCCTCTCCGGCTTCCGGCTTGGCAGCGGGCGCCTCGCCGTGACCCAGGCGGTCACCGCGGTAGACCCACACCTTCACGCCGATGACGCCGTAGGTGGTCTTGGCTTCCGAGAAGCCGTAGTCGATGTCGGCCTTCAGCGTGTGAAGCGGCACGCGACCTTCGCGGTACCACTCGCAGCGCGCGATCTCGATGCCGTTCAGGCGGCCCGACGACATGATCTTGATGCCCTGGGCGCCCAGGCGCATCGCGTTCTGCATCGCGCGCTTCATCGCGCGGCGGAACATGATGCGCTTCTCGAGCTGCTGGGTGATCGAGTCGGCGATCAGCTGCGCATCGATCTCGGGCTTGCGCACCTCCTCGATGTTCACCGCGACCGGCACGCCGAGGCGGCGGGTCAGTTCGGCCTTCAGGTTCTCGATGTCCTCGCCCTTCTTGCCGATCACCACGCCCGGGCGGGCCGAGTAGATCGTGATGCGGGCGTTCTTGGCGGGGCGCTCGATCAGGATGCGCGAGACGGCGGCGCTCTTCAGGCGCGCCTTCAGGAACTCGCGAACCTTCAGATCCTCGGCCAGCATGCCGGCGAAGTTCTGGTTCGACGCGTACCAGCGCGAGGCCCAGTTGCGCGTGACCGGCAGACGGAAGCCGACCGGATGAATTTTCTGTCCCATGGTCTTCCTTGTGCCTCAGTTGCCGACGGTGACGAAGATGTGGCAGGTCGGCTTGCTGATGCGGTTGCCGCGGCCCTTGGCGCGCGCGGAGAAACGCTTCAGCGTGGCAGCTTGCTCCACATAGATCGACGTGACCTTCAGCTCGTCGATGTCGGCGCCGTCGTTGTGCTCGGCATTGGCGATCGCCGATTCGAGGGCCTTCTTGACGATGCCGGCCGCCTTCTTGGGCGTGAACGTCAGGATGTTGATCGCCTGGTCGACCTTCTTGCCGCGGATCATGTCGGCGACCAGCCGGCCCTTGTCGGCCGACAGACGCACGCCGCGAACGATTGCTCGGGTTTCCATCGTCGTCATCCTTACTTCTTGCCGGCCTTCTTGTCGGCCGGGTGGCCCTTGAACGTGCGCGTCAGCGCAAATTCACCGAGCTTGTGGCCGACCATCTGGTCGGAAACATAGACAGGCACGTGCTGCTTGCCGTTGTGCACGGCGATCGTCAGCCCGATGAACTCGGGCAGGATCGTGCTGCGGCGCGACCCGAGGTCTTGATGGGCTTCTTGTCCTTGATGGCGGCGGCCTTCTCGACCTTGGCCATCAGGTGGTGGTCCACGAACGGGCCCTTCTTGAGCGAACGAGTCATGACCGTGGCTCCTTACTTCTTGCGACGCGAGACGATGAACGTCTGCGTGCGCTTGTTGTTGCGGGTGCGATAGCCCTTGGTCATCGTGTTCCACGGCGACACCGGCACTGGCCCTCGCCGGTGCGGCCTTCGCCGCCGCCGTGCGGGTGGTCCACCGGGTTCATCGCGACGCCACGGACGGTCGGGCGGATGCCCTTCCAGCGGATCGCACCGGCCTTGCCGTACTGGCGCAGGCTGTGTTCCTCGTTCGACACCTCGCCGATCGTGGCGCGGCAGTCGATGTGGATCTTGCGCACTTCACCCGAGCGCAGCCGCACCTGGGCGTAGACGCCTTCGCGCGCCATCAGCGTCGTCGAGGCGCCGGCCGAGCGGGCGATCTGCGCGCCCTTGCCGGGCAGCAACTCGACGCAGTGGATGATCGAACCCACCGGGATGTTGCGGATCGGCAGCGTGTTGCCGGCCTTGATCGGGGCCTCGGCGCCGGACATGACCGTCGCGCCGACCTCGAGGCCGCGCGGGGCGATGATGTAGCGGCGCTCGCCGTCGGCGTAGCACACCAGAGCGATGTGGGCGGTGCGGTTCGGGTCGTACTCGATGCGCTCGACCTTCGCCGGGATGCCGTCCTTGTTGCGCACGAAATCGACCACGCGGTAGTGGTGCTTGTGACCACCGCCCTTGTGGCGCATCGTGATGTGGCCGTTGTTGTTGCGGCCGGACTTCTGCTTCTGCGGCTCGAGCAGCGAGGCTTCGGGCGCGCCCTTGTGCAGGTGCGAATGCACCACCTTCACCACGGCACGGCGGCCCGGCGAGGTCGGCTTGACTTTGACGATGGCCATTACGCGGCCTCCCGGAGAAGTTGAGCTCCTGGCCCGGCTTCAGCGACACGTACGCCTTCTTGACGTGGTCGCGGCGGCCGATGGAACGGCCGAAGCGCTTGACCTTGCCCTTTTGCGTCACGGTCGAAACGGACTTCACCTCGACCTTGAACATCAGCTCGACGGCAGCCTTGATTTCAGGCTTGGTCGCGTCGCGCAGCACCTTGAACAGCACCTGGTTGTTCTTCTCGGCGGCAGACGTGGCCTTTTCGGACACGATCGGCGCCACCAGAACCTGGGCCAGGCGGCCCTCATCGAATTTCACGGCGCTCATGCGAACATCTCCTTGAGCTGCTCCATCGCGGCCTTGGTCACCAGCACCTTCTTGTAGAAGACGAGCGACAGCGGGTCGGCGTAGCGCGGCTCCACCACCAGCACGTTGGCCAGGTTGCGCGAGGCCAGCAGCAGGTTGTCGTCGACCTGGTCGGCGATCACCAGCACGGAGTCCAGGCCCATGGCCTTGAACTTCTGAGCCAGCAGCTTGGTCTTGGGCGCCTCGACGCTGATCGAATCGACCACGGCGACGCGGCCTTCACGGGCCAGCTGCGAGAAGATGGCGGCCATGCCGGCGCGGTACATCTTCTTGTTGACCTTCTGGCTGAAGTTTTCGTCCGGCGAGTTCGGGAAGATGCGACCGCCCCCGCGCCACAGCGGCGACGAGGTCATGCCGGCGCGAGCGCGGCCGGTGCCCTTCTGGCGGAACGGCTTCTTGGTCGAGTGCTTGACCATCGCGCGGTCCAGCTGGGCACGGGTGCCCTGGCGCGCATTGGCCTGGAACGCGACGACGACCTGGTGGACCAGTGCCTCGTTGTAGTCACGCGCGAACACGGTGTCCGGCGCGTCGACCTTGGCGGTGGCCTGCCCTTGTTCGTTCAGGAGCTCGAGTTGCATCACTGGGCTCCCTTCTTGACCTTGACCTTGACGGCCGGGCGCACGACCACATGGCCGTTCTTCGCACCTGGAACGGCGCCACGCACCAGCAGCAGCGAGCGCGCTTCGTCGACGCGGACGATGTCGAGGTTCTGGACCGTCTTCGTCACGTCACCGAGGTGACCCGACATCTTCTTGCCCGGGAACACGCGGCCCGGGTCCTGCGCCATCGAGATCGAGCCCGGCACGTTGTGCGAACGGCTGTTGCCGTGCGACGCGCGCTGCGAGCCGAAGTTGTGGCGCTTGATCGTGCCCGTGAAGCCCTTGCCGATCGAGGTGCCCTGCACATCGACGAGCTGACCCACGGCAAACGTGGTCACCGGCAGCGTGGCGCCCGGCTTCAGGCCGGCAGCGACGTCGGCGGCGACGCGGAATTCCTTGAGGACTTCACCGGCTTCGACGCCCGCCTTCGCGAGGTGGCCAGCTTCCGGCTTGGTGACGCGGCTCGCCTTGCGCGTGCCGTAGGCGACCTGGATCGCCGTGTAGCCGTCGGTTTCGTCGGTCTTGACCTGGGTGACGCGGTTGTTCGACACGTCGAGCACCGTCACGGGAATGGCGTCGCCATCGTCCGTGAAGATGCGCATCATGCCCACCTTGCGCCCCAGCAAACCGAGACGGTTGCTCAGACTCATGTGTTTTTCTCCAATGCCCTGCATCGATTGGCAGGGCTGATGAGTTTGGCCCGGCAGGGAGCTGCCGGGCCGGAAAACCGCAGAGTTTACTGCAGTTTGATTTCCACGTCCACGCCGGCCGGGAGGTCGAGCTTCATCAGCGCGTCCACGGTCTTGTCGGTCGGGTCGACGATGTCCATCAGGCGCTGGTGCGTGCGGATCTCGAACTGGTCACGGCTCGTCTTGTTGACGTGCGGCGAACGCAGGATGTCGAAACGCTGCATGCGGGTCGGCAGGGCACCGGCCCCTTGACGATCGCGCCGGTGCGCTTGGCGGTATCGACGATCTCCAACGCCGACTGGTCGATCAGCTTGTAGTCGAAGGCCTTCAGGCGGATGCGGATCTTCTGCTTCTGCATGGTCCCGCCCCTTATTCCATGATCTTCGCGACGACGCCGGCGCCGACGGTGCGGCCGCCTTCGCGGATGGCGAAGCGCAGCCCCTCTTCCATCGCGATCGGGGCGATCAGCTTGACGGTGATGCTGACGTTGTCGCCCGGCATGACCATCTCCTTGTCCTTCGGCAGCTCCACCGCGCCGGTCACGTCCGTCGTGCGGAAGTAGAACTGCGGACGGTAGTTGTTGAAGAACGGCGTGTGACGGCCGCCTTCTTCCTTGCTCAGCACGTACACCTCGGCGGTGAAGTGGGTGTGCGGCTTGATGCTGCCGGGCTTGCACAGCACCCGCCGCGCTCGACTTCCTCGCGCTTGGTGCCGCGCAGCAGGATGCCGACGTTGTCACCGGCCTGACCCTGGTCGAGCAGCTTGCGGAACATCTCGACGCCGGTGCAGGTGGTCTTCTGCGTGGCGCGGATGCCGACGATTTCGATTTCCTCGCCGACCTTGATGATGCCGCGCTCGACACGGCCGGTCACCACGGTGCCGCGGCCGGAGATGGAGAACACGTCTTCCACGGGCATCAGGAAGGCGCCGTCGATGGCGCGCTCGGGCGTGGGGATGTAGGTGTCCAGCGCCTCGGCCAGCTTCATGATGGCGCCTTCGCCGAGCTCGCCCTTGTCGCCTTCCATGGCGAGCTTGCCGAGCCCTTGACGATCGGGGTGTCGTCGCCGGGGAAGTCGTACTTGCTCAGCAGTTCGCGCACTTCCATCTCGACGAGCTCGAGCAGCTCGGCGTCGTCGACCATGTCGCACTTGTTCATGAAGACGATGATGTACGGCACACCGACCGCGCGCCAGCAGGATGTGCTCGCGGGTCTGGGGCATCGGGCCGTCAGCAGCCGACACGACCAGAATGGCGCCGTCCATCTGCGCCGCACCGGTGATCATGTTCTTCACGTAGTCGGCGTGCCCCGGGCAGTCGACGTGCGCGTAGTGGCGGTTGGCGGTCTCGTACTCGACGTGCGCGGTGTTGATGGTGATGCCGCGTGCCTTCTCTTCCGGCGCCGCGTCGATCTGGTCGTAGGCCTTGGCCTCGCCGCCGAACTTGCTCGACAGCACCGTCGTGATCGCCGCCGTCAGCGTCGTCTTGCCATGGTCCACGTGACCAATCGTCCCCACGTTCACGTGCGGCTTGGTCCGCTCGAATTTGCCTTTTGCCATTTTCAGAACTCCGTGTTCAAAGAGCGTTGTCCAGTGCGAGGTTTAAGGTCTCCGGCGGCACGCTGGTTCGCCTGCCACTGGCAGCAGGCGGCGTCGCACCGAAGACCGGCTTGTGTTGCTTACTTGGCGCGCGCGGTGATGATCGCGTCGGCGACGTTCTTCGGAGCTTCGGCGTAGTGCTTGAACTCCATCGTGTACGTCGCACGGCCCTGGGACATCGAGCGCAGCGTGGTCGAGTAGCCGAACATCTCCGACAGCGGCACCTCGGCCTTGATGACCTTGCCGCCACCGGGCATGTCGTCCATGCCCTGCACCATGCCACGGCGGGACGACAGGTCGCCCATCACCGAGCCGGCGTAGTCTTCCGGCGTCTCGACTTCCACGGCCATCATCGGCTCGAGGATCACCGGGCTGGCCTTGCGGCAGGCGTCCTTGAAGCCCATCGACGCGGCCATCTTGAACGCGTTCTCGTTCGAGTCCACCTCGTGGTACGAACCGAAGGTCAGCGTGACCTTCACGTCGACCACCGGATAACCGGCCAGCACGCCGTTCGGCAGCGTGTCGATCACGCCCTTCTCGACCGCCGGGATGAACTCGCGCGGCACCACGCCGCCCTTGATGGCGTCGACGAACTCGAAGCCCTTGCCCGGCTCCTGCGGCTCGACCGTGAAGACGACGTGGCCGTACTGGCCCTTGCCGCCCGACTGGCGCACGAACTTGCCTTCGACGTCGGTCGCGGTCTTGCGGATCGTCTCGCGGTAGGCCACCTGCGGCTTGCCGACGTTGGCTTCCACGCCGAACTCGCGCTTCATGCGGTCGACGATGATCTCCAGGTGCAGCTCGCCCATGCCGGAGATGATGGTCTGGCCGGACTCCTCGTCGGTGCGCAGACGGAACGACGGATCCTCGGCGGCCAGGCGCGACAGGGCCACGCCCATCTTCTCCCTGGTCGGCCTTGGTCTTCGGCTCCACGGCCTGCGAGATCACCGGCTCCGGGAAGATCATCTTCTCGAGCGTGATCACGTGCTCCGGGTCGCACAGCGTCTCGCCGGTGGTCACGTCCTTCAGGCCCACGCAGGCGGCGATGTCGCCGGCCAGGATCTCCTTGATCTCTTCACGCTGGTTGGCGTGCATCTGCAGGATCCGGCCGATGCGCTCCTTCTTGCCGCGGATCGGGTTGTAGACGGAGTCGCCCGACTTGAGCACGCCGGAGTACACGCGCACGAAGGTCAGCTGGCCGACGTACGGGTCGGTCATCAGCTTGAACGCCAGCGCGGCGAACTTCTCGTTGTCGTCGGCCTTGCGGACGATTTCCTTGTCGTCCTCGTCGGTGCCCGGCACCGGCGGGATGTCCACCGGCGACGGCAGAAAGTCGATCACCGCGTCGAGCATGCGCTGCACGCCCTTGTTCTTGAAGGCGGTGCCGCACAGCATCGGCTGGATCTCGGTGGCGATCGTGCGGGTGCGCAGACCCTGCTTGATCTCCTCTTCGGTCAGCTCGCCGGTCTCGAGGTACTTGTTCATCAGTTCCTCGGAGGCTTCGGCGGCGGCCTCGATCATGTTCTCGCGCCACTTCTGGCAGTCGGCCTCGAGCCCGGCCGGGATCGGACCGTACTCGAACTTCATGCCCTGGCTGGCCTCGTCCCAGACGATGGCCTTCATCTTGAACAGGTCGACCACGCCGACGAAGTTTTCCTCGGCGCCGATCGGCACCACGATGGGCACCGGGTTGGCCTTCAGGCGCGTCTTCATCTGGTCGTAGACCTTGAAGAAGTTCGCGCCGGTGCGGTCCATCTTGTTGACGAACGCCAGACGCGGCACCTTGTACTTGTTGGCCTGGCGCCAGACGGTCTCCGACTGCGGCTGCACGCCGCCGACCGCGCAGTACACCATGCACGCGCCGTCGAGCACGCGCATCGAACGCTCCACCTCGATGGTGAAGTCGACGTGCCCCGGGGTGTCGATGATGTTGAAGCGGTGCTCCGGATAGGACAGGTCCATGCCCTTCCAGAAGCAGGTGGTGGCGGCCGACGTGATCGTGATGCCGCGCTCCTGCTCCTGCTCCATCCAGTCCATGGTGGCCGCGCCGTCGTGCACCTCACCAATCTTGTGGTTCACGCCGGTGTAGTAGAGGATGCGCTCGGTGGTCGTCGTCTTGCCGGCGTCGATGTGAGCCGAGATGCCGATGTTGCGATAGCGCTCGATGGGTGTCTTGCGGGCCATGGTTCACTCCAAATACTTGGGCCGCCAGCGGGTCAGGGTTGACCCGTAAGGCGGCCGAGAGATTGCTGCGTGCGGAAAGGTCAGAAGCGGAAGTGCGAGAAGGCCTTGTTCGCTTCGGCCATGCGGTGCACTTCGTCGCGCTTCTTCATCGCGCCGCCGCGGCCCTCGACGGCCTCCAGCAGCTCGTTGGCCAGACGCTGGGCCATCGACTTCTCACCGCGCTTGCGCGCCGATTCCTTCAGCCAGCGCATCGCGAGGGCGACGCGGCGGACGGGGCGGACTTCCACGGGAACTTGGTAGTTCGCACCGCCGACGCGGCGGGACTTCACTTCGACCATCGGCTTGATGTTGTTCAGCGCGACGTTGAAGATCTCCAGGGATCCTTGCCGGACTTCTTCTCGACCTGGTCGAGGGCACCGTAGATGATGCGCTCGGCGACGGCCTTCTTGCCGGACTCCATGATCACGTTCATGAACTTGAGAGTTCGACCGAACCGAACTTCGGATCGGGCAGGATCTCGCGCTTGGGTACTTCGCGACGACGTGGCATTTCAATCTTCCTTCGTTTGCTTCAGTTGGCGCCGGCTTTCGCCGCCCGCCGCGAAGGGCCATCCGGACCCTTCACTTACATGACCGGACGAACCGGCCCCGTGTGACGCGCTCGCGTCAGGCCTTCTTCGGGCGCTTGGCGCCGTACTTCGAACGGGCCTGCTTGCGATCCTTGACGCCTTGCAGGTCGAGCGAGCCGCGCACGATGTGGTAGCGCACGCCCGGCAGGTCCTTCACGCGGCCGCCGCGCACGAGCACCACCGAGTGCTCCTGCAGGTTGTGGCCTTCACCGCCGATGTACGAGATGACCTCGAAACCGTTGGTCAGGCGCACCTTGGCGACCTTGCGCAGTGCGGAGTTCGGCTTCTTCGGCGTCGTGGTGTACACGCGCGTGCAGACGCCGCGGCGCTGCGGCGAGTTCTGCATCGCCGGCGACTTGGACTTCGTGACCTCGACCTCGGCGGCCGTGGCGCACGAGCTGGTTGATGGTTGGCATGGTTTGACTTGTTCCCGTGTGAAGTCAGATTCGTTTCATTCCGGGAGAAGCCGAGCGCCCGGTTGCGAAGCTGGGCCCGAAGCCGCGTGTGTGGGCGGCATCGAAAGCCATCCCCGCGGTGAGCCGCCCGACAAAGAGCGCAGCAGAATCTGCCGAAAAGCCCGCGATTGTACTCAGGCGGCGCCAGAGTCGCAAGAATGGCTTGACGGGCGATTCCAGCGATGCCCCCACGCGGCCGGGGCATTTCTTCACGGGGTTCGTGCCACACCCAGCCTCACCCAGAATCCTCGCCCATGACGCTCCACTCCTCACCCCTTGGCACTGATGATGCGATGGTCCACCCCGACGCCGCGCGCGCGGCATCGGCCGTGGGTTCCTTGAGGCTCCTGTCGACCCTGCCGTTCAACAAGGTCGAGTTCTGGCGCCGCTCCGTCACGAGCGTCGAAGCGAGTGCACGCTCATCGAGCTCACTCCTGGGCCGCGCATGGCGGCGAATCGGGGTTCCGGATGCGAGCGTCATCACCCGGCTGTGGCGTCTGGCGCCTCGGGCCGACGCCGTGCTGCTCAATGGCGGCGAGCGCGCCGACCTCATCTACCTGGCATTGGCCGGCTTGACGCCCTGGATCCGAGCCCCGCACGTGATCGTCGACGCCCACTGGCAACCGGGCGAAAGCCGGGCGCTTCGTGCGATGCAGCGGCTGATCCTGCGGCTTGGCCGCCGCCTGCTCGCCGACGTGCAGATCCACTCGCCGGAAGAGATTTCCTTGTACGAGCGCAATTTCGGCATTCCGCGCCAGCTGCTCAAGCCGTTGCCCTGGTCGACCTCGTTGCAGGGCTACCGGGTCGCACGCAAGGCGGCGCAGGGCGATGCGGTCGTCACCGGCGGACACTCCTACCGCGACTATCCGACATTGCTGGCCGCGGCGGCCGGTCAGCCATGGAAGCTGCGCATCGGGCTGCCGGCATCGCCCGTCACGGCCCGGGTGCGCGAGGTGGCGGCCGGGTTGCCGAACGTCGAAGTGGTCAGCGATTGGACCTTCGAGCAGTACTGGCAGGAGGTGGCCGACAGCCGGGCATTCGCGATGCCCATCGTCGCCGGCCTGCAACGCTGTACGGCCGACCAGACCATCCTCAATGCGATGGCCCTGGGCACGATCGTCGTGGCAACTGATGCGTTGTCCTCGCGGCTGTACATCCGCCACGGGCAGACCGGGTTCCTCGTTCCCGAAGGGGATCCGAAGGCCTGGCGCGATGCCCTCGCCCATGTGCACGCCTTGCCGGCGGCCGACGCGCAGCGAATCCGCGACGCGGCTCGGCGCGAGGCCACGACGACCTTCAGCGAAGAGGAGCGGCTGTTGAAGACGCTGGAGCGTGCCGCGCTTGCCGTGCGTGAGCGCAGCACATCGCACCGGCCCGGTGGCCAGCCCGAATGGCTTGCCGGAAGGCTGTCTGCACTGCGCCGGTCATTCGCCCGGCTGGCCGGTATCGGTGGCGTCGGCGCCTTGGGCGCCTCCTTGCTGCTGGAGTGACCTCCCTCGAGCTCGCGAGGCCACTGGTGCTGGACACCAACGTGGTGCTCGACTGGCTGGTCTTTCGAAATCCGGCGGTCGTTGCGTCGCTCGAACCGGCACTGGTCAGCGGGCGATGGCGCTGGCATGCCACCCGCGCGATGCGCATCGAGCTCGAGCATGTGCTCGCATATCCCGACGTTGCCCGCTGGCAAGTCGACCGGGCCGATGTCTTCGCGGCGTGCACGCGCTGGGCGTTGCTGGCCCCGACCCCGTCGCCGCCACTCTCGGCCCCCTGCGCTGCACGGATCCCGACGACCAGATGTTCATCGACCTCGCCCTGCAGCTCGGCGCCACGCTGCTCAGCCGAGATCGCGCCGTGCTCAAGCTCGCCCGGCGCGCCAGCGCGCATGGCATCCGGATCCTCGTGCCCGAACGCTGGTCACCATGAAAATGGGGCGGCTCGTGGCCGCCCTCGATCCAGGCCCGGTAGGGCCCGGAGGTCGATCACTCGCTGGCGTCGCCCGACGCGCCCGAGGCGGCGTCGACCTGCGCCATCTGCACGGCGGCCAGTTCCTCGGCCTCCTGCATGGCGATGGCGCGGCGCTCGGCGTCGTCCATGGCTTCCTTGGTCTTGCGCGCCTCGTGGAAGGCCATGCCGGTGCCGGCCGGGATCAGACGGCCGACGATGACGTTCTCCTTCAGGCCACGGAGTTCGTCGCGCTTGCCCATGATCGCGGCTTCGGTGAGCACGCGGGTCGTCTCCTGGAACGAGGCCGCCGAGATGAAGCTGTCGGTCGACAGCGACGCCTTGGTGATGCCCAGCAGCACGTCGGCGTGCGTCGCCGGCATCTTGCCCTCGGCCAGCATGCGGTCGTTGGTGTCCAGCAGCTCCGAACGCTCGACCTGCTCGCCGGCGATGTAGGCCGTGTCGCCAGGGTTGACGATCTGCACGCGGCGCAGCATCTGGCGAACGATCACCTCGATGTGCTTGTCGTTGATCTTCACGCCCTGCAGACGGTAGACGTCCTGCACCTCGTCGACGATGTAGCGCGCCAGCTCCTCGATGCCCAGCAGGCGCAGGATGTCCTGCGGATCGGCCGGGCCGTCGACGATGGACTCGCCCTTGTTGACCACCCCGCCTTCGTGCACCAGGATGTTCTTCTCCTTGGGCACGAGTTCCTCGTACACCTTGCCGTCCGGATCGGTGATCTGCAGGCGCACCTTGCCCTTGGTCTCCTTGCCGAACGACACCGTGCCGGTCTGCTCGGCCAGCGTGCCCTTGTCCTTCGGCGAGCGCGCCTCGAACAGCTCGGCCACGCGCGGCAGACCGCCGGTGATGTCGCGGGTCTTCTGGCCTTCGACCGGGATGCGCGCCAGCACCTCGCCCGGGGCGAGATCCTGACCGTCGCGGATCTGGATCAGCGCGCCGACCTGGAAGCCGATCGTCACGGAGTGGTCGGTGCCGGGGATCTTCACCTCGTTGCCGCCGGCGTCGAGCAGCTTGACCTGCGGGCGCACCACCTTCGCGGCACCGCGGCGCTTCGGATCGATCACGACCAGCGTCGACAGACCGGTGACCTCGTCGACCTGCTTGGCGACCGTCACGCCTTCCTCGACGTTCTCGAACTTCGCCTTGCCGGCGAACTCGGTGATGATCGGGCGGGTCAGCGGATCCCAGTTGGCCAACACGGTGCCGGCCTTGATCTGCTGGTCGGGCTTGACCGACAGCAGCGCGCCGTACGGCACCTTGTGGCGCTCGCGCTCGCGGCCGTGCTGGTCGCTGATGATGATCTCGCCGGAACGCGAGATGACCACCAGTTCGCCCTTGCCGTTGGTCACGTAGCGCATCGTGGCGTTGAAGCCGATCAGGCCGTCGCTCTTCGCGTCGACGCTGGACGCCACCGCCGCACGCGATGCCGCACCGCCGATGTGGAAGGTGCGCATCGTCAGCTGCGTGCCGGGCTCGCCGATCGACTGCGCCGCGATCACGCCCACCGCTTCGCCGCGGTTGACGATGCCGCCGCGGCCGAGATCGCGGCCGTAGCACTTGGCGCACAGGCCGAAGCGCGTGCCGCAGGTCAGCGCGGTGCGCACCTTGACCTCGTCGACGCCCGCTGCCTCGAGCACGTCGAGCGCGTCCTCGTCGAGCATCGAGCCGCCCTTGAGCAGCACTTCCTGCGTCTCGGGGTGCAGCACTTCCACGGCCGCCACACGGCCGAGCACGCGGTCGCGCAGCGACTCGATCACCTCGCCGCCTTCGACCAGCGCGCGGGTGTTCATGCCGTTCTCGGTGCCGCAATCGTCCTCGGTGATCACCAGGTCCTGCGTCACGTCGACCGTGCGGCGCGTCAGGTAGCCGGAGTTCGCGGTCTTCAGCGCCGTGTCGGCCAGACCCTTGCGGGCGCCGTGCGTCGAGATGAAGTACTGCAGAACGTTCAGGCCTTCGCGGAAGTTCGCCGTGATCGGCGTCTCGATGATCGAGCCGTCCGGCTTGGCCATCAGGCCGCGCATGCCGGCCAGCTGGCGAATCTGCGCCGCCGAGCCGCGCGCACCGGAGTCGGCCATCATGTAGATGGAGTTGAACGACTCCTGGTCGACTTCCTTGCCGTTGCGGTCCTGAACCTTCTGCTTGGCGAGCTGGGCCATCATGACCTTGCCCACCTCGTCACCGGTCTTGCCCCAGATGTCGACGACCTTGTTGTAGCGCTCGCCGGCGGTCACGAGACCCGAGACGTACTGCTGCTCGATCTCCTTGACCTCCTTCTCGGCGCGCTCGATCAGGCCGTGCTTCTCCTTCGGCACCAGCATGTCGTCGATGGCGATCGAGATGCCGGCGCGCGTGGCCGTGCGGAAGCCGTTCTGCAGCAGCTTGTCGGCGAAGACCACGGTCTCCTTCAGGCCGCACTTGCGGAAGCTCGCGTTGATGAGACGCGAGATCTCCTTCTTCTTCAGCGCCTTGTTGATGTTGCTGAAGGGCAGGCCCTTGGGCAGGATCTCCGACAGCAGCGCGCGGCCCACCGTGGTGTCGACGAGCTTGGTCTCCGGCACGAACTCGCCGGTGTCCTTGTTCTTCGTCCACTCGGTCAGGCGAACGCTGATCTTCGCGGTGATCTCGACCTCGGCCGTTGTCCAGCGCGCGCTGCACCTCGGCGATGTCGGAGAAGATGATCCCCTCACCCTTGCCGTTGATGCGCTCGCGGGTGGCGTAGTACAGGCCCAGCACGACGTCCTGCGAAGGAACGATGGACGGCTCGCCGTTCGCGGGGAACAGCACGTTGTTGGTCGCCAGCATCAGCGTGCGGGCTTCCATCTGCGCCTCGATCGACAGCGGCACGTGCACGGCCATCTGGTCACCGTCGAAGTCGGCGTTGAACGCCGAGCAGACCAGCGGGTGCAGCTGGATCGCCTTGCCTTCGATCAGCACCGGCTCGAACGCCTGGATGCCCAGGCGGTGCAGCGTCGGCGCGCGGTTCAGGAGCACCGGGTGCTCCTTGATGACCTCTTCGAGGATGTCCCACACCACCGGCGTGCCGGATTCGACTTCCTTCTTCGCCGCCTTGATGGTGGTGGCGATGCCCATCGCCTCCAGACGCGAGAAGATGAAGGGCTTGAACAGCTCCAGCGCCATCAGCTTGGGCAGGCCGCACTGGTGCAGCTTGAGCGTCGGGCCGACCACGATGACCGAACGGCCCGAGTAGTCGACGCGCTTGCCCAGCAGGTTCTGGCGGAAGCGGCCGCTCTTGCCCTTGATCATGTCGGCCAGCGACTTCAGCGCGCGCTTGTTCGCGCCGGTCATGGCCTTGCCACGGCGGCCGTTGTCGAGCAGCGAGTCGACGGCTTCCTGCAGCATGCGCTTCTCGTTGCGCACGATGATCTCCGGCGCCTTCAGCTCCAGCAGCCGCGCGAGGCGGTTGTTGCGGTTGATGACGCGGCGGTACAGGTCGTTCAGGTCGGACGTGGCGAAGCGGCCGCCATCCAGCGGCACCAGCGGACGCAGGTCCGGCGGCAGCACCGGCAGCACCTCCATCACCATCCAGCTCGGCTTGATGCCCGACTTCTTGAAGGCCTCCATCACCTTCAGGCGCTTGGAGTTCTTCTTGACCTTCAGCTCGCTGCCGGTCATGTCGTTGCGCAGCTTGTCGATCTCGACGTCGAGATCGATCTCCTCGAGCAGCTTCTTGATGCCCTCGGCGCCCATCAGCGCGACGAACTCGTCACCGAACTCGGTGCGCTTCGCGTCGTAGTCGTCCTCGCTCATGATGCTGAACTTCTTCAGCGGGGTCATGCCGGGGTCGACGACCACGTAGGCTTCGAAGTACAGCACGCGCTCGATGTCGCGCAGCGTCATGTCGAGCACCGTGCCCAGGCGCGACGGCAGCGACTTCAGGAACCAGATGTGCGCGCACGGCGCCGCCAGTCGATGTGACCCATGCGCTCGCGGCGCACCTTGGTCTGGGTCACTTCGACGCCGCACTTCTCGCAGATCACGCCACGGTGCTTCAGGCGCTTGTACTTGCCGCACAGGCACTCGTAGTCCTTGATCGGGCCGAAGATCTTGGCGCAGAACAGACCATCGCGTTCCGGCTTGAAGGTCCGGTAGTTGATGGTCTCCGGCTTCTTCACCTCGCCGAACGACCAGGAACGAATCTTCTCGGGGAGGCCAGTCCGATCTTGATGGCATCGAAATGCTCATCGGGCGTGAACTGGCGGAACAGATCAAGCAAACCCTTCATGTTCTGTTTCCTTCCTTCTTAGTTGCGCTCGAGCTCGATGTCGATGCCGAGCGAACGGATTTCCTTGACCAGCACGTTGAACGACTCCGGCATGCCGGCCTCGATCGAGTGCTCACCCTTGACGATGTTCTCGTACACCTTGGTGCGGCCGTTCACGTCGTCCGACTTGACGGTCAGCATCTCCTGCAGGATGTACGAGGCGCCGTAGGCCTCGAGCGCCCACACTTCCATCTCACCGAAGCGCTGGCCACCGAACTGCGCCTTGCCGCCCAGCGGCTGCTGGGTGACCAGCTGTACGGGCCGGTCGAGCGGGCGTGCATCTTGTCGTCGACCAGGTGGTGCAGCTTCAGCACGTGCATGTAGCCGACCGTGACGGGACGCTCGAACGCCTCGCCGGTGCGACCGTCGTGCAGCGTGGCCTGGGTGCGCGTCGCGGTCAGGCCCTTGGCCTTGGCGATGTCGTCCGGGTAGGCGAGCTTGAGCATCGCGCGGATCTCTTCCTCGGCTGCACCGTCGAACACCGGCGTCGCGAACGGCACGCCCTTGCTCAGGTTGCCGGCCATCTCGAGGATCTCGGCGTCGGACAGGTTGTCCAGCTTCTCGGTCTTGCCGCCCGACTTGTTGTACAGCTCGTCGAGGAACTTGCGCAGCTCGGCCACCTTGGCCTGCTGCTGCAGCATGTCGCCCAGGCGCTGGCCGATGCCCTTGCCGGCCCAGCCGAGGTGAACCTCCAGCACCTGCCCACGTTCATCCGCGAGGGCACGCCCAGCGGGTTCAGCACGATGTCGCACGGCGTGCCGTCGGCCATGTAGGGCATGTCCTCGACCGGAACGATCTTGGAGACCACGCCCTTGTTGCCGTGGCGGCCGGCCATCTTGTCGCCGGGCTGCAGGCGGCGCTTGACGGCGAGGTAGACCTTCACCATCTTCAGCACGCCGGCGGGCAGCTCGTCGCCCTGCGTCAGCTTCTTGCGCTTCTCCTCGAACGCGAGGTCGAAGCTGTGGCGCGTCTGCTCGAGCGAGTTCTTGATCGACTCGAGCTGGTTGGCCACGTCGTCGTCGGCCGGGCGGATGTCGAACCAGTGGTACTTCTCGACCGAGGCGAGGTAGGCCTTGTCGATCGTCGTGCCCTTGGCGATCTTCTGCGGGCCGCCGTTGGCGACCTTGCCCACCAGCAGCTTCTCGATCCGGTCGAAGGCGTCGGCCTCGACGATGCGCAGTTGGTCGTTCAGGTCGAGGCGGTAGCGCTTCAGCTCGTCGTCGATGATCTGCTGGGCGCGCTTGTCGCGCGGGATGCCCTCGCGGGTGAACACCTGCACGTCGATGACCGTGCCGCTGGTGCCCTGGTCGACGCGCAGCGAGGTGTCCTTCACGTCGGACGCCTTCTCGCCGAAGATCGCGCGCAGCAGCTTCTCTTCCGGCGTCAGCGTGGTCTCGCCCTTGGGCGTGACCTTGCCGACCAGCGTGTCGCCGGGGCCGACTTCGGCACCGACGTACACGATGCCCGATTCGTCCAGGCGTGCCAGCTGCTGCTCGGAGAGGTTCGGGATGTCGCGGGTGATTTCCTCGGCGCCCAGCTTGGTCGCGCGCCATCACCACCAGCTCCTCGATGTGGATCGAGGTGTAGCGGTCGTCGGCCACGACGCGTTCGCTGATGAGGATCGAGTCCTCGAAGTTGTAGCCGTTCCAGGGCATGAATGCGACCAGCATGTTCTGGCCGAGCGCCAGTTCGCCGATATCGGTGGAGGCACCGTCGGCGATGATGTCCTCGGCGGCGACCACGTCACCGCGCTTGACGATCGGGCGCTGGTGGATGTTCGTGTTCTGGTTGGAACGCTGGTACTTGATCAGGTTGTAGATGTCGACGCCGACTTCGCCGGCCACCGTCTCCGCGTCGTTCACACGGATCACGATGCGGTTGGTGTCGACGTAGTCGACCACGCCGCCGCGGCGGGCGGCCACGACCGTGCCCGAGTCCTTCGCGGCGACGCGCTCGACACCCGTGCCCACCAGCGCCTTCTCGGGGCGCAGCGTCGGCACCGCCTGGCGCTGCATGTTGGCGCCCATCAGCGCGCGGTTCGCGTCGTCGTGCTCGAGGAAGGGCACCAGCGAAGCGGCCACCGAGACGATCTGCGTCGGCGCCACGTCCATGTACTGGATGCGCTCCGGCGAGGTCAGGATCGATTCGCCGTTGTCGCGCGCCGAGACCAGCTCGTCGATCAGCTTGCCTTCGGCATCGAGCGAGGCGTTGGCCTGCGCGATGACGTACTTGCCTTCCTCGATGGCCGACAGGTAGTCGATCTGGTTGGTGACCTTGCCGTCGACCACGCGGCGGTACGGCGTCTCGAGGAAGCCGTACTCGTTGAGCTGTGCGTAGAGGGCCAGCGAGTTGATCAGGCCGATGTTCGGGCCTTCCGGCGTCTCGATCGGGCAGACGCGGCCGTAGTGCGTGACGTGCACGTCGCGCACTTCGAAGCCGGCGCGCTCGCGCGTCAGGCCGCCCGGGCCGAGGGCGGAGACACGACGCTTGTGCGTGATCTCCGACAGCGGGTTGGTCTGGTCCATGAACTGCGAGAGCTGGCTCGCCCCGAAGAACTCCTTCAGCGCCGCGGAGATCGGCTTGGAGTTGATCAGGTCGTGCGGCATCAGCGCTTCGGTCTCGGCCTGGCCGAGACGCTCCTTCACCGCCTTCTCGATGCGGGCCAGCCCGAGCGGTACTGGTTCTCGGCCAGTTCGCCCACGCAGCGCACGCGGCGGTTGCCCAGGTGGTCGATGTCGTCGACCTGGCCGCGGCCGTTGCGCAGCTCGACGAGGATCTTCACCACGTCGAGGATGTCCTCGTTGGACAGCGTCATCGCGCCTTCCGGCGTGTCGCGGCCGACGCGGGCGTTGAACTTCATGCGGCCGACACGCGACAGGTCGTAGGTATCGGCCGAGTAGAACAGGCGGTGGAACAGCGCCTCGACGGCGTCTTCCGTCGGCGGCTCGCCGGGGCGCATCATGCGGTAGATGGCCACGCGGGCGGCGAGCTGGTCGGCCGTCTCGTCGGAGGCCAGCGTCTGCGAGATGTAGGCGCCTTCGTCGAGCTCGTTGGTGTACAGGCAAGGTACTTCCTTGATGCCCGCCGCGCGCAGCTTCTTCAGCAGCGTCTCGGTCAGCTCGTCGTTGGCCTTGGCGATGATCTCGCCGGTGTCGCCGTCGACGACGTTGCGCGCCACCACGCGGCCGACCAGGAAGTCTTCCGGCACGCTGATGAACTGCGTCTCGCTCTGCTCGAGCTGGCGCACGTGGCGGGCGGTGATGCGCTTGTCCTTCTCGACGATCACGTTGCCGTTCTTGTCGGTGATGTCGAAGCGCGCGATCTCGCCGCGGATGCGGTCGGCGACGAACTCCATCTGCGCGCCCGAATCCATCAGGCGGAAGTTGTCGAAGACGAAGAAGTGCGCCAGGATCTGCTCAGGGTTCAGGCCGATCGCCTTGAGCAGGATCGTCACCGGCATCTTGCGGCGACGGTCGACGCGGAAGTACAGCACGTCCTTCGGGTCGAACTCGAAGTCCAGCCAGGAGCCGCGGTACGGAATGATGCGGGCGCTGAACAGCAGCTTGCCCGAGCTGTGGGTCTTGCCCTTGTCGTGCTCGAAGAACACGCCCGGCGAGCGGTGCAGCTGCGAGACGATCACGCGCTCGGTGCCGTTGATGATGAACGAGCCGTAGTCGGTCATGAGCGGAACTTCGCCCATGTAGACCTCCTGCTCCTTGATCTCCTTGACGGTCTTCGCCTGCGGCGACTCGCGGTCGTAGATGATCATCTGCAGCTTGGCGCGCACCGCGGCGGCGTAGGTCAGGCCGCGCTGCTGGCACTCCCGCGTGTCGAACGCGGGCTTGGCCATGTTGTATTCGATGAACTTCATCTCCACGAACCCGTTGTGCGAGACGATCGGGAACGCGGAGAGGAACGCAGCTTGCAGCCCCTCGGGCTTGCGCTTCTGCGGAGGCACTTCCTTCTGCAGGAAGGCCACGTACGACTCCTTCTGCATGGTCAGCAGGTAGGGGACGTTGAGGACGCTTTCTCGCTTGCCGAAGCTCTTGCGGATCCGCTTGCGCTCGGTGTAGCTGTAGGGGGTGGTTTGCTGCGCCATAGGTGATTTCTCACTCCGTCTCAGGAACGCCCACCCGGCCGTGGCAGGCTGCTCCGTCGGCGACTGTCTTTCGAACCTTGCGTTCGAAGCTTGGTGGCAGGCCACTACCTGCCGCTGGCGGACAACCCCGGCATTGCACCGGAGTCCGACCAAACCCGCCCCCTGCAGTCGGATCAGGGGGCTGTGACGAGATCACTTGGAAGGACCCCGATTGTCGGTCGGGAGCCTTGCAGCTGATCTCCCCAGGGTCTTGCGGACAAGACCCTCGGAAGCGCGAAAGGCTGGGAGCCGTTTTCCAGCCCCCAGCCCCGCGAATCGAACCCGGATTACTTGAGTTCGACCTTGGCGCCGGCTTCTTCCAGCTTCTTCTTGGCAGCTTCGGCGTCGGCCTTGGCAATGCCTTCCTTGACGGGCTTCGGGGCGCCGTCGACCAGGTCCTTGGCTTCCTTGAGGCCCAGGCCGGTGATCTCGCGAACGGCCTTGATGACCGACACCTTGTTGGCGCCGGCTTCCGTCAGCACCACGGTGAATTCGGTCTTCTCTTCGACCGCGGCAGCGGCGGCGCCGCCGCCACCGGCGGCCGGGGCAGCCATCGAAGCGGCGGACACGCCGAACTTCTCTTCGATCGCCTTGACCAGGTCGTTGAGTTCCATCACCGACATGCTGTCGAGGGCGGTCAGGAATGCGTCTTTGTCGAAAGCCATTTGGGGCTCCTAAATGTCTGTGGGATTCGGTTCAGGGAATGGATCGTCTTCAGGCAGCGGGCGCGTCGGCCGTGCCGCCGCGCTTCTCGGCCAGGGCCGCCACCACGGCAGCCATGCGCTGCACCGGCGACTTCAGCAGGCCGGCGATCTGGCTGAGCAGGACTTCCTTGCTCGGCACAGCGGCCAGTGCCTTCACGCCGTTGGCGTCGAGCGGCTTGCCGGCATAGGCGCCGGCCTTGACGATCAGCTTGTCGTTGCCCTTGGCGAAATCAGCGATGACTTTCGCGGCGGCAACGGCGTCTTCGGAAAAGCCGTAGATCAGCGGGCCGACCATGGCCTCCGAGGCCACCTCGAACGGCGTGCCTTGCACGGCGCGGCGAGCCAGGGTGTTCTTCAGCACGTGAAGGTACACGCCCTTTTCGCGCGCCTGCTTGCGCAGCGCGTTCAGGTGTTCCACGGTGAGGCCACGGTACTCGGCCAGCGCGAGCGTCTGCGAACGTGCCACCTGCGCGGCGACGTCCGAGACAACGGCTGCTTTCTCGTTGCGGTTGAGACTCAAGGTCTGCTCCTCACTTACACGTGCGGTTCGGTCTTTCGACCTCCCCGCACACCGGGTTTCAGCGACCTACCGACTCCGGAACCGAAATTCCATCCCGGCGGGACCGCCATCTGCGCTGGCCATTAAGCGGAGGAGTTGGACTCCGCACCAGCGGTCTTCGATGGCCTGCGCGCCCCTTGCGGAACGAGCAGCCCACCAAACTCTGTTTACGCCTGGGCGGGCGCGGCGTTGATCGTCGAGACGTCGACGCGGGCGCCCACGCCCATGGTCGACGACACCGCCACCTTGCGCAGGTAGATGCCCTTGCTCGAGGCCGGCTTGGCCTTGTTCAGGGCCTCGACCAGCGCGCGCGCAGGTTGCCGGCGAGCTTGTCGCTGTCGAACGAGCGGCGGCCGATCGTGGCGTGCACGATGCCGGCCTTGTCGACGCGGAACTGCACCGGCCGGCCTTGGCGTTCTTCACCGCGGTGGCGACGTCGGGCGTCACGGTGCCGACCTTCGGGTTCGGCATCAGGCCGCGCGGGCCGAGCACCTGACCCAGCGTACCGACGATGCGCATCGTGTCCGGCGAGGCGATCACGACGTCGAAGTCCATGTTGCCGGCCTTGATGCTGGCAGCCAGGTCGTCCATGCCGACGATGTCGGCGCCGGCGGCCTTGGCTTCCTCGGCCTTGGCGCCCTGGGCGAACACGGCGACGCGCTTGGTCTTGCCGGTGCCGTTGGGCATCACGACGGCGCCGCGCACCACCGGTCCGACTTCTTGGCGTCGACGCCGAGTTGCACGGCCACGTCGATCGACTCGTCGAACTTGGCGGTGGCGCACTCCTTGACGATCGCCAGCGCGTTGTCCAGCGGGTACAGCTTGTTGCTGTCGACCTTGCCCTCGAGGGCCTTCTGGCGCTTGGTCAGCTTGGCCATGCTCAGACTCCTTCCACGGTGACGCCCATCGAGCGGGCGGAACCGGCAATCGTGCGAACCGCGGCGTCCAGGTCGGCAGCCGTCAGGTCCTTCATCTTGGTCTTGGCGATCTCCTCGACCTGGGCGCGCGTCAGCTTGGCGACCTTGTCGACGTGCGGCTTGGCCGAGCCCTTGTCGAGCTTGGCGGCCTTCTTGATCAGCACGGTGGCCGGCGGCGTCTTGAGGACGAAGGTGAACGACTTGTCGGCGAACGCGGTGATCACCACCGGCAGCACGAGGCCGGGTTCCATCGACTGGGTCTGCGCGTTGAACGCCTTGCAGAACTCCATGATGTTCAGGCCGCGCTGACCCAGCGCGGGACCGATCGGGGGCGACGGATTCGCCTTGCCCGCCGGGATCTGCAGCTTGATGAAGCCGACGATCTTCTTGGCCATGAGAGGCTCCTATCGAGTTCAAGCGCTTCCACCGCACTCGCGGCTTCGGCTCCTCGTCAATTCGACCCTGCTGGATGTCGGCGCGCCCCGGGGTCGGGGCGGGGCACGCCCGGAAAACTCAGTGAACCGTCAGACCTTCTGCCTCAAGAGGCAAAGAGCAAGACGGATCGGCGAAAGGTTTGACACGTCAAACCTTTTCGACCTGCGAGAAGTCGAGCTCGACCGGCGTGGCGCGGCCGAAGATCGTGACGGAGACGCGCACCTTGGACTTGTCGTAGTTGACGTCCTCGATCGCGCCGTTGAAATCGGTGAACGGGCCTTCCTTGACGCGCACCAGTTCGCCGACCGACCACTCCACCTTCGGGCGCGGCTTCTCCACGCCTTCCTGCATCTGATGGACGATCTTCATCACCTCGGCCTCGGAGATCGGCGCCGGGCGGTTCTTCGCACCGCCGACGAAGCCGGTGACCTTGCTGGTGTGCTTGACCGGTGCCGTCTCGTCGGCCATCTCCATCTCGACCAGCACGTAGCCGGGGAAGAAACGGCGCTCGGTGACGGACTTCTTGCCGTTCTTGAGCTCGACGACCTCTTCCATCGGCACGAGGATGCGGCCGAACTTGTCCTGCAGGCCGGAGCGGTCGATGCGCTCGCGCAGGTTGCGCTCCACCGCCTTCTCCATGCCGGAGTAGGCATGCACCACGTACCAGCGCTTGTTGCTGGCGGGCGCCACGTTCTCGGCAGTCACGGTCTGGGATGCTTGATCGGTCATCGCTCGTTCCTCAACGCTTCCAGCCCAGGATCAGGTCGTACAGCACCCATTCGAGCGTCTTGTCGGTCAGCCACAGGAACAGCGCCATCACGAAGACGAAGGCGAACACGTAGCCGGTCATCTGCATGGCTTCCTTGCGGGTGGGCCACACGACCTTGCGGGTTTCCTTGATCGAATCCTGGCCGTAGGCGATCAGCTGCTTGCCGGCCTCGGCGGTGAAGAACACGCCGATCGCGGCGGCCATCAACGCCAGCAGCGCGAGCACACGCAGCCACAGGTCCTGCTTGCCCAGCGCATAGAACGCCGCCACCGCGCCGATGACCAGCACGCCGGCCACGGCCAGCTTGGCCTTGTCTGCGCCGGTGGAGACAGTTTCGACTTCAGGATTCGCCATTGTTCGCTTCGCTTTGCGGCCGACCCGCTCTCGTGAAAGAGGGCCCGCCTTTCAGCAGCAAAGCCCGCAGGGACTTTTGGTCACCTCGCGGGCTGCTGCGGCCAGCCGGTTCGGCCCGTCAGGGCCTTCGTCTGGCAGGGGCAGAGGGTCTCGAACCCCCAACCTCCGGTTTTGGAGACCGGCGCTCTGCCAATTGAGCTATGCCCCTGCGGCCTACTCGTTACTCCATGATCTTCGCGACGACGCCGGCGCCGACGGTGCGGCCGCCTTCGCGGATGGCGAAGCGCAGACCCTCTTCCATCGCGATCGGGGCGATCAGCTTGACGGTGATGCTGACGTTGTCGCCCGGCATGACCATCTCCTTGTCCTTCGGCAGCTCCACCGCGCCGGTCACGTCCGTCGTGCGGAAGTAGAACTGCGGACGGTAGTTGTTGAAGAACGGCGTGTGACGGCCGCCTTCTTCCTTGCTCAGCACGTACACCTCGGCGGTGAAGTGGGTGTGCGGCTTGATGCTGCCGGGCTTGCACAGCACTGGCCGCGCTCGACTTCCTCGCGCTTGGTGCCGCGCAGCAGGATGCCGACGTTGTCACCGGCCTGGCCCTGGTCGAGCAGCTTGCGGAACATCTCGACGCCGGTGCAGGTGGTCTTCTGCGTGGCGCGGATGCCGACGATCTCGATTTCCTCGCCGACCTTGATGATGCCGCGCTCGACACGGCCGGTCACCACGGTGCCGCGGCCGGAGATGGAGAACACGTCTTCCACGGGCATCAGGAAGGCGCCGTCGATGGCGCGCTCGGGCGTGGGGATGTAGGTGTCCAGCGCCTCGGCCAGCTTCATGATGGCGCCTTCGCCGAGCTCGCCCTTGTCGCCTTCCATGGCGAGCTTGGCCGAGCCCTTGACGATCGGGGTGTCGTCGCCGGGGAAGTCGTACTTGCTCAGCAGTTCGCGCACTTCCATCTCGACGAGCTCGAGCAGCTCGGCGTCGTCGACCATGTCGCACTTGTTCATGAAGACGATGATGTACGGCACACCGACCTGACGCGCCAGCAGGATGTGCTCGCGGGTCTGCGGCATCGGGCCGTCAGCAGCCGACACGACCAGGATGGCGCCGTCCATCTGCGCCGCACCGGTGATCATGTTCTTCACGTAGTCGGCGTGCCCCGGGCAGTCGACGTGCGCGTAGTGGCGGTTGGCGGTCTCGTACTCGACGTGCGCGGTGTTGATCGTGATGCCGCGCGCCTTCTCTTCCGGCGCCGCGTCGATCTGGTCGTAGGCCTTGGCCTCGCCGCCGAACTTGCTCGACAGCACCGTCGTGATCGCCGCCGTCAGCGTCGTCTTGCCATGGTCCACGTGACCAATCGTCCCCACGTTCACGTGCGGCTTGGTCCGCTCGAATTTGCCTTTTGCCATCGTTTCGCTCCTCGACAACGAGAATGGAGATAAGACTTGGTGCCCATGGCGCGGATCGAACGCGCGACCTCTCCTTACCAAGGGAGTGCTCTACCACTGAGCCACATGGGCCGATCAACTGACCGTCGACACAGGCTTGAATCCCTTCGGGACACCAAGCCTCTGGCGACGTGGAGCGGGAGACGGGAATCGAACCCGCGTCATCAGCTTGGAAGGCTGGGGTTCTACCATTGAACTACTCCCGCTCGGGAGACAACACACTGATCTGGAATCTTTGGTGGAGGAGGCTGGATTCGAACCAGCGTAGGCGTAAGCCAACAGATTTACAGTCTGCCCCCTTTAGCCACTCGGGCACCCCTCCACGCAGAGCCCGCGAGTGTAGCACGATCGCCGGCCGGCCCGGCAAGCCGCGTCAGGGCCCGGGCCATTGGGCCAGCAGGTCGTCGCACCAGCGCTCGATCCGACTGGGGGTGTCCATGCCGCCCGGGATCATGTTGACCGAGCGCTGGCTGAGATGCCGACCGAAGGCCACCTCGGCGCGCAGCCGGCCGCTGGACTTCAGTGCCCGCACGGCCGCTTGCGCCTGTGCGCCACAGGCCACCACTCGCTCCAGGCCGTCGATCTCACGGGCGAGACGCTCGAGGTTGTCCGGCGCCAGCACCTCGGTCTCGGTCGGCACTGAACGCTCGGTGAGGGCCGGATACTCGACCCGATCCCAAGAGTTAGTAATTACATACGACCAACGGCTAGGCGACGGGAAGAGTTCGGGTCGGCGCCGATGCAGCACCTCCAGCACCCGGTTCAGGTTGGCGCCGGTCCCCGCGGCGCAGGGGTAGCCGCGGTTGGCCTCGTGCCGCCCCGGGCAGATGAAGACGAAGCCGGTGCGCGCGCCCGGGCAGGGCTGGGCGTGCGTCGTCGTGCCCTCCGGCAGCGGCGGAATCATCCGAACAGCTGGCTCAGCGCCGCGCCCGGGTCTTCGGCGCGCATGAACGCCTCGCCGACCAGGAAGGCGTGAATGTCCGCGTCGCGCATGCGCTTCACGTCGCCGGGCGCCAGGATGCCGCTCTCGGTGACCAGCAGGCGGTCCTTCGGCACCCGCGGCAGCAGCCCGAGCGTGGTGTCCAGCGTGACCTCGAAGGTCCGCAGGTTGCGGTTGTTGATGCCGACCAGCGGTGTCTTCAGCCGCAGCGCGCGATCCAGTTCGGCGCCATCGTGCACTTCGACCAGCACCGCCATGCCCAGCGCCAGCGCCTGGGCTTCCAGATCGGCCATCTGCGCATCGTCGAGACAGGCGGCGATCAGCAGGATGCAATCGGCGCCCATCGCGCGCGCCTCGAACACCGGTAGGCATCGACCATGAAGTCCTTGCGCAGCACCGGCAGCGCGCAGGCGGCGCGGGCCTGCTTCAGGTAGTCCGCCGAGCCTTGGAAGAACTGCACGTCGGTCAGCACGCTCAGGCAGGCGGCGCCGCCGCGCTCGTAGCTGGCGGCGATTTCGGCCGGCACGAAATGCTCGCGCAGCACGCCCTTGCTCGGGCTCGCCTTCTTCACCTCGGCGATCACCGCGGCGCGGCCGGCGGCGATCTTCGCGCGCAGCGCGCCGACGAAGTCGCGCTGCCCACCGAGCGCCTCGGCCTCGCGGCGCAGCGAGGCCTCGTCGCGCAGGCGCTTCGCGGCGGCGATCTCGTCGCGCTTGACCGCAACGATCTTGTTCAGGATGTCGCTGCTCATGCCGCCGCCAGTTCCTTCGTGCGGGCGACGAACTGGTGCATCTTTGCCAGCGCCTTGCCCGACGCCAGTGCCTCGCGCGCCATCGCCACGCCGTCGGCCATGCTCGCTGCCACATCGGCCGCATAGAGGGCCACGCCGGCATTGAGGATCACGATGTCGCGTGCCGGGCCGGGTTCGTTGTCGAGCACCGAGAGCAGCATCGCCTTGCTCTGCTCCGGCGTCTCGACCTTCAGTGCGCGGTTGCTGGCCATGGTCAGGCCGAAGTCTTCCGGGTGGATCTCGTACTCGCGGATGTCGCCGTCCTTGTACTCGCCCACCATCGTCGCCGCACCGAGCGACACCTCGTCCATGCCGTCGCGGCCGTACACCACCACCGCATGCTCGGCGCCGAGGCGCTGCAGCGCGCGCACCTGGATGCCGACCAGTCCGGGTGGAACACGCCCATCAGGATGTTCGGCGCGCCGGCCGGATTGGTCAGCGGGCCGAGGATGTTGAAGATCGTGCGCACGCCGAGCTCCTTGCGCACCGGCGCCACGTTCTTCATCGCCGGGTGGTGGTTGGGCGCAAACATGAAACCGATCCCGGTGTCGGCGATGCACTTGGCGATGTCGGCCGGCTTCAGCGCCAGGCTCACGCCGAGCGACTCCAGCACATCGGCGCTGCCCGACTTGCTCGACACGCTGCGGTTGCCGTGCTTGCTGACACGCGCCCCGCAGGCCGCGGCGACGAACATCGAGCAGGTGGAGATGTTGAAGGTGTGCGAGCCGTCGCCGCCGGTGCCGACGATATCGACGAGGTGCGTCTTGTCGGCCACTTCGACCTTGGTGGAAAACTCGCGCATCACCTGCGCCGCAGCGGTGATCTCGCCGATGGTCTCCTTCTTGACGCGCAGGCCGATCAGCAGCGCGGCCATCATCACGGGCGACATCTCGCCGCCCATGATGCGGCGCATCAGCGCGAGCATTTCGTCGTGGAAGATTTCCCGGTGCTCGATGGTGCGGGTCAGGGCTTCGTTGTCGGTGATGGGCATGGCAACTCCTGGGGCGCAGGTTCAGTGCAGCGCGTCGCGCAGCACGGCGATGGCGTGGTCGACGCCGGCGTCGTCGATGTCGAGGTGGGTGACCAGGCGCAGCTGATAGAGCCCGGTGGCCAGCACGCCGCGCTCGCGCAGCGTGGCGACCACCGCGGCGGCGCGCTCACGCGGCAGGTCGATGAAGACCATGTTGGACTGCGGCATCTGAACGTTCACGCCTTGCAGGCCTTGCAGGCCTTGCAGGCCTTCGCCGAGGCGGCGTGCGCGGGCATGGTCGTCGGCCAGCCGCTCGATGTGATGGTCCAGCGCATGGAGCGCCGCCGCGGCCAGCACGCCGGCCTGGCGCATCGTGCCGCCGGCCATCTTGCGCACGCGCTTCGCCCGCGCGATCAGCGCCTTCGAGCCGACGAGCGCCGAACCGGCCGGCGCGCCCAGGCCCTTGCTGAAGCACACCGAGACGCTGTCGAACAGTTCGGCCATCGCCCGGGCATTGGCGCGCGCATCGCCACCCATGGCCACCGCCGCGTTGAACAGCCGCGCGCCATCCAGGTGCGCGGCCAGCCCATGGCGACGGGCCAGCGCGGTGGCGTCGCGCAGATAGGTCAGCGGCATCACCCGCCCGCCCAGCGTGTTCTCCAGCGCGAGCAGCCGTGTGCGCGCGAAGTGCGGATCGTCGGGCTTGATCGCCGACTCGATGTCGGCCAGCGCCAGCGTGCCATCGGCCTGGTGGGCGATGGGCTGCGGCTGGATGCTGCCGAATACCGCGCCGCCGCCCGCCTCCCAGCGGTAGGTGTGGGCCATCTGCCCGGCGATGTATTCGTCGCCGCGCTCGCAGTGGCCGAGCAGCGCACACAGGTTGCTCTGCGTGCCGGTGGGCACGAACAGCGCCGACTCCTTGCCCAGCATTGCCGCAATGCGTTCCTGCAGCGCATTGACGGTCGGGTCGTCGCCGAAGACGTCGTCGCCGACCTCGGCGCGAGCGATCGCCTCGCGCATGGCGGCGGTGGGCTTCGTGACGGTGTCGCTTCTCAGATCGACGATCACGGCTTGAGCTCCACGAAGTTCTTCAGCATCGCGTGTCCATGCTCGGTGAGGATGGACTCGGGGTGGAACTGCACGCCTTCCAGCGGCGTCTTCGTGCCGGCCAGCTCGCGGTGGCGCACGCCCATGATCTCGTCGTCCTGCGAGGTGGACGTGATCTCCAGCAACTCGGGCCGGGTCGCCTGCTCGATCACCAGCGAGTGATAGCGGATCACCGTGAACTGCTTCGGCAGCCCGGTGTAGACGCCGCGCTGGTCGGTGGTGATCACGTCGGTCTTGCCGTGCATCTGCGTCTTTGCGCGCACGATGCGGCCGCCGAGCGCCGCGCCGATGGCCCAACCTGGCCGAGGCACACGCCCAGGATCGGCAGCTTGCCGGTGAAGGCGCGGATCGCCTCGACGCAGATGCCCGCCTCCGCCGGCGAGCACGGCCCCGGCGAGAGCACGAGGTGATCGGGCTTCAGCGCGGCGATGCCGGCCACGTCGATCTCGTCGTTGCGGAAGACACGCACCTCCTCGCCCAGCTCGCCGAAGTACTGCACCAGGTTGAAGGTGAACGAATCGTAGTTGTCGATCATCAGCAGCATGGGCGCTCCTCAGGCGGCGGGCGCATCGCCGTCGACGATGGCATAGGTCTTGGTCAGCGTCTCCAGCACCTCGAAGGAGCCGGTGAAGCCCGGGGCGATGAAGAGCGCCTCGCCGGGGCCGGCCTCCTGGAAGGAGCCATCGGCCGCATGCACGCGGCAGCGGCCCTGCAGCACGGTGAAGAGCTCGTGCTCGCCGGGGCCGAAGGCGATGCGCCAGTGGCCCGGCTCGCAGCGCCACACGCCGGTGTAGAGCGTGCCGGCCACTGGCCGCTCGGCCACGTTCCAGGTCTCGCGCTTCGGGTTGCCGCGCAGCAGGCGTTCGGGCTTCGGGTGATCGATGTCGGGCGTGCCGGGCATCGCGGCACCGAGCTTCAGGAGACCAGCCATCTCAGAAACCCTCCTCGACCAGTTCGGCCGCGCGGATCAGCGCCCGCGCCTTGTGCTCGGTCTCGCGCCACTCCATCTCGGGCACCGAATCGGCCACCACGCCCGCCGCGGCCTGCACGTACAGCGTGCCGTCCTTGACGATGCCCGTGCGGATGGCGATCGCCACGTCCATGTCGCCGGCGAAGCTCAGGTAGCCGCAGGCGCCGCCATAGATGCCGCGCTTGCTCGGCTCGAGCTCGTCGATGATCTCCATCGCGCGGATCTTCGGCGCGCCGGTCAGCGTGCCGGCCGGGAAGGTGGCCTTGAGCACGTCGATGTTGGTCATGCCGTCTTCCAGCAGCCCCTCGACGTTGCTGACGATGTGCATCACGTGCGAATAGCGCTCGACGACGAAGGCCTCCGTCACCTTCACGCTGCCGGTCTTGGCGATGCGGCCGATGTCGTTGCGCGCCAGGTCGATCAGCATCACGTGCTCGGCGCGCTCCTTCGGGTCGGCGAGCAGTTCGGCCTCCAGCGCCTTGTCCTGTTCCGGCGAGGCGCCGCGCGGGCGCGTGCCGGCCAGCGGGCGGATCGTCACCTTCTCGCCTTCGGGCACATGCTCGTGGCGCACCAGGATCTCGGGGCTGGCGCTGACGATCTGGAAGTCGCCCATGTCGTAGAAGAACATGTAGGGCGACGGGTTCAGCGAGCGCAGCGCCCGGTACAGCGACAGCGGGCTCTCGGTGTAGCGCTTGCGCAGCCGCTGGCCGATCTGCACCTGCATCATGTCGCCGGCGGCGATGTACTCCTTGCCCTTCTCCACCGCGGCGAGGTAATCGGCCTTGGCGAACTCACGTTCCACGCCGTGCGCCGCCACGCGCTTGACCTGCGGCGCGGTGACGCTGTAGCGCAGCTTGTCACCCAGTTCGGCCAGGCGTCGCTTGGCCTTGAAGTAGGCCTCCGGCTCGGCCGGGTTGGCATAGACGATCAGGTACAGGCGCCCGGAGAGGTTGTCGATGACCGCCAGCTCCTCGCACTGCAGCAGCAGGATGTCGGGCGTGTCGATGCCGCCGTCCTTCCACGTCTTCGCCAGCTTGGGCTCGATGTAGCGCACTGCGTCGTAACCGAAGTAGCCGGCCAGGCCGCCGCAGAAGCGCGGCAGCCCCGGGCGCAGCGCCACCTTGAAGCGCTTCTGGTACTCGGCGACGAAATCCAGCGGATTGCCGTCGTGCGTCTCGACCACCACGCCGTCCGTGACCACTTCGGTCTTGAAGCCGGTGGCGCGCAGCAGCGTGCGCGCCGGCAGGCCGATGAAGGAATAGCGGCCGAAGCGCTCGCCACCGACGACGGACTCGAGCAGGAAGCTGTGCTTGCCGCCGCCGTTGCCGTAGGCGAGCTTGAGGTACAGCGACAGCGGCGTCTCGAGATCGGCGAAGGCCTCGGTGAGCAGCGGGATGCGGTTGTAGCCCTGCGAGGCGAGGCTCTTGAATTCGAGTTCGGTGATCACGGGTCAGGGCCCTCCACGGCCCGGCAGGCGCTGGGCGCGCCTGCATGACGATTCGATCCGGAATGGCGGCACGCCGATGGAGGCGGCCGGTGGAGCCGATGGGCGCAACGCTTCATGGTCGGTCGCGGCGCCCCGCGGCAGGCAAACGCGCCGGGTCAGCGCCCGGCGAGGCGGAAGGAGCGGCGCCAGGGCCGCTCCCCGGTCGTGCGACCCCTTGGTTTGCTTGCGCGTCGAAAACATGGGCGCCGAGTGTAGCAGTGGGCACGAAGCACCTGGGGAGGCCTCCCGAGTCGTGGATTTCGCCATGGACAGCGCGCGTGGGCCTTTGACACACTCGGCGGCTTCGCGGCCTACCCGGCCGGCAAACTTCACAGGAGAGCGCCGTGATCCGTCGCACCCTCATCGTCTCGGCCGCGCTGGCGGCCTTGTGCAGCAGCCCGCTCGCGCTGGCGCAATCGGCCACCGAAGTTGGCGGCGTCAAGTACGAACCCAGCGTGCAGGTGGCCAACAGCCGACTGCAGCTCAATGGCGCAGGCATCCGCTACAAGGCGGTGTTCAAGGTCTATACCGCAGGGTTCTATCTCGGCACCAAGGCCGCCACCACCGAAGCGGTGCTGGCCGCGCCCGGCGCCAAACGCATGCACATCGTGATGCTGCGCGACATCGACGGCAACGAACTCGGCAAGCTCTTCACCCGCGGCATGCAGGACAACGCGCCGCGCGAGGAGTTCTCCAAGTCGATCGCCGGCACCATCCGCATGAGCGAGATCTTCTCGCTGCGCAAGAAGCTCACGGCCGGCGAGAACTTCTCGGTCGACTGGGTACCGGGCGTCGGCACCACGGTGCTGATCAACGGCAAGGCGGCCGGCGAGCCGATCAAGGAGCCGGAGTTCTTCTCCGCCATGATGAAGATCTGGCTGGGCAACAACCCGGCCGACTCGCAGCTGAAGGAAGCGCTGCTGGGCAAGGCACCAGCGCCGCGCGACCCTTCAACCAGTAACCCGGTCTCGCCCAGCGGGCCGACGCCGCCACCGGCGTCCCGCACTGGCCGCGCCGCCGGCGGCGCCGCGGCCCGGCCCCCGCGCCGCAGCCCATGCGGCTGGCACGCCCCCGTCGCGGGAGAGCCGAACTCGCTTGAAGCCCCGGCCTTGCCGCGCGGCTCGGCGGCCCCATTGCTTCGCCCCCTTCAGCCATGTTGTCGGAACGATGCGCCGGCACGGTGAGCTTTCGCGCATTTTTGCCGCTTTGTGTGATGCAGCAGGTTCTAACTGATATCTACGCCTTCCAAAAATAATCATAATGAAACACAACAAACGACAAATCGATCAACAGGCTGCACATGAGCTCCGCCCTCGCCTCCCATTCGGCGCCCCGCGGCCGCTGGCCGCAGTGGCTCGAGCGCCTGCTCCGCCGCGGGCAGTCATCGAAGTCGGTCGCCACGCCGGCCGCGCACGCCCACGCTGAACGCTTCGACGAGGCGACCGCGCTGTGGACCACCCACATCGGCACGGCACAGTCGCAGATGCGCGAGGCCACGGCCAGCCTGTTGGACGGCTTCACCGCCATCCTCGCCGAGCTGGACCAGATCATCGCCCCGAGCGTCGAGAGCGTCGTGACCCCGCCCACCCTCGATGCGCGCGCTGCCGTGCTGGCCCGCTGCGAGCAGCGGCTTCAGGAGTTGCTGAGTGGCCTGCACGATTCGGTGCACGCCCGCGAGGAGATGCTCGGCTCGGTGCGAGAACTCGCCGGGAGCTCGCGCGTCCTCGTCGACATGGCAGAGGACGTGGGCAAGCTCGCGCGCCAGACCAACCTGCTGTCCATCAACGCGGCGATCGAGGCTGCCCGCGCCGGCGAGAGCGGCCGCGGCTTCGCGGTCGTGGCGGCCGAGGTGCGCCGCCTCTCCGGTGAATCGGGCCAGACCGGACGACGCATCGCCGACCAGTCCATCAGTTCGGCGAGCACATGACGGGCGTGCTGGCCCGTGCCGACGGCCACGGCGTGCGCGACGCCGCAAGCATCGAGCGCTCGCGCACGACCATCCACGAAGTCATCAGCGACGTCGACGGCGCCGTGGAGCAGCTCAATCAGCGCGCCGCACAGCTGCGCGCCCGCGGCGAGACGGTGCGCGGGCAGGTCGAGCAGCTGATGATCGCCTTCCAGTTCCAGGACCGCGTCAACCAGATCCTCGACCGGTGTGCGACTCGATGCGCGCCGCCTCGGCGCGCCAGCGCGCCGCACTCGAGGGCGGTTCGCCTCCCGATGCCGACGAGTGGCGCGCCCTGCTGTGCGCCGGCTACACCACCGCCGAGCAGCACGCCGCCTCCAGCCCCTCCGCGGCAGCGGCCAGCGTCACCGCCGGCGATACCACGTTCTTCTGACCCCGGGGATCCCACGACATGGCCAAGACCATCCTGATCGTCGACGACTCGAGCTCGCTGCGCACGGTCGTCAAGCTCGCCCTGCAGCGCGCCGGCTACGAGGTGCAGGAAGCCGGCGACGGGCAGGAGGCGCTGTCGCGCCTCGAGCAGCTCGCCAAGGTTCACCTGATCGTCAGCGACGTGAACATGCCCAACATGGACGGCATCACCTTCGTCAAGCAGCTCAAGCAGCACCCGCGCCACAAGTTCGCCCCGGTGGTGATGCTCACCACCGAGGGCCAGGACGCGAAGAAGGAGCAGGGCCGCGCCGCCGGCGCCAAGGCCTGGATCGTCAAGCCCTTCAATCCGCCGCAGCTGCTGGACGCGGTCTCCAAGCTCGTCCTGCCCTGAGGAGCCGACATGACCTGCACCTTCGCCCTGCCCACCGAACTGACCATCTACACCGCCGCCGAGACACGCGCCGCCCGGCTGGCCGCACTGTCCGCCCCCGCCGAGGGCCCGCTGCGTGTCGACGCTGCCGGCGTGACCGAGGTGGACGGCGCCGGCGTGCAACTGCTGCTCGCCCTGCGCCGCAGCCTCGCTGCGCGCGAACGCGCGCTGCAGCTCGTCGGGCCGAGCGGCGCGCTTGACAGCGCTTGCCGCCGGCTCGGCCTCGCCGATCTGATCGACGCCGGAGACCCAGCATGACCCCGCACGACCACGACACCGCCTACATCGCCGAGGCGCTGCCGGCCTTCATCGGCGAAGCCCAGGAACAGATCGCCACCATCGAGCTGCTGCTGCTGCAGCTGGAGGACGCCCCCGGCGACCGCGCGCTGCTCGACGCCCTGTTCCGCTGCGCCCACACCGTGAAGGGATCGGCCGGCATCTTCGGCCTCGACGCGGTGGTCGGCTTCACGCACCACGTCGAGACGCTGCTCGATCGACTGCGCGAGGGCGAGATCGCGCTGACGGAAGAGATCTCCACGCTGCTCCTGCAGTGCAACGACCAGATCCGCCGCCTGGTGGATGCCGCCGGACACGGCAACGACGACCCGACGGGCCGCGACCTGCGCGCCGGCCTGATCGGCCGGCTGCATGCCCTCGCCGCGCCGGCGCCGGCGGCCACGACGTCACCGGCCACTGCCGCGCCGGCGGCCGATGCGCGTGCGCGCTGGCACGTCTCGGTGACGTTCGGCGCCGAGACCCTGCGCAACGGCATGGACCCGCTGGCCATCCTGCACTACGTCGAGAAGCTCGGCGCGGTCACCGCCATCGGCTGCGACGTCGCGGCCGTCCCCGACCTCGAATCGCTGGATCCGGAGCGCTGCCACCTCGGCTTCGTGTTCGTACTCGAGACCGGGCAGGGCCGCGAGGCGATCGAGAACGCGTTCAGCTTCGTGCGCGAGGACGCGCAGCTGCACATCCTGGGGCCGGACGTGTCGCCCGAGCAGCTCGCGGAGATGGTCGAGAGCCTGCCCGAGAGCCCGCGCCTGGGCGAGATCCTGATGTCGATCGGCGTGGTGAACTTCGCGCAGATCGACCAGGCACTGCGCCGGCAGAGCGAGGCCGGCGCCGTCGGGCCGGCGCCGCGCATCGGCGAGATCCTGCAGGCCGAGGCCGGCGTACACCCGAAGATCGTCGAGGCGGCGCTGAGCAGGCAGCAGAAGACTCGCGAGGGCGCTGCTGCGTCCGACGGCACGCGCTACATCCGCGTGCAGGCCGACCGGCTGGACGCGGTGATCAACCTGCTGGGCGAGTTGGTGATCGCCAGCGCCGGCGCCACGCTGATGGCCCGCCAGACCCGCCAGGGCGCGCTGGTCGAGGCCAACGAGCAGATCGGCCGCCTCGTCGAGGACATCCGCAACGGCACGCTGCAGCTGCGCATGGTGCCCATCGGCGAGACCTTCTCGCGCTTTCGCCGCGTCGTGCGCGACACCGCGGCCGAGCTGGGCAAGGACGTCGCGCTGGAGATCGTCGGCGGCGACACCGAGCTGGACAAGTCGGTGGTCGAGCGCATCGCCGACCCGCTGATGCACCGGTGCGCAACGCCCTGACCACGGCCTGGAGACCCCCGAGCAGCGCCAGGCCGCTGGCAAGCCCGGCCAGGGCAGGCTGACGCTGTCGGCCTTCCACGAGTCCGGCAGCATCGTCATCCGCATCGTCGACGACGGCCGCGGCATCCAGCGCCAGCGCGTGCTCGAGCGCGCCTGGGAGCGCGGCTCGTCGAGCGCGGCGTGGTGCCGCCCGACGAGCAGATCCTGCAGCTGATCTTCGCCGCCGGCTTCTCCACCGCCGAGAAGGTCACCAACCTCAGCGGCCGCGGCGTCGGCATGGACGTGGTGCGCAGCAACATCGAGGCGCTGCGCGGCTCGGTCACGATCGACAGCACCGAGGGCGCCGGCAGCACCATCGAGATCCGCCTGCCGCTGACCCTGGCCATCATCGACGGCTTCCTCGTCGGCGTCGGCGCGAGCAAGTTCATCTTCCCGCTGGAGACCGTCGTCGAGGTGATCGAGAACCGCGCCGTGACCGCCACGCTCGACAGCCGCGGTCGCGGCGTGGTCGAACTGCGCGGCCGCGCCCTGCCGGTGGTCGGGCTGCGCGAGCTGTACGCCCTGGACGGCGAGGTGCCGCCGCGCTGCAGCGTGGTCGTGATCCAGTCCGGCGCGCAGCGCTGCGGCGTGATCGTCGACAACCTGCTCGGCCAGCACCAGACCGTCATCAAGCCGCTCGGCAGCATGTTCCGCAGCCTGCGCGGCATCTCCGGCTCGACCATCCTCGGCAACGGCGAGGTCGCGCTGATCTTCGACGCCGCATCGCTGGGCCAGCTGGCCGCCGAGGCGGCAACGCCCGCGTCGCGCGCGACGCCACGCGCCGCCCGCGCCCCCGATGAGATCGCCCCGCGCGGCCAGCGCACGCCGGACGACTGGCACGCCTGAACCCGACACCGCCATGCCCACCCTCAGAGACGACACCTTCCGCGCCATCGCAGACCTGATGCACCGATCGGTCGGCCTGTCCTTCGGCGAGCACAAGAAGCCGCTGGTCGCGTCGCGGCTCGCGCCGCGGCTGGCCCGGCTCGGCCTCGACGACTACCGCGACTACCTCTCGCTGATCAGCGGCCAGGACGACCAGGGCGAGTTCCAGGTCGCGGTCGACCTGCTGACCACCAACGAGACCTACTTCTTCCGCGAGTCCTCGCACTACGCGCTGATGGAACAGGAGCTCTCGCGCGAGCGCCCGCGCACGGTGCGCGTGTGGAGCGCGGCCAGCTCGTTCGGCGACGAGGCTTACAGCGCCGCGATGGTGCTGGCCGACCTGCAGCAGCAGGGCCGCATCGGCGAGGACTGGTCGGTGCTGGGCACCGACATCAGCGATCGCGTGCTGCGCAGCGCCCAGCAGGCGATCTTTCCCAACGAGCGGCTGCGCGAGGTCTCGGCGGAACGGCTGAAGCGCTACTTCTGGCGTGGCGAGGGCGAGGCCGAGGGCCTGAGCCGGTGCAGCCGCGCATCAGCGAACGCGTGCGCTTCGGCCAGCTCAACCTGTGCCTGCCGGTCGCCGACCTCGGCCCCTTCGACATCGTCTTCCTGCGCAACGTGCTGATCTACTTCGACCCGCCGACCAAGGTCGAGGTGGTGGACCGCGTGCTCTCGCAGCTGCGCGAGGGCGGCCTGCTGTTCATCGGCACGGCCGAGGGCCGCGTGCCCTGCCGCACGCCGCTGGCCACGCTGGCGCCCGGCGCGTTCCGCAAGGTCTGCGCCTGATCCTCACCCCCGAACCACCCTGCGGCCATCGCGCCCTTCACCCCCATAGAGAGAGGCAGCCCATGAATGCACCCCGTCCTTCCCTGATGGCCCTGATGTTCGCCGGCAGCGAACTGGAACATGCGGCGAAACAGCTGGCCGAGCTGGAGCGCGAGCGCGCCCGCCTCGAGGGCGAGCGCGGCGCGCTGGCCGCTGCCCTGGCCGACGCACGCGCGCGCCACACCGCGCTGGAAGCCGCCGCCGAGGCAGAACGGGGCGAAGCGCGCCGACGCATCGACGCGCTGACCGCCGAGCAGGTGAATTCGCGCGGCCTGCTGGGCGCCGTCGACGAGGCCTACGCCAGCATCGAGTTCGACACCACCGGCCACGTGCTGGCCGCGAACGCGAACTTCCTCGGCCTGATGGGCTACGCCCGCGAGGAAGTGGTCGGCCGCCACCACCGCATGTTCGTCGATCCGGCCGACGCAGCCTCGCCCGACTACGTGCGCTTCTGGGCCGAGCTGAACGCCGGCCAGTCGAACAGCCGCGTGTTCAAGCGCCTCACCAAGTCCGGCCAGGAGGTGTGGATCCAGGCGGTCTACGCTCCGGTGAGGGACGAAGGCGGTGCCGTGTGCAAGATCGTCAAGATCGCCACCGACGTGACGCGCGCGCAGCTTCAGGCGGCCGACCACGAGGGCCAGATCCAGGCGGTGCACAAGGCGCAGGCGGTCATCGAATTCACGCTCGACGGCAAGATCCTGAACGCGAACGACAATTTCCTGGCGGCGCTCGGCTACTCGCTGGCCGAGATCAAGGGCCAGCACCACAGCCTGTTCGTCGACCCGGAGTTCCGCAACAGCGTGGAGTACCGGCTCTTCTGGGAGAAGCTCGCTCGCGGCGAGTTCGACACCGGCCAGTACCGCCGCATCGCCAAGGGCGGCCGCGAGATCTGGATCCAGGCCACCTACAACCCGATCTTCGACCGCGCCGGCCGCCCGTTCAAGGTCGTCAAGTTCGCCACCGACATCACCGCGCAAGTGCAGACCAGCCGCATGCTGGACGAGGCCGTCGGCCGTGCGCAGCGGGTGACCGAGGCGGCGCGTGCCGGCGATCTCGAGCAGCGCATTCCGCTGGAGGGCAAGAGCGGGCCGATCGCCGAGCTGTGCGGCGGTGTGAACACGCTGATGGAGACCACCTCGGTGATCTTCGGCGACTTCGGGCGCGTGTTCGGCGCCCTGGCGGCGGGCGATCTCTCGCAGCGCGTGACGCGCGACTTCGCCGGCGTGTTCGGCCGCGTGAAGGACGACGCCAACGCCACCAGCGAGTCGCTGTCGGCCATCATCGAGGACGTCGGACGCGTGTTCTCCGGCATGGCCGCGGGCGACCTGACGCAGCGCATCACGCGGCAGATGCAGGGGGTGTTCGAGCAGGTCAAGCAGGACGCCAACGGCAGCCTGGACAAGCTGTCGACCATCATCACCGAGGTTCGCAGCGCCGCTGACGCGCTGACCGGCGCGGCCACGCAGGTCAGCGCCACCGCGCAGTCACTGTCGCAGGCGGCCAGCGAGCAGGCCTCGTCGGTGGAGGAGACCACCTCGCAGATCGACATGATGTCGGCCTCGATCTCGCAGAACAGCGACAACGCCAAGGTCACCGACGGCATGGCCACCAAGGCCAGCAAGGAGGCCGCCGAGGGCGGCACCGCCGTCACCCAGACCGTCACCGCGATGAAGCAGATCGCCGCCAAGATCTCCATCGTCGACGACATCGCCTACCAGACCAACCTGCTGGCGTTGAACGCGGCCATCGAGGCCGCCCGCGCCGGCGAGCACGGCAAGGGCTTCGCGGTGGTGGCGGCCGAAGTGCGCAAGCTCGCCGAGCGCAGCCAGGAAGCGGCCAAGGAGATCGGCGACCGGCCGCCTCCAGCGTCTCCACCGCCGAGCGCGCCGGCCGGCTGCTCGACGAGATCGTGCCGTCGATCCAGAAGACCAGCGAGCTGGTGCAGGAGATCGCCGCGGCGAGCACCGAGCAGAGCCAGTCGGTCACGCAGATCGGCGGCGCGATGGGCCAGCTGAGCAAGGCCACGCAGCAGAACGCCTCGGCCTCCGAGGAGCTCGCCGCCACATCGGAGGAGCTCTCCGGCCGCCGAGCAGCTGCAGCAGTCGGTGGCCTTCTTCGCCGCCGGCGGCGCGCGCTCCGAGGCCTTCATCGAGCGCCGTGCGCCGAACACCCCGATGCGCAGCACCCGCCCGCAGCCGGTGCCCGGCACGCCCACCCGGCTGGCCACCGGCACGGCCAACTTCCGCCCCTACTGAGGAGCCGCGCGATGCAAGCCCTGACCTTCCAGCTCGGCGAGGAGGTGTTCGCGCTGGATATCCGCAGCGTGCGCGAGATCATCCAGCACGGATCGATGACCGGCGTGCCGCTGATGCCAGCCTTCGTGCGCGGCGTGATCAACCTGCGCGGCGCCGTCGTGCCGGTGATCGACCTCAACGCCCGCTTCGGACGCACGCCGGCACAGGTGGGCAAGAAGACCTGCGTGGTGATCTTCGACGCCGAGCGCGATGGCGAGCGCACCGAGCTCGGACTGATGGTCGACGCGGTCAGCGAGGTCGTCGACCTGCCCGCCGACGCCATCGAACCCGCGCCGAGCTTCGGCACCGCGGTGGGCCGCGAGTTCATCCGCGGCATCGGCAAGCTTGACGGCCGCTTCCTCATCCTGCTGGACCCCGACCGCGCCTTCGACATCGACGAAATGGCCCAACTCTGCCGGCTTTCGCAAGACGCCTTGCCCGCCTGAGACCATGACAGCGACCATGGAGCATGCCCCGTCCGGCACCCACGCGCCGCAGATCCTCTATCCCGGCGACGTGGCCTGCGGCGGACGCGGCGAACGCCTCGAAACGCTGCTCGGCTCGTGCGTGGCCGTGGTGATGACGGACCCGCGCCGCACCGCCGGCGCGATGTGCCACATCGTGCATCCGGCGCCGGCCCCGGCCGGGCGCGCACATGACACCGCCTACGCCGATGCCGCGCTGATGGCCATGTGGTTGCGCCTGCGCGAGCGCGGACTGCAGCCGCAGCTGTGCGAGGCCTACGTCTACGGCGGCGGCAACATGTTCCCCGGCATCTACCCGCATCGCCCGATCGGCGAACGCAGCGTGCAGCAGGTGCTGGACGCGCTGACGCACAACGGCGTGCGCCTGTTGCATCACGACGTGGGCGGCGCCGCCTACCGCCGGCTCGCCTGGACGGTGGGCCCGGATGCGCCCAGCGTCACGGCCATCGGAATCTGAAGGACACGACGATGACGATCAAGGCCTACGTGGTCGACGATTCGGCGGTGGTGCGTCAGACCCTGCAGCACCTGCTGCAGGGCCGGGCCGAGATCGAGCTGATCGGCTCGGCCCCCAACCCGCTGCTGGCGGGGCCGGCGATCCGCAAGAACCGCCCCGACGTGCTGCTGCTGGACATCGAGATGCCCGGCATGGACGGCCTGACCTTCCTGCGCCAGGTGATGGAGACCGACCCCATCCCGACGGTGATCTGCTCGACGCTGACCACCGATGGCAGCAAGGCCGCGCTCGAGGCGCTCGCCGCCGGCGCGGTGGCGGTGGTGGCCAAGCCGCGCCTCGGGCTGAAGCAGTTTCTGGAAGACTCCCGGCGCGAGCTGGTACAGGCGCTGAAGACCGCCGCCCGCGCGCGGCCCCGCGCCGGCGGCGCCGCGGCGCCTGCCGTGGCGCGCACCGCGCCGCGCCCGCCGGTGGCCGGCCTGCACGCGCTGGCGGTGAACAAGCCGGTGGTGCTGGGCAGTTCCACCGGTGGCACGCAGGCGATCGAGAACGTGCTGCTGCAATTGCCCGGCGACTCGCCGGGCATCGCCATCGTGCAGCACATGCCGGAGAAGTTCACCGCGATGTATGCACAGCGCCTGGACAGCCTGTGCGCGATGAACGTGCGCGAAGCGAAGGACGGCGACCGGCTCGAGCGCGGCGTGGTCCTGATCGCCCCGGGCGGGCGGCACATGCAGCTGAAGAAGAATGCCGGCCAGTACTACGTGGCGGTGGCCGACGGTCCGCCGGTGAACCGCCACAAGCCCTCGGTCGACGTGCTGTTCCGCTCGGCGGCCGAATGCGCCGGTCGCGATGCGCTGGCCATCATCCTCACCGGCATGGGCGACGACGGCGCGCGCGGCATGAAGGCGCTGCACGATCGCGGCGCACGCACCATCGCGCAGGACGAGCAGAGCTGCGTCGTCTTCGGCATGCCGAAGGAAGCGATCGCGATGGGCGGCGTCGACGAGGTGATGCCGCTGGCGCGCGTGGCCGGCGCGATCAGCGCCTTCGACGCGCGCGGCTGATCGCAGGGTCCGGCGCCGGGCCGCCCCAAGCCGGACGGCGCCCCTCGGGGGCAGGAGCGCAGCGACTGGGGGCTGGATCAGTCCTTCTTGAGCAGCGGCAGCAGCTCCGAACCGCCCGAGGGCAGCAGGCCCACCTGCGAGTAGGTGGCGAGCTTGTCGCGCGTGTCGGCGATGTCGAGGTTGCGCATCGTCAGCTGGCCGATGCGGTCGGCCGGCGAGAACACCGACTCGCCCTTCTCCATCGTCAGCCGCTCGGGCTTGTAGGTCAGGTTGGCCGATTCGGTGTTCAGGATCGAGTAGTCGTTGCCGCGCCGCAGTTCCAGCGTCACCTCGCCGGTGATCGCGCGCGCCACCCAGCGCTGCGCGGTCTCGCGCAGCATCAGCGCCTGCGGGTCGAACCAGCGGCCCTGGTAGAGCAGGCGGCCGAGGCGGCGGCCGTTGTCGCGGTACTGCTCGATGGTGTCTTCGTTGTGGATGCCGGTGACCCGGCGCTCGTAGGCGATGAACAGCAGCGCCAGGCCCGGGGCCTCGTAGATGCCGCGGCTCTTCGCCTCGATGATGCGGTTCTCGATCTGGTCGCTCATGCCCAGGCCGTGGCGGCCGCCGATGCGGTTGGCCTCGAGGATCAGCTCGACGGCGTTTGCGAAGGTCTTGCCGTTCAGCGCCACCGGCACGCCTTCCTCGAAGCGCACCGTCACCTCCTCGCGCTTGACCTCGACCTCGTCGCGCCAGAAGGCCACGCCCATGATCGGGTTGACGATGCGGATGCCGCTGTTCAGGTGCTCCAGGTCCTTCGCCTCGTGCGTGGCGCCGAGCATGTTGGAGTCGGTCGAGTAGGCCTTCTCGGCCGACATCTTGTAGCCGAACCCCGCCTTCGTCATGAACGCCGACATCTCGGCGCGGCCACCGAGCTCGTCGATGAAGGCCCGGTCGAGCCAGGGCTTGTAGATCTTCAGCGACGGGTTGGCGAGCAGGCCGTAGCGGTAGAAGCGCTCGATGTCGTTGCCCTTGAAGGTGCTGCCGTCGCCCCAGACGTTGACGTCGTCCTCCTTCATCGCGGTGACCAGCATCGTGCCGGTGACGGCACGGCCGATCGGCGTCGTGTTGAAATAGGTGACGCCGGCGGTGGAGATGTGGAAGGCGCCGCACTGCAGCGCCGCGATGCCCTCGGCGGCCAGCTGCGCGCGGCAGTCGACCAGGCGCGCCTTCTCGGCGCCGTACTGCATCGCGCGGCGCGGGATGTCGTCGTAGTCGGGCTCGTCGGGCTGGCCCAGGTTGGCGGTGTAGGCGTAGGGCACGGCGCCCTTGAGCTTCATCCAGTGCAGCGCGGCGCTGGTGTCGAGGCCGCCGGAGAAGGCGATGCCGACCTTCTGGCCGACGGGAAGCGATTGGAGGATGGTTGCCATGGTGGGGAGTGCAGCGCGCCGCCCGGGACGGCCGGGTTGGGCGAAGCGCGTATTTTCGGGCCTTTTCGGCCCGGCCCCGCCGAGCCGGATGTCGAGGCGCTATTCGGCCATCACTGCGCGGCGCCGGCCGGCCCGCTTGGCGGCGTACACCGCCGAGTCGGCCGCATCGAGCAGCGCCGCGGCGCGCGTGTCGCCCACGTGCACGGCGCTGGCCACGCCGATGCTCAGCGTGACGTGCGGCGCCAGCGGCGAATCGGGGTGCGGCAGCTCGGCCTGCTCGACAGCCTCGATGCAGGCCAGCGCGATCGCCATCGCCTCGGCTTCGCCGGTGTGCGGCAGCAGCAGCGCGAACTCCTCGCCGCCGTAGCGCGCCACCAGATCGCCGGCGCGGTGCACGCAGTTGCGCAGGATCTGCGCGATGGCGCGCAGGCACTCGTCGCCCATGGGGTGGCCGCGGCTGTCGTTGTAGCGCTTGAAGTGGTCGACATCGATCAGCAGCAGCGCCAGCGGCAGCCCGTGGCGGCCGCAGCGCTGCCACTCCTCGTGCAGCGCACGGTCGAAGCGGCGGCGGTTGGCGATGCCGGTCAGCGCATCGGTCTCCGACAGGTGCGCCAGCTGCGCATTGGCGTCGCGCAGCGCCTGCGCATAGGCCTCACGCTCCGAAAGATCGGTGAACAACGCGACGAAGCGCGCCTGCCCGCCGGTGTCGAGCCGCGACAGCGCCAGCTGCACCGTGACACTGCGGCCATCGCGATGGCGCGCGCGGATGTCCTGCGGCGGCGCGCGGCCCGCACGCGCTTCCGGGCCTCGCGCGGTCAGCAAGGCCAGCGGGTCGGGCCCGGCATCGGCCGGCACGAGCGTGCGCAGCGGCTGCCCGACCAGTTCGTCCTCGGGCCAGCCGAAGATCGTCGTCGCGGCCGGGTTGGCGGAGAGCACCTGCCCGTTCTCGTCGAGCGTGACGATCGCCGACATCGCCGTGCCGATCACCGCATGCAGCTGGGCCCGGCTCTCGGCCAGCCTTGCATTGATCTGCTTGAGCTGCTGCTCGCGATGCACCAGCTCGGTCACGTCAACGCGCACGCCGGCCACGCCGCCCAGCCGCGTGATGCGCTCCTCGATGCGCAGCCAGCGGTTGCCGGGCAGCTCCTGCAGGATCGGCTGGTCGGCGTGGCGGTGGCGGTACAGCCGCTCCTCCAGCCACTCCATCTCGCGGCCCTCGGCGGCCGGGTACTGGCCGCGCGCCAGACCGTAGCGCAGGATGTCCTCGAAGCGCGTGCCCGGGCGGATGGCCGGCGCACTGAGCTGGTAGGTCTCGCGGTAGCGCTGATTGCACACCACCAGGCGGTCGTCGGCGTCGTAGAGCACGAAGCCGTCGGACAGCGCCTCGATCGCATCCTCCAGCCGCTCGTGCGCCTGCTGGGCCTGGGTGCGCGCTTCGTCCAGCGCCTTCTCCTTGGCCACCAGTTCGCTGACGTCGATGCTGAAGGCCAGCAGCGAGCCGTCGGGCAGGCGCTGCTCGGTGATGCGGCGCCAGCGGCCGTCGGCCATCTGGCGCAACAGCGGGATGCCGGGGTTGCGGTGCTGGCGCACGCGCTCGGCGATGAAGGCTTCCAGATCGCCCTGCGCCTCGGGAATCATGCCGAGCGACGCCGCCTCGCGCAGCATCTCCTCGAAGGTCCGGCCGGGCACCAGCATGTGCGTCAGCCCCGGATACAGCGCGCGGAAGTTGCGGTTGCACAGCACCAGGCGGTCCTGTGCGTCGTAGAGCACGATGCCGGCGTCCATCGCGTCCATCGCCTCGATGTAGGGCGGCTGGGCGCCGCCGCCGAGCCAGCGGCGCAGGGTATGCCAGAGCCTCACGGGCAGCGGCGGACGATGGGCGGCGAGAGAGGCGGGCATGCGGCCGGAACGAACGCGGACGGGAACTGGAACTGGAACGGGAGCCGGGGCCAGAGCATACGCGCTCGCAACCCCGGCTTGACCTCGCCCGGTGGAGGTGTATTCTGTATACAGAGTACGCCGACATGAACACCCCCTGCTCAAGCTGCACGTGGCGCCCGACCCGGTCGACCAGTCTACCGTGCGCTGCTCGGCGCCATTGCCGACGGCTCGCTGGCGCCCGGCGCGCGGCTGACGCAGGAGGAGATCGCCCAGCAGCTCGATGTGTCCCGGCAACCCGTGCTGCAGGCGCTGCGCCTGCTCAAGCAGGACGGCTCGGTGCTCGACGCCCCGGGCCGCGGCGTGCAGGTGGCGCCGCTGGATGCGCCGGGCATCGCCGCCGTCTACCGGTGCGCGGCGCGCTCGATGCGCTGGCGGCCCGGCTGGCGGCGCAGCAGGGCCGGCCGCTCGATGCGAAGCTGATCGAGCGTGGCCGCAAGGCGGCGCGCGGGCGCAACGTGCAGGCCATGATCGAGGCCGACGCCGCCTTCCACAACGCCGTCTATGCCGCCGCCGGCAACCCGCTGATCCCGCGCAGCGCGCACCTGCACTGGGCCCACATCCGCCGCGCGATGGGCGCGGTGCTTCAGGCCTCCAGCCTGCGCGAATCGGTGTGGGACGAGCACGAGGCGATCGCCGCGGCCATCGCCGCCGGCCACGCCGACCTCGCCGAGCGGCTGATGCGCGAGCACGACGAGCGCGCCAGCCTCCACATGACCCGACACCTCGATGCCGCGATGCACGGCGGCGGGGCCCCTCACGCCACAGGAGACACCCGATGAGACTCACCCCCGAGCAGATCGCCCAGTTCGACCGCGAGGGCTACCTGTTCTTCCCTGGCCTGTTCAGCCCGGAGGAGACGAAGACGCTGACCGGCGCCGTGCCCGAGCTCTACGCCCGCCGCGAGGCCTACAACGTGCGCGAGAAGGGCTCGGATGCCGTGCGCACGAACTTTGCCGCACACCTGTACAGCGAACCGTTCGCGAAGCTGGCCCGTCATCCGCGCATGGTCGAGCCGGTGGAAGACCTGTTCGGCGAAAAGCTCTACATGCACCAGTTCAAGATCAACGGCAAGATGGCCTTCGAGGGCGACGTCTGGCAGTGGCACCAGGACTACGGCACCGGCTGAACGACGACATGATGCCCACCGAGCGGGCGATGAACGTGGCCATCTTCCTGGACGACGTCAACGCCTTCAACGGCCCGCTGATGTTCATCCCGGGCAGCCACAAGAAGGGCGTGGTCGATGCGAAGCACGACCTCACCACCACCAGCTACCCGTTGTGGACGGTCGACAACGACCTGATCCGCCAGCTCGTGGAGCGCGCCGGCGGCCCCGGCGGCTTTGACGCCGCCGGTCGTTATGTCCCCGGCGGCATCGTCTCGCCCACCGGGCCGGCCGGTTCGATGATCCTCTTCCACTCCTGCCTGGTGCATGCCTCGGCGAGCAACCTGAGCCCGTGGAACCGGGTCAGCGTTTATCTGAGCCTGTGCGCGGTCAGCAACCACATCCGCCGCTTCAAGCGGCCGGAATACATCGCGCACCGCGACTTCACGCCGATCGAGTGCCTGCCCGACGACTGCCTGCTGAAGGACTACCCGGTCGACCTGCCGTGGAAAAACGGCATGCCCGGCAGCGCGCTGGTGACCTCGCCGGAGCCGATCGACGCCACCAGGAAGGCCGCCTGAGATGAATCTCCACGCGAAGCTCCTGCAGCGCCAGGCCGAAGGCCGGCCGGTGCGCGTCGGCCTGATCGGCGCCGGCAAGTTCGGCTCGATGTACCGGCGCAGATCCCGCGCACACCCGGCGTGCAACTGGTCGGCATTGCCGACCTGTCGCCCGCGGCGGCGCAGACCAACCTCGCCCGCGTCGGCTGGGAGCGCGCGCGCACCCAGGCCGGCTCGCTCGACGAGGCGGTGAAGACCGGCGCCACGCACGTCGGCGAGGACTGGCAGGCGCTGGTGCGCCACCCGGCGATCGACGTGATCGTCGAATGCACCGGCAACCCCATCGCGGCGGTCGACCACTGCCTGGCCGCCTTCGACAACGGCAAGCACGTGGTCAACGTGACGGTCGAGGCCGATGCCTTCTGCGGCGCGCTGCTGGCGAAGAAGGCCGCCGATGCCGGCGTCGTCTATTCGATGGCCTTCGGCGACCAGCCGGCGCTGATCTGCGACCTCGTCGACTGGGCGCGCACCTGCGGCTTCCCGGTGGTGGCGGCCGGCCGCGGCCACAAGTGGCTGCCGCACTTCAGCGAATCGACGCCCGACACGGTCTGGGGCTACTACGGCCTGACGCCCGAGCAGGCGCAGCGCGGCGGCCTCAACCCGAAGATGTTCAACAGCTTCCTCGACGGCTCCAAGCCCTCGATCGAGTCGACCGCGGTGTCCAACGCCACCGGGCTGGCGGTGCCGAGCAACGGCCTGCTCTACCCGCCGGCCAGCGTGGAAGACATTCCCCTACGTGACGCGGCCGAAGAGCGAAGGCGGCGTGCTCGAGAAGAAGGGCATGGTCGAGGTGATCTCGTCGCTCGAGGCCGACGGCCGCAAGATCCCCTACGACATCCGCATGGGCGTGTGGGTCACGGTCGAGGCGGAGACCGACTACATCAAGAACTGCTTCGAGGAATACAACGCCCATACCGACCCGAGCGGCCGCTACTTCACGCTGTACAAGCGCTGGCACCTGATCGGGCTGGAAGTCGGCGTCTCGGTCGCCGCCGTGGCGCTGCGCGGCGAACCCACCGGCGTGGCGCAGGGCTGGAATGCCGACGTGGTGGCGACCGCCAAGCGCGACCGCCGCCGGCGAGATGCTCGACGGCGAAGGCGGCTACACCGTGTGGGGCAAGCTGCTGCCGGCCAGCAAGTCGGCCGCAATGGGCGGGCTGCCGCTGGGCCCGGCGCACAACGTGCGCGTGGTGCGACCGGTCAAGCGCGGCCAGAGCCTGACCTGGGACGACGTGGCGATGGACACCAGCACCCACGCCTACCGCACGCGCCGCGCGATGGAAGAGATGTTCGCCCCGGCAGCACGCAAGGCGGCCTGAGATGACAGACGATCTGCTGATCCGCGGCGCGGCGCTGTACGACGGCAGCGGCAGCGATCCGTTCGTGGCCGACGTGGCCGTGAAGGGCGGCCGCATCCGCGCCATCGGCGCCTCGCTGCCGGTCGATGCCGCCGAAGTCGTCGATGCCGGCGGCCTGGCGCTGATGCCCGGCATCATCGACAGCCACACCCACTTCGACGCGCAGGTCACCTGGGATCCGTACGTGCGGCCGTCGCCGGCGCTGGGGGTGACCACCGCCGCGATCGGCAACTGCGGCTTCACGATCGCGCCCTGCCGCCCCGCCGACCGCGAGCGCACGATGCGCAACCTGACGCAGGTCGAGGGCATGTCGCTGGACGTGCTGCGCCAGGGCATCCGCTGGGAGTTCGAGACCTTCGCCGAATACCTCGCGCAATTGCGCCGCAGCCGCAGCGCGGTGAACCTCGCGTGCTACGTCGGCCACTCCTCGGTGCGCACCTGGGTGATGGGCGACGCGGCGGTGCAGCGCGAGGCCACGCCCGACGAGATCGAGCGCATGGCCGCGGTGATCCGCGAGGCAATGGACGCCGGCGCAGTGGGCTTCGCCAGTTCCACCAGCCCGGCACACAACGGCGAGGGCGGCATCCCGATGCCCTCGCGGCTGGCCAGCGACGAGGAGCACCTTGCGCTGATCCAGGCGATGGCGCACCGCGGCAGCGGCGTCTACATGGTCACCAAGGGCGGGCAGATGCCGGTGGCGCTGCTCGAGGAGATGGCCGCACGCGCCGGCCGGCCGGTGATGATCGCCGCGCTGCTGCACAACGGCACCAACCCCGGCGCGGTGTTCGCCGACCTCGATGCGATCAGCGCCGCCAATGCGCGCGGCCGAAAGCTCATCGGCCGGTGTCGTGCTGCCCGCTGACGATGGAGTTCACGCTCGCCTCGCCTTACCCGGTGGAAGGCCCGGCGAGCTGGCAGCCGGCGCTGTCGCTGAAGGGCGCGGCGCTGGAGGCGCTGCTGGCCAATCCGCAGTTCCGCGAGCGCGTGCGCGCCGAGCTGGCCGCGCCGGCGACCTTCCGCCTCTTCAACGGCGAATGGGAGAAGGTGCACGTGGTGCAGGTGTCGCAGGAGCGCCACCGCGAACTGGAGCAGAAGAGCATCGCCGAGCTGGCGCGGCGCTCGGCCAAGGATCCGCTGGACGTGATGCTCGATCTCGCGCTCGACGAGGACCTGACCACCATCTTCACCGCGCAGCTGCTCAACAGCGACGAGGAGGCGGTGGGCCGGCTGCTGACCCATCCGCACAGCCCGGTATCGCTGAGTGACGCCGGCGCGCACCTGACCTTCTTCAACGATGCAGGCTTCGGTCTGCACCTGATGGGCCACTGGGCGCGCGACCGCGGCGTGATGAGCCTGCCGGAGGCGGTGCGCCGGCTGACCTCGCAGAGCGCCGGCATCTTCGGCATCGCCGACCGCGGCCTGCTGCGCGAGGGCTTTGCGGCCGACCTGCTGCTGTTCGACCCGGCCACGGTGGGCCGTGCCAAGGCGCGCCGCGTGCACGACCTGCCCGGTGGCGCCGCACGGCTGCACACCGATGCGCTCGGCGTGCATGGCGTGTGGGTCAACGGCACCAAGGTGGCCGGCGTTCACGGCGTGTTCGAACGGGCGCCGCTGGCCGGCGAACTGCTGACGCGATTCACGCACTGACAACACCCGAACGCTGCGCCCCGTCAAGAGGCCGCAGCGTCTGCACGCACCTGATACATCCCGATGCATGCATCCCTGGCGCCTAACAGGTTTCTTGTGCGTCGGGATGTAATGTGTTTGCGGTTTGCCAAGTTTTGACGCAATTCGGCCGTAACTAGGGCCCACCATCCGCTCCCATCACAACAGGGAGTGGGTCTTGTCATTGTTTGGCTTGACGTTCGGCAGACGTGCCGCGGTGCGACATGCACCGCCGGTGGCCGTGGCGCCGCCAGCGGGGCGCTGGTTCGAGCGCAGCGAAGCCATCATGGGCACGGCCATCCGCGTCGAGCTGTGGGCCGATGACGAGCGCGAGGCGCAGTCCGCCATCACCGCGGTGATGGACGAGATGCACCGCATCGACCACGCGATGAGCCCGCACAAGCCGGACTCCGAGCTCTCGCGCATCAACCGTGATGCCGGCCGCGGGGCGGTGGAGCTCTCCACCGAGATGTACGGCCTGCTGGAGCGCGCGCAGAGCTTCTCGCGCTTCTCCGCCGGCGCCTTCGACATCACCTTTGCCAGCGTCGGCAGCCTCTACGACTACCGCGCCGGCACCGCACCGAGTGCGTCCGAGCTCGATCGCGGCCGCGCCGCCATCGGCTGGCAGCAGTTGCTGCTGGACCGCGCCACGCGCAGCGTGCGCTTCGGCCGCGAAGGCATGCGCATCGACCTCGGCGGCTTCGCCAAGGGCCATGCGGTCGACAACGGCGCCGCCATCCTTTCCGCGCTGGGCGTGCGGCACGCCATCGTCACCGCCGGCGGCGACAGCCGCGTGATCGGCGACCGCCGCGGCCGGCCGTGGAGCATCGCCATCCGCGACCCGCGCCGCGAGGATGGCGTGGTCGCGCTGCTCCCGCTGGAAGACACCGCGATCTCGACCTCGGGCGACTACGAGCGCTATTTCGAGCGCGATGGCGTGCGCTGCCATCACCTGATCGATCCGCGCACCGGGCGCTCGCCCGACGGCGTACGCAGCGTGACCATCCTGGCCGCCGACGGGCTGACTGCCGAGGCGCTGTCCAAGACCGTGTTCGTGCTCGGTGTCGAGCGCGGGCTGGCCCTGCTGGAGACGCTCGACGGCGTGGATGCCGTCGTGGTCGACGCCCGGGGCGCATTGCATTACTCGTCCGGACTGCTCTCGGGCAGCCCGCATGCGGTCGACGTCGCCCGTCAGTGACGGGCATTCAGAGGAGGCGAAGATGAGAATACTCACGCACCACCAGGGCCGCCGGGCGGCCATCGGCCTCGCAGCCATCGCTGCGGCCGTGCTGGCCGGCTGTTCCGGCGGCAGCACCAGCGAGGGCAGCGTCACGGTCGAGGGCAACGTGCCCATCGTGTACGCCAAGCGCTCGACCACGCTGACGATCAACCCGACCAACGGCTCGCCGTTCGCGCCGGGCGGCGACCTGATGCTGCGCGAGAAGGCCAGCCCCAGCGCGCCGGAGCACAACCTGACCTCGCGCTTCACCCGCGATGCGCAGGGCGTGCCCAACGGCGACGCCTCCGACCCCGAGGTGTCGTACGACGGCAAGAAGATCGTCTTCTCGATGCGCTGCCCGGCGAGCAACCCGGCCACCGTCGACGGCGTTGCCGCGTGCACGGGCCGCTGGAACATCTGGGAATACGACATGACCACCGGCGGTCTGACCGGCGGCACCTTCCGCCGCATCACCGCCTCGACCACCGAAGACGACGTGGACCCGGCCTACCTGCCGGGTGGCCGCGGCTTCGTGTTCAGCTCCAACCGCCAGGGCAAGACCAGGACGGTGCAGGGCAACCAGACCTTCTACGCGCTCGACGAGTACGAGCGCGAGCGGGTGCTGCAGCTGCACACGATGGACAAGGACGGCGGCGCGATCACGCAGATCTCCGTCAACGCCAGCCACGACCGCAACCCGACGGTGCGCAGCAACGGCGAGATCATGTTCTCGCGCTGGGAGCACGTGGGCCCGCGCAACCGCTTCGCGATCTTCCGCGTCAAGCCCGACGGCACCGACATGTTCGTGCTCTACGGCGCGCAGAGCCCGGGCAACAGCTTCCTGCACCCGCGCGAGATGGATCCGAAGGGCAAGTACGCCGGCTTCGTGTCGTCCGACCTGATGGCGCTGTCGCGCACGCAGGAGGGCGGCTCGCTGATGTTCATCGACGCGAAGAACTACTCCGAATACAACACGCCGGCCAACAAGACGGTGGCCGCCGTCGGCGGCCGTGCCGAGGTCACCGACAAGGCGCTCAACCAGAACCGTGGCCTGTCGCCCTACGGCCGCATCTCCACGCCCTTCCCGCTGTGGGACGGCACCGACCGCGTGCTGCTGGCCTACCGCCCCTGCGAGGTCACGCGCAACGGCACGGTGATCCCCTGCGCCAACCTGACCGCCGAAGAGCGCGCCAGCCTGGAAGACGAGACGATGTCGCGCGCCGAGCGCGCCGCCGCGCCGGTGCAGGACAACGCCCCGGCCGCCTACGGCATCTACATGTTCGATCCGGCCAAGCAGACCTTCCTGGCGATCGCCACGCCGCCGGCCGGCTTCATGTATGTCGACCCGGTGGCCATCGAGAAGCGCGACGAACCGAACGCCACCGACCCGACCAGCGTCGACGAAGCCCTGCGGGCGCAGGGCCTGGGCGAGATCGAGGTGCGCTCGGTGTACGACACCGACGGGCTGGACCGCAACGGCGAGTCGATGATCGCGCCGGCCGACCCGCCGCCAACGGCTGCAGCGCCGGCATCGCCAAGGCCGCGCCGCTGAATGCCAGCGACACGCGCTCGATGGTGGCTGACCTGCGCCGCATCAAGGATCCGGCCGACGCCGCCTACCACTGCTCGCCGATGCGCTTCGTGCGCGCCACCCGCGTCGTGCCGCCGCAGGCCGGCAGCACCGGCATGCGCGAGGCGATCGGCGAGACGGACTTCGAGCCGCAGCAGATCCTCGGCTATGCGCCGATCGAGCCGGACGGTTCCTTCAAGCTGCGCGTGCCGGCCGACACGCCGATCGCGCTGACCGTGCTCGACAAGGAAGGCCGCGGCATCCAGACGCACCTGAACTGGATCCAGGTCCGCCCCGGCGAGCGCCGCACCTGCCTGGGCTGCCACAGCCCGCGCCGCGGCGCGTCGATCAACTCGGGCACGGTGGTCGACACGCTGCCCGCCGCGCTGAACCCGACCATCGCGAGCCAGCACCAGTCGGGCGAGACCATGGCCTCGCTGCGCACGCGGCTGGACAACACCCGCTTCGCGCTGAAGGCCGACCTGGAGTTCCAGGACGACTGGGCCGACACCAGCCGCACCGGCGTGACCGCGCGTGCGCCGATCACGATCCGCTACACCGGCAATGCCAATTCGGCGGACGACCTCGCCACGCCGGTGCCGACCAATGGCTTCATCAACTACCCCGACCACATCCAGCCGCTATGGACGCGTGACCGCGGCGCCAACACCTGCACCAGCTGCCACGCCGACACCGCCAAGCTGGACCTGCGCGCCTCGATCGCCGGCACCGGCCGCATGGTCTCGTACGAGGAACTGGTCGTCGGCGATCCGGTGATCGATCCGGTCACCGGCCTGCCGCAGACCCGCCTGCGCGACGGCGAGCCCGAGATCGTGCGCGGCCCGGCCCTGGTCGAGACGATGGCCGGCGGCGCCGTCGGCATGGCGCGCTCGAGCCGCCTGACCGAGATCATGTCCGGCGACACGCTGAAGGTGGCGGCCGCCGCGCGCACCACCTTCCCTGGCCCGACCGGCACCGCGCCGAACCACGCGACGATGCTCAACAAGGCGGAGAAGCGCCTGATCGCCGAGTGGATGGACCTCGGTGGCCTGTACTACAACAACCTCGTCGCCAACGGCAGCCCGGTGCGCCTGACCACGCTCAGCGAAGCCACGTTCGAGCGCGACGTCTACCCGATCCTGCAGAGCGACTGCGCCAGCTGCCACCAGCCGGTGGGCAGTTCCGGCGCGGCGCAGACGACGCAGAGCTTCGCCAACAACCGCTTCGTGCTGGCCGGCAGCGTCGAAGGCGACTACAACGTGACGCTGACGATGATCTCCAACGTCTGCAGCGGGCCGTCGAACGCGCTGTTGCGTCGTCCGTCGACCTCGCCGCACCCGTCGGGCGCCACGGCGGCCGTGCTGCCGGCGGGCAGCGCGAAGTACAACACCATCGCCAGCTGGATCGCCAGCGGCTGCACGACCCAATGAGAAAGCGCCTCGCCGCGATCACTGCCGCCGCGCTGCTGGCCAGTTGCGGCGGCGGCAACCCGCTGTCGAACCCGGATTCGATCTCGAATCCGGGCCAGACCAGCGGCCAGAAGCTGTCGTTCATCTACTTCCAGCGCTGCATCAACCCGATCTACCTGCTGCAGCTGCAGGTGAACCAGAACGGCGTGGTGACCACCAACACCTGCGCCAGCGGCGGCTGCCACGACACCAACACCGGCACCGGCGGCGCGCTGCGCCCTGGTGCAGACCGCCACCGCGGTGGACCCGCCAACCCGGCCAACACGCCGGAGGTGGTGCGCGCCACCGACATGTACAAGAACTTCTACTCGTCGCAGGGCGCCACGGTGATCGGCGCGCCGTCCGAGAGCCGGCTGCTGGCCAAGCCGCTGCTGACCGTGCTGCACGGCGGCGGGCAGATCTTCTTCAATCTGAATGACGTGAACGCCAAGCGCATCGCCTACTGGATCAGCCGGCCGATGCCGCAGGGCCAGGACGAGTTCAGCATCGCCGGCAACAGCATGCTCGACCCGGCGACCGGCGCGTGCCTCGACCAATGACCGTGCCGATGCCCCGGGCCGCCCGATCGCTGGCCGCGATCACGCTCGCACTGACTGCCACGCTGTGTTCGCCTCTCGCGCGTGCCGCCGACGAGGCGCCGCGCAGCGAGCGTCTGCAGGTGACCGACCCCTACCTCGAGATGCGCACCGGCCCCGGCCGCGGCTACCCGATCCACCACGTGGCGGCACGCGAGGAGTGGGTGGAGATCTCGCTGCGCTACACCGACTGGTACAAGGTGCGCACCGAGAACGGCAAGGAAGGCTGGGTGCACCGCCGTCAGCTGGTCACCACGCTGACCGAAGCGGGCGTGGCGCGCTCCTTCCGCGACATCGCCTTCGACGACTACCTGCAGCGCCGCGCCGAGTTCGGCGCCGGCTGGGGCCACTTCAAGAAGGAGCCGATGCTCAAGTTCTGGGTCGGCTACAAGCTTTCGGAATCGATCGGCATCGAGGGCACCGTCGGCCAGGTGCAGGGCGTGTTCTCCGGCACCAGCTTCTGGCACGTCAACCTGCAGCTCGAGCCCTTCTCCGACCAGCGCATCTCGCCGTTCTTCGCGGCGGGCGTCGGCAGCTTCCGCAACATCCCGAACACCAGCCTGGTGGCGGCGATCCCGACCGACGCCAAGCTCGCCAACGCCTCGGTGGGCGTTCGCTACTACCTGACCGAGCGCTTCGTGCTGCGCGCCGACTACTCGATCTACACCGCCTTCCTCAACGACACCCGCTCGGGCGAGTACCGCGCGCTGACCGGCGGCCTGTCGTTCTTCTTCTGAGACCCGCGACGAGAACCCTGCCCATGCTCATGCGACCGACCCTGCTCCTGATCACCGCGATGCTGGCGGCCCCGACGCTCGCCCAGACCGCCGCGCCGCAGCAGCCCGCCAACGAGCAGGTGATCGTGCCCGAGGTGCAGCGGCGCGACGTGCGGCTGCCGAAGTTCCCGTCCAAGGACTTCGAGGTCGGCCTGCTGGCCGGCACCTACGCCACGCAGAGCTTCGGCGCCAGCGGCGTGGCCGGGCTGCGCCTGGGCTACCACCTCAGCGAGGACTTCTTCGTCGAAGGCGTCTATGCGCAGACCAAGGTCAGCGACAAGACCTTCACCGAGATCTTCCCCGGCGCCGGCCCGCTGGCCGACACCGACAAGAAGCTGAGCTACTACAACGTCTCGGCCGGCTACAACCTCTTCCCGGGCGAGATCTTCCTCGGCAGCAAGTACGCCAAGGCCTCGTCGATCTACCTGATCGGCGGCGTCGGCAGCACCAAGTTCGCCAACCAGCGCAAGCAGACCTTCAACGTCGGCTTCGGCTTCCGCGTGCTGTTCAGCGACCGCTGGGCGGTGCGCGTGGACGTGCGCGACCACATCTTCAGCTACGACCTGCTCGGCGTCCGCCAGAACACGCAGAACCTCGAGCTCACCACCGGCTTCGCCTACTACTTCTGAGCCCATCCATGGACCACGGATCGACGCTCCTTCGTTCGCCCTCGCGCCGCCGCCTGATCGGCAGCGCGCTCGCGCTGTCGGCCGGCGCCACGGTGTGCAGCACCAGCCGCGCGGCCATCAGCGCCGGCGCGGCGCCCGACTTCACGCTGCGCACCACCGCCGGCGGCAACCTGCGCCTGCAGGAGCAGCGCGGCCGCGTGGTGATGGTCAATTTCTGGGCCACCCGTGCGGCCCGTGCAAGATCGAGATGCCGCACCTCGTGCGCCTGTACGAGAAGTACCGCGCCTCGGGCTTCCAGCTGCTCGGCGTGAACATCGACGATGACCCGCGCAATGCGGTGGCCAGCGCCACCAAGCTCGGCATCACCTTCCCGGTGCTGCTGGACGGCGACAAGCGCGTGGCCAAGCTGTACGACCTGAGCACGATGCCGACCACGCTGCTGATCGACCGCGACGGCACGCTGCGCCACGTGCACAAGGGCTACCGCGAGGGCTACGAGCTCACCTACGACCAGCAGGTGCGCGAGCTGCTGAAGGCCTGAACAAGCATGACCCCGATGCGACGCCTCCTTCTGATTCCCGCGCTGGCCGGCGTGGCGCTGCTGGCCGGCTGCTCGTCGTTCAGGCTGCCCTCGCTGCCCGAACCCTGGGTCAAGCCCTACGAGCGCGAGCGCCTGGCCGATCCGATCATGCGCCAGGGCGGCGATCCGCTCGCGGCGCGCCACCGCGAGCACGTGCTCGTGGTGCGCGAAGGCGCACGGGGCGCCAACGCGGCACAAGGAGGCGGCTGTGGCTGCAACTGAGCTGCGCCTGTTCGCCGGCGCCTCCGGCCTCTGGCAGCGCATCGCCGGCCTGTTCGGCAGCCTGCTCGCCATGGGCGGCGCCAAGGCCATCGAGCTGCCGGAAAACCGCGCCGAGGGCCTGTACCACCTCTACAAGGGCGGCGGCGTCACAGCCGACGGCCCGGCGCTGCTGGTGCGCAAGAGCCCGGCCGACAAGGTGTCGCTGTACGGCTCGTACTACGTCGATGCGGTGAGCAACGCCTCGATCGACGTCGTTACCACCGCCAGCCCGTTCAAGGAGACGCGCAAGTCCTACGACTTCGGCGTCGACTATGCCTACCGCGATTCGATGATGTCGCTGGGCGTCTACCGCAGCAAGGAACCCGACTACCGTGCCGACAGCTTCAGCATCGATGTCGCCCAGGAGGTCTACGGCAACATGACGACGATCGCGCTGGGCTTCACGCGCGGCGTCGACAAGGTCTACAAGTCCAACGAGCCGAGCTTCGCCGACGGCGCCAAGCACTGGCAGTACCGCCTCGGTGTCACGCAGGTGCTGACGCCGCGCCTGCTGGCCAGCGCCAACCTCGAGGTCGTCAGCGACGACGGCTACCTCGGCAACCCGTACCGCGTGGCGCGCGTGTTCGGCGCCACCGTGCCCGAGCGCCATCCGCGCACGCGCACCAGCCGGGCGATGAAGTTCAAGGTCACCGGCGACCTCGGCGACCGCAATGCGGCACGCGCCGAATACCGCTACTTCTGGGACACCTGGGACATCAAGGCCCATACGCTGGAAGCGGGCTACAGCCGCTACGTGGGCACCGACTGGCTGGCCGACGGCTTCGTGCGCTTCTACAAGCAGAGCGCCGCGCTGTTCTACGCCGACAACGCCACCAGCGAAACGCTGTACGTGTCGCGCAACCGCCAGCTCAGCGCCTTCCGCAGTTTCGGCCTGGGCGGCAAGCTCAGCTACACGGCCCGACGCGTGCCCGGACAGTACGAGCTGAAGATCGTCGGCTCGGTCGAGCGCATCCGCTTCAACTACGGCAACTTCACCGACGTCCGCAACGGCCGGGCGTACGACTTCGACGCCAACCTGCTGCAGCTGTACGTGACGGCCACCTTCTGATTCCCGAAAGCACCGACGCCATGTCGTTCTTCCACCGTCTTCCACGCGCGTTCGCGGGCCTGTTGCTCGCCTTCGCCGCCCTGCCCTCGTTCGCCCAGACCGCTGCCGCGCCGGCTGCGGCGCCGGCCTCGGCCGCTGCGCCGGCCGCCGCGCCCGCCAGCGCCCCGGCGCCGAGCACGCTCGACGGCCGCATCCAGGAGGTCAAGGGCGACGTGATCCGCCTCAACCGCGACCTGCTGGTGCTGGAGGAGGAGCTGCTCTTCCCCGCCAACACGCAGGTGGCGCTGTTCGTCTCGATGGACGTCGGCAAGCTGTTCCAGCTGGAATCGGTGCAGATCAAGCTCGACGACAAGCTCGTCGCCAACTACCTCTACACGCCGCTGGAGGTGCAGGCACTGCACCGCGGTGGCGTGCAGCGCGTCTACCTCGGCAACCTGCGCGCCGGCACGCACGAGCTGGTGGCCTTCTTCACCGGTCAGGGCCCGCACGAGCGCGACTACAAGCGCGGTGCGACGGTGAAGTTCGACAAGGGCACCGAGCCCAAGTACATCGAGCTGCGCATCAAGGATTCCGCCGGCAAGCTGCAGCCGGAGTTCGACGTCAAGGTCTGGCAGTAGGCGTGCGCATGTCCGTGAAGCTCTCGCTGCGCCCGCTCGGGGCCGCGCTGGCCGCCGCGGCGCTGCTCGCCTGCAGCGCCGCATCGGCCGCGCCGCCCAAGCCGTGGCCGGTGCCCGCCAACGAGAAGGCCCGCCCGGTCGAGGCGCCCTACTACGGCGACGCGCTGTTCCACTTCTTCCAGGACCGCTACTTCACGTCGATCACGACGCTGATGGCCTCGCAGCACTTCGACCGCGTCGCCGCGCACCGCGACGAGGCCGAGATCCTGCGCGGCGGCATGCTGCTGTCGTACGGGCTGCACAAGGAAGCCGGCGAGATCTTCGCAAAGCTGATCGAGCAGGGCGCCTCGCCCGCGGTGCGCGACCGCGCCCGGTTCTACCTCGCCAAGATCCGCTACCAGCGCGGCTTCCTCGCCGAGGCCGAGGATGCGATGGCGCGCATCGAGAAGAACCTGCCGCGCGCGCTGGCCGAAGACAAGCTGCTGCTCCAGTCCAACCTGATGATGGCGCGCGGCGACTATGCCGGTGCCGCCGAGCTGCTGCAGGGCGTGGCCAAGGAAAGCCCGATCGGCCAGTACGCCCGCTACAACCTCGGCGTGGCGCTGGTGAAGAGCGGCCAGGACGAGGCCGGTGGCAAGCTGCTCGACGAGATCGGCATGGCGCCCGCGGCCGACGAGGAGATGCGTTCGCTGCGCGACAAGGCCAACGTGGCGCTGGGTTTCTCGGCGCTGCAGGCCGGCCGCGCCGACGAGGCGCGCCGCTCGCTGCAGCGTGTGCGGCTCGAAGGCCTGCAGGCCAACAAGGCGCTGCTCGGCTTCGGCTGGGCCGCGGCCGAATTGAAGGAACCGAAGCTCGCGCTGGTGCCCTGGCTGGAGCTGGCCAACCGCGACGCCAGCGACGCGGCGGTGCTGGAAGCGCGCATCGCCATCCCCTACGCCTACGCCGAACTCGGCGCCTATGGCGAAGCCACCGAGCAGTACAACGCCGCGATCGCCGCCTACGACAGCGAAGCTGGCCGGCTCGACGAATCGATAGTCGCCATCCGCGCCGGCAAGCTGCTCGACGGCCTGATCGAGCGCAATCCCGGCGAGGAGATGGGCTGGTTCTGGAACATCCGCGAGCTGCCGCAGATGCCCTACGCCAGCCACCTGACGCAGGTGATGGCCGGCCACGAATTCCAGGAAGCGTTCAAGAACTGGCGCGACCTGCGCTTCCTCTCCACCAACCTGAAGGACTGGGAAGACAAGCTCGGCATCTTCGGCGACATGCTCGACAACCGCCGCCGCGCCTATGCCGAGCGGCTGCCCGCCGTGCAGGCGCAGGCCCGCGCGGTCAACCTGCAGGCGCTGCAGCAGCGCCGCGATGCGGTGGCCGCCGATGTCGAACGCGCCGTGCGCGAGCAGGATCCGCAGGCTTTCGCCAACGTGCGCGACCGCGAGCTGCTCGACCTGATCGACGGCGTGAAGCAGGGCCTGAAGGACGTGAGCGATGCGGCCGAAGCCCAGCGCCTGCGCGAGCGCACGCGGCTGGTGGCCGGCGCGCTGGAGTGGCGCCTGACGCAGGAGTACGCCGCCCGCTCGTGGGATGCGCAGAAGGACGTGAAGACCATCGATGCCGAACTGGCGCTGGCGCAGCAGCGTGTGGCCGCGGTGGCGCGCGCACAGGTGGAAGAGCCGGCGCGCCACGAGGCCTTCGCCAAGCGCATCGCCGAGCTCACGGCACGCATCAAGGGCCTGATCCCGCGCGTGGCCGCGCTGTCGAACGAACAGGGCCAGCAAGTGCAGGAACTGGCGGTGGCCGAACTCGCGCGCCAGAAGGATCGCCTGGCGGCCTACTCGCAGCAGGCCCGCTTCTCGGTTGCGCAGATGTACGACCGCGCGACCTCCGAAACGCCGACGAAGAAGGACAGCGATGCGCCGGCGAAGTGATCTCCACGACATCGCGCTGCGGCCGCTGGTGGCGCTGATGGTCGCCGGCACGGCCGGCTGCGCCAGCACGGGCAAGAAGCTGCCGGGCGACGACCAGCCGACGCTGGCCACGCTGGGCCAGCGCACGGTCGAGGTGCCCAAGGACAAGAAGGTCGCCGCCAACGAAGAGCAGACGATCGCGGCCTACCGCAAGTTTCTCGAGGTGGCGCCGAAGGCGCCGCAGCGCTCGGAGGCGATGCGCCGCCTGGGCGACCTGGAGATGGATCTCGCCGACCAGCGCTCGGCCGCAGGCCAGGGCCCGGCCACCGGGCCGGACTACCGCGCTGCGGTGAAGCGCTACGAGGACTTCCTCAAGGCCTACCCCGACGACAAGGGCAACGACCGCGTGCTCTACCAGCTGGCCCGCGCCCAGGAGCAGGCCGGCGAGCTCGAGACCTCGCTGAAGACGCTCGACCGGCTCGTCGCCACCTACCCGAACACGCTGTACCGCGACGAAGCCCACTTCCGCCGCGGCGAGATGCTGTTCTCGCTTCGCGACTACCCGCGCGCCGAACGTGCCTACGCCACCGTGCTCGGCGCCGGCTCGCGCTCGCAGTTCCACGAGCGGGCGCTGTACATGCAGGGCTGGTCGCGCTTCAAGCAAGGCAAGCTGGAAGACGGCCTGCAGTCCTTCTTCGGCGTGCTCGATGCGCGCGCCACCGGGCTCGGCAACGAAGGCAGCCTGGAGTCGCTGCCCGGTCTGACCCGCGCCGACCGCGAGCTGCTCGAAGACACCTTCCGCGTCACCAGCATCAGCCTGGCCAACCTGCAGGGTGCCGAGAGCATCCCGGGCTACATCAACGACACGGGCCGGCGCAGTTACGAATACCGCGTCTACGAGCAGCTGGGCGAGCTGTACCTGAAGCAGGAGCGCGTGAAGGATGCCGCCGACACCTTCGGCGCCTTCGCGCGGCGCAACCCGCTCGATGCGCAGGCCCCGCAGCTGCAGGCGCGCGTGATCGAGATCTACCAGGGCAACGGCTTCCCGGCACTCGCGCTCGACGCGAAGAAGGACTACGTGTCGCGCTACGGCGTGGGCAGCGAGTTCCGCCGCGCCAACCCGGCCGGCTGGGAGAAGGCGCAGCCGCTGGTCAAGACGCACCTCACCGAGCTGGCGCGCCACTATCACGCCAGCGCGCAGAAGAGCAAGGCGAGCGCCGACTACCAGGAAGCGGTGAAGTGGTACCGCGCCTACATCGCCGCCTACCCGAACGACCCCGAGACGGCGCAGAACAACTTCCTGCTCGCCGAGCTGCTCTACGAAGACAAACGCCTCGCCGAAGCGGCGGTGGAGTACGAGAAGGTCGCCTACCAGTACCCGAACCATGCCAAGGCGGCCGACGCCGGCTACTCCGCGCTGCTGAGCTATGCCGGCCAGGAGAAGGCCGCGCAGGGCGAGGCGCTGGCCGCGCTGCAGCGCACCAGCGTCGACAGTGCGCTGCGCTTTGCCAAGGCCTTCCCGAAGGATGCTCGCAACGGCAGCGTGCTGACCAACGCCTCGGAGAAGCTGTTCGCACTGCGTGACCCGGAGCGCGCCGAGGCCGTGGCCCAACAGGTGCTCAAGCTCGACCCGCCGGCCGCGCCGGCGCAGCGCCGAGTGGCCTGGACGGTGGTCTCGCACAGCGCCTTCGAGAAGGGCCGCTACGAAGAATCGGAGAAGGGCTACCGCGAGGTGCTGGCGCTGGTGCCCGAGAAGGACCCGGCGCGCAACGACCTCGTCGAGCGCCCGGCCGCCTCGGTCTACAAGCAGGGGGAGAAGGCCCGCGCGGCCGGCGACAACGCCGCCGCCATCGGCCACTTCAACCGCATCGCCGCCGTGGCGCCGACCTCGACGGTGCGCGCCACCGCGCAGTACGACGCCGCGGCCGCGATGATCGCAATGAAGGACTGGGACGGCGCCTCGCGCACGCTGGAAGACTTCCGCCAGCGCTACCCGAATCATCCGCTGCAGGCGGAAGTGGGCAGCAAGCTGGCATTGGCCTACCTGGAGCGCCAGCAATGGGGCCGGCGGCCGGCGAGTTCGAGCGCGTGGCGGCAACGTCGAAGGACGCCGCCGTGGCCCGCGAGGCGCTGTGGCAATCGGCCGAGCTGCATGAGAAGGCGGCCGATGCGAAGAGCGGCTCGCGCACCACCGCCGCCAAGGCCTACGAACGCTACCTGAAGCAATACCCGCAACCGCTGGAGCGCAACCTCGAGGCGCGCTGGCGCATCGCGAAGTTCGCCAAGGCCGACGGCGACGTGAAGCGCGAGGCCGCGCTGATGAAGGAGATCTTCGATGCCGACCGCGCCGGCGGTGGTGCGCGCACCGACCGCACCCGCTACCTCGGCGCGAGCGCCGCGCTGGTGATGGCCGAGCCGGTGGTGGCGGAGTACCGCAAGGTGCGGCTGGTCGAACCGCTGGCGCGCAACCTGAAGCTGAAGAAGGCCAAGATGGAAGATGCGCTGAAGGCCTATGCGGTGGCCGCCGACTACGGCGTGGCCGACGTGACCACCGCCTCGACCTTCCAGATCGCCGCGCTGTACGAGGACTTCGGCCAGTCGATGATCAAGTCGGAGCGGCCGAAGAAGCTCTCAAGCTCGAGCGCGAGCAGTACGACGTGCTGCTCGAGGAGCAGGCCTTCCCCTTCGAGGAGAAGGCGATCGAGCTGCACGAGACCAACGCCGCGCGCGCCTCGCAGGGCATCTACGACAAGTGGGTCAAGCAGAGCTTCGAGGCGCTGGCCAAGCTGCGCCCGGTGCGCTACGGCAAGGCCGAGCGCGCGGAAGGAGTGGTCAATGAGATTCGTTGACCTCTCCCGCGCCGCCGTGGCGTCGCTCGCGCTGCTGGCGCTGAGCGGCTGTTCGACGCTGTCCGATGGCGTCAAGGCCGTGCAGGACGCCGTCGTGACGCCGGTGGCCAAGGCGATTGCGCCGGCCGCCTCGGCTTCCGCGCCTGCCGCCGGCGCCAGCGCAGCGCCCGCCCCTGCACCCAAGGCCCCGGTGCCGGCAGCCGCGCAGCGCGCCTTCGACGATGCGCTGCGTGCGATGCGCGCCGGCCGCAGCGAAGACGCCGAGCGCGGCTTCAAGGCACTGACGCAATCGCATCCCGATCTCGGCGGGCCGCATGCGAACCTCGGGATCCTCTATCGCCAGGCCGGCAAGTTCGACGAATCGATCGCGTCGCTCGAACGCGCGACCAAGGCGAGCCCCGACCAGCCGGTGTTCTTCAACCAGCTGGGCATCAGCTACCGCCATGCGGGCCGCTTCGAGAAGGCACGCGCGGCCTACGAGCGAGCACTCGAACTCGATGCGAACTACGCCGCGGCGCAGCTCAACCTCGGCATCCTGTTCGACCTCTACCTGCGCGACAACGCGCGGGCGCTGGAGGCGTACGAGCGTTATGCGCAGCTCAGCGGCGGCAAGGACGCAGCGGTGGCCAAGTGGGTCACCGACCTGAAGAACCGCAAGCCCGGCGGCAATGCCGCGGCGAAAAAGGAGCAGTCATGAAGCCTGTCATCGCTTCCGCCCTGCTCGCGGTGGGCGCGGCCAGCGCCTTCGCGCAGACACGCACACCGGCGGCACCGGCCACGCCCGCGCCGGCGCCCGCCACCGCGCAGGACCGCGCCGACATCGACCGCCAGCAGATCATCGGCAACCGCGAGCTGCCCAAGGTGCTCTACATCGTGCCCTGGAAGAAGCCGCTGCCCGGCGACCTCGCCGGCCGGCCCAGCGGCAGCCTGCTCGACGAGGCGCTCGCGCCGATCGATCGCGACGTCTTCCGCCGCCAGATCCAGTACGGCGCGCAGGCCACTGCGCAGCCCAAGCCCTGAACCCCTACACAACACACACCGTCGTCACAGGAGAAGCCCCATGAGCGTGTTCGAGTTTGCCGTCAAGTTCTTCCAGGACAGCGGCGTCGCCATCTACTTCAGCATCGCGATCATGGCCATCGGCCTGGCCATCGCGATCGAGCGATTCATCTTCCTCAGCCGTGCGCGCTCGGAGAACCGCAAGCTGTGGGCCAAGGTGCTGCCGATGCTGCAGAACGGCAAGTTCAAGGACGTGCTGAACGTCACCTCCAGCTCCGATGCCGCGATCGGCAAGATCGTCGCCAACGGCCTGGAGCGCATGCAGAGCCCGGCGCGCCGCGAGGACATCGACAACGCGATGGAGGAAGGCATGATGGAGATCGTGCCGCGCCTGGAAAAGCGCACCCACTACATCGCCACGCTGGCCAACGTGATCACGCTGGTCGGCCTGCTGGGCACCATCATCGGCCTGATCAAGGGCTTCACCGCGGTGGCGGCCGTGAACCCGGCGGAGAAGGCCGAGCTGCTGTCGGCGTCGATCTCGATCGCGATGAACAACACCGCGTTCGCGCTGTCGGTGGCGATCCCGTTCCTGCTGATTCACGCCTTCCTGCAGGCGCGCACCAGCGAGATCGTCGACGGCCTCGAAGCCGCCAAGATCAGCTTTCTGAACGTGGTGCAGCGCGTGCGCGCCGACGCGGCGCCGACCGGGACCCGCTGACATGCGCGTTCGTCGCGTGCGCAAGCCGGTTGCGCATCTCGAGGTCACCGCGTTCATCAACGTGATCGTGGTGCTGGTGCCGTTCCTGCTGTCGACGGCGGTGTTCTCGCGCCCGGCGGTGATCGAGCTCTCGCTGCCGGCGCAGAACTCGGGCGTCGAGCAGCTGAAGGTGAACGACCTGAAGCTCGAGGTCGTGATCCGCCCCGACGCCCTCGACGTCGGCGACCGCATCGGCGGCCTGATCCAGCACATTCCGAACAACGCCCAGGGCTACGATCTGACCTCGCTGTCCACGCTCATGCAGCAGGTCAAGGCGAAGTTCCCGGACACGAAGACGGCCACCGTGCTGGCGCAGCCGACCACCTCGTACGAAGTGCTGGTGCAGGTGATGGACACCGTGCGCGAAGCCAACGTGGCGGCCGGCGCCGCGGTGGCGCCCGCTTCGGCGCCGGCCAAGCCCGGTCAGCTGGCGCGCGTCGAGCTGTTCCCCGACATCTCGATCGGCGATGCGCCGATCAGCGTCGCCAAGAAATAGAGGCCCGTCATGAAACTGACGCCGATCGAGAAGCGCGCGGCCCGCAAGGCGCGCAACCAGTCCGGCTCGACATGAACCTGGTGGCGCTGATCGACATCTTCACGATCCTGATCTTCTTCCTGATGTCCAGCACCGGCGTCGAGATCCTCTCGACCGCGCAGGCGATCAAGCTGCCCCAGTCGACCGCCGAGAAGATGCCGCGCGAGATGCTGGTGGTGACCGTCAGCGCGACCGACATCCTCGTCGATGGACGCAAGGTGGCCACGGTGGCCGAGGCGATGGACACCCAGGGTGACCTGATCGCGCCGCTGAAGGCCGAGCTCGAACTGCAGGCCGGCCGCAGCGTGCTGGCCAAGCCCGGCGAGTCGCAGAACAAGTCGGTGACGATCATGGGTGACAAGGCGATCCCGTACAGCCTGCTGCGCAAGGTGATGTACACCGCGGCGCGCGCCAACTACAGCGACGTCTCGTTCGCGGTGACGCAGAAGGCTGGAAAAGCATGAGCGCCGCCGCGATCTCCTTCCGCGCCCGTGTGCTGCCCTGGGCGGTCTCGCCCGAGGACGAAGCGCGCTTCAAGCGCATCCTGAACATCGTGCTGGCGATCACCGCACTGATCTGCCTGCTGTTGCTGCTGTGGCCCAAGCCGCAGGTCGACCGTGCGGCGCCGCCCGAGGTGCCACAGCGGCTGGCCAAGCTGGTGCTGGAGCAGCGCGAGCCGCCGCCGGTGGTGAAGGCCCCACCGACGCCGCAGGCTGCGGCCGACGCGGCGAAGAAGGACACGCCGGCCGAAGTGGCCAAGCCGCTGCCCGATGCCAAGCCGCTGCCCAAGGCCATCGCACCCGAAGCCCGCCAGCCGATTCCCGGCAAGCCGCCGGGTGAGATCGAAGGTGCGCGCCGCAAGGCCGCCGGCGTGGGCCTGCTGGCGATGAAGGACCAGCTGGCTGAGTTGCGTGGCGCGCCGGTGGCGGTGCAGCTCAACCAGAACATCAAGGCCGGGCCCGGCGTGGGTGCCGGCGTGGGCGTGGGCGTCGGCGCAGGCAAGGACCCGGGCCTGCCCGACCGGAACCTGATCACCTCGAATGCGACCGGCGGCTCGGGCGGCATCAATACCGCAGCCTACAGCCGCGACACCGGCGGTGGCGGCACGGCAGGCCGTGCGACCACGCTGGTCGAAGGCGTGGCCGGCGGTGGCGGCGGTGGCGGCCCGGGCGGTGGCGGCAGTTCCGGCAAGGGCGGCAACGGCACCGGCGTGGGTGGTGGCGGCGGCGCCGGCGGCTCGCTGGCCAAGGGCGGCGGCGGCAAGGCCTCGCGCTCGCTGGAGGAGATCCGCCTCGTGTTCGACCGCAACAAGGGCGCGATCTACGCGATCTACAACCGCGCGCTGCGCGACGATCCGTCGCTGCAGGGCAAGGTGGTGCTCAAGCTGACGATCGCGCCCACGGGCGGTGACCGACATTCGCGTCGAATCGAGCGAGCTGAAGGCGGCCGACCTCGAATCGAAGCTGCTGGCGCGCATCCGCGCCTTCGACTTCGGCGCGAAGGACGTCAACCCGATGACGGTGACCTACCCGCTGGACTTCCTGCCGTCGTAGACGGAGCACACCGCATCGTCGCGATCAGGCGCGCAACACCAGCACCTGAGCGCTGCGCCGCACCGCCGGCGTGGCCTCTTGCGGCTGCAGCCAGGCACGCATCCAGCGTGTGAAGACGCCCGGCTGCTGCAGCGTCGGCAGCGGCGTCGGTGCCGGCATCGTGCGGCGCGCGGGCAGCTCCGAGATCACCACGGAGGCGTGCAGCAGGTCGTTCGAGCGAGGCAGCATGGCGGTTCCCTCTGGAGCAGTGATGGGAAGGTAACCGCAGGTTACGCGGACTCCCATCCCCGAAGCAGGGAAAGGGCAATCGGCGCGCCCGCTCAGTGGCATCCGCGCATCAGTGGATGACGCGAGGCCTGCAAGGTGACGTGCGCGATGCCGAAGCGCTCCTGCAGGCATTGCGTGGCCGACGCGAGAAAGGCGTCGTCCGCAGGGGCCTCGGGCATCGTCAGGTGCGCGGTCAGCGCCACGTCGGAGGTGCCCATCGCCCAGACGTGCAGATCGTGCACCGCCGACACGCCCGGCAGCGAGAGCAGGCACTCGCGCACTTCGACGAGGCTCAGGTGTGACGGTACGCCGTCGATCATCAGATGCAGCGACTGCCGGAACAGGTTCCAGGTGCCGACGACGATGACCACGGCGATCACCGTGCTCGCGACCGGATCGATCCAGGTCCAGCCGAAGGCGAGGGTCAGCACGCCGGCCACCACCACGCCGGCCGAGACGAGGGCATCGGCCAGCATGTGCAGGAAGGCGCCGCGCAGATTGAGATCGTGGCTGCCGCGCATGAACAGCAGCGCCGTGGCGGTGTTGATGACGATGCCGATGGCCGCGACGACGACGATGGTCCAGCCCTGCGCCGGTTGCGGTGACTGCAGCCGATCGACGGCCTCCCAGGCCAGCGAGCCCATCGCCACCAGCAGCAGCAGCGCGTTGGCGAAGGCGGCGAGGATGCTGGCGCGCTTGAAGCCGTAGGTGTGGCGATCGTTCGCGCGCAGCCGCCCCGCGGCCGCGCCGGCCCACGCGAGCACCAGGCCGACCACGTCGCCGAGGTTGTGGCCGGCATCGGCCAGCAGGGCCAGCGAACCGGCCTTCCAGCCGTAGAAAGCCTCGACGGCGACGAAGCCGGCATTCAGCGCGATGCCGATCGCGAAGGCGCGGTCGAAGCTGGCCGGTGCGTGTGAGTGACCATGCGCAGGCCCGTGAGCGTGGCCATGGCCGTGGTGATCATGACCCGCGTGATCGCCATGACCGTGGCCGTGATCATGGTCGTGTTCGTGATGGGTGTGCGTCGAACTCATCGGGGGTCGCCATCCGGCAGTTGCCACATCCAGGCCGCCACGGCCAGCACACCAGTGCCGGCAGCCAGCGCCACGGCGAGGGCAGTACCCAGCCGGCCCAGGCACTGCCCGCGGCCATCATCGTCCACGCCAGTTGTTTGGCGCGCCGTGGAATGGCACGGCGCTCGCGCCAGTCCGCCACCATCGGGCCGAATCGCGGGTGGGTGAGCAGCCATGTCTCGACACGCTCGCTGCCGCGCGAGAAGCAGAAGGCCGCCAGCAGCACGAAGGGCGTGGTCGGCAGCAGCGGCAGGAAGATGCCCACGATGCCCAGCGCCGGGCTGAGCGCGCCGGCCGCCGTCCAGCCGGCGCGCTGCCACAGCGGGCGATGCGGAGGCGGCGGCAGCGTCATCGCGGCATTGTCGCCGTGGCACCGCGGCGTGCCCGCATCTCGTCGCCCATCGCCTGCAGATCTTCCGCCGCGCATCGGGCGCGGGCCGCCGGAAACACCGGCCCCTCCTCGACCGGAATGTGCGCCGCATACAGCGACGCAAAAGCCACCGCATCGGCGCGGAATGTGTCCTGCACCGGGCCGGAGGCCGTTTCGCTCGTCCAGCCCTGCAGCACCGGCCGCAGGCTCGACCAGAGCTCGCCCATGCGCCGGTGGTCGTCGCGCAGTCGCTGCACGGCGGCAGTCTGCGCGGCATCGCCGGCGGCGAGCACGCGCGGGGAAGACGTGGCGCTCCTCGTCGTCGTGGTGGTGCGGCGCGGCGAGGTCGAAGTAGCGCAGCACGTCGTGCGCGGCCGAGCGGCTCTGCGCGTCGTGACCGTTGCGCTGCACGTGATCGATCAGGCGCATCAGCAGATCGAGGCTGCGCTGCACGCGCTCGTGGCAGGCCTCGAGCATCTCGAAGGGCTGCTCGAAGCCGACGGCCGGGCTGCGGTTGAAGAGATCCATGGTCTCGGTCAGCGCCAGGCGAAGGCCGGTTGCTCGAAGTGCGCGACACGCGTCTCGCGGCCGAGCAGCAGCCACTCGCGGAACTGGTAGAGGAAGGCTGCCGTCGGCGCGGCGATCCAGGTGCGTGCCACCGGCATGCGCAGCACCGGGTGGTCGGCCGCGTGCTCTTGGTCGAGCATCGGCGCATCGGCGCGCCGCAGTTCGGTGAACGGGATGCGGTGCACGGCGGCCACCTCGGTCTGATTGAGCACGAGCTCGCGCGCCGCGCCGGCCCACACCACCACCGGCGTGATCAGGTAGCCGGAGCGCGTGGCGTAGTCATCGAGGCGGCCGAGCACCGCATCGTCGCCGAGCACGAGGCCGACCTCCTCCTGCAGTTCGCGCAGCGCGCCTGCTCGGGCGTCTCGCCCTCGTCGATGCGGCCGCCGGCCAGTGCCCACTGGCCGGCGTGGCTGCGCAGGCTCTCGGCGCGGCGGGTGAGCAGCAGCGCGGGGGCGTTGCTCCACGTCGCATGCGCCGGCAGGCCGGCCAGATCGGCGCCGAAGCCGGCTTCGGTCACCGCCACGGCCACCGCGGCGCGGCGCTGGCCCGCGTGCGGCAGCGTCTGCACCGCGATGCCTGTCAGACGCTGCTGCAGCCGCTCGCGCAGCGCATCGCCTCGTTCATCCATCCGTCAAGCATAGACCCCGCGCCCTCAGCGCGGCGGCGGCAGGGGCTCGCCCAGCGCGCGCCGCCACAGCCAGGGCAGGCCGCGCTGGATGTCGGGCCGCGCGCCGATCTGCTCGGCCACTTCCAGCGGCACCGGTGCGCTGGCGCGACGCGCGATCACGAAGGTGAAGATATAGGCCGGCTCCTGGCCCATGCGCAGGTCGGACAGCAGCACACGGCCGTCCTGTTCCTGGAGCTTGAAGAAGCCCTTGCTGAAGTCCGCGATGCGCGCCAGCCGTCATGCCCCGGCAGTTCGGCGGCGAGTGCCTCGCCGCGCGGGAAGCGGTCGAAGCTCATCTGCGACCCCTCGTCGAGCAGCGAGCGGAAGCCCTCGAAGTACGCATCGCCCTGCACTGCCACCACGCGCCACAGCAGCGAGTTGAAGGCCGTGGGCGTGACCAGCACGCGCTCGGCGGCGATGCCCTGCGCTGCCAGCGACTCGCGCGCCACACGCTCCACCTGCGCCTGCGCCGCCACGCCCCAGCCGAGGTAGGCGGTGGAAAGCACCAGCCCCGCCGCATTCGCGGCGAAGGCGCGGCCGCGGCCCTTCGCGGCCAGTGCCCAGCCGGTGCCGGCCAGCAGCGGCAGCGTGTACAGCGGATCGATGATGAAGACGCTGCCCACGCCGAACGGGTGGTTGCTGAACGGCAGCGCGAGCTGCGTGCCGTAGACCGTCATCGCGTCGAGCAGCGGGTGCGTCACCAGTGCCAGCCACATCGCCAGCCACCAGCGCTTCCATTGCGCACACTCGCCGGACAGGCGCGCCACTGCCAGCGCGAAGGGCAGCGAGAACAGCGTGAGCCACAGCGGCGCATGCGTCTCGGCGCGGTGCAGCACCATGTTCAGGATCGCGTCGCCGTGGTCGACGAGCACGTCCAGGTCGGGCAGCGTGCCGGCCACGGCGCCCCACGCCGCGGCCTTCCACACCGCCGTGCGCCGGCCCATCACCGCCACGCCGACGGCGGCCCCGAGTGCGATCTGGGAGAGCGAATCCATCGGGTGATTCTGCGCGGCGGGGCATGGCCCGCGCTGGCTGCCGGATACTCCCAGCTTCGAACGAAGCGCAGGAGCCCTTCTCGATGTCCTCATCGCCTCGCCGCATCGCGGCATTCGTGGTGTCGTGCCTGCTGCCGACGATGGCGCTCGCGCAGGGCGCCGCCGATTGCGTGGCAATGGCCGATCCGGCCGCTCGCCTGGCGTGTTATGACCGGCTGCATGGGCGCACGGACGCGCCGCTCGCCTCCTCGCCCGCCGCCAGCGCCGCGGCGCCGGCGCCCACCACCATGCCCGCCGTGACGGCGGCCGACGACGATTCGCGCCTGGGCACGCGCTGGGATCTGGACGGCCAGCGCGGCGCGCTGTTCGCGCCGCGCGCCTACAAGCCGGTCTACCTGCTGCCCGCCACCTGGACCGACCAGGTCAACCGCGAGCCGGGTTCGCCCTCGCCGCAGCACAGCGTCGGCTCGCCGCTGGTGCTGAAGTCCATCGAGGCCAAGTACCAGATCAGCCTGAAGACCAAGTTTGCGCACGAGGTCTTCGGCACGCCGCTGAGCCTGTGGGGCGGCTACACGCAGTCGTCGCGCTGGCAGGTCTACAACGGTACCGATTCCCGGCCCTTCCGCGAGACGAACTACGAACCCGAGGTGATGCTGGTCGCGCCGCTGCGCTTCGGCCTGTTCGGCGGCGAACTGCGCATGGCGACCTTGTCGCTGAACCACCAGTCGAACGGACGCGCGCTGCCGCTGTCGCGCAGCTGGAACCGCGTGATCGGCGGCCTGGCCTGGGAGCGCGACGACTGGACGGCCGAGTGGCGCGTGTGGAAGCGCATCACCGAAGACCGCGAGGACGACGACAACCCCGACATCTCCGACCACGTCGGCCGCAGCGAACTGCGCCCGGCGCGCTACTGGGGCGAACATGCGCTGGCGGTGCAGCTGCGCCATTCGCTGCGCAGCGGAGTGCGCTCGCGTGGCTCGGTGCAGGTGGACTACGTCTTCCCGCTGGCCGGCGCGCTGCACGGGCAGCTGCAGCTGTTCAGCGGCTACGGCGAGAGCCTGATCGACTACAACCTGCGCCAGACCAAGGCGGGGCTGGGCGTGACCATCGCCGGTTGGCGCTGAGCACGCTGAGCGCGCCGGCTCACCAGCGCGCCTGGATCGTCAGGCTGGCGTGGCCCGGGGCGATCACCGGCAGCACGCTGATGCCCTTGTCGGCCAGCGGCTCCACCAGCCACCAGCTCGAGGCACCGGCCAGCGCCAGGCTGCCGGCGATGTCGCCCCAGCGGTGGCGGTTGGCATTCACGCGCGTCCAGCCGACATAGGCGCCCGCGGCATACCAGGGCCGGGCGCTGTCCCATCCGTGGCGGCGATGCACGTAGGTGGCTGCCGCAAAGGCCTTGGCCGCGTGGCCGGAGGGGAAGGATTCGACACCGCCATCGGGCCGGCGCACGTCCAGCCCTTCTTCAGCGCCTGCGTGCCGAGCAGCGTGACGGCGTACGAAGCGCCGAACTGCCAGAGACCTTCGCGATCGCCGCGCCACAACTCGATCGCGGCGATGCTCGCCGGCAAGGCGTTCTCGAGCACGTCGCCGGCGCCGCGGTGATCGAAGGCGTGCGCCGGCAAGGCCAGCAGCGCCAGGGCCGGCAGGCGCAGGAGCTTCAACGAGATCGTCATCGGTGCCCACTGTGCATCAAGGGCGTGCCGATGTGGAGGTTGTTGACTCCCGCCAGAGGGTCGGATTTCCGGGAGCGACGCTCCGCCTTCTTTGAAGGCCATCGCGACGCTGCCGCGCCTACAGGACGATCGGGAAGGTGGACAGGCTCTCGCTGGCCACGGTGATCCACTCCGGCTTGGACGCATGCCAGCTGAGCGGATGCAGCGGTGAGGTCTGCCACTGGCGGCGCAGCCGGTGGGCGGAGGACGCAGTCTGCGCGACCCAGCGGGCCAGGGGCGCCGTGGTCAGCGTGATCGTCCCGAGCGTCCGGCGCTCCGGCCACAGTTCGTTGATGAACGAATCCTCGCTCGCGCCGCTGTCGAAGAAGCCGACATCCGCGAACACCTCCGGCGCATGGCGGATGAACTCCACCTCGTTGAGGATGCCGGGAGAGAACGCCCGGTACTGCGGGTCCCAGCCGATCTTGAAACAGAAGCCCGCCCCGCCTGACAGGAAGTGGCAGGCCGATGCGATGGCCCGTCCGTCGAGCACGACTTCCGTGAAGACCGCCCGCTGCTCTTCGGCAAAGCCAGCCACCATCTCGCGAAAGAAACGTTCGTCGGGCGCGTTCGCGCGTAGCGACGTGCCCTCGCTGCCCTTCCAGCCCGCATGCTCCAGCGCCAGAAAATCCTCGACGACCGCTGCGGGCATGCCAGCGCCGCGGTGACAGCGCCAGTTCACCTCGCCTTGCTCGCGCAGCCGGCGCATCCGGCGTTCGAGGTCCTTGGCACGCTTCCCGAAGACCTGCTTCACCAGCGCGGGCCCCGCGGACGCCGGATGCAGCACCGCCCGCCGTTCGCCGATGCCGGCATCGACCCCATGTCCGACCAGCACCGACTCCGCCAGGGCCCGGCCCACGCGGCCGTCGAGCTCGACGCGAGGGAGTTCGAGGCCGTTGTGACCTCCCTTGCGATCGAGGTGATGCAGCACGGTCTCGATCACTTCGTCCGGGCGCTCCTGGTCCACCAGCAGGCCCGACAGGTAGGAGTGGCGCGACGCGTACGCGATCCAGTGGGAGAGCGGAAAGCTGCGGGTGCCGGCAGTGCGCCGAAGCACCGCCACGCCCAGCAGTTCGCGCTGCCCCGCAAAGACACGCTCGACGAACAGCGCCATCGGCTTGATCTGCGGATCGAGGTGCCGCAGCGCCGGCAGGATGAAGTGTGGCGAGAGAAAGGCATTCGGCTCGGCCGCACGGGCCTCCAGCGCCACCCAGGCCTGCACGTCACGCGCGGAGAGATCCAGGGGATCGAGCGCGCGTACGCGGTGATAGGGATGGGCGCGACCGGCGCCGGTCGTGGGGCGGTGCATCGAGCTCGCAGGTTTGGCAGTACGCGGTTGAAGTTAGCACGCGTCTCCTGCGGCCGTGCTGCGCGGCACCCCGGCAGTGCGGGGATCGCCGGCAAGGCCATGCTCAACTGGGCAACATGCCCAGTCGAAGCATCAACCGCACTGCCCCACGTAGCCGCAGGCGGTGCAGAAATCGCACCCATCCTTGTGAATCACGGTCGGGTTGCCGCACTCCGGGCACACCGAGCCGGCCTGCAGCGCCGGCGTGATGGCCGAGCCCCCGGCCTTGGGCGATTCGAGCACGCCCATGTCGCGCAGCGGAAAACCCTGCTCGTCGAGCACGCCGAGCATCGCATAGCGGTGGATGATCAGCCGCGCCAGATAGGCCACCGTCGACGGCCACACCTGCTGGCGCCGCTCGCCGTGCGGCAGGCCGGGCACGAAGGCCATGAAGTGGCCCAACGGCTCGGCGTAGTTCAGCAGCTTGCGCAGCTTCATGCCGATCCAGGCCGGGTCGACGACGCGCATGTCCAGCGAGAGGATGCGCGCCAGGCCATCCATCGCCCGCGGATAGTTGCCCGAGAAGCCCACCGCGCAGGGCCGCGTCACGGTGCCGCCTTCGGGACTGGGCAGCGTCACTTCCTTCAGCGTCAGCGTGAAGTTCTCGCCGGTGGCCGGGTTGTCGATGTCCACCGACCAGGCCAGCGTGCCCGAGGGGCCGGTGCGCGGCTCGTCGCGGCTGAACATCGCGTCGATCACCGGCGTGGCCACCTTCTGGCCCAGGCGCGGCAGCGCCTTCAGCTGCTCGCAGCGCCAGCGCACCACCGCCGCGGTGGCCGCCACCACGCCGGGGAAAAGGCGCTTCTCGCCGTGCGGCGGAAAGGCCATCTCGAAGGCGCGCTCCTCGGCCACCGTGGCCAGCGCATCGAGCTTGAGCTGCAGCCGCCCGGGTCGTTGGCGCGCAGGTCCATCGACAGCGTCTTGGCCATCGCGCCGAGGCCGCGCGGCTGCTCGGCACCATTCACCCAGACCTCGAAGGGCTGCGGTGAGCCGCCGCCTTCCGGCGCCAGTTCGCCGACGAACAGGGCGAAGCTGCCGAACGGGTGGTTGATCATGTAGGTCCACGCCGGGTTGCCGCCGGGCAGCTCGGGACGGCCCGGCCAGCGCAGCGACGACAGCACCGGCGCGGGCAGGCGGTCGAGCGCGAGGCGGCGGTTCTTGTCCTCGATCTGCAGCGGCGCCGCGGCGGTGGGCGCCACGCTGAGCACCGAGCCGAGCACCGAGTTCGGCCGGTAGGTGGCCGCCCTTCAGGCCCGACTGCCGCCTCCAGGTAGAGGTGCTGGAAGTCCTCGTACGGATAGTCGGCCGGCACGTTGACGGTCTTGCTGATCGCGGTGTCGATGAACGGTGCCACCGCGGCCACCATCGCCTCGTGCGCCTTCGCGCTCATCTCCAGCGCGGTGACGAAGGCATGCGTCAGCGGCGCCTTCTCGCCCTTCAGGTGGCGGTACAGGCGCCACGCATGGTCTTCGACGGCATATTCCTTGAAGCCGCCGTCGGGCATGCGCTTCTTGCGGTTGTAGGTCCAGCTGAAGGCGGGTTCGATGCCGTTGCTGGCGTTGTCGGCGAAGGCCGTGCTGATCGTGCCGGTGGGCGCGATCGACAGCAGGTGCGAGTTTCGCAGGCCGCTGGCGCGGATGCGGTCCTTCAGCGGCTGCGGCAGGCGCGAGGCGAAGGTGCTGCCGCTCAGATACAGGTCGGCATTGAACAGCGGGAACGAACCGCGCTCGCGCGCCAGCTCGCTCGACGCCTCGTAGGCCGCGTCGCGCATCACCTCGCTGATGCGGCGTGCCATCGCGCGGGCTTCCGGCGTGTCGTAGCGCAGGCCGAGCATCACCAGCGCGTCGCCGAGGCCGGTGAAGCCCAGGCCGACGCGGCGCTTGTTGCGCGCTTCCTGCTGCTGCTGCGGCAGCGGCCAGACGGTCACGTCGAGCACGTTGTCGAGCATGCGCACCGCCACCTTCGCCACCTTCGCGAAGGCGGCTTCGTCGAACGCGGCCTTCGCCTCGAACGGATCGCGCACGAAGCGCGTCAGGTCGATCGAGCCGAGGCAGCAGCAGCCATAGGGCGGCAGCGGCTGCTCGGCACAGGGGTTGGTGCTGGCGATGGTCTCGCAGTACGAGAGGTTGTTGTCGCGGTTGATGTGGTCGAGGAAGAGCACGCCGGGCTCGGCGTGGTCGTAGGTGGAGCGCATGATCTGCTCCCACAGATCACGGGCGCGCACCTTGCGGTAGACCCACAGGCCGTGGCCCGATGGATCGGCCTTCTGGTAGGCGCCGGCGGCCTTCTGCGCCGCGCCCGGCTCGGCGCGGTGCACCAGCTCGAACTCGCCATCGGCCTGCACCGCCTCCATGAAGGCGTCGGTCACGCCGACCGAGATGTTGAAGTTCTTCAGGTCGCCGCCGTCCTTGGCGTGGATGAACTCCTCCACGTCGGGGTGGTCGCAGCGCAGCACGCCCATCTGCGCGCCGCGGCGCGCGCCGGCGCTCTCCACCGTCTCGCAGCTGCGGTCGAACACGCGCATGTAGCTCACCGGCCCGGAGGCCGAGCTCTGCGTGCTGCCCACCCACGCACCGCGCGGGCGGATGCGCGAGAAGTCGTAGCCCACGCCGCCGCCGCGGCGCATGGTCTCGGCGGCCTCGGTGAGTGCGGTGTAGATGCCGGGGTGGCCGTCGTCGACATGGGCGATGGAATCACCCACCGGCTGCACGAAACAGTTGATCAGTGTGGCCGACAGATCGGTGCCGGCGGCCGACTGGATACGCCCGGCCGGCACGAAGCCGGCATCGAGCGCGGCGGCAAAACGTTCTTCCCACTGCTTGCGCTGCTCGGCGGGCTCGGCCTGTGCCAGCGCACGCGCCACGCGGGCGTGCACGGCGGCGATGCTGCGCTCGTCGCCCTTGGCGTACTTCTCGATCAGCACCTCTTCGCTGATCGGCTGGGCGGGCAGATTGTGCTGGGTGTGCGGCGCGTCGGCGCTCTGGCGGGTCTCTTGCATGGGTGGTGTCTCCGGTGCGAGGGCGCACGGTAGCGGGCACGATCCGCAGCGCCTTTGACCTGGATGAAAAGACAGGGGGCATGGTGCCTCAAGCGCCCCGTCTTGACCCACTGCAAAGCCATGCCGGCATCAGGCCGATAGGCCGCCGGCCACACCCCGCCGGCCTTCAGGTGCCGGGCAGCCGGAAGCGCGCCACCTCGGCGGCCGTGCCCTCGGCCTGGCGCTTCATCGCACCGGAGGCGGCCGCGGTCTGCTCCACCAGCGTGGCGTTCTGCTGTGTCATGCGGTCGAGCTCCTGCACGGCCGCGCCGATCTGCGCGATGCCCAGGCTCTGCTCGCGCGCACCGCTGGCCACCTCGGCCAGCAGCTGGCTGACGCGCTGCGAGGCGGCGACGATCTCCTCCATCGTCGTGCCGGCGCGGTGCACGGTGCCGGTACCGGCTTCCACCTGCTCGACGCTGCGGCCGATCAGGCCGCGGATCTCGCGCGCCGCGGTGGCCGAGCGCTGCGCCAGCGTGCGCACCTCGCCGGCCACCACCGCGAAGCCGCGGCCCTGCTCGCCGGCGCGCGCGGCTTCGACCGCGGCGTTGAGCGCCAGGATGTTGGTCTGGAAGGCGATGCCGTCGATCGTGCCGATGATGTCGGCGATGCGCGCCGACGATTCGCGGATGCTCTCCATGGTCTGCACCACGTCGCGCATCACCCGGCCGCCATCGCCAGCCAGCCCGGCATTGTGCTCGGCCACGCGCGCCGCCTCGGCGGTGTTGTCGGAGCTGCTCTTCACCGTCGAGCCGATCTGCTCCATCGACGCGGCCGATTCCTCCAGGTTGGCAGCGGCCTGCTCGGTGCGCGCGGAGAGATCCATCGCGCCGCTGGCGATCTCGCTGCTCGAGTGCACGATCTCGTCGCTGGAGCGGCGCACGCGCAGCACCATCTGGCGCAGCGAATCCTGCATCGCGCGCAGCTCGAGCATCAGCTGTGCCGCCTCGTCATGGCCCCATGGCGACGGCGAGGTGGTCAGGTCGCCCGAGGTCATCGCGCGCAAGTGGCGGCGCGTCTCCTTCAGGCCGCCATCCATCACGCGGTAGAAGCTCAGGAAGAGATAGCCGGCCAGCAGCAATGCGCCCGCGACGATGCCGCTGTCCATCAGCAGCTGGCGCATCGTGGCTTCGCGCAGGTCGCCGATGTAGATGCCCGAGCCGATCACCCAGCCCCAGGGCTCGAAGCCCTGCACGTAGGAGATCTTGTCCACCGGCGCGCTGCTGCCCGGCTTGGGCCACTGGTAGGCGACGAAGCCCTTGCCGCTCTCGCGCACCTTTGCGACGAAGGCCTGGAACAGCGGGAAGCCGTTCGGATCCTTCACGTCGGCGACGTCCTTGCCGTCGAGCTCCGGCTTGATCGGGTGCATCACGACACGCGGCTGCATGTCGTTGATCCAGAAATATTCGCTGCCCTCGTAGCGCAGCGCGGCGATCGCGCTGCGGGCGAGCTGCTGCGCCTGGGCGCGGTCCATCTTGCCGCTGGTTTCCTGCGCATGGGCCCAGACGACGATGCCGTGGGCGATCTCGACGTGCTGGCGGGTCGAGTCCTGCCGCGCCTGCAGCGACAGCTCCGCCTGGTGCATCAGCTGCCAGCCGATCAGGCCGAGCAGCGGCACGACGAAGGCCAGCGAGATGATCGCGGCCTTGGCACTGAAGCGCAGCCGACGAAACAGCCGCACGCCGGGGGCCCACAGGCCATGGTGGGCGAAGAAGCCGGCATCGGGTCCGGCAGCAGGGCGCACGGGGGCGGGCGTCGTGTCGCCTTCGAGGGGGATCGCGGTCATGGGGTGATGCTTGATGGGCGTGTCTCTCACCTTTTCGGTGCATCCGCGGCCAACTTGATATCTGATCAGGGTCAATGTGCAGAAAGATCACGAACGGTCACTTCTGCGCGTGAGCGTCGTGGTTGATCCCATGCGCCGAGTGGGGTTGGGGGCCCGAGAATCGTCCCTCTCATTTCGCGCCCTGCCGATGCAACCCGCCCTGCCGCCCGACCCCGACGAGGCCACCGGCCCAGGCCCCATGCAGCATCGGCTCAGGGGGCTGCGCGGGTTGATCAGCGAAGCCGAAGCGACGATCGACCACGACCTGGCAGCCGCCGGCGCGCTGGCGGCGCGCGCCGAAGCGCTAGCCGGCGAGCTTGGCGCCAACGCCGAGCTCGCCGTGGCTCTGCTGTTGCAGGGCAAGGTGGCGTTCTTCGAGGAACGCATCGACCGGGCGCTGCAACTGGCCCAACGGGCTGCGGCGCTGGCGGAGAGCGAGGGCCAGCCGGCCGCCCGCACCAAGACCCTGACCGGCCTGTGCGCGATGTGGGCCTCGCTCGGCCTCGGCGAGCAGGCGCTGCCGCACCTGGAAGCCGCGGCCGAACAGCTCGCCGGCTCGCCCGATGCCGCGGGCATCGCCTTCGTGCAGTCCCTGCTCGGCGGCGTGCTCGCGCAGACCGGGCAGGCCGATCGCGGCCGCGAGCAGCTGGAGCAGGCGCTGGCCAGCTTCACCCAGCTCGGCATGGCCGGCCGCGCGCGCGAGGCGCGCCACAACCTCGCCTGCCCGGCCAACCTGCAGGGCCGGCACGCCATCGCGCTGGCGATGTCGGACATCTCCTGCGCCGAGGCGCTGCGCGATCGCGACTGGATGCACGCGCACATCGAGGCCACCGCCTGCGACGCACTGGTCGGCCTCGGCCGGGCGGGCGACGCCGTGCAGCGGGTGGCGAAGGCCATCCGCGAGACGCCCGACCCGGCGCGCGGCGGCTACGACCTGCAGCTCGCGCTCGGCCGCGCCGCGCTCGCCGCAGGCCGGCTCGACGACGCGCAGCACGCGCTGAGCGGCGCGCTGCAGCTGCTCGAATCGGGCGGCCGGCCCGACGATCCCGCGCTGTTCGAGGCGCTGGCGCAGCTGCACGGCCGCCTCGGCGATGGCGCGGCGGCGCAGGCGGCCGCGGCGCGCCCGCCAGCGCCGGCGCCGGCCACGGCAGCGACGAGACGATGCGCTGGCGGCTGCAGGCGGTGCGCCTGCGCTATGGCCGCATGGCCGCCGAGCGGGCGCGCCTGTCCGCGCAGCTCGAACACAGCCGCCGGCTGCTCGCCGCCGAAGCCGGCCCGCGCCCGGAGCTGCTCGACGATACCTTCGGCAGCGCCCATCCGGCCTTCGACCCGCGCTTCGACGGCGAGGCGGCGGGCTACACGCTGCGCTACCAGCCGCTGGTCGATCTGGCCGATGGCCGCATCCTAGGCGTCGAGGCGCTGCTGCGGCTGACCGCGCGGCCGGGCGGCCGCTCGGCGCCGCTGGAGTTCGTGCGCCGGCTGGAGGCCAGCGGCGAGATCGGCAACGTCGGGCACTGGGTGATGCGCCGCGCCTGCCAGGAGCTGGTCGTGCTGCAGCGTGCCGCACCGCGGCCACTGCGGCTGGTGGTCAACGTCTCGCGCCGCGAGCTCGGGCGCGCCGAGTACGCCGACGACGTCCTGGAGGTGCTTGCCGCCGCCGGTCTGCCACCGGGCCGGCTGGAGCTCGACGTCGACGGCTTCCACGAGGCCGAGCATGCCGAGCTGCTGTGCCACCCGCTGCAGCGCCTGCGCAGTGCCGGTGTCGGCATCACGCTCGATAACTTCGGCAGCACGCAGCTGCCGCTGTCGCTGCTGGCCGAGCTGCCGCTGTCGAAGCTGAAGATCGACCGCAGCCTGGTCGCCGCGCTCGGCCAGGACGAGCGCCACGACGCTCTGTTCGCCTCGATGCTGCAGACGGCGGCCAACCTGCGCCTGGCGGTCGGCGTGGTCGGCATCGAGAACGAGGGACAGTGGCGACGCCTGCAGCAGCTCGGCTGCACCGAGGGCCAGGGCTTCCTGTTCGCCACGCCGCTGCCGCTGGCGGCGGCCCAGCACCTGCCGCTGCAGCTGCCGGCCGCGGCCGACTGAGCTTCAGCCCGTCGGGCCGTCAGGCGGCGGCCACCGGCACCGGCGCGAGCAGGCGCTCCATCAATTCGCGCACGCTGCGGATCTGCTCGCCGAAGGGCAAGGCACCGGCGCCGCGGAAGAACAGGCCCTTCTTCGTGTCACCGCGCAGCGCGGCGGCCAGCTGGTTGTCGATGCAGAACTGGCCCCAGCCCTTCAGGCCGTCGCGCAGCCCGCATTGCGCCAGGGCAGTCGAAGGCCTTGGTGCAGCGCGTCTTGGCATGCGTCACCGCCTGCAGCTTGTCTTCGATCTTCAGGTAGGCGCGCAGCCAGGGCGTGGCCACCGCGCGCGCCGGCAGGCCGGCCACGCTGGTGAACTCGACCATGTCCTCGTCCTTCGCGCCGGCCAGCACGCGCTTGAATTCGTCGCTGGCGTCGCCTTCCTGCGTGACGGCGAAGGGCGTGCCGAGCTGCACCGCGGCAGCGCCGAGCGATTGCAGCCGGGCGATGTCCTCGAACGTGCGGATGCCGCCAGCGGCGATCAGCGGAATCTCTTTCTCGATGCCGGCGCTCTTGAGGAACTCGCGCGAGGCCGGGATCACGTTCTCGAAGTCGAAGCGCGGGTCGTTCAGGTCGGCGATCTTCGCCGCACCGAGGTGGCCGCCGGCCAGCCGCGGATGCTCGATCACGATTGCATCGGGCAGGCGCTTCTTGCGCTCCCACTTCTTGACGATCAGCTGCACGCCGCGCGTCCGACAGGATGGGCACGAGCAGCGCATCGGGATGATCGGCGGCGAGGTCGGGCAGATCGAGCGGCAGGCCCGCACCGACGACGACGGCATCGATGCCCGCTTCCAGCGCGCGCTTGACCGATGCGGCGTACTCGGCCACCGCGCGCATCACGTTGATGGCGAGCAGCCCGCGGCCCTGGGCGATCGCACGCGCGGCGACGATCTCGCGTTCGATCGCCTCGAGGTTGGCGGCGTCGATCTGCGCCTTGGTGTCGGCATCCATGCCCTGCCGCGCGGCCAGCCCTGGGTGCGCTCCATCAGGTCGGGATGATGGCGGCGCAGGTCGACCGACGACAGCGTGCCCACGCCGCCGAGCGCGGCCACGCTGCCGGCCAGCTTGTGCGCCGAGACGCCCACGCCCATGCCGCCTTGCACGATGGGCAGCAGCGCGCGCCCGCGCAGGCGCAGGGCCGACAGCCCGCTGCGCTCGAACAGCGGCCGCATGCGCGGGTCGATGGCATCGGTGTCGGTCTTCAGCAGCATGGGCGGTCAATCCTCCAGCGTGCGACTGTGGTCGCCGCTGCACCAGCAGCCATTGACCCCCGTCAAGCCTTGGTCAATCGGCGAACAACCGGATCCATTGCCACAGCGCGAAGCCGGCGAGCACGGCCGCGCTGACGAGGTTGATGCGACGTCGCCAGCGCGCGTCGAAGCGCTCGCGCAGCCGGCCCACCGTGCCGCTGAGGAACAGCCACCACAAGGCCGAGCCGGCAAAGACCCCGGCCACCATGAGCGCCGGCGAAGGGCTCGCGGCGCGGCCGGCCATGGCGCCGAAGATGGCGATGAACGAGACGATCGTGGCGGGGTTCGACAGCGTCAGCACGAAGGTGCCAGCGAAATACTGCCAGCCGTTTCGCGCCGGCGAGGTGCTCGCTGCACGCTCGGCCACCGGTGCACGCAGCAGTTGCCGGCCATCCACAGCAGCACCGCACCACCGAGCAGCGCCAGCGGGCGCGCGCGGCCACCAGCGCGTTGACGAGCCAGGCCACGCCGTAGGCGCCGATCGCACCGTACACCGCATCGGCCGAAGCGGCGCCCAGGCCGGTGGCCGTGCCGGCGCGTGGCCCGTGTTCGAGGCTGCGCTGGATGGTCAGCAGGCCGATCGGCCCGACCGGTGCGGCGATCGACAGCCCGATCAGCAGCGAGGAGAGAAACAGTCCCGCGTCTTCCATGCGCCGACTCTAACCAGACATGCGCCGGAGTTTGGCCTGGGTCAAGGGACGCCCGCGGCCAATTGCGCTTCGTCAACGAATACCGTCCCCGGTGTCAACAGAATGGGCTCAGGCTCAGTTGAAGAGCCAGCCGGTCGCGAGCGTGGCCGGTGCCGACATCACACACAACAGGAGAGAGCACCATGCAACTCAAGACCAAGGCCCTCGTTGCCGCCGTTGTCGCCGCGTTCGTCGCCCAGGGTGCGATCGCCGCAGATGCCCCGAAGAAGAAAGCCACCGCCGGCGAGTGCGCCGAGCAGGCGCAGATGCCCAAGGCCGGCTCCGAGAAGAGCCGTGCCGATGTGAAGGCCGAAGGCAAGGGCACCAGCCGCGAGTGCGACGCCAGCCCCGCGCCGGCCGCCAAGTCGGAGAAGAGCCGCGCCGAGGTGAAGAAGGAAGTCAAGGAAGCCGTCAAGTCCGGCGAGATGAGCAAGAGCGACGCGATGGAGAAGGTGAAGAAGTAATCCGCGTCACCGGATTCGCTTCATCGAGCGGCGGCCAGGGCAACCCGGCCGCCGTTTTCGCTCGTGCGCACGCCAGAATCGGCGCATGAAGATCTTCGGCATCGCCGGCTACTCCGGCATGGGCAAGACGACGCTGCTCGAGCGCCTGATTCCGCTGCTGCGCGAGCGCGGCCTCAGCGTCTCGCTGGTCAAGCACAGCCACAAGGCGATCGAGATCGATCGTCCGGGCAAGGATTCGTACCGGCTGCGCGAGGCCGGCTGCCAGGAGGTGCTGCTGCTCGGCGACGGCCGCTGGGCGCTGATGCACGAGCTGCGCGGCGCCGACGAGCCGCCGCTGCCCTACCTGCTGTCGCGCCTGCAGCACTGCGATCTGGTGCTGGTCGAGGGTTTCAAGCAGGGCGACTTCCCGAAGCTGGAAGTGTGGCGGCCCGCCGAGGGCCGCGAGACGCTGTGGCCGAACTGGCCGGGCATCGTCGGCATCGCCAGCGATGCGCCGAAGCCGGCGCAGGTGGCGACCGAACTGCCCTGGCTCGATCTGCACGACGCGGCCGCGCTGGCCGACTTCGTGCTCGCGCGGGCCCAGCCGCACGCGGCCTGAGCCGCGCGCGGGTTCAGTTCAGCGCGCTTCCGCCGCCGAAGCCTGCGGCGCCGGCACCTGCGCCGCGCCTTCCTTGGTGGCGCCGATGTGCTGCTCGATCGGCGGCAGCGTGTGGGCGATGCCCTTGTGGCAGTCGATGCAGGTCAGGCCCGCGTTGAACGCTTCCTGGTGGGTATTGGCCGCACGACGGTTCTGCTCGGCGTAGTCCATCGAGTTGAAGTTGTGGCAGTTGCGGCATTCCTGGCTGTTGTTCTTCTTCATGCGGTCCCACTCGTGCTGGGCCAGCACCGCGCGCTTGGCGTTGAACTTCTCCGGCGTGTCGATCGAGCCGAGCACCTTGTGCAGCACCTCGTTGCTCGCCTGGATCTTGCGCACGATCTTCGGGCCCCACTCCTTCGGCACGTGGCAATCGGGGCAGGTGGCGCGCACGCCGGTGCGGTTCTGGTAGTGGATCGTGTTGCGGTACTCCGCATACACGTTGTCCTTCATCTCGTGGCAGCCGATGCAGAAGGCCTCGCGGTTGGTCCACTCCATCGCGGTGTTGAAGCCGCCCCAGAAGATGATGCCGAACACGAAGGCGATGCCCACCGCGCCGGTGGCGATGCCCCACACCCAGGCGCCGAGGCGGCGGATGCCACCGCCTTGCGCGCTGCCCTTGTCATTCACGTCGGCCATGTCGCCGCTCCTCACTGCAGCCCGCGGGCGCGCTTGAAGTTGTTCTCCACCAGCGGCTTGGCGTCCGTCTGCGGCACGTGGCACTGCGTGCAGAAGTAGCGTCGCGGGCTGATGTTGTCGAGTTCCTGGCCCTCGCGGGTGCGGAAGTGCGTGACGCTGACCTTGGTCGCGCCGGTGTACTTGGCCTTCTGCCACGCGTGGCAGTCCATGCACTTGTTGTAGTTCTTGGTGATCTGGTAGCCGGCCGTGTTGTGCGGGATCAGCGGCGGTTGCTGCACGAAGTCGCGGTCGGCCACCGGGTGGTCACGTTCCTGGTGCGAAGCCACCGGCGCGTTGTCCTGCGTCACCGGCGTGCCGCCGCGCAGGCCCTTGAGCTGCACCGTCTCGTCGGCGGCGGGAGCGAGCTGGGTGCCGAGCGCGAAGATGCCGGCGGCCAGTGCGTACTTGAGGAAATCGCGGACTCTCATGGTCAGTCCCTTCGGGTATCGAGTCGGTGGGTGAATCGGAAGACGTCTGGGCCGCACACATCGATGCAGCGGCCGCAGTTGGTGCACTCGCGGTCGGTGATGACCGGCGAGGCGCCGTCCTTGCCCTTGAGCGGAATCACGATGACCTGCGGCTCGGGGCAGACGGCATAACAGTCGGCGCAGTCGTTGCAGCGGCTGGAATGCGCCGCGCTTACGCGCAACGCGCTCTTGCTGCCGATCAGCGCGTAGGCCGCGCCGACCGGGCAGAGGTGGCCGCACCAGCCGCGCGGCGCGACCAGCAGGTCGAAGAGGAACACGGCGGCGGTCGCGGCCCAGGCCACGGTGCCGCCGAAGATCAGCGCGCGCTGCGTCATCGACACCGGGTTGACGTTCTCCCAGACCGTCTGCCCGGCGATGGCGCTGGCCACCAGCACGGCGCCGAGCAGCCAGTAGCGCAGCGTGCCGCGCGGCGCGCGGCCGGTGGTGATGCGCAGGCGGCGGCGCAGCCACGAGGCCGCATCGGTGACCACGTTGACCGGGCAGACCCAGCTGCAGAACACACGCCCGCCGACCAGCGCATAGAAGGCGATGACGATCGCGACGCCGGTGATAGCGGCCATCTCGGGCGCATGCCGCGCGGCGAGCGTCTGGGCCAGAACGAAGGGGTCGGTCAGCGGCAGCACGCCGAGCGTCACGCTCGACGACAGGTTGCCCTTGACGATCCACACTGCCGCCAGCGGCCCGAGCAGGAACAGCGCGAGGATGCCCAGCTGCGAGAGCCTGCGCAGGATGAGAAAGCGATGCGCCCGCCACCAGCCCTTGGTGCGGATCGCGTCGCGGCCCGGTGTCTTCACCGCGCTGGCGCGGTGCAGGCCGAAGCTGCGGCTGGTCACGTTGGAGGAGCTCACTTCGACGCCTCCGAGGCCGGCGCCGCGTAGGGATCGCGGCCGGAACGCAGCGGCGCGAGGTCGCCCGGCACCGGCTGCTCGGGCAGGTTCTGCACCGGCTGCTCGAAGTGCGGCCGGCCGGCCCGGTTGCCCGCCTCCCAGCCCTTGCGATAGTGGTGTCCGAGTTCGCCGCGCGCGATCCGAGGCGGCAGCACCTTGATGGCCGCCTGCTCCAGCACGCAACTCTTCTCGCACTTGCCGCAGCCGGTGCAATGCTCGGCATGCACGGTGGGCAGCAGCATCGCGTGGCGGTCGCTGCGCGGGTTGCTGAACTTCTCCAGCGTGATCGCCTTGTCGATCACCGGGCACACGCGGTAGCAGACATCGCAGCGCAGGCCGAGGAAGTTGAGGCAGTTCTCCTCGTCGATCAGCACCGCCACGCCCATCTTCGCCTTCGTGATGTCGGTCAGCGCGGGGTCGAGCGCGCCGGTCGGGCAGGCCTTGACGCACGGGATGTCCTCGCACATCTCGCAGGGGATCTCGCGCGCCTCGAACCACGGTGTGCCGATCGCCACGTCGCGCGCCGTGCCGTCGCCCCAGTTCGAGAGCTTCAGGTTCTGGGGCGGGCAGTCACGCACGCACAGGCCGCAGCGGATGCAGGCGCCGAGAAACTTCTCCTCCGCGATCGCCCCCGGCGGCCGCAGCGCCTGCGCCGGCCGCGCCTGCGCCGGGCGGCCGAGCACCACCGCACCGCCGGCGATCAACGCGGCGGTGGTGGCGCTGGCGCTGGCTTGCAGCAGCGTGCGGCGGGAGACGTCCATGGCCCGGTCGATCGATGCAGGGTCAGGCGCGAACCACCTTGACGGCGCACTTCTTGAAGTCCGTCTCCTTCGAGATCGGGCAGGTGGCGTCGAGCGTGAGCTTGTTGACCAGCCGGCCTTCGTCGAAGAAGGGGATGAACACGAGACCGCGCGGCACCTTGTTGCGGCCCTTGGTCTCGACGTGCGCGGTGATCTCGCCGCGGCGCGAGGCCAGCTTGACCTGCATGCCGCGCTGGATGCCGCGGTCCTTCGCGTCGTCCGGGTGCATGAAGACCACCGCCTCGGGCACCGCGCGGTGCAGCTCGCCGACGCGGCGCGTCATCGAGCCGGTGTGCCAGTGCTCGAGCACGCGGCCGGTGCACAGCCACAGGTCGTAGTCCTTGTCCGGGCTCTCGGCCGCGGGCTGGTAGGGCAGCGCGAAGATGTTGGCCTTGCCGTCCTTGAAGCCGTAGAAGCGCAGGCCCTCGCCCTTCTTCACGTACGGGTCGTAGCCCTCGCGGAAGCGCCACAGCGTCTCCTTGCCGTCGACCACCGGCCAGCGCAGGCCGCGCACCTCCTGGTAGGTGTCGAAGGGCGCGAGATCATGGCCGTGGCCGCGGCCGAATTCGGCGTACTCCTCGAACAGGCCCTTCTGCAGGTAGAAGCCGAGCTCCTTGCTCTCCGGGTTGCTGTAGTCCTTGATGTACTTGCCGTTGACCTTGGTGAGGTCAGCCAGCGGGAACTTGTTGACCTTGCCGTTCCTGTAGAGCACCTCGAACAGCGTCTTGCCCTTGAGCTCGGGCTTCTTCGCGATCAGCTCGGCCGGCCACACTTCCTCGACCTTGAAGCGCTTGCTGAACTCGATGTACTGCCACAGGTCGCTCTTGGCACGGCCCGGCGCATTGACCTGCTGGCGCCACACCTGCGTGCGGCGCTCGGCGTTGCCGAAGGCGCCTTCCTTCTCGACCCACATCGCCGCGGGCAGGATCAGGTCGGCGGCCATCGCACTGACCGTCGGGTAGGCGTCGCTCACCACCACGAAGGTGGCCGGGTTGCGCCAGCCGGGCAGGATCTCGCCGTTGATGTTCGGCCCGGCCTGCATGTTGTTGGTGGTGCTGGTCCAGTAGCACTTGAGCTTGCCGTCCTTCAGCGCGCGGCTCTGCGCCACGGCGTGCAGGCCGATCTTGTCGGGGATGGTGCCCTCGGGCAGGCCCCAGATCTCCTCGGTGTGCTTGCGGTGCTCGGGGTTGGTGACCACCATGTCGGCCGGCAGCCGGTGCGCGAAGGTGCCCACCTCGCGCGCGGTGCCGCAGGCGCTGGGCTGGCCGGTCAGCGAGAACGGGCTGTTGCCCGGCTGGCTGATCTTGCCGGTCAGCAGGTGGATGTTGTAGACCATGTTGTTGGCCCAGGTGCCGCGCGTGTGCTGGTTGAAGCCCATCGTCCACAGCGACATCACCTTGACCTTCGGGTCGGCGTAGATCTTCGCCAGTCTTCCAGCTGCTTGACGGGCACGCCGGAGAGCTTGCTGACCTTCTCCGCGGTGTATTCCGAGACGAACTTCGCGTACTCCTCGAACGTGCTCGGCGTCGAGTCGTTCGGGTTGCCCTTGGGCTTGCCGTCGGCGCCGGGGTAGCCGTTGCTCTTGGCGTCCTTCTCCAGCGCGTGCGCCGGGCGCAGGCCGTAGCCGATGTCGTCGGCACCCTTCTTGAAGTTGACATGCTTCTTCACGAAGTCCATGTCGACCTTCTTGTTGGTGATCAGGTAATTGGCGATGTAGTTGAGGATCGCGAGGTCGGTCTGCGGGGTGAAGATCATCCCCATGTCGGCCAGGTCGAAGCTGCGGTGCTCGAAGGTGGAGAGCACCACCACCTTGGTGTTCGGGTTGGACAGGCGCCGGTCGGTGATGCGGCTCCACAGCACCGGGTGCATCTCGGCCATGTTGGAGCCCCACAGCACGAAGGCATCGGCCTGCTCGATGTCGTCGTAGCAGCCCATCGGCTCGTCGATGCCGAAGGTGCGCATGAAGCCGGTCACCGCGCTGGCCATGCAATGCCGCGCATTCGGGTCGATGTTGTTGGATCGGAAGCCCGCCTTCCACAGCTTCGCGGCCGCGTAGCCTTCGTAGATGGTCCACTGGCCGGAGCCGAACATGCCGACGCCTGCCGGGCCATCGGTCTTCAGCGTCTCCTTCCACTTCGTGGCCATCAGGTCGAAGGCCTCGTCCCAGCTGACCGGCACGAACTCGCCGTTCTTGTCGTACTTGCCGTCCTTCTTGCGCATCAGCGGCGTGGTCAGGCGGTCCTTGCCGTACATGATCTTGGACAGGAAGTAGCCCTTGATGCAGTTCAGGCCGCGGTTCACCGGCGCTTCCGGATCGCCCTGCGTGGCGACCACGCGGCCGTCCTGCACGCCGACCATCACCGCGCAGCCTGTGCCGCAGAAGCGGCACGGCGCCTTGTCCCAGCGCACGGCGGAATCGCTCGGCGCCGACGCCGGCGCGGGCGCAGCGATCGCGGTGAACGGGATGCCGGCCGCAGCGGCACTGGCCGTCAGGGCCTGGGTCTTGAGGAAGTCACGGCGGTTGGCTTGCATCTTCGGTTCTCCATGCGGCGCGAAGGCGCCCGGGCTCACATCGATCGGTGGTGTTCGGTTCAATCCTGCGGAAGCAGCAGGGTCTTGTCGTTGAAGGAGTTCAAGATTTCCCCGGCGGGGCGCCCTCGCCGGCCCAGTCCTTCAGGCTGCCGCGCCAGGCGCGGTAGTCCTCGACCGCGCCCGATCCAGCAGGCGGCGCATCGGGGCCCGAGTACTCGTAGACCAGCGAGGTGTCGAGCACCTCGGGCCACATCGCGATGGCCGCGAGCGTGGCAGCGGCGCTGTGCACTGGCCCTCGCGCTCGGCGTCTTCCAGCACCAGCACCAGCCGGCCATCGCCGGGGTTGAGTGCGAGGTCGAGCCCCGGCAGGGCCGACATGCGCGGCACGACGACTTCCAGATGCTGCGGACGGACCCGCACGACTGCCCCGAGAATGCTCACCAACGACTCCGGCTCTTGACGAGGCCGCACTGTGCAGGCGCCACACCGGTGCATGCTTGACGGTCGTCAACCCGGATACCCCCCAGCGTTCAGGCCACCGATGGATCCGCGTCGCAGGTCATTTCTTCGAGGAAGGCTCGCCGAGGCGAGTGCGCAGGACGTCACGACGGCGCCGCGGCCGCCTTGGTCCCTGCGGCCGGATGCGCAGTTCACCGCGCGCTGCACACGCTGCGGCGATTGCGTGCGCGCCTGCCCGACGGGCGTGCTGCACGCCGGCGACGGCGGCTTCGTGCAGATCCGCTTCGATGCGGCGGGCTGCAGCCTGTGCGGCGCGTGCGAGACCGCCTGCCCGACCGGGGCCCTCGATCGCAAGGCCTCACCGCAGCCCTTCCTCTGGCGCGTGGTCGTTTCGGACACCTGCCTGAACCGCCGCGGCGTCGAGTGCCGTGTCTGCGGCGATGCCTGCGACGCGCGCGCTGCGCTTCCGGCCCGCCCCCGGCGGCATCGCTTCGCTGGCCGTCGAAGCCGCCGCCTGCACCGGCTGCGGCGACTGCGTCAGCGTGTGTCCGGTCACGGCCATCACGCTGCGCTGAACATGTCCCGATTGGCCGCGGGGAATACCCCCTACAGTTCCTGCGCCCTCGGTCGAAAAGCGTGGACCGCACAGTTCCAAAGTGCGATTTGACCCTCGAGGAGATGACCGAAGTGACGAACGATCACCGCAGTTCCTGGCCGCTGAGGCCCGCCGTCTCGCTGATGCGCTCGATGAGCATGGCTTCGCGCCTGGCGATGCTTGGCGCGAGCAGCCTGCTGCCGCTGGCCGCGCTGCTCGTCGCGCTGCAGTTCGGTGCTGCCCGGGAAGTGGTCACGGCCGTGGCGTTGGTGGCCATGGCGCTGACGGCCTGGCTCGGCGTGGCGTTCTTCCACGCCGTGGCGGGCACGCTCGGCGCGATCCAGCAGGCCGTCACGCGCATGGCCGAAGGCGACTTCGCCGCGCGCGTCGACGTGAACGGCCGCGACGAACTCGCCGCGATCGGCCAGGCGCTGGAGGCGCTGGCCGGCCGCATGTCGGAGACGGTGGCCGACATCCGCAGCAACTCGTCGGTGGTGGCGCAAGCCGGCGGGCAGCTCGCCAGCGACAGCCGCGCGCTGTCGGAGCGCACCGAGACGCAGGCGGCCAACCTCGAGCAGACCTCGGCCAGCGTGCAGGAACTCACCGCTGCCGTCGAGCGCAGCGCGCAGGGTGCCGCGCAGGCCGATGCGCTGGCCGTTCGCGTGCGCGACGTGGCCGAGGCCGGTGGCGCCGCGGTGCAGGATGCGGTGCGCTCGATGGAGCAGATCCAGGCCGGCTCGCGCCGCGTCAGCGACATCGTCGGCGTGATCGAGGGCATCGCCTTCCAGACCAACATCCTGGCGCTCAATGCCGCGGTGGAAGCCGCGCGCGCCGGCGAGCAGGGCCGCGGCTTCGCGGTGGTGGCCGCCGAGGTGCGCACGCTGGCGCAGCGCAGCGCCGCCTCGGCGCGCGAGATCAAGAACCTGATCGGCGAATCGGTGCGGGGGTCTCCGAGGGCGCGGCGCAGATCGACCGCGCCAGCCGCACCTTCGGCGAGATCCACGGCGGCATCCGCGAGGTGGCCGACCGCCTGCGCGACATCGCCGCGAGCAGCTCGCAGCAGAGCAGCGGCCTCGCGCAGATCTCGCAGGCCGTGCTCGAGCTCGACCGCATCACGCAGCACAACGCGCAGATGGTCGAGCAGGCTCGCCATGGCTCGAGCGAGCTGGGCGAGCGCGCCGATCGCCTCGCCCGCGCGGTGCAGGCCTTCCGGCTGCGCCAGGGCAGCGCCGACGAGGCCAGCGCGCTGGTGCGCCGCGCCGTGGCGCTGTACCGCGAGCGCGGGCCGGCGGCGCTGCAGGCGATCACCGGCGATGCCGCGGCCTGGACCGACCGCGACATGTATGTCTTCGCCTTCGACCGCAACGGCATCTACCGCGCGTTCGGCGGCAACGCGGCCAAGGTGGGCACCTCGGTGCGCGAGGTGCGCGGCGTCAACGGCGACAAGCTGGTGGCCGACGCCTTCGCCTGCGCGGCGCGCGGCGGTGGCTGGGTCGACTACGACTTCGCCAACCCGGTCACCGGCGAGGTGGCTGCCAAGACCTCGTACGTCGAGCCCGTGGAAGACGGCCTGGTGCTCGGCTGCGGCGTCTACAAGCGCCGCTGACGGCGCCGGCGCGCGCTCAGCGCGCCAGCCGCGCGCGCATCGCGTCGATCACCGCCTTGTAGTCGCGCTGGCCGAAGATCGCGCTGCCGGCCACGAAGGTGTCCGCACCGGCGTCGGCCACCGCGCGGATGTTGTCGACCTTGATGCCGCCGTCGACCTCGAGGCGGATGTCGCGCCCGCTGGCATCGATGAGCTGGCGCGCCCGCTCGACCTTCTTCAGCGCCGCCGGGATGAAGCTCTGGCCGCCGAAGCCGGGGTTGACGCTCATGATCAGCACCAGGTCGACCTTGTCGATCACCCACTCGAGCACATCGAGCGGCGTGGCCGGGTTGAACACCAGGCCGGCCGGCAGCCTTCGGCCTTGATGAGCTGCAGCGTGCGGTCGACATGCGCGCTGGCTTCGGGATGGAAGCTGACCAGGTCGGCACCGGCCTTGGCGAAGGCAGTGGCCAGCGCATCGACCGGCTGCACCATCAGGTGCACGTCAATCGGCGCGCGATGACCCGCGGGCGTCACCGCGTGCTTGCGCAGCGCCTCGCAGACCATCGGGCCGAAGGTCAGGTTGGGCACGTAATGGTTGTCCATCACGTCGAAGTGGATCCAGTCGGCGCCGGCGGCGAGCACGTCGCGCACCTCCTCGCCGAGGCGTGCGAAGTCCGCCGAAAGGATGCTGGGTGCGATGCGATAGGTGGTCATGACGGAAGGGCCCTGGGGATCGAGGGAATTCTAGGTGCGCTCCTAGAATGCGCCTGATGTCACGACCCGAGTTCACCAACACCGTCGTGGTGCGGCCGCTGCCCGAGCAGTCCGACCCGGCCAGCGGCGAGCATGCCTTCGCCTACACGATCACCATCCGCAACACCGGCGACGTGACCGCACAGCTGATCGCGCGGCACTGGGTCATCACCGATGCCGAGGGCCACACCGAGGAGGTCCGCGGCCTCGCGGTGGTCGGCCACCAGCCGCTGCTCAAGCCCGGCGAGAGCTTCGAGTACACCAGCTGGACGCGCATCCGCGCGCCGCACGGCACGATGCGCGGCACCTTCTTCTGCATGACGGAGGATGCGCATCCCTTCGATTCGCCGGTGCCCGAGTTCGGGCTGACCACCGCCTCGTCGCTGCATTGAGCGCCTCGCCCTCGCGCGCCGGCTCGGGCTGGGACCTCACCGCCCTGCTCAACGCAGCCGACCCGCGCGCCTCGCTGGCCGAGCGGCAGCTGTGGCTGGTGCGCCTGATGGAGTGGCTGCGCCGCGCGCCACTGGACGAGGCCGCCGAGCGCAGCACGCCGCTGCCGGTGCTGCGGCTGAAGCACCTGCTCAACGTGCTGCAGCGCCACGAGCCGCACCGCCTCGCGGTCGGCGCGCTGCTCGCGCGCTTCTGGCGCGAGGTCGACACCGTGGCGCTGTTCGCCGATTTCGGCTTCTCGCCGCGCATGAACTTCTTCGGCGAGCTCGGCCAGCGGCTGCGCCTGCGCCTGCTGCCGATCACGCCGGAGACGCAGGACCTCGGCGAACTGTTCGCCCTCTTCTTCCCCAGTGAACGCGACGCGCAGTGGCTGGCGGCGATCGACGACGACACGCTCGCGCGCCTCGTCGAGGCGCTCGGCCCGGTGTTCGCGCAAGGCCGCGAATGGCGCGAGCCGCTGATCGACGGCATTGCCTACCCGGCCGCCGCGGTGCGCGCCTCGGGGCATTCCGCCGCGCTGCGTCAGCGCATCAGCGCCGAGCTGCTCGCCGACGATCCGTTCCGCCAGCTCGCCAGTGCGGCCGAGCGCCTCGGCGAGCGCGCGCGCGCCGGCGAGAACGCCGCGCTGCTGCAGGAGGCGCAGTACCTGCGTGCGCTGCTCGACGCCTGCCGGCGCGCCGCGGCCAGCGTGCGCACGCACCTCGAGGCATACGGCGTGTCGGTGGACATCGTCTTCGAGGTCGACCAGCTGCACGCGCGCTGCGACCGCATCGAGGCCCTGCTCAACACGTTGCTGGCGCCGCAGCCCGGCCGCGAGCTGCTGCGCCTGATCGCCGAGCTGGCCCAGCAGGCGCAGGCGCGGCGCGGCATCCGCAGCCTGTTCGCCCGCCACTACTCGCTGCTGGCGCGCAAGGTGGCCGAGCGCAGCGCTGCCACCGGCGAGCACTACATCACCCGCAACCGCAGCGAGTACGGCCAGATG